>NZ_CP192053.1:0-4800000 GCF_050942355.1 Kribbella sp. CA-245084 | reverse complement strand
CGGTGGTCAGGGCCATCGTCCAGCCCCAATGTTGCCGGCGGGCGAAGGTGATTCCCCAGCCGAGGAGTTGCGCGACACCGCACCACAACATGAGCCTGATCGCGCGCTCGTCCGGCAGGACGCCGATAACGCCGAGCGCCAGAACAGCCAAGGCCGGCAGTGGCCCCGTCACCAGCGGCCATTCCTTGGCCATCGCGGTCCGCACAACACCCCAGTCCAGCCGATCCGCCGCGTTGAGATGGTGGGCGAGCGCTTCGGCGTACACGTGGGCGAGCCAGAAGATCACCAGGGTCAGCACCGTCACCACCAGCAGCCGGCCGATGCCGGTGTTGTGCGCGCCGCCGGCAACCACGGCCATTGATGCGATCGTCCCGTAGATCGCACCGGCCGTGGCGGACTGCCGCACCCCGTTCCGCCCTGCCTCGGTCATATCGACGCTCTCCAACCAGAGGACGTACGCCCCGTCTATGCGGTCCAGCAGTACTGTCCCACGGCCAGCCGTCCTTCTGGGTCCTCCGAGAAGGGTGACTGGCCTGGCTCAGCCGTCTGGCCGGCTTCGTCGAGGGCGGTCCGTACGAGTTGGTGGTCGACTTTGATGCGGCCGGTCTCGATGAGCTCGATCCTGGTCTGGGGCAGGGGCCAATTCATGCCGCTCCGGCTCGGGGCCTGCGGCGTTGTGCCGTTGAGGGCGGAGGCCGTTCTGGACTCTCGCCGGCGACAGCCGACAGGGGGACTCGCGGAAGCCTAGGGCCAGACGTTGACGAGCCGGACTGGCTGGAGAGTTTCGTCGGCTTCCCGGTGCCGTTCCCCGCGGTCGTGTCGCATGCGTCCAGCAGATATTGCGCTCTGAATTCTCGAGGGCTCATGCCGTAGCGCTGACGGAAGGTGGTGCTCAGTGCGCTGTTGGAGGAGAAGCCGCAGCTTTGGGCGAGCTCGCCGATGACGATGTGAACAGGGCTGCGCAGCCGTTGGTGTACAAGCGCGAGTCGTTCTTCCCGGATCAGTTCGCTGGGCGTCGTATCTGCCTGCTGCATGGCCAGCTGAACCTGCCGCAGCGACCAGCCCAGGGCACGCGCCACCGTGGCGCCGGTCAGCCCTGGATCGGTGGCGTGCTCTCGCACGTATCGTCTGACCATCGCTTCGACCTCGCCCAGGCCGCCCTCGGTGTCCGGTCGGTCGTCACCGACGGCGAGCATGCACAGCAGATCGACCAGCCGATCGCAGACCGCATCGAATTCGGCGGCCGACAGGTGTGCTCGCTGAGCGAACAGTCCACCCAGGATGCCCACGAGGACCCGGCCCAAGCCGCGGTTGATGTCGAGAATCCGGGATGCCGACCGGCGCGCCCCGGGGCGCAGGCGGTTGTCCATCTCCGCCCCGGGAATCGTCAGCAGCGCGATGTCGGCGTGGTCGAGCTTCGCTTCGAACGGCGAATTCGACGACGCCAGGAACGCCCCACCTGGGCCGACCCGAAACTCCTGATCATCCTGGCTGATCAGCAATTGGCCGCGGATCGTCACCATGAGGGTGCGGAGGTCGTGCGGATCCTCGGACGCCATTGCGGCGGTTCGATGTCCCTGGGCACAGTCGGCCGACGCCCGGCCGAGCGTGTAGGCGACCGTGCCGATGCGAAGCAGCCGGCCCCGGAAGGTCCCTGGCGAACAGGTCGGATCCACCCGGTAGCGGGTTGCCGCACTGATGACGCTCATCCAGTACTCGACACGTTCCGGTGGTCTGACGTCGTCCGTCGTCCACAGGTCGATCGAACAGGACGAACCCGGCGTGCCACGCATCACCGTCGTCACGACAGCACGCTGTTCGGCTCGAGGCGTGAGAATCTGAATCCAGTCGGGGCGGTTGACATAGGACCTCACTTTGTTCCGGGGTGAAGGCGGTGCTCAGTCGAGTGCGTCGATGGCCTTCTTCGCGGCCGCGTGCAGTGGCACTGGGTCGGTCAGTGCGGCGTTCTTGAGCTCTATCCCCTTGGCCGCGGGATTGACTTGCACGAGGGCGTCTTTGTTCTGGAGGAGCAGGCTGGTGAGTTTCTCGGCCAGGTCGTCGGGCATGTCCTTACGGACCAGCAGCAGGTTCGGCACAATGATCGTTCGAGTGTCGGTCGGCTGCTTGTACGCCGCGGCAGGGATCACGCCCGCGGCGTACACCTTGCCGTGCTCCTTCTGCAGGGCGGGCAGCACGTCGTCGAGAGGGATGAAGCGCGCCTTGGCGCCCATCGACGTGGTGAGATCGGTGATGCCGCTGGTGGGCAGGCCGCCGGACCAGACCAACGCGTCGATCTGTCCGCTCTTCATCGCATCCACCGACTCAGGCAGGCCGAGCCGCTGGGCCGTGATGTCCTTCACCGGGTCGACGCCGGCGGCGGTGAGCAGGCGCCGCGCGATCACCTCGGTGCCGGAGTTCGGCGAACCGGTGGAGACCCGCTTGCCCTTCAGATCGGCGATCTTCGTGATGCCGGACGACGCGCGCACGACGACCTGGGTGTAGTTCGAGTACAGCCGGGCCAGTGCGACGATGTCCTGCGGCGCGTCGAAGCTGTTCTTACCCTCGACCGCGTCGGCGGCGCTGTCGGCCAGGGAGAAGGCGATGTCGTAGTTCCCGGCGGTCAGTCCTTGGATGTTCTGCACGGAGGCGCCGGTCTCGCTGGCGGTGGCGCGGTAACCCTCGAGGTTGTCCGAGATGAGTGCGGCCAGGGCACCGCCGAGCTGGTAGTACACGCCGGTGGTGTTGCCGGTGGCGATGGTGAGACGACCACCTCCCGCGCCGTCACCCTTCTCGGCCTTGCGTTGCCCGCCGCAGGCGGCCATCGAGACCGTCAGCGCGAGTGCGACCACCAGAGTGGACAAAGAACGGAATCTCATGTGGGTAATGGCCCTTCCGTGTTCTGCAGGCGTTGACGCCGTGCGAGGTTGATGACGACGGCGGCCCCGAGCAGCCCCAGCCCGACGCCGATCGTGGTGGGTGCGAGATAGAGCAACAACAACGCGGCAGGGAAACAGAGGACACGCTCCAGCCAGCCGGTCCGGACGGCGATCCATCCGCCGGTGACCACCGCCAGCGCGGCGACGGCGAGTGCCGAGACCACCAGCGTCCACGCCGCACCTCCCAGACCCTCGAGGCCCAGCAGGTTGGCCCCGTTCGGCGTCAGCACGAACGCGAAGGGCACCAGGAACGCAGGCAGCGTGTACTTCCACGCCTGCCACATCGTCGGAATGGCCCGCCCACCGGTGATCGCCGCCGTCGCGACGGCAGCGAGCGCGGTGGGCGGTGAGACCTCCGACAAGACGGCGTAGTAGAAGATGAACATGTACGCCTCGGCCGGGGCAACGCCGAGCTGGAACAGGGCGGGCGCGATCACCACAGCGGCGATGATGAACGATGCGGTGACGGGCACCGCCAACCCGAGCACCATGACCGCGAACGCTGACAGCGTGACGGTCATGATCAGCACCACGGTGTGGTTCTCGGAGACCGCGGATGCCGCGGAGACGATGATCTCGGCCAGGTTCAGGCCGAGACCGGTCTGGGTGACGACGGCCACGATGATGCCGGCCACGGCGCAGGTCGCGACGACGGGTAGCACCGAGCGGGTGCCCTGCGCGAGCGCCATGCCGAGCCGGCGTGGCGTCAACCGGTGCTCACGGTCCAGGAACGACAGCCCGATCTGTAGCAACGTCGCGTAGACGACGGCCTTGAACGGCGGAATGTCCATCGCCATGAAGCCGATGATGAGGAACAGCGACACGAAGTGGTATCCGAACCGCAGCAGCAGCCGGCGCGCCGACCGGCTGGACGGCTCGGCCGCTTCCGCGCCGTGTCGCCGGGCGTCCATCTCGATGGCCAGCAAGATGCCGAGGTAATACAAGACGGTCGGGACCGTCGCGTAGCCGAGCACCACGAGATAGCTCACCTGGAGATACTCGGCGATGATGAACGCCGCCGCGCCGAGCGTGGGCGGCGACAGGATCGCCCCGATACCGGCCGCTGCCAGCATGCCGCCCGCCGGCTCGGACGGATATCCCGCGCGCCGCAGGATCGGCCAGGCGACCGTGCCCAGCGACACCGCCGTCGCCGTACCGGAACCCGACACGGTGCCCAACAAGAAGCCCGCCAGTGTGACGGTCCGCCCAGGCGCCGTGCGGCTGCGTTTGAAGGCCGCGAACGACACGTCGATGAAGAACTTCCCCGCACCCGAGGCGTCCAGTACGGCGCCATAGATCGTGAACAGGACGATGTAACTTGCCGCCACCGCCAACGGCGTCCCGTAAAAGCCCGCCGTACCCATGAACAACTGCGCCACGATCGCCGAGAAGTCGAAACCTTGGTGCGCCAAGGCCCACGTGTACGGCAAATAGCCGCCGTAATAGGCGTATCCGATGAACAACAGGCTCACCACCGGCAGAACCCAGCCGGTCGTACGCCGACAGGCCTCCAGCGCCAGCACGAGCAGCAACGACCCCGCCAGCAGATCGAGCTGCGTAGGAGCCTGCCGCCGCTCCAGGAACGCGTCGAAGTCCAGCAACGGATAGAGCGAGACCGCCAGCGCGACCGACGCCAGAACCCAGTCCGTCACCGGCGGGTCGTCGCTTCGCCGATCTCCGCGGAACGGGTTCAGGAACGCCGGCACACGCCAACCGCGGTAACACAGCAGCGCACCCGGCAACACCGCAGCAAGGAACAGCATCAGGTAGAACTGCGTCCCTGCGGGAATCGGAAAGAATACCTGCACCAGAACGCCGACACTGACCAATGCGCAGCACACCGAGATAGCGCGGTCCAGGACCGGGCTCAGCCTCCGCGCCGGCCTTTCCTGCTCGAAAGCAGCCAACTCCGCTGCACTGGGGCCGGTGTCAACCGATATCGCGCTGGTTGTCATAAAGGGCCTCCTGTGAATGATCTTTCGCAAAGAATCTCCAGTTCGCAGCTGCCCCACAACCCCGACCGGCGCATCCTTACCTCGCCTTAAGAAGAATCGCTGGACAACAAACGACCAGCGCCGACGACAAGGTGTCGTCGGCGCTGGTCGGGGCGCGGCGGGTCAGCAGATGCTGAAGACGTTGTGGCCCCAGACCTTCCACGAGACCACGCACTTCGTCTTCTGCTTGGGCTTGTCGTTGCGATGTGGAGAGCGGGTGTCTCCGCCGAGCATGTCGTAGAGGAACCACAAGCCGAGGCCTCGTCTCATTGCCTTTCCATCGGCTCTGAATTCGCCCTTGACCTTGCCGAGTTGTCCCCTCGGGGTGACGCCGCCCTTCTTCCAGATCTCGCCGGCCCGGTAGAGGGTCCAGCTGCCACGGGAGACGACGTACCACTTGACGTAGTACCACCCGCCGCCGTCGGCCTTTCCCTTCGCGAGGGCCGAGCCGAGGACGGCGCAGGTGTTGGCCGGGGTGCCCCTGATGAAGCGGCAGATCGCGTATCCGGCGCCGGCGACCTTCACCAGCGCATAGTCCTCACCGCCGAGGATGGAGTTCCCCTTCTTCTTGGGGCGGTCCTTCGCCTTGCGGTGTTCCTTCTTCTTGGGCTTCTTGGCGTTTTTCTTGGCCTTCTTCTTCTTGAGCTTGGCTGCCTTCTCGCGGGCCTTTTTGGCCGCCGCCTTCTTGGCGGCCCTCTTGGCCGCCGCTATCTTCTCCTTTTTCTTCTTCGCGAGGTAGCGCTGGTAGTCGCAGCCATCGCAGTAGTGGTGGGCGGCGGCGCTCTTGGTGGCCTTCTTGTGTTTCTTGGCCTTCTTCTTCTTGGGGGCGCTGCAGCCGTCGCAGTAGTGGCCGCCGGGCAGGACGCGCCATTGGCCATCGGGGTCGCTGGCCGTGATCGGCGTGTTGTCGGCGTACGCGTAGCCGTTCAGTTGTTGCGGGTTGTCGAAGTCGGCGACCGGGTCGGTGGAGATGAAGCGTCCGCGGGCGGAGTCGTATTCGCGGGCGCCGAGATGGGTGAGTCCGGTGGGGTCGTCGACGCCGTCGACGTAGCCGTGTTCGTCGGGCCAGGTTGTGGGCTTGGTGCCGCGGGCAACGCCGAAGGGGGTGAAGCGGCGCTGCTCCTGCGTGAGGTCGTTGGCGTTGACCGAAAGGGTGTTTGTGCCGTTGTGGTCGGCGACGGTGAAGCTGAGACCCGACTCGTTTCGGACGGCGCTGGTGGTGCCGAGGTCGTAGTAGCGGGTGGGTGTCACCGTGCCGGTGGGACTGAGGTGGAGTTCGGAGTTGTCGAGGTAGAGGGTGCTGCCGTCGGTGCCGCGGGCGATAAGTCGCTCACCGTCGGCGTCGTACAGATAGCTGGTGGCCTTGCCGTTCTCGGTGAGGGTGGCCAGATTGCCTTCGGCGTCCCAGGTGAGAGTCTGGGCCTTCCCGGCGACGTTGCGGGCGGTGGTGTTGCCCACGGCGTCGTAGGTGAAGCTGTCGGTCCGGGTGCCGGTGGCGACGCCGGCCAGCGTGTGCGGCCGGGGTCCTCCGGCGGCTGGGTAGGTGTAGTTGGATGTGGTGGCGGCGCCGGTGACCGGGTCGTGGTTGGTCTCGCTCAGCCGGTTGCCAGTCTTGTCGTACGTCCAGCCCTGCCAGTACGGCGCGGGTCCGGCCAGTGCGCCGGCGCCGGGTTGGGTGGCGCAGTCGGCAGCAGGGGTCCATGCCTCGGTAAGTCGGCGCAGGTAGTCGTAGCTGAAGCACTGGACATCACTAATACCGCCTTGGGGTGTGTCGGCGATCTTGGTGATGTTGCCCGCCGGGTCGTAGGTGTACTTCATGTCCGCCAGGTGTTCGGGGGCAGTCGAGCGGTCGACCAGGACCCGGTCCAGGTTCCGGGTCGCGTCGTCGTAGAACGCCGTGTGGACGAGCTGCTTGCCGGCCGCGGCGGACAGGGTTGACTGGGCGACTTCGTCGTACGGCGTGTAGGTCGCCGCGGTAAGCATCGTGCCGAGCCCACTGTTCGCGGTCTGCAACCGGCCGGCCGAGTCGTAGCCGTACCGCAGCGTCTCCGCCGCGAGCCCACCCGCTGCCGGGTAGGACACCAGCGACGGGAGACCTGTGGCCGTGTAGCCGGTGTTGGTCTTGTAGGACCCGGCCAACGCGCCCTCGGAGGCGGGAATCGCGACGGTGCTGGTCAGCGGCCGGTACCGGATGTCGTACGCGTCGACCGACTTGGTGTAGGCGTTCCCGTTCACGAAGCGGGTCGAGGTCGCGAGCATGCCCTTGACGCTGGTGCCCGAGACGAGTGTGTCGTAGGTCCACTGCGCGCGCTTGGTGCCGGACGTGGACCCGTCGTACATGCCGGTACGGCGTCCCAGGCCGTCGTACGTATAAGCGAGGGTCATGCCGCGCGCGTCGGTGCTGGTGAGGATCTGGCCGGCGTTGTCGTAGGTGAAGCTGCTCGTCCCGGTGTCAGGGTCTTCGCGTTGGGTGACACGGCCGCGCAGGTCGTAGCTGGTGTTCCACGTGTTGCCCGCCGGGTCGGTCGTGCCTGCCACGTCGCCGCGGTTGTTGTAGGTGTACGTCGTCGCGTCGTAGGAACCGGTCGGCGAGCCGCCGGTGTACTGGCGCAGCTCGACGACCGCGTCGTCGGCATCGGTGATGGACGTGGTGGCCGTGTCGCCGTCCGGCGGATCCACGCTGATGCGATCTCCGCCGTACGTCGTGGTGGTGCGCCACTTCTCGAACCCGTGCGAGCGGAAGATCTCCACGGTTTCGCGTTCGGCGCCGTCGTAGACGGTCACGTCCTGGCCGGGTACGGCCGCGTCGGTCACCCCGGTGAGCAGCGTCGCACCGGCGGTGCCGCTGTTCCAGTACGAGCCGTTGGACTTCACCTCCAGGCCGCGTGCGTCGTAGAACGTGTCGGTCACGACCCGGCCGCCGTCGGCCGCGGGGTCCTGGGTCTGCCGTTCGCGTAACTGCCCGTCGAACAGGTCGTAGCCGGCCTCGTACGTGCCGTCGTCGCGGACCTCCTCGGTGGTGATCACCGACGGCGCGTCCTGCCGGATCAGGTAGGAGTACTTGGTGTTCGGGGTCTTCCCGGCCGCCTTCGACCGATCCGGCAGCCACACCGCGGTGATCCGGCCGAGCGGGTCCCGCGTCGTGTCGGTACGCCGCCCGTTCTGGTCGACCTCGGCGATCGACTCACCGAACGCCGGCTCGACAGTCGTCGTGGTCACATGCCCGGCCGGGTTGGTCACGGTGATATCGGTGACGGCCGCGCCACTGGCCGGGGTGTAGGTGGCCGACGACTTGCGGTCCAACTGGTCGTAGGTCTCGATCGGCCGGCCGTAGGTGTCGTAGACCGTCCGTCCCTCCTGGGTGTAGACCGGCGTGGTGCCCGAGTAGGAGGCGAGTTCCTTGCTGAGGGTCTCGTCACCCTTGGTCGGCGCCGCACCCAGAGTGGTGGAGCCGTCGTAGTAGGTCAGGTCGTCGGACACCGCGTCGGCCGGATACGACGGTGTCGCGGTGCAGGCCACGGACACGGTCTGCTCGCGGGCCTCGAAGTCCATCAGGTACGACGAGGTGTTGCGGGCGTACGTGGTACGGGTGCATTCCTCGTCGCCGGTCTTGGCGGTGTCGCCGAGGTCGTTCTCCTCGACCTCGAGTCCGTAGGAGTCGTACGTGGTGCGGGTCTCGGTGTTGCGCCATCCACCGGACGACAGCGCTTCACGGGACCGTTCGGCGGCCTCGTTGACCATGTAGGCCTTGAGCGTGCCGTTGCGGGTGACCTGGGTGGCGGTGGGGGAGGAGACCAACGGGTCGGTGATCACGCCCTCCAGTACGCTGGCGCCTGCCTCCGTGTAGGTGAGGGACTCGCGTTCGAACCCGGCCAGCGCGGGCTGATCGGTGATCGTCCCGCCGAGTGAGTCGGTGACGGTCACCGACCGAGTGCCGCCGTTCGCGAGCTTGTCGCCGTCCATGCCGCGCAGGTACAGATTCTCCTCCTGCGAGCGGGTCTCGCCGGGGTTGCCGTGGAGCTCCCGGACCCGGCCGTAGCCGCGCCACTGTCCCCAGGTGCGGTACTTCGCCGGGGTCAGCTCGTTGTCGTCGTAGTGCCACGCGCCGCCGCCGTCGTACTCGTAGTCGGTGCGCTCGATCCCGGCCACGCCGGCCTGGTCATCCTCGAGCACCGTGACCGGCACGTACTTGTGGAACCAGTCCCGCGTCAACGACTCCGACCCGTCGGCCTGCCAGTACTGCGGGAAACACCGCTTGGTGTTCTGGTCCGGAGCCGGCAACGAACTCGCCGTACACTCCGGCGCCGAGTAGTTCACGTGGACGTGCCCACCGGCCTCGTCGTACACGTCGGTCAGCCGCCACTTGTACATCGGCGGAATCCCCTCTGCGGCGTCCACCCGGTTGGCCAGCTGCACACCCTGGAACGACACCGAAGGCAGCGACGCGGTCCCGCCGACCTTGCCGGTCGCGGTGATCGACGCCAGCCACAACGCCGGCGATGTTCCGTCACCAGGGTCACGGAACTCATAGCCCAACGCCCACGACGTCGCATCCCGGTAGGTTGTCCCGGACACCCACAGCTGGGTCGTCACGGTCGCCAGCCGCTTGCGCGTCCAGAACGTCGGCGAATACAACCCCGTGCACGACTTGCCCGCCGAACAGTTCTGGTCGTACGGCACGTCCGGCCAGTTCGCGGCATTGGCCGACGTGATGTCGCCGGTGCCGCAGGTCGCTCCCGCCGCGCAGCGCTCGTCCACCGTGAACGACACCCGCATCGGAGCCGCCGCCGAATACATCGACGTGGACCGCTGGCCGTAGTCGACCCGCTTCAGGTACCCGCCGCGCACGTACTGGGTGCCGGCGCTCGCGGTCAGGTTCCGGCCGTAGTAGTTCGTCTCGCTGCCGTAGAAGTACGACATCGCGTTGCCGTTCGGGTCGACCACGTAGTCCAGGTTCCAGCGCCACGCCTGCGTGCAGTACGACGCCGCGAACGACGCCCCGTGACACGGCTCACCCGCGTCGTTGCCGAACACCGGCGCCGTCCAGACCGAACCGGTCTCCTCGTTGCCCGCGGCCCACCCCGGCAGCCGGTTCAACCCGAAGTAGTACTGCGTGCCGTCCCGCGACGTCAGCCGCCAGTGCTCGCCGTCGTTGTCGCCGTTCACTCCACCGGTCAACCGCTCCAGCCGCGAACCGTCGTCGTCCCGCAGTTTCCAGGTACCGGTGGCGTCGTCACGGACCAGCTCGGACGCGGTCCCACCCAGAACCAGGTAGGCGTTGTCGGTCTCCCAGCACAGGTCCTGCGGCTTCGGTGTCGTCGACACCTCATCCGCGCACGACGTGTACCGCCGCTCGACGAACCCCTCGTCCAGGCCCCAGCCTTCCCCGACCCACGACGACTGGTTGTTCGTCGACGCCACCCGGCCGTCGATGTCACCCGACGAATAGCCCAGATCCAGATCCGGCTCCGGGCCGCCCAGGCCGTCCGGGGCATCCATCGGGTAGCCCCACGTGAACGCACCTGACGAGCCGCCCGCGTTCCACGACGCCGACGCCGACAACGCGGTCGGCTTGTAGCTACCCGCGCTGCCCGCGGGTGCCGACGACAACGCCAGCACCGTCGCCTCACTCGATGCGGCGACCTCGGTAGCGATCCGGTTGTCGCCGGTGACACTGGACTTCAGTACCTGCCCGTCCGAGCACCCGGCCTTGTCCGGTGTGGTCAGCGCACACGCCGGCAGCCGCACCAGCCGCAGGCGGCTTGCCCAGTCACCGCCGTACGCCGAACGGAACGCCGAGTAGTCCACCTCGACCTTGACCTGGCCACTGCTCGCAACGAGGTCGGCGCGACCGACGCTGAACAGCATCCCCGAAACGCCCACCTTTTCGGCGGCCGAACGGTCGTGAACCTGAACGCGCACACGGTTCACGGGCGTCGACGCAGCGCTCTTGACCCGCCCCGCGCCGACCCGAACCGGCAACCGGCCGGCCTGCGTAGTGGTGCCGTCGACGGGGAGCGACACCTCCGCCGCACCCGGCTCCGGTCGACTGACCTGCGGAGGTTGGCGCAGTACGGACGCCGCCTTCGGATCGGCTGGACGCGACCTCGGCGCGGAATCGTGCCCAGGCACCGAGAACTCGGTCTGCGCCGCGGGCCGCCACGCAGTGGACGCACCAACATCGGCGTGCGCGACGGGCACGGCGACCAGGCTGCCGGCAGCGAGCGCGACGGCCGTGACTATTCCGGTGAACGGCACCAGCATGGCGCCACTCCTTTCATCGGGCGGGGCGGAACTGTGCCCACGGGCGGGTGGGTCACAGCTGGGACGGCAAGTACAGGTCGGCGATCTGCTGATCCGTGAGCACACCGGAATACATCTGCACGTCGTCTATGGCGCCGGTGAAGAAGCGACCGAGGCCGGCCGCCGACGTCCACCCGGCTCCGAAGCGTGCCGCCCCGGCCGCATTCCACGCACTGCGGTGATACGTCTCGGTCACGAACTGGCCGCCCACGTACAGCCGCAGCATCTGGGCCTTCGCGTCGTACACCCCCGCGACGTGCGTCCACCCACCGGCCACCGGCTCGTCAAACGGGCCGACCGCGGTGTGCACCTCCGCCGCCGCCGAGTCCGCGACCGGCATCGCCACCGACCAGCGGTAGCCGCCGTACATGTCGTCCCAGGCGTATCCCAGGCTGAAACCGCTCACCTGCGAGCCGTCCTGACTGATCACGACTTCGTTCTTGCCGACCGCGGACGGCCTCACCCAGGCGGCCACTGTGAAGCTGCCGTCGGTGCGGACCGCCGGCCCCGACGCCGTCAACACACCGGTGGTGCCGTTCAGCTGCACCGCGTTGCCGGTCTTGCCGGCCACGCGTGACACACCGCCGGCCGACCAACTGGCCGGATGCGCCCCGGCGGCGTCCCCGGCCGTCGTACCGGAGCTCTCGTCCATCAGCCACTGACCGTCGCGCCGGGCCACCTGCTGGATCTCGCCCGGCAGCAACACCCGGTTGTGCACCTGGAGCTGGTCCAGGTCACCCGGCCAGTACTCGCCGTAGACTCCGTTGACCTTCGACCGCCCGATCTGGAACGAGCCGGCCGCGCTCCACGGCGTGGTGTACGCCGTGGTGGCCTCGAGAACGCCGTTGACATAAAGCCGGATCTGGGCGTTCGGTGCGTCGTACACACCGGTCAGGTGGACCCACCCGCCGTCCGCCGCGGGCACCGTGGTGGAGATCGCCCGGATGTAGGTCGGCGAGGCGACGTCAGCCGAGGTGCGGTTGAAGATCCACCGCCGGTACGAGCTCGAGTAGTACAACGTGAAGGCGCCGGCCTGGTTCCCGACCTGGGTGGCCACCACCGCGGTGTGCGACGTGTCGGTCAGCCGTACCCAGCCCGACACGGAGAACGAGTTCAGCGTGTTGAGCACCGCCCCGCTCGTCGCCGCGTACCCCGTGGTGCCGTTGAGCGTCAGGGCACTGCCCTGCCTGCCGTCGCCCCATGACGCGCCGCCACCCAGGGAGGCGCTGTGTCCTCCTGGCCCGGAGTCGACCGCCACCGTGCCGTCACCGGTCTCGTCCAGCCCCCAGTCTGCGACCGGGCCTGGCGCCGGGCCGGCGTAGAACACCGCCGTCACCACCTCGGAACGGTTGCCCCCGGCATCGACCGAGCGGACGTGCACCCAGTTCACGTACCGATCCGGCACTACCGAAACTGTCGCCTCGCCGCCCTGCTCCGACGGCGTCGCGGTGAGGTTCAGCGCAGTCGAGGTCCCGTTCAGGGCGTACTCGTACCTGACGACATCGGACTCCCCGTTCGCGCCGAACGTCACCGGCAGGCTCGTCCCCATCACCGCGTCGCCGGCTCCGTTGTCCGGGAACCCCGACGACACCGCCGTCGGCGCCTCGGGCACGGTGGCATCCACGGCGAACTCACACCACGGACTCCACGCGCTGACGTCGATGCCGTCCTCGGCCCGTACCCGCCACTTGCCGACCGCGCCGTTGCCGAAGGCACCCGACGGAACAGAGGTCGCCACGACCGTCGGCGTCGCGCCCGCGACGACCGGCGAGACGTACTCCCCGACAGGGGCCGTACCGTCGACCGTCCACCACTCGAAGTGCGCCTGGACCGAGTTGTCGGCGTCCTGGAGAGTCGCTCGAAGCGCCGGCGTCACCGTGGACACGACCAACCGATCGGGGCCCGTCACACACGACGCCGAGCCCTCTGTGGTGAGGTTGGCCGGGTTGTCAGGAATCGTGTTGTAGTCGATGGTGATGCTCGGGTTGTTGGCGAACTTCTTCCACGAGTACGAATCGTTGTTGCTCTCCGCCCACGTCGAGGCCCGCAGTCCCTGCGTGATGTTGGACCAACCGTTGGCCGCGGCGTTCGTGACGTGGCTGGTCACGTTGAACTCCACCCCGCCGGCCGGGCAACTGGACGACGAAAAGCCCTTCGCGAAGCTCTTCTTCTCCATCTGGTACGCCCAGGTCGGCTGGTTCCTCCAGGTCGTCGCCGAGGAGATCGGGTTGGTCGCCCACACCTGCACCTCGCGCACCGTGCAGGACCACGACCAGTTCGCGGATGTCTGCAGCGTGGCCTTGAGGATGTGCTTGTATTTCACGCCGCTGGTGTCGAACTGGAAGAACGAGCGGGTGCGCTTCTGGTCCGTGCTGTCATAGCCCACCCGGGCGACCTTCTCCGAAGTTCCGAGGTTCGCGCCGTTGTAGAACGACGTGGTCGGGTAGTTGCTCCACACCTGGGTCCAGGCCTGCTTGATGCCGGACCACGACGGGTCGATGTAGACCGGGAACCGGGTGGTCTTGCCGGTCAGCAACGCCCGATCCGGCACGAGTGACAGCTGATCCCCGGCTACCCGGGCGCCGACTGCCGTCACCCGGCCACCGGGCTGTACGGCGGACCCGTGACCGGAGGAATCCCACATGTACGGCGCGGGTCCACTGAACACGACCTCGCCGGCCGGATCCGTCGCGGTCAGACCGGCCGCCGTGGCATGAACCACCAAACCCTTGGCTGTCAGGCGATACGGCAGCGTTCCGAGCGCCGGGTTCACCGCGGCCGCCGCGTTCTTGACCACCAGGATCTGGGACAGACCGGCAGTCGACGCGGTCAGGACGAGGTCGACACCGGGCAAGACCTCCGGGTAGGTCGCGGTGTCGCCTGACAACACCGGCTGGGGGAGTTTGCCCGGCCAGCCGACAGCCAGCTCATGGCCGTCCCGGCGAAGCCGCACCAGAGGCGTCTCACCGCCCCCGGAGAACGCCAGATCGAGCGGGCCGGCGACCGGCGCCACCGTTCCGTCCGTTCTGGCTCGCAACGTCATGTCCACCGGCACCCACCCCGACGACCCGCGTACCCGTACCGGCAACGCCGACTCATGCCGGGTGAACGAACCGTCCGGATTGGCGAACACCTGCCCTGTCTCGGTGGTCAGCGCGCCGACCTCGACCTGGCGCCCTGTCCTGGCGGCGGCATCGCGCGCCTGTGCTTCGCCGAACACCGTCGAGGCTTCGTCCGGCACCGTCGCGGAAGCAGCCGGCGTCGACGCAATGACGACCAGGCAACCTCCGAGGAGAGCGAGGACACAGCTCATCGTCACCGCCAACCAACCGGCCTGACGCAGGCGTTGAAGAGTACGAGACGGCATGACGGCCTCCACGGGACGAAGGAAGAACTGAGTCCTCCGTGTCAAGGAACACGGTCCGGCACCGTCGCGTCCACGACGTCCCCCACGATCGTGCGCGTATCGACAACAGACGTGCGCGTGCCGGCCGGTGTACAGTCCAGCGGTTGTTCTCAAGGCCACGTAAGGATTCGGCGCCCGGGGTTGTGCAGTGCGGCGGTTGTCACGACCCTGCTCGCAGTACGTTCAACAGGACAGGATGATGGCGTGCGGATACTGATCGCCGAGGACGACGACAGCGTCGGTGAGGCGCTGGTCGACGTCCTCGGTGCGCATGGTCACCAACCGCATCGGGTCTCCAGAGGCGCCGACGTGCTTCTTCGGCACAGCTCGGCCGATGTCGTGTTGCTGGACCTCGGCCTGCCTGACGGAGATGGGCTGGACGTGCTGCGAAAGCTGCGCCAGGTCAGCGAAGTACCGCTGCTGGTCGTCACCGCGCGCGGTGACGAGCGGTCGGTGGTGCGCGGCCTGCGGCTCGGAGCGGACGACTATCTGGTGAAGCCCGTCCGGTTGGGCGAGCTTCTGGCCCGGATCGACGTGGTGGTCACCCGTCGCGCCCGGAGCTCACTGCCGGCCGGGGTGGTCGAGGTGGGTGACGTCGTCATCGACCTGACTGCTCGACGCGTCAGGGTCAGCGAGCGGGAGGTCGCGCTCACTCCGAAGGAGTTCGACCTGCTCGGGGCGCTGGCGCGCCGAGCAGGTGCCGCGGTGAGCCGGGAGGTGATCCTCGACGAACTGTGGGGCGACGCTTTCCTGGCGAGCTCGCGGGCACTCGACGTCCATCTTGCCCAGCTACGTGTCAAACTCGGCAGTCCCGGCCTGATCACCACCATCCGCGGTTTCGGATACAGACTCGGCGCATGAGAACGCGAGTTCTGATCGTGCTGACGGTCTTCTCCCTCGTCGCAGTTGCCGGGTTGGTTCTGCCGCTCCTCGCGACCACCTCTCAGGCCCGCACGCAGGCGCTGTTGCTCAGCCGCGTCGCAACGCTTGACCGGCTCGCTGCACTGGCCAGGGAGATCACGGATGCCGGCGACCTGGCCGCCGTGCAGGCCGAAGCATCCCGGATGACCGAGGTGTACGGCGAAGACCTGCTGCTGGTGGGCCCGAGCGGACAACCCGTCCTGTCCACCGGCTCGCTGGACCTCGACGATCCGGGTGTGCGAGAGGCCCTCGCATCCGCGTCGCGGAACCTTGCGCAGACGACCCTCGACCCGGTTCGGCCGTGGAGCGAGCCACGGCATCTGCTGGCCCGTCCCGTTGGCACCCCCCATGAGTTGGCCGGCGCAGTCGTACTGCGCGTCGACGCCGGCCGGGCGATCTCCGGCGTCCGTCGCGACTGGGCGCTGATCGTGACCGGGGCGATCGCCGCCGAGCTACTCCTCCTCGAGCTGGCGATCCTCCTTACCCGCTGGGTGGTCCGTCCGGTCCGGCGGCTCGAGGAGGCGGTCGTGGGCCTTGCCGAGACGCCGACGACGGGCCTGGCCGTGATGCTGTCAGGCCCGCCTGAGCTGCGTCATCTGACCCGATCGTTCGCGGACATGGCGGCCACGGTCACACGATCTCTGGAGATGCAGCGCCGGATGGTGGCCGATTCGTCGCACCAGCTGCGGAACCCGCTGGCGGCCGTCCGCCTCCGGCTCGACGCCCTGGCCTCGGAGCTCCACGATCCGTCCAGCCCGCGGTTCGCCGGCATACAGCAGGACCTTGATCGGCTCGAAGCGCTGCTCAACGATCTGCTCAGGCTTGCTGAGGCGGAGAGCCGGCGCCCGGATGCCGTGGCCGGTCAGTCGGTGGTGTCCGAGGTGCTCCCCGGTGAAGTTGGAGCGTGGCGGCTGCTCGCTGCCGAAAACGGTGTCGACCTCGCAGCCGATCTCGCCGTTGTACCGCCTGTGGCGATCAGCGGAACTGACCTGCAACAGATCGTCGGCGCTCTCGTCGACAATGCGATCAAGTACGCCGGCGACGGAGCGCGGGTGATCGTCCGGATCGAGCAGTCAGGCGCGGATGGCGTCCGGCTCAGTGTCGTCGACGACGGGCCAGGGCTTCCCCGGGAGCAACGTGAGTTGGCATCGCAGCGGTTCTGGCGCGCCGATCAGCACCAGTCGTCGCGGGGAAGCGGCCTCGGCTTGGCGATCGTCGACCAACTGGTGAGCGCCGCCGGCGGGACGCTCACGATCGAGTCGGCGACGCCACACGGCCTGGCGGTTCACGTCGACCTGAGGACGGTGACATGAGCGACGAAGCAGGCACTCGGCGGGACATGCTGCGCTTGTCCCGGCGGGCTCTTCTCGCTGCCGGACTGGCATCGGTCGTGGATGGTTGCAGCTCCGGCCACACCCTCGTGGACCGGCTGGTGGTGGCCGGCGGCGAGCGTGGCGGGTTCTACCTGGAGTTCGCACAGCTCCTCGCCACCCAACTGACGGCTGCCAAGGTCGCCCGGTCCGTCGAGGTGCGGTCGACCGAGGGCAGCCTGCAGAATCTCGAGCTCCTGCGTCTCAGGCAAGCAGACCTGGCAATATGCCTCGCCGATGCCACGGCGCAGTCTCGCGAGGTTGTCGCTCTCGGCAGGGTGTATGAGAACTATTTGCAGTGCGTGGTCCGCGCGGCCGGACCCGTCCGCCAGTTGCCTGACCTCGTCGGCAAGCGGGTCTCCTCCGGGCCACCAGGCGCCGGTGCCGCGCTGACCACGAACCGGCTCCTCATCGCAGCCGGCATGCACGCCGAGCGTGCGCCCATGATCGCGAACCTTCATCTCTCGGACGCCACTGACGCGCTTGCCACCGGACGGATCGACGCGATGTTCTGGTCCGGTGGGGTACCGACCCGGCGACTGTCGGATCTCTCCGCTCAGGTGCCTATCCGCCTGCTGCCTCTCGATCGCTGGCTGTCCACGCTGCGCACCGCTTACGGCGTGGTCTACCAGAGGGCACAGATCCCGGCCGGCACCTACGGCGGTGTCGAAGAGGTCAGCACGATCGGCGTACCGAACCTGCTGATCTGCCGTCCCGAAGTCTCCCGTGCGGTCGCGTCGAAGATCGTTGAGGTGCTCGTCAAGCACGCAGCGGGGCTCGTGCCGGCCGCCGCGGTCGGCGCGCACTACCTAGATCCGAACTCCCTCATCGGCACCAGCCCATTGCAGCTCCACCCAGGCGCGGCCGAGCGCTATCGCAGCGTCCACGGCTGAGCGGACGACTCAAGCGGTTACGCGAAACGCCTCACCCAGGCTGTCGAAAGCGGCGCGGCAGTGGACACGTCTTGGCGGAGTGGTTATCGGATGGTGCCTTCGGGGGTGCAGGTGGCCAGTTCGACGTGGTATCCGTCGGGGTCCTCGAGGGTGAGGGCTTGCGCCGGTGCTGAGGCGGCGGTTCGAGGGTGGACGTCGCCATGTACGGCGTGGAGTTCCTCGGCGCGTTCGTACAGCTGGTGGATCGAGGCGTCTGCCAGCAAGCAGATGCTGATCGAGCCATTGGGTGCCGGCGTGCCTCGGCGTAGGCGGATGGCCTGGCCGCCGACGGTAAGCGATACCTCGCCTTCGTGGTCGAGGGTTGCTCGTGAGCCGGTCAGCGCGGACCACCATCGGCGGCTGACATCAAGGTCGGAGACATTCAGGACGACGTGGTCGAGACAGGTCGCGCGGATCTTCATGATGCGTCTCCTTTCGCTGCTCCGACTCTGCGCCGGATGGTCGCCGAACGTCCAGGTCCGGGTCCCAGCCGATCGATCAGTCAGGGTAGGTGCCGAAGTCCTGCGCGATCCGGCCATGGCGGGGGTCGGTCTGTTCCGGATAGTTTGTCGGCGCTCTGGAGTCGATCGCCGAGGAGGACCTTGATGGATCCGCGCGGTTTGAACGAGTCGGGAACTGTCTCGACACCGGTGCTGGACATCGCCTACGACGCGACCGGACCGGCGGACGGTCCAACCGCCGTACTCCTTCATGGGTTTCCCTATGACGTGCGTTGCTACGACGGGGTGGCCGCAGTCCTCGCCGACGCGGGGATGCGTGTGGTGGCTCCGTACCTGCGGGGATTCGGGCAGACCCGCTATCGCGGCGCGGACATCATGCGCTCTGGTCAGCAGGGCGCGCTCGGCCAGGATCTGCTCGACCTGCTCGACGCACTCGAGATCGAGAGCGCGGTCGTGGGCGGCTTCGACTGGGGCGGCCGGGGCGCCTGCATCGCGGCCGCTGTGGCGCCCGAGCGGGTCACCGGCTTGGTCACGGTGGGCGGGTACAACATCCAGGACATCGCCCGGTCCGGGGAGCCGGCGCCTCCGGAAGCCGAGAGCGCTGCCTGGTACACCCACTACTTCCTCACTGAGCGCGGACGAGCCGGGCTTGAGCGCTACACCGACGAGCTCTGTGGGCTGTTATGGCGGCAATGGTCGCCGACTTGGACAGATACTGCAGCGGCCTTTGCTGCTACCTCGCCCAGCTTGCACAATCCCGACTTCGTCGCCACCGTGATCCACTCCTACCGGCACCGTCGCGGCGCGGCTCCCGGCGACCCGCGCTACGACCAGCTGGAGAACTTGCTGGCGACCACGCCGGCCATCACCGTGCCGACCATTGCGCTCGATGCGCTCGCCGATGGCCTCGGCGCCGACGACTCGAGTGTCGATGAGCCGCTGTTCATCGGCGGCTTCGAGCGGCGAGAGCTGTCTGGCATCGGGCACAACCCGCCGCAGGAGGCTCCGGAAGCGTTCGCGCGTGCGGTCCTGGACGTGGCAGCAACAGCCTGATCGAGCTGACCCATGCCATGCGCATGCGGATTCCCTCGCCGAGGCGATTGAGCGGTGCCGGCATCCGGCCACGGCCGACAACGGGTACGACTGGAACCGGCGCCCAGCCCAGCGATACCAGCAGGCCTGGATCCATCGCAGCGCCGCGACGGTGATGATGCGGTCGACGCAAGTGATCCTCGCAGCCGTGGTGTTCTGAGCATTCGGCCTGAGCCTCGACGTGGTCTACGACGTGATCTGGCAGTTCGCCCGCTATCCGGTTCAGCTCGACCGGCCCGCACTGCAGGCGACCTTCACATGCGCCCGGCTCCGGTCAGCTGCAATGGTGTCCCACGTGGCTCCGTGGTCCCGGTAGTCGAACAGTGTCTCGCCGCCCGCGATCACGAGCCGAAGATCAGGGTCAGTTGCTTTGAGCAATGAGTACGCGCGCAGCAGGACGGCGAGCCTTGGCGGGTAAGGCTCAAGATGCGCTGCGTCGTGTTTCGCGGGGAGCCAGCGGCCCCGGGATCGCTCTCAGGGCGAGGGTCGCGGACTACAGGCTGACGGTCTGGTCGTAGTCGCCGTAGGTGTTCTGGGCGCCCTTGAGGTTACTGAGGAACGGCGTGGCGGTCAGTGGTACGTCGCGCGCGTACAGCTGGGCCACCGGAAGCAGAGGCGCGGCAGGACCCTCGTGCCACTTGTCGCAGCACAGCCACGGCTGGTTGGCCGGCCACAGCAGCGGCCCTCCGACTGAGCTGTCGTACGGCGACGGGGAACCGGGGCGGGGATGCAACCGGATCGCCCGGCGCGCCAATGCGCCCAGTTCAGTGAAGATCCCGGCGACATCGAGCGGCCGCGGCGGGGTTGTACGGAGGATGTTCACGGCGCCGATATTCCCGCACCGTTCCACCTCGCGAACCGCTGCTCCGGAGGCTGTGACGTGACGAACAGTCACGACCAGCTGGAGCCCGGAAAAGGGTGCGCCCCAGACACAACGAAGCCCAGGCCATTCACGTGACATGGGCTAGTGTGCGCCGTCAGGTGTACTCCGTCAGGACATAGCGGACAGATCTCTCAAGACATACCGGACTGAATCTGATGGTGGTCGCCTTCCAGTGCCTGGGCGGCCGTCCGTGCCGGTCGGCGGCCCACATCAGCCGCGCGACTCGCTTGCATGAGCACCGCTCACCCCGGCCCGGAGCTCATGGTGCACCCGCGGCGACCGTACGTGTGGCGGGAGTCGTCGTGGATTGCGGCGATCTTGCCGGTCAGTTCGGCGTCGCGCCGCTCGCGCGCCGAGGGGCCGCGGCCGGCGGTTCTCCCGCCGCAACGCGGCGGGCTCACCGCGCGGACACAACTCGAGCAGGGTTGACGACGCTTTGTGCTACACGGCGGACACCGAGCCGCGTGCAGCGATCGAGGCGTTGGCCGACGGCTGCGGGGTACTGCTGGCCGAGGCGTCGGGTTTCGACGCCGACGGTCCGATACGCGCGCATCTCACTGCCGGGGATGCCGGCCGGCTGGCGGCGAAGGCTGGGGCGAAGCTGCTGGTCCTTACCCATCTGCGCGCCTGGCAGAACCACCTGTGGATTCTCGAGGAGGCGGCCCAGGTGGCAGGTTGCCCGGTCATCCTGGCTAATCCCGGACTGCGGGTGGCGCTGTAGATCTTGCTCCGTTCGGAGTCGAAGGCCGTTAGGGTTGGGCCAGGTCCCCCCGGGCTAGGAGGCATTGTGGAGCGTCGCCGTGGTTACCTGTTGATGGTCTGTGCATTGGCCCTTGGGTTGGTGGCCGCGACGAACCTGACGGCGAACGCCGCGCCAGGACGAGCGTCGGTGTTCCTCCCCGGCGCGGCTGGCGCCGGGGATCCCTACTTCCCCGACATGGGGAACGGCGGCTACGACGTCAGCCACTACGACATCGGCCTGGCGTTCAACCCCAAGACCAAGGCGATCAACGCGACCACGACCATTCTCGCCAAGGCCACTCAGAATCTGTCCCGCTTCGACCTGGATTTCCAGGGACCGTTGAAGATCAGCAAGCTCTCGGTCAACGGGCGGGACGCGTCCTTCACCCGCCGCGGTGCGCAGGAGTTGGTGATCACCCCGCCGCACGGCCTGTGGCGGGGAAGCCGGTTTGTCGTCTCGGTGACGTACGCCGGCGTTCCGCAGAAGGTCGACGACCCGGCGCTGGGCGTTTCCGGCTGGGTCGCCACCAAGGACGGCGCGGTCGCACTGAACCAGCCCATCGGCGCGGCAACCTACTACCCGGTGAACGACACCCCCGACGACAAGGCGACGTACACCCAGACGATCACCGTGCCGACCGGACTCACCGTGCTGGCCAATGGCGAGCCCGGGCCGACCACGAAGCACAACGGCCGGACCACCTTCCGCTGGCACATGAACCGGCCGATGGCCAGCGAGCTGGCCATGCTCGCGATCGGGAAGTACAACGTCACCCGCGGCGTGACGGCCACCGGCCTCCCGAACATCACCGCCATCGGCAAATCGATCGATACCAAGCCCGGCCAGGGCAGGGTGTTCAACCGGACGACAGCGCAGGTCGTCCAGTGGGAGTCGTCGATGTACGGGCGCTACCCGTTCGACTCAACCGGCGGCATTCTCGCCGATGTCGGCGTCGACTACGCCCTGGAGACGCAGAGCCGACCGGTGTACGACCAGCGCACCAGCGAAGTCGATGGTGACCTGCTCGCCCACGAACTCGGCCACCAGTGGTTCGGTGACAGCCTCACCCCGGTGCACTGGTCGGACATCTGGCTCAACGAAGGCTTCGCCACTTACTCGGAATGGCTCTACCAGGAGAAGTTCAACGGCACCCCGGTGGCACGGAGCTTCGCGGACACCTACGCCGGCGAGAAGGACTGGACGGGGAAGGTGGCCGACCCCGGACGGGATCGCATCTTCGACGACCTGGTCTACAACCGCGGTGCGATGACGTTGCAGGCGTTACGCCTGAAGATCGGCGACCGAGCCTTCTTCCAGGTGCTCAAGCAGTGGCCGACGACCTACCGGCACGGCAATGTCTCGACGCAAACCTTCATCCGGTTCGTCGAACGACTCACCCACCGCGATCTCGGTGCCTTCTTCCACACCTGGCTCTACCAACCAGGCAAGCCGAAACTCTGATCTTCCGACTGGAGTCTGGGGCAGGCGGTCGACGATGATGACGGCCTTCGGAGCTTTGACCGGTCCGAGCGCCTGCCGCGCCTGCGCGATGATGCCTGCCTCGTCGCGTGCGGCGTCCTGGGCAGCTACGACGACAGCTACGACGGCCCCGCCCCATTTCTCGTGCGGTACGCCGATGACGGCGCACTGCCGGACTTCCGGTTGCGCGTGGAGGGCGGCCTCGACCTCCACGGGATAGATGTTGAAGGCGCCACTGATGATCATGTCGCTCTTGCGGTCGACGATGTAGGCGTAGCCGTCCTGATCGAGGTAGCCGATGCCGCCGATGTGGTGCCAGCCGTGGGTCCGGACGGCGAAAGTCAGATGATGTCGCGGCGGCGGAAGCCGGCGAATGCGGTGGCGGTGAAGATGATCACGACGCCGCCGAGCCAGGCCAGGCCGCTCCAGGTCGGGGCTGGTGCGGTCACGTTGGGGACGTGGTGGAGTGGGCTGATGCCCAGCGCCCAGTCGGGGAATTTGAAGGTCGGCCCGAGCAGCGTGATGCCGAAGGTCGCGACGACGCCGAGCCAGGCGATGATCCGTTTGCTCGGTGCGGCGCCGACGGCGGCCAGCGCGAGGCCGACCAGGGTCCACACGGCCGGGATCGTGACCACGGCTTGCAGGATGACCTTGCCGAACGCCACGTCGTCGTCGCCCCCGGCGGCGACGAGACCGAGCGTCGTGCCGGCCACGAGCAGCGCCACGGCGGGAGCGAGGAACGCGACAAGGGCGTTGCTGGCCAGGTACGTCGATCGTCGCAGCGATCCGGCGAGCAGAGGTTCGACGCGGTAGTCGATCTCCTCGGCGTAGATCCGCAGTACCACCTGGACGCCCATCACCGCGGCGATGATGCCGATGATCTGCAGGATCGTGACCAGGAACGCGAAGGTGAGGTCGGACGAGGTGGCGGCGCCGGACGCGAGGATCCCGGCCATCGCGGGGTTGTCGCCGATGATGTCGCCGATAGAGGTGGCGAGGTTGCCGAAGATCAGTCCGAGGCCGGCGAACGCGATCAGCCAGGAGATCAGCGCCGCCCGATGCAGTCTGAAGGCGAACCCCCAGATGTTGGCGACGATGCCGCCCTCGGCGGGTCCGGGACGTGGCGAGATGAGTCCGAGTCCGAAGTCGCGGCGGCTCTGAAGTACGAAAGCCACCGCCACCAGGACGACGGCGAGTGCGAGGGCGGCAAGGAGCGGCACCGGGTTGTTGTCGGTGGAGGGCCGAGTCTCCTGCAGCCATCCGAAGGGGGTGAGCCAGCTCGTCCAGTCTGGGGCGTTGCTGGAGTCGAAGTAGCCGCGCAGTACGTAGCAGACGCCCAGCGCGGCGACGGCGATGCTGCTCGCCGTACGGGCGTCGGAACCCAGTTGAGCGGCAACGGCCGCGAGGCCGGCGAACATCAGGCCTGATGCGGTGAAGGTCGCCGCCAACACCAGCGTGGACGCGGCTCCGCCACCGCATGCCAGGGTGAGGAGGAAGCAGACGACGCCGAGAGCCACGGATGCGATCACGGCCATCAGTACGGCGACTGCGAGCCGGGAGGCCCGGGCGAGTACGCCGGATGCGAGCAACTCGGCCTGTCCTGAGTCCTCGTCGGCGCGGCTGTTGCGGACGACGATCAGGATCGCCATCAGTCCTGCGAAGAATGCGCCGAGGCCGCCGGCCCGCCAGGCGTTGAAACCGTCGGCAGTCAGGAGGTTCCGTGCCGGCCCGAAGAGCAACGACAGGGCGGGGTTGCCGCCTAGTGTGAGTGCCAGCGCGGCGCGATCCTCTGGGTCGGGGAAGATCCAGGCGTAGGCCAGGATCGACGTCGCAGACAGTGCGGAGATCAGACCCACCCACGGTGCGATGTTGCGAACGTCCTGGCGCAGCGCGACCCGTAACAGTGGTTGGGTGCCGGTGAAGGTCGTCATGACAAGTTCTCCCCAGCCGGCTGCTTGCCATCGTCGTACTGGCGCAGGAACAGGTCTTCGAGGGAGGCGGGCGACACGGTCAGGGACGACATGTCGTGCGGGACCAGCGCGGCCATCACCGCGTTGACCTGGTCGGGCTCGACCGAGCCGGTGAGCTGGTTCTGTCCGTCGAGATGTGCGTCGTGAATCAGCGTGAGGGAACGGACATCCGCGGGCGGACGGGCCAGGGTCGCCTTGATCGCGACGCGTGCCTGACCGCGGAGATCATGCAGGGTCCCGGTCTGCACGATCGTGCCCTGGCGGATGATGCTGACCCGGTCGGCCAGCGCCTCTACCTCGCTCATGATGTGGCTGGACAGCAGGATCGTCCGGCCTTTGGCCTTGTCCTTGGCGATCTCCTCCTGGAACACGGCCTCCATCAGCGGGTCCAGACCTGATGTCGGCTCGTCCAGGATCAGCAGTTCGACATCCGCGGCCAGGGCAGCGACGATCGCGACCTTCTGCCGATTTCCCTTCGAGTACTGGCGTCCGCGCTTGGTCGGATCGAGTTCGAATCGGTCGATCAGGTCGGCGCGGCGCTGTTTGTCCAGTCCACCACGCAGGTTGCCGAGCAGGTCGATGGCCTGACCTCCGGACAGGCCGGGCCAGAGCACGACATCTCCTGGCACGTACGCCAGGCGTCGGTGCAGCTCGACCACGTCATGCCACGGGTCGCCGCCGAGCAACTCGACGGTGCCGGCGTTCGCGCGCAGCAGCCCGAGCAGTACACGGATGGTCGTGGACTTCCCGGCGCCGTTGGGTCCCAGGAACCCGTGGACCTCGCCCCGGGCGACAGTGAGATCGAGACCGTCCAGTGCCTTGAACACACCGAACTTCTTGACCAGCCCCTCGGTGCGAATCGCCGGCACGTCGGCCGACGCAGAGGTGAGCGTCATGAAAGTCCTACTTCCTGAGACTCGGTTGCTGTTGGCAACAGAACGTCGGACAGTCCGCCCCGCAGATAGCGGATGATCGTTGGGGTCACCATCACTGCCAGCTGATCGGCCGGCATGGTTGCGATCGGCTCGACACCCAGCACTTTTCGCAGGATGACCAGACCGAACATCTGACTCATGACAAGGCCGATGCGCACACCGGCCTCGTCCGGAGCGACATCGCCGAGCAGCTTCCTCGCGGCGCCGCCCAGTACGTTCGCGGCAAAGAACTCCCGGACCAGATCCGCGGACTCCGGCTCGGACAACACCCGGCGTACGAAGCTCACCACCGCCGGCCCCGTCTCCGGTGCATCCCACACCTGCAGGAAAGCCTCGACCAGTCGAGACGGCGCCTCGTCGAACCCAGCCGACACGATCTCGTCGACCAGAACGTCCGGATCAACAGGCACCTCCAGCGCCGCCCGGAACAGACGCTCCTTGGTGCCGAAGTAGTGGTGCACCAGAGCCGGGTCCACCCCCGCGACCGCGCCCACCGCGCGGATCGTCGTACGGACGTAGCCACGCTCCGCGAACAGACCTCGCGCGGCCCCCAGGATCTCGTCCCTGGTCGCGGGCCGACCCGGACGCCGACCGGGAGCACGCCCGGCTCTGCGCTCCGCCACCATGCACCCCTAATTCAACGAGCGTTGAGATATCGACGGTAGAGGTGGTCGGACACCTAAGTCAACATACGTTGAATTTCGCACTCGTCGGTCGTCGCACCTCGACGCAGTCCGCAAGTGAACCGGTGGATCGCGTCACTGTTCGATCAGATCCATCGGCGCGAGACCATCGCCACTCTTCTCGAGGCGGACGACTCCCGGGAGCGGCTGGTCGAGCAGGCCGCACGGCTGCGTGACCGAGTGGCTGCGGCTGAGAGTGTTATGGAGAAGTTGCGCAAGGCATTGGATTCCGGCTGGGATCCGGTGGAGCTGCGCGAGCGGTACAACGCGGCGGTCGCGGAGAAGCGTGCGCCGAGACGGCGCTCGCGTCCGTGCCGAGTGCGAAGGCGTTAGGTCGTGAAGAACTTGAGATGTACGTGGACCAGTTAGGCGACATCGCGAGCGCCTTGGACAATGCCGGTCCGGAGGAGCTGAGTGAGCTCTACTCGTCGCTTCGGCTGTCGCTGACGTACGACCATCGCGAGCAAACCGTGGACCTGGAAGTCGACCCGTTGGCCGACCGTGTGGATAAGTACCGTGTCCGAGGAGCAACACACACCTTAACCACACGCCTCGACCTTTGTGTGGACTCGCTCGCTGGCCGCTCGCCTGCGGACTGAGGGTGCGGGTCCGATCAGCGGCGAGAGCGTGGCTCTTGCGGGCGGGGTCGGCGCCATTCGCCCTCGACGCGGTGACGAGTCGGCTGCTCATTCTGGTAGATCTGCGGACTCTCCCACTCGAGCGCGAATCGACGCACGTTCCCGGTTCGGGGCCCGAGAGTGAGCGAGATGATCCGTTGGGCCTTCCCTCCACCGACGAGGCCCTCGGTGACGACCAGACGGGCAACGGCCTCTGCGAACTCGTTCGGCAGGTCGAACGCTTCGCGTAGGTCGTTGATGTTGACCCCTGGGCTGGCGAGCGAACCGAGCATTCCAAGCTGGTCAGGGATTGCCTCGCCGAGGAAGGCGCCGCGAACGCCCACTTCGACCAAGTCGTCGGCGCTGTAGCCGGTGGTGGCGACACGGAGCGAATCGCCGCTCGGCACCTTGACGTTGGTGAGTTCAATAGTCAGTTCTTCGGGGCCGCCGGCCCGAGTGGTGCGCTGAACGCCTCCGACCTCGGCAGTAGCGACGCGAACGCGGGACGTGTAGACGAGTCGCTGTCGACCGTAGCGGGAATCCCGCATGCCTTCCAGTTGATGAGCAACGTCCTCGGAAACCCGAGCTCGGATCGTGATCGCTCCACCGGTGTCGACGATTTCGTCGGCGCGGAACACGAGGTCTCCTAGCTTGATCCAGGGCGACAAGGCTTCGGCCGCTAGCTCGTCGAGACGCCGGCCAACGCGGCGTACGAGGTCCTCGATATCCGCGTAGTTCTCGGTGGTAAGGGAATAGCGCACGCGGTCGATGAAGCGCGCGAGTGCGCCTTCCCGCTGAGGCGAGTCCGTCGCTAGATAGACAACGGCACGCTTTCCGCCCTCGCGTGCGCGGCGGAATTCCATCTCGGTCGCCGAGTCGCCGTCCGGCGGATTGGGGCGGCCGTACAACTCGTTGAGAATGCCGAGATAGATCGTGCAGGCATCTACTTGCGTAAGATAGGCCTCCTCAGCATCAGCATCTCGGCCGAATTCCTCGAACCAGACGGCGCGGGCCCCCGTCCCTTCAATCAGACCGGCCACCGCATGCCGTTCAGTAGCCGTGTCGCCCATCGCACTCGAGATGAAGACGCGCTGCTCGGTCAGCCATTCGTCAGCCTGAGCACGGTCTGCACGGCGGGCGGCGGCAGTTGCGTCGATGATCACCAACTCACCGTACGCCTTCCTCGCGAACGCCGAGGGAGCCCAGAGGTTCTCCATCTGAGCGCCGCCCCGGCTAGTACCTGGCGAGCAGCTCGGACATGTTGTCGTCGAGGGTCCTAGTGCTCAGATCAAGGACCAGGACCTCCTCACGCCAGGGCCTGAAGCCCAGCTGAGACCAGTAACCGGCAAGTCGGCGGTGGGAGCGGCTGCGCTCGTGTGGGTCGTCAAGCCCCGGCTGCATTGGGTGCAGGGCGGCGAAGCTGCTGCTGCGGCCGAGCTCCTGGATCACCAAGCCTGTGGCCAGCAGGCCGAGCCTTAGACCGCGCCATTGCGGATCGACTTCCACGGAGTTGACGAGGATCGCAGTACTCTCGAGGTTATCCAGCTCGGCTTCGATCTCATACCCGTCATTCGCGTGTGCAGCAAACAGACAGCTGCCGAGGTACGAGAGGTCGGACTCTCGCTCGTCGAGGGCTTCGAACAGGTCCGGCTGAAGCATGTCGACCATGATGAAGTTGCCGTGACCCACGGTGAACTCGACGCCGCTGTCCACTTCGGTGCCCTGGCCGGCGATCGACCCCAGCAATTGCAGATCGCTAGGGTTGTCCTCGTCGTGCGGGTACCAAGTCAGCGTCGTCGTTGCTTGGTAGCCAACAGCTCCGGGTAGATGTGGGTTCTGATCCGGCAGTGTTAGCACGGTGCCGAGTTCGACGCTCAGCGTGCTACGGAGGCTGGAACTGCATTCGGTGCTGAGCTGCTCTGTCAGCGATTCAACCGTCATACCGTCAGTCTGGGCCAAGGCACTGACAATTTCAGCCGCCTCAGAATGTCGGTTGGGCAGACGACGATGGACCTGGCGACGAGTTGGTGGATGAGACTTGAGGTACGGATCGGGTCGTTAGAAGTTCGGTCATGGTGACTTCACCACGAGGTGGGAGTTGCATGAGGAGTGCGGGGCGGATCTCCAACGCGGGATCTCTGGGTCGCTCAGGGATGCCCATTTGGTCTTGGTCTACGGCTCGCGAGAGCCGCTCGGCGGCGTCAGTGGCTGGCAGGACGATGGCTACTTGTACTACTGGGGCACCCCTGACGAGCAGCTGACAAGCCTGTCATCTCGGCATGGAGCACGGTCGACCGATCCAGATCATGCAAAGGCTTCCCCAAGGAGGCTTCTACCAGGCTCAGGCCCGGTCAGGTCCCGCGATCGCGACCACCTCCGGCGACCAGATCCATGTCGCTCTGCGGTCCAGCGTGCAGGGCGACGACACGCTGCGCACGACGACCCTCAGCGCCGGTCAGACCGACTTCCGCGGCGTGAAGTGGACGGAGCTGCGCACGGGCCTCACCAACGCCAGCCCTGCTTTGCTAACCGACAACATCGGCATCCCCCGGCTGGTGATCCGCGGGCTGGACAACGCACCCTGGTACGCGTCGTGGCGCAACGGAGCCTGGTCCGGTTTCACCAAGTTCTCCAACGACCAACTGGCCAGTGCCCCGGGCCTGTATCGCAACAGCGAGTCGCAGATTCGCTTCTACGGCGCCAGTCCATCGAACCAGATCATCTCTCGCCCGGTTCTCCCGAACTCCTGGTGACCCCGAAGGTGTAGACGAGGGCCTCGGCCGACCGGACTCCGCTGAACACCAGCGTGCCGGTCGGCTCCACCCTGAGCTGGTGCACCGGGTCTGTGATGATCCGGACCTCGGGATCGCCCTGACCGGCCTCGATGTTGCCGATGGCAACCAGGTAGTAGTCGTCGGTGCTGAGTGCGCGCTGGATCTCGCTGTCGGTCAGGCGGACCTGGTCCGGGACGGCGTTGTGGTGGACTTTCAGCTCGTAGTACCGCCCACGGTCGTCGACCGCGTCGGCGCCGACGTTCGGCTGGTGCCGGATGTCGGTCAGCGTCACCCCGATCTCGGTGAAGATCTTCTGCAGCAGTTCCATACCGGCGTCCTCGCGCTCCTGCGGTGAGTAGTTTGCCGGTCCCCGTGAACTGGCGGGCGGTGGCTTCGGGCGATCCAGGTCGGGAGATTTCAGTGGTGATCGGGTCTTCTCGGTCTCGGTCCCTTCGGCACCTGAGGACAACTGGCCCGACGATTCGTTGAGAGTGAGGCTTGCCGGATCGACCAGTGTTCGCGCCGGCCGGGGTGCGGGCGGCGGACTCGCGCCGCCCGGCCTCCCCGATGTAGTAGTTGCCTTGGGCGTGGATTTCTGTGGGGTCTTCTGCGTGGTCCGGAGGCCGGTGAGCCTCTTCCTGCTCGCGTCCCGCCGGGCCTGCTCGTCGGCCGCGCGTCGGGAGGCCAAAGTGATGGCCTCGGCACGATGGCCGTCCACCGCATCCGCCCAGGCAGCGATCCACGCCTGGGCGATCTGCCGCGAACCCACCGTGAACAACGATGCGATCGCGTAGCCACCGGCGGCAATCCGGCCGGCAGCGCCGGGCTCACTGATGTAGAGCATCTCCTCCGCGGGATCGATCCAGGCCGCCACCTGCAGCTCGCTTCGTTTCAGCAAGGGCTCCTCCAGCTTGATCCGGAGGTTGGTCAGTAGTTGCACCTGGTAGCGAGCGAGTTGGTCCCAGGGCAGGGCGAGGGTTCGCTCCGCGCCCGGGTCGTTCAGGGAGAGATCGGTCTGCAAGTTTCGTACCGCGCGGCCGAAGATCTCCGTCGCGTCGTCATCGGGGATCGCCCGGTCCCGGCCGACCACCCGCGCCCTGCTGGTGTCGAGAACCGTCAGATCGAATGGCTTGATCAGGGCGTCGAACTGCCGCAGATCGCCACCCGGTGTCCAGACCGGCGCCAGCGCTGATACCGGGGCCGTGAGCCTGGGGTCGGTGACGGCGTAGACCGGGCGCGTCGTGACCCATCCGCGGTCGGTCCACAGAGCCAGCCGGTGAAGGCTGGTCAGCGATGCACCCTCTTTGTCGGCCAGTAGCTTCAGCGACTCGTGCATGATCACCTGCTCGGCCGTGGAGAGATCTGGCCGCTTGGCCAGCTTCCGAAGTACCTGCTTTGCGTCCTCGGTCGAGGGTGGACGGATACCGAGCAGCTCCCAGAGTCGCTGGGTTCCGGACGTGGCGGGGACGAAGGGCCGAAGGTCGCCGAACACCGGCGGACCGGCCAGTACCGTCGTCGGCCGGCGCCAGCCGAGATTCGTGGCGATCAGCCCGTCCTGACGGCCGAAAAGCTCACGGAGCGCTGGCAAGGAGAGGTCGCCGAGCCGCTGACGGCGGAGATCGGCTGTGCGGATCTGAGCTTCCAGAGCCTGGTAGACAGCCGCGGTCGCGTCCGCGGCTTCGCCTGGATCGGTGATGGATTTCCGGAGGTTCTCCAGTAGCCGGACCAGCTCGCTGGCCGGAGGATCACCGGCAACTTCGAGGGCATCCAGGACCACCCGGTGAGCCGCGGTGTCGTGGCTGGCGTGGACGTAGCGTGAGGGTTCGCCGCCGTAGACCGCAACGGTTCCCGGAGTGCGGCGCCTCAGCTCATTCGGCTGCTTGGCCGATCCACGGCCGCTGCTCAGCCAGGGAATCTCGGCCGCACGCAGTAGCCACCAAGCGGGTAGGTCGCCTTTGGGTTGCCATGAGTAGTACGGGGCGACTGCCTTGGCGTGGGTGTGGCCGTCGAATCTGCTCCAGGCGCGCGCGAGGGTGCTCAACACCGCGTCCGCCCGGCGCCTGCGCCGGGTGCTGTCCTTCTCGTTCGCGATGTCGGTTAGGACCGCGTCCAGATCAGGCGAAACGTGGTCGTCCAGGGTGTATTCGGCTTGCAGGCGTCGCATCTGGACGGCCCGTTCGCGGGGTTCACCTGCCGAACCACTTGGCAAGGCCTGCCGTTCGTTGGTCAGGCGCCTGACCAGCTGGGTCGGAGTCTGCAGTCTGGGAGCAACCTCGGCGCCGAGGAGTTTGAACATTCTCTGGGCGCCGATCGACCGCCCGCCGCTGGTGGTCAGTTCTTTGGCGTAGCGGCGATCGAGCCAGATCAGACCGGGAGTTCGCCCTGCCGCGACGTACCAACTATCGGCGTCGCGTTCGATGATGTAGGCCTCGCACGGTCTTGCCTTGAGGGAGATTCGCTCGCCGCCCAGGCCGTACCTGACGGCATCGAAGCGAACCGCGCGGCCGATGTTCAGCGCCCATCTCGTCCGGTTCGCGTCGGTCGATCGCTCGAGGGCCGCCCGCAGGCTGTTCGCCTGGGCATCGCTCAAGGAGTGGGGGAGGACCTGATCGCGGGTGCCTGCGATGGCCAGTCTGGCAAGGGCGTTGTCGGAGGTTGCGGCGGGGACCAGGCGGTGGGTGGTCGTCAGCCAGTCGGCAATGTTCTGCCAGCCCGGGACGGTGGCGTACTGGTCGTGAAGATGCCGGCCCATCTCGAGGTCGGCCCAGATCTGGTCGGCATCCGCGTCGACGAGGGCCGATGGTCCGTCCACGTCTCCGGGGCGGAGCCGGCGACCGTCGGCGAGGACCAGGCACGGCCGGCCGGCCAGCTGATCGGCCAGGTTCTCGTGGAGGGCGGCGGCGGTGAGGCCCGCGACGAAATCGACCGGGCGATCTTCTTGGCCGAGCAACTCCAGTGCATCCGCCACTTCGACCTGGCGCGGGACGGTGGCTCCGGTGGAGCGGAGATCCTCGAGAATCCGGCGCCAGTCGCCTCCGGGGTCGCGGGCGTCGACAGGCAGCGCGCCCGCGGTATCGGCCAGCCGGGTGATGTCCTCAGCGGTGAGGACGCCGGTCAGGATCTCGGGCTCGATCCCGAGATCGCAGAGCCGAAGCCATCCAGCGGGTGTTCGGACCTTCACGGTGCCGGTGAACTCGGTCCTCTCCTCGACCAGCAGGCGGGATTCGAACGCTTCACGCAGCCGGCCGACGGTTCGAGTGTCCTGGGCGAACTCGGACAGCTCGGGAATGCAGGACCAGGCCGATGCCGGGTCGAGTTCGAACCGGTACCGGGCGGCGTCGAGCCACAAGCGGCTGAACGCCGTGATCAGGAACAGATTCCAGGGTGTCTCGGCGATGTCACGCCGGTTGGCCAGCGGATCGAACTGTGCGGCCACCCGAAACGGAAGGTTGATCGGGCGGATCGGCAGGCCGGCGTGCAGATGCCCTGGATCGCCATGCCCGACTGGGAACGCCACACTGAGCCTCGTGGTGGCGCCCTGAGCTTTGAGATTGCGCTGGACGTCCGGGCTGACGGGCTCGGCCCGGGAGAAGACACTCCAGCGTCGCCCGTCCCGTGCGACCGCGGTGTGCTGCTCAACCTCACCGCCGGGCAGATCGAGCGCGCCCTTCGCCTCCCGTAGCAGCTGGAAGTACTCAGGATCTTCGCTGGTCGGGTCGATCAGGTCGATTCGAGCCAGGTTGCGGAGAAAGAGCATCCCGGTGTCACCCCAGCCGAGCAACCACTGCCGGATGTCCTCGAGGCCGAACTCGTGATCGCGAAGCGGGATGACGAACGTCGTCCGCCCGTCGGGCGGTAAGTCCATCGGGGAGATCGGCCGCACCTGTTGGGAGCCGAGGCTCACATGGAGCGGCGCGCAGTGAACCTCGATCGTGTCGGACAGCGCTCGCAGGGTCATCAGGCCGATACCGAATCTGCCGAGGCTGTCCGACTCGTTGGTCTTCGAGCTCAACCAGGGAGTGGCCAGCGCGAGCACATCGCGGAACCTGAGGGCCGATCCGTTGTGGGTGAAGTACACCCGCCCACCGGACGCATCGCGGGTCACCGCGAACGAGGCCGCGGTGGCGCCGGTGTCATCGGCGTTCTGTATCAGCTCAGCCAGCCCCTGCAGCCGATCGTCACTGAGCTGGGCCGCGTTGAGCTCGGCACTCTGCATCGCCCGCCGAATAGCCGGAAACTGCCCATTCAGAAGCTTCCCAAGCCACCGAACGGCCTCCGCCGCCGCCCCGGCATCCTCCGGTTCGGGAAACTCCCGCGCGGCCCCCTCCGGATCATGCTCCAGCACAGCCCGCGCCGCGCCCTCTGCCTCGATCTCGGTGAAGACCGCACCAACCAGCCCCTGCTCTGTCACTGTCTCAGCCACGACTTCCCCCGCATACATGCCGTCGACTGTCGCCCACGGTCTTCCATGCCCTACATCGCGCCTGACCACAGAGTGTTACCGCGGGACCAGGGCGCTTACACGCGGTCAGAGCTTCCCAGGCAGAGCGCCACGCCCTAGGCTGACCAGATGCCAGGGGGGTCTGCGCAGCGCGGGGACATCTACGAGGTTCACCGCAATGCCACACGAGAGTTCGATCAGAAGGAACGTCGCCGCATGGTCTGCGTGGCCGAACTGCCGGACGAGTCGACATGGCGGGCGATGGCGAGGATCACCACGGCCAATCAGCCGGATGACCTTCCCAGCCCGCAACAGAACGAGCTGAAACTCACGAGGCCGGGGTGGTGGACGACGCGCTTCATCCGGGCTGTTCGCAAGGATCTGACCGGGCGGCGCAGCGTCTGCGACTACAAGTCCACGCTGCCGGAGCCGCTGCGAACAGCTGTCCTCGCTCACTACATGAACCGGCCACGACCGATGGCCTGAGTAAGGTGATATGTCCGGCGCCGGCCGGGTCGGGACGTCAGAAGGGAAGTCGCGGTGCTTGAGCTGATGAGTGCGCCGCCGGGAGTCACCGACGAACGACGTTGGCTGAACGGTGAACCCGGCCCGGTGGCCATCGGCGATCTCTGGCTGCTGTCGTGGGATGGTAGCGGTCTGGGTCTGGCAGTTGTCTCCGGCGTTGCGCAGGGTCACGTGCTGTTGTGGCCGGTGACGCTGCCCGCTGACGGCGGGTTCAGGCCGGCGATCGAGCTTCCGTCGTCCAGCCTTGGCACACCCTTGTTCGTCTGGCCGAGCCGGGAAACCGGCGCCGGGCTTCACCTGCTCCATCGGCGGTTCGGCACAGAGCTGTCGCAGCGAACGATGGCCTTGATGCTGGAAGCTGTCGAGAACGGGACAGAGTCCCCGCTCCCGTACGCCGCGGTGCGGCCTGACGACTCCGCGGCCCGGGATCAGGACACCGCGATGGTTGACCAGTGGGAGGACATCTGCTTCAACGTCTGGCCGCATCCGGTGCCGGGTGAAGCGCCGCTGAACCGCGACGTTCTGCGCGACAGCGGTATCACGGTCGCAGATCTTGCGGAGGCTCTGCGGTTGGCAGCGCCGGACGCCGCTCAGCTCTTCCTGGCAGAAGCGGCGCCGTCGGCCGGGCAGGTCGAAGTACTGGTCGAGCGTTTCGGCTTGGCTCCGGCGGAGCTGCTCGCGCCGCTGGCCGACGAGTCGGTGGTCGAGCTGTTGTCGCCGATCTGGAAGGACGATGTGCTCGCGGTGGCACGCAAGCTCGGCGTGGGTGAGGCGGTGGCACGGCAACGGGTGCGCGAGGAGTACGCCCTGGCGGCCCGGGTGGCGGGCCCGGCGCCCCAGCGGGACAGGATGGCCGCCGCAGTACAGCGGCTGCTGCGTGATGATGGATGACCGATTTTGCTTACCTGCTCAGGCAGAGAGACCTGCACACGGTGGCTCAGCGCTTGATCCAGCTCGAGATCGGGCGTGGGGTGCTGGATGCATCGGCGTTTCGCGACAACCCGATCGTCGCCCTGGACAGCCACCCCGAGGTGACTGTCGAGTTCGACGACCATCCACCGGCCGGCTGCTCGGTCTTCGGCTTCTACCGACCGAACCCGCCGACGATCATCCTTCATCCGTCGGTGTCCGACCGACGCGACAACTTCACCGTGCTGCACGAGTACGGACATCATGTCCAGCGTCAGCATCTGGACTGGTTGTCGGTATGGATGGCGCTCCCCGATGCCGAGGGACGGGTGGTGAACGAGGAGGTGTCAGACGCCTTCGCAGCCGAGATTCTCTTGCCGGCCGGCGCTGTCACCTTCGGAACGGACCAGTTGAGTGCGAGACACATCCGGGACACCTTCGAGAGCTCGCAGGCATCTCGCCAGGCAACGGTGATGCGGGCGGCGGATCTGGCCAAGCCGGGGGAGCGAGCCGTCATCGTGCTGGCAGCCCTCGACGGTACGGTCATGTTCGCTCGGAGCCCCAGCAATGACGTGATGCCCCGGCGGGGTGCTATCCAGCCGGACCTGGCGCGGCTCCTCGCCGAGGCCGCAGCAGGCGACGGCTTTGCCAGAGGTCGTTTCGTCGACGGGCTTCAGACGGCATCGGGCTGGGCTCAGCACGAACTGGAAGCAGAGGTTGCGGTGGATCACACCGGCCGTTACGGCTTCGCGGTGATCACCCGGGAGTCGCGGTACGGCACAGACCGATGGGACAAGGCCGAATTCGATTGCCCCAACGCGGCATGCTCCGAGACGTTCATTCTCGATGCATCGGTCCAGCGGTGCGGAGACTGCAAAGATCCAAGGTGCCCCGCGTGTAACGCCTGTTCTTGTGAACGCACGGCATCTCCGACCTGTCCGGAGTGTTTCGGCGAGCTCAGCGTCGCCGAGAGGGACGGTGTGATTCCGCACGAGTGTCCATAGGGCGCAGCGCTATCTGAAGGCGAGGACCCAGGCGTAGCGTTTGGAGTTGCCCGCCGCCCAGGCAGAGCAGGGCGTCGCAGAACTTGGCGTAGTCCTGGCCTACGCCAAGTTCGGTGAGAGAGCAGTTGAGGAGTGTGGTGGCAGTGCCGTTCAGGAGGCGGGTGGCGGCGGTCATGTTCTTGCTGCCTATTGAGGCTCGGGTCGCGGTGGTGGAGAAGGTGTTGGAGCGGGCTCGGTCGGTTGCTTCGGTGCCGGCGCTGTTGCTGAGGTCGCTGTTACGGCGGAGTGGGGCGCAGCCTCGGCTGGTTCGGGCGGTGTCGACCAGGGTGAAGAGGGCGAGTTCCTCGGCTGACATGTTGCCGTCGTCCGTCGGGGGTGAGCTTCCCGACGTCGGAGTGGTGGATGGCGCGCCGGTGGGGGACTGAGGCGAGGTCAAGACCTGGGTGCCTGGGGATTCAGGAGTGGAGCCGTCGCTCGGTGATTCGCTGGGACCGCCGGTGGGCCGGTAGGCCGGTCGATCGGGCCGTTCGTCGGCGTCGTGGCCACCAGGATCAAAATCGGCGACCTCGAGAATGCGATCGCCCAGCGCGTCGACACCCGCGGCGACAACTTCCGCATGACGGTCGCCGGTTCCAGACACAACGACCGCGGCACTGTGGCCAAGGCGCTCAGCCATGAACTCGCGATCGTCATGGCCACTCGCCCCGGCTTCGACTCGCTGCGCAGTGTCGGTGAACTCGGTGGCTTCGAGCTCACGGCCGAACGGTTCTACCTGGCCGACCAACCGTTGGCACGCATCAAGCTCGCCGGAGCGCCAGTCGACGGAGTCTCGGTCTGGCGGACCGAAAACGAGAGCCCGACGCCCGGCCTCGTGGTCCGGGTCGAGAACGTGATCAGGGCGTTGGATCGGAAGCTCGCCGGCGAGCGGGACTGGCTGGAAGGACTCACGACCGAGGTCGGCCGCGCCAAGGAGCAGATCGGCCAGCCGTTCAAACACTACGCCGCGCTGCAATCTGCCTACGCGACACGCAACAGCATCAACGACCAACTCCAGGCAGCAGCAAACCCGCCAGCACCAGTGGCGGCGACCGCAGCAGCGAAGGCGCCCGACTCTCCGAGCGCGATCGATCGGCCCGAGCAGCAGCCCGGTAGCTTGGCGGATCGTGCCCGTGACCACGTACGTACAGAACGGCAGCCCATGCGAGCCGACGCCGCCACCGAGGGCCAGGTGGTTGATCACGATCGCAACCTGCGACGGTGATCTTCGCTAGCGGCCCTCACCGCAAGGGTGGGATGCCTGAGGCATGTAGGGGCTAGCGGCAACAATGCGCTGAGTCTTTGCGGAGCGAGCGAGGCTGTCGCTTTCCCAGCGCGGGTGCATACCAGATCAATGGTCTGCACCGCCGACCGGCACCCGATCTGGTCAAGGGAGCGGAGGCGAATCGGCGGTTTCATGGTCATCCGACGGATCTGCGTCAGAGGTCCCTTGTGGCTGAGCCCGGCCGCGCACCAAGTCGACGAACCGCTCCACGAGGTGCTCCAGAGTCAGGCCGACCTGACCGAGGACCTGTCGTGCGTCGGCGCGCTGAGCGCTCGTCTTCGAGACCACGGACATGATTACAACCGCGCAGTAGGCACACGCGACCATGAACACAACGGCCAACAGCCCGCCGACTACCAGGAGCTGCAGACTGATCGTCCCGCTCGCAGCTGGTACGGAGGTGCCGGGTACAGGCGTACCGATCACTTGGGTGACCTCTCCTAGACGAGTTGGGCTCGGTCTTCGGCTGGGCCGTCTGGAGACGGCTTGTCTGCTGGGCAGATCGCTGTCTCAATGGGCGCGACATCCTGACGAGCCTGCGTTGGTCACTGTTGTAGCGGCCGAAGGCAGACTGACGCAGCTACGCAGCTGCGTGGCACAACTGCGTGCACGCGTTTGCGAACCAGCGCGCAGCTGCGCACTATCGCCGCGACGGGATCGGCGCCCACCATTGCGCTATGAACGTCAACCACGTGGTCAAGCAGCAGCTGCCCTATCCCTACAATCAAGATCTAGCCGCAGTCTTGAAGCACCTCGATCGACGGACACCGTTCAGTCGTACGCGACTAGCGAATGACCCGGTCACTGCCGCTTACATCGCGGCCGGCATGCAGCTGATCCGCAAGCATCTTGGCCCAGGATCGGCGAAGCTTCTCACCGATCCTGAGGACCCCAACACAGTGGGCCGGCCCGTGCTCGGGTTCTTGTCGCAGCGGTCTGTTGCCGCTGAAGTCGAGAACAACGCTGACCCCTTTCCACGAGTCGGTAGTACCTCGACGATGCGCAGTCGGTGGCGTTCGCAGTCCGACTACATCGCTGACCTGCTGAGCTTTGCTCTCTGGTACGTGAACGAATCCGCGGACACAACTGACCAGATCGCCAACGCGGCCGAGCGGCTCATCCAGGGGCCAGAATTCATCGACGCAGCGCACCGGCTGAGCTACGAGGAGCTGGGGAGGGTGCTGCGCAGCCCTCAGTTTCGGCTCGAATTGTTGACGACCGCGGCCTCGGACGGCGATGAGATCGTGCGGGAAGCGCTGGCTGCAAACCTGAAGCAAGCGGTCGCGCCTTTTATCGAGCTGTACCCCGAGGTCTTCCGTGCCCGCGGACTACGGCTGCGTGCTGGCCTCAGCTTCGAGGACTTCGGCGAGATGCTTGCCTCGCTGGTCACTGGGTACGCGTTCCGGGGTATCGCAGACCCGACAGCCGGCAACGTCGACGAGGAGACCAAACGAAGCGCATTCGGAACGGCCGTCCTGGCCATGTTCCTCGGATGCACGGAGCGAGCTTCCGAGCCGGACAACCGCACCATCGAGGAGTTGGTTGACCAACTCGTCTACGGTGCATCGGATTCTGTGGCACAGACTTCGGCGCACTAGTTGGCCTTGTCAGATTTGGCTAGTGGTCGTGGTGTTCGCCAGGACGGCGCCGGGAGAGCTCAAAATCACCGAACAGCGGCGACCCCGGGCCATCCATGAGGCCGAACCGAACTGCACACAAGGTCGCCGCGTCCACCCAGCTTGGCGAATGGTACTGCGGCAACTGCCTCGAAGCACCGACGTAGAATCCACTGCTCTTGATGAGCTTCACCTCGGCCAGTGCACGCCGGTGCCAGCCAGCAGAGAAACTTGAATTCAACCGGACCCCGTCCGATGTTGATCTCTCGTGACAGCTCGGCACCAGCCGCTCGGCACTGGCTCTGCCACATCATGGACGCGATGGCCTGGAGGACACGCACCTTAACCACGCGACTGGAGTCGGACGTTGGGAGTGCGGGGCCAACCCTGTGACCGAGCGGAGACCTGGTCACAGGGAATTCGCGCCGGATAGTCGTGCCCAGAATCGCCTTTCTCCAGCATCGGCTGGAGGTCGCGGTGTATCAGGGACCGCTCAGCTTCCATCCGGGTCAAGGTCGGTGAGGTGGATGGAGCGGACTTCTACCTCGATGCGGGCTGACTGGAGGAGGCGGACGGCTTGGACCAGGGCGACTTGAGCGAAGGGGAAGAGCGTCTCGGGCGTGATCTGCTCGCCGGACTTCAGGAGGATTCCGAAGACGATCTTGGCTGGTCTGAAGTCTTCCGGCAGTTCGCGGCCGCGGCCGTGTTTGTGGACGAGTTCCCGGAAGCGGGCGCGTGCCTCGGGGGAACCTTCGAGCCCCTGGATCGCGACGCAGGCCTGCATGAAGAGGTGGCTCAGAGGGGATGAGCCCGATGCCTTTTTGATATGGATCAGTTCGTTGTCCGGGCCGAGCAGGTCGCAGGCTTCGAAGCCCCAGCGGGTGTGGAACTCGTCCCGGACGCCTTTGCGGTCCAGGCAGACCAGGCCGAGGTCGGGGTCGAGGGCCGCATTGTCGTTGTAGTCGCCTTCGGACTCGCCTTTTCGCCAGGCGGGCAGTTCAAGGTCGGACCGTACGTGGAGCAGTTCGCGGACGGCGTGCCTGAGTCGTACCTGGTACTCGGTGTCGATCTCGTACCAGTGGCCGTCGACGAGTGCGAAGTGATGATCGCCCAGGGTGGCGATGCCCTCCAGCCATTCGATTGCCTTGGCACTGCCGATCTGGTAGCTGCAGCCGTCGTCGGTGTACGCCGAGATGCGCCCTTCCCGGAAGGCTTGCAGCCGGGTCCCGGGCTTCAGGATGTGTGCCCGACCGAGGAGGTTCTCTACGGTGATCTCGGTCGCGATGCGGCTCGTGCCGCCGAGCCTGACCTTGAACGCGCGGACATCGTCGATCTGATCCGCGAGATCCGTCGGTACCACGCTGCTCAGCCGGTGCTCGACCTCATCGAGGTTGCTGCTCAGCATCTCCTCCAGACCCGCATCCAGGCGGGCGAGTAGGTCCGTGTCCTGGAGGGGGCGCATCCGGTCGGCGAACTCGAGTTCGGCTTTGCGCTCGCGGCTGAGGACAGTGGCAATGGTGCGGATATCTGCGACGAGTTCGGCCGGATCGGTGGCCAGCCGGATCTGCAGGCCTACGCCACCGTCTACCGGTACGGATTGTTCCGGGCGTGTATGGGTTAGCTGGAAACCTTCCGACTTCCCGCCTGCGCCGCCGACCAGGTCTGCGTGGGCATCGGATACGTCGAAGGCCCAGATCGTTGAGCCACTCGGTATCCGGGTGACTTCCGTACGCCCTCTGGCACCCGGCCGTCGGCGCATCACCTTGCTGACCTGCTTCGGGTCAAGTGCACGAATGGCGAACTCCAGGCCGAATCGGCGGTCCTTCTCGTCGCTTGACAGCAACCGGTGGCCTTGGCCGTAGCCGATGGCGTAGGTACGGCCGTCGACCATCAACAGGAGGAGCCCGGCCGATCGGGAGTCGACGAAGTGCACCTGCCGGCCGGTCGTACGACTTGCCGCCACGCACCACTCGGCCGACTCGCCATCCGTAGTTCGAAACGAGCCTTCGACCCACAGACCCGGAGCTCCCGCGACGGTGACCGCATCGAGATCCAGATTCTCGAGTGCGTCCAGCTGCTCCTGGTCGAGAACGTCGATGAGTGCGGCGGCCTCGACCGGCGTGCGCCACAGACGGTGCAGCGTCACCTTCCGCGCCCGTGGAGTCCGCGTGACCATCAAATACCCTCCCGTCACTCTCTGCACATATCAGCAGAGCACAAGAGTCCGTACCTCGTGCCAAAGACGGCGAGCCGTACCGAGTACCGGATGTTTGCGGTTGGGAAGGTGGTGCAGAATCCATCTCATGACGCTGCCCGTACCTGAAAAGAATCAGACCGGCGGCCTGGGCGAGAGCCTGGCCGGCGTCGCGTTCCAGGAAATCGGATGGGCGCCGCCGGTGAAGATTCCGCAGGACATCGGAGACGATCTGCTGACGTTTGCGCGTGACAAGTTCGGCAACGATCTGAGTGCGCCGGTCCTGGTGCAGGTAAAGGCCAGTCCAACCGAGTACAACGAACCCACCCATAAGATTGATGGCCGCCATGGATGGTGGTTTGCCGAGCCGGATGCCGATCACTTCGACCACTGGGTGAAGTTCGGTCTGCCGTACTTGCTTGTTCTCCAGGACAACAAGGCCAAGGTGACATACTGGGCGCATGTAGAACCGCGGGCTATTGTCTCCACAGGCAAGGGACGCAAGATCTTTGTACCGCAGGATCAACGAATCGACCTCGATTCGTTCGACGCCCTTATCGCGATCGCGATCAGCCATCGAACGAATGAACTCGAAGGCAGCGCCTGGTCCGGCCACCTGTCGAACCTGGCTCCCAGCGAGCGCCTTCGAGCGGCGCTGGTGACTCCGCGGCTGGTCGCTCCGCATCCGAATCGTCAGCAGGAGGAGCTCTGCTACGAAGAGGCGATCGCGCTACTGCTGCGTGGGCGTCTCAGCAATTTGGACGAGCTCGAGAAGCGGTGCCCGAGCTTGAAGGACTGGCCCGCCCACAAGGACTGGTCCTGGCGGTTTGCAGGTGCGCTACACAGCGTTCTTGCCAATGAGGGCGACGACGGCGCTCTTGAATTGCTCGCCAATACTGCCAAGACCCCGTTCGAGCGAGACGCGTGCAACGTGGTCCGGGCTTGTCTTGCTTTCAGTTCGGGGACGTGGCTCGGAGGCCAAGCTCTCGAATTCCTGCAGGCCCAGGATGACTCCAAGCTGGTTGATCGAGGTTGGGTTTTGGCCCAGCGGGCGCATCTTCTGCTTGAGGGCGACCGGCCCGAGGCCGCGGTGACAGCTGCAACTGAGGCGCTGAGAGCCCTGCAGGCCCTCGATGGTGATCCGTCTGTGAGAGCCATCCGCGGCGGCTGTGCGGCGGTGCTGTATTCCGCCGCCGGCTTCGGGCGGGGCGACCTTGAGACCGCCATTACTGCTCAGGACAACGCGGCCTCCTGGTGGCGAGCGTTGGACATTAACCGTGCGCTGGGGAAGGACCTCACCGATCGATTCGAGGGTTGGACCTCGGCGAGAAGAATCCGCTTCACGACCAGCAGTAGCTATTCGGAGCTGAACGCTGTCCGCTGGAACGCCGCATTCTGCGGCGCGTGGGGGAGCTGGCGATACCTGGCCCTGCAGCTCGCTCAACTGGTACTGACGACCGGAGGGGACGCGGCTGCGACTAAGGGAGCGTTGAAACTCCTGATCGACGCGGGGCACAAGACCTCAGCCAAGGATGCCGCTCGTCGTTTGTGGGCGAGTGGGCCCGTTGATGGCCTTCGATCGATGGTCGAGGAGCTCGTGACCAGTGAGTGGTCGAAGCGATCTGAGGGTGCAGCGCTGGCGACCATCGCCTTCGCCGGTGACCTCCTCGACACGGCAGCGGCGGATCAGACCGTTGCTCGCATTGTGAGCCTCCTCGCAACAGATGGCGATGTGCGGCACCATGCAGGTGGAGGGAGCAACAGGTGGAACGAAGTAGACAGTGCCCTCAGGCGCCTGTTGACGGTGGCCTCACTGGCGTCGCAGTCTGCCTGTGCTGACCTGATTTGCTCCCGGTTCAGCGATTCGGCGGGCATTGCAGATTCGCTGATGAGAATTGCAGGCGGCCTACGGCTGACCAGCTTGCCGCCGGCGGCGATCACGCAGCTGAGGCAGAAGGCGCTCAGCCGCGATGACCACTACCGGACGCGCTTGCTCGAGATCCTGGCATCTCTCGATCAGGAGTCTGTGCTGGAGCTGCGCCAGTTGGTGGCCGGAGGCGATCAACAAGCTGTACGCAGCCTGCTAGCCACGGGATCTACCTTGAAAGAAGACTGGGACAGTCTCGGTCAGGCCATGGCCGAACGCGTGCGGGGCATGATCTCTGACGCCTCAGGTGACGACGGAACATCCAAGTACACCCAATTTGTTCACGACCAGCTTCACGATCTGGCGCTCGCCGCGTACCACACATGCGATCTGGACCTGTGGGGGTGCGTCATCGACGCGCTCTCCGCTGGAACACTGTTGGCCAATCAGCTGGAGACCACCGTCCGGTTCCTGGCGGCAAACTTTGCGGACCTTCCGCCCGACATCCAGAGTCGACTGCGGTCGGTTGTGCCCGAGCTCAAGGCCCTTGCCGATCCGTTCGGCAGCGGTCGGGGCATCGCCGTTGCGAAGCTCACACTCGAGGTCGCGGCAGGCACTCTTGACGATGACGAGGTGCTGAATGCCCTTCTTCAACTACACCGGAGCGCTGACAAGTCGACGCTCACGGGCCTCTTCCATATCTGGGGGAGTCCGCACAACCTCTCTTTCATGATCTCGATGTCGGTGGACGCCGATCCGGATGTCCGAGCGGAAGCGGCGTACGGGCTGGTTCGGGTCGCTGCCAAGCAACCTGAACTGACTGCCACAGTCGAATTGACACTCGGTGCTGCCTTGCGGCTCGATGACGGGTGCAGGTTGCCGAGCGCAGTTGCCCAGGCTCTGCGTGACTTCCCGGACGTGTCGTTGCCCTCCGTACGATCGGAACTGGGTGAGCACCCATCTGCGCTGGTGCGCTCGTACCTGGATCCGATCGCGACCTAGACAGATCTGGACCGCCTTTGTGGAGTGGGTTGTCGAGGACGTTGGCTCCCAGGGCGGCAGCGCCGAGTTCTACAAGGATGTTGCCGGCGATGTTTCGGTTTCGATCTCGGGGGGGTCTTCGCTAAATAGGGCGAGGCGGAGGGTGTGGGCCACCGACCACGCGGTGGTGTGCGGTCCAGAGGGGAACCATCAAGTCGCACAGGTGAGCGCCTGTAGGTCACGGCTGTTGCGGTGGCTGAGTTTGAACAAGCCTTGGCTGATGCGGGTAGCTGTTCCCGCCTCGTCGACCTCCTCTAGGCGTACGGCGAGGTTGCCGTCTTAGGCTGTGCACCGGTGCGGAGAGCGTCAGTTCGAGTCCGCCGACGATCACCAGCTCATGAGGAAGCGTCATGGTGAAGACGAGGCCGTTGTGTTGCGCGAACTCGGGCCATTGCCGTTCCAGCCGGGCTGAAAGCTTACCCTCAGCGGTAGATGGCGGATGACTCAGTCGCAGGTCAGGTTCACGGACGCCGTGGATGGTCACCTGCCCGATACAGCACGGCGCTTCTAGCACCACCCATCTGTGGGCAGCTGTTTGCACAATAGAGAACAGACGGCATAACAGGTCGTAGGCGGATCTCTGCTTGCGGCTCGGTGCGCTGCGCGGGGATGGGTGGTCAGCAGTGCAGGAGGGCGGCGAGGATGGCGGTGAGGGCTGTCGCGGCTGGTAGGCGTTCCTGTTCGAGTTGTGCGTGTTGGCCGTCGAGTGTGCCGGTGAGTGCTTCGAGAGCGGCTTGTTCGTGAGGAAGGAGAGTGTTCAGCGGTGGATCGACGCGGTTGATCCGCTCGGGGACAGCCAGGTGCAGATGTGCCTGGACGGTTCCGGGGTCCATCAGGACTGATTGCAGCCGGGGTTGGAGTGCTCGCGCACGCGACAGCAAGGTGATGCCTGGCCGATCGAGGTCTCCCCAGTACAGCAGCGATGCGTCGTTGAGCCACGGCAGATGTGTGAGGGCGTCGAGGTGGTTGCCCAGCGAGTGGATGACGACGAGGCCTTCGTGGTCGGGGATCAGAAGCGCGGATTCTTTGTTCTCCACGATGAGGACGATGCTGGGCCGCAGGGGCAGGCCGGCGATCTCGGCGATCGGGGCGCGCAGGTGCCGCAGGCCGGCGATCGCCGACCGGTCGGCGGTGTCGGTGAGGATGATGTCGATGTGGCGGGGCAGGGCCAGCAGGCCGAGAAGATCGAGATCGGCGGCGGGCACTTCATCGTCAGCACTCGCACCGGTGTCTGTGGCGGTGCTGGGGTTGTTGCCGGTGTGGTCTTCGGGCGGCTGGTCATTGCTGGGGACGAGGCCGAGGATGGCCAGGACTAGTCGCCGGTGGCGTTTCAGCCATTTGGTGTGCATGCCTTCGACGGGTACTTGCCGCGGGGTGAGTCCGCTGCGCGGGTTGTCGGTGAACCAGCCCGCGGCCGCGATCAGGAGCTGGAAGTCGGCGTCGTCGAGGTCGACGATCTGGCGCATGTAGGGCTTGACGATGGTGGCGATCGCGTGGAGTTCGACGACTTGGCGCCAGCGGGCGCGGGCAGCACGCCAGTGCGTGGCCAGAGCCGGCACGGCTGTGGCCAGCGCGTCGACGGTCGGGGCTTGGAGGTGGGTGATGACCGCGACTCCGGACGCGAACTCGGTTCCGGGCGGGCGCAGGTAGGCCGTGGATGAGCTGTGCCGGTTGTTGTCGAGGATCTGATCGGTCTTGCCGCGGGCGTAGCTGTAGACGGTGCGTTCGGCCCTGAGGCCCCGGCGGTCGTCGCGGGCGGCCTGGTTGAACTCCTGCGGATTCGGCATCAGTACCGCGGCGATGGCGTCGAGGATCTGGGACTTACCGGCGCCGGTCGGGCCGAGGATGGCGGTGCCGGCGCGGCCGACCAGCATGGTTTCCAGGTTGCTGTAGCGGCCCCAGTTGAGCAGTTGCACTTGGGCGATGCGGAACTGTTCGGGTGTCCCTTCGGCTGGGGCCCGGGATTGCAGGACCGGCGGCCGGGTCGTCATTGGCCGGTCTCCGGGCCACTGGTGCCTTGCTCGTAGCCGTCGATGCCGCTGGGCTCGTCGGTAGACGGGGCCGAGCTGTCCTGGGCTGTCGCGGTGGCCTCGGGGTCGTTGAGTGCTTCCAGGTAGACCTGTTCCATGTGGGTGAGGACGTCGAGAGTGATGAGCGGAACGACGGCGGGCGATACCGCGTACAGGTAACCGGCGGCCGGGTCTTGTGTCAGCAGCCCGAGGTCGGCGACCGCGCGGATCGCGGCCGAGACCCGGCGTTCGTATTTCGCGTCGTCGGCGTCACCGCTTTCCCTGAACGGTCGCAGGAAGTCCGCGATCTGGCTGTGGGACACGATGACGGGGTCGTCAGCTGCATCGGTGTAGGCGTGCTCGCGGCGTAAGAAGATGAGGAGGAATGACGCGTCGCGGGACAGTGGCTTGTCGCGGCGCAGCATTACGGGCGCGTCGTCATCGGCGATCCTTCGTTTGAAGGCGACCTCGTAGGCCCGGTCGACCTCGAGGGTCATGAACATGTCGGCCAGCCGTTCACCGAGCTCGGTCTCGTAGTCCAGTACTGCGTCCCAGGCGGCGCGGTTGCGGCTGCGGGTGATAAATCGGTTGGTGAGCAGCGAGACGTAGGCCCGCCGGGCCGGCATCGGGAGACGAGAGGCCGCCTCCGGATCGGATGCGCCGGCGTCGCTGCGGCCGGCCGGCCTGGACAGGTCCACGGTGTCGTTGAGGTCTTCGGGATCGCTCATGGGTGGCCGCCCTTGGTGGGGAGAGGTTCGTGGAAGACCATGTACGGCACGGTGATTTGCAGTTGGTGGCCGGCTGCGGTCGCCAAGGTGATCTCCTCGGCCAGATCGGTGTCGACCTCGCCGTGCGCGATGGCCAGATCGAGGAGGCTGAGGAGCGTCCCCAGGCGCTGGAACTCGGCGGGGGTGGCTTCGTAGGCTTCGCTGCCGGTGACGAGGTGCCGGTCGAGGAGGAGGCGGTTGACGGTGCCGGTCGCCGCCTTGGTGCTCATCCCGGCGGCAACCCGCAGCGATTCTCGGTCGTGTTCGGGTATGGCGGTCGGTCGGGACTGGACGAGAACCTCAACTGTTTGTGGTCCGTGGTCGCGCCACAGTTGGGTTTGGGTGATGTCGATGACTGCGGCGGTTCCGACACCGAGAACGTCGGGGATGGTGCGTGGTCCGCGTCCACTTTTCGCCCATTCGGCTCCGGCGTTCAATGCCCGGTCGGCCATGGTCAGCAGTCGTCCGTGCCGGCCGTGGGCGGTGCGGGTGAGTAGACGCCGAAGTGACGCTGTCCAGCGCACGTAGCTGGTCTGGACGACGAGTTCTTCGGCCAGCAGGGTTGATAGCATCGTGTCCAGCTGGGTTCGTTGCTGCGTCGTCATCTGGGTGCGGGCGAAGTCTTGGTCAAGGATCTGCTCGATGTCGTCGCGGATCACGTCGGCCTGGCGTGAGGTGAGCATCCGCGCGAATCCGCGGTAGGCGCGGCCTTCTGGGGTCTGGGACAGCAGGTCGTGCTCTTGCAGGTAGCGCTCGACGAGGTCGGCCTTGGTCGGTCCCTGCGTCATGGCGTCGCGGGCGACTTCTTGGTGGCGGTCCTCGACCATCGATCGCAGGTGCCGGAAGTCGGCCGGCAATGAGGCGGTCATGGACAAGATCTCGCGGAGTTGATGCTTCATCTCCTCCACGGTCGCGAGCCGCACCCGGCCGGCGGCGACGTCGTCCTTGCGGCGCTGGAGTTCGCGGATCTGTTCCTCGATCCGTGCGACCTGGACCTCCCGGTTCGGGTCGGTCATGTCGGCGAGTAGGCGGACGGCGTGGGCGATACTGCCCAGTCTGGCGCCGGAGACGGTGTTCTCGCCTTCGATTACTTCGCGCATGTAGCGAAGCGCTCTCAGCGTTTCTGGCGAGAGCCGGTATCTGGTTCGCCCGTCGGGTCCGGTGTCGGTCTGGAGCCAGCCAGCGTCGATCCACTTGCGGCTGTGTTCGACGGGAGTGACCTCGCCTTGCCAGCTGGGGTGCCGGGCGCGGGCATCGGCGACTTTCTCGTGGAACCATTCCGCCGTGACGGGCCCGTCGGCGAACTCCAGGTGCTCCGAGAACAGTGGGAGGATCCAGCGGGCGTTTGTGGCGCGCAGTAGCGACAGCGTGGGGTTGCTGTCGAATGCCTGTTCGACCACGTCGCCGGTCAGCCAGCCTTCGGCCACGGTGACACCTCCCGGTATCGGCCGCGCGGGTTCCTCGCTCGACCCGTGTCAGATGTCTGGACGAGTTCGAGCCGCGGCTATCCGTAAGCTACCGACAACTGCCGACATTTTCGTCGCAGAGCGTGGCGGCCACCGGGAATCCGGCGGCGGGGAAAGCTCGTAGAAGCCGATTCCGGGGCCGTCGCACACGGACCGCAAGCTCGGTATGGACCGCGCCGGCTAGCTCTGGATCTACCGTCCGAACCTGTTCTGAGATACCAGCAGTTGCCATTCCGCGTCTTTGAGGGCATGGCGTAGTAGCAGGTTGGCGCGGTGCACTTCAGCGACTTGCCGCTCCAGCCGACGGATCTCTGCGAGGAGGGTTTCGACGCGTTCCGAGTCGTTGGAGGCTGCCTCCGGTTGTAGCGACTTTCGGCTTCGCCAGTGTTGGAGCCGGCAGTAGCCCGAGCAGAAGCGCTGATCGGTCCTGGAGGCGAAGTAGGTGTCGCCGCAGTGCGTGCAGACGTGCAGCCGTGAGTTGGGAATGGCATCGTAGGTAGCCTCGGAATCGTCCACGATGGCTCAACGAGGGGCCGGGCAACTGATGGATCGCGCGTTTCAACTCAGCTGAAACGCCTTGAGTGCAAGATGTGTGTCGGTGATCAGCCCCTTCGGCTCGCCCAAATCGTCGGGTTCACGTCCGCCCAGTGGCCGTAGGCACCGAGGCTAAGGCAATGAACATCCTCAAGACGGTGGTGACGTCCGCTGCCGGGTGATCGATCTAGCCAGTCGTGCCGGGGCAATCGGCGAGCCGACGGAACTGATCGCGGCCGACGGCAGATGGGCGATGACGGAGTTCACCCTCTACCTCCGGGTGTGCGGGAGACCGGTCCGGTTTGAAGAACTCCGCATGCGCGCGATGGGTGGTGGCCGAGGTCGTGCCGGCCAAGGGGTCGGTCAGATGAGTGTTGTCAGGCGATTGGCTTGATCATCACGCTGAGGAGCGGTGACGATGGGGAGGGCTGGCTTTGGCCGATGTCGTTGTAGCCCCATGACCGATAGAGGGCGTGAACCTTTCCGTCGCCGGCTGCTGGGTTGACCATGAGTGTCACGAAAGGTTCAGTTCGTGTGGCCAGGAGGGCGTCGTGGATGCGGCGAGCGGTGCCGGTTTTTCGCCAGGGCGAGCGAACGCCGATCTCCTTGAGGGCGGCAGCTGGATGCTCGGTGTACTTGTCCGCTGGTGATGGGCTGGTGCGTTCCCAGTAGCGGTCGCCGTGCTCGATGGTGTTGGCGTAGGCGTAACCGACTGGGAACCCGTCTGCGTATGCAAGGACTGCCACGAATCCCGGCTCGGCGCCGTGCCTGTCGATTCTCTCGCCGAACGCGGTGACTGCGTAGTTCGGCAGGTGGAGTAGCGCTGAACGTACGTCGGCGTACACGTCGACGAGATCGCCGCGAACGGCGTCGATGTTGGTGAACGTGCGCAGTTCGAGGGTCGATGTCGCGGTCATGCAGTGGTCCTCCAAGTCGCAACATGCTCGGCCCAAGTCTGTACGGCAGAACTGCCTGCGGCCTTTGCGCGCAATGCAGCTCCGAACTCTTGCAGCATGCGGGTCACCCGAGCATGTTGGGTGGCGGCATCGGCGGGGACCTTCGTGGCCGTGGCCGTGGCGGCTTCTGGCATGTCCTGCGCGAGCTGGGCATGCGCAAGTCGGGTCGTGGTGATGGCAGAGGATCGGAACATATGGGGTCGGAGGTTCGATAGGCAGCGGTGGCCGTGAAACTCCGCGGTCGAGTAATCGCCCAGCGCTAAGTGGGCCGAGAGGGCTAGGGAGTCCAACTCGGCCTGGTCGTAGAAGGCCAGCATCCAGACTGGCCGCTCTGCGGCGGGGTCGGCGCGCAGCATCGCCTCCTGCGCCTGCCCGAATGCGCGGCGGGTGCCGGCCGCGTCCTGTGCGGCACCGTGTATCGCCCCTTCACGGGCCAGGCCAAGTGATGCAAACAGCGGGTCGCGGCGAGTGAGGTGCAGATTGCGTGCGACATCGTTGGCGGCGAGCGCGTCAGCAGGCCGACCTGTGTGCCGGTACAGGGTCCCCGCGTGGCTCCAGATGCGGAACTTGATTGCCTGCTCACCGGACATCTCTGCGAGGGCCTGAGCTTCGCGCATGTGCACCTTGGCGGCGTCGAACCTGCGGCCGTCGATGGCAGCCCACATGGCCGAGGAACGGAAGGCCGCGGCGGAGGCGTAGAGGCTGCTGCGTACGCGCTGGGTAGCGCTGCCCGAGTTCTGAAGGTTGAGGGCTTGCTCAGCGAGCTGGCCGGCTCGCTGCTCGATGTCCAGTTGTCCACCGTGACGGTGGTCGCTGGCAATGATTTCTGCGAAGCGCTGCTGTAGTCGGTCAACATCACTCATGCCGAGACGGCGTTGCCCGGTGCCGGGAGCGCTTGATGCCACAGCCACAGCCGCTGCGATACCGCCGACGAAGTTGCGGCGCTTCATGTCGGGGACCTCCTGCGGCGTCATGCTCGGGCTGGGCGAAGTTTGGCCCCGTGGTACGAACCCTAAGGCAGTGACGGGCAGGCCTGTGACGGCCTCCAGCGCCCTGCGGCTGGCCGTCTTGGGCCACCTGACGCGGCCGGCCTTCCAGTCTCGGACCGATGACCCATCAAGGCCGCCATGCGTTCCAGTCAGCTCGATCAGCGCGTGATTGAGTGCCTCGGCAAGGCTGCTGGAGCTGTGCCCGTGCTCGGCCATCCACTCATCAAGAGCCACGTTGCGCGTGCTTCCCATCTCTGCAAGGTAGCGCTCACCCTCCGTGTCCGCCAGGCGACGCGGCTCAAGAATCACCCTAGGGCGTTCGTCGCGATAGCTACCTGATCGTCCTACTCCTATGGAAGCGAATGGGAGTTGTCTGGTGCTGGGCCGATGTCGGCAGATCCCAGCAACCAAAGGAGTGGTAGCGATGAGCCTGACAGCTCCGCGATCCTTCGTGCTCATCCGCTACTACGACCCATCGCAGGTTAGTGGCACAGGCATCGTGGCCGAGGGCGCGGAGTGGACCGACGGCTCGGCGTCTGTGCGGTGGCGAGGATCTGATCCGACGGTGGCGTATTGGCCCGGAGGCGTCGAGGCGATCGAGCGCATTCACGGGCACGGTGGCGCGACGGAGATCCTGTTTCCTGACGAGCTGCCTGCTAATCGAACCGCGGACGACTTCGCCTACCCGTTGTCCTCGGGGCTGTCGGTGCCGGCTGCGAGCAATGACGGCTTATGTGGCGGCTGCGGTGGAGCCTGGCCATGCACTCGCTGCGCCGATTGCATTGCGGGATTGCTGCCATGACGACTATCGACGAGCGGCCCGCGCTGTACGGCTTCTTCTGCGAGGAGCTGTTCACCTCGCCGAGAGAGGCGGCTGATACTCGCGGGCGAATGGCCGAGTTCGCGGCGCGCTGGAACTACCGCCTGGCGAAGGTTTTCACGGAGGAGCCTGGCCAGGCTCCAACAGCGTTCAACAGGCTGCGCGATGCGGTGCGGCAAGACGGCGCAGCGGTCGTAGTTCCGACCGTGTACCACCTCAAGCCTTATGGGGACGTGACTGCGCTGGTCGAGGAACTGAGAGCGCCCTCAGGTCATCACGTCATGCGGTCCGAACCCGAGGACCACTGATGCCGAGCGTTGTGATGGGGGAAGTCGTCCAACTGCGGCCCTTGGTGCTGGGCTATGCCCGGCTCGCACCATTTGCAGGCCACGGGCACCACACGATTGTGCAGGCGCAGCTATCTAGCTACGCGCTGAGGGCCGGGCTACAGCTCGGCACGGTGTACTTCGAGCGTGCCGGTTCGCTTCCCTTGTTCGACCACGCTGACGCTGCGCCCGCTTACTTGAGTCTCGTTGCCGGTCTCAGGCATTCACAGGCAACCGGAGTTGTGGTGCCTTCCCTGGATGCCTTTGGGGACGAGAAGGACAAGCGGATCGCAGAGCTAGAGGATGACCTCGGCGTTGTCGTACATGCGGTCGACGCCGACGACGTCCACGATCCCCGCGACTAAATCGCGGCCAGGAGCGGCGGGACGGGCGTGCAGTCCCTGCACCACGTCCGCCCCGCCTTGCAGGAGATTCCGTCACTAGGAGAAGGAGATTTACATGAGTACTGACCGAATTGTGGTGCCGTTGGGGGTTCGTCATCTCGCGTCGCCGCCCGAGGCGAAGAAGGTGGATCTGCCGATCTCGTACAGCGCCAAGCTTCAGATGAACCTCGATGCGGGTGGAAACCCGTATCACGCGCTGACGAATGCCCTGCCCGAGACCAACACTGAGACCGATACCGGGGACGGTCAGCGGCCGGGCTCGGACAACGCGACCGACAACTACTGAGGTGAGTACAGTCCTGGTCCTGACCGGCCGCGGTGACATTACCGCCGATGCAGTTGTGGACGAGCTGACGAGACGGCGGGCACGTGTGGTCCGTTACGATACGGCTGATTTTCCAGTCTCCTCGAAGGTCGCGGCCACACTCGGGTCCCAGGGCTGGCAAGGATCGCTGAGCGGCGACCGCCGCGTCGAGCTGGAGTCCATCAGTTCGGTGTGGTGGCGCCGCCCAGGCGAGTTCGCCGTACCGCCGGACTGGCCCGACGAGGCGCGAGCGTTCGCCGCCTCGGAAGGTCGGGTCGGCGTGCTGGGTGTGCTTGGTTCCTTGCCTGCACGGTGGATCAATCACCCGTCTCGGGACTCGGCAGCCAACTACAAACCGGTGCAACTCGCAGTCGCAGCTCGCGCCGGCCTCGAGATCCCGCGAACGGTGATCACGTCCGACCTGGAGCACGCCCGAGAGTTCATCGGTAGCGACGAGGTGGTCTATAAGGGTCTGAGCGGAGGCGTCCTGGCCCCTGACAGGCGCCACCGCTACATCCCGACCACCTTGTTGCGCGCTAGTGATTTGGACGAGGCGCTAGCCGGCACGGCGCACCTCTTCCAGGAGCGAGTCCCGAAGGCATTCGAGGTTCGGCTGACTGTGATCGGCAGCCGGATGTTCCCGGTCGCGATCCACGCTGGCACGGAGGCTGCCAAACTCGATTGGCGCACAGACTATGCGTCCCTGACGTATCGGCGGTTGGATGTGCCGGTCGACGTAGAGAAGGGAGTCCGGCTCCTGATGGACGAGCTCGGGCTGTTCTTCGGAGCCCTCGACTTTGCCGTGACGCCGGATGGTCGTTGGGTGTTCTTCGAGGTGAACCCGAACGGGCAATGGCACTGGCTCGCAGTCAAAGCCGGTGTCCCCATGGTGGAGGCTATGGCCGACGCCCTACAACGAAAGGACCAGCAGGCGTGACCGACTGGACTGAAGCAGCTCGCAAGCTCGCCTCCGAGGTGACTGCAACAGCGCCGGAGTGGCACGACGCGGTGGTTGCCACGCCTCGTCATGTGCTGGTTCCCCAGTGGTGGGACCGGATCAGGAACAGTCCGGCGTTCGAGTGGGAGCTTGTAACTCCGAACGTCAGCGATCCGTGGGCGTCTGTGTATGCGGACGAGACGCTTGTGACGAGGGTCGGTGGCCTCCACGCCGACCTTGCCAAGCCTCAGGATCGAGCTGTGGGAGCGCCAACCTCATCGTCGACGTTGCCGGGCCTGATCGTCAGGATGCTGCACCTGCTCAACCCCGAGCTGCGTCAGCAGGTGCTCGACATCGGTACTGGCTCGGGATACTCCGCTGCGCTTCTCGGACACCGGCTGGGTGACGAACTGGTGACCAGCATCGATGTGGATGCGTACCTGGTTCAGGCCGCCCGCGACAGGCTGGAAGGCTTCGGACGGAGACCCCGAATGGTGGTGGCTGACGCCACCGGCGAGCTTCCAGAGGGGGATTACGACCGAATGATTGCAACGGTCTCGGTACGTCCGGTACCGAGGTCATGGCTGGCCGCGCTGCGGCCCGGCGGAGAGATCGTCACAACCATCGCCCAGACCTCGCTTCTGGTGTCCGCAAAGTTGGAGCGTGGACTGGTGGCGCGCGGATCGGTCCAATCCGATCCGGCCAGCTTCATGCGTACCCGCAGCGGCGCCAACTACCCACCCCGGCTGGACGCGGTCTATTCCGACGCCCGGGACGCCGATGGTGATGAGGTGCGAGAACTTCGTGGGCCGGTGCCGAACCTCTGGACCGATTGGGAGTTGCGAGCGCTGTACGAGCTGGACAGCGCAGACATCGAGAACCGGTCGGCCACAGACGATGACGGCAAGACGATTGTCTGGCTACTGGCCGGTGATGGATCTTGGGCGCGAGCTGAGGAAGGCACGGGGAAGGTTCACCAAAGCGGCGCACTTCGCCTGTGGGATGACCTGGAGCGGGTCCGCGCGCGATGGGAAGAGGCTGGGCAGTTCTCGCTCCATGATCTGACCGTGGAGCTCACGCCGGAAACAACCAAGGTCACCAGTCCGGACGGCAAGTGGATCATCCGCCTCTAGGAAATGTTGATGGGCATCGATAGGTGCTGAGCGGTATTGGATGTCAACGGCAACGATCAATCCCAGTCCTTGCGAGCACGGGGTCGATCGATTGGAAGTTGTGGCTCGGTTGTCCGCGAATGTTGGTCCTGCCCGCCGTTGATTAGGCATGGAAGGCGAACGGAGTTCGAGACAGGCGGCCGGTGAGGCGCCGGTACAGGTGCATGTTCCGCGTCGGCCGCCGGTGGTGCGTCCACAGGCGGCTCGCGTGCTCTGCCGGATTGTTGTACGACTGGCGAAAGCAAAGCGTGCGACAGAGGAGGCGTCTTGAGTGGCGATATGGCAGGTCCGTGGGCAACCCTGGATGAGTTATTGGGGATGGAGGCGCTCGCGAACGAGGCCACCTCCCGCAGCGGTGTCGGCCGGCTGGCGTTCTACGGGCGGTGCTCGACAGAGGACAACCAGGATCCGCGGACTTCTCTGGCGTGGCAATTGGGGGAGGCGCAGCGGTTCGTGGAGCCGCTCGGTGGGTTGGTGGTCGCGGAGTACTTCGACATCGGCCAATCGCGGTCGTTGCCTTGGGAGCGGCGTGAGAAGGCGGGGCAGATCCTGCGGGACCTCAAGAACCCCGCGCGCGGCTGGGATGGGCTCGTAGTCGGGGAGGCGACTCGGTGCTGGTTCGGAAACCAGTTCAGCCTGACGTGGCCCAAGTTCGACCGGCACGGCGTGTCGTTGTGGATCCCCAGCCTGGGCGGTCGGTTCGAACCCGACAACACGGTGCACGACATGGCAATGACGATCACTGGCGGGTTGTCGAAGAGTGAGCGGCAGCATGTGCAGCGCCGGGTTCGGGCGGCGATGGCTGCGCAGGTGCTGATTGATGGGAAGCATCAGGGTGGGCGGGCACCGTACGGGTATGTAGTTGTTGATGGTGGGGTGCACCCGAATCCGCGGAAGGCGCAGGAGGGCTACCGGCTTCGGGTCTTGGCACTGGACGAAGTTGCGGCGCCGGTGGTCGAGGGGATCTTTGCTTTGTTCCTGGATGGGATGGGACACAAGTCCATCGCGCATCTGTTGAACTTGGAGGGGATTCCCTGTCCTTCTGCTCATACGCCGAGTCAGAATCGTCATCGAACTGGTGATGGATGGCAATCTTCGACGGTGCGGGCGATTCTCGATAACCCGCGCTACACAGGCTTCGCGGTCTACGGTCGGTGGCAGAAGGTCGAGGAACTGCTGAATCCGGACGATGTCGCGGCGGGCCATGTTGTGCGCTTCCGGCGGTCGGCTCAAGCGAAGATCGTTCGGTCGCGGGAGCCTGCGCATCCGGCGATCATCTCGGTCGAGGACTTCACGCGAGTGCAGTTGGAGCTCCGGGCGCGGGCAGGGGCCAGCCGCGCCGGACGATCATCGCCGGATCGGACCCGGGTGGTCGCGGTGCCGACGTACCTGTTCCGCGGGGCGATCAGGCACGCGGACTGTGGCCGCAAGATGGAAGGCGCCAAGCGGTCCCATGCGGTGTTCTATCGCTGCGCCGCACGGACGTTGGTGCCCGGTGCGCGGGAGTTGCTGGATCATCCGCCGACTGTCTACCTGAGGGAAGATCGCCTCGCTGGTCAGGTGAACCGATGGATCGGCGGGCTGTTCAGCCCGCGGAATCTAGACAGCACTGTGGCGGCCCTGGTCGGCTCCCAGGATGGCCCGGATCCGGCCCAGGTGGCGGAGGTTGCCTTCAGGCGTCGGATCGTCGCGGCAGAGGCCGAGATGGCGCGGCTGCAGCGGGCGCTTGAGGCCGGCTGGGATCCGGAGCAGCTGACGAGTCAGTACAACGCTGCCGTCGCTGAAAAGCGTGCGGCTCTGGCTGGAATGGATGCGATAGAGGTCACAGACCGGCTCACGGCGACCGAAGTCAAACAGATGGTCGCTGAACTCGGCGACGTGGGAAAGGCGCTCAAGCGAGCGGATCGAGGGGACCTTGCTGATCTCTACAAGGCCCTCGGTGTGGCCATTACCTTCGACCACCGAGAACAGGTGGCCGAGGTCTTCATGAGCCCAACCACACGTGTGGTTAAGGTCGGTGTCCGAGGGGGGACTTGAACCCCCACGCCCCGTAAAGGGCACTAGCACCTCAAGCTAGCGCGTCTGCCTATTCCGCCACCCGGACGAGTGGTCTGCACCGGGGTGCGGTGCCGACCGGAGAACAGTAGCAAACTCCAGGGGTGGAATTCACATCGGACGGCCGGAGTGGTGACGGGCGGGTCGGGGCAGCGTAGTTTGAAATTCAAGGAAGGGGTTTGGGGCGGAGGAGGTGCGTCGTGGACGCGTGGAACGGGATGGCCTTCGAGGGTAAGGAGACGATGCTCCGGGTGGTTCGGGAGGAGGCGGAGCTGTTCTTCGGGATGGTCGACTCGGACGACGTGTGGCGGGCGCCGACCGGGGCGGGGCACTGGGAGGTGCGGGATGTGGTGGCGCATCTCACCGACACGACCGAGGCGTACTTCGTGGCCTTCGACGCGGCCCGGTCGCATGCCGACGTGCCGCCGGCGTACGGGCTGCCGGGGATGGCCGAGCGGGTGGACCGGCAGGCGCTCGCGTTGCGTGAGGTGCCGCGGGAGGAGCTGGTCGAGCGGCTGCGGACCGACTTCGACAAGGTGATGGGGATCTTCGACGCGCTCGGGCCCGACGAGTGGGGCGGGTTCACCGTCCCGCACTTCTACATGGGTCCGCTGCCGGCGTTCTTCTACCCGGCGTTCCAGTTGATGGACTACGGCGTCCACTCCTGGGACATCCGGCAGGGGACCGGCCGCGCTCACGGGCTGTCGGGTGCGGCGGCCGACCTGCTGGTGCCGTTCATGTTCGTGCTGTGGAAGTACACGACCGGCGCCAAGGATCCGTGCGAGCTCGGCATCCGGATCACCAGCGGCCCGAACGCCGGGGACACCCGGGTGAGCGTCGGCCCGGACGGGATGGACTACGCGGACGGTGACGTCAGCGATCTGCCGGCGGTGATCGAGTTCGATCCGGGCAGTTTCGTGCTGACCGCGTTCGGCCGGAGCAACGCCGGTACGATCCGTGGCGACCGGGCTGTTGCGGATCGGTACCTGAACCTGTTCTTCCGGATCTGAGGGGATCGCATGACCGACATCGACCTGCGTGCCATCGAGGCGGAGCGGGACCGGATCCGGGCGGCGTATCTGAAGGCCGGTGCGAGGTCGTCGGCGCGCGGGTTGCATCACACAGCGCTGCTGTGTGCGGACGTCGAGCGGACGGTGAAGTTCTACCAGGACGTGCTCGGATTCCCGCTGACCGAGATGGTCGGCAACCGGGATTACGAGGGCTCGACGCACTTCTTCTTCGACATCGGGAACGGGAACCTGCTGGCGTTCTTCGACTTCCCGGGGCTGGATCTCGGGCCGTACGCCGAGGTGCTCGGCGGGCTGCACCACATGGCGATCTCGGTCGAGCCGGGGCGGTGGGACGAGCTCAAGGAGAGCCTGACCGCGAACGGGGTCGAGTTCCAGGAGGAGAGCGGTACGTCGATCTACTTCCGCGACCCCGACGGCGCGCGGATCGAACTGATCTCGGATCCGCTCGGCGAGATGTACGGCCTGAAGGTGCTCTGACCGCTGAGCCGTTGACCGGGCGGGTGGCGGGCGGGATCCTCGTGTCGGGGTGAGACGAGGCTCGGGGTGGGGCGGCGATGGGGCAGCGAAGTCCGTTGGTGACGTTGGCGGCGACGGCCGTCGGGCTGGTCGGGTTCCTGGTGGTCAACAGCACCCAGACCGGCAGTCCGACACCCGCGAGCAGCCCGCCCGCGGCCACGCCGGCCGCCCAAGGCACCGTCACCCCGACGGCACCCGGGACCACGCCGCCGCCCACAACGACGCCGCCCAGCACAACGCCGGCGACGACTGCGACAGCCAAACCGCCCGCGGTCTACGCGGGTCGGACCAACGAACGTCAAACCTCGTTGGCGATCGCGACGAAGGGCGACCGAGCCGCGGCGTACGTCTGCGACGGCCGGAGCCTCGAAGCCTGGCTGACCGGCACCTACCGCAACGGCCAGCTCGTACTGCGCTCCAAGACCGGCGAGCGCCTGACCGCCGCCATCACCAACAACACTGCCACCGGTACCTTCACGCTCAGTGGTCGCACGCTGCGGTTCTCGATCGCGAAGGCCGGCCCGCCGGCAGGCCTCTACCGCGGGCAGAACTCCAAGAGCACCATCGGCTGGATCGTCCTGCCCGACGGCAAGCAGGTCGGCGTCGACGACGACGGTACGCCGGCGCCCGCCCCGCCGCTCGACACCACCACCCGCGCCGCGACGGTGAACGGCGTACCCGTGACCGCGCAAGCAGTCGTCGGAGATGAGACGTTCTGATGAGCACAGCACAGGTCCAGAAAGCGACCACGATCGCCGTACCGCTGGCGGCCGGCGCGGCGGCGGCCGTCGCGCTCGGTGTCTACGGCCGCCTCCACGATCCGGCCGGCGTCGCGATCAACATCGCCGGTTTCTCGAGCTTCCAATCCGTCAAGACCTGGCTCGCCACGCTCGCCGCGGTCCTGGGCCTGGTGCAGGTTGTCAGCGCCTACGCCCTGTACCACGGCCGCCCCAAAGTCGCGCCGCTCCACCGCTGGTCCGGCCGCGCCGCCGTCGCGGTCACGCTGCCCGTGGTCGCGCACTGTCTCTATGCACTCGGCTTCGAGTACGGCGAACCGCGCGTGCTGATCCACTCGCTGCTCGGCTGCTTCTTCTACGGCGCGTTCGTCGCGAAGATGCTCACCCTCACCCGGACCGACGCCCCCAAGTGGCTCCTGCCCGTCGTCGGCGGAGCCCTGTTCACCGCGCTGATCGGCCTCTGGCTGACCTCGGCGCTGTGGTTCTTCACGACGTTCGGAGTGATCCGATGACGGAGCAACCAGGCCGCCGCGCAGTGCTGGCCGTCGTACTCGGAGCGACCGCCGCCGGCTGTTCGAAGTACGGCGAACCCTCGAACCCGCCGCCGCAGAACGCACCGACCCAGACCGCGCCCGCGAACGCCGTACTCGGGACGACCGAGGAGATCCCGGTCGGCGAGGGCAAGATCTTCGACGAGAACCAGGTTGTCGTCACGCAGCCGGTGAAAGGCACGTTCAAGGCGTTCAGCAGCACCTGCACCCACCAGGGCTGCCAGGTCACGACTGTTGCCAACGGCACCATCGACTGCCCCTGCCACGGCAGCAAGTACTCCGTCAAAGACGGCTCCGTCGTGGCTGGACCCGCGCCGCGTCCGCTGCCGCCGAAAGAGATCACGATCTCCGGCGACTCGATCACGCTGGTCTGACCCGACCTCGGGGTGCCCTGATCGTCGCGGTGGGGGAGGATGGGCCCCATGACGAACCCCAGCGACCGTCCGTCGTACGCCCCCGACGCCGAGGTGGTGGAGCTCTGCAGTGAGCTGATCCGGATCGACACCACGAACTACGGCAACGGCAAGAGCAACGGGGAGCGGGTCGCGGCCGAGTATGTCGCCGCGAAGCTGGACGAGGTCGGGATCGAATCGACGATCTACGAGTCCGAGCCGGGTCGCGCGACGCTGGTCGCCCATTGGGACGGCGAGGACCAGGATGCGGACCCGCTGCTCGTGCACGGGCACCTGGACGTCGTACCGGCGGACCCGAAGGACTGGAAGGTCGACCCGTTCTCCGGGGACATCTTCGACGGCTGCGTGTGGGGTCGCGGTGCGGTCGACATGAAGGACTTCGACGCGATGGTGCTGTCGGTGGTCCGCGCCCGTCAGCGCGCCGGCGTGAAGCCGCGGCGGCCGGTGCGTCTGGTGTTCACCGCCGATGAAGAGGCCGGTGGCGTGTACGGCGCGCAGTGGCTGATCAACAATCACCCGGACACCGTCGCCGATTGCACCGAGGGTATCGGCGAGGTCGGGGGGTTCTCGATCACGGTCAAGGACGACCTGCGGCTGTACCTGATCGAGACGGCCGAGAAGGGTATGAACTGGATGCGGCTCAAGGCCCGCGGTACCGCAGGTCACGGCTCGATGGTCAACAACGACAACGCCGTCACCAACCTGGTCGAGGCCGTCACCCGGATCGGCGGGCACGAGTGGCCGTTGCGGATCACGCCGACGGTGCGCGAGTTCCTGAAGACGCTGGAGGACGTGCTCGGGGTCGAGCTCGATCCCGAGGACATGACCTCGACGCTCGCGAAGCTGGGCACGTTCAGCCGGATGTTCGGCGCCACGATCCGCAACACCTCGAACCCGACGATGCTGAACGCCGGCTACAAGGTGAACGTGATCCCCGGCGACGCCGAGGCGCACATCGATGGTCGCTTCCTGCCCGGGTACGAGGACGAGTTCTACGCGACCATCGACGAGCTGCTCGGCGACAAGGTGCAGCGGGAGACGGTCGTCAACGACATCGCGCTGGAGACCGAGTTCAGCGGCGGGCTGGTCGAGGCGATGAAGGCGTGCCTCGCTGCCGAGGACCCGCAGTCGCGCACGGCTCCGCTGTTAATGTCGGGTGGTACGGACGCCAAGTCGTGGAGCCGGCTCGGCGTGCGGTGCTTCGGGTTCGTGCCATTGCAGCTGCCGCCGGACCTGGACTTCATGGGCATGTTCCACGGCATCGACGAGCGGGTGCCGACGGCGTCGCTGGAATTCGGCTCGCGGGTGCTGGACCGCTTCCTGGATCAGGCGTGAGCTCGGACCGGCGGCCTGGGAAGGTAAGAGCGTGACGGCAGAGAACGCCCCCGAGGAGCTCACCCGGCTCCGCAGCAGCATCGACAACATCGACGCCGCGCTGATCCATCTGCTGGCCGAGCGCTTCAAGTGCACCCAGCAGGTCGGTGCTCTCAAGGCCCGGACAGGGATGCCGCCGGCCGACAAGTCCCGCGAGCAGGCGCAGGTGGCCCGGCTCCGCGCGCTCGCCGCGGAGTCCGGTCTCGACCCGGTCTTCGCCGAGAAGTTCCTCGCCTTCGTGATCGCCGAGGTCATCCATCACCACGAACGCCTCGCCGAGGCGCGCGCCGCGGACTAGCTGGTTCGGATGATCGTCGGTACGGCGAGTAGGCCGGAGTTGAGGTAGTCGGCCGCGTGTTCGACGTGCTGCAGGTCGAACCGTCGCCCGAACTGCGCCGTCACGTCAGCTGCCGCTTCCAGCAGGTGCTGGTCGGCGGAGAGCGCGTTCGCCGCTGTGTTGTGTACGACGATGCGCAGGACGTTGGCGCCCACCCGCGCGGCGTCGGTGAGGTCGACGCGGTACGGCGGAGCCCAGAGCGTGCCGCATGGCGTGTCGTTGAGGTAGATCTCGGCGGCGACGCCTACCGGCGGGGTGATGAGAGCGCGGTAGGAGTTGCTCGGCAGATACGGCTCGCTGTCGGGGGCGACGGGCTCGCCGGGGCCGAAGTCCAAAAAGACGGTGCCGTCGGTCTGCTCCAGTTGCAGCTCGACTTCGTAGGCGGCAGAGCCGGAGTACGTCGCCAGCTCCGGGTCGTCCTCCCAGCGATGGGGGAGCGTGACGGAGCGAATGTTGTTGTCGAAGGCAACCGACCAGTTGCCCTGGACCTCTCCGACAAGTTGGTCGGTAGGCGCGACGGTGGCGGTCGCGGCGGTCGGGGACAGGACGGCGGATTCGTAGGGGTGCAGCGTGAGCGTGGTGACCGGCTCGTGAGTGGTCCAGTGGTCCATCGGCTCATCGAAGGTCAGCGTGCGAGGCTCGGCCCCGGTGTTGGCGACGAAGTAGAAGTCGCCGTCGTCGAGGCGGCGATGGACGACGCCGACGCCGGGAGGTGGTGTGATCGGTGCCGTCGGCAAGTGTTCTGCAGGATCGGTGACCACCTGCCCGCCGGAGGCAACCACAGCGTCGAGCCAACGCTGGGTGTCCGGAGGCGTCGTGGCTCCTTCTGGTACGACGATCAGCGGGACGTCAGCGGGATCCACGACCGAGATGGCGTCGTCGTCGATCAGGTCGAAGTCGAGGCCCGCCTCGCGGATGGTGCGGGGAATGCTTTCGGGGATCAGGCGGCGTACGACGCGGTACAGGTTGTTCGGTTCGTCGACGCCGGTGTCGGCGTACGCGTCTGAGGCCGGGATGTAGATCTTGACCGGGCGGACCGGCGTACCTTGCTGGAGGAGCCAGGAGAGGCGGTGGAGTGAGGCGAACAGATCGGTTGCCACCGGCCACCATGGGTTGCGGTCGTCGAGGGTGCCGGCGGCGTAGAAGATCCAGCCGAGGCCGGGTCCGTTCGACGGCGAGTACGGCCAGCCGTGGCCGATGAGCTGGTTGACGCCGGACAGGAAATGCTCGTGCGCCTCACCTTGGAGATCGAGCGGCGTCGCGCGGAACGACGGCGAGTGGACCCAGGTCCACACCTCCGCCGACACGACCGACCGACCGTAGATGTTCGCGGCCGACGACGCCCAGCGAGTCTCGGGGATCCGCGTCCAGCCCCAGCCCTCGCCCTCGAACATGTCCGCGAACCGGTAGCTGCTCATCGTCGCCGGCGGTTCGCCGTAGCTCTGGATGCGGAACGGTACGCCGTGCCCGGCCGCCCACTGCTGGAACACCTTCAGGAAGTTGTCCTCGTACAGCTCCGACAGCGTCCGCCCGAAGTCGATCCGCAGCTGCCTCCACTCACCCCTGTCGACGAAGAGCTCATACAGCCGCGGCCGCAGGTCGTACCCCCGGCGCTTGGCGAACTCCTCGAAGATCCCCGGCGTCCAGTCGCCCTTGTACACCTCGAGGCTGTCGCAGAACACAGACCCGAGCAGCTCCGGCGTCGCGGCCTTCAACAATGGCTCCGCCACGCAGCGGATGTGCTCCAAAGCCGCAGCCGCCAAGTAGTGATCGAGCGTGTGCCCCTCCGCACCGACTGCGGCCCGCTTCACGTTCTGCCCGGTCACCCGCGACGTCGCGATCAACACCTCCCGCGGTTGACCGCCGGCCGGCACCTCGATCACTCCGTCGCGCACCGGCACCTCGACGTACGACGACGGCGCGCCGAGCCCTCCCTCGCCGACGAAGGCCGCGACGAACTCGTCACCGGGCCAGGCAGCAACGATCGGTACGTCGTACGCCGCCGCGCCGATCTCCCGCCGATCCCAGTGCAACTGCCGCGCGGCATGCGCGGTCCCGACGTGCGGGCCGCCGTACGACCAACCGCTGCCGAGCGTCACGTCGAACCGCAGCCCGAGCGATCGCGCCGTCCGCGCAGCGTGCCCGACCAACTCGAGCAGCTCCGGTGAGCCGAAAGAAGCAGTCACAGGCCCCATCGGATAGACGAACGAGACCTCGGCGCCACCCAGTCCCGCGGCGGCCATCGCGGCCAGCTCGCGGTCGATTTCGTCTCGCTCGATGGACGGTCCGAACCACCACCAGCGCATCATCGGCCGCCCCTCGGGCGGCGGGTTCCGGAACTGTCGTCGTACGTCGTCGACGGTCGCCATACCCTTCACCCCACAGCGCACGCGGCGCAGGGTCAACGAGGATGACCACTACCGGTCAGATTTGGTCACGCCCGAGGTCAGCAGGTACTGACCGACGGCGTACGTCGACATCGTGAGCGCGCCGCGGCCCGGGAAGTCCCGCCCGGACATCCGCAGCGCGATCAACGCGTCCGAGATCAGGAACAGTGCGCCGCCGACGCCGCTCCGCGAGTTGTGCCAGCGCGACGCGACCGCAGTTGCCGTGAGCAACAACGCGTACGCCGCCACCGGCACCCGCCGGCCATCGAGCCCGGGGGACAGGACCGCGATCAAGGCTGCCCACAGCGCCGCGTACGCCGCGAGCACCCGCCACGACCGCTGCGCCGGGTTGGCGAGGAACACCGCGAGGTAACACGCATGCGCCGCCGCGAAGGCCGCGATCCCGGCCAACTGCGCATCAGTCTCGAGCAAGAGATCCCCAGCCGCAGACGCTAGCAACGCCGCCTGAAGCAGCGGCGGTGCATCCTGCGTCCGCGACCACTGCCACAGCAGCGGCATCAGCGTCGCCTTGCTGGCCTGCTTGAGGATGTTGACGTCAAAGGCAACGGCCGCGACCTGCACGACCGTCGCACCCCAGAACCCCGCCAACACCCGCCGCCCACGCGCCAACCGCCCCAGGTTCATACCCCCGAGTCTGCCGCCTCGAGCAGCCCGACTCACCGGTGTTCACGACAAGTTCAACGTGGCGCGGAGGTCGGGCAGGTGGGCCATGAGGGACTTGGGCGGGGTTGGGGTGGTGACCACGGAGAGGGTGAGGCGGTAGCGGAACGGCGCGGTCGCTAGGTGTTCGCCCGGGCGGAGTTCGGTGGCGAGGGCGGTGCGAGGAACCAGGGCCAAGTGGGCGCGGCGGCGGGCCATGGCGACGGTGGTGCCGAGGTTGACGCCGCGGCGCGGAGTCGCGCCCAGGGCGACCAGGCGCGCATGGATCTCGTCGACCCCGCGATCGTAGGTCGCGAACACGATCGGCCGCCCCTTGAGCGGCTGCCGGCCGCGGCCAGGCGGCCGGGCGCCGGACGGGACGAACAGGACGAGGTCGTCGTAGCCGATCCGCCGGGCGACGGTGCCGCGGGGGAGCGTCATCTGCTCGGCGATCGCGATGAAGGCAGCGTCCATCGTGCCCTCGGCGACACGCTCGACCAGGAAGTGCCCGTGGTCGACCTGCTGCTCGATGTCGAGGTCGGGCAGCGCGGCGTCGAGGACGGGGAACAGGATCGGCGACAGGCCCCCGAAGGTGCCGATCACCAGGCGCTGGCCGGTCGCTGCCGCTCGGGTCGCGTCGTACACCTCCTCGAGGTGACGCAGGATGTGGTCGGCGCGGCGACTCAGCTCGGCGCCGGCCGAGGTCGGCCGGGCGGCGCGGGTGTCGCGCTCGAAGAGCTTGGCGCCGCAGGTCCGCTCCAGCCGGCTCAGCCGCTGCGACGCCGACGGCTGCGAGATGCGCAGCTCACGGGCGGCGGTGGCGACGGCGCCGGTCCGGCTGATCGCCTGGACCAGACGCAGATCCTCGACGGCGGGTAATGAGGCCATAGGTTCAGCCTATGGCAATCACCCAACTCTCGACGGCTACCTGAGCGGGCCGGATTCGCAAAGAATCAAGGGTATGAAGGCCCGGACCGAAGCGATCGCGCTGCTGGCCGGGGGCGGAGTGGCGGACTTCGCGCTCCGGTTCACACAGATCGCGCTACCGCTGGTGATCCTGCGGGAGACCGGTTCAGTCGCCGCGACCGGACTGGTCGGCGGCGTCGCGGGCGTACCGATGCTGTTGTCGCCGTGGTGGGCGCGAAAGGCCCGCCAATGGGTGGATTCCGGTCCGCGCCTCGCGGTGGTCGCGGCGATCTCCGCGCTCGCGCTCGCGTCCGTACCGGCAGCGGCCGAGGTTGGGCTGCTCACGCCAGGGCTGCTCGTCCTGAGTGGGTTGCTCCTCGGCTTCGGCGATGCGTTGTCGAGTCCGGGCCGATCAGCGCTCCTGGCCGACACCGGGGACCGCTGGCGCGAGGGGCAGGCCGTCGTACTGCTGACGTGGCAGGACGGTCTGCGCCGGATCGGCATGCTGCTCGGCCCTTCGGCCGGCGCCTTGGCCGTGTCGACCGGCCTCACCAACGGTCTGCTGTGGATCGAGGCCGTCGCAGTACTCGTAGCCGGTCTTCTCGCCTGCACGGTGCGGGCAGAGCGGGCCCCCGACGGTACGGCGACGCCGTCGATCCGGGCGAGCCTCGAAGGCCGGCCGAGCGTTCTCCACGGCTGGATCGTCCGCGGCACCGGCTGCGTGATGTGGTTCGCGTTCAGTCTCGGCCTGTCGATCCTCGGCGAGGACCGCGGGCGTCCGGGGATCTACCTGGCCGCCGGCATGACCGGGTACGGCGTCGGCTCGCTGATCGGTTCGGCCGCTTCGCTGGCGGTGATCCGACGGGTCAGACCAGTGCCGCTCGCTTCGATCGCGTGGGCCAGTGTCGGTCTGTGCTTCGTGGGCATGGGGCTGTGGACGACACCGCCGGCGATCGCCGTGCTGGGAGCGGGCGCCGGCCTGACCGTCGCCGTGGGGAATGCGGCGATCTCCCAATTGATCGCCCGGGAGTCATCGGGTGCCGATCGGCGCGCGTTGTTGTCGGGGCAGACCGTCGTCACGAATGCGGGCAGCTCGGCGGGCATGTTGTGCGGCGGCCCGATCATCGCCACGCTCGGCGCCGAGCACACGTTGGTCGGCGCCGGACTCGTCACTGCAATTGTGTCGCTGACCGTCCTGGTGCGGTGTCAGACTGCGGAACATGCCAGAGAACAGTCGAGCGATCGTGATCACCACGCTGGCCGAGCGGCCTGAGTACCTCCAGCGGATGTACGAGTTCGCCGACACCTGGCCGAAGTTCATGTTCAACGACCCGATCGGCAACGCGCTGATGGGCCAGGTGGCGGCGAACTTCCCCGACCAGTGCCTGGTCGCGACGGAGGACGACGAGCCGGTCGCGCACGGCCGGAGCATCCCGTTCGTCTACCCGGACGAGGACCGTCCGAAGCTGCCGGCCGACGGCTGGGACCGGGTCCTGCAGTGGGGCTTCGCCGACCTGCGTCACGACCGCGAGCCGAACGTGTCGAGCGCTCTGGAGATCCTGATCCGTCCCTCGCATCAGGGTCGCGGGCTGTCCCACGCGATGCTCGACGCGATGCGCCAGGCGGTCAAGGCCAAGGGCCACACCACCCTCTACGCCCCGGTCCGCCCGAACGGCAAGACCGACCCGCACCAACCAATGACGGAGTACGTCGAGCAAAGCCGGCCGGACGGTCTACCGGCTGATCCCTGGCTGCGAGTCCACGTCAAAGCCGGCGGCACGATCCTCGAGGTCGCCCCACGCTCGATGGTCATCGCCGGCACGCTCGACGAGTGGCGCGGATGGACGGATCTCCCGTTCGACACGACCGGCGACGTCGTCGTACCCAAGGCCCTGGTCCCCGTCCACGTCGACGTCCGCCACAACCACGCCGTCTACGTCGAACCGAACGTTTGGGTCCGCCACGACCTCTAACGCGCCAGGCGGCTGAGCAACGCCGACGCCGCACAGATGCCCGCGATCGCGGCAACGATCAAGACACCGAAGTCCAATAGGTAGTTGGTGGGTTGGCCGATGAGTAGGCCGCGGAGGGCGCTTACTTCGTAGGTCAGCGGGTTCGCGTGGCTCAGGACCTTCAGCCAGCCGGGCATGATCGCGATCGGATACAGCGCGCTCGACGCGAAGAACAGCGGCATCGTGATCGCCTGGCCGATACCCATCAGGCGGTCGCGGCGCAGTACCAGGCCGGCGATGGTCATCGACAAGCACGAGAAGAACGCTGCACCCAGTACGACGACCACGAGCACGGCCAGCAGCTTCAGCGGGTTCCAGGTCAGGCTGACGCCGAGCAGCGCGGCGACGATGATGACCACGATCGCCTGCGAGATGGTCCGGACGCCGGCCGCGAACGCCTTGCCCGCAACGAGAGCAGAGCGAGGGCTGGGCGTGACGAGGAGCTTGGTGAGGATGCCGGCGTCGCGTTCCCAGATGATCTGGATGCCGTAGAAGATCGCGACGAACAGCGCCGACTGAGCGATGATGCCGGGCGCGAGGTAGTCGAGGTATGGGACGTTGCCGGTCGGGATCGCGCGGATCCGGCTGAACGTCTGGCCGAAGATCACCAGCCAGAGGATCGGCTGGATCGCGCGCGTGATCAGCTCGGTCCGGTCGTGCCGCAGCTTCTGCAGCTCGATCAGGCAGAACGTGCCGATCCTGGACAACAGCCGGAGCGCCGCTCGCGGCCGCGAATCAACCCATGCGCTGGGCGGTGCGACGGGTGCCACGGACATCGCGCAGGCCTCCCTTCTCCGAAGCCGCGAGGCTTTCGCCGGTGTGGTGGCGGAACACGTCCTCGAGGCTCGCCTCGGGACCGAGCTCGGCCTTCAGATCAGTCGGTGAGCCGAGGGCCCGCAGCCGGCCGAGATGCATCAACGCAACCCGGTCGCAGAGGATGTCGGCCTCCTCCATGTAGTGCGTGGTCAGCAGCACGGTCATCCCGTACCGCTCCTGCATGTCCTGAACCCGCGCCCACACCGAGTCCCGCGCGACCGGATCCAGCCCGACCGTCGGCTCGTCGAGCACGAGCAGCGCGGGCCGATTCACCAGCGCCTGCGCAAGCTCGAGGCGTCGTACCATCCCGCCGGAGTACGTCGACGCGAGCCGGTCCGCCGCATCCGTCAGATCAACGATCTCCAGTACTTCGGCCACGCGCGCGGCCCGTTCACGCCGCGGTACGTCGAACAGCCGCGCGAACCACGACACGTTCTCGCGGCCGGTCAGCGCGCCCTCGATCGACAGCTGCTGCGGGACGTAGCCGAGCATCCGACGTACCGACATGGCATCCCTGCGCACATCGAGGCCGAAGACGCGGACCGTGCCCGACTGCGGCGGATAGAGCGTGTTGAGCACCCGGAGCGTGGTGGTCTTGCCGGCGCCATTCGGACCGAGCAGACCGAAGCACTCGCCGGGCGCGACGGTCAGGTCAAGGCTGTCGACCGCGAGATGATCGCCGAACCGGTGACTCAGCCCGGTGATCTCTGCGGCCGGCACTGATGGTGACGCGGGTTCGGCACTCATAGGTTTGATGGCGCTGGATCCCGGTCCGTTGACCGAGCTGCACAGACGCCATCTCCCTCCCTTCAGGTTTTGTCGGTCGGGCGAGGTAGCGTTCTCCCTGGCTGCGATAAGCAAGCAGTCAGCAGTCGAAGTACAAGCAGCAACCACGGCCGGGCGGGCCGTGGCAGTGCGGGGAGCCTTCTTGCGCAGTAAGGCACGGCCGTGAACCGCAAACCTCAACCCGCAGGGGTTGGAATCCTCCGCCTTCGGGCGGTGGAGGACGTCAAACGCGCTCCTTCGTGTCATTTGAAGGCGCCGTGTGCGTGTGACATCTGGGCTTCCTGGTCCGGATGTAGCCTCTCCGCGAGGACGGCGAGGACCGGTAAGGCGGCTCGGATGGCGTCTCGGTCCTCGCCTGCGAGACCGTCGAGGGCCTCGTTGACCAGGGCGGCGCGGCGGTCGCGCCAGGCTTCGACCTGCTCGCGGGCCGGCTCGGTCAGGGTCAAGCGGGCGACGCGGCGGTCCGTCTCATCGGGTGCGCGCAGCAGCATGCGGCGCTCGGTGAGCTGGCCGACGAGGGTCGACACGGTGTTCGCGACGAGACCGAGCTCGGCGGCGGCTTCGGCGACGGAGATGCCCGGATTGCGCCGGACGAGTCGGACCAGCTCCGCCTGCGAGCCGGTCAGCGTGCTGAGCGCCAACGGCCGCCCCGCGGAACGACGGAGCCGGCGGCGTACCAGCCCGATCGCGGCCAGCAGGTCCTCGGCGAGAGTCTCGGTCACATCTTCGAGATTACCTCTGTCGCAGAGATATTTCATCGGCAGAACCCCAACTAATCGGGGTACTGCGGGTGAAGAACCCCGCGCACGATCGAGGCATGAGCACAACAGAGAGCAACAAAACCGTCGTCAAGGACTTCATCGACGGACTGTTCACCAAAGGGGACCTCGGCGCCGTGGACACCCACCTGGCCGAGGACTTCATCAACAACGACCCGCCGTTCGGCGTCACCGCGGACCGGGAGGGGATGCGGGACGCGGCCAAGATGATGCGAGCCGCGTTCCCGGACTGGCACAGCGACCTGCACGCGCTGATCGCGGAGGGCGATGTCGTCGTCGAGCGGTTCACGGCCGGCGGGACGCAGCGCGGCGAGGTGATGGGCGTGCCGCCGACCGGCAAGACCGTCAGCCTGCCGGGGATCAACATCTGGCGGCTCCGGGACGGCCTGATCGTCGAACGGTGGGGCCGGCTCGACGACCTCGGTTTCCTCCGGCAACTGGGCGTAGCATCCTGATCATGGGGGCGGGGGGAATGGATCGCCTTGAGGTGCTGATCCAGCGCTGTTACGCCGGGCTGGACGCCGATCAGTTGCGGTCCGAGGTGCTCGCGCGGCTGCGGGGTGTGCTGACGGTCGACGCGGCGTTCTTCGCGACGGTGGACCCGGCGACGGTGCTGTTCACGTCGGCGATGGTCGACGAGCCGCTCGGCGCGATCACCGAGCAGTTCATCGCGAACGAGTTCGGGCAGGACGACGTGAACAAGTTCGCCGTACTGGCCGGCGGCCGCGATCCGGTGCGGTCGCTGGGCCAGGCGACGAAGGGCGACTGGGGGAGCAGCCCGCGGTACGCCGAGTTGATGCGCCCGCTCGGTCTCGGCGACGAACTCCGCGCCGCCCTGATGTCGAACGGCCGCTGCTGGGGCGTCCTCTGCCTACACCGCGAAACCGCAGAGTCAGGCTTCGCCACCCAGGAGATCCAGCTCGTACGCCGCCTGGCGCCCCACCTCGCCGAAGGCCTGCGCCTCGGACTGCGCCCCACCGCCTTCGAGCCGCACGAACCCGACCCGAGCCCGACAGACCATACCGTATGGTATGCCGGTGGGCGGCGGGTCGGGCCGGGAGTGGTTGTGCTGGACACCCGCCTCCGGCTGCGGTCGTCGAGCGCCGAGGCGGACCACTGGCTCGCGGAGCTCGGGTCGGCGGAGGCGCTGCCCGTCGCCGTCCGGTCGGCGGCCGCGCGGATGCAGGTCGACCAGGCGACCGCGAGGGTGAAGGTCAGGACGCGGGCCGGCGACTGGTTACAGCTTCAGGCATCGAGCCTCGGAGATGACGGGCAGATTGTCGTCGTGATGGAGCCGGTCACACCGGGTCAGCTGGGGTCCTTGCTGCTCGATCTGCACGGACTCACGCCGGCTCAGCAGCGGGTCACGGAGCTCTTGCTGCGCGGCTACTCCACGCGGCAGATCGTCGAGCGGTTGTGCCTGTCACCGCACACCGTGCAGGAGCACGCGCGGGCGTCGTTCGACAAGGTCGGCGTCGGGAGCCGACGCGAGCTGGTGAGTGTGTTGCTCAGAGGGTCCGCATCACGCGGATGATGCGGCGGCGGAGCCAGACGCGGCGGGTGCCGTCGGGATAGCGACGAAGACGGGCAAGCTCCCACCCGCCGTACTCCGCGTGCTCGGTGAGCAATCTGCGCACCGCACCGCGGGACTCCGTCCTGGACACCTCGAACTGCTGCAGCTCGTATTCGGCCATCCGCACCTCCGACTACCTGAACAACAACACCTTCAAGAAACATCCTCCAGCGCCGCCGCGATCGCGGGCGGCAGGGTGAGTTCCTCCACTCCGAGCACCGACTTCAATTGCAGCGCAGTCCGGGCTCCGACGATGGCCGCCGACACGCCGGGCCGGTCCCGCACCCAGGTCAGCGCGACCTCGAGCGGGGTCCAGCCGAGCCCGTCCGCTGCCCGGGCAACCGCTTCCACGATGCCTGAAGCCCGCGCGTCGAGGTAGGGGTCGACGAATCTGGACAGATGCTGAGACGCCGCCCGGGAGTCCGCCGGGATGCCCGTCCGGTACTTACCGGTCAACACACCGCGGCCAAGCGGGGACCAGGCCAGGACCCCGATCCCGAGCCCGGCGGCGGCGCGGAGTGCGTCGACCTCCGCGTCCCGGGCGAGCAGCGAGTACTCCACCTGGTTCGACACCGGGATCGCGCGGCCCGGCCACGCCTGCTGCCAGGTCACGGCCCGGGCGGACTTCCAGCCCGCGTAGTTCGAGATGCCGACGTACCGCACCTTGCCGGAGTTGACCGCGTGATCCAGCGCGGAGAGCGTTTCCTCCAGCGGGACGTCGTCGGACCAGGTGTGCAGCTGCCAGAGATCGATGTGGTCGACGTTCATCCGGCGGAGCGAGCCCTCGAGGTCGCGCAGCAGGGCGCCGCGGGAGGTGTCGGTGATCCGCTCACCCCGGCGGACGCTGAACCCGGCCTTGGTCGCGATCACCAGGTCGTCACGGTCCACTACGTCGCCGAGCAGCGACCCGATCAGCAGCTCGCTGTCACCATCGCCGTACGCCGCGGCCGTGTCGATCAGCGTCCCGCCCGCGGAGACGAATGCCGCCAGCTGCTCGCGCGCCTCATGCTCGTCCGTGTCCCGGCCCCACGACATGGTGCCCAGGCCGAGCCTGCTCACCGCCAGTCCACTGTGACCGAGATAGCGCTGCTGCATGACCCGAGCCTATTGCGGCCTACCGACAACCTCTCGCTAGGCTCGCCAGTCATGCGACTCGGACTCAACATCGGCTTCGTCTTCGGCGGCGACGACCACCTCGATCACCTGAGGCTTGTGAAGGAGGCCGAGGCACTCGGCTTCGCGGTCACCTGGGCCGCGGAGGCGTACGGCTCGGACGCGGCCACGCTGCTCAGCTGGATCGCCGCCCAGACCACCACAATCGATGTCGGCGCGGCCGTTTTCCAGATCCCGGCCCGGACACCGGCCATGACCGCGATGACCGCGGCCACGCTGGACCGGCTGTCGAACGGCCGGTTCCGGCTGGGTCTCGGCGTGTCGGGGCCGCAGGTTTCGGAGGGGTGGCACGGCGTCCGTTTCTCTCAGCCTCTGCTCAGGACCCGTGAGTACGTTGACATCGTGAACGCGGCCCTCCGGCGTGAGACCGTCGCGTACGAGGGGAAGCACTTCACCTTGCCGCTGCCCGACGGACCGGGCAAGGCGCTGAAACTGACCGTGCGGCCGATCCGCGACCACGTGCCGGTGTACCTGGCGGCGGTCGGTCCGAAGAACCTCGAGCTGGCCGGCGAGATCGCCGACGGCTGGCTCGGCATCCTGAACGATCCTGCCTACCTGGGAGAGCAGTTGACGCACATCAAGGCGGGCCGGCAAGCCCGTCAGCTCGGCCTCGACGACTTCGACGTGGTGGTGACCACGCCGCTGATGACCGGGGACGACCTGCAGGTCGCGGCTGATCCGGTCCGCGGGTACGCGGCGCTGTACATCGGCGGCATGGGCAGCCGGGAGAAGAACTTCTACAACGCGCTCGCGATCCGGATGGGGTACGCCGAGGAGGCCAAGCAGATCCAGGACCTGTACCTGGACAAGAAGCACCGCGAGGCGATGGCCGCCGTACCGTTCGGGTTCCTGGACTCGATCTCGCTGCTCGGTTCGAAGGAGCGGATGGCCGAGAAGCTCACGGCGTACGCCGAGGCCGGGGCGACGACTGTCGCGCTGACGCCGTTCGCGTCGACCGTCGAGCAGCGGATCGCCGACCTGCACACCGCCGCCGAGGCGCTCGAGCTGTCCGGGGTCGCGGGCTGATGACGATCTGGGACTCCATCATCCTCGGCATCGTCGAGGGCCTGACCGAATTCCTCCCGGTCTCCAGCACCGGGCACCTGACCATCGTGTCGAAGATGCTCGGCCTGAAGATCGACGACCCGTCGATCACCGGCTTCACCGCGGTGATCCAGGTCGGCGCGATCGCCGCGGTCGTCCTGTACTTCTGGAAAGACATCTCGCGCATCGCGGTCGCCTGGGTCCGCGGCCTGGCGAACCCCGAACACCGCGGCGAGTTCGACCACCGCATGGGCTGGTACGTCATCGTCGGCTCGGTCCCGATCGTGATCGTCGGCTTCCTCGCCCGCGACCTCATCTCCGGCCCCCTCCGCAGCTTGTGGTGGGTCGCCGCCGCGCTGATCGGCTGGTCGATCGTGATGGTCGCCGCCGAACGCATCGGCACCAAGGAACGCCCGCTGACCCGCATCACCTTCGTCGATGCGCTCGTCATGGGCCTGGTCCAATGCCTAGCGCTGATTCCAGGCATCTCCCGCTCGGGCGCCACTATCTCCGCCGGCCTTATCCGAGGCTTGGACCGAGTCGCGGCTACCCGGATCTCATTCCTGCTGGGCATCCCGGCGCTCGTCGGCGCCGGCGTCTACGAGCTGAAGGACGCGCTCCACGGCAACGTAGGCGCAGTACCTCTGCTCGTCGGCACGGTCGTCAGCTTCATCGTCGCCTACGCCTCGATCGCCTGGCTGCTCCGCTTCGTCGCCAAACACACCATCGAGGTCTTCGCCTTCTACCGGATCCTGCTCGGTATCGTCCTGGTCATCCTGCTGGCAACCAGCACAATCACCGCTACCTAGAGCCAGCCGACCTTGCGGAAGAAGGCGTACATGGTGGAGCAGACGACGGCCATCAGGAGGAGAACGGCGTAGTAGCCGAAGTGCCAGCGGAGTTCTGGCATGTTGTCGAAGTTCATGCCGTAGATGCCCGCCAGCATCGTCGGGACCGCCGCGATGGCAACCCAGGCTGAGATTTTTCGCATGTCGTCGTTCTGCTGGACGGACACCCGCGCGAGGTGTGCGTTCAGCGCGGACTGGAGCAGGATGTCGATGGATTCGGTCTGCTCGGATACGCGGGTGAGGTGGTCGGCGACGTCGCGGAAGAACGGGCTTGCCTTCGGCCCGAGGCCGGCGACGCCGTGTGCGAACTCCTCCATCGGCTCGCGCAGCGGATCGATCGCCCGCCGCATCTCGAGCACCTCGCGCTTGAGCCGGTAGATCCGCTCCGCGTCGCTGGTCCGCTCGGGCGAGAACACCGAGCTCTCGATCTCGTCGACGTCGAACTCGACCTGTTCGGCGACGGTCTCGTACTGGTCCACGATCGCGTCGCAGATCGCCCACAGTACGGCGGCCGGCCCATGCCCGAGCATTGACGCGCGCTCCTCCAGCTCGTGCCGCGTGGTGGCGAGCTCACCGCCTTCCCCGTGCCGCACGGTCACGACGTACCGCTCCCCGATGAACGCGGTCACCTGCCCGGTCTCGACCGCGTCACCTTCGTCGACGTACCAGAGGGTCCGCAGTACGACGAGGATCATGTCGCCGAACCGCTCGACCTTCGGGCGCTGGTGGATCTGCAGCGCGTCCTCGACGGCAAGGTCGTGCAGGTTGAACAGCCGCTGCACCCGCTCCATCTCGGCGTCCGACGGGTCGTGCAGCCCGATCCACCCGAACGAGTCGTGGTCGTCGTCGATGGCCTGGGCAACGGTCTCGGGATCCTTGGGCAGATCCCGCCGTTCCCCCTCGGCGTACACCCCGCAGTCCACGATCACGTAACCCATGATGGCACCCCGACTTGCCGGACCGGATAACGTGCTCACCATGCCCACGGTGATTCTGGTCCGTCACGGCCGTAGTGCCGCGAATACGTCCGGCACGCTGGCTGGTCGCACGCTCGGTGTGAAGCTGGACGAGACCGGCATCAAACAGGCCGAGGCGGTGGCGGAGCGGCTGGCCGAGCTGCCGCTGGCCGCGATCGTCACCTCGCCGCTCGAGCGGTGCAGGCAGACCGCCGCAGCGATCGCCAAGCACCACGCCGAGCACCATCCCGAGCACGTGTTGCGTCCGGCAACCGACCGGCGGTTGACCGAGTGCGGGTACGGCGACTGGACCGGCAAGAAGATCGCGACCCTGGCGAAGGATCCGCTGTGGGCCGTCGTCCAGCAGCACCCGTCGGCGGTGACGTTCCCGAACGGCGAGTCGATGCGGGGGATGCAGCAGCGCGCGGTCGACGCCGTACGAGCGCACGATGCGGAGCTCGCCAAGTCCCATGGCAACAACGCGATCTGGGTCGCGGTCTCGCACGGCGACGTGATCAAGGCGATCGTGGCGGATGCGCTCGGCCAGCACCTGGACACGTTCCAGCGGATCGTTGTGGACACGGCGTCGACCACGATCATCACCTACACCGCGACCCGCCCGTTCCTGGTCCGCCTGAACGACTCCGGCAGCGAGCTGGCGTCACTGGTTCCTAAGCCGACAGCGAAAGGCAAGCCCAAGAAGCAGTCCTCGGACGCAGTAGTCGGCGGACGGTAATAGGGTCTAGATATGGCGCGAGTTGTACATACCTACGACGACCCCGAGCGGTTCGTCGCCGGCACCGTGGGGGAGCCCGGTGCGAGGACGTTCTTCCTGCAGGCCAGGGCCGGGCAACGGCTGACGTCGGTCGCGTGCGAGAAGGAACAGGTGATGGCGCTCGCGGAGCGGCTCGACGTGATGCTGGACGAGGTTGCCCGGCGCTTCGACCGCGATCCGGTGACGCAGACCGCCGCCGACGACACCTCGCCGCTGGAGCAGCCGATCGAGGAGGAGTTCCGGGCCGGCACCATGACGCTGGCCTGGGAGGCCGACGCCGAGCGCGTGGTGATCGAGGTGTTCGCGGTCGTCACCGGTGAGCAGGCCGACCTCGAGGAGACCGATCCGGTCACGGCCGCGATGGAGTCCGACGACGCCGAGGTGTTCATCGTCCGGATCACCGAGGAGCAGGCCAGGGCGTTCGCCCGGCGCGCGGTCGCGCTGGTCGCGTCCGGCCGCCCGAGCTGCCCGTTCTGCGGCCGGCCGATCGACGCGGACGGACACATCTGCCCGCGGGCCAACGGTTACCGCCGACACCTGCCGGAATGATGACTGATCCCGACCTGCTCGCCCGCGGGGAGCTGTCACTGCACGGTCGCCTCGTCGCGGCCTCGAACGGTACGTACCAGGGCTCGGTCAGCCTGGACGGCGAGACCGCGACCGTGGTCTACAAGCCGATCGAGGGTGAGCGGCCGCTGTGGGACTTCCCCGACGGCACGCTGGCGCAGCGCGAGTTCGCGGCGTACGTCGTCTCCGAGACGCTCGGCTGGTCGGTCGTGCCGCCGACGCTGCTGCGGGACGGTCCGCTTGGCGAGGGCATGGTGCAGTTGTGGATCGACGAGGCCGAGCTCGGGCCCGCGGAGACCGAGCTGGTCGACATCGTTCCGCAAGGTCGCGTGCCGAAGGGCTGGGTCGGCGTACTCGAGGCGCTCGACGGCCGCCACAACCCGGTCACGCTCGTCCACGCGGACAACGACGCTCTGAAGCGGATGGCCGTCTTCGATGCCGTGGTCAACAATGCCGACCGCAAGGGCGGCCACGTGCTGAACCCGGGCGACGGCCGGGTGTACGGCGTGGACCACGGCGTCACGTTCAACGCCGACGACAAGCTCCGCACGGTCCTGTGGGGCTGGGCCGGCGATCCGATCCCGGCCGACCTGCTGGACGACGTACGCCGGTTGGCGGATCAGCTCGCTGGTGGCTTCGGGCAACAAATGTGCGAGCTGATCACCACGGTCGAGCTGACCGCGACCCGCGAGCGCTGCGCGATCCTGCTGAAGACCGGCACCTTCCCGTATCCGAGCGACGACTGGCCCGCGATTCCCTGGCCCGCGTTCTAGACCTTCGGCTCGACGTTCACGTTGCCGATCCGGCCGAGGTCGTCGAAGGTCGCGAGGACGACGCTGCCGTTCGGCGCCGTACCGCGGATCGCGTCGGACCCCTCGTCGTACGGCAGGCCGAAGTGCTGGAAGTACCCGCGGACAACCTGCCGATGGTCGGACGGGAACACGCTGACAGCCGTCATCAGCAGCCGCGGCGTGGCAATCGCATCGAACTCGGCCAGCGGCAGCTGCTCGTCGGCGACATGCAGATACACCTGCCCGCGACCCTCGTTGATCGCGGTCGACCAGACCCCACGACCAGCGAGTACGGCGCCCGCGGTGATCGCGAGCGTGATCGCGGCCTGCGCCGGTTGCGGGAACCCGCTCAGGTCCAGGCTGCCGGTGGTGAACTCGTCGATCCCGTGCCTGCCGCCGAACTGCCGGATCGCGACGGTCGGCGCGACTGCCGGCGCGTCCGGGCCGAAGCCCGGGTTCGCCCAGCCCCACAGCCAGGTGTTGTCCTGGTGCGAGAAGCTGCCGAGCAGCGAGACGCCGCCGAGGGCAGTCCGGTCGCTGGTGAGCGTCCGCGCGTCGAGGTCGGCGTGCAACGAGCCGGGGCCCACCACCTCGTTGAAGAGGTCCTGTTGCTGGATCGCGGCCGCGGCGATCCAGCCGCCGTACGCCTGGAAGTCGGAACCGAAGTCAGCGCTCATCGTTCGCGACGTTAGCGGGACCAGGGGGCCAGCCGGTGGACGGACCACAGATTGGAACCGTGTCGCGTCATTGAAAATCGGACTGGCATAAGCTCCGACACATGCAGGCGTGGACGAAACCAGACATCCCGGTCGTACCCGGGCCGGCCCGGCGGCTGCGCCTCTACGACACCGCCTCCCGCGGCCTGGTCGAGGTGCCGCCCGTCGACAGCGCGACGGCGCGGATGTATGTGTGCGGCATCACGCCGTACGACGCGACGCATATGGGTCACGCGGCGACGTATGTCACGTTCGACCTGATCAACCGGATGTGGCGGGACAGTGGGTACGACGTCCACTACACGCAGAACATCACCGATGTCGACGATCCGCTCCTCGAACGGGCGACGGCGACCGGCGTCGAGTGGACCGATCTGGCCGCGCAGGAGATCCAGCTGTTCCGCGACGACATGACCGCGTTGCGGGTGATCCCGCCGCAGCACTACATCGGCGTGGTCGAGTCGATCGACCTGGTCTCCGACGCGGTCGAGGACCTGCGCCGCGCCGGCGCTGTGTACTCCGTCGACGGCGATCTGTACTTCGCGGTGAAGACCGACCCGCTGTTCGGCGGTGTGTCGAACTACGACCGCGAGACGATGCGGGAGCTGTTCGAGGAGCGCGGCGGCGACCCGGATCGCGAGGGCAAGCAGGATCCGCTGGACAGCCTGCTCTGGCGGCACGAGCGGCCGGGGGAGCCCTCGTGGGACTCGGGGCTCGGACGCGGCCGGCCGGGGTGGCATGTGGAGTGCTCGGCGATCGCGCTGAAGTACCTCGGGATGACGTTCGACGTCCAGGGCGGCGGGACGGACCTGATCTTCCCGCACCACGAGATGTCGGCGAGCGGTGCGCAGGTCGCGACCGGCGAGCACCCGTTCGCGCGGGCGTACGTGCACCAGGCGATGGTCGGGCTGGACGGCGAGAAGATGTCGAAGTCCAAGGGCAACCTGGTGCTGGTGTCGAAGGAGCGGCTCGCGGGTGCGGATCCGATGGCGATCCGGCTGGCGCTGCTCACGCATCACTACCGCACCGATTGGTTCTGGATGCCGACCGATCTGACGTCGGCGCAGGAACGGCTGGACGTGTGGCGTGGCGCTGTTGGCCGCGGGTCCGGGCCTGATGGTGCGGCAGCGGTCGATGCCCTGCGGGCGGCGCTCACGAACGATCTGGACACGGTCGCTGCGTTGGCTGCCGTGGATGCCTGGGCGGAGAGCGAAGGCGACGACCATGAAGCGCCTGCACTAATCGCGCTGGCAGTCGACGCGTTGCTGGGTGTGAAGCTCTAACTGAGAAGGCCCCGACCGAAGCCGGTCGGGGCCTTTCACATGATCAGCCGGTGACGGCTTGGTGGGTCTTGACCGGGGTCGGAACCGGCGCCGCCGGGACGTGGTCGACCGGCGGAGCTTGGACGTCCGGCTGGGTCGGCTTCGGGGTGGGCTTGGGCTTGGCGGCCGGCTTGGCGCAGGTGGCCGAGGCAAGGTTGATGACCTCGGTGCCGCCGCCGAGGTTGATGCTCAGGCCGGTGATCGTGAACGAGCCGTCCGAGTGCTTGCCCTGGCTGTTGACGCTGATGGCCGCCAGCGGGTTCGACGGCAAGGACGCGCCCTGCTTGGTGCTCGGCAGCTTCAGGGTCTGGCCGAGCAGCGTCACCGCACCGAGGTCGACGCCGCCGGAATCACCCGAGCAGTAGACGTTGAGCGAGTCGATGGCGAGCAGCGAACTCGGCGGGTTGAGCAGCAGGTTGCACAGGTCGGGGAGGTTCTTGACCGGCAGGTCCTTGGTGCTCAGCTTCGGCAGCGGCAGGCCGAGGTCGGGCAGCGCGATATCCGGCAGCGGCAGGTCGTCCGCGCCGGTCTTCGGCAGGCTCGCGCACTGCTGCTTCAGCTCGGGCGGGATCTGCACCTGGCTGAGGATGTCCGGACCGACGACGATGTCGAACAGCTCGACCGACGCCGAGTCGTTGCCCGCGGTCGCCGTACCGGCCCGGACCGAGAGCAGCGGGTTCTTCGGGAGCTCCAGCGCGGACGTCGTCTGCCGCTTCCCGTCGAGCGATTCGGCGTACGGCGTCTTCGCGATCGGCACCTGGCCTTCCGCGCTCACGGCGTACGCCGACGACGGGCGGGCCGCGGCGTTGCCGGCCGGCGCACTGGCGACCAGGCTGAACGTCACGACGCCTGCCACGGCCGCGGCCGTGAGAATCGTCGGAGTCAACTGTCGTCGCATACGGAATCTCCTTATTTGCTGTCGATCAGGACGAGCGTCCCGAGCGGAACCTTCTGCAGATCGGCGAGGGCGGTCTTCGGCACCCGGACGCAGCCCGCGCTGATCGCCGCCCCGAAGACGTGGGGATTCGGCCAGCCGTGGATCGCGACCGTACCAGGTCCGCCACCGAACGTGTCCAAGGTGGGACTGTGCGCACCCAACGGGAGCACGATCGGCGATGCCGACCGCTTGTGGTCGATGATCGAGCCGAGCAGGAACGTCCGGCCGGGCGGCGTCGGCGTCTTCTTCGCGCCGACTCCGGCCTTCCAGGTGCCCAGGCTCTTGTTCTTGTCGAAGAGCTCGATGGTCCGCGAGCTGGTGTGCACGCGGACCAGGTACGACGAGGAGGCGCGGTCGAGGTCCTCGTCCTGGAGCCAGCCGGTGGATCGGTTGGGCTTGGAGGGGAGCAGGACGCGCACCCAGCCATCGGTCTGCTCGACCACCGGCAGCCAGGTCTGGCCGAACTGCGTGGGCGCGATCTTCCCGAACGCGTCGGCGTCCGGGGCGGTGAACAGTGCCGCCTCGGCACGCGGGTGGACGACCAGACCATTGGTCCCGGAGAACGGCTGGGTGTCGAGCGGAGCGGTGGCGATCGTGGTGGCGGTGGTCGACGCCGTCAGCGTGGTGAGGTCGACGGTTACATGCTTCGTCTTGTGACCGAAGATGCCGACCGCGGCGACGATGCCGAGCAGAACGAGCACAGCGAGGGCAGGGATCGAAGTACCGCCCCGCTCGTTGCGCATGTCGTTACTCCCCGTGCTCCCGGTGACGGCGCGCCGTCACCCCCCAGTTATCCGGACGAGAATAAACCCATTAGTAACAACGCGCCATGCCAGGCCGGGTTACGTGGTCGAGTAGTAGGCGGCGATGTCGTCACTCGTGGTCAGCCAGACGTCGCTCTGCGCGGCAATGTACTCCAGTGCGAGGTTCAGGTACTTCGCCCGGAACGGCTGCCCGATCACGAACGGATGCAGCGCGAGCGCCATCACCCGGCCGCCCTCCTCACGCAGTACGTCGTACTGGTCCTTCACCATCTGGAGGAAGTCGGGGCCGGACAGGCCGCGGAGGAACAGGCCGAGGTCGTTGAGCTCGAGGGTGTACGGGACGCTGAGCATTCCGGGCACGTTGAGGCGGTACGGCTGATCGTCGTTGGTCCAGTCGAGGACGTACCGGTACCCGAGCTCGGCGAGCAGCTCCGGGGTGTTGTGGGTCTCGGTCAGCGCCGGCCCCATCCAGCCCTTCGGCCGCTTACCGGTGGCGGTCTCGATCGTGCTGGTGATGTCGGTGAGGATGCGGCGTTCCTCGTCGGGCTCGTAGCCGGTGTGCAGGATCGAGTTGGTCTGCCCGTGGGCCAGCCAGGCCCAGTCGCGTTCGACGCCGGCCTTGATGAGCTGCGGGTTGCGCTCGGCAACCATCGAGTTGACGAGAGCGCTCGCGCGCACGCCGTACCGGTCGAGGATGTCGATGATCCGCCAGACGCCGACACGAGCGCCGTACTCCCGCCAGCCGTGGTTCAGTGCGTCGGGTTTGACGTCGATCGGCCAGATGCTGGTGGAGGGTTCGTCGGGCAGGAAGTGCTCGATGTTGAGGCCGACATAAAAGGCCACGCGCTTGCCGTCGGGCCAGGTGAGGGCGGGTCGTTCGGTGATCGGGCTGTACTCGTAGAGCGTCATACCGGGACGGTAAAGTCTGACATCAGTGTCAGGTTCAAGTCCTGGAGGCGGCGTGCGGATCGGGGAGCTGGCGGAGCGGGCCGGGGTGAGTGTGCGGTCGCTGCGGTACTACGAAGTGCAGGGCCTGCTCGTGTCCGAGCGGACGACTGGCGGCCAGCGTGAGTACGCCGAACGTGCTGTCGATCGCGTGATCCTGATCCAGGAGCTCTTCGCTGCCGGGCTGCACAGCAAGAAGATCGCCGAGTTGCTGCCGTGCATGCGGGACCCGGACGGCGGGCCGAACGAGCTGGCCACGCCCGAGCTCGTCACCGAGCTGACCGCCGAGCGGGACCGCATCGACCAGATGATCGCCGACCTGACCACGTCCCGCGCCGTACTCGACGACGTCATCACCACCGCAACGCGCGAGATGCCGGGTTAGTCGCTCGGGTGGTTCTTGTTGCGGCGCCTGAGGTAGCGCTCGAACTCGGCCGCGATCGCCTCGCCGGTGGCTTCGGGGAGGTCGGCGGTGTCGCGCTGCTCCTCGAGGGACTGCACGTACTCCGCGACCTCGGGGTCCTCTTCGCTGAGCTCGTCGGCGCCGCGCTGCCACGCGCGGGACAGCTCCGGCAAATCACCCTCGGGGATGGCCAGATCCAGCAGCGCCTCGATCTTGCCGAGCAACGCGAGTGAGGCCTTCGGGCACGGCGTGCCGGCGATGTAGTGCGGGATGGCCGACCAGATCGAGACCGACGGGACGCCGAGCGTGGTGCACAGGTCGGCGAAGACGCCGGTGATGCCCGTCGGGCCTTCGTACGTCGACGCCTCGAGGCTCCACGACGCCGTGAGCTCCGCGTCGGACGACGTTGCGGACACCGGGATCGGGCGGGTGTGCGGCGAGTCGGCGAGCAGTGCGCCGAGCACGACGACGATCTGCGCGTTGGACTCGTCGACGATCTCGAGCAGTTCGCGGGAGAACGCACGCCAGCGCATGTTCGGCTCGATGCCGCGGATCAGCAGCACGTCGCGGCCGGTGTCGTCGGGCCGGGCCAGGTAGATCCGCGTCGTCGGCCAGGTCAACCGCCGTACGCCGTCCTCGTCGAGGCCGACCTGGGGACGGTTCACCTGGAAGTCGTAGTAGTCCTCGGGGTCGATCGCCGTGACGAGCTCCGCGTCCCACTCGTCGACGAGATGGTCGACCGCTCCGGTGGCCGCCTCCGCCGCGTCGTTCCAGCCCTCGAACGCGGCGATCACGACCGGGTCCCTCAGGTTCGCGAGGTCAACCACTCGCAGGCCCCCTGTCGTCTGTAGGCAATCCGGCGGGAAACCGGACTGCCAGCCTACGTGTTCCGGCGGACACGTGTGCCCGGTTTCACGCCCAGCGGAACGTGTCGGTGAGACCCGAAATGTCCGGACCTGGCGCGACCAGGGAGAATAGAACCGATCTGATCTGAGCGAACGACGTAGAGGAGCGGTAGTTGCCGGCCCTGCAAGCAGTGCTGTGGGACATGGACGGGACGTTGGTCGACTCCGAGAAGGTCTGGGCGGAGGTCCAGCTCGAGTTACTGGCCGAGCTCGGCGCGACCTGGACGATGGACGACTGCATGACCCTGATCGGCAGCGACCTGCGCGATGCCGTCCAGGTCTGGATGGCGCGCATCCCCGCCGGCGTGATCACCGCCGAAGAGCTGGCCGACCGGATGTTCTCCGAGGTGATCGTGGCGCTCCGCAGGGAGGTCACGTTCCAGCCCGGCGCGCTCGAGCTGCTGCAGGCACTGCGCAAGGAAGATGTGCCGTGCGCGCTGGTCTCGGCGTCGTACCGGCAGATGATCGACGCCGTTCTCCTGCACCTACCGCCGGACCCGTTCGACGTCATCGTCGCCGGTGATGAGGTGACGCTCGGCAAGCCGAACCCCGAGCCGTACCTGACCGCCGCGGCCAAGCTCGGCGTCGACCCGGCCAACTGCGTCGTGATCGAGGACTCGATGACCGGCACCCAGGCCGGTACGGCGGCCGGCGCGTACGTCGTCGCCGTACCGCAGTGGATCTCCATCCCGGACGCGCCCCGCCGCCTCGTGGTGAAGTCTCTCGAACCGCTCACCCCGGAGTCCCTGCGCTCCCTGCTCCATTGACCAGCTACCGTCACTTGGGCCCTTCGGGTGCGTTGTTTGGGGTAACGGGCTGGGGAAGGTGAGACGGTGAGTGAGTGGGTGCGCCGGATGTCGGCGGCCGTGGCGGTGGGTGCCCTGGGGGTGTCTTTGGCTGCCTGCGGTCAGCCGGACGACAATGCGCCGCACCCGGGGGAGTCGTCGCCGAAGCTGATGCTGCTGCGCGTGGCGACGACGGACTCGATCACCTCGCTCGACCCGGCCGGCCCGTACGACGTCGGCTCGCGCACCGTCCAGGCGAACCTGTACCAGACGCTGCTGACGATCCTGCCCGACAAACCGACCCCGGTGCCGGACGCGGCGGACTGCCAGTTCGACTCGCCGACGACGTACACGTGCAGCCTGAAGGAACACCTGACCTTCCCGAACGGGCACGAGTTGACGTCGTCGGACGTGAAGTTCAGCTTCGACCGGATGGTGCGGCTGAAGGCGCCCGGGGGAGCGGCGCACCTGTTCTCCTCGGTGAAGTCCGTGAGTACTCCGGACGACCTGACCGCGGTGTTCAACCTGACCAGCCCCGACGCCCGGCTCCCGTACCTGCTGACCATTACCGCCGCGTCGATCGTCGACGAGCAGTCCTACCCGGCGAACAAGTTGCTTGACGGGAAAGCGATCGGCAGCGGGCCCTACCAGCTGGCGGCGTACAAACCCGGCGCGGAGATCACGCTCGCCAAGTTCGCCGGGTACAAGGGTCCGCGGGCGGCGCAGAACGACGGCGTCACGATCAGCCAACTGAAGGACTCGACCGCGCTCTACCAGGCCGTCACCTCCGGCAAGGCGGACGTCGCGTTCCACGGGTTCGGTCCGAGCCTGCTGGACAGGCTGCGCAAGTCCGACCAGGTGCAGGTGGTCGAGACCAACTCGGCGGAGATCCGGTTCTTCGCCTTCCAGATGAAGTCGCTGCTGGCCCGCAAGCCGGCCATCCGGCAGGCGGTCGCCCAGCTCATCGACCGCCCGGCGATCGCGAAGAAGGCGTACGGCGACCACGTGTCGCCGCTGTACTCCGTGGTGCCGCCCGGGTTCGGCGGTCACACCGACGCGTTCAAGACGGAGTACAAGCAGCCGAGCAAGACGGCGGCCGCGGCGATTCTCAAGGCCGCGAACATCGCCGCGCCGGTCCCGCTGACGGTCGGCTGGACGCCGACGCAGTTCGGCACCGGCGCGAAGGCCGAAGTACTCGAGCTGAAGCGTCAACTGGAGGCGTCCGGGCTGTTCCGGGTGACCCTGCGCAGCGCCGAGTGGCCGCAGTACCAGCAGGCCGCGAAGGCCGGGGCGTACGACATGTATCAGTTCGGCTGGATCCCGGAGTACCCGGACGCCGACGACTATCTCGCGCCGTTCGTGACCGACGTTCCGTTCCAGAACGGGTACCGCTCGGCAGCGGCCACGAAGCTGCTGCAGCAACAACGGACCGAGCAGAACGGGCTGAAACGCGACGAGCTCATCGGTCAGCTACAGACCGTGATCGCGCGAGAGGTCCCGGTGATCCCGAGCTGGCAGGGGAGGGTCGCCGTGGTCGCCCACAACGACGTCGAGAACGTCCAGCCGGCCATCGATCCGCTGTCGTTCGTGTACTTCTCCGGGATGAGGCGCTGAAACCGGGCGAATATCGCCCTGATCACGGCACTGACACAAAAATGCCATGGCAGTAACGGTTGGCGAGGTCCCGGCGACCGTGGGTGCGACACCGTGGTTTACTGCGGAACGTCCACGATACGGGACGATTTCCTGACGATCACGATCGGGCAACGCAGCACTTTCCGCGTTTGACTCCGCGCTGTAATGGCGGCAGGTTAAGGCCGCAGCCATACGGGATTTCGTTCCTGTTCAAACCGAACCAGTCAGGGGGACCTATCGCGTGAGTGCGCCACTCGAGGTCGAGCCCGGAGCAACGTCGGCCCAGCCTGACGCCATCCTCGAGGGCGTCGGCAAGATCGAGGGCAGATCGCTGTGGCAGATCTCCTGGATGCGGCTGAAGCGCGACAAGGTCGCGATCGCCGGCGGGGTCGTCGTGGTGCTCCTGATTCTGGTCGCGATCTTCGCGCCGTTGCTGTGCAAGCTCGTCGGCGTCACCCCGAACGACTTCCACCAGGACCTGGTCGATCCGTCGCGGCAGGTGCCGCTCGGCCGGTTCGGCGGCATCAGCTGGGACCACCCGCTCGGTATCGAGCCGCTCAACGGCCGCGACATCTTCGCCCGGATCGTCTACGGGGCCCGGATCTCGCTGCTGATCGCGTTCCTGGCGACGCTGATGTCGGTGGTGATCGGCGTCGTGATGGGCATCGTCGCCGGGTACTTCGGCGGCTGGGTCGACTCGCTGATCAGCCGCTTGATGGACATCTTCCTGGCCTTCCCGCTGGTGCTGTTCGCGCTGGCGCTGGTCGGCGCGGTGCCGGACTCGATCCTCGGACTCAGCGGCGACTCGCTGCGGGTCGGGCTGATCGTGTTCATCATCGGCTTCTTCAGCTGGCCGTACATCGGCCGGATCATCCGTGGTCAGACGCTGTCACTGCGTGAGCGCGAGTTCGTCGACGCGGCTCGCAGCCTCGGCGCGCGCCGCCCGTACATCCTGTTCACCGAGCTGCTCCCGAACCTGATCGCCCCGATCCTGGTCTACGCGACCCTGCTGATCCCGACCAACGTGCTCTTCGAGGCCGGTCTGTCCTACCTCGGCGTCGGCGTCCGTCCGCCGACCGCGAGCTGGGGAGACATGCTGTCGATCGCCGCCAAGTGGTACGCCGTCGACCCGTGGTACATGATCTCGCCGGGTCTGGCCATCTTCATCACCGTGCTGGCGTTCAACCTGTTCGGCGACGGGCTGCGCGACGCGCTCGACCCGCGGTCGCGCTAGGACTTCTCTCCAACCAGGGAGCCTGGCTCTCACGAAAAAAGGGGTGCAACAAGAGATGAGATGGAATCGCATCACGACGGTTACCGCCGTCAGTGCGGCCGTCGCCCTAAGCCTGGTGGCTTGCGGGGGACCCAAGGCGACGCCCGGCGGGGGGTCCACCGGTGGGAGCTCGGCGAAGGCCGAGTTCAACGCGGCCGTCGGCAAGAACTTCAACCCGAGCGACAAAAAGGGTGGCACGCTGCGGATGGCGATCACCGAGCAGTGGGACTCCACTGACCCCGGTGACACCTACTACGGCCTGTCCTGGAACCTGGTTCGCAACTATGTCCGTCCGCTGATGACGTTCGCGGCGAAGCCGGGCGCCGAGGGTGCGAAGCCGGTGCCGGACCTGGCCGAGGCTCCTGGTGTGCCCAGTGACAACGCGATGACCTGGACGTACAAGCTCCGCAAGGGCATCAAGTACGAGGACGGCACGCCGGTCACCTCGAAGGATGTGAAGTACGGCGTCGCGCGCTCGCTGGACAAGGCCACGCTGCCGAACGGCCCGACGTACTTCAACGACTTCCTGAAGGGCGTCCCGAAGGGGTACAGCGTCTACAAGGACAAGTCGCTGGCCGGCGTCGCACAGGCGATCGAGACGCCGGACGACCAGACCATCGTGTTCCACCTGAGCAAGCCGTTCGCGAGCTTCGACTACTTCGCGCAGCTGCCGTCGACGGCTCCGGTGCCGCAGGCCAAGGACACCGGCGCGAAGTACAAGGAACACCCGATCGCAACCGGCCCGTACAAGTTCGGCACCTACGACTCGAACAAGGGCTTCGACCTGGTCCGCAACGACCAGTACGACGCGTCCACCGACCCGGACTCGGGCCGCAAGGCGCTGCCGGACAAGATCACCATCGCGTACAACGTCGAGGGCACGGACATCGACAACCGGCTGCTCGCCGGTGACCTCGACGTCGACCTCGCCGGTACCGGCGTCCAGCCTGAGACCCAGGCGAAGATCCTCGCCGACCCCAACCTGAAGGCGCACGCCGACAACGTGCCGGCGCCGCGGTTGAACTGGACCGTGCTGAACAGCCAGGTCGCGCCGCTGGACAACGTGCACTGCCGCAAGGCCGTGCTCTACGCCGCCGACCACGAGGGCTACCAGCGCGCGTACGGCGGTCCGATCGGCGGCGACATCGCGACGAACCTGATGCCGCCGGGCGTCACCGGAGCCGAGAGCTTCGACGACTACGGCTTCCTGACCGACAAGAACGGCAACGTCGACAAGGCCAAGGACGAGCTGAAGCAGTGCGGTCAGCCGAACGGCTTCGCGATCAACATCACCTACCGCACCGACCGGGCCAAGGAGAAGGCGGTCGCCGAGACGCTGCAGCAGTCGCTGAAGCGGGTCGGTATCAACCTGACCACCAAGCCCTACCCGACCGGTGACTACACCAAGCTGTACGCCGGCAAGCCGGACTTCGCGAAGGCGAACCGTCTCGGCCTGATCGTCTACAGCTGGGGCGCCGACTGGAACGACGGCTTCGGCTTCCTGAGCCAGATCGTCGACAGCCGGGTCATCCGGGACACCGGTGGTAACACCAACCTGGGTATCCGCATCCCCGAGGTCGACCAGCTGATCGACAAGGCGATGTCCACCACCGACGAGACCGCTCGTAACAAGCTGTGGGTCGACGTCGACAAGAAGGTCATGGAGCAGGCGGCCGCGCTGCCGGGCATCTGGGCCAAGGGCCTGCTGTACCGTCCGGACACACTGGCCAACGTCTTCAGCAACGACGGTCAGAACATGTACGACTACGCGGCGATCGGGCTCGCGCAGAAGTAGTTGCTCTGAACAACCATCATTTCGCCAGCAGAGGTAGGTGAAGGCTGACGGTGGCCGGTGATCAGCGATGATCACCGGCCACCACGCCGCGCACGGTGCTCGCATATCTCGTCCGCCGGTTGATCGGGGCAGTGGTCCTGCTCTTCATCGTCACGGCAGTCACGTTCTCGATCTTCTTCCTGGTCCCGCGGGTCGGGGGTGCCACGGCGGACGACCTTGCCTCGCGGTACGTCGGCCGCAGTGTCGGCAAGGAGCAGATCCATCAGACCGCGGAGCGGCTCGGCTTCACCGATCCGCTCTACGTGCAATACGGCCGCTTCGTGAAGGGTCTGGTCGTCGGCACCGACTACAACTACGGCCCGTCCACCGAGCACTGCCCGCCGCCGTGCTTCGGCTACTCGTTCCTGACCCAGCAGCCGGTCTGGCCGGACCTGGTGTCGCGAATACCCGTCACCGCCTCGCTGGCCGGTGGTGCGGCGTTCATCTGGCTCGTCACCGGCGTCGGCACCGGTGTCATATCGGCGCTGAGACGCGGTTCGGTGCTGGACCGATCACTCATGTCGGTAGCGCTTGCCGGTGTCTCGCTGCCGATCTTCTTCACCGGTCTGCTGTCGCTGTCGATCTTCAGCTACGGCCTCGGCTGGACCGCACAGGGCGGCACGAACCCACTCGACGAAACCAATCCGATCTGGTGGGCGTACGACCTGATACTTCCGTGGACGACGCTCGCGTTCCTGTACGCCGCGGCGTACGCCCGGCTGACCCGGGCCGGCATGCTCGAGACGATGAACGAGGACTACGTCCGGACGGCGCGGGCCAAGGGCCTGACCGAGCGGGACGTCGTCCTCAGACACGGGCTGCGGTCCGCGCTGACGCCGATCCTGACCATCTTCGGTCTCGACCTCGGCCTGTTGATGGGCGGCGCGATCCTCACCGAGACCACGTTCTCCCTGCCGGGCATCGGTCAGTACGCCGTCATCGCGCTCCGGGCGAACGACCTGCCCAAGGTGCTCGGCGTGACCCTGGTCGCCGCCTTCTTCATCGTGCTGGCCAACCTGATCGTTGACCTGCTGTACGCCGTCGTCGACCCGAGGGTGCGGATCTCGTGACCGAGCCGATCGAAGAAGTCCAGGACTCCGTCCAGCGGGTGGAGCGCGGCGACGCGTTCCTCGACGTACGCGACCTCAAGGTGCACTTCCCGACCGACGACGGCGTGGTGAAGTCGGTCGACGGGATCTCGTTCAAGCTCGAGCGGGGCAAGACCCTCGGCATCGTGGGGGAGTCCGGCTCCGGCAAGAGCGTCACGAGCCTGTCGATCATGGGTCTGCACCCGCCGGGTGTGGCCAGGATCAGCGGCGAGATCTTCCTGGACGGTCAGGACCTGGTCTCGGCGAGCCGCGAAGAGGTCCGGCTGCTCCGCGGCAAGCGGATGGCGATGATCTTCCAGGACCCGCTGTCGGCGATGCACCCGTTCTACACGGTCGGGCACCAGATCATCGAGGCCTACCGGGTGCACAACCAGGTCAGCAAGCAGGTCGCGAAGAAGCACGCGATCGAGATGCTCGACCGGGTCGGCATCCCGCAGCCCGACCGGCGCGTCGACGCGTACCCGCACCAGTTCTCCGGCGGTATGCGGCAGCGCGCGATGATCGCGATGGCGCTGTCGTGCGACCCGGACCTGCTGATCGCCGACGAGCCGACGACGGCCCTCGACGTCACCGTGCAGGCACAGATCCTGGACCTGATCCGGGACCTGCAGCGCGAGTTCAACTCGGCCGTCATCATCATCACCCACGACCTCGGGGTGGTCGCCGAGCTGGCCGACGACATCCAGGTGATGTACGCCGGCCGCGCAGCCGAGTACGGCACCGCGGAGGAGATCTTCGACGAGCCGCAGCACCCGTACACGTGGGGTCTGCTCGGCTCGATGCCGCGGATCGACCGGGAGCGCACCGAGCGGTTGATCCCGATCAAGGGCACGCCGCCGAGCCTCATCAACGTCCCGAAGGGCTGTGCGTTCAACCCGCGCTGCAACTACGCGCACCTGAACGGCGGCGCCAGCGAGACCGAGCGCCCGGAGCTGCTCGACATCGGCAACGGCCACATGGTCGCCTGCCATCTCTCCCCGCAGAACCGCCAGCAGGCGTGGGAGACCGACATCAAGCCGAACCTGTGACGGGACGACTGTGACTACTACTGACTCCGAGCAGACTCCCAAGACCCCGAAGATGGGCGAGGAGATCCTGTCGGTCACCGGCCTCGTCAAGCACTTCCCGATCCGCAAGGGCATCCTGCAGCGGCAGGTCGGCGCCGTCCAGGCGGTCGACGGCCTGAGCTTCAACGTCACCCGCGGCGAGACGCTGTCGCTGGTCGGCGAGTCCGGCTGCGGCAAGACCACGACAGGCCGGCTGCTCACCCGGCTGGAGACGCCGACCGACGGCTCGATCGTCTTCGAGGGCCGCGACATCAGCCACCTCAGCGAGGGCCGGATGCGGCCGCTGCGGCGCGACGTACAGATGATCTTCCAGGACCCGTACGGTTCGCTGAACCCGCGGCACACGGTCGGCAAGATCGTCGGCGCGCCGTTCAAGCTGCAGAACGTGAAGACCGAGAACGGTGTGAAGAAGGCCGTGCAGGAGCTGCTCGAGCTGGTCGGTCTGAGCCCGGAGCACTACAACCGGTACCCGCACGAGTTCTCCGGCGGTCAGCGGCAGCGCATCGGTATCGCCCGCACGCTCGCGCTGCGGCCGAAGCTGATCGTGGCCGACGAGCCGGTGTCCGCGCTGGACGTGTCGATCCAGGCCCAGGTCGTGAACCTGCTCGAGGACCTGCAGGAAGAGTTCGACCTGACGTACGTGATGATCGCGCACGACCTGTCCGTCGTACGGCACGTGTCGGACCGGGTCGCGGTCATGTACCTCGGCAAGATCGTCGAGCTAGCCGACCGCGTGAGCCTGTACGAGAAGCCGATGCACCCGTACACGGTCGCGCTGCTCTCGGCGGTCCCGGTCCCGGACACCAAGCGGAAGGGCAAGCAGGAGCGGATCCGGCTGCAGGGCGACGTCCCGAGCCCGATCAACCCGCCGCCGGCCTGCCGCTTCCACACCCGCTGCTGGAAGGCCCAGGACATCTGCAAGGCCGTCGAGCCGCCGCTGGTCGAACTGGCCCCCGGCCACCAGACCGCCTGCCACTTCCCCGAGAACCAGGGCACGGAAACGCCCGCCGCTGCGGCAGATCAGCCCAAGTCGTAGATCGGAGCGCCGGTCGGCAGTGCGAACGGAGGCGTTCGCGGTGCCGTCTTGCTGAAGGTGTAGGTGGAGAACTCCGGCGCCACAACGGTGTGCGCGCCGGTCTGCGCGTTGATCGTGAGCAGGTCCACCGTTTGGGTCCGAGATCCTTGTTGCACGCCGGCCGCGGTGAAGGTCGTGTTGTCGAGCCACTGACCGAACCTGAAGGCCCGGTAGGCGCGGCGCGGCAGTTCACCGCCGATCGCGGCGGTCACGCCGAAGAACTGGAGGTCGGACCAGATGGGCTGGATGCCCGGCTGGGCGTCCTCCGGCTGGGTCACCAGGTATTTCGCGTCGGGCGACAGGAACGCCTGCTCGCCGCTGAACGTGGTCCTGACTCCGCTGGTCAGCATGGGTCCGACCTTGAGCGTGTGACCCGTGAGTGGTTGCTCGAGCGGTTGCTGGTACACCAATTGGCCCGCCGTGACGGTCCGCACTGCGACCGGTGATACGTCGGCCAGCAGTTCACCCTTGTTCGCGCTGATGTCCCAGCGGTACAGGCCTTCGAGCGTGCCGAAGTACGCCGTGTTGCCGTCGATCGCGACGATGCTTGGTCCGCGCACGAGGCTGGCGCCGGCCGGGATCGCGTTGCCGACTGGCGTGCGGACGAGTTCGCGGTTCGCTGAGACGTCGTACACCACCGACTCGAAGTGGTCGTTGAAGCCCTCGATCCACGCGACCAAGCTGCCGCGGTGATCTGCCGTCAGGGTCCAGGCGCCCTTGCCGGTGGCGCGGACCCCGGCGTGGTCGGCGAGGTGGATGTTGTTGCCTTCGTCAAGGAATACGAAGCCGGCGTCGGTCTGGACGAAGGCGTTGATGTGCTTGGACGGCACCGGGATGACGTCGCTGCCGTAGTGGATCGTGTTGCCGAGCGCAAAGGTCACCGCGCGGCGCTCGACGTACGGAGCCGGGCGGGCCGGTTGGGGCCGGTGCTCGCGGGGCCGGATGACGGCCGCACCGCCGACGGCTACTGCTGCCGTCGCGACCGCGCCGCCGAGGACGGTCAGGGCCCGCCGGCGGGAGATCTGCCGGTTGCCGGCAGCAACGATGCCGTCGAGGTCGAGGGGCGGCGGTTCGATGCCGTCGGCGTGCTCGTTGAGGGTGTCCCGGAGGAGGTCGGTCATTCCGTCATCCCTGCTTTCAGCACGACGTCGGACCCGAGACGGGTCCGGAGCTTCTTGAGTGCGTCGGAGACCTGGCTCTTCACGGTGCCGACGCTGCAGCCGAGCACCTCGGCTGTTTGCGGTTCGGTGAGGTCCTCGTAGTACCGCAGTACCAGCGCCGCCCGTTGCCGGGGCGGGAGTTTCTGTAGTTCGTGCCACAGCCAGACTCGGGCGGTGACGTCGTCCGGGTCGGCGGGACGGTCCGGTACGTCGTCGTTGGGGAGCTCGGCGCGCCAGGACTTACGCCGCCACCAGCCGATCGCGGTCGTGGTGATGACGCGGCGGGTGTAGGCCTCGGCGTTGTTCGGGTCGCGGAGGCGGTGCCAGCCGACGTACGTCTTGACCAGGGCTTCCTGGACGAGGTCCTCGGCCAGACCGCGGTCGCCGGCGAGCAGGTAGGCGTAGCGGTAGAGCGCGCCGTGCCGGCTGGTCGCGAAGTCCGCGAAGCTCATCTGGTTCCCCTCGGTCGATCTACCTTCCCTGACGTGGGGACGGCGCCAAAGGGTTGGGTGTTGCGGCGAGGAGAGTCCGTGCGATCAGGGCGTGGCCGGCCGCGTTCGGGTGATCGCCGTCGGAGGCGAGCAGGCCGGTGATGTCGGTGCTGTCCTCGAACGGGGTGTAGATATCGACGTACGTCGCGTCGTCCGCGTGGGCCGCGGCGGCGATCGCGGCGTTGGTGCGGACGGTGAGCTGGTCGCTGGCGATCCGGCCGCTCGGGGTGTACTGGCGCTTGGCGACATCGCCGTCCTTGAAGACGTTCCAGTAGCCGGTCATCAGGATCGTGGTCGGGAGGCCGGCCCGGAGTACGTGGATGCGGTCGAGGATCTTGCCCAGGTTCACCTGCAGCTGCTCGAACTCGTCGGACACGCAGTCGCCCGTGCACTGGCCGCTGGTGACGTCGTCGTGGTGGTCGCCGAAATCGTTCGCGCCGATCGTGATCAGTACGACGCTCGCCGCGGCGGTGGCCTGCTCGGCGGGGGAGTTGCGCTGGTTGAGCAGCTGCAGCAGACCGTTCGAGTCGATCCCGGCGACGCCGAGGTTGTTCACGATCACGGATCCGCCGGAGCGGTCGTGGAGCAGGTCGCCGTACATCTGGGGGAACGCGGAGCAGTTGCAGTTGTGACCGGACGTGACAGAGTCCCCGAGTGCGACGACCCGGACCTGACCGGCAGCCTGCGGCTGCGGCCGGAGGACCTCGCTGATCGTGTCGGCGCTGCTGATCGCGGTGACGATCGTCAGCACGACCAGACCGATCGCGAGTCGTCGGAGTGTCTGGATCACGCCGTTTTCGTGTGCCTCGTTCGGTGATGGGGGCTCGGCGGAAGCGCGAGCTGGTTCGCCAGCCAAGGATAGGCCGACGCGAAGGCCGGGGCCGCGAACTGCCACACGTGCGTGCCGGGCGAGATCTCGACCCGGGACCAGATCCCGGCCTTGGCGGCGGCCGTCGAGAGCTCCTCGGCCTCGTGCTGGTGCCGCAGCTCCTGGGTGCTGGTGAGGAACAGGCCGTTGACGTCCGTGTACTTGCCGTGGGCATGCATCACCAGGAGCGGCTCGTTGGCCCGCTCGAGCGCGACGTTGCCGCCGTACAGGTCGTGCAGGCTCGCCGCGGGTGTGGTCGTGTACGGCGCGAGGTCGCCGGAGATGTCGACGAAGTGGTCGAAGACGTCCGGGTGCTCGACGACCAGGTCGATGGCGCAGGTGCCGCCCATCGAGAATCCGGCGACGGCCCACTGCCGCGGGTCGTGCGAGGCGCCGAACATCTTCTCGACGTACTGCGGGATGTCCTGGTCGAGGTGGTCGGCGGAGTTCCCGCGCGGGCCGTTCACGCACTCGGTGTCGTTGTCGAACCGCTCGGTCGCGTCGACGAAGACCAGGATCGGCGCGTACCCGTGGTGCCGGTGCGCGTACGCGTCGGACACCTGTACGGCGTTGCCGAGTCGCACCCAGTCGCCCGGACCGCCGCGCTCGCCGCCGATCAGTTCGACGACGGGCAGCGCGGGCCGGTGGTCACCGTGGAACCAGATCGGCGGCAGGTACACGAGCTCCTGCCGGTGCTTGAAGTGGCTGTACGTCGCGGGGATGTTCACCGCGACCAGCCGCCCCGCCGGCGGCAGCTTCGTCGTACCGGCCGTGTGGGCGAGGCCCGACATCGATACCTGACCCGGCAGCGGTGTGTCCGTCCAGTCGTTCACCGCGGAGTCGATCGTCGGGTAGTAGCCGACGAACTGATTGATCGCGTTGGCACACACCAACGCCGCCAGCCCCGCCGCGACCACCGCCGTACCCCGCCGCCACCACCGTGCCGTCCGCCACCCGGCCCCCAGCACGATCAACGCACCAACCCCGAGCCCGAACCACAACCACACCGCGAACGGCAACGGATCCGTCAGCCCGACCAACGCGGCCCCCGGGTACGCCGCGAACAACGTCACGAACGCCGCCCCCAACACAACAACCGGCACCACCCCCAACCGCCACCGCCGATCCCGCCACCCCACGGCCGCGATCAACACCCCGGCCGCAACCACCTCCAGCACCGCCGGAAACCATCCCCCAAGCAGCGACACCCTCATCCAACCCCTCCAGAAGCCGAGTAGACCCACAGGCGAGACGCCGAACATCAACACTCGGTTGGCATGTTCCGTTGAGTGATCAGGAGATTACCGTGTGTCGCAGCTCACAGGGTGGGGATCGCCGTTCGACAATGTCGAACGGGGGGCGTTGTCAGGGGTGGTTATGGCTCTTAGATTCCAGCCAGCCGTGGTCGTCACGGCGGGGAAGGGAGGTTCGGTATGGCTACGACCGAAGCGGTCAAAGCGAAAACCCTTCTGGGGGAGTGTGCCGCGGAATTCGCGGGCACGTTCATCCTGATCCTGTTCGGCTGTGGCGTGGTCGCGCAGGTGGTGGCGGGTGGGATCGGTGACCACGACTCGATCGCGTGGGCGTGGGGTCTCGGTGTGACCATGGGCATCTACGTGGCGGGCCGGATGACCGGCGCGCACCTGAACCCGGCGGTGACCATCGCCCTGGCGGCGTTCCGCGGGTTCAGTTGGCGGAAGGTGCTGCCGTACTCGCTGGCGCAGTTCCTCGGGGCGTTCCTGGCGGCGCTCGTGGTTCGCTGGAACTACACCGAGGCACTCAACAAGTTCGACCCGGGGCTGACCCGCAAGAGCCAGATCGTGTTCTCGACGCTGCCCGGCAACGGCAGCACCGAGCTCGGGGTCCATCTGTGGGGCGGCTTCCGCGACCAGATCATCGGTACCGCGATCCTGATGCTGCTGATCCTGGCCATCACCGACCTGCGCAACACCGCGCCGGCCGCGAACCTGGCGCCGTTCATCGTCGGCCTCGTAGTGGTCGGCATCGGTATGGCCTGGGGCACCAACGCCGGATACGCGATCAACCCGGCCCGCGACTTCGGACCCCGGCTGGCGTCGTTCCTGACCGGATACGGGGGAGCGTTCAAGGACCAGTGGGGTGATCTCTATTTCTGGGTACCAATAGTTGCGCCGATCCTCGGCGCGCTGCTCGGCGCTCTGCTGTACGACCTGCTGGTCGGCCGGTTCCTGCCGATCTCGGACGAGGACGAGGAGCCGGGCCGCATCCCGGAAGAGAACACGAGCGCATGAAACCCCTGTGTAAGGAGAGGAACTTCCATGGCTGACTTCGTCGGTGCCGTCGACCAGGGCACCACGAGCACCCGATTCATGATCTTCGACCACTCCGGCAACGCGGTGGGCATCCACCAGCTGGAGCACGAGCAGATCCTGCCGCAGGCGGGGTGGGTGGAGCACAACCCGCTGGAGATCTGGGAGCGGACCAGCTCGGTGATCCGGACCGCGCTGAACGCGAACAACCTGCACGCGAGCGACCTGGCCGCGCTCGGTATCACCAACCAGCGCGAGACCGCGGTGGTGTGGAACCGCAAGACCGGTCGCCCGTACTACAACGCGATCGTCTGGCAGGACACCCGGACCGACCGGATCGCCTCCGCGCTGGAGCGTGAGGGCAAGGGCGACGTGATCCGGCAGAAGGCCGGACTGCCGCCGGCGACGTACTTCTCGGCCGGCAAGGTGCAGTGGATCCTGGAGAACGTCGACGGGGTCCGCGCGGCCGCCGAGGCCGGTGACGCCGTGTTCGGCAACACCGACACCTGGCTGCTGTGGAACCTCACCGGCGGCACCGAGGGCGGCGTCCACATCACCGATGTGACGAACGCCAGCCGGACGATGCTGATGAACCTCGAGACGCTCGACTGGGACGACGAGCTGATCGGCTTCTTCAACATCCCGCGGCAGATGCTGCCGGAGATCCGCCCGTCGTCGGACCCGAACATGTATGGCGAGACGCTGGCCAACGGTCCTGTCGGCGGCGTGGTCGGCCTGACCGGTGACCTCGGCGACCAGCAGGCGGCGACCGTGGGTCAGGTCTGCTTCAACCCGGGCGAGGCGAAGAACACCTACGGCACCGGTAACTTCATGCTGCTGAACACCGGCACCGAGCTGGTCCGGTCGAAGGCCGGCCTGCTCAGCACGATGTGCTACAAGTTCGGCGACGAAGCGCCGGTCTACGCGCTCGAGGGCTCCATCGCCGTGACCGGGTCCGCAGTGCAGTGGCTGCGGGACCAGCTCGGCATCATCTCCGGTGCGGCCGAGATCGAGACCCTGGCCAAGCAGGTCGAGGACAACGGCGGCGTGTACTTCGTCCCCGCGTTCTCCGGGCTGTTCGCTCCGTACTGGCGGTCCGACGCACGCGGGGCGATCGTCGGGCTGTCGCGGTTCAACACCAACGCTCACCTGGCGCGCGCAACACTGGAAGCGATCTGCTACCAGAGCAAGGACGTCACCGACGCGATGGAGAAGGACTCGGGCGTGACGCTCGACGTGCTGAAGGTCGACGGCGGCGTGACGGCCAACGAGCTGGCCATGCAGATGCAGGCCGACATCCTCGGCGTACCGGTGAGCAAGCCGGTCGTCGCGGAGACCACGGCTCTCGGTGCGGCGTACGCGGCCGGTCTCGCGGTCGGGTTCTGGAAGACCAAGGAAGAACTCGTCCAGAACTGGAACGAGGACAAGCGGTGGGAGCCGCAGTGGTCGGACGAGCAGCGTGCCGCGGGGTACGCCGGTTGGCAGAAGGCGGTCCAGCGCACACTGGACTGGGTGGACGTCGACTGATCAAGGGCACTTGTAGGCAGTAGTAGCTGTAGTAACTGAAATCGGAAGGAACAGCACAGTGGGTGTAGTGGCTCTGTCACCGCAAGCGAGGGCCGACGCGATCGACGCGATGGCCGACGGACGGGAACTGGACGTCCTGGTGATCGGTGGCGGGGTGGTCGGCACCGGGTCGGCGCTCGACGCCGCGACCCGGGGTCTGACCACCGGACTGCTGGAGGCGCGCGACTTCGCGAGCGGCACCTCCAGCCGGTCCAGCAAGCTGATCCACGGCGGCCTGCGCTACCTGGAGATGCTCGACTTCCGACTGGTGCACGAGGCGTTGCAGGAGCGCGGTCTGCTCCTGCAGCGTCTGGCACCGCACCTGGTCAAGCCGGTGCCGTTCCTGTACCCGCTCCAGCACCGCTGGTGGGAGCGGTTCTACGCCGGCTCCGGCGTCGCGCTGTACGACGGTATGGCGGTCAGCTCGGGCCTGGGCGCCGGGCTGCCGCTCCACCGGCACCTGACCCGCCGCGGCGCGATGCGGCTGGTCCCGTCGTTGAAGAAGTCCGCGCTGATCGGCGCGCTGCAGTACTACGACGCGCAGGTCGACGACGCCCGCCACACGATGGAGCTCGCGCGCACAGCCGCGTCGTACGGCGCACATGTGGCGAACCGCGTGAAGGTGACCGGTTTCCTGCGTCAGGGCGAGCGGGTCACCGGCGTCCAGGCGAAGGACCTGGAGAGCGGTCGCGAGTTCGAGGTCCGCGCGAAGCAGGTCGTGAACGCGACCGGCGTCTGGACCGACGACACACAGGCGATGGTGGGGGAGCGCGGCCAGTATCACGTCCGCGCGTCGAAGGGCATCCACCTCGTCGTACCGAAGGACCGGATCCAGTCCAGCACCGGGATGATCCTGCGGACCGAGAAGTCCGTGCTGTTCATCATCCCGTGGGGCCGGCATTGGCTGATCGGCACCACGGACACCGACTGGCACCTGGACAAGGCGCATCCGGCCGCGACGAGCAAGGACATCGAGTACCTGCTCGACCACGTGAACGCAGTACTGACGACACCGCTCACCCGCGAGGACGTCGAGGGCGTGTACGCCGGACTGCGGCCGCTGCTCGCCGGTGAGTCGGAGAGTACGTCGAAGCTGTCCCGCGAGCATGTCGTCGCGCATGCGGCGCCGGGCCTCGTGGTAGTTGCCGGCGGCAAGTACACGACGTACCGGGTGATGGCCAAGGACGCGATCGACGCGGCCGCGGACGCGCTCGACGGGCGCGTGCCGAAGAGTGTCACGAAGAACATCCCGCTGGTCGGCGCCGACGGGTACCACGCGTTGTGGAACCAGCGGCACCTGATCGCGCAGCGCTCCGGTCTGCACGTGGCCCGGATCGAGCACCTGCTGAACCGGTACGGCGCGCTGGTCGACGAAGTACTGAAGCTTGTCGAGGAGGACCCGTCGCTGGGCGAGCAGTTGCCCGGCACGCAGGACTACCTGAAGGCGGAGATCGTGTACGGCGCCAAGGCCGAGGGCGCTCGTCATCTCGACGACATCCTCGCCCGGCGGACCCGGATCTCGATCGAGGCCTGGGACCGCGGCGTCGGCGCAGCGGAGGCAGCGGCCCGGTTGGTCGCGCCGATCCTCGGCTGGGACCAGGCGACGATCGAGCGCGAGGTCTCGTTCTACACCCAGCGCGTCCAGTCCGAACGCGACTCGCAGGACCAGCCCGACGACGAGTCCGCCGACAAGGTCCGCCTCGAGGCCCCGGACATCGTCTCCCCGGCCTGAGCTCACGCGGAGGACCGGCCTGAGCCGGTCCTCCCTAAAGCTCCTGGTCCTCGGGGCGGATCCAGTTGAAGGTGCGTTGGACGGCGGCCTGCCAGTTCGCGTACTCCGTTTTGCGGCGGGCTGGGTCCATGTGCGGCATCCACTGGCCTGCGCGGTGCCAGTTGCTCCGCAATCCCTCCAGGTCGGGCCAGTACCCGACCGCCAGCCCGGCGGCGTACGCGGCACCGAGGGAAACGGTCTCGGTCACCATCGGGCGTACGACGCGAACGTCGAGCAGATCGGCGAGGAACTGCATCAGCAGATTGTTCGCCGTCATCCCGCCGTCGACCTTGAGTGCGGTCAGCGCGATACCGGAGTCGGCGTTCATCGCGTCGACGACCTCGAGCGTCTGGAAGCCGGTCGCTTCGAGGACAGCGCGGGCCAGATGGCCCTTGGTGATGTAACCGGTCAGGCCGGCGATCACGCCGCGCGCCTCGCTGCGCCAGTGCGGTGCGAACAGCCCGGAGAACGCCGGCACGATGTACGCGCCGCCGTTGTCCTCCACCGTGCGCGCCAGCGTCTCGATCTCTGCCGCGGTGTGGATCATCCCGAGCCCGTCCCGGAACCACTGCACCAGCGAGCCGGTGACCGCCATCGAGCCTTCCAGTGCGTACGACGCGGGGTGGTCACCGATCTGGTACGCCACCGTGGTCAGCATCCCGTGCTTCGACCGGACGATCTCCTGCCCGGTGTGCAGCAACAGGAACGATCCGGTGCCGTACGTGCACTTCGCCTCACCGGCGCTGAAGCAGGTCTGCCCGAACAGCGCGGCCTGCTGATCGCCGAGCGCCGCACCGATCCGGACCCCGGGCAGTACCTCGGTCGCGGTCGCGAAGACCCCGGACGACGGGCGGATCTCCGGCAGGATCGCCCGCGGTACGTCGAACGCCTCGAGCAGCCGGTCGTCCCATTCGAGCGTCTCGATGTTCATCAGCATCGTGCGGCTCGCATTGGTCACGTCGGTGGCGTGCAGTCCGCCCTTCGCGCCGCCGGTGAAGTTCCAGATCAGCCAGCTCTCCATCGTGCCGAAGAGGATCTCGCCGCGCTCGGCGCGCTGTCGCAGACCGGGCGTGTGGTCGAGCATCCACTTGATCCGCGGCGCCGAGAAGTACGTCGTCAACGGGAGACCGCATAACTCGGCGAACCGGTCCGGGCCTTCGGTGCCGGCGAGTTCGGTGACGAGGCGGTCGGTCCGCGTGTCCTGCCAGGTCACGGCATGCCCGATCGGCCGGCCGGTCAGCCGGTCCCAGAGCAGGCTGGTCTCGCGCTGGTTGGCGATGCCGATGGCAACGATCTGGGACCGCGAGGCGCCGATCTGCCTGATCGCGCCGGGCACCACCCGGGTGACGTTGTTCCAGATCTCGCCGGCGTCGTGCTCGACCCATCCGGGCCGCGGGAAGAGCTGGTGGTGCTCGCGCTGCGCCACCGACACCAGTCGCCCGCGCCGGTCGAACAGGATGCACCGCGTCGAGTTCGTCCCTTGATCCACGGCGGCCACGTACTGCTCAGCCATCTCCCCACCCCCCGATCACGCCGGTCATGCGTCCTCCCGCAGATCGCGGGCGATGGCTTCGGCGGTGGCTCGGACCATGGTCACGAGGTCGGCGCGGTGGCGGAGGCGGCTGTCGCAGATGCGTTCGACCCGGCCGGCGAGGCCGACGGCGCCGACGACCAGGCCGCCCAGGCCGCGGATCGGGGCAGCGATGCTCGCGAGCTCGACCGTGTGCTCCTCGAACTCGCTGGCCCACCCGCGGGCTCGGACTGCAGCGAGTTCCTCGGCCAATCGGGCCGGGTCGGTGATCGTCCGGGTGGTGAACGCCTCGAGCTTGTGCGGTCGGGAGGCCCCGCTGGCGTCGTACGCGAGAACTGCCTTGCCGAGTGCGGTCGCATGCGGAGGAAGCGTCGTACCGACGTCGAGGTCCTGGTCGCTGTCGTCGGGCCGGAACACGTGGTGCACCACGACGACCTTGCCCTCGACCAGACGGCCGACCCGAACGACCTCGCCGCTGCGGGACGCGAGCGAGTCGGCCCAGTTGATCGCGCGGCTGCGGAGTTCGTTCGGATCGAGGTAGCTCTCGCCGAGCCGGCCGAACGCGTCGCTCAGGTGGTAATGCGCGCCGCTGTGGTCCTGCTCGACGAAGCCGACCTGGTGGAGCGTCCGGAGGATTCCGTGCACGGTCGTCTTCGCCAGCCCCAGTGCGTTGCCGAGGTCGGCGACCCCCAAGCCGTCAGGCGCGGCGGCGAGAAGTCGCAGCACGGCCGCGGCCCGCTCGATCGACTGCACAGTCCCCGGCACAACGGCAGATTACCTGTGAATCACTGGTATGGCTTCACCTCAGGAGTTCACTGCAGTGCTCACTCCGCAGCTATTGCCCGCAGCACATTCAGCCGACTCGCACGGCGTGACGGCCAGACCGCAGCGAGTACGCCGAACAGCATCGCCGCCGCGACGGCTGCCACCAGCTGGAGCACCGGGATGTCACGGACGCCGAGGCCGTTGTCGACCATCGCCGACTGGATCGCGGCCGCGACACCGACACCGAGCGCCAAGCCCAGCAGCGATCCGAGCATCGTGATCGCGATCGACTCGACCCGGAGCATCCGGCTCAGCTGCGGCGAGTCCATCCCGACTGCCCGCAGCAGACCGATCTCGCGAGTCCGTTCGACCACGCCGAGTCCGAGCGTGTTCACGATGCCCAGCAGAGCGATCAGAACCGCGAGCACGAGCAGGAAGCCGACCGCAGCGAGTACGCCGTTCACCGGCTCGCGCGCCGCAGAGGCGTACGCCTGCTGGTCACGGACCTGGATCGACGGATAGTCCTTCGTCAGCCGGCCGAGGATATCGGCCCGGACCTGGCCCACTTGGTTGCCGTCAGCAACTTCGACGTACAGGAGGTTGTCGCTGGTCGTGCCGCCGATGGTCTGGTACGTCGGCAGCGAGACGATCACCGCGTTGAGCTGCCTGTTCGGTGCGACGATCCCGCCGACGGTCAGCTTGTGCGTGCCGGTCGCGGTGGCCAACTCAACGGTCTTGCCGACGGTCACGCCGAGCGTGGTCGCCAGGTTGCGGGGGAGGAGCGCCTGGCCCGAGCCGAGCGCGGCCGCCGAGCCCGAGTCGAACTTCGTCGTGATCGGGCCGTCCAGCGTGCCATCGCTGATCCCGGTGACCTGGACGTTCGTCTTCCCGACCTTGCCGGTCTCGGTCCGGACGCGATGCACGGACCGGACGCCGGCGACCTTCTCCGTCCGGTCGCCGACCTGCGTGCTGAAGGCCGGCGTGCCGTCGGTGGTGATGAGGATCTGCGAGGTGCCGAGCGCCTCGGCGATGTTCTCGTTGATCGAGGCCTTCGCCGACGCCGCAATCACCATCAGCCCGCTGATCAGCGAGACCGAGATCATCAATGCGGACGCGGTGGCCGACGTACGGCGTGGGTTGCGCTCGGCGTTGCGGCGGCCGAGCGTGACCGGTGCCGTGCGGCCGAACGGGTACATCAGCGCGCGGACGACGTACCGGCTGAGGAGCGGGCTGAGCATCACGATGCCGATGACGGCGGTGCCCGCGCCGAGGACGATGAGTACGACGCCCGGCAGGCCGCCGGTGTTCAGGCCGATCGCGTAGAACAGCACGGCCATCAACAGCACGAAGGCGCCGATCAGGATCCGGACCAGCAGCGAGCGTTCCGGCACTGAGACGTCGTCGCGCATCGCGGCGATCGGGGGGAGCTTCCCGGCCCTTCGGGCAGCCGGTGCCGCGGCGGCGATCGTGACGCCGATGCCGATGACGTAGCAGGCGATGATCGTGGTCGGGGTGACTTGGAGCGACGCGGTCGGGATGCGCAGGTCGAGCGTTTCGTACGTGAAGCGAATCGCCACGGCGACGCCGATGCCGATCAGCAGGCCGAGCGTGGAGCCGAGGAAGCCGATGATGGCGCTCTCGGCGACGATCGAACTGGTGACCTGACCGCGGGATGCGCCGATCGCCCGGAGCATCGCGAGCTCACGCGATCGTTGCGCCACGACCATCGCGAACGTGTTGACGATCAGGAACGTGCCGACGAACAACGCCAGGCACGCGAACAGCACGAGCACGGTGCTGAAGCCGCCGAAGGTGGTGTCGAGGTCGTGCCGGCCGTCGGCCGAGACCTGCTTCGCGGTCCGGACCTTTACCGAGTCGCCGATGGTCGTCGCGATCGCCTTGCCGACGGTGTCGGCGTCGGACCCTGGCTTGAGCGCAACCGTGACCGACGTCCAGCCCGCCTTGCCGAGCAGCAAGCGCTGAGCTGTCGCACCGTCGAAGGTGACCAGCGGCGCGCCCGCGGCGGCACCTGCGACGGCGGGGGTGGTAGTCCCGGTCAGTGTCGCGGTGAGTGCCTGGGTCGGCGTGACGATCCTGACCTGGTCACCGATGTCGTAGCCGGCCCGGTTCGCGGTCGACTCGTCGAGCGCCAGCTGGCTGCCGCCGAAGGGCGGGGTGCCGTCGACCAGCTTGAACGGCGCAGTCGCTACCTCCCGCGGCCACGCGGCTCCGAAGCTGGTCAGCCCGTAGTTCTCGACCTTCTTCCCGTCCGGACCGAGGATCTCGACGTCGCTGACCATCAGCTGCGGGATCGCGCTCGCCACGCCGGGTACGGCGGCGACTCGGTCCGCGACCTCGGACTGGAACGTCGCGGGGCGGTCCGTGCCGGTCTCGATCGGGGACGACGGCGTGACGGTGATGTCCGCCGTACTCACTGCGAAGTTCTTCTTCAGCGCGTGCGAAAGGGTGTCGGTGAAGACCATCGCGCCGCCGGCGAACGCAACGCCCAGTGTCACGGCGAGCGTGCACAGGACGAATCTGAGCCGGTGCGCGAGGACCGAGCGGAGGCCGAGCTTGAACATCAGCCGGCCACGTGTTCAGGCAGGGCCGTTTCGAGCTTCTTCATCGTGTCGAGCACCGACTCGGCGGTCGGGTCGAGCAGCTCGGACTGCAGCGTGCCGTCGGCCAGGAACAGAACCCGATCGGCGTACGCCGCGGCGCTCGGGTCGTGCGTGACCATCACAACGGTCTGGCCGAAGTCGCGGACGGAGCGGTGGAGGAAGTCGAGGACGTCAGCCGAGGAGCGCGAGTCGAGGTTGCCGGTCGGCTCGTCCGCGAACACGACGTCCGGACGCGAGACGAGAGCCCGTGCGCAGGCGACGCGCTGCTGCTGGCCGCCGGAAAGCTCGGCCGGCTTGTGGCTCAGGCGGTCGCTGAGGCCGATCGCGTCGATCACCGTGGTCAGCCACTCCTGATCAGGCTTCCGTCCGGCCAGGTCGAGGGGAAGCGTGATGTTCTCGAGCGCGGTCAGGGTCGGGACCAGGTTGAACGCCTGGAAGACGAAGCCGATCCGGTCCCGGCGCAGGTGGGTCAGCTGCTTCTCGGGCAGTGTGGTCAGGTCGACCTCACCGAGCAGCACCTTGCCGTCCGACGGCTTGTCCAGTCCGGCGAGACAGTGCAGCAGCGTGGACTTCCCGGAGCCGGACGGCCCCATGATCGCGGTGAACCGGCCCTTCCCGAAGTCCGCACTCACGTCGGCCAGCGCATCCACCTGCGTCTGCCCACCGCCGTACACCTTCCACACCCCGACCGCCCGAACCGCCACATCAGCCACGCTCATGCGACGAACCGTATCGACCGAGGGTTCCTCCGGCGGGGTGGAGGTGGGGGATCAGCCGTCGACTGTGATCAGGTCGATGCCGGCCGACTCGGCAGCCACCTCTTCGACCGAGCGGGTCGGGAGGGGCGGAGGCGTGCCGCCCCAGGCAGGGCAGATGGCTTTGTGGTCGCACCAGTCGCAGAGCGGGCCGGGGCTGGGACGCCAATCGCCGGAGTCGAGGGCGCGGGTGATCGCGATCCAGAGCGCGGAGACCTTGCGCTCGCAGGCGCGGAGGTCGGCCTCGTCGGGGATGTAGCGGACGATCTCGCCGTTGCCCAGATACACCAGTTGGAGCATGGCCGGCACGACACCGCGCAGCTTCCACAGCACGAGCGCGTAGAACTTCATCTGGAACAGGGCCTTGGCCTCGAAGAACTCCGACGGCGAGCGGCCGGTCTTGTAGTCGACGACCCGGATCTCACCGGTCGGCGCGACATCGAGACGGTCGACATATCCGCGCAGCACGAGACCTGAGTCCAGGGCGGTCTCGACGTACAGCTCGCGCTCGGCGGGCTCCAAGGCGTTGGGGTCTTCGAGGGTGAAGTACTTGCCGAGCAGTTGGTGTGCCTCGGCGAGCCACTTCGCCAACTCGTCGCCGCTCGCGTCCTCGGCGAACAGCTCGGCGACCTCGGGCTCCTCCTCGAGGATCCGCTGCCACTGCGGCTCGAGCATCTCCGACGCCTGCTCCAGCGTCCGCTCCCCGCGCGGCAGGTCGAACAAGCGCTCCAGCACGGCGTGCACGACAGTCCCGCGCACCGCGGCGGCCGACGGCTTCTCCGGCAACCGGTCCACGACACGGAACCGGTACTTCAGCGGGCAGCTCATGAAATCCGCCGCCCGTGACGGCGACAACGCCCCACGCGAGTGCTGATGCGGATCGACTACAGCTGCAACGCTCATACCGAAACCCTAGGCACAACCACCGACACTTCGCGCGCACCCCACTCCGCCCTGTGGAAAACCCAGCAAACTCCCAGCCGGCTTTCGGCGGATCATCGGCCGGACGCGCGACCCTTGACGTATGACCCGTCAGCCACCGCCGAACCACGACCGCGGGCTCACCTACGACCTCGCGACGCTTCATCGCCGTCGTTTCCTCGGCCTGGTCGCAGGCGCCGGCCTGGTCGTCGTCGCAGGCTGCTCGGACAAGAACACGCCCACGTCTACTGGTTCCTCAGACGTGGATGAGATCCCGCAGGAGACCGGCGGTCCGTTCCCCGGCGACGGCTCCAACGGGCCGAATGTCCTCAACCAGTCCGGCATCGTCCGCAAGGACATCACCAAGTCCTTCGGCACAGCGTCCGGCCAGGCCACCGGCGTACCGCTCGCTGTCGAACTGACCATCCTCGACGCCGGTAAGGACAGCCCGCTCGAAGGCGCCGCGATCTACCTCTGGCACTGCGACGCCCAGGGCCGTTACTCGTTGTACTCCGACGGCGCGACCGAGGAGAACTACCTCCGCGGCGTCCAATCAGCCGATGCCGAAGGCAAGGTCACGTTCACCACGATCTTCCCCGCGGCGTACCAGGGCCGCTGGCCGCACATCCACTTCGAGGTCTACCCGAGCATCGACGACGCGACGAAGGCCGGCCAGATCACGCGTACGTCGCAGCTCGCCCTCCCGAAGGACGCGTGCAGCGCCGTCTACGCCGCCGACGGGTACGACGGAAGCGCGGAGAACCTCAGCCGGACGTCGCTCGAGAACGACAACGTGTTCGGCGACGACGACGGCGTACATCAGCTGGCCACGGTCACGGGAGATGTCGATCAGGGATACATCGCGGCTCTGACGGTGGGTGTGTAGCACGGAGTTACCGAAGGCAAAGTAGGTTTGGCTTGATGCCAGACTCGCGAGATCCCCAGAACCCCGCCCAGCCGGCCGGCCCTCCACCGCCCGGGACCTGGGTGCTGGGTCGCATCCGCGGGATCCGGTTGACGATGCGCTTCACCTGGCTGCCGGTGGCGATGCTGCTCGCGGTCGGGTTCGCCGCGATCATCGGGCAGCAGTTCCCCGAGCTCGGCGGCTGGCGGTATGCCGCGGCGTTCGCGTTCGTCGTCGCCTTCACGCTGTCGATCCTGATCCACGAGCTGGCGCACGCGCTGATGGCGTTGCGGTTCGGCATCGGCGTCTCGGAGATCAACCTCGGCTTCTTCGCGGCCGGCACGCATATCGAGGGCGAGCGGAAGTCGCCGCTCGAGGAGTTCGCCGTCTCGGTGGTCGGCCCGATCGCGTCACTGGTCGTCGGCGGGCTCGCGTACCTCGGGTCCCGGGCCTTCGACGAGGGCGTTGGGTACGTCGCCCTGTGGGAGCTCGGCATCGCGAACCTGATCGTCGGCGTCACCAACCTGCTGCCCGGTCTGCCGCTCGACGGCGGCTGGGTGCTGCGCGCGATCGTCTGGAAGTTCACCGGCAACATGCACACCGGCACGATCGTGGCCGCGTGGGCCGGGCGGCTGCTGGCGCTCTCGGTGATGGCGGTGCCGGTCCTGCTCGAACAGTTCTGGGGCTGGCAACCGTCGATGATCGATTTCATCATCGCCTTGCTGGTCGGCTTCTTCCTCTGGACCGGCTCGACCGCCTCGTTGATGCAGGCCCGGCTGCGGAACAAACTGCCCAGCCTCCAGGTCCGGACGCTGGCCCGCCGCGCCGTCGCCGTACATTCCGGTACGCCGATCTCCGAAGCCGTCCGGCTGGCCGGCCAGACCCAGGCCGGCGCGGTCGTGGTGATCGACGGCGACGGGAAGCCGCACGCCCTGGTGTCGGAGACAGCGGTCGCGGCGGTCGCCCCGAACCAGCGGCCGTGGACCAGTGTCAGCGAGGTTTCGACCGCCATCGGCGCGGGCCACATCATCGGCGTCAACGACACCGGCGAGGAGATCCTCGCCACGTTGCGCGAGCACCCCGCCTCGGAGTACCTCGTCCTCGACGCGAGCGGCGCGGTGTACGGCGTCCTCGCGACCGCGGACGTGGAACGCGCGTTCCGCTCGCGCTGATTACTCGGTTGCGGTGACCGAAAGTTAAGGTGAGCGCCTTATGGCTGACTTGCGTGACTTTCCCGACCAGGCGTACTCCGGGGTCCATCACGGACCGCTGCAGGAGGGCGAGTGGATCACCCTGCAGGACTCCAAGGGCCGCCGGCACTCGGTCAACCTGGAGCGCGGGAAGATCTTCCACACCACCAAGGGCGGGATCGCGCACGACGACCTGATCGACGGCCCGGACGCGGTCGTGATCAGGTCCAAGGGCGGCGTCGAATACCTCGCTCTTCGCCCGCTGATGGCCGACTACTCGGTGTCGATGCCGCGCGGCGCGGCGGTGATCTACCCGAAGGACACGGCCCAGATCGTGACGATGGCCGACATCTTCCCGGGTGCCAAGGTGGTCGAGGCGGGCGCCGGCTCCGGCGCGCTGACCACGGCATTGTTGCGGGCGGTCGGGATCCACGGACAGGTGATCTCGTTCGAGCGCCGGGAGGACTTCGCCGAGGTCGCCCGGAAGAACGTCACCGGCTTCTTCGGCGCCGAGCATCCGGCGTGGCGGCTCGAGGTCGGGGACCTGGTCGAGAAGCTGAACGAGCAGGACGTGGACCGCGTCGTCCTCGACATGCTGGCGCCGTGGGAGTGCGTTGACGTCGTCGCTGAGGCTCTCTCACCCGGTGGGGTGTTCTGTGCCTATGTGGCCACCACGACGCAGCTGAGCCGCTTCGTAGAGACGCTGAGGGCACACGGTGAGTTCACTGAGCCGCGCGCGTGGGAGTCACTCGTGCGAGACTGGCATGTAGAAGGGCTTGCGGTTCGTCCGGGCCACCGGATGCAAGGTCACACCGCCTTCCTGGTCACAGCACGAAGGATGGCGCACGGGGTGCAGGCACCTCGGAAGAAGCGACGCCCCGCGCCTGGCGCGTACGGCGACGATTACCTCGGGCCCCGTCGCGAAGAGGCCCGTTCGGAATCAACCGACGACATGCCGAAGGCAACTGGTTCATCCGCAACCGACACGTGATGGGATTCAGCTTGCCCGGCGAGGTTTTCTGGGTAAGGTCCATAGGGTCGAGCCCCACATGGTGAGGTGATGATCGTGGCTGGAGACGAGAGTCCTACCGCGGCAGAACTGCGTAACCAGGTCCGGTACCTGGAGGCCGAAGTCGCGGCGTTGCGACGACGGCTGCTCGAGCACCCGGCAGACAGCCGGTCGCTCGAGAGCAGGCTGTCCGAAACACAGGCCTCCTTGGCGAGTGTCACCGCTCAGAACGAGCGGCTGGCCGACACGCTGCGGGAGGCGCGAGAGAAGATCATCGCCCTGAAGGAGGAAGTCGACCGGCTGGCGCAACCGCCGTCCGGATTCGGCACCTTCCTCGGACGGAACGAAGACGACACGCTGGACGTGTTCACCGGCGGCCGGAAACTCCGGGTCGCGGCGAGCCCGTCGGTGGACCTGGACGCGCTCCGGCTCGGCCAGGAACTGATGCTGAACGAAGCACTCAACGTGGTCGAGGCCTGCGAGTTCGAGGTCGTCGGCGACGTGGTGATGCTGAAGGAGCTGCTCGCCGACGGCGAGCGGGCGCTGGTCATCGCGCAGGCCGACGAGGAGCGGGTGGTGCGGCTCGCCTCACCGCTGCTCGACATCGCTCTGCGGTCCGGCGACTCGCTGCTGCTCGAGCCCCGCTCCGGTTATGTCTACGAGAAGATCCCGAAGTCCGAGGTCGAGGAGCTGGTGCTCGAAGAGGTCCCGGACATCGACTACACCCAGATCGGCGGCCTGGCCGGCCAGATCGAGGCCATCCGGGACGCGGTCGAGCTGCCGTACCTGCACAAGGACCTGTTCCTGGAGCACGAGCTCAAGCCGCCGAAGGGCGTGCTGCTCTACGGCCCGCCGGGCTGCGGCAAGACGCTGATCGCGAAAGCGGTGGCGAACTCGCTGGCCAAGAAGGTCGCCGAGCGGACCGGGGTGGCCGAACAGAAGTCGTTCTTCCTCAACATCAAGGGTCCGGAGCTGCTGAACAAGTACGTCGGTGAGACCGAGCGGCACATCCGCCTGGTCTTCCAGCGGGCCCGGGAGAAGGCTTCCGAGGGTATGCCGGTGATCGTGTTCTTCGACGAGATGGACTCGCTGTTCCGCACCCGCGGATCCGGTGTGTCGTCCGACGTGGAGAACACCATCGTTCCGCAGCTGCTGAGCGAGATCGACGGTGTCGAGGGTCTGGAGAACGTCCTGGTCATCGGCGCCTCGAACCGCGAGGACATGATCGACCCGGCGATCCTGCGGCCCGGCCGGCTGGACGTGAAGATCAAGATCGAGCGCCCCGACGCGGAGGCGGCCCGGGACATCTTCTCGAAGTACCTGACCAGAGGGCTGCCGTTGCACGACGACGACCTCGGCGAGTTCGGCGGCGACCGGCAGGCGTGTGTGGACGGCATGATCCAGCGCACGGTCGAGCGGATGTACACCGAGGCCGACGAGAACCGCTTCCTCGAGGTCACCTACGCCAACGGTGACAAGGAGGTCCTGTACTTCAAGGACTTCAACTCGGGCGCGATGATCCAGAACATCGTCGACCGGGCGAAGAAGATGGCGATCAAGGCCTTCCTGGACGAGAACCAGAAGGGCCTGCGGGTGCAGCACCTGCTCCAGGCCTGCGTGGACGAGTTCAAGGAGAACGAGGACCTGCCGAACACCACCAACCCGGACGACTGGGCCCGCATCTCCGGCAAGAAGGGCGAACGCATCGTCTACATCCGCACGCTTATCTCCGGCAAGCAGGGCACCGAGCCAGGTCGCTCGATCGACACCGCGACCAACACCGGTCAGTACCTGTAAGACAACCGCGAACCGCCCCCGGACCTGCTGGTCCGGGGGCGGTCGTCCGTCTCTGGCAGGAACCTGGAACGACGCTCAGGACACTGCGACGCGGCGCGTCAGATCGGCGAGCTCACGGTTGAAGTGATCGGGCTGCTCCAGATGCACGGTGTGCCCGGTCTCGTCGTACCAGGCAGCCTCGGCGGTCGGGCAGGTCGCCAGCACGTGCTCTGCCATCGCCGGGAGCACGACCGTGTCGGCCCGGCCATGGGTGACCAGCAGCGGCACCGTGAGGTTCCGCAGTACGTCGTCCTCGTCGATCTCACGGGCCCCCAGGTTGGCCCGGATCCGAGCCGGGACGGTCATACTCGCCGCGAGCAGCAGCTCCGTGTCGTCGGCGGTGAACGGGGTGGCCGGGAAGGCCTTGATCAGACCGCGTGCCCCGCGGATGTTGGTCGGCAGGTCGTCGGCGACCAGATCGGCGAAGTTGTCGAGGAAGCCGGGGCCGATCAGTGTGCCGAACGCCGCCGGACCGAGCCGGACCGCGCCGCCGATGAAGTCGATCCCGCCGATCCGGTCCTCGCCGTAGGCCCGGACGTAGTCGCAGATGACGAACGCGCCGTACGACCAGCCGACCACTACCGGCCGGTCGAGGCGCAACTGCTCGATGACTGCGGCGAGGTCGTCGGCCCACAGGCGGCCGTCGGTGTAGTGGTCCTGCTCCAGCGGCGCCGCTGACATGCCGTGACCGCGCAGGTCGTACGCGACCAGCCGGAACTCGCCGGCCAGCGCGCTCTCGTACTGCTTCTGCCAGCACAGATGGCTCTGCGACAGGCCGTGGATGAACACGATCGGCGGCCCGTCCGGCTGGCCCCATTCGCGGACGTGCAGCCTTAGACCGCCACCGCCCCGGACGGTGTGGATCGTCGGCTGCTCGATGACTGTGGTCATGGCCCCTCCTTGGTTCGTTCGGTCGACTCGATCGTCGCCGGGCGGTGCGGGGCCGGCATCGGGAACGGGCTACGTATCCCTGCTTCGCCACCTACGTATCCGATGCCGGCGGCGCGATACTGACGAGATGAAGGCCCGCGCGGGCGACGATGTCTTCGTCGGGCGCGCCCGTGAACTCGAGGCGCTCGAGGGCGTGCTGGACGCTGCCCGGGCCGGCCGTGGCGGGACGGTCCTGATCGCGGGCGAGGCCGGGATCGGTAAGACGCGGCTGACGTCCGAGCTGTCCGCCCGCGCCCGGAGCGCCGGCTTCGATGTCTTGCTCGGGCGCTCGATCGACCTGGTCGGCACCGAACTGCCGTACCAGCCGTTCGCGCAGGCGCTGCGTCCGGTCGGTGACCTCCCGCGGGCAGACGGCCAGCAGTTCCGTGTCTTCGAGAACATCCTGGGCCTGCTGACAGGGCGGGCGGCGTCCGCGCCGGTGCTGCTCGTCCTCGAAGATCTGCACTGGGCGGACACATCCACGCTCGATCTCGTGGTGTACCTCGCGCAGTACGTCGACGACCGGCCTCTGCTGCTGGTGGCGACGTACCGGGCCGACGAGCAGTCGTCGGCCGAGCGCATGCTCCGGCTCGCCAACGGAGTACGGCGTTCGGGATCGGCTCTGCTCGTGGACCTCGGGCCGCTCGACCGCGACGAGCTGGCCGCACTTGTCGCGGCCTACGCGGTTCCGCCCCGGGCCGCTGCCGACGCTGACGCGATCGTGGTCCGGTCCGAGGGCAACCCGTTCTTCGCGCAGGAGCTGATCGCCGCAGCCGGCGACGGTGGTCTGCCGCGAGGTTTGCGTGAGCTCCTGCTGCAACGGGTCGGCCGGCTCGACCAGCAGGCCCGGACCGTTGTCCGGATTGCCTCGGCCGCCGGCCGGGAGGTCGGATACTCGCTGCTGCGAGCGGTCGCCGCGATGCCCGAGCAGGATGTTCGCGCAGCGCTGCGGCAGGCGGTCGAGCACGGCGTGCTGGTCGCCGAACCGGCGACGAGCAGCTTTCGGTTCCGGCACGCGTTGCTGGCCGAGGCGGTGTACGCGACCCTGCTGCCGGGCGAGCGTGAGGAGATCCACGAACACCTCGCCGGTGAGCTTGCGCGCAATGGCGCGACCGCACCGGCCGAGCTGGCACCGCACTGGGCAGCCGCGGGGCGACCGGCGGAGGCGCTCGCGGCGTCGGTCGCCGCCGCCCGCGATGCTGTGGCCGTCGCCGGTCTCGCGGAGGCACGTGCTCATCTGGAGAGAGCGATCTCGCTGTGGCCGGCGGTGGCGAACGCGGCCGAGCTCACCGGGTCCGAACTGGGCGGTATCTGTTCGTGGGCGGCTGAGCTCGCCAGCGAGACCGGCGAGGCGCCGCGGGCGGTCGAGCTCGCCCGGCGCGCGATCCACCTGACCGACGTCCGCGATCGGCGCCGGGCGGCGCTGCTGCAGGTTTGCCTGGGCGAGTACCTCCACGAGGTCGGCAGCGACCTGGCCGGACTCGCGGCGCTCGAGCGGGCCGTCGAGCTCGCACCGGCCGAGCCACTGCCGGATCGGGCGTACGTGGTCGCCTCACTCGCCGGCGGCCTGATGGTCGCCTGGCGCCACGCGGCATCCGTGCGGCTGGCCGAGGAGGCGTTGGCGCTGGCCCGCGACGCCGGTGCCGGTGCCGGTGCCGGTAAGGCTCTGGTTCGGGCGCTGACCGTGAGAGGCGCCGACCTCGTCTACCTGGGCCGGGCCGAGGAGGGCCTGTCCGACCTCGGCGAGGCGCTGCGACTGGCCGAGGAGATCGGCGAGGGGATCGGGCTGGATCAGGTGTACGCCAATCTGACCGATGCCCTGACGATGCTCGGTCGGCTGCGGGAGTCCGTCCAGGTCGGCCGCCAGGGTCTGGAGGCCATCCACCGGTACGGCATTGCCAGCGCCGTACTGGTCTCGAATCTGATCGAGGCGCTGCTCGCCCAGGGCGAGTGGGACGAGGCCGATGAGCTGAGCACGGCCACGTTGCGGTCGACGATGGCGAGCTTTCCGTACATGCTGCTGATGCTTCGAGCCGATCTCGAGGTCGGCCGCGGCGACTTCGTCGCGGCCCGGGAACACCTCGACGCCGCGCTCGAGACGCTGCGCCCGGACCGCGGGCTGGGCATCTACGACGTCGGCCTGGCCGAACTCGCGCTGTGGGAGCGGCGGTGGGGCGACGCCGCGGATCACACCGACGCGGCCTTGGAATCGATGGGGTCCGTCAAGGCCGCACAGCTTCGAGTGTGGTTCTGTGCAAAAGGGTTGCGGGCGCAGGCTGAGCTTGCCGCGGTGGCCAGGACGCGACGTGATGCCGACGCGGAGCGGAGCGTGCTCGACCGCGCTGATGAACTCATCGCTGCCGCCCGCCGTGCTGCCGCGGACGCCGCACCGGTGACGCCGGTCAGCAGCGCCTGGCTGGGGCTGGCCGAGGCCGAGTACCGGCGCACCCGCGGGGTCGCCGGCCCCGGACTGTGGGCCGACGCCGCGGACCGCTGGGCGCACCTGGGCCGCGCACCGTTCACCGCCTACTGTCAGTGGCGCCAGGCGGAGGCCTTGGTCGCGGCCGGAGCGTCGCGGGCCGAGGCGAGCACTCCGGCCCGTTCGGCCTACGAGATCGCGGTCCGGGTCGGTGCGCGTCCGGTGCGGCGAGAGCTCGAACTGCTCGCTGGCCTGGCCCGCCTGCGGATCGCGATCCCGCCGGCCGAGGCTGAATCCGCCGAAGGGCTTGACCAGGTTCTCGGGCTGACCGCACGCGAGGCCGAGGTATTGACGCTGCTGTCCCGCGGCTGCACCGACCGCGAGATCGCGGTGACGCTGGTGATCAGCATCCGGACGGTTGGCGTCCACGTGTCGCACATCCTGCAGAAGCTCGGCGCGGCCAACCGGATCGAGGCCGCTGCGATCGCCCATCGAGTGTCCAGCGGCGGTCTCGTTGTCCCTGAGGGGTAGACAAAACCCCCGGTGCGATCGGGGGGTTTCCCCGATTGGTACGGCGGTCCGGCGGCCTTAGCTTGCTGTTATGGCGACGGATGAGGTGCGGAAGGACCTGCGGGCCGCGGTTGCGGCGCGGCAGGAACTGGGGCCGGAGTACGAGAACGAGATCATCGACAGCTTCCTGGAGAAGCTCGATGCCCGGGATGTCCAGCGACACGTCAGCCCGTACGCCGAGCCGGCCCCGCGACGGCATCCCAGCCGCGAGACCGACCCCGGCGGACTGGCGCTGGCGATCGTGTCGATCGTCGCGGCGATCCCGATCACCGCGATCTCGGCCGCCATGATCGGCCCGTTCGGCGTGCTGATCGCCTGGTTCGGCCTGGTCAGCATCAACTTCGCCCGCACCATGTCCCGCCGCCGCTGACGCGCGCTACTTCGGCTGGTACGGGAGCAGCCGGCCCTGTGCGTCGTAGGCTCGCACCTCCTGGCGCACTGTGCTCGCAGGGACGACCACAGCCAGCCGGTTGTCCGCGTACGCGTAGCCATGGTCGACGTATCCGGGTTGCCAGGGGCTCGTGACGCCCTTCCAGACCAGGCGCGACTCGATCCGGGCGATCTCCGGACGGACCCGGTAGAGCATCCAGATCCGGGACATCGGCTTCGGCGTCGACACCGAGGAGGTGCCGCCGCTGAGGCCGGTGAGGCCTTTCTTCTGAGCCGGCGGCTCGATCCACCCCGACTTGTCCCGTTGCCATCCGCCGCTTCCGCCGGGGGACAAGCAGGATGAGATGCCCGACGTTCCGGATCCCTCGACGATCATCAGGATGTCGGTGGTCCCGGGATTCGCGGCCGGTACCCGTCGCGCCCAGACGATCCGGAACGGCCGCTTGAGCAGGGAGTGCTGGCGGCGTTCGCACGACTTCGTGAAGGCTGCGATCGCGTCGGCGTCAGATACGACTCCGAGTCCGCTGGAGGTGGCTACCGTCGCCGGCGCGGCGACACCGGGGTCGGCCGGGGGCCGGTTGGTGATCACGAGGGTGCCGGCCACAGCGGCTGCGACGGCTGCGACAGCTATCACCGGGGCGATCATGCGGCGGCTCGGCCGGTTCTCCACGGGCCGCGCCCGGTCCATCACCTGGTTGCGGAGACGGGACCGCTCGGCGGCGCTTAACGGGGGGACGCGCGGCGGTTCGAGATCGGTGTTCATGAGAGCTCCTCGTTGAGGGCGACCCGGCTGAGCAGGTCGGGGAAGCGGCGACGGGTGCGGTGGAGCCGGGCCTTGACGGTCCCGACCGGTACGCCGAGGGCGTCCGCGGCCTCGGCCATCGTCAGACCGGACCAGACGACGAGCTCGAGGGTCTCGCGCTCGTGCCGCGGGAGTTTGGCCACGGCGCGGCGTACGGCCGACATCTGGCGCTCGTCGTCGAGCCGGCGGGCGACCTCCGGGGCATGGTCGCTGCCGGGCCCAGGGTCGGGCAGGCGGTCCAGCAGTCTGCGCAGCCGGCTCGCCGTGCGGTGGAGGCTCTTGCACTCGTTGCCGGCCACCATCAGCAGCCAGCCGCGGGCGCTGGGACCGGTCAGCCGGCCAGGTGGATTGCGCTGGAACCGCCGCCAGGTACTCAGGAACGTCGACTGGACCACATCGTCGGCAGTACTCCACGAGGCCGTACGCCTGAACGCGAACGCACGTACGTCGTCCGCGTACCGGTCGAACAGCTCGCCGAGCGCGAAATGGTCCCCGACGCGCAACCGCTCCCAGAGCTCCTGGTCGGATCCCGTAGCCATAGCCGGCTCCGTATCGTCAGTCAGGGTGATCTTCACACCCTCTAGTGACCGGCCACGCGGCGGATGGTTGCATCGGGGCCGATTCAGTATCTCGTGATGACCGTTCATTGCTGTGATCCCCTCCGGCATCGGGCGCTGGAGGCCGCTGTCCGTCAGATGACGGTGTCGCTGGGGATCGGAGGGGGCACCATGAGCGGATCCACGGGCTTCGACTATCAGGTCGTGAGCCCCGCAGAGTTGCGGCGCCGTGCTGTCGAGGCTGCTACAGCCAGGGTGATGGCAAGACAGGCCTCTGTACGGGTGGCGCGGGCCTCCGTCGGAAAGACCGTCGCGGCACAAGTGCGGGCCACTCAGATCAGCAAACGGGATGTCGCCGATCTCGACCGACTGCGGGGACTTGAAATCGCTCTCGCAGCCGAAGAGCAGGCGCTATCGGTCGCCGCCGCGCAGGCACGGACAGATCAGGCCCGCCGGACCCTCGCGACGGAGATCGAAGCGCTCCAGGTCGCGCTGCCGAAGATCAGGTTCCGCGGCACAGCTCGCGAGAGGTCGCGAGGGCAGGTTCGTTCCGAAGCCTCGGAGCGGTTGGCGGCTCGTGTCGAGGCCGTGCTCGACCTGGCACTCGGCCTCGACGAGTCGGTTCGTGCCGACCTCCAGAAACTCGCGGCCGTGGTCACCGACGACGCGTCCGGGCCAGCCAAGGCACAGAGCTTCCTCACCGAGCTCGAGACCAGGATCAGTCAGGCAGTGAAGCGTCAGCGCGCGGAGGAGCGTCGGCAGCAGCGGACCCGAGAGCTCAAGTACCAGTACGCCGTACTGCTCGACGCTGCGACAGCTGAGGGCGATGAGGCACGAGCGATCGTTGCCCGCCTGCCTGGCGGCGACGTCGAGGCCGCGGCACGCGAACTCCAGGAAGTCGATCTCAGACGTGTGAAGGCCGCCGACCGGCGCTTCGCGCTCGACCAGGCGACGGCCGTGCTTCGAGAGATGGGATACGCCGTCGATGTCGAACCGGCCGGTGGGACGACGATCGCCACAGCGTCGGGTCCCGATTGGCCGAGACATGGCCTGAAGTTGGTCTTCCCGGCCGACACCGACGGCATGCGCACGATTCCCGTCGCGTTCGAGGACAGTGACGAGCGGGACGACCTCGCCTTCGAGACCTCGTCGTGCGATGCGGTCGACGAGCTGCGCGACGGGCTGCAGAGTCGCGGTGTACCGACAGAGCTGATCTACCGCACACCGCCCGGGGAGTTGCCGGTCCGCCGTCATGCCCGGCAGACGGCAGCCGTGACAAGTCCGAAGGTGCGGAGGCTGCAGCGATGAGTCCACGGCAACTGGACAACCACCCGGCCTGGTTGCAGGAGATCGACTCCTCACTGACCGTCACACCGGCGTACGTCCTTCACGGGAACCTCCGGGATCGCTACTTGGTGCCTGGTACGGATGGGAAATGGATGCCGCTGGATCTCCACCAGGCGCTGTGGGACACGCTGCGACGCAGTGGCTATGCGGCCATCGTTCGGCACACACCGGTGGGTGTTCAGGTCGTACCGAACGACCCGGCCGCTCGCCGGTTGGTGGCCCAGGTGACTGGCCTGAACAGCGAGCCGAATGGTAGGCCGGTCGGGCCGGATCAATTGACGGCGATCCTGCGTGCGCTGATGTCCTGCCGCGACGTGCGCCTCGCCCTGACCATCGACTACGTGTCCCAGTGGCGCCCAGCCGGCACGCCTCCGACCGACGCGGAGCACGCCTTCATGCAGGCTGCGCTCGCCGCCATCCACGACGCGCTCCCCATCGTGACGGGAAATCAGCGGACGAGCGGGCTCTTCAACCCCTTCCTGTGGTTGGTGGATCGCCCCGCCGACCTGCCGCCCTGGCTGACTGGAGGGTCTGAGGGCATCCGGCAGATCTCGGTTCCGCAGCCGGACCTGGGAGCCCGCCTCCGGTTGGCCAGAAATCTGGTCATCTCGATGCCTGGTGGAGGTCGGATGTCCGCCCCGGCACTCGAGGACGCTGCCGCCCGCTTCGCGGAGCGATCGGCCGGGATGTCGCTGCACGCGATGATCGCGACGACCCAGCTGGCCTTGGACCAGAGCCTCGGGCCAGAGCGGATCGACGACGCGGTCCGCGCGTACCGGATCGGAATGACGGAGAACCCGTGGGCAGACCAGGACTTGCGTGAACGGATCCGGAATGGCGAGAAGCTGCTGGCCGAGGAGGTCAAGGGGCAGCGCCGCGCGGTCCGGCATGCGCTGGACATCCTGATCAGGTCGAACACCGGAATGACCGGCGCTGAGCGCGGCGGTGGTGCGACCGGTCCGCGCGGAATCCTGTTCTTCGCAGGCCCGACCGGCGTCGGCAAGACCGAGCTCGCGAAGCGCATCACGCATCTCGTCTTCGGCGACCAGGACGCATACGTCCGGTTCGACATGTCAGAGTTCTCCGCCGATCACTCGGAGGCGAGACTGATCGGATCGCCGCCGGGCTACGAAGGCCACGGCGAGGGCGGTGAGCTGACGAATGCTGTCCGCCAGCAGCCGTTCTGCGTAGTGCTGTTCGACGAGGTCGAGAAGGCCCATCCACGGATCCTGGACAAATTCCTGCAGATCCTCTCCGACGGCCGGCTGACCGACGGCAGCGGCGACACCGTGCACTTCGGCGAGGCGATCATCGTCTTCACTTCGAACCTCGGCGTGCCGGAACTGGTGCCGGGAGAACCGGTCCTGGTCGGCGCCGAGCTCGAGTCGGCCGTGAAGAAGGCGATCGAGCACGAGTTCACGGTCACCATCCACCGGCCGGAGCTCCTCGGCCGGATCGGCGACAACATCGTGGTCTTCGACTACATCGATCCGGAGACCGCCGTCGAGCTGGCGGACGAGTTCATCGGCAATGTGATCGAGCGCGTGGCTGAGCAGCACGGTCTGGCACTGACCCTCTCCGACGAGGTACGGCGGGATGTCGTCGAGCTGGCCGTCGCGGACCTGTCCAAGGGCGGCCGGGGAATCGGCAGGGCCGTCGAATCCACCTTGGTCAACCCGCTGGCTCGAGCACTGTTCGATCTGCCGCCGGGTAGGACGGCGGCCATCGTGAAGTCGCTGGCCAGGGAGGAGGGCGGATGGTTCACAGCGGAGCTGGTCTGAGCCTGCGGATCGCCAGGATTCTCGCCCCGGTCACGGTTCTGGGCCCCGGCCGGCGGGTCGCCCTGTGGGTCCAGGGCTGCGAGATCGGATGCGCCGGGTGTGCCTCCGTGGACACCTGGGATCCGGCAGGCGGCTTCGCGCTTCCAGCCGACGAGGTCGCTGAACGCCTGGCCGAACAGATTCGGGACGGCGAACTGGATGGCCTGACGATCACCGGCGGTGAGCCGACAAGTCAGCCGCATGCCCTGGCTGAACTTGTCTCACAGGTCCGTGAGCGGCTCGACCCGACCCCGGTGGAAGTGCTGGTGTTTACGGGTCGTACGTACCAGGCCGCTGCGCGGGCGGCGCCTGGACTCGTCGCCCAGGCTGACTGCATCGTCGCGGGGCCCTTTCGGCGTGATCTTCCCGCGGCCGGCCGATTGCTGGCCTCCAGCAACCAAACGGTGACCTACCGATCGCCCGCCGTACGCGCGTATTACGAGGCCTGGCAGGCGGCTGAAGGAGCCCAACTCGAGGTTGCCGTTGACCAGGGGTCGGTGTTCCTGGTCGGACTTCCGGCGCGAGGAGACCTGGACAACTTCGCGAACGGCCTTGAACGGCGAGGACTCAATCTTGCGGGGGTGTCATGGCGACCGTGACGTGCCGTGTCTGCGGAACGGGCGGGCTCGACGCGAGCCTGATCATCTGTCCGGTCTGCATCACGAACTTGACCGGCGCGACGCCCGAACCGCTCGGGCGCCCTGAGGTGGTGCCAGAGGCTCTCAGTGCGGCCCAGACAGGGATCTGCCCGCGCGAGTGGTGTGCGGAGCCTTACGGAGCCGGCGTGAGGGTCTGCCCACGGTGCACGCAGCCGGTTCCGCTGCTGCCTCTGGGTGGCGCAGCTCCCGTATGGATCTCCACGGTTCGATTGCTGCTCCCCGACGGCGACTCCGTCGGGGTCAGGCCGGGCGCGATCGTGGTCATAGGACGAGAGAGCCCGGATGCTCGGATCGCCGGCAACCTGGCGCAGTACGACGGCGTGTCGCGACGTCACGCCCAACTGGCGGTCGAGGACACCGGCGTGACGTTGGTCGACATCGGCTCGACCAACGGTACGAGGGTGGACGGTCTGCCGGTGTCCCGCGTACCGCTCACGTTGGGGCCCGGTGAGCACCAGGTGCACCTCGGGAAGACGGCCGTCGTGGTGATCGACGTGGTCGCGGGAGGTCAGGCATGACGATCCTGCGGGTCGCAGCTCGGACCGACGTCGGACGGGTGCGGACGGAGAATCAGGACTGCCTGCTGCTGGACGGCTGGGTGTCTGCGCGGGACGTGAGACGGGCCGACGGCGTCAACCTGAAGCCCGGAGAACCGCCGTACGTCGTTGCCGTTTGCGACGGCATGGGCGGACACGCGGGCGGCTCGGTGGCATCTCGTCTGGCGGCGGCGACCTTGGCGTCGTGCCACTGGCCGGACGTCGAGGCAAAGACGATCACCGAGCGTGTCGAGGCGGCCGCCCGTGCGGTCCGAACCGTGTCGGACGACGTCCATGGGCTGCGCGGCCTCGGTTCGACGGTCGCCGGGGTGGCGGTGACGGCGACGCAGTTCAGCGTGTTCAGCGTCGGGGACAGCGCGGTGTTCCGGATCGCCGAAGGTTCCGTAGGCGAACTCACCATGCCGGACCGGCGGCCGGACCCGCATCGCGAGGGTGCGACGGTCCTGACGCAGAGCTTGTCGATGTTCACGGCCAGCCCGGATCCCGCGGTCACGACGTACCGGATCGCCCGTCCCGTTCGGCTACTGATCTGCAGCGACGGTCTCACTGATGTCGTCGATGCGGACGAGTTGCGCTCACTCCTCGGTGGACCGATCGGTCGGCCGGGCGAGGCGGAGAAGGCGGTGACCGCGCTGATCGGGGCGGCGCTGAAACGCCGTGCGCCGGACAACGTGTCGGTGATAATCCTCGATCTTGTCCCGACCGAGGCGACGGGGACGGGCCGATGACCGCGGAAATCGTCCTCGCGTTGCTCTGGATGCTCGGCATCATGGCCTGGGTCATCAGAGGCTCCCGGCCCCTGCGCGGCGGCCAGGAGCTCCATGCCCGGACGTGGTCGTTCCTGCGCAGGTACGAGGACAGATCGTTGTGGCCGTCCCTGATTCTCGGCGCACTCGCTCTAGGCACGCTCTTCGACGACGGAAGGCTCGGGAACTCCGTCTTCGTTGCCGGCGTAGTCCTCGGACTCTTTTGTGGCTGGCTGTGGCGGCCCGACACGGTCGGGCTGGTGGACAGCGGACTCGCCTTCATCTGCGCTATGGCGACCTTATCGACGATCGCCGAGTTTGCCGACGGACCGCCGGGCACCATCGGCTACCGGTATCTCATGCTGGGCTTGCTGTCCGCGTGCTATCTGTTCGGTGCGTTGCGGGGAGGGCATTCGAGGCTGATCTCGGCGCGCCGGTTCCAGGTGTACTTCGCCATCGTTGACATCGTCGCGTTCATGGCGAGTCCGGGTGGTGCGGACCTGCGCGACGTCGAGCTGTGGCGACAGTTCACGTACCTGGGTGTCACATGTGTGGCATGTTTCCTCCTCGGCCTGTTCGACGTGGACATCGTGGTCGTTCTGATGGCCGCCGCCGTCACCGTCACGGACGTTGCCCTGACCGTGAACGAGTCGTGGAACAAGCCGCTCGTCGCGATGCTGGCCCTGGTCGTCGCCGGGTTCGTCCGGCTCCGGAAATCTTCTACCAGTGGGGTGTCCCGATGACCGAACCGCGTGCGACCCGGCACGAGCCCGAGCACCTCGATGCGCCGGCCACCCGACACGAAGGGGTGGGCCACCCGCCGGCGACGACCCACGAGGGTGCCGGCCACGTCCCGGCGACTGCTCATGAGTTCGTCAGCGGTGCTCCCCCCACCAGGCACGAGTCGGACGGCGGCCAGCCGGTCCGGCCGGCGTCGCGCCGCCGGCTCCTGGCGCCACCGGCTGTCGAGGAGCGGTACGAGTACGTGCGCGAACTCTCGTCGGGCGGCGCGCAGGCGGACGTCGTACTGTTCCGGGACCGCGCCGACGGCACCGAAGTCGCGATCAAGATCTACCGGCCGGATGCGTCGAAGGTCCTCGACCGGGACGCGATCGAGCCGTTGACGGGAGCCGACGACGACCACGTGCTGCGGTTCAGACTCGAATCGGACGAATTCCAGATCTGGGAGGTTCAGGAGTTCTTCCCGCTCGGCAGCCTGGAGGATGTCGTCAACCGTCGGGGCGGAGGGGCACAGTCGTCCGGCTTCGTGCTCGATGTCGTACGTGAGGTCGGCCAGGCGCTCGATCACGTGCACTCGCTGGGTGTGTGCCACCGTGACCTCAAGCCGCAGAACATCTTGGTCCGCACCGAGGCCCCGCTGGACTGCGTGCTGGCTGACTTCGGTCTGGCGCGAATCGGGGTGCTGTCCAATGCGATCGGCTCGATCGCCGGCACCTACATCTACACCTCGCCGGAGGGCAGCGTCGGCAAGGGCAACAAGGCGAACGACTGGTGGGGTCTCGGTGTCATTGCCCACGAGCTTCTGACCGGTCGCCATCTCCATGCGACTCCGGGTGGAGACGGTGTATTGAGCGAGCTCCGGGTGCGGGCCGCGTACATGGACCAGTCCTGGTCGTACGACGATGTCACGGACGTGCGCTGGAGGCTCCTGCTCGACGGGCTCCTCTCCCCGGCCGACGGGCGTTGGTCGTGGGCGCAGGTGGACGAGTGGCTGGCCGGTGGCTCGCCCCCGATCACGACGCACTGGCCGAACAGGGTCCCGACCAGTCAGCGGCGCGCCCGCAAGGCCTACCACTTCGCCGGCGCCGAGTGCACAGAGCCCGAGCAATTGGCCCGGGCGATCCGGAAGAACTTCATGATCGCGCGCGACCATCTCGCCGGAGTCCGGGTGTCGGACCTGCGCTCGTGGCTGCATGAGACGTCGGTCGGCGACGGTGCTGACGACATCCTCGATGCGGTCCGGTCCGGGCAGACATCGCCGGGCCGGGCGGCGGTCGAGCTCCAATTGCTGCTCGACCCGGAGCACGAACCCTCGTTCCGGGGCCGCGAGCTGTCGACATCAGGTCTCACCGAGGCGATCCGGGTCGCCAAGACCGGTGACAACGCAGCAGTCGAGTGGGTCCGCGAGATGCGAGGTTCGTCGGTGCTGTCGGTGGTCGGCCACCATGCCGAAGAGCCGCTGTTGTCCCGGGCGGACGAGCTGCTGACGATGTGGTGGCGCAGCATCGATAGTGGACTCCTGCAGACCGGACTCTGGGCCACCACGGACGTCGCCGAATTTGTGCAGAACGCCGTACCGGCGCTGGAAGGGACGCTGCTGGAGGCGGCGCTCACCGAGAAGGCGAGACATCGGATCTGGGACCGGGCGCGGGAGTTGCTCGGCAAGGCACCCAAGGCGGAGCACTCGCGGACGCAATACTTGAAGGCGCTGCTGCCCGCCAAGCTCAATGTGGAAGTGCTCGTGGAGGCCGCCTGCGTTTCGCTCGTGTTCCCGGCGTGGTTCGAACGGATCGCAGCGAAGAAGCGGGAGAACGAGGCCCGTGCCGAGCAATTGCGCGTGGAGGAACGGCGGCGGCAAGGCGAAGCCGAGCGTGAGGCCAGGCAGGCTCAGAAGGACAGAGACCGCCAGGGCCGCGACTCAGTGGCCCAGAGGCGGAAGCGTGCCGACTTCACCGCCGTCGGGCTCGGGTTCGGCGCCTGTGTAACGGTCCTCGTGCCCTGGCTCATCGGTCGCTATCTGCTCCGCGGCGACTGGCCGCGTAGGGACCTGGCGGACGTCTTCGATGTCGACGCCAGGCGCACCGGTGCCTACTTCCTGACTGACTGGGCCACCGGCTGCCTGGTGGTGGCTGTTCTGGTGGCCGCGTTCATCCTGCTTCGACCGTGGCGGCAGCGAGTCGGGATGGTTGTCGCCGCCGCGCTTGGTGTGGGTGCCGCCTGGTATTGGGGCGTGCCGTATGTGCAGCAGGAGTGGAACAAGCAGGAACGTGTGACCGCGGAGCTTCTGAAGACGACGCCGTATCCGTTCGACGACAAGTACTACAGTTGCGGCTCGGCCACCACGACGATCGAGCGGGTCAACGCTGCCGGTTACATCGAGGTCAAGGCCTACTCGCTCTTCACCGCCCGGACCAAGGGGAGTACGTCGGACGCGTGCAATCTGATCGAGTTCTATGACGGCTGGCGACGGGTGAAAACCTTCAACCTCCGAGCACCGCAGTACGTGCCGAACGCCGGCGGGTTCTCGAGTTCGGTCAACGTCACGCAGAACACGAGTCTCGCGAAGACGGTCTTCACGGTGGAGACGAGATCGAAGAAGCTCACGTACAAGCTCTCCGACCTCACTCGCTGAGACGAGCGACGATGTCCCGCAGGCCGTTGGTGACGTCGTTGGGCAGGTTGAGGAGCAGGCCGCGGTGTACGCCGTACCAGGGGGAGAGGCGGGCCCAGTCTGCGGCGCGGTCGATCTCGTCAGGGGTCGGTTGGTACACCTCGATCAGGCCGGTCCGGAGTGGGGCTGGTGCGCCGTTGAGGGGCCAGCAGAGGTCCAGTGCGGGGTCGCCGATGACCGAGTCGGTCCAGTCGATGATGCCGGTGATCTGGCCGTCGGTCATGAGGATGTGATCGGGGCCCAGATCGCAGTGGATCAATGACGTGCGGACGCGGGCCACGCGGTCGAGCAACTCCAGTGCGGGAGCCCGGACCTCTGTGGGCAGCAGGGGCACGATCTGCGTCTTGCAGTCCTCCAGGAAGCTCGCCTTCTCGGCATCCGCTGTGGCGGCGTCCAGGGCGCCGCGGGCGACCGCTTCGACCGGGTCAACAGCGTGCAGGGCCTTCAGGAAGGCGCCTAGCTCGCGGCCTGTCGCCGTACCGCCGTCGGTGAAGGGTGAGCCGGGCAGCATCAAGTGCCGTACGCCGTTGTCGGTCAGCTCAGGCATTGGGATCGCCAGGGGCAGCTGCGGAGCGAGCCAGGGGAGGAGCGTGGCCTCAGCCAGCAGGCGCGGCCGTACTGCGGGCCGTCGTGGGGAGCGGTGGATCCACGGACCCTCGATCCACGCGTCGCTGTCCCAGCCCTGGTCGATGGTTGCGAGACTCCGGACGAACGCACCGAGCAGGCCGACGGCGTCCGGCATGAACGCCCACGACGGGTCGTCCAGCTTGGCGGCGAGCTCGGCGGGGGACATCCACGCACCCCACTCGACCTCTTCCGGCTGGTGACGCACCGGGCCGTCCCAGACGCACGTATACAGGTACGCGTGGTACTGCGTGTGGTCGTCGGCGTAGTCGCCCTCCGGCAACCGGGTCAGCTCGACACCCGCGATCCCGAGCTCCTCCTCCAGCTCCCGTACGACGGCGTGGAACGGATCCTCACCGGCCGCGACGACCCCGCCGGCGGAGAAGTCGTACCGGCTCGGGTAGAGGTCCTTGATCGGCGTACGGCGGTGCACGTAGATCTCACCGGCCGTATTCCGGACGACTACGCCGGTGGCGGAGTGGCGTAGGTTGTCGCGCCGCATCACGGATCGTGGCGCCGCCCCGGTGACACGGTTGTCTTCGTCCAGGATCGCCACCATTTCGTCCACGGGCGCAGTCTCACACGTAACCCTGTGGACACAGCAACACCTTTAGTCGCCCTTACCGCGTAGGCTCGTTCGCATGAGTGTTCGGCGGATCATGGGTACCGAGACCGAGTTCGGGATCTCGGTGCCGGGCCAGCCCGGGGCCAACCCGATGCTGACCTCGAGCCAGGTGGTGAACGGCTACGCGCAGACGCAGCCGCTCGCGCGCAAGACGCGATGGGACTTCGACGAGGAGCACCCGCTGCGCGACGCGCGAGGTTTCGACCTGAGCCGGGAGGTGGCGGACTCCAGCCAGCTCACCGACGAGGAGACCGGCCTGGCGAACGTGATCCTCACCAACGGCGCGAGGTTGTACGTCGACCACGCCCACCCGGAGTACTCCGCTCCGGAGACCACGAACCCGCGGGACGCGGTGGTCTGGGACAAGGCCGGCGAGCTGGTGATCATGGAGGGCGCGCGCCAGGCCCGGCTGATCCCCGGCGCTCCCCAGCTGAACTTGTACAAGAACAACACCGACAACAAGGGCGCGTCGTACGGCTCGCACGAGAACTACCTGATGCGCCGGTCCACGCCGTTCGCGTCGATCGTGCGGCATCTGACGCCGTTCTTCGTGAGCCGTCAGGTGGTCACCGGCGCAGGCCGGGTCGGCATCGGCCAGGACGGTGCGACGCACGGCTTCCAGATCAGCCAGCGGGCCGACTACTTCGAGGTCGAGGTCGGCCTGGAGACGACGCTGAAGCGCCCGATCATCAACACCCGCGACGAGCCGCACGCGAATCCGGATCGTTACCGCCGGCTGCACGTGATCATCGGCGACGCGAACCTGTCCGAGATCTCGACGTACCTGAAGGTCGGTACGACGTCGCTCGTGCTCGCGATGATCGAGGACGGTTGGCTCACCGACGACCTGGGTGTCGACCGTCCGGTGTCCGCGCTGCACGAGGTCAGCCACGACCCGTCCTGCACGCATCTGCTCACGCTGAAGGACGGCCGCAAGATCACCGCCGTCCAGCTGCAGGCGGAATACCTGGAGCAGGCCCGCAAGTACGTCGAGGACAAGTACGGCGACGACGCGGACCGGCAGACCAAGGACATCCTGCACCGGTGGGAGCAGCTCCTCGACCAGCTCGCGATCGACCCGATGAAGCTGTCCGACCAGCTCGACTGGGTCGCGAAGTACAAACTGCTCCAGCAGTACCGCGACCGCGACGGCCTGGAGTGGGACGACCCGAAGCTGCACCTGATCGACCTGCAGTACGCCGATCTCCGCCCGGACAAGGGCCTGTATTACAGGTTGGTGAAATCCGACCGGATGCAGCGGATCGTCACCGACGAGGAGATCCGGATGGCGGTCGCGCACCCGCCGACCGACACCCGGGCGTACTTCCGCGGCCGCTGCATGCAGCAGTACGCGCCGCAGGTCGCGGCCGCCTCCTGGGACTCGGTGATCTTCGATCTGCCCGGTAAGGAGTCACTGCAACGGATCCCGACTCTGGATCCGTTGCGGGGTACGAAAGCGCACGTCGGAGCACTTCTTGACCAATGCGACACCGCCAGTGACCTGGTTCGCACCATTACTGGGGGCGCCGCCGGGTAGGGTCGCTATAGAGAGGTCGGTTGGGCGACCTCTCCAGCGGTTCTAGGAGGTGTGTGTCATGGCGAAAGACGGCGGGCAGCAGCACAAGCAGCCCAAGCGTTCGTCGACCGAGGAAGAGGTCGAGCAGGTCGAGGCGTCGGAGGACGTCCAGGAGCGCAAAGAGCGACTCGACGAGGACGTCGATTCGATCCTGGACGAGATCGACGAGGTGCTCGAGGAGAACGCCGAGGAGTTCGTCCGCGGATTCGTGCAAAAGGGTGGGGAGTGAACCGCTCGATGACTTCTGATGCCTCCGGCCGGTTGCCGGAAGCCTTCCTGACCCCAGGTGGCTCGTCGTTCATGGACTTCCTGGCCGGGCACGCGCCCGACCTGTTGCCGGGACGACGGGCCCTGGGTTCGGGTGACCTGTCCAGCGAAGTCCCGCACGGTACGACGATCGTCGCGGCCACCTTCCCCGGTGGCGTGATCATGGCCGGCGACCGGCGGGCCACGATGGGCAACATCATCGCCCAGCGTGACATCGAGAAGGTGTTCCCGGCCGACGAGTATTCGGCGGTCGCGTTCGCCGGCTCGGCCGGTTTCGGGATCGAGATGGTCCGGTTGTTCCAGGTCGAACTGGAGCACTACGAGAAGCTCGAGGGTGCGACGCTCAGCCTCGACGGCAAGGCCAACCGGCTCAGCGCGCTGATCCGCGGCAACCTGCCGATGGCGATGCAGGGCCTGACCGTGGTGCCGCTGTTCGCGGGGTACGACCACGACATCAACGGCGGCCGGATCTTCTCCTACGACCCGACCGGCGGGCGGTACGAGGAGACCCACTTCTACAGCGTCGGCTCGGGCTCGTTGTTCGCCCGCGGCGCGCTGAAGAAGCTGTACCGCGAGGACCTGTCCGAGACCGACTGCGTGACGGTGATGATCCAGTCGCTGATCGACGCGGCCGACGACGACTCGGCGACCGGCGGCCCGGACATGCTCCGGCGGATCTTCCCGGTGGTCGGCGTGGTCACCGCGGACGGTTACCGGCGGCTGCCCGAGGACGAGGTGGCGGCGCTCGTCGACGCGGCCTGGAGCCAACGGCACCAGCGTCCCGACGGCCCTGCCGCGACGTCTCTGACCTGACCCCCGCCTTTCGACTGATAGAGGACGACACCTTCGATGAGCGTTCCGTTCTACGTCTCGCCCGAGCAGCTGATGCGGGACCGGGCCGACTTCGCCCGGAAGGGCATCGCCAAGGGCCGCAGCGCGATCGCGCTGCAATATGCCGACGGCATCCTGTTCGTGGCCGAGAACCGCTCGCCCGCGCTGCACAAGGTGGCCGAGATCTACGACCGGATGGCGTTCGCCGCCGTCGGCCGGTACAACGAGTTCGAGAACCTGCGGATCGCCGGCGTGCGGCTGGCCGACATGCGCGGGTACTCCTACGACCGGCGTGACGTCACCGGCCGGGCGCTGGCCAACGCGTACGCGCAGACGCTCGGCGCGATCTTCTCCTCCGGCGGCGAGAAGCCGCTCGAGGTCGAGATCCTGGTCGCCGAGATCGGCGCCGCTCCGTCCGACGACCAGGTCTACCGGCTCACCTACGACGGCTCGATCGCCGACGTGCAGGGGTACGCCGTGATGGGCGGCCCGGCCGACCAGGTCGCGGACTACATCGGCGAGCACTACTCCGAGGGCATCTCGCTCGCGGGTGCGCTCCGGCTCGCGGTGGATGCCCTGGGCCACGACGGCACCGAGGTCCGGCAGCTGACCCCGGACCAGCTCGAGGTGGCGGTCCTGGACCGGACCCGGACCCAGGTGCGCAAGTTCAAGCGGATCTCCGAGGCGACGCTGGCCAGCATCCTGTCCGAGTCCCGCCCCGCGGAGGAGGCCACCAAGCCGGCCGACGCGGAGGACAAGTCGGACACCGCGGAGACCAGCGCATCGGCCGAGGACGCGCCGATCGCCCCGCCGCCGGATGATGCACCGATCGCTCCGCCGGAAGATCCCGACGACAACCGTCCCCTGTGACGGACCAGCACGAGACCTCAGCCGTCACCGACACCGTGGCGGCTGAGTCGTCTCGGCCTGCCGACCCCGGTCCGTGGGAGCTGCTGGACGAGGAGCCCGGATTCCGGCGGTTCCTCACCGTGCGCCTGCGCCGGTACCGGATGCCCGACGGCCGCGAGGTCGAGTGGGACGTCCTCGGCCCCGAGATCGGCGTCACGTCCGGGGTCACCGTGCTGCCGCTGACCCCGGACGGACGGATCGTCACGATCCGGATGTTCCGGGCCGGCCCGGACGCGGTCGTCACGAACCTTCCGGGCGGCTTGGTGGAGCCCGGCGAGGAGGTGGCCGTCGCCGGTGCGCGCGAGCTCGAGGAGGAGACCGGCTACACCTGCGAGACGCTCGACGTCGTCGGCTGGCAGTGGTCCGGCGCGTCCTCGACGTTCCGCAAGTACGTCGCGATCGCGCGCGGCTGCCGCCCCGACGGTAAACAACAGCTCGACGAGACCGAGGACTGCGTCCCGGTCGAGCTGACCGTTGACGCGTTCCGTGCCGAGCTGCGTACTCCGGGTGCGATGACCGGAATCGATGCCGCCTATCTCGCGTTGGATCACGCAGGACTTCTTTGAGCGAACTGCGGAGGTATCCGATATGAGCAACTGGAACGCGAACGTCATCGACGAGTTCCGCGCGAACGAGGGCAGGGTCGGCGGCAACTTCGAGGGCGCGCCGATGGCGCTGCTGCACCACCGCGGCCGCCGGAGCGGCGAGGAGTACATCGCGCCGACGATGTACCTGGCCGACGAGAACGACCCGGCCGTCATCTACGTGTTCGCCAGCAAGGGCGGTGCTCCCACCAACCCGGACTGGTACCGCAACCTGATCGGCGCCGGCGAGGGCGTCGTCGAGGTCGGCACCGAGACGTACAAGGTGACAATCGGCGAGCTGACCGGCGACGAGCGCAACCGGATCTACGCCGAGCAGGCGCGGCGCTACCCGGGCTTCGGCGAGTACGAGGTCCGTACTGCCGGCATCCGGACCATCCCGGTCCTCAAGCTGACTCGGGCGTCTTGACGGGCAGGTCCACCCGCTGAATGGATAGGGGTGTGACCCCTGAGCCTCAGCAGACCAGCAGCCGTCCGGACGGGTTCGACCTTGGCGACACGGTCGGCCTGGTGCACGGACCGACCACCGATCCCGATGCCGAGCGGATCGTCCGCGACACCCTGACCCGGGCCGGCGTCGCCACGATCGTGGACGGCGAGGCCGCGGTGACGGTCCACCTCGGCGGCACCGGGCTCGACGTCGAACCGGCCGCGGGTCTGCCGGCCGAGGGGTACGTCGTTGCCGTCGGCGACCACCAGATCGTCCTCGACGGCGTTGACACCCGCGGCACGTACTACGCGGCGCTGACCCTCGACCAGCTTGTCCAGGGCAACCATGTCGGTCATGTGGATGGCGTCGAGATCCGCGACTGGCCGACGCTGACGTACCGCGGCTCGATCGAAGGCTTCTACGGCACGCCGTGGTCGCACGCGGACCGCCTCGACCACCTGGACTATCTCGGCGCGCACAAGATGAACACCTACCAGTACGCGCCCAAGGACGACGTCTACCACCGCGAGCAGTGGCGCGACCCGTACCCGGCCGACAAACTGGCCGAGCTCGGCGAGCTGATCGAGCGGGCGCAGCGCAACAAGGTCGACTTCACCTTCGCGCTCTCGCCCGGCCTGTCGATCGCGTACACCTCCGACGAGGACTTCCAGGCGCTGATCGCGAAGTTCGAGGCGCTGTACGCGCTCGGGGTCCGCGTGTTCAACGTCCCGCTCGACGACATCGAGTACGAGAAGTGGCACTCCGACGAGGACGCCACGAAGTACGGCACGGGCGGTGGCGCGGCCGGTGCGGCGCAGGCCGACCTGTGCAACCGCGTCCAGCGGGAGTGGATCGCGACCAAGCCCGACGTCGCTCCGCTGCAGATGGTCCCGACCGAGTACTACGACCTCGAAGAGACGCCGTACAAGCAGGCGTTGCGCGAGCAGCTCGATCCGGCCGTGATCGTGCACTGGACCGGTACTGCGGTCGTCCCCGAGCGGATCACGAGCGCACAAGCGGCCGCGGCGAAGGCAGTGTTCGGGCACGACATCCTGATCTGGGACAACTACCCCGTCAACGACTACGCCCACGGCCGGATCCTGCTCGCGGCGTACACGGGCCGCGAGCCCGGCCTCGCCGAGCACGTCGTCGGCGTGATCTCGAACCCGATGAACCAGGCCGCGGCCAGCAAGCTCGCGCTGTACTCGTTCGCCGAGTTCGGCTGGAAACCCGCGACGTACGACGCCGACGCGTCCTGGCATCGCGCGATCGCCGAGCGCGCCGGGGGAGACGCGGCCACGATCGCGGCGCTGGAGGTGTTCGCGGACCTCACGACGTACGACGGGAAGCTGCATCTGATCAACGCGCCGGTGCTCGCCTCGAAGCTCGCGGCCTTCAAGGCGACCTGGGACGGCGGCGATCTGGCCGGCGCGATCGCCGACCTCGAGCCGTACCTGGAGGCGATCGAGAACGCGTCCGCCCAGATCCGCAGCGGCGTGATCGACCCGGAGTTCGAAGCCGAGACGGACGCCTGGCTGGACGCGTCGTTCTACTGGGGCGGCGCGTTGCGGCAGGCGCTGCGCGTGTTCGAGGCGCAGGCGGAGGGCAACGCCTCGGACGTTGCGACCGCCCGCGACGAGATCGAGCACCTGATCACGCAGGCCGACGAGATCCGTGACGTCCGCCTCCCGCACAGCAAGGTCCCGCTCCGGATCGGCGACGGGGTGGCCGACAGGTTCATCGGCGAGGCGGGGTGGTCGGGCAGCCCGGTATCCTAAGGGCGGACCGCGACTGGCGCTGAGGTGGACGACCACCGGGGAACGGTCTGCCATCCGGCTTTCGCCGCGCGCCTGGGCACCCTTTGACGAGGAGGAGTGCGCAGATGACTGCTGAGTTGATGATCGGGACCGACCTCGCCGCCGCGATGGTGGCCAAGGCGGCGGAGCGTGCCGCCGCGCTGCAGGAGCAGTACGGCGTCCAGCCGTGTCTGGCGACCGTGCTGGTCGGTGACGATCCGGCGTCCGCGACGTACGTGCGGATGAAGCAGAACCGGTCGAAGAAGGCCGGGATCGCGTCGCGGAGCGTCGTACTGCCGGCCGAGACCAACACCGACGAACTGGTCGCGGAGATCCGGAAGCTGTCCGAGGACCCCGAGGTGCACGGGATCCTGCTGCAGCACCCGGTGCCGGCGCAGATCGACGAGCGGGCCGCGTTCGAGGCGATCGACCCGGGCAAGGACGTCGACGGCGTGACGATGCTGTCGTTCGCGGCGATGGCCTTCGGGGATCCCGGGTTCCGCTCGGCCACGCCGGGCGGGATCATGCGGCTGCTTGCGGCGTACGACGTACCACTCGAAGGCGCGCATGCGGTGGTGATCGGCCGCAGCCCGATCCTGGGCAAGCCGGCCGGGATGTTGCTGCTGGCATCGAACGCGACGGTGACCTACGCACACTCGCGGACCCGGGACCTGCCCGAGCTGGTCCGGACCGCGGATGTGGTGATCGCCGCGGTCGGCAAGGCGAACTTTGTCCGCGGCGACTGGTTGAAGCCGGGCGCCGTCGTGGTCGACGCGGGCTACAACGAGGGCAACGTCGGCGACGTGCACTTCGAAGAGGCGGCCGAGGTGGCCCGCCTGATCACGCCGGTCCCTGGCGGCGTCGGGCCGATGACGATCGCGCTCCTGCTCGAGCAGACGGTCGACGCCGCCGCTGCACAGCTGCGTTAGCGGTCGCACCCGCCGTCCTTGTCGGGGCGGGAGTGCGGCCGGGCGACGTCGTCGATGCCCTTGTAGGCGTACGGATCGGTCCCGGCGACCATCACGATGTCGCGGTAGTCGTGCTTGCCGACATGTACGTCGGCCGGCACGGTCTGCCACGGGAGCAGTGACTCGGCGCTCATGTAGTGATTCGCAAGGGCCCGGCGGAGTCCGTGCCGGCCGGTGTTCGGCAGTGATCGGTGCAGCAGGTACCCGTTGAAGATCACCGCCGAGCCCGCCGGAACCTCGACCGGGACGGCGTCGTCGTCGGAGTACGGGAAGTCGAACGCCTCGACCGTGCAGTCGAAGCGGAGGTCGTCCTGCTCGCGATCGGGATAGAGGACGCCGCGACGGTGCGAGCCGGGCAGCACCCACAGGCAGCCGTTCTCCACGGTGGCGTCGTCGAGCGCGATCCACGCTGCGGTGAGGGAGCGGTCCCGGGTCGGGATGAAGAACTCGTCCTGGTGCCACGCCTGCCCCGGCTTGCCCTCTGGCTTGATGAACAGCATTGACTGCATCGCCTTGACGTTGGGCCCGATCACAGCGGTCAGGGTCTCGACGACGCGCGGGGCATGCAGCGCTTTGAGAGCCGCGTCGGAGACTTTGTGCGGGTAGTGGATGCAGAGGTATTTGCGCAGGACATCCTCGGTGGATTCCGTGGCCGGAGCGCCTGTGACCCTGCCGAGGTCGCCTCGGCAGAGTTGCTCGGCCGCGGTGTGAAGCTCGGTGATCTGTTCGGGTGGCAAGGCTTGATCGAGGACGACGAAGCCGTCCCGCCGGAAGGACTCGACCAGCTCATCGGTGATCTCGGTGAAATGCATCCAGCCACCGTCGCAGAGCACGCAGAACCGGCCAATGTCGCGAACAAGCGCTTTACTATCTGTTCGTGACATCGCGACCACCGGTGATCAGCGTGAACTCGCTGGTGCAGATCGCGGACTACGCTCCCGGAGCGACGTACGGACCGCGCTGGCTGCCGAACTTCGAAATCCTCTGGATCCTCAACGGCTCCGCGCTGTGGCGGACCGAGGTGTACGACGACCTGGGCGTCCTGCAGGCCACGGTCGAGCACGAGCTGCGGCCGGGAACGGTGGCGCTCGCGAAGCGCAGCAATCGGGACGCTTATATCTGGGACTGTGATCGCGGGTCGCGGCATGCGTACGTGCATTTCCAGATCGAGGACTTCGGTGAGCTCGGCGATCCGGCGGGTTGGCCTTGGGTGCGGTCGATGTCGGATCCGGGCTTGCTCGAGGAGCTGTGCAGCTACTTGCTGGACGTGCCGACGCCTGACCGTGGCCATAGCGACCGGCTGGTGGCGACGATGCTCGAGGTCTTCGTCAGCGCTCCGGTCGGCTCGTCACACGAGGAGATGCCGGCTGCCGTCCGACGCCTCGTCGACCACGTCGCGACTGTGTGGGCGAGGAGCGGTCCCCGGATCGTCGCGGTCTCGCAGTTGGCCGCGGCGGCGAACCTGTCAGCGGGACACCTGCATCGACTGTTCCGGGCGCACTATGGGTGCGGACCGGCGTACGCACTGGATTTGATCCGACTGGCTCGCGCCGCGACCGCTCTCCAGCGGACCAACGCCACGATCGGGGAGATCGCGTCCGACTGCGGCTACAGCAACCCGTACCACTTCTCGCGCCGCTTCTCCCAGGCGTACGGCGACCCGCCGGGGACCTTCCGGCGCCGTCGACAGCTGTCCGATCCACTCGCACCGGTTCGCGAGGCCGGGCTGCTGCCGCTGGCCCGCCGCCTCCTCGACGCAGCTCAGGGTGAGCACGATCCGAGACGGCTGTCCACTCCTTGACTGCCCTGGCCTAGGGTTGGGGGAGACGAACACACGAAGCATGGAGGCGAGCACGTGGCGGTACGGGCGATCCGGGGTGCCACCCAGCTGGACGTGGACGAGCGCGAGCACCTGCTCGAGCGGTCCGCGGAGCTGGTGAAGGCGGTCCTGGAGGCGAACGATCTGGAGAACGAGGATCTGATCAGCATCCTGTTCACCGTCACGTCGGACCTGCGTTCGGAGTTCCCGGCCGTCGCGGGGCGTCAGATCGGGCTGACCGACGTACCGCTGATGTGCATGCAGGAGATCCCAGTGCCGCACGCGCTGCCTCGGGTGGTCCGGCTGATGGTGCACACCGAGACGCCGCGCTCCCGGGACAAGATCCAGCACGTCTACCTCCACGGCGCCGTAGCGCTCCGTCCGGACCTGACCGGCGCCCAGTGAGCGAACTGCGGGGTCCGGTCCGCATCGTCGGCACCGGCCTGATCGGTACGTCGATCGGCCTGGCGCTCGCCCGGCTGGGCGTGGTCGTCGAGCTCGTCGACGGGAATCCGGACAACGCGCTGATGGCCGAGCGGATCGGTGCGGGCTCGCGCATGGTCCAGATCGAGCCGCAGTTGGTCGTGGTCGCCGTACCGCCGGACCATGTCGGCGCGGTGATCGCGGAGCAGCTTCAGCAGACCGACGCAGTGGTGACGGATGCGGCCAGCGTGAAGTCCAAGCCGCTCGCCGACGCTCGCCGGTTGACCGGCGACCTCAGCCGGTACGTCGGCAGTCACCCGATGGCCGGCTCCGAGCGGAACGGCCCGCTCGCCGGACGAGCCGACCTGTTCGACGGCGCCACCTGGGCAATCACCCCGCACGAGACGAGCTCTCCCGATGCCGTCGACCTGGTACGCCGCCTTGCCGAAGCGGCCGGCGCTCGTACCGTCGAGATGTCGGTCGAGGACCACGACCTTGGCGTCGCCCGGGTGTCGCACCTGCCGCATCTGATGTCCGCTCTGGCTGCCGGGACGCTGGCCGACGCACCGTCGTCCCACCTCGAGCTGTCCGGCCAGGGCGTCCGCGACGTCACCCGGATCGCGGCCGGCGACCCCACGCTCTGGACCCAGATCGTGTCCGCGAACTCCGGTGCGCTGACCGGCCTGCTGGAGCAGATCCGCGGCGAGCTCGACCGCCTTCTAGTTGCCCTAGGCAAGGAAGAGGCCGGCGAGGAGCTGACCGCGATCCTCGGCCAGGGCGTCTCCGGCGCGGTCCGCGTGCCGGGCAAGCACGGTACGCCGCACATCGACCTGGTCACGGTCCTGGTGACGATCCCCGACCGCCCCGGACAGCTGGCCAAGCTGTTCGCCGACGCCGCCGAGTCCGGCGCCAACGTCGAGGACCTCCGCATCGACCACAGCCCCGGCCGCCCGGTCGGCGAGGTCGAACTCTCCGTCAAACCCGCCTCCGTGGACCAGTTGGTCGACGTACTCACGGACCGTGGCTGGGTGGTCCACCGGTAATTCTGTCCCCGTGCGAAGGTAATCTTCGGGGCATGATCATCGCTGTCGACGGCCCGAGCGGCTCCGGTAAGTCGAGCACCGCCCGCGGAGTGGCCACCCGGCTCGGACTGCGGTTCCTCGACACCGGGGCGACGTACCGGGCGGTGACCTGGTCGGCGGTCGAGCACGGGCTGGATCTGGACGACACCGCCGCGGTCGCGCAGCGGGCCCGGGACCTGCGCCTGGAGATCAGCACCGACCCCGGCCACCAGTTCGTGATCGCCGACGGGACCGACGTCACCACCGCGATCCGGGAGCCGCGGATCAGCGAGGTGGTCTCGAAGATCGCCACCAATCTGGAGGTTCGCAAGGAGCTGATCCGGCGGCAGCGGTCGATCATCGACAACGCCCAGCCGAGCGGCGGGATCGTGGTCGAGGGCCGCGACATCGCCACCGTGGTCGCGACCGACGCCGAGCTGAAGGTGCTGCTGACCGCCGACCAGGAGGCCCGGATGGCGCGCCGCGGCGCCGAGGTCGGCTCGTTGACCGCCGACCAGCTGCGGGACCAGATCATCCGGCGCGACGCCGACGACTCGACCGTGTCGGAGTTCCAGGTCGCCTCCGACGGCGCGGTCACCATCGACTCGACGTACATGACGCTGGAAGAGGTCGTCGACGCGATCAGCCGACTCGCAAAGGAGACCGTCCCCCAAGGCCGGGACCGATGACGACGGAAGTCACCGGGCACAAGGATCTGCCCCGCACCGATGATCTGCCGCCGTTGCCGTACCGGTTGGCGCTGCCGATGCGGAAGCTCGCGAAGCCGTATTTCCTGCACAAGTACAACCTGACCATCCACCACGAGGACCGGTTCCCGCTGACCGGTCCGCTGCTGATGGCGCCGAACCACCTGAGTCTGCTGGACGGTCCGCTGCTCGGGGCGGTCGCGCCGCGGATGCTGCACCAGCTCGGCAAGATCGAGGTGTTCGGCGGTCTCCAGGGCGCGCTGTTGCGCCGGGTCGGCCAGATCCCGGTCGACAGGTCGACGTACGACATGCTGGCGGTCCGCAGGTCCATCCAGGTGCTGCGGGACGGCCGGGTGCTGAACATCTACCCCGAAGGCACCCGCGGACCCGGTGATTTCAGCCGGATCCGGAGCGGCGTGGCGTACCTGGCGATGGTGACCGGGGCCCCGATCCTGCCGGTCGTGCTGATGGGGACCAGGCTGCCCGGGGGCGATATCGAGGGATTCCCGCCCGCCGGGAGCCGCATCGACGTCGTGTATGGCGAGCCGTTCGCCGTCGACCGCGTACCCTTTCCTAGGAGACATTCCGACGTACAGGCGGTTGCCGACCACATCGGCGACGTGCTGCGCGCCCATGTGAAGGCGGCCGTCGAAGAAACCGGCCACCCTCTTCCGGGCTGGCGAGACGAGAAGGACCCTGATGACTGACCTGCCCACCGAAGTACCGACGCACGACCGTGAGGACACCGGGCCCCTCCCTGTGCTCGCGATCGTCGGGCGGCCGAACGTGGGCAAGTCCACGCTGGTCAACCGCATCATCGGCCGCCGCGAGGCGGTCGTCGAGGACACTCCGGGCGTGACCCGGGACCGCGTGTCGTACGACGCCAACTGGGCCGGCCGTGAGTTCACGGTCGTCGACACCGGCGGCTGGGACCCGGACGCGGTCGGAATGGCAGCCCTGGTCGCGGCCCAGGCGGAGGTCGCGATCAACGCGGCCGACGCGGTGCTGTTCGTGGTCGACGCTGTCGTCGGCATCACCGACGCCGACGAGGCCGTGGTCCGCGTACTGCGGAAGTCGGGCAAGCCCGTCGTACTCGCCGCGAACAAGGTCGACGACCAGCGCGTCGAGTCCGAAGCGATGAACCTGTGGAGCCTGGGCATCGGCGAGCCGTTCCCGGTCTCCGCGATGCACGGCCGCGGCACGGGCGACATGCTCGACGCCGTGCTCGCGGCTCTGCCCGAGGCGCCGCCCGAGCGCGACGGCGAGCTCGGCGGGCCGCGACGGGTCGCGATCGTCGGCAAGCCGAACGTCGGCAAGTCGTCCCTGCTGAACAAGGTCGCCAAGGAGGACCGGGTCGTCGTCAGCGACGTCGCCGGGACGACGGTCGACCCGGTGGACGAGCTGATCCTGCTCGGCGGCAAGGAGTGGCGGTTCATCGACACCGCCGGCATCCGGCGCAAGGTGAAGAACTCCCAGGGCCACGAGTACTACGCCTCGCTGCGGACCAACGCGGCGATCGATCGGGCCGAGGTGGTCGTCGTCGTCATCGACTCCTCACAGTCGATCACCGAGCAGGACCTGCGGATCATGAACGCGGTCGAGGAAGCCGGCAAGGCGCTCGTGATCGCGTACAACAAGTGGGACCTGATGGACGACGAGCGGCGCTACTACCTGGAGCGCGAGATCGACCGCGACCTGGTGCAGTTCCGCTGGGCGCCGCGGGTGAACATCAGCGCGCTCACCGGCTGGCACATGGAGAAGCTGGTGCCCGCGGTCGAGGCGGCGCTCGAGGGATGGCAGACCCGTGTCCCGACCGGTCAGCTGAACGCGTTCCTGGGCAGGTTGGTTGCCGCGCACCCGCACCCGGTCCGCTCCGGCAAGCAGCCGAAGATCCTGTTCGGCACGCAGGCCACGACCATGCCGCCGACCTTCGCGATCTTCACCTCCGGCCAGATCGAGGCGTCGTACCAGCGCTTCATCGAGCGCCGCCTACGCGAGGACTTCGGCTTCGTCGGCAGCCCGGTCCACGTCCAGATCCGAGCCCGCCAAAAGAACAAGAAACGCTGACACAACCCGGTAAGAACGACCCCTGCGGATGGGGTAAGGTTTACTCCGGCTCGCTCCTCGGAGCGGGTTTCGGGCTGTGGCGTAGTTTGGTAACGCGTCTGGCTGGGGGCCAGAAGACCGCAGGTTCAAATCCTGTCAGCCCGACCTGAGAGGGGCACCGATTCTGTCGGTGCCCCTCACTACGTTTGCCCATGACGACTTCAGGCGACAGACGAACCTGGACCGACGACGACCTCCGCCAGGCGGTGGCGGAGAACCATTCGTGGCGCGGTGCCGCACGCGCGCTGGGAGTCAGCGACGGCGCCGAGTCCCGCGTCCGCATCAAGGGACACGCGATGCGCTTGGGGCTGGACTGCGCGATCCTCAAGCCGTCTGGCTCAGCCTGCCCAGTAGCAGAGCCACTGAAGCTACCTGGGCGTCCAGAGATGCTGCGGGCTGCCGCTCCAGCTCTGGCGACGGCCACTGGCTGGTCGGGATCGGACGCCGGCCCTACGTGCCGGACAAGTCGGCCACGAAGATGCCGTACGACCCGGAAGAAATCGACCTATTCTTCATTGTCCTTGGCAACGGAAGTCTGTATGTCATCCCGAGCTCAGTCAGTGGCCGGTCGAGCCTCCATCTACGCAGACACGTATGCGCCGTACCGCGTGGGCGATGCTTCGAGTCTGTTGCGTAGTGGGGCACCAGCGGTTGCCGATGCCCCACGAGTTGTGTCAGCGCACGCCCGCGAGTTCCTTGGCCTCCGGGCCCTCGTCGACTCGCAGGGTTTCGCCTTCGATGTCTACTCGGGGGGTGATGCGGTCCAGCCACTTCGGGAACCACCAGGCTCGGTCTCCTAGGAGGCTGAGGATCGCGGGGACCAGCGTCATGCGGACCACGAAGGCGTCGATCAGTACGCCGATCGTGAGGCCGAAGCCGATCGCCTTGATGATCGGGTCGTCGACCAGGATGAAGCCGGCGAAGACCGAGGCCATGATCAGAGCGGCGGCGGTGACGACGCGGGCGCCGTGGCCGAGGCCCTGGACGGTGGCGTCGTTCGCGTGCCGGCCGTGGACGAACTCCTCCCGGACGCGGGACACGATGAACACCTCGTAGTCCATCGCGAGCCCGAACAGGATGCCCATCATGATGATCGGCAGGAAGCTCACCAGCGGACCGGGGGAGTCGATCCCGACCAGCTTCGCCAGGTGACCCTGCTGGAACACCGCGACCGTGATCCCGAACGTCGCCCCGATCGTCAGCACGAACCCGAGTGTCGCCTTCAACGGCACCAGCACCGACCGGAACGCCAGCAGCAACAGCAGGAACGACAACCCGATCACCACGAACAGGTACGTCGGCAACGCGTCGGAAAGCTTGTTCGACACGTCGACCCCGACCGCGGTGTTCCCAGTCACGGAGATGGTCGCGTCACCGGTGGCGAGCGGCTTCACCGCTGAGCGCAGGTTCTTGACCAGGTCCGAGGTCTCCTCGCTGGCCGGTCCGCTCTTCGGGATCACCTGCAGCAACCGCGTCGTACCATCCTGGCTTGCTGCGGCCGGCTGCGCCGCGACGACGTCGGGAAGGCCCTGTGCTTTGCCCAATACCTGCTGTGCCACCGCGTTCGAGGTTGCCGGGTCGTTGCTCTGCACAACGACCACCAGCGGTCCGTTCGCGCCCGGTCCGAACGCGGCGGCGGTCATGTCGTACGCGACCCGCTGGTTGGTGCCGGCGGCCGCGGACGCGCCGTCCGGCAGCGCGAGCTGCATGTCCTTCACCGGGATCGCCAGGAACCCGAGCCCGATGATGCCGACAGCAACGATCGGCACCCGCAGCCGCGTCACCAGCCGGCCCCAGCGGAAACCGAACCCCTCCTTGTGTACAGCCGCGGTCGGCGCCTTCCGCAACTTCCGCGGCAGCACCCGGTTCCCGACGAAGCCGAGCAACGCCGGCAGCAGCGTCAAAGCGACGAGTACGGCGGTCAGCACTGTCGCCGCAGCGGCCAGACCCATCGCGGTCAGGAACGGCACCCCGACCACCGACAACCCGGCCAACGCGATCACCACGGTCGCGCCGGCGAACAACACCGCCGACCCGGCCGTCGCCGTTGCCCGCGCGACAGACTCCTCCGGATCCATCCCCTCACCCAGCTGTGACCGGTGGCGCGAGCTGATGAACAACGAATAGTCGATCCCGACCGCAAGCCCGAGCATCAACGCCAGGATCGGCGCCGTCGACGAGACATCGGTGAACGCGGTCACGATGAACAGGCCGGCCATCCCGGCCAGTACGCCGAGCAGCGCCGTCACCAGCGTCATGCCCGCGGCGACGAGCGACCCGAACGTCACGACCAGTACGACGGCCGCCACCGCGACACCGATCACCTCGGTCGCACCGATCTCCGGGACGCCGGACTTGATCTGCCCGCCCGGGACGACCTTGAGATCACCCGAACTCAGGCCGCTCAGACCGTCGTACCCGTCGACGCTCTCGTGCGACAGCTCATCGGCGGGCTTGTCGAATTGGACGCTTATCAGCCCCGTCGTACCGTCCGGGCTGATCGCCTTGCTGGTGAACGGGTCGACCGCACCGATCACCTCGGGCACCTTGGCGACCTTGGCAACCGTCGCGCCGACTGCGGCCTTCACGGTCGGGTCGGCGAGCGTCTTGCCGTCGGGCGCCTTCACCACGACGGTCGACGACGCGCCGCTCGCGGCCGGCAGCTCCTGCTTGAGTGCATCGAGCGCCCGCTGCGACTCGGTGCCCGGGATCGAGAACGTGTTCGCGGTCTTGCCGCCCAGCGTCAGCGCGCCGACGCCCAGCAGGACCAGGAACAGCGCCCATACAGCGGCAACCAGCCGCCTGCGCTGGTAGGAGAACCGGCCGAGCCGGTACAGCAGATTGGCCATCGGGAAGTGCATCCGTTCGGTTCGGTACGGCGTACGGGCAGAGGAGATCGTCCGCTCGATGGCGGAGGGCGGGTCAGGGCTCAGGCGCGGCGGAGCAGTCTCCGCAGGGCGATGTCGCAGAGTCTTCGGAGGTCGTCGTCGGTACGCTCGCCGGAATGCCGGCACTCGCCGAGCAGACCGTTGATCGCGAACTTCGCTAGATCGTGCTCGAGCGGGTCGTCCGAGCCGGCCATGTACTCGGTCAGGCGCATGCCGTCGGTGACGAGCTGCCCGACCTCGGGCATCTGCTCGATCACCGGGAGGATGTCCTGCAGTACGTCGACCACGCCGCGGTGCACAACGGCGAGATCGATGAAGCGCTGGATCGCGAGCTCCTGTGCGTCGGCCCGGGGCAGCTGGGCCGCGGCCTTGACGAGCTCGGCGACGTCGGCGGCGGCGGGCTCGAGGACGGCCGCGAGCACGGCCGGCTTGCCGCTGAAGTGGTACAGCACCGTCGCCTTCGAGCAGCCGGCCGCGGTCGCGATGTCCTGCAGTGACGTCGCGTTGTAGCCGCCGGCCTGGAACAGGTGCATCGCCTGCCGGACGATCTCGCGCCTGGTCCGCTCCCGGGCGGGGGTGGTGACTGCCATGTCAGCATCTTGACTGACCGATCGGCCAGTTTTCAACCGATCGGTCAGGATTGTGGTCCGGTTCACGCTGGATTTGCTGTGTAATGTTGTAAGCCAGGAGGCGGGCGCGATGGCGGATGAGCTGGCTGGGGACGACGTACTGGATGCCTACTCCCGAGTGGTCTCGGGGGTGGCCGAACACCTGATCCCGCGGGTCGCGAGCCTGCGGATCCACAGCCGGCGCGGCGACTCGTCCGGCTCCGGCGTGGTGCTGACCGGCGACGGTCACCTGCTCACCAACGCGCACGTGGTCGGCGACGGCTCGGAGGCCTCCGCCGAATTCGCCGACGGTACGACGGCGCAGGCCCGCATCGTCGGAGTCGACCGGCTGTCCGACCTCGCCGTACTGCGGGCCGACCGCGAGATCCCCGACCCGCCGGAGTACGGCGACGCGGACCACCTGAAGGTCGGGAACCTGGTAGTTGCCGTGGGCAACCCACTCGGCCTGGCCGGGAGCGTGACCGCCGGTGTGGTGAGCGCCCTGGGCCGATCGCTGCCGGTGCGCAGCGGTTCGGCACAGCGGATCATCGAGGACGTCATCCAGACCGACGCAGCGCTGAACCCGGGCAACTCCGGGGGAGCGTTGGCCGACGGCAACGGTCGCGTGATCGGCATCAACACAGCGGTTGCCGGGATCGGCCTCGGCCTTGCCGTCCCGATCAACCCGACGACTCGCCGGATCATCTACTCGCTACTGCACGACGGTCGCGTACGCCGCGCGTACCTCGGCCTCGTGACGACGCCCGCACCGCTTCGACCGTCACTTGCTGAGCGGTTCGACCAGCGGACGGCGCTCCGGGTCGTCGAGGTGATCCCGGCGAGCCCGGCCGCCGCCGCGGGCCTCCGCGAAGGAGATCTGGTGCTGGCGGTGGACGGCGTACCGCTTCGGGATGCTCAGTCTCTGCAGCGGCAGCTGTTCGAGGACGCGATCGCCCGCCGTACGGAGATCACCGCGATCCGCAACAACGCCCTGGTCGACGTGATTGCCTACCCCGCCGAGCTCACTGATCGGTGAGGCCGGCCCGGAGGAGGACGCAGGTGCCCGGTTTGAGCGGGGCGCCCGGGAAGATGAAGTCGCGGGTGACCTCGGTGAACCCGAAGCTCTTGTTGAGGTCGAGGATCGCGCCGTTCGCCTGGTTGGCGAAGTAGTAGACGGCGTCGGCGCGCTCGGCGGTCCAGCGCATGCGGTCCCGGGTCAGGAGCTCGCCGATGCCGTGGCGTCGCCAGGCGGGGGAGACGATCAGGCCGATCAGGTAGTACCCCGTCGGGGCGGTCGTCGGCGGATCGTCGGGTTTGAGCTCGTGGCGGATCACGCCGCCGTACCCGACGACCTCATCGCCGACGACCGCGACGGCGATGTACTTGTCCGGGTTGGCGAGGTCGGCCACCAGCCGCTCGCGCCGCTCGGCCGCGGACCCGTGGGTCCGCGACACGATCAGCTCGGCACACGCGTCCAGGTCACGCAGCTCTCCTGGACGCACGCGTACGTCGACGGTCTGCCGGGCGACACCCGGTTCGTATTCGGCGAACCCGCTCACCAGCCGCGCTCACGCCACTCGGCGAGGTGCGGGCGCTCGGTGCCGAGGGTGGTGTCGGAGCCGTGGCCGGGGTAGACCCACGTCTCGTCGGGGAGCTCGTTGAAGAGCTTGGTCTCGACGTCGTTGATCAGCGACGTGAACCGCTCCGCGTCTTCCTGGGTGTTGCCGACGCCTCCCGGGAACAGCGAGTCGCCGGTGAACAGATGCGGTGCGCCGTCCGGGTCGTCGTACACCAAGGCGATCGAGCCGGGGGTGTGGCCGACGAGGTGGATCACGCGGAGACTGCACTGGCCGACGGCGATGTGGTCGCCGTCGTCGACGAGCTGGTCGGTCGGGACCGGGATGCCCTCGGCGTCGTACCGCCCGGCGACCGTGGTGGCACCCGTCCGTGCGACGACCTCCGCCAGCGCCTCCCAGTGGTCCTGGTGGCGGTGCGTGGTGATGACGCGTGCGAGGCCGCCGTCGCCGATCAGCTGCAGCAGCGTGTCCGCGTCGTTCGCGGCGTCGATCAGGACCTGCTCGTCGGTCTGGCGGCAACGCAGCAGGTAGGCGTTGTTGTTCATCGGCCCGACGGCGACCTTGGTGATCATCAACTGGGCCAGCTCGTGGGTCTGGGCCGGGCCGCCGACCTTGACGTTCCCGTGGTACTCCGGCATGCGCCTTCTCCCTGGATGTCGGTGATAGAGCCGATCCTTGCACTACTGGCGCGGGCTGTGCAGACCACCCTCGGCGATCGAATATACTTTCGAAACGCCCCGCGGACAGTGCACTGGATCCGGCGGCGGAAGTTTTTGTCGGTGGGCCTCGTTAGCATGACGGGGCATGCCCCGGATACCCTCGAGAACGGCTGAGAGTGAGCTTGTGTCTGACCGTCTGATCGTGCGCGGAGCGCGTGAGCACAACCTGAAGGACGTCTCGGTCGACCTGCCCCGGGACGCCATGATCGTCTTCACCGGGCTGTCCGGGTCCGGCAAGTCCAGCCTGGCCTTCGACACGATCTTCGCCGAGGGCCAGCGGCGCTACGTCGAGTCGCTCTCGGCGTATGCACGCCAGTTCCTGGGCCAGATGGACAAACCGGACGTCGACTTCATCGAGGGGCTGTCACCGGCCGTCTCGATCGACCAGAAGTCCACCTCACGCAACCCGCGGTCGACTGTCGGCACGATCACCGAGGTCTACGACTACCTCCGGCTGCTGTTCGCCCGGGCCGGGCGTCCGCACTGCCCGGAGTGCGGCGAGCCGATCGCGCGGCAGACCCCGCAGCAGATCGTCGACCGGGTGCTCGAGCTCGATGAGGGCACCCGGTTCCAGGTGCTCGCCCCGGTCGTCCGCGGCCGCAAGGGGGAGTACGTCGACCTCTTCCGGCAGCTGACCGGTCAAGGGTTCTCCCGGGCGCGCGTCGACGGTGAGACCATCCAGCTCACCGACCCGCCGAAGCTCGACAAGCAGAAGAAGCACAGCATCGACGTGATCGTCGACCGGCTCGCGGTGAAGGGTTCGGCCAAGCAGCGGCTCACCGATTCGGTCGAGACCGCGCTCGGGCTGGCCAGCGGCCTGCTCGTGCTGGACTTCGTCGACCTGCCGGACAACGACCCGCACCGCGAGCGTCGCTTCTCCGAGAAGCTCGCCTGTCCGAACGATCACCCGCTGGCCATCGACGAGCTGGAGCCGCGGTCGTTCTCGTTCAACTCGCCGTACGGCGCCTGCCCGGTCTGCTCCGGGCTCGGCACGCGGATGGAGGTCGACCCGGAGCTGCTGGTTCCGGACCCGTCCAAGTCGCTCGACGAGGGCGCGATCCAGCCGTGGTCCGGGCAGAACGTCACGCAGTACTTCGAGCGCCTGCTCGACGCGCTGGCGAAGGACCTGAAGTTCAAGACCAGCACGCCGTTCGGCGAGCTGCCGGCGAAGGCGAAGAAGGCGCTGCTCACCGGCCACGACAAGCAGGTCCACGTCTCGTACCAGAACCGCTACGGCCGCGAGCGGTCGTACTACACCAGCTTCGAAGGCGTGATCCCGTATGTCGAGCGCCGGCACACCGAGGCGTCGAGCGACACCGGCCGGGAGCGCTTCGAGGAGTACATGCGCGAGGTGCCGTGCCTGGCCTGCAACGGCGCGCGGCTGAAGCCGATCTCGCTGGCAGTCACGCTCGGCGGCAAGAACATCGCGGAGATCAGCGCGATGTCGATCGACGAGGTCCACGACTTCCTCGTGCAGATGGAGCTGAGCCCGCGGGAGAAGCAGATCGCGGAGCGGGTGGTCAAGGAGATCGGGGAGCGGCTGCGGTTCCTGCTCGACGTCGGTCTGGACTACCTGGCGCTGAGCCGGCCGGCGGGTTCGCTGTCCGGTGGTGAGGCGCAGCGGATCCGGCTTGCGACCCAGATCGGCTCGGGTCTGGTCGGCGTGCTGTATGTGCTCGACGAGCCGTCGATCGGTCTGCACCAGCGGGACAACCGGCGACTGATCGAGACGCTCGTCCGGCTCAAGGAGCTGGGCAACACGCTGATCGTCGTCGAGCACGACGAGGACACCATCGATCACGCCGACTGGGTCGTCGACATCGGCCCCGGCGCCGGTGAGCACGGCGGCCAGGTCGTCGTGTCCGGCACGGTCGAGGATCTGCGCAACCACCCGGACTCGATCACCGGCCAGTACATCTCCGGTCGCCGGGAGATCCCGATCCCCGCCGTCCGGCGACCGCTGACCGAGGGCCGTGAGCTGACGGTGTACGGCGCCCGGCAGAACAACCTGAAGGACATCGACGTCACGATCCCGCTCGGGGTGTTCGTCGCGGTCACGGGTGTGTCGGGCTCGGGCAAGTCGACGCTGGTCAACGACATCTTGTACACGTCGCTGGCGCGGCAGATCTACGGCGCTCGCACGGTGCCTGGCCGGCACACGAAGATCTCCGGGATGGAGCTGGTCGACAAGGTCATCCACGTCGACCAGTCACCGATCGGCCGGACGCCGCGGTCCAACCCGGCGACGTACACCGGCGTGTGGGACCACGTCCGCAAGCTGTTCGCGGAGACGCCCGAGGCGAAGGTCCGCGGGTACCAGCAGGGTCGCTTCTCGTTCAACGTCAAGGGCGGCCGCTGCGAGGCCTGCTCGGGTGACGGCACGCTGAAGATCGAGATGAACTTCCTCCCGGACGTGTATGTCCCGTGCGAGGTGTGCCACGGCGCGCGGTACAACCGCGAGACGCTCGAGGTGCACTACAAGGGCAAGACGGTCGCGGACGTGCTGGACATGCCGATCGAGGAGGCGTCGGAGTTCTTCGCGGCGATCCCGGCGATCTCGCGGCACCTGACCACGCTGACCGAGGTCGGTCTCGGCTACGTCCGGCTGGGCCAGCCCGCGCCGACGTTGTCCGGTGGCGAGGCGCAGCGGGTGAAGCTGGCGTCGGAGCTGCAGAAGCGGTCGACCGGCCGGACGGTGTACGTGCTGGACGAGCCGACGACCGGTCTGCACTTCGAGGACATCCGCAAGCTGCTCGACGTGTTGAGCGGCCTGGTGGACAAGGGCAACTCAGTGCTGGTCATCGAGCACAACCTCGACGTCATCAAGACCGCCGACTGGTTGATCGACCTCGGTCCGGACGGCGGTCGCCGCGGCGGCACGCTGGTCGCGGAAGGTACGCCGGAGGAGGTCGCGGCCAACCCGGCGTCGTACACCGGGCAGTTCCTGGCCGAGATCCTCAAGGGACGGGCGGCGAAGCCGAGCGCGAGGAAGCAGGCCATCGAGGCAGCGCCGGTGAAGGCCGTAGCGAAGAAGGCGGTTGCGAAGAAGGCCGTGGCCAAGAAGGCAGTGGCCAAGAAAGCGGTGAAGAAGGCCGCGCCGGCCAAGAAGACGGCGACCCGGAAACGCGTCGCCGGCTGACCAGCACCTCGTCAGCGGCGGAACAGCTGCTGGACGAGGTGGCGGACCCAGGTACGGCGCGGCGACGGCAGTAGCGCCGCCGGCAGCATGACTGTCGGCGGCTCGGCCAACGTGACCGGCACCTGGACCATCCGGTCGCCCTGCAGCCAGAACACGTCCGGACTGCACTGGTCAGGCGCGTTGCGATAGGTGTCCGCGACGAACCTCGCCAGCTCGTTCGCGGCTTCTTGCCCGGCATCCGCGGCGCAGAAAGCGACCGTGCTCAACCGCGGTACGCCGAGCAGTACGCCCAGGCCGAGAGACGCCTGCGGTAGCAGATTCTCGCGATCGACCACCGCCATCGACACGAGCGGGTCATCGTCCCGGCTGAGCACCGAGAACCCGTCGTGCTCGACCGGCCGCAGGTCGGAGATCTGCTCCAGCGTGAGCTGTACCGGCGACGGCACGGCCGGATCGCCGAGCCCGAGCATCGATCGCCGTACGACGGTCAGCCGCCGCAGCTCCTTGCCGGTGCGGATGAACACCACGACCTCGAAATGGTCCCCGAACGGGATCAGCGCGTCGGCCACCGGTCCGGCCGTCCGGGCCGACCACCCGCGTTGAACGAGCAGCGCCCGCTGCCGCTCAGCGACATCCCCGAACCGGTGCTCCTCGGTCGCGAGCTCACCCTCGGCGACGACGGCGCGGAGCCAGGCCTCGATCTGCTCGGCCCAGCGCTGCTGTGGGACCTGATTGCACCGATCGATGATCTCGCCCAGCCCGACGACCGCGGACATCTGCAGGGCGCCGCGGCCCCAGCCGACCTCGACCGTGCGCTCGGCGGTGTCGACGACGCAGCCCGGCATCCACATCGGCGCGAGGTCCGCGATCGCCCTCAGCACGGTCGAGTCGTTCGTCGTTCCTGTCATCCCTTGGCCTTCCCCACGCCCAAAGTCTGTCAGGCACCCGGTCGACGCGTGCCCCGGCGGGTGGTGGCGCCCATCAGATTCGCAGCCGATTCACAGCAAACCTTCAAACTGCAGTTCAATCCTGGAGTCGTTGAACCGTTCGGGTCATCCGGTCGTTTGACTCGGTATATAGCGTTCAACTACTTCGACCAGCAGGCTCCTGGAGGTCCAGATTCATGAGCGATGACACGATGGCACCGGCCACCCCGCAGCAGACCGAGGCCGCGCCCGGCGCAGCGGCGGACGGTACGCGCGACCGGAGGACGGTGCTCCGCTGCGCGGCGGTGGCTGCGCTGGTGGGTGCCAGCGCCCCGATCCTCGCCGCCTGCGGAAGCAGCGACGACGCGTCCGGCGGCGGCGCCTCGACGCCGTCGGCCACCGGCTCCAGCTCCGCGCCCACCGCGAGCACTCCCAGCGCCAGCGCATCGTCGAGTGCCCCGTCGTCGAGCGCTCCGGCCAACACCGGGACGGTCCTCGGCCCGGTGTCCGACGTACCGGTCGGCGGTGGGAAGGTGTTCACCGAGGCCAAGGTCGTGGTGACCCAGCCGACCGCTGGTCAGTACAAGGGCTTCTCGGCGGTCTGCACGCACCAGGGCAACATCGTCGGCTCGGTCGAGGACGGACAGATCGTCTGCCCGTTCCACAACAGCCACTTCAAGATCACCGACGGCAGCGTGGCCAGCGGGCCGGCGCAGTCGCCGCTGCCCGCGGTGAACGTCGCCGTCCAGGGCAGCAACATCGTTCAGTCCGCCTGACGTGCGAAAGGGCCCGGCCTACCGGCCGGGCCCTTTGCGTTAGATCAGGACTGGGCCGGATCGGCCTTCCCGACGTACAGCAGCTTGTTCGGCGAAGCGTCGCCCGGGTCGCCGACCTTGTCCGGCGTCGAGTTGCCGACCAGCGCCTTCGCGACGTCGGCCGGGGTGGCGTCCGGGTGGTCGGCCAGGTAGAGCGCGATGCCGCCGGCGACGTGCGGCGTCGCCATCGACGTACCGCTCATCTTCGCGGTCGCGTCCGGGTCGGTGATGCCGACCGAGGTGATGTCGACGCCAGGCGCGAACAGGTCCACGCACTTGCCGAAGTTCGAGAACGACGCCCGCTGGTCCTGGTCGTCGGTCGCGCCGACCGTGATCGCCGAGGGCTCCCGGGCCGGCGAGCTCAGGCAGGCGTCCTGGCTATCGTTGCCAGCAGCAACGGCATACGTGACACCGGCGCCGACCGAAGCCTTGACCGCCGCGTCCAGCGCGTCGTCCGCGCCGCCGCCCAGGCTCATGTTCGCCACCGCCGGCTTCTTCGCGTTCTTGGTCACCCAGTCGATCCCGGCCACGACGGACTCGGTCGAGCCGGAGCCCTTGCAGTCGAGAACCCGGACCGCGATCACCTTCGCACCCTTGGCCAGGCCGTACGTCGTCCCCGCGATGGTGCCGGCCACGTGGCTGCCGTGGCCCATGCAGTCGACGCCGTTCTGGCCGTCGCCGACGGTGTCGGTGCCGACCGACGCACGGTCGCCGAAGTCCTTGTGCTTGGCATAGATACCGGTGTCGATCACGTAGACGTTCACGTTGTCGGCGGTGGTCGAGGCCTCGTACTTCTTGTCCAGCGGCAGATCGCGCTGGTCGGCCCGGTCCAGGCCCCACGGCGGGTCGTCCTGGCTGACGGTGATCTTCTGGTTCTGCTGCACGAACGCGACCCGCGAGTCACCCGCGAGCTTCTTCGCCTGGTCCTCATTCATACTCGCCGAGAAGCCCTTGATCGAGGCGTCGTACTGGTCCTTGACCTTGACGTCGTAGCTCGCCGCCAGGCTCTGGGTGGTGACCCGGGTCTGCGCCTGCGACCGCTGGCCGTTGAGTACGACGATGTAGCTGCCGGGGATCGCGTTCGAACTGCCGGCGCCGCGGATGGACGCAGTACCGGCCGGGGTTGGCTGTGCCGCATTGCTGCCGGCTGCCGACGCGACGATGCCGGTGACCGCGAGCGCTGAAGCCGCTAGTGCGCCGAGTACAGCGCGCGGCCTGCTCAGGGATGGGGACATGGGCGGAACTCCCTCGAGTCAGCGCAAGGCCTTGTTGCCTCACGCAAAGGTCCTGCACATCTACCCTGGGTCACACGCTAGAGACGTCGCTCATCCCAACCGGGGGTCAAACCGGGCTTATGGGGCAAGCCGCAACACGACTGCAAAGTTCACTGCGTTTGGCGGGACTGATGGTTGGCGTACTTACGAGCCGCGAACTCGTGCGCCTCGTCGAGCAGCGAGCTGAGCGGCTCGAGCTCTACCGGGTTGACGATCGCCACCCAGTACTGGGACGCATAGAACGGGTGCGGCATGAGCGTGTTCCGTGCCGTGTAGTCATGCGCTGAGTCGAGCACCCAGTCGGCGTCCCGCTCGGTCGGCACCGGTCCGAAGAGCAAGGTGTACGTCGCCTTGGTCAGCCCGATGTTCAGCCGCCACGCACCGGGCTCGTCGAGCCGGGACACCTTCTCGTAGTGGTCGCCGGTGACAATGGTGGCGAACGGCTGCTGTCGCTCCGGCGGGAGGTCGGCGGCCGGGTCGTAGAGGTAGAACAGGTCGTCCTGGGCCTCGAGCACCCGGACACCGTCGTACGCGCGGATCATCCGATCCAGTTCGTCGATCGTCATACCTTCAAGTCTGTCATTGAAGTAGGAATGAAGACTTTGCCGGAATTCCGGATTTGTCGGCGACCCGAACTAGGGTGGTTGGGTGGCTGATCCGTCCTCGTACCGTCCCGCTCCGGGTTCGATTCCCGACTCACCCGGCGTCTACCGTTTCAGCGACTCCGCCGGGCGGGTCATCTACGTCGGCAAGGCGAAGAACCTGAGGGCCCGGTTGTCGTCGTACTTCCAGGATCTGGTGAACCTGCACCCGCGGACACAGGCGATGGTGACGACGGCCTCGAAGGTCGAGTGGACCGTGGTCGCCAGCGAGGTCGAGTCGCTGCAGCTGGAGTACTCCTGGATCAAGGAGTACGACCCGCGCTTCAACGTGAAGTACCGCGACGACAAGTCGTACCCGTGGCTCGCCATCACCCTCAACGAGGACTACCCGCGGGTGATGGTAGGCCGCGGCCAGAAGAAGAAGGGCGTGAAGTACTTCGGTCCGTACAGCCATGCCTGGGCGATCCGCGAGACCGTCGACCTGCTGCTCCGGGTCTTTCCGATGCGCTCGTGCAGCAAGGGCGTCTTCAACCGGCACCGCCAGATCGGCCGGCCCTGCCTTCTGGGGTACATCGGCAAATGCGCGGCGCCCTGCACTGGCCAGGTGACGCAGGAGGAGCACCGCCAGATCGTCGACGACTTCGCTGCATTCCTCTCCGGCCAGACCGCGACGTACGTGCGCCGGCTGGAGAAGGAGATGAAGGCCGCGGCGGCCGAGCTGGAGTACGAGCGGGCTGCGAAGATCCGCGACGATCTGGCCGCGCTGGAGAAGGCACTGGCCAAGAACGCCGTCGTCCTCGGCGACGGCACCGATACCGACGTGATCGCGTTGAGCGAGGACCCGCTCGAAGTCGCCGTGCAGATCTTCTACGTCCGCGGCGGCCGGATCCGCGGTGAGCGCGGCTGGATCGCCGACAAAGCTGACGGCACGGCGACCACCGGCGATCTCGTCTCGCGCTTCATCCAGCAGATGTACGCCGACGAGTCGGTCGACGCGATCCCGCGCGAGATCCTCGTCCCGATGATGCCGGAGGACGCCGAGGCGCTGACCGAGTGGCTGGAGGGGATCCGCGGCGCGCGAGTGTCGATCCGGGTCCCGCAGCGCGGCGACAAGAAGGCGCTGATGGAGACCGTCGAGCGGAACGCGCTGCAGACGCTGACCATGCACAAGACCAAGCGGGCCAGCGATCTGACCACCCGCAACCAGGCGCTCGAGGAGATCCAGGCCGGGCTCGACCTGCCGGAGGCGCCGCTGCGGCTGGAGTGCTACGACGTCTCGAACCTGCAAGGCACCGAGGTGGTCGCCTCGATGGTCGTCTTCGAGGATGGCCTGCCCCGCAAGAGCGAGTACCGGCGGTTCGTGATCAAGGGCGTCGACGGCCAGAACGACGTCGCCTCGATCGCCGAGGTCCTCACCCGCCGGTTCAAGCGGCTGCTCGACGACCGGGCCGCGATGAGCCAGGACGACGACCCGTCGGCGGCGCTGATCGACCCGGAGACGGGCCGGGCGAAGAAGTTCTCGTACGCGCCGAGCCTGGTCGTGGTCGACGGTGGTCCGCCGCAGGTCGCCGCGGCCCGCCAGGCGATGGACGAATTGGGGCTCGGCGACATTCCGGTCTGCGGTCTGGCCAAGCGGCTGGAGGAGGTCTGGCTGCCCGACGAGGAGGATCCGGTCATCTTCTCCCGTACGTCGGAAGGCCTGTACCTCCTGCAGCGACTGCGGGACGAGGCGCACCGGTTCGCGATCACACACCACCGCAGCCGGCGATCGAAGTCGATGGTCGAGAGCACCCTCGACGAGGTCCCGGGGCTGGGGGAGGTGCGGCGGAAGACCTTGCTCCGGCACTTCGGGTCGCTGAAGAAGTTGCGCGGGGCGACGATCGACGAGGTCGCCGGGCTGCCCGGATTCGGGCCCCGGCTGGCCGAGTCCGTCGTACTGGCGGTTAACGCTGCCGCAACGAAGGCGGAAACCGGCCGGGCACCGTCGGTCAACACGGCCACGGGCGAGATACTGGGCGACGACGTCCCGGCGCCGGCCGGGGCGCCTGACGGGGACCCAGGGAGAACTGAGAACTGATGGACGACACGGGCGGCAACCTCATCATCGTGTCCGGCATGTCCGGCGCGGGACGAAGCTCCGTCGCCGACGTACTGGAAGACCTCGGCTGGTTCGTCGTGGACAACCTGCCGCCGATGTTCCTCACCACGCTCGTCGAGCAGGTCATCGGCACCGGCGCGGCGCCGCGGCTCGCGGTCGTGGTCGACGTCCGGACCGGCCTGTTCTTCGAGGAGCTGAGCTCGGCCATCCACGACCTGCGGCTGAAGGGCTATCGCCCGCTGACGCTGTTCCTGGAGGCCTCCGACGATGTGATCGTGCGCCGGCAGGAGAGTGTCCGCCGGCCGCACCCGCTGCAGGGCGAGGGCCGGTTGCTCGACGGCATCCAGCGCGAGCGCGAGCTGCTCGGCGACATCCGGGCCGGGGCGGATCTGGTCATCGACACCTCGAGCCTGAACATCCACCAGCTGGCCGCGAAGATCGTGAACGCGTTCGGCGACGAGGAGAACGCCGAGCTGCGCGCGACCGTGGTGTCGTTCGGGTTCAAGTACGGCATCCCGGTCGACGCCGACGTGGTCGCGGACATGCGCTTCATCCCGAACCCGTACTGGCAGCCGGACCTGCGCCCGATGACCGGGCAGGACAAGCCTGTGTCAGACTTCGTGCTCGGCCATCCGCTGGCCCAGCAGTTCCTGCAGAACTACGTGGACGTGCTGGACACCCTGCGGAGCGGCTACCTGAACGAGGGCAAGCGCTTCGTCACCGTCGCGATCGGCTGCACCGGGGGAAAGCACCGCAGCGTCGCGATGGCCGAGGAGATCGCCCGAAGGCTGCGCGAGAAGGGGTCACCGACCTTGGTCGTACACCGGGATCTGGGGCGTGAGTGACGCGATCTCCTAAGGTTGTCGCTTTGGGTGGGGGACACGGTTTGGCCGCCTCTCTCTCCGCACTTCGGCACGTCACCGATCAGCTGACCGCGGTCGTCACGGTCGCGGACAACGGCGGCTCGTCCGGGCGGCTGCGCCAGGAGCTCGGCGTACTGCCTCCGGGTGATCTGCGGATGGCGCTCGCTGCGCTGTGCCGCGACGACGAGTGGGGCCGCACGTGGGCCGACGTACTGCAGCATCGCTTCCGCAGCAACGGTGAGCTGCACGACCACGCGGTTGGCAACCTGCTGATCGTCGCGTTGTGGGAGCTGCTCGGCGAGGCGGTCGACGGACTCGACTGGGTGGCTCGATTGCTCGGTGCACAAGGCCGGGTGCTGCCGATGTCCGCCGTACCGCTGGACATCACGGCGCGGGTGCTCGGGCTCGATCCGGCGCATCCCGAGGCGATCACCGAGATCCGTGGTCAGGCCGAGGTGGCGACCACTGAGGGACATGTGGTTGACGTCGCGCTCGATCCGGCCGACCCGCCCGCGTGCCCGGAGGCGCTCGTCGCCATCGCCGAGGCCGACTGGGTCGTGGTCGGCCCGGGCTCGTGGTTCACGTCGGTCATCCCGAATCTGCTGGTCCCCGAGCTGTGCCGCGGTCTCGAGCTGACCAGCGCCCGCCGGCTCCTGACGCTCAACCTGGGGGAGCAGAAGGGCGAGACCGACGGCTTCTCACCCGAGACCCACCTCGAGGTGCTGGCCGCTCACGCGCCGGACCTGCGCATCGACGTCGTCCTCGCCGACACCGGCCACGTGCCCGACCCCGAGTCACTCCGCCGTACTGCGGAATCCCTCGGGGCCGAGCTGGTGATCGCCGATATCGCCGACGACGAGCGGGATCTGCACCACGCCCCGGACAAACTGGCGAAGGTCTACCGCGAGATCTTCAGCTGACGCGTCAGTCGAAGTCGACGTCCAGCTGCAGCTTCTGGCTGTAGATCTGCTTGCCCTGGGCATCGAACCCGCGAACCCGGACGTTCTTGAGACCGGAGTTGCCGCCGGTGAGGCCCCAGATGAAGTAGCCGTTCGACAGCAGCGCCCGGGCCGGGCCGTTCGGCAGGTCGACGACGATCTGCGCTACCCCTTCGGGCACCATCGCGAAGTCGAACGAGTGCGCGAACTTCCCGTTGGCCTGCACCGCGCCGCGGGTGTAGTCGTACGCACCCTTGGCCGTCGGCGTCAGCATGTGACACCACGCGTACACGCGCTGGTCCGGCGAGATCAGCAAGGCCGTCAGCTTGTCCCCGGTGCCTGTCTTCAGCGCCACCTGCCACGCCCGCGAGACGGGTCCGGCGGCCTTGATCACTGCGTCGTCGGTGTTCACGCCGCCCTTGTCGAGATCCTTGAAGTAGATCTCGTCGACACCTTCGCACCGAGTGGTGACTTGCTCATCGGTCAGCGGACTGACCGGCGGCGGGGGAGCGAGCGGCTTCCCGGTCTCCGGATCCTTCGTGAGTACGACCACTGGCGTGACCGGCTTCGCGGTCTTGACGGTCACCGACGGATCGACCGTCCGCGGTGGGGCCGCGAATGGTTTGGGCGTCTCGTCGTACACCTTCTTGCCGCTCGAGTCGTAGCCCCGGATGCGGTTCAGCGTGATCAGCTTGGCGTCCTTGCTGGGATGGCCGAGGGAGGTGTAGCCGTCGGTGCCGACCAAAGCCTCACGAGGACTGCTTTCCCCGGCGATGTCCACCAGCACTCGGGTGACGCCGGATACCGGTACCCGGAGTCCGTCCTGCACGGTCTGTGGGTTTCGGTACTGAGTCCGCGTCGTGAAGTTCGCCGCACTCGTGCGTGCGAAGCTGTCCGGCTTCGTCGGACTGCTCATCGTGCAGCTCGAAACGACCGACTTGTCCGGCGAGAGGAGCAGAGCGTTCAGCACGGACTGATCGCCGCTCTTCACGACGACCTTCCACCGCGCGTCGACCGGTCCGGCGTTGTCGAGGGTCTTGCCCGGGTGCGCGTGCTGGAAGTGCTGGTAGCCGTTGTCGTACCGGATGCAGCGCCGCAGTACCTCCGCATCCGACAACGGGCTCGCCGGCGGTGCCGGTACGACCGTCTTGCCTGTCTCGTTGTCGATGATGCGCCCGGTCGCGACGTCGATCGTGATGGTCTGACCGGTCGGCGTACCGGCCGGCTCCTGACTCTCCGGACGGGTCGCGGACCAGGTGGCGACGCCGCCGACGATCGCGGCTGTGGTGAGGACCGCGGTGGAGACCGTCGCGATCCTGGTACGCCGGACCGAGCGCCGGGCCCGGATCAGCAGGTCGTCGACGTCGGTGTTCAGCGGCCGGTCGGTGTCGTCGGCGGCGGTCGCCAGCATGTGTTCGATGTCGTTGTTCACGGGGCGCTCCTTTCGGTCTGGTCGAGAAGCTCGCGGAGGCGGGTGAGGGCTCGGGAGGTCTGGCTCTTCACGCCGCCGACGCCGATACCCAGGACGGCGGCGGTCTGTTCGAGGCTGAGATCGCCGTAGTGGCGCAGTACGACGCACGCGCGTTGGCTGGGCGGCAGCACGGCCAGGGCCTCGACGACGAACATCCGGTCGTCGACCGAGCCGGCCGGGTCCGCGAGTACGCCGGCATGGTCGTCGGCGTCGACGAGCCGCTCGCGCCGCCACGGCTTGCGGGACTGGTCGAAGACCGACGTGACCAAGCACTGGTGGGCGTAGCTGTTGAGGCCATGGGTGCGGTCGATCCGGTTCCAACGGCGGTAGACCTTGACCAACGCGTCCTGCGCGGCATCCTCGGCGCGATGCCAGTCGCCGCACATCAGGTACGCCGTACGCCGCAGCCGCCGGATCATGGCGGCGGCGAACTCGGTGAACTCGGCTTCATCCGATGCCTTCATGCGCCTCCTCTCACAATGTCAGCGGGGTAACGCGATCAACCCGCCCGAAGGTTGCAGCGCCCCGGATGCCCGTAACCGCGGGCGCTCGGGGCCGTTGGTGGTCCAAGGGTCTTTGACATGGGTGGGAGGATGGCCTTCATGGCGATGACAGCACAGGTGAAGTCCGAGCTGACCAGTATTCAGGTGACGAAACCGTGTTGCCGCAAGGCCGAGGTGTCGTCGATCCTGCGGTTCGCGGGCGGGCTGCACCTGGTGTCCGGACGGATCGTCGTGGAGGCCGAGCTCGACAGCGGCGCCGCGGCCCGGCGGCTGCGCAAGGACATCGCGGAGATCTTCGGGCACCCGTCGGACGTGGTGGTCATTTCCCCGTCCGGCATCCGCAAGCAGACGAAGTACGTCGTCCGGGTGGTCCGCGACGGTGACGCGTTGGCGCGGCAGACCGGGCTGGTGGACAACCGCGGCCGGCCGGTTCGCGGCCTTCCGCCGGCGGTCGTGTCCGGTGCTTCGTGTGATGCCGTTGCGGCTTGGCGGGGTGCGTTCCTCGCGCACGGCTCGCTGACCGAGCCCGGCCGGTCGTCCTCGCTCGAGGTGACTTGTCCCGGTCCGGAAGCGGCGCTGGCGTTGGTCGGTGCGGCCCGGCGGCTCGGCATCGGTTCGAAGGCTCGCGAGGTGCGGAACGTCGACCGCGTCGTGATCCGCGACGGTGACGCCATCGGCGCGCTGCTCACCCGGCTGGGTGCGCACGAGTCCGTGCTGGCGTGGGAAGAGCGCCGGATGCGGCGCGAGGTCCGCGCGACGGCGAACCGGCTGGCGAACTTCGACGACGCGAACCTGCGCCGCTCCGCCCGCGCTGCGGTGGCGGCCGGTGCGCGCGTCGAGCGGGCGCTGGAGATCCTCGGCGACGACGTACCCGATCACCTGCAGGTCGCGGGCAAGCTGCGCCTGGAGCACAAGCAGGCCAGCCTCGAAGAGCTCGGCCAACTCCACGAGCCGGCCCTCACCAAGGACGCCGTAGCCGGCCGCATCCGCCGCCTGCTCGCCATGGCCGACAAGCGCGCCGCCGACCTCGGCGTCCCCAACACCGAGGCCAACCTGACCCCGGAAATGCTCGACCCGGCCTGACCAGATCGTTATCAACTGCCACCCGCGTCGCCCTGATCGCGTTGCTTGGATTGCCCTACGGGGTTTCCATCCAATGAACAGATGAGGACAGATGGGCACCACTGAAGAAGAAGCCGCGGCGCTGGACAGGATCACCCAAGAGGCCATCAAGCGCGAGGTCGAGCGCATGCAGGCCGAGGCCACGCGGAAGGCCGCCGAGCAGCAGAACCAGAACAACATGGTCGCCGATCCGGGAGCGGGCGGCGCGGCCTGGCCGGACAACGAGGTGCAGACAGGGCCGCAGACCGGCATGGACAAGGTCGCCGGTGCGCTGCGGGTAGGTCAGGCCGGCGACGTCGCGTTCGCGCGTGACCTGCTGAACAGCGGCCAAGCACCGCTGGGCGGCGTGAACAAGCCCGACCAGGCCGCCGACGGAGCCAAGGAAAGCACTGCGGGAGCGCGCGCCGCGAAGCCTGCGCTCGGCCTCGGCTGACGCACCAGCTGGTCAACTGGTATTCAATCGACTGCCCCGGAAGGTTTCCGGGGCAGTTGCACGTCGGGGTGGTCTGCTCGGACGGCTACTCGCGGGTCGTGGTGGTCTGATGTGGACGCTACCAGTTGGCCAGGTGGGCTGTTGGGCTAATGTTCGGGCTGTAGGGCAGTGCTCGAACGCCAGATCTGAGGAGACGTAGTCCCGTGACCGTACGCGTAGGTATCAACGGCTTCGGCCGGATCGGCCGTAACTTCTTCCGCGCCGTGCAGGCGTCCGGTGCCGACATCGAGGTCGTCGCCGTCAACGACTTGACCGACAACCAGACTCTCGCTCACCTGCTGAAGTACGACTCGATCCTGGGCCGCTTCCCGGGCGAGGTCTCCGCGACCGACGACGACATCACCGTCAGCGGCAAGAGCTTCAAGGCGTTCGCCGAGCGCGACCCGGCCAACCTGAAGTGGTCCGACGTCGGCGCCGACGTGGTGATCGAGTCGACCGGCTTCTTCACCGACGCCACCAAGGCCAAGACCCACGCCGACAACGGCGCCAAGAAGGTCATCATCTCCGCCCCGGCGAAGAACGAGGACCTGACCGTGGTCATGGGCGTGAACCACCAGCTGTACGACGCCGAGAAGCACACCGTGATCTCGAACGCGTCCTGCACCACGAACTGCATCGCCCCGCTGGCCAAGGTCCTCAACGACGCGTTCACGATCGAGAAGGGTCTGATGACCACGATCCACGCGTACACCCAGGACCAGAACCTGCAGGACGGCCCGCACAAGGACCTGCGTCGCGCCCGCGCCGCCGCGCTGAACATCGTGCCGACCTCGACCGGCGCCGCGAAGGCGATCGGCCTGGTGCTGCCGGAGCTCAAGGGCAAGCTGGACGGCTACGCGCTGCGCGTCCCGGTGCCGACCGGCTCGGCCACCGACCTGACCGTCACCGTCGGCCGTGAGGTCACCGTCGACGAGGTCAAGGAGGCCTACAAGGCCGCCGCGGCCGAGGGCTCGCTGAAGGGCTACCTGACCTACACCGAGGACGAGATCGTCTCCACCGACATCGTCACCGACCCGGCGTCCTGCATCTTCGACTCGGGCCTGACCAAGGTGATCGGCAACCAGGTCAAGGTCGTCGGCTGGTACGACAACGAGTGGGGCTACTCCAACCGCCTCGTCGACCTGGTCAAGCACGTCGGCGCCTCGCTCTGAGACAGCTCTGACACAACTCTGATGTTCCCCCGCTTGCGTCCGGAGAGCCTGGTGCTTCTTCGGACGCAAGCTCGTTCACCCGAGAAAGCTGAACTGTGAAGACCATCGAAGATCTCGGCGACCTGGCGGGCCAGCGGGTGCTGGTCCGGTCCGACCTGAACGTGCCGATCAAGGACGAGGTGATCGGCGACGACGGCCGCATCCGCGCCTCGCTGCCGACCCTGATCAAGCTCGCCAAGGCCGGCGCGAAGGTGATCGTCACCGCGCACCTCGGCCGTCCGAAGGGCGAGCCGAACCCGGCGTACACGCTGGCCCCGGTGGCCGAGCGGCTCGGCGAGCTGCTGCAGCCCGAGGGCATCACCGTGCACTTCGCGACCGACGTCACCGGCGAGAGCGCGCAGGAGGCGGTCCAGGAGCTGGACGAGGGCGAGGTCCTGCTGCTCGAGAACGTGCGGTACGACCCGCGCGAGGAGAGCAAGGACGAGGCCGAGCGCGGCGCGCTGGCCGACGAGCTGGCCGCCCTGGCCGACGTCTTCGTCAGCGACGGCTTCGGTGTCGTGCACCGCAAGCAGGCCAGCGTGTACGACGTGGCCCGCAAGCTGCCGCACGCGGCCGGCGGCCTGGTGCTTGCCGAGGTCGAGGTGCTGAAGAAGCTGACCGAGGAGCCGGCCCGTCCGTACGTCGTCGTGCTCGGCGGCGCGAAGGTGTCGGACAAGCTCGCGGTGATCGACAACCTGCTGGCCAAGGCCGACAAGCTGCTGATCGGCGGCGGCATGGTCTTCACGTTCCTGAAGGCGCAGGGCCACGAGGTCGGCAAGAGCCTGCTCGAGGAAGACCAGCTGGACATCGTCCGCGGTTACCTGAAGGACGCCGGCGACAAGATCGTGCTGCCGACCGACATCGTGGTCGCGCCCGAGTTCAAGGGCGACTCGCCGGCCACCGTGGTCGCGGCCGACGCGATCCCGGCCGACCAGCTCGGCCTGGACATCGGTCCGGACTCCGGCAAGGCGTTCGCGGCCGAGGTCGCCGGCGCGAAGACCGTGTTCTGGAACGGCCCGATGGGTGTGTTCGAGATGGCGGCGTTCGCCGGCGGAACCAAGGCCGTCGCGCAGGCGTTGACCGAGGTGGGCGGCCTGAGTGTCGTCGGCGGCGGTGACTCCGCGGCCGCCGTCCGGCAGCTAGGCTTCGCCGACGATGCGTTCGGGCACATCTCCACCGGCGGTGGAGCATCGCTCGAATACCTGGAGGGCAAGGAGCTCCCGGGTCTCGCCGTACTGGAAGAGGACTGAGCACCATGGCTGCCCCTGAATCCACAGCTGCCCGTACGCCATTGATGGCGGGCAACTGGAAGATGAACCTCAACCACGTCGAGGCCGTGCACCTGCTGCAGAAGCTGTCGTGGACGCTGCAGGACAAGAAGCACGACTTCGAGCGGGTCGAGGTGGCCGTGCTGCCGCCGTTCACCGACATCCGCAGCGTGCAGACGCTGGTCGACGGTGACCGGATGAAGATCAAGTACGGCGCGCAGGACGTGTCCACGCACGACGCCGGCGCGTACACCGGCGAGATCTCGGCGGCGATGCTCACCAAGCTCGGCTGCACGTACGTGCTGACCGGCCACTCCGAGCGCCGGCAGTACCACCACGAGACCGACGAGCTGGTCAACGCCAAGACCGCGAAGGCGCTCGAGGCCGGGCTGATCCCGATCGTGTGCGTCGGCGAGGGCCTGGAGATCCGCCAGGCCAACGGCCACGTCGACCACTGCGTGGGCCAGATCGACGCGGCGCTCGCCGGGCTCAAGCAGGACGACGTCCGCAAGCTCGTCATCGCCTACGAGCCGGTCTGGGCGATCGGCACCGGCGAGGTCGCGACCCCCGAGGACGCGCAGGAGGTCATCGCCGCGATCCGGGGCCGGATCGAGGAGTCGATCTCACCCTCGGTCGCCGACTCGGTACGGATTCTTTACGGTGGATCGGTGAAGATGGCCAGTGCAAGTGGCATCATGGCCCAACCGGATGTCGACGGCTGCCTGGTCGGAGGTGCGAGCCTTCAGGCGGACGAGTTCGCCGGCATCTGCCGTTACCTGGACCTTCAGTTAGGCTACTCCTCGTGATTCTCGCTTTCTCGATCGTCGTGATCGTCTGCAGCCTGTTCCTCACGCTGCTCGTACTGCTGCACAAAGGCCGCGGTGGCGGCCTCTCGGACCTGTTCGGTGGCGGTGTGTCGTCCAGCCTGGGCGGCTCGTCGGTCGCGGAGCGCAACCTGGACCGGATCACGATCGGTGTCGGTCTGATCTGGTTCGCCAGCATCGTCGCGGTCGGCCTGCTCTACAAGCTCGGCTGAGGGGTCGGTTCCCGTGGCTGGTGGTGGCAGTGCGATTCGTGGCAGCCGGGTCGGTGCCGGGCCGATGGGCGAGGCAGAGCGCGGCGACACCGCGCCCCGGCAGCGCATCGTGTTCTTCTGTGCGAACGGGCATGAGACCGCGACCTGGTTCGCGGTCGAGGCCTCGATCCCGGAGGAGTGGGACTGTCCGCGGTGCGGTCTTCCGACCAGCACCGATGTGAACAACCCGCCCCCGCCGCCGAAGATCGAGCCCTACAAGACGCACCTGGCCTATGTGAAGGAGCGCCGCTCCGAGCAGGAGGCCCAGGAGATCCTCGACGAAGCACTCGAGAAGCTGCGCGCCCGTCGTGCCCGCGGCGAGGTCATCTTCTAAGCAAGTACTGCGTTCAGCCCGGATCGACCACGTCGGTCCGGGCTGTGGCGTTGTGTGAGTGGATCGACGCAGCGCGCTAGGGTCTGCGGCATGACGTCGATCGCGCCGCTGCGCTGGACCCCGCCGCCCGCTCCGCCGGTGCGGCAACCGAAGAACGTCGACGTGGACGTTGTCGCGTTGCCCGGCGCGGGTCCCGAGGACACGCTGATCGACGACGACGGCAGCGTCCTGACCGGCCTGTACGACGGCCGCATCCTGCGCGTGAGCGCGGACGGCAAGACCATCAGCACGCTGGCCGACACCGGCGGCCGGCCGCTCGGCCTCGAGTGGCTGCCCGACGGCAAGGTCCTGATCTGCGACGCGAACCGCGGCCTGCTGACCCTCGACAAGGACAACCGGATCGCGACGCTGCTGTCCGATATTGACGGCCGTCCGATGCGTTTCTGCAACAACGCCGACGTCACCGAGGACGGCACGATCTACTTCACCGACTCGTCGACCCGGTTCGGTATCGACGAGTGGATGGCCGACCTGCTCGAGCATTCCACCACCGGCAGCGTCTACCGCCGTACGCCGGACGGCGAGGTCACCCGCTTGGCGACCGGCCGCGGCTTCCCGAACGGCGTGGCGCTCAGCAGCGATCGCCGTACCCTCTTCTGGGCCGAGACGGCGACGTACGGGCTGTACAAGCTGGACCTGACGACCGAGGGCGCTGAGCCGGTGCAGATCGCGTCGATCCCTGGGTTGCCGGACAACATCGCGCGCGGGTCGGACGGGCTGATCTGGGTCGCGGTCGGTTCGCCGCGCAACGCCGTACTCGATTTCCTGCTGCCCAAGCCGCCGGTCCTCCGCAAGATCGTCTGGGCCCTCCCGGACGCGCTGAAGCCGAAGGCCGCCGACATCATCGAGATCCAGGCGTACGGCGAGAACGGCGAGCTGGTCCACGACCTGCGCGCGAAGCACCCGGACTTCCACATGCCGACCGGCGTGCGCGAGCGCGACGGGAAGGTCTGGCTGGGCAGCATCGGCACCAGTTCTCTGGCCACCTTCCCGACGCCCTAGTCTGACCCTCATGCGTTTCGGGATTGCGATCCTGCCGGAGTACCGCTGGCAGGACGCCGCACGGCGGTGGCGGCAGGCGGAAGAGTACGGCTTCGATCACGCGTGGACCTACGACCACCTGACCTGGAGCGGTCTGCAGGACTCACCGTGGTTCGGGACGACGCCGACCCTGACGGCGGCCGCAACGGTCACCTCGACGATCAAGCTCGGCACGTTCGTGACCTCGCCGAACTTCCGGCACCCGTTGGCGTTGACGCGCGACATCCTCGCGATCGACGACGTCTCCGGCGGCCGGTTCCTGTGCGGGATCGGCGCCGGCGGCAGCCTGGACGCGACCATCCAGGGCGGCCCGGACCTCACACCGCGGCAGCGCCAGGACCGGTACGAGGAGTTCGTGCAACTCCTGGACACTCTGCTGACAACCGACGGCGTCGACTTCAAGGGCGAGTACTACGAGACGCGCAACGGCCGCACGCTGCCCGGCTGCGTCCAGCAACCGCGGCTCCCGCTCATCCTGGCCGGCAACGGCCCGCGCTCGGTCCGCTTCGCTGCCAACCACGGCGACGGCTGGATGACGACCGGCGGCGACAAGACGAGCCTCGACACCTGGTTCGCGTCCCTCACCGACCTCAGCCACCGCCTGGACGACCTCCTCGAAGGCCGCCACCTCGACCGCTACCTGTCGATGGATAGCGCGCAGTACGCCGTCTCGAGCCCGGCCGCCTTCGAGGAGATCGCCGGCCGCGCGGCCGCCCTCGGCTTCACCGACCTCATCACCCACTGGCCGCGCGCGGAGGGCGTGTACGGCGGCTCCGAGGACGTCCTGGAAGAAATCGCGACCGAGCTCATTCCTCGTCTCCGTTAGTACGCCGGACCCACGCGGGGACGACGTACCAGAACAGGGCGAACAGCAGCAGGACGACGGCGGTGACGATGATCGCGACGGGGCGGGAGAGTACGACGTCCGCGGCGAGCAGGACGCCGCCGGCGATGGCGACGAGCAGGAAGAGCATGCCGGCGATGGCCATCCGGTTGGCGATCGGGAGCATGCGGTCGCGGAGCTTCTGCCGGTAGATGATCCGGTGGAACGACACCGGCGCGAGGAACAGGCCGACGGCCAGTGCGGACGCGATCAACGTGACGGCGTACACGTCGTGGGTGAAGCTGTCCGCGTCCTGGAAACGGTTCTGGAACGCGATGCTGAGCAAGAACGCGAACAGGATCTGCGTGCCGGTCTGGGCCAGCCGGAGTTCCTGGAGGAGTTCGTTCCATTGCCGGTCGAGCCGTTCTCCGGCGTCTTCGTCAGGCCGGCCGTACCGCGGGCTCTCAGTCACAGTCCCTATTACAGCGGAAGGGCCGCACACCTGACGGTGTACGGCCCTTCTACTGGTTCACGAAAGGGTGATCAGGTTCCGATCGCGCGGATGTTCTCCGCCTGCAGCCCCTTCTGGCCCTGGGTGATCTCGAACTCGACCCGCTGGTTCTCGTCCAGCGAGCGGAAGCCCGACATCTGGATGGCCGAGTAGTGCGCGAACACGTCCGCGCCACCGTCATCCGGGGTGATGAAGCCGAAGCCCTTGTCAGCGTTGAACCACTTGACAGTACCGACAGCCATTTGTCTATCTCCTCGATGGCTTATAACAATCCGTGAACCACACCTCATGGATCACGCGTCGCCGAAAGGCCCCAGACGACAGACCGGCCATGCAGCACAGCAAAGTCAGGGAGTCCAAAACTGCAACGCCATAACTGTAGCCGTTCTGCGGCGTGATGGTAGGGGTGACCACAAACACGTGTCGCTGATTGTCAGGGCCCGTTACGCTCTGTGGTCGCCCCGATGCGGCCCCGCGAGGGCTGCTCCGGAGCCCGAAATCCTGCGCCTACCTGCTGGTTCGCGGCGGCGGACGGGTGCGGCACGATGGCAACGAAGGACAAATGACCGGTACGCCGGGTAGCGGACGCATTTTTCTGATCATTCGTCCCGGCGTGTCGCGCGGGCATGAACAGGTACTGCGAGGAGGAGGCAAGCGTGATCGTGACAGTGACCCGCAGCGGAGGTTTCGCCGGGCTGACCAAGCAGGGCGAATTGGACACCAGCGACCAGCCCGACGCGACCAAGCTCGAGGACGCGGTCCGGGCGCTCGGCGCGAAGGACCTGGGCTCCGGCCGGCCACAGCCCGACCGGTACGTGTACCGGCTGGAGGTGCGCGACGCGCAGGACGAAGACGCCACGCACCACACCGTGGCCGAGCAGGACGTCGATGCCACCACGGCCTGGCTGCTCGACCGGATCCTCAGCCGTTAACGCCAGTCGATCTCCGGCGCCCGGTAGAAGTTGACCCCGAGCACCTCCCAGCGCGGACCCTGCTCGGCCAGGCGGTCGCGGTACGCCGTCCAGTCGAGCGCGGACTCCTGCGACCAGCCGAGCTCGGCGATGCCCGGCAGCCGCGGGAACACCATGTACTCGACCTTCTCCAGGTCGTCCAGCGTCTCCGTCCACAGCGGCGCCTCGACGCCGATGATCGCGCTCGCCGGTACGTCGGGGACCAGCGTTGCCGGGTTCCAACTGTAGGACTGCTCGACGCTGACCAGACCCGCCCAGTCGAGGCCGAGCGGCGTCTCAGCGTCGTACTTCATGTCCAGGTACGCCCGGTTGGCGGGGGAGAGCACCAGCGTCGCGCCCTGCTCGACCGCCTTCTGCGCCAGTACCTGAGCCTTCGGGTCCTCGGTGCCCCAGTACTGCACGACAGCGCCGGCCGGCAGCGGCCCGTCGGCGATCTCGTGCCACCCCATCACCAGCTTGCCGTTCTTCACGACCAGCTCGGTCGCCTTCGCCACGAACGTCAAGTAGTCGGTGTGCTCGGTCGAGTGTGCTTCGTCTCCGCCAAGGTGCAGGAAGTCACCGGGCGTCTGCTCGGCCACCTCCCGGAACACGTCGTCGAGGAACGTGTACGTCACGTCCTTGTCGATGGCGAACGAGCTGAAGCCGACCTCGGTCTCGGTGTAGAGGTCCGGCGCCTGGTCGCCCTTGTTCAGCTCGGCGTACGACGCCAGCGCCGCGTTCGTGTGGCCTGGGGTGTCGATCTCCGGCACGACGGTGATGTAGTGCTCCGCGGCGTACTGGACGAGGTCGGCGTACTCCGCCTTCGTGTAGTAGCCGCCGGCGCCGCCGCCCACCTGCAGGCTGCCGCCGTACTCCGTGAGTCGCGGCCAGGAGTCCACCTGGATGCGCCAGCCCTGGTCGTCGGACAGGTGCAGGTGCAGCCGGTTGAGCTTGTACTGCGACACCAGGTCGATGAACCTCTTCACCTGGTCGACGGTGAAGAAGTGCCGCGTGACGTCGAGCATGACCCCGCGGTACTCGTACCGCGGGGAGTCGGAGATCGTCGTACCCGCGATCTCCCACGGGCCGTCCTGAGCGGTGTCGGCCGCGGCCTTGGCGGGCAGGAGCTGGCGGAGCGTGGTGACGCCGCGGAAGAGGCCCTCGGCGGTGGCTGCGGTGACGGTGACGCCGGACGCGTCCGCGCGGAGCTCGTAGCCTTCTGCGCCCAAGGACTCCGGGCCGTTGGTGGACAGCGTGATCGTGCCGGTGCCTTCCTGGACCGGCAGGGCGTATCCGGTAGAGCGACGGAGCTGAGCTGCGAACCGGTCAGCGATCAGCTGGGCGGAGGGATCGTGGAGGCCGATCGTGGCGTCGGCCTCCAGCAAGAACGTCTCATCGGCCAGCACCTGCTGCGCCGTGGGCTGCGGGATCATGACCGAAAGTGTTCGCGCCGCCCAATAATTCGTCAAGACCCTTTAAAATTCCTGACGAGAGCTGTCGTGGCGCTTCAGACAGGCTCTTCGCATACCCGGTGAGCATCTGGCAGGCCGGCCGGCCTTCGGGTCAGAAGGGGCTCGCTCAGGACTACCAGCGTCGCGGCTGCCAGCAGCAGGCCGCCGACGAGAGCCACGCTGCGGACCGTGGTGTTGTCGATGAGGAGGCCGCCGATGAAGGCACCTGCGGCGATGCCGAGGTTGTAGGCCGAGTTGGTGCCGGCGGAGGCGAGTGAGGTGTTCATCGGCGCGACCACGAGCGTCCTGCTCTGCAGGGCGATGGCCATGGAGCTGTAGGCCAGGCCACCCACGGCGATCAGGGCCACTGTCGGCACCTGCCACCGTCCGACGGCAGCCAGACCGAGCAGGACGGCACTGAGCAGTACGAGCGCCTGCACCAGCACGCCCCACGGATGGCGGTCGAGCAGTCGACCTACGAGCACGGCTCCGGCTACACCGCCGAGTCCGCTGGCCAGGAGGATCGGCCCGAGAGCGTTGGAGCCGAAGCCGCTGATGTCCAGCAGGAACGGCGTGACGTAGGTGTTGAACGTCATGAAGCCGGTGACCCCGATCGCCGCGGTAACCACCACAGCGACGTACCGCCGCATGTCGGGTGCACTGCCGCGTCGGGCCACGCCGTCCGAGCCCTCGACGTGGGGGAGTAGGAGCATGGCGGCCGCGCACAGCCCGGCACCCAGTGCTGCCGTTGCCACGAACGGGATCCGCCAGCTGCTGTGCTCACCGATCCAGGTGCCGATCGGTACGCCGAGAACCGACGCCAGAGCCGCTCCGGTCGAGATGCGGGCCACTGCGCGTCCGCGGAACTCCTCCGGGACCAGACTGGTCGCGATCGAGGGAGCAATCGACCAGAACAGCGCCTGCGACAGCGCGGTGACCAGTCTGGCGCCGAAGAGCACCTCGTACGTCGGTGCAGCTGCGGCCAGCAGGTTGGCGACGGCCACGACCGCCAGTGTGCCGCCCAGAACGGTCCGCCGTGGCAGTCGCCCGGTGACGCGGGTCAGCGGGATGGACGTGAGGACCACGACCACGGCGTACCCGCTGACCAGGAGGCCGATCTGGGAGCGGGATCGCTGCAGGTCGTCGGCCATCACGGTGAGCAGGCCGATCGGCAGAACTTCGATCGTCACGTAGGTGAACGTGCCGACGGAGAGCATCAGCAGGGCCGCCGTGGCCCGGCGTGGTGAGATGGGCATGATCTCTCCTCTGATTCCAGTAAAACTCCGTATGGAGGTAGCATCGCAGACATGTCCGACAGTTTTCGCGTCGTGGGCGGACACCCTGCCCTCGATCTGGTGAACACGGTCACCCCGCGGGTGCGAGGCGGCTCGATCGAGCACGACTACCTCACGTCGCCGGCCGAACTGCTCGACTGGAGCCGCCGGATCGAGCTGATCGATCTGCGTGACTACAGCGCCGTCGAGGGCACTTGGCGCTCCGCCCCGGAGTTGGCCGCGAAGGCGCTCGGGGCGACGCTGGAGATCCGCGAGGCGGCGTACGACGTGCTGGCGCCGCAAGCGGCCGGCGCAGTCGTCGCGACGGGTGGGGTCAAGCGCAGCCAGGGATCCGCCTTCGAGCGCTTGATGTTGCGCTGGTCCGCGGCGGCCGCGCGTTCCATGCTGATCCCGGATGCTCAGCGCGAACGCGGCATCGCAGAGCTGATCGTCGGTACGTCGCCGGCGCAGCTCATTCCGGACCGCCTGGTGGTGGCGGCGGTCGAGCTGATCCGGACCGTCGAGCTGCGGCAGTTGCGGGCCTGTCCGGTCGACGACGGCGGCTGCGGCTGGCTGTTCCTGGACCGCAGCCGGAACGGTTCCCGCCGTTGGTGCGCGATGGAGGACTGCGGGACCCGGGCCAAGATCCGGAAGCTCGGGGAGCGCCGGCGCGCTACCGCCGTACCGCAGTCTTAGTGGTAGTGAGAGCGAACCTTCACTGTCAGCGATCGGCTCACTGGTCGAGAACGCGTGTCGAAAGGTGCGAATTGTCCCCCCGACCTGTCATCGTAGGCGGCCGGGCCTTCCGACCAGAGGGACCTGGCCGGGCCTGCCCCAGACTCGGAAGCAGGCTGACGCAACAGAATGTGGAGGACAAATGACGCAGGTGGCAGAGCAGCCGGGCAGTACTGCCGGGCGGCTCGGCTCGGTGGTGCTGGATTGCCCGGACCCACTCGAGCTCGCCCAGTTCTACTCAGCGCTGCTGGGGCTGGACATCGACGAGAACGGTGACGACGACTGGCGGAGCCTGACCGGCCCCGGCACGTTGCTCGAGTTCTCGACGCTGGCCTTCCGGCGCTCGGAGCAGTACGTGCCGGCCACCTGGCCCGGCACCGACGCGCAAGATCTCCATCTCGACCTCATCGTCGAGGACCTCTCGAGCGGTCACGCGACCGTGGTCGCCCTCGGCGCCGAGCCGCTCGATCCGTTGGACCCGCCGCCCGCGGAGAACGCGCGGGGCTGGCGGATCTACGCCGACCCGGCGGGCCACCCGTTCCGGATCTGCCTCGAATAGCTCATCGAGAAAGCCCGCCCCGGCCGGGGCGGGCTTTCGCATGTTCAGACCCAGGCGCTGCTGCCGGTGAACGGGAAGTGCCGCCCCTCGACGTACGACGGCCGCGGCTGGTAGCTGTTCACCCCCGGCTCACCGCGCAGGTGGAACGCGCTCGGGTACGGCGTCTCCGGGTCGGTGATCCGCGTCGACGTCGGGATGTAGCGGATCGTCAGCCCGCAGCGCCGGTTTGGCGAGGTGTTCGCGTTGCTGCCGTGGACGATGTTCGGGTGATGGACCTCGACGTCGCCGGGCGCGAGCACCATGTCGACCGCGTCGGCCTCGTTCACTTCGGCCGCGATCTCCCGGCCGAGCACGCTCTCGACCTCGGTGTTGGCGCGCGTCCCGGCCACCCCGAATCGATGGCTGCCCGGCACGACTCGCACGCACCCGTTTTCCGGTGTCGAGTGGTCGACGGCCAGCCACAGCGTCACGACCTCCATCGGGTCCAGCGGCCAGAACGCAGCGTCCTGATGCCACAGCACCGGCTGTCCGGAGTACGGCGGCTTGGAGATGTAGTGGGAGGCGAACAGTGCGATATCCGGCCCGACGAACCGCTGGGCGATGTCGACGAGCCGGTCGTCGCTTATCAGCCGCACCCAGAACGGGTCGTCGCGCAGGTACACATGCCCGAGCTGCTCGGGCCGTACGTCGGGATGCCGGGCCTGCAGCCATTCGACATGATCGTTCACTTCCTTGATCAGCTCTTGGTCGATGACGTCGCGGAAGATGACGTAGCCGTCTGTTTCGAACATGCTTCCAGCGTGCGGTTCGGGGGTGCCGGCGTACTAGCAATGGGCTGACGAGAATTTGTACTGTGTTGAGGTGACTCAGGTGCTGCGGTTCGAGGCGCACGCGTTCGGGCGGCCATACCACGCGGCGCGGGTGCGGATCCCCGCCCGCTCTCGCGACACCGAGCTGCACACCCACGCGGACTTCCACGAGTTCATGGGCGTCGTGTCCGGGAGCGGCGAACACCTGCTGACGACCGGCGTCGAGCAGCTTCGTCCGGGCGATGTGGTCCTGGTCCGGCCGAGCGACCGGCACGCGGTCCGCGGCTCGACGCCCGACGGACTCGAGTTCGTGAACGTCGCCTTCCCGAGCTCGATCTGGCAAGGCTTCCTCGACCTGACCCGCACCGCCAGCTGGTCGTCCCGCGGCCCGATCACCTTCCACCAGCCGCCCGCGATCGCCGTCTTCGAACAGGCGCTGGCTCGCTTCCAGGACAACCCGAGCTCCTACGACCTCGTGCGCTTCTGGATCGATCTGATGGAACTGCTCGCACCAGCCGACGCCGCGGCGCCCGGCGTACCCGACTGGTTGGCGAGAGCGTGTACGGCGATGCGCGCCGAGCAGAACCTCCGCGGCGGCGTACCCCGGCTGCTCGAACTCGCCGGCGTCAGCCCTGCCCACCTGTCCCGCTCGATGCGCACGGCGTACGGCGTCACGCCGACCGCCTTCGTCACCGATCTCCGCCTCGAACACGCCGCATCCTTGCTAGCGGCAACCAACACCCCGATCGCCGCGATCGCGACCCGCTGCGGCTTCACCAGCCAGTCCTACTTCACCCGCACCTTCACCGCGGCCCACGAGCTCCCACCCCGCGACTTCCGCCAACGCTCGCAGCGCGCGTTCGTGCCCTAGAGCGATTCCAGGTACGCGATCCCGTCCGCCTGCTTGAACCACTTCGCCCATCCGAGTACGTCGGCGTTGAAGCGCGGATCGATCAACGACAGGTCAGCGCCGCGCTCGACCAGGAGCTTGAGTGCGTCCAGCGCGCCGTTTCCAGCCGCAAGGTGTGCAGCGGTGAAGCCGTCCGAGGTGCGCTCGTTGATACCGAAGCCGAGGTCAGCGAGCCTCGGGATGACTTCCCATCGCTGCGCTGCAGCGGCCTCCGCGAGAAGCGCCGGCCGCTCGGCTGGGGTGAGCTCGCCGTTGAGTGCCGCCGCGAACGGGTCCTCGGGGTGCTCGCCCCGATAGAAGTCGCGGACGGTCCCGACCTCCGCGCCGTGGTGGATCAGCTCGTCGAGGATGTGCAGCGCGAACGACGTGCCGTCGTGGTCGGCATACATCCCCGCCGGCTCGCCCATCGGGCGGTCGAGGACGTCTTGGCTGAGCGCGGCAAGGCGTCGACGCCAGACGTCGTACGCATGATCCAGGGCGGTCAGGGCGTCCGCCGCGGAACCCGGCACGGGCGGCTGGCCATCAGCCGGGGCGACCTGGCTGCCGAACCAGGTGGCGGTGCGGTCCTCCTGCAGGATGTCGACGATGTGGGTGATCCGCCACGCCAGTGTGGTGAACGGCGCCGGCTCCGGCGGGATACGGCTGCCGTCGGGGACATACCCGTCCTCGGTCTTGCGGACCGACCAGCAGCCGTCGAACGGCTCCCAGAAGTACTCGTCGTCGGTGAGCCCTTGCACCCGGTCCCGCAGGCGTTGCCAGGCGAAGTCGGACAGGTCCAGGAGATTCTGCGAAAGCGTCGTCATGTCGCTACCGTAGGACGACCCGCGGACAGGATCGGTCCGCAGGTCGGGGCAGAATGGAAATTGATGGATACCGCAGCCCGCTTGCTCCGCCTGCTGTCGCTGCTCCAGTCGCGCCCGCAGTGGGACGGCACGGAGCTCGCGGCCAGGCTCGACGTCACGCCGCGGACCGTACGCCGGGACGTCACGCGACTGAGGTCGCTCGGGTACCCGGTCGAGGCCGAAGCCGGGATCGGCGGCGGCTACCGCCTCGGTCCGGGTGGTCGGCTGCCGCCACTGCTGCTCGAGGACGAGGAGGCGGTCGCGATCGCGGTCGGCCTGCGGGTCGCGACGACCACGACCGTGTCGGGTGTCGAGGAGGCTGCCGTCTCGGCGCTGGCCAAACTTCATCAGGTCCTGCCGGCACGGCTGCAGGAGCAGGTTGCGGCGATCAGCGCGCACACCACGCAGCTGCCGCAGGGGGAGCTGCCGCAGGTCGACGGCGAAGTGCTGGTCACGCTGGCCGCCGGCTGCCGTCATGTCGAAGGGATCCGGTTCCGCTATCGAACCCATGACGGCAGCGAGTCCGAGCGCAGCGTCGAGCCGCTCCAGATCGTGCACACCGGCCGCCGCTGGTACCTCGTCGCCCGCGACCGCGATCGGCAGGCCTGGCGTACCTTCCGCGTCGACCGCATCAGCGAGCCTGCGCTGACCGGCTCGCGCTACCGGTTCGAGGACCCGCCCGACCCGGTCACACTAGTTGCCGAGGGCACCGGAGTGGCGCCGTGGGACATCGTCGCCCGGGTCCGCGTCCAGGCAGACGCCGCGACCGTCGCCCGGCTGATTCCGCCGAGCCAAGGCGTGGTCGATCCCGTTGACGCGAACACCTGCGAGGTCCGCTTCGCCGCGAACGACCTGGGACCCCTCGTCTCAGGAGTCATCCGCCTCTACTGGCCGTTTGAGATCCTCGAACCACCCGAACTCCGCACGGCAGTCCACGACCACGCCCGCCGCCTGCTCGACTCTTAGCTGTCCGCGAGTGCCTTCCGGATCCGCTTGTCCGAGATCGGGTACGGCGTACCCAGCGTCTGCGCGAAGAGACTGACGCGCAGCTCCTCGAGCATCCACCGCACCTCGAGCAGCCCCGGGCTCGGGTACTTCCCGGTCGGTACGGCGCGGAGGTGCTTCTCGTACTCGTCGGTGAGGCCTTGGACGATGGCCATCCCGGAGCGGTCGCGAGCTGCGTTCGCGCCGAGCTTGTCGAGGCGCTGCTCCATACCGCGCAGGTACCGGACCAGGTCCGGCAGCCGCTTGGCGCCGGTCTCGGTGATGAAGCCCGGGTGGACCAGCCGTTCGAGCTGACCGCGGACGTCCGACAACGCCACGATCAACGCCGGGCTCGACGCGCGCGAGATTTGCTTGTCCACGGTCCGCGCATGCCCGAGCACCTGCTCCACCTGCTGCAGGATCGTCAGCACGGTGTCCGCGAGATCCGACCGTACGGCGTCACGCAGGATCGCGAACGCCGTGAGGTTCCACGCCGGACCACCGGCGGCCGCCATCAGCTGATCGACTGCCGCGCCGATCGCGTCGTCGAGCAACTCGCCGACGTTGCGATGCGGACCGGCCATCAGCGTCATCTTCTGCTGATTGCTCAGGTGACGTTGTACGACGTCGATCACCGACGGCATCGTGAGCAGCAACAGCCGGCGCGTGCCGGCCCACATCGCGGCGGCCTGGTCGCGCTCGGTCTCCTGCAGCCGGATCGCGACGGTCTTGCCCTCGTCGACGAGCGCCGGGTAGCCGGCGACCGTCAGACCGTTGCGGCGTTCGGAGAAGCTGCGCGGCAGGTCACCGAACGTCCAGTCGGTCAGACCGGACTTCTCCAGTCCGCTGACCGCCTTCGACGCGACTTGCGAGATCGCGGCGGTGGTCTTCGGCTTCAGCTTCTCCTTCAGGTTCGCGAGGTCCTTGCTCTCAGCAACAGTCTTGCGCTTGTCGTCCTCGACCCGGAATGTCATCCGCAGATGCTCGGGCACCCGGCTCCAGTCCCAGTCGCTCGGCTCGATCACGACACCACGCAGGTCCCGCAGCGCGCGAGCCATCGCGTCGGTGAGCGGTCCGGACGCCGGGTCCAGCTCGGGAAGGATCTGCCGGGCGTGATCCGGTGCGGGCACGATGTTGCGCCGTATGGTCTTCGGCAAGGACTTGATGAGGGTGGTGACCAGCTCCTCGCGGAAGCCCGGCACGCTCCACTCGAACCCGTCCGCGGTGACCTGGTTCAGCACGAGCAGGGGGAGGTGAACGGTCACACCGTCGGCGTCCGTCCCCGGCTCGAACGCGTACGTCAGGTCGAAGGTCATCCCGTTCTGCATCCAGTGCAGCGGGAACTCCTCCTCGCGCACCTCGGCGCCCTCGCGAACCACGAGCGACCGCTCGAAGTCGAGCAGGTCGTGGTCGCGCTGACGTGCAGTCTTCCACCAGGTGTCGAAGTGCCGTCCGGTGACGACCTCCGGGCCGATCCGCTCGTCGTAGAACGCGAACAGGGTCTCGTCGTCGACGAGCAGGTCGCGGCGCCGGGTGCGCTCCTCGAGTTCCTCGACTTCCTCGATCAGCTTGCGGTTCTCGTGGAAGAACTTGTGGTGCGTGTCCCAGTCGCCCTCGACCAGCGCGTGCCGGATGAACAGCTCACGCGAGACCTCCGGGTCGACCTTGCCGTAGTTCACCTTCCGCCGCGCGACGATCGGTACGCCGTACAGCGTGACCTTCTCGTACGCCATGACCGCGCCGGCTTTGCGTTCCCAGTGCGGTTCGGAGTACGACCGTTTGATCAGGTGCGGAGCGAGATCCTCGGCCCACTCGGGCTCGATCTTCGCGTTCACCCGCGCCCACAACCGTGAGGTTTCGACGAGCTCGGCGGCCATCACGAACTGCGGTGGTTTCTTGAACAGGCCGGAGCCGGGGAAGATCGCGAACTTGGTGCCGCGGGCACCGATGTACTGATGCTGGTTGGCCGGGTCCTTCAATCCGAGATGCGACAGCAGGCCCGACATCAGCGAGATGTGGACGCTCTGCGGGTCGGCCGGCTCGCCGCTGTTGAGCTTGACGCCGATCTGGGACGCGACCTGGCGGAGCTGCGCGTAGATGTCCTGCCACTCGCGGACGCGCAGGTAGTTGAGGTACTCGCTACGGCACATCCGGCGGAATTGGTTGCCGGACAGCTCCTTCTGCTGTTTCTTCAGGTAGCCCCAGAGGTTCAGGTACCCGAGGAAGTCGCTGTTCGGGTCACGGAACCGCGCATGTGCCTGCTGGGCCTGCGCTTCGGCGTCTGTCGGCCGTTCGCGCGGATCCTGGATCGACAGCGCTGACGCGATGACCATGACCTCGCGGACGCACGCATGCTTGTCGGCCTCGACGATCATCCGGGCCAGCCGCGGGTCCAGCGGGATCTGCGCGAGCTGACGGCCGATCGGGGTGAGCCGTCCGCCCTTCGGGGTGTCGATCGCGCCGAGCTCGGTGAGGAGCTGCAGGCCGTCGGTGATGCTGCGCTTGTCCGGCTCGTCGATGAACGGGAACGCCGCGATGTCGCCGAGCCCGATCGCGGTCATCTGCAGAATGACCGACGCGAGGTTGGTGCGCAGGATCTCCGGGTCGGTGAACTCCGGGCGGTTCTCGAAGTCCTCCTCGGAGTACAGCCGGATCGCGATCCCGTCGCTGGTCCGGCCGCTGCGGCCCTTGCGCTGGTTCGCGCTGGCCTGGGAGACCGGCTCGATCGGGAGATGCTGGACCTTGGTGCGGTGGCTGTAGCGCGAGATGCGCGCCGTACCGGGGTCGATGACGTACTTGATGCCGGGGACAGTCAGTGAGGTCTCGGCGACGTTGGTCGCGAGCACGATCCGGCGGTTTGAGTGTGACTGGAACACGCGGTGCTGCTCGGCGTTCGAGAGCCGGGCGTAGAGCGGCAGGATCTCCGTCGTACGCCGTTCGCCGCGGAACTTGTCGTTGAGCGCGTCAGCGGTGTCGCGGATCTCCCGCTCGCCGGACAGGAAGACCAGGATGTCGCCGTCGGCCTCGTACTCGAGCTCGTCGACGGCGTCCAGGATCGCCTGCGTCTGGTCGCGGTCGATCGTCGCCGGGTCCTCGGGGTCGTTGACCGGGCGGTACCGCACCTCGACCGGGTAGGTCCGGCCGGACACCTCGACGATCGGGGCCGGGTTGCCCTGCGCGTCGGCGAAGTGCTCGGCGAAGCGCTCCGGGTCGATGGTCGCCGAGGTGATGATGACCTTGAGATCGGGGCGGCGGGGGAGGAGGCGCCTGAGGTAGCCGAGGATGAAGTCGATGTTCAGGCTGCGCTCGTGCGCCTCGTCGATGATCAGCGTGTCGTACCGGGTGAGGTCGCGGTCGCGCTGGAGCTCGTTCAGCAGGATGCCGTCGGTCATCAGCTTCACCAGCGAGCGCTCGCTGACCTTGTCGGTGAACCGTACAGCGAAGCCGATTGTCTCGCCGAGCTCGGTGCCGAGCTCTTCGGCGATGCGCTCGGCGACCGTGCGCGCGGCGAGCCGGCGGGGCTGGGTGTGGCCGATCATGCCGTGGATGCCGCGACCGAGCTCGAGACAGATCTTCGGGATCTGGGTGGTCTTACCCGAACCGGTCTCGCCCGCGACGACCACGACCTGGTTGTCGCGGATCGCCGACGCGATCTCGTCCTTCAGCTGACTGACCGGCAGCTCTTCCGGATAGGTGATCTCCGGTACGGCGCTCCGACGTACCTCGACCCTGCGCTCGGCCTGCTCGATCGCCCCGAGCACCCCCTGCAGCGCCTGCTCACGCTTCCGGGCTTCCTTGGTCGTCCGAACCCGTTCGAGCCGCTTCCCAAGCTGCTCCCGGTCGTACGCCGTCAGGTCCTCCAACCGAGCTACTGCATCCGCGAGGCTCACCCCGTCCTCGGCGGGAGCGATGTCCGAGGAGGCGCGGCGCCCGCGAGCCCCGCGCGACGTACCGCGCCCTTCACCGTCGCCCTGGGTGGGGCTGTCGCCGGGGGATGCTCCCTGGGTGCGGGTGTTGCCCGCGCCTGGCTTGCGACGGCGGCGTGGCCGCCTGGCAGCTGGGTCCTGGGAGGGAACTGGGGATGGACTCGGGGACTCGGTCCGGGCATCAGGCATAACCAGTCCAGTTTAGGCGTCCGGCCCCAGCCCCTCATCCGGATTACCGCAGGCGACCCGCCAGCGCCTTCAACGCCGCGACCTGGTCGGGGATCGGGGTACCGATGAGGTTGAGGTCCCAGTCGACCCGGGTGATCCCTTCGGCGGCCGCCCGCTGCAGGTCGTCGAGGATCGTCTCGGGAGTGAAACCCACCGGCCCCTGCAACATCGGATGCGGTTTCATCGGCCCGGCCCGCAGGATGATCGGCCCCGAACCACCTGCCTCGCGGTACCACCCGACGGCCGCACACGTGGACTCCCAGTCGCGATGCGCCAGCGTGAGCCCGTCTGCGATCCGAGCAGCGCGCTCGATCGCCGGCTGCGCGACCCCACCGCCGTACAGCATCAAACCAGCTACCGGCTTCGGCCCGAGCGTCGCCATCGGCACGGTGTAGTGCTCACCAGCGAACTCGACCGGATCAGGCCCCCAGCAAGCCCGCAGTACGGCGACCGACTCCTCGAACGCCGCAACCCGCCCGCGCGCCGGCACGCCCGCAGCGACGAACTCCTCCGGCAGCCAACCGAGCGCGATGCCCAGATCCATCCGCCCGCCGGAGAGCTGATCGAGCGTCGCCACTCGCCGTGCGAGCACGACCGGCTGCTGGAACAGCGGCACGAGTACGGCAGTGTGCAGCCGGACCCGCTCGGTCCGCGCCGCGACGTACGTCAGCGTCTCCAAGGCGTCGTACGCCGACTCCCTCGGCAACCCGGCGTGGTTCACCCAGTCGGGCGCCGCCGGAACCAGCAGCCGTTCGAAGACCGACACCGCCGCGAATCCGAGCTCGTCGGCGGCCGTCGCGATCTCGACCACCGCATCCGGCCCGCGCAGCCCGACCACCGGCAGCCCGACGCCAACCTCGGGATATGACATCCGCAGTTCCTTCCGCTCCAGGGCACCCCGAAGGCGCCCGTTCACCCGTGGGTCGGAGCGGGTTCCGCGTTCTTGCGATCAGTCGTGCGGCGACGCGACCTTGACCGCGAGGACCGGGACGGGCGATTCGAGCAGGACGCGTTGCGCGGTGCTGCCGAGGATGAGTTTGCCGACGGGGGAGCGGCGGCGGAGACCGAGCACGATCAGCCCGACGTCCTCCGCGGCGGCCGCCTTGAGCAGCGCGCCGGCCACGTCGCCTTCGGTGACGGCCTGCTGGATCGTCACCTCGACACCTTGCTCGCGCAGCTTGGCCTCGGCAGCAGCCATCTCGTCGGCGTCGGCGTAGCGGGCGTCGATGTAGGAGTCGCCGCGGCTGGTGTTCAGCAGGAGCACCGAGGCGCCGCGCAGTTCGGCCTCGGTCGCAGCAGCGGTCAGCGCCGCCTCACCTTCGGGCGTTGGCACGTATCCGACGAGAATCTTCACAGCACCCACTCTCCCATCAATCGAAGCCACCGCCGGACAAGCGGTTAAGGTCAAGCGCATGGTTGAGCTGCAGGTGGTCCTCCCGGACGAGTCGGCGGCGATGCCGCCCGAGCGACTCGTCGAGCTGGCCGTAGCCGCTGAGGAACTCGGCTACGGCACGGCGTGGTTGCCCGATCATCTGCTTCCGCCAGGTGAGTTCGGCTCGACGTACGGCGGTGTGTACGAGCCGCTCGTGACGATCGGGTACCTCGCGGCGCGCACGAGCCGGATCCGGTTCGGGACGTCTGTGCTGGTGCTGCCGATGCGAAGCGCGTTCGTGGTCGCCAAGCAGGCTGCGACGTTGCACCGGCTGTCGGGCGAGCGCGTCGTACTCGGGCTTGGGGCCGGATGGGCGCGCGAGGAGTTCGCGGCGGTCGGGGTCCCGTTCGAGGAGCGCGGGCGGCGTACGGACTCGTCGCTGGAGGTCCTTCGCGACCTGTTCGAAGGGCGCGACCGGGGCGGGGTGTTCGAGCCGAGGCTTCGGGCGCCGTTGCCGATCATGATCGGCGGTACGACGACGCCGGCGTTGCGGCGGGCGGCTCGGTTCGGCGACGAGTGGCAGGGGCTCGGGCTGGACGGCGCTGGGTTCAGCGCGGCGGTCGCGCGGCTGCGGTCGTTCGGGGAGCGGCAGGTGAAGGTCGGCACTCGGCTCGATTGGTCCGATGGCGATCCGGCGCCTGTCGTCGCGATGGCTCACGAGCTCGCCGAAGCCGGGGCCGAGACGGTCGCGGTGTCGTTCGGGGACGAGAGCGGGGCGCTCGAGCGGATGACGCGGTTCTACGGCCTGTTCACGGCGGGGTGAGTTTGATGCGGAGGACCTTGCCGGTGGCGTTGCGGGGGAACTCGTCGAGGATGACGATCTGGCGCGGGGTCTTGTAGCGGGCCAGGTTTGCCTTGACGTGCGCGATCAGCTCGTCCTCGGTCGCCGGCTCGCGCAGTACGACGTACGCGACGAGCCGTTGGCCGAAGTCGTCGTCTGGTACGCCGGTGACGACCGCCTCGGCGACCGCGGGATGCGCGGCGAGGCACTCCTCAACCTCGACCGGGTACACGTTCTCGCCGCCGGAGACGATCATGTCGTCCTCGCGACCGTCAACGAACAGCCGACCCGCGTTGTCGAGATGGCCGAGATCACCGGTGCTCATCCGCCCGTCGACCACGGTCTTGCTCGAACCGTCGGAGTACCCGCCGAACACGAGCCCGCCACCCGCGAAGATCCGCCCGGTCGTGCCGGTTGGCACCTCATGGTCCTGGTCGTCGAGGATCCGGATCGAGCTGCCGAGGCACGGGCGACCGACCGTGCCGGGCGCGTCGAGCAGGTCCGCGGAGTTGGCGATCGTGGCGATGCCGACCTCGCTCGATCCGTACGCATCGCACAGCACCGGCCCGAAGCGCTCGATGAACCGCTCGGCCAGCGGCACGCCGAGCTGCGACGCACCGGAGATCACGGCCCGCAACGAATGCAGGTCGTACTCCGCGATCGCCGTCGGCCCCAACTCCAGCAACCGCCGCAACATCACCGGCACGGCGACCACCGCGCCCGCCCGGTTCTTCTCCACATCTGCCAGCAACGTCGCAGCGTCGAACCGCGGCCGCAACACCAACGGCGCCCCGAGAAACAACGCCAACATCGACGTCAACAAACCAAGCCCGTGAAACAACGGCGGCCCGATGATCACCGGCTCACCCGACCGCACCCCGAACCTGCTCAGCGCACTGGCAGTCAGCCCTGCCAGCCCAGCTGCGGTGGGCACTCGAGGCGCCGCCTTGGGCGTGCCCGTGGTCCCGGACGTCAGAATCGTGATGTGCCCCGCGCTGTCCGGCGTCGGCGCGCCCGCGGCGCGGCTTTCCGCGAGTTCGTCGAGAGCCACCGTGCTGCCGCCACCTGTGCCGCCACCTGTGCCGTCGCCCCCGCCCTCGCCGCCTGCCGCACCGTTCTTGCCCGGCCGAAGGCCGGCGGGGCTCGAGACGACTGCCGGGAGGCCGGGCGGAGCGGCGAACTCTGCGTCGTGGACGAGGAGGTCTGGCCGGTGCCGCTCTAAGACAGCTGCGAGCTGAGGCGGAGCGAACTCCGTGTTGACGAACAGCACGTCGGCGCCGATCCGCGACGCGGCCAGGGTCGCCTCCAGGAAGCCGATGTGGTTCCGGCACAGGACCGCAACCTTGCTGCCGGCAACGATGTTGTACTGCGCGTGCAGGCCGGCCGCGATGCGCTCGCACCGGCGGTCCAGCTCGGCGTACGTGAGCTGATGATCACCCGAGATCACCGCCGCACGATCGGGCCACCGGATCGCCGCGATCACCCCGAGAGCGGCCATCGACTGGCCCCACGTCCGCAGCGCGCGCTCGATCCGCACGAGCTGCGCCGGCCCGGCCGACCGCCAGACCCCGGACCGGATCAGCGCGACCGACAGTTCGCCGACCTCGGCCGCGCTCTGGATCAGCCACTCCGGCGGGCGGATCGGTCCGATCGGGCGGATCGTTCTCACCGCTTCTTCCCGCCTCCGGTACGCCGGTAGTACTGCTCGAGCAACCGGTCCGTCGGCACGCGCAACAAGTTGCCCACGGCATCGGCCGGCCGGACGAACGGCGGCGTGATGTTGTGCGGCCGCTCCGCCACCGCCGTACACACCTGATCGGCGGCCTGCTCCGGCGTCAGCCCGGGCATCTTGTTGAGCAGCGGCGTCGGCTCACTCATCCGTGTGTGCACGAGCCCCATGTAGACGGTCGACGTCGTCACCCCGTCCCCGCGAACCTCCTGCGCCACGCACCGCAACCACACATCAAAGGCACTCTTCGACGCCAGGTACGCCGACCACCGCGCCATCGGCGGCGTCCGCACCCCGGCCGTCGACACGTTCACGATGTGCCCCGACCCGCGCTCGCGCATCGACGGGAGCAGCTCGAGCACGAGCTTCGCCGGGCCGAGGTAGTTGATCGCGTTGGTCCGCTCGATGTCGTGGAACCGCTGGTACGTGTCCGCGACCGACCGACGGATCGACTTGCCCGCGTTGCTCACGAGTACGTCGACCCGCTCGTGCTCGGCCAGCACCGTCCGCACAAGTTCCTCGACCGCCGCAGGATCCGCAAGGTTCGCCGGATACACGTACGCCGACCCGCCCTCCGCCCGGATCTCGTCGGCCACCACCTGCAGCTGTTCCTCGGTCCGCGCCACGAGCAACACCGTCGCTCCGGCTGCAGCCAACCGTCGCGCGGTCGCCTCGCCGATCCCGTACGACGAGCCGGTCACCAGGATCACCTTGTCCCGGACGGCCGCGGTCAAGCGCTCGTCGGAGATCCTGGTGCGCCCGTTGGTCAGTGCGACAAGCAACGGCCACCCGAACGCACGCTTCCCAGTCACCATGCCGCCGACATTACCCGCTGGTAGCCACGCGCGGGAGCCCCTAGCTGACCCTTTGCAACCACTCCCTGACCAACGCGCCGAGCAACTCGGGCTGCTCGATCTGCAGGTTGTGCCCGGCAATGTCGAGGATCGCGTAGGTCGCGCGCGGGTAGTGGGGGAGCAGGTCGTACAGGTCGGCGTACCCGGTGACGGCGTCCTGCCGGCCGCACAAGATCAACGTCGGCCGGGTGTAGACCGGTCCGCTCTCCGGCGCCGTCGTCAGTGCCCACTTCTCCTCGATCCGGTCCATCGCGACCAGATCCGCGACCGCGAGACCTGGCGCGACATCAGCGCGATAGGCAGCCAGTGCAGCCGCGGTCTGCGCGACGGCGAGGTCGGTGAAGTCTTCACCCTCGGTCAGCGATTCGAGCACGCCAGGCTCGGTCCGCAGAACGACGTGCTCCGGCAGTTGCCGGTCCTCGCGCTGGAGCGTGCCGGTCGGGCAGATCATCCCCAGACCCAGGATCTGCTCGGGGCGCTCGGCGACAAGGCCGCGGGACAGGTATCCGCCGTACGACTCGCCCATGAGCAGGAACGGCTCGTCACCGATCTGCTCGCCGATGAACTCCCGGATCGCGGCCATGATCCCGTCGGAGCTGTCGATGTCACCGGCCGGGCTCTGGCCCATCGCGGGCAGGTCGGGATAGAGCCGCCGGTACCCGGTCAGTTGGCTGAAGATCGGTTCGAGGCAGCCGGTCATCAGCCGGTGGTCCGGAGTCCAGCCGTGCAACGCAAGAACCGGAACGCCGTCGCCGAAGGCCACATGGTGCAGAGTCATGAGAGAGGTTTTAGCAATCGCTCCCGACAGTTTTAGAGTCGACCCATGGCCCGTCGCTCAGCACTCCCTCCGATTCCCGACTTCGCCGTACTCCGTTCCCGCCTGGATCGCGCCCGTGAGGCCGCGGCAGGCACCGGTCTGGTCATCGCGCCGGGCTCGGATCTTCGGTACCTGATCGGTCAGCCGGGCGGTTCGTTCGAGCGGCTCACCGCGCTGCTGATCCCCGCGGACGGTGCCCCGGCGCTCGTCGTACCGAAGCTCGAGGCGCCGGGGTTCACCGGCTTGGAGGAGCTCGGCGTCGACGTCATCACCTGGGTGGACGGTGTCGATCCGTACAACCTGGCGGCCGAGCGGCTCGGTGGCGTTGAACGAGTCGCGGTGAGCGACTTCACGCCGGCGCTGCATGTGTTGGCGATCCGCGACGCATTGCCAAAGGCCGAGCAGGTGTTGGCCGGGCCGATCGTCCGCGAGCTTCGGATGCGCAAGGACACGGCCGAGATCGAGGCGCTGCGGAAGGCAGGCGCCGCGATCGACCGGGTGCATGCCCGGGTCGGCGAGTGGCTGCGGCCTGGGCGGACGGAGGCAGAGGTCGGCGCCGACATCGCCGCCGCGATCGTCGAGGAGGGCCACGCGGAGGCGGACTTCGTGATCGTCGCGAGCGGTCCGAACGGCGCCAGCCCGCATCACGCACTGTCCGAGCGGGTCATCGAGGCCGGCGACGTGGTGGTCGTCGACATCGGCGGACCCGTTGCCGAGGGCTACAACTCCGACTCGACCCGCACGTACGCCGTCGGGGCGCCGCGCGACTCCGATGTGCCCGCGACGTACGCCGTGCTGCAGCAGGCTCAGCAGGCTGCGGTGGATGCCGTTCGGCCCGGTGCGACGGCGGAGTCGATCGACGCGGCCGCGCGGGACGTGATCGCGGCGGCGGGCTTCGGTGAGTACTTCATCCACCGGACCGGGCACGGGATCGGGCTGGACGTGCACGAGGAGCCGTACATCGTGGCGGGCAACGACCTGCCGCTCGAGGCGGGGATGGCGTTCAGCGTCGAGCCGGGCATCTACCAGCCGGGCCGGTGGGGTGCGCGGATCGAGGACATCGTCGTGGTCACCGCTGACGGCGGCGAGTCGATGAACAACCAGCCGCACGACCTCGTGGTGCTCTGAGGTTCAGCCGGCCCGGAAGGTCTTGCGGTAGGCGAGTGGCGAGACGCCGAGCTCGGAGCGAAGGTGGTGGCGCAGCGACGCGGCGGTCCCGAGGCCTGCTTCGTGGGCGACACGGTCGACGGACAGATCGGTCGTCTCCAGCAGGTTGCAGGCGTGCCGCACGCGTTGCTGCAGCAGCCAGGTGCCGGGCGACTGCCCTGTCTCGGCCTTGAATCGCCGGCTGAAGGTGCGCACGCTCATCTGCGCGTACGCCGCCATCGCGGCCAGGCTGATCTCCTCGCCGAGTCGCGCGAGCGCCCACGCCCGCGTCGGCGACGTACCTTCACTGCCTTCTTCCGGAATGGCCCGCTCGATGTACTGCGATTGCCCGCCGTCCCGCCAGGGCGGTACGACGCAGTGCCGCGCGGCCCGATTCGCGACCTCACTGCCGAAGTCCCTGCGGATCAGGTGCAGGCAGAGGTCGACGCCCGCGGCCAGGCCTGCCGAGGTGAGGATGTCGCCGTCGTCGATGAACAGCTTGTCCTCGTCGAGCTTCACCTGCGGGTAGACGCTGCGGAACAGCTCGGCCCGCTCCCAGTGCGTCGTCGCGGGCCTGCCGTCCAGGTAGCCGGCGGCGCCGAGGACAAATGCGCCCGTGCAGATCGAGGCGATCCGGGTTCCCGGGCGGATCGTCGCGAGCGCAGCGGCCAGGTCGTCGGGCAGCGTGCCGTCGTACCGCGGCTGGTGGATGTAGGTGCCGGGGACGATCACGGTGTCGGCTTCGGCCAGCGCCTCGGGTCCGTAGTCCGGGATGAGGTTGAACCCGGCTCCTGCCCGGACCGGGCCGCCGAGGCCGCAGATGCGGACGTCGTACAGCTTGGTGCCGTCGGCCTTGGTCGCCGCGCCCAGGACGGTCGGCGGGATGGTCAGGTCGAACCCGACCACCGGCTCGAGTGCGAGGACGGCGACCACGTGCGGACCGACGGAGGTCAGGTGGCGTGGGCTCCGTGAAGACATGGCCACATTTTGACACATGTTGTCCATCTGGCCACTAGTTCGATGGCGGTCGAACCCGCACCCTTGTCGGGTGACGCAGATTCTCGAGACGAAGAAGGCTCCCCGGGTACACCTGGCCTGGGCGGTCGCTGTGGTGGGGTTCGTGACCCTGATCGGTGCGGCCGGGTTCCGTTCGGTGCCCAGTGTGCTGCTCGATCCGCTGCACGAGGAGTTCGGGTGGTCGCACGCGACCATCTCGTCGGCGGTGTCGATCAACCTGCTGCTGTACGGCGGCATCTCGCCGTTCGCCGCCGCGCTGATGGACCGACTCGGTCTGCGCAAGGTCGTCAGCGGTGCACTGGTGCTGATCGCGCTGGGCAGCGGTCTGACCGTCTTCATGACGTCTGCGTGGCAGTTGCTGCTCTGCTGGGGGCTCCTGGTCGGCGTCGGCACCGGATCGATGTCGATGACGTTCGTGGCGACGATCACCGGGCGCTGGTTCGTCCGCCGCCGCGGTCTGGTCACCGGGATCCTTACAGCGGCCGGCGCGACCGGTCAGCTGGTCTTCCTGCCGCTGATCGCGTCTCTGGCGGCACACCACGGATGGCGGGTGCCTGCACTCGTAGCAGGCGGTGCTGCGCTGGCCGTCGTACCGCTGGTGCTGCTGTTCCTCCGTGACTACCCGAGCGACGTCGGGCTGCGGGCGTACGGCGCTCCCGAGGGGAGTACTGCGGGGCAGCGGGTCGAGACGACTGGCAGCAGTGCCATGCGGGCGGTGCGCGCACTGGGGATGGCTGCGCGGCGGCCCGCGTTCTGGCTGCTGGCTGGTGGTTTCGCGATTTGTGGTGCTTCGACGAACGGTCTGGTCGGCACGCACTTCGTGACCGCCGCCCACGACCACGGCATGCCCGCCACGACCGCCGCGTCGTTGCTGGCTCTGGTCGGCCTGTTCGATGTCGGCGGGACGATCTTCTCGGGTTATCTGACCGACCGGTGGGACCCGCGGTACCTGCTGATCGCGTACTACACGCTGCGTGGACTCTCGCTGCTAGTACTGCCGTCGCTGCTTGGACCGACCGCCGCACCGAGCACCTGGGTCTTCATCATCTTCTACGGACTGGACTGGGTGGCCACTGTGCCGCCGACCGTCGCCCTGTGCCGTGAGTGGTTCGGGCAGGACGGGCCGATCGTGTTCGGCTGGGTGTTCGCGTCACACCAGGTCGGCGCTGCGCTGGCCGCGACCGGCGCCGGTGCGATCCGGGATGCGCAGGGCAGCTACAACCTCGCCTGGTACTTGGCCGGCGGACTCTGCGCGGCGGCCGCGCTGATGTCCGCGAGCATAGGACGCCGACTCGTTACTGCCTGACCTTGTCCGCTAGCCTCGATTTAAGTTGAGGTTGGAGGGATGGGCGATGGACATCGAGCCTGGTGAGCTGACGGTCGGGCAGCTGTCGCAACGCAGTGGCGTCGCGATCTCTGCACTGCACTTCTACGAACGCCAGGGCTTGATCCTGAGCCGCCGTACGTCGGGGAACCAGCGCCGGTACAAGCGGGACACGTTGCGTCGGGTGGCCTTGGTGCGGATCGCTCAGCGGGTCGGCGTACCTCTCGCTGAGGTGGCTGCGATCCTCAAGCTGCTGCCGGAGAACCGGACGCCGACGCGGTCCGACTGGGAGCGCATCTCGGAGTGCTGGCAGGCCGAACTGGATCGCCGGATCCTGCATCTCGAGCAGCTCCGCGACGACTTCAAGGACTGCGTCGGTTGTGGGTGCCTGTCCCTCGATCGGTGTGCGCTGGCCAATCCGTACGACGCGTTGGCCGCGAAGGGGCCGGGGCCGCGCCGGCTGATGGACAACGAGGGCGAGCCTTGTCATCCAGGCAAGTGCGCCTGAGGTTATCCACAGCTCCGGGGCCGCGGCCAGCGGACTGGGGGTGCGGGCGTCTAGGGTTTCCGGCATGGCTGAGACCAACGCGAACCCCGACTCCAGTGCGAGCCTGACCGAGGCGCGGGCGAAGGTCGCCGGTGATGTGATCCGGGCGATCGCCGGTGATGAGGCGCGCCTGCGTGCCGATCAGGAGACCGCGGTCGCAGCGCTGTGCGAGCCGGCGGCGCGGGTGCTCGTCGTGCAGGCGACCGGTTGGGGCAAGTCAGCCGTGTACTGGGCAGCGACCGCGATCAGACGGTCGGAGGGCGCGGGGCCGACGCTGGTGGTTTCGCCGCTGCTGTCGTTGATGCGCGATCAGGTCGCGGCCGCGAGCCGGGCCGGGTTGCGCGCGGCGACGCTGAACTCGAACAACATCGATGCCTGGTCAGGTATCGAGCAGGACTTGCGGTCGGGCGCGATCGACGTGCTGCTGGTGTCGCCGGAGCGGTTGGCCAACCCGGGGTTCGGGCGGCGGGTGCTCGACGGGCTGGCCGGGCAGGTCGGTCTGCTGGTGATCGACGAGGCGCATGCGGTGTCGGACTGGGGGCATGACTTCCGGCCGGACTATCGCCGGGTGTCCGACGTACTGCAGCAGCTCAACCCCAAGACGCCGGTGCTTGCGACGACTGCTACCGCCAACGCGCGGGTGACCGAGGACGTCGCGAAGCAGTTGGGGGAGTCGACGCTCGTACTGCGGGGACCGCTCGCGCGGGCGAGTCTGCAGCTTGCCGTCGTCGACAAGCTGTCTCCGCTCGATCGATTCGCGTGGGTCGTCGATCAGCTGCCGAAGCTTCCGGGGTCCGGGATCGTTTACGCGTTGACCGTCGCCGATGCGCAGCGGTTGGCCTCGGTGGTTCAAGAGGTGCACGGCCGGGATGTGCCCGTTGCGGCGTACACGGGGCAACTGGAGGCGGGGGAGCGGGAGAGCCTCGAGGATGCGCTGCGGGCGAATCAGTTGAAGGCGCTGATCGCGACGTCTGCGTTGGGGATGGGGTACGACAAGCCGGACCTCGGGTTCGTGGTCCACGTGGGGTCGCCGCCGTCTCCGGTTTCGTACTACCAGCAGGTCGGTCGTGCCGGGCGCGGGATCGATCATGCGGTGGTGGCGTTGCTGCCGTCGGATGCGGACTCGGGGGTGTGGGACTACTTCGCGACGGCGACGATTCCAGTGCCGGAGAACGTGCAGCAGCTGCTGCGGGCGCTCGAGGGATACGGGCCGGACGAGCCGGCGACCGCGCCGGCGCTGGAGGCGGAGACCGGTCTGCGGCGTACGCGGGTCGAGTTGATGTTGAAGCAACTGGCCGTCGACGGAGCGGTCGACCGGGTCGAGCGAGGCTGGGTGCGGACCGGGGCGGACTGGTCTTTCGACGCAGAGCACTACGACGGGATCGTGTCGGTGCGCCGGCGTGAGGCCGACATCATGCGTGCGTACACCCGCGGTGATCGTTGCTTGATGCAACTTCTCCAGGAGTCGCTGGACGATCCGTCGGCGGAGCCGTGCGGGCGCTGCTCGGTGTGTCTGGGGGAGCTGCCGTCGCCGCTGGAGGCGCGACCCGATCCGGAGACGGTGGCGACGATCGTCCGGTTGCTCCGCGGCGAGGTCCACGTGCTCGAGCCACGCAAGATGTGGCCCGGCGGTGCGTTCGGAGCCCGTGGGAAGATCCCGCCCGCACTGTCGGCCGAGCCCGGCCGCATCATCGTGTACGCCGACGCACCCGAGTGGCGCGAGGTCCTGCAGGGCGCATTCGGCGGTTCACCTCAGGCAGACGCGTTGGAGGCGTTGAAGTCCGGCGCGGTGGCTGCGCTGTCGCGGTGGCGCGGCTCGTGGTCCGGACGCCCGGAGGTCGTCGTACCACTAGCCGCCGGCGGTCACCCCGAGCTCACCTCCGCCATCGCCGACCACGTAGCCACAGTCGGCCGCCTCGACCGAGCCGAGCTGACAATCGACCGCACCGGCTACACCGACGACCTCTCCTCAGCCGAAGAAGCAAGAGTCTGGCGAGACGGCCTCCAGGTCGACGCGGCGACAGCTCAGCAGATCACCGGCCGCCCGATCCTCCTGCTGGTCGACGCCACATCCTCCCAATGGCCGGTAACAGTAGCCACCGCCAAACTCCGCGAGGCAGGCGCATCCGCTGTCCTCCCACTGGTCATCCACAAACGCCCATAGCCGCATCCCGCCCACGGCGGGATGCGGGCGCGGGGGATAGCCGGAGGTCGAGGAGGCGGAGCATCTGCGCCGGCTGCTCGAGCTCACGCCGCTCCCGCCGACGCAGCCCACGACCTGACGGCGGCTGGGCCGGCCGACGCCTCGGCGTGCCAGCACCCGCCGAGTGCCGGATGCGCCGGTGGCGGGCAGGGGTTCGCGGGTCAGGTGGTGAGTGATCGCCAGGTGCTGAGACAGCTCGCCCAGGTGCGATCCGCCTGTCGCAGCTGGTCCAGGATGTCGGGGTGGCTGGCGGAGACATCTGTGGTTTCGGCGGGGTCGTCGGTGAGGTTGTAGAGGGCGTGGCCGGGGTGTTGGGGGGCGCCTAGGTGTTCGGCGGGGTCGACTACGAGCTTCCAGGGGCCGCGGCGGATTGCTCGTTGGTTGGCGTACTCCCAGGTGAGGGTTCGTTCGGGGGAGGGGGAGCCGGTGAGGAGTGGGAGGATGTCGGCGCCGTCGACGTCTGCGTAGGTGAGGTCGGCGGCCGACAGGAGGGTCGGCGTGACGTCGATCATCTGCGCGGGTTCGGAGTTGGTCACGCCGGACGGGAGCGTGGACGGCCACGACCAGATGCCGGGGACGCGAATGCCGCCTTCGTAGACCGAGCCCTTGTGGCCGCGGAGTCCGCCGGTGGAGCCGCCCGGGTACGCGATCTCCTCGCCGCCGAGCCAGTTGCGTTCCTCCGCCGACGGACCGTTGTCCGAGGAGAAGAAGATGATCGTGTCGTCCAGCCGCCCGGTCCGCCGCAGTACGTCGACGATCCGCCCCACACCGTCGTCGACCCGGCTGATCATCGCCGCCATCACCTGCTTCTCCCACGGCAGATGCGCGTACTGCGCCATCGCGTCCGCCGGGGCATGCATCGGGTAGTGCGGTGCGTTGTACGCGACGTAACAGAGGAACGGCTCGTCAGCGCCCTCGATGAAGTCCACCGCGCGAGAGGTAATCAGATCCGTGAGGTACGAACCGTTCTGCCAGACCTCCTCGTCGTCCGACCAGAGATCGTGCAGGGGATTCCGCACACCCCAGTACATGATGTGCGAGTAGTAATCGACGCACCCGGCCCGGAACCCGAAGTGATGGTCGAACCCGAACCGCATCGGCGCAGACCCGGGCGACACCCCCAGATGCCACTTGCCGAACACCGCAGTACGCCAACCCGCCGCCGACAACGTCGACGCGAGCGTGCTCTGCGCCGGCAGCCCGTGCGTCCCGCGATCAGCGCCGAGGATCGACTCGACCCCAGCATGTGCCGGATGCCGGCCGGTGAGGAGTGCTGCGCGGGACGGCGAGCAGACCGGCGAGTTCGAGTACCAGTCGGTCATCCGCACCCCGCGAGCGGCCAGATCGTCGAGGTGCGGCGTACGGATGTCGGGACTGCCGTAGCAGCCGAGGTCGCCCCAGCCGAGGTCGTCGGTGTAGATGATCACGATGTTCGGCCGGGGCACGAGCCCTCCTAGTGCACAGGGGACAGTTCCAGGAAGGATTTCAGGTCTGCCAGCACCGCCGGCCACCCGTCTTGGATCATGGTTCGCAGCACACTGTCCGGCTCGAACCCGCTGTGGATGACGGTGAGCTTCACCTTGTCATCCACGGGCTCCAGCTCGAACGTCGCGGTGGACAGCGGCTCGCGGCTGGTCTTCTCGTACACCTCGGCCGGCAGATCGACCGCCTTCGCGAACTCCGGCGTGATGTGGTGCCAGGCGTACGACAACCGCGTGTACGGCGTGTGCTCGACCACGACCTGCCCCGGGCCGGCCATCGACACCTCACCCATGTGCCAGACGATCTCCGAGCCGGGCTTCCAGTCGGTCTCGTGGGACAGGTTCCAGTACTGCTCGGTGAACTTCGGCTCGGTGAGCGCCTGCCAGAGCCGCTCCGGTGTGGTCTTGATGTAGGTCGTGTAGACGAAGTCGTTGTCGCTCATGGTGGGTTCGGCCTCCAAAGCCGTCTTGAGATCGGCGAACATCTGCGCACGCCGACGGTCGTACTGGGTGATCCAGCGGTCGGCGATCGCGTTGATCGGCTCGGCGTTGAGGTAGTGGAGCTTCTCGCGCCCGCGCCACACAGTGGTGACGAGGTTCGCGGTCTCGAGGATCGTGAGGTGCTTGCTGACCGACTGCCGCGCCATGTCCAGCCCGGCGCAGAGCTCGCGCAGGGTCTGGCCGTTGCGGGCGTTCAGCATGTCGAGCAGTTGCCGCCGGCTCGGATCGGCCAGCGCCCGGAACACCTCGTCGTCCATCACGCCTCCGATAGTCATGCAGCCGTTCGGCTGCATAAACACGATAGGCAGCCAAAGAGCTGCATGTCAAGGGAACTCGATTGACGCGACGGTGAGGATGGACCTGTGGACATCACGAGCCTCGGCTACCGCACCGACCTGTTGCTGCTGGAGCTGGGCGGAAGCGTCTTCCGCGACACCGGCGAGTACGTCGTCGTGCGTACGCCGGCCAACCCGGGCTTCTGGTGGGGCAACTACCTGCTGTACCGCACGCCGTTCGCGCCGGACGACACCAAGATCCGCCTGGACGACTTCCGCCGCGAGTTCCCGGCCGCGAAACACGTTGCCCTCGGCATCGACAGCGTGGACGGCGAGGTCGGCGCGGAGGACGAGGTGACCGCCGCCGGCTTCGAGATCGACCGGAGCGTCGTGATGACGGCCGATCGGGTCGTCGCGCCGCCGCGGCCGAACACCGAGGCGACGTACCGGTTCCTGGACGGTGACGACGACTGGACGCAGCTGTTCGATCAGAGCCTCGCCACCGCGGACATGACGGTCGACGCCGCGTACGAGGACTTCACCCGGCGCAAGACGGCCACGCAGCGCGAGCTGGTCGCTGCCGGCCACGGCCAATGGTTCGGTGCGTTCGAAGGCGACCGGCTGCAGAGTTCGCTTGGGTTGATGTTCGACGGTAAGGGCGTCGCGCGTTTCCAGAATGTGCAGACGTCGCCCGAGGATCGCGGTCGCGGTCTGGCCAGCACGCTCGTCCACCACGCGTCGACGTACGGGCTGACCGAGGGCGGCGCGCGGACGCTGGTGATGGTCGCGGATCCGGACTACCTCGCGATCCGGATCTACCGCTCGGTCGGATTCAACGACACCGAGACCCAGCTTCAGTTCACCATCCCACCTGCGTGACAAAGTAGGGCCCATGACTGTCGGACGCGGGGTTGTGCTCGTCACGGGTGGGAGTCGCGGGATCGGCGCGGCCGCTTCGCTTGCGCTCGCGAAGGACGGCTGGGACGTCGGCGTCAACTACCGGACGCAGGCCGACGAGGCCGCCCGTGTGGTCAAGGCGTGCGAGGAGCTCGGCCGGCGCGCGATCGCCGTACAGGCTGATGTCGTCGAGCCGGATCAGATCGAGCGCCTCTTCGACACCGTGACCGCCGAGCTCGGTCCGATCGGGGCCGTGATCAACAACGCCGGCGTCGTCTCACCCGGCGGCCGCGTCGCGGAGTACGACGCTGAGCGCCTCGATCGCGTGTTCCGGATCAACTCGATCAGCGCATTCCTCGTCGCCGGTGCCGCGGTACGTCGGATGTCCACGGCGTACGGCGGGAAGGGCGGCGTGATCGTCAACGTGTCCTCGCGCGCCGCGGTGCTCGGATCGGCCGGGGAGTACGTCGACTACGCCGCGAGCAAGGCAGCCGTCGACGCTCTGACCACGGGTCTGGGCAACGAGGTCGCGAAGGAAGGCATCCGGGTGCTGGGCGTGCGCCCCGGCCTGATCGAGACCGACATCCACGAGGCGGGCCGGCTGGATCGCCTCGGTGCGACGCCTCCGCTGGCCCGCCCGGGGAGGGCGGAGGAGGTCGCGGAGGTGATCGCGTTCCTCGCCTCGGATCGCGCGTCGTACATGACCGGGACGACGGTCGACGTCTCCGGCGGCCGGTGAGCCATGGGGCTTCGGCCGGTTGACCTGGCGCGCCGGGCCGGAGTGTCGACCCAGCTCGTTCGCAACTACGAAGCGGCCGGAATCCTGCCGCCGGCGCCGCGGTCTGACACCGGCTACCGGCAGTACGGTCCGGAGCACGTCTCGGCGCTGTTGACGTACCGCGCGCTCGCGCCGGGCTTCGGCGCAGAGACCGCCACCGAGATCATGCGCGCCGTCCACGACGGCGACGAAGCGCTCGCCTACCGCCTAGTCGACGCAGCCCACGCCGCACTCCACGAGCAACGCCTCGCAACCGACGCCGCGAGTGAAGCCCTCGCCGCGTTGGCCGCTCAGCAGGTCGACGAGTTCACCGGCCCGTCGCTGCTGGTGGGGGAGTTGGCGCATCGCCTAGGCATCCGTACGTCGGCGTTGCGGGTCTGGGAGGCGGCCGGGTTGCTGGCGCCGACGCGCGAGCCGGGCACGAAGTACCGGCGCTATGGTCCCGAGCAGGTGCGCGACGCCCGGATCATCAACATGTTGCGGCAGGGCCGGTACTACTTCGAGCAGATCAGGCCGGTCCTCGACGGACTGCGCCGCACGGGCAGCACTGAGGCCTTGCGGACCGCTATCGCCGAGCGCCGGGCCGCCCATGACCGGCAGACGAAGGCGATGCTGTACGGCGCCACCCTGCTGTACCAACTGATCACGGAGACGCGTCCGGCACAGCAAGACGGGTCGGCAGCAACCGCCCCCGCACAGTGACCAAGTCGCTCTGCAGCCAGTGATCGGACTCGGTCGGCGTGGCTTCCTCGACTGCGGCCATCGAGGCGATCAATCGCCCCGGAGCGGACTTTGCGAGCTCGCTCAGCCGCGCCGCCTCGTTCACCGGGTCGCCGATCACGGTGTACTCATGCCGCCGTACGTCGCCGACCGTGCCGGCCACCACGATCCCGGCCGTCACGCCGATCCCGGCGATTGCCTCCGGCAACTCCTCGTCGAGCCGACGGGCCAGCTCCCGCCCGGCGCACAACGCGCTGCCGGCCGGATCCGCGAGCTCGGCCGGCGCCCCGAAGATCGCCAGTGCCGCATCACCGGCGAACTTGTTCACGAACCCGCCCTGCCGGTCCACCTCGTCGACCACGATCGCGAAGAATCGGTTGAGCAGCTGTACGACCTCGGTCGGCGGCCGGTTCATCGCGAGCTCGGTCGAGCCGACCAGATCGACGAACAGGACCGCGACGTACCGCTCCTCGCCGCCGAGCCGGTCGCTGCTCAGCGCCTCCTGCACGACGCCGGGACCGACGTACCGTCCGAAGACGTCCCGGATCCGCTCGCGGTCGCGCAGTCCTTCGGCCATCCGGTTGAACCCGGCCTGCAGCGAACCCAGCTCGGTGCCGTCGAAGACCGGGATGCTCACGTCGAGCCGACCCTCGCCGATCAGACTCAGCGCGTCCCGCACCGACCGGACCGGCGCCACGACCGACTTCGCCGACAGCATCGTCAGCAGCCACCCGTTGCCGAGCGCCACGATGCCCAAGGCAAGGATCACGACCGAGAGCCGCGTCGACGTGACATCGCCCTCGATCAACGCGAGCACGGCGGCCAGCATCAGCCCGGCCACCGGTACGGCGGAACCGACCGCCCAGAAGAAGACCGTCCGCGCCTTCAACCCCGCAGCAAGCAGCCGTCGCGGCGGCGGCGAATCCACTAGCGCCCGCGCCGCCACCGGCCTCAAAGCGAACTCTGTCAGCAAATACGAGACCGAGCAGGTGATGATCGCCCCGTCGATGACCGTGAGCGCGACCCGCAGCGCGTTCTCCGGCTGCATGATCACCGTCATCACGGTGAACACCACGGCGGCGACCAGCCACAGCAGCACCTCGATGAGCGTGAGTCGCAGCGGCAGTTGGAGCGTGGCGATCTGCTCCTTACGGGTGGCCGGCCGCTCGAGCTCGACCCAGCGCGTGACGCGGCGGGTCAGCCGCGTGCTCCAGACGCATCCGACCGCGATCGCGAGCACGAAGTACGCCGGGATGATGATCGCGTCGGCGAGCTGGAGCTGATCGATCAGCGACGGGCCGGGCAGCACGTAGACCGCGAGGATGAATACGACCAGGGCGCCGATCAGGTTGGTGCCGATCGAGAACGTGGTCATCAGGAGCTGCAGGCGGAAACGCAGCCGCCGCGTGCTCTGGTCGGCCGGACCGAGCAGCCAGGATCCGAACGGCCGCCTCTTCAGCACCAGATCCGGATTTCCCTGGGTCATCATGGTCACAGTCTGCTAGGTGGCACCCCCATTTCCGCAACCTGTGTCAGGACCGAAGCAGGGTTTTGGCACGGTGGTGCGGCTGGCTCAGATCGGACGTCCGATCTGGCTGGGACCTGGGTACTGTTCCCCGGACGCCTCACTCGGGGAGCTTCCGTGACGCACGATCGCCACTCCTACGCCGAGCCTGCCCTGGCTCGGACCACCCATCTCGAGCTCGACCTCGCGCTCGACTTCGACGAGAAGGTGCTGGCTGGTAGTGCCACGCACACTCTCGCCTGGACCGGCACAGAGTCAGACAGCGGTGACCGCCTTGTCCTGGACACCCGCGACCTCACCGTGCTGGGGGTCGAGGGGCAGACGGCGGACGGCTGGGAGCCGCTCGAGTACAGCCTGGCCGTTCCGGACAAGGAGCTCGGCGCCGCGCTGACGATACAGACGTCGAGGCATCCGCGGGTGAAGGTGAGCTACCGGACCGCGCCGACCGCGACCGGTCTGCAGTGGCTGGAGCCTGCGATGACGGCCGGCGGTGTCATGCCGTTCATGTTCAGCCAGTCGCAGGCGATCCACGCCCGCAGCTGGGTCCCGGTGCAGGACACCCCGAGCGTGCGGTTCAGCTACGCCGCTCACGTGACCGCGCCGCCGGAGCTGATGGTGCTGATGAGCGCCGACAACGGCACGACGTCGCGCCGGACGGGCTCGTACGACGTGGTGATGCCCGAGCCGATCCCGTCGTACCTGCTGGCGATCGCGGCGGGCGACCTGGTGTTCGAGCCGCTCGGCGAGCGGTCCGGCGTCTGGGCGGAGCCGGCGACGGTGCGGCAGGCGGCGACCGAGTTCTCCGACACCGAAGAGATGATGCGGGTCACCGAGGAGCTGTTCGGCCCGTACCGCTGGGGCCGGTACGACCTGCTCGTGCTGCCGCCGTCGTTCCCGTACGGCGGGATGGAGAACCCGCGGATGACGTTCGCGACGCCGACCGTGGTGATCGGGGACAAGTCGCTGGTCAGCGTGATCGCGCACGAGCTCGCGCACAGCTGGTCGGGCAACCTGGTCACGCAGGACAGCTGGGACGACATCTGGCTCAACGAGGGCTTCACGTCGTACGTCGAGAACCGGATCGTCGAGGCTGTCTACGGGACCGAGTTCGCGCTGATGGAGACCGCGATCAAGCAGCACGCGACCGTCGTGAAGCTGGACCCGCTGACGCCGGCCGAGCTGGCGGTCGAGCTGCCCGGGCTGCACCACCGCTCGGAGTACCACGGGAAGACGTCGACCGGCCCGCTGAAGGGGTCGTGGTTCCTGTCGTGGCTGGAGGAGCGGTTCTCGCGCGAGGTGTTCGATCCGTTCCTGCGCGGGTACTTCGACCGGTTCGCGTTCCGGAGCATCAACACCGACAACTTCGTCGAGCACCTGCAGGAGCACCTGCTGTCGGAGCACCCGGACGTGGTGACGGCCGACGAGCTGGCGGCCTGGTTGTACGAGCCGGGCATCCCGGCGTTCGCAGCGCGCGCCGTGTCGCAGCGTTTCCGGGCGGTTGACGAGGCGCGTGACCTCTGGCTGAAGACGGGTGAGCTGCCGCAGGGCGCGGGTCAGTGGACAACGCAGGAGTGGCTGCGGTTCCTCGACGCGGCCCCCGACGTACTGAGCCCGCTTCTTCTGCAGCAGCTTGATCGTGCGTTCGGTCTGACCGGTACGGCGAATGGCGAGATCGCCCGCCGCTGGTACCAGATCGTCGCCGCCAGCAGCTACGAGGCGGCGTACGCCGAAATGGCCGAGTTCCTCACCAAGGTGGGCCGGATGAAGCTGGTGCTCCCGGTCTATCAGGCCCTGGCCGGCACCGACCGAGCCTTCGCCGCTGAAGTCTTCGCAAAGGCTCGTCCCGGCTACCACCCGATCACCACAGCAGCCGTCCAGCGGATCCTCGGCCAGTAGCTAGAGGTCCAGCTTGCGGCGGTTGACTTCGTAGCCTGGGCGGTAGCCGAGGTGCGTGTTGGTTCGGCGCATCGCGGTGTTGGTCTCGACGGTGTCGGTGAGGAGGCCGTCGAGGTCGGGGAAGCGGTCGCGGGTCTCTTGGATCTGCGCGGCCTTCATCCAGAGGGCGAGACCGCGGCCGCGGTGTGCGGGAAGCACTGCGGTGCCGTAGAGCTGCGCGTCGCCCTTCCCGTCGCCCGGTACGACGACCTCGGTGAAGCCGACGATCTGCCCGGTCTCGTCGAGGGCTGCGACGACGGACAGATGGTCGCCGCGTTGGGCGATCACCTGCGCGGCGTGCCGCGTCCGCTCGACGTCCCACACATCGGCGCCGACTGAGATCGAACCCGTCGGCGCATCGTCCATCCCGGTGCGCGCGTCGGTGAACGACTGCACCAACTCATCCGGTACGACGCCCTCCCAGGAGATCAACCGGTACCCAGGAACCTCCGGTACGTCGGGAATCGCGCCGGACAGGTCGAGCCGCGTGTAGATCAGCGTCAGCCCGATCTCGAACCCGTGATGCTCGAGGAACCGGTCACCGACCGACTCGACGTTCACATCGGTGAGCAGCGTCTCGGCGTCGTTGTCGCGCGCCCCGGCGACCACCGCATCGAGCAACTGCGACCCGATACCGCGCCGCCGCTCGGCCGGGTGCACGGTGAGCTCGAACTCACCGAGATGCGAGTAGTTGGGCCGGCTGTCGAGCCGCAGGAACGCGGACCCGACCGGCGTGCCGTCGTCCTCTGCGGCCAGCCACGCGAGCCGGTAGCTGGAGGGCCGGCGGTCCGGATCTGTCAGGGGGATCAGTCGGATGCTCAAGCCGACAATTTAACCCGCTGGTGGGATCACGTGCTGCCGGTCGGTCGATCGGCTACCGTGGCGCGCAGATCAAACGGGGAGAGGCGAACGGGGAGAGGAGCCACGGGTGGAGCAACTGGGCGGGGAGGCCCCGCGAGACCAGGTGATACGCACGATCGGTGCCGATCATGTCGCACTACGCGAGCAGGTGCTCGCGGAACTGCGCCGGCGCATCATCGACGGCGATTACCGCCAAGGGGAGCGGCTGACCGAAACCCGGCTCGCGGACGACTTCGGCGTGTCGCGGAACCCGGTGCGTGAGGCGCTCCGAGTGGTCGAGGCGGAGGGCTTCGTACAGATCCTGCCGCGCCGCGGCGCCGTCGTCGCGACCCTCGACGAGACAGCGGTCCGCGATCTGTTCGCCGTACGGGAGCAGCTCGAAACGCTCGCGGCCGGTCTCGCGGCGGAGCGTGCGACGGCCGAGGGGATCGCGGCGTTGCGCAGGCTGATCGACGACGCGAGCAAAGCCGCCGAGGCCGAGGACTTCGACCGGGTCGCCGAGCTCAACAGCGCATTTCACCGGGCCGTGATCGAGGTCAGCGAGAACCGTTGGCTGCACTCGATCTCGTCCGCGATGTACTACCACGTCCACTGGGTGTTCCGCGTCGGCGCCGCCCAGCGCGCACCGCACTCGTCCGAGGAACACGTCCGCCTCGTCGACGCCATCGAAGCGCGCGATGCGGCAGCCGCCACCACGGCCGCCCGCTTGCACGTCGAGGCGGCCGCGAAGGCGGCGTTCGGTCAGCGTCCGACCGCGTAGCCCTGCATCCCGCGCGGGTTGGCCGCCGCGGCGAGCACGCCGTCGGCTTCCTTCCGTACGGCGCACAGGCGGCCGAGGCTCCACGCATCGGAATCGGTGACGACGTGCCCGCGTCGTACCAGCTCGTCGCGGATGTCCTTGCCGACCCGGGTCTCGATCGTGAGGCCGCCCGGCTCGGTGGCGCGCGGGTAGAACGACGACGGGAAGCCGGTGGTGTGCCAGGCCGGCGCGTCGATCGCCTCCTGCAGATCCATCCCGGCGCCGAGGTGCCGGAGCAGGAACAGCAGCTGCCACTGGTCCTGCTGGTCGCCACCTGGTGATCCGCAGGCCATCAGCGGCTCGCCGTCTCGGAGTACGAGCGTCGGCGTCAGCGTGGTCCGTGGCCGCTTGCCCGGAGCGAGCGAGGCCGGCAGGCCTTCCTCGAGCCAGAACATCTGCGCTCGGCTGCCGAGGCAGAACCCGAGCTCCGGGATCGTCGGCGAGGACTGCAGCCAGCCACCGCTCGGCGTCGCGGAGATCATGTTGCCCCACTTGTCGATGACGTCGACGTGGCAGGTGTCACCGCGCGTCACGCCACCGGACGACACCGTCGGCTCGCCCGTGGTGGCATCACCAGTTTCGTTGCCCACGGCAAACGACGGGAGTCGCGGCTCGCGCCCGTCCGGACGGCCGGGGCGCAGGTCGAGCGACGCGTCAGACCCGATGAGCTTCGCCCGATCAGCGGCGTACCCGGGTGAGAGGAGCGTCTCGAGCGGTACGTCGGCGCCGTCGCCGTACCAGGCCTCGCGGTCGGCGTACGACAGCTTCATGACCTCGACCGTTGTGTGCACACCCTCGGCGCTGTCCAGGTCGACGTCGCCGAGAGCCGAGAGTACGGCGAGGGACTGCAGCAAGCCCGGACCCTGGCCCCAAGGACCGGTCTTCGCAACCGTGTACCCGTTCCAGTCGTACGTCGCCGGGTCCTCCCAGGTCGCCTCGAACGCGGCCATGTCATCGCCGGTGATCAGGCCGGCGTGGTCCTCGCCGCTGGAGTCGCGGTGTGGCAGCCGCGCGAACTTGTCGACCGCCTCAGCGACGAACCCTTCCCGCCACGCCTTCCGCGCCTGCTCGATCTGGCCTTGCCGGTCCGCGCCAGCCGCTTCACCCTCGACGACGAGCCTCTCGAGCGTCGCGGCGTACCCCTCGTTGCTGAACCGTCCGCTCACCGGCCGCCCGTCCTTGAGCCAGAGCGCGGCCGACGTCTGCCAGTGGTTCTCGAACAACTCCTGCACCGTGCTGATCGTGTCCGCGATGCGCGGCACCAGCGGGTGACCGTTGCGCGCGTACTCGATCGCGGACTCCAGTACGACGCGCAGCGGCAGCGTGCCGTGATCGCGAAGGAGAAGAAGCCAAGCGTCGACGGCGCCGGGAACGGTCGCCGCGAGCGGACCCGAGCCTGGAACCAGCGCGAGGCCGAGCGAGCGGTAGTGCTCGATCGTCGCGCCGGCCGGGGCGACGCCCTGGCCGCACAGCACGCGCGGGGCGGGATCGTCGGCGGTCGCGATGATCGCCGGCACCTCACCGCCGGGCCCGTTGAGGTGCGGCTCGACCACGTGCAGCACGAATCCGGCCGCGGCGCCCGCGTCGAACGCGTTCCCGCCGAGCTCGAGGATCCGCATGGCCGACTGCGACGCCAGCCAGTGCGTGGACGAAACCATCCCGAACGTGCCGCGCAGTGTGGGCCGGGTGGTGAACGTCATCGAGAGGCTCCTTCTGTTGGTCGTACGTCGGGTCCGGTGCCGTCGTCGTTGACGAGGTGACAAGCCACCTGGTGTCCAGCCTCGCCGATCGTGCGCGTCTCCGGCACGACTGTCCGGCATTTGTCCACGGCGACGGGGCATCTGGTGTGGAAGCGGCACCCGGGCGGCGGGTCGATCGCCGACGGCAGGTCATCGCCGAGCAGAACGGGCCGTCGGGCACGCTGCTCGGCTGGATCGGGTACGGGCGCCGCGGACAGCAGCGCCTGTGTGTACGGATGGGACGGCTTGCCGAAGATGCGGGCGCGCGGACCCTGCTCGACCAATTGACCGAGGTACATCACCGCGACCTCGTCGGCGAGGTACTCGACCGCGGACAGGTCGTGGGTGATGAACAGACACGCAAACCCGAGGTCCCGCTGCAGATCGGCGAGCAGATTGAGTACGGAGGCCTGCACCGACACGTCCAACGCACTGGTCGGCTCGTCTGCGACCAGTAGTCGCGGCTCGGAGATCAGCGCGCGCGCAATGCTGACCCGCTGTCGCTGACCGCCCGACAACTCGTGTGGTGCTCGCTGCGCGACCTCAGGGCGCAGACCGACGCGACGCAGTGCCTCACGCACCTTCGCCGGGACGTCCTTGCGCCTCATCAACCGCAGCGGCTCACCCACGATGTCGCCGACAGTGAACCGCGGGTCGAGCGATCCGGCCGGGTCCTGGAAGACGATCGAGACGGCACGGCGGTGCTGGCGGAGCTGACGACGGGACAGATGGGCGATGTCGACTCCTGCCAGCCGGACCGTTCCATCGGTGGGCTCCAGCAACCGGACAATGCACCTGCCCACGGTCGACTTGCCGCTGCCGCTCTCGCCGACCAGCGCGACCACGGAGCCTTGCTTGATCCGGAGCGTGACGCCGTCGACGGCGCGCACCGGGCCGAAGTGCATGACGAGGTCCTCCACCTCCAGGGCGAGGGATTCCATCAGACCTCCACGGCTTCTCGGACCGGGTGCCAGCAGGCGACCCGATGTACGCCGGCGGTGAGCTCGGGCTGGGACGTCGTACAGGAATCGTCGGCCCGGGAGCAGCGGTCCGCGAACGTACAGGCGTCGGGCTGCTCGGACAGGACCGGCACCAGGCCGGGGATCTCGCTGAGCCGATCCGTTTCGGCATGGCGTCCGGCGGCCGGAGACGCACCGAGCAGTCCGACCGTGTACGGGTGCTGGGGCTTGGCGAAGATCTCGTGCACCTCCGCTGTCTCGACCACGCGCCCGGCGTACATCACTGCGACCCGGTCGGCGAGGTCCGCGACGACGCCGAGGTCGTGCGTGATCAGCACGATGCTCGTGCCGAGGCGTTCGCGCAGACCCCGCAGTACGTCGAGGATGCCGGCCTGGATCGTGACGTCGAGCGCCGTCGTGGGCTCGTCGGCGATCAGGACCTTCGGGTCGCAGGCGACGGCCATCGCGATCATCACCCGCTGGCGCATGCCGCCGGAGAGCTGGTGCGGGTAGTCACTGATGCGGCGTTCCGCGGACGGGATGCCGACGAGCTTGAGCAGCTCGATCGCGCGGGCCTGTGCCGCCTGGCGGTTCAGGCCGATGTGCGTTCGCAGTACCTCACTGATCTGGTGGCCGACGGTGAAGACCGGGTTCAGCGAGGTCATCGGCTCCTGGAAGATGTACGCGACCTCGCGGCCGCGGATCGAGCGGAGCGTGCGTTTGTCGGCGCCGATCAGCTCGGTGCCGTCGAGCTGGACCGAGCCGTCGACGGTCGCGGTGCGGGGGAGCAGACCGGCGATGCTCATCGCGGTGACGCTCTTGCCGCAGCCGGATTCGCCGACCACCGCGAGGACTTCGCCGTCCGCGACCTCGAAGCTGACGTTGTCGACCGCCGACAAGCGGCCGTCCTCGGTCCGGAACGTGACGGACAGGTCTTTGACTGCAAGGACAGGTCTCATCGGCGGCTCGCCTTCGGGTCGAGGGCGTCGCGGAGACTGTCGCCGACGATGTTGAACGCCAGCGTCAGCAGCATGATCGCGACGCCAGGCATGACGGCGGCCCACGGCGCCTTGGACGCGAACTGCTGGGCGTCGGCGAGCATCGTGCCGAGGCTCGGCGCCGGCGGCTGGATGCCGAGGCCGAGGAAGGACAGCACCGCTTCGCCGAGGATCGCGGCCGGGATGCCGACCGTGGCCTGGACGATGACCGCCGAGCCGGCGTTCGGCAGGATGTGGCGGCCGAGCACCCACGCATCACTGGCGCCCTCGACGATCGCGGCGGCGACGAAGTCGAGTGACTTCAGCCGGAGCGTCTCCGAGCGGACGATCCGGATCATGCCGGGGATCTGCGCGATGCCGATTGCGATCGCCGCGTTGCCGAGGCTCGCCCCGCGGATTGCGGCCAGCCCGACCGCGAGGATCAGGAACGGGAACGCCAGTACCAGATCGGTGAGCCGCGAGATCAGCGCGTCGACCGTCCGGAAGTACCCTGCGATCAGCCCGAGCGGTACGCCGATGACCAACGAGAACGCGACCGCGAGGATCCCGACGTGCAACGACGCACGCAGGCCGAACATGATGCGCGACAAGACATCCCGGCCGAGGTCGTCGGTGCCCAACAGATACCCGGCCGTTCCCGGCGGGGCGAACGCGTTGCCGAGGTTCGTCTGCGTTGGTTCGTGCGGCGCCAGCCAGTTCGCGAACACTGCGAGGATGACGGCGATCGTGAGTACTGCGAGTCCGGTCAGCGCGAGCGGGTTGCGGAAGACCCGGCGTACCACTCGACGGCTGTTGCTCCGCGGAGGGGCGATCGCTTCAGCGACTGCCATCACGCCTCACCTCGCACGCGGATCCGCGGGTCGATGACGGAGTACAGCAGATCGACGAGCAGGTTGATCACGATGTACGCCGTCGCTGTGACGAGCACGACCGCCTGGATGACCGGGTAGTCGCGCTGGAAGACCGCGTCGACGGTGAGCTTGCCGAAGCCGGGCAGCGCGAAGATCCGTTCGGTGACGACGGCGCCCGAGATCAACGCGCCCAGTTGGAGTCCGACGATCGTGACGACGACGATCAGACTGTTGCGCAGGGCATGCTTTCCGATCACTGCCTTGGGCGGGAGCCCCTTGGCTTCCGCCGTCCGGATGTAGTCGGCGCTCAGCGCGTCGAGCATCGACGATCTGGTCTGGCGCATGATGACGGCGGCCAGGCCGGTGCCGAGGATCACCGCGGGCAGGATCAGGTGGTGGAGGTTGTCCACCGGGTTGGTGAAGAACGGGACGAAGCCGGAGGCGGGAAAGAGGCCGAGGGCAACGGACAGGTACAGGATCGCCATCAGCCCGAGCCAGAAGTGCGGCACCGACAACCCCAGGAGTGCAAGGGCGTTCGCGGCCCACTCGGCCGGCTCACCCCGCCGTACTGCGGCCACGACTCCCGCGCCGACGCCGATGACGCCGGCGATCAGGATCGCGAGCACCGACAATTCGATGGTCACCGGCAACGCGCTGAAGATCATCGACCGCACGGGAGTGCCCGTCCGGATCGACTCGCCGAGATCGCCGCGGGCCGCGTGACTGATGAACTGCCAGAACTGCACGAGCCACGACTGGTCCAGCCCGTACTGCTGCCGGATCGCCCGCAGTGACTCCGGATCCCGATCCTCCCCGGCCAGGGCCAGCGCAGGATCGCCCGGCAACGCCCGTACGCCGACGAACACCACGATCGTCGCGAGCACGAGCGTCACCACGCTCTGCCACAGCCGGTTGAGGAGGTACCGCCTCACTTGGCGAATCCCGCGAAGGCTGTGCGGATCACGCCGTCCGGGTAGACCTGGATGCCGAGCAGCTTCTTGGAGACGCCGGTCAGGTTGCGCTGACGGTACATGTAGATGATCGGGTCGTCCTGCTGGAGCTTGGTGACCACGTCGCCGTATAGCTTGACGCGCTGCGCCTGGTCGGTGGACTGACGTGCGTCGGTCAGGACCTTGTCGAGGTCCGGGCTGCTGTAGCCGGAGACGTTCTGGCTGCCGGTGGTGCCGACGAAGTTGAAGATGTTGGCGTCGGGGTCGACCCGGCCGGACCATCCGAGCTGCAGCAGTTCGAAGTCACCGCGGTCCTGCTGGTCGAGCAGCGCGGCGTACTCGACCGGCTTGATCACCAGGTCGAATCCGCCCTCCTTCACCATCCCCTGCAACGCCTGCGCGAGCCGCAAGCTGTCCGGGTTGTTCGACGTCACCATCTCGACCTTGTACGGCGTAGTCACGCCCGCGTCGGCGAGCAACTGCTTGGCCTTCGCCGGATCGTGCGCCGGGCAGACCTGAGCCGTGTCCGAGGTGAACTCGCTCTTCGGGGATACCGGGGAGCAGGCAACGGTGTTGAGTCCGCCGAAGAGCGACTTCACCAACGCGTCGCGGTCGATCGACAACGCCAGCGCCTGCCGCACCCGCGGGTCCTTCGCGATCGGAGTCCCGAGCGATTTGAGCGGGTTCCCGACGCCGTTCGAGTTGCCGATGTTGATCGTCAGGCCCTGGTACCCGAGCGACTGCGACTGCAGCACGCTCACGCTGTCGTCCTTCTGCAGCGCCGGGGTGTCCTGCGTCGACAACGAGTCGGCCACCTGCGCGTCGCCGGACTTCAGGTTCGCGGAGCGGATGCTCGAGTCGGTGATGATCCGGTACTCGATCGCGTCGAGGTGCACCTTCGCGGCGTCGTAGTACATCGGGTCCTTCACGACCTTGATCGAGTTCTGCGCGACGCGGCTGGCGAACTTGAACGGGCCGACGCAGACCGGTGCGTTGGAGAAGTTCGCACCGAGCTTCGCGACCGCGGCCGGGCTCAGCACCATGCCGGCCCGGTCGGCCAGCGCGGCGGTCAGCGGCGCGAACGGCTTCGACAGCTTGATGACGACCGTCTTCGGGTCCGGCGTCTCGATCGAGGTGATCGGGCCGAGCTCGCTCTTGCGGGCGGACCCGGCGAGCGTGAGGTGGCGGTTCAGCGAGATCTTCACCGCGTTCGAGTCGAACGTGCCGCCGTCGGCGAACTTCACGCCCTGCTTCAACGGGATCGTCAGGCTGAGCCCGTCGGCGGAGAGCGTCGGGAGCGCGGTGGCGAGCTGCGGCACGACCTTCGCGTCCGAGCCGAGGTCGTAGAGCTTCTCGCACATCGTGTGGAAGACGTACCGCGAGTAGAGGCTGCGCGACAGCGTCGGGTCGAGCTTGTCCGGGTCGGCGGACAGGGCAACGGTCAGCGTCCCGCCCTGCTTGACCTGCGCGGCGTCGGCCGGCTCGCCGAACACATCCTGTCCGGTCGGTGCCTGCGTACCGCTGCTGCTGTCGTTCCCGGCAGGCTCAACGGGGGAGCAAGCCGTACCGACCAGGGCCAGCGCGATGACGGCGGCGCCGATCCCGGCCAGCTTCCGGCGGCGGTTACTCAAGGTGAAACGGTTCAGCGAGAGCGGAAGTCGACGAGTCATCGCGGGCTCCTGAGTAGGCGGTTCTGTCGACTGTTTCATGTATACAAGGTGGTTGCGCAAGTGATTCGGCGAGTTTGACTGAACCTTTTACGACCGCTCGCCGTACTCGCAGTGGAACGTTCAAGTCCGACGACCGGTCGAGGTCGCCGGAGGCTGGAGCACGGCCTCCGGCGACCTGACGTCAGACGGTGACGGGGTACGTCAGGTCCCCGCCGGGTACGGCGTGGTCGCCCAGCGCGAGCGCCATCAGATTCGGCCCGTCGTACTGCGGGTGATGGACGCCGAACTCGGTCGCCTGCCGGAATCCGAACCGTGGGTAGTAGGTGTCGTGGCCGAGCACGACAACCGTCCCTTCGCCACGATCACGCGCTGTGGCCAGCGCGGCCCGCACGGCCGCACCACCGGCTCCCTGCTTCTGGTACTGCGGAAGCACGGCGACCGGCCCGAGCGAGAGGACCGGCTTGTCGCCGATGTAGCAGCGGGTCAGGGCCGCATAGGCGACCGGCTCATCTTCGGGCGTAGTCGCGACGATCATGAACCCGGGAAGCCAGGCGACCGGGTCGGCGCGATGGGCGTCGAGGAAGTCGACCTCGAACTGGCGGCCGAACGCCTGCCGGGTGATGTCGCGGATCAGTTCGACGTCGGCCGGTGTCTCGACGCGGGTGTTCCAGGTGATGGACAACGGTGGTCCCTTTCGAAGGTTGGCGGATGAGGTTGAGTGACCGGGCGTGCGGCAACCCGGAACGTCGCAGTCATCAACCCACCTCCTCCTTCGAAGTCGCGGCCACCCTAACCGGGCGGACCGTGTCGACGCATCGGATTTACCAGTCGGCGACGAGGGGATCCGTGGACGGGGGAGCGGCCGGCGTCCAGACGTCGTTGACGAGCCTGTACGGGTGCCATCGCCCGTTGCGGTCGAGCCTGACCTGGGTGTCGGTGCCGATGGTCAGCCGGTTGTGTGAGGCGATGACGTCCGCCTGGAGCTCGGTCCGTGCCCGGTTGAGGTCCGCGGGGTTCGGCGTCCAGGTGTGTTCGAGTACGTCGAGGCCGGGCGCGCCGCCGTACCGCCAGGCTTGGATGCCGAGGGCAAGGTCCTTGCCGGTTGCCTCGGTCAACGGTGTGGCGAGCTCGGGGAAGTCGGCCGCGAGCCGGATGGTGTCTTGCCACCCGTCCAGTGGTTGCGGCTCCGGGATGCCGTGGAGGAGAGCGTTGAGGATGGCTCTCGCGCGGCGGGCCGCGTCGAGGACGAGGAGTTGGAGGACAGTCGGGCCGATGCCGTCCGGTGGTTCGATAGCCGTTACCGCCAACTCGTCGAGGCTGACCTTCTTCGGCAGTTCGGGTGCGTCCGGCAGTTCTTTGGAGGTGGCGGCGAGGACCTCAGCCAACGAGATCCCGGGCTCGATCGGCTCTGACGTTTGGAGCCCGTCGACGAGGCTCTCGCGAGTACGGCCGCGAAGCAGGAGCAGGACGAATGGGTCGGCATCGAGGAGCCACGCGACCTGGTAACAGAGGGCGGCCGCGTGCTGGCAGGGCAGCTCCCAGGCGTCGCAGGTGCAGTTCGGGTCGAGGTCGCCGATGCCCGGCAAGAGCGTGACTCCTGCGTCGGCCGCGGCCTCGACCAGGTCGTGCGGCATCTCGCCGTCCAGTAACGCCGCGATGTGGCCGGCCCGCGCCGCGACCTGCTCACTGAACCGCCGCCAGTCCTCGGCACTCAACTCGTCGACGCGGACGACGGCCTCGTACGTGTCCTCGGGGGAGTACACCGTGGCGGCGATCCGGCCCGGGCTGATCGTGATCGTCCCGACCTGACCCGAGTTCGCGTACCGGCGGCCTTTGCGCAGCTGGTCCGAGTCGAGCGATGTGTCCTCCATCGCCTGCACCCACGCCCGTGCCCACCACGACCGCCCCCGCGTACTCCGCTGCTGCCGCCCGAAGGCTGGGAACCCTTGTGCGTCGTTCATCGCAGACCTCCCCGCAGCTCGACGAGATCGGCGAGCTCCGTGTCGGACAGCTCGGTCAACGCGGCCTCGCCGCCACTGAGAACGGCTTCGGCCAGCTCGCGTTTGGCGGCCAGCATCGCGGCGATCCGGTCCTCAATGGTGCCTTCGGCAATCAATCGGTGAACCTGCACCGGGCGGGTCTGGCCGATCCGGTACGCACGGTCGGTCGCCTGGTCCTCGACGGCCGGATTCCACCAGCGGTCGTAGTGCACGACATGATCGGCGCGGGTCAGGTTGAGACCGGTGCCGGCGGCCTTGAGCGAGAGGAGGAAGACGGTCACCTCGCCCGCCTGGAACCGGTCGACCATCGCTTCGCGCTGTGCGACGGGCGTGCCGCCGTGGAGGAGCTGGGTCTGGATGCCGCGCTCGTCGAGGTGCCGCTCGAGCAGTCGGGCCATAGCGACGTACTGCGTGAAGACGAGGACGGCGCCGTCCTCGGCGACGATGGTCTCGAGGAGCTCGTCGAGGAGTTCGAGCTTGCCGGAGCGACCGCTGAGCCGCGCCTTGTCGCTTTCCTTCAGGTACTGCGCCGGGTGGTTGCAGATCTGCTTGAGGCCGGTGAGCAGCTTGACGATCAGGCCGCGTCGCGCCATCTGGTTGCTTGCGCGGACCTCGGCCATCAGCTCGCGGACAGTTGCCTCGTACAACACGACCTGCTCGCGCGTGAGCGAGACGGGCTGGTCGGTCTCGGTCTTCGGCGGTAGCTCCGGCGCGATACCCGGGTCGGACTTCTTGCGTCTGAGCAGGAACGGACGGACCAGCTTCGCGAGCCGTGCGGCGACCTCCTCGTCCTTGTCGGCTTCGATCGGCGCGGCCCACTGGTTGCGGAAGGTCCCGAGTCGCCCGAGCAGCCCGGGCGTCGTCCAGTCGAGGATCGCCCACAACTCGGACAGGTTGTTCTCGACCGGTGTGCCGGTCAGGGCGACCCGCGCTTGTCCTGGCACGGTTCGCAGCGCCTTCGCCGTACCGGATGAGGGGTTCTTCACGTGTTGCGCCTCGTCGGCGACGACCAGGCCCCATCGGTGGTCGGCCAATCGTGCGGCGTCGCGGCGCAGGGTCCCGTACGTCGTGAGGACGAAGCCGTCCTGTGCGTCGTCGAGTGAGCGCGCGGTGCCGTGGAATCGGCGTACCGGAGTGCCGGGGGCGAATCGTTGGACCTCGCGCTCCCAGTTGCCGAGGAGCGACGCCGGGCAGACGACGAGGGTCGGGCCGGCGGTGTCCGTGGACTCCTGGCGGTGGAGGTGCAGGGAGATGAGCGTGATCGTCTTGCCGAGACCCATGTCGTCGGCGAGGCAGGCGCCGAGTCCGAGCGAGGTCATCCTCGCGAGCCAACGGAGACCGCGCAGTTGGTAGTCGCGCAGCGTTGCCTGGAGCCCGGCGGGTGCTTCGATGGGTTCGTCGGCTCGGTCGGGGTCGGCGATGCGGGCGCGGAGATCGTCCAGCCACCTGGTCGGGGTGACGGTGATCTGGCGGCCGTCGATCTCGGTGGTGCCGGTCAGTGCAGCGCCGAGGGCGTCGATCGGGGTGACCGGCTTGAGGATGCGTTCGCGGGCTTTGCGGGCGAGCTCGGGGTCGATCAGCATCCACTGGTCGCGCAGCCGGACCACCGGGCGGGTGGCTTCGGCGAGTTGGTCGAGCTCGGCCTCGGTCAGCGGGTCGTCGCCGACCGCCACTTGCCAGCTGAAGTCGAGCGTCTTGTCGCCGCCGAAGAATCCTGGGAGGCTGCTCGGCGGTCCGTCCGCGGAGGTGATCGCGGCGCGGGCGGTGAGCTGGCGCCCGAGACTCCGCGGCCAATGCAGGTCCACGCCCGCCGCCGTCAGCCGTTGCGCCGATCCGACGAGCAGCTCGGCGACCTCTTCGTCCGACAGTTCCATACGGTTTGGTATGGCGGAGTCCAACAGCCGCTGGAGCGCCGGCCAGACCCGCGCGGCCCGACGGATCGCCAGCGTGGCGTCAATCCGAGCCCGCGGCCCGAACCCGGCGACATCCTCAGCCCACACGTCGTCCGCATCCCTGACCAGCGTCGGATCCTTGAGGCTGTGCAGCTGAACGACCGCGCTGAACGCCAGCGAGTCCGCCAACTCGATCCGCAACGAGATCCGCACCCCGCTGTCGAGCCCCGCAGAAACCTCATCCGCCCACCCCCGCAACCGCTCCGCCCGCTGCGGCGCCGAGCTGGTGAACAGATTCGTCTGATGCGCCTTCCCCGCAGCCGGCGACCGAGGCATCCCATCGGCAACCGCATCAAGAAACTCCCGCACCAACTCCTCAGCCACCGCCACCCGCACCCCACCGCCCAAGGCCGATGGAGCAGATGAGGTGGGAGTGAGTGGGAGGGCTCGGGCTGAGGGGGGCATGGCTTCGGCGAGGGTTAGGAGGCGGGTTACGTCGTCGGTGTCGAGTGGGCCGACCCGCCAGGCGTCGTACCCGCCGGGGGAGACGCCCGGGAGAAGCTTGCCCCGGGCAACCAGCTGTAGCGCCACCAGCGAGGCTCCACCCCAGAACGCCGCCGACGGATGAGCCCCCACCGCCCGCCGCATCCGCCCCAGCACCGGAACCGCGTCCGCGACCGACAACTCGATCGCGCGCACCGACTGAAGCTGGGAATCAACAACCAACTGCAGCTCGACCTGCTCACCGACGCCTAGTGGAAGTTCACCGCCGTCGGGGTCCCAGAACGCTATCCGGCTTGTGCGTGGTGGATCCGCCGGCCGGAAGACCACCGCGTATCCAGCCAGCTCTTGCCCCGTACCCACCAACCCAACAACCTCCTGCTCCACCGTCCGTACGCCGAGGTGATCCCGTCCCACTGGCGGGATGTCTGCCCATTGACGTGCTATATCCCGCTGTCCATCAAACAACCCGCTACCGATGCCCCAGGCAACCAGCTAGACACCGACCACCGCCGTACCCGCCTCAGGTTGTTCGAACTGGGTGCGATAAAGCTCCTCGTACCGCCCGCCGGTCGCGAGCAACTCCGCATGCCGACCGCGCTCCACGATCCGCCCAGCCTCGATCACGAGGATCTGGTCCGCGGCACGGATCGTCGACAGCCGGTGCGCGATCACCACCGCCGTACGACCAGCAAGCGCCTCCGTCAGCGCCGCCTGCACCGCAGCCTCATTCGTCGAGTCCAACGCGGCGGTCGCCTCGTCCAGGATCACGACCCGCGGCTGCGCGAGGAGCAACCGCGCGATCGTCAACCGCTGCCGCTCACCACCCGACAACCGATACCCGCGCTCACCGACGACCGTGTCGAGCTGATCAGGCAACGACCGGATCAGCTCACCCAACCGAGCCCGCTCCAGCGAATCCCACAGGTCCTCCTCGGACGCCTCGGGCCGCGCAAGCAGCAGGTTCTCCCGGATCGAATCGTGGAACAGATGACCGTCTTGCGTCACCATGCCGAGCGTCGCCCGCAACGACTCCGCCGACACATCCCGTACGTCGGCCCCGGCCAGCTTCACCGAGCCTGCGTCCACGTCGTACAACCGCGGAATCAACTGAGCGATCGTCGACTTCCCTGCACCGGACGACCCGACCAGCGCCACCATCTGCCCCGGCTCAGCCTTGAACGACACGTCATGCAACACCTCAACTCCACCCCGGGTGTCCAGCTTCGCGACCTCTTCCAGCGAAGCCAGCGAGACCTTGTCCGCCGACGGATACGCAAAGCTCACGCCCGAGAACTCAACCGTCACAGGCCCCTCAGGCACCCGGCCAGCGTCCGGCTTGTCCTTGATCAGCGGCTCCAGATCCAGTACTTCGAAGACCCGTTCGAAGCTGACGAGCGCCGTCATCACCTCGAGCCGCGCACTGGCCAGCGCAGTCAGCGGTGCGTACAACCGCGTCAGCAGCAGCGCCATCGACACGACCGCACCAGCGTCGAGCTGATCCCGCAGCGCATAGAACCCGCCGAGCCCATAGACAACAGCCAGCGCCAGCGCCGACACCAACGTCAACGCCGTCACGAAGATCCACTGCACCATCGCCGTCCGTACGCCGATGTCCCGCACGCGCCGCGCCCGTACGGCGAACTCCAGCGACTCCCGCGCCGGCCGCCCGAACAGCTTCACCAACGTCGCACCCGGCGCCGAGAACCGCTCGGTCATCTGCGTGCTCATCGTGGCGTTGTAGTTCGCCGCTTCCCGCTGCAAGCCGGCCAGTCGCCGCCCGACCCGTCGTGCCGGCACCACGAACACCGGCAGCAGGATCAACGCGAGCAAGGTGATCTGCCACGACACGCGAAGCATCACCACAAGCGTCAGCACGAGCATCACCAGGTTGCCGACCACGCCGGACAACGTGTCGCTGAACGCGCGCTGCGCCCCGATCACGTCGTTGTTCAGCCGGGAGACCAGCGCGCCGGTCCGGGTCCGGGTGAAGAACGCGATCGGCATCCGCTGGATGTGGTCGAATACCGCCGTCCGCAGATCGAGGATCAGCCCCTCACCGATCTGCGCCGATAACCACCGCGTCAGCATGCTCAGCCCGGCCTCCGCGATCGCGATGATCGCGATCAGCACCGCGAACCGCAGTACGACGCTGAACTCCTTGCCGCCGACGATCGCGTTGACCACCTTGCCGGCCAGCACCGGCGTCGCGACCGCGAGCACCGCCGCCCCGACGCTCATCACGAGGAACCAGATCAGTTGCGTGCGGTGCGGGCGCGCGAACGCCAGGATCCGCCGCAAGGTCGCCTTCGAGAAGGGACGTTTGTCGTCCTGCGCGTGCATCGCGTGGTAGAGCGAGTTCCACGCGGTCATTTCCATACTCACAGCTGTGTCTCCAGGCTCCGCTGAACCGATCGATCGTGGACCGTCGATGATTCCGTGCCCCACCGACAAAACCTGACGCTAGAACCTCGACAAAGATTGAGGTCAACTGCGTACACTGTACGAAGTATAGCCGATCCGAGAAGAACGACGGACATGAATCAGGAGTACAGCGGCAGCGGCGACCCGGCGAAGAGCCTCGAGCTGCTCTGGCGACGCCGCCCGCAACCGACTCGCGGACCGAAGCCGGCGCTGACCGTCGACCAGATCGTCACGGCCGCGCTGAAGGTCGCGGACACCGACGGCCTCGGCGCGATGTCGATGCGCCGGGTCGCCGACGAGCTCGGCGTCGGCGCGATGACGCTCTACCGCTACTTCCCGGGCAAGGGTGAGTTGCTCGACGTCATGCTCGACACCGTGTACGGCGAGCTGCCGCGCCGCGACGTACCGGGGGAGTGGCGGGCGAAGCTCGACGAGGTCGCCCGCGAGAACCGCGAGCTGTACCTCCGGCATCCGTGGATGCTTCAGGTCGCGATCAGCCGCCCGCCGCTCGGTCCCAACGTGATGGCGAAGTACGAGTGGGAGCTGGGTGCCGTCGAGGGGATCGGGCTCAGCGATGTGGAGATGGACTCGACCGTCGCGCTCGTCAACGGTTACGTGCACGGCGCCGTACGAACGGCGGTCGAAGCGCGGCAGGTGATCCTCCGATCCGGTATGACGGACAAGGAGTGGTGGCTGGCGCACGTCCCGCATCTGGACCAGATCAGTGACCTGGCGAAGTTTCCGCTGTCGGCACGGGTCGGTACCGCGGTCGGGAGTGAGTTCGACGCCCCGTATGATGTCGATCATGCGTTCGAATATGGTCTGGAACGCCTCCTGGACGGCGTTTCCGCGCTGGTAGTCAACCGGTCTGCACCGGAGGGGTAAATGTAGTTGTGAGTGAGTACTCACTCAGTTACCTTTGATCCGTGACACCACGAGCGACCCCACTGCCACCCGAGGAGCGACGCGCGGCCATCGTCGAGGCCGCGCTGCCGTTGCTGGAGGAGTTCGGGGCCGACGTCAGCACGAAGCAGATCGCCGAGGCGGCCGGGATCGCCGAGGGGACGATCTTCCGTGCGTTCGGCAGCAAGGATGCGCTGATCGAGGCCGCGATGGCGACCGTGTTCGACACCTCGGACCTGGTCCGGGCGATCGAGCGGGTCGACCCCTCACTGCCGCTGCGGGAGCGGACCATCGCCGCGGTCGAGATCGGCCAGAAGCGGCTGCGCGGGGTGTTCAAGCTGATGTTCGCGTTGCGGATCCGCCGGCCACCGGAGTTCCGGCACGCGACCCCGATGGACGAGGCGCGCCGTCAGCGGCACTCGGACCTGGCGAACCTGGCGTTCGCGGACCTGCTCCGGCCGGATGCGGACCAGTTGCGGCTGCCGCCCGAGGACGTGGTCCGGCATCTCGGGCTGCTCACCTTCTCGGCCACCCACCCACTGATTTCCGGCGGCCACGTGCTGACCGCCGAGGAGATCGTCGACTTCGCGTTCGACGGCCTCCGCAAGCACCACACCGGTCAGCCACCGGCCACCGAGGGCATCGTCGAGTACGCGCTCGGCGGCGCCCGCCATCACGACCCTGGGGATGATTGATGTTGATTCGCGTCTTGCGTACGCATTTGCGTCCGTACGCGGGAAACCTGTCCTTGGTGGTGGTCCTGCAGCTGGTCGGGACGATCGCCTCCCTCTACCTGCCCACTCTCAACGCCGACATCATCGACAACGGCGTGGCGGAGGGTGACACCGGCTACATCGTGAGCACCGGGGGCTGGATGCTTGCTGTCAGCCTGGTGCAGATCATCTGCACGATCACCGCGGTGTACTTCGGCGCGAAAACAGCTGCCCTGTTCGGCCGCGACGTGCGCGCGGCCGTCTTCCACCGGGTCGGCGAGTTCTCCGCCCGCGAGGTGAACCAGTTCGGTGCGCCGACGCTCATCTCCCGTAGCACCAACGACGTACAGCAGATCCAGATGCTGGTCGTGATGACCACGACGATGCTGGTCGCAGCGCCGATCACGATGATCGGCGGCGTCATCATGGCGGTCCGCCAGGACGTCGGCCTGTCCTGGCTGGTGGCCGTCGCCGTACCGCTGCTGGCCGTCTGCGTCGGGTTCATCGCGAGCCGGATGGTTCCGCAGTTCCGGAAGATGCAGAAGAACATCGACGGGGTGAACCGGGTACTGCGCGAGCAGATCACCGGGATCCGGGTGGTCCGCGCGTTCGTCCGCGAACCGCACGAGGTCGAGCGCTTCGGCGAGGCCAACCAGAACCTGACCGACACGGCGATCAAAGCCGGCCGGTTGATGGCGCTGATCTTCCCGACCGTGATGCTGATCCTGAACGTGTCGAGCGTGGCGGTGCTGTGGTTCGGCGCCTCCCGGATCGAGAACGGGACGCTGGAGGTCGGGGCGCTGACCGCGTTCCTGAGCTACCTGATCCAGATCCTGTTCTCGGTGATGATGGGCGTGTTCGTGATGATCATGGTGCCGCGGGCATCGGTCTGCGCGGACCGGATCTCCGAAGTACTCGACACGGATTCGTCGGTGCGGCCGCCGGTCACGCCGATCAAGACCTTCACCGGTCGCGGGCAGCTCGTGTTCGAGCACGCCTCGTTCAAGTACCCGGGCGCCGCCGAGCCGGTGCTGCACGACATCAACCTTGTCGCCTCGCCGGGGCAGACGACCGCGATCATCGGCAGTACGGGCGCCGGCAAGACGACACTGCTCTCGCTGGTGCCGCGCTTGTTCGACGCGACCGAAGGCCGGGTGCTGGTCGACGGCATCGACGTACGGGAGATCGAGCCCGAGGCGCTGTGGGAGCGGATCGGTCTGGTGCCGCAGCGTCCGTACCTGTTCTCGGGGACGGTCGCCAGCAACCTGCGGTACGGCAACCCGGACGCTACCGACGACGAGCTCTGGGAAGCCCTGGAGATTGCCCAGGGCAAGGACTTCGTCGAGGCGATGGCCGAAGGGCTGGAAGCGCCGATCGCGCAGGGCGGCACGAACGTGTCCGGCGGTCAGCGGCAGCGGCTCGCGATCGCGCGGGCGCTGGTCCGCAAGCCGGAGATCTACCTGTTCGACGACTCGTTCTCGGCGCTCGACCTGTCGACCGACGCCCGGTTGCGGGCAGCGTTGCGGCCGGTGACCCGGGAGGCCTGCATGGTGATCGTCGCGCAGCGCGTGTCGACGATCATCGACGCCGACCAGATCGTCGTGCTCGAGGACGGCGCGATCGTCGGCAACGGCACGCATGACGAGTTGCTCGAGACGTGTCCGACGTACGTCGAGATCGTCGAGTCCCAGCGTTCCGCGGAGGAGGCGGCATGAGCGAGCAGAACACGCCGTCCCCGAACGGACAGGCGCCCAAGGCTGTGAAGGCGACCGAGCGGCCGACCACCGGTCGTGGGTTCGGTCCGCCCGGAGGTATTCCCGGCGACAAGTCCATGAACTTCCTGCCGTCGGCGAAGCGGCTGCTCGCGCGGTTGCGCCCGCATCGGCTGCAGGTGTCCGGCGTCGTCCTGCTGGCGGTCTGCAGCGTCGGTCTGTCGGTGCTCGGCCCGAAGATCCTCGGTCGCGCGACCGACATCATCTTCGCCGGTGCCATCGGCAAGCATCTTCCGAGCGGTCTGACCAAGGCGCAGGTGATCGAGCAGACCCGGGCCTCCGGCAACGGCCGGCTCGCGGACCTGCTGCAAGGGATCGACCTGGTCCCGGGCGTCGGCATCGACTTCGATGCCCTGCGCAACATTCTGCTGCTGGTCCTGGCGCTGTACGTCGGTGCGTTCTTCCTCTCCTGGGCACAGGGCTACATCCTGAACGGCGTCGTGCAGCGGACGATCCTGTCGCTGCGTGCGGACGTCGAGGCGAAGCTGAACCGGCTGCCGCTGAGCTACTTCGACGGTGCGCCGCGCGGTGAGCTGCTCAGCCGGGTGACGAACGACATCGACAACATCTCGACCAGCCTGCAGCAGACGCTGAGCCAGCTGCTCACGTCACTGCTGACGGTGATCGGCGTGATCACGTTGATGTTCGTGATCTCTCCGGTGCTGGCGCTGATCGCGCTCGTCACGATCCCTATCACGATGATCCTGACCGCGACGATCGCCAAGCGCTCGCAGGTTCGGTTCATCGCCCAGTGGCGTCACACGGGTGCGCTGAACGGGCAGATCGAGGAGGCGTTCACCGGGCACGAGCTGGTGAAGGTCTTCGGTCGGCAGAAGGAGATCGAGGCCTCGTTCGCGAAGAAGAACGACGAACTGTTCCAGGCGGCGTTCGGGGCGCAGTTCATCTCCGGGTTGATCATGCCGGTGATGATGTTCGTCGGGAACCTGAACTATGTGGTCATCGCGGTCCTCGGCGGTCTGCGGGTCGCCTCCGGCACGATGTCGCTGGGCGACGTGCAGGCGTTCATCCAGTACTCGCGGCAGTTCACCCAGCCGCTGACGCAGGTCGCCTCTATGGCGAACCTGTTGCAGTCGGGCGTGGCGTCTGCCGAGCGCGTGTTCGAAGTACTGGATGCTGAGGAGCAGATCCCGGACGACGCGACGCCGGAGAAGGTCACCGACTCGCGTGGACGGGTCGAGTTCGAGCACGTGTCGTTCTCGTACGACCCGGACAAGCCGCTGATCACCGACCTGAGCCTGATCGCCGAGCCGGGGCAGACGGTCGCGATCGTCGGCCCGACCGGTGCCGGCAAGACGACCCTGGTCAACCTGATCATGCGGTTCTACGAGCTGAACGGCGGCAAGATCACGCTCGACGGTGTCGACATCACCGAGCTGACGAGGCACGACCTGCGCTCGCGGATCGGCATGGTGCTGCAGGACACCTGGCTGTTCGGCGGCACGATCCGCGACAACCTCCTCTACGGCAACCTGAAGGCCACCGAGGAGGACATGCTCGCGGCGGCGAAGGCGACGTACGTCGACCGCTTCGTGCACAGCCTGCCGGACGGATACGACACCGTGATCGACGAGGAAGGCAGCAACGTCAGCGCCGGTGAGAAGCAGCTGCTCACCATCGCGCGGGCGTTCCTGGCCGACCCGCAGTTGCTCATCCTCGACGAGGCCACCAGCTCGGTCGACACCCGCACGGAGGTCCTGGTCCAACGCGCCATGGCCGCCCTGCGCTCCGACCGGACCAGCTTCGTCATCGCCCACCGCCTCTCCACCATCCGCGACGCCGACCTGATCCTGGTCATGGAGAACGGCGCCATCGTCGAACAGGGCAACCACAACGAACTCCTGGCCCTCGACGCCGCCTACGCCCGCCTCTACAACGCCCAGTTCAGCGGCGCCGTAGTAGACATAGACGAAGAAGCCGCCGCCATGGCCACCCCGGTAGCAACCCCCGCCGGCCGCCCAATGGCCCGCTAACGCAAAGAGACGGGGACGCCAATCCGGCGTCCCCGTCCCTCGTCATGCCTGTGGATGGCTTTCTGGAGCCTCACCCATGCCCGGCAACGCGGACTACCGGAAAGCAGTACGGCCGATCGGATTGTTGCGTTCGGGCGCGACGGACATCATCTGGCGCTGGCGATGACTCGGCTCGACGGGCAGTTCTTCCGGCAGCACGGATCGAATCTGGTCCTGTCACGTGCGCTTGTCGAGAACGCGTTGCAGGATCTCGAGCATCACCAGGGGCTCCGGTTTCCACAGGTGGCCGGCTTCCGGCGGGTGGCCCCGCGCGTGGACCCTGCGGATACGGTCGGTGGGTTTCGGCAGTCCACCGACTACCTGCAAGCGAATCGGGTGCCGGTTGGCCGACCGGGGAGTCGGGTGAGCGTTTTCGACACGAGCTTCAAAGGCACCGTGCAGGAGCTGCTCTCGGCGGTCTATCCGGAGACTGCGTTCACCGGGCGCTATGCCTTCCTCGGTGAATCGCCGTACGACCCGCATCCCGGGAGCAAGAAAGGGTACGAGGTGCACCTGACTGCCTCGGAGTCTCGGGAAGGGCGGCCGTTCTACGAGCTGCCTGCCGACGAGTCGGAGACGTTCGCACATCAGCTGGCCCTCAACAGCATCGAGGAGTTGCTCGACGGGCCGATGTCGAGTCCGGTGCGGATCGGTGCTCGCGGTCCTGAGCAGTCCGGCCAACACCGTCATCCGGTGCTCCTGGAAGGCCTGAGCAGGGGGCGGGTGTCGTCGCGGTTGCGGGACCTTCGGGTCCGCGAGGGCGTCAAGGTCGTGAATCTGATGGCGGTCGCGGACCTGGCTCGGGATGTCGCCGGACTGCGTGATGCCGGCGGCAACTATCGGTCGTGGCTGGACGACTGGTCCACGCGGTTCCGGAGCGAGATCCGGGCTTGGATCGGCGACCGGTCGCCGGACCCGCGGCTTGCGGAGTTCCTCGACTCTTTCGTCCACCGAGGCGACAAGCAGCAGGCTGATGCGCTGCAGAAGACGCTGGACCGCGGACAGGTGCCGGAGCGGGACCGGGAGGCGATCTGGACCGCGTACGAGCGGTGCGGGAATGACAGCGACAAGAGGGTGTTCGTAGACAATGTGTTCAATTCGATGCGAATCAGCGGAGGTGGCGATGGGCGGCGGGGAGGCGGATCCCGGGGGCGAGTGGGAGGCGCTGGCCGGGACGAGCGCGAGCTTTGAGGAGTTCGAGGAGCTTGCCGATCCGCTGATTCGGGGTGGGCCGCCGCCGGGCGTCGGTGTGCCGGCGATTGCGCGGGCGCCGATGATCATTGACACGGATATCGGCGGGGATCCGGATGACACCGTGGCGCTGGTGGTTGCGGCTCAGTTGGTGCCTGAGTTGCGGTTGGTGATTACCAGTGATGAGTACGGCGGGGAGCGGGCTCGGTTTGCACGGTACCTGCTGGATCTGGTGGGGCGGACGGATGTTCGGGTGGTGGCGGGGTCCGACCTGGGGAACAGCCGGATGTGGGTGATGGACGGGTTGTGCCCGGTGGACGTGCCACGGCAGGGGACCGATGTCGTCGGGGCGGTGAGTGAGGTTTGTGCGGCGACGGACGGGCGCGTGCGGTGGGTGGGGATGGGGCCGTTGTCCGACCTCGCGATGCTGCAAACCGAGCAGCCTGAACTGGTATCGCAGTTGGTCGTGACGCAGATGGGTGGTGCGATCAACTACCGGGATCCGGCACGGGCGGAGCACAACTTCCGGGTGGATCCGGAGGCAGCGATTCGGATGGTGCCGGCGCTGGAGCCGTGGCTGCCGACGTTCGTGGTGTCCGACGTGACCTTCAACCCGGCGATCGAGATCACCAAGGACTCTCCGCTCTACCAACGATGGGCCCAGCCGGACGCGCGCCCGTTCGAGCGCGTCCTCCGCGAACACTGCGATCGGTGGATGGCGAAGTACCCGGGCACCATGCAGCACGACGCACTGACGCTGGCGGCCGCGATGCTCTGGCCCGGCGTGCGGTTCGCACGTGAGCGGGTCATGCTCGACGAGATCGCGCGCATGAGCCAGAGCGACGCCGGGACAGAGATCGTGATGTCGGTGTCAGCCGACTACTCCGCTTTCATGGGATGGCTGGAGCGGGCGCTGGGCTAGTCGTGGTGAGGGTGTTGAGGAGGAAGGTTCGGAAGGGTTCGGGGGCGGAGAGCATTGGCATGTGGTCGGCGTTGGGGAGGACGGTCAGGGTGGTGTCCGGGGCTTCGGAGGCCAGGCGGTGGGCCCAGAGTTGGGTGCCTTGGAAGTCGTGCTCGCCGACCAGGACGGAGATCGGCACGGCGAGTTCGGCGAAGCGGTGCTTGATCGGGGGATCGAGCTCGCGGGCGTTGTCCTCGGACATCAGCATGATGCGGGAATTGGCGATCGCGAGGCCGACGAGGAAACGATGAGCGTCGAGGTCGACCGCGGGGCACCAGGCGGTGATGTCGTTCGCCGCGGCGGTCGGGATGTCGCCCGTCTCGAGGATCTTGGCCTGCTGGGCGAAGTGCGCCCGCATCACGACCCGCGCGCCCGCCTCGGGTGGCGTCGGCGACGGGAACTCCCCGAACGAGCCGGCGACCGCACAGACCCGAGCAACCCGCGACGGATACCGATGGGCGAACGCCAGCGCCTGCCGAGCGCCGTCGGACACCCCGAGCAGGATCGCCCGCGAGACCCCGGCGGCGTCGAGAACCGCAGCCAGGTCGCCGAGTTCGTCGTACTCCGATGACGACACCGAGGACAGACCGCGGTCCCGGCAGTCCCACACCGTCACGCGAGCTACGTCCGCCAGCCAGGCGACCGTCGAGCTCCACATCCGCGTGTCGGTCAGACCGCCGTTCAGCAGGACGACATCCGGGCCGGCTCCGTGCTGTTCGTAGTACAGGTATCCGCCGGGCACATCGACAAAGGGCATGCCGCGATTCTGCTGTCCCGCGACCGGCCGCGACATCGGGAATTCTCCCTAGTCGAACGACTCCAGGATCAGGTCGGCGTCCTCCTGGCGGTCCGGGTCCGGATCTGTCTGGGCGACTTCGACCAGGCGATCGTGATACTGCGGGTACGCCGAGTACGGCGGCCCCGCACGCCGACCCGAGCGACGGCCACCGCCTGGCGATCGGCGTGGCCACTTACCTCGCCTACGTATCACGAGTTTGTGCCCAGCACTCCGACAGTTGGGAGCCACGTGCGGGGAGCTCAATCCGGGTGTCGCAGGCTCTGCGAATAGCAGGTCATACGCAGGAGGGTGTGATGGCCGAGCAAACGCATCCAAGTGCAACTGAGAAAAGCCCGCCCCGAGTGCCGGCACGGCCTGCAAGCACCGTGAGAGAGCGTGTTCGCGTGAGCCTGGGTTGGGCCGTCGTGATGACGCTATTGGTGCTCGCCGTCGGGGGCGCGATCGCATGGTTGTTGCTCTCTCAACTCTTCACGCGAAGGTGGCCGTGGGAGCTCTCCGGAACCGCTCCGTCTCAGCCTGACGTCTTTAAGCTGGCTCTCGCTATCGTGGCTGCCATCGGAGGAGCGATCGCGCTGGTTGTCAACTACAGAAGGCAACGGCACCTTGAGCGAGATCTCCGGCTGCTGAACGAGCGCTTCGTTGCGGCGGCTTCTCAGCTAGGAGGGGAACATGCGCCACAGCGGCTCGCCGGTGTCTATGCTCTTGCTGCACTGGCTGACGAGTGGCGGAACCAGCGTCAGCAATGCGTGGATGTCCTGTGTGGTTACCTCCGGCTCCCCTTGGATGCCGAGCCGACTCCCGATGGTCAAAGTGTTCCGAGGAGGTTGCCGCGTTATCGTCGACGTCCGTCGGTGCCAAGATATGCCCCGAAGTCCGGGCTGGCGGAGGTGCAGGTGCGCCGTGCGATTGTCGGTGTAATTGCCCAGCACCTCCGGTCGACTGCCAGCATCAGGTGGAGCGACCTGAATCTCGATCTTGAGCGCGCTGTCTTGTTCGATGCTTCATTCGAAGGCGCTACTTTTGGCGGTGACCGAACATCTTTCGTGGGAGTTCGGTTCGACGGTGACACATCCTTCAAGGATGCAGTATTCGCGGCCCAGGACACATTGTTTCTGGGCTCGGTGTTCAACGGGCGCATCTCATTCGAGAATGCCAGCTTCGAACGGCGTACATGCTTTGATCGTTCAACGTTCGCGGGCGAAGAGCTTTCGTTTGGCGAAGCGACCTTCGAGGGTGATCGGGTGACATTCGGCAGCGTCGACTTCGCCAGCAGACGGACATCTTTCGATGACTCCAAATTGATGGCAGAGGTGGTCGTCTTCGACGACGCCGTGTTCTCGTGCGAGGCTGGAAATGCATCGTTCGATCGCGCGACATTTTCGGCCAGTCGTCGGATTTCATTTGACCGGACCAAGTTTGCCTGCGAATTTGTGTCTTTCAATGCGACCTTCTCGGTACGCACATCGTTTAGTGAGACCGAGTTCCATTGTCGGACCTCGTTCAACCGCTCTGTTTTCAAAGGCGAGTATGTGTCGTTCGCTCAGGCGATTTTCGATGGCAGCCGAGCTTCGTTCAATCACGTTGTCGTCGATTCCGAAAAGGTGTTCTTCCATGAAACGAAGTTCAGGGCTCAGGCGACATCGTTCGATGGAGTGATTCTAAAAGCTTCTCGGCGTGCATCATTCGATAACGCGGTGTTTTCGGGCGATGCTGTCTCGATAGGTTTTCTCCGTATCGAAGGCGCGTCGCCGACCTTCGATAGCGCAGACTTCTCGGCCCGCCAAACGACATTTGAGGCGCTGGCATTCGGGCCTCAGTCGCGCTCCGCCGCGCGGCTGAGCGCCAGCCTCGCCGGTGCGAGATTCAAAGACCCAGCCGCGATCGCTTGGGGGCCGCTCTCGCTCCCCATCCAACCTCCTGTCTCGCTCTAACGTGCCATCCGGCGGAATGCGAGTTCGGCGAGGAGGGCGGCTCCGTCGGGGAGGATGGAGTCGTCGAAGTCGGCCAAGGGGGAGTGGTTGTCGGGGGCAGCGTCCGGGTCGGTGGAGCGGCAGGCGCTGAGGTTGAGGTAGACGCCGGGGATCTCTTCGAGAACGTACGAGAAGTCCTCGGCGCCGCAGCGCGGGTTGGAGCGCTCGCGGAAGCGGTCGGCGCCGAACACGTCGACGATCGTGTCGCGGGCGAACTCGTACTCGGCGGTGTTGTTGACCGTCACCGGATAGCCGACGACGTACTCGACCTCGGCCTTCAACCCGTGGGCCGCAGCCATCGACTCAACTAGTTGCGTTGACACTAGTTGCACTTTCGCGCGCGTCTCCGGGGAGAACGTCCGGACCGTCGCGTCGAACAGCGCGTCGTCCGGGATGATGTTCTCCTTCGTCCCACCCGCGATCCGCCCGACTGTGAGCACGACCGGGTCGAACACGTCGAACTGCCGCGTGATCATCGTCTGCAGCGCCCCGACGATCTCGCACAGCACCGGGATCGGGTCCTTCCCGCGGTACGGCGTCGACCCGTGCGTCCCCGAACCGATCACCCGCACATGCAACTGGTCCGCCGCGGCCATGAACGACCCGGGCTTGCTGCTCCACATCCCCAGCGGCTGCGACGCCGACCCGACGTGCAGCCCGTACGCCGCATCCGCCCGCCGGCCAGCCGCGTCGAGGACCCCTTCGCGGATCATGATCGGCGCCCCACCCGACGTCTCCTCACCGGGCTGGAACATGAACACCACATCACCGGCGAGCTCGGCCCGCAAAGCGCACAGCACCTTCGCAGCCCCGACCAGCCCCGCAACGTGAAGGTCGTGACCACACGCGTGCATCATCCCGGGATGCTGGGAGACATACGGCACGTCGGTCCGCTCGGTCACCGGCAGCGCATCCATGTCCCCGCGCAGGAGCACGACCGGCCCAGGCCCGCCACCACCCCGCAGTACGGCGGTCACCGAGGACAGCTCCTTGCCGAGCGTGATCTCCAGCGGCAGACCGGCCAACGCGTCAAGGATCAACTGCTGCGATTTCGGCAGGTCGAGGTCGTACTCCGGCACCTGATGCAGCGCCCGCCGAAGTGCGACGATCTCGTCCCGGAACCCCTCGGCCAGCTCACGAGTGCGCGTCATGCTTTCGGTCCAAGGTCGAGCGCCGACATGACCCGTTGCGCGCTGCCGCCGAGCTCGAGCAGCTCGACGAGATCGAGCCACCGCTCCGGATCCTTGATCTCTTGCGGGATCCGCGCGTCGTACGTCCCGACCGGCGCGTCCTTGGCGACCGCGACCACCTTCGGCGCGACGTCCAGGTAGTCGCTGTCCGCGAGGATCTTCTTCTTCACCCCGGGCGCCATCGGCGTACTCGGGTCGGCCGCGGCGGCGCGGATCGCATCCAGATCGCCGTACGCCGTCACGAGCGCCGCAGCCGTCTTCTCGCCGATACCCTTCACGCCGGGCAGACCGTCCGACGCGTCCCCGCGCAGCGTGGCGAAGTCGGCATACCGCTGAGCCGGGATCTCGTACTTCGCCAGCAGCGCCTTCTCGTCATAAACATCGGCTCGCCCGACGCCCCGCGCCGCCGTGTAAACGATCCGGATGCCGCGGCTGTCGTCGATCAGCTGGAACAGGTCGCGGTCACCGGTCACCACGTCGACCGGCATCGTCGCCTGGTGCGACAGCGTGCCGATCACGTCGTCGGCCTCATGGTCCGCCGCGCCGACGACGGCGATGCCGATGGCCTCGAGGCAGGCGCGGATGTACGGCACCTGGACCTCGAGCCGGTCCGGCACGTCCTCGACCTGCTCGCCCTTCGGCGAGACGAACTCGACCCGCTGCGCCTTGTACGACGGGATCAGCGCGACCCGCCAGGACGGCCGCCAGTTGTCGTCCCAGCAGGCGACCAGGTGGGTCGGCCGGTGGTTCTCGGCGAGTCGGGCGATGAAGTCGAGCAGCCCGCGGATCGCGTTGGTCGGCGTACCGTCGGCGGCCTTCATCGTGTCCGGCACGCCGAAGAACGCACGGAAGTACAGCGACGCGGTGTCGAGCAGCATCAGGCGCTCGGGTGTCTCAGCCATGGAGAGATGCTTTCATGCCCGGCGGTCTCGGCAGTAGGGTCTCCAGGATGGAGGACCTGGACCGCAAGATCGTCGGGCTGCTCGCGTCCGACGGCAGGATGAGCTTCACCGACCTCGGCAAGGCGACCGGCCTGTCGACGTCGGCCGTGCACCAACGGGTGAAGCGCCTCGAGCAGCGCGGCATCATCCAGGGGTACGCCGCCACCGTCGACCACACCGCGCTCGATCTGCCGCTGACTGCGCTGATCTCGATCCGGCCGATCGACCCGTCCCAGCCGGACGACTCGCCCGAGCGGCTCCGCGACGTACCGGAGATCGAGTCCTGCTACTCCGTCGCGGGCGACTCCAGCTACATCCTGGTCGTCCGGGTCGCCTCGCCGGCCGCGCTGGAGAACCTGCTGGCCGTGATCCGCGGGCGCGCCAACGTCTCCACCACGACCACGATCGTGCTGAGCACGCCGTACGAGCGCCGGCCGCCCGCCCTGTGAGGGCGTTGCTGTCGGACCTGTTCAGCACCCTGGTTCCGGGCGGAGACGCCGAGCGGGACCAGGTCAACGCACGGATGGGCGCAGCGCTCGGCGTCGACTCGGCGGCGTTCCAGCAGGCGTTCGACGCGGCGTCGTACGAGCGCTTCACCGGTGCGTACGGCGACCTGCCGAACACGCTCCGGGTGATCGCGGAACGGTGTGGTGGCACCCCGACCGACGAACAGGTGCAGGAGGCAACGAGTCTCCGCCGTACCCTCGCCCAACGCCTGCTCGGCGCGGCGCCCGCGACGACGCTCAGCACGTTGGCCGCATTCAAGCGCGCGGGCTGGCGGATCGGTCTGGTCAGCAACATCACCGCCGAAACCCAACTCCAATGGCCGACCAGCCCACTCGCGCCGTACTTCGACACGACCGCCTTCTCCGCCGAGGTCGGCGCCGCGAAACCCGAGCCGGCCATCTACCTGACAGCGTGCAATGCCCTAGGCGTAGATCCCACCGAGTGCATCTTCGTTGGCGACGGCAACGACAACGAACTCCCCGGCGCCGCCGCCCTCGGCATGCGCGCCATCCGCACCCTCGAACACGCCAACAGCGCCCCCGCCTGGCCCGGCGACACCATCAAGACCTTCGCGCAGCTGACGGACTATCAGTAGCCGCCGGCGGCGACCGTCTGGCGATCCATTCCGAGTACGCGGATCTTTCCCGCCTTGCGGGGGACCACGAAAGCGCAGTCGTACAGAACGGTCGAGGTCAGGGCGCTCTGGTAGACGGAGGTCTTCGGGCTGAAGGCGGAGCTGGCACCGCTCTCCCAGAAGACCTGGTAGTTCGACGCGGCCAACCCGACGTACTCGTCGGTCAGGCTGACGAACACCAACGCCTCGCCGGACTTGGTCATGAATGCGACGGGGGTCCCGGTGACAGTGAACGTGTCCGACACCGCGCGCAGGAACTTCTCCGTGGTCAGGAGGTTCTTCTGCTCGGTGGCCATCTCCGCGAGTACGGCGGTGACCTCTGTCGATGGTGCGAAGGCGCCGGCGCGCGGCGACTTGGCGCCGACGGTGAGGTACTGCGCGAGAGCCGTCGCTGCGGCCTGGGGCGCGGCCGTGAGCTTGGCAGTGTCTGCCGCAGTCAACTGGCGGAGACCGGTGATATCCGGCACCTTCGTCGTCGTCTTCGGGTTGACCGAGAAGGTCTGCAGCCAAGCACTGCCCGCCGTCTGCCGCTCCCAGACGCCGAGGTGCCGATAGTTCTTCTCGGTCGAGATGCCCGACGACGCGGCGAAATGCATCGGGTAGCCACCGTAGACGGGTGCGCCGAGCACCGGCTTGGTGTAGCTGAACGGCTTGATCGGATCCTTGCCGGCCTTGTCGAAGGTGCGGCCGACCAGGTAACCGGCCTGGCTCCTGCGCAACACGCTGCCGCCTGCGACTGTGGCGATGAGCTTGTCGTCGCGGGTGCTGTTGGCTTTGTTGGTGACCTCGTTGTAGTGCTTGATGACCGCCGCCGCGGCCGTGGTGGCGATCGCCGGGCGGGTCAACGTGTCCACAGTGTCCCGTTCGGGAATCGCGGAGCAGCCAGTCGCCAGCGAGAGCACGAGCCCGAACGCCACTATCCGCCGAACCGTCCCACCACCGGGCTGTGACGAGGGTTGTTGCGCGGGTGCGGTAGGTACGAACTGGGGCCCGGCGTACTGGGGCCCGGCGGGAGGAGGGGTGGGCTTGGCGGGGCGGCGGCGGAAGAGGGTCAGGAGGATGCCCAGGGCAAGCAAGATGAGTCCGGCGGCGAAGATGGCCAGTGCGGTCACGAAGGAATGCGGGATCTCGATGCCGAGGTTCGCCTGTACGTCGGGTGGCGTTGTGCCGTCGGCGTTCATGATGACGACGTCGTACGGACCGTCCTCGATCGGCCAGGCGATGGACTGGGTGCCGGCGCCGTTGGACTTGGTGACCCACCAGTCAAGGGTGCTGGGTGCGGCGAGCGGACCGGCTGTGCCCTTCTCGTCTTGAGTGCTGAGCGAGATCGGGAACTGGACCTGCACCAGCTTGGTGTGCTGGAAGCCCTTCAGATAACTGCTCACGTCGAAGTCCCGCGCCACTCCGACGAACACCGGCGCCCCCTTCGCGGACCGTACGTCGACGTGCAGCACGGGACCGTGTCGGTTCAGCAGATCCGGCGTACTCGCGATCGCCAGCCCCTTGCTGCTCAACGCCTGCTCACCGGAATGCACCGTGTCGTCCGGACCGACGAGCCAGAACGCGGCCAGACCACCCACGACCGAGACGATCAGACCGATGAGAGCCAGCAGGACACCAACTATCGAGCGGACTACCCGCACAACCAACTCCCGAGCTCGCGGCATGCCCCAGACACACCGGACAACAAACGATCCACGATGCTAGCCGTTGCCAAGCGCATCCATCCGGACCGGACGAAGGATTGCACCAAGTTGCAATTCAGTACCCACCCGAGTCCACCAGCTGGGTCGTGAAGCCGAGGACCCGGATCTTGCCACCCTTGGCGGCCGGGATCGCGATCGCGAACTGATGCAAAGTGGTGGTGGTCAGCGCGGTGCGGTACAGGTGGTTCGGCGTGCTGAAGGCGGCCGTGTCCTGACCGACGGGCCACATCGCGCCGAACTGCGGACGCATCTCCTTCGCGTTCGTGAGCGTGAAGAACGCAAGCACCTCGCCGGACGAGGTCCGGAAGGCGGTCGGTGGCGCGTTCAGAGAGAAGGTGTCCGTGACTGCGAGGATGTGGTCGTGACCGGCCATCGCATGGCTGGCCGCCAGGTTCTTCTGGAACTTGGCCACCTTCGGAGCCGCGGTGAAGAGCCGCGCGTACGGCGATTTCGCGCCGACCGTCAGGAGTTCCGCGAACTTTGCGGCCGCGACCGACGGTGACTCGACCAGACCGGCGCCATCGGTTGGTGCGATATCGTGCAGCCCCGTCGGCTCGGGCACCGCAACACTGAGCGCATACATCAGGCGCCAGGCTTCACCCGCCGACGGTCGTTCCCACACGCCGAGCCGATGGTTACCCAAGGCAACGAAATGCATCGGATAGCTGCCGTACTCCGGTGCGCCGACTGACCCGGCGGTGAACGCCGGCGTCGCAGTCACGGGCTTCTTCAGGAGTCGGCTGATCTTGTAGGCGGCTTCCGTCTGTCGGAGGAGGTCGCCGGTCTGCACGCCGGCCATCAGCTCGTCGGATCGACGGGCGTTCGCGTTCGCGCTCACTGAGTTGTAGTGCCTGACGACCGCCGCCGCGGCCTCAGCGGAGATGGCCGGGCGGGTGAGCGCGTCGACGGTGTCGGGGCGGGGGAGTGCGGCGCAGCCCGCCAGCGCGAAGAGGGCGAGTGCCGCAGATGACCGGACGACCCACACATGCACTCCCCAAGTCGGCTGACTCGGGATGTTATCGGTTGCCGAGCGCACCTAATGGATCGCGGGGTGCGGGTTGCAGGAAGTTGCGACGCCTCCGGTGCCACCCCCTGCATTGGTGGCACCGAAGACGGGTTTTAGGAGAGGTCCAGGGACTTCTGGGCCTCGGCGGCCGCGCGGGAGGCGGCGGCTCGTTGTTCGGCTTCGGCGAGGGTGGTGCCGGCGTGCTGGGTCCACCACTGCTGGCCCTCGACTGGGAGGGTGTCGATCGGGTCGTAGTACTCGTAGGTGCGGTTCAGCGCTTCCGGGTCCTGCTGCTCGATGCCGGTGCGGTAGTTCTTCTTCCAGTACGAGATGCCGCGGACCTCGTCGTACTCCGAGAGCTGGTGGACCCACCGCTTGCCGACGTACGGGACGTCGCACACGATCCGCGGTGTCGCGAAGCCGGGCAGGTACCCGAGGATGCCGTGCTGCAGGTGCTGTGCGTCGCGCACCGACACCCGCCAGTGCTCCGAGAACGGGATCATGTCGCACATGTAGAAGTAGTACGGCGTGACGTTCGCGCCGTCGAGCAACGCGAAGCACAGGTCGAGCAGCTGCGGGATCGAGTCGTTCACGCCGCGCATCAGCACGCCCTGGTTGCGGACGTCGCGCAGGCCGGCCTCCAGCATCGCCTTCGACGCCTCGGCGACCAGCGGCGTCACCGACTGGGCCGCGTTCACGTGCGTGTGCATCGCGATCATCACGCCCCGGTTGCGCGCCACCGACGCAACGCGTTCCACGCCGGCCAGGACGTCGGACGAGAGCCAGTGCTGCGGCATGCCCATCAGCGCCTTGGTCGCGAGCCGGATGTCGCGGATGTTCTCGATCTCGAGCAGGCTCATCAGGAACGACTCGAGCCGCGGCCACGGCATGTTCGCCACATCGCCGCCGGACACGACGACGTCGCGGACGCCCGGCGTACGGCGCAGGTAGTCGAGCATGTTGTCGAGCCGGGTCTGCGGCTTGGCGACGAACTTGAGCTTGTCGATCACGGGCGTCGAGTTCCCGACCAGGTCCATGCGGGTGCAGTGACCGCAGTACTGCGGGCACGTGGGCAGGATCTCCGCAAGGACCTTGGTCGGGTATCGGTGGGTCAACCCCTCCGTGGCCCACATCTCGTGCTCGTGCAACGAGTCCCGGGTTGCGTGCGGGTGCGACGGCCAGTCGGCACGACGGTCGCTGAACACCGGCAGCATGTAGCGGCGGACCGGGTCCGCGTAGAACGCCTCTGTGTAATCGGCAGCACCGGACGGCACGATCGTGTTGAGCATCTGCGGCGGTAGCAGCATCGACATCGTCGCGCGCTCGGCCTGGTCGCGGGTCAGGTCGTCGTAGAACCGGTCCTCGAGCAGGTCGCCCATCACGTCACGCAACTGCTTCACGTTCTTCACGCAGTGCGACCGCTGCCACTGCACCGAGCGCCACTCCTCGGCCGTGACGTCCTTCCAGCCGGGCAGGCGGGTCCAGTCCGGCTCCACCAGCTCGGCCCGCCGGTACGCGTACGGCTGGCCGTCGCCAGGCTCCGAACGAGCCAGCTCCGGGGTGATCAGGTCGGTCACGGGTCCCTCCGCAGGACTTCGGCAGTGTTGCGGTCTCATGTGAGGATAGCGATAGAACTTCCCTCAGATCCAACAGTACGCCGCAAGAATTCTCGTCAAGGCGTGATCTGAGTAGTATTTTGCCTGACCGCAACGAGGAGGACATGTGTCGTCGAGCCCAGTAGGACTGCACCGCGTACTCACGCCGTCGGGCGTGTTGCCGCAGGCGGCGGACAGACTCGACGCACGTCCCGAGATCTGGCCCGACGAGGTGCGCATCGCGGTCGAGCGGCTCAACCTCGACGCCGCGTCGTACCGCCAGCTGGCCGAGACGCACGGCGGCGACGGTACGGCGATCCGCCGGGCGGTCCTGGACATCGTCAAGGCCCGCGGCAAGATGCAGAACCCGGTCACCGGCTCCGGCGGGATGCTCGTCGGCGTGGTCGACGAGGCCGGCCCGGACTCGCCGCTCGGCGTACAGAAGGGCGACCGCGTCGCGACGCTGGTCTCGCTGACGCTGACCCCGCTGCAGATCACCGACGAACTGACCGACTGGGACGGCAAGAGCGAGCAGGTCCCGGCGCAGGGTCACGCGATCCTGTTCGCGCGGTCGATCGTCGCGAAGCTTCCCGACGACCTGAAGCCGGAGCTCTCGCTGGCCGTCATGGACGTCTGCGGAGCGCCCGCGCTGACCGCTCGCGTGGTCCGTTCGTATGTCGACAAAGGGCTAAAGCCTGTCGTGTCAGTCATTGGCGGCGCAGGTAAATCCGGGTCGTTGTCGCTGGCCGCGGCACGCTCGGCCGGAGCTGCCCGGACGATCGGGGTCGTGCCGTTCCAGGCCGAGCAGGACAAGCTGACCGAGGCCGGTATCGCCGACGTCGTCGCGCTGGCCGATGCCCGCGATCCGGTGGCGCTCGCGAACGCGGTCGCCGAGGCCGGGGGACCGGCGGACATCACCGTCGTCTGCGTAGACGTACCCGGCTGTGAGCACGGCGCCGTACTGTCGACCGCCGCCGGCGGCACGGTGATCTTCTTCTCGATGGCGACGTCGTTCTCGGCCGCGGCCCTCGGCGCGGAAGGGCTTGCTGCCGACGTGACCATGCTGGTCGGCAATGGGTATGTGCCCGGGCACGCGGACTTCGCGTTGGAGCTGTTGCGTGCCGAGCCGGGTGTCCGTGGTCTGTTCGAGAGCAGGCTGGCGGAGGATTAGTTCGTGCGCACACTTCTGACGAACGGTTCCGTCTATTCGCCTGCCGACCCTCACGCCACCGCGATCGCCTTCGATGACGGGGTGGTGACGTGGCTGGGTGACGACACCGGCGCGACCTCGTACGCCGACGGCGCGGACGAGGTGATCGACCTCGACGGCAAGCTGGTCACGCCTGCTTTCGTCGACGCCCACGTGCACACCGCGCAGACCGGAGCGCTCCTCACAGGTCTCGATCTCGCAGGTACGACGTCGCTCACCGAAGCACTCGACCGGCTTGCATCGTTCGCTGCCAAGCTACCGGCGGATGCGGTGGTCGACGGCGCGGGGTGGGACGAGACGAAGTGGCCGGAGGGCCGACCTCCGACGGCCGAGGAGCTGGATCGCGCCGGCGGCGGTCGCCGGGTGTACCTGTCGCGCGTCGACGGCCACTCCGGAGTGATCTCGTCCGCGCTGGTCGCCGCGGCGCAAGGCGCTGACCCGGGTGCGCGCCTTGACGGCTACGACCCGAGCGGTCGCGTGGAGCGCGACGCGCACCATGCGGTCCGGGACGCGTTGAGCGAGCTGATCGGCGCGGACCAGCGCCGCCTCGACATCCGAGCGGCGTTGCAGCAGATGGCAGCCAAGGGTATCGGTGCCTTCCACGAGATGGCGGCGCCGCACATCGGGCCGCTGTGGGAGCTGCCGATCGTCCGCGAAGTAGCCGAGGAGCTCGGCCTGTCGGCAACGCTCTACTGGGGCGAGCCCGGCGTCTTCGAGCACATTGGCACCTACGGTCTCGCCGGCCTGGCCGGTGACCTCAACGCCGACGGCGCCGTCGGTTCGCGCACAGCAGCACTCAAGGCTCCGTACGCCGATCGCGCGGACCACCGCGGTCACGCCTACCTGACGGCCGAGCAGATCGCCGATCACGTGATCGCCTGCACCGAGCGCAACGTCCAGGCCGGCTTCCACTGCATCGGCGACCAGGCGCTCGACAACATCGCCCGCGGCTTCGAGCTCGCCGCCGAGAAGGTCGGCCTCCAGGCCCTGGTCGCGGCCCGGCACCGGCTCGAGCATGTCGAAATGGTCGACGAGGCAACAATTGCCATCCTGGCCCGCTGCGGCGTCGTGGCCAGCGTGCAGCCGATGTTCGACGGCCTGTGGGGCGGCCCGGACGGCATGTACGCCGAGCGCGTCGGCGACCGCTGGCAGGGGATGAACCCGTTCGGCTCGCTGGCCCGCGCAGGCGTCGTACTGGCGTTCGGATCGGATGCGCCCGTGACGGAGCTCGGCGGATGGGAAGCGGTCCGCGCGGCCGCGTTCCATCACGAGAAGTCCGAGCGGATCACCGTGCGCGCCGCGTTCCAGGCGCATACGCGAGGCGGTTGGCGGGCCGCGGGCATCGACGACGCCGGCGTACTCGCGCCGAGCACGGCAGCGACGTACGCGATCTGGCAGACCAACGCGGACCTCGTCGTACAGACCCCGGACGAGCGGGTCGCCGCTTGGTCGACGGACCCGCGCGCGGGCGTGCCGGTGCTGCCGGATCTGAGTGAGGGAACTCCTACCTGCGTGCGGACTGCCGTGGGCGGTCGCGTCATCTATGAAGTCAAGGGATGGTCCCAGTGAAGAAGCTCGACCTTGATCCGGTCACCGTCCGGAAGGCGCGCAGTCTGGCCCGCAAGGCCGGGAAGCCGATCGTCAACCTCGCTCAGCAGCACACCACGGTGTCTGTTGAGCGAGCGGTACTGCGGCTTGCCGGGCTGACCGGTGCGGACAGCGAGGGCATCCCGTGGGTGAACCGGCTCGCCGATACTGTCCGCGCCGACGTCGGGCTCGAGCACGGGCTCGCGTTGCCGGTGTGGGATGCGCTGATCCGTGGTGAGGCCGAGGACCTGGCCGTGCTGGCGCAGAAGGCGGCGTCCGGTTCGGTGACGTTCCGGATGCCCGAGGGACGCGACGGCGTACGCGCTCGAACCGCTGCGCGGAAGGCAGCGGCCGCTGGGATGAAGCGGATCGACGGCCGGCGGCGGGAGCGGGACCGGCTGATCAAGCGTCACGGCGATCCGAAGCAGCGGCCGTGGATCTACCTGATCGTTGCCACCGGCGACATCTACGAGGACATCCCGCAGGCGCAGGCGGCCGCGCGGGAGGGCGCCGACATCATCGCGGTGATCCGATCGACCGGGCAGTCGCTGCTGGACTACGTCCCGGAGGGCGCGACCCGGGAAGGGTTCGCGGGCACGTACGCGACGCAGGAGAACTTCCGGCTGATGCGGGCGGCGCTCGACGACTCCTCGCGCGAGCTGGGCCGCTACGTCCGGCTGACGAACTACGCGTCGGGCCTGTGCATGCCGGAGATCGCGACGCTGGCCGGGCTCGAGCGGCTCGACATGATGCTGAACGACTCGATGTACGGGATCCTCTTCCGCGACATCAATCCGATCCGGACGTTCGTCGACCAGCGCTTCAGCCGGCAGATCCACGCCCGCGCCGGGATCATCATCAACACCGGCGAGGACAACTACCTGACCACGGCCGACGCGGTCGAGGCCGCGCACACGGTGACGGTCTCGCAGCTCCTGAACGAGTACTTCGCCAAGGAAGCCGGTCTCGAGGACTGGCAGCTCGGCCTCGGGCACGCCTTCGAGATCAACCCGGACCTGCCGGACTCGTTCCGGATGGAGCTGGCGCACGCGATGCTGGCCCGGCAGCTGTTCCCGAACGCGCCGCTGAAGTGGATGCCGCCGACCCGGCACATGACCGGCGACGTGTTCCGCGGGTACCTGCTGGACGGGTTCTTCAACCTCGTCGGCGCGATGACCGGGCAGGGCATCCTGCTGGTCGGCATGATGACCGAGGCGGTCGTGACACCGTGGATCTCCGACCGCGACCTGGCGCTGCAGAACGTCCGCTACGTGTTGGGTGCCGCAGGCAACCTTCACGAGGACTTCCGGCCGGAACCGAACGGGTTCATCGCCCAGCGGGCGCGGCAGGTGCTGGGGGAGTCGGTGGAGCTGCTGGAGGAGATCGTCGACGACGGTCTGCTCAACGCGATCGGCGACGGCACGTTCGGCTTGATGAAGCGTCCGCAGGACGCCGGCCGCGGTCTCGACGGGGTCGCGCGGAAGTCGTCGGAGTACTACAACCCGGCGATCGAGTTGCTCGAGGAGGGCACCCGATGAGCATCATCCGGCCGTACGGCGACACCACCGGTGACGGGATGGTGCAGCTGTCGTTCACGCTGCCGGTCCCGCACGACAAGCGGGCCGAGGGCGCCGCGGTGCAACTGGCCAACAAGATGGGCATGGATCCCGCCCTGGTCGTGCACTCGAAGCCGATCGGCGACGACTTCACGTTCTTCGTCGTCTACGGGCCGGTGAACCACCTGGTCGACACGTCGAAGGTCGAGGTGATCGAGCGCGACTACCCGCTGCTGTCGCCGAAGGAGGTCAACCTCGCGATCCGCAAGGGCCTGCGCCGCCGGCTGACGGTGGTCGGCGCCTGCATCGGTACCGACGCGCACACGGTCGGTATCGACGCGATCCTCAACATCAAGGGGTTCGCCGGCGAGAAGGGCCTGGAGTACTACCGCGAGCTCAAGGTTGTGAACCTCGGCGCGCAGGTCGCCGTACCTGAGCTGGTACGCCGGGCGAAGGCCGACAAGGCCGACGCGATCCTCGTCTCCCAGGTGGTGACGCAGCGCGAGGCGCACGTCCTCAACACCAAGGAGATGTCCGCCGCCTTCCGGGAGGCGTACGCCGAGGACGCCCGGCCCGTATTGGTTGCCGGCGGCCCCCGTTTCACCGAGCAGATGGCCGGCGAGCTCGGTGTCGACCGGGTGTTCGGCCGCGGCACCACGCCGGGCGAGGTGGCCAGCTACCTGGTCGATGCCCTGGTGACGAAGAAGGTCCCAGCGAAGAGGAGCGCATAGGTGTCGAAGGCAACCATCGGGCTGACCGCCACGCATCGGCGGTACGTCCCCTACAGTCACGCCCACTACGCCGGGAACCTGGTCGACGGCGCGTACGTGCTGGCGCTGTTCGGTGACGTCGCGACCGAGGTGTGCATCCAGTCCGACGGCGACGAGGGGCTGTTCGCGTCGTACTCCGATGTGCAGTTCCTGCAGCCGCTGCGGGCCGGCGACGTTGTCGAGGTTAAGGCAACGATCACCCGGGTCGGCAACCGCAGCCGCGACCTCGAGTTCAGCGCGTACGTCGTCTGCCGCGGCCGCCCGGACCAGTCCGAGTCGGCCGCCGAAGTACTGGACGAGCCGCTTGTGATCACGCGCGCAAAGGGAACGGTCGTCGTACCGGTTGGGTGACGATTGGTTGCCCTGGGTAACGATCACGTGGAGTGCCGATACCGCTCTGTAACGTGACCCTGCTGAGAGTTCCTCGTTTTCCCTTGCAGGGCAGCCGATAGTGTTACAACGGGCTCAAGGAGCCGGGGGAGAGGTTGACACCGTCGCCGCCAGCGAGCATCGTTTTGGGAGTCGTCATATCCCGTTTGTTCAACGGTCACAAGAAGTTCGGCCACCGATGATCCCGCGACGCTGACCAGGTCAGAGCCAGGCTTGAGTCGACGGGGGCTGAGATTGCCGGTGGTTAGCCCCCCGCGGGGCAGAGGTGGAAGAGGCTCGGCGGCCAGTAGACAACAGCCGGACGGTTCGCAGCCAGCGCATCGGCGGTTGGTCCGAAGGCACGCTGAGCCTCTTTCCTCTATCCACCTTCCTGAACGTGACGACTTCTTCACTTTCCGCGATCGCCGCCCAGTGGCTACTGACCGGATACATTTGCGTGTCCGGGACGTTGTACGGTCGTGCGACCGGCGCGCGGGTCGGTAAGTGAGGACAAGGGGTACGGCGTGGACCGATTGAAGGCTCTGGGGCGGGTCCTGCCGAGAGTGGTGGTGGCAGTCGCCGCCGGCGCACTGCTCGGCTTCGCGTTCGAACCGCATGACCACCCTTGGCTGACGATCGTCGCCGTACCGCTGCTGCTGGCCGCGCTGGACGGGATCTCGATGAAGGCCGGCTTCCTCGTCGGCGCCGGGTTCGGGATCGCGTACTACGCGGTCCTGGTGCCGTGGCTCAGCATCATCGGCGGCGACGCGGCCATCGCCCTCGCCGTGCTCGAGGGGCTGTTCTATGCGGTCTTCGGGTTGTTCGCGACGCAGGTGCTGAAGCTGAAGCTGTGGATGTTGTGGATCCCGGCTCTGTGGGTGGCGACCGAGTTCGCGACCGCGTCGGTGCCGTTCGGCGGGTTCCCGTGGGGACGGCTCGCGTGGGCCTTCTCCGATGCGTCGCTGGGCAAGCTGGCGGCGTACGTCGGCATCCCCGGGCTGAGCTTCGTCGTCGCATTCGTCGGCGTCCTCGTGTACGCCGTACTCCGCCGGGCCAGCGGACTGCGCCTGCGGGCCGTGGCGCTCGTTGCCGGTCTGGCGATCGTGTTCGGCAGCTCGTTGATCCACCTGTCGATCCAGGGCGACGGGAAGACCGTGAAGGCCGCGATGGTGCAGGGCAACGTGCCCGGCAAGGGGCTGGAGTTCCTGGGGCGCGCTCGTACGGTCACCAAGAACCACATGAACGCGACGCTCGACCTGGAGAAGCGGGTCCAGGCCGGTACGGAGATGAAGCCGGACCTCGTGATCTGGCCGGAGAACTCGACCGACATCGACCCGTACAAGGACGACGAGACCCGGGCCGACATCGAGGAGGCGGTGCGCGCGGTCGGCGTACCGATCCTCGTCGGTGCCGTCACCGAGGGACCCGGTCCGAACGAGCGGCAGACCACGGGCATCGTGTGGGATCCGGTCACCGGGCCGGGGCAGCGGTACGCGAAGCGACACCCGGTGCCGTTCGGTGAGTACATCCCGTTCCGCAATCAGCTGCTGCCGTACATCAAGCGGCTGGAGATGATCGGCGCGCAGACCGTGCCGGGCGTCGGTCCCGGCGTGATGCCGATCAACGGGGTCACGTACGGCGATGTGATCTGCTTCGAGCTCGCGTACGACAACGTCATCCAGGATGTGGTGAAGGGCGGCGCGCAGGTCCTCATCGTGCAGACCAACAACGCGACGTACGGCGGGACGGGTCAGCCCGAGCAGCAATTCGCCATCACGCGGATGCGGGCGATCGAGACCGGGCGGACCGTGCTGATCGCGTCGACGAGCGGCATCTCCGGCGTCATCCGTCCGGACGGGACGGTTGAGCACAAGTCGGGTCAGTTCGTGTCCGACGTGTACGTCGCGACCGTGCCGGTCCGCGACGGGCACACGCTGGCGACCACGATCGGCAGCTGGCCCGAGTGGATCCTCAGCGGCCTCGGGCTCGTCGGTCTGGTCCTCGGCCTGATCGCTCGGCGTCGCCGGCGTGGCGACGACCCGGAACCCCCACCGGCCCCTGATTCCACCCGGACTCGCGAGAAGGTCCCGGCCTGACCTGTAACACTGGGGTGACTGTGCTCTTGGCGGGGTCGCTCGAAGGGGTAGAACATGCCGTGGTTCATCGCGCTGGCGCTGTTGGTGGTGCCGATCCTGGAGATCTACGTGATCATCCAGATCGGCCAGGTCATCGGCGGCTGGCCGACGGTCGCCCTGCTGCTGGTCGAGAGCGCCCTCGGAGCCTGGATCATCAAACGTGAGGGCCGGCGCGCCTGGAACGCCCTCCAGTCCGCCTTCCAAACCGGCAAGATGCCCGGCCGCGAACTCTCCGACGCCGCCCTCGTCCTTGTCGGCGGCACCCTCCTGCTGACCCCCGGCTTCGTCACCGACATCTTCGGCTTCTTCTTCGTCCTCCCATTCACCCGACCGCTAGCTCGCCGGGCGATGTCGTCGTTCTTCACCCGCCGCCTCAACACACAACTCGGCACCGCAGGCCTGGGCGGCTTCATCCCCGGCGCCGGCGGCGGGCCTACTCCACCCCGACCGTCATCCTCCGACGACATAATCCAGGGCGAGGTAATCGACCCCGACAAGAAGTAGCCCGGCCGGGGAGAGCAGCCCAACCGAACCTTCCGGCTGCCGCCGGGTCTTCCGGCTAGCGCCGGGAGTTGCGGGCTACCGCCCGCGGTTTGCTCGCGCTGCTCGCGTGCGAAGTCTAGGCAAGACATCCCGCGTCCTGGCCTGTGGTGAGGTGCAACGGTGATGGCGCAAGCTAAACCCTGCGTGTCATCGGCGGGCAACCTGGCCCGCTGTCCGCCCGGCTCACGGCGTACCCGCAAACCCGGGTGTCACGATGGCGCAACCATCCCACCAGCCGCCGACCGACACGCGTGACCACGCCACTCTTCCGCACCCGTCCGTCGGGTCACGTCCGGCATTGACCGCTGCTGTCCCAGGTATGCTCACAGCCATAGCGCTGTGCCCGTTGCAGACTCGAGGGAGGCATGCCGTGACCGCTGACATGGTCGCTCCGGCGTGGATGCATGCGCAGATCACAGCTGAGCAGTACGACTCGTGGTCCGCCGAACAGTGTGCTGGTATTGAGATCGTGGACGGGATGGTCGTCGTGACCCCGAGCGCCTCCAAGCGCCACAATCGACTCGCGCGCCTCCTTGCGAACGCGCTGGACCTCGCGGCAGGTCCGGAGTGGAATGCCGACACAGACTTTGATGTCCGACTGCAAGACGTCCCGCTGACGAACCGCCGGCCGGACGTGGTGGTTTATCGGGCAGACACGATCGATATCTCCCCAACCCGGCCCCAGCACGTGCTCCTCATCGTCGAGGTCGTGTCTCCCGGCTCGGAGACCACCGACAGGGTCGTCAAGGTGGATCAGTACGCGAAGGCCGGGATCGCGTTCTATTGGCGTGTCGAACAGGCGGCCACAGGGATCCCACTGGTGTATACCTACGTGCTGGACCCGGCCGTCGGCAGCTACCGCGACACAGAAGTCTTCACCGGCGAAGTCAAGGCCACAGCACCGTTCCCGGTCACGGTGGACCTCGGCGCGCTCTGACCAGCCCCTCCGGGTCATCCAGCCGGCGCAGTTCGCCTCCACGAGCGTGCCGACGATCTCCGCAGCCACGCTGCCGCCAACCCCGGCCCGCCAACCGCTGTCGTCGCAGGCGAGCAGCGCGAGCAATCCGCGGGGGGCTTCCATCCGCACCTGCGTAGCGCGGGGGGAGGGATGCGGGGGAGACTGGCGGGGTGGCGAGCGTTGGGCGGGTTGTGGGGTGGTTGCGGGGGCGGGATGGTGGGCTGGCTGCTACTCGGCGGGCGGGGCGGACGGCGTTGGTTATGCCGGCGTTGTTTGCGTTTTGTGCGGAGGTACTACGGGCGCCGGTCGTCGCGACGTTTGCGGCGTTCGGGGCGTTTGCGATGTTGTTGCTGGTCGACTTCTCGGGGAGCACGATCCAGCGCCTGCGGGCGCAGGTTCAGCTCGCGATCGCGTGGCTCGTGCTCGTCTCGCTCGGTACGTTGGCCGGCCAGTCCGTCTGGTCCGCGATCGTCGGCACGGTCGTCGTGGCTTTCGCCGTACTGTTCGCCGGTGTTGTCAGCTCGGTGCTGGCTGGCGCGAGTACTTCGTTGCTGCTGGCGTTCATCCTCTCGGTGGCAACGCCAACGCCCATGTCGATGCTGCCGGACCGGCTCGCCGGTGTCGCGATCGCAGGCCTGGCGGCCGTCCTTGCCGTGCTGCTTCTCTGGCCCCGGTCCGCAGTCGACCCGCTCGGCCTTCCAGCAGCGCGAGTATGCCGGGCCGCCGCGATGCAACTGCGTGCCGAAGCCAGCGACACCGTCGATGTCTGCACAATGCGGACCGAACAGACCACCACCCTCATCCATGAGCTCCGTCGTACGTTCACCGCGACGCCCTACCGACCCACCGGCCTCTCGACCGGCTCCAGAGCACTCGTCCGCCTCGTCGACGAGCTCACCTGGCTGACCACGATCCTCAACGAATCCGGCCCGGCCGCTGCCCGCGGAGCCGCGGACGACCCGGACTCGTCAGCCGTCCACTTCGCCGCGGCGACCGTCCTCGAGCTCAGCGCCGAGCTACTAGAAGACCCAACCCTCGCACCGGACAAACTGACCGCCGCGACAGCGCTCCTCCGGGATGCCGTCACCGCGCTCGAAAAGGGCGCGGTCGCTCGCCTGCCAGCAGTACGAAACACAGGGATGGCCAGCTTCTTCGGCGCCCTGAACGTGTCCTTCCGGGCGCAGGAGCTCGCGTTCGGCGTACTGCTGATCGGACAGAACGTCGAGACCGCTCGCGTCGCGGACCAGCGCGGCTGGACCGATCGCCTACTCGGCCGCGAGCCGAAGTCACTGACAGCGCCCTTCGCCAGCGCCGCCGAACGCGCCGCCGCACACCTCGAGCCGCACTCGGTCTGGCTGCACAACAGCATCCGCGGCGCCGTCGGCCTCGCGATCGCGGTCGGCGTCGCGAACTTCACCGGCGTCGCGCACGGCTTCTGGGTCATCCTCGGAGCGCTGTCGGTACTCCGCTCGAACGCGCTCAACACCGGCCAGAACGCGTACCGCGCGATCGGCGGCACAGTCGTCGGCTCCGTCCTAGGAGCTGGCCTGCTGGCTCTCATCGGCGAGAACAGGATCGCGTTGTGGATCCTGCTGCCGATCGCGGTGCTGTTCGCCGGCATCGTGCCCGCAGCGGTCTCGTTCGCAGCCGGGCAGGCGGCGTTCACCGTCACGCTGGTGATCCTGTTCAACATCGCCGCGCCGGAAGGCTGGTCGCTGATCCTGTTCCGCATCGAGGACATCGCCCTCGGCTGCGCGGTCAGCGTCCTGGTCGGACTGTTGTTCTGGCCAAGAGGAGCATCCGCCGCAGTCGGCAAAGCGCTGTCGGAGGCGTACGTCGACAGCGTGAACTACCTCGTCGGCGCCGTCGGGTACGCCGTCTCCTGCTGCGCGCCCGGGTCCCGTCCGACCACACCACAAGACAGCCGCCGAGCCGCCGCTGCAGCCCGTCGACTCGACGACGCCTTCCGCACGTACCTCGCCGAACGCGGCCCGAAGCCGATCCCGCTCAGCGAGATGACGGCACTCGTCACCGGCGTCGTCGCGGTCCGCCTGGCCGCGGACGCCGTACTGGAGTTGTGGGAGCGGTACGCCGACGGCCAGCCGCCGTCCGACGACCGTGCTGCCGCTCAGTCGGCCCTGCTCGCCTTGGCGGACCGCCTGCTCAACTGGTACACGACCCTCGCCGCCGCCCTCGACGTACAAGGCAAGATCCCCGAGCCGCTCGCGTACGACCACGAGACGAAGCACCGCCTGCTCGAGGCCGTTCGCCGCGACCTGTACGACGCGGACGGCCGGGCAACGCCGACCGCGATCCGCATGCTCTGGACCGCCGACCACCTGGAAGTCGTACGACGCCTCCAGCCGGGCCTCACGACCGCAGCCGACCAGACGGCCGCCGACCTGACAGCTACTGCGTGAAGCTGTTGCCGATGAAGGCGAGGGTCTGCGCCTCAACTTGGCGGAGCTGCGACTCCGTGAGGTCGCGGAGCGGCCCGTAGGTCGTGAGGGTCGCCGTGCCGTGCACCGTGGCCCAGATCGGATACTCGATCCCCTCACGGCGCACAGCCGACAGGACCCCGGCTTCAACCAGCTCGTCCAAGGCGGCGCGCAAGAGGCTCAACGGAGTGCGGTCAGGCTCCGCCGCGGTGCCGTACGCGTGCTGCTCAGGAAGGGCGTACGCCGCGGCAAACAGACCGGGCTCCTCGTGAGCAAAACGCATGTAGGCCGTACCGATCGCCCCCAGGCGACGCTGAGCGGCCGCAGGGTTGCCGCGCTTGCCGCGAACGCGGGCGATCTCGGCAGTCATCCGGTCAGCCAGCTCGAGCATCGCGGCGGCACACACCTCGGCGAGCAGCTCGTCGCGATCGGCGAAATGCCGATAGGCAGCGTTCGGTACGACGCCGACCGCGCGGGTCGCCTCCCGCAGTACGACGGCGTCGGGACCGCCGGCGCGAGCCAGCTCGACCCCGGCCGCGACCAGGCCGGCGCGCACGTCACCGCGAGGGCGCCGTCGTCGGGGCGGAGCTTCCGGTGCTGGATCGGCCGTCGTCACGCCCTCAGCATAACAATGTGGACACTGTCCACCAAGGCCGCTAATGTGGACAGTGTCCACTAAATAGGGAGGCGTCCGATGGACGGGAACACAGTCGCAGAACCAGAGCGGCAAGAGGACAACGACAAAAGCACAGCATTTGTGACGGCCGAGGAGTGGTTCGGCGGCGGTGAGCGCCGCTGGTACGACGCCGCGGCAGCTCGTCTGCTGCCTCACGCGGAGGGAGAGGCGAGGGCCGGGTTGATGAGGGTCTTCGGCCGGAAGACCGGTGCGGCGAGTCCGGACACGGTGTGGCTGACAATGCTGCCCGGATTCCCCGAGGGCTCATACGGTTGGGCGCAGGTCGATCGGCTCTTGCCGGCCGAGCTCGGCCCACGGCTGTACGTCGAACCGGTGGGCCAGGGCGACTCCGACAAGCCGAGGGGCTATCCGTACTCGACCGTGGAGCGTGCCGATCTGATCGGGGCATGGTGGCGGCACCTCGGCGTACGTCGTACCGCCGTGGTCACGTTCGACTACACCTCGCTGGCGTTGCTCGAGTTGTTGCGCCGGCAACTGGAACGGCCGGGTGGGCCTGTGATCACTGCGGTGTTCATGATCAACGGCGGTCTGTATGCCGACGCTCACTCGCATCCGTGGCGCGGTACGCCGCTGCTGAGGTCGCCGCTCGGGGCGTTTGTGGCCAAGGGCTCGCAGAAGTCGCCGATGGTGCTCGCGCAGGGCTTCAAGCAGGCGAATCTGTACTCGAAGGGCAACGAGCCGAGTGAGGCTGAAATGGCCGAGGTGTGGTCGGCGCTGGTACGGCGCGACGGTGCGAGGTTCCTCCATGAGGGCGCGGGCTTCGTCAAGGAACACCGCCGCAATGCCGGCCGCTGGGACCTCGCCGCGATTGCCCGCGAGCTGAAGGGCGCTGTGCCCATCGCCGTCGGTGGGAGCGTTGAAGACCCGTACGAGCACCGCCAGGTCGACGTCACCCGCGAACGGGTGCCCGACGCCGAGATCGTCACGTTCCCCGGCGGCCATCTGACCACCAGCGAACAACCGGCGCTCCTCGCTGACGCGATCACCCGCTTCGCCGGCCAGCACGGCGTCAAGGAGGCATTGGTATGAAGGACTCAACCGTTCCCGCGCAGTACGTGACCGGCAGAGTGCGGGACGGGATCACCGCAGCTCTGGTTGCTGCGGGCAAGGACCTCGATGGGCTGAAGCCGGAAGATCTCGCATTGGTCGAGGACTACCACACCGGCGGGCGGCTCGCGACGGTGCAACTGGTGGACCTGCTCGAGCTGACGCCGGAGAGCGAGGTGCTCGACGACGGCTCGGGCATCGGCGGTACAGCGCGATACCTGGCGGACCGCTTCGGCTGCGCTGTGACCGCTGTGGATCTGTCCGACGAGTACTGCGAGACCGCGCACTGGCTCAACCGGCTCGTCGGCCTCGACGACAAGATCGTCGTACGGCAGGGAGACGTGACCTCGCTGCCGCTGGATGACAGATCCGTCGACGTCGTGTTCAGCCAGCATGTGCAGATGAATGTGGCGCGCAAGGACCGTCTGTACCAAGAGGCCAGGCGGGTACTGCGGGATGGCGGGCGGCTCGCGCTCTGGGACATCATGGCCGGCGACGGCCGAGAGCTCGACTATCCGCTGCCTTGGGCGGACGGCCCCGAGCACAGCTTCCTGGTCCCGCCGAGCGTTCTGCGTACGGAGATCGAGGCTGCAGGCTTCACCGTCACGCACTGGGCGGATCTCACCGACCAGGTCGGCGCCATGATGCGGATGATCCAGTCTCAACCACCGAGCCCGCTCGGACTGCACGCGTTCGTCCCGACCTTCCGCGAGCGCGTGACTCACCTGACCGAGGCCCTGACCGACGGGCGGGTCCGCGCCGTCCAGGCGATCGCCCGAGCCGGTACGACGGCGGCCTGACCGGGTTCACGCGCTGAAGGCGCCCTTGAAGGCGTGTTCGGTGAACCGCGCCGCCATCGACTCGTGGGTCTCGGCGCCTGGATGTAGGCCGTCGGTCAGCGGATGGGCGGCGTTGTCGGCCTCGCCGTACAGGGTGAGGCCGTCGAGGTAATGGAGGTTGGGGTCGGAGACGGCGCGCTGGGCGGTGATGCGGGCGAGCTCGGCGCGGATGACCGACAGGGTCAGTTTGCCGGCCGGGATCTCGTCGGGGTTGCCGGTGGCAACGAAGCGGAGTTCGCCGGCGGCCAGCGCGGACAGGTCCCAACCGGTCGGGCCGGGTGTGTCCTCGTGGATCGGGCAGAGGATGGGGGAGACGACCAGCAGCGGTGTGTCGGGGTGGCCGTCGCGGATGGTGTCGAGGAAGCCGTGGACGGCCGGCGTCAACGAGCGGAGGCGGAGGCTGTCCGAGTTGACGATGTTGATGCCGAGCTTGACGCTGATCAGGTCGGCGGGCGTGTCGCGGATCGTCCGGGCGATGAACGGCTGGAGGAACGCGCTGCCGCCGAAGCCCAGGTTGACCAGCTCCACCCCGGCCTGGGCCGCGGCGAGGGCCGGCCAGGTGCCGGTCGGATGGGTCGCGTTCGAACCGTGACTGATCGAGCTGCCGTGGTGCAGCCAGACGCGGCGCGAGGTCGGGACCGGTTCGACCGGGGCATCGGTGCGCAGGGCAACGAGTTCGGTCGTCTCGTCGTGCGGCAGCCAGATCTCGACGGTCTTCGCCGCTGCGGACAGTCCCGTGACGTGCAGAGTCTGCGGCTCGCCTTGGCGGGTCTCGGTGGTGCCGGTGATCAGGTTGATGGTGATCACGTCGCCGCCGGTCGCGGTGAGCTGCGTGAAGAGTTGGCCATCGATGAGTACGTCGTACACGCCGTCCGGGCGCGGGGGAGCGCCGGTGTAGTCGCGCTTCGTCGGGAGCGTGTCGAGCTCGACCACGGTCGCTCGGGTGGAGAAGACGAGGCGGACGCCGGAGGGCTGCGACTCGACCATCGTCATCTGGCCGTCGTCGTACTGCGCGCGCGCCCATGCGGGCAACCGGTGGGGCAGGAACCCGCGGCCGGTGGGTTCGAGCTCAAGCGCGCCGCGGAGCAGGTCGATGGTGATGGGGGTCGTGATCAAGGTCAGCTCCAGCTGCGAAGGAGGGTGTCGAGGGCGTCGATGATGCGTGGCCAACTGTCGTCGGAGCTCGGCTCGCTGAAGGCGAACGTGCCCGCTGATTCGAGTTGGATGTAGCCGTGGATCGTGCTGCCGAGCAGGCGTACGGCGTCTGTCTGGGCGGGCTCGTCGAGGTCATATCCGCGGAGAACGGCCCGGACGAGCTCCGAATGCCGTCGTCCACTGTCGACGTGTTCAGGAGCCAGGCCATCAGGCACGAAGCGGGTTGCTGCGTAGCGGCCCGGATGTTTGCGGGCGTAGTCGCGATAGACGTCGGCCAGCGCGGACAGCGCGTCGCGACCGGCTCGGCCCGCGACGGCGGTTGCGGCCTGGTCGGCCAGCTCGGTGAGGGCGACCGTGGCGATGCGTGCCTTGAGGTCGGCGGAGCTGCGGACGTGTGAGTAGAGGCTGGCGACCTGTACGCCGAAGTGCCGCGCGAGAGCGGACACGGTGACCTGGTCGAAGCCGACCTCGTCGGCCAGCTCGGCGCCCGCCTGTGCCAGCCGCTCGCCGGTCAACCCTGCTCTAGCCATAACTCATTATGGAATTACCTAAAGGCTTTAGGCAAATCGGGGCAGAAAGAAACCCTCACCGCGCCGTTGCGGTGAGGGTTCTCACATGGGGTCAGGCCGTGCGCTTGGTCCGGTGCAGGTGCGCCGGGCCGATCTCGCCCTTGCGGAGCAATTCGACCCGCTCGGCCAGCAGCTCCTCGAGTTCCGAGATGCTCCGGCGCTCGCGCAGCATGTCCCAGTGCGTACGGGCCGGCTTCTCCTGCTTCGGCTCCGGCTTCTCGCCGGTGGACCGGGCGGCCTCGCTGCCGCAGTGGGGGCACTCCCAGACCGCGGGCACCTCGGCGTCATGCGCCATGGTGACCTCGACCACGTGGCCGCGGGGGCAGTCGTACGTGATCATCTGGCGGGGAGCGAACTCAACACCACGGTCATCCTCGAAGCTGACCCCACCCAGCCCCGAACCACGCAGTACGCGATTAGACATGTCAAACCTCCGAGATCGTCATCCGTGCCAACGGTCGGCCGGCCCGGATCATTCCCATTTTGGCATGTCCGAGCCGTATGTACGCACCTGACGGCCCGTGATAGTGCTGTCGTGACCGGCTGTCGTCGGGTGTTCACAGATCACGGTGTGTCGCGAACCGCCCGAGGTACGACGCACCAAATCGATATCCGGTTCACAGCCTGTTGCCAGGAATCGAGGATCTCCTCCTCAGCATCTGTCCTTAACGTCTGCATCCATGGTGCTACCCCGCCACAAGATCCGTGGCCTCAGTTTCGTGAACGTGGCGCTGGTCGCCATCGTGCTCGTCATCGCCGTCACCGCCTACTTCCTGTTCTTCAAGAAGGATCCGCCGGCCGCCAGCGCGACCCGGCCGACGGTGGCGGTCCAGCGCGGTGAGGTGACCGCGAGCGTCAGCTCCAGTGGCACCCTGCAGAGCTCCCAGACGGCGTCGCCGCAGTTCGAGACCTCGGGCACCGTGACCCAGGTCCTGGTGAAGGTCGGTCAGGTGGTGGCCAAGGGCGCCGCGATCGCGAAGATCGACCCGTCGGACGCCAACCGCCAGCTCGTGATCGCCCAGCAGAACCAAATCGCCGCCGAGAACTCGGTCAGCGCGGCCGACGAGACACTGAGCGACGCCGAGGACGCGCTCGAAGCGGCCGAGGAGGCCTCCGCCTCTCCGTCGCCGACGCCGACCGCGACGAACGGTCAACAGCAACAACAGCAGACCCAGTCTCAAGGTCAGGGTCAGAGTCAGAGTCCGCAAGTTGCCGTCAGCAACGCCGAGGCGAGCCTGGCGAAGGCCAAGGCGGACAAGGAACAGGCCGACCAGAACGTCGAGGGCGCCCAGGCCACGGTCGACGCGACCACGCTGAAGGCGCCGATCGCCGGCACCATCACCGCCATCAACGGTTCGGTCGGCTCGTCCAGCGGCGGGTCGAGCTCGGGTTCAGGCAGTACGTCGGGGAGCGGTAGCACCGGCGGTCAAGGCTCAACCTCAGGTACAGGGTCAAGCTCGACCACGTCGTCCACGTCCGGCACCGGCTTCGTCGACATGGCCGACCTCAAGGCCCTCCAGGTCATCGCCGCGTTCGCCGAGGCGGACGCGATCAAGATCAAGGCCGGCCAGTCCGCGACCGTGACCCTGAACGCCGAGCCCGGTACGACGCTCACCGCGTCGCTGGCGTCCGTCTCGCCGACCCCGACCACGACCAACGGCGTCGTCTCGTACTCGGCCACCTTCAGCCTCGCCAAGCTCCCCGCGAACGCCCGGATCGGCCAGACCGCGAACGTCACGGTCCAGACGGCGAAGGCCGCCAACGCGCTCTACGTCCCGAGTACGGCGATCGCGACGAGCGGTACGACGTACACCGTGACGATGGCTGACGGCAGCGGGACGCGGGACGTCGAGGTCGGCGTACGCGGTGACAGCTTCACGCAGATCACGTCCGGCCTGAACGAGGGCGACCAGATCGAGTTGCTGCAGGGCGCGATCGGCAGCAGCACAACCCAGAACGGCAGGCAGGGGCAAGGCACCGGAACGGGACAGTTCCCAGCCGGCTTCGGCGGGGGTGGCGGCGCTGGTACCGGCGGTGCTGGTGGTGGTGGCTTCCGTGGCCGCTGACGCCCTGATCGACATCCGGGAGGTCACCAAGACGTACGGCCACGGGGAGACCGCAGTACACGCTCTTCAGGGTGTGTCGCTGCGGGTCGACGCGGGGGAGTACGTCGCGGTGATGGGCTCCTCCGGATCCGGCAAGTCCACGTTGATGAACATCCTCGGCTGCCTCGACGTACCGTCGCGCGGCGAGTACTGGCTGGACGGCAGCAACGTCGCCCGGCTGAGCGAGGACCAGCAGGCGCTCGTCCGCGGCCGCAAGATCGGGTTCATCTTCCAGTCGTTCAACCTGATCCCTCGGACCACCGCGCTGGCGAACGTCGAGTTGCCGCTGACCTACGCACACCTGCGCAGGGCCGAGCGCCGCCGGCGCGCCAACCGCGCGTTGGAGCTCGTCGGTCTCGCGGACCGCACTGGGCACCGGCCGAACCAGCTGTCCGGCGGTCAGCAGCAGCGGGTCGCGATCGCCCGGGCGCTCGCGACGGGGCCGCGGATCCTGCTCGCCGACGAGCCGACCGGAAACCTGGACGCGCACTCGACCGAAGAGGTGCTGGGCATGTTCGACGGTCTGCACGACGACGGCCGGACGATCATCGTGATCACCCACGAGCACGACGTCGCCGCGCGCGCCCGGCGGTTGGTACAGGTCGCCGACGGCCGGATCGTCTCCGACGAGGTGACGCGCTGATGTCACCCCGCGACCTGATGGGGGCCGCGCTCCGCGGCCTCACGGCGAACAAACTCAGATCCCTGCTCACCGTCCTCGGCGTGTCGATCGGGGTCGGCGCGGTCATCGTCCTGGTTGCTGTCGGCAACGGCTCCGGCAAGGCGGTCCAGGCCCGGCTGGAGGCGATGGGTACCAACCTGCTGACGGTCTCCACGACCGGTGGCGGTGGCGGCTTCCAGCGCGGCCAGGCCGGACCGGCGTCGCAGCAGTACAGCCTGACCCTCGACGATGCGGCCGCGCTGGCCGACACTCGGCTCGCGCCCGACGTCTCGTCGGTCGCCCCGGTGATGACGAGCAGCGGAAGTACGGCGACCAACGGCGACACCAGCTACACAGTCAGCCAGGTGATCGGTACGACGCCGGCGTACATGCCGGCCACGAACACGCCGGTCGGGATCGGGGCGTCCTTCACCCAGGAGGACGTCGACACCTCGCAGCGGGTCATCCTGCTCGGGCAGACGACCGCGACCGAGTTGTTCACCCGGCCCGCGAGCGCCGTCGGCCAGACGATCAAGCTCGGCGCCGTGGACTTCGTCGTCCGCGGGGTGCTGGCCAGCAAGGACAGCACCGGGTTCAACGACCCGAACGCGACCGCGATCGTGCCGATCAGCACGCTCCGCGCGACGCAGGCGGGGTACGGCGCACTCAGCCAGATCGTCGTCCAGGCCAAGGACACCGATCGGGTCGACACCGCACAGGCCGAGGTCACGCAGTTGCTGACCGCTCGTCACCAGGTGCCGACGAATCAGACCTCGCCGTTCCGGATCACGAACTCGGCGCAGATCCTCCAGACGAGCCAGGACACCGCCGCGACCTTCACCGCGCTGCTCGCGACGGTCGCCGCGATCAGCCTGGTCGTCGGCGGGATCGGCGTCACGAACATCATGCTGGTCACGGTCACCGAGCGGACCCGTGAGATCGGGATCCGGAAGGCACTCGGCGCCCGGCGGCGGACGATCCTCGGGCAGTTCCTGATCGAGGCGACGCTGCTCAGCCTCCTCGGTGGCGCGGTCGGCGTCGGGGTCGCGCTGATCGTCACCCGCTTCCAGTTGGCCGGTGTGCAGCCGGCGCTGGTGCCGTCGTCGATCGGACTCGCGCTCGGCGTGTCCGCGGCGGTCGGCCTGTTCTTCGGCAGCATGCCGGCGCACCGAGCCGCCGGACTCCGTCCCATCGACGCACTACGACACGAGTGAGAGGCCTTCAATGAGTAACCAGACGCCCGACGAGTTCGCCCAGATCGGGTCCGACGAGGAGGTCGACTCGGCGCTCAAGCCGAAGAAGACTCTCGCCCTGCCGCTCGCGACCGCGATCCTGGCCGGGGTCGTCGTGCTCGCGGTCGGGCTCGCCGGCGGGGCCGGGCTGCATGCGGCGTTCTCGTCGGACAGCTCGTCGAACCAGCCGCAGGCCGGGCGAGGCGCCGGCGGGTACGGCGGCTTCCGCGGGCAGAACGGCGGGGGAGGGACCGGTCAGAACGGGGAGGGCCAGGGGCAGCGGCAGTTCCCGGGTGGCGGCGGCACGGTCGGTACTGTCGTCTCGTCGAACAGTTCCGAGCTGGTCGTGAAGACGCAGACCGGCAACGTCACGGTGAAGCTCAACGGCGATACGACGTACGAGATCACTTCCAAGGGGACCGCTGCCGATCTCAAGGCCGGCGAGCAGGTCGTCGTCACCGGCCAGACCGCGAACGGGACCATCACCGCGAACTCGGTCCGCCAGGGCTCCCTCGGCGGCTTCGGCGGCCGCAACCCGAGCGCGACCCCGTCGTCGCGCTGATCCACCACAGACCGTGCGCCCGGCCAGCACCCCGGCCGGGCGCACGTTAGTTTCGGGTCGCGGTGAGGGCTACCGCGGTGGAGTCGAGGGTGAAGCTGCCGCCGGCGGCGTCGATGGCAGCGCCGGTTCGCTTGAGCATCTCGTCGAGCTTGCCGGCGTCGGCGAGTGCTTTGGCGATTCCGCTCGTACGGAGTTGGTCGAGCCACTCGTCGCGGGTGTAGGAGCGGCTCCACGGGTACGTCGGACGCTCGAGGTCGGTGAACGCGCCGGTCGCGGTGAGGCTGTCGGTGGCGCGGTCGAGAAACTGCTCGTACGCCCCGAGCGGCGAGGCGGCGACCCGCGAATTGACTGGGCTGTCGGGGAGGACCTCGCGGTGGACTGCGGCGAAGGCGGCGCCTAGGTCGGGCGGCGGCTGGAGTACATACCAGAAGACCGCGAACCGGCCGCCCGGCTTGAGTACGTCGGCTGCCTTCGCGGCACCAACGCTCGGGTCGATCCAGTGCCAGGTCATACCGGCGACGAGCGCATCGAAGGTGCGGCCGGCCGGATCCCAGGTCTCGAAGGACGACACCTCGACCTCGACGCCGGTACTACGCGCGAACGCTGCCATCCGCTCATCCACCTCGACACCGACCACCTGACAACCGGCAGCCTGAAACTGCCGCGCGGCGATCCCTGTCCCGCACCCGACGTCGAGAACTGCAGGACCAGGCGCCGAGGCAACAATCGCGTCGATCAGAGCATCCGGGTAACGAGGCCGAGCCCGGTCGTACAGCTCCGCATCGGAGCCGAACGACTCGGCCATCTCACGATGTCTATGGGGGTCGTTCGACGATAGAGTGGGCATGTGCCCACGGTAGTGGGCGGGTGCCCACTCATGTCAAGGGAGCGGTTCGTGCCGACCGGTGTCGCGATGCGGGATGCGCGGGAGCTGTTGTTCGATGCGGCGGACCGGGTGTTGCTGCGGGACGGGCCTGAGGCGCTGACCAGCCGCGCAGTGACGACCGAGGCGGGGTGTGCGAAGGGCGTGTTGCACAAGCATTTCACCGACTTCGACGGCTTCCTCGCCGAGCTCGTGCTGGACCGGATCCGCCGCCTCGACGACCAAGCGCAGGTACTGCGGAACGCCGTCGGACAGGGGACCGTCGTCGACAACCTGACGACGATGCTGACCGACCTGTTCGGCTCGGTTGCGGTGGCGATCGTCAGCCTGACGATCTCGCGCGACGGCCTGCGGGCCCGGCTGCGGGAGGCCGTGCCGACCGGCGTACCGATCCTGACCGACGCCGGTCGCATCATCCTCGACTACCTGACCGCAGAGCAGGACCTCGGCCGCATCCGTGCCGACGCCGACCTGAACTCCCTCGGCCTCACGCTGATCGGCTCCGCGCACCTGCTCTTCGCCGACCGCACCGGCGTCCGCCCGACAACCGACGACGTACGAGCCTTCGTCGCCTCCGTGGTCTAGACGATGCTCGGCTGGGCGTTCCCGGCCTCGGTGATCCCGCGGCGCATGTCGACGCGGACCAGCAGCACTAGCCCGACCACGAAGAACAGGCCGAGCGCCACGATCGCCGGGCGGTAGGACCCGGTGATCTGGTGGACCAGGCCGAAGACGAGCGTGCCCAGCCACGACGTACCGCGCTCGCCCGCCTGATAGAGCGAGAAGTACTCCGCCTCGCGCCCCTTCGGGATCAGCTGGCTGAACGCGGACCGCGACAGCGCCTGCGTCCCGCCGAGCACGATCCCGATCGAGGCACCCATCGCGAGGAACGGCACGATCTGGTGCGCCGGCAGCAGGAACCCGGCGATCACGATCAGGATCCAGATCACCAGCCCGCCGGCGATCGTGCGATGAGCGCCGTACCGCGCCGCCACCCGACCGAACACGATCGCGCCGAAGAACGCCACGAACTGCACCAGCAGGATCGTCGCGATCAGCACCTGCGTCTCGAACCCGAGCTGCTTCTCGCCGTACGTCGAGGAGACCGAGATGACCGTCTGGATGCCGTCGTTGAAGAACAGGTACGCGATCAGGAACAGCATCGTCATCTTGTAGGTACGCAGGTGCTTGAGCGTCGCGGCCAGCTGACCGAAGCTCTGCCGCACCAGGTTGCCGCTGCGGACCTGTACGACGCTGGTCGGTGGACGATCTCGTAGCCGCAGGAACGGGAAGAACGTGAACAACCCCCACCACAGCCCCGCGCTGAGCAGACTGAGTCGTACGGCGGTGCCCTGACTCATCCCGAGTGCGTCGTGGGCCGTGACGACGGCGAGGTTGATCAGCAGCAGGATGAACCCACCGGCGTACCCGAAGGCCCACGCGCGGGACGAGACCGCGTCGCGCTGATCCGGTGGTGCGATGTCGATCAGGATCGAGTCGTACACGACCAGCGATGAGCCCAGGCACAGGTTGCCGAGGAACAGCAGCAGTGCCCCGAGCGCCCAGCGGCCGCCGCCGACGAACACCATGCAGCAGGCCGCCAGCGCGCCGGCCCACGCGAACGCGCACATCAGGAGCTTCTTGCGGGCCATCCGGTCCGCGATCGCGCCGACCACCGGCAGGAACAGCGCCGACACCAGCGTCGCCACGGTCACGACGTAGAACGCCAGCGATCCGGGGGAGATGCCGAGCCCGAGTACGTCGAGGTTCGTGTGGCACGGGTGGTCCGTCGTCCCGGAGTACCCGCAGGCTGCTTGCTCGGCGACCGAGGTCAGGTACGGCGCGAAGAGGACGGTGCCGACCGTGGTGACATAGCCGGAGTTCGCCCAGTCGTAGAGGCTGAACCCCCAGTACTCACGCTTGTCCACACCGGCCGGGGCGGAGAGAAGTCCCATGCGCGGAAGTGTGTCAGGTTCGCGGGACGATCCGGGGTACCCGCGGATAACACTTCAGTGCCCGTTATGGCCACTGACCCCGCTCGGTCAGGACATCCTTCAGGAGATCGGTCCGGTCGGTGATGATGCCGTCCACCCCCGCGTCCAGCATCGTCCGCATCGAAGCGGGATCGTCGACCGTCCAGACGTGCACTTGCTTGCCCCTGGCATGCGCTCGTTTGATCAGCCCAGGTGTGAGCACCCGCAGGGGCCCGTAGGCCTGCGGGATCTGCAGGCAGGCGCCGGCCGCCGGCAGCGCGAAGGGCAGGAACCGGATCAGCACGATCTCGAACTCGCCGTACCCGGTGCACAGACGCGGACCGAGCAGCTTGCGGATCCGGCGTACCCGGGACTGGGAGAACGACGAGACGCAGACCCGCTCGACCGCGTTCGCGGCCTTGAGCACGCCGGCCGCCGGCTCCAGCCCGCCTTCGGCCTTGATGTCGAGGTTGAACCGGATGTCCGGGAAGTGCTCGAGCAGCTCGTCCAGGCGGGGGATCGGTTCGTGGCCGTTGATCTTGGCCTTGCTGACCTCGGACCAGGGCAGCTCGGCGATCACGCCGGTCCGGTCGGTGACCCGGTCGAGCTTGTCGTCGTGGAACGCGATCACGACGCCGTCGCTGGTCGCGTGCAGGTCGGTCTCGAGGTAGGTGTACCCGAGGTCGACCGCGTGCTGGAACGCGTGCAGCGAGTTCTCGTAGCCGATGTTGTCGGGGTGTTTCGCGCCGCCTCGATGAGCCATCGCGATCGGGCCGTCGTGGTCGAGGTAGGGATACACGACAGGAAGTATGTACCGTTTGGGTGGTGACGGTACTCAGCCCCCGCCCCGACCTGTGGACCCTCGACCCAGGCGTCCTCCACCTCAACCACGGTTCGTACGGCGCTGTGCCGCGCCGGACCCAGGACCTGATGGCCGCCCTGAGGGTGGAGATGGACGCCAACCCGATGGTCTGGTTCCGTACCGTGGCCGACCGGCTCACCACGAGCCGGCTGGCGCTGGCGGCGTTCCTGGACGTAGACCGTGCCGGGTTCGCCCTGGTCCCGAACGCAAGCGCCGGCGTCACCGTCGCGCTGGCCACGCTGCCGATCCCGGCAGGCAGCCGGATCGTGCTGACCGACCACACGTACGGCGCGGTCCGCTACGCCGCCGAGCGGTTCGCCAAGGCGCACCAGGCCGAGATCGTCATCGTCCACATCCCGCTCGAGGCCGACGACGAGACCGTGGTCTCGCTGATCGCGGCCCGGCTCGACAACGCCTCCGTGCTGATCGTCGACCAGATCACCTCCGGTACGGCGAAGGTGCTGCCGGTCGACGCGTTGGTCGAGGCGGCGCACGCGCACGGCGTACCGATCGTGGTCGACGGCGCGCACGCCCCGGCGCTCATCGACGCCCCGGCCGCCGCGGGCGCCGACTTCTGGACCGGCAACTTCCACAAGTGGCCGGCCGCGCCGCGGGCGACCGCCGGGCTGGTCGTCGCGGAACGGTGGCGCACGGCAACGATGCCGCTGATCGTCTCCTGGTCGGAGTACGACGAGCGGATGCCGGAGCGCTTCGACATGCAGGGCACGTACGACTACGTGCCGTGGATCGCCGCGCCCGAGTCGCTGCGTGTCCTGGCCGAGCTGGACTGGCCGACCCGCCGTCCGCAGCTCACCTCGCTGGTCGAGGAGGGCGCGCGGATCCTGGCGAAGTCGCTGGGGACCGGTGTCGCTGAGGTCGTTCACCCGCCGACGACGATGCGCCTGGTCGAGCTGCCGTCCTCGGTCGACCTGTCCGGCGGCGATGCGCTGAAGATGCGGATCTCACGCGAGCTGAAGGCCGAGATCACGTTCACCGGATTCGAGGACCGCAAGTTCATCCGGTTGTCGGCGCATGCCTACAACTCGGTCGCGGACTACCAGAAACTGTCGGAAGGGCTCTCTAGAGTCCTCGCGTGAACGACATCCAAGGGTCATACAACACTGCCGCCGCCGACTACCACGCGATCCTGCGGGACTACCACCACGACGATCCGTTCGAGAAGGGTGCGCTCGACTACTTCGCCCAGTTGGTCGAGGGCGGGCCGGTCGGCGACCTGGGTTGCGGGACCGGGCGGATCACGACCTACCTGGCCGGGCGGGGTCTGGATGTGTTCGGGGTCGACCTGACGCCGGGGATGATCGAGGTGGCGCGCCGGGAGTATCCCGAGCTGCGGTTCGAGGTCGGGTCGCTGTTCGACCTGGATCTGAAGGACGGCGAGCTCGCCGGAGCCCTCGCGTGGTACTCGCTCGTTCACACTCCACGCGAGGACCTGCCGGCGGTGTTCGCCGAGCTCTACCGCGTGCTGCGGCCCGGCGGCTACCTCGTGCACGGCTTCAAGGTCGGCGGCGGCAGTCGTCACTTGAGCAACGCCTACGGTCACGACCTCGACCTCGAGGTCTACAGCTACGACCCCGCGGACGTCGCCGGGCTGCTCGCCGGCGCCGGGTTCGCCGAGGTGGCGACCCTGACGCGCGCGGCGATGCCCGGCGAGAAGGACAAGGCACAGGCGGCGCACCTGGTCCGCAAACCCGCTACCCCTTGATCGCTCCGGAGGTCAGGCCGGCCACGATCTGCCGGTTGAAGAACAGGAACATGATCAGCGGCGGGATCGTGATCAGCAGGATGTCCATGAACAGCAGGTTGTACTGCGTCGTGAACTGACTGGAGAAGTTGTACAAGGTCAGCTGCACGGTCGCGTTCTGGTCGCCGGGCAGGAAGTACAACGGGTTCACGAAGTCGTTGAACACGTTGACCGACTGCACCACCACGACGGTCACGATCACCGATCTCAGCAGCGGGAACACGACCTGGAAGAACAGCCGCAACGGCCCGGCGCCGTCGATGATCGCCGCCTCGTCCAGCTCCCGCGGGATCGTCGCGACGAACGCCCGGAACAACAGGATGCAGAACGACAACCCGTAGGCGATCTCGATCAGGATCAGCCCCGGCATCGTCTTGAACAGCCCGATCTTCTGCAGCACCCAGATCGTCGGTACGACGGCCGGCGGAATGATCAGGCCGGCCAGCACCAGGAAGTTGATGAACCCGTTCCAGCGGCTCTTCCGCCGCTGCAGCACGAACCCGGCCATGGCCGCGAGCACCACCATCCCGGTGACGCTGGCCACGGTCAGGATCGTGCTGTTGATGAAAGCGATCACCAGCATGAAGTCGCGGGCCTTGACGACCTCGATGAAGTTCTGCACGAAGCGGAACTGGTGCGGCCAGGAGAAGCTCAGGTCGGCCGACTGGGTCCGGTCCTTGACCGCGGTCAGCACGATGAACGCGAACGGGATGACGAACACCACGAGCGAGACCACGATGGCGACCGTGCTGAGGATCCACTTCCGCGCCGGGCGGTGGTTGACGAGTTCCGCCGTACTCACAGGTCCACCTCCTTGCGGTTCAGGAACCACGACAGCGGCAGGATGATCGCGGTGACGGTGATGAACAGGACCACGTTGCCCGCGGTCGACAGCCCGTAGAACCCGGCCTGGTACTGCTTGTAGATCACCGACGCGATCACATCCGAGGTGAACCCCGGCCCGCCGCGGGTCATCGCCCAGATCAGATCGAAGGACCGCAGCCCGCCGATCAGCGACAAGATGATGACGGTCACGGTGGCCGGCCGGGACAGCGGCAGGACGATCTTCCAGAACTGCTGCCACGACGTGGCACCGTCGACCCGGGCGGCCTCGATGTATTCGCGGGGGATCGAGACGATGCCCGCGATGTAGATGAGCGTCGCGAGCCCGACGCCCTTCCACACGTCGACGGCCGCCACCGAGAGCAGCGCCCATTTCGGATCAGTCAGCCAGCCGGGACCGTTGATCCCGAGCAGCCCGAGCGACTCGTTGATCAGGCCCTTCTCCGGGTTCATCAGCACGGTGAAGGTCAGCCCGACACCGATCGTCGAGACCAGCACCGGGAAGAACACCACCGACCGGAGGTAGCCGCGGGCAACGATCTGCGACGTCAGCAGCACCGCGAGGAGCAGCCCGAGCACGACCTTCGACCCGGACGTGATGACGGCGTAGATCAGCGTGTTGGTGAAGCCCTTGACCAGCGCCGGCTCCTGGAAGAACAGCTTGAAGTTGTCCAGCCCGATGAACTTCGACTCGAACAGGCTCCACCGGGTCAGGCTGAAGTAGAGCGAGGCGAAGGTCGGGACCAGGAACAGCACGCCGTAGATGACGGCGGTCGGCAGATAGAACCAGTTCGAATAGGGCCGGTAGACCTTGGCCCCGGTCGTCGAGGTGACCGGGGCGGTCTTGGTGCGCTCCTGTGTGATCGACACAGTCACGGACCTCACCAACCTGCCAGACCGAGCTGCTGCGCCTGCTTCTTGACGTCCTCGTCGTACCGCGCGGCGCCGTCCTTCGCCTTGCGGATGCCGGAGCCGACCTCGACGGTGATCTGCTCGAGCGACGGGCCCTTGACCGGCGACAGGAACTCCAGCGCCAGGCTGGACGACCCCGGCTTGTCGAGGTACGGCTGCATGTCCTTGATCGCCTGCGGTACGTCGTTGCCGAGCGTGCAGCCCTTGACGGCGTACGGACCCGTCGGTGCGCCGGCGGTGGTCTGCGAGGCACAGCCGTCGGGGCTGGCGACGAAGGCGAGGAACTTCTTCGCCGCGTCCAGCTTGTCGCCGGTCGTGGTCTTCGGGATGTACAGCCCGCCCGGCGTCCACAGGGTCAGGCCGTTCTTGCTCGCGTCGTCACCAGGCAACGCGAACAGGCCGACGGTCTTGGCCGCGTCCGGATAGGTGGCGACCATGTTCGCGACCACTCCGGACAGGTTCGGGTAGTGCGCACCCTTGCCGGTGGCAAGCATCTTCAACCCGTCCGGCAGCTTGGCCGAGGCGAAGTCCTTGTTCTCGTAGCCGGCGTCGTGGACGGCCTCGGTGTGCTCGAAGCCCTTGAGCGCGGCCGGGTTGGTCGCGTACTTCGCCTTGTTCGCGGTGTAGTCGTCGGCGAACGACGGGTCGACGGCGGACACGTTGTGGAAGTCCCCGAGGACGAACAGCTGCGAGGTCCAGGTCTCGCCGTACGTCTGGATCACCGGAGCGACACCGGGATCCTGGGCCTTGATCTTGGCGTTGTTGGCCATGAACTCGGCCCAGGTCGTCGGGACCTTCAGGCCCAGCTTCTGGTAGACCGGGATGCTGTAGAGCACAGCGCCGCCCATGAACCCGCCGACCGGTACGCCGTACACCTGGCCGTCGGCGGTCACGGTCTTCTTGAAGTTGTCGTCCAGGTCGCCGATGTACGGCTGGTCGCTGATCGACACCAGATTCTTCTGCGGCGCGATCGCCTGGAACAGCGACCCCGTGTTGTAGCCGAAGACGTCGGGCATGTCGCCGGTGGACAGCCGGGTCTTGACGATGTTGTCACCCTCGGTGCCGGCCGGGCGGGTCTCGGTCTTGATCGTGATACCAGGGTTCTTCGCGGTGAAGTCCTTGATCAGCTGGTTGGCTTCCTTGACGTCCTGATCCTGGTTGCCGATCAGGTACGTGATCTCGACCGAGCCTTTGCTGCCCGAGTCACTACTGGATCCGAGACTGCCCGCGCTGCACGCGGTGAGTACGAGCGAACTCACGGCGAGAAGCGCGAGTCCGCTAGTTCCTGGGCGGAACCTCATCTTGACCTCCAAGGGATGTTGTTCAGAAGCAGCGGGGCGGTCGGTCGGGGGGACTGGATCAGTGGTTGAGCAGGGCTTCGAGCTTTGCCTTCAGCGCCTCGGCGCTCGGGGTGAATCCACGCGGGCTGATCGCCTCGACCAGTCCGCCGGCCGGCTGGTCGAGGTACCGCTCGAGGCGGGCGGCCAGTTCGGCGTCGTCGGTGACGACCCCGGTCTCGGCGGCCGCCGTCGCGAGTGCGGTCCAGGTCGGCTCGTGGTCCATCAGTTGCCGGATCGTGGCGTCCGCGGCCAGCTCGGGCAGGTCGGCGTACGGGTCGTCAGCGGTCCATTCGTGCGTACCATGCTCGACCTCGACGAGACCCTGCCCCGGTACGTCGACCTTGGCGCGGGACCCGACCGGCACGGTCACCGACAGCGTGACCTGCCCGTCGGCGCGGGTCCACGCGACCGACGCCTCGCCGTACGGCGTGAGGTGCTTGGCGGATGCCTTCGTGAGCTGCTCGGTGAACAGCGGCCGTACGTCGATCGTGCGGTATCCGGGCTCGGCCGCCGCGAGGCCGGCGACCCGGCGGTGCATCCAGTCGGCGACAGCACCGAGCGCGTAGTGGTTGAACGACGTCATCTGGCCGGGGTTGATGCTGCCGTCGGGCAGCATGCTGTCCCAGCGCTCCCAGACCGTCGTGGCTCCCATCGTCACTGCGTACAGCCAAGAGGGGCAACCTGTCTGTAGCAGAAGGCGGTAGGCCAGGTCAGGATGTCCGGAATCGGCCAGTGCGTCGGCCATCAGCGGAGTACCGACGAATCCGGTACTGATCCGGAAGCCCGCCGTCCGGACCAGGTCGGCGAGGCGTTCGCCGGCCCGCTGCCGCTGGGTATCGGTCGGCAGCAAGGCCCACTGCAGTGCGAGCGCGTAAGTAGTTGCCGCGTCGCTCAATACCCGGCCGCCGTCGGTCGCGTACTCGGTCGCGAACGCCTGCCGCACGCGGGCAGCCAGGTCGGTGTATTCGCGGGCCAGATCGTCATGGCCGAGGAGTTCGGCCGCCTTGCCGACCACCTCCGCCGAGCGGGCCAGGTGCGCCGTCGCAACCACGTCCGGGTCTGCCTTGGCGGCGAAGGCATTCTCCGGGGGAGCGGTCGGGTCGAGCCAGTCACCGAACTGGAAGCCGCCGGACCAGAGCAGGTCGCTGCCGGCCAGGTCGGCCATCTTGTCGACCCAGGCCCGCATGCTCGCCAGTTGCCGGGCGAGCAGTCCGGCGTCGCCGCTGCGCTCGTAGATCACCCAGGGCACGATCGTTGCCGCGTCACCCCATGCCGCCGTGGCCGGACCCTCGTGCCGCAGGACGTCCGGTACGACGTACGGCACCGAACCGTCCTTCTGCTGCTCGGCCGCCAGGTCGGCGAGCCAGTTCGTCAGGAAGCCGGCCGTGTCGAACAGGAAGCTCGCGCTGGGAGAGAAGACCTGGATGTCGCCGGTCCACCCGAGTCGCTCGTCGCGCTGCGGGCAATCGGTCGGTACGTCGACGAAGTTGCCGCGCATACCCCACACGACGTTCTGGTGGAACTGGTTGAGCAGCTCGTTGGACGAGTCGAACCAACCGGTCCGCTGCAGGTCGGTCCCGACGACGATCGCCTCGAGGTCCTCCTTGGCGAGAGCGTTCACGCCGGTGACTTCGGCGTACCGGAAGCCGTGGAACGTGAGCGGCGAGTCGAGCACGACCTCGTCCGGCCCTGCCAGGAAGTAGATGTCGGTGGCCTTCGCGGTGCGAAGCGGGCGAACCCCGAGCTCGCCGTTCTCGAGGACCTCGGCATGGCGTACGACGATCTCGTCGCCCTCGGCGCCGCCGCGGACCTTGAGCCGGATACGGCCGACCAGGTTCTGCCCGAAGTCGACGAGCGTCTTGCCGGACGGCGAGGTGCTGATCTCGATCGCGGGCAGGACGTCGGTGATCCGGACCGGCGGCCCGTCGGGAGCGACGAGCAGGTTCAGGTCTGCGTCGAGTACGTCGACCGGCGTCGGCTCGCCGAGCTGCTTGCGGAGGTCGGTGGTCTGGCCGTCGTACAGGTCGTCGGCGAGGACGTTGCTCTCGCGGGACGTCCAGGAGCCGTCGCTGCCGAACGTGTGGACCTGGCCGTCCTCGGTGGTGACCTCGAGCTGGGCGAGTACGGCGAGGCGCTCCCCGTACAGCTGCTTCTGGTGCATGAAGCCGATCCGCCCGCGATACCAGGCGTTGCCGACGAGGAACTCGAGCTTGTTCTCACCAGGTTGGACAAGCTCGGTCACGTCGTACGTCTGGTAGCGCAGCCGGTACTGGTACGCCGTCCAGCCGGGGGCAAGCTCCTCGGTGCCGACGCGCTGCCCGTTCAGCTCGGGGATGTAGATCCCGTACGCCGTCGCGTACAGGCGAGCGTTGACGACGCCTTCCGGAAGGGTCGTGACACCCGCGATCAGGGGAGCGGGGGAGCCGTGCGGGTTCTCCCGCGGGCTGACGAACCGCGCGGTCCAGTCGTCGGCGGAGAGCAGACCGGCCTCGACGGTCGCGGGCTCACTCCACTCACTCCAGTCATTGTTGCCGCGCACACGGACGCGGACCTGCGCCGACTGACGCGAGCCGAGTGGTTCAGCCGGCCAGGGGACCAGGACCTGATCGGGCGACTGGACCGTGAACGCTTGGGTCGTGCCGGTGGTGATCTCGAGCTCGTACGCCGTCTGTGCGTAGCCGGCGTCCGCGGCCGGGACCTGCCAGGAGATCCGGGGCGTCGCGGTACCGATCCCGACGGCGGGGGCGGGTCGATGCTCGAAGCGGAGGGCGGTCGGTGCGGCGAGGTTCGACATGAGGCTCCAAGTCGCGAGTGAAACGATTCATTGGGTGCGCTGACACAGCGGGGTCGTTCTTCAGTTGATTGTCGGCGGGACGTTTCGCCTGTTCCCCGATCCTGTGCCCGGCAGTCGCCCGCGAGTAGCCCGAAGTGCACTCGGTCTAGCACTATCTGCACCTTGGCCCGTATCGTGAACCATGGCCGACGAGCCGGTGAGGACCCGTGGAACGGTGCTGCACTTCGTCGAAGGGACGGTTGTGCACGCCGGTCCACACGTGCACGAAAAGTCCCACCCGTTGCACACGCACAGCTTCTTCGAACTGCTGCTCGTCACAGGCGGTGAGGGCACCCACCACAGCCTCGCCGGACGACAGAGACTCCAGGCCGGCGACGCGATCCTGCTGCGCCCGGGCGTCTGGCACGAGTACGTCGATTGCGACGCGCTCGAGGTCTACAACTGCTGTTTCTCGGCCGATCTGGTCCGCCGCGAACTGGCCTGGGCACGCGAAGATCCCTTACTGGGTTACCTGTTGTGGACCGGTCCGTTCTCCGCGCAGCGCCGCGGAATGCTCTCCACGCACCTCGAGCCGGACACGCTCAAGGAGGCCGTCGGGCACCTCGACGGATTGCGTCAACTGCGGGACCAGCCGCTCAGCCGGAATCGCGGCGAGATCATCGGCTGGCTGTCGTTGTACCTGAGCTGCGTCGCGCGGTCCGTGACAGACCGCGACGACCGAAGCGAGCTCACCCATCCCGCCGTACTCGATGCGATGCGGTTGATGGAGGCCGATCCGGCGAGGCACTGGACGTTGACCGACCTGGCCGGCGAACTGCACCTCGCGCCCGGGTATCTGGTTCGATTGTTCAAGTCGGTGACCGGGCTGCCGCCGATGGCGTACTTGTCTCGTCATCGCGTCGAGCTCGCGGCCGACCGGCTGCTGCACACCGACCTGCCGATCAGCCGGATCGGGGAGTCGGTCGGCTGGCCGGACCAGAACTACTTCGCCCGGCGGTTCAAGTCGCACTACGGGCTGTCCGCATCGGCCTATCGGCAACGTTTCAATGCTGTGAAGTCGACACTTTCCTACCGCTGATCAGCAGTTCGAGACCGTCCAGGATTCGCTGCAGGCCGAACTCCAGCCCCTGGTTCTCGCTGCCGGACGCCGTATGCATCGCGGTGGTCAGGTGAGGGAAGCGGTCGGCCTCGGTGGCGAGGATCTGGGTCAGCGACTCCTGCATGTCCTCTTCGGTGAGACCGGTGGAGTGACCGGGGAACGTCGTGGACTGCTGGGCGATGTTCCGGACGTGGCTGGTGATGACCAGGATCGAGTCCATCTGCTCGCCGCCGGTCAGGTCCGTGTCGGTGAGCGCTGCCAGGCCGCGCTCGATCCAGGTGAGCTCGTTCGGTCCCAGCAGGCGGCGGCCGACGGTCGACAGCAGCAGCCACGGGTGGCGCATGAAGCCGTCGTACAGGTCCATGGTCCAGGTGTAGAGCGCCTCACGCCACGGTAGGTCAGGGCGGTCCGGCGGGGCGCCCATGGCCAGGTCGCTCATGACTGCGATCAGCTCGGTCTTGCCCGGAACGTACCGGTAGAGCGCCATCTTCGTCACCGGGAGCTCGCCGGCGATCCGCTGCATCGAGACCGCGTCGAGGCCTTCCGCGTCGGCGATCCGGATGCCCGCCTCGGCGATACCGGCCAGCGTCACCGCCGGCTTCGGGCCGCGGCTCGGCGCCGCGGGCTTGCTCCAGAGCAGGTCAGACATCCTTCGATCCTTTTCGAACTGAAACCGACTTGAACTGTGTCTACCATACACTTTACTGTGTCCGGCAGACACAATTACTACTCAGGAGGATGACGATGAAGGTTCTGGTATCGGGTGCGAGCGTGGCGGGGCCGTCGGTGGCGCTCTGGCTCGGTCGGGCGGGACATGACGTGACGGTGGTCGAGATCGCCCCGGCGCTGCGGCATGGCGGGTACGCCGTCGACTTCCGCGGCGAGGTATTCACGACGGTGCTCGAGCGGATGGGGGTGCTGTCGGAGCTGCGGTCGCTGCAGACCGGTGGCAACGCGATGCGGTTCGTCGACGCGTCGGGTCGCCAGCTGATGCGGTTGCCGGCCGAGTTCGCCGGCGGGGAGCTGGAGGTACTGCGGGCGGATCTGTCGCGGGTGCTGTACGAGCACAGCCGGGCGCAGGCGACGTACCGCTTCGGGGACTCGATCGCGAGTCTGAAGGAGCACGCGGACGGCGTGGATGTGCGGTTCGAGAGCGGGCTCGAGGACACGTACGACCTGGTCATCGGAGCGGACGGCATGCACTCCGTCGTACGGCGGCTGGCGTGGTCGAAGGAGCGGGTGGTCGAGCGCCACCTGGACTACTACGTGGGCGGCTGGGAGGTCCCGAACACGCTGGGGATCAGTGGGGACACGCTGATGTACAACGTGCCGGGGAAGCTGGCGAGCGTCGGCGCGGACCGTCGCGACCCGGGGCTGGCACAGACGCTGTTCGTGTTCAAGTCGAAGGAGTTGACCTACAACCGGCGCGACCTCGACCAGCAGAAGGCGATCCTGCGCGCGCAGTACACCGGTCTGGGCTGGCATGTGCCGGAGCTGCTGAAGGGGTTGCCGGCGGCAACGGAGTTGTACTTCGACTCGATCAGCCGGGTGAGCGTGGATCGCTGGTCCACCGGCCGGATCGTGCTGCTCGGCGACGCGGGGTACGGCGCGACCTTCGGAGCGCTCGGGACGGGTACGGCGGTTGTCGGCGCCTATGTGCTGGCGGGCGAGCTGGCTCAGGCAGGCAACGACTTCCGTACTGCGTTCGATCGGTACGAGGCGCGGCTGCGGAAGTCGGTGTCGACGACCCAGGACGGTAGCCGCGCGGGGTCGTTCATGGCGCCGGCCACCCGGTTCGGGCTGACGGCGCGGAACCGGATCCTGGACATCCCGTTCTTCAACAACCAGATGATCAAGATGGCGCAGAAGATGAGCGAACTGATCGAGCTGCCGGACTACTCGATCGGCGCGGGCTCAGGGCAGGAGGGGAAGCTTGTACAGGAATGACTCCCACGAGTCGGGTAGCCAGCCCGGGACGCCGAGCACGGCCATGTAGAGCCAGATCGCGACGAGCACGCAGAGGAGCAGCGCGAGGGTCCCGAGCGTCTTCAGCCAGGCGGGCTGCTTGCCGGTCCAGGCGGTGAGTGCCTTCACCCAGTCCTTGACCCGGTACAGCAGCCGCTGGGCCCACTCGAACTCGCTGGCCAGCACGGCGAGACCAGCGATGAACAGCGGGATCCCGCCCGGGCCCGGCAGCCAGCCGGTGAGTGGGGCGGCGATGATCAGCAGGCCGCCGAGGAGGCCCACGCCGATCCGGTAGAACAGCAGCTTGCGCGGATTCTGGCGAATCCTCCGCCGCCACTCCCACCGGTCGTCCGCAGCATCCAACGTGATGTTGTGATCGGTGCGGTCGGGACTCTCATGCTCGGCCACAACCTCAGCCTACCGGGCAGCTACGAACTGGCCGGGTTGCCGAACTCCCAGTGCCACGGCTCTTCGCGGCTGCCGCCCTGCTCGGCCCAGCCCGGGTGGACCCAGCCGTACGACGGGGCGTGCGACTTCATCCACTGGTATTGGGTGGTGTTGTACTTGTCGATCCCGCCGCAGAGGTCGACGGCCACGCCCCAGCCGTGGTTCGAGGTGCCGGGGAGAGCAGCCAGCGACGGCTTGCGCGCGTACAGGTCCACCTGGGACGCGTACGAGCGGTAGGAGTCGGTGATGCACAGCGACTTGCCGAACTGGGCGCGGTAGGCGCTGGACAGTTGCAGGTACGCCGCGGAGGCGTCGCAGCGGAGCATGTGCCCGCCGCCGATCCCGCACAGCTTGCTCGCCGGGATCATGCCGTTGCTGTAACCACCCCAGCCGGTGCTGGCCGAACCGGTCGCCAGGAACGGCATCGGGTTGACCGGATCGCCGCCGAGCCGGACCTCGAAGTGAAGGTGCGGGCCGGTCGCGTTGCCCTCGCTGCCGACGGCACCGATCTGCTGTCCGGCTTTCACCTGTTGTCCGCTGGCCACATCGATCCGGCTCAGGTGCGCGTACAACGTCTCGAGACCGTTCCCGTGGTCGATGCGCACCAGGTTGCCGGCCCACGCAGGGTGCTCCACCGAGACCACGCCTGACGTCACCGCGCGGACCGTCGTACCGACCGGTGCGGGGAAGTCCTGGCCGGTGTGGATTCCGGTCTCCCACATCGACCCGGACTGACCGAACGGCGTGCCGATCTCGTAGGTGCCGTCCGGCAGCGGCCACGTCCAGGCGCCGGAGCCGACGTTGTACGACGTCGCGGTGTTGCCGCAGCGGAACGCGTACGCGTCGGACGTCCCGACCGGGGCGACCTGCGGCTTCGCCGGCGCGCCAAGGGTCGGACGGAGGGCGGCGTACAGGTTGTCGGGGACGGCGGTGACGACGACCGACCCCTTGGCCTCGTCGGCGGCGATCATCTCGCCGTTGTCGAGCGCGATGCCGATGTGGACGAGGCCGAGCGACTTGCTGCCCATAACAAGTAGGTCGCCCGGCTGGATCCAGGCGTTGGGGACGGCCTGGTAGTCGGGGTACACCTTGCCGACCAGGTTCGGCAGAGTTGTGTACGGCTGCCATGCGACCCGGGCTGCGCCGAGACATCCGTACTTGTCCGGACCCGTCGCTGCCACGCCGTACGGCTTGCCGACGAGGCTGAAGGCCTGGTTGACCGCACGGATGGTCTCGGCGGACATCACCCGCACGGTGCGGCCGGCGACCGCGGCTGACGCGACACCCGGGACCGGCGTACCGCGACGGGTCAGCGGCGCGAGTCCGGCGGGGAGCTTGGCAGGGTTCTTGAGTACGGCGGCTGCCGGGGGAGTGATCTTCGCGGACGTCAACTCGGTCAGGTACGTCTGCCAGCGCGCAAGCGCCTGCTGGTTGCGGACCGACTGCAGCTGCTTGGACAGTGCGGAGGCGACGTCGAGGTCGGCGGTCTGGTCGGCCATCGCCGCTGACGCATCCGCTGCCTTCTGCTGCACCTGCTTGCTGAGATCCTGCGCCTTGGCGGCGGCGTCGTTCGCGGCTTGCCGTTTGGTGGCCGCCTCCGACTTGAGCCGGTTCGACTCGTTCTCGGCTTCCATCGCCGTCCGGTACTGCGAGACCTGCGTGCTGCCGAGCTGCGTGATGGCGGTCTGCCGGTCGGCGATCTCCTGAAGGTTCTCCGCGACCGGGGCGAGGGACCAGAGCATGGACTCGGTGCCCATCACGGTCGGGATGCCCAACTGGTACGCCTGCGCGGTCAGCAGGCCGAGCTGGCGGCGCTCCTCCTCGGCTTTGCCCTTGGAAACCGTGGCGGTGGCTTCCGCCTTCTTCGCGGCGGCTTCGGCGGTCTGCGCGTCCTTCAGCGCCTTGGTGTAGGCGATGGTCGCCTTGGCGAAGTCCGCCTGGACGGCGGCGGCCTCGGCCTGGAGCTGCTCGAGCGACCGGTTGACGTCGGTCACGGAGGCGGGTGGCGGAGGGGTGGGGTCGTCGGCGTACGCCGGCAGTGCGACAACTGCCAGCAGTGTGCCGAAAGCCGCGAATCGCAACCCCCGACGTCTCCCCAGATCCATCGGTCCCCCATGACATAGCCTCACGCGCGCCCCCAGCGTAGGCGTCGGACGGTCCTTACGGAACCCCGGTACACACAGCGTGACCATGAGTCAGGCCACAGTGCCGACCTTCGTGTCGGATCCGCTGGGGCGACCTATTAAAGTTCACTGCATGGCCTCGCACTTTGACGTTGTTGTCCTCGGCGCGGGTCCGGGTGGGTACGTCGCGGCGATCCGCGCAGCCCAGCTCGGCCTCAAGACCGCCATCATCGAGAAGAAGTACTGGGGCGGTGTCTGCCTGAACGTCGGCTGTATCCCGTCCAAGGCGCTGCTGCGGAACGCCGAGCTGTCGCATATCTTCCGGACGGAGGCGAAGACCTTCGGTATCAGCGGCGAGGTGACCTTCGACTTCCCGACCGCGGTGCAGCGCAGCCGCAAGGTCGCGGACGGCCGGGTCAAGGGCGTCCACTTCCTGATGAAGAAGAACAACATCACCGAGTTCGACGGCTGGGGCTCGTTCACCGACGCCAGCACCCTCGACGTGACGCTGAACGACGGCTCCTCGGAGACCGTCACGTTCGACAACTGCATCCTGGCCACCGGCGCGACGACGAAGCTGCTGCCGGGGACCCAGCTGAGCGAGCGCGTGGTGACCTACGAGGAGCAGATCCTCACCGAGGAGCTGCCGGGCTCGATCGTGATCGCCGGCGCCGGCGCGATCGGCGTCGAGTTCGCGTACGTGCTGGCGAACTACGGCGTGAAGGTGACGATCGTCGAGTTCCTCGACCGGGTCGTCCCGCTCGAGGACATCGAGGTCTCCAAGGAGCTCGCCAAGGCGTACAAGAAGCTCGGCGTCGACGTACTGACCGGCACCCGGGTCGACTCGATCGACGACTCCGGCTCCTCCGTGAAGGTGACGGTGACGGGCAAGGACGGCGCCCAGAAGACGATCGAGGCCGACAAGGTCCTGCAGGCGATCGGCTTCCAGCCGCGGGTCGACGGCTACGGCCTGGACAAGATCGGCGTCCAGCTGACCGAGCGCGGCGCGATCGGGATCGACGGCTTCTGCCGGACCAACGTGCCGAACATATTCGCCATCGGCGACGTGACCGCCAAGCTGATGCTCGCGCACGCGGCCGAGGCGATGGGCGTCATTGCGGCCGAGACCATCGCCGGGCACGAGACGATGGAGCTCGACTACAAGATGATCCCGCGGGCGACGTTCTGCCAGCCGCAGATCGCCAGCTTCGGGTGGACCGAGGAAGAGGCCCGCCTCGAGGGCTTCGACGTCAAGGTCGCCAAGTTCCCGTTCACCGCGAACGGCAAGGCCCACGGCCTCGGCGACCCGACCGGTTTCGTGAAGGTCATCAGCGACGCCAAGTACGGCGAACTGCTCGGCGCACACCTGATCGGCCCCGAGGTCACCGAGCTCCTCCCGGAGCTGACGCTGGCCCAGAAGTGGGACCTCACCACCAAGGAACTGGCCCGCAACGTCCACGCCCACCCCACCCTGAGCGAAGCCCTCCAAGAGGTCTTCCACGGCCTCGAAGGCCACATGATCAACTTCTGATCGGACTGATCGGGCGTCGGCGGGTTCTCCCGCCGGCGCCCGATGTCTATTCGCCGACGATGTCGACGGAGATTTCCACCGCGGGCACGGTTCCCTTGTTCTCCAACCAGTGCAGCGTCTTCCGGTCCTCGGGCCAGCCCAGCCCCGGCCCGTAGTCGGTCGAGATCCCCTCGCGGTGATCGGTGATCGTCCCCTCCAGGACATACACGGTCCCGGGCCTGCCCACGTGATCGTGAACCGGCCCGAACACCCCGCCCGGCGCGATCGTCACCATCCGCATCCGAAGCCGCTTCCCATCCATGCCCGGCAGCTCTACTCCCAGGTCGACCGAGGCAAGCTCCACCACGGAAACGCCGTTGCTCTCCGGCACAACTTCTTCATCACTCATCCCCGTGCTCCTTGCTCATCTGTCCCTGATGTCGCCGATGACTGGTTTGACGTCGACTATGGGGGTGCCGTCGAGGGCTTCGAGGTTGTTGACGTGGAGGCGGAGGTTGTCGACGGCTAGGACGGTTACTCGGTGGAGGCCTAGGGGGTTCGGGCGGTCGGGGGAGCGGGTGCTGAAGACGCCTGTTGGTGGGCGGGTTGGGTCGCTGCGGGGGTGGACCTTCTGTACGGCGCGGTCGGCGCGGTCGAACCAGGTGATGAGGATGAGTTCGTCGCCGGGCTTGATGTCGGCGAGTGCGGCGCGGACCGACTCGTCGAAGACGACCCAGGCATCGGGTGCGCCTTCGTCACCCTGACGTGGAGCGTCTGCGAGATCGCGGAGACTGGACTCGACGCGGGCTACCTGCTGCAGTTCGAAAGTCATCGCGGGTACCTGTAGATGGTTTGGAGGGGCTCGCCCGGAGTGTGGGCGTGGAAGGCCAGGCCGGGGTGGGCGGTGGGGTCTACGACGCGGCCGGTGGTCGCCTTGGAGGGTTCGAAGGGGAGCGGGACGGTCGAGCGGACGCCGGGGGCGCCGCGGACGGTGTGGCCGGCGAACGAGGTGACGATCGCGTTGTGCACGTGGCCGGTGAGGATCGCTGTGACGGGCTTGCCGGTGAGGACCTCGGCCAGCGCGTCCTGCTCCTCCAGCATCCACTGGTCCATCACCGGGTGATGCAGCGCGAGCGGCGGATGATGCATCGCCACGAACACCGGTCCGTCGAAGGGCTCCCGCAGTACGCCGTCCAGCCAGACCAGCGAGTCCTTCGACAGCAGACCATGACCCGCGCCCGGGACCGTGCTGTCGACCAGCACGAAGCGGGCGAGCCCGACCTCGCGCACCTGGTGGATCGGGTGGCCCTCGCCGGGCGACTCGACCAGAGACGCGAGCCTGGCCCGGAGCGGCGCGCTGACGTCGTGGTTGCCGGGCATGACCAGCACGGGTACGTCGAAGGCCAGCTCGCCGGCGAGTTCGGCGTACTCCGCCTCCAGACCGTGATCGGCGAGATCCCCGCTCACCAGCACGACGTCCACCGAGGAAGCACGGACGTACGACGCGATCAGCCCCAGCCGTGATCGCGCCTCCTCCGAGCCGTCGAGATGCGGGTCACTGAGGTGCGCGATCACGTACATGTCAGCACAGTACTGGTCAGGCAGGGTGGCGGAAGAGGGTCTGGAGCGGGGCACCCGGGTTGTAGATGTGGAGCGCCAGGCCGGGGTGCGCCGTGGTGTTGTCGACGAGACCGCCGCCCGGCGCCGGAGGCTCGAAGGGAAGCGGCGGGGTCGAGCGGACGCCCGGCGCAACCAGGAACGGCAGCCCGGCGAACGTGGTCGCGAGACCGTTGTGCACATGCCCGGCGAGGATGGCAGTGATCGGCTTGTCGCGGAGAACGGCCTCGAGCTCCGGCCCGGAGCGAAGCAGCCACTGGTCGAGGACAGGATGGTTCAGCGGGAACGGCGGATGATGGAAGGCCACGAACAACGGACCGTCGACCGGCTCAGCAAGTACGCCGTCCAGCCACGCGAGCGACTCCGCCGAGAGGAGCCCGTGGTCCTCACCCGGCACCGACGTATCGAGCAGGACGAACCGCGCCCCGCCGACGTCGTGCAGCTGATGCACCGGATGCCCCTCACCCGCGGACTCGACGAACGACGCGAGACCGGCGCGCAAAGGCGCGCTGACGTCGTGGTTGCCCGGCAACACCAGCACGGGCACATCCAGCTTCAGCTCCGCGGCGAGCTCGGCGTACTCGGACTCCAGGCCGTGGTCCGCGAGGTCGCCGCTGACCAGCACGACGTCGACCGGCCGTCGGAACTCGCGCAGGTACGACGTGAGTTTCTGCAGCCTCGACCGCGCCTCTTCGGAGCCGTCGAGATGGGGGTCACTGAGGTGCGCGATGACGTACATGGCTGAAATTATCTGCCGAATCGTCTCGGCCCGCTGGCATTATCCACAAAACCCCGCGGGGAGATCGCTGCACGGAACAAGGTCGCCTCGATCGAGCACCGGACGCGCCTGTGTCGAGCGCAGATAGTCGAGGAACGCCGCGGTCAGCGACTTCGTGGCCGGTGCCTTGTAGGTGTAAGCGTGCTCGACTTCCCAGAACTTGTACGAGCGGTCGGCCACCTTGGACGTGTCGGGTACGACGCCGTCGATCGTCACCGGCGTCAGCTGCGGGTACTTCCGGGCGCTCCCCAGTTCGGCGTACCCGATCGCTCCGTCGATCTCGTTGACCCGGGTCAGCAGCTCCTCCGTCGTACCGACCTCACAGCGGTGGTACGTCGTTGTCGCGGCGTCGTCGTCCCGCCGGCAGTCGTCCGAGGTGATGCCCAGCTCCTGGTCGCCGCCGAGCACCTTCTCGCGGAACACCAGCCGCGAGCCGGATGCCGGGCCGACGCGGCTGACCATCCGGATCGGCAGGTTCCGCCCGCCGACCTGCGACCAGTTGGTGACCTTGCCGTTGTAGATGTCGCGCAGCTGGGACGTGGTCAGGCCGTTCACATCTGCGGCCCGGTTGACGACGACGGCGAACACGACGACCGCGACCGCCTCGCCGCTCAGGCCCGGTGCGTCGACGGCCGGCCCGTCGGACATCGCGATCACCTTGCTCGCCGCGCTCCCGTCCTTGGCACCCAGCACGCTCAGATCGCTGACACCGCTGCGACTGCCATTGGCGGCGATCGTGATGTCCGCGTTCGAGCACTCGGCGACGTACGCGCTCCGCAACTCGGTCATCGTCGGCTCGACCGCCGTGGACCCGATCACCCGCAACTCGCCCGATGCGCAGTTCCGCGGCGGCTGCAGCACGTCGACGAGGAAGAACGCGACCAGAGCGCCGACCAGCACCAGCGTCGTCGCGCCGAAGATCAACGTACGCCGGCCCGGGCCGCGCGGCCGCGGCTCGTGGTAGACGCCGCCGTTGGCGCCGCCGGCCAGGTACCCGGAGTGGGTGACGTCCTTGCCCTTACCCGACAGCACGAGCAGGAACTTGAAGTGGTCGCCGCGGTTGATCGCGAGCTTCGGCACCGTGATCGCGTCTTTGTCGACGTACTCGACCGGTTTCATATCGGCCTCGAGCAGCTCACCGATGTCCGGCGGGTGTGACTCGACCACCTTCATCCGGACGATCTTGCGGCCCGGGAAAGTGAACTTCACAGCGCCCTGCATGTCCTTGGCCTCGATGTCGGTGCCGGTGTTGTCGACCCGCAGCAGCACGATGCTCGGGTCGTGGACCGCCTTGCCCTGGTGGACGACCTCGATGTCGACCATTTCCTTGGCGCGGTTCTGCCGGGGGTGCACCCCGATCTGCGCGTCCACCTGGACCCGGTAGACGAGCCGCTTGCGGCGCCACACGTATCGGTCGAGCAGCCACACGATCGCAGTACCGATCAGTGTGACGAGGGCGATGACTGTCTCGATGTTGATGCTGCCGAAACCAGAGAAATCGAACAACCTTGTCCTCACTTCTACGAGTACAGGACGCTAGTGCGCGGCGGTGAACGGCCGCTTACGGAGTGGTGACGCGCCGGGGGGAGACTTGGCCGGGTCGGGTCGCTCTGCAAGATTGTGCGCATGGGTGAACAGGTTGACGTGGTCGTGGTGGGGCTCGGGGTCGGCGGCGAGGAGACGGCCGGACGATTGGCGCAGGCAGGCCTGCGGGTGATCGGCATCGAGTCGCGGCTGGTGGGCGGCGAATGCCCGTACTACGGGTGCATTCCGAGCAAGATGATGATCCGGGCCGCGAACCTGATCGCCGAGACCAGGCGGGTCGAGGGCATGGCCGGTACGTCGACCGTGCAGCCGGACTGGACTCCGGTCGCCAAGCGCATCCGCGAGGAGGCGACCGACACCTGGAACGACCAGGTCGCTGTCGACCGCCTGGTGAACAAGGGCGCCACCGTGATCAAGGACCGCGCGACGATCACCGGACCGAGCACGGTCCAGGCCGGCGATCGCGAGTTCGATGCGACCCGCGGCATCGTGATCGCGACCGGCACGATCCCGTCCGTCCCGCCGATCGACGGGCTCGCCGGTACGCCGTACTGGACGAACCGGGAGGCGATCGAGGTCGAGGTGCTGCCCGCTTCGCTGCTCGTCCTCGGCGGCGGCGCGATCGGGATGGAGCTGGCCCAGGTCTTCGCCCGCTTCGGGGTGAAGGTGACCGTGATCGAGGGCGCCGACCAGGTGCTGTCGATGGAGGAGCCGGAGTCCGGGGTGCTGGCGCGCGAGGCGCTGGAGCGCGACGGCGTCACGTTCAAGGTCGGTGCGCACGCCAAGCAGATCGCGTACGCCGGGGACACGTTCACCGTCACGCTCGCGAACGGCGCGTCGGCCACCGGCGAGAAGTTGCTGGTGGCAACGGGTCGCCGGATCGCGACGGCGGACCTCGGGCTGGAGAAGGTCGGCCTCGACCCGAAGGCGCGCCGGATCGAGGTCGACGAGCACGTCCGGGCCGGCGACAAGGTGTGGGCGATCGGCGACGTCACCGGCGTCGGCGTGTTCACCCACAACGCGATGTACCAGGCCGACATCGCGGTCCGCGACATCCTGCAGGAGCCGGACGCGCCGACCGCGAGCTACCACGCGATGCCGCGGGTGACTTTCACCGATCCGGAGATCGGCGCGGTCGGGATGACCGAGCAGCAGGCCCGGGGCAACGGGCTGAACGTGCGGACCGGATCGACCCCGATCCCGGCCTCGACGCGCGGCTGGATCCACAAGGCCGGCAACGAAGGTTTCATCAAGGTCGTGATGGACGCCGACCGCGGGGTGCTGGTCGGCGCGACGAGCGCCGGGCCGACCGGTGGTGAAGTGCTCAGTGCGCTTGCGGTTGCGGTGCACGCCGCCGTACCTGTGCACACGCTGCGACAGATGATCTACGCATACCCGACGTTCCACCGTGCGATCGGGGAAGCACTCAAGGCGTTGTAGTCCAGCTTGTTGCGAATCAGTCGCAACTAGATCGAGAATGTGCGTGTGCATGTTCCTGATGGCTTCTTCAATGCGCCCACGTCCGTCGCCACCGGCCTGATCGCGGCCGGGGCGGTCGGCTTCAGCCTCCAGCGGGCGAACCGGGAGCTTCGTGAGACCGGTCCGGCGCTGGCAGGTCTGACGGCGGCGTTCGTGTTCGCGGTGCAGATGGTGAACTTCCCGGTCGGCGCCGGGACGAGCGGTCACCTGCTCGGTGGTGCGCTCGCGGCCGCGCTGGTCGGGCCGTGGACCGCCGTGCTGGTGATGGCGACGGTGCTGCTTGTGCAGGGGTTGCTGTTCGCCGACGGCGGTCTGACCGCGCTGGGCACGAACATCACACTGATGGGGCTGATCACGGTCCTGGTCGGGTACTTCCTGACGCGGGCGCTGCTGAAGGTGATGCCTCGGCGGGTGGGCAGCGTCGTACCGGCGGCGACTGTCGGTGCGCTTGTCTCGGTGCCGGTCGCGGCGCTGGCTTTCACCGGGCTGTACGCGATCGGAGGCGCGGTCGACATCCCGCTGGGCAAGCTCGCGACGGCGATGGTCGGCTGGCACATCCTGGTCGGGATCGGCGAGGCGGTGATCACCGCAGCCGTGCTGAGCGCGGTCGTCGCGACCCGGCCCGACCTGGTGTACGCCGCCCGCCACCTTCAGCAGGACCTCGTCCTGGTCGATGCGGACGGCAACACCTCGACGGTGTCGCCGGACAAGCCGATTGCCGCGAAGCCAGCTGGGCGGTCGCTCGGGATCGGCGTCGCGGTCACGCTCGTTGTTGCCGGCGGGCTGAGCCTGTTCGCGAGCGCTCATCCGGACGGTCTGGAGTTCGTGGGCGCCAAGCTCGGATTCGACGGCGCCGCGAAGGACTCGGCCGTGGCGGCCAGCCCGCTCGCCGACTACGGCGTCCACGGGATCGGCAACGCCCAGGTGTCCGGCGCGCTGGCGGGGATCATCGGCGTACTGGTGACGATCGTCGTCGGCCTGGCGATCGCGAAGCTCGCCTCGCTCCGCGCGAACAAGGCATCGTGACGGTTGTGACCGGCGACGGTCTCCTCGTGGCGGTGGACAGTCCGGTCCACCGGATCCCGGCGCAGGTGAAGCTCGTCGCCCTCTTCGTCTTCGTGCTCGCCGTGGTGTCGACACCGGCCGCCGTCTTCTGGGCCTTCGGCGTGTACGCCGGGATGCTCGTGGCCGCTGTTGCCGTGGCCAAGGTGCCGGCTCCTGTGGTCTCGAGGCGGCTCGCGGTGGAGACGCCGTTCATCGTGTTCGCGTTGCTCCTGCCGTTCGTGGCGACCGGTCCGCAGGTGTCCGTGCTTGGTCTGGAGTTGTCGCAGTCGGGTGTTCTCGGGGCGTGGAATGTGCTGGCGAAGGGGACGCTCGGGGTGATCGCCGCGATCTTGCTGTCGGCAACGACTGCGCCGCGGGAGCTGCTCGCCGGATTGGAGCGGTTGCGGTTGCCTGCGACGCTCGTGGCGATCTTGTCGTTCATGGTCCGCTACCTGAGCGTCGTGTCGGATGATCTGCACCGGATGCGGGTCGCTCGCGAGTCCCGTGGATACATGGGCGGCCGAGTTGGTCATTTGAAGGCGGTGGCCGGGGGAGTGGGGGCCTTGTTCGTGCGGAGCTTCGAGCGCGGGGAGCGGGTGCATCTGGCGATGCGGTCGCGTGGTTACACCGGGCGGATGCCGCTGCTGAGTGTGCAGGGTGCGTCGCGCGGGCAGTGGATGGAAGGGGTCGCGATCTCGGTGGCCGCGGTCGTTGTCGCGGTTGCGGCGAGGATGGTGAGCTCGTGAGTGCTCAGGCGATGAGGGTGGTCGGGCTGTGAGCGGTCCTGCGATTCAGGTCGAGCGGCTGGTGTTCGCCTATCCGGACGGGCGGCAGGCGCTGTTCGGCGTCGACTTCACTGTCGAGCGTGGGGAGCGCGTCGCTCTGCTCGGGCCGAACGGCGCTGGCAAGACCACGCTCGTCCTGCACTTGAACGGCATCCTCGGCTCGGTTGCCGGTGGCACCGGAAGCGGCCGCATCCAGATCGGCGGCACCGGTCTGCACCGGGAGCACCTCGGCGAGATCCGGCGGAAGGTCGGTCTGGTCTTCCAGGACCCGGACGATCAGCTCTTCATGCCGACCGTCCGCGACGACGTCGCCTTCGGTCCCGCCAACCTCGGCCTCCGCGGCGCCGAGCTGGACGACCGCGTCCACGAGGCACTGGTCCAGGTCGGGATGCAGGACCACGCAGACCTCGCCCCGCATCACCTGTCCTTCGGCCAGCGCCGCCGCGTCGCCGTCGCCACGGTGCTGGCGATGCGCCCCGAAGTACTCGTCCTCGACGAGCCGTCCAGCAACCTCGACCCTGCGGCTCGTCGAGAGCTAGCGGACATCCTCGCCGGCCTGGACGTCACGCTGCTGATGATCACCCACGACCTCCCGTACGCGCTCCAGCTCTGCGAGCGCAGCCTGCTGATGGACGACGGCCGCATCGTCGCCGACGGCAAGACCCGCGACCTCCTCGGCGACGCCGACCTCATGCGCGCCCACCGCCTCGAGCTGCCCTACGGCTTCGACCCGCTCTCGGTCTCCGGCCCCGAACGCTGATGGTCCTGTAACACCCAATGGGGACTGGGGATAGGCAATTGCCTATCTACAGTCCCCAGGAGCTGTTCACACCCCGGGGGTGACGTCGCCGGGTGCGGCTGGGGATGCGGCGGCAGGCTCGGTGGCGGTGGCGGTGGCGGGGGCGGCGGGTGCGGCGGGGGGCGTGGGGGTGGTTTCGAAGGCTGAGCGGAGGCGACCGCGGGAGGCGGTGAGGTGGGCGTGCATGGCCCGGTCGGCTGATTCGGTGTCGCGCCGGCGGATGGCGGTGACGATCAGGTCGTGCTCGTCCAGCGCGTCCTCGGTCACCCGCGAGTCGCGGAGGAGGCGGAACAGCTGCAGGTGGCAGTGGAGCTTGGCGAAGATCTCGCCGAAGTAGCTGTTGCCGGTCGCAGCGATCACGGCTTCGTGGAAGTCGGCGTCGGCCCGGGCGAAGGCGCCGTACGACATCGTGCCGGCCTGGTAGCGGCCGCGCATCTCGGCGGCGATCTGCGCGAGTTGTTCGACCTCGTCGCCGCGGTGCCGGCCGGCGGCGAGGCCTGAACAGTACGGCTCGATCAGGAACCGGGCCTCGAACAGATCCTCGAACCGCTGCGGCGTCAGCTTTGGTGTAGCGGAATATCCGATCAGATGTGTTTTGGTCACGAGGTCCTCGGCCTCCAGCCGGTTCAGCGACTCCCGGACCGGGGTCTGGGAGACCCCGAGACGGCGGCTGAGCTCGTCGACGCGGATCCGTTCGCCCGGCTGGATCTGGCCATCCAGCAGGAACTCCTGCAGTCGCTCGTAGACGACGTCACTCATCCGGGGCCGTCCGGAACGCCCGGTAGTCACCGTGGTGCGCTGGCTCATCTGTTGTCCATCCGTCGGCAGAAATCATGGATTCGTATTCACAGACCATTGCGAATCGTATCCGATCTGATCTAGCCTCCCAAGACATCGGGCGATGAATACGAATGCAGCGACTCCACCCTGGGATGGTCGACATGCACACAGATCTGCTCACGGCCCAAGCACTGGCCGAACGACTCCTGCTCACCGCCGGTGTGCCGACGGACGCGGCGGCCCAACAGGCCGAGCTCCTTGTCGTCGCCGAGGCGAAGGGGATGCCGTCACACGGTCTGCTGCGCCTGCCGCGACTGCTGCGGCGGTTGGCGAACGGCACCGCCAGCCCGACCAGCAACGGCTGCCACACGTGGATGAGCCCCTGTTACCTGTCTGTCGACGGTCAGCAAGGACTCGGCCCGGTGGTCGCCGTCCGCGCACTGGAAGCGATCATCCCGGCAGCCGAGCAGTACGGCGTCGCGGTCTGCTCGATCACGAACAACAACCACCTCGGCATGCTCGGGTACTACGCGGGCCGGATGGCCGACCGCGGCCTGGTCTGCCTCGGCATCACCACCAGCGAGGCGCTCGTGCACCCGTGGGGCGGCACCGAGGCGATGCTCGGCACCAACCCGCTGGCGCTCGCGGTCCCGGCGCGGCCGCCGCTCGTGCTGGACATGGCCACCTCGCAGATCTCGATGGGCAAGGTGCATGACCACGCGTTGCGCGGCGTACCCCTAGAGCCGGGTTGGGCGTTGGATGCCGGCGGCAACGAGACTGTCGACCCGGTGGCGGCCAAGGACGGATCGATCGCGCCGTTCGGGGGAGCGAAGGGGTACGGCCTCGGGCTCGGTCTGGGCGCGATGGTCACCTTCCTCACCGGGGCGGCGTACGGCACCGCGGTCGGCGGCACGCTCGACGACGACCACCTGAGCAACAAGGGCGACCTGTTCATCCTGCTCAGCGGCGGCCGTCACTCCGCGACGGACTACCTCGATCAGGTACGCCGCAGCCGCCGGGCCGACCCGGCCACGCCGGTCGCGGTGCCCGGTGACGGCGCCCGCGCGCGGTACCAGGAGTCGGTTGCCGATGGCATCGAGATCGCCGACGACCTGTGGCGCGAGCTGACCCGGCTGGACACAGCACGGGATACGGCGCGGCGCGAAGCCGTGCTGGCCGACTGATCCCGCCCTACGACCGGACAAGGACCACGAATATGACGATCACCGCCCCTGCCTTCGGCGTGCAACGAGCACCGCGCACGGTTGTCTTCGGCGCCGGCCAGCGCGCTCTGCTCGGACGGCACGCCGCGGAGTACGGCAGCTCAGCCCTTGTCTGCACCGATCAGCGGCTGGCCGCGTCGCCCGAGTTCGCGCAGCTGCTCACCGATCTCGAGGACAACGGTCTCGAGGTCCACGTCTGGAGCGACACCTCTCCGGAGCTGCCGATGTCCGACATCGACGCCTGCTTCGACGCGATGGAGTACGCCGGTATCGACGTGGTCATCGGGATCGGCGGCGGCAGTTGCATGGACCTCGCCAAGGCCGTCGCGCTGATGCTCACCCACGGCGGCCCGATCGATCAGTACTACGGGGAGAACGCCGTACCGAGCCCGGTGCTCCCGATCATCGCCGTACCGACCACTGGAGGCACCGGGTCCGAAGTCACGCCGGTCTGCGTCCTGAGCGACAGCCGGCGGGAACTGAAGGCCGGCATCTCCTCGCCGTACCTGATCCCGTCGGTGGCGATCTGCGATCCCGAGCTGACGTACTCCTGCCCGCCCAGCCTCACCGCCAGCGCAGGAGCCGACGCGGTCTCGCACCTGGTCGAGTCGTTCACCGCGATCCAGCGCCCGCCGTCGGCACTCGCCGAGGGTCGCGTGTTCATCGGCAAGAACGTCATCAGCGACTCCTACGCACGTTGGGGTCTCGGGCTCCTCGCGACCGCACTCCCGATCGCGTTCGAGCACCCGGACGACCAGGAGGCGCGATCCGCGGTCATGCTCGCCGCGAACGCCGGCGGATACGCGCTGGGAGTCGCCGGCACCGCGGCCGCGCACGCGCTGCAGTACCCGCTCGGAGCCCTGACCCATACCCCGCACGGCGTCGGCGTCGGCGTACTCCTGCCGTACGTCATGCGCTACAACGCTCCCGCTCGCGTTGAAGAGTTCGCGGAGATCGCCAAGCTCTTCGGCGTACCGAAAGCAGGGAACACCCAGCAGCAGGCCCTCGCGGGTATCGAGGCCGTCGACGCGCTGCTGGATCGGATCGGCATCCCGCCGACCTTGAAAGAGCTCGGCCTCGCCGAGGACCAGCTCGAGTACGTCGCCGAACTGGGCCTGCAATCGGCCCGGCTGATCGACAACAACCCCCGCCCGCTCGATGTCGACGCGCTGCTCGAGATCACTCGTGCCGCGTACGCCGGCGACCGAACCGACCCGTTCTGAAACCCGGAGCCATCAGATGACTTCTCCGCACGATCTGTTCATCGACGGACAGTGGCGCCCGGCCGCCGACGGCCGGCGCTTCCCAGTCCACGATCCCGCCGACGGGTCCGAGCTGGCCCAGTTCGCCGCGGCCACCGAGGCTGACTGCCTCGCGGCTGTCGACGCGGCCGCCGATGCCCTGGCCGGCTGGTCGGCAACCCCGCCGCGGCAGCGCTCCGAGCTGCTCCGCGCGACCTTCGACGTACTGACCGAGGAGCGCGAGCAGCTCGCCGCTCTCATCACCGCCGAGAACGGCAAGGCGTACGCCGACGCGATCGGCGAGGCGGCGTACGCGACCGAGTTCTTCCGCTGGTTCTCCGAGGAGGCGGTCCGGATCGGCGGCGACTTCCGCCTCTCACCGTCGGGCGACAAGACGATCGTCGTACGCCGGGATCCGATCGGCGTCTCGATCCTCGTCACGCCGTGGAACTTCCCTGCCGCGATGGCCACCCGCAAGATCGCGCCCGCCCTGGCGGCCGGCTGCTCCGTCGTATTGAAGCCGGCCAGCCAGACCCCGCTCACCGCGGCGTACGTCGTCGACGTCCTGCGACGCGTCGGCGTACCGGCCGGTGTCGTCAACCTTGTGACGCCGGTGCCGGCCGGCCCCGCAGTGAGCGCGATGCTGCACCATCCCGCCGTACGCAAGCTGTCCTTCACCGGATCGACCGAGGTCGGACGGGTGCTCCTGCACGAGGCGGCCGACCAGGTCGTCAGCTCGTCGATGGAGCTCGGCGGAAACGCGCCGTTCGTGGTCCTGCCCGGCGCCGACCTGGACGCTGCGGTCGAGGGCGCGATGGTCGCGAAGATGCGCAACGGCGGCTCGGCCTGTACGGCGGCCAACCGGTTCTACGTCCACGACTCGCTGGTGGACGAGTTCAGCACTCGCATCACCGCGGCGATGAAGGCCGTCACGATGGGACCGGGCGCCGACCGGTCGAACGAACTCGGTGCCCTGGTCTCGCCGGAGGAGCGCGACAAGGTCGCCGGGCTGGTCGACCGGGCCGTTGCCGAGGGCGCCAATCTGGCCCTCGGCGGTGAGACGTCGACCGGTGGCGCGTTCTACCCGCCGACTGTCCTCACCGACGTCAAGCACGGCAGCGAGATCAACCAGACCGAGATCTTCGGACCGGTCACCGCGATCGTCGGTTTCAGCGAGGTCGACGAAGCCGTCGCGATGGCCAACGACACGATCTACGGCCTGATCTCCTACGTGTACGGCGATCCTGCGCAGGCGCTCGCGGTCGCGCAGCGGATCGACTCCGGGATGGTCGCGGTCAACCGGGGCGTGCTCAGCGACCCGGCGGCACCGTTCGGCGGGACCAAGCAGTCCGGTCTCGGCCGGGAAGGCAGCTCCGAGGGGATCCTCGAATTCCTCGAGGAGAAGTACATCGGGATCGAGGTGTGAGCGATGGTCAACACTGTCCTGCCCACGGTCTCGCCGCCTGCTGAAGCGGGACGGCCGGAGGTCCGCAAGCGCCCGAAGCACAAGCCGAAGCGGCAGAACCTGGCCGGCTGGCTGTTCGTCGGCCCGGTGATCTTCGGGGTCCTGTTCTTCCAGCTCGCCCCGGTTGCAGCCTCCCTGGTGGTGTCGCTGACCAACTGGACCGGGCTCAACTCCCCGAAGTTCCTCTTCCTGGACAACTACAAGGAGCTGTTCACCGCCGACGACACGTTCTGGCCGTCGCTGAAGAACACCGTGATCTTCACCGTGGTCGTCGTCGTACTGACGATCTTCATCGGGCTCGGCCTCGCCGTCCTGTGCAACCAGAAGATCAAGGGCATCGGAATCTTCCGGACGCTGTACTACTCGCCCGCGGTCACCAACGTCGTCGCGATCGGCTTCGTCTGGTTCTGGCTGTACAACCCGGACAGCGGCCTGTTCAACTCCACGCTCAAGACGATCGGCATCCACGGACCGGCCTGGCTGTCCGACACCAAGACCGCGCTGATCGCGGTGATGATCGTCGCGCTGTGGCAAGGCGTCGGCTACCCGATGGTGATCCTGCTGGCCGGGTTGCAGAGCATCGACCAGTCGCTGATCGAAGCGGCGACAGTGGACGGAGCGTCGGCCTGGCGGCGCTTCTGGGCGGTCGTCTTCCCGCTGCTGACGCCGAGCCTGTTCTTCCTCACGATCACGCAGTTCATCACCTCGTTCCAGGTGTTCGGGATCATCTACGTGATGACGTCGGGCGGGCCGAACAACGCCACCTCGGTGTTCATCTTCCAGATCTACGAGGCCGCCTTCGGGCACGGCCGGCTGGGCTATGCCTCTGCGATGGGCTGGGTGCTGTTCGTCATCGTCGGTGTCGTCACCGCGATCCAGTGGCGGATGGAGAAGCGGTGGGTGCACTATGACAACTGAGGCCATCCGGGTCTTCAACCGGCCACCCCGGCACATCCCGCGTCGCGTCGTGCTGATCGTCGTCCTGCTGTTCTTCGCCGTGGTCTTCGCGATGCCGCTGCTCTGGATGATCAGCGCGTCGCTCAAGCCGGAGAACGAAGTACTGCAGTCGCCGCCGACGTTCATCCCGTCGGAGTTCCAGTGGGGCAACTACTCGCAAGCCGGCCACGGCCTGCTGCCGTTCTTCCTGAACAGCTGCAAGCTCGCGGCACTCAACGTCGGCTTCCTGCTGCTGTTCGCGTCGCTGGCCGGGTACGGGTTCGCCCGGCTGAACTTCGCCTTCAAGAACCTCGCCTTCGCACTGTTGTTGTCGACGGCAATGATCCCGGGCATCGTCTACCTGGTTCCGCAGTACATGCTGTTCCGCCAGATGGGCTGGATCGACACCCACTACCCGCTCTGGGTCCCGAACGTGCTGACGCCGGTGTTCGGCACGTTCCTGCTCCGGCAGGCGTTCCGCGGCATACCGATCGAGCTGGAGGAGGCCGCCAAGCTCGACGGCGCGTCGATCTTCGGCACCTTCTGGCGGATCATGCTGCCGCAGGTGAAGCCGGCCCTGGCCGCGGTCGGCGCACTGACCTTCATGGGCTCGTGGAACGACCTCTTCGGCCCGCTGATCTTCCTCAACTCGACGCGGTTGCAGACCATGCCGATCGCGCTCGCGCTGTTCAAGGGTGAGTACTTCACCCAGACCAACCTCATGATGGCCGCCGCGACGCTGACGATCCTGCCGCCGCTGCTGCTGTTCCTGCTGGCCCAGAAGTACTTCGTCCAGGGCATCACGATGTCCGGCCTGAAAGGATAAGTATGCGGATCACGAACATCGAGTCGATCATCCTGCTCGACAAGCTGCACATCGTGAAGGTGCACACCGACGAGGGTCTGGTCGGTGTCGGCGAGGTCAGCCCGATGAACGCCCACGTCTCGCACAGCGTCATCGAGCAGGCGCTGGCGCCGCTGCTCATCGGCGAGGAGGCGACCGATATCGAGCGGCTGTGGCGCCGGCTCTACACCAAGCCGTACAAGCTCGGTCCCGGCGGCGCGCAGCTGAACGCGATCGCGGGGATCGACATCGCGCTGTGGGATCTGCTCGGCAAGGCGGCCGGGCTGCCGACGTACCAGCTCCTCGGCGGCAAGTACCGGCAGAGCGCGAAGGTCTACGCGAGCTCGATGTCGCGCAGCATGACACCGGACCAGGAGGCCGAGCGCGCGCAGTCCTTCCAGGAGAAGGGCTTCCACGGCTACAAGATCCACTCGTCGACGCCGTGGATGCACGACGACGGCTTCGACCAGACCATCGCCACCGTGACCGCGGTGCGCAAGCTCGTCGGGGACGACTTCCCGATCCTGGTCGACGTCAACAACGCGTACTACGAACACACCGCGATCAAGCTGGCCCACGCGCTGGAGGACCTCGGCGTGTGGCATTTCGAGGAACCGCTCGCCGCCCACGACTATGCGGCGTACGGACGGCTGGCCGACGCGGTCGACATCCCGATCGCGGCGGGCGAGCAGGAGTACACCACCTGGCAGTTCCGGGACCTGATCCTGGACGGCAAGGTCGACATCCTGCAGCCCGACGTCATCAAGTGCGGCGGCATCACCGAGTTCAAGAAGATCGCGGTGCTCGCCGACACCTTTACCAAACCGATCACCGTGCACAACACGCAACAGACGATCGGTACGTCGGCACACGCGCACCTGTGGGTCAGTACGCCGTCGTGCGTCTACCCGCAGGAGTACAACATCGAGCACAACCCGATCCTCGACGACGTACCGATCTGGAAGAACCCGCTCGTCCCGGTGAACGGCGAGATCACGCCGTGGGACCTGCCCGGTCTGGGCATCGAGCTGGACGACGACGCGGTCGCCAAACTGCGGACCAATTAACTTCAGAGAACAGGAACGACCATGCCCGCATCAGAGATCTCCCGTCGGTCGGTACTCCGGGCCCTCGGCATCGGCGGCGGCGCGCTCGCCGCCGGAATCCCACTCGCCGCCTGCGGCAGCAACGGCAGCGGGGGAGGTGGAGGCGGTGGTAACGCCTCCTGGATGACCTGGGACACCGAGAGCGGCACCCCGATGTACACGGTGGCGCAGAACTGGGCCAAGCAGGCCGGCAAGACCCTCGACATCCAGTCGATCCCCGGCGACGACTACGACACCAAGCTCCGGACCGTGCTGTCGTCCGGCGCTGCGCCGACCGCGATCCGGATCAACGACGACTACGTCCGCGGCTACTACGCGGAGGGCTCGCTGCTCGACCTGCGCCCGTACCTGGAGAAGGACGGGATCAAGCCCGACGACTACTTCCCGGTCGCCTACAACTTCGCCAAGCAGCCCGACGGCGCGCACGCCGCCTGGCCGATCATGACCAACCCCGGCGTGCTGTACTGCAACACCGACGCGTTCGCCGAGGCCGGCGTCGAGCTGCCGCCGAAGGACTGGGCGAAGAGCGGCTGGACCTGGGACGACTTCGTCGACGCCGCGAAGAAGCTGACCAAGCCGAACGGTGAGCGCTGGGGTGCGCTGGTGTTCCCGGACACCTCGCTCGAGACCGTCTTCCCGGTCAGCAACGGCGGCGACGGCATCTACTCCAAGGACGCGACCCGGTTCACGCTGGCCGAGCCGCAGGGCGCCGAGGCGATCCAGTGGGTTGCCGACCTGTCCCTCGTCCACAAGGTGCACCCGGACTTCGCCACCGTCACGGCCGGCCGCCAGACCCCGAACTGGGCGCTGGCCCAGCTCGGCACCGGCAAGGTCGCGATGCTGCTCTCGCTGACGAGCGGCATCCCGTACCTGCGCACCAACGCGAAGGTGAAGTGGGACATCTTCCCGACGCCGATGAAGGTACGCCGGACGACCGTCAACACGCTGACCGTCCTCGCCGTTCCGAAGGCCTCGAAGGACCCGGACGCCGCCTGGAGCTTCCTGAAGTACTGCGCCGGCGCGGACGCGGCGAAGCTGCTCGCGCAGTCCCGCGGGTTCATGCCGGTGGCGAAGAGCTCGTCGTCGTTGTTCGTACCCGACGACAAGTCGCCGTCGAACCTTGCGCTGGTGACGCAGGCGCTCGACAACGCGGTGAACGAGAACTTCAGCCGCTACATCGAACGCGCCCGGACCATCTACCGGCCGGTGCTCGACGACGTGTGGAGCGGTAAGAAGACCGCCGAAGCGGCGCTGGGTAGCGTCAAGCAGAAAGTCGAAGACGTTCTCGCAGGCAAGGGATGACCGGATGAAGATCACCGATATCAGCGTCGAAGTCACCTCCGAACCGAAGGAACACGCGGTCCGCGACGCGATCCAGTTGCTGGACCGCAACGGCCGCACCCGCGTGCAGATCGACACCGACGAAGGCGTGAGCGGAGTCAGTACGACCTACTTCGGTCGCGTCGAGAGTTCACCCGCGGTGCTGGCCCACCTGATCACCGACCAGCTGGCGCCGGTGATCGTGGGGGAGGATCCCGCGATGATCCGCGGGATCCGGACGAAGCTCCAGACACTGACCGATTACCAGGGGACCGCCGGGCTGTCGTCGTACGGCATCTCGGCGATCGACCTGGCGTTGTGGGACCTGCTCGGCAAGTCGCTCGACGTCCCGGTGTGGAAGCTGCTCGGGGCGCAGCGGTCCGCGATTCCGACGTACGCGATGGTCGGCTGGCTGGAGCTGGACGTCGCGGGGCTGGAGAGCGTGTCCGCGAAGGCGATGGAGCAGGGCTTCCGCGGCGTGAAGATGAAGGTCGGCGGCGGGCCGCTCACCGAGGACGTGCAGCGGATCAAGGCGGTCCGTAACATCATCGGGCCGGACGCGCCGCTGATGGTCGACGCGAACCAGGCGTTCGGGTACTCCGAGGCGCTGCGACGCGGCCGGGTGTACGAGGAGCTCGACTGCCGGTGGTTCGAGGAGCCGCTGCCGGCCGGGGACACCGACGCTCATGTCCGGCTGGCCGAGAAGCTGGACATCCCGATCGCAACGGGGGAGAACCGGTACGGGCAGGCAGCCTTCCGGGACTTGATCGCGCGGGGTGGCGTCGGCGTCGTACAGCCGGATCTGCGGCGGGCCGGTGGGCTGACCGACTGTCTGGAGATCGGGCTGATGGCGGCCGGGTTCGGGGTGCCGTACGCGTCGCACGGCGGCGGGGCACACATCCACGTGCTCGCCGCGCTGCCGAACACGATCTACGTGGAGAGCGGGCTGCTGCCTTCCGGCGTCCAACTGGAAGACGGGTGTTATCCGTTGCCGACCGGACCCGGGTTGTCCTCCTGGAACGGCTAGAAGGTCACCGGCACCGGGAATCTACGGTGAATTTGTTACCAGGACCTTGTGTGTTACTCGCCAGTCAGCGAAGGTGACGTTGAGTACTTCAGTCGCCACCCCTCGCTTATAAAGGCGGTCCGCCCATGAAGTCCATCGCCAGTCTGCTGTCCGCTGCGGCCCTCGGCGCAGCGATGCTTCTCAGCCCGGGAGTCGCGCATGCGGCGGCTCCGAACTACGTCGCACTCGGTGACTCGTACGCCTCCGGTGTCGGGACCCGCACCTACATCTCGAGCAGCGGGTCCTGCCAGCGGTCCACCAAGGCCTACTCCTACATCGATGCGGCCCGGATCGGCGCCAACCTGACGTTCGTGGCCTGCTCCGGCGCGAAGGTCGCCGACGTCACTGCGAACCAGCTGCCGTCGGTGACCGGCTCGACCAACATCGTCTCGGTCCAGGTCGGCGGCAACGACGCCGGCTTCTCGTCGGTCATCACCGAGTGCGCGAAGCCGTCGTGGCTCGGCGACTGCACCAGCGCGGTGGCCGGCGCCCAGACGATCATCAACAACACGCTGCCCGGCCGGCTGAACACGCTGTACTCCTCGATCAGGAGCCGCGCCGCGTCGGCGCACGTCGTGGTCGTCGGATACCCGCGACTGTTCAACGGCACCGACTGCAACGCCGGCACGTTCTTCAGCCCCGACGAGATGACCCGGCTGAACGCGACCGCCGACCTGCTCAACTCCAAGCTGTCGGCTTCGGCGAGCGCGGCCGGGTTCACCTTCGTCAACCCGACGACGAAGTTCATCGGTCACTCTGTGTGCGGCAGCCCGGAGTGGATCAACGGCCTGTCGAACCCGGTCAGCGAGTCGTACCACCCGAACGTCACCGGCCAGGCGGCCTTCGCCGATCTGGTCCAGCCGGCGCTCTGACGCGCTTTTCGGTGCCTTTGCGGTGCTTTTTGCGGTGTTTTTGCGGGCCGCCCCGGTACGAACCGGGGCGGTTTCGTATTTCGGGATGCGGACACGTCCGGTTCGTGGTGTCATGCTGGAGTGGCGCAGAGGTCTGTTGACTGGTTACTGGCGGCCAGGATGCAGGCGAACTGTTTGGCGCGTCCGGTGAACGAGGCCGGCCCCGGAGGGGTGGCCGACGTCGTACGCCGGACGGGGGGCCTCCAGGCGCAGACCTGGCGCGGAGCCGCGTACGCCGTACGTGCCCGATCGACCGCGACCACGCTCGCCGACGTCACACACGCGCAGGAGACCGACCGCTCGGTCGTCCGCGGCTGGTTCATGCGCGGCACGCTGCAACTGGTCGCCGTCGAGGACGCGGGTCCGCTGCTGGGCCTGCTCGGTGCGAAGCTGATCAAGGACACGGAACGCCGGTACGGCGAACTCGGCCTGCCTGCGCGGGTCCGCGCTCGTGCGGCCGACGTGCTCGAGGAGCACCTGCTGGCGAACGGTCCGTCCAACCGCGCCGAGCTGGCCGACGTACTGGTTGCGGCCGGACTGATCGCGGAGCCGAAGGGGCAGGCTGTCTACGCGCTGATCCGGTACGCCGGGCTGCTCGGCCGGGTGTGTTACGGGCCGGGGGAGACGTGGGTCGCCATACGCGATTGGCTCGGGAAGCCTCTCGAACTGTCGGGTGACGTGGAGGATCTGGCCCGCCGCTACCTGACCGCCTACGGCCCCGCGACCGCCCGCGACTTCGCGACCTGGTCCGGGTTGCCCGTGCCTGCCGCCCGCCGGGCGGTGGAGGCGGTCGCCACGAGATCCTTCGAAGTCGATTCTGGAAAGGTGGCTGCGGTCGACGATCTGCCCGGCTGTGGTGATGTCCGGATGTTGGGGGAGTTCGACGCGTATCTCCTCGGCTACCAGAACCGCTTCCAGCAACTGCCCGCCGCAATCTTTCCCGGCGGCGGCATGCTCCGCCCGGCCATCATCGAAGCCGGCCGAGCGATCGGCTCCTGGACGCACGCCGACCTGACGGTAGACGTGTTCGACGATCGGCCGGACCTCTCCGCCGAACTGAGGGACCTGGCGCGCTTCGCCGGTTGATCGTATATGCCGGAGCGGGTATATATAGACGCATGACCGAGACGCTGAGCTCTGAGAACGGCCGGACCGTCCTGCGGATGCGGCGGGACCTGCGGCATCCGGCAGAGAAGGTCTGGCGAGCAATCACCGACCCGACCCAGCTGGCCGGGTGGTTCCCGGCTGCTGTCGAGCTGGATCTCAGGCTCGACGGGCCGGTCAAGTTCACGTTCGAGCAGGACCCTGGCGCTCCCGTCGACGAGCAGAGCAGCGGCGTCATCCGCGCGTACGAACCGCCTCACCTGATCGAATACACCTGGGGCGTGGAGGTCCTCCGCTGGGAACTTCAGTCCACCCCGGCCGGCTGCACCCTCCACTTGACGGCCACCTACGACGATCGCGCCGGCTCGGCCAGCTTCGCCGGCGGCTGGACGCTCTGCTTCGACGCCCTCGAGCGAGTACTCGGCGATACCGTCCCAGAGCGCGACTACCGCGAACTCCATGAACATTTCGCGAAGGTCTTCGGCCTTGATCAGGGTGCCGTCTCCGAAGACGGTGAGCTGCGCTTCGAGCGCCAACTGACGCAGCCGAAGGAGGCGGTGTGGAAGCTGCTGGCCGGCGCGCAGACCGCGGCCGTCGGCAGCCCGCCGCCGGACGGCTTCGTTGCCAAGGGCATCGATGCCGGCCCGGTCGGCGAACTCGAGGAGCCGGTCCGCCTCAGCTACAGCTCGACCGGCGGCGTCGTGACGTGGGCTCTACGCGACGGCAACGGCGGCGCCCGCCTGGAGCTGACCCAGACAGGCGCCACCGCGGACGACCTCACCGCCTGGCGCGACCTGATCGAATCCCTCGCCACTCAACCGGCCCAGTAGCTAGAGGGTGCTACGACCCCGATTGGAAGGTCGGCTAACCGGTTGCTTTGCTGACCTCGTCGAGGAGGGTTTGGAGTTGGGCGGCTAGTTGGGTGCGGGTGGTGGGGGAGAGGGATGCGACGAGTTCGGATTCGCGGGTGAGGACCTGGTCGACGGTTCGTTCGATGAGGTCGTGGCCGGCGGGGGTGAGTGCGACCAGCACCGCGCGAGTGCCGTCGTCGGCGCCGCGCCGGGTGACGAGTCCGCTGTCTTCGGCGCGGGCGACTCGTTGGGAGATTGCGCCGGCGGTGACGAGGGTGCGGCGGGACAGTTCGCGGGTGGTGAGTTCGTACGGCGAGCCCGCGCGCCGCAGCACGCTCAGTAAGTCGAGCGTCGCCGGATCCACGCCGGCATCCGCGAGCACCCGGCGCCGATCGTCCGCGAACAGCTTGGCCAGCCTCCACAGCGGGGTGACGATCTCGATCGAGTCCGTCGGCGTACCGGGGCGTTCACGCTGCCAAGCGCGGGCGATCTCCGCCGCGGGGTACGGACTGGGGGAATCGAGCGGGTAGTTGTCTGCCACGAGAGCCATGCTACGTTTAGACCTAAACATTTAGATCTAAACGTGAGGTGTCGGATGAGGACGATCGTGGTGACCGGGGGAGCGACCGGGATCGGGCGGGCGACGGCGGAGCGGTTCCGGGCCGACGGCGACGAGGTCGTGATCACGGGTCGCCGCGCCGACGTGCTAGCCAAAACGGCGGCGGATCTCGGAGCCAGGGGAGTGGTCTGCGACGCGACGGACCCGGCGCAGATCGAACGCCTGATCCATGAGTTGCCGGAGCAGGTCGACGTGCTGGTGAACAACGCCGGCGGCAACACCGACTTCGGCCGGCCGGACGGGGATCTTGAGCAACTGAAGGCCAACTGGCTCGCCAACCTCGAGGCGAACCTGATCAGCGCCGTCCTCACCACCACCGCCCTCGCCCCGCGACTCACCACCGCGGTCGTCCATCTCGGCTCGATCGCCGGCGCCCGCGGACCCGGTTCGTACGGCGCTTCCAAGGCCGCGCTCGCGTTGTGGAACGCCGACATCGCCGCCGAGCTCGGCCCGCGCGGGATCACGTCGAACGTCGTCGCGCCCGGCTTCACCGCGGACACCGAGTTCTTCCAAGACCGCCTCACCGACCAGCGTCGCCAGACGTTGCTCCAGGCAACGTTAACCAAGCGCGAAGGTCACGTGGACGACATCGCCGGCACCATCCACTTCCTCGCCTCCCCGGCGGCCCGTCACCTCACCGCCCAGGTCCTGCACGTGAACGGCGGCGCCCTGATCACCCGGTAGCTTCGGCACGAGAACAGGACGTATACGCCCACTGCGCCCGATCGGCCGCGCCGCTGAGCGTGGCCGCGGCGGGCAGTAGAGATATACGTCCTGTCGAGATGCACATCCACGCTGCGTGACAACGTGTGCCAGGTGTGACAATGGGCGACATGCGTCCCACCGTCAAAGATGTCGCCAAGCTGGCCGGGGTGTCGCCGAAGACGGTGTCGAACGTGATCAACGGCGTCGTCTTCGTGCGACCCGAGACCCGCGCCCGGGTGGAGAGCGCCCTGGCCGAGCTCGACTACGTGCCGAACATGAGTGCCCGCGGCCTGCGCAACGGCCGCTCCGGCATGATCGCCCTCGCGCTGCCCGACCTGCTCCGGCCGTACTCCGCCGAGATCGTCCACCTGGTCGTCGAGCTGGCCCACGAGCGGGGCTGGGGTGTGCAGATCGAGCAGACCGCGGCCGAGCCCAAGCGCGAGTTCGAGCTGATCTCGAAGGCCCGCGCGTACCTTGTCGACGGCCTGATCCTGAACCCGGTCAACCTCGACGACAGCGCGGTGATGTCGGCCGGTCCGCTGCCGCCGGTCGTGCTGATCGGTGATGTCGACCAGGATGTTGTGAGCCAGGTCGCGATCGACAACGTCGCTGCCGCGCGTGACATGACCAAGCACCTGCTGTCTCGCGGCTGCCGCCGGATCGCAGTCGTCGGTACGCCGGAAATCCCGCGCGGATCATCAGGCGCCGGCGTACTCGCGGGCTCCGCGGAAGGCCCTGGTACGGCGGCATCCCGCCTCAGGACGACCGGCTACCACCAGGCGCTCGAGGAGGCCGGCGTACCGATCGATCCGTCGCTCGAGATCAGCCTCGACCGCTGGCGTCCGGAGGGCGCGGCGACTGTCGTCGGCAAGTACCTGGCGGACCATGAGCTGCCCGACGCGTTCTTCTGCTTCACCGACTCGCTCGCCTCGGGCGCACTGTCGGCGCTGTGGGAGGCCGGCATCGCCGTACCGCGGCAGACGCTGGTCGCCGGTTTCGACAACATCCTCGAGAGCCAGTTCATGATCCCGCCGCTGACCACGATCGATTTCGATCGGCGCGAGTTCGTCGCGGCCGCGCTCGACCTGCTCGGCGAACGAATGACCGACAAGGATGCCCCGCCACGCAGGGTGATGATCCCCCATCGCATAATCGCCCGTACCAGCACCGAACGCTGACGGCGCGCTGCCGGTACTTTCGGTCCTGGCCGCAACGTGGTGGGGCAAACGTTGGTTGTACGCCGCGATCAAGGCATTGCTACCAGTGGCTTCGGTGGTCGGTAGTTGCCTGTAGCACAAGGGGTGGACAAAAGTTTCGGTACGCGGGATTCCGATCACGATCCCTTGAAAACGTCGTCACTCTCAGCAAGGGTTGCCTGATCACTTCCGCGTCGTTTCCGGGTGCGGGGAGGACGGGGAGTGTGCGGTCCTGTGACCGCGTCCACCGCCACTCGGGGGCAGTTCACGATGAGAAGGGGGAAGTGTGTCAGCGATGAGAAGGCTCGCCGAGCGGTGCCGTGATGTGAGGAGTCACGGCAATGCAGGGCTCGGCCGAGCCGCGATCCAACCGGCGGTCTGCACCGGCATCCACGAGGTGACCTCGTCGATCAGCCCAGTGCGACCGCGACGCGTGGCGATGCTCAGATTGAGCAACGGAATGACGACCACGCTGCGACTCGGCGAGGGTGTCACGCTGCCTGCGCCTGGTAGCACTGTTTTCGTCCAAGGTGGCCGGGGCATGGGTGACCAGCCTGCCTCAGGTGGGGTCATCCTCGCGTCCCGCGAGCTTGTCCGGACGTCAACAGTCTGAGTCAGTGACTCGCCGGTCTCAGGTGTCGACGCCCAGCTGAGGCCGGCAAGTTGTTCGACCCGCTTCCCTGCCGACCGCACCCGGCAGCGTGATCTAGTCAGGAATGGGATCGATGAGTTCCCGGATCTCGATCGGCGAGTACGGCGCCTCCGGCAGCCGCGCGGCGATCTCCGCCGCCCGCTCGAGGCCGGCACAGTCGACGACGTAGTACCCGGCCAGCACCTCCTTGGCCTCGGTGAACGGTCCGTCCGTGACCGCCGGCACCCCGTCGACCACCCTGACCACCCGCGCGTTCGCCGTGGTGAGGCCGAGACCGTCGATGAACTCGCCGCTCGCCTCGAGCTCCGCGGTCAGCTTGCGGTGCTGTTCCATCACCTCGTCGATGCCGTTGGCGTGCAGGGTGTTCCACGTCTCGTCGTTCCCGTAGATCAGCAGCATGTATTTCATCGCGTTCCTCCATTCACCCGGGTACGTCGGAGCCCCGGACATCTTCTCGACATCCGGGGCTCACACGTTAGCGACTACCAGGTGGCGCCGGCGGGCTGGCGCACGGTGGTGTTGATCCGGTTGAACATATTGGTGAGCGCGATCATCAGCACGATCGCGGACAGTTCCTTGTCGCCGAAGTGCTCACTGGCGTCGGCCCAGATCTCGTCACTGACCGCAGTCGGGTTGTCGGCGAGCCGGGTCGCGGCCTCCGCCATCTCGAGTGCGGCCCGCTCGGCGTCGGTGAACAGGTCGGAGTCCCGCCACGCGGCGACCTGGTGCAGCCGCTCGTCGGTCTCGCCGTTCTTCAGCGCCGACTTGATCCCGCCGAACACACACGGGGAGCAGCCGTTGATCTGGCTGGCCCGCAGGTGCACGAGCTCCAGGACCTTGCCGTCCGTTCCGGACTGCCCGATCGCCTTGTAGATGTTCTGGATGCCTTTGGTGGCGTCCGGCAGGATCTCCGCGGGGTTCGTCATCCGTGCTTGCATGGGAGGTTCTCCATCAGGTTCGTGAGTGTGTTGATTTCACTGCCTTGACGGATGCTGCGCGGCCGATGTGACAGCGAACCGCAGATCTTTTTCGAGCCGCTCCTCGACCGGTACGGCGGGGTCGGAGTACTGACCTGTCAGGCAGATCGGGCCGGCGTACCCGATCTTCTGCAGCGCGGCGAAGACGGCAGACCAGTCAGCGAGACCTTCCTCGGCCTCGACGAAGTTCGTCTTCCAGCCGGCGTCCGTGCGGAGGTAGTGGACGTTCTTCAGGTTCACGATCCCGAGCCGGTCCGCGCCGAGCTCGAGCGTCACCGCCGGATGATCGCCGGCCAGCGCATCATGCGCCGCGTCCCACACGAGCTTGTACCGATCGGGCAGTCCGTCGAGCAGTTGCAGTACGCCGAGCGTCGACGACACGAACCGCCCGTGATGCGGCTGTACGCCGACCTGCACGTCGTACCGCTCCGTGAGGACCACGGCCAGCTCGAGCATCGCCCGGTTGCGTTGCAGGGAGGCGGCGTACCCGTCCGGACCCAGCTCGGCCATGATCCGGATCATCGGCACAGCGGCCTCGGCGCAGGCGGCGAACACCTGCTCGGACAGGTCGCTGGCGACGCTGATCGGTTCGATGCCCTCGGCCCGCAATTGTGCGGTGAACTTCGGCAGCTCGGCACCGGCGTTCGCCGAGGTGACGTACGCCGTGTCGCGGACCGGGATCTCGGCGCCGCCGAACCCGATCCCGGCAACGAGCCGGCCGAGCTCGTCGCCGGGAAGGCCGGCCCAGGGTTTGGTGAATACGGACCAGAGATAGGTCATTGTTCAGCGGCCTCCTAGACCACTCATGGTGATGCCTCGGACGAACCAGCGTTGGGTGAGGAAGAACAGGACGATCAACGGGATCGTGGTGACGGTCGCTGCCATCAGCAACAAGTTCCACTGGGTGCCGTTGGTGTCCTGGAAGACCTGCAGGCCCACCGACGCCGTACGCGTCGCGTCGCTGTTGGAGATGACGAGCGGCCAGAGCAGGTTGTTCCACTGGCCGATGAACTTGAAGACGGCCAGCGTCGCGATCGCCGGGACCGCGAGCGGCACGATCACCCGGACGAACGCCTGCCAGCGGTTCGCACCGTCCAGCCGGGCGGCCTCCTCGTAGTCGCGCGGGATGCCGAGGAAGAACTGCCGCAGCAGGAACACCCCGATCGCGGTGAACGCGTGCGGCAGGATCATCCCGGGCCAGGTGTCGATGCCGTGCAGCTTCGCGACCAGCACGAACTGCGGGATCAGCGTCACCTGCGACGGGATCATCAGCGTGGCCAGGTAGATCCCGAACAGCCAGGTCCGGCCGGGGAACTGCAGCCGGGCGAACGCGTACGCCGCGAGCGCAGCGGTGACCGTTTCGAGGATCGTCGTACCGGCGGCGAAGTAGATCGTGTTCAGCAGGTACTTACCCAGCGGGACCAGTTCGAAGGCGCGGGTGAGGTTCTCCGGGTGCCAGCTGCTCGGCCAGAACGACGGCTTGGCCGCCATCGACTCGGCGTCGGACTGGAACGCGACCAGGATCATCATCACGACCGGGATCAGCGTCAGCGCGGTGACCAGGAAGCACGCGAAGACGATGAGCTTCCGCTGCAGGGCCTTGTTGGATGCCAGCGGCATCGCTTCAGTTGTCATAGTGCACCAGCCTCCGCTGGAAGAGGAACTGACCGGCGGTGATCACCACGATGAACGCGAACAGCACCAGCGACTGCGCCGCGGCGTACCCCTGGTCGTAGTTCTCGAAGCCGGTCCGGTAGATGTACATGACCAGCGTGGTGGTGCGGGTGCCCGGACCGCCGTTCGTCATGATCAGTGCCTGGTCGAAGACCTGGAACGATCCGATCACCGAGGTGACGATGACGAAGAACAGGGCGGGGGAGAGCATCGGCAGCGTGATGTGGCGGAAGCTGTTCCACGGCGACGTACCGTCCACGCGGCCGGCTTCGTAGAGCTGCTGGGGGATCGCCTGGAGACCGGCGAGGAAGACGACCATGCCGAAGCCGAAGCTCTTCCAGACGCTCATCAGGATCAGCGCGGGCATCGCCCAGTTGTCGGAGATCAGCCACGCCGGGCCGCTGATGCCGAACCAGCCGAGCACGGCGTTCACCAGGCCGTCGTGCGGGATGTAGAGCCAGATCCAGACGAACGCCACCGCGACCGTAATGGTTGCGTACGGCAACAGCAGGAGCGACCTGAACACGGCGACCCGGCGTACGCCCTGGTTGAGCAGCAGCGCCAGAGCGAGGCTGACGATGATCGTCAGCGGCACACTGACCAGCGTGAAGTACGCCGTGTTGCCGAGGGCGGACCAGAACGTCGGGTCGGGGCCGAGGCGGGCGAAGTTGTGCAGGCCGGCCCAGGTCGGTGCGCTGAACAGGTTCCAGTTCAGCAGCGAGATGACGCCTGCGGCAACGACCGGTCCGGCGGTGAAGATCAGGAAGCCAATCAGGCTGGGCAGGATGAACAGCCAGGCGGTGAGCGCCTCGCGACTGCGCCAGCGCGGAGTCGGTTTGGACGTCGGTCGGGTTGGTGTGGGACTGGTGACCGCGGGTGCGGTATCTGCTGTCGAAAGAGCCATGCTGTTCACCCCTTCCTGGCGGTGGCTTGGCGGACGGTGTCGAGGTGCTGGCGCATCAGGATGTCGAGACGCGGGGTGAGCCCGTTAATCGCGTCCGGGACGCTGACCTGGCCGAGGAACGTGCGCGGCAGGTCCTGGCCGAGCAACTGCTTGACCTGGTTCCAGTTCGTGGTGACGTCGAAGGCGTGACCGCCGGCGAGCTTGCCGGCCAGGATCTCCTGGACGATGCCGAGGTTGTCGGGCGGCGGCTGGAAGGCGCTGCCGGCGCTGAGCCGGGCCGGGTTGTTACGGCCGGCCTTGGCGTAGATGTCGAGTGCGCCGGTGCTGGTGAGGGTCTTCATCAGCTTCCACGCGAGGTCGAGCTCGGCTCCCTCCCGCACCCCCGATGGAATCGCGAAGCTGGAGCCCGAGACCCGCGGCTTGCTGCCGGCCGCGCCCGCCGGAAACGGGATGATGTCCCAGTCAAACTTCGCCTTGCGCGCGTTGACGACCTGCCACGGACCGTTCTGCATGAACGCGACGTTGCCCTGCATGAAGTTCGACAGCGAGCTCTCTGTGACCAGGTTCTTGATCGGCGGGGTGACCTGGTCCTTGACGAACAGGTCGATCACGTATTGCAAGGCCTCCATCGCTTCGGGATCTCCCAGCGTGCTGCGGCTGGCGTCGTCGCTCATCACGTTGCCGCCGGCGCAGTAGATCCAGGACACCAGGTCGTCGATGGCCGGTGCGCAGGTGAAGCCGTACTGCTGCCCGGGTTTGGTGAGCTGCTTGCACAGGTCGCGGAACGTTGCCCAGGACATCGGTTCGGTCCGGGACGGCAGCGGGATGCCCTGCTTCTTCAGCAGGTCCTTGTTGTAGTACATGACCGTCGGCGCGACGTCGAAGCCGATCGCGTACGTCTTGCCGTTGAAGCTACCGATCCGTCGGCTGGTGTCGTAGAAGTCGTCGAGTGAGAAGTCCGGGTCGGCGGCGATCAGGTCGTCGAGCGGCCGGTGCGCGCCACGGGCGGCGTACGTCGGGATCAGCGTGCCATTCAGCGCGGTCACCAGGCTCGCCGTACCGCTGACGAGTTGGAGGTCGAGTTTGGTCGGGTAGCCGGTCGACGGGGTCAGGCTGGCGACGGACTCGACCTTGAGCTGTTGCTCGACGTACTTGCCGAAGTCCTCCCAGACCTTCTTCTCGGCGGCACTGCTGGACCACATGGACCAGGTAGCGGCGCCGGACGGCGGGCCGGACGAGCAGCCGGCCACGGTTCCGGCCGCGGCGACCCCGAGCCCGGCAAACCCGGTCATCCCGAGGAACCTGCGGCGGGACAGGTTTGTTGACATGGTTCTCCTCACCGGTAGAGCAGGTCGATCGACTCGGCGCGGATTCGCTCCTCGTCGACCTGAACGCCCAGTCCAGGGGCGGTGGGGACCGTTGCGACGGCCTTGGTGATGCTCAGCCCCTCGACGTACAGATCGGTCAGCAGCTCCGGCCCGTTGAGCTCGGCGGGCAGTGCGAGCTCGAGCTGACTGAACACGTGCAGCGCGGCGGCGAAGGCGATTCCGCAGTCGGTCAGGCCGCTGGCGAGAATCTCCAGGCCGCCGGCGAGGGCGGTCTGGGCGGTCTTGAGCGCGTTGCGCAGTCCACCCGACTTGCAGACCTTGACCACGACCAGGTCGGCGGCGTTGAGGCGGATCGCCCGCGCCAGGTCCTGGGCCGAGAAGCTGCCTTCGTCGATCGCGATCGGCAGGTCGATCAGCTCGCGCAGCCGGGCCATCGCCAGCGTGTCCGTACTCGGCACCGGTTGCTCGATGCAATGAATCGTGTGGATGCCCGAGGTCCGGTCGCGCAGTTGCCGGAGCGCACTCGGACGGTAGGACTGGTTCGCGTCGAGCCACAGTGGCTTGCCGTCGGCAACCTCTGCGACGGTCTCGATGGCAGCGGTGTCGGCATCCAGATCCCCGCCGATCTTGACCTTGTACGCCGCATAGTCCGATGACTGGATCGCATGCTCGCGTACGGCGTCCTGGTCGCCGACCCCGATCGCCGAGCAGAGCGGGATCTCGTCGTGGATCTTGCCGCCGAGCAGGGCATGAACGGGTACGCCGGCCAGCTTGCCGGCCGCGTCGTGCATCGCGACGTCGATCGCTGCCCGGGCGAACGGGAATCCGTTCGACACCGCCGGACTGAGCCGCTTGGCCGCGCGCTGGTGGAACAGCTCGACATCGAACGGCGTGAGCTCGAGCAGGATCGGCGTGAGATGCCGCCGGATCACGACCGCCATCGTCTCGGCGGTCTCGTAGCTCCAACTCGGCAGCGCGCGCTGCTCGCCCCAGCCGACGACGCCGTCCTCGGTGGTGAGCTTCACGAAGATCACCGCGCCGGCCTGGTCGGGCGCCGCGTCGGGGGAGCCGACGGCGCCGCTGCCGAGCACGAACCGGCGCGCGAACGGCACGGCGACGGGGAAGACTTCAACCTGGGTAATGCGTGACATGGCCGTTCCTCTCACGCGGCGATCGACCACGAGGCGGGATCGACGAAGCTCGGTCCGCGGATGCCGTCCTCGAGCCATTGGAGTGCGTCCTTCAGCACGTAGCCCGCCAGCGCGAGGTGTCCCTCGGCGGTGTCTCCGGCGATGTGCGGCGTCAGCAACAGGTTCTGGGCTTTCAGCACGTTCTCGTCGAACTTCGGCGGCTCGGGGTCGTACACGTCGAGCGCCGCGTAGATCCGTCCGTCCAGCGCGTGTTCCAGCAGAGCCTCTTGGTCGATCGCCGGACCGCGCGAGGAGTTCACCACGACCGCGCCGTCCGGCAGATTCTCGATCAGGGCGCGGGTGATCATGCCCTTCGTCTCCGGCACGTTCGGCACGTGGATGCTCAGGAACCGTGCGGTGGCCGCGTCCTCGAGGGTGGTGCTCCGCACGCCGAGCTCGGCGGCGCGCTCGGCGCTGAGGTACGGGTCGTAGACAGCCAGGTCGCAGCCGAACGGCTTCAGGAGGGTGATCAGCGCCCGCGCCGTACTGCTCGCGCCGATGATGCCGACCTTGGCGCCGGCCAGTTCATGACCGCGGTACTCCGTCTGCTTCCACCCGCCTGCGCGGACGGCACCGTCGAAGCGGGGCAGACGGCGCGCCAACGTGAGCATCGACGCGAGGCAGTATTCGCCGACCGACCAGGCGATCCGCGGACCGGCCGAGAACACCGCGACACCCTGGTCGAGGATGACCGGGTCGATCAGGTTCTTGACCGTGCCGGCCGCGTGCGCGACCACCTTCGGGCCGTTTCCGTCCGACCACAGCTCCTTGCCGAGGTGCGGCGTACCCCAGCTGGTGAGGAGGACATCGGCGCCCTTGACCAGCTCGGGTACGGCGGCCGGGTCGAGCGCCGGCGGTTTCGCCGCGGATCCGGCGCCGGTGGTGTGCTCCGACGTTGCCCAGACCACCTCGAAACGGTCCTCGAGCAGCTGTCGGGTCCTGGCGTCGATGACATCGGCGGCACGTTCGGGCGAGAAGAGGGCGGCGAGTTTTGGCATGGCACCGACGGTAAGCGCGTTCCGTTATGCAGGTCCAAGCCCATTTCTGTATGAACCGATACCGTGTGAGCATGGATCTGTCCCTGCAGCAGCTCCGCGGGTTCGTCGCGGTCGCCGAGGAACTCCACTACGGCCGCGCCGCCGAGCGCCTGAATCTGACCCAGCCGCCGCTCACCCGCCAGATCCAGGGCCTGGAGCGAACGCTGAACGTCCGCCTCTTCGACCGCACCGGCCGCGGCGTCCGGCTGACGGCAGCCGGTGGCGTCTTCCTCGAGCACGCCCGCCGGGTCCTGGCCCTGCTCGAAGTCGCCCCGGAAGCGACTCGCCGCGCGGCTGACGGGACGACCGGGACGCTGCGCCTCGCGTTCACGGCGATCGGCGCGTACGCCGTACTCGCGGACTTCCTGACCATGGTCGGCAAACGCACGCCCGGGGTGACCGCGGAACTGACCGAACTCGTGAGCCCGGCGCAGTTCGAGGCGTTGGCCAACCTGGAGATCGATATCGGCCTCGTGCGGCCGCCGATTCCGGAGCAGTTCGAGTCGATGCTGGTGCACTCCGAGGACCTGGTGCTCGCCGTGCCGGCATCCCATCCGCTGGCCGACCGGGACGGGCCGGTCGCGCTGGTCGATGCGACCGACGGCTACATCGGGTACAGCCCGGAGGGTTCGCAGTACCTGCATGACATCTGCGCGGCGATGATCGGGATGGACCGGTACGCCGTGAGCCAGCTCGCGTCACAGGTGCCGACGATGCTCGCGCTCGTGCGGGCGGGCCTGGGATGCGCGTTGATCCCTCGGTCGATCATGGCGATGGGGGTCGAGGGCGTCCGGTACCGCGAGCTGGATGCGGCCGATGCGCATTCGGTGACGCTGCACGCGTGCTGGAGTCCCGACAGTCCCAACCCAGCGCTGCAGCGGTTGGCGGAGTCGTTGCGGCAGGATCCGCGCCTCGGGGCTTGACTTTGAGTGCACTCGAATTCATAGGCTGCTGACCATGGGCGAACAGCACAAGATCGGCTCGGGGTTCGGGCACGACAGCACTGCGGACGAGGTCCTCGCCGGGATCGACCTGACCGGCAAGCTCGCGATCGTCACCGGCGGATACTCCGGTCTCGGTCTGGCGACCACGAAGGCGTTGACTCGCACGGGCGCGCACGTGGTTGTGCCGGCCAGGCGGCCGGACGCGGCGCGGGAGGCGTTGGCCGGCGTCGACGGTGTGGAGATCGACGAGTTGGATCTGGGTGACCTGGAGAGCGTGAAGGCGTTCGCGGATCGGTTCCTGGCATCGGGTCGGTCGGTCGACATCATGATCGACAACGCGGCGATCATGGCTTCGCCGGAGACGCGGGTCGGTCCGGGCTGGGAGGCGCAGTTCGCGACCAACCACCTGGGGCACTTCGCGCTGGTGAACCGGCTGTGGCCGGCGCTCGTGGCCGACGGCGGTGCGCGGGTCGTGTCGGTGTCGTCGACCGGACATCGGCGGTCGGACATCCGATGGGACGACCTGGAGTTCCGGAACGGGTACGAGAAGTGGCAGGCGTACGGGCAGGCGAAGACGGCCAACGTGCTGTTCGCGGTCCAGCTCGATGCCCTCGGCAAGGATTCCGGCGTGCGGGCGTTCGCGCTGCACCCGGGCGGCATCATGACGCCGCTGCAGCGGCACCTGACGCGCGAGGAGATGGCCGGCTACGGCTGGCTCGACGAGGACGGCAATCCGGTCGTCGGTTTCAAGACGCCGGAGCAGGGCGCCGCGACGCAGGTGTGGGCCGCGACGTCGCCGCAGCTCGACGGTCTCGGCGGCGTGTTCTGCGAGGACTGCGAGATCGCGGAAGTGTCGACCGACGACGCTCCCGGCGTACGGCAGTATGCGATCGACCCGGCCTCGGCGGCGCGGTTGTGGACGGTGTCGGCGGAGCTCACCGGAGTGAACGCCTTCGGCTAACCTGCCTTGTGATCTCTGTTGTCGAGCGGCTGCGCGCGTCGGGGTCTGTGTTCGCCGAGGATGAGGCGGCGCTGATCGCCGAGTCCGCGCGGGACGAGGCCGAGTTGGCGGCCATGGTCGACCAGCGGGTGGCCGGGTTGCCGTTGGAGTACGTCGTGGGCTGGGCGTCGTTCTGCGGTTTGCGGATCGCCGTCGACACCGGCGTGTTCATTCCACGGCGTCGTACCGAGTTCTTGGTGGCGGAGGCGTTGCGGGTCACCGCTGCGGGGGCGGTCGTGGTCGACCTCGCCTGCGGCACTGGCGCTCTCGGCGCGGCCGTCGCTGCCCAGCGCGACGTGACTTTGTACGCCGCCGACATCGAGCCGGCTGCGGTCGAGTGCGCGCGCCGCAACCTGCTCGCGTACGGCGGGATCGTGTCTGAGGGCGATCTGTTCACGGCGTTGCCGGATCGGCTGCGCGGGCAGGTCGACGTACTGCTGTCGAACGTTCCGTATGTGCCGACGGACGAGATTCGCCTGCTGCCGCCGGAGGCCCGGCTGTACGAACCGCACGTCACGCTGGACGGCGGACCGGATGGGCTGGCGACATTCCGGCGGGTCGCTGCGGAGGCAACGGATTGGCTGGCGCCTGGCGGTCACTTCTTCGTCGAGACGAGTGAACGCCAGGCTCCGGTCGCGTGTGCGGTGATGGTCGAGCACGGCCTGGCCGCCGAGATCGTCGAGGACGACGACCTCGGCGCGACCGTTGTGCACGGCATCTATACCCGCCGCTGAATGTGCAGCAGGTACTCGCGGCGGTGGAGCGGATCGTGGTCGGTGCGGGGCCGTTCCGGGATCGGGCCGGTGACGGGGTGGTAGCGCTCGAACGCGGACTCCAGCACGCCTTCACCGCGGGTGAGGGCGGGGAGTTGTTGCTCGAGCTCGTACACGGCCGCCGCGGGGATTTCTCCTTCCAGGGTTGAGGTTTCGGCGGCGAGCGCGGGTACCTGCGGGATCGCGCGGAGACGGGCGAGGGCCGCGAGTACGGCGCGTGTGGTGTCGGTCGGGATCTCCAGCTGGAAGTGGTGCATCGGCTCGTGCACCGTCGTACCCGCTTGCTGGAGCGCCGTCATCAGGACCAGCGGCGTGAGGTTGCGGAAGTCGCCGGCCGTGCTGGACATGCTCTTGTCGAACACCGCGTGGGCGTGGCTCTGGCGGGCCGAGTAGCCGGAGTGCGTCATCACCACGTGCGCGTCGAGGATCTGCCAGCCGTGGACACCCTGGTGCAGCGTTTCGCGGACGGTCTCCTCGACGGCCTTGATGAACGCGTACGGCATCGATCCGAGCTCGACCTCGAGTTCGAAGGTCACGCCGGCGTTCACCGGCGCGGGCTCGACCCGCAGGCCGATGGTGGCGAGGAAGGGGTTCAGGTCCTTCTTCTTGAACTCGACCGCCGCGCCGGTGCCGACGAGGCGCTCGACGCAGATCGTGGTCGTCTCACGGAAGTCGACCTCGATCCCGAACTCGGTCGCCAGCGTCGTCTCGATGACCTCCTTCTGCACCTCGCCGTACAGCGACACGTAGGTCTCCTGGCGGAGGTCGTCCTGGCGCAGGTTGATCAACGGGTCCTGCTCGGCGAGCTGGGTCAGCGCGACGCGCAGGTTGCCCTTGTCGGACGGCTTCCGCGCGGAGATCACCGTCTCGAGCGTGGGCGGCGCGAAGAAGGCCGCTTCATCGGAAGCTTCTGGTCGCCGGTTGGCGGAAATGTTCCGGTGATCGCCGATGCGGTCGCCGATCCGGACCTCGGCGAGACCCCAGAGCTTCGCGATCCGGCCGGCCCGGACCGTGTTCGACTGCGCGGGGCCGCCGAATACCTCGAGCGCGGTGATCTTCGCTTCGTTCTCGCCGAAGCGGATCCGGTCGCGGACATGCGCCGTCCCGTCGAGCATGCGTACATAGGCGATCTTCTCGCCCGCCGGACCGCGGTCGACCTTGAACACCCGGCCGTCGAGCGGCCCGTCGGTCGTGCGGGCGCGGGGGAGCAGGTCGCGGATGCCGTCGGTGAGGGCTTCCGTCCCTGCGCCGGTGATCGCGGATCCGAAGTACACCGGGTGGACTCGCGCCTGGTGGGTCTGAGTGCTGAGCGCCTCGTCCAGTGCGAGCGGTTCGCCGTCGACGTACCGCTCGAGGAGGTCGTCGTCGCGCTCGGTCAGCACCTCGAGGAGGGTGGTCTCCTGGAGGATCGGCTTGAACGTCGCCTCGGGCGTGCCGAGGTGGGTCGCCTCGCCCATCGGGACGATCGCCGGGGTCAGCTTCGTCGCGATCTGGCGGAGCACACCGTCGTACTGCGCACCCGGGCGGTCGAGCTTGTTGACGAAGATCAGGGTCGGGATGCGCAGGCGCTGGAGCGTGCGCATCAGGACGCGGGTCTGCGCCTGGACACCCTCGACGGCCGAGATCACCAGGACCGCGCCGTCGAGCACGCTGAGCGCACGCTCCACCTCGGCGATGAAGTCCGGGTGGCCCGGGGTATCGATCAGGTTCACCGTCACGTCGCCGATCGCGAACGAGACGACCGCGGACTTGATCGTGATCCCACGCTGCCGTTCGAGCGCGAGCGAGTCGGTCTGAGTGTTCCCGTCGTCGACGCTACCGACCTCGTCGATGACTCCGGCGGCGTACAGCAGCCGCTCGGTCAGGCTGGTCTTTCCGGCGTCAACATGCGCCAGGATCCCAAGATTCAGTACTTCCACGCAGCTTCATGTCCTTTGAACAGGTGACAGTCCGATCAGCAACAGACATGAAGCGAGATCGCATGACGGACTCCTTACTAGACACCTGCTCGTACACCCCGAGTACACCAACCCACTCCGACCCACCACAAACCATTTAGCGCATCCCTACAACTTCCCTAAGCTGCCTCCCGTGCTCGACCCACTCACGCTCGCCTCCCCACACACCGGCCCGATCGTCCGGGCCGAGCCGGTCAACGGCTTCGTCGGCAACCAGACGTACCGCCTGCACACACCCGCAGGCATCTACTACCTCAAGTCGAGCGCCACGGCCGCCGAAGAAGCCCAGGCCTGCGAACGAGCACACTCCGTGGGCGTTCCAGCCCCAGACGTCGTCGCGCTGAACCTCACCCCGCACCCACACCTCATCACCGCCGAACTGCCTGGCCGGCCACTCGCGGATCTGCCTCCCCACAGTGTTCTTCGGGCTGCTGGTGAGGGTCTGCGGCGGGTGCACACGCTCGGGAATCCGTCAGCGTCGTGGGGGCAGCAGCTGCGGCTGACGCTCGGCGACCTGAGCGTGCTGCCGGCCGAGCTCGCCGTGCAGGTACGAGACGTCCTGCCTGGGTTCATTGAGGGCGTTGCCGACGTCGAGCCTGTGCTGTTGCACGGCGACCTTCACCCTCGGCACCTGTACGCCGTCGGCGACCAGCTGACCGGGATCCTCGACTGGGGTGACGCGACGTACGGCGATCCGCTGTTCGATCTGGCCCGCTTCTCGATGGCTGGTGCGTCCGCAATGTCGGCGTTCATGGACGGGTACGGCGCAGTCGACGTACCCGAGCGGACACTCTCGCTCTACCGCGTGCTGTGGTCGCTGATGGCATTGCAAGCTGAGCACGCGGCAGGTGGCGACTGGTTCCAGCCGCACCTCGACATGATCAGCCGCGAGCTCACTTGATGAGGGTGCCGAGTTGGGTGCCGTTGACTATGGAGGAGGCGGCGCCGGTGCGGTCTATGTCGAAGACATGGAGGGGGAGGTGGTGGTCGCGGGCGAGGATGAAGGCGGATTGGTCCATGACGCCTAGGCCGCGATCGATGACCTCGGTGTAGGTGAGGTGGTCGAAGCGTTTTGCGTCGGGGTGTTTGTTCGGGTCCGCGTCGTACACGCCGTCGGTGCCGTTCTTCGCGACGAGGAGGGCGTCGGCCTCGAGTTCGACGGCGCGCTGGACCGACGGGTAGTCGGTCGTGGTGAACGGCTGGCCGTTGCCGCAAGCAAGGAGGACGATCGAGCCCTTCTCCAGGTGCCGCAGCGCACGAAGGCGGATGTACGGCTCGGCCAGGTTGTCGATCGGGAGCGCGGTCATCAGCCGTACGCCGTGTGCCCCGAGCGCGGCCAGCCGCCCGCGGAGCAGGACCGCGTTGATGACCGTGCCGAGCATGCCGATGTTGTCCGCCTCGACCCGGTCGATACCCCAGTCGTCGGCCCGGTTCCCGCGGAACACGTTCCCGCCGCCCACCACCACCGCGACTTGGACGCCGGTGGCACGCAGCGCGATCACCTCGTTCGCGAGGTGCGTGAGCCGATCACTGTTGAAACCGAACTCGTCGGGGCCGGCGATCGCCTGCCCGGACAGCTTGAGCACGAGCCTGCGGTACATGCCGCTCCGTTCCGATCAGAAGGTGTCGTCGTACCGACAACCGCCAGCAGGTTTATCACGGACCCGGTAACACCGGACATCTTGTGACCCCGGGCAGGCTCGGGCCAAGGTGGTCCGGTGACCGAGTTCAAGGAGCAGGACCTGAGCGGGGCGCGGTTCGAGGACGTGCGCCTTCGTGGCGCGGTGTTCGACAACGTCGACCTGACCGGTGTCACGATCCGCGGTGCTCGGGTGGTCGACGTCTCGATCGACGGAGATATCCACAACCTGCGGGTGTGGGGCGTGGACGTCGTACCGCTGATCGATGCCGAGCTCAACCGCCGGCATCCCGACCGAGCGAAGATGAGCCCGACCGACGCGGACGGCTACCGCGAGGCGTGGGAGTTGCTCGAGCGGTTGTGGGCCGAGACCGTCGAGCGCGCCCGGGCGCTGCCGGAGGAGTCGCTGCACGAGTCGGTCGACGGCGAGTGGTCGTTCATCGAGACGCAGCGGCACCTCGTCTTCGCGACGGATGCCTGGGTACGCCGTGCCGTGCTCGGCGATCCGGCTCCGTGGGACCCGCTCGATCTGCCCCACGACGAGATGACCGACGTACCGGGTGTTCCGCGCGATCGCGCCGTACGGCCGTCGCTCGATGAGGTGCTCGCGTTGCGGGCCGATCGGATGGCGACGGTGCGGGAGGTCTTGGCAGGGTTGACCGACGAGCAGTTGGGCGAGATGACCGTGCCGGTGACCGAACCGGGGTATCCGGAGTCGCAGAGTTTCAAGGTGAGCCGGTGTCTCGGCTGCATCCTGAGCGAGGAGTGACAGCACCGGATGTACGCCGAGCGCGATCTCGCCGTACTGCGTGGATAGAACTGTCGGCGCCGTGTTCTAGCCTCGTCCTGGATTGGAGGTTCGACATGGTGCTCGCGGACTGGCGGAAGATGGTGCAGGCGCAGCAGGCGAGGTTCGTGACCGCCTCGTTGGCCGAAGGAGCGCGATTCGTCCAAGCGGTCGGCGTGGCCTGCTCGGACGCCGATCAGGTGCCTGAGCTGCGGCTCGGAGCGACGTACGTCGACGTGTCCACCCGGGATGAAGGTGTGGCGGCGCAGATCAGCGCGATCGCAGCGGAGCACGGTCTCACCGCAGATCCGACCGCTGTGGCGCAGTTGGAGATCGCACTGGACACGGCTGACCTCGCCGAGGTCGGGCCGTTCTGGGCGGCGGTGCTGACCGGGAGCACGGACGCGTTCAAAGGGAACGACATCTTCGACCCGACGGGCCGCGTCCCGACCCTCTGGTTCCAGGGCACCTCTCCGCATTCGGCACCACGACAACGGTTTCATCTAGACCTCTGGCTGCCGCCGGAGGTCGTGCCGGATCGGATCAAGGCCGGTCTCGCCGCGGGCGGCACGGTCGTGTACGACGACGAGGCGCCGGCGTTCACCGTCCTCGCGGACCCGCAGGGCAACAAGGTCTGCCTGTGCACGTCGGAGGGCCGATAAATAGGCCGCGCGACGAGAGCGGCTCTGCTACGGTCGGGCTGAATCCTAGGAGGTGTGTGATGGCTTGCAAGGTTATCCGGTTCCGCGCCATTCCCTCCTCCGTTGCCTGCTGATAGGTCGCAGACAGCTTCTCTTCGGACCGATTGGTGCGTCGCGGCGTCTGGCCGCGGATCACGTGTGCGCTGAGTTCACCCAGCGCGTACTCCGTGCCGATCGAACCGGAGCTTCCGCATGTCCTCCGTGGACACCCAACTTCATGCTGCCCTCGCACGTGCCCTCGACGGCGTCCCGCACCACGAACTACGCCGCCGGGTCGACGCGCTCTCGCACCGCTACCGCACCGAGCAGGTCGACGACACCGCTCCCGCTGTGCGCGATCACCTCGATGCCCTCGCGTACGCCGTCATCCGCATGCCGGCGACGTTTCGCGCGCTGTACGCCGCTTTCTCCGCGGCCGAGCGTCACATCGACGCATCGTTCACCACCCACCTCGACCTCGGCGGCGGAACCGGCGCAGCCGCCTGGGCCACCGAGTCTCTCTGGCCGCACATCACCACCGAAATCATCGAACGCCAGCCGGCAGCCATCCGCCTAGGCCAACAACTTGCCGCAGGCAACAGTTGGCGCTGGACAACCGCAGACCTGAACCACTGGAGCAAACTCCCCGACCCCGACCCCGACCCCGGCCGGAGCGCGCCGGATCCGCGCGACCCTGCGGAGGCTGCCGACGCAGCCGAGCCTGCCGACTCCGGCGGTCCGGCCGAGCCCGCCGTGCCGGCCGAGTCCGGCGAGCCCGGCGTGCCGGCCGAGCCCGCCGAGCTTGCCGAGCCCGGCGAGTCAGCCCGGTCAGCCCGGTCGGGCCGGTCGGGCCGGTCGGGCCGGTCGGGCCGGTCGGGCCGGTCGGGCCGGTCGGGCCGGTCGGTGGATCTGATCACGATCGGCTATGTGCTCAATGAGCTGTCCGCCGAGACCCGGCGCCTCGTGATCCACGCCGCAACCCGGGCCGCGAAGACGATCGTGATCGTCGAACCAGGCACACCCCACGGCCACCGCCGTACGCTCCAAGCCCGTGATCAGCTGATCGACCAAGGCTTCACGATCGCGGCTCCCTGCCCACATCAACGCGAGTGCCCAACCGACTGGTGCCACTTCGCCGCGCGTCTGCCCCGCACCGAACTCCACCGCGTCCTGAAAGACGGCACCCGCAACTACGAGGAAGAGAGATTCAGCTACGTCGTCGCAACGCGCGCTCCGGTCCGGCCTGCGCCGGCGCGCGTGATCCGCAGGCCGGCCAGACCGAAAGGCCGCGTCATTCTCGAACTCTGTATGTCAGCCGGCACCGCACAACAGCTCATCGTGCCCAAGTCGGATGATGCCTACCGCGCCGCCCGTGGCACCAACTGGGGAGACGCCTGGACTCAGAGCTCATAACCGCCGGACGCTTCCACGGTCTGAGCGGTGATCCAGCCCGAGTCGGGCGATCCGAGGAACGCGATCACCTTGCCGAGGTCGTCCGACTCACCGATCCGCCCGAGCGCGGTCCGTTCCGCGATCGGAGGAATCCACTCGGGATGCTCGGAGAACGCGTCGCCACCGAGGCGGGTCCGGGTCACGCCGGGAGCAACGGCGTTGACCCGGATCCCGCGAACGCTCAGCTCCTTGGCGAGATACCGGGTGAGCACGATCTGCGCGCCCTTCACGCTCGCGTAGACCGAGTACCCGGGCGACGGTCGCGCCGACTGGAGAGCCGACGTGCTGGTCGTGTAGACGATCGAGCTGTTGTCGGCGATCAACGGCAGGAGCGTCTGCGTGAGGAAGTACGGACCCTTGAGGTGGACGTCGACCATCTGATCGAACAGTTCCTCGGTCGTCTCCTCGAACATCACCGGAGGCTGCCCGACCCCGGCGTTGCTGACGAGGAAGTCGAACGTCGTCCGGTCCCACTGCGCGAGTACGTCGGTCAGCGCGGCCTTGAACTCCGCGAACGTCGACGGCCGCGAGACGTCCAACGGCAGCGCAACCGCCGTACCGCCGTCCTTCTCGATCCGCTCGACCGTGTCGAGGCCGCGTTCGCGGCTGCCGTGGTACGTGACGACGACGGCCGTACCGCGCTTTGCGAGCTCGAACGCCGCGGCCTGGCCGATGCCGGAACTTCCGCCGGTGATCACAGCTACTTGCATAATCGTGCACAACTCCTACTGGGTCAGGAACAGGTTCCACACCAGTAGACGTGCTGTGACTGCGATTTCGTTAGATCAATTCTGGCGCTAACTTGCCTGATCCTGCTCGATCGCGGCTCGGCGGCGTACCGAACTCGCGACGGTACTCGCGGCTGAACTGGGACGGGCTGTCGTAGCCCACGGCGTACCCGGCGCTTGTGACGTCCTCGCCGAGCCCGACCACGCGGAGCCGCGCCTCGTGCAGCCGGATCTTCTTCTGGAACTGGATCGGGGTGAGCTCGGTGACTGTGCGGAAGTGGCGGTGGAAGGCCGACGGACTCATGCCCGCCATCGCGGCCAGGTCCTCGACCCGGAACGGCTCCGTGTAGTGCGTGCGGATCCAGCCGATGACACGCGCGACGTGCGACAGGCTGCTGTCGGCGAGCCCGATCCCGCGGACCGCGGCGCCTTGCGGGCTGCGCAGCAGACGCCAGAGGATCTCGCGCTGCACAAGTGGCGCGAGTACGGGTGCATCAGCGGGTTCATGGACCAGCCGGAGCAAGCGGATCATCGCGTCGACCAGTTCGGCCGGTGCGTGGTCGACGGTGAGGCCGCGGACCGCGCCGCCGGGTTTCTCGCTCGCGTCGAGAAGCAGCGAGGCGATCGACTCCGGTCGCAGCTCGAGCCCGACGCCAAGACATGGCGCGTCCTTCGACGCCTCGACGAAGTGTCCCGTCACCGGCAGGTCCACGGACACGATCACGTAGTCGCCGGCGCCGTACTCGAACACCTGCTCGCCGAGCGCCAGCCGCTTCCGACCCTGCGCCACCAACGCAAACGTGGGCGACGCGAGCCCGGCCGTCGGCGGCGTGGGCGCGTCGACGACCGACAACAACAACCCGTCGATTGCTCCTTCGCGCCCGACCGCGCCGACGATCAGCTCACGCAACTCCGCCAATGCCTGGTCCATGACGAGTCAGACGTGTCCGACCAGTAGACAGAACGGATGCCCCGCCGGATCGGCGAGGACGTAGAGCGGCTCGTCCTCCTCCGCCTCGCGGTCGTACAGCAACCGTGCGCCGAGCTGCTCGGCCCGCTCGCGATGCCGGTGAAGCTCCTCCAGCGACGGTACGGCGTAGTCGATGTGCAACTGCATCGGCACCACGGCCGACGGCCAGGTGGACGGCGTCAACTGGTCGACCTGCTGTACGGCGAGCTGCCTGTTCCCGTCCTCGTCGACGAGCACGAGCCAGCTGGCGTCGTCCTCGGATCCGTCAGTCGGCGCCTCGTCGCCGGGCCGGTACCGCAGCCCGAGCAGCACCCGGTAGAACTCGGCCAGACCTCGCGAATCCACCGCATCCAGCGCGGTGTGCATCCGCCGTGGATAGCTCTCCATGCCGGTCACCTTACGGGCTGTGGAAGGAGGTTCTGTAGGTGTTGGGCGGGACGCCTACCACCCGTTTGAACTGACGCCGGAGCGTGGTGGCTGTGCCCAGGCCGGTCGCGGTGGCTACGGATTCGATGCTGTGGTTGGTGGCCTCGAGCAACTGCTGGGCACGGCGGACCCGTTGGGTCAGCAGCCACTGGAGTGGTGTCTGGCCGGTCACCGCGCGGAACTGGCGACCGAGGTGGCGCGGGCTGGTGTTCGCACGTCGGGCCAGGTCGGTCACGGTCAACGGTTGGTCCAACCGCTCCTGCACCCAGGCGAGCAGCTCCGCGAGTGTGTGATCGCCGCTCACCGGGACCGGCGTCGACACGAACTGCGCTTGGCCGCCGGCGCGATGCGGCGGTACGACGAGACGCCGGGCGACGGTATTCGCGACCGTCGCGCCGTGGTCGCGGTGGATGAGGTGGAGGCACAGGTCGACCGCGGCTGCCTTGCCGGCCGCGGTGAGGACGTTGCCGTTGTCGGTGTAAAGGACGTCGGGGTCGACGGTCGCCTCGGGATACCTGGCGCTGAGGGCGTCCGCGTGTCCCCAGTGCGTGGTTGCGCGTCGACCATCGAGCAATCCAGCAGCGCCGAGGACGAACGCGCCGGTGCAGAGGGATGCGATTCTTGCCCCCGACTCGTAGGCGGACCGGACGGCGTCGACAAGCTCGGTCGGTAGAGGTTCGTCGACGTCGGCCAAGGCGGGAACGATGACGGTGTCTGCCTGCGCGAGGAAGTCCAGGTTGTCGTCGGGCTCCACGGTGAACGGGCCGACCCGGACCGGTCCCGGCCCGCACAGGCGTACGTCGTACCACTCGTCGGACCCGAGCGGCGGGTTGCCGAAGATCTCGTACGCGATGCCGAGCTCGAAGTGCAGCAGGTGCCCGGCGGTCGCCAGTGCGACAGTATGCATGTCCGAAAGTGTACGAACAGTGTCGTTCCGGACTCTCACGCTGTCTCATCCGGTACGGCGAGACTCGACGTATGAACGCTGTCGTGGTCTATGGAGCAACCGGTCGCACCGGCCGGTTCGTCGTCGAGGAACTGCTGCGCCAAGGTCTGCCGGTGATCGCATCCGGCCGGAACTCGAGCGCACTCGAAGCGCTGTGGGACGTGGAGATCCGCCCGGCCGCGGTCGACGATCCGCACGCCCTCGACCAGGCACTGAAGGGCGCCGCCGCGGTGATCAACTGCGCCGGCCCGTTCGCCGCCACCGCGGACCCGATGATCGACGCAGCCATCCGCGCCGGGATCCCGTACGTCGACGTGGCCGCGGAGATCGAGGCCAACGTGTCGACGTACGCCAGGCACAGCGACACCCCGGTCGTGCCGGCGATGGCGTTCTACGGCGGCCTCGGCGACCTGCTGACGACCGCGGCGCTGGGGGAGCGGACGAGCGCCGACGAGGTGCACGTCGCGTACGGACTGACGAGTTGGCATCCGACCCCCGGTACGCGCGCCGCCGGTCAGGTCTCGCACGACCGGCGCAACGGCCGCCGGCTGCGGTTCACCGACGGCGCCCTGCAGCACCACGACGACAAGCCGGCGCTGGAGGACTGGACGTTCCCGGAGCCGCTCGGGCGGCGTCGCGTGATCCCGGAGTTCACGATGGCCGACGTCGTCACGATCCCGAGCCACCTCGCCGTCCCCGAGGTCCGCACCTACATGACGGTCGAGGCCGCCGGCGATCTCATGGATGCGGACACCCCGGCGCCGGTCGCGGTCGACGACGCGGGCCGATCGGATCAGACGTTCATCGTCGACGTGCGGGTCCGGACCGGTGGCGAGGAGCGGCGGGCGACAGCGAGCGGGCAGGACATCTACGCGATCTCGGCACCGCTCGCGGTCGGCGCCGTACGGCGGATCCTGGACGGCTCCAGCCACGTGCAAGGGGTGGCATCCGCCGGTGCGATGTTCGACGCCGTCGACTTCCTCAATGATTTACCACTCACGCTCGACCTGCCGTAAATCGATTCCCTGCGGGAGAATGTAGGTCCCCTGCTGACCGCCCATCATCAGCTGGAGGCCGCCCGCCATGCCCGCTCTGCCCGCCATGCCCACTCTGCCCACTCTGCCCACTCTGCCCGCTCTGCCCGACATCCGTCCGTCCCGTCGTGCCGTTCTCCGCCTGACAGCAGCCGGTGCTGTCGCCGCGACCGGCCTGACCACGCTCCCGGCGTACGCCGATGAGATCGACTACACCGCTCGTCAGACCTTCGACGACTGGGATCGCCTGTTCCAGCAAGGCGGTCCCGGTCAGCCGGATCAGCCGAACGACAACAGCAACCGCGACGGTCGCTCCGGGATGCTCGCGTGGAGCCAGTCGTACGTGCTCCTCGGGCTGGTCCGGATGTACGAGAAATACCGCGATACGCACTACCTGGATCGGTTGATCGACAACGTCGACCAGGTGCTGTCGGTCCGGGACAGCGAGCGCGGCGTCAAGGACTATCGCGGCCTGTCGCTACCCGCCTGGCGCTCCGACCACCCCTACACCACCGGCTACGCAACGCTTGCCGACGGCAACGGTCAGCCGCTGCTCGATCTCCGCGAAGCCCTGTCGTACGCCGAGGACACCACGATCACCGTGACAGCCGGGACGCGCGCGGACACGTTCTCGGTCGAACTCGTCAACACATTCAACAACCGCGCAGTCACACACACGGACCTGTCCCTCGATCCGGCCAGCCCCGACTACGCGGTCAGCCGGATCTACGCGGCGGCGCCCGGGCCTCTCCAGTTGACCGCGATCGATCGCCGGGCATCGCCGCGCGCAGGCGACGTACCCCAGCCCGGCTCGTACGCGATGCACTGCGAGCCGGTGATCTTCGCCGTCCACACCGGGATGATTACGTATCCAATCGCGAGCTTCGTGCGGATCGTGCTGAGCTCACCGACCTTGCGGCGGCGGTATCTGCGGAAGGCGCTTGAGTACCTGGTCGCCTGCCGGCAGGCGGTCGCGGTCCACGACTGGGAGTACCGCGACGGCGGGTACCTGATCTGGCCGAAGACCCAGCCGCTCGCGTACGACGGGTGCGAGCAGCCGCTCAACCAATCGGTCGGTCTCGGTCAGACCCTGGTCGAACTCGCGCTGATCACACGCGACCGCGAGTACAAGCGGAAGGTCGCCGCGATGGGCCAGATGCTCGCGGGCCAGTTCACGGTTGATGCCGGTGACGCTTACCTGTGGCGCTACTGGCCGACGGGCGGTCACATCTACGACGGGTTCGTGAAGACCGGAGACCCGGAGACCGACATCTCGATCTTCACGCCGTCCGCCGGCCCCGCCCGAGGGTTCGAGGACATCAGCCACGGCGCGATCGACGTCGAGTTCGCCGTACGGGCGTTTCGTGCGCGGCTCGCGTTCACGGCGCGGGACATGGCGCGGATCGCCCGGACGTTCACCCAGAACGTCGTGACCACCGATGCCGACGGGCTGCCCGTCATCCACACCACGGTCGCCGGGACGACGGTCGGCGCCCCCTCGGTCGCGCAGCAGGCGCCGCGCTGGATGCAGGCGAACGCGTGGGACCCGCAGGTCCACGCCAAGTGTCTCGCCCTCTACAACCGCTACGAGCCGACTCCGGAACGCGACGGCCAGCAGGCCATCGGCTTCGGCTGGCTCCTTGCCAATGTCGCCTACCTCAACTGGGCCCGCTAGTTTCGGGCCTGGCTTTCGGGTGTGGCATAGCCTGGTGGGGTGGAGGGGACTGAGGTAGGGGTGGGGGGTGCTCCGTCTCGAACGGGGCGGTACGCCGGGATCGTGGTCGCCGGATTGTTGCCGTGGGCATGGTTCTTGGTGCGGGACCGGCTCGGCGTGGTCACGGATGTACTGGCGATCCTGTTGCCGATGCTGGCGCTGATCGTGGCGTTGGTGGTGGGGGTGCTCGGGCGCCGTCGTCGTGCGGCTGTGGCGTTCGCGGTGTCGACGCTGGTGGTCGGGATCGTCGGTACGGTCGGGCCGTGGATCCCGCACGGGTCGGGGACGGTCGACCCGAGTCGCGGGGTGCGGTTCGCTGCGGCGAACATCGGCGCCGGAGAGCTCGAGGGCGCGGACAGCCTGATCGCGCAGAAGGCCGACGTACTCGTGATCTCCGAGATCGGGCAGCCGCTGACGGAGCGACTGTCCGAGGCGTACCCGGAGCACGTGGCCTATTGGAACGGTCCAGCTGTCGGTGTCTTCAGTCGCTGGCCGATGACGGTGCTCGAGGAACCGGGGCCGGATCTTCCGGGGTACATGCTCCGGATCCATGCGCCGTCGGGTGACTTCGACCTGATCGCCGTACATGTGCCGAAGCCTTGGTACTCGTCCGGCGGGTCGTCGTACAACGCGCCTGCCGACACGGTTCCGTACGAGACGACCGTCGCCAATCATCACCGGCTGATCGAGCAGGTCGCGATGCGCGCGGCACGCGACGACCACCCGGTCGTCATCTCCGGCGACATGAACACGACGGACCGCGGTCGCGACTACCGCGTGCTGGCCGATCCGCTGAAGGACGCGATGCTGAACGGGTGGGGCCGGCCGTCGCAGATCGGCAGGTGGGCGCCGCTGTTCGTCCGGATCGACCAACTGTTCATGAAGCCCAGTTGGTGCTCGGACGACACGGGCTGGTTCCAGGTCCCGAAGTCGGATCACCATGGCCTCGTCGCAACCATCGGACCGTGCAAACCATGACCGAACTCGAACAACTGCTGGAGACGCTCGACGGGCTGCGGGCCGGCGTACTGAAGAAGCTGGCCGGCCTGAGCGAGGAGGATGCACGCCGCAGTACGGTCGGGTCCGGGACGAATGTGGCCGGCCTGATCCAGCACCTGACCTTCGTCGAATCCCTCTGGATCGAGGAGATCGCCGCCGGCGGCAAGGCCTCGCGCGGCAAGCGGTCCATGCAGGTCGACCCCGGCGTGTCCCTCACGATGCTGCGCGCCGAGTACAAGGCCGCCTGCACCGCCTCCAACGAGATCATCGCCAAGCTCGGCGACCCCGAATCTCCGGTGACCCGCAACGGCAAGACCCACAACCTCCGCTGGGCCGTCCTCGCCGTCATCGGCGAGACCTCCCGCCACGCGGGCCACGCCGACATCATCCGCGAACAACTCGACGGCACCACCGGCCGCTGACCCACCCGGTGTGACATCTTGTCGTCGCCGATCTGGGACAACCGAAGGATGCCGATGTCGCAGCCGCACGTCGAGCCAGGCTCGTACCGCAATCCGTCCGACGACGCCTGGTGGCGCCGGGCGCTCGATGCCACTGGAGCCGCCATGCAGCTTCATGCCTACGAGCAGAACGGGCAAGAGGTGACCTGGTCCGACGCCGTGATGAACGCGAGCGCCGCGGCGAGTATGGGATGGCGTCACAACAACGAACGCTGGGCCGACCTTCCGAAGGGTCCGTTGGGCAACCTGGCCGACGGGTTCGCTCAACGGCTCGCCGAGGAGTACATCCGCGACGACAACGTCGGCTACCACATCGACACCACCGAGTTCCTGCCCAACGTGCGCGCGAACATGGCCCGCGGTGACATCGACCAGACGCTCGAGTCCGCGGCCACCTCGATCGTCACGTCTGCCGATCCGGGTGAGCGCGGTTCGAAGTGGCATTCGCCGGACCCGGACACGGTCGCCGAGGTGCGGAACGCGATGAGCCAGCGCCTGCTCGAGGGCCGCTACGAAAGCGCGCCTGCGGTAGAGGTGGACGAGCAGAACTTCGCCTACCGCCTCGGGTACGCGACGGCCGACGCCGGCGTGAAGGCGGTCAACGAGGGCATCGCCGCGCGTCCCGACGCCGAGCTTGCGCGGAGCGTTCAGCACACCCTCGGGGCTCAGGCCGCGCCGCGAGTGACTCAGCCCGGCGAGCGGGCCGACGGTACTGCCGGACGTCCGGCGAGCGGCGGGCCGGCTGCCGGTACGGCGAAAGAGACGTCACCTGTGACTCGCTAGCTGGGCGGATGACTTCGGTTGCCTGACCTGGCAGGATCTACACCGTGAGTAGCGGAACGACGGACCAGCAGCGCCTGGCGGATCTGGCGCGGCTGCGGCGGGTGAAGGACCGGATCGACCGGGAGTACGCGCAGCCGCTGGACGTCGACGCGCTCGCCCGTGGTGCGCACATGTCGTCGGGGCACCTGAGCCGCGAGTTCAAGCGCGCTTACGGAGAGTCGCCGTACGGGTATCTGATGACGCGGCGGATCGAGCGGGCGATGATGCTGCTGCGGCGCGGCGGGATGAGCGTCACCGACGTGTGTTTCGCGGTCGGCTGCCAGTCGCTGGGCACGTTCAGCACCCGCTTCACCGAGCTGGTCGGTATGCCGCCGAGCGTCTACAAGGACCGCGCGGGCGACGCCACCCTCGGCATCCCGTCGTGTGTCGCGAAACAGGTAACGCGACCGATCAGGAATCGAGAAGCATCTCCGTCGTCCGGCACGTAGTTTGACGCCATGGCCAACAACGAGGGCATCAAGATTCACGCCAGCTTCCTGCCGCACACCGATCCCGAGGCGTCCGTAGCCTTCTACCGCGACCTCCTCGGCTTCGAGATCCGCCTCGACGTCGGGTACGAGGGCATGCGCTGGATCACGGTCGGCCCGCCCGGGCAGCCGGACACCTCGATCGTCCTGACGCCGCCGGCCGTCGATCCCGGGCTCACCGAGGACGAGCGCCGTACCATCGGCGAGATGATGGCGAAGGGCACGTACGCCACTCTCGTGCTGCAGAGCGACGACCTCGACGGTCTGTTCGAGCGGCTGCAGGCGACCGACGCCGAGGTGATCCAGGAGCCGATGGACCAGCCGTACGGCGTCCGCGACTGCGCGTTCCGGGACCCGGCCGGGAACCACATCCGCATCAACCAAGCCTCCTGAACTCGTCTTTCCAGAGGAGACATACGCATGAGCCGCGACGAACACGTTGCCGACAGCCACGACATGATCCGGGTCACCGGGGCGCGGGTGAACAACCTGAAGGATGTCAGCGTCGAGATCCCGAAGCGCCGGCTGACCGCGTTCACCGGGGTGTCCGGCTCGGGCAAGAGCTCGCTGGTGTTCGGCACGATCGCGGCCGAGTCGCAGCGGCTGATCAACGAGACGTACAGCGCGTTCGTGCAGGGTTTCATGCCGACGCTGGGCCGCCCCGAGGTCGACGTACTCGACGGTCTGACCACCGCGATCCTCGTCGACCAGGAGCGGATGGGCGCCAACCCCCGCTCCACGGTCGGTACGGCGACCGACGCGAACGCGATGCTCCGGATCCTGTTCAGCCGGATCGCGACACCGCATGTCGGCCCGCCCACGGCGTACTCGTTCAACGTGCCGAAGCGGACCGCGACCGGGTCGATGACCGCGGACAAGGGCGCCGGCGAGAAGAAGGTCGTCCGCGAGCAGGTGTACGCCGGCGGCATGTGCCCGCGCTGCGAAGGCATGGGCTCGGTCACCGACTTCGACCTGACCGCGCTGTACGACGAGAACAAGTCCCTGGCCGAGGGCGCGCTGACGATCCCCGGCTACAGCATGGAGGGCTGGTACGGGCGGATCTTCCGCGGCTCCGGCTTCTTCAACATGGACAAGCCGATCAAGAAGTACACCAAGAAGGAACTGCACGACCTGCTCCACCGGGAGCCGACCAAGATCAAGGTCGAGGGCATCAATCTCACCTACAACGGCATCATCCCGGCGATCCAGCGGTCGTTCCTGTCCAAGGACGTCGACGCGATGCAGCCGCACATCCGCGCGTTCGTCGAGCGTGCGGTCACGTTCACGACCTGCCCCGACTGCAACGGGACCAGGCTCGGCGCCGAGGCGCGGTCCTCGAAGATCAAGAGCAAGAACATCGCGGACCTGTGCGCGATGCAGATCACCGACCTGGCCGCGTGGATCCGCGCGTTGAAGGAGCCGTCGGTCGCACCGCTGCTCAAGGCGCTGGGCGAGGCGCTCGACTCGTTCGTCGACATCGGCCTCGGGTACCTGTCGCTGGAGCGGCCCGCGGGGACGCTGTCCGGCGGTGAGGCGCAGCGGACCAAGATGATCCGCCATCTCGGGTCGTCGCTGACCGACGTGACGTATGTCTTCGACGAGCCGACGATCGGGCTGCACCCGCACGACATCCAGCGGATGAACGACCTGCTGCTGCAGTTGCGCGACAAGGGCAACACAGTGCTGGTCGTCGAGCACAAGCCGGAGACGATCGCGATCGCCGACCACGTCATCGACCTCGGGCCGGGTGCCGGGTCCGGCGGTGGCGAGGTGGTGTTCGAGGGGACGCTCGACAAGCTTCGTGCCAGTGGGACGTTGACTGGACGGCATCTCGACGACCGGGCCTCGGTGAAGTCGTCGGTGCGCTCGGCGTCGGGCGCGTTGGAGGTGCGTGGAGCTTCCTTGAACAACCTGCAGGACGTGGATGTCGACGTACCGCTCGGTGTGCTGGTCGTGGTGACTGGTGTGGCCGGCTCCGGGAAGAGCTCGTTGATCCGCGGGTCGATCGCCGATCGTGAAGGCGTCGTGGCGATCGATCAGGGCGGGATCCGGGGGTCCCGGCGGAGCAACCCGGCGACGTACACCGGACTGCTCGAGCCGATCCGGAAGGCGTTCGCGAAGGCCAATGGGGTGAAGCCGGCGCTGTTCAGCGCGAACTCCGAGGGTGCGTGCCCGGCCTGCAAGGGCGCGGGCGTGATCTACACCGAGCTCGGCGTGATGGCGACGGTCGAGTCTCCGTGTGAGGAGTGCGAGGGTCGTCGGTTCCAGGCTGCTGTGCTCGAGTACACGTTCGGCGGTCGCAACATCGCTGAGGTGCTTGCCATGCCGGTGTCCGAGGCGGTGGGTTTCTTCGCTGAGGGCGAGGCTGCGACCCCAGCGGCGCACAAGATCCTGGAGCGGCTCGCGGACGTCGGGCTCGGATACGTGTCGCTCGGGCAGCCGTTGACCACGCTCTCCGGCGGCGAGCGCCAGCGGCTGAAGCTGGCGACGCATATGGGGGAGAAGGGCGGGATCTACGTCTTGGACGAGCCGACCACCGGTCTGCACCTGGCCGACGTCGAGCAGCTGCTCGGTTTGCTGGACCGCCTGGTTGACGGCGGCAAGTCTGTCATCGTCATCGAGCACCACCAGGCCGTCATGGCGCACGCCGACTGGATCATCGACCTCGGCCCGGGCGCGGGCCACGACGGCGGCAAGATCGTCTTCGAGGGCACTCCGGCGGAGCTCGTCAAGAAGCCGAAGACGCTGACCGGCAAGCACCTCGCGGAGTACGTCGGATAACCGGTCAGGAATCAAGAAGCACCGGCGAGTCGGCACGACTAACGTGACAGTCAGTAAGCGAAACCCGAGTTTGGAGATGCTGAAATGACTTCCACGCAAGGCGTCAAGACGATCCTGCACCCGGTCACCGACCTGGAGAAGGCCAAGCCGGTGTACGCCGCGCTGCTCGGTCTGGAGCCGATGGCCGACTCGCCGTACTACGTCGGGTTCGAGGCCGAGGGTCAGCAGATCGGCCTGGTACCGAACAGCGACCTGACCTCGCCGACGGCGTACTGGCACGTCAGCGACATCGAGGCGAAGATCGCCGACATCACCGCCGCCGGCGGCACCCTGAAGGACGCCCCCAAGGACGTCGGCGGCGGCCGCCTGGTCGCCACCCTGACCGACCCCGACGGCAACGTCCTCGGCATCCTGCAAGACCCGTCCTGATGTGCCTGATCCCCAAGCTGTACGTCGCCGCCATCTACGGCGACGTACAGCAACAGGACCCAACCGAATCAGAGGCAGTGCCTGAGGAGACTCCGTCCGACGAAGCCCTCGAACCGATCCTGGTCCTAAGCTCACTCGTGTGATCGCCCAACTCCAGGTCAACCTGTTCTGCGCCGACGTGGACGCCTGCCTGGCCTTCTACACCCGCCTCGGCCTGACCGAAGCCTTCCGCGCACCGGCGACCGGCCCGATCCAACACGTCGAGGTCGAAGCCGCCGGTGTCCGGATCGGCCTCACCTCCGCCCAGATCGCGAACAACCCGGAGGCTCATCAGTTGAAACTCGTGCAGAATCGCTCGCATGGCTGATTCCCGGGTTCGGCATGTGTTGTTCGATGCGGATGGGGTGCTGCAGGATCTGCCGGGTGGGTGGTATGCGGCGATGGAGCCGTATGTGGGGGAGCGGGCGCGGGACTTTCTGCATGAGACCTGGTCCGACGAGCTGCCGATGCTCGCGGGGAAGGGCGACTACCTGCCGGTGCTCGAGGCGTCGTTGACGCGGTACGGCGTGAGCACGCCGGCGACCGAGGTGTACGACGCGGTGTGGAAGAACATCGTGCTCATCGAGGAGTCGCTCGACATCGTGCGAGCTCTGAAGCGCGGCGGGTACGGCGTACATCTCGGGACCAATCAGGAGTGCTACCGCGGCGAGCACATGCGGACGGCGCTCGGGTACGACGATCTGTTCGACGTGAGCTGCTACTCGTACGACCTCGGCGTGGCCAAGCCGGATCCTGCGTTCTTCACGCGGGCCGCGGACCGGATCGGCGCCGACCCGTCGACGATCCTGTTCATCGACGACACCTCCCGCAACATCACCGGCGCTCGCACCGCCGGGCTCCACGCCGAGCTGTGGGACTTCACTCAGGGTCACGACACGCTGGAGGCGCTCCTCGCCGAGCATGGCGTCATTCGGTGACGATCTGCACCGAGATGTTGCCCTGCACGGCGCGGGAGTACGGGCAGACGGCTTCTGTTGCTTTGAGCAACTTCTTGCCAGGCTCGCCCTGGAGGTGGTCGGGGAGTTCGACCCGCAGTACGGCGGCCAGCTCGAACCTCCCGTCAGCGGGAACGAGACTGACCTCCGCAGTGACGGCGACGTCCGAGGCGTCGATACCGCGGGCCTGGGCGACACGGTCGAGGCTGGTGGAGAAGCACGCGGCCCAGCCGACGGCGAAGAGCTGTTCGGGGTTGATGCCGTCGCCGGTTCCGCCCATCTCTTTGGGGAAGGCGAGCTGAACGTCGAGCTGCCCGTCAGCGGTGACGGCGCGGGACTCGCGGCCGGATGTGGTTGCGACTGCTGTGTATGTGGGGTTCATGGCGTCAACGATCCGGGGCGGCGGGGGAGAGGTTCAATTACCTCCTTGGTGCAGTTACCTCGCGGGTAATGGCTGGCTGGCCGCGGTCCGCCGTACCCTTCAGTTGTTATGACCGTCTTGGAGGAGCCACAGACCGCTGGCGAGCTGCTGCGATTCTGGCGGGTGCACCGGCGGCTGAGTCAGCTCGAGTTGGCGCTCGACGCCGAGGTGTCGACGAAGCACTTGAGCTTCGTGGAGACGGGCCGTGCGCAGCCGAGCCGTCAGCTATTGGTCCATCTTTCGAACCATCTCGACCTGCCGATCGCCGAACGCAACCGGTTGCTGCTCGCGGCCGGGTTCGCGCCGATCTACCTCGATCAGCCGTACAACTCCGCGGCCATGCAGCCGCTGCGCGAATCGCTCGGGCGGCTGCTCGACGCCCATCTTCCCAACCCGGCGCTGATTGTCGACGGCCTGTGGAACCTGATCGACGCGAATGCCGCGGCGTCGCTGCTGTGGGCCGGCGTCGCCTCCGAGCTCCTGAAGCCGCCGATGAACATGCTGCGGCTGTCGGTGCATCCAGGCGGTCTGCCGAGCATCTCGTCAATGACGGCCGCCTGCAGTCTCCCGCTCATCCACCAGCTGAAACGCCGCAGCCGCGAGACCGCCGACGATGCGCTGGCCGAACTGCTGGACGAGGTCGAGCCGTACCTACCTGACGCCCCGCCGACAGCCGCCGCCCAACAGCCGATGGTCACCCTCGATCTCAAGACCCGCCTGGGACCGGTCCGTCTCTTCACCCTGATCGCCACCATGGGCGCTCCACTGGAAGTGACAGCCGCCAGCCTCGCCATCGAGACCTTCCTGCCGGCCGACACGACCAGCGCCGAGCGACTCCAAGAGCTCATGAGCTAAGCAGGAAACGGTTTTCCAGCGGCGGGGAGCTGGGGGAGTATTGGCCAGGTGGATATTTTCCTCGCAGGTAAGGCCGACGTGGCACAGCTGGCTCGACTTCTCTGGCTGAACGCCGCACCCTCGCAACGCGCCGAGCAATCCGTCGACGAGTTCGCTGCCGATCTGGCGTCCTGGTGGACCGACAACGACTCGCATTTCGCGTTCGTCGCTCGCATGGACGAGTCTGAGCTCGTCGGGATGGCGTGGCTGGCGATCGTCCCGCGGGTGCCCAGGCCGGGCACGACGGCGCGGCGTTCGGCTGACATCCAGAGCGTGTACGTCGTACCGGAGTTTCGCGGTAATCGTGTCGGATCGGCGCTCGTACAAGCCGCGGCCGACCACGCGTTGGAGCTCGGAGCCGGTCGCGTGACTGTCCACTCCGGCCGCAAGGCTGTGCCGGTGTACGAGCGGCTCGGCTTCGCCTCGTCCCGCCAACTTCTGCAGATGGAACCCTGAACACAATCTCCACTCGCGGCGTCGTACAGATCGCCAGATCCGCTGACGACAGAAGGAGCGCTAGTGCCGACGATGGATTACGACGAGTTCGCTGAGGCGTACGCCGCGGACAACGAGGTCAATCTGCTCAACGGTCACTACGAACGGCCGGCGATGGTGAATCTTGCCGGTGACGTGGACGGTCGTCGCATCCTCGACGTCGGCTGTGGCGCCGGTCCGCTGTCAGCCGCGTTGCGTGACAAGGGCGCGATCATGTCCGGCTTCGACCAGAGCGCGGAGATGATCCAGCTGGCCCGCCGACGGCTCGGCGAGGACGCCGACCTAATCGTCGGCGATCTGGCCGACCCGCTGCCGTACGCCGACGCTGCCTTCGATGACGTCGTGGCGTCTCTGGTCCTGCACTATCTGGAGGACTGGACCAAGCCGCTCGCAGAACTCCACCGGGTGCTGAAGCCAGGCGGCCGCCTGATCATGTCGGTGAACCATCCGATCGTCTACACGGCGCTGAACCCCGACGCCGACTACTTCGACGGCACCGCGTTCTCGTACGACGCCGAGCACGCCGGCCGCACGATCGTCTACACGAACTGGCACCGGCCGCTCCAGGCAATGTCCGACGCGTTCACCGAAGCAGGCTTCCGGATCTCCGTCATCAGCGAGCCACCCATCGCCCCAGACACACCGAGCGAAATCCTCCCGGACCACCTGAAGGACATCACCAGGTTCCTGAGCTTCATCTTCTTCACCCTCGAGGCGTACTGAGCGTGGAGCGTATCTTTCCTGCGGGCGCCGCCGACGAGCGTGAGGTGCTGACCGGGTTCCTCGATTGGCAACGAGCAACAGTGCACCGAAAGGTGGACGGTCTACCGGTCGAACTGGCCGATCGAGCCCTCCTGGAGACGTCCCCGCGCATGACTGTTGCCGGGGTCGTTTCGCATCTCCGGCAGACCGAGCACGACTGGTTTGCTGGAAGCTTTCCCTCTCTTGCGGATGAACCGTTCGAGCGGGACCAGGACGGGGGATGGGCTACCGGTGGTCGCGTGATCGCCGACCTGTTGAGCGGCTACGACGCCGAGTGTGGTCAATCGAGGCGCATCGTTGCTCGGTTGCCTCTCGACACGATGCAGCACTTCACGCCACCACAGTTCGCCCCGGTATCGGTGCGATGGATCCTGACGCACATGATCGAGGAGACGGCCCGCCACCTTGGCCACCTGGACATTCTGCGCGAGCAGCTGGACGGCGCCCGCGGATACTGAGGACTGGGGTACCGTCCTCACATGCGGGCCCGATGGGAGGACGACGAAACCGGACGCGGCCTGGGGGACGCCAAGTGGTTGGTGCCTGGTGCGAGTGATCTGCTCGCGGCCTTCCAGGAGCCACTGTGGGTCGCTGAGCAACCCGAGGATCATCTGCTGCCGCACGTCGAACGATGGTGTCAGGACGACGGGCGACTTGCTGTGCGAACCACCTCGACCGACGACCACACCTTCGTCCTCGACCTTGAGTGGCGCGGCGAACCGACAAGCGTGGGACACGCACGAGCGGCCGTGTTCGCGCTCATCGGATCGTTCGCCGAGAGCGTCACGTACGTCCGCCAACACCGGATGCTGAGTGAGGGATCGCTCCGATTCGAGATCGGTACCGGTGAACTGGCCCCCGACACGAGGTTCCAGCCACACGGCCACACCGTAGTCATCAACGTGACCGGCGTCGTCTAGATGCCAACTCAGGTAGTCCGCATTCGAGACGCAGCACCCGGCGACGGCGATGCGCTCGCGGAGCTGCATGCCCGGTCGCGTGCTGTGTACTACGGCGCCGGCGGCCACGAGGTGGCTGCGATTCCCGACGAGAAGTACCGCGAGGCGTGGCGCAAGATGGTGGCGGATGCTCAACTCGCCGTCCTGGTAGCCGTCTTGGGCGATGACATCGTCGGTGTGATCACGCTCGATGCCAACGGAGTGTTCCCGACCAACGCGCCTCACGAGACGCGCGTCCGGCTCGTCGGGATCTTCGTCGAGCCAGGCCAGTGGTCGAGCGGCGTTGGCAGCGCCCTGATGACACGCTTCATCTCCATCACACGCCAGGCCCACGCTGTAGGCGAGGTCGATGTCTGGGAGCGAAACTCTCGCGCCATCCGCTTCTACAAGCAACACGGCTGGACCCGCGACGGAACTTCCCGCCCGGGCCCAGCCGGCGCAGACTACGTCGGCTTCGTACACCTGCCGTAGATCCGTGCATCGGCTAACTAGGCGGGATGTCCCAGCCCGTCGGTAGCTGCGGCAGCGACCAGGTGGGATCGGGGGCGAAGTCGCAGTACGTCCCGTCGAAGGGGAACCTGCCTTCCTCGGCCAGTGCGATGACACGACGCCCCTCAGCGCGGGCGGCAACTGCGTGTGCGGCGGTCCAGTAGCCCGGCGCGTCGGTGAAAGCGGCGAAGTCGTCTTCGTCCTTCCAGCACCAGGTTCGGTCAGGGTCGACGACGACGTCGAGGCCCATATCAGCGACATCTATGCCACGGCGCTGACCGTCGCTCCAGCGCGGTCCGCGAACCTCCAGGTTGACGTACCAGCCGGTGAAACCTTCCGCAGCGAAGAACCACCACAACGAGTGCGCGGCACCGGCCGGATTCCAGATCAACACGCTGTTGTGCTTCCACTGGTCTGCCACCAGCGGGCGCGCCGCGACGACGTCGATCGGCTCCTCGCGCGTCGCCCGTCCCTGATCGTCAGCCCGGTGCCCGAATCCCGAGCCCGCCGGCAGCCACAACAGCAGGCCGTTCTCGTCATCGCGTACGACACGCGTGGCTTGTACCCAAGTAACGACCCGACCGCGGCGCGACCGCCGCAGTACGACGTCCCCGCGGCTGTAGCGACCAGTTCCAGTGTTCTCGCGGTCCCACACGTCAGTGATCACCCGATCGATCTTGCCATGGTGCAAATTCCGGGATGTGGAAGGCTTCGTTTCGTGATGGATGAATTGGTCGAACGGCTCGCTGTCGTTCCAGGCGTCGTAGCTGTTGTCCTCGGCGGAAGCCGAGCTCGTGGTGAGCACCGTCCCGACAGCGACACAGATCTCGGAATCTACTACCGAGGTCGCCTGGACATCGATCAGTTACGAGCGCTGGCGGCCGAAGTTGCCTCGAAACACGAGGTGTTCGGCTTGGGCGACTGGGGACCATGGGTGGACGGCGGCGCCTGGCTCACGATCGACGGGCGCGCCGTCGATTGGATCTACCGGGATCTGGATCGCGTGAACGGCGTATGGGACGAGTGCCGTGCTGGTCGCTTTACGATCGAACGCCAGGTCGGCCATCCGCTCGGCTACTACAGCCACACTTACGCCGGCGAAGTCGCGCTATGCCAGGTGCTCGTCGATCCGACTGGTGAATTCACCCAACTGCAGGAAGACACCCGGCACTACCCAGGTGCGCTGGGGGATGCGCTGGTTGAAGGGTTGTGGGAGGCAGAGTTCTCGATTCGCGGCGCTCGGAAGGTGCCGCGAGACATGGTGTACGTCGCAGGCTGCCTGTTCCGCGCGATCGGTGTGATGGCTCAAGCGCTGCATGGCCGCGCGCATCGTTGGACAGTCAACGAGAAGGGGATCGTCGCTTCCGCCGCGAGGTTGCCGCAGGCACCGCCTGAGTTCGAGGCGCTGGCAGAACGCGCCGTAACCGACATCGAGGCCGCCGGGCGCCTCCTCGAAGCCGTACGCGCGGCTGTCGGCGGAGACGCGCCGGCTTGATCTCAATCAACTAGCGGCGGGCGAGCATCTGACTGCGCCCGTCGAGCGAAGAGACGGGAGTCGAGTCACGCAGACGTAAGTTCGAGGAAGAGGAAGCAGATGAACGAGCGCCCGTCCTCGTTGGGAAGGAGCTCCGGGGGAGTGTCGGCCGCCGGGGGCGGCTCGCTCACCTTCGAGATGTGGAAGCCTGCGTCGACGAAGGCGTTGAACACGGCGTGCAGGGGACGGTGCCAGTAGGTCATCCACACTGTCTGGCCGGCCATCTCGTAGTCCTCGGAGTACTGGGTGAGCGCGAAGTAGTCGGCGTCCGAATGGACCACGGCGTACACGGTGGGATGCATGGTCGCCACGACCAGCCGCCCTCCTGGTTTCAGGACCCGCCGCAATTCGGCGAGCGGCCGCGCCCAGTCCTTGATGTAGTGCAGGACGAGGGACGCAACCGCTAGGTCGAACTCGCCGTCGCCGTAGGGGAGTCGGGCGGCTAGGTCTGCAACTCTGAGATCGACGTCGTCGCCCAGGCGTCGCCGGGCCAAATCGATCATCGCAGCGCTACCGTCGAAGCCCGAGACGTCAGCACCTTTGTCCTGTAGTTGCTTGGTCAACGGGCCGGCGCCACATCCGACGTCGAGCACACGGAGGCCTGACACGTCACCTGCGAGCCGAAGCAGTTCTGGCCGCGCGTAGTAGGCGTTGTAGAGGTTGCTGTCGTTGGCTGAGGAGTACGCGACAGCGAACGCGTCGTACTGATCGGGCTCGGGGTCCTGTGTGGAAGGCATAGACAGTTCCTACCAGTCGGTCCGGTTCGTCTGGACACCTCAGTCCGGCTCGCAGACGTAGAGTTGGAGCGCCGCATCTGCTGTGAGTGGCCCACCTTTGATCGCCGATAATGGACATTATGTCAACTGGTGGTCTGCGTATCGCATCAGATGAATCACGGCGGCTACGGCTTATCCACTACCCCGCGGCCAACAACGAACCGCTGTCTAACTGCGGAAACACTGTGAGTCCGGTGTCTATACCTTGCTCGCGATGACCATGTAGTTCTCGGCCTCAAGATTGAACGTGCTCAGTTCCGTCTGGAGTCCGACCCGGTGCAGCTCGGCTTCGAGTTCCTCGTACCGGTAGGGCCAGCAGGACAGCAGTTCCGAGCGGACAAGAACCGATCCAGTCGCATCAACTTGCGCGATCGCGATCTCGATGTGGTGCTCCTCCTCCCAATGCGGCGCAATCTCCCAGCGGTAGACCACGACGGCATCGCGACCGTTCCGGCGGACGAGTCGGTCACTGATGTCGAGCCGGGAACCCCGGGCCCTCACGAGTTCCCAGGTGCGGGATGTGAGTACCAAGCGCCCGCCAGGGCGCAGAAGGCGTGCCATCGACTGCAGAGCAATACCCCTGCCTGTCGCGCCCGCGGCATGGTGAAGCGAGTTGCCAACGCAGAACACCATGTCGAACGTGCCGTCCTCGAAATGGTCGGGCAACTCTTCCCAGTTCGCCCGCACAGCCCGGACGGATGCCCCGAACTCCTCAGACAACTCTGTAGTCCGACGAACCATCGCTTCGCTGGCGTCAGTTGCGACAACCTGCATGCCACGACCGGCGAGGCCAACCGCCAGCTGTCCGGTTCCGCACGAACAGTCGAGGACGTGAGCGTTCGACGGCAGGAGACCGAGGACGTCATCGAACGACGCAGCGAACTCGGCCGGAGGCAACTTTGCATCCGAGATGAGCCATTCGTACACCTCGGCAAGCACGTCATAACCCGTCACAACCACTACCTCCGTCACGCGGCAGACTCACGGTGGGACGTCAGTCCATCAGCGGAGCGAGCCGGGCACCAATAGGTTTCGCAAGGACAACCCGTCCGCGCATGCCCGCGGATAGCGCGAGCTGATCCGCTCGGCCACCCGGTTGACATGGTTGTGTGGGCTGCAGCAGCATGACGCTTACGGCGGTGGCTGACGCCGAGCCTCTGAGGGTCTGCCCCAGCTGGGTCCTCGTGATGGCGAAGGGGAATCTGCCCTCAAGGTCGCTGTTGAGTCCAGGCCTGTATCGAATGTCGCGCTGCTGGGGGGCGATGACATATCGAGGAGGCTTGTCATGACCAAGCAAGGCAGTTTCAAGCGGGCTGTACGGCAGCATGCGCGCAGGAGCGGGCAGCGGTATACCGAAGCGCGCGCCGACATGGAGCTCGCGGCAAGGCAGCCGTTCGTCCACGCTCGGCCCTTCGAGCACGCCGCGCTCACTGCGCACCTCGAGGCGCAGTACGGGATCCGCATCACCTCATTGGCGTCGATCGACGACGACCCCACAACTCGCCCTCGCGACTCGTGGCCCGGTCACTACCCCGGGACGCTCCTCGTCAAGCGCCAGGACGGGCCGCCCTGGATTGCGCGCATCTTCTCCTCGCCGGCGGACCAGGTCAGCCGTGTCGAGGGCGACGCGGAAATCCTGCGATTCCTGGCTGCGCACAACTTCCCGGCCGAACGCGTGGCGCATGAGGAGCCGGTGTCGGTGTTCAACGGCAGCGGCGTGATCGTGACGAAGTTCGTCGACGGTGAACGTCCCGATGCGGGCGCCGCAGTACAACACGAACTCGGGAGTCTGCTCGGGCGGTTGCACGCTCTCCCCGCAGGTGATGGCGCAGTCGCCCGGGACGGTGGGTCCGACGAATCCGGCGGCGCCTTCCAGGTCGGACGACCCAAAGAGAATCTCGCCGCAGCCATGAGCTTCCTGGTCAGCGTCGAGGACGATGTCGCCCCCGAGGGCCGGGAAGGGTTCGAATTGCTGAGGGATCGTGTAGAGACCGCCGATGACGCGGAAGGACTCCCCCAGGCTCTGACCCATGGCAGCTATCACGCCTGGTCCGCCGTTGGTACGCCGGGAAATCTCGTCATTGTCGGCTGGGCCGGGTCCGGCCGCGGTTCACGACTACCAGCACTCGCCTGGCTGCTGACGACCGCGGCAGAGGGCGACCTGAGCCTCGTCGATGCGGCGGCGCGTGGCTACTCCGAGCGTGTCCAGCTCACCGGCGAAGAGATTCACAGGCTGCCTGGGATCCTCAGCATGAAGCCGCTGTGGCTTGCGTGCATCCAGTATCGGGAGTCTGTCCGCAGCGGGCACACTCCGACTCTGGACGACGGTTGGCCATCCTGGGATGTCGACCGCAGCGAGCGCAACCAGCGAATAGCAGCACGAGCCATTGCGGCGTTGTACTGAGACGGCAGCTCATCCCGGACGTGCCTATTGGCTGGGAAGTGGCCGGACCTTGAAGATTAGGATGCCGAGGTGCTTGTTCATCCACGCCTGCTTGTGGGGGTAGCGGCGTCGGGTGTCCTCGGGTAGTTGGGGCTCGAGCGCGGTGTCGATCCATAGCCCGGCCGCGCTGAACTCGTTGATCAGGTCGGAGATTGTGTAGGCGCGCTTGGTGAGGGTGATTTGGTTGTTCCAGCCGCTCAGGTAGGAGAACGGGGCGGTCGAGAAATACTCTTCGCCCAGGGAGGTGCCATTCTGTTCGGACCGTTCGACGGCGTAGCGGATTGGCTGCGTCCTGGTCAACAGGATGAATCCGTCGTCGGTCAGCATTGCGCGCGCTGCCTGCAGGGTGCGGACCGGATCTTTCGCGTATCCGAAAGACTGCAGGAACAAGATCCGGTCGAACCTGCGACCGGCGAGCCCAGGCAGAGAATCCAGCTCAGAGAGATCTCCTCGAATGAACTCCAAGCCAGGCGGCGGGTCACTGAGGAAGTTGCCACTGAGATCGACACCTACGGAGGCCGTCGCACCGTCTCCGACCAACTCAGCCAGCTTGCCGCCGTTGCCACAACCGACGTCGAGCACTGATCGTCCGGCGACATCACCCAGGAGGTTTCGCTGCGCAGGCCACTCGACAAGCCGATCCAGCGAGTTCTCTCTGGCTCGGGCGCGCTCGTAGTCCGGAGAAAGTTCGAGCCACGGCTGGCTCGGGTCTGCAGGAGCGTCCACCTGTGAGTCGTCTGCCATCGCCATGAGACAGACCTTAGTCGCGACCGTGCGGACGGATTACCGGAGACCCCCGCTGTGGACGTGAATGTGGAGGTGTTTGGAATCCTGGTATTCACCGAGGTTCGTCAATACCGCGGCTGCCCCAGTCGTTCTCTCGGTCTCCCCCGCGATCGATTGAACAACCTTGAATAACCGGCGCATTACCTGCTCGTCCGACGAATCCACTGTGGTGAACGACGCAATGTGCTGCTTCGGCACGATGACGATGTGCGTCTCCCAGAACGGCCGCGTGTGATGAAACGCCAATACCAATTCATCCTCGTGTACGACGTTGAGCCGGCTCGGATCAGGAATCGCCACATCGCAGTAGAAGTCAATGCCACTGTAATGAGGGGCTGACCACACCCCCAGCCATTGTTCGGCGTCGTATTCGTGGAAGCGGGTTATTTCGCTGAAGCCGAGTTTCTCGGCGAGACGCAGGGACGGGGCGTTGGCGGTTTGGGTCGTCAGTGCCACGGTCTCGCCGGGACGGGTGGTGGCGAACCAGTCGAGCGCGGCGGCGCAGGCCTCGGCGGCGTACCCGTGGCCCCAGGAGGTGGGCAGGAACAGGTAGCCGAGCTCCGTGGACGCCGCACCCGGTCGGCTCGGGTCGCGCGGGTCCAGCGTGACCATGCCGATCATCTGTCCGCCGAGCTCGACGACGAACAGGCCGGGGCGCGTCTCGGGCGTCTCGGGGACGGCGCGTTCGAGTTCGTCGCGGTCTCTGGGGCCGCCGATGTACGTGCCGACGTCGGGCGACGTGAAGAGTTCGATGACCGCCGTACGATCCCGGGCCACGGGTTCACGCAGTACAAGCCGCTCGGTTCTGATGGGGTCGGTCATGGCGGGCAACCTACCTCTCCCCCGGCGGCCCGGAAAGTTTCTTCAGCGAAGATTGTCGGATCGGCGTGCAGACGTTCGTGGAAGGGGTGAACGAGCGCCACGACTGAGGAGCTGATGCGGGATGCAGTACCTGATTTCTGTGATCGACGACGAGAGCACCGCGGACGCGGCGGACGGTTCGGGCGACGTCGGCGCGTTCAACGAGCGGCTCAGGGCCGACGGGTACCTGGTGTTCGTGGCCGGCCTCGACTCCCCCGCGACAGCCGCCGTCGTGGACAACCGCGGCGACGCGGCCATCTTCACCGACGGGCCGTACCTGGAGTCGAAGGAGTACCTCGGCGGGCTCTGGATCGTCGAGGCGCCGGACCTCGACGTCGCGCTCAAGCTCGCCGCGGAGGCGTCACGGGTCTGCAACCGCAAGCTCGAAGTACGCCCGTTCGCCGACGAATGAATCGCGGACCGGATACCGTTTCCGAAGAATTCACCACGGGAGATGATGTGTGATGCAGTTTCTGGTTTCTGTGCTCGACGACAAGAGCAATTCGGCCACTCCGGAAGAGATGACCGCCATCACGGAGTTCAACGAGCGGATCATCGCCGACGGCAACTGGGTCTTCGCCGGCGGTCTCGCGGCGCCGAGCGCGGCCACGGTCGTCGACAACCGCGGCGGCGAGGCAATCTTCACCGACGGGCCGTATCTGGAGTCGAAGGAGTACATCGCCGGCCTCTGGATCATGGAGGCGGCTGACCTCGACGCGGCCCGCGAGCTCGTGACCGAGGCGTCGAAGGTGTGCAACCGCAGGCTCGAGGTGCGGCCGTTCCTGTGAGCGATGTCCAGGAGACGATCACGCGGGTCCACCACGAGGAGTGGGCGCGGGTGGTCGCGTCCCTGACCAAGCGTTTCGGCGACCTCGACGTCGCCGAGGAGGCCGCCGCCGAAGCGTTCGCGACCGCTGTCGAGCGCTGGCCGGACGTCGGCGTACCCCCGAACCCGGGCGCGTGGCTGACCACCACCGCCAACCGCAAGGCCATCGACCGGCTCCGTCGCGAGAACAAACGCGACGACAAACACAAGGAGGCTCAGATGTCGTACGACGACCCGCCCGAGCCTCTCGGTGTGATCGATGACGAACGCCTGCGGCTGATCTTCACCTGTTGCCATCCGGCGCTCTCGATGGAGACCCGGGTCGCGCTGACGCTGCGCATGGTTGGCGGTCTGACCGTGCCCGAGATCGCGCGTGCGTTCCTCGTGCAGGAGACCGCGATGGGGCAGCGGATCACGCGGGCGAAGGCCAAGATCAAGGCGGCGCGGATCCCCTATCGCGTTCCCGATACGGAGGATCTCCCCCGGCGCGTGTCCGGCGTACTGACTGTGTTGTTCATCGTGTTCAACGAGGGCTATCTGGCGACTGGCCCGGATACGGATCCGGTGCGGCACGAGCTGACGTCGGAGGCGATCCGGCTGACGCGGCTCATTCGCGCTCTGATGCCGGACGACGGTGAGGTGGCCGGGTTGCTGGCGTTGATGCTGCTGACCGAGGCTCGTCGTACGGCGCGGGTATCCGCGAGCGGCGAACTGGTGTCCTTGGACGAGCAGGATCGTGGCTCGTGGGACGCGGCGATGGTGGCCGAGGGGCATCGGCTGGTGCGCGAACGGTTGGCGGCCGGGGTCGCTCCGGGGCGGTACCAGATCCTCGCGGCGATCAACGCCGTACACACGTCTGCACGGGATGTGCGTGACACGGACTGGTCGCAGGTGGTTGCGCTGTACGGGCAGCTGGTTCGGGTGGATCCGTCGCCGATCGTCGAGCTCAATCGGGCGATCGCGGTGGCGGAGCTGGACGGGCCGGAAGTTGCGTTGGCGACGGTTGACCGGCTGTCGGAGAAGTTGGACGGGTACCACGCGTACCACGCGACGCGGGCGGATCTGTTGCGGCGGATGGGTCAGAGCCAGCAGGCGCGGGCGGCGTACGACAAGGCGATCGAGCTGGCCGGCAACACCGCCGAAACGGCGTACCTCACCCGCCGCCGCGACCAGCTAGCCACCGGCCCTTCCGAAGCGAGCTAAGCAATGCCAGACCTGCTTGATGGGTTGCCCATGGTGTCCGGCGTGCCCGAGTAGCTCAGGCGTCAACTCCGGGCCTAGCGTGCGCGCGAGGTCGACAATGTGCTGGCCGCGGTACGCCGGGTCAAAGTCGTCGGCTGTGGCGCGAAATCCCGGGTGATACTCGACCGCGCAACCGAGCCTTTGTGCGGTCTCCTCGACCCGTGTGCCGATGAAGGACGGGTCGAGGACTAATGCGTCCACATGGGTGTCGAAGCGTACGTCGCCGTGGACGTGCGCTTCGACGTAATCATCAAGGTCGTCGCTGCCGGACTCGTCTGCCAGCCGGCACAAATGCTCCAGCAGACTCTTGTCGCCGAAGTGCTCCGGATCCCGTGCAGAATCCGGAAAGCAGAACGTCGACCGGTCGACCGCCTCAGGCTTCAGTCGAAAGTACGACGACCCGAAGCGGATCCCGCCGCCGTAAACATCCTCCCGCCGATTCCACACTCCATAAACGGGCCGCGCCACCGGATCCTGCTTGTCGTACTCGCGCGCGAACAACCGGCTCTCCCACCGCCACCGGTCACCGCCTTCGAAGGCCGTCAATCCCCCATTAGAAACCCCGGTAACAAACTGCGACCGATAAAACCCATCGCCCCCCATCGACTCAATCACCATCTGATTCCCATGCGGCCAATTGGGATGGAAATGCAGGGTGATCATCAGAGCGGTCCTGTCACGTGTCCGGCGGCGTCGATCATGATGAACCGCAGGTCTTGATCGTGTCGGCCCGCGGCCAGCCAGTGGGTGAAGGCGACTGCGGCCGTCGGTGGCATCTCGAGCGTCGAGGGGTCCATCGTCAGCTCGAACCAGCGGAGATCGCCCTCGGTGCATTCGGTGGGGATGGGTGATTCGGGGCGCAGGTCGGCGGTGAAGTAGTACGTCGTACGCAGCTCGGTGCTGGTGTCCCGCATCGCGACGTACCGGAGGCTGAAGTTGTCGAGGTGATCAGCGGCGATCCCGATCTCCTCGTGGAGTTCCCGGAGCGCGGCCGCTGCCGGATCGTCAAGTTCGCCCGCTTCCACGTGGCCGCCGATGCCGACCCAGGAGTCCGCAATCGCGCGGGATCCACGGCGATACAGCAGAAGAGCCCTCCCCTGACGAACCAGGAAGACCGACGTCAGGTGGCGGGTCGCTCGTAGCGTCATCTGGGTCAGACGTTGATGTTGAAGCCTAGGTCCAGGTCGGAGGCTGGGTGGCCACCGCGGAGGCCCCAGTTGTGGGTGGGGTGGTCTCGGATGAGGATTGTCACGTGATCTGCGGGGATGTTGAGGGGCTTCAGGTTGGCGATCATCTGGGTGTAGAGCGTGCGCTTCGCGTCGAGTGAACGGCCGGCGAAGCAGTCGATGGTGATGAGGGTGAAGTACTCCGGCTGAGTCAACCGCGGCGAGCAGGCGAAGCGGTGTGGGGCGTGAACGACGAGGCGGACATCCTTGTCCTGCGGTGGAATCTGAAAGCCGGTGACGACGGCGTCGTGCACGGCGTCGATCAGTGCGACTTCGTCCGCCTCGGAGTACTCCCGGCGTACCTCGATCATCGTGCTTGGCATGCGACGGATCCTTTCACTGGCGCGAATATGTCGGTGGCGGCGACCACACTGCTGCCTCATGAAGATCCCACGAGGTGCCGCGGTCGTCGTCGAGGCCGGCAAGGTCCTGGTCGTGAAGCGCTATCTGCGGCTCGAGAGCTCCGCCGAGTGCGTGATGTGCGAGTACGCCGACGTCCCTGGACCGCAGTGCGACGGCCATCGGTACGCCGTACTGCCCGGCGGTCACGTCGAGCCGGGTGAGTCTGCCGCGTACGCCGCCATCCGTGAACTGCAGGAGGAGACGACACTTACCGCGAGCGCGGCTCGGCTGCTGTGGACGGGGACGCACAACGGGCGGCCGGCGTACTACTTCCTCGCGACCGGCGTGAGCGGCGTACCGCGACTTTCCGGTGATGAGGCTGTCGAGCATTGTCCGACCAATCATTTCGAATTGCGCTGGGTCGATGCGCGAGATCTGGACGACATTTATCCGGCAGATCTACAGAGCCGTCTAACCGAGTTAATTGAGACGGGCGACCAGGCGGGTTAATCCGAGTAGGTTGCCTTGGTCGGCTTCTAGTAGTTGTTCGTCAGGTTTGTAGCCGCGGTCCAGTTCGGCGCAGGTTTTTAGCCAGAGGAGCCAGTCGGACCAGCTGTTGGGGAGGAAGTCGGCGGTTTGGACGGTGACCAGGTTGGTGCGTTGCCAGAGTTGGTGCCACCAGTCGGGTGGGAGCCAGGTGCAGAGGTCGGGTCCCCAGCGGGTCTCGAGGTACGGCGGGAGCGTGAGGGCGGGCGCTGTACGGATGCCGGGGACGACGACGCCGAGCGTGCCGCCGGGGCGGAGGAACTGGGTGACGTAGGCGAGGTAGTCGGCGCCGGTGCCGAAGTAGTTGAAGGCGCCGATGCTGACGATCGCGTCGAAGAAGTCGTGCGCGAACGGGAGTTTGTGCGCGTCGGACTGGACCGGGTGGACGCGGTCGGCGGCGCCGGCGTCCTGGATTCGTTGCCAGTTCTCGGTCGGGTCGACCCAGAGGTCCGTCGCCCAGACCTCCACGTCGTACTCGCGGGCGAAGAAGATCGACGTTAGCGCCGTACCGCAGCCGAGGTCCAGGACCCGCATGCCGGGCTCGAGCGTCATCGCCTCCATCAGACCCTCCGCGCTCCAGAGCGGATGCGGGCCCATGAGGTTGTCGACGATCCACTGCGGGTCATAGGTGTTCGACCGCGGATACCGGTCGAGGGTGAGCGCATCGAGTGCGGAGGACATGGGGTGACGATGCCAGCGTCCCGGAGCGCCGACAACGGAGTTTCTCAACCCAGGTAGTTACGACGAATTAATTAATGTACCGTAAGCACCTGTGACCACACCTGCTGAGGACGCGGCCGCGCTCCGGCTGATCGTGGGCCGTATCGCCCGCAAGCTCCGCGCCGCGAAGAAGGTCGTGGGCGACCTGGCTCTGTCCGAGTCCTCCGTGCTGGCCCGGCTGGAGAGCGACGGCCCGGCCTCCCCCAGCGCACTGGCCGAGCAGGAGGGGGTGCGCCCTCAGGCCATGGCGGTCACTCTCGCAGCTCTCGAGGAACGCGGACTGGTGAGCCGCGAGCCGCATGTCGCCGATCGCCGTCGCGCGGTGATCGCGATGACGGCCACGGGCCGCAAGATGGCTGCGGATCGGCGTTCGGTCTCCGGCCAACGCCTGGCCAAGGCCATCGAGGAAGAGTTCAGCCAAGCGGAGCGCCGCGAGTTGCAGCAACTGATGACGTTGCTCGAGCGGCTCTCGGAGCGGCTGTGACCACCCAGCAGGACAGCAGGACCGACCCGCGCTACAAGTGGGCCGCATTGTCGAACACCACCATTGACGCCATGAAGCCTGAAAGGACCGTCGAATATGGCGAACACAGCTCTTCTCGTGATGGACGTACAGCAGGTGATCGTGGCGCGTATCGCCGGTGAGACCGACTATCTGGTCGGCCTGCGTCGCGCGATCGACGCGGCGCACGCAGCGCAGATCCCGGTGATCTACGTGGTCGTCGGTTTCCGCGCCGGCCATCCGGAGATCAGCCCCCGCAACAAGTCGTTCAGCGCGATCTCGAGCGGCCACGGGATGGCCGACGACGATCCGAACCTCGCGATCCACCCGGACGTCGCCCCGCTGCCCAGCGACATCGTGGTCACGAAGAAGCGGGTCAGTGCCTTCACGGGCAGCGACCTCGACGTGGTGCTCAGGTCGGGCGACATCGACAGTCTCGTCCTCACCGGGTTGGCCACCAGCGGCGTCGTACTGTCCACGCTGCGCCAGGCGGCCGACCTGGACTTCCGGCTGACGGTGCTCGAGGACGGCTGTCGCGACTCCGATCCCGAGGTCCACCGCGTGCTCACCGAGAAGGTGTTCCCGCGGCAGGCCGATGTCGTGTCGATCGACGAGTGGGTCGCCAAGATCGGCTAGCTGATGGCCTCCGCGATCATGCGGTGGCCCTGTTGCTCGAAGGGCTCGTCGCCGACCTCGTAAGCCCAGATGCAGGTGTTGACGGCCTCGCGGAGTTGGGCCCGGTGCCAGACGTCCGGCTCGCGTGGGTCCGAGCCGTAGCCGCTCAGGAAGGCAGTCTCCAGCTCGGGGTTCGAGCGGAACTGCTGGGCGGCGAGCCGGGCGAGGTCGGTGTACGGCGGGCGGAGGTCGGCTCGGCCGAAGTCGATGACGCGGATGGTGCCGTTGTCGGTGAGCCAGTTGCGCGGCTGCCAGTCGCCGTGGGTAGGTACGAGAATCGCCGGCGGCGTTGGCCACCCGGCGATCTCTGCCCGCAGACGCTCGGTCAGCTCGGGCGCGATTCGGTGCTGCTTGCCGAGGTTGGCGAGCGTTCGCCGGTTCTCGCGGGATTCATAGCCGTCGTCGGGTACGGCGGATTGCTGGTGGAACTGCGCCAGCAGCTCGCCGGCCTCGTCGTACGTCGCGGGAGCCCATTCGGCAGGCGTGCCCTGGACCAGCTCTCCCGGCAGGAACCGTGTCAGGAGGAGCTTGGCGTCGTCGTCGGCGTGGACGAACTGGGGCGCTCTCCCGCGCGAGGTCCACGGGGTCAGCCAGTTGCGGTGGGCCCGTATCTCGCGCGCGAGGTGGTGATCGGCCTCGTCGCCGGCCTTCGCGATGTAGCGCTCGCCGTCGAGCCTGAGCTCGAGCACGAGCGTGCCGATCAGACCCCAGCTGTGGTCCTTGACGAGCTCGGCCGACGGCAGCCAGGCGTCAAGGAGAATTTGTTGTCTGTCAGTGAGTCCCACGCGCGCAGAATAACGCAGAAAAACTGCGGGAAAGGTGGACGAATGTCCTTCGAGGATTTATCCTGGCCGAATGCAGAATTCACAGGTAAATACGTCTCTACCATTAAACCTATCATCGGGAATTGCGGAAAGCAAGTCCGACGAATTCTGGCAGCTCGGGGACGTTGCGGTACGGCGGATCGGCTTCGGCACGAAGCGGCTCGCGGGAGCCGGCGGTGACGAGGCCGACCTGCAGGAGCGAGCGGTCGCGCTGCTGCGGCACGCGGTCGAGCTGGGCGTGAACCACATCGACACCGCGGCGTTCTACCCGAGTCACGGCGCCGCGGGACAGACGTCGTTCGAGAGCCTCGACTGGGCGAACGACGTGATCCGCCGCGCGCTCGCGCCGTACCCGGACGAGTTTGTGCTCGCGACGAAGGTCGGGCCGACGGAGGACGGACTGGCGCGGCCGGACGAGTTGCCGGCGCTGGTGGAGCGTGACCTCCGGGCGCTCGGAGTGGACGTGCTGGATCTGGTCAATCTGCGGCAGCACGGGATGAAGTCGATCGCGGAGCATTTCGGCGTTCTTGCCGAACTGCAGGCGAAGGGCATGATTCGGCACCTCGGTGTGTCGAATGTGCGGGTGCAGCATCTCCAACAAGCGCGGGAGATTGCGCCGGTGGTTGCGGTGCAGAACCGGTACAGCGTGGGATTCGGGCGGGTGAACGACGAGATTCTGGGCGTGTGCGGTGAGCTGGGGATCGCGTTCGTGCCGTTCTTCACGCTGACCGCGGAGTCGCGGGAGGCCGGCGGGGTGCCGGAGTCGGCGGCCGTGCAGGAGGTCGCGGATCGCCATGGCGCGACGCCCGCGCAGATCCGCTTGGCGTGGACGCTGAGCCGAGGCGCGCACGTCCTCGCGATTCCGGGCACTTCAAGTCGGCACCACTTGGAGGAGAACCTGATGGCGGGCGGCATCACCCTCTCCCCCGACGACTTCGTCGTACTCGACGCCGTCTCGGGCTGAGTCAGTGCGCCGGGGCGGCGGCAAGCGTCGCCCCGGCATCGCCTAGAAGGTGACCTCGTCGGTGCTCTGCACGGCCGCGGTGCGGCCCGGCGCCTGGTGGTATTGCCAGTACAGGTTGGTGTGGGCGATCACCTTGTCGGGCGTCGGAGCGCCGTACTCCGAGAGGTTCTCGGTCGTGTGCGCGTCGCCGACCAGCGTGACGTCGTACCCGCGGACGAAGGCGCCGTGGATCGTGGAGCGGATGCACTCGTCGGTCTGGGCGCCGCTCACGATCAGGTGGCCGATGCCTGCGCGGGCAAGGACGTCCTCGAGGTCGGTCGCTTCGAAGGAGTCGGGGAACGTCTTGTGGACAAGCACCTCCGAGCCGTCGCGGGACAACTCCGGGACGAACTGCCACTGGTCGCTGTCCTTGACGAGGTTCTCGCTCGAGTGCTGGACCCACACGACGGGCACGCCGCCGGCGCGAGCCTTGCCGACCAGCGTGCTGATATTCGCCACGACCTGGTCGCGCTCGTGCGCCTCGGCCACGACACCGTTCTGTACGTCGACCACCAACAAGGCCGTGTTCGGCCGATCAGCCAGCGTTGACATGCCCGCTACCTCCGCATCTTTGACGTACGGCGAACGCTAGACCCGACCGCCGACAGTTTCAGGTCCGCAGCCGCAACCGCACGGTCGGCACGTCACCGTCGTCGAGATCCTCGGCCCGCCGCACCGAAGCCTTCACCGGCAGCAGATACCGCCCGTCCTTCGGAAACATCGACGTATCCCACGCCGTCCCGCCGATCTCCGCGACGACCGGGATCATCCCCCACCCATAACTGACAAAGCTCGACTCAGCCTCGAAGTACGCACACTCCTCATCCGGCACCGTAATGAAGTACCAAGGCGCCGGCCCCCGCCAATACCAAATCTCCCCAGCAAACTCGACCTCGTCCATCACGCCTCGAGGGTGCTTGCGGTGATTAGGCGTTGGCCTAGGGCTTGGGAGGCGGCTTGGATTTCGGGGCTGCCTAGGATTTGGTAGGGGGCTTGGATGGCGGTTAGGTGGGCGGCGTACCAGTCGGGTTCGTCGGTGCTGGCCAGGAGGCGGGTGTGGGTTTCGTCGATGGGCTCGAGGCGGCCCATCGAGCGTGGGATCCAGCAGGCGGCGTCGGCTCGGGGGGCGTCGATCAGGACCTCGATGGGGTACTTCCAGCCGAGGGCCAGGTGTTCCTCGACGGCGGCCAGGGGGTCGAGGTCGGGTGGTGGGGTGAAGTCCTGGGTGAGGGGCTCGACCTTGGTGACCTTGTCGACGCGGAGGACGCGTTGGGAGTCCTTGGCGTGGGACCAGCACAGGAGATACCAGCGGCCTCGGCGTACGACGACTGCCCAGGGGTCGACCTCCATCGGCCACTCGTCGTGGTGGCGGCGGTAATGGATGCGGACCTGCCGGCACTCGGTGCTGTACGACACGAGGGCGGCGGTGATCTCGGGCTCCGGCGTACGGGCGCCTGGGTCAGGCCCGCGGGCGCTGACCCGGCGGATCGCGTCGGTGGAGCGGGCGATCTGCTCGGGCAGCACGCGGATGATCTTGCCGAGCGCGTTCTCGACCGGGTCCGCGGCGCCGCGCGGTCCTTCCAGCACCGCCATCACCAGGCCGAGCGCCTCGGTCGTGCTGAACATCAGCGGCGGCAGGCGGAGTCCGCGGCCGACGCGGTAGCCGCCGTACGGGCCGCGGACGGACTCGATCGGGATGTCGGCCTCGCGCAGGATCGCGACGTACCGGCGGGCCGCCCGTTCGGAGACGCCGAGCTTGTCCCCCAACTGGTCGGCGGTAATGCCGGGGCTGTTCTGGATCAGCTCCAGGACCATCAAGGTCCGGGCTGTCGGGCTCACGTCGTACGCCATCGCTCACCATTCCGGAAGGTGTCCGTCCGGAACTGAGGCTAGCGCGCACGTCCGACAGAAAGACAGTAGTGCTCATGACCTGAGCAGTTTGTCTGCGACGATCGGAGTGTGCGCGCAGATCGATTAGTGGCGGTGCTGTTGCTCATGCAGGCCCGCGGCCGCGTGACCGCAGCCGACGTCGCGCAGGAGCTGGAGATCTCGGTCGCGACCGCGCGCCGGGATCTCGAGGCGTTGTCGACGGCCGGTATCCCGGTCTATCCACAACCCGGCCGCAACGGCGGCTGGCAACTGGTCGGCGGCGCTCGCACGGACCTGAGCGGGCTCACGGCAACGGAGGCGCAGGCGCTGTTCCTCCTCGTCGGTCCTGCGGCGTCGATCGCACCGGAGGCGAAGGCGGCGCTCCGCAAGCTGGTGCGCGCGCTGCCCGACACCTTCCGCGAGCACGCCCAGGCGGCGGCCGAGGCGGTCGTGATCGATCCGGCGCGCTGGGGTGCCCACGTGAAGGAGCAGCCCGAGCTGGTACGCAGCCTTCAAGATGCCGTCGTACGACGGAACCGGGTGCGATTGGTCTACTCCGGCCGCGGGCACGAGACGTCGGAGCGGATGGTCGATCCGCTCGGGCTCGTCGACAAGGACGACGTCTGGTACCTGATTGCCTGGACCGATCGGGGCCAGCGAACGTTCCGGATCGACCGCGTGGTCGCGGCTCAGACAACGGACGAGACGTTCGAGCGACCGGACGGGTTCGACCTCTCGACAGCCTGGGGCGAGATCGTCGAGCGGATGGAGGAACGGCGATCGGGGCTGACGGCAACGGTCCTGATGGACCAACGGCACGTCTGGGTGATGCAGGACCGCTTCGGCCGCAACTGCGAGGTCGATGGGACGGACGGCGATCGGGTCCGGCTGAAGATCACCGCACCCACTCCACTGATGATCGCCCAGGAACTGGCCGGCTGGGGCGGGTCGATCGAGGTGCTCGACCCGCCTGAGGTCCAGGCCGAACTGGCTCGTCTCGGCCGCGAGCTCACCGATCGCTACAGCGGGATCAGGTAGAGGATGAAGCCGCGGTTCTCGGCGACCTGGTCGTAGAGCCGGCGTGCGGTCGCGTTGCTCTCGTGCGTCGACCAGTAGACCCGGCCGCAGCCTCGCTCGCGGGCCCAGTCGGTAACGGCCGCTATCAGCGCTCGTGCCGCACCCTGGCCGCGTGCCTCGGGAGCGGTGAACAGGTCCTGGAGGTAGCAGGAGTCGGGTGCCGTCGTACTCGCGTGGGTGAGGAAGTGCGTGATCCCGACGAGCCGTCCGTCCAGCCGGGCGCCGAGTGCGTGGATCTCGGTGTCCTGCTGGAATCTGGTCCATGCCTGGTCGTAGAACTCGTCCGGCATCGTGCGGCCGTAGAACTCGTTGTAGCCGGCGAACAGTTCCTGCCAGGTGTCACGGTCGGTAGAGGTCAGGGGGCCGATGGTGAGCATGCGGGGCACTGTGGCATATGAACGGCTGAATGGACCATTGGTGTGAGTAAGGTGCCATGGTTCAGCGTGTCCCGACCGAGCCTCAGGAACCATTCGTGACCACATCCCCTCCCCAGCCGCCGCAGAACCCGTACCCAGGTCAGCCGGCCGGCTACGGTCCGCCCCCGCAGCAGTTCCCGCAGTACACCCAGCCTGACCAGCAGCAGCCGGGCCAGTACCCGGGTCAGCAGGATCAGCAGCCGGGCCAGCAGCAGTACCACGGCCAGCCGTACCAGCAGCCGCAGCAGCCCCAGCAGCAGGGTCAGTTCCCGCCCGGGCAGTACCCGAACCAGCCGCAGTTCGGCCAGTCGTTCCCGCAGCAGGGCGCTCAGCAGTCGTTCGCGCCGCAGGGCCAGATGGCGTGCCGGTTCTGCGGTGGGTACCCGGCGGTCGAGGCGACCGTGCGCGGGCACCAGGGCCTGATCATCCTGATGCGCTTCCTGAAGCTGCAGGGTCCGTTCTGCCGCACCTGCGGGATCGCGTCGGTCCGCGACATGACCTCGAAGAGCCTGTGGCAGGGCTGGTGGGGTGTCGGCTCGTCGATCATCAACCCGATCACGATGCTGATGAACATCGGCCCGATGCAGAAGTTCAAGAGCCTGCCGGAGCCGCAGCCGGGCCCGGGCCGGCCGATGAACCCGGGCAAGCCGCTGTTCCAGCGTCCGGCGATCCTGATGCTGCTGGCGCCGGTCGCGGTGATCGCGCTGATCGTGTTCGCCAACCTGAACTCGACCGAGGCGAAGGCCAACGTCGGCGCGTGCGTGGTGAACAACGGCACCTCGAGCAGCCCGGACGTGAAGGTCGTCGACTGCACGTCGTCCGAGGCCGAGTACAAGATCGTCGGCAAGATCGACGACTCGACCGACGACAGCCAGTGTGACCAGTTCGAGGGCGCCGAGGCGTCGTACGTCTATGAGCAGGGCTCGACGAAGTACACGCTCTGCCTCACCCCGGTGAAGTAGCAGTTCAGACGTAGTACCCGTCCACCGGCACGCGTGCCTCGTCGTACAGCGCAGGTCCTTCCTGTGGTACGGCGGGGAAGCTGCCGGTGGGCTTCAATCCGTCGAGCTGCTCGCCGGAGAGCGCGTAGACCACTCGGCCGAGCCCGGAACGGGCGAGCGCGCCGGAGCACATCCCGCACGGTTGGCAACTGGTGTACATGGTCGTGTCGGCCGCGGCCTCGGGCGACAGGTGCTGTGCGGCCCAGACGGCGAGCTTCAGCTCCGGGTGGAAGCTGATGTTGCCTTCGCTGATCGTCGTGTTGTGGTCCTCGGCCAGCACGGTCCCGTCCGGGCCGACCAGCAGCGAGCCGAACGGCGGGTCGCCCCCTTCGCGCGCGGTCGCGGCCAGTGCGATCGCGCGGCGCAGGAATCCTTCTGCTTCAGGTGTCACGTCGTCTCCAAGAGTCTCTAGTTGTCGCGAGTGCCTGCCAGGCCGTCTCAGGCCGTTCCGTCTCGGCGGGGTCGCCCTGATAGGGATCGAGTACGACGCTCTGCGCGCCGAGCTCCCGCAGTACCTCAAGATCACTCATCACCTGCTCGACCGTGCCCTCCCCCGCGACGCGATCGTCGTCCGGTAGGGGCTTGTCCGTCAGCCGGAGCAGGATGCGCGGCGCGAACCCGGGAACCGGCTGGTCGAGCGACGCCGCCATGGTCCGGAGCTGATCCAGCCCCGAGCGCATCTGGTCGATGCGTTGACGCAGCGGATGCCACGCCATACCAAACCGTATGGTACGGCGAAGTGCCGCGGCGCTACTCCCACCGACCCAGATCGGGATGTCGCAGCCGCCGTAGTCCGCTGTATCGGCCCACGCGCGCCGGAGTTCCGCCAGCAGTTCGTCGGTGTCGCGTCCGCGCCGGGCATGGTCAGCGCCCAGCGCTTCGAACTCCTGGCGCGCCCAGCCGACACCGACGCCGAGCACGAGCCGGCCGCCGCTGAGCTGGTCGAGGTTCGCCGCCATCCTTGCCACGAGCAACGGATGCCGGTACGGCGCGATCAGCACCGTCGTCCCGAGCCGGACCCGCTCGGTGATGCCGGCCAGCCAGCTCAGCGTCGTGAACGGCTCGTAGAACGGCGCCGGGTACTGCTCCGCCACATCCGGCGTGATCACGACATGGTCGGACACCATCAGCAGGTCGTACCCGAGTCCTTCGACCACGCGAGCCCAGTCCCGCAGCCGCGCCGGATTCGTCCCCGGGCCGAAGTTCGGCACGTTCACTCCAAGTTCCACGCCCTCAGGCTATCCAGGCAGCCACCACGTTCTGAAGAGATTCCTCCCGGCGTACGACGCATCCCGCCGGGGAATCGCCGGTAGATTTGGCATGTGACCGAGACTCTCGATTCGACCGACTGGGCGATCCTCAGCGAACTGCAGGAGGACGCCCGGATCTCGCTGACCGAGCTCGGCCGGCGGGTCAGCCTGAGCGCGTCGGCGACCACCGAGCGGGTCCGCCGCCTGGAGTCGATCGGTGTCATCACCGGTTATCGCGCCGAGGTCGACCTGACCAAGGTCGGCTACCCGGTGCTGGCCGTCGTACGGCTGAAGTACCCGGGCAACAAGCACGAGCCGCTGCACCGGCTGCTGGCCGAACGGCGCGAAATCCTCGAGTGCCTGCGGACCACCGGCGACGACTGCTACACGTTGAAGGTCGCGGCGGCGTCGATGCCGCACCTGGAGGAGCTCGTCAACGAGCTGACCGACTTCGGCAGTACGACGACCAACCTGGTCTACTCGCAGACACAGCGCTACCGCGGACCGGAAAAGCCGGTGGCCGAGTCCGCCCGGGAATGAGAGCGTTGCCGGGTGCTGACCGTCCTGGGGATCGACGTCTCGCCTGACCTGCTGGAGCGATGGGTGGACTGGCTCGCGCCCGACGAGCAGCCGTTCTTCGTCACGAAGAAGCAGGCGACCACCTGGAAGCTCGACCCCCGACGACCGCGAGCCAACGCCGCAGGACCGTGACACCTACCGGACCTACAACATCGACCGGCGGGCTGCGCGGACCGTTTGGTTGAGCGAAGCGGCGTTCGGCGAACTGCCGCAGGCGACCCGGGCCACGTTGGTGCGGGCGCAGGTGAACTACGGGCGGGGTGCTGTGCCGACGGTGCGGAAGTGGGCAGGCGTGGTCGGCCCGGAGATCAGGCAGCAGGCTGACGGGCACCGGTTCGTCTGGTGGAAGTCCCAGCTGAGCGAGCCGCACAAGGTCCTGCCGGAGATCGTCAATGAGGACCTTGGACCGAGTAGGCACGCAGAGGTTCGCGCCTGGCCGAAGCAGTTCGAGCGGGTGCGGGAGTTGGCGGGGACCTTTCCGGATGGGAGTGGGTCGAACTGCTTCGGGACTGTGATGGCGGCCTGCGGAGTCGAGGGCGCGGAGAGCGTGTGGATGCTGCGGGAGCCGTTCGAGGAGTGGCTCGCGAACCACACCGAGCCCGGCGGACGGGACGACGTACCCGGCACTGTGTTCGTCTGGCGCGACACGGCGTCGCGAGTCCAGCACGCGGCGCTGACCATCGGCGACGAGTGGATGTTGCACAAGCCATCGCAGTCCTGGATGACGCCGCGGAAGATCCGAACGGTCGGCGAGGTCAAACGCGCCACCCGGACTGCCGGCTGGCGGCTGGAACGTCATAGAGTTGTGGGGTGAGGTTGCTCGTCACTGGGGCCACCGGTCTCCTGGGGCGTGAACTCCTGCTCTGCGCCGGAAAACAAGCGATTGACGTCGTACCGGCGTACCACTCGCAGCCTCTGCCGGGCGGAGTGCAGCTCGACGTACGGCGGCGGGACCAGGTGCGGGACGTGATCCGCAGCGTGCGTCCGGACGGCATCATCCACACCGCCTACCGGCAGGACGACTGGGCGACGACTGCGCTCGGCGCGGTCAATGTCGCGTTGGCTGCGGACGGCGCGCGGCTCGTGTTCGTGTCGACCGATGCGGTGTTCGGTCCACGCAAGACGGCGTACCACGAGCACGAGGCGCCGTGCCCGATCACGCCGTACGGCGCCGCGAAGGCCGCCGCGGAGACGGCGATCCACGCGATCGCCCCGGATGCGATCATCGCGCGTACGTCACTCATCATCGGGTCGGACGGCCACTCGGAAGAGGAGCAGCGCGTACGACGGCTTGCCGCCGGCGAACCTGGAGCGTTCTACACCGGCAACATCCGTTGCCCCATCCACGTCTCGGACCTGGCCTCGGCGCTGCTCGAACTCCTGATGTCCGACCTCAACGGCATCACCCATGTCGCCGGTCCCGAGGCGCTGAGTCGGCTCGAGCTCGGCCAACTCATCGCGATCCGCGACGGCCTCAACCCGGAGGCGCTTCCGTCCGTGCCCGGCGAGCCCTCGGACATCCAACTGGACTGCCACCGGACCCAGTCCGCGCTGAGAACCCGCATCCGCGGTGCGAACGAGTTCCTTGGCGTCGGGACAGCTCGACAGGATGTGTACGGCCACGACGACTGATGGCACGCCTGCGGCGACTCCACCCGGGGGCCGCCAGGCGGACACCTCCTGTCGAGCTGACCACCTAACCGTCTGACCGATTCGGCAGCAGGTCGTGCGCCAGTCGCTCCAGGACACGGGCGACCTCGGCGACGCGGGCGGGGTCGTCTGTGCCGAGGGCCTCGGCGAGTGCGGGCTCGATCGTCGTGGCGCGAACCTGGGCCAACCGGTCCGAGACGTCGGGCGCCTGGCTCACCAGTGCTCGCCGTCGGTCGGCCGGGTCGATGGTCGTGATGACCGAGCCGGCCTCCTTCAGCCGGGCAATCGCGGTCGACACCTGGCTCTGCGGCAGACCGGTCCGCGCGGCGATCTCCCCCACCGCGCTCTCCGGGTGGCCGGCGATATCGCTCGCGACGATCAGCACCATCCGCGCGCTGCCGGCGTACTTCGCGGCTCCGCCGGGCGGCTCCGGTAACGCGTCCTCGCCGATCTTCATCAGCGCCCGTCCGAGCAGGAAGAGCTCCACACCGTTCACAGCCCGGAATCTACATCAACTCAGATACATCTTGATAGATGCATCCATCTAGATGTAATCTCCGGGCCATGACAACTCTCGAAGTTCCTCGAGCAGTTCTGCACTACCAACTCGAAGGCACCGGCCCGCTGCTGCTGATCTCGCAGAGCGGTGAAGGCGACGCCGACCGCACGGTCGACCTGGTCGGACACCTCACAGACGAGTACACAGTGCTCACCTATGACCGCCGCGGTCTCTCCCGGAGCCGGCTCGACCAGCCAGCCTCGATGGCCGACCACGCGGACGACGTACACCGTCTGCTCGCGCACCTCGCCGACGAGCCTGTGGCGATGCTCGGCTGCAGCCTCGGCGCCGTCATCGGACTGCACGTCGCCGCCGACCATCCGGGCCAAATCCACACCCTGGTCGCGCACGAGCCGATCGCGCCCTGGCTGCTGCCCCAGCCGACGCCCCATCGCGACGAGCTAGCCGAACTGCGAGACCGCTACCTCGCCAACGGCCTGCAGGCGACCGTCCCGGAAATCGCCCGCTCCCTCGGCATCGACCCGTCGAACGGCGAGCCGAACCGCTCCGACTTCCCCATGGACGCCAACCGCCGAGCGAACTTCGACTACTTCATCCGCCACGACTTCATAGCCGCCGCAGACGACGCCCCCGCCGAGCTCACGACGGTCACCGCACGCGTCGTCCCAGCAGCAGGTACGACGACACCGCACACTGTCTTCGACTACCAGTGCGCCGAGGCGCTCGCCGCGGTCCTCGACCAGGAACTACAGCTCTTCCCGGGCGGCCACAACGGCAACCTGAGCCATCCAAAGGCCTACGCGGCCAGGCTCCAGGAAGTGCTCAGTCGTTGACGGTCGTCGTGACCGGCGTACCGAGCTCGACCGTCCGGCTGACCGTGCAGAGCCGGTCGTGCGACATCTTCACCGCGCGCGGCAGCGCCTCGCGGGCCTTGTCGCCGTCCTCGCCCTCGGGGAAGTGCACGACGAACTCGACCGCGAGGTTCTCCATCCGGTTGCCCTCCTCGGCGTCCCGGACCTTGTCCCCGCGCACGACCGCGCTGAACTCGGTCGGCTCCGCGCGCCGGCTGACGACGATGTCGACGTCGATGGCCGAGCAGGTCCCGATCGCGGCCAGCAGCAGCTCCACCGGGGTGAAGTCGGTGTCCGCACCGCCGGAGCCGACCCGGATCGTGCCGCCGCGGGCGTTACGCACCTCGTAGCTGCTGTTCGCCACGCGCTCGAAGGTCACCTGGCGGAGTGTGTCTGCCATATCCATCACATTTCTGTTGCTTGTGGCAACGGTCAGAGAGAGTTGAGTGCCTCGTCGACAGGGGTGTCGCCGGCGATGAGCTCCAGGGTCCGGCCGATCGAGGCCGGGGTGTCGCAGAGGCCGGCCAGCACCAGCGCGACGTCGTCGCGGCTGATCCGGCCGCGGCCGGTCTCGTCGGCGAGCAGGACGTTGCCGGTGCCGGCGTCGTTGGTCAGGCTGCCCGGCCGCAGCACGGTCCAGTCGAGGTCCCGCGCGCGCAGGTCCTCCTCGGCCGCCCACTTCGCCCGCAAGTAGATGGTGAAGGTCTCGTCGTCGGTCAGCGACGGCGCCTGGTCCGCGCCCATCGAGCCGACCTGGATATGACGCCGTACGCCGGCTTGCTGGGCCGCGTCCGCGAACAGGGCGGCCGCACCGCGGTCGACCGTGTCCTTGCGTGCGTTCCCGCTGCCGGGACCGGCGCCGGCCGAGAAGATCGCGACGTCCGCGCCGGCCAGGACCTCCGCCACCGCCGCCGCGTCGGACTGCTCCAGGTCGAGTACGGCGGCCTGCCCGCCGGCCGCGGCGATATCCGCGGAGTGGTCCGGGTTGCGTACCAGCCCGACCACCTCGTGACCATCACCGCTCAGCAGCTTCGTCAGCCGCAGCGCGATCTGTCCGTGTCCACCTGCAATGACGACTCGCATACCCGCAGACTATCTCTGTGCCACACGCATCAACGATTGACGGGACACGGATCGCCTACCAGGTTCGGGGCGAGGGGCAACCACTTGTGTTGCTGGCGGGCCAGTCGAACAACCACACCTGGTGGGATCCCATCCGCTCCGACTTCCAGGGCCACCAGACGATCACCCTGGACTGGCGAGGGACAGGCGAGAGCGACAAACCCGACGAGGTCTACAGCACGCGCGGGTTCGCGCAGGACGTGGTGGCCGTGCTGGACGCCCTCAAAATGAACAGTGCAGACCTCTACGGAACTTCGATGGGCGGACGCGTCGCGCAATGGCTCGCGATCGACAACCCGGAGCGGGTCGACGCACTCGTCCTCGGCTGCACGTCGCCGGGCGCGGCGCACGGGTACGAGCGAAGCCAGGAGATCCGCAAGGCGCTCGCCGACCCGAAGCGGACCGATCGCGTGCTGCTGGAGCTGATGTACACACCAGGCTGGCTGGCCGACCACCCCGCTCCGTACTACGTACTCGGCGACCAGAGCATGCCGTCGTACGCCAAGGGCAGGCATCTGGTTGCCAGCAACAAGCACGACGCGTGGGACGGCCTCCCGAGCATCACGGCGCCGACCCTCATCCTGCACGGCTCCGACGACATCTTCAGTCCGGCCGCCAACGCGCAACTGCTCGCCGACCGCATCCCGGGAGCGCGCGCCGAACTCATCGACGGCGCTCGGCACGCCTACTTCCACGAGTTCCGCTCGGTCGCGAGTCCGGCGGTCCTAGCCTTCCTGGCTGCCCAAGATCGGACGCAACACCGGGCGTAACGCGTCCAGTACGGCGGGATCCTCGATCGTCGACGGCACCGGCTCGTCGCGCCCGTCGGCGATCCCGCGCATCGTCCGGCGCAGGATCTTGCCCGACCGGGTCTTCGGCAACGCGTCCACGATCGACACGTCCCGGAACGCCGCCACCGGCCCGATCTCCCGGCGTACCGCGGCCACCAGCTCGTCCCGCAGCGTCTCCTCGCTCACCGAAGCGCCTGCCTTCAGTACGACGAGCGCCCGCGGCAGCTGTCCCTTCAACGGATCGTGTACGCCGATCACCGCGCACTCCGCGACGGCAGCGTTCGCCGCAACGACCGCCTCGATCGAACCGGTCGACAACCGGTGCCCGGCCACGTTGATCACGTCGTCCGTGCGGCCCATCACGAAGATGTACCCGTCCTCGTCGATGAAACCGCCGTCGCCGGTCAGGTAGTAGCCGTCGTACTCCTTGAGGTAGCTGTCGATGTAGCGCTGGTCGTCGCCCCACAGCGTCGGCAGTGCGCCCGGCGGCAGCGGCAGCTTGATCGCGATCGCGCCTTCCTGCTGCGGCAGCAGTTCCTTGCCGTACGCATCGAGGATCTGCACGTTCCAGCCCGGCATCGGCACGGTCGCCGAGCCAGGCTTGGTCGGCAGCGGCTCGAGCCCGCGCGGGTTGGCCGCGATCGGCCAGCCCGTCTCGGTCTGCCACCAGTGGTCCACGACGGGTACGCCGAGATGCTCGTGCGACCAGTGGTAGGTCTCCGGGTCGAGCCGCTCCCCCGCCAGGAACAGCGTCCGGAAGCTGCCCATCGGGTACTTCGCCAGCTCGGCCGCCTCCGGATCGACCTTCTTGATCGCGCGGATCGCGGTCGGGGCGGTGAACAGGGCCTTCGCGCCGTGCTCGGAGATCACCCGCCAGAACGCACCGGCATCCGGCGTACCGACCGGCTTGCCCTCGTACAGGACAGTGGTCGCGCCGACGAGGAGCGGAGCGTAGACGATGTAGGAGTGGCCGACGACCCAGCCGACGTCGGAGGCGGTCCACCACACATCGCCCGGGCCGATGTCGTACACGTTGCGCATCGTCCAGGCGAGCGCGACGGCGTGACCTCCGTTGTCGCGGACGACACCTTTCGGCTTTCCCGTCGTACCGGAGGTGTAGAGGATGTAGAGCGGGTCGGTAGCGTCGACCTGGACCGGATCGGCGGCCTCGGCCTTCGCGGTGAGGTCGGTCCAGTCGAGGTCGTGCTCGCCCAGCGTGGCCTCGGCCTGTGGGCGCTGGAGCACAATCGTGTGCTCGGGCTGATGCTGTGAGATCTGCAGGGCCTCGTCGATGATCGGTTTGTACTCGACTACCCGGGTCGGCTCGATGCCGCAGGAGGCCGCGACGATGACCTTCGGGGTTGCGTCGTCGATGCGGGCGGCCAGCTCGCGCGGGGCGAAGCCGCCGAAGACCACCGAGTGGATCGCGCCGAGGCGGGCGCAGGCGAGCATGGCGACAACTGCTTCCGGGACCATCGGCAGGTAGACGATGACCCGGTCGCCTTTGCCGACGCCGAGCGATGCCAGGGCGCCGGCGAATCGAGCGACCTCGTCGCGCAGCTCGGCGTATGTGAAGGTCGCGCCGGTGCCGGTGACCGGGGAGTCGTAGATGAGAGCGGTTCGGTCGCCGTTGCCTGCTTCGATGTGGCGGTCCAGCGCGTTGTACGACGTGTTGAGTACGCCGTCGGGGTACCAGCGGTAGATCGGGGCATCGGTGGCGTCGATCGCGCGGGTCGGCGGCCGCGTCCAGGAGATCGCCTCCGCCGCCTCCAGCCAGAACCCGTGCGGGTCGTCCAGGCTCCGCCGGTAGGTCTCGTCGTACGCGCCCATTTGGATAGCCTCCGTCCGTCAGCTGTTCTCCATCGTGGCAGGGTTGAGCTATGACGGTAAGTCTCGATGACGTGCGGCAGGCGGCGGAGCGGATCGCAGGGCGGGTACGCCGTACGCCGGTGATCGAGGTCGCGCCCGGCCTCACGTTCAAGCTCGAACTGCTCCAGCACACCGGTTCGTTCAAGCCGCGCGGCGCGTTCAACCGGCTGCTCAGCGCCAAGGACAGCGGCGAACTGACCGGTCAGGGCATCGTCGCCGCCTCGGGTGGCAACCACGGTCTCGCGGCGGCGTACGCGGCCCGGGAGCTCGGCGTACCGGCGCGGATCTTCGTCCCGGAAACGACCCCGGCCGCGAAGCTCAACAAGCTGCGGACGCTCGACGCGGACGTCGTCCAGGTCGGCAGCGAGTACGCCGAGGCGTACCAAGCAGCGCTCGAGGCTCAAGACGAGTCGGGCGCGCTGCTGGTTCACGCCTATGACCAGCCGGAGGTCGTCGCCGGCCAGGGCACGGTCGGCCTCGAGCTCCTCGAACAGGCAGGCATGTTCGACACAGTCCTGGTCGCCGTCGGTGGTGGCGGCCTGATCGCCGGCATCGCGACCGCGATCGGCGACAACGCCCAGGTAGTCGGCGTAGAGCCAGCCCTGGCCCCCACCATGAACCGTGCACTCGAGGCAGGCCGGCCAACCGACGGCCCGGTCGGCGGCGTAGCAGCCGACTCGCTGGGAGCCCGCCGCCTAGGCGACCTCGCGTACACCGCAGTCCAGAGCCATCACGTACAGTCCGTCCTGGTCGAGGACGACGCGATCGTTGCCGCTCGCAAGCAGCTCTGGCACGACTACCACCTCGCCACCGAGCACGGCGGAGCAGTTGCCTGGGCCGCTCTGGCCTCGGGCGCCTACAAACCAGCAGCCGGCGAGCGGGTCGTCGTGGTCGTCTGCGGGTCGAACACAGACCCCGGCACGCTTATTTGACGCGTCGTTTGTCGTCGGCCAGCACCCACGCCGCGAGCAGACCGGCGATGCCGCCGCACAGGTGACCTTGCCAGGAGATCCCGTCCTGCGGCAGCAGGCTGGTGAGCAGGGCGCTGCCCCACACCATGATGACGAGGATCCCGACGACCACCTGACCGAGCCGCCGGTTGAACAGCCCCCGCACGATCAGGTACGACGCGTACCCGAAGACGAGCCCGCTCGCGCCGATCGTGATCGTGTTCGGCGGTGAGATCAGCCAGGTGCCGAACCCGCCGAGCAGCGTCACGATCGCGGTGACCTGGAAGAGCCGGGGTGCGCCGCTGAGCGCGATGATCGCGCCGAGTGTGACGAGTGGCAGCGTGTTCGAGATCAGATGGCCGAACCCGAGGTGCAGGAACGGCGCGGTCAGGATGCCGATCAGGCCGCGCGGCTCGCGGGAAATGATCCCGTACTGATCGAGTGAGCCGTTGGTCGCGGTGTCGATGACCTCGCTCAGCCACATCAGACCGAGCAGCGCCGCCAGCAGCTTCAACCCGCCGCCGATCTTGGCGGTGTCCACACTCCGCCCGGAGCGTTTCGCCGGTATCTGCGAGCTCATGTCTCAACCATGCCGTACTCCCCCAAGTCTCAGCCTGTGACAGGCGCGGCGACAGCGGACAGTGATCTCTGAGATACTCCGAGTGGCCTTGGGTGAGGGGGCCGAGTGAGGGGAACCGATGCCAATTGCTGTCTATGTCCTTGGCCTGAGCATTTTCGCGCAGGGGACGTCCGAGCTGATGCTCGCCGGCCTGCTCCCTGAGCTCGCCACAGATCTACAGGTCTCGATCCCCCAAGCCGGCCTGCTGATCTCCGCGTTCGCGCTCGGCATGCTGGTCGGCGCGCCGGTTCTCGCCGTCGTCACGCTCACCTGGTCCCGCCGTACGGCGTTGCTCGCGTTCCTGGCCGTGTTCGTGCTGACTCACCTAGCCGGCGCCCTGACGCCGAGCTACACCGTCCTGCTCATCACCCGCATCGTCGGCGCTTTCGTGTACGCCGGATTCTGGTCGGTTGCGGCTGTCACCGTGATGGCGCTGGTCGACACCGATCGCCGCGCCCGCGCGATGAGCATCGTCACCGGCGGCCTCACCGTCGCCACGATCGTCGGCCTCCCGCTCGGCACCGTGCTCGGCCAGCACCTCGGCTGGCGCTCCGCGTTCTGGACCGTCGCCATCCTCTGCACCTTGGCCATGTCGGGCGTCCTGGCCACTGTCCCCGGTGACCGCCCCGATCCGGCGACCGCGCCCCGACTCGGCGATGAACTCCGCGTCCTCGTCAACGCCCGCCTCTGGCTGGCCTTCGCCACCACAGCGCTCGTCACCGCCACGATCCTCGTCGTCTTCAGCTACCTCGCCCCGCTGCTGACCCAGACCACCGGGCTGACGCCGGGCGCGGTTCCTGGAGTCCTCGCCCTCTACGGTCTCGGGTCGTTCATCGGCATCAACCTGGGTGGACGGTTCGCCGACGCACTGCCGTTTCACACCTTGTTCATCAGCATCACCGGGCTCATCGGCCTGTCGGCGCTGCTCGCGATCACAGCGTCCAATCCGGCCCTGGCGATCGCGGTGATCGCCCTGCTGGGCGGCTTCGGCTTCGCCGCCAACCCGGCCCTGAACGCCCGCGTCTTCAGCCTCGCCGGTGACGCGCCGACGCTGGCCACCGCGACCAACTTCTCCGCGTTCAACGTCGGCATCACCATCGGGCCGTGGCTCGGCGGCTTGGCGATCGACGCCGGAGCGGGCTACCCCGCACTCGGCTGGATCGCCGTCGCCACCGGGCTCGCGGCCCTCGCGACGGTCCTGCTCGCGGCGTTCCTGCCGGTCAGTTCACCGGGCCTTGCGGGTCAAGATGCGACGGATCGAAATCGGCGTGCCGCTTGAACACGTACTTGTTCAGCAGCCACGTGAGCGCCCACAGCGCGACTCCGACGAGCATCAGCCAGCCGGCGATCTTGTAGTCGGCCGACGCCCGCCCGGACAACGGGCTGGCCAGGTACACGCACAGCACGACCCCGAGCACCGGCAACGCGGTGGGTGCGTTGAAGTGCTTGTGCTCGACCTTGTCCCGCCGCAGCACCAGCACGGCGACGTTCACGATCGCGAACACGCACAGCAGCAGGAACGCCGTCGTACCGCCGAGCGCCGCGAGGTCGGCGTACCCGATCAGGACGAACGCGAGCAGCGTGGTGAACAGGATCGCGATGTACGGCGTACGCCGCTTGCGGAGGACTCGACCGAGCGGACCGGGCAGCACCTGCTCGTGCGACATCCCGTACAGCAGGCGGCTCGCCATCAGCATGTTGATCAGTGCGGAGTTGGCGACCGCGAACATCGTGATCCAGGCGAACACCTCGAGCGGGAACCCGGGCGCACCGGCCTGGACGACCTTCAGCAGTGGGGTCGCGCCCTTGTTCAGGTCGTCCGGGGAGACCAGCGTGACAGCCGAGATCGCGACGAGCACGTAGATGACGCCGGTGATGCTCAGGCCGATCAGCATGATCTTCGGGAAGATCTTGATCGGGTCCTTGGTCTCCTCGGCCATGTTCACCGAGTCCTCGAAGCCGACCATCGCGAAGAACGCCAGCGCGGTCGCCGCCGTCACGGCACTGAACGGCGACTCGCCGTCCGGCACCTTGAAGTCGGTCAGCCGCGACGTGTCGCCGTCGCCGCCGATCAGCGCCCAGGCGCCGATCCCGATCACGATCAGCAGACCGCTCAGCTCGACGCAGGTGAGTACGACGTTCGCCTTCACGCTCTCGCCGACGCCGCGGAGGTTCACGAGCGCGATCAGCGTCATGAACGCGAGCGCGGTGATCATCAGCACCGCCCCGCGGTCGGGGTCGATATGCGCGGCGGAGAAGAAGTTCGCCGCGAACGCCTTCGACGCGCTCGACGCCGAGGTCAGACCCGAGCACATCACCGCGAAGGTCAGCAGGAACGTGAGGAAGTGGATCCCGAACGCCTTGTGCGTATAGACCGCCGCGCCACCGGCCTTCGGGTACTTCGTGACGAGCTCGAGGTAACTGGTCGCGGTCAGCATCGCGACGATGAACGCGCACAGGAACGGCAGCCAGACCGCCCCGCCGACCTCTCCGGCCACCTTGCCGGTCAGCGCGTACACGCCGGTGCCGAGGATGTCTCCGACGACGAAGAGGAGCAGGAGTCCCGGGCCCATCACCCGCTTCAGTTCCGGGCGCTCACCAGTCTGCGGTACGGCTGTATCACTCATCGTGGCTCCCTCACATCAGTGCGTCACGAGGTTCCATGGTCGCATCTGAGAGCCGGCTGAGAAGGGCTGGCGCGCGCCTGGGGCAACAATCGCCCGGTGGCCTGAGAGCATGTTGGCCGTGATGCACCTCCGTCTGATCGTCCCGCCGGGCCGCACCGAGCGGATCCTCGACACCGTCCTCGCCGATCCGCGGGTGACGAGCATCGTCCGGCTGCCCGGGGCCGCCCAGCGGCCCCAGGGCGACGTGATCGAGTGCGACGTGACCCGCGAGGCCACCTCCGACATCCTCGCCTTCCTCAAGACCGAGGGCCTGTATGACGACGGCGCGGTCGCGCTGACGTCGGTCGAGTCGGCGCCGTCACGCAACGCCCGCGCGGCGGAGAAGGCAGCGCCCGGCGCGCCGGACGACGCGGTGATCTGGGATGCGGTGCTCGACCAGGCCTACAACGAAGCCGGCGGCTCGTGGGTGTACTACGCGTTCCTGACGCTGGCGACGATGATCGCCTCGATCGCGGTGATCACCGACTCGGCGATCCTGGTGGTGGGCGCCATGGTCGTCGGCCCGGAGTTCGGCGTGGTGGCCGCACTCGCGGTCGGCCTGTTCCTTCGCAAGCGCGGGCTGATCGTGAGTTCGGCGTCCCTGCTGGTCAAGGGTTTCGCGCTCGCGATCGCCTTGACCGTCGTGGCGGTGCTGCTGGCACGGGCCGTCGGCTGGGTAGACGTCAGCAACGTGACGGCAGCCCGGCCGCTGACCGGATTCATCTGGCGGCCGGACAAGTGGTCGGCAGTCGTCGCCGTCCTGGCCGGATGCGCCGGCGTGTTGTCGCAGACCGCCGGTCGTGGGAACGCTTTGGTCGGCGTCTTCATCTCGGTGACGACAGTCCCCGCCGCCGGTGACCTCGCCTTGTCGATCGCGCTGTGGGCACCGCACCAGATCGGTGGTTCGGCTGCCCAGTTGGGCATCAACCTGGCCGGGATGACCGTCGCCGGCGTCGTGACGCTGCAGTTGCAGCGGACGATCTGGCGCAGTTATCTGCGCCTGAAGAGAAGGGCGGGCGCGCGCGTTGAGGCTTGACCAGACGTCCCCTGTCCGATCCGCGCGCGCCCAGCACGTCAGACATACCCCACCGCGGGGGTATCCGCACCTCGCCGGGGCCTGACGTATCCCGGACATGTCGCGAAGTCGCCAAACCGGTCGAGACGGTCCAGTGGACGAGATAGCCTGATCGGATGCTGGAGACGGTTGGGGTCGAGCCGCCTGATGAGGAGGCCTATCGGGCGCTGCTGTCGGCGCCGGGTTGCGATGTCCGCGAGCTCGCCGAGCAACTCGGCCGCGACGAGCAGGACCTCACCGAGACGGTTGGCCGGCTCGAGAAGCTCGGCCTGCTGACCACCACCTCCGACGACCCGGTCCGCCTGCTCCCGACCCGTCCCGACGTCGCGGTCGACGCGCTGGTCGCCGTACGCCGGGCTGAGCTCGACCGGGTCCGTGCCGAGGCGCGCGTCATGCTGACCGAGCTCCGTGCGCAGGAGCAGCACCGTCCGGAGAACCTGGTCGAGGTGATCGTCGGTCAGGAAGCGATCGCGGCTCGGTTCGCACAGCTGCTCAACGGGACAGGTCAGCAGCTCCTGGTCCTCGACAGGCCGCCGTACGCGTCGCAGCCCGGCGACTCCGATCCCAAGGTGCGGGGACTGCTCGGCGACGGGGTGGTCGTGCACGGCATCTACTCTCCCGACTCGCTCGACATCCCGGGCGGCGTCGACGAGGCGTTCAGCGCGGCCGATGCCGGCGAGACGTCCCGGGTGCATCCGCAGGTGCCGATGAAGCTGGCCGTGTTCGACGGGAAGATCGCGCTGCTGCCGCTGGCCGTGGATCAGTTGGTCGACAGCGCGCTCGTCGTACATCCGTGTGCGCTGCTCGATGCGTTGCTCGAGATGTTCTGGCTGCTGTGGGACCAGGCTGTGCCGGTTGTCCCGTCAGCGAAGGCCGACCCCACGGACGCGCGGCTGATGACGTTGCTGGCCGCCGGGTTCAAGGACGACGCGATCGCCCGGCAGCTCGCGCTGAGCAGCCGGACCGTCGGACGGCGCGTGGCGGAGCTGATGGAGACGCTGGGCGCGCGGACCCGGTTCCAGGCCGGCATTCACGCCCAGCGCCGTCATCTACTGGAGGACTAGCAAGTACCGAGCATCTGCTGGAGAGCGGTCTTCTCGGCCGACTGCAGCGACAGCTTGTAGGTGTACTTCACCCAGATCCAGTACCGCGCGTAGATGCAGTGCACCGCGGTGTTCGTCGGTTGCCACTCGGACGGATCCCGGTCGCCCTTCGAGCGGTTGCTCGACGCTGACACCGCGATCAGCTGGGAGATCGTCAGGTTGTTCGCGAACTCCTGACGCTTGGCCTGCGTCCAGCCGCTGGCCCCTGACTTCCATGCCTCGGCCAGCGGCACGATGTGGTCGATGTCGACGTCCGACGAGTCGGTGAAGGTCGTCTTGTCGTACACGCTGTACCAGCTGCCGGCGGTCGGCTGGCAGCTGCTGTCGACCTTCACACCGGTTCCGTCGCGCTTCAGAACCTCTTCGCGGGTGTCACAGCTGCCCGACTGCGTGATCCAGTGCGGGAACTTGTCGCGGCTGTAGCCGGTCGTCGAACCCTCCGTCTTCACGGTCAGGCTGGCCAGCTCAGTGGCCGCGGTGCTCGCCGACGGCGGGGTCGGCGGGGACGCCAGCGCCGGTCCGGCGCTGAGGGTAAAGGCCGCTGTCGCAGCTAGTGCTGTGAGAGCAGCGGTGATGGAGCGTCGCATCGGTCAGGCCTCCGAGGGTTAGGGCGGGTCCCCCCTGACGTTGCTGCCCTTCAGCCTTCCCCGATCACGCGCTGTAGGAAACCACTCACCAGTTACAGTCCAGTGAACGTCAGTCGTGTTCGACGACGGTCAGCGTCCAGCCCGACGATGCGCGGTCCAGCTCGGCGTTCCAGCGTTCGCCGATCAGCTTGTGCAGCGACTTCGGCGTACCCGGGTCCTTGCCGGATTCGAGCAGGTGCCGCGCGACCAGGCCGCGGGTGTGTTTGGCCATGTGGGAGACGACCGTGCGTACGCCGTCGCGTTCGCGGACGACGTTCACCGACACCCATTTGTCCGCCTGGTCGCCGGTCGGGCGCCACGCCGCGACGTACGTCGACGAGCGGCAATCCACGATAACGCCGTCGACGTCCTTGAGGGCAGCACTCAACGGGTCACGCCATACGGATGCGAGCGGCCCGTGACCCGGCAGCGTCGTACCCATTGAGAGCCGGTACGGCGGGACGCGGTCGGCCGGTCGTAGTGCGCCCCACGCGGCTGAGATGACGAGCAGCCGATTGGCCGCGCGGCGCTTGGTACCCGAGGACAGGGTCGAGTAGCCGAGGGCGTCGTACAGGACACCGGAGTACAGCTCGGAGACCGGTACGGACGGCTCCGTGCGCCAGCGGGTGTTGCGGTCGACCTCGTGCTGCAGCGAGGCACCGACGTCCAGTACGTCGAAAGCGTCGGCGGAGGCGGAGACCTTCGCCAGCGTCTCGAGCACCTGCTCGCGGACCGGGTTCAGCTCCGGGAAGGACAGGGTGTCGAATGCGACGGCACGACCGCGCGACCGTCCGGTCTTGCCTTCGGACGGCGGCAGGAGAATCAGGGTCACGTGAGCTCGTCCAGGGCGGCGAGGTCGGCGGCGGTCGGGTCCCAGCTGCCGGCCGCGACGTTCTGCGCGATCTGCTCGGGCTTGGTGGCGCCCGCGATCACCGACGCGACCGCAGGCTGCGCGGCCAGGCCGCCGATGGCGACGTCGATCATCGTCAGGTCGCGCTCGGCCGCGAACGTCTCGAGCGCCTCGAGCTTGTCGAAGTCCGCCCGCGCCAACCGCTCGGGCTGGGTCGCGAGGCGGGACCCGTCTGGTGCCGTCGTACCGCGCTTGTACTTGCCGGTGAGCAGACCGGAAGCAAGCGGGAAGAACGGCAGGATGCCGACGCCGACGTGCTCGCAGGCCGGCACCAGCTCGTCCTCGACGTCGCGGTCGAGCAGCGAGTACTGGTTCTGGGCGCTGATGAAGTGCTCGAGGCCGTTCGACCGGGCGGTCCAGTCCGCGTCGACGACCTGCCAGCCGGCGAACTGCGAGCTGCCGATGTACCGGACCTTGCCCTCAGCAACTAGCTCGGACAGGGCCGCCAGGGTCTCCTCGATCGGCGTCACCGGGTCCGGGAAGTGCAGCTGGTAGAGATCGATCCAGTCGGTGCCGAGGCGCTGCAGGCTCGACTCGACCGCCTTGCGGATGTACCGCCGGGAGCCGCGGACACCCCAGTCCGGACCGTTCACGCCGCCCAGGTCACCGCCGAACTTGGTCGCGATCACGACCTCGTCGCGGCGCGAACCGAGCGCCTTCCCGAGCAGCTCCTCGCTGAATCCGTGCTCGCCACGGTAGATGTCCGCGGTGTCGAACAACGTGATTCCCGCGTCGACCGCGGCGTTCACAACGGCGTCCGTCCGGCCCGCATCGAGCCGCCTGCCGAAGTTGTTACAGCCGAGCCCGACCACACTTACGGTCAGGCCCGAGTCGCCCAGCTGCCGGTACTCCATATCACCCATGTGCTCAGCCTAATCTCGGCATACAGTGGCCCTCATGCCGAGTCTCACCGTCGACGGCGCCCGCACTCGGGCCGCCGCCCTTTCCGTCCAGTCGTACGACGTCGATCTCGACCTCACCCAAGGCGAGAAGACGTTCGGATCCACCACCACGATCAGGTTCCGGGCGACGAGTCCGTCGACCTGGCTGGACGTGAAACCGGACGAGCTGACCTCGGTCACGCTCAACGGCACGGCCGTCGACGTGGCCGGCCTGAACGACGGACGGCTCGAGCTGACCGACCTGCAGCCGGAGAACGAACTCGTCGTCGTCGCCTCGATGCTGTACTCGCACGACGGTGAGGGCCTGCACCGTGCGGTCGACGCCGCCGACGGTCTCGCCTACACGTACGCGATGTCGTTCCTCGACGCGGCCCCGCGGATCTTCGCGTGCTTCGACCAGCCCGACCTCAAGGCGCCGTACCGGATGACGGTGACCGCGCCGGAGGAGTGGCTGGTCCTTGGCAACGGCGCCGCGACGCAGGTCTCCCCCGGTCGCTGGGAGCTCGCCGAGACCAAGCCGCTCTCGACGTACTTCGTCACCGTGGTCGCCGGGCCGTACCACCAGCTCACCGACTCCCACGACGGCATCGCGCTCAGCGTGGTCTCGCGGCAGTCGCTGAAGGAGGCGCTCGACCGCGAGGCCGCGGACATCTTCGAGGTCAGCAAGCAGTCCTTCGACGCGTACCACCAGATGTTCGGGTACCGGTACCCGTTCGGCGAGTACCACCAGGCGTTCGTGCCGGAGTTCAACGCCGGCGCGATGGAGAACCCGGGCTGCGTGACGTTCCGCGACTCGATGGTGTTCCGCTCGGCGGTGACCGACGGCGAGCGCAGCCAGCGAGCACGGACGATCGTGCACGAGATGGCGCACCAGTGGTTCGGCGACACGGTGACCATGAAGTGGTGGAACGACCTCTGGCTGAACGAGTCGTTCGCCGAGTACATGGCGCACCGGGTGTCGACCGAGGCGACCCGGTACACCGACAACTGGATCGACTTCGCCTACATCCGCAAGTGGTGGGGCCTGCAGGCCGACCAGCGGTCCTCGACGCACCCGGTCGCCGCCGACGCGGTCAAGGACGCGCTCGCCTCGCTCGACGACTTCGACGGCATCTCCTACGCGAAGGGCGCTGCGGTACTGAAGCAGCTGGCGGCGTACCTCGGTGACGATGTCTTCCTGGCCGGCGTGAACGCGCACATCGCGGCGAACGCGTTCGGCAACGCCACCTTCGCCGACCTGGTCGCGAAGTGGACCGAGGCCGGCGCGGTCGGCCTGGACGACTGGGCGCAGGCCTGGCTGCGGACGCCCGGTGTGGACACGATCACCGCGTCGCGGACCGCGACCGGCATCAAGCTGCAGCGCAAGGCGCCGGAGGCCTACCCGGCTTCACGACCGCACAAGCTGACCGTCGGCGGGTACGACGCGGACGGCCGCGGCATGACGGTCGACGTACTGATCGACGGCGACGAGGTGGAGGTCGACCTCGACCCCTCGTTCGCGGTGATCATCCCGGATGCGGGCGACGACAGCTGGGCGAAGATCCGGCTCGACTCCGACAGCCTGGCCAACCTCGCGACGGTGCTGCCGAAGATCGAGAGCGGCGTGACGCGCGCCGTCGTACTGAACAGCATCCGGGACGCGGTCGCCGACGTCGAGCTGGACCCGAAGCTCGCCTTCGAGGTGCTGCTCGCGGTGCTGCCCACCGAGACCAGCGACATCGCGGTGTCCTCGATGACCTCGTGGGCGACATTGAACCTGCTCGGCGTCTGCCTGCCGTACGAGCCGTACCGCGGTCGGTTGGCCGACGTGCTGGCGGAGCGTCTGCGCACCGCGCCCGCCGGCAGCAGCCTGCAGCTCGCGGCGAGCCGGTCGTACGTGCGGCACAGCGACGACGCCGACCGGCTTCAGGGCTGGCTGGCGGGAGTCGACGTACCCGAGGGACTGCTGATGGACGCCGACCTGCGGTGGACCGTGCTGCTGCAGCTCGCCCGCCTCGGCGCGATCGGCGACGCCGACATCGACGCCGAGCTCGAGCGGGACTCGTCGTCCGAAGGCATCGTGCACGCGGCGCGCTGCCGTTCGGCGCTGCCGACGGCCGAGGCCAAGGAGCGCGCCTGGGCGCGGATCATGACCCACGCCGACATCGCGAACTACGAGCTGTACGCCGCCAGCGAGGGCTTCTGGCACCCGGCGCAGCTCGAGCTCACGGCGCCGTACGTCGAGCGGTACTTCGCCGAGATCGGCGGCACCGAGAAGCTCCGCTCCGGCTGGGTGATCGCGACCACGGCCAAACTCGCGTACCCGCGCTACACCGTCGAGCAGCGTGTCCTCGATCGTTCCGCCGACCTGGTCGCCGACGACGCGGTCGCGGCCGGCATCCGCAGGTCGGTCGGCGACCTCGCCGACGACCTGAAGCGTGCGCTTGCGGTCCGTTCGGCCTTCGGGAACTGATCAAGAGTTAGCTGTCACACCGTGTTGTGACTAATGTGACTGGTGTGACCAGGAGGACCCTGGTGACCAGGCAAGATGTGATTTCGTGACGTAACCTCCACAATGACCGGGCGGCACGGCGCGCCGGTCTTGGTCAGGCCCAGCGTCCGGGAGAGACTGTCTAGAACCGCACAGGAGAACAAGGTCAATGCGCGAGGCGAGGCTCGTCGGTCTGAGCCAGGATGGGAAACAGCTCATCCTGGCGATGGCAGAGACGGGTGAGGAGTTCGCCGTACCGGTCGACGACCGGTTGCGTGCGGCCCTCCGCGGAGACCGTGCCCGACTCGGCCAGCTGGAGATTCAAATGGAGAGCGCGCTGCGCCCACGAGACATCCAGGCTCGTATCCGCGCCGGCGAAAGTCCCGAGGCGGTCGCCGCCATCGCCCAGATGCCGATGGAACGCGTGATGGCGTTCGCCGGCCCGGTCCTGGCCGAGCGCGACCACATCGCCAGCCTCGCGCAGCGTGCATCGGTGCGTCGTCGCGGCGGCGGGGACGCACCGACCCGGAATCTCGGTGCGTGGGTGACCGATCGGCTGCGGACGCGTCACGTCGACCCGGCCTCGGCCGAGTGGGACGCATGGCGGCGCGAGGACGGTCGCTGGGCCGTTCGCGTCTCGTACTTCGTCGAGTCCGAGGACAGCGTCGATTCCGGGGAAGAGCAGAAGGTCGAGAAGATCGCCATGTTCGCGTACGACGCCCCCGGGCGGTACGCCGTACCGGACGACGACGAAGCGCGCTGGCTGGTCGGCGAGCAGGCGCAGGTGCTGCCGACGCCCGTCCAGCCGCAGCCTGGCGAGCGCCGACTGGCCGCCGTCGCGGACATCGACCCGCTCCTCGCGCCCGACCATGGCGCTGACAGCTACGAGGCCGGCTTCGAAGACACCGTCGGCCTGCGCCGCCGAAACCACCCGGTTTCCCGCGAGAACGCGGAGCCGGCTCGCGAGACCCGCGACTTCGTGCGCGAGTCGCGTGAGCTGCACCGGGACTTCCCTCGGGAAACCGGGCCCAGCAACCGGGAGCCGGAGCGTGGGCCGCGGCGCGTGCACTCGGTGCCGAACCCGGACGAAGAGCCGACGCTGATCGACGTGCCGGTCGACCCGCCGCCGGCGCCTCGCCCTGCAGTCCGCGCGGTCGAGCGCCCGGCTGATCCGCCGGCCTTCGCCTCCCCCGCAGCACCGGACGAGCCCCCGGCAGAGGCCCGCCAGCCACGTCCGCAGCAGCCTGCCCCGGCGCAACCCCGCCGTACCGAACCGGCAGCTGCTGAGACGCCTCGTCAGGCCGAGGCCCGTCGGCCTGAGCCTGCCCGCGAGCCGGAGCCGGCGCCGCACATCGAGCCCGATCCGGTCGTCGAGGCTCCGCAGCCTGCCGCAGCCGAGGCCGCCGAGCCTGCCGCCGCGGAAGAGACTCCGGTCGAGCCGAAGAAGAAGGCAGCCCGCCGGGGCAAGCGCGCGAGCGTCCCCAGCTGGGACGAGATCATGTTCGGCAAGAAAGCCGACTGACACATCACGGACCGTCGTCCCAGATTGCGGACGGTGTTTGCCGCTGGACCCGCGGTCCTGCCATGATCGTCCGCATGCAGATGCTGTGTTGTTGCTGTTGTCGCTGACGCGCGCCGACTCCCGGCGCACGAGGCCCTGTCCTTTCCGTGGCCCGCCCGCCGACACAGCACTCACAGGAACTACGCATGAATCTCCCGGCTCTCGCCGACCTGCTCGCGTCTCGTGGTCTCCGGCTCCTTCCCGGTTCGTACGCCGTACCGGTCGAGCTGCTCGTACAGTTGCCTGACGCAACGATCGCCAGGTTCACCGCCCGCGGTACGACGCTCCGCCTGCGCAGCTACTCCCCCGACGCGCTGACCACGATCATGATCCCCGCGGAGTGCGGCTGCGGCGACCACCACCCGCAGACCGGCCCCGCCCGCGAGACGCTCAGCCGGTACGCCGTACCGCTGTCCGACCAGGCCATCGACGGTGAGCTCGAGTTCGGCTGGCAGCACCACGAAGCCGGCGCCCTTCGTCTTGCGGACGCGCTCCCGCACTTCTTCACGCTCGTCGACGTACTCCGCAGCCGCGAGCTGATCGGCGTCGCCTGAGAGTCAGGGGCGGCGGTGGGCTGGTTCGGTGGTGTCGAAGCGCTGGCGGGCGGCTTCTACCTCGGCCAGGTTGGGGGACCATTCGGCCAGGGAGTGGAAGAGCGGGGCGAGGCTGCGGCCGAGCGGGCTGATCTCGTACTCGACGCGCGGCGGGACCTCGGCGTGGTATTCGCGGGTCACCAGGCCGTCGCGTTCCAGCTGCCGCAGGCGCTGGGTCAGGACCTTCGGCGTGATCACGCCGATGCGGCGTTCGAGCTCGACGAACCGCTGACGACCGTACTCGTTCAGCGTCCACAGGATCGGGGTGGTCCAGCGGCTGAAGACCAGGTCGACCACCGGCGCGATCGGACAGGCCTGCACCGACTCAACTGCAGTGTTCTCGCTCACAAACCCAATACTATCCTCTAGGTACCTACTATCCCACGACCAGTAGCGTCCTCTTCATGATCGTGATCACCGGAGCAACCGGCAACGTAGGCCGCCCACTCATCCAGTCCCTGATCGCCGCCGGCGAGGATGTCGTACCTGTCTCGCGTCGCGGCGAAGGCCACCAGGTCGACCTGACCAAACCCGAAACCCTGAAGCCGGCCCTCGACGGCGCCAAGGCCGTTTTCCTCCTCACCTCTGCCGACTTCCTTGCCGGCGGCAACCTCCACGACGTCGTCGACGTGATCAAGGCAGCCGGTGTCCCGCGCGTGGTCCTGCTCTCGTCCCAGGGAGTCGGTTCGAAGCGTCATCCGTCGATCCACGAGGACGCGGTGACCGGATCCGGTCTCGACTGGACGATCCTGCGCCCCGGCAATTTCGACAGCAACGCGTTCCAGTGGGCCGACTCCATCCGCACGCAGCGCACGATGGCCGCGCCGTTCGCGGACGTCGCACTACCGGCCGTCGACCCGGCCGACATCGCCGACGTCGCGGCGGCAGCCCTCCGCGACCCGAGCCACGCGGGCGCGATCTACACGCTGACCGGACCGGCTGCGATCTCGCCGCGCCAGCAGGCCGAGGTGATTGCTCAGGCCGTCGGCGAGCCGGTGCAGTTCACCGAACTGAGCCGGGACCAGGCGCGGACGGGGATGCTGACTTTCATGCCAGAGCCGGTGGTCGAGGCCACTCTCGACGTCCTCGGCACGCCGACAGCCGTCGAGCAGGCGGTCAACCCCGACGTACCGAAGGTGCTCGGTCGGCCGGCGTCGACGTTCGCCGACTGGGTCAGCCGGAACGTCCAGGCCTTCCGCTGACCAACGGCAGGAAGACGTCGTCGACGAGCGACGTGAGCGCGGACGCCGGCAGCGGCTCGCGGGCGAACAGCATCTCGTGCCGCAGCAGGTTGGTCGGAGCGGTGAGCACCCGATCGGGCAGGTCGTCGGTCGGGATCTCACCGCGCTCCGCCGCACGCTTGACGATCGTCGCCATCACGCTCGACATCCGCGTGTAGATCTCCGGGTCCAGATCCGGAGCCTCGGCCAGTAACCCGTGGACCACGTCAGGCCCGAGCGTCGCGAATCGCTCGGCCATCAGTCGCAGTACGCCGAGCACGTCGTCGCGCAGGCTCCCGGTGTCCGGCACGTTCTCGACGATCGAGCCGGTCCGGTGCCGCATCGCCGCGACCACCAGCTCGGCCCGGTTGCGCCAGCGCCGGTACAGCACCTGCTTGCCGGTGTGCGCCCGGGCGGCGACGGCCTCCATCGTCAGCCGGGCGTACCCGGCCTCCATCAGCTCGTCCCAGGCAGCATCGAGCAGGACGGCCTCGAGCTCCGCACCCCTCCGGCGCTCCATGACACCAACTCCTCAACAAAAGAGACATTGCGTCTCTTATGGATCCGAGCTTACTCTAAAAGCCGTAAGAGACGCATCGTCTCTAAGGAGTCTCTCGGATGACAACCACACCCACCACGGACCGCCTCGACCGGGCGGTCCTCAAACTCGCCGCCGTGCTGGTGCTCGGCGCTCTTGCTCCACTGCTCGACAGCACGATCGTCACCGTCGCGATCCACACCCTCGGCATCGAGCTGCACACCTCGGTGTCGACGGTCCAATGGGTCAGTACGGCGTACCTGCTCGCGCTCGCGATGGCCGTCCCGATCACCGGATGGTCGGCGAACCGCTTCGGCGCCAAACGCATGTGGATCATCGCGCTCGCGCTGTTCCTCATCGGATCGATGCTCTGCGGGGCCGCCTGGAACATCGGCTCGCTGATCGTGTTCCGCGTGATCCAGGGCATCGGCGGCGGACTGATGCTGCCGATCCTGCAGACGCTGCTCCTGCGCGCCGCCGGCCGCGAACGCATCGGCCGCCTGATGGCCGTCGTCACGCTCCCCGCGCTGGTCGGTCCGATCCTCGGTCCGGTGATCGGCGGCGTACTCGTCGGACACCTCGACTGGCGCTGGATCTTCTACGTCAACGTCCCGATCTGCATCGCCGCGATCTTCTTCGCCGTACGTGAGCTCAAGCCGGATCCCGAGCCCACCGCGGCGGCTCTCGACGTACCGGGTCTGCTGCTCATCTCTCCCGCGCTGGCCGGCATCATCTACGGCCTCAGCCAGGTCGGCGATCACGGCTTCGGCGACGCCCGCGTCCTGGTGCCACTCGTTCTGGGGATCGTGCTGCTCGCGGTCTTCGCCCTCCGGCGGGTCAAGGAGCCGCTCATCGATCTTGCGCTATTCCGCACGAAGTCCTTCACGGCCTCGACCGCACTGCTGTTCCTCACCGGCTTCGGGCTGTACGGCGCGATGCTGCTTCTCCCGCTCTTCTACCAGCAGGCGCGCGGCGAGACCGTCACGGCCGCCGGGCTGTTGCTCGTCCCGCAGGGCATCGGCAGCCTGATCGCACGCACGGCCGGCGGACTGACCGACCGCTACGGTCCACGCTCGGTCATCCTGGTCGGCATCGTCCTCACCACCCTCGGAACCATTCCGTTCGCCTTCGCCGGTACGGCGTACTGGGTGCTGGCGATCGCGCTGGTCGTCCGCGGCGCCGGCCTGAGCGCGGTCATGCTCGCGGTGATGGTCGGCGCCTTCCGCGATCTCGAGCCGGCGCAGATTCCGCACGCGAGCAGTACGACGCGGATCATGCAGCAGTTGGGCGGTGCGTTCGGTGCCGCGACGCTGGCCGTGGTCCTGCAGAGCCAGCTCACCGGACACTCGGCGTCGACGGCGTACGCGCACAGCTTCGCGTGGGCCATCGGGTTCACCGCGATCGCCGCCGTACCGGCACTCTTCCTGCCCGGGCGCCGGGCTCTTGAATAAGTAACACGCTTGGTTTAACTTATCCGCGCAGCTGCTCTCCCCTGTGTACTCCGGTCCGCCACCTGGAGGTTTCCACATGCCCAGAAGCATGCTCAGACGCCTGTTTGCGCGGGTTCTTCCTGCCACTCTGCTGGCGAGCGTGATCGCTGCCCCGGCAGCGCACGCCGCCACGATGTATCCCAGCGGGGTCGGCGCCGATCTCGGCCCGACCCCGACCACCCTTGGCATCCAGCCCGCCGCCGGCGACGATCCGGCCGGGCTCCGCACCGGCACCGAGCAAGGCCGCACCTACTGGCAGACGAACCAGGCGGCCGGAACCGGCTACCTCGAGTTCGACGTCGACCACGATTACGTCGACGAGATCGGCACGGACGATGTCCTGGTGACGGTGACCTATCTCGACAGCGGCTCCGGCACTCTCGACCTGCAGTACGACGCGAAGGCCGACCCGCAGCAGGACGCCACGGACATCCAGCTGACCAACACCGGCACCTGGAAGACCGGCGTCTTCTCGCTCACCGGCATCGGGTTCACCAACCGCCTCGGCGACGCCGACGTCCGCGTCTTCGGAGGTAGCGCCGACATCACGATCGCGAGCCTGCGGATCAGTACGGCGGGCGCCTCGGTCCAGCTCGGCGCGACGCCGGTGCAGAACGGCATCAGCCCGCGGGCCGGCGACGACGCGTCGCACCTGGTCACCGGCGTACAGGACGGTCGCGCCTACTGGCAGACCGACCACACCGCGCCGTCGCCCGGAACGAACTTCTTCTACATGAACGTCGCCGACACCTACCTGTACGACAACCACAGCCTGGTGCTCGTCAGCATCGACTACTTCGACGAGGGCAACGGCCAGTTCGGCCTGCACTACGACTCCCCCGGCGACACGATCCCGGACAAGTTCAAGAACTCCGAGGTGATCCGGTACGGCGACACCAAGACCTGGAAGACGTACACGTTCGCGCTGCCGGACGCGGTGATGACCAACCGCTCGAACGGCGGCGACTTCCGGATCCACAACGGCGACGGATCGGTCGACCTCAAGGTGGCCGCGGTCCGCGTCGCCAAGGTCGCGACCACGCTCGACGTCACCGAAGGACTCGTGGACCTGATCGGTCAGGCGACACGCACCGAGAAGGCGGCACGTGAAGGCACGCGCGACGGCCAGTACCCGGTCGGCAGCCGCGCCACGCTGCAGGACGCGATCGATGACGCTCAGGCGGTCGCATCCACTCCGGGCGTCACCGACGTACGGGTCAAGGCTGCGCTCACGACGCTGCAGGCGAAGCTCGACGCCTTCACCGCGTCAATCGTCGACACCAACTTCGCTGCTGCCGGCACAGCAACGGCCAGCAACGGGGCCGCGCCTGCCGTCAACGACGGGGACCACACGACGACCTGGACCGGCGGCGCGGACTCGTGGCTGCAGATCGATTTGGGTAAGCCGCGGCCGGTCAACGACGTACGGGTCGAGTGGGCCGAGGCCTACTCCCCCGACTACAGCGTCCAGGTCTCGAACGACGGCACGAAGTTCACCAGCGTCGGCCGGATCGGCTCACCAGGCGGCAACCAGGTCAGCCGGACCCGGTTCGCGACCACGAGCGCCCGGTACGTGCGCGTCGCGATGACCGGTGCCGACTCGTTCATCGTCAAGGAGCTCCAGCTCCGGCTCACGCCGGTCGTCACCCCGAAGCCGAAGCTTGTGCAGACCAGCAACCCGACCGAGGACGGCGTCATTGCCGACTTCGACGCCACGCAGTACGGTGCCGACCGCACCGGCCGACGCGATTCCACCAAGGCCATCCAGCAGGCGATCTACGCTTGCCAGGACGCGGGTGGCGGCACGGTCTGGCTGCCGACCGGTCAGTACAAGGTGACCGACACGATCGAGGTCCACGCGTTCTGCAGCGTCCGTGGCGACCACGGTCAGAAGCTCGGCACGGGCACCGTGATCATCGCGGATCTGCCCTCCGGCGACGACGGGCCGAGCCTGTTCCGGATCGGCGGCAGCGCGGGCGTTCTCGGCGTCACGACGTACTACCCGAACCAGAGCGCGACGAAGCCGGTCCCGTACGGCTACACGTTCGAGATCCCCGGCGGCGCCTGGATCGGCAACGAGAACTACATGATGTCGACCGTCTCCGACGTCACCATGCTCAACTCGTACCGCGGGATCGGCGTCAGCACGATGCCGAACGACCACGGCAACGCGCCGAGCTCCGGTCAGGTGCACGAGTCGACCACGATCCGCAACGTGAACGGCACGGCGCTGTTCGAGGGCGCCCGTGCCTACAACGGCGCCGACGTCGGCACCTGGGAGAACGTTGCCTTCAGCAACTCGTATTGGTCGTCCGCACCGAAGGCCTTCAAGCCGCCGTCGCGGCAGGCGCTCGACACCTGGACCCGGGCGAACGGCACCGGTCTCGTCCTCGGCGACCTCGAGTGGGACCAGTTCTACCGGATCAGCGTCTCCGACTACCTGGTCGGCATCCACGTCGTCGCGGGTCAGCGGGCGCAGTTCACCGGCAGCTTCCTCCAGCCCGACGTACGCCGGACCGGGACCGGACTGCTCGTCGACGTGATGGACGACCGATGGGGCCTGACCCTGGCCGGCGGACATGTCGACGGCGGGATCACCAACAACTCGGCCGGCTACGTGAAGATCACCGGCACCGAGGTCAGCGGCACGGTCTCCGGGATCGTCCACAGGATGTCCGGCACGGCACCGACGTACGACCAGAAGCCACTGCCCAAGCCGGTGCAGAAGCTGTACGTCGTGGATGCGCCGCACGGGGTCGGGTACTTGCCGGCCGCCGACGCGACCCAGGACGTCCAGAGGGTGCTCGATCGCGCGGGACGTGAGGGCGGTGGCATCGTCTACCTGCCCGCCGGGTGGTACCGGATCAGCACGCACCTATCGGTTCCGGCGAAGGTCGAGCTGCGCGGCGCGTCCGCCGTACCGAACCGGGATCAGGGCGGTGCGAGCGGCGGCACCGTCCTGCAGGCCTTCGAGCGGGACACCGACGCCGCGCTCATCACGCTCAAGAGCAGGGCCGGTGTGCGCGGGCTGCGGGTCTTCTACCCGGAGAACAACCCGGCCAATGGCGTCGTGCCTTATCCGTATGCGATCCGCGGTACGGCGGGCGGGAACTATGTGATCAACGCCGGCTTCCCGAACGCGTGGGACGGGATCGACCTCAGCGGCGACAACGTCGTCGTACGCAAGGTCGCCGGCGCGTTCTTCGACCACGCGATCTCGATCGGCGCGGGCCAGGGCGGCCGTGTCGAGGGCGTGCTGTCGAACGGGAACGCGGTCACGCGGGTCGGGTACCAGGAGCCGTACTGGATGAACGAGGGCAATATCTTCGAGCTCGTCATCGACAAGTACATGCGCAAGACGGCCAAGATCGTCACCGTCGACGGCGCTCGTGGGCTGACGTTGCTCGACGTGTTCGCGTACGGCTTCCATGACGGGCTGGTGGTGAACTCGGGCCAGGTCGACGCGTTCAACCTCGGCACCGACAACCTGGGCACCGACGGCCACACCATCCAGGTGGTCAGCGGGGACGTCGAGGCGACGAACCTCGCCCGCTACAACGGCGCTACGCTCAGCGGTACTGCGACATTGCACAACGTGATGGTGATCAACGTCGTCCAGCGCAGCGTCTCGGTGCAGGCTGCCGGGAACGGCACGGCGACGATCGCCGGGAACGAGTCCGAGCCGGGGAAGTACGAGGTCGGCGCGCAGGTGACCGTGACGGCGACGCCATCATCGGATAGCGTTTTCCAGAGTTGGACCGTGAACGGGACCGTGGTGTCGACAGCGCCGTCGTACACCTTCACCGTCAGCACGGACCAGGTTCTGACCGCGAACTTCCAGTAGGAGCGAGATGGCTGACACACAACAGCAAGTCGCGATCGTGGGCTGCGGCATCATCGGCAAGCGCCACGCGGCGACGATCGCGGAACGGCCGGACGCGATCGTCAGCGCGCTCGTCGACCCGGACGCCGCCGCCCGGGAGGCGGTGCTGGCGCAGCTGACCGAGGCCGGTCAGCCGGAGCCGAAGCAGTACGACGACCTGACCGCGGCGCTGAGTGGGTCGGATATCTCGCTCGTCGCGATCTGTACGCCGAGCGGCTCGCACGCTGAGCTGGCCGAGGAGGCGCTGAACGAGCGGAAGCACGTCGTCGTCGAGAAGCCGATCGACGTCGACCTCGGCCGGGCCCGTCGCCTTGGTGCGGCGGCCGCCCGGGCCGCGGGCCAGGGTGTGCAGCTGTCGGTGATCAGCCAGCACCGGTTCGACGCCGGCAGCGCGGTGATCAAGGAGGCGATCGACGCCGGCCGGTTCGGGCAGCTGACGTCGTGCGTCGCGACGGTCGCCTGGTGGCGGAGCGACGAGTACTACGCCATGGCCGGCTGGCGCGGGACGTGGGCGCAGGACGGCGGTGGCGCGCTGATGAACCAGGGCGTGCACACCGCCGACCTGGTGCTGTGGTTCATGGGCCGCCCGGTCAGCGTCCAGGCGCAGGCGCTGCGGGCCGCGCACCACGCGATCGAGGTCGAGGACACGGTGGTCGCGACAATCACCTTCGAGAACGGCGCGGTCGGCACGCTGCACGCGACGACCGCGGCGTACCCCGGTGGGCGCACGCGGGTGTCGGTCCACGGCACCAAGGGCGGCGCCGAGATCGAGGACGACCTCCTCAGCCGGCTGAACGTCGACGGCGCAAAGGACGAGGCATCCGTCGACGTAGGCGATCCAGGCGGCCACAAGGCGCAGTACGACGACATCCTCACGGCAATCGCCGCCGGCAACCAGCCCGCCATCACCGTCCAGGACGGCATCAACGCCCTAGCACTCGTGCGGGCGGTCTACATAGCCTCCACCCTCCAACGCCCCGTCAAATTCGAAGACGTCCTAGAAGGCAAATACGACGACGTAGAAGTCTCCCGAGGCATCGGCCTACCCCCCAACTAAAACGCGCACAGTCTGGTGGGTACACCCACCAGATGACGGGTTGGCCAACCCCCGCTCTGGTGGGCATACCCACCAGAGCGGGGCCGGGTCAGGTGCCGGGGGTGCGGTTGTTGAGGATGCGCTGGTAGAGGTTGCAGTCTTGCCACACGCCGCCGATGTGTAGGTAGGTGGGGGCGAAGCCGATCTGGTTGAAGCCGGTGCGCTGGAGGACGCGTTGTGATGCGACGTTGTTCTTCAGGGTGCTGGCTTCGATGCGGTGGAGCTTGAACTCGGAGTCGGCCAGCTCGGCGACTGCCTCGACGGCGAGGGTGGCCAGGCCTCGGCCGGTGACGTCTCCGGCCAGCCAGTAGCCGAGGCTCGCGCTGCGGAAGGGGCCGGCGACGACGTCCTGCAGCGTGAAAGCACCGACGACGCGGTCGGCCTCGACCAGCAGCCACGGCACAACCTGACCGTTCTTATAGCGCTCGAGCGTGCTCGTCAGCCGCTCCCGCTGGCCCGCAACCGTGAACCAACTCTCGGGCCGCGCCGGCTCCCACGGCGACAAGTGGTCCCACGACCGGGTGTACGCATCCGCCAGCGCGGCGGCGTCCTCGAGGGTGGCGATGCGGAGTTGTACGTCGGGAGTCAGCGGGCGGGCTTCGATCACTTCGGCAGCCTACGTGCCTGGCTGGAGCCCGACACGCGAGGGGTGAAGGCGTCGTGGAAGATCGTCGACGCCGCCCCGACCGCGGCCGCGTCGGTCTGCAACATCGACTCCTCGACCGCAACCGGACGCGTCTCCCGAGCCACCGGATGCGCGTTCACCGCACGCCCGATCTCGGTCAGGAAGATCTCCGAGTTCTCCTTCATGTACGCCGGTCCGCCGAGTACCACAAGATCGATATCGAGCAGATCGACCAGCCCGACCGCGCCCTGCCCGACCACCCTCGCCACCTGCGTGACGGCCTTCACCGCAGCCGCATCACCATCTGCGGCCGCCTTGCACACCGCCTTGTACCGCTTGGCCTCGTCGGTCGCGCCCGGATCGGTCTCGACGTACCCGAACTCGCTCGCGATCACCGGCAACGACGCCGTCGGGTTGCACTCGGGGATCATCCGCGGCCCGTCGACCGGGTCCCACTCCCCCATCCGCAGCGCCGCGATCTGCCCGAACTCACCGGCGTTCGCCGAACCGCCGCGATAGATCGACCCGTTCAGGATCAACCCGCTGCCGACGCCCGTACCGAGGTACAGATACGCGAAGTCCCGCGCCCGAGCCGACCGCCCGATCCAGCGCTCGCCGATCGCGGCCGCCGTACCGTCCTTCTCCACCAGCACCGGGTGATTCAACCGCTCCTGCAGCAACTTCCGGATCTTCAACCCGCGCCAAGCAGGCTGCAACGGAAGCGCGAGCAGCGAACCGTCAGTATCAATGGGCCCCGGTACGGCGACACCGACGCCGAGCATCGAGGCGGGATCGACCTGGCTGATGCTCAATGCCGCGGTCACCGTCGCCGCGGTCAGATCGATCAGCTTGCCCGCCTCGAGACCGTCCGCGAGATCGACGGTCTCCCGACGGACGATCCGGCCGTCCAGGTCCACGACCGCGACCGTCAGCAACTCCGGGTCGATGTGGATGCCCACCGCGTGCGCGGCGTTCGACCGCATCCGCACCGGCGTCCGCGGCTTCCCGAGTCGTTCGGCGCGCTCCTGCGCCTCCTCGACCAGCAGCCCTTGCTGGAGGAGGATGCGCAGGATCCGCGACACCGACTGCTGGGTGAGACCGGTCCGGCGGGAGATCTCGGTCCGGCTGATGGTGCCGGCCAGCCGGATCGTCTCGATGATCACGGCCTCGTTGAACGAGCCCAGGTCGTACTGGTTCGCGCCGGCACGCCTCAGCCCCTCGAGCTCCGTCAGGTCGTCGACCGAATCGTTCATCTCCACCTCCCCGTCTCACCTCGAGTAGCCGCGATCGTACTGCCCACAGTGCTTGCCGAGGCGTGTTTACGGTGCTTCGAGCGCTCCGTCGATGCGTCGTACTCCCGCTGCCCACTCGTCGTGTCCGGACAGTTGCGCGGGATAACGAGCCGCCGCCTCCAGATCGAGGTCGATACCCCAGCCCGGCGCCTCGTTCGGACGCAGCCAGCCGTCCTCGATCCGCAGCGTCCCGGGGAACACCTCGTGGACGGCGTCGTCGTAGATGTGACCCTCTTGGATGCCGAAGGCAACAGAACTCACGTCGAGCGCGACGTTCGCCGCGGCCCCGATCGGCGAGGTGTCGCCCGGCCCGTGCCACGCCGTCCGTACGCCGGAGATCTCGGCCAGGTCCGCCAGCTTGCGCGCCGGAGTCAGACCGCCGATGTCCGAAACGTGCGATCGAATGAAGTCGACACCGCCGTCGCGGATCAGCCGGACAGCGTCGCCGAACGACGTCGTCAGCTCGCCGACAGCCAGCGGCACCGGCGAGGCGGCCCGCACCTCGGGCAGCCGGTCCCACAGCTCCGGCGCCAGCACGTCTTCGAGGAAGAACAGCCGGTGCGGCTCCAGCGCACGAGCCAGCAGCACCGCTTCCTTCGGCGTCAGCCGCGAATGTACGTCGTGCAGCAGCTCGATGTTGTCCGGCAACGCGTGCCGCGCCTCGGCGAACAGCTCCGGCGTCGTCCGCAGGTAGTCGCGCGCCGACCAGCCGTTGTGGTACGGCGAATCCGGGTAGAGCGTCGGCACCCGCGGAGCGCCGTACCCGCCGCCGCCCGGCGTGGACATCTGCAGCCGGATGTGGCGCCAGCCCTGCGCGATCAGCTTCTGCGCGTGCTCGAGGGTGTCCTCGATCGTCTTGCCGCTGGCGTGGATGTAGGTGTCCGCGGCGGCCCGGACCTTGCCGCCGAGCAGCTCGTACACCGGCATCCCGGCACGCTTGCCGGCGATGTCCCACAGCGCCTGGTCGATACCGGAGATCGCGTTGTTGGTGACCGGTCCGCCGCGCCAGTAACCGGAGTACCCGGCCAGTCGGGTCAGGTCGCCGATGTCACCCGGGTAGCGGCCGACGAGCAGCCGGGACAGGTGCTCGTCGACGAACGTCTGCACCGCCTTCCACCGCTGGGTGAACGTGGCGCAACCCAGCCCGTACAGGCCGGGTTCGGTGGTCTCGATCTTCACGACCACCAGCGGGATGCCTTGCGGCGCCGTGACGATCGCCTTCACCTCGCGGATCCGGAGGTCGTCGCGGACGGGCCACGGCTGGTCGAAGTTCGAAGGCATTAAAGCTCCAGAGGAAGAGTGGGTAGGTCGAGTTCGTGCTTGGCCCGGAAGCCGAGCACGGTCCGGATGGCGGTCAGGTCGATCGGCACCTCGCGGCCGACGAACCGCCGCGAGCGCGGCACGTCCGGCGCGAACGCGTCGAGCAGGTCCTCGGTCGCGTACGGCGCGGTGGTGGTGTCCGCGGCGACGAAGAACGTGTGGGCGCCTGACAGCGATGCCGTCAGCCCGAGCTCCACGGCGTACGCCGAGTCCCGGGTGTCCAGGTAGCTCCACGCCTCGCGTAGTCCGCTGACCGGCTTCACCCTGACATTCTCGGCCATCCGCTCCAGCACGTCCGGCGAGTTCACATGCGGGAACCGGAACGAGACCACGTCGATCCCCCACCGGCGCCACGCCATCCGCGCGGTGTTCTCGTCGTTCTGCTTGGACAGCGAGTACCAGTCGGCGACGTCGGTCGGCGCCTTCTCGTCCCACGGGAAGTACGGCTGCCGGATCTCGTGCGGGTTGAACGGGACGCCGGTCGCGTTGATGCTGCTCGCGATCACCGCCCGGTCGATGCCGAGCGCGCCGGCCTGCGCGAGCACGTTGAACGTCGACACGACATTGATCGAGTAGACGTCGTACGGCGTACCCGCGGAGGGATGCGGCAGCGCCGCCAGGTGGACGACGTACTCCGCACCCTCCAGCGCCCGGGCGACATCCGTTTCGGAGCGGGTGTCGCCGATCAGCACCCGGTCCGCCTTCAGGTCCGGGTGCTCGACGTTCGACAGGGCGGTCACCTTCGCACCCAGGTCGTTCAGGTGCTCGACCGTGACCAGCCCTATCCGGCCGGCGGCCCCCGTGACCAGCACGCGCCGGCCGTTCAGTTCACTCACGCTGGCCTCACTCCTTGATACCTCCCGCCATTCCCACACCACGCAGGAATTGTTTCTGGAACAACAAGAACAGCACCACAGGTATCAGAACCGCGAGGAACAGCGCGCTCATCTGCAGCGAGATCTCTGTGGTCTTGGCCACCCGAGGCAGCGCTACGGAGATCGGTTGCAGCGTCGGGTCCGGCAGCACGAGCAGCGGCCAGAGGTACTCCTTCCACGAACCGATCACGGTCAGCAGCGCGACGACGCCGACGATCGGCTTCGACAGCGGCAGGATCAGCGCCGTGAACAACCGCAGGTTGCTCGCGCCGTCGATCCGGGCCGCCTCGATCAGCTCCCGCGGGATCGAGTCGAAGTACCGCTTCATGATCAGGACGTTGAACGCGCTCGCCGCCGACGGGAGCCAGACCGCCCAGAACGTGTTCTGCAGGCTGATGTGGAGCAGCGGCATGTCCAGCACGGTCATGTAGAGCGGGACGAGCGAGATGACGCCGGGAAGGAACAGCGTGGCGAGGACGGCGCCGGTGATGATCGGGCCCCACTTCGGCCGCAGGATGCTCAGCACGAACGCTCCCGTCGTACACACGAACAGCGTCGAGATCATCGAGCCGATCGCGATGAACGCCGTGTTGCCCAGGTACGCGCCGATCTGCACGCGGTTCCAGGCGTCGGGGATGTTCTTCAGCTGGATGCCCGACGGCCACAGCTGCATCGGGCCGCTGAGGATGTCCTGGCTGGTGGAGACGCCGGACTTCAGCAGCCAGAGCAGCGGGCCGACGCCGGCGACCAGGACGCCGAGGAAGATGACCACCTGGATCGCCGGCAGGCCGTAGCGGATCAGGCCGCGCTGCCGATCGGCCGTCGAGATGATTCCGCGCTCGGAAATGCTCATGTCGTACTCCAGCGGCGAGTGACGAAGTGGTAGACGACCGAGAGCACGCACAGCACCCCGGCGAGCAGCACGCTCAGCGCCGTCGCGGCGCCGAAGTCGCCGTTGATGAACGCGTACCGGTAGATCAGCAGCAGGACCGTCAGCGTGGCGTTGTTCGGACCGCCGCCGGTGAACAGGAACGGTTCGGTGAACACCTGGAACGTCCCGATCAGCTGCAGCAGCATCATGATCAGGATGATTCCGCGGATCTGCGGCAACGTGACGTGCCAGACCCGGCTCCAGATCCCCGCCCCGTCCAGCTCGGCGGCCTCATACAACTCCGTGCGTACGCCGGTCAGCGCGGCCAGGTAGATGATCGAGGTGGCGCCCGCGCCGGCCCAGGTCGCCTCGAGCACGATCGCAGGCATCGCCAGGGTCTGCGAGTTCAGCCAGGCGAACGGCCCGATCCCGAACCAGCCGAGGATCGAGTTGAAGACGCCGGCCCCACTCGGGTCGTAGAAGAACGTCCAGAGCAGGATCGCGGCCACCGGCGGTACGACGGCCGGCAGGTACGACAGCACGTTGTACAGCCAGCCGGTCTTACGCAGCTCGCTGATGAAGACAGCCAGGAACAGCGGCACCGGGAATCCGAAGATCAGCGCCAGGAGGGCGAAGTACAGCGTGTTGAGCGCCGCCTGCGGGAGCTGCGGATCGGTCAGTACGTAGCTGAAGTTCGACCACCCGACCCATTCGGCCGGGGCCACCAGGTTGTTCTTCTGGAAGCTGAGCACCAGCCCGCGGACGATCGGGCCCCAGGAGAAGTACAGGAAGATCAGCACCAGGGGCAGGGCGAAGAAGATACTGCTGAGCCCGCCGGAGCGGTACCAGGTGGTAACGCTCCGGCTCGACTTCTGGGTTCTTTGCTGGAACATGGGCTACCGCGCCAGACGCGCGTCGATCTTCGAGGCGGCATCGCTGACCAGCTTGTCGATGTCCGCGTCCTTCTTGGTGAGCACCTGCTGGACCACCGGGTCGAGCATCGAGTAGACCTCCTGGCCCTTGTTCGACGGCTCGGGCAGCAGCTTCAGCGACGTGGTCGAGTCGATGTAGCCCTGGAACTGCTTGACCGGGACGTTCACGTACGGCTCACGCCACTTGTTGAACTGGTCGTACGTCGCCTGGCTCAGCGGGGTGATGCCGGGACGGCCGACGAAGCCCTTGTCCGCGATCGTGGTCTTCGCGTCCTGTACCGCGACCGACTCGGTCGTGTACTTGTCGAACTGGTCGAACTTGATCCACTTCAGCGCCGCGACGACCTCGGCTTTGGTCGCCTTCGGGCTGATCATCTTCAGCGAGCCGCCGGTCAGCGTGCCGTACGGGCCGCCGTCCTGCGGCAGGGCACCCTCACCGAAGTCGGCGGGCTTCATGCCGAACTGCTTCACGCTCATGTCGTACGCGTCCGGCGCCTGCATGACCATGCCGATCTTGCCGGCCGCGAAGTCCTGCCGGACCTCCTCCTGGTTGTACAGGAACCGGCTGCCCATCGAGTTGTCGGTCCAGCGCATGTCCTTCAGCAGCTGCAGCGCCTTCTTGGTCGGCGCGTCGTTGAAGCTCGACTTCTTGCCGTCCTGGCTCTCGACCGTGCCGCCCATGCTGTAGGTCATCGTGGTCAGCATCCAGCCACCGGTGTTGTTGGTGGTCAGCTGCGCGTAGCCGGCCTTGCCGGTCTTGTCGTGGATCTGCTTGGCGTACTGCCGGACCTCGTCCCAGGTCGTCGGCGGCTTGTCCGGGTCCAGACCGGCCTGCTTGAACAGGTTGCGGTTGTAGGCCAGGCCGACCGAGAACACGTCGATCGGTACGCCGTAGATCCGGCCGTTGGCGTCCTGGACGATCTTCAGGACGTTCGGGTTCAGGTCCTTGGTCAGGTCGACCAGCTTCAGCTCGTCGGTGATGTCCGGGAGCTGCTTGTTCGGGATCATGTTGGCCGGCTCGGTGAAGCTGATGTTCATCACCGTCGGCAGCGTGCCGCCGGCCACCTGGGCCTGGAAGGTCTGCGCCTGCCAGGCGGTCTCGGTCGACTTCACCGTGATGTTCGGGTTCTTCGCCATGAAGTCTTTGACCTTCTGGTCGAAGGCCTTGATGTCGTTCGGCTTGTCCGGGGTCGGGCGGTCCCCGATCGTGATCGTGACCGGCGCGTTCTGGTCGACGTCGCCGCCGCCCCCGCCGGACGCCGACGGCGTCGTGCCCTTCGCACAGCCGGCCGCGAGCATCAGCCCCGCCACACCGAGGGCAGTCCCAAACCGGCCCCACCTGCTCACACTCGTCATCGGAACTCCTCAGGTTTCCGGATGCCGCCGATGTGCTCTGAGCCACACACCGGCCAGGTCCCGAGTAAGTTAAACCAAGCGTGTTACTAACTCAAGCCCTAGACCACCCTTCATGCGATAACGCTTGCGCAACGGGCGCCCGAGGCGAGGACGAGCTCTAGCCGAAGCCGCGGACGCGGAACTGCATGACGCGGTAGGGCCAGCCGTTGGCGGTGTTCCATTGGCTGACGGACAGGTGCAGGTCGGACAAGGTGGATCCGGGGATGACGTAGCCGCCGTACAGCTGGGCGACGTGGTTGTCATCTTCGGAGCCCCAGTTGCCGCCGTAGATCAGGGTCTGGCGGTACGCCGTGTAGAGGTTCGACGTCGGCGTGTCCATGATGATGCCGTCGATGCGGTAGTCGCCGGCGTTGAACCAGGTCAGGACCCACTTGCCGCCGAGCGGACGCAGGCTCATCTCGCCGAAGCTCCCGGTCAGGATCGGTGTCGCCGGGTTGCCCCAGGCCCACACCCCGTCACGGTGCCCCCACGGCTCGTACGCCGCCGGGTTCGCGATCTGCTCGGCGCGGACGCGCTTCAGGATGATCGGCTTGTCACGCTGGAATCCGGTCGAGTAGACGTACACGTACCCGTCGTTCCCGAGCCCCCACGTCAGCAGCTGGAACAGCCCGCCGTCGATGTTCGGGTCGAACTTCGCGCCGGTGTGGTACCAGCTCGCGCCCGAGTCGTCCGACCGCCAGATCTCGGTCCACACCACATTGCCGAGCCCCTTGTTCACCATTGCGTGCAGGTACATCGACCCGCCGATCGTGATCACATCCGACGGCAGCACGGTCGAGAACGTCGGGTTGTCGTGCGGGTAGTCCCACAACTGCTGCGCTGCGTCTCCCCCGACGGCGCCCGACCATTGCACGCCGCCGTTCAGGTCCGTCGTCGTCGACCACAGCGCGACCGGTGACCGCCACCATCCCCCGCCGACAGCCGGCTGCTCGAACGTGTCGCCGAACATGAACAGCAGCCGCCCGTCCGGCGTGCGCGCCGGAATGCCGAGGTCGGTCGCCGCCATCCGGAACCGGTCGGTCAGACCCGGCCCGGTCAGGTCGGCCACCTTGTTCGTCAGCACGGCCTGGGTGCTCGAGAAGGCTCTGGACGGTACGGCGGCGAGTACGCCGGCACCGAGCGCGGCGCGGAGGAACGTGGATCGCTTCATCATCGCTGTCTCCAGGGGCGGTTGGAGGATGGGAAATCGATTTCTGACTCTCCAGCAGCAGCGCGTCTATGTCAAGGGTTGACCAGCACGGACGCCAGCTGGGTGAACTGCTTCCGCTGGGTCGCGTTCAGCGCCTTGGTCAGCTCGGTGATCCGGCGGGTGATCTGCAGTTCGCCCTGTTCGGCCAGGCGACGGCCGGCCGGCGTCAGTGCCACGAGTACGCCGCGACCGTCGTGCGGCGATGGTGTGCGCTGGACCAGGCCGCGCTTCTCCGCACGCGAGACCAGGCCGGTGATCGAGGACTTGTCGAGGCCGAGGTGCTGGCCGAGCTCGAGCATGCCGGGCTGCCGGTCGCGGAGGATCCCGAGCAGCCGGATCTGGATGATCGACAGGTCGTGCTCAGCGCCGACCGCGGCGAGGATCCGCTGGATCTGGAACGACAGCTGCACGAGGGCATCCACGGTATTCATGCTCCGAAGTCTAGTTGACGTGGTACGTGGCACAAACTATCGTCGTACAGTAGTACGCGAGACAAACTACTTTCTGAGGTGCTGGATGTACGCAGCCGTGGTGCGGTCGTTCGACGAGCCGCCGACGTACGACGTGTTCGCCGAACCGACCGGGCCCGACGTCGTCGAGGTCCTCGATGTCATTGCCGCCGGCCTCCATCCGCGGGTGCGATCGGCGGCGAACGGGACCCACTACACGTCGGAGGGCTCGCTGCCGATGGTCCCCGGTATCGACGGAGTCGCACGGACGGCAGACGGTCAGTTGCTGTACTTCGTTGCCGACGACAACGCGGTCGGCACGATGGCGCAGCGGACCGCCGTGGATCGCCGGCGTGCGGTCGTACTGCCTGGGGGCACCGATCCGGTGGCGGCCGCGGCCGGGATGAATCCGGCGATGTCGTCATGGATCGCGCTCCGGCGCCGCGCCCACTTCCACGGCGGATCTGTCCTGATCCTCGGCGCGACCGGGAACGCGGGACAACTCGCCGTACAGATCGCCAAGCACCTCGGCGCGTCCGAAGTGATCGGCGCAGGCCGCGACCCTGAACGGCTGAAACTGCTCACGTCGCTCGGAGCAGACGAAGCGGTCACGCTCGATGCAGTCGCCGAGACCGCCGCCGAGGTCGACGTGGTCCTCGACTATCTCTGGGGAGAGCCGACCGAGCAGGCGATGTCCGCCATCCTTCACGCGCGCTCCGACCGAGCCCAACCGCTGACTTGGATCCAGATCGGCTCGATGGCCGCGCGTGAGCTGACGCTCCCGTCCTACCTGCTGAGGGCCGCCGCGCTGACGATCATCGGCAGCGGCCAAGGCTCGGTCTCCGGCCGCGACATCCTCGCCGAACTGCCCGAGCTGGCCGCCCTCATCACGTCAGGAACGCTCGCGATCAACCCACGTGCGGTCCCGCTCGCAGATGTGCAGCAGGCGTGGACCACGCAGGCAGCACCCGGCGAGCGCGTCGTACTAGTCCCCTGATCCGGTGGCTACCGGGCGGGTCGGATCGGTGATCCATTCGGACCACGAGCCGATGTACACCTTCGAAGGCAGACCGGCCGATTCAAGAGCCAGGGCTTCGTGAGCGGCGGTCACGCCGGAGCCGCAGTAGACAGCGCTGTCGGCGTCCGGGGTGACGCCGAGTTTCTCGAAGCGGGCCCGGAGGTCGGCGGCTGCCAGGAAGTGGCCGGTCTCGTCGACGTTCGCCGTCGTCGGAGCGTTAGTGGCGCCGGGGATGTGGCCGGCCACCGGGTCCATGGGCTCGACCTCACCGGCGAAGCGCTCCGGAGCGCGGGCGTCCAGCAGGATGCCCTTCGCGGCGACCTCGGCCGCACCGTCGGCGTCGAGGACGGGCAAGTGGCCGGGAGTTGCGGTGAGCGTGCCGGCTCCGTCGGCGGGTGCCTCCACCGCGACCTCTCCACCGGCGGCCTTCCAGGCGGCGAGTCCGCCGTCGAGGACACGGACATCGGTCAACCCGAAGTACCGGAAAACCCACCACGCGCGGGCGGCGGACATGGAGTTGGCGGCGTCGTACACGACGACCGGAGTGTCAGCAGACGTGATACCGAGGCGCTGGAACGTCGCGGTGACGGTGGTTGCGTCAGGCAACGGGTGGCGGCCGGGACCGGGCGGGCCGGCGAGCTCGGTCTCGAGGTCGACGAAGTACGCGCCGGGTAGGTGACCGGCGTCGTACGCCTCCTTGCCGGGCGGACCGGCGAGGTTCCACGTCACGTCCGCGAGCACAGGCGACAGCGCGCGCAGTTCGTCAACGGTGATCAACGGGCTCATGAAGCAGCTCCTCCGAACGGCAGGACCTCTGGGGACAGGGTGGCGCGGGCGCGGGCCTGGGTGAGTCGGCGGCGGTGGTGCCGGCGGCACAGCACCTCGTATGCCGGCTCAAGGTCGCGGGTCACCATGTCACCCACCACCAGCTGCTCGCCCTCGGTCACCATCTCCCCACCGATCGTACGGGCGTTGTGGGTGGCCCGTTCACCGCACCAGCACAAGGCCTCGACCTGGAGCAGTTCCATCCGGTCGGCGAGCTCGACCAACCGGGCCGAGCCCGGGAACAGCGTCGCCCGGAAGTCGGTCAGGATCCCGAAACAGAACACGTCGATCTGCAGCTCGTCGACCAGCCGCGCCAGCTGCTCGATCTGCAGCGCGCTGTAGAACTGCGCCTCGTCGCACACCGCGTAGTCGATCCGTCCGCCCTGGGTGAGCTCGTTGACGACGTAGTCCCAGAAGTCGAACTCGGCCCGCACCTCGACCGCCTCCGCGGACAGGCCGAGCCGGGACGAGAGCACCGACTCCCCTGCGCGGTCGTGGCTGGTGAAGATCCGGCCGAGCCGTCCTCGCGCCTTGTGGTTGTGATCCATCTGGAGGGCCAGCGTCGACTTGCCGCAGTCCATGGTCCCGGTGAAATAGAGGAGCTCAGCCACGGGCGATCATCCTGCCAAGTCAAGGGTTCGCACCGCACGTCGGGGTGTGTCGTTCGGTGCGGCTTGGTTCTGAGCCCCAGTGCGGTTTGAATGGATCGTGCGCAAAGCTCTGCTCCTCATCCTCGCGGCCTGTCTCACGGTCGCCACCGCCGCTCTGCCGGCCAGTGCGACGCCGGTCCGGGCCGAGGCGGGGCTGCGTGCGTACTTCGTGATCACCGAACCGAACCAGACCGGAAAGGTCACCGGAGCCGTCACGCAGAACGGCGGCACGGTCTACGCGACGTACGACGCCATCGGCGTGATCGTGGCGCACTCGACGGCCTCCGACTTCATCAACAAGATGCGCGACGTCGCCGGTGTCCAGAAGGCCGGAGCGACGCGTACGACGGACCTCCCGGCCGATGTCGACAACCCGGCGATCCCGTCCGCGGTCCCGGAGACGGCGACGACCGCTCCGGAGACGGATCGCTCCGACATGACGCAGATCGGCGCCGACCGCGCCTGGCAGAAGAACCAGGGCTCGAAGAACGTGACTGTCGGCGTACTCGACACCGGCGTGGACGACCAGCACCCGGATCTGAAGGCGAACTTCGACGCGTCGAAGTCGGCGTCCTGCGCGTACGGCAAGGCCGACACCCGGCCGGGTGCGTGGCGTCCGGTCGGTGAGCACGGCACGCATGTCGCCGGCACGATCGCCGGCGCGAAGAACGGCGTCGGCATGATCGGCGTCGCTCCTGGCGTGAAGGTCTCGTCGATCCGGATCGCAGAGGCGGGCAACCAGTTGTTCTTCCCGGAGGACACGGTGTGCGCGTTCATGTTCGCCGCCGACAAGGGTGTCTCGGTGACGAACAACAGCTACTACGTCGACCCGTGGCTGTTCCTGTGCCCGAGCGACAAGGACCAGGACGCGATCGCCGAGGCAGTACGCCGGGCCGTCGCGTACTCGGACAGCAAGGGCGTCGTGAACGTGGCCGCGGCGGGCAACGAGGACTACGACCTGGCGAACAAGTCCGGCGACGACTCGAGCCCGGACGACTCGACCGCCGCGCCGCGGACCGTCACGAACGACTGCATCAGCCTGCCGACGGAGCTGCCGGGCGTGGTCGTCGTGGGTTCTGTCGACCCGACCAGCGTCAAGTCGCAGTTCTCGAACTTCGGCGTGAACAAGATCAACCTGGCCGCCCCGGGCGAGGACGTGTACTCGACGGTGCCGGGCGGCGGCTACAAGATCCTCGAGGGTACGTCGATGGCGTCGCCGCACGTCGCCGGCGTCGCGGCCCTGCTCCGAAGCGCCGACCCCAAGCTGACGGTCGCCGAGGTACGCGCTCGACTCGCCCAGCAGGCCAACGACCTCGCCTGTCCGCCCGGTGCGACCGGCGAATGCGTCGGTCCGACAGCCAACAACTCGTTCTACGGTGAGGGTCTCGTCGACGCCGCCGAGGCGGTCGGCGCCGCGCCCGCGCAACCGCAGGGCGCGATCGCCATCACCGAACCGGGCGAGCAGATCGGCGTCGGCGGCATCCCCGCGATCCCGCTGCTGATGAAGGGCACCGGCGGCTCGGGCGACATCAGCTACACCGCCGCCGGCCTGCCGCCCGGCCTGTCCATCGACCCCGAACGCGGCTGGATCACCGGCGTGCTGACGCCCGGCTCGGGTCGCTACAAGGTCACCGTGATCGCCCGTGACGGCGAAGCCAAGACCGCCCAGACGAGCTTCTACTGGGACGTCTGGAGCTTCTAGCGTCTACTGTGCGGCGTCGACGAGCAGCGGGATCTCCATCTCGTCGGCGGTCAGCGAGCCGTGCAGACCGATGAGGTTCGCCTCTTGGGCATGCCGACGGGATGCGACGAGCGCGACCGGACCCAGCGACGCGACGATGACGTCGCCGAGACGCGGCGCCACCCGATCCTCGACCGGCCCGAACCACCCGCGCGCGATGGCATCCGACCGCGACAAAACCAAAGCCTTGTCGCCGAGCCGTTCGCTATAGGTCGCGATGACATCGCGCTCGGCCCCGGGAACGCAGTACAGGTGGCGGAAGCGGGACTCACCGCCGACGACGCGTACGCCGTCGGTCAGCGCCGGCTCGAGGTCGATATCCACGCGCTGCTCGGGCGCGATGTCGATCATCCCGTGATCAGCAACGACGAGCAGTACGGCGTCTCGCGGGAGGGCCGAGCGAACCTGCAAAGCGAAGTCGTCAGCCGCAGACAGTTCCTTCTGCCACTGCCACGAGTCGCAGCCCTGCTGATGGCCGATGTAGTCGAGCTGTGAGTCGTACACATAGACCAGCGACGACTTGCCCTCCCGACTCGCGAATCGGGTCGCGTCCAACCGATCCTCAACGGTGTCCGCGCCGCGGTGCGCACTCCCCCGGAAAGCGGCTGCCGTCAGACCGGACGAGTCGAACCGCGCCTTGCTCACGTTGCGAGTCGCGACGCCGGCGGCGGCTGCACGATCGAAGACCGTGCCGTGCGGTTGCCAGCGTCGCGGGTCGACCGGTGCGTCCCAGGCCAGGGCGTTCAGCAGGTCGCCGGTCTCCGGGACGATCGACGTGTAGCCGACGATGCCGTGCGCGCCCGGCGGCAACCCCGTGCCGAGGCTGGTCAGGCTCACCGCGGTCGTCGACGGCACACCGGCAGTCAGGCTCCGGCTCGCCGGGATGAGTGAGGACAGGTACGGCGCGGCCTCGGCGTACCGCTGGAGCAGATTCCACCCCAGGCCGTCGAGGAGCAGCACTGCGTACCGCGAGGCGGCGGGCAGGCCGAGGACATTCGTCTCCCCCGGCACCGACAGCGCACCGGCCACCGACGGCAGTACGTCGGCGAGCGATCCGCCGCCGTACTGCGGGGACACCGGGACGATCACGGCGCTACCTGGTGGTCGCGAAGGACAGTGCCTTGGCGAACTCGAGCACCTGCTGGATCCCGGCCGGACCGTCGGCCGCGGCGCTGATCCGCAGCGAGATGTCGTCGGCCGCGACCGACCCGGTGTACCCGTGGTCGGCTTCGCAGTTCGGGTCGGCGCAGACGGCCGGCTCGAGGTCGATCCGGTTGACCATGCCCCAGCCGATCGTCAGCACGACCTCACCCGCGCCGGCCACCGCCGGGTCGGCCTTGCCGGAGGCGTAGCCGGCCGGGTTCGGGACGACGCGGTTCACGACGACGGCGTTCACCCGGTGCAGCGGGATCGCCTCGGTCGAGGTCGAAGCGTACGGCGCGCGGATCAGTTCGTCGGCGGCGTGTTCGTCGGTGTGGCCGACGATCAGCCGGCTCGGGGTCAGCGCCAGGATCGTGATGTGCCGCCGGACCTCGTCCCGGTCGAACGTCGGCTCGTGCTGCAGCACATACGCCCGGATCGGCTCGCCGGCGATCGCCACCTCGAGCGAATCCGTCACCACGTCGGGGTAGTAGCCGCACCGATCGATCGCCTCGCGCAGGTCTGCGGATGCGTCCGCGAGCTCCGGTGTATTCAGGTCACGCATGCCCTCATCCTTGCACGATCGCGAGCCCGAGCGTTCGACCCTTGTGGACAACCACGCTCAGTTCGCACTCGCCTTCCGCAGTACCGGTGCACCGGCCGCGCCCGCGACCGCGACGAGGATCAGCCCGGCCACGACCTGCCCGATCAGCAGCAGTACGCCGGAACTGCCTTGCGTGATGACCTTGCCGCCGCTCAGCGCCAGCCCGCACAGCGCGCCGAACCCGACGACAGGCAGTCCGACCCCGATCACCGGCACGACGGCGGCTACCCGCGCCGACCGCTCGATCACCTTCAGGGGTACGCCGGACCGCCGCAGCGCTCGCGCTGGAGCCGCCTGGTCGAGCGCAGTACCGACCGCACCGGCTGCGGTCGACGCTGCAACAGTCAGGAAGACCAGAGAAAGCAGAAGAGCCACACCGATCCGCATGTCGTGGAAGCTCGGGTCGTCGTCACCGGGCGGCATGAACACCGAGATGAAGCCGGTGACGAAGCCCGACAACACCAGCGCCGCCACCGGTCGGAAAGCGCCCTTCGGGTCGTCGACAAGCCTGCGACCTGCCAGCAACGTCACCGGTCCGTTTGCCAGGTTCGCCATCGTCTTGCCGACCACCTGTACCGCGAACGGGCCGATGATGCGTACGGCGAGCGCGGCGAACCCGACTCCGATCAGCAAGGGCAATAGGGCTGCCTGCATGCCGTAGTACGCCAGGATCAGCGGACCGATCACCAGCAGGCCGATGCGCAGCACGCTGACGCCCTTACGAGTCTGGCCGCGGACAACGCCCAGCGGGGTGATGCTGACGCGGCCCAGGCCGATCAGTGCGCTCACCACAGACAAGACGGGCACGGCGACCAGCACGACGAGGACCGTCCACCAGTTGACGGTGATGTCGCCGACGTACCAGCGTCCGCCGCCGAGCGGGATGCGGGCGATCAGTGGGCTGAGGATCGTGTAGCCGACCAGTCCGACCACTGCACCGGCCAGAGCGAGGACAGCTTGCTCCACCGCGCTCAGCCAGAGGACCTGCGTTCGCGTGGCGCCGGCGAGGCGTAGCGCGGCCAGTCTGTGTTCGCGGCGCTTGGCTGCGACACCGGCTGCCTGGCCGACGAGGCTGAGGATCGGGAACAGCACCAGGGTGATGCCGAAGGCCACTGCGATCAGCAGGCCGAGCATGCGGCTGTCCCACACCTTCTCGTGCCAGCTACTCACGTACTGCGGGTGCTCGTCGGCCGGGATCGTTTGGACGCCGCGGATGACGATGAACTCCTCTGGCGAGGACAGTCCCTTCGCGCTGATCACACCGGTCGGCTGCGCGACGCCGTACTTCGTGCTGAGGCTGGACCAGTGCTTGGCGACCTCCGGCGAGACGAAGACTTCGCCGGGCTTGGGAGTGTGGTCGAGGCCGGGCGGTGGCGGGAGTTCGTTGGGCTTGAGCGTCGCCAGGTCGAGGACGGACATCCGGTGGCCGTCAACGCGCTGGTCGTCGTCGAGATTCAGCGCACCGATAGCGGTCGCCGGATCGGCCTTGTCCGCACTTCGCCAGCCGATCCGCTCCGACCGGTGCGACAGTCCGAGTGAGCCCGCGATCAGGAAGGTCACCAGCAACGCGACGACTGCGGTCGCTCCGAGCGCGGCGAGGTTGGCAGCTCGCCCGCCCGGCCCGGGACGACGTACGAAGCGCAGACCGAGATCAGTCATCGGATTCATCGTGCGACTCCCGTCGACTCGCTGACTCGACCGTCGACGATGTGGAGGGCGCGGTGGCACCGGGCGGCTACCGCATTGTCGTGAGTGACGACTACTACTGCAGCACCTCGGTAGGTGGCGGCGCCGACAAGCAGGTCGATCACCTGGGAGCCGGTAGCTGCGTCCAGAGCACCGGTTGGTTCGTCGGCGAACACCACCTGTGGTTCGCCAACCAGAGCACGGGCAATCGCGACTCGTTGTGCCTGACCGCCGGACAGTTCGCCCGGACGACGGCCGACCTCAGCGGCCAGGCCGACCTGGGCGAGCATGTTCCGCGCCCGGCCGATCGCGTCCCGTCGGCTCAGACCGTCCACCATCAGCGGGAGCGCGACGTTCTCGTCGGCGGGCAGTTCGGCGAGCAGCTGGTTGTCCTGGAACACGAACCCGAGCCGCCGCCGCCGCAGTACTGTCCGGGCCGCGTCGTTCAGCTGGTCTACTCGTTCACCGGCGAGCCACACCTCCCCCTGGTCCGGCGTGAGGATCCCGGCCAGCACATGCAGCAGGGTGGTCTTGCCGTTGCCGCTCGGGCCCATCACTGCGAGCGCCTCGCCGGACCGGACAGCAACGTCCACGCCGGCGAGGCCGACCACGCTGCCGTAGTACTTGACCAGGCCGTGACCGGAGAGCATGACCTGCGACTGGGGACTCTGGAAGTTCATAGCCCAGAGCCTTCCGCGTATGACGCCCGCGATCGTCGGCCCGCAGACCGGTCTTGCCCTCGCCTTCCGACGCCTTTCGGCAGGCCGGCGTACGACTCAAGTCGTACGTCAGGCCGGGAAGGCTGACGGATAGGCGTCGCGGTAGCTCGGGATCGTGCCGCCCGGGGTCTCCACCGACTCGGCGTTCAGCATCGCGTGCACGATCGCCCGCGACAGCGTGCGCGCACCGGCCGCGTAGAGCGTCTCGAGCTGCCCGAGCGCCATCGGATCGGTGACGCTCAGCCGGGGCCGATCGTCGTCGGCGACCCGGGTCGACACCGCGAAGATGCTGTCGCCGTCGACGAGCGTGTGGATCGGATCGATCGCCCGCGCCAGCCCGTCGTGCGCGACCATCGCCATCCGCTTCGTCGCCGCCTTGTCGAGCGGTACGTCGGTCGCCACCACGGCGATCACGGTGTTCATCGACGGCCCGGGGATCAGGTTCCTACCGGGCGCGGCGGGTGGCGGCGGCTCGACCGGCGTCCGCAGCTGGCTGAACTCGTCACCGATCCCGTAGCGCGCACCGTGCAGGTTGCCGTCGGCGTCGACCGTCGAGCCGGCCGCGTTGACGATCACGAGTACGCCGACCGTCGTGCCGTCGTCGAGCCGTACGCTGGCCGAGCCGACGCCGCCCTTCAACGAGCGGGCACGCGCGCCGGCCCCGGCGCCATGGTTGCCTAGGGCAACAGGTCCGTCGGTGGCGGCGGCGATCGCGTCCGCTCCCCAGGACGGCTCGGGCCGCGCCTTGAAGTCCCCGCCGCGGGCGAGGTCGAAGATCACCGCGGTCGGCACGATCGGCACCACGTCGTACTCCCCCTGGCCGACGCGGACGCCCTCACCGCGCTCCTCCAGCCAGCGCATCACACTGCCCGCGGTATCGAGACCGAACGCGCTCCCGCCGGTCAGCACGATCGCGTTCACGCCGCCGTTCGAGTTCACCGGCGAGAGCAGGTCGGTCTCACGGGTGCCGGGCGCTCCGCCGCGGACGTCGACGCCGGCGACGGCGGTCGTCGGCACGTGGATGACCGTCGTACCGGTCAGGTACGGCGCATCGACGCGCTCCACCTGACCGACAAGCACTCCGGGGACATCGGTGATCGCATTGTGCGGGCCAGGCTGCATGCTGCGGATCATAATCCTGTTGCGGTAATCGTTAGCGTGAAATGCATGAACACCGATCAGCTCTGTGGTCTGCTGGCCGAACCGTCGAGGTTGCGGACGTACTCCGCGATCGTCCTCGGCGCCTCCACTCCCGAGCAGGTTGCCGGGAGCACCGGACTCGCAGCACCCGTTGTGGTGAAGGCACTGCAGCGGCTGACCAAGGGCGGGCTGATCGAAGCCACCCGCGACGGGTTCACGGCGGACGACGCCGTGTTCAAGGACGCCGTCCGTGAGAGCCGCCCCGAGCGCGTGCCGCTCGACCCGGATCCGGACCGGGACAACGTGCTGAGGTCGTTCATCCGCGACGGGCGGCTCACGCACTTCCCGACGTACCCGGACAAGTATCAGGTCGTTCTCGAGCATCTGGTCCAGGCGTTCGAGGTCGGGCGGGCCTACCCCGAGGCCGAGGTCAACGAACTGCTGAACCGCTGGCACCCGGACCACGCCGCCCTTCGGCGAGGCCTGGTCGACGCGCAGTTGCTGCGCCGGGAGAACAGCATCTACACGCGCCAGGGCTGAGCGCCGGTCTCAGGTCAGGCGACGGGCCGGGGTGTCCTGTCGCGGCTTCTCGTTCGGAGCGATGCGGACGCGGGTGTCGAGGACGCAGGCGCCGTCGGCGGACACCAGGACCGAGCGCAGGTCGAGGCGGACGACCTCCTCGAGGTCCAGCGTGAGGCGCGAGACCCGGTGCAGCAGGTCCTCGATCGCGGAGATGTCGACCGGGTCCGAGCCGCGGTACCCGTACAGCAGCGGCGACGCCTTCACCTCGCGCACCATCTCGGCCGCGTCCCGCGTGGTCAGCGGCGGCATCCGGTACGACCTGTCGCCGAGCAGGTCCGTCGCCACCCCGGACAGCCCGAACGTGACGACGGGCCCGAACGACACGTCCTCGATCGTCGAGATCACCACCGGCACCCCCGGCGGCGCCATCTTCTGTACGACGAACTGCGCCCGCCCCGGATCCGACGCGACGCCGAACGTCTGGGTCATCTCCGCCCAGGCCGCCCGCATGTCCTCTTCGTCGTGGATGTGCCGCCAGATGTCGGCCAGGTCGGGCCGCATCCGCCACTGCTCCGCGGTCGCCTTGAGGATCACCTCGAACCCGAGGTCCGCGGCGCGGTCGACTGCCTCGTCCGCGCTCAGCACCGGGAACGCCGGCAGCACCGTGATGCCGTAGAAGCTCAACAGCCGCTGGCGGTCCGCCTCGTCGAGGTCAGCGCCACCGGGATGCCGCTGCAGGAACTCCGCGACGAAGTCCTCTCCCCCGGCGGTGTCCACCTCCGGCAGATCCGGGATCCGGCTGTCCGATCGCCTGCGCCACTCGCCGTACTGCGTTGCCTTCGCCAGCGCACCCACGGCGTACTGCGGGTTGAGGAACGACGGGATCGATCCGCGCGCGGCACCGCCGTCCTCATCGGGCACGCGTAGCTCGGCAGGCACGCTGCGGGAGGCGAGGAACGTCGACACCACCGGCTTGTCGGACCCGGCGGCAGCCGCGGCCAGCACCTGCGCGACCTCGGCGCCGTTGGACTGGACCGGCGGCGTGTAGATCACCACGATCGAGTGCACCTTGTCGTCGGCGAAGACCTCAGACAGGGCGACGCCGAAGTCCGAGGCGGTCGCGTCTGCGCTCAGGTTGTGCGGGTCGCCGGCTACTTCCAGGCCACAGCTCGCCATCGTGTCGAGCGCGAGCAGCGTGAGCGCGTCGGAGTTCGAGACGATCCCGACACGGCGGCCCTTCGGCAGCGGCTGGTGCGCGAGCAGCTGGGCGACGTCGAACAGCTCGCCCGTGGTGTCCACCCCGATCAGCCCGCTCTGCCGGAACATCGACTCGATGGTTGCTGGCGGCAACTTGCTGCGGCGGATCATCTGCCCGACCGGGACGCCCTGGGTGGCGCGGCCGGATTTGAGCGCGATCACTGGCTTCCGGCCGGCGAGCCGGCGAGCGACCCGGCTGAACTTGCGCGGGTTGCCGAGCGATTCGAGGTACAGCAGGACAACCTCGGTGGCCTCGTCGGAGTACCAGAACTGCATCAGGTCGTTGCCCGAGACATCGGCGCGGTTTCCGGCCGAGACGAAGCTCGACAGGCCCAGGCCGCGACCGACCATATCGGCCAGGATCGGTACGCCGAGCGCGCCGGACTGGCAGAAGAACGCGACCCGGCCCTTGCTCGGCATCAACGGCGAGAGCGTCGCGTTCAGCGAGACGCCGGCCGCGGTGTTGATCAGGCCGAGCGCGTTCGGGCCGATCACGCGCATGCCGTACGAGCGCGCCAGACCGACCAGATGCCGCTGCCGCTTCCGCCCTTCGTCACCGATCTCGGCGAAACCGCTCGACACCACGACCAGCCCGCGCACGCCCTTGGCCGCGCAGTCCAGGACGACGTCCGCGACCATCTCCGCCTTCACCGCGACGACGGCCAGATCGACGGTGTCCTCGACCTCGCGGATCGTCGGGTACGCCGGGACGCCCTCGATCTCGTCGGCTTTGGTATCGGTGTTGACGGCGTACAACCGGCCCGGGAAGCCGCCGTCGCGGAGGTTCCGGAGCAGCGCGTTGCCGATCGTGCCCTCACGCCGGCTCGCGCCGATCACAGCGACCGACGACGGGGTCAGCAGCCGCGCGATCGACAAAGCCTCGGACCGCTGCTCACGGGCCTGCATCACGCCGAACGACGTGTCGGTCGGCGCGATGTCGAACTCGACCATGATCACGCCGTCCTCGAACTCCCGGGCGACCTTGTAACCGGCCTCGGCGAAGACCGTGATCATCTTCCGGTTGTCCGGCAGCACCTCCGCGATGAACCGGTGGATGCCGTTCTCGCGGGCGGCCTGGGCGAGATGCTCGAGGAAGAGCTGCCCGAGGCCGCGGCCCTGGTGCGCGTCCTCGATCAGGAACGCGACCTCCGCCGTACTCCGTCCGGTCCGCTCGTACCGGCCGACGCCGATCATCTCGTCACCGACCGTGACGATCAGCGCGAGCCGGTCGTGGTAGTCGACCGTGGTGAATCGCGCGACGTCCCGTTCGGATAGCTGTGGGTACGGGGCGAAGAAGCGGTAGTACTTCGACTGCTCGGACACCCGGGCGTAGAACGCCACCAGCAGCTCGGCGTCGGAGGGCGTGATCGGGCGCAGATGCGCGGTGGCGCCGTCCCGCAGGACGACGTCCGCCTCGTACTCCGCCGGATAGCCGTCCGGCAGCTCGTGGTCATACTGGTCCGGCACCTGGCAAGCGTACTCAAACAGTCACCTCGGAGGTCGTGAATATTGGTCGAGCGGATCGCGCCGGTGCTGGTGTTCCTGATCGCCGTGACCGTCATCGCCGAGCTGGCCGACCAGGCCAAGGTGTTCGACGTCGCGGCGCGGGAGGCCGCGCACCTCGCCCGCGGCCGGGTCTGGCGGCTCTGGTTGCTGGTCGTCGCGCTCGCCACCGGGCTCACAATCGTGCTGTCGTTGGACACCTGTGCGGTGCTGCTGACGCCGGTCGTGCTGTCGATGGCCCGCCAGCTCGACATCCCGCCGAAGCTGTTCGCGTTCACCACGGTCTGGCTGGCCGGTACGGCGTCTTTGCTGCTGCCCGTGTCCAATCTCACGAACCTGCTCGCCCTCCATCAGTTCCGCCAGTTGGACACGTCCTTCATCTCGGTGAGCTGGCGTCCGGCGATCGCGTCGATCCTGATCACGGTCGTCGTACTCGCGGTTCTGTTCCACCCCGACCTGCGCCGGACGTACGCCGTACCGCCGACTCCGCCGGTCGAGGACAAGGTGCTGTTCTGGGGCGCGGCGGGCGTGTGTGTGCTGATGGGGCCCGCGTTCGTGTCCGGTGTCGAGGTGGCGTGGCCGGCGAGCATCGGGGCTCTGGTGCTGGTCGTTCTGTTCGCCATCCGGCGGCGCAGCGTGCTGCGGTGGTCGCTGGTCCCGTACAAGCTCGTCATCACGGTCGTGGTGCTGTTCACCGTCGTCGGGTTCCTCAGCGATCACGGGCTCGAGGATCTGCTCCGCCGGATCGCGGGGACCACGTCCGAGCTGCGGTTGAGCGCGACTGCTGCCGTCGGCGCGAACCTGTTCGACAACCTGCCGGCGTACCTCGCTATGGAGCCGGTCGCCTCCAACAGCCCGCACCGGATGATGGCGCTGCTGATCGGCGTCAACTGCGGGTGCATGCTCACTCTGTGGGGCTCGCTCGCGACGCTCCTCTGGCGAGCCCGCTGCGACGCCGCCCGCGTCGAGATCTCCTGGTGGTCGTTCCTGTGGCGCGGTCTCATCCTCACGCCGTTGGTCGTGGCGGGAGCTGTTCTGGCACTGAACGCGTGACGGAATGGGTAGTGTGCGCGACATGGCGACGGAGCAGAGCACCTCGGCGGTGACCCGGGAGTTCCGGGAGGCCCGGGACTTCCTGGTGGCGCATCGCGACGACTACGAGACGGCGTACCGGGACTTCAGTTGGCCGGCGTTGGAGCGGTTCAACTGGGCGCACGACTGGTTCGACGCGCTCGCCGTCGAGCAGCCTGAGGTGGCTGCGCTGACGATCGTCGAGGAGGACGGCCAGGTCAGCTCGCGGACCTACGCCGAGATGGCCGAGCGGTCCCGCCAGGTCGCCGGCTGGCTCACCGAGGCGGGCCTGGAGCCGGGCGATCGCGTGCTGATCGTCCTCGGCAACCAGGTCGAGCTCTGGGAAACGATGCTCGGCTGCATCCGGGCCGGCGCGGTGATGATCCCCGCGACCACCCTGCTCACCGACGCCGACCTCGCCGACCGCATCTCCCGCGGCAACGTCCGCGCCGTGGTCACGAGCGGCGCCGACGCCGGCCGGTACGCCGGGATCGCGGACCACTGCATCCGCGTCGCCGTCGGAGCTGAGGCCGAGGGCTGGCTGTCGTACGCCGACACCGAGAGCTACGACGGACCAGTACCTGAGGTCGACACGGCGGCCGACGACCCGCTCCTGCTGTACTTCACCTCCGGTACGACGAGTCAGCCGAAGCTGGTCGAGCACACGCAGGTCAGCTACCCGCTGGGCCACCTGTCGACGATGTACTGGATCGGTCTGCAGCCCGGCGACGTACACCTCAACGTGTCGTCACCCGGTTGGGCAAAGCACTCGTGGAGCAACGTGTTCGCGCCGTGGAACGCCGGTGCGACCGTCTTCCTCTACAACTACACGCGCTTCAACGCTGAGCGGATGCTCCAGGTGTTGCAGGAGTACGGCGTGACCACGTTCTGCGCGCCGCCGACGGTGTGGCGGATGCTGATCCAGGCCGACCTGTCCGCGGTCGACGTACAGATCCGCGAATGCATCTCGGCCGGTGAGCCGCTCAACCCCGAGGTGATCGAGCAGGTCCGCAACGCCTGGGACATCACCATCCGGGACGGATACGGCCAGACCGAGACCACCGCACAGATCGGCAACACCCCCGGTCAGCCGGTGAAGCTGGGCTCGATGGGCCGCCCGCTGCCCGGGTACAGCATCGCGCTGATCGATCCGGCCACCGACGTGATCGGCGACGACGGCGAGATCTGCATCGAACTGGCGCCTGCGCCGGTCCCGTTGATGCGCGGCTACCGCGACGCGGACGAGCTGACGGCCGAGGTGATGCGCAACGGGTTCTACCACACCGGCGACGTCGCGAGCCGGGACGCGGACGGCTACATCACGTACGTCGGACGCTCGGACGACGTCTTCAAGGCCAGCGACTACCGGATCTCGCCGTTCGAGCTGGAGTCGGTGCTGATCGAGCACCCCGCGGTCGCCGAGGCCGCCGTCGTACCGTCACCCGATCCGGTCCGTCTGGCAGTGCCGAAGGCGTACGTCGTCCTCGCCGCGGGACACGAGCCGTCGCGGGAGCTGGCCGGGGAGATCCTGGCGTTCTGCCGAGAGCACCTGGCGCCGTACAAGCGGATCCGGCGGCTCGAGTTCGCCGACCTGCCGAAGACGATCTCCGGCAAGATCCGCCGGGTCGAGCTCCGCGCCGACGAGGCCGCGAAGGTCGAGGGCGGCACCGGCAACACCTACGACGAGGCCGACTTCAAGTAGCCAGGGCGTACGGTTTCCTCATGAGCGACGACAAGAGCATCATCGGGCGGATCGACGATCTGGTTGCGGAGGAGAAGGACCTTCGGGCCAAGCACGCCGCCGGCACGATCAGTGACGCCGACGAGCATGCCCGGCTGAAGGCCGTCGAGGTCGAGCTGGACCAGTGCTGGGACCTGCTCCGGCAGCGGCGTGCACGGCGTGAGTTCGGTGAGAACCCCGACGACGCGCAGGCCCGTTCGGCCGACACCGTCGAGGGCTACCTCAACTAGAAGAGTCCGGTCCGAGACGGCCCCACTCGATGGCCGGGCAGTGGTTCATCACCATCGTGAGACCCGCTGCCGTCGTCCGCGCGTAGGCGTCCTGGTCGATCACGTCGAGCTGGAACCAGACCGCCCGGGCGTTGATTCCCACGGCCTGGTCGGCGATGTCGCCGGCCAGGTCGGAGTTGACGAACACGTCCACGCAGTCGACCGGGAACGGGATGTCGGCGAGCGTCGCGTACCCCTGCTCGCCGTGCACAGTCTCCGCGGACGGATGCACGGGCACGATCCGCTTCCCGTGATTCTGCAGGAACCGCGCCACGCCGTACGCCGCCCGGCTCGTGTTGTTCGACAGCCCGACCACGGCCCACGTGTCGCAGTCGGCCAGGATCTTGCGGATCGCCTCGTCCATCTTCAACCTCTCAAGTAGGTCAGCACCGCGGATACGCGCCGGTCCAACCCATCTTCCAACCGCAGCTTGGCGAAAATGTTTCCCACGTGCTTGCGGACCGCGGCCTCACTGACCACGAGCTGCTCCGCGATCGACGCGTTCACCCGGCCCTCGGCCATCAGCGCGAGCACCTCCAGCTCACGCGGCGTCAGCGCGGCCAGCGGCCCGTCGTTGCGCCGTCGCGCGAGCAGCTGACGGACGACCTCCGGGTCGACGACCGTCCCGCCGTTCGCGACCCGGTCCAGCGACTCGAGGAATTCGGTGACGTGCCCGACGCGATCCTTCAGCAGGTACCCGATCCCGCCGGTCGTTGTCTCCAGCAACGTCGAGAGGTACGCATCGGCGACGTACTGCGAGAGCACCAGGATCCCGATCGCCGGCAGCTCGGCCCGGATCGCCGCGGCCGCGCGCAGGCCCTCGTCGGAGTGCCCGGGCGGCATCCGTACGTCGGTGATCACCACGTCCGGCGGCTCCTTGCGTACGACGGCCAGCAGCGTGTCCGCGTCTCCGACCGTGTCCCGTACGTCGTGCCCGGCGCGATCCAGAATGCTGGCCAGGCCCTCCCGCAACAGCAGCGAGTCTTCGGCCAGCACAATGCTCAATCGCCTAGTCGGCACGGACACTCCATCCTCAATCGGGTCGGCCCACCAGGTGGGCTGTCGACGTCGAGTGTGCCGCCCAAGGCGTCCAATCGCGTCACCAGCCCGGTGAGTCCGGTCCCCGCACCGAGACGTGCGCCACCGATTCCGTCGTCCTGGATCGTGATGACGAGCCGCTCACGATCCACCCAGCCGGACACCTCGCACTTCGTCGCCTGTGCGTGCTTCGCGACGTTGGCGAGCGCTTCGGACACAACGAAGTACGCCGCGGCCTCGATCGGCGGCGGCAAGCGGGTCGTGGACAGCTGCACCGTCACCGGCAGCGGCATCCGGTCGGCCACCTCCCGTACCGCGGCCTCCAGTCCGTGATCGACGAGCACCCGCGGATGAATCCCCCGCACTGCTGCACGCAGGTCGGCCAGCGCAGCCTCCGCCTCGGAATGCGCCTTCACCACCAGCCGCCGTCCCTCGCCGTCGGGCAGATCCAGCTCGGCCAGCCCGAGCGTCATCGTCAGCCCGACCAGCCGCTGTTGTACGCCGTCGTGCAGGTGCCGCTCGATCCGCGCCCGCTCGGTCTCGAACGCGTCGACCAGATCGAGCCGCGAGCGCCGGAGCTCGGCGAGGTTGCGCTGCAGCTCCTCCTGCCGCGGTCCGAGCATGGCCTTCGCGAGCGAGGCCTCAGCGCCGGCGATGACCCCGAGCAGGTATGAGCTAAACACGTAGAACACCGGCCCGAACAGAATCAGGAAGATGAAGCCTTCCCTGGCCGAGTCGAGCGTCCAGGGCCCCATCCCCATCTCGTCGGTGTCGGCAATGACCGGAGCGGCGAGCGTGGTCAGCAGAACGGTCGCGCTGATACCTGCGAACAAGGCGCTCAGCGGCCAGATGAGGACGCCGAGCACGAACCCGTACCCGAGAGCCCGCATCGAGGCCTGCTCGCGCCGGCGGAAGGTCAGCCGCTGCTTGACCGACAATCCGAGCGGCAGCGGCGCGTGCGGGGTGCTGATGCCGTCCACCAGCATCAGCCCGGCCCGCCAGCGCTCGAGCCTGCCGATCGCGGCGCCGATGAGCGGGAACGCGGTCAGCATCAGGATGCCGATCAGGATCGGGCTGAGTACTGCGCTCAGCGCGGCCAGCCCGATCAGTACGCAGATCGCCAGCGCACCGGCCGGCACGGACGTGAAGAGGTAGGCGTAGCTACGCCACGGCCACGACGAGATCAGGTAACGCGGCGACGCCAACGCTGCCCAGGCCGTCTTAGGACTCTCCACGCGTTCAACCCTAGAGGGGGCTCAGCCCGCAGGACGGTAGCGTGCGCGCTACTCCAGGTCTCCATCCTGGGCCAGGGCTTCGCGACTGCTTCCGCGGTTGCCTGGTTCTATGACCGCTACCGCGCCTTCGTACCCGACCGTCGCGCCGATCGAGCCGCCTGCGCTGCTGCTGGACGGCATCACCAAGACGTACCGCTCCAAGGCCGGAGCGGTCGACGCGCTGCGCGGAGTGACGTACCACTTCGCCCGCGGCTCGTTCACCGCCGTGATGGGCCCGTCCGGTTCCGGCAAATCGACGCTGCTGCAATGCGCCGCCGGACTCGACCAGCCGACCACAGGCACCGTCGTACTCAACGGAGTGACGCTGAGTGGCCTGAGCGAGGTCGAGCTGACCAAACTGCGCCGGGCCGAGATGGGCTTCGTGTTCCAGGCGTACAACCTGCTGCCGTCGCTGACCGTCTACGACAACGTCGCACTGCCGCTCCGGTTGACCGGACGCCGGCCGTCGCGGACCGACGTACACCGGGTGCTCGACCAGGTCGGACTGGATGGCAAGGCGAAGCGGAGGCCCGCGGAGCTGTCCGGTGGTCAGCAGCAGCGGGTTGCGATCGCGCGTGCGCTGATCACCCAGCCGTCGGTGTTCTTCGCGGACGAACCGACCGGCGCGCTGGACGGCGGCACCAGCCGGCAGGTCCTCGGCCTGTTGCGAGAAGCGACCGACCGCGCCGGCCAGACCGTCGTCATGGTCACCCACGACCCGGTGGCCGCGGCGTACGCCGAGCGGGTGCTGTTCCTGTCGGACGGACTGCTCGCCGGGCACCTCGACCGCGCCACGCCGACGCAGATCGCCGCCGCCATGAGCGACCTGGAGCAGTGATGTTCTATCTGAGCCGGCAGACCGTCAGCCGCCACCGGTCGTTGTACGCCGGTTCGTTCGTCGCGCTCGCTGTCGGGGTGTTCCTGCTCGGGCTGGCGGCGACCGCGACGGCAGCCACCATCGCGTACCGCGGGCCGGCCGCGTCCGCCATCACCGTGACCACTCTGGGCGGTGACGGTGCTGCGCCTCGGCAGATCCGGGTGCCGTTCTCGGACGCCGATGTCTCGGGGCTTCAGGTCGTGCTCAACATGGTCGGCGCGATCAGCGGGTTCATCACGATCTTCGTGATCGCCAGCACGTTCGCGTTCGCGGTGGCCTCGCGGCGTCAGGAGATCGGACTGCTTCGGCTGATCGGTGCGACTCCGCGTCAGATCCGCCGGATGGTGCTCGGCGAGGCGCTGGTCGTCGCGCTGGCCGCCTCACTGACCGGTGCGCTCGCTGCTCAGCTCGCGACTCCCCTGCTGTTGGCCAAGGCGTCGTACACCGAGCTTGCGCCGGTGAAGCTCGAGCCGGCGTCGCCGTGGGTGCCGCTCGCGATCGCGGTCGCGGCCGGGCTGTTGGTCGCGATGCTCGGGGCGCGCTCGGCCGCCCGGCGGGCCGGTCGGGTCGGGCCGATCGATGCCATGCGGGAAGCTGCGCTGGAGCCGCCGCGGATCGGGCCGGTCAGGATCATCTTCGGCCTGTTGTTCATGGGCGGAGCGGTCACGATGCTGACGCTGATCCGGCCGTCGAGCGGCGACGGCGCCGTACCGCTGGCGATGTTCACGCCGATGGTGATGGTGATCGCGCTGACGCTGCTCGCGCCGCTCGTCGTACCTCTTGTCGGCCGGCTGTGGGCCCTGCCGCTGGTTGCGTGGACCCGCGTGTCCGGGCGCCTGGCCCGCTCCAACGTGCTGGCTGCGCCGCGCCGGAGCGCATCACTGGCTGCACCCATCCTCGCCATCTCGGCCGTGGCCGGCTCGATGGTCCTGAGCCTGAGCTTCGCCGCGGACAGTGCCGGGGCGACGATCCGTGACGCTGTCCGCGCACCGATTGTCGTCACCGGAGGAGCACCGGTGACCGGCCCAGGAGTGAAAGCGGTCGATGCCGGCGTTCCGCTGCAGATGGTGCGGATCGACCGGGATGATGCTGAGCTCGAGGACGTCGAGGGGATCGATCCGGCGGTCGCCACGCAGACCCGGGACCTCACTGCGCTGGCCGGAGATGTCCGCGACCTGTCCGGGAATACGGTTGCCATTAGCAAGGAAATGTCTGGGTTCGAGGGGTACGAGGTCGGCGACGAGATCCCGCTGGTGTTCGTCGATCGGACGCCGGTGAAGCTGCGGGTGGTGGCGATCGTGAAGGACGCCTTCGGCGTGAATCCGTCGTTGCTCGTCCCGCTCGACCTGGCGCGCAAGCATGCGCCGACGGCGGAGCCCGAGCGGCAGTTCGTGCTGCCCGCCGACGGCGTCGATCCCGCGAGCCTCGTGAAGCAGTTGCCGCATGCGCAGCTGGCCGCGGAGTGGGAGGCCGACCAGGCGGCCGGCGTACGGAAGGGGAACCAGCTCGGGCTGATCCTGCTGCTCGGTCCGGCCGGCCTGTACAGCGCGATCGCGATCGCCAACACGCTGCTGATGGGCAGTCTGCAGCGCAGGCACGAGTTCATCACCTCACGGCTGCTCGGCGCGACGCCGGCCCAGATCCGGCGGATGGTGCTGTGGGAGTCGTCGCTGGTCGGCGCGGTCGCGCTGAGTCTCGGTACGGCGATCACGGTGACGGTCGGGATCTTGATCCGGCACGCGATGAACGCGGGGCTGGCCGACGTACCGTTCACAGTTCCATGGGGTGTGCTGCTGGGCATCGGCGGACTTTGTCTGATCCTGGCGGTAGGGTCCGCTCTGGCCCCGACCACGTACATCCTGCGCCGGTCACAACCCTCCGCGGTAATGGAGTAGACCGGTACGGCGGAGATGATCGGCGCAAGGGTGGGTCGTGGCCGGGCAAATAGCCGTTGACCAGGGACAATGGGGTAGGGCGCCGGACCGTCGCGGCGTCGTACCGGTTTGATCGAGGAGCTCGTAGACCCGCATGGCACGCCGTACCAGCACCGCCGAACCCGAAGACTTCGAGGAGCGCATCCTCGACATCGACGTCTCCGACGAGATGCGTACCAGCTACCTGGAGTACGCCTACTCGGTCATTTACGCCCGGGCGCTGCCCGACGCGCGGGACGGGCTGAAACCGGTGCAGCGGCGGATCCTGTTCTCGATGGCGGAGAACAACATCCGCCCCGACCGCTCGCACGTGAAGTGCGCCCGCGTCGTCGGTGAGGTCATGGGTAAGTACCACCCGCACGGCGACGGCGCGATCTACGACGCCCTGGTCCGGACCGGTCAGTCCTGGTCGATGCGGGTGCCGCTGATCGACCCGCACGGCAACTTCGGCTCGCTCGACGACGGCCCGGCCGCGATGCGGTACACCGAGTGCCGGATGGCGCCGCCGGCGATGGCGATGACGGCCGGCCTGGACGAGAACGTCGTCGACTTCAAGCCGAACTACGACGGCCAGGAGGAAGAGCCGGGGGTGCTGCCGGCCGCCTTCCCGAACCTGCTGGTCAACGGCGCCACCGGGATCGCGGTCGGCATGGCCACCAACATGGCCCCGCACAACCTGGTCGAGGTGATCCAGGCGCTGCGGCACCTGATCAAGACGCCGACCGCCGATATCGACGACCTGATGCGGTTCGTGCCCGGGCCGGACCTGCCGACCGGCGGCAAGATCGTCGGCCTCGACGGCATCAAGGACGCGTACACGACCGGCCGCGGCAGCTTCAAGATGCGCGCCACCGCCCGGATCGAGAACGTCACCCCGCGCCGCAAGGGCATCGTGGTCACCGAACTGCCGTACGCCGTCGGCCCGGAGAAGGTGATCGAGAAGATCAAGACGCTGGTCCAGGCGAAGAAGCTGCAGGGCATCGCCGACGTCAAGGACCTGACCGACCGGACCCACGGCACCCAGCTGGTGATCGAGGTCAAGAACGGGTTCGTCCCCGAGGCGCTGCTTGAGCAGCTGTACAAGCTGACCCCGCTCGAGGACGCGTTCCACGTCAATAACGTCTGCCTGGTCGAGGGCCAGCCGCGCACACTCGGCCTGAAGCCCCTCCTCGAGGTCTACCTCGACCACCGGTACTCCGTGGTCCGCCGGCGCAGCGAGTTCCGCCGGAAGAAGGCACAGGACCGGCTGCACATCGTCGAGGGCATGCTGATCGCGATCCTCGACATCGACGAGGTCATCCAGATCATCCGCAGCAGCGACGACTCGGCCGCGGCGCGCTCCCGGCTGATCGAGATCTACGACCTGTCCGAGATCCAGGCGAACTACATCCTGGACATGCCGCTGCGCCGGCTGACGAAGTTCTCCAAGCTCGAGCTGGAGACCGAGAAGGGCGAGCTGGAGCGCGAGATCGAGGCGCTGTCCGCGATCATCGACGACCCGAAGCTGCTGCAGAAGACGGTGTCCGACGAGCTCGCGGAGATCGCGAAGACGTACGGCACGCCGCGACGGACAGTGCTGCTGGAGTCGTCCGGCGCGACCAAGACGGCCGCCGTGCCGCTCGAGGTCAGCGACGACCCGTGCTGGATCCTGATGAGCTCGACTGGGCTGCTGGCCCGGACGAACGGGGTCGAGCCGTTCGGCGGCGGCGAGGCTCGCGCGAAGCACGACGCGATCATCTCCGCGATCAAGAGCACGGCCCGCGGGCAGTACGGCCTGATCACCAGCGCCGGCCGGCTGATCCGGCTCGAGTCGCTCGACCTTCCCGCCGTACCGACGACCGCCGCAGCGCCGAACCTGCAGGGCGGCGCGCCGATCGCGGAGTTCGTGTCGCTGGAGCCGGGTGAGAAGGCGCTCGCGCTGACCACGATGGACCCGGAATCGGTCGGTGTCGCTCTCGGTACGACGGGCGGCGTGGTCAAGCGGGTCGTGCCGGACCACCTGAGCAACCGCGACTCGTGGGAGATCGTCGGGCTCAAGGACGGTGACGAGGTCATCGGCGCGGTCGAGCTGACCACGGGCGAAGAGGAGCTCTGCTTCATCACGTCCGACGCGCAACTGCTGCACTTCCCCGCGTCCGCAGTACGGCCGCAGGGACGGACCGCGGGCGGTATGGCCGGTGTCCGACTGGCCGCGAAGGCGAAGGTCGTGTTCTTCGGGGCGATGGACGCAGGCCGGGAGGCGCAGGTCGTCACGATCGCGGGCTCGTCGTCGGCCCTGCCGGGGACAGAGGTCGGCGCTGTGAAGGTGACGCCGTTCAGCGAATACCCGGGCAAGGGCCGCGGGACCGGCGGTGTTCGCTGCCAGCGGTTGCTGAAGGGTGAGGACGGGCTGCTGCTCGGCTTCATCGGCGTGGCGCCGGTGAAGGCCAGCGCGAGCAGTGGCGCACCGGTGGACCTGCCGCCGATCGACCCGCGCCGGGACGGTTCCGGCGTACCGGTCGCGCAGCCGATCGCTGCGTGCGCTGCTGATCTGGCAGGCTGACCCTCGTGAAGAGACTGCTCGCGCTCGGCGCGGTCGTGATACTTGCGCTGGCCGGATGCAGCGGCAAGAAGGACACCGGCGGGGGTGGGCAGTCCGGCGGGGACGCGGTCGCGCTGCTCACCGACGTCAAGAAGACGATCGACGACGCGGCCAGCGTGCACATCGTGCTCACCGGCCGCGATCTGCCCGACAACGCGCAGACGCTCGCCAGTGGTGATGGTGTCGCGACGCACGCCCCCGCGTTCAAGGGGAAGCTGACTGTGCGGTCGGCCGGTGCGCCGATCGACGCTCAGGTGGTCGCGGTCGGCAGCAAGGTGTACGCCAAGCTGTCGTTCACCCCCAGCTACATCGAGCTTCCGCCGTCCCAGCTGGCCTCGCTCGGCGCTCCTGACCCGGCGATCCTGCTCGACCCGGCGAAGGGCCTGACCGCGGTCCTGCCGACGCTGAAGGACCCGAAGATCAAGGGCGACACCCGCGAGGGCGCGAAGGTGCTGACCGAGGTCACCGGCTCGGTCCAGGGCAAGGACCTGCAAGGCATCTTCCCGAAGGCGCCCGCGGACCAGGACTTCCCGAGCACCTTCAAGATCGACCAGGACGCCAAGCAACTCGTCTCGGCCACCATCACCGGCCCGTTCTACTCCGGCGCCACCAGCAGCTACGACGTCACCCTCGACAAGTACGGCGAGAAGGTAGAGATCACCAAGCCGTGAGCGACAGCTCGGCGAGGACGCGACTGACGCTGGCGTCCATCGCGGTTGCCTTCGCGGCGGCGGACACGTACGTCGTCGTGCTGGCGCTGCCGAACATGATGGCCGGCGTCGGGCTGTCCGCGGACGAATTGCAGCGGGCGGCGCCGATCATCTCGGGCTTCCTGCTCGGGTACATCGCCGTACTGCCGTTGATCGGGCGGATCGCGGATGTCGTTGGGCGGACGCCGGTGCTCGTCGGGGCGCTGCTGCTGTTCGCGGTCGGGTCGCTGATCACGGCGGGTGCTTACGACCTGCCGTTGGTGGTAACCGGTCGGTTTCTTCAGGGGGTGGGCGGCGGTGGGCTCGTTCCTGCGACGCTCGCTCTTGTTGCGGATCTATGGCCGGCCGATCGGCGCGGTCTGCCGCTTGGTGTGGTCGGTGCGGTGCAGGAGCTTGGGGCGGTTCTTGGTCCGCTGCTGGGTGCCGCCGTACTCGCGGTGGCCGACTGGCGGTACATCTTCTGGCTCAATCTGACCGTCGCAGTCGTGCTCGCGCTGCTCCTCCGCGGTCGTCGATGGCCACCGCTTTCCGGTGTTGTCGGCTTACTGGCCTGTGTCGCTCTCGGGCTGACGCTGACGGCACCTGAGCGACTCGCGTCCGGTGTGACGCTCGGCCTGCCTTTCGTGCCCTTCACCGGAACCTCCAGGCTTCTCACGCCGATCGGCGTCGCCACGCTGGTTCTCGCGCTGATCTGGCTCGGCCTGGTGTTGTGGGGTGGGCGCGGCCACACCGCCAGTGTCTTGTCGCAGGTTGACCTTGTCGGCGCGCTACTGCTCGCACTCGCGCTGGCCGGGGTGGTGCTGGCGTTCGCGACTGCCGACCCCGAGCGTGAGCTGATGTCGCCGGCCGGTCCGTGGCTCCTCGTCGCGGCCGCTGTCTTCGCGGTGGCGTTCGCGCTGTGGCAGCGTCGTACGGCGGCAGCCATTGTCCCTCGTGGTCTGCTGCGTGCACGTCCTGCCTGGGGCTCGCTGGTGGTCAGCTTCCTCATCGGCTGCGCACTGATCGCGGCGCTGGTCGACGTACCGGTGTTTGCACGCACCACCCAAGGCGGCGGTCAGCTGGCGGCTGCGCTGGTGCTGGTGCGGTTCCTGATCGCTCTACCGGTCGGAGCGGTTGCCGGTGGGTGGCTCACCCGGCGCTACGGGCTCGGACTGATCGCCGGGGCCGGGCTCGGGTTGTCGGGTGCGATGTTCCTTGTCATGGCCTTCTGGAGTCGTACGGCGCTCGATCACTGGCCGGCGACCGTCGTACTGCTCGTCTGCGGATTCGGGTTCGGTCTAGCACTGTCACCTGTGAACACAGCCATGCTCGGCGCGACGCCCGCCGACACGCACGGCCTGGTGAGCGCGCTTGTGGTCGTCGCACGCATGGTCGGCATGCTCGTCGGCGTCTCCGCGCTGACAGCGATCGGGCTCCGCCGGTACTACGCCATTGCCGACGGCATCAAATCGCCGAACGAGCTGTGCCCGTCCTCCCCCGGCACCTGCCGCCCGTTCGTCGACGCGCTCCGCGACGCCGCTGTTTCACAAGTTCACGCGATCTTTGCCGGTGCGGCCGTGTGCGCGTTCCTGGCCGCGGCTCTCGCCGTACTGCTGCTCGGGCGACGTGGGCTAACGCACACATGATGATCATCATGAGGGACAGCTGTCTCACCTCGCGTACCGTGAGGGTGTGACCCCTGCGCCCGACGCTCCGTCGACCACGGCCCGGCCCGGCCTGTGTTCGACGTACTGCCGGGTACTGCGTGAGCCGCTCGCCGGCACCGCGGTCGTGGCCAAGGGATGGGTCGTTGTCGAGCAGCCGGGGCCGTGGGGTGCGAAGGCGCCGACGCAGAGTCACCTCGATCCGGAGTTCGGCGGGCCGTTCGACGACCAGTGCAAGAAGGCCGATGTACGGTTCGGGCTGATCCGGATGCCGGGGCGGCACGCCGACACGGTTGAGCGGTCGCACCAGGTGTTCGTCGCCTCGACCACGCCGGGCCTGAGCTGGCTGCTCGGCGGGCGGATCGCGGACGCCTCCGAGCTGGGCGACCTCGATCTCGATGCGGTCGCGCGCGGTGATCGCGCTGCGGTGATCGCCTCATTGCCCGGTCTCCTGCCCGTCGACGAGCCGGTCGTGCTCGTGTGTACGAACGGCAAGCGTGACGGATGCTGCGCGGTTCTCGGCCGGCCGCTGGTGTCAGGGCTCGCCGAACGGGCACCGGGACGCGTGTGGGAAGCCAACCATCTGGGCGGACACCGCTTCGCTCCGACTGCGACATACCTGCCCGCCGGCACGATGCACGGGCACCTGACCGTCGAGACGGCGGCCGAGGCGCTGGCCGCGGCCGATCGCGGCGAGACCATCACGACCGGGCTGCGCGGCCGGTCCACCTGGAGCAAGCGCGGTCAGGCGGCCGAGGTCGCCGTACGGGAGCTCACCGGCGAGCTTTCCCTGGATGCGTTGCGCGTCGTGGCCGAAGACGCTGAGACTGTGACCATCCAGCACCTCGACGGCCGGTCGTGGAGCGTCCCGGTCACCAGCGCGCTCGCTGATCCTCCCCGTCCGGACTCGTGTGGAAAGGAACCGTTCGCGATGTCGATCCTGCAAACCGGAACTCCAGTGTCAGGCGCGATCCGATGAGCGGCGGATTCGACGATCTGCTCGCCGCCAACGCGGAGTACGTCGCTGACTTCCACTACGGCGGTTTCGACGGGATCGCGCATGCCGGCATCGGCGTGGTCACCTGTATGGACTCCCGGATCCCGCCGTTGGAGATGCTCGGCCTCAAGCCGGGTGACGCGAAGGTACTGCGCTCCGCCGGCGGGCGGGTCACCGAGATCACGATGACCGGGCTGGTGCTCGGCGTCCAGCTGCTCGGTGTACGCCGGATCATGATCATCCCGCACACCCGCTGCGCGATGGCCGCGATGTCCGAGGACGACCTGCGCGCGAAGGTCGAGCAGGCCGCGGGCAAGCCGGCCGGCTACCTGCCGATCTCCGTCATCCCCGACCAGCTCGAGGCCCTCCGCCGCGACGTCGCCGCGGTCCGCGAACACCCCCTCATCGGCGACGACATCCTCGTCGGCGGCTTCATGTACGACGTAGACAACGGCCGCCTCACCCAGATCGACTGACCCGCAGCGCCGGAGGGCCACCTAGCTAGAGGAGGACGACTCTGCCGGTGTCGAGTTCGTAGTAGGCGGGGGCCAGGTGGAGTTTGCCGGACTTTTCCAGGGGACCTATGACGGGTGACTGGCGGAGTTTGGTGAGGGTGAGGGTGACGTTGGCTTGTACGGCGTTGGTGAGGCGGTCGCCGGATTTGCCTGCTACCTGGCGGACTGCTGGAGCGAGGGTGTCTACGAGGTAGTCGAGGCCTTTGGTGTGGGATGTGCGTTGGTCGGCGTCCAGAGCCTTGATGGTGGCGTCGAGGGCGCCGCAGCGCTGGTGGCCCAGGACCACGAGGAGTGGGGTGTGCAGCTCGGCGATGCCGAACTCGATGCTGCCGGTCACGGACTGGTCGAGCGCTCCACCGGCGCTTCGTACGACGACGAGATCGCCGAGACCCTGGTCGAAGACGAGCTCTATCGGCACGCGGGAGTCCACGCAGCCGAGGATCGTGGCGAACGGATGCTGGCCCTTGCTCACCGCCACGCGCCGCGCAATGCCTTCGTCCAGGTCCTGCTCCTGAGCCGCGACGAAGCGCGCATTCCCCACCATCAGCCGCTCGAGAGCTTGCTTGCCGTCGGCAACGGGTGCCTGGGTCGCACTCGGGACCTGCGTACCGGTGGAGAGTTCGGGGGCGCCTCCGGCGGTTCCTGCGCAGCCGGCGAGGGCTCCGGCGCCGAGAGCAGCCAGGCCGGCAGTCAGAGCCTGACGACGAGACGGATTGGTCAACGGAGAGCTCCTCACGCACGGACGGCGTGGGCGGTGCATCCCCCTGCCCCGAGCGGAGCGGTGGGCGGTGCATCTCCCCCCGCCCCGAGCGGAGCGAGGGGCGGGTTGTGCCGTCCTTTCGAAGGTAGCAGATTGCATACAGTCTGCAGTACCCACAATGTCTTCGAATCTCTCGGCTCCAGCCGGGAAATCTGATAGACACCCCGTATGAGACTCCGCCCCAGCTCATTCCACCGTTCCCTGCTCATCGGCGCCCTCGCGTTGACCGCCGTTCTCTCCGGCGCGCCCGTGGCCCAGGCCATGCCGACCACAGGCTGCCTGGATCAGTCGACCGCCGGGTCTGTCGAGGAGCAGCGACTCGACCGAGGTGTGGACGGTGGTCCGTCGGTGCCGGCCGAGATCCTGACGCGATCCGGCTTCGACCAGCAGGTTGAGCTCTTCAGCCGGCTCCTGTGCCACGTCCCCAGTCGTCAGGCCGCAGCGGCACTCGTGCGCACCCAGGGCGAGATTCTCTGGCGTACGGCGACGTACCGCGCGCAGCATCCTGTGCGCGGAGCCGACGCGCTGCCGGCAACCGACGACCGCGGCCTCTACTGGGCGCGGATCTCGATGGCGTTCGCCCTACGCCAATGGCAACCACGCTTCGGCCTCGGTACGACGGAACGCGCCGACCTGATCAAGTCGTTCGAGTACGCCTCGCGGGGCATCACGAGCACGCGCTTCACCCCAGGCGTGCGGAAGATCCTCGTTACCGGGTTCGACCCGTTCACCCTGGACGCGGACATCCGCATCGGCAATCCGTCCGGCGCGAACGCGCTCACGCTCGACGGTCAGCGCTGGACGGTGAACGGCAAGACGTACGAGATCCAGACTGTCGTCTTCCCGGTCCGCTACACAGACTTCGACGCGAGCATGGTCGAGAACGCCCTCGCGCCGCACTACCGCCCGGGCCCGCAGCACGCGGACCTCGTCATGACCGCGAGCCAAGGCCGCGTCGGCATCTTCGACCTCGAGGTCTTCAACGGCCGTCGCCGCTCGGTCAGCTCGATCGGCGACAACAACAACCTCTGGGGCGGCGGCACGATCAACGCACCGGTCGTCTCCCCCAGCATGCCGCCCGGCCCCGAGTTCATCACCTCTAGCCTCCCGCTCGCCCGCATGTCCCACGCCGACGTCATCCCGTTCCGGACCCGCGTCAACACGTCAGTCCTAGAGATCCCAGCCGGCCAGACCGAGCCTGTACGCCGCCCCGACGGCCCCACGCCCGGCTCGATCGCGTCCGAGGGCACCGGCGGCGGCTACCTCTCCAACGAGGTCGCCTACCGCAACACCCTCCAGCGCGACCTCCTCGACCCCTCAATGCCGGCCGGCCACCTGCACGTCCCCGTCCTGTCCTTCGACCCAGCCAACAAAACCGCAATCACCGACCCCACCTACGAAGCCAACCGCGAGTCCATCGTCAACGGCGCCCACGCGATCCTCCGCGCAGCGCTGGGCTAGGACAGAAAACTGATCATCGCCACGCTCGGCCTGATCACTATTCTGTCCATCAAATCGCCAGTATGTCGGCGGTTTGTACGGGTAGGCCTGTGTTGAAGGAGTGGTTGGCTGCTAGGCCGGTGACTAGGGCCAGGGTGGCTTGGCGGGCATCGGCTAGGTCGGCGGCTTCGGTTGGGTCGTTGTCCAGGAGGGCTGCGAGGACGCGAGCGTCGGCGCCGCCGTGGCCGGTGTGGTCGTGGGCTACGGTGTGGTCGATCGGTGGCTCCCAGAGGGGGCGCAGGGTGATTGACGTGCGTCCGGCGGTCGGTGCGGCCAGGTCGCCGTGGACCCAGCCTTTTGCCGATTCGACTCGTTGATTTGGGGCGGTAAATGTCGACTCTTCGACATTGAGTTCCAGCCGGCCGCGCGATCCGTTGAACATCACGCGGTAGCCCTCGGAGGGTGAGTACGCCGTCAGGTGGTACGTCATCGTCGCGCCGCTGTTGTAGGACACGAGCAGCGCCATGTCGTCCTCGATCGTCACGCCCGGCGCGAAGACGTTGCGATCGCGGTAGTAGCCGTCCTCCCCCTCGGCGTCCAGGTACAGCTCGCGGAGCGTCGCGTTGTCCGCGAGGTGCAGAGCGAACGGATCGTCAGCCGCAGCAGCGGATCCGTCGACACGGTCGTAGGGACGCGCATAACCGTGGGAATGCCCAGGCCCGTAGAACGCCAATTGCCCTTGCGCATAGACGATCCGGGGCTCCGCACCCAGCCACCAGTTCACGAGATCGAAGTGGTGACTGGCCTTGTGCACCATCAATCCACCGGAGTTCGCCTTGTCGCGATGCCAGCGGCGGAAGTAGTCCGCGCCGTGCGATACGTCGAGCATCCACTCGAAATGCACAGAGTGGATGTCCCCGATCGCACCCTCCGCCAGCAACGAGCGCACCCGTCGATGCACCGGGTTGAACCGGTAGTTGTACGCCACCGACAACGACCCGCCGGTCTCCTGCACCGCGGCCAGGATGCTCGTCGCCTTCGCCGCATCGGTCGTCATCGGCTTCTCGCTGATCACCCGTACGCCGGCCCGCAGCGCCGCCTCGATGTAGAGGTTGTGGGTCGCGTCCACGCTGGTGACGATCAACAGCTCGATCCGCTCGACCCGCAACATCTCCTCGAACCGCCCAGGCGGCCATTGATGCGCCGTACGACGGCCGGCCGCGAGCAGCATGCGGTTGTGGAAGGCCATCCGGACAGAATTCGGATCGCACAAGGCGACGACGTCGTACGCGTCTCGTTTGGCCAGGCCTTCGGTGAAGAGTTGAGCGCGGTTCCCGGTTCCGACGATTGCCGTCCGCACAGGCATGGAGGACCTCCTATTGCTTGACCGCACCGGCCAGACCGTTGACGAAGAAGCGCTGCAGCAGAACGAAGAGCAGGATGATCGGGGCGAGCGTGATGACCGTGCCGGCGCAGAGCAGCGTCCACTCGGTCGAGTTCTCGCCGATGAACGCGTACATCCCGATCGCGAGCGTGCGCAGCTCGGGGCGGCCGAGCGTGAACACCAGCGGGATGAAGAAGCTGTTCCAGGCGGTGATCGCGGTGAACAGGCCGACCGTGGCCAGCATCGGCCCGGACAGCGGCAGCATGATGCGCGCGAACGTCTGGTGGAAGTTCGCCCCGTCGACCATTGCGGCGTCCTCGAGCTCTTTGTCGATCGCCATGAAGTAGCCCATGAACAGGAACGTCCCGAACACCACTCCCCCGGACGCCTGCACGATGATCACCGACCACAGGCTGTTCAGCAGATGCACCCGCTGCATCAAGTCGAAGACCGGGATGATCGTGTACCCGTGCGGCAGGAACAGCGTCGCCGACACCAGCCCGAGGCAGAACCCACGGCCCGGGAACCGTGTACGGGCAAGTACGTATCCCGCGCAGGAAGTGACTACTAAAGTGATCACGACCGTGCCAACGGTGATCAGAATTGTGTTCATGAAGTACCGGCCGAACGAGGCCTCCTGCCAGGCGTTCAGGTAGTTCGCCCAGAGGAAGTGCGACGGCATCGGATTCAGCCCGTCGGTGAAGAAGTCGTCATCACTCTTCAGCGACGAGCCGAGCGCCCAGAACAGCGGATACAGCCACGCCAATCCGCTGACCAGCAACGCCACATGCGTCATCACTGTCACCACGCGACGCCTGGTCATGGGGCCTCCCGGTCTGGACTGAGGAGCGGAGGGAGCGAAGCGACCGGAGCGACGAGGGAAGACCGGGAGCAACAGCCCCATGACCCGCCGCGACGGAGTCGCGGCATCAGTACAGTCATGATGAGGTACCTCTCCGACGAGCGAGGGAACGCAGTACGACGACCTGTACGACGGAGAACCCGATCAGCAGCAGGCCGTAGATGAACGAGGCCGCCGACGCCAGGCCGATGTCCGGCTGGACAGCGTTGGCGTTACTGCCGCCGAAGGCCAGGTGGTAGATGTAGGTGTTCACGACCTCGGTGGCGAAGAACGGGCCGCCGCTGGTCAGCACCTGCACCAGGTCGAAGATCTGGAACGTCCCGATCACCGCCAGGATCACGATCACCACACCGACCGCCCGCAGCATCGGGATCGTGATGTACCGGAACATCGCGATCCGACCAGCGCCGTCCAGCCGTGCGGCCTCGTAGAGCTCGTCCGGAATCGTCTGCAGCCCGGCCAGGAAGTACACCAGGTTGTAGCCGAACGTGTGCCAGATCCCGACCAGGATGATGATCGCCATCGCGAAGTGCGGATCCCCCAGCCAGTCGATGTGCTGATGGATCAGGTGCAGGTTCAGCAGCAGCGTGTTGATCGAGTCACCGAAGTTCGACACGAGCAACTGGATCACGACACCGATCACCGCCGCCGAGGTCACCACCGGCAGGAAGAACAGCGTCCGGTAGAACGACGCGAACCGCAGCCGCTTGTTGTTCAGCACGAGCGCGAGCGCCAACGCCAGGACAAGCTGGACCGGCACGACGAACGCGGCGTACACGAAGGTGTGGCCGAGGGAGCGCCAGAAGATGCTGTCGTTGACGATCTGCCGGAAGTTGGCCAACCCGACGAACTCCGACGGGTCGCCGATCCCGTCCCATTTGTAGAACGTGTAGCCGAGCGACGCGATGATCGGATACACCACGAACGCGAGCAGCAGCACCATCATCGGCGCCAGATACACATACGACCACAGATAGGTACGGCGTCGCGCCCGCCGCCGGGCCGCCGCTGGTGGCGGCCCGGTAGCGGTCACGTCCTGCCGTACGGCGGTCATCACCATCAGGCGCCCGGCTTCGTGGTGTAGGCCTTGGTGAGATCCCAGTCCGCGAAGGCGAAGTCTTTCGCGCTGACCCCCGGCGCCTTCTTGATCGCGTCGCCGAGCGCCTGGTTCATCTTGCCCTCGAGCTCGGTCAGCGCAGCCTGCCGATCCTTGAGCTGACCCGTGTAGATGCCGGCCAAGACATCGTTGATGTCCGGCTTCACCGCAGGCAGCTGGACCGCCGACACCTTCGGGTTCCGGATCGCCGGCTGTGGACCGACCACGGCCGCACCCGACATCGCGACGTACTGCGAGAACGGCGCGAACGTCACGCTCTTCGGGTCGTTGTTCTTCGCGTACACGGACAACCCCTGGCCCTGCTCGACCCAACGCTTCCCGGCGTCCGGGCTGTACAGCCAGTCGAACCAGGCCCACGCCTCATCGGCATGCGACGTCTTCGACGAGACCGCAACGAACCGTCCGCCGGGAGGCCCGTAGAACAACGCCTTCGGCGCCTCGCTGGGACTCGGCAGGGTGACCAGGCTGTAGTCGGTGAACTTGTGCTGCGTCCACTCCGGCTGGTTCCACACTCCCCCGACCGTCATCCCGAACCGCCCGCGCTCGAAGAACGCCCGCGCCTGCTCGTCGGAGATGCTCATCGAGTTCGGGTAGAACCAGTTCTTGTTCTTCCACTCCATCAGCAGGTTGATCATGTCGAGGTAGTTGCGATCGCTGCCGAATTTCCACTGGCCGACCCGGTAGTCCATCCCATCGATGCCGCCGACCGCGGCGCCGCCCGGCGAGCCGGCGCCGCGCACGAACAGATCCAGCCACCAGGCCAGGGTCGTGTTCGTCGAGTTGCCGAAACCGAACGGCGCGACCTTCCCGCCGCTCTTCGATGCGATGGCCTCGGCCGCCTGCGTGACGTCGTCCCACGTCTTCGGCAGCTTCACACTGCCGTCGTCGTTGGTCAGGCCGGCGTCCTTGAAGACACCGTGATGGATGTAGAGCTGGAGCGACGGCGCCGGGGCGGCGAACGGCGCGGTGTAGACCTTGCCGCCGAAGACGTCCACTCCCTCGACGAAGCTGTTCTCCGGGAAGCCGGACTGCCAGGACTTCGTCGCCCACTTGTCGACGGGCATCAGCCAGTCCTGTGACACCTGCTGGCTGAGCTGTGGGCTCTTGGGCACCATCAGGATGTCCGGCGGGTTGTTGCTCCGGTACGCGAGTGACACGAGGTCGGCGTACTTGTCGCTGACCTGCGTGGTCTTCTTGACCGCGATGTCCGGATGCGCCTGCTGGAACAACTTGATCTCGTTGTCGACCCAGCCGGCCTGGCTGGCGTACCAGTCCCAGTAGGTGATGGTGGTCTTGGCCTTCGATCCCGAGGCCCCGCTGCCCGAGTTGTCCGAGGAGCAGCCGGCGAGTGCGCCCGCGCCGGCCAGTGCTGCCGCACCGCGCAGCAGCGACCGCCGTGAGATGGGTGATGACATGAGAATTCCTCCAGTGACTTAGCTGCAGGCCGGCGATGCCGACGACGCGGTCTGGGACAGGGAGCCGAGCCGCCAGGTGAGCGGACTGCCGTCCCAGGTCACCGCCACGCGACGCGGACGTTGGAAGGGCAGGAACGAGACGGTCTGGCCGCGATCGGACGGTCCCGGGCTGAACGCGTTGTCGCTGCCGACCGGGACGGGGATGTAGTAGTTGTTGGCATTCGAGTAACCGAAGTACGCCGTGTAGGAGTCGGCGTTGTGTACGACGCAGGCCGCGGTCGGCTGGACCGGGTTGAACGCGGTCTCAGCAGGCCCGGTCCCCCGGACAGGTGTCTTCGCGAGTGGTGCGAACGAGGCATCGTCGACGAGCAGATCACCGGCGCCCGTCGAAGTACTGACCCACCACTCGGCCTTCGTGAGCGTCCCGGTCCAGGAGACCGTCGTGTTCAACGCCGAGATCTGCGTCCACCCGGTGGAGCTCACCGGCGCCGAGCCGAGCCGCAGAGTGGTCGAGCCGGTAGACGTCGTCAGCTTCAGACTGACCATCGCTGTGTCCGACCCGGACGCCAGCCGCACCCAGGCCGAGGAGTCGTACAGGCCGCCGTTCACGACGGACACCCCTTGCGCCGGACCAGCCCAGGCGGCCTCCCGCCCAGCAGCCGACAGGTCACCAGACCCGGCATGCGGAGTCGTCGACGCGTTCTTCAGCGTGCAGGTCCCGAGGCAGTACCAGCCGGTCGTGTTCGACTGGTTCTCGAGTGACCCGTTCGCCAGCACCGACGGTGTCGGCAGAGACGGCAAGACTGCGGGCGGACCCTGTGCCGGTGGAGGCGTGCCATCCGTCGGTGTGATGGCAAGGTCGTCCAGAGTGCATTCGGGAGAGCTCGCACTGGGGTTCGACCAGGCGAAGACTTGGACCCACTTCGTCCCGGTCGGTGGCGTGAAGGCGGCCAGCTTCTGCGTGTAGGCGCGTTCGTCGGCGTACGACAGCTCGTACTGGAAGGTCGGCGTACCAGCTGTGGCGCCACCGCGGACGCCGGCGTAGCACTGGGTACCGCCGCCGTTCAGACGTCCCCAACCGGACAGGAGGTAGCTCGTGCCTGGGGTCAGGCCAGTGATGTTCTGCGTGACGCCCGAGCCTGGGCTCAGCGAGAGTGCGGTGTGGCCGCTGTGGGCGTTCGCAGCGCTGCCCGGACCGGTGCCGAGTGACGTCCAGCGGCGAGTACCGCTCTCGAAGCCGCCGTCACCGATCGGATTCGGCTGGCTGGTGCGGACTGTGGTGGCGATGCCGTCCGTGATCACCTTGACCGAAGCGCCGGCGGTGGTCGGCATAGCGACCTTCACCTGCTTCGAGATGCCGTTCACGGTGACCGTCACCAGGTAGTCGCCGAGGAAGCCGCGCGTACCGAAGGTCCCGGCAGCATTCGACGGACCCGAGACGCTGGTGTGCCACTGATGCTGGATCAAGTCCTCCCAGACCAGCGCGTTCGGCTTGGGTGACCAGTCGTCGTTGTAGAGCGCGACGCGCGGGTTGTAGATGTTCTTCGACCAGATCCCGAAGTTGCTGATCTGGTTGACGTTCGGGTTCGAGAACATCGCGGTCATGAAGTCGCGGGTGTAGTCGGCCTGCAGTTGCTGGTCGTCGGTGTCCACGTCGAACTCGGTGACCGCGACCTTCACGCCGAGGCCGGCGAACTGGTCGACGATCGTCATCAGATCGTCCGGCGAGGTGAGCTGGAGCCCGTTGAAGTGGCTCTCGAATCCGACCGTGTCGATCGGCGCACCCGACGACTTCAACGACTGCACCAGGTCGTACACGTGATCGCGGTGACGCGTCTCCCAGCCGTTGTTCTCCACCAGGCCGTAGTCGTTCAGCGCGAGCTTCGCGTTCGGGTCGGCTGCGTGCGCGAGCCGGAACCAGTTCGCGATCTCGTCCTGGCCGAGGATGTCCTGGACGTTGTGTTCGGAGTACGGCTCGTTGACCACGTCCCACTCGTCGACGAGCCCGGCCAGCGTCGACGCCTCGTCGGTGATGTGGGTGTTGATCCGGGCGCGCAACGCGGCCGGGTCGTTCTGCAGGTTCACGACGTCGGGCTGCATCAGTCCCCACGACGGCCAGATCAGGTTGTGGCCGCGGATCCGCAGCCCGTGCTCACGCATCCATTGCAGAGCGGGCAGTGTGATCGTCTCGCGCTCGGTCGGGTTCTCCCAGTGGTTCCACTTCAGGTTGTTGCCCAGGGCCCCTTGGTTGAAGAGCGTCGAGTACTTCGACTGGTACTGCGCCAGATCGGTCCCGCTGATCCCACCGGCCGGATCGCCGACCAGCCGCGCACCGTCGGACGCGGCGCCGAACTTGAACGCACTCGTCTGCTGTACTGCGGACACGGTCGCGCCGCTGACGGGATTCCCCGCAGTGTCGACGACCGAGACCGACAGGTTCCCCTTGCGGTACTGGTCGATGCGGGCGTCGGCCGCAGTACGCCAGGCGGCGTTCGGATCGCGGCCGTCGTACGTCACTTGCGGGTAGCCAGCCGGATTGCCCGGGCCGAGATCCTGCACCGAGACGCCGGCGATCTGGAACTTCTGTGCGCCGTATCCGAGCCACAGGTTCAGGTGCGCGGCCGTGCTCGTCCCCGCGGTGTACGTCGTCGCGGCGCGGAACGGGAACTCGAACTTCTTCCACTCGGTGCCGTACTGCAGGGCAGCGTTGAGCGACTTCTTGAACGGCGAACCGTCCGTCTCGAAGACCAGGTGGGCGTTACCACTGGTCGGCGTGATCGCTCGGGCCCATACGGTCGCGACCAGCGCGTCGCCTTCGGTGACGGTCGCGGCAGCAGGCACGCCGAGGGTGATCTCGTACTCGCCGTCGAGACCGGGACTCTGCGGCCCGTTCGGGACGTTGATCTCGAGGGCTTTGGTGAAGTCGGGGTTGCCGGTGATGTCGACCTGCTGGGTCGCATCGGTCGGGAGGCTTTTGAACTCGGTGAAGTTGGCAACGGCATCGGCCGGGAGGACCTCGTACGGCGTCGCGTCGGCTCGGGCGGTGGTCTGGATCGCCACCGAGGCGATGAGGGCAAGCGTCACACCGGTGGCCAGTTTTCTGATCACTCCGGATTCCTTCCAGAGAGCGCGCGACAGCATCGCCCGTCGGCGTCAGGCCTGGGGCTGCTGTCGTACGTGTGGTGTCAGCGGTCGGGCGGGACCTCGATCCGGGGATCAGGCCTTGGTGGTCTGCGAGCGTCCGCGCGGGGACCGGGTCACGGGCACCGGCCCGCAACTCGCCCGGACGATCAGGCTGGTCGGCATCACAAGTCGAGGCAGGTCGGCGGACGGCGGCTCGACGTCGACCGCCTCCCCCGGCTCCTCGTCATCGGGGTCGCGGGGGCCGATCTCGGACAGCAGCAGCTCCGCCGCCCGCTTACCCATGTCGATGAACGGTTGCTGGATGGTGGTCAACGGCGGCCGGATCTGTGCCGCCGATTCGATGTCGTCGAAGCCGATCACGGAAACGTCCTCCGGAACGCGCAGCCCGGCCTCGGCGGCCGCGGTCATCACGGCGTACGCCGTCACGTCGGAGTGCGCGAACACAGCCGTCGGACGCTCGTCGGCAGGCAGCGCGAACAGTTCGTGTGAACGGGCGCGGATCTGCTCGGGCAGGAAGTCGCCTGGCTTGGTGAGCTCGGGATCCGGCTGGATGCCGGCCGTCCGGAGCGCGTCCAGGTACCCGCGGTAGCGGTCCTGGCAGCAGCGGTACGTCATCCGCCCTTGGACACAAGCGATCCGCTCGTGCCCCAGTTGCAGCAGGTGATCCATCGCCGTCAACGCGCCGTCGTAGTTGTCGGCGGTGACCGACGGCAGTGCGACGTCGGCGTCGATGGTGTTGACCAGGACGACCGGCAGGCCTTCCTCGTGCAGCTGGACCAGCGGGTCGAGCGGTTGTTCATGACTGACGACCAGCAGGCCGGACGCCATGCTCGAGGTCAGGATCCGGTCGATCAGCGAACCGTAGTCGCGGTCGTTGGTCGCCGTGTAGAGGATGATGTCGAACCCGCTCCGCTCGGTCACCGCGGCCACCCCGATGTTGATCGAGGCAACCATGTGCCAGGACAGGCCGGGCACGACCATGCCGATCAGCCGGGTGCTCCCCTTGGCCAGCGCGGTCGCGGCGAAACTCGGCACGTACCGGTGCCGGCGCATCACCGCGAGGACGTGCCGCCTGGTCGCCGGGTCCACCTTCGGGCTGTTGTTGAGCACCAGCGAGACGGTGGACTTCGACAGCCCGGACAGCGCCGCGATGTCGCGGATCGTCAGCTTCGCCATCCGGCCATCCTTCGGGTTCGGTCCGTTGGACTGGTCCAACGGACGGTTGCACCGGAACGTAACAGTGCGCCGGTACGCCGTCAACACCCTGCCTGCAATCGGTTTCAGTACGAAGCATTGCGCCCGTCGCGGTTGTCGTGCCACGATCGTCGGACCGTGTTGGACCGGTCCTACGCAGGCCGGGATCACCTGCCGGGACCGGTCCGGCACGCCCGCAGGCTCAACCAGGCCCGACAAGGCCGGGACAAGGCCGGGACAAGAACCGACAAGCCGCCAGGAAGGCCGCCCATGCCGCCGTACGCCCTCGACGACTTCGCCTTCGACCTCCGCCGCGCTGTGCCACCCGCCGAGATCTGGGTCGGCAGCGGCACCGGGACGGTCAGCCAACTGACCGGAACCGTGTGCGGGGTCGGCGGCTGGTTCGCTCCCCCGCTGGCCGCGCCCGACAGCCGGTTGACGATCTCGCTGGAGGTCGACGGGCAGCGGGTCGTGGACCTGGCCCGCCCGGGCGCCGGCAATCGCGGTCTTCTCCCGGCCGGCGGCACCTGGCGACCGGATCGGATCGTCCGCCGGGGCACCTACCACCAGTACGCCGACGGCCTGACCTCGCTGGCCGTCGAGTCCACCCTCACACCCAGCCACGGCTCCCCCGGCTATGTCCTCACCCTGCGGATCCGGAACCGCTCCGGCAACACCCACGAAATCGCCGTCTGCCCGGAGCTGGCCCCAACCCAAGCCCACCAGGTCCCACTCTCCGAGTGGGGCTGGGTTCCGCCTGCCGCAGGCCGAGGCGAGCCGGTCACCCTGTCGCACGACGGTCTGACGGCAACCCTTGAAGGACACGGCGAGGCGACCTTCACCATCGCCATCCAAGCCGGCGCGGGCCACACCACCCGCGCCTGGGAGTCCCGCATCGCCCAGACGCTCGGCCGGGTTCCGACACTCACCTCCGACATCCCGGGGCTCGAGCAGTACTACCGCCGCTCGCTCGCCAGCGGGCTCGTCTGCTGGTGGGACCACCCGGACTTCGTCACCCAGCCGTTCATCGCAACGTCCGGCCTCGACGGCGGCGCCCTCTGCTCCTATGCGTGGGACACCGGCGGCTACGCGCCGACTCTGCTGAGCCTGATGCTCGGCGACAGCGTCCTCGACGTCATCCAGTCCTTCCTCGACGCCGACCTCACCGACCGGTACGCCATCGCGCCCGACGGGACCGGCCTCGGCGTCGCGTACGCGTACAGCGGCTGGTCACTCGTCGCCCTGACCCGAGCAGCCGCTGCTGAACGCCGGCTCGATCCAGCTCTGATCGCCCGGCTGTACGACGTACTCACCACCCTCGACAAGCGGTTCCAGCCGGACGACCAGACCGGCGTACTGCGGGACTACGGCGACCAGAGCAATCTGCTCGAGATGCGCGGATCCGGCTGGGAGCATGTCGTCGCGAGCCCGAACGCCGAACGAGCCTGGATCCTCGAGACCCTCGCCGAACTGTCCGATCTCACCGGCGCCGCGCTCCCGTCCGACGAGCTCAGGCGCTCGGCGCGACAGATCCGCGACGAAGTGATCCGGCAGTTGTGGGATCCCCGAGCAGGATGGTTCCGCAGCCGCTATCCCGACGGCCATACCGAGCTCGCGTACTCCGTCCAGGCGTTCGACGCACTACGATCCTGCCCGCCGGAGATCGCGAACGCGTTGATCAGCCACCTCCGCCCCGGCGCGTTCCTCGGCGAGTACGGCGTCAGCAGCGTCAGCGCCGAGGACGAACTGCACTACGAGACCGCCGACATCGACTGGTCAGGCGGCGGCGCGTACACCGGCGAGGCGCCGCAACTCGCGCTGACACTGTGGCAGCAGGGTCATCCCGAGCTCGCGTGGGACGTACTGCGTCGGCTGTTCTGGATGGGCGAGCACTACCCGTACTTCCCCCAGGACCACTACTCCGACAAACCAGGCGCGCCCGCCTCCGGCCGCCGCATCAACATCATCGCCGGCCTCACCGGAGCCGAAGCCGTCCTCACCGGCCTGGCCGGCATCCACCCCAACCCCGACGGCTCGCTGCACATCACGCCGAACCTGGTTGCCGCTGGCAACATCACGCTGAGTGGTCTTGGTTACCGCGGGCACATGATCGACATCAGCATCAGGCCCGACGGCTTCGAGGTCTCCGTGGACGGCGAGACGCAGTCGCCCGACTCGAACGGCACGGTCGTCGCAGTACGCCCCGCGGTGAGCGGTTGCGGTTCGGGTACCAGCGCCGGATGATTCAGAGGTTCGATCCGCCCGTCGAATGCTGGGAGGGGCCCACGCATGAGGATTCGACTTCTGGTCAGTGCTGCAGCAGCGACCGCACTCGTCGCGGCAGCAGTCGCAAGTCCGGCTCAGGCGTCACAGAAGGCGATCGCCGCGCCGGCGGTGCCGACCTTCGTCGACGGTCTCGCCCAGGCCGTCTTCTCGACGAATCCCGCCGATTGGTACAGCGGTGAGGTGTGGGTCCAGGCGCCGTTCGACAGCGACCACGACGGCGCGCCCGACCGGATCCACGCCGACTTCACCGCGCCCTCGGAGGTCCTCACTCAGGGCCTGAAGGTGCCGGTCATCTTCGAGGACAGCCCCTACTACGCGGGTACGGCGGACGAATACAGCAACTGGGGTGTCGATCACGAGCTGGGCTCCCCGCCGGCGACGCGTCCGCGCGCACCGTTCTGGGCGGCGTTCGACACCAGCCCGGTGATCAGCACCGTCTATGAATCGACCTGGGTGCCACGCGGGTTCGCTGTCGTCCACGCGGAGTCGCCGGGCACCGGCCATTCGGACGGCTGCCCGACATCCGGCGGCACGAACGAGACCTTGGCCGCGAAGGCGGTGATCGACTGGCTCAACGGCCGGGCCCGCGCCTACACCACCAAGGACGGCTCGACCCGGGCGGTGGCCGGCTGGACGACCGGAAACGTCGGCATGATCGGTACGTCGTACAACGGGACCCTGCCGGAGGCTGTTGCGACGACCGGGGTGGCCGGGCTGAAGGCGATCGTGCCGATCTCGGCGATCTCCGACTGGTACGACTACTACCGCGCGAACGGCATGGTCCGGGCGCCGCACTCGTCGTCGAACCCGTCCGGCAACAACAACGCGTTCCAGGGCGAGGACCTCGACGTACTGGCCGACGTCGTCTACTCACGGCTCGACGAGACCGGTGCGCGGACGATCTGCCAGCCGGTGATCGACGACATCGAGCGCAATATCGACCGCGCCACGGGCAACCGCAACAAGTTCTGGCAGGAGCGCGACTACATGAAGGACGTGCGCAACGTCCGCGCCGCGACCCTGCTTGCCCATGGCAACAACGACTTCAACGTGATGACGAAGAACGCGGCCCAGTTCTACGCCGCGTTGAAGAAGCAGCACGTGCCGCACATGTTCTACTTCCACCAGGGCGGCCACGGCGGCGCGCCACCCGACGTACTCGTCAACTACTGGTTCACCCGATACTTGTACGGCGTACAGAACGGGGTCGAGCAGTTGCCGCGATCGTGGGTCGTCCGCGAGGCCGCGTCGTGTCCGCCGCGTCAGACGACGGTGGCCGGGGAGCAGTCCAACACGGCGACGCTCGCGGTCGCGGATACGAAACCGTTCCGGATCGGGTTCTCGTTGACGGTGCCGCAGACCAACGCCGACGGCACAGTCACCAGCACGAACCGCCTGATCGCAAAGATCCCCGACTCGACCCATCTGGTCCTGGCCTCCCCCGTGGCAACAGCCGCCGGCCAGAAGGTCGCCGACGGTGCGACCGTCAGCCTGCAATGCAGCAACGCCAACCCGACGCCGTACGCCGAGTGGCCGGACCCGGCCGCCGGTCAGGCCGGCCTGCATCTGAGTCCGGGAGCGCCGACGCGCGGCGGCCTGACCTTCGCACCGACCAAGTCGGGCACGGAGACTCTGACCGACGACTCATCGATCGCGGCGATCACCTCCGCGAACGCGCTGTCCTCGGGAGTCCGGTTGGTGTACGAGACGCCACCGCTGACCAAGCCGGTCCGCATCAGCGGTACGCCGTCTGCCTCGCTGCAACTCGCCTTCAGCGCATCCAAGGCGAATGTGACCGCAGCGCTGGTCAGCTACCCGCCGACAGGCAACGGCACGATCCTCACGCGCGGCTGGATGGACCCGGCCAACCGGGTGTCCGACTGGTTCGACGCGCCGGTCAAGCCGGGCAAGATGTACCGGATGGACGTCGACCTGCAGCCCAAGGACACCGTCGTACCAGCCGGAAACAGGCTGGCTCTGATGATCGTCTCGAGCGACCGCGACTTCACCATCCGGCCCGCTCCCGGCACCCAGCTGACCCTCGACCTCTCCCACAGCTCCATCGACATCCCGGTGGTCGGCGGCCGCAAAGCACTGGCCGACGCCCTCAAGTAGTCAGGACAGCGAAGGCTTCGAGGACAGAATCGAAGTGATGATCCGCCATCGGTGAGTCCGCCGCATGGTGGCTCCCGATGCGGATCGTCCGAAGGCCGGCATTGATACCTCCGGCGATGTCGTACGCCGGATGATCGCCAACCATCCATCCGCCCTCGAGCCCCGCGCCGGCACCCTCCGCTGCGATAGCGAAGATGCGCGCATCCGGCTTCCGAACACCAACCGCGCCAGAGATGCAGCAGAAGTCGACTGCACGGTCGATACCGGTGTGCGCCAGCTTGGCGGACTGCTGGACGACGTTCCCGTTCGTCACGACAGCGAGCCGCCAACCCGCCGTACGCAAAGCCGCCAGCCCTTCGAGCACCTCGGCGTCCACCGAGGTGAAGGGCGGGTGCTCGCGGTCGTAGTCGTCGACCGAGATCCCGACGCCGAAGCGCTGCTCGAAGCGTTGGAACAACTCGTCGCGCGGCGTGAACCCGCCGTTGTCGTGGGCAATCAACCAGTCGAGCGCGTCCGGACCGAGTCCGGCGCGGTCGACCCACCAACGCGCCCACGCCACGAACGCTGCGTCCCGATCGATCAACGTGTTGTCGAGGTCGAAACAGACCAGCCGTGGCGTCATGGCTCAACCCTTACAAGACTCAGACGTCGATGCGGTTCTCATCCAGTTCGTAGGCGCCCTGGACCAGGAACTCCTTGCGTGGGGCAACGTCGTTGCCCATCAGCAGGTCGAAGACCTTGGCCGCGTCCTCCGCGTGGTCGACCGTGATCCGGCGGAGCGTGCGGTGCCGCGGGTCCATGGTGGTCTCCGCCAGCTGGTCGGCGTCCATCTCACCGAGACCCTTGTAGCGCTGCGGGGGCTCCTTCCAGCGGACGCCCTTCTTCATCAGCTCGGCCGTCTTCCGCTGGTACTCCGCGTCGCTGTAGGTGTACAGGTACTTGTCCTGACCCTTCTTCGGGTTCGTCAGCTCGAACCGGTGCAGCGGCGGCACGGCGGTGTAGACGCGCCCCGCCTCGACCAGCGGCCGCATGTACCGGAAGAACAGCGTCGCGAGCAGGCAGCGGATGTGGGCGCCGTCGGAGTCGGCGTCAGCCATGAAGATGATCTTCCCGTACCGCGCCTGCTCCAGGTCGAACGTCCGGCCCGAGCCGGCGCCGACGACCTGGATGATCGACGCGCACTCGGTGTTCTTCAGCATGTCGCCGACGGACGCCTTCTGCACGTTGAGGATCTTGCCCCGGATCGGCAGCAGCGCCTGGAACTCCGAGCTGCGCGCGAGCTTCGCCGTACCGAGGGCCGAATCACCCTCGACGATGAACAGCTCGGACCGGTCGACGTCGTTGCTCCGGCAGTCGGCCAGCTTCGCCGGCAGCGCCGACGACTCGAGTGCGGTCTTGCGCCGCTGCAGCTCACGGTGCTGACGAGCCGCCACCCGCGTCCGCGACGCGGCAACGACCTTCTCCAGCACGGCCCGCGCCTGCGCCTTCTGCGCGGCCTTGCTGGACGTGAGGAACGCCTCGAGCTCGGTCTGCACGACCTTCGCCACGATCCGCGACGCCGCCGGCGTACCGAGAACTTCCTTGGTCTGGCCGTCGAACTGCGGCTCGGCCAGGCGCACCGTGACGACCGCGGTCATGCCTTCGAGCACGTCGTCCTTGATGATCTCCTCGCCGTTCTTCAGCAGGCGGGTGCCATCAAGTGCATTCGTGAAACTCTTCGACAGCGCGCGCTCGAAACCGTTGACGTGGGTGCCGCCCTTCGGCGTGGCCACGATGTTCACGAACGACCGCAGCTCGGTCTCGTACCCGTCGCCCCAGCGCACCGCGATGTCGACGTCGAGATCACGCTCGACGTCGGACGGTGTCATGTGGCCGGCGTCGTCGAGCATCGGCACGGTCTCGGTGAAGTGACCCGTCCCGGTCAGGCGGACGACGTCGGTCACCTTCTGGTCGGTCGCGAGGAACTCGGTGAACTCGCTGATGCCGCCGTCGTGCTTGAAGTGCTCCTCGGTGACCTCGTCGCCGCGCTCGTCGCGGATCACCAGCGACAGGCCCGGCACCAGGAACGACGTCTGCCGCGCCCGGGTCACCACCTCGTCGTAGTTGAAGGCCGCGTCCTTGGTAAAGATCTGCCGGTCTGCCCAGTAACGGATCCGGGTGCCAGTCACGCCCTTCCTCGCGCGGCCGGCCTTCCGCAGACCCTTCGCCGGCGTGAACGAAGCGTTCGCACCATCACCGTCGAACTCCCCGGCGACGCCACGACGGAACGAGGTCGTCCAGACCGTGCCACCGCGGTCGACCTCGACATCCATTCGCGCGGACAGCGCGTTCACCACCGAGGCGCCGACACCGTGCAGACCGCCGGAGGCGTTGTACGACCCGCCGCCGAACTTGCCGCCGGCGTGCAGCTTGGTGAACACCACCTCGACACCGCTGAGCTTGGTCTTCGGCTCGATGTCGACCGGGATGCCGCGGGCGCGGTCCTTCACCTCGACCGAGCCGTCCTTGTGCAGGACGACGTCGATCTGCTCGCCGAAGCCGGCCAGGGCCTCGTCGACGCTGTTGTCGATGATCTCCCACAGGCAGTGCATCAGACCGCGGCTGTCGGTGGACCCGATGTACATACCGGGCCGCTTCCGGACCGCCTCGAGACCCTCGAGGACGAGCAGATGGCGGGCGTTGTACGCCGGGTCGATCTCGGTACTGCGAGGCGTCGGGGCGGCCACAGGGCTCCTTCACTGGTTCACACGCTTACTACCCACAGCCTATGCGGCCGCACCCCCAAAACATGGCAGGCGGGGCCCGGGACGGCATGCGGCCGGACATGCCGATGGGAACCGGAGATACGTGTTGCGACAGGTATCGATCCGGACTCGATTGGAAGTGGCGTACGACACTCCGATTCTCAGCACACGGTGACGGTTTCATGGCGCACAGTGAGAGAAGAAGCACTCCGCCGCCGTGACTCACCGGAAAATCCCCCACCTACGAAACGATTCCGCGTCAACGAGCGTCATACGGAGACAGGTGGTTCGTCTCACATACGGACACGTTGTCCCCACCGGGAAGCGATCCGCATGTCAGGATGTTGCTATCTGGTGAGTACGGAACTAGATGAGATGAGGCCTCAATGACTACAGCACTCGCCCCGAGTTCGGCCCTGTCGGCCGCGGATCGTTGTGACCGCTGCGGTGCGCAGGCCTACGTCCGAGTCACTTTGACCAGCGGTGGGGAGCTACTTTTCTGCGCCCACCACGGTCGGGAGCACTCGGAGAAGCTGCGCGACATCGCGATCACGATCCACGACGAGACCGGGCGGCTCCAAGCCACCCCGACGGTCGCCGCGGAAGAAGAGCGGTAAGCCCCAAGGCTGTTCCAAACGCGCCAACGGCGGCGCCAAAGTCATACAGGCTTCGATGGCGGTTCACCCGGAAGGGTGACCGCCATCCTTCCGTTACACGACAGGTACTCCGGGCCCCGGGCCGTGCCGCCGCAATTCTTGCCAGGCCCGCGCCAACCGGGTCACCGCATCATCAAGCACTTGTTCGGAGTAAGCGAACGGCACCCGTAGGTAATCGTCGTGCGAGCCGGACGGATCCATCGCCTGCCCCGCCACCACTTCGACACCGTGCCGCAACGCCACCTGCGCGAAGACTCGCGCGTCCGTCTCCGGCAGCCGGATCCACAGCGCCGACCCGCCGACCGGCGTGCTCCATTCCCATTCGGGCAGTCGTTCGGTCAGCAACTCCCCCATCAACTTCTTCCGCGCCGTCGCCAGCTGAGCCCTGGTCGCCGTGAGCTCGGTAAGTCGCGGCAGCAACCGCGCGGTCAGCGCCTGATCGATCAGCGGACTCCCGAGGTCGGCCAGCGCCTTGTGGCGGGCCAGTCGCTCAGCCAACGGTCGCGACGCCCGGATCCAGCCGATCCGCAGACCGCCCCACACGGCCTTCGACACCGACCCGATCGTGAGTACCTCCGCATCGTCCGGCGCGTACGCCGCCAGCGGCGGAGGGATCGCCGGCCCGGACGGATCCCAGGCCGAATACGCGTTGTCCTCGACCACCACGACGCCGTACCGCGCGGCGAGCTGGGCGACCTGCCGACGCCGGTTCGCCGACATCAACCGGCCGGTCGGATTGTGGAACGTCGGCATCACGAACAACATCGCCGGCTGGTCCTCCGCGAACGCAGCCTCCAGCAGATCCGGCCGGATCCCGGCATCGTCCAGCGGTACGCCGACCACTCGCCCGCCGGCCGCCCCGAACAGGTCGAAGCAGCCCGGCCAACTGGGCTGCTCGATCGCGACCGCGGCGCCGTTGCGCAGGTACATCTGCGTCACCAACGCGATCGCCTGATGGGCTCCGGTCGTCACCACGATCTCGTCCGGCGCTGTGGGCAGTCCACCGTCGGTGAAGTGGTCGGCGATGCGTTCTCTCAGTACCGGAAGGCCGCGGGGGTGGTAGCCGACGTCGCCGAGCAGTGCCGGCAGCTCGGTGGAGGCAAGGTCGATGAGCTCTGACGAGAGTTCGGGCAGGCCGGGGTCGACGGCGTACGTGAGGGAGATGACCTCGCCAGGCCCGACGGTGATCCGGTGGAAGAGCGACTCGCCGTACCCCGTGGGCATGTGCTTGTCCGCTCGTGAACGACCGCGTCCGGCCGCGCGTGCCACCGTCGTACCGCTGCCGCGGCGGCTCTCGACCAGGCCGCGGGCGCGGAGTTCGTCGTACGCCGCGACCACTGTCGAGCGGCTGATCGCGAGGGACTCGGCCAGCCGGCGCTCGGCCGGCAGACGCGCCCCGACCGGAAGGTCGGACGAACCGATCAGGGCGGCGATCTCGTCGGCCAGCCGCCGGTACAGACCGCCGGAGCGACCGGTCAGTCGGTGGCCGATCAGGTCGGCCAGCGCCAAGGGGTCTCCAGAACGGTCCACTTCTCCCCCAATTGGCTCGGGTGGACTGCTTCTCGCGCCGCCAGGCTAGTCCGCATGGGAATCGGTCAGGTGCTGGGGTTCACCAGCGCGACAGTCGTGCTGGTCGGGATGCCCGGGCCGAACAACCTGTACATCTCGCTCCGCAGCCTCACGCAGGGACGCCGCGCCGGAGTGGTGTCGGCGCTCGCCGTCGAGACCGGCACGCTCGTCTACATCGTCGTCACCGCGCTCGGCCTGGCCGCGCTGGTCCAGGCCTCACCCGCGCTGTTCACCGCGATCACTGTCACCGGCGCGCTGTATCTCGCCTACCTTGGCATCAAGACGCTCACGGCGTCAGCGGCCGAGCTCAACGGCATCGCGCCCGCGTCGCTGGGGCGAGTGTTCCGCGACGGCGTCGTGGTCAACCTGTTGAACCCGAAGGCCGCGCTGTTCTTCCTCGCGTTCCTCCCGCAGTTCACCACCCGCGGTGCCGCACCGGATCAGCTCCGCACCGAGATGCTGCTGCTCGGGCTCGGTGCGATGCTGATCGGCCTGGCCCTCGACCTCTCGTACGCCGTCGGCGCCGACGCGCTCGGCCGACGCTTCCGATCGGTCCGTACGACGGGACGCGCGCGGAACCTCGTCGTCGCGACGATCTACCTCGGACTGTCGGCGTTCGCGCTGATCACCGCACTCTGAGGCGCTTCGAGCACAGTGAGCTTGTCGCCGTCGAGGCGCACGGACAACGTGTCCGCGCCGATGCGCAAACCTCTTACCTCAAGCGCATTCCAGGGCATCGACTCTGCGGGATTGATGACCAGGGTGCCGCCCGGGACGTCCGGCTCGATGCCGAGCGCGGCCACGAGCACCGCGACCGCGGACGCGGCTGCCCACGCCTGCGGACGACACGACAGCGGGTACGGCGTCGGCGTGCTCTCCTCGCTCGTACCGCGGCCGCCGTACAACTCCGGAAGCCGGTAGCCGAACGCATCAGCCGCGCGGATCAGGCCCTCGACGTACGACGTCGCCACGTCGGACTGACCGGTCGCGAACAGGCCTTGGACCGTCATCGCGGTGTCGTGCGGCCAGACGCTGCCGGTGTGGTAGCCGAGCGGGTTGAAGCGGGTCATTGCCGTGGACAACGTTCGCAGCCCGAAGCCGCTGTTGAGGTCGGAGCCGGCCAGGACCTCGGCGACGACCTGCTCCTCGTCGGCGTCAAGCAGGCCGGTGCCGAGCAGGTGGCCCATGTTCGATGCTCGGCCGGCCACCGGGTTCTTCGCGCCGTCGAGGGCGATCGCCGGGTAGCCGTCGACCCAGAACGTCTTGCGGAAGCGCTCCTGTAGTGCGACCGCCCATTCGCGCCACTCGTCGCCGGACTCGTCGTGGGCCTCGAGCAGCTCGGCGCCTCGCACCGCGGCGGCGTACGCGTAGCCCTGCACCTCGCACAATGCGATCGGTGCGGTTGCCAGCGTGCCGTCGGGCCACTGCACTGCGTCGACGGAGTCCTTCCAGCCCTGGTTGGCCAAGCCGTGGCCCGACTCGTCGACGTACTCGAGGAAGCCGTCGCCGTCCGGGTCGGCGTACTCCTTCATCCAGCTGAGCGCACGCCGCAGGTTCGGCAGCAGGTCGCGGACCTCGTCGGCGGGCATGCCCCAGCGCCAGGCCTTGTGCAGGGTCATGATCCACAGCTGGGTCGCGTCGTGCGTGCCGTAGTACGCCGCGGGGAGGACCAGGCCGCCGCCGTGGTCGGCGACCTCGGCGCGTAGCTCGTGCGGGATCTTGCCGGGCTGCTCGGCCGACTCGGCGTCGACCTTCGTCCCTTGCCAGGCAGCCAGCGCGCGGAGGGTGCCGGCTGCAAGGGCCGGGTCGACCGGGATGAGCATGCCGGACGAGATCAGCGAGTCGCGGCCGAAGAGTGTGAGGTACCAGGGCGGGCCGGCGCCGAGGTACCGATCGTTGCCGGCGGACAACTGGAGTGCGCTGATGTCTTCGAGCGAGCGGTCGATCCAACGCTCGACCCGCTTGTCGTCGCAGCGGACAGTGACGTCGTACGGCGTGCGCTCGCCGGGCGGCTCGATCGAGAAGCCGGTGGTCGACTTCGGGAACTCGGCTGTGACGCGGAGCGTGATCGTGAACTCCTCCCCCGGCTCGAGTCGGGCCGTCGCCGTGGCGCCGGGGTCGGCGGTGACGACGACGCGGGTGTCGTCGCTCTCCCAGCGCGTGCGGCCGGGACCGTCCGGGAGCGGAGCGAGTTGCGGCAGGTTCACGGCGGCGCCGCTGCGGACTGCCGCCGTACCGGCCAGATCGGTGCCTAAGGCAACATCCAGCCGGCCCTCGATCGCCGAGCGGGAACGGTTCACCAGCGTGATCTGCTCGGTCAGGCCGTCGTCGTCGACCGTCCGGGTGCGGTACAGCATCACGGTCGGGTCGTGCCGGGTGTCGCCCAGTCCCTCGACCATCGCGACGTACTGATGCGTGGCCGCGTCCCGCTCGTCGACGTGGACCGGGATCGGTTCCCGGCCGTCGACGGTGACGCTCAGCCGGGACAGGATCCGCCGGTCCCGCGCGTACACCCCCTCGGCGCCGGAGCCGGTCAGCTGACCGGAGCGCGGCGAGAGAACCACCCACGGGGCGGCAAGAGCGGTGACCAATTCGTGCAGCTGGGACATGTCTCCACCCTAAAGGGGACGGTTTGCGGCACAGTGTGGTGTGTGGAGACTGGCGTGACGGTACTTGTCGGGATCGCGATCTTTGTCGGGATCGTGGGCATCGTCGTGCCGATCCTGCCCGGGGCGATCCTCAGCCTGGCGGCGATCCTGGTCTGGGCGATCGTCGAGCACAGTGCGACCGGGTGGATCGTGTTCGCGATCACCGTGGTCCTGATCGGTGCGAGTCAGGTGGTCAAGTACGTCGTACCGGAGCGTCGGCTCCGCGAGGCCGGCGTACCGCGTCGCTCGATGGTCGTCGGGGTGCTGCTCGGCATCGTCGGATTCTTCGTCATCCCGGTGGTCGGCATGTTCATCGGCTTCCCGGTCGGCGTCTACATCTCCGAACTGCAGCGGCTGCGCACCCACGCCGCCGCGTGGACCTCCACCAAGCACGCGCTCAAGGAAACCGGCGTCTCGATGCTCATCGAGCTCATCGGTACGTCGCTGGCCGCCGCGCTCTGGCTGGTCGCCGTTCTCTTCATCGTCTGAACTGCCAGCTAATTCTTAGGTGCACCGGAGCTTCGTCTCAGTTCCGTGGTGCAGCGTGGAAAGACCCAGTGCCAGGTGACGGCCCGGCACGCAGTACGGAAGGCGCAGCAGGATGAAGCTTTCGCAGAAGCGATGGCGGCTCATCGGCACCGTCGCCGCGGTTGCCGTGACGACTACTGCCGGCGGTGTCGCCTGGGCGGCGACCAACGCGGATCCGACGCCGTCGCCCTCGGCGTCGCCGTCCACGCCCGGGCAGCAACAGCAGAAGCCCGACCGGCAGGGTAAGGGCGGGCCGCGCGGTGAGTTCGGGATCGGCGGAGCGCTGCACGGCGAGTTCGTCGTACAGAAGGAAGGCGGCGGGTACCAGACCGTCGCAACGCAGCGTGGGTCCGTGACCGCGGTCAGCAAGGACTCGATCACGGTCAAGAGCGACGACGGGTACAGCCGCACGTACAAGGTGGACGCCGCCACGCTGGTGAACTCCGCCCGGGACGGCATCGCGTCGATCAAGACCGGCAGCACCGTGAACGTGAGTGCGGTGGTGGCGGACAACACCGCGACCGCGACGATGATCAACGACGGCTCGGCCCGCGACGCGGCCGGTCAGAAGTGGGGATTCAAGCATGGGCCACGCTGAGTGATCAGATCGACTCACAGCTGATTGCCAGGAAGCTTCCAGGGTTCACATGGGAACTCACGGCAGACTGTCAGCATGAGTCCGCATCTACTGGTCGTCGACGACGAGCCGAACATCGTCGAGCTCCTGTCCGCAAGTCTGCGTTTCGCCGGGTACGACGTGACCACGGCGACCCATGGCGCCGAGGCGCTGCGCAAGGCGCGTGACGTGGAGCCCGACCTGGTGGTGCTCGACGTGATGATGCCTGGCCTGGACGGGTTCGAGGTGGTTCGCCGGCTCCGTGGTGAGGACCGGCATGTGCCGGTGCTGTTCCTCACCGCCCGTGACGCGGTCGAGGACAAGGTGCTCGGCCTGCAGACCGGCGGCGACGACTACGTCACCAAGCCGTTCAGCCTGGACGAGCTGGTCGCCCGGGTGCGTGCGCTGCTCCGCCGGTCCGGTCACCGCGAGCAGACCGCGACCGAGGCCGCCGTACTGCGTTATGCGGACCTGGAGCTCAACGAGGACAGCTACGAGGTGTTCAAGAGCGGTCAGGCGGTCCAGCTGTCGCTGACCGAGTTCAAGCTGCTGCGGTGCCTGCTGGAGAACGCGGAGCGGGTGATGTCGAAGGGCCAGATCCTCTCCGCGGTGTGGAACTATGACTTTGCCGGTGACGCGGGCGTGGTCGAGTCGTACATGTCGTACCTGCGCCGCAAGGTCGACACCGGCGACCAGAAGCTGCTCCACACCGTCCGCGGGGTCGGCTACGTCCTGCGCACCCCGCGAGGCCCCAACTGATGCAACAGACCCACCGGCGGTTCGCCGACCGGTACCCGTTGCGCGTCACGATCGTCGTCGTGCTGCTGGCGCTGGTGGTCGTTGCGCTCGGCGCGTCCGGCGTACTGGCGACGACGATCATGCGCGGGTACCTGATCGACCGCGTCGACGAGCAACTGCAGCAGACCGCGGTGTCGCTGTCCCACGCGCCGTCCGATCGCCGTCCGCTGCCCCCAGGCGCCGGTCCGGCGAGGCGGCAGTTGCCAAGCCAGTTCGTGGTCCAGTTCAGCAACTCGGAGGGCGACAGCGACAACGGGCCGGTCAACGCGCGGCCGGACGAGACCGAGCCGCTGCCGAAGTTGCCGACGCTCAACCTGAACCAGGTCCGCGCGCTCAACGGGAAGTCGTTCAACGTCGACGCCCAGTCCGGCGGCGCAACCTGGCGGGTGCTGGCAGTGCCGACGGACGACGAGCAGGGGTCCGTCATGGTCGCGCAGAGCCTGAAGGAGATGGACCACACGATCCAGCGCCTGGTCGGGATCCAGGTCGCTGCCGGAGTCATCCTCCTGGTGCTGCTGGCCGGCGTCGGGACCTACGTCGTACGGCGAAGTCTGCGCGGGCTCGAGGACGTCGAACACACCGCGGTGGCCATCGCCGGCGGGGATCTTTCGCGACGGGTTCCGCAACGGGATCCGCGGACCGAGGTCGGGCGGTTGTCGCTCGCCCTGAACCAGATGCTCGGTCAGATCGAGACCGCCTTCGCGCAGCGGACGGCCTCGGAGTTCGCGGCTCGGCGTTCCGAGGACACGGCCCGGCGTTCGGAGGAGGCTGCACGGCAGTCGGAGGACCGGATGCGGCGGTTCGTGGCGGACGCGTCGCACGAGCTGCGTACGCCGTTGACGTCGATCCGCGGGTTCGCGGAGCTGTCGCGCCAGCGTGGCGACACGACGGACTCGGACACCATGCGCCGAATCGAGGACGAGGCGAAGCGGATGGGCCTCCTGGTCGACGACCTGCTGTTGCTGGCGCGCCTGGACCAGCAGCGCCCGCTCCGGATGGAATCCGTCGACCTGCTCCCGATCGCCGCGGACACCCTCCACAACGCCCAAGCCATCCAGCCGGACCGCACTCTCTCGCTCACGATCCTGCCCGACTCGGAGGCTCCCGTCGTCGAGGGCGACGAAGCCCGCCTACGGCAGGTGCTGGGCAACCTCGTCAGTAACGCGTTGAACTACACCCCCGTCGATGCGCCGATCACGGTCTCGGTAGGCACGCGCGGCAACGAAGCCGTCATGGAAGTCAGCGACACCGGCCCCGGCCTCTCCGACGAACAGAAGGCCCGCGTCTTCGAACGCTTCTACCGAGCCGACACCGCCCGCAACCGCACCACCGGCGGCTCCGGCCTCGGCCTCTCCATCGTCGCCGCCCTGGTAGCCGCCCACAACGGCCGCGTCACCACCACCGACACCCAACCCCACGGCGCCACCTTCACCATCCACCTCCCCCTCAACCAGTAGCCTGCTCGCCTGCGCCGAACCAGCGGGTCAGGTGGGTAGTTAGGGCTTGTTGGTTGGTGCCTAGCCAGGCGGTGTGGCCGTCGGGGCGTAGGAGGAGGGCGGGGGCGTCTACTGCTGCGGTGGGGTCGGCTAGGTGGTCGACTCGGTCTGACCAGCCGTCGGTGGTGAGGTGTTCGGTGCGGTCCAGGAGCAGGCCGCGGCCGCGGTGCAGGAGGTCGTAGAGGTTGCCGTGCTTGGTCTTGAGGTCGCGTAGGCGGCGGCCTTGCAGGTCGGGGCCATCGCCGAAGTCGTAGCGGATGTCGATCGCGGTGATCTTCTCGATCAGGTGGCGGTTCACTTCGTCGAGGTCCATCAGTTCGGCAAGGAGCCGGCGTACGGCCTGTGGGCCTGGGTCGGTGGAGAGCAGTTCCAGCTGGGCGCGGGTGTTGTCCAGAACGTCCTCGGCCACTGGGTGGCGTTCGGCCTCGTACGTGTCCAGCAGCGTTTCCGGCGCCCAGCCGCGGATCTGTGCGGCCAGTTTCCAGCCGAGGTTGAATGCGTCCTGAATGCCTAGGTTGAGGCCCTGTCCCCCGGTCGGCGGATGAATGTGCGCTGCATCGCCGGCCAGCAATACGCTCCCGATCCGATAATGTTCAGCCAGCCGGGTGGCATCCCCGAAACGCGACAACCAGCGCGGGGAATGCACTCCGAAGTCGGTCCCGGCGATCGCGCGCAGGTGTTGTCTGAAATCGTCGAGCGTAGGTTCGGCGCGCTCGCTGACTCCCGCGACGGGGATCACGACGCGATAGATCCCGTCGGCGAACGGCGTGATGCTGAAGGTCTTGTAGGTCTCGCGGACTTCGGTCACCGTGGCGGCGAGCTCGTCCTGTGGCACATCCAGTTCGAGCTCGCCCATCAGCGTTTCGTTCCGCGAGGGCTCACCCGGGAAGCCGACGCCGAGCAACTTGCGGACCGTACTGCGGGAGCCGTCGCAGCCGACGAGGTACCGCGAACGCAACTGCTCCCCGCCGGCCAGCTCGACAGTCACACCCTCGTCGTCCTGTTCGAAGCCGACCACCGCGGAACCACGCCGTATCTGCGCTCCACGTTGAATCGCATGTTCCTCGAGAAGTTGAACAACAACTGGCTGCGGGATGCCCAGCAGATAGGCGTGAGCGGAATCCAGGTCCGCAGGTGCGGGCTTGTTGATGGCCGCGAAGAAACCGCCGGCCGGACGTTTCCTGCCGCGTTCGAGCATGCGATCCAGCAGGCCGCGCATTGCCATCACTTCGAGACTGCGAATATGCAGGCCGACAATTCGGACGATGGACGCGGGCTCGGTTTCCTTGTCCAGAACGAGTACGCGTACGTCGTGCAGCCGCAGTTCGGCAGCGAGCATCGCGCCCGTCGGCCCGCACCCGGCGATGACTACGTCGAAGGTGTTCACCCCGCCATACTGGTGCAGTGAACCGCTATCTGCTCGACAACCGTCGCCCCGAGGCCGGCGAACGATTCGCGGCCCTCGCCGAACTCTTCGACCCGTGGACCTTCCGTCACCTCGACGACCTCGGACTCGGTGAAGGATGGCGATGCTGGGAGGTCGGTGCCGGCGGCGTCTCCGTGCCGCGCGGCCTGGCCAAGCGCGTCGGGACGAGCGGCCGGGTGCTGGCCACGGACATCGACGTGTCCTGGGCCGAGCCCGCGGCCGGTGGCGTGCTCGAGGTACGCCGGCACGACGTACTCCGGGACCCGCCGCCCGCGGAGCAGTTCGACCTAGTCCACGCCCGGCTCGTCCTGGTCCACCTGAAGGATCGCGCGGCCGCGATGCGAACCATGATCGATGCGCTCCGGCCCGGCGGATGGCTGGTCATCGAGGACGGCGACCCGGCTCTGCAGCCACTGGCCTGCCCCGACGAACGCGGCCCCGCCGAAGCGCTGGCGAACCGCCTGCGCGCCCAGATGCGGGCGCTGATGGCCGAGCGCGGCGCGGACTTCGCATACGGTCGCACGCTGCCCCGGCTGCTGCGTGAGTCAGACCTGGAGGACGTCCGCGCCGAGGCCTACTTCCCCATCGCGTCGCCGGCGTGCGCGGTCCTGGAATCGGCCACGCTCCACCACGTCCGCGACCAACTCCTGGCCGCGGAACTGGCAACGCCCGAGGAGATCGAGACCCACCTCACGAACCTCGCACGCGGCGACCTGGACCTCATGCTCGCCCCGATGATCACCGCCTGGGGCCGCAAACCGGCGTGACCGCGCTCTAGAGCTTCGGGAACGTGCGGTTGGCGGTTTCGCCGTATTCCAGGACTTGGGCGGCCGGGCCGAGGATCTTGGGGTCGGGTTGGCCTACCAGTTCTACGTCTTTGTCGGTGTAGTCGTAGAGGCTGAGGACGTGGCGCATCGCCTCCAGCCGGGCGCGCTTCTTGTCGTTGCTCTTCACAACGGTCCACGGCGCGTGCTCGGTGTCGGAGTAGTGGAACATCGCCTCCTTCGCCTCGGTGTACGCCGCCCACTTGTCCAGCGACGCGAGGTCGGTCGGCGAAAGCTTCCACTGCCGCACCGGGTCGATCTGGCGGATGGTGAAGCGGGTCTGCTGTTCCGCCTGCGACACCGAGAACCACAGCTTGACCAGCAGGATCCCCGACCGGACCAGCATCCGCTCGAACTCGGGTGCCTGGCGCATGAACTCCTCGTACTGCTCCTGGTCGCAGTACCCCATCACGTGCTCGACGCACGCGCGGTTGTACCAGGAGCGGTCGAACATCGTCATCTCACCGGCGGCCGGCAGGTGAGCGACGTACCGCTGGAAGTACCACTGGGTCTGCTCACGGTCGGTCGGCTTCTCGAGTGCGACGATGCTCGCGCCGCGCGGGTTCAGGTGCTCCATGAACCGCTTGATCGTGCCGCCCTTGCCCGCCGCGTCGCGCCCCTCGAACACGATCACCAGCCGCTGCTTCGAGCGCTTCACCCAGTACTGGAGCTTCAGCAGCTCGATCTGCAGCAGCCGCTTGTCCCGGTCGTAGATCTCCCGCGGCAGCCGTTCGCCGTACGGATATCCCTCGCGCCAGGTGTCGACCGGCGTACCGTCGGCACGCAGCAGCACCGGGTCGTCATCCTCCTCATCGAGGACGCGAAAGCCGAGCTCTTGGACCAGGTCAGGGGTGTTCATGCCTCCAGCCTCAGCTCCCTTGGTGGCCGTCAGGTGAACACCTCACCGGCGGCGGAGTTTGACCGTGCAGTCGCGGCGATTGATCAGCTCACCATCCCGCATGACCTGCGCCCGGTCGTGCACGCGACTGACCTGAGTCTCCCACTCGCCGTCCGCCAGGTCGAGGCTCTCGATCACCTCGTCAGGCGTCGGGAAGTGGATGTCCGGGTGCGGGTTGTGCTCCCCCGGCGGGAACCCCATGTGCCCCTCGATCAGCAGTACGCCGTGAGGCGCGACCACGCCGGCCGCGCTCCGCAGAATCGCGTCCCGTGGCAGCTCGGTCTTGGAATGCAGGAACTGCACCGACACGAGATCGAACGAGCCCTCCGGGAACGACTGCCCGAGCTCGTGCTGCTGCCAGTCGATCCGGTCCTCGACCCCGGCGTCCTTCGCGTGCTCCGCCGCCCGTCCGAGCGCGACCGACGAGATGTCGACCCCGGTCACCGTCCAGCCCTGTTGCGCGAGCCAAATCGCATCCGCGCCCTCGCCGCAGCCGAGGTCGAGCGCGCGCCCCGGCGTGAGGTCGGATACCTCGTCCACCAGGACCACGTTCGGCCGACCGCTCCAGATCTGGTCGCGCTCGGCGTAGAACGAATTCCAGTAATTCTCGGACAGCTCCTCGGTCGTCATGTGAAGATGCTGCGTTGACCCGATGACGACAAGCAAACATCTTTGCCAGATCGGCAAATCACGAGGGAGCACTGCGGTGATCGAGGACGGCGAAGAGATTCCACTGCTCGGCGGTGACGTGACCGAGGGGCTGGTCCGCGTCGGCGACACGGTACGGCGGCCGCCGGGCGAGCGCGACGAGCTGGTCCGGGACGTGCTGCTGTACCTCGAGAAGGCCGGCTTCGAAGGAGCACCGCGGTACCTCGGCGTCGACTCCGCCGGCCGCCACGCTCTCACGTACGTCGAGGGTGAGGTCGCCGGACGCCCGCGCCCGCCGTGGATCGCCGACGAGGAGCGGGCGCTGTCGGTCGCCCGGCTGCTGCGCAGGTACCACGACGCGATCGAAGGATTCGGGATCCCGCAGAACCTGCCCGCGCCGATTGAACCGCCGGGTCTGCCTCAGCTCGACGACCCGCTGGAGCTGATCGGGCACCAGGACGTCACACCGGAGAACGTCATCTTCCGCGAAGGACGGGCGTACGCGTTGATCGACTTCGACCTGGTCCGTCCGGTGAGTCGGGCCGGCGAGGTCGTGAACCTGATGCTGTGGTGGGCGCCGTTCGGCCAGGACGCCGACCTCGATCCCGAACTGCGCGGTCTCGACCGGCTGAGGCGGTGCCGCCTGCTCGCCGATGCTTACGGCCTGTCCGAGCCGGACCGCAGGCGACTGATGAAGCTCGCGATCGCCCGGGACGCGCGCACGTGGCACACGATGAAGTACCGCGCCGAAACCCTCGGTGGCGGCTGGCAGCGGATGTGGAGCGAAGGAGTCGGCGACACGATCCGCCACCGCCAAGCCTGGCTCGACGAGAACGCCGAACCCATCACAACCGCACTGCTCGCCTGAACTGCCGACTGAACTGCAGACGAAGGCTGACCGCGGCTGAACCTGACCGCCCCTGACCAGGCTCAGCCGCGGCGCCTGCTCAGCGGGTGATCGCCACCTCGGCGCCGACCCTCGCGGATTCGTAGATCGCCGACAGCATCCGCGCCATCTCCAGGCCCTGCTCGGCCGTCGCGTCGGCGGGGATCTCGCCGCGGCAGATCTGCAGGAAGTGGTCGATCTGGTTGGCGAACCCGACCTGGAAGTCGAAGCCGAGCGAGTCGATCTGCGGCTGGACGTGCAGCAGGGTGTCGTGCCGCTCGGTGATCATCAGCAGCTCGGGCTCGATCTCGGCGCCGCCCTTGTCGCCGTGGATCTTCACGCTCGTCGAGTTCCGTGCGTGCAGCGAGTACGACGTGTCCACGTCGAGGACCGCCCCGCCCTCGAACCGGATCTGCGCGGTCGCGTAGTCCTCGACGTTGTTCACCTTGGTCTCGGACGCAGCGCGGTACCGGGTCAGGTGCTGGATGTTGTCGCGCGCACCGAGCGGCGAGAACGTCGCGCCCGACACCGAGACCGGCTTCGGCATGCCCATCAGGTACCAGCACAGGTCGATGATGTGCACGCCGAGGTCGATCAGCGGGCCGCCACCCGAGACGTTGACGTCGCCGAACCAACCACCGGGGTTGCCGGCTGCGCGGATGATCGTGGCCCGCGCGGCGTAGATGTCACCGAACTCGCCCTCGTCCAGGAAACGCTTCGTCACCAGGGCATTCGGGGCGAATCGGCGTACGTAGCCGATCTGCAGAGCCTTGCCGGTCTCCTCGGTCGCCTTGACCAGCGCCTCGGCCTCGGCGACCGTGACGGACATCGGCTTCTCGACCAGCACGTTCTTGCCGGCCCGCAGCGCCGCCTCGGCGATCTTCGCGTGCAGCAGGTTCGGCACGCAGATGCTGACCGCGTCGACGCCGGGATCGTTGAGGATCTCGTCGACGACATCCGTGGCCCGCGGTACGCCGAACTCGTCGGCGCGTGCCTTGGCCCGCGTCTGGTCGATATCGCACACGGCCACCAGCTCGGCCTGCGGGTTCTTCTGGTACGAGATCAGGTGCTGGGTCGCGATCGCGCCAACCCCGATCACTGCGATGCGGGTCGTCATGTCAGGCAGCTCCTGCCAGTCGAAGAATGTTGTTGAGCGAGCGCGAGATCGCGTCCGGGGTCGACTCCAGACCCTCGAACTCGAGGCTCACCGGTACGTCGGGCTTGGTGTTGACCAGAGCGAGCAGACCGGGCAGGTCCACGTCGCCGTGCCCGGAGATCGTGCCGAGCAGGTAGTCGCCGGCCAGCGTCTTCAGCCAGCCGTCGCCGGCCGACCGGCGGATGTGGAAGTCCTTCACGCCGATCGAGGCAGCGAGGTCGATCAGGCCGGCCGCAGTCTTGCCGGGCACCTCGCCGACGCACAGCCCGTTGCCCAGGTCGAGCGTGACGCGGAAGTTCGGGCGGTCGACGGCGTGCACGAGCCGCGCGAGCCGGTCGCTCCCGTTCATGAAGAAGCCGTGGTTCTCGATCGTCGACGTGATCCCCAGCTCGGCGGCGTGATCGGCGACCGCACGGCAGCCTTCCACGACCTGCGCGAACGTCGTCTCGAACTCCCCCGGGTCCTGCTCACGCCACGACCACGGCGCGACGTCGTGCCGGAAGATGCGGGCGCCGAACCGGTGCGCGACATCCAGTTGCCGACGGAGCCGGTCGATCTCCTTGTCGTCCGCCGACCGCAGGTCGCCGCTGACCAGGTAGTTCACGATCGGTACGCCGATGTTCTCGGCGTGCTTGGCGGTCGCGTTGACGACGTCGGGGTTCTCCAGGTAGTACTCGCCGTCCATGGCGGCGACCTCGATGTGCCCGGCCGGGGATGCCGCCACCCAGTCCAGGACCGCGATCAGGTCCATCTCGCCGCTGGTCATCAGCGAGCGGAAACAGTACGAGCTGACTCCGAGCTTCACTTGTGGTCCTCTCAGGTGTTCAGGGGATTGATAGCGGTGCTGATTCAGTGCTGATCCGGTGCCACGGACTCGGATAGTCCTTGACGCCGTAGATGTCCGAGCCGAACCGGTCGAACGCGTTGCCGACCGCCCCGAGCACCACCGCCTCGCGCCCCAGAGCCGAGGCGACGAACGGTGGACGTTCGGGGAAAACCAATTCGTTCTCGACCGCCGCGACGAGCGGCCGCAGCAGTACGCCGCTGTCCTGCGCGAGCCCGCCGCGTACGACGACGACCTCGGGGTCCACGGTCAGCAACACCGTCGCGATGCGCCCGGCGATCTGCGCGCAGAAGTCCTCGATCTCCTGCTGCGCGTCGGCATCGCCCTGCGCTGCCGCCGTCAGAACTTCCTCGCCGGTCGGGTGCGAGGCCCAGATCAGCTGTCCCCGTCGGGCGTTCCGCGTCCAGCGCATCCCGCGCTGCGCGCCGAGTTCGCCGGCCAGGCGGTGACGTCCTTGCCGGATCACCCCGTTGAGGACGATCGACACGGACAGGCGTTGACCGATCTGGAGGTAGACGACATCGGAGTACCCGCGCCCCGCGCCGACGCGCTGCTCCGCGAGCGCCGCAAGCTTGATGTCGTTGTCTACGGCAACGGGTTTGCCCAGGTCCTGACCGACGACGTCCGCGGTCTGCAGGCCGACCAGCCCTGGCAGTGCGAGGCTGGCGCGAAGGTAGCCGTTGGGTTCGATCACACCCGGCAGCGCGACCCCGACCGCCCGAAGGCGCTCGAGGTCCAGCCCGCTCTCGTCTGCCGCGAGGTGTACGGCGTCCCGGATGAGCTCGGTCGTCGGCTCCTGCCTGAGCTCGGTGTAGGCGACGCGACGGCCGGACAGGTCGCAGATGATCGCCCGTACGCCGCGTGGGCCGAGGTCGACGCCGGCCACGAGACCGGCCTCCCGGGCGAACCGGAAGGCTCGCGCCGGACGGCCTGGTCCCGCGGTCGACGGCTCGGTCGGTTCGACGAGGCCGGCCTCGACCAGATCGTCGAGTACGGCGTGCACCGTCGGGCGGGACAGGCCGGTGCCGGCGCTGATGACGCCGACCGTCTGCGCATCATCGGCGTCTGCCAGGAAGCGCAGACAGGCGACCTGATTCGCCCCTCGCACAGTGTCCATCGGCCCCAAACCTGTTATGCAACCGGCTTTAATAAAGACGGTAACAGAATAGGTTGACGGGTGGCAATGGACGTCAGCGGTTGAGAATCGTCCGTTCGGCAACCGTCCACGTGGTCGTGGTCAGCAGGTACAGGCCGGCCGCGAGCGGCACGAACGCGACGGTCAGGATCGTGCCGTACGGCAACAGCTGAGCAAGGCGCCGGGACAACGTCGTCGCCGACGCGTCGAGTTGGCGCACCTGCAGTCGCGCCGAGAACCATGCGACGACCGCGAGTAGAACAGCCAGGACGACGAATGCCGGCGTACCAGCGAAGATCGGCCAGTGCACACCAAGCGGCGCACCGAGCAGGCTGCCGCTGATCAACTGGTTCGACTCCCCCGCCACGACCGTGCGGGAGAACAGTGTGTACATCAGCCAGAAGAACGGCAGCTGCGCGAGCGTCGGAAGGAACCCGGCGAACAGCGTCGTACCGGACTCCGACTGAAGCTTCGCCACCTCACGCTGCAGACGTTCGGGGTTGCCGCGATGGCGTTCGGTCAGCTGCTTCAACTGCGGCATCATCGCCGCGCGTGCCTTCAGCCCGCGCTGGGCGCGCACGCTCAACGGGACAAGACACAGGCGTACGACGAGGGTGCAGAGCACGATCGCGATCACCGCGGCGTACGCGCCGGTGAGCGGTTGGAGGGTCGAGACGAGGGACGTGAGCAAGTGATAGGCACCGGCGACCGGTGCCTCCAGGAAAGAAGGCACAGCAGAACTCCACGAGTGAGAAGGAACAGGTAGCGAGGAAGAGCGCTACTGTCCCGGTGCTCGTGGTCGGGGCCGGCCGGCCAGGTCGGGATCCCGGAGGGAGAGATACGCGGTACGGCGGGCGTTGGCCCGGGCGGCGCTGACACGCGCCGGGAGCGGCGATGCGAGCGGGCGCTGGGCCGCGGTCCGGGCGACAGAGACCTGGACCGCAAGAAACAGCACGGCCGCCGCCGTGAACACGGCGACGGCCAGCAGGCCCGAGTCCGGGCCGAGGGCAGGCATCGCCAGCGTCCACACGCCGGCGAGCACCTGCCCCATCGTCATCAGTCCAGGTAGTCCCGGAGGACCTGCGAACGCGACGGGTGCCGCAGCTTCGACATGGTCTTGGACTCGATCTGGCGGATCCGCTCGCGGGTCACGCCGTACACCTTGCCGATCTCGTCGAGCGTCTTCGGCTGGCCGTCGGTGAGGCCGAACCGCATCGAGACCACACCGGCCTCGCGCTCGGACAGCGTGTCGAGGACGGCGTGCAGCTGCTCCTGGAGCAGCGTGAACGAGACCGCCTCGGCCGGCACGATCGCCTCGGAGTCCTCGATCAGGTCGCCGAACTCGGAGTCGCCGTCCTCACCGAGCGGAGTGTGCAGCGAGATCGGCTCGCGGCCGTACTTCTGCACCTCGATGACCTTCTCCGGGGTCATGTCGAGCTCCTTGGCGAGCTCCTCCGGAGTGGGCTCCCGGCCGAGGTCCTGCAGCATCTGCCGCTGGACCCGGGCCAGCTTGTTGATGACCTCGACCATGTGCACCGGGATACGGATCGTCCGGGCCTGGTCGGCCATCGCGCGGGTGATCGCCTGCCGGATCCACCAGGTGGCGTACGTCGAGAACTTGTAGCCCTTGGTGTAGTCGAACTTCTCCACCGCGCGGATCAGACCGAGGTTGCCCTCCTGGATCAGGTCCAGGAACAGCATGCCGCGGCCGGTGTAGCGCTTGGCCAACGACACCACCAGGCGCAGGTTGGCCTCGAGCAGGTGGTTCTTGGCGCGGCGGCCGTCCTCGGAGATCCACTCGTACTCGTCGCGGACCTTCTCCTTGAGCTTGGCGGCCTCGTCGGCGGTCTGCTCCTCCGCGAACAGGCCGGCCTCGATCCGCTTCGCGAGCTCGACCTCCTGCTCGGCGTTCAGCAGCGGGACCTTGCCGATCTGCTTCAGGTAGTCCTTGACCGGGTCGGCGGTTGCACCGGCGACCATCACCTGCTGCTCGGGCTCGTCGGTCTCGTCGGCCTCGGAGACGATGAAGCCCTGGTCCTCGGTGAGCTCCTTCTCCAGCGGCTTCACCGCTTCCGGACTGAAGTCGGACTCGTCCACGTCGTCGAGCGCGCGCGGCTTGCCTGTCTTCGGGTCGATCGCCAGACCCGCCTCGGACACTGCCTTCTTCGCCGGAGCCTTCTTGGCGGCGACCTTCTTCGCGGGGATACCGTCCTCCTTGGTACTGGCGGTCTTCACCGCCGCCTTCTTAGCGGCTACCTTCTTGGCAGCGGGATCGGTCACTCGGGCGCTGGTCCTCGGAGCCGTGCTGCGGGCGGTGGCGGCCACGGCCCGGGCCGGCTCGGCGGGAAGATTCTCGGACGAGCTGGACGACACGAATTACCTCTCGTCTGACGCAGGGTTTGTACGGCGGTACGACTGTTGAAGCTCGGGGTGTTGCTGAGTCTGTGAGCACTGCTCTGTGTGGCTGCTCGCTGGTCAGGCGGCGGCAACAGTCCATTGTAATCCGCGAACCAAGGCCACGCGTCGCACGACCCCCCGGAACGGTGCACTCAGGCCCCTGCCGGGCGGGCATTCCCGCGCCGGCAAGGGCCTGATCTGCTCAGTACTCGAAGGGTACGTCGTCGATCATCCTTCTGCAGAACCGTTATACGTCTGTGTTCACCCGTTGCGTGTCTGCCGCAGCGGACGTGCGACCACCCGCTGCCGCACCACCTGCTGCTCCTGCTTGAACTGTCGCACCCGCACCAGCGATGCCACGTCGATCACATCCGCGACGGACTTGAACGCGCCGTCCTCGCCGTACGGCTCGGACGCCTCACGCCAGCCGCGCGGGCGGACCTTGAGTTGCTTCCCGAGCAACGCGACGAAGATCTTCGCCTTCTGCGCGCCGAAGCCCGGCAGGGCCGACAGCCTGGCCAGCAGGTCGTCCCCTGACTTCACATCGGACCACAGGGACGAAGCGTTACCGCCGTACTGCTCGTCCAGATGTTTGGCCAAGGTCTGGATCCGCGCCGCCATCGCGGTCGGGAACCGGTGCACCGCCGGCGGACCGGCCACCACCTCGACGAACGCGTCGGGGTCGTAATGCGCGACCGTGGCGGGATCGAACGGTCCCAACATCCGCTTCGAGATCGCGACCGGGCCCGCGAACGCGCGCTCCATCGGGATCTGCTGGTCCAGCAACATGCCGACCAGCAAGGCGAACGGATCTCTGCTCAACATCTCGTCGGCGTCGGGCTGCTGTGCGAGGCACAATTTCCTGCTGCGTGTCGAAGTCACCTCAGTCCTCCCCTTCGTCAGCCTTGACGGCGAGCACCGGACACGGCGCATCGAGCAGCACCCGCTGCGCGTTGCTGCCGAGAATGAGCTTGCCGACCGGCGAGCGGCGCCGCAGCCCGATCACGATGAACTCCGCATGCACCTGCTCGGCGACGGCCACCAGGTCCTCCGCCGGGTCCAGGCCACGCACCAGCTGCCGCACCTCGTAGGGCACGCCAGTGGAATCGAGCTGCTCCCGTACTTCCGTCAAAGCGGCATCACTCGCCGCAGCCTCGTCGCTGTCGAAGCTGCGTCCGCCCCGGTGCGAGTTCACCACCACCAACTTCGCGTCGCGCAGCGTCGCTTCCTCCGCTGCTCGCCGAAGAGCCGCACGGCCTTCCGCCTTCGGCACATAACCCACGACGATGGTCGTCATCGCCCTGCCTCACCTCCGGGTGTGTGTCGACCCGTCTCGAACGATACTGCTCCCGACCGCAGTCGGCATCCGCTGCATTTGCACCTGTTGTGTCGCGGCGGTGACGGAGGGCTGCCGGTGCCCGAGTACTACCCGCGGCGGGCCCGCCTAACCTTCCGGTGGCCACACCTTTGCAGGGCTGTCACCCAACGCGCCACCCCTGTAGTCCGGGTCGTTATCGAACTCGTCCATCAACCGGCCCACCCCGTTGCCCTGGGCAAGATCGAACGGGTTCCGTCAGAAGGACCGGGGTTCCGTCAATCCCTGTCCTACGTTGTCCTGGGTCGATCGCGCGTCCGAACCGGTTCAGTCCACCGGCCATTCGTGTACCGGCGTGTTCTCGTGCATATGGTCGCGGTACCGGCGGAGCATCCCGCGCAACGCGTCCTTGCGACCGTGCGAACCCTTTGTATACAGGCGATGGAACTCATCGGCCTGCCATGACGCTCCGTTGCGGCCGCTGAGGCACCGCTGCTCGATGATGCCGAGCAATCGATCCCTGACCGCCACGTCGACACCCCAGGCGTCCAGACCGCGAACCGCCAACGGCAGAAGGCGTCTGAGCACGAGCTCGGTCGCGCGCGCCGTACCGACGCCCGGCCAGAACACCTCCGCGTCGATCCCGTTGCGGGCGGCGTTGTGGAAGTTCTCCTCGGCCGCGCTGAACGACATCTGCGACCAGATCGGCCGTTCGTCGTCGGCGAGCGCGCGGACCAGACCGAAGTAGAACGCGCCGTTGGCGATCGTGTCGACGACCGTCGGGCCGGCCGGCAGGACACGATTCTCGACCCGCAGATGCGGCTTCTCCCGGACAACGTCGTACACCGGGCGGTTCCAGCGATAGATCGTCCCGTTGTGCAACCGCAACTCCGAAAGCGCCGGGGTGTCGCCGCGGTCGAGAACTTCGATCGGATCCTCGTCGGACGTCACCGGCAGTAAGGCCGGGTAGTAGCGCGAGTTCTCCTCGAACAGGTCGAAGATCGAGGTGATCCAGCGTTCACCGAACCAGACCCGCGGCCGGACGCCCTGGGTCTTCAACTCGTGCGTGCGCGTGTCGGCGGCCTGTTCGAACAGCGCGATCCGGGTCTCGCGCAGCAACTCCTTGCCGAACAGGAACGGTGAGTTCGCGCCGACGGCGAGTTGTACGCCGGAGATCGCCTGCGCGGCGTTCCAGTACTTCGGGAAGGCCTCCGGCGTGACCTGGAGGTGGAACTGCGTCGACGTACACGCGGCCTCGGGGACGATGCTGTCCGCGGTGACCTGCAGGCGCTCGACACCGTCGATCGAGATCTGCACGTCCTCGCCGCGGGCCGCGAAGATCTGATCGTTGAGCAAGGCGTACCGCGGGTTCGTGCTGAGCGCGTCGCGGCGGATGTGCTCGGTCAGCAAGGTCGGCAGGATGCCGACGACGACCATCGACGAGCCGGTCCGGGCAGCCTTGTCCTCGGCGGCGTTCAGGCTGTCCCGGATGCTCGCTTCCATCGTGTCCAGACCGAGTCCGTCGATCTGCCCGGGCGGCACGTTGATCTCGATGTTGAACTGGCCGAGCTCGGTCTGGAACGCGTCGTCCTCGATCGCGCTCAGCACCTCGGTGTTCTTGAACGCCGGGTCGCACTTCTCGTCGACCAGGTTCAGCTCGATCTCGATCCCGGTCATCGGCCGCTCGGGCGCGAACCGGGCTTCGCGCAACATCCGCGCGAAGGCGTCCAGATTCCGATGGACCTGACCCCGGAACGCGGTCCGGTCCGCCCGGGTGAACTCGACCCGGTCGACTTCCTCACCCATCAGCGCCTCCCCTTGGTGGCTCCTTCGCTCAGTGTGCCTGAAGTGCCCACCGGCCGCCTGGTGAATCACACCGGATAGACGATGAAATCCTTTCGCTCGATCCGCACGGGCTCGTCCCCTGCCTCGGTCAGCACCTCGGCAAGCTCGGTCAGTACGGCGGGCTGCAGCTGCAGCTCGTGCTCGTCGGGATGCTTGTCGGCGCCCATCTCGTAGTCACGCCCGGGCTCCTGCGTCATCTCGATGTGCGCGCCCAGCACCAGCTCGACCGGATTGCCGTCAGCAACGAACTCCGCGAGCCGCGCGACGCTCGCCCGGAACGCGGCCCAGTCGAAGACGTAGAGCCGGCCCGGGTAGAGCGAGTCGCCGCTGAACAGCAGCCGCGTGTTCCGGTCGTACGTCGCGATGTGCGACGCGTGGTGGCCCGGGATCGGGACGATGTCGAGCACGCGTCCGCCGAGGTCGAACTGCACGACACCGTCCGGCCACTCCGCGAACCCGAAGTACTGCGCGACGTCGTCAGCCGTCTTGCCGACGACCTCGTCGAACTCGCCGTCGCCGCCGACGTGGTCGCCGTGGCTGTGGGTGTGGGCGACGACGAGCTGCCGGTCCCCCGCGAGCTCCTCGATCAGCGGACGGAGCGGTGCGTGGCCGGTGCCGGTGTCGAGGAGGAGTGCTCGTTCGTCGCCGAGCAGGAGGTACAGGAACGGGCCTTCGAAGTTGGTGTGCAGCGCCTGGCGGATGATCGCCGTACGGTCGTCGTACCAATGGACCTGGTGGGCGGGAGTGGACGGATCGGTTCCGTCGTCCCACTGCTCGGGAAACGTCATGACAGGAATTGTCGGTCACACCAGGGACACTGGACAGGTGCGTGGGGATCCGTCGGTGCTGCATGTCGATCTGGACGCGTTCTTCGCGGCCGTCGAGCAGCGGGACAAGCCGTCACTGCGGGGCAAGCCCGTGGTCGTCGGCGGTATCGGCGTCCGCGGAGTCGTGTCCACCGCGTCGTACGAGGCCCGCAAGTACGGCGTGCGGTCAGCGATGTCCACCGCAGAAGCGCGATCGCGGTGTCCACACGCGGCGTACCTGAGTCCGCGCTTCGAGGCGTACCGGCAGAGCAGCCAGGCGGTCATGGCGGAGATGCGCGCGTTGTCGCCGCTGGTCGAGCCGCTGTCGCTCGACGAGGCGTTCATCGACCTGGCGGCGAGCGGGCTCAGGGGGCTAACGGTTGACGACGTCGAGGCGATCGCTCGCGACCTGAAGGAGTCGATCCGGAAGGTGAGCGGCGGCCTGACCGCGTCGGTGGGCGCGGGTACGTCGAAGCTGATCGCGAAGATCGCCAGCGACCTCGACAAGCCGGACGGCGTGGTGGTCGTCCCGGCCGGGACCGAGGCGGAGTTCCTCGCGCCGATGCAGGTGACCGTGATCCCAGGTGTGGGTCCGGCGACCGCGCAGCGGCTCAGCATGGCCGGCGTGCGGACGGTCGCCGATCTGCAGCAGCTCGACGAGGACGAGCTGGTCCGGCAGATCGGATCAGCGCACGGCACCAGCCTGCACCGGCTCGCTGTCGCGGCCGACGACCGGCCGGTGGTGAGCGACCGCGAGACCAAGTCGGTCAGCGTCGAGGACACCTTCGAGACCGACATCATCGACCGCTCGCTGCTGGTCGCGATCGCCGATCGGATGTCCCTGCGGGTCTCCGAGCGGCTGCAGAAGGCCCAGCTCTCCGGCCGGACAGTCACCGTGAAGACGCGTATGCACGACTTCACCACGCACACCCGATCGTCGACGCTGGCCGGGCCGACCGACGACTCGCGGGTGATCGCGCGGGTCGCGCGCCGGCTGCTCGAGGAGAGCGAGGTCGGCGGCGGCATCCGGTTGCTGGGCGTCGGCGTGTCGTCACTGGCCGACTGGATCCAGGACGACCTGTTCACCGAGGACGAGCACGCTGACGCCCCGGTCGAGGTCATCGAGTTGCCCGCCCGGCCGCGCGACCAGCTCGGCTTCCATCCGGGTCAGGATGTCGCGCATCCCGACTACGGCCGCGGCTGGGTGTGGGGTTCGGGACGCGGTCGCGTCACCGTCCGCTTCGAGACCGCCGACACCCCGCCCGGCCCGGTCCGGACGTTCGCGATCGACGACCCGGCGCTGACAAAAGTGCGCATCATCGGTGCGGATGCAGACGAAGAACCCGAAACTGACCACAATGTCCCGGATAATGTCTCGAATGAATGAGGAACGGCGGGGGGTCTACCCGTTCTGTGCGCCGTGTACGGCGGCGTCGGAAGCGTGGGCAGCCGGGACGGCCGGCCCGATGGGCAGCCGGTTCTACGGCCACCGCGACGTGTGCGAGAACTGCGGGTCATCGGTGCGGACGCTCTACAACACGGTCCTGTGGCTGCCGGTGTCGAAGGTCGGCAAGTTCCGCATCATCCCGACCGGCGGGCGCACGTACGTCGGACGCAAGGTGGTCACGCTGCCGCTGCAGACCGTCGTACGGCGGGAGCCTGTCTCGGCGATCGCGACCTATCCGGAGCTCGAGGCGGACTCCGGCTACAGGCAGGCCGAGGCGTACTGGGAGCAGGACGAGCCGGGGCAGGCGTTGCCGTTCTACCAGTCGGCGCTGACCGAGCGGGAGAACGTGCTGGCCGCCGACGACCCGGCCACGTTGCGGCTCCGACTCCGCGTGGCGCAAGGCCTGCTGGCGACGGCGAACTACGGGCGCGCGATCGCGTGGTTCGAGTTGGTGACGCCGCAGTTGACGGAGGTGTTCGGCCCGCATCACGAGCTGACCCGAGCGGCGACCGAGGCCACGACCGGTGCGCGGCTGATGGTCGGCGGGCCCCGCTCCGAGGCTCAGCTGCTCGCGGACATCGTTGCCGCCGACGAGGACAGCCTCCTGGCCGGGGATCCGCAGTTGGTGCGCGATCGGGCCGCGTTGGGACGGGCCCTGCTCGCGTGCGGCGACATCTCGGAGGCACTCGAAGCGCTGACCCAGGTGGTTCGCGACGCGGCTCCGGCGCATCCCGACACCGCGGTCTATCGCGCAGCGCTGGTCGATGCGTGCGAGCTCGCGGACGGGCGCGGGAAGAAGAGTGAGGTGCAACTCGCCGCCGCGGCACGCCAAGTGCTCACCGGCGAAGCCGCACCGACAAGCATGTGACGCATCCTTCGAGCTTCTCGAACTCACTGATGTCCACGACAACCGGCGTGTAGCCGAGCTCCGCGAACAACTCCGCGGACCTCGGCGCCGATGCCGCCATCAGCAGCCGGTCCTCCCCCAGCAGTACGACGTGTGCACCGGCCTCCTCGGGAACGGGCCGGAAGCTGTCGAACGCCGACGGGTCATCGACGAGCGGCTCGTACCCGATCACCGTCCCGTCGGGCAACGCCGTCACAGCCGACTTCAGATGCAGCACCTTCTCCACCGAAACCGTGCGTACGTCGGCACCGAGTGGAGCGAACGCCTCGCGCAGTTGCTCGATCCCCGCTGCGTTGGTCCGTCCGCCCTGTCCGACGTAGATCGTCGAGCCGATCTTCAGTACGTCGCCGCCGTCGAGCGTGCCGGGATCGGTGATGTGGCGGATCTCGTAGCCCTGCGCGGCAACGGTCTCCTCGGCTGCCGCGGCCTCGGCTCGTCGCTCGTTCGCGCCGGCGCGGGCGATCACCGCGAGGTCGCCGTACACGACCATCGTGTCCTCGATGAAGACACTGTCCGGGCACTCCTCGATCGGCGGCACCTCGACCGTGGACCAGCCGGTGCGGCGCAGCGCATCGACGTACTGCTGCCACTGCGTCGAGGCGAGGTCGATGTCGACAGGCGTGCGTTCGATGTGGGTGACGAGGCCTTCGGCGAGGCGTGGGCTGGGACGACGGATGAGGGCTGTCGGCATGTCCGCAGGTTATCCGGGTACCAGGAGGCATCCGAGAGAGGAGACAACGGGATGCCGAAGATTCTTCCGGCGGCGGGTGGCGACGTGGTCGAGATCATCCTCGCCGATCACCGGTGGTTCGAGGAGGCGCTGCGTGAACTACGCGACGTCCGAAGCGACCGCGAGGCAGTGCTCGCCGACCTGGCCACCGTGCTGATCGCCCACGCCGAGGCCGAGGAGTCGAAGGTCTACCCGACGCTGCGGCGCAAGGATGCGATCGACGCCGAGGAGGTCGAGCACTCCGAGCACGAGCACGACGAGGGCAACGAGGCGCTGCTCGAGCTGATGGAGGTCGAGGACACCGGCAGCGAGGAGTTCAGCTCGAAGCTGCACGAGCTGTCCGAGGCCCTCACCCACCACCTCGACGAGGAAGAACGCGACATCCTCAACCCGGCCCGCACCGACATCTCAGAACAGGTACGCCGAAACCTCGGCGACACGTTCGCGGAGGAACGGGCCCGGCTGATCGCCGAGGACTGCGGCAACATCGCGAACGTCCGCAAGATCGTCAAAAGCTGACGACGAGCCCTTCGTCGGCAGCAATGACCTCGCCGTCGAACTCGGCCTGTGCTTCACGGACCGAGACAGCGCGATCGGATCCCGGCCAGAAATGCGTCAGCATCAACCGCCGGGCTCCGCGCGCACCTCGACCCGCCTCAGCCGCCGTCATCAAGTAGGCGCTGGTGGGCGCGCCGCCCTGGTACGTCGCGTCGGAGATGAACAGGTCGGCGCCCTCCGCCAACCGCCGGAGATCAGGCGATGGGCCGCTGTCGCCGGTGTACGCGACCGTCACACCCGGCGCGGTCAGCCGGATACCGAGATTCGTCTTGTAGTGCGGCAGTTCCACAGTCAGCACGTCGAACGGCCCGATGCGGTTGGTCGACGCTAGATCGTGCACCGCGAAGACCTCAGCCGGGTCGGGGTTCGGTTCGAGAGCCCGCAGTACGTCGAGAGTCCCAGGTGTGCAGTGCAGGGGAACGGGCGGCGCATCCGGAGCCTCGTAGTAGCGCACCCGCGCCAACCCGCTGACGTCGACACAGTGGTCCGGGTGCTGATGCGTCACGACCACCGCATCAACCTCACCCTGCGGGCAGTGCTCGAGCAGGCGGGGCAACGCGGCGTACCCGAGGTCGAGCACGACGCGGAACCCGTCGTACTCCAGCAGGAATCCGGCGCACGCGCGCCCGGCCTCGGGCCACGCGCCGCAGGAGCCGAGGACCGTCAGCGACCTCACCGAGTGGCGAACGGCTGGTTGCTCGGCACGATCTCCTTGCCCAGCGGCAGGAGCGAGACCGGGATCAGCTTGAAGTTCGCGACGCCGAGCGGGATGCCGATGATCGTCAGGCAGAGCGCGATCCCGGTGGTCAGGTGACCGAGCGCCAGCCACCAGCCGGCGAAGATGATCCAGATGATGTTGCCGAGCAGCGCGCCCGCGCCGGCGCCCGGCTTGTCGACCACGGTCCGGCCGAACGGCCACAGCGTGTACCCGGCGATCCGGAACGACGCGATGCCGAACGGGATCGTCACGATCAGCACGCAGCAGATGATGCCGGCGACCGCGTACCCGACAGCCAGCCAGAACCCGGCCAGCACCAGCCAGATCAGGTTGAGAAGCGTCTTCATGCTTCCAAGCGTGCCACCTCGCGGGTGTGTTTCCGTACCAAATCGGCGACAAGCCCGGGATCGCTCCGGGGCATCCAGTGCCCTCCCCTGACCACCTTCACGGTCAGGTTGGGTGCCCAGCGTGCGATGTCGGTCTGCAGCGCGGTCGTGACGAACGGATCGGCGTCCGGTGCGACGGCGAGCACGGGTACGTCGGTGCTGGGCGGCGTCGGGCGGATCAGGCGTGGCAGGACGTTGGCGCGGTACAGCTTCATGCCGTTCACGTAGTCGCCGATGGATCGCTGCTCGGTGGCGTCCTGGTTCTCGAGGCGGTTGAAGACGCGGTGCGCCCACCCTTTGCGCCAGGCGAACTCGGGGAGCCATGGGAGATGGAAGTAGAAGATGTACCAGGAGTGCTGGAGTTGACGGAGGGTGGCGCGGTTCGCTCGACGAAGGAAGTATCCGGCGTGATCCAGCGACGGCCCTGAGATGGAGATGAAAGACGCAATCCGGGGGTCCGTCAGGAAGTGCCAGGCTTGGATCGAGCCCCAGTCGTGGGCCAGGACGTGTACTGGCTGATCGGGTGAGGCGTGGTCCAGGACGGCCTCGAAGTCTTCCTGGAGGCGATCCAGGGCGTACGCCGAGGTTGGGCTTGGCTGGTCGGATTCGCCGGCGCCGCGGACGTCGTACGTGATGACGTGGAAGTCGGTGGTGAGGCGTTCGGCGACCGGCTCCCAGAGTGATGCGTTGTCCGGGTAGCCGTGGACGCAGATCAGCGTCGGTGCATCGGGGTTGCCGTAGTCGTAGACGGCGATGCGCGTGCCGTCTCGGCTAGTAGTGGTCGACTTCGAGGGTGGCAAAGGTCATCCCCGCTTTCACAAGTCGCTCGCGGAGGGCAGGTCCCATAGCAGCGGCCGTCGTGGTTTGGCCGGACGTCTCCGGTAGGTCGTCGAGTGCGAGGCACAGTGCGCTCTCGCCGAGCATCTTCGCGGTCTCGTCGTACCCAGGATCGCGGCCGGCGACCTCGGTGATCACCTGTTTGCCACCGCCACGGCCGACGAACCGGACGTTGAACCACGACCGCGCCCGCCGCTCCGGGCTCGGACCGTCGCCGGGCTGCAGCCGGTTGAGCATCGCCTTCCGCACCGGCGGGATCTGCGCGCCGGCGATCAGCAGGCCGACCCCACCGATGCCTGCGGCAACCATCGGTAGACGGTCCATCGCCGCGTAGTGCGAGTAGCGGAAGTCGGGACCGTAGCGATCGAGCAGCCGCGCGGAGTACCCGACGATCTGCGGATCGATCGTCGGCAGCGGCACCGCCCAGAACCCTTGCTGACGATGGATCCGGCCGGCCACCGCACGCGCTTTCCGTCCCTCCGGCCGCGGCTCCGCCTGTTTGCGGGCCCGATGAGCGTCGAGGTTCTGCTTCGGGCGCGAGAACGCGGTGATCGCCGTGTGGAACGTGCCACCCGACGGTCGACCGCCCGCGCGGAGCAGGCCGTCCACCTGGATCGGCACACCCTCGGGAAGCTGATCGACGGTGAACTGCACGCCGAGGTCGTACGGGATCGAGTCGAACCCGCAGGCATGGATGATCCGGGCGCCGGTCTCCGTCGCGCGCTGGTGATAGCGCACGTACATCCGATCGGCGAACTCCGGCTCACCGGTGAGGTCGAGGTAATCCGTCCCCGCCTCGGCGCAGGCGGCCACAAGAGGTTCGCCGTACTGGATGTAAGGGCCGACCGTCGTCGCGACGACCTTGGTCGACTCGGCGAGCGCACGCAGCGACTCGGCATCCGTCACGTCGGCGTGCAGGATGTCCTTGCCGAAGCGTTCCAGCTTGGCTTTGTTGCGTCCGGCAACGGCCCAGCGCAGGCTCTCGGGCGCGTTCTTCTCCAGGTACTCCGCGGTGAGCGCGCCAGTGAAGCCGCTCGCGCCAAGCAGCACCACGTCGTACTGGCGGCTCATTTGTGCCCAGCCTTCTCCGAGTCGGCCAACCCGCCGGCGCCGGTCGGCCTCGACGACGCCTCGGCTCCGCGCGCCTGGACGTCGGCGAGCGCTGCCGCGTCCGCTTTCGGAACGCTGAACCGCGCGCCGAGCTCGATGAAATGCGGGATGGCCCACCGGACAACCTTCATCGCACCGATCCAGCCCGGCACGTGCACGGTCCGCGAACGTTTCCTGATGCCGTCGACGAACTTGTCCACCGCGAACTCCAGCGGGTACGTCTTGCTCGCGAGCGGCATCCCCGTCCGGACCTTCCCGAACACCGGGTGCTCGTCCGCGCCGCGGACCATGTCGGTGTCGACGAACGTCATGTGTGCGACGCCGACCCGCACGCCCAGGTGCTTCAGCTCCGGCCGCAAGGTGTCGCCCATCGCCTCGACACCCGCCTTCGCCGCGTTGTACGCCGACAGGCCGGGGATGTGCACGATCGCGGCGAGCGACGATACGAGCAGGAGGTACCCCTTGCTCTCCAGCAGGTACGGCAACGTGAGGTGCGTCGTACGCCACACGCCGAGCAGATCGACCTCGAGCACGCGCTCCCACGTCGCGGGGTCCATACTCCGGGCGAAGCCGGGCGCGGCGATACCGGCGTTCGCCATCACGACGTCGATGCGGCCGTAGCGCTCGACGACGCCCTCGACCGCCGTACGCAGCGAGTCGGTGTCGGTGACGTCCGCCTCCCACCAGCCGGCGTCCGGGCCGCAGTCCTCCGCGACCTGCTTCAGCTCGTCCGGCTCCAGGCCGACCAGCGCGAGCTTCGCGCCCTCGCCCGCCAACTTCCGGGCGACCGCGGCGCCGATCCCCCGGGAGGCTCCGGTGATGAGGACGACTTGACCGGCCAACGGACGCATCTGGACCTCCAGCTTGTTGAGCAGATACTCAACAGTAAGTGCTTATTGACCGTTTACTCAATAGACTGGCCGTATGAGCCAGACCTCCTCTGCCAGATTGCGCCCGGACGAGCGGCGGGCGCAGATTCTCGCGGCAGCGCGTCAGGTGCTGCTCGCGGATCCGCACCGGGAGCTGACGGTCGAGTTGGTCGCCGCGGAAGCCGGCGTCTCCCCTGCTCTGCTGTTCCACTACTTCGGCTCGAAGAAGAAGTTCCAGTACGCCGTCATCGAGGAAGCCGCGGCAGAGGTCATGCTGCGGACCGCGCCGGATCCGTCCCTGCCACCGGACGAGCAGCTCCGATCGGGTATCCGCGCGTTCGTCCGCGCCGTACTCGAAGCCCCGCAGCTCTATCGCGCCACCCTGCTGATGTCGGCCGCCGGCGATCCGGAGATCCGCGCGCTGCACTCGGATCTGCGCCGTGTGTTCAGCCAGTGGGTGATCAGCGCGGTCGCAGAGCGTGGCATCGAGGTCACCCCCGTCGTCGAGCTCGCGTGCCACGGCTGGCAGGGTTACGTCGAACAGACCCTCCTGGTATGGATCGACGACCCGACCGTCTCGCCGGAATCCCTCGAACACCTCTGCGAGCAGTCCCTGGACGCGATCCTCACGACAACGTCCGAGTGAGAAGGCATGAACAAGTTCTTCCTGACGGTCCACATCCTCGCCGCGATCCTCTGCGTCGGTCCGGTCACCGTGGCGACCAGCATGTTCCCGTCGATCGCCAAGCGCGCGCTGACGGCTGAGAACCCGGACACCGGCGGGTTGCAGGTGCTGCACCGGATCACCAATGTCTACGCCTGGGCCAGCCTCGCGGTGCCGCTCTTCGGGTTCGCTCTCGCGGGCAGCATGCACGTGATGGGCGAGGCCTGGCTGATCATCTCGATCGTGCTGACCCTGGCTGCGGCGCTGGTGCTCGCATTCCTCGTCGCGCCGGCGCAGTCGAGCGTGCTGGCGGTCGTCGGCGGGACGACCGAGGAGCGCAGCGCCGTACTGTCGAAGGCGAAGCTGCTCTCGATGACGTCGGGGATCTTCGCGCTGCTTTGGCTGGTTGTGCTCGTGCTGATGGTCGTCAAGCCGGGGCACCACAGAGGGTAAGGTTCCCGCGTGCTGACGGTTGCCACGGTGAACGTGAACGGAATCAGGGCCGCCTTCCGACGCGGGATGCAGCCGTGGCTGGACGACACGGACCCCGACTTGTTGCTGATGCAGGAAGTCCGGGCGACGGACGACGTACTGCGTGAACTCCTGGGGGGCGACTGGAACATCGCGCATGCCGAGCCCGCGATCGACGGGCACAAGGGACGCGCGGGCGTCGCGGTCGCGAGCCGGCGTCCGATCAAGGAAGAGCGCGGCGACATCGGCCCGGAGCGGTTCGCCGGGACCGGGCGCTGGGTCGAGGCGGACGTCGTACTGGACGACGGTACGACGCTGACCGCGGTGAGCACGTATGTGTTCACGGGCGAGTTCGAGACGCCGCCGCGGCAGGAGGAGAAGTATGCGTTCCTCGATGCGATCACCGCTCGGCTGACCGAACTGCGCGCCGACGGCCGGCACGTGCTGATGTGCGGCGACCTGAACATCGCCCACCGCGAGGAAGACCTGAAGGCCTGGAAGGCCAACCGCAAGAAGAGCGGCTTCCTGCCCGAAGAACGCGCCTGGATGGACCGCCTGTTCGAGGCCGGCTGGGTCGACCTCGGCCGCCGCTTCGGCGGCGAAGGACCCGGTCCGTACTCGTGGTGGTCCTGGCGCGGCAAGGCCTTCGACAACGACGCCGGCTGGCGCATCGACTACCAGATCGCCTCCCCCGTCGTGGCCCTCGCAGCCACCAGCTGCGTCGTCCACCGAGCCCCGACCTACGCCGAACGCTGGAGCGACCACGCCCCGGTCGTCGCGACGTACAACGTCTAGGGAAAGCCTGCGCGGAGACGGCAGCGTGGCGGGTAGTCTCGCGGCATGTCCGAGACTTCTTCTGTTACGCCGCCGGTTGCTGCTCGTAAGCCGGTTGAGCGGGTGCATCACGGCGATGTGTTCGTCGACGAGTACGAGTGGTTGCGGGACAAGACCGACGATGAGGTGCTGGGGTACCTGCGGGCCGAGAACGCGTACACCGAGACGCGCACGGCGCATCTGGAATCGTTGCGTGAGGCAATCTTTCGGGAGATCTCGGACCGGACGCTGCAGACCGACCTGAGCGTCCCGGCGCGACGCGGCGGGTACTGGTACTACTCGCGCACGATCGAGGGCCGGCAGTACTCGCTGCACTGCCGGGTCAAGGTGGACGGCGACCAGCCGCCCGCGACCGACGGCGAGATCGCCGGCGAAGAGGTGATGCTGGACGGGAACGAGGTGGCCGGCGACTCCGAGTTCTTCTCGCTCGGCACCGTCGACGTCTCCCCCGACGGCCGTCTGCTCGCGTACTCCGTGGACCTCAAGGGCGACGAGCGATTCACCCTCCGGATCAAAGACCTCAGCACCGGCGAACTGCTGCCCGACGAGCTGCCCGAGGTGCACTACGGCTCGGCCTGGTCGGCGGACGGCTCGACGATCTTCTACACCAAGGTCGACGACGCTTGGCGCCCGCACCAGGTTTGGCGTCACACGCTCGGCACGACGGACGACGTCCTCGTCATGGAGGAGCCGGACGAGCGCTTCTGGGTCGGCGTCGACCTCACGCGCAACGAGCAGGCGATCATGATCGCGCTCGGCAGCAAGCTGACCAGCGAGGTCTGGCTGCTCGACGCCAACGACCCGACCGGCGAGGCAGTGGTCGTGGCGCCGCGGCGCGAGGGCGTCGAGTACGACGTCGAGCATGCCGGCGATCAGCTCCTGATCACGCACAACGCGGATGCCGCCAACTTCTCGCTCGCGTCCGCGCCGCTCGACTCCCCCGGTGACTGGACGACGCTGATCGAGGGCGACGAGACCAGCCGCCTGCTCGGCACGGACGCGTTCGCCGACCACGTGATCCTTTACCGGCGCCGCAACGCGCTGACCGAGCTGGCGATCATGCGCCGCACCGATGGCTCGTTCACCGCGCCTGAGGTGCTGGAGTTCGACGAGCCGATCTACACGGTCTCCCCCGGCCGCAACGACGAGTGGCACGACACCCGGTACCGGTTCGGGTACACGTCGCTCGTCACGCCGGGTTCGACGTACGACGTGGAGGTCGCGACGGGCGAGCGTCGATTGCTGAAGCAGCAGCCTGTTCTCGGCGGCGTGGACCTGACGGCGTACACGCAGTACCGCGAGTGGGCGACGGCGCCGGACGGGACGAAGGTGCCGATCTCGATGGTCGCGCGCAAGGACGTCGCGAAGGACGGCAACGCGCCGGTCGTGCTGTACGGCTACGGGTCGTACGAATCGTCGATGGATCCGTGGTTCTCGATCCCGCGGCTGTCGCTGCTCGACCGCGGCGTGGTGTTCGCGATCGTGCACGTGCGGGGCGGCGGCGAGCTCGGCCGGCACTGGTACGACGACGGCAAGATGCTCACGAAGCGCAACACGTTCACCGACTTCATCGCGGCCGCGGAGCACCTGGTGCAGGCGGGCTGGACCAGGCCTGAACGGATCGTCGCGCAGGGCGGCAGCGCCGGCGGCCTGCTGATGGGCGCGGTCGCGAACCTGGCCCCGGAAGCGTTCGGCGGAATCGTCGCGGAGGTCCCGTTCGTGGACGCGCTGACCACGATCCTCGACCCGTCACTGCCGCTCACCGTGATCGAGTGGGAGGAATGGGGTAATCCGCTCGAGGACAAAGCCGTCTACGAGTACATGAAGTCCTACTCGCCGTACGAAAACGTTGCCGCGCAGCGCTATCCGCGCATCCTGGCGATCACCAGCCTGAACGACACCCGGGTGTTCTTCGTCGAGCCGGCGAAGTGGGTGGCGAAACTCCGCGCGACCGCGGCCGGTGACGCCGACGTACTGCTGAAGACCGAAATGGAAGCCGGCCACGGCGGCCGCAGCGGGCGGTACGACGCCTGGCGCGAGGTCGCGTTCTCGCTGGCCTGGGAGCTGGACACGCTCGGCCTGAGCTGAACCAGAAGGAATATCTGTCCCTGGACGTGTGTTGTGCAACACATCCAGGGACAGATTTCTGGACTGATTCTCAGGTTCGACGCGGAGTGTCAGGCCTAATACCCCAGCAAAGCTGCGGGACACCGGTTTCCACGGCGGAATCACTGCCGGGAACTCTCAGGGAACCTTCAGGGTGTTTACACACTGGTACCGGAATCTTGAACCCTACTCGAGCGTTGCTCTCCATGTAACGACGAAGGGAGTTTCGGTGGCTCGCATGGCTCGTGTCCGGTCCACGGACGACGGTATCGACGGCAAGGACAGTGTAGGTCTCTACCTCGAAGAGATCGCACGGACTCCTTTGCTGACGGCTGAGGAAGAGGTCGAGCTCGCTGAGACGGTCGAAGCAGGACTCCTTGCGGAGCAGCTGCTGGCCGAGGGGCGGGTTGGACGTAAGAAGGGCGGAGCGCCCAAATATGCGACGGAGGAAGAGCTGGAGTGGCTGGCCGAAGCGGGCCGGCGCGCACAGCAGCGGTTCGTGACCGCGAACCTCCGGCTCGTGGTGTCGATCGCCCGCCGGTACGGGCGGTCCCAGATGCCGCTGCTGGACCTGGTCCAGGAGGGCAACACGGGGCTGATCCGCGCGGTGGAGAAGTTCGACTACCGGAAGGGTTTCAAGTTCTCGACGTACGCGACCTGGTGGGTGCGGCAGGCCATCACCCGCGGTATCGCGCAGCAGGCCCGTGTGGTCCGGCTGCCGGTGCACGTGGTGGAGCAGCTCAACCAGATCGGGTCGGCGCGGCGCACGCTGGAGCGCAAGCTCGGGCGGGAGCCGGAGATCCACGAGATCGCGGCGGAGCTGGGCCTGGACCCGGAGCGGGTCACTGAACTGATCCGCATCGGCCGGGACCACATCAGCCTGAACAGCCCGGTCGACGACGAGGGCGAGACCTCGCTGGGTGACCTGATCGCGGCCGAGACCGCGCCGGGTCCGGACCAGCTGGTCGCGGACGCGTCCGACCGTTCGGGTCTGTTCAGTCTGGTCGACCAGCTCGACCCGCGGTCCGCGGACGTGATCCGGCGCCGCTACGGCCTGCACGACGGCCGCCAGGCCAAGCTGGCCGATATCGGCGCAGTGCACGGCATCTCGGCGGAGCGAGTTCGCCAGATCGAGCGCGAGGCGCTGGGCCGCCTGCGCCTGATGGCAGACCCGACGCTGGCCGCGTAACACCCACTCCGAAACCCCTCAGGACCCTCGAGCCGCGATCCGGCTCGGGGGTCCTTCGGTATGTCGGGGGTCAGTTCCAGCTGTCGATCAGCGCCGGCAGCTCCGACAGGCGCTGGATCGTGGCATCCGGCGTACCTTCGGTGTGGCCGATCTGCTCGGTCGGGATCGCGCTGTGCGGCAGGTGCGCGGCCCGCATGCCGACGTTCTGCGCGCCCCAAACGTCGTCGAACAGCCGGTCGCCGACGAACAGGCAGCGTGACGGCTCCGACACACCGACGGCCCGCATCGCGGCCAGGAACGCCTCCGGGTGCGGCTTCGTGTGCGCGATCTCGCTGGTGTAGACCGCACCGTCGAGCAGCTCGTGGACGCCGTCCCGCGCGAAGATCGCCTCGTGCCGCTGCCGGGGCCAGATCGTGTTCGACAGCACGCCGACCTTCAGCCCGCGCGCCCGTAGCTCCTTGAGCGTTTCGATCGCGTCCGGCTCCAGCTCGGTGTGCGGGTCCCACTGCCGGTCGTACTCCGCTTGGGCCGCCGGGCTCATCACGACCTCGGCCAGCGTGCACACCTCTTCCAGCGTGCTGCTGAGATGCTCGTCCCGGGAGCGCCGCCAGATCGACCCTTCGGCCGCCACCAGCCGGGCCGCCAGGTCGTCGGCCTGCTCCTCGTCGAGGACCGTGGCGACAGCTCGCCAGGTCTCGCGCAGGTCGATGTCGTGCCAGGTCGCCAAGGTGCCGCCCCAGTCGAACAGGACGGCCTCGATCTTCACGTTCGTCACGCGGCACAGCCTGCCAGAGCCGACCGACAGTTCTCGCCTGTATTTCAACTGCCGGTTCAGCTGACTCTGGCGACCTGCTGCCGCTTGGCCAGCCAGGTGATCGCGAACGCGTAGAACGCCAGGCACGGGATGTCCGAGACCAGCAGCGTCCACGGCGCGCCGCCCTGCTCGTCCCAGCCGGACAGCTGACCCATTGCCGCAGGCAACAAAAAGGCGAGCAGGTTGTTCAGCGCGTGCAGCGCGATGCCGGCCTCCAGTCCCCCGGTCCGGACCGTCAGCCAGCCGACGGTGATCGCGAACAGGAACACGTCGGCCATCGCCCACCCGGTGTACCCGTGCGCCGACACGAACGCCGCTCCGCCGATCACGATGCCCGGCCACGGCGACCGGAAGATCGTCCGCAGCCAGCGGGCCTTGCCGTCGGGGTTGTCCGGGCCGTACGCCCCGACCGCCTGGATCAGCCACCCGCGGAACATGAACTCCTCGGCGGCCGACTGGAACGGCACCAGGAACAGGATCACCAGCGCCGGTACGGCGAACGCGCCGAACCCGATCCATGACCCGCCGTCGGTCCCGATCGCGTCCTCGGGCGGGAAGATCGCGTCGACCAGCAGCCCCATCGCGTACGACAGAGCGAGGTACCCGAGGGCCGGCACGCAGCACAGCAGCAGCCAGCGCCAGCGGATCTTGTTCAGGACCGAGGCGACGCTCCAGAACGGCCTGCGTTGGACGACCCACGCGGCCAGGCCGACGCACGGGGTCAGGATGCCGAGCATGACCAGCGTGACGGCGAGGTTCTCGGTGTCGCTCGGGAAGATGTGCGTCCCGGTCGGCGTCGGGAACGGTCCGGCGACGACACGGTGCACGATCGTCCAGGCGACGACGACACCGGTCGTCAGGAACAGGACGAACGCGCCGAGCAGCAGGGTCCCGACGATCGGGCGCCACCACGCGTGTTTTGCCGTACGGGCGAGCCGGTGGAACGGCGTACCCGGCGCGGCGGGGATGATGCGGGGCTCGCGGTAGGCATATTGGGCCGGGTACGGCGCCGGTGCGCCCCACTGCTGCGGGTACGGCTGCGCTTGGGGCGGCGGCGCTCCCCACTGCTCCGGGTACGGGCCAGGGTGGGGCGGGGGCGGTGGGTACTGCCCCGGCTGGGAGTATGGGCCCGGTTGCGGTTGGTCTTGCGGTGGCGGCCCGGGCTGTTGCGGGTCCATGACTGGACTCTAGAAGATCGGGCCAAGCACACGGAGGGAACACACGGTGGTTACTGATCCGGGAACATCCAGGTCGACGGATGCGCTGCCGCAGTCCGTACTGATGCCGCTCAGCGGCTCGGCCATCTTCCTTGTCGTCCAGGTCGAGGAAGGCGGCGAGGACCGGACCCGCGACCTCCTGGAGAGCCTGAGCGGTCTCGTCCGCTCGGTCGGCTTCCGGGTGCCGAACGGCAACCTCTCATGTGTCACCAGCATCGGTTCCGACGTCTGGGATCGCCTGTTCAGCGGTCCACGGCCCGCCGAGCTGCATCCGTTCATCGAGCTCAAGGGCGCGACCCACCAGGCCCCGGCCACGCCCGGCGACCTGCTCTTCCACATCCGGGCGGCCCACCAGGACCAGTGCTTCGAGCTGGCCGGGCAGATCATGACCGTCCTCGACGGCGCCGCCACGGTCGTCGACGAAGTACACGGCTTCAAGTACTTCGAGATGCGCGACCTGCTCGGCTTCGTGGACGGGACGGAGAACCCGACCGGCGCCGACGCACAGGCCGCCGTACTCATCGGCGACGAGGACCCCGACTTCCGCGGCGGCAGCTATGTGATCGTGCAGAAGTACCTGCACAACCTGAAGACGTGGAACGCGCTGACCGTCGAGCAGCAGGAGGCCGCGGTCGGGCGGACCAAGCTCGACGACATCGAGTTCCCCGACGCGAAGAAGGCGGCCAACGCACACATCGTGCTGAACGTGATCGAGGACGAGGACGGCAACCAGCTGCAGATCCTGCGCGACAACATGCCGTTCGGCACGATCGGCGCGCAGGAGTTCGGCACGTACTTCATCGGGTACGCCAAAAGCCCGGCGGTGACGGAGCTGATGTTGCGCCGGATGTTCATCGGCGTACCCGAGGGCACCCATGACCGGCTGCTCGATTTCTCGACAGCGGTCACGGGTGGCCTGTTCTTCACCCCGACGTCAGACTTCCTCGACGACCTGCCGCCGGCGCCCTGAGGGTTACTCGCCGTTCAGCGGCGGATCGACGAAGCTCGCCCAGCTGTAGTTGACCGGGTCGTTGAAGGTCCCGGGCACCTTGCCGAGGCTGTTGATGACAGTCGCGGTTCCGTTGGCGTGCCCAACGGCGTACAGGTACGCCGAGCCGGTGTCCTTGTCGATGCCGAGCAGCAGCGTGCCGTACTGGCCGCAACGCGTCGTCAGGAGCGACTCGAAGCCCTGCCAGGTGCTGGTCCGCAGCGCCTTGACGACCGGCTTCATCGGCGAGGTCAGCGGAATGCGGATCGTGTACAGGGCGCCGCCACGAGTCGTCGCCAGCAGGGTGTCGTACGTCGATGTCCTGCTGATCAGCGCGACCGCCTTGACCGACGCGAATCCGGCGTACGAACCCGCGGAGCGCCAGGCGGGCTTGCCGTTGACCTCGCTGACGAACCACCGGTAGAGCACGCCGTCGTTGCGCAGGGCGTACGTCCGGTAGCTGCTTCCGCCGTCTGCCGACCAGGACTTGGTCAGCGTGCGGAAGTCGTTCCAGCCGCCGCCGATGCGGTTCATCTGGTTGCTGACGACCTTCCCGCCGGTCCCCGTCTGGGTGAGCAGGCCGCCGTCGTACAGCACTCCTCCGGTGACCACGGCGCCCGTCAGTGCGGTGTTGTCGTCGAAGTCGTCGTCCCAGACCCACTCGCTGCTCAGGGCGATCGTGCCGGCGAACGGCTGTTTCGCCATCGTGTCGACCGGATTCACCGAGATCGGCGAGGTCGCCCGGACGTACTTGTCCACCAGGTCCTTCCCCGCGGTCACCGAGCCGGCCTGGATGTAGCAGGCAGTGGCCGACTGGGCCGTCTGGGCTGCCTGCGCTGTCTGGGCTGCCTGGGCGGGGCTCATAGCTGTGAGGACAGGTCCCGCCAGGAGCAGACCGGCGGCTGCCGCAATCATCTTTCGCATGTTGGTTCCCCCTTCGGTGCTAAGTTTCATTCACCCTGCTTGATGCCGGTGTCACTTCGAAAGTTGTGGAAGCCAACCTGTCGGTGCCATAGGCGAGACTGGATTCATGTTGCTCTCCGAGGTGGTCACGACGTCGGCCGCGCTGGCCGGGACCAGGTCGCGGCTGAAGAAGGCGGAGTTCATCGCCGGACTGTTGTCCAAGGCCACTGAACCGGCCGAGATCGAGATCGTCGTGACGTACCTGTCCGGTGAGCTGCGGCAGCGCCGGACCGGGGTCGGCTGGCGGACGCTGATGGACGCGCCGGAGCCGGCCGCCGAGCCGTCGCTGACGGTCGAGGAGATCGACCAGGCGTTCGCGGAGCTCGCTGAGATGTCAGGCACCGGTGTGCAGGCGCGGCGCCGGGAGGCCGTGGACGGTTTGTTCTCGCGGGCGACGGCGGATGAGCAGTGGTTCCTGCGCCAGCTCGTCGGCGGCGAGTTGCGGCAGGGCGCGCTCGACGGCGTCATGGCGGACGCGGTCGCGCGGGCGACCGGGATTGCGTTGGACAAGATCCGGGCTGCGGCGATGTTGCGCGGGGCGGCTGCTCCGGTCGCCGTCGCCGTACTGACCGAAGGCGAGGCCGGGCTGGCGCAGTTCGGGCTCCAGGTCGGGCGTGGAGTGCAGCCGATGCTGGCGCAGTCGGCGACCACGGTCGCGGAGGCGTTGACGAAGACGGGTACGCCGGCGGCGCTCGAGTGGAAGCTCGACGGGATCCGGATCCAGGTGCATCGCAACGGCGACGACGTGGTCGTCTACACGCGGACGCTCGACGACATTACGACGCGGGTGCCCGAGGTGGTCAGCGCGGTGCTCGCCCTGGAGGCGCAGCAGGTCGTGCTTGACGGTGAGCTGATCGCGCTGCGGCCGGACGGGCGGCCCGAGCCGTTCCAGGTGACCGGGTCGCGGACGGCGACGCGGGCGGCGACAGGGCCCGAGTCCGTGCCGCTCACGCCGTACTTCTTCCACATCCTGCATCAGGACGGTCAGGACTTGCTCGGGCTCGACGGAGCAGAGCGGCACGAGTGGCTGTCGAAGCTGGTGCCGGAGGAGCGACAGGTCCCGCGGCTGGTGACCGATGACGCCGAGGCCGGGCAGGCGTTCTTCGCGGATGCGGTGCGGCGCGGGCATGAGGGCGTGATGGTGAAGTCGTTGACCGTGCCGTACGAGGCGGGGCGGCGTGGGTCCGGCTGGGTGAAGGTCAAGCAGACGCACACGCTCGATCTGCTCGTGCTCGCGGCGGAGTGGGGTCATGGGCGTCGGACGGGCTGGCTGTCGAACCTGCATCTCGGTGCGCGCGACGAGGAGACAGGCGAGTTCGTCATGCTCGGGAAGACGTTCAAGGGGCTGACGGACGAGCTCCTGCGGTGGCAGACCGAGCGCTTCCAGGAGCTCGCCGTACGGCGGGATGACTGGGCCGTCTATCTGCGTCCGGAGGTGGTGGTGGAGATCGCGTTCGACGGCGTACAGACGTCGCCTCGCTACCCGGCCGGGATGGCGTTGCGGTTCGCCCGGGTGATTCGTTATCGCGAGGACAAGCGGCCCGCGGACGTTGATACGGTGCAGACCGTGCGTGCGATCCACGTCGGTCCAGATCTCGCGGAAGAAGGCCCAGCTGATGAGTGAGGATCCTGACGTCGTCTCCCGGCGGATCGCCCACGAGTCGATCGACCGCGACGACCCGACCGGCTGGTTCGAGCACCTGTACGCCGCGGCCGCGGAAGGCTCGGCCGTCGTCCCGTGGGATCGCGGTACGGCGCATCAGTTGCTGACCGACTGGGTCAACGAGTCGAAGCCCTACGGCGCCGACAAGACCGCGCTGGTCGTCGGCGCCGGCACCGGCTGGGACGCCGAGCTGATCGCCGACCGCGGGTACGACACGACCGCGTTCGACATCTCCCCCACCGCGATCGCGACAGCCCACCGGAACCACCCGGATTCCAAGGCGCACTACATCGTCGCCGACCTGCTGGCTCCGCCGACCGACTGGCATCGCGCCTTCGATCTTGTCGTCGAGATCTACACGGTCCAGGCGCTCCCGATCAACCTGCAACCCGACGCCATCAAGCAGGTCACCGAGCTGGTCGCCCCCGGCGGCACACTCCTGGTCATCGCTGCCGCGCGCCCCGACGACCAGACCGACGACGACATCCAAGGCCCGCCCTGGCCGCTCACCCGCGCCGCCATCCGGTCCTTCACCGCCCCCGACCTCCACCTGATCCAACTCGACCGGGCCCCCAGCCCGACCGACCCCACCATCCTCCGCTGGCGAGCGGAGTACCTCCGCGACTGATCGGCGCCGGCTGACGATGTCTGGAGCTTCGATGACGGATCTGCCTCCGCTCGTGGTGCTGGCGCAAGCAGCTGCCGCCGAGCTCGGGATGCCGCTCTCGCGGGAAGGCACGGGGCCGTCGTGCTGCCTGCCTGGAGTGGGCAGGTTCCTGGCCGTCTTGGCTGCCGGATGCGCGGGTGGGTTGATCGGTGAGATGGGTACGGGCGTCGGCGTGGGGGCGGCTTGGATGGCGTCGGCGATGCCCGCGGGCTGCAGGCTGGTGACCGTCGAGCTGGATCCGGTTCGGGTAGCGGCGGCACAGCGGGTGTTCGCCGATCAGGACCGGGTCGAGGTGATCCACGGCGACTCGTACGACGAGCTGGCGCGGCGAGCGCCGTTCGATCTCGTCTTCGTCGACGGCGGGCCATCCGATCGCGTCGTCGAGTTGCTGCGGATCGGCGGGCGGCTGGTGTTCGACGACGTCACGCCGGTCGAGGCGCTGCCCGCGGATTCGCCGTACCGGGAGAACGACCCGAAGCGGGAGTTCTTCTTCACCGATTCACGCCTGGTAGCGACGGAAGTGGTCCTTCCGGACCTGCAGAATTCACTCCTGGTGGGCACCCGCGTGCGATGAGATTGCATGGGAACATGTGTTCGAAAATCATGTAGACTCGCTTCATGGCGGGGCGAAATGTGGTGGGGCCGACGGCTCTGCGGATGATGCTTGGGGGTCATCTGCGGGAGCTGCGTGAGCGCGCCGGCGTCACTCGGACGGATGCCGGCTGGGCGATCCGGTCGTCGGAGTCGAAGATCAGCCGGCTCGAGCTCGGCCGGGTCGGCTTCAAGGAACGCGACGTCGCCGACCTCCTCACGCTGTACGGCGTGCACGAGGCGCGCGAGCGGGATCGGCTGCTGGAGCTCGCCCGCGAAGCCAACGACCCGGGCTGGTGGCATCGGTACGGCGACGTCACGCCGGACTGGTTCGACGCGTATCTCGGCCTCGAAGCGACCGCCGAGCTGATCCGGACGTACGAGATCCAATTCGTCCCGGGACTGCTGCAGACCGCGGAGTACGCCCGAGCGGTCGCGCGGCTGACTCCCTCGGGCGTGCCGACCGACCAGGAGATCGAGCGGATTGTCGCGCTCCGCACTCGCCGCCAACGGGTGCTGGACCGCGAGCCCCCGCTCAAGTTGTGGGCCGTCATCGAGGAGTCGGTGCTGCATCGCCCGATCGGCGGCCCCGACGTACTGCGCAGTCAGCTCGACGCGCTCCGCGAAGCGATCACCCGGCCTAACGTGACGCTCCAGATCATCCCGCTCTCGAGCAGCGGTCACGCCGCGACCGGCGGGGCGTTCTCGCTCCTCAGGTTCCCGCAGCGCGATCTGCCCGACATCGTCTACCTGGAACACCTGACCAGCGCGCTGTACCTCGACAAGCGCGACGACGTCGAGGCCTACACACAAGCCCTCGACCTGCTGGCCGCGAGCAGCCCCTCACCCCAACAGACGGAGCGAGAACTGACCCGCCTGCTCGATCGCCTGGCGAGCTGACTAGTCCTCGGTGTCGGTCGACCCGAGGTGCCTGACGCGCCCAGCGTCCTCCCCCGCGTCGAGCAAGCCGCCGTCACCGGTCTGGTTGTCGACGTACTCGGCCAGCGCGATGTCCGGGTGGTGCATGTCGAAGGCCGGCGAGTCCGAGCGGATCCGCGGCAGCTTGTCGAAGTTGTGCCGCGGCGGCGGGCAGCTCGTCGCCCACTCGAGCGACCGGCCCCAACCCCACGGATCGTCGACCTCGACGCGCGGATGCCGCCGCGACTTGTACACGTTCCAGAAGAACGGCAGCGTCGAGATCCCGAGGATGAACGCACCGACCGACGACACCTGGTGCAGGGTCGTGAAGCCCTCGAACGACTTGTAGTCGGCGTACCGCCGCGGCATTCCTTCGACACCCAGCCAGTGCTGCACCAGGAACGTCGTGTGGAATCCGATGAACAGCAGCCAGAAATGCAGCTTCCCCCAGCGCTCGTCGAGCATCCGCCCCGTCATCTTCGGCCACCAGTAGTAGAACCCGGCGAACATCGCGAATACCACGGTCCCGAACACCACGTAGTGGAAGTGTGCAACGACGAAGTACGTGTCGGAGATCTGGTAGTCCAAGGCCGGCGAGGCCAGGATGACCCCGGTCAGGCCGCCGAACAGGAAAGTCGTCAGGAAGCCGACTGCCCAGAGCATCGGCGTATCGAACGACAGGGAACCGCCCCACATCGTCCCGATCCAGTTGAAGAACTTCACCCCGGTAGGCACCGCGATCAAGAACGTCATGAACGAGAAGAACGGCAGGTTCACCGCGCCGGTCACGAACATGTGGTGCGCCCACACCGCGATCGACAGTGCGCCGATGCCCATCGTCGCCGCGACCAGACCGATGTAGCCGAAGACCGGCTTGCGGCTGAAGACCGGCAGGATCTCGGTGATGATGCCGAAGAACGGCAAGGCAATGATGTAGACCTCGGGATGCCCGAAGAACCAGAACAGGTGCTGCCAGAGGATCGCGCCGCCGTTGGCGGAGTCGAACACATGGGCGCCCAAGGATCTGTCCGCCTCGAGCACCAGCAGCGCCGCCGCGAGAATCGGGAACGCGATCAGCACCAGGATCGACGTCACCAGGATGTTCCAGCAGAAGATCGGCATCCGGAACATCGTCATACCCGGCGCCCGCATCGTGACGATCGTGGTGATGAAGTTGACGCCGCCGAGGATCGTGCCCAGACCGGCCATCCACAGACCCATGATCCACAGGTCCGCGCCGACACCCGGCGAGCGGACCGCGTTCGACAACGGCGAGTACGCCGTCCAGCCGAAGTCGGCCGCACCGCCCGGCGTGAAGAACGCGCCGACCGTGATCAGGCCGCCGAACAGGAACAGCCAGTAACTGAACATGTTCAGCCGCGGGAACGCCACGTCCGGAGCACCGATCTGCACGGGCATGATCACATTGGCGAACCCGACGAACAGCGGCGTCGCGAACAGCAGCAACATGATCGTGCCGTGCATCGTGAAGAGCTGGTTGTAGGTCTCCTCGTTCACGATCTGCAGACCCGGCTCGGCGAGCTCGGCGCGCATGACCAGCGCCATCACGCCGGCGATCAGGAAGAAGATGAACGACGTGACCAGGTACAACTGGCCGATCACCTTGTGATCGGTCGTCGACAAGAGTTTGCCGATCACCTGCCCGAGTGGCCGCCGTCGTAGTCCGACAGCAGTCGTTCCGGTGCGCTCGGTGATCCCAGCCTGTCCACTGACGCTGGCCACGGTTCGATTAGACACCTATGCACCGGAGAGGAGAACCCCCTACTGGGAAGGACCGGCCGCGATCACCGCGCGTACGTCGTCCAGCCGCAGCGTCGTCGGGTCGACGTCCATCAGGCACCAAGTGGCGCCGGCGTCTGCGTACGGACGCGGATCGTCGTCCGGTTCGAGCGCCACCGCGATGTCGAAATTGTCCAGATTCCCGCGCAATTCCCGCAGTACGGCGGCCGGCTCGGCGAGCTGGTCCGGCGATGTGAGGTTGACCGGGAAGAGACCGTCGTACCGCGTTGCTCGCCGGATCGGCTTGGTGTTGCCGGGGAATCCGGCGATCCAGACCGGCACTCGACCAGCGACCGGGCGGGGCAGGAACTGCACGTCGTCGACCAAGTGGTGCTTCCCGCGGTACTTCACCGGCTCCCCCGTCCAGCCCGCCGTCAGGATGTCGAGCGTCTCGTCCATCCGCTCGGCTCGCACCCGGTCGTTCACCTCCTCACCGGTCTTCGAGTACTCCTGAGCGAACCGGTCGCTGCCCAGCCCGACCCCGAGCGTCAGCCGACCGCCTGACAGCCGGTCCAGGGTCGTTGTCTCGCGCAACAACTTGGTCGGCCGCCGGCGCGCGATCGGCGAGACCATCGGGCCGATCCGCAGCCGTTCGGTGGTCATCGCCATCGCGCTCATCGCGATCCACGGATCCGACACCAGCCGGACCGGTTCCCGCCACCACAGCTGGTCCCAGAGGAAGAACCCGTCCCACCCGGCTTCCTCAGCGGCCGCCGCGAGGTGCGCGACCTCGCGCGGGTCGGACAACTCGTCGAACAACGGCAGCCAGATCGCGTACTTCATCGCCCCGTCACCTCATCAACGAACGTCTTCCAGTACGGCGCGGACAGCCCATGCCCCATGCCCGCAAGTACCACCAGCCGAGCGCCGGGTACGGCGTCACGCACAGCCTCACCGTGCGGCAACGGGAGCAAGGGGTCGGCGTCTCCGTGCATAACGAGAACGGGCATCGTCAGGTCCGCGAAGGAGCCGTTGCGTGGGCCGTCGAAGGTCATCGCATAGTGGTTCGACATCGCCGCCTCGTAGTCCGTCGTCCGAGCCATGTCCTCCACCACCAGGGCCCGGGCGACCGACTCGTCGAAGTGGCCGGCCGCCTCCGCCTCGATCGCGCGTACGACGTACTCCTCGACGGCGGCCTGGTCGGCGAAGTCCGGCGTACCCAGGTGAGGCATGTCAGGTGATGGCCCCGGGAGTCCTTCGTCGCCGGTGCTCGTCGAGACGAAGGTGAGGGAGGCGACGCGGGACGGGTGATCGACGCCGAGGATCAGCGCCGTACCGCCGGACATCGACTGCGCGACCACGTGCGCCTTGTCGATGCCGAGGGCATCGAGCAGACCGACGGCGTCGGCGGCCAGGTCGCTCATCGCGTACCCCGGTTCTCCGAGTGGGTACGACGTCGACCGGCCGGTGTCGCGCTGGTCGTAGCGGATCACGAACCGCCCGCGGGCGGCGAGTTCGGTGCACAGCCGGCTGTCCCACCACAGCATGGACGCGGTGGCGCCGTGGATCAGCAGGACGGCGGGATCGGCCGGATCGCCGTACGTCTCCGCGCAGAGTTCGATGCCGTTGACCTCGTAGATGTTCTCCATACGAACGACCGTAGGAGGCGGCAGGCGATCGTGAAAAGCGATTGATTCTTATCAAAGCAATCGCCGATGGCGATAGATTGCCGTCATGTACGAGTTGCGTCATCTGGCGACGCTGGCTGCCGTCGCCGACGAGGGTTCGTTCGGCCGCGCCGCGAGCAGGCTCGGGTACACCCAGTCGAGCGTCAGCCAGCAGATCGCAGTACTCGAGAAGACCGCCCGCGGTCCGCTGTTCGACCGGCCGGGTGGGCCGAAGCCGGTGCGGATCACGCCGCTCGGCGCTGTCCTGCTGCAGCACGCACGCGACCTGCTGCGCCGCGCCGACGAGCTCAGCGACGGGATCGAGCGGTTCCGTGCCGGCGACAGCCGGATCGATATCGGCACGTTCCAGACCGTCTCGAACACGCTGCTGCCGCAGGTGATCCGCGGTTTGCGGGACGCGCATCCGGGCTGCGATATCCGGCTGTTCGAGGAGGAGACCGACGATCCCGATCTCACCGGGCTCGACCTGATGTTCTTCGACGGCTGCGGCGGCGACGGCATCGATCAGCTCAAACTGCTCGACGATCCGTACGTCCTGGTGGCGCGCCCCGACCACTTCCCGGCCGGACCGGTCCCGCTCGAGACGCTCGACGGCCTGCCGCTGGTCGCCCATCCGCCGATCTGCCACCAGGCCGTGGTCGAGGACTTCCTGCGCGCCCGCACCATCCGCCCGCAGTTCGTGTTCCGCACCGAGGGCAACGAGGCACTACTCGCGATGGTCCGCGCCGGCCTCGGTGCGGCCCTCGCGCCGCGTCTCGCCGTACTGCGTGACGACCCGAGCCTCACGCTGCACGAGCTCACGCCCGAGCTCCCGGCGCGGGAGATCTTCTTGCTGTGGCAGGCCGGCCGCACGCACTCACCGCTTGCGGCGCACGCGATCGAGCTCGCGCGGAGTGCGGCGGCCGGCCTCAACCTAACTGACGGTTAGCACCTTCGACGCGGTCTGCGTCCCCTGGTGGTCAGCGTCGGCCAGCCACACCACGCGGTACGTGTAGGTGCCGCGTGCGGTCGGCTTGATGCTGAACGCGTACTTCCCGTTCGTCGTCAGCTTCCCGGTCGTGACCGCCACCCACGTCGTACCGGAACGACGCTGCAGGTACGCCGTCGTACCGGCGTGCGGCGGGTTCAGGTACCCGTACAGCAACGTCGATGCGCCCAGCTTGATCGCGCCCGGCGTCAGGTACGCCGACAGCGCCGGATGCACCTGGACGAGCGGAGCTGTACTCCGCGTCCCGAGAACCGCGCCGCCGCCGTTGTAGCCCCACATGTAGTACGTCGACACGGCCGGCTTCTGCGACGTCGACGCGACCCCGCTGGCGTTCGTGGTGAACGATCCGACCGTCGACCACTTGCTCGCGTTCTTCGCCTTGGCGTATAGCACGGCCGGTACGCCGGCCAGCACCCCGCCGTCGAGCCGGCTGACTGCCGTCGACAGCGTCACCGCCTGCGTGTACATGATCGACGCCGCGCTGGCGCCGATCGTCGCCTTCGACCCGACGAGCTTCACGTCGACACCGGGACCGATCTTGCCCTTGCTGTCCTTCACCCAGACGCGGTAGGCGTAGCTGGCGGAGTTCGACAGCCCGGTCTGCGTGAACAGGCTGGCCGCGCCGTTGTACACCGCCGTACCGGACGTCGGCAGTGGCGGAGAGGTCGAACCGACCGCGCTGCGAACCATGATCTGGCCCAGTGTCACGTTGGCCGGCTTCGTCCACCGCAGCGTCGCCGCCGCAACGCCACCGGTGACGGTGAAGCTGCTGACAGGTGGCGGCGGAGCGGTCAGGTTCAGGTAGTTCTTGTCGATGGACAGGGTCACGCCACCGTTGGTCTCACTGACGCTGTCGTACTGATGCACGCGCTGGTGATTACTCCAGTAGGCAGCCGGAATCGACATCGTGCCCGGAGTCCTGTTCCACTGGGCCATCCAGATGTTGTCCGGCCGCGTGTATGCGGTACTCGCATAGCCGCTCACCAGGTCTTGCCCTCCGTGGGCGGCATTGACGTAAGCGCCGCCAACGTAGCCTCGCGAATTCAGCTCCTGGGTCCAACCACTCACATACGACAGCACCGCCGCCTTGCAGGCCGCGGTCGACTCGTACGGCTCGAGGTCGGTGTAGATCGCACTGCGCTGGGCGAACCCGAGCGCCTGCGCCGCGGCGACCGCGTTGATCGCAGCGTTGCGGCCTTGGACCAACGCGGTCGACGCCACCGACGACATCCGGCTCTTGTACGTCGTGCAGGGCGCCTGGTAGCCGACGTCGATCAGCAGGAACTGCCAGCCCTTGCTTGCGTTCGTGGCCACCCAGTCCGCAGTCAGGTTCGGCTGCGCGCAGGCACGGAGGCCACCGCTGATGTAGATGCCGATCCCCTGGTACGTCGGGCGCCACGCGTCCATCGTGGACTGTGGCGGCGCGGTGCAGGCATCGAAGCCGTTCCCGGCGAAGTTGCCCGTAGCAACCACTGACGGGGTGACCGCGGCGGGCGTCGCGACCCGCGCGGACGGCGTCTTCGTCACCACTCGACCGGTCGCGAGCACGTCGCTTGCCGCCTTCTCCGCACCTGGTGCGTAGTACGCGGTCGCCAGCACGCCGGCGTCGGTGACCGACCGCCGGAGTAGGCCGTCGCTGGACGGCGTGTTCGTGGTCAGCGGCTCCAGCATCAGGCCGGAACTGCGGCCGACGAGGTGTGCCGGGCAGTTGGCCTGCGACGTACTGCGGCCGAGGTACACGGCGGGCTGGTCGAGCCGGACGCAGGCCGTCGGGTCGGCGGTCAGGTCGACCACCGGCCAGTTGGCCGGGACGGTTACTTGGTAGCCGCGGTACGAGACGGTCTTGGTCCCGTCCGCGACAGCAGAAGTGGTGACGGTAATACCCGCCACCAGGGCGAGGGCGACTGCCAGCCCCCCAGGTCTGAACAACCTCACAGTGCTCCCCAGATGATCGACGATCAGAGCCCCCAAGTGAAAGCGAGCACCTGCGCTCTTGTCGAAGAGCATCCGGCACTCGCCTCGATGCCCGGATGCTATCGGCGCAGATGGTTCACGCATTCGTCACCCCGGTTTTGGATCGATCGGTTCAAAACGTGTTATGCTCGGCGGCATGCCGAGACCGAGGACGTTCGACGAGGATCGCGCCATCGACGCCGCGATGCGCGTGTTCTGGTCGGCCGGCTACGAAGCGACCTCGACGCAGGACCTCTGTGACGCGACCGGCCTCGGCCGGAGCAGCATCTACAACACGTTCAGCAGCAAACGCGATCTGTTCGACCGCGCCCTGCGCCGGTACGTCGACCAGTTCACCGCCGCCCAGCTCCACGTCATCGAGGACGCCGCCGTACCGATCCGTGAACGGGTCCGGCGGATCCTGTGGGCGGCGGTCGAGCCGGAGCCCGACGATCCGGCCGGCTGCTTCGTCATCAACACGATCGTCGAGCTCGGCCCGAAGGACGCCGAGATCATCGACCTGCTCGACCGGGACCACGAGTCCAAGCTGACTGCCCTGACGAACGCGATCCGCGCGGCGCAGGCCGGCGGTGAGCTCGACCCGGAGCGGGACGCGACCGGCCTCGCGACGTACGTCTTCACCGTTCTCGGCGGCCTCCGCGTCACCGCTCGGCGCGGCGCCGACCGCGCCAGCCAGCAGGCCGTCGTCGAGGCGACTCTCCGCAGCTTCTAAGTACTCCCCGCCGCTCCAATCCGAGAGGACATCCATGCCTCGCGCTGTCTATCTGCTCGGCCTGGCGATCTTCGCCCAGGGCACGTCCGAGCTGATGCTCGCCGGCCTGCTCCCCGAGATCGCGACCGACCTCGACGTGTCGATCCCGGCCGCCGGCCTGCTGATCTCGGCGTTCGCCGTCGGCATGCTCGTCGGCGCGCCGATCCTGGCCGTCACCACCCTGCGCTGGTCCCGCCGCGCAGCGATGCTCGCGTTCCTGGCGATCTTCGCGCTCACCCACGTCGCCGGCGCGCTGACGTCGTCGTACGGCGTCCTCCTCGCGACCCGCGTCGCCGGAGCCTTCGTGTACGCCGGATTCTGGGCGGTCGCCTCGGTGACCGCGATCGAGCTCGCCGGACCGGAGGCCCGCGCCAAGGCGATGAGCATCCTGGCCGGCGGTCTCACCGTCGCCACGATCGTCGGCCTGCCCGCGGGCACGCTGCTCGGCCAGCACCTCGGCTGGCGATCCGCTTTCTGGGCGGTTGCCGCGACGTCGGCGCTCTCGATCATCGGTGTCGTCGCCACGATCCCGCGGGGCCGGGCGGAGCGGACTCCCGAGCTGCGGCAGGAGGTGCGCAGCATGGCGAATCCGCAACTGTGGCTCGCCTACGGCACGACCGCGCTGTCGACCGGCGCGATCCTGGTGATCTTCAGCTACCTCGCTCCTCTGCTCACCGACACCACCGGACTGTCGGACGGCTGGGTGCCCGCGATCCTGGCGTTGTACGGCGTCGGCGCGCTGATCGGCATCACGGTCAGTGGACGGACCGCGGACCAACGCCCGTTCAGCACGCTGGCCCTCAGCCTGACCGGCGTGATCGTCGCCGCGATCGTGCTCGCGCTCGCTACACGTACTCCGTGGCTCGCCGTACCGGCGATCATCGCGGTCGGGACGTTCGGGTTCGCGTCCAACCCGGCGGTGAACTCGCGGGTGTTCAGCGTCGCCGGATCCGCGCCGACGCTGGCCGCTGCGTTCAACATCTCCGCGTTCAACGTGGGGATCACGGTCGGGCCGTGGCTCGGCGGGCTCGCGCTGGACGGGGGCGCCGGGTACTCCTCGGTCGGCTGGATCGGCGCGGGGCTCGGAGTACTTGCCGTCGGCACCATTCCGCTCGCGATCCGGGCGGCTGGTCAGCCGGCGTACGAGAGGGCCACCTCGATGACCGGCTCGTAGGACGTGCGAGCGACGCCTGCCCAGAAGTCTTGCCCGGCCACCAGGTCCTCGGTCGTCATCCGGTAGATCAACGCGCGGATGAGCATCTGGCCCCACTCGGGCAGGTGTGCCCAGCGCGCGGCGAGCTCGGGTTCCGCGCCGTACCAGCACAGTGCGTCGGCAACGGCGACCGCCGACGCCCATGACGGCGGTCGCCAGTACACGGGCCAGTCGATGATCGCCGGCGGAAGCCCGTCGGCGAACATCACGTTCCCCGGCAGATCCCCGTGCACGACCTGCTCCACCAGCTCGACCGGCCGCCACGCGTCAACGAGCGGCGCCGTGAGTTCGCCGTACGCCGGACTGCCGTCGTACGACTGCTCGCCCCACGCGACCCGATCCCCGTCGGACCACGGATCGCTGCGCCCATCAAGGAAGTCGGGCCGCGGCAAACCTGCAACAGCCTCGTGGAAAGCCTCAGCTGCCGTCAGTACCTCGTCCTGCCGCCGGACGTCGGTCGCACCGGCGAGGAGCTCACTGGCCTCCCACCCGAACTCGACCCATTCACCGCGAAGGCTCCGCACGGGCCGAGGTATCCGAAACGCCTCGGAGCCAGGTAGGCAGTCCAACACCTCAGCCCGCCACACACTCTCCGAAACGGCGCGCTTCAGTACCACCGCTCCGGACCGCCACGTCTCGCCCTGCCCACCCGGCAGCAACACCACCGGCTCCGACAGACCGAACGCGTCCAGCACTTCCTCAGAAGGACCACCCATCCCCGCACCCTCCCATCAACAGCGCGCGGGCTCACCAGGTTTTAGGTCCGAGAGCTATAGGGTTCTGCGGTGACTGATCTCGACCTGTTCGGCGACCTCGACAGCGCTGCTCTTCCGGAGCGGCAGCAGCGGATCCTCGTGGTGATTCGCGACTGGGTGACCCGGCACGGGTACCCGCCTAGCAGTCGGCAGATCGGTGACGCGGTCGGGCTGCGGTCCTCGTCATCGGTGTCGAAGCACCTGGCCAGCCTCGAGGAGAAGGGCTTCCTGCGCCGGAGTCCGTCGGTCTCCCGGCCGATCGACGTCCGGATGTTCCTGCAGGAGACGAGCATGCAGTCCACCAGCGACGACAACGTGCCGGTCCCCGTGGTCGGTGACATCGCGGCCGGTACGCCGATCTCCGCGATCGAGCACGTCGACGACGTCATGCAACTCCCCCGCGGGCTGACCGGGCGCGGCACCGTGTTCGGGCTCCGCGTCCGCGGCGAGTCGATGATCGACGCCGCGATCTGCGACGGCGACATCGTCGTGGTCCGCCAGCAGTCCGAGGCGCACTCCGGCCAGATCGTCGCCGCGATGATCGACGAGGAGGCGACGGTGAAGGTCTACCGCCGCCGCAACGGCCATGTGTACCTCGAACCGCGCAACCCGGCGTACGAGGTCATCGACGGCGACAACGCCTCGATCCTCGGCGTGGTCGTGTCGGTACTCCGCAGCGTCTAGGGCAGCGGCTAGCTCTCGAGGTTGGTCTTCAACCGGGCCATGTTCCGCACCATCTCCTTGCGGGACTGCGGGACCACCATCAGCGGCACGAGCAGCTTGCCGATGCCGTGACCCTCGAAGTCGAGGTCGATCGTCACCGTGCTCGCGTCGCGGCCGGCGATCGGCTCGACCGACACCTTGACCGTCGACCGGATCGGCCCCTCGTCGCCGTGCACAGCCCACGCCCGCGGCGGGTCGAACTCGGTCAGCCGCGACGTCACGTCCCGCTCGCGGCCGCCGATCTTGCGACGGGTCAGGCACTTCGCGCCGACGACCGGCTCGCCGCCCTCGAGGTGTCCGCCGGTGACGTTCGCCTGCCACTCGGTGAAGTGGTTCGGGTCCGTGACGTACGCGAACACCTCGTCCGCCGTCCGCTCGACCTCGATCTTCGTGACGATCGATCCCATTGCCCCAGTCTCCTACTCAGTCGGATGCTTTCGATCTGTTGACGATCGGGACGGCCCCGGATTCGACACGTTTGACGCCGAACAGGACCGGGACCCCAGGGAGCGCCGACAGTAACCACGCTAATACCGCCGAGACGACGAAGGCTGACGGCAGCAGGACGGCGTACTTCGTCCAGATCGCGGCGTCCCACTGCACGACGAAGTACGCGATCGCGAGGATGACCGGTTGGTGGACGATGAAGTACGGCATCGCTGCCCGGGCGAGCGGGGTCGGCAGCGTGCGCTGGAACGCCGGTGCGCGCATTCCGAAGCCGAGCACGGCGACCAGCCAGCCCCAGACGGCGAACGTGATGAGCGGCGAGTACCAGAGGTACTGCCACGAGTAGCCGGGGTCCTGCCACCAGCCGTCGAGGAAGTCGATGATCCCGGTGACGACGCCGAGGAGGAAAGCGCCGATGCCGAGGATCAGCCCGGGCACGGCGTCCCGTCGTACCGCTGCCATCAGGCCGTCGTCGGACATCACCAGATACCCGACGACGAAGAAGTCGAAGAAGAACACGAACTCGCCCCACCCGTGCTCCGGACCGGGCGCGGCGAGCAGCAGCAGATGCACCGGAACCAGCGGTACGGCGAGGAGCAGGATCGAGCCGCGGCGCTGACATCTCCGCGCGATCCAATCCGTCCGGCCGCGCAGCAGCATGAACAACGGCAGCCCGAGCACGGCGAACTGGATCAGGTAGACGAGGAACCAGAGGTGGTACGTGTCCCGCAACCACAGCGGCGCATGTCCGGCGAGATCGCTGAAGAACGTCCGTACGTCGCCGAAGAACGACTGGCTGGACCGGCCCTTGTGGTGCTCCTCGATGAAGTATTGCAGCGGTGACAGCAGCACGTACGCGACGACGAACGGGATCAGCAGACGGATCGACCGCTCCTTGAGGAACTGCGTCGCGGTCCGCCACCGCAACGCCAACCAGGCGGCCGAGCCGGAGATCATGAAGAAGAACGCGAGACCCCACAAGCCGAGGAATGCGATCGCGATCGAGATCCCCTCGCTCGTCTGAGTGTTCTTCACATGCCAGTCACCGTCGTCGAACGGCCGCAGGGTGTGGAACACGAACACCCCGAACACCGCCAGCACCCGCAACCAGTCGAGAAACCACAACCGTTCGCCCCGCCCCTGAGCTCCCATGAAGAAAGCATGGTGGCTCAGCGGGCCAGCCGCTCGCGCAACAGGTCGAGTTGCGCCGGATTGGCCGTCAGTTCGGCCGCGCGCTCATCTGCGAGGCGTGCCTCGGCATCGCGGCCGAGGTCGCGGAGGAACTGCGCCCGGGTCGCATGGAACAAGGGATAGGTGTCGAGGGCGAGCCGGTCGAGCTCGGCTAGAGCGACCGCCGGTCCTTCGACGAACGAGAGCGCGACGGAGCGGTGCAGGCAGGTCACGGGACTCGGCTGGAGCGTGAGAAGCATGTCGTACAGAACCAGGATCTGGGGCCAATCGGTCTCGGCCCAGGTCGGCGCCTCGCTGTGGCAGGCCGCGATGGCGGCTTGCAGCTGGTAGGCGCCGGGCGCGTGGTGACGATAGGCCGTTCGGGTGAGCAAGGCTGTCGCTTCGGAGATCGCTGTGTGGTCCCAGAGCGTGCGGTCCTGGTCTTCGAGCAGGACGAGTTCGCCGGCCGGCGTGAAGCGGGCCGCCGTACGGGCTCGGTGGAGGCGGATGAGGGTGAGTAGTCCTGCGACCTCCGGCTCGTTGGGCAGGAGGCCGTGGAGTAGCGCGGTCAGCCATTCGGCGTCGTCGACCAGGTCTCGCGAGTGTGCGCGTTCCGCCGTACTGGAGAGGTAGCCCTCGTTGAAGAGCAGGTAGATGACGGTCAGTACTTCGGTGAGGCGCTCGGGCAGCTCGTCGTCGCGCGGGATCCGGTACGGGATCCCGGCGTCGGTGATCTTGCGCTTGGCCCTCGTGATGCGTTGAGCGACCGCGGACTCGGAGGCGAGCAGGGCGGCCGCGATCTGTGCGGTCGTCAGGCCGCAGACCACTCGTAAGGTGAGCGCGACCTGCGCCTCGCGGGCGAGGGCCGGGTGGCAGCAGGTGAAGATCAGCCGCAGCCGGTCGTCCGGTGCCGGGTGGTCGTCCTGGCGCTGCAACTCCGTCAGCTTGGCGCGGTAGTTCTGCTGACGACGCAGTACGTCGAGACCGCGCCGCTTGGCGACCGTGAACAACCAGGCGTCCGGCCGATCCGGGATGCCCTCGACCGGCCAGCGCCTCAACGCGATCTCGACCGCGTCCTGGACCAGGTCCTCCGCCGCGGAGAAGTCACCCAGCAGCGAGACCAGAGAACCGGCCAACCGACCTGCGTGGTCACGCACCACGCGGGCCAGCTCGTCCTCGGTACTCACATCTCTGCCACCGGACGAATCTCGATCACCGGACAGGCCGGCCAGGTCCTCACCATCCGCAGCGCCTCGTCGAGGTCAGCGACGTCGATCTCGGTGAACCCGGACACGACCTCCTTGCCCTCGATGAAGGGACCGTCGGTGGTCATCGCCACGCCACCGTCCAGCCGGACCGTGGTCGCCGTCTCCGGGCCCTGGAGCTTGTTCCCGCGGTCGGTGATCTTGTCCCGGTGGTCGTCGAACCACTGGTACACCCGCCGATAGGCCTCCTCCCGCTCGGCCGGCCCCTTCGCCTCGAACTCCTTGGCGAACTCCTCGGTCTCGATGAACATCAGCACGTACTTCACCCGCACACCTCCGGTCGGTAGCTTCAGCCTGATGACGATCGGGGTCACGCTCAATCCGACACTCTGACATTCCCGGGTGACATCGTGTCCGCATGAAGCACCCGATCTTCGCCCGGATGTACACGCGAGTGCGCCCTGCGATGGATCGGGAGGGCGCGGCCGAGCACCGGCGGCGGCTGCTGGCCGGGGCGGCCGGTCGGGTGGTCGAGGTCGGCGCGGGTGACGGCGGCAATTTCGCTCACTATCCGGCGGAGGTCTCTCGTGTTCTCGCGGTCGAGCCGGAGCCCTATCTGCGGGCTCAGGCACTTCGGGCCGCTGCAACAGCACCTGTGCCGGTCGAGGTTGTCGAGGGTACGGTGGAGCGGTTGCCGGCTGCTGACGGGTCAGCCGATGTGGTTGTGGTGTCGCTGGTGCTGTGTTCGGTGCGGGATCAGCAGGCGGCGCTGGCTGAGGCTCTTCGCGTACTCCGCCCTGGCGGCGAGTTGAGGTTCTACGAGCATGTTGCCGCGGACGGCGGACGGCTGGAGACGATGCAGCGTCTCGCGGATGCGACGGTATGGTCGTTGTTCGCCGGCGGGTGTCATCTGCATCGCGATACCGCGGCGGCGATCGAGGCGGCCGGGTTCGTGATCGAGGAGCTCGATCGGTTCGATTTCCCTGCCGATCAGCCGAATCCGGCGCGTCCGCACATCCTGGGCCGTGCCAGATCAGCGGTGGTTGGGCCCGTCGTCTGAACCAGACTTCCCGGAGTCGTCCGACCCGTGCTTGCCGGACGTCGACGTCGCCGTGCTCTTCCCTGTGGTCTTCGCTGTGCTCGGGCGGGTGCCGCCCTTGTCGTCTCCCGGCTCGGTCGTGCTGCCGGACTTCGGAGTACGAGTGCGGTCGCCGCCGTGATCGTCGACGGTCGGGGTCGGTGTCGGGGTGATCCGCTCGCTCTGCGGCGTAATCGTCTCCGGCGGCGGAAACCACAACGGCGCCGGCGACTGCCCCGGCGTACCCGGATCAAACGCAGACCACACTGCGGTCCCACCGGCGACCAGCCCAGCCGCAGCCACGAGCCCGAGCACCCCGCTCCCGACCCACGCCAGATACCGCGCAGACCGCCGCGGCGCCACGTCATCACTACGCCCGGCCTGCAGCACAACAGGCCTCCGCCGCACATCACCCACCCCAGACCCTGCATCCACGCGCTCCGCGCCACCCGCGCCGTGCGCGTCGCCCGCGGGCGCGGCGCTCTGCGAGTGTGCCGCAGCGCCGGCGCGCTCCGCACGCCCCGCAGCCGCGGGGCCCTGCGCCCCGTCCACGGTGCCGGCGGTCTCCCGCCCGCCCGCGGGGCGGGCGCTCTGCGCCTGGTGCGCCCCGTGCGCCTCGTGCGCCTTGTTGTCCATGGTTCGAGCGTGCCGCACGGGGCGACTCGGGGGTATCGGACGTTGGTACTAGTACCTAGTTGTCCCGGCGTTGGCGTTGGGCCCAGAGGGCTGCTTGGGTGCGGTCGGTGACACCCAGGCGTTGGTACACGTTCGTGAGGTGTGCCTTGACCGTGCGCTCGCTGATCCCGAGCCGTCGGGCGATCGTCTTGTTCGGCAGGCCGGCGCCGACCATGTCGAGCACCTCCTGCTCGCGGTCGGTCAGCTTGGTTTCGGGTCCCGGCGAGCGCCGGTTCGTCAGCAGCACCCGCGCCGCCTTCGGATCCAGCGGCGAACCACCTGACACGATCTCCCGGACACCAGCCAGGATCACTTCAGGCTCGCTGTGCTTCAGCAGATACCCCTCGGCCCCGGCCTGCAGCGCATCCAGGATCCGCGCCTGATCGCTGAACGACGTCAGCACCAGCACATGCACCTCGGGCGACGCCGCCACGATCCGCTCGGTCGCGGAGATCCCGTCGGTCCCCGGCATCGACAGATCCATCAGTACGACGTCCGGCCGCAACTCTGCCGCCATCGTCGCCGCCTCGGCCCCGTCGCCCGCAGCGCCGACCAGCTCGATGTCGTCCGCAGTACCGAGCAACTGGGACAGGCCGGTGCGGACGATCGCATGGTCGTCGGCGATCAACACCCGGATCACCCGCGTCACATCGGTACCTCGGCTTCCACCCGTGTCCCCTGACCGGGCGCGGCCCGGACCGTCAGTGTGCCACCCGATTCCGCGAGCAGGTCGCCGATCGAGCGTAGCCCGAGGTGCCCGCGGCTGCTGCGCTCCCCGAGCCGCGAATCATCGAATCCACGCCCGTCGTCGTCCACGATCAACACCCCTCGCCCGTCCGAACGACCGGCCTTGATCAGTACTTCGCCGGCCCCGCTGTGCGCGGCAACGTTCCGCACGACTTCCTGCGCAGTACGGAACAACAACGCGGCAACTGCCGGCGGCAACTCCTCCGCGCCGTCGGTCTCCAGCCGTACTTCGATCCCCGCCCGCTCCAGCCCGGCAGCCAACTCGGCCAACGCCGACGTCAGCCCCTCCTCGGCGAGATTCGGCGGGTAGATGTCGACCAGCAACGAGCGAAGCGACCCGATACTCCCGCGCAGCCGGCTCGCGCTGTCCGCGATCAACTCGGCCCGCTGTCCCTCGGTCGGATGCCCGAGCCGCATCGCGTCGAGCGCGTAGTTCAAGCCGGTCAGCTCTTGTACGACGCCATCGTGCAACTCGCCCGCGATTCGTCGGCGCTCGGCGTCTGACGCGTCCACCGCATGCTGCAGCAACCGCTCGCGATCCCGCTGCTGCCGCTGCACCCGTCGGGCGAGCGACCACGCGAACGGAATCTGCACCAACTCCAGCACCAGCAATGCTCCCAGCGAGGGCGGTGCGAACCGTCGCCACGCTGCCTGTCCGGCTTCGGTGACTGCCCGGTACTCGAAGTACGCCTCGAACAGCATCGGTTCACCGTTCGTGCCGCGCACCTCGACGTACACCTCGAGCAGCTTCTTGTAGGGGATCTCGAACTTGTTCTCCGGCCGGCTCAGGTCGCTGACCTCGGATGCGCTGCTTCCTTGGCGTTGCAGGGCTTCCTGCTCCTCGGCTCCGAGCGGGAACTGCTGACCGATCAACCGCGGCTCGTCCGAGTAGACGATCCGCCCGTCGGCGTTCCACAACTTCACCCGGACAAGAGACCCCTGCAGCACGTACCTCCGCATCGCCTGGTCGAACGCCGTGAGCGCACCGGGCTGCCCAGCGATCACCGCTGCGTCCAGCCGCGGCTCGACCACACCCCGCGCGGTCACGTACGTCACCTGTCGCGCGGACTCGGTCGCCTGTTCCACGCCGGCCTGCCGCGCGACGAACGCAATCAGTGCAGCCAGCGAGAGCAGCACGATCAACCCGGCTGCTGTGAAGCGCACCAGAAGGCCGACCGTCGAGATCGGTCCCTTGTCCGCACGTCGGAGTCTCCCCATGTCAGGGATCGTAGGGTGCGTCCACCGCCGGACGGCAGCCCGACAACGGTCCTAGTACCAAGGTGCACTACCGGAGCCGACCAGCCGACGGCGAGCGTTGTCGGCATGAAACTTCCGCTGTCGCTCGCAGTCGCCGGGCCCGCCGCACGACCGGAGCTACCCGCTCTCGCCGCCGCGTCCGGCCTGGTCGTACTGCGAGTCGGCGCGGTCCTGCTCCGCCCCTGGCCCCTCGCCCTAGCGGTGGACCACGCCCTCCGCCCCGGGCCGGGCTCTGCAGCCGGGCCGGGCTCGGGGCTTGGTGCGAGCCTCGGGGCGAGCCCGCTTGCCGTGCTCGTCCTGGCCGCGGCCGCCGGCGTCCTGCTGTCCGCGATCGTCGGGCTGCTCGACATGGCGAGTCTGCGGACGGTCGAGGGCGCGGCCGAGCGCATCGGGGCCTCGCTCCGGGCGACCATGTTCCAGCGCACGATGACGCGCTCGCTCCGCTGGCACGACCGGATGCGGAGCGGCGAGCTGGTGTCCCGCCTCACCACCGACGTCGGCCGCCTCCTCGACGCGGTCGTCGCGATGACCACCTCGTTCCTGCCCGACGCGGTGATGCTGGCCGGCGTACTCGCCCTGCTCGTTGCCTTCGACCCCGAACTCGCCCTGATCGGCCTGGCCGTCGCCCCGGTGCTCGCCGTACTCGCGGTCGGCCAGCGCCGCAGGATCCGCGCCGCGCAGCACGCCGCCCGGACCGAGTCCGGACGGTTGGCCGGGGCAACAACCGATCTGCTCCGCAACGTCCGCGCCGTCCAGGCGTTCGGCCGGATCGACCGCGCCGCCGCGATCTTCGGCACCCGGAACCGCGCCGTCCTCGACGTCGAGCTCCGCGCCATCGACGTGGACGCCCGCTGGACTCCGATGGCGGACATCGTGCTCGCGATCGGCACTGCGCTCGTCCTGGTCGTCGGCGGACGCCACGTGCTGACCGGTGCGCTCTCGGTCGGCGGGCTCCTCGTCGTCCTGGCCTACCTCCGCGACCTCTACTCCCCCGTCCGCGGCCTGACCCGTCTGTCCGTCGTACTCGCGAAGGCCGGAGCCAGCGCGGTCCGCGTCCGCGACGTACTCGACTGCGACGAGGTCGTCGAGGACCGGTACGACGCTCGCCCGGCGCCCCGGCTGCGCTCCGGCGTCCGCTTCGAGCGAGTGTCCTTCGGCTACGAACCCGGCCGCCCAGTTCTGGACAACTTCGACCTCGACATCACGGCCGGCGAGACGGTCTGCCTGCTCGGCCCGAGCGGGATCGGCAAGAGCACCTCGCTCCACCTGCTCCTCCGCCTGTACGACGTCGATGCCGGCCGGATCCTGATCGACGGTGTGGACCTCCGCGACTGCGACCAGCGCAGCCTGCGCGACCGGTTCGCGTTCGTCCCGCAGGATCCCTGGTTGCTGGACGCAACGGTCGCCGAGAACATTGCCTTTGGCAACCAGAACGCGACCCGCGGCGGCGTGATCGCGGCCGGACGGACCGCCCTGGTGGACGAGTTCGCCGACGGGATGCCTTTCGGCTACGACACTCCGCTGGGCGAAGGCGGCGTACGGCTGTCCGGCGGTCAGCGCCGCCGGGTCGCGCTCGCCCGAGCCGCAGTGTCATCCGCTCCGATGGTGCTGCTCGACGAGCCGACCGCCTCGCTCGACCCGGTCTCGGCCGCCACCGTGATCCAGGCCATCCGGGCGATGACAACTGGGACCTCGCGCCGAACGGTGCTGATGGTCACCCACGATCGCGACCTGGCGGCGATCGCCGACCGGGTCGTCACTCTCGACCACCAACTCGCCGGAAGGAGGTGAACACCATGCGCATCAAGCCTGTCATGCACCACGGACGGTCCCGTAGCCGGTCCCGTTCGCGCAGCCGCAGCCGTTCCCGCAGCCGCTCGCGCGGCTGACCCACCAGCCTGCCGCCGGGGCGCATCCCGGCGGCAGGCTTCACCTCTTCTATCGGAGACTCACCATGCTTGTCGACACCCCGACCGATGACGTTGACGGCCTCGCCGTCTGGGACTGGGCTGAAGGCTGCGAGCTGCCCGGCGGAACGTTCTCGATCGAGCGCCTCGGCATCGGCCACCGGTGCGAGACCTGGCTGGCGTGGTCGGTCCGGCTCTGGGCACCCGCCGTACTCAAGGCTGCACGCCCTCATCAGATTCACCATCCTCGCGCGGTCAAGTCCCTCCGACGCGAGACGGCCGCACTCGCCGGCAACCTGCATCCGGCTCTCCCGCGGCTGCTCGCCGACGGAACCGACGACCCGATCCCCCACATCCTCGTCGAGTACGTCGACGGCCCCACGCTCGCCGACGAACTCGAGGACAACGGACTCCTCAGCATCGCCGAGACGGCGAATCTCGGAGCACAGTTGCTGCCTGCATTGATGGACCTGCACCGTCGCGAGCTGGCCCACCTGGACGTGAAACCGGACAACGTCGTACTGCGGGACGGCAGGCCGGTGCTGATCGACTACGGCAGCGCGCGCCGGATCGGGAGCGAGCAGCCCGCCGGGCATCCGGTCGGAACCGAAGGCTACGCGTCGCCGGCACAAGAAGCGTGCGAGCCGGTCTCCGCCGAGATGGACCTCTACAGTCTCGGCCGGACGCTCGCCGAGGCCTGCGGAGAGCTGCCCGACAGCCTCCGCTTCCTCCTCGCGCCGCACCCCACGGCCCAGCGTGGGCTCGCCGCCCTGGCGGAGACGGCCGGCGAACTCAAGCCGTGGCCGTCCTGGCTCAGGGCATGAGGTCCATCGCCGCCCGGCCCTCTGGGAAGTACGTCGGAACCGATACCTGGTCGTGCACGATCATCCACTGTCCGTCGATCTTCTGCCATGCCGACGTCCAGCGCAGCCAGTAGTCGATCTTGCCGCCGGTGCCCAGGCTCGCGTTCATGTGGTTGAGGCTGTAAACGACCGCGAGGCTACCGTCGACGAGCACCGTCAGGTCGCGGGTCTCGTACTCGAGCGGCAGCTGGAAGACGGTGAAGACCTGCTCCCAGTTCGACATCTTCTTCTCCGCGCCGAGGTGCCGCAGCGGCGCTTCGATGTCGAACGAGACGATGTTCGGCGCGAAGATCGTCCTCAACGTCTCCAGGTCCCCGGTCTGGACCGCGTCGAGCAGGCTGTCGATACGCTCACGGATATCTACTTCGGCTACTGCGTTGTCTGTGGTCATGATCGCTACGACGAGACAGCGGCGCGGACTGTCAGACCTCACAGTTCGCCGGGCTGCCCCGTCGTACGGAGTATGAACGAGGAGAGGATCGACATGAGCGAGCCCGGCCTGAGCGCGATCATGAGCGAGCGGCGGCAGCTGATCAACCTCGCCTACCGGCTGCTCGGGTCGCTGGCCGACGCGGAGGACGTGGTCCAGGAGACCTACGCCCGGTGGTACGCGATGACGCCGGCCGAGCAGCAGGCGATCGACAATCCGGCCGCATGGCTGACCAAGGTCGCCAGCCGGATCTGCCTCGACCTGCTCCGCTCCGCGCGGTCCCGGCGCGAGCGGTACGTCGGTGAGTGGATCCCCGAGCCGCTCCCGGAGAGCACCGAGTGGCACACCGGTCAGCCGGCCGGTCCCAGTGATCCAGCCGACCGCGTCACGCTGGACGAGTCGGTCAACATGGCGTTCCTCGTCGTACTCGACGCGATGACACCCGCCGAGCGCGTTGCGTTCATCCTGCACGACGTTTTCCGGTACCCGTTCCCGGAGGTGGCCGAGATCGTCGGTCGTACTCCGGCTGCCTGCCGTCAGCTCGCATCCTCGGCCCGGCGGCGGATCCGCGACGCGCAACTCCCGGCCGCGCCCTCCCCGCACCGGGCGGAGCTCATCCGGCAGTTCAAGCAGGCGTGGGAGGCGACCGACATCGCCAAGCTCGTCAGCCTGCTCGACCCCGAGGTCACCGCGGTCGCCGACGGCGGCGGTATCGTGACGGCCGCACTCGAGCCGGTGCACGGCGGCACAGACGTCGCGTCGTACTTCGCCGGGCTTCCGGTGTTCATGCTCGGCCGCGAACTCGTCGAGCGCGTGGTGAACGGCCAGCCCGGTCTGGTGATCCAGTTCGAGGGCGTGATCGAGACCGTGATCGCGTTCGACGTGGACGGCGATCACATCACGAACATCTGGGCGATCAGGAACCCGGAGAAGCTGGGGCCCTGGACGAACTGACCAGCGCCATCACCGTCTCCTGCGCACAGGCCTTGTTCACGCCGATCCCGCCGCGAGCGCCGCGTTTGATCCAGCCCGCCACGTAGTGCCCGGGCCGGCCGACGACGGCGCCGCGGACGTTCGGCACGATCCCGCGCTCCGGGTCGAACGGCAGTCCGTCGATCGGCGTCCCTTCGAACCCGATCGCGGTAAACAGGTTGCCCGCGGCAATCGTCGTACCGTCGTCCAACGCGAGTCCTTCGGAGGTCCACGCGGTCGGGCGGGCGTGGTGCCGCAGCTCGACGCGATCGCCCGCCGCGGCCAATAGCTCCTTCAGAGCCGAGTCCGTGTACGCCGCCTCGCCCGGCCCGCGCCGCCCGAGCAGCACGACCTCTTTCACACCGCCGGCCGCTAGCACCCGCCTGACATCCGACGACACGTCCATGTCCCGTAGCCGCGCCTCATCGCTCAGCAGAATCCGTGCGACATCAAGTGCAACGTTGCCGTTCCCAACAATCACCGCCCGCGGACCCACAAGCTCCACCGGTCTGACCGCCCCCGGCCGCCCGTTGTACCAGGCAACAAAGTCCTCGGCAGTACAGGCCGCGTCCTCCCCCGCAATCCCTAACCGCCGGCTCCGCCGAGCCCCCACAGCATGAACCACCGCGTCAAACCCGTCCGGCAGTTCACGAGCATCCGTTCCGGGCAACCAGCGCACTCGCTCGTGCTGGAGGATTCGTTCGAAGGTCTGCATGATCTGCTTCGTGCTCGGGTGATCCGGCGCCACGCCGTACCGCACGAGCCCGCCGACCTGCTCGAGCCGATCGACCAGCGTCACCCGAGCTGTTGTCCGCAGCAACAACTCACGCGTCGCATACATCCCCGCCGGCCCGGCCCCGACGACCAGCACCCGCCGCGGTCCACCGCCCCACACCTGGTAGGTCGGCGCCTCCCAGCTGTCGAGGTCCGTCGCGTCCAGCGGCTCCTGCCCAGCGAAGTACGCAGCGTTCCGCTCGACGTCCTCAGCCGAAGCCTTCTCGACCGGCTGGGCAGCATCGACCGGGCAGATGTCAGCACAAGCCCCGCAATCGATGCACGTCCGCGGATCGATGAACAGGCTCGCCCCGGTCCCGAACCCGGGCTCGCCCGGCGACGGATGAATGCTGTTCATCGGGCACACAGAAACGCAGCTTGCGTCCGAGCAGCACTCCCCGGAGATTGCGTAGCTCACAGCAGCCCGGTCCGCCGATACACCCGGGACGCGGCCGGCGTCAGCAGGCCGAGCGACCCGAGGAAGTCCATCAAGTTCGCGCAGCTCGTCCGCAGCAACGACCGGTGATGCTCGTTCCGCCGCGCCTCACGGACCGCCCGATCCACATCCAGACCGACGTTCGTATAGACCGCCGGACCGACCATGCTCGACACGATCATGTCGGCCGCGATCGCGATCACCAGCGCACTCACCCACCGCCGTCCGCGACCGGCTCCGGCCAGCCGCTCCCGGGTCTCCTCGCGAGCGAACACCATGTGCCGCGACTCCTCCACCACGTGGATGTGGTTGACCGTACGCACCAACGGCTCGACCCGCCGGTCCCGCATCCAGTCGCGCTGCATCACGTCCAGGACCTCTTCGGCCACCAGGATCGCGGCGTACGCCGACTCGCCCGTGGCGACCGTCTTGAACATCCGCCCGAGCTCGCGCGCCAGCCACCGCGGCCGGTACGCCGGCTCCACCATGCGCTCGGTCGCCCGCGCGAACATGATCGAGTGCCGGCACTCGTCGGCGATCTCCGTCAGCGCCCACTGGAACTCGGCGCTCCGGGCCGGCTTGTCGTAGACGTCCCGAAGTACCAGTTGTTGCAGGATCAGCTCGAACCAGATCCCGGTGGTCGCCACCGACGCGGACTCGTGCCGGGTCAGCTCCCGCTGCTGAGCCTCGGTCAGCTCGTCCCAGTACGGCGTGCCGTAGAGCGTGCTCCACTCCGGCGACATCCCGTACCCGTCGCCGACCGGCGCGTCCCAGTCGATCTCCGTCTCCGGATCCCGGGACAACCGGGTCGCCGACCCGAGCAACCGCTGAGCGGTCTCATCCATCCCACACACCTCCGATGCGATATGACATCGTCTATGTAACATAACCGCTGTCCCACCATCCGGCAAGCCGCCCGCCCGGGATACCCTCGGGCTTTGTGATCCGGATGTGGCCGCTCTACGCGGCAGGCTTTACAACGGCCTTCGGCGCGCACGCGGTGGCGGCGAACCTCGGCGGATCGTCAGCCGATGCCGTCACGTCGCTGCTCACGCTCGGTGTCCTGCTGGCGTTGTACGACGGTGCCGAGGTGTTGTTGAAGCCGGTGTTCGGGACCATCGCCGACCGGATCGGTGCGCGGCCGGTGCTGTTGCTCGGGCTGGTCGGATTTGCTGTTGCCTCAGGTGCCTATGTGTTCGTCGACCGGCCCGGCTGGCTGTGGGTGGCACGGCTCGGACAAGGAGCGGCCGCCTCGGCGTTCTCGCCCGCGGCCTCGACGCTGGTCGCGCGCTTGAACCCGGCGAGCAAACACGGGCGCGCGTTCGGTAGCTACGGGTTCTACAAGAGCATCGGGTACACGGCGGGGCCGCTGCTCGGCGGTGGGCTGGTGTGGCTGGGCGGGTTCCGGCTGCTGTTCGGTGTGATGACGGTGCTTGCCGCGAGCGTGGCGGTGTGGGCGCTGGTCGCCGTACCCGTCGTACCTCCGTTGCCGCGGACGCGGCAGACCGTGCTCGATCTCGCGCGGCGGATCACGGATCCGGTGTTCCTCCGACCGACCATGGCGCTGGCGGCCGCGACGGCGGCATTGTCGGTGGGCGTCGGGTTCCTGCCGGTCACGGGCGCTTCGGACGGGCTCGGGACGATTGCCACCGGAGCAGCCGTTTCGTTGCTGGCGGCAACGGCCGCGGTCGTGCAGCCCCGGACCGGCCGGGCGCTCGACGCCGGACGGCTGACGACCCGGACCGGGATCACGGTCGGCCTGGGTCTGGCGGCGCTCGGCTTCGGCTGCGCCGCACTACCTGGCGTCGCGTTCCTGCTGATCGCCGCCGCATTGATCGGTGCAGGCACAGGCGTAATCACGCCACTCGGGTTCGCGGCGCTGGCCGCGAGCACTCCGCCCGAGCGACTCGGACAGACCATGGGCACGGCCGAGCTCGGCCGTGAGCTCGGTGACGCGGGCGGCCCACTCTTCGTCGCCGCAGTCGCGACGATCGCAGTACTGGAAGCCGGCTACCTCGCGCTCGCCGTACTCCTTCTCGTGGCTCTCGTCATACTCGGCCCGAAACGAAGCTGAACAGGCTCTGCCCGGTGATCAGCGGCTCAGGTACGCCGGAGAAGCGGTGCACGCCGACGCCGAACCCCGCGTCGCGGTCGGACAGCCAGACGCGTTCGAAGCCGCGGGCCTCGAACCAGTCGCAGATCGACGGCACCAGATCCGGGTCTTCCCGGTGGCGGGTCCAGATCACCGTTCCGCCGGTTCGACACAGCTGCGGGCTCGCGTCGACGGTCCGCCGGATGTCGTCGGCGCTGATGTTGCCGAAGATCCCGCACAGCAGGACCAGCTCCGCCGGCACGAGCCCGACGTACTGATCCGTCAGTGAAGCGTCGCCGGTGACGACCTCCACCTGGCCGAATTCCGCGGCGCGTTCCCGTGCGGAGGCGGCCAGCACAGGATCAAGCTCGACGAGTCTCGCCTGCACGTCCGCCCGACGCGGATGGTCCGTCAGCACCTCGAGCAGATCCCTGCCTTGGCCGGCGCACAGGCTCACCACCGGCACCGGACCGGCGGGTGCTCGGTCGAGTGCCGCGCGGACCTGCTCCTTCACCGCCTCGAGGCGTCGCGACAGCTCGGACTCGGGGTCGTCGTACCGCTCGTGCCACGTCTTCCAATCCATGGCGGGAACCCTAAACGGCACCGCCGACAGCCACGCTGCGGTCGAGCAGGTCGAAAGCACGATTGACCAACGCGAGCACTCGCTCCCGGATCTCGTCGGCCTCGAGTCCCTCCTCGGTCCATCGCTCGACCATGCGGAGGGCGAGCGGATGGATGTTGAAGATCTGATGCGCCAGGATCCGCGCGGTCAACTCATCCACCTCTGCAGCCAGAGCATCAGCGACCGCATCCTCATGCCACGCCCACATCTGCTGGCCCTTGGCCTGCAGCAACGGACTGCCGGCCAGGACCCGGCGGAAGTGTGCCGACTGTCCGTTCGGATGGTCGGCGAACCGCCCCAACGACCGGCGCCGCAGACCAGCCAGCAGACTCTCGCCGTCTTGCCGATCGGCGACCGCCTCCAGCCAGCGCTGCTCGATCTCCTCGGCGCGGTCGAAGAACAGATCCTCCTTGGCCGGGTAGTAATTGAAGACCGTCTTCACCGACACATCCGCCGCCGCGGCGACCTCCGCGACCGTGGTCTGGTCGAAGCCGCGCTCGGCGAACAGCCGCAGCGCGACGTCCGCGATCCGCGCGCGGGTCTCCGCCTTCTTACGTTCCCGCAAGCCAGCCATTCAGGCACCTCCTTGCGACACCAGCTTACATCGAGCTATAACTTTATAGTCGAGTGTAATTTTAGATCCGAGTGTAGGAGAACATCATGGCGCGAACTTCGGTGCTGATCGTCGGAGGCGGGCTCGTCGGCCTGTCGGCAGCACTCATGTTGCAGTACCACGGGGTGGATTTCGTCCTGGTCGAACGCCGTACGGGCGCCTCGGTGCTGCCGAGATCTCGCGGGGTGCACATCCGGACCGTCGAGATGTTCCGGCAGCTCGGCATCGAGAACCGGGTGCAGGAGGTCGCGGCGACTGCGTTGAAGGCCGGAGCCTTCGGCGGCGCCCGCCACGGCCGGAACCTGATCGACTCCGAGGCGCTCGACCTCAAGAACATCCACAAGATGGGCCTCGGTCTCGACCCCAGCCCGTCCAACTTCTGCTTCTGCCCGCAGGTGCTGCTGGAGCCGGTGCTGGCCGACATCGCACGCGAACGCGGCGGCGACCTGCGCTTCGGCACGGAGCTCACCGAGTTCACCGCCGGGCCTGACGGCGTGACGGCGACGATCGGCGGTGAGCAGCTCGAAGCCGACTACCTGCTCGCCGCGGACGGGACCGGCAGCCCGATCCGTACCAAGCTCGGCATCACCGGCTGGACGTTGCCGCCGACCCACAAATACCTGAACGCGTTCGTGCGGGCCGACCTGACCGAGCTCGTCACCGGACGCACGTTCAGCCAGTGCGATATCGCCAACGAGGTCGTCCGCGGCATGATCCTCGCGAAGAACAACACCGACGAGTGGTCGTTCCACCTCGAGTACGACGACACTCCCCCGGACAACGTGCTCGAGCAGCTCCACGCCGCGATCGGCAAGGACGATGTCGACGTCGAGATCCTTGCCAGCAGCACCTGGGACACCCGCGTCCACGTCGCCGACGAGTACCGCCGCGGCCGTGTCTTCCTCGCCGGCGACGCCGCACACCAGCGCGCGCCGTGGGGTGGGTACGGCGCGAACACCGGGATCGCCGACGTACACAACCTGACGTGGAAGCTCGCGATGGTGCTGAAAGGACAGGCCGCGCCAGAGCTGTTGGACACGTATGAGCCTGAGCGGCGGCCGCGCGCCGTACTCGCGGCCCAGCAGGCCCGCATCCGTACGGACTTCTTCGCGCGCTACGGCATCGAGACACCGAGCAACGCCGCCGATGTGGCGCAGCAGATCGACACCGGCGCGATCATGTCGCGCTACAACTACGCAGATGACGGGTACGTCGATGCGCTGACGGGTCAGGTAGGTACGCGCCTGCCCCACGTCGAGCTGCCCGATGGCCGATCCACGCTCGATCTCTGCGGGCCGGAGTGCGTCGTCATCGCCGGGCCGGACGCGCCGGACTTCGGCGACACGGTCCGCGTCCACCGGATCGGCAACGGCATGGAGTGGGCCGGTCTGCTTGCCGATGGGGCTTTACTGGTGAGGCCGGACCAGCACGTTGCCGCTCGCTCCGATGCCGGCCTGACGCCCGGGACCCTGACCTCGTATCTGCCGTAACTCTCGCGATCTGTAATCTCGCGGTGACAGAAGGACAGGAACTTCCGGGACCGATGGATAGTTGTCTTTCAGGAGCCCGTGCGCGATCAGAGGAGAGTCATGGCAAGGCGTGTCGAACAGAAGGCTGCGGCCCGGGAGCGGATCGCAGCGCAGCTCGCCGCCCAGCAGGCGGCGGAGCGCCGGCGGCGCCTTCTGCTCGCGGTGGGTGCGGTCGTCCTGGTCATCGTGATCGTCGGCGGGCTGGTGACGATCCGGCTGGTCGGCGGCGGCAAGAAGACGGCGACCGGTCCGACCGGCGCCGCCGACGCGGCCCTCATCACCGCGCTCTCCTCGATCCCGGAGTCGACGTTCTCGACGGTCGGCACGGAAGGCGTGAAGGCGGTGCCGTCCGCGATCACCGCGCCGGCACTGACCGCGAACGGCAAGCCGAAGGTGCTCTACATCGGCGCCGAGTTCTGCCCGTTCTGCGCGGCCGAGCGCTGGCCGGTGACGGTCGCGCTGTCCCGGTTCGGCACGTTCAGCAACCTCGGTACGACGCACTCGGCATCCGCGGACGAGTTCCCGAACACGCCGACGCTGTCGTTCCACGGCGCGACGTTCACGAGTCAGTACCTCGCCTTCACCGGCGTCGAGACGACGACGAACGAGCAGGAGGGGAACGGGTACAAGCCGCTCGACACCCCGGCCGCCGACGACGAGAAGACGTTCGAGACGTACAACAAGCCGCCGTACGTCTCGAGTGAAGGGTCGATCCCGTTCATCGACATCGGCGGGAAGTTCGTGTCGTCCGGCGCGACGTACAGCCCGCAGCTGCTGGCCGGCAAGACCCAGGCGCAGGTCGCGGACGCGCTGAAGGACCCGAACAACGACATCTCCAAGGCCGTCATCGCGTCGGCCAACGTGTACACGGCGGCGATCTGCAAGATCACCAACAACCAGCCGGCCAACGTGTGCACCAGCTCCGCCGTCACCGCGGCGGCCTCGAAGCTCGGCAGCGGCAGCTGACCGTGAGCGACACAGCACAGCGGTCCTCCCAGACATCACTGGGCTGGATCCCATGGGCCACGTTGGTGGTGTCAATCGCAGGTCTGGCGGTCGCCGGATACCTGACCTACGAACACTTCACGGCTGGTACGACGCTCGCGTGCCCGGACACGGGTGTCGTGAACTGCGCCAAGGTCACCAGTAGTCAGTACTCGAAGGTGTTCGGCATCCCGGTCGCCCTGCTCGGCCTCGGCTTCTTCGTCGGCATGACGGCGCTTTCGGTGCCTCCGCTCTGGCGTACGTCGTCACCGTGGCCGGCTCGGCTGCGCCTGGCCGCCGTACTCGTCGGGGTCGTGTTCATCTGCTACCTGATCTGGGCCGAGCTGTTCCAGATCAACGCCATCTGCTTGTGGTGCACGGTGGTCCACGGCCTGACGCTGGTCCTGTTCGCGCTCGTCATCATCCGGCAGGCGTTGATCCCGCCGACGTCATGATTTAGTGCCGCTCGGGTACAAGTGGGCTATGCAAACTGCCGGGGCTGAGAAGTGGGTGCCCCGCGACGGTGGGATGCGGAAGGTTCGCGCCACGCTCGGGGACTGTCGTGGGTGTGAGTTGTGGGAGGACGCCGAGCGGGCCGTCGCGGGTGAAGGGCCGGTCCGCTCGCGGATGATGCTGGTCGGCGAGACGCCCGGTGATCACGAGGACAAGGAAGGCCACGTCTTCGTCGGTCCGGCCGGGCGGTTGCTCGACCGTGCGCTGGAGGAGGCGGGGATCGACCGGTCGGACGTCTACCTGACAAACGCTGTGAAGCACTTCCGGTTCGAGCGCGAGGGCAAACGGCGGATCCACAAGACGCCGTCCGCCGGGCAGATCACCGCCTGCCACCCGTGGCTCGCGCGCGAGCTCGAGATCGTGAAGCCCGCGTTGGTCGTGATCATGGGTGCCGTCGCCGCACGGTCGTTGCTGGGCCCGAGTTTCAAAGTGACGCAGCACCGGGGCGAGAAACTCGAGCTCCCCGACGGCGGCACCGCGATCGCGACCGTCCACCCCTCCGCGGTCGTCCGCTCGCAGGACTTCACCCGCGATCTCGGTCTCTTCGTCGACGACCTCCGCGCCGCGGTCGCGCTACTCGACTAACGCGGGGTCCACCGCCAGTCTCGAACCTCCGGGAGGTCCTCGCCGTACGTCGTCACGTACGCGTGGTGACGGGCGCGCTGATCGGCGAAGTACTGCCGCGTCGACACCGCCCGGCTGCCCAGCGACGGCACCCGGTCGATCACGTCCATCGCCAGGTGGTAGCGATCGAGGTTGTTGCGGACGACCATGTCGAACGGCGTGGTCGTCGTACCCTCCTCGAGGTAGCCGCGGACGTGCAGGTTGTCGTGTCCGCGCCGACGGTAGGTGAGCCGGTGGATCAGCCAGGGATAGCCGTGGTACGCGAAGATCACCGGCTTGTCCGTGGTGAACAGCGCGTCGAACTCGGCGTCCGGCAGCCCGTGCGGATGCTCGCCCTCGGACTGCAGCCGCATCAGGTCGACGATGTTGATGACCCGGATCCGCAGGTCGGGCAGGTGTTCGCGCAGCAGGTCGACGGCGGCCAGCGTCTCCATCGTCGGTACGTCGCCGGCGCAGGCCATCACGACATCCGGCTCGCCCTCGTCGTTGCTCGCGAACTCCCACACGCCGACGCCCCGCGCGCAGTGCAGTGAGGCCGCCTCCCAGTCGAGCCAGTTGGGCTGCGGTTGCTTGCCTGCGACAACGACGTTGATGTAGTTCCGGGTCCGCAGGCAGTGGTCCATCGTCGACAGCAGCGTGTTGGTGTCCGGCGGCAGGTAGACGCGGACGACCTCGGCCTTCTTGTTGACGACATGGTCGATGAAGCCCGGGTCCTGGTGCGAGAAGCCGTTGTGGTCCTGTCGCCAGACGTGCGACGTGAGCAGGTAGTTCAGCGACGGGATCGGCCGGCGCCACTCCAGCCGGTTGATCGTCTTCAGCCACTTCGCGTGCTGGTTCACCATCGAGTCGACGATGTGGACGAACGCTTCGTACGACGAGAACAGCCCGTGCCGACCGGTCAGCAGGTATCCCTCCAACCAGCCCTGGCAGGTGTGCTCGCTCAGGATCTCCAGCACGCGACCGTCGCGGGCGAGGTGGTTGTCGGTGTCGAGCAGCTCGGCCTGCCACTGCTTGCCGGTCGTTTCGTAGACGGCGGTCAGCCGGTTCGACTCGGTCTCGTCCGGGCCGAACAGACGCAGGTTGTCGCTGTTGAGGCGGAAGGCATCTCGCAGGAACGCCCCGAAGACCTTCGTCGGCTCACCGTCCTCGGCGCCGGGCGACTTCACCGGTACGGCGTACTCGTCGACCGCCGGGAGCTCGAGGTCGCGGCTCAGCACACCACCGTTGGCATGCGGGTTCGACCCCATCCTCAGCTCCGGACCCGGCGCGAGCTCGACGAGCGCCGCGACCGGACGGCCGTAGTCGTCGAACAGCTCCTCGGGCCGGTAGCTGCGCATCCACGATTCCAGCTGGCGGAGATGGTCCTCGTTCGTCCGTACGCCGGACAGCGGGACCTGATGTGCCCGCCACGTGTTCTCGACCGGCTCCCCGTCGACGATCTGCGGGCCGGTCCAGCCCTTCGGCGTACGGAGCACGATCATCGGCCACGTGGGTCGCGGCGGCGGCTCGGGCGCAGATCGTGCCTCCACCTGGATCTCGTCGATCCGGTCCATGCACCTGTCCAGCGTCGCGGCCAGCGCCTGGTGGACCTCGGCCGGCTCGGAGCCCTCGACCAGATGCGGCTCGTATCCGTACCCCTGCAGCAGCGCGGACAGCTCGTCATCGCCGATCCGCGCCAGCACTGCCGGGTTCGCGATCTTGTATCCGTTCAGATGCAGGATCGGCAGTACGGCGCCGTCGCGCACCGGGTCGAGGAACTTGTTCGAGTGCCAGGACGCCGCGAGCGGACCGGTCTCCGCCTCGCCGTCGCCGACGACACAGGCCACGACGAGCTCGGGGTTGTCCGCGGCAGCGCCGTACGCATGGCTGAGTGAGTAGCCCAGCTCGCCGCCCTCGTTGATCGACCCGGGGACGTCCGCGGCCACGTGGCTCGGGATGCCGCCCGGGAAGGAGAACTGCTTGAACAGCCGGCCCATGCCGACCTCGTCCTGCGTGGTGTTCGGGTACTCCGCTGTCCAGCTGCCCTCGAGCCAGGTGTTCGCGACGAGCGCCGGGCCGCCGTGGCCGGGCCCGGTGACGAACAGGACCTCGCGGTCGCGCTGCCTGATCACGCGGTTGAAGTGCGCGTAGATCAGGTTGAGCCCGGGCGTCGTACCCCAGTGGCCGAGCAGCCGGGGCTTGATGTGCTCGGGCCGCAGCGGCTCACGGAGAAGTGGATTGGCGAGTAGATAGATCTGCCCGACGGACAGGTAGTTCGCTGCACGCCAGTAGGCGTCGATGCCTTGCAGTTCGTCGTCGGTCAGTGGCATGGCGTCGGTCTGCTGCACGGCTGGCTCCCCCAGCTAGCGGCCGACCGCCTTCGCGAGCTCGGCCTTCGTCATCTTCGAGCGACCCTTGACGTTCTTCTGCTTCGCCTCATTGTAAAGCTGCTCCTTGGTGCGCCCCTTGGAGCCGCTGTGCGACCGTAGGCCTCCACGCCGGCTCGAGGAGATGTCGTGCGTCGACGTACGGCTCTTCTCCTTCGCCTCACCGGACCGCGCGCGCTCCTTGTTCACCGTCCGCGCCGCGATCTCCTCGGCGGTGCCCTCGCTACGGCCCCGCTTCTTCAGCCCATCCTTGATGTGCTCGTACTGCCGCTCCCGCTTCGGACTCGACCCTGCAGGCATGTCGTTGCTCCTCTCACCCAATCCGCCGGTACCCGGAGTCCCCGCAGTCAATCGCTGCTCTAGCCGGAACTCCCGCTCGTCGGAGATCAGGAGCGCTTCTCGGCCAGGAGTTTCAGGCGACTGAGGGCTTCGGCGTTGCGGGGGTGGAGCATCAGGTCGGCGAGGTGGTCCGGGAGTAGGGAGATCGGGCCGCTGGTTGCCCGCTCGGTCATTGTCAGGAGGCAACCGGTGGGCGTCTCGGTGGCGCAGAACTCGACCTCGCCGCGGCCGGCGGGCCAGATACGGAGCTGCAGGCGGAGTCGACTCGACGGCTCGTACTCCAGGACCGTCGTCACGTCATCCAGCAAGAACGGCCACGCCCCCACCGAGTGATGGATCCGGCCGCCCGGCTCCGGCCACGGCGGGTCCACGTCACGGATCCTCGATGCGCCCACCACCCACGCGGCGTACGACCAACCGTCGGTGAGAATCGCGAACACGTCCTCGACGCTCGCCTCGATCAGACACTCGTTCTCGCTCACGCACCCCCAGTACCCGATCCACCACCCGCCACGCCGCCCGTAAGCCGCGTATCGGCGCTGGCCTACCGGGGGATCCCGCTGCAGTCGGCGTACTGCGGGGCGAAGCACGCGATCCAGGGGTTCCATGACTCGTTGCGTTGCGAACTCATGCACGACAAGTCGAACGTGCACGTGACGATGGTGCAGATGCCGGCCGTCAATACGCCGCAGTTCTCCTGGGTGCTCTCCCGCCTGCCAAAGCACCCGCAACCGGTCCCGCCGATCTTCCAGCCCGAGGTCGCCGCGGACGCCGTCGTGTACGCCGCGGATCATCCGGGCCGGCGTGAATACTGGGTCGGCGCCCCGACGGCCGCCACCCTGATCACGAACAAGTTCGCTGCCGGACTGCCGGACCGCTACCTGGCCCGGACCGGGTACAAGGCGCAGCAGACCGACGAGCCGGCCGAGAAGCCGGCGAATCTGTGGGCTCCTGCCGACGAAGACCGCGACTACGGGGCGCACGGCGTGTTCGACGACCGCTCGACGAGCCGCAGCTACCAGGTCTGGGCCTCGCGCCACCGAGGCGTGGTCGGCGCACTCGCCGCCGGCGCGGCCGCCGCGACCGTCTACTTCACCCGCAGCCAGCGGGCTGAAGGCTGATCTTGGAATCGGGTGGGGGCCCAATAGCGGTCGTTGGTGCTGACAGAGGGTAGGATGGATTCTCGATCGCGCAATTCAGGAGCGGTGAATTCTGAGCCGTGTTCCTGGGGGACCTTCTGGGCGGCCCACTGCATGTCACTGCGTGGCGTCTCGCCGGCGGTTCGGGTCCTGGTGCGGTCTGGCGTTCCGCCACGGCTCCGTCGTGGCATGACACAGGAGGAAAGTTGGCCCGACGAGGTCAGCGCCAGCCCGGCGCTACCCGTTCCGCTCCCCGTCGCCGGCGTCGTGTCCGCGACGGTGAGTCAGACGGTCTGATCCAGGTCCTCGCACAGGCGGTGCGCGAGGTCGAAGGCGCGGTCACCCGCGGCGCGATCAAGCCGTCGACCCGGACGAAGTTCCAGGTCGTCGCCCTGCTGGTCCGCGAGGAGCGGTCCCGGGTGAACGGCGCAGAATCCGCGACCGAGGCGTACCGCACCGAGCAGCTCCGGCGGCTCGACGGCATCGCGACGATCCTGGCCAAGACGGCCGCGATGGACCCGACGCTCCTCGGTCTGCTGGCCGAGGACGCGGTGATCTCGGAGGCCGCGGGCGCTCTCCGGCGGCAGATGCTCGAGGATGCCGGCATGGAGCTGCCGGAGGAGCCGGAGCCGGTGCAGCCGGTCGCTCCCCCGGACACCCAGACCCGGCGGGTGGTGCCCCAGGCGGTCGTGTCCCGGCAGCTCGCCAACCCGTTCCTGGCCCCGGACTTCTCCAGCGCTCCGTCGCGCCCGGTGCGTACCAGCCGGCTGGCGGGCTGGGAGCTCATCGGGCCGCTGCTGCGATCGTTCGAGCACGCCGGCGCCTCGGCCAGTATGAAGCTGCCCGACCCGACCTCGCTCCAGCTGTCCGGCGGCATCGACGCACTGCGCCTGCGCGGTCTCGAGCTGATGCCGCACCAGGCCGGCGTGATCGCCGCCGCGGCCGCCGGGCACCGGACGTTCCTCCTCGCCGACGAGCCGGGTCTCGGCAAGACCGCCCAGGCCCTGCTCGCCGCCCAGGCGGCTGAGGCCTACCCGCTGCTCGCCGTCGTCCCGAACGTCGTGAAGACGAACTGGGCGCGCGAGGCCAACCTGTGGACACCCCGCCGTACGCCGACCGTCATCCACGGCGACGGTGACACGATCGACGGCTTCGCCGACATCGTCGTGGTGAACTACGAGGTCCTCGACCGGCACGTCGGCTGGCTCGGCGACCTCGGCTTCCGCGGCATGGTCGTCGACGAGGCGCACTTCATCAAGAACAAGAAGTCGCAGCGGTCACGCAACGTGCTCGACCTGTCGAACCGGATCCGCAACCGCACGGTCCGCCCGCTGCTGATGGCGTTGACCGGTACGCCGCTGATCAACTCGATCGAGGACTTCACCGCGATCTGGGAGTACCTCGGCTGGGTCGACGAGAAGGCACCGCGCGCCGAGCTGATGGAGAAGCTCGACGACACCGATCTGACCCCGGCCGACCCGGGCTTCTCCGCCTCCGCGCGGGCAAGCGTGATCGACATGGGTATCGTCCGCCGCCGCAAGGTGGACGTGGCCGCGGACATCCCGGCCCGCCGGATCGCCGACCTGCCGGTCGAGCTGGACGGCGCTGTCGGCCGCTCGATCCGGGCCGCCGAGCGTGAGCTCGCCGACCGGCTCGTCGCGCGGTACAACACCGCGCTCGAGACCCGCCGTTCCGGCATCGTCGTGGACGGTATCGACCACGACCTGGTCCGCCAGGTGGCCGGCTGGGAGCGGGCCGAGATGGCGACCAAGAAGACCGGCGAGAACGTGTTCAGCCTGTTCCGCCGGATCGGGCAGGCCAAGGCCGGCCTGGCCGCCGACTACGCGGCCCAGCTCGCGCAGAACGTCGGCAAGGTGGTGTTCTTCGCCCGGCACATCGAGGTGATGGACGCCGCCGAGGAGCTGTTCGCCGAGCGCGGCATCCAGTTCTCGTCGATCCGCGGCGACCAGACCACACGGACCCGGCAGAAGAACATCGACGCCTTCGTCAAGGATCCCGACGTGTCGATCGCGGTCTGCTCGCTGCTGACCGCGGGCGTCGGCCTGAACCTGCAGGTCGCCTCGAACGTCGTGCTCGCCGAGCTGTCCTGGACGAATGCCGAGCAGACGCAGGCGATCGACCGGGTGCACCGGATCGGCCAGGACGAGCCGGTCACCGCGTGGCGGATCATCGCCGCGCAGACGATCGACACCCGGATCGCCGACCTGATCGACGCCAAGGCCGGCCTGGCAGCCAAGGCGCTGGACGGGTCCGACGAGGAGGTGGGCGCCTCCGCCGACTTCCAGCTCGAGGCTCTCGCCGCCCTCCTCACCCAGGCCCTGGAAGCTGCTGCCTGATCTAGCCTGACAGCTCGCCCACCGGCAACTCGACGTCCACCTTGTTGGTTGCCGGGGCGAGCGGACAGGTCCATTCGGGGCTGTACGCGCAGGACGGGTTGTAGGCGAAGTTCAGGTCGACGACGAGCCTGCCGGCGCGCAGGTCGCCGCCGAGGTCGGCGCCCTTGACGGTGTCGATCAGGTAGCGGCCGCCGCCGTACGTCGATCTGCCGGCGAGCGCGTCCTTGAGCGGGACGAAGATGCCGCCGCCGTACGACTCGAGCCACCAGACGTCGAGGTCTCCGACCGCCGGCAGGTGCAGTACGCCGATCAGCGAGAACGGGATCACGCCATCGGTGGCCGACTCGAACTCCCACCGATCCGGCTTCACGTCCGTGTCGATCACCGCGTCGAAGCGCAGCTCCGGGCGATACTCCCCCACCCGCGCGCCGCCGTACGCCGCACGTTCGTCCTCCGGCACCGGTGAGGCGGGATGATGCATGAGCAGGTCGTCCCGGCCGGCCTGCCACAGTGCGTGTCCGGCGGCCGGATCGCTTTCAGAGCGGACGGACTGGTACAGCGCAAACACGCGCCGGCGCCAGTTGGCGACAGCCAGTGCGGGTGCTGCGAATTCCACGATGTCTCCTGTTAGCTCTTGAGGGCTTCGGCGGACTTGGCCCAGTTGCTGTGCAGGCGGTCCAGGTACGACTGGGCTTGCGAGCCGGCCTTCCGGCCGCGGGCGAAGATCCGCATGTTGCCGCCGCCGGCGTTGTAGCCGAGGGCAAGCAATTCGTCCTTGGTGTACAGGTCCGCGCGCTTGCTGGGCAAGCGTTTGGCCAGGTCGTGCAGGTGCCACGCGGCGGCCTCGATCGCAAGCGCTGGGTTGTCCGGCAGTTCCTCCCACTTCCGCTTGGCGAAGTCCCGCCCGCGTTTGGTCTCGTCGAACGCGGGCTTGTGCATGTTGGCGATCCCGAACGCCGGGTCCGAGTCGACCTCGGCCCACTGCCGCTCGAACTTCGGGTCGTGCGGCTTGTAGTCCTCGTTGTACAAGATTGCCATCAGCAACTGTGGGTTGATCCCCGCCTGCTTGGCGTACCCACGGACCTCGGGAGCGAAACGGGCCGGGTCGTAGTCGTCGTACCACGGCTTCGCGGTCGTCGTGGTCGTCGCGGCCGGAGTCGGCTTCGGCTTGGCTGCCGTCGGCTGGGTCTTCGGCGCGGACGTGGGCTTGGTGTCGTGGTCCGAGCACGCCGCCCAGACCCCCACCAGAAGGACCCCGACGGCCACCCATGACCAGCGTTTCGCCACCTGCACGCCCCCAACTTAGCCGTACGGCGAAGCCCGGCTGTCCAAGGAACGCAACTTTTGCACCAACTGGGACAGATCGGTGCCGGGGCGGGCACAAGGGCCGCATGATGTGTCCACGGCAGCCGGGTGGTCCGGAGGGGGGCCACCCTCTGCCGTTCAATAGAGGAACACGCAGATGACCCTCATCGACCCGACCCAGGACAGCGCCGCCTCGGCGTTCGCCCACCTTGCGGTCGAGTTGCACGACGCGACCGGGGTCGAGGAGACCGTCGACGCCGTCGTCCAGTTCGCGCTCCAGGCGCTCAGGTGCACGTACGCCGGTATCGCGCTGTCTGCGCGTGGTTCGCGCCCGGAGATCGCCGCGGTCACCGACCCCGTCGTCGCCGAGGTCTACCAACTCCAGCTCGGTAAACAGGACGGTCCGCTGGTGACCGCGATGCGGGAACGGCACCCGGTGCTCATCCGGGACACGCTCGCGGACGACCGCTGGCCGGAGTGGGCGGCGCGGGTTGCGGCGCTCGGGGTCCGCAGCGTTCTCGACGTACCGCTGGCCACCAGCAGGACGGTCGGCGTACTCGGGCTGTACAGCCCGGAGCCGGACGCGTTCGCGGCCGATGACGAGGCGGTCGCGCACATCCTCGCCCGGCACGCGTCGGTCGCGGTGGCCTCCGCCCGGCACGAGGCGACGATGGCGCAGGCGATCGACGCCCGCAAGCTCGTCGGTCAGGCGATGGGCATCCTGATGGAACGCTTCGACATCGACGGCGACCGGGCCTTCGCCGTACTGAAGCGGTACTCGCAGGACACCAACACCAAGCTGCGTGACGTCGCTCAGCAGCTGATCGACACCCGCAAGCTGCCCTAGCGGGTCAGCGTGGTGCTCGGCAGCTCGCCGTACTGCTCGAGGTACGCCGCCGCCATCCGGCCGTGATGGTGGAAGCCCCAGCGAACCGCGATCTCGGCGACGGTGCGCTCGGCCGGATCGGCGGCCAGCAACTCCGAACGGACCTCGGCCAGCCGGAGCCGGCGGAGCTCGCCGAGCGGCGTCGCGCCGGCGTGCCGCTGGAACGCCGTCTGAACCGCCCGGACGGTGACACCGGCAGCGGCCGCGATATCGGCGATCGTGATGGCCTGATCGAGGTTCGACTCCATGAAGGCCAGCGCCCGCCGGACTGTGTTCGGCCGCGGGTCGACGCTGCCTCGCTCGGCCATCGCGGTGTTCGGGAAGGCGGCGAGCACGCTCGAGGCGAGCAACTGCGAGACGGACGCGCGCACCAACGGCGAGGCCTGTACGGCGGGATTGGACAGCTGATCACTCAGGTACGCGATCGTCCTGGACAGCTGGCGCGCCGCCGGACGCGAGTACGGCCGGTGGGACAGCAGCCGGACCGGCGAATCGTCCTTGCGGCCGGCGCCCGCGACCCGGGTGAGCAGCACCGGATCGAACATCGTGATGGTGTACGACGACCGGCAGACCCTGCCGGAGTACGGCCGGTCCGGAGGCGTGAACCAGACCAGGTCCCCGGGCCCGAAGTCGTCCGTCCACCCGTCGGTGGCGTGATCCTCGATGCTGCCGGAGACCACCTCGCACAGGCAGATCTTGCCGAGCGGATCGGCGTCGTAGCTCATCTCGAAGCCGATCTCGAGCCGGTCGATGCTGATCGAGTCCGCGGCAGCCCGCGAGATCCGCGTGCTCACGTCCTTCGCGCTGCCACCGATCTGCATCTTGGTGTAGGCGCGATTGAGGAACTCCTCCGTCCTGGCGAGGTCCCGGCTCTCGAAAAGCATCGATTCCATCGGCCCATAGTGCATGCCGTCCGGGCAGTTCACCACACGCGCGTGGCCTCCGTTTCAGCACGAAACGGAGGCCACGCGTTTGCTTCAAACGGGTGTTACTTGCCCTGGAGGACGTCGAACAGATGCGTGTGGTCGTTGGTGCCGAGAACCGCGTCGGCGCCCGGGCCGTTGGCCCAGACCGGGACGACCGCACCGGTGTGCTGCTGGCTCGGCGGCACGGCCACCGGGGCCTTGCCGTCGCCGCCGAAACCGGCGGTGCCATAGGTCAGGGTCAGCGTCTGGCCGTCCTTGGTGGTCAGGTTGGTCGACCAGCCGGTCGGCAGGCCCGAGCCGGAGGCGTCCTCGCCGACGATCTGGCTGGTGTGCGCGTGGTCGGCGGTGACGACGACCAGCGTGTCCGGGTGCGTCTTCTGGTAGTTCAGCGCGACGCCGATGGCCCGGTCAAACGCGACGGTCTCACCGATCTGGCCGCAGGCGTTGGTGGCGTGGTCCTGCTTGTCGATCGAGGCGCCCTCGACCTGCAGGAAGAAGCCCTTCTTGTTCTCCAGCAGGCTGATCGCCTTCGACGTCATGTCCGACAGGCTCGGCTCGTTGGACGGACGCTGGTTCTCCTTGCAGGACTGGGCCGCGGCGCCCTTGCCGAGGGCGGCGGTCGGACCGCTCCATTCCAGCGACATGTTGCTGCTGGTGAACAGGCCGAGCACCGGCTTGTTGTCCTTGACCGACTTCAGACCGGCGGCGTCCGTGACGTATTGGATGCCCTTGGCCTTGGCCTGGTCGACGACCGTCTTGCCGGCGTACGGACCACCGGTGAGCTGCTGCTCGAAGCGGGCGCGACCGCCGCCGAGCAGTACGTCGATCTTGTGGTCGACCTCCTGCTCCGCGATCGAGCCGAGACCGCCGGCCGCCTTGGTCTCCTTCGGGCAGGCGGCCATGTCGGCCGGGCCCTGGCAACCGCGCAGCGACATGTGCGAGGCGAGCACCGCCGGTGTCGCGTCGGTGATCTCCGCGGTGGAGACGTTGCCGACCTTCAGGCCGCGCTTCTGCGCCAACTCCAGGACCGTCTGGTAGTTCGTGCCCGGGACGTTGTCGGCGCTGCTCGGACCCTGCGAGATCCGCTCGTCGATCGTCTTCTTGCCGGTCGCCCAGCTCGAGCCGGTGGAGGCCGAGTCGGGGTCGTAGTCCGGCTTGTACGGCGGCTTGGCGGCGGACTTCACCGACCACGTCGTGTCGAAGCCGGTGTAGCGGGCCCGGTCGACGTTGAGCTTGTTCTGGACGCCCTGGTAGTAGCGCGCCGCGGTGATCTCCTGGGTGCCCATACCGTCACCGAGGAAGAAGATCACGTTCTTCGGCCCACGCTGCGGCTGGTGCGACGCGGACCCGGCAGCGGAGTCGTCGCCGCGGGCCGTGTCGAACGCTCCGCTGGCGGCGGCCGAGGCCATCCCTGCCGCGGCAATCACCGAGGCCGCTGCGAAGGCAGCCACAAAAGCCTTTTTCCTGATCATTCCGGGCCTTTCTCGTAGGTCAAGACAGCTGGAACCTAGGGGCTGCCGCCGGACGTGAGGTGACCAGGACGTGGCCGCCAGGTGACGCCACGTGGCGTGAAGCTGAGAAGACACTGAGTGGCGACAGGATCGGAAAGCGCTTGCTAGAGTGGCCGGGTGATCTACGAGCTGAACCACGTCGGCGGCCGGGTGCAGGACCTCGACGCGAGCCTGTCGTTCTACGACGGTCTCGGTGCGGAGGTGGTCGACCGGTTGTTCATGTCCAACTCACGCGTTCATCGGGTGCATGTCCAGATCGCCACCGGCCTGGTCGAGCTGCTCCACCCCGAGGAGTCCGACCCGCAGGCGACGTACGGGCTGAATCATGTCGGCTTCATGACCGACGATCTCGACGGCGACTACGCGCGGCTGATGGCGCTCGGGTACGGCGAGATCTCGTCGCCCCGGGTCGCGGGCAGCGGTCAGGGCCGGCTCGCGTTCCTGTCCGATCCGAACGGCGTACGCGTCGAGCTGCTGCAGCGCTCGGAGGAGTTCCGCGTCCCGCCGATCACCGCCGGCCCGGTGCACGGTCTGTCGTACGTCGCCTTGGCCGCGCCCGACCTCGACGCGGCGATCGAGTTCTACGGCACGCAGCTCGGCATGGAGCGCGTCGCCGATGACACGTTCCGGATCGGCGCCGACGCGGTCAAGCTCGTTCCTGACGCCGCGTCGTCGATTGACCACCTCGGCCTCGCCGCGGCGGAGCCAGGCGCCGACGTACAGGATCCGGACGGCAACCGCGTGGTCTTCCTGCCTGCCGCTTAACCGCCTGCGACCCGCTCGATGACGGGCCGCCACGACTCCAGCGGTGCGACCTCGAGTCCGACGACCTTGCCTGCATCGTCGGCTCGCCGCAACGCGACCGCCGCAGCGAACTCGGGATCGCCCCGGAATGTACGGACCTCGTCCTCCGACATCGCGCCACCCTGAGCGACCAAGGTACGGCGACTCGAGGCGGACAGCCGCTCCGCATGAACCGTGTCCGTTGCCACCAGGTATCGCTTGGCGACCACGTGCAGCTCCACGAGTCGCCCGACCCGCTCCCCCAACAGACCTCGTACTGCGTCCGCGCCGTGCCGGCCATGACCTGCGTCATCCCCCGGCCGCAGCAGGTGTCCGACGTCGTGCACGAGTCCGGCGACCTGGAGCTCCTCGTCGTCCGGGAAGTCGCGGCGCAACAGCTCGGCGCATTGGCGGTCGTGGTCGAGGATGTCGACCGGATCGCCGCTGCGGTCGGGCATGTCCCATGCGTCCTCGCAGTCGGCGAGCAGGTTCATCAGGTCATCGACGGTTCTGATCGACATGCCGTGGAGCGTAGGCAGCCCAGGTGAACGGTCGCCTTTAGCCTTGGGCAATGTTCGACTACGACGCGGAGATGCGGTTCTATCGCCCGCGGTTGCGCGAGGCGTGCGGCGTACGCGACGGGGATCGGGTGCTCGACGTCGGTTGCGGCGGCGGGCAGACGACGCGAGATGCGGCGGCTGATGCTGGGCAGGTGCTCGGGGTCGATGTCTCCGAGCGGATGCTCGAGCACGCTCGCCGTCAGCCGATGCCGAACGTGGATTACCTCCTGGCCGACGCTGCGACGTACGACTTCGAGTCGTTCGACCTGATCATCAGCCGGTTCGGTGTGATGTTCTTCGATGATCTGATCGGCGCGTTCACCAATCTGCGGCGTGCGTTGCGTCCGGGTGGCCGGCTGGTGGTGCTGGTCTGGCAGCCGCGGGCGGAGAACGAGTGGGCGCGGGTGATTCCGGAAGCCATCGGCGGGACGTACCGCGACGAGTCGGCGTTCGCGCTCGGTGCGGAGGACGTGACGCGGGAGATTCTGACCTCTGCGGGGTTCGCTGATCCGACGTTCACGGCTGTCCATGAACCGCTCTACTACGGCGCGGACGTTGAGACGGCGTACGCGAATGTCCTCCGGCTCCGGGAGCCGCAGGCGCTCCTCGCAGAGCTCGATCCGGCGGCCGCCGAGCGTGCGGAGGCGGCTCTGCGCGCGATGCTCGCAGCGCACGACACCGGGGACGGCGTCCTCTTCGATTCGGCTGCGTGGATCATCACCACGGAGTGACGTGGGTCACATCATGACCTGTCGCATTTGCCCGACCCTGCTCGACGCACAGGCATAACCAACCGAACAAGGAGCATCAGATGCGTACCCTCATCACCACCGCGTTCGTCTCTCTCGATGGTGTCGTCGAGGCTCCGGGCGGCGAGCCGGGCTACCGGAACTCGGGCTGGACGTTCAAGGACATCCCGTTCGACGAGGCGGCGTACCAGCTCAAGGGCACCGAGCAGGACGAGGCGACCGCACTGCTGCTCGGCCGGGTCAGCTACCAGGCGTTCGCGCCGGTCTGGCCGGGCATGACGGTCGAGTTCGCTGGCTACAACGCGATGCCGAAGTACGTCGTGTCGACCACGCTGCAGGACAGCGACCTGGTGACGAACTGGGGCGAGACCACCATCCTGCGCTCACTCGACGACGTCGCCGCACTGAAGGAGACCGACGGCGGCCCGATCATCATCAACGGCAGCGCCACCCTCAACCGCAACCTCTCCGACGCCGGCCTCATCGACCGCTACCACCTGCTCGTCTTCCCCGTCCTCCTCGGCGCCGGCAAACGCCTCTTCAGCGAAGCCGACCGCGACAAACTCTCCCTCACCCTCACCGACAGCGCCGCCTACCCAAACGGCATCCAAAAACTCGTCTACACCGTGAACAACTAACCCCTGTACTACGGTTCGGCCATGGGTGTTCTGGGGAGACGCGGGGACGACCACTACATGCCCGACTCGGGCATCCTCGTGGTGCTGGACGTACGGGATTCGATGGACCACGAGGAGACATCCGACAACGAAGCGCATCCGGTCGGCTCGATCGGCCGCTCGGGGAATGGATGGCTGTACGTCGCAGGCGGGGACGGCCCTTGCGTAGTACAACTGCAAGCGCACGACGACCCGCCGAGCGACGAGGGCTTGGATGCGTGGGCAGACCTCGTCGAGGTGCCGTACCAGAGTCCGTCCGGCACCGTCGCGCTGAGCGACCTGATGGGCGGCCCCGGCGAAGATCACCTGAAGCTCGGTGATCCGGGTCTGTACCGCGTCCGGCTGGCACACCGGCCCTTGCCGCCGACTCCCCCGCCGGACGACGAGGACGACCTTCAACCGACCGACGTCTGGCACTTGGACTTCTGGCCGGTCACCGACGTGGCGGAGCCGCCGCGATGGATTCGCCGGTCCAGGCCGCCGGTCTGGGCGCCGGATCCGGGCTGGGGTTCGGTGCTCGGGTTCCAGGAGATCGAGGTCGCGAACGTGATCGAGTGGTTCGGGAGGCCCGACGGTCTGCGCGTCGACGAGATCGACGCGTGGGGCGCCGACCACCACCGCGGCGCAGACTGGCTCGACCAGCCACTCCGCCAAGGTCCTCCGTCGCGGCCTGAGTGGCCGAGCCTCGCGGAGCTCGCCGGCCAGGTCGACGTACCCGAGCCGACCACCCGCCGCGAGCTGCTACCGCTCTACATCGCACTTCGCATGGTCAGCTTCGACGGCTTGCGATACCGGGCGGTCGAGCACCCGCCGTCAGCTGAGGATGTGGTCCAACTCCCGGCGCAGGCCGTCACGTTCCTCAAGGCTTCCCGGGCAGTCAAGCAGTACACCGGCTATGCCGCCGACATCGTGTCCGTGGCGCTCTGGGGTGGCACCGAACAGACCGTCGCCTCGCTCGCCGAGCGGACCTGCGCGTCGGAGGACGACGTACGAGCGACTCTCGAGTACGCCGAATCGCGCGGCCTGCTGCAGATCGACCGGACCGGCGACAACCTGTCCTTGACGGTACGGACCCGGCGCCATGCCCGCTGAAACCCCTGAGGACTATCTGCGGCGGGTCGATGCCGTGCTTGGTGGGGTGATTGATGATGTGGTTGGGGCTGTGGGGGTGCCGTTGTCGGTGAGTCGGGATAGTGGGGTTCCGGATCTGCCGGCTGAGCATTATGGCGTGCTGGTGCGGGCGATTGTCGGGCAGAACATTTCGAATGTGGCTGCTCAGGCCATCTTCGGGCGGATTGTCGAGCGGTACGGCGGGCGTACGCCGACGCCGGAGGAGTTGCTGGCCGACGAACCGGATGCGCTGCGGACCGCGGTGGGGTTGTCGCGGGCGAAGACTGCCTCGTTGCGGTCGTTGGCGGAGCATGTGATCTCGGGTGAGCTGGAGTTGGAGCGGCTGCCGGAGCTTCCGGACGACGAGGTCGTCGCTCAGCTCACCGCGATCAAAGGGATCGGGCGGTGGACGGCGGAGATCTTCCTGATCTTCCATCTGCTCCGGCCGGATGTGCTCGCGGTCGGCGACCTCGAGATCCGCCGGACCGTCGAAGCGGCGTACAAGCTCTCCGAGCTGCCCAAGCCCGCCGAGGTCGAGCAGTTGGGTGAGGCGTGGCGGCCGCAGCGGACGCTGGCCGGGATGTACCTCTGGCGCTGGCGGGCGGTCCAGCGCGGCGGGGCATGATGTGACCGTGAGGGACATCGTCGCGCTTGCTCGCGAGTGGCTGGGGTACGAGTCGTTGCGGCCGGGGCAGGAGGACGCCGTACGGGCGGTGCTCGACGGGCGGGACACGCTGGCCGTGCTCGCAACCGGGACAGGCAAGACGGCGATCTATCAGCTCGCGGGCCTGGCTCTCGGCGGGGTGACCGTGGTGGTCAGCCCGCTGGTGGCGTTGCAGCGGGATCAGTTGCGGGCGTTGGCGAAGCATCCTGCCGGTGTCGAGGTCGCCGAGCTGAATGCGACCGATCGCGCCGGCGGGCGTGCGGCTCGTGAGCTGCTCATGGACGGGCGGCCGGGGTTCGTGCTGATGTCGCCGGAGCAGTTGACGCATGCCGACGTACTCGAACTGCTGGCGAAGTCCCGGCCCCGGTTGCTTGCGGTGGACGAGGCGCATCTGGTGAGCGAGTGGGGCGAGGACTTCCGGCCCGACTACCTCCGGCTGGCGGCCGCGATCAAGGCGATGGGACGGCCACCGGTGCTCGCGCTGACCGCGACGGCTGCCCCGCCGGTGCGCAAGCAGATCGCGCATCGCCTCGAGCTGGACGATCCGGCAGTCGTCGTCGGCGGCTTCGACCGGCCGAACCTCAACCTCGCCGTGTTCGCCTTCGCCGACGACGACACCAAGAACCGCCGTCTGCTCAGCCATGTCCGGTCGTCCCGCGGTCCGGGCATCGTGTACGTCGCCACGCACCGCCACGCCGAGGATCTGGCGTCCGATCTCAACACCGCGGGCGTGTCCGCGCAGGCGTACCACGCCGGGCTGTCGGCCAAGCAGCGCCGCGAGGTTCAGGACACCTTCCTCGCAGGCGACTGCCGCATCGTAGTGGCGACGATCGCGTTCGGGATGGGGATCGACAAGCCCGACATCCGCTGGGTGAGTCACGCCGAGGCGCCGGCTTCGATCGACGCGTACTACCAGGAGATCGGCCGCGCGGGCCGCGACGGCGAACCGGCCGACATCGAGCTGTTCTTCCGGCACGCCGACCTCGGCCTGAACCGCTTCTTCGCCTCCGGCGGCGTGACCGACGAGGATCTCGTCGCCGTCGCGACCGCCATCGACGAGCACCGGCCCGCGAACATCGCCGAGCTCACCGCCGCGACGCACCTCAGCACGGCCCGCGTCGAGCGCGCCCTCGGCCGGCTGACCGACGCCCGGGTCGTTGCCATCGGCCACCAGTTTCACCTGGCCCGCCGCGTCGACGTCGACAAGGCCGTCGCGGCGGCTTCGGCGGTCGAGCACGATCGGCGTGAGGTCGCCAAGTCCCGGGTCGAGATGATGTCGACGTACGCGGAGTACGGCGGCTGCCGGCGCGAGTGGCTGCTGAGCTATTTCGGCGAGCACTACGAGGGTCCGTGCGGCAACTGCGACAACGACCTGGCCGGCCGTACGGCGGCTCCGCCCGAGGAGGAGCCGTTCCCGATCGGCAGCCGGGTGAAGCACCGCAAGTTCGGCGCCGGTCTGGTCGAGCACTACGACGGTACGACGATGACCGTCCTGTTCGACCGCGTCGGCTACAAGGAACTCCGCACCGCGTTCATGATCCACAACCAACTACTAGAGGCCGAATGATCGACGTACGTCCGGCCACCGTCTTCGAGGACGTCCGCGCGGTCATCGGCCCCAAGGCGCCGACCTCCACCGTGTGCTTCTGCCTGAGCTACCGCATCCCGTCGAAGCTCAACAACGAGCTCAAGGGTCAGGCGCGCGCCGAGTACGTCGCCGAGCTCTGCAAGGAGAAGCCCGCGCCCGGGGTCCTCGCGTACGACGCAGACACGCCGGTCGGCTGGGCTGCGATCGCGCCGCGCGCGGCGACGAGCTTCGCCCGCAACCGGAAGATCCCGCACGTCGACGACCTGCCGGTCTGGTCCCTATGGTGCATCCGCGTCCGTCCGGGCCATCGCGGTCAGGGCATCTCGCACGCGCTGATCGCCGGCGCTGTCGACTTCGCCCGGACGAACGGCGCCCCGGTCGTGGAGGCCTATCCCCTGGACAACGGCGACAGCAAGGTCGACCTGACGATGGCGTACGCCGGCCTCCGCAAGAACTTCGAACAGGCCGGCTTCACCAAGTCCGCCGACACCACCTCCACCCTGGCCGGCCACTCCCGCATCCTGATGCGCCTCGTCATCCGCTGAGGGCGAACGACAGCAGCGTGATGCTGTGTGCCGGGAACTCGTAGGTCGGCTCGGGAAGGTCGACGATGCCGAGGTCGCGGAGTGCGACGGCGTCCGGGTTGCTGAGGGTGTTGGAAGCTAGTACGTCGTCTGCGCCCAACTGTTTCACGGCGGCCCGCGACGGCAGCGTGTCTCGACGGCCGTCGAGCGTGAGGTCGGCGCGGATCGCCGTGTCCCGGTGGCGGTTGATCACGGCGAGTTGGACCGCGCGGCCATCCGTGGTCGCTGACACGTCGAGGTCGGGAACGGTCGACGGCCGCGTCCGGAAGTCGCCGCGGTGGTCGCGTTCATCGCCTTGTCGTACTGCGGCGAGACGGCTGGACGAACGCACATCGGCGGCGAGCGCCACCGGGCCGAGGTAATTCTGGTACAGGTCCCACACGTGGTACGTCGCCGCTCGGACGGCACCACCCGGCCGGGCGACGACAACGCCGTTGGCGTTGAGCAGGTTGACGGTGTTGGCCATCGTCACGGGGATTTCGCGGCCGGCGGCACGATGCAGCGCGTGGAAGACACCTGCGTAGAACAGCGCGTCAGCGAGGGTGCGCGGGCTCCACCGGTTGACGCGATGCGCCGGGTACGTCGGCAGGCCGTCGACGTCACGCGCCACGGTCCCGCCGTCGTCCGAGGGGTGCGGGACGGGCCAGCTCGCGGGCTCGACGTGGCGGATGTTCCATTCGTCCAGCGCGAGGCCGATCGGGCGTCGCGCGATCCCCGCGACCAGGTCGGAGTACTCGACGATCTGCTGCTCGAAATAGAGCGACTGGGCAACGATCTCGTCGTACTCCGTTGCGCCGTCGACCAACTGGGTCGTCGCGCCGTAGAGGTGGAACGACAGGTAGTCGATCTGGTTGCCGACAGCACCTAGCACTGTCTTCGTCCAGTCGTAGTCGGAGTTTCCGACGGCGATGAACTTCAGGCCCGGGTCGACGGCTCGCATGAAGCGGGCGTGCTCGGCGGCGTCGGCGGCGTACGCCTCGGCGGTCCGGTGGCCCATCTGCCAGTCGCCGTACACTTCGTTGCCCAGTCCCCAGTACTTCACGCCGTACGGCGGGCGCCCGCGCTTGCGGGTGTACTCCGTGTCGCCGCCGTAGTTCGTGTACTCGACCCAGCGCACCGCCTCGTCGACATCGCGGCAGCTGTGCGCGAGGTACGGCTCCGTGCCGACCTCGGCGCACCAGGTCAGGAACTCGTCCGTGCCGAAGCGGTTGTCCTCCTCCGAGCCCCACGCCAACTCGAGCCGCCGCGGACGCGCCGAGCGCGGGCCGATCCCGTCCTCCCAGTGGTACGCCGACGTGAAGTTGCCGCCGGGCCAACGGACGACCGGGAGCCCGAGCTCCTGGCAGAGCTTGATCACGTCCGTCCGCAGACCGCTGCGTACGTCGTCCCCGCCGTACGCCAGCGGTGAACCCTCGTCGAAGACACCGCCTTGGATGTTGCCGAAGAAGGCCGACTCCAGGAAATGCCCGTAGATCATCGGGTCGATCGAGTGGCGCTGGTCGCGGCGGATGTTGATCTCGGCGGGCTGGGTCACGGGCGAGATGCCTCCTGATCGAGTGCGCTGAGCGCGGTGTCGTAGCTCTTGCCGCCGACCTCGAACATCGACGTCATCCAGTGGTAGAAGTTGTCGCCGCGGCCCCGGAGTACGTCGTACAGACGGGTCGTCAGCTCACGGCGTACTGCGGCGAGCTCGGGATGCTGGTAGCGGTTGTGGAGCTCGTCCGGATCGGCCGAGAGGTCGTACAGCTCGTTGACGTCGGCCGGATTGATGACGAGCTTGTAGCGGTCGGTACGGATCATCCGCTGCGGGTACGGGAAATGATGGCCGTGGAATTCGGCGACAACCTCCGTCGGCCAGTCGTCCGGCCGCTCGCCGTTGATCAAAGGCAGCAGCGAGCGACCTTGGTAGTGCTCGGGCGGCTCGACGTCGGCCAACTCGAGGAACGTCGGCGTCAGGTCGGTCAGTGTCGCAAAGGAGTCCTCCACGCGGGCCGGTAGACCGGGGACCTTGGCGATCAGCGGGACGCGGTAGATGTCGTCGTACATCGCCGGGCCCTTGTCGTGCAGGCGATGCGCGCCGGTGAACTCCCCGTGGTCGGCGGTGAACAATACGGCGGTGTCGTCGGCGAGGCCGAGCTCGTCGACAACTGCGAGGATGCGGCCGATCTGCTCGTCGATCAGCGTGACGTAGCCCCAGTACGCCGCGACGAGCTCGCGCCAGCGGTCCGGGCCGATGCTGTCGTACGTCCAGTGCGACGAGTAGTGCTGCTGCACGCGCGGCTTGCCGGCGAACGTTTCGGCGACGGACGCAGGGAGCTCGACCTGCGCGGCGTCGTACCGGAAGTAGTAGTCCTCGGGCAGCAGATACGGGAGGTGCGGGCCGAACCAGTTGCAGGTGAGGTAGAACGGGCGGCCGTCGGCGAAGCGGCGGAGTTGCTCGATGGTGCGCTCGGCGAGGAAGTACTCGAACGTCGCCTCGACGGGCTGCTCGAGGACGCCGGCGAGAAGGTTGCCCGGTTCACCGTTGGCGAAGGTGCCGCGGACCGGGTTGCGGACGCTGAACTGCGGGTAGCCGTGCTCGGCCAGGTAGCTGAGGTAGTCGGGGTGATCGACGGCGTTGCCCCAGCCCGGGTAGTGCTCGCCGTCGTACCCGAAGTCGCGCGGGCCCTTGTCCTTGCCGACGTGCCACTTGCCGACGTGGCCCAGTTGGTAGTCGGTGAGGTAGTGGGAGAAGACGGGGAAGGTGTCGCCGAGTTCTTCGCGGTAGCCGACGTTGCGTTCGTAGTTCGCGAGGAGAGTGTGGCGGTACGGGAGTACTCCGGTTTGCAGGGTGGCGCGGGCCGGCGTACAGATCGCTGTCGGGGTGAAGCCGTTGGTGAAGCGGGTGCCGGATGCGGCGAGCGCGTCAAGGTTGGGTGTCTCGCAGATTTGGTTGCCGTAGCACCCTAATGTGTCGACGCGGTGCTGGTCGGTCATCAGGAACAGGATGTTCTTCGCCACTCGGCCTCCTCGGGTGGGTTGGTGAGCACGAGGGCGATCCCGCCGCGGGCGGCCGCGTCGTACCCCAGCTCTGCTTGCGCGACGCGCAGGCTGCGGTGGACCTGCGTATGGGTGTATCCGCGGAGGGCTGCGCGGAGTGGGCGGAACAGCTCCTCCCCTGCGCCGGTCAGCTCACCACCGACGACGACCACCTCCGGGTTGACGGTGTTGCAGGCGGAGGCCAGGACCTCGCCGACTCGAGTCGCGACGTCGGTGATCGCGCTGCGGCTGAGGTTGTCGAAGCCGCCGTGGGCGTCGACCAGGTTCGAGAGGTAGAGCTCGAGACATCCGCGCCCGCCACACGAGCACGGCGGCCCGTCCCGGTCGACGCTGATATGCCCCAACTCCCCGGCCGCTCCCCCGGCACCCGCCAGCAGTCGCCCACCCAGCACAAGCCCACCACCCACGCCGTACGAGAGCCGCAGATAAAGGACGCTCTCCGCCCCGGTCCCCGCACCCCACGTAGCCTCCGCCAGCGCCGCCAGCCGAGTGTTGTTGTCCACAAACAGCCGTACGCCGAACCGCGCGCCCAGCGCCTCACGCACCAGCCCGGCCCGCTCCGACGGAACCGGCCCAACGATCCCTACTCCAAGCCCGGCGAGCGAGGTCAGGGAGATCTCACCCCGGGTCGTCAGCTCGTCCACCAGCTCGACCGCCAGCTGGACCCGACGGGCCCAAGGCGTGCGTTCAGCGCAAGCGATCCCCTCGGTCGCGACGATCTCGTGCGCAACGTTGGCAACAGTCACCTGAATCCGCCGATGCCCCAGATCCATCCCCACGGCGAGTCCCCCGCCGGGATTCAACATCACCACGGAAACGGGCCGCCCCCGCCCCCTGGCCCCGCCTGCGTCACCCCGCACATCGCGATCCGCGCCGGCGGCCCCTCCCGCCTCTTCTCCCGCACCCCGCGCAGCGGGGTGCGCCGGCCGCTCGGTGATGGCCTGCTTGGTGAGGAGGGTTCGGATGATGGAGGACAGGGTTGCCCGGGAGAGCCCCGTCTGCTCGGTCAATTGGGCGCGCGTGAGCGGACCCTGGGTGCGCAGGGCGGTGAGGACTCGCTCCTCGTGAGTCTCCCGGAGTAGCCGGAGCGGTCCCGTCGATTCACTGCCCACAGGATCTGACTCTGGACGGTGTGGCGTATTTTTGTCAACAGTCCGAATTTAATAAACTGAGCCGTATGCCGCCCAACGTCCTGCTCATCTGCACCGACCAGCAACGGTTCTCGGCACTGGGTGCCTACGGCAACGACGAGATCGAGACGCCGAACCTCGACCGCCTCGCCGCGCAAGGCGTGCTCTTCGAGAACTGCTACGTCCAGAGCCCGGTCTGCGCCCCTTCCCGCGCGAGCCTGATGACCGGCCGGTACGTCCACGCCCACGGCCTCTGGGCGAACGGCGTCGGCCTGCCCGACCACGAGCGCCTGTTCAGCAAGGACCTGGCCGACGCCGGCTACGACTGCGGCCTGGTCGGCAAGTTCCACCTGAACGCCTGCTTCGGCGGCCGGTCCGAGAAACGCCTCGACGACGGCTTCCGCGTCTTCCGCTGGGCACACGACCCGTACCCGGGCTCCTCCGAGAACCAGTACCACCGCTGGCTCCGCACGCTCCGCCCCGACCTGGCCGGCGCCGAGGGTATGACCGTCGACTACGACACCCTCCCGACCGACCTGCACTACAGCCGGTGGATCGGCAACCAGACCGTCGACTTCCTCACCCACTCCCGCGATCGCGACAAGCCCTTCCTGTTCATCGCGAACTTCTTCGACCCCCACCACGGCTTCGGCGCCCCCGACGACTACGTACGCCGGTACCGCGACAAGCAACTGTCCCGCCCCATCCCCGACGACCTCGCGAGCAAGCCCCCGATCCAGACCGAGGCCTCGAAGGCGTCGTATGCCGGACACGCGCGCGGCTACACGTCGTACTCCCCCGAAGAACTCCAAGAGGTCAAGGCTGCGTACTACGCGATGGTCACGCTCGTGGACGACGAAGTCGGCCGGATCCTCGACGCGCTCGACGCACAAGGGCTCAGCGACGACACGCTGGTCATCTTCACCAGCGACCACGGCGAGATGCTCGGCGATCACCAGCTGATGCTCAAGGGCCCGATGATGTACGAGCAGGCGGTCCGCGTTCCGCTCATCCTCCGCTGGCCCGCCGCGATCAAGCCCGGCATGCGCTGCCCCGAGCTGGTCCAATGGATCGACCTCGCGCCGACCATCCTCACCGCGGCCGGACTGCAGCCTCGCGGCCAGGGCCAAGACCTGTTGCCCTTGGCCACTAATCGGCAGACCGGTCGCGGCTGGGCGCTGAGCGAGTACCGCAACAGCGGCCACCCGTACGATCCACCCGTCCACCTCACCATGCTTCGCCGCGCCCAGTGGAAGCTCGTCGTACAACACGCGACCTCCCGCGAGCGCACAGGCGAGCTGTACGACCTGACCGCCGACCCCGACGAGCAACAGAACCTCTGGGACGATCCCCTGCACCGCGACATCCGCACCGACCTGCAGGAGTTCCTCCTCGACGTCCTGGTCGCCACCGAGGACCGCAGTCAGGAACGCATCGCCGACTGGTAATTCGATGGCGACGGCACCCGCCGGAGCTGTACCGTTCCCGGCGAACGTGACTTCACACGAGGAGGTGAGCACCATGCGCGAGGTATCGAGATGGGTGCTCCCTCTCACCGTCACGGAGCGGCGACCGAAGTAGGTGTCGCCAGGAGCGCCAACACGTAGGCACTCCTGGAAAGGCACGATCATGACTACTTCTTTGCAGTTCATCAGCACCGCCACCACGAACGGCGTCCTCGAACGCGAGTTCACCCTCGGCGACGTCCACGGCATGCTCTGGTCACCCGCAGGCGTCGGCCAGGCTCCCTTGGTCCTCCTCGGCCACGGCGGCGGGCGCGACAGCAAGGCCGCCCCGATGGTCGGCCGGGCTCAGTTGCTCACCGCAGCCGGATTCCACGCCGTGTCGATCGACGCACCCGGCCACGGCGACCGGCCGCGGACAGCGCGAGACGAGCGTGAAACCGTCGCGATGCAGCACGCGATGGAGGTCGGCGAACCGGTCGGCCCGATCGTGGTCCCGTACAACCTGCACCTGGCCGAGCGCGCCGTACCCGAATGGCAGGCAACCCTCGACGCGCTCGAGCAGCTCCCCGGGATCGCCGGCCCGTTCGGGTACTTCGGCCTCAACATGGGCACGGCCATCGGCATACCGCTGACGGCTGTCGATCCGCGGATCACCGCCGCGGTGTTCGGCATCTTCTGGTACGACGAGACGCTCGCCGAGCATGCCCGTCGGATCAAGGTGCCGGTCGAGTTCGCGCTGCAATGGGACGACCAGCACATCCCGAGGCAATCCGGGATGGCGTTGTTCGACGCGTTCGCGTCAACGGAGAAGAGCCTGCACGCCAACGCGGGCGCTCACAAAGAGGTGCCGCGCTTCGAGGCCGACAGCATGGTGCGGTTCTTCACTCGTCACCTGCGTTAGGCGGTGAAGCGTTGCTCGAAGGTGTCGAGGAAGCCTTCGACGAAGCGGTAGGCGTCTGAGCTGTAGGCGCCGATACTCCGCTCCGCCTCGAGGGCCTCCCGCATCGCGTCCAGGTACCGCCGCTGCAGGACGGCCATCTGTTCGCGCGTGTCCGGTTTGGTGTCCCGGAGCTGCCGGCTCCCGGACACCAGCCGGGGCACGATCCGTTCCTTCAGCGCGCTGACCGCCTCCGGATCGAGCGGTTCGCCGTCGACGGTCTGCTCCTCCAGCGGTCCGAGTGCGTCGATCGCCGCCTCGCCGATCTGCCGCATCAGCGCCGTCACGGAGTCGCGCTTCTCCTCGGCGCTCTCCGGGCGGAACCGCATCCGCGCGATCACCGCGGGCAGCGTGAGCCCGAAGCCCACGAGCGTGATCAGCGCGACGATGAACGCGGCGAGTACGACGGTCGCGCGGTGCGGCGTACCGGCCGGAATGGTCTGGGCAGCGGCGACCGTGACGACTCCGCGCATCCCGGCCCAGGCGAGCACGAGCATGCCGCGACCAGTGATCGGCTCCCGCTCCTCGAAGTCCGCGTCCGCCTGGCCGCGGGCCAGCCGTTTGCGGGCCCAGGCGAGCCGGTTCTCCTCCCGCTCCCCCGACGGCTCCATCGCGTCCAGGTGTTCCTCGAACTGGCTCAGCTTGGCCCGGGTCTGCTCGGTCCGATTGCTCGACCCGAACCGGAACTGCAGCGCGGGCCACGCCAACCCGAGGAACCGCAACGCAATCAGCAGACCGACCACCAGCAGCACGAGCGCCGTGATCTCACCGACCGTCGTCTCCGCACGCGCGTCGTTGACGAGTTCCGGCAGCTGGTAACCCATCGCAAGGAAGACGCCGCTCTCCAGGATGAAGCTGATCGTCGTCCACGTGGTCGCCTGCGTCTGCCGGTCCCGCGCGCTGAACCTCCGGCTCCCCACCGCGCCGGTCAGCAGACCGGCCATCACCACGGCGAGTACGCCGGAAGCGCCCACCTCCTCGGCCGGGAAGTACGCGAGGAACGGTACGGCGAACGAGATCGTCGTGTTCAGCACCGGATCGTCGAGCCGCTGGCGCAACAGAGCCGTGAGCAGACCGACAACCAGCCCGATCAGCACCGCGCCGACGACCGCCCAGGCGAAGTCGAGGATCGTGTCGCCGAGGCTGAAGTGCGTCGTCACGGCGAGCGCGGCGACCGCCGTACGCAGAACGACGAGCGCCGACGCGTCGTTGACGAGACTCTCACCTTCGAGCACGGTCATCAGGCGTGGCGGCAGCCCGGCCCGGTGCCCGATCGCCGTCGCCGCGACCGCGTCGGTCGGGCTGACCACGGCGCCGAGCGCGGTCGCCAGCGCGAACGAGATGCTCGGGAACAACGCGTGCACCAGCGCCCCGATCGCCAGCGCGGACACGATCACCATCACGACCGACAACCACGAGATCAGCGCGACGTTCCGCCGTACGTCGAGAACCGGTAGCTGGACCGCCGACGCATAGAGCAGCGGCGGGAGGACGCCCGCGAGGATGATCTCGGGCTCGAGGTGGATCGCCGGCGTACTCGGCAGGTAGCTCGCGCCGATCCCCAGCGCGACCAGCAGCAACGGCGCCGCCACCCCGGTCCGCCGCGCGAACACCGACGCCGCGATCATGATCGCGAGCCCCGCACCGGCAATCAGAACGAACTGGTGGTCCACGCGACGGCAGTCTAGATCCCGCGACCGGCTCGCCAGGGTAATGACCAGTGATTCTCACTGGTGTCATCGCGGTCCTCAGGCGGCAGATTAGGCGTCAACGAATCAAGAACATCTCTGGAGGAAGACATGAGCAACACCGACCTGAAGCTCGAGGCCGTCGTCATCCCGGTTGCGGACACCGACCGGTCGAAGGAGTTCTACACCGGGCTCGGGTGGCGGCTCGACGCCGACTTCGCGTTCGACAACGGGTTCCGCGTCGTCCAGTTCACGCCGCCGGGCTCGCCGGCCTCGGTCCAGTTCGGCACGAACATCACCTCGGCCGCCCCCGGTACGGCGCAGGGGCTCTACCTGGTTGTCACCGACGTCGAGGCGGCACGGTCGGACCTGCTCGCGCACGGCGCCAAGGTCAGCGAGGTCTTCCACCCGGGCGCGCCCGGTGCGCAGTTCGAGGTCACGGACGGGAACGGGCGGGTGGACGGGCCTGCGGACGAGAGCGCGAGCTACAGCTCGTTCGCGACGTTCAGCGACCCCGACGGCAACACCTGGCTGCTGCAGGAGGTCACGACGCGACTGCCCGGGCGGGTCGAGGAGACGACGTACATGACGGTCCAGGACCTCGAGGCCGCTCTGACGCGCGCAGCCGCCGCCCACGGCGAGCACGAGGCCCGCACCGGTGAAGCGGACGCGAACTGGCCAGCGTGGTACGCCGCCTACATGTTCGCGGAAGGCACCGGCACCGAGCTTCCGCAGTAGCTGACACGAGAAGTGTCCATGGAGGTCCCTAGCCTGCCCTTATGAACCGGATCGATCGGCTGTACGCCCTCGCCGAGGAACTACGGGCAGCAGGGCCGAGAGGACGTACGGCGCGGCAGCTGGCGGCCCGTTTCGAGGTCAGCGTCAGGACGATCGAGCGCGATCTGAGCGCGCTCGGTCAGGCCGGGGTACCGCTGGCAACGAAGCAGGGCCGCACGGGCGGGTACAGCGTGGATCGGGCGATGAGCCTGCCGCCGCTCAACTTCACCGCGCGTGAGGCGATGGCTGTCGCTGTCGCCCTGAGCGGCAGCGACCACGTGCTGTTCGCCCGTGACTCCCGGACGGCGCTGCAGAAGATTGTCGCCGCCATGCCGAAGCATGCCCTCGACGAGGCGCGCACCGCGGCAGCGAAGATCCGGCTGCTGATCCGGCCGACACCTGATCCGGACGGCGACGTCGCCGAGCAGATCTGGCGCGCCGTACGCGACAACCAGGTGCTGCGGATCTTCTACACCGATGGCGACGGTGTGGAAACCGTCCGCGAGGTCGAGCCTCAACACTGGGTCGTCGGTCCGAAGGGCTCCTACCTGACGGCCTGGTGCCATCTACGCCGGGAGGACCGGGTCTTCCGGATGGACCGCATCACGAAGGCCGAGCGCACGCCGATACTGCCGCACCGACCGCAGGCGACCGGCGACCTGCACGTCGACGGCTTCGAGACCAAACTGCCGGCCGTCGCCCTGCATCCCGAGGATCTTTTTCCAACTCCGACATAGGGCTGTCGCGAACCGCTGAAACCGTGGGCTCTACCGAAACAGTTCGACGAAGGAGAGATCCCATGACGAATCCCGCCGCCGGCACGCTGGCCTGGTTCGAGGTCGCGAGCGACGACCCGGACGGTGCGCAGAAGTTCTACGGCAACCTGTTCGACTGGACGTTCGAGTCGTCCGGCAGCCTCACCTCGGGCGGCCTGGACTACCGCAACATCACCGCCGCCGGCGCACAGCAGCCGATGGGCGGCATCTTCGGTACGGGCGGCCAACTGCCGAACCACGCCGTCTTCTACATCCTCGTCGCCGACCTCGAAGCCACCTGCGCCCAGGCGGAACAACTCGGCGGCACGCTCATCAGCAAGAACACCGACCCCGCCCCCGGCACCCCCGCCTTCGCCTACCTCCGCGACCCGTCCGGCAACCAGTTCGGCATCTTCACCCCACCCGCCGCCTAGCGCCAGGCGGGGTGAAGCCAGGCCTGGCGGTCTGTCAAGACCGCCAGGCGTCCGCCGTCGACCGGGAGCGTCGCGCCGTGGATCAGCGATGCTTCGTCGGAGGCCAGGAAGACGATGCCGGCGGCAACCTCTTCCGGCCGGCCCACTCGCTGCAGCGGGGTCGTTCCGGCCAGACCGTCGAGGTTGTCGCCCATCACGGCGGTGCCTTCAGTGCGCGTCGGTCCGGGGCTGACGGCGTTCACCCGGACACCAGCCGCACCGAACTCGGCCGCCCAGGCCCTCGTCAGCAACTCCACGGCCGCCTTGCTCGAGCCGTACGCCGCCATGCCCGCCATGCCGAAGTACGCCACCATCGTCGTGACATTGACGATCGCGCCGGATCCCCGGGCCGCCATCAACGGGGCGAGCTCGGCGACCAGGTAGAACGGCGCGCGCACGTTCACGGCGTACACCGCGTCGAAGTCGCTCTCCGCCACCTCGGCCGTCGGCCCGAACGGGAAGATCCCGGCGTTGTTGACCAGTACGTCGACGTGCCCGCCGCCGAGCTCGATCGCCTGCTTCGCCAGCGACCGCACGTCCTCCAGCTGGGCCAGGTCGGCCCGGACGAAGTCCGCCGTACCGCCGTCCGCCCGGATCTCCTCGACTGCCTTCGTACCGCGCGCGACGTCCCGCCCGCTGATCACGACGTGCGCGCCACGTCGTGCGAGCCGGTCGGCCACGGCCCGGCCGATACCGCTGTTGCCGCCGGTCACGAGCGCGGTCCGGCCGGCGAAGTCCTGCGTCATATCCGTTCCCCATCCACTTGTTGGAGTGATTGCTCCAATAGTTCGCCAGGCAAATTGGAGTATCAACTCCAAAATCGCTACCGTGGACACGTGACGACACAGCGACTGACGAGGAAGGGCCAGGCGACCCGCGACCGGATCGTCGCGGCCGCGGCACGGCTGATGATCGAGCAGGGCGTCGCCCGCACCACGATCGAGGACATCCAGGCCGCCGCCGGCGTCAGCCCGTCGCAGCTCTACCACTACTTCCCCGGCAAGGACGCGCTGGTGTCGGCGGTCATCGAGCAGCAGACCACGCAGGTCCTCGAGATCCAGCACAGCGGCCTGGGCAGCCTCGACAGCATCGACTCCCTCACGAACTGGCGGGATCTGATGGTCGGCATCCTGACCGACGTGCAGTGTGCCGGCGGCTGCCCGCTCGGTTCGCTGGCCAGCGATCTGTCCGAGAGCGACCCGGTCGCCCGGATCCAGCTCGCCGGCGCCTTCGAACAGTGGGAGGGGCTGATCCGCGACGGCCTCGTCCAGATGCAGGAGCGTGGCGAACTCGCCGCGGACGCGGACCCGGCCGACCTCGCGGTCGCGATGCTGGCGGCCGTGCAAGGCGGCCTGCTGCTGAGCCAGGTACGTCGTGATCCCGCGCCGCTGCGGATCGCCGTCGACACGATGATCGACCATCTGCACGCCTTGACCCGTTAGTAGGGTTCACCCATGGGCAGCAGCGTGTACGTCGCATCGGTCGAGGGCACGACCGGGAAGTCGACGGTGGCTCTCGGAGTGCTTCATCAGCTGTCGCGGCGGGTCGGGCGGGTGGCGGTGTTCCGGCCGATCGTTCGCGCGGATACTGCGACCCACGGCGGTCGTGACTACGTGCTCGACCTCCTGATCTCGCAGGATGCGGTCACGCACTCGTACGACGACGGCGTCGGGGTCACGTACGAAGAGGTGCACCACGACCCGGACGCCGCGCTCGACACGATCGTGCAGCGGTACCGCGCGGTCGCCGAGCACGCCGATGCGGTGGTTGTCGTGGGCAGCGACTACACCGACGTCGGCACCCCGACCGAGTTCTCGTTCAACGCCAAGATCGCGGCCAACCTCGGGGCGCCGGTCCTGCTGGTGCTCAACGGCTTCACCCGTACGCCGCACGACGTACGCACGATCGCCGATCTGGCCGCGGCTGAGCTCGCTGCGAATCACGGCTCGCTGTTCGCGGTGATCGTCAACCGTGTGAGCGACGGAGAACCGCTCGTCGCCGCGCTGGACGGCGTCGGCGCTCCGGTGTTCGCGATTCCGGAGGAGCCGCTGCTCAACCAGCCGCTGATCGCCGACCTGCTGGCCCCGATCGACGGCCGGCTCGTGAGCGGCGACCCGCAGTTGCTGAACCGCGAGGTCACCGGCTTGATGATCGCCGGCATGACCATGCCGAACGTGCTCGACCGGTTGTTCGAGGGCGCCGCGGTCGTGACGGCGGGCGACCGGCCGGAGGTCGTCCTCGGCGTACTGATGGCGCATGCGTCCCGCAACTTCCCGCAGATCTCGACGGTCATCCTCAACGGCGGGTTCGAGCTGCCGCCGCAGGTGCAACGCCTGATCGAGGGGCTTGGCGTCACGCTGCCGATCATCGAGACCGACCTCGGTACGCAGGCCGTCTCGACCAAGCTCACCGCGGTCCGCGGCCGGCTGACCAAGGACGCGCCGCGCAAGATCGACACCGCACTCGCGCTCTTCGACCAGTACGTCGACGGGCAGGCGCTGCTCGACCAGCTCGCGCTCGCGCGGAGCAGTGCGGTGACACCGCTGATGTTCGAGCACCAACTGGTCGATCGCGCCGTCTCCGACCGGCGGCACATCGTGCTGCCGGAGGGCGAGGAGGAGCGGATCCTGCGGGCGGCCGACGTGCTGCTGCGGCGCGGTGTCGCCGACCTCACGCTGCTCGGCGATGCGACCACGATCAGCGCGAAGGCCGCGTCGCTCGGCGTGGACGTGTCCGCGGCGACCGTCGTAGATCCGGAGCACAGCGAGCTGACCGAGCGGTTCGCGGCGGAGTACCACCGGCTGCGGCAGCATCGCGGCGTCGACCTCGACCGGGCGCGCGAGCTGGTCCGGGACGTGTCGTACTTCGGCACGATGATGGTCCAGCTGGGACTCGCGGACGGGATGGTCTCGGGCGCCGTCCACACCACCGCGCACACGATCCGGCCGGCGCTCGAGGTGGTCAAGACCGTGCCGGACACGTCGGTCGTCTCGTCGGTGTTCTTCATGTGCCTGCAGGACCGCGTCCTCGTGTACGGCGACTGCGCGGTGAACCCGGATCCGAACGCCGAACAGCTCGCGGACATCGCGATCTCGTCCGCCGAGACCGCGGTCGCGTTCGGCGTCGAGGCGCGGGTCGCGATGCTGTCGTACTCCACCGGCAGCTCCGGCACGGGGACCGACGTCGAAAAGGTGTCGAAGGCAACGAATATCGTCCGTGACCGGATGCCGCAACTGCCGGTCGAGGGACCGATCCAGTACGACGCCGCGATCGACAGCGCCGTCGCCCGCACCAAGCTGCCGGACTCCCCCGTCGCCGGCCGCGCGACGGTCTTCATCTTCCCGGACCTCAACACCGGCAACAACACGTACAAGGCGGTACAGCGCTCGGCCAACGCGGTCGCGGTCGGCCCGGTCCTGCAAGGGTTACGCAAACCGGTCAACGATCTGTCGCGAGGGGCCACCGTGCGGGACATCATCAACACGGTCGCGATCACTGCGATCCAGGCGCAGCAGGGTGGTGTGCGGTGAGTGATCACGTGCTGGTGATCAACGCGGGATCGTCCTCGCTCAAGTACAGCCTGGTCGACTCGAAGTCGGGCGAGGCCGCCGCGACGGGGCTCGTCGAGCAGATCGGTGAGGAACGCAGCCACCACGTGCATCACGGGCCTGATGGCGAGTTCAACGACGACAAGCCGATCGCGAACCACGAGGCCGCGCTCGAGGCCGCCGTCCGGGCGTTCGAGACACAGGGGCCGGCGCTTGCCGACGTGGACATCGTCGCGGTCGGGCATCGGGTCGTGCATGGCGGCGATCGGTTCGCGGCGCCGGCGCTGGTTGACGACGAGCTGATCGCGGCCGTGACCGACCTGGTGCCGCTCGCTCCGCTGCACAATCCGGCCAACCTCGAGGGCATCAAGGTCGCGCGGCGGTTGCTGCCGGATCTGCCGCATGTCGCCGTGTTCGACACCGCGTTCCACCAGACGCTGCCGCCGTACGCCTATACCTACGCGGTGCCTTATGAGTGGCAGGAGAAGTACGGGATCCGCCGGTACGGGTTTCACGGTACGTCGCACTCGTTCGTGTCGGCCGAGGCGGCGCGGCTGCTCGGTCGCTCGCCGGACGAGGTCAACGTGATCGTGCTGCACCTGGGCAACGGTTGCTCCGCCGCGGCGATCCGCGGCGGGCAGTCGGTGGACACGTCGATGGGTCTCACGCCGCTGGAGGGTCTCGTGATGGGCACCCGCTCGGGCGACCTCGACCCGGCGATTCACGGTCTGCTGGCCAGGGTCGCAGACCGCTCCGCCGAGGAGACCGATCGCGCTTTGAACTCGGAGTCCGGCCTCAAGGGCCTGACCGGTGCGAACGACTTCCGCGAGATCTCCCGACGACGAGCAGCCGGTGACGAGCGGGCTCAGCTCGCATTCGACATCTACTGCCAGCGGATCAAGAAGTACATCGGCGCGTACTACGCCGTACTGGGGACCGTCGACGCGATCGTCTTCACCGCCGGGGTCGGCCAGCATTCAGCCGAGGTCCGAGCCGCCGCGGTCGACGGATTGCGGGCCTTCGGCATCCACCTCGACGCCGACCGCAACGCCAGGTCCGAAACGTTCGCCTCCACCGACGACAGCCCGGTCGCCGTCCTCGTCATCCCGACCAACGAGGAATGGCAGATCGCCCGCGAGGCGCTGGAAGTAGTGCGCGGCTAGCGACTCGCGGGCGCCAGGCTGAGAGCCGCCTCGGCAAGCTCGGCGAGCCGATGTGCCCGGGCGGACTCGGCAGGAGTGAAGGGCTCGCCTGGCCGGTTGAAGGCGAACAGCCCCGTCCACGGCGACGGCACCTTCAGTACGTCGCCAGGCAGCTGTGCTGCCAAGGTGGCTCGGTCGGTGACCAGCTGAGCGCCGAGCAACTCGGCTACCGCGTGCGGAAGCTCGGCCGGATCCGCGACAACCCGAGCGGACAGACTCAGCGCCTTGGTCTGGCCGTCGACCAGCGCCAACGCCGTTGTCGGCCAGACATGCACCGCCCGGCCGCCGCCCGCCTCGACGACCGCTTCCAGGTCGCCCGCACCGACCGAGTCGGGCGTCGAGACGACAAGCTCGTCACGTACTCCGTCTGCGATCGGATGGACGTGCAGACCGAGGATGTTGGCCTCCAATTCGGCGAGGCGGTGGGTCAGCCGTTCCAGCGATCCGGCCCGATCATCGAGCGTCACGCGGATCCGCCACAGCGTCTCGGCACCCTGCCGCGGACGAACCGTCGGGGCGTGCAGCCAAGAGCGCAGCAGCCGCATCGCGGACGGCTCGATCACCCAGATGACCAGCGCCGTCGTCACGCTCGCGAGGACGGCGACCGACACCAGGTACGGCGGATGCGCGGCGAGAACCACCGCATGCAGGGCGAGCTCCGCCGGAGCCACCGCCACGAGCTTTGCCAGCGTCAGTCGCAGCCGCCGGGGATGAGGCAGCCGCCCACACACGTCACAGGCTGTGCCGCCCGTGAGCGTCGTACGCAAGGAATCCATGCCACCAGCCTCGCTGCTGGACGTTGCCCTGCTGTTGCCCCGATATGACGTTCAGGCCCTGTCCGCGGAGAGCTCCTCGGCGATGCGGTTGCCGATGACGAGGCAGGCTGTTGCGGCGGGTGAAGGTGCGTTGAGGACGTGCAGGGCGCGGCCGTCGCGGAGGAACAGGAAATCATCGACGAGTTTGCCGTCGCGGGTGACGGCCTGGGCGCGGACGCCGGCGCCGGAGCGGCGTACGTCCTTGACCTCGAGCTCCGGGAGCATGCGGCGGGCCTCGCGGACGAGGGCTCGGCCGGTCAGCGAGCGGACGATCTCCTTCGCACCGGTCCGCGCATACCGGCGGGCCAGGCGCCAGGTGCCTCGGTAGGTCGCGGCCTCCCACACATCCTTCGGGGCGATCTTCGACCACTTGTAGCCCTCGCGGGACAGCGCGGGTACGGCGTTCGGGCCGACGTGGACGCCGCCGTCGATGCCGCGGGTCAGGTGGACGCCGAGGAACGGCAGGTCGGGGTCGGGCACCGGGTAGACCAGGCCCTTCACGAGGAAGTCGCGCTCGGGAACGATCTCGCTGAACTCGCCGCGGAACGGGAGGATGCGCACGCCCGGCTCGAGCCCGCAGGCGCGCGCCAGGCGGTCACTGTGCAGACCGGCGCAGACGGCGACCCGATCGGCCTCGATCACCTCGTCCGTCGTCCGCACCCGTGCGATGGAACCGGCGTTCTCGACCGAGGTCACGGAGATCCCGGTACGGATCTCGCCGCCGGCGGCCCTGATGTCGTCGGCCAAGGCTGCGGCGACCAGCTTGAAGTCCACACGGCCGGTCGAGTCGACGGCCAGGGCGCCCTTCACGCGCAGGTGCGGTTCACGCTCGGCTACCTCTTCGAGGGTCAGTCGCCGGACCGGTACGCCGTTCTCCTGGCCGATCCCGAACAGGCGATCGAGCTGCGGCAGCTCGGCCTCGGTCGTGGCGACGACCAGCTTCCCGGGTACGTCGAGCGGGATGCCCTTCTCCTCGCAGTACTCCTTCAGCGCCGCCCCGCCCTCGACGGCAAAGCGCGCCTTGAGCGAGCCGGGCCGGTAGTACAGGCCGGAGTGCACGACGCCCGAGTTGTTCCCGGTCTGATGCGCGGCGACGGACGACTCCTTCTCGAGCACGACGACCGGCGTACCGGGATCGCGCTGCTGCAGGGCACGCGCCACCGCCAGTCCGACAATGCCGCCACCGACCACCACCGCTGATCTCGTCACGGTGTAGAGAGGTCGCTCGGGCGGTCAGAAATACATCGATAACCTCGGATCATGTGGATGTTCGAGGGCTCCATACCGGTCAGTCTCCCGCATACGACGGTGCCGCTGTCCTGGCGGGACTGGGATGCGTCCACCTGGGAGCGGCGGTGGTCGTATCGGCGGGAGTTCGAGGCGCCGGCCGACGTACGGCGGGTGTTTGTGGACGTGGATGGGGCGCTGCACGCGGCCTCGGTCTCCGTGAACGGCGTCGTGGCGGGGGCTCAGCGGGGCGGGTATCTGCCGTTCTCGCACGAGGTGACGGAGTTGGTGCGGCCGGGGACCAACCTCGTCGAGATCGAGGTGGACTCGCGGTGGTTGCCGGTGCCGCCGAACGGTCATCCGGACGGTTCCGGGGCGGTGGATTACTTCCAGCCGGGCGGGCTGACACGGTCCGTCTCGGTGCGCTTCGAGCCTGCGACGTTCATTGCGGATGTCTACGCGCGACCGGTCGACGTACTCGATCCGGCGGCTCGTCGGGTGGAGGTGACCTGTGTGGTTGACGGGCCGTACGACGGGGTGGTGATGCTCGAACTGCGTGCTCGTGACGGTCGGGTGATTGCTAGTGGGACGTCGTTGACCGGTCTCTCGGACGTTGAGCTCTGGTCGCCGGACTCCCCTGTGCTGTACGACGTCGTGGCGCGCCTCGAGACGGGCGCCGAGCGGACGGTGCGGATCGGGTTCCGGGAGGCGCGGTTCGAGCTGGACGGGTTCTACCTGAACGGCTCGCGGCTGGAACTGTTCGGGCTCAACCGGCACCAGATCTTCCCGTGGACCGGGATGGCGATGCCGGATCGGGTGCAGCGGCGGGACGCCCAGATCCTGCGGGAAGAGTTCAACTGCACGATGGTCCGCTGCGCGCACTATCCGCAGTCGCCGGCGTTCCTCGACGCGTGTGACGAGTTCGGGCTGCTCGTCTTCGAGGAGATCCCCGGCTGGCAGTACGTCGGCGACGCCGCGTGGCAGGACCTGGTCGTGGACGACGTGAAGCGGATGATCCGCCGCGACCGCAATCGCCCGTCGGTCGTGATCTGGGGCGTCCGCGTCAACGAGTCCGCGAATCAGCCGGAGCTGTACCGCCGTACGCAGGAGGTCGCCAAGAGGCTCGATCCGGACCGGGCGACGAGCGGGGCGATGCTCGCGTCGGAGTACTCGACGGTCGACTTCGACCAGGACGTGTTCAGCTACAACGACTACGCCAACGACTCCGCCGGTGCGAGGCTGCTCCCGCCGTTGCCTGACATCCCGTATCTCGTCACCGAGGCGATCGGCGCGCTGACCGGACCGCATTTCTACCGCCGGACCGACCCGCAGGAGATCCAGGCTCGGCAGGCGTTCCTGCACGCGCAGGTCCATGCCCAGGCCGCAGCCGACGACGGTTACCTGGGCGTGCTCGCCTGGCAGGCCTTCGACTACGACTCCTGCAACGGGTACGTCGACCATTCCCTGAAGTGCAACGGGGTGGCGGACACCTTCCGCATCCCGAAACTTGGCGCCGCGATCTACCAGGCCCAGATCGATCCAGTACGGCGACCCGTCATCGCGCCCGCCTTCCACTGGGACGCGCCCCTCGACGACGAGCTGATGATCTGCTCCAACTGCGACCGCCTGGAGGTGTTCGTGAACGACGTACGCGTCGCCACAGTCCACCCCGACACCGCCCGCTTCGGCGCGCTCCCCTACCCACCCTCCTTCGTCCACCTCTCGCTGGACGAGGATCTGCGTATTGAGGGCTTCCTGGGCGATCGGCGCGTGATCACCAGGTACTTCTCGTCCGACCGAACCAAGGACCGTCTGGACCTGGTTGCCGACGACAACGAGATCGTCGCCGACGGCACCGACATGACCCGCGTCGTCCTCCGCGCAACGGACCTGCATGGCAACATCCGCCCGTCGGCAACGGGCCAGGTCACCTTCCAACTAGACGGTCCCGCGCAACTGGTCGGCGACGCCACCTTCTCCCTCGAGTCGAACGGCGGCGCCACCGCGCTCTGGCTCCGCGCGACCCACCCCGGCCCAATCCACCTCACCGCCCACCACCCCACCCTAGGCACCGCCACGATTACCCTGACAGCAACTCCTTAGCCGCTGCGAGCGATCTGCTCCTCGATCCGGAACTCGAGACCGTCGGCGGCGGCGAGGTATACGTCTTGGTCGACGAGGTTGCCGTCGAGGCGGAGGAGGCCGCGGGGGCTGTCGTAGAAATGGCCGGTGGGAAGGGCAGCCGACATCTCGACGGAACCTGCGATCTCGCCTAGGCGGGCGAGGAAGTGGATGGCCTCGTAGCAGGATTCACCGACTGCGTTCAGGGCCGGGGCGAAGGCGCCGTAGCGGGTGTAGTACTGCTGGGCGAACTCGTTGCTCTCCACGGTCGACAGCCCATCGAAGTACGCCGCGGCCGCGTAGACACCGTGGTTCGCGCCGGGCCCGGCGCCGAGCAGCGTGTTCTCCTCGATCGCGGTGCTGAGGCGGAGAAGATCCTCGCTCAGACCGGCGCGGGCGAACTGACGGTTGAAGTGGACCGCGTCCTGCCCCATCAGCAACATGATGACGCCGTCGGCTTTGGTTGCCTTGAGCCCGTTGATCACGTCGGTGAAGTCGGAGGTGCCGAGGGCAACATAAGCCGACTCGACGATGTCCAAGGCCTCCTCCGCAACGGATCCGGTCACCCGCGGATACACGTAGTCGTTGCCGACGACAACCCATCGGCGAGCGCCCTGATGTTCACGAAGCCACTCCGCCGCCGGCAGCAACTGGTTGACCGGCCGCTCGCCGAGCATGAACACCCCAGGCGTATCGTCGCCGCCCTCGTGCATCGCTGCGAACGCGTAGACGACCCGCCCGCCGATCCGTCGCGTCAGCGCCACGCGTACGGCGGAGATGTGCCACCCGGCCACCGCCTCGACCCGCCCGGAATCGACCAGCCGCCCGACCTCTTCGGCAACCACCTCGGGCGGACGCCCGGCATCGACCTGAACCAACTCGACCCGGCGACCAGCAATGCCGTTGCGCGCGTTCAACTGCTCGACGGCAAGCTCACCGCACGCGAGGCACGACGGCCCGTAGAGCCCGGTCGGCCCCTGCAGCGGCACCACGAAGGCGATCGGCAGTACGTCGGAACGCCGCACGATCACCTCCTCGTCCACCGACCATCGCCGTACGGGCGCGACCAGTGTGAACGAATCGGAGGCGGAACTTCGAGCGAACGGCTATATTTCCCAGCACCTGAACCGAGGAGGGGGTGCGGATGGCGTCGAGCCTGCTCCTGCTGCTGAAGCGGGTCGAGCGGGAGATCGAGCTCGGTCTGCAGCCGCTGCTCGACGAGTTCGGGCTGACGATCGAGCAGTGGCGGATCATGGCCGCGCTGCACGAGGAGCCCGGTCAGCCGATGTCGCTGCTCGCGGAGTCCGCCGTACTGCCGGCCGCGAGCCTGACCCGGCACGTCGACAAGCTGGTCGAGCGCGGACTCGTCCTGCGCCGCGTGCACCCCGACGACAAGCGGCGGATCGTCACCGCCCTCTCCCCCGTCGGCGCGACCGTCGCCGACCGCCTCGGCACCGCCCAGCACGCTCTCGAGGCCGAACTCCCGGATTACTTCCAGATGGAAATACACGAACGTAGCGGATCGGCAACACGCAGGTAACACGCCGTTCCTAGGTTCCTTCCATTCGGGTGCATCCCCGCCGGCAGCGTCGCCGGTACGCCGGAAGCACCGCTCGCCCGAAGGTGCCGCAGGAGTTCCGCCATGACTGTTGAACCCTCGCTCGAACCCCCGCTTGTTCACGGCAGCCCCACTCCTCCGAGTCAGAACACCGCGACCCGCGAGACGTTGGAGGACTACACCCTCCGGTTCGCGCCGCGCAGCTACCGCAAGTGGTCCACCGGTGTCGTCGCCGTCTCGGCCCTCGGCGGGATCGCGTACCTCGCCGACTTCGCGATCGGCGCGAACATCGGCATCTCGTACGGGACGACCAACGCACTGTGGGGTATCGCGATCTTCGCGGTGGTCATCTTCGCGACCGGCCTGCCGCTCGCGTACTACGCCGCGCGGTACAACATCGACCTCGACCTGATCACGCGTGGCAGCGGCTTCGGGTACTACGGCTCGGTCGTGACCAACGTGATCTTCGCGTCGTTCACGTTCATCTTCTTCGCGCTCGAAGGCTCGATCATGGCGCAGGGCCTGCAACTCGGGCTGCACGTGCCGCTCTGGCTCGGGTACGCCGTGTCCACGCTGGTGATCTTCCCGCTGGTGATCTACGGGATGAAGGTGTTGTCGACGCTGCAGGTGTGGACGACACCGCTGTGGCTGATCCTGATGGTGCTGCCGTTCTGCTACCTGCTCGTCTCGCACCCGTCGTCCGTGTCGACGTTCTTCGACTACGGTCCGGACGCCGACTTCGGCTCGATGCTGCTCGCAGCCGGCGTGTGTCTGTCGTTGATCGCGCAGATCGCGGAGCAGATCGACTACCTGCGGTTCATGCCGCCGAAGACGCCCGAGAACTCGCGCCGCTGGTGGACCGCCGTACTGCTCGCCGGTCCGGGCTGGGTGATCTTCGGCGCGCTGAAGCAGGTCATCGGGCTGTTCCTTGCCGTCTACATCATCGCCCAGGTCGATGGCGGTACGGCGATTGCGAACCAGCCGGTGCACCAGTTCCTGGAGATCTACCGCGGCTTCCTGCCCGGGTGGCTCGCGATGACGCTGGCCGTCGTACTCGTCGTCATCAGCCAGGTGAAGATCAACGTGACCAACGCGTACTCCGGGTCGCTCGCCTGGACGAATTCGTACACGCGGCTGACCAGGCACTACCCCGGCCGGCTCGTGTTCCTCGGGTTCAACCTGGTGATCGCGCTGGTGCTGATGGAGGCGAACATGTTCGACTTCCTCAACACCATCCTCGGCTTCTACGCGAACTGCGGGATGGCGTGGATCGTGGTCGTTGCCTCCGACATCGTCTTCAACAAGTACCTGCTGAAGCTGTCGCCCAAGGCACCGGAATTCCGCCGCGGCATGCTGTACGCCGTCAACCCGGTCGGCTTCGTCTCGATGGCCGCGGCCGCAGGCGTGTCCATCCTGGTCTTCTTCGGCGGCCTGGGCGACACGATCAAGCCCTACTCACCACTGGTCGCGATCGGGCTGGCTCTGGTCCTGCCGCCCGTCCTCGCCATCATCACCCGCGGCAAGTACTACCTCCGCCGCCCCGACGACGGCCTCGACCTCCCCATGTACGACGAACACGGCAACCCGTCCGGCGAAGTACTCACCTGCCACGTCTGCCGCCAGGACTACGAACGCCCCGACATGACCGCCTGCCAAACCCACGCCGCCGCCGTCTGCTCCCTATGCCTCAGCACAGACAAGCTCTCCGACCACGTCCTACCGTTGCCATCGTGAACTTCACTCCAGCTGATGTCGAGAAGCTGCTGCTCTCCGTGGCCGGCATGGTCGCTCGCGACCGGCTGGCGCGGGGGGTCCTGCTGAACCACCCGGAGACGGTGGCGTTGCTGAGCACGTGGGTGATCGAGCGTGCACGTGAGGGCGCCCGCGTCGCCGACCTCATGGAGAGCGGACGTCTTGTGCTCACTCGCGATCAGGTGATGCCGGGCGTGGCCGAAATGCTGCACGACGTCCAGGTCGAGGCAACGTTCCCGGACGGCCGGAAGCTCGTGACTATCCACAACCCGATCATCTGAAGGCAGATCCCATGGCTGACGCCGATAGACTTAGCACGGAAGGACAGGGGGCGGCGGCTCGCTCGGCCGCACCTGGTGCAATTCGTGTCGCGCCGGGCACCATCCGCCTGAACGCCGACCGCGCGGACGCTGAGCGCCTGCGGCTGGTGATCGTGAACACCGGCGACCGGCCGATCCAGATCGGGTCGCATCTGCATCTGCCCGATGCCAATGCCGCGCTCGCGTTCGATCGGGAGGCCGCACGGGGGTTCCGTCTCGACGTACCGTCGGGGACCTCGCAACGGTTCGAGCCTGGGGCGTCGCGCGAGGTGGATCTGGTGGCGTTGAGGGGCAATCGGCGTGTGCCGGGGATTCAGGTGAAGCGCGATGTCTGAAAGCTCGCGCGCGGCGTACGCCGCATGTCACGGACCGCTCGAGGGACCCCCAGCGACCTCCTGGCGGGGTGAGCCCGGAGTGTCTAGCGAGGTGAGTCTGGCGCGGGAAGGCCACCGCTGGGTGGCCGGGATCCAGGCAGGACCGACTTCCTCCGGCGAGGTGGATCGTGGTTGAGATTTCGCGGGCGGCGTATGCCGCGTTGTATGGGCCGACGGTTGGGGATCAGGTTCGGTTGGGGGATACGGACTTGTGGGTGGAGGTTGAGCGGGACTTCACCGTTGGCGGTGAGGAGGTGGTGTTCGGGGGTGGGAAGTCGGTTCGGGAGTCGATGGGGCAAGGTACGACGACGCGGGCTGATGGGGCGCCGGACACGGTGATTACCAACGTGCTTGTGGTGGACTGGTGGGGCATTGTGCGGGCCGACGTCGGGATCCGGGACGGGCGCATCGTCGCGCTGGGTCGTGCCGGGAATCCGGACATCGCGGACGGCGTACACCCGGACCTCTGCATCGGCCCGTCCACCGACGTGATCGCGGGCGAGGGGCGCATCCTCACCGCCGGCGCGATCGACTCGCACGTCCACCTGCTGTCGCCTTCACAATTGCACGAGGCCCTCGCGACCGGGATCACCACGATCGTCGGCGGCGGGACCGGGCCGAGCGAGGGTTCCAAGGCGACCACGGTCACCCCCGGCGCGTGGCACCTGGAGCAGATGCATCGCGCACTGGACGACGTACCGCTCAACATCCTCCTGCTCGGCAAGGGCAACACGGTCAGCGCGGAGGCGCTCGCCGAGCAGGCGCTTGCAGGTGCGGCCGGCTACAAGGTCCACGAGGACTGGGGTTCGACGCCGGCAGCGATCGACTCCGCACTGCGGGCCGCGGATGAGTGGGGCCTGCAGGTCGCGCTGCATGCGGACAGCCTGAACGAGGCCGGGTACGTCGAGTCGACGCTCGGCGCGATCGCCGGCCGGTCGATCCACGCGTTCCACGTCGAGGGCGCGGGTGGTGGGCACGCGCCGGACATCCTCTCGATCGCGGCGTACCCGCACGTGATCCCCGGATCCACCAACCCGACCCTGCCGCACACCGTGAACACCGTCGCCGAGCACCTCGACATGCTGATGGTTTGCCACCACCTCAGCCCGGACGTACCGGAGGACCTCGCGTTCGCCGAGTCGCGGATCCGGGCCACCACGATCGCGGCCGAGGACATCCTGCACGACCTCGGCGCGCTCTCGATCACCTCGTCGGACGCGCAGGCGATGGGCCGGATCGGCGAGGTTATCACCCGCACCTGGCAGGTCGCGCACGTGATGAAGCACCGCCGCGGCGCCCTCGCCGGCGACCTTCCCGCCGACAACGAACGGGTCCGCCGGTACGTCGCGAAGTACACCATTAACCCGGCTGTTGCCCACGGCATCGACCATGAGGTCGGCTCGGTGGAGGCGGGCAAGCTCGCGGACCTCACGCTCTGGGAGCCGCGGTACTTCGGCGTCCGCCCGAGCCTGGTGATCAAGGGCGGCGCGATCGCGTGGGCCGCACTCGGCGACCCGAATGCATCGATCCCGACGCCGCAGCCGGTGCTGATGCGGCCGGCGTTCGGCGACGCGATCGGCGCGGATCTGTCGTACACGTTCGTCTCCCCCGCCGCGCTCGAGGACGGGCTGGCTGAACGGCTGCAGTTGCGCCGGCGGCTGCTCGGCGTACGGCCGACACGGGAGATCGGTAAGGCTGACATGAAGAACAACAGCGCGCTGCCGAGCATCGGGATCGACCCGGAGACGTTCGCCATCGAGGTCGACGGAGAGCTTGTCGAGCCGTCGCCGGCGGAGGTGCTTCCGCTCGCCCAGTTGTACGCGATGTTCTGATGGGTACGGCGGAGTTGGTCGCGCTCATGCTCGCCGACGGGCGCTTGCCCACCGGTGGACACACCCAGTCGGCCGGTCTCGAGCCCGCCGTACGCGCCGGATTGGGTGCTGACGGCAAGCAACTGGCTGACGTGGCAACGTACGCTCGCGACCGCCTCCGCACCGTCGCCCGGGTCGATGCGGCCGTCGCTGTTGTCACCCGACATGTCGTCCTCGCCGCCGCCCGACACCCCGAACCGCCGAGTCGTGTCGATTGGTCCGGGTCGGGTTCGCCGAGTCGTGAAGCATGGTCCCGAAATCACGACCGCCAGTCACGACTCGACGAGGACGGTGGCGACCTCGATCCACGAGTCGGCGGCGGTGAGGTGGGGGTGGTCGAGAGGGCTTGGGCGGCTCGGACAAGTAGTCAGGCGGTTCGGGGGGCGGTGCGGCGGCAGGGGCGGTTGTTGTTGCGGTTGGCGGGGCGGGTTTGGCCGGGGGTTGGGGAGCATCTGCCGGCGGATGGGGAGATCGCTCGGCCGATCGTGATGGGGGTGGTGGCGGCGGTGACTGGATTGTCGGCCGAGCAGTTGGCTCGGGTTGTGGCGTATGACGATGCGCAGACTGTCGTGTCTGCGTCGTTGAAGCTGCTGCCAGTGGACCCGGCCGAGGCCGCGACCTGGCTCGCCGCACTTCACGACGACATCGAAGAGCTCGTCGCCGACGTCGCGCCGCTGACCGACGTCGACAAGATCCCCGCCAACGCCGCCCCACTCATCGACATCCACGCGCAGAACCACGTGACCGAGAGAATGAGGTTGTTCCATGCCTGAGACGCCTGAGACGCCTGCGACGCCTGAGACCCGCTCCTTCCGGCTCGGTGTCGCCGGCCCGGTCGGCACCGGTAAGAGCTCACTCATCGCGACGATCTGCCGCGAACTCGCCGACGAGCTCCGCCTGGGCGTGATCACAAACGACATCTACACCGACGAGGACGCCCGCCTGCTGCGCTCGGCCGGCGTACTCGATCCGGACCGGATCCGCGCCGTCGAGACCGGCGCCTGCCCGCACACCGCGATCCGCGACGACGTCACGCCGAACCTGATCGCCGTCGAGGACCTCGAGCGCGACTTCGCCCCGCTGGACGTCGTACTCGTCGAGTCCGGCGGCGACAACCTGACCGCGACCTTCTCCCCCGCGCTCGTCGACGCGCAGATCTTCGTCCTCGACGTCGCCGGCGGCGGTGACGTCGCGCGCAAGGGCGGACCGGGGATCGCACGGGCGGATCTGCTCGTCGTCAACAAGACCGACCTCGCGCCGTACGTCGAGGTGGACGTCGACCACATGGTGAAGGACGCCGAGGCTGCCCGCGACGGCAAGCCCGTCCTCGCGCTCTCCCGGAAGGATCCGGCCTCGGTCGCCAGGCTCAAGGAGTGGGTCCGGAACATGACGACCCAAGTGAGCACCGGCGATCACACCCCGGTCGACCCCGGTCCGATGGCGCCGCACTCTCATGTCGGCGAGGACGGCAGCGTGATCACCCATGTCCACACGCATTGACGTCACAGCCGACCCGGTCCGCGACCGCTGCCTGCTGACGACCGACCACCTGTCGCCGCGGCGGCTGCACAGTCCGCCAGGCGTGGTCCGCGTCGCCCTCGTCGCAGCGGGTGCGCTCTTGCTCGCAGGCGACGAAGTACGCATCGAGATCGCCGTCTCCGGTCCCACCAGGCTCGAGATCGTAGAGACGGCCGGCACTGTCGCGTACGCGATGCGCGGCGGCTCCGCCCGCTGGGACGTCGACATCCGTCTGACCGACGGTGCCAGCCTCCAGTGGTACGCCGAACCGTTCGTCGTCTCCGCCGGCGCCGACGTCACCCGCACCCTGACCGCACGCCTCGAGCCCACCTGTACCGCCCAACTGCGCGAGTCCCTCGTCCTCGGACGGTACGGCGAGGTCGGCGGCACACTCCGTACGGCGACCCGCGCCTGGCTCGACGACGACCTCCTCCTCGCCGAAGACCTCGACCTCTCCCCCGAGGCGCGCAGCGGCTGGGCGATCCTCGGCCCGGCCCGATGCCTCGACACCGTTACCACTCTCGGCTTCCGCCTGCCGGAAACGCCGCACACGCTCCAGCTCGAAGGCACCGGCTCGATCAGGCGGCAACTGGTCCAGGAACAGCACGAGAGCGATCTCATCCAGACGCCTGTGTGATGGTCAGCGGGGCTCCGCGGACTTAGGCTGGATCGGTTCGGCAACTGCGGCGTACCGAAAGTTCGTCGTGGTCCCACCGCTGGGAGGGCGGACGGACGGTGGAGCATGGCGGCGGAGCAGAGGCGGGACGAACACAGCCGACGGCGCTGCTCGGGCGCCGGTCCGAACGCGCCGTACTCGATCAGCTACTCGCCGACGTCCGCAACGGTGGCAGCCAGGTGCTCGTCGTACGCGGAGAGGCTGGTGTCGGGAAGACCGCGCTGCTGAACTACGCCACCGATTCCACGCCTGACCTGCGGCTGCTGCGTGCGGTCGGCGTCCAGTCGGAGATGGAGCTGGTGTTCGCGGCTCTGCACCAGCTGTGTATGCCGTTGCTCGACCGGATGGAGCGGATCCCTGAGCCGCAGCGGCGGGCGCTCGCCACGGTGTTCGGCATGGCTCCCGGGCCGGCGCCGGATCGGTTCATGGTCGGGCTCGCCGTACTCAGCCTGATCTCGGACCTCGCCTCCGAACAGCCCGTGCTCGTGGTCGTCGACGACGCGCAGTGGCTCGACACTGCGACCGCCCAGACGCTCGGGTTCGTCGCCCGCCGGATCGGGAACGAGGCGGTCGGTCTGCTGTTCGGCGCGCGCGAGGTCGGCGTGGAGCTCAACGGTCTTCCGGAGCTCGAGATCGACGGCCTGCCGGACGACGAGGCGCGCGCGCTGCTAGGTTCGGCGGTCGAGTTCCTGCTGGACGCTCCGATCCGGGATCGCATTGTGGCCGAGACCGGTGGCAATCCCTTGGCGTTGCTGCAGTTACCTCGAGGGCTGACGGCGACCCAGTTGGCGGCCGGGTTCGGGCTGCTGGGCGGGCAGGGGTTGCCGGGGCGGATCGAGCAGAGCTTCCTGCGGCAGGCCGATGCGCTGCCGCCGCCGACGCGACGCCTGCTGCTTGTCGCCGCGGCCGAGCCGGTGGGCGATCCGGTCCTGGTACGCCGGGCCGCCGATCAGCTCGGGATCGATGCTGCGTTCGCCGAGATCGACGGCCTGTTGAGCCTGGGTGAGCGGGTGACGTTTCGCCATCCCCTGGTGCGGTCGGCTTTGTACGGGTCGGCGTCTGCGACGGAGCGTCGCGCCGTACACCTGGCTCTGGCGGGGGCGACGGATTCGGTCACTGATCCTGATCGGCGGGCCTGGCATCTGGCCGCGGCCGCGACCGGGCCGGACGAGGCCGTTGCCGTGGAGTTGGAGCGGTCGGCCGATCGGGCGCAGGCACGCGGCGGGTTCGCGGCGGCTGCGGCGTTCCTGCAGCGGGCGGTCGCGCTGACGCGTGACCCGGTACGCCGTACCGAGCGCGCACTCGCCGGAGCCCAGGCGAGCGTGCAGGCCGGCGCGTTCCGGACCGCGTGGGAGCTGCTCGCGACGGCGGAAGCGGGCCAGCTCGACGACCTCGGGCGCGCAAGGATCGACCTGCTCCGCGCCGAGGCAGCCTTCGCCCAACAACGCGGCCGTGACGCGCCGGGCCTCCTGCTGCGTGCCGCCCGAACGCTCGAGCCCCTCGACGCCCGCCTGGCCCGTGACACGTACCTCGATGCCTGGAGCGCCGCGCTCTTCGCCGGCCAGTTGGCGGCAGGCACCGGCCTCCGCGAGGTCTCCCAAGCCGCAATGGCCGCCCCGCGCCCTGACCCGCCCGAGCGCAGTTCTGACGTGATGCTGGATGGGTTCGCCTCGTTGTTCGCAGCCGGGCGCGATGAGGCGGTGCCGTTGCTCAAGCGGGCTGCGGTCGCATTCGGCGACGGGGACGTTTCGGCCGAGGAGATTCTGCGCTGGGGATGGCTGGCTACGGCTGCGGCCGCGACCGCGTGGGACTTTGAAGCCTGCCTGGCCGCGTCCATCCGGCAGGTGGAGACAGCGCGAGGCGCCGGCGCCCTCGCAGTACTCGCGGTTGGCGTCAACGTGCTCGGGCAGGTGTTCGCGATGGCGGGCGACTTCGCCGAAGCGACCTCGCTCCGCGCCGAGGCAGACGCCGTACGCGAGGCCACCGGCACCCACATCGGCCCGTACGGCGCGCTCGTGCTGGCCGCGCTCCAAGGACGCCCGGACGACGCGTTCCCGCTGATCGACGACACCATCGCAAGGACGACGGCCGAGGGCCAGGGTACGGCGGCGCAGTACGCGCGCTGGGCGAAGTCCGTCGTACTGAACGGACTCGGTCACCACGACGAAGCGTTGCCCTGGGCAACTCTCGCCGCCGAGGACACACCCGAGCTGTTCGTCTCCTTCTGGGCGCTGAGCGAGCAGATCGAGGCCGCCGCACACAGCGGGCACCCGCACGAGGCGGCCGCCGCACTCGCCCGCCTGCAGGAGAAGACACGCGGCACCAACGAACCGTGGGGACTCGGCCTCGAGGCCCGTGCCCGCGGGCTGGTCCACAAGGAGGAGAAGGCGTATCTCGAAGCGATCGAGCAGCTGAACGGCACCAGACTGCGCCCGGACCTCGCCCGCACCCACCTGCTGTACGGCGAATGGCTGCGTCGGCAGACGCGTCGCGGCGACGCCCGGACCGAGCTGCGGACGGCGTACGAGATGTTCTCCGAGATCGGCATGACCGCCTTCGCCGACCGAGCACGTCGCGAGCTGCAAGCGACTGGCGAGACAGTACGCCGACGCGCGACCGCCTCGACCGCGGGCGACGAGCTGACCCCGCAGGAACGCCAGATCGCCTTGCTCGTCCGAGACGGCCTGTCGAATCCCGAGGTCGGCACCCGCCTGTTCCTCAGCCCGCGCACGGTCGAGTGGCATCTCCGGAAGATCTTCGACAAGCTCTCGATCAGCTCCCGCCGCCAACTCCGCGATGCACTCCCCGAGGCCGGCTAACCCGGGATCAGCTGCTGTCCCCCATCGACGTCGTACGTCGCCCCGGTCAGCGCCGTGTTCGTCATCAGGTGGACGACCAGCGCGGCCACGTCCTCCGGGCCGACGACTCGCGCGATCGGCAGCGTGGCACGTAGCTGCGCGCGACGTTCCTCGAGCTGATCGCCGAGCAGCCGGGCCGAGAGCGGTGTGTCGACGAAGCCCGCGGCGACTGTGTTGACCCGGATCGGGGCGATCTCGACGGCTGCGTTCGCGACGATCGCGGACTGCGCGGCCGTCGCGATGCCGGCGAGCATCAGCCCGACTCCCGGCCGCCGCGCGCCTGTACCGCTGATGAACGTCAGCGAACCGCCCGCACGAACCCTGCCGACGCACAACCGCGCGATTCGCAACGAGCCGACCAGATGCTGGCTGATGAACCGCTCCGCCTCCTCCAGATCGAGCTCGGCGAGCGGCGCGTAGAACGGACCGCTCCCCCCGATCAGAAGGTGGTCGAGCTGCTCGGGCAGCTCGCCGAACACCCGCTCGACGTCCGCGGAATCATCCAGGTTGAGCGCCAGCGCGCTCTCGGCGCCGACCTCGGCAGCAGCCTTCTCGAGCCGCTCACGATCCCGTCCGGTGATGATGACCCGCGCGCCGGCCGCACGCGCCAGCCTCGCGGTCTCCAACCCGATGCCCGCGCTGCCGCCCATCACCACCACGACCTGATCGGCGAGACTCGTCGTTGGCTCAGTCATCGTGCTCTCCTCAGTCGAATCAGTCGAATCAGTTGGATACCGGTACGGCGCAACCGTGCACGCGAGGTGTCGCCGGAAGCTGAGCGGCCGACGGGCGACCGCGGGCGACGAACACCATCGTGATCACCGCGGCGACGACGCTCAACGCTGCCATCACGAGCATGGCCGCCTGGTACCTGTTCGCCAACGGCCCGGCCAGCTCGTCCGAGCCGCCCACGCCCAGCAGCGCGGGTACGAGCGCGATCAGTACCACCCCACCGACGCGCGACGCGGCGTCGTTGATCGCTGACGCCTCCCCCAGATCCGCATCATCAACAGCTGCGAGTACGCCGGCTGTCAGCGGAGCGACCGTCAAGCCGATGCCGAGACCCCACAAGAGTGCGCCGGGCAGGATCGCCTGCACGTAGCTTTGGCCGGGCTGCGCTGCCGACAGCCAGGCGAACCCGCCGGCGACGATCAGAATGCCGATAGCCATCGGCCAACGCGTGCCGACCCGTGCGACCAGGCCGCCGACGAACGGCGAGACCAGCAGGAACACAGCCGACTCCGGAATCAGCGCGGCACCCGCCTCGGTGGCGCTGTAGCCCAGCCGCAGCTGACACTGCAGGACGACCAAGTAGCTGGCGGCTGACAACGCGCCGTAGAACAGGAGGGTCGCGGCGTTGATCGCAACGAACTGGCGGATCCGGAACAGCGCCGTACGCAGCATCGGCGCCGACTGCCTGTGCTCCACCGGAATCAGTGCGACGAGGCAGACCACGCCGACGACTGCCGACACGAGAACCGGTGCACTGGCCCAGCCTGACGCCGGTCCGGCCGTCAGCGCGTAGATCACGCCGCCCAATCCGAGCGCGGTGAGCAGAGCTCCCGCGACATCGACCGACAGGGGACGGCGTTCGCGCGCGACCTCCGGTACGCCGCGCAGTACCCACAATCCGGCGGCGATCAGCGGGACGTTGAGCAGGAACACGTACCGCCACGAGCCGTGGTCGATCAACCAGCCGCCGCCGTACGGGCCGAGCGTCGTACCGAGGGTCGAGAGGCCGGCCCAGATGCCGATTCCCTTGGCTCTGTCGGCCGACTGAAGTGTGCCGTTGAGCAACGCAAGACTGCTCGGTACGACGAGTGCACCGCCCGCTCCTTGCACCACGCGCGCCGCGATCAGGGCACCGCCGTTCGGGGCCGCGGCGCAGCACAGCGACGCGACCAGCATGACGATGAGACCGGCGACGAGGATCCGGCGCCAGCCGAAGTGGTCAGCCAGCGCACCGGCCAGCAGGAGCAGCGACGCGACGGTGACGAGGTACCCGGTCAGCACCCATTGGAGCTCGCTCACACCGATCTCCAGGTCGCGGCCGATCGCCGGGATCGCGACGTTGATCATGTACGCGTCGATGAACCCGACCATCGACGCCAGCACCGTCGCGGTGACCAGCAGAGCGCCGGCCCTGCCCCGCAACGCGACCAGCCCCGCGCCGGTCACCGCAGGCTCACTCATCCGACCTCCCAGGCGTGTCTGCTCCACGATCCGGCCCACGTACCGCGTTGCGCCACCGTGCCGGTCCCTGGTCGCACGAGACCAGGGACACTCCCTGGCCCCGCCGGCTCGTGCCGCGCGCGAGGCTGGATCCGCCGGTTCGAAGGGAGCCCAAGACTGATGACTGAGTACGACGTGATCGTCCTCGGAGCCGGTGCTCCGGGTGAACACTGCGCAGCGGCGCTGACCAAGGGCGGTGCACGCGTTGCGATCGTCGAGCGCGAACTGCTCGGCGGCGAGTGTTCCTATTGGGCCTGCATCCCGTCGAAGACCCTGCTGCGACCCGGCGAGGCGCTGGCCGAGGCCCTCGACGCGCCCGGCGCGCGCGAAGCCGTGACCGGATCGCTGGACACCCATGCAGCGCTGGGCTGGCGCGACTTCATGGTGTCGAACTACGACGACGCCGGCGCGATGTCATGGGCCAAAAGCGTCGGCCTCGACGTACTGCGGGGCCACGGCCGGCTCGCAGGCCCGCACACCGTCTCGGTGGACGATCGGACGCACACCGGCGAACACATCGTGATCGCGTGCGGTGCGGATCCGACGATTCCACCCGTTCCGGGACTGCGTGAGCTGCCTGGCGTGTGGACGAACCGGGACGTGACCGGGCTGGTCGACGTACCTGGCCGGCTGCTCGTTCTCGGCGGTGGGGCGACCGGGGTCGAGATGAGTCAGGCGCTGGCGCGGATGGGCTCGACCGTCACGCTCATCGAGCGCGAGGACCACCTGATGCCTCGGGAGCCGCGGGCGGTCGGTGAGGCGATCGCGGTCGCGCTGGCGGCCGACAAGGTCGATGTACGGACGGGGACCGGTGCGGAGCGGGCTCGCCTCGACAGGGCGACGTACGTGATCGAACTGAGCGACGGGAGTCAGGTCGAGGGCGACCGCGTCCTGGTCGCGACCGGTCGTCGTCCGCGCGTCGACAACATCGGGCTGGAGACCGTCGGCATCGTCGCGAATCCGCGCGGCATCGCGGTCGACGACAGACTGTCGGCCGGTCCCAACCTCTGGGCGATCGGTGATGTCACGGGCCTGTGGCAACTGACCCATGTCGGTGAGTACCAGGGTCGTGTTGCCGCGAGCAACATTCTCGGCAAGCCGCGTACTGCGGACTACCGGGCGGTGCCGCGCGTCGTGTACAGCTACCCGCAGGCCGCGTCGGTGGGTGAGGCCGAGGGACCCTACACGAGCACGATCCAGTTGTCCGGCGTCCCGCGCACGGCGACGTACCTGCGCTCGTACGACACGCAGCCCGGATTCCTCACGCTCGTCTCCGACGGAACAGTCATCACCGGCGCTTACGCGGTCGGCCCTGAGGCCGGTGAATGGCTCCAGCAAGCAACCCTCGCCATCCGCGCCAGGATCCCGATCCCCGTCCTCCTCGACGTCATCCAGCCCTTCCCCACCTTCTCCGAAGCCTTCCTCCAAGCCCTCCGCCAACTAGCCAACGAGTAACGCTCGGTAGCCGAGGTCAGAGGGCCGGCGTCATCAGCGCGAGCATGGCGGCCATGCCGGCGCACGAGAGGCCGTGGCAGCCGCAGAGGGTTCGGTGGCCGGGGGTTCGGGCGGCGTGGACCAGCCACCACGCGGCGGTGATGACGAGGAGGCCGACGGCGGACCAGCTGAGCATCGTGGTCCAGGCCTCGCCGGACATCAGGCGGGGCATCGCGGCCAGCATCCAGACCATGCCGAGGTTCATGCCGGCGTGAGCCATCGCGCCGGCCCGCTCGGGGACGGTGTCCAAGCCGGACAACTGGTAGAAGAAGACGACCGCCAGCCCGCTGAAAACCGCCATCTGGGCCCACTGACCGGTCGCCGCCATCGGCCACCACAGCATCACGAGCATGGCCGGGCTCATCAGGGCATGGCTGACGTCGACGACGGTCTCGATCCCCTGCCAGCGCCTCGTGCTCAGCCGCCAAACGCCGTACAGACCCGTCGCAGCGAAGACCGCGGTCAGGACAATCGTCCAGGCTCCAGTCACCACGCCCCTCTAACTCCAGTCGTCGCAAAGAAGTTCCGCTGCTGGGAACTGTTCCCACAACTCGCTCGTATTCACCAGTTGGGGGTTGTGGCAACCAATCGATCAGGAGTGACGTGGGTACGACGCGCCACCGGCGGTGGCTGATCGGGTACGTCGTCCTGCTGGGCGTACTCGTTCTGGCCGCATCGCTGGTCACCACCGCACGGATGGGCTCGGCCAGTTACCTGCCGATCGCCCGCGACTATCCCGGCCAACTGACCGGGCTCGTCACGACCTTCGTCCGCGCGGTGGCCGACCTCTCCTCGCTGGTGACCGTCGGCGCCCTCGCGTCGGCGCTCGTCGCGGGCAAGGCGCGACCGGTGCGCGAGGCGGGTTCGCGGCGGCAGTTGGAGATCGCCGAGTGGTTCGAGCCGATCGTCGTACGCCGGGCTGCCGCCGTCTGGGTGATCAGCTCCGGCCTGCTGATCGCGTTCGACTCCGCCGACTCGAACGGCCTGTCGCTCGGCCGGATCGCCAGCCCGAGCGCGCTCCGGTTCGCGATGTTCTCCGGCGACTTCGGCCGGGCCTGGATGATCACCTGCCTGGCCGCGATCGTGGTGCTCGTCACGAGCGTGGTGACCGTGCGCTGGGTCGCGTACCTGATCGCGCTCTGGGCAGCCCTCGCCGGCTCGCTCGCCCCGGTCGTCGTCGGCCAGGTCCTGGTCGGGCCCCGGCACGACTTCGCCGGCGACTCGGCCATCTACCAGACGATCGCGGCGCAGCTCCTCCTCGGGCTGGCCGTCGTACAGACCCTCAGGCTCGCCACCGGCCGCCGGAACCGAGCCCTCGACCGCACCCACTGGCGCAGCATCGCGGTGATCGGGGTCGCACTGCTGATCGTGACCGAGGCCGTGCTGCTCTGGTTCAAGATGGCCGGCTCATCGCCTTTCACCTCGGCCACCGGCTGGCTCACGCTGGCCCGGTTGGCGGCTCTGGCGCTAGTTGCCGTCGGCCTGTTCTCGGTTGCTCGCAGCAAGCTCCCGCTCGGCACCGTGCTCCTCACGACCGGTACGGCGGTCTTCGTTGCCTGCGGCATCGCGATGACCCGGATTCCCCCGCCCCAGTTCTTCGTGCCGACGTCGATCAGCCAGATCTTCTTCGGCTTCGACCTCAGCAAGCCGCCGGCGTTCGCGACGCTGGTCAGCCAGTGGCGTCCCAACCTGTTGTTTGTGGCCGCGGCCGTCGCTGCCATCACCGCGTATCTCGCCGGCGCGATCAGGATCCGTCGCCGTGGCGAGTCGTGGCCGGTCGGCCGGACCATCGCCTGGACCCTCGGCTGGGTGCTCATCGTCGTGGTGACCAGCTCCGGTCTCGGGAAGTACTCCGGCGCAAGCTTCGCCGTCCATATGGCGATGCACATGGCGCTCAGCATGCTGATCCCGATTCCGCTCGTCCTCGGCGGACCGCTGACCCTCGCACTCAAAGCTCTGCCTGCCGCGGCCAAGGACGCGCAGCCTGGCCCGCACGAGTGGATCGTCGCCGTACTTCACTCGCGTCCGCTCAAGGCGCTCTACCACCCGTTGCTTGTCTTCGGCGTCTACATCGGCTCGTACTATGGCCTGTACTTCACCAACGCCTTCGGCACGCTGATGAAGTTTCATTGGGCCCACCAGCTGATGAACGCGCACTTCCTGCTCGTCGGTTGCCTGTACTTCGGTCTGGTGATCGGCGTCGACCAGACGCCGCGGAAGCTCCCCTCGCTGGCGAAGCTCGGGTTCCTGTTCGCGGCGATGCCGTTCCATGCGTTCTTCGGCGTCATCCTGATGTCCGACGGTGCGATCATCGGCGACTCGTTCTACCAGCACCTCGAGCTGCCGTGGAAGGTCGACCTCGCCGCGACGCAGCACACGGGCGGCGGCATCGCCTGGGCCGGCGGCGAGATTCCGCTGCTGATCGTCGTCGTCGTACTGGCGCTGCAATGGGCGGTGCAGGACGGGAAGCTTGCCAAACGCATCGATCGCCACCTCGACAGCGGGCTCGACGATTCGTACGACGCCTACAACGCGATGCTCGAGCGCCTTTCCGAACGAACCGGCAACCGACCTGGCGACCGACCTGCCGACCGGACCAAGGAGCCTCGGTGACGCTGACCCGATCCGAGACGAACTCCGTCGAACTGCTGGTCGGCGGGATGACCTGCGCGGCCTGCGCCAACCGCGTCGAGCGGGCGCTGAACAAGCTCGACGGCGTGACGGCCAGCGTCAACTACGCGACTGAGCGCGCGATCGTCACCGGCGCCGGACCGGATCTCGCGGGCCGCGCGACCAGTGCGGTCGACAAGGCCGGGTACGACGCGACCGTGCGCGATCCCGAGTCCGCGGACGAGCTCGCCGAGCAGCTGACGATCAAGCGCGTGACCGCCCTGCGCCGGCGGCTGATCGTGGCGATCCTGCTGGCGATTCCGTTGATGGACGCAACGATCGTGCTGGCCGCAGTACCGTCGCTTCGCTTCCCCGGTTGGGAGATCGTCTCACTGCTCGTCGCGTTGCCGGTTGTCACGTGGGCGGCGTACCCGTTCCATCGCGCCACTATCCGGAACCTGCGTCATCGCGCGGTGAGCATGGACACGCTGGTGTCGCTGGGCATCGTCGTGTCGTTCGGGTGGGCGGCGGTGTCGGTGTTGTTGCCTGGGGCATCGAGCACGGGTGGTCATTGGCCGGGGCTGTCGTCGATCCCGCTCGACACCGGGGCGCTGTACCTCGATGTCGCGGCAGGCATGACCGTGTTCCAACTCGCGGGGCGGTACTTCGAGACGAGGTCGCGGCGGCGCGCTGCCGATGTGTTCGGTGCGCTGAGTCGGTTGGCCACGCCGACGGCTCGGGTACTGCGGGACGGCGCGGAGGTCGACGTACCGACCGGGCAGGTCGTCAAGGGCGAGGTTGTCATCGTCAAGGCGGGCGAGATCGTGCCGGTCGACGGGACCGTGCTCGAGGGCGCGGCGGCTGTCGACACGAGCGTTGTGACCGGTGAGCCGTTGCCGCGGAGCGTGCGGGCCGGCGATCCCGTGATCGGCGGGACGATCAGCACGGACGGGCGGTTGGTGCTGACTGCGACGGCGGTAGGTGCGCATACGCAGCTCGCTCAGATGGCGGCTGTCGCTGAGCAGGCGCAGGAGCGGAAGGCTCGCATCCAGCACACGGTCGACCGGATCATCGTGTGGTTCGTGCCGGCGGTCATCGCGCTCGCGATCGCTGTCACCGTCGGGTGGATCGTGTCCGGTGCGCCGTTCCAGCAGGCGATGGGCACGGGCATCTCGGTTCTCGTCATCGCGTGCCCGTGCGCACTCGGGCTGGCCACGCCGACCGCCCTCATGGTCGGCATCGGCCGCGGTGCCACCCTCGGCATCCTGATCAAGGGCCAGGACGCGCTCGAGGCCAGCGGCGTCATCGACACCATCGTCCTCGACAAGACCGGCACCCTCACCACCGGCGAACTCGTCGTAGACCACATCGACCCCGACCTACTCCGCTACGTCGTCTCCATCGAACACAACTCCGAACACCCCATAGCCCAAGCCGTAGAACGCCGAGCCGCCACCGACGGCATCAACCCCGAACCGGTAACCGACTTCAAAGTCCACCCCGGCCAAGGCGCAACAGGCGTAGTAGCCGGCCACCGCGTAGCAGTAGGAAACCTCGCCCTACTCGAGTCAGAGGGCATCCCCGCCACCGCGCAGGAAGGCGGCGCGAGTTCGGTTGTGTACGTCGCAATCGACGGGCAGCAGGCGGGCTCCTTCACCCTTGCCGATCGGTTGCGGCCGACTGCTGGAGCCGCGATCGAGACGTTGCACAGTCAGAAGCTGCGGACGATTCTCCTCACCGGGGACAGCGAGCCCGTCGCCCGGTCGGTGGCGGCGTCGCTGGGGATTGATGATGTTCGGGCGGGGGTGCTGCCTGCTGACAAGGCGGCTGTGATTGAGCGGTTGCGGGCTGATGGGCGCAGGGTGGCGATGGTCGGGGACGGGATCAACGACGCGGCTGCGCTGGCGACGGCTGATCTTGGGCTGGCGGTTGTCAGCGGAACTGATATTGCGCTCAAGTCGGCGGACATCATCCTGGTGCGGGAAGACCTGCGGGTGGTTCCGGACGCGATCGCGTTGGCGCGGCGTACTCGGCAGACCATTCACCGCAACCTCATCTGGGCGTTCGGTTACAACGTCGCCGCTGTGCCGATCGCGGCCGCGGGACTGCTGAACCCATTGATCGCCGCGGCCGCGATGAGTTTGTCGTCGTTGTTCGTCACCTACAACAGCTTGCGGCTGCGGGACTTCGGGACAGAGCCCGAATAACTCACCGCGGTACGACGGTAAACCCGCGCCCCCGGATCGCCTCGAAGCTCTGCGCGCGGACCTCCTCGGACGGGAACGCCGCGACCACCTCCTTCGTGTCCAGATCGATCCCCGCGACCCGGACCCCGAGCGCTTCCAGCACCCCGGTGATCGTGTTCGTGCAGTGCGAGCACGTCATATCCGGGACCTCGAAAACCTCGTCTGCAGTGTTCATGCCGGTCTCCCCAATCTCCACCAACTCGAGCATTTGAACGAACGTCTCCACGAACGTGTCCACCACCCCGGGCAGCAACCGCACCCCGTCCACGGCCATGTTGGCCAGACACCGCGGCTGCTCCCCCGCCGGCAACAGCGCGTACTGCCGCGAGATCACCCCGAGCAGTACGTCGTACTTCCGCAACGCCTCCTCGACGGTCAGACCCTCCTCGACCGTTGCCCGGCGCAACGTCTCGTGCGCGTCCGCGATCGCGGTCTGCTTCATCTCCCGCAGTACGTCGACCGTCTCCGCGGCGTACCGCACCGTCCCGTCGTCCTGCGCGACCAGCCGCACCGGGATCATCCCGCGCCGGAACGTCGACGACTGCAGACCCCAGAACCAGGTGTTCGCCACCACCGAGAAGATCCCCGAATCCCGCAAGCCAGCCGCAAACTCAGCGGCACTCCGGTACGGCGTCTGATCCGCAAGGTACGCGTGCTGCACCAAGGCGCGCGACGTCGTATCGATCCCGACCCGCAGGATCTCCACCGGGTCCTTGTCGGTCGTCGTCGCGGCCATCACCGCGCGATCGTCATCCGTCAACGCAGCAGCATCCAACCCCGCGAACGCCCGCCAGATGGCCAGCGTCGCCTCCCGCGCCACCACGGGCACGATCGGCCCGAGCGGGCCGCAGTGAGCGACATTCGCGACCCCGCCGCTGTCCCGCCAACTGACCTTCGAGGCAGCACTCACCACCAAGGCAGGCGGACACGGCCGCATCCGCTGATCCACATACTCCAGCTGCGGCGCAGTCAGCCGGCCGTCGAGCGGCACGACCTCAGGCTCGAGTCGGCGCACACCACCAAGACCCACCGGCCCGAACGCAGCACGGCCCGCGACCTCGGCCAGCACCCGGGACGCAGCCGCGCGGTCATAACGGCCACCCGGCAGTCCCGCCATCCGCGACCTCCCCGGCGACCCGTCATCCACGCGCTCCCAGTTTAGGAACCAACTCGGGTCCGCGCGATTACTCCGCGTGTCGGACCCCCGTCGCTGCGGGTCTGGACTTTCGCGGGGTTCGGCAGTTGTCTTGGACAGGTGGAATCCATCGATCGATGGCTGCACCGGCGACACGAAGAGTTCGTCGAGGGTGGGGAGAAACAGCCCGTGCGCGGGCTGGTCGCGGCCTCCTGGGACCGCTCGGTCGCCGCTGGGCTGCGCGCCGATACGGCAGCGCCTTTTGCCTTCCAAGGCAACGAACTCGCCACCTATCGAGCCGAACATCCGCTGTCGGCCGTCTTCCCGATGCTGTACGACGTCCTCGGCCGGGCAGCCGTGGACAGCGACTGTGTGATGGCGGTCGGCGACAGCGGCGGTCGACTGCTGTGGGTGTGCGGCCGACCCGACGTACTGCGCGCAGCCGACGGCATCCACTTCAGTGAGGGCGCCTGGTGGGCCGAGCGACAGGTCGGCACCAACGCCCTCGGTACGTCGCTCGAGGTGACCGCGCCCGTCCAGATCCGATCGGCCGAACACTTCACGGTCCTGGTGCAGCCGTGGTCCTGCGCGGCCGCCCCGATCTACGACCCGGACACGCAGCGGGTCCTCGGCGTGGTCGACATCACCGGCGGCGCCGACGCCAGCTCACCGCAGTCGCTCGCCCTCGTCCGCGCCGCCGCCCGGATGGCCGAGGCCGAGCTCGGCCGGCTGACCATCCTCCGCAAACTGAACGGCGACACCGGCCATCGCATCCGCATCTCGGCGCTCGGCCGCCCGGACGCCGAAATCCGGGTCGACGACCGCGACCTCCGACTCAGCCGGCGGCACAGCGACATCGTCGTACTGCTGGCCGAGCACCCCGAAGGCCTCACCGCCGAGGAACTCTCCGACGCGCTGTACGGCGAGGCCGATCACCGCTCCTCGCTGCGCGGCGAGATGACCCGGCTCCGCGCACTCCTCGGCGCGGACGTCCTCGACTCCCGTCCGTACCGGTTCCGCCGCGACATCGCCGCCGACTGGCTCGAGACGGCCGACGACCTCGACTCCCACCTGCTCTCGTCGGCGCTCCGTCGCTACGCCGGCCCGCTCCTCCCGCAGTCCGACGCCCCAGGCGTCGTCGCCTCCCGGAACCGGCTCGAGAACCGCATGCGCGCCGACGTACTGCGGACCCACGACGTCGACCTGGTCGTCGCGTGGACCCGGTCGTACGCCGGCGTGAACGACCTCAGCGCCTGGGAGCACCAGCTGACCCTGCTCTCGCCGACTTCCCCGCTGTGGCCGTCGACCCAGTCCGAAGTACGCCGGTTGCGCGCGGACTACGGCCTGTCAGAACACGCGAATCGCGATCTCCGCAGGCGCTGACAACAAGCCGTCGATCTCATCGTCCAGCTTCACCAGCGTCACCGACGCGCCCGCCATGTCCAGCGAGGTGCAGTACTCCCCGACATAGTTGCGCCGTACGTTGATGCCCTGGTCGGTGAGCACCTTGTGCGCCCGGCCGTAGAGCAGGTACAGCTCGCTGATCGGCGTACCGCCGAGGCCGTTGATCATCAGCGCGACGTTGTCGCCGGACTCGTACGGCAGGTCGGAGCGGACCGCCTCGAGCATCTGGTCGATGATGTCGTTCGCCGACGCGAGCGGCTCGCGGCTGCGGCCCGGCTCGCCGTGGATGCCGACACCCATCTCCATCTCGTCGGCGCCGAGCTCGAACAGCGGCGAGCCCTTGGCCGGCGGCGTACACGCGGTGAGCGCCATCCCCATCGTGCGTGTGACCGAGTTGACCTTCTCGCCGATCCGGACCAGTTCGTCGAGGTCCGCGCCCTGCTCGGAGGCCGCACCGACCGCCTTCATCACGAAGAAGTTGCCCGCGACCCCACGCCGACCGACCGTGTACGTCGAGTCCTTCACCGCGACGTCGTCGTCGATGATCAGCGTCTTCACGGTCAGCCCGTCCGCGGCACTGAGCTCCTGCGACATGTCGAACGCCATCCGGTCGCCGGTGTAGTTGTTCACCAGCAGCAACACGCCCTTCGGAGACGCGAGCAGCTTGGTGGTCTCGTACACGTAGTCCATCGGCGGCGCGGCGAAGACGTCACCGGGACAGGCGGCATCGAGCATGCCCTTGCCGACGGTCATCACATGGGCCGGCTCGTGCCCGGAGCCCGAGCCCTGGATGATCGAGACCTTGTCGTCGCGCGGCGCGTCGGTCCGCATGATCAGGTTGTACTCCGGGACGTACTTCAAGGTCTCGGGGTTCGCCAGTGCGATGCCCTGCAGCATCTCCGGCACGTAGTTCTTGGGATCGTTGACGAACTTCTTCATCCGGAGTTCCTCCCCTATCTAGCGATTTGAACGCTGCCAGTTTTCTGCGATCTGCTCCATCAGCACGGCGACGGCGGTAGCCCCGGCGTCGACCGATCCCCGGCTGCGTTCGCCGGTGTAGGCGGCCCGGCCGCGCTTGGCGACCAGGTCGATCGTCGCGTCGGCCGCCGACCGGGCGGCCGCTGCGGCACGGTCCACGACCTCGTCGCTGCTCACCCCCTCGGTGAGCGCCTCCTCGATGGCGTCGGTCATCGGGACCAGCGCATCGAGAAGAGTCTTTTCGCCCAACGAGGCGCCGCCGCGCGCCATGATCCCCGCGATCGCGGACCGAAGCATCGCGACGACGGCCGCGCCGTCGAGGGTCGTGGTCGCGCCGGCCGTCATCCCGGCACGCAGGAACCCCGTTCCCCAGATCGGTCCGGAGGTCCCGCCGATCCGGGACGTCACCAGCATCCCGACCTTCTTGAAGAACGTGCCGATATCGGTCCGGTCCAACTCGCCGTACTGCGCCTGGAGTTTCTCGAAGCCGCGGGCCAGCGAGTACCCGAAGTCGCCGTCGCCGACGACCGAGTCGAGGTCTCCGAAGTACTTCTCGTTGGTGAGGCAGGTGTCGATGATCGTGGTCATGACCAGGTCGACCTCACTCCAGCTGTCAGTCATGTCTGCCCTCCTTTGCGACCGGCCAGTTCGGCGAGCTCGGTCAGCGTGAGCGCGCTGACGGGGCCGATGTTCCAGGGGTCCGCGAGTACCTCGAGCTGCTCACCGTCGGGATCGCCGAGACTCGACACGACCAGCGCCGCTCCGGTGAAATCCTCGTCGCGCGTGTAGCCGGACACGGTCACGACAGTGGACAGTCCCGCTCCGGACGCGGCGAGCAGGCCGTTGCTCGAGTCCTCGATGACGAGCGTGTGATCCCGGACCAGCGCGAGCTGGTGCACAGCCAGCTCGTACACCGCCGGGTCCGGCTTCTTCCGCGGTACGACGTCCCCCGCGAACACGGGCACACGCGCCGCGACCTCCGCACCGACCGCTCCGGTCAGCACAGCACGTACCGACGGCTCGGCCGAGGTCGACGCGACGGCAACGGTCCAGCCCTCCCGCAGCGCCTCGGTGATGATCCGCCGTACGCCGGGCCGCGGCGGGACGACCCCGGCCGCGATGAGGTCGGTGAACGTCTTGGTCTTGTACTGATGCCAGGCCGCGACGACCTGCGTACGTTCGTCGTCCGTCGACGGCGAGCCGGCTGCTTTCACCACGTCGGGATCGTCGAGCAACGTGGCCAGGCGTTCCTTGCCGCCGCCGATCTTCAGAAGCTGCCCGTAGTCCTCGACCGACCAGCGCACCGGAAGACCGAAGTGCTCGAACGTCGCGTTGAACGCCGGCAGGTGGCCGTCGCGTTCGGTGTCGCCAAGCACGCCGTCGCAGTCGAAGATCAGCGCTGTCATGCGTGGCCGCCGCTACCGAAGATCTCGATGTACTCGACGGTCATCGCCTTGACCGCGGCGTGGATGGTCCGGAACAACGTCGGCGGGTCCCACTTGTCCTTGGCCCGCGCCTCCTCGAGATGCTCGAGCGACGCCTTCATGTAGGCGACCTTGAGCGCCGTCGAGATGTTCACCTTCGCGCAGCCCCGCCCGATCAGGTCCTGGAACTGCTCCGGCGTCAGCCCGGATCCGCCGTGCAGCGCCATCGGGATCCCGGTCGCGGCGACCAGGTCGGTGATCCGCTGCGAGTCGAGTTCGGGCGTCGAGCGGTAGATACCGTGGGCGTTGCCGATCGCCGGCGCGAACACGTCGACCCCGGTCGTCGCCACGAACCGGGTGGCGACCTCCAAGGACTGGCGTTCGGACTCGGTGTCCGAGCCGACGCCGTCCTCGACCCCCGTGATGCCCTCGATCTCGCCTTCCACGTGGGCGCCGTACTTGCGGGCCTCGGCGACGACCTCGACGGTCTGCCGCTGGTTCTCCTCGACCGGCAGCGCGGAGGCGTCGAACAGCACCGAGTTCCAGCCGGCCGCGAGGCAGGAGCTGATCACCTCGCGGTCCGGGCAGTGATCCAGATGCAGCGCGACCGGCACCGGCTCGGGTGCGACGGTCGCGTCGAACATCGCCTTGAGCACGTCGCGCCCGACCGACTTCACGGTCTTCACCGACGTCTGCACGATCAGCGGCGAGCGCAGTTCCACGGCCGCGTCGACGACGGCCCGCAGGCTCAACTCGTCGACGATGTTGATCGCGGGAACGGCGTACCCCTTGGCCAAGGCCTCGTCGACGAGTTCCTTCAACGGTGCGACCGGCATGCTCACTCCTCCCGGTAGCTCCGTCCAGCCTGCCTCTCCGAACGCTGCAGAAAGGCTGCACTCCGGGCTAGGCCGGCGCGTGCTCCTTGAGGATCGCCATGAAGGCGCGCATCCAGGTCGGGTGGTCCGGCCACGCGCGACCGGAGACCACCATGCCGTCGACGACCGCGTCACCGTCGACCCACTCGGCTCCCCCGGCGCGGATGTCCGGTGCGAGCGCCGGGTACGCCGACGTCTTCCGGCCGTTCAGCACACCGGCCGCCGCCGGGATGAGCGGTCCGTGGCACAGCTGCGCGACGGGCTTCGACTCGCCGTAGAAGTGCTTCACGATCCGCTGACAGTCCGCGTCGTTCCGGATGTACTCCGGAGCGCGGCCGCCCGGAATCACGACAGCGACGTACTCCGCCGGATCCACATCGGCGAACGCGACATCCGCCTGCCAGGTGTGCCCGAGTTTCTCGGTATACGTGTCGAACCCGTCCACGAAGTCATGCACCACGAACTGCAGCTTCTTCACCTCGGGCGCCGCGATGTCGACGTCGTACCCCTCCTCCAGCAAACGCTGATAGGGGTAGAACACCTCCAGGTCCTCCGCGGCGTCACCGGTAAGAATCAGTACCTTCGCCATCAGGCCACTCCCTCTCGAAGACACTCCGTCCACCAGCCAGCCTCTGCCCGCTTCCAACCGCGGTCAAGGGTCGTCTGACCGGGTGGTCGTGTAGACCGAAGGCATGGTTCTTCCTGTTGAGCTCGTTGCGCCCGAGCGGATCGAAGTACGTCCCGGGCATCGGCTCGCAGTACGTCGTCGAGGCGCGGGCGGCGTACCGCTCCTGCTGATCCACGGGTTCCCGTGCACGAGCCGGATCTGGTCGCACAACCTGATCCCGCTCGCCGAGGCCGGATTCGACGTCGTCGCGCCGGACCTGCGCGGGTACGGCGATTCCGATTTCGCGCCGGACGACTTCTACGACTTCAACGCGTTCAACGGCGACCTGACCGGGCTGTTCGACGTACTCGGCTGGGAGCGTGCCGTCGTCGCCGGGCACGACCTCGGCGCGATGATCTCCATCGACCTGGCCAACCGGCACCCGGAGCGTGTGGACCGGCTGGTGATCCTGGACGACTCGATGCCCGATCTGCCGGACGCGTTCGCGGCGGCCGGCATCCCGCCCGGTCGACCCAAGCCCGCTGTCTACGACTACCAGCGTCGCCAGGGTCATCACGCCGACGAGCTGGTCGCCGAATTGGAGACGCCCGAACGGCGGCGGCGCTACATCGGCGAGTTCTACGGGCATCGCCTCTGGTGCCCGCCTGATGCCTTCGACGATGACGACCTGGCGTTCCTGACCGAGCCGTACGGCGATGCCGCCCGCCTGCGCGCGTCCTTCGCCGATTACGAGGTGCTGATGGGCACCCGGCCGCTGTCAGCGCCGGAGCTGATCGATCGCCCGGTGCAGCAACGTGCCTTGGTGCTGATCGGCGCGGACCAGGTCACCGTCGGCGAGCATGCCGAGGAACGCTGCGCGCTGGCCTTCCCGGAAGGCGTCGGACCGTTCTGGGTCAAGGGCGCCGGGCATTTCATGCCCTGGGAACGCCCTCAGCTGGTCAATCGGGCCATCCGCTCCTTCTGCGGCGATCTCCTCTAGAGCTCCCCTAGAGTTCCCCGCCCATCGCGTTGGCCAGTCCGTCGCGGGTCAACCCGAGCGTCGCCAGGAACTCGGCGTCCGCATCGTCCTCCGGGTCGATCTGGTCCGGCAACCGGCCCGCGATGGATTGGGCAAGATCAGGGCCGTAAGCGCGACGAATGATCGCCAGCGCCTCAGCTTTCGTGAGCACAGCCATCTTTGCCTCCCAGGTCAGGCATCCACGGACCAGGCTAGCCGGGTTGCTCCGCCCGGAACGCTTCGACAGCTGTCGGGAGGGTGTAGAAGACACGGCCAGGTCCTAAACGATCGAGGAACCCCGCCGATTCGAGGTCGTCGCGGAGGTCCTGCTTGACCCTCGCCAGCGCCAGCACGATCCCGCGCGAAGCCAGCTCCTCGCGCAGCGCGTCGAGTGCGTCGACCGCGGTGACGTCGATCTGGATGTTCGCCTCGGTGTTCAGCAGCAGCCATCGCACCGGATCCGGTGCGTCGTCGACGGCTGCGAGGGCGCGACGGTGGAAATCCTCGGCGTTCGCGAAGAACAACGGCGAGTCGTACCGGTAGACGACCAGCCCCGGCACCGGACGAGCGTCGGGGTAGTCGTCGATGTCGTGCATACCGGCGATGCCCGGTACGTATCCGAGGATGCCGTCATGCGGTCGCGCGACCCGTCGCAGTACGTCGAGAACCGACAGCGCGACGGCCAGGAGTACGCCGTACAGGACGTCGAGGGCGATCACGCCGACGGTTGTTGCCAAGGCCAACAAAAACTCGCTGCGCCGGAAGGCGGCGATGCGACGGAACTCGCCCAGCTCGATCAGGCGGATGGCGGCGTACACGACCAAGGCGCCGAGGGCCGGGATCGGGAAGGTGGCGAGGAGCGGGCCGGCGAAGAGCAAGGTAGCGACGATCGCCAGCGCGGCGACCAGCGAGTAGACCTGGCTCTTCGCGCCGGACGCTGCTGCGAGGGCGGTCCGGCTGCCGCTGCTGCTGATCGGGAAGCCGCGGAAGAAGCCCGCGGAGAGGTTGGCCAGCCCTAGTACGAGCAGCTCCCGGCCGGGGTCGGTCCGGCCGCCGCCCCGACTGGCGAACGCGCGGCCGGTCAGGACCGTGTCCGTGTAGCCGACCAGCGCCACTCCCACCGCGGGCAGGGCAAGCAAACCGACGTCGTGAAGGGACATCGACGGCACCTGCGGTGTCGGCAGACCGCTCGGCACCGCGCCGACCAGCTCCACTCCCCTGTCACCCAGCCCCGCCGCCCAGGTCACGAACGCCGCAAGCACCACGACAATCAGCGGCCCCGGAAGGCGCGGCGTCCATCGAGCCAGCGCCAGCAGCAGCACGAGCGCGACCACCGACAACACCACCGGGGCGAGCTTCCACTGACCGATCAGCCGGATCGCGGACAGGATCTCGGCCGGCGGCGAATCACCTTCCACCGGAGCACCGGTCAGCCGCCCGAGCTGGCCGGTCATCATGATCACCGCGATCCCGGTCAGGTAGCCGATCAGCACCGGCTTCGACAGCAGATCGGCCAGGAATCCCAGCCGGGCCGCCCACCCGACCACGCAGATCACCCCGACCTGCAAAGCCAGTACTGCGGCCAACGTCGCGTACCGAGCCGGATCACCGGCGGCCAACGGACCGATCGCCGTCGCGGTCAGCAGAGCGGTCGTCGACTCCGGGCCGAGCGACATCAACCGCGACGTGCCGAGCAGGAAGTACAGCACGAGCGGACCGAGCGCGACCCACAGCCCGACCACCGCGGGCAGGCCGGCGAGTTCGGCGTACGCCATCACCTGCGGGACGAAGTACGCAGCGACCGTCAGACCCGCGACGACATCCGCCCGCAGCCAGCTCCGCTGGTACTGCCGCAGCGTCTCAACCCCAGGAATCGGCAACCTGCCCCCTCTCGATCACCGGTGACTGCGCCGTGTCAGTCCGGTGTCAGTCCTCTCCGCGATCGTCGTACCAACGAAAACTTTCTGAGAGGAACTGTCATGTTCGCACGACTGGGGTCGCTGGTCGTACGGCGGCCGTGGTGGACGATCGGCGCCTGGGTGCTGATCATCGCCGCGGTGGCCGCGACGGCCCCGAAATTGACCGCGACCACGGATCAATCCGCGTTCCTGCCGTCGCACTACGAGTCGATCCAGGCAGCACAACTGCAGGACAAAGCCTTCCCCAACGCCACCGCGCCCGCAGCCCTCGTGGTGTTCGAACGCAGCGACGGCGCGCCGATCAGCCCCGCCGACGCCGCAACGGTCGGAACGATCGCCGGCCAGCTGAACCAGGCCAAGCTCAAGGACGTCACCGGAATCCAGGCGGTCCCGCCGACTGGCAACCGGCTGATCCAGATCGCCGCGGTCGAGCTGACCAAGATCACCAACCCCAGCGACACGCGGCAGAACGACGCCGTCAAGGCACTCCGTACGGCGTTGCAGGACAAGCTGCACGGGACGTCGCTGAAGGCCGGCGTGACCGGATCGGCCGCGCAGGCCCTCGACGCCCAGGAATCCTCGACGAAGGGCCTGGCGATCATCGGAATCGCCACGGTCGGTCTGATCCTGCTGCTCCTGCTGCTGATCTTCCGCAGCCCGGTGATCGCGCTGCTGCCGATCGTGGTGATCGGCGCTGTCTCCACGGTGGTCAACGGTCTGATCGCGATTGTCAGCAAGGCCTTCGATCTCAAGATCGACAGCTCGATCACGTCGATCCTGCTGGTGGTGCTGTTCGGCGTCGGCACCGACTACATCCTGTTCCTGATGTTCCGGTACCGGGAGCGCCTGCGGGCCGGCGAGGACGCCAAGACCGCGATGGTCAGCGCCGTCACCCGGGTCGGTGAGGCGATCGCGTCCGCGGCCGGAGCGGTGATCATCGCGTTCATGGCGCTGACGTTGTCGACGCTCGGCATGTTCCGCGCGATGGGACCGGCGCTCGCGATCTCCGTCGCGGTTGCGCTGCTGGCCGGGCTCACGCTCGTACCGGCGATCGTCTCGCTGCTCGGCACGAAGGTGTTCTGGCCGTCGAAGGCGTGGAAGGTCGAGCCGAAGGGCGCGAAGTTCGCAGCCATGGGTCGTGGACTCGGACGGCGGCCGGCCGTCTTCGCGGTCGCTGCGGGTGGGCTGCTGATCGTGCTCAGCGCGTTCGCGATCGGCTTCAACCCGACGTTCGACCTCACCTCGGGCTCGACGGCCGACACGTCCGAATCCACCGTGTACAGCAAGGAGCTGCTCAAGAGCCTGCCCGCAGGCGTCACCCAGCCGTCCGACGTACTGCTGCAGTCGTCGAGCCCGCTGGGCAAGTACCAGCTCGACACTTACCGCACCGCGCTGACCAAGGTGGACGGTGTCGGCGATGTCTCCCAGGCCACGCTGTCTCCGGACAGTACGGTCGCCGACTTCAAGGTCACGCTGAAGTCCGCGCCCGAATCGGACCAGGCGATCGCCACGGTCCGAGGTCCGCTACGCGACGCTGCGCATGCGGCCGCACCGGCCGGTACGACGGCGGTCGTCGGCGGGCTGACCTCGGTGTTCGTCGACTTCCAGGACGCGATGAACCACGACTACCGCATCGTGTTCCCGGTCGCGGCGATCCTGATCATGATCGTGCTCGCACTGCTACTGCGCAGTCTGGTCGCGCCGTGGTACCTGATGGCGTCGGTGTTCCTCGGCTTCGGGGCGACGCTCGGTGCGTCGGTGCTGGTGTTCCAGCATCTGCAGCACAACTCGGGGCTGATCTTCACCCTGCCGGTGATCATGTACCTGTTCGTGGTTGCTCTCGGCACCGACTACAACATCCTGATGGTCGCCCGATTGCGCGAGGAAGCACGGGAGGGACACGACCCGAAGCGGGCCGCGGCCTTGGCCTTGCACCACACCGGCCCGACCATCGCCGCCGCCGGCCTGATCCTCGCCGGCACGTTCGCGTCGATGATGCTGGCCGGCAACAACGTCCTCTCGCAGATGGGCTTCGCGATCTCCGCGGGGATCGCGATCGCGGCCTTCGTGATGGCGATGTTCTTCACCCCCGCGCTCACCGCCCTCATCGGCCACCGCGCCTGGTGGCCAGGCCACGCCGACGCCCAACGCGAGCCGCAACAGCCGAACCGGGAGGAAGAACTGACCTCTGTGTGAGTGTCCCTGGATGTCCCGGCCTCCGGTGCCTATCGCCCGGAGGCCGGGACGGCCCGGCAGATGAGGTAGATGAGGAAGGAGATTGTGGTTACGTAAGGGCTGATCGGGAGGCTGCCGCCGAGGGCTAGAAGGATGCCTCCGACGAGAGAGACGGTCGCGAAGATGACGCTCAGTACGGGGACGAGCCATGGGGAGGTGGCGACTCGGAGGGCGGCGGCTGCGGGGGTGACCACGATGCTCAGGACGAGTAGTGCGCCCACGATCTGGACCGAGATGGCGACCGCGAGGCCGAGTAGCACCATGAACACCAGCGACAGGACCTGCACCGGCACACCTCGGGCCGCGGCCTGTTCCGGGTCCGAGCTGGCGAACATCAGCGGCCGCCAGACGATCAGAAGCCCGAGCAGTACGACGACCCCGGTGACGATCAGCCAGGACAACTGCGGCGTGTCCACCGCCACGATCTGCCCTGTCAGCAGGCCGAACTTGTTGGCCGCACGACCCTTGTACAGGGCAAGGAACAGCACGCCGAGCCCCAGCCCGAACGGCATCAGCACCCCGATGATCGAGTTGCGATCACGCGCACGACTTCCCAGTACGCCGATCAGCATCGCCGCGATGATCGACCCGGTCAGCGAGCCGGCGACCACGTTCACACCGAGCAGCAGAGCGCCGGACGCGCCCGCGAACGACAGCTCGCTGATGCCGTGGACGGCGAACGGCAGGTCGCGCATCATCACGAATACGCCGATCAAACCGCCGACGATACCGAGCGCCACACCGGCGATGATCGAGTTGCGCACCAACGCCAGCAGTTCGCCGTAGTTGGTGAAGTTGAAGATCTCGTGCCAGACAGTTGCCGTAAGCATCGACTTCACCCGGCCCGCAGTACCGAGGTGTGATGCGTGTCCTCGGGAACGCCGGCCACCAGCACCCGGCCGCCGGAGCGGACCACCTCGACCGGCGACTGGTACAGGTCGCTCAACGTCGTCGACGTCATCACCTCGTCGACCGTCCCCGTCCGGAAGCGCCCGTTGGCCAGGTAGAGCACGCGGTCGACGTACGGAAGCACCGGGTTGATGTCGTGGGTGACGAAGACGATCGCGGTGTCATGCGTACGGCGGCGCCGATCGACCAGACCAGAGATCGTGCGCTGGCTGTTCAGATCCAGCGACAACAACGGCTCGTCACACAGCAGGAGCTTCGGGTCGGAGACCAGTGCCTGCGCAATCCGGACCCGCTGCTGCTCGCCGCCGGACAGCTGTCCGATCGGACGGTCCGCGAAGGCGTCGGCTCCGACCGACTCGAGCAGCTCGTCGATCCGCCGACGGCGCCGCGGGTCGGGGCGGCCGATCCCCCATCGATGGCCGTCGAGGCCTTGGCCAACGACATCCCGAGCCCGGAGCGGCGTCAGCGTGTCGATGCGCCGGTGCTGCGGCACGTAGCCGATCTGCGTGCTTCCCCGGTGGGGCGGAGCGCCGGCGACCTGGACGGTCCCGGACATCAGCGGATGCAGCCCGAGAACGGCCTTCAGCAGGCTGGTCTTCCCCGATCCGTTGGCGCCGAGGATCGCGAGGAACTCCCCTGCCTGCAGGCTCATCGTCAGGCCGCCCCACAACCGCCGTCCTCCGTATCCGAACGAAGCCTTCTCGAACTGCAGGACGTTCATCGGGCCAGGGCCGAACGGATCGCGTCCAGGTTGGAGGTCATCCAACCCAGGTAGTCCTTACCGTCGGGCAGCGTCTCGGTCACAGGCACCACGACGACGCCGTTCGCCTTGGCCGCCGCGAGCACCTTCTCCGTTTCCGGGCCGGACGTCTGCTCGTTGTACGCCAGCAGCTTGACCTGCTTCGCGCTGAACAACGTGAGCGTCTCCTGCAGCACCGCGGCCGGAACGTCCGTCCCCTCCTCGATCGCCTCGCTGAACTCGCCCGGCGTCTTGTTCACCAGCCCGCAGGCGGTCAGCAGATACACCGGCACAGGCTCGGTGATCGCGGCACCGTCGCCGTTGTGAGCAGCCTTGATCGAGGCCTCGGTCGCCTCCAGTTGCTTCACCTTGCCGGTGAAGGCGGCTGCGTTCGCGGCGTACGTCGAACTGTTCGTGGAGTCGACCTCGGACAGGGTGGACGCCAGCTGGGCGGCCAGCTTCTCCATGGTCGGGAAGTCGTACCAGACGTGCTCGTTCAGCTCACCGCCGGCGGGCGCCTTGTGGCCGGAGATGCCGACCACGTTGAGCACCTTCGCCGAGGTGTTGCCCGCCGACTTCAGCATCGTGTCCATGAAGTCGTCGTAGCCGCCGCCGTTCTCGATCACGACCTTCGCCTTCGAGAGCGAGAGTTGTGTCTGCGCGTTCGCCTCGTACGAGTGCGGGTCCTGGTCCGGGTCGGAGATGATCGACGTCACCTCGGCCTTGTCCCCCGCGATCTGCTTGACGATGTCGCCGTACACGTTGGTCGACGCGACGACCTGCACCCCTGCCTTCGAGGTCGACGCGGTCGTCTCGTCGGCCGCCGACGAACTGCACGCGGCCAGCAGCGCCACCGCCGCCGCACCGGCCAGGAATCCAACAGAACTACGCAGCCTCACAGAGCACCCGTCCCTCATCGCCAATTGATAATGAAAACCATTCCGGCAACAAGGTAGCACTGTCCCCCGGAGGATTGACAGCTACGGGTTGGTCAGCGGCGTACGGCTGGGAGCTGGACCGTGACGCGGAGACCGCCGGAGGGGCGGGCGGCGAGGATCAGGATTCCGTCGTGCGCCTGGGTGATGCTGTTGACGATCGCGAGGCCCAGGCCGACGCCGGTGTGGTCGGTGCGGACGCGTCCGCCGCCGCGCTGGAACGGCTCGATCAGGGTGGAAACCACCGGTGCGGGGAGGATCTCGCCGGTGTTCTCGACCGTGAGTACCACGGTCTTCGGGTGCACGGTCGTCGTGATCCACACGGCGCCGTCCGCGGGCAGGTTGTGGACGATCGCGTTGTGGACGAGGTTCGTGGCCAGCTGCAGCAGGAGGGTGTGCGAGCCGACGGTCGGGGCCACGTCACCGGAGGTTTCGACCGTCAGACCGCGCTTTTCTGCGAGTGGGAGGAGAGTCTCGACGGCCTCCTCCGCAATGAGGGACAGGTCGATGTCGCCGCGGGTGAAGGTCCGCTGGTTGGCGCGGCTGAGCAGCAGCAAGGCTTCGGTGAGGTCGATCGCCCGGCTGTTGACGAAGTCGAGGCGGTCGACGAGCTCCGCGGGGTCGCGGTTCGGGTCCTTGCGGGCCACGTCGAGCAGGGTCTGGGTGATCGCGAGCGGAGTACGCAGTTCGTGGGAGGCGTTGGCGGCGAACCGCTGTTGTTCGGCGTCGTGTGCTTCGAGCCGCTCGAGCATCGTGTCGAACGCGTCGGAAAGCTCGCGGAACTCGTCCTGACGGCCTTCCAGCTGGATCCGGTGAGACAGCGATCCGTTCGTGGCCAGGCGGGCGGCGTTGGTGATCCGGGTCAGCGGCGCGAGCATGCTGCCGGCCAGGATCCAGCCTCCGACCAGACCGGCGATCAGCAGCAACGTCAGCATCAGGATCGCCTTCGGCACGAACGCGGCCAGCAGGTCGGCACGGTCCGGGCTGCTCATCGGTGCGCGAGCCATCCGGGCGGGGACGTAGCGCAGCAGGAACACCCAGACGACCGCGAGCAGCCCGGCACCCGCGAGCATGATGACCGCCGCGTAGCTGAGCGTGAGCTTGAGGCGAACGCTCAGCCCCGGCTCCCTAGCCACGGCCGCCGTCATCGGGGGTGTCGATGCGATACCCCACGCCTGCCACGGTGGCGATGATCCAAGGCTCGCCCAGCCGTTTGCGCAGTGCGGAGACCGTGATCCGTACGGCGTTGGTGAACGGGTCGGCGTTCTCGTCCCACGCCCGTTCCAGCAGCTCCTCGGCGCTGACGACCCCGCCTTCCGCACCGACGAGAACCTCGAGTACGGCGAACTGCTTGCGGGTCAGCGCGACGTACCGGCCGTCGCGGTAGACCTCGCGGCGGAACGGGTCCACCCGCAGGCCTGCGATCTCGCGCACGGGCGGCCGGTTGTGGCCGCGTCGACGGTCGAGCGCTCGGAGACGCAGTACCAATTCCTGCAGCGCGAAAGGCTTGGTCAGGTAGTCGTCGGCGCCGAGCTCGAACCCGGACGCCTTGTCGTCGAGCCGGTCGGCCGCGGTGAGCATGAGGATCGGCATACCGCTGCCGGAGGCAACGATCCGCTTGGCGATCTCGTCCCCCGACGGGCCGGGAATGTCGCGGTCCAGGACCGCGATGTCGTAGGCGTTGATGCTCAGCAACTCGAGCGCGGTGTCGCCGTCGCCGGCGATATCGGCCGCGATCGCCTCCAGGCGCAGGCCGTCGCGGATCGCGCCCGCCATCTCCGGCTCGTCCTCGACCAGCAGCACCCGCATACTCCCGATGCTACGAGGTCCTTCATATCGTCCGCATATCGAATTCCCCATACGTACCGACAACACCGCGCTGCCTTGACTGGGACCATGACTCGAGCGGCAATTGGTGCGCCCAGCAAGGATGACGGCGCCGTCCCGGCCGGCGTGACGGTGTTCGACGACGACTACCCGGCCGTGGCCAACCTCGATCCGGCGCTGCTCACGGCGCTGCGCAAGGCCGCGACGGATGCCTCGGACGACGGAGTCACGTTCTACGTGAACAGTGGCTGGCGTTCTCCGGAGTACCAGAATGACCTGTTGCGCAACGCGGTCGTGAAGTACGGCTCGGAGGAGGAAGCGGCTCGATGGGTCGCTACGCCTGAGACGTCCCAGCACGTGCGCGGCGCGGCGGTCGATATCGGGCACTCCGAGGCGAAGGCGTGGCTGGCCGAGCACGGGGCGGCGTACGGGCTGTGTCAGATCTATCGCAACGAGCCGTGGCACTACGAGCTTCGGCCGGACGGGTGCGAGCCGATGTACGCCGACCCGACGCACGATCCGAGGATGCAGCGGTGAAACTGGCTGTCTCTCGTATCAGCGCCGGCGAACATCAGGCGTTCGTCGAGGCACAGCGGTCGGTCAGCTTCCTGCAGATGCCGGAGTGGGCCGCCGTCAAGACCGAGTGGCGTAGCGAGTCGGTCGGCTGGTACGACGGCGCGTGGCTCGTCGGCGCGGGCCTCGTGCTGCATCGGCCCGTACCGCGGTTGGAGCGGTACACGCTGGCGTACCTGCCGCAAGGCCCGGTGATCGACTGGAGCGGGCCGCTTGACGAGTGGATCGACCCGCTCGCGGCGTACCTGAAGGCGCAGGGCGCATTCGCGATCCGGCTCGGGCCACCGGTGCGCACGGACGTCTGGAGTGCCGCTGAGGTCAAGTCGGGGATCGCGGATCCGGGGGTCAAGCGGTTCACCGGGCCGGGCGGGGATCGGGTGACGCGCTGGCTCGAGGAGGCCGGGTGGCTGCCGCAGAGTCCGGAGGACGGGTTCGGTGACGGGCAACCGCAGTACATCTATGAGCTTCCGCTGGCCGGGCGGACCGAGGACGACGTACTCCGTGGGATGAACCAGCAGTGGCGGCGCAACATCAAGAAGGCGGCGAAAGAGGGCGTCGAGGTCTCGGTCGGCACGGACGTGAAGGCGTTCCACGACCTGTACGTCCACACCGCCGAGCGCGATCGCTTCACGCCGCGGCCAGTGCGGTACTTCGAGAACTTGTTCGCCGCGATGAGCTCCGCCACGTTGTATCTGGCACATCACCAGGGTGAGCTGGTCGCCGCAACGATCCTGGTCCGGGTCGGCGCTCATGCGTGGTACCTGTACGGCGCTTCGTCAACGTCGAAGCGTGAGGTTCGCGGGTCGAACGCGTGCCAGTGGGCGATGATCCGCGACTCGCTGGCCGCCGGGTGCGACGTGTACGACCTGCGCGGCATCACGCCGACGCTCGATCTGCAGGACTCCCATGTCGGGCTGATCCAGTTCAAGGTCGGCACCGGCGGGCAAGCGGTCCGGTACGCCGGCGAGTGGGACCTCCCGCTGCGTCCGATGGTGTACCGCGCCTTCGACCTCTACACGAAGCGGCGCCGCCGATGAACATCCGACCCGCAACCCGCGCCGACGCGATCGCCGTCAACGAACTCCTCGGTCAGCTGGGCTATCCCCAAGACGGGGCACGCGCGACAGCCGATCGAATCCAGGTCTGGGCCGACGACCCGGCCCTGGCGGCGTACGTCGCGGAGTCGAACGGCGACGTACTGGGCGTCATCGCCGTCCACGTTGCCCCCTTCTTCCAACGCGACGGCTCGTGGGCCCGCATCGTCGCGCTGGTCGTCTCCAACCAGGCCCGCCGTCAGGGCATCGCCACCCAACTCATGGCCGCCGCAGAATCCTTCGCCGCCACCCAAGGCTGTGTCCGCCTCGACCTCAACAGCGCCAACAACCGCCACGACGCCCACGCTTTCTACCAAGACCTCGGCTACGCCGACCAGACCGATACCTCGACCCGCTTCCTCCGCTCCTTACCGCAGCCGAGCTGGGGTGAGTGCGGCAGCGATCTCTTCGAGGTGGGCTTCTCGGGAGGCTTTGACGAGGACCACGTCGCCAGGGGCGAGGGTTCGGCGGAGCCAATGGATTGCTGCGGTGTTGTCGGGCAACGCCACTGCACGCTCTCCCGCGCCGGCCGCGATCGCGCGCGCACCTTCGCCGACGGCGATGATGACATCGGCGCGGGTGGCGGCGTACTCGCCGATGATGCGGTGTTCGGACTCGCTTTCCTCGCCGAGCTCGAGCATCTCGCCGAGTACGGCGATGCGGCGGCCCTCGATCACCGCCATCGCGTCCAGGGCGGCGCGGGTGGAGTCGGGGTTGGCGTTGAAGGAGTCGTTCAGGAGCGTGATCCCGCCAGGCAGGTCGGACAGCTCCATGCGCCACTTCGAGACGGATGCGGTGGCGAGCGCGGCCGCGGTCATCTCGACGGGTATGCCGATTGCCAACCCAGCCGCCGCAGCAGCCGCCGCGTTGAAGGCTTGGTGTGCGCCGACAAGCGGCAGTACGACGCGAGCCGCAGCGTCGGCGGTCTGCAAGGTAAAGGAAGGCCGGCCGCGGCGATCGAGCGTCAGGTCGAGCACTCGTACGTCGGCGTGCTCCGCCCGGCCGAAGGTGAGCACCGGGCCGTTCGTGAGGGCACGCATCGCGACAACCCGGGGATCGTCGGCGTTCAGTACGGCGGTCCCTCCCGGCGCGAGGCCCTGCACCAACTCGCCCTTCGCCTTGGCGATCGCCCCGCGTGAGCCGAACTCGCCGAGGTGCGCCTGCCCGACGTTCAGCACGACCGCCACGTCGGGTGCGACCAGTCCGGCGAGGTGAGCGATGTCGCCCCTCCGCCGCGCACCCATCTCGATGACGAGGAAGCGGGTAGCCGCATCGGCGCGGAGGATCGTCAGCGGTACGCCGAGCTCGTTGTTGAGGGACTCAATCGTTGCGACCGTTGGCCCCACAGTGGAGAGCGCAGCGGTGAGCAGATCCTTGGTGCTCGTCTTGCCCTGCGAGCCAGTGAGCCCGACGACGGTCAGCCCGTCACGGAGACGCGCGGCGACGTGAGCGGCAAGGGTCTGCAAAGCGGTCTGCGCATCCTCGACGACGACCGTAGGCAGCACGGTCGGCCGCGAGCCGAGGACAGCTACAGCACCAGCTTCGCCAGCCTGCACGGCATACGAGTGGCCGTCGGCGTGTTCGCCGGCGAAGGCAACGAACAGGCCGCCAGGCTCGGCCTCGCGACCGTCGAGTACTGCAGGTGCCGTCACCTTCACGGAACCGTCGCCGGCAACCGTTCCGCCGACGACCGCGGCAATCTCGTCGAGGCTGAGCGGGATCATGCCCCCAGTCAACAATGCACGCTATATCGTCGGCATATCGAAAAGCTCATACAGTCTGGCAACGCGGCGCTTCCTTCACTGGAGGCATGACCCACAGCGAATCGCTGGCGTCCTGGTTGTCGTCCGCGACCCTCCCAGATGTCGCACTGACGATCTACGGGTGCGGGCCGGACGAGGCCGTTCTGTTCCGGGAGCTCGCGCCCCGCTTCGGCGTCGTACCGACCATCACCGAGGCCTCGGTGTCCGAGGCAACCATTGAACTTGCCCTAGGCAAGAGGTGTGTCAGTGTCGGCCACAAGACGCCCATCACCAACGCGACGCTGCTGGCTCTCGCTCGAGCCGGCGTCGCGTACATCTCCACCAGGAGCATCGGCTACAACCACCTCGACCTGGACTACGCGGACAGCGTCGGCATCACCGTCGAGAACGTTGCCTACTCCCCCGACAGCGTCGCCGACTACACGCTGATGCTGATGTTGATGGCAGTACGTAACGCGAAGTCGATGATCCGCCGGGCCGACCTTCACGACTACCGACTGAACGACGTACGCGGGAAAGAATTGCGCGACCTGACCGTCGGAGTCATCGGGACCGGCCGCATCGGTGCGGCCGTGATCGACCGGCTGCGCGGATTCGGCTGCCGCACCGTTGCCTATGACAACCGTCCGGCGACCTCGGCCGACTACGTCCCGCTCGACGAGCTGCTGCGCGTCAGCGATCTCGTGACCCTCCACACGCCGCTCACCGAACACACCCACCATCTGCTCGACCGTCGGCGGATCGAGCAGCTGAAGCCCGGCGCGTACGTCGTCAACACCGGCCGCGGCCCGCTGCTCGACACCGAGGCCCTTCTCACAGCCTTGGAAGACGGACGACTCGGCGGCGCCGCGCTCGACGTCCTCGAGGGCGAGGACGGCATCTTCTACGCCGACTGCAGCAACGAGCCGATCGAAAGCAAACAACTGCTGCGACTCCAGGAACTGCCGAACGTGATCGTCAGTCCGCACACCGCCTACTACACCGATCACGCCCTGAGCGACACGGTCGAGAACTCGATCATCAACTGCCGGAAATTCGAGAACAGGAAGCAGCAGTGGATATGAAGATCGGCATCATCTTCGGAGGCCGCTCCGAGGAACACCCCATCTCGGTGAAGTCCGCGCAACAGGTCGCGGAGAACATCGACACCACGAAGTACGAACCGTTCTACATCGGCATCACCGAGGACGGCGCCTGGAAGCTGTGCGACGGCCCCGCGACGGATTGGGAGAACGGCGTCTGCCGCCCGGCCGTGCTCTCACCGGACAGCACCTCCCCCGGGCTGCTCGTGCTGGACGACGGGAAGTACGAGACGATCAACCTCGACGTACTCTTCCCGGTCCTGCACGGCAAGCAAGGCGAGGACGGCGCGATCCAGGGTCTGCTCGAGCTCTCCGGCCTCCCGTACGTCGGCTGCGACATCCAGAGCTCCGTGCTGTGCATGGACAAGTCCCTCGCCTACACCGTCGCCGCGAGCGCCGGGATCGCGACGCCGAACTTCTGGACGTTCACGGCGGGCCAGGCCATCGATCCCGATCAGTTCACCTATCCCAACTTCGTGAAGCCGGCCCGCTCGGGCTCGTCCTTCGGCGTCAGCAAGGTCGCGGGCAAAGACGAACTGCCGGCCGCCGTCGAGGCCGCCCGACAGTTCGACTCGAAGGTGCTGATCGAGGAGGCCGTCGTCGGCAGCGAGATCGGCTGCGCGATCCTCGGCAACGATCCCGAACTGCTCACCGGTGAGGTCGACCAGATCGACCTGTCGCACGGCTTCTTCAAGATCCACCAGGAGAGTACGCCGGAAAGCGGCTCCGACAACTCGACGGTGATCGTGCCCGCGGACATCTCCGCCGAGTCGCGTGCGCTCGTCCAAGAGACGGCGAAGGCCATCTACCGCGCACTGGGATGCCGTGGCCTGTCACGCGTCGACATGTTCCTCAAGGAGGACGGCACCGTCGTACTCAACGAGGTCAACACGCTGCCCGGCATGACGTCGTACAGCCGATACCCCCGGATGATGGACGCCACCGGCCTCTCCCGCACCGAGGTGATCGACCGCATGCTGTCGCTGGCCGTGGCGGCCAAGGCTCGGTGAACGAACGCCCGCCCCGACCGGCAGTGCTCACCGTGATCCTGGTTGCCAGTCTGGTGTTGATCGGTCTTCTCAAATACCACTCGCCGTGAGACATAAGATCCCGGTATGGCGACGCGACTTGTGCAGGCGGTGATCAAGGCTCGGGACAACTCTGCGCTCGGGCGGTTCTGGGCGGAGACCCTCGGGTGGAAGGTCACCGGCGACAAACCCGAAGAGACCAACCTCGAGCCTGAAGGTGTCACGTATCCGGACCCGAGCGCCGTGGTCGTCGACCTCATCCCGGGTGCGCAGCCCAAGACGGTCAAGAACCGCGTGCACATCGATCTGGCCACCACCTCAGCGACTCGCCAGGCAGAGCTGGTCGAGCGCCTCCAGGAGCTCGGCGCAACCCCTGCCGACATCGGTCAGGGTGACGTGCCGTGGACCGTCCTCGCCGACCCCGAGGGCAACGAGTTCTGTGTGCTCGAGCCCCGCGCGATCTACAGCGACACCGGCCCGATCGCCGCGATCGTGGTCGACTGCGTGGATCCGCACGCCATGGCCCGGTTCTGGAGCGAGGCGATGGACTGGACCCTGCACGAGGAGACCGATGACTTCGTGGCGCTGCGCTCGGCGAAGGGCGTCGGCCCGTACCTCGAGTTCCTCCGCTCTTCCGACCCGAAGACCGGGCTCGACCGCATCCACCTCGACCTCCGCCCGTACCCGGGCGACGACCACGCAGCAGAGGTTGCCCGGCTGGAGGCCCTCGGTGCCACCAAGCTCGACATCGGCCAGGGCGACGTCGCATGGCAGGTAATGGCTGACCCCGAGGGCAACGAGTTCTGCCTCCTTACCCCGCTCTGACGCCGAACCAGGCCATCAGCGCGGCGGTGACATCCGCGCCTCCCGACCAGCACAGCAGTCCATCCGGGCGGATCAGCAGCGCGTCGTGCTCTCCGTCCGGCTTGACCTGCAGTACGTCGACACGATCGGCCCAACCGTCCGGCCAGCTTCGGTCGCCGAAGTCGAGCAGTAAACCGCGGCCCGAGTGCAGGAGCGTCGACAACCACACCGGCCCGTCACCGGTGACCACCTCGAAGTCGGGGATCCGGTCCGCTGCGTCGAGCCCGGACATCATGCCGGCGAGGTAGCGGTTGGTGTCGGGCAACCGCATCAGGTCCGTGAAGATCTCGCGCAGTTCGACGATGTCCTCGCTCGGCCCAGGAAGCGCGAAAACCCGCTGCGCCGCGGTATGACGCAGTACCCGTGCCGCCACCGGATGCCGCTCGACCTGATACGTGTCGAGCAGGTCCGCCGTACCGCGCACGGCAGCCGCGAGCTTCCAGCCCAGGTTGAACGCGTCCTGTACGCCGAGGTTCAGCCCCTGCCCGCCGAACGGCGGATGAATGTGCGCGGCGTCTCCCGCGAAGAGGATCCGCCCGTACCGGTACGACTCCAGCTGCCTGGTCGCGTCGCCGAACTCGGACGAGTTCAGCACCTCGGCGAGCCGGGTCTCCTCGCCGTATAACACGCTGAGCGCTTGCGCCGTCTCGTCCGCCGACGCGACCCCGTCCCGGCCGAACGTGAAGCGATACTTCCCCTCGCCGACCGGCACGAGCATGCCCCAGTACTCGCCGGCTTGTTTGGTCATCGTGCTGAAGTGACACACGGCCGTCGGCACCTCGTCCGACACCGACGACAGCCGTACGTCGGTCAGCACCGCGCGGAACGTCCCTGCCCGACCGGGGAACGGTACGTCGAGCAGCTTGCGGACCGTGCTGTGCGCGCCGTCGCACGCCACGAGATACCGAGCCTGCAGGAGCTCCCCACCCGCGGTAACCGTCACGCCGTCGGAGTCCTGCGAGACCGCGCTGACCTCGACACCACGACGTACCTGAACTCCGCGCGCGGCCGCAGCTCGCTCGAGCTCCTCCTCGAGGATCCACTGCGGCACCGAGATCGGGTACGGGTGCCGGGTGTTCCACGGCGACGCGTCGAGCGGCACCGGCAGTCCGGCGAAATGTCCGCCGACCTCCTCGCGCGGCAGCTCGCGCGCCCGGATCGGGCCGAGCAGCCCGCGCAGATCCAGCACCTCGGCCGTGCGGGCCTGCAGCGCGCCGCCCTTCGTCTGTTCGATCCGCGTGTCCAGCCGTTCGAGGACGGTTACGTCGATGCCGGCCAGCGCCAGCTCGTAGGCCAGCATCAGCCCGGTCGGCCCGGCACCCGCGATCAGTACGTCCATGAAAGCTCTCCTCAGTGCACAAGTAGACTCAGTGCAGATTAGCACCCGGTGCTACGATCCCGCCATGGCGTTGCGTGAACGGAAGAAGCTCCGGACCCGGGAGGCGATCTCGACGGCGGCCATCGAGCTGTTCGTCGAGCACGGCTTCGACCGGGTGTCGATCACCCAGGTCGCGGAGGCCGCGGATGTGTCCCGGCGTACGCTCTTCGCGTACTTCCCGACCAAGGAAGATCTCGTCGTCCACCGCTTCGCCGACCATGAAGACGAGCCGGCCCGTGTCGTCCGCGCTCGCCCCGCCGACCAGTCACCGCTGGTCGCACTCCACACCCACTTCATCGAGCGCCTCCGCGCCCACGACCCGTTCACCGGCCTCACCGATCTGCCCCAGGTGCTCGACCTCTACCGGCTTCTCCGCGGTACGCCGGCCCTGATGGCACGCATGCTCCAGTTCAACGAGACCTCCGAAAGGGAACTGGCCTCAGCTCTGCACGAGACCGCCGGAACCCCCGAACTCACCGCCCGCCTGGCCGCCGCCCAGATCACCTCGGTCCACTGGACCCTGGCGATGTCGAACTTCGACCGCTGCGCGTCCGGCACCTCCGCCCCGAAAGCTCTGCCCACCGCAGTGAAAGCCGCCAACCAAGGCTTTGCCCTCCTCTCCTCCGGCCTGGCTCCGCTCTGGCCATCCACTTGAGGCACCACAGAAGGGTCACCATGAACGCGATGCAGAAGTTCTCCCTCGAGGGCAAGGTCGCTCTCGTCACCGGTGGCAGCCGGGGTCTCGGACGCGCAATGGCCGAGGCGCTCGGTGATGCCGGTGCCGCGGTCGCGGTCACCGCTCGGACCCTCGCTGCAGCCGAAGCCTCCGCGGCGGAGCTCGCAGCGCTCGGCATCCGCGCGTACGGCGTACAGCTCGAGGTGTCCGATGTTGAGGACGTGGAACGCGCGGTCGAGCAGGTGAGCAGCGAGTTCGGCGAGATCGATGTGTTGCTCAACAACGCGGGGATCGGAGTCGCCGGTCGCGCGTTCGAGACGCCTGATACCGCGTGGCACGAAGTGTTCTCGGTCAACGTCGACGGCCTCTGGTACTGCAGTCGTGCGGTCGCGCGCCGGATGGCCGAGCGCGGCGGCGGCACGATCGTGAACGTCGGGTCGATGTCGGCGGAGATCGTGAACCAGCCGCGCTGGCAGGCGTCGTACCTCTCGTCGAAGGCCGCCGTCCATCAGCTGACCAAGGCGCTGGCGGCCGAGTGGGCGCCGCACGGGATCCGGGTGAACGCGATGGCGCCGGGGTACTTCCTGACCGAGATGTCACCGGTGGACCAGCCCGAGTTCAAACAATGGTGCGTCGATCCGGCGGCGATGAAGCGGTACGGGCTGCCGCCGGAGTTGGGGCCGGTGGCAATCTTCCTGGCGAGCGAGGCGTCGAGTTTCATGACCGGCTCTATCGTCAAGGTCGACGGCGGCTTCACACTGTTCTGATGGTCACCATAGGCATCGTCGGCGCCGGACTCCGCGGGAGACTGTTCGCCGAGGCACTCCATACCCAGCCGGATGTCACTGTCGTCGGTCTGGCAGAGCCGTCGGAGAAGGTGGCATCGCAGGCACGGGCGGCCACCGGCCTGCCCGTCGTCCCGTCGCACGGCGAGTTGCTCGAGAAACTCGACCCGGACGCCGTGATCGTCGCGACCCCGGACTTCGCACATCGCGAGGTTGCTGTCGATGTGGCCGAGGCCGGTAAGCACCTGCTGATCGAGAAGCCGGTCGCCACGAATCTCGACGACGCGCATGCCATCGCGGAGGCGGTTCACCGCTCGGGTGTGCGCTGCCTCGTCGGCTTCGAGAACCGGTGGAATCCGCACGTGGTGCAGGCCAAGGCGGCGATGGACTCCGTCGGCGATCCGATCACGGCATCAGCCACCTTGAGCAACTCGTACTTCGTGCCGACCACCATGCTGTCCTGGGCAGCGAAGTCGTCGCCTGCATGGTTCCTCATGCCGCACACCGTCGACCTCATCCTGTACCTCACCGGCCGACGGGCCGTGTCCGTGAACGCGGTCGGATCTCGCGGTGTGCTCGCCAAGCGCGGTATCGACACATGGGACGTCGTCCACGCACTGGTCAGCTTCGAGGACGGATCGACTGCGACGCTGTCGTCGGCGTGGACGCTGCCGGATGCCGGAGACGGGATCGTCGACTTCCGGTTCCAGGTGGTCGGCACCGAGGGATCGGTGACCGCGGATCTGTCGCACCAAGGCCTGACTGTGGTCAGCGACAAGTACCGGTCGACCTGGCCTGTCGCGGGCCGGATCGGGCGGTCGCAGGTCGGTCCGGCTGTCTGGATGGTTCAGGACTTCGCGGCGGGGCTCGTCGACGGCGGCGACCTCGGGCCGGGTATCGATCACGGCGTACTGGTCACTGAGCTCATCTGCGCGATCGAGGAGTCGATCAGCTCCGGACAGACTGTGCAGCTTCCGGCTCCTCAGCCCTGACCAGCCACCAGCGGTGTGATGCGAGGGCGGCCAGTCCGGCGCCGGCGGTGTTGAGCAGTACGTCGTCCACAGAGGACACCCGGTCCAACTGGAAGGCGTACTGCGAGACCTCGATCAGGATCGAGCAGCCCGCCGCGAGCGCCAGGATCCGCGGTACGGACGCCAACGCCGCGAACCGCAGCGGGGCCAGGAACCCGAGCGCCGCGAACACGAGCAGATTGCCGACGATCTCAGGGGCTGGCATCGTGACCAGGTCGTGCAGCGGTACGAGGCTGACGCGGGCAGGAGCGCTGCCGGCGCGGCTGCCCGGCAACAGGGTCATCCACACCCACGGCAGCGTCCCGTAGACGATGCCGACGTCGGTGAGCGACGTACGCCATGAACCTCGCAGGCGTGCCAGGAGGCAGACCGCCAGCGCGGCCACCGGCAGTGCGAACACCGTTAAGACGGCTACGCCCGTGAACGTACCGAGCCAGCCGTGCCACCCTCTGATGATTGCGGTACCTCCGTTCCGGTCTCCAGCGAACGCGGGCTGATGTTGCCGGGGTGTATGTGGTTATGGATATGCGGACGATATGTGTCTGCGGGTAGCGTCGGGGGCATGGGGAGGCGGCCTGGGTTGAGCGTCCGCCTCAAGCTCACCCTCAGCTATGCCGCCTTCCTCATGCTCGCGGGCACCTTGCTCCTCGCGGCGGTGTGGCTGTTCCTCCTGCGGTACGTCCCCGAGAAGGCGGTCCTGGTCGTGCCCGACGGCACGGCCGGCAGCAGTGTCTTCCCGGTCCGGTCGCGTCTGCTGGAGGTCTTCGCGCCGCGGGCCGCCGCGGTGTTCATCCTGCTGCTGATCTTCGGTTTGCTGGGCGGGTGGATCCTCTCGGGCCGCATGCTCGCACCGTTGACCCGCATCACCAACGCCGCGCGTCTCGCCGAGAACGGTTCGCTGTCGCACCGGATCGAGCTCGAAGGACCGACCGACGAGTTCCGTGAACTCGCCGACGGCTTCGACCGGATGCTCGCGCAGCTCGAGGCACATGTCGCCGAACAGAAGCGATTCGCGGCCAACGCCTCCCACGAACTGCGTACGCCGCTCGCGATCACACAGACGCTCCTCGACGTCGCCATCAACGACCCGGACCGCGACAGCGGCGACCTCGACGAACGCCTGCGCGCCATCAACACCCGGGCGATCAACCTGACCGAGGCGCTCCTGCTGCTGAGCCGCGCCGATCAACGGTCCTTCACCCAGGAACGCGTCGACCTCTCGCTGATCGTGGAAGAGGCCACCGAAACCCTGCTCCCGTTCGCAGAGAAGCGCGGCATCACGATCGAGACCGCCGGCGAGCTCACGCCGACCACCGGCTCTCACACCCTGCTGCTCCAGCTCGCGACGAACCTCATCCACAACGCGATCGTCCACAACCTCCCCGATCACGGCACGATCGCCGTAACCACCGCGGCACGCTTCAACACCGTCGTACTGACCGTCGAGAACACCGGCGAGCTCCTCAGCCGGCAACTGGTCTCCACCCTGACCGAACCGTTCCAGCGCGGCGCCCGCACCCATCAGCCGGGCGTCGGCCTGGGCCTCGCCATCGTCAAAAGCATCACCGAGGCCCACAATGGCACGCTGACCCTGATGGCCCGCCTGGGCGGCGGGCTCCACGTCACCGTCGCACTACCTGTCGACCAGGCCTGACTCACTCGCGCGCGAGTTGCCTCGCGTTCGTCCGGGCGACCTCGAGGACCGCGCTGGCGTCGCCGTTCAGGACGCTCCGGGTCGCCCACAGGGTGAAGCCGGCGGCCTGGTTCAACGCGATCCGCGGCGGGATCGCGACCTCGTGGCGCAATGTCCGTACGTCGACCAGCGCCGGACCGCGATGCGAGAACGCTTCCTTCAAAGCGCCGTCCAGGTCCTTGGCCATGTCCACTCGGATGCCATGAATGCCGACGGCACGTGCCACCGCCGCGAAATCCGGGTTGTCGAGGTCCGTGCCGTAGTTCACGATGCCGTCGGCCTTCATCTCGAGTTCGACGAAACCGAGCGCACCGTTGTTGAGCATCACGATCTTCACCGGAAGCTGCAGCTGACGAAGCGTCAGGAGCTCCCCCATCAGCATCGCCAGCCCGCCGTCGCCGGAGAAGGCAACGACCTGGCGATCCGGGAAAGCGGATTGCACACCGAGAGCCTGCGGCAGGGCGTTGGCCATCGTGCCGTGGGTGAAGGACCCGATCAGTCGCCGTCGGCCGTTCATCCGGAAGTACCTCGCGGCCCACAGCGTCGGCGTACCCACATCTGGGATGAGTACGGCGTCGTCGTCGGCCAGTCGATCGACCGCCGCCGCGACCGTCTCGGGATGCAGCGGCCGCCGGCGCCGCCCGGGCTCGGCCAGCTTGTCGAACCGGCGGCGAGTCCGCTGGTAATGGGCGGTCATCGTCTCGAGATGCTTCACATCCGCCCGTGCCGCGAGGTGCGGAAGGAGCGCCTCGACGGTGTCCTTCACCGTTCCGACCAGGGGTACGTCGACCGGCACCCGGCGGCCGATCTGCTCGCCGCGGACGTCGACCTGCACGATCCTGGCGTTCTCGGGGAAGAACGGGCGGTACGGGAAGTCAGTGCCGAGCATCAGCAACGCATCGCAGTGCTCCATCGCGCGATAGCCGGACACGAAGCCGAGCAGACCGGTCATGCCCACGTCGTACGGATTGTCGTACTCGACGAACTCCTTGCCGCGAAGGGCGTGAACGACCGGCGCCTTCAGCCGCTCAGCGATCGCTACGACCTCGTCATGCGCGCCCTGGCACCCAGCCCCGGCCAGGATCGTGACCGCGCCGGCCGAGTTCAGCATCTGGGCCGCAGCCACCAGATCCGCCTCGGCAGGCAGCACCCGCGCGGACGCCGCCCGTACTCCGTGCACCGCGCCATCAGGCGCTGCCGCTTTGAAGACCTCCCCGGGTACGACGACCACCGCGACGCCGCGCCGCTCGACCGCCGTACGCATCGCCACCCGGAGGATCCGTGGGAACTGCTCGGCGGTGCTCACCATCTCGGCGTACACGCTGCACTCACGGAACAACTCCTGCGGATGGGTCTCCTGGAAGTACCCGCTCCCGATCTCGGCCAACGGGATGTGCGCAGCGACGGCCAGCACCGGGACCCGGCTGCGCTGCGCGTCGAAGAGACCGTTGATCAGATGCAGGTTGCCCGGCCCGCAGCTCGCGGCGCACACCGCCAGCTCGCCTGTCGTCGCCGCTTCTCCCGACGCCGCCAGCGCGGCCGCCTCCTCATGACGGACATGCTGCCAACTCAGCTCGCCGTCCCGACGCAGCGCATCCGTGAGCCCGTTGAGCGAGTCACCAGGCAGGCCGTAGACACGCCGAACCCCCGACGCCTTGAGGGTAGCCACCAACAGATCGGCGACCGTCATCATGCGGCTCCTTCGAAGATTCCGCGTGGGACGGTCATCGAGACCAGCCAGTTCGGAAGGTCGACCAGCTCGCTGATCTTCAGGTCGCCCGCGACGCTGCACAGTGCGTACGCCTCATGCATGCTCACACCCTGGTCGGTGACCAGCCAGTCGATCATGTCGCGGACGGCGTTCTTCACGTCCTCCATCAGGTCCGGACCGGCGCCGGTGGTGATGTAGTACCCCTGCGCGGCCATCTCGGCCGACATCGCCCGCTGGGTCGGATCGGCCGCGGGAACGATGGCCCGCGGTGCGCCGATCACGGTGTTCTTGATGACCTGGAACCGCAGGGTCGCGGACATCAGCGTCTCGACGGCCGTCCCGGAGATCTCGCCGTCGCCCTGCGCCATGTGCCCGTCCCCGGCCGAGAACAGCGCGCCTTCGGCGTACACCGGAAGCTGCAGCCGGGAGCCGGAGGTGATCTGGCGTACGTCGATGTTGCCGCCCATCCCGCCGCTGAAGCTGGGCGGGAACGTGCGGTACATGCCTTTGCGCATCGGCGCGTTTCCCATGATCCCCAGGAACGGCGCGATCGGGATCTGCGCACGCTTCCCGCTGTCCGAGCCGACGAACGTGGCGGAGCCGGACGACTGCCCGCGTTCGAACCGGTAGAGCTGGACGTACGCCGCTCCCGTGCCGAACGGCTGGTCCTCGGGGATCGCCGACGGCACCCGCCCGGGACTGGGATCGCTCAGCTGTGCCGCCTCGATCCACGGGGCGAACACGCCGAGGACGTCCGGACGCAGTGTCCCGAACAGGCCGAGAGCCGGACTGACGGTCGTGTAGCCGAAATCGACCAGGGGGCTGACGTCGAGCACCTCGACCTCGAGGATGTCCCCCGGCTCGGCGCCCTCGATGTACACCGGGCCGGTGAGCGGATGGATCCTGCCGAGGTCGAGCGTCATCGATCCGTCCGGCGTCAACGTCTGCGCCTGATCACCGATGTCGAGAGCGTCGCGGCACAGCAGCTGGATCTCCTCACCGGGACGGACCGTGACCGCCGGCTCCAGATCGCGGTTCCAGCGGTTGTGCAGGACCTGCCCGTACCCGTCCAGGACGCGGTCCCCGCGCGGAGCGGCGACGGTCTCCGGCGTACCCGATCCGGCGACGTCGACCGTGCCGAGCCCGCCCTCGCCGGCCAACTGCGCGAAGCTGGCGGCGGCCTCCGGACCGACGCCTGCCTGGACGTGTACGGCGTCGCTGGCGGTTGCCGAGTGAGCGAAACACATAGGTCTTCTCCTCCCGGATGCCTTCCGCACCGACGATGCTCCGCACCACCGGCCCGCCGCACCCGGGTCACTCCCTGGTCTCACTCACCAGGGAGTGACCCGGGTCTACAGTGACGAGCATGCGAGCTGACATCGTGCCCGGTGCTGTGTTCCCCGACTACGAGCTGCCCGACCAGGAGGACGTACCGCGCAAGCTGAGCGACCTCCAGGGTGAGGATCCGATGATTCTCACGCTCGCGCGCGGGCACTACTGCCCCAAGGAGCACCAGCAGCATCTCGAGCTGGCGGCGTTCTACCCGAAGATCGCGGTCAGCTACACGCAGATCGTGACGATCGCGACCGACGAGCACCACACGCTGCAGGAGTTCCGGTCGTCGGTCGGCGCGCAGTGGCCGTTCCTGTCCGATCCGGGGCGGATCGTCCAGCGGGATCTCGACATCGCGGAGTACACCGATCCCGACAACGACCCGATGATCCCGTACACGCTCGTGCTCAAGCCCGGGCTGGTGGTGCACAGCATCTACAACGGCTACTGGTTCTGGGGACGGCCGACGACCTCCGAGCTGTGGCAGGACCTCCGGGCAGCGAGCAGCGAAGTACGTCCGGACTGGGATCTCAGCAAGCCCGGGCTACGCGAGGCATGGGACAGCGGCGACCACAGCGCCTTCCACGGATGGAACAAGCGCCCTAACGCGTGATGTCGTCGTACAGGCGGACCGCTGCGAGAAGTCCGTCCGTGCCGCGTTCGAAGACGGCGAGACCTGCCTGGGGCGGTCCGTCGACGTTGTATTCCAGCGCACAGCCGACGCCATCATCTGTGACAGCACACGCCTGTACGGCGGTTGGGCCGGCGTTGGCGTAGAACGCGCGAAGGCCGTCCACGCCGCGACGGATATTGTCCAGCGGCTCCTGCACCTAGCCGTCCGGCTGGAACGTCTTGACGATCGATTCGACATCACCACCGGCCAGCGCATCCAGGTGGCGCGCCACGACGTCCGTCGTCTGGACGGCCCCAGCATCCAGGAAGGCCGGCCGCAGGTGGCGCAGTCCGTCGACCGGCCACTGGCTGCAGTACGTGCGGAACTCGACGGAGCGCTCGTCCAGCGACTCGGCGACCACCGCAACCGGCCACGCCACCTCGTCGCCCTCGTGCAGGACATGCACGAGCAGTTCGACCGCCGCGCGCCCGTCGACCGTGATCGAGCCGACCACCTTCAGCCGGGCGTGGTGCGCGGCCATCCACTCGCGGTTGCTGTGGATGAACGCCCGCAAGTCGCGATGCCCGCGAATCTCTCCGGCCCGCGGATCATGCACGACCACGTCTCCGGGCCACGTCTTCTCCAGCGCGCCCGGCGCATCGTCGTACATCGCCTTCAGGTACTGCGCGACTGGATCCGCCTGCTCTCGCGCCCGGGCATCACGACGGGCCAGCTCGATCGCGGTGGAGAACTCCGGGAACCACGGCATGATTCACGGTACGACAGAGGACCGGGCCGCCGCACGCATGTCCTTCAGCAAGGCGACGTCACGCGCATGCGTCGGCGTCTCGACGAGTAGCGGAATGCCCTGCAGGCCTGACAGCACCGTCTCCAGTGCGGCCAGTCCGATCGTGCCGCGGCCGAGCGACTCGTGCCGGTCGCGGTGTGAACCGGCGGGATCGCGGCTGTCGTTCACGTGGATCAGCCCGACCCTGTCCGCCACTGGCTTGATCGCGGCCAGATCCTCACCGGCCGCGTGCAGATGGCAAGTGTCGAGACACAGCCCGATCTCGGGGTCATCCAGAGCGTCCAGGTACTCGATGCTGCTCTCGATGGTCGAGGCAGCCGCCTCACCGGCGCCGGCCGTCGGCTCGATCAGCAGCCGTACGTCGTGCCAGCGGTGCGCGATCGGTACGACGAGATCGCGCAGGCCACGGAGCACTTCGGCGCGGCGCCCGCTCATGACCATCGACCCCGCGTGGACGACGACCGCGGACGCGCCGAGCGAGGCGGCGCGCTGCAGGGTCAGCTCGAGGGCGGCTGTTGAGCGGCTGAGCACCAGGTCGGAGGGCGAGCACAGATTGATCAGGTGCGGCGCGTGGACGACGACCGGCAGGTCCCGCTCGGCGCACGCCGTACGGAACGCTTCATCAGCCGCTGGGTCGACCGCTGCCGGTATCCAGCTGCGGGGATTGCCGGCGAACAGCTGGATGATCTCGGCGTCGACCGCAGCGGCCTCCCCCAGCCCGACCTTGACCAGTCCGCCGGCGACGGCAACGTGTGAACCGATCCGCACTCTCGTTCCCTCCGGGTTCGCATTCTTGACTTCAGAGTACAGAACCCTAGGATGAGGGTGTGGCGAGACCTATGACATTCGACGCCGAGCAGACCATCGACCGGGCGGTGGAGGTCTTCTGGCAGCGCGGCTTCGGCGCGACGACCCCGCAGAACCTGGTCGACGAGCTCGGCATCGGCAAAGGCAGCCTCTACAACACGTTCAAGAGCAAGCACCACCTGTTCCAGCTGGCCATGCGTCGGTACAGCGCCCATCGCGCCGCCGACCTGGCCGAGGCTCTCGACGGGCCGGGGCCCGTGCGCCCCAAGCTGCGGACCGCGATGCGGAACCTGGCCGGCGTCGGCGAGCATCAGCTGGGCTGTCTGATCGTCAACTCGGTCGCCGAGCTGGGCAGCTCGGACGACGCCGTCGCGGACGTCTCGAAGGAGATGTTCGACCTGGTCCAGGATGCGTTCCGGACCGCGATCGAACGCGGTCAGGCCAGCGGCGAGCTGATCCCCGGTCGTGATCCCGGTGACGCCGCGAGCGCCCTCCTGGCCGTGGTGATCGGGACGAATGTGCTGGCCAAGGCCGGCCGTGCTCCCTCGCAGCTCACCCGCCTCCTCGACGCCGCACTGATCGACATCTGATGAGTGCCGACGACCGGCGCTGGGCGGCGTTCCGCCACCTGGGCCCGAACTGGTACGCCGCGATCATGGGGACGGCCATCATTCCGGGGGCGGGCATCTCACTGCCGCACCAGTTCCCCGGCGCGCTGCGGGTCTGGCAGGTCTTCGCCGTGCTGGCATTCCTCGAGCTGGTCGCACTGGTAGTTGCCCGCGGCATCCACTGGCGCTTCCACTCCGATCAGGCCCGCGCCGATCTGCTCGACCCGACGGTCGCGCCGTTCTATGCGTGCATCTCGCTGGCCTTTCTCGCCACCGGACTGATCTGCTACACGGTCGGGCACACGTTCCTGCCGGACGGCCTGGCACTCGGCCTGAGTGCGACGTTGTGGACGATCGGGACCGTCGTCGGGCTCGTCTGCGCGGTCGGGCTGACGCTGCTGATGATCATCAAGCACGACCTGAGCATCATCGGCCAGTCCCCCGCCTGGCTGCTGCCGCCGACCGGGACGATGGTGTCGGCCGCCTTCGCGCTGCCGCTGCTCCAGCACCTGGACCCAGGCCAGGGTAAGGAGTTGTTCGTCATCTGCCTGTACGCGATGTTCGGCCTCGACCTGATCATGACGATCGTGGTGCTGCCGCTCGTGCTGCAGCGGCTCTTCGTCCACGGCCCGCTCCCGATCCAGGCCACGCCGATCCTCTTCATCGGCATTGCGCCGTTCGGGCAAGGCGTCAACGCCCTCGGCAACCTCGGCGACCAGGCGACGACGTCCGGTCTGCCCGCACCATTCGACACCGGATTGCAGACGCTGTCCATCGTCGCCGGCGTACCGATCATGGGATTCACGCTGCTGTGGGCGGCCCTGTGCGTCGCCATGATCATCTGGGCCTTCGGGAAGGGGCTCAAGTTCTCGATGGCCTGGTGGGCGACGCCATTCTCCTGGGGCACGATCGTCACCGGGATGAGCGTGATCAGCCACCACACCGGGATCGAGGCGCTGGGCTGGTTCACAGTGGCGATGTACGTCGGCCTCTGCGCGCTCTTCCTGTATACGTGGCCCCAGACGCTCTGGGGCCTCGTCAAACGCAGGCTCCCCGCCTGAGCTCAGGTCTTCGCCTTACGCGCCCTCGGCTTGCGGGCCACCGGATGCCCGCCGTTGCCGTTGCCGTTGCCATTGCCGTTGACCTCGGTCTCAGGCTCGGCTGCGAACGGGATGAACGGCATGGTGAGCGGCAGCGCCGCGAGCCGCATCAGCAGCAGGACGTTGTCGTCGCCCGCGGTCTTGTTGAGTCGAAGGCGCCCGCAGTTGGTGCACCTGTGGATGAGGACCCAACGGCCCTCGCCGCGGACCGTGACCGCGATCGGCTCCATGCCGCCGGAGCACTCGGCCTTGCGATCGCCCGGCACGTTGCGGTCGAGATGACGCGACCACAAGCAACTCGGGCAGTGATTTCGATGGGTGGTTCCAGGGGCGTCGAGGGAGACCTCTACGCCGCAGTGTTCACAACTGAACGAACGTGCGAAAGCCAAACCGATGAACCTTTCAGAGCAAAGCTGCAGGACAGAACAGACATCGGCTCTCCTCCTCCCGGTCCGCACCGGCCGGTCCGGCGCACCAGCCTCCTAGCAGATCAGCCCGCGCCCGCCTCGGTCAATCGATTAACTGCCGGCCTCGCGCGGTTAGTTGCCATGAGCAACTTCACGACTCCGGAATCGCCTTGTAAATCAAGCGATTGACCCTCAATCCAAGGTCCAGATTTTCGAGACGTTCGAGTCCGACACGCCGTTTCAAGCCGCGAACCCGGGGGTAGATCGGGAAGATCACGGGATGGACAGGCTCGGGGACGGAAAGTAGGAGGACACTCTTGTCAACGCAGTACTCGTCGGTGCGTTACGCCGACGACCCGGAGCACATGTCCGTCGCCTTCGAGGAGCTGCCGTTCCGAGCCGGATAGCCAAGCCCCATGGATGCCTACGCATTACAAAGCAGCTGGGACCGCGTGTCGGCGTACGGAGATCAGGTAGCCCTGTACTTCTACTCGCACATCTTCGTGTCTCATCCCGAGGTGCGGGCGATGTTCCCGCTCTCGATGTCGAACCAGCGGGACAAGTTCGTCAGCGCACTCGGCCGGATCGTCAGTCATGCCGACCAGCTCGAGAACGATGCCAACTTCCTCCAGCACCTCGGCCGTGACCATCGCAAGTACGCCGTCGTCGCAGAGCACTACAACGCCGTCGGCGCCTCGCTCTGCGCCACCCTGAAGCACTTCCTCGGGCCCGAATGGGACGAGGACCTCGCCGCGCACTGGACAGCGGCGTACCAGGTGGTGGCGCGGATCATGGTCGAGGCGGCCGAAACGTCGGAGGAGTCCAGCCCCGACTGGTGGGACGCCGACGTGATCTCGGTCGAACGGCGGACCATGGACCTCACCCTGCTGAAGGTCCAGCCGCGGCACGTGTTCCGGTTCCGCCCCGGTCAGTCGGTCTCGATGGAGATACCGCAGCGGCCGAAGCAGTGGCGGTACTTCAGCCCGGCCAACGCCCCACGCGCCGACGGCTCGATCGATCTGCACGTGCAGCAGATCGACGGCGGTCAGGTGAGCCCGGCCGTGGTCCGGACTCTCAAGGCCGGCGACACCGTGCGGCTCGGCGCCCCGATCGGCGAGCGGTTGACCCGGCGGGAAGGTGACCAGCGGGAACTGCTGATGGTCGCCGGCGGCACCGGACTCGCTCCGCTCCTGGCCGTCCTCGAGCAGGTCGACAACGAGTGGACGCGCACCGGCAACGGACCGCTGGTCCACCTGCTGCACGGCGTACGGCTGCCCTGGCACCTGTACGACCGCCCGCGGCTCAAAGCGCTGGCCCAGGACCGGTCCTGGTTCGACTACACCGAAGTCGTGTCCGACGACGCCTCCTACCCCGGCACTCGCGGGAAGGTCGGCACGGTCGCGGCCCGGCAGATTCTCTACGGCCGGACGGCGATGGTGTGCGGCGGCCCGCAGATGGTCGCGCACACGCTCGAGCAGCTGGCCGCCGCGGGCATGCAGCCCGAACACATCAAGTACGAGCACTTCTACTACGCAGCCGCGGGTGAGCACACCGTGGCGCCGGCACTATCAGGTCAGGAGACGACACGTGACGCCCAACAGCCACCGCCAAGGCTCGCCGCGTTATCAGACACCCCGCTCGATCCGGGAGGAGACGTTCCGACGCAGGATGCGGGGACTCGACGCCGACACGGTCTACGGATACCTCGGTCAGCTGGCTGACCAGGTCCAGCAAACAGAACGGGAGCTCGGCGAGACCCGGACCCGGAACGAACGTCTCCAGATCGAGCTCCAGCGCGGACAGGCGGAGCTTCAGCGCGTCCAGGCCGAGCTGGACCAGTACGAGCAGGCCGGCGAGCGGGTCAACGACCAGGTCGTCCAGATGTTCAGCCAGGCCCAGCTCGTGGTCGAGGAGATGGTCCAGGACGTCAGCCGGGACGCCCGGGAGCGGATCGGCCAGGCACGCGCGCACGAGCGCCGGATCGTCGCCGACGCCATGGACACGGCCGGCGAGCAGGTTCGTTCGTACGCCAAGACGGCGCAGGCGCATATGCAGTCGATCGTGGACTCGTTCGCGACCGAGGTCGACCAGCTCGGGAGCAAGGCTGTGCCCGGCGAGCCGGTCGTCCAGCACGATTCCTTCTTCGACAACTCCGGCGACTGGCAGACCCGCCGTCCAGGTACCCCATGAACCCCGACAGGTCGTGGGGCAAGGCTCCGCGGGCCGGCCGGCGGGCCTCGCCCGGCCCGGGGCGGATCCGGGCGCGGACCAGCCACCCGGTCAGCAGGCCCGAACCGGGGCCGAGTCCCGACAGCAGCGACACCGAGATGGTTCGGGCGGCAGCCAAAGAGTTCCTCGAGCTCTTTCACGCCGAGAACCCGAAGACCGGCTGGATGGGGCCGCGGCTCGCCGCGGTGATGCGCGAGATCGACCTCACCGGGACGTACTGGCACACCCCCGACGAGCTGGCCTTCGGCGCCCGGGTCGCCTGGCGCAACAACGCCCGCTGCATCGGCCGGCTGTACTGGCGCAGTCTGCAGGTCCGCGACCTGAGAACGGTGTCCGACGCTCGCGGCGTCGCCGGGCACTGCTTCGACCATCTGCGCGAGGCCCACAACGGCGGGAAGATCCGTCCGATGATCAGCGTGTTCGCTCCCGAGACGCCGTCCCGCCCCGCGCCCAGGATCTGGAACGAGCAACTCATCCGGTACGCCGGGTACGAGCAGCCGGACGGACGCGTTCTCGGCGACCCTCGCTACCGAGCCTTCACCAGCGAGCTCATCCGGCGCGGCTGGCGGCAACCCGACCGTACGGGCGCGTACGACGTACTCCCGCTCGTGGTGGAGACCGTCGAGGAGGGGCCGCGGATGTTCGAGCTGCCTATCGAAGCCGTCCACGAAGTCCCGCTGGCGCACCCCGAACTGCCCTGGTTCGCCGACCTGGGCATGCGCTGGCACGCCGTGCCCGTGATCAGCAACAACCGCCTCGTCATCGGCGGCATCTCGTACCCCGCCGCGCCCTTCAACGGCTGGTATATGGGCACCGAGATCGGCGCCCGCAACTTCGGCGACACCGATCGCTACGCGATGGTCCCCGAGGTCGCCGAGCTGATGGGCCTGGACACCACCGACGAGACCTCGTTATGGCGCGACCGCGCGCTGGTCGAGATCAATCGCGCCGTGCTGCACTCGTTCAACCTGAACGGTGTCACCATCACCGACCACCACACCGAGTCCCGCCGGTTCCTCATCCACGTCGAACGCGAGGAACGAGCCGGCCGCCAGTGCCCCGCCGACTGGACCTGGATCGTCCCGCCGATGTCCAGCTCGCTGACCCCGGTCTTCCACCGCTACTACTCCCCCGACCTCCAGCTCCCCAACTTCTTCACCGACCCCGCCGCCACCCACCGCTCCCTCCACGGCACACCTCCCGCCTTCCACCGGAGTGGCTTCTAGACGTGCCCGGAATTGACCAGGGTGACGTCTTGACGAGCAGTTCTGCGCAGTGGCTAACTAGCTGGAACCGCCCCGCCTGAGGAGACTCGATGCGCCTTCTCCTGTCCGCCCTGCTTGCCCTTACCTCTCCCCTGGCCTTGGCCGCGCCGACCGCGACCGCCGTACCGCCTGCTGCTCCGACGATCAGTCCTGCACCACAGCAGGTCGTTGCGCGCAGCGACGGGTTCCCGATCACGCCGGTGGTCGGGTTGGTCCGTACGTCGCGGTCCGACGCGGACGCCGAACGCGTCGTACGGGCGGCGCTGGCTAGTGCTGGTGTGAAGACTGTGCGTACGACGGACGGCAGCGATCCAGGCACGCCGACGACCATCTGGCTCGGTCGTACGTCGTCCGTACTGTCCGCGCTCCAGGTCCAGGACAGCACCGGGCTACCCGCCGAGGGATACGTGCTCGCCGCTGGACGCGATCGGCATGACCGCGCCCAGATCGTGCTCGACGGCGTCGACTCCGACGGCACGTTCTACGCCGCGGAGTCGCTCGCACAACTGGTGGGGCGGGCAGGGCGCTGGATGCCTGGGGTCACTGTCCGGGACTGGCCGACCATGCGGTACCGCGGCTCGATCGAGGGCTTCTACGGCACGCCGTGGTCGCAGGCCGATCGGCTGGACCACGTCGACTATCTCGGCGCGCATCGGATGAACACCTACGAGTACGCGCCGAAGGACGACCCGTACCACCGCGAGCAATGGCGCGATCCGTATCCGGCGGACAAGCTCGCACAACTCGGTGAGCTCGTGACCCGCGCGCGGCAGAACAAGGTCGACTTCACCTTCGCGCTCTCCCCCGGCCTATCGATCTGCTACACCTCCGAGGCCGATTTCCAGGCGCTGACAGCAAAGTTCGAGTCCCTCTACGCGCTCGGTGCGCGGTCGTTCAACGTGCCGCTCGACGACATCGACTACAACACCTGGCACTGCGACGCGGACCGCGCGAAGTACGGGACCGGCGGAGAGGCGGCCGGGCGGGCGCAGAGCGATCTGCTCAACCGGATACAGCGTGAGTGGGTCGAGTCCAAGCCCGACGTGGCGCCGCTCCAGATGGTGCCGACGGAGTACTACAACGTCAGCGAAACGCCGTACAAGAAGGTACTGCGGGAGAAGCTCGACCCAGCCGTCGTCGTGCATTGGACCGGCGTGGGAGTGGTCCCACAGACGATCACCGCGGCGCAGGCGGCTCAGGCGAAGGCCGTGTTCGGGCACGACATCCTGATCTGGGACAACTACCCGGTCAACGACTACGCCGCCGGCCGGTTGCTGCTCGCGCCGTACACCGGCCGCGAACCGGGCATCGCCGAGGACGTCGTCGGCGTGATCTCCAACCCGATGAACCAGGCGGCCGTGAGCAAGGTTGCGTTGTACTCGTTCGCCGAGTTCGGCTGGAACCCTGCGCGGTACGACGCCACGCCGGTCTGGCTGCGCGCGATCGCGGAGCGGGCCGGCGGCGATCGGCGTACGGCGGATGCCCTGCGGGTGTTCGCCGACCTCAACACGTACGACGGGACGCTGCATCCGGAGAGCGCACCGGTCTTCGGGGCGGCGGTCGACTCGTTCTGGCAGCAGTGGCAGGACGGACAACGCACCCAGGCAATCGCGGCGCTGCGACCGCGAGTGAACGCGATTGTCGCGGCGCCGGCGACGATACGAGCAGGTGTCGTCGATCCGGCCTTTGCCGGGCAGGCGGAGTCGTGGCTCAAGGCAACGGAACTCTGGGGGCAGGCGATGAGCCGCGGCCTGGACCTGTTGGCTGCGCTCGAGGCGGGCAACGGTGCGGCCGCCTGGACCGCGCGTCAGCAGATGAGCGCGCTCGTCACCTCGGCAAAGGCCATCCGCGACAGCCGGGCACCGCATGACGGGACGTATCCGCGGATCGGTGAACGGGTCGTCGACGAGCTCATCGCGGAGATCGGCCGGGTGCACGACCGCTGGCTCGGGGTCACGCCTGGAAAGTCGGCGACCACGAATCTGGGCACCTATCAGGACAACGTGCCGGCTCGGATGGTCGACGGCGATGAGAACACGTTCTTCTGGAGCAACGGGGCGCCTGGTCCGGGCTCGGAGGTGCGGGTCGATCTCGGGTCGGCGGTCCAGGTCAGTGACATCGCCGTACTGATGGGCAAGTCGGGGAGCCCGGACGACTACATCCACTCGGGTGCGCTGGAGTACTCCGTTGACGGCACGCGGTGGACCGAGCTCACGCGCGCGACGACTGCCGAGGTGCGGTTCACCGCGCCGGCGGGGACTGTTGCGCGGTACGTCCGGTACCGGTCGTTAACGGCGAGCGACTTCTGGCTGGTGGTGCGGGAGTTCTCGGTGTCGACCGTGGGTGGGAACGTGACGACGTTGACTGCCAGCGGTACGCCGGCGCCTGCTGCGGGGTCGTCGTACCAGCGGGCTGTCGACGGCTCAGTGGACACCGCCTACGTGCCTGCCACGGCACCGGCTGCCGGCGATGCGTTGGTTGCCACGTTGTCGGCGCCGCGCTCGCTGTCCCGGCTGACTGTTCTGCAAACGTCTGTGGGCATTGCCGATGTCGAGGTCCAGGTTGGTGGCGCGTGGAAGCGGGTCGGCCGGGTGTCTTCGGCGTACGCCGAGGTCCGCGTCGGCGATCTCGTGGTCGATGCCGTGCGATTGGTGTGGACAGGCGGCAGCCCGGCGGTCGCGGAGCTCGTACCGCAATGGACCGACACGCCATTGGTTGCCCTCAGCACCAGTGCGGACCGGGTCGACGTGGTTCGCGGCCTCCGCACGAGCCTCGCCGTCACACTCGAGGCCGGCGGCGACGTAGCCGGGACCCTGCGCGTCGCGGCGCCACCGGGATGGACCGCCCCGGCCAGACCCATCACGCTCAAGCGCGGGCTCCCTCAGACCGTCGTCATCAGTCTGACGCCACCCGCCGACGCACCGTTGACCGACGTCGATATCCCCGTCTCGTTCGCCGGCGCCGGGACCGTCATACGCGTCGCGGTCCGGCCGCCTACCTCTTCCGTCAACATCGCCGTCCACCGCCCGGTCGTTGCCTCAGGCACCGAGCCGGGGACCGCCTTCACCGCCGACCTCGCCGTGGACGGCGATCCCGCCACGCGCTGGGCCTCGGCGTACGACGACGCGTCCTGGCTCCAGGTCGATCTGGGCGCGTCGACACACCTCGGCAAGGTCGTGCTGCGCTGGGAGGCGGCGTACGGGTCGGCGTACAAGATCGAGGTCTCCGACGACGCCACCACCTGGACCACGGCGACGGAGGTGACCGACGGCGACGGCGGCACCGACACCCTCTGGCTGGACACGACCGCTCGCTATGTCCGTGTGCAAGGCGTCCACCGAGCGACGCAGTACGGCTATTCGCTCTATGAAGCGGAGGTCTATCCCGCGGTCTGAGACGCAGCGACTGCCAACTGGTCGACGAAGTCGTTCATCTCGTGGCCGGAGTGGCCTTTCACCCAACGGAAGGCCACGTCGCCGCGCTCCGTCACCAGCTCGACCAGCGGCTCCCACAGGTCCCGGTTGGCGACCGGCTTCTTGGCGGACGTCAGCCAGCCACGCTCGAGCCACCCTTGGTGCCAGCGGTCGCGAAAACAGTTCACGACGTACGTCGAATCAGACACCACCAGCAGCGGCCCCGCGTTGTCCCGCACAGCCTCGAGCGCCGCCCGAATCTCCATCCGCTGATTCGTCGACACCACCTCGGACCCAGCGGCATACTCCACCTTCGACAACGCCCAGGCCCACCCACCCGGCCCCGGATTCCCCGAACAAGCCCCATCGGTGAACACAGACCGGGCCCCAACAGGCACCGCCATATCAGCCGGCCGAGCCCGCCGCACACGAGTAACAGACATCCGAGCACCCTACCTCTGCGTCCACACCCTGGCGGCGCACGCTAGGACACATTCTTGACGAGCCAGCGCGACAGTGGGCGGAGCTGGTGGAAGGCGGCGAGTACTTGGTCGGCTGCGGCTGAGGTGTGGATCCAGTCGTCGCAGCCGAGGGGGCGGGTTGCGATGAGCGACCTGTGTCGCAGCAGGTCGGCGCGTGGATGGTCGGTGGGATGGCCGCGTAGCGGGCGTTTCAGTAGGTCGCCTGTGATCGTGAACCCGTCTCGCTCGAGGTTCCGGATGATGGCAACCAGCCGTGGCCCCTGGCCGGCATCCGCTACCGCGGCCCGGTAGCGCTCGATCTGCTCCGACGGCGCATACCACCACGCCACGCCGACCTCGAGCCCGTCGAGATCGAACCGGACCCCAAGCTCGACGTTCCGAGCCAGCCGGACGATGGCCCGCTGTCGTTGCCACGCATCCAGCAGGACGTCGCCGTACCCCCAGACCGAGAAATCCTCGTACTCCGGATCCGCGTCCGCCACCGCGTTCAGCAACCCAATCATCGGCCGCCGAACCAACTCCTCCCGCCCCCGCCGGCACTCCCGCCGAACCTCAGCCGAAGGCTCCCCCTCAAGCTGCAACAACACATCGAAAGCCGACCTCGGCCAACCATCGAACCCCGCAGTCACGACAGTGCGTCGGGGTCGCGTCGGTGAGCGAGGCGTTCTAGTTGGCCGGTGTGTACGTCGTTTACCCATGCCCAGCCGGACTTGGGTGAGGGGCCGATGCGGGGGTCGGTCAGTTCGCGGGCGTCGTGTAGGGCCTGGACGTAGGTGCGGTCCTGGGCGATTCGAGTGCGTAGTTCGTCCGCACCGCCTACGGAACCGTGGCCCGGTACGACGAACTGCACGTGGGCCGCCACCTCGTCGAAGAGTCGGAGCGCCGCGAGGTACTCCTCGATCGGGTCAGGCTCGCCGGTCACGTCGAGCATCGGGATGAGGACGTCCGAAAGCATGTCGCCGGCGACGAGGACGCCGTGGTCCTCGATGAACAGAGCGGCGTGGCCCGCGGCGTGGGCCTGATGTTCGATGATGCGGACTTGTGGGCCGTCCCAAGGGAGCTGGTCGGTGCCGGTGGGTAGACCGCTGATGAGGCCGAAGAGCTCCAGCGGGGTCTCGTCCACGATCTCCGGCGGCATCGCGCCCGCGACGCGCGTCTTCCAGTCCGCGTTCTCCAGCAGACCCTGGAGATCAGCCGCACATGCCGCCGTACCGTAGCGGGGTACGTCGCCGAGGTCGGGGTGCCAGAGGACGTGGTCCCAGTCGGGATGCGTCGCGAAGCCTGCGACAACAGGCTCGCCATCGAGATCCTTCGCGAGGCAGGCCATTTCGTCGCCGGTGATTCCGGGGTCGACGAGCAGTACGCCGGCCGTGCCTCGTACGACGATGGTGTTGTTCTGGAGCAGCTCGCTCTGGTGGACGCGTACGCCGTCCGCAACTTGCCTCAGCATCAGCTGGCCTCTTTCAGGATCGCGTAGCGGTTCATCGTGACACCCGATCCGAACGATTGCTGGTCGAGCAGTTCGAGGTCGATCGGTAGGTCGTAGTCGTCGAACAGCGGCCGGCCGAAGCCGAGGATCGCGGGATGAGTCGTCAGCTGCAGTTCGTCGAGCAGCCCGGCGCGGAGCAGTTGCGTGGCGAGCGCCGCGCCGCCGACCGCGATCGTGCCTTCGGTCTCGGCGCGCAGTACGGCGAGCTGCTCGATCGCGTCGTCTCCCCCGATGATCCGGGTGTTGTGATCAGCGCTGTGGCGGGTTCGCGAGACGAGCACCTTGGGAGTGGCGGTCCAGATCTCGCCGTACTCGCGCATGAAATCGGGCAGCGACGCGTCCGCGCGGGATCGCGGCCAGTACTCCTCCATCACCTCGTAGACGACACGTCCGTGGACGATCATCGCGAGCTGCCGCGTCTGCGCGTTGAACACGCGGTGCAGTTCTTCGTCGATGCGCAGCCACTCGCCCGCGCCGTTGTCCCCGGGCACCTGCTCGATCCGCAGGTCGAGGGACACGTTCATCGCATACACGAAGCGGCCCATCTTTCCCCCTCTTCCGACTAGTGCTTGCAATCTGCAATCACTATTATGGCGACGCCCGGACCTGTCAAGGAGGAGACGTGGAACCACGGTCAGGCTGTCCGATCAACGCAGCCGTCGAGGTACTAGGCGATCGCTGGTCGTTGCTCGTACTGCGCGACGTCATCTTCAGCGACCGCCGTTACTTCCGGGCACTGCTCACCGGATCCACCGAAGGCATCGCCTCGAACATCCTCGCCGACCGTCTGGTCCGCCTGGTCGAGGCCGGCCTCCTCAGCCGAGGCACGGCAGCCCGCGGCCAACGCGCGCAGTACAGCCTCACCGAAGCCGGCATCCAGACCTTCCCCATCCTCCTTGCCCTAGGCAACTGGTCTCTCACCTGGCGCCCCGCCACCAACGAACTCCACGCCCGCCAGCAGTTCATGCACGACCAAGGCTCGCCTTTCATCGAGGCCCTGATGGACGACCTCCGCACGCGCCACCTAGCCGCCCCACCCAAGCCCGGACCAACCCCATTCGAACGCCTGGAAATGCAGGTCGAATGACGACCAGCTCGTCAACGCCGATCGACGCGTCCGGTGAACTCGATGATGGCGTCGGCCAGTCGCTCGGGAGCCTCCATCGCGACGTAGTGACCGACTCCGTCGAGCGACACCGAACACACTTCGCTCGCCGCGGCCTGGGTCATGGTGGTCAGGGTGAAAGAGCCTCCGACCGCGAGAACTGGCACGTTCAGCCCAGGCGTCCGGGCGAGGGCCGTGATCTCGGCGCCCTCCCGCAGCATCGACCGGTACAGGCCGACCGCTCCACGCCAGCCGTTCGCCCGTCCGTAGGTTCGGGCGAATTCGTCGAGGTCGGCGTCGGTGATCGCGCCAGGGATCGCAGTCAGCGTCGGGAACAGGAACTGTCCCATGAACTCCCGCTCGCGCCCTGCCAGCAGCATCTCGGGGATGCCGGGTGCGGCAAGAACCCCGATATACCAGACGCCGCCATGGGTGATGTCGGCCAGCGCCTCCATTCCGAATCCGGGCAGCCCCGTCTCGATCGCAGTCAGGCTGAGTACGTCGGCGGCGTACGTCGTCGCGAGGCGGAACACGCTCGCCCCGCTGATGTCCTGCCCGGTGAGGTGGACAGCCCCGACGCCGAGGTGCTCGATCAGGCGGTGCAGATCCTCGGCGACGGTTGCACTGTCAGGCGACCCCGGCCCGGAGTCGCCGAAGCCGCGCAGGTCGACGGCGAACACCCGGTGATGCGCAGCGAGAAGCGGGATGACCCGATGGAAGGCCCACCAGGTCTCGGGGAACCCGTGGACCAGCAAGATCGGGGTTCCGGCGGATCCGGCGGCGACGTAGTGCAGCGTGGTTCCGTTCACCTCGACCTGGTGATGGGTGACCCCCGGAATCGTCGCGGCAGTCAGTACGGCATTCATCGGCTCTCCTAGAGGTCGACAACCTGGTTGCCCAATTATTAGGCAACCAGGTTGTCGACTGCAACCCGGTCTCACCTCCCGTACGCTGCTGCCATGTCCCGCTCCGGTGCCGATCTCGCGCTGCTGCTGCTGGGCGGCTTCCGTTCGCTGGTGGACGATGCGACCGACCAACTGGCCCAGCGCGGATACCACGACGTACGCCCCGTCCACGACTTCGCCATGCGTGCCATCGCCGCGGGCGCCGACAACGCCGCGGAGCTCGGGCGCCGCCTTTCGGTCTCCAAACAGGCAGCCGCGAAGACGATCGCGGTCCTGCAGGACCGCGGCTACGTGACACGCGATGCCGATCCTCTCGACGGCCGCCGCAAACGCCTCCAGGTCACCGACCTCGGCCTCGACGTACTGCGCCAAGGCGAGCAGATCTTCGACGACCTGCGCGACCGTTGGGAGCAGCAGATCGGATCCAAGGAACTGGAACGCCTGGAGAAGCACCTGTCGACGCTCATCGGCGGCAGCCCCATCCGCTTCGACACCCCCGCCTGGATGGCCCGCGACCTCGGCGAGCCGTCCTAAGTCATGGTTTGCGGGCGAGGACCGCGCCGTTCGCCCCGGGCGCCTCGAACGACACTGTCTGGACGTCGACGAAACCGGTGACCTCAAGCCATTGCTCGTACTCTGCCGCCGTGTAGTTGCGGCCGACCGTTTCCACCAGCATGTTCAGGCTCATCAACGCGGCGGCAGGCGGTCCGGTCTTCTCGTCGTTGACCAGCAACTCACTGATCACGATCCGACCGCCGGAAGGCAAGGCAGCAAAGCACTTCCGCAAGATCGCCAGGTCCTGCTCGGGCGTCCAGTCATGCATGATCATCGACAGCAGTACGACGTCATGCCCCGTCGGCAGCTCCGCATATTCGAGGAAGTCGCCCGGGGCGACCACGATCCGGTCGTCAAGACCTGCTGCGACAAGCTTCGTCGAGGCGATCTCGCAGACCGGCGGCAGATCGAACACCGTTGCCCGCAGGCTGGGATACCGCCGGCACAGCTCGATGTCGTACGCACCAGACCCGCCGCCGATGTCGAGCAAGGCGGTCGAGTCGGACAGGTCGACGTACGCGCCGAGTTCGCGCGCAGTCAGCGTCGAGAGCGCGTGCATCGCCTCCCAGAACAGTGCCAGCAGCTCGGGATCCTCGCTGTCGAACAAGTGCGCCTGCTTGTCGGGATCCCAGCTCGTCGGCCGGTTGGTTCGGACCGCCTCGGTCAGCCGGCCCCACGCCGGGTAGAGCCTGCGGTCGAGCATCCGCACCCAGCCGCCGAAGTGGAAAGCCTTGCCAGGAACGAGAAACTCCTCTGCCAGCGCACTGTTCACATACCGCCCGTCCCGGCGCTCGAGCAACCCGACAGACGCGCATGCTGTCACCAGCAACTCAACGGGCCGCGCGTCGACGCCAAGCAACTCGGCAAGCTGATCGACGGTGTGACCATCGGTGCCGGACAGACAGGCGAATAGACCTAGTTCGTGTGCAGAGGCGAGCGCCTTGAAAGACCAGAAGCCGATCGACAGCTGCATCAGCGGCAGAGGCGAGACAACTGCGTCACGGGTGTTGTCCATGAACTCAGCCTCATCGGAGGTGCCCTGTCGATCAACGCGAACCTGTGCAAGGCTCGTGAAGTGTGAGTTAACGAAGGGACGGAGATGCTGGAGCGCTACGAACTCGAGACGTTCCTGACGCTCGCCGAGGAACTCCACTTCGGACGTACCGCCGAGCAACTGCACGTCTCCACGGCCCGGGTCAGCCAGACGATTAAGCGCCTGGAGCGTCGCATCGGAGCGCCGCTGTTCATCCGCACCAGTCGCCGGGTGGAGCTGACTCCCATCGGACACAGGCTGTACGACGACCTGCGGCCCGCGCGGGAGCTGATCGCGGTCGGGTTCGAGCGTGCATGCAGGTCGGCCCGCGGCATCACCGGCACCCTCCGTGTCGGGTTCGTCGGTGCGGCGGGAGGCCAGCTGCTACTCGAAGCCGCCGAGCTGCTGAAGACTCGACAGCCCGGCTGCGAGGTACTGGTTCGTGAGGTGCAGCTCGTCGACGCCGTACCTTGGCTGCTGGACGGTGAGGTGGAGGTCCTGCTCACCTGCTTCCCAAGCGAGCGCGACGATCTCGTAACCGGTCCCCCGCTCGTGACCGAGGCGCGGATGCTCGCAGTACCGTCGGCACATCCCTTTGCTGACAGGGAATTCGTCGAAGTCGAGGATCTCACCGACGCGGCCGTACTGCGCGCGGCCGGCTCGTTCCAGGAGATCCTGACGCTCGTCGGCGCCGGCCGCGGTCTCTTCCCGATCGGCGCCCACATGAGGCGCTACTACATGCGCCCCGACGTCACCTACGTCCCCTTCCGCGACGCGCCGCCGGTCCACTGGCGCCTGATGTGGCGTGCGGACGCAGCGACCGCGCGAAGCCAAGCCTTCGTCACAGCCGCTCACGACCTACTGAGCCCCGCCCCTCAGCGGTAGCGGCGTGACTGGTTCTCCGCCGTGGATTCGCCGGGCTGCCATTGGGCGATCCACGGGCCGGTGCCCTCGGAGGGATCGACGATGCCGGCCTCGAGCCAGCTGTGCTTGCCGTCGAGCACCTGCTGAGACAGTCTCCGGTCGGCGTCGTCGGTGTTGCTCCACAGTTGCTCGAAGAGGTGATCGACCCGCAACCGCGCCTGTTCGCAGAACACCGCCGCCAGCTCGTACGCCGACTCGCCCTGGGCGGCGTCACGGGAGCGCAGCGTCTCGGCCCGCGAGCAGGACGCGGCCATCGCGAACAGCTCGGCGCCGATGTCCACGATCCGGGCCAGGAAGCCCTGCCGGTACTCGAGCTTCGCCTGCCAGCGACCCATCCCGTAGAACGTCTGCCGCGCGAGCTTGCGGGACGAGCGTTCGACGTACCGCAGGTGCTTCGCGAGCGGTCCGAACTCGCCGTACGACCGGGGATCCGATCCCTTGCCGACGGCCAGCTTGGGCAGCCACTTGGCATAGAAGCCGCTCGCGTTGACCGCGGCCTTTGCCTTGGCCTGGAGATCGGCGTCCGGTGAAGCGAGGTCGCCGGCCGCGGACAGGTGGGCGTCGACGGCCTCCCGGGCGATCAGCAGATGCATGATCTCGGTCGAGCCCTCGAAGATCCGGTTGATCCGCAGATCGCGCAGGATCTGCTCCGCCGGTACGGCGCGCTCGCCGCGGGCCGCCAGCGAGTCGGCGGTCTCGTACCCGCGTCCGCCGCGGATCTGCACCAGTTCGTCGGCGATCCGCCAGGCCATCTCGCTGGCCCACAGCTTGGCCAGCGCCGCCTCGATCCGGATGTCCTTGGTGCCCGCGTCGGCCAGGTTCGCCGACAGGTCGAGGACCGCCTCGAGCGCGAACGTGGTCGCGGCGATGAACGAGATCTTCTCGGCCACGGCTGCGTGGGCGCCGATCGGCCGACCCCATTGGACCCGCTCCGCGGACCACTCCCGGGCGATCTTCAGGCACCACTTGGCCGCCGCCGTGGTGGTCGCCGGGATCGACAACCGGCCGGTGTTCAGCGTAGTGAGTGCGATCCGCAGGCCGTCGCCTTCCCGTCCGAGCCGGTTCTCGGCCGGCACCCGGACCTGATGGAAACGGGTCACGCCGTTCTCGATCCCGCGCAACCCCATGAAGGCATTGCGGTTCTCGACCGTGATCCCCGGCGAGTCGGCCTCGACCACGAACGCGCTGATGCCACCCCGTCCGCCTTCGTGCTCCGGTACGCGCGCCATCACCACGACCAGCTCGGCGATGACGCCGTTCGTCGTCCAGAGCTTCACGCCGTCGAGCAGGTACCCGCCGTCAGTCGGTGTTGCCGTCGACGCCAGCCGCGCCGGATCCGAACCCACATCAGGCTCCGTGAGCAGGAACGCCGTCACCGCACCGGCAGCGCAGCGGGGCAGGAACAGCTGCTTCTGCTCGTCGGTCCCGAACATCTTCACCGGCTCCGGCACACCGATCGACTGATGCGCGGAGACAAGCGCACTCACACTCGGATGCACCGACGCGACGAGCATGAGCGCCTTGCCGTAGTACGACATCGGCAGGCCGAGACCGCCGTACTCGACCGGGATCTTGATGCCGAACGTGCCCAGCTCGGCGAGCCCGCGCACGTACTCGTCCGGGATCTTCGCCTCGCGCTCGATCAGCAGCCCGTCGAGCGTCTCGCAGTACGCCGCCAACCGCGCGATGAACTCCTCGCCGCGCACCGCGTCGTCGGCCGCGACGGCATGCGGTTGCGGGTGGATCAGCGACAGGTCGAAGTCACCCAGATACAGCCTCTTGGCGAAACTCGGCCGGGTCCACTCGGTCTCCCGCGCCGCCTCCGCAACCTCCCGCGCCTCACGCTCCCCCACCTGCCGCGTCGTAGCCGTCACGGGTATCCCTCCTCGACTGGAGACTCTTACTACCGGCTAGTACCCCAAACGAGCCCCAAGGAACTCTGCCGCGCTTCTAGACTCGATTTCATGGCCGGACCGGTCGGTGTTGCCGGGGTTGTCGCCGCGCTGTCCGCGGCGAGTGATCTCACGCGCGGCCATCCGGCCGGCGAGGCGATGCGCGCGAGCCTCGTGGCGACCGAACTCGCGCGTCGCGCCGGGCTGGATCCGTTGCGACAAGGCGAGGTCTACTACTCGACGCTGTTGCGCTTCGCGGGCTGTACGGCGACTTCGCATGAGGCGGCCGCCGCCCTGGGTGGTGATGATGTCGCGGTTCGCGCTCGGGGCGACCTGATCGATGCGACGCGTCCGCTGGAGGCGCTGAGGTTTCTAGCCGGCCTCGGATCCGGTGTCGAGAAGGTACGTGTGCTGTCGCGGGCACCGCGCGTACCCAAGCTGGTCCAGGAGTCCGCGCGGGCGGACTGCGAGGTCGGTGCCGAGCTGATCCAGCGGTTGAGTCTCCCCGAGACCGTGCGCGACGCGGTGCTGTGTGCCTTCGAGCGGTACGACGGGAAGGGGTCGCCGACCGGGCTGGCGGGGTCCGAGGTGCCGGAGGCGGCGCGATTCGCCGCTGTCGGGTTCACCGCCGTGATGTTCGACGCGGTCGGCGGCGCGGGTCTCGCGATCGACGTACTGGCGCGCTGGTCCGGCCGGGCACTCGACCCGGCGATCGCCGCGATCTTCCTCGATGCGCCTGCCGACCTGCTCGTTGCCTCGAACCCCGACGATCTCTGGGCCGCGGTCGTCGAGGCCGAGCCTTCGCCGCGACGGTACTTCGCCGATGACGCCCAGCTGGACGAAGCGCTGGCCTTCTTCGGCGATGCGGCCGACCTGAAGGCGCCCTGCTTCCAAGGACACGCCCGTGGAGTCGGGACGCTGAGTCGCTCGGCGGCCGGTTCGATGGGTGTCGATCCGGCCGTGATGTACCGCGCGGGCTTGCTCCACGATCTCGGGCGGGTTGCCGTACCGACCGGTGTCTGGGAACGGCCGGGGCGCATCCGGCCGGACGAGTGGGAGCAGGTGCGGCTGCATCCGTACCACTCGGCCCGGATCCTGTCGCGCTCGCCGCAATTGGAGCCCTTGGCAACGATCGTCAGCCGGCACCACGAGCGCGCCGACGGAACCGGCTACCCGGCCGGCGTACACGATGGAGAGCTCGACGCCGCCGCGCGCCTCCTCGCTGCCGCGGACGCCTGGCACGCGCTCCGCTCGCCTCGCCCGCATCGCCCGGCGCTCCAACTCGACGACGCTGCTCAGGTCATCTCCGGCCTGCCCCTCGACCGCACCGCCGTACGAGCCGTCCTCCAGGCAGCCGACGCGCCCCGACCGTCCTTCCCCTCGCCGCCGGTGGAGCTGACTGCGCGCGAGCTGGAGATCCTCCAGCTGCTCGCGAACGGCCACACCAAACGGCAGATCGCCGGCACGTTGTACATCTCGCACTCGACGGTGCATACCCACACCGTCCACATCTACGGCAAATGCGGCGTCTCCACCCGCGCCGGCCTGGCCATGTTCGCCATGCGCCACGGCCTGATATCGACCGAACAGTCGATACCCGGGCGGGTCCCGCCTCCATAACGTGATGTGCATCCACCACTTCTTGGGAGCACACCATGACCACAACATCCATCAACGACGTCGACATCGTCCGGGGCGGCTTCGATGCCATCGCCGTCGGCGACCTGACCGCCTTCGCGGCCGGCTTCCACCCCGACGCCACCTGGAACCACCGCAACCCCGACCGCCTGGGCGGCCTCAAACACGGCATCGACGAGATCCTCGAGTTCCTCCGGGTCTCCATGGAACTCACCGCCGGAACCCTCCGCCCGGTCCCCCAGACCTTCCTGTCGGACGCAGACGGCAACGTCGCCGTAGTCACTCGCATCACCGCCACCCGCCCCGACGGCCGCGCGTTCGACGACACCCAGATCCTCCTCTTCGCCGTCGAAGACGACCGGGTCCGCACAGTCGACCAGTACATCGGCGACCCACCCGCAGTAACCGCCTTCTGGGCCTGACCAAAGCCCAGGTAGCCGACTAACCATCAGCGACTCAAGCCCGGCATAACCTTCCGGCCCCGCGCAGTATCGGAGTACACAGAAGGACTACTCCGTACTGCGAACCGAAGGGCTGACCATGTCCGGTCGACTGAGTGCAGCGGGGTGCGCCGCGGCAGCTGTGTTGCTCATAGCGGGAGTCACCCCCGGGGCCGCGACGGCCGCACGAGCGGGTTCCACGACGGCCGCCAAGGCGTCGGAGGCTTGCCGCGTCTCTGTCGGTTCCGTGACGGCCACGGGCGCGCGAGCCGGCAAGCTGATCACGCCTGGCGCGGTCACCACCGACAAGGAGGACGTCGGCGTTTTCCCGGCCGGCGCCGTCAGGGTCAGTGGTTCGCTGTCAGTGGATCCGGACGTCACCGGGTACGACGCGTCGTTCACCGGCTATACGGTGCTCGGCTCGACCATGTACGCCACCTCGTACCTGCTCACGCTGGACGGCGTCGTCGACCCGACCAGGCCGACGTACTACCGGGTCGGCGGCGGCTGGGGCGACACGACCTTCTTCGAGACGACCAGGTACTGGGACTATCCCAAGCTGCCGAACCTCACCACGCAGTACCAGCTCCGCACCGACGGGACGCTGACGCGCTGGGAGATGTACTACAACAACGGCAACAATCCGCGGCTGTGGGCCAACAAGCAGTCGGCCACCGGGTTCGGCGCGGTGAAGACGATGGCGATGATCAGTCAGACGCTGACCTACGACACTTTCCTGGCGAACACCCGGGGCGGCGCGCTGTACACGATCAGGCTCCCCCGTACCTCGCCCATGAAGCCTGTCGTGAAGAAGGTACGCGGCTCGACCTGGCAGGCGTTCGATGCGCTGGTCGCGGAGAAGTGCGGTCAGTACGGGACGATGCTGGTCGGCATCGACAAGGACACCCAGTCGGCCTACGCGTACGCCGTCGGCCACGCGAACGGGACCGCGACTGTGATCCAGGGCCTCGGCAAGGTCCCTGCCACCTTCGCCGACCCGGTCTACTTCCGTCTCCAGATCCGGCCCGGCGACGCCCGGATGCTGTTCGGCGAGTGAGCCGGCCGCACGGTGACTTGACGTAGCGCGGATTACAGCGTGCTATGAGCCATGGGCGGGCGGACGGAAACCTCTCGGGCGCTCAGGCTGCGCGTTCCGGCGGACTTCGGCCGCACCGCCGCGGCCGCTGTGCTGGTCGGCGCGGCGTACTACCTGGGTGCGCGGCTGGGCCTGAGCCTGTCGTTGGTCGAGCGGAACGTCACGCCGCTGTGGCCGCCCAGCGGCATCGCACTGGCGGCCTTCCTGATTCTGGGGAGGCGGATGTGGCCCGGCGTCGCGCTCGCGGCTCTGGCCGTGAATCTGCCGATCAGCACCGGTTTGGTTCCCGCGCTGCTGACCGCTCTGGGCAACACGCTTGCGCCACTGGTGGCGGCGATCGTGCTCGAGCGCATCGGGTTCCGCCGTCAGCTGGATCGTCTGCGTGATGCGCTGGCGATCGTTTTCCTGGGCGCGCTGGCGAGCATGACGATCAGCGCGACCATCGGCGCCACCACCCTCACGACGTCGAAAGGCACCGATGGACTGGCCGCTGCGTGGGCGGTCTGGTGGACCGGTGACGCGATGGGCGTTCTCGCCGTTGCCCCGTTCCTGCTGTGCATCCCGCTGTTCTGGGAGCTCGAACCGTGGCCGGCCGCGCGCTGGCTCGAAGCCGCGGTCATCCTCGCGCTGATGATCGTCCTGGCGTCGTGGACGACCCGCATCGACGTACCCCTGATGTTCCTGGTGCTGCCGTTACTGGGCTGGGCCTCGTGGCGTCTGCAGTTGCGCGGAGCCGCGCCGGCCGCGCTGACCGCGTCCCTGATCGCAACCTGGTCCGCGACCCGCAACCTCGGCCCGTTCGAGGGCAAGTCGCTGACCGAGAAGATGCTGACCCTTCAGGCTTTCAACGTCACCGTCGCGCTCACGTCGTTCTTCCTCGCCGCGCTGGTGACCGAGCGGATCGGGTTTGCTCGCGCGCTGATGGCTGCGGCTGCCGACCTGGAGGTGCGCGTCAAAGACCGCACCGCCGAGCTGGAGGCAACCAGCGACCGGCTGCGTCGCGAGACCGACCAGCGGCAAGAAACCCAGCAGCAGCTGACCCGGGAGGAGGCCAGGACCCGGCGCGAGCACCAGATCGCGGAGACGCTCCAGCGCAGCCTGCTCCCGAACCGGATGCCCGAGATCCCCGGCCTGGTCGTGGCCGCCCGATACGTCCCGGCGACCGCCGACCTACACGTCGGGGGCGACTGGTACGACGTGATCCAGCTGCGCGCCGGCCTGATAGGTCTCGTCATCGGCGATGTTGCCGGCCACGGTCTCCAGGCCGCAGCAGCCATGACACAGCTACGGATGGCGGTGCGGGCTTATGCCATCCACGATCCGTCACCGGTCGTGGTGATGAGCGGACTGCACGAGCTGGCCCGCGAGCTGCCGATGGCCGAGATGGTGACCCTGCTGTATGTCTTGTACGACCCGGACACCGGCACCGTACGGATCGCGAACGCCGGACATCCGCCGGCTCTCCTGATCGACGACGGGAGCACGCAGTACCTCGACGGCGGGCTGGCCCCACCTCTCGGCGTACTCGCGCACTGGGACTATGCCGAAGCAACGCACCGGCTGCCGCCCGGAGCGACTCTGCTGCTCTACACCGACGGGCTCGTCGAGAAGCGCACACTGTCGATCCAGGACGGACTCGATCGGCTGCTCGCCGAAGCGCAAGGCGCCGAATGGCCCGACCTCGATGCTCTCTGCGACCACCTGCTCTCCACCCTGGCGGAGACCGGCAAGGTAGCCGACGACATCGCGTTGATCGCGCTCCGGCCTCTCGCGCTGGCCGGAACGCCACTGTCCCTCGACGTACCGGCCGAGGCGCGCATGCTCTTCCAGGTCCGTCACGCCTTACGCCGCTGGCTCCGCGAGTCGGGTGTCAACGCACAGGACGCCGGCGAGATCGCGATCGCCTGCGGGGAGGCGTGCAGCAACGTCGTACGCCACGCGTACGGCGCCTCGCCGGGCGACATGCATGTCGAGGCGCGACTGGTCGACGGCTCGGTCGAGCTGACCGTGCGCGACGATGGTCAGTGGCGCCGTCCGGCGGACCGCGGCGGCGGCCTGGGCCTGACCCTGATCCATGGGCTCTCGGACTCGGTGGACATCGACAGCGATGTGGAAGGTACGACGATCTTCATGCGACGCCACGTAGCGGTCGGGGACGAGAAATGACGGCGTACGCCGAGGTCGACGCTTGGACGAGCAAGGGCGTCCAGGTCGTCCGGATCTCCGGCGAGGTCGACCTCACGAACGCCGCCGAGGTAAGAGACGCCATCAGCCGCGTCGCCTCCGTCGACGAATCCGTCATCGCCGTGGACCTGACCGAGACGGCCTATCTCGACAGCTCAGGCATCGCGATGCTTTTCCGCCTCGCCGAACGCCTCACCCAAAGCCGCCAGGAGCTCCGCATCGTCGTGCCCCCGGACTCCCCACTCCGAGCCGCCCTCGAGCTCACAGACCTACCGCGGACCATCCCGGTCCAGCACACGCTCGAATGATCAGCCAAGGTGCGGCGATGTCAGCCGGCCGGCTGGAACAGCTCGACCACGTTGCCTGCCGGGTCCTCCAGGAGGATCTGAGAGCCTCCGACACCGACGACGATCTCGTTGCGGAACGTCGCGCCCTCGGCTCGGAGCCGCGCGACCTCGGCGGCGAGATCGTCCACGACAATCTGGAACCTGTTCCAGCCACCAGGCTCTGGCGACCGACCGTCAGGCATCGGCTGGGATGCTCCGCCGATGCCGCCGACGTTGTTCAGCATCAACCGCAGCCCGCCACGCGTGACCGCGGCGAACCCTGGCGAATAGTCCATCTCCACGGTGAAACCGAGCCGTTCGGTATAGAAGGTCACCGCCGTTGCCACGTCGTCCACGATGTAGCGAACACCCACGCTGTCCATCCGGAACTCCTTGCCCTATGAGCGATGTCCACTCTATTGGCTGACTGGTATTCCGGAGACGGGCTGGGGCTGGTTTCTGTGCGTGGCTGCGTGATTGGCGACCAGGGCCGTTGCGATGCCGGTGGCTGCGAAGAGTGCGCCGAGGGCGATCCAGCCCGGTGTGCCGTGGTCGATCGCGCTGGTGGTGACAACGGCCGGGCTGAGCATCTGGGCAACTGCATAGCCGGTTTGGCTGAGCCCTTGGTAGGCGCCGGCGCGAGCGGGGTCGGCGAGATCGAAAGCCATGGTCCACCCGCCGGCCTCGCCCTGTGTCTCGGCCGCCGACGCAGCGAGCGCGGCGAGGAGCAGTATGGCGGTTGCTGCTGCGGCGCCGACGTACCCCGCACAGGCGAAGAGCACGCAGGCAACCAGCAGGAACAGGCCTGCTCGGCGTACAGACTGGCCGGCGGTGCGCAGGTTCTGTGCGCGGCGGGACGCGCGGACTTGGAAGAGAGCCACGTAGGCGGTGTTGACCAGCAGCAGCGCTGAGACGACGACCGTTGGCGCATCGGTGTGGTCGGCGACCCACAGCGGTATCGCGACCGACGTCAGTCCGAATTGGATCGCGAGGATGGCGTTCAGGATCGTCGATGCGACGTACGTGCGGTCGCGCAGCGGGGATCGTCCACGTGTGGATCTGGTGGCGCCGATCGATGCGTCCATGCGTGCCGCCAGTCCCTCGACTCTGCGGCGCAGACCGATCAGCGGCACCGTGCCGAGCATTGTGACGGTGCCGACGAGGACCACCGTGAGGCGGTACGCCGCTGTCGTGTCGACCATCAGCGCGAGTCCCGCGAGCAGACTGCCGCCTCCGATGAAGACGTTCATCACCACGCGCAGCATGGCTCGGACAGTGACCCGCTCCGGGCCGACGTACCACCGGGCGAGCAGTGTCACCTGGGCGGTGCTCTGCAGGCCGCGCGTGGCGGAGACGCAGGCCGCGATCAGGATGAAGCTGACGACGTTGCCGGCAAGGGCATACGCCAGCAATGCGGCTCCGTTGGCGGCCAGCGTCCATTGCTGCAGCCGGTCTGCGCCATAGCGGTCGCTCAGCCGCCCACCGACGTACGACGCGAGGACGCCAACCGCTCCGGCGACGGTGAGGCCGATCCCGACGGTGGCTGCGGACAGGCCGACTCCGCGGGTGAAGTAGAGGGCGCTGACGGCGAAGAACATGCCACGGGACAGCGACAGCGCGGCCACGGCGGAGGCGAGCGCGCGTTCGACGGGATCACGGAGGAGTTCAGGCACTCGACAGTTGTCGCATCCCGGTGCTGTCGGTACCAGAGATGTAGCGTATTGCTTCATGATCGAGTACGAGCTGGCGGGCAACGATCTCGGTGAGGTGCGGTTCGCGATCTCACCGCTGCACGAGCTGGTCCTGTCCCTACGAGCCCTCCGCGACCCCGGCCGCTTCCCGCTACAACTCCCCTGGCTCCGGGCCACCGAGTCCGCGCGTGCTGGGCTCGACATGGATCTCCTGTGGGCCCTGACAAACGAGGCCCTGTGGACGCCCGACTTCCTTACCCCACGGCCCTACAGCCCGCTGGGCCGCATCGAGGACGAGCTGTCGGCTCTCGTGGACACGCCGGCGAGTGTGCTGCGCGCGGACCTCGCCGCGGTCCATCCGGCCGCCCTGCCGTCGGTACTCCGAGGTCGCACAGCCACCGTCCTCCGCCATGTGTTGGCCGCTCTGCGGGACTACTGGGACGCCTGCTTCGAGCCGTACTGGACGCGGATGCGCACAATCCTCGAGGCCGACATCGTCTACCGCGGCCGAGTCATGGCAAACGCCGGCCTGGCCGCGATGTTCACCGACATAGACCCCCACGTCCGCCTCGACGACACCATCCTCCGCATCCGCCTCCGCAGCGACCTCACCTACCGCACCTCAACCGCCGGCCGCGGCCTAACCCTCACCCCCTCCCTCTTCAGCCGCCGCGCCGCCACCCCCATCTCCCCCGACAAGCCACCCCACCTCATCTACCCAGCCCGCGGCCTAGCCACCCTCTGGCAAACCCCAGCAGCAACGCCCCCGGCCGCCCTCGCAAACCTGATCGGCCGAGCCCGAGCCCGCCTCCTCTCCCTACTGGAAACCCCAACCTCCACAACCGAACTAGCCATCCGCCTCAACGTCACCCCCACCGCCATCAACCAACACCTACGAGCCCTCCAAGCCGCCGGCCTCCTAACCTCAGCCCGCCACGGCCGCTCAGTCCTCTACCACCGCACCGACCTAGGCGACCACCTCATCCGCGGGACGTGACCTCGAGGTGTCCCCGCAGGCATCGCCAAGCCGTTGGTCAGCACACATAATTCCTCTTGTGGGTGGGATCTGGGGGCGTGGGCCGAAGGCCAGTCGCGGCCGCGCGCTGCGGTTCATCCGAGGGGTGCTGTCGCGCTACGAACGGACAGGTGATCCGACCGAGCTGCTGGCTTCGGAGGCCGGAGTACGGGGCGCGATGGACCACGTACTTCGGACCGAGTGGCACCTGCCCGACTCGGCGGTTTCGCACGTGGACGCGGAGCTTGCGGTCGAGATCGGCAGGTACTACTGGTGCTGGCACGTCCTCAGCACGGACGAGGTCGAGCGCGGCGTAGCGATGGAGTTCTTCGGGTTGGCGCGGCGCGCTGACCCGAATGCCCTTGACGGGTTGGATCCGGAGATCATCGCCCGCGCGGACGGCGACGTACCACCGGACGGGGACGATACGGCGGATTCTGAGAGTGCGAGCCGGGATAGCAGAGATGGCGACCTGCTGGATCATGACGGTGCGCCGGAGCTCGACGGCGTACCCGATCTCGACGAATGGCCGGCTCAGTTGGCTGAGGAGCTTCTGCCGTACGCCGCCGAGCACGGCGTCGAGGAGTCGGCCGCCGGTCTGGTGCAGAGCTTGGACACCCTCTTCGGCGACCTCGAGCCCGGTAGCGGCGCATCGATCGCCAGCGCGGTGGCGATCATCCTCGCGCAGGATTCCCGCGCCTCGCGATTAGCGCTCGACCTCGCCATCGAACTGTTCTACGAGGCCGCCGCCATCGCGCCTGATCCGGAAATGCGGAGCGCCTTGGCCATGAACATCGGGCTCACCCTGCGCACCCGCTTCGAGCAGTTCGGCGACGGTGGCGACCTGAACGCCGCAATCGAGGCCGGACGAACGGCCGAGGCTCTCGCCGGAGACAACGTGGCGCTGCGGGTAGCGGCCCTCAACGTGACCGGCACTGCGCTGATGTTCCGCGGCCGATCACAGTCCGACGTCGACGATCTCCGGGAGAGCGTCGCCGCGTTGACCGAGGCCTGCGAGACCGTTGCACCCGATGATCCGGCACGCTCGGTCTACCTCGACGGGCTCAGCCTCGCGGTGCGCGAACATGCGCTGGCGACCCACGACGCGGCCGGGCTCGATGCAGCCGTCCGGACCGGGTACGACGCGATCCGCGACACGACCCCCGACCAGCAGACCGGTCCGCTGGTCAATCTCGCGGCAACCTTGCTCAGACGGTACGACTTGCGGCGTGACCCCGAAGACCTCGATCTGGCTATCGATGTCCACCGCGCCGCACTCGATCTTCTCGCAGGCGACGATGCACGCCGCGCCGACGTCGTCGCGGATCTCGGTCTGACGTACCAGTACCGCTTCGCGCTGTTCGGCGAAACTTCGGACCTGGCAGAGGCCCTCACGTTCGGGGCGGAGTCGATCGAGGCGGACGACGACGGTCCGGCGCGGGCGCGGCGGCTGACGAACTACAGCCTCTCGCTGGGCAAGTACTTCGAGCACGCCGGCGATCACCGGATCATCTTCGAGGCCATGTCGCTGGCGCGCCAGGCCGTGGACGCGGTACCGGCCGGGCACCCTGATCGACCGCGGTATCTGCACAACTACGTGTCGGCGTACCTGCGCGGCCGGCAGGACATGGATCGCTGGGGCCAAGAATTCGGTGCGACGCGCCCGACCTTTGACGGTGGCGAACTGGATCGGGCCATCGTCGCCGCAGAGGAGTCCGTGGCCGGTCTGCCGCAGGACCACTCCAGCCGTCCGCGGTACTCGAGTCTGCTGGCCACTGCTCTTCTGACTCGGTACGACGCGACGGCTGACCTGGACGATCTCGCGCGCGCCGGCCGGGTCTGCCTGGACGCGTTGGACGCAGCGAGGCCGGACGATCCGGTCCGGCACCGGTACCTGGTTGGTCTGGCCAACGTCCGGGTGCGCGAGTTCCGCACCCGGGCCGACGTGGGCGCAGGCCGTGGATCGATCGAGCTCAACCGGGAAATTGTTGCCGACCGCAACGCTCCGGCGCTCGTCCGCGCGCGGGCGGGGAGGGTGTGGGGCGAAGTCGCGGCCGAGCTGGATGACTGGCCGACCGCGCTCGAGGGCTTCGCTGCGACAGTCGGGCTCCTGCCGGAGCTGGTCTGGCGAGGTCTCGAACACCGCGAGCGCCGACGAGTGCTTGCCGAGGTTGCAGGGTTGCCCTCGCAGGCGGCGTCCGCGGCGCTCGCGGTTGGCCGGCCCGAATTGGCGATCGAACTGTTGGAGGCCAGTCGCGGCGTGCTGTTGACGACTCCGGAGTCGGACCCCGACCTCGCGGACATCCATCGCGAGCTGAACAACCTGATGGAGTCGACGGACGACTCGTCCGGCCCACGGCGCCGGGAGCTTGCGCGCCGGTGGGACGAGGCGATGACGCGAGCGGCCCCGCAGTACGGCGAACTGAGCGACGCGGCCGCTGGAGGACCCGTCGTCGTGATCAACGTGAGCCGCTACCGGTGCGACGCCCTGGCGGTGACGTCCGACGGACTCAGCGTCGTACCGCTGGCGACCGACCTGGCCGATGTCGTCAGGCATGCTCAGGAGTTCAACCGTGCAGCCGCCGAGCCTGGCCGGCTCACGTCACGGGTCGTCGTAAAGGAGGTTTGCGACTGGCTGTGGACAACCGTCGCGCAGCCGACGCTCGACGCCCTGTCGCTGGACAGCCAGGCCCGCGTCTGGTGGTGCCTGACCGGGCCGACGATGTCACTCCCACTCCACGCGGCCGGCGATGTACCGGAGCGCGTGATCTCGTCGTACACACCAACAGTCACTGCGCTGATCGCGGCTCGGCGCCAGCCGGAGCGCCCATGGCAATCCGCTGTGATCGTAGGGATGCCGCAGACCCCGACGCTGCCGGACCTTCCGCACGCCGAGCGCGAGCTCGCGGTCGCCCGTGGTCGGCTGCCGGGAGCAGAAGTGCTCGCCGGGCCGGCCGCGACGCGCGAGGAGGTTCTTGCGAAGCTGCCGCCGGCCGATGTCTTGCATTTCGCCTGCCACGGTCAGCAGGACGCCGCAGTGCCGGGTGACGGTCGGCTGATCCTTGCTGATGGGGACCTCGGCCTGCTCGATCTCATTCGGACCGGTTCTGCGCCGCAATTCGCATTCCTGTCGGCGTGTGAGACGGCACGTGGCGATGCGAGCGTGCCCGATGAGTCGCTCCACCTGGCAGGTGCGTTGTTCCTCGGCGGCTGTCCACAGGTGATCGGGACGATCTGGCCGGTCAGCGACGCAGCGTCGGTCGAGCTCGTCGCGGACGTGTACGACGCAGTACCGGACACCGATGGCGCATCAGCTTTGCACGCTGCCGTCGGCAAGCTGCGTCGCCGTTACCCGGACGATCCGGCTCGGTGGGCGTCGCACGTTCATTTCGGGGCTTGATGGTCGTACGGCGTTGAGCTTCCTGCGCGCTGGCGCCAGGACGCACACAGGTCGTTCGCCAACTGCTGCTCCGTTACCTGATTGACCGGTAACGGCAGGTGGAGCGCCTTCAGCAGGTCGAAGCGGTGCAGATCGAAGGCCGCGTCCACTGCTTCGCCGTACGCGACGGCCGCCTCGACGGCAGCGCGGTACGCCAACACTCCGATCGCGATCGGCAACAGAGCGAGAAAGAGCCACCATCCCGACGCGATCAACAAGACCACGCTGACCACGCCAGTGAAAAGGAAGACCGCGCACAGCCGCACAGTGAAGTCCACCGTGTTCCGGCGGTCGTCGACGATCTCGCGCATCCGATCGCCGAGCACCGGATACAGCCGCGGCCATGCCACTACCGCATCCCAGCCGAAGCGCGCCCCGGCCGATGCCTCCGCCGCAGCCAGCGCGTTCCCGAACACCGTCGCCCGTACGGCGTCCGCGGCCGGGTACCGCTGCCGCAACTTGGTCCCGGCCAACCCGATCCGGTTCAGCTCAGCCTGTTTGAGCGAAGCTGCGTCCGCCGGCAACGAGGCCGCGCCGTCCAGCTCCTCACGCTTCCTCTCATGCCGCTCCCGCAACGGCTTCGCGAGCCGCTCCAGCCACCGCGGCCAGTACCCCTCGACCAGCCGAACGAGCCCCAACTGCAAAGGCTGGGTAACGGCCCCGAGCAGCGTCAGCGCAACCGTCAACAGCAGCACCTCGCCCAGCCCTAGCGCACCCGCCGTCGACCACGCGCGGCCGAACCTCAGGGGACCCGGCGCCCCCGCCCAGATCAGCACCAGGACGAACAACGCCGCCCCGTAGAACGGCAGGTAGTTCACGAGCACGAACCGCCCGCCGAACACCTCGCCCAACGGCTTCGCCGCCGCGTCGAGCTTCATCGGACCCTTTCCAATGGCCCATGCCCGCCCGCGCACACCGGAACTTCCCGCGGATCCAGGTGCAACCGGTACGTCACCCGCCCGCACACCCCGCAGACGAACGACAGCAGCTCGTACTGCGACGAATACCCGGGCAGGGTTGCCCCGTCGCCATCGCCAACAGCCCGCTCCTGCTCGCCCGACATCAGCACATGCGCCCGGCTCGTCCCACCCACAACCGCCGACCCGACCACCACCGCCACCTGCTCGAGAGCCGGGTCGGAGCCGAACAACTCCTCCAGCGCGACCGCAGCATCCAGCACCGCAACCCCATCCGGCAACTCGAGCCGCGGCACGCCATCGTCCGCATCATCCCGATCCAGCAAAATCCCATACCCCATGCCGGGCATTATGGTGCCCAAGCCGCTCTTCTGCGGGGAAATTGACGAGCATTGGGTCGTAGAAGGTGCCAGGATCTCGGCATGGTTGTGCGTGGGTTGAGTTTTGGGGCTGTGGCGGAGGCTTACGAGCGGTTTCGGCCTGGGTATCCGGTGGAACTCCTCGAGCTGGTGACGGCGTACGCCGGTGGGCCGATCCGGACGGCGCTCGAGATTGGGGCCGGGACGGGTAAGGCGACGCGGCTGTTCGTGGAGGGCGGGATCGCGGTTACGGCGACCGAGCCTGATGCGGCGATGCTGGCGGAGCTGCGGAAGCATCTACCTAGCAGCGTCATGACCGTGCAGGCCGCCTTCGAAGATCTGCCGCTGGATTCGTCGTACGACCTGGTGTATTCGGCCGCGGCGCTCCACTGGACAAAACCTGAAGGCCGGTGGGAGCGCATGGCCGCGCTTGTCCGGCCTGGTGGTGTGTTCACCTCGTTCGGCGTACCCATCGGGCTGGCCGACCCGGACCTCGACGAGGCCGCGCGTGCCGCACGTGCGCCGTACCTGGGGGACGACGGCGTCCCGTCGCCCGACGGCACATCCGCGGAACTCTCGATGCAGTGGCCCGGTACGGAGCTCCAGCAGTCCGAGTGGTTCAGCGATGTCCGGCAGGTCGTGATCGAACGGCGCCTGACGATGAGCGCCCACGACTATGTCGGGCACCTCTCAACAGTGTCGGCGTACGTGCTCCTCGCACCCGCCGACCGGGACGAGGTCTTCCGCCGAACCCTCGAGGTCCTCCCCGAAACCGTTGAAATCAACGGCCAGATCGACGTCCATCTCGCCCGCCGCCAGTGATCGTCGGGTCGTAGTGGACGGACAGACTGACGCTCACGTCTGCCCGTGCCTCTAGCACTCGGACTCGTACGTCGGTCGGCGTGATCGGCTCTTGAAGTGGAAGCAGCCGGCGATGGCCGACCGTCGTACCTTCCGCGACCTGGGTCCAGGAACCGTCGATCAGTGCGTCCACAGCGAATGACTCGACTTGCTGACCGTCTTCGATGTTCTCGCGAACGTCGATCACGTTAATGGTTGCCGGCAGCACCAAGTCGGTGTCGTAGTACTCCCGCACCGCGTTGCCGAACTCCGCCAGCCGTTCGACGTCCGGTTGGGCGAACAGTCCACGGCGGTCCGGCGGGACATTCAGCAGCAGTACGGCGTTCCGCCCGACTGACTTCCGATAGATGTCGAGCAACTCCGCGACGGACTTCACCGCCGCATCCTCAGCAGCGTGGTAGAACCACCCCGGCCGGATGGACACGTCGACCTCAGCCGGATACCACCGGAGCTCATCCGCCTTCCGCAACTGCTCGGGACCAGCGACATCTACGTCCGTCTCCGCAGCAACCATCCGACCGTCAGCGAACGGTATGACACTCCACTCGGTCTCCCGCGCGAACCCGTCCTCGTTCCCCACCCACCGCGCGTCCGGCCCACCGATCGCGATAGTCGCCTCCGGAGCCAACCGCCGAATCAGATCGAACCACGCTTCGTAGTCATACGTCTGCGCACTACTAGTCGGATTAGCCCCATCCAACCAGACCTCGGCAATCGGCCCGTACTCCGTCAACAACTCGTACAGCTGGTTGAGGTAATACCGGTTGTAGTCGTCCACGTCGTAACGCAACGGACCATCGTCCGGTCCGATCGTCGACGGCACCACCGCACTACCGTTCCCGTAGTACCCGCCGGCCGCCTTCTCCTGATAAAGATCCGCCGGCGACAAATAAACCCCGAACCCAAGCCCCGCGGCCTGACACGCCACCGACAACTCGGCAACAACGTCTCCCCGATAGGGGCTAGCGGCAACCGTATGCGCCACATACCGGCTAGGCCAAAGACAAAACCCATCATGATGCTTAGCCGTCAATATCACACTCTTGAACCCCGCCGCGCGCAACGCCCCCACCCACTGCGAGCAATCCAACTCCTCCGGCGCAAAAACCCCCGGATCATCAACCCCAGTCCCCCACTCCAACCCGGTAAAAGTATTCGGCCCAAAATGAACGAACGCCGTCAACTCCTGCCCCTGCCAAGCAACTTGCCGCCCCGAAGGCCAAACCATCGAGGCCTTACGCCGCAACTCGTCCGGCCCATCAGACGACTCAACCTTGACCTGCATCAGACAAGAGCCCTTCTCAGTGCGAGGAGTAGAGGACCTGCAAACCAGCGAACCAGCGAACGCGAGCCATCACGCACGCCTGACCCTCAAGCCGAGCCAGCCGGCGGGGCTGATGTTTGTGCGCTGACACCAGCCTTGTCAAGCATTTGCTTCCTTGACGGTGACTGGGCCGTAGAGGAGTGTTGAAGGTTGACGTGCGACTGCCGGAGCGTTCTTCGGCGGCGTAGCCAGTGGGGTGGAACGCGCGCGTCCTGAACTTCCGCTCTCTGCGCGGACGGGGGAATCAGATGGACAGCGACGAACCGTTGCGAGATCCGTACGGCACCTCGCTCGGCGATCTGGCATCGGCGGAGCGCCTCTTTCGCCGGCGCGGCTTGCCGGCTTTCGCCCTCGGCTACGACCGACGGTATCCCCAGCAGGCCCGTCAACTCCTCGTCGCCTGCAGTGTCGCATCGTTGGCCATCTTCATACCCGTCGCCATCTTCGCATCCCAGTACTTCCGTTGGATGCTTGCTCTGCAGTTCATATTCCTCTGTATTCAAGCCTTTGCACTTCACCTGTCCCGACAGAGGCCGGAGTCTGTCGATACCAACCACTTTCTGGGGAGAACCAAGGATCGTTCGTGGAAGGCCCGGGCCTTCCGTCTCTTGATTCCCGGCGCCGTTTCGCTCTTCATCACCGGCATCGTGCTGGTCCAGAGCAGGTACACAGCAATCTTCGGCGGCTTCGCCGTGACGATCGCCTTCGCATCCGCAACCATGCTGTTCATGATGGGGGTCGGCAGCGGGATCTCGCTGCTGATCCACCTCGTACGGAGGCTCGGGCAGGGCTTCATGTCGAGCTCTGGCATAGCGGCACGCGAGATGCCGCTACTCTTTCCGTCGCTGCTTATCGTGTTCGTCACCGATGACGCATGGCGGCTGTTCGGCCGCATCGAAGGACTGCGGTACTGGATCGTCCTGGGCCTGCTCCTGCTCGTCGCTTCCCTTGTTCTTCTGGTCCGCACGCGCTCGGAGCGAAAGGCGATCCTCGAGATCGCGAGCCACGCGGACGCGGACCGGGAGGCCACCGTGAAAGGGTCACCACTAGGCCGATCCGTCGCCAACGGGCTCGATCGCTATGAAGCGACGTTGCCGATAGTAGTTCGTCGGAATACGCATCTGATGCTGATGAGCACCGCCGTACTGCGGGTGTCACTGGTCGGACTGGCCACCACCGCCGCCCTGATCGTCTTCGGCGTGTTCGTGGCGGATGCGCGCGCGACTGCTTCGCTGCTCGAAGTAGATATCGGCGACCTACGACCGCTGTACGAGGATGATCTGTTCGGGGCATCGATCATGGTGACCGAGCCGCTGGTGCGACTTACCGGAGTGCTTGGCGCCCTGGCCGCCTTGTACTTCTCGATCTCCGTGCCGCAGAGCTCTCATCGCGAGTTCGGCGAATCGCTCACCTTCCTGCGGGACGAGCTCGACGAAGCAGCCGACACCGTCCTGCTCTACACGTACTATCTGTCCGCGCATCTGGGGTCGGCCCGACAATCACCCCCGCCGCCACGCGAATCCGACGACAGGGGCGCATAGAGGTTGGTGATTGCCATCGCGGGCCGCACAAGGGTTAGAAAGAACCTTCGGTGCGAAATGAAACGCGCCGGCGGTTCTGCCCGATATGCCCGGTTAAGGGGGCAACGCCAGCAACGGGGAGTTTCGTTCCGGCGATGCCATGACACATATCGAAGGGCTGGAGCACCCAATGGCATACAGCTATCGTCTAGGCGCCATCGTCACCTACACGCGTGACGACGGTCAGCCCGGCCCGGGCGCGAGTGAGAAATTCAGCGCGGCCGAAGGATGGAAGGTAGATATCCAAGACGAGGGTTGTGTGGAAATCACCGGCTACCTGAGGAAGCCAGTCCCGCCCTCAAGAGCAATCCCCTGGCACCGAATCTGGGAAATCACAAGCCTGTCCTGATCCGACCTGGACCGCCTACCAACTCAGGCGCAGCAACCGAACTCGACCGGACTGTAGCGCTGACCGCGGCGCTACGGTCGCCGGTCCGCCGACGAGCTCGGCGCTATGCCCCGCACACATCAGTGTTGGCGGGAGGGTGGTCGACGCTGCACAGATATGGATTGCTGGCCTCTCGGTCGGCGGCCGAAATACCAGATACGACCTCCTTGCGGATCAGCAACCCTTGGCCCGCCGGTCGCAACTCGAACGTGTCGCCGACCCTTGCGCCTGGGTCATCCAACGGCCACGACGAGCCGTCCGAACCCCGCTTGCTGAGCGTCAGGATCTTGCCTGTCAGAACTTTGCCGTCGCTCGAGGCGGTGAATCGGACAGTCGTGTACGTCGTACACATCACCGAAGGACCGCCGGTATTGATGTCGAAATTGCACGGGCCCGAGTTCCAGTTTTCACGGCCGGTCCCGTTGCGAGAGATCGTCAACTGGTAACCATGCACCCGCCAATCGCCTGTGAACCGGGCAATGCTCGGCCTGTCGACTCGTGTGAAGATCGTGATCCGCCGCGCATTCGGATCCTGGAGTACGTCAGCGATCGCGTCGGCCAGCGTGAACGCCACGGACGCGAGGGTCAGGTAGGCATTCAAGCGGCGGAACACCAAGGAGCCCGCCCGATACAGAGGCTGGCTGATCTTCGCCCAGTCGCCAGATGACAGCCTTGAGCGCAGGACAGTCACGATGTCGTTGTAGTGGGTGATCCCGCATTTCACGACGGACGCAATGGTGGTCGCGACGTCGATCGCCTTGGCCCGGAACAGCGGGTCCGCGATCGCGTCGTTGAAACACACGGTCAGGAAGGCGGCCGCCGCGATCGTCCGGACCTGCTTGCTGAACGGGACCTCCTCAAGTGCTTGCCATGCCACGCCGTACGCGAGCGCGGAGGTACTGACGACGCCCTGCAGAGCGATCGTCGTTCCGCTGGCAGGCTTGTCGTAGTCGAACTCGACTTGCTGCCCCGGCATCAGAAACACAGTCCGGTCTGCCGCCGGGTCAGAGAGCTTGGACATCCACTCCCCCGCGGTCGCCAGCACTCCGCCCGCACCGCCCGACGTCTGCTTCTTCCACTTCACCGACGAGGTGATGGCCATACCAGTTCCGCGGTTGTTCGTCAGCTTGACCACCAGAACCTGCGGGTTCTTGGAGTCCCGGCCCGAACAGACCAGGATCGGCGGATCGCCCTTCTGCGAGATATAGATGATGTCGGTCGCCCAATCGGGCCGCTTGCCGCCACAGTGAGGCGCCTCGCCACGCACTCCGAGGAAGCCGGCGACGGCCGGCTCGATCGCCTCGACAACCACCGAGTACCAACTCAGGTGCGTGATCGAAGCGGTGAGCGTCATCCGGTCGGCCGACAGCGCGCTCTTCACCGGTACGACGGGTACCCGACTCGGATCGCCGCGCACGATCGTCGCGATCGACGCAGCGGGCAGGGGGATCGCGAACGTGTACTTGAGGACCATCGGCTTCAGCGGCTGCCCAGTCCCGAGCCGGAGGTCGATACCGTCGTCCAGCGAAACCCCGCGGACAAGTTGAATCCGTCCGGGGATCGGCGTACCGGCCAAGGTCGTGTCCGAGGTACTGACACCCGCCGGCGCGGCTACCTCGAACTGTCTTGATTTCAACGTGTTCCCGCGTGCCGGCCCAACTGACACAGACACAACGCTCGTCGCTTTCCCCGTCGCCACAACCGAAGCTGTCCCCGACTCCGGCTCCGAGCCCTCAGTCTCATCCGCCGGTCGCGCCGTACAGGAAGCAGCCAACACACAGGCCGCCAACGCACCAGCCAACACCCGCAGCCCCATCCCCGTTCCCCCATCCCCGCCCCGAGCATGGCACCACCGCACCAGAACTGTCGAGAGCCCATGCGCGAGGGAGATCCTCCCTGCCCAAGGCTGTTCTCCGGGCCCTTCTTCGGGTCCGTGCACGGCTTGCCGGCGCCGCGACGTTGGACAACGACAAGGCCTGACCTACAGACGTGAGGTTTGCGTGTCTCAGTCGTCGTGCCAGCAGCCTGTCGATCGAGCAGGCCGCCCGGCTGCCTCAGGCGGGTCTGCGACCCGACGCCAGGCTCATCGGAGAAGTTCCACGAGGGTCGCGATGATGATGCAGCAGGATGCCAAACCGAGGAGCCAGGTGGCGAAGCGCACCCACCTGTATTTGACTCGGGCGACTCTCGACATCGCCCAGATCTGATCCGACAGTGTCTGCTCCAGGGCGGCGGGATCACGCAGAGTTGGGAGGATCCACTCCCGGTACGCCTTGGCGTCCTCACATTGCGAGGCGACGTGATTGAAATAGAACGGCGAAGCTGGATAGACCAGCCCGAGGCGCGGCACGACGGCCCACAGCGCCAGGAGGCCGCTCAAGACAGCCACCACGAGTGCCGGAAGAAGTAGAGCAGTGACGTCGTCTGACGACTGGGCGACCACAGCGATCAGGACGCCGTCGCCTGCCAAAACGGCTCCTGCCTTGGCGTCGGCGAACTTGATCCAGTCGTTGACTGTTTGCAGTACCTGCCAAAGACTGGCGATGGATTCAGGCGCTGCCGTGAACCCATCCAGTTGTCCACTTGTTGCCATAGCCGCCCCCACGGTCCAACATACTGCGCACATGCGCGATCTGCGAGTACATCGGCCCTCTATGAGAGACCATTCACCCTCAAACGATCAGCTCAAACGTTTGGTCATCTGCCAAGTCCAAGCACGGGGTTGTATTCCCCTGTAGCCACGCCGCACGGAAGCGCAACTCACCTACTCTGCAGGACATACGAGCGCCGTCGACTGGCAGGGCGGTTGCTCCCACAATGAGCGTATGTGCAAATTTATCTTGCATAAGACACCGTGGGTGGAATAGTCGCCTGCGAAGATGGCGAGGAGTCAACTGCTGACAGAAATTGGCTCGTAGCCGGCCCGGCGCGACTTGCACCGGCAGTCGAGGACTTTCGGCCCTAGTGGCGCGGGGCGTCGTCAGGTGACTGTGGACGGGTGGACGGTTGTGTCCGCTGTCTGGAGGCGCGCCATGAGCACGGTGCAACAGTTCGACAGGTCCCGGCTGGAGATTCTCGGCGCCGCGGATTGTCTGCGGTTGCTCGGGTCGGTCCCGCTCGGCCGGCTGATCTACACGTACGCCGGTCTGCCCGCGGTTCGGTTGGTCAACTTCGTGCTCGACGACGACACGATCGTGTTCAGCACCGGTGAGGGCGACAAGTTCCGGGCGGCTGAGCGGGGTGATGTCGTCGCGTTCGAGGCCGACGACGTGGACATGGAGCGTCATCTGGGTTGGACAGTCACAGCCATCGGGCACTTGTCGGTCGTCACCACCGAAGAGAGCGCTGAGCTGCGCCGCAGGCTGCCGTTGCACTCGTGGCTGCCGATGGACGACCCGCAGCTCGTCCGGCTCGGAATCGAGTCTGTGCAGGGGCGCCGGCTGCTGCCTTGGGCTCAGCGTCCCAGTTCCCACAACCGGTGACGATGCGTAGGCTTGCCCCGTGGCCGAGGGGTCTGGGCGCGGTAGCTGGGACGAGGGGGCCTTGGAGTACGCCGGGCTGTCCCGGGTACGCCTTGATGCCCTGCTGCAGGAGTTGCTCGGGCGCGTCGACGACATCATGGAGTACCAGGAGCGGCTGCGTGCCCTCCTCGACGCGGTCGTCGGTATCGGCGCGGACCTCGACCTGAACAGCACCCTGGACCGCATCGTCACCGCGGCCTGCGAGCTCGCGGGGTCCCGGTACGGCGCTCTCGGTGTCGTCGGCCCCGACGGCAAGCGGCTCGTCCGCTTCATCACCCACGGCGTGTCCGACGAGGAGATCGCCGCGATCGGTCCGTACCCCGAGGGCCACGGCACCCTCGGTCTCCTGATCGAGCACCCCGAGCCGATCAGGATGCACGACCTCGCCGAGCACCCCAGGTCGTACGGCTTCCCCGCCAACCACCCGCCGATGAAGAGCTTCCTCGGCGTCCCGATCCGCACCCGCGAACACGCCTTCGGCAACCTGTACCTGACCGAGAAGACCGGCGGCGCGGATTTCACCGAGGACGACGAGCGCGTCGTCACCGCCCTGGCTGCCGCAGCGGGCGTCGTGATCGACAACGCCCGCCTGTACGCCGATACCGAGCAACGCCGGCGCTGGCACGAGGTCACTGCGGAGATCACCCAGTTGATGCTCGGCGACTTCGACACCGACCAAGCGCTGCAACTGATCGCGAAGCGCTCGCGCGAGGTCTCGGGTGCCCAGGTCGCCGCCGTACTGCTGGCTGACGGCGAGGAGCTGGTCGTGCGAGCCGTCGAGGGGCCACCGCGGTTCGCCCGGTACGTCGGGCGCCGCATCCCCGCCGATCTGCCGGTGATCGGCCGCGCCACGTCAGGCACCGGCGAGCAGATCGTTATCGAGGACCTCGCGCAGTTCCTGAAGGACGCCGGCGGGCTGTCCGAGTTCCCCGAAGGCGTCACGCTCGCCCGGACAACGATGGCTCCCCTGCCGCCCGGCAACACCGGCACCGGCGGCCTCCTCGCCGTCGCCGTCGGGCAAGGCGCAAACGTTGCCGATGGCGCCGACCTGGTGCGGATGTTCGCCGGTCAGGCCACGCTCGCCCTCGAGCGCGCGCAGGCGCAACGCGATCGCGACATGCTCGCCGTACTCGAGGACCGCGACCGGATCGCTCGCGACCTGCACGACCTGGTCATCCAGCGCCTTTTCGCCACCGGGCTGCAACTCCAGGGCATGCAGCGACTCGTCCGGCCCGAGCATCAGCAACGACTCAGCCGCGCGGTCGAGGACATCGACGCCACGATCCACGATCTCCGGGCCGCGATCTTCGAGCTCCAGCAGCCGCCCGACTCCAGCTCGCTCCGCGGCGACGTGCAAGCGCTCGTTGCGGAGTACTCCGAGCCACTCGGCTTCCGGCCCAAGCTGATCTGCACCGGCCCGATCGACACCGTCGTACCGGCCCCCGTGCGACCACAGATCCTCGCCACCGTCCGGGAGTCCCTGTCCAATGTCGTCCGGCACGCCAAGGCATCACAGGTGACCGTCGAGATCACAGTCCAGGCCGGAGGAGTCGTTGCCCGCATCTCCGACGACGGCACCGGCATCGGCGCCCGCACCCGCAGGAGCGGCCTGCGCAACCTGACCGAGCGCGCCCAGGCACTCGGCGGCACCGTCCGCATCGCCGACAACCAGCCGTACGGCACGGTCGTGGAGCTCACCGCACCAACTGACTAACGGCCTCCCAGGTTGGGACTCTTGACCGCAGCGCGACTCACCTCCCACCGGCGAACCTGAAGAAGGAGAACCAGTGGGAGGAGCACCCCGTGTCCGAGCAACTGCCGACCGAAGACGTCAGCGTCCTGCTCGCGGCGGCCATCGCCGCGCCGAGTATGCACAACACCCAACCGTGGCGGTTCGAGGTCGAGGGCCACGTGATCGACATCTTCCTGGACGGATCACGCACGCTGCCCGCTGAGGACCCGACCGGCCGGGCGATGCGAATTGCCGCCGGCGCCGCAGCGTTCAACCTGCGGTGTGCGGCCGAAAGCCTCGGGTACGGCGCCTGGTTCGGGCTGGCGCCGTACCCGGAGGAACCTGATCTGCTGGCCCGCATCGTCATCGAGCCCACCGAGAACCGCAACGAAGACCTGTGCGACCTCGCCGAGCAGATCCCATACCGCCACACCGACCGCCACCCCGCCGACACGACGCCACTGGCCGAGGACGTGCGGGTCAAGCTGATGCAGGCCGCGTACGCCGAGGGCGCTCGGCTCACCTGGCTCGGCGACGGCGAGGTTCATGGAGTCCTCGACCTGGTGCTCGAGAGCGACCTGCGCGAGGTCCACGACTGGCACCGGCGAGCCGAACGCGCCCACTGGGTCGGCGGCGATCGCGCCGTCGACGGTGTGCCGAGCACGGCGCTCGGACCGCGGTCGAGCAGCTATCCCGCGGCGGTGCGGGACATGGGCACCCGCCCGGCCGATCGACTCCGCGACGAACGACGGTTCGAGGAGCACCCCGAACTCGCCGTACTCTCCACCGACTTCGACGAACCGGCCGACCAGGTCACCGCCGGCGCCGCCCTCGAACGCGTGCTGCTGACCGCGACGCGGGACGGCGTCAGTGCGTCATTCCTCAACCAGCCGCTCGAGTACGACGAGCTGCGCAACAAGGTGCAGCGCCTGACCGAGCAACCCGGCCACGCCCACATGATCATCCGATTCGGCCGCAGCCGCACCCACAGCGGCACCGCCCGCCGGCCGGTCGCCGACTTCCTACCGAAGGAGCAGTCATGACCACACTGCGCGAGGAGATCGACCGCTGGGAGGCCGACCTCGACAACATCGCCGAAGCCAGCCAGTACAACGACTGGTTCCTCGAAGAACGACGCCTGGCCGAAGCCCTGCACACGATCACCGCCTTCCGCGAGCGCATCATCCCGATACTCGCCGCAAAGCAACCGCACGGCAACGTGATCGTCGTTGAGATCGAGCACCTCGTCGACGCCCTCGAAGTCCTCCGCGACGACCTGTACAGGACGGTTCATCCGCCCGACTCGTACCTCGCGGTCGCCGAGAAAGTGGCCGCACTGCGATCCCTCGCCCGAGTCGCCGCCAGTCTCGACCGCACCCTCGAAGACGTCCCGTGACCACGGCCGGGCGCGACGTCACCAGCCGGGCGCCTCATCGGCTGAGTCAGCTCTGCGGATGCTTCTTCGTGTGCTCGATCGCGAAGACGGCGGCTTCCGTGCGGCGTTCCAGGTTGAGCTTGCGTAGCAACGAGGAGACGTAGTTCTTCACGGTTTTCTCTGCCAGGAACAGGGACTGGGCGATCTGGCGGTTGGTCTTGCCTTCGGCGATCTCGGCGAGGATGCGGCGTTCCTGCTCGGTCAGCGTCGCGTACCTCGGGTCCACGGCCTCGGCCGGGTGCCGGAGCCGGTCCAGGACCTTGGCGGTCATGCTCGGGTCCAGCAATGACTCGCCGGCGGCGAGACGGCGTACGGCGTCGACGAGGGCCTGGCCATGGATCTGCTTCAGCAGGTACCCGGCCGCGCCGGCCATGATCGCGGTGAACAGCGCCTCGTCGTCGGAGAACGACGTCAGCATCAGACAGGCAGGCGGCTGGTCCATCTGCGAGCGGACCTCACGGCAGACCGAGATGCCGTCGCCGTCGGGCAGCCGCACATCAAGGACGGCGACATGGGGACGTACGGCGGGGATCCGGGCGATCGCCTCCGCAGCCGTCGCAGCATCGCCGACCACCTCGATGTCCGGCTCTGCGTCGAGCAGCTGGTGCAGTCCCAGCCGGACCACCTCGTGGTCGTCAAGCAGGAACACCTTGATCGTCATCGCCGTCCCCTTCGGAGTCACGCGCCGTACCCACCCGGTCGAGCGCTCGCCCCAGCATCTCGCCCCCACCACGCTACTCGCCAGGGACCACAGTCCCGGTCCATCCGGGACCTTCGGCAGCCCTCGGTCCGCTCGAGCGCATCATCAGGCGACCTTCGCCGAGCCGGTCAGCTGCCGGCCGAGCTCCGCGCCCCAGTGCTCCGCGCGCTCGATCTCGACGTCGCGGATCGGACCGGTCGTCTCGTTCACGAAGAAGCTGTCGGTACTCAGCAGCCGGAACCCCATCCGGCGCAGGACCTTGGCCGCCGAGCGCGCCGCCGAGCCCGGCAACCGGCGTACCTTGGCGATCCGGGTATCGAACGTCGCCACCCGCAGCGCATCCGCGCGTCCGGCAGGTTCCAGCGCCGCCAGCCACTCGCGGATGCCGACCTCGATCGGCGTCACCAGATCGCCCTGCTTGACTGCCTCCTGGCGGGTGGACAGCCGGCTCATCGAGAACGCGTGCGTCGGTCCCCCGACGACCAGCAACCGAACCCCCTCGGGTACGGCGACAGGCGCCCGATTCACGGCGACCGTCTCGGCCGGCACGTACTGCCGCAGACCGTCGCGGATCGCCCGCGCGATCCGCTCGGTGTTGCCGAACATGGACTCGTACACAATCAACGCACGAACTGTCCCGGACATGGTGTTGCCTCCGATCAATGCGTCGGTACGGCGGCCTGCGCGTGCCTGCGCGGCCGCTCGGTGTCTGTCAGGTGGTGCGGGACGATCGCGATCGGACACGTCATCGCAGCCACCGAGCGCCGAGCGACCGGGTCGATCGGCAACGGGCCACTGTGCGCGCCGACAACGACCAGGCCGACCTCTGCACTCTCGTGCACCAGTGCGGCCGCCGGTTGCCGGCTGCTCAGGAATCGCGTGACCTGCACGTCCGGGAACCGGCTGGTCCACGGTGCCAGGGTCTCGGACACCATGTAGTCCGCCCGGCTGAGCCAGGAGCAGTCCGGATCGTCGTCGGAGAAGGCGCGCTCAGCCGGCACCCCGGCGTGGACGACGATCAGGTCGCCCTCCCGGCCTGCCGCGACGCCGAACGCGAACTCCAGCGCCTCGCTCGACAACGCCGTACCATCGATGCCGACGGCAACCTTCCGGTCGGCCAGACATGGCTTCCAGGACATCGGCACGACGACCACCGGACAGCCGGCCCTTGCGGCCAGCGTCAGGTTGGCCTGGGTATGCACCAGGCGCTGCGGACCACGGCTACGGGATCGTCCGACCACCAGCATCCGGGCCTTCCGCGCCGCGTGAGCGAGCACCCGCAGGCGCGAGCCTTCCTCGGTGACCGCGGCCAGCTCGGTCGCGTATCCGTCGTGGTGACGGACATGTGCTACCGCGGCGCGCACCGCGTCGTCGGCCAGCTCGGCCGGCGACTTCGGTGCACACCCCGGCAGCATCGGCGAGGACGAGCCGTGCGCCGAGTACGGAGCGACGAGTACCAGCTCCGCACCCACCCGAAGCGCTTCGGCGGACGCATAGTCCACTACGCGACGGTTCTCGGCGCTTCCGTCGACTTCGACCACTACAGGTCCGGTCCGGTTCCAGTCACTCATCGCTCTCACCTCAGGATTGCGCAGGGACGACGGCCAAGGTTGCGTGATGGTCACCGCAGCCAGGGGTGCTTGCGGACGATGGCGAGACCGTTCCAGATCTTGCCGAATCCCCACACGTTGCCAGCGGCAACGAGCGCGAGGACGACGAGAGTGATGGCCCCGATGATGTGATCGTCGAGCACCGGGTTGGTCTCCGGCGGGAGATTCGCGGACCACATCAGCAGGTACAGCAGCACGCCGCTGACGGCCGCGATCCGCAGTCCGATACCGAGGGTCAGCGCCAGGCCGATGCCGGCCAGGCCGATCATGAACAGCGGGGTGACCCACCAGTCGCCGACCAGCGAGTGGTAGAAGTCGGCCATCGGACCGCTGGTGCCCTTGCCGAGGAATCCGGCCGTCGGGTCGCCGCCGTCGATCCAGCCCTTGCCGGACGGGGTCGCGTAGCCGAGACCGAACAGCTTGTCGACGAAGGCCCACAAGAACTCGAGGCCGACGGCGATCCGCAGTACGGCGATCGCACGGCCGGCAGCGGTCGTGATGATCGGGTGCCGATCACCATCAGGCTCGGTCCTCGGAGCCTGGAAGTCCTGCCGGTGCTGCGTGGCGCTCATGGTGTCGTCCTTTCACTGGTTTCCGACACCTCGATCCTCGGATCTCGCGAGCACAACCGTCAGAGCCTTTCTCACCTCACCCCAGGACCGAACGTCCCGGAGGTCCCGGGACTGCCTGCCCTTCCCCTCGGACCACCGGTGCGGCAGCCGACCGGCTGTCACGGTGGTCGAACATCATCGCTCGGGGGACCTTCGGCCCTGCCCACGGCGCCCGCTCAGCGCTTGACTGGAGGTGCAAGGAGTCCGAGCCCCGGGAGGTCCCATGTCCACCGAACTGCCCGTGCTGGTAGGGATCGACGGGTCCCGCGACGGCCTGATCGCCCTCACCTGGGCAGCGTCGTACGCCACGTTGCACATGGCGCCGCTCCACGCGCTGTACGTGATGGACGACGAACGTCCGGTTCCTCCCGGCCCACCACCGACCGAGCCGGACGACGGCACCGAAGTACTCGACGATGCGCTCCAGGAACTCGAGCGGATCGGCTTCCGGGACGCGTCACTCGAACTGCGGCACGGGCACCCGGCCCAGGTTCTGCTCCAGCTCGCCGAACGATCCCAGGCGCTGGTGGTCGGCCGGCGCGGCATGGGCGGCTTCGCCGAGCTCGTGCTCGGCTCCACGTCGCAGGTCTGTACGGCGCTCGCCACGGACGTCCCGCTGATCGTCGTCCCGGACACCTGGGACCAGGCGGCGCCCGCACACGAGCGGATCGTTGTCGGCGTGGACGGCTCACTGGAGGGTCAGGACGCGCTGCGTTTCGCGTTCGAACTGGCGGAGAAGACCGATGCGGAGGTTCACGGCGTACACGCGGTCGAGGTCCGGGAGAGCTACCCCGACCCCAACGTCTGGGTCGACCCGAGCCGGGAGCCGTGGATCGACACCGCCGACGAACTGCTGGCCCAGACCCTCGAAGGCTGGACCGCGAAGTACCCCGACGTCGGCCTCCGCAGTCGCAGGCTCACCGACCACCCTGTTCTCGTCCTGGCGCGCGAGTCCCAGGACGCCGACCTCGTGGTGGTCGGCGGAGTCGGCCGTACGGCGTTCTCCGAACTCCGCATGGGATCCGTAGCCCGCGGCCTGCTCTACCACTCACACTGCCCGGTAGCCGTCGTACACCATCAGGAACCCTGAGGAGCCCCCGATGACCCAGTCAGTTCCGCGGCCAATACAAGCAGGTGACGAGATGAAGCACCTCGGGCGCTTCCTTCGCGACGTTCGGTGGACCGGCACGATCGAGGCCGGCGCGATGGGTCCCGGCAGCCCGGCGATGACGGCGACCGGCGAAGGTCGGCACCATGCGATCCAGGACGGGCTGTGGATCGTTGGTGAGTACCAGCAGGACCAGTTCCTTGCCGACGGCACCTTTGTTCTGCACTGGCAGCTGCACTGGGTCTCCGGCTGGGATCCTCAGAGCCGTGAGTACCGCGCATCGGTGGCCGACAACTACGGACACCTCGAACTGCTCGCCGGCAACATCGAGGGCGACGTCCTCACCTTCCGCAGCATCGGTCGCCCACCCATCCGCACCCAGCTCTCATGGCACCTCGTCGACGACAACACGATGACCTGGCGCAACGAAGTCTCCATCCAGAACAACCCCTTCGAGCTGGTCGAACAGTACGTCTGCACAACGATCAGCTAAACCGTCTCCTAGGCCACGGGCGCTGCCGGAATTGCCGATCTCGGCGGGCACCATGGTCTGTACGGTCACCGGCATCGCTGCCCGTGGGTGATCGTCGCCGGTCGCCTCGCGGTGGCCGACAGCAGCCGTCGAGAACAGCGACGCGAAGCATCGCCGTACCGCCGCGACCACGTCAGCACCGGTCCGCAGATGCAGGAAGACCTCCTCTTGTACCTCGTCGGCCGGATCGACGGGACTGCAGCGCACGATCACCTCGGCGCCGTCGCCGCCGAGCTTCTCGTAGCCCGCGAGGATGTCGTCGACCACAGCCGGCGGCAGCTCCGCATCACGGAAGGCCGAACGGATCTCGGCCGCCGCCACGACCAGGTCGCGGCCGGCCCGGAACCGCCGGATCGCCCGCGCGATCGCCGGACCGAGCCGCGCCTCGCGAACGAACTCCTGGTACGCCGTCGCAGTCACGGCGAACCCCTGCGGGATCCTGATCCCCGCGTCGGCGAGCTCGGCCAAGCGGGCGCTCTTCACGCCGACCTGCGTCGGATCCAGATCGCCCGACAGCCAGACGATGTTCATCATTCCTCCTGTTGCCGGGAGGCGGCTCACCGGACCGGGTCCGTCTTGACGACGGTGGGTCTCGTGGCCAGTGGCCACCTTTGTCGGTCCGCTTCCGGTGAGCCGGTCGCCTCCCCGGCACCTACAGATTCGCCCACCTGGTGGCGTCGTGGTCAGGGCCGTAGGTCCCGAGCTTGCGGACCACCCGGCCCATCGTCAGTCGGCGAGCAGCACCTCGCCGATGGGGCGGCGCGGCGTCGGCGGGACCGGTGTGCCGTAGCCGAACCGGATCACCGCCTGCGGACGCCGCCACGGACCGAGCGGGTCGTTGATCTGCCCGCGGAGCTCCTCGTGCTCGATCGCCAGGTTCAGCAGCGAGGTCGACACACCACGCGCGGTCGCCTCCAGCAGCACGTGCTCCAGCGCCTGTCCGGCCCGCAACCACTCGATCGGGCCGTCGTACCGCGTCGCGAGCACAGCCAGCTGCGGCTCCCGCTCGAAGTCGGCCACCGGGCGGGCCGCATCCGCCTCGGTCGCCGCCAGATCGCGCACCAGCGGATCAGCGCCGGCGACCCGCGAGCCCAGCGCACTCGACGGTACGCCGTCCACGTCCCGGGCGCCGCCGACCCAGCGCCGGCGCTCGGCCGTCCGGGCCGCGCTCTGGTCGTCGGCCGTCACCGCCTCATTCGTTGCCATCCGCAACCACCAGCGCCGGGCCGGCTTCTCGATCCACTGCAGCACAGCTCCCTCGAGTCCGGCACACAGATCGAGCTCGACTCGCAACTGCCCCGGCAAGCGCTGCTCGGTGAACGGTTCGCGATTCGTCCGCCGCTCAGTCAGGTACGGCGCGAGCGCGGCCATCGGCTCGTTCGGTATCCCGCCGAGTTCGACGACGGCGACCAGGTCCGGCCGCCGTTGATCGACCAGATGGCGCACTTCCGATCCCATCCCCCGAGCCGCCGCGGCCACTCGCAGGTTGAAGATCGCCGCCCCCAGCGAGATGAACAGCATCCGTCGCGACGGATCCTCGGCCGGCAGCTCGCGTTCCCGGTCCCGGTACACCTCGGCCGTCCGGCCCTCGAACCGGAATCGCCACGGCTGGGTATTGTGCATCGACGGCGCCGCCACCGCGGCCCGCAGCATCGCATCCCGGTCGGCATCGGTCAGTTGCTCGTCGTACTGCATTCGTTCCATACGTTCGAGCCAACTCCCGGCCGCGGCGTACGAACAGGGCCGAAAGACCCATCTGCACAGCTGCAGGCCCAAGGGCGAATGTCGTGTCACGAATCAGGCGGCTGCCCGGACTTCCTTGGTACATCGGCGGTTGTCGCCGATAGCACGATTCCAACCCTTGCGCGGCTGCGGACCGTGCCCGTTTCTGGGGTGATCAGCACCTGGAGTCGTCATGTCATCCACAATCATTCTCATCCACGGCCTGTGGCTCACTCCGCGAAGCTGGGAAGGCTGGAAGGCGCGGTTCGAGGCGCGCGGCCACACTGTGCTCGCGCCTGCCTGGCCCGGAATGGAGGGCGAGGTCGAGGCACTCCGCGCCGACCCCTCCGTCATGAACGGGCTCGGGATCGGCGAGGTCGTCGATCACTACGACGAGATCATCCGCCGTCTGCCCACTCAACCGGTGATCATGGGGCATTCCACCGGCGGGCTCGTGACCGAACTGCTGCTCGACCGCGGCCTGGGTTCGGCGGGCGTTGCCTTGTCGCCGGCGCCGGTGAAAGGCGTCTTGCGCCTACCGTTCACGTTGCTCCGCTGCATCTTCCCGGTGCTCAGGAACCCGGCCAACAAGAACAAGACCTTCGCGATGACGCCGAAGCAGTTCCATTACGCCTTCACCAACACGATGAACGACGACGACGCCCAGGCGGCGTACGAGCGGTACGCCGTTGCCGGTCCGGGCCGGGTGGCCTTCCAAGGGGCGTTCGCCAACTTCAATCCACACGCGGCCAACAAGGTCGACTTCCACAAGGACGATCGTCCTCCGCTCCTCGTGATCGGGAACAGCGAAGACCATACGATCCCCGCCTCGGTAAGCAAAGAGGCCGCGACACGTCTCGGCAGGTCAAAAGCAGAGGTGCAGTACAAGGAGTTCGTCGGACGACCTCACTTCACAGCCGGCGCCCCCGGCTGGGAAGCCGTCGCCGACTACGCGCTCGACTGGGCGATCCGCCACACGAGCGCGGCCTCCAGCCACAACTAGACGACGACGTCGGACGCTCGTCGTCAACGCCAGACCTCCGCGCGGCACTGCGGAGAAGCAGTGCGCCGCGGTAGTCGCTGCAGTTTCCGATCGATCAGATTGGTCGATCGAGTGAAATCCGGAAGGACGAGATCTCACATGAGCAAGCACTTCCTCGAGCCGGCAGCCCAGGAGTTCGCGAACGCGACGTCGGAGCCGCCGTTCCTCTACGAACTCGGTCCCGACGGCGCCCGCAAGGTTCTCGACGACGTTCAGGCCGCCCCGATCGGCAAGCTCGACATCGTCGAGAAATGGATCACCGTTCCGGCCGAGGTCGGTGATGTCCGGGTCCGCATCGTGAAGCCCGTCGACGCCGTGGGCGTCCTCCCGACCATCCTGTTCATGCATGGCGGCGGATGGGTCCTCGGGAACTCGCAGACTCATGATCGGCTGGTTCGCGAGTTGGCGGTCGGCGCCGACGCGGCGGTTGTCTTCGTCGAGTACGACCGCTCGCCCGAGGTCCACTACCCTGTCGCGATCGAGCAGGGCTACGCGGTGGCACGCTGGATCACCCAGAGCGGATCGTCCGAGGGTCTCGATGCGGGCCGGATGGCGGTGGCCGGCGAGTCGGTCGGCGGCAACATGACGGCTGCCTTGGCCATTCTCGCCAAACAGCGAGGTGACGTCACGTTCGTCCACCAGTCGATGTACTACCCCGTGACCGACGCTGCACAAGACACCGAGAGCTACCGCGAGTTCGCGGACGGCCCGTTCCTCACTGCGAAGGGCATGGCCTGGTTCTGGGACTGTTACCTACCTGACGAAACCAAGAGGTCCGAGATCACGGCCTCGCCGTTGCGGGCCGGCCTCGATCAACTCGCCGGGCTGCCGGAAGCCTTCCTGATCGTCGACGAGAACGACGTACTCCGAGATGAGGGTGAGGCATACGCCCGAAGGCTCACCGAGGCCGGCGTACGCACCACGTCGGTCCGCTACAACGGCATCATCCACGACTTCATGATGCTCAACCCGCTGCGTCAGACGGCCGCCACGACAGGCGCCGTCGAGCAGGCGATCCAGATCCTCCGCAAGGCACTCGGTACAGCCTGAGCCGACCGCTCGCTGCGATCTGCTGTGACCACAGGGAATAGCGTTCGGGAGGGGGAGGTTGTCAGCACCATGCGCTATGGGGTCTATACGAAGTCGTTCGGTGAGTACGGGAGCCCGAAGGTGCTGCGGGATCTTGCCATAGCGAGCGAGGAGCACGGGTGGGACGGGTTCTTTGTCTGGGACCTGCTCAGTGCACCTACCTACGAGCCACCGGTTGCAGATCCTTGGGTCGCGCTTGCCGCGATCGCTCAGGCGACGAGCAGGATCTTCATCGGCCCGATGGTTGTGCCCTTGCCACGGCGACGCCCGGCGAAGCTGGCGCTCGAGGCCGGCACCCTTCAGGAGCTCTCGGACGGGCGCCTGATCCTCGGCCTCGGCACGGGAGCTGGATGGGATTACACCCGGTTCGGTGAGTCCGCCAGGCGCAAGGAACTCGCCGAACGGCTGGACGACGGGGCCGAACTCTTGCACAAGTTCCTTGCCGGGGACCCAGTTGAGCACGCCGGCAAGTACTACCGCGCCACAGACGTCCGCATGCCGGCTAGCGACGTACCCATTTGGACCAGTGGATTCTGGCCACGGACCGGACCGGTACGGGGTGCGCGCGACGCGACCGGACTCTTCCCGCAGATCAGGGATGAGGCCGACGACTTCCGGCTGCCCACCATCGACGAACTAGCCACCATCCGCGCCGACTTCGAGAAAGCCGGCGGACGCCCACACGCCGACATCGCGATCTGGTCCCCCAGTGAGGCCGGCGCACCCAACGCCGAAACAGCCACACAGTACGAAGAAGCAGGCGTCACCTGGTGGTTCCAGGACGGCTCCGAGATCCCACCAACCGAACTCCACCGCCGCATCACCACCGGCCCACCCACCTAGCCAGCGAAGCGGTCACCATTCATCGCCTGTTGAAGCCGTTCGCGGCTGAGCACTCCCGGAATCCGACGGACAACGGCTGATCGATCTGACACTGCACCACGGCGCCGCACTCGGGGACCTCCACAAATCTGATCGCGCGCCCTGTCTCGCGATCTATCACCGACTCGTTGGGCCAACGACATCGAAAGACGACTCCACCGGCACGCATTCATCGGATGCACAACCAACCGCCGAGATCGAGCAGTCTGGAGCCGGTCAGGCCTACTGCGAGTGGACGGGGTCGACGGAAGGCGACGTCCGTCGGCCTGCCCATTCTCTGGCAGGAGAGGCGGCAGCGTAGGAGGTGGCGGGAGTGATCCGCATCGTACCCGGCACCACCACTGAGCGACCATTCGATGATCTTTCCGCCGCTCAGGGTGCGGCGACGGCGGGCAGTGATCAAGCTTATCGAGGACTACTCATCATTCGCGCGGCGTGCCCCGCGGAGTTCGGTGATGATCCAAACCAAGACTGCTTTGTAGTTCGCTTTGATCTCCCCGAAACCACCCGCCTTGCCAAAGTCCGAATCGGGACCATTCGACTCGGCGACGAACCTCCTCATCGACGCTCGATCGTTGAGGGACACCCGAGCCGGTTGCACAGAATCTCCGGCCCACTGGTTCTTCCGCTCAGAAACGAGTTCGGATAGGCGATTCTCAATGAATTTCAGGAGCGACTCCACTGGTTCCGCACGGCCCTCCTCCGTGAAGTAGGTCTGAGCTTGTGTGAGCAGGGCCTCGAACTCCGCTTGGACAGCGCTGATCCTCCGCATTTGCTTCTCGTACACACGCGTGTCGATGAACATGCCGTCGGCGGTTGATGACAAGGCCCACTGAAGACGGCGGCGTGCCTGCTTAAGGTTGGTGTACGCGTCGGTAACACGTCCCGCGAAGTCACGGAGCCACTCGTTCCGACTGGACAATCGTTGGCTTGCCACGTCCACACGCTGCCGCGCCTGCACTTGGTCCTGCTGGAACTCATGGATCAGAAGAGAGACGAGCGCACCGAACCCTGTCAGGATGCCGGCCTGGGCCACGAGTTTTCCGATCTCATACCACAGCGTGTCGTGGTCGAGGTCGCGACGGGCCATGGCGACTGCGATCGCGATCGCGACGATCGTGAGGACGATGAGCAGGATCACGAGGAGGCGGGCGCGATACGAGAGTCTCTGCCGCTCCAGAGGCGGTTGTAGCGCCAATCTCGACGCAGCCTTTCGGGATCCGAGAGAAGCCGCCATGATTTCCTCTTAGATTCGATGGACGCTCCAGCGTGTTGCCGCCTATCAGCGGGGGCTAACCTGCGGTGAGAACAGTCCACCCCTCAATGGCAAGCCGCCGCAAGGGGCAGACGGTCTGATGAGCGCTGGCCATTACTGCGCTCGGGACCGACATGCTGCAATATGGCACTCGCGGTACGTCGGGTCCGCTAATTACTGCGGATGACACGGGCTGCCGTATAGCGATGCCACCCTCAAGGCCGCCAAATCGCAGACGGTGGCGTGCCGCCACGATGGCTATCCAGCCTGACGGGACTCTCGCCGACTCGGGGCAGGGTGACCGATACCCGGGGGCGGAGCGATTCAGGTCCGAGCATGGAGCAACGGCGCACGGGCAAGTCCTGTGGAGTGGTCTACGAGGTTTGGTGATTCGTCGTTGGTGTTGGTTAGGCGCTGATCGCGCCGGTGGTCTTGGGTTTGTCCTCAGGGTTGTGGGTGGTGAGGGCGAGGCGGCTGCGGTGGAGGACGTCGAGGCCGAGGTAGCGGCGTCCGTCGGCCCATTTGTCCTGTTGTTCGGCCAGGACGGCACCGCACTGTCCGCCTAGGCGGTAGTGGCCGGGACCCCTATGACCCTGAACTCTCAGCTTTTGAAAACTAGAGTCGGGGCCCGGGGATCGGCTGACATTGCGTCGCGACTGCGGCTTGGGCCCACTGCGCGACAAGTGGGCCACACTTGGATGCTGACGATCTGGCACGGTACGACGGACATGTTCGGCGACGTAGGTGAATACGTCGAACACGCGGATGAGTCCGTCACCCGTTGGAAGGCCCCGACACGACGTCCCGGTGGTTGGTGTTCCACCTCCAGGAGGCCACACCGCGGCACCGAGGCAGATGGCTCCGAATAGGACGGGACTGCTGTTGGTTCACCCTTGCTGTTGGGTGCGAACGGTTTCACGGTCCGGGCTGGGCGCCATGGTCGCCGACGGTGCGGTGCGAGGCCAGGTCCAGGCGAACCGCACGATGAGGGCGAGAAGGATCAATTCCAGGACGATGCCGAGGCCGTAGAAGTACAGCCAGGACTCGCCCAGCGCATTGAATGCCGTGACGGGGACGAAGAGCGAAGCCACGATGAGGTTCGTACTGCGGTTCGCCCTGGCGGGCAGCGTCATCGACAGCACGACCATGAGGATCGGGATGGCCATGAGGGTCAGCGTCGTGGTCGAGAAGGTCTGGGAGAGGTCGAATTCGAAGACCTTGCCGTCGAGGATGTCTTCGATGACGCCGGGCGTGAAGAAGTTGAGAATGTCCACGTAGGCGTAGAGGAACATGAAGCTTGTCCACGTTGCGGCGAGCTTGGCTCGCACCGGGACCGGCTGGTCTGCGAGGGTGGCACGTGTTCTCATCATGGGCTCCGTTGGTGTGGTGCGGATCGGTAGGTCCACGATCGCCTGGCCCCGGCGGCGGGCGCCTCGGCCCGGAGGCTCGGGTTCGCCTGGCCGATGGCATGGTCTGTCTCTAGTTCTTTCGGTTGGTACGCCGACGCGCGCCGATCTCCAGGCTGGAGCCGTGGTCACTATCCGGCGCTCCATCTGACACGAGCCGCGGCCTGCTGACGCCCCACCCATCGGCCGGCTCGACTGGCTGCTGGTGGGCGTGCTCGCGGCCGCCGCCTTGGTCGAAGGCATCGCTCGGCCGAGCTTGGCCTGGCAACCCTTTGTGACGGTGTTCGCCCTGGCGCTGATGCCTGCCCTGCTCTGGCGGCGGAGCCGCCCCCTGATGGCCGCCCTGGCCGGGTGGGGCATCGCCGGGCTGCTCTCGGTCCTCCAGCTGGCTGCGCACGCCGGCGACCTCAGCCTCGACTCCATGGCGGCCGTCCTGATCCTGCTCTACTCCCTGGTGCGGTGGGGCTCTGGCCGCGAGATCGTCTTGGGGACGGCGTTGGTGACACTCGTCGTCGCGCTGGGGATGTACGCCGCCTCCGCGGGCCGGGCCGAGATTTTCGGCGGGACCGTCCTCGTGCTGTTGTTCGTGGCCCTCGCGGTGGTGTTCCGCTACCGCGCGGACCTCTGGCGTCGCCAGCAGCGCGAGATCCGCAATCAGGAGCGGGTGGCGCTGGCGCGCGAGCTGCACGACACCGTGGCCCACCACGTCTCGGCCATCGCGGTACAGGCGCAGGCCGGTCGCGTGGTCGCCGGCATCCAGCCTCAGAAGGCCGCCGAGGTCCTGGCCGCAATCGAGCGTGAAGCGTCGCGAACCCTCGCGGAGATGAGATCCATGGTGCGGGTGCTGCGTGAGGAGGAAGCCGTCGCCTACTCACCGCAGCTGGGTGTCGCGGACCTGCCTGCTCTGGCGCGCGCGAACGCGACGCCCACCGTCGAGGTCTCGCTGGACGGTTCGTTGGCCCGGCTGGCACCACCCGTGGACGCCGCGCTCTATCGCCTCGCGCAGGAGTCGCTGACCAACGCCGTACGGCATGCCCGGAGCGCGACCCGCGTCGGAATCGACGTACGCCGGGAGGGCGACGCCGTCAGACTGCGCGTCAGCGACGATGGACGCACTGAGCCGGGACCGGCCCCGGGCCATGGATTCGGCCTGCTGGGCATGGCCGAACGCGCCCAGCTCCTCGGCGGATCGCTCTCCGCGGGCCCGGGGCCCGGTGGGGTGGCTGGGTAGTCGAGGCGATACTGCCGGTGGAGGCGTTGGGACGAGCATCCGTGTTGTCGTAGCCGACGACCAGGACTTGGTCCGGACCGGGTTGGTGATGATCCTCGGCGCGCAACCCGGCCTCGAGGTCGTTGGGGAGGCAGCAGACGGGCTCGCAGCGCTCGACATGGCCACCCAGCTGCGTCCCGATGTCCTCCTCGTCGACATCCGGATGCCCGGGCTCGACGGCGTCGAGGTGACGCGGCGCCTGGCCGGGCCAGACGTGACGGACCCGATGGCGGTCGTCGTGATCACCACCTTCGACCTCGACGAGTACGTCCTCGGCGCCCTACGCGCCGGCGCCCGCGGCTTCCTGCTCAAAGACGCCGGTCCGGAGCTCCTCGTACAGGCCATCCACGCGGCGGCCAACGGGGACGTGCTGATCGCCCCCAACGTCACCCGCCGCCTCCTGGCGACCTTCGCCGGCCAGTCGCCGGAGGTACCGGTCCAGCCCATCACCCCGCTCACCGAGCGCGAGGAGCAGGTGCTCGCCCTGGTGGCACGGGGCCGAACCAACGCCGAGATCGCCACCGAGCTCTTCGCCGGCCTCAGCACGGTCAAGTCCCACGTCGCATCGCTGATGACCAAACTCGGCGTACGCAACCGCGTAGAGATCGCAATGTGGGCCCACGACACCAGACGCGTGAGAGCAATTAGGGGGTTCAGATCGCAGCATAGGCAACCGCGACGAGCCGCGGCGGTACGGCTTCGTCAACATCGAGCAAGCGCATACGTTTGGCTGCGCTTGGAAGCCGCCGAGTCACACGGTGGCATACCTCCACGATGGCCATCCGGGCTTGATGAACTCGCGCCGGCCAGCGCGGGGTCGATCTTCGGAGACGCCAGAGATGCAAGTCAGAACGTGGAACAACGGCGCGCACAACCGGTCCGGCGCCGGACACGGGCTGAAGATTCGCCTCGAGGACCGGGACAGCACCTTCGAGCCGGCGTGCACCAACATTGTGCTGACTATTCCGGCCGAAGGTGAAGTAACGGTCGCCTCGTCCGCCTCGTTCTGGCAGACGTGCAGCGAACTCCGGACTGCCGCGATCGGACGCCGGCTTCTCCAGTCCGACCAGGCTCCGTGGCCCCAAGGTACGCCGCCCGCGATTCGCCTGATCCACGTGAGCGGCAATCGCCTCAGCGCAGAAGCCGACACGGCGAGCGAAGCCACCGGGAGGTAGTCAGCGATCCGGCACGAGCAGGCGTCACCCGCAATCGAATACGTAGGCACTGCGAGCACACGAGACTCGCCCGCGCCCGCCGGCACAGACAAGTCTCATCGTGGTCGGGCGGCAGCACGTGGCAGTCCCACGCGAGCGGCAGCGAGCCCATGACGGGCGGCAGCCCGCACCGTCCGGCGGCAGGTGCGGGCGGAGCGGAGCGCCGGAGCACCTGCCTAGCGGGCGGGGGCTTTCCACCCACTCCCCCGGTTTTACTTACCTGATTCGCATGTCGGAGATGGCTCGGGCTATTACCAGGCGCTGGATTTCAGAGGTGCCTTCGAAGATGGTGTAGATCTTGGCGTCTCGGTGCATGCGTTCGACCGGGTATTCGCGGGTGTAGCCGTTGCCGCCTAGGATTTGGATGGCTTCTTCGGTGACTTTTACGGCTACCTCGCCGGCTTTGAGTTTGGCCATGGAGCCTTCGCCGTGGCGGTAGTCGGGGGTTTGGCCTCGCATGAGGGCGGCGGACATGTTGGCGGCTCGCCAGACCAGCAACCTGGCGGCGTCGATCTCCAGGGCCATGTCGGCGAGTTTGAAGGCGATGCCTTGGTTGTCGATGATGGGGCGGCCGAATTGTTCGCGGGTTTTGGCGTAGTCCAAGGCCACTTCGTACGCCGCTCGGGCGATGCCGATGGCTTGGGCGCCGACGATGTGGCGAGTCATTTCGAAGGTGGCCATCGAGGCGTTGCGGCCGGCAGAGCCGGCAGCCGCAGCGCCTCCAGCACCCGCAACACCGTCCGACGAGGCGGCGGCTGCGGCTTCGCGGGCCTCGTGCGCCCGGGCCAACCGTTCGTCGAGTTTTTGCTTGCCGCCGAGGACGTTCGCGGCGGGGATGCGGACGTTGTCGAAGAAGACATCGGCGGTGTGGGAGGCGCGCAGGCCGTGCTTGCGGAGCTTGGTGCCCTGTTCCAGGCCCTTCACTTCGGACTTGGGTACGACGAAGGCCGCCTGGCCCTTGGCGCCGAGGGAGGGGTCGACGGTCGCGACGACCACGTGGATGTCGGCGATGCCGCCGTTCGTGGCCCAGGCCTTCTGCCCATTGATGACCCACTCGTTACTAACGGCGTCGTAGACAGCCCGGGTGCGGATCGCAGAGACGTCGGATCCGGCGCCCGGCTCAGAAGAACAGAAGGCAGCCACGCGTACGTCGTCAGGCGTGCCGTAGCAGCGGGGCATCCACTGGCTCCACTGCTCCGGGGTGCCGTTGGAGAAGATGGCCGACGACGCGAGGCCGGTGCCCTTCAGGGACATGCCGATGCCGGCGTCGCCCCAGAAGAGTTCTTCGTGGACGAGCGGCATCAGCAGACCGGACGGGTCGATGAAGAGGTTGATGTTGGCGTCGAGGCCGTACAGACCGATCTTGGCGGCCTCCTGGATGACCGGCCACGGGGTTTCCTCGCGCTCGTCCCACTCCGCGGCGGCCGGGCGGATCACGTCCGCGGCGAACGTGTGGGCCCAGTCGCGGATCTCGAGCTGCTCGTCGTTCAGCCCGAGCGAGAACGAGCTCCAGCCCGGCCGGGACCGCTCGGCGCCGAGTTCACCGGCCAACGCCATCACGTCGGCGGAGACCGCGGGCTTCGGATCGGTCATGGTCATCAACATCCTCCAACAGGCGGCAGTACGATGTTACCGACGAGTGTAACCGTCGTTTGCACCAAGGGGTACCGCTGTGGCTAAGATCGATCCATGAGCTCCGCGCTGCTCGCGATCGGACGCCGCCGGACCACGGCGGAGCGTCGTCGCGACCGGGAGCGGGACATCATCCGGGCCACCCGCGAACTGTTCGACGAGCGCGGCACGATCGACGCCCAGATCGACGATATCGCCAAGCGGGTCGGGATCAACAAGGCGCTGATCTACCGGCACTTTGCCGGCAAGGAAGAGCTGTTCGCCCTCACCCTGGTCGACTACCTGAAAGAGCTCGACGAAGGCCTGCAACAGAAAGACAGCCCGAGGCGTGCACCGCTCAACCGGCTCAAGGCGGTCAGCGAGACCTTCGTCGACTTCTGCCTGGCCTACCCGGCGTTCACGGACTGCGCGATGAGCCTGCTGAGAAGGACCGGCGAGGAGCTGTTCGGCGAGATCACCGAGCCCGTGATGATGAAGCTCGGTACGGCGATGGCCGCGCCGCTCGAGCGGATCGCGGCGATCCTCAAGGCCGGCCAGCGGACCGGTGTGTTCGACGTGGTCGACACCGACTACCTGGCCAATCACCTGTACACACAGACACTCGGATCGTTGCATATGGCAAGGGTCGGACTGATCGTGTCGAGCGGACAGCCCGGACACCCGGTGGTGCATCACGCGGATGTCGGTACCGTGCGAGAGACTGCCATCACCGCGACCCTGGCGACCGCTGTGGGGCGTATAGCACTCAAGCGACCTTCCGCCACCGCACGAAAGTCCAAAGGAGAGACATCGTGACCGAGACCCGCAAGGTGGCCGTCGTCGCCGGAAACCGGATTCCGTTCGCCCGGCAGGACAAGACGTACCGGCATTCCTCCAACTCCGACATGCTCACCGCCGCGCTGAACGGTCTGGTCGACCGGGCCGGCCTCGGCGGTCAGGAGGTGGGCGAGGTGGTCGCCGGCGCGGTCCTCAAGCACGCCCGCGACTGGAACATGGTCCGCGAGGTGGTCCTCGGTTCCAAGCTCGCCGCCACCACCCCGGCGTTCGACATCCAGCAGGCCTGCGGCACCGGGCTCGAGGCGGCGATCCTGGTCGGCAACAAGATCGCGCTCGGTCAGATCGACGCCGGCATCGCGGGTGGCGTCGACACCGCGAGTGACGCGCCGGTGGCGGTCAACGACCACCTGCGCAACGTGCTGCTCGACCTCAACCGCGCGAAGACGTACCCGGACCGCCTGAAGGTCCTCGCCCGGGTCCGCCCGAAGGACGTCGTGCCGGAGATCCCGCGCAACGCCGAGCCGCGGACCCGCAAGTCGATGGGCGATCACGCCGCGCTGACCGCGCTGGAGTGGGGCATCACCCGCGACGCGCAGGACGAGCTTGCCCTCAAGTCCCACCTCAACCTCGCCGCCTCCTACGACCGCGGCTTCCAGAACGACCTGATCACGCCGTACCTCGGCCTCGAGAAGGACCAGAACCTCCGCCCCGACACGAGCCTGGAGAAGCTGGCCAAGCTGCGGACCGTGTACGGCAAGGGCGAGACCGCGACGATGACCGCCGGCAACTCGACGCCGCTCACCGACGGCGCATCGACCGTTCTCCTGAGCACCGACGAATGGGCGCGGGAGCACGGATTGCGGCCCCTGGCGTACCTGACCCACTCGCAGACCGCCGCGGTCGACTACGTGAAGGGCGCCGAGGGCCTGCTGATGGCCCCCGCGTACGCCGTACCCCGCATGCTGGCCAGAGCCGGCCTGACGCTGCAGGACTTCGACTACTACGAGATCCACGAAGCGTTCGCCTCCCAGGTGCTGTCCACCCTGAAGGCGTGGGAGGATCCGATCTTCTGCAAGGAGCGGCTCGGCCTGGACGCGCCGCTCGGCGAGATCGATCGCGACAAGCTGAACGTGAACGGCAGCTCGCTGGCCGCGGGCCACCCGTTCGCGGCGACCGGCGGGCGGATCGTCGCCGCGCTGGCCAAGCAACTGGACGAGAACGGCGGCGGCCGGGGCCTGATCTCGATCTGCGCCGCGGGCGGCCAAGGCGTCGTCGCCATCCTCGAGAAGTAGGAGCTGAGATGACGGACCGCTACCAGACCTTCACCCGGACACCGCTCGGTCAGACCCTGGTGAAGAACCTGGGCCTGCCCGACCCGACGCCGTTGCAGCGCTGGGTCGAGGGGTCTCCGGTGATCGACGGACCGGTCGTCTTCGGCGCGATCGGGGAGACCGACGCCGGCAAGGCGATCCAGGCCCTGCTGCGCGACATCGGCGCCTCGTTCAGTACGGCGACCGAAGGCGTCGCGTCGATCGGCATCCGCCCGAAGGCACTGGTCTTCGACGCGACCGGCGCCGTCACGACCGCGGAGCTGACCAGCCTGCAGCGCTTCTTCTCTCCCGTCATCCGCCAGCTCGCCGCGGCCGGCCGCGTGATCGTCGTCGGCCGTACGCCGGAGCTCGCGACCTCCACCGAGCAGCACGTCGCGCAGCGCGCGCTCGAGGGCTTCACCCGTTCGCTGGGCAAGGAGGTGAAGCGCGGCGCCACGGTCAACCTCGTGTACGTCGCCCCGGACGCCCACGAGCAGCTCGACTCGACGCTCCGCTTCTTCCTCTCCCCCAAGTCCGCGTACGTCGACGGCCAGGTCGCACGGATCGGGACCGGCCCGCTCGTCAGCAACGACCCGACCAAGCCGCTCGCCGGCCGCACAGCGCTGGTGACCGGCGCGGCCCGCGGTATCGGTGCCTCGATCGCGGACACGCTCGCCCGCGACGGCGCGACGATCATCGGCGTCGACGTACCGCAGAACGCGGACCCGTTGCGCAAGGTCATGACCCGGCTGGGAGGCTCCGAGCTTCTGCTCGACGTCACCGCTGTCGACGCTCCGCAGCGGATCGCGGCCCACGCGCAGGAGCAGCACGGCGGGCTCGACATCGTCGTCCACAACGCCGGCATCACGCGGGACAAGCGGCTGGCGAACATGCGAACCGACGCCTGGGACGCCGTCCTCGACGTGAACCTGCGCGCGCCGGAGCGCATCACGGAGTACCTGATCGAGTCCGGCGCACTCAAGGACGGCGGCTCGATCATCGGGGTCTCGTCGATGGCGGGGATCGCGGGCAACAACGGCCAGACGAACTATGCGACCTCGAAGGCCGGCGTGATCGGTCTGGTCCAGGCGCTCGCGCCGAAGCTGGCCGAGCGGAACATCCGGATCAACGCGGTGGCGCCCGGGTTCATCGAGACCGAGATGACCGCGAAGATCCCGTTCACGATCCGCGAGGTCGGCCGCAGGATCAACTCGCTGCAACAGGGCGGGCTGCCGATCGACGTGGCCGAGACGATCGCGTGGTTCGCGGATCCGGCCTCGGCCGGCGTGACCGGCAACGTGGTCCGGGTCTGCGGCCAGAGCATGCTGGGCGCGTGACATGCCCACCCGTCGGTACGACGACTCCCCCAAGTTCGGCGCGCTCTACGCCCGCACCGTGCGGGCGACGTTGCGCCGGGCCGACTACGAGCCCGACGAGGACGGGCTGACGCTCGAGCTGCCCCGGTCGGCGATCGACCAGGACCACCTCACGGCGTACCGCGAGGTCACCGGGTTCCAGGCCGGGCCGGCGGTGCCGCCGACGTACCCGCATGTGCTCGCGTTCCCGCTGCATCTTGACCTGATGTCGGACCCCTCGTTCCCATACAAGCCGATGGGGATCGTGCATCTGTCCAACACGATCACGCAGAAGCAGCCGATCCCGATCCACGCCGAGCCGGCCATCCGCGTGCACAGTACGCCGGAACGCCCGCACCCGAAGGGCACCGTCTTCGACATCATCAGCGAGGTCTTCGTCGACCACAAGCTGGTGTGGAGCGACCTCACCACGCTGCTCAGCCGCACGGCCGGGACGCCCAACGCGCACGCGGACCTGCTGACCGACCCGGTCCTCCCGGCGGACGCGTGGTGGGACCTGCGCGGCAACCTCGGCCGTCGGTACGCCGGCGCGTCCGGCGACCGGAACCCGATCCACCTGTTCAAACTCACCGCTCAGGCGTTCGGGTTCCCGCGCCAGATCGCGCACGGGATGTGGGCCAAGGCTGCCTCGCTCGCGTCCATCCAGCGCGCCGGGCACCTGCCCGACGCCTTCACGGTCCGCGTCGATTTCCGCAAGCCATTGCTACTGCCGTCCCGGGTCCAGTTCGGGTACCAGCAGACCGGCAAGACGATCGACTTCGCGCTGTACGACGAGTCGCATGAGGTCACTCACCTGATCGGACAGCTGCAAGGAGAGTGACCCCAGCTCGCCCACTCGACTCCGCCGAGAAGGTGGAGGACACTCCGAACCATAGGAGGGGTGGACATGATTGGAGCATTGCTACTCGGTCTGGTCTGCGGGGCCTTGGCCCGGATGCTCGTCCCCGGTGATGCCTTCCGGCACATGAGCGGGCCGAAGTCCTGGCTGGTTTCGATCGGACTCGGCCTGCTGGGCGCGCTGCTCGGCTACGTGATCTTCACGCTGGGCCTCGGCATCGGCGACGACGACATCTTCGACTGGGGAGGACTGCTGAGTGCCCTGATCGGGACGATCATCGTGGTACCGATCGCGACCTGGATCCTGCGTCGCCGCTCACAACATCCGGCCTGACCTCGCCCGCCAAGCGGAGTGCGGGAGGTTGGCAGTTGTCGCGGAGGTCGTCGAGAACCATCCCGATCTCAGCCGGCGCGAGCTGCTGACCATCCCGTTGGCGAACGGCGATCAGGCCGGCCGCGTCCTCGCGGGCACCGATGACAGCCTGATACGGCGCCAACCGGTTCTCGCGGATCCGCGCGCCGAGGCTGCCCTCGTCCGCATGCGCGATCTCGACCCGCAGACCGCGATCCACCGCCCTGCGGGCCACCTCGACGGCCCGCTTCTCCTCGTCGTCCGAGATCGGGAGTACGACGAGCTGCACCGGCGCGAGCCACGCCGGGAACGCCCCGCCGTGGACTTCGATCAGCTGCGCCATCGCCCGCTCGATGCTGCCGACGATCGCCCGGTGCACCATCACCGGACGATGCTTGTTGCCGTCGGCACCGATGTACTCGAGGCCGAACGCCGCCGGCTGGTGGAAGTCGATCTGGACGGTCGACAGGCTGAACTCGCGGCCGGCCGAATCCTCCAGCTGGATGTCGATCTTCGGCCCGTAGAACGCCGCGTCGCCGGGCGCCTCCTCGTAGTCGATGCCGGCCGCCTCCAACACATCCCGGAGCAACGAAGCGGCTTGGGCCCAACTGTCTGCGTCGCCGACGTACTTGCTGGACGGGTCCCCGAACCGTGCGTCCTCCGCGGGCAGAGCGAGGACGTAGCGCGACGCGCTGATGCCCATGTCGGCGTACGCCTGGTTGATCAACGCCAAAGCTGAAGCGGCCTCCGCGGCGACCTGGTCGAGGCGGCAGAAGATGTGTGCGTCGTTGAGTTGCATCGCGCGCACCCGGCTGAGACCGCCGATCGCGCCGGAGAGTTCGGCGCGGTACTGGCCGCCGAGTTCGGAGTACCGGAGCGGGAGTTCGCGATAGCTGTGCGAGCGGGAGCGGTACATGAGCGCGTGATGCGGGCAGATGCTCGGCCGCAGGATCAGTTGCTCCGCGCCCATATCCATCGGCGGGTACATGTCGTCGTGGTACTTCGCCCAGTGGCCCGAGATCTCGTACAGCTCGCGCTTGGCGAGTACGGGCGAATAGACCTGCTGGTAGCCGGCTCTTCGTTCGACCTCGGAGATGTAGCTCTCCAAGGCGCGGCGGACAGCAGCACCGGCGGGCAGCCAGTACGGCAGGCCGGCGCCGATCAGCGGGTCGGAGTCGAACAGGCCGAGCTCGCGGCCGATCTTGCGGTGGTCGTACATGATTTCCTCCAAGAGAGTTGGAGCGAGCAACCACCGAGCACAACAAAGCCCGGGGCACTCGCCCCGGGGCTTCGGTAGACAGTCAGATGTCAGCGCGCCGGGACGAACCTCGGCGTCGTCGTCACTACTGCGCGCTTGATCACGTTTCTACGTTAGCAGATCGGAGTCCAAGCCGACGGGCCTGATGAGACCCTCTTGCGCAACCGACGCGATCAGGGCGCCGGTCTGTGCATAGAGTCGGCCGGTCGCGAAGCCCCGGGCGCCGGAGGCTGACGGGGACGACTGGTCGTAGAGGAGCCACTCGTCGGCGCGGAACGGGCGGTGGAACCAGAGCGCGTGGTCGAGGGACGCGGGCTGGATGCGGCGGTCGCCGATCACGATGCCGTGCGGAAGGAGACTGGCACCCAGCAGGGTGAGGTCGCTGGCGTAGGCGAGCACACACGCATGCAGTGCGGGATCGTCGGGAAGCTTGCCTGCGGCACGGATCCAGAACTGGCGGCCGGTCACGCCGGCAAGTCGTACGTCGAGCGCCGCCCACTCGCGATCCCAATCCGCGGCGGGCCGACCCGACCGCGCTTCGAGGACAGTCGCCAACCGCGGCGCCTCCTCGGGCGGTACGACGTCGTCCGGCATCGGGTCCTGGTGATCGAGGCCGGGCTCGGGACGCTGGAAGGACGCCGACATGTAGAAGATCGGCTTGCCGTTCTGCGAGGCGACGACGCGCCGGCTGCTGAACGAGCCGCCGTCGCGGGTCGGCTCCGGGCGGTACACGATCGGCACGGACGTGTCGCCGCCCCGCAGGAAGTAACCGTGGAGCGAGTGCACGACTCGCTCCGGGTCGACCGTGCGACTCGCGGCGGCCAGCGCCTGTCCCAGCACCTGGCCGCCGAACACTCGCTGCATCGAGGTCTGCGGCTGGCGACCCCGGAACAGGTCGACGTCGATCATCTCCAGGTCGAGCAGCTCGACCAGATCCTCCAGCGACTCAGGCATGCCTCATCCTGACAGGCGCACCCTCACACAAGAACTCGGGGCCTGAAACAGGAAATAACCTGTTTCAGGCCCCGACAACCTGTGTAAACCCCTCGGTCTGGAGGGCGGCTACTGGTCGTCCTCGCGGTTCAGCTCGGCGAGGAACTGCTCGACCTCGGCGCCCAGCTCGTCGGCGGACGGCGTGGAATCGGCCAGCAGGCTCTTCCGGCTGAGCGAGCCCTCGGCGGCGTCGTACTGCGTCTCGAGGGCCTTGACGACCTGGCTTGCGTCGTCGGACGCCTCGACCTGCTCGTCGACCAGCCGACCGGTGACGGCGGCCTCGTCGAGCAGGGCCTTGCTAGGGAGGAGCAGGCCCGTCGCGGCAGAGATCGCGTGCACCAGGGCCAGCGCGGCGCCCGGGAAGCGGTTCTCGGCCAGGTAGTGCGGGACGTGTACGGCGAAGCCCATCGCGTCCTTGCCAGCCTCACCCAATCGCACCTGGAGCATCGTGCCGGCGCTCGCGGGGAGCACCATCTCGCCGTCCCAGATGTTCGAGCGGGTGACCAGCTCGGGCCGGGTCGCGTGCGCGGTCAGGCCGAGCGGACGGGTGTGCGGCACGCCCATCGGGATGCCGTGGACGCCGACCGTCAGCGTCACGTTGTACCGCTCGATCAGCTGCCGGACCGCACCGGCGAACCGGTCCCAGTGGTTGTCCGGCTCGGCACCCTCGAGCAGCAAGAAGTCCACACCCGCGTCGTCCGTCACCAGATGCAGCGAAAGGTGCGGCGGCGTGTAATCGGTGAACCGGTCCTCGGCGAACGTCACCTCAGGCCGCCGGGCCCGGTAGTCGTGCAGCAGGTCGACGTCGAACCGCGCGAGCAGCCGGTGGTCGAGCACCTCGAGCAGGTGGTCGGCGGTCACCCGGCCGGCCTGACCCGCGTCCATGAACCCGTCCAGCGAGTGCACCATGACCTTCGGCGTCGCCGCCGGGCCGGTTGCCACCGACTCGTCGACGATCTCGTAGAGGTCGTCCGGTCGCAGCATCGTCGTTCTCCTTCGCGCAGTCGCCAACAGGGCGGGTTGGGCCCCTCTATCCTGCCGTTCACCGAGTCCAACGCTGTCACTCGGGGCACAAATTCCGGTCCCGGCGAAGATTCAGGATGTTCCAAGACTCGGTCGTCGGCGAGACAGTTGGGAAAGCGCTTGCTAAGTTGTCCACCGTGAGCAGCGAACCAGATTCCGCCCTGACCGTCATGCTGGCGATGCACGACGACGCCAGGTCCCGCGTCCTCGTGCCGAGCGTCCTGCAGCGGCTCGAGGCGATCGCCACCGTGCTCCCGGTCGGCCCGGGGTCCAGCTTCCTCGCCGATCCCGCCGTCCGGGCGGCGCTGCCGGACGTCGACGTACTGCTCACCGGCTGGGGCTGCCCGCGGATCGGTCCGGAGGTGCTCGACGCGGCGCCGAAGCTGCAGGCGATCCTGCACGCGGCCGGCTCGGTCAAGGCGATCGTCGACCCGGCCGCGTTCGACCGCGGCATCCAGGTGTCGTCGGCGGCCACGGCGAACGCCCAGCCGGTCGCCGAGTTCACGGTCGCCGCGATCGTGCTCGCCGGGAAGCGGGCGTTCCGGCTCGCGGCGCAGTACCGGACCGAGCGACGCAAGGCGGACCCGCACGGGATGCCGGGCAGTTACGGTACGACGGTCGGCCTGCTCGGAGCGTCACGGATCGGGAAGATGGTCGCGGAGCGGCTGCGTGAGTTCGACCTCGAGGTGCTGATCAGCGACCCGTACCTGACCGCGGACGAGGCTGTTGCGCTCGGTGCGCAGCTGGTCGACAACGACGCGCTGTTCGGGCGGAGCGACATCCTGAGCGTGCACGCGCCGCTGATTCCCGAGACGGTCGGCCTGGTGGACGGGCGGCTGCTCGGTCTGCTGAAAGACGGAGCGGTGCTGATCAACACCGCGCGAGGCAAGATCATCGATGCCGACGCGCTGCTGAGCGAGTGCGTTTCCGGCCGGATCGACGCCGTACTCGATGTCACCGATCCCGAGCCGCTGCCGCCGGACTCGCCGCTGCTCGACCTGCCGAACGTCTTCGTCACCCCGCACGTCGCCGGTGCCGTCGGCAACGAAATCGCCCGGCTCGGCGAGATGGCCGTCAGCGAACTCGAACGCCTCTCCACCGGGCAACCCCTGCAGCACGCGATCACCCAAGCCGAACTCGGAAGGCTCGCATGACCCGCCTCGTTCTGCCAGACACCGACCGCGTCCTCTCGCGGCAGACCGGTTGGAGCCGCAAGCACTGGGAGGCGCTGGCGGACCACCTTCTCGACTCGCTCGTGCCGTACTTCTCCCGCGGCGCCTCGCTCGTCGAACTGCCCGGCCGGCCGAGCCGATCCGGTACGGCGTCCGACGCGCTCGAGGGCTTTGCCCGATCCTTCATGCTCGCCGCCTTCCGCATCGCCGGCGTCCAGGGCAAGGGCTGCGAAGAACTGATCGAGCGGTACGCGCGCGGAGTCGCGAACGGAGCGAATCCGGACCACCCCGAGGCGTGGCTCCGGCTCACCCCGCGGTCGCAGCAGATGGTCGAGGCCGCGGCGATCGCGGCGTCGCTGCACGAGACGCGCGAGTGGATCTGGGACCGGCTCGACACGCGGGCGCAGGAGCACGTCGCGGAGTGGCTCGGCGGCTTCAACGGGTCCACGACGCACGACAACAACTGGCGGCTGTTCCAGGTCGTGAGCGAGCAGTTCCTCGCGTCGGTCGGCGCGCCGTACTCGCAGGACGACATCGAGGGCGGCCTCGACCGGATCGAGGACTGGTACGTCGGCGACGGCTGGTACTCCGACGGCGACGGGCAGAACTTCGACAACTACATCGGCTGGGCGATGCACCTCTACCCGGGACTCTGGGCGCGGATGGCCGCCGCGACGCCGGGTGCGCAGTACGAGGACCGGCTGAAGCTGTACCGCGAGCGGATCAACCTCTTCCTCGAGGACGCTTTGTACTTCGTCGGCAACGACGGTGCACCGCTCTACCAGGGCCGATCGCTGACCTACCGGATGGCCGCGGCAGCGCCGTACTGGATGGGCGCTCTGCTCGACTCCACTCCCCTGACGCCGGGTCAGACGCGGCGGCTGTGCTCGGGGATCGCGCGGCATTTCGTGCAGCACGGCGTGCCGGACGAGCGTGGCGTGCTGACGCTCGGGTGGTACGACACCTTCCTGCCGACAACACAGCAGTACTCCGGACCTGGCTCGCCGTACTGGGCTTCGAAGGGCTTCGTCGGGCTGATCCTGCCGCCGGAGCACCCGGTGTGGGCGGACCCGGAGGACTCGATTCCGCTGGACGACGCGGACCAGCAAAGGGCGATGCCGAAGCCGGGATGGATCGTGCACGCGAGCCGCCACGACCAGGTCGTGCAGTTGGTGAACCACGGCGCCGACCACGCGCCGGTCGCCGAGCCGGAGGGCGTGGAGCCTGCGGGCGACGCGCACTACAACCGGTTGGCGTACGCAAACCACGCGGGACCGGACCTGTCCGACAACGAGCCGCACGTCGACAACCTGATCTCGCTCGTCTCTCCCGACGGTGTCGCGAGCGGTCGCGGCCGGATCCGGCGGCTCGGAGTGGACGAGCGCACGGCGTCCTCTTGGCACAAGGCGTGGCTCGGTTCTGAGGGTCCGTGGGCGATCGAGATCACGTCCGTGGTGCACAACGGGTGGGAGATCCGATGCGCGCTGGTCGAGGGACCGGACGGTGCGTACGTGCGCAGCGGCGGGTTCGCGGTAGCCGGCGAGCCATTGCCTGAGGCAACAGTTGGCGCCGTCGTGGCGTCGGCGCGGAACGCGGACGGGCTGGTGTCGGCGGTGGTCGGCCTGCACGGGTACGACGCGGCGGGCGTGCATCGCGGGCTCGGCGTGAATCCGTTCGGTGCGCACTCGGCCACGCCGTACCTCACCGCCCCGCATCACGGCGAACCGCTGGTGCTGGTGAACGCCGTACTGCTGACGCGGGACGCGCTGCGGCCGGAAGCGCTTGCCGAGGGCATCGACGTGACGGTGGACGGTACGACGGTCCGCATCGGCCTGCCCGGCGGCGGTGTCGAGGTGGTCGAACTGGGACGTGGCCACTAGATTGACGCCATGAGCACGTACGAAAAACTTCTGCTGGAGCAGATCCGTAACGAATTCACGGCGTCACAGCAGTATGTGGCAGTGGCTGTCTGGTACGACGACCAGGACCTGCCGCAGCTGGCCGCGCACTTCTACAAGCAGTCACTGGAAGAGCGCAATCACGCGATGATGATGGTGCAATACCTGCTGGACAAGGACATCCGGCCGCAGATCCCGGCGGTCGGCGAGGTCGAGTCCGACTTCAAGACTGCGCTCGAGCCGCTCGAGCTCGCGCTGGCGCAGGAGATCACCGTCACCAAGCAGATCGAGACGCTGGCCCGGACCGCGCGGGACGAGAGCGACTACATCGGCGAGCAATTCATGCAGTGGTTCCTCAAGGAGCAGGTCGAGGAGGTCGCCGCGATGAAGACCCTCGTGAACGTGGCCAACCGCGCCGGCGACAACCTCTTCCACCTCGAGGACTTTCTCGCCCGCGAGGTCGTCGGCACCACCGCCACCGACCCGACGGCTCCCCCGGCCGCTGGCGGCACGGTCTGACCTGGCACCCCGCCTGACCGACTGGGCGCCAGGCGGACGCAGCCTACGAGCGGCCGACCCAGCTGCCTACCAGCTGCCGCCGCCTCCACCACCGCCACCGCCGCCGGACGACCCGCCGCTGAAGCCTGACGAGCTGCCGCCTCCTCCGCCCGAGCTGGACGGGGTGGGCGGCGGGTCGAACGTGCTGGCGACGGTCGCGCTCACCGCGCCCGCGGTCCAGCCGGACGTGTAGTACGACGGACCGTAGTACCAGACCGGATCGGGTGTGATGCGGCCCGCGGCGACGAGCTGCTCGCACACCCTCTGCCAGCGGTCCGCGATCCCGAAAGCGATGGCCCAGGGCAAGTACTTCGAGAAGATGTCCTCGCCCTCCTCGAACCGCAGCTGGTCCGCCTCGGCCGTGGCCAGGTACTTCTCGAAGCCGACCAGCTGGTCGGTCACTGCCCGGCCGGCCGGGTTCCGTTGCCCGCGGCCACGGATGCCGATCCAGATGCCGATGGCAACGATCACCGCGATCACCGGGATCGCGATCACCACCGCCCGGCCCGCGCCGCCGGTCGCCGCCGCGGTGATCGTGCCTGCGAAGCCCGCACCGACCACCCAGATCCCGATCATCGCCATACAGGCGCAACCGAAGCCGCTCTTGAACGGCGACCCGCCGCCCGCCCGCGGCATCCGCAGGTACCAGCCGCGCTGCTTCACCTGCTCTCGCAGCGCCGTGATCATCGACGTGTGCGCGGTCCGCATCGTGTTGTCGCCGACCGCACCGCGCTTGAGCAGCACCTCCGAGCCCGGCTGCAGCGTCGGGAACAGCCCCGACATCAGCGCCTGCTCGTGCGGTGCGGTCGCGACGGCCGGGTTGAGCAGGACGGCCTTCTGCGAGTCGCCGGTGTTGTCGATCCGTACGCCGCCGCGCACCGCCATATCGATCAGCGTCGCGGCGGTCTCCACGGTCGTGGCCTTCGCGTCGATCAGCAGCCCGCCCTCGGCGACCGGGATCCTCGGCGGCGAGAACGCGACCGGGATCTGGTCCTTGCTCAGGTCGTCCTTCACCGGCTCGGCCGCGACCCCGCTCGGCGGGAACGTGCCAGGCGGCATCCCGGCGTACCGCTGGTCCTTGTTGCCGAACTTGGCGTAGACGGCGGCGAGGACGACCGAGATCGCGGTGACCAGGCCGGCGCCGATGAGCGAGAGCCAGGACAGGCCGTTGCGCTCGAGCCAGTTCGGCGGGTCGACCAGGATCGGGGTGTCGTTCTGTACGACGCCCGCGGTGATGCCGGCGACGATCGTGAGCTGCTGTCCGCGCTCGAGCTGGGACGCGCCGAACACGCCCTTCTGGCCGACGACCGACTTCTGCGGGCAGGTCTGTGTCGACCCGGCCTCGCCGGCGAAACAGTCGACCTGGGTCACGCCCTGCGGCACCTGCACGTTGACCGTCACCTGGTTGATCACCGCGGACCAGGCGCTACCGGTGGCATCCCAGTACAGCTCGCTGTGGTCCGCGAAGTGCCGCAGCGCACCGCGGACGTCGTACGAGATCACGTACGTCGCCTCGTTGCCGGGGACCGTGCTGTTCGCCGAGCCGATCTTGATCTGCGTGTTCTCGTTGCGCTGGTTGTTCTCCTGGAACGTGTCCACGGTGAACTCGGAGCTGACCCCCGGCGTCGGCGAGGAGACGTCGATGTTCGAGACCTGGTACTCCTGGTCCTTCGAATCGTCGTCCTTGTACGGCTCCCGGGTGACCAGGTCCCGGTAGATGCCGTGCCGGCCGGTGCTCCCGAAGACGTAGTCGATCGTCTCCTTCACCTGCAGCACGCCGTCAGCCGTGACGGTGTAGTCGATCCTGAAGTTCCTGATCTCGTCACCCGCGTCCGCCGAAGCAGGAAGCGCGAATCCGGCCAGTGCCAGAACGGCGACCAGCATGGTGATGACGACCCCGAGTGCCCTACGCATGGCGGCGACACTACAGAGCGCGAGGGTCCGGGCGTGGGAGGCGGACACGAATCCGCGACCTGAAGACTCTTGTGCGAAGTGTCCGTTAGGGGAATCGTGGGTGGACCAGGAGGAACGTCATGGCAGACAAGACGAATGCTTCCCAAGGCACCGGAGCCGCGCCCGCTGTGGACAGCCCGGCCGCCATCCGCAATGTGGTCCTGGTCGGCCCGTCGGGCTCCGGCAAGACCACCCTCGTCGAGGCCCTGCTGGTGGCCTCCGGAGTCCTGAACAGACCCGGCACCGTCCTGGACGGAACCACCGTGTGCGACTTCGACGACGCCGAGCTCCGGCAGCAGCGCTCAGTGGGCCTGTCGCTCGCCTCGCTGCCGCACGACGGGGTCAAGGTGAACCTGATCGACACCCCGGGGTACGCCGATTTCGTCGGCGAGTTGCGCGCCGGCCTCCGGGCCGCGGACTGCGCGCTGTTCATTGTCTCGGCCAATGAAGGCGTCGACGAGCCGACCAAGGCGGCCTGGCAGGAGTGTGCCCAGGTCGGGATGCCGCGGGCGGTCGTGGTCACCAAGCTCGACCACGCCCGCGCCAACTACCAGAACGCGCTCGCCACCGCGCGGGCCGCGTTCGGCGACAAGGTCCTCCCGCTCTACCTGCCCGCTGGTGACGGGCTGATCGGGCTGCTCTCCCAGTCGTACTACGGCTACTCCGAAGGTAAACGTTCGACTTCCGCGCCGGACGCGGCGTACGCCGACGAGATCGAGGAACTGCGCGGCACGCTGATCGAGGGGATCATCGAGGAGTCCGAGGACGAGTCGCTGATGGATCGGTACCTCGGCGGCGAGGAGATCGACCAGAAGGTGCTGATCGAGGACCTCGAGCGGGCGGTGGCCCGCGGCTCGTTCTTCCCGGTCATCCCGGTCTGCAGCGCTTCCGGCGTCGGCACGTTCGAGCTGCTCGAGGTGATCACGAGCGGCTTCCCGTCGCCGCCCGAGCACACGATCCCGGAGGTCTTCAACCCGCACGGTGTCGCCCGCAAGGGGCTCGCCTGCGACCCGGACGGCCCGCTGCTCGCCGAGGTGGTGAAGACGACGTCGGACCCCTACGTCGGCAGGGTAAGCCTGGTGCGGGTGTTCTCCGGCACCATCAGGCCCGACACGACGGTTCACGTGTCGGGCCATTTCACGTCGTTCTTCGGTGAGCACAACTCGCACGAGGACCACGACGAGGACGAGCGGATCGGCGCGCTGTCGTTCCCGCTCGGCAAGACCCAGCGCCCGGCCGGCACGGTGGTCGCCGGTGACATGTGCGCGATCGGCCGGCTGACCCGGGCGGAGACCGGTGACACGCTCTCCGACAAGACGGACCCGCTGCTGCTGAAGCCGTGGAACATGCCCGAGCCGTTGCTGCCGATCGCCGTACAAGCGCATGCGAAGACCGACGAGGACAAGCTCGGGGTCGGGTTGCAGCGGCTGGCCGCCGAGGATCCGACGCTGCGGATCGAGCAGAACCCGGAGACCCACCAGATCGTGCTGTGGTGCATGGGCGAGGCGCACTCCGATGTCGTGCTCGACGCGCTGTCCAGCCGGTACGGCGTGACCGTCGACACCGTGGAATTGCGCGTACCGCTGCGGGAGACGTTCGGCGGCAAGGCGAAGGGGCACGGGCGGCATGTGAAGCAGTCCGGCGGCCACGGTCAGTACGCCGTCTGCGACATCGAGGTGGAGCCGCTGCCGCAGGGATCCGACTTCGAGTTCGTCGACAAGGTCGTCGGCGGGGCGGTGCCGCGGCAGTTCATCCCGAGCGTCGAGAAGGGCGTCCGCGCCCAGATGGAGAAGGGTGTGTCGGCCGGGTACCCGATGGTGAACATCCGGGTCACGCTGCTGGACGGCAAGGCGCACAGCGTCGACTCGTCGGACATGGCGTTCCAGATGGCCGGCGGGCTCGCACTGCGCGAGGCGGCGGCCGCCACGCACGTCAGCCTGCTCGAGCCGGTGGATCTGGTCTCGGTGCTCGTGCCGGACGACCTGGTCGGCGCGGTGATGAGCGACCTGTCCGGGCGGCGCGGACGGCTGCTCGGCACGGACAAGGTCGGCGACGACAGGACGCTGGTCAAGGCCGAAGTACCTCAGGTGGAGATCACTCGCTACACGATCGATCTCCGGTCCTTGTCGCACGGCGCGGCGACCTTCAGCCGTCAGTTCTCCCGCTACGAGGCGATGCCGGACTCTGCCGCAGCCAAGATGAAATGAGCTAAGGCTTGTTGAGGCGGCGGCGTACGTCGCGGGATTTGAGGTACGCCGCCACATCGTCGTACCGCTCGCTCTGGTTGGCGAACTCGATGTACGAGCGGACGCGGTGCAGCCAGTCGAGCGTCGACGGCTTCACCGCGGCCAGCGCCTCGGTCAGGTGACGCATGTCCAGCGGCGGCTCGCCACCGCTGGTGAGCGCCTCGTCGATGACCTTGTCCACGCCGCGCTCGATCAGCGCACGCAGGTCCGCGCCGCTGAACATCGGCGTCTGCGCGGCGAGTGCCTTCAGGTCGAGGCCGTCGGCCGGCACGTCCTTCGTCAGCACGGTCAGGATGTCCGCGCGGGCGGGCTCGTCCGGCGGCGGCACGAAGATCACCCGGTCGAAGCGGCCGGGCCGGAGCATCGCCTCGTCCACGTCCCACGGCGCGTTGGTCGCGGCGAGCACGAGCAGGCCTTCATTCTCGGAGCCGATCGCGTCGAGCTCCTGCAGCAGTACGTCGACCAGCCGCCGCGCCTCGGACCCGCCGTGCTTGTGCCGCGCGAACGCCAACGCGTCCAGCTCGTCGAGGAACAGTACGCACGGACCGTTGGCGCGGGCGCGCTCGAAGGCAGCGTGCAGATTGCGCTCCGACACCCCGAGGTACGGGTCCATCACGTCCTCGATCCGGACATTGATGAACGGCAGACCGCACTCCCCCGCCGTCGCCCGTGCGAGCAGCGTCTTGCCGCATCCGGGCGGACCGTAGAGCATCACACCGCCGCCGGACTTGCGGCCGTACTTCTCGTACAGCTCCGGCCGGCTCAGCGGGAGGATCACCATCCGGTGGATCACCCGCTTGATCTCGTCCATCCCCCCGACCTGGTCGAAGGTGGTCGTCTCCTTGACCGCGTCGGCGCTCAAAGGATCCTGGTCTTCCTCCGGACCGACCTTGATCCGTACGCCGCTGCGCTCGGCGATCATGCCGTCGACGAGCTGCTGCAGCCGGCCCGTGCCCTCGACGACGCCTTGCTGGCGGGCCGCTTCGAGCAGGTTCCGCAGCAGGGCGAGCCGCCCGTTCGCCGCCGCCAGCTCACCCACCGGGACGAACTGGTCGTCCGGAAGCCCCTGCTGATCAAGCAGTACGACGTACTGGTCGAGCGCCTCCTCGTTCTCACCGGCTGTGGCGAGCCCCTCGGCGAGGAGCAGCCGCAGCATCACGTCATCCGGACTGGCCTCGACAGCCTTACGCAGCGCGGTGATCCGGTCGTTGCTCATTGACCCCACTTCCTGTTGATCCAGCGGCGGACCAGCGGTGGGACCACCCACGAGTACACGCAGAACGCCAACCAGATCATGGCGAACGCGAAGGACACCGGCGCGAGACCGACGGCACGGAGGCCGTAGATCACCGCGACGACACAGACCCAGACGATCAGCGGATTCACCCGGGAGAACGGGCGCAGCGGAAGCATCAACGGGTGGTTGATCAGCTTCGCCTGGCGAGCCGCGTCGCGCAGGTCCGCGTCACCGGGTTGGGACGCTGCCGCCGACGCGAGCGACGTGTAGCCCGACCGCGAGTCGCCGGTCAGCATGGACGCCGTACCGTGCAGGGCTCGCGCGTTCGGGTCCTCCGGATCGTGTGCCAGCGCCTCGGTGCTGTGGCGGTGCATGTCGCGGTCCTTGCCGAGCGCGAACGCCACCTGCGCACGAGCCGCTGAGACGGCCGCGCTCTCCGGCGCATGCGACGCGGCGCGCTCGACCAGTGCGCCTGCCTTGTCTGCCTGGCCGGCTGTCAGACAAACGCGCGCATAGCCGAGCAGGAGATCGGGATCGTTCGGGTCGAGGCTCAGACCCTGGAGGAACGCGGCCTCGGCCTCGGGCAGGCGTCCCTCGGAGCGCAGGGCCGAGCCGAGCACATGGAGCAACGCCGGGAACGGGCCGTGCAGCGCCAAGCCGTCACGCAGTACGTCGATGGCCTCGGCGTTCCGGTCGAGAGAGTGCAGAGCGGCGCCGCGGAACAGATACGCGCGGTAGTCGAGGGCGGTCTCGCCGGTCAGCCCCTTGAGCTCGTCCAGCGTGCGCTGCGGGTGGCCGATCCGCAGCCAATGCGCCGCCATCTGCAGACGCGCTTCGCTCGGTTCGTTCACCGGATCACCGTCACCAGGAGCAGGATCAGACCCTCCGTCACAGCCCCGCCGATCGTGAGGCCGATCCCCACAACCCAGAGGGATCCGTAGTCCGTGCCGCGAAGCTGGAACGCGCGGTCCATCGGGCGTTGCAGCCGGAGCTGGACCAGGAAGCACAACACAGCCACCACGCGTGAGCTGACCTGCAGGCTCTCGCCGTCGAGCAGGACGAACAGGGCGACAACGGCGATCAGGCCGACGACTCCGGTCAGCAGGATCAGCCGGCGCTTGGCCGCGTCGACACCGAGCCGGCGCGAGTTGAGGAAGGCAACGGCCGTCGACGCGATCACGCCGCCGAAGAAGGCGACGTACGCCTGCGACATCAGCCGCCACGGGCGTACGGACATGTCCACACCCGCGCCGATCGTCGGGCGCAGAAGTTCGTCCGGCATCGGGCTCCTCGGGTGGACAGGCTCCGCACTCTGTGATGCTCGCGCAGTGTATAGCCTGTGCGGATGAGCGAGAACTGCATCTTCTGCGGGATCGTGGCCGGAACCATCCCGTCGACCCAGGTGGCGTCCGACGACCGCGCGATCGCGTTCATGGATATCAACCCGGCGACCCGCGGCCACCTGCTGGTGATTCCGCGGACCCACTCGACCGACCTGCGCGAGGCCTCGGCCGAGGACCTGATGGCCGCGACCCTGCTCGCCCAGTCGCTGGTCGGCCGGGTGATCGAGCGCCTCGACGCCGACGGCGCCAACCTGCTCAGCTGCATCGGCGCCGACGCCTGGCAGTCGGTGTTCCACACCCACCTGCACGTGATTCCCCGCTACAAGGACGACCCTCTCCAGCTCCCCTGGCACCCGACGTCAGGAGACCTGGAGGAGATCAACGCGACTGCCGCGAAGCTCACCTAGCCACCAGCTCGTAGACGGACAGCAGCTCGGGGAGCAGCACCGTCCAGTCGTACTGCGGTACGGCGACGAGCCCTGCGGAGCGGAGGCGCTCGCGCTCGTCGGGTCGACCGAGCAGACGCAAGATGCCCGACGCGAGCTCGGCGGAGTTGCCCGGCTCGAACAACTCCCCCAGCCGGCCGCCGTCCAGGACCTGGCGGAACGCGGCCAGGTCGCTCGCCAGCACGGGTGCGCCGGCGGCCATCGCTTCGAGCAGGACGATGCCGAAGGACTCTCCGCCGAGGTGCGGAGCGACGTACACATCCGAGCCGGCGAGCATGTCGGCGCGGGCCTCGTCGTCGACCGGGCCGAGAAACAGAACGTTCTCCCGATAGCGCGGCGGCAGCGAGCGGCGTGCCTCGTCCGCCTGTCCCGATCCGGCGACGAGCACCTTCAGCTGCGGGCGTTCGGCGAGCAGCAGCGGTACGGCGTCCAGCAGTACGCCGAGACCCTTGCGCGGCTCGTCCAACCGTCCGAGGAAGCTGATCGTGCCGTCCTCGCCCATCCACTCCAGGCGTGGGCTGCCCTTGAATCGCGCGGTGTACAGGCCGTTCGGGATCACGACGGCCTCGCCGCCGACGTGCTGGACCATCATCGAGCGGGCATTCTCGGACACCGCGATCCGGGCGTCGATCTTCTCCAGCGCCGGACGGAGCAGGCTCGACGCGACACTCATCGCGCGCGAGCGGACCTGCCAGGTGTGGAAGGTCGCGACGAACGGGCCTTCGGCCGACCAGAGCGCGATGATCGACGCGCTCGGCGTGGTCGGCTCGTGCACATGGACCACGTCGAAGTCCCCGTCCGCGAGCCAGCCCTTCACCCGCGCCGCCGTACGCGGGCCGAACGTCACCCGAGCGACGGAGCCGTTGTACGGCACGCCGACAGCGCGGCCCGACGAGACGACGTACGGCGGGACCGTGTCGAAGTCGTCGACCGGTGCCAGGACCGAGATCTCGTGCCCGAGCGAGAGCAGCGCCTCGGCGAGATCGCGGACATGGTTCTGCACTCCGCCGGGCGTGCCCAGCGAGTACGGGCACACCACGCCGATCCTCACACGACGATTCTCACCCCGCGGTTGCTAGTTCAGGAAAATCCTCTGCAGCATGTGCCAGTCCTGGGGGTGAGCCGCGATGCCGACGGCGAACGCGTCGGCGCAGCGCTGGGTCATCGCGGCCGCGCCGCCGTCGGGCTCGATCGCGTCGTGAAACGTGATGACGAGGTCCGGGCCGTCGTAGTGGAGCGTCGCCGGGACGAGCGGCGCGCCGGTCTTCAGGCTCAGCGCGGCCGGGCCGACCGGCATCCGCGACGGGCGGCCGAAGAACGTGACTGGGATGCCGCGTTCGGACAGGTCCCGGTCGGCAACCAGGCAGACGAAGCCGCCGGCCCGCAGCCGGTCCGCGAGTACGGCGGTCACGTCGTCGTCACCGCCGGTCAGCGGAAGGACCTCCATCCCCAGCCGCTTGCGGTACTCGATGAAGCGGTCGAAGAGCGACTCCGGCTTGAGTCGCTCGGCCACGGTCGAGACCGGCATCCCGGTCAGGCCGGCCCAGGCGCCGGCATGGTCGTAGTTCGCGAGGTGCGGGAGCGCGCAGATCACGCCGCGTCCGGCTGCATGCGCGTCGCGGAGCAGCTTCTCGTTGACCGTGCGGACGCTGTTGACGATCTCCTCGTCCGACCACTCCGGCAGCCGGAACGTCTCCTGCCAGTAGCGCAGGTACGAGCGCATTCCGGCGTGCACGAGCGCGTCCAGCTCGGCCTCAGTGGCCTCCGGGCGTACGACGGCCAGGTTGCCGCGCAAGCGCCGTACGCCTCGGCCGTTCCGGCGGACCGTGCGGTCGGCGGCCTTCCGGAACAGCCAGGTGACGGTGCGTTCAGGCAGGCGTCGTACCAGGGTCCAGGCGAGCGCGAAGGCCGCGTCGACCGCCCGCTGCTTGAGACCCTCCATCGTCAGTCGTTCTTCGGCTCCGCCGGCGGCGGGGTGTCCAGGCCCGCGTTGGCCGGGTCGGCGAGGACCTGCTTACGCACCGAGAGCGACCGCTGTACGACGGTGATCGTGCTCGCCGCCGCGACGTACCAGATCACGATCTCCAGCAGGATCGGTAGGTTGAACACGTCGGAGAAGAACGCCAGGATCAGCGTGAACACGAGCCGGTCGGCGCGCTCGGCCAGGCCGCCGCTCGCCTTCAGCCCGAGGCTCTCCGCCTTCGCCCGCGCGTACGACGTGACCGCGCCCATCACCAGCGCCCACAGTGTCACGGCAGCCATCAGCGTCGAGTTGCCCGCGTGCGAGTTCGCGTAGAACATCACCAGGCCGCCGTAGATCGCGCCGTCGGCGATCCGGTCCAGCGTCGAGTCGAGGAACGAGCCCCACTTCGACGACGTACCCGAGGTCCGGGCCATGTGGCCGTCGATCAGGTCCGAGAAGACGAAACAGGTGATGACGACGACGCCCAGCCACAACTGGCCGCGCGGGAAGAAGATCAGCGCCCCGGCGGACACACCGACGGTGCCCACCAGCGTGACCATGTCGGCGGTCACGCCGAGCTTGAGCAGGAGGGTGGCGATCGGCGTGATCACCTTGGTCCAGAACTGCCGGAATCTGTTAAGCATGGCGACGCGATCGTAGTCCAGACGGATCACCATCCGATGACATGCCACCCTGTTCCACCTGCAGGAGACCTGATTCCGAGCGATGCTGGACGCGAGGAGGTGTGGGATGCGTCTGCTGGCCGGTATGTTCGCTGTGCTCCTGGTCAGCGGCTGTACGGTCGCTCAGCGCGCCAACGACTCGCGGCCGCACGCCGTACCTCCGAGCGCGGTCGTCCCCAGCGTCATCGCTCCCCCGCAACCCGAGGGCCTGGACGGTACGGCGGGAGCCGCTGGCCCGCAGGTCTGTACGGCGATCACGCGCACGCTGACCGCCAAGCTCCGGGTCCCGGTCACAGCGAAGCCGAGCGCCTGGAACGACGGCGGCCTCCCCGCGATGGATCTGTGCACGCTGCTGCTCGAGGACCGGGCCGTCACGATCGGTGTGAGCGCTCTGCCCAGTCAGCCCGACACCATCAGCCGGCTGATGGACGGTGCAGGCGCCCTCAAGTCGTTGCCGGAGCTCGGACCGGACGCGTTCATCGCCGACTCACGGTTGGTCTTCCATGTCGGCGATCGAGCCGTGCGGGTCACCCCGGCAGGCGGGATCGATCGGAGTAACGCGGACGGGATCGACCGGGCCAAGGCCGTCGCGATCGCGCTGGCCGCTCGGGACGCCGTACCGAAGAGTCTTCGTCCGGCTCGGCAGTCGGACGAGACGTGTCAGCTGTCCACCTCGGCGGCGGAGCGGTTCGTCCGGTTGCAGGTGCAGCTGCGGCGCGACTACCGGGTGAATGGCGCGTTGACGTGCATCTGGGGGACGTTCGAGGCGACCGTGTCGATCGTCGAGGCGTTCGACCAGGCGACGATCCCGGAGTCCCAGCGCGTGCCACCACCGCGCTTCGCCCCGCTCGGTCAGCCCGGGTACTACCTGCCCGAGGCGGGCGAACTCGTGTTCAGGCAAGGCAGGCGCGTGGTTCGCGTGTCTGCGCTGACGAACCCGCCGCGCGAGGTCACGCTCGACGCGCTGACCACCATCGTCGATCCGATGCTGCCGCTGTTCCTGCGCTGAGTACTACCTGAGAACTTTCCGGTCCAGTCCGGCGTCCCACCACCAACGATCATCACAGGGGGTGGTGGTAATGCGCACGCTTGCGAAGTACGGCGGATTGATGGCAGCCGGAGTGCTCACCACGGGACTGCTCACGGCCGTTACGGCGACGGCGGGGCAGGGCAAGGTCATGGCGCCGTGCACGATCTCGGTCGGTTCGGTGACGGCCGGCGGGGATCATCGGATGCAGACGTTCTCGGCGACGGCGCCGGTGACGAAGGTGGCCGACAAGATCGTCGGCAAGGACATCTTCGCCGACGGTCAGACAACTCTCAGTGCGGCAGTCCGGTACGGCCCGGGTGAAGGGTCGGAGCTGCACACCGGTCAGACGGTTGTGGGATCGGTCCTCTACGACTTCTCGTACCGGACGCCGGTCGGCGGCGGGACCGTGTCGCAGAAGGTGCTCACCCGAGTCGGCCCAGGTTGGCAGAACTATCGGAGTCTCGACCGGTCGACCTTCGGCAGCCGGACGACCGAGTGGTCGCTGCGCAACGACGGGACCATGGATCGCCGGACGGTGAAGACCGACGCCAGCGGTCACCTGTACCGGCACCACGACGGATGGCAGTCGAACTTCCGCGGGGTGAAGGGGCTGGCGTTGATCAGCCAGACGGCGACGTACGACACGTTCCTGATGACGCACAGCACCGGCCGGCTGTACACCGCGCGGTTCCCGGTGGCCGGCGGGCACATCATGCAGTCGACGGTGAAGCCGATCCGGATGTCGACCTGGCAGGCGTTCGAGACCCTGGTCGCGGCGCCTTGCGGTCAAGGCTCGACGGTCCTCGCGATCGACAAGGACACCGGCGCCGGTTACCTGTACTCCGTTGGCCATGCCAACGGTCTGGCGACCGTCATCAAGGGACTCGGCAAGGTACCGGGCAGCTTCACGGACCGGGCGTACTTCAGTTGGCGCAAGTACACCGACCCGCCGCTGGCCGGCGACTAGGGCCAGGACTTGGCGAGCAGCGCCCGGGTATCGCTGAGCAGCTGTGGCAGAACCTTGGTGTGGGCGATCACCGGCATGAAGTTCATGTCGCCGGCCCATCTCGGGACGACGTGCTGGTGCAGGTGCGCGGCGATGCCTGCACCGGCAATCTCGCCCTGGTTCAGGCCGATGTTGAAGCCTTGCGCACCCGACACCGTGCGAACGGCCTGCATCGCTTGGCGGGTCAGCTCGGCGATGTCGGTGACCTCGGCGCCGGTCAGCTCGGTGTAGTCCGCCACGTGCCGGTAGGGCACGACCATCAAGTGGCCCGGGTTGTACGGGTACAGATTCAGGACGGCGTACGCCGCGTCGCCGCGATGCACGATCAGCCCGTCCGTGTCGGGCAAGCCCGGCAGCCGGCAGAACGGGCAGCCCGATCCTGCCTCGGAGCTGGTCGGCTTGTTCTCGCCCTCGATGTAGGCCATCCGATGCGGCGTCCACAGCCGCATGAACTCGTCAGGCTCCCCGACCCCGTCCTGCCGCACCAGCTCCTCCGGCTGGTACGGCGAGTCCGGGACGTCTGGTGTCATACCTGGACGCGCTTCTTGACGGCCTCGACGATCTCCGACACCGCGTCCGCGATCGGTACGCCGTTCTTCTGCTCGCCGTCGCGGTACCGGAACGAGACCGAGCCGGCTGCCATGTCCTCGTCGCCCGCGATCAGCATGAACGGCACCTTGGACTTCTGCGCGTTGCGGATCTTCTTCTGCATCCGGTCGTCGGACGCGTCGATCTCGACCCGGATGCCCTGTGCCTTCAGCTGCTTGGCGACCTCGAACAGGTAGTCGACATGCCCGTCGGTGATCGGGATGCCGATGACCTGGACCGGGGCGAGCCACGGAGGGAAGGCGCCGGCGTAGTGCTCGGTCAGCACCGCGACGAACCGCTCGATCGAGCCGAACAGCGCCCGGTGGATCATCACCGGCCGCTGCCGTGAGCCGTCCGGAGCCGTGTACTCGAGCTCGAACCGCTCGGGCAGGTTGAAGTCCAGCTGGATCGTCGACATCTGCCAGGTCCGGCCGATCGCGTCCTTGGCCTGGACCGAGATCTTCGGGCCGTAGAACGCCGCGCCGCCCGGGTCCGGGACCAGCTCGAGACCGGAGCCCTCGGCAACTTCCCGGAGCGTCGCGGTGGCCTCTTCCCAGACCTCGTCGGAGCCGACGAACTTGTCCGGGTTCTTGGTCGAGAGCTCGAGGTAGAAGTCGTCCAGACCGTAGTCGGCGAGCAGGCCGAGCACGAACGTCAGCAGGTTGCGCAGCTCGTCGCGCATCTGCTCCCGGGTGCAGTAGATGTGCGCGTCGTCCTGCGTGAAGCCGCGGGCCCGCGTCATGCCGTGCACGACGCCGGACTTCTCCAGCCGGTAGACCGTGCCGAACTCGAACAGCCGCAGCGGCAGCTCGCGGTACGACCGGCCGCGGGCCGCGAAGATCAGGTTGTGCATCGGGCAGTTCATCGGCTTCAGGTAGTAGTCCTGGCCCTGTTTGCGGATCTGCCCGTCCGCGCCACGCTCCTCGTCCAGGTGCATGGGCGGATACATGCCGTCGGCGTACCAGTCGAGGTGGCCGGAGGTCTCGAACAGCTGGCCCTTGGTGATGTGCGGCGAGTAGACGAACTCGTAGTCGTCCTCGACGTGCCGCTGACGGGAGTAGTCCTCCATCACCTTCCGCAGTACGCCGCCCTTGGGGTGGAAGACCGCGAGCCCCGAGCCGATCTCGTCCGGGAAGCTGAACAGGTCGAGCTCGGTGCCGAGCTTGCGGTGGTCGCGCTTGGCGGCCTCCTCCAGCCTGGTCAGGTAGGCCTTCAGCTCGTCGCGGGACTCCCAGGCGGTGCCGTAGATGCGCTGGAGCTGCGGGTTCTTCTCGCTGCCCCGCCAGTACGCCGCCGCCGTGCGCATCAGCTTGAAGTTGCCGAGGTATCCGGTGGCCGGGACGTGCGGGCCGCGGCACAGGTCCTTCCACGCGACGCTGTCGTCGCGGCGGACGTTGTCGTAGATCGTCAGCTCGCCGCCGCCGACCTCGACACTCGCGCCCTCGGCGGCGTCGGCCGCGGAGCCCTTGATGCCGATCAGCTCGAGCTTGTACGGCTCGGTCGCGAGCTCTTCGCGGGCGTCGTCGTCGGTGACCACCCGTCGGCTGAACCGCTGCCGCTCCTTGATGATCTGCTGCATCTTCTTCTCGAGCTTGCCGAGGTCCTCCGGCGTGAACGGCGTCGCGACGTCGAAGTCGTAGTAGAACCCGTTCTCCACCGGCGGGCCGATGCCGAGCTTGGCGTCCGGGAACAGGTCCTGCACCGCCTGCGCGAGCACGTGCGCGGTCGAGTGCCGGATGATCGCGCGGCCGTCCGCGGAGGCTGCCTTGACCGGCTCGATCTCGTCGCCGTCGGCGACGACCCGGGACAGGTCGCGCAGCTCGCCGTTGACGCGGGCGGCGATGGCGGAGCGGTCCTGACCGAAGATCTCGGCGAACAGCTCCCCGATCGTCGTCGTCTCGGTCACACTCCGCTCAGCCTCGCCCTCGACGCCGACCAGATGGACCTTGACTTCCGACACAGTGCACTCCTCGGTTGCGCGTCACCGGCCGATTGCCGGTCACGCCACAGATGGTATCGACATCGCGACGCCGACCCGACGGCGTATCCACAGGCCCGCCGTACCTGACGAAAGTCGGGGGTCGGTCCAGCCGTTGGTCCGATGTGCCGGGGATGCCCGGATTCGTAGTTTCGACAGCGTGATCACCCTTGAAGGACTCACCAAGACCTATGGCGACACCCGCGCCGTGGACTCGCTCGACCTCACCGTCGCGCCCGGCCGGGTGACCGGCTTCCTCGGCCCGAACGGCGCCGGCAAGTCCACGACGATGCGGATGATCCTCGGCCTCGACGCCCCGACCGCAGGGGTCGCGCTCGTCGACGGCCGCCCGTACGCCGACTGGCCGGCGCCGCTGACCAAGGTCGGCGCCCTGCTCGACGCCAAGGCGCTGCACCCGCGGCGGACCGCGCGGAACCACCTGATCGCGATGGCGCACAGCAATGGCATCCCGGTCAGCCGGGTCGATGCCGTGCTGTCGATCGTCGGCCTGGACCCGGTCACCCGGAAGCGGGCCGGACAGTTCTCGCTCGGCATGGGCCAGCGCCTCGGGATCGCCGGCGCGCTGCTCGGGGATCCCGAGGTGCTGATGTTCGACGAGCCGGTCAACGGTCTCGACCCGGACGGCGTCCGCTGGGTCCGCGAGCTGATGCGTTCACTGGCAGCCGAGGGCCGGACGGTGTTCGTCTCCAGCCACCTGATGAGCGAGATGCAGCTGACCGCCGACCAGCTGGTCGTGATCGGGCGCGGCCGGCTGATCGCCGACGCCCCGGTCGCGGAGGTGATCGCGGGCTCGTCGCGCAGCACGGTCGCCGTCCGCGTCCCCGATCGCCGGCACCACGCAGTACTGCGGGAACGGCTGACGGCCGAGGCGGAGCGTGTGGACTCGGCCGACGACCGGTTGATCGTGACCGGCGTACCGGTGGAGCGGGTCGGTGATCTCGCGCACGAGCTCGGCGTACGGCTGCATGAGCTGCACACCGAGCAGGCGTCGCTCGAGGACGCGTACATGGAGCTCACCGCCGACAGCGTCGAATACGGGGTGGCGTCGTGAGCGATGCGATCCTGCACTTCGCTGACGAGCTGATGTCCTCGTGGTGGATCTATCTGGCGCTGTGGGGCTTCGCAGCCCTGGACGGCTTCTTCCCGGCGATCCCGAGCGAGACCCTGGTCGTCACGGCCGGTGTGTTCGCCGCATCGACCGGTGAGCCCAACCTGTACGCCGTGATCGTGGTCGCGGCGATCGGCGCGTTCATCGGCGACCACGTCTCGTACGCCCTCGGCCGCGGCGCCGGCGGGCGGCTACTCGACCGGGTCAAGCCAGGTACCAAGCGGCACGCGGCCATCCAGTGGGCCCGGCGCTCGCTGGAGGAACGCGGCGGTCTGGTCCTCGTCGTCGCTCGCTACGTGCCCGGCGGCCGCACCGCGGTCACGCTGACCATGGGCTCGGTGCGCTACCCGCTGCGGAGCTTCACGCCGTTCGCAGCGCTCGCCGCGGTCAGCTGGGGCGCGTACTGCACGCTGGTGGGCTTCATCGGCGGCAAGGCCTTCGAGGACAACCCGCTCAAGGGCGTCGTCCTCGGAATCGGCCTGGCGCTCGCCGTCACCCTCGTCGTCGAACTGGTCCGCCACCGACTGCGCAAGCCTCAAGCTCAAGTAGACCCTCAACCCGTGGAAGCAGGCAGGCGATGAACGCGGTGCGGTCGGAGTGGACGAAGCTGTGGACGGTCCGGTCGAGCTGGCTGAACATCGTGGCGGCTGTTCTGCTGACAGCGCTGCTCGGGGTGCAGTACGGGTTCAGCCTCGCGTACGACAACTCCCATCGCGCGCACGCCGAGTCGCAGCCCGTCGGCCAGTTCGGCTCCTCGGTGATCCTCATCGTCCAGGTGGTCTTGGCCGCCTTCGCACTGCTGACTGTGACGTCGGAGTACGCCACCGGCAGCATCCGCTCGACCCTCCAGTGGACTCCCGTACGGCGGAACGTCGTACTAGCCAAGGCGGCCGTGCTGGCACCCGCCCTGTTCTGCTACGGACTCGTGGTGGCTGCGATCGCTTCCGTGACAGGAGGTCTGGCCGCGGGCTCGTGGGCTGAGTGGGATGCGAGCGGGCTCGTTGTCGACCTGCTGTCGGTCGGCTTCTACGCGACCGTGGCCGGCTTGTTCGTCGCCGGGATCGCCTGGGTGGTTCGCAGTACGGCAGGCACGCTGACCGTTGCGTTCCTGCTGCTCCTCGTCGTGCCGCTCATGCTCAGCCAGAGCTCACTGCGCGCACTGGTCTGGATTGCTGCGCTGTTGCCCGGTGGTGCCGGCCAGAACTATCTGACCGGCACCACAGACCCGCTCTCCCCCACTCTGAGTGCGACCGTCCTGGTTCTGTGGGCAGTGGGTGGACTAGCGCTCGGCAGTCGCGTGCTGTCCCGGCGCGATGCTTGAGATCGCCTCGGCCAGGGACTGCTCCGCCAACGGACGCAGGTGCGCGAGGCGCGGGACCAGCCCGGCCAGACAGAACTCCGCAGTGATGAACCGGATGTTGTCGTCCTGGACGCCGTAGTTGGTGAAGTACGCGCGCAGGTAGGGCACCTCGTAGTCCCAGCCGTCCCGCGGCGTCCCAGGACCGTACGCACCACCACGGCTGGTGATCACTACTACCTCGGTGTCGCCCAGGGCCAGCGCACCGGGGAAGGTGATGCGGTCGATCCAGGCCTTCAGCGCGGCCGGCAGCGAGAAGTTGTACAGCGGCGCCCCGATCAGGATCGTGCTGCTCGCCAGCACCTCGTTGATCAGCGGCTCGGTCAACGCCCAGGCATCGGCTTCTGCGGTGTTCTCGACCAGAGCTCCGACCAGCTCCAGCGGTACGACGCCCTCCCGCTCGGAGCGCCGACCGAGCTGGCAGTACGCCGTGTCGATGGGCGGCACCGGGTCCGCGGCGAGGTCGCGGTAGCGGTACTCGGTCGAGCCGTGGTCGGACCGCCAGCGGTCCGCGAACAGTCTGGTCAGCCTCCTGGACACCGACTCGTCGGAGCGATTGGCACTGGAATCCAGATGCAACAGCATGGTCACCTTCGTCGTCTCGTGGTCGTCAGACTGGGTGACGGCGGGTAGCGCGGAAAGGTGACCAAGTGGACGAGCTGACCGAGGCCTTCGAGGCAGAGCGCAGCAAGCTGGAGGCGGTCGCGTACCGCCTGCTGGGCTCGCGCAGTGAGGCCGAGGACGCAGTGCAGGAGGCGTGGATCCGGCTCGACCGCACGGACGGCATCGACAATCTGGGCGGTTGGCTCCGCACGGTGGTGACACGGATCTGCTTGGACATGCTGCGCGGTCGCAAGGCCCCGCCTGAGGATCCCGACGAGCTGGAGCAGTTGCCGGCGGTCCGCCGAACCCCTGAGGACGAGGCGCTCGTCGCGGACTCGGTCAGCCGGGCGCTGCTCGTCGTACTGGACACGCTGGAGCCGGCGGAGCGGATCGCGTTCGTGCTGCACGACATGTTCGCCGTACCGTTCGCGCAGATCGCGCCCATCGTCGAGCGGAACCCGGTGACGACGAAGAAGCTGGCCAGCCGTGCACGCCAGAAGGTGCAGGGCACGCCATCGGTGCCCGCGGTCGAGTTGGCCCGACAGCGCCGCGTGGTGTCCGCGTTCCTCGACGCAGCCCGAGCAGGTGATCTGCACGCGATTCTGGCGGTGCTGGACCCGGACGTCGTCCGCCGCGTCGACGCCACGGTGCTGTCCCCCGGCATGGCTGCCGAGCTACGCGGTGCGAGGGCCGTGGCTGAGGGCACTGTCCTGCTGTCGCGCCGCTCTGACCTGGCCGAACTCGCTCTGGTCAACGGCGAGGTCGGACTGGTCCTGGCACCTCGCGGGCGGCTGATGCTCGCGATCACCTTCACCAGCGAGGCGGACCGGATCACGTCGTACGACGTCGTTGCCGATCCGGACCGCCTCAGCCAGTTGAGTCTTGCTGTCCTCAGCGCGGAGCGTTGAGGGCGATCGTCACCTGCTCCGACACCCGGGCTGCCAGCTCCAAGGCAGCGCGCCGGGTGGCGGGCTGCAGCGCGGCGTGGTCCATCGGACCCTCGGCCGCAATGTGCATGTCGGTGGGGATGTCGACAACGGCGGCCGCGCGCGACTCGAAATAGGGCCGGAGCTGCTTCTCGACCTCCTTGTTGACGTCGCCGGGTCCGTTCGAGACCGCGATCACGGCACGGCGGATCAGCCGCTGCGCCTCGGGGCCCTGGTTGTCGAGTTCTTCGAGCATCTGGACGGCTGCCGCGCAGGACAGGCTCTTCCACTTGATCGGGATAACGAGGGCGTCCGCTGCCTTCATCGCCTCCCGCCAGTTACTGGAGCCCTCATTGTTCCCGGTGTCGATCACGAGAACCTTGTAGAACCGGCTCATCAACCGGTGGATCAGATCGAAGTCGTTGGCCTCGATCTGCGCGTACGTCGTGGTCGCCGATGTCAGCACGTCGTACTGACCGGACACCTGGTGCCGCAGGTACGCCGCGACGTCGCCGAGCCGGGCGTCCGGCTGCGTCAGCATCGGCATGGCCTGCAGCATGTCCGTGACCGTGGACCGGGAGTTCGTGTCGTGGGTCCGCAGGTGCATGTTGCCGCGCAACTCGTTGTTGTCCCACGCCACGACACCGCCACCACGGGCCTGACCGAGCGCACCGGACAGCAGCAGTGTGGTCGGCGTCTTGCCGGAGCCGCCCTTCGGGTTGGCCACGACGATCGTGACCGGACGCCGGAAGGCCGTCGCCGCCGTCGCACGTGCAAGCCGCTCAGACCGCTCAGAGCCGCCAGGACGGAGCTTCAGCATGCTGCGGACGCCGCGCTCGGCCGGAGCCTCACGTGGCAACGGCAGAGCCTGGATCAGGTCGTCCGTGCGGAACGACAGGTTCTGCGGGGGCTGCGGCGGCTGCTGGCCGGGAATGCCTTGCGGGAAGAAGTGCTGCGCAGCCGGGGACAGCGGCTGACCGCCCTGACCACGCTGCGGCCCTGGTTGACCAGCCTGCCCTGGTACGCCGGGCTGACCGGCCTGGGGCTGACCCGCGGCGCTCTGCTCCGGGCCGGAACCTGAGCCGTGGAACGAGGAACCGCCGAAGACCGGGCTGTTCGGGCCGGCCGGGGTCTGGTCCGGGCTCTCAGCTGCGGGCTCGGTTGCGTCGGGAGCGTGCGGCTCGACGACGGGCTCCTCGTCGAACTCCTCGGGCTGCGTCCACGACGCTGCGGCGGACTCCGCGACCGGCTGCGTCCAGGACGGTGCGGGCGCGGTGGCCTGCGGCTGCGTCCACGGGGCGGGCTGGTCGACCGGCTCGTCGGCGGCCGGTGTGGACCAGGAGTCGTCTGCGAACTCCTGGGACAGAGCGTCGGGCTGCTGCTCGTCCTTCTCCTCGGCCGGCTCGGTCTCGTTAGGGTCCGGCTGGGTCCAGGAGGGGGTCGGCTGCCACATTCTCCGGACCTCGGCCGCCGCCGCTTCCCGGTCCTTGTGCTGTCCGGAGTTGTGCGAGTCGGTCACGACCTGGATCCCCGATTCTGTGAGGGGGCGGGTGGCCCCTGGAGGCTTGCTGGGTTGTCCCCGGAGGGTGAGGGCTCCGGGAGGCACCACTATCCCATGACCGGGTGTCCTCACCACGTCACCACCCGGAGCGTTCCGAGACCAGTATCCCGACCGGCGGGGAGCATGCATCGGCCTGACCCGAACAGGTCAGGAGGTGACCAGTCCGGCCTCGTGGGCGACGATCGCGGCCTGGACCCGGTTCTTCACGCCGAGCCGCAGCAGTACGGCGCTGACGTAGGCCTTCACGGTCCCCTCGACCAGGTACAACCGGGCCGCGATCTCGGCGTTCGACAGCCCCGCACCGACCAGTCCGAGCACGTCCAACTCCCGTGGGCTCAGTACGGCGACCTGCTCCTTCGCGGCGGCCGCCCGCGCCATCGCACCGCCACCGGATCCGGCGCTCAGCTCGGCGATCACTCGCTGCGCCACTTTGGGCGACAGGTACGCCGCACCGTCGGCCACTGCCTTCAACCCAGCGATGAGCTCGCGCGGGTCCCCTGACTTGAGCAGGAACCCGCTCGCACCGTCGCCGAGCGCACGGGCGATGTAGGCGTCCTCCGAGAAGGTGGTGAGGATGACGACTGCGGTCTCCGGCACGGTCTTCCGGATCTCTGCGCCCGCAACGAGTCCGTCCATCCGCGGCATCCGGATGTCCAGTACGGCGACGTCCGGCCGGTGCCGTCGTACCGCGTCAACGGCCTCGACGCCATCGGCTGCCTCGGCAACTACCTCGATCTCGTCGTCGGTGCCGAGGATCGCGCGGACTCCGGCCCGCACCATCGCCTCGTCGTCGGCGAGCATGACCCTGATCATCCGTTCCCCTCCGGAGTTGGTGCGACGGAGCCGCTCGCCACGACCGCTTTGGCGACCAGCGCGCCGTCGGTGAAGCACAGCCGGTAGACGTAGTTGCTGGAGAACGGAGCGGCCGGACGGTAGTACCGGCAACTCCAGTCGGCCGGCGGGACGTAGCCCTCCGAGGGTGCATCGATCATCTGCATCCGTGGCAGCACCCTCTCTACATCTGCCTCAGACTGGCCGATGGTGAGTCCGTCGTACTGCGCTGGTCGCAGGATCGCGCTGTAGCCGGCGACGAGGTAGTAGCCGAGGGCAACCGCACCTACTACTGCACCGAGCAGCAGCGGTGCGGCTATGGCGGTGATCAACCCGCGCTGTGCGCTGCGTCGTACCGTGGCTCGCTCTACTGCAGCTGTCTGGGGCTCTGGTCGACCGCCTGCTCTGGGCATCGTCGCTCTGACTTCAAAGCCGCCGTCTGGTCGCGGACCGGCTGTCAGTGAGCCCCCGGCGAGGCGGACTCGCTCTCGTAGGCCGTCCAGTCCTCGTCCGCCCGATGGTCCAGCCACAGGCCTCGCCGCTCCGGTGTCTACGACCTCGACTTGGACGTCATGGTTGTCGGTGGTCACGTTGACTGCCACGGATGCGCCGGGGGCGTGTTTGCTCGCGTTGGTCAGCGACTCCTGGACCACGCGGTGTACTGCGCGATCCACCATCGGCGACAACTCGCCCTCGACGTCCTCGGTCAGCTGGACGGACAGTCCGGAGGCTGCGGCGCGCTCAACCAGCGCTCGCACGGTTTCGTCGTGCGGCATCGTCGGTGCGTCCTGATCACGCAGTACGCCGACGATCTCTCCGAGCCGTTCTGTCGCCGTGGCTGCTGACTCACGCAACTCCCCCGCTGCCCGCCGGTGTACGTCGGGAAGCGACGGGTCAAGCTCGAGCGCCGCGGCGCGCAGTGCGATCAGGCTGAGCTCGTGGCCGACCGAGTCGTGCATGTCCTCGGCGATCCGCGACCGTTCACGCAGCCGTTCCTGGTCGATCTCCATCTGCTGCTCGCGCTCGATCCGCTCGGCCCGCTCCCAGCCGGCGGTTGCCAGTAGCGCCTGCTGAGCGCGGTACCGCCCGATCAACCACGGCAGTACGACGAGCAGCAGAGCGAGCAGCAGCATCAACAGCCACGTCAGAACGGCTTCGGTCGCCTGCGCACCCCGTCGTACGGTCAGAGCGAGGATGAGCATGCCGAGCAGCGACCAGCTGCACAGCAGGACGAAGTGCTTGAGCTGTGTCTCGCGCCGACCGGCCAGATAACTCAGCAGGCTGATCGCTGGCACGAGTGAGATCTGCACACCATTCGTGGTACCGAGTGCGAGAGCCAGTATGACGATCTCTGCCCACGCCACCGCGGCTAACGCTGCCAGCGGCCACCTGCGCCGGCCATAGACGGCAAACGCCAGTACGGCGATGCACGCTGCGCGGAACCAGTACGGATCGTGCCGGGCGCCGCTCTCGGCGAGGACGAGGAGGCTGAACGCGGCCCACAGACCCACGTCCCCCAGGCGCCGCCACTTCATGCCGTAGACGCTACACAGTCGCGAGAGGCTGCCCCTACTGCCGAAAGTCAGGTGCTGCCTCGACAATCTCGAACGGGACCAGCGAGAGGTTCGGCACCGCTTCGCCGCGGAGCTGGGCGAGCAGGAGGTCGACGGCGCGACGCCCCATCTCGGTCTGGTTCTGCCGGATGTGCAGGTACGGCGGTCCGCCGATGGAGTCGCCCGGTGAGTCGAAGCACGCGACGACCCGATCGCCCAGGACCCGGTCGACCATGCGGGCCAGGTTGTACTCACAGGCGAAGTACGCCGTCACCTGCGGCATGCGGTCGCGGAACGCGCGGATGACGTCCAGGTCTGCGCGCACGCTCTCAGTGGTCGTCGATCCGGGCAAGGTGCTGCGGAGGTCGGTCAGCTCGTACGCGTGGCCGCGGCCGGTGAACGCCGCACGAAAGCCGTCCAGACGGTCCTCGATCGAGGACGTGTTCACTGGCGGTGGCGAGACGAAGGCAATGTGTTCATGGCCCTGCTCCAGCAGGCGGGCTGTTAGTGCGCGAGCGGCAGCCACGTTGTCCGTGTGTACGGCGGCTACGGGGATGCCGGCCAGATGTCTGTCCACGAGAACCACCGGGAATCCGTCGAGGACCTGCCGCAGCAGACTGGCGTTGTAGAAGTCGCCGTGCACCGGGAACACGATCAGGCCGTCCACAGTGGCTACGAGCGAGTCGACCGCCTTCTCCTCATCGGACTGACGCCCATGGGTTCGCCGTACGACCAGGTGGGCGTTGTACTCCGCGCAGCGCTCCTCGATCGCGTTGAGCAGGTCCAGCCCGTACGCCTCGGACATGTCCGGGACGATGAGCGCGATCGAGCGGGCCTCCCGCCGCGGGGTCGTACGGAGCGGGATGGTCAGGTCGGTGAGGTCCGGCAGGCGCCGTACGACGAAGGTGCCCTTGCCGCGGATGCGCTCCACCAGCCCGGCCTCACGCAGTACCTCCAGGGCGCGCTTGGAGGTGATCCGGCTGACCCCGAACTGGGCCGCCAGCTCCATCTCCGACGGCACCCGGTCCCCCGGCCGGAGGGCGCCGCGCCGGAGCTGCTCCAGGACGTGAGCGCAGATCCGCTCGTACAGCAGTGCCACCTGCGTGTCCCCTCGCCCGTTGTCTGGTTGACATATCAAATCATCCCGGACTGTCGGCGGCCCGTGGCAGCCTTCGGGCATGGACATCACCGGAAAGGTCGCAATAGTTACCGGAGCCGCGGTCGGCATCGGCCGCGCGATCGCTCAACGCCTCTCTGCGGCGGGTGCGTCGGTGGTGGTCGCGGACATCGACGCTGCGGGCGGCGAGCGTACGGCGGAGCTGATCGGACCGTCGGCGCGGTTCGTGCAGGTGGACATGCGGGACGACGACGCGGTCGGTGAGCTGATGGCATGCCAACCGCAGATCCTGGTCAACAACGCAGGCGGAGGTGCTGTGCTCAGACCGTGCTTCCCGGAGGCATCGGTCGAGCGGTGGACCGACTCGCTGCTGGTGAATCTCCGGGCGCCGATGCTGACAACTCAGCTGGCTCTGCCGGGGATGCGGGCGGCGGGTGGCGGCGCGGTGGTGAACGTGGGATCGACTGCTGGGTTGGGATTCGGGCCGCACGTGTCACCGGAGTACAGCGCGGCCAAGGCGGCCCTGATCCGGCTGACGACGACGCTGGCGCCGCTCGAAGGAGTGCGGGTGAACTGCGTCGTGCCGGACTGGGTCGCGACCGAACGCGGTGTGCGCGAGCGCGACGCACTGCCTGCTGCGGAGCGAGGAGCAGCATTGGTTCCGCTCGAGGAGGTGACCGACGGCGTGGTCCGCTTCGTCGAGGACGAGACCCTCGCCGGACGCGTGCTTCTACTGAATCGCGCGGCCGCTCCTGAATTACTAGCGGCGACCCCATCGGACTGACAACATGCGGCCATGACCCGCCCTCCGGTGCATCCGTTCGCTGCGCGGCCCGTGGTGGGCCTCGCGGTGCTCGTCGGTGTCGTGCTGACCGCGCTCTCCGGGCGCTACGGCTACCACCGCGACGAGCTCTACTTCATGGTCGCCGGCAAGCACCTCAGCTGGGGGTATATCGACCAGCCGCCGCTGACGCCGTTGATCGCCCGCGTCTCGACCGCGATCTTTGGCGACACCGTGATGGGGCTGCGGGTGCTGTCGACGCTGAGCTGCGTCGCGACGATCATCGTGATCGCGCTGCTCGCCCGCGAGTTCGGCAGTGCTCGGCGCGGTCAGGTGCTCGCCGCGATCTGTGCCGCCGCGTCGGGGTTCGTGCTCGGCGTCGGGCACATGGTGTCCACGGCGACGTACGACCTGCTCGCCTGGATGTTGATCGGGCTGTTCGCGGTGAAGCTGCTGCGCACGGGCGACGGCCGCTGGTGGCTCGCGCTCGGGCTGACGGCCGGGATCGCCTTGGAGAACAAGTACCTCGTGGTGCTGCCTGTCGGCGCGCTGCTCGTGTCGCTGCTGATCGTCGGACCGCGCAGCGTACTGCGCTCGTGGTGGCTGCTCGCGGGCGTCGCCGTGGCCGGGGTGGTCGCGCTGCCGAACGTGCTGTGGCAGTTCCAGCACGGCTGGCCGCAGCTCACCGTCGCCGGCGGGATCAGCGAGGACGACGGCACCGAGAACCGCATCATGTTCATCCCGCTGCAGATCCTGCAGCTGTCGCCGTTCCTGGTCCCGATCTGGATTGCCGGGTTCCTTCGGCTGTGGAAGAAGCTGCAATGGGCCCGCTCCGTCGCGCTCGCCTACCCGGTGCTGTGCGTGGCGGTCCTGATCGCCGGCGGGAAGTCGTACTACGCGTTGCCACTCCTGCTCGTCCTCGTCGCGGCCGGTTGCGAGCCGGCGCTGCGATGGATCGACCAGCATCGGATCCCGGCGGTCATCGGTCTGGTGCTGACGGTGTTGACCTCGGCCGTCTTCACCTTGCCGGTGCTGCCCGCGTCCGCCGCGGACTTCGTCATCCCGGTGAACAAGGAGCAGGGCGAACAGATCGGCTGGCCGGCATTCACCGCCTCCGTCGCGACCGCGTGGGCGCAGATCCCGCCGGCGGAGCAGTCGACGGCAACGATCTTCACCGGCAACTACGGCGAAGCCGGCGCCCTTCGGCGGTACGGGCCATCGCACGGCCTGCCCACGGCGTACTCCGGCCACATGAGCTTCGCCGACTGGGAACGCCCGCCGGACACGAACACCGGCCCGGTCCTGCTCGTCGGTGTTTGGCCGACGTCGGACTTCCGGGACTGCAAACAGGTCGGGACCATCGACGCCATCGTCTCGAACGACGAGGACGGCGCCACTCTGTTCGTCTGCGAGGCGCCCGCGGAGCCGTGGTCCACGCTGTGGCCGAAGCTCCGCCGGTTCTACTGATGCTGGTTGACATTCCCGCCGGCCTCGTCTTCCTGCGCGATGATCGCGTCGGCCGTCGGTGGCACGTCGACGTGCCCGCGTTCCGGCTGGCGCGCTATCCCGTGACGGTGGGCGACGTACCGCTCACAGGCGTCAGCTGGTACGACGCAGTTGCCCTGTGCAACCAAATGTCTGCGGATGCGGGGCTCCCGGTCGCGTACGAGATCTCCGGCTCGGACGTGAGCTGCGATTGGGCTTCGCCGGGCTATCGGTTGCCGACCGACGCGGAATGGCAATGGGCATGCACGGCGGGCGTACCGGCGTACCGCTATGGGGAGCTCGACGAGATCGCCTGGTACGCCGAGAACTCCGACGGGCGGACGCATGCCGTGGGCGGGAAGGCGGCCAACGCGTGGGGGCTGCACGACATGCTCGGCAACGTGTGGGAGTGGTGCTGGGATCTGTACGATCCCTCGGCCTACGGCTCCTACCGCATCTTCCGTGGCGGCGGCTACGCCGACCCGGAACGCTCCGTCGGCTCAACAGTCCGCCGCCGCTCGCACCCGACCTTCTCGATCGAGGATCTCGGGTTTCGGGTCGCGCAGTCTGTTGTCACGGCTTGAGGGCGAGTTTGCCGATCGTGACGCCGGCCTCGAGTTCCGCGAGTGCCTTCGGGCCGTCCGCCAGGTCGTAGACGGTCGGCTTGCCGGGCGGATAGAGACCGGCGTCGATGAGTTTGCCCAGCTCGGCCATCACGTCGGCGAACAGCTCCGGCGCTTGCTGGATGAACGTGGTGAGGTGATGCCCGATCACCTGCACCGGATGCTTGAAGTTCAACTCCCAGTTGCTGATCGAGGACTCCCCCGCGGCCGCACCGATCACGATGACCTTCCCCGTCACCCGCCGCGCAACCTCGATACTCCGCCGGAACGTCTCACCACCCACCGACTCGAGAACGACATCAACGCTGGCGTCACTCACCTCGGCCTTCAACTCCCCGATCTCGATCACCCGATCCGCCCCAAGCCGCCGTACGACGTCATGCTTCGACGCGGACGCCGTCGCGATCACCGTCGACCCGTAGTACTTAGCGATCCGCACCGCCGCTTGCCCGACCCCACCCGCGGCCGCGTGGATCAGCACCGCGTCACCGGCCGTCAGTTGCCCCAGGTGGCGGAGCGCAGCAAGCGCCGTCCCCCAGTTCAACACCATCCCAAGCGCCTCTTCATCAGCCCACCCCGCCGGCACCGCCACGAAATCAGCCATCACCATGTACTCCGCAAACGCCCCATACCCGGTCCCGACAACGTGCTCCCCCACAGCCACGTCGCTCACGCCACTCCCCACGGCCACGACCTCACCTGCTGCCTCGAATCCGGCCAGGTAGGGCGGGCGCGGCCCACCGTCGTACGTCCCTCGCGTCTGCATCACATCCGCAAAGTTCACCCCGGCGGCGCCCACCCGCACCAACACTTCTCCCGCCGCAACTGTTGGCGCCTCCACCTCGACCAGCCGCATATCCCCTGGCCCACCCGCCGAGGCCTGCTCCAATGCGCGCACGACCCACCACCCATCCCAGTTGTTAGATCGCCATCGTACATATGTTTGATGCCGACCATACAACCCGGTTAACCGATGGCAGCCGCCGAATCTCCCCGGGTAACTTCCGGGGAGCTTCCGAGCACCAGGAGTCGAGCGATGCCCCTGCCCGTACTGACCAACCGCCTGACCCTCCGTTGGCCGGTCGAGTCCGACTACCCCGCCCTGTGCACCCTCTGGACCGACCCTCGCGTCGCCCGCTTCATGGACGACTACGGCCCCCGAGACCGCGAAGGCGTCCGCGACTGGGTCAACACCCACGCCAACGGCACCCACGCCCAATTAATCATCACCGCCGAACCGCCGCAGAAGTCCTCGGCTGGGTAGGCCGAGGCGCCAGCGACGACCCCCTAGCCAACTGGAGCTTCGGCTACGCCGTACTCCCCACCCACCGCTTCCACGGCTACGCCACCGAGGCCCTAACAGCAGCCCTCACCTACTGCCACCAAGACCTAGCAATCCCCACCCTCTGGGGCGAATGCCACCCCACCAACACCGCCTCAGCCCACGTAATGCACTCCGCCGGCCTAACCCAAACAACCCCGTCCCCTAACGGCAGCCCCCGCTTCGTCTTCCCGCCCCACACCAACCGACCTCAACAATCTCCAACCACTACTTGGTCAGCGCTGCCTTGAAGGCCGCGACGTACTGCCGGTTGATCGACGGCTTGAGCTCCCCGGTCACGCGCAGAAGCGTCGTTTCTTCCACCGTCAGGTACTCCGTCCCGAGGATCGGCGCGGCTTTGTAGATACCCGCGATGTAGTCCTGACGCCGCTTGGCGTCGTCGGCCGTCGCAAACTGCTCCACCTGCGCGCCGCACATGCTGTCGGGCTTGGCCTTGCAGCCGGAGACACGGTTGTCGTACACGAACGTCGCCGACGTGTAGCCGCCCGGCCGACCGATCAGGTTATTCGGATCCGTGTCCTCGGTGTAGGTCCACAGCGACTTGACGTGCCCCCCACTGGCCGCCTGAAGCGCCTTGGCAATCACAGCCGCATCCGACACCGGCTTGGTCTCCGGGGCGGCGGTGGTCGCTACGCTCACGCTCGGCTTCGCGCTCGACGTCGTACCGCTGGCCTGACCTGGCGCGCCGCCGACCGGTTTGGTCTTGTCGCCGCCACAGCCCGCGAGCAGGCCAGCCGCTCCGAGTGCGGCAACAGCAATTGAGGTACCGATGATGGTCCTGCTGAACATGGTGACTGTGTCTCCCCGTCTTGCGCGGCGCGATGAGTCCCGCCGAGTGAGCGCGAGGCCGAGCCCCGCAGCTGAACTGACTGCCAACCCCAACCTAACGGCGAGCCGCCCCCACCTCCCGCAGGCAACCCCTGCCGACCCCAAGTCCCGCGACCGCGCCGACCAGCAAACCCAACCCAGCCGGTGAACCGACCGCCCAGCCCAACCCACGCGGCCGGGCTACGCCCCAGTCCAACCCAAGCTGGTACCTGACTGCCGAGCCCAGCCCAAGCCGCCGAGCGAAGCGAGCGCAGGGGGTGCGGGTGGCGAAGCCCCCGCTCGCGGCAAGCGAAGCGCAGCCGCACAAATGACGAAGGCGAGCCGGCCGACGCTTTCCGTCGGCACGACTCGCCCATCGCCTTCGTGGACGATACTGGGATCGAACCAGTGACCTCTTCCGTGTCAGGGAAGCGCGCTACCGCTGCGCCAATCGTCCGGGAAACTCAAGACTACTGAGGTTTCGAGGTGGAGACGGGATTCGAACCCGTGTACACGGCTTTGCAGGCCGTTGCCTCGCCTCTCGGCCACTCCACCACTGAGTAAGCTGGCTTTGAGAAAGCTGGCACTGAGAAGTAGGCCCGCCGAACCCTCTCCGAGCGGACGACCGGGTTCGAACCGGCGACCTCAACCTTGGCAAGGTTGCGCTCTACCAACTGAGCTACGTCCGCAGTGCGACCGGGTTCCAGTGTCCCCCGGCGCGAAAAGAACATTAGCCCATCCCGGGCCGACATCAAAAATCGGGGTCCGCCGGCAGGTCGACGTACCGTCATCAGCTGGTCACCTCGCAGTACCGGATCCCCTGCGCACTAAGGTGTTGCGCGGAAGGAGCACCACATGCGTATCTGGCTCAACGGCGCCTTGCTGGACGACGAGGCGACCGTCTCGCCGCTCGACCACGGGCTGACCACCGGCGACGGCGTCTTCGAGACGATCAAGGTCGAGAACGGCCGCCCGTTCGCAGTACGACGGCATCTCGAGCGGCTCGTCCGCTCCGCGGTCGGACTCGGCCTGCCGACCCCCGATGTCGCGGCGATCGAGACCGGCATCGCGGCCGTGCTCGATCCCGACATGGAGTTCGCTCGACTGCGGATCACGTACACGGGTGGTGTCTCACCGTTGTCGTCCGATCGCGGTACGTCGGGGCCGACGATCCTGATCGCGACGCAGGAGATCAAGCGGCCGTCCGCGACCTCCGCGATCGTCACCGTGCCGTGGATCCGCAACGAGCGCAGCGCGGTCGCCGGCCTGAAGACCACGTCGTACGCCGAGAACGTCCTCGCGCTCGCCTACGCGAAGGAGCGCGGCGGCAGCGAGGCGATCTTCGCCAACACGATCGGCAACCTTGCCGAGGGCACCGGCTCGAACATCTTCTGCGTGTACGACGGTGAGCTCGTCACGCCGACGCTGGATTCGGGTGCGCTGGCGGGCGTGACGCGCGGCCTGATCCTCGAATGGTTCGGCGGCGTCGAGCGCGACGTACCGCTGGAGCAGTTGTTCCAGGCCGAGGAGATCTTCCTCACATCGACGACACGCGACGTACAAGGCATCCACCGGGTCGACGACCGCGACCTCACCGCGCCCGGCACCATCACCGCCCAGGTCGCGAAGATCTTCGCGGAACGATCGGCGGAGAACCCCAACCCGTAGGCCGGATCCCCAGGCCATCACAATCGGCCTGGCCCGGTCATGCGCGGCGGGCGCGCGCCGGCGTCAGGAAATTGTGATGGCCTGGGGATCCGCCCCGGACCTCAGCCACTCACCAACCCCACGCCAAGAAGCCGACTGGCCGGTCGCCAGGCGGCGGCCGGCCAGTGATGGCGAGCTTGGTGAGTGGTGGCGGTCCGCGCGCCTACTCCCCCGACGCCTTGCGGCGTTCGCGGTACGCCGCCACATGCAAGCGGTTGCCGCAGGTGCGGGCGTCGCAGTACCGCTTGGAGCGGTTCCGTGACAGGTCGATCAGGGCGTCGTCGCAGTCCGGCGCCTCGCAGCGGCGGAGGCGTTCGCGTTCGCCGGCGGAGATCACCTGGGCAAGCGCGATCCCGCACTCCACCGTGATCCGGCACGCCAGCGACGCGCCGGCGCGGGAGTAGTGGATGTGCCACGGGTGCCCGTCGTGGTTGGTCAGCCGCGGAGTCGACGTACCGCGCGCGATGATCGCGTTGATCATCGTCGCCGCGGACGCGTCGGAATCCGTGGTGAACACCGGCGCGAACAGCGGCCGCAGATCGCGGACCTCGGCCAGGTCCTTGTCCGACAACGTGTCGACCGCGCTGAACTCCCGCTCCTGGACGAACTTCTCCAGTTCCTCGAGGGTCTCCAGCGAGTCGACCTGGCTGTTCGGTCCGGGCATGGTGTTGACGAGCCGGACCAGCGTCCCGAGCGCCTGCTCGGTGTCGTGCGAGAAAGTCACAATCACGTCTCCAACGCGACGGGATCTCCGTCCTGCAGCAAGAGTAGCCCGGCCCGATTAGATCGTCGCTGCAATGATGCGCTAAGGTTTCACCCGCACCACCCCATACGAAACACCAGCACCACCATCCGGGCGATTGGCGCAGTGGTAGCGCGCTTCGTTCACACCGAAGAGGTCACTGGTTCGAACCCAGTATCGCCCACCCGGATCCATCCGAGGCCGGTCCCCCAGGGACCGGCCTTTTCGTACTCGGGTCCGCACGCATCAGTCGGGCGGATCGGGATCACGACGCCCGGCTATCGCCGACAGGTCGAACGATCGCCCCTCAGCCGCTGGGGTCGCCTGACGTCAGGAAGCGCGCCTGGCTCCTCCACCCGACGAGCCGAAGGCAGCACATGCTCTCGCCTGCTCGGCGGCCTATCCGGTTCTCCTCATCGCGTGGACCGAGAACGTCTGCGCAAGCCAATCATTCACGGAAACTGCGGGCAAGGCAGTTGAGAAATTTTGTTGCGAAGGGCTGGCGAACCGGACTGGTCGAGAGCACACTAGGCCGAATCGGGCATTCGCCCGGGGGGATTAGGGACTCTCGCGACGTGATTCGGCGTGGGGACGCTGTGGTTCGCGGGGATTGGGGGGAACATGCCGACGGATCCCAGGTACGGCGAACACGTCAAGGTGAAATGCCCCAATAGACATTGCGGCAGATTGACGTGGGTGAAATGGGGCCATCCGTCCAACTGCGAGCATTGCGGCCATCCCGTAGTTACACCGTAGTTAGGCGAAACAAGACTTCAGTGGCAGGCATGGTTCTGAGCCCCTGTCCGTCAGGGAGTTCGAAACGGGCCAGCGCTCCCCTCACGCCTGAGGTAGTCAGGTCGTGTCGCGACCGCAGACCGCCGCGCACAGACGAGCTGGAAGGTCATCGATGCAGGAGTTCACATTCGGGTCCGCCACACGATCGTGCCGCCTCGAAGCCGACGCGTCGCTGCGAACTGAAGACGCGTGTAATGACTGGATACGGGAGTACGGATGCCCATCGCAATAGCACTCTTCGTCGTCCTGGCAGTGGTCGGCCTGAGCCTGCTCGGCACGTCTGTCTGGTGGCTCGGTCTACTCATCCTCGGAGCCACAGGGTGGAATGCATATATTCAGATAGTGATCCGTCGTCAGACCTACCTGTCGACCACCTTGACCCCCACCCAAGCGGCATTTGTTGTCAGGAAGGTGTTCTCCGGACGAACCTGGGAACTCGGCAGCGATGGTCTCGAGTTCCGCGCCCGGAATCGGATGAAGGTCAACGGCCCGACTATCGCTGTCGACATCGAGCCGCGCCCAAGCGGTGCGGCCATCAGGACCTGGGTCAGTCACGCGAACTTCCGCTACGGCGTCATGGAGCACGCTCAATTCGCCTGGAGAAAGATGCGAGCGCTGGAGGCCGCAGCCAAGACTGCTCATCCAGCCACGACATCCGGCGAAAGCGTTCTCGATCGGTCACCATCGATCAACTATGACGAGACCCCTCGTACGACGCCGCCCTCGCCACCAGTCACACCCGCGGTCACGCCACCGCCAAGCGCGCCACCACCAAGCGCGCCTCCGACAATCGCGCCTCCGACAATCGCGCCTCCGCCGCTCAGAAGCCAGCAGCATGGTCGTCACGAACCTTCCGATGCAGCTGCGTCGGCCAGATTCATCTACATCGAGTCCGTGCAGCAACTGCTTCCGGATGACCAAGACACTTTCCGAACCGTGGAGTCACTGTCGGAAGCACTGTGGAGCGGACGCGGTCGCGGCTTCGGGGATGCGGTTGTTGACGATACCGGCAGGTTTCTCGGTCCCTCGCAATTTGTCATCACCCACGCTGCACGCCGCCACGACCTGACCGACACGGCTTTCGCGGGCTGGCCTTCCCACCACGCAGCCAACCTGCCCGGCGGGCTCGACCTCGGTGCTCGCGACGGGCGGAATCTCTCTCGCTGGGACGATGCCGCGCCGGCCGGCCTGACGTTTCCATGGTCGCAGGCAGGACGATTCTCTGACGACGGAGAAGTCTTTGCTGCGGAGTTCGGCCCATCGGTGATCGCTATTGTCCCCGATCAGCACGGGCAGCTGGTCCTACTGGAATCTCATGGCGGAGACCGAGGCGCGCTGGTCACACTTGATCCCGTCGCCGGGGTACGTCGATACGTGCGAACCTTCGACTCGCTCAGCGGAGCGGAGACCCTCGACATATCACCCGACGGCAGCTGGGCCCTGCTCTCGGGATGGAGTAAGCATCGCCTCGTTCGTCTCGACGACGGCACGGTCGCCACGATCGGCACTGATGGACCGCTAGCCTTCTGGACAGCGCAAGGCATATCGACCTTGTTACAGATTGCGCCGGGGAACGACTGCCTTCCGCACATCTTCTCCTACGATGTAGCCATAGATCATCGGGAGGACATCGGCCCACTGTCAGGATTTGCCGGACTGCCCGACGATCGCCGCATTGTCGCGGATATCGACGTGTCTCCCGACGGGAAGCTCGCCCTCGGCCTAACCCTTCTCGGCGTTTCCGCGGAGCACCAGCAGCGACACGGGGGTCGATATCTCACGACGATCATCGATCTTTCAACGCGAACCGTCGATCTGGTGAGCACGCCGTTCGTCAACGGCGACGCCCGGCTTCAGCGGGACCACCGAGCACCGAGATGGTGCAGCCGACCTGCTTCCAGAGGCGCCATCGCGATCGCGGATTCCCTGATCGCGGAACGATCGGCTGCCGGACCCTCGTCGATTCCATCGCCCACTGACGGAACACTGGGTGACCGTGCGCATGACCAGGCCCTGATTCTTGTGCACGCCATGATCGGCGCGGACAACGACGGACGGCACGCGGTGCCTGTCTATCGCGCAGCTATAGCGGCGCTCATCGCGGCTGCCAACGCAGGTATCCCGACTGGCGAAGGAACCGTCTTCGACTGGGCTTCGAGAAACGCCACCGTGTTCGAGGCCAGGTTCCACGGCGAGCGATCCTCCCCAGGCTCCGTTGGCAACGCCTGGGCGACGTTTGCATCGGTCGTGGGAGCAATTCAAAGCGGCGACGGCACAACGCTGACCCCTGCCATCGGCTGGCGTCGGAACGCATCAGCAGAGGTCGTCTGACTGATATCGCCACCTGCGCTTCGCTCGGCTGCGGTAGGCGCCGAGTGGGGTGATACGTGTTGGCGGGTGTTACGAAGTACGCGGCAGTGGAAAGAGTAGGGAAAACCTGTTTGGTGAGCGGCTGACGGGGTGGGTGGGGGGTGCCAGAGTGAGGGCGAGGCGTATTTGACCGCTCACTCAGGAGGCGCCATGTCTGGCTCCCGTTCGTCTCGATCTTCGTCGTCGACTTCAGTTTCTGCGTCGCCCTCGGCTTCCACGGTGGGGTCGAGTCGGCGAGTATTCCTAGCTGGTTCTGGTGCTGTGGCGGCTGGGGCCGTCGGTGCGGTGCTGGTGGGGGCCGCGGGCGAAGCGCATGCTGTGCCCGTCGCGGCATCGAGTGGGCTTGGGTCGACCAAGTTTGATCCGGAGTTGCGGAAGTTGTTGCGGGAGGTTGATTCGGGGCGGGTTGGGGCGACGATTCGGCGGCTGACGGAGTTTGGGACTCGGCATACGTTGTCGACGCAGACGGATCCGGTGCGTGGGATTGGGGCGGCGACTGACTGGGTGGCTGAGCAGATGGGGGCTATTGCTGCGACGTCGGGCGGCAGGATGACGGTGCAGCGGCAGTCGTTCATTCAGCCGGTTTCCAGTCGGATCCCTGTGCCGACCCAGATCACGAACGTCATCGCCACGCTGAAGGGGACCGCGTCGCCCGAGCGGTTCTATGTCGTCACCGGTCACCTCGACTCGCGGGTGACTGACGTTATGGACTTCACCAGCGATGCGCCGGGGGCCGACGATGACGGGTCCGGCGTGGCGTGTGTGCTCGAACTGGCGAGGGTGTTCGCGGCGCATCAGTTCCCCGGCACGATCGTGTTCGCCACGGTCACCGGCGAGGAACAAGGGCTGTACGGCTCCGCGTTCATGGCAGCGCAGATGGCCGCGGCCGGCAACGACGTACAGGGGATGTTCAGCAACGACATCATCGGGGCCAGCCGGTCGTTCGACGGGCACAAGCCTGACCCGTTCACGGTGCGGATGTTCCTCGAGGGGATCCCAACCAACGTGACGGCTGCGCAGATCTCGCTGTTGCAGTCGGCCGGCGGTGAGAACGACGGGAAGGCCCGCCAGCTCGGCCGCTTCGTACACTCGGTCGCGCCGAAGAGCCTGACCGGCATGAACATCCGGCTGGTCTGGCGGCGCGACCGGTTCCTTCGTGCCAGCGATCATGTCTCGTTCCAGACCCTGGGATTCCCGGCCGCCAGGTTCACCGAGCCTCGGGAGAACTTCAATCACGAGCACCAGAACGTCCAGATGGTCGACGGCGTCCAGTTCGGCGACCTGATCGACTTCGTGGACTTCGACTACATCGCCCGGGTGACGAGGGTGAACGCCGCGGCGCTGTGGGGGCTGGCGACCTCGCCCAGTACGCCGAAGAACGCCCAGATCCACACAACGCCGCCCGGTACGCTCTCAGGCACCAACCTCACCACGCTGTCCTGGGATCCCAACCCCGAAACGAACCTGACCGGGTACGAGGTGGTGCTGCGCGAGACCACGGAGTCCGATTGGACCAGCGCGATCCCCGTCGGGAACGTCAGCACGGTCACGCTCGACATCTCCAAGGACAACGTACAGATGGCCATCCGTGCCGTGGATCGGAACGGAAACCGCAGCCCGGCCGCAGCCCCACAGCCCGCGGCCTAGTGCCTGACCAGGTGCCGCCGTGTGATTCCAGCTGGGGCTGGTTGCCGGCGGCATCTACCAGGTCCATGGCTCGCAGATCTCCCGTGGTCAGCCAGGTCCGCGATCAGGCGTTGTCCAGCTGGTCGACCAGGTCCGCGTCGAGGTGGAGCTCGGCCGCCGCCAGCGCCTCCTCTAGCTGCTCGAGCGAGGACGCACCGAACAGCGGGATCACGTTGTGGTGCAGCAGCCATGCCAGTACTACCTGGTTCGGCGTTGCACCGAGGTCGCGCGCAGCCTGGCGAAGCACCTCATAGCGCACGTACGCCGTCGGGTGGGCATAGCGGGGCTCGAACGGTCGGTCCGAGCGCGTGTACGAACCAGCGAGGAGAGGCTGGTACGCCACCAACGTCATGTCCGGGTGCTCCGACAGGTAGTCGAAGTGCTCGACACCTGCGTGCTGGTAGTGCGGAGTGCCGTGACGACGTTGGCCCTGCAGTTCAGGCGGGTTCGGCCAGAGGTAGCTCGACTGCTGTTGGATAACGGAGTACTGCGCAACGCCCTGGGCAGCTGCGGTCTGCCGAGCCCGATCCAGACGCCACGTCGCCGTGTTGCTGCAGCCGATCAGGTCAACGACCCCATCCGCGGCCAGCCGCCCGAATGCGCCAACGGTCTCGTCCAGCGGCGTACTGCGGTCGTCGATGTGCGCGTAGTACAAATCGATCTGCTCAACACCTAGCCTGGCGAGACTGCCCTTGACGGCATCGTCGATCGCAGGCGAGCTGAGCCCTTCCCAGTGCGCGTCAGCGGGATCGCCGGGCACCGTGGTCCGCGCACCGCACTTCGTCGCGATGAACAACTCGTCGCGATTGCCGCGCTCGCGCATCCAGCGCCCGAGCAACTCCTCACTGTCACCACCGTGCCCGTGCCACTGGTTGTAGTTGTTCGACGTATCGATGAACGTCCCACCAGACTCGACAAACCGATCCAGAATCGCGATCGCAGTGTCGGCCGGCGTCGACGTACCGAAATTCATCGCGCCCAGGCACAGCGCACTGACATTCCGTCCATTTCCAAGAGTCCGAGACAACATGCCCTCCACCCTCCCTCCTGGAGCGCGCTCAAGGTCAACCCACACGGCACAATGTCGCGATGAAGATCTTCAGGCGGGTCGGCGGGCGCGAGCCTCGTCAGGTGGCGCAGGAGTTTGCCGAGGCCGTACAGCCCGGTGACGCCGAACGCGCCGGTCGGCTGGCCCAGGAGCTGACCGAGGTCCTGCCGGACTCGTTCGGTGCGTGGTTCGAGGCTGGGATGTACTCGAAGGCGCGGCGGCAGGAGTGGGCCGATTCGGCGGCGCGGAATCGGCGGGCGGCGGAACTGATCTCCGACGAGGAGCGGCGTGAGTTCGGAGGTGCCAACCCGGCCGCGTGGAATCTCGGGATCGCCGCGACCGCGCTCGGCGACTGGGCGACCGCTCGGTGGGCCTGGGCGGAGTACGGCATCGACACGATCGAGCCCGGCGTCGAGCCGATCGACCAACACTTCGGACTGACACCGATCCGGCTCAATCCGGACCGGCCGAGTCTGACGCATCAGGTCGTTCCGGCGTACGGCGACACCGAGGTCGTCTGGTGCTGGCGACGCAGCCCTGCACACGCGGTGATCTCGAACGTGCCGTTGCCGGAGAGCGGTCATCGCTTCAGGGACGTGGTACTGCACGACGGCGAGCCGAAGGGGCACCGGAACGACGTACCCGTGTTCGACGAGCTTGTACGGCTGGAGGAGTCCGGTCTGCCGACCTGGCAGGCGCAGGTGGTCGGCGCCGACGCCGACGACAAGGAGGCTCTGGCCGACCTCGCCGGCCCAGCGGGGCTTGGGGTCGACGAGTGGTCCGGGATTCGGTTGATGTGCTCGGAGTGCTCCCACGGATCGCCGGAAGCACACCAGCATGCACCTGTGGCGGCGGACGCCGCAGTACTCGGCCTGGCCGGGTCAGAAGCCGACCTGCAGAGCTGCCTCGACACGTGGTTGGCCGAGCGACCGCATGTCACCTTGTCGGAGTTGACCTTCCTTTGGTGAGTCAGACCAGCCAGATGCCTTTGTCCATCAGGACTCGGTCTTTGAGTTCGTTGACTTCGCGCCAGGTTTGGATCTTGGTGGGGGTGATGCGGAAGAAGGGGTAGTTGGGCAGGGGGCGGGGGTCGAAGCCGGCCTTGGTGGCAAACGAGTCGCCTTCGGTCTCGGTGATGTCTGTGATTGCGGCGGTTCCGGCGATGTGGATGACGTCGCGGACCTGGCCGATGGCCAGCTGCACCTGAGGGTTGGCCTGGAGGTTGCGGGCGGTGGGGTTGGTGACGCTTGTCGAGAGCAGCAGGGTGTCGTTGGACCACAGGAACGACAGCGGCATCAGGTACGGCGTACCGTCGAGCGACGCGGTGGATACCCAGGCGTCGACGTCGTCTTCGAAGCGGTGCAGCATGTCCTGCTTGCGGACGGGCAGCGGGCGGGGTGGTTCCGACATGGCGTGCTCCTGTTCGGTCCGATGTCACATGTGGTCCCAGTCCTACGTCATCGGGATGACGGCGCTGGGCCGGGTGGTGTGACAGGTGGAATGGTGATGGACATGGACGGGGACGACTGGCTCGCGACGCGGTTCGAGCAGAACCGGGACCGCCTGCGGGCTGTCGCGTACCGGATCCTAGGCTCTGAACCGGAGGCCGAGGACGCGGTCCAGGAGACCTGGATCCGGCTCAGCCGCAGCGACACCGACACGATCGACAACCTGGGCGGCTGGTTGACCACCGTCGTCGGGCGGATCTGCCTCGACATGCTCCGCACCCGCCGCGGCCGGCCCGAACTGCCGGTCAGTGATCACTCCCCCGTGCTCGCGGACAACGTCGTACCCGATCCCGAGCTGGAAGCGGTCCAGGCGGATTCGGTCGGGCTCGCGCTGCTCGTCGTACTCGAGACGCTGTCGCCTGCCGAGCGGCTGGCGTTCGTACTGCACGACCTGTTCGCCGTACCCTTCGAAGACATCGCGCCGATCATCGGCAAATCGCCGGCGGCCGCGCGGCAGATCGCGAGCCGCGCACGACGCAGAGTCCGCGGTACGCCGGAACCGTCCAGCGTGGATGTGGTCCGCCAGCAGGAAGTCGTCAGCGCGTTCCTGGCCGCCGCACGCAACGCGGACTTCTCGGCGTTGCTCGAGGTGCTCGATCCGGAAGTCGTACTGCGGGCAGACGCCAGCGCTGCGGAACGCGGGATTGCCGCGAGCATCACCGGGCACGACCGGGTCGCGACCGCGTTCTCCGGACGGGCGCAAGCGGCGAAACTCGTGCTGGTCGACGGGATGCCCGGGCTGGTGTGGATGCAGCGCGGCGAACCGGTCGTTGTGTTCTCTTTCACGGTCGTCGACGGGCGTGTCGCGACGATCGATCTCCGGGGCGATGCCGACTACCTGGAAACGGTCGATCTCGCGTCGTTGAAGGGGTGATCAGACGGCGTGGCGAGTAGACATGTTCGGTGTGACTCGTGTGACGGATGGGGTGTGATTCACGCTCGTCGTACCCGGACGGCGACAGCCTGGAATCCGGGGTCGAATCCGGTTTTTGTCAGGGCGGAAAGTGCGCTACTGTTCTGCTCTCGCACCGAGGGAAACTGCTCGGGGTGATGCGGACGTAGCTCAGTTGGTAGAGCGCAACCTTGCCAAGGTTGAGGTCGCCGGTTCGAACCCGGTCGTCCGCTCGGAGAGGGTTCGGCCCAGCTTTCTCACCTGGTGGAGTGGCCGAGAGGCGAGGCAACGGCCTGCAAAGCCGTGTACACGGGTTCGAATCCCGTCTCCACCTCGAAACCTCAGTAGTCTTGAGTTTCCCGGACGATTGGCGCAGCGGTAGCGCGCTTCCCTGACACGGAAGAGGTCACTGGTTCGATCCCAGTATCGTCCACGAAGGCGATGGGCGAGGTGTGTCGCGCAGTTCCTGCGCTGACCGCCTCGCCTTCGTCATTTGTGCGGCTGCGCTTCGCTCGCCGCGTTGCGGGGGCTTCGCCACCCGCACCCCCTGCGCCTTCGCTTCGCTCGGCGGCTTGGGCTGGGCCCGGCAGTTCGCTCACCAGCTTGGGCCGGGGTGAGCGGTCGGCTCACCAGCTGGGGTTGGGTTTGCGGGTCGGCTCGGCGGCTTGGGCTGGGTTGAGCGGTCGGCTCACCAGTTGGGGTTGGGTTTGCGGGGCGGCTCGGCTCCGTGGCTGGGTTGGGCAGTCAGCTCACCGGCTTGGGTTGGGTTCGGCACTTCGCTCACCAGCTGGGGTTGGGTTCGGCAGGTCGCTCACCGGCGTGGGTTGAGTTGGGCGGTCGGCTCACCGGCGGGGCTGGGTGGAGCGGTTCGTTCGGCGGGCTGGGGTGGGTTGCGCAGTTCGCTCACCAGCGTGGGGTGGGTTGGTTATTCGTGGGAGGCGTGGGTTGCTACTGCGGCTAGTAGGACTCCTGCGCCTATGAGGCTGGTGGTTGTTAGGTGTTCTTGGAAGAGGAGTAGGCCTAGGGCTGTGGCTACTACTGGCTCTATAAGGGCTATTAGGGCTGTTGTTGAGGCTTTCAGGGTTGTTAGGGCCTTATAGAACAGGGTGTAGGCGAGGGCTGTGGGGATCAGGCCGAAGTAGGCGATCAGGAGCCAGGCGCTGCGGGTTGTTGGTAGGGCGGCGAACGGTAGGAGGAACGCGGCGCCTGTTGCGAAGCCTAGGTACGCCGTGGTTAGGGGGTCTGGGGTGTTGCGGTTGAGGATTGTTGTGGCTGAGTAGCCGACCGCCGATGCCAGGGCGGCGGCTATGCCTGTGAGGTTTGTGGTGCCGGTGGTGGCGGTCAGGAGGGTCAGGCCGGTGATTGCGGCGAGGACTGAGGGGGTTAGTCGCTCTCGGGCTGCGAGGGTGATGAGGATGGGGGCGGCGCCCAGGGCTATGACTGTGGCTATGCCTACGCCTACGCGAGGGATGGCAGCGAAGTAGCCGAGTTGGCAGAGGGCTAGGCCGGCGCCGCTTGCCAGGTGGCGGAGTGGGGTTGCGGCGAAGACGGGGCGGGCTGGGCCTCTGCGGGTGATGCGGCGGGCTATTGCCAGCCAGAGGGCTGCCGTCGCTAGGCGCCAGAAGGACGTCGCTGTGGGGGTCAGGCCGGTGTGCCCGAGGAGGGCGCCGGTTGGGCCGCCGGTGCCCCAGGCCAGGCCTGCCAGGGTCATGAAGATCAGGGCGCGTCGGGTCGAGAGACGGGAGTGCATCAGGTGCTCCGGTGTGTTCGCAAGGTCAAAGGGCGCGTCTGCGAACAGGCCGAAGGAGCTCAGGTCGGAGGGACCTGAGCGTGAGGACGCCGTCCGCTAAGCGGCGGCGGTCGGCGGAGTGATGATGCGATGCATGAGGTGGACCATAGTCAGCCGGCGGGCCCTCGGGCGACTGGTTTACATGCGGAGGTAGGAGCCGCCGTTGAAGTCCAGGACGGTGCCGGTGGCGAACTCGGCTTCTGGTGAGGCCAGGTAGAGGATTGCGGCGGCTACCTCGGAGGGGTCGGCTACTCGTTCCAGAGGGCTTTCCAGGCTGCGGCGGTTGTACCCGTCGCCGGCCAGGTTCACGGCGGCCATGTCGGTGACCGTCCAGCCTGGGGCGATGGCGGTGACGGCGATGCCTTCGGGTCCGAGGGCTCGTGCAAGCGACTGGGTGAAGGAAACGATGGCGGCCTTTGAGGCGCCGTAGGCGGGTTGGTTGGGTTCGCCGCGGAAGGCGCCTCGGGAGGAGACGTTGATGATGCGGCCGCCGCGGCCCATGTGCCGGACCGCGCACCAGGTCACGTTGGACGGGCCGACGAGGTTGACCGCGAGGGTGTCGGTCCACGCCTGCTGCCACTCGGCGTACGTCGTCTCGCGGATCCGGTGTGGGACGTAGAGGCCGGCGTTGTTCACCAGTACGTCGATGCTGCCCAGCGCTCGCGCAGCGTCCTCGACCATCGACTCGATCGCCGCCGGATCAGCCAGATCGGCCTGCACCATCACATGGCCTGTGCCTGGTAGTTCCTTCAGCACCTGGGCAGCCGCATCCGCCGAGGCGCTGTAATGCACCGCCACCCGGTCCCCCGCAGCGGCGAACGCGCGGGCTGTTGCTGCTCCGATCCCCCGGGATGCTCCTGTCACCAGCACTGAGCGGTTCATGCAGGCGATCTTTTCATCAGGGTCGAGGCTTGTGGTCGCGGCGGTACGACTTGCTGGCGCGGACCCACTCCTTCTTCGCCTCGTTGCGGAGCCGGATGTCTGCCCGACGTGCCATGTACGCCGCCTCGCGCTGCAGCTTCACCCAGCTGTCATAGCGGCGGTACGGCAGGGACCCATCGTCCAGAGCAGCCCGCACTGCACAGTCAGGCTCCATCACGTGCGAGCAGTCCTTGAACTTGCACTGCCCGGCCAGCGCAGTGATGTCCGGGAACGCTGCAGCCAACCCCTCCCCGGACTCCTGCAGACCGATCCCCCGCAGCCCAGGCGTGTCGATGACGACCCCGCCGGTCGGCAGCACGATCAGCTCGCGCCGCACCGAGGTGTGACGCCCCTTGCCGTCCTCGCGGATGTCCTGCACGTCCAGCAGCTCCACACCGGCCAGTGCGTTCACCAGTGACGACTTGCCCGCCCCACTGGACCCCAGCAACGCCACAGTGGCGTCCCCGTCCAGCAATGCGCGTACGTCGTCCATCCCCGCGCCGGTGGTCGCGCTGCACACCAGTACGTCGGCACCCGGCGCAGCCAGCGCCACGTCCTCAGCCACTGAATCGGCGTCACCGACCAGGTCGGACTTGGTGAGTACGACGACCGGCCGCGCGCCGCTCTCCCACGCCAGCGCCATGAAGCGCTCGATGCGGACGATGTTCGGCTCCGGGACCAGACCGACGACGATGGCGATCACGTCGACGTTCGACGCGAGCACCTGCCCGCGCGACGACCCGCCGACCTCCGCCCGGACAATCGCAGTACGGCGTGGGAGCACCGACTCGATGGTGATGCGGTCGTCCGGCCAGAAACGCAGTACGACCCAGTCCCCCGTACACGGGCCGGCCTGGGGGTCGGAAGCGATCTCGGCGAGCAGTGCGCCGGACCAGCTCGCGCGGACCGGGCCGTCCGTGGTGAAGACCGTCGCCAGGCCCTTGTCGACCCGGGCGACGCGTCCCGGGACCAGCTCTTCCGGGACGGATTGCAGGAATTCGGCCGTGGAGCTGTCGAGTCCCAGGGCCTGGAGTGTGGCTGACATGCGGCGAACCTTTCAGAGGGCCCGGCCGCGAGCTCAGCTCAGCGGACGGACAATGTCGGAGACAGCAGGCCGTTGGGCCTGGTAATAGCTCATGGCAGCTGCCTCCCTCCGGTCCGGTCGGTCCCGAGCCGGGGACCGTCTGATGTGGTCAGACTAGGTCGTCGGTGTCACCCTGCGCACCGGATTTTCCGACTGACGCAGGCCTCCGCACCGGCTCAGCGGCAGGCTCCTCAGCAGCAGGCTTCGCAGGCGCCGGTGTCGCAGGTGCTGGTTTCGCAGGTGCTGGTTTCGCAGGTGCCAGCTTCTCAGGCGCAGGCTTCCCAGGCACCTCCGCGGCAGGAGCAGACTTCAGCGGTCGCTCCGCGAGCTCCTCCACCTTGCGCGCCACCTCGGCCTCCGGACGTTCGTCGGACTCCACCGGCGTCAGCGTGTGGTCGTGGTGAGGCTCAGCCTGCGCCTTCATCACCGGCTCGACCTCGTCCTCTTCGGCGGCCTGAGCCTTGACCTCGACGACATGCTGCTTGTGCGGCCACAGCCGGTCCACCACAGCGTTCAGGGCTGCACCTATCAGCACCGCGATAGCTGTCATATACAGCCACATCAGTACGGCGATCGGCGCGGCCAGCGGACCGTAGATCGACGTACCGCCGACGGTGCTCTGCAGGACCCAGCGCAGTACGAAGCTGCCCAGGATCCAGATCGACAGCGCCAGGAACGAGCCGGGCAGGTCGGAGACCCAGGGCGTCCGGATCGGCACGGACAGGTGGTACAGCGTGTTCAAGAAGCCTGCGGACAGGATGGTGACGACCGGCCAGTACAGCTGGTTCAGGAAGTCGAGCCGGTGCGGCAGGAGCGCCTGGACCGCGTCCGGACCGGCCAGCACCAGCGGCAGGACGATCACGCCGATGATCAGCGCCGCGCAGTACAGGCTGAAGGACAGCGCGCGGGTCCGGACGATGCCGCGCTTGCCGCCCATCCCGTACATGATCGTGATCGTGTCGACGAAGACGTTGAGCGCGCGGCTGCCGGACCACAGTGACAGCACGAAACCGATCGAGATGACGTCCGGACGGCCGCCGTTCAGCACTTGGTCGAGGGTCGGCGAGATGACGCTCTTGATCGAGTCGTCGGTCAGCGCCCGGGCGGCCAGGTCGACGATCTGCTGCTTGATGTCGTTGATGGTCTCGACCTCGAACCATTTGCTCGCGATGTAACCGAGCGATCCGGCGAGTCCGAAGATCAGCGGCGGCAGCGAGAGGATCGCGAAGAACGCTCCTTCGGCTGCGAGCCCGGTGACGCGGTACCGCAAGCACACCCCGACGGTCTGCGTCAGCAGACTCCAGGTCGTCGCGGGGATCCGGCGAACCCATGCCAATGAGAGGGAGCTCCCACCAGTGGGTCCTGCCCCAGAACGTGCCATACCGCTTACCGTACTGACATGGCGGACCCATTCGCGGTAACGAATCAGGCTCCCCCACTGCGGGGCGTGAACTTCTTCACCCAGGATGCGGCTCTCGGTGACGCTCTGCGTCCGTACGCCGACCTGGCGGACGACCCCGGTCTGCACCGGATCGGCGAGCTGGCGGGGTCGGACGAGGCCCGCGCACACGCCCTCCCGGCGAACCAGAACCCGCCGGTACTGCGCACGCACGACCGCTACGGGAACCGCATCGACGAGGTCGAGTTCCACCCGTCGTGGCACTGGCTGATGGAGCAGGCCGTCGGATTCGGGCTGCAAGCCGCGCCCTGGACCAGCGATCGGCCGTCGCCGCATCTGACCCGAGCGGCCGGGTTCTACGTGTGGTCCCAGGTCGAGCCGGGGCACGGTTGTCCGATCTCGATGACGTACGCCGCTGTGCCGGCGCTGCGCGCGGACGAGCGCCTCGCGAAGGAGTGGGTCCCGCAGCTGGCGTCGACGGACTACGACGTACGGCGGTTGCCGGTCGCCGCGAAGAGCGGTGTGCTCGCCGGGATGGGGATGACCGAGAAGCAGGGCGGGTCCGACGTACGGGCGAACCTCACGACCGCGACGGCTGTGGGCGACGGTGAGTACCAGCTGAACGGGCACAAGTGGTTCTGCTCGGCGCCGCAGGTGGATGTGTTCCTGGTGCTGGCGCAGGCGCCGGACGGGCTGAGCTGCTTCGTCGTACCGCGGGTGCTTGCCGATGGCAACCGGAACCCGTTCGCGCTGCAGCGGCTGAAGGACAAGCTGGGGAACCGGTCGAACGCGTCGTCCGAGGTCGAGTTCCACGGGACGATCGGCTACCGCCTCGGCGACGAGGGCGCCGGCGTCCGCACCATCATCGAGATGGTCGCCGCCACCCGCCTGGACTGCGTACTAGGGTCGGCGGCGCTGCAGCGGAGAGCTCTCGTGGAGGCGATCTGGCACACGAGGCACCGCTCCGCCTTCGGTGGCCTGCTGGCGGACAAGCCCGCGATGCAGAATGTGCTGGCGGACCTCGCGATCGAGAGTGAGTCGGCGACCGCGCTGGGGATGCGCCTGGCCGCAGCGGTCGACGCCGGCGACTCCGCGTTCCGGCGGATCGCGCTTCCGTTGGCCAAGTTCTGGGTTTGTAAGCGGACTCCGTTCATGGTTGCCGAGGCGTTGGAGTGTCTTGGGGGCAACGGGTATGTCGAGGAGTCCGGGCTGCCGTTGCTGTACCGGGAGTCGCCGTTGAACTCGATCTGGGAAGGGTCGGGCAACGTCAATGCGCTCGACGTACTGCGGGCGCTGCGAAGGCCCGAGTCGCTCGATGCCTGGCTGACGGAGCTGGCCGCCGTACAGGGTGCGGACGGACGGCTCGACACGGCGGTGAACGACGTCCTGCAAGCGCTTGCTGACGTCGAGAATGCCGAAGCCGGCGCCCGTAGGCTCGCTGCGCAGATGGCCCTGTGCCTGCAGGCATCCTTGTTGATCCGGCAGTCGACGCCCGAGGTGGCCGACGCGTTCGTGGCGTCGCGATTGGCGCAGGACTGGGGCGGCGTGTTCGGGACGCTGCCGCGGACGACGCCGTTCGATCGGATCGTCGAACGCACGATAGGCTGACGCCGTCGCGACTGGCGCGCTGAAGGTGGAGAACCACCGGGGAGCGAAACCCGTCGGCACCGTGCGCCTGGGTGCCTTCGACCCACTGCAACCGCAGGAGAGACAACGATGACTCAATCCTTCGATGCCGCCGCGGCGTCGGCCGCGTACAACAACGCGCTGCAGGTGATCGCCGCGGTCGAACCGACGATCGCCGGCGCGATCAAGGCCGAGCTGGCCGACCAGCGGTCCTCGCTGAAGCTGATCGCCAGCGAGAACTACGCCTCCCCCGCCACCCTGCTGACGATGGGTAACTGGCTCTCGGACAAGTACGCCGAGGGCACGATCGGGCACCGCTTCTACGCCGGCTGCCAGAACGTCGACACCGTCGAGCAGACCGCGGCCGACCACGCCACGGCCCTGTTCGACGCCCCGCACGCCTACGTCCAGCCGCACTCCGGCATCGACGCGAACCTGGTCGCGTTCTGGGCGATCCTGGCGCAGCGGATCGAATCCCCCGCGCTGGCCGAGGCCGGCGCCAAGCACGTCAACGACCTGTCCGACGAGGACTGGACCAAGCTCCGCAAGGCGCTCGGCGACCAGAAGATGCTCGGTATGTCGCTGGACGCCGGCGGTCACCTGACCCACGGCTTCCGGCCGAACATCTCCGGCAAGATGTTCAACCAGCACTCCTACGGCACCGACCCGGAGACGGGCCTGCTCGACTACGACGAGGTCGCCCGCAAGGCCCGCGAGTTCAAGCCGCTGATCCTGATCGCCGGCTACTCGGCGTACCCGCGCAAGGTGAACTTCGCCAAGATGCGCGAGATCGCCGACGAGGTCGGCGCGACGCTGATGGTCGACATGGCGCATTTCGCCGGCTTGGTCGCGGGCAAGGTCTTCACCGGCGACTTCGACCCGGTCCCGCACGCGCACGTCACCACGACGACGACGCACAAGTCGCTGCGTGGTCCGCGCGGCGGCATGGTGCTGTGCCAGCCGGAGTACGCCGAGTCGGTCGACCGCGGCTGCCCGATGGTGCTGGGCGGTCCGCTGAGCCAGACGATGGCCGCGAAGGCGGTCGCGCTGGCCGAGGCGCGTCAGCCGTCGTTCCGTGACTACGCGCAGGCCGTCGCCGACAACGCCGTCGTACTGGCCGAGGGCCTGATGAAGCGCGGCGTGAAGCTCGTGACGGACGGCACCGAGAACCACCTCGTCCTGCTCGACGTCTCGTCGTACGGCATCACCGGCCGGCAGGCGGAGTCCGCGCTGCTCGACGCGGGCATCGTCACCAACCGCAACGCGGTACCGCGCGACCCGAACGGCGCCTGGTACACCTCGGGCGTCCGGATCGGTACGCCGGCACTCACCACGCGCGGGTTCGGCGCCGACGAGTTCGACCGGGTCGCCGAGCTGATCGTGGACGTGCTGTCCGCAACCACCCCGACGACCACGTCCGCGGGCGCTCCGTCCAAGGCGAAGTACGTCCTCGCCGACGGCGTCGCCGACAAGACCCGCGCCGCCTCGGCCGAGATCCTCGACAAGCACCCGCTCTACCCGGGCCTCGAGCTCAACTGATCCAGAACAGAACAGCGCCCGCTCCCCCGCTGGAGCGGGCGCTGTCGTTTGCGGTCAGGCGTCCTGCTGGACGCCCATCAGCGCGTCCCGCGAGGCCTTCGCGGCCCGCTTCGGCATCAGCACCGCCGCGAGGATCGCGCCGACGGCGGCGATGGCTGCCGACACCCACATGGTGGTGTTCAGGCTGCTCATGAAGGCGTCGCGGACGTTGGCGAGCAGGTCCGGTGAGCCTGCCTTCGCGGCGGCCGCCAGGCCACCTCCAAGGCTCTTCTCGACCGCGTCGGCGAGCTGCGCGGGCAGCGCACTCGTGTCGATGTTGTGGCGGTAGACCGAGTTCAGCACGGTGCCGAGTACGGCGACACCGACCGTGCCGCCGACCTGACGGAACGCCTGCAGCAGGCCGGATCCCGTCCCGGCCCGCTCCGGATCGAGTACGCCGAGTGCCGCGTTCATTGCCTGCGGCATCGAGCACCCGAGCCCGAATCCGACCACGACGAACCAGATCGCCGTGTACCCGTACCCGGTCCCGAGATCGGTGAAGGCGCCGAGCGCGAACCCGACCGCCATCACCACGAACCCGGTCATCACCACCAGCCGCGTGCCGATGCGGGCCTCCACCGGCTCGGCCAGCTTCGCGCCGATCGTCATCCCGCCGATGAACGGCAGCAACTTCAGCCCGGTGTGCAGCGCATCGGATCCGTTGATGCCCTGGAAGTACTGCGGCATCGTGAACAGCAATCCGAAGATCGCGAACACCGACACCGTCAGCAGCACGGCGCCGCCGGTGAACACCCGCTCGCTGAACAGCCGGAGCTCGATCAGCGGCTCACGGTTGCGCCGTTGCCAGAGCAGGAACCCGGCGATCAGGACGACGGCCAGTCCGAGGAACACGATCGTGACAGCGTCGGTCCAGGATGATTCGCCGGCCTTGGTCACGCCGTACACGAGGGCCGCGAGGCCGGTGCTCGACAACACGATGCCGAGCCAGTCGATCGCCGGCCGGTTCGAGCTGCGCGTCTCCGGGACGAGCAACGTGACCGCGAGGGCTGCGATCAAGGCGATCGGCACGTTCATCAGGAAGATCCACTGCCAGCCGGCGTGATCGAGGAGCAGTCCGCCGATGATCGGGCCGAGCGGCATACCGATGCTGTTGGCAACGACGAAGAACCCGATCGCCTTCTTCCGGTCCTCCGCGGTGCGGAACAGCACGGTGATCAGCGACAGCGCGACCGGGACGATCATCGCCGCACCGATCCCGAGGAATGCCCGGGCTGCGATCAGCTGACCCGCGGAATCGGCCAGCGCACAGGCCAGCGATGCGAGACCGAACAGCGTGAGCGCGATCGCGATGATCTTGCGCCGCCCGTACCGGTCGCCGAGCAGACCGGCCGGCAGCAGCAGCGCGGCGAGGACGAGGTTGTAGCTGTTCGCCATCCATTGCAGCTGGCTGGTCGACGCGTCCAGGTCCTGCGCGAGCGTCGGCAAGGCGACGTTGAGCACGGTCGTGTCGAGGCCGAGCACGAGGACGGCGAGACAGAGTGCGATGAGTACGCCGAAGCGGCGGCCGCCGGTGAGCGTCGGCGCTGCGGTGTCGGTGGTCGAGGTCATGGATTCAAATTATCAGAACTTTGTGATAGTTGCGATCAATCAAATTACTGTAAGCTTCAACCATGGCGGAGGAACCGAGCCGGGAAGCCGTGAGCCAGTTCGTCGAGCGGTTCGCAGGCGTGCTGGCGAACAGCGGCGTACCGACGATGTCGGCTCGGGTGATGGGCGCGATGCTGGTCAGCCCGACCGGCACGATGACGGCAGCCGAGCTGGCCGAGTCGTTGAAGATCAGCCAGCCGGCGGTGTCGGGCGCCGTCCGGCAGTTGTTGCAGGTGTCGTTCATCTCGCGCGAGCGGCTGCCCGGTTCACGCAAGGATCATTACCGGATCCGCGAGGACGTCTTCGCCGCGATCCTCGAGCGCCGCAACCTCGCGCTGAGCGAGTGGGAGGCGACCAGCCGCTCCGGCGCCGGTCTCTTCCCGGCGGACTCCCCCGTCGCGCGCCGGCTGACCGAGGCCGCGGACTTCTTCGCCTTCATCCACACCGACATGGAACAGATGATCAAGAACTGGCGCGCGGACCACCCGGGATGAGCCGCGACCTCGTCGGTACTGCGTGGCTCGACAGCGACGAGCGAACTCGCTGGGAGACGCGCATCATGCGCCGACGCGTCCCGGTCTATCGCGCGGGGATCGCCGTACTCCGTGCGCTCAACGCCAGGTCGGGCGGACCCTCGCTGAGGGTCACCCAGTGGGAGCGGGTCGGGCCGAACGGCGAGACGTTCGTGATGGACAAGCTCGAGACGATGACCGGGCGGACCGATCATCCGGTCACCTCACGGGCCGAACTGCGAGCGCGCACGTCGTTCGCGTCGCGGCTGGCGCGGGCGATCTCCGCGGACGAGTGGCCGCAGATCATCACGGAGTACGAACGGCGCCGGCGGGGTGAGCGTCCGCAGTACCGGTATGTCGGACATCGGCCGCTGAACGCCGAGTCGCATGCGTTGATGGACGAGGCGTGGGTGCGGGGCGAGCTGCCGACGGATCAGTTCCGGGCCTGGAACGTGCTGAAGTTCGAGGACGAGGGCGCGTTCTACAGCGAGTTCTTCACCGACGGGGGCGCACGGGGCTACCCCGGTGGCGAGACGAATGCCGGCTTCCGGCTGGGCCGGATCATGTTCGACGTCAGCTGGCGCGAGAAAGCGTCGCTGTCCGGCGAGCAGCACGTCCTCCGCCGCAGCCGAGTCCTTCGAGCGAAGGAACTCGTCAAGTTCCTCCGCACCGAGCTGACGGAAGCCGTCCACCCACCGGCGCCCCTCACCACGCAGGCCACCGCCATGCGCCGTGATGTCTACACGCAGCCGGTCGTTGCCGCAGTCTCCGACTTCACCAAGCCCGAGTCGCTACGCTCCCCCACCGCCCGCGGCGAAACCACGCCCGACCGCAAGCAAGCATCGGCAATCGACGCTGTGGCAAAGGCTCTTCCGCCGCCGGTCAGTGGACGGGCGGAAGGGGAAGCTCAACCAGGAGCCGGCGAGCCACCGCCAGCGCAACGTCGTCCGCCCCATGCGGCGCGACAACCTGCGCGCCCACCGGCAATCCCTGCGACATTCCGACCGGGACACTCACCGCGGGATGACCGGTCACGTTGAACACCCAGCACGGATCGCCGGTGACGATGCTCTCCTCGTGCTGATCGTAGCCGTGGGCAACAGTCAGCGTGGTCGGCGTGACGAGCGCATCCACCTCAGCGAACAGATCAGCAAGCGCCGTGTTGTTGAAGTCCCGAACCTCCCGCGCCCGCCGCGCCGCCGCCGCGTCCGCTCCGCGCCCGTTGTCCAGGTCGGACAACACTCCCCACGCTTCGTCCGTAGGCGCCAACTCCAGCGGTACGTCGATCAACTCCACCCCAACCCTCGCGACCCGCTCTCGCACCACCGCATCCACCCCAACCTCCGCCGCGCACGTCCCGAGCGTCGACCGGTACGCCACCCGCCAGGTTCTTTGTGCGCCGATCGACCATTTATCGCGGTCGTTTCTGGTTGGTGGGTGCTCAAGGACGTCGCGGTGCGGCCACGGTGGGAGAGCAGTGGGGTCCAGGCGGTGGGGGCCGCTGGCGATGCTGGTGGCCAGGATCACGTCGTCGAGGTCGGCGCCGATCAGGCCGGCTGTGGTGAGGCCGCCGAGCGGACGACCGCCGGGGCGTGGGATGCGGCCGTGGGTGCCTTTGAAGCCGATGACGCCGGAGAACGAGGCGGGGATGCGGAGCGAGCCACCGCTGTCGCCGCCGGTTGCCAGGGGTACGACGCCCGCCGCAACAGCCGCCGCGCCACCTGCAGTCGAACCGCCCGGTGATCGCGACAGGTCCCACGGATTGCGCGTGTAGTCGGCGCCGTTCCAGCCGAAGGTCAGGGACTGAGCGCCGGGCCGGGCGCGAGTCGACCATCCGATCGGGATCGCACCGGCGGCAACCAGCCGGGCGATGAGCGGCGCGTCCGGCGGCGTACGCGACTTGATCAGGAACGGTACGCCGGCCAGCAACCCGTCCGGCTGCAACCGCCCCGCCGCCGCCCGCGCCGCCGCAGCATCCAGCTCGTCCAAGAAATGCAGCACCGGATCCAACCGCTCGGCCGCCGCGATTGCCTCTTCGACGACCTCCACCGCACTCACAGCCCTGGACCGAACAGCAAGCGCGATCTCGGACGCGGTTCGCCGGTGGGTCATTTGGCTAGGAGGGTGTAGGCGAAGGCTAGGCGGCGGTCCAGCCAGTCTGCGGTGATGCGGATGGAGGAATCCGAGATCATCACCAGTTCGTCGGAGGTGCGCCATTCGAGGGTGCGGGACTTGGTGGGCTGGTCGCCGCCCTCGTCGCCGATGCCGGTGAGGCCGTCGAGTACGCCGGCTATGAGGCGGGTCGCGGCCTTGGCGGCCAGGCGGCCGGGGCTGCCGGACAGCCATTCGGTGCGGCCGGTGATGACCGGTCGGCCGGGCTGGTCGATTCGCCAGTTGGGGCGGAGGACGGGGCGATGCGACGGGGGGCGGGTGATGGTGCCGATTTCAGAGTCGGCATCTTGCACCGACCAGGAATGCTCGCCAGTCGCCTCGACGCGGCACAGGAGTTGGGTCAGGTCGGCGTCGAGATAGAGCGAGCGGTTGGCACCGACGTACACGTAGGGCTCGAGGACGCCGTCATCGTCCGAGTCCTGGACGGCGCGGATAGCGTTCGGGCCGAACTCGAGCCGGTTGCCGGTGCGGGTGGCCGGGCGGGAGATGTTGCCGAGGGTGAATTCCCGGACGTCTTTCCAGCCAGCCACCCGCGTGAGTTTACGTCAGCGCGTAGACCGCGATCGCCGCGAAGTCGTCCGCCGGTTCGGCCGTCTGCCAGGACCGTACGTCGTCCACGTACCGCGAATCATGACCGGTGTACTGCGCATACGCGTCGGACGCATCCGCCGGGCAATGTGTCATCCCGTCGAGGTAGTCGTCCAACCCGTCCGTGAACAGGTCGGCGGAGTTGGGCCCGTTGACCACCGCGCCGGTCAGCTGATGGCCGGTGATGTTCGCGATCTGGTGATGGGGACAGCGTTCGAAGGTCTGCCCCACGCCGATGACGAAGGAGACGCCCCAGGCGTTCGCGCCGAAGGCCCAGTCGAGTTGCTGTTGACCGAATGCGTTGTAGCTTCGATCGCCAGTTGCGCGTGCATAGAGACGGGCGGTCGTAGCCAAGCCGAACGTGTGCGGTACGGCGTCGAACTCGGCGTACTGCGCGCCGGCCCGGAACGGATCCGCCGCCGAACGCGACGCCCCGATCTCCAACTGAGCCCGCAGATCACCGGCCAACTCGCGGACTAGCGGCCGATCGGTCCGCGCGGCCCGGATCAGATCCGCATGCGCCAACGCACTCACGTCGTACAGGTTCAACGTGTCCCCGCCGGCCTCGTGCGCGATGTACTGCGAAGCCCAATATCCGGCCTGCTTCAACCAGGCGCCGGCGCGCGGATCGCCCAACCGCTTGGCCGCCAACGCCAACTCGGTCGCGCCCAGCTCGAGGTCGTCGCGCCATGCCGTCTCCGGATAGAACGCGAACGGCAACGACGTCACCAACTGCCCGACGTTCGTCGTCTTGGCCTGCGCGAAGATCTGCGCGGCCGTCTCGAGATGCCGGCGCGCGTCCGCGCGGTTCGGCTCGACCTGTGCGGCCAGCGCGAACGCCGCCGCAGTACGTCCGGCCAGGTTGGGGCTGATCGGCTTGCCCGGCGCGGCGGCCCGGAACACGGGCCGGTTGCGCAGGAAGCGCTCGGACGGATCGGTCAGGTGGTCGTCGACGCCCGGTAGCCGCCAGATGTCGTGGTCACCGATGTACGTCTCGGTGTCGTTGCCCGCACCGACGCCGACCTGGATGTACAGCGTCCGGGTCTTCTGGTCCCACATCTTGTCCAGCCAGTCCAGCCCGTGCCGCGCCTCGGCGAGGACCTTGCTGTCCGGCTTGTCCCGAACCGATGCCCACAGCAACGATTCCGAGTACGCCGCGATGTGGGTGAACTTGAGGTAGTCGCCGGCGTCGTACCAACCGCCGGTGACATCGACGGGACCGCCGATGCGCTTCAGCTCACCGATTGTCTGGTCGCTGTCCGGATCCACGAACTCGGGGATCTCGTAGACGAGCGCCTTCGAATCATTGCGATGAACGTTGTCCCGCTGAGCCGTGAAGAACTGCACGACCTTGTCCTTGGCGCTCGCCTGCAGGCGGTCCGAGGAAGCCCGCACGTCGAACCCGGCGGACGCGACCCCGGGCACCTCGACCCGGTAGTGCCCCGGCACCTTCAGCGCCGACAGATCCAGCTGATAGACGTGCGGGTACGTCGCATTCCACTCCCCCACGTCCTTGCCGACCGCACCGCTCAACACCCGCCGCCCATACCTGTCCACGACGGAGAAATGCGTCGCAACCCCGCGACTCAGGACGTACGCCGCCTTGCTGTCGAAGGCGCCGTACCCGAGCTGATTGACCCGCACCGCTCCACCCGGTGCGGCCTCTGCCGTAGTCACCGGTCCCACCACCAAACCCGCTGCCGCCACCAGGGCTCCGAACCGACGCCAGGACCTCACGATTGTCTCCCTCCGGCCAATCGTTAGGAAAGTTTCCTATTGCTGATCGGGACGCTAGCGCACGCCGACGCCGGAGTACAGGTTTCAGGTACGCAATCGCGACGCCGACCACACCATCAGCGCCGCGAACGCCGCGCCGAGCAACGCACAGGCGGCCGGGACGCTGGTCAGCGAGATCAGCGCGCCGAAGCCGGTCATCGCGAGCGGCATCAGTCCCTCGTCGGAGAGGCTCACGATGCTCGAGGTCCGCCCGAGGAAGGCGGGATCGATCGTCTGCTGGAAGGCGCCGGACAGCAGGGCCGAGGCGAGGCCCGCGGTGGCGCCGATCATGCCCATCGCGACGAACACCGCCAGCCGCGGAACCGAGCCGATCATCACACAGCCGGCGGCCTGGATGATCAGCAGGAGCAACCCGGCCCGCGCGGGCCGGTGAGGCTTCCAGCGCATCGCCACGATCGCCCCGGCCGCCGCGCAGATGCCCGAGCACGCCTGGAACCAGCCGAGCGCCGCCGGACCCCAACCGTCGAGGTGAACCCGCTGCACCAGACCGACCGACAGCACCGGACCGACGCACAGGTTGAGCCCGAAGAATGCGATCACCAGCGTGCGCGCCACCTCGTCCCGGCGGAGGTAGCCAAAGCCGGCCGACAGGTCCCGCCGGATCGAGTGCCCGCTCGCGTGAGGCTGCGGGAACCGCGGCCGGACCACGAACGCCAGAACCAGCGCGATGACTCCGAACGTCGCCGCGTCCACGACCATCACCGTCAGCAGGCCGCCGTGCGCAACCAGCAGACCGCCCAACGGCGCGCCGACGAACACCGCCAGCCGGTTCGCCAACTGGCGCCCAGCCGCCAGCGCGACCAGGTCGTCGGACTGCACCATCCGACGCGGAAGCGTGCCTGCCGCCGGGTTGTAGAGCGCGTCGACCGCCCCGAAAACGACCGCGACGGTCAGCAGCAACGGGAGCGTCACCTGACCGGCCGCAACCACGAACGCCGCGACGACCAGTACGGCGATGCGCCCGAGGTTCGCGACGATCATCGTGCGCCGGCCGTCCAGGCGGTCCGCGAGCGCGCCGCCGAACAGCAGGAACAACGCCCGCGGCAGCGCGCCGATCCCCATCACCAGACCAGCCGCGGCGGGCGAGGCGACCTGCGCCGCGCTCCAGGCGAGACCGACGTACCACGCGACATCTCCGGCCTCCGAGACTGCGCCGGACACGATCCAGGCCTGCACCCGCCGGTCCCGTCGCAACGGCGGCAGAACTGCGGTCGACGCGCTCATGGCCGCGCCGGCACGCCGTGCGCGAAGACGTAGATCGGTGTCGCTGACGCCTCGGTCGACGGGTTCTCGTAGTACTCCTGGATCAGGTCGCCGATGCGCTCACTCAACTCGGACAGCCGTTCCGGCGTCAGCCGCAGCCAGCTGTCGGTCGCGAACGCGGCCCGGTCCCACTCCTCGCCGTACTCCGAGCGCTGCTCGAACCACTGTCGAACCTTGTCGAGGTGATGTGTGACGTTCCTCTCCTCGGACACGGTTGCGATCAGCTCTCCGGCGGGCTCTCCACCGGCGTCGGCGACCGACCAGCTGTACGACTGGTGGGCACTGCGCCACCAGCGCTCGCGCCGGTTCTTCGCCAGCTCGGGCGCTTCCTCGATCACCTCGGCGGCCGCCAGCACCTTCAGGTGGTGACTGATGTTGCCGACCAGCTCGCCGGTCCGCGCGGCCAGTTGCGAGGCGGTGGCGGGACCTTCGACGCCGAGCAGGTCGATCAGCCGCCGGCGCAGCGGGTGATGGATCGCGGCGATCATCGACGAGGTCGCCGAGCGCCGGTTCGCGGGTGCCATGCGCCGTACCGTAGCTTCCACAAGACCTCTTGTGCAAGAGTTCTTGTGGAACGGCGATTATGCCGGAATCAATCTCGACCAGACTGCTAGAGTTAGCCACATCGTGAGATCGGGTCTCAGGATGCAGGATTGACAGTTGCAAAGTCGGGCGCTGACGCTGACGCTTGTGGACATGCTCGCTGCCCGATCCACCCACCTCGTAGGTCGCATTCATGTCGACCTCGGGCGGATGCGCAGCGCCATCTGTTGTCCTTCGATGTTCTGACAGCGACCCATGCCCGGGCCAATGACGGCCCCTGATCCCTCCCGATCACCGCTGGGTGCGCACCGCGCGGAACGCATCGAACCGACGACGCTTCGATCCTGCCGCACCTCGGTGAGCACCTGTCACTAGGACAAGGACACGCCCCCGATGACTGCTGGCGTCACCTCTCCGGCTGCCCGCAAACCCGCCCGCCCGCGCAAGGGCAAGGGCGAAGGCCAATGGGCCCTCGGCTACCGCGAGCCGCTGAACAAGAACGAGGAGAACAAGAAGAACGACGACGGCCTGAACGTCCGGGCCCGGATCGAGAACGTCTACGCGCACCGCGGCTTCGACTCGATCGACCCCGCCGACCTGCGTGGCCGGTTCCGCTGGTGGGGGCTGTACACCCAGCGCAAGCCCGGGATCGACGGCGGCAAGACCGCGACGCTGGAGCCCGAAGAGCTGGACGACCGCTACTTCATGATGCGGGTCCGGGTCGAGGGCGGGCAGCTGACCGCGGAGCAGTTGCGCGTGATCGCCGAGATCTCCACGACGTACGCGCGCGACACCGCCGACATCACCGACCGGCAGAACATCCAGCTGCACTGGATCCGGATCGAGGACGTGCCGGCCATCTGGGAGCGGCTCGAGGCGGTCGGGCTGTACACCACCGAGGCTTGCGGTGACGTACCGCGCGTCGTGATCGCCAGCCCGGTCGCCGGGATCGCCGCGGACGAGATCATCGACCCGACGCCGGCCATCGACGAGATCGTCTCGAAGTACATCGGGTCGGACGAGTTCTCGAACCTGCCGCGGAAGTTCAAGACCGCGCTGACCGGTCACCCGTCGCACGACGTCGTACCGGAGGTGAACGACATCGCGTTCGTCGGCGTCGTGCACCCCGAGCACGGCCCCGGCTTCGACCTGTGGGTCGGCGGCGGCCTGTCGACGAACCCGATGCTCGCGCAGCGGCTCGGCACCTGGATCCCGCTGGACGAGGTCGCCGAGGCCTGGTGGGGCGTGACCAGCATCTTCCGCGACTACGGCTACCGCCGGCTGCGGACGCGGGCGCGGCTGAAGTTCCTGCTCGCGGACTGGGGTGTGGAGAAGTTCCGTGAGGTGCTCGAGGACAAGTACCTCAAGCGGAAGCTGATCGACGGGCCTGCGCCCGAGGTTCCCGCCGTACAGGGCGATCACGTCGGCGTGCACAAGCAGAAGGACGGCAAGTACTTCGTCGGCGTCGCGCCGGTCGTCGGCCGGGTGTCCGGCGCCAAGCTGGCGCAGGTCGCGGATGTGGTCGCCGCACACGGGTCGAACCGGATCCGCACCACCGCGCAGCAGAAGCTGCTCGTGCTGGACGTCGAGGAGGCGCAGGTCGAGTCCCTGGTGGCCGACCTGGGCGCGCTCGGGTTCCAGGCGCGGCCGTCGGCCTGGCGGCGGAACACGATGGCCTGCACCGGCATCGAGTTCTGCAAGCTGGCGATCGTCGAGACCAAGGCGAAGGCAGCCCAGCTGATCGACGAGCTCGAGATGCGGATCCCCGACCTCGACGTACCGATCACCGTGAACGTGAACGGCTGCCCGAACTCGTGCGCCCGGATCCAGGTCGCGGACATCGGCCTGAAGGGCCAGCTGGTGATGGATGCCGATGGCAACCAGGTGCCGGGCTACCAGGTGCATCTCGGCGGCGGCCTCGGCCTGGACGCCGGCTTCGGCCGGAAGCTCCGCGGCCACAAGGTCACCGCGGACGACCTGACCGACTACGTCGAGCGCGTCACCCAGAACTACCTGAAGGAGCGCAACGAAGGCGAGCGCTTCGCGCAGTGGGTCACCCGAGCGGACCAGGAGGCACTCCAGTGAGCGACCGTGCGGCACCTCTGTACTGCCCGTACTGCGGGGACGAGGACCTTCGTCCTTCTGAAGAGGGCCATGGCGCCTGGGAGTGCCGGCCGTGTGCACGGGTGTTCCAGCTCAAGATGATCGGGTTGCGGGTGACGGTGGAATGAGTGACTTGAAGACGATCGCCGAGGAGGCGAACGAACGGCTCGCCGACGCGTCGGCGGTCGAGGTGCTCGCGTGGGCGCGAGAGACCTTCGGTGACGAGCTGGTGGTGACCGCCTCGATGGCCGATGGCGCACTCCCCCATCTCGCGGCGCAGGCGGCTCCCGGTGTCGACGTACTGTTCCTCGACACCGGTTACCACTTCGCCGAGACGATCGGGACCCGGGACGCGGTCGCGGCGACGCTGCCGATCCACCTGGTCAACGCTCTTCCGAAGCAGACGGTCGCGGAGCAGGACGCGGAGTACGGCGAGAAGCTGCACGATCGCGACCCGAACAAGTGCTGCGCGATGCGCAAGGTCGAGCCGCTGAACCGGTACCTGTCCGGCTACAAGGCCTGGGTCACCGGCATCCGCCGCGAGGAGGCGCCGACCCGCGCCAACACGCCCGTCGTCGAGTACGACGAGAAGCGCGACATGGTGAAGCTGAACCCGATCGCGCCGTGGACACAGGATGACCTGGACAACTACATCCAGGACAACGGCGTGCTCGTGAACCTGCTGCAGTACGACGGCTACCCCTCGATCGGCTGTGAGCCGTGCACGCAGCGCGTTGCCCCGGGCGAAGACCCGAGAAGCGGCCGCTGGGCGGGCACCGGCAAGGTTGAATGCGGGTTGCACACATGACCGCCACCGTGACGGAGCTCGATGCTCTCGAGAGCGAATCGATCTTCGTGTTCCGCGAGGTGGCGGCGGAGTTCGAGCGGCCGGTGATCCTGTTCTCCGGCGGCAAGGACTCGATCGTGATGCTGCACCTGGCGCGGAAGGCGTTCTCGCCGGCCGCGGTGCCGTTCACGCTGCTGCACGTCGACACTGGGCACAACTTCCCCGAGGTACTCGCGTACCGGGACGCTGTCGTCGAGCAGCTCGGGCTGCGGCTCGAGGTGGCCCGGGTCGAGGAGTACATCGCCGACGGCCGGCTGCGCGAGCGCACCGATGGCACGCGGAACCAGCTGCAGACCATCCCGTTGCTGGACGCAATCAACGGGCACCGCTTCGACGCGGTGTTCGGCGGCGGCCGGCGCGATGAGGAGCGGGCCCGGGCGAAGGAGCGCATCTTCAGCCTGCGCGACGAGTTCGGCCAGTGGGACCCGCGGAACCAGCGGCCCGAGCTGTGGTCGTTGTACAACGGCAAGCACCGGCCGGGCGAGCACGTGCGGGTGTTCCCGCTGTCCAACTGGACCGAGCTGGACATCTGGCACTACATCGAGCGCGAGCAGATCCCGCTGCCGAGCATCTACTACGCGCACGAGCGAGACGTGTTCGAGCGCGACGGCATGTTGCTTGCCGTCGGCCCGTACTCGCAGCCGCGCGACGGTGAGACAGTTGCCGAGCGCACCGTTAGGTACCGGACCGTCGGCGACATGTCCTGCACCGGCGCGGTGGCCAGCGATGCGACGACGGCGGCCGAGGTCGTCGTCGAGGTCGCGGCCAGCGAGATCACCGAGCGCGGCGCAACCCGCGCCGACGACCGGGCCAGCGAGGCCGCGATGGAAGACCGCAAGCGAGAGGGGTACTTCTGATGAGCACCCTGTTGCGGCTGGCAACAGCCGGATCGGTGGACGACGGCAAGTCCACGCTGGTCGGGCGGCTGCTGCACGACTGCAAGGCGATCCTGGCCGACCAGATCGCGCATGTGAAGACGGTCTCCGAGGCACGCGGCGGCGACTTCGACTTCGCGCTGCTCACCGACGGCCTGCGGGCCGAGCGCGAGCAGGGCATCACGATCGACGTCGCCTACCGGTACTTCGCGACCGACAAGCGCTCGTTCATCCTGGCCGACTGCCCCGGGCATGTGCAGTACACGCGGAACACCGTGACCGGCGCATCGACCGCCGACGTTGTGATCATCCTCGTCGACGCGCGGCACGGCGTACTCGAGCAGACCCGGCGGCATCTGGCCGTGGCCGGCCTGCTCCGGGTGCCGCACGTCGTCCTCGCGGTGAACAAGATCGACCTGGTCGGCTACGACGAGGCCGGGTTCACCAAGATCGCCAAGGACGTCAACGAGGTCGCCGACCAGCTCGGCATCGCGGACATCCAGGCGATCCCGGTCTCCGCGCTCGTCGGCGACAACGTGGTCGACAAGTCCGCCGAGACGGACTGGTACGACGGCCCGACGCTGCTCGAGTACCTGGAGAACGCCACCGGGCGGATCGACAACTCCCAGCAGCCGCTGCGGTTCCCGGTGCAGTACGTGATCCGGCCGCAGACCGACGACCAGTACCGCGACTACCGCGGCTACACCGGAACCGTTGCCTCCGGCACCGTTTCGGTCGGCGACCAGGTGATCGTGCTGCCGGCCGGCCGTCGTACATCGGTCGCCGGTATCGACCGCGCCGTCGTCACGGCCACCTCGACCGCGGTGGTCGAGCGGCCGTCGGCGGTGGCTGGTGAAGCGGTCACGGTCCGCCTCGCCGACGACCTCGACGTTGCCCGCGGCTCGGTCATCGTCGCGGCCGAAGCCTCCCCCGGCACCCGCCGGGAACTGGCCGCGACCGTGAGCTGGTTGTCCGACCGGCCGCTGACCGTCGGGGCCCGGGTGCTGATCAAGCACACCACCACCACCGCGCAGGCGATCGTCACCAAGATCACCGGCGCGCTGGACCTCGACACGCTCGGAGTCATCGACGCCACCGAGCTCGCACTGAACGACATCGGCAAGGTGCAACTGAAGATCGCCGCACCGCTGGCCGCCGACCCGTACTCCAGCAACACCATCACCGGATCGTTCCTGCTGATCGACGCCCACGACGGGTGGACGCTCGCGGCCGGCATGATCGACGACGAAGAAGGGGAACTGCTGTGACTGCTCCAGCGCTCGTGATCCTCGCCCACGGCAGCCGCGACCCGCGCTCGGCCGCCACCGTCCACTCGCTCGTGAAGTGCCTGCGCGAGACGCGTGACGACCTGCGGATCGAAGCCTCCTTCCTCGACCACTGCCCGCCCACGCCGTACCAGGTGATCGGCAAGCTCGCCGCCGAGGGTGTGGAGGAGGTCGTCGTCCTGCCGTTGCTGCTGTCGTCGGCGTACCACGCGAAGATCGACGTACCGGCCGTCGTCGACGAGGCGCGTTCGCGGTTCCCGAGTCTGCGGATCATCGCGTCCGACGTGCTCGGGTACGACGACACGCTGCTCGACGTACTGGACCGGCGGATGCGGGCCGAGCTCAAGGACGGGCGCGTACGCGAACTGGACGCGCTGGTGCTGGCGTGCGCCGGTTCGAGCGACTCGCACGCGAATGCGAGCGTCACGCGACTCGCGCGCCTGTGGGGTCAGCGGCACAAGCTCCCGGTGACGGCCGCGTTCGTCTGCGCCGCATCGCCGTCGCCCGCCGAAGCAGTCCTCAAGTACCGGCTCGAGGGCCGTCGGCACGTCGCGGTCGGGTCGCTGTTCCTGGCCCCCGGCGTACTGCCGGACCGTGCCGAGTCCACGTCTCGTCGGGCCGGCGCTGTCGCGGTATCAGCACCGCTCGGTGTGAGTGCCGAGGTGGCTCGCCTGGTCCTGCTGCGCTACGGCGTGGCCGGCCTCGACCTGCTCACGCTGGAGCCCGCTCCGCGCCCGGTCATCGCCCGCGCCGAGCTCGTCCGCACCGCCTGACGCTGGGGTCGACACACAAGGCCGGGGGTCGACACAGGTTATTGCCTGTGTCGACCCCCGGTTTCCTGTGTCAGCCAAACCGGTGCGGGTTCAGGAACGTGACGTCGGTGTACGGCGTCTCGTTGGTTGCTGCCTGGGCCAGCAGCTCGCCTACGCCGGCGCAGTGTTTGAACCCGTGGCCGCTGTCGCCGCCGGCGATCACCACGCGCTCGTCGTACCGCCCGACCAGGAACTGCCCGTCGAGCGAGTCCGTCACCATGCACGGCATCAGCTTCACCGGCTCCGGATCGAGCTCCGGGAACGACTTGGCGATCGCCTCCGACAGCTCGGCGATGTCCTTGCGCGGGTGGATGTAGCGGTCGAGTTCGTCCGGGTCGACGTCGCGCTCGCGTTCGGCTCCGTCGAGGCCGACCTTGACGAGGAAGTTCTCGTCGGAGCCGTGTCCCCACAATCCCTTGCCGTCGGCAAACTCCCAGATGAACGACGGGAAGTTCCGCAGCCGGAACGCGTCTGACACCGGGTCCTTCGGCTGGAACCAGAACAACGGCGTACGCCGCGGTGACAAGCTGACCGTCGGCACGAGCTTGCTCAACCACGCGCCGGTGCTGATGACGACCTGGTCCGCGGTGATGTCGAGCGTCGGCGTCCGGACGGTCACCTCGTCGCGACCGACCTCGACGGCGGTCACCATCGTGTGCTCGTAGACCGTGGCGCCCAACCGCTGCGCCTCAGCGACCTGCGCCCGTACGGTCGGCTCGGCGTAACAGATCCCCGCGCCCGGATCCCACACCGCAACGTCCTCGGCCGCCAGGTTGTACTGCGGAAACCGGCTGTGCAGCTCGTCATGCGCCAGATCCGTCGTCGGCGCGCCCGCGTCGGCCGCCGCCTGCCGCGCGCCCTTCACGGGACGGCTGCCCGGACCACCCACGTTCAACGAGCCGGTCTGGCGGACGTACGTCTCACCGGTCCGCTCCCCCAGCTCGGTCCACAACGCCAGCGACTTCCGCGCAATCTCGGTCAGCCCCGGATGCTCCATACAAGCCACCCGGAACAACCGCGTCGCCCCGTGCGACGAACCGAACGAATGCCCGATCCCCTGCCGCTCGATCCCGACCACGTCCACCCCACGCGCCGCCAGCCGCCACAACGCCGCCGACCCGAACGCACCCAGTCCCACCACCACGACATCGGTTCGCATGCGCCAACCCTTTCACAGCTCAGGAGCGATAGCGTGATATCTTGATAGCTATGGCGAAGGACGCGACCAAGAACATCCTGCTGCGGCTCGATCCCGAGCTGGCTGAGCGGCTGCAGACGGTGGCATCGGTGGAGGGGCGGTCGGTGTCCGACGTGGCGCGGGAGGCGATCGCGGCGCTCGTCGATCAGCGGCGGCAGGACACCCAATTCAGTCGGCTGCTCGAGGAGAACCTCAGCCGGCACGAGGAGTCCCTGCGGCGGCTGCGGAGCGACGACTGATGCGTTACCTCGGTCCGTACGACGTGCTCGCGGTCGCGGCCCGGGTGTTGCGGTGCAGCTCGGCGGACGCCGTACTGCGGACCGACCTGAACGCGGTCGAGCGGGTGCTGGACAGCGTCCGGCTGACGAGCGGGTTGGCCGAATCGGCGGGCGTGATGCTCGCCGGCCTCGTGCGGGCGCGGCCCTTCGACGCGGCCAACCGGGTGGTCGCCGTCGCGGTGGTGCTGCAGTTCGTCTCGCTGAATCGGGCCGAGTTGCAGCTGGAGCCGGTCGCGGACGTCGACGACCTGCTCGACCGGATTGCGGCCGGCGAGGCCAGCTATCGCGAGGCCGGGGCCTTCATCCGGAGCCGGCTCGAACACCGGCCGGTGAAGCCCGAGGACTTGCAGGACGACCTGCGGCTCGAGCTGCTGCTCAGCGAGGAGACGCTGACGTTCGATGTCGAGCAGGAATGGTGGAGGGGAGTCCGGATGTACGAGCAGTTCAGCGACCCGGCGAGGCGGGTCATCGTCCTCGCGCAGGAAGAGGCGCGCGGTTTCGACCACGCGTACGTCGGCACCGAGCACCTCCTGCTCGGACTGATCACCGAGGGGCAGAGCATCGCCGCGCGGGTCCTCAACGCTGTCGGGATCACTGCGCCGGCCGTGAAGGAACTGGTGGTGGAGATCATCGGCCGCGGCAACGGCGCGGCCGAGGGGTCGATCCCGTTCACGCCGCGCGCGAAGAGCACGTTCGAGTACGCGTGGGGCGAGTCGAAGGCGCGCGGGGCGGAGCAGGTCCGGCCGGAGCACCTGCTGCTCGGCGTACTCAATGATCGTGACGGCGTCGGCGGCCAGATCATCACGAAGCTTGCCGCCGACATCGATCAGGTACGCCGCAAGCTCGAGGAGCGGATGACCTGGCGCGAGCGCTCCGAGTCGCTCGTCACCGGCATGCTTGCCGAAGGCGCCTCATGGACGACGTACGGACGGCGCCACCACCTGATCCACGAGCTCACCGCGCTGCTCGACGAGAACGAGCGCCTGCACGAGCAGGTCGCGAATCTGCGCGACCTGCTCCGCCGGCACGAGATCGACCCGGACAGCTGACCCTCAGGTTGCTGCCAGGCGTTTCTTTTCCTTCTCCACGTCGAAGTCCGGGACCGGCCACTCCGGATTCAGCTCGCGCAGCGTCTCGAGGAGGAGAGTGGTGACGGCCCAGTTGCGGTACCACTTGCGATCGCTCGGGATCACGTACCACGGCGCCTCAGGCGTGTTGCAGCGCTCGATCGCCGCGTGGTACGCGTCCATGTAGTCCGGCCAGAGCTGGCGCTCGTCGACGTCGCCCGGGTTGTACTTCCAGTACTTCGTCGGGTCGTCGAGCCGCGCCTCCAGCCGGGTGCGCTGCTCCTCCGGCGAGATGTGCAGGTAGCACTTCAGGATCGTCGTACCGTGCGCGGCCAGCTCCGCCTCGAAGTCGTTGATCTGGTCGTAGCGCCGGTCCCACACGTTCGGCGTGACCAGGTTGCGCACCCGGGCGATCAGCACGTCCTCGTAGTGCGACCGGTCGAAGATCCCGATCATCCCCTCAGCCGGCAGCGCCTGCTTGATCCGCCACAGGAACCCGCGCCGCTTCTCGGCCGGCGTCGGCGCCTTGAACGACGTGATCTTCAGGCCCTGCGGGTCCATCAGCCCCGCACCGTGCCGGATCACACCGCCCTTGCCTGACGTGTCCATCCCCTGCAGCACCAGCAGCACGCTGCGGTCGCCGTCCTTGCGCCCCTCGGCGAACAGCCGCTCCTGCCAGTCCGAGACCTCGGCGCCGAGCCCTTCCAGCGCCTCCTTGCCGTCGTCCTTGGAGCCGTCGAAGCCCGGCGTCGCACGCGTGTCGTACGTCGTCAGATCGACCGGCCCGGCCGGAACCCGCAACTGTTCCCGCAGTCCCCCAGCAGCAGCCTTCTCGCCCTTCTTCTGCTTCGCCATCTCCACATCCTGCCTCATCCACCCCCGACTTCAGCGGTTTTGCGCCGCCGACGCCGCCAGAACACGATCTCGATGGCGAGGACGGCCAGGCCGCAGGCAAGTACGGCGACCGCGCCCCACACGAACCCGCCGAGCACGGCCAAGCAGTCTCCGTCTTCGCGGCACTCGGTTCTCGTGTAGTAGTCCGCTCCGGCAACAATGGCCACGAGCACCACGACGATCGTCCCGGACAGGTACGCCGCCGTACGGACCAGCCATCTGCCCGCTCCAGGCTGGGCGACCCCTGATTCCACCGTCGTTTCGCTCGCCGGCGCGGGCTGCACGCCGTTCGCGATCAGCACGAAGGCAACCAGGCCGGTCGCGAACTCCAGCAGGGCGAGCTCACCCTCGCTCCGGTTGTAAATGAACCGGAATCCGTCGTTCGAGATGCTCTCCCAGATCACGAGGCCGGTCAGGAGAGCCAGGGCGATGCCCAGCCACAGCCGCGCCTTCGGGTCCGGCCAGGCGACCACGACCGACACGAGGGCCGGGACGAACGCGAGCCCGCCGAGCGGCAAGATCCATTGCTCGGCACCGAAGCCGGACGTGTCGTCGAACTGGACGAAGCCGCCGGCGAACAGCAGCCCGAGGGCGACCACGAGCAGCACCAGCGAGACCGTCCGACGACTCATCCCCTCAGGGAAGCACGTCCGGGGATCAGGCAGCGCGAGCCAACGCGACGAGTCGCGAAAGCGCGCGGAGGTACTTCTTGCGATAGCCGCCCTTGAGCATCTCGGGCGAGAAGAGCTGGTCGAGCGGTACGCCGCCGGCCAGGAGCGGGAGGTTGCGGTCGTACATCCGGTCCGCGAGAACCACCAGGCGGAGGGCGACGTTCTCGTCGGTCAGCGGGCGTAGGTCGGTGATCGCGACCGTCCCGATGCCGTCGAGGAGAGCGCCGTACTTGCTCGGGTGCAGCTCCGCGAGGTGGCGGTGGAGGTCGACGAAATGGTCACAGGAGGCGTTGGGGCGCTCCCCGGCTTCCTGCTCGACCTTCTCGTCGGGCCACGGGTCGGGCGCGACAGGGACGCCGCGGTGGCGATAGTCCGGGCCGTCGATCCGGCGTACGTCGAAGTGCGCTGCCAGGGCCTGGATCTCGCGGAGGAAGTCGACCGCCTGGAAGCGACCCTCGCCGAGTTTGTCGGGGAGCGTGTTGGACGTGGCGGCGAACTCGACGCCGGCGTCGACCAGCTGACCGATCAGTCGCGAGATCAGCATCGTGTCGCCGGGGTCGTCGAGCTCGAACTCGTCGATGCAGATCAGGCGGTACGACGAGAGTTCGTCGACCGCTGTGCGTAGACCGAGGGCGCCGACCAGGTTGGTGAGCTCGACAAAGGTGCAGTACATCTTCGGGCCGGCGGACTCGTGCCACAGCGAGGCAAGGAGGTGGGTCTTGCCGACCCCGAATCCGCCGTCCAGGTAGACGCCTTGTTTGTCCGGGGCTGGCGCCTTACGGCGAAGCCTTGCCCAGAGCGAGGCAGTCTGGCGGGGCTGAGCCAGTTTGGCGGCACGGTCTGTCAGTGCGGCCAGGGCCTCGGACTGCGAGGGCTCGTCCGGGTTCGGCGTGTAGGTGGTGAAGCGTGCGTCGGCGAATCTCGGCGGAGGGACGCACTCCGACAACAGGCGGTCGGGGCTCACCTCCGGCCATTGCTCGCTCAGCCGGATCACCATGCGGCCAACCCTAGATCAGGGAAATCTCCGGAAACTCAGCTGTGGCCTTGACCGCTTTCTTACTTTCAGTTAGGAAGTTGGTAGGCGATCGATGAGGAGTCTCCGATGGGCGAACAGCACGTGCGGCGGCGGACAGTTCTCAAAGGGGCGGTGGGTGCGCTCGGCCTCGGGTCCGCCCTTGGATCCACGCTGGCCGCGTGCGGGGGAAGCGACAGTGGCGGGACCACCAGCGGCGGGAAGGCCGTGGTCCGGATGTGGTCGTGGTACAACGACCAGGAGGACCAGTTCCCCAAGCTGATCAGCGCGTTCGAGGCCGCGCACAGCAACATCAAGATCGAGAACCGGATCTTCGGCACCCCGGACCAGTACCTGCCGGCGTTGCAGGCCGCGGTCGCGGGCGGCGACGTACCGGAGATCTTCGCGCCGCACACGCGCGCGCTGACCTACGGCACCGGCGGCATCTCGGCCGACCTGAAGCAGGAGCTCGGCGACGACTTCCTGAAGGACTTCTTCGACTCGGCCAACCAGGAGTACACCCTGGACGGCAAGCAGTACGCGGTCGGCTGGATGGCGCAGACGTTCGGCATCTTCTACAACCCGGACATGCTGAAGAAGGCCGGCGTCGAGGAAGACGGGATCGAGACCTGGGACGACCTGATCGCGGCGTCGCAGAAGATCAAGGCGACCGGCAAGTTCCCCGTCGCGCTGAGCTGCAACCCGACGACGAGTTCGCTCGACTTCTTCCTGCCGCTGATCACGCAGGTCGCCGACGACCCGACGTACTACCTGAAGCTCGACCAGCTCAAGGACGGCGCGACGTACGAGGATCCGAAGGTGATCCAGGCGATCGAGCTGCAGCAGAAGATCGTCAAGGGCGGCGTCTTCCAGCCCGGTACGACGGGCACCAGCGGCGACCAGGCACCGCAGATCTTCTACACCGGCAAGGCCGCGATGCTGTTCAACGGCAGCTGGACGCCGCAGGGCCTGACCAAGGACGCGACGCCCGCGTTCAACAAGCTCTACAAGGTGATGAAGACCCCGGCGATCGCGCCGGGCAAGCGGCACTGGACCGCGAACCAGGCCGGCGCCGGCTGGGCGGTCGCGGCGAACAGCAAGAACAAGGACGCCGCGCTGGAGTTCCTGAAGTTCATGTACTCCGCGGAGCAGTACTCCCCCACGATGAACGACTCGAACTCGATGCCGGCCACCAAGAGCGCCGCGGCCCGAATCGAGCTGCCGATCATGAAGCAGATGACGTCCTGGCTGCTCGACGGCGACGGATGCCCGCACATCCCGTTCGGTCCCGGTTCGGTCGCGGCGGGCGATCCGCTCGCGAAGATCTTCGACGGCAGCGGCGAGCCGGCCGCGGTCGCGAAGGCGATGCAGCAGGCGGTCCAGAACGCCAAGGGCGGCTGATCGGATGGCGACAGCGCTCTCCCGCCAGCGCGTCGTCGAGCGCGCCGGCGCGCGCACGTCGTACCGGTTCGGATCGCCGCTGCGGAAGTCGCAACGGGTCGCTGGCTATCTGTTCGTGCTGCCGACGTTCGCGTTGTTCCTGGCGTTCGTCCTCTGGCCGATCCTCTACACGGCGTACCTGAGCCTGACCTCGTGGGGCGGGTTCGGGTCGCCGCGGTTCGTGCACTTCGACAACTACAGCCGGATGCTGCACGACCCGGTCGCGCGCCGGGCACTGATCGTCACGCTGGTGCTGACCGGCGTGACGACCGCGATCCTGACGTTCCTCGGCCTCGTCACCGCGGTGCTGGTGAACGTGATCTGGTCGAAGGTCGGCGTCGTCGTACGGACCATCCTGTTCATCCCGGGCATCGTGTCGTTCGTCGTGTCCGCAGTGCTCTGGAAGCTGATCTACGACCCGAACATCGGCACGCTCAATCGGTTGCTCGGGGCAATCGGTCTGGACAGCCTGCAGCATCCGTGGCTGGCCGACCACAAGACCGTGCTGCCGGCGATCGTCGTCGTGACTGTCTGGAGCGGGCTCGGCTTCAACATGCTGATCTACTTCGCCGGCCTGCAGAGCATCGACCCGAACCTGTACGAGGCCGCGGAGATGGACGGCGCCAACACTGTGCAGCAGTTCCGCCACATCACGGTGCCGAGCCTGAGGATCGTGACCGGTCTGATCGTCAGCCTCGGTCTGCTCAACGGGTTCAAGGCGTTCGACGTGATCTTCGTGATGACGGGCGGCGGACCCAACCACGCCAGCGAAGTACTCGGCACCTACTTGTACTCATTGGCCTTCGGGTCGACGTCCGGCTCGATCCCGCAGCTCGGGTACGCGAGCGCGTTCAGTGTGGTGACGATGGTGCTCTGCACGCTCGCGGTCATCGCCCAGCTCTGGCTGACGCGGAGGGCGGACCGATGAGGAACAAGTGGATCGGGAAGTCGTTCGCGACGTTCGTCCTGCTGCCGTTCTGCCTGTTGATGGCATTCCCGTTCGTGTGGATGCTGCTGACGTCGCTGCGCGAGCAGAACACGATCTTCAACGGGCCGATCATCCCGCGGAAGTTCACCGGCGTCGCCTACAAGGATGCGTGGACGTCGATCGACTTCCCGCTGCATTTCTGGAACAGCGTCTGGATCACCTCCGTCACCGTGATCGGAGTGCTGATCTTCGCGACGCTCAGCGGTTACGCGTTCGCGAAGCTGGACTTCCCGTTCCGGAACACGCTCTTCGTCCTGCTGCTGACCACGCTGATGATGCCGTCGACGGCGCTGATCATCCCGCTGTACCTCGAGCTCAAATCACTCGGTCTGCTCGATAGCCAGGCCGGGCTGCTCGTGCTGTACATCTCCGGGTCGGCGCCGTTCGCGATGTTCCTGATGCGGGCGTTCTTCCAGACGCTGCCGGACGAGCTGATCGAGGCGGCCCGGGTCGACGGCGGCAGCGAGCTGACCATCTTCCGGCGGGTGATCCTGCCACTGACCCGGCCTGGGATCGCGACCGTGGTGATCTTCCAGTTCCTGTCCACCTGGAACGAGTTCCTGATCGCCAACACGGTGCTGCGCAACACCGACGCACTCCCCTTGCAGCCGGTGCTGTTCACGCTGATGGGCCAGTACTCCACGAACTGGCCGGCCCTCACCGCCGGCCTCACGCTGTCCGTCGTACCGGTCGTGATCGTCTACGTCCGGATGCAGCGGCAGTTCGTCGCCGGGATGATGCTCGGCGCCGTCAAGAACTAAGAGAGGTCATATGCCGATCAAGAACGTCGTCGTCAACTGCACCGATGTCGCCCGCTCGGTGGAGTTCTACACCAGGTTCCTAGAGCTCTCCGTTGTCGGCGAGGCCACGCCCGAGCGCGCCGTGCTGGACGCCGTTACCGCGACGATCGAGCTGCGGGCCGTGGGCAACGGCCGGGAGCAGAGCACGTGGTCGCCGGATGATTTGCAGAAGGGGTTCCGGCACATCGGTTTCAAGGTCGACCTGATCGACCAGCGGGCTGCCGTGCTCAAGGACGCCGGCGTCGAGTTCAAGCTCGATCCGCTCGATGCCGAGGGCAACGTCCGGATCTGCTTCTTCTACGACCCGGACGGCACGCTGCTCGAGATGATCCAGGGCGACCTGCAGTACGCCGAGATCCTCGACGCGGACGGTGTCGCGCGCGAGCGGGCGCTCGGCGTACCGGCGCGGCCGCGGTTCGACCACGTCGCGGTGACGATCGAGGACCGGGAGGCCACCAGCGCGTACTACGACCGGAACTACGGCTTCTCGTTCATCGGCACGATCGAGCAACCGCACGACAAGCGCGGCTTCCACATCGGTTATTTGAAGGGCGGGGACACCGTCCTCGAGGTGTTCACCTACGAGGTGGACAAGAGCGCCCGCGCACCTCAGCTCGACGTCGCCGGGTTCGCGTACGCCGAGCTCGTGGGCGACCCGGCGGACCTTCCGGCCGAGACCGCTCCGGACGGAACGAAGGTCTACGTCGACGGCGACGGGTTCGCATTCGCCGTAGGCTCCGAGGCATGACAGAAAACTGGCTGCGACCCCTCGGTTCCACCGGCCTGACCGTGTCCGCCGTCTGCGCCGGCGGCAGCGGGCTCGGAAGCATGCCCGCCGTGTTCGGATACGACGTGACGCGGCAGGAAGCGATCGATCTGGTACTGCGTGTGTTCGACAGCCCGCTGACCTGGATCGACACGTCGAACGGGTACAGCGACGGCGAGAGCGAACTGCGCATCGGGCTGGCGATTCGTGAGCACGGCGGTCTGCCCGACGGGTTCTTGGTCGCGACGAAGGTCGATGCTCGCGACGGGGACTACTCGGGCGCGCGGGTCCGGGCCAGCGTCGCCGAGAGCAAGGAGCGGCTCGGGCTGGACGAGCTGCCGTTGGTCTATCTGCATGATCCGGAGTTCCACGACTTCGACTCGATGCGGGATGCGGTCGACACGTTGATGCAGCTGCGCGCAGACGGGGAGATTGGGCACGTCGGGCTGGCGGGCGGGGACACTCGCGAGCTCTCTCGCTACCTGGATCTCGGCGGCTTCGAGGTGCTGCTCGTGCACAACCGGTGGAGCCTGGTGGATCACTCGGCTCTCGGAATCTTCGAGCGAGCTCGTTCCGAAGGCATCGCTGTGGTGAACGCAGCCATCTACGGCGGCGGGATCCTCGCGAATCCCGCGGGCGCGACGAAGTACGCGTATCGCGAGGCTGCACCGGCGGTCCTGGACGCGGTGGCTCAGATGGAGAAGGCGTGCCAGGAGTATGGCCTCGACCTCGCGACCGCGGCGCTGCGGCACTCGGTGGACGACCCGGGGATCGCCGGCACGGTCGTCGGGATCACCAAGCCGGCCCGGGTCGACGCGCTCGAGACCGCGCTGGCCGTGGACCTCCCGCACGACTTGCTTAACCGGTTAGGTAGCCTACTCCCGGACAGGCAGTACTGGGTTGAGAAGGAGACGACGTGACGAGCGGATTCACGTGGGGCGCGGCGACTGCGTCGTACCAGGTCGAGGGCGCGGTCTCCACCGACGGACGCGGCCCGAGCATCTGGGACACGTTCGCGCACACCCCGGGCAAGATCGCGGACGGCACCAACGGTGACGTGGCCGACGAGCATTACCACCGGTTCGGCGAGGACATCCGGATGCTGGCGGACCTCGGGCTGAACGCATACCGGTTCTCGATCGCTTGGCCGCGGATCGTGCCGGGTGGGTCGGGTGCATTTAATGCCGCGGGGCTCGATTTCTACCGGCGGTTGGCCGAGGCGTGCCTGGAGAACGGCGTCACGCCGTACGCGACGCTTTATCACTGGGATCTGCCGCAGCCGCTGGAGGACGCCGGCGGTTGGCTGAACCGCGACACGGCCGAGCGCTTCCGCGACTACGCGGTTGTGGCGCATGACGGGCTGTCCGATGTCATCAAGCACTGGATGACGCTGAACGAGCCGTGGTGCTCCGCGTTCCTCGGCTACGGGAACGGTGAGCACGCCCCGGGTCGGACCGAGGGCGCTGACGCGTTGAAGGCCGTGCACCACCTGCTGCTCGGGCACGGGCTGACGCTGGATGCGATCCGCTCCGAGGGTTCGTCGTACGGGATCGCGCTCAACCCGGCGCCGATCCACGCCGCGACCGACTCCCCCGCCGACCGCGACGCCGCACGCCGGGTCGACGGACTGCGGAACCGGATGTTCCTCGAGCCGCTGCTGTCCGGACGGTACCCGGCCGACGTACTCGAAGACACCGGCATGACCTCGTGGTTCGCCTCGCAGGAAGCGGATCTGCCGCTGATCGCGGCACCGCTCGACTTCATCGGCGTCAACTACTACTGCCCGACCACAGTCGCCGCGCCGGACGGGCCGATCTCGTCGCCGGTCGCGTCGACACAGCCCGGGAGCGAGAATGTCGTTGCCGTGGACACCGGTCTCCCCCGCACGCAGATGGGCTGGCCGATCCAGGCGACCGGGTTGCGCGACATCCTGGTCACGATCAACAAGCTCGCGCCCGAGCTGCCGTTGTACGTGACGGAGAACGGCGCGGCGTACCCGGACTCGGTGACCGCCGACGGCGCCGTCGACGACCACGAACGGCTCGACTACATCAAGCAGCACATCGCCGTGTGCGAGGACCTGGTCGCCGAGGGCTTCCCGCTCAAGGGGTACTTCGTCTGGTCGCTGATGGACAACTACGAATGGTCGTGGGGCTACAGCCGCCGCTTCGGCATCGTGTACGTCGACTACGCGACCCAAGCCCGCACCCTCAAGAAGAGCGCCCACTGGCTGAAGGACCACCTGAGCCAGTAGCCCGGATCGCCAGGCCATCACAATCGCGGGGTCCACGCTGCTCGCCGCGGGCGGCCGCGTCGACCCCGCGATTGTGATGGCCTGGGGATCCGGGACCGCTAGCCGCGGGCGTTCTGGTGTGGGGTCAGTTGGGTGTGGAGGACCAGGGAGGCAGCGCCGAGGGCGGCGGCGCTCGGGCCTAGTTTGGAGAGCTCGACCCTGGTGGGGTGCATGGCGCGGACGAACGACAGGCGGTTGAGTTCGGTCGCGGCCACGCGGACATAGATATCGCCGGCCTCGCTGAACCCGGGGCCGGCGAGGATGATCTGGTTGAGGTCGAGCAGGTTGGTGATCGAGAGCAGAGCCTTGGCCAGGTAGAGGGCGGACTCCTCGATCAGCTCGACACATCTTGGGTCCCCAGCCGCGGCCAGGCGGGCGATCTTGGCGAAGTCCGAGCGGGTGGACAGGCGGCGGCCGCGGAGGCCGAGCTTGTCCGCGAGCTGCTCGTCCTGGCCGGCGCGGGCGACCACCGCGGCGGGTGCGGCCAGGCTCTCCAGACAGCCCTGGCCGCCGCACCAGCACTGCGGGCCGTTCACGTCGAGCACCATGTGGCCGATCTCGCCGACGTTGGACGACGAGCCGCGGTACACGTCGCCGTTCGTCACGAGGCCGAGGCCGAATCCGGCGGCCATGTAGACGGTGGCGAAGTCGTTGACCGACGGGATCTTGCCCGCCCAGAACTCGCCGATCGCCGCGCAGGTGGAGTCGTTCTCGACCACGATCGGGTGGTCGATCGCGTCCTTGAGCGTGTCCCGCACGGCGAAGGGCTCCCAGGCGTACTTCTCCGAGTCCGTCCGCAGCAGCCGGGTGCCTCCACGCCCTTGCCGGCCGGCCAGTGCGACCCCGACGCCGACTAGTGTCGACGGCTCGATCTCCGCCTTCACGATCAGATCTTCGAGCTCGGCCGTGATCCGCTGCACGGCCGTCGCCGGCGCGTCCTTCCCGATCCCGCGCGACGACATCTGCTCGATCACGCGCCCGCTCATGTCGGTGACGACGTACGTCGTGCTCGGTGTGTCGACCGCGATGCCGATCGCGTGCCGGGCGCGGGGGTTGAACTGCAGCAGCGTGGCGCGTTTGCCGCCGGTGGGATCGCCGTACCCGGTCTCGATGATGAGGCCGTCGGCGAGTAGTCGCTTGACCACGCGGGAGATCGACGCGCCGGTCAGCCCGGACCGGTCGGCCAGGTCGACGCGGGTGACCGTGCCGCTCGAGCGGATCAGGTCCAGGATCGCGCTGTGGGTCTCCTGCGCGGTCGCACCTCTCAGAATCTTCGCCACGTCACCCTCCCTCGGATCGCACTTTAGTACACAACGTAAGGAAGTGGCAGTGGTTGACCTCAATCATTGTTGAGGTTCTAGCGTTGCCCGTCATGAAGGCGATCAGATTGCATGCGTTCGGTCCGGCCGAGAACCTGCTCTACGAAGAGGTGCCGGACCCGGTTCCCACCGACGGCATGGTGCTCGTCGAGGTGGAGGCCGCCGGGGTCCATCTCGTCGACACGATGATCCGGGCGGGCACGACCGGCGGCAGCCCGATCCCGGTGCCGGAGCTGCCGACGATCCCGGGGCGCGAGGTCGCCGGCCGGGTGAGCGCGGTCGGGCCGGACGTTTCCTCGTCGTGGGTCGGCAAACGGGTCGTGGTCCATCTCGGCATGGTGCCAGGCGGGTACGCCGAACGCGCGGTGGCGAAGGTCGAGTCGCTGTACGAGATTCCCGCTCATGTGGACGCGGCGCAGGCGGTCGCGGCGATCGGGACGGGGCGGACGACAGCCGGCATCCTGCGGCAGGCGCGTCTGACCGCGGACGACGTCGTACTGGTGACTGCCGCTGCGGGTGGGATCGGTAGTTACCTCGTGCAGGCTGCTCGTAACGTTGGGGCGACTGTTGTCGGGTTGGCGGGCGGTGCGGCGAAGGTGGAGCTCGTGCGGTCGCTGGGGGCACAGTACGCGGTGGACTACCGGGATCCCGACTGGCCGGCCCTTTTGGAAGCCGAGATCACGGTGCTACTCGACGGCGTCGGCGGCCCTAACGGCCAGAAGGCATTCGAGTTGCTCGGAGTCGGCGGCCGCGCCTTCATGTTCGGCTGGTCCGGCGGCGGGCCTATCCAGTTCACCCACCAGGACCTGATGTCCCGCGGCCTAACAGTCGGCTGGGCCATAGGCGCCAAGCTAGCCCGCCACCTCCGCGAGCTCGAGTCCGCAGCTCTGGAGGAAACAGCCTCCGGCCGCTGGAAAGCCCTAACAACAACCTTCCCCCTCTCCGAGGCAGCCACAGCCCACCAGGCTCTAGAAGACCGCGCAACCACAGGCAAAGTCATCCTCCTCCCCTAGGCAGCCTCGGCCCGGCGCGCCCACGCACGCAGCACGTCGACCCCTCGGGCACACGCAGTACGCCGGGCACACGCAGTACGCCGGGCACACGCAGTACGCCGGGCACACGCAGTACGCCGGGCACACGCAGTACGCCGGGCACACGCAGTACGCCGGGCACACGCAGTACGCCGGGCACACGCAGTACGCCGGGCACACGCAGTACGCCGGGCACACGCAGTACGCCGGGCACACGCAGTACGCCGGGCACACGCAGTACGCCGGGCACACGCAGTACGCCGGGCACACGCAGTACGCCGGGCACACGCAGTACGCCGGGCACACGCAGTACGCCGGGCACACGCAGTACGCCGGGCACACGCAGTACGCCGGGCACACGCAGTACGCCGGCTGCTCCGGTGCACAGGCGCGGTGCGGCGGTGGACGTCGGAGGGTCCGCGGGTGCACGCGGGCGTGGACGCTGGTGCTGCGCCGGACTCACCCTGCACACGCGGTCGGGCGGGTGGGAGGTATGCCGGCACGCGTTCGGGGCGGGACCGGCGGCTTAGAGCTTGGCGGGCCGGACCGGCGGGGTCAGGGCGTGCGAGGGCGGGACCGGCCGGTCAGGGCGTGCGGGGGTCGTGGGTGGGGCGGGTGTTGGGAGTGGGCGTGCGGTTGGCGGGGAGGCCGTAGGTGAGGGGTGGGAAGGGGCTGGTTACGTTTACTACTCGGCCTTCGGTGGAGGATTGTTTGGCGGCGAGCATTACTTCTAGGGCGTGGTAGGCGTGTTCGGGGCGGGTGATGGTTGGGGTGGCTGATTCGATGGAGTCGACGAGGTGGCGTAGGCCGTCCGTCCAGGGCCACTGGGGGGATCGTTCGCCGAAGAGTTCCCAGGAGCCTCGGGCGTTCGACCACTGCTCGAAGCCGTTGGGTGCCCAGTCGTCGCCGAGGAGTTGGAGTACGCCGGTTGCGCCGTACAGCTCGATCGCGGGTGAGCGGTACTGCTGCATGGTGAAGCCGGTCGCGATCGACGCGAAGCGTGCCTGGCCGAAGTCGAGGATGATGTGGGCGTTGTCGTCGGCGTGGGACGGGACCAGTTCGCCGTTGACCTCGCGCTTGGGTACGGCGGTGCCGACCATCGCGGTGACCCGCCGCACCGGACCGAAGAACCCGCACAGGCTGGTGAGGTTGTAGACGCCGAGGTCGAACAGCGCCCCTCCCCCGGACTCGTAGAACCAGCGCCCCCACCACGGACCGGACCAGCCATACCGGGCGCGGGCCAGGTGGAGGTCGCCGATCTCGCCGGCGCTGACCCGCCGGTGCAGCTCCTGGTACGTCGGCGACAGCACGATGTGCGGCGCGCACACGAGCAGCCCAGGCGCCTCCGCGGCCGTGTCGAGCAGCGCGCGGGCTTCCTCCAGCGAGGTGGACATCGGCTTCTCGACGAGTACGTGCTTGCCGGCTTCGAGCGCCGCGCGGGCGAGCGAGCCGTGCTGGTTCATGCTCGTGAGGACCAGCACGATGTCGAGGTCGTCACGCGCGAGCAGCTGCGAGGGAGCGCCGTACGACGTGTCGATGCCGAACCGCTCCGCGGCCGCCGAGCGCTTGGCCGGATCGGGGTCGTAGCCGGCGGTCAGGCGGACGCGTCCCTCCTGCTCGAGTTTGGTGATCAGGCTCGCGTACGGGCCGGAGAAGACACTGCCGAGTCCGAGTACGCCGATGTTCAGGGTCATGAAAGCCTCACAGTCAAACGGTCGGTAGCCCCGTCGGAGGGCCAGGTGACGAGCCAGCCCTGCTCGCTGCGAGTGGCTGTCGCATCGTCGTCCACAACCACATCCCGGGTGGTTTCGATCAGTGCGCTCCCTGCATCCGAGGAGCGCCGGAGCAGCACGGTCGAGCCGTCGCCGCGGCCGTCGAGTTCTGCAGTCGACCAGCGCAGTACTGCGTCGTCGAGGTGCACGTCCAGCGGCAGGATGCGCCCCTCGCGGGCGTCGAGCTGGAGCTCCAACACAACCTCGCCCACCGTCAGCGTGAACGACTGCGCGACAGGTGCGACGTTGATCAGGTGCACCAAACGCTGACCGTCGGCGTCGGCCGTGCTCGTGACGACCAAGCCAGGCGTGTTGCCCTCAGCAACTATCCGTCGGTGCACGCCCAGCCGCTCCAGCAGGAGCCGCCAGAAGTCGAGGTGACACGGGTAGTCGCAGGCCAGCATGACAGCTCGCCCGCGCCCGGCGACCGTCACGTCCACGGCAACCGGCGCTCCACCCGCAACATCCACCGCGAGCGCCTCACCGTTGCCGGACAGGTGTTCCAGCATGCCCACCCGTACCTCGGGCTGGTCGCCGGCCCAGCTGGTCGCGCGTACCGACGGGAAGTAGTGCGGCGTGCCCTCGACCGTGTCGTCGACCTTCACCCCGAGCTCATCCGCGAGCACCGTGCACGGCGTACCGTCGTCGTCTGCGACCGGCACGCGGCCGTGCAACAGCAACCGGCCACCGGCCCGGACAAATGCAGCCAACCGCTCTTGGATCGCCCGGCCGAGCGCCGGCGGTGTCGCGAGCGCGACCACCGGACCGGCCGGATCCAACGAGGCACCGGCCGAGGTCGCCGCCCCGGACAAGTCGACCGCCCGGAACGAGTACCCGCCGAGCAGCAGCGCACGAGCGAGGATGTCCCGCGGCCCCATCCCCCGGTATCGCTCCAGCTCGCCGACCTGGTCCCGCCGTACCGCCGCAGACGGATGGCAGTACTCCGTCAGGTAATGGTCCGGCACGTAGCCGAGAACGATGTCGTCGTACTCCTCGTCCATCCCCGCGAGCAGATGCTCGACACCCCTCACGGCGCGCACAGCCGAAGCAGTCCCGGCGTACGTCGTACTCAACCGCCCTTCAGGATCGACCGGCGCCGCGAACCCGTGCCGCTCGCCGGTGAACGCGATCCGATCGTTGCCATCACCAACGGGTACGTCCAGCGGAGGATTGTGGCCACCGGCAAACAAGTAGTAGTTGACCAACCGATTGCCCTGAGCAACGCAAAGCCGGGTCTTCAGCTCCGCTGTCTCCGGACTGGTCAGCGAACTCAGATCCTCGCCGTAATCCCCCGTCCCAGCCTCGAACTCCAACGACGTGATCGGCTGGTCCGCATCGTGTACGGCGGCCATGAACGCATTCATCACATACAGATCCGGCACCTTCTCGACTGTGAGCTCGCCGATGTAGTGGTCGGAGCCCGAGGTCATCTGGGGCACCCCGGCGTACGACTTGGACAGCTGACTGATGCCGATCGGGAAGTGCCGCCCGCGCCCGGCGTACGTCCCGTGCAGGTTGACCAGGAACGGTACGTCGTCAACGCCGTGTGCGACAGCAACGTCCCGCAACCGCAGCAGATACCGCGCATAGCGGTCGCGGTGATGCGCCCCAAGATCATGATGCAGCGCCAACTGCTGCGCCGCCGTGCGATCGATCGTCCCGCCGGCCCGCCACTGCGCAGCCCAGCCAGCTGGATCGTCGGGGTCAGCGCCGTACCGCGAGACGCTGCCCTCGCGGCCCCACGTCTGGAAAGCCCACACCGCTAAGTCGGCCAGTGTCCGGTCGGTCAACTCCGGCGTGTTCGTGACCCACGAGAGCATCCCGACCTCGTTGTCGAGCTGCACCGCGGCCACCGGTCCACCCTTGGAAACAAGGCGTTCCGCCAGCACGGGCATGATCGCGGCGTACCACCGCTCGGCATCCGAGAGGTACCCGGGCGACAGGTAGTCCAGCGTCGCAGTCTCAGCCGGCTTGCCGTCCCACCCCCGCGGCACGGCGTCCGGATGCTCGCGATAGATCCGGAACGGCAGCCCTTCGTTCTTCAACTCGGCCATCACGAACGGACCCGGCCGAGCGATCACCAGCAGATCCCGCTCCGCAGCCAACTCCAAGAAGCCGATCAGGTCTCGATATTCGCTGGTCGAGCCGGTCAGGTCGAAGCCGTCGGCCGTCTCGTGCACGATCCACGGCATGTAGCTGGCCACCGCATCACACCCGGCCGCAAGAAGCTTGTCGAGGCGATCCGCCCAGTCCACCCGACGCAGCCTGAAGTAGTGCACTTCGCCGGCCATCAGGATCCTCGGTACGCCGTCCACCAGGAGCCGGCGCCGTTCCAGCCGTATCGATCGGGGGTTCCTCACAAGCACGTCCTCACCAACTCGAGCGCGGGTCGGGCGCCGCGCCGCGAGCTGTTGCCTCTGCGGCACGGTCGTGGTTATGGTCGTGAAACCGGTCTCATGAAACCGGTTTCAACCGTAACGGGAGTTCAGCCGATGGGCAACAGCCGCGTCACCCTCCGCCGGGTCGCCGAGATGGCCGGCGTCTCTCCTGCGACCGTGTCGCGGGTGTCGCGGGGCACGGTGCCGGTCTCCCCCGAGCTCCGCGAGCGCGTGCTGCGGGTGATCGAGGAGCACGGGTACAAGCCCAGCCACTTCGGCCGAGCACTCGCCGAGCGTCGCCACGGCGCGCTAGGCCTTGTGTTTCCAGGACTTTCCGGCCCGTACTTCTCCGAGCTGATCCAGGGCTTCGAAGCCGAGGCACTCGAGACCGGCGACAGCGTGCTCGTGCTCGCGTCGCACTCGCGCGCAGACACCGACGCGACCGTCCTCGACCTGGCCGACCGCGTCGACGGCATGGCGATCCACGGCGGCACAGTCTCGGCAGAAACGATCGCGAAGGTCGCGGCGCAGATCCGCGTGGTGGTGATGGCCAGCGAGGCAGGCGCCGCTCAAGCCTCGGTCAGTGTTGCCAACGACAACATGAAGGCTCTCACCCGGCACCTCCTCATCGACCACGGTTACCGCCGCCTCGCCTTCGTCGGTATGCCGGACGGCTCGCCCGACGTGACCGCCCGCTGGCAGGCGTTCCTCGCGGCGCACAAGTCGGCCCGGCGTAAACCGCCGGCCGAGCCGATCCGCGTCGGCCTGCAGCAGTCCGACGGCGCGATCGCCGCGGAACAGTTGCTCGATGCAACAGATCGGCCGGATGCCGTGGTCTGCGCGAACGACGAGACCGCACTCGGTCTGCTGCTGAGTGCGCTCGGCAGGGGGTTGCGCGTGCCGGAGGACATCGCGATCACCGGCTTCGACGACATGCCGATGGCGTCCCTCGCGCGGCCTGCGCTGACGACGGTGAGGCAACCGATCCGCGAACTGGCAGCGACCGCCGCGCGGTTGCTGACAGAAGAGCTCGACCAGCCCGCCGGCGACCTGATCCTGCCGACCGAGCTGGTACTGCGCCGCTCCTGCGGCTGCGGGGGTGTGAGCTGATTCTGGGGAACTGAAGCGACACCGAGGGGATACGGGGATCGAGGGGGAAACCGCCACCAACCCTATGGAGGACTCCCGGATGACCAGGCAACCATGGCGTACGACGTTCGTTGCGATAGCGGCAAGCGCGGCATTGGTACTCACCGGATGCACCGGCACCGAAGGAACCCAGAAGTCCACCGCCGATACCGGGATGATCGACTTCCTGAACTACGGCGACTTCGGCGGCGGCACCACACCGAAGGCCAACTACAACCCGTACCTCGACGCGACCAAGCTCGCCGCGTCGGACTACATCTACGAAAGCCTGATGTACGTCGAGACGTACAGCTGCAAGGCGATCCCCTGGCTCGCGACGGCGTACCAGTGGTCCGACCCGAAGACGCTGGTCTACACGATCCGCAACGGGGTCAAGTGGAACGACGGGCAGCCGTTCACGGCCAAGGACGTCGAGTTCACGTTCAACATGCTGAAGAAGTTCGACGTCCTCGACACGCAAGGGGTGTGGACGTTCCTGTCGTCGGTCAAGGCTGACGGCGACGACAAGGTGACGTTCTCGTTCAAGCAGCCCGGCGCCTCGGCGTTCACGCAGGTCAGCGGCGTGAAGATCGTGCCGGAGCACGTCTGGTCGAAGGTCGCCGACCCGACGACGTTCGTGAACGCGACCGCGCCGGTAGGCACCGGTCCGATGAAGTTGAAGTCGTTCAACCCGCGTCAACTCGTCGTCGAGCGCAACCCGGACTACTGGCAGGCCGACAAGATCAAGGTCAACGAGCTCCGGTTCAACAAGGCCGACGCCGGCGGGCAGGTCGAGCAGCTCAAGCTGAGCCGCGGCGAGTACGACACCAACGCGATGTTCGTGCAGGACATCAAGAAGGCGTACGTCGACCGCGACCCGAAGCACCACCACTACTGGTACGCGCCTGGTGGCGTCATCAGTGTGTACATGAACCTGACCAAGGCGCCGTTCAACGACGTCGGCTTCCGCAAGGCACTGACGACGGCCTTCGACGACAAGCAGGTCATCGACAAGGCCCAGCTCGGGTACGTGACGCAGGCCAGCCAGAGCGGACTCGTCGTACCAGGTCAGAAGGACTGGCTGCCGCAGGGTCTCGCGGACGACGGCCGGATCGGGTACGACGCTGCCGCGGCCGACAAGGCGCTGACCGACGCGGGCTACACCAAGGACAGCAAAGGCCGTCGGCTGGGCAAGGACGGCAAGCCGATCGCGTTCAGCTTCAAGGTTCCCGGCTCGTACGTCGACTGGGTCGCCGCCGCGGACATCCTGATCAAGAACCTCGAGGCGCTCGGTATCGACGTACGCAAGGACACGCCGACGCCGGACGCGAACAACCAGGACCGTGCCACGGGCAACTACGACATGACGTTCGGCGTCTTCGGCGGCGGGTGCAACATGTACGCGAACTTCGCCGACCCGCTCAACAGCGCGCGGACCGCGCCGGTCGGCAAGAAGGCGGCCAGCAACGAGATCCGCTGGCAGGACCCGAAGACCGACGAGCTGCTGCACACGCTGCAGGTCTCGCCGGACGAGAAGGCCCAGAAGGAGGCCGTCGCCGGGCTCGTCGACATCATGATGAACCAGGTGCCGACGATCCCGATCTGGTACGGCGCCAAGTGGTTCCAGTACGACACGACCAAGGCCGAGGGCTGGCCGAGCGCCGACGATCCGTACGCCGACGGCGGTAACGGACAGGTCGTGCTGACGCACCTGGTCCCGGCCGGGAGCTGAGGCGATGCTGTACTTCCTCCGGCGGACCGGCTTCTTCGTGGCCACATTGTGGGCCGCGGTGACGCTGAACTTCCTGATCCCCCGGCTCCAGCCGGGGGATCCCGCCCAGGCGCTGCTGTCGCGGCTCCAGGGCAACACGCAGGCGGTCAATCCGGTGCAGCTGGCCGCGATCCGCAAGATGCTCGGCACCCAGGACGGGAACCTGCTGTCGCAGTACTGGGACTATCTGGGTGCCGTCGTCCACGGGCAGTTCGGCGTCTCGTACTCGTACTACCCGTACTCCGTGACCGCGATGATCGCGACCGCCTTGCCGTGGACGTTGATCCTGGTCGGCGTCACGCAGATCGCGTCGTTCGTGATCGGCACGCTGCTCGGCGCGTGGGCGGCGTACCGGCGTAACTCGCGGGTCGACTCGGTGATCACGCTCGGCTCGACGTTCGTCGGCACGCTGCCGTTCTTCTGGATCGCGCTGGTGCTGATCTTCGTGTTCGCGATCACGCTGAACTGGTTCCCCGACGGCGGGGGGTACGGCGGCGGCAGCAGTCCGAGCTGGACGTGGCTGTTCTTCTCGGACGCGTTCCAGCACAGCGTGCTGCCGGCGTTGGCATTGTTGATCACCGGGCCGGTCGGCTGGATCATCGGTATGCGCAACAACATGGTGCAAACGCTCGGCGAGGACTACGCGCGCCTGGCTCGGGCGAAGGGATTGCCACGGCGGCGGATCGCGCTGACGTACGGCGCGCGGATCGCCATCCTGCCGAACGTCACCGGGTTCGCGATCGCGCTCGGCGGGCTGCTGGGCGGGACCGTGCTGGTGGAGACGATCTTCAACTATCCCGGGCTCGGTCGACTGCTGCTGGAAGCCGTGTCGAACAAGGACTATCCGCTGATGCAGGCGCTGTTCCTGTTCACGACGATCGGCGTACTGATCGCGAACTTCCTCGCCGATGTGACGTACGGCTTCCTGGATCCGCGCGTACGACGGGCGGAGGCGCCATGACGATCCTGTGGCGGAACAGCAAGTGTCGCACCGGGATGATCATGCTGGCCGCGTTCATCCTGATCGCGGTGTTCGCTCCGGTGATCGCGCCGTACGGTCCGCGGGTCTCCGACTTCGCGGCCTCCGCGGGTCCGTCCGGCGCGCATTGGCTGGGTACGACGGCACGTGGCGAGGACGTGTTCTCGCAGCTCGTGTACGGCGCTCGTACGTCCCTCATCGTCGGGCTGGTGGCCGGCGTACTGAGCACGTTGATCGCGATGGCCGTCGGTCTGACCGCCGGGTACCTGCGGGGCGCGGTGGATGAGGTGCTGTCGTTCTTCATCAACCTCGGCCTCGTCGTGCCGGTGCTGCCGTTGATGGTCGTGCTGGCCGGATACGCGCCGGTCAAGGGCCTCGGCCTGATCATCGTCGTGATCACCGTGACGGGATGGGCGTACGGCGCCCGGATCAAACGCGCGCAGATCATCACCCTGCGGACGAGGGACTACATCACCGCAGCCAAGTTCGCCGGTGACAGCACCACGCGGATCATCGCCTTCGAGATCGTGCCGAACATGATCTCGCTGATCGTGGTCGGCTTCATGGGCGCGGCGCTCGGTGCGATCGGCGCGGAGGCGGGCCTGGCGTTCCTCGGGCTCGGCGATCCGCAGACGGTCAGCTGGGGAACGATGCTCAACCAGGCCAGCCTCGGCGGCGCGCTGACCACCGGGCAGTGGGCGTGGCTGGTCGCGCCCGGTCTGGTGCTGGCGCTGCTGATCACGTCGTTCACGCTGATGAACTTCGGGATCGATGCCTTGAGCAACCCACATCTGAGGGAGGACTGACATGGCGTTGCTCGAGGTTCGCGACCTGAGCGTCACCTACAGCCCGCGCGATTCGGCCGCAGTACGGGCCGTCGACGGGGTCAGCTTCGAGGTGCGCGAGGGTGAGTTCGTCGGCCTGCTCGGCGAGTCCGGGTGCGGCAAGTCGACGCTCGGCAACGCCGTACTGCGGTTGCTGGACAAGCCGGCCGCGATCACCGGCGGGTCGATCGTGTTCGACGGGAAGGACGTCACGACGACCAGCGAGGACGAGCTGCGGTCGTTGCGCTGGGTCGACCTGTCCACGGTCTTCCAGTCGAGCATGAACTCGCTGAACCCGGTGATCACCATCCGGCGGCAGTTCGCCGACACGTTCGAGGCGCATGGTTTCGGCGACGACGTGGAGGCGCGCGCGGGCGAGCTGCTCGAGATGGTCTCGCTGGACCGGTCGGTGCTCAGTCGATTCCCGCACGAGCTCTCGGGTGGGATGAAGCAGCGGGTCGCGCTCGCCCTGGCGCTGGCGCTCGAGCCGCGGTTCGTGCTGCTCGACGAGCCGACGACCGGGCTGGATGTCGTCGTACAGCGGGACATTCTCGACCGGTTGCGCGTGCTGCAGGCGCGGCTCGGGTTCGCCGTACTGTTCATCAGCCACGACCTCGGCACGGTGATCGAGCTGGCCGACCGGGTGATGGTGATGTACGCCGGGGAGATCGTCGAGGACCAGCCGGCCGCGGAGATGGTGTCGCGCCACCTGCATCCGTACAGCGCCGGCCTGCTCGGGTCGTACGCCGATCCGCGCGACGAGATCGTCGAAGTCGAGTTCATTCCGGGACGTCCGCCGGACCTGTCGCAGTCGCATGCCGGCTGCCTCTTCCAGCCGCGCTGCCCGGTCGCCGTCGACAAGTGCCGGACCGTGCACCCCGATCTGCTGCCCGCGGGGCGTGGTCAGGCTCGGTGCATCCTCGTCGAGGAGTCCGTCGGTGGCCGGGCAGCGCTCGACAACCCGGCCGCGCTGCGCGATCAGGTGTTCGCGGCCGGCCCGTCCGCGCTGGCCGATGTCGAGCCGGTGCTTGTGGTGGACGGGATCAGCAAGGTGTATCGGACCAGGCGTGGGCTGGACACGACCGTGACCACGGCCGTCGACGACGTGTCGTTCGGGCTGCGGCCGGGGCAGGTCACCGCGCTGGTCGGGCAGAGCGGTTCGGGCAAGACCACGATCGCGCGCATGCTGACCGGTGTGGAGCGTCCGACGAGCGGATCGATCTGGTTCGGGGATACGCCGGTCGACCGGCTGCGACGGCGGGCGCTGCGGAAGTACCGGCGGCATGTGCAGCTGGTGTTCCAGGATCCGTTCTCGGCGCTCAATCCGACGCGGACGGTGGCGTATGCGCTGTCCCGGCCGTTGCGCAATCACCTCGGTTTGAGCGGGGCCGATGCGCGGGTCCGGGCGGCTGAGCTGCTCGAGACGGTTGGGTTGTCGCCTGCAGCGCAGTACCTGGACAAGCTGCCGCATCAGCTGTCTGGCGGTCAGCGTCAGCGGGTGGTGATCGCGCGGGCGCTCGCACCCGAGCCCGAGGTGGTGATTGCGGACGAGCCGATCTCGATGCTGGACGTGTCGATCCGCGCGGAGATCATTGCGTTGCTCGACCAGCTGGTTCGCGACCGTGGGATCGCCATGTTGTACATCACCCACGACCTGCTGAGCGCACGGTTGCTCGCCAACGAGGTGATGGTGCTCAACGAGGGCGTGATGGTGGAACGCGGTCCGACACTGCAGGTCATTGGTGAGGCCAAGGATCCGTACACCCGCAAGCTGCTCGCGGCGATCCCCCGGCCCGGTGCCTCACGTACGCCGGTAGTCGCGGGGGGAGACACCGAACTGCGAGCGGAATCGGCGTGACAGATGGAACTCGTCGGCGAAACCGAGGGTCCGGGCGATCTCACGGTGGGTGAGGTCGGTTAGGCGTAGCAGCGTTGCCGCAGCCTGCAACCGGCGTACGTTCCGGAAGGCGGCGGGTGTCTGACCGACCTGGGCTGCGAATCTTCTGCGGAAGGTGTCGTAGCTCAGGCCGGTCTCGGCGGCGATTGCGGCGAGATCTGTGCTTGCGGTGAGGTCGTCGGCGAGGCGGGTCATGGCGTCCACAATCTCCATGCTGACGTCTTCCGTGGTGGTGTCCTCGACGTCGACGAGCCAGTCGGCGAGCGCCATCAGTTGATGCTCGGCGGCGCGACGGGTCTTGGGCGGGGCTCGCAGTACGGTTCTTAGTGCTTCGACGGAGGGTTGCGGGGTCGGGTAGCGCGGGCCGGCGTCGCCCGTCAGGTGCGGGAGTGCGTCGAAGATCGGGCCGGTGAAGACCGCGAACAGCTCGGTCCATCGCTCCCCCGGATCCGTGTGGTACGTGTGCGGGAAACTGGGTGGGACGAGCGTGTGTGCACCGGCCGTGATCCGCTCGGCGCGACCGTCGGCGTCGCGATAGTTGCCCTCGCCATCGATCAGCACCGACAGCACGTAGGCGTCCATCACCCGGAGCGCGGGCGACATGATCGGCTCGGAGTCGATCACCTCGCCGGCGAGCACCAACTGACCGAGCCTGGTCACCGGACCCTCGGCGATCGTGACGATCGTGCGCTCGCTCATTGGGTGCACGCTACGCCAAAATGTTCATGTCCGGGTCGCGGCGAGACATTCTTTGCCGGGTGCGGTCGACCTAGCGTTTCGGTAAGCCGAATTTCACCGGAGGACGCTATGAACGACCTGGTCACGCCCGAGCACTTGGCCCAGTTCCGCGACGAAGGGTACTTCGTGCTCGAGGGTGTGCTCACCGACGAACAGCTCGAGCTGCTGCGCGGCGGAGCGCAGTACTCGATCGACAAACTCGACGCCGCGATGGACGCGGCGGGCACCGACTCGCTCGGGATCAACCACCGCGGCAAGCGGTACTTCAGCAGCATGATCTACCAGGACCGGCCTGAGCTGCGGCAGTTCCTGTTCAGCGACACGATGGCGGAGATCTGCCAGAAGACGCTGGGCGATGACGCGTGGCTGTTCTGGGAGCAGTACGTGATCAAGGCCGGCGACCCGAACACAGCCTTCGCCTGGCACCAGGACTCCGGCTACGTCCACGAGGACCACGCGCCGTACCTCACCTGCTGGATCGCCCTCGACGACGTGACCGAGGAGAACGGCTCCGTCTACCTGCTCCCGTACTCAAGGTCGGGCATCAAGTCCTACATCAAGCACATCCGGGACCCAGAACTGAACGACATGGTCTGCTACTTCGGCCCCGACCCCGGCATCCCGATGACCGCCCCCGCCGGCTCCATCGTCGTCTTCTCCAGCGTAGTAATCCACCGCAGCGGCCCCAACCAAACCGACCACCACCGCCGCGTCTACCTAGCCCAATACTCAAGCGAAATCATCCCGTCCAGGGACGGCTCAGGCCCCCACGGCTCCTTCGACCCCTTCCTCAAATCCGGCCAGAACATCGCCGCCCGCTAACCCTCACCCAGGTACTCCGAAACCCATCCCCACTCCCCGTCCGCCCTCTTCATCAACCGCTCGAGGCCAACCTTCAGACACCTCTCGAGCGAGCTCTCCTCCGCCCGAACAAACCCCTCCCCCAACGGAGGCCCGGACAACAGAAGAGTCCACGCCCGCCCACCCTCCGCAAACCGCTCATGATCAATCTTCACCATCGCCGAAACCCCACCCGCCGCCAACCGCGTCCACAACTCCTCGACGTCACTCATCGAAGAAGATCGGCCCGCCGCCAACACCACTGAACCCGACCAGCCGGTGACGCCTGAACCCCAGCGGAACAAGCTCCGCCGCCAGCACCTCATGAACACCCACGACAGTCGACCCCGAACTACTCATGGTTCCTCCGTGAAAGAGCGTTACCGAGGGCGGTTGAGGCTGCGCGCAGTGCAGTGCGGTCGACTGTAGATGGGTTTGCTCGGGCGAAGGGTCTCCAGCCGGGGAAGAAGGTGCCGTGGTGCCAAGCGATTGGTTGGGTCTGGGGGAAGGCGGCTTGGAAGGTACGCAGGGCTGCGGGTGGGAGCTTGGCGGAGAGGAAGGGCAGGCTGGTGATCGGCGTGCCTGCGCGAAGGGCACTCGGGGTGGGCAGGGTTTCTTCTACCGCGATGGAGCCGTAGAGGGCCCCGGTGCGGGCGGTGAGCTCCCGCAGTACGTCGGTCGCCCAGCCGGCCAGCTTGTACGCCGCCTTACGGTCGTTCGCCGTCCACATCCCCTCGGGCCAACCCAATGCAGCGGCCGACAACGAGATCGCCACCGGGTGGGCCTCCGTGTCCGGACCGAACAAGTGCTCGACGATGACCGTTCCCAAACCCTTGCCGCGATACCCAACTTTCGACACACCCGGCCCATCCTCCGACGCGCCGGTCGGCGTACAACCGAACTCGGCCGCGACTTCACATGCGCGAGCGAAGGTCGACCGGTCGTCATCGCCTGACCAGACCGCGACTGTCAGGTGCGGCGGCTTCGGATACAGCGTGTTCATGAGCTCCGTGGGGCGTACATGATGACTACTACTCCGAGGAGGCAGATTGCGGCGCCTAGGAGGTCGTAGCGGTCGGGTTTGAAGCGGTCTACTACTACTCCCCAGGTGAGGGAGCCGGCTACGAAGATGCCGCCGTAGGCGGCGAGGATGCGGCCGAAGTTGGGGTCGGGTTGGAAGGTGGCTACGAAGCCGTAGGCGCCTAGGGCAACTATTCCGGCGGCTATCCACAACACGCCTCGGTGTTCGCGCCAGCCTTGCCAGATGAGCCAGGCGCCGCCGATCTCGGCGATGGCGGCCAGGACGAAGAGGAGGATGGAGCGCAGGACGGTCACGGGCGCCCGCTCGGCGCCGGTGCGGGACGGGAGGCGGGAACACGCCGCGCGTCGGGGCCGCTGCCGAGGTCGGCGAACGGGAGGGGGCAGTCGGGATTGCCGGCGCAGGTCTCGAGGTCGTCGCAGCCGGCCGCGATGCCGGCGCGCAGGGTCTCGGCGATGACCGTCAGGTCCGCGATCTTGGCTTCCACATCGGTCAGCTTCTCGCGGGCGCGGGCCTGGAGACCGGCTCCTTCGCCGTGGGCGTGTCGGTGCCGCGCGGTGTCGAGCAGCTCGGATACCTCGGTCAGCGTGAACCCCAGCCGCTGCGCCGCCTTGATCACGCGCAAAGTCGTGACCGCCTCCGACGGGTACATCCGGTGCCCGCCGAGGCTTCGCGCGGGTTCGTCGAGCAGGCCGCGGCGTTCGTAGTACCGCAGGGTCTGGAGGTTGACGCCGGCCGCGGCGGCGAGCTCGCTCGATCTCACAGCAGTCCGTCGAGTACGGCGGTTTGCGTCGGCGGGACCGCGATGCGGAGGTGGAGGTCGCCGGCGGACTCCGTCAGCGTGAAGGTGAAGAACGAGCAGCACTCGGACTCGCGGGCGGTGAGGTCCTCGACCGTCGCGCGGGACTCGGGATCGAGGGTGAGCACGAGGGTCTGCGCGTCCACGCGATCGGAACCGCGGAGGTGTACGGCGAACAGTTGGTCGAACTCCGCGACGCGGAGCGGCCGGTCGGCGGTCGGCAGGGTGCAGGCGTCGGGGGCCCAGGTCAGATCGTCCATGAGATCGACGGTAAACCTGTACCCAAGTACCGGATGCAAGCCCGTCAGTCGGTCCACGTCAGCATGTACGCGACCGCGCCGAAGCTGACCCGGTCACCAGGCCGGACGCGCACAGTCGTCGTGATGCGGAGATCGTTGACCGTGGTGCCGTTCATCGAGCCGAGGTCGCGGAGCATCCACCCTTCGTCGATGTGCCGCAACTCGGCGTGGTACCGCGACACGGACTCGTCAGCCATCCGCAGCGTCGCACCGGCGCCGCGCCCGATCCGCACCGTCGGCGACCCGGGCGCAGGAAGCGCGAGACCGGGCAGCGGTACGGCGGCCACCGGCCGCACCAAGCTCACCTGCGGAAGCCGGTCGAGCCACGAGGCAACAACCCCAACCGGATCAAACCGCGCACCACGGGACGACCCGCGCGGCGCAACCCGCTCGGGGTGCGCCGTCGCAGCCGCGCCGCCGTGGGCGGCAGGCCTGTACGCGGCGGGGTCGTGCGGATGGGCGCTCGTTGGTGCGTTCAGGGTTGCGGAGCGCTGAACCGTCAGGCGGGGCAGCCGCGCGCGGAACGCCCGGGTCCAAGCGCGGCGGCGGGGTTCTGCGCGTGGGAGGTCGCGGATCGCGTCGGCCAGTTCGCCGCGGCTCTGCGCGCGCAGTACGAAATTCATCCGTCGGATGAACGTGTCGTGGGACAGGCGGCCCGTCCCGGCGCCGTCGCGCAGTACGGCGAGGGCGCGGTCGCGCTCTGCGTCCGACGGACGCGTCCCCTCCACCGGTACCGACGTCATACACCGCATTGTCCGTGGGAGCCAGGTTCACTGTCCACCAGCGGCGTTGCTGGAGACTGTCGGTGCGGTGGGACAGAATGCAGGAATGCGACTGCCTGTCATGCCGCCGGTCAAACCGATGCTCGCCAAGCCGGTGAAGGAGATCCCGCGCGGCGAGCTGAGCTACGAGCCGAAGTGGGACGGGTTCCGGTCGATCATCTTCCGCGACGGCGACGAGGTGGAGATCGGCAGCCGGAACGAGAAGCCGATGACGCGGTATTTCCCCGAGCTGGTCGAGGCGGTGAAGGCGAATCTCCCCGAGCGCTGCGCGATCGACGGCGAGATCATCGTGATCGGCGAGTCCGGCGACCGGCTCGATTTCGAGGTGCTGCAGCAGCGCATCCACCCGGCCGCGAGCCGCGTGAACATGCTGTCGGAGAAGACCCCGGCGCGCTTCGTCGCTTTCGATCTGCTCGCGCTCGGTGACGACGACTACATGGAGCGACCGTTCGCCGAACGCCGTACGGCGCTGATCGACGCGCTCGCCGGCGTGCAGGCGCCGATCCACGTCACCCCCGCGACCGCCGATCCCGACACCGCCGCGCAATGGTTCGAGCAGTTCGAGGGCGCCGGCCTGGACGGCCTGATCGCGAAGCCGCTCGACGGCACCTACATCCCGGACAAGCGGACGATGTTCAAGATCAAGCCGGAGCGTACGGCGGACTGCGTCGTCGCGGGCTACCGCGTGCACAAGAGCGGCGAGGACCGGATCGGCTCGCTGCTGCTCGGGCTGTACAACGAGGACGGAACGCTCGCGAGCGTCGGGGTGATCGGCGCGTTCCCGCTCGAGCGGCGCAAGGAGCTGTTCCAGGAGATGCAGCCGCTCGTCACGACCTTCGACGAGCACCCGTGGGCGTGGGCGAAGCAGGAGGAAGGCGTCCGTACGCCGCGCAACGCCGAAGGCAGCCGCTGGCAGGCCGGCAAGGACCTGTCCTTCGTCCCGCTGCGGCCGGAGCTCGTCGTCGAGGTCCGGTACGACCACATGGAAGGCATCCGCTTCCGCCACACTGCCCAGTTCGTCCGCTGGCGCCCGGACCGTACGCCGGAGTCCTGCACGTACGAGCAGTTGGAGGAGCCAGTGAAGTTCGACCTGGCCGACGTACTCTCCAGCGCCCAACGATGAAACCCCTCTACCGCCTCTACACAGGCCTGCTCCGGCGCCAACTCAGAGGCCTGCCGATGCCGGAGCACGTCGCGATCGCGATGGACGGCAACCGCCGCTGGGCTCGCGGCGAGGGGTACGACGACGTACGCATCGGTCACCGCTTCGGCGCCGAGCATCTCGAGTTCTTCCTGAACTGGTGCGCCGACGCCGGGATCCGCTGCGTGACCGCATGGGTGGCGTCGCCGAGCAACCTGCGCAAGCGCGACGCGGAGCAGGTCGACTACCTGATGAACCTGACCGAGACCGTGCTCGCGGACCACGTACGACGCGACCACCGCTGGCGGCTGCACGTCGCGGGCCAGCTGGATTTGTTGCCTGACTCAACGGCTCGCGCGTTGAAGGAAGCTGTCGAGGAAACCCGGGACCGGCCCGATGCGGGCGACCTGACCATCGCGATCGCCTACAGCGGCAGGCTCGAGGTCGTCGACGCCGTCCGTTCCGTGCTGGACTCCGCGGCGGCCGACGGGCGATCACTCGCCCAGGTCGCCGACGAGCTCACCGAAGAGGAGATCAGCCGGCATCTCTACGTGCCGGGCCTGCCGGACACCGACCTGGTGATCCGGACGAGCGGCGAGCTGCGGATGTCGGACTTCCTGTTGTGGCAGGCAACTCGCTCCGAGATCGAGTTCTGCGACGTCTACTGGCCTGCGTTCCGCGAGGTAGATCTGCTCCGCGCGCTCAGGACCTACGGCCGCCGGAGACTGCAACGATCCAGTTGAATACTTTCGGACCGGTTCGGGGCACTATGGAGGTATACCGACTGGTAAGCATCGGAGGTTTACGCGATGTACGACGTCGTACTGCTCGTCGAACAGGAACTGTCCGAGCCCGACGCGAAACGCGTCGTCGAACTGCACAACGACATGCCGGAGCCGGTCACGTACCACGTGCTCGTGCCGTGCCACAACGCCGAAGCCGGCGTCGAAGCCTCGATCAGCGCACTCGGTACGGCGGACCTCTACGGGCCGGGACTCGCCGGTCAGCGTGAGGACCTCGCCGAGGCGCAGAAGGCGATCGACACCGAGGCCAAGGGCTGCAGCGGACGTAGCGTGCAGCGGCTCCGCGACCTCGGGCACCACGCCGAAGGCGGAATCTCGCACGAGCGGCCGATCGACGCCCTGGTCGCGACCGTGAAGCAGGCCCAGGGCCAGGAGGTCATCATCCTGACCCGCCCGCACATCGTGGCGGAGTTCTTCCACCTCGACTGGACCAACTCGGCGCGCCGGCATCTCGGCGTACCCGTGCTGCATCTGCTCGAGCACGACGCGGAGAAGGTCGCCTCAGTGCGAGAGCAGGGCCGCGTAGGTGACGCCGCCGGCGAGACACGCGATCAGCAATGACAGCGTCGTCCTGACCGCACGCTCACCCGTGCGGCCGTAGTGGCGGCCGTCCTCGGAGTAGTACGCGACCTTGAAACCCGCGTACCCCGCTGCGAGAACGAGCGCCAACCTGATCATCAGACACCTGCCGCCGTACCAGACTCCGTGAATTGCGTGCGGTAAAGATCAGCGTACTCGCCGCCCGCCGCGAGCAGCTGCTCATGCGTGCCGCGCTCGACGATGTTGCCGTGGTCAACGACCAGGATCAGGTCGGCGTCCCGGACGGTCGACAGCCGGTGCGCGATGACCAGCGACGTACGTCCTTCCAGTGCCGTGTCGAGCGCCCGCTGAACGGCGACCTCGGACTCGGAGTCCAGGTGTGCGGTCGCTTCGTCGAGGACGACGATCTTCGGGGCCTTCAGCAACAACCTGGCGATCGCGAGTCGTTGCCGCTCGCCACCGGACAGCCGGTGACCACGATCGCCGACCACGGTGTCCAAACCGTCGGGCAATGACGACACCAGCTGCCAGATCTGCGCGGACTCGAGCGCGGCGACCATCTCCTGCTCGGTAGCGTCCGGCTTGGCGTAGTGCAGGTTGGCGCGGATCGTGTCGTGGAACATGTGGGCGTCCTGCGTGACGTACCCGATCGTGTCGTGCAAAGACTGCAGCGTGACGTCGCGAACGTCCTTGCCGCCGACGTGGACCGCTCCCCCGGTCACGTCGTACAGACGTGCCACCAGGTTGGTGATCGTGGTCTTGCCTGCGCCGGACGGGCCGACGAGCGCGACCATCTGGCCGGGGCGGATGGCGAAGCTGACGTCTTCGAGGACCTGGGCCGAGACGCGCTTGTCCAGTACGGCGACGGCCTCGAGGCTGGCCAATGAGACCTGCTCCGCGGTCGGATAAGCAAATGCCACATGCTCGAACTCGACGCTGGCCGCATCGTCGGGCAGGTCGACCGCGTCCGGCGCGTCCTTGATCATCGGCTCGAGATCGAGCACCTCGAAGACCCGCTCGAACGAGATCAGCGCGGTCATCACGTCGACCCGGATGTTGGAGAGCGCAGTCAGCGGCCCGTAAAGCCGGCCGAGCAGTGCGACGAGTGCAAGCAGCGTCCCGATGGTCAGGGTCTGCCGTACGGCGAGGTTGCCGCCGACGCCGTACACCAAAGCCGTCGCGAGCGCGGCAACCAAGGTCAACGCCGTGAAGAACACGCGACCGAGCATCGCGATCCGGATGCCCAGGTCGCGGACGCGGCCGGCGCGCTCGCCGAAGTCCGCGGTCTCCAGCTGCGGCTTGCCGAACAGTGTGACGAGTAGCGCGCCGCCGACGCTGAACCGCTCGGTCATCGCGCTGGACATCTCGGCGTTCAGGTTCATTTGTTCGCGCGTCATCGCGGCGAGGCGACGACCGAGGACGCGCGCCGGGATGAGGAAGATCGGCAACATCAGGATCGCGACCACGGTCAGCTGCCAGCTGAGTGCGAGCATCGCGCCGACGACCAGGATCAGACTGATCACGTTCGAGACGACGCCGGACAGCGTGGAGGTGAAGGCCTGCTGCGCGCCGATCACGTCGTTGTTGAGTCGGGAGACCAGTGCACCGGTCTGCGTGCGGGTGAAGAACGCGACCGGCATCTGCTGGACGTGCGAGAACACCTTGGTCCGCAGGTCGAAGATCAGCCCCTCCCCGATCCGCGCCGAGAACCAGCGCTGGACCAGACCGAGCAGCGCCTCGAAGACCGCGAGTACGGCGACCACCAGGGCCAGCGCGGTCACCAGGCCGGCGTTGCCCTTCGAGATCCCGTCGTCGACGATCTTCTTGAACAGCAGCGGCGACGCGATCACCAGCACCGCGGACACGACCACCAGCAGCAGGAACGCCGCGATGTGCCAGCGGAACGGCCTCGCGAACCGCGCGATCCGCGGCAGCGTGCCCTTCGCCAGCTTCTGCCCGGCGACGGACGCGTCCTGCCGCCGCCAGCCCATCGCGCCCATGCCGGGCCGCATCATCGGTGACGACATTCAGTCCCCTCCCCTTCGATAGATCTTCTAACACCTCACGCCGCCCGAGACTTCCCGCAACTTTTGGTTGCGCATCCGAGCTGTCGTGGTCTACAGTCATGTGCAACAAAAGGTTGCGAAAGGATGAGGGTAATGACCAGGAGCATCGAGCGGGAGATTCGGGTGGAGGCTACCCCGGAGGTGGTCTACGAGGTGGTCAGCTCGCCGGAGCACCTGCGCGAGTGGTGGCCGGACGAGGTCGACCTCGACCCGAAGCCCGGCGCGACCGGCACGGTCACGTTCCGGCAGGACAACGGCAACATGGTCGAGCCGCTGACGGTCGTCGAGGCCGACCCGCCGCGGCGCTTCTCGTTCCGCTGGGCCTACACCGACGAGCCCGCCACCGCGGAGAACTCGGTGCTGGTCACCTTCGACCTGATCCCGAGCGACGGCGGAACGCTGCTCCGGTTCGCCGAGACCGGGTTCGACGAGGCCGCCAAGTCCGACGAGCTGCTCGCGGACCACACCAGCGGCTGGGACTACTTCATCCCGCGCATCACGCCGTACGCCGAGGGGCTGGCGAACCGGCCGTGATCGACGACGAGCTCTGGTCGGCGATCGGTGATCCCACCCGGCGACGGATGCTCGACCTGCTGCTCGCCGCCGGCGGCGGTACGTCGACCAGCCTCAGCGACCAGCTGCCCGTCACCCGCCAGGCGGTCGCCAAGCACCTCGCCGTACTCGACCGGGCCGGGCTGGCGCACTCCGCACCGTCCGGACGCGAACGTCGCTACACCGTGGACGAATCGCAGCTCGCCCGCGCGATCAACCAGCTGACCGACGTCACCGACGCCTGGGACCGGCGGCTGCAGCGCATCAAGCGGATCGCCGAGACGATCCAGAAAACCCGAGACAACTGAAAGGCATCACCATGTCAGACATCCTGCACCGCGTTGGCATCATCGCGTCCCCCGAGGACGTGTTCGCAGCACTCACCACCATCGACGGCCTGGCCGGCTGGTGGACCGAGGACACCACCGGCGACGTCGACGGCGTCATCGCGTTCCGCTTCGCGACCGCCGGCGGCGACGGCTTCGACATGAAGGTTCTCGAAACCACGCCCGGCAAGCTGGTCCGCTGGGAGGTCGTTGGTGGACCCGACGAATGGATCGGCACCCACGTCAGCTTCGACCTTTCCCAGACCGACGAGTACACGATCGTGCTGTTCAAGCAGAAGGGATGGCGCGAGCCCGTCGAGTTCATGTACCACTGCAGCACCAAGTGGGCCACGTTCCTGATGAGCCTCAAGCAGTACGTCGAGACCGGCAAGGGCGAGCCCGCACCGAACGACGTACTCGTCAGCAACTGGCACTAGCCGAGAGCGGCGATCAGTTCCTTCAGCCGCCGGGACTGAGCCTGACGCTCGGCCTCGAGCTGCTCGGTGTAGGTGCGGTCCGCGGCACCGAGCAGCAAGGCCTTGGTCTCGCGGATCGCACCCGGCAGCGGGCCGAGCAGCGCGTCGGTCAGGTCCTTCACCGTCGCCGCCAGCTCATCGGCCGGTACGACGATGTTGGCCAGACCGATCTCCTTGGCCTCGGCCGCCTCGACCCAGCGGCTTGTCGCGCACAACTCGAGCGCCCGCGAGTAGCCGACGAGCTGGACCAGCGGCTGGGTGCCGCCCAGGTCCGGGACCAGGCCGAGAGCCGGCTCCCGCATGCTGAAGCGGGCGTCCGGGGTCACCACTCGCAAGTCGCAGGCCAGCGCCAACTGGAACCCGGCGCCGACCGCGTGACCCTGGACCGCCGCGATGCTGATGATGTCCGGGCGTCGCAGCCAGGAGAACCCGGCCTGGAACGCGGCGATCAGCTCCAGCAGCTCAGGCTCCGGCTTCGCACCCAGCGTCAGCAGCGGCTCTTGGCCGTCGACGGGATCGCCCATCATCAGTCGTCGGTCGAGGCCAGCCGAGAACGACGGGCCCTCCCCCGACACGACGACGACGCGGACCTCGGGCGGCAACGACGTACCGAAGTCGGCCAAGGCACTCCACATCGCCGGGGTCTGCGCGTTGCGGACCTCCGGCCGGTCCAGCACCACGCGCGCAACCGGGCCGTCCACCGAGAACCGCAGTCCGAGATCCGTCATGCCACCGGATATTACTCCGGAGTAATCAGGCGAGCGAGACCAGGTCGGCGTAGTCGTTCGACCAGAGGTCCTCGACGCCGTCCGGCAGCAGTACGACGCGCTCCGGCTCGAGGGCCTCGACGGCGCCCTCGTCGTGGGTGACGAGGACGATCGCGCCGGCGTACGACCGGATCGCGTTCAGCACCTCGGCCCGGGAGGCCGGGTCCAGGTTGTTGGTCGGCTCGTCGAGGAGCAGGACGTTCGCCGCCGACACGACCAGGGTCGCGAGGGCGAGCCGGGTCTTCTCGCCGCCGGACAGCACGCTGGCCGGCTTGTCCGAGTCGTCGCCGGTGAACAGGAACGAGCCGAGCACGCTGCGCGCCTGCGTCTCGTTCAGGTCCGGGGCGGCGGACTTCATGTTCTCGAGCACGGTCCGGTTGACGTCGAGCGTCTCGTGCTCCTGGGCGTAGTACCCGAGCTTCAGGCCGTGGCCGTCGATGATCTCGCCGGTGTCGGCCTTCTCGATCCCGCCGAGGATCCGCAGCAGGGTCGTCTTGCCGGCGCCGTTGAGCCCGAGGACGACGACGCGCGAGCCCTTGTCGATCGCGAGGTCGACGTCGGTGAAGATCTCCAGCGAGCCGTACGACTTCGACAGCTCGCGCGCCATCAACGGCGTCTTCCCGCACGGGGCCGGGGTCGGGAACGAGATCTTCGCGACGCGGTCCGCCTGTCGCTCGTCCTCGAGCGAGGCCATCATCCGCTCGGCACGGCGGAGCATCTGCTGCGCGGCGGCCGCCTTGGTCGCCTTGGCCCGCATCTTGTTCGCCTGGTCGACCAGCTGGGTGGCCTTCTTCTCCGTGTTCGACCGCTCGCGCTTGCGGCGCCGTTCGTCGGTCTCGCGCTGGTTCAGGTACGCCTTCCAGCCGACGTTGTAGACGTCGATCTCGGCCCGGTTCGCATCCAGGTGGAAGACGCGGGTGACGGTCTCCTCCAGCAGGTTCACGTCGTGGCTGATCATGATCACGCCACCGGCGTACGACTTGAGGAAGTCGCGCAGCCAGATGATCGAGTCGGCATCCAGGTGGTTGGTCGGCTCGTCGAGCAGCAGCGTCTCGGCCTGCGCGAACAGGATCCGGGCCAGCTCGACGCGGCGGCGCTGACCGCCGGACAGGGTCGCCAGCGGCTGCCCGAGGACACGGTCCGGGAGGCCGAGGTTGGCTGCGATCCGGGCCGCCTCGGACTCCGCGGCGTACCCGCCCGCGGCGTGCAGGTCGGCCTCGGCTCGCTCGTACCGCCTCATGCCCTTGGCGCGGGTCTTCTCGTCGGCGCTGGCCATCGACTTCTCGGCGCTGCGCAGACGGCGTACGACGTCGTCGAGGCCGCGCGCGGCCAGGATCCGGTCCCGGGCGAGTACTTCGAGGTCGCCGGTGCGCGGGTCCTGCGGCAGGTAGCCGATCTCGCCCGACTTGGTCACCGAGCCGCTGGCCGGCAGGCCTTCACCGGCCAGGATCTTGGTCAGTGTCGTCTTGCCGGCGCCGTTGCGGCCGACCAGCCCGACCTTGTCGCCGGGGCCGACCCGGAACGAAGCAGGCGCCAGCAACTGCCGGGCACCGACGCGAACCTCGAGATTGGAGACAGTGATCATCGGGGTTCGCAGGCGTCCTTACGCTAGAGCTTCAGCAGAGTTTGCTGCTCTAGTGTAAGTGGCATGAAATTCAATCCGGACGCGGATCTCGACACCAGCGGTGTCGAGGACACCCGCGGTAGCGGCGGCGGGCGCGGTGGCGGCCTGCCCGGCGGGATGATCCCGGTCGGCGGCGGCATCGGCGGCATCATCCTGCTGGTCGTGATCCTGCTGCTGACCGGCGGCCTGCCAGGCGGAGGTGGCAGCGCCGACGAACCGGTCACGCAGAACACGGCGACCGGCAACCTGAGCTCCTGCAAGAAGGGCACCGACCTGCAGGCGAACTCGAACTGCCGTTTCGTCTTCTACCAGAACTCGATCGAGGGCTTCTGGGCCGCCGAGCTCCCCCGGCGCGGGAAGAAGTACACCCGGGCGCCGATGCGCGTCTTCGACGGCTCGGTGAACACCGGCTGCGGCCCGGCCACCAGCGCCGTCGGCCCGTTCTACTGCCCGCCGGACATGCGCGTGTACCTGGACCTCGGCTTCTTCGAGACGCTGCAGACCGACCTCGGCGCCCGCGGCGGCGAATTCGCCGAGGCGTACGTCGTCGCGCACGAGTACGGGCACCACATCCAGAACCTGTACGGCATCCTCGACCGGATCAAGACCCGCAACGGCCCGTCCTCGGACTCGGTCCGCTCCGAGCTCCAGGCCGACTGCCTGGCCGGCATCTGGACCAACCACGCCACCACGGTCCCGAACAAGAGCGGCCAGCCGCTCATCACCGAACTCTCCGACGACGACATCGCCCGCGGCCTCGACGCCGCCGCCTCCGTCGGCGACGACCGCATCCAGCAGAAGACCCAGGGCCAGGTCACCCCCGAATCCTTCAGCCACGGCACCGCCGCCCAACGCATGAAGTGGTTCCAGAAGGGCATGGACTCCGGCGACATGACCGCCTGCGACACCTGGTCCGCCAACCCCCTCTAACCCACAAGAACCGCCCCGCGTTGACGCGGGGCGGTTCTTGTTTTGCTGCGGCTCAGGCGACCTGGGCGGGGCGGTGGTAGCCGGGGAGGAGTTCGTCGACGAGGGCGTCGGTTTCGGCTTCCGGGCCTCGGGGGGCGCCGTGTTTGGTGAGGGCGGCATACATCTGGGCGGCGACGTTGGTGACGTCGGCCGTCGTACCGAAGTGGGATGCCAGGCGGAGGGTGGCTCGCCACAGATCCTCTGAGGCCGGCGAGAAGCTGAGACCGGTCTGGAGGGCCGTGCGGGCCAGGTTGCCGTCGTTGTGGCTGAGCGAGGCCTCGGCGAGCCGCAGGGCGGCGTCGACGACAGCTTCGACCATCCGGCGCTCGATCCCGGACGCGGCGAGCCACGAGTAGCGGCCGCCGGGCAGGTTCGACCAGGCGGGACCGTGGACCAGGCTGAGCGCCGTCGACAGCGCACCGCGCGGGTCGTCCACCATCGTCGCCTGCTTCGCCAAGGTCCGGAACACGTCCCAGTCGACCCGGACCACGCTGCGGTTCAGCATCCAGCGGCCCGACTCGTCGGCGTACATCGCGTCCACCCCGACCCAGCGGCGGGTGTGCTCCAGCGCGGCGTCACGCAGTTCCTCGCTGATGCCGCGCGGCCAGATCGCACCGGCGAGCACGTTCGGGTGTACGCCGTAGTCCTGGCTCGCGAGGAACGCGATGATCTCCGTCGACAGCGAGACCCGGCCCTCGTCGATGACACCGCGGGCGTCGACCTCGACCGGGCCGAGCAGGTCGACCTCGACCGGAGCCGGCTGGCTGAGATCGGTCGTCGAGAACTCGTACGCCGGCATGTCCTGCTCCGCGCGCCGCTTGTCACGCGCATCCACCTCGGCCGCGTCGAACAGCGCGACCAGGTCGGCGAACTGCTCCGGGTTGACGCTGTGTGCGTCGACCTCGAGGCCGAGCAGCCGGCAGACGGCCTGGTTCTTCTCGTCGACGACGAACCGCCACGGTGAGTTGATCACGTCGCCGACCACGACGACCGCGATGCTGCGCTGGGCGTCCGCGGCCAGCCGGTTCAGCTGGTCCTGCTCCTCCGGCGACGGCGGCGCGGACACGAAGATGATCTCCGAGCCCCACAACGCCGCGTCCGGGTGCGTCATCCGTGCATCCGCGACCGAGTCGACGTTGCGCCGCTGGCACGCCTGCACCTGCGCCTCGGTACGCCGGGCAACCTCGCCCATCGCGTCGTCGAGACGAATCCAGTAGCTCAGCCGTGACGGCGCCAGCGACGACAGGTCGTCGCCGAATCCGACCATGCTGATATGCGCACCCTCGGACCACAGGTTGGTCGCCAGCTCGACGGCGAGCGAACCGACCACGTCGCGGGACGCGTTGGTCACGCCGCCGAACGAGACGATCCCGTTTGCCGTGTCGAGGTCGATCAGCACCGTGGCGCCGTCGGCGTTCTGGCCGACCGTGACCAGCGTCGGGTACGGCGCGGGCGCGTTCACCTCGCCGCTCGGACCGTACGCCCGGCGCAGCGTCCACCGGGTGCCTTCGGCAATCGCCTGCCAAGGACCGGGCGGCTCGGGCTGAGCCTCGTACGGGTCGAGCACCAGCGTCAGCGCGCGGTCGGTCACCAGCGCGGCGACCACCTTCGGCATCGACCGCTCCAACTGCGTCATGTCCGCGCCGAGCTTGCGCAGCGCGTTGTCCACGAACTGCGCGGTCGGGACATCCGACGCGAGCCGCAGGCCGATCTCGGTCTGCCGGTGGCCGGCGGCCTTCGGACCCGGACCCTGCGCCCACCCGCGGCGCCGCTTCAGCGCCAGCGCGAGACCGGCCGCGAGCAACGCCGCACCGAAGCCGTAGATACCGGCCTGCTGCAGGTTGATGCCGTCGTCGGTCGCAACCGGCGTCGCCTCGGGCACCTGGACCCCGCCACCGGCGGGCTCGCCGTGCTCGGACTGTCCGGTCCCCGGAACGTGCGGCTCGACGGAGACACCCGGCTCCCCCGGCTTGACGTTCTTCGCGCCCGGGTCGCTCTGGCTGGTGCCGATGACGATCGACGAACCCGGCTCGATGCCCTGCTCGGAGTACCGCGTCGGACCGCCCGTCTTGGCCTCGGTCTTCGTCTCGGTCTTGCCGCCGGCCTTGGTCTCGGTCTTCGCCTTGACGGTGGGCTTGACGGCCGTCCGGGTCTCGGTGGTGGTCTTCGTGCTGACCGTGGTCTTGCCGGTGCGGTCGTCGATGCTGACGCGCACCGTGTGCACACCCGGGCCCTTGGCGTCGCTCGGCAGGCGCACCTGCCAGCCCGGCAGGATCAGATCCGGGTTGGTCAGCCTGCGGCCGTCGGGCTGGAGCTTGTTCTTGTTGAGGTCGTAGATCTCCTTGTACCGGCGACCCTCGCCCAGGTACCGCTCCGCGATGTCCCACAGGCAGTCGTAGTTGCGCCCCTGCGGCGGACGGACCTCGGTGTACTTGATGACCTGACCCTGGTGGTCGTGGTTCGTCCGTACGCCGGTCGTCGTCTTCTGGTTGCCGGCGAGGATCTTGCTGGCGGCCTCGGTCTGACGGAACTGCGACGTCGAGGACTGCTCGCTGCCGTGCCGTGCGGACACCGAGGTCGGAGCAGCCGGGCCGGCCGTGGTGACCGCGCTCGCGACCGGCAGGCTCACGCCCGCGCCGGCGGCGATCAGTACGACGGTGCCGATCAGCCGGCGGGCGATCGTCTGCGAACCGCCGCCGAACGGGATCCGCGGCGACAACCCGTGCCCGCGGATCTCGGCGACCGCCTCCGCGATCAGGCAGATGACGAAGTGCAGCCACGCGACCCAGATGAAGAACGCGATGATGCCGAGGACGGTCCGGATGCTCAACTCGTCGAACAGCATGCTGCTGGTCGGCATCTTGTCAGGCCACGGCGTCCCGAAGAACCGCAGCAGGACGTACGGCACACCGCCCACGATCGCCAGGATCGCGAGCAGCGCGACGAACCCCTTCAACCGGTCCGCGCCCGGACTCCCCGCCCGCCGCTGCGGCAACCGCGCCGCACGCACCGGCTCATTCGTCCTTACCATCGCTCCTCCATACCCCCACCATCAGCCACCAATGGCCTGAACTTCCTGCACAGGCAAACGCTGTACTGCGGTCACGTTCGCTTTGCCGATCGAGCGCCAGCCGTCCTGATCCCTGCCGATCCAGTAGGCAACATTCCAGGTGATGGTCAGCTTCACCGTGTACATGCCATCAGGCTGGTTGGCACTGGACCTCGTGTACGTGTGCTTGCAGGTGTTGATCTGATGGAACGGGTCCTGGGTCTCGTCGTATCCATCAGGGTCATCGACCGGGGTCGTCCCCATCAGACAGTCGAACGGCGGTGTTCCGTCGCCGGGATCCACCGTCATTTTTTCGACCATGCCGCGCATCGTCAGGTTGTGCCCCGGGCTGTAGTAACTGCTCTGCCGTCCATCGAGTTCGTAGGCCTGCGAGCTCTCCACGGTGAGGGAGAAGAAGGCGGGTACGTTGACTCGCGGAGTGAACGTCGGCTTGACCACCAGCGCCGGCGGCGGATAGTTCGTCTGGAAGTGCCGCCAGAACTGCTCCATGTAGTTCGGGAACGGGCACTGCGCTTCGTCGGCCGCATCCACCGGCACGTAGGCACGTTCCAGGTGTGCGTTCCGGCCACCGTTGTAGGTATCGAGTTCGTAGTCGGTGATCGTCACACGCATCACCCACTTCTTGCCCTCCGGAGCCTGCGGCAGCCGGATCCCTTCCGGGATCGGGAAGTCGCGACACGGTACGAACGGACGGCCGGCCAGCCGCGTTCGCCAGGTGGGCGGCGGCTGCCCGTCGCCCAGGTAGGCCGAGCCCGAGCTGCAGTAGGAGCCGAAGCCTACGGAGTTGACGTACATGCTGCAGACCGTGTTGCCGGTCTGGATGGTGTCCGCGGCGGCCGTGGTGACCGGGCCGGCCATGAGTAGTGCGAGCACGGCGCTCAGGACCAGCAGTCCGCGGCCTACTCGGTTGTGCATCCTCACTCCCCAGACTCGGCTTCCCGCAGATTATCTTCGACCAGGGGCATCATGCCCGTTGCCCAGTGCCCCGTCACCTATTCGGAATGTGAATTTCCCGGTTCCGGTCTAGGCTGGATAGTGGACTCCGGTGCACTTCACGCCGGTCGTTGTGGCCAGGCGGTACGGGAGCCAGCCGATGCCGGTCTGGATCATCTCGATCACTTCGGGCGAACCGTTCGGCGTCACGACCGTCCACTTCTTCGCCTTCGGGTCCCAGTACTGCGTGGTCTGGGAGCGGCACGTCTGTACGGCGACCGTGCCGTCGGCCGTCCGCTTGGCGCCGACGATGACCACGCTGCCCGGGGGCTTCATGATCCAGCCGTTGCGCTGCGCGTCGAAGATGCCTTCGGACACGTCGGAGTAGAAGAACGACGGGAACTTCTTCTTCAGCACGGTGTCGTCCTTCGACACCAGCGCCTGGAAGTAGAGCGGGTAGCTGGTCACGAGGCCTTGGACGGCGGGGTTCGAGGCGAAGTTCCCTGCCTTGATGATGATTTGGCCACTGGGCGCCGTGGTCGGCTTGGCGACCGTGGTGGCGGGCTGGGTCGGGGCGCTGGTCGGCTGCGTGGGCTCGGTGGACGGGGTGTTGGAGGAGCTTGTGTCTGAGCCACCGGCAGGGACTGGGAGCGTGCCGTCGTTGGAGTTTTTGCTGCAGGCGGTCAGCAGCAGGGCGCCGGCCAGGAAGACGGGGAGGGCATACCTACGCACGAAGAACAATCCTCCGATGTCTAGCCGCTCGGCGGCGGCGTGCTGGTGGGGCCGGTCGGCGGCGTCCCGGTCGGGGGTGTGCCGGACGGGTCCGGGGTGGGTGTCACGTTCGGCGAGCAGGTGGCCGGGAAGGGGAACGGTGACAGGGTCCAGATCGGGGTCGGTGAGCCGACGGTCCAGGTCGGGCAGGGCAGGTCGATCGTCGGCGGGTGGGCGACGGAGGTCGGCGCGCCGGGGCCGTCGGTCGTCGGGTTCACCACGATCGGCGGGATCGTCGGGCTGTCGTCGGCCTTCTCGATGCCTTGCTCGGCGTGCGCCTGGCCGGTGCCGCTGGCCTTCAACGAGGTCTTGCCGATCAAGCCGAGGAACGTGGTCTTGTTGGCGATGTCGACCTGGATGTCGACCTCTTTGTCGGTCAGCGTGGTCGGACCGCAGGAGGTGACGGCCGGGTCGTTGTTGCGCACCTGGGCGCAGAACCCGGAGATCGCGGCGGCGGCCTTCGTCGTGTCGATCTTCGCCTCGGCGACGTTCAACTGAATCGCCGCGGCGCCGACGCGGGCGGCCTCCTGGGCGTACCCGACCGCGCGGGACCGTGCGCCGAGCTGACGCCCGCCGTCGATCACCAGGCCGGCCAGCGTGAAGATCATCACCGCGAGGATCGCGACCGCGGGGCTCAACGCACCGCGCGAGAAGAGCCGATGGTTGCCGGGAGCATCGATCCGGAAGAATTCAACTACCCGCGACCGCTGGCGCTCAGGAGCCGTCACCTCGCACCCCCCGGTACGGGTCGAGGGACGAGGTGAACCGCTTGGTGATCGTGGTGTCGCCGCCTAGGCCGAGTAGCCCGAGGTCGCGGTAGTTGATCGTGCAGGTGACCTCGACCGACAACGGCGATCCGGCGACGAACCCGGTGGTGATCGAGCCCGAAGCGGTCGTCTTGCAGGACTTGATCGCCTGGTTCATCGTCGTACTCACGGCCTGGTCGACACGGCTCTGGGCCTCGGGCAACGACCGCGCCTGGCTCGCGCTGCGGGCGCCGTCCCGGGCCGCGCTCTCCAGCAGCGACGACGTCTGGAAGTACCGCCCGCAGGCAAGCAGGAACATGAACAGCAGAAGCAGCACCGGCGCAAGGATCACCATCTCCAGCGCCATCGTGCCGCGCTGCCCGGGCCGTCCGAGCTGCCCGCGCTTCCCCAGTTTCATCCTCACGCTCACTTGTCGGCTTCGAACTGTTCGATCTGGCCGGTGGCGGTCCGGCTCACCTTCAGCTTCAGGCCGGGAACCAGCGAGACGGAGTCCCCGGTGACGGTGAACGAGACAGTGCCCTCCGGGCTGTTGTACGCGGGGAACGGGACGTCGGTGTGCTGCAACGTCGTGCCGCCGAGCTGCGCCGCGTACGACTGGATGTCCGAGCGGACCTTCTCCCCCACCGCTGTGGTGTAGACGGTCGGCTGCACCAGCCGGAGCCGGGACACGCCTTCTTCCGCGGCGTTCAGCGCGACGGAACGCCCGTACAGCCACAGAGCCGTCTGGATGGACAGGAAGATCAGCGTCAGGATCGCCGGCGCGAGGATGGCCAGCTCGAGCGTGCTGACACCCCGCTCCGACCGCCTCAGGCGCAGACGCAGCTTCTTCCAGCCCGAACGCATAGCTGCGACCGTCAGCTGCCCGTGTCGATATCGGCGGTGTGCTTGCTGATCACGCGCTTCACCACGACGCCGATCGCCAGTGCGGCGACGACCAGGATGCCCGAGATGATCGCCCACTCGAGTGCGGAGGCGCCCAGCTCGGTGTGCCCCTGCCGCGCCCGGGCCCGTTGGGCCTGCGCCCGTGCGAACGCGTAGCGGGCCATGGTCCGCCAGAACATCAACTCCGAGGTCATCCGATTGCCTTCCAGATCGTGAGGCCGAAGCAGGCCTCAGTATGCCCTGTACGACGGGCTACGCGGTCCCGCGGATCCCGTGCCCTGGCCACTGTTTTCCCTAACTTCCGAGGATGGCCACACCGGCCGGGAAAGCCAGGAACAGGAAGAATGCCGAGATCATGACCAGCTGCGCAACCAGCATCGACTGAGAGCGCTCACCCGCCTTACCTTCCACGTCCGCCAGCTCCTTACGACGCAGCGATGCCGCCCGCGCGAGCAACGACGAACGGATCTTCGCGCCCTCGTCGCCGGCCAGTGCGAGCGCCGACGCGAGGTCCCGCAGTTCCTCGACGCCGAGATCCTCGCCGAGCAACGCCATCGCGTCCCACGGCGTGATCCCGATCAGGCGCGCGTTCGCGAGCGCCTGACGGATCCGGGCCATCGCCCAGTGCTCGCCGATCGTGGACGCGGTCATCAACGCCTCGGGCAGGCCGCGGCCGCCGGCCAGGTTCATCGCGACCAGGTCGAGGAAGCTGCCGACCACGTGCCGGAAGTCGCGCCGCCGCTTCTCCGCCTCCTGCCGCAAGGCCAGATCCGGCAGGAAGAACCCCAGCGCCATGAAAGCCAGCGTCACGATCGCCGGCGCCGCGCCCGGTGCGGCGAACCCGATCGCGGAGAACAGGAACAGCACGATCGGGATCAGGATCAGCGCGCCGAGGGCGAAGAACACCTTGGTGGCAAGCATTGCGGCGAACGGCTGGTTCATCACCGCGAGGTCGCGGCGGAGCTTGCCGAACGCCCAGCCGCGCGCGTTCGCCTCGGCCTCGAGCCGCCGGCCCAGCGTCTCCCGGGCCCGGTCGACGCCGCCGAGCACGCGCTCGCCGGCCGCGCTCGCCGTCGCACCGCTGGTGTACCCGCCGCGCCCGGCGTCGATCCGCGCGATCGTCGACAGCACGTTGGTGCGCGGCTTGATGAAGATCCGGATCGCGACGTACACGCCGAGGCCCGCCAGCCCGCCGGTGATGAAGGCCCAGGTCATCCGCTCACCGTTTCCATCCGGTCGTTACCCGATCGGTTCAACCGGCCGTCGGTGCTCATGCCGATCAGGAACCGCTCCGGCACCTCGATCTTCGCCAGTCGCCGCAGCCACAGCAGGCCGAGCGCGTACAGCCCGATCACGACGGTCAGCACGGCCTGCCCGATGAAGCTCCGGTACGGCGCCATGTACGTCGGGTTGAACAACACCAGGCCCGCGGCCATGATCAGTGTGATCGCTACGACCACCTGCACGCTGCGCCGCGTGGATCGCCGTTCCGCCGCGACCTTCCGCCGTACGTCGAGCTCCTCGCGCGCAGAGTCCGCCAGCGCGCTCAGCACCTCACGCAGACCGGGTCCGCGCAGCCGGGCGTTGAGTACCAGAGCCGCGACGATCAGATCGGCGGATGGATCGTTGAGGTCGTCGGCGAACCGCATAAGGGCCGAGGGCAACGGTTCGCGGATACGCAGGCGGTCGACGAGCAGGTTCAGGCTGGGCTTGATCGCGGGCGCCGCGTTGACCGCGGTTGCCGGGATCGCCTGTTCCAGACCGACCGCGCCGGCGATCGTGTCGCGCAGCGCTTCGGTCCAGGTGGCCAGCGCGTCCAGCCGGTCGATCGCGCGACGTTCCTCACCGGTGCCGCCGAAGAAGCGGTCGGCCATACCGGCCAGCAGACCGAGCGCGATGGCGAGCACCAGCCAGCGGGTCACCACCAGCACGACCAGGCCGACTGCGATGCCGGCGCCGAGACGGATCAGGTTCCGGCGGTTGTCGGCGCTGCGGTTGCGGAACAGCGACGGCGTCTCGTCCTTCGGCTCGGTGCCGCGGATCGCGACGATCAGCAGCAGTACCGCGCCGCCGACCACCGCACCGCACAGCAGCGCAAGCAGGGTCCGGTCATTCATCGCGTCACGCCCACGTTCCGTGGACGAGGGGCTGGTACCCGAAGTGCTCGAGCTCGTCCATGCAGGCGATCGGCGCGTGCGCCGCAGCGCGACCGTCCGGCCCGGCGGCGAACACCTCGCCGGAGAGCACCCGGCCGTCCCAGCCTGTCACCTCGCGGATGCTCTCGACGTACCGGCTCAGACCGCCGCCGCGCTGGTAGTCGTTGTGCTTGCGGATGAACACGACGAAGTCGAGCGCACCGGCGATCAGCATCTGGGTGGCGTCCATCGGCAGCCGCTCCATCGCCTGGATCGCGTAGGTGCTGATCCGGTTGAACACCTCCATCGAGCTGTTGGAGTGGATCGTCGACAGTGAGCCGTCGTTCCCCTGGCTCATCGCGTTCAGCATCGTCACGATCTCGTCGCCCAGCACCTCACCCACGATGACCCTCGAAGGGTTCATGCGCAGCGAGCGGCGGACCAGATCGGCCATCGTGACCTCGCCGACGCCCTCGGAGTTCGGCAGCCGTTCCTCGAACGCGACCACGTTGGGATGCAGGTCCTTGAACTCCCCCAGGCCGAGCTCGAGCGAGCGCTCGACCGTGATCAGGCGCTCGTGCGGCGGGATCTCGTTGGCCAGCGCGCGCAGCAGCGTGGTCTTCCCGGAGTTCGTGGCGCCCGCGATCATGATGTTCTTCCGCGCCGCGACCGCGGCCCGCAGGAACGAGCCGATGTCGTCGGAGATCGTTCCGTTGGCCACCAGGTCGCGGAGGTACACCTTGCCCAGGCGGGCGCGCCGGATCGACACCGCCGGGCGCGACGTCACGCCCATCACCGCGGACAGCCGGGAGCCGTCCGGCAGGCGCAGGTCCAGCTGCGGGTTGGCCGAGTCGAACGGGCGGCTGGTCAGACCCGCGTGCGCGGCCAGCACCTGGATCAGCTCGACCAGCTCGTCGTCGCTCTCGGCCACCGGACCGGGCGTCTCCTCGCGGCCGTCGCCGTACTGCACGAAGACCTGGTCGTAGCCGTTGATGTCGATGTTCTCGACCTCGGCGTCGTCGATCAGCGGCTGCAGCCGGCCGACGCCGAACAGCGCGGAGTGGATCGCGCCGGCGATCTGCGCGTCGTCGTCCGGGGTCGGCGGCGTCCGGCCCTCGGCCAACTCGTACCGGGCGTGGTCCTCGAGCACCTGCACGATCAGCGACCGCGCGTACTCCCGCTCGTCCTCCGCGCTCATCGGAGGTACGCCGTTCACCTGGTCGCGGCGACGCTGCTCGTTCAGCCGCTCCGCAACCTGGACGCGGAGCTTCCGGACCAGCTCCTGGTCAGCGCTCACCGATAATCACCCGGCGGGAACGCCGCGTTGGCCATGTCGAAGTCCTGCGGCGGCGGTGCGGACACCAGGGACGCCATCTCCGCGGTGATGTCGGTCGCGGTCCGGATCAGCGGAGTCTTGTCGAGCCGGCCGTGGCCACGCCCGTCGAAGAACGCCGCACCGGCCGGGTCGTACGCCAGGTGCCAGCGGTGCCGCACCGGCACGGACATGGCGTCCAGCACGGTCCAGACCTGCTTCACGCCGTCGCGCCGCTTCGGGTCGGCCACCACGATCACGCCGAGCTGCGCGTCGACATGGTGCACCAGCGTGGACAGCCGCTCGCGCAAATGCGCAACCGACGAGCCAGTCGCCGTACAGACCATCACGACGAGACGTGCGGACTGGATGACCGGCAGCTGCGGCGAGGACGCACCGATCCGCCCGCAGTCCGCCAGTACGTCGCTGTTCTGCATCTGGTTGAACGAGATGCCCAGCGGATGCCACAGACCGCCCATGCCGCCGACCTGCTCCGGAGAACGCACACCGAGCAGTACGTCGAGACCGCCGTCGAGCTGCTGGCTGTGCGCGAGGATCACCTCGTCGCCCAGGCCCTTCCGGCTCGCAGCGGCCAGGCTGACGAGCCCGCGGTCGGAGTTGAGCGCCGAACCACCCGGCCCGGTCATCCGGATCGCCACGTCGCTGCCGGCCGGGTCGCACTCGGCCAGCAGCACCTGCCGCGGCCAGAGCGCACCGATGACCAGACTGGCTGTGGTGACTCCCGGTGAACCCTTCGCGCTCGCGAATGCCACCAGGGCCATCAGTTGCCCCCGCCGTTGCGCTCCACGTCCGTCTTGGTTCCCGGCGCGAGCTTCGCCACCATCAGCGACTTGGAGGCCGCGGCCGCGCCGACCGTGGTGATCTGGTCGGCCGGGACCAGCACGGTCACGTTCAGCGTGCTGTTCGCGCTGGTCTTCGAGTCTGTAATGGCGCCTGCGCTCGAGGTCACCTGGGCCGCCTTGACCAGCGTGACCGGCGACCCGCCGTCCTGGTTGGCCGTGGGTACGCGGGTGATCGAGACGATGTCGCCGACGTCGAGCCCGTCGGACGGCGCGCGTCCGGCCTCGAGGCTGATACCGACCAGGCCGGCGCCGGCCGGGATCGGCTGCTGCCCGTCCTTGGTGAAGTTCTCGGGCGTGACGAACTGGTCCTTGTACAGCCAGGTGGTGGTGTAGCGGCCCAGGTACTTGGTCGCCTGGGACCACGGGATGAGACCACCGGTCGCACCGGCCAGGTCGCCGCGGGACAGGTCCTTGGGCTCGAGCTTGTGCCCGGGCGGGAGGCTGTCGGCGGAGATCGCGACGAAGTCGGAACGGTTGCCGCTGTTCAGCGCGATCAGCGCGGACCCGGCGGCACCGAGCAGGATCAGGATCACTGCGAGCGCGGCCAGCGCCGGACGCCGCTCCCGGCTGCTCGGGAGGCGGTTCGGACCACCACCCGACGATCGGCCCGCTGCCCGGGCGCCTTGGGAAGGGGTTCGCGTGGAGGACGAGAGACTCACGCGCCTACCGTAATGGCAGCGAGGTACCACTCACGCCAGCAGGCCGGTGCCGTTACCGCGCCGCGACCCGCTTGCGTTCGAAGGTGGTCAGCAGCTCGTTGAAGGCACCCGGACCGCCATACAATTGGTCTAGATAGGTGTACAGCGCGCGCAGCGCCTTGCCGAGGTCCTGCTGCCACCCGCTCTGCTCCTCCAGCCAGGTCACCAGTTCCCGTCCCTCGACGAGCGTGACCGCCGCGTTGACCGGCTGGACCAGTCGATCGCTTTCCGGATCCCCCACGCCGCTCGGCCCGCGGACCTCCCGGACCGCATCGGCCAGCGCCTGCCGCTCGGCTCCGGTGAAGACGTAGTCGAATCCGAACTTCCCGTGCAGCTGATCGAGGTACGAACACAGCGCGGTGAACAACTCGATGCCGTCGTACTCCGGTCCGTCGCCGGCCACGTGCCGCAGCCGGGCGACCATGCTGCGCGCCTCGGAGACGCTCCACTGCGATGTACCCAGCCGTTCGACCATGGATTCGATCCTAGGTGGGCTGCCAGGCGTAAATCGTTAACAGTTCGGGTGATTCGAGTTGCTGGCGAGTAACCGATTGTTTGCTAGATTCCGGAACTAGGACGTCCTAGTGACAACTGGTGAGCACTTGGACACCCAACGGGAGGGGGTGAGTCGGCTGACCACACCCATTTCGTCCGCCGCCGATCCGACGACTCGCGCCCGGTGGGCAGTAGGAACCGCGCTCGGGATCCTTCACCCGTCCGCCGTTCCGCTGCGTAACGGCAGGGTCTGGCTGACCGGTCGCGACGACATGGTCCCGGCGAACGTGATGCGGGCCCTGGAGGCGCAACTTGTTCGCCGGGCCGCGGATCGTGCCGCCGACGACCGTCTGCTGGCCGAGGCCATCTGCGTACTCGGGGCCGAGGTGGCCCGGGCCCGCGGTCAGGTGCCGGCTCGCGGTGCGGTCGGAGCGCTCGACCAGTATTTGCACGGCCCGGGACTGGACCAGTCCCGCCGTGCCGAGGCTGAGGCGCTGCTCAGATACGCGCTGACCAGTGCCGCCCCCGACGACCCGGAGGCCGCAGCCAGGCTGGACCGCCTGCCCGGATCAACGCGACCCGTCGCGCTGTCGACGATCGTGTCGGCCTCGGCGACGATCAGCCGCGATGCCCTCGTTCTCGGCGTGAACGGACCGGTGAACGGGCCACCGAACCACTCAGCTGGCCGGCGACATCGCGCTCCGGTCGGCAGCAACCACAGACGTGCCGAAGGTCGGCGGGTCTGGACCTCGCAAGTTCGCGGCACGGGCCTGGTGACCGGTGCCGGCGGACGACCGAGTGGCCAGACCGACCTGACCGGATCTGATGCGCTGACGGCTCTTGCCGCGATGAACCAGGTCGATCTGGCTGCGTCGGTGACCGACCAGCCGACCGTCGACCTCCAGAGGGACCAGGCGATCCTGCGGACGACGGCCACCGACGTACCGCAGCATGTCCGGGTCGAGATCGGGAAGACCACGCTCGGCGCGATGGCGCAGGGCATCATCCGATCCGGTACGGCGGACGACCCGCACATCCTGCAGATCTCGCCGCGGCTCGCCGACGAGCAGTTGCGTCACGTGTGGACCCACCAGCTCTCCCTGATGACACAGGAGATCGCGGCCGCGCAGGCGGACCGGCCGCGCGGCGTACTTCGCCGGCTGAAGTCGGTCTTCGGCCACGAGCGGCGCGACCGCCGGCTCCACGCCGACCACGCCGCGTACCAAGTCATGGTGCGGGACTGGCAGCAGGCTCGCGCCGAGACGCTCGCCAACGGCGCTCCGAGCGGGCCGCGCAGCCTGCCGGAGCTGGAACGCGACCTCAACGGCTTGGCCAGGACCATCCGCCGTCACGGCGGCGCGGAGCCTGTCCTCCCCTGGTCGGCAGAGGCGATCGCAGGACCTGAGGCGACCGCGTTCGGCGTCGCCGCAGCACGCGCCAACGAGCGGCCTGCGCCGCACTCGGTCGCGCACCTCCGCGAAGAGGTCCTCGCTCAGATCCAGTCGCTCGAGGCGTCAGTCACCGAGCTCCAGTCGCAGTCGGCCACCAAGGCCGACACTGCGCGGACCGCTGCGGAGTCGGCCGAAGAGACCAAGCTGAAGGCTGACGAGGAGGAGCAAGGCCTCGACGTCGGCGCCGGCGAACGCGCCCGGATGCTCCGGGTCACAGCCACGGCCGCTGAGAACAAGTCCACCCGGCACAAGGAGATCAGCGCCGCGTACGGCGATGCCGCGGCCGAGGGACGGCAGGCGCTGACGGCCTACCGGACGCTGCTCGACGGGATCGACTCGGGCGGGTCGCAAGGCCAACTCAAGGCGCTGGCCGACGCTGCGCGCAGTCAGGTCACCAAGTACGAGCAGAGCTGCAACGCCGCGATGCCGGTCGCCGATGTGCTGATGACCGGCACGCCGGAGGGTGCTCCGGTCGAGCTGCCCGTCGACGTCATCAACGAGGAACTGGCCGCGAGCGGCGCCTCCCGTCAGCTGCCCCGGACCGGGCCGCTGCCGTTGGAGAGTGCGGAGTACCGCCTGCTGCTCTCGCAGGACGGCATGGTGTTCCCGGTCCCGGGTGACGGCGACAGCAGCATCTCGGAGATGCCCGAGGTCCGGGTCCGGATGCGCGCCCGCAACATCCGGGAGATCACCCGCCGCGACTTCGAGATGGCCGAGCAGATGTCCGGCACACTCGGCGAAGGCGGTATCAGCGCAGGCACCACGAACACGCACTCCGGCAGCACCACCGTCGGGTTGAACCTGCAGCCGATCATCGCGCTGTCCGCACCGGGTACGCCGTTGCACGCGGCCGCCCAGCTGACCAAGCCGAAGCTCGAGGTCACCCACGGCCACACCCTCGCGGACAACGCCGGCGAGTCCGGCTATCACATGCGCGGCAGGGTTGCCGTCCACCGGGGCGAGTCGCTGCTGGTGGAGTGGGACGGCGTCCTCGAGGTGGAGGTTCGCAACTCCCCCACCGAGCCGTGGTCCCCGGTCCGGAGCATCGACGCGGGCCCTCAGCAGACCTGGGTGGCCAGTCCGTACACCGTGAAGTCTGCGGCCAAGACGGTCACACTCGCGGGCCTCGGCCGCGCCCAGGACGTCACCGGCGAGTTCCCGCGCTACACGATGGACAGCGTCGACGGTCTGCGCGGCGTCGCCACGGACGTCCTGCGCAAGGCACACGAGCGGTACGGCGACCTGGACGAGGTCACCGCCAGCCACATCTCCGGCCTGATCGTGACCGACACCCCCCGGCTGATCCACGACATGAGCCGGCCGGGCGGTGTCACGCGGAGCTTCCGGGCGGCCGACAACAACGAGTACGAGCTCACCTGGGAACTCACCCCGGACTGGAGCAAGGCCGAGCTCGTCGGCGAGTTCAGCTTCGAGATGGGCATGGAAGACGTTCCGGTCGGCTTCCTCGGCGGCAACGCGAGCCAGACGTACGGCGCGTCGCTCACCGGCACCGGATCGCTCTCCTTCCCCGGCGTACGGGACGCGGCCCACCCGCTGGGCGCGGCGACGGCGCTGAACAATGTCGGCGGCTCCGGCGTGAACCTCTCGCCCAGCGTCTCGGCCGGGCGCAACGTGTCCCGCCAGGGCGGCCAGAACATCAGCAACACCACGATCTCGCCCGTCGTCCACCGGTTCATGGGGACGCAGGGCGTCAAGGTCCCGCTGCGGGCGACGGCGACACTGCGCCGGGTCGGCGATCGGAAACCGCCGATCGTCGCCGACGGCGCATGTACGGCGCACATGCGTGTCGCCGAGGGCGACCTGCTGCGGGCCGGTGGACGCGCGGATGCGAAGGCGGTCCAGCGGGACGAGCACGACGCGATCCGGACGGACAAGGACGGCCGGGCGTTGCTGCGCACCGACCCGGAGCCGCCGACCGGTCCGCAGACCGCGCCGCCATGGATGGGTCGCGGCCCGGGCCAGATCCGCGGAGTCGGCCAGGGCCTGGTCCAGAACATCGTCGGCGCCGACGTCGCCTGCCACGACGCGCTGGTCGGGCTCAGGGCGCAGGGCCTGGTGCCGGAGCTCGACGAGTACGACCGCCCGCGCGGCGACCGGCCCGCGACGCGATCCCAGCTGGCCAACCACGAGCGCGTCGTACAGGCGATCAATGCGGCGCGGCTCGGAGCGGGGATCAACGAGGCCTGCCAGGGCGGCCTGATCGTCGTACTGGAGGACGAGGGCTTCGCCGGCACACCGCGCTGGCGTCCGTACCGGTTGACCGTCGACCAGGAGTACGACAAGAACACCGGGGCCTTCATCTCCGAGGGCCGCGGCACGAGCACGAACGAGAACCAGGTGCCGCTCGGCATCAGCTCGGTGGCTTCCAGCCGGACGATCGGGCGGAGCAGCTCGGTCCCGGTCTCGGCCGGGATCGAAGCGGGGATCGCACCGGCGAAGGGCGTCCGCGGCTGGGCCGCCAAGCTCGGGGTGAAGGCCAGCCGGTCCGCGTTCATGCGGAACATGAGCTGGACGGCGGGACTCCGGATCAACCGGGTCACGCTGAGCGAGAGCACCGAACCGCTGGACCGGGTCAGGCAGAACATCCGGATCAAGTTCGCGGAGATCACCGACAACGGCGATGCCACACCGCTGGCCGATGTCCTCGGCAGCATGGAGCTCGCCTACGACAGCCCGCTGGCCCGAGCCGGTACGCCGATGCTCGGGCAGGCTCAGGTGCCGACCGCGGAGGCCGTCGAGCAGGCCATGCCCGTCGCGGTCGACGCGGGCAACGCAGCCGATGCGCTGGTCGACGCGATCCCGGCGATCCGCGCCGACTCCACCGCGCTGCCGGCGCTGCATGCGGCGTTGGCCCCGACCAGCCTGGTCGCGAACCGCGACTGGATGAACGGGACGTACAAGCCGACGTTCATGGTGGTCCAGGCGCCGGGCAACCCGGTCCAAGCCCTCCGGGACGGCACGATCCTCCCGCAGCAGTACCAGGTGCAGATCCGCGGCGAGGCGGTCAGCCTCACCCATGTCGCGATAACGCAGCAGAACAGCGTCGACATCAACTTCACGATGAGCGATGTCGGCTACACGTCGGGGACGTCCACTTCTGGCGGCGTGAGCGGTAGGGCCGGCGGCGGTCCGGTCGCCGCGGACGGTTCGGCGTACTCCGGAGGCCTGTCGCTCGGACGGACCGGCGGTACGGCGCAATCGACCACGGTCAGCGAGACGTCAGGCGAAGAGCGTCTGCTGATCAATGCCGGAACGCACCACCAGTTCCTCGAGCAGTACCGGATGTTCGCGGACATCGTGCACAACGGGCAGGTCGTCAAGACTGTGCCGCTGCCCGACGCGACCGTGCAGAAGCTGATGGCCGAGCGCCGGGCTTTGGAGCTCTACGCGTCCGGCAAGCTCGACCTGCCGCTCAGCGCGGTCAGCGACGCGGCCGAGCGGTATCTCAACGACAAGCTTCCGCTCAGTCCGCGCGTCCGCGGCGGTTTCGTCCGGCGCTACACGCTGGAGAAGCAGGGCGTCACCACTGGTCTCGCGGCGACGCACACGACCGACCGATTCGCTGCGAAGCTCCGTGCGGAAGGGCTCACCGCAGCCGACCAGTACCAGACCGAGGACGAGAAGCTCACCGCGAGCATCGACCAGTCCGACGAGCTGGCGAAGACCGGCCGCACCATGCACGCCACCGGGCCGTACAAGGACAGCCTGGGCGCGGCGGAGGTCGAGAAGCTCGTGGTGGTCTCGGGACAGCTGACCCGGCCTGCCGACCTCGCTCCGCAGATCGCGGCCCAGATCGACGAGATCGCCCCCGGCCTGCGGAACGCCAGTCCGGTGCTGCAAGCCGGGCTGGAGATCGGCTTCAAACCCGAGAACCTCGGCGGCCAGCTGGACGACATGCTCGGCCCGGCCGGAATCGAGATCCCGCTCGAGGCCCCGCTCGACGGCCGGGAGCATCCCGACGTCATGCTCGGCGTGGTGCAGGCACGCTTCGAGGGCGATGTGATCGTCCGAACGGTGCTGACCGACAAGGACGGCAACATCCTCACCGACGAGCACGGCCGGCCGAAGCTCGCGCCGGAACAGGCCGGCGGTGCCGAGCAGGCGTACGACTACGAGCAGCGCGACCGGTCCGTGAGCCGGACCAAGTCGATCTCGGTAGGCGCCGACGGCGGTGTTCCCGGGGCGGGCGGCGTCAGCCCCACGGCCGGTGTCGCGACGGACCTGACCACGACCGACACCCTCGGCGACGGGCACCAGAACACCATCCTGCGCCGGCACGGCAACTTCGTCCGCAACCTGGCCGAGCGGAAGGTCGTCTTCACCACCCAGGTGGTCCGGCTGCACAACGCCGGCGCGGCGGCCATGAGCAGCACCAGCGCGAAGTTGCGCCGACTCGACCCGGACGCCAACGTCACCCGGTCCGCGCCGCGCGAGCTGACCGCGACGCTGTACACGATGATGCCGGAAGGCGAACTGAAGGACGGCCCGACGCCGCAGACCGCGGAGCTGGCCGAGGACCGACCCGACCACCGCACGGTCCGGCTCCCGGAGGGCGCGATGCCGCTGCGCTCGGTGCCGTTCGGCCGGGGTCAGAAGAAGCAGGACCAGCTGTTCGACAACCTCAGCGCCGTACTGCGGCAGCCGCAGTTCCTCGGCCGGCGTGGTCTGGCCGACTTCCGGCACCTGATCCGGGCGACGCTCAAGCCGAGCGCGCTGAAGGCGAAGATCGGGCGGCTGCTCGACGGCGGCATCGACCTGGTGCCGATGGCCAAGCCGGGCAACGGGAAGACGATGATCAACGTGACGGTCAACGCCGTCCCGGTCGGCTGGGAGCTGGACGGCGACCCGTCACCGGGTCAGGAGGGCCACGTCTGGCGTAGTCAGCGGGTGGCCCGCTCCGGCAGCGCGCGCAACCGTCGTACGCCGCTGACCGCGACCGGCGGGCTGGACGGCGGGATCGCGTCGGTCAGCGGCTCGATGGGTGAGCAGGTCAAGGAGCAGACCGGCGACGCGAACGGCAGCCGGCTCGAGCTCAGCCGCTTCCTCGAGGGCCAGATGGTCACGGTCCGGATCCCGGTCGTGTACGACGCCACGATCCGCACCAGCACCGACAACGGCCGCGGCGAGCAGGTCACGAAGAAGACCGCCCATGTGCCGAACCTCGCGAACGGTCAGATGTTCGTGCGGATGCTCGCTCACCGGTACCTCGAGGGCCTCCGGCAGCTCGAGCAGGGCGCGGCGCTGGACTCCGTCCTCGCGGATTCGCGGCTGCAGGCCGTGCCGGAGAAGCTGGGACGGCCGGACATCACCATGACCGAGTACGGCGAGGGACAGGACGCGGCGCTCTACCAGCCGTACCGGCCGCTGCTGGCGGCGATCGACAAGGCGCAGGCGACACAGAAGCCCGTCGTCCTGCTGGTCAAGGAGGCCAACGGCACAGAGCGGAAGTACCAGGCCCTGCCGGGCGATCCCGCCCGGAACAGACCTGCGACCCTGCTCGGGGTGAACGACGGCGGTTTCGCCTCCGCGTTCGCGACGCTGAATCGTCAGCTGGCGCGGATGGCCGAGGGCCGGGTCGACCTGCGCGAGCTCTACAACACGTCGTCGCCGGACGGCAGCTTCAGCGGCAAGGTCGCGGCCGAGCTGGAGAAGTCCGGCGTACCGCGGGATGTGCTCAAAGCGCTCGACTACACCACCGCCGCGCGCACGATGACGCCGGCGGCCGCTCCGACCGTGCACCATCCGTCGGGTGGCCGAACCATTGCACCGACCGGCCACGGCCAGACGATGAGCGGACCTTGAAGGCGATGATTTCCGGAGAGCGAGAGGGGCGGTATGGCATTCGCGGTGGCGCGGACCCGGGACGAGGCGCAGCTGTACCTGGAGCTGCATCCCTGCCCGGACTGCGGGTCGATCGACGCGCCCTGGGAACAGGCGCTGATCGAGGTCGACGGTGAGCTGACGTCCAGCTACGCCGCGAGCTGTCCCGGCTGTAACGCGCAACGCGAGTACCTGTTCGGTCTACCGGTTCGGGAGACGCCGGTGCGTGGCTGGCCCACGTTCGGCGGACCGGAGCCGTCGGAGGTGCTGGATGCGGGCCAGTGGCTGGACGTCGCCGACGCCGCCGCCTCGGAAGTCCCCGCGGACCCCGCCGAGGCCGGTAAGGTGCTGGCCGTCGCGCGGGCAGCCGTGGACGAGGTGATCAAGTTCGTGCCGCCCGGCGCGGACGCCGTACCGCAGGACGGGTTCTGGACGCGGGAAGGTCGTGCGGTCCGGGACGCGGAGCCGGGGCGGTTCCGGCTGGAGCGGTTGCTGATAGCGCGTGACACGTACGACGAGCTTGGCCGAGAGCTAGGAGCGAGATAACCGATGCTGACCGCTAGGACCCTGACCGAGGCGCAGATCTACGTAAGCCTGGTGACCGCGGCCGACCCCGAGGCGCCTGCGCTCGTGCCGGCCAGGCCCGAGCCGGGAGTCAATGTCACCGAAGGCACGGACGCGTGGGTCTTCGCGTCGCAGGCCGGCGAGATCACCATCCCGTACGCCTCCGAGCGTGCGGCCACCGCGGTCGGCGCGCGGTTCGGCCTGGGCAAGTCGCAGCTGATCGACGCGGCGCAGTGGGCGATCGTCTCGGCGTCGTTCGCCCGCCGCGCGCTGGACGCCGACATGGCCTACACAGGCGCGCCGGATCAGGACCGCACCATCGTCGAGCTCAACTGGGAGTTCGCCGCCGACGCGGTCAGCGAGGCGATCAAGTTCCTGCCCGACGATGCGGACGAGGTTCCCGACGCCGACATCTGGTCGGAATACGGCACTGCGGCGAAGGCTCGGCACCCGCATCTGGTCAGCCGCGCGAAGCTCGTCGACGATCTCGAGTACTACCGCGGCACGCTGGAGGATTTCCGCGCGCTGTACAAGCGATCCTGATGTGACGAAGGCCACCGGCAGAAAGTTACTCTACTGGTGAGAAACATGGCGAAAACCTGAACATCAGGTTGCTAATGTCCCCGCTCACAGCTGGTGAAAATACCGGCACGTTGAACGGGGAGTGCTGGGTTGACGTCTGCCGCGATCACCGTGGACGACCCGCAGGGTCGTGCGCGTCAGGCGCTCGGGGTGGCGTTCGGTATCGCGGCTCCGGAGGCGATCGCCCTTCGTGACGGCACCTTCCGGCTGCGGCACTCCCGGGAGCGGTTCGCCCGGAAGATGCTGCGCCGGCTCGAACGCAGGCTGGCCCGCCGCGCGGGTGAGATCACCGACGACCGGCTCATCGCCGAGGCGGTGGCGCTCGTCGGTGCCGAGGTCGATCGCGTTCGCGGTGGGTCCCGCGCGGACGGCGCGACGCGAGCGCTGGACGCACTGCTCGACCTGCCCGGGCTGCCCGAGTCCCAGCGGGCGGAGACGCAGGCGCTGCTCCAGGACGTCCTCGACGGGAACCAGCTCACTACCGACGCCGACCTGCGCCGCCTGACCAACGTCTGCGCCCGCCGCCACTCCCCCGGCCGCCCCCTGGCGGCGGACCTCATCGCCGAGTCGCAGTCCCTGACCCGCGACGCCGAACGCCTCCTGCGAACACCAACGCCGACCGTCCCAGTTGCAAGCAGCCCAGACACCCCGTCGCGCGGATTCTTCCGCCGGCTTGTGCAAGAGAGTCGTACGGCGGCCGACGGATATCGCGAGACGCGTGATCGCCGGGCCGAAGCGCAGTACGAGGAGTTTCGGCAGCTCAGCCGCGAGTGGAGTGAGCGGTCCGGTAGCCGTCCGCTCGAAGACATCGAGCGAGACCTGGAGACCCTGTCGCAGGCGATCCGGCGTAACGGTCATCCCGCGCCGCGCCTTCCGTCGGCTGGGGTGCAGGTGGTTGTCCCTGATGTCCAGCACGGACCGGACGACAGCTTCCGAGCGCACGTACGCCGGCAGATCGCTGACCTCGACTCCGCCGCCGCGGATCAGGCCCACCGTGCCGACGTACGCACTCGTAGCGCAGCGACCGCGGGTGACCAGGCCACCGACCTGTTCGCGGCGGCAGACCGCCAAGCCGCGAGCCAGGATGCGTCCGCCCACGAGCGCGCCCGCCGGATCCGCGCCCAGGGCGTACGCCGGCTGCGCGTCGCCGAACGCCACGCCCAGATCGCGCAGTACTGCACCACCGCCGCCGACCAGGCGCGTGCAGCTGCCGACGCCTACCGAAACCTGCTGGAGTCGGACGACCTGCAGACCGCTACGCAGGCGGCCGCCTCGCAGGTCGAGGCCTACCAGAAGGCGACGGCGGCAACGCTCCCGGCGGAGGGCGTGCTGCACAACGGGCTTCCGTCCGGTCGGCTGCCGCATCTGACCAGGCTGTGCCGGGAGCTCAACCAGGCCCTGGCCGACCGCAAGTCGCCGTACAGCTTCACCCCGGATGTTCTGCATCGGACGCTGCGGGCGGAGAGTCGCCGGATCCTCTCGCCGGACGGCTTCGTGCTGACCATCGGCAACGAGCCCCGCGCCGACGTCGACGGGCTCATCCAGTTCCACCTGAAGCTCGATCCCGGTGAGCTGCAGGAGGTCCTGGACAGTCCGCTCACCATCGACGAGGCCCAGGTCGGGCAGGTGGTCCAGGGCGGGTACAACGTCGCCACCTCGGCGATCCAGACCTCCGGTACGACGCTCGGCGCCGATCTGCGTGTCATGACCGAGGCGCTGCCGGACACCAGCAAGCTCAAGGCGGTCGCGAAGGTCGTCTCGCCCGGCGTGGAGTCAGCGACCGGGCGCGGCCTCACGGTCAGCGGCGGGGCCACGGAGTACGCGCAGAGCGGTGCGGTCGAGGCGCTCCGCGGCGAGATCCTCCGGTACCGGTCGACGCAGCCACGCTGGAGCTGGCGGATCCGTGAGTCGGCGGCCGGCGACTGGTCCCCTGTCCACGTCGTCGACTCCGGCGCTGAGCACGACACCGCCACCCTCGACCTCGGATACATCCACACCTACACAGTGCCGCCGCCGGCCGACCAGACCGACCTCGAGACGCTCGGCCTGTCGGCGGAACGCAGTACGGCGATGCCCGAGCACATGGCGACCCGCGTCGACGGGCTCAATGACCTGTGCGACCGGACGGTGGCGGACCTGCGTCGGCGCCTCGGATCGCTGGACCGCGTCGGCCACGACCGGATCCGCAGCCTGGTCGCCGAGGACGCGATGACCCGGCTGGACGAGACGACCCGGCCCGGCGGTGTCTGGCGACTGATCACGAACGGCGGGCGGCCGGTCGCCTGGGCGCAGTTGGAGACCGTCGCCGAGCTGGAGACCGCGGAGCTGGTCAGTGACAGCTCCCCCGATCACAAGCTCGAGATCTGGCGGGTCGGCAACTCCGGCACGTCCGGTACACAGGGCTTCAGCAACTCCCGCACGCTCAGCGCCACGGCGACGACCGCGTTGTCCGATGTCGGCTCGTCGACCGTCGACGTTGCCCCGGGTGTCCGCGCCGGCCGGAACACCGGTCAGGAGGACACCGCGTCCACTGCCGATCTCGGCAGTCGTTGGAGCACCCAACGAGTAGCGCCGACCGTCGGCGTGAAGCTGCGACTGCGGCACAAGGTCACCGTGCACCGCCTCGACCGCGCAGAGTCGTTCACCACCGAGGGCGAGGGGGACGCGTACCTGCGGATGGCGGAGCGAGACGCCTTCCGGTACGGCCTGCCGGTGCCCGCAGCGGCGCTCGTCCGCGAAGACGGTCGCCTGCGCCGCAGCGCCGACGGCCGGCTGTTGCTGCGCGGAGACCCACACCCGACGGACACCCCGCTCCACCTGCCGGCGTGGCTCGGCAACGGACCAGGCCAGCTGCGTGGCGCGGGGCCTGCGATGATCCGGGAGCTGACCGGAGCGGACGAGGCCCTGCAAGGCTTCCTCGCGCACCTGTCCCGACAGTCGATGGTTCCACCGCTGGCCGACGGCCACCCGTTGCCCCAGGGCCTTGCAGGTGAGGATCCGGCTGTCCTGCTCAGCCGGACGGAGAACTGGGAGCGCGCCTGCCAGCAGCTGGCCAGGCATCGCCTCGAGACCGGGTACGACCATGCGGCGCAGGACCGGTTGACGTTCCAGCTCACCGAGCACCGCACCGGCCACCCGCCTCGGGTCCGGTCCTATCGCATCGCCATCGAACAGCACTTCGATCGTGCGACGCCGATCGGTGTCGCGGACGACGACATGGTCGTCAACGTGGACATCGGCGTGAGTACGTCGGGTCGCTCCAGCAGCCAGTCGCGGAGCCTGCCGTGGTCGGCCAACCTCGGGGTCAGCAACGCTCCGGCGGCTGGGCAGTCGGGCAGTACGCCGCAGGCGCGGGCGTCGGTCGGCCGGTCGTCGATGGGCCGATCCCTCACCTCGTCGTCGAGCCGGGGCGTGTACCGGATGACGGTGTCCGAGTCGAGCGCCCAGGTCGCGGTGTTCGACGTACCGCACACGATCACGATCAGCGAGATCACCGACGACGGCGAGTCGGTGCCGATCGTGACGTCGGAGGGCAGCGCGCGGGTCTGTCTCGACAGCGAGTTCTGCGCCGGGCCTGAGCAGCCGGCGCCCGCCGTACGCGATCGGGTCGATCCGGGTTTGTTGCAGACCGCAACGGTCCAGCATGTCGACGCACGTGATCCGATCGGTCGACTGATCGAGGCCGTGCCGGAGCTCGGGCGGGGCGACAGCTCTGCGCAGCACCACCTCAGCGCTTTCCTCGCGCCGCGGAACCTCATCTCCCGGCCGGAGCTGCTCACCACGGAGTACCGCACCGGTCTGGCTGTCAGCCCGGCGCCCTCCGACGCGCTCGAGGCAATACGACGCCGCGGCCTGAGCCCACGCCGTACTGCGCTCAGCGTCACCACCCGCGTGGAGAACCTCAGGTACGTCGGCAGCGGGCACCCGATCCTCGCCGAGCTCAACGTGACGCTGGCGAGCACCGGCAGTACATCGGGTGTCTCCACCGGCGCAACGGCCGGCGTGAGTGCAGGCACCGGCTCGGTGTCGGCCGACGGGCATGGACACAGCGGATCGATCGGGCTGAACCGGTCGAGCACCGTCTCCTCGTCGGGCTCGGAGACGTCCACCAGCGGCGTCGAGCGGACGCTGATGCGGGACGGGCAGCACTACCAGTTCTGGGGCGACCTGGTCCTGGAAGCTCAGCTCCGGTCCGGCAGTGCCGCGGTTCGCACGATCCCGCTGGACACAGGTGCCGTCGTACTCACACTTCCTGAGGGCGACGCGCTCCGGGCGTACGGGCGGAACGAGCTGGACCTTCCTCTGCACCAGGTGTCGGATGCGGTCGAGCGGTTGCTCGACGACAACCTCGATCTCCCCCGCCGTACGACGACCGCGTTACTGCGTCGGTATCGCCTCGAGAAGGCCGGAGCCGGCGGGCTGGCGGCAACGCACACCGACGAGCGGCTCGCGAAGAAGTTGCGCGAGGCAACGGGTCTCTCGACTCCGCGCGGGACCGGGCTGGACGCCGCGCTCGTGGAGGCGGAGGTCCTGGCGCGGTTGCGGGTCGAGGTGCCGATGCCGCGCAACTACGAGCAGATGCTGGGTGCCGCCCAGGTCGACCGATCGTCGCTGCAGGACAAGGACGGCAACGACAGCGACATGTTCCGCGAGGTCTGCGCCACGGTCGCGGAGCATTCGCCGCAGGCGCTGGACGACGCCGTACTGACCAATGCGTTGCGCGGTGATCTGAGCGGTACGCGATGGCGTAACCAGCTAGACGAGATGCTCGACCCGCGTGGTTTCGTCCGGGAGTTGCCGGTCCGCGACGGTGCCGGCACTCGCAACCTCCGGGTCCGGGTGAAGGTGCGGTTCGTCGGCCCGGTGACCACCGAGGCGGGCGGGACGGAAGGGCAGAGCGGCAACGGGTACGGCCTGCAGCAGCTGTGGAGCCTGCGAGATCGCACCCGGAGCGTGACGGAAGGTACGTCGTACAGCGGTCAGGTCGGTGTCTCGGCCACCGAAGGGGCGTCCGCGACCATCGGGGCCGGCGCGGAGCTCGCTACGTCGACGACGTCGTCGAGCAGCGAGCTGAACACGCGCATCAGCACCGGTCTGTCGCTGTCGACGGTCCGGATCGAGCGCGACTACCAGGTCGTCATCGAGGTCGAGGATTCCGCGGAGCCCGGCGGCCGACCGAGGGCCGTGACTCGACGGGAAGCCTCCGGGCGCATCAGCCTGTCGGTGCCGGCGTCCGTACTCCACTCGGCCCCTGCACAGGACGGTCCAGAGGTCGCCGACCATCGGGCCGTCAGGCTGCCAGACAACTATCTCGTCGACGGCACGCTCCCCCACCAGCCCGATGCGCCGCCCGAGAACGCTCTGTTCGACGCGGCCGTCGCACGTCTCGGCCGACCTGACCTGTTGCGGAGCGCCGGTGTCCGGATGCACCAGACGACACTGGAGTCCTTGCTCGGTGCCGCGAACCGTGCGGTCGCCTTCCAGGAGATGGCCGGCCCTTCGGGACACGAACTCGTCCCGCTGGCGATCCCCGGGCAGACCTCGCGGGTCGTGGTCGTCCGGGTCCGCGCAGAGGTATCCGGTCTGGAGCTGATCTCTGATCCCGACGAGGAATCGACCACCCAACTCGGCGAGAACTCCCGCGAGCTGCGCGTCAGTCAGCTGACCGCGCGCAGCAACCGCCTGCTCCCCGGCTCCCGCTCGCTCGGCGGCACGCTGCCCGGCGGCGCGATCACGGTCGGCCTGAACTCCGGCCGTCGCGTCGGCGAGCAGGACACCGGTACGGTCGGCGCGCGTCACGAGACCGGCGTGTACGAGTCCGGGCAGGTCGTCACGGTCAAGGTCAGCGTCGACTACCACCTCGACTTCGAGCGCCGCCGGATCGACCGCAACCACCGGCCGAAGGTGGAGAAGGCCGACTCGGTGCACCGGGCCGCGTCCGGCGAGGCGTACCTGACGATGTTCCGCCACGAGTACGACGCGATGCGCGCCCGGATGGAGGCCGGCGAGCCCGCGCTCAGCGGCTGGGACCCGGCACAGCAGACCAAGGCCGCCGGGGTCCGAACCGTCGCGCTGCGGGTGAACGCCGACGAGCAGCACCCATACCAGCCGTTGGTCGACGCACTCGGCCAGGCCCGCCGCGACGGCGTGAACGTGCGGCTGACGATCCGCGAGTCGAGCGGCACGCGTCAGGTGTACGTCGCTGGGCCGGACGGCACGCTGACGAGCCGGACCGACGGCGAGTTCGCGGAGGCGTTCGCCACGCTGCACCCGCGACTCGCATTGCTCGCGGAGGGCCGCGTCGATCTCCGTGAACTCCACGCGTCGACGTCGGGCCGGTTCACCGGAGCGGTCGTCGACGCCCTGCAACAGAACGGCATCCCCGCATCAGCGCTGGTCGAGACGGACTCGCGGATGCGCCGTACGCCGACTGCTCACGACACCGACGGCCCACCCGCACGCCGGATGCACGCATCCAACCCCGGGACCGGAATGACGATCGAGTGAACGCCTAGTCCGGCTGGTCCACGTCGATCCGGATCGCGCATGCGTCGACACCGGCCTGCTCGAGCACCTTCTGCTTCGGATCCGGTACGCCGAGGAACGGCGGCCGCACGATCCCGGGCAGATCCTTCAAGCGAGGATCCTCGAGCACGGTGTCGACGGCCCGCCGGTCTCCCCCGCACACCAGTACGTCGAGCCTCGCCGGCGCAAGGATCCGTACGGCGACCTCCGTCGCGGCCGCGAACGCCTCACGGGCCTGGTTGTCCCGCCGGCGCGCGTACCGCTGCTGCGACCAGCCGCCCGCCTTCGTCGTACCCTGCACGTGCCGGGACCCGACCTTCGAGTCGAGAAGCTTGCCCCCGGCAAACACTCCGGCGCCGTACCCGCCGCGACGGACGAGCAGTACGCCGAGCCGCCGCTCGGTCAGCACATGTGCGACGAGCCCCTCGCGTGTCAACACGTCGAGGGGCTCGAAGGGCACGGTGACGACGGCGGTGGAGCCGTCGTCCGCGGACAACGTGACGCTCGTCGGCGTCACGTCGTACCGCACCGTGCCATGGCGTTCACCGAAGCCGTCCAGCCACCTGTCCAGTCGGCTCGGCGCCACCGAAACAATGCGGGTCACACGTTGAAGCCGAGCGCCCGCAGCTGGTCGCGGCCGTCGTCGGTGATCTTCTCCGGGCCCCACGGCGGCATCCAGACCCAGTTGATCCGGAAGTCGTTGACGAGACCGTCCAGCGCCATCCGGGTCTGGTCCTCGATCACGTCGGTCAGCGGACAGGCCGCGGACGTCAGCGTCATGTCGATGATCGCCGTACTGGCGTCGTCGACCGTGATGCCGTAGATCAGGCCCAGGTCGACCACGTTGATGCCGAGCTCGGGATCGACGACATCCTTGAGCGCCTCGGTCACGTCCTCGACCTTGGCCGGCGTGCTGCCGACCGGCGCGGCGGCTGCCTCGAGGTCGACCTCGGGCAGCTCGATCTTCTCGTCGGTCTGGTCAGACATTCTTCACTCCTTCTCCTGCTGCGAGGGCCTGCGCCGTGGCATCGCGCCACGCCGACCAGCCCAGCAACGCGCATTTGACGCGGGCCGGGAACTGCGCGACGCCCGCGAACGCCACACCGTCCTCCAGTACCTCTTCGTCCGGCTCGACATTCCCCCGGCCCTGCATCAGCTCGAGGAACTTCTCGTACGTCGCCATGCCCTCGGACACCGGCTTGCCGATCACCAGGTCCGACATCACCGATGTCGCCGCCTGGCTGATCGAGCAGCCGACGCTGTTGTGCGTGACGCCCTTCACGGTATCGCCGTCGAGCTCGACCCGGAGCGTGACCTCGTCCCCGCAGGACGGGTTCACGTGGTGCACCTCCACGTCGTACGGGTCCGCGAGGCCCGAGTGGTGCGGGCTGCGGTAGTGATCCAGGATGATCTCCTGGTAGAGGTTGTCGAGCTGCATATCAATCCACCTTGAAGTACTTGCGCACGAATCCCAGGCCGTCCACGAGCGCCTCGATCTCCTCGGGCGTCGTGTACAGATAGAAAGACGCTCTGGTCGACGATTGCATTCCGAACCGCTCGTGCACCGGACGCGCGCAGTGATGCCCGGCCCGTACGGCGATGCCACGGGTGTCCAGCACGGTCGACACGTCGTGCGGGTGTACGCCGTCCAGCGCGAAGCTGATCGCACCGCCGTGGTCGGCCGCGTCCGTCGGGCCGAGGACCTTCAGACCGGGAACGGTCTTCAGCCCCTCGAGCGCGTACTCGACGATCGCGTGCTCGTGCGCCGCGATCTTGTCCATGCCGATCCCGGACAGGTAGTCGACAGCCGCACCGAGTCCGACCGCCTGCGCGATCGGCGGCGTGCCGGCCTCGAAGCGTGCCGGCGGAGCGGCGTACGTCGAACCGGTCATCCGGACGATCTCGATCATCTCGCCGCCGCCGAGGAACGGCGGGAGCGAGGCAAGCAGGTCGTACCGGCCCCAGAGCACGCCGATGCCGGTCGGGCCGACCACCTTGTGACCGGTGAAGGCCAGCAGGTCGGCACCGAGCGTCGAGACATCGACCGGGAACTGCGGGACGGCCTGCGACGCGTCGACGACGACCGTCGCGCCGACGGCGTGCGCCTTTGCGGCGATGTCGCTGATCGGGTTGATCGTGCCGAGCGCGTTCGAGACCCAGGTCAGCGCGACGACCTTGGTCTGCTCGGTGAGCAGCTCGTCGATGTTCGACAGGTCGAGCCGGCCGTCCTCGGTCACGCCGAACCACTTCAGCGTCGCGCCGGTCCGCTCGCAGGCGAGCTGCCACGGGACGATGTTGCTGTGGTGCTCCATCTCGGAGATCACCACGACGTCGCCCGGCTTCAGCGACGCGCCGAGCGTGTGCGCGGCGAGGTTGAGCGCCTCGGAGGCGTTCTTGGTGAAGACGATCTCGTCGCGCGACGGCGCGCCGATGAAGGCCGCGACCTTGTCCCGGCCGCCTTCGTACGCCGCGGTGGCCTCGGCGCCGAGCTGGTGCATGGCGCGGGCCACGTTCGCGTTGTGCTTGAGGTAGTGGTCCTCGATCGCCTGCACCACCTGGCGCGGCTTCTGCGACGAGTTCGCCGAGTCCAGGTAGACCAGCGGGAACCCGCCGGCCAACTCGCGCGACAGGATAGGGAAGTCCGCCCGGACCGATTGCAGGTCCAGGGGACTGCTGAACGTCCGGGCGTCGGTCACTTCGCGCCTGCCTTGAGGAACCGCTCGTAGCCGTTGGCCTCGAGCTCTTCGGCCAGCTCCGGGCCACCCTCTTCGGCGACGCGACCGTCGACGAACACGTGCACGAAGTCCGGCTTGATGTAGCGCAGGATCCGCGTGTAGTGGGTGATCAGCAGGACGCCCTTGTCGCCCTGCTCGGCGAACCGGTTCACGCCGGTGGAGACGATCTTCAGCGCGTCGATGTCGAGGCCGGAGTCGGTCTCGTCGAGGATCGCGATCTTCGGGTTCAGCAGCTCCAGCTGGACGATCTCGTGCCGCTTCTTCTCACCGCCGGAGAAGCCCTCGTTGACGTTGCGGGTGCCGAAGTCGGCGTCCATGTCCAGGTCGGCGAGCGCCTTGTTGACGTCCTTGACCCACGTCCGCAGCTTCGGGGCTTCGCCGTCGATCGCGGTCTTCGCGGTCCGGAGGAAGTTCGCCACCGAGACACCGGGCACCTCGACCGGGTACTGCATCGCGAGGAACAGGCCGGCCCGGGCACGCTCGTCCACCTTCATGTCGAGCACGTCTTCGCCGTCCAGCGTGACCGTGCCGCTGGTGATGTTGTACTTCGGGTGCCCGGCGATCGAGTACGCCAGCGTGGACTTGCCGGAGCCGTTCGGGCCCATGATCGCGTGCGTCTGACCGCCGGCGATGGTCAGGTTGACGCCGCGCAGGATCTGCTTCGGGCCGCTCTCGGTGTCGACCGACACGTGCAGGTCGCGGATCTCGAGTGTCGCCATGAGTTTGTCTATCTCCGTCTGTTTACAGGGCCATGTAGTTAAAGGGATGGCTGGTTCAGGGGGTTCTTCACGTCGACGAGTACGTCGTCGCCGTCGAGGCGCACGGGGTAGATCGGCACCGGGTCGTAGGCCGGCAGGCTGGTCGGCTCGCCGGTGCGCAGGTCGAAGCGGGACCCGTGCAGCCAGCACTCGATCTCGCACTCGCCGACGTCACCCTCGGACAGCTGGATCTGCGCGTGCGAGCACTCGTCCCGCACCGCGAAGAACTGTCCTTCGCTCTTCACGACCGCGACCTCCACGCCACCGACCTCGACCGGGATCACTCCCTCGTCGGGTACGTCGGCGGCGGCGCACGCGCGCTCGAAGGTGTCGCTCACTGGCCGGTGACCACCTTGGCAGCTTCGCTCAGCTCGGCGGTGCGGGCCAGCTTCTCCTCGATCACGTCGTGCAGGTGCTCGGTCACCTCGGGGACACCGATCTTGCCGATGATGTCGTTGAAGAAGCCGGACACGACCAGCCGGCGAGCCGCATCCTCGGGGATGCCGCGTGCCTGCAGGTAGAACAGCTGCTCGTCGTCGAACCGGCCGGTCGCCGAGGCGTGCCCCGCGCCCTCGATCTCGCCGGTCTCGATCTCCAGGTTCGGAACCGAGTCGGCGCGGGCCCCGTCGGTCAGGACCAGGTTGCGGTTCAGCTCGAACGTGCTGGTGCCCTCGGCCGCAGCCCTGATCAGCACGTCGCCGATCCAGACCGAGCGGGCGTGGTCGCCGGCCAGAGCGCCCTTGTAGATCACGTTGCTCTTGCAGTTGATCGCCTCGTGGTCGACGAAGAGCCGGTTCTCGTGGTGCTGACCCGACTCCGCGAAGTACACCCCGAGCAGCTCGGCGTCGCCGCCGGGACCGGAGTACCGGACGTTGGTCGCGATCCGGACGATCTTGCCGCCGAGCGTCACGACGACGTGGTGGAGCTTGGCGTCCCGGCCGACCAGCGCGTCGTGCTGGCCGAGGTGGATCGACTCGTGGTCGCCCTGCTGGATCGAGACGACCCGCAGGTCGGCGCCGTCGCCGACGACGATCTCGACGGTGCTGCTCAACTCACCGGCGCCGGAGTGATCGATGATCACGATCGCCTTGCTGTGCCGGCCGGACTCGACGATCAGGTGGCTGAAGCCGCGGGCGCCGAGGCTCGCGACGTTCACGTGCACCGGCTCGGTCAGCTCGGCCTCGACCGGGATCCGGACCGCGAACGCGTCGCCGGCGTGGTTCCAGGCGACGGCCGCGGAGCGGTCCTGGGGCTTACCGACCTTGAGCGAGTCCGCGGCGACGGTCTCGAAGACCACGCCCTCCGGACCGGACGCGTCGACCTTCGGGGTCTCGGTGCCGGCCGCGTCCTCGAACAGGGCCTTGAGCTGCTTGACCGGGGTGAAGCGCCACTCCTCCTCGCGTCCGTTCGGCACCGCGAAGTCGGCCACGTCGTACGACGTCGGCCGCTCGCTGCGGGCCTGGAGCGGGACGGGCGAACCCGGCCCGTGGGAGTGCGCCTTGTTGCCGGTAGCAACAAGGGTGTCAGACGACGACATCAGCCGACGGCCCCTTCCATCTGCAGCTCGATCAAACGGTTCAGTTCCAGCGCGTACTCCATCGGGAGCTCGCGGGCGATCGGCTCGATGAAGCCGCGGACGATCATCGCCATCGCCTCGTCCTCGGCCATACCCCGGCTCATCAGGTAGAAGAGCTGGTCGTCGCTGACCTTGGACACGGTCGCCTCGTGCCCCATCGCCACGTCGTCCTCGCGGACGTCGACGTACGGGTAGGTGTCCGAACGGCTGATGGTGTCGACCAGCAGCGCGTCACAGCGCACCGTGGACTTGCTGTGGTGCGAACCCGGCGCCACCTCGACCAGACCGCGGTACGACGTCCGGCCGCCGCCGCGGGCCACCGACTTCGACACGATCGAGCTCGACGTGTACGGCGCGTTGTGCACCATCTTCGAACCGGCGTCCTGGTGCTGGCCCTCGCCCGCGAACGCGACCGACAGGGTCTCGCCCTTGGCGTGCTCGCCCATCAGGTAGACGGCCGGGTACTTCATCGTCACCTTGGAGCCGATGTTGCCGTCGATCCACTCCATCGTCGCGCCCTCTTCGCAGGTGGCGCGCTTGGTGACCAGGTTGTAGACGTTGTTCGACCAGTTCTGGATCGTCGTGTAGCGGCAGCGGGCGCCCTTCTTCACGATGATCTCGACCACCGCGGAGTGCAGCGAGTCCGACTTGTAGATCGGCGCCGTGCAGCCCTCGACGTAGTGCACGTAGGCATCCTCGTCGACGATGATCAGGGTCCGCTCGAACTGGCCCATGTTCTCGGTGTTGATCCGGAAGTAGGCCTGCAGCGGGATGTCCACCTTGACGCCCTTGGGCACGTAGATGAACGAGCCGCCGGACCAGACCGCGGTGTTCAGCGAGGCGAACTTGTTGTCGCCGACCGGGATCACGGAGCCGAAGTACTCCTTGAAGATCTCCGGGTGCTCCTTCAGGCCGGTGTCGGTGTCGAGGAAGATGACGCCCTGGGCCTCCAGGTCCTCACGGATCTGGTGGTAGACGACCTCCGACTCGTACTGCGCGGCGACGCCGGCGACCAGGCGCTGCTTCTCCGCCTCGGGGATACCGAGCTTGTCGTAGGTGTTCTTGATGTCCTCGGGCAGCTCTTCCCAGCTCGACGCCTGCTTCTCGGTCGAGCGGACGAAGTACTTGATGTTGTCGAAGTCGATCCCGGACAGGTCCGCACCCCACGACGGCATCGGCTTGCGGTCGAAGAGCTTCAGGCCCTTCAGCCGCAGGTCGAGCATCCACTCCGGCTCGTTCTTGAGGGTGGAGATGCCCCGCACCACGTCGGCACTGATGCCCCGCTGGGCGACCGCGCCGGCGGCGTCGGAGTCGGCCCAGCCGTACTGGTAGTTGCCGAGGCCTTCCAGTTCGGGGTGAGCGGTTTGCGTCATCGTGCGGTCCTCGCAGCTTCGCCGTCGGATACAGGGGGCACGGGGCTGGGCCCCGGGATATGCGTCGTACAGACACCGTCGCCGTGGGCGATGGTGGCCAGTCGCTGCACGTGCTTGCCGAGGAGTCTCGAGAACACCTCGGTCTCGGCCTCGCACAGCTGGGGGAACTGCTCGGCCACGTGCGCGACCGGGCAATGGTGCTGGCAGAGCTGCTCTCCGTGCGCGGCCTTCGCCGTGGACGCGGCATAGCCGTCCCCGGTGAGGGCCAGGGCGAGCGCCTCCGCCTTGCTGCTGTCGGGAGCGGCGTCGACCGCCTCCCGGTACCGCTGCTCCACCTCGGCGACGCGGCGCCGGGCGAACTCCGCCACGGCGTCCTCACCGCCGGCCTCGGCGATGAACCGCATCGCGGTCGCCGCCAGGTCGTCGTACGCCTGGTGGAAGGCGTGCCGGCCGGTGTCGGTCAGCACGAAGACCTTCGCGGGGCGGCCGCGGCCGCGCGGGCCGTAGACGCGCTCCTCGCGGGATTCGACCAGGCCCTCGTCGAGGAGGTGGTCGAGGTGCCGCCGGACCGCCGCCGGGGTCAGCTCGAGCCGCTCCGCCAGCACCGCGGCGCTGGACGGACCATTGGTCAGGATCGAACGTGCTACCCGGTCCCGGGTGGACTCGTCCCGCGCGCTACCGGCGCCGTGAGGCACGGCTCCGCTGTTCGCAGGATTTTTCACAACATCAGTGTGGCGTAAATACCGGGGGCCTTCAAATAAGGCTCCCCTAACCGGTTCGGGCGGTCACGCGGGGCACGAGACCGGACCGTGAGCGAGGTCACTCCGGGGCGTTCTCTATGCTGCGGTTTGTGCCAGTTGCGGTTGAGATCGAAGACCTCGTCGTGCGGTACGGCGAGAAGACCGCGGTCGACGGTCTCAGTCTCACCGTAGCCGCCGGCACGGTGACGGCCGTGCTCGGCCCGAACGGCGCCGGCAAGACCACGACCGTGGAGAGCTGTGAGGGGTTCCGCCGGCCCGACTCCGGCCGGGTCCGGGTGCTCGGGCTGGACCCGATCGCGGACCACGACGCGTTGATGCCGCGGATCGGCGTGATGCTCCAGGAGGGCGGCGCCTGGTCCGGCGTCCGCGCCGTCGAGATGCTCAAGTACGTCGCGACGCTGCACACCCACCCGCTCGACATCGCGATGCTGGTGGAGCGCCTCGACCTGGGCAGCTGCGGCCGTACGCCGTACCGCCGGCTGTCAGGTGGTCAGAAGCAGCGGCTGTCGTTCGCGCTGGCGATCGTGGGGCGGCCGGAGATCGCGTTCCTCGACGAGCCGACGACCGGGCTGGACCCGCACGGGCGGCGGGAGATCTGGCAGGTGATCCGCGACCTGCGCGACGACGGCGTGACCGTCGTACTCACCACCCACGCGATGGACGAGGCCGAACAGCTGTCCGACCAGGTCCACGTCGTGTCGGCCGGCAAGGTGATCGCCTCCGGCACCCCCGACGACCTCACCGAGCACCACAAGAAGTCCCTCGAGGACGTCTTCCTCGAACTCACCGCCAAGCCGGAGCGCTCATGAGCACGTACGCACCGCAGCCAGGGAGCGCCCCGTGGCCGCGGAAGGTTCTGGCGCACTCGCGGATGGAGTTCAAGCTGCTCGTCCGCAACGGCGAGCAGTTGCTGCTGGCGCTCGTGATCCCGCTCGGCATCCTGCTACTCCTCGGCGCCACCGGCCTGGGCGACCGTCTGCCGCTCGGCGACGGCCGGGCGATCGACCAGGCCGTCCCTCGCGTTCTCGCCCTGGCCATCCTGTCCTCGTCGTTCACCTCGCTCGCCATCGCGACCGGTTTCGAGCGGCGTTACGGCGTGATCAAACGACTCGGCGCCTCGCCGCTGTCCCGCACCGGCCTGCTGGCCGGCAAGATCGGCGCCGTCCTGATCGTCCAGGTGATCCAGCTCGCAGTTCTGATGGGCACCGGACTCGCGCTGGGCTGGAAGCCGGTCGGCGGAGCCCAGGCTGTGATCGGCGTCATCCTCACTGTCCTGTGCGGCACCGCGGCCTTCGCATCACTCGGTCTGCTGATGGCCGGCGTACTGCGTGCAGAGGCCACGCTCGCCGCCGCGAACCTGCTGTATCTGTTGCTGTTGGTCGGCGGGGCGATCATGACGCCCGTCGACGAATACCCGTCCGGGATGCAGAGCGTCGTACGCCTGCTACCCAGTGCCGCCCTGGCCAACGGGCTGGCGAACTCGACCGTCGAAGGAGTGATCCCGTGGGCTGCCGCGCTGTCGCTCGCCCTGTGGGCCGGGGTGCTCGGCTACCTGGTGTCCCGAACGTTCCGCTGGGACTGAGCTTTAGAGTGTCCCGGTGATGACGACGGAGCCCCCGCCTCGAGAAGCCGAACAAGTCAGCCGTTTCTGGCGACTCGTGCCCGAGCCGAGCCTGGACGTGGTCCGCCGCTGGGGCTGGGCCTCGATCGTGGTGAACATCGGCATCGTGGTGACCGGCGGACTGGTCCGTCTGACCGGATCGGGCCTCGGCTGCCCGACCTGGCCGTCATGTACGGACGATTCGTACGTGCCGCACGCCGCGCTCGGCTATCACGGTGCGATCGAGTTCACGAACCGGATGCTCGGGTTCGTGGTCGGAGTGGTCGCGATCTGCACCTGGCTGGTCGTGATGCGCTACCGCCCGGTCCGCCACGACCTGCGCCGGCTCGCGACGGCGGCCGCCCTCGGCGTACCGCTACAGGCGGTCATCGGCGGTATCAGCGTGCTCACCGGCCTCAACCCGTGGATCGTGTCGGCGCACTTCCTGGTCTCGCCGATCATCATCACGCTGACGGTGTCGATGATGCGCCGGTCGCGCACCAGCCCGTACCCGCACACTCCCCCGGTGGTTCGCGCGCTCGCGACCGCCAGTGTGGTGGCGGTCTGGCTGACCGTTGCCCTCGGCACCATTGTCACCGGCGCCGGTCCGCACTCGGGTGATCCGGAGACCGGGCGCAACGGCTTCGACCCCGAGCTGGTCAGTCAGCTGCACGCGGACGTCGTGTTCGGGCTGCTCGGCATCACGATCGCGTTGGTGATCGCGACCCGGGTCACCGCGACCTCGCGTACGTTGCGCAAGCTGGCCGCCTGGCTGCTGGCCGTCGAGGTGCTGCAGGGCGCCGTCGGCTTCACGCAGTACTTCACAGGGCTGCCGTGGGGTGTCGTGCTCGTGCATATGTTCCTGGCCGGGTTGCTGATCGCGCTCGTCACGGCCGTGTACGGCGAGCGCGGGACGCCCGCGACCTGAAACGGGCGTCCCGCCGTACCTCGATCGATCTCAGTAACGCACCTTGTAGACGGCGCCCGGGCCGAAGACCGGTGCGGAGACGAACAGCTCGCCCCACCGGTTGAAGCCCGCTCCGCCCGGGAGCGTCAGCTGATCCTTCACCAGTTCCCGGACGTACCCGCCGCGGTGGTTCTTGCCCGGGTACAGCAGGAACAGCCCGCCGTGCGTCGGGCCGGTCAGCTCGAACCGCAACCAACTGGCCTTGTCGAGTTCGACGACCGCGAGCGTGCCGTGCGGACCGCCGGCCAGGTCGACGATCGACGTGAAGCCGTCGGCGTACCGCTGGCAGTTGCCCTTGTTCGGCTTGACCGGGTCACACACCGCGCCCACCGAGCCCGGCCTGATCCGCCAGATCTCCGACGTCCCCGGCGTTGCCGGGAAGCCACGGAGCTCACCGACGTACCAGTAACCGTCCGAGCCCACCGTGACCGACGTGGCCACTGCTTCGGCGACGAACGGCGTACCGGCCGGCGGAGCCTCGTCACCGAGACCGGCGGGCACCTTGACCGTGCGTGGCTTCAGCCGCGCGACCGTCTTGACGTGACCGTTCGGCCACACCCTCAGCAGATCGTTGTTCGCGGCATCGGACACCAGCACCGTGCCGTCGCTCAGGGCCGCGACGCCGAACGGGTTGGACTCCGTCGGTGAGTCGGCCTGGTTGTACGGGTCCGGGTCGTGCGCCTGGTACGCCGCGATGTCCGCGACCTTGATCGGCGCCTTCCCGTACCGCATCCGGTACAGCGTCGAACTGCCCGGCACCGGCGGTTGTCCCGGTTCGCCGCCCGCACCGGTCAGTGCGTACGTCGTACCCCACTTGTTCGTGTCGATCGCCGGCGGGAACCCGCCCGTGCCCGGCACCTTGCCGAGCTTCACGCTCTTGTGTCCGTCGGTCACATACACCGAACCGTCGGTAACGCTGTAGATGACGAGGTTCTTGTACGTCGAGACGCCGCGCGGACCGTTCAAACCCGTTGCCACCGGCTTCAAACTGCTGCTGTGACCACCGGCGTCGGCCTGCCCGGCAACCAGCAACGAGCCGGCCAGTGCTAGTGCGGCGAGTGCCGCAACACGTGTTCGTACCCCCATACGAATCCCCCTGCCACTGTGTCTCCCCAGGCGTGGAAACGCCTCCACAGACCGGACCATCGCAACACGTGGTCACGATCTGGTCAAGGCGCTGCCCTAGTGCAGCAGCGGGTCGACGGCCGCTGCGATGAACAGCAACGCCAGGTAGATATTCGAGAAGTGGAAGAGCCGCATCGGCCGCAGGGCCGCGCCTTCCGCACCGGTGTGGGCCCGGAGCAACAATCGGCGGGCCTCGCGGAGGAAGACGAAGCCGAGCACGATCGAGGCCAGCGGATACACGTACCCGGTGTCCGCGACCGGCCAGAGCGCGATCGACGTGATCACCATGACAACGGAGTACGCCATGATCTGCCGCGCGGTCGCGACCGGGGTGGCGACTACCGGCAGCATCGGCACGTCCACGGATGCGTAGTCCTCGCGGTAGCGCATCGCGAGCGACCAGGTGTGCGGCGGCGTCCAGAAGAACACCACCAGGAACAGCACGACCGGGGTCCAGGCCAGTTTGCCGGTGACCGCGGTCCAGCCGATCAGGGTCGGGAAGCAACCGGCGATACCGCCCCAGACGATGTTCTGCACGGTCCGGCGCTTCAGCACCATCGTGTAGCCGAAGACGTAGAACAGGTTCGCCGCGAGCGCGAGGCCGGACGACAGCCAGTTCACGAAGAAGCCGAGCTCCAGCGTGGCGAGCACGCCGAGCACGACGCCGAAGACCGTCGCCGAGCGCGGGCTGACAGCGTGCCGCGGCAACGGGCGGCGCCGGGTCCGGCGCATCTGCTCGTCGATGTCGCGGTCGAGCACGCAGTTGATCGTGTTCGCGCTGCCGGAAGCGAGGATGCCGCCGATCAGGGTGGCCACCACGATCTCGAGCCCGGGCACTCCCCCGGCGGCCAGGAACATCACCGGCACGGTGGTGATCAGCAGCAACTCGATGATGCGCGGCTTGGTCAGACCGACGTACGCCTTCACCACGTCGCGCACCGTCGGACTCGCTGTTGCAGCTGACACAGCAGGAGCGTCCGGCAGCGGCGTCGGGTACGACGTCGTCGCGGCGGGACGCGGGTCGACGGCCGTCACGAACACCTCGAACAAAGTGGGTTGACGCCGGACTTCCGGCGCTGACGATTCAGCAGTCTACGACGCCCCGTAGGAGGGTTCTCGCACCCCCCTCCGATCCGGTGCGCCGGTCCGGGAACAGGAGACGTCGCCAGCTGGTTGACAAGCAGTTGAGCACTGTGCAGCGGACAGCCTTCATCACAGTAGGCTCTGCGTGAGATACCTAGAAGATGACCATCGAGAGGAGCGCCGTCGGCGTGACGGAGAAGACCAGCCCCAAGCTTGAATGGACCGACCTCGACCAGCGCGCGGTCGACACCGTCAGGGTGCTCGCGATGGACGCGGTGGAGAAGGTCGGCAACGGCCACCCCGGTACGGCGATGAGCCTCGCGCCGGCGGCGTACCTGCTGTTCCAGAAGGTGATGCGGCACAACCCGGCCGACCCGCACTGGGCGGCTCGCGACCGGTTCGTGCTGTCCGCGGGGCACTCCAGCCTGACGCTGTACATCCAGCTCTACCTGGCCGGGTTCGGCCTCGAGCTGGACGACCTGAAGGCGCTCCGGACCTGGGGCAGCAGGACCCCGGGCCACCCGGAGTACCGGCACACCCCCGGCGTCGAGACCACCACCGGCCCGCTCGGTCAGGGCGTCGGCAACGCGGTCGGTATGGCGATGGCGGCCCGCCGCGAGCGCGGCCTGCTCGACCCGGACGCGCCGAAGGGCGAGGGTCTGTTCGATCACAACATCTACGTGATCGCGTCCGACGGTGACCTGGAGGAGGGCGTCTCGTCCGAGGCGTCGTCGCTGGCCGGTCACCAGCAGCTCGGCAACCTGACGGTCATCTACGACGCGAACAAGATCTCGATCGAGGACAACACCGACATCGCGTTCTCGGAGGACGTCGCGGCCCGCTACGCGGCGTACGGCTGGCACGTCCAGGACGTCGACTGGACCCAGGGCGGTACGGGCTACCACGAGGACGTCCAGGCGCTGTACGACGCGCTCGAGGCGGCCCGGGCGGTCACCGACAAGCCGAGCTTCATCCGGCTGCACACGATCATCGGCTGGCCGGCGCCGAACAAGCAGAACACCGGCAAGATCCACGGCTCGGCGCTCGGCGCCGACGAGGTGGCCGCGACCAAGAAGGTCCTCGGCTGGGACCCGGAGCAGTCGTTCCAGGTCGCCGACGACGTACTTGCGCACACGCGCGAGGCGCTGGACCGCGGTAAGGCCCTCGAGGCCGAGTGGAGCGGCAGGTTCGACGAGTGGAAGGCCGCGAACCCCGACGGCGCCGCGCTCCTCGACCGGCTGTCGAAGCGCGAGCTTCCGGCCGGCTGGAAGGACGCGCTGCCGAGCTGGGACGCCGACGCCAAGGGTGTCGCGACCCGCGCCGCCTCCGGTGACGTGCTGACGAACCTGGCGCCGGAGCTGCCCGAGCTGTGGGGCGGTTCGGCCGACCTGGCCGGCTCGAACAACACCACCCCGAAGGGCCAGCCGTCCTTCATCCCGGCGGAGTTCGCCACCAAGGAGTTCCAGGGCAACGAGTACGGCCGGGTGCTGCACTTCGGCATCCGCGAGCACGCCATGGGCTCGGTGATGAACGGCATCGCCCTGCACGGCCTGACCCGCCCGTACGGCGGTACGTTCCTGGTCTTCTCCGACTACATGCGCCCGGCGGTCCGGCTGGCCGCGCTGATGAAGCTGCCGGTCACCTACGTCTGGACGCACGACTCGATCGGCCTCGGCGAGGACGGTCCGACGCACCAGCCGATCGAGCACCTGTCGGCACTGCGGGCGATCCCGGGCCTGGACGTCGTCCGTCCCGGTGACGCGAACGAGACGGCGGCCGCGTGGGCCACGATCCTCGAGCACACCGACCGCCCGGCCGGCCTCGTGCTGACCCGGCAGAACGTGCCGACGTTCCCCCGCGGGACGGACGGATACGCCACCACGGAGAACGTCCACAAGGGCGCGTACGTGCTGCTCGACACGGACGGCACGCCGGATGTCGTGCTGATCGGCACCGGCTCCGAGGTCCAGCTCGCGGTCGAGGCGCGGGCCAAGCTGGCCGAGGAAGGCGTCAACGCCCGCGTGGTCTCGATGGTCTCGCGCGAGTGGTTCGACGAGCAGGACGACGCGTACCGCGAGTCGGTCATCCCGGCCGACGTCCGCGCCCGGGTCTCGGTCGAGGCCGGGATCGCGCAGAGCTGGCACGACATCGTCGGCGACTCCGGCCGCAGCGTGAGCCTGGAGCACTACGGCGCCTCGGCGGCGTACCAGACGCTGTACGACGAGTTCGGCATCACCGCCGACGCGGTCGTCCAGGCCGCCAAGGACAGCATCGCCGCGGCTGCCCAGATCAGCGGACCGGGCGTGCCGCCCGGCCGCGCCGCCGCCGGACCGGTCGGACCGGCCGACGCCAACTGAAGACACCCACACCAGAACACTTCGGAAGAAGGCATCGGACACATGAACGATCGCTTGAAAGCACTCGCCGACGCGGGTGTCTCCATCTGGCTCGACGACCTGTCCCGCGAGCGGCTGACCAGCGGCAGCCTGCAGGCGCTGATCGAGGACAAGCACGTGGTCGGTGTGACCACGAACCCGACCATCTTCGCCAAGGCCATCTCGGACGCCGACGCGTACGCCGAGAAGGTCGCCCACCTGGCCTCCCAGGGCGTCTCGACCGACGAGGCGATCCGGGTCATCACCACCGACGACGTCCGGGACGCCGCCGACGTCTTCAAGCCGGCGTACGACGACTCCGAGGGCCAGGACGGCCGGGTGTCGATCGAGGTCGAGCCGACGCTGGCGCACGACACCGCGAAGACCGTCGAGCAGGCCAAGCTGCTGTGGGACATCGTCGGCCGCGAGAACGTCTTCGTGAAGATCCCCGCCACCAAGGAGGGTCTGCCGGCGATCACCCAGACGCTGGCCGCCGGGATCAGCGTGAACGTGACGCTGATCTTCTCCCTCGACCGCTACAAGGCGGTCGCGGCCGCGTTCCTCGCCGGCCTCGAGCAGGCCGTCGACAACGGCCACGACGTGACCAAGATGGCCAGCGTCGCGTCGTTCTTCGTCAGCCGGGTGGACACCGAGGTGGACAAGCGGCTGGACGCGATCGGCTCCGACGAGGCGAAGGCGCTGAAGGGCAAGGCCGGGATCGCCAACGCCCGGCTCGCCTTCGAGGCGTACGAGGAGATCTTCGACACCGACCGCTGGCGTGAGCTCGAGACCGCCGGCGCCAAGCCGCAGCGGCCGCTGTGGGCCTCCACCGGCACCAAGGACCCGTCGTACTCCCCCACGCTGTACGTCGACAACCTGGTCACGAACGGCGTCGTGAACACGATGCCTGAGGCAACGATCAAGGCGGCCGAGGAGCACAGCTCGTTCTCCGGCGACACGGTCCGCGGCGACTACGCCGGCGACCGCAAGGTGATCGACGACCTGGAGAAGCTGGGCATCTCGTACGACGAGGTCGTGCAGCTGCTCGAGGACGAGGGCGTGGCCAAGTTCGACGCCTCCTGGTCCGAGCTGCAGGACACTGTCACGGCGGCCCTGAAGGGCGCGGCCAAGTGAGTGCTCCGAAGGTCAGCACGCAGAACGGCGACTGGGCCGAGGTCGTCGACAAGCTGGTCGCCGAGAAGATCGCGTCCCGGATCGCCGCGAAGGACGCGACGATCTGGGGCCCGGACGCCGAGCACGAAGCGTCGATCCGGCTCGGCTGGGTCGACCTGCACGACACTTCGCGGCCGCTGCTGGCCGAGATCGAGGCCCTGCAGGCCGACCTGCGGTCCGAGGGCCTGGACCGGATCGTCCTGTCCGGCATGGGCGGTTCGTCGCTGGCGCCCGAGGTCATTACGCGTACGGCGGGCGTCGAGCTCGTCGTACTGGATTCGACCGACCCGAGCGTGGTCGCGCGGGCGCTGGCCGGTGACCTCTCGAAGACCGTGATCGTCGTGTCCAGCAAGTCCGGCGGGACGGTCGAGACGGACAGCCACCGGCGTACGTTCATCAAGGCGTTCCAGGACGTGGGCATCGACGCCGCGTCGCGGGTCGTCGTGGTGACGGACCCGGGTTCGCCGTTCGAGAAGCTCTCGGCGGACGAGGGCTACCGCAAGACGTTCCTGGCCGACCCGAACGTGGGCGGCCGGTACAGCGCGCTCACGGCCTTCGGCCTGGTGCCGTCCGGTCTGGCCGGCGCCGACATCGCCGAGCTGCTCGACCAGGCAGCCGAGGCGGCGCCGGAGCTGCAGGCGGACTCGACCGACAACCCGGCGCTCTGGCTGGGCGCTGTGCTCGCGGCTAGCGAGGGCCGGGACAAGGCGATCATCACCGCCGACGGGTCCGACATCGTCGGATTCCCGGACTGGGCCGAGCAGCTGATCGCTGAGAGCACCGGCAAGCTCGGCACCGGCGTACTTCCGGTGGCGGTCGAGGTCGGCGCGCCGGAGCTGCGCAGCGAGGCGGCTGACCTGACGAACGCGTTGCTGGCCGAGAAGGCGACGAGCGGCGTGCCGACGGCACTGACCTCGGGCTCACTCGGCGGGCAGATGTTGCTCTGGGAGACGGCGACGGCGGTGGCGGGCTACCTGCTCGGCATCAACCCGTTCGACCAGCCCGATGTGGAGAGCGCGAAGAAGGCGGCGCGCGGTCTGCTCGACGCTCAGCCGAAGCCGGAGGCGGCCGCCTTCACCGAGGGCGCTGTCGAGGTTCGTGGCTCCGAGGGTCTGCTGGACGGCGTGGACTCGCTGCAGGGCGCGGTCGACGCGCTGCTCGGCAAGCTCGACGCGAAGGGGTACGTCGCGGTCATGGCGTACCTGGACTCCGAGCGGGACGCCGACCTGTTCGGCGTACGGCCGGCGCTGGCGACCAAGACCGGCCGTCCGGTGACCTTCGGGTGGGGTCCGCGGTTCCTGCACTCGACCGGTCAGTACCACAAGGGCGGACACCCGGAGGGCGTGTACCTGCAGATCACCGGGGCACACGCGACGGACGTGGAGATCCCGGATCGGCCGTTCAGTTTCGGTACGTTGATCACGGCGCAGGCCGCCGGCGACGCCGGAGTACTGGCGGAGCGCGGGCGTCCGGTCCTGCGTCTGCACCTGACCGACGTGGCGAACGGCGTACAGCAGCTCCTGTCGTTGTTCGGCAACTAAAGCACGGGGAGGAAGCGGGCAATGACCGCTGAGCTCGACGAAGGGCCGGGCGACATCACGCCGCACCGGAACCCGCTGCGGGATCCGCAGGACCGGCGGCTGCCGCGGATCGCGGGGCCGTGCAGCCTGGTGATCTTCGGGGTCACCGGCGACCTGGCCCGCAAGAAGCTGATGCCGGCGGTCTACGACCTGGCGAACCGGGGGCTGCTGCCCCCCGGTTTCGCCCTGGTCGGGTTCGCGCGCCGTGACTACACCAACCAGGACTTCGCCCAGATCGTGCACGACTCGGTGAAGGAGCACGCCCGGACGCCGTTCCGCGAGGAGGTCTGGCAGCAGCTCTCCGAGGGTTTCCGGTTCGTGCCGGGTGACCTGACCGACGACGTGGCGTTCGAGCGGCTGCGCGAGACGGTCGACGAGTTGGACGTCACCCGCGGTACGGGCGGTAACCACGCGTTCTACCTGTCGATCCCGCCGGGGCTGTTCCCGGAGGTCGTGCGGCAGCTGTCCGAGCACGGATTGACCGACGAGAAGCCCGGCTCGTGGCGGCGGGTCGTGATCGAGAAGCCGTTCGGCCACGACCTGAAGAGCGCCCGCGAGCTGAACCGTGTGGTCGAGTCCGTGTTCCCGCCCGAGGCGGTCTTCCGGATCGACCACTACCTCGGCAAGGAGACGGTCCAGAACATCCTGGCGCTGCGGTTCGCCAACGAGATGTTCGAGCCGATCTGGAACAGCAACTACGTCGACCACGTGCAGATCACGATGGCCGAGGACATCGGCATCGGCGGCCGCGCCGGGTACTACGACGGCATCGGCGCCGCCCGTGACGTGATCCAGAACCACCTGCTCCAGCTGCTCGCGCTGGTCGCGATGGAGGAGCCGGTCAGCTTCGACGCCTGGTCGCTGCGCCAGGAGAAGAAGAAGGTCCTGGCCGCGGTGCAACTGCCGGAGCGCCTGGACCAGCACAGCGCCCGCGGTCAGTACGCGGCCGGCTGGGCCGGTGGCACGAAGGTCAAGGGATACCTCCAGGAGGACGGCATCCCAGCTTCGTCAGCGACCGAGACGTTCGCCGCCCTGCGCGTCGACGTCGACACGCGCCGCTGGGCAGGCGTGCCGTTCTACCTGCGGACCGGCAAGCGACTCGGGCGCCGGGTGACCGAGGTCGCCGTGATGTTCAAGCGCGCGCCGCACCTGCCGTTCACCAAGACCGAGACCGAAGAGCTCGGCCAGAACGCACTGGTACTGCGGATCCAGCCGGACGAGGGCATCACCATCCGCTTCGGCGCCAAGGTGCCCGGGACGACGATGGAGATCCGCGACGTCAACATGGACTTCCAGTACGGCGGTTCGTTCACCGAGTCCTCCCCCGAGGCATACGAGCGACTGATCCTCGACGTGCTGCTCGGTGATCCGCCGCTGTTCCCGCAGCACACCGAGGTGGAGCTCGGCTGGAAGATCCTCGACCCGGTGCTCGACTACTGGGCCAGGCACGGCAAGCCGGAGCAGTACCCCTCCGGCCACTGGGGCCCGGACTCGGCGCACGAGATGCTCGCCCGCGACGGGCGTGCTTGGAGGCGGCCATGATCATCGACCTGACCGACACGACGTCGAGCGAGATCGCCTCGGCGCTGCTCAAGGCCCGCCGGCACGCGGGATCGCCGGCCATGGGCATGGTCGGCACGATCGTGGTCGTCGTCGACGAGGCGTCCCACCACGACGCGATGAAGGCCGCGAACGAGGCCGGTCGCGAACACCCGTCCCGCGTCCTGGTCGCGATCCTGCGGCCCGGCCGCGGCGCGACGGGGCTGGACGCGGAAGTGCGCGTCGGCGAGGGCATCCCCGGCGAGGCCGTGCTGCTGCGGCTGCACGGTGAGCTGGCGAAGGTGCCGGAGTCAGTCATCACGCCGCTGCTCCTGCCCGACTCCCCTGTCATCGTCTGGTGGCCGGGCGGCGGGCCGAAGGTTCCGGCCGACGACCCGCTGGGCCGGCTCGGTCGGCGTCGCGTGACGGACGCTGCTTCGACGCGGCGGGCTTCGATCGACTTCAGTGCGCGGGCCGAGGGCTACAAGCCCGGCGACACCGACTTCGCGTGGACACGGTTGACGCCGTGGCGTGCGCTGATGGCTGCGGCCCTGGATCAGTACCCGACGAAGGTGACCGGGGCCGAGGTTGCGGCCGCCAAGGGGAACCCGAGCGCGGACCTGATGGCTGCGTGGTTGCAGTCGCGGCTCAAGGTGCCGGTGGAGCAGCGGAATTCGCGCGGGCCGGGCGTGACCGCCGTGCGGCTGTTCACGCCGTCCGGGCCGATCGCGTTGACGCGGCCTGACGGCTCGGTGGCGACGTTCAGCGTGCCGGGTCAGCCGGATCGCCCGGTGGCGCTGAAGCGGCGTACGACGTCCGAGCTGCTGAGCGAGGAGCTGCGGCGACTCGACCCTGACGACGTGTACGCGAAGACGCTGGCGTGCATGGTCGAGCGGGACCAGATGCCGGCGGCCGAGAAGAAGGTCGACGCGACGGCGCGGAAGTCGGCGGCGGCGAGCGTGAGCGCGGCGGGCAAGAAGGTGGTCGCGGCACAGAAGAAGCCGGACTCCGCGAAGAAGGCCGCGGCCAAGAAGACGGTTGCCAAGAAGACAGCTGCGCGGAAGTCTGCAGCCAAGAAGACGAGTGCCAGGAAGACTGTGGCCAAGAAGGTTGCCGGGAGCAAGCGGGTGGCGAAGCGATGACGATCGATCCTGAGCTGCTGATCCATTCCGATGCCGAGGACCTGGCGTTCTCGGTGGCCGAGCGGTTGATCACGGCGATCGCCGACGCGCAGAGCACCGGTGGGGTCGCGCAGGTCGTCCTCACCGGCGGCCGGGTGGCCGCTGTCGTCTACCGCGCTGTCGCGGGTTCGCCGGCGCGGGTCGAGGTCGACTGGCAGCGGGTCGAGTTCTGGTGGGGCGACGAGCGCTTCCTGCCCGACGGCGACCCCGAGCGCAACGAGACCCAGGCGCGGGACGCTCTGCTGTCCGAGCTGGACGTCGACCCGGCGCGGGTACACCCGATGCCGGCCGACGCCGGGCAAGGCGCCGAGGTAGCGGCAGCGGCGTACGCCTCCGAGCTCGAGGCGGCCGGTTCGCCGACGTTCGACGTACTGATGCTCGGGGTCGGACCGGACGGGCATGTGGCGTCGTTGTTCCCGGGGTATCCGCAGCTCACGGTCGTGGACGTGGCGGCGGTCGCGGTGCACGACTCCCCCAAGCCGCCTCCGACCCGCATCTCGCTGACTGTGCCGCTGCTCGACCGGGCGCGCGAGGTCTGGTTCGTGGTGTCCGGCGAGGACAAGGCCGACGCGGTCGCAACGGCTCTGGCCGAAGGCGACGTCCCCGCCGCCCACCCGAAGGGCCAGAACCGCACCCTCTGGCTCCTGGACGAAGCTGCGGCCTCGAAGCTGTCGTAGTTCGGCGGGCGCCGAAGCGTCGGAGTGACAGACTCGGCGCATGACGTTTCGCGAGTTGCATGCCTCTCCGTTCGTGATGCCGAATGCCTGGGACGCCGGGAGTGCGGTGATCCTCGCGGCGGCCGGGTTCCCGGCGATCGCGACGACGAGTGCGGGGATCGCGTTCTCGATGGCGAAGGGCGATCACACGCTGCCCGACGGGGCGCCGGCGGTGTCGCGGGAGGCGATGTTCGAGCGGGTGCGCGAGATCGCGGCGGCGAGCGCCGTACCGGTGAACGGGGACCTCGAGGACGGGTACGGCGCTGAGCCGGCGCGGGTCGCGGACACGATCACGCTGGCCCGCGAGGCCGGGCTGGCGGGCGGGAACATCGAGGACTTCGACGGGCGGGAGCTGTACGACGTCGAGCTCGCGGTCGAGCGGATCGTGGCGGCGCGGGAGGCTGCGGGGTCCGAGTTCGTGCTGACCGCGCGGACCGACGGGCAATTGCTGCGTACGCCGACGTCGCTGGCGGACTCGATCGATCGCGCCAACCGGTTCCGTGCGGCGGGTGCGGACTGCCTGTATGTGCCCGGGGTGAACGACCTGGACGCGATTCGCCTGCTGGTGCAGGAGATCGACGGTCCGCTCAACGTGGTGATCGGCCTCGGTACGTCGACGCTCACGGTTGCCGATCTGCAGTCGGTCGGGGTGACGCGGATCAGCCTTGGCGGGAGTATTGCGCGGGCAGCCCTCGGGTTCGTCCGCCGCAGCGCGGAGGAACTGGCAACGAAGGGCACGATCAGCTTCGCCGCCGACCAGATCCCGCAGGCTGACCTGAACCTGCTTTTTGCGCGATCATCCAAGGGTGAGCACTAGAGCAGTCGCGATGGCCCACAGCTTCGTGGGCTTCGCGACGTGCGCCTGCCTGCTCCTCTTCCACGCAGTGGGCGACCCCTTCGGCACCATCAACGACCTGGGAAACGCACTCTTCGGCCTCCTCAGCCTCGCCCTGGCATGGCTCCTCCGCCCCGCATCCGTCGGTCCTCGCGACGCGACATCGCGGCTGGCCCGCGTGCTCGTCGGTGTTGCAGCGGTCGGCGCGGTGATCACAGTCGTGGGGACGGTGCTTGTGGTGACCGACACGACCGGGTTCTACCTCGCCGGTTTGTGGTCGAGCTTCGGGTTCGGGCTGATCGGGGTCTGGTTGGTGGGGATCAGCCGTCAGACCGCTCCGGGCCTGCGCCGGGCGGGGCTGGTTGCCGGTGTGGTGATGCTGCTCGGGCTCGTCGGCGTACCAGGGATCTTCATGGGTATCGACGACATGGACACCGCCCCGGTGTGGACCTTCGTGGCCGGCGCGAGTTGGGCCGGCACGTATCTGCTCTTCCCCGCCTGGAGCCTACGGCTGGCCCGGCAGGACCGCCCCGAAGGCGTCGGCTAGCCGCGGGAACATCCCGCGCACATCTCCCCCACCGACCCAAATCCCGATCGCCAGCGCGGCCGTTGCCTCCAGCAACTTCGCGCGCCGGAGGCCTCCGGCTTCGACCGGCACACACCCGAGATCCCGCACGAGCTCCTGGACCAGTTCCATCCCGCCATCACCACAGATCGGCACACCCAACCCGACCGGTGGGTTGCGCCAGACCGTTTCCGCGGCGAGGTTGAACGCCTTCACCACCTGCACCTCCGGGACCGCCCGGCTGATCGCCTCAGCGGTTCCGGGGTGCGCCAGCGTGAAATCCCTGTGATCCAAGGCATTCGTGCAGTCGATCACCGTCCGCCCGGCCGGCACCATCGCCGCCACGTCCACCGCCACGTCAGCCGGTACGGCGAGCAGCACCCCGTCGCCGTACTCCGCTGCCTCCGACAACGATCCGCTCGCAGCGCCGATCCGCTTCGCCACCTCGGCGGCCCGCACCGGATCGCGGCCGCCGACCATCACGTCGTGCCCGGCCTTGACCCATTGCCCGGCCAGCGCCTCGGCCATCAGTCCGTTGCCCAGTGTTCCTATACGCATGCTCCGACCGTAGACAGTTCGATGCGCACCTACCGGTGTCTATGCTGGGCCGATGTCGTCCGTGAAGCAGTTCCAGGTCACCTTCGATTGCGCGGATCCGGAGCGCGTCGCTCGCTTCTGGTGCGAGGTGCTGGGGTACGTCGTACCGCCGCCGCCGAACGGCTTCGACAGCTGGACCGAGTTCGATCAGTCGTTGCCGGCGGAGAGTCAGGGCGCAGCGTTCGCGTGCGTCGACCCCACGGGTGTCGGCCCGCGGTTGTTCTTCCAGCGGGTCCCCGAGGGCAAGGTCGTGAAGAACCGCGTGCATCTCGACGTACGGGTCGGCACCGGGCTCGTGCGTGAGGAGCGGCTGGCGGTGCTCGAGGCCGAATGTGTGCGACTGGAAGCGCTCGGCGCGACGCGGGGGCTGCTGCTGCGTTACGACGGCGTCAACGAGTCGTGCCAGAACATGCAGGACATCGAGGGCAACGAGTTCTGTCTCGACTGACCGATGGGTACCAGTCGGTGCCTAACGGCCGACGCACAATGGACGGGTGGAGCCGAGATTCTTCTCCGACTGTCAGGCGCGGGTCGCCGCCGACCTGATCAGCGGACGCTGGCCGATGGTCGTGCTGTACTCGCTGTCGCACGGCGCCGCCCGTCCCGGTGACCTCCGCCGGCAGATCGGCGGCATCAGCCAGAAGGTCCTCACCGAGACACTGCGCCGCCTCGAGCACAACGGCCTGGTCGAACGCCGCCGGTACGCCGAAGCGCCGCCGCGGGTCGAGTACTCGCTGACGACCGCGGGCAAGGACCTGCTGGTGCCGATCCGCGCGCTGGGCGACTGGGCCGAGGTTTACGCCGACCAGCTGCCGACCGAAAGCAAACCGTAAACGCCTCCAGGCACAGTGACCGAGTCATCCAACCTGGAGGTTCTGATCATGTTCACGTTGCAGCAAGTCGTCGACGCCCCGCCCGCCGAGGTCGTCCGCGCATTCACCGAGGCCGAGCCGTTCGCGGCCTGGTTCCTCGCCGAAGGTTTCATCACGCCCTCCGACCGCGTCACGCTCGACGTCCGGCCGGGCGGCCTGATCTCGGCCGTCTTCGTCGGTGAGGGCGACGTCGAGGTCCCGTTCACCCTCCGGTACGGCGAGCTCGACCTCCCGCACCACCTGGTCCTGTACTTCGACGACCCCGCCGAGGAGATCACCGTCGACTTGTCAGGCTTGCCTGACGGCAAGACCCAGCTCGACTACCGCAGCATCGGCCTCACCGACGAACAGCAAACCCCGATCAAGCCCGGCGTCGCGACCATGCTCAACCACCTCGCCGCCTACTTCGGCTGACGCCGGGGCGGACCTGTGCCACTCATCAACCAGTGCTATCGGGCGGCCGGCACGCGCGACTGAGCCTGCGAGCAAGTCGAGCGCCCTGCTTAGTGAGTGCTCCACGTCCGCGGCCTGACCAACGAGCCGGCCGAACCTCGCCCCCGCATACTGGTTCCCGGACGCGGCCGAGCCGGTCGCGACCAGGCCGAGCCCCGGCCGGAACGGACGCCAGCGGGCTCGCCCGGGCCGCTCGCTCAGCCGATGAACCCCTTGTAGACCCCGGGCATCGGCCCCCGCCGCGGCAGCACGCCAGCCGCTCCTGGCCCGGCCAGCCCCGGCCCAGCCGGTCCGGCGTCGTCTCCCCCGCCGGGGCCTGCTTCCGGTCCCTGCGCCTCGCCCGTTCCCTCGCCCGAGTCGCTGCCGGTCGCGCCGAGCAGTCGTCGGGTCAGCGTGTCGCGCGACGACAGCAGCTCGGCGACCGCGGCCCGAAGGTGATCGGCCCCCGGTGGCTCCCCCGCCTCCGCGGCGAGCAGCACGGTCCGTCGTACCAGCTCCTTGACGAACGACGCCGTCGTACCCGCCGTCTGCTCGACGATCTCGTCGACCAGCTCGCCCGGCAGCTCCAGCCCGGGCCCATACAGCCGCAGCAGCCGAGCCCGCCCGTCGGCGTCCGGCAGTGGCACCTCGACTGCCATGTCCACTCGCCCCGGCCGCTGCATCAGCGCGGGCTCCAGCAGGTCCGCCCGGTTCGTGGTCAGCAGGAACGCCACATCCGAGTCCTGCGCCAACCCGTCCATCTCATTCAGCACCTGGAACAGCAGCGGATTCTCGGAACCGTGTGAGTAGTCCCGCGCCTCGGCGACGAGATCGCAGTCCTCGAGTACGACGAGCGCCGGCTGCAGCATCCGCGCCAACGCGCACGCCTGCGAGATGAAGTGAATGCTCGTCCCCGCCAGCAGCACCACCGTGAACTCCGGCAACTGCGACAGGACATACCGTATGGTATGGGTCTTCCCGGTGCCGGGCGGCCCGTACAGCAGGACTCCCCGGCGCAGGTGCTGCCCCGCCGCGAGCAGCGTCTCCCGATGCGCCGCGATCCCGACGACCTCCCGCTCGATCCGCTCGAGCACCCCGTCCGGCAGGACGACGTCCGCACGCGTGATCCCCGGCCGCGGATGCAACCGGAACGGCCCGACGCCCTGCCCGAACTCGTGCCCCTCGAACGACACCACCTTCCCGCGGAACACGTTGTGCTCCCGGATCAGCTCAGGCAGCGCCCCGAGGAACCGATCGCCGGCCGCCTTCTCCACCGCCAGGATCTCGAGATCCACGCTCGATCGCCCGTACTGCGGGTTCGCCGCCCGCAGCAACGCGACGTACCGATCCTCGCCCCGCACCCCGAGGTAGAACCCGAACGCGACGCAGTCCATCTCCTCGTCGACATCGATCTGCAGACGCTGGTAGTCGACCGCCCCGATCCCGAACCGGTCGTACTCCGCCAGCTCCAGCAGCTCACCGAGCGAGTGATGCCCGCGGTTCGACCCGGCCAGCCCGACCACCTCGAACGAGTCGAACCACGCCTCGATCGCCCGCTGCACGTTCGGCAGGTCGTACGGCGGGAAGCTGGACGACACCACCGGCACCTGCTCGGGGTCGACACCGAGATGCTCCCGGAGCCGGTCCCGCAGGCTCTCCCGGCTGCTCCGCTGCCCGCTCACCTGCATCCGCTCCAGGAACCGCGTGAACAGCCGCGCGAACTCGTCGACCTCTACCCCGTCATCAGACACAGCGTCAGACATCTGGCCGTCTCTCCTCGTCCTCGTTCCGGACCTATCCGGAGGGTCCTCCGCAACGGCGGATAGGATCTTCACCATGACAGCTTCCGAGTCCACCGACCGTCCGTACGGCGCCTTCCCGGTACGGATCGGTCTGCAGGTCCAGCCCCAGCACGCCCAGTACGCCGACATCCGGCGTACCGTCGCCGCGGCCGAAGAGATCGGCGTCGACGTGGTGTTCAACTGGGACCACTTCTACCCGCTCAGCGGTGAGCCCGAGGGCCTGCACTTCGAGTGCTGGACCATGCTTGCCGCCTGGGCCGAGGCGACCGAGCGTGTCGAGATCGGCGCCCTGGTCACCTGCAACTCCTACCGCAACCCCGATCTGCTCGCCGACATGGCGCGCACGGTCGACCACATCAGCGACGGCCGGCTGATCTTCGGCATCGGCTCCGGCTGGTTCGAGAAGGACTACGACGAGTACGGCTACGACTTCGGTACGGCGGGCGGCCGGCTGGACGCCCTCGGCGAGGCCCTGCCGCGGATCGAGCAGCGCTGGACCAAGCTGAAGCCGCTGCCGACCCGCGACATCCCGGTGCTGATCGGCGGCGGCGGTGAGAAGAAGACGCTGAAGCTCGTCGCCAAGCACGCGAACATCTGGCACGGGTTCGGCGACGCGGAGACGCTCGCGCACAAGCACGCCGTACTCGACGAGCACTGCAAGACGCTCGGCCGCGACCCGGGTGAGATCGAGCGCTCGGCCGGCGTCGGCGACAAGGCGCCCGAAGACATCGGCAAGGGTCTGCTGGACGTCGGCACCCGCCTGTTCACGGTCTCGTCGTCCGGTCCGGACTACGACCTCGGCCTGCTCCGCGAGTGGGTCACCTGGCGCGACGAGGTCAACGCCAAGTAGCCGTCTTTGAGCACCCACCAACCATCCGCACCGGCCGAAAGCGGTTGGTGGGTGCTCAAGGTCGGGGCACGTTAGGATTTCCGGCATGTCTACGTTGCCTGGGAACGGTTCGGTGCGAGCGATCACCCGCTGGGGTGAGGACGTCATGCATCGAGTCAACAAGCCTGTCACCGACTTCGGCGACGAGCTGCAGACGCTGATCGCCGACATGGTCGCGACGATGAACGCGGCCGAGGGCGTCGGCCTGGCCGCGAACCAGGTCGGCGTCGACCTGCAGGTCTTCGTGTTCGACTGCCCCGACAAGGAGGGCAACCGGGTGCAGGGCGTGGTCTGCAACCCGACGGTCGAGGTGCCGGAGGGCAAGGACCGCAACCTGGACGAGGGCGACGAGGGCTGCCTGTCGCTGCCCGGCGCGTTCACCAAGTGCGCCCGCCCCGACTTCGCGAAGGTCACCGGCGTCGACCAGCACGGGGAGCCGGTCAGCTTCGAGGGCGACGGCCTGCTGGCCCGCTGCCTGCAGCACGAGACCGACCACACCCAGGGCATGGTGTTCGGCGACCGGCTGTCCCGCAAGTACAAGAAGCGCCTGTTCGCCGAGGCCGAGGAGTTCGCCCCCGACTACCCGTCGGACTGGCCGGTCTCCCCGATGATCGAGCACGAGGACGACCACGAGGGCGACCACGAGGACACCCCCGCCACCTGAGCTACCAGCGGGCCTTCTCCAGGTCGATCTCGTCGACCGTCTGGGCCGGGGTCTGGCCGGTGGTGTCGAGCCACAGGCCCCGGCGTGGAGTCTCGTCCAGGCTCGTCATCAGCGCACGGACACCCTCCTCGACGGAAGGTCCCCAATCCCGGTACGCATTGTTGCCGCCGCGCCCGATCTCCCGCTCGACGATCGATTCGACCGAAGGTACGAGTACGACGAGGTACGGGTCGACGCCCCGCAGCCGCGAGAACCATCGCTCGACATGCTCGCCCAGCACGATGTCGCTGCACACGAAGTCGAATCCGGCGTCCGCGTAGTGCTGCGCCACCAGCGCGCTCGCGTCGTACCGCAGTTCTAGCTGGCGGAGTGCCTCCGGGGTCGGCTCGGGTGTCATGATCTCCGCGCCGGCGACGACGCCGCGGTAGAACACGTCGCCGTCGAGGGTTGCCGCCGGCGGGCCCATCCTTGCCGCGAGCAACGGTGCGATCGTGGATTTCCCCGCGGCCTGCATGCCGGTGACGAGGACTACTTTTGGATTGCTCTCCATGCCTCCGCCGTCAGCGAGTAGATGGTGGCGTCGAACGGTACGCCGTCCTCCTCCAGCACCGCCTCGTGGTCGAAGCTCATCCCGAGCCGGCGCATGACCGCGATGCTACGGACGTTCGTCGTATCGGTCACCGCAATAACGCGCGGCAGGCCGAGCGTCGTGAACCCGTGCTCGATCCAGGAGGCCGCGGCCTCGGAGGCGTAGCCGTGGCCCCAGTGCTCGCGGGCCAGTCGCCAGCCGATCTCGAGGTCGTCCGGGTACCACTGCTCCTTCGACAGACCGCAAGCGCCGAGGAAGACCCCGTCCGTACGACGCTCGACGGCCAGGAACCCGTATCCGCGCGAGGCGTAGACCTCGTTGATCCCGGCTGCGTCCCGGTCGCACTCCTCCCGGCTCAACGGCCCTCCGAGGAACTGCGTGACCTGCGGGTCCGCGTTCAGTGCCGCCCAGGGTTCCAGGTCGCTGTCGCGGAACGGGCGCAGTACGAGGCGTTCCGTCGTACGCATGGCTCCCCCCTCAGCATCGAGTGGCGTAGAACGCTACTGCTGCTGAGGATGCCACGTTGAGGGAGTCGACGCCGCCTGCCATCGGGATGCGTACGGTCAGGTCGGCCTGTTCGAGCACGTGCGGCTTGAGGCCGTGGCCTTCGGTGCCGAAGATCAGGGCGAGCTTGTCGTCCTTGCGGTCGGCGAGTTCGTCGAGCGTGATCGAGTCGTCGGCGAGCGCCATCGCGGCGGCGACGTACCCGCGCTCCTGGAGGAGTCGGAGGTCGCCGGGCCAGTTCTCGAGGCGCGTCCACGGGACCTGGAAGACGGTTCCCATCGAGACCTTGATCGAACGCCGGTACAGCGGGTCGGCACAGGTCGGCGTCACCAGCACGAGGCCGACGCCCAGCGCGGCCGCTGCGCGAAATCCCGCTCCAACGTTGGTGTGGTCAACGATATCGTCGAAGATCGCGATCCGTCGTACGTCGTCGGTCAAGAGGTCGCTGAGCGGTACGGCGGCGCGGCGCTTGTACGACGCGAGCGCCCCGCGGTGCACGTGGAATCCGGTGACCTGCTCGGCCAGCTCCTCCGACACGACGTACACGGGCTTGTCCGGCCACTTGTCGAGCACGTCCTGCAACGAGTCCAGCCACCGCGGGGCGAGCAGGAACGACCGCGGCTCGTACCCGGTCTCCGCGGCCCGCCGGATCACTTTGTCGCCCTCGGCAATAAACAGCCCGTGCTCTTCCTCGAGCAACCGCCGAAGACTGACTTCCCGCAACTGCACGTAGTCAGCCAGCCGCACGTCCGCAGCATCCTCAACCGGCACCAGCGTCACGCCGACCCCGCCCCCGCACCACCACCGCGCTCCCCCACCGCGGCGCGCGCCAGACCGCCGACGTCCACCACGTTGCCGATGACAACGATCGCGGGCGCACCCACGCCCTCGTCCTTCATCGCCTGGGCGATACCCGCCAGGTCCGACGTCACCATCCGTTGGCCCGGCAGTGTCCCGTCCGCGATCGCGGCCGCCGGCGTGTCGGCCGGCTTGCCCGCGGCAACCAATCGTTCGGCGATCGCCGGGAGGTTCTCGACCGCCATCAGCAGCACCAACGTCCCGTGCAGCTGGGCGAGCGCGTCCCAGTTGACCAGCGAGTCCGGGTGCGACGGCGGGATGTGCCCCGATACCACCGTGAACTCATGCGTCACCCCGCGATGCGTCACCGGGATCCCCGACACCGCGGGCACCGAGATCGAGCTCGTGATCCCCGGCACCACCGTCCACGGCACCCCGGCCTCAGCGCACGCCAGCGCCTCCTCGAACCCGCGGCCGAACACGTACGGATCCCCGCCCTTGAGCCGTACGACGACCTTCCCGGCCCGCCCGCGCTCCACCAGGATCCGGTTGATCTCCTCCTGCTGCGCCGCCCGCCCGCGCGGCAACTTCGCCGCGTCGAACAGTTCAACGTCCGGGTGCAACTCGTCCAGCAACGGCTGCGGCGCCAATCGGTCCGCCACCACCACATCTGCCTCGGCCAGCAACCGCCGCCCGCGCACCGTGATCAGGTCCGGATCGCCCGGTCCCCCGCCGACCAGGTACACCCCCGGTCGCCGCTCCACGTCCCGCGCAGCCAGCTCACCGGTCCGCAGCCCTTCCAGAATCGCATCCCGGACGGCCGCCGACTTCCGGTGATCGCCCCCGCCGAGTATGCCGATCGTCACGTTGTCGTGCTGGCCGGACGCCGGCGTCCACGCGGTCGCCCGCGAACGGTCGTCGGAGCGCACACAGAAGATCCGCCGCTCCTCCGCCTCCGCCGAGACCCGATCGTTGACCGCGGCATCATCCGTCGCCACGACGACGTACCAAGCGCCGTCGAGATCGCCGTCCTGGAACCCGCGCTCGATCCAGCTCAACGACGGGTTGCCGAGCAGGCCCTCGATCGTCGGCGTGATCGACGGCGAAATCAGGTCGATCCGTGCGCCCGACTCGAGCAGCCGCGGGAGCCGGCGCTGGGCGACCCCGCCACCGCCGACGACGACCACGCGCCGCCCGTCGAGGACGAGACCGGACAGGTACTGATGCGTCACTGACCGATCCCCGCGTCCTCGAACGTGGCCATCTCGGCGAGCGCACGCACCGCGCAGGTCAGGATCGGGTACGCAAGCACCGCGCCCGTCCCCTCACCGAGCCGCAGGTCGAGGTCGACGAGCGGCTGCAGGCCGAGCTTCTTCAACGCGACCGCGTGACCGGGCTCGGCCGAGCGGTGCCCGGCGACGCAGTAGTCGACGACGGCCGGGTGGAACGCCTGCGCCACGAGCGCGGCCGCTCCGGCGATCACGCCGTCGAGGATCACCGGCGTGCGGTTGGCCGCCGCGCCGAGGATGTATCCGGCCAGCGCGGCGTGCTCGAGACCGCCGTACGCCTGGAGCGCCTTGAGCGGGTCGGTTGCCGGTACGTCGTGGAGCGCGAGAGCATCCCGTACGACGGATGTCTTGTGCGCGAGCGCCGCGTCGTCGATGCCGGTCCCGCGGCCGGTGACCGCGTCTGCGGTCGCGCCGGTGAAGGTCGCGATCAGCGCGGCCGAGGCGGTTGTGTTGGCGATGCCCATGTCGCCGGTCAGCAGGCAGCGGTAGCCGTCCTCGACCAGCTTGTCCACGAGCTCGAACCCGACCGCGATCGCCGCGCGCGCCTCGTCCTCGGTGAGGGCGTCGGTCTGCGACAGGTCGCGGGTGCCCGGGCGGACCTTCGCGTGGACGATGTCCAACTGCTCCACCGGCGTCGCGACGCCGACGTCCACGACCCGTACGTCGACCCGGTTGTTGGCCGCGAACGCGTTCACCGCGGCACCGCCGGCCGCGAAGTTCGCCAGCATCGCGGCGGTCACTTCCTGGGGCCACGGGGAGACGTTCTGCGCGTGTACGCCGTGATCCGCCGCGAACACCGTCACGACGGCGGGCTGCGGCACCTGCGGCGGGCACGTCCCGGTCATCCCGGCCACCCGCACGGACAGCTCCTCGAGTACGCCGAGCGACCCGGCCGGCTTCGTCAGCTGCGCGTGCCGCGCCTCGGCTGCCTGCATCGCCGCCGAGTCCGCGGGAGCGATCCGCTCCCTGTACTCGTCCACCACGCCGTCCATCGAGTCCTCCATCCGTTCCCGGTCCAGGCCAGGCTGTCCGCCGTACCGGCTCGATCTTCGCATCTCCGATCGGGTGCCCCGGGGTGGGTCGGCGCGATGTGGACAGTAATGTCGGAATCACCACACGTCGCAGACGCCTTCCAGATCCCGGAGGATCACAGATGTCGCTCGATCGTCCCGTCGCCCCGGACCCGTACGAACTGCTCCCGAAGGCGGGTTCGTTCACCGTCACCAGCACCGATGTCGCCGACGGCGAGCCGCTGTCGGACGACCACGCGTTCGCGGGCGGGAACACGTCGCCGCAGCTCAGCTGGTCCGGGTTCCCCGCGGAGACCAAGGCCTTCGTCGTCACTTGCTACGACCCCGACGCGCCGGTCGTCTCCGGCTTCTGGCACTGGGTGCTGGTCAACCTCCCGGCGACGGTCACGGACCTCCCGGCCGGCGCCGGCACGGCCGAGCGCCTCGACAACGGCGCGTTCCACGTCCGCAACGACTTCAGCGCCAAGAACTTCGGCGGCGCGGCCCCGCCGGCGGGCGACCAGGTTCACCGCTACTACTTCGTCGTCCACGCCATCGACGTGGAAGCCCTCGACGTCGACTCGGATGCCTCGCCGGCCGTCGTCGGCTTCAACCTGGCCTTCCACACGCTGGCGCGCGCCATCATCACCCCGACGTACCAGACCGCGGAGTGAACTGACGGGAGCCGCCTCGTTCGAGACGGCTCCCACGGTCAGCTGAGCGGGGGTCTGCGTCGCTCGGCAGCTGTGAGATCGGCCGACTCCTGACCGTCCCACTTCGTTCCGCTCGCAACGCCGAGATCGTCGCGTACGCCGGTCCACCGGGCGGTGAGCGCGAAGAGGACGAGGACGTCCAGCGCGATCATCAGCACCCCCCAGACCGGATAGGCGCCGAGCCAGGCGACCTGCGTGACAGCGTGCAGGCAGACGAGCACGATCGCCGCGATCCTGGCCCACGTCTGTGCCATCAGCAGACAGGCGCCGACTCCCATCAGGAGCAGGCCGAAGATCAGGATTATCCATCCCCAGACGGTCACGTCGACGATGATCAGGTTCTCCCGGGTGATCACCAGGCGCTCGTCCGAGAACAGCGCGATGAACCCCTCGAAGACGTTCACCAGACCGGTCATCATGAGCAGCGCGCCGGCGAACACGACGACGCCGGTCATCGCCGCCCGGCCTTCTTCGCAGCCATCCTGCTGTCTCCTCTCGTGCGCCGGGCCGCCACCGAGCCGGCGACGGATCACCCCTGGATGGTGTCCCGGCGCCCGCCCGACCACCTCACCCCATCCGGATGAGAGCCCCTAGCCCAGCGGGTGATTTGGTAAGCCGGGCTGTCTGCGTGCCCCGCCGGCGGGTGGCTGGTTCGGTCATAGGGCGGTGACGTAGACCCAGTGGCCGGCTTCGCGGGTGAAGGTGCTGTTTTCTTGTTGGACGCCGGGGTTGCCGGATTCGGTGTAGTGGGCACGGAACTCGACTGTGCCTTCGGAGTGGAAGGGGCTGCCACCGGTTGTGCCGACGATCTCCAGGCCGGTCCACTCCCGGCCGGGTGGGAAGTCGATGCTTACCGGTCGGGTTGTCAGGGACCAGGTTTGCTGGAGGTACGGCGCGTCGTGCATCACGAACGCGGTGTACCGGGAGCGCATCAGCTGCTCCGCGGTCGAGGCGGTCGCCGCGCCGCGGTGGAGCGGGCCGCAGCAGGCGGCGTACGGCAGGTCCTGACCGCAGGGGCAGAGGGCTGGCATGGAGTGATTGTCGCCGATCGGTCGGCTGCCTGCGTGATCTACTGCCGTGATGGCGGTGACGGAGGCGGCTCGGTGGCGGCGTGAGGCTGTGGAGCCGGTGCTGGCCGCGTATGCGGCAGCCAGCGGGGTTGACGCCGTGATGGTGAGCGGATCGACCGCGCGCGGCGACGCGGATCGGTGGTCGGACGTTGAGGTCGGCGTGTTCTGGGAGCGGCAGCCGACGCTCGCTGAACGGAAAGCGGTGGCTGACGTTGCGCGGGCGGCTGAGATTCGGACGGTGAACGAGGGTACGCCGCCTTGGTACGACCACATCTACCTCGGCGCCCCGCGACCCGACGGGCTGATGGTCGAGGTCGTGCACACGTTGACGTCCAGCGTCGAGACCATGCTGGACGACGTACTCACCTCCCACCGCCCCGATGGACCGAGCCTGGACGCGATCAAGGGCATCGTGGACGGTCGGGACGTCCGCGGCCCGCGTGCCGAGCTGGTCGCCGGCTGGCAGGAACGCGTGCATACGTACCCACCCGAGCTCGCACTCGCCGTCGTACGACAGAACGGGAACGTCGAGCAGTTCTGGCGCTGGCAGATGCTCGTCGACCGTGACAACCCGCTCCTCCTCGCCCGCGAGTTCATGCGCATCGCGAGCCAGTTGCTGACCCTCCTCCACGCCCTCAACGGCAAGTACTGCGGTCATTCGTCCGCATTCAAACGCCTCGACAACCTCGACCTATCGTTGGCGCCACCATCATTGGCCGCCCGCATCCGAGCCGTCTTCACCCGTCCCGCTCCCGAAGGCGCCCAACTACTGCACGACCTCGTCGAAGAAACCTACGACCTGATCGAAGTCCAGCTCCCCGAGGTGAACGTCGACCTCCTCCGCGCCAACTTCCGCAGCAACCGCAAGCCGCTCGACGCACTCCCCTCAGCAGACTGACAGCTGCGGATCGCGCACCGGCATCGTCGCGACCTCTTCCTCCAAAGCGCCGTACTGCGTCGCGTCGAGCTTGTCGGACAGCACCACGCTGACGCGCCCGCCCTTCCGTCCCCACGCGCCGACGATGCGACCGTCGACCAGCAAACCGTTCGGATGAAAGGAATCCGCGGCCGGCGTCAACGCCCGCAGACCGGGCCCTACGAACCGGCCGCCGTGATCCCGACCGAACAACCGCAGATCCGACGCGACGAGCAACCGAACCCCACGCGGCAGCGTTGCCGACCGCAACCATTCCTCATCGGCCTGAAGAATCCATCCGGCAACACCGTCGAAGTCAACCTCGACCAACTCGTCCGCCACCGAATCCCACACCGCCCGAGCGTCCGCAGGCGACAACCCCGACCACCATGAGAACGCCTTCGGGGTTGTGGGCCCGAAGCAACGAACGTGTCGCCGGCACAACTCCACCCGCGCCTCGGCACCGTCGATCGACGGCCGCGGCACCTCCCGCACCCACAGCGACGTCGTGTCCCATCGCAGCGCGAGCCGCCCACTCGCACACGCCTCGCGCAGGTCACTCCCCATCCCGCCACGCCGCTCGCACCCGTCCAACGCCGCGCACAGCCGGTCCGCGAGTACGTCGATCCGCCGTACGGCGTCCGCATCGAGTGGCAAGCGCCCCAGCGTGAACACGCCGAAGTCGCGCGCCGGCAGCACATACACCGCCGCGCGCGGGCTGTACGTCTGGATCAACGTCGGATGCTCCCAGTCCGACGGCACGCATCCCGCCATCCGAGCATGGAGCCCGAGCAACGCGTCCCGCGGCGCGGTGTCCTGCAGACCGACATACGCCGCCTCCTCATGCGATCCCGCCGGCAGCCGATCGACCAGGTGGTTGACGTGCAACCGATAGGCGACGGCCTGCTCCCGCGAGATCATGGTTGGGACCGTACGGGAAAAAGACGCCACCGCTTGGCTTAGTTTCGACGGACCGTCGCGAGCCAGCCCGGCGCTCCGTTCTCGTGCATCCGCGTCTCGATCCTGCGCGGCTCGATACTGACGACCGTCCATCCGGAATCCGCAGTGAACGCCGTGTGCAGATCGTTTTGCGAGATCGGATGCGGAACGGCATCGGGTTCTTCGTCGCTGAAACACACCACAAAGAGAGTCGCGCCGGAATTGGCGACCGAAGCCAGACTCACGACGTACTGCGAACGCTCGCCCGCATCGAAGGTGTGCAAGAGACCGCTGTCCAGAATCGTGTCGAAGCTACGCCCCAACTCGTCGAGCTGCAGCGCGTCCGCGGCAACAAACTCCGCGTCGACACCGTGCTCAACCGCCTTCTCCCGAGCACGCGCCAACGCGGTCTCGGCGACATCGAACCCAACCACCGGCACGCCGCTCGAGGCGATGAGCAGCGCGTTGTCGCCGCTCCCACAGCCCGCGTCGAGCACTGCTCCCGTGAACGCACCCTCGGAGACGAGCTGCACAACCGCCGGCTGCGGCCCGCCGAACTCCCACGGCGCGGGACCGTCCTGGTACGACGCATCCCACGGACGCCCTGACATCCGTTCATGGCTCGTCGGTTGCCGCGTGCGCTCGGACATCGTCGTACCCTTCGTGGCTGAGAGGTGTCTACCCATCCTTACCGCATGTGAGGGATTGATGCAGATGCTCGAGACCGCTCGGCTCGATCTGGTGGAGTTCGAGATGGAGCGCGATCTGCCGCCGCTGCATGCGATGTTCTCGGATCCGGAGTGGGCGCGCGGCGGCTACATGACGCCGGCGACGTCCGAGAGCGAGTCGCGGGAGCGGTTGGAGCGGGAGTTCGGCGACAACGGCGGCTGGACGTGGGTACTGCGGGTTCGGCCGGAGCAGACCGCCGTCGGCGTCATCGCCGTCTTCTCGGATCAAGGCAGCTCGATCCGCGGGCTGAGCTGGTACCTGCAACGCGATCGTTGGGGCGCCGGGCTGATGAGCGAGGCGGCGCGTGCGGTTGTCGATCATCTGCTCGTGCAGCCTTCGATCGCCGGCGTCGAGGCATGGATCGACTCACGCAACGTCCGCTCGATCGCCGTCGCACGGCACGCAGGTCTCGACCTGGTCGGCCGCCTGCCGCGGACGCTCGACGGCGAGATCGCGCAGTCCGTCGTGATGGGACGCGCCGCGAAGCCGGCCGATCCGACCACGTTCGCGATCATGCCGGTGCTGGAGGCCCGCGACGTCGCCGGCACCGCACGGCTCCTGTGCGAGCTGCTCGGTCTCCAGATCCGCTTCGAGCTCGAGGACGTTGTCCACCTCGGCCTCACCGAGTGGAACGGTCAGAGCGGCCTTGAGGTGCGACGCGCAACCGGCGCGATCTCGCCCGCGGCGATCACGTTCGAGGTCGGCGTGCTGGTCGATCCTCTGTACGACGCCGCACTCGCGGCGGGCCTTGTCGAGTCGACCGCGCCCGAGGACATGTCGTGGTATCGGCGTACGTTCACGCTGGTGTTGCCGGAGGGGCACCGGCTGACGATCTCGGGTCCGGTCAGCGGTAGTTGAGCACCATGATCCAACCGACCCCGAGCGCCAACACGCACAGGACCGCGCCGACCACGGCGAGCGGCTTTCCGCGCCGGGCGCCGATCAGCCCCGCGATCGCGAGGCCGACACCCGGCAGCGCGAGCGGGAACGCGGCGTACTGGCGGAATCCCGTCATGTCGACGGGCAGGAACGGCGCCACCAGGGCCGCGAGCCCGAGGACGAAGGCGAGCACGCCCAGCACCGCCGTACCCTTCGGCTGACCCGCGACCGGCGCCTGAGGCTGCCAGGCAGGATCGCTCGGCGCCTGCGAGTAGTCGGGCCAAAGGTGCTGCGGATACCCACCTTGCTGCGGGCTGGCGTCGCGATCCGGCTGGCCGTAGGTCATGAGAACTCCGTAGTCGACAGGATGCCTTCCCCAGCGCTGACGCTGTGCGTTCCCGGTCGGTTCCCTCGACCTACTGCTCTTCGCGGAGCGGGAAGGCGCGGATGATCACCGCGGTCGGCGTTGCGGCGTCCGCTCTCGGCTCGGAGCCGACGAAGTCGCGGAGTACCCGATGCAGGCGGGCTCGCAGTTCGGCTAGCTCGCCGTCGGCCAGTGTCACCACCTCGCTGAACGCGAAGTCCTCGTCGTCGGACGTCTTCGCGGCCAGCCAGCTCGCGTACGCCGTGTCCTCGAGCTCGCGGTTGAGCGTCGCCTGCTCGACCCGCATCCGCCGCCACGGCTTCACCCGCCCGACCGCGCCAGGGACCGCCTCGATCACGCCGAGCGCCTCGAGCCGGCGCAGGTGGAACGAGCACGAGCCCGTGCTCTCCTCCAGCTCCCGCGCCGCGATGGTCGACGTCGTCGTACCGTCGCGGTCGATCAGCTCCAGGAGCGCCTCCCGCAGCGGATGCGCGCGGACGACGTCGCGCCGGTTCGGCGTATTGCGGTGGTCGGCCATGGTCAGCATCCTAAACCGATTGCTTTGCAAAGCTCTGACTTTGCAGATTACGATCTTTGCATGCCGACGTACATCCAGGGGCGACTGAGCCACCGCCTGCCCGAGCTGACCGACGAGGTACGACGCGGCTCGCCCCGGCGGATCACGGAGTACGGCGAGGAGATCCTGCATCGCCCCTGCCAGCCGGTGACCGAGTTCGGCGCGGCGCGCTGGGGTGCGCTGATCGACGACATGTTCACCACGATGTGGATCGCCGAGGGCTGCGGCCTCGCCGCGAACCAGGTCGACGTCGACGCGGCGCTGTTCGTCTACGACCTCACCGACGAGTACGGCGACCGCCACCTCGGCCACGCGTTCAACCCGCGCATCGAAACCATGACCGCCCTCTTCGGCACCCAACCCGGCACCGAAGGCTGCCTGTCCGTCCCCGGCGCCAACGCCCCACTCCCCCGCCCAACCCGAGCCACCCTCCACGCCCAAGACGTCGAAGGCCGCCCCTTCACCCTCACCTCAACCGGCTACCTCGCCCGCTGCCTGATCCACGAAACCCAACACCTATCCGGCACCGTCTACGTCGACCACCTATCCCCCCGCGCCCAAACAACCACCCTCAACCACTCCACCACCAACCGCGCCGAAGTCCTATCCCACCGCGCGACCCGAAAACTACTCCTCGGCTAACTGACGGCCGTTGACTCAGTTCGCCGCTGGGATGCTGACGTCTTGGCGGAGGGCTTGGAGTACTTCGAGTTCTCGGTTGATTTCGCGGCGCTTGGCTTCGAGGCGTTCGACGCCTTCTGCTAGGAGGACTTCGAGTACGCCGGTGCGCTCGGCCGGTGGAGCCTCGAGGCAGGGCAGCAGCTCGCCGATGGTCGCGCTGCCCAGCCCGGCTGCTAACAGGTGCTGGATCATCACCACGCGCTCGACCATCGACGTGTCGAACTCGCGCCAGCCGCCCGCGGTCCGATCTGAGCGGATCAGGCCCTGCTCTTCGTAGTACCGCAGGGAGCGCGTACTGACACCGGTGGCGTCCGCGAGTTCTCCGATGCGCATGAACTCAGTCTTGCACTTCACACCAGTGTGAAGTCTGACCCTGATGAGGTGACCCCCTGAAAGGAACCTCATGCACTGGCTCTACCTGGTAATCGCCGTCATCTTCGAAATCGCCGTAGCCCTCTCCGCAGGCAAAGCCCAAGGCTTCACCCACCGCGGCTGGACCGCCTCCACCCTCATCACCGGCGCCCTGGGCACCTACTTCCTCAGCCGAGCCCTCCTCACCTTCGACGTCGGCGTCGGCTACGCCCTCTGGACGTCCCTGGCCGGCGTCGGCATCACGCTGTTGGGCGCCCTGCTCTTCGGCCAACGACTCACCTGGCGCAAGGCCATCGGCATCGCCCTGGTCGTCGGCGGTGTCGTCGGCCTCCAACTCACCGCCTGAACCCGAGGAGCACCCCCATGTCTACGCGCACCGCTTGGCTCACGTTGCTGATGGCCGGCGTCTTCGAGATCGGCTACGCCCTCTCCGTCGGCGGCAGCCAGGGCTTCACGATCCGGACCTGGTCCGCCGTGGCCGTCGTCTTCTTCCTGCTCACGCTGTGGGCCCTCAGCCGCGCCCTCCGCACAATCGACGTCAGCACCGGGTACGCCGTCTGGGCCGGCCTCGGCGCCGTCGGTGCCGCCGTCCTCGGCCCGGTCTTCTTCAACGAAACCCTCACCGCCGCAAAAGCCGCCTGGCTGGCCGTCATCATCACCGGCGTCATCTGGCTAAAGCTCGCCGACCGCCCAACCCCCGACAGGTAGCTCCATGTCCGGCAGCCGCCCGCCTTGGCTCTGGAAACCCTGAGCGCTAGTCGAGGACGAGGCGGTTGTTGTGGACTCTGGTGCCTGACTGTTTGAGACGGCGTACGACCGGAACGACCTCGACCTGACGTACCGCGGGGAGGACGCCGACCTTGGTGGTGACGAAGGTGTAGAGGGCTTCGATGTCTCGGCAGGTGACTGTGACCAGGAGGTTGGCCGCCCCGGTGACAGCCGCGGTGAACGTGGTCTCGACGAGCTTGGACAGAGCGTTGCCGGTGGCATCAAGTTCGCCCGGGGTCACGGTCAGCCAGAGGTAGGCAGTCGTGTGGAATCCGAACTCGGCCGGCGAGAGATCGACCGCGACGTGCAACGCTCCCGACGACAGCAGTTCGTCGAGCCTGGTGGACGCCCTCGACTGCGGCCAGCCGGTCGCCTTGGCCAGCGCCACCACGCCGAGCCGGCCATCACGACCAAGCTCGGCCAGCAGCGCCGCATCCGCACTGCCGATCGACGCCGATGACTGCATGCCGGTGGGCTTGTCTCCGCGGAGAAGGGCAAGTTCGGCTTCGGGCAACGGGTCGACGAAGGCCAGCCACTTGGTGTCGCTGGTGGTGTGCATGTGCATGACCGCACAGGCCGTGAAGCTCAGCACCTGACTGGTCCGCGGCAACCGGGCCAGGACCGATCCCGTCGAAGGCTCGCGATCGGTGAACGTCATACACACGATTTCCGACCCGCCGGACGTCGTACTGACCCACGCGACGTCGTCGCGAGCAGCGATCGCGTCCGCCAGGGCGTCGGCCGCATCGGGCCGGCACTGCACCCGCACGAACCATCGCTGTTGCCCGGCGGCGTGCGCGCCCGGTGCCACGCGGACACGCAGTACTCCGCGCCCGTACAACGCGCGGTACCGCCGAGCGACCGTCTGCTCCGACACCCCCAGGACATCAGCGATCCGCCGGAACGGCGCGCGACCGTTCTGCACGAGGCATTGCACGATCCGTCGATCAATCAGCTCCACGCTGGCAGATTACCTCGGGTCCACAGATTTGGTTGGAGGTTCTGCTCCAGATCAGATCCGTGAGTGGATGGCGGTCCGCCGGACAGGCGACGCTGGCACAGTCATCCAGAACGAGCTGAACGGAACTACCTTGAAGCACAGCACCTTCCGCGTCACCGACGACCTCATCCTCACCCGGATGGGCTTCGGCGCCATGCAACTGGCCGGCCCGATGGCATGGGGTCCGCCGAAGGACCGCGACGCCGCGATCGCCGTACTCCGCGAAGTCGTCGCGCTCGGCCTGACCCACATCGACACCAGCGACTACTACGGCCCGCACACCGTCAACAACCTCATCCGCGAAGCCCTTCACCCCTACCCGGACGACCTGCACATCGTCACCAAAGTCGGCGCCCGCCGCGCCCCCGACAAGTCCTGGCCCGCTGCACTGTCACGCACCGAGCTCATCTCGGCGGTGCACGACAACCTCGACCACCTCGACCTGCCGGCCCTGGATGTAGTGAACCTCCGCATGACCGGCACAGCGACCGACATCGCCGAGCCGTTCACTGTGCTGGCCGAACTGCAACAGGAAGGCCTGATCCGGCACCTCGGCGTGAGCAACGTCAACGCCGAGCAACTCGAGGCGGCGCGGCGCATCGCGCCCGTCCGGACAGTCCAGAACTTCTACAACGTTGCCGTACGCAACGACGACGCCCTGCTCGACCTCTGCGCGCGGGAACGCATCGCCTTCGTCCCGTTCTTTCCGTTGGGCGGGTTCCAGCCGCTGCAGTCCGACGTACTCCGAACCGTCGCCGACGAGCTTGGCCACACAGCCAGGCAGGTGGCGCTTGCCTGGCTCCTGCACCGCTCCCCCACGACCCTGCTGATCCCGGGCACCTCGTCGGTGGCCCACCTACGAGAGAACGTCGACGCAGCAACCATCGACCTACCGGCCGTGGCACTCGCACAACTGAACACGAGTGCTACGTCTGTGACGAGTCCAGGGTGATGTCGATTGTGTGGTGCCCGTGCAGGGAGGCCGGTACGCCGTACTCCCTGGACGGGCGGCCGTCGAGGTTGAAGGAGCGGATGACGTTGCCTGTGCCGCGAAGTGTCACTGTCAGGACGGCGTCTCGGTAGCGCAGGCCGCTGAGTGTGACGTCTCCCCAGCCGTGCGGGAGTGTCGGTGCGAAGGTCAGGCCGCGGGCGTCGAAGGTCATTCCGAACAGGCCGGTGTGCATCATGTCGATGAAGGCCGTGGCCGACCAGGTCTGGTCGGGCTGCGAATCCCAGCGACGTTTCAGTACGCCGGTTGCGCCCTGGTAGCCGCCCTCGACGGCACCGGTGTTCCCGTCGTAGATCTCCCAGAAACCGCCGCTGTCCCTGACCAGCTCCGCGAGCAGTCTGGTCTCGGTCGCGAACCCCTCCACATCGCCGTGCTCAGCCAGGCCCTTTGCCCAGAGCCCTTGCACGAGTGGCCAGACGATCGCGTTGTGCCGTCCGGGTTCGGCGCCGGAGTACCTGTCCCAGTGCGGATAGGTGTCGGGCATTCCCCGGGTCATCCGCTGCGCATTCGCGATGACGGAACTGGCCTGCGCGTCGTCGGCGATTCCGAAGAGCAGGGTGAACGCCAGCCCCGCACCTTCCTGGTACGCGCCCTGCTTCCCGTCGGCGGTCAGCTCGTAGTTGTAGCTTCCGGTTCGTGGGTTCCAGAAGTGTTGATTGATCGCCTGCTTGATCGCTGCTGCCTCGGCTCGATGGCCATCAGCCGGCCGGTCGAGTGCCTCCGCCATCTCGGCCGCGCGCATGTAGGCCGCGTAGTACAGCGCGTTGGTGCTCAAGTACATGGAAGAGACGACATCCGGGTACGACGTACTCTCGCTGCCGCGCGACTCGTCCCCGTCCGCCGTCGGCGCCGAGAATCCGGAGACGCCGTCGTTGAAGAACGACGGACCGGTGAAGAGGCCGTACCTGGCGTCGCGGCCGAAGACAGCAGCCTGCTCGCGGAGGGCGACGGTGTTCGTGACAACGTCGTACGCACGCTGCAGGAAGTCCCGGTCGCCGGTCACCAGATAGTGGTGCCAGGCGCCGATAGTCCAGATCACCTGATCCCACTGCTGGCTGTCCTGCTGCACCATGAGCTTGCCAGCGGCATCCTTTTCGACCACCGCCCACAGCGTGTTGGCGGCGAGCGCCGGCGCCAGCAAGCTCGTTGCGTTCCAGCTGTTGATCGTCGCATCCCGCGTCCACGGCTGCTCGTAGCCACCACCGGCCCGGACCATGCCGACCGCCGGGTCCATCAGCCCACTCCTGGCGTACACCTCGCCGAACGGAACGGTATTGGTCCCCAGCAGGTTCTCGAGCGCGGTCCCGTAGATCGCCCCGTACAGCGCCTGGCTCGCCGCATCGTCGAACCGCAGTACCGGACGAGAGTCTGTCGTCGTCATGAACCCATTCCATCAGCCGCGCAGACCAGCAACTGCAGCGCGGACACCCAGTGGGATGCAAAGATGCCGGTATGACGTTGCCGGCTCTGCCTGAGGAGACTTTTCAGCGGGTGTTGTGTGTTGTGGCGCACCCTGACGACATGGAATACGGGAGCTCTGCGGCCGTTGCCCGGTGGACCGCGCGGGGTATCGAGGTCGGGTACCTGCTGCTCACCCGGGGCGAGGCCGGGATGCCGAATCCTCCCGCGGAGACGGCTGAACTGCGGCTTGCCGAGCAGCAGGCCGCGTGCGACGTCGTGGGAGTCACGCACCTGACTGTCCTCGAGCATCCGGACGGGGTACTCGTCTACGGCCTCGACCTGCGTCGCGACATCTGCCGGGAGATCCGCCGGTTCAAGCCTGACGTCGTACTCGGTGTCGGGTACGACGTCGAGACGCCGTTCGGCTTCGACCAGGCCGACCACCGCGCCGCCGGGCTCGCGACCCTCGACGCGATCCGCGACGCGGGCAACCGCTGGGTCTTCCCCGAACAGATCGACGACGAGCAGCTCGAGCCGCACTCGCCGCGCTGGTACCTCGTCCCCGGCCTGGGCGGCAACGCGACCCACGGCGTCGACGTCACCGGGGAACCGCTCCGCAAGGGCGTCGCCTCACTCGAGGCACACGCGGCGTACCTGGCCGCGCTCCCCTGGCACCCGGCCCCCGCCGAGTTCATCCCGATGTTCGCCACGATGAACGGCAAGACCATGGGCGTCGAGCACGCCGTCCTCTTCCGCGCCCACGACCTGCAAGCACCGCCGGCCTTCCCCACCGACGACACCGACGACTGACACCGAGACTGACACCGCGGACTGACACCCCGCGACGCAGATGCGCCCGCGATCCGGTGGGAACGCGGGCACATCGCGATCAGCTCAACACACTGCGCGAAGGATCATTTCTGCGCAGCGCGTCCGGCGTACCGCTGCTTGAAGTCCGCAGACTCGGTCGCGGTGATGATCACGTCGTAGTAGCCGTCCTCGGTCGGCCAGGTGATGACGCTGTGCTTGCCGGCCGGCACCACGATGGTCGTCTTCTTCCCGGCGAAGTCGTTCGCGGTCAGCGTGTAGGTCACCGCCCGGCCGGTGGCGGCCAGGGTGAACTCGACAGTCGCGGCCGACCGCCCGTGCGCCTTGGACAGCCGGACGTCGACCCGCGGTTGGGCCGAGGTCTTGTCGTTGGCCGGAACGACGGTACCGGCGAAGGACCGGATGAAGTGGTCGGGGCCGTAGAAGGTGAAGGCGTACTTGCCGCCCGTCGCCTTGGTGTCCCAGGTGTACGAGTTCGGCCGGTGGTTGCCGGCCGTGAGGGGCAGCGCGTCCTGGCCGATGCCGAGCGGCTCGGCGCCGGTCAGGGCGGGCACGTACTTGTCGGCCAGCCCGACCAGGTTGACCGCCTTGCCGTTGGGGCCGCCTTCGACCGTGAAAGTCGCGGTCGCGGTCCCGTTCGCGGGGTTCTCGACGAGTACGCCGTTGGGCTGGAACGACAGCGGGCTGCGCTTCGCCTTGCCGGTGATCGTCTGGGTCGGCATGACCTGCGCACCGACGGCCGGCTGGGGCACGGGCGGCAGGCCGGCGTCGGTGACGACCGACTTGAGCAGGTCAGCCGGCTTCGGGAGGTTCGGGAACGACGTGTCGAAGTTGCCGAAGTCGATCGCCGAGAGCAGATTGCCGGAGACGCCGCGCCGCCAGTCGTTGATGTTCGCGCAGATGGCAGGCCTGCCGAGGCTCTTGGTCCACTCCTCGATCAGCTGGATCGTCGAGGTGTGGTCGAAGACCTCGGAGTTGACGAAGCCGCCACGGGTCCACGGCGAGACCAGCACGAACGGCACCCGGCCGCCCATACCGGGCTTGATTCCGGGCGCCCGCTCGCCGACGGTACCGGCCTCCGGGATCGGCGGTACGACGTGGTCGAAGAAGCCGCCTTCACCGATGCGGTTCGCGTGGTCGGGCTCGTCGTAGTTCAGGATGATCAGCGTCGACTCCCACAGTTCGGGGTTGTCGTGCACCGCCTGGATCACCCGGTCGGTGTAGACCGCGCCGTTGTTCGGGGCGTACGTCGGGTGCTCGGTCCACGCCGCGGGCGCGACGACCCAGGACACCTCGGGGATGTCGCCCGACGCGCAGTCGGCGATGAAGTCCCGCAGTACGTAGTCGACGTTCGAGGTGTCGTTCTTGATCCCGGCGGGCTGCGTGGTGTGGGCGTACACAACGTTGCCGCGGGCAAGCAGGCCCTCGCGGGGCAGCGTGTTCTGCGGGTTCGCGTTCGCCGGGTTGAACGCCGCGAACGACCGGACGGTGTTGTCGGTGTAGTCGCCGAGGAAGTCGTCGTCGGTGTCGTTGTTGACGTAGATCTGCCAGCTGACACCGGCATCCTGCAGCGTCTCCGGGTACGTCTTGAACTTGTAGGCGTAGCCGTAGTCGCCGTTGTTGTTGACGACCGGGCCGCCCTGCGTGCCGGCGGCGTCGTTGGTGCCGGCCCACATCATGATGCGGTTCGGGCTGGTGCTGGTGTCCAGCGAGCAGAAGTAGTGGTCACCGATGGTGTAGGCCTTGGCGATCGCGTGGTGCCACGGCACATCGGCTTCCATGAAGTACCTGTTGCGCGCGCTGGTGTTCTGCGCGTTGTACTTCAGGCTGTCAGCGTGGTACGGCAGCAGGTAACCCTCGGCGCGGCTGTTGGGGTCGTAGTAGATCGTCTGGCCGTTCTGCCAGGTCAGCACCTGCTTGTCGGCGAAGCCGCGCGCGCCGGCCAGGTCCAGAGTGCCGAAGTAGTGGTCGAACGACCGGTTCTCCTGCATCAGGATCACGACGTGCTTCAGGTCCTTGATCGTGCCGGTGCGGTGCGAGTGCTGCGCCGGCTTCGAGCCGGTCGTGCTGTCGGCCGTTCCGACCGTCGCGGTCGCGTCCGGTGCGGCGTCGGCCGGGGCGGTCGACAGCCCTCCGGCGGCGGCAACAGCGCCCGCGGCGCCCGCGGCCTGGATCAGCCGGCGTCGGCTGATCCGGTTGCGCTCCGTGGACGCCTTGGTGACGTCCGCGGATGCCGAATCGTTGTCAGACATAGGTTTGCTACCTAATCTCTCGTGGCGGGGATTCCTCCAAGAGTCAACTGCCAAAGGTCCGGACCGCGCGAGCATCGCGTCATGAACAATCCCTGAAGACTCAGGGACTCCGTGATCTCGACCTGCCCGGCCGGTCACCCGCTGTTCACCGGCGCGTTGTGGTCAGCATCGGATCCGTTCACAACCGCCGCCCAGCGTGGGCCCGGTGAGCAGTACGACGGCCTCGGCGGCCGCACCAGCACTGCCGTCGAGCCGGCCGCAGCCCCTGGTCCTGGTCGTTGGCTCGCCCTACGCCATCGACGACTGGCTCGGCGGACCGGCCGGCCGCTACGACTTCGTCTTCGTGAACAACGAGGGCGCCGGCGCGGAGGTCTACCTGGAAGATCCCGCGACCGAGCGGATCTACCTCGAGGTCGAGCACTTCGGCCGCGGTGTCAGCCGTGCGGTCACGGCATCGGTGCCGCCCGGGACGTACCGCTGGGTCTGCATCACCGACTACACGATCAAGTACAGCCGGCCGGTCATCGTCACCGGTGATCCGCTGCCGTACGACGTACACGGGATCATCCCCGTGACCGGGCTCGACCTTCGGATCCCGATCAACTCGTACGTCGGCTGGATCACCGGACAGCTGCCCAGGCTGACTGAAGAGGTTGAACAGCTGCGGCGCGCGGTCGAGGTTGGCGACGTAGCCGCCGCCCGACGCGACTGGCTGATCGCCCACCTCACCTACGAGACGCTGGGCGGCGCCTACCGCGCGTACGACGAAACCGGTGACGACATCAACGCCGACCCGCCGCGCGGCATCGCCCCCGACCGTCTCGCGGACGCGGACTTCGCGGGCTTCCGCAAGATCGAGGCGATGCTGTGGTCGGACCGGCCGACGGCGACGATCGTGCCGCACGTCGACGCGCTGCTCGAGGCGATCGGGCGGCTCGCCGACGAACTGGCGCTGCCGAACGCGATCATGCCGATCGACATGGCCCGGCGGGCGCACGAGATCCTCGAGGACGCCTTGCAGTGGGACCTGAACGGGATCGGTGACGCCGGCAGCCAGACCGAACTGGCGACCGTAGACGCGAACATCACCGGGGTCTGGCAGGCGCTCGACCCGCTCCGGCCGATCCTGCGCAAGCAGAACCCGTACCTGCACGAGACCGACGAGCAGCTCCGGCTCACCCAGCAGATCATCCGCAGCCACCACCACGCCGACGGCTGGGTCGGATTGGCGGCTTTGTCCGCCCGGCAGCGGGCCGCGGTCAACGCGGCCGTGCAACACAGCGTCGAACTGCTCTCCCACACCGCGGCCATCATCGACCCCCGCAACGCCACCCGCGACCGAGGCCCCATCACCCATGACTGACCACCACACCGCCGTACCGCGCATCGCTCGACCGGACGTCGCCGTACCGCACGTGGCCGTACCGGACACCGCCGCACCGGACGCCGCTGTACCAGCGGGGCGGCCGTTCGAAGGTGCCCACCAGGCCGGCATCCTCGACCCTGCGCAGCAGGCGGCGATCGTCGTCGCGTTCCTCGTGACCGCGGCCGACCGGCCGGCGCTGCGGCGGATGTTCCAGACGCTGACGGCGACCATCCGCTACCTGGTCTCCGGCGGCGACGCACCGCCCGGACGCGGCAGCGACGACGGTCTTGTGTCGACCCCGTACGAGAACGGCGTACTCGGCCCGGGCACGGTGCCCGACGGTCTCACCGTCACGGTCAGCGTCGGTGCCGGCCTGTTCGACGACAGGTTCGGCCTCGCCGACGTCAAACCGGCCCGGCTGCGCGCGATGGACGAGTTCCCGAACGACACGCTCGACCCCGAACGCTGCGACGGTGACCTGCTGCTGCAGATCTGCGCCAATCACCGTGACACCGTGCTGCATGCGCTGCGCATCCTGATGCGCGCGACCCGGGCCGACCTGCAGGTGCTGTGGCAGATGGAAGGCTTCACCAGCCCGCCGCGACCGAGCGGGACGCCCCGCAATCTGTTCGGTTTCAAGGACGGCACGGCCAACCACGAGTTCCTCGACCGTCCCGAGCTGCTCGATCAGCTGGTGTGGACGAAGGCCGGCGGCGACGAACCGGACTGGGTGACCGGCGGTACGTACCACGTGGTCCGGCTGATCCGGATGTTCGTGGAGTTCTGGGACCGGATCTCGATCAACGAGCAGCAACGGATCTTCGGCCGCGACCGCGACACCGGTGCACCACTATCCGGCCGCCCGGGCGAACGAGTAGCCGGCCGGGAAGAGCTCCAGCTCCCCAGCTACTACCGGGACGCGCACGGCAACACCGTCCCGCTGACAGCCCACACCCGCCTCGCCAACCCCCACGACGGCACCGCCGACGACCGCCGGATGCTGCGCCGAGGCTTCAACTACAGCGCCGGAATCGAGCCCAACGGCCAGCTCGACATGGGCATGATCTTCATCTGCTTCAACGCCGACCTGGACCGCCAGTTCGTCACCACCCAAACCCTCCTCATCGACGAACCCCTTGTCGACTACATCACCCCCTTCGGCGGCGGCTACTTCTTCGCCCTCCCCGGCGTACAACATGCCAACGACTGGCTAGGCCGCACCCTCCTCGACTGAACCTTCCGCGGATCAGTTGGTCCTGAGAGCGGCCCGGTCACCCCAACCACCAGGCACTCGAGGTTCCAGGGGTTCGCTCTTCGGCAAGGAAATGGCATGCGGTGGGGCGTGGAAGGGTGCCAGGATGCCGGCATGGTTGCGCGTGCGTTTGAAGTTCTGCCGGAGCCGTACGAACGGTTGATCGGCCCTTCGAGCCGATGAGCCAGGGAACCCATCCCGAAGCGCTGCCGACCGAGGTCCTGGCCGACGTGGCCAGCGTCGTCGGGGCAGAGGTCACTCTTCTCGGTCGCCTACCCGGAGGCTTCGATGTGGGTGCCATCCGCGTTGAGGTGGCCGGAAGGGCAAATGGAGTGCTCAAAGCGTGGCCGAGGGCACGCCCCAACCAGCTGGACGAGTCGTTGCGAACCCAGAGAATCGTCGAGCACATGCGTAGCCGCGGCTATCCCACCCCGGCCTGGCTCGGAGTGGGGGCCACAGCCACTCATGTATGGCACCTGATCGACTTCGTTGACGCGGCTCCCGCGCCAGAGCTGACCCCCTCCCTCGTTGAGAAGCTGATGGAGATCAACGAACTCCAGGCCGGCCAAGCCTCCGAGCCCTACGACCACTGGTCGTACGCCTGGCGGCTCGCCACCGGTCAGGACTTCGGGCAGGACCTAGCACCGAGTCTGTCGAGGGCCGTCGCCGAGCTTTCCGGGTACTCCTCCGCGGTATCAGCCTTGGTTGACCGCCTGCGGCTCCTGTGTGCCAACGCCGCATCACCACCAGAGCCACCCGACATGGTCCACGCCGACTTCAAACCCGACAACGTCCTGGTCCGCGACGGAGCGGTAGTGGCGGTCGTCGATATCGGAAACGCAGGCAGCGGCACGCGGGCAACTGATCTCACCACCCTCAAGTGGCACACCTTCCAAGATCCGCTGGACGATGCCCGACGGCGGCTCTCAACGAGGGTCCTCGACCTGGTCGGCTGGGAGGCCGCGGCGGTACTCGCAGCCACACAAATCCTCGTGAGACTCGAGTTCCCCATCCGCCACGGCCGCCACGAACTGGTCCCAGGGGTTATCAAGCGCGGCCATCGAGCCCTCGACGAAATGACCGCCCTTCGCTAACTGCCGCCGGCGGAGACGGTGCGCGAAATGGGAACCTCCGACTGCTATCAGCAGACACAACGCGCGACGGGGCACTTCGCGCGCGAAACGGCGTATTTTCGACCGAGCCGGCCTAGTTGACCGGTCGGCGTCCCCTGGCTTTACAGTCACCGTGCGTAGTGCGTCTGCGGCTAACCGCTTGTCCACACGCACGATCAGTTCCGACGCGATGCACTGTCTGCGCAGGTCCTGGATGTTGCCGTGAGTAGCATGCCGGGTGCATCGTGGTGGCCGATTGTGGTTGACCTAGCGGTGTTCGGCGAGGGGGAACGGTGAGTCGCAGATTTGATGTAGAGGTCTCCGACCAGGCGGAGTTGCGAGCGCTGCGGGAGTGGTTGCAGGCTGCTGGGCCGGGAGTCCAGGTCGTGCAGCAGGCCAGCGTGCCGGAGGCTGGTCAGCAAGGAGCACTGGACTACTTGTCCGTACTTGCGGGCAGTGCGGGTCTGGTCGCGGCAATCCGAGTGCTGCCCGAGTATCTCAGGTCGCGGCGGAGCACGATCACGCTGAGGGTGAAGATGAAGGGACAGGACTTCTCCATCACCGCAGAGAACGTGACCGACGTAATGCCAGTACTCGAGCGGCTCGTCGATGCCGACTGAGCATGCGCTACGCGACCACTCGGGATCTCGCGCGGTTCTAATCGGTACCTGGGACTACCAGCACCTGCCGCCCGTCCCGGCGGCCCAGAACAGCCTGACGCGAATGACTGAGCTACTGACAAGTCCGGTCTGCGGCTGGCCAGCCGATCGCATCACGACCGTGGCCAACCGAACCAGACCCGGAGACCTCTTCGATGAGCTCGTCGAGATGTACGCGCAGACGAACTCCGACGGTGTTGCACTTTTCTACTTCGTCGGCCACGGCCAGCCAGATAGCGACGACCGGTTGTGCCTCGGACTGGCCGGCTCCCGGACAGAGGCCGCCCGACGGACATCGACAAGCCTGCTGTTCGACAACGTTCGAGATGCCCTAAGGCAATCGAACGCTGAAACGAAGGTAGTCATCCTCGACTGCTGCTTCGCTGGACTCGCTGCGGCGAACAAGCTGTCCGGCGAAGGTTTTCTCGATATGGTCCGCGGCACCGGCGCCTACACGATGGCTGCGAGTGGCGCCTACAGTCCGGCCTGGTTCGAGAACGACGAGACACTCTCGCGTCCGCAGACGTTCTTCACGAAGTACTTCGTCGACGTCGTGGAGGCCGGCGTCCCACACGCCCAGACAATACTGCCCCTGGATCTCATCTTTGCCACCACAGCCGACCAACTGGTCCGCGACGGCAAGCCGAGACCGACGAGCTCTGTGCGGCACGAGGCCGGTCGGCTCGCCTTCGCCCGCAACGTTAGCCCTGTCGTACGTCCGGTCGACGACCAGGCTGAGATCGTACGGTTGACTGCGGCGCTTGAGGCGGCGCAGGCGCGGGCGGAAGCGCTGGCTGACCGAGATTTGGAATCCCAGCGTCAGATCGAGCGGTTGCTCCGCATTCGTCAGGACGACCTGACCATCGAAGCGAAACAAGACATCGAAGACCGGCTCGATCTGCTCGCCCAATCTCTCAACGACACCGCATCGGAGACCGCACGCGCCGTCGACGACCGGGAGCGGGTGCGGCACGCGCTTGTCGAGGTTGCTCCCGAGCGACGCACGATATCGGTCGGGACCGGTCGAGAGTGGGACGACATCGAACTGGCCGCTAGCACGCTGCCGGTCGCCGAGGTCCTCGGGCGGATTACGAAGCTCGCCGAACCGCAGATCGTCAAGCCGGGCGATGTGGACATGCCCGACACCGCCGCCGAGGATCGAGCCGTGCAGCGAATCCTGTTGTCATGCGGTCTGCGGCCGGTGCCCGAACTGGCAGCGCTGGCCATCGGCCTGAAAAATGCGGACCGCGACGCGGATGCCCGGACCGTACTGCGGCTCGCCGCGCAGCGGACAGGTGCCGAGATCGCCGACCTCGTCCGTCGGCTCCGAGCGACGCCGATCGCGATGCGGCCCCTAAGAATGTCGCGTTCCTCGGCAACTGCCGGGGAGCAGGATCCGGCCGGACCCGACACGAGCACCAAGCACCTGCGGAGGTACGGGGACTTCGACCGTTTCGTCACCGAATGGGAGCCGCTGTCGCATGCCGTGCTTGCTCCGGCCGCGCTGCGTCCCGCTGACGAGGTCGTCGAGTTGCTTACCGCACTGATTGAGTCCCGGGCGGATCGAGACGATGTGCATTACCTGCTGCAATGTGCGGGATGGCAGAGGACGCCAGACCAGATCATCGACCTGGTCGAAGCTCTGCGGCGCGTAGGCCGCGGCGCCGATGCAGACGTTGTCCTCGAACGAGCCGGCGGCCGCCCGGTGGCCGTCTTGGTGGAGTTGATTGCTGCCTCAGATGCTCAGAATCAATCTTCGGACATCTTGACGATCCTGGGCGGTACCCCGCCGCATCCGCGCAATGCCGAGCATCGGCGTACACTCACGGCGGCTCTGAGACGGACATCACTTGGCGCGGACATCTGGCGTCCGCTGCTCAGGGCGCAGACGTCGCGCGCTCGACAGACAAGAACAGGTTGGTGGCCCGGGCCAACCCTTGTCCGCTGGACTGTGTACTCCGTGGCCGCCCTGCTACTCGGACTCGGGCTCTCACAGCACCCGGCGACACCCACTACGGGACTACTCAATTCGCTGGCAACTCTCGCCAGCGTGGGCGTCGTGCTGATCGCAGCGCAGCTCATCTATTTCGGCATCGACCTACTTGTTTGGGATGGCATCGGATCCTTCCACCACGGTCCATCAACTGCGCTCATCGCGCTGATGGCCGTATGCCTTCTGATCGGGTCCCTTGTGCTTCCACCTTTGGGCGCCGACCGGCTCGGCCTGCTCCTCAGCAACTGGATGGCCTGGAAGTTCTGATTCATCCGTCAGCGCCACAGGTCGACTGAACACGCCGAACGCGCGGCCCGGCGCGGTGCCCTTGCGAAGTCTGGGCGAGATCCGGACCATCGAGAGTGAGGTGATCGCCATGCGGATCGGGTTTGACTTGCTGCTGGTTGTCATAGGCGTCGCCACGGGATTTCTGGTCGCCCGTCGCGGCCGCGGCGCAACTGGCAATGGACAGGTCACGACAACCTCGGACGCGCAAGGTCTAGGTCTCGCCGCGCCAAAGCTAACGTCGGAGTCATCGGAGGCGCAGGTGGGACAGGTGCCAGACGAAGCCGGCATCGTTGTCGCCGAAGTCATCGCCGTACTCCGTCATCACCTTGCCCGGCTGACGCCCGACTGCGCCCCGCCGGACGGCGACTCGTCGACGAACGACAACATCTTCGATCTGATGATCCTCGATGGATCCCGAACTGAGCCGTTGGGCACCCAGAAGAAGGTCAGAGTGGTGGAGGTCGATGTGCTCCGCGAGCAACTCCCTGACGGCAAGATCGTCGTCAGCGCGCTCGAGCGCCGCACATGCACGATCACCGGCACCGAGCTGGACCAGGCCGTCGCTCAACATCGGAGCGTTGCGGAGTTCCTGTTAGAGAAAGGTGCCAGCAACATCGTCGATACAACCTGGCCAAGCATCACCGAGCAGTGGAAGGTGACCGATCCTGGTCGCCTCGACGCAACCGCGGACAGAATCGCCGATCTCAACGCATTCCTTCATCAGCTGTTATTAGGCGAACCGGCCGATGCCGCGGCAAATGTCCTCGGACTCCAGCCTGTCATCGGCAGCCTGGCGTCAGAACTGCCCCTTCCACTGGACAAGCAAACCAGCAAGTTGACTCTGTCAATCCGCGTCGTCGGCGTGGTTGGCGGGATCGTTACTGGACATCCGGCACTGAGCATCGCGTGTGGGAAGTCGTTAGCCCGGCAGAAGGTCACCGAGCTTGTGACGGATTCGGTGCTCAATATCATCGAGCCATCACCGGAGGATCCGGTAGCCGATGCTGATCCGGACAGGCCGATGCGCGGGCTCCCGTCAGATCCGAGCCGACATGAGGTGGCCGCCGACAGGACCGATCCAGAACTGAATCCGCGCAAGGATTGCAGCAGGCTGCGCCCGGCTCAGCTCCGCCGATCCGTCAACGACCCGGAGGCTGAGCCAGTCGCCTTCACGCTCGGATCGAGCGCGGTCAGCGACATCTACGGCAGACGCGACACCACATTCATCAACCTGGACCAACCCGATTCCGATCACGCACAGCACCGAGACAAGTCGGCCAAGAACCAGCGGCGGTCCGGCAAGCAACCGAGCAGAGCGGAGATCGGATCCGGACGACGGCGCCACAGACGTCACAGGCAGGTAGGCCGATGATGGCATTCACGGCCCTGGCGATCTTCATCTTCCGGTCTGGTCAGATGCGTCCTCGCACGAGGAGGCGCCCCGGCCGCCTGTCCGGTCCGACTGCGAGCCATTTGCAGCTAGTTGGCTTCCGCCAGCGTGCATCGGCCGCCATCCGGTGCCTTGTGTTTGGGGAACTTGCCGTTTTTGTTGAGCGTCATTTGCTTCCGTCCGCAGGAAGGGCAGACCTGCCCGCTGCGCGGCCGGCTACACGCCCAGCGGAGCGCGCTCGCCAAGACATACCGCGTCGTGCCCGAGGCTCTACACGGCCGCTGAGCACGATGGTGAAACACGCCCTCGGTCCTGCTCCCGTAGTGCTTCGGCAGCTTGCCATCCTTGTTCACCGACAGGCGTAGACAGCACTCACCGCAATGCACCCACCCCACGTCTACCCCCATCGTGCAACAGTCCGCAACAGCCCAAGTACACAACGATACCCGGGAACAGGTTGGTGATCGACGACATATGGAAGCTCGCAGCCGCGCAGGGCGAGCGTGCTTGATCGCTAGGAAATAGTGATGCTGGTCGTTGCCTGCGTAGGGGGCTGACAGCCGCTGGTGCACTCTGCGCTCAGCGGCCGGTGATGTCTCCGCGGTGTTGCTGGCTGCTGAAGCCATCACCTAAAGCGCCCGAGTCAACCCGCCCGTCAGCTGACCGGGATTCGGATTGAGCCTCTGCTGAGCTTCTGGAAGATGAGTTCGATCGCGAGTTGGTTTCCGCGGTCAAGGCTCCTCAGAAGCGCGCTGCTCCCGCTGCCGATCGGGACCGCTGGAGCAAGGTCAGGCAGTCGCTCAAGAAGCAGAACGGAAATAGCGGCAGGCCGGTTGTCGTGGGATGTGACCAGGGGCGGGGTGCTCGTCGGGCAACGGATGCGGCGTGTCGAAGATGGCTGTTGCGAAGTCAGGCTAGTAACCCTGTAGGCGCCGGGCCTGACACGTACTCACTCGATCGCTCTGCAGCCGCCTGGCCCTGACTCCCATCTCCACAGCCTAGATCCACCGGTCAGCAAGGCGGGCTGGGGGCAGGCAAGCGTACAACCGGCAGAGGGCGGCTGCGCCCGACGTGCTCGTGTGCAGAATTGGACTTGGCTACTTTCCCGCCGACTGAATATAGGCCATGAACACTCGAGTCCCGACTTCGCGGTCGAGTCGGTCCACCAAGGAAGCGACGATTCGACTTGTCAACTCAGGGCCGACCGATTCGAGGAGAACGCGACAAATGACATCCACCAGTGGTCCCAACGCATCGATTCCTGGATAGTGCTGATCGCGGACCGCCTCCGCGGCAGCTATGACGAGGGCCGTCACTCGTCCCGCCTGATCGACACCGTCCGGGCCATTGGCCTCTTCCGCGTCGCCGCCGGCCGCAAAGTAGAACGAATCGGCGCAGAGTGCGGCCCATGCCAGCAGCGCAGAGACGGCTCTCGGCCGCGCCGAAGGCACAACAGCCATCGCCAGCCCGTTGGCCGCTAGATGCGCCCAAGCCACAGTGGCCTCAGCCTCAAGATCCTTCGGACGACGACGGACGAGTGACTGAAACTCGACGAACGAGTTACGAACGTCGTGCCATGCCGCCGGCCGGGAAATCGCGAGCGCGAACGCACTGTCGATCTTCCATTCGGCTCGATTCGCGAGGTCGGACCACGGCTCGTCGATTGGCAAGTCGACGACCCTATGATCCCTCAACGATCTGATGGCTGCCGCGACACCGACCTCGTCCTCCAATGCTCGGATGAGATCCAGCGAACCGAATGCAGGCACGCCGAGAGATCGGGCGACTCCACGTAGAACAGCGTCGTCAATCCAGACAGGCAGACCGAATTCTTGAGCAACGGTGATGGCGCTGAGAAATCCGTCTCGCCGCCCAGTGTCGGCGACCGGTGCGACTTGCAGACCTTGGATATCGGCCCACACCTGTTCGACCGCGTCTGCATAGACTCGGGCTTGGTCCGGGGAGATCTCCGACACGGTCGGACGTTGACGCTGTGTGTCCCAACCGAGAGTCGCCGTCGACTTCATCGCAAGGCTGCTTCGAGCGCTGGAGACGTCCTCGCGCAGAGGAGCAGGCACGATGACCGAGTCCAGATGCGCAGCCAACTTCTTGAATGGTTGCCCGGTCCAGCCTCCTACGACGAGGGCACTGGTGTCGACGACAACCCTTCTGTGAAGAGCTTCCCGCGCTGTCTCGTGGCCAATAGCATCGTCGTCAGCGATGGCGATAATGTAACCGAGGTCTCGACGAATCAGGCTCTCGGTGCATGTACGGCCCGCTGCTTCTGTGAGTGCGGCGAGTGGGAACCGACCAGCCCGCACCTCGCGCGACATGTTCTCTAGTGCTTCTTGTCGCGCGCTGCCGCTGCGCAGGAAATCGATGAGAGCATCGAGGTTGTCGTCCTCGACTTGGACCTGCTTGATGGACGCGGCGTCGCCATGGCGCTCGAAATAGCTGTCCGCGTACGCCCGAAACTCTGCGACCTGTGTTTCGGTGAAGCTGGCGTGCGGGGCCATGAGCACAACCGACATCGCCGCCGCGGCGATCTGTTCGTCGTTAGCCCAGTCCGCGGCTGCGCGCATGAACATGGCATACAACTTCTTGTCGCCTAGATCGACGATCGGCGGCCGCGTCCTCACCTCATTTAGCGCACGCTGTTCGTCAGCCGCGCGTCGAAGGACTGATAGGAATAGGTGCGCCTTCCCGCGTTCGTTGAAACTTACGGCTGTCGCGCTGCGCAGGACGGCCAGCGCCTTCTCGAACCTCTCCAGAAAGTAGAGCGCCTCCACGAGTCGCCACCACTCCGTCTCTGGGATCGGCAGATCGTTTGCTTTTGATTCCTCAATGATCTCCTCAGTGCGGTTTGCGACCTCTTGCCAATTATTCTCGCTGCGCGAGATGCGCTGCAGTGCTCGTAATGCCTTGAGCCTGACTGGTTTTCCGTCCTCACGACCTAAAAGATTGAGTGCGATCTCGCGGCCGATGTTGGCGGCTCCGTTATCCATGGCGATCTCGAGAGCCTCCGTCGCTAGCGGGATGTCTCCCCGTCTAAGACCCTCGTCGAACACCATGCGAGCCGCCTCCTCGGGACGCCCGCTCGCGACAAGTGCATCGGCGTGGGTATCAAGAACAAGCTCATTGCGGTCGATTCCACGGACGAATCGCAATGCTTCTGCCGGATTGCCCAAACCAAGCGCGACCCGCGCCCGCATGACGTCAGCGAGCTCGCGGTCGAGTTCGGCGAGTTTCTCGATGTGTTCCTTGACCGAGGCCTGTTCGGTGCGGTCAAGCGAATTGAACCGTCGCGAGAGGGCCATCAGGGCCTGAACCTCGTAGTGGCTGCGACCCGCGGATAGCTCCAGAGCTGTAAAGAGCGCCTTGTTGGCCTCGATGTTCATCTGTGGGTGGCCGCCGAGTACCGCCGCTCTCATCAGCTCGCCCTCGACTCGGTCCGGGTTCTTCGCAGCGAGCTCGAGCGCGAGTTCGTCCTTCCCGATAACACGTGCTAGGTATGCGCCGAGACGCACCACCTCGGGGCGCTTGGCCTCTCGCTGCGTTGCGAGACCGTCCGGCGCAGGGAGCAGAAGTCGTAGGGCGCCCGGGAAGTCCCCTTGGATGGAACGGGCGCGAGCCGCGATCGCCAGCGCGCTGGCCGTCGAGCCGTCCCAGGCGCTAAGTGCTTCGCGGACCAGAAGTGCGTCAGCCTCCACGAGCCTGGCCCGCTTGGACACCTCGTCCTCGACGTCAGTCGAGGATCGACCGGACATCGAGACCAGCACGCCCAGCATCATCTGCGCGTTCGTCAATCGACAACTCTCTGAATTCGGTCGCAATGCTACAGCCCACTGTGCGAGCCGTAGCCCGTCGTCAGCCAAGTCTCGAGTTACGGGGTTACCCCGAAGCGCGCGATTTGCAAGCCCCGATTGAACGCCGAGCTGGTCTGCTGCGCCGGGCGCCAGCATGACTTGAGCGAGGTGTCGGAGCATGGTTGCGGCGACGATGTCGCGAAGTGAGGGATCAATGCTTACGACCTTTACCGGGTCTGTCGGAGCGCGAAGCACACCGGACTCGTCCGTGAGCCCGAGTGATGCGACGGCGATCTCCGCGCATGCCTTGATCTTGGGAAGATCGCCGTCCAAGACAGAGCGATAGAAATCGATAACGGTCCCCAATCGAGCGATCACGTAGTCGGCGAGGCCGTCCAAGAATCGTGGATCGGGCTCCGCGCCCTTCGCGTCGTCTTCGTCTGCGTCGCGTGCGACGCGTTCAAGCCCGGCCGTCATGGCGAAGTACGCAGCCGCATCCAAGTCTCCAGACACCTCCGCGGCAGCAGCGGCTTGCTCGTATCCTCGCCAGGCAACCCTCGAGCCAGCAATCGACGCAAGCGAAGAAACAAGGGCCCAACCATCGCCGGTAACGTCCTCGCGTAGCCAGACCGGGGGGCGATGCAAGAACCTGCTCAGCCCCGTGGCGACGGTGACGCCAGCGCGTTGCAACTCGACAAGGCTCTCCATGGCCGCGTCCGCGCGGCGTTGTGAAGCGCGGTAGAGACGCTCCATCCAAATCTCTACACCGCCTGGTAGCGCAACCGCGGGGGCTTCTGAATGGTCGTCCCGCGGCGCAATAGGAGGACTAACTTCGCCACGCTTGAAGTCATCCGGGTGGGCGAACACGAGGAGCTCGCGCAGAAAACCAGCAGCATTCCGTGCAGCGCGCGGTTGCAGGTCGTCATTCCCAACTTTGGCCTTGTCGCCGACGAAGTCGGACAGGCCGCGGATCGCCAAGACAGGTAGATCATGGATGTCTGATCCAGCAGCAAGACCAAAGGACTCCATATCCAATGCTGCTGCATCCTGGAACCGTTCACGGATCTCCCGCAGTACAGGCCCGTTCGAGTCGGTCTGGACGGCTTCGACAGAGACGATGGGCGCGAGGTACGCGTGAGCATGGTTTCCGTCGTAGTGCTGGTTACGCACCGACGTAGTCCACGCGGTTTCGGTGATGCACGTATTGACGAGCGAGACTAGCGGCGCAGGCAAGGCGTACGTCCTGTCACGGCCGAGAAGCTTTGATCCCGAATCAGTTGGTACTTGCTTGCCCGCATAGGGGTTATGAATCCTGCTGGCGACGACGACATCAAGGTGGCGCTGATCGTCCGACTTCAGACCTGCTGCCGTACCCACGAACGCGACGACATTCGCCCGCAAGTTACGGGCCGCGAGTCCCACCAACGCTGCCGAGGTCGCGTTTCCCATGCCCGCACGCGCCAAGTAGACCGTCCAGTCGATCTGCCCTCCGGGCATCTCGCCGCGCAGCATCCAGATGTCACCTGTCCGGACCCGCTCGGCGTTCACCAGCCGGTTGCGAACCTCCGTATGCTCCAGCTCCACAGCTGTAACCACCAGAGCGACGCGCTCATCTGGCGAGTCCGCCAGTTCGGAAAGTGCGGCGACATCCGCGGTTGTTGTCCAGCGCATCGCCCGGCCGTCTCTTGCGGAACGGACGAGGCCCTGAGTCTGCAGCGCTCTGAGCAGCCGGTTGGCGGTGTTGGGTGCGATACCAGCAATATCGGCCACCTGCCGGCCGCTCAGCGGCTCCGCCGACCGCCGCAGCATCCGCAAGATGTCGAGCTCGAGCGCAGTGAACGTCATGCCTCAAGTGTTCCATCCGAACATTTGGTGTGCAAGGATACCAGCGCCTTGCACATGGCATGAGCAGGGTTCGGTGTGGGGGTGAGGCGGTCTGGGGTGCAACCCAGACCGCCTCGCGAACGACCAGTCCCGGGCTTCTTTCCAGAACGGAGGTTCATTGTGAGCCTAAGGCCCAACGGCAGTGGAGGCATACCGCCCCGCCAAGCACTTCTGCTGATCCTCGCGGTTACCGTGATCGGCTGGGTCGCTGTAATCGCCCTCGCGGTCCTCGGTCAGCCTGAGGCCGCGAAGGTGATCGGAGCGGTCTGGACCGCCACTTGTGGCTTGCTCGCGCTCTTGTGGAGGCGCTAGGGCCGGATCTGACAGCACGAAGCGTCCAGCCGGACGACGTGTCCTGAGTTGTACTGGTCGAAGCCACACAACCGTGCCCAGCAAGACGCGACGGGGGCCTTGGTGGACTCCCCACCAGCTCGCGAGATTCGCTGGAGCGATCCGTTCGGGCGCGATATGAACGCCGCCGGAGGCGGCCAACAAGACAGCCGCCGCGAAGCGGTGTCCTTTGGACCGCGCCCGGCGAGACGCTGCCGAGAGCCCTCGTCGGCTTCCCGCCGGTGCGTGCGATTCGCCGGGGCGATTGCCCGGTGGAGCGATTCGCTCGCCGCCGAAGGCGGCCAATAGGACAGTCGCCGCGAAGCGGTGTCCTTTGGACCGCGCCCGGCGAGACGCTGCCGAGAGCCCTCGTCGGCTTCCCGCCGGTGCGTGCGATTCGCCGGGGCGATTGCCCGGTGGAGCGATTCGCTCGCCGCCGAAGGCGGCCAATAGGACAGTCGCCGCGAAGCGGTGTCCGTTGGACGGTAACTGGCGTGACGCGGCGGGGAGCCTGGTGGAGTCCCCGCCGGTACGTGCGATTCGCCAGGGCGATGCCCGGTGGACTGGTTCGCGCGCCGCCGGAGGCGGCCGATAAGACAGCCGCCGCGGAGCGGTGTCCTTTTTAGTCTTTGATGCCGGATTGGGTTACGCCTTGGATTAGGTAGCGCTGGAGGAAGGCGAAGATTAGGACCAGCGGGAGGATGGAGACCGCGACGGCCATGAAGAGTTCGTGGATGTTGATGGTTTGGGCGGTGATGAACGTCGACATCGCGACCTGGATCGTCCAGGACGACGAGTCCTGGCCGATCACCAGCGGCCACAGGAACGAGTTCCAGTTGCCGATGAAGGTGATTGCCGCGAGTGCCGCGAAGAACGGCAGCGAGTTCGGTACGACGATCCGCCAGAACACGCCGAAGTACCCGGCGCCGTCAACGCGTGCCGCCTCCTCGAGCTCCCGTGGGAAGCCGAGGAAGTACTGCCGGAACAGGAACGCCGCGAACCCGCTGAACAGCGTCGGGATGATCAGACCCCGCAGCGACGACACCCACCCGAGCGACGACACCACGATGAACGACGGGATGAAGGTGACCGCACCCGGGATCATCAACGTAGCCACGATCGCGTAGAAGATCTTGTCCGCGTGACGGTACGGAATACGCGCCAACCCATACCCAGCCATAGATGCCAACAGCAACTGCCCCGCCGTACCCAACACACCGACAACCGCGGAGTTGTAGAGCGCCCGCGCCATCGGGACCTGGGTGTCGTCGAAGAGTTCCTTGATGTTGCTCCACTGCAGATGCGCCGGGAACAACGTCCAGGTCGGCGCCGTGATGTCCGCCTCGGTGGACAACGCGTTGCGCAGGATCAGGTAGAACGGCAGCAGGAACAGCACGACCGCGATGAACAACGCGATCCACCGCAGCACCATCCCGACCCGGCCCCACGCACTTTGAGTGAACCCGATCGGTTGCGGCGTTCCCGTCGTACGCTCAGAGACTGCCATCAGTCGCCCGCCTTTCCGAAGCCGAAGATCCGGCTCTGCAGCAGCGTCACGATCATGATGATGACCGCCAGGATCAGCGCGCCGGCCGAGCCGTGGCCCAGGTCCTGGATCGAGCCGAGCGAGATGCCGTACAGGTAGACCAGCGGCGGCCGCGCGTAGTTCACGTTGCCGATCAGGTTGTAGAACTCGTCGAACGCCTGGTACGCCGCGATCAGGTTCAGGATCAGTACGGCGACCGACGTCGACCGGAGCTGGGGCAGCGTGATGTACCGGAACACCTGCCACCCCGGCTTCGCCCCATCGACGTACGCCGCCTCGTAGAGCGTCGGCGAGATCCGCTGCAGCCCGGCGATGAACAGGATCATGTAGAAGCCGAGCTGCAACCACAACCGCACGGTGACCAGCGGCAGCCAGTACCACGGCGGCGAGACCGTCGACAGCCACGCGATGTTGTCGATCCCGAACCAGCCGAGCACGGTGTTCGCGAGGCCGAACCGGACACCGTTGAAGATCGACAGCCGCCAGATCAGCGACGCGACCACGTACGAGCAGGCGGTCGGCAGGAAGAACACCGACCGGAAGAACGCCCGCGCGATCTTGACCTGGTTGACCAGCAACGCCAGCGCGAGCGAGAGCACGAACGTCAGCGGCACGATGAACACCGCGAAGATCGTGAACGTGCCCAGACTCGACAGGAAGTTGTGGTCGGTGAGCATGTCGATGTAGTTGCGGAGCCCGACAAACTTCGACGGCGTCGCGGTGTTGTACGCCTCGAAGAAGCTGAGGACCAGGCTCCAGATGATCGGCAGGTACGAGAAGATCAGGAGGCCGAGTACGAACGGCCCGACAAACACCCAGAACCACAGGGTGTTGCCTGCGATCCCCTTCTGCCGCCGTCGTCGTCCACCCCGCTGCTCACCAATGACAGCGGGGTCCACCCGGGTTTTGGCCGGTGCGCTCATCCGAACAACCGCTGCAGTTCGGCGTTGACGGTCTTCTCGGCCTTCGCGATCTCGGCGGCTGGGTCGGCTCCCTTCTTGATGACGTTTGTCAGCAGGTCGGTGAACGCCGTCCCCATCTTCGGGGTCCAGGCCGGGTTGTCGGTGTACCCGTGGTCCTGGGTCAGCTTGACCGTGTCGGCCGCAACGCCGCTCTGCAGCTTGGACGCCTTGGCCGCGAGGCTCTTGCGCGGCGGGATGTGGAAGCCGTAGCTGAGTGACCAGTCCTCCTGGTAATCCTCCTTGTCTATCCACAGCCACTTGACGAACTTCTTCGCCGCGTCGACGTTCGGGCTCTTCGCGGACACGAACTGGGTCCAGCCGCCGGAGTAGACAGCCGGCTTGCTCTGCGCGTCGAGCTTCGGGAACGGAATCACGCCGATGTCATCGCCCAGCGCCTTCTGCATACCCGGCACCGCCCACATGCCGATGAACTGCATCGCCACCAGGCCCTGGTTGATCGCGGTCGGATCCCACCAGTCCGTGGGCGCACCGAGCAGGACGCTCTTGCTGGCATACAGTTCGTGCAGCTTGCCGAAGGCCTGGGCCGTGCTGTCGCCGGTGAAGCCCGGCTTGTTGTCGTCGGTCAGTAACGTCCCGCCGGATGCATAGACCGCCGGACCGCCCATGACGTTGCCACCGTCGTTGCCGACGAAGATGCCCTTCACCTTGTTCGTGGTGAGTTCCTTCGCGGCTGAGATCAGGTCGTCGATCGTCTCCGGCGGCTTGATTCCGGCCTTGTCCAACAGGCTCTTGCGGTAGTAGATGACCTGCGGGTCGATGATCATCCGGACGCCGTAGATCTTGCCGTCGAGCGTGTTGGTGGCCAAGTCGCCCGGCTGGAAGTCGTCCTTGACGTCGGCCATGATGTCGTCCAGGGCCACCACCTGGTTGCTCTTCACCATCGCGATGTTGAAGTGACCCTCGAAGACATCGGGGCCCTTGCTGGACAGCAGGCCGGACGCGAGCTTGGCGTCGTAGTCACCCGGGGTCCATTGCACGCTGACGTTCGAGTCGGTGTAGGCCTTGGCGTACCTGGTCGCCGCCTGCTGCGTGCCGGTTTCGCCGTACTGGTGGTACCACTGCGACAGGTTGGCCTTCGTCCCGCCACTTCCGCCCCCTGAGGACGGTCGGCCGGTATTACCGCCGCAGGCCGCGGTGAACGCGGCAAGCGCGGCCAGTCCACCGGTCCGCTTGAGTAGATCCCGCCGAGTGAGACCGGCGTTCGGAACATGAGCAGGCATGAATTCCACCTTCCCGAGAGGGAACGTCGCAGGGGTACGACGCACGGTTCCGAGTTACTTAACAACGTTAAGCATCTCTGAGGTTGGCACACGTTACTACAGGTCAATCGTTGTAGAAGTGCCTAGCACGATGACTCAAAAGTGCGCCGCGCGCAAGACCGGACTGCGACCTTCTTTGTTCGAATGTGTGGAATGTTGTCAGGCCGTGATCACGTAAACATCTCACCGGCGGCTGACCTGCGAATCAGCAGTTCCGGCGGCTCGAAGCGTGCACCGTATACAGCGACCAACTCGCGGGACCGAGCTGCGAAAGCGCTTAGCCCGTAGGCGTTGACGTACTGCAGGGCACCTCCGTGCAGCGGCGGGAACCCGATGCCGAAGATCGATCCGATGTTGGCATCAGGCACCGATCGGAGTACGCCCTCGTCGAGACACTTCAACGTCTCGAGCGCCATCGCGAACAACATCCGCTCCTGCAGATCGATCAGCGGTACGTCGTTGTCACGTGCGAAGTGCTCCCACAGTCCTGGCCACAAATGCTTCGGGCCGTCCGACGGATAGTCGTAGAACCCCGCACCCGCGGCCTTACCGCGACGGTCGAACTCGTTGACCAGGCGATCGGCAACCGCCATCCCGGGATGCTCGTCGAATGCCCCGGCGCTGTCGCCGGCCGCGCGGGCCGCGTCGCGGATCTTCTGCGGCAGCGTCAGCGTCACCTCGTCGAGCATCGCCAGCGGCGGCGCCGGGAAGCCGGCCTGGGTCGCGGCCCGCTCGATCATCACCGGATCGACACCCTCGGCAACCATCGCGGCGCCTTCCATCACGAGCGTGCCGAAGACCCGCGAGGTAAAGAACCCGCGGCTGTCGTTGACCACGATCGGCGTCTTCTTGATCTGCCGTACGACGTCGTAGGCGCGCGCGATCGTTGCGTCGGACGTCTTCGAGCCCACGATCAGCTCGACCAGCGGCATCCGGTCGACCGGCGAGAAGAAGTGCATGCCGATGAAGTCGTCCGGCCGGTCGATCCCGTCGGCGAGCGAGGTGATTGGCAGCGTCGACGTGTTCGAGCAGAGCAACGCGTCCGGCTCGACCACGCCGGCGACCTCCGCGAACACCTTCTGCTTGAGACCCGCGTCCTCGAAGACGGCCTCGATCACCAGGTCGCACCCGGCCAGATCGTTCGGGTCACCGGTCGGCGTGATCCGGCTGAGGAAGTCCTCAACCTGGCCGGCCGACAGACGCCCCTTCGAGACCTGCTTCGCCAGCAGCTTCTCGGAGTACACCTTGCCCTTCGAGGCGGCGTCCAAAGACACATCCTTCAGCACGACGTCGATCCCAGCCTTCGCGCACACGTACGCGATCCCCGCGCCCATCATTCCCGCGCCCAGCACCCCGACCTTGCGGGCCGAGAAGCGAGGTACGTCGGCCGGCCGCGACCCGCCCGCGTTGATCGACTGCAGGTCGAAGAAGAACGCCTGGATCATGTTCTTCGCGATCTGCCCGGTGGCGAGCGACACGAAGTACCGCGACTCGATCCGCGAGGCCGTCTCGAAGTCGACCTGGCTGCCCTCGACCGCCGCGCTCATGATCGCCCGCGGTGCCGGATACGGCGCACCCTTGAGTTGCTTGCGCAGGTTCGCCGGGAAGGCAGGCAGGAACGCGGCCAGCTTCGGCGAGGATGGCGTACCGCCCGGGATCTTGTAGCCGTCACGATCCCAGGGCTGCTTGGCGTCACCGTCGTACGCCGTGATCCACCGGCGCGCCGCGTCCAGTAGATCGTCGGCCGCGACAACCTCGTCCACGATCCCGACCGACAAGGCATGCGCGGGCTTCATCCGCTGGCCCTGCAGCAGCACCTTCATCAGCGCGTCCTGCAGTCCGAGCATCCGGACCGTGCGGGTCACTCCCCCGCCGCCCGGCAGCAGGCCGAGCGTGACCTCGGGTACGCCGAGTTCGATCCGGTTGTCGTCGGCAACGATCCGGTGGTGGCAGGCGAGCGCGATCTCCAGCCCGCCGCCGAGCGCGGATCCGTTGATCGCGGCAACGACCGGAACACCCAACGTTTCAAGGGCTCTGAGCTGCCGCTTGACCTCCTCGACCGTGTCGAACACCTGCGCCGCGTCCGACGGCTGGATCTGCGACAGCATCTGCAGGTTGCCGCCGGCAAAGAAGGTCGACTTGGCGCTGGTGATGACGACGCCGCGCAGCGACTCCTTCTCGGCCTGCAGCCGCTCGACGGCCGAGCCCATCGCCGCCAGATACGCGTCGTTCACCGTGTTCGCCGAGGCGGACGGGTCGTTCAGGGTCAGCGTGACGATGCCGTCGGAGTTGGTCCAGTCGATCATGCCGCAAGCCTCTCGATGATCGTCGCGACGCCCATGCCGCCGCCGACGCACAGGGTGGCCAGTCCGTACCGGAGCTCGCGCCGCTCCAGCTCGTCCAGCAGGGTTCCGATTAGCATCGCCCCGGTGGCGCCGAGCGGGTGGCCGAGGGCGATCGCGCCGCCGTTCACGTTCACCTTCTCGTGCGGTACGCCGAGATCCTTCATGAAATGCATGACCGCGGCCGCGAACGCCTCGTTCATCTCGAAAAGATCGATGTCCGAAGCATCCAGACCAGCCCGACCCAGCGCCTTCCGGGCGGCCGGCGCCGGGCCGGTCAGCATGATGGTCGGATCCGCGCCGCTGACACCGACAGCGACCACCCGGCCGCGGGGCGCCTGACCGAGCGCCTCACCGGCCTTCTCGTTGCCCACAGCAACCAGCGCGGCGCCGTCGACGATGCCGGACGAGTTGCCCGCGTGGTGGACGTGCTCGATCCGCTCGACGGTCAGGTACTTCTCCAGCGCGACCGAGTCGAACCCGCCGTGCTCACCGATCGCCGCGAACGACAGCGGCAGGCCGGCGAGCGTCTCGACCGACGTACCCGGGCGAACCAGTTGGTCGTGGTCCAGGATCTGCAGGCCGTTGCGATCCGTCACAGGTACGACGGAGCGGGCGAAGTACCCGTTCGCCCAGGCCTTCGCGGCGCGGGCGTGCGACTCGGCGGCGTACGTGTCGACGTCGGTCCGTGAGAAGCCGTCGATGGTCGCGATCAGGTCCGCGCTGATGCCCTGTGGGATGAAGCCGGTGTCGAGCGCCGTCTCCGGATCCATCGCCCACGCGCCGCCGTCGGAGCCCATCTTGACGCGCGACATCGACTCGACGCCGCCGGCGAGGATGAAGTCCTCCCAGCCGGAACGCACTCGTTGCGCCGCCTGGTTGACCGCCTCCAGCCCGGATGCGCAGAAGCGGTTCAGCTGTACGCCGCCGGTCGTCTCCGGATAGCCGGCCATCAGTACGGCGGTCCGCGCGATGTCCATGCCCTGGTCGCCGATCGGCGTCACGACCCCGAGGACGACGTCGTCGATCGCGGTCGCGTCGAGATCGGGATGCCGCGTGCGCAGCTCCTGCAGCAAGCCGGTGATCAGCTGGATCGGCTTGACCTCGTGCAACGCGCCGGTCGGTTTGCCCTTGCCGCGCGGGGTCCGGATCGCGTCGTACAGAAACGCTTCACTGGTCATAGAGCCGATTGTGACAGTTGAACTGTCATGATGGTCAAGTGCGGGTCGTTATGATCTCCGCCATGTCGGATGTCTCGGGGGACGACGCCACCCTGACAGTTGATGAACTGTCGGCGCGCGTCGGAATGACTGTGCGCACTTTGCGCTTCTATGCGGGCCGGGGCTTGATCCCGCCGCCGATCAGACGCGGACGTGTCGGGTACTACGGACCTGAACACATCGCCCGCCTCGACCTCGTCCGCGAACTCCAGGCGCATGGTTTCACGCTGCAGGCGATCGAGGGGTACCTCGACCGGATCCCGGTCGACGCGACCCCGCAGGACATCGCGCTGCATCGCACGCTTCTGACCCCGTGGATGCGCGACCTCCCCGAAACGCTTGATCGGACGGCGCTGGTACGGCGTACCGGCCGGGAGCTCACCGACGACGACATCGAGATGCTGGTCGCGCTCGGAGTGGTCGAGCCGACGCCGGACGAGGACGTGTTCCAGGTCGCGACCGCACACCTCAGCCTCGGCGTCGAGCTGCTCGATCTGGACCTGCCGGTCGAGGCGGTGCTGGATGCCGGTCGCATCTTCACCGAGCACGGCCGCGCGCTCGCCGAGGAACTCACCGAGGTCTTCCGCACCAAGGTCTGGCCGCACTACCGCGACTCCGGCGGCCCGCCCGAGCACATCCAGCACCTGGTCGAACGCTTCAAGCCCGTCACGATCCAGGGGCTGGTCCTCGCCTACGAACGAGCCGTCGGCGAGACCCAGCGCGACACGATCCGCCGGACCCAGAACAAACCTCGTTAGGAGTTCGGGACCCGCAGGTAGGTCAGGCCGCGGAGGTCGAGGTAGGTGTCGTTGGGCGTGGTGACGATGCGCAGGAGCACGGAGTCGCAACCCGGGCAGCGGGCCACCATGCCCGGGGCGTCGACGAAGACATGGGCCTCCGCGAAGACCGTCGTGTGGCCGCAGCCGTTGCACTGGGCAATGGCCGCGGTCAGGTCGACGGCGAATAATTCGCTCAGCGACCCGGCGGCCGCGTTGCCGTCCAGATAATTGGTCTCACTCATCCGCGTCCTCGCTTCGCTCCGGGCGCGGATGAGGCACCAAGCACGCTGTGTTGGATGGTGAATTCGCTTCGCTCTTTCACTGCGAGTCTCCTGTCGGTCCGAATCGTTCTGTCCGCACGCGCGCCGGATCGTGTCCCGCCGCGACCAGCAGATCGGCCACCGTCTCCACGAACGGCGTCGGCCCGCACACGTACGTCGTCGCGCCGTCCTCCGGCTTGAACGCGTACTGCGAGATCACGTCGGCGTCGATCCGCCCGACCCGCGGCTCCCCCGCCGGCGCATCCCGCGTGTACACCAGCCGTACGTCGACGTCGTCCGACGAGGCGAGCTCCTTGAGATCGCTCACGTAGATCACGGACTCCGGACGGCGAACGGAGTACAGCAGCCGGACCGGCGTCGTACTGCCTGCCAGAGCATGCGACCGCAGCATCGCCCGCAGCGGGACGACACCCGATCCCCCGCCGATCAGCTGCACCGGCCCGTCCTGCTCCGGCTTCCACACGAACCAGCCGCCGACAGGTCCGCGGATCTCGAGCGGATCGCCGACGTTGATCACGTCGACCAGGTACGGCGAGACCTCGCCGTCGGGCACCTGCTCAACCGTCAGCTCGATCGTCGAACCGTTCGACCCGCCCCACGCCGAGGCGATCGAGTACGACCGCGATGCACGGTATCCGTCGGGCGCGGTCAGCCGCACGTCGAGGTGCTGCCCGGCAACATGCCCCGGCCAGTCCGGTACCTCGAGCACGATCGTCCGCGCCGTCTCGGTCTCACGCCGTACGTCGGTGACGGTGCCGACCTGCCAGGTCAGTCGCCGGCGTATCGCTGTTCTTTCCATGGGTCTCCGTACTCGTGGTAGCCGGCCGTTTCCCAGAAGCCGAGGTCCTCGGTATCGGACAGCACCAGGCCGCGGACCCACTTGGCGCTCTTCCAGAAGTACAGGTGCGGGACGAGCAGCCGGGCCGGTCCGCCGTGCTCGGGTTCCAGCGGCTCGCCGTCGTACTCATAGGCGATCCAGGACTGCCCGTCGAGCAGGTCGTCCATCGGCACGTTCGTCGTGTAACCGCCGTAGCTGTGCGCCATCGCGTAGTCGGCGCCGGTCTCGACATCCGCGAGCAGCGTGTCGAGCGAGACGCCCTTCCAGGTCGTCTCCAGCTTCGACCACCGGGTCACGCAGTGGATGTCCTTGGTGATCTCCTCGGCCGGCAACGCCATCAGCGCGGCCCAGTCCCACTTGTACTTCTCACCCGTCTCGCTGGTGACGGTGAACTCCCAGTGCTCAGGCAGCACCTGCGGGGTCGGCCCCGCCGACAAAACCGGGAAATCACGGGTCAGGTACTGCCCGGGGGGAAGCTCTGTCCCGCCCCGCCGCCGACCGGTGAATCCAGGAGACACGATGCCCATGACGACCTCCCTCGACTCCTGGAGGCAGTCAATCACGCCGACCCGCGCCTAGGGGAGCGCTATCAGCTCGACATCGGACTAGACTTTTCGGATTGACGGCGCTGCCCCGGACCATGGCTCGCGCACCTGCACTGTGTCCGGCGGGAGCCCAGATGAGCGAATGGCACGGAGTTCCGTCGGTGATCGCCGAAAGGACGACCCCGACGACCCGGCCCGAGAAAGCGACGGCGCCCGAGTCCGAGGTACAGGCGCCGCCGGACGAAGACCCTGTCGAGGAGTGAGGATCGCGAGATCGGGCACTGGTGATGCCGGGGGTGTTGCCAGACCGACGGATCCAGCCTGAGGTGACCGCGGAGAGACTCTTGATGACGCGCGGCGCGATGAAGCAATGCTTCGACGAACCGGCCGCTAGGGTGAACCATCCGCCCGGCGGCGGTTCGAGTCTGGACGGACAGGTGGATTACGACCGCAGCGCGAGGGTGTGGGGGGCGATCAGAGCCGTTGCCGACGGTGAACACGCTGCCCCGTCGCTCCAGCATGCCGTGTCGGCCTGTGCACAGGCGCTCTCGGCGGCCGGGGCAGGGCTCGCGATGACGCGCGCCGGTGGACTGCTGGAGCCACTGCTCGCCACGGATCCGAAGGTCGGCGAGCTTGACGAGCTGCAGTTCGAGCTGGGCGAAGGACCGAGCGGCGAGGCGATCGCCACCAGTACGCCGGTGTTCGAGCCGGACCTGGCCGGCGTCGCGGCCGGCCGTCGGTGGCCGGTGTTCGCGGTGGCCGGTGCCGATCTCGGGTTCCGCGGCGTCTTTGCCTTTCCAGTGGCTGCCGGAGCTGCCAAGGTGGGCGTACTGACCGTCTATCGGACGCAGCCGGGTCCGCTGTACGGCGACCAGGTGGCCGACGCACTGGTGTTCGCCGATGCCGCCTTCGTGCTCGCGCTGGACCAGCGCCACGGCATCAGCGCGGACCTCGACGAGGTCATCGATGCAGCCTTCACCGCACGGCGGGCCGAGGTGCATCAGGCCGCCGGCCGACTGGCGTCCCAGGAGCGCATCAGCGTGACCGACGCGCTGGCCCGCCTGCGGGCCCATGCTTATGGCAACGGACTGTCGTTGCAGAGCGTCGCGATCGACGTGATGGCAGGCCGCCTCGAGTTGGACAGCGACGTCGACCCGCCGGACCCTGAACCATTCGAACCGAAGGCAAAAGGCCCCGACAACGTCGAGAAGGAACAGGAGGAGGACTGATGACTGCATCTGACCGGAGAGTGCGGGAGGTGTTCATCGAGCTGTCGGACACTCTCGTCGACGACTTCGACATCATCGAGTTCCTGGACCGGCTCGCCGCGCGCTGCAGCGAGCTGCTGGGAGTCTCGGCGTGCGGCATCCTGCTCGCCGACCACCACGGCGCGCTCAACCTGGTCGCGGCGTCCACCGAGCAGGCACGTATGGTCGAACTCGCGCAACTGCAGAGCCTCGAAGGTCCGTGCATGGATGCGTTCACCACGGGGCGTCCGGTGCAGCATCCCGACCTGCGCGACGCCCGTACCCGCTGGCCACGTTTCACCGCGACCGCCATCGAGGGTGGCTACCTGTCGGTGCAGGCACTCCCGATGCGGCTGCGTGACACCGTCCTCGGCGCGGTGAACCTGTTCAGCAAGCACACCGGGCAGCTGGATGCCGACACGATCACCCTTGGGCAAGCGTTGGCGGACGCGGCCACCATCGGCATCGTGCACCAGCGTGCTGTGGCTCGACAGGAGATCGTGACCGAGCAGCTCCAGAACGCTCTGAACAGCCGGATCCTGATCGAGCAGGCAAAGGGGTTCCTCAGCCACAGCCAGGACATCGCCGTCGACGAGGCGTTCGACGTGCTGCGCTCGTACGCGCGAGCCAACAACCGGCGCCTCACCGATGTCGCCGCCGATGTCGTCGAAGGCCGGCTGACCCTGAACAAGTCACCGGACTGAGCTGTGGTGCATTGCTGAGCTGGCCGTTACGCTGAGCAAGCTTGTCAGGCATGCCCGAGACCCCGGCGCTGGACCGAGTCGCGCCACAGGGAGGGGTTGGCCTGGCACGGCCCGTCAGCATCGGGCGCACCCCCCGGGCCGCTGATCGACAAGCGCAGCTCCCGCCGCACTGCGCTTCCTGCAGCGCAGTGCGGCGGGACCTCAGATCCCTACGGCTTGACGGCCCGGGTGGCGAAGTACCCAGGCATGTACCGGGCGGTGGCATCGGCGTGGTGCGGGGCTTCGTCGAAGTGGGTCAGGGTGAAGCCTGCCGCGAGCTGGCCGCCGATCTGCCCGGTGAGTGTGTGGCTGTATTCGATGGGCCCGGTCCCGTACGAGCGCTGCCGCTCGTCGTCGGACAGATCAAGGCTGCTGAACGGGAGCTTGTGGCGCACCACGAGCTCATCCCGCTCGTCCATCGCCGCGGCGTCGAAAATGAAAACGTCAGGGTTGAGGAACCCGGCCATCAAGATCCCGCCCGGGCGCAGCACCCGGAACGACTCCCGCCAGACCGGTGCAAGATCGGGGCAGAACACGTTGGACACCGGGTTGAAGACGACATCGAAGCTGCCATCGGGGAACACACTCAGGTCGCGCATGTCGCCGAGCACCGTACGGATGTCCAGTCCCTCGCGGGTCGCGACCTCCCGGTCGCGGTCCAGCTGCCGCGGCGAGTTGTCCAGCACCGTCACGGCCGCACCCGCCGCCGAGAGCACCGGCCCCTGTTGCCCACCCCCCGAAGCCAGGCACAACACCTCGGCGCCAACCAACTCAGCCGGAAACCAGCCCCGCGGCACCGCCTCGTACCCAATCAGCACGACGGACCAGTCCCCCGCCCGCGCCCGAGCAATCACCTCCGCCCCAGCCGGCCGAGTCCACTCGTTACTACTCTCCACCTCACGATCCCAAGCAGCCCGGTTATAAGCCACAGGATCAAAACTGTCCGCCACAACCGCAAAGCCTAAGGGCCTGGCACAACTACACCCGATACGGGCCAGGCCCAATGCCGTTCAGTCAGCCGAGCCGCCCGCCAGCCACCCCCACGCCACAGTTGGGCAGGATGCGGGATCGGATGGTCTCGCTGCAGCACCGGTCCACGCCAGGATCGACAGCACGCCCTGTGTCCCGCTTCAGCGTTGAGCGGTCAGACGGGATCGGTAAATGAGACTGGCTTGCCGGTGGCGTGAGCGTACGCGATCTCCCGGCTCGTGGACTCGCCGATATACCCGCCGGGATTGACAACCAGAACTCGGTCAGCCAGGTCGATCTTCCGCAGGTGGAGTGCCCCCAGCGCGGTCTTCTGCTCGTCGGTGATCTTCTCGCCCGCCTCGCGATCCCCGGGCCGGCCGAAGACGCCTGGTGCAACGACGATGACACCCGCGAACGTCAGCTCGCGATTCGCCGCAAGCATCTCTTCCATAAACCGAGCAGAACCACAGATACAAACAATCTCAGGTCGATCGGGCACAGCTCAGTCCTTCAGCTCGAACAGCACAACCACCAGCGCGCGCCCTGACAGTACACGGATGCACCGCCGTTGCCCGTCCTGGGAACGCCAAGCACTCGAGGAGGTCCGGCGCATGCCCATGCCGAACCCTTAGCAACACGGCCTGCCAGGCACTGCCCAGTTGATCCGACCAGCCGACCGCCACCGGCATGCCCGGGCCAGCCACGCACCCAACCCACTATTCAGAAGTCCTGGGTCAGTCCGCGTTGCGCCGCCAAGTCGTGCTCGTGGTTGAAGCAGGCCCCGCTCACCGGAACATAGTTGCCGCTGTGAGCAAACTTCTGTCCACAAAGCGCCGGCCCACGCCGGCGCCGAGCCTGCCCAGACACCAACCGGATCCGGTGTCGGGTTCGTCGAATCGTGGGTTCTGGCGATATTTTGCAGCCGCTGTCCACGACTCGGCGTACCGGCCCGGGCCCTTCTCCACGACTCGGCGAACCAGCCGACCGTCCTCGGTCGCGGTGGGTCGATGTCTGCTTTGACACGCCAAGCGGGCGCTGTCAAACTCGCGGTCGATCACCGAGGTCGGCCGCCACTCAGTATCTCTTCTTTCCTCTGCTCTTTCTCTTTGATCTCTTCCTTGCAGGCTCACCCAAGACTTCTGAATAACCCGCTTTCCTTCCTTTGCTTCTCCTTGTTTGTTAGACGCCCATTGTTCGGCCTATTATTTCTTTCATTATTTCGGTGGTGCCGCCGTAGATGGTTTGGATGCGGGTGTCTAGGTAGGCCTTGGCGATGGGGTATTCGGTCATGAAGCCGTAGCCGCCGTGGAGTTGGAGGCAGCGGTCTACGACCTTTTTCTGGAGTTCGGTGGTCCACCATTTCGCCATGGCCGCCTCGGCGACTGTGAGCGTGCCGGCGTTGAGCTCCTGGATGCAGCGGTCGACGAAGACGCGGGCTATCTGGGTTTCGGTGGCGAGCTCCGCGAGGACGAAGCGGCTGTTCTGGAACGAGCCGATCGGGCGACCGAAGGCCTTGCGGTCCTTCACGTAGCGCAGCGTGTCGTCGAGCATGTTCTCGCACGCCGCGGCCGCGACCACGGCAATAGTCAGACGCTCCTGCGGCAGCTTCTCCATCAGGTAGATGAAGCCCTTGCCCTCCTCGCCGAGCAGGTTCTCCACCGGCACCCGTACGTCGTCGAAGAACAGCTCTGCGGTGTCCTGCGCCTTGAGGCCGATCTTGTCCAGGTTCCGCCCGCGCTCGAACCCAGGCATCCCGCGCTCAACCACGATCAGCGAGATCCCCTGCGCACCGGCCGCCGGATCGGTCTTCGCAACCACGATCACCAGGTCGGCGAGAATCCCGTTCGAGATGAACGTCTTCTGCCCATTCAGCACATAGTGATCGCCGTCGCGCCGCGCAGTCGTCTGGATCCCCTGCAGATCACTGCCCGCGCCAGGCTCGGTCATCGCGATCGCGCTGATCGTCTCCCCCGCGCAGAACGAAGGCAGCCAGCGCTCCTTCTGGGAAGGCGTCGCATAGTCGAGCAGGTACGCCGAGTTGATGTCGGTGTGGATCGTGAAGCCGACCCCGCTCGCGCGGACCCGCGTCAGCTCCTCGATCAGCACGGTGTTGAACCGGAAGTCCCGCGCGCCACCGCCGCCGTACTCCTCCGGCATCATGAAGCCGAGCAGGCCCGCCTCCCCGGCTGCGGTCCACAGCTCGCGCGGCACGATCCCGGCGTCCTCCCAACTGTCGTGGTGCGGGACGATCTCCTTCTCGCAGAAGGCGCGAACGCTCTCCCGGAAGGCATCGTGATCGGCGTCGAAGAGCTGACGTTCCACGGGCGGTTTCCTCTCAGTTCTGCACGGCGGTTCTGTACGGCGGCTCAGTTCTGTACGGCGGCGCCGGATTCCAGCAGGTCGTCGATGTCGGTGATGCCCCAGTCGGTCAGGGCCTCGCGGGTGTGCTCCCCCGGCCGCGCGGGCGGTCGGCCCAGGCTGGTCGGCGTACGGTCGAAGCGTGGTGCGGGCGCCGGCTGCCGTACGCCGTGGTGGTCCACAAAGGTGCCTCGGGCAACGAGATGCGGATGGTCGGCGGCGAGCGGCAGGACGGGCGCGACGCAGGCATCGGAGCCGTCGAACACTGCCATCCATTCCGCCTGGGTCCGTTGCCGGAAGGACTCGGCAAAAACCTTGCGCAGCTCAGGCCACTGCGACGGGTCGTTGCGATCGGGCGCGTCGAGGCCGAGCTTGTCGATCAGCTCCGCGTAGAACTGCGGCTCGAGAGCACCGACCGACATGTGCTTCCCGTCGGCTGTCTCGTAGACGTCGTAGAACGGCGCACCTGTGTCGAGCAGGTTCGTCCCCCGATCCTGCCGCCACGACCCGGCCGCGAGCGCACCGAGCAGCATCGTGGTCAAATGCGCCGACCCGTCGACGATCGCCGCATCGACGACCTGGCCCTTACCACTGTGCAGCGCCGCGAGTACGCCGATCACCAAGTAGAGCGATCCGCCCGCGAAGTCGCCGAGCAGGTTAGCGGGCACCTGCGGCGGCCCGCCGGCTCGCCCGATCAGGTGCAGGGCGCCAGACAACCCGAGGTAGTCGATGTCGTGCCCGGCCGTCTGGGCGAGCGGACCGTCCTGCCCCCAGCCGGTCATCCGCCCGTACACCAGCCGCGGGTTGATCGCGTGACACTCCTCCGGCCCGAGCCCGAGCCGCTCGGCAACACCGGGCCGGAACCCTTCGATCAGTACGTCGGCTTGCGCGACCAGCCGCCGTACGACGTCGACCGCGGCGGGCTGCTTCAGGTCGAGGGCGGCACTCCGGCGGCCGCGGTTCAGCAGGTCGAGCTCGGGCGGGCCGAGCGACACGCTGCCGCCGGGGCGATCGATGCGCAGTACGTCGGCGCCGAGCTCGGCCAGCATCATGCACGCGAACGGCGCCGGCCCGATCCCGGCCAGCTCGACCACCTTCACGCCCTCGAGTGGACCCATGGGCGCTATTGTGACAGTCCTACTGTCACAGTCGTCAAGTCAACTTGCGAGTCCCGGCCAGCGCGGTGAGTGGGAGCGCGACCATCAGCGCAAGAATCACCGCCAGCCCGATCGACAGTGTCCGCTCGTCGCCCTCCAGGTGGCCGAGGTGGAAGACCAGGTGCGGCCCGGCGTACGCGAGGTACGCGACCAGCGCGATGACGGTCCAGAAACGATCGAGCCGGATCGCGGCCGCGGCCAGCACGATGCCGAGTCCCAGACTCGCGCCGCCGAAGTCGTGGAACAGATGATCGCTGTACGGCGGCGTCCAGTTCACCGTCGGCACATGGTCGTAGAACGTCTTCGGACCGATCGTCAGCCAGAGCCCCAGCACAAGCTCCATGACGGCGAGGATCCACAGGACAGTACGCACGTAGGTCTTCATCGGAGGTACTCCGCAAAGGTGAGGTGACCGTACGCCAGCCCGTCGACCATCGCATCGCCGTCCGCGAACGCACGGAACGCTTTGCCCGCCAGCCGCAGCGGCACCACCGGACGATGTACTCCGCGAGCCTCCTTCCACACCCGCGCCAACTCGGCCACAGGCAGCCGTTCCGGGCCGCCGATATCAGGGGCACGTCCGTTGACCGGTGATTCGGCAACCAATTCGGTGAGGCGTACGGCGACATCCTCGACGGCGATCGGCTGCAACGAGATTGTCGGTGCGAGCACCGCGGGGAGGAATCGCTGGGCGCTCAGGACTCGGTCGATCAAGTTGTGGAACTGGGTCGCGCGCAGGATCGTGTACGGCAGGCCGGACACTGCAACCAGCCGCTCGGCCTCCAGCTTGTGGCGGTAGTAAGGCATGGGGATGCGGTCGATCCCGGCGATCGACATCACCACGAGATGCTTCGCGCCGGGCGCGGCTGCGAGCAGGTTGCGGGCCTGCTGGATGTCGCGTCGGCCCTGGCTGGTGGCCAGATGCACGATGACGTCCGCTCCCCTGACCGCCGCACTGAGGCCCTCACCCGAGGTGAGATCGGCGACGACGCGATCAGGTCCGGGCTTGCGGCTGAGCACGCGGACCTGGTGATCGGCGGCGCGGAGCCGGGTCACGGTGGGCCGGCCGAGCGTGCCGGTGCCGCCGGTGACGAGGATCGAACTCATGTGGTGTCCCTTCGTGTCACCAGCTCAGATCCGGCAGCCTTCCGATTTGTGACGCGGCGAAGGCGAGCTTGTCCGGATTCAGCACGAAGCGGAGCTCGCCGACGCCGTGCGGCCCGACCTCGACGAAGCAGACCGCCATCAGCCCGTCGGGGCCTTCGGCGACCAGTGCCGGCTCGCCGTTCGCCTCCGCGAAGCGCAGGACGAATCCGGCGCCGAACTTCTGCAGCGTCCCGATCAGGTACCGCGCCACCTGCGTCCGGCCGACGACCGGGTTCCGCGCCGCGATCACCTTGCCGCCGCCGTCCGCGGTGGACACGACATCCTCGGCCAGCAGGCGCTCGAGCTGCTCGATCTCGCCCGACTGCGCCGCCGCCAGGAAGCGGTCGACGAACTCGCGCCAACCGCCGCGGTCGACCGGCTGCCGGCGTGGCGCGTCGGCGACGACCCGCTTGCGGGCGCGAGACAACAGTTGCCTCGCGTTGGCGTCGGTAGTCCCGATCAGCTCCGCCACCTCGCGATGGCTGTACCCGAACGCCTCGTGCAGGACGTACGCCGCACGCTCGGCCGGACTCAGCCGTTCCAGCAACAGAAGCAGCGCGAACGACACCGAGTCCCGCTCGGCAACCACCGCGAGCGTGTCGAACTCGGCCCGCCCTGTCAGGACCGGCTCAGGCAACCACTCCCCGACGTACAGCTCGCGTCGGGCTCGCGCGGACGTGAGCTGCTTGATCGACAGGTTGGTGACGGTCTTCGCGAGATACGCGTCCGGGTCGCGGACCGACGTACGGTCGGTGGCCTCCCAGCGCAGCCAAGCGTCCTGCAGGATCTCCTCGGCGTCGGTCGCCGTCCCGGTCATCCGGTACGCGATCCCGAACAGCCGCCCGCGCAGACGCTCGAAATCATCCATCCCGGAAGGTCTCCGCGGCTCGCTGGATGGTCGTGTAGTAGTCCGCGTCGAGCAGGTCGGCATCCTTGCCGCCCTGGCCGTCGATCAGTTCGCGAATGATGTCCGCATGGCCGGCGTGGTGCGCGGTCTCGTCGACCACGCGCACGAGCAGCGCGCCGAACGTCGTACTGCGGTTGCCCTCGGGCCAGTGCGGCACCTCGGCCGGGTGGTCCAGATCGAGGTCGGCGATCGAGCGGTCGCTGTGCGCGCAGGCCTCGCGGTAGAGACCGGTCAGGTACTCCGTCGACTCGGTCGGCCTGGCCCACATGTCGGCGCCGTCCCAGACCGAACCGTCCGCTTCCCAGGGCAGCTGCTCCGCCGGCGGGCGGCCCACGCTCGTCCCGAGGTAGACGTACTCGATGCCGGCCAGGTGCTTCACCAGTCCGAGCAGGTTGGTGCCGGACGGGACCATCGGACGACGCCGGTCGTACTCGCTCAGCCCTTCGAGCTTGGCCAGCATCAACGCGCGGGTGCCCTGGAGGTAGTCCTGCAGTTCGGTCTTCAAGGGGCTCCTGGTGGGACGAAGGGGGCGGGCGGGGCGCCGTTCTCGATCAGCCGCATGAGCGCGGCGGTGTCGGCGTACTCCTCGATCATGTCGGCGAGGCGGTCGAGCCGCTCGGCGCGCAGGCCGGCGAACGAGACCGAGCCGTCGGGCGCGGGCTTGCCGGTCAGGCTCGCCACCTCGGTGAGGAAGGCGTGCCGCGCGGCGTCGTCGTCGAGCAGACCGTGCCAGATGGTTCCCCAGGTGTTACCCGCCCGGCACCCACCCGGGAACTCCCCGGCGTCGCCGGTCACCGTCGCGACCCCGTGATGGATCTCGTATGCCGTCCGCGTCGGTCGCGCGAGCGTCTTCGTGCGACCGAAGGTGGTTGCTACCGGCAACAGACCGAGGCCGTCTGTTCCCGCGCCGTCCGACCCGGCAACGCCCGACTCGACGCCGTCGGGGTCTGCGATAGTTGTGCCGAGCATTTGGTACCCACCGCAGATGCCGAGCATCGGTCGGCCGGCCGCGGCCCGGGCAACGATCGCGTCCGCGAGGCCGAGCGAGCGGAGCCAGGCCAGGTCGGCGACCGTGGCGCGGGAACCGGGCAGGACGACCAGATCGGCGTCGCGGATCTCCGCGGGGCTGGTGGTGAAGAAGACGCTGTTGGTCGGCTCGACCGCGAGTGCGTCCAGGTCGGTGAAGTTGCTGATGCGCGGGAAGCGCACGACCGCGATTGTCAGCAGGTCGCCCGGCGAGGTGCGTCGTACCGGGATGTCGAGGGCGTCCTCGGAGTCCAGCCACAGCTCGGGCAGCCACGGCAGCACGCCGTACGTCGGGCGGCCGGTGACCGAGGCGAGCATGTCGATGCCGGGCTGCAGGAGCGAGACGTCGCCGCGGAACTTGTTCACCAGGAACCCGCTGATCAGGGCCTGATCGGCCGCGTCGAGCAACGCCACCGTGCCGAACATCGACGCGAACACTCCCCCGCGGTCGATGTCACCGACCACGACGACCGGCGCCTTCGTGTGCTGCGCGAGCCCCATGTTCACGTAGTCGGACTGCCGCAGGTTGATCTCGGTCGGACTGCCCGCACCCTCGCTGATCACCACGTCGTACCTCGACGCGAGATCGTCGTACGCCGCGAACGCCGCCTTGGCGAGCTCGGCCCGCTCGGTCAGGAAGCCCCGCGCGCTCAACTCGCCCCAGGGCTGCCCCATCAGCACGACGTGGCTGCGCCGATCGCTGCCCGGCTTGAGCAGCACCGGGTTCATCGCCGCCTCGGGCTCGGCGCCTGCGGCAACGGCCTGGATCCACTGCGCCCGGCCGATCTCGGTGCCGTCGGCGCAGACCATCGAGTTGTTCGACATGTTCTGCGCCTTGTACGGCGCGACCCGCACGCCCTGCCGGGCCAGCCAACGGCAGATGCCGGTGACCACGGTCGTCTTCCCGGCATCCGACGTCGTACCGGCGATCAGCAGCGAACCCACGCCGTCATCTTAGGGTTCGGGGCGTTCCGTCCGTGGCACCCGCGGCCTCGCCCCCTGGAACCGGGTCGCGCCGCCGGTCGCCGACAGCGGTTTGGCGATGTTCTCCAGCGACTTGCCTTCCGCGTCCACGCCGAACACCCAGGCGATGATCCCGCCGGCCAGCATCACGGCCGCGCCGACGATGTAACCGACCGTCAGCGGCCCGCGAGCCGGGTTGTCGCCCGAGCCGATCAGGGACGCGAACAGGTACGGCGCGATCACACCACCGGTCAGCTGCGAGATCGCGAAGAAGAACGAGATCGCCTGCCCGCGCAGCTCGATCGGGAAGATCTCGCTCACGGTCAGGTACGCCGACGACGCGCCGGCCGACGCGAAGAAGAACACCACGCACCACAGCCCGGTCAGCGATGCCGCGTTCAAGGCGCCCGCGTTGAACAGCAGCGCGGTGAAGAACAGCACGATCGCGGACAGCGTGTAGGTACCGAGGATCATCTTCCGCCGGCCGATCGTGTCGAACAGCCGGCCGAGCAGTAGCGGACCGGCCAGGTTGCCGATCGCGAACGGGAAGAAGTACAGCGCGACGCTCGAGTCGCTCAGACCGAAGTACGACTTCAGCACCAGCGCGTAGGTGAAGAAGATCGCGTTGTAGAGGAACGCCTGGGTGACCATCATCGAGAACCCGAGGAACGAGCGGCTGCGGTAGTCGCGCAGCATCACGCGGGCGATCTCGCGGTACGTCACCGGCGGATAGTCGACCAGCTCGATCGCCTCGTCGTCGCTGACCTCGCGCAGCTCGCCGCCCTGCCGCCGTACCGTCTCCTCGATGTCGTCGACGGTGCGCTCGGCCTCCTCGACCCGTCCGTGCGTCATCAGCCAGCGCGGGCTCTCCGGGATGTGCCGGCGCAGGTAGATGATGATCAGCCCCATCACCGGGCCGATCAGGAAGCACAGCCGCCAGCCCCACTCGATCGGCACGATGTCCGTGTTCAGGAACACCAGCCCGACCGCGGAGCCGATCAGCGCACCGGCCCAGTAGGTGCCGTTGACGCCGATGTCGACGCGGCCGCGGAACCGCGACGGGATCAGCTCGTCGATCGCGGAGTTGATCGCGGCGTACTCACCGCCGATCCCCATACCGGCGATGAACCGGAAGATCAGCAGCGAGGTGAGGTCCCAGGACAGCCCGGCGAGACCGGACGCGAGCAGGTAGACGAGCAGCGTGACGATGAACAGGCTGCGCCGGCCGAGCCGGTCGGTCAACCGGCCGAAGACCAGGGCTCCGACCACCTCACCGCCCAGATAGACCGAGGCCATCAGGCCCACCTGCGACGTGGTCAGGTGCAGGGTCTCCGGCTCCTTCAGCACGTTCCCGACCAGCGACACCAGCTGGATCTCGAGGCCGTCGAGGATCCAGGAGACGCCCAGACCGACGACGATCATCCAGTGGAACCGGGTCCAGGGCAGCCGATCCATCCTGGCCGGTACGAGACTCGGTATCGCTTTTCCCTGCTCCAATGCGTGCTCGCTCATCCCTGCTCCTCCCGGGCCCGTGGTTCGAACACCACCTGCGCCGGTACCCCAGGAGTGACCGGACCCAAACGGTCGGTCACGGTGGCTAGAGTTGCGGGCATGGAGAAAGAGATCAACATCGTGGACGCCAAGGACCACAGTCGGTACGAGGCACACGACGCGGACGGCACCCTGATGGGCTTCGTCGACTACAAGCTGCACCCGGGCGTGATCGCCTTCCTGCACGCCGAGACGCTGCCCGAGTTCCGCGGCCTCGGCGTGGCCGGGCGGATCGCGACGAAGTCCCTCGACGACGCGCGGGCCCTCGGGCTCAGGGTCAAGCCGGCCTGCCCGTTCTACCAGGAGTTCCTTCAGGAGCACCCGGAGTATGCCGACCTCACCAAGCTGCCGGAGGCTCACCAGTGACCGCCCCGGTGATGGGCAAGCTCGACTGGCAGCCCGCGGCCGAGGTGCCTGAGCTGCTCGCTGCGCCGGTTCGCGAGGCGCTGCGGGACGTCACGGCGTACGCGGCGGCGATCGACGCGGAGCTGGCCGACACCGCGGCGTTCTGCGCGGAGTACGACGTACCGATGGAGGCGTCGGCGAACTGCGTGATCGTGCTCGGCAAGCGGGCCGGCGAGGAGTCGTACGCCGCGGTGCTCGTGCTGGCGACCGACCGCGCCGACGTGAACGGTGTGATCCGCAAGCACCTCGGCGTGCGGAAGATCTCGTTCGCCGCGCAGCACGACGCGGTCAGCACGACCAGCATGGAGTACGGCGGGATCACGCCGGTGGGATTGCCCGCGGACTGGCCGGTGCTGGTCGACGAGGCGGTCGTGAACGCCGGGCTGGTGGTGATCGGCAGCGGGATCCGCGGGTCGAAGCTGCTGCTCGACGGCGCCGAGCTGGCGAAGTTGCCGACAGCAACTGTGCTGGACCTGGCGCAGCACTAGAACGATGGAGCAGCCCGACTGGCCCGCGGAGTACGCCGAACTGACGGCGGCGGACCAGCGCGCCCCCCTGCCGCCGGCGGAGCTCGAGCGGCTCGCGGTCGCCGCGTTCGTCCTCGGTCACGACGACGAGGTGGCGGCGTACCGCGAGCGGGCGGTCGAGGCACATCTCGCCCACGGCGATACCGATGCGGCGATCCGGAGCGGGTTCTGGCTCGGGTTCCACCTGCAGCAGCGCGGTGATCTCTCCCGCGCGGCCGGCTGGCAGGCCCGGATCACCCGCCTGGTGCCGGAGGGAAACGTCGAGCTGGCCGGGCGGCTCGCGATGGGCGAGGCCGCGCTGAAGATGAACTCCGGTGATGCGGCCGCTGCGTTGCCTTTGTTCGAGCAGAGCCAGCGGTGGGCGACCGAGCCGGACGCGATGGTGCTGGCCGCGCTCGGTCGCGGGAACTGCCTCTCCATGCTGGGTCGCGGAGCCGAGGCACTCCTCGCCCTCGACGAGGCGATGGTGCACGTCACCGGCGGCCGGATCGGCCCCGAGGTCACCGGGATGGCGTACTGCGCGGTGATCGCCCTGTGCCTCAACATGTACGACATCCGCCGCGCCCAGGAGTGGACGCGCGCTCTCACCGGCTGGTGTGACTCGCAGCCCGGCCTGGTCCCCTACCGTGGCGCCTGCCTGGTGCACCGGGCCCAGATCCTCCAGTTCCGCGGTGCCTGGGCCGAGGCGGCCGATGCGGCCGAGGACGCCTGCCGCCGGCTGTCGGCGGGAACGGTCGGATCGGCGTGGTACCGCCTGGCGGAGGTGGAGCGCCAACGCGGCAACTTCGACGCTGCCGAGCACGCGTACCAGCTGGCTGCCGGCGACGGGATGGACGTGCAGCCAGGTCTGGCCCGGCTGCGAGCCGCGCAGGGCCGGTTCGACGTGGCGATCGCGGGGCTCGAGCGTGCGCTGGCCGAGAACCCGTTCTCGCCGAATCGCCCGATGCTGCTCGCGGCCCGGGTCGAGCTGGCGATCGAATGCGCCGATCGCGAGACCGCACGCAAGGCGGCGGCCGAGTTGAACGAGTTCGCCCCGGCGGAATCGCCGTACCTGCAGGCGTTGGCTGCGTACTCCGAGGGCGCGGTGCGGATCGCGTGCGGAGATCCGCAGGGCGCGATCCCGCCGTTGCGGCGGGCATGGACGCTGTGGCAGCGGCTGGAGATGCCGTACGAAGGCGCCCGCACGCGGCGGCTGGTCGCGGACGCCTGCCGGCAGCTCGGAGACACCGACGCGGAGCAGATGGAGCTGGACGGCGCCCGAGCCGTCTTCGAGCGCCTCGGCGCCGACGGCGACCTGACGATGGCCGATCAGTCAGATGGCAACGGGCTGAGTCCGCGGGAACTGGAAGTCCTGCGGTTGCTCGCGACAGGCGCGACGAATCGGATGATGGCGGATCGGCTGTTCCTGAGCGAACGAACGGTTGCTCGGCACGTCAGCAACATCTTCGGGAAGCTCGATGTCTCCAGCCGAGCCGCAGCAACCGCCTACGCCTACCAACATGGGTTGACTGGGTAGAAATGACCAGTCACATGACGCGTGAGTTGGCGTGACTGGTGGATGTGCTGCCGGGCAGCCGGGACCTACCTTGAACTATGGACAGGGTCGGGGTTGTGGTGGTCGGGGCGGGGCAGGCGGGGCTTGCGATGGCGTATTACCTGCGCCGGCGGGGCGAGGACTTCGTCATCCTCGACGGGAACGAGCGCGTGGGTGACTGCTGGCGCGAGCGGTACGACTCGTTGCGGCTGTTCAGCCTGCCGCGATACGCCAGTCTTCCGGGCATGCGCATCGGCACGAAGGATTGCCCGAACCGGGACGAGATGGCCGACTACCTCGAGCAGTACGCCGTCTCTCAAGATCTGCCAGTGCGGACCGGCGTACGCGTAACGCGGTTGTCGCGGGACGGCGACGGGTTCGTGGTGGCGACGAACGCCGGCGACTGGCGAGCCGACCAGGTCGTCGTGGCGGCCGGGATGCACAGCACGCCGCGGTGGCCGTCCTTCGCCGGTGAGCTCGATCCGTCGATCCGGCAGCTGCATTCTCTGGAATACCGCAACCCTGGACAGCTGGCGGACGGCACCGTGCTGATCGTTGGTGCGGCCAACTCTGGCACCGACGTCGCACTGGACGCGGTCAAGACGCATCGCACGCTGCTCGCCGGACGACACCCCGGACAGGTGCCGGTCGACATCGACTCGACCGTTGGTCACGTGTTCACGCCCGTGGTGATGTTCCTCTTCAAGTATGTCCTCACCCGGCGTACGCCGATGGGACGCAAGGCGATCGCGAACGCGCTGAAGAACGGTCTGCCACTGACCCGCAACAAGCTCGATCATCTGGATGCTGCCGGCATCAAACGGCTGAGCCGGATCGACGGCGTTCGCAGCGGTAAGCCGGTGACGGTCGACGGCGACGTACTCGACGACGTCACGAATGTGGTCTGGTGCACCGGTTCCGATCCGGACCACAGCTGGATCGACCTGCCCATCTTCGGCGACGACGGCCGGCCGCGGCACGAGCGCGGCGTGGCGTCCGACGTCGGTGGCCTGTACTTCCTCGGGCTCGATTTCCAGTACGCGATCGCGTCCGCCAGCATCCAAGGTGTGGACCGCGACGCTCGCTTCCTCGTCAAGCATCTCGCGCAACACGCCGCTGATCTCAGTCGGCGGAGCGCCGATCGGACGATACCCGTGGACAGGCGGTAGCATCACGGGCTGAAATGGGTGCGTGGCTGGGCGTGGGTCAGGGTGAGTGATCAGGTGTCGGTGAGCGGTGGCGAAGGCGGCCCGACCGCTCTGCGCATCATGCTGGGTGGTCAGCTGCGGCGGATGCGTGAAGCCGCCGGGATCAGTCGCGCCGACGCGGGCTGGCAGATCCGGGCCTCGGAGTCCAAGGTCAGCCGGATGGAGCTCGGCCGGGTCGGGTTCAAGGAACGCGATGTCAGCGACCTGCTCGAGCTGTACGGGATGGCCGACGAGGACGAGCGGTTCCGGCTGATGGAGCTGGCCCGGGCCGCGAACAACCCCGGCTGGTGGTCGCGGTACAGCGATGTGATGCCGAGCTGGTTCACCAACTATGTCGGCCTCGAGGTCGCGGCGGCACTGATCCGGACATACGAAGTGATGTTCGTCCCCGGCCTGCTGCAGACCGAGGAGTACGCGCGGGCCATGGTCCAGCTCGGCAAGTCGAATTTCCTGCCGCACCAGGAGGTCGACCAGCGGGTCGAGCTCCGGGTAACCCGGCAGCAGATCCTCACCCGCGCGAACCCGGCCCGCCTCTGGGTTGTCATCGACGAGTCGGTGCTGCACCGGCCGGTCGGTGGCCAGAAGGTACTGCGGGCGCAGATCGAGCACCTGATCATGTGGTCGCAGCAGCCGAACATCACGCTGCAGGTGATGCCGTTCAGCAGCGTCGGGTACGCCGGTGCAGGCGGCGCGTTCAGCCTGCTGCGGTTCCCGGAAGGCGATCTGCCCGACATCGTCTACATCGAGCACGCGGCCAGCGCGCTGTACCTGGACAAGCTCGACGAGGTGGACGAGTACGTCGCGATCATGGAGGGCCTGACCATCTCGGCGGCCCCGGTGTCCGCGACCGAGGGCCTCCTGAAAGAGGCCCTCGCCCGCATCTAAGCCAGTTCTAGCCTCAGGCGACCTGGAGGTCGACCTTGATGTTGCCGCGGGTGGCGTTGGAGTACGGGCAGACCTCGTGCGCCTTGGCGACGAGCTCCTCGGCGACCGCGCGCTCGACACCCGGCAGGCTGACCACGAGCTCGACCTGCAGGCCGTAGCCGGCGCCGCCGTTGATCGGGCCGATGCCCACCTCGGCGGTGACGGTCGAGCCGTCGGAGTCCTGGCGGGCCTTGCGCGCGACCAGCTTCAGCGCGCTGTGGAAGCAGGCGGCATACCCGGCTGCGAACAGCTGCTCCGGGTTCGTGCCGTTGCCGTTGCCACCCATCTCGACCGGCGGCGCGACCGTGACGGCGAGCTTGCCGTCGTCGGTCGAGACCTTGCCGTCGCGGCCGCCGTCCGCGGTGGCACGGGCGGTGTACAGAACCTTCTCAACAGCGATCGTCATATCTGATTTCTCCTAGCGAGTGGGATCCAGCAGAAGCTTGCCCACGGTCTTGCGGGCACGCATGTCTTCGTGAGCGGTGGCGGCGTCGGACAGCGCGTACTCCGCGCCGACGATCGGGCGGAGCTTGCCGCTGGCGGTCAACTCGAACAGCTCGGTCAACTCGGCGCTGAAGCGCTGCGGGTCGCGGAAGCAGTCCACCAGCCAGAAGCCGGCGATCGTCTTCGAACCCTTCATCAGCCGGGTGGCCTCGATCGGCTTGGCGGCCTCGCGGCCCGCTGCTCCGAAGGTCACCAGGCGCCCGAACGGCGCCAGCGCGGCGAACGACTCGTCGAACGTCTGCCCGCCGACCATCTCGAGCACGATGTCGACCGGCTTGCCGCCGTTCGCCTCGATGATGCGGTCCTTCAGGCCTTCCGGCGTACCGTCGATGGCGACGTCGGCGCCGAGCTCGAGGGTCTGCTGCCGCTTCTCCTCCGACGACGCGGTCGCGATGACGCGGCCGGCGCCCCACAGCTTCGCGAGCTGGATGGACAGGTGGCCGACGCCGCCGGCGCCCGCGTGGACCAGGACCGATTCACCGGCCTGCAGGTGTGTCGAGAGCTTCAGCATGTACGCCGCGGTGGTGCCCTGCACGATGAGCGCGAGCGCCTGACCGTCGGTGATAACTTCGGGCACGTCCCAGGCCCGCATCGGGTGGATCAGCGCCTTCTCGGCGTACCCGCCGGAACCGGTGAGCGCCACCACGCGACGGCCGTCCGCAGTACGGCCGACCACCTCGCCGCCCGGGATCATCGGGAGCTCCGCCTTGGAGAGATAACTGTTCTCGACCTGGTGCGTGTCGGCGTAGTTGATACCCGCGCGGTCGACCGTGATCACGACCTGTCCGTCGCCGGCGACCGGCTCCGCGACATCGCTGATCTTCAGGACCTCGGGTCCACCGAACTCGGTGATCTGAATGGCTCGCATACACCGTACTATACACTGTACTATACACTGTACGTTATGGAGATCGAAGGGAGGTGCGTCACATGCCCAGGACACCGCGGAACACGCTCAGCTCCGAACTGATCGTGCGGACCGCGCTCGAGCTGATGGAGTCCCGCGGCTCGGACGCTTTCAGTCTGCGCGGCGTGGCCGCCGAGCTCGGTGTCGGTCCGATGGCGCTCTACACCTATTTCCGTAACAAGGACGAGCTGTACGACGCGGTCCGCGATCACCTGATGGGCCTGTTGCCCGCCGTCCCCGGTGATGCAGCATGGCCGGACCAGGTGCGCGCGGTCTGCCGGTCGTTGCGGCTGCTGATGCTCCAACATCCTTGCCTTGCGCAACTACTTGCCGGGCGGCCGTTGAGCGGGCACGAGACGGCGCGCGTCGCGGAGGGGCTCCTCGGCGTACTGCGGGCGGCCGGGTTCGACGCGGAGACGGCGGCCCGGACGCACACGACGTTGTTCACGTATGTGCTCGGATCGACGTCGTGGGAGATCCAGATGGCGGCCGAGCGCCGCGATCCCGAGGCATGGCGGCGGCTGCGAGCCACCATGGAGTCGCTGTCGGCGCGCGACTTCCCGTCGGTCGTCGAGCTGGCGCCGGAGCTGGCCCGCACGACGGGCGGCGACGAACAGTTCGACTACGGGCTGGATCTACTGCTGGCCGGTCTGCAGCTCAGAACACCATCGTGACGATGGCGAGGATCCCGATGCAGACGATGAGCGCGCGGAGTGCGATCGGCGGGAGTTTGCGGCCGTAGCGGGCGCCGAGGAAACCGCCGATCGTCGAGCCGACCGCGATCAGGCCGGCGGCGAGCCAGTCGATGTCGTGCACGAGGATGAACAGAATCGCGGAAGCAGTGTTCACGACCGTGGCCAGGACGTTCTTGAGGCCGTTCATCCGCTGCAGGTTCGAATCCAGGCCGAGCCCGAGGATCGCCATCAGCAGCACGCCTTGCGCGGCGCCGAAGTACCCGCCGTACACACCAGTAGCGAAGACGGCCGGGATCACCCACCAGGCGCCGCGATGCAGGTGTGACGGAGCGCTGATCCATTTCGACAGCCACGGCTGGAACGCGACCAGCAGACAGCCGAGCAGGATCAGCACCGGTACGACGGCGTGGAACGCCGAGTCAGGCAGCGTCAGCAGCAGCACTCCCCCGACGATGCCGCCGGCCAACGATGCCGGGATCAACCGCAGCATGCGACCGCGCTGGCCTTCGAGCTCGCGCCGGTAGCCGATCGCGCCGGCCGCGGTACCGGGTGCCAGACCGACGGTATTGCTGACGTTCGCGAGCACCGGCGGGATGCCAACGGCAAGCAACGCGGGGAAGGTGAGCAATGTGCCCGACCCCACCACCGCGTTGATCGTTCCCGCGCCCATCCCGGCCAGCAGGACGAACACCGCCTCGTACCAAGTCATCGATGACAGACTTTACGCACCTGACTGCTCTCCCCGCTCACCGGTCCGTCCGTTGAACAGGCAAGTTTCGATCGATACAAACACAAAGCCCTTCCCGAGCGAGTCGGGAAGGGCTTTGTCGGTGCGACGTCAGCGCTGCGGCGGCTCGGCGGCCGGAGGCTCCTGCGACGGAGCGGGCGGAGCGACCGCCGGCGTGGTCGGCACCTGGCCACGGTTGCCGACCGCCGCGGACTCGGCGGCCGCGATGGCCTCGCGGACCGCGTTGTCGGCCTCGACAACCGCCGCGGGTGCGGCCGCGCCCGTGTCGAGCTCCGCAACCTCGCCGTTGGAGAGCTCCGGCGCGTGCCAGTCGCCCTCGGCCTTCTGCGTGATGCCGGCCGCCTGGCCGACCGCACTGCCGAGACCCTTGAGCGCGTCGCCGATCTCGCTCGGCACGATCCAGAGCTTGTTCGCGTCGCCCTGAGCGATCGACGGCAGCATCTGCAGGTACTGGTACGCGAGCAGACCCTGATCGGGCTTGCCGGCGTGGATCGCGTTGAAGACCGTGGTGATGGCCTGCGCCTCACCCTGCGCCTTCAGGATCCGTGCCTCCCGCTCGGCCTGCGCCCGCAGGATCCGGGACTGCTTGTCACCTTCGGCGGTCAGGATCGCGGACTGCTTCTGCCCCTCGGCGGACAGCACCGCCGACTGCCGCATACCTTCGGCTGTGAGGATCGCGGCGCGCTTGTCACGGTCGGCGCGCATCTGCTTCTCCATCGAGTCCTGGATCGAGGCCGGCGGGTCGATCGAGCGGAGCTCGACCCGGTTGACCCGGATGCCCCACTTGCCGGTCGCCTCGTCGAGGACGTACCGCAGCTTCTCGTTGATCTCTTCACGCGACGTCAGCGTCTGCTCCAGGTCCATGCCGCCGATGATGTTTCGCAGCGTGGTCATGGTCAGCTGCTCGATGGCCTGGATGTAGTTCGAGATCTCGTACGTCGCCCGGACCGGGTCGTTCACCTGGAAGTAGATGACGGAGTCGATCGACACCATCAGGTTGTCCTCGGTGATGACACCCTGCGGCGGGAACGCGACCACCTGCTCGCGCATATCGATGGTGTAGCGGACCTTGTCGACGAACGGCGTCAACAGGTTCAGGCCGGGCTGCAGACCGGTCTTGAACTTGCCGAACCGCTCGACGATCCCGACGGTCTGCTGCTGCACCACCCGGACGGACTTGACCAAGGTCACGATCACCACTAAGGCGACCAGTGCCAGGACTATGAGGAACGCGGTCACTTTGACCCTCCACTCGAACGGACCCTCAGGACGGACAGTCTTCCGTATCGACGGGGCAGGCGCCGTACCGGTTCCCGGCGCGTCGGATGCCTGATCGAGCAGCTACTTCAACCGCCCTGCACCTTCGACACTACTGCGCGGAGGGGCCCACTCAACCGATCAGCTCTGGGGCGGGTCCGACGGCTTCGGATCCTGGGTCGGTTCGGGCAGGTCCAGCTGGTGGTGCAACGGTTCGCCGACCGGATACACGACCGCGGTCGCGCCGTCGATGTGCATCACCTCGACCCGGGTCCCCGGCGCGATCGTCGAGATCTCGTCGTACGGGCGGGCCGTCCAGAGCTCGCCGCCGAGCCGGATCGAGCCGCCGCCGTCGGGGTGGATCTCCTTCACCACAGTCCCGGTCCGGCCGATGATGTGCGCCGAGCCGGTCTTCAGCTCGGTGCCGTGATGGATCTTGCGGACGATCATCGGGCGGATCGCCCCGAGCATCGCGGCCGCCGTGATCAGGCCGACGACGATCTGCAGCCAGAGCAGTCCCGGGAAGAACGCCGCCACCCCCGCGGCGGTCAGCGCGCCCGCGGCCAGCATCAGCAGCGTGAAGTCGAGCGAGGCCAGCTCAGCAAGGCCGAGGACGGCGGCGATCGTCAGCCATGCCGCCCACATGTTGTCCCGCAGCCAATCCATCATTTCCCAAGCCTATCCACGTTGGGGCCCGCAAGCAGATGTTTGGACGCGCCAGAGGCCCCACAGGATCCTGGGTCAGAGGGCGCGGGCGGTGTAGCGGCCGTCTTCCTGCTTGAGGGTGAGGGCGAGGTCGAAGGTGTCGCTGAGGGTCTCGGCGGTCAGCGCTTCGTCCATCGGGCCGGCGGCCACGACGCGGCCCTGCTTCAGGAGGAGGGCGTGAGTGAAGCCGGGCGGGATCTCCTCGACGTGGTGGGTGACGAGGACCATCGCGGGAGCGCCGACGGCGGTCGCGATCGAGCTGAGCGAGCGGACGAGCTGTTCGCGACCCGTAAGGTCGAGGCCCGCCGCGGGCTCGTCCATCAGCATCAGTTCGGGGTCGGTCATCAGCGCGCGGGCGATCTGCACCCGCTTCCGCTCCCCCTCGGACAGCGTCCCGAAGGTGCGGTCCGCCAGGTGCGCGATCCCGAGCTCGGCCAGCAGTGCGTTGGCGCGTTGGTGATCCAGGTCGTCGTACTGCTCGATCCAGCGGCCGAGCACGGCGTACGACGCGGAGACGACCACGTCGGAGACCCGCTCGCTCTTGGGCAACCGGTCGGCCAATGCGGCACTGGTGAGTCCGATCCGCGGCCGCAGCTCGAACACGTCGACGGCGCCGAGCACTTCACCGAGCAGCCCGGCGACTCCCGTCGTCGGGTGAATCTGCGCGGCCAGGATCTGCAGCAAGGTGGTCTTGCCGGCGCCGTTCGGCCCGATCACCACCCAGCGGTCGGCCTCGTCGATCGTCCAGTCGATGCCGTCCAGCAGCCGTGCGCCACCACGGACGATCGTCACCCCGGCCAGCTCCACCACTGCAGTCATGCACAAAACCTAAGGGGTCGCCGTCGCCGGCGTGTGGTCGGGTGGTGAGAGACTTGCGGGCGTGCTGACGACCTCCGCCTCGGTACGGTTCACCGTGTGGACGAACGCGATGCTGACCGGCGCCTGCGACCCCGATACCGCCGCATCGAAGATCCTCGGTGACGACGTCGGTCACCACGTCTCCGGATTGGCCGGGCATCCCGAACCCGCCACCTTGCCCGTCGCGCTGAACCTGCTGCGTGCCGCCGGTACGACGCAGGCGCACCTCGCGCTGCCTGTCCCGGGTGATCCGATCGGTCTGGCCGGACCGCCGTCGTTCAACGAGGCTGCGCTGGAGACCGGCGAGGCCGTCGTACTCACGGGGCCGGAGCTCGGGCTGGTTCCGTCGTACGTCGGACCGGCCGTGCAATGGTCCGTGCTGGCGGCGGCGAGCCCGACGCCGGCTGACTTCGGCGAGGCGGACCGCGGTCTGCGGCTCGCGCTGATCGACGCGGCCGAATCGCTGGCCGCACTCGACGTCGCGCGCTGGAAGCCGGAGGTCGCGGACGCGCTGATCGACATCCGGAAGATCGGCCGCGGTCGCGGCGACGATCTTGCCCCCGGCTACGAACCGCGCGCGGTGAAGACCGCCGCGACCGCGCGCCGCTGCCTGGCGATCGCGGACGCCGCGCTCGAGGACGACGGTTCGGCCGTCACGGGCGCCGAGGCCGACGCTCGGCGGCGGGCGCTTCTCGAGCTCGCCGCCGCGGCCCGCCGGGCACTGGTCGCGGCCTGCGCGCCGCCCGTTCATGCTTGAGATCTGGACCGGTCATAGGACGGTCATCTCAAGTAGGTAGCGTTCGGGGTGCGATGACTGATCCCACTGAGGTTGAACTCGAGACTGCGGCGGCCGAGCGACCGACGCTGCTGGTGACGTTGACGGGGACCGACCGGCCGGGCCTGACCTCGTCCGTTCTCTCCACGCTCGCGACGCGCGGGCTCGAGGTCATCGACGCCGAGCAGGTCGTACTGCGGGGACGCCTGGTGCTCGGCGTACTGCTGTCCGCACCGCGTGACCACAAGGACCTGAAGGACGAGCTGAAGGCGCTCGCCGCCATGCTCGACGTCGACATCTCAGTGAAGAAGGGTGTCGGCGACAACGAGCCGCGGCGCAAGGGCCGCAGCCAGGTGACCGTGATCGGGCGGCCGTTGTCCGCCGCCGGGCTGGCCGCGATCGCGGGCCGGATCGCCGATACCGGCGCGAACATCGACCGGATCAGCCGAATGGCGAGGTATCCGGTCACCGCGATGGAGATCGCGGTCTCGGGTGCTGATCCGGAGACGCTGCGGACGGTCCTCGCGCTCGAGGGCGTCCGGCAAGGGCTCGACGTCGCGGTCCAGGACGGCGGGCTGTACCGGCGGGCCAAGCGGCTGATCGTGATGGACGTCGATTCGACGCTGATCCAGGGCGAAGTCATCGAGATGCTCGCCGAGCACGCGGGCCGGCTGGACGAGGTCGCCGCCGTTACCGAGAAGGCGATGCGCGGCGAGCTGGACTTCGAAGAATCGCTGCGGCATCGCGTCGCGGCACTCGAAGGCCTGTCGGCGACCGCGCTCGACGAGGTGTACGCCGCGATCGAGCTCGCGCCCGGCGCCCGCACCTTGGTCCGCACGTTAAAGCGGCTCGGCTACCAGTTCGCGATCGTCAGTGGCGGGTTCAGCCAGATCACCGACCAGCTCGCGGCCGAGCTGGGTATCGACTACGCGAAGGCGAACGAGCTCGAGATCGTCGACGGCGTGCTCACCGGCCGGGTCGTGGGCGAGGTCGTGGATCGGGCCGGCAAGGCGACCGCGCTGCGCGAGTTCGCCGTACGCTCCGGGACGCCGCTCACCCAGACCGTGGCCATCGGCGACGGCGCGAACGACCTCGACATGCTCGCCGCGGCCGGCCTCGGCGTCGCCTTCAACGCCAAGCCTGTGGTCCGCGCAGCCGCCGACACCCATCTCAGCGTCCCCTACCTCGACACGATCCTCTACCTGCTCGGCATCACCCGCGAAGAAGTAGAAGTAGCCGACGCCGAGACCCCAGCCTGACCCCAGCCCGGCGGCCGGGATGCGGCAGGATCGGGCCATGGACCTCACCTATCGGCCGGCGACGCTTGACGATGCGGACGCCATCTACCGACTGATCGCCGCGAACGAGCGCGAGTGGCACGGGCAGGCCGAAGTGATTCCGGACCAGGTGGCCGCGAATCTGGGCCGGCCGTTGATCGTTCTGGAACGCGACACGCTGGTGGTCGTGGCTCCGAACGGCGACGTCGCGGCGTGGGCGTGGTTGCACGACGGCAAGCACGCGATGATCGACGTCCATCCGGCGTACCGCGGGCTCGGGATCGGGACGCGGCTGCTCGACTGGGCCGAGGCGGGTTCGCGGGCGCGCGGCAGCGAGTGGTTCGCGCAGATCGTCGACGACGCCGACCTCGCCGGGACGGAGCTGCTGAAGTCCCGCGGCTGCAACGTACTGGCGACGAACTGGTTGTTGGAGCGACCAATCAAAGCGCAACCTTTGGCCGTCCCGGAAGGCATCCGGCTGTCCGGCTATGACGCATCCCGCGCGCACGAGGTGTACGAGCTGATCGAGGCGGCGTTCGCGGCGTTCCAGCCACGGCGGAAGGGCTTCGACGAGTGGAGCGAGCTGACGGTCGGGCGGTCGACGTTCCTCCCGGACGTGTCGACGCTCGCGTACGCCGGTGACGAGGTGGTCGGAGCGGTGATCGCCCTCGACGGCGACGAGGGGTACGTCGAGCAGCTCGCCGTCCGGGACGACCAGCGGCGGAAGGGCGTCGCCCGGGCCATGCTCGATCGCACGTGCGCGGAGTTCCTGGCCCGCGGTCGCAGTACCTGCATCCTGTGGACGCATTCCGGCACCGGCGCGCTGGCGATGTACGAACGGCTCGGCATGCGGGTCCGGCGCAGTACGACGGTGTATCGAATCCAGCTGTGACGAGCTGTTGACAGTGCGCGATGAGAGCGCTCCCATAGGTTCATGCGTACCCGCCCCTTAGTACTTGCGCTGCTGGCGCCTCTGCTGGCCGTCGTACCGCTCGCGCATGCGAGTGTGCCGCCGCCTACCGACGGCTGGACGACGGTGTGGAGTGACGACTTCAACGGGTCGAGCGGCAGTCTGCCGTCCGGCTCCAACTGGATCATCGACACCGGGCACGGTTACCCGGGCGGCCCCGGGAACTGGGGTACCGGCGAGATCCAGAACTACACGAACAGTCCGGACAACGTGTCGCTCGACGGCACCGGGAACCTGCGGATCACGCCCCGCCGGGACGGAGCCGGCAACTGGACCTCGGCGCGGATCGAGAGCCAGCGCAGCGATTTCAAGCCGCCGTCGGGCGGTGTGCTGGCGATCGAGAGCCGGATCCAGATGCCGAACGTGACCGGTGACGCGGCGCTCGGGTACTGGCCCGCGTTCTGGGCGCTCGGTGCGCCGTACCGCGGGAACTACTGGAACTGGCCGGGGATCGGCGAGTTCGACATCATGGAGAACGTCAACGGGATCAACTCGGTCTGGGGTGTGCTGCACTGCGGCGTGAGCCCGGGCGGCCCGTGTAACGAGACCACCGGGATCGGCGCGAACCGCGCATGCCCGGGGTCGAGTTGCCAGTCCGCATTCCACACGTACCGGTTCGAGTGGGACACGTCGGTGTCGCCGAACCAGTTGCGCTGGTACGTCGACGGGCAGCAGTTCCACTCGGTCAGCCAGGGGCAGTTGCCGGCTGACACGTGGGCGAACATGACGTCCCACGCCGGGTACTTCGTCCTGCTCAACCTGGCGATCGGCGGCGCGTTCCCTGACGCTTTGAATGGGCCGACACCGCGTGCATCCACCGTGCCGGATCGTCCGATGACGGTCGACTATGTGGCGGTGTCGACGAAGGGCGGCGGCACCACTCCGCCACCGACGACTCCCCCGCCGGGCGGCTCTTCGGCGTACGGCACGTTGCAGGCGGAGTCGTACACGCAGCAGTCCGGGATGGGCCTGGAGACCACCACGGACACCGGCGGCGGCCAGAACCTGATGCAGATCGGCAACGGCGACTGGGCCCAGTACAACGGCATCGACTTCGGCAGCACCGCGGCGACCCAGTTCGTGGCCCGCGTCGCATCAGGCGCCGGTGGCGGTGTCAGCGGACTCGTCGAAGTACGCCTCGACAGCCGATCCAACGCCCCCATCGGCAGCTTCGCGGTCGGCAACACGGGCGGCTGGCAATCGTGGCGCACCATCCCCGCCAACATGTCGTCGGTCACCGGCGTCCACACCGTCTACATCACCTTCACCAGCGGCCAACCGGCGGACTACGTCAACCTCAACTGGTTCACCTTCGGCCACTGACCGACGTACCGTCGGAATGTGCTGGCTCTCACCAAGAAGGGAACCTCCGTCGCCCTGACGGAGGTTCCCAACCCGGTGCCGCTCTCCCACGAGGCGCTCGTCCGCGTGAAAAGGATCTGCCTGAACCGCCGCGAACTTCTGGACCTCGCGCAGCCCGTACATCGCTTGGACCCCGACGCGCTCCGCGACGGCACCGTGCTGGGCTGGGACTTCGCCGGCGAGCTCGAGCACGGGCCGGCCGTCATCAATCCGACGGCCAAGGCGACTCCCGTGCCGGGTGCGCGGGTGTTCGGCACGGTGCGGCGGGGCGCGTGGGCCCAGTGGGTGGCCGTCCCGTACACGAGGCTCGCTCTGACGCCAGACAACGTTGCCGACGTGCAAGCATCAGCACTCCCGACGCCAGGGCTCGCGGCGCTGCGCGCGCTGGAGCTCGGTGGGTTTCTGGTCGGCAAACGGGTGATGGTCATCGGAGCACGGGGTGCGGTCGGGCGGCTCGCGTGTCAACTGGCGAACCTCGGAGGTGCTGACGTGAGGGCTGTCGTGCGACCTGAGCAGACAGCGCTGCGTAGCCACCGCCCGCTCGACGGGATCCCCGGTGCGCATACCGTGCACGACCATGTCGGGTACCCGGTCGACTTGACTATCGACACGGTTGGCGGCGAGGTTCTCGGCGGGGCCATCGAGTCATTGGAGCCTGAGGGCCTGCTGGTAGCGGTGGCAACGCCTGACCGCGACGAACAGGTGAGTTTCCGCATCCGTCGCCGGCACCGCTCCACGGGTGGCCGGATCCAGTTCCTCGGCGACCTGGACGAGGTGACCGCGCAGGACACCATCCATACCGATCTGAAGCGGTTGGTCGACCTGGTTGCGGCTTTCAAGCTCGATGTCGGCGTCGAGGTCGAGGAGTCCTGGCGGAACGCAGTCGACGTGGTCGAGGCAGTCCTCGACCGGAGGATCAAGGGGCGGGCCGTACTGCGGACTCGGTGAGTGGATTGCGGTGTAACCGGGGGTGAGCACCTATTCTTCGCGTATGTCTGAACTGCAGGGTGGGCCGGGTGCCCTGTTCGCTATCGGTGGGGCCGAGGACAAGCTGAAGAAGCGGACGGTGTTGCAGGAGTTCGTCGAGGCCGCCGGAGGGTCGAAGGCGCGGATCGTCGTGGTTCCCACGGCGTCCGCGCTCGGCCCGGATGTGATCGACGTGTACCGGGCCCTGTTCGCGGCGCTCGGGGCCGAGAGTGTGGTCGGCGTTCGCCCGGAGAACCGGGAGGACGCCGACGACCCGGCCTTTATCTCCCCGTTGAACGACGCGACCGGTGTGTTCATGACCGGAGGCAACCAGCTCAAGCTCGCGGGCGTCGTCACCGGTACGGCGTTCGGTCGCGCCGTCACGGCCGCCCACGCGCGCGGTGCTGCCGTCGGTGGTACGTCGGCCGGGGCGAGCATCCTGGCCGAGCACATGATCGCGTTCGGGCGCTCCGGCGCCACCCCGCGGCAGCGGATGAGCCAGCTGTCCGGCGGTCTCGGCCTGGTCCAGGGCGCGATCGTCGACCAGCACTTCGCCCAGCGCAACCGATACGGCCGGCTGCTCTCGCTCGTCGCCCAGTCTCCCGGCCTGCTCGGGATCGGCGTCGACGAGGACACCGCTGCCGTGTTCCGCGGCTCGCATCTGGAGGTCGTCGGCCGCGGCGCGGTGACGATCTTCGACGGCAGCCGGATCACGTCCAACGGGCATTACGCCGGCCGGTCCGAGCCGCTGCTCGCGTCCGGCGTCGTACTGCATGTGCTGCCGGCCACCGCGACGTTCGACCTGCAGAACCGCGTGCTGCTGTCGTTCGGCAAGCAGCCGCCGGCGACCGAGCTCGCCGAGATGCAGGCGGCCGAGGCGGACCTTCGCAAGCTCGCGAAGGAGATCGCGGCCGAAGGGGTCTCACCGAAGTACTACGCGGACCGCAAGAAACGGGCGGGCCGCCGCACGTCGAAGAAATCAGCGGCCGCCGGGGAGTCCAGACCGGAGGCGACCGAGCCGATCACGGCCGGCGCCGACTCCGAACTCCCCGACCGCACGCAACCAGAAGTGTGATGCCCCGCATGACCGAGACCACCGGCACCCCGGCGCCCGACCTGAAGATCATCGAGACCCGCGTCTACCGCGGCCCGAACATCTGGAGCTACGAACCCGCGATCCACCTCGTCGTCGACCTGGGCTCGCTCGAGAACTTCCCGTCGAACACCATCCCCGGCTTCACCGAGCGACTGCTGGCCGACCTCCCCCGGCTCGACCAGCACCACTGCTCGCGCGGCCGCCGGGGCGGGTTCATCGAGCGCCTGTACGAAGGCACCTGGCTCGGCCACATCGCCGAGCATGTCTCGCTGCAACTCCAGCAAGAGGCCGGCCACGACATGCGCCGCGGCAAGACCCGGCAGGTCAAGGGCTCCCCCGGCATCTACAACATCGTCTACGCGTACGCCGACGAAGCGGTCGGGCTCGCCGCCGGTGAACTCGCCGTACGGTTCGTGAACAACTTGGTCCAGCCGGACCCGGCGTTCGACTTCACCACCGAGCTGGAGAAGTTCATCAAGCAGGCCGAGCGTACGGCGTTCGGCCCGTCGACGCAGGCGATCGTGGACGAGGCGGTGTCCCGCGACATCCCGTGGATCCGGCTGAACAAGGCCAGCCTGGTGCAGCTCGGCCAGGGCGTGCACGCGAAGCGGATCCGGGCCACGATGACGTCCGAGACCGGTTCGATCGCGGTGGACGTTGCCAGCGACAAGGACCTCACCACCCGCCTGCTCGCGTCAGCCGGTCTGCCGGTGCCGCGGTCGGAATCGATCCGCACGGTCGAGGAAGCGGTCACGGTCGCGAACAAGATCGGCTACCCGGTCGTGTGCAAGCCGCTCGACGGCAACCACGGCCGCGGCGTCTGCCTGAACCTGCAGGACGCCGACGCGGTCCGCGAGGCGTTCCCGATCGCCGCCGAGCAGTCCCGGCGCGGGTCGGTGATCGTGGAGAACTTCGTCACCGGCAAGGACTACCGCTGCCTGATCATCAACGGCCGGATGGAGGCGATCGCCGAACGCGTGCCCGCGCACGTGGTCGGCGACGGCATCCACACCGTGGCCGAGCTGGTCGACATCACCAACGCGGACCCGCGCCGCGGTGTCGGCCACGAGAAGATCCTGACCCGGATCACCATCAATGCCGCCGCACGGCAGCTCGTCCGCGACCAGGGCTTCGAGCTGGACGACGTACCGCCCGAGGACGCGATGGTGAAGCTGACGCTCACCGGCAACATGTCCACCGGCGGGATCTCGATCGACCGGACCTGGGAGGCGCACCCGGAGAACGTCGAGATCGCCGAGGAGGCGGCCCGGATGATCGGGCTCGACATCGCCGGTATCGACTTCATCTGCCCGGACATCACCCAGCCGGTGCGTGAGACCGGCGGCGCGATCTGCGAGGTGAACGCGGCCCCCGGGTTCCGGATGCACACGAACCCGACGATCGGCGAGCCGCAGTACATCGCGAAGCCTGTCGTCGACATGCTGTTCCCGCCGGGCGCGACCAGCCGGATCCCGATCGTCGCGGTGACCGGTACCAACGGCAAGACCACGACCTCGCGGATGATCAGCCACGTCTTCAAGGGACTCGGGCGCAAGGTCGGGATGACGTCGACCGACGGCATCGTGATCGACGAGCGGCTGGTGATCCGCCAGGACGCGTCCGGGCCGAAGTCGGCGCGGATGGTGCTGCAGAACCCGCGGGTCGACTTCGCGGTGTTCGAGGTGGCGCGCGGCGGGATCCTGCGCGAGGGCCTCGGGTACGAGCGCAACGACGTGGCCGTGGTGCTGAACATCCAGCCCGATCACCTCGGTCTGCGCGGTATCGACACGCTCGAGCAGCTCGCGGACGTGAAGGCGGTGCTGGTCGAGGCGGTGCCGCGGACGGGGTACGCCGTACTCAATGCCGACGATCCGCTGGTCCGGAAGATGCGCCGCAAGTGCTCGGGGCAGGTCGTGTGGTTCAGCATGGCCGAGCCGGGCAGCGAGGTCCGCGACTACATCGAGGGACATTGCCGGCGCGGTGGTCGCGCGGTCGTGCTGGAGCGGTCCGACCTGGGCGACATGATCGTGGTGAAGCACGGCCGGCGGTCGATGCAGTTGGCGTGGACTCACTTGCTGCCGGCAACGTTCGGCGGGCGGGCGATGATGAACGTGCAGAACGCGATGGCCGCCGCGGCGGCTGCGTTCGCGGCGGGCGCTTCATTGCACGACATCCGGCAGGGCTTGCGAACGTTCAGTACGTCGTACTACCTGTCGCCCGGACGCTTGAACGAGATCGACGTGGACGGGCGGACCGTGATCGTCGACTACTGCCACAACGCGCCGGCGATGCGGATGCTCGGCGACTTCGTGGATCGTCTCGGCGAGAGCCTGACCGCGTCGTCAGAGCTCGGGCGGCCGTCCCGGATCGGCGTGATCGCGACTGCGGGCGATCGCCGCGACGACGACATCCGCGAGCTGGGTGAGGTCGCGGCGCAGCACTTCGACGTGGTCGTCGTACGCGAGGACGCCCGGCTGCGCGGACGCAAGCGCGGCGAGTCGGCCGCCCTGGTCGAGGCCGGCGTACGCGGCGCGATGGAGAACGGCGCCCGCTGCCGCCAGGTCGACACCGTGCTCGAAGAGCTGGACGCGGTCAAGCACGCGCTCAACCGCTCGAACCCCGGCGACCTCGTCGTCCTCTGCGTCGACCAGCACCAGCAGGTCCTGTCCGAGCTCGAATCGGTCTCCCACCTCGCCCAAGCCGGAGCCCGCTCGGGCGACGAAGGCGGCGACCCCGACTTCGTACCCCCGGACGAGGAGCCCGCGGAACCCGAACGGGAACTCGCCTGACCTGTCACCCTGCGACGCTGTTGATCGCGTTATAGGGGTGTGCGGATGACAGCCGAGGACGACTTCGACGAGTTCGTGCGGGCGCGGTGGACCGCGACCGCGCGGCTCGCCTATGCGCTCACCCTGGACCATCAGAAGGCGGAGGACCTGGCGCAGGACGCCTTCACCAAGCTGTGGTTCCACTGGCAGAAGGTGCGCGACGGGAACCCGGAGGCGTACTTGCGCAAGATCATCGCCAGCACCTTCCTGTCCGCCCGTCGCCGTCGCTGGCAAGGTGAACGCCCCACCGAGACACCACCGGAGACCGTCGTCGATCCGGCGACCGTCCAGGTGGACGAACGCCTCGCGATCCACCAGGCGATGGCACGCCTCAGCCCGCGGCAGCGCGCCGCCGTCTACCTCCGGTACGCCGAGGACTTGTCCGAGCGCACCGTCGCCGACCTCCTCGGCTGCTCGGTCGGCGCCGTGAAGCAGCACACCCGCCGTGGCCTGGAAGCGCTCCGCACCGACATCACGTTCGCCACCCCGGACGAACTGGCCGACCTCACCGAAAGGGGGATCTGATGACTGACGATCTGGGAGCCAAGCTCGCGCTGCTCACCGACGACCGGCCCGAGCCGGCCGACCCCGCGGCCCCGATCCGGTTACGGATCAAGAGTCGCCAACTGCGTCGCCGTACGGCGGCCGCGGTGTGCGCGGCGGCCGTAGCGATCGCCGTCGTCGTGGCGGGCACGGTCATCGGCTCGATCAAGTCGGCAGAGCCCGGCGTCGCGACGCCCTCGCAGAGTCCCTCGCAGCGGAGCCAGAACCTCGACTTCAGGTACACGCCACTTCCTCAGCCGTGGTCCGACGAGCCGGCGTTCACCACACAGCCGGACGCGCTCAAGTACGCGCCGGCCTTCTATGTCACCGACGGCAGCATCCCCAATGAGCACTGGGCGGTCGCGTCGTACTACAGCGCCGGCTGTCTCGTCATCACCGACGAGGGTCCGGCGAAGAGCTTCGGCGGCGCCAAAGGCTGCTTCTACGAGAACTGGCAGCCCGACCAGCGTTCGCAGTACAAGACCGTCCCGGCGGTGATTCCGAACGCGGGCTCCCCCATGCATCTCACGATGGTCATGGGTGCAGTGTCCGCGGAGGCACGCAAGGTCCGCGTCACCGCTGGCGGCAAGACGTACGACACCGATGCGATCGGTACACCGAACAGCAGCCGCTTCAGGTTCTTCGCGGTGGTGGTCAACGCGGCCGAGGCCCAGATCACCGCAGTCACGCCGCTGGATGCGGCCGGGAAGATCGCCCCGAGCCCGCGGTAGGAGCTAGTTCACCGGCTGGCGGCGGGGTAGGAGGCGGCGGGGAGCCTCCTGCTCGTCGATCCAGTCGAGGTCGTCGGAGAGTACGGCGTCGTTCGAGCGGTCGGCGTACGGGTCCGGAGGCGGCGGTGGTGGCGGGAGGGCGCGGAGCTTGAGCGCCACCATCGGGATCGCGAGCAGTACGGCGACCACCATCCAGGGCCAGTACTCGCGCAGCAACGGCTGGAACGACTGGAAGAACGCCTCGGTCGACGCATCACCGACCGCGTCCATCGGCTTGCCGTTGGAGCGGGCGACCACCTGCACAGCCTCGACGAAGCCGTTGCACACCAGGTAGAACCCGGCCAGCGGAATCCAGGAGCCCACGGAGCGCCACCCGCGCTTCCAGCAGGCGAAGTACAGCAGCAGCGCGAGCCCGGCGCCGACCAACAGGCCGTTCAGCTGCCAGATCCAGCGCCAGTCGGCCAACTGCTCGGCCGGCCGCTGCGCGTACCAGGCGATCGGCAGCGCGAGCGCGAACGCCGCGACCACCGAGCTTCTGGTGCCGATGGCACCGAAGAACGCACCGACAGCGCTTGCCGCCAGCAACGTGATCAGCATGTCCCGGTCGGAGAACGAGTTCCCGGTCAGCCACCACATGCCCGCGGCAACGACCAGCACCACCGGTACGGCGGCGCGCACGCGACCGATCAGCAACCCGGCCAGCACACCGCCCGCGAATCCGCCGAGCAGCACGAGATCGATCCGCGGCGGCACGAAGTACGTCGTACCGTCAGGAAGTCCCTTCAGGTACGTCGCGGAGAAGCCGCCCACGAACCAGGCGACCACCGCGGCCGGAATCGACCACAGGTAGCGCATACAAACCCCGTTCCCACCCCTACCTCGGGCGGTCGGGGCTCAGTGCTGGGCTCTCTCGACCTTGCTCTTCAAGGTCTCCGGTGTGTCGACAGTAGCTCCCTCGGACCGCAACCAGGCGTCAAGACTCGCCCGATCCTGCAGAGACATCACGGCCACCACATCGCCCGCCTGCGCCTCCGCGACCAGCGCCTGCGCCGCCTCGAGCTCGGTCGGGTACGCCGGTACGTCGTCAACGCCCACCGATGCGGCGCCCTCGCGGAACACCGCCTCGAGCTCCGCCGGCGGCCGTCCGCGCAGGTAGTCGCTCTTGTGACCGATCGCCACCCGGTCCGTCGCCCGCGCACCCATCGCACCCAGCGCCGCGACCATGTCGTCGGCCCGGTCCCCCGGCGAACCGAGGGCCAGCATCAGCCGCCCGCCGTCCGGCCGGACGCCGTTCATGATCTCGATCAGCGCTTCCAGCCCGGCCTCGTTGTGCGCGAGGTCGATGACGACGGTGAAGTCGCGCAGCGAGTACATGTTCATCCGGCCGGGGTTGTTCTCGTTCGGCGCGAACGTGCTGAGCCCCTCGATCACCGCCGCCCGCGGCAGCCCGAGCCCGAGCGCCGCCGACGCCGCGGCCAGCGTGTTCTCGACGTTGTAGTGCGACAGCCCCGACAACGTCATCGGTACGTCGACGACCTTCAGCAGCGGCTCCGGATCACGCGACTGGTCCAGCACCGTCACGAACCCGTCGAGCACCGTCGTCGCCCGGCCGCCCTCGTCGAGGACCGCCCGGATCGACGGCGAGTCGGGATCACGCGAGAACACCCAGCACTTCGCCGGCGAGCCGAGCCGCATCGCGAACGTCCGCGGGTCGTCGCCGTTCACCACACACCAGCCGCGCGGCCGGGTGATCTGGGTGATGACCGCCTTCACCTCGGCGAGCTGGTCGATCGTGTCGATCCCGCCCAGACCGAGGTGATCCGCGCTGACGTTGGTGACGACGGAGACGTCGTTGTAGGCGATGCCGACCCCGCGGCGCAGGATCCCGCCGCGTGCGGTCTCGACGACGGCGAGCTGGATCCCGGGCTGGGACAGCACCTGCGCCGCGCCGCTCGGGCCGGAGAAGTCGCCGTACTTGATCAGTTCGCCGTCGAAGTACACGCCGTCGGTGCTCGACCAGCCGACGTGCAGGCCGGCGGCGCGACCGATGTGCGCGATCATCCGCGAGGTGGTGGTCTTGCCGTTCGTCCCGGTCACCGCGACCACCGGGACCTTGGGCCGCAGCGTCGGCGGCGGGTTGCCCGGCGGCTCGTCCCGCACCCGCTCGCCCACGGCCGCGATCAGCTCGCTCAGATCTTCAGCTCCGAACGCATCCAGCACTTCGACGATCGCCGCACCGAGCGCCCGCGCCCGGGCCTCGTGCGCCCACGGAAACGCGACGACCAACCGCCGTACGTCGTTCTCCGGGCGGACCCGGACGCCGATCCGCCCGATCCCGGCCTCGCGCGCGATCCGTCGTACGACGTGACCGACGACGCGGATCGCGAACCGCTGCCGGAAGCCCGACCCGATCCGGCCGGGCCGGGTGGTGCCGAGACCGATCGCCTGCCCGTAGGCCTTGGCGGCCGGTGCAGGGGCGTCGACGATCGACGAGACGTCGAGCGTCAACTTGACCGCGGCACGACTGAAGTAGAGGTTGGCGCCGTCCAGGACGCGGAGCTCAACCAGCGATGTGGCCACCTATCACGCACCCATCGCGTGGTAGCCGCCGTCGACGTGGACGATCTCGCCCGTGGTCGCGGGGAAGAAGTCGCTGAGCAGACCGACGATCGTGCGGCCGGTCGGCTCGAGGTCGGACGGGTCCCAGCCGAGCGGGGCGCGGTCCAGCCACGGCTCCTCGAACTTCTCGAAGCCCGGGATCGCCTTCGCCGCCAGCGTCTTCAGCGGACCGGCCGAGACCAGATTGCATCGGATGCCCTGGGCACCGAGATCGCGGGCCAGGTACCGGCTGGTCGACTCGAGGGCGGCCTTCGCCACACCCATCCAGTCGTACCCGGGCCAGGCGACGGTCGCGTCGAACGTCAGCCCGACGACACTGCCACCACGACTCATCAACGGCGCGCAGGTCACCGCGAGCGCCTTCAGGCTGTACGCCGAGACGTGCACCGCCTGGGACACGTCGTCCCACGGACCGTCCAGGAACTTCCCGCCGAGGATCGTCTCCGGGTTCCCGTACGCGATCGAGTGCACGACCCCGTCCAGACCGTCGACATGCTCGCGGACCGCATCGGGCAGCGCGGCCAGGTGCTCGGGGTTGGTGACGTCGAGCTCCAGTACCGGCGGCTCGGTCGGCAGGCGTTTCGCGATCCGCTTGGTGATGCTGAGCGCGCGGCCGAAGTTCGAGATCAGGACGGTGGCGCCCTGTTCCTGCGCCACCTTGGCCGTGGCGAAGCCGATCGACGAGTCGAGGGTGACTCCGGCGACCAGGATGCGCTTGCCGTCGAGGATGCCCATCAGTTCCCCATCCCGATGCCGCCGTCGACCGGGATCACCGCACCGGTGATGTAGCCGGCCTCTTCGGAGGCGAGCCAGCGGACCGCGTTCGCGATCTCCTCGGTCAGGCCGAAGCGGCCGAGCGGGATCTGGCTCAGGTACTGCTTCTGGGTCTCCTCCGGCAGGACCGCGGTCATGTCGGTCTCGACGAAGCCCGGAGCGACCACGTTCGCAGTGATGCCGCGGCTCCCGAGCTCCCGCGCGATCGAGCGGGCCATGCCGATCAGGCCGGACTTGCTCGCCGCATAGTTCACCTGGCCCGGCGAGCCGAGCAGGCCGACCACCGAAGAGATGAAGACGATGCGGCCCTTGCGCAGCCGCAGCATGCCCTTCGCGGCCCGGCGCGCGACCCGGAACGACCCGCTGAGGTTGGTCTCGATGACCGAGTCCCAGTCGTCGTCGGACATCCGCAGCAGCAGCGTGTCCCGGGTGATGCCGGCGTTCGCCACCAGCACCTCGACTGGGCCGTGCTGCTCCGCGATCGTGTCGAAGGCGGCGTCGACCTGCTCCTGGACGGTGATGTCGCACTTCACACCGAGGAAGCCCTCCGGCGGCGGGCTGGTGTTGTACGTGACCGCGACCTGGTCGCCGGCCTCCTTGAACGCGGCGGCGATCGCCAGCCCGATCCCCCGGCTACCGCCGGTCACCAACACAGACCTACCCACAAGCCCTCCTCACCCGTCAGCACACAAGTCAGCGGCACGAACGCTACAACGCCGCGGCCCGTCCCCGCTCGACCGGGGACGGGCCACGGAGGATCACCTGGGAGATCAGGAGTCTTCGAGGCGGAAGCCGACCTTCATGGTCACCTGGTAGTGGTCGATCTGGTTGTCGGACAGATGGCCCCGGATGTCGGTGACCTCGAACCAGTCGAGGTGGCGCAGCGTGTCCCCTGCGCGGGTGATTCCGTTGGTGATCGCCTGGTTCAGCCCCTCCTTGGAGGTGCCAACGATCTCCGTGACGCGGTAGGTGCGATCGGTCATGCGACATTCCTCTCCATCCTGGCTGCGCGGGGGCGGGCGGCGCGGCGTACCGTTGTTCTTGCTGAGGAGGATAGATGTCGCGACACCGTGAGCGGACCGGCGAGACAGTCATTTCGGTGACGAGTGCACAGCCGGGCCGGTCCGAGGATCTGGACAGCCGGATCGTGCGCTACGCCTGGATGATGTCGATCCGGATCGTCTGCTTCGTGCTGGCGGTCCTGACCCCGTCGCCGTGGCGTTGGCTGTTCGTCGTCGGCGCGATCGCCCTGCCGTACTTCGCGGTGGTGCTGGCGAATGCTCAACGATCGGCGACGCAGCCCGCCGCCGACCCCTACATCGCACCGTCGAGGCTCGCGATCGGCGAGCGTCCGACGGTCGTCGTACCGCAGGACGAGGACCCGCATCAGGGCCCCCGTCACGACCCCCGGACCGACACCGAAAAGTGATCTCGGCCGGGACTGGAAAACTTGTACTGATCCGTGTCAGAATCTCCCGCGTGCTCTGAAGTTCATGAGTGAAATTCAGGGACTTGATGCGGCGTCGGACGGCTCCCCCCGTGGCTGTCCGACGTCGCTTCATTTTGTCCAGGCTATTGATTATTGAGACATCAGGAATGCAGAGGAATGGCGCCAGCGCATGAGTGAAGAAGCCGCACCGGCGGTCTGCTCCGCCAGGGGATGCGGCAAGCCTGCAACCTGGGCGGTGCTGTGGAACAACCCCAAGATCCACACACCTGACCGGCGCAAGACCTGGCTCGCCTGCGACGAACACAAGGAGAGCTTGTCCGACTTCCTGGCCCGGCGGTCATTCCTGCGCGAGGTCGAACCATTCACCGAGTGAATGTCGCCTAGCGAAAAAGTACATTTCCGGATTGGGCCGGTATGACCGTCATCCGCCGATCGCGGACATCGGCCGGGACGGTTGCAGGAAGCTGGGGTCGTTGATGCCGTGGCCCGGAAGTTTGTTCCGCATCGCGCGCCGCCAGCGGTCGGCCAGTTCGGCATCGTCCGCGCCGTTCCGCAACGCCGTCCGAAGGTCGGACTCGGTGCGGGCGAAAAGGCAGTCGCGGACCTGACCGTCGGCGGTCAGCCGGACCCGGTCGCAGTCCCCGCAGAACGGCCGGGTGACCGACGCGATGATGCCGACGGTCTGAGGCCCACCCTCGACCAGGAACGACTCGGCCGGCGCACTCCCCCGCTTCGAGGCGTCGTCGGGTGTCAGCGCGAACCGGCCGGACAGGGTTTCGAGAATCTCGTCGGCGGTGATCATCGTCGACCGGTCCCAGCCGTGCTGCGCGTCCAGCGGCATCTGCTCGATGAACCGCAGTTCGTAGCCGCGCTCGAGGCAGAACTCCAGCAATTCCGGCGCTTCGGCGTCATTCACGCCGCGCATGAGGACCGCGTTCACCTTCACCGGTGTGAGGCCGGCCGCCTGGGCCGCCTCGAGACCGGCGATGACGTCGTGCGCGCGGTCGCGGCGGGTGAGCCGCTTGAAGGTGTCCGGGCGCACAGTGTCGAGGCTCACATTCACCCGATCCAGGCCGGCGTCCTTCAACGCCTGGGCCTGCCGGGCAAGGCCGATCCCGTTCGTGGTCAGCGAAACCTCGGGGCGCGGCGTGAGTTGCGTTGTCCGGGCAACGATCCCGACCAGGCCGCGGCGGAGCAGCGGTTCGCCGCCGGTGAAGCGGATCTCGTTCACGCCGAGGTGCGTCACGGCGACCGAAACCAGCCGGATCACCTCGTCGTCGGTGAGCAGCTCGGGCTTGGCGAGCCAGTCCAGACCCTCTTCCGGCATGCAGTACGTACACCGCAGATTGCAGCGGTCCGTGAGCGAGACCCGGAGGTCCGTGGCGAGCCGGCCGAACCGGTCCGCCAGCCCCGTCTGAGTCGCCTCCTGGATCGCTGTCATCACACCAGCGTACGTGCCGCGCGTCGGCGATTTCAGGGCATGGCTTAAGTTCGAGACGTGGGTCGCTTGATGAACGTCCGCTGGATCGCCGCCGCGCTGGCTGTCCTCGTGCTCGCCTTCGTGTGCGTGCAGCTCGGTCGCTGGCAGTTCCATCGCCTCGAGGAACGCAAGGCGCGGAACGAGGTGACCCGGACGAACCTGGCCGCGGCGCCGGCGCCGATCGACCAGATTCTGGGCCCGCCGGGCGTCGTCGGCGACCAGCACGCCTGGCGCACCGCCGTCGTCACCGGACGGTACGACGCGGCCAAGCAGATCGTGCTCAAGTACCGCAACATCGACGACCGGCCGGGCTTCGAGATCGTCACCCCGCTGGTCCTCGCCGACGGGAAGGCGGTCCTGATCGACCGCGGGTTCCTGCCGAGGCAGAGTTCGGAACTGATGCCGCTGAAGATCCCCGCGGTGCCGACCGGCGAGGTGACGGTCACCGGGCGCCTGCAGCGCAGCGAACGCGGCGGCCACACGAACGGCGGCATCCCGGACGGCGGTACGGCGCGACTCATCAACGGCCCGGACTTCGCGAAGGTGCTCGGGCTGAACCTGTACGACGGCTACATGATGGTGACCAAGGAGGAGCCGGCGAACGATCCGGCCTTCATGAGCTTCCCGGGTCCGGAGATCGACGACGGCCCACACTTCTTCTACGGCCTGCAGTGGTGGTTCTTCGCGCTGCTGGCCGTCGGCGGACTCGTCTACTTCTCCCGACAGGAGGTCCGCGGTGCCAAGAAGCCCGCGCCAGAGCAGCCAGAAGCCGTCGAGCGGCCCGAGGCCCGTGCCGGGGCGAAGGATTGAGGACTATGCGCTGATCGGTGACCTGCAGACCGCCGCACTGGTGTCGAAGCAGGGATCGATCGACTGGCTGTGCTTCCCGCGTTTCGACTCGCCTGCCTGTTTCGCCGCGCTGCTCGGCAGCGACGACAACGGCCACTGGCGGATCGCGCCGCGGGACGCGGACGCGATCAGCAGCCGGCACTACCGCGGTGACACGCTCGTGCTGGAGACCGAGTGGTCCACCTCGACCGGCACGGTGCGCGTGATCGACTTCATGCCACCACGCGATGCCGCGCCGGACGTCGTACGCATCGTCGAAGGCGTCAGCGGGTCGGTCGAGATGCGGTCGGAGTTGAAGCTGCGGTTCGACTACGGTCACGTCGTTCCGTGGGTACGGCGGTCCGACGACGGGCAGATCGATGCGATCGCGGGACCGGATGCGGTGTCGCTGCGGTCGGACGTGCATCAGTACGGACGCGACCTCGCGACGTACGCCGATTTCCGCGTGTCGGAGAACGACCGGGCGTGGTTCGTGCTGACCTGGCATCCGTCGCACCATCCGCTGCCCGAGCCGACGGATGCGCTGCAGTCGTTGGAGCCGACCGAGACGTTCTGGCGGGAGTGGATCGGCCGGAGCCACAGCTCGACCGACTTCGGCGAAGAGGTCACGCGGTCGGTGCTGACGCTGAAGGCGCTCACCTACGCGCCGTCCGGCGGGATCGTCGCGGCGCCGACCACGTCGCTGCCCGAGACGCTCGGGGGCCAACGGAACTGGGACTACCGGTACTGCTGGTTGCGCGATGCAACGATGACGCTGTCCGCGATGCTGCGCGCCGGCTACACCGACGAGGCCGAGGCCTGGCGAAACTGGCTGCTCCGCGCGATCGCGGGCTCGCCCGCGGACCTCCAGATCATGTACGGCGTCACCGGTGAACGCCGGCTGACCGAGTTCGAGGCCGGCTGGCTCCCGGGGTACGCCGAGTCGGCGCCGGTCCGGATCGGGAACGCGGCCGCCGAGCAGCTGCAGATCGACGTGTTCGGCGAGGTGATGGACGTTCTGGCGCTGGCCCGCGAGCACCAGATCGGCGCGACCGATGAGGCGTGGCAGGTGCAGCGCGGCCTGATGGCGCATCTCGACGACGTGTGGGACCAGCCGGACGAAGGCATCTGGGAGGTCCGCGGCGGGCGGCAGCACTTCACGTACTCGAAGGTGATGGCGTGGGTCGCGTTCGACCGGGCCGCGCGGGCGGTGCAGCGGTTCGGGCTGAACGGGCCGGCGAAGGAGTGGCGGGCGCGGGCCGACGAGATCCACAAGGCGGTCTGTGCGCAGGCGTACGACGTGGACCGGAACACGTTCACGCAGGCGTACGGCAGCAAGGCGCTGGATGCCGCCGTACTGCTGATCCCGCAGGTCGGGTTCCTGCCGGCGGACGATCCGCGAGTCATCGGGACTGTCGAGGCGGTGCAGCGGGAGCTGGCGTCGGACGGGTTCGTCCGGCGCTATCTGACCGAGCACACCGACGACGGAATCAACGACAGCGAGGGCACGTTCCTGATCTGCTCGTTCTGGCTCGCGGACGCGTTGGCGATGATCGGCCGGGTCGGCGAGGCCCGCGATCTCTACGAACGACTCGTTGCCCTGCGCAACGATGTCGGGTTGCTGGCCGAGGAGTACGACGTCACGTCGGGCCGGATGCTCGGGAACTTCCCGCAGGCGTTCTCCCATCTCGGCCTGGTCAACACCGCCTGGCATCTGACCACAGCTGAGTCGCCGCTGCGCAAGTCGGCGTACTAGTTCTTGCCGGGGGCCACGAACTGTCGAGGTGCGCCAGGCGGTGTGGTGGGGCAGGATGGTGATGTGGACCTCGGACTGCGCGATCGCACCTACATCGTCACCGGCGCCAGCGCCGGACTCGGCTTCGCCACCGCGAAGGCCCTTGCTGCCGACGGCGCGCGGCTGGTGATCTCCAGCCGCAACGAGGAGTCGATCTCCCGCGCCGCGGCCGAGCTCGGCGAGAATGTCGTCGGAATCCCGGTCGACAACGCCGATCCGGAGAGCGCGGAGCGGCTGGCGGCGACCGCGATCGCGAAGTGGGGCGCGCTGCACGGCGCATTGATCAGCGTCGGCGGGCCTCGGCCCGGCACGGCGCTCGACAGCGAAGAGGACGACTGGCGATCGGCGTTCGAGAGCGTCTTCCTCGGCGGGCTGCGGATCGCTCGCGCGGTCGCCCGGGCCGGGTCGGAGGGTACGTCGATCGCCTTCGTGCTGTCGTCGTCGGTGAAGTCCCCGATCAACGGGTTGGCGATCTCGAACGGTCTCCGCCCCGGCCTGGCGATGGTGGCCAAGACGCTGGCCGACGAGCTCGGCCCGAACGGCATCCGGGTCAACGGCCTGATGCCCGGCCGCATCTCCACCGACCGCCTGAAGGAGCTGGACGGCAAGGGCGGCGACCCCGAGGCGACCCGCCGGGCGTCGGAGAAGACCATCCCCCTGCGCCGCTACGGCACGCCCGAGGAGTTCGGCCGGGTCGCCGCCTTCGTCCTCTCCCCCGCCGCCTCCTACCTGACCGGCACCATCATCCCGATCGACGGCGGGGCCCTCCGCACTATCTAGGTTTGGTGGGTATGCCCACCAAAAGCAGGGTTGACACCCCGGATTCCGGTTGGCCAACCCCGCGTTTGATGGGTGTACCCACCAAACGCGGTGGGAAAGGTCAGCCCCACTGCCCCGGGACGTAGTCGCCGGCGGGTTGCTGGGTCATGACGTTGAGGCGGTTCCAGGTGTTGATGCCGGCGATAGCGCCGACCAGCGCCGCCAACTGGTTCTCGTCGTAGTACTTGGTCGCGTTCAGCCAGACGTCGTCGGGGACTCCGCCGGCGGCGTCGGCGATCCGGGTGCCGGCCTCGGTCAGCGCCAGTGCGGCACGCTCCGCATCGGTGTAGACGGTGGCCTCGCGCCACGTCGCCACCAGGTTGATCCGGACCGCGGTCTCGCCGTGGTGTGCGGCGTCCTTCGAGTGCATGTCGACGCAGACGGCGCAGCCGTTGATCTGGCTGGCCCGCAGCTCGACCAGCTCGAGGGTCGTGAGCGGTACGCCGGCGTCCAGCGCGACCCGGGCGGCCGCGTTGAGGTGCTTGATGAACTTACCGAGCACCGGGTTGGTGAACAGGTTGAGACGGGCGTCCATAGTGGTGTTTCTCCTTAGCGGATGAACTCTTTGACACCACTACGACGAAGCAGCTTCCCGAAGTGTCAGTCCGGGGCGATCCGGTTGCCCTGCTCGTCCCAGTGCTCGGCAACCTTCTTGCTCGGCTGGACGCGCGGCGGCTCACCCGGCATCTTCGGGTAGTCGGGCGGGAAGTTCAGCTCCCCGCCGGGCAGCTCCTCCCACAACCGCAGCAACGCATCGAGCGCGTACGCCGTCTCGTCCATGTCCGCCCACGGATCACCGTCCGAGAGGTACTCCGGAACCGTGTGCAGGTTGAACGCCCGCGGATCGTCGACCTCGGCCAACCGCTCCCAGGACATCGGCGTACTCACCGGTGCACCAGGCCGAGGCCGCAGCGACCAGGCACCCGCGACTGTGCGGTCCCGGAGGTTCTGGTTGAAGTCCAGGAAGATCGCATCCTCGCGGCGCTGCTCCTTCCACCAGGCCGTGGTGACACCGTCGTCGCGGCGCTCGAGCTCACGGCCGAGGCCGATCGCGGCGTGCCGGACCTCGTCGAAGGACCACTCCGGCCGGATCCGCACGTAGATGTGGATCCCTCGGTTGCCACTGGTCTTCGGATACCCGCGAAGTCCCAGCTCTTCGAGGAGTTCCCGGGCGACGCCCGCTACTCGTCGGGCGTCGGCGAAGGTCGCGCCCGGCTGGGGATCGAGGTCGATGCGCAGCTCGTCGGGGCAGTCGAGATCGGTCTTGCGGACGGCCCACGGATGGAAGACCAGCGTGCCCATCTGGGCGGCCCACACGGCGGCGGCCGGCTCGGTCAGGCAGAGCTCGTCGATCGGGCGGTCGTTCGGCGTCAGCACCCGGCAGGTCTCGAGCCAGTCGGGAGCGCCCTTCGGGAGGCGCTTGGAGTAGAAGCCGTCGCCCGTCTGCCGACCGACCGCGTCCACCGACAGCGTCATACCTTCGCGCCAGCCGCCCGGCCAGCGCTCCAACGCGACCGGACGGTCGCCGGAGGCACGCATGAACGCCGGAGCCACACCGATGAAGTACTCGCAGACCTGAAGCTTGGTGACCTCCGGAGCCCAGTCGGTCGCCTCGTAGACGACCCGCTCAGGACTGGAAACCCGCACTTCGCGATCCCCGACAGTGACCATCACGGGTGTGCTCTTCGCCATGCCGTGACGCTATCGCCCCGCGCCGACCAAAACCCGGAATTCCCCACCCCCTTGCGGGAAAGGCAACTTTTCCCGAGCTATGGCCACGGTAGGTGACCGAGCGGTAACGTTCCTGCACCTCGTTCCTGGGGCGTGAGGCCCCCGGGACACCTGAGAAGGAGCGCGAGGATGAACAGATCCGCCCTGATCGCCGCTGCCACCGCAGTGGTGACCACGACCGCCCTCGGACTGACCAGCGCCACTGCATCAACCGGCGCGCCGACGGCCTCGCCTGTCCCCACCCCCGCCGCGGCCATCGCCAAGGCCAAGTCAGCAATCACCAGCAACCTGATCGCGCTGCGGGCCACGACGGCCGACACGTTCGTGGTCAAGGACGTCATCGTCGACGCCGACGGTTCCAGCCACGTCCGGATGGACCGCACAATCGGCGGCCTCCCGGTGCTCGGCGGCGATGTCGTCGTACATCAGGCTAAGGACGGCGCGTTCAAGGGCGCCAGTCTGACGCTGAGCAAGAGCGCGAACGTCGGCCGTACGCCGAAGGTCAGCGTCGCGACCGCAACGGCGAAGGCACTCGCCAAGGGCCTGAAGGCCGAGGGCAAGCCCAGCCTGGTGATCGAGGCACGCAAGGGCACGCCGCGGCTGGCCTACCTCGTCACCACCGGCGGCACCCAGGCCGACGGTACGCCGAGCCGCATCACCACGACGATCGACGCCCTGACCGGCGCGAAGCTGGTCAGCGAGCAGCACATCGAGACCGCGGCCGGTGACGGCAAGAGCCTGTACTCCGGGACCGTGCCGCTGCAGACGTCGACGGCCACCGGCGGCTTCACGCTGACGGACGCGACTCGCGGCAACGGATTCACCGCGGACGCGAACAACAAGACCGACTCGATCCTGTGCCAGATCCTCCAGCTGGGTTGCCCGACGCCGACGAAGTTCGTCGACGCCGACAACCACTGGGGCACCGGCACCACCGCCGACCGCGCATCGGCGGCCGTCGACGCGCACTACGGCGCCGCGACCACGTTCGATTACTACAAGAACGTGCACGGCCGGAACGGGATCTTCGGCGACGGCAAGGGTGTTCCGAGCCGCGTGCACTACGGCACCAACTATGTCAACGCGTTCTGGGACGGCAAGCAGATGACGTACGGCGACGGCGACAACGTCGCGGCGGGACCGTTGGTCTCGATCGACGTGGCCGGCCACGAGATGTCCCACGGCGTCACCGAGCACACCGCCAACCTCACGTACTCCGGTGAGTCCGGCGGCCTGAACGAGGCGACCAGCGACATCTTCGGCACCCTCGTCGAGTTCTACTCCAACAGCGCCGCCGACCCGGGTGACTACTACATCGGCGAGAAGATCATGAAGGACCGGCCGGCGCTGCGCTACATGGACAAGCCGAGCAAGGACGGCCAGTCCCCCGACTGCTACAGCTCCGGCGTCGGCAACCTCGACGTGCACTACTCGTCGGCGATCGCGAACCACTTCGCGTACCTGCTCGCGGAGGGCACCGGCGCGAAGACGATCGGCGGCCTGCCGCACAACTCGCCGACCTGCAACGGTTCGTCGATCACCGGCATCGGCCACGACAAGCTCGGCAAGATCTGGTACCGCGCGCTGACGACGTACATGACCAGCGGCACGACGTACGCCCAGGCCCGGACCGCGACGCTGAACGCGGCCACCGACCTGTACGGCGCCAGCAGCGGCGAGCGCGCGGCCGTCGCGGCTGCCTGGTCCGCAGTCGCAGTGAACTAGGGCCTGTCTGGCAATCCCCGCAGTAGGCGGTGGATTGCCAGACAGGCCCTCGAGGTCTTGCCGGATCCCTGTCCCACTGGGGCGGACAGGGATCCGGCGAACAAACGCTTTACGCATTGCCACGCGGTTTGTGCGGACCTACCGTCACACCATGGGTGGGGAGCCCCGGGGGCATCGTGAACCGAGACGGCCGCGCTTGAAGGCGGCCAGACCGCTACTGCTCGTCGTCGACGCTGACCCGGAGCGTCTGGAGCGTTGCGAAACGGAGTTGGACCGCGGCTTCGGCTCCGACTTCCGCGTGCGCGGCGAGGCGACGACGGCGGCTGGGTTGGACGTTCTACGCCGAGCACACGAGTCGGAACAACGGGTCGCCGTCGTCATGGTCGACAACGCGCTGCCCGACGACGAGCGCGCCGAACTCTTCGCGGCCGCACGGACCCTGCATCCGGACGCGCGCCGGGCGCTGCTGATCGAGTGGGGCGCGTGGGCCGACCGTACGACGGCCTCCGCGATCCTGACCGCGATGTCGGTCGGCGACATCAACTACTACGTCCTCAAACCGTGGATCGGGCACGACGAGCTGTTCCACCGGACCGTGGCCGAGTTCGTCCAGGAGTGGTCGCGGTTCGAGGTCGCCAACCTGCGCGAGGTCGTGGTGATCGCGGCCGAGCTATCGGTCCGAGGCCAGGAGATCCGCAGCCTGCTTGCCCGCAACGGCATCCCGAGTGCGTTCCGAGCCAGCGGTACGCCGCTCGCCAACGACGCATTGGAGTTCATCGGCGAGCCGGATCCCGGCGACCGCGTGCTGGTGTGGATGCCGGCGGTCGGCGGCACCCTGCTGCGTGATCCGACCGATGTGGAGATCGCCGAGGCCTGGGGTGTGCCGACGACGTTGGCGTCGGACGACACGTCGTTCGACGTACTGGTGATCGGTGCCGGTCCTGGTGGATTGGCAACTGCGGTGTACGCGTCGTCGGAGGGTTTGCGGACGCTCGTCGTCGAGCGGGAGTCGATCGGCGGGCAGGCCGGCACGAGTTCGCTGATCCGGAACTATCTCGGCTTCTCCCGCGGTATTCGCGGGTCGGATCTGGCGCAGCGCGGGTATCAGCAGGCGTGGGTGTTCGGGGCGCATTTCGTGCTGATGCGGACGGTCGAGCACCTCGAGAAAAGCGACGGCGAGTTCCGCGCGGTGATCGGTGATGTGGGCGAGGTGACGGCGCGAGCAGTCGTCCTCGCGACGGGCGTCACCTATCGGCGGCTCAACGTTCCCTCGCTGGAGAAGCTGATGGGGAACGGCGTGTACTACGGCGCGAGCGTCTCAGAGGCGCACGGGCTGATGAACCGGGACGCCTGTGTGGTCGGCGGCGGGAACTCAGCAGGACAAGCGGTTCTGCACCTCGCGCGCTACTGCCGGCAGGTGCTGCTGGTGATCCGCGGCGAGGACCTGACGGCGAGTATGTCGAAGTACCTGATCGATGCGATCGATGCCGCGGACAACATCACGGTGCGGGCGTCGAGCGAGGTGGTCGACGGCGGCGGCGACGGGCGGCTGCAGCGGATGACGCTGCGGGATCGCAAGACCGGCGCCGAGGAGACCCTGCCGGTCGACGGATTGTTCGTGATGATCGGCGCGGTGCCGGGGACCGAATGGCTGCCGGACGGCGTGGCCCGGGATCCGCGCGGGTTCGTGCTGACCGGGTCCGACGCGGCCGCGGATCCGTTGTGGCGCGAGAACCGGCCGCCGCAGCCTTACGAGACGACGGTTCCCGGGCTCTTCGCTGTCGGGGACGTGCGGTCGGAGTCGGTGAAGCGGGTGGCCTCGGCGGTGGGCGAAGGATCCGTGGTGGTCTCGCAGATCCACACCCATCTCAGGGTCTCCTCGGATGCCTGAACGGCGGTTCGTCTACACGCCCGCGATGGTGGCGCTCACCGCGCTGGTGCTGCTCGTACCGCTCGCGGGGCTGGTGTTGCTACTGCGCCAGCCACAGCTGGATCTGCACTGGGAGCATCATCCGACGCACTTCTGGCTGGTGTTGCTGACGGCAGGGCTGAGCGCCGGTCTGGCGTATCTGACCGGTGCGACGGCACTACGACGAGGTGACGCGCGGGTGCTGTTCGTGTCGCTGGCGTTCCTGTCGGCGGCTGGGTTTCTGGGACTGCACGCGCTCGCAACGCCGAAGGTCATGCTGGACACGCCGAACGCCGGCTTCACGCTCGCAACGCCGGTGGGGGTCGCGCTGGGCTCCGTGTTCGCGTTCCTGTCGAGTCTGACCATCTCCGGCGTCGTCTGGGGCCGTCGCCTCCGCGTCGCTCTGCTGCTCCTGATGGTGTTATGGGCGGTCGCTTCGATACTGCGATTGCCGCCGCTGCACCAGACCGCGGTGCCGGAGACCGCCGACGGCATCCTGACCGCCCTCGCCATCCCCGCGATCATCCTCTATGCCGTCGCCGCGGTGCGGTATCTGCAGACCTGGTGGGCCCGGCCGTCGTTGATGCTCCTGTCGATGGTCTCCGCGTTCGTGCTGCTGGCGGAGGCGATGGTCGCGCTGGTGTTCGCGCGGAACTGGCATCTGTCCTGGTGGGAATGGCATGTGCTGATGCTGTCGGCGTTCGTGCTGGTCGTGGCCGGGGTGCGGATCCAGTGGTACGAGGAACGGTTCGCAGACCTGTACCAGGCCGGCACCGTGTCCGGGGAGCGCGAGCTGAGCGTCCTGTTCGCGGATCTGCAGGGCTTCACGACGTTCTCCGAGAAGCACGGGCCGGCCGAGGTCACGGCGATGCTCAACACGTACTTCGAGGTCGTCGTACCGCAGGTGGTACGACGGCACGGCGGCGACGTCGACCGGATCATCGGGGACGCGTTGATGGTCACCTTCAACAAGCGGGGTGACCAGCCGGACCACGCACGCCTGGCGGCCGCCGCGGGACTCGCCCTGCAGGCAGCCGCGGCCGCCGTCCAGGCTTCGCACCCGAACTGGCCGAAGTTCCGGGTCGGCATCAACAGCGGGATCGCGTCGGTGAGCCTGCTGGGGACCGAGGGCGGACGAACGCACACCGTGATCGGGGACACGGTGAATGTCGCGTCGCGGATCGAAGGCAAGGCTCCGGGCGGGGCGGTCGCGATCGGGCCGGCGACGAAGGCGCTCCTGCCGCAGGCACGCACCGAGTCACTCGGACTGCTGAGTTTGAAGGGCAAGGCGGAGCCGGTGGAGGTGTACCAGTTGCTCGCGCTGGGCGAATGATCACCCGTGCGTTCGAGGCGCGCACCGTGTGTTCACGTGTTGGACCTAGGAACGCACATCTGCCGATGTGAGAATCCGGGCCATGTCTGCCCTGAACCGACCACGGCGCCGCCTGGGCGCCCTCGTGGTCACGACCAGTCTTCTCGCGTCCGGGTTGGCGGTGGCCATCCTCGCCACGCCCGCACAGGCCGCTTCGACCGATGTGGTCGTCACCGAGGTGTACGGCGGTGGCGGCAACAGCGGCGCGCCGTACACGAACGACTTCGTCGAGCTGACCAACAACGGCTCGGCCGCGATCGATGTCAGCGGCTGGTCGGTCCAGTACGCGTCGGCCGCCGGCAGCACGTGGCAGGTCACCAAGCTGACCGGCAGCATCGACCCGGGAGCGACGTACCTGGTCCAGGAGGGCGGCGGCGCGAACGGCCAGCCGATGCCCACCCCGAACGTCACCGGCACCATCGCGATGTCCGCGACGGCCGGCAAGGTCGCGCTGGTCACCACGCAGACGGCACTGGCCTGCGGAGCGACCTGCCACGCGGACCCGAGCGTGAAGGACTACGTCGGCTACGGCACCGCCGGAGACTCCGAGACCGCGCCCGCGCCGGGCCTGTCGAACACCACTTCGGCCGCGCGCAACGACCCGAAGCAGGACACCGACAACAACAGCGCCGACTTCACCGCGGGCAACCCGTCGCCGGGCACGCTGACCGGTGGACCGGCCGAGCCGCCCGTGGACGCCAAGATCCACGACATCCAGGGCGCCGCGCACCGCTCGCCGCTCGATGGCAAGCGCGTCTCCAACGTCACCGGTGTCGTCACCGCGGTGAGCAGCAACGGTTTCTGGTTCCAGGACTCGCAGCCGGACGACAACCCGGCCACCAGCGAGGGCGTGTTCGTCTTCACCAGCTCCGCGCCGACCGTGTCCGTCGGTGACGCCCTGAACGTCGAGGGCTCGGTCGCCGAATTCCGCCCCGGCGGCTCCGGCGGTACGACGAACCTGACCACGACCGAGCTGACCAACGCGAAGATAACCGTCACCGGCACGGCCGCCGTACCGGCACCGACGATCGTCGGACCGGGCGGACGCGTTCCGCCGTCGACCGTGATCGACGACGACTCGGCCGGTGACGCCGAGACCACGAGTACGGCGTTCGACCCGGCCAACGACGGGCTGGACTTCTGGGAGTCGCTGGAGGGCATGTGGCTGGGTATCAACCAGCCGCAGGTCACCGGCCCGACGAGCTCGTTCCGCGAGCTGTCCGTCGTACCGGCCGGTGCCGGGGTGCGGACGGTCCGCGGCGGGATCCTGCTGCAGAAGACCGACAGCAACCCGGAGCGGGTGCTGCTGGACGACGTACTCGTGCCGATCCCGGACGCGAAGACCGGTGACAAGCTGGCCGGTGTCGTGACGGGTGTTCTGGACTACTCGTTCGGCAACTTCAAGTTCCTGCCGACCGTCACGCCGACCGTGATCGACGGTGGCGTCAAGCGTGAGGTCACCGAGAAGTCCTCGCCGCTGCACGTGTCGGTGGCGACGTTCAACGTCGAGAACCTCGACCCGGCCGACGGTCCGGCCAAGTTCGACGGGCTGGCGCAGGCGGTCGTGAAGAACCTCGCCTCGCCGGACATCCTCGGCCTCGAAGAGGTTCAGGACAACGACGGTGCGGTCAACTCCGGCACGGTCGCTGCCGACGTCACGCTGAACACCCTGGCCGCTGCGATCGTGAAGGCGGGCGGACCGAAGTATGCCTGGCGTGAGATCGACCCGATCGACGGCAAGGAAGGCGGCGAGCCGGGCGGCAACATCCGGGTCGCGTTCATGTACCGGACCGACAAGCCGGTCAAGTTCGTCGACCGCGCGGGCGGCGGCTCGACGGTCGCCACGACGATCACCACCGACCGGTTCGGCAAGCCGCACCTGAGCTCGTCGCCGGGCCGCGTCGACCCGGCCAACCCGGCCTGGGCCGACACCCGGGTCCCGCTGGCCGGCGAGTTCACCTGGCACGGCCAGTCGCTGTTCGTGGTGGTCAACCACTTCAGCTCCAAGGGTGGCGACGACCCGCTCTGGGGCCGGTTCCAGCCGCCGGTGCAGTCCAGCGCGCCGAAGCGTCACCAGCAGGCCGAGGCGGTCCGCGGGTTCGTGGACCAGATCTTCGCCAAGGACAAGGGCGCGAACGTGGTCGTCCTGGGTGACCTGAACGACTTCGACTGGTCGCAGACCGCGGACATCCTGGTCGGCTCGGGCAAGACCTCGCTGATCGACCTGCCCCGGACACTGCCGCTGAAGGAGCGGTACAGCTACGTGTTCGAGGGCAACAGCCAGATCCTGGACCAGATCCTGATCTCGCAGAACCTGCGCCCGGCCTCGGCGTACGACGTCGTGCACATGAACGCGGAGTTCCCGGACCAGATCTCCGACCACGACCCGCAGGTGGTGAAGCTGATTCCGTTGCCGTCCTGGGTGCGATAACCGGAGTCTTACGTCGCTGGTCCGGGCGGAATTTCCTTGCCCGGACCAGCGATGATTAAGGTGTGACTGATTCAACCAAGCAGTACGCCGTCCAGAAGTCCGACGCGGAGTGGAAGGCGCAGCTCTCCCCCGCCGAGTTCCAGGTGCTGCGCAAGGCCGGCACCGAGCGGCCGTTCGTCGGTGAGTACACCGACACCAAGACCGTGGGCGTGTACAAGTGCCGCGCCTGCGACGCCGAACTGTTCCGCAGCGAGACCAAGTTCGACTCGCACTGCGGCTGGCCGTCGTTCTACGCGCCGCTGGCCGAGGACCGGGTCGAGTACATCGAGGACAGCACCCTCGGCATGAAGCGCGTCGAGGTCCGCTGCGCCAACTGCGGCTCCCACCTGGGCCACGTCTTCGAGGGCGAGGGCTACGGCACCCCGACCGACCAGCGCTACTGCATCAACAGCGTCAGCCTGACGCTCGCCCCAGCCTGAGCTTGCGAACCAGTCGCCCGGTCTAGCTCTAGACTGGGTCGGCTGGTGGCTCCTGGGGAAGGATTTTGGTGGCAGACGACGTCCGCAGACCGCGAGTTCTGGATGTGCTGGCGGCATCGGAGCCGTGGGAGGTACCAGCCGAATGGACGGCTCGGGTTCGCGCACAGCTGCGCGCCTGGGCCGACGACCCGGAGGCACTGCGACCGTTGCGGGCGGAGGCGTTCCCGGGCTTCATCAAGGGCACCCCGGCGTCCGTCTGGTTCACCCACGAGATCGCGCCCCTGCTGACCGGGTGGATCCCGGTCCTGCACGGTGAGTACGCCGATCTCGGCACCGAGCTCACGCACGACTTCTACCGCCCGTCCTCCCGGCTAGGCGGCGCCGGACACGTCGTGTACGTCGCGCCGACCGACTGGCACCTGCAGGCGATCGCCGGCGCCCGCGGCTTCCGCGAGCACGGCCGGCGGCAGGCGCTGCGGCTGTCCCGCGACGTCGTCAGCCTGTTCCTCGACGCTCCCCCGATGGCGGCCCGCGCCCAGGCGCTGACGACCGCCTTCGACCGGGTCCTCGCCGACCGCGAAGCGACCCACCTGCACGTCACGGGCGAGTACGACGACATCGCGCAGTACTGGCGCAACGACGCGCTCAAGGACAGCGAGCGCGCCGTACTCCCCGAGCTCGGCGGCCCGTCCGCGGCCCTGCGCTACTCGCTCAACTCGATCCGCGACACCCACGCCCGGCTGCTGATGACGAGCCCGGACGAGTACGCCGGTGACTACGCACAACTGATGGCCGAGCTGATCCTCGCCACCGGTCTGCGCGGCATCCCGAAGGCCGTCGCCCAGAGCCTGGGCAGCACCGCCCAGGACCTCGAGAAGGCGCTCGTCGAGATCCACCAGACGTTCAACCGGCAGACCTGGCTGGCGCACGTCAACCAGTGGCTCGCCCGCGCGATCCGCAGCGGCCAGGCACCGGTCGCCCGGGCCTGGGCCGCGGCCGCCACCCGCTCCGCCATTCACCTGTCCGGCGTACTCACCAAGGCGCCGTGGCCGGAGCCCGAGATCCCCGACCTGACCTCGCTGTTCCGCATCCTCGATCGGGAGCGCTGGAACGCGCTCGAGACCACCGCCGCCGCGGAGAACGAGGCAAACTCGCTCTCGTCGGTCTGGAACACGGTCCGGGACGACGCGGACCGTTCCGCCGACGACGGCAACCTCGACGAGCCACTGCCGAAGCCGCTGGACTTCAGCGAGAACCCGCTCGCCGAACTGGATGCGCTGATCGGCCTGGAGTCGGTCAAGGACGCGGTCCGCAAGATGGTCGCCGAGGTGAAGACCAACCTGCGGCGTACCGAATTGGGCCTGCCGAGCCACGAGCGGGCCCGCCACATGGTCTTCGTCGGCAAGCCCGGTACGGCGAAGACGACGATCGCGCGGCTGCTCAGCCGGATCTACCACCAGCTCGGCGTTCTCGAGAAGGGCCACGTGGTCGAGGTCGACCGATCCGACCTGGTCGGCCCCAGTGTCGGCGCGACGGCGCCGATGACCGCGGGCAAGTTCCGCGAGGCGCTCGGCGGCGTGCTGTTCATCGACGAGGCGTACAGCCTGACTCCGGAGAACACGCCGGGCGACTACGGCCTCGAAGCGGTCGCCACCATCCTGAAGCTGATGGAGGACCACCGTAACGACTGCATCGTGATCGTGGCCGGGTACCACCGGGAGATGCAGCGGTTCATGGAGTCGAACACCGGTCTGGCGTCACGCTTCCCGAAGCTGCTGTCGTTCAGCGAGTACGACACCGACCAGCTGGTCGCGATCTTCGAGCTGCAGGCGCGGCAGAAGGGGATGATCTACGGCGAGGACGTGCTGGACAAGGTCCGCACCGTCATCCCGCCCGCGCCTCGTGGCCACAGCTTCGGCAACGGCCGGTTCATCCGGAACGTGCTCGAGGAGGCCATCTCCAACCAGGCCACCCGGCTGTCCGCCCGCGACGCCGACAGCCTGACCGAGCGCGACCTGCGCGAGCTCATCACGGCCGACGTCCGGCCGCCGACGTCGATGCGTGCCGAGGACTACCTGCTACAGAAGCCAGGCACTTAGACCGGGGTCGCCAGCGCGACCGGATTGCCCTCGGGGTCGGCGAGGTACGCCAGTCGTTCGCCCCAGGGCATGGTCGCGGGCTCCTGCAGCACGGGATGGCCCGCGGCCCGGAACAGTTCCACCTCGGCCTCGACGTCGTCGACGTACACGAACAGTTCGAAGCGCGGGCCGGTGGCGACGGTGATGCCGAGCTGCGCCTCCGGCCAGTCGGCGTTCGAGATCCCCAGCGACGAGTCGCCCCGCTCGAGGCCGACGTAGTGCGGGTCGCCTTCCAGCGGGAACTGGTACGTCGACTCGTAGCCGAGGAGCGAGTAGAACTCGACGGACCGGCGTACGTCGGTGACGTAGAGCACCGGGAACGCCTTGCGGTGCATCAGGTCAGACCAGGTTGGCGATCAGCTCACCGAACTCGGTGCGCTTGCCGGTGTAGAACGGGACCTCTTCGCGGACATGCCGCCGGGCCGTCGACGCGCGCAGGTCGCGCATCAGGTCGACCATCCGGTGCAGCTCGTCGGCCTCGAAGGCGAGGATCCACTCGTAGTCGCCGAGCGCGAACGACGCGACCGTGTTCGCCCGTACGTCGGGGTACGTGCGCGCCATCTTGCCGTGCTCGGCGAGCATGAACCGGCGCTCCTCGTCCGGCAGCAGGTACCACTCGTAGGACCGGACGAACGGGTACACGCAGATGTACGGGCGTGCCTCCTCGTCGGCCAGGAACGCCGGGATGTGGCTCTTGTTGAACTCGGCCGGCCGGTGCAGCGCGAACTGCGACCAGACCGGGACCAGGTGCCGGCCGAGCCGCGACCGGCGCAGCGCGTGGTACGCCTGCTGCAGCGCGTCCGAGGTCGGCGCGTGCCACCAGATCATGAAGTCGGCGTCGGCCCGGAATCCCTCGAGGTCGTAGATGCCGCGGATCACCACGTCGTCGGCCGCGAGCTTGCTGACCAGGTCGTTGAGCTCGGCGGTCAGCTCGTCGCGGTCGGCATCACCGAGCGGCGTCTCGACCTTGAAGACCGACCACAAGGTGTAGCGGATGACGTCGTTGAGCTCACGGGCTTTCGGCTTACCAGTCACTTCGCCATTGTCTCCAATGCATTGAGATGCTCCAGCACCCGGGTGGCCGCCTTGCCGCCGGATGCGATACACGCCGGGATCCCGACGCCCCGGTACGCCGCTCCGCAGACGGCCAGCCCCGGTACGCCGGCCACCGCCGCCTCGACCCGATCGACCCGACCCAGGTGCCCGACGGCGTACTGCGGAAGGCCGCCGCCCCAGCGCGTCACGAGCGACCCGACGACCTCCGCCTGCAGGCCGATCGCCTTGCGTAGATCGGCGGCCGCGAGCGCCACGAGCTCCTCGTCGGAGCGCTGCAGCACGTACTCCTCACCGAGACGGCCGACCGAGGCACGCAGTACGGCCAGGTCTCCTCCGGCCTCCGCGGACCACGCCCACTTGGCGTGCGAGTACGTCGACGCCTTGATCGTGCGCTCCTCGACGGACGGCACGAGGAACCCGGATCCGGTGGCGCCGGTCGGCCAGTCGCGCTTGCGGACCGCGAGCGTGACGATCGCCATACTCGCGTACTCGATCGTCGAGAGCTCGGTCGCTGCCGTCGGGACCAGGTCGGTCAGCATCCGCGCGGCCGGGGCTGCGGGTACGGCGACCACCACCGCGTCCGCGGTCAGGTACGTCGGCGCTGGCACGGGTCCAGCCTCGAGGGTGAACCCGTCCGGCGTCCGCGAGATCCGTCGTACGGTCAGTTTGCGGCGGATCTGCACGCCACGAGCAGTCAGGTCCTGCTCGAGCGCGGTGATGATGCGGTTGATACCCCCGACGACGCCCGCGAACACCGGCTGGCCGGCGCGTTTTCGGCCCAGCTCGCGGAGCTCGGCTGTCGCGGCGAGGAGGCTCGGCGCGGTCCGGAGCTTGGCGTACAGGTCGGGTACGGCGGCGGCGAGCGAGATCTCGTCGGCCTTTCCGGCGTACACCCCGCCGAGCAGCGGGTCGATCAGCTTGTCGGTGACCGCGGACCCCATGCGCCCGGCGACGAACCGGCCGATCGCGACGTCCTCGGTCAGCGCCGGCGCGGGGAGGTCAGCCTCATGCGCGACCTGCTCGGCGGCCTCCGGTCCGAGTACGTCGGCCGTCGCGGACGGGTCGACCGGGACACCCATCACGGTCGGCGGGATCGCACGGATCCGGTCCCCTACCCACAGCCCGGCAGAGGTAGTCGCCGGGTGGACGATGTCGTCACCGAGTCCGACCGCCCGGATCAGGTCGACACCCTCGGGCCGTCGCGCCAGCACCGACTCGGCACCCAGATCGACGGGCACGCCCTCGATCTCAGCGCCCGCCAACTTCCCTCCGAGCCGCGGCGACCCTTCGAGCACGGTGATCTGCGGCGGATTCGGCCCGGTTGCGAGCGCATACGCCGCCGCCAGACCGCTGATCCCGCCGCCGACGACAACGACCCGGCTCACACGCCCTCCAGGATCAGTTCGTACCGCTTCCCCGGCCCGAGATCGGTGCTCGAGGTCCCGATCTGCCGGAAGCCGGTCCGAGTCAGCACCGTCTGGGAGGCGGGGTTCCGGTCCGAGGCCCCGGCCCGCAGTGTCGTCAGCGCGTACTCCGTCGCCGCGAGGCCGATGATCGCCCGTACCGCCGCCGTCGCCAGGCCCTGTCCCGCCCACTTCTCGGCGATCCGGTAGCCCAGCTCGGCCGACCCGTTCTCGAGATCGACCAGGTTCACCCGCCCGGCGACCGCACCGGACTCGTCGACCAGCACGTGGAAGCGGCAGATCCCGGCCGTCTGCTCGGCGAGCAACGCCGCGTGCTTGGCGGCGAAGTTCGCGAAGTACTCGTCGCCGCGGTCCCAGATCCACTGGGCGAAGTACTCGCGGTTCTCCCGCTCGAAGCTCAGGACGGCGTCGGCGTGGTCGGCGGTCAGCGGCTCCAGAGTCACCGGGTGGTCCGGCAGACGAGTCACCGCGCGCTCCGGGTCTGGACGTACTTCGTGATCCGCGCCAGCACGTCGGGATCGGCGTTCGGCGGGACTCCGTGGCCGAGGTTGAAGATGTGGCCCGGAGCCTTCTTGCCCTCGTCGAGGATGCGGTCGATCTCGGGCTCGATCGCGTCCCAGCCGGCGAACAGCAGCGCCGGGTCGAGGTTGCCCTGGACCGGCTTCGGGGTGTCGAGGCGTCGTACGGCCTCGTCCAGCGGGACGCGCCAGTCGACGCCGATCACGTCCGCGCCGGCCGCGCTCATCAGGCCGAGGAGCTCGCCGGTGTTCACGCCGAAGTGGACCCGCGGTACGTCGTACGACTTGATCGCCTCGAAGACCTTGGCCGAGTGCGGCATCACGAACCGCTCGTAGTCGCGCGGTGACAGCCCACCGGCCCACGAGTCGAAGAGCTGGATCGCGGACGCGCCCGCCTCGACCTGGACCGCGAGGTACGCGATCGCGACGTCGGCGAGCCGGTCCGCGAGCGCGTGCCAGAGGTCCGGGTTGCCGTGCATCATCGCCTTGGTCCTGGCGAAGTCCTTGCTCGGTCCGCCCTCGATCAGGTACGACGCGACCGTGAACGGGGCGCCCGCGAACCCGATGAGCGGGGTCCCGCCGAGCTCGGAGACCAGCTGCTGCACCGCGTCCGTGGTGTACGGAACGTCGGCCGGGGTGACCGGGCGGACCGACTTCAGGCCGGTGGCGTCGCGGATCGGTTCGGCGACCACCGGGCCGACGCCGGGCTTGATGTCGATGTCGAAACCTGCCGACTTCAGCGGAGCCACGATGTCGGAGTAGAAGACCGCAGCGTCGACGCCGTAACGGCGGACCGGCTGGAGCGTTATCTCGACGACGAGGTCGGGCCGCCTGAGGGCCTCGAGCATCGAGATGCCCTCCCGGACCTTGCGGTACTCGGGCAGCGCACGTCCGGCCTGGCGCTGGAACCACACCGGAGTATGCGGGACCGGCTCGCCCCGGGCGGCCAGCAAGTACGGGGAACGATCCAGCGACGTCGAAGACACACAGCGATGATCCCACGCGGTCCGCGGCGACTTGTCAGCACCGTCGCGGCCAGTTACCGGCGCGTCTAAACAAGCGTCGGTGAGTAATCGGTCGTAGGCTGCGAAGCATGGGTGCCCGCAAGCAGGTCGACGCGCCACCCGCGGAGTTCGCCGAGGCAGTCTCGCAGTTACGAGGTGCCCGGTTCCGGCCCGAGGTTTTCGTCGAGGAGATGCCCGCACCGCAGCGGATCGCACCGCATGCGGCCGCGGTCAGCGCCGACGTGACGGTTGACGGCGACGATGTCGCCACCGGCCGACTCGTCATCCTCTACGACCCGGACGGGAACGACGCCTGGCAGTCGACCTTCCGCTGTGTCGCGTACGTGCGTGCCGCCGTCGAACCGGAGATGGTGACCGACGCGCTGCTCGGCGGCGTGGGCTGGACCTGGCTGATGGAGGCGCTGGCCGACCGCGGCGCGGACTTCCTGGCCCCGAGCGGTACCGTCACCAGAGTGGTATCGGAGAGCTTCGGCGGCATGGCCGACGACGACGCGACGGCGGAGATCGAGATCCGTGCGTCCTGGAGCCCCGTGCCCGGACCCGGTGGAATCGTGGACGTGACCCGGCACGCCGAGGCGTGGGGCGAGGTCCTGTGTACGGCGGCCGGACTGCCGCCGGTTCCGCCGGGGGTGGTCGCGATGCCGACCCGGCGCGGACAGCGGGGCCGATGACCTCAGCCAACACTCCGCAGCCGTCCACCGCGGACGACCCGATCGCCAACCTGCCCCTGCTGGAGCTGCGGGACGGGCTGTCCGACGTGATCGACGTCGAGTCCGCTCTGACCGAGACGGTCGAGGCGTTCCGCGCCGGCACCGGCCCGGTGGCAGTCGACGCCGAGCGCGCCTCCGGCTACCGCTACTCCCACCGCGCGTACCTGGTCCAGCTGCGTCGTGAAGGCTCCGGCTCCGCACTCGTCGACCCGATCCCGTTCGGCGACCTGTCCGCGCTCGGCGACGCCATCGTCGACACCGAGTGGATCATCCACGCCGCCAACCAGGACCTGGCCTGTCTGGCCGAGGTCGGGATGGTGCCGCGACAGGTGTTCGACACCGAGCTGGCCGGCCGCCTCCTCGGCTACCCGAAGGTCGGGCTCGCCTCGCTCGTCAGCGAAGTGCTCGGCTACCGGATGCGCAAGGAGCACTCGGCCGCCGACTGGTCCACCCGGCCGCTCCCGTCCCCCTGGCTCGTGTACGCCGCTCTCGACGTCGAGATGCTGATCGAGCTGCGGAACGCGATCGAGCAGGAGCTGCGCAGCGAGGGCAAGTGGGAGTGGGCCGAGCAGGAGTTCGCCGCGATCCTCGACGCTCCCCCGCGCGAGCCGAAGCCGGACCCGTGGCGACGTACGTCGGGGATGCACCGGGTCCGTAACCGTCGCAGCCTGGCGGTCGTCCGCTCGCTGTGGGAGGCGCGGGACCAGATCGCCGAGTCCGCGGACATCTCCCCCGGCCGGATCCTGCCGGACGCCGCGATCGTCGAGGCCGCGTCGGCGATGCCGGCCGACCGGGACACGCTGCAGAAGCTCACGGCCTTCAAGGGCCGCGGCGCGCACAGGCACATGCGGACCTGGTGGGAGGCGGTCGACCACGCCCGCAAACTCCCCGACTCCGAGCTTCCCAAGCAAGGACCGCGGTACGACGGGCCGCCGCCGGCCCGCGCCTGGGCCGACCGCGACCCGGATGCCGCCGCACGCCTCTCGGCCGCCCGCACCGCGGTCGCCGAGATCGCCGAGGCCCACCGCCTGCCGACGGAGAACCTGCTGGCCCCGGACACGATCCGCCGCCTCGCCTGGTCCCCGCCGAACGACGTCAACCTCGACGTCGTCACCACGTTCCTCCGCGACCACCACGCCCGCCCGTGGCAGATCGGCCTCACAGCCGAGGTCCTGACCGACGCCATGACCTCCGAGGCCCCCGCCAAGCCGCTGGATTAGAGGGGCAGCTCGACAGGACGTATACGTCCACTGCCGACAATCCCGCGCTCGGCCCCGCCTGCGTGACTAGCTAGTGGGCGTATACGTCCTGTCGACCTGCCCACGGCCGGTGATCTCGGCGCGGAGGGTGAGGACGACCTGGAGCGCTCCGAGCAGGATCACGGCCGCGATGATCACGAAGATCTGGCGGTAGCTGAGCAGACTGACCAGCAGGCTGCCGAGTGCGAGCGAGATCGCTTGCGGCGTCGACAGCAGCACCTCGACCGCCGTCGAGACCCGACCGATCAAATGGCCTGGTGAGCGGCGCTGCATCAGCGTCGTGAACGCCACGAACGTCCACGGCAGCCCGAGCCCACAGATGGCCGCTCCTACCAGCACCACCACGATGTTCGGGGCCGCGGCGCAGACGATCGTCGCGGTCGCCAGCACGATCAGGCCGAGCACGCAGGTCGAGATCTCGCCGAGGCGGCGGACGGCGCGGCTCGCCGTGAGTCCGCCGATGATCGCGCCGACGCCCTGGGCCGTCACGAAGGCGCCGGCGAACGTCGCCTGCTTGCCGAAGGCATCGAGCAGCGCGTAGATCGACGATTCGAAGAAGCCGATGACGAGGATCGAGATCCCGAGCCCGGCCAGGACGTGGCGGAGTACGCGGTCGCCGATCAGGAAGCGGATCCCGCCCATCACCTCCTCGCGGAAGGCGTGCTGGGTCGGGGCAGGTGTCTCGGTGACTGTGAGCGTCGCGATCAGGAGGCCGGCGACCACGAAGGTGGCCGCGTCGACGACCGCGACCAGCCAGCCGCCCACCGTCGCGAAGATCGCCGCCCCGACCAGCGGGCCGAAGAGCCGGAAGCCTTCCTTGATCGTGGCCAGGCTGGAGTTCGCGTCAACGAGCAGCTCGTCCGGAAGCAGTTCCTTGAGCAGGCCGTTCAGCGCCGCCGGCAGGACGACGAACGAGACGCCGTACAGGAAGGCGACGACCCAGATCAGCCAGACGTCGTCGGCGGTCCGCACGAGGACGAGCGGGAGTACGGCGGCCGCGCTGGCGAAGTTGCCCCAGACGAGGATCGCCTTGCGGGGCAGGCGATCCACCCACACGCCGAGCAGCGGGGCGCCGAGCGCCGGCAACACCATGAAGAAGAACGTCAGGCCGGCCATCGCATTGGAGCCGGTGAGCGTCTTCACCCACATGCTCAGCACCAGCAGCATCACCGAGTCGCCGAGCATCGACGTACTCAGACCGCCGAACAGACGCGGGAACCCGGGCTGGGCGAACAGCTTCCTCATGCCGGCTCAACTCCCGGGAAGTACGTCGGGACGCCCCACGCCACGAACTCGCAGAGTCGCGAGCCCGCCGGCCGCTGGGTGGGATCGGTCAGCCGCTCGACGTGGCGATCGAGCACCGCGCTGATCGCGTCGTTCATCTCCTTGAGCTCGTCCGAGGTCAGCCAGGCGACCATCTCGGTGCCCGACTGCGCCGTACGCCACTCCTCGGGCTCGTCGGGCATGCGCTGCTCGGACTCCCGCAGCCGATCCATCGCCCGGCCCATCGTCACCTCGGACAAGGCTTGCGCGGCCCGCCGCTCTTCGACCGACGCCGACGCGTGCTCGTCGTCCCAGCGGAACCCAAGCCCCGGCACCTGCCACGGGCGCTGCCGGCCCTTCCCGCCCGCGGCCTCCTCGACGAACCCATGCTGGGCCAGCTTGCGCAGATGCCAGGAGCAGTTGGCCGGCGTCTCGTCGAGCCGGTCGGCCAGCTCGGTCGCAGTCAGCGGACCGCTGACCGACAGCAGTTCGATGATCGCCATCCGCACGGGATGGGCGAGCGCGTTGAGCTCACGGGGGTCGCTCAGGCGACGATGCGGGTCGGGCATGCATCGAAAGTACCCTTTCGAAAGAGTCGTTGCAATGCATTGGAAAGAAAAACCCCACCCCTCGCTTCGCTCGGGGTGGGGGAAATGCCCCGGCTTCGCTCGGGGTGGGGGTGGTGTCCCCAGCTTGGCTCAGGGTGGGGGTGGTGTCCCCGGCTTCGCTTGGGGTGGGGCGGGGTCCTCGCCGCGTTCTCGTGCGGTGGGGGCCGGTCGCGTCAGTTCTTCGGGAGTTGGGTTTCGATTGCGGTGACGACCTCGTCGGACTCGGGCTCGGTGCGGGGGCGGAAGCGGGCCGCGACGGTGCCCTCGGGGCTGACCAGGAACTTCTCGAAGTTCCACTGGATGTCGCCGGCCTCGCCCTCGGCGTCCGGCGTCAGGGTCAGCTCGGCGTACAGCGGGTGCCGGCCGTCGCCGTTCACCTCGAGCTTGTCGAGCATCGGGAACGTGACGCCGTACGTCGTCGAGCAGAAGGTGTCGATCTCCTCGGCCGACCCCGGCTCCTGGCCGCCGAACTGGTTGCAGGGAGCGCCGAGCACCGTGAACCCACGGGACTCGTACTTCTTCTGCAGGTTCTCCAGGCCTTCGTACTGCGGCGTCAGACCGCACTTCGACGCCACGTTGACGACCAGGACGGCCTTGCCCTTGTAGTCACCGAGCGACGTCGAGGCGCCGGTCAGAGTGGTCAGCGGAATGTCGTACAGGCTCATGCTCATCCTTGGGAGGTTGGGAGGTGACGGGCAAGAAAGTCTTCGGTACGGCGCCACGCGAGCGCGGACGCGTCGGCGTTGTGGAACATCGGCAGCGGGTTGTCGAACGCGTGCCCGGCGCCGTCGTACCGGTGGACCTCGGCATCACCGAGCGCCGGGACGATCGTGTCGACGTCCAGATACGCGTCGGTGTTGCCGAAGTGGTGCAGGCTCGGCGCGGTGACCTGCGGGGTCAGCTCCAGAAGGTTCTTGAGCGCGGAGCCGTAGTAGCTCACGAGCACATCCGGGCGCGACCGCGCGGCGACATTGAAGGCCAGTCCGCCGCCGAAGCAGAACCCGACCACGCCGGCGTCCTTGCCGCGCGCCTGCAGGTACTTCAGCGCTACCAGGGCGTCGTTGACCGCGAGATCCCAGTCGAGGCGCCCGACGATGCCCATCGCGCGCGGCAGCAGATCGGGCGACGACTCGTCCAGCTCGGTGTCGTCAAGGCGCCAGTAGATCTCCGGCGCGATGACGTAGTACCCCAGGGCGTGCAGATCCGCCGCACGCTGCTTGATGTAGTCGGAGACCCCGAAGATCTCCTGCAGGAGCAGGATTCCCGGCGCGTCGGCGTCGGCCGATCCCCACTCGTGGACTGGTAATCCGTCGTCGAGCTCCAAGGTCACACAGTGAAGCGTACGACCTCGGTGGGTATCGGCTTCGGCGCAGGTGCGGGCATCCACGACTTCGTCTCGGCGATCGCGTCGACGAGCAGCCGGTACAGCCGGTCATCCGGGTCCGTCACGCACGCCTGCGAGATGCCCTCGACCGCACAGGACACCGCGCGTGGCGCAGTCCGGCGAGCGAAGTCCGGCGCACCGCGGCGGGAGCGTGCGGTGAACGCCCGCGCCCACTTGGTCGCCGACGGGACCGCCTGCAGTACGGCGAGCGAGTCCGGCTCGAGGTCGTCGAGCGGACGCCCGTCGAGCTCGGCCAGCTGCTTCTCCCCCACCAGCAACGCGACGGCCAGGATGTACTGCCGCTCCTGCGAGACGACCGGCAGCGCGTGCTGGATGCAGCGCGCCGTGACCCGCGCTACGACATGCGGGTCGTCCGGGGTCATCCCGATCACCGACGGGATCATCGGCGCCAGGCGGGACCGCCCGGAGTCCGTCGTACAGTCGTTGACGTCCCGCGCGACCCCGGCCAGCAGCGGGTGCGTGCAGGCGGGATGGTCGGACCACGGTTCGCCGGCCAAGTAGGAGGCGAACTCCATGAAGCAGGCGCCCTTGCGTGGATTGCGGTGCTTGCCCCGGCTCAGGACCGGTACGGCGAGATCAAGGTTGTTCATTGAACGGCTCCCCACCATCGCTACTTCCCCCAGCATGCGCCGATTCCACACGGTTCGCCACGGGTTGCTGTGAGCAGCTCCACAGCCACAGGGTGTTTGGCAGTTCTGTTACTCATGGGTAGCATCGGGGTAGCTTTCCCGACCCCCAGAGGAGGGCCCTCGTGCCCCGTGAGATCCGCGATGTCGTGTTCGTCGACGGCGTTCGCACCCCGTTCGGCAAGGCCAAGGGCCAGTACGCCGAAACCCGCGCCGACGACCTGGTGATCAAGTGCATCCGGGAGCTGCTGCGGCGGAACCCGGGTCTCCCCCCGGAACGCGTGGACGAGGTCGCGATCGCGGCCACCACCCAGATCGGCGACCAGGGCCTGACCATCGGCCGGACCGCGGCCCTGCTGGCCGGTCTGCCGAACACCACGCCCGGCTACGCCATCGACCGGATGTGCGCGGGCGCGATGACCGCCGTCACCACCACCGCGGCCGGTGTCGCATTCGGCGCGTACGACGTGGTGATCGCGGGCGGGGTCGAGCACATGGGCCGGCACCCGATGGGCGAGGGCGTCGACCCGAACCCGCGGATCATCTCCGAGAAGCTCGTCGACACCTCTGCCCTGGTGATGGGTTCGACCGCGGAGAACCTGCACGACCGGTTCCCGGGCATCACCAAGGAGCGCGCCGACGCGTACGCCGCGGCGTCCCAGGAGAAGGCCGCGAAGGCCTACGCCAACGACCTGATCCAGCCGGACCTGGTGCCGATCGCGACCCGGTCGGCCGAGCAGGGTTGGGGTCTGGCGAGCACCGACGAGCCGATGCGTCCGGGTACGACGGTCGAGGACCTGGCTGCGTTGAAGACGCCCTTCCGTCCCCACGGCCGGGTCACTGCGGGCAACTCGGCCGGTATCAACGACGGCGCGACCGCTTGTGTGCTGACGTCTGCTTCAGCCGCTGAGGAGCTGGGCCTGAAGCCGAAGATGAAGCTGGTTTCGTACGCCTTCGCCGGTGTCGAGCCCGAGGTGATGGGTGTCGGGCCGATCCCGGCGACCGAGAAGGCGCTGCGGCTGGCCGGGCTGACGATCGACGACATCGAGGCCTTCGAGGTGAACGAGGCGTTCGCCGTCCAGGTGATCGCGTTCCTGGAGCACTACGGCATCGCGGACGACGATCCGCGGGTCAACCCGTACGGCGGTGCGATCGCCTACGGCCACCCGCTGGCGTCGTCCGGGGTCCGGCTGATGAACCAGCTGGCCACGCAGTTCGAGCAGCGCCCCGAGGTCCGCTACGGCCTCACCACCATGTGCGTCGGCCTCGGCATGGGCGGAACCGTCATCTGGGAGAACCCCAACTGGGAAGGGAACGCGGCCGCATGAGCCTGCAGGAACTGATTGACTCGGCGTCTGCTTTGTCCACCGACGAAGTTGTCACGCTCGCGCACTCCCGGGATGTCGTGCTGCCGGGCAAGGCCGGCACGATGGCGCTCATCACGCTGGACAACGGGCATGACCACACCAAGCCGAACACCTTCGGTCCGAAGGGCCTGGGGTCGCTGAACGCCGCTCTGGATGCCGCGCTGGCTCGCGACGAGATCGTCGCGATCGGTGTCACCGGAAAGCCGTTCATCCTGGCCGCGGGTGCCGACCTGAGCGGCGTACCGAAGCTGGCCGATCGGGAGCAGGCGCTGGCGCTCGGCAAGATCGGGCACGGCGTGATGCGGAAGCTGGTCGACGGCGGCAAGCCGTCGTTCGCCTTCGTGAACGGGGTTGCGCTCGGCGGCGGGCTCGAGGTTGCGCTGCACGCTTCGTACCGCACTGTCTCGGTGGCAGCCGGAATGCTCGCGACGCCGGAGGTCTTCCTCGGGCTGATCCCGGGCTGGGGCGGCAACTTCCTGCTGCCGAACCTGATCGGCGCGGACAAGGCGGTCAAGGTCGTCGTCGAGAACGCCCTCAACCAGAACAAGATGCTCAGCGGGCCGGAGGCGGTGAAGTTCGGCATCGGCGACGTACTGCTGGAGTCGGCCGACTTCCTCGAGCAGTCCCTGCTGTGGGCTTCGAAGGTGCTCACGGGCGCCGTCGTGGTCGAGCGGCCTTCGGTCGACCGGGGCGAGGCGTGGGACGCAGCCGTTGCCCGGGGCAAGGCTTTTGCCGACCTGAAGGTCAGCGGCGCGGCGCCCGCGCCGTACCGGGCGCTGGAGCTGATCGCGGCGGCTCGTGACAACGATCGGGATCGTGGGTTCGCCGCGGAAGACGAGGCACTCGCGGACCTGATCATGAGCGAGGAGCTGCGGAGCGGGCTCTACGCGTTCGATCTGGTGAACAAGCGGGCCAAGCGGCCTGCTGGTGCGCCGGACAAGTCGCTGGCGCGGCCGGTGACGAAGGTCGGTGTCGTCGGCGCGGGTCTGATGGCGGGTCAGCTGGCGCTGCTGTTCGCGCGGCGGCTTGAGGTTCCCGTCGTACTGACGGATCTCGATCAGGAGCGCGTGGATCGCGGCGTCGGCTATGTGCACGGTGAGATCGACAAGCTGCTCGCGAAAGGGCGGGTGCGCTCCGACAAGGCGAACCAGCTGAAGGCGCTCGTCACCGGGTCGGTCGACAAGGGCGCATTCGCGGACGCGGACTTCGTGATCGAGGCCGTGTTCGAGGAGCTGCAGCTGAAGAAGACGATCTTCGCCGACCTGGAGAAGATCATCCGGCCGGACGCGATCCTCGCGACGAACACCTCGTCGTTGTCGGTGACCGAGATGGCCGCCGACCTCGAGCACCCGGAGCGGGTCGTCGGGTTCCACTTCTTCAACCCGGTCGCGGTACTGCCGCTGCTGGAGATCATCCGTGCCGACCGGACCGACGACGCTTCGCTGGCTACCGCGTTCGCAGTTGGCAAGACGCTGAAGAAGTCGTGCGTGCTGGTGAAGGACGCGCCGGCGTTCGTGGTGAACCGGCTGCTGACGCGGTTCCTCGGCGAGGTGAGCGCGGCGGTGGACGAAGGTACACCGATCCCCGAGGCCGATCGCGCGCTCTCCGCCCTGGGCCTGCCGATGCCGCCGTTCGTACTGCTGCAGCTGGTCGGGCTGCCGGTCGCGCTGCACGTCGCGGAGACGATGAACCGGGCGTATCCGGACCGGTTCGCGGTATCGGAGAACCTGGCGAAGGTTGTTGCCGCAGGCAAGAGTTCGTTCTACCTGTGGCCGGAGGGCAAGCCTGTTGTGGACCCGGAGGTCGAGGCGCTGGTAACGGTCGGCGACAAGCCCTCCACCCCCGACGAACTCCGCAACCGGGTACTGACCGCCCTGGCCGAAGAAATCAAGATCATGCTCGACGAGGGCGTGGTCGCCGAAGCCCAGGACATCGACCTCTGCCTCCTCCTAGGCGCCGGCTGGCCCTTCCACCTGGGCGGCATCACCCCGTACCTCGACCGCACCGGCATCTCCGAAAAGGTCAACACCACCCGCTTCCTCCCCCAAGGCACCGCCAGCCTCACCCAGTAGCCCGCTGGGGGTCGGTGCAGCCCCGGAAGCCCGCTCCGACCCCCAGCACCTCAAAAGAAGACAAAAGAAACAGGACAAAAGAACAACAAGAACGAAGAGAAGAAAACAAAGAAAAGAAAGATAGAGAGAGGGCGAAGGCTCGGCGGAAAGGCGCGAGTGACAAGATCTACTTGATCCGCAGCCCAGCCGCCTCGACTGCCCTGTGCAGGTGGCCGACAGCGCAGAACGGTTTGCCCGACAGTTCCCAGATCGCGACGCCAAAGGCCTCGGTCGGTGCGACGAGGACACCCATCGTCTCACCTGTCGCGGTCATGAGTTCTGGCCAGGGGCTGTTCCGCTCCCCCATCGCGTCGGATTGCAGCTGGAAGGCTGCGAACGCGCATGCCTGCTCGACCCCGCCCCCGTTGAGCTCAACAGGAAACTCATGTCCACCAGCGACCAGAATGAGATCGTCGCCGGGCGACCCGGTCCAGCTGGGATCGACCCGGATCGCGATGTTCGAGAGCCCGCTGCCCGCGAAGTCGGCGTTCAGCCGATCGACGACGAACGTCTGCGCCGCTCCCGTACCGCTGTCGGTCGACGTATCCATCACAAGCTCCCAGGTCGTAGATCAGACTAGTCTGCACTTGATGTAGAACTCCTGCACGACCGCCCCCTTGGCGTTGTACGACGTGCCCGTGATCTTGATGATCTGACCAGTCTTGTACATCGCCACGTATCGATTCTTCGAGTTGCTCCAGGTCCTCGCCGGCAGCGACCCGTGCGGTGGATAGCTCTGCTTCTTGCCGTCGACCTTTTTGGAACCGACATAGACGCTGACGATGTAGCGGTCTGCAGCAAGCTTCGGATACGTGCCCCATTGAATCGATGTGCCCGGCCCCTTCTGCTGGATCGACAACCGTCCGAGCTTGTTCTGGTCGGTGTAGTTCGGCGAGCAAGAGTGGACACTGTGGGAGCCCGAGCCGGCCGACGGATTGTCTGCGGCGCACGCCTTGGCAGTCAGTCCGAGCAGCACCACGAGCAGCAGGGCGTGCGGAGGCCTGCCGGACAGGGGCAGCCGCGTTGCGAGATGTTCCTTGAGTTGCGGTACGGCGAGCATCGACGTGTCCTCCGATCGGGTACGAGCGTTTGCCGCCATTTGGTGGAGGGCGGAACGGACGCGGAGTGCAGGGGCTTGACGAGAACAGGGGTTCGTCCTCTCTCAGCACGTCCGCTCCGCCGACACCCAGACTCAGTCAGGGACACCGGTTACGGGGAGGTACTACTCGCGTCAAGAGCGTCAACTTCTGCGAGAATCGTGAGGCGTTCACTACGCTGAGGAGCGGTGCGCATTGGCGAATGAGATCCTGGACGGCCTACTGCGAGAGCTGAGTTGGTCTCCTCGTACGCTGGCGCGCCGCCTCAACCGCGACTTCGGCGCGGGTACTGTCGCGGACACTGCGCCGTACCACTGGCGAGATGCGGACCGAGTACCTCGGCCGCCGCTTCCGGCGCTGGTCGCTCATCTGTTGTCGTCCCAACTCGGGCGGTTGGTGACGGTCGGCGAACTGTGGCAAGGACGCGCGATGGACTCGCCTCTCGTCATGCCTGCGGACACAGGCATGCGGCAGTCATGGACCCGGGCTGGCACACTTGGGGTTCTCGACGACTGGGTGGTGAACGGGTTGTTGGACAGGCGACGGTTCCTCGCGATCTCCGGAGCCAGTCTGACGTCCATCCCCAACCATCTCGCCGTGGCGAAGTCACCTCGCGAATTCGCCGGAGCGGCGGCAGACAGCCCGCTGATCGAACAGATCGAGCAGGCAATTCCCTTGCTTCAACGGCTGGACGATGCCAGCGGCGGCGGCAGTCATCTCGAGTACGTCGGCGCCCAGTTCCGCTCGGTTGCTTTGCTTGTCCGGCAAGGTGGACAACCCCGTTCGATCGAGACTCGTCTGCTCTCGGCACTGGCGGAGATCGGTCAGCTGGCAGGTTGGATGGCCTTCGATGCGGGCCAGCACGGACAGGCGCAGCGGTATTTGTTCACCGCTCTCCGGGTCGCGAACGAGTGCGGATACAGAGCTATGGCCGCGCATATCGTGGCCGATCTCGCATTCCAGGCGGCGAGCCGGGAGCAGTCCGCGGATGCGGTGGCTCTCGGCGAATCTGCAGCAATGATCGCGCAGCATGCTCCCGCCGGAGTTCGGGCGTCGATTCAGACGCGCCTGGCCTATGGTTATGCCGTCGCCGGTGACATGTCAGTGTTCGACCGGGCGTACAAGACCGGGCTCGAGGTACTCGCCGACGGCGATCGTGCGGAGGATCCGGCCTGGATGTACTACCTGACACCGAGCCACCTCGATACCCAGGCAGGCTATGCCCTGACGCACGCGGGCATGCTCGCCTCGGAGACCGTCGGTCCAGCGGCAGGACGCACGATGCTGCGGGAAGGCGAGACGCTCCTGCGCAAAGGGGCGCACGACCGGCCTTTCACCGACCAGGCGCAGCGCCGCGCGCTCTTCGAAGGTGCCTGGCTGGCGACTGCGGCTGCAGGCCGGGGAAACTTGGAGGAAGCGTGCGTCCTTGGACGCACAGCAGTAGCTCGGACCGCGACAGTCCGGTCCGCTCGAAGTCTCGAGGTGCTCGCCAGGCTTGCTGCGCGTCTGCGAAGAGCCAAGCGCAACGAGTACGTCAGCGACTTTCTGCCGGTGCTCGAATCATGTCTTTCCAGGACGCAGCGATGAATGACCGCGTTGTTGTCGTCGGCGCCGGAGTGATTGGGCTGACGACCGCCGTTCAGCTTGCTGAAGCAGGGCATCGCGTGGATGTGGTGGCTGCAGAGGCACCGGAGGCGACCACGTCGGCGGTCGCCGGTGCGTTGTGGGGACCGTGGCTGGTCGAACCGCGCGGGCGGGTTCTTGCGTGGGCTGCCTACGGCTTGAAGGTGCTGGATGCACTCGCCGGCGACCCAAGCTCCGGCGTACGGGTGGTGTCGGGCATCGAGGTGTCCCGAAGGGGCTACGGTCCACCGGACTGGGCCGATCTGTTGGCGGACAGACGGCCGTGTACACCGCACGAGCTTCCGACCGGGTACAGCCACGGCAGCCGATACAGCGCGCCACTTGTCGATATGCCAGTCCACCTCAGCTATCTCATGGTCCGGCTGCGGGCCGCCGGCGGAACACTGACGATTCGCCGCCTGGCTTCTCTGGGCCAAGCAGTCGTCGAGCCACGAACCGTGATCGTGAACTGTTCGGGAATCGGCGCGCGGCAACTCGTCCCAGACGCGGACCTGTTTCCGATCCGCGGATACCACGTGCTGGCCAGCAACCCCGGGCTGACGGAGTTCCTCGAAGCAGACACCGAACACCCCACGGACCTGCTCGCCATCTATCCCCACCGTGATCACGTGATTCTCGGTGGAACCGCCGAACCTGAGGTGTGGAGCCGCGAACCCGATCACGCGATCGCGGCAGCCATCGTCGACCGGTGTGCGGCGCTCGAACCCCGGCTCGCCAACGCCACGATCATCGAACACCGGATCGGTTTGCGACCGACTAGGCCTACGGTCCGTGTGGAGGCCGAGCGGTCACCTACCGGCAACCTCGTCATCCACAACTACGGCCACGGTGGCGCCGGTGTCAGCCTCGCCTGGGGATGCGCCCGCGAGGTCGCATCGCTGCTTAGCCCTTGAACTTCTTGGCTCCGGCTACTACCTGGGCGGGGGTTAGGCCGGTGTCTTTCTTCAGGACTGCCTCGCCGTGTTGGGACATGTCGGTGTAGAGGGTGGCTAGTTTTTTCTCGCCTAGTTTGTTGGCTAGGTATTCGACTATCCACCAGCTGGAGCCGTAGGCGCGGTCTGCGTTGGCGTCGAAGACGGCTGAGTCGGGGAGTGCGGTGAGCTTCGGGAGGTACGCCGACTTCACGCGCTTGCGGTACGGGTCGACCGACCAGTGCGGATCGTCCTCGATCGACCGGCAGCGCACGTACTCCGCCATACCCTCGACCATCCAGATCGGCGTATAGATACCCAGCGTCGACGTCGCGACGTGCGTCATCTCATGCACGAGCAGATCCTTGTCGAGGCGCTTGCGGAGTGCAGGGTTGACCACGATGCGACTGCCGATGGGCGCGCCGATCGGCTTGCCCAGCTGCTCGCCTTCGAAGAGCGTGACCGCCTTCGCCGCGATCGTCCAGCCGTCCCCGGTCCCCGCGGTCCAGATCGTCGACATGACGCGGTCCTGCGGCATCGCGACCACCAGTACGGCGCCGTTCCACGGTCGGGCCCAGTGCTTGCGGACCGACTTCACCGCCTTCTCGGCGACCTGCGCGACCTTCGTACCGAGGCTCGCTTCCCGCTTGTCCACGACAACGACGACCGTCCCACGCCGTACAACCTGGACCTCGTCGAAGTCCCACGGCTGGCGATGACCGTCGCGGCTGAGGTTCTCGTCCGTCCCGATGTCGTCGACGAGCACCCACGCCGAACCCCGCTGGACGAACGTGTACCCGAGGTCGGTCTGCACCGGCCGCGGATCCAGCCCCACCAACTGGTACCGCATCATCACTCGCGTCGAGAACGTCGTCGGCCCGAACTTCGCGACCAGCCCCGGCACCGGCCGGAACGCATCGGCAGTGAAGTACTTCAGCGAACTGAACCCGAACTTCCGCAGGTTCACGAACAGCAGCCGCTCACGCGCGACCAACTCGGCCTGCTTCGGGTCGACCGAGGCCAGGAACCCCTTCAGATCACCCTTGAGTACGGCGGCCGACCGCCGGGCCAGGACCGCATCGATCGCCTGCTTGCGCGCGAGTTCCTCAGCGGGAGCGAGCTCCCCCGGCGCCGGCGAAGTCGCCCGCGTCGCGACAGCGGCGACCGCACTGCCAGCAGGTGCCTCGCCGTTCCGGGCCCGTACGACAACAACCGCGCCGGACGCAGCGAGCGCCAGCGCGGCAACGCCTGCGAGCAGGCGTTTCGGGTGCTTCATTGGTGATCCCCTCGGATGGTCGGCTGATCCTAGCCGACCATCCGAGGGCGACGATCACGCCTTCTGCGCCACGCCGGTGCGCTCCTCCACGCCGACCCGGCTGCGCCGGTAGCCGTACAGGGCGTAGATGGCGAAGCCGATCACCATCCAGATCAGGAACCGGATCCAGGTCTCCAGCGACAGGTTCAGCATCAGGTAGATGCAGATGAGTGCTGCCAGGATCGGGATCACCGGGTTCCACGGCACGCGGAACGACCGCTCGATGTCCGGCCGGCTCTTCCGCAGCAGCGGTACGGCGATCGACACCAGGGTGAACGCAGCCAGCGTGCCGATGTTCACCATCTCTTCCAGCTTGCCGATCGGGGTGACCCCGGCGATGATCGCGACGACGATGCCGATCCCGATGGTCAGGCGGTACGGCGTACCCCACTTCGGGTGCGTCTTGCCGAGCTGACGCGGCATCAGGTGGTCGCGGCTCATCGCGAACACGACGCGGGCCGCGCCGATCATCAGCGTCAGTACGACGGTGGTCAGACCGGCCACCGCACCCGCGGAGATCAGCGTCGCGAAACCGCCCCGGCCGACCGACCGGAACGCCTCGGCCAGCGCCGCTTCACCGTTGATGTCGGTGTACTTCACCATGCCGGTGATGACGATGCACACCAGTACGTAGAGAACCGTGCAGATGGCCAGCGAGCCGATGATGCCGCGCGGCAGGTCGCGTTGTGGGTTCTTCGCCTCTTCGGCCGTGGTCGCGACCACGTCGAACCCGATGAACGCGAAGAACACCAGTGACGCGCCGGACACCAGACCCATCACGCCGAAGGCCGACGGGGCGCCGAAGACGGCCTGGATCAACGGGGTGGTGAGATCGACATGCGCGTTCGGCGATGGGACGCTCGGCGGGATGAACGGCGACAGGTTCGAGCCCTTGACGTAGAACAGGCCGGCGATGATCACGAACAGCACCACGAACAGCTTGATGCCGACCAGCACCAGGTTGACCCGCAGCGACTCCTTGATGCCGATCGTCGCCAGCGTCGTCAGCACCAGCACGAGCAGCATCGCCAGCACGTTCACATGACTGTCCGGCCCGATCGACGACGGCCAGCCCAGTCCTATCTGATCGAGGAACAGCGCGGCGTACGTCGACCAGCCCTGCGACACGACGCTTGCCCCGAGCATCAGCTCGAGCAGCAGGTCCCAGCCGATGATCCAGGCGAAGATCTCACCGAGCGAGAAGTACGAGAACGTGTACGCCGAACCCGACACCGGCACGGTCGACGAGAACTCGGCGTAGCACAACGCGGCCAGCGCACAGCAGAACGCGGCCAGCACGAACGACAGCGCGATGCCCGGACCGGCGTACAGCTTGGCGGCACGCCCGGTCAGCGTGAAGATACCGGCACCGATGATGACACCGATACCGAAGACGGTCAGGTCTATCGCGGTGAGGCGTTTCTTGAGCTGGTACTCCGGCTCGTCCGTGTCGGCTATCGACTGCTCGATCGTCTTCTTCCGCACAAGACTCATCTGCGCCTCCTCGACTGCGTCTTCTGAAAGACAGGGACGGAACCCTTCGAGGTTGCCCCTCTGACAGCGTGAGGTCAAACCGCCACTCAGCGTTGCGGCGTGTATGTTGCCAACGACGTCCACAGAGTGGCCTCGGTGAGGCCGGTCCGTTCCATCAGGATCCGGTCCCGGGCGGCCTGGTCGGTACCGTTCGTCGCCATGTCCTCGTACAGGTCCTCGACCTTGTCGAGCCCGATCCGCTGGACGAGGTAGCGGACCGCGAGCCAGCTCACGCCGTACACGTCGGCGGAGTTCTGGTAGAAACCGGCGTCGCTCGGCAGCGAGGACAGTTGCGGCAGCGCCTCGTCGATGACCTCCTGCTCCCACTTGCCGACCTCGCCGGGTCCGCTGATCGCCTCGATGCCCTTCCAGGACACGTACTCCGCGGCGCCTTCGGCCAGCCAGAGCGGCTCGTACCCGCCGAGGTCCGCGGTGGCGACGTGGGTGATCTCGTGCGACAGCAGGATCTCGTCGACGCGGTCGCGCTCGTTCGGGTTGATCACGATGTAGCCGCCGGCGACCGTACCGTCCGCGGTGTCCTGACCGGGCAGTGACGAGAAGGTCGAACCGGTGCTGGCCGCGGACTCGATGTCCTCGTCGGCGAAGCGTGCATCGCGTACGTCGGTCTCGTCGAGCGCGATCACGAACACCGAGCCGTCCCACTTCCGCGGCCAGTACGCCGTCACCTCGTTCAGGCCCTCGTCCGCGGCGGCCACGATCGCCCGCCCGCGTCTCGTGTCGCCCTTCTCGACCACCACGAGTACGCGCGGCCCGCGCTGCACCTCGATCCGGCCCAAGTCCCACGCCTCGCGATGCGCGCCCGGCCCGAGGTCGGCGTCCAGGTCGTTGTCGTCGGTGAGCAGCCAACGGCCGGCCCGGGAGATGAACGTGTAGCCGAGTTCGGTCGTCACCGGCGTGAAGTCGACCTTCGGGATCTGGTACCGCATCAGCACCCGCACGAGGTACGTCGTACCGCCGTGGGCTCGCACCACGGCCGGGTTGAAACGCTCCTCGGCTTGGCTGTACCCGACCTCGCTGAAACCGATCTCGACCAGATTCGCGAACAGGATCCGCTGCTCGGCGCGCAGCTTCTTGTTGGCCGGATCGACATCGGCCAGGAACTGCGCCTCATTGCCGGTCTGCACGGCCTGCGCGCGGCGGAGCAGGATCGAGTCGACGGCGAGCCGGCGCGCGGCGATCTGGGCGGCGACCCGCGACGGCTTGGTCGCCTTCGGCGGGGTCGGGGTGGCGGTCCGAACGGCCGTCAGGCGGTCACGGGCGTCCTGCTCACGCTGTTCAACGGTGTAAACGACGCCGCCCGACACCAGGACCACGGCCAGCACCAACCCCAGCCAGCGGCGGGGGCCGGTGGGCGGCGGCCCTGATTCAGGCGTCGTTGCACTCACTTCGGGTTGGTTCCCCTCCGAGTACCCGATGGTCGCAGACGGGTTACCCTAACCGACCTTCCACGCTTTATGCTGCCGCAGCAGCCTTCAGCGCGGTGAAAAGTCCCGTCTCGGTCATCCCGATGTGCTCGAGCATGATCCGGTCGCGTTCCTTCTGGGTCGAGCCCATCGCGGCGAGTTCGCGGTACAGCGTGCCGACCTCGGTCCCGCCGAACCGCGTGAACAGGTAGTCGAGCGCGAGCCAGGACAGCGGGTACGAGCTGTCGGCCTGGTCGAAGAACGTCGCGTCCGCGGGCAGACTCTTCGCCTTCGCGAGGTACTTCGTCCGGACGTCCTGCCGGTACTGCGGGATCGCCAGGTTGGTCTGCCCGGCCATCGGCAGGAACTCGACGTACGTCGCGGCGCCCTCGACCAGCCAGCGTGGCGCATACGGACCGTACGGCGCGGTCGCGACGTGGGTGAACTCGTGGGCGAGCGTGCGCGCATCGACCTTGTTGCGGTTGAACGGGTTGATGACGACGTACGAGTCGGCCCGCTCCCCCGCGCCGGTGACCTCGCCGGGCAGCGTGCGGTAGACAAACGTCGCCATCGCGATCGCGTCCTCGGCGTTCATCGGCTGGGTGTAGTCCGCGCCACGAACGACCTTGTCGTCGAGCGCGATGACGACACCGGAGCCCTTCCAGCCGCCGGGCCAGCGGTTGGTGACGGCTTGTACTGCGCTGGTCGACATCGTGACCAGCTTGTTCGCGAGCGCGTCCTGGCCCTTCTCGACGACGACCAGCACGCGCGCGGCCCGCTTGACCAGGACCGGGCCCATGTCCCACGCCTCCTGGTGCGAGCCACGCGGAAGGCGCTTGTCGATGTCGGTGTCCGAGACCAGCATCCAGGACCCGTTCGCACGCTGGGTGAACGTGTAACCGAGCATCGCGCGGACCGGGACAAGGTCGATGCCGCGGATCTGATAGGTCATCGCGACGGCGACCAGGTACGTCGTCGGGCCGTCCTTCTGCACGATGCTGTCGTCGTACTGCTGGGCCAACTGCTGGTAGGTCAGCTTGGCGAAACCGAACTGGCGAAGGTTCGTGAACAGGGTCCGCTGGCTCGCAACAAGACGTTCGTTGGCAGGATCGACGTCGGCGAGGAACGCGGTCTCGTTGCCGGCCAGCACGGCCTGCGCGCGCCGCTTCAGTACGACGTTGACCGCGGCGGTGCGAGCAGCGAGGTCGACGTTCGCCGTACTGGCGGCGCTGTCCACCGAGCCGTCGGCGCGCTGGCTCGAGCGATGCAGCGCCAGACCGCCCACGACTGCGGCGCCGACCAGGACCAGCGACAGCAGGATCGGCCAGACGCTGGCCGACCGCCGTCGGGCGCCGCCGTGGCGGCTGTGCCGCCCTCCCTCAGCCATGGTCCTGGATCCTGGGTCCTGGCCGGTGAGGTGCCTAGGCGTTGCCCGGACGGTCGCCCGCCGGGTCGGGCGCATTGAGGGCGTCGCCGTGGTGCTCCGACAGCAGCTCGGTGATCTCGCGGGCCAGCTCCTGCCCGGTCAGCCCGATCTCCTGCAGTACGGCGGGACGCTTGGCGTGCCGGAGGAACTCCTGCGGGATACCGAAGTCGCGGACCGGGGTCCCGATGCCGGCGTCACGGACCGCCTGCGCGATCATCGAGCCGCAACCGCCGGCCCGGCCGTTGTCCTCGATCGTGGCGACCAGCTTGAAGTCCTCCGCCAGCTCGACCAGCTCGGGAGCGACCGGCTTCACCCAGCGCGGGTCGACCACCGTGACACCGAAGCCGTGCGCCTCGAGACGGTCCGCGACGTCCAGCGCGGTCGCCGCCATCGCACCGATGCCGACGAGCAGTACGTCGTTACCGGTCCGCTTGAGCACGTCGAGCTGACCGATGCGGTCGATCGCCTCGATGTCCGGGCACACCTCGCCCTTCGAGTACCGCAGTACGGTCGGGGCGTCGTCCACCTCGACTGCCTCGTTGAGGAGCTCCTGGACCCGCTTGCCGTCGCGCGGCGCGGCCAGCCGGAGGCCGGGGACGACCTGGAGGATCGACATGTCCCACATGCCGTTGTGGCTCGGGCCGTCGTCACCGGTGACGCCGGCGCGGTCGAGCGCGAACGTGACGCCGCACTTGTGCAGCGCGACGTCCATCAGGACCTGGTCGAAGGCGCGGTTGAGGAACGTGGCGTAGATCGCGACGACCGGGTGCAGGCCGCCCATCGCGAGACCGGCCGCGCTGGTGACCGCATGCTGCTCCGCGATGCCGACGTCGAACGTCCGGTCCGGGAACTCGTCGGCGAACCGGGCCAGACCGGTCGGATGCAGCATCGCCGCCGTGACCGCGACCACGTCCGGGCGGCGGTGGCCGATCTTGATCAGCTCGTCGGAGAACACGTCCGTCCAGCCGCGCGGCTTGTTGGCCGGGCGGATCTGGTGGAAGTTGTCCTCCTCGTCCTGCTCGGCGGCCGCGTAGCCGAAGCCCTTCTTGGTCACCGCGTGCACGATCACCGGTCCGCCGAACGCCTTCGCGCTGCGGAGCGCGTCCTCCATCGCCTCACGATCGTGGCCCGCCACGGGTCCGACGTACTTCAGGCCGAGGTCCTCGAACATGCCCTGCGGGGCCAGCATGTCCTTCAGGCCCTTCTTGATCCCGTGCAGCACCTCGTACATCGGCGGGCCGACGTACGGCGTACGGCCGAGGTTCTTCTTGATCAGGTCGAGGACCTTCTCGTACCGCGGGTTGGTGCGGAGCGTGGTCAGGTGCGTCGCGAGGCCGCCGACGGTGTCGCTGTACGAGCGGCCGTTGTCGTTGACGATGATGACCAGCTTGAGGTCCTTGCCGGCGGCGATGTTGTTCAGCGCCTCCCAGGCCATGCCGCCGGTCAGACCGCCGTCGCCGATCAGTGCGACGACGTGGCGGTCCTCCTTGGTCAGCCGGTACGCCTTGGCCAGGCCGTCGGCGTACGAGAGGGCGGTGGAGGCGTGGCTGTTCTCGATGACGTCGTGCTCGGACTCGGCGTGGCTGGGGTAGCCGGACAGACCGTCCTGCTGACGGAGCGTGTCGAAGCGCGGGGCGCGGCCGGTGACCAGCTTGTGCACATACGCCTGGTGGCCGACGTCGAAGAGCAGGCGGTCGTGGGGCGAGTCGAAGACGCGGTGCATCGCCAGGGTGATCTCGACCATCCCCAGGTTCGGGCCGAGGTGACCCCCGGTCCGGGACACGGTCTCAACCAGCACGTCCCGGATCTCCGCCGCGAGATCGGTGAGCTGCTGATCAGTCAGCTTCTTGAGGTCCGCCGGACCTCCTACCGTCTCCAGCACGCGCATCGAGCTCCTCCCGCAGGTCTTTCTCGAATGCTTGAGTCTATGCTCGCGTCGCCCGGAATCCGAACTCGGTAAGGGGCCGCTGAGCCTGGCTCGGGCAGATGTTGGGCAATCTCACACTCCAAGACGCTTCCCGGGAGTCGCTGGTTCGACGTGGTGGGCGTCTCACTTAGAGTCATCGGTATGGACCTGGTGAGGACCCTGTTCCGGAAGTACGACGGGCAGCCGCATCGGCTGGTCGAGGCGATCCGCCTCGGCGAGGACGAACACGGCCTGTGGGTCGGCTCCCTCCCCGGCACCCAGGGCCAACGCGCCGACGGCAGCTGGAAAACCATCGACCACCACCGCGTCCGGCTCTTCCCCCGCGGCCAATGGTGGAGCGCCCTCTTCAACGACGAGCCCCACCAGACAGCCATCTACTGCGACATCACCATGCCGGCCGAATTCGGCGTCGACTCGGTGACACTGGTCGACCTGGACCTCGACATCCGCCTGCTCCGCGACGGCACGGTGAAGGTGATGGACGAGGACGAGTTCCACGCCCACCAGGTCCACTACAACTACCCACCCCAGGTAGTAGCCACCGCCCAAGCAACCTGCGACCACCTAGCCGCCACCATCACCACCACAGAACCCTTCACCACGGCGTACAAGCCCTACCTGGAACTAATCCGGGGAATGTAAGACAGCCCCCGCGGTGCTACGCGCGACTCCTTCGTCGCCGCCCTCCGCGCCGCCCCACCCACCCCCGAGCTCATCGCCCGGAGCATCCCTTCCGCCTATCGCCGGGACCTTCCGGCTACCGCCGGACCCGCGGGCTACCGCCCGCACCCGTGCGCGCTACCGCGCCGACTGACGGCCCCTCGCGGTGCTACGGGCGACTCCTCCGTCGCCGTCCTCCGCGCCGCCCCACCCACCCCCCGGCTATCGCCGGTGCATCCTTTCCGGCTATCGCCGGACCCACGGGCTATCGCCCGGACCCGTGCGCGCTACCGCGCGACCGACCGCCCCGGCGGGCACTCGGGACGCGTCAGCCGGACCGCATCCTCCGCTGACCGCCAAGGCGTCTGCACCGCTCTGCCGGCCAGCCGCCGTGAGGCGGCCGGAGGCGCGCGGCGGAGACGGGACGGGCAGGACGCGCGTGGCAGGAGGCGAGGACGCGGCGGGATGCAGTTAGACCAGGTGCTCGCTCAGCGCCCACTCTTCGCGAACGGCCGTGAACACAGCAACCGGCCCCCGTCGGCTAGGAGCCCCCCTGAGCCGACAAGGGCCGATCACGCGTGTCGGTTAGTCCGGCACCACAACATCCTCGGTCGCATAACGCGACCAGTCCACTCCCCACAGCAAAGTTGCATGAACCTGCAGAACCAGTCGACTCAGTACTCGCGAGTCACAAAGCCATAGGCAGACGTGCGAAATCGGTCAGCTCCGGGTCCTGCTCGACCAACCGATCCTCGGACGCCTCCCAGCCCCGCGACACGACGTACCGTGCCTCGCTCCGGAAGATCGGCACCAGCCAGGCGATCACGATCGGCCCATCGGGGCTGTCGCACGTCGCGACCTCATCGGGAAGTAAGCCACCCCTGTATCGGTCCGAGTTGCCGCTCAAGATGCTCAACCAACCCGATCACCGCTCAACCCCACCCTGAAGATGAAGAGCTCGCCCCCAGGCAGACTCTGGCGCATCCAGCACCTGGTGGGCCTGCGCGATGTCCGGGTCGGAGATCACCACCAGGTTGTCGGGTTGATACTCGGGCGCCGCGCCCCGCAGTTCTCCTAACGCCACGACGACACCGCCGGCTTTGCCGAAGTCCATCCGAAGCGACCAGAGCACGGTCCTCCCCGACTCAGACAATTGCGTCGCAACTCCGAATCCCACCACCGGTGAACCCAGCACAGACGCCCATGGCTCCAAGCCCGACACATCCTCGGCATCAATGCCTGCAGTCGCAGCATCCTCAGGCGCCACAACCCGAAGCATCTCGTCGTACCCCCGCAGACACCATTCGAGAACCAGCGTCATCGAGTCTGTCGACACAACCACGGCCTGATCGACGTTGTGGACCCGCGCCGTCGGCATGTCGCTCTGCCCCCTGTACCCGACCCGCCTCAAGCGTTGGCCAACAAGTGCACCAAGTGCACCCGACGCCAAGCCGACTATCCCGCCAGACCATTCAGCCTCAGCCATACCCCGCCCTCCCGAGCAGTCAGAGCGGATAGTCCACCTTCCACGGCGCATCGAACCGGTCGGTCTCGACACCCCGGCCTGACAGATGCTCGATCACCTCATCAAGCGTGTCGAAGTCCATCCGCCGACGATCCACGATGTCGTCCGGCGCCGGCCACGAGTCCGTGTCGAGCGCCGCATCATGCTCGAACTCCACCAGCATGATCCGCCCGTCCTCCGACGGCCGAATCATCATCCAGGCCCGCCTCCCACCCCGGCTCGGCGCAACCTCCGCCACCACCAGGTCCAGCGACATCGTGACCCGATTCCGGACCTCGATCCTCATGAACCACCTCCGCTACCGAGTCTCAGGCGCTAGATCGCAGCTGCAAGGAATGCTGGCGGATTGGCCCACTCACGCCTCACGCCGAGGTGTCCCTCGGAGTACATGTGCACCCGAGGATCGTCCCGTGACAGCCAGGTGAATTGATAACCCTGGTGCATGGAGAACACAACGTCGGCGTGATCCAGGAAATCCTCGACGCTGTTCTCGTGGAGTAGATCACGCGCAGCGTTCTTCAGTTCGACCGGATGCGGATAGAGATGTCGGTGCCTGCTTGGAACTTCCCGGCGCCACGGCCCATCACCTTCAGGAACTCCTCATACACCGGCGGAAGCACGGCGACCGCTTGGGCAACGCGGATCTGAGCAATCTCGCGCTCGCCGCACCCGAGGAAGTCGCTCTGCTGGGCACCCTTGAGAACCAGCAGAGCGATCACGGCACCGATCGAGTCGACGGTCGTCATTGAACTCCCACAGTCAGAGACCTTGGCTTGCCCTGGTCGAGGATCCAGGGCAAACGTCGGCCGGATCAAACGCCACGCCGCATTCGGCGTACGGCTGCATCGAAGACCGTGGCGTACTCCAGGTGTTCTTTGACCTCGCCTTGGAGAGTCAACACCCTTGGCGACATACCGAGCGATGGCGCGTCCGCGACAGAGCGGCCAATCTGCAGGTTGATGGCGCCGTTTACCGCGAAGGTTGCAAGATCCGCGTCGGGCAGCCGATCGAGGAGCGCTGCCGACAGCGTCGTGCTCACGATGAAGTACTGCCAGATGCCGCGATCCACCAAGCCGCACAACTCGCCCGCCTTCACGATCGACGACCGCGATTCGTACCGCTGACCGGTCGGGATCAACTCGTGTACGACGAGAAGATACGGACCATACTCAGACGGCAACGCGCCGATCGCCTCCTCGACCGCTGAGGCAGTCAAGCCAGGCAACTCACGCCGTCGGGCACCACCGGCGCGAAACCACTGATCTGGTTCCAAGACGTTGGTCACTGAAAGCGCCTCACTCAGACTCACCGGATTCGAGTGTCAGGTCGGCCGAGGCGACCGACGGCGCAGCGTACGGCAGGATCAGGAGGCGGCGCACCTTTGGGCCGATAGGTTGGCGGGTATGCGTGATGTCAGGGTGGTGTATCGGAAGTTTGATGAGAAGTTGCATTGGCATCAGTGGATGCGGTTGTTGGGGGAGGATGAGTACGGGGTTTGGTTGGGGGCTCCGGCTGGGTCTGTGTCGCAGCGGGGGGATGAGCCGGTGGTTACGCAGGAGCAGGCTCATGTGCAACTGTTTCCGCGGGACAGGTGGTTTACGGCGATCTTCAACGATGAGCCGCGGTACACGGAGATTTATGCCGATATCACCACGCCGGTGGAGTTCTCCGATGATGTCGTGACGATGATCGATCTCGATCTGGATGTCATCAAGCGCCGCGACGGGAACGTGTTCATCGACGACGAGGACGAGTTCGCGGAGCATCAGGTGCAGTACGGGTATCCAGCCAACGTGATCGCGACCGCGCGGGAGACCTGCGACTGGCTGGTGCAGGCGGTGTCGACCGACGAGCCGTTCCTCACCGTCTACAAGACGTACCTCGACAAGGTTCGTTAGGCGAAGGCCCAGGCCGCCATCAGCGGGAGTTCCCGGCGCCAGAAGTCGTCGCCGTGGGAGCCGGCGCGTTCGGTCAGTACGACGTCTGCCTTGGCGTCGCGGAGCGCGTCCGCCCAGCGGGCCGCGTTCTCGAGGAACCATTCCTCCTCCGTACCGCCGACGAAGTACGCGCGTGGCAGCGTGCTCCCCATATCGCCGGGTGGTTGGTATCCGCCGCCGGGCGACGCGCAGAAGATCGCGCCGTAGATGTCGGGGTGGCGAAGCCCGATCGCGAGCGCGAGTTCGGCACTCGCCGAGACGCCGAACACCGCCGTACGTGCCACGGGCAGCGCCACGTCGAAGCGCGAGTACACCCACGAGCGGACATCCTCGACGAAGAACTTCTCGTGCGCCGCGAACCGCTCCAGCTCGAACCCGGGCGAGTACTCGTGGAGCCGCTCCATCTCGTCGTCCAGGCGATGCGTCGCGACGAGCAGCGTCGGCGGTACGTCGTCCGCCGCGTTGAGGAACTCGCCCCACTGCGAGATCAGTTGACCGTCGCCCGCGAACACCACGGCCTCGGGTGTCGCCGCCGGGACGTACGCCGTGACTTGCCGACCGCCGCCGTACTCGAACGTCTCGGTGACTACTGGCATCCCCTCACCGTACCGAGTGCAGGGTCAACGTCCCGTTCTTCAGCATCATCACTCCCGGCAACGGTCCGCGCTGCCCGGCGTACATGTCGGCGATCGGCGCGACGGTGAGATACAAGTTCTCACCCGCTGGTACGTCGACCGCGATCGCCGGCAGCTCGATCGTGCGCCGTACGCCGCGGGCCGGGTGCTTCTCGTGCAGCGGCATCGTGTTGTTCTGCACGACTTTCGCGGTCAACGGGCTCTTGCCGACGCTCAAGGCGAAGTACGCCGCGGACTGCGGGATCACCGTATAGACATCACCGGACAGCGTCGGCGTACCCGCGATCGTGAGCGGGCCGTGGGCGATCGGCAGATTGACGGGCAGACCAACGCCGGTCGGGGCAACGATCTTGCCGAGGCGATAGCTCTTGTTCGGCGTCGGGTTCTGTTGCGTGAGGCAACGACCGCCCGCGGTCGACAGGTGATAAACACCGAACCCGGTCAGACCGGACGACTGGTGCAGCAACTGCAGTTGCATGAACCGGATCGACAGACCGGCGAAGTTCGGCGATCCGAGAGCGATCGAGCACGGATCGCCGGCGGTCGCGAAGCCCGGCGGTACGACGCTGGGCAGCGTGTGACCGCCGTTGTACCCGACGAAGATCGAGCGCGCCCGTGCCCGAGCCGTGAGCGCGCGGTCGAAGTTCGCGAGACCTTGATTGAGATTGAAGAGGTTGTCGGAGATGCCCTGACCGAACAGGACCGGGATATCGAGCTTGCGCCCCTGCTGCACCTGCCAAGCCGGTCCGTTGTGCGCGAAGAACGCATCAAGATCGCGGCCGGCCTTCCCCGCCGGCCACGCGCCGGTCGCAATCAACGCAACAAATGCGGCCGACACCGCAGGCGGAAGATGCGTGCCACCACCCGCGAACAGGACCGACAGCCACATGGTCCGAGCGGCTTCCTGCGGCGCGAGGCTCTGCTTGAGATCCCACCAGGTGACCTCCGGAGCGAGCGCGTCGAACCGGGTGCGCCCGCTGTCGCGCAGCTCGGTGAACGCACCGGCGAACTGGTATCCGCCGCCGTACGACCCGCCGATCGCGCCGATCAACGGATCGCCGGGCCGTTGCTTCGTCACCCAGTCGAGGCCGGCAACCAGATCGACAAGCTTCACGACATCGCGACCCTCGAAGTCCGGGTTCATCACGTGCGCGACGCCCGTACTCTCGCCGAAGCTCCGCTGGTCGAAGCTCAGTACGCCGAAGCCCGCGTCGAGCCAGTCCTTGAACGCCGCGGGGTCTGTCGTACGGCTCCCGCCCCACCCGTGACTGTGGAAGATCAACGGCACGGTGTGCTGCGCCGAGGCCGTCGCCGGTTTGAAGAGCGAGTAGCAGATCCGCACCGGCGTCGTCGTACCAGGCTCTGGCACCGATGCCACACATCCGTTGACCACCGTGCTGTCGGCGGCCGCTGGGACCACGGGCGACAACAGCAGAACAATCACACCCGCCAGAGCAAGCACAGGACGACGCATCAGTGACTCCCGGTGATCGACTGCTCACACGTTAGAGGAATCCGGCGTGCACTGCGACACTGTGCGCGTGCATATCGCGATCGAGGTCGTGGCCCTCGTCGCCGTCGTCGCGGCCGGTGCCGCGCTGGCGCGACGAATCGGGGTCTCGGCTCCCCTGCTGCTGGTGGTCATCGGGATCGCCGTGTCGTACCTGCCGTTCATCCCCCGGATCGAACTCTCGCCCGAAGTCGTCCTGGTCGGATTCCTGCCGCCGCTGCTCTACTCGGCCGCGATCAAGACCAGCCTGGTCGACTTCACCAAGCACCGGCGGTCGATCGGCCTGCTGTCCGTCGGCCTCGTCGCCTTCACCGCACTCGGCGTCGGTCTGGTCGCCTGGTGGTTGCTCGGCTCGGTCGCGGAGTCGATCGGTCAGCAGCCGCTGCCGTTCTGGGCCGCGTTCGCGATCGGCGCCGTCGTCGCGCCGCCCGATGCGGTGGCCGCGACCGCGATCGCCAAACGCGTCGGCCTCCCCCGCCGGATCGTGACGATCCTCGAGGGCGAGAGCCTGATGAACGACGCGACCGCGCTCGTCTGTCTGCGTACGGCGATCGCGGCCGCCGTCGTCGCCCCGACCGTCCTGCACGTCAGCCTGGATTTCCTGCGCGCGGCCGGCGGCGGTGTGCTCATCGGCCTGGTGGTCGCGTTCGTGCTCGCGAAGATCCGCCGCCGGTTCACCGATCCGGTCCTCGACACGACCCTCAGCCTGACCGCGCCGTTCATCGCCTACATCGCGGCCGAGAACCATTACGTGCACGCCTCCGGCGTACTGGCCGTCGTCGTCACCGGGCTGCTCCTCGGGCACAAGTCGCCGATCATCCAGTCGGCGAAGTCGCGGATGTCGGAGCGGACCAACTGGCGGACGTTCCAGTTCCTGCTGGAGAACACGGTCTTCCTGCTGATCGGCCTGCAGACCCGGTGGATCCTCGACGCTCTCGGCAACAGCCCGCTGCCGGCGTGGCTGATCGCGACGTCCACGATCGCGGTCTTCCTCGCGGTGGTCCTGCTGCGGCCGATCTGGATCATTCCGACCACGCTGTTCTCGCGGCGAGTGCTCGGTCCGTCGCGCCCCGGACCCGTTTCACGGCGAGCCATGATCGTTGTGTGTTGGGCCGGGATGCGGGGCGTGGTCACGCTGGCGGCGGTCTTCACGCTGCCCGAGAACACGCCGCATCGCGAAGTACTCGTGTTCATCGCCCTGACCGTGACCGCCGGCACGCTGCTCGTTCAGGGATCGACCCTGCCCTGGCTGGTACGGCGGTTGCGCCTGCCCGGACCGGATCCGGCCGAGGACGCGTTGCAGGAGGCCGCCGTACTGCAGGGAGCGCACCGCGCCGCGATCGAGAAGCTCGACGAGATCTCGTCGCCGACGGATCCGCCTGCCGTGCTCGACGTACTGCGGCAGCGGGGAGAGGCGCGCGCACAGGCCGCCTGGGAGCGGCTCGGGCGGCCGGAGACCGAATACGAGACGCCGAGCGAGGCGTACCGACGGTTGCGGATCGCGATGCTCGAGGCGGAACGTACCCACATCCTGAAGGTCCGCGACGCCGGCCTGGTTGCCGACGAGGTGCTGCAGCGGGCGCAGAACGCGCTCGACATCGAGGAATCGATCCTGGACCGCGACGAGGACGACGACGTCGGCGGGCGCTCGGAGGATCTGCGGCCGAAGATGCTGCCGGGCGGCGAGTGCGAGCACCTCTCGCAGGCGCCGCTCGTGGTCGCGCCGAACACGCCGGACGGCTGCGAGGAGTGCCTGGCCGACGGCACGTCCTGGGTGCACCTGCGGCTGTGCCTGGGCTGCGGCCACGTCGGGTGCTGCGACTCGTCGGAGATGAAGCACGCCAGCAAGCACTACGACGAGGACAAGCATCCGGTGATGCGCAGCTTCGAGCCGGGCGAGACGTGGCGGTGGTGTTTCGCCGACGAGAAGCTAGGTTGACGGCATGGCGGACTGTCTCTTCTGTTCCATCATTGCCGGTACGACGCCGGCGCAGATCGTGCTGGACACCCCGGACGTGGTCGGGTTCCTCGACATCCGGCCGGTGTTCAAGGGCCACACGCTGATCGTGCCGCGCGCGCATGTGCCGACGATGGTCGAGATGACCGACGAGGTGATAGTCCCGCTCTTCGGCGCGGCCCGATCGGTCGCGGACGCCGTCCGTACGGCGTTCGGCGCGCAGGGCTCGTTCGTTGCCGTCAACAACGTTGTGTCGCAGTCGGTGCCGCACCTGCACGTCCACGTCGTACCGCGAACCAAGGGCGACGGGCTCCGTGGGTTCTTCTGGCCGCGCACGAAATACGCCGACGAGACCGAGGCTTCGGAGTACGCCGGGAAGCTACGCGCCGCGCTCGCCGACTAGCTCGTACTCCACTTGCGGCAGTGGGTTGCCGTCGCCGAAGTCGCGGCTCTGGGTGGCGCCGGTCTCGGTGAAGCCGACCTTCGTGTAGAAGCGGCGTGACTGTGGGGTGTCGCGCAAGGTCCATAGGTGAACGCGTTCGAAGCCGTCGGCGCGCAACTCCTGCAGGGTGCTGGTCATGAGCGCTGCCGATACTCCGCTCCCCCAGCCGTCGGGGTGCGTGTAGAAGCTGTGAATCTCTGCGAACCCGGCGCGGGTCTCGGACGGCTCTGACCAGGAGATCGCCAGCGGTCGGTCATTGACGAAAGCGAGCATGATCAGCCCGTTGCCTTCCGCGATCCGCGCATGCCAGCGGGTCAGCCGGCTCTCGATCCCCTCGCGGGCGACCTCCGCCGGGAACAGGGGCGCGTACGCCGCCGCCCACGAGGCAGCGTGAACCTCGCCAACCGACGCACCGTCGGCCGGTGTCGCCCGACGCGCAGAGATCCGAGCGACGGAATGGTTGGTGTGGTCAGCGGACGGGTCGGTCAAGGCGGGACTCCAGCTTCTCGAGTGCGCGCTCGACGGCGACGCGAACTGTTTGATCGGGGTCGTCGGCCAGCGGCCGGATCGCCTCGGCATGCTCGTACTCGCCTGCGGCGCCAACCGCACGAACGGCGGCCGCACGAACCCGCGGCAGCTCATGCTCGAGCATCGGCAGCAATGCATCGACGAGCTGACCGAGCTCCCGCTGCGCCGTGATCCGCGCAACGTGCTCACGAACCCGCCACGCCGAATCGCCCGCCGCGATCAGCAACGTGTCAACCACGTCCTCGCGCCACACATACAGGAACACCCGGGCCGCCCAGACCCGGATCCAGTAGTAGTTGACCGGATCAACCGGAGCCTGCCACCCGCCGGGATTGTCCGACCCGGTGATCGCAACCAGCTTCGGCAACTCAGCGCCGTACGCCGCCTCGCCCGGGATCTCCCCGCTGAGGAACGCGACGCACCAGTCGATCACCACGTCCTCGCCGTACTCCGCACACGCCGCGCGGACCACGTCACGCGGTGACTCCCTCTCACTCATAAAGTCAGTAAACCGCGCGCCGCCGACAGTTCTAGTGCTGCTTGGCCCACTCGGCGCGATAGTCGTAGCCGTCTTGGCCGGGTGACTCCCAGCGGACGCGCACCGATCCGCCAGGCGGCAGCGAGCGGAACCCCTCGGCCTCGATCACCGAGAAGTGGGTCCAGCAACCGCCGGGAGTGCTGAGGCAGTCAACGACGCCCCAGCCCTCGTCGTCGTGCCAGAAGCGGACGACACCGTCATCCTCTCCGGTACGACGCTGCACCCGTCAGCTCGCGATCAGTGAACGCAGCACGTACTGCAGGATGCCGCCGTTGCGGTAGTAGTCGGCCTCACCGGGGGTGTCGATCCGGACGACCGCGTCGAACTCCTTCTTCGACCCGTCCGTGCCGGTCACGGTCACGTGCACCGTGCGCGGGATGTCACCGTCGTTCAGCGCGGTCACGCCGCTGATGTCGAAGGTCTCCTCGCCGGTCAGGCCGAGTGACTCCGCGGTCTCGCCCTCCGGGTACTGCAGCGGCAGAACACCCATACCGATCAGGTTCGACCGGTGGATGCGCTCGAAGGACTCGGTGATGACGGCCTTCGCGCCGAGCAGCGCCGTACCCTTGGCGGCCCAGTCACGCGACGAGCCCGAGCCGTACTCCTTGCCGGCCAGGATCACCAGCGGCGTCCCGGACTCGGCGTACGCCTCGGACGCCTCGTAGATGCTCGTCACGGGCGCGTCGGACTTGGTGAAGTCGCGGGTGAAGCCGCCCTCGGTGCCGGGCGCGATCTGGTTGCGCAGCCGGATGTTCGCGAACGTGCCGCGGATCATCACCTCGTGGTTGCCGCGACGGGAACCGTACGAGTTGAAGTCCTTGCGGTCGACCCCGTGCTCGGCCAGGTACTTACCCGCCGGGCTGTCGGCCTTGATCGAGCCGGCCGGGGAGATGTGGTCGGTGGTGACCGAGTCGCCCAGCTTGGCCAGCACGCGGGCACCGGCGATATCGGTGACCGGCGACGGGTCCTTCGCCATACCGTCGAAGTACGGAGGCTTCCGCACGTACGTCGACTCGCCGTCCCACGCGAACGTCTTGCCCTCGGGCGTCGGCAGCGACTGCCAGCGCTCGTCGCCGGCGAACACGTCGGCGTAGTCCTTGGCGAACATCTCCTTGTTGATCGAGCTCGCGATCGTCCGCTCGACCTCGTCCGCGGCCGGCCAGATGTCGCGCAGGAACACGTCGTTCCCGTCCTGGTCCTTGCCCAGAGCATCGGTCTCGAAGTCGAAGTCCATCGTGCCGGCGAGCGCGTACGCGATCACCAGCGGCGGGCTCGCCAGGTAGTTCATCTTCACGTCCGGGTTGATCCGGCCCTCGAAGTTCCGGTTGCCGGACAGCACCGACACGACGGCGAGGTCGGCCTCCTGGACCCCGGCCGAGATCGGCTCGGGCAGCGGGCCGGAGTTGCCGATGCACGTCGTACAGCCGTAGCCGACGAGGTGGAAGCCGAGCTTCTCCAGGTACGGCGTGACGCCGGCCTTCTCGTAGTAGTCGGTGACGACCTTCGACCCCGGCGCGAGCGACGTCTTGACCCAGGGCTTCGACGCCAGGCCCTTGTCGACCGCGTTCTTCGCGAGCAGCGCGGCAGCCAGCATGACCGACGGGTTCGACGTGTTGGTGCAGGAGGTGATGCTCGCGATCACGACGTGGCCGTGGTCGAGCTCGACCTCGGCGCCGTCCATCGTGACCAGGGTCTTCTTCGACGGACGGCCCGGGCCGCCGTGTGGCACGTGCGGTTCGTCGTTCACGCTGCCATGGCCGTTCGGCGCGTCACTGGCCGGGAAGCTGCCCGTCTCCGACGGGTCAACGTCCACCTCTTCGGTGGCGTAGTCGGTCAGCGCCCCGCGGAAGGCCTCCTTCGCCTCGCTCAACGAGACCCGGTCCTGCGGCCGCTTCGGGCCGGCGATCGACGGTACGACGGTCGACAGGTCGAGCTCGAGGTACTCGGAGAAGCGCGGCTCGACGGACAGGTCGTGCCACAGGCCCTGCTCCTTGGCATACGCCTCGACCAGCGCGACGTCCTGGTCGCTGCGGCCGGTCAGCCGCAAGTAGTCCAGCGTCACGTCGTCGATCGGGAAGATCGCGCAGGTCGAGCCGAACTCCGGGCTCATGTTGCCGATCGTGGCCCGGTTCGCCAGCGGCACGGCCGCGACACCCTCGCCGTAGAACTCGACGAACTTGCCGACCACGCCGTGCTTGCGCAGCTGCTGGGTGATCGTGAGCACCACGTCGGTCGCGGTCGCGCCGGCCGGCACGGAGCCGGTCAGCTTGAAGCCGACGACCTTGGGGATCAGCATCGACACGGGCTGGCCGAGCATGGCCGCCTCGGCCTCGATCCCGCCGACGCCCCAGCCGAGCACGCCTAGACCGTTGACCATCGTGGTGTGGCTGTCGGTGCCGACGCAGGTGTCCGGGTACGCGACACCGTCGCGGACCATCACGGTCCGCGCGAGGTGCTCGATGTTCACCTGGTGCACGATGCCGGTGCCCGGCGGGACGACCTTGAAGTCGTCGAACGCGGTCTGGCCCCAGCGGAGGAACTGGTAGCGCTCGCCGTTGCGCTGGTACTCGAACTCGACGTTGCGCTCGAACGCGTCCGGCCGACCGAAGACGTCGGTGATGACCGAGTGGTCGATGACCAGCTCGGCCGGGGCGAGCGGGTTGATCTTGGCAGGATCACCGCCTAGTTCCTCGACCGCCTCGCGCATGGTGGCCAGGTCGACGATGCACGGGACGCCGGTGAAGTCCTGCATGATCACGCGGGCCGGCGTGAACTGGATCTCGGTGTCCGGGGCCGCGTTCTGGTCCCAGTTGCCGAGCTTGCTGATGTGCCCGGCGGTGATGTTCGCGCCGTCCTCGGTGCGCAGCAGGTTCTCCAGCAGGACCTTCAAGGAGTACGGCAGCGTGTCCGCACCCTCGATACCCGCCAACCTGAAGATCTCGTACGACTGCCCGTTGACCTCGAGTGCCCCCTTGGCACCGAAGCTGTCGACGCTCGCCATCAACCCGCTCCTCTGTCCAGTCCGTGTCCGCTGTACTCATCCTGCCGAGCACGATTCGCGGCCGCGAGGTCAGGTTGCCCTAACCTCGCGCCGCAAACTCTCTCGACATCAAGATACACGACATCGAGCCAACTTCGTGAGGCCTTCTCAGACCTGTGGAAGAACTTCGGCCGCGATCAGGTCGAGGTGGTCGAGGTCCTTGAGGTCCATGATCTGGACGTACTGGCGCTGCGAGCCGGCCGCGGCGAACTGACCCAGCCGATCGACGACCTCGGCCGGCGTACCGGCGATGCTGTTCGCCTTCAAGTCGTCGACATCGCGGCCGATCGTGTCGGCGCGCTGCTTCACCTCGGCGTCGTCCTTGCCGACCACGACGGTGTGCGCGGTCGACAGGATGAGCGTCTTCGGGTCGCGGCCGATCTCCTCGCAGGCAGCCTGGACGCGCTTGTACAGCTCGCCGGCGGCTTCGACCGAGCAGAAGTTCGCGTTGAACTCAGCGGCGTACTTCGCGGCCAGGGCCGGCGTCTTCTTCTTGCCGCTGCCGCCGATGATGATCGGCGGGTGCGGCTGCTGGACCGGCTTCGGCAGCGCCGGGGAGTCCTCGAGCTGGTAGTGGTTGCCTTGGAACGCGTACTTCTCGCCGACGGGCGTGTCCCAGAGGCCGGTGATCAGCTCGAGCTGCTCGGCGAGGAGTTCGAAGCGCGTGCGGGTGTCGGGGAACGTCAGGCCGTACGCCTTGTGCTCGCCCTCGAACCAGCCGGCGCCGAGGCCGAGCTCGGCCCGGCCGCCGCTCATCTGGTCGACCTGCGCGACCGAGATCGCGAGTACGCCGGGGTTGCGGAACGTCGCGGAGCTGACGAGCGTGCCGAGCTTGATCGTGCTGGTCTCACGGGCCAGGCCGGCGAGCGTGATCCAGGAGTCGGTCGGCCCCGGAAGGCCGTCGCGATCGCCCATGGCGAGGTAGTGGTCCGAGCGGAAGAACGCGTCGAACCCGTTCTCCTCGGTCTTGCGGGCGACCGCCAGGAGGTCGTCGTACGAGGCGCCTTGCTGCGGTTCGGTGAAGATCCTGAGAAGCATGGCGCCAACGCTATCTTGCGCTGGTGTACAGCTTCTCCAGGTACGACGGCTGCCACTCCGGGCCGCGGCTGTACAGGCGGCGTACGAGCCCGTTCACGTCGAGACGCGGCTCGATCGGGTTGTCCCACCAGTCGGGCACTTGGTCGTACCACCGGTCGATCCGAAGCGTGCGGCCGGCGGCATCGATCCGCGCGAACAGCCAACCACCCTGCGCACTGCGCTGCTCGGTCAGCCACAGGTCGCCGAGCAGTCCGCTGAGCTTGTCCGCGGCGTACTCCGCGTCGTCCACGTCGGGCGGCTCGAGATCGAACCGGTACGACGGGGCCGCCGGGTCGAGCACCTGCACCTGAATCGTGAACCCCGACGGCACAATCGCCGTCCGAGCCCGACACCAGGCCCGCAACGCCAACACCGCATCCGACTCGTCGGGCCGAGGCCGAGGCCGCTCCGCCTCCGCCCGCATAGCCTCCTCAATAGACCCCGGCACCACCGCAATCCGAGGCCCATCCCCACCAACCAACCCCAACCCAGGAATAGACATCCGAGCCACAACCGCAGCCGCATCCACCTCGCCGCGATCCCCGTGGCCCTGGTGCTCGCCGTGGCCCGGCTGATCCCCGCGGTCGCCGTAGTCCCCGCGAGCCCGTTGGTCCCCGTCGTGCGCCCGCCCCGCGCCATTCGCGCGGCCGACGCCGTTCAGCCCGCCCGCACCATTCGCGCCGTCCGCTCCGCCCGACCACGCGGCGGCAGCCGTCCCCTCGCCCTGCTCCTCGCTGTGCGTCTCCCAGTCAGCCGCATCCGCCCAAGCGGGATCGCTTACCTGATCCGCACCCGACCGAGCCGCACCGTTCGTCCGCTCCGCCCCGTTCGCGTCGTACGCCCGATCCGCGCCATTCGCGTCGTACGCCCGATCCGCGCCGTTCGTGGTGTCGGGTTCTCGACCCCACTCGTCACGCTCACCCGACCACGCGGCCGCTTCGTCCTCCGCCGAAGCAGGCAGCTCGTCGAACCCAACCGCCTGCATCTCCCCCGTAGGCGCATCGTCATCAACAACCGGCATAACCCCGGTCGGCCAGTCATCCTCAGGATCCCCAACAAAGTCAGCTCGTCCATCGCCCGCGCCACCAGCCCACTCCGCCGATGCGGATCCAGCTGAAGCACCCGCGGTCGAGGCATCCCTCGGCCCAGCACTCTCGGACGACGGCGCGGCACGGTCGCGCGGCGCAGGTTCGGTGGCCTGCGGGGTGCGCGCCGAACTGTCGGCGTACATATCCCATCCGCCGTCGAGCCGAGCCACCTGCGATTGCTCGGAATCGGAATCGGAACCAGGCCAGGTCCCCGACTCAGGATCGGACAGCCCGTTCGCGCTCGCGGCAGGCTGCCGCTCCAGCGGATGGGGCTCGGCTCCCGGCCGCGAGGCCGGCCGAGGAGCCTGCTCCGGGTTCGGGAGTGGCTCGGGTTCTGGGTCTGGTTGCGGCTGAGGTTCTGGTTCCGGGAGCGGCTCGGGCGCAGGTTCGGGCTCAGGCTCGGGGAACGGCTCAGGCTGCGGTTCAGGATCCGGCTGCGGCTCCGGATCAGGGAACGGCTCCGGCAAAGGCTCCGGCCCCGGGAACGGATCCGGATTAGGCGTCGGCTCCGGCCCAGGGAACGGCTCAGGGCGCGGTCCCGGGCCTGGGAACGGCTCGGGATGCGGCGTGGGACCTGGCGTCGGCTCGGGGCTCGGACCCGGGTACGGACCGGGGCCCGGGCGCGGTGCCGGCTCGGGGTGGGGCGGGTTCGGCTCAGGCCATGGAGCGGGGTGCGGCTCTGGCTGGGGCCAGGGCTCTGGGCGCGGCTGCGGTTGAGGCCAGGGCTGAGGATCTACTTGAGCCTTAGCCTCGCCCCACCCAGCCTCAGCACCACCCTCAGCCGCCCGAGACTGCACATCTGCCTCAGCCGCCCGCGACTCGCCGTCCGCCTCAACTGCACGGCTCCGGACGTCGCGAGTCGCCGCGGACCGGCCGTAGATCTCGTCCTCGTCGTCGTCCACCTCGAACGCGTCGTACCGCCCACCCGGCCGATCGAGCGCTGATCCAGCTCGTGCTCGGTCGTCCTGCGCTCGCATCGACTCGCCCTCGGTCCGCGCCGAGTCCTGCGCGCGTGCATCTGACGAGCTGTGTCCACGTGCGTCAGCCGCGTCGTACTCGCCTGCTTGTGCCGAGCCGTGGTCCAGTGCTTGTGCCGAGCCGTGTGCGCGCGGGTCCGCCGAGTCCTCCACGCGTCCATCTGCCGAGCCGTGTCCACGTCCATCAGCCAGGTCGTGCTCGCGGAGCTCGGCCGCGCTGTGGTCCAGTGCTTGTGCCGAGCCGTGTACGCGGGAGTCCGCCGAGCCGTGCTCGCGTGCATCAGCCGAGTGATGGTCGAGGGCTTCGGGCGAGCTGGGCGCGCGCGCGTCTGCGGATGGTGGGAGTACGTCGGATGCTTGTGCGGCTGAGGGCTCCTCGACTACCGCTGGGATCTCGGCGGTCTGGTCGTCCGCGTCGAGGTCGGCGGACAGCTCGTGCGGGGCGAGGTCGGCGGACAGCTCGTGCGGGGCGAGGTCGGCGGACGGCGCGTTCGGGGCGCGGTCGGCGGTGGCACGATCGGGCGCAGCGGGATCGGCCGCGCGGTGATCGGTCGGGTGGGGCTGGTTTCGCTGGTGGGCGGTGGTGTTGAGCGGGTCACCGGGGGTTGCGTCGTACGGCGGGGGCGGGGTGGGGGTTTCGTAGTACGGCGTGGGGTGGGCGGCTTGCTGGGTGGTCGAACGGTTGTCGGGTGAGGGCTCGACTGATGGGTACTCCGCGGCCGGCTGCTGGGGCTCGGTGGGGGTGAGTGGGGCGAATGGCGAGGGGCCGGTGAAGGAGGCGAGGTCTTGCTCGGCTGCGGGGGGTGGGTCGAGGACTGCGGCGATCTCGGCGGTGGGGGCGTCGTCGTCTTGCAGGTCAGCGGATGAGGGACTGCCTGCGGCCTGCGACTGCGCGAAGGGCGAGTCGGGCGCGGCTGACTCTGCCGAGGCGTTGGGGGCGAACGGTGAATCGGATGGGGCTGCATCGGGGGCGTTCCGAGCGAAAGGCGAGTCGGCTGGTACGGCGTCTGGGTGTGAGGCTGGGGCGACCGGGGAGTTCGCTGGCGAGGCGGCCGCTGGTGGCGCGGTTGGCTGTTGGGCCTGGGGCTGGTCCGCAGCACCGGGCTGGGACAGCTGAAGAGGCTGTCCAGGCGCTCCGAAGTGGGCGGTCGCGCCGGAGTGGGCGGTCTGATCGGGCTGGGCGGGTGCGCTGGGGTGACCAGGATGCTCGGGGTAGGCGTTATCGCCGCGGCCTGCGATTCCACCGGCCTGCGGGCCGCTGTGGGCAGTCAGGCCGAGCTCGCCGGGTTGGCCTGGCTCGGCGGGTGTGGCGGGGTGGGCTGGTGCGCCGGGGTGGGTCGGGCCGGGCTGGGCGCCGAGTTGGCCTGGCTCGCCGGGTCTGCCGGGCTGGGCGCCGGGTTGGCCTGGCTCGGCGGGTGTGCCGAGGTGGGCTGGTACGCCGGGGTGGGTCGAGCCCGGGTGGGCGCCGGGGTGGGCGGGGTGGGGGGTGCGGTGGGGGGGTGGGTTTTCTACCCATTTGCCGTTGATCCAGGCGGGGCCGGTCCAGGCGGGGTTGTTTTCGGCGGTGTCGTCGGCGAAGGGGTTGTATTCGCTGGTGGCTTCTTGGTTGGACCAGTCGGGTTGTTCGGCGGTTTCCCAGTCCTGCTCGTCGGGTGACGGAGCCGCGGCGGCGGGGGCGTCGGCGAAGAGGCTGTTGTAGAAGTCGTCGCCTTCGTACTGGCCGCCGCCTACGCGTGGGGGCTCGGCCGACGGGAGGGTCGGGTTGTACGTCGGGGTGGGGAGGCCGGGGGTCTGGACGTCGTGGGGCAGGTACGTGCCTGGGCCTGGGCCGGCGGAGGGCTGGTGCGGCTCGGGTTGTACGGCGGGGGTGGAGCCGGTGTCGTGTTTGCGGCGGCGGAGCCAGCCCTGCTTCTTCCCGGTGACCCCGTAGTCATCGTGCCCGCCAGTCCCACGCCCGTCGGCATCGTGGACGGCCTGTCCGTACGCCGCGGCCTCGTGGCTGGCAGCATCGTAGGCGGGGCCTCCGTACGCCGAGATCCCGCGCCCATCGGTCTCCTGGCCGTCAGGTCCGCCTGCCGCGGCCCCATACCCGCCAGTCCCGCGTCCGCTCGCATCACGTCCGCTGGCATCACGTGCGCCGGCCTCGTGGCCGGTGGCTCCAGGCACCGCCGGCTCTGGCCAGCCCGCCTCGTAGGCGGCCGGCGGGTGGACGGCCGGCGGATGGGCGGCAGGTGGGGCGTCGATGGGTTGGCCGGTGAAGGGGCTGATGCCGGGTGGGACGACGTACGACTCTTCGTCCTCGGGCTGCGAGGACGGTGGCCGGCTGTCGGGACTTCCAATCACGAGATCTTCAACGACCGACACCTCGGCTGTGTCAGGGTCGTCGGCGAAACTTGCCGGTACTGCAAAGTTTCGGGTGAAGTCCTCTGCCGCTGCGACCCCCGCCGCGATCTCCGGCTGCACCGGGGAGCGCGGGTCGATCCGGAAGTGCGAGAAGAACCTCCCCAGCGCCTCCTCGGTGATCCTCGAGCTCAGCGCCGTGCGGATCAGCTCGACGCCATACGGACGCAGTTCGTCGAGCCCGTCGAGGTAGTCGGCCCACTCCGCGACCCACTCGATCATCTCGTCGGCGGCGGCCTCGTCCGAGGTGATCCAGCCACCGATCGGCTGGAACCCGTCGTCGACCGGCTGCCACGGATCGCCCGGGTACGACGCGCGCGCCCACGTCCCGTTGAACGCGCCGTACACGAACCCGAGCTCGCCTGCCGTCTGCCGCTTCCGCACCTCGGGCTGACCGATCCAGTCCGGGGACCCGGCCAGCAGATCGGCGCCGGCGGTCGCGCTGTGCTGCGTGTGGAAGCCCCACAGCACGACCCGACCGTCGCCCAGCCGGGTCAGCCGCAGCACGGAGGCGGTCTCGTCCTGGTGGTGGTATCCGTCGGCGTCGGCATACCACCGGCGGTCGAAGCCCGTGGCATGGGCGACCGCTGCGAGAGCGGTCCAGCGGGACCGCAACTCCTCAGGGTCGTCCAGGTCAACGAGCGGCATCAGGTCTCCAGCGCATTGGAATCCAGCCCCAGACGCTACCCGAGGGTTCCCCCACTCACCAGTTCACTATCCACAGGCTCGAGGATGGCCACGCACTCGATGTGGTGGGTCATCCCGAACAGATCGAAGGCCCGCAGCGACGCGATCCCGTAGCCGAGCCGTCCGAACGTCTTCAGGTCCCGCGCCAGCGCCGCCGGATCGCACGCCACATACGCGACACGCCGCGGCCCGAGCGCCGCAACCCGCCGTACGACGTCCTTGCCGGCGCCTGTCCGCGGTGGATCGAGTACGACGAGGTCCACGTGCTCCAGCCCCTGCCCGGCCGCCGCGTTCAGCACTCGGTCGACGTCGCCGTTCTCCAGCGTCACGTCCTTCAGGTCGTGCAGGTTCCGTCGGGCGTTCCGGACTGCGTCCTTGTCACCCTCGATCGCCAGCACCGCACAGCCAGCCTCGGCCAGGAACGCTGCGAATAGCCCCACACCGGAGTACAAGTCCAGCGCGGTCTCCCCCGCAGCTGGCTCCAGTCCGCTGAGTACGGCGTCCAGCAGCGTCTCCGGCGCCGCGGGGTGGACCTGCCAGAACCCGCCGGCCTCCACCAGGAAGCGCCGCTCCCGCACGACCTCGACCAGCCGCTCACCAGGATCCCGGTCGGTCTGTACGGCGGTCTTGCCCTCCGACGACACCAATGCCTGTACGGACGACACGCCGGGCCACCGCGACGACAGCACGTCCGGAGTCCCCGGATGGGCGATCAGGCAGCGGTCGATCGGCACCAGGTCGTGCGAGCGGTGCGCGTACATCCCGGGCCGCTCGTCCACGACGGCGTACCGCATCCGCGTCCGCCAGCCCAGACCGTCGTCGCCGGGCGACTCCATCACGATGGTCCGCTCGATCCCGCCGATCCGCCGGAGCGTGTCCGACACCACGGTCGCCTTCAGCCGGCGCTGCTCGACGATGTTCGCGTGCTGGAAGTCACACCCGCCGCAGAGCCCCGGACCGGCGTACGGGCACGGCGGCTCGATCCGCTGCGGGGACGGCGTCAGTACAGACACCGCATCCGCGCGCAAGTACTTCGCGGTCTGCTCGGTGATCCGGGCGTGCACCAGCTCTCCCGGCAGCGCGTGCCGGACGAACACAACCTGTCCCTCGTGCCGGGCGACGCAGTGTCCCCCGTGCGCGACTGGCCCTACCTCCAGCTCGACTACCGCCCCAACCAGACTGTTCTCGTCTGTCACCGATCTCCTGACGCCTTGCGGGCCCCGCGCCGTACCTGGCCGGCGACCCGTTCTACCCGATCCTGCCGCTCCTCGGCCCCCTGCGAGGAGAGCAACTGATAAGGAACCGACGTAACCATCACACCAGGTGTGAACAAGAGCCGCCCCTTGAGCCGGAGTGCGCTCTGGTTGTGCAGGATGTGTTCCCACCAGTGCCCGACGACGTACTCCGGGATGTAGACCATCACCACGTCCCGCGGCGACTGCCGCCGGATGTCCTGCACATACTGCAGGATCGGGCGGGTGATCTCGCGGTACGGCGAGGCCAGCCGCTTCAGCGGGATCGGGATGCCGCGCGCCTCCCATTCGGCCTGCAACGCATCCGCCTCGTCCCGGTCGACGTCGACGGTGACCGCCTCGAGCGTGGACGGGCGAGCCGCCTTGGCGAACGCCAGCGCTCGCAGGGTCGGCTTGTGCAGCTTGGAGATCAGCACGATCGAGTGCACCCGGGACGGCAGCATCAGCGGCTCGTCACCTTCGGCAGACATCTGCCGACGCACCGTCTCGTAGTGGCGGCGGATGCCCTTCATCAGCAGGAACAGGACGGCCATCGCGATGATCGCGATGTAGGCGCCGTGCGTGAACTTGGTCAGCAGGACGATGATCAGTACGACGCCGGTCATCGTCAGACCGATCGCGTTGATCACCCGGGACCGCATCATCTGTCGCCGTTTGACCGCGTCGGTCTCGGACTTCAGATGCCTGGTCCAGTGCCGGATCATGCCGAACTGGCTGAGCGTGAAGCTGACGAACACCCCGACGATGTACAGCTGGATCAGCTTGGTCACCTGGGCATCGAACGCGATGATCAGCCCGGCCGCGCACAGGGCCAGCAGGATGATCCCGTTGCTGTAGGCGAGCCGGTCGCCGCGGGTGTGCAGCTGACGCGGCAGGTAGCCGTCGCGGGCCAGGATCGAGGCGAGTACCGGGAAGCCGTTGAACGCGGTGTTCGCGGCCAGCACGAGGATCAGCATGGTCGCGCCGATCACCACGTAGAAGGCCGGCTGGAAGTTCGAGAACACCGAGTCGCCGATCTGGCCGATCACAGTCTTCTGGGTGTAGCTGTCGCCGACCGGCTGCCCGTTCTCGTACAGCTGCGTCGCGGGATCCTCGGCGTACCGGAGCTGGATCTTGCTGGCCAGGAACAGGATGCTCATCAGCATCGTCACCGCGATCGTGCCGAGCAGCAGCAGCGTGGTCGCCGCGTTCTTGCTCTTCGGCTTGCGGAACGCCGGTACGCCGTTGCTGATCGCCTCGACACCGGTCAGCGCCGCACACCCGGACGAGAACGCCCGCGCCAGCAGGAAGACCGCGGCCAGCCCGGTGAACACCTCGTGACCGGACTCGGCGCGAACCTCGAAGTTCGCGCTCTCCGCCATCGGCAGGTTGCCGGAGGCAAGCCGGATCAGGCCCCAGATCGCCATCCCGATGATCGAGAACATGAAGATGTACGTCGGGACCGCGAACACTCCACCCGACTCACGGACTCCGCGCAGGTTCATCGCGGTCAGCAGCACCACGAGGCCGACCGCCAGCGGCACCTCGTGCCCCTCCAGGAACGGCAGCGCCGACTTCGCGTTCTGTACGCCGGACGAGATCGACACCGCCACCGTCAGCACGTAGTCGACCATCAGCGCACTCGCCACGGTCAGCCCCGCCGTCGGGCCGATGTTCACCGTCGCGACCTCGTAGTCACCGCCGCCCGACGGGTACGCGTGCACGTTCTGCCGGTACGACGCGACCACCACGAGCATCACGAACGCGACGAGCAGACCGATCTTCCAGGAATAGCTGTACGCCGCCAGACCGGCGATCGACAGCGTCAGGAAGACCTCGTCGGGGGCGTACGCGACCGACGACAGCGCGTCGCTCGCAAACACCGGGAGGGCGATGCGCTTCGGCAGCAGGGTCTCACCCAGCTGCGTGCTGCGCAGTTTGCGACCGAGCAGCAGCCGTTTGCCGAGGTCACCTAGAGCGGGAGTCACACCGGTGATGTTAGAGGGCTCCCCGGTCCGGTGTAGCGTCTATCCCTGCCGAACCGAGCCAGCGGCCCCAGGTGGGGCAAGGAGTGATCACTCAGTGCACGTCGTCATCATGGGCTGCGGCCGCGTCGGGTCCATGCTCGCGCGTGGCCTGGAGAGACGCGGCCATACGGTCGCGATCATCGACCAGACGGCCGACGCGTTCCGGCGGCTCAGCCCGAACTTCACCGGCCGGACCATCGTCGGCATGGGCTTCGACCGCGAGGTGCTGATCGAGGCCGGGATCGAGGACGCCGAGGCGTTCGCGGCCGTCTCCAACGGTGACAACTCGAACATCCTGGCCGCGCGGGTCGCCCGCGAGAACTTCGGCATCTCCAACGTGGTGGCCCGGATCTACGACCCCGGACGCGCCGAGGTGTACCAGCGGCTCGGTATCCCCACGGTCGGCACGGTCCGCTGGACGGTCGACCAGATGATGCGCCGGCTGCTGCCCGAGGGTTCCGAGCCGGAGTGGCGGGACCCGTCCGGCACGATCCGGCTTGCCGAAGTACATGTACACGCGGAGTGGGTCGGGCGGCTCGCGTTCGACATCGAGAAGGCCACCGGCGCCCGGGTCGCGTTCCTGACCCGGCTCGGCGAGGGGATGCTGCCCCGGCCCGACACGGTCATCCAGGAGGGTGACCTGGTCCACGTCGTGATGCCGGAGCGGGATGCCGCAGCGATCGAGTCCCAGCTCGGCACGAAGCCTGAGGAGCTGTGATGCGCGTAGCCATCGCCGGTGCCGGGAACGTCGGACGTTCGATCGCCGCCGAGCTGCTGGAGAACGGCCACGAGGTGCTGCTGATCGACAAGGACCCGCGGGCGATCAAGGCCGAGTCGGTGCCGCGCGCCGAGTGGCTGCTGGCGGACGCGTGTGAGCTGTCCTCACTGGAGGAAGCGGCGTTGCAGCGCTGCCAGGTGGCGATCGCCAGCACCGGTGACGACAAGGTCAACCTGGTCGTCTCACTGCTCGCGAAGACGGAGTTCGGCGTACCGCGAACCGTTGCCCGGGTCAACCATCCGCGCAACGAGTGGATGTTCAACGAGGCCTGGGGTGTGGACGTCTCGGTGTCGACGCCGCGGATCATGTCCGCACTGGTCGAGGAGGCGGTGTCGGTCGGCGACCTCGTCCGCCTGTTCACCTTCCGCCAGGGCGACGCAAACCTGGTCGAGCTCACCCTGCCCGAAGACTCCCCGATGATCGGCCAACGCGTCGGCGACATCGACTGGCCCCTCGACACCGCCCTGGTCGTCATCCTCCGCGAGGGTCGTGTACTACGGCCGGACCCGGAGGGCACGCTAGAGCTCAACGACGAACTGTTGTTCGTAGCAGCCGACGAGACAGAAGAGCAGCTAGAAGACATGCTCTCCCCCCACCACCGCAAGTCGGAGTAGCAAAGGAAAGGACACCGCTTCGCGGCGGCTGCCCTTTGCCGCCTTCGGCGGTGTGCGCGGCACGTACTACTTCCAGGTGGACGGCGGTGGGGCTCCGGCCGTCGCCTGGCGGGCGAGCTGGGCGCGTAGGACCAGCTGCATACGGCCCGCACGGCGCCGATCGGCATCGACGCGAGACGAGCAACCCGCCGAAGGCGGCAAGAGGCAGTCGCCGCGGAGCGGTGTCCGATTTACTTCTTGTTGCCTCGGAGCAGGTGGGTTATGTGGTCGCGGGCTTCGTCCCATTTTTCTGCAGGGAGGGAGCCGCGGAGTACGGCGTAGGCGAGCCAGATGGCTAGCGCGTAGAACGGGAGGCCGAGGCCGATCTTGGCGATGCCGAGGGCGTTGAGGCTGCCGGTGAAGTACAACGGGACCTGGACGATCAGGCGGATCGCGAACAGGCCGACGAAGACCAGCGTGGCCCGGGAGAAGCCCTTGAGCATCGCGGGGTCGCGGCGCCAGGCGGTGCCGGTCTGCGTGATGACGCCGTACAGGACGCCGAACAGCGGCCAGCGGATCAGCACGGTGATCAGGTACAGAGCGCCGTACCCGAGGTTGGTCAGCAGACCCGGGACGTAGAAGTCCTTCGCGTTCCCGGTGCGGTTCGCGACCCAGGCCGAGATCAGTACGCCGATGAAGCCGCCGATGATGTTGCGCAGCTGCTGCCGGCGGACCAGACGCACGACCGCGATCACTGCGGCGATACCGACCGCGATCATCAGCGACAGCTGCAGCTTGTGGTCGGTGACGGCGTACGCGACCAGGAACGCGATCCACGGCAGGCCGATGTCGAGCAGTGCGCCCCAGCCGCCCAGCGCGTGGAAGAAGTCCTTGTCGGTCGACTTCGCGGGCTTGCCGGGCTCCTCGTCGGCGGGCGGCATGGTCGCCGCCGCTTCGACCTCGGGCTTGAGGATCTCGACCAGCTTCTCCTCGAGGTTGTCCTCGACCTGGTCGCGGCGTGACGTCGGCTCAGCCATGCGCGGCCGTCGGTCGCAGCTCGTAGCGGGGGTTGAACATCACCCGGTCGCCGTCGACGACGCCGATCCGGCCGGACGCGATCAGCTCCGATCCGGCGTGGATGCCGCCGATCTTGCGTCGGCCGAGCCAGATCAGCTTGACCGTGCCGGTGCCGTCGTACAACTCACCCTCCAGTGCTGGTACGCCGCCGCGCGGGCTGAACGTGATCGTGCGCAACGTGCCGTACAGCGTGACGAGTTCCCGGTCGTGACAGCCGGTGATGGAACGCGCGCCGCAGTCCTGCGCGAAGTCCTGAAGGACCTCCGCGTCCTGCTGATCGCGGTCTCCGGCCAGGCCGCGGAAGGCACGCTTCCACAACCCCGCGGGTTTGCTGCTACCCATGACGTCGAGTGTAGTCCGCTCAGGCTTCCTCGGTCGGAGTCGGCTGGGCACCCGGCGGCAGCCGCAACGGCAGCGACTCACGCACGGCCATCGGCTCGTCGCCGCGGACCACGACCGCGTTGCGCAGCGTCTCCTCCATCGGCAGCGCGGCGTCCGGCTCGACCGCCGCGCGGCCCAGCACAGTGGCGCGGAGCAGCCAGCGCGGGCCGTCCACACCGATGACGCGGGAGGTCTGGCTGAAGATCTGTCCCTCGGGGTCCTCGACCGGTACGACGAGCACCAGCTCGGTGCCGAACTGGCCGTCGTTCTCGGTCGCCGTACCGCCCATCCGGCTGGCCTCGGCGGCGATCTCCTGCCGGACCTCGTCCCAGATGCCGCTCGAACGCGGCGCCGCGAAGGCACGCAGCTCGAGCGCGGAGTCCTCGAGCATCAGCAGCACCGCCTGGACGACGCCGCTCTGCTCGTCGACCTGAAGGCCCAGCTCCATCCCGGGCACGATGGTGACCACCAGCGCGCCCAGGTCGATCCGGTTCTCCGCTTCCAGCAGGACGTCGGCGTCGACCTCGGTCGAGTCGAACGGACCCTCGGAGCGCACATCCAGCGGACCGTCCTCGGCCAACGCGTCGGTGTCGTTCGTCTCAGGATCGTTCTTGCCCTTGCGGCGGAAGATCACAGCTCTTGCCTACTTCCTTGGTATTAGTACAACTTCAGCACCGCGCCGTAGTCTCGCGCATCCGTCAGGTCAACGGATGCACGTGCTCAGCGTGTCACATCGCCGAAGCCGCCGGTCGACCCGTGCCCCTGGTCACCGCGTGCGGAACCGGGCAGCGAGGTCACCTCGACGAACCGTGCCTTCTCCACCTGCTGGATGACGAGCTGGGCGATCCGGTCGCCCCGTCGCACAGTCACCTCGGTGTGCGGGTCGAGGTTGATCAGGCAGACCTTGATCTCGCCGCGGTAGCCGGCGTCGACGGTGCCGGGCGCGTTGACGATCGAGACGCCGTGCTTGGCGGCGAGGCCGGATCGCGGATGCACGAAGGCGGCGTACCCGTCCTGCAGGGCGATGGCGATGCCGGTGCCGACCAGGCCGCGCTCCCCCGGCTTGAGGGTCAGGTCGGCCGCTGCCACCAGGTCCGCGCCGGCGTCGCCGGGATGCGCGTACGACGGAAGCGGGAGTTCGGGGTCGATGCGCTGGATGAGTACCTCGGTCACGAGAGGCGACCCTATCGAGCGCGCCGCGACGGGTTCGTGCCAGGCTGGGTCCGTGGGTAGCTATCGCGAGAGTCTGCGCGTGCCGGTGTCGTGGTGGATCATCGCCGCCGCCGCTGTGATCACGCTGTTCGTCATCACCGCGGTGCCGGCCGGACTGATCGCCGGGATCATCGTCGGCGGGCTCGCGGCGGTGCTGCTGGTGACGCTGTTCGTCCGGTACGGCGGTGCGCGGGTCGAGGTCGACGACGTACGGCTGCGGGCCGGGCGGGCCGAGATCGACCGGTCGTACCTCGGCACGGTCGAGGCGCTGACCGGTGAGGACGCGCGGCTGGCGTTCGGGCGCGACTGCGACCCGAAGGCCTATCTGGTACTGCGCAGCTACCTGCCGGGCGCCGTACGGGTGCAGATCACCGACCCGGGCGACCCTGCGCCGTACTGGCTGATCGCCACGCGGCACCCGGACCGGTTGGCTGCCGCGCTGAGGGGGCACAGCGTGGGAAGATCCTGACTGTCAGCAGTCGCGTAAGGAGAGTGCAGTGGTCGGAGCGAAGATCGGCTGGAAGCTGGTGCAGGCCGCCTTCACGATCGTGGTCGGCCTGGCCGCGAGCAAGGCGGTCAGTGCGGCCTGGAAACTCGGGTCGGGCGGGAAGCCGCCGACGAAGGACGGCGCCGGCGGGTACGCGGAGGTCGTCACCTGGGCCGCCGCGAGTGCCGCCGCCGCAGCCGCCGCGAAGCTGTTCGCCGAGCGCCGCGCGGCCGCCTACTGGCTCAAGTCCACCGGGTACGCCCCGCCCGGCTACGAACAGGACGCGACCCGGCGGCTCGTGAAGGGCACCGACACCGGGCTGGCCAAGAAGGACTAGCAACAGGCATGACCAGCGGGACCGTCCCCGGAAGGGAGCGGTCCCGCTGGCGTTGCTACGAAGAAGGGCGCTGGTGTCAGGCTGCGCAGTCGCGGCAGATCAGCTGCCCGTTCTTCGTCTCGGCGAGCTGGCTGCGGTGGTGAACCAGGAAGCAGCTCGAACAGGTGAACTCGTCGGCCTGACGCGGGAGGACCCGGACCGCCAGCTCCTCGTGACTCAGGTCCGCGCCGGGCAGCTCGAAGCTCTCCGCGGCCTCGGCCTCGTCCTCGTCGACCTTGCCGGAGTTCTTGTCGTGACGGCGAGTCTTGAGCTCCTCGATCGACTCTTCGGAAGCGTCCTCGTCCGTCTTGCGCGGGGCGTCGTAATCAGTCGCCATGGTGTTTCCCTGCCCTCTTCGTACCCGTGGTGTTGCCTGCTGAGCCCTTGAACGGGTAGAGCGGCCGAGAAATTCCGCGTCGGCGCACCGCGCTGAATCTTCGTCCCCCGAAACCCTTGACAGCCAGGCCGGGATCGGCAATCACCTCTCCCGAGGACGGGATTGTGCCCTATAAAGCGCCGTAATGCACGACTGGGTCCATGCTGTGGCCCGCGTGTCGCCACAAATGTCAGGACCGAACACCAAAATGCTCATTAGTGCGCGATACTGCGCAGCAACGAGCACTCAACGACACTCAGACGCGCAACGGGTTCGCAGCGGCCAGCAGGTCGTGGAACGGCGCGAAGAGCGCCGGACTCGCCGCGATCGACATCTCCGGCGACACCGGAGCACCGTTCAGCCCGCCGACCGTCGCCCCGGCCTCGGCCGCGATCAGCGCACCCGCTCCGTAGTCCCACGGGTTCAGTCCGCGTTCGAACACCACATCCAGCCGGCCGCAGGCGACGTAGCAGAGGTCGATCGCGCCGACCCCGATCCGGCGGATGTCGCGGACCTTGGTGATCAGCTGCTGGATCACCTCCGCCTGCACCTGCCGGCGCGCCGGGTCGTACCCGAAGCCGGTCCCGACCAGGGCCTGGCTCAGCTCGGTCGCGCCCGACACCTGGATCGCCTTGCCGTCCGCGAACGCGCCACCGCCCTTGGTCGCGGTGAACACCTCGCCCTTCGGCGCGTCCACCACCACGCCGGCGACGGTCTCCCCGTCGTACTCGACGGCGATCGAGACGGCGTACGTCGGGATGTCGTAGAGGTAGTTGACCGTGCCGTCGATCGGGTCGACCACCCAGCGGACGCCGCTGGTGCCGACCACGTCGTCACCCTCCTCGCCGAGGAACGAGTCGTCCGGGCGGGCTTGGAGGACCCGGGCCCGGATCAGCTCCTCGGACTCGCGGTCGACCGCGGTAACCACGTCGGTGAGGGTGCTCTTGGTGTCGGCGACCGTGATCGTGCCACGGCGGCGTTCGACGATCAGCCCGGCCGCCTCCTCCGCCACCTCCACGGCGAGCTTGAGAAGGTCTTGCGAGCTTTCCGGGGAGGTCATACGGCTTCCTTCTGAGGAGTAGGGCGACGCAGGGGTGGGCAACAGTCGTGGCGGCAGTCGTCCCAGGCCGGGCCGAGCTTGCCGACGCAGGGCCGGTCCGGCTGCTCGCCGCGCTCGGCCGCTGCCCGCTCGACGACCAGGTCGCGGAGCATCGTGACGAACTTCGGGTCCGTCCCCGGGGTCGCGGCCCGCGCCATCGGCAGGCCGAGCTTCTGGGCCGTCTTCGCGGCCTCGGTGTCGAGGTCGTAGATGACCTCCATGTGGTCGCTCACGAACCCGATCGGCACCACGGCCACCCCCGGCACGCCTTCGGCGGCCAGGACCTCCAGGTGGTCGTTGACGTCCGGCTCGAGCCACGGCACCTGCGGCGGGCCGGACCGCGAGCAGTAGACGAGGTCGGTACGGCGCACCTGGCCGGTCCGGCGCTCCAGCTCAGCCGTGATCTCCGCAGCGACGTCCAGGTGCCAGTCGACGTACCCGTTGCCGTCGGGCCCGCTGGTCGCGTTCATCGCGGTCGGGATCGAGTGCGTCACGTACGCGATCGCGCTGCCCTCGGGCAGCCGGCTCAGCGCGTCGGCCGTCGACTCGACGAACGACCCGACGAAGCCGGGGTGGTTCGCGTAGTGCCGGAGCTTGTCGATCTGCGGCGCGTCCGGGACCTCCCGGGCAGCGTCCTCAAGGTTCTCCCGATACTGACGGCAGCCGGAGTACGACGGGTAGGCGGACGTGACGATCACCACTGCACGTCGTACGCCGTCGGCCGCCATCTCGCGCATCGTGTCGGTCAGGTACGGCGCCCAGTTGCGGTTGCCCCAGTAGATCGGAAGGTCGAGCCCGATCTCGTCGAACGAATCGCGCAGCGCCGTCAGCAGCTCGCGGTTCTGGCCGTTGATCGGGCTCTTGCCGCCGAAGGCGTAGTAATGCTCCCCGACCTCCTTCAGCCGCTCGTCCGGGATCCCGCGGCCGCGGGTCACGTTCTGGAGGAACGGCAGGACATCTTCAGGCTTCTCGGGGCCTCCGAAGGAGAGCAGCAGGACCGCGTCGTACGGGGGTGCAGCAGGCGACATATTCCAAGCTTCTCAGACGGCCGGAGGATAGGGTGTTCCCGGTCTCTCATGCTCAAGCCTTACTCTCACCTCATGCGCCGTCCCGGTGCCGGCGCTTTCTTCGCCGCCGGGATCCTCGGGCGTATGCCGATCTCGATGATCGGCCTCGGCATCGTGATCCTGATCGCCCGCGAGAGCGGCTCGTACGGCCTGGCCGGCGCGGTGTCGGGCGTCGCGGTCATCGCCGGTGCGTTGACCGGACCGGTGCAAGGCCGGCTGGTCGACCGGTTCGGCCAGCGGATGCTGTTGCTGATCGGTTCGGTGGTCTGCACGATCGCGCTGGGCGGTCTGCTCGTCGCAGTACGTGCGACCGCCGCCACCTGGATTCTCTACGCGCTGTCGTTCGTTGCCGGTGGCACCCGTCCGCAGGTCGGCTCGTTCGTCCGTGCCCGCTGGACGCATCTGCTCGGGCGTGGCCGTGCGCTGCAGACTGCGTTCGCGTTGGAGGCGGTCGGCGACGAGGTCGTCTTCATCGTCGGTCCGGTGCTGGTCACCACGCTGGCGACGCAGTGGAGCCCGTACGCCGCTCTGACGGCCGCCGGCGTACTGGGGCTGGCCGGCGGCATCTGGCTGGCCACACTGCGTGCGTCCGACCCGCCGGGGCGTGGCAAGTCGGACGGCACCGAGCAGGCACGGATGCCCTGGCTGTCGATCACACTGCTCAGCCTGATCGGTCTCGGCCTCGGTGCGACTCTCGGCGGCGCAGAGGTGATCACGGTCGCGTTCACCACCGAGAAGGGCCAGGCGGGGCTGGCCGGCGTCGTACTGGCGATCTGGGCGTTCGGGAGCCTGCTGGCCGGGCTCTGGTACGGCTCTGTGCACTGGCGTGCTCCCGTGGAGCGTCGGCTGCTCATCGGCACGATCGCACTCGCTGTCACGCTTGCACCGCTCCCCTGGGTCAACGGCGTGCTGATGCTCGGCGTGGTGCTCTTCTGCTGCGGCATGACGATCGCCCCGACGATGGTGGCGGTTACCGCCTGCGTCGAGGAGTGGGTGCCGCCGGAGCGGTTGACCGAGGCGATCACGTGGACCGTCACCGGCATCCTGCTCGGCGTTGCACCTGGCAACGCTGCCGCTGGGCACGCTGTCGACGTGTTGGGTCCGTCCGACGCCTACTGGGTCCCGTTCGGCGTCGGCATCGCGTGCGCGATCGTTGCCGCCGTCTCAATCACCTTTGCTCGGCCTAAGGAACGGTTCGCCCACAACTAGACTTGTATCTCCGGTAACGGGAGATGTGAGGGTGTTGGGCATGGACCACTCGATCGGTGCGGTGGCGCGGCTTGCCGGTGTATCGGTGAAGACCGTGCGGTACTACTCCGACCTCGGGCTGCTGGCCTCACGTCGGACGACGGCCGGCCATCGACGGTACGACGCGAGCGCGGTCGCGCGGCTGGAGCTCATCCGCACACTGCGTGCTTTGGGCCTCGATCTGGAGACGGTGCGGGCGGTGCTGGAGCGGGAGCGGACGCTGGCCGACGTACTCGCGGCGCATGCCGACGCACTCGCCGTACAGATCCGGACGCTGCAGGCGCAGCACGCGGTCGTGTCAGTGGCCACTCATTCGACTCCCGAGGAGCTCATCCACATGACTGCACATTTCGAGGAAGCCCGCCGGACGCTGATCGCCGACTTCCTCACCGACACGCTCGGCGACGACCCCGTACTCACCGCAGCTCGCCAGAACCTCACACCCGTACTCGCTCCAGACGCGGAACCCCAGCAGGTCGAGGCCTGGCTGGAGCTGGCCGAGCTGGTCTCGGCAGAAGACTTCCGTGCCTCGGTACGACGACTCGCAGCCGGCTGGCTGGTCCTCGCCGGGGACGACCCGCTGCGGGCGGATCCGGAACTGCGCGCGCAGATGATCGAGCTGCGGCGTACTGCGGATCCGCGCTGGCATCGGTACGTCGAACTGGTTGCCGTGGTCAACGGATGGGCGCCGCCGTCACTGGTTGCGGGGTAGCGGCGCGTTCCAGCCGCGGCGGATCGCGACGAGCCGGATCGTGAAGCAGGTCAGCGCGGCGGCGATCGGGACCCAGAGGGCGTGGTACTCGAGCGCCGCCGCGACCACCACGATGCCCGCGCCGAGCAGCGCCGGGGTGGCGTAGATCTCGGAGCGGAGTACGACCGGGACGCGGCCGCTGAGGACGTCGCGGATCACGCCGCCGCCGATGCCGGAGAGCGCGCCGAGCAGCGCGGCCGAGAACGGCGACAGGCCGAACTGGATGGCCTTCAGCGCGCCGGTCACGCAGAACAGCGCGAGGCCGGCCGCGTCGAAGATGTTCACCAGCCGCTCGAGCCGCCCGATCCCCGGATGCAGGAAGAACGTCAGGAGCCCGGCCGCGATCGGGACGACCAGATAACGCCAGTCCCGGAGCGCGGCCGGCGGAGTCTGGCCGATCAGCACGTCCCGGATGAATCCACCGCCGAGCCCGGTGACCAGCGCGAGCACCTGGATCCCGAACACGTCCAGCTTCTTCCGTACGCCGACCAGCGCTCCGGTGATCCCGAAGACGAAGATCCCCACCAGATCGAGAACTTGCAGCACCATGCGCCAGACGCTAAACCACAAGCGCTGCGCTTCCGACACTTCTATCGTTGGTGGGCATGAGCCGCGCCCCGGACGTCGACTACTCCGCCACCTCGCAGCGCCCTGCCTGGGACTCGTTGCCTCCGCAGTTGCAGGAGGCGCTGGCTGTTGCCCTGGGCACCGAGATCGTCTCGGTGGCCGATCCGGTCGGGTCCGGCTTCACCGGTGGGTTCGCGGCCCGCGCGCAGCTGGGCGACGGTCGGCAGGTGTTCATCAAGGCCGCGCCGTCCGGGATGCACGCCTATGGTGCCTACCAGCGTGAGGCCGAGGTCGTGCCACAACTTCCGACCGTCGTGCGAGCGCCGGCGATCGTTGCCACTGCGGAGGTCGAGGGCTGGTTCGCGGTGGCGTCCGAGTGGGTGGCCGGGCGGATGCCCGGAACTCCCTGGACGATAGACGACTTCGATCGAGTGACCGCTGCTTGTGAGGAGATGGCTCTCGCGTTGCGGCCCAGTCCGTTGGCCGGCTTGAAGCCGTTCGGGTATCTGGTCGAGGACGACGTTGCCGTGCCCGCGCAGATTCTCGCGGGTGAGCGCGCGCTGCCGAGGGGTTTGCAGCCGTGGTTGCCGCGGGTGCTGCCGGAGTTGGCCGAGTTGGCGGCGTCGGGGCCGGAGATCCTCGTCGGCGACACGGCGATGCACTCCGACCTGCGGCCCGACAACATGGTGATCGACGAGACCGGCACTTGCTGGATCGTCGACTGGAACTGGCTGACGCTCGGGCCGCGCTGGGTGGACTGGGCTGGTCTGTTGCCGATCGCGCAATACCAAGGCATCGACACGTTCGCGGCGATCAAGCGCAGTCCGCTGACGGCCGACGTACCCGACGAGCACCTGGATGTCTTCGCCGCGGTGATCGCCGCCTACATGTTCAAGAACACCGATGCCCCGCCGCCGCCCGGATGTACGCCCGCCCTGCGGGAGCACCAGCGGCTGCACGCATGGACGTACCTCGACTGGCTCGCCGTACGCCGGGGCTGGTGAGCGCCTACTGTTGTTCTATGACCAAAGGGCCGGCCACGAGGTTCAAAGTCGAGGTGCTCGATGGTGAGCGGACGTCGCGGCGTGAGGATGTCGTCACCACCGAGGAGCCGCTGGAGTTGCGGCTGGAGTGGCCGGGACGACCGCCCGAACCATTGGTCGTCACCATGCGCACGCCCGGCTCCGACTTCGAGTTGGCGGCCGGCTTCTGCCTCGGTGAAGGGTTCGCGGTCCGGCCGGACGCGATCCGGACGGTTGCCTACTGCACCGATGTGGCGCTGACCCGCGAGCAGCAGTTCAACACCGTCACGATCACCTTCGACGGTCCCCCGGACCGCGAGCCACCCCAGCGGTACGGCGTCACGTCGGCCGCCTGCGGCGTCTGCGGCCAGCAGAGCCTCGACGAGCTCGCGGATCGTGAGTACGACCCGGTGGACCCGGTCGAGGTCCCGGTCGACGTCGTACGGCGGTTGCCCGATCTTCTCCGCGAGGGGCAGACGACGTTCAACCGCACCGGCGGACTGCACGCGGCCGGCCTGTTCACCGCCGACGGCCGCAAGATCGTGGTGAAGGAGGACGTCGGCCGCCACAACGCGGTCGACAAGGTCGTCGGCTGGACCGTCCTCAACCACCACAGCCGCAAGGGCCTGGTCCTCGCCGTCAGCGGCCGCGCCGGCTACGAGATCGTCCAGAAGGCCGTCGCCGCCGGCATCGGCATGATCGTCGCCGTCAGCGCCCCGTCCAGCCTCGCCGTCGACCTGGCCCGCCAGTCCAACATCACCCTCGCCGGCTTCACCCGAGGCGAACGCTGCGTCGTCTACTCAGCCCCGGAGCGGATCACGCGTCCAGCTTGATGAACGTCGCCTTGGGGACGTATTCGTAGCGGTCGGGCATGCAGGTGAGGATGATGACCTGGCCGTGGTCGCCGGCGCGGCCCAGCAGGGCGCCCATGTCGCGGAGGCGGGCCTTGTCGGACCAGCCGAGGGCGTCGTCGAAGATAACGGGGACGCTGCCCTCGCCGGTGCTGACCAGGTGGCTGATGGCCAGGCGGGTGATGATCGCGAGCTGCTCCTGAGCGCCCGTCGACAGCGCGTCGACCCGCAGCCGTACGCCGTCGAGCTCCCGCTCCGCGACCGCGAGATCGTCGTCCAGCCAGACCTTGAATGACGGCCCGTAGACGCTGCGTCCCAGCGACTCGATGCGGGTCTGCAGCGGTTCGGAGTACTTCGTCTGTGCCTCGGCGCGATGCCGGCTCAGCGTCTCGTACACGCGCCGCGCCGCCTCTGCTCGGCGCTCCAGGCTGTCGTGCTCCGCGCGTATGGCGGCCAGCTCCAGGTCGGCCATGTCCCGCCGAGTCGCGAGCCCATCCCGTCCGGACTGCTCGAGCCGGCCTTCCGTCGTACGCAATGCATCGCGCAACGTGTCCCGCTCGCCTTGCAGCCGCTTCGCCACTGCCAACGCGTGCGTCAGCTCGCCCGCGACCTGATCCGCCCCGGCCGCATCCGCCTGCTCCTGTACGACGGTCAGCTCCTCGAGCACCGCCTCGACCTCAGCCGTCGCCTCCATCTCAGCCGCGGACACGCCGTCGTCGTCGAGCACGGCCCGCGCAGCCTCCAGCGCCTCGAGCGCGGACGCCAACCGCTCGCCCGCCAGCTCCGAGCGAGCCCGCGCGTTCTGCGCCTCGGACCGATCCTCGTCGGCCGCCTTCCGCGCCTGCGCCGCCGCGAACTCCGCGTCCGCCAGCAACCGCTCCACCTCGCCGAGCCAGTCCCGCGCCTCTTCGAGCACGCGTTGCGCCCCGGGGAGATCGTCCGGGGCCGGGGCGTGCTCGGCGACGTCGTCGAACAACGTGTCGTGCGCCGACGCGAACTCCGTGAACTCGGCGAACAACGACATCTGCCCGGGAACGCCTTCGACCGCAGGCTTCCCCGCATCCTCGGCGTCATCCTCAGGACCCAGCCGCGCCGTCAGGACGGCGATCCGCTCCCCCGGATCTCCCCCGGCAGTCAGCGACTTCTCCGTCCGGCGGGCTTCGTTCAGCTCGGCGGTCGCGGTGTCGGCCTTCCGCAGCAGCTCCCGCGCGGCAGCGACGTCCTTCACGCCGGCCTTCTTCAGCAGGTCCTTCTCCCGCCGTACGGCGTCGTCGACCCGCGACCGCAGCGTCGCCGCCTCGCCACCGGCCCGCACAGTCACCTCGAGCTGGCCCGGTACGCCGATCACCAGCTCGCCCGAGACAAGCACCTCGGTCGCCTCGTCGAAGCCGAGCTCCGAAGGCACGGCCCCGTCCAGACCGGTCCCCGACAACTCCACGGGCTCGGCGCCAAGTCGCCGTACAGACACCGCGGGTACGCCGGCCGCGAGCGCCGCGCGGGCCTCGACCACTGCCGCCCGAGCGTCCTCCAGCGCCGCGACGATCGCATCGTCGACCTTGATCCGATCGAGGATCGTCCCGGCCGCCGCGATCCGTGCGCGTACGTCGACCAGCTCGGTCTGCTGCCCCAGCAAGCGATCGAGCTCGGCGCGATCCATCAGGTCCGAGACCCGCCGCTCGGCCGCCTGCACGTCCGTACGCCGGAGGTCCTTGAGCTCCACGACCTCGGCCAGCGCCGCCTCGGCCGCCTGCACCATCTCGGCCGCGGTCTTGGCGACCAGGTCGGCGTCCGCGCGTTTAACAGCCAGGTCGGCCTCGAACTTCGTGAACCGCTCGACCTCGTCCAGCAGCCGCTCGCGGTCGAGCCGCGTCCGGGTGTGGTTCTCCAGCCGGGCCCGAGCCGTCTCCGCACGGGAGCGAACAGAGTCGCGGCGGAGCAGGATCTCGTCGGTCGCCTTCTTGCGTTCGCGCAGCTCCTCGACCGACTTCAGGTGATCGGACAGCCGGGTGTCGACATCGGACAGGTCGAGGTTGAGCCGCTCGGCCCGCCGGATGTCGGACTGGACTTCCTCCATCGCCTGCAACGCCTGCGCAGCGCCCAGCTCGGCGGCGGACACCGTCTTCGCGGACCTCGCGTAGTCGCCGGTCGGCTTCCCGCGCGGCGTCCAGTACCGCAGGTACTCGTGCTCGACCGCAGTCACCAACGGCATCGACGCACCGTCGACCGGCGTCCCCGACTCGGCGGTCACCGCGGTGATCAACGGCTCCGCATCAGCCGGCGTTGGCAGCACCAACGACTGGCCCTGGCTGACCATCAACGTCTGCCACAGCACCGGGTCGACGTTCTCGTGGAAGAGCCGCTCGGCCTCGTTGTGCGCCTCGCGACCGGTCCAGGACTGCCGCCGGCCGTCCGGCTCGACGATCGTCAGCTCGGTGGAACGGTTCTTCAGCCAGCGCTTGGAGTACGTCAACTCGCGGCCGCCGAGGCTCAGCTCGGCGGTGACCTCCGGGCCGACGTCCTGCCCGACCGGCTGGATGTCGCGGATCCGGGTCGACTTCGAGTCGTCGGGCAGCTCGAAGATCAGCCCGAACGCCTCGACCAGGCTGGACTTCCCGACCTCGTTGTCGCCGACCACGACGGTGGTGCCGAGCGCGCGGAACCGGACAATGCGGTCTGTGACGCCACGGAAGTCCCGTAGCGCCAAGCTGTGCAATCTCATCCCGCGTCCCGCGCCAATCGGTGCATCAAGGACAACGCCGCACCTGCGCCCTCGTCCCCGCCGGCCAATGCCTGGCGTAGCTCCTCCATCGCGGCGCGAGCGGGACCGCTCAGCTGCAACGACTCGAGGTCGGCCGCGTCCGGAGCGGGTCGCACTGTCCAGAACTTGGCCCACCGCTCCACGCTGGCGAACACCTCGCCTTGCGCGTCGATCATCGCGTCCAGCCGACTCAGCAACGGCAGCGGCAACGAGCCGTCGCCGGCCAGTCGCACGTACGTCCGCTCCTTGTCCGGCAGCTCGGCGAACCAGTCCTCGAGCGCCTGGATCGACTCCTCGTCGAACAACTCGACTCGGTGGTCGACCATGTGCCACGCGCCGACGCGCACCGGTTCGACCTCGATGGTCTCGGCGGCGATCGTCACCTTCAGCACATTGCCCGGTGCGTCCTCCTCGGGCGACGTGACCTCCTGCGTCCCGGAGAACCAGATCCGATCGGTCACCCGAGTCGTCGAGTGGCGGTCGCCGAGTCCGACGTACTGCAGCCGGCCGTCCGCGACCGCGGCCTCCAGCGCTGTCTGGTCGATCGTCGGTACGTCGGACATGCCGCCGGACAGGCTCGTCAGCTGACCGTGGGCGAGCAGGATCCTGACGATCCCGGGCTCAGGCGCGAGGTCGGCGTACCCAGGCGCGGCCGGATCCGACAGCGGACGGCGTGAACGCCACGGCGCGCCGACGATCTCGACCCCCGGCAGGATCTGGAAAGGCGTCGTTTCGGTCAGGACCGTCACGTGCTCCGGGGCGTGCGCCTGCCACTGGCTCGACGTCCACAGCGAGCCGGGCTCGAGAGCGTCGTGGTTGCCGGGCAGCAGTACGACGGGCACCGGGATCCGCTTGAGGGCTTCACAAGCGCGCAGGATCGTCTGCCGCTCGACCTGGTTGTGCTCGAACACGTCACCGGTGACGACGACGAACGCCGCCCCGGTCCGCTCCGCGACCTCGCCGATCCGTGCGACAGCATCCAGCCGCGCCTGGCCCCACCGGGCCTGACCGTCCGGCCCCAGGAACCGGCGCATCATTCCCAGCTGCCAGTCCGAGCTGTGCAGAAACGTGATCGACTCGTCCATTGCGTTGAGAACGCTAACCCGCCCCACCGACAACCGCCCAACCCAACACACCCGCAACCCTCACCCGCCCACACTCCGGACACCCCTCTTTGAGCACGGACCAACCGTTTTCACGTCAGCAAAACGGTTGATCGATGCTCAAAGAGGGGGAGGTGGCGCAATCAGGCGGGGAAGTCGGCGGAGCGGGAGAGGTTTGACCAGGTGGCTAGCTCGGTCTGGGCGGCGGCGTAGACGCCGGCGAGCGCCTCGACCGCGTCCGAGCCGAGCGGTAGGCGCAGCGGCGGTTCGGGGCTGGCGACGGCCGTGAGGATGGCCTGTGCGGCGCGGACGGGATCGCCGGGCTGGGTGCCGTTCCCGTTCGAGAGCGCGTCGCGGACGGCGCCGACGGGGCCCTCGTAGGTGTCGCTGATCTCGGTCACGTACAGCGCGCTCGGCTCGTTGAACGACGTACGGAACGCGCCCGGCTCGACGATCACCACGCGGATGCCGAACTGCTTCGTCTCGGCCGCGAGCGCCTCCGACCAGCCCTCGATCGCGAACTTCGACCCGCTGTACGCGCTGATCCCGGCGAACGCGAACCGGCCACCCTGACTGCTCAACTGCACGATCGTGCCGCTCTTGCGCTCCCGCATCCCCGGCAGCACGGCCTTCGTCAACGCGACCGGGCCGAAGAAGTGCAGCTCCATCAACCCGCGCAGTTCCTCGTCGGTCGTCTCTTCGGCCGCGCCGACCATCCCGCGCCCGGCGTTGTTCACGAGTACGTCGATCCGCCCGTGCTTCGCGACCACGTCCGCGACCACCGCCGGAATCGCCGCGGTGTCCGTCACGTCGAGCTTCACCACCGACAACCGCTCGTGCTCCAGCCCCATCGCTTCGGGCCGTCGTACCGCCGCGACCACGGTGTGACCGGCCGCCAGCGCCTCCTCCGTCAACGCCCGTCCGAATCCCGCGCCAGCACCCGTAATCAACCAGACCTCAGACATGCGAACAGCCTACGATCCGAAGGTGGCGACCTACCTGGAGACCGATCGGCTGACACTGAGCCGGTTCACCCCGGCCGACGTCGAGCTGCTGGTGGCGCTGGACTCCGACCCTGAGGTGATGCGGTTCCTGACCGGTCAGCCGACCCCACGGGATGAGATCGAGAACGTCGTACTGCCAGAGATCCTCAAGGTGTACGCCGAGCATCCGCAGCTCGGGACGTTCAAAGCCGAGGCGGCGGAAGGCTTCATCGGCTGGTTCGGGCTGCAACCGACCGCCGACGCGAAGACGGCCGGCGTCGGCTACCGCCTGAACCGGGCCGCGTGGGGCAAGGGCTACGCGACCGAAGGGACCCAGGCGCTGATCGCACACGCCTTCGGCCTCGGCATGGAGCAGGTGGTGGCGGACACGATGGCGGTCAACCATCGCTCGCGGGCAGTGATGCGACGATCCGGCCTGCGATTCCTGAGGATCTACCACGAACACTTCGACGATCCGCTGCCCGGGACCGAGTTCGGCGAGGTCCTTTACGGGGTAGACCGCGCGACCTGGGAAGCTGGTCGGCATGGATGAGAGGCCGTACGCCGTACTCGATATCGATGCGACGCTGTCCGACACGAGCCAGCGGATCCACTTCATCGAGCGGAAGCCGAAGGACTGGGACTCGTTCTTCGCGCATGCCAAGGAGGACGCCGTACTCGACGAGGGGCTCGCGGTCGCGACGACGCTGGCGACCGAGCACGAGATCGTCTACCTGACCGGGCGGCCTGAGCGGCTGCGACGGGACACGGTGAAGTGGCTGAAGGACAACGGCTTCCCGGACGGCAAGCTGTACATGCGCGGCAACACCGACCGGCGCCCGTCGACGCTGATGAAGCTCGGCCGGCTGCAACGCCTCGCCGAGCAGCGCCCGGTCGCCGTACTGGTCGATGACGACGTCAAGGTGATCGCCGCCGCCGAGAAGGCCGGCTACACGGTGATGAGGGCCGACTGGGGACTCGATGCCGAGACCCAGCCGACCCTCTTCGAGGCCCAGGAACACGAGGGCCGGACGTAACTACTTGCCCAGGACTACTTGCTGAGCCCGACGATCAACTGGTTCGGGTACGGCGGGTAGGCGGACAGGTAGAAGTTCTGCACCTTCGACCCGTGCAGGAACGCGTTCCGGGCGTAGATCAGCGGGACGACAGGTGCGTCGGCCATGATCTGCTTGTCCAGCGCGCCCCACATGCTCGCCGCCTTGGCCCGGTCGGTCTCGGCCGTCGCCGCAGCGATCGCCGCATCCACCGCGGGGTTGGAGTACCGCGACATGTTGTAACCGCCGTTGCCGATCTCCGAGCTCGCGAACAGCGGCTGGATGTTGCCGATCGCGGACGGGAAGTCCGGCAGCCAGCTCGACACGGTCAGGTCGAAGTCCGGCTTGTTGCCGGTCACCAGGTCGCTCCACGGCTCGTAGTCGAGCGGCTTGATGGTCGCCGTGATACCGGCCCGCTTCAGGCCCTGCTGGATCGCCTGCGCCACGCCCAGACCGTTGGTCTGGTCAGCGGCCAGCACCAGCTTCAGGTTGCTGACGCCCGCCGCGGCCAGCATCTGCTTGGCCTTGTCCGGGTCGCCGGCCGGCGGCGCCTCGTACGAGTCGAACTTGTTGTAGCCGTCGATACCCGGCGTGATCAGCGTCGACGCGATGTCACCGCCGTACTCCGGACCGCCCTCGGCGACCTGGACGGCCTGCTTGTCGACGGCGTACTCGATCGCCTTCCGGACCTGCAGGTTCTTGAGCGCGGGGCGCTGGGTGTTGATCGCCAGGTACTGCAGCGCACCCGACGGCGACGTGGCCACCCGGGCCTTGACCGCGGGGTTGCCGCTCACGGTCGGGATCAGCGCGGCCGGGACCGAGACGCCCGTGGTCGCGGCGAACTTGTCATCGCCGGCGTCGGCGATCAGTCGCTGGTTCACCACGTCGGGCTGCAGCCCCATCTCCAGCACGATCGCGTCCGGCAGGCCGGTCCGGGCCTGGTCGGTCGACTTGTCCCAGTTCGGGTTGCGCTCCAGCTCGAGCTTCGAGCCCGGTGCGTACGACTTCACCTGGTACGGGCCGCTGGCGACCGGCTTCTCACCGTAGTGCGCCGGGTCGGTGTCGGCCTTCTTCGGCACCGGCGAGAACGCCGGCATGCTGACGATCCACGGCCAGTCGCCGTACGGCTTGTTCAGCTTGAACACGATCGTGGTGTCGTCCGGCGTCTCGATCGAGGCCAGCTCGCCGCCCTTGTACGGGCCCTGGTACTTGTCGCCGCCGACGAGCAGCGACTTGTGGTACCCGAGTCCGCCGGACAGCTCCGGCGCGAACGACCGCTCCACGCCGTACTTGATGTCAGCGGCAACGATCGGCGAACCGTCGGCGTACTTCAGGCCGGACTTCAGCTTGTAGGTCCAGGTCTTGCCGCCGTCGCTGGCCTGGCCGGTGTCGGTGGCCAGGTCCGGGACCAGCTCGGCCGCCTTGCCCTCCGTGGTCTTCCAGGACGTCAGGCCGCGCAGTACGAGGTGGATCGTGCTGATCCCCAGGTTCTGGCTCTTGGCCGGGTCGAGGCTGATCTCCTTGCTCGTGGTGAGCACGTGCCAGGTGCCACCCTGCTCGGCGGCCGCGGTGCTGCCGCCGGTGGCGGTCTTGTCATTGGCGTTGCAGGCGGCCGCCGCCAACACCAGTGCGGCCGCTACCGCGACCGCTCGGGTTAGGTGTTTCATCATGTCCTCTCAGGAGGGTGGGGGCTCAGGGAAGTAGCAGGCGGCCCGGTGCTCTGTATTCCCTGCCACGGGTTCGAGCACTGGTCGTTGCGTCGCGCACACGTCCTGTGCCTTGTAACAGCGGGTCCGGAACGGGCATCCGGACGGCGGGTCGATGGGCGTGGGCACGTCGCCGGTCAGCACGATCCGATCGCGGACCACGCCCGGCTCGGGCACCGGTACGGCGGACAGCAGTGCCTTCGTATAGGGATGCGCCGGCGCCTCGTAGACCTGCGCGGCGGGGCCTTCCTCGACGATCGTGCCGAGGTACATGACAGCGATCCGGTCGGCGACCTGACGGACGACGGCCAGGTCATGGGCGACCAGCACGTACGACAGGCCGAGCTCGTCGCGCAGGTCGGCGAGCAGGTTCAGCACCTGCGCCTGGACGGACACGTCGAGCGCCGACACGGGCTCGTCGCAGACCAGGAGGTCCGGCTTCACCGACAACGCGCGGGCGATCCCGATCCGCTGGCGCTGACCGCCGGAGAACTCGTGCGGGTACCGCTCCAGGTACTGCTCGGCGAGGCCGACCTGCTCCAGCAGCTCGACCAGTTGGGCCCGGGTCGGACGGATCCCCTGCGCGCGGTACGGCGTACTCAGGATCGTGCCGACCGACTGCCGCGGGTTCAGCGACGCCTGCGGGTCCTGGAAGACCATCTGGATCCGCCGGCGGATCGGCCGGAGCCGACGACCGCGGACCTTGGTGACGTCGGTGCCGCCGATCTCGACCCGGCCGTGGGTCGGGTCGAGCAGGCGGGTCGCCACGCGGGCCAACGTCGACTTACCCGATCCGGACTCGCCGACCAGCCCGACCGTTTCGCCCTTGCGGACAACGAGGTTCACGCCGTCGACCGCGCGGACGGCCTGCGCCTTGCGCCACGGGGCGCCGCGCAGACCGAAGTACTTCTTGACGTCCTTGAGGTTCAGCAGCTCTTCGCTCACAAGAGCACCTCCGGCCGTCGACCGAGGTGGCAGGCAGCCTCGTGATCGCCCTCACCGGGACGCGGCGTCAGCTCGGGACGCTCGGTGATGCAGCGTTCGCCGACCAGATGCGTGTACGCACACCGCGGCTGGAACGGGCAACCGGTCGTGATCGATCCCGGCGTGGGTGGAGTGCCGGGGATCGTGGTCAGCCGCGGCTTCGGCGGTACGTCGACCCGCGGCATCGCCCCGAGCAGCCCGAGCGCGTACGGGTGCGCGGCCCGGAAGAAGATGTCCCGGACCGTACCGCGCTCGGCCGCGCGACCGGCGTACATCACGAGGACGTCGTCCGCGACCTCGGCGACCACGCCGAGATCGTGCGAGATCAGGACCAGCGCCGTACCGAACTCCGCCTGCACGTCGTCGAGCAGGCGCATGATCTGTGCCTGCACGGTCACATCGAGTGCGGTCGTCGGCTCGTCCGCGATCAGCACCCTCGGATCGTTCACCAGAGCCATAGCAATCACGACCCGCTGCCGCATTCCCCCGGAGAACTCGTGCGGGTAGCTGTCGGCCCGGCGGGACGCGTCCGGGATGCCGACCTTGTCGAGCATCTCGATCGCCCGCTGGTGGGCCTTCTTCTTCGAGACGTCGTGGTGCAGCCGGTACGCCTCGGCGACCTGCCAGCCGACGCTGTAATACGGATTCAGGGCGGACAGGGCGTCCTGGAAGACCATCGCGATGTCGTTGCCGCGGATCTTGCGGAGGTCGTCGCCCGGCAGGCCGATCAGCTCGCGGCCGTCCAGCAGCACCTCGCCGGTGACCTCGGCGTTCGACGGCAGCAGGCCCATCACGGCGGCCGAGCTGACACTCTTGCCCGAGCCCGACTCGCCGACGATCGCGAGCGTCTCCCCCGGCGCGACGGCGAAATCGATGCCGTCGACCGCCGGCACCAGCCCGCCCTCGGTCGAGAACGTGACGTGCAGGTCGTGCACTTCCAGCACCGGCTCAGCCATGACTCACCCTCGGGTCGAGCAAACCGTGCACTATGTCCACCACCAGGTTCGCGAGGATGATCAGGAACGCCGAGAACAGCGTCACGCCGACGACCACGGCGACGTCGAGCGAGCCGACCGCGCTGATCAGCAGGTCACCGAGGCCCTGCATGCTGAAGACCTTCTCGGTCAGGATCGCACCACCGAGCAGACCGCCGAGATCGAGGCCGAACAGCGTCACGACCGGCACGAGTACGCCGCGGAGGCCGTGCGTCAGGACCACACGCAGTTCGCCGGCGCCCTTGGCCCGGGCCGTGGTGATGTAGTCGAGGTTCAGCTCCTCGAGCATCTGCGAACGGGTCAGCCGGATGTACGACGCCGCCTGCAGGATCGCGAGCACGAGCCATGGCGTGATCAGGTGCCAGGCCCAGTCGACCGGACTCTCGGTGAGCGGGACGTAGCCGTTGACCGGGACCATGTTGAGCCAGAACCCGAACACCAGGATCGCCAGCAGACCGAGCAGGAACGCCGGCGTCGAGACTCCGACCAGCGCGACCCCGATCGCGAGCCGGTCGAGGATGCGGCCGCGGTTCAGGGCGGCGATCACGCCGAGCGAGACACCGAGGAGCAGCCACAGTACGGCGGCGCCGAGCGCGATCGACGCGGTGACCGGCAGCCGGTCCAGGATCAGCGTGGTCACCGGGCGGGCCAGCGGGAACGAGTACCCGAAGCACGGCGCGTTGCAGTGCACGGCCGCCGTACCCTCGCCGAAGGTGCGGCCGGCGAAGACGCCCTTCAGGAAGCTCAGGTACTGCTGGAGGGTGCTCTGGTCGAGCTGCATGAAGTGCCGCGCCTGCTCCAGGCGGTCCGGCGTACAGGGCTTGCCGCAGGCCAGGTGGGCCGGGTCGGCGGGGATCGCGTAGAAGACCAGGTAGACGGCAAGGCTCAGCGCGAGCATCACGAGCAGCGCCGCGAACAGCCGCCGGATCACGAACCAGACGAGGTCGGGCATCAGCTCGTCCTCCGCAGCCGGACGTCGAACGCGTCCCGCACGCCGTCACCGAGGAGCGTGAAGCCGAGGACGGCGAGGAACAGCACCGTGCCCGGGAACAGCAGGAACCACGGGTCCGCGCCGGTGTACACCCAGGCGATCGAGTCCGAGATCGACCGCCCGAGGCTGGGTGTCGGTGGTGGTACGCCGACGCCGAGGAAGCTCAGCGCCGCCTCTGCGCCGATGTAGCCCGGGATGGCCAGCGTCGCGATCACCAGGACCGGGCCGAGCAGGTTCGGCAGGAGCTCGCGGGTGATGACCATCCAGCCGGTCGAGCCGACGCTGCGGGCGGCCTCGACGAACTCACGAGCGACCAGCGAGCGGGCCTGGTTGCGGATCAGCCGCGCCAGGCCGGCCCAGCCGAAGAAGCTCAGCACCAGGATCAGCAGCAGCCAGCGCGGGAACCTGGCCGGGATGATGATGCCGAGGGCAATCATGAAGACGAGCTGCGGGAACCCGAACAGGAAGTCGAGCAGCCGCGACATGATCGCGTCGTACCAGCCGCCGAAGTACGCCGCGCTGATACCGGCGAGCGTGCCGACGACGGTCGTGATCGCGGTGACGACGATCGCGATGGTCAGCGACGTCCGGAGGCCGAGGACGACGATCGAGAACAGGTCCCGGCCGGTCAACGGCTCGACGCCGAACCAGTGCGTGCCGCTGACCCCGCCGAGCGCGCCCGCCGGGGCGTTCCCGCGGTTCGGATCGAGCAGATCGATGTGGTACGTCGTCGCGTCCTGGCCGGCCAGCCGCACCAGCAGCGGCGCGGCCGCCGCGATCACGATCAGCAGAACGACCAGTACGACGCCGACCCGCGCGCTGCGGTCACGCCGTAACCGGCGCAACGCCTGCCGGGTGGGCGAAACGGTCCCGGCGACCGAGGAACTCACAAGCACTCCCGACTGGTTTGAAAGTTACAGCCGACAAAACCTAGGCCGCATCCTTCCACCACCGGCGTTGCATCTCGAACTCCGAGAATCTCGTGTTGGTAACTGTGGATTCGGATAGCTGCTGTCGGGTGGTTACGCTCCGCTGGTGGACGACATGGTGCGGGTCGGCAACCGGATGATTCTCTACAGCATTCACGGCGCCGAGGACGGGCTGCCGGCAGTGTCCTTCGGGGGTACGCCGTCAACACGCTGGAAGCGGCCGGACGCGTTGGCGGCGATCGAGTCATCCGGTCTGCGGGTGGCCAGCCCTGACCGTCCCGGCTACGGCGGGTCGACGCGATGGGCTGGGCGCACTGTGGCGTCTGCGGTCGAGGACGCGGTTGCGGTGGCCGATGCGCTGGGCTGGGATCGCTTCGCAATCACGGGTGGCTCCGGTGGCGGACCGCATGCGTTGGCGTGTGCCGCGCTGTTGCCCGACCGGGTGACGCGATGCGCGGTGATCGGCAGCAACGCGCCGCCGATCGTGGACGGTCCGGAGCCGACCGAGGAGGAGGAACTCGCCGACCCACGCCGCAATCGCACCTCGTGGCTCGCCGTGCACGGCGACCTCCGGCCGGGTTTCGAGGAGACAGCCCGGACGATCATGGCCGCGGTCGAGGCGGGCGGTCCGGAGATTCCACCTCAACCAGGAGAGGTCCCCGGTCCGCCGGCTCGGGAGAGTTCGGAGGCGATGGCGCGGCTGACTGCGACCTTCGTCACCAGCCACGACGGCTGGCTGGACGACCATGTGGCCTTCGCTACGCCTTGGGGCTTCTCGCTGGGCGACATCCGCGTCCCCGTCAGCCTGTGGCACGGCTCGGACGACGAACGCGCCGGCAAGTCCGTCGACATCCTGGCCGCCGCGATGCCGCACGCGGAACGCAAGTACTACGTGGGCGGTCACATCCCGCCGACAAATGCGTACCGCGAACTGCTGCGTTGGCTGACACTGTCCTGATGGACGCCGCACGCCAACTTGTACAGGAGCTGTATCCGGATGCTCGAGCCGCCTGGCTCGGCGGCAGTGTGGCGCGCGGTGACGCGAGTAGTACGTCCGACCTGGACATCACTGTGCTGCTGGACGGTCCCCCGGCGCCGATGCGGAAGTCGCTGGAGTACGCCGGGTGGCCGGTCGAGCTGTTTGTGCACACCGAGAAGTCGCTGCGCTATTTCGCCGACAAGGACCAGGAGCGACGCCAGCCGACCATGATGCGGCTCGTCGGCGAGTCCGTCGTACTGCTGGACACCGATGGGTGTGGGGCGCGGTTGCAGCAGGAGTACCTGGCTGAGGTGGCTGCTGGGCCTAAGCCGTTGTCCGCGGGCGAGCTGGACCTGCTGCGCTACACGATCACCAATCTGATCGACGACCTGTCGGATGCGTCCGGTGACGTGCGGCTGGCGATCGCTTCGGTGCTGTGGCAGGACGCGGCGCGGCTGTTGCTGACCGGTGCTGGGCGCTGGTCCGGCACCGGCAAGGGTCTGCTGCGGGAGGTTGCGGCGTACGACGATGCACAGGCTGCGGCGTTGATGGACGGCGTACGGGCAGAGGACGACCGGCTGGTCGTTGCCGTGGACCACATCCTTGCCTTGTATGGCGGGAGGCTGTTCGCGGGCTTCGAGCTAGCGGCGAAGCTCTAGTCGATCAGCTCCCAGCGGCGCTTGGGGAAGAGGCGGACGGCAACGACTGCGACGGCTGCGCCGATGAGGACGCCGGGGATGATCCAGCGCCAGCCGGTGAAGACGTTGGTCGTCTGCGTTTGGGCCTGAGCGGGTGCGGGTGCCGGCGTGGTGACGGGCGCGTCAGCTACTGAGTAGCCGTCGTCCAGGGTGGGGCCGCCGTCGAACTTGCCGTCGAGGAGCTTGAAGGTTCTGAGCACCTCGAGCAGGCGGGACGGATCTGCGGCTCGGTGCCAGGTCGGCTTGGTCGGCTTGGCCGGCATGGTGTCGGTGGTGAACTCCTCCGTGGAGATCCACGGGCCGCCGGGTGCGTCCGGGTAGATGATGTCGACCCGCCATACGGTCATGTCGTGGATCAGCCAGGTCGCACGCACGAACTTGCCGACGCTGTGGACGTCGCTCCCGGGGTCGGCCTTCGGCTGGCCCTGGATCAGGTTCTGCAGGTCGTAGTACCGCTCGTCGTCGTAGCCGACGGCGGCCACGTGCGGCGGTGCGCTGAGCAGGACGCTGGTGGGACCTCCTGCGTGAGCCGGAAGTGCGGTGAAGGCTGTTAGTCCGAGCAGTGCTGCGGCCAGTGCGAGCGTACGACGGATCATGGCGGGTCTCCTTTCACGGTGGATACACCGCCGGTTGTCAGGAGGTTCCGCTCGCCAGGGTTATTGCCCGTGTCTTGTCCGCGCCCTCGAGGCGGAACGTCACGCCGTTGCGCTCCCAGACCAGAGTGGGTCCGGCGATGCGTACGACGCGATTGTCAACCAGCACGAGGTCGTGTGGGGTCTTGAACCAGAAGGCGTCGATCTGGTCCACGTATTCGAGGCTGCCGTAGTACCGCTTGAGGTAGAGGGGCTCGATGCCTGACTGGAACTGCTCCAACCGCACACCGGTCCAGCTGGTTGCTATGAACCCCTTCGACGCCTCGACACCGGTCGGCGGACCCAGCTCCTTCGGAAGAGCTGGAGTGAAGCCGGCGACCTGTGCGGCCTGCTCCAACGACAGGTGTCCCGCGACAGTGGGCACTGGAGGCGCAGTACTCGGACCGCTGCCCACGGGCTGCGCCTGGACTCCGCCGATGCGCAACCACTCTGCGACGGTCGCCCGTACTGGTGGGGTCAGCGCGAGGCCGGCCAGCAGTACGAGGAAGCCGGCGAGGAACGTACGCCATCTGTCGCGCAGGCGCTTCCGCACTGGGATGTCTGCTACGCGTGTGAGCACTGTGGCTGTCAGGGTGTCGTCAACCGGAGGTACGACCGCAGAGCGTCCGACGGCCCGCAGTTCGTCTTCGAGGCTCATCGCTGCACCTCCTTGTCCGGTAGGGCGTTGCGGAGTCTTCCCAGCGCGCGATGCAGGCGTGATTTGACCGTGCCGCGGGGCCAGCCGAGTACTACGGAGGTCTCCTGCTCGTCCAGATCCAGCAGGTACCTGCACGTCACCACTAGCCGCATCGGCTCCGGGAGCTTCCTTACGGCGTCCAGCAGCTCAGTCCGCCGCTCCAGCGACACTGCTGCGTCAGCCGGGTCCAGCACCACATCCAGCGGTGCCGCCAACTCCTCTCGCCGCGCTCGCCGCCCCCGCGCCCGAACCGCGTTCCGGGTCTCGTTAGCAACAATCCGCAACAACCAGGGCCTGAACGCAGCCCCCTCCCGGAACCCGCCCAACCCTTTGTAAGCCTTAACAAACGCCTCCTGCACCACATCATCCGCATCAGCCCCGGCCCCCAGAAACACCGCCGTCCGCTTCGCAATCCGGGCATGCCGATCCACCAACTCGCCGTACGCAGCAGATTCCCCACCCCGCACCCGAGCCAGAACCTCAGCCTCGCCACCGACCTCGATCACGCCTCCTGTCCACCAAGCCCCGCCCACCCCGCGAAGCGAGACATCCAACCCAACCCAGCAACCGGGTCACCCACACCTCGCCCACCGGAGCACCTCCATCCACCCGCCGAGCGAGGCCCTCACCCCACCTGCCGAGCGGAGCGAGGCCCCACACCCCGCTCGGGAGCCGGGCCCCTCACCCAGCCCGCCGAGCGGAGCGAGGCGGTTTCTTGTCATTGTTGCTACACCGCCGGGCTTTGTCCGGTTCCGTGTATAAGGTCGACACCGTGCCTGAAGTCGACGCGAGCTTCCTCGCCCTCCCCCGTCATGAACTCGCCCAAGCGGCGCTCCAGCGTGCCCGCGACCTCGGCGCGACGTACGCCGAGTTCCGGCTGGAGCGGATCCGGTCCGAGTCCATCGCCTTGCGCGACAGCGTCCTGGAGAGCGCGAACGACGACGAGGACCTCGGCCTCGCCGTCCGCGTGATCCACGACGGCACGTGGGGATTCGCCGCCGGCGTCGCGCTGACCGAGGACGAAGCGGTCCGCGTCGCCGAGCAGGCCGTGAACATGGCGCAGGTCTCCCGCCCGATCAACGCCGAGACGATCGAGCTCGCCGACGAGCCCGTGTACGACGACGTCACCTGGCTCTCGTCGTACGAGATCGACCCGTTCACCGTCCCGCGCGCCGACAAGGTCGCGCTGCTCACCGACTACAGCGACCGCCTCCTCAAGGCCGACGGCGTCGCCCACGTGAGCGTCCACGTCGCGACCATCCACGAGTGCAAGTACTACGCGAACACCGCCGGCACGTCGTACACCCAGCAGCGCGTCCGCATCGGCCCGAACATCACCGCCCACGCCGTCGCCGAGGACCGGTTCGACTCGATGTCGACCTGCGCCCCGCCGGCCGGCCGCGGCTGGGAGTACATGACCGGCACCGGGTGGAACTGGGACGAAGAGCTCGCCCAGATCCCCGGCTGGCTCGCGGAGAAGCTCGCCGCACCGACGGTCGAAGCCGGCGACTACGACGTCGTCATCGACCCGACGAACCTCTGGCTGACCATCCACGAGTCGATCGGCCACGCCACCGAGCTGGACCGCGCTCTCGGCTACGAGGCGAACTACGCCGGCACCAGCTTCGCCACCACCGACAAGCTCGGCACGCTGAAGTACGGCTCGCCGGTCATGCACGTCACCGGCGACCGCACCGTCGAGCACGGCCTGTCCACCGTCGGGTACGACGACGAGGGTGTCGCCGGCCAGCAGTGGGACCTGGTCAAGGACGGCATCCTCGTCGGGTACCAGGTCGACCGCCGGATGGCGAAGAAGAACGCGGACCTGCTCGGCACGCCGCGCTCCAACGGGTGCGCGTACGCCGACTCGTCCGGCCACATCCCGATCCAGCGGATGGCCAACGTCTCGCTCCAGCCGGCCGCGAACGGCCCCTCCACCGACGAGCTGATCAGCCGGGTCAAGAACGGGATCTACATCGTCGGCGACAAGTCCTGGTCGATCGACATGCAGCGGTACAACTTCCAGTTCACCGGGCAGCGGTTCTACAAGATCGTCGACGGCAAGATCGTCGGCCAGCTCCGCGACGTGGCCTACCAGGCGACCACCACCGACTTCTGGGGCTCGATGGAGGCCGTCGGCGGCCCGCAGACCTACCTCCTCGGCGGCGCGCTGAACTGCGGCAAGGCCGAGCCGCCGCAGTCCGGCGCGGTCACCCACGGCTGCCCGTCCGCGCTGTTCCGCAGCGTCCGCATTCTCAACACCACGCAGGAGGCCGGCCGGTGACCGCCGTACAGCTCACTCCGCAGGACACCGTCGAGCAGGGCCTGGCCCTGGCCGCGGCCGAGGGCGCCGACGGGTGCGTCGTACTCGTCTCCGAGACCTCCAGCACGAACCTGCGCTGGGCCAACAACACCCTGACCACGAACGGCGCGATGCGCGGATCGAGCGTGACCGTGATCGCCACTGTCGGCTCCGGCGAGGGTACGGCAGCCGGCGTCATCGGCCGCTCGTCCGTCACCGAGGACTCGTTACGCGAGATCGTCTCCGCCGCCATCGCGACCGCCCGTTCGGCGGGACCGGCCGAGGACGCCCGCCCGCTCGTGGACGGCACCGTCGGCGCGGACTGGGACCTCGAGCCCGAGGAGACCACGGTCGGCGTGTACGAGAAGTTCGCGCCGTCGCTCGGCGAGTCGCTCAAACAGGCCGACCTCGAGCGGCGCCGGCTGTACGGGTTCGCCAACCACGAGGTCGTCACGCTGTACGTCGGTTCGTCGACCGGACTGAGGCTGCGCCAGGCGCTCCCCCGCGGGTACGTCTCCTCGACCGGCAAGAACGCCGACCTCAGCCACTCGGCCTGGGTCGGCACGGCCACCCGCGACTTCACCGACGTCGACGCGCTCGCGCTCGACGCCGAGCTCACCCGACGGCTGGGCTGGGCGAGCCGGACGGTCTCGGTCGACGCCGGCCGGCACCCGACGGTCCTGCCGCCGGCTGCAGTCGCCGACCTGATGACGTACCTGTACTGGCAGCTCGACGGCCGCGACGCCTTCGACGGTCAGACCGTGTTCTCGAAGTCCGGCGGCGGCACGCGGATCGGCGACACCCTGTCGCAGCAGCCGGTCAGCATGCACTCCGACCCGGCGCTGGCCGGGCTCGAGGCGTTCGCGTTCGCGGTGGCCCGGTCGTCGGGCGGCTCGTCGAGCGTGTTCGACAACGGGCTGACCTTGCAGGCGACGGACTGGATCCGGGGCGGCAAGCTCGAACACCTGATGACGAGCCGCCATACGGCGGAGCTGATCGGCGTACCGGAGGCGACGCCCGACATCGCGAACTACGTCGTGTCCGTCGACGGCGGCGCCGGCTCGACCGACGATCTGGTCGCCGGGCTCGACAACGGTCTGCTGGTGACTTGCCTCTGGTACATCCGGATGGTCGACCCGCAGACGCTGCTGCTGACCGGCCTGACCCGCGACGGCGTCTACCTGGTCGAGGGCGGCGAGGTGACGGGCGCGGTCAACAACTTCCGGTTCAACGAGAGCCCGGTCGATCTGCTCGCCCGGTTCACCAGTGCGGGCGCCACGGTTCCGTCGTACTCGAGGGAATGGGGCGACTACTTCTCGCGGACGGCGACGCCGCCGCTGCTCGTGCCCGACTTCAACATGTCGAGCGTCAGCCAGGCCAACTGATAGACGCAGAAGGCCCCCGCGACCTGTCGTCGCGGGGGCCTTCTGCTGTGTCTGGATCAGACGGTCGGGTAACCCGGCTCCGCCGGACCACTCGGCCCACCGAAGCCCATGCCGCGCTCGGCCGCCTTCGGGTCCGGACCGTACGCGTTGTCACCGGCGTTGCCCTCCTGGGCAGCCAGGACGATGAACCAGATCCACCCGACACACGGGATCAGGTTGATCAGGATCCACCAGCCGGAACGCCCGGTGTCGTGCATGCGCCGGATCGCCACACCGATCGTGGGCAGCAGCACCGCCAGGCTGTAGATCGTCGACAGCCAGCCGGACGAGCTGCTCGAGCCGCCGAAGTCGAGCCCGAGGATCCTGTCCAGGATGGAGAGGATGATCGAAGCGATCACGTTGAAGAGCACGAACATCCAGTACTCTTTGCGGCGGGCCCGGCCGTCGAACACGGCGTACTTCTTCAGAACGTCGATGTACCACTGCATTGCTGTATCTCCGATGGTCGAAGGTGAGACGCGGACCGAGCCTGTCGGAACCGGTCGGGTTCGTCAATGCAACTTTTCGCTTTGGTGACCACACCGCAATCTGGCACGCCGGTGCGGCAGGCAACTTCACCTGTTCGGAACCGGAACACCTAGAGCCGGCTTCAGCTTTCCTGCACGGGTTTGGTCATGGTGACCCGCCACATCCGCCGCTGTCCTTCGTCGTACGGCGTCGTCTCGTCGAGCCGCCATTCCTCGGCCAGCTCGGTCACCAGTGACTCGTCGAAGAACCGCCCGACGAAGCCGTCGTGCATCGCCAGTCCGTCCTCCAACTGACGCCAGTACTGCGAGCAGGAGTCGGCTGTCGACCACACGGCGTACACGAAAAGCCCGCCAGGGCAGAGAACCCGGTGGATCTCCGCGACCAGCGACCGCAGCTCGGACGGCGAGAACGCCATGTTCAGCAGGAGATTCGCGAACACCGCGTTGACCGTCGCATCGGCCGGCGGCAACGGATCCCGTACGTCGTGCAACGCCGCCGTCACCCGATCGTCGAGCCCTTCCCGCTGCGCCTCGTGCCGCAACTGATCGAGCGCCGCCTCGCTGAAATCGGTGGCGTGCACGCTGAATCCCTGCCTGGCCAGGAAAAGCGCATCTCTCCCGTGCCCCGCCCCCAGCTCCAGCACATCATCGATGCCCGCGGCACCAAACACCTCAGCCGCCCGCTCCGCCGCCGCCGAGGGCTCCACCCCATGCAACTGCGGACGCCGCACGTACGCCGACTCCCAACGCTCCTGCTGAGCCCTCGCAAGCTCCACATGCCCAGTGTTCATCTTGCTCCCCGTGTTCGCCCCACCGACCTGGCCGATCGACAGACCGCAGCAGCCTACGTCAGAACTACGAGTAGACGCACCCGCCCGAGAATCCGTTCCCCTTATCCACAGCCTTACCCACAACCTTCCGCTTGCCTACTGCAACCATCCGAGCCAGGGCCCGCAGCTCCCCCGCCTGAATCAAGTGCTTGCAACGACGCGCTGACAACCCAGCGTCACTCGACCCCCACCCGCATACTGAAATTGCTGACCAACTGCGTTGGGGGACGCATGTCCGACCACTTGCTCCAAGGACCGACCGAGGCCACCTACCTGGTCCCTGTCTTCGAGTCTTCGAGACGGTTCGACGGACTGACGGCCCAGCACCTGCAGACCTCACGCGTGGCTCAGCAGCTCCTGCGCCTGCCCGTAGTGCAGAATCAGGCAGTTCGCAGTGGAAACAAGCCTGCCGAGGCCGCGATCGAAGTCATCGTCGAACAGATCCAGGAGCTGGAGGCCGTCACCGATCGCATCATCGCCGACGCCATTCTCAAACTCGGCATCTACCTCGACAGGTACAAGTCCCACCACATATCGAAACGAGCAATTCACGCGTTCCACCTCGGCGGCCTGCAGGAACGCCGAAGTGCTCTTGTCCAGCACTGGGATGCGCTCCACCATGCCCACGGCGTACCGCCTGCTTCGAACCCACCGGATGAACACACGCTCCGCGGTCGCACGGAAAGTGAAGTCTTCGCGCGCCTCGCTGCGCTGCTGCTGAATCCGACTCCGACGATTCAGCTGACCGAGCCGCTGGTCGACCCGATCGCGGCGCCTGTCGATTCTTCGGCGACCGGGAAGGTCGTCGTCGTCGGCGGCGCCGCCATCGACCACATCTGGCGGATCAGGTCAGTACCCGAAATGGCTACGTCCACGATGGCCATGAGCTACAGCCGGTCGCCTGGCGGTAGGGGCCTCAGCCAGGCAGTCGCTGCCGCACGCCTGAATCTCGATGTCTCACTGATTGCGGCGATCGCGCCTGACGACGACGGGAAGGACATCGAGTCCTACCTCCAGCGCGAAGGCGTCGACACATCGCTGCTGAGGCGAATCGAGCATAATTCTCGCAACGACACCATCCGGACTCCGGCCACCGGAATCTTCGAGCTCCCTGCGGGCAATAGCTCGGCCGCGGTCTGGCGTGACGGTGTGGAGCTCGACATCTCCGCCATCGACCAGCACGCTGACACGATCACTTCATGCGACGTCCTGCTGCTGACCTTCGAAGTGCCGCAGTACGTCCTGCGGCACACCCTCAGTCTGGTCAGCTCAGCGCCGAACAAGCCAGTTGTCATCGTCACGCCAGGTCAGCCTTATGCGGACGGCCACCTCCTCAGCCCGGTGCTGAAGCAGATCGACTACCTGGTCGCCCACCTCTGGGAACTCGAAGGCTTCGGTTTCGCCGAAGAGTCGAGGTACGACCCTCAACTCCTCAGCGACGATCTCCTGAGCCTCGGCCTCCGCTCACTCTGCCTCTTGGTCGACCGCGGCGGCACCATCTACGAACGAGGCAAGCGCCAGGAGCAGATTCCCGCCCCTCCTTCGGTCCTGAGGGAGTCCTCGATCACCCGAGACTCCTTCTGCGCGGCCCTCGCAGCCCGGTTGATAGAAGACATCTCGCTCACCGAACGCACCATTCGCTGGGCGGCCGCCGCCATGGCCAGCTTCGCCGAGAACTACCACCAAGCCCAGTCCCATCCCCGCCGCGCCACCGTCGACGAGAAATATCGCCAAATCAGTACGCAGGAGGACTCATGACAACCATCGCTGGGAATACTTCCGGCATCGGGGCTCCGCGACAGTCGCCATCAGCCAGATGGATAACTATTGCGGAGGCCGACCGGTTGCACGGGTATAGCCAACTGGTGATTTGCCAGCCTGCCCTCGCCTCGTCCGAGAGCTGCTGGCACACTCTGCTCACCGCATAGGCAGTCTGACGACCGGTTGATCAAGGCAGGTGGGGGTTGATGACAGTCAGAAGCGACGGCTTACCGACGAATGCCTTGTTACTCGTGGGCGTGCTCGAAAAGCTCCGCACGCACGATGGCCTTACGCCCGCTCGCGTCCATGCCGGCCGGGTCAACACAACCACCCCGTTGCTCGACCTCGCGAGCACCCGCTTCGGCAATGTCCGCGATCTCGAACTGGCGGCGGCTGCGTTCAGCCTCGTCGTCACAACCGTTCGCGACCAGCTGCATGGGACCCAGCAGATCGTCGCAGACGCGATCCTCGCACTCGGCCTGCACGAACACACCTACACGAGCGCCGGCATCGATCCTCGAACCACTCGCTCGCTGTATCACGCCGCGCTCGGTCGGCGGCGCCTGGTCCTCCTGAACAGTTGGACCAGGCTGCACGATGCGCTCGATCTCACGGCCCCGGAGGCACCCGGCGACCGAGCCCTCCGCGGTACGACGGAGCCCGAGGTACTGCGCGAACTAGCCAAGCAGCTCGTCCGGCCGGACGGTCACTCGAGTGGAGCCAGAACAGTCACCACGCGGCCGACCACGCCGACCGATGCGACGCCTCCAGTCCGGCAGGTCGTGGTGGTAGGTGGCGCAGTGATGGACGCGACGTTCCGCATCAAGTCTTTGCCTGCGCCCGAGACTTCGAGCGAGGCCTACGACTTCAGTCTCTCACCAGGTGGTAAGGCGCTAACGCAAGCGATAGCGTGCGCGCGGCTGGGTCTGAAGTCCTCGCTTGTCGCGGCGGTGGCCGACGACCGTTTCGGCGACGACATCCTCGAGCACCTCGAGTCGGAAGGCGTCGACACCTCCCTGGTCAAACGCGTCCACGGCGCCAACACGCCGTTCACAGGGGTGTTCGAAAGGGAGATGGGTGACAGCATCGCGGTCAACTGGCGCAATCAGGGCGAGGTCTTCCTGTCCCAGCGGGACATGGAAGATCGAGCCGGCGATTTGGTCGGGTGCGACGTTCTCATGACGACCTTCGAAATGCCCCGGGTGACAATGGAGCGAACACTTGCCCTCGCTCATCGGGAGCCTGACAATCGCCCGCTGGTGATCGTCACCCCCGGCCAGCCCTACACGGACGAGCGCATCAGCCCTCAAACGTTCGGCCGGATCGACTACTTGGTCGCCCACCCTTGGGAACTGGGGCCTTTCGCACCGGCACAGGTCCCGTTCACGCCCGGGCCGGTCGCCGAGAAGCTTGTCACCTTCGGCGTGCAGACTCTTTGCCTGCTGGTGAACGGCGGCTGCACGATCTACTCGCATCCGGTTGAAGAGGCCACTCCGGTGCCCCTCTTTCCGACGATCTACAAGGAGACGTCAGTCGCGCGTGACGCCTTCTGCGCAGGGCTGGCGGCCAAACTGATCGACGACAACCGCAAGTTCTCGCCGGAGGTGGCGATCTGGGCATCAGCCGCAATGTCCTGCGCTGCTTCGGGCTTCCGCTCGGAGTCGATGCCCGACCGCAAACAGATCGACACGTTCTTGGACCGTTCGGGATTGCGACCGCAGCGGCCGGCGACGGTCTGATCCGTCACCGACGGAGACGGCGCTGGACCTCGGCGGGAATGTTCTCCGTGATGCCGTCCAGGCGGCAGCAGTAGATCCACGAGTCCAGCAGCGGCACGCGACTCTGCTCGAAGCGCGTGCCGGGATTCGCTGCACGCAAGTGTGGAAGGTTCGCACCGCCGTAGCGAAGTCGGAGCTGACGTGGACTTGCATACGTGCCATCGACGTACAAGTACGGCCTGGCCTGGACGGACATCCACCGCTGCCAGTTGGCCGCCCGGTAACTGGCGCCGACGAACGCCAGGTTCGGGTCAACGGCTGTGGTCAGCACTCGTGCGTTCTCGACGCCTCGCATGACCTGCCGGACCTTCGCAAGCAGGAAGGATATGGCGTTCTTGGGAGCGACTTCGAAGGAGTACACACGCGACACGTCCCAGGCCGTGCCTGGCGCGATCCCGAAGGACGCACGTAACTGCCGGCCGACGAGCGCCCATTCCAGCGGGGACACGCTGCACACCGTTACAGGCAGTCGATGCACCGGGTCCACGAGCGCAAAATTCCTGGAACCGTCGCGACTGCTGCGCAGATAGTGCAGTCGACTGAAGATCTGGTTCGCGACGCGATCGGGAAGAACCTCGAATCGCAGGTCCGTAAGCGGGTGCTCGCGCGTTGGAACAAGGTGTTCGATGGCCTCATAATCCGACCCGAGCCTGTCCGCATTGCGCTCCAGCTCTGCGGTCACGTCGCTCTGCAGGATTCGCCCGCCCGAACTCGCCAGCAGAGGCAGATGCAGGAGCGTCCGGACGGTCAGCGCCCGTACCGGGACCTCGTACACGGTCGCCACACGTTCGACCAGTTCTGCGAAGGCCGGCTCGCCCGACCTGCAATCGTCAAGCGTCAACGCCCGAGGGCGACGGCGTGGGGTTCGCGAGCGTGGGACGGCGTACGGCAATGCAGCCGTGAGCACCTTCATCGAGTCGGCTGAGACTAGTTCCGCGGCCCCCCGCGCGGCCGAGGTCGGTAGAGACGTTCGGCCACTGTGCACTGAAGTTGTCATCGCCCCTGGGTCCGCACGTGCCGTGACACGCATCGGTCGGCGCGTGCAACGTCACCGTGCGGTGGTGATGCTCACCACATTCGGATGCTAGCGGATAGTTGCCTGCTCATCGCAACTCCCAACCCGACACGTATTGGCTCGTGTCGCGCGAGGCGGTCTGCCAGTTGGCGATCCTCCCCTGCCAACTGGCAGACCGCAGTACGGATGCGATGCGTCAGGTATCACCGATTGCTCGCCGGCAGGTCGCCAAATACGCACCTTGTCCTGCCGAAAAGACAATCCAGGAGGATTGACGAGTACCAAATCCTGTGGATTGACAACCGATTGTCGCGAGGTCTTATAGAAGAGTAACCAGACGCAGGACGCCGCGACCCACCTTAGTCAGTGCGCGGCAAATGACAAGAGCCAAGGGAAGTGAATCAGGAAAAGAGGACCACCATGAATCAGCACGAAATGCTCCCGATCCTCGTCGCGCTCGCTTGCACGGTGCTCATGGTGACGCTGTGGAAGCAGCTCCTGATTCTTGTTCTCGTGGGAGTTGTCCTGATCTTCTGCTACGGGCTCTACAACGTGGCGGTTGTGATGGCCGGCTGACCGATCACAGAGCACGTCCGACGCCCGCCCGGGAACACCCCGGGCGGGCGTCGGGCTGCGGGCCGCGGCTGGTGATCACATCTCGGCAGGCCCGCCGCGCCGGGCAAGCCAGCTCCTCATGCCTTTGGTCAGCAGTTGTGTGCGGTGCCAGACCGGATCCTCTTTCAGTTCCCGGGCGGAGAGTCGCAACACCGCCTTGTACTCGATGGCCAAGGCGGTCAGGGTGCTATGTCGGTCGCAGACGAAGGCTCGGTCGGAGAGCAGCTCGTACTGGTCGCAGGTCAGGTCGATAACCCAGCGATCGGGAGACGCCGGGTTCCCGATCTCGATCCAGCAGTGGAACTGCAGCGTTTCATTGCCGACCAGGATGTCGCCCACGCAGTACCGGGACCGCGCCCGCAACAGCAAAGGCAATTCATGCAGAAGCCAGGCCGAACTGACGCCGCATTGACCCGCCGATGCAGGGCCGTCCGCGCGATCCGTAAAGGCTGGATGCACTGTGGACTCCGACCATTCCTCGGACAGCGCGACTCGGTAGGCGTACAACCGACGGCGAAGGTGCGCGGAGAGCCAAGAGTCGGTCTCTGCGCCAGAAATAGACAACGCGAAGTTTGTCACGATTCCCCCCATCCTCGCCTCGGACCTCGCACCCGTCGGGCACGAGCATCTTCGGTCATGATGGGCGCAGCCGGGAGCGATTCGCAAGGTCAATTTTATAAGGGGATCGGGGTCGTTCCGCACTACGAGGCCGGGTGTAGTCCGGGTGATTCTGGGTGTAGCGGTGTATCTGAATGAGAGCGACTTGGAAAGCGCGACATTCCGTCGCCGTCTACTTCGACGAGCTCGAGACCGCACCACCAGCGAGTAGTCCCGCGCCAGCCAGTGCCGCCACGAGCCGCACTGCGATCGGCACCTCAACCCCTGAGCCGAGGATGGTCGGCATCGCAACCAGAACGGCCCCAACGCGGGCGCAGACCACCGCCGCATGATCCGTGATCTCGATCGCCGAACTATCACTGGCAAGCGGACATGCGCAGCAATCGTCCGACCGCCGGCCTTCTCGCTCGCCACACTGATCCTGACAAGGGACGACGTGTCGTAGTTCTGGCCGGCGGGGTGGAGCCAGAACTTGATCGAGTCATACCTCAGCGCCACGTGGTAAACGTTGTCGGATGCAACCCGCAGGTTCGTCTCGTCCGTCAAACAGGTCAGCCTGAAGTCGCCGTCACGCGAGTAGTGCGTGGCAAAGATCTGCGTAGCGATCCGCAATGACTCGCCGTCCACGCTCGCGAGATTGCCCTCGGCGTCGAACGTCAGCTTGCGCCGGGTGCTCTCTACTGGCGCTACCCGGAGGAAGTAGGACTCCTTGAACGTGGGATGAAGCGCAAGGAGTCGCGCAGTGGTCAGCCAACGCTTCGGAGCATCGTCCAGGATCTCGTGTGGCATCGCCGGAAAGTTCGATGTCGCCGGATAGAACCTTCCTTTCGAGTTTCGCTTCAGTTGGCCGATCACACCGCGGCTCATTGCGACAATCTCGGCGAACGACGAGGGGTACAGGTCAAGATTCGGGTAGCCACGCGCCCGCAACTGGAAGAGGACCATGTCCGCGACGACCTCTGTTTTGGCGACCGTCGCATAACGAACCGGCAGGACGAACGGAAAGGTCTGCCGCTCCGCGCCGACGAATCCGAGAACCGCGGACAGCCCGTTGACCCGGTTGGCCCGCACCTCGTCCTGCAGTTCCGGCGAGATCCACCGCATCCGATAACGGAACTGAATGATCCCGCCTTCCGGCAGTGCGATCGCGGTCTGAATATCCTCGGCGTACCGGGTGCGCTCATCTGACGAGAGCAGCAGCAGACCGTTCATCGTTCCCCTCTCCGGTGTCGGCGGCGGAACCGCGCCGTCAGCTCACAACATGGATTCGAGAATTGCGCTGGTGGCGGCCTTGCAGGTTGGCCGGGCCGGCCTTCCTGAACGCGAACCCGATCTTCTCGTCGACGAGACCTTTGAAGCTATGGCTTCAGAATCCTCCGGCGATCCGGTGAGCATTCCTCGGGACTGTCTCGGTGCCCACCAGTCTCCCATCCGACAGCAAGTTGCTCGCGCGTCGCGGGCGATTCTCAGCGCGGCGTCTCGAGAACAGCACCACTGAAAGCGAGGAGCCCTGCGCCGATCAACGCGGAGCCGATCCGGAATGCAACCGAGGAATCCGGCCCGAGGATGGCAGGCATCGCAACGAGAACGGCCCCAGAGCTCGCGGTCACCCACCGGCGGAAGACGCGGGATCGCGAACGGCGCACGACAAGGAGCAGTCTGACTTCAGCGGCTACCTGTCCAGCGCGATCTTGCTCGTCGGCCAACCTGACCGTCACTTGCGACAACATATCGAAGCTCTCCGCCGTCGGATGTAACCAGAACTCGACCGAGTCGTGCTTTGCGCGGATCTCGTACGCCGCCGCAGATGCGGACTGAAGGACTGGCCCGTCAGGCTTACACGAGAGCCGGAACCGGTCGTCCGGTGCATATCGCTTGCCGTAGACGCTCGTGATGATCCGGACAGAGACTCCTCCGGTCGCCGCGAGACGCCCTCGAGCGTCGAACTGTAGCTCTCTTCCTTTGGAGTTCTCGACGCGGGAGATGCGAAGGAAGTATGAATTCTCGAAGCTCGGATGGAGAGCCAGCAAGCGCGCTGCACGCCCCCAATGTTTCGCGATGTCGCTAGGGCGTCCAACAGCAGGAAGCTGGTCTCCGAGCGCGGTGGCTGGATAGGTGTCACCATCGCTGTTTAGTGGCAGACCACTGACTATGTCACTGCCCTTGGCCATAACAGAGTCCATCGTCTCGTCGTACTCGCTCAGATCGACGTAGCTGCCGACGCGGAGCTCGAAACCGTAGCTCGCCGCGATCTCCGTCGTCCGAACCACTGTCGCGTGGCGGATCGGAAGGACAAACGCCCCTCCGTCGGTCTCCTTGTGATAGAAGGCGAGGATGACGGGCAACTCCCGAAACTGGTCGGTCTGCACCAGGCCCAGGACTTCCGGGGCAATCCAGCGTTCGCTGTAGCGGAACATCACGGTTGAACCTTGAGGCGCTGCCAGGACTGTTTGAACATCCTCGGCGTACAGGCGGCGGGCGTCCGACGCCAGCAGTAACAAGGCCTTCATCGCTTGCCTCCCCCGTTGCACCCTTGCCCGTGATGCCTCTTACCCATCAATCGGCAGGGCGACTCCTCACCGATCCGCTCCCGTCGGATCGAAGCAGGGTCGGCGTCAGGCTGAGTGGAGGGGATTGGTGATGGTACCGGTCGTGGGGATGGGCGGGCGGGTGTCGAGGTCTGTGTAGCCGAGGGTTAGGCGGTAGCCGTTGAGGGGGTAGCGGGCGAAGGCTTCGCCGGTTAGGGCGGTGGCTGCCAGGCGGGTGGTGTGTTCTGGGTGGGTTGTGGTGTAGAGGTCTATTTCGGCGCGGGCGAGGGACCAGAACAGGTGTTCGGGGATGTGGTTCTGGGCGGCTAGCGGGTTCAGGACGCCGAGGAGGAGGGCGTCTACGACGTACTGGCGGAGGATGTGCCAGGGCTTGCGGGGAAGGACTCGGGCGTGGGAGTCGGGTTCGGGGCCGCGGGCAACGATGGGGTCGGTGGAGATGTTGATGTCGTCGACGAGGTCTTTGATGACCAGGCGGGCAGGGACGCCGTTCGGGTCGCAGATTATGGCGAGGTTCTCGCCGTGGGGGTTGACCGTGATCCCATATTCGTGGAGGAGATGGAGGAGCGGTCGGAGCAGGGTGCCGAGGAGTGCGCTGAGCCAGGCCTGTGGTTCGGCACCCGAGCGGGTTATGGCGGCAGAGGTGAAACCAGTGTGGAGGACTGCGGCTAGGGGCCAGACGGATTCGCCTTCGTGGAGGCGGGGGTCGATGGGGTCTCGGTAGATGACGCCGAGGGTTTCGGTCCATTGGTAGGGGGTGGTGGGGTGGGTTGAGAGTTGGGGGTGGGGGACGGTTACGGAGGCGACTTCGCCTAGGAGTTCGGTGCCTAGTTGTTGGAAGAGGTCGTCTCGGGACCAGAGGCCGCGGAGCCATTGGGTGAGCATGGGGGCGGCGAGGGTGCAGTGGGTGGGGATGCCTCGGTAGACGGAGGTGTTGAGGATTTTCAGGGGGAGCTTGACCTGGTAGCGGGTCAGGTTGGTGATGTTGACCATCGTGCGGATGGACTGGGTGGGGAGGTACTCGTCGGGGCTCTCCCCCAACACGACGATCTCGCCGGTCGCCAGTTCGCGGGCCCATTGGGTGCGGATGACGTGGTCGAGTTGCCAGGGGTGGCATGGGAGCCAGACGTAGGCGTCCGGGTCGTCGAGCTTGGCGCGGAAGGTCTGTACTACGGAGGCGTCGAGTTCGCGGGCGATGACTGCGTGTTCGGAGAGGTCCGGCGTACCGCGGAACTCGGCCAGGCCTCGGCGTACGGCGAGCCAGGTCAGGCGTAGCGGCGTACGGGCCTCGGGTGCGTAGCGCTGGCTGTCGGCGGCGGAGAAGCCCAGCCGGCCCTTGTTGGCGACGAGAAGCGGATGCCCGGTCAAGTGCCCTTCGAGGCGGCTGTGGTGGAGGTCAAGCAGGTCGGCCGCAGGTACGGCGGACGCGGCCATGCGTACGTCGGCGGCCAGCGTGCTCGTCAGCTCGGCGACGTACCCGGCCATTGTCGACCCGTCCAGGCGCAGTACGTCGGCAGCCTCGACGAAGAAGTGGATCGGGTCGGTCGCGGGTTCACTCTCGTCGTTGCCGAGGATGCCGGCCGTGGTACGGCGGATCGAGGTCGGATCGACCCGCCAGCTGCCGAAGCCGCCGCGTGTGGCCTCAAAGGTGTACGACGCCGCCCCCAGGTCCAGCCGGTTGTCCACAGGCTCCAGCAATCCCTCGGTGCAGAACTGCGAGATCAGCTTGGCCAGCAGAGCCCTGGAGCAGGCCGTCCAGAGGTCTGTCATCCGGGGATCGCGAACGTGGTGAAGGCGGTGGTCTTTGGTAGGGGGAAGACTTCGCGGGCGGTGATGGTGTTGAGGATGGTGGCGTTGCGGATGGCGCCTAGGCCTAGGTCGGGGGCGGCTACGCCGTGGGAGTGGAGGTCGGCGTTGGCTACGAAGATTCGGTCGGGGAGGGTGGTTGAGGAGGCGCTGTGGTTGCGGTTGAGGATCCAGCGGCCGGAGGCGTCGTGGTCGAGGAGGGGCTGCAGGGAGTCCATGAAGGGAAGGGGCCGGTTGCGGTAGCCCGTGGCGGCTACGACCACGTCTGTTGTGTGTTGGAAGGTGCGGCCGGTGTCGGCGTGCACCATGGTCAGTTCTACGCCGTCGGGGCCAACAACCGCGGACTGCACGCCTACACCTACCTGGAGCTCAACCGGCGCAGCGATCAGGTCGCGGGCGTAGAGCTCGTCGTGGATGGCTTCGAGGGTCTCCGAGGAGATGCCCTTGTAGTGGCGCCACTGGTCTTTGACCAGCTTGTCGCGGACGGGTTCGTCCAGGGCGTGGAAGTAGTCGACGTACGACGGGGTGGTCATCTCCAGGACGAGTTTGGAGTAGTCCAGCGGGGTGAAGGCGGCGGTGCGGGTCAGCCAGGAGACGGCGGGGCCGGAGGCTCGCAGCAGGTCGAGTGTGCACTCGGCGCCGGACTGACCGGAACCCACGACGGTGACGTGACCGGCGGCGAGGAGATCCGGACGGCGGAAGAGGTAGTCCGCCGAGTGCAGGAAACGCTCCGGAGGCAGCCCAGCCAGCGCAGCGGGTACAGACGGCTCAGTGCCGACGCCGACCACCAGATGCCGAGCCTCGAAGTGCTCAACGGCCTCGCCACGCTCGACCGTCAACGAGAACGACGAGCCGTCCCAGACCACGTCACGCACGTGGTGGCCGAAGTGCAGTGAGTCCAGCTGCGCAGCACACCAGCGCAGGTACGTCTCGTACTCGCGCCGCGTCGGATGGAACTTCTCCCGCACGTAGAACTGATAGAGCCGGTCGGTCGCACGCAGGAACGACAGGAACGACAGGTGGTGCGCCGGCTCGACCAACGAGACCAGGTCAGCCAGGAACGACACCTGCAGCATCGCGTCCTCGAACATCAGCCCCCGGTGCCAGGTGAACTCCGGCCTGCTGTCGAGCACCGCAACGTCGAGGTCGTCCACCTCCGAGGCCAGTGCGGCGAGTCCCAGGTTGAACGGCCCACAGCCGATCGCGATCACGTCGTACATGTCATGCCTCCAGGGTCCGCGGGCGGACCATCAGTTGTGCGGTCTTGTCGGGCAGCTGTAGCTCGCCCTGCTGGACGAAGCCGGCGGCGGCGAACGCGCGTACGGACGGGGTGTTCCGTACGTCGGGCTCGGCCACGACCCGCGAGCACGCCGGATCGGCCCGCAGTAACGCGTCGGCAACCGCCCGGATCAGTCCCCGGCCGAGTCCGCGCCCGACACGGGTGATGTCGCCGATGGCGAGGTGGAGGCCCCAGTCGTGCTCGTCGCTCGCGTAGTACTCCGCCAGGTGGTCGTGCCGCACGCGGTACAGCTCGACGTACCCGAAGTCCTCCGCGTCGACGGCCGCGACGCAGGGAATCGAGTGCTCACCCGAGGTCTGCCGAGTGATCTCCTGGGCCCAGCGCTCGACCGACCAGTCCTGGTGCCACCACTGCTGGATGTGCGGCTGCGCCATCCACAGCGCGATCCGGGCCGCGTCGGAAGGGCCGGCCGGTCGCAGGTCGAAGCCGTTGTCCAGGTGGAGCATAGGTCGGATGTCGCACCTCACCGGAGCCGCAGCGGGTTCGGTATGTCGAGGTAGACCGACTGCGCGTCCAGCGGAGCTACCACCTCGTCGATACCGCGCAGCCGGGTCAGCATGTTCGCCTTGCAGGGCAGTGTGTCCGCCTCGAGCCATCGCCGCGCCAGCCGGTCTCCAGACGGCCCAGCAGCCTTCAGCAACGGGAGTGCGAGCGTCAGCCGCTCCCGCACCACCGAGAGCAGCGAAGCCTCGTCAGCGATCCCATCCGCCGCCAGACAGCCCACAACGGCCAGCGCCTGGTTGTGCAGCAGGTAGTAGGTCAGCCGGTCGTCGACAATCGGGTCATCCACCACCGCCAGCGTCGAGTCACGCAGTCCCGTCACCGCCAGCAGACCACGCAGGTACGACGACGCGAGGTAGTACCCCTGGTTGTCGCGATAAGCGCCACCCCGAAGACGCCCGGCTCCGTCCAGCCGCACCAACGTGTTCTGCTGATGCGCCTCGAGCCCGATGCCCGTCTCGGCGTACAGGTGCAGCATCGGGACCAGCACGTTGTCGATGTACTCCGCCACCCAGCCGGCCGGGTCGCCCGCAGCGAACTCGCTCAAGCGCGAGACTCCGCCGGGCCGTGGCGCGACCAACCCCGCCAAACAGGCATAACTGTTGACGTCACCAGGCACCTCTCGTACAGCAACGTCAAGACCGGTCAACGTCGGTCCACCCTCGTCAAGGGCAACCCAGGCCGGATCCCGCACGATGCTGAAGCGCGGGTGCGCGGTCGCCGTACCCGCGTTGTAAGCCGCGTCCAGCAAGCGGTTGATCTCCAGCCCACGCCGCAGCTCGGTCGGTGTGGACTCACGCCGCGAGTTGGTGATGCGCAGACCGAGCGACAGCTTGAGCATCACCGGCAGATCGGGGTGAAAGACCGTTCGCAGCGACGACGTCGGGTACCACTGCGCCCCCTGCGGACCCAAAGCCTTCAAACGGCCCGAAGCAACGAGCGAGGCCACTCGTGGTCGCGAGAGCACCGACGCCGCCTGCCACGGATGCGCCGGGATCAGCACCCGGCCCGACGACGGAGTGATACCGGCCAGCGCGCCCATCAGCTGCACAGCGTCCAGTCCCTGCAGCGAGGGCGCGCCGGCCACCTGGTCCGACGACACCAGCTCGGCGTCGGCTTCGAACCAGTGCACTGCGAAACGGCCGCCGAGCTCCGGCGAGTACGCCGCCAGCTCTGCACCGCTCAGCCCGTCCCGGCTCTTCGGCGCGGGGTGGTTCAGATGCCCGAACAGCAACGCCTGCTCGAACTCGAGGAAGCGCCCCGGTCCGCGCTCCCCGTCGGCCTCGGAAACAAACAGCGCGACGTTGCGCACCGACTCCGCCGTACGCGCCGCCAAGTCGTCGATCTCCGCCGGATCGGCGTCAGCCGACAGCAACCGCACCAGATCCGAGGGAACAGCCGGTACGCCGTCCACCAGCACGTCGTCGAACTGGTGCAGCCCCGTCCGCGACGCATGCGAAACCCGAGCCGTGACTGTCGACGAACCGGCGGAGAACGACAACGGTCCGACAGCGACCGGCACGGACGACTCCCGGGTGTAGCACCGCAGGATCGCGTTCAGATGCGCAGCAACCGCAATACTCACGCCGCTCCTTCACCGGTCAGGACGTCGAGGCCGGTGGCCACGACCTGGTCGAGCAGGTCCTCGATATCCGTCGCGGTGGCGTTCGGGTTCAGCAGCGTCAACTTCAACGCGACCGCTGCCGGGCGGCCGCCGCGGGCCGGCAGTTTGGTCCGGCCGATCAGCACCCGTCCGGACGTCAGCAACCGGCGCCGGACCTCGCCCTGGAGGGCGTCCGCAGCGGATGCCTCCAGCCCCTGTCCGGCGACCCGGAACAACACCGTGGTGAGGGTCACCGGCGCCAGCAACTCGAGGTTGCTGTCGGCAACGACCCGGGCCGCGGCGGCATGCGCGAGCTCGTGACAGGTGTCGAGCATTGTGCCCAGTCCGGACCGCCCGTATGCCGTCAGCGTGGTGGCAACCTTGACCGCATCCGGACGGCGGGTGGTCTGCAGGCTGCGCCCGAGCAGGCCGTCCAGCCCGGAGTCGATGTCATCGGCCGGGTTCAGGTAGTCCACCGACCGGTCGAACGCGGAGAACCGGGTCCGGTCGGCCACCAGCAGCACGCTGGTCGCGGCCGGCTGCCAGCCGATCTTGTGCAGGTCCAGCGTGACCGAGTCCGCCAGCGGCAGGTCGGCGAGCAGCGGAGCCAGTCGCTCGGAGAACAGTGCCCCGAACCCGTACGCCGCATCCACGTGCATCCAGACCCCGTGCGCGCGGGCCAACGTGGCGATATCGGCGATCGGGTCGATCGAGCCGAAGTCCGTCGTACCGGCCGTCGCGACCACGGCGACCGGCGTACGGCCAGGCTTCGCGAGCTCGTCGGCGAGTACGTCGGTGCGCAGGCGGAAGTTCTCGTCGGACGGGATCGTGATCGCGGCCGACTCACCGAGCCCGAGGGCGGCACAGGCTCGCTGGACAGAGAAATGCGCCAGCTCGGAACAGAACACGACCGGTCGCTCCAGCCCCTGCATGCCGTTCCGCCGTACGTCGACTCCCGCGGCGGTGGCCGCGCTGTCGCGGGCGATCAGGACGGCGAGCAGGTTCGAGATCGAGCCGCCGGGCGTCAGTACGCCGTCCGCCTCCGGGCCGAAGCCGGCGAGGTCGGCCAGCGACTTCACGACCCACTGCTCGATCGCGAGCGTCGCCGGACCGGAGTCGTACGTGTCCATCGACGCGTTCGAGGCCGAGGCCAGTGCGTCCGCGTCCACCGCGACCTGGAGCACCGGCGGCTGCAGGTGCGCCGCCGCGTGCGGGTGGCTCAGGTCGATGCCGTTCTGGTCCAGCAGGCCCGCGATCAGGTCGAGCGCGGCCGACCCCCCCACGCCGGTCGACGGGATCCGCGGCTCACCCAGCACCTCGGCGGCCCGGCGCAGTACCGCTCCCGGAGAACCGTGCGGCAACGGTCCACGCTCCCGATCCGCTACCGTCGAGGCCAGCGGCCAACGGTCGGTGAACGGATCGCGGACGGGTGTTGGCAGCGCGGTCAGACGCGCGGGCTGCGACATCCAGATCTCCCGGGAAGTTGTCGAGTAAGGCAACCCTTACTAAGGCAGGCCTAACTTTTGCCCGCCTCACCGACCGTGTCAACTCAACCACCCGAGACGTGAACATCCTCACGAACCGTTGGCATCAGCCAATGCGGCCCGGCACTCCACCCGAGCAGCCGACGCCCGCCGCCAACTGTCCGGCCTTCCGCGTCGAAACGCTCGCCCGCCACCACGTGCTGGAGGCCTGCGATGGCCGGCGCCAGTCGAGGATCAGCCAGCCGCGCCAGCACCTCGACCTGGGACGCCTGCGAACAGAAGCTCAGGTAGAAGATCGCCTGCCGCCACGCGTACGCCACGTTCCTGATGTCCAGCTGCCGCTGAACCGCCCAGGCGAACGCGCGGTCCGCCAGCTCAGGCGCGACCTCCCGTAGCCAGTCGGTCAGCTCCAGCCCGTCGACCAGCACCGCCAGGTTGTGGGTGGTCAGGATCTGACTCTGCTCCAGCACGGTCCCGTTCTGAGCGACGTGGCCGCCACCCTTCCCGGCCTCGTGCGCACGCTGACGGCATACGTCTGCGAAGTCGTCCGCGGTCGCCTTGCCCCAGCGCATGTACCTACGCTGCTCCACGGCCGGCCAGGACGCCGGCAGGTCGTAGTACCGCGCGTAGAGCGTCCCGAACATCACCCGGCTCGCCACCGACGTCGCATGCCGCCACTTCTCGGTGAACGTCCCCATGAAGATGTCGGCCGCGACCTCCTCGACGAGCGGCAGCTTGAGGTCGGCCTGCGTGGCCAGCGCGCCGAACTCGCGGACGAGCGGATTAGGCAGGATCCTCTGCGGGAAGGCGGTGAGAGCCAGAACCGTCGTCTCGCGCAGCGACTGCGCCGCGGCCCGGGTAGCTTGAACACGCTGATCGCGGTACGGCGCCACCGCGGCGATCCACGGCAACTCGTCGAAGCGCACCTGGTGTTCAAGGTTGAGCAGCAGCAGGCTCCGCCGACGACGGAAGGCCGCGTAGCTCTGGGCATAGGCGGCGGCCAGCGACGGGTCCTCGATGTTGGCGGCGAGCAACTGCGACGTGATCTGCGGCAGCACCTGCGCGAGCACCTCCCCCGAGCTGATGACGCCGCGATCCACCAACTCACCGATCGGGGCCTCCAACGCCCGAGCTGCCTTCGCAAGCAGGTGCGCCGGAATGGCTGAACCGGCCGCCGCGGGAACCTCGTCAGCGGTCACCTCGCCATCGATCGCATCGAGTGTGGGCAGCCCACCGTCATCCGGGAACCGATCCAGCCGGCAGCTCAGCACATGCGCCAACGTCGCGTACGTCGGCCGCGCGGCGACGGCGTGCTGCGTCGTACGCAAAGCGGCACGCGTCTCCGATCCGGGCGCGCCGTGGGCCTGGATCGTGTTGGCCAGCGCGCGGCGGATCCAACCGACCTCCCGACCGGTCAGCGCCGAACTGTCGGACGGGCAACGCTCGAGCGCCGCCTGCAACCGGGCGAAGTTGCTCTTCGGATGTCGCTGCTGATGGACCTCGACAGCAGCTCGGAACTCGTCCAGCCATTGAGAACGCCGTTCCATCCAGTCATCGGGCCAGACCCGGCACGGCCAGCCACCGACGACCGCACCGTCGGCGGTCAGCTCCGGTAGTTCGTCGTCGACCGTGTCGCACCACAGCGCCACCAAGCGGTCGTACAGCGGGTTCCAGATCCGCAGAGTCTCCAGCATGGCGGCGATCCGCGGCCGTACCGTTGCCTGCCGCAACGTACTGCGAACCTCGGCCACCGGCTGCAGTCGGACGACCGCGCCGGACGGCGTCGACGACGGGCTGAACGTCGGCGTGAACCGGAGCCGGTGCATCAGCGGACGCAGCTCCGAGGTGAGGTCGAGCGCTGCGGCGTACTGCTCTCGCTCGAGCAGCCAGGCGACGATCAGCAGTGCCGACTCTTCCGGGACGTCGATCCGGTAGTTGTTGGTGTGCAGGGCCTGGCTGAGCTCCGCGAGTCCTTCGTCGCCGAGGAACCACAGGTTGAGCCGCTCCCGGTCGGTCTCCCCCGGCGCGTCCTCGGGCAGTCGTACAAGCTCGTCCTCGCGCAGCGGCGCCTCTGCGACGTACCGCCCGGTCGCAAACCCGCCGTGCGCCACCTCGAGCGTCACCCAGGCCGGCGTGTCCGCCACCGGGGTCCGCGATCCGACCGTGAGTCGCCCGGAGGCCATCCCGTCGAGAACGTTGCGCCAGGCATCGACCCGGACGGCAGCACGTCGGCGTACGGCGAGATCGTCGGAGGTCAACGCCCACTCGAGAGCCTGTTCGAGCCTGCCCATCGCGTACCCGGGCGAGGCTGTGGCGCGCGCTTCCTCTGACATAGGACCCCGTTTCCCTAGTCATCCAGAGACATGGAGGCAGGACTCGAACCTGCGCCCTCCCGGTCTCAAGCCGGGCGATCTACCCCTGATCTACTCCATGCAATGCGCCCAGCCTAACCGCCGTACGGCGTTCTCGTCAGGCGATCGCAGCGATGTCGCCATCGTCGAAATAGATTGCCTGATGCAACCGACCGCCGAGGGCCGATACGTAGCGGAGGAGGACCTCCTGCCCTGAGATCTTGCCTTGCTCGATCTGCGAGACGCGGCCCTTGGTGACGCCCATCCGCTCCGCGACCTGAGCTTGAGTCAGACCACGAGCGCGCCGGATCTCCGCCAAGCGGTGTCCTTGCACCTCCGCCAGGAGCTCCTGCTTGCCGGCCGCGACAGCCTCCTCGCCGCCGGCACGCGCGACCTCCCGATCGCGGATGTCTCGCCAACTCACGTAGCCGCTCATCGATCGCCCTCCTCGTCAGCCTGTCGTTCCTTCACGTAGATCTCGTAACGGTGCTCCGCGAGCGGGATCGCCTCGTCGTACCAAGCCTTCCACCGACCGGCCTTATCCCCGGCGACCAGCAGGATGCTCGATCGCCACGGATCGAACGCGAACAAGATCCGCACGGTTCCCGGCCTCAACTCCTTGAGGTTGGGCAACCGAGACCCGGTAATCGTGTCGACCAACGGTCGCCCGAGCCCCGGACCTACCTCAGCCAGCGCATCGATCGCTTGCACAACCCGCCGATGCGCCCCGTCGTCCAAGCCGTCGATCCACTCACGCACCTCATCGACGATGTAGACCTCCCACTCCTGCATCGCCATGCCAGAAGTATAGCAAATGGTAAACCATCGGTGTCAGCGATCGTACGGCGTTCTCGTCAGGACAAATGTGGCGATGTTGAGGTGGGAGATGGTGTCGCCGTCGCGGATGACGTGCAGTTTTTCGCCGGCCAGGTAGCCGTCGCGGCCCTGGTAGAGGTCGGGTCCCAGCGGGGAGAGGCGGGTGGTGAGGCCGCCGCTGAGCTGGAGGATTCCGGCGGAGACGGAGATCGTGAGCGGGGTGTTGCCCCAGTACCAGTGGCCGAGCAGGTCGGTGCCTTGGGCAAGCGTCGGCTCGGGGACCCACTCCTGCGCGAGCGGCGGCTCGTACGCCGCCAGCATGCGGACCAGGTCAGGCGCCAGCGAGGCGACCCGCCCGTACGTCGCATTGCCGAGCGTGACGGCTCCGATCCGGCGTACGCGATCGACGAACAGGCCCGCGAGGAACCCGGGCATCGAGCCGGTATGACCGATCAGCAGATGCGGGTCGTCGGCGATGAGCCGCAGACCAAGGCCGTACGACGCCGTCAGCCCTTCCCGCGGATCCGACGCGACCGGGGCGGCCATCTCTTCGACCGTCTCCCGGCTCAGCACCTCATGCACGGGATCGATCCAGAACGACGCATATCGGGCCAGATCCTCGATCGTGCTCCACAACTGCCCGGCCGGAGCCATCGCACCCGAGTCGTACGCCGGCTCCGGCACGAGCTGCCCGCTAAACGGATGCACCGAGAAACCATCGGCCGCCGGCGTCGACGGGAAGTACGTCGTCCGCCGCATCTCCAGCGGATCGAGAATGCGCTCCTGCGCCAACTCCCACCACGACGACCCGCGCAACCGCGCGACAATCTCACCGAGCAGGCCGTACCCGAGGTTCGAGTAGTGATGCCGCCGGTCCGCCGGCCCAGCCGCCTGCGCCTCGTCCATCGCCGCCGTCAGCTCGTCGAACGAAACCCCCGGATTCCGTTCCCACCAAGGCCCTTCAGGCTCCGCGTTCATGCCACCGCTATGCGCCAGCAACTGCCGAACCGTCCGATCCCCGAACGCAACCCCGGGCAAATGCTTGCCCACAGCATCGTTCAACGACAACAACCCATCATCCCGACACTGCATCACCAGGATTGCCGTCAACGTCTTGGTGATCGAGCCGACGCGGTACTGCACATCCACACCCGGCAACCCGCCACCAGCCGTGGCAAACCGCCCGCGGGTCCCCGTCCACACCAACTCCCCGCCCCGAACCACCCCCGCAGCAACCGAAGGCACCCGCGACTCCCCCTGAGCCGACGCAACCTCAGCCAACAACGCAGCAGCAGTATCAGGACGCACAGAAATCACTCAACGCCTCCACAGCAAACAGGTCCACAACGTCCAGACATACTAATGTCCACGTAACCACGGGGACGCCCACAGCCCACAGCCCGCCTCGACGCGGAGTGGGGGCCGTCCGCGGCATGCACGGATCGGGTCTCTGCAGTACCCGAAGAGTCGCCCCGATGCTCCCTCGGGCGTCTCGTCCGTTCACAGGCCCCGAACGGCCTCAGAGCACTAGGTACGGGAAAGCGCCGTCCCCGCCCATCCGCGGAGGGGGCCATGGACGAACGCACCACAACCGGTCTCCGCAGCGTCAACCTCTCCGTGCTCACCGCGGTCGTCGTCGCGATCCTCGACGTACAACAAGAGAACTGACATGCCCAGCCGACGGCGACGTACAGAACCCGACCCGACTCAAATATCTCTGAGGACTACTCAGAAGTCCTGGGTCAGTCCGCGCCGTGGGAGCGTGGTGGGACCGTGGGAAGAGCTTGAAGACCAGAGAACACGAGATGCTTCGATGTCCGGTCCGGGGTTGCTTGCACCGCCAAGTCGTGCTCGTGCTTGGAGCAGGCCCCGCTCACCGGAACATAGTTGCCGCTGTGAGCAAACTTCTTTCCACAAAGCGCCGGCCTACGCCGGCGCCGAGCCTGCCCAGACGCCAACCCGGATCCGGTGTCGGGTTCGTCGAGTCGTGGGTGCTGGCGATACTTTGCAGCCGCTGTCCACGACTCGGCATACCGACCCGGGACCTTTCTCCACGACTCGGCGAACCAGCCGACCGGGTGGCCGCCGGCGTCGGGTCTGAGCCACGTTCTGCCGCAGATACATCAGCACCGACACCACCTGCCGATACAAGCCGAGCGCCGACGGACGACCAAAGGCTCTCCCTTGGTCCTCGATCGCGATGGGTCGATGTCCGCTTCGACACGCCAAGCGGGCGCTGTCAAACTCGCGGTCGATCACCGAGGTCGGCCGCCCCTCAGTATCTCTCCTTTTCTCTTTGCTCTTTGGCTTTCTTGCCTTACCTTCTACTCGAAAGCCTCCGGGGCGGGGCAGGAGCAGATTAGGTTTCGGTCGCCGTAGGCGCCGTCTATGCGGCGGACGGGGGGCCAGTACTTGGAGGCTCGGTCTACTGAGCGGGGGAAGGCGGCTTCTTCGCGGGTGTAGGCGTGTTCCCACTTGTCGTTGATGACGGATTCGGCGGTGTGGGGGGCGTTGACCAGCGGGTTGTCGGCGGCCGGCCACTCGCCGGCCGCGACGCGGTCGATCTCGTGGCGGATGGCGATCATCGCGTCGCAGAAGCGGTCGAGTTCGTCCAGGTCCTCGGACTCGGTCGGCTCGACCATCAGGGTGCCCGCGACCGGGAACGACATCGTCGGCGCGTGGAAACCGTAGTCGATCAGCCGCTTCGCGACGTCGTCGACGCTGATCCCGGTCTCCTTGGTCATCGGCCGCAGATCCAGGATGCACTCGTGCGCGACCAGGCCGCTCTCGCCCGTGTACAGCACCGGGAACGCGCCCTCGAGCCGCTTCGCGACATAGTTCGCGCTCAGTACGGCGGTCTTGGTCGCGTCGGTCAGACCGGCCGCGCCCATCATCCGGATGTAGGCCCACGAGATCGCCAGCACGCCCGCGGATCCGAACGGCGCCGCACTGATCGGGCCGACGCCGGACTTGGGACCGGCCTGGTCGAGCAGCGGGTGGTTCGGCAGGTACGGCGCCAGGTGCGCGGCGACTCCGACCGGCCCGACACCCGGACCGCCACCGCCGTGCGGGATGCAGAACGTCTTGTGCAGGTTCAGGTGGCTGACGTCGCCGCCGAACTCACCGGGCTTCGCCAGCCCCAGCAGTGCGTTCAGGTTCGCGCCGTCGACGTACACCTGGCCGCCGTGCTCGTGGACGATCGAGCAGACCTCGCGGACGCTCTCTTCGTAGACACCGTGCGTCGACGGGTACGTGATCATGATCGCCGCGAGCTTCGAGGCGTGCTCGGAAGCCTTGGCCCGCAGGTCGTCCAGGTCGATCGTGCCGTCATCGTTGCCCTTGACAACGACCACCTTCATGCCGGCCATCACCGCGGACGCAGCGTTGGTGCCGTGCGCCGACGCCGGGATCAGGCAGACGTTCCGATCGAGATTCCCCTGCGCACGGTGATAACCACGGATCGCCAGCAGACCGGCGAGCTCCCCCTGCGAACCCGCGTTCGGCTGGATCGAGACCTTCGCGTAGCCGGTGACCTCGGCCAGCCAGCGCTCGAGCTGGCCGATCAGCTTCACATACCCGGCGGCGTCCTCGATCGGCGCGAACGGGTGCACGTCCGCGAACTCCGGCCACGTGACCGGCTCCATCTCGGTGGTCGCGTTGAGCTTCATCGTGCACGACCCGAGCGGGATCATCCCGCGGTCGAGCGCGTAGTCCTTGTCGGACAGCTTGCGCAGGTACCGCAGCATCGCCGTCTCGGACCGGTGCGTGTTGAACACCGGGTGCGTCATGTACTCCGTCGTCCGCGGTACGGCGATCGCAGCGCCCCCGAGCGTGTCGTCGTACTGCACGCCGAAGGACTGGCAGACGCGGGTGAGCGTGGCGACATCGGTCTTCTCGTCGCAGGAGATGCCGACGTGGTCCGCGTCCACCAGCCGCAGCCAGATCCCGTTCTGCCGGGCGGCGTCGACCACGTCGGCGGCCTGACCCGGCACGCGGGCGAGCACGGTGTCGAAGAAGTCGTCGTGCACGACCTCGACCCCGCCCGAACGCAGCGACGCGGCCAGCTTGCCGGCGTAGTTGTGCACCCGGTCGGCGATCGCGCGAAGACCATCTGGTCCGTGGTACACGGCGTACATCGAGGCGACGACGGCCAGCAGGACCTGCGCCGTACAGATGTTCGAGGTGGCCTTCTCGCGGCGGATGTGCTGCTCGCGGGTCTGCAGCGCCAGCCGGTACGCCGGGGCGCCGTCGGCGTCGACCGATACGCCGACGAGACGACCGGGCAACGACCGCTCGAGGCCGGACCGCACGGACATGAAGCCGGCGTGCGGACCGCCGTAGAACAGCGGTACGCCGAAGCGCTGCGAGGAGCCGATCACGATGTCCGCGCCGGCCTCACCCGGTGCCTCGAGCACCGTCAGCGCGAGCAGATCGGAAGCGACGGCAACCAACGTGTCGCGCTCGTGGGCCGCCTCGATCAGCGGCTTGAGGTCGCGGACAGCGCCGTTGGAGCCCGGGTACTGCACGAGGAGACCGAAGAAGTCGCCCTCCGGCAGGCCGTCGGTGGTGTCGGCGACGACGACCTCGATGCCGAGCGCCTCGGCCCGGGTCTGTACGACGGCGATCGTCTGGGCGAAGCAGTCGGCGTCGACCAGGAAGCGGTCGGACTTGCTCTTCTTGTTCGAGCGATGGGCCAGCGTCATCGCCTCGGCGGCCGCGGTGCCCTCATCGAGCAGCGACGCGTTCGCCGTTGGCAGACCGGTCAGGTCGGAGACGACGGTCTGGAAGTTCAGCAGCGCCTCGAGGCGGCCCTGGGAGATCTCCGGCTGGTACGGCGTGTAGGCGGTGTACCAGGCCGGGTTCTCGACCAGTCGCCGCACGATCACCGACGGCGTGAAGGTGCCGTAGTACCCCTGGCCGATCATCGAGGTCGCGACGTTGTTGCGGGCCGCGAGCTGACGGAGCTCGGTCAGCGCATCGACCTCGGAGGCCGGCTCAGGCAGCCGGAGCGGCTCGGCAGAGCGGATCGAGTCCGGCACGGCGGCATCGACCAGTGCGTCGACGTCGGCGTACCCGAGCAGCTGCACCATGCGCGCGACCTCGTCCGGGCGTGGCCCGATGTGGCGGTCGGCAAAGATTGCGGACAGTTCGGTCATCAGAGGCTCCGTTGCTGACAATGCTTCCGGTCGCCTCCCCCTCTGTCACACGAACGTGCTTCAGAGTCGCCTGTGGCACTCGGTCCATGGGCCTGAGAGGTTCCGGGGAGGAATTGCCCCTTCGGCGCCCGATGACACGGGTCTCTCCCGAGTGCTGTGTACGGCTGAAACGAGGCTACCAGGAATCTTGGAACAGTTCGGGCAGGAGTCGCCGGGCGGCGGGCTTCGCCGCCTCGACCTGCTCCGCGGACGCCGACTGCATCGGCCAGCGGACCCGGGTGCCGACGTCGGCCCAGTTCCCGACCGCGGCGAGGAACTTGTCCAGCGCCGGGTTCGACAGCCCGATCTTCTGCAGCGGCGCGACGTGCGCCGCGAAGAACTCCGCGATCCGGCGCTCGACATCCAGATCGTGAGCCGTCCGTACGGCGCCGTTGGGCGACAGCGCAGCGACGTTCGAGTAGCTGCCGTGCGCACCGAGTAACGACATACTCGCCAGGAAGTGCCCCGGCACGAAGATCGCCAGCCCGGACCTCAGCGCCTCGTCGAACCACGCTTTGTCGCCACCGGCCGTCTTCAAGCCGATCAGACTGGGCACCGCCTCGGCCAGTTCACGCAGTTGCCGCGGTCCGACGGCGGTCTTGGCATGCGGCGGGTTGTAGAGAACCAGCGGCACATCCCCCGCCACCTCAGCCAGCCGCCGGAAGAAGCTCAGCAGCTCAACGTCGTTGAGCGGAATCCAGTCCGGGACGATCACCTGAATCGCTCCAGGCGCCAGCTTCGCCGCCCGCTCGACCCGCGACAGCTGCACCTGCGCCGACGGGTGACTGGCACCGAGCTGGAACGGTTTACCGGCCGCGGCAAGCAACGAGTTGATCCGGTCGAACTCGTCCTCGGTCAGCGTCTGCAACTCCCCCGCCGTCCCGTGGGCGTACAGCCCGTCCACTTCGGAGGACGCGAGTACGGCGAGTTGGGACTCGAGCCGAGCGAAGTCGATCGAGTCGTCCGCATTCAGGGGCAGCAACAAGGTCGCCCACACACCGCGGAGCGAGTCAGCAGTGAGTGGGCGCACAAGACAGAACTATGTCAGCCTGTCATCCGGGCGCGACGGCGGGCGGCGAGCTCGTCGCCGGCGTGGCCGTCGGAGTCGCCTTCGTCGTGACCGTCGGCACGCTCGGTGGGCAGCTCGGAGAGCGAGCCCTCGACCTCACGCCAGACGCCGCCGAGCGCGATACCGAACACGCCCTGGCCGCCGGCCAGCAGGTCGATCACCTCGTCGGGCGACGAGCACATGTACACCGACGCGCCGTCGCTCATCAGCGTGATCTGGGTCAGGTCGTCGAAGCCGCGCTTGCTCAGGTGCGCGATCGCGGTCCGGATCTGCTGCAGCGAGATCCCGGCGTCGAGCAGCCGCTTGATCACCTTCAGCAACAGAACATCACGGAAACCGTACAACCGCTGCGTCCCGGAGCCGGTCGCCGGGCGAACCGACGGCGAGACCAGACCCGTCCGCGCCCAGTAGTCGAGCTGCCGGTAGGTGATCCCGGCCGCGGCGCAGGCCGTCGGACCGCGGAACCCGACATCCTCCGGCATCGGTCGCAGGTCGTCGTCGAACAACAGACCCTGTACGCCGGCGGTGGCCGTAGCAGCTGCCACAGCCTCGGCGTGCGCGTCGGACGTCGACTGCGCCGTCAGATCCGTGTCGCCGGTGCGTGTCACGCCTGAGCCTCCCTGGATACCGACTGGAACGAGCCATCTCCGTGGAGTGACAGCACCCCACGACTCCTTCACGGTAAGCCGCCGTCCGGAGCGGGTCAACGACAACCGCATCGAGCCGGGAGCGTGTCGCGACCGCCGTACGAATCGTTACCAAGCCGCTCTTGTACCACCCGAGCCCAAACGCGCGGGTGGATCAACTCTTGTCGAAGTCCTCCGGAGTCACCTGATCGAGGAACTCGCGGAACCGCTCGACCTCCTCTTCCTCCACCACCTCGTCGTCGGCCGTCTCACTCTCCGGGACCGGGATCCCGGCCTCGGCCAGGATCTCCTCCGCGCAGAACACCGGCGTACCGGTCCGCAGCGCGAGGGCGATCGAGTCCGACGGCCGCGCGGAGATCTCGGTCTTGTCGTCGAAGACCAGGATCGCCTCGAACACCCCGTCGTTCAGGTTCACGATCCGGACCTGGCTGAGTGTGTGCCCGAGCACCCGGATGGTCTCGGCGAACAGGTCGTGGGTCAGCGGCCTGGGCGGTTCCATGCCCTGCTGGGCGAACGCGATCGCACTGGCCTCGGCGGCCCCGATCCAGATCGGCAGATACCGCTCTCCGCCGACCTCTTTCAGCAGCACGATCGGCTGACTCGAGGGCATCTCAACCCGGACTCCGACCACGTCGACTTCGCGCACACCTTCAGCCTACTCCGAGGGGAAGCCCCGATGAGGGCGTGCCTCCCGATCCCACGCCGTAGCGAGCAGGTGCTCGGTGCGGTGCATCGGCGCGCGGGGGCGAAGGGGTCGATGCGGAGCATCGTTCCCTTTGCACCCGCGCGGCGAGGTGCCGTGCCGAGTGCCGCGCAGTAGGCGTGGGATCGGGAGGCACGCCCTTGGCCCCCGCGGTTCGCTACGGACGCGGCAACCGGGAACGGACCAGTGCGGTATGCAACCGGACGGTCAGGGCGGCCAGCTCGCCGGTCTGTTCGGTACGCCGCGGGCCGGTGACCTGCTCGATCAGGCCGACCTCCCGATCGGCCGCCGTACGGAACGCGCGCAGGTGCCGGGGCTCGAGCCCGTACCCGGCCAGCTCCGCGGCGACCTGGGCGATCACGATCGCGTCGCCGCCGTAGTGGTTGCCGCTGGCCACCACCAGGCCGTGGCTCTCCAGCTCACCGAGCAGCTCCGACGAGACACCGGCGGCGGCCTGGAGCTCGCTGCGGGTCAACCGCAGCTCGGTGCCCGAGGCACCGAAATCGTCCGCGACCGGCTGGCCGGGGGTCTGCGGCAACGAGCTCGGCGCGACCGGCGGACCCGCGGCGGCCGGACGCAGACCGCGGTCGATCGCGCCGAGATGTTCCTTGATCACCTTCAGCGGCAGGTACTGGTCGCGTTGCGCGGTCAGCACGTAGCGCAGCCGCTCGACGTCGGCGGCACTGAACTTGCGGTACCCCGACGCCGTCCGGGCAGGCGTCACCAGTCCCTCGGCCTCGAGGAACCGGATCTTGGAGATCGTGACATCGGCGAACTCGGCCTGCAGCAGCTGCAGCACCTGGCCGATGCCGCGACCGTCCGCCGGCCCTCCGGCCGTGGAATCAGCGGCGCTCGGATCAGGCCTGGCCACTGGCGTAGTACACCAGCCGGTACTTGCCGATCTGAACCTCGTCGCCGTTGCTCAGCTGGACCTCGTCGATCCGGTCGCGGTTCACGTACGTGCCGTTGAGGCTGCCGACGTCGCGGACCTTCACGCCGTACGGATCGCGGCGGAACTCCGCGTGCCGGCGGGACACGGTGACGTCGTCGAGGAAGATGTCGCTGTCGGGGTGGCGGCCCGCGGTGACGACGTCGACGTCGAGCAGGAACCGGCTGCCCGCGTTCGGGCCGCGCTGGACGATCAGCAGAGCCGACCCGGCCGGCAGTGCGCCGACGGCGGCCTCGTCGTCGGCCGACAGCGGCTCACCGGTCTGCTCCGGCTCCGGCTCGGCGCCGATCGGAGTCAGCATCGCGGTGTCGGTGACGCCCGGCGTCGGCTGAGGCGTGGCCGGTGCTGCCGCCGGGCGGTCCGCGCCAGGCAGCATCGCTCCGCACTGCGAGCAGAACCGGCTGCCCTCGGAGTTCTCGTGCCCGCACTGGTTGCAGAACGGCATGCTGTGATCCTCCCGATCGCCGGGTGTCCGGCGACGTTTTCGATAGACCCCGTGTGAACAGTGTGACGTGCTGGAACAAGATGAGAGGGCCTCAACCCTCGACCAGCGGTTGAGGCCCCAAAACCTATCAGCTCTGGTCGAGCTGTCCCTGATAGGCATCGGCGTCCATCAGCGCGGCGACCTCGGCCGCGTCCTCGACCTCGATGTCGAGCAGCCAGCCCTCGCCGTACGGGTCGCTGTTCACCAGGTCGGGCTGGTCGGCGAGCGCCTCGTTCACCGCGGTCACGGTGCCGTTCACCGGGGCGAACAGGTCGCTCACGCTCTTGGTCGACTCCAGCTCGCCACACGCGTCGCCGGCCCGCACCGTGGTGCCGACGTCGGGCAGCTGCACGTACACGATGTCGCCGAGCTGGTCCTGCGCGAAGTCGGTGATGCCGACCCGCACCGGTCCGTCGCTACCGGCCTTCAGCCACTCGTGCTCGGCCGTGTACTTCAGGTCTTCGGGGTACACCTTCGTTCCTCTTTCACTCAAGGAGAACAGCTACTTGGTCGGGCTGGGCGCCGGGCGAGCGTAACTATGCTCCTCCGGCGCGTGCAAGGCGGCGATCGGGACCGTCGGCAGCTCGTTCACCTCCGCCGTTCCGCCCACCTGCGGACCGGTCACCTCGCTGACCAGACCGCCGGGGAAGTTGGCCGCCTCGGCCAGGTTGTGCGACTCGCCGATCGCCTCGATGACGTACGGCGAGATGACCTTCTGACCGTCGATCAGGATCCCCGGCGGATCGTCCACGAAGTCGGTGCTCGCGACCACCCGGACCTGCCCGTTGATCTGGATCGCCTCGGCACCGGCGTCGCGCAACTCCTCGATCGCGTCCAGCAGGTTGCTCGAGGTCATCTTGCCCTGCGGGTCGTTCAGCGTGATCCGGACACCGGGACCTGTCGCGGGCAGCGTACCGGCCAGGATGCCGAGAGTGCGGACCTGGGCCTCGGCCTGCTCGCGCGCCGTCTGTGCCTTGTCCGCGCTCGAGGACAGCGAGTTCTTCCGCTCCTCGAGGTCGGCGATCTCGCTCTCCAGCCGGCGGGTGTTCTGGCCGAGGCCGTCCAGGATCGCGATCAGGTCCTCGCGGCGGGCGTTCTGGTAGCCGTCGTCGGCCCGGTTCACCCGGACCTGGACCACGGCCACGCAGGCGACCAGCGCGAGTACGACGGCCACGATCGCCTGGCCGCGGGACGGCTTGAACCCGGCCTTGAGCCGCCGCAGCGCCAGGTTGGGCGTCTTCGGCTTGGGCATCGGGGTCGGCGTCGCCGGCTGCGGCGACTCGACCTCGGGCTTGGGCTCGGGCTTCGCCTCGGGCTCGGGCTCGGGCTTCGCCTCGGGCTCGGGCTCGGGCTTCGGCTTGGGCTCGGGCTTCGCCTGCTGCTCGGGCTTGGCCGGCTGCTCGGGCTTGTCGGGTTTGTCGTCGGTCATGTCAGGCCCGGAAGATGTGGCGCCGGATGGCTGCCATGTTGGTGAAGATCCGGATGCCGAGCACGACGACCACGCCGGTCGACAGCTGCGAGCCGACGCCGAGCTGGTCACCCAGGTAGACGATCAGGGCCGCGATCAGCACGTTCGAGACGAACGACACGACGAACACCTTGTCGTCGAAGATCCCGTCCAGGAACGCCCGGAGCGCGCCGAACACCGCGTCGAGCGCGGCCACGACCGCGATCGGCAGGTAGGGCTGGGCCCAGTCCGGCACGTCGGGGGCGACCAGCAGACCGATCACGACACCGATCACCAGTCCGAGTACGGCGATCATCTCGATCCCACTTTCGCGTAGCGCAACGCGATGGTCGCATCGGCCGGCACCAGCAAGGAGTCCTCCGTCGTGATCGTCATCCGGACATCGAAGTTGCTCACCAGGTACTGCACCCAGCGGCCGCCCGAGCTCTGCGCGAACCGGGCCGGCATGGTCGCGGTGTCCCCGATCGCGAGCACCGTGTACGGCGGGGTCAGCGAGCTGTAGTCGACCGTGATCGCACTGCCCGCGCCGCGGATCGCGGTCAGCGAGGTGATCCGGTGACCGTTCACCGACACCGCCTCCGCGCCGGACGTCCACAGGCCGTTGACCAGCTGCTGCAGATCGACGTCGAGCAACCGGCCCTCTTTGGAGTCGGCGTTCTTCGCATCGTCGATGACCGCCTTCAGCCCGGGGCCGGTGACCGAGATCGCACCGGTCTGCAGCTCCAGGTCGTCGAGCTTCTGCTGCAGCGCCGCGCCGGTGCTGTCGTTGCTCAGTCCGCTCGCCTGTAACCGGCGCACCTCGTCGGCGAGGTCGGACTGGTGGTTGCGCAGACCGTTCAGCCGGCTGTCGGCCTGGTTGATCCGGTCGATCAGTTCGCTGCGCTGCTTCTCGGCCTCCGGCGCGCTGCGGTAGTTCTGCGAGGCGGCGACCGCGAGCAGGAAGCCGAGCACGACCGTGGCCGCCACGAGCATGATCCGGTGCCGGGAGCGGAGCGCCTTGGCGCCGTCCTTCGGGCGGGTCCGGGCCGCGACGGCGTACCCCTCGTCGATCGGGTGCGCCATCAGGTTGTTCAGCAGCGACATCGACGCGTCGACGCGCCGAGGCTTCTGCGCCGGTTTCTGGGGGGCTTGCTGTGTCACTGCTCTACCCGGCCGCGTCCTTGATCGGCTTCACCGTCTGGACGAGGTGCCGCAGCTGGGCGAAGTACAGTGCGCCGGCCCAGTAGTACAGACCGGTCCCCCAGATCGCGAACGCCCAGCCGAACACGCGGGCGAGCAGGTTGAGGGTGGAGTCGCCGTCGCCGAGCAGGAGCAGCGGGAACGCGTACAGCAGGCAGAACGTGGCGGACTTGCCGAGGAAGTGCACCGGGAGCGCGTTGAAGCCGCGGCGGTGCAGGGCCGGCAGGGTCAGCGTCAGCAGCAGGTCCCGCAGCGGCAGCGCGATCGCCAGCCACCACGGGATGATGTCGCGCAACGCCAGGCCGACGACGGTCGCGAAAATGTACAGCCGGTCGGCCACCGGGTCGAGCATCTGGCCCAGCCGGCTGGTCTGGTTCATCCGGCGGGCGATCTGGCCGTCGGCCCAGTCGGTGAAACCGGAGATCGCCAGCACCAGCAGCGCCCAGCCGTCCTCCTTCGGGCCGAGCACCAGCCACAGGAACAGCGGCACCCCCAGCAACCTGAGGAAGCTGAGCGCGTTCGGGATCGTCAAAACCCGGTCGGACACTTCCAAGTCCGGCACGCGACCCCTCCCTCTCTCACCCTGATACCCGACGTAACTCTACTGGGGCGCCCCGACAGGTTTACGTCCGGCCATGCCGGGGCATGCCCCGGCTTTCCCCTGATACCAGAACGCGCCTGCCCCGCTGCCGCTATGGGTGGTGCGAACCGGTGACCCGATCGATACCGGAGAGTGATCCTTGGAACGGGAGGGCTGATCATGAAGTTCTTGGTGCTGATCTACGGGAACCCGGAGTCGCGGGCGGTGTGGGATTCGCTGTCCGACGAGCAGAAGCAGGAAGGCATGGCGGGGTACGCCGGCCTGCACGAGGCGCTCGCGGCCCGCGGGGAGCTGGTCGCGTCGGAGTCGCTGGACGACCCGGGGCTGACCAAGCAGGTGCTGATCCGCGACGGGAAGCCGCTGACGACGGACGGGCCGTTCGCCGAGGTCAAGGAGCAGCTGGCCGGCTTCTACCTGCTGGACTGCGACTCGATGGACCGTGCGGTGGAGATCGTCGCGCAGATCCCGGAGGCTCCGTTCAGTGTCGTGGAGGTCCGTCCGGTCCGTGATCTCGGCGCGTTCATGTGATCGAGGAGCTGCTGCGGGAGCAGGCGCCGCAGGTGCTGGCCGCGCTGGTCCGGCGGTACGGCGACTTCGACGCGTGCGAGGACGCCGTACAGGAGGCTCTGCTGGCTGCGTCGTTGCAGTGGCCGGGTGAGGGCGTTCCGGCGAATCCGCGCGGCTGGCTGATCACGGTCGCGTCGCGGCGACGGATCGAAGTACTGAGGAACGAGGCGGCGCGGACGCGGCGCGAGGAGGCGGTCGGGGTCGCGCCGGAGCCCGAGCCTGCGTCGTCGGTCGACGACTCGCTGACGTTGCTGATGCTGTGCTGCCACCCGGCGCTGACGTCGCAGTCGCAGGTCGCGCTCACGTTGCGCGCGGTCGGCGGGCTGACCACCGGCGAGATCGCCCGGGCGTTTCTGGTGCCGGAGGCAACGATCGGGCAGCGGATCAGCCGGGCGAAGGCGAAGCTGCAGGGCGCGCGGTTCGCGATGCCGCCGGCGTCGGAGCAGCCCGAGCGGCTGGCCGCCGTACTGCATGTGCTGTATCTGATCTTCAACGAGGGCTACACGGCCTCATCCGGTACGTCGCTGCATCGGGTCGAGCTGAGCACGGAGGCGATCCGGCTGACGCGGCAGTTGCAGGCGCAGCTCCCGTCGGAGGGCGAGGTGGCCGGGCTGCTCGCGTTGATGCTGCTGACGGACGCGCGTCGGCCCGCGCGTACGACACCGGACGGCGCTCTGGTGCCGTTGCCGGATCAGGACCGGACGTTGTGGGATGGTGCGGCGGTTGCCGAAGGCACCGAGTTGATCACGTCGACGCTGCAGTCAGCGCCGGTCGGGCTCTACCAGTTGCAAGCCGCGATCGCCGCGGTCCACGACTCGGCGGCGCGGGCCGAGGACACGGACTGGCGCGAGATCCTGATGCTCTACGAACTTCTCGAGTCGACCGCGCCCGGCCCGATGGTGACGCTGAACCGGATCGTCGCGGTCGCGATGGTGCACGGCCCGGCGGCCGGGCTGGCGTTGCTCGACGACGTGGACGGTGCATTGCAGGATCACCATCGGCTGGCTGCGGTGCGAGCTCATCTGCTGGAGCTGTCGGGCGATGCGGTTGCGGCCCGACAGGCTTATGAGCTTGCCGCGCGGCTCACGCAGAGTCTTCCCGAACAGCGCTACCTGCAGGCGCGCGCCGCTAAGCTCTCGGCCGACCCCAGCTGAGCTCGGCCTCGATCTTCAGCTCCAGTACGCCGTCCTTCGCGTACGGGCGGACCGCTTCCTCGACGGTCGCGTCGAAGTCGGCGGCCTCCTCGGGAGTCATCAGATCCCGCGCCAGACTCGACGTCGAGTGGAACTGCTCCACGTAGTCGGCGACCTTCTGGTGATAGGTGACGGGCGCCGTCCGGGCCGTCCCGTTGAGCTCGAGCAGGCCGCGATCGCGGATCGCCTCGACGACGCTGTACTTCGGGTCGTGGTCCTTCTTGCGCGAGTGCCGCTGGATCGCTTCGACGACGCCGTCCCACCAGGGCGTGTCGACGGGACCGTGCTCGATGACGACGAGCTGGGCGTTCGGGGTCAGGTGCGGGACGATCCGCGCGAACGTCTCCTCCCACGGCAACCAGTGGATACTCGCGCCGGCGGTCACCAGTGCGTACGGCCCGTCGAGCTCGGCGGTCTCGATCGGGTTGACCTGCCAGGTGATGTTCGGGTGGTCGCCGCCGGGGCGCTGCTTGCCGGCTTCGACCATCGGTGCGGAGAAGTCGATCGCGTCGACGCGCTCGACCCGCGGCGCGATCGGCCGGGCGATCGCGCCCTCGCCGGCGCCGATGTCGAGCACACGTCGCGGTTCGTCGGTGATCAGTGCCAGGAGTCGGTCGAACACCTCATCCGGATACGGCGGCCGATGCTGATAGGCCTCCGCTACTGCTTCCTGCTGGAACGTCGCCGCAAGCTCAGTCATGCCTCGGAGCCTAGTCCGGGCGTTGCCTGTCCGACGGCCGATTCTGCTCCCGGCCTAGCGCGGAACTCCGGCGTCGTCAGGGTCGTTGTTCGTCAGCCAGGCACGGAGCTCATGCATGGCGCGGGCGGTGGACCAGCGGGCCAGATCGGGCCAGGCGTGCTCGCGGCGGAGGTCCTGGATCAGCCTCGTGCCGACGTAGTACCCGATGCGCTGCGGGAACTCGGACTTGCCGCTGAGCGTGAGGAAGCGGCGGATGACGTCGTCGTCCTCGGAGTCGAGGTTGTCGAGGATCGCGGCGCGGGCGGCCACTTCCTGGCGTTGGCAGTCCGCGAGCCAGTCGTCGTACCCGGGTCCGAACCAGAGGTGCTCGGCGAGCGTGTACTGCGGAAACAGCTCGGCCGTGAGCGCGGTCGCGAAACCTTCGCTGTAGATGTCCTCGCCGAGCGGCCCCTCGTCCGGCCAGGGCTGTTCGGGAAGCGGCGCCTGCAGCGCGTGCGCGATCTCGTGGGCGCCGAGGATCTCGGCGCCGCGTTCGTCGGGGATCAGCTCGACCGCGAGGTACAGCGTGCCGCCGGCGACCCAGCCGTTCGAGGTGGCGAGCCCGACCATCGCGACCCCGTCGATGTCGATGTGGCCGGCGTCGAGGAGCGGTACGACGCGACCGGCGGCCTGCTCGATCCACCGGGTGGCGTGCGGCGCGTTGGCCTGGATCCGGTCCGCGAACTGTTCGTACGCCGCGAACGCCTTCTCCCGTTGCGCTTCCTGCAGCGTCCGGCCGGACCTGGTCAGATCGTTGAGGACCTCCGGGTGCTTCTCGATGTACTCGTCCCAGGGCCTGTCCGCACTCGCCCAGAAGTCGATGAACGCGGGCACCAGATCCCGCACTGTCACGCTCATTCATTTCCCCAAACGGTCGCGCGCTGCTCGAAGTACTCCTGATCGCTGTGCACCGGGATGACACAGAACAGATGGCCGCCGGGGGCTTTGAGGGTGTGACAGCCCTGCCAGTCGGCGATCTCCACCGCGCCGAGGGCGGTCAGTCGCGCAACCTCGGCGGTGACGTCGTCGGTCTCGATGTCGAGGTGGTACCGCGGCTCGTCGTCGACCGACTGGATCGCGGCGACATACCCCGGGATCGCGTTGTGCAGGCTGATGAACTGCGGCTCGCCCTCCGGCGACGACGTCCGTACGCCGAGCGCCTCGGACCAGAACGTCGTGGCCGCGTCGACCTCGTCCCGCCGTACGTCGATGAGGAAGGTGGAGACTCGGCTGCGATGCATGCGGTCAATTTAGTTCCGGAAGCGGGTCGTCCGGAACCGGCGTTAATCTGCTGGGCATGGTGATCGATGAGTCGCAGCTGACCGTCGTACCGGCGAACGAGGTGCCGTGGGAAGACCTGCAAACGATCTTCGGTACGACGGACGCCGGGCTGTGCCAATGCCAGCGGTTCAAGATCCGCGGGTGGATCTGGCGGGACTCGACACTGGACGAGCGGATGACGCGACTCCAGGACCAGACCGCGTGCGGCGTGCCGGACGCGACGTCGACGACCGGACTGGTCGCGTACGTCGACGGCGAGCCGGCCGGCTGGGTCGCTGTCGAGCCGCGCACGGCGTACCCGAAGCTGCGGACGTCGCGGGTGCTGTGGGCGGACCGCTCCGAGGACAAGGACGACGAGAGCGTCTGGGCTGTCACGTGCATAACGGTCCGTAAAGGCTTCCGCGGCCGCGGCCTCACGTATCACCTGGCCCGCGCGACCATCCCGTACGCCCGCAGCCGCGGCGCCCGCGCACTGGAGGCCTACCCGATGTTCACCCAACCCGGCAAAACCATCACCTGGGGCGAACTCCACGTCGGCCCCCACCAGGCCTTCGAGGAAGCCGGCTTCAAACAACTCACCCACCCCACCCTCCGCCGCACAGTGATGCGGATCGACTTCACGTAATCAGTCGTAGGTGGCTTGGGCCTGCCAGGTTGTTTGGTGGAGGGTGAAGAGCCAGGCGCGGGTGTCGGCGGTCTGGAACTGGAAGCGGGCCTGGCGGGACTCGGTGGCGGGGTCCCACCAGCGTTCGGTGCTGAGCCAGGGGCCGGCCCAGGCCGTGATCGGGTGGATTTTGTTGCTGTCGGCAACCTGAACGCCGGAGCCGCCGGAGGACAGCAAGGAGAACGCGGCCGGTACGCCGGACAGCTCGCCGCGGGCGCTGACCGAGACCTGGGCGCCGTCCGCGGCGAACACCTTCGCGGGGATCGGCTCCGGGAAGATCGTGGTCGGCGCCGGCGTCGGCCAGCGCTCGGCCCCGGTGATCGCCCCGGGCCACGGCTGGTCCGGCGGCCGTGCCGGCACCGGCGGATCACCCCAGGGGATCAGCGTCTGCCGGTCCGCGAACCCTCGCCCGCCGCCGATCACCACCGACACGACCGCGCCGTGACCGAGCATGCTCTGCACCCGCGACAACGCCCGGTGGATCCGCTCGTCCGGCCCGCCGCCCCACAACCCGTCGACATGGGCGCCGACCGGATCCGCCTGATCCGGGATCAACCGGATCCGCACGACGGGCGACGTCAGCTCACTGGTCGCCGTCCCGCTCCCCTGCAACTGCCAACGCACGCGGTCCACCACGTCCGTCGCGGTGAACCAGCGTGGATGCAGCCACTCCCGCTCGTGGATCCGCCCGGACTCGGTGCCGACCTCGACCCGCAGCGTCGTACACACCAGGCCGAGCTCGGTCAGCCGGACGATCATCTCGTCGGCGATCGCACGGACCGCGAACGCGACCTGGTCGACCCGGTCGACGGACGGCTCGAAGTCGAGCGCCCGGGTCAACTCCGGCGGGACCTCCCGGCCGGTCACCGGACGATCGTCGGATCCGCTCGCCAGCCGATGGGCGAAGGCGCCGCTGGGGCCGAACCGGGTCAGCACCTCCGTCCCGGACAGTTGGGCGAACGCGCCCAGCGACCGCAACCCCAGCCGGCGCAGCAGATCCGTGAGCTCCGGCTGCTCGAGCAGGTCGACCGACAACGGCGCGAGGAACTCCGGTGATCCGCCCGGCGGCACCACGTGCACCCTGGTCCGCGCGGAGCTCGCCCGCGCCGCCTGCTCCGCGGCGAACGGACCGTCGGCGATCCCGACCCGGCTGCCCGGCACGTCGAACGTCTCCAGCCGGTCGAGCAGCTTCTCCGCCGCCCGCTCCTCGCTGCCGTAGAACCGGGCCGGACCGCGTGCCTTCAACGCGCACATGCCTGGGCGGATCGCCTGCACGCCCGGCGTGATCGCCTCCAGGCACGCGATCACCGGGTCGAACGCGCGCGCGTCGATCACCGGGTCGTACTTCAGCACGACCAGCTCCGGGCACCGCGACTGCGCGTCCCGGGCCCGCTGCCCGCGCCGCACCCCTTCGGCCCGCGCGGCCGCCGAGGTAGCGAGCACCTTTCCTTTCTCCAGCACGACGATCGGCTCGTCCGGCGATCGTCCGGTCGCCACCGCGGCCGCCGTCACCGGCCAGTCGGGCACCCAGATCACCATCGTGCGGGTGAGTCCGCGGCTGCCCATCAGCCCACCGCGCCGATCTGGTCAGCCCACTCTTCCTGCCAGCCCGGAGCTTCCTCACGCGCCGGCGCCGCGGGCCGGACTGCACCGTCAGGGCCAGGAAGCCAGAGCTCATGACGACGGGCACGTAAGCCTGCCCGTCGACCGCTTACCGCGACCGTTGCCCGGCGGGCGGTGATCAGACCCTCGCCGTCACCCAGACCGGTCCAGGTGTTGCTCTCGATCTCGAACCGGGCCTCGCTGCCGGGCCACGACCCGTACGCGATCAGCATCGCGCCGCGGGTCCGGAGCCGGGCGGCAAGCCGGGACGCCTCCCCCGGTGTCACCTCCCCGGGCGGCCGGACGACCACCACCGTCAGCGCGTCCACCAACGCGGCGACGACGCTGAGCCATTCGCGGCCCGGATCCGGGACCAGCACGAGCCGCTCCAGATCGACCCCGAGCCCGCGCGCCGCCTCGGCACCGAACGACGGCACCCCGACGACGCCGCACCAGGCGCCCTCCGCGGACGGACCGGCCATCAACGCCATCACCAGGGCAGCGCTGCCACGCACGGAGTACACCGAGCCACCGCGCAGGCTCGCCCCCGCCAGCAACTCACTCACCGCCGGATGCGTCGGCAGCTCCCGATCCACCCCCGCCGTATCCAACGCCTGCTGCACCCGCGCCACCGACGGCACCCGGCCGGTGACAGGAGCCAGCCGGGCACCCTCCTCAACGTCGTCTTCAGCAGCCTTCCGAGCCTTGACCTGGGCAAGGAGCAGCCGTGCCTGGTCGAGCGCCGTGACCCGACTCGCCGCTGCTTCGATCCCCGTCATGAATCCATGTTCGAACACCTGTTCGAACATGTCAATCCGGTCGTCCACACCCCCGCAGGAGCTCCAGGCTGGCGCATAGGGTGGGGGCCATGCCGAGGACTATTGCTACCAACACCAAGGTCGACGTCGAGGGGTTGCTGGAGTTTGTGCGGCCTCGTCATCACATGTTGTTGATCACGTATCGGGCGGACGGGACGGCGCAGGCGTCGCCGGTGTCCGGGGGTGTGGACACCGAGGGCCGCATCGTCATCTCGTCGTACCCGGAGCGGGCCAAGAGCACCAACGTGAAGCGGACCGGTAAGGCCGGTGTGCTCGTGCTGTCGGACGAGTGGAGCGGCGCGTGGGTGCAGGTGGACGGTAGTGGCGAGGTGATCGAGCTGCCGGACGCGGTGGAGCCGCTGGTCGACTACTACCGTGCGATCTCCGGCGAGCACCCGGACTGGGACGAGTACCGCGAGGCGATGGTGCAGCAGGGCAAGTGCCTGATCCGCATCACCCCGGAGCGCTGGGGTCCGCTCGCCACCGGCGGCTTCCCGGCCCGCCTGGCCGACTGACCAGCTGATGCGTACGGCGCTCGTCGTCCACGCACATCCGGACGACGAGGTGTTCGCCACCGGCGCCGCGACCGCTGTGCTGCACGAGCAGGGCTGGCACGTCGTACTGCGTGTTGCCACCGCCGGGATGCACGGAGCCGCGGACCACCTCACCAACTCCTGCGCGCTGCTCGGGATCGACGAGTGGCACTGGCTCGGCGCAGCGAACCAGTGGATCGACGACGGCGGTCACAAAGGCCCGCAGACGCCGGCAGCCGCCGATCCGGCCGAGCTGGCCGCAGAGGTCGAGAAGGCAGTCCACCAGCTCCAGCCGGAGCTCATCCTCACCGTCGGACGGGACGGGCTCACCGGGCATCCGGACCACATCGCCATCTCACAAGCAGTCCAGCGAGCACTCCAGCGCGTCCCCTGCCGCACGCTCGGTGCACGCGTTAGAGCACAAGACGTGCGTGCAGGTGAGCAACTGGTCCAGCAGCTAGCCCCAGGAGAGCAGATCGGCTCAGGCCACCTCACCGGATGCGCTACACCGCTCGAGGAGATGAGTGGAGGGTCCGAGCAGCGCAGGCGGCAAGCACTGGACGAGTACTACGAAGGCTTGGGCAGCAAGCCGCTCGAAGAGCTCATCGGGGTGCACCGCGCGAGCAGCGACGGCCTGCTGCTTCGCGCGGTCTTCGACGCAACTGGCTGGCAGCACGACCGGTTCGAAGAGCTCACGGCTTGGCCGAGCGACGCTCCATCGTCTCGGTGATGCGCTGCATCGCACCTTCCAGGTGTTCGCGCAGCGCGGCCTCGGCGCCCGCCTCGTCGTGCGCCACGCACGCGTCGAGGATCGCCTGGTGCTCCCGCCGGGTCTGCTCGATCCGGGCCTTGGTCTGCCGGGAGCCGAACCGGTAGCGCTCGCTGTTCTGCCAGACCGGCTCGATCGCTCGCGGCAGCCACCGCGAACCGCCGGCCCGATAGATGGCGAAGTGGAACTCGGTGTGCGCCTGCCGGGACGCGATGTTGTCACCCAGCTTCGACAACCGGACATGCTCGGCCAGTGCGTCCCGCGCGGTCGAGGCGTCCGTGTCGGAGAACCGCGTCGCGGCCGCACGCACCGCAAGAGACTCCAGCGCCAACCGGGTCGCGTGAGTGTCGCGCAGGTCCTCCATCGACAGCTCCCGGACCCAGGCGCCCTTGTGCGGGACGATTTCCACCAGTCCGAGCGCAGCCATCCGGCGCAGCCCTTCCCGGATCGGCATCTGGCTCATGTCCAGCCGTTTGGCGAGCTCCTCGAGCCGCAGCGCCGTACCACTGGGGAGCTCACCGGACAGGATCAGTTCGTGCAGTTCGGCGGCGGCTTCCTCGGCGAGCGTACGACGGCCGGTAGGCCCCCCAGGCGTGAGCTCGAGTCGTCGGATCATCAGTAGCGGGCTGCCTCTCTCCTATTCAGCTCTGGAGGTACCGTAGCCGCCGCTCGGGTATCTGCGGGCTTTCGGCGACGGATTGCTCAGCGCAGAGCCCAACAAAGACAAGTGGTCTAGGCCAGCCGAGGAGTGTCAGCGCAACGCGGTCAGATCCAGCAACACCCGCCCGGCCTGCCGATCCAGCACGTCACCGGCCCGGTCCGCGGGCACCACGTCGTACTCCGCTCGCCAGGAAGCCGGTGCGATATCTGCGAGTGCCTGACCGACCGCATCCGGTGCCAGAGCAGTGCGCTGCAGGTTCACCGGCAACACCCGGAGGTCGCGGCCGATCAACTGGTGAAGATCGATCGTGGTGAACTCACCGGCCTTATAACCCAGTACTGCGATCCGCCCGCCCGGAGCGATGTGCCCCAGCACCCCGCCGGTCACCGGACCGCCCATGGTGTCGATCGCCGCGTCACACCACTGCAGCTCCCGGCCAACCTGTCCCAGTCCGTCTACGCGAACGATCTGGTCCACCAGTGCGGTCGTGGCATCAACAATCGCCTCCATCGACACCAGACCAATCACCCGCTCCGCTCCGGCCGACCGTGCGATCGCAGCGCACATCCGCCCGAGCATGCTGGTTACGCCGGTGACGACAACGGTCTCGCCCTTCAGTACATCGGCCACTCGCCGTACTGCGGTGTGTGCAGTCAACGCCTGCGACAGCAACGTCAGCGCCGCTCCCGGCTCCAACGACGACGGCAGCCGATGTACGGCGACATCCGGCACGACGGCGTACTGCCCCCACACACCTGCTCTCGTCACACCGACACCGTCGCCGCGGACGAGCACAGCCGTCCCCGCCTCGACCGCATCCGAACTGACGACCACACCCGTTCCCTCGGTGCCCGGTACGAACGGCACCGACGGCTGCTTGCCGGCCAGCGTCGACCGGTCCTGCGAAGACACGGCGGCCAGCCGCATCTCCACCAACGTCTCACCCGGACCGGCTGCCAGCTCGACCTCTTCGGCCTTCAGCTGCTCACCCGGCCCATGACTGTGCAAGACAGTCCCCCGTGTACTCACGCCTCATCCCCGTTCACGATTTGATATCTGATCACAACCTCGACCAGACAGAACACCCGTCTCACCACGCGGCGACCTCCTTCGCCAGCGGCCGGGTCAGCACCTCGGCCGTCGCGGACCGCGCGGCGGACACCCCGTCGCTGCCCATCGGGAACGGCCAGTCGCTCCCGGCCAGCACCCGGTCGGCACCGAACGTCGAAGTCAGCAGTTCCAGTACGGCGTCGTCGTGCACCAGATCGTCGACGTAGAACCGGCGCAGCGCCTCCGCGACCGGCAACGACACCGGCTCGATCCCGGGCCGTTCGGTGTCGATCCCGCGCTGCCACCGGCCGGCAACGGCCGCCGTCACACCACCCCCATGGCACAAGCAGAACCGGATCCCTGGAAACCGCCCCGGCACGTCGGCGAAGACGAGCGAAGCGGCGGCCACCCCGGTCTCGTACGGATTCCCCAACAGGTTCGACAAGTAGAACGAATCAAGCCGCTTGTCGTCACTGCTGCCGGGATGAATCAGCGTGAACGCCTCCAGCACGTCCAGCACCCGCCAGACCGGATCCAGCCCGGCATAGCTCGGCGTACCCACTGCGAACCCGCCGAAGACGCCCTCAGCGGCCAGACCGGCAGCCACCTCCGGCGCTGCCGGGTCCAGCAGCGGCAGATGCGCCAAGACGCGCAGTTGTGGCGTGGCGAGCTCCCGGAGCCCCTGGTTCACCAGCTCGGACCACTCGACCCCGGCGTCGTACCGGAAGAGCGCGGGCGGCACGGAGACGACAGCGCCGTCCAGCGACTGCTCGGTGATCCAGTGCAGCAGTGCGGCCGGGTCGGCGAGCCGACGCAGCGGCAGTCGCTGTCCGTCGATCACCAGCGAACCGCTGTCGACGGACAGCCCGAACTCACCGCGGTGCGCCGCCGACAGTACGGTCGGCGGGATCAGGTGGGTGTGGACGTCCCAACCGGCCATGTCAGCGGGCGTCCTCGTCGTTGTCGTAGAAGTCCGGCCGCTCCGGGTAGTGCGGCCCGTCGTACACCTCCAGCAGGACAGAGGTCTCCTCCGCCCGCGTCGGTCCGTGCGTCACGCCCTTCGGGTTCCAGTAGAAGCTGCCCTTGGTCAGCGTGGTCCCGGTCGGCAGGTAGACGTACCGGCCGGACAGGCAGAACATGAACTGGTTCGACGCGTGCTTGTGCTCGGACGGAATGCCGGAGCCCTTCTCGAAACGCACCAGTGCGATCGAGGCCTCGGTCTCCGGGTCCCGCCACAGCATCTTGTGGGACAAGCCGTCCAGCGACTTCTCGACCCACTCCAGGTCGTCCGTCTGCAGCAGGATCTCCCGCAGCGGCTGGTCAAAACCGGTCATGGCACCTCCCGACCAGTAATGCGGCTGTAGAGCTCCTCAGCAACACCAGTACCCATCGGAGCCACCGCAGCCACATGCCCGTCCGGACGAAGCAGTACGACGGTCTCGGGCGGCACGCCGTACCGCTTGGTGGCAACGCTTCCCGGGTCGAACAGCGCACGGTCCCGCAGACCGGAGTCGTGCGGCGCGTCCCACCGGGACACCGCATAGTGCTGCAGCGCGGGCGATCCGTTCACCGGGATCTCCGGGCGCCGCCGGACATCTGTGAAGTACAAGGCAACGAACGAGTCCCGGCACAGGTCGTGGATCGTCACACGACCGGTCGGGCTCTGCAGCACCAGGTCGGGTGCCCGGTCACCGGCGCGCACTGTAGGCGGTTCGGCCGAGGTGGCAACCATCGACCAGTCACCGGAGCCGTCCACATCCAGCCGCACACTGAGCAGAGTCCGCGTGTACGCCGTTGCCCAGTCACTCGTTCCCGCCGTGACAGCACCCTGCTGGAACGACATGTACTTCCGCGCAGCCTCAGCCATCTCGCCCGAGCCCTCGATCGCCACCGGACGCTGCTCCTGCTCGTACCCGTCCAGCAACGACGGATCCGCCCAGCCGCGGAGTACCCAGGCCAGCCGCCACGGCAGGTTCGACGCGTCCAGCGCACCGGTGTTCAGACCCAGCGCCCACATCGGCGTGATCAGGTGGGCCGCATCGCCCATCAGGAACACCCTGCGGTCCTTGGTCCACTGCTCCGCGACCCGGTGGTGCACGTTGTAGACGACCGAGCCCAGCAGCTCGATCCGGTCGACCTCGCCGATGAACTGCTTCACCTTCACCAGCAGGTCCTCGTCGTCCGGTGCGTCGGCACCCGGCGCCAGCGGGAACAGGAACCGCCAGTTGTCGGGCTGCCGGATCAGGACCATCCACTCGGACTTGTCCGCGAAGTACGCGAGGTACGGGTAGTCCCTGGCGTTGTTGACGTCCAGATCCACCACGACATCGATCAGCATGTACCGCTCGGGCAAGGTCTCCCCCACGACCTTCACACCGAGCGCATCGCGGATCCGCGAACGCCCACCGTCACAGGCCAGCAGGTACGACGCCTCGAGCTCCTGCGGTCCGTCCGGCGTCTCGACCTGCAGTACGACGCGGTCGTCGCGTACGTCGAACGACGTCATCCGGTGCTGCGTCCGTACCGGCGTGGACAGGGCAGCCGCGAGGAGCGGCTCCATCTTCTGCTGCGGCAGGTTGATGACGAACGGGAACTGCGTGTCGTTCGCCAGCTCGGCCAGCTGCACCGAGGCCCGCGGGGTGTTCGTCGCGCGGTCGATGTCACCGATCTCGTCGATCCGCAAGGCAGCGCCGAGGATGCGGTCCACCGCGCCGTACCGGTTCCAGATCTCCAGGGTCCGGCTGAGCGTCGTACCGGCCTTGGTGTCGGAGGAGAGCGTGGCGTCCTCCTCCAGCAGCACATACGGGATGCCGTAGTGCTCCAGGCCGAGGGCCGCGGTCAGACCGATCGGTCCGGCGCCCACTACGACAACGGGCAGCTGTTCAGTCAACTTGTCACTCCGGCAACTAAATAAAGCTCGTGAGCTTGGCAAAGGCACGTTCCCGGGCCAGCACCGACCCGGTCATCGCGGCCGCGTCGGACAGCAGGAACAGCAACGGCCCGACCACGTCGTCGGTGTCGCCGATACCTATGGTGTCGTGCCAGTGCTCCCGGTCCGCACCGCCGTTCGCAGTACGGAACTGTTCGGTGTCGATCACCCCTGGCGCGACCACGTTCACCCGGACCCGGTCGCCGGCCACCTCGGCCGCCAGCGACTTGGCGAACGCCACCAGCGCCGCCTTGCTCGCCGCGTACGCCGACGCACCGGCGTACCCGGTCGACGCCAGCCCCGACGTGAACACCACGACCGAACCGGACTGCCGCTCCACCATCTGCGGTACGACGGCCTGACACGCCCAGACCACACCGTCGAGGTTCACCTGCAGCGTGCGGGTCCACTCGGCCGCATCCATCTCCAGCACGGTCGACCGCGGCTGCACGGCCGCACCGGCGACCAGACCGTCGATCCGCCCGTGCCGCTCCAGCACACCGGCAACCGCAGCCTGTACGGCGGACCGGTCCGCCACGTCGACCTCGACGTACTCGACACCGTCGGCCGGGGGCGTGACGTCGAAGACGACCGCAGTACCGCCGGCGGCGTTGAAGGCATGTGCGAGTGCCGCACCGATGCCCCGTGCGCCGCCTGTGATCACCACGACCTCACCGGTCGCGTCGAAGCTCACCTTCATGACGTCTCCTTCTGCTTCGACGTCATCGTCTCGGTGATCCGCTGGAACGCGCCGGCCAGGTGGCTGCGCAACGCCTGCTCGGCCGCATCAGGGTCCTGCGCGACGCAAGCGTCCAGGATCGCCTGGTGCTCCTGCCGGCTCTTCTCGATCAGGAACGCCGTCAGCCGGCTGCCGAACCGGTAGCGCTCGCTGTTCTGCCACACCGGCTCGATTGCTCGCGGCAACCACTGTGAACCGCTCGCCCGGTAGATCGCGAAGTGGAAGTCCGCATGGGCCTCACGGGCACCCGCCGAGTCCTCTGCACGCGACAGACGGAGGTGCTCGGCCAGCGCGGCCGCTGCCTTCGTCAGATCGTCACCGGTGAACCGGGCCGCAGCCGCCCGTACGGCGAGGCTCTCCAACGCCAGCCGGGTCTCGTGCGTGTCGCGCAGATCGGACAACGACAGGTCACGGACCCATGCGCCGCGGTGCGGAATGATCTCGACCAGCCCGAGCGCCTCCAGCCGACGGAGTCCCTCGCGCACAGGCATCTGGCTCATCTCGAGCCGGCTGGCCAGCTCGACGAGACGCAGCGGCGTACCGCTCGGCAGCTCGCCGGACAGGATCAGCTGGTGCAGCTCGGCGGCCGCGTGCTCGGCGAGGGTACGGCGGCCGCTCTTGCCGCTACCTGGCAGCAGTTCCAGGGGCCCGCTCATGCGCGTGCCACTCTGTTGCGCAGCTCGCCGAGTTTGTCGGAGCGGGTGACGACGACGTCGCCGTCCTGGAGGAACACCTGTGGCTCGCGGGCGTTGCCGATGCCGGCCGGCGTACCGGTCAGCAGCAGGTCGCCCGGGCGCAGCGTCATGCCGAACGAGAGCTCACTGATCAGCGTGGCGACGTCGAACGCCATCTGCCGCGTGGACGCGTCCTGGCGTACCTCACCGTTCACCAAGCACTGCAGGTGGATGTCCTGCGGGTCGCCCACCTCGTCGGCGGTCACGATCCACGGACCCAGCGGCATCGTGTCGTCGATGCTCTTACCCTTCAGCCACTGACCGCCGTGCGCACGCTGCAAGTCCCGCTGCGACACGTCGTTCGCCAGCGTGTAGCCCCAGACGTGGTCCAGTGCGTCGGCGACAGCGATGTTCTTGCCGGTCTTGCCGATCACCAGCGCGACCTCGGCCTCGTAATCCCACTTGGCGGAGATCGCCGGATCCCAGGCGATGTCGTCGTACGGACCGATCACCACGTCCGGGCCCTTGGTGAAGAACGTCGGGTGCTTGGGCCGGTCCACGTCCTGGCCCTCACGCTTGCCCTTGCTCTCCTCGAAGTGGTCCCAGTAGTTCCACCCGGTACACAGGATGTCCCGCCGGAACCGCCGCAGCGGTGCTCGCAGGATCCCCTCGTCATAAGGGATCTTGTCCACCACGTCGGCCGATCCGGAGATCACCTCGGTCAGGTCGGTTGCCGATAGCAACAGAACCGAATCCCCGTCGAGTACGCCGGGCACCTCGCGCCCGGCGTACTCCACCGTCACGTACTTCATCTCAGGTCCACTCGACACCGCGCATGGCTTCACCCCCGGTCATGCGACCACTGCGATCGCGTTGATCTCGATCAGGTAATCGGGATGTGCGAGCTTGCTGACCTCGACCATCGTCGACGCCGGCAGCGGCTCGGTGAAGTACTGCGCCCGGATCTCGTGGATCTTGGCGAAGTCCTCCATGTTGCGCACGTACACATCCACCCGGCAGACATCCGCGAGCGTGCCGCCGGCGGCCTCGACCGCCGCCTTCACGTTCTCGCACACCTGCCTGGTCTGTTCCCGGACGTCCCCGACCCCGACGATCCCGCCGTCCGGCCGCCGGGCGGTCATCCCGGAAACGAAGACCAACCGCCCGGTCGCTTCGATCGTCGTGGCCTGCGAGAACACCCCGTTCGGGCTCCGCAGCGCCTCCGTCGACACCTGTGTCTTTCCCATCAGCTCAACACCCCTCCCGCCGGTACGACGGCGCCGACCGCGCGCGCCGCCTCCAGCAGCCCGTCCAGTCCGGACCGCTCGATCAGCACACCGTGCCGGCGCTGGTACGCCGCACGCTCCGCCTCGATCTCACCCGGCAGATGCAGCCGGCTCACGCCGGGAGCCGTCGCGCTCCCCCGGACCCGCGCGGCCAGCCCGGACGAGCGCAGGCGGAAACTCTCCACGCCGCCCATCAACTCCGGGTCGATCGCCAGGAACAGGTGCGCGCAGTCGTTCGGCCGGTCCGGCTCGCGGTACAGCGGGCGGACCTGGTCGCCCCAGCCGCCGCCGCTCAGCACACCGGTGAGTACGTCGATCATCAGCGCCAGCCCGAAGCCCTTGTGGCCGGCCGCCGGCAACAGCATGCCGAGCACGGCCTCCTCCGGGTCCGTGGTCGGCGTACCCGAGGGATCGGTCGCCCAGGTGTCGGGAATCGACCGCCCGGCCGAGGCCGCCAGCCGGATCTTGCCCAGGGCAACAGCCGACAACGCCATGTCCAGCACGATCTCCACGCCGGCCTTGGTCGGGACCGCGATCGCGAGCGGGTTGTTGCCGACGATCCGCTCGGCGCCGCCCGGAGCGGGCATCAGCGGGGTGGTGTTCGACATCGCGATACCGATACACCCGGCCTGACCGGCTTGCATGGCCCAGCGGCTGGCCGCGCCGAAGTGGTGCGCGTTGCGGACCGAGACCAGCCCGATGCCGTACCGGCCGGCGCGCTCGATCGCGTGCCCCATCGCCTGCGGGCTGGACAGTTGGCCCATCCCGCCGCGGGCGTCCGCGACCATCGCCGCGCCGGCGTCGTACAGGATGTCGAGCTCGCGCTCGCGGGTCACACCGCCGGCGTTCAGGCGTTCGACGTACATCGGAACCAGCATCACGCCGTGCGAACTCACGCCGCGCAGATCCGCCTCGACCAGCGCAGTGGCGATCTTGCCCGCGTCCGCCGGGTCGAATCCGACCGCGGTGAACACCGACGAAACCGTGGCCTGCAGCCAGTCGGGCCGAACCAGCACGCGTCTGTCCGCGTCGGAAGCTTGCGCGGTCATCGGGCCTCCCGTCCTGGACTGAGGAGCGTAGGGAGCGAAGCGACCGGAGCGACGAGGGAAGGACGGGAGCCAAAGCCCGATGACCTGCCGCGCCGGAGGCGTGGCATTGATACCGTCACCGCTTCTCCTGGGCCCATGGGAGCAGCAGGTGCTCGAGTAGCACCAAGCCGTAGAACAAGAGGATGCTCATCACGCTGAGGAGCATGATCGCTGCGAACGCCAGCGTGGTGTCGGCGCTGGCGCCGGACTGCTGGATCACGTACCCGAGTCCCTTGGTGGCGCCAACGAACTCGCCGATCACGGCACCGATCACCGCCAGCGAGATCGCCACCTTGAACCCGGTGAAGATCTGCGGCATCGCGTACCGCAGCCGGAGCTTGAAGAACTCCTGCGCCCGCGTCGCGTCCAGCGACCGCATCAGCTCGACCAGCTCGGTCGGCGTCGACTTCATCCCCTGCGCGGTCGAGATCACGATCGGGAAGAAGCACATCAGCAGCACCATCACGATCTTCGGCCACTGACCGAAGCCCATCCACACCACCAGCAGCGGCGCGATCGCGACCTTGGGGATCGAGTTCACCATCAGCAGCAGCGGGTAGACCAGCCGCTCGAGGACCACCGAGCGGACGATCACCAGCGCGATCGGTACGCCGATGACGATCGCGAGCAGGAAGCCCTCGATCGTCTCGAGCAGCGACGTACCGGTCTCCGACAGCAGGACACCGGGCTGGTCGAAGAACTTGACCACCACGTCCCACGGCGTCGGCAGCAGGTACGGCTCGATCGAGAACACGACCGTCGCGAGCCACCACAGCGCGATCGCCGCCGCCAGCCCGATGATCGGGAGGATGACGGCGGCCGCCGGCGAACCGGTCAGCCAGGAACGCTTGGTCATCGCCGGTCCTCGCTGTCCTTCTCCGAGAGCAGCGCGTGCAAGCGGGCGCTGATCGTGGCCACCTCGGTGACGTACGCGTTCTGGGCGAGGCTGCGCGGCCGCGGGATGTCGATGTCGACGATCTCGCGCATCCGCCCCGGCCGCGGCGTCAGTACGACGACCCGGTCCGCGAGGACGACGGCCTCCTCGATCGAGTGCGTGACGAACACGATCGTGGTGGCCAGCTCCATCTTGATCCGCTGCAGCTCCTCGGACAGCTCGGTCCGGGTGAGCGCGTCGAGTGCGGAGAACGGCTCGTCCATCAGCATCACCTGCGGATCGCGGATCAACGACCGGCACAGCGACACCCGCTGCTGCATGCCGCCGGACAGCTCGTGCGGCAGGCGCCGTTCGAAACCTTGCAGACCGACCAGCTCGAGCAGTTGGTGAGCCCGGTCCCGGTACGCCGCCTTGCCGCGGTCGCTGCCCTTGTCGATCTCGACCGGCAGCATCACGTTCGACAGCACCGAGCGCCACGGCAGCAGGGCCGGACGCTGGAACATGAACGAGACGTCCCGGCGCGGTCCGGTGACGGGTTCCTCCGCCACCTGGACCGAACCGGACGTCGGCGGCAACAGTCCCGCGATCAGCCGGAGCAGAGTGGACTTGCCACATCCGGACCGGCCGATCAGCGTGACGAACTCACCGCCGCGGACGTGCAGGTCGATCTTCTCGAGGGCTGTCACCCGGCCCTCGCGTCCGTCGAAGACCTGCCCTACGCCGTCCAGGCGAATCATCAGTGGTCGGACACCCTAGCTCTTCGGAGCCAGGCTCATCGTGACGACGTCGTCGGGGGTGACGGATCCCTTCGGCATCGCGTTCGACTGCTCCAGCAAGCTGATGATCGTCTTGACCCGCTCCAGGTCGACGTCGCCGAGCGGACCCTTGAAGGTGTCCGGCTTGGTGTACTTCTTCATGATCTCCAGCTCGCTGGTAGCAACCGCGAGATCGGTGTCGGGCACGTACTTCTTCAGGATCGCGGCGGACCCGGCCGGGTCGTCGACGGTGTCCTGCAGGCCCTTGAGCAGCGCGCCGGTGAACTTCTTCACCTGGTCCGGGTGGTCCTTGGCCAGGTCCGACCGGGTGATGATCGCGTTGCCGTACAGCTGCGGCAGCACGTCGCCGTAGGCCAGTGTGACGGGATCGCGGTGGCTCGGGTCGGCCTTCTTGATCAGCGGCTCGCCGACCACGAACTGGCCGATGCCCTTGACCTTGCCGGAGGCAAGCAGCTTCGGCAGCGCCGGCGGCGGCGACGGGAGGAACGTGACCGACTTCGGGTCGATGTTCACGGCCTTGGCGTAGACCGGGAACATCACCGTGTTGGTGGAACCCGGCTGGTCGGCGATGGTCTTGCCGACCAGGTCCTGCGGCTTCTCGATGCCGTAACCCTTGAGCGACATGATGGCGGCCAGCGACCGCTGGTGGATCATGCCGACCGTGGTGACCGGCAGCTTCTGCTTGCCGAGGGTGATCACGATCGCGGTGAAGTCGCCGATGCCGTAGTCGGCCTGCCCACCGGCCACCAGCTTCATCACGTCGACGGTGCCGCTGCCCGGGGTGATCTTGACGTCGAAGCCGGCGTCCTTGAAGTACCCCTTGTCCAGCGCGACGTACGCGTACGCCTCACGGCCGAAGGTGTTGAACGACGTCAGGTAGTTGACCTTCGTCAGGCTGTTGTCGGCCTGACTGCCTTTGTCGTCACCATTACATGCACTGACCAGGGCGAGCCCCAGGACCGCCATCAGCGCGATGACGGAACGCCTCAACCTCATATCGACCTCTCTCGTCCCGATATTTGATCAAACATCAAATATGGAAAGGTGGTCAATCCGCCTGCGGGGTCTTCACGGGGACTTAACGTCCGCCGTGCCGGGTCCTCGCAGAGCATGCTGGCCACCCGTCCTGGAGCCGTTCCCCATACCTGTCCGTAGCCGAACGGGCACCCGCCCCGACCACAGACCGTACCTGCCTGAGCAGCAGATCGCGACGCCCGCGAGGGCACAACCGGGCCGTGCAGCGTCAAATTTGCGTAAACCCTCAACTTCTTGGTGAGGCATGCCACTTCCGGGTACGGGACGCAGGGGTTTCCCCGCACTCACTCCGCCGAGGGAGGTGACACCGGCCCGGCTTTGACACGATGGAGCTGTGAAAGCAGTAGCACACGCGATCGGGAGCCTGTGGCGTACGTCGACGTACCTGCGCTGGGTGTACCTGCTGCTCGGCTCGGCGCTGGTGCTGGCGTTCATCCTGGTCGACAGCGCGCTCGGCGCGGTGGTCACCGACCTCGGCCTGCCGAAAGTTGCCACCGGCATCATCTGGGTGCTGATGGGACTGGTGCCGCCGGTCGTGCTCGGCCTGTTGCCCGCGGTCCGCGAGGTGGAGGGCATCGCGGTCGAGTCGCTGCTCGCGGTGCGGTTCGACGAGCGGCCGCTCGGTCCGGCCCGGACCTGGCCGCAGCGCCGGCGGACCGTCGCCTGGTTCTGCCTGCACCTGGTCGCCGGCGGAGTGATCGGGATCCTCAGCACGATCGTGTTCGGCGTCGGCGCGATCTGGCTGGCCGCGCCGTTCCGCTCGGCCGGATCGCGCGACATCGTGCCCGGCTGGTCGTACGACATCCGCGGCGACTGGACCGACCTCTGGATGCCGGCGGCAGCGATCGGCAGTCTCGCCGGACTGTTCCTGCTGTCGGCCGCGGTCGGCGCACTGCTGGCGTACCTCGCGCCGCGCGTCCTCGGACCGACCGCGGCGGAGCGGATCGAGCTGCTCGAGCAACAGACCGCAACGCTTGCCGAGCGCAACCGTCTGGCCCGCGAACTGCACGACAGCGTCGGGCACGCCCTCAGCCTCGTCACCATCCAGGCCGCAGCAGCGCGCCGAGTGCTTGCCAGCGACCCCGACTTCGCCGAGAACGCACTGGCCGCGATGGAGACCTCCGCCCGGGCAGCACTCGCGGATCTCGACCACGTGCTCGGCCTGCTGCGCGACGACCGTCGGCAGGGCTCCCGGACCACGCCGCAGGCCACGCTCGGCGGTCTGGACCGTCTCGTCGAGGCCACCCGAGCCGGCGGCATCACGATCGAGGTCGACCGGTCAGGCGATCTGGACCAGCTACCGGCCGCGGTCTCCCGAGAGGCGTACCGAATCGTGCAGGAAGGCCTGACGAACGCGATCCGGCATGCCGGTCGTCCGGCCGGTGAGCTGGCCGTGGACCTGTCGATCCGGTTGGACACTTCCGGACTGCGGCTCGCGGTCACCAATCCGATGAACGGCAAGTCCGATCAGTCCGGAGGCGGCCGCGGCCTGGCCGGCATCCGTGAAAGAGTCGCCGTACTGCGCGGCACCGTTGACGCCGGCCCGGTCGCGGAGACCGAGGGGCAGACCTGGCGCCTCGCGGTCCGGTTGCCGGTCAGCATGACGAAGGGATGACATGAACCTGTCGGTGGTCGTGGTCGACGACGAGCCGCTGATCCGGAGCGGGCTGCGCGCGATCATCAACGCCGAGCCCGACCTCACGGTGGTCGGCGAGGCCGGTGACGGCGCGGAGGTCCTGCCGCTGGTTCGTCGTACCGGGGCCGACGTCGTACTGATGGATGTCCGGATGCCTGCGGTCGACGGCATCCAGGCGACCCGGCTGCTGCTGGAGAACCTCGACCCGGCGCCGCGCGTACTGGTCGTCACCACGTTCGAGAACGACGACTACGTGTACGACGCTTTGCGCGCCGGCGCGTCCGGGTTCCTGCTGAAGCGCACTCCCCCGGACGACATCATCGCGGCGATCCGGACCGTCGCGCGGAGCGAGTCGCTGCTGTTCCCGGAGGCGATCCGGGCGTTGGCGCTGGCCCATGTCGGACCGCAGACGCCGAGCGGTCTGGACGAGTACCAGCTGACCGAGCGGGAGCAGGAGGTGCTTCGGTTGATGGCGCGTGGTCTGTCGAACGCCGAGATCGCCACGGAGCTCATCCTCGGGCTGCAGACGGTCAAGACCCACGTCGCCAACGTGCTGTCGAAGCTCAACGCGCGAGACCGCACCCAGGCGGTCATCCGCGCCTACGAGTCAGGCTTCGTGCCGCTGCACTAGGTGCTGGCGGGGTCGTCCGCTTCGGCCAGCGAGCACGCGTTGTGCAGCGGGTCGATCGCGTTGGCCTTCATCGCCACGCGCTGTAGAAGCATCCGGAAGCTGGCGCGCTCCGACTCCTCGAGGATGCCCAGCACCTCCTCCTCGGTGCTGCGCAGGCGGCGCTCCAGGTCGCACAGAGCCTCGACGCCCTCGTCGGTCGGGGCGATCAGCCGCGCGCGACGGTCGGCCGGGTCGGGCCGGCGCTGCACGAGCCCCGCCTTCTCCAGGTCGTCGAGCAGATAGGTCATCACGGTCCGGTCGACGCCGAGCTGGGCGGCCAGGTCGAGCTGCCGCTTCGGGCCCTCGGAGTTCGTCGTCGCGAGCACCTGGTAGCCGCGCGGGCCGCCGGGAAGACCCTCGAGCGCTGCCGCGGACGCCTTGGCGTACCGCCGGAAGACGACGCCCAGCGCCCAGCCGAGGTCGGCCTCCACCGGCGCGGCGCTGGCGCCCGACGGCTCAACCCCACGGATTGCCCGGGTCGCGACCTCAGGCGAAGTACTGGACATGTCCCCATCGTACGTGGTGTACGCCACCCGGAATACGATCTGACTTGAATATGTTCTGCTCAACAGATTATCTTCGATACAGCTCAACACGAGCACGCCCCCTCAACTCGATGGAGACAGAACCTATGAGCACCCTGCTACGCGTCGACGCCAGCATCCGGCTGGACGGTTCGGTGTCCCGCGCGCTGGCGGACAGCGCCGAGGCCGCCTGGAAGGCGGAGCACCCGGACGGTGTCGTGGTACGGCGGGACCTCGGACAGCACCCGCTGCCCGCGACCGTGTGGCCGACGCTGGCCGCCGCCCAGGTGGGTCAGGAGCCGGTCGCCGACTCCGACCGGATGCCGCTCGCCGAGGCGCAGGCGATCGCCGCCGACCTCGCGGCCGAGGCCCGGAACGCCGACGCGATCCTGCTCGCCGTACCGCTCTACAACTACGGCATCGCGCAGAACGTGAAGACCTGGATCGACCTGCTGCTGATGGACCGGGACCTCGCCTTCGGCTCCCGGCCGCTCGCCGGCCGGCCCGCGATCTTCGCCATCGCCCGTGGCGGCGGCTACGCCCCGGGTACGCCGAAGCACGGCTGGGACCACGCCACGCCGTACCTCGAGCGCGTCTTCGCCGACCTGTTCGGCATGAACATCCGCACCGCGGCCGCCGAGCTCACCCTGGCCCCGGTCACCCCGGGGATGGAGGAGCTGATCGACGCCTCCAAGGTCTCGGAGTCCGAGGCGCACGTCGAGGCCGAGAACCACGGCACCGTCGTCGGCCGCGAACTGATCGGCCACGCGGCCTGATCAACCGCTGATGCGGTCAGTGGTGCCGAGCTCGAGCCGGCATCACCGCGGCCGCCAGGTCGAGAGCGTGACCGACAAGGTCGCGATCGCAGGCTCCCGCAGTACGGCGATCTGCTGCAGGAGCTCGCGGTAGTTCACGTGCCGCGCGCTCGGCGTCATCAGCACCAACTGCTCCACGGCCGTCTTGTCGAGCCGCATCGTCTCCTCGACGACCTCACTACCGACCCGGTCGAACTCCCCCGCCAGCGACTCCTGCAGCCGCCGTTCCTTCTCCTGGTCCACGCTGACCATCCCGAGCACGTGGACCAGTTCGGCGAGATGTTGCTGGTTCGGTGTGACGACGAGCAGGCGGCCGTCCGGCGCCAGGACCCGGGCCATCTCCGCTGCGTTGCGCGGCGCGAACACGTTCAGCATCAGCTGGGCGGCCCCGTCGACGAGCGGCAGTTCCTGCCACGCGTCGCACACCACGGACGCGATCCGTGGATCCACTTTCGCCGCGCGCCGGGCGGCGAACTTCGACACGTCCAGGGCGATCCCACGACGTTGCGGACCGAGGCCGAGGACTCCGGCCAGGTAGTAGCCGGTGCCTGCGCCGACCTCCACGACCAGGTCTTCCTCGCCGAGCCCGGACGCCAGGATCAGCGCGTCCCGGATTGCCGCGTAATGCCCGGTGCCGAGGAAGACCGTGCGGGCGCCGACCATCGCGGCCGAATCGCCCTCGATGCCGTTCGATGCCGCAGGCAACAGATTCAGGTAGCCCTGCTTCGCCAGGTCGTACGAATGCCCGCGCGGACACCGCGCCGTACGGTCGGCCAGCAGCAGCCCGTCGGCACAGACCGGGCAGCGCAGCGCGGTGACGAGATCGGCTCTCACTCGGCCTAGGTTATGTCGCGGCTCGTGATCCGTGCCCAGGCGGCGGTGTAGAACACGGCGACGTACCCGGCCTGCAGGAGCAGGTTGCGGCCGATGTCGTGCCAGTACGGCGGGTCGCGGAGCACGTCGGCGAACGACTGCCAGCGGTACATCAGCAACCACGGGTGGATCGCGTGCAGCTGCGGGATCGCGGTCATGATCCCGAGCACGATGAACGTGCCGAACGTCGCCGCCATCGCCGCCAGCGGGGTCGAGGTCAGCGACGAGACGAACAGGCCGATCGCGGCCAGCCCGAGCAATGACAGCGAGATCACCAGTGCGATCGCGAGTGCCCGGAGAAGCCCTTCGCCGAGGGAAACGGTCGAGCCGGAGAGCAGGAGTACGTCGCCGACCGGGAACAGGATGAAGCCGACGATCAGCCCGGAGACCCAGATCGTCATCGTCGCGACCAGGCAGAAGACCGTGAGCGCGACCATCTTGGCAGCGAGCAGCCGGGACCGGCCGGCCGGTGCCGTCAGCAGGTTGCGCAGCGTGCCGAGACTGGCCTCGCCGGCCAGCGACTCCCCCGAGATGACAGTCACCGCAGTCGGCAGGAAGAACGGCAGCGACAGGCCGAGGCTGGCGACGATCAGGAACAGTCCGTTGCCGGCGACCTGGCCGATGAACCCCTCGGTGCCCCCGTCGTTCCCGGAGAGCTTGATCGCGATCCCGATGAGCAGCGGGACCGCGGCCAGCACCCCCAGACCCACCTGCGTCCGGGCGCGGCCGAAGACCAGCCTGAGCTCGGAGATGAACAGCGCCACAGCGTGCCGTCCGGCACTCGGCCTGATGGCAGTGACCTCCGTGACCTCTGCGGTCGCTTCACTCGGCGACATCGAAGCCCTCCCCGGTGAGTGCCACGAACGTGTCCTCCAGGCTCGGGCGTTCCAGCCCGAAGCCGTGGATGCGTACGTCGGCCGCGACCAGCGCAGCCGCGAACTTCTCGATCGGCAGCTCGCCGGGATCGCCCTCGACGGTCTCCTCGGTCGTCTTCAGCTCGGTCACGCCCAGACCTTGGAGCGTGTCGGCTGCGGCGCCGAGGTCCGGCGTACGCACGACCAGTCGTGGGCGGAGCTCGGCACGGAGATCTGCCACCGTGGACTGCCTGAGCAGCTTGCCGCGATTCATGATCGCGGCGTGCGTGCAGACCTGCTCGACCTCGGCGAGCAGGTGGGTGGACGTGAAGACCGTCGTCCCGTCACTGGCCAGGTCGCGGATCAGATGCCGGACCTCGCGGGTGCCCTGCGGGTCGAGACCGTTGGTCGGCTCGTCCAGCACGAGCAGCTCGCGCCGTTGCATCAGAGCGACCGCGATCGCGAGCCGCTGGCGCATACCCAACGAGTACGCGCGGACCTTCTTACCGGCCGCGTTCGAGAGACCGACGCGCTCCAGCGCCTCGCCGGCCCGGGCCTTGCGGGTCTTCGGGTCGGCGGTGCGGTCGGCTGCGTCGAAGCGGAGCAGGTTCGCCTGGCCGGTCCAGAACGGGTAGAACGCCGGCCCTTCGACCAGCGCGCCGACCCGCGGGAGGACCCGCAGGTGTGCCTTCGGCATCGGCTCGCCGAGCAGCTCGACCTCGCCGGAGGTCGGCGCGATCAGGCCGAGCAGCATCCGGATCGTCGTCGTCTTCCCCGACCCGTTCGGGCCGAGGAAGCCGTACACACTCCCGGCCGGCACCTCGAGGTCGACCGCGTCCACCGCCACCTGCCCGCCGTGGAAACGCTTGGTCAGCCCGCGGGTGACGACCGGAGCGCTCGCCATGTCGGTGTTCAGCGGGGGGCCTTCGCTGCGGCGGCCTGCAGCGTGTCCGGGGTGACCAGGCCGACGAAGACCCTGCCGTCGTCGGTGATCAGCGCACTCACCATCTTGGTGGTCAGCACCTTGCCCTTGCCCCACGAGCCCTGCACGGTCGGAGCCTTCCCCAGCAGTTGGGCGAGCGGACCGGCCGCCGGGTTCGACGCCAGGCCGGCGGTGTTGGCTCCGCGGATCATCGCGACGCTGTCCCAGCCTGTGCCGATGATGGTCGGCTTGTCCGCCTGCGCCGCTCCGGGCTTGGCCGGCTTGACCGGCTTGACGAGCTCCGGCGGGACGCTGCGCGGGTGCTCGCGGGTGGCCGGCGCCTTCTGGTCGGTGACCTTCACGCCCTTCGGCGGGGTGAAGGTGAAGGAACTCGCCGACGGTACGTCGAACGACACCGAGGTGAAGCCGAGCTCGACCGCCGGGTCGTTGCCGGTCCGCGGCATCACGGTCACGTCCAGCGGGACCCAGGTCTTCGAGTCGATCGCCAGGGTCACCGAACCGACGGTGGTCTTGTCGGTCTTCGGCACCAGGCGAAGCTTGTAGGCGTCGCGGCCGGCGACCTTCTCGGTGCCGCTGACCTGGACAGCCGTCGTCGGGTCGATCGCGTCGAGGAACTGCTTGGCGACCGCCTGCGGGTCGTAGGACTCCGGCAGGGCCTTCTCAGGCTTTGTGGTCTTGTGCGCCGGCAGTGTCAGCTTCGTGGCCTCACGCTTGGACGAGTCATACGCCCACGCCGACTTGCCGTCGGTGGTCCAGAGCTGCTCGGCCTGGTTGTCGATCAGTGAGACCTTGGCCTTGTCCGGGCTGGCGAACGCGACTCGCGCGGTGTGCTGTCCGCCGAGCAGGTCGGTGAGCTCGCGGCTGCCGGGCGCCATTCCGGGGATCGAGGGCAGGCCGAGGTCGGCGTTCGAGCGGACCGTGCCGCTCAGGCCGTCCACCTTCGCGGTCTGCACCTTGGCCAGCAGATCCTGCGCGGTGATGGTCGGCAGCTTCGGAGACGCATCCGCGACCACTGGCCCGAGTGCCCCCACACCTGCCACCACCGCGACCGTCGTCACCGGAACCAACCACCGTCGACTGCGCTGTGCTACGCCCATGAATACAGCCTCGCATCCGGTGCGATGGGAACCAAGTGCTCTCCGTGGTCTCAGGGTAGGTTCACCCGAAAGAGTGAGTCCGGCGTACGACCCAGGTCGTACGCCGACGACTCAGCGTGACTGCAGCGCGTCCAGGGCGACCGTCATCGCCGCCGCGACGCGGAAGTCCAGGCGCTGATCCTGGACGGTGATCCGGTAGCGATCCCGAACCGAGATCCTCCGCTCCACCGACAACACCGGCTGACCGGAGCCGGCCGCGGTGAAGTCGAAGTGGAAGATGAACGGCAGCGGGATCTCGCCGACGAACGGCACGAACTCCCACACCCTGCGGACGATCGCGATCGTCGGGTTCCGCTCGGTGCCGCTCGAGTCCACGCCGGGAGCACTCAGCTGCCAGCTGGACCGGAGCAGGCTCTTGCCGAACTCCTTCTTGAACCAGCCGATCGTCTGCCCGTTCGCATCGAACACGTCGTACCCGGAACCCAGGTCGATCGTCTTGCGGGCCTTGAACGAGAACACCGGCTGGGTCTTGGTGTCGTCGGTGTAGAACGTCACCTGCTCCTTGAACGCCATCCGCTTCTGCTGCGCGAACGCCAGCAGCGTGCCGTCACTTCCGTCCGGGTTGGTGGCGATCAACTCGTACTTGTTCGCCATCAGCGTCACCCGCTGCTTCATCGAGAACGCGGGCACATACATGGGCGGTTCGGCTGTCATGCGGAGGAGTGTGTCAGACCACAGGCCGACGCACCGACCTTCAGCCCGCGAGCCAATGCCTCGGCGCGCTCCGAGGATTCGTCGATCTGTACGACGAGTTGGCCGATGCCTTGGAGGGCCAGGTCGCGGGCGATCTCGACACCGAACTCGACGGCCTCTGCAGGCGTCCGCGCGGGCCTCCACAACACGCCGAAGTCGGCTCTTGGCTTTTCGTCTCGAAGGTCAATGACCAGTGCATCTGCCTCACGCAGATCTGTGGTGTCACCGCCCACGACCACCCGTACGCGTTGTCCGGTCGCCGGTACTGCGTTCTGCCCGGCGTAGATGGCGTCGTCGACGATCGACGCGTCGCGGCGGCCCCATTCCTCGTGGTGGATCGCCCACTCGAGCGGCCGGCGCTTCGCCCATCCCGAACGCACCAGCTCCGGTGCGGCGGCGAACTCCTCGACGTACCCGATGCAGAGGTAACCGACGAGCTCGATGTGTGCGGGCAGATCGAGGACATTAGCGACCTCGGCCGGTTCGAAGAACGAGACCCAGCCGACGCCCAGTCCTTCGGCGCGGGCGGCCAGCCAGAGGTTCTGGATCGCGATCGCGGCGGAGAACCAGGTCGTCCGCGGATCCGCGTGCCGCCCGAGTACGTGCCGTCCGCCGCGGCCGGGGTCGCAAGTCACCGCGATGTTGACCGGGGTGTCGAGGATCGCCTCGATCTTCAGCCCGTCGAACTTCGCCCGGCGGTCGTCCGGGAGGGATGCGGCGAACGCGTCGCGCTGCGCGGTGGCGAGGTCGTGCACCTTCCGCCGGGTCGCGCGGTCTCGGATCACCAGGAAGTCCCACGGCTGGCTCAGTCCGACACTCGGCGCTCGGTGTGCTGCTTCGAGGACTCTGGTGAGGAGGTCGTTGTCGATCGGGAGGTTCAGGAAACCTCGTCGTACGTCGCGGCGCTCGGCGATCACGCGGCGGACGACGTCGCGGTCCGCCGGTCGGTAGCCGGGTGCGGGGAGACGGCCGACGGCTGCGGTCGCGTTGGCGGAGCGGCGTTTGGGGACGAGGAGTTCGGCGCCGGCGGCTAGGACAGCGGCTTCGGCGACGCTCGGCGTACCTGCCAGGTGTTCGACGTGCTGGCTCGGGTTGGGCGCCGGCTGCTCGGCCAACTCGGCGGGCGAGATGGCTCGGAGTTCGGCGTTCAGGTCGTCGGCGAGACGGTGCAGTTGGGCTTCTTTGGTGGTGACTGTGACGATCAGTTGCACCGTGCCTGGGCCGGCTTCCTCCAGCGCGCTGTCCACCAGGGCGCGGAGTTCGGCGTACGGCGTGTTTGCTCGGAGGCCTACTCCTATGACGAGGTTCATCGTTTCCGGGCGGCTTTCACGAGACGAGCTGCGACCTCGGGGGTGGCCGTCCAGTGGAGGTGCAGGTACGACGCGTGGACGTGCGGGCGTGCGACGCCTTCTGTGCCGGTCGGGAGGTGCCAGGCCGGGGGTACGTCGGCGTCGAGGTCGACCGTGGTGCGGTGGAACTCGTGGCCGCGCACGCGTCGCCCTTCGTCGAAGAAGTCTGTGCTGGTCGCGGCGATGGCGGTTCGGTAGCCGAGCGTGAGGCGGCTGGTCATGCGGCCGGTGGCCGGGAGTACGCCGGTCATCGGGTGGCCGTCGAGTTCGCGGCAGAGGTAGAGGAGGCCGGCGCACTCGGCGATCACGGGAAGGCCGGCGGCTACTTCGGCGGCGACCTGTTCGCGGAGCTTGGTGTTGGCCGACAGCGCCTCTGCGTGCAGCTCCGGGAAGCCACCACCGAGGTAGAGGGCAGAGGTTGCCTCCGGCAACGTGTCGGTCAGTGGGTCGAAGGTCACAACCTCGGCGCCTGCGGCCGTGAGGAGCTCCGTGGTCTCCGTGTAACGGAAGGAGAAGACAGGCCCACCTGCAACCGCAACCACTGGGCGCCGGACCCGCGGCGGGTGGCCGGGCTGGCCCGGCTCACCGGGCTCACCGGGCTCACCGGGCTCAGCGGGCTCAGCGGGCTCAGCGGGAGCTCCGGGGCCGGTCGACCTGGCGCTCGGCGCCTTGAGGCTGGCGAGCTCGTTGATCGGGTCCCAAGGGGTCGCCGTGTGGCGCGTGGCGGCTCGGGCTGCGGTTACGAAGGCTTCTAGATCTACGCCTTGGTGGACCAGCTCGGCGGCGGCTTCTACTGCTTGTTCGGCCTGTTCGCGTTGTTCCGCGGCGGGCACGAGGCCCAGGTGCCGGCTGGGGACGGTCAGGCGAGGGTCCCGGCGAAGGACACCCAGGACGGGTACGCCGGTCGGCGCGATGCCTGCGCGTACTTCGGTCTCGTGGCGGTCCGAGCCGACCTTGTTGAGGATCACCCCGACGATCCGTACTTCGGTGTCGAAGGCAACGAAACCTTGGACGACGGCGCCGACGCTCCGGCCCGCGGCGGATGCGTCCACCACGAGGACGACCGGTGCCTTCAGCAACTTCGCGACGTGGGCCGTCGACGAGAAACCTTCCGTGCCCAGCGCACCGTCGTACAGGCCCATCACGCCCTCGACCACGGCGAGGTCCGCACCTTCGGACCCGTGCGCGAACAGCGGCTCGACGCGCTCCTCCCCCGACAGCATCGGGTCAAGGTTGCGCCCCGGCCGCCCGGTCGCGACGGCGTGGAACCCGGGGTCGATGTAGTCCGGCCCGACCTTGAACCCGGCAACGACGTGCCCGGCCTGCCGCAACGCCGCCATCAGCCCGACCGCGACCGTCGTCTTGCCGGCGCCGGAGGACGGAGCCGCGACCACCACCCGCGGGATCAGGCTCACCACTCGATGCCCTTCTGACCCTTCTGACCGGCGTCCATCGGGTGCTTGAGCTTGGTCATCTGGGCGGCGAGGTCGGCGGCCTCGAGGAGATTCGGATGGGCGTCGCGGCCGGTGATCACGACGTGCTGATGACCGGGCCGGTTGACGAGCGTCTCGACGACCTCGTCCACGTCGACCCAGCCCCACTTCATCGGGTAGGTGAACTCGTCCAGGACGTACAGGTCATGCGTCTCGGCGGCCAGCCTGCGTTGGATCTCGCGCCAGCCTTCGAGTGCGTCGGCGGCGTGGTCCTCCTCGCTGCCGGCCTTGCGCGACCAGCTCCAGCCCTCGCCCATCTTGTGCCACTCGACCGGGCCACCCTCGCCAGTTGCCTCATGCAACTGACCGAGCGCCTTGAACGCGCCCTCCTCGCCGACCTTCCACTTGGCGCTCTTGACGAACTGGAACACGCCGATGTTCCAGCCCTGGTTCCACGCCCGCAACGCCATCCCGAACGCGGCGGTCGACTTGCCCTTCATCTCGCCGGTGTGCACCATCAGCAGCGGACGGTTGCGGCGCTGGCGCGTAGTCAGGCCGTCCTCGGGTACGGCGACCGGCTGCCCCTTCGGCATCTCAGGCCACCTTCCGCTCGGTCACCGTCCGGACAAGGTTGCCAGCAGCAACGTCTCCGAGGTCGAGGTATTCCGCGCCGAGGTCGGCCGCGAGCTCCCCCGCCAGACCCAGCCGCACGCCGCGGTGGGGCTCGCAGTCGACGACCACGGTGGCGATCCCGCGCTCGGCCAACCAGCCGGCGGACTGTCGCGCGCGGGCGAATGCGTTGTCGCCGTGGGTGGCGCGGCCGTCCGTCACGAGTACGAGGAGCGGTCGGCGGCGCGGGTCCCGGATCGCGGCGATGCGCAGTACCTCTGCCACTTGCAGCAGGCCCTCGGCGAGCGGCGTACGTCCACCGGTCGGGAGGGATTCAAGTCGCCGTACGGCGGTCTCGACACTTCCCGTCGGCGGGAGCGCGACCGTCGCGGCGGCGCCGGCGAACGTGACGAGGCCGACGGTGTCGCGCCGCTGGTACGCGTCGAGCAGCAGCGAGACGATCGCGGTCTTCACCTCGCCCATCCGCTTCTTCGTCCCCATCGATCCGGACGCGTCGACGCAGAACAGCACGAGGTTCCCTTCGCGCCCTTCCCGTACGGCGAGGCGCACGTCGGACGGCCGTACTGCGAGCCCCGGACCAGATCGTCCACGGGCACGCTGGTACGGCGCGGCGCTGCGCATCGTCCCCAACAGGTGCACCCGCCCCGACTCCCGCCCAACCCGAGCCCGGTCCCCCACCACTCGCCCAACCTCAGTAATCGCCCGAGATCGCCGCCCCGCAACCCCAGCCCCCGCCCCCTGCACACTCAACAACCGAGCCTTATAAGGCGCCGAACTCCCAACTACTTCGCCGACCGGCGCCACTCCGTCAGAGTCGGCATCCGCCGACACATCGCCCGCCGAGCCGGGCCTGCGGCCGGCCGATCCAGCGACGTCGCGCTCGGGCGACGGAGCTCGGTCGTTGGGACAACCATCCGCCGGACCCCGGTAGGCCGAGTCGCCCCAGTCGCCGGCGGACGGCTCGCCCGCCGGCCCGGCGTCATCCGCGCCGCTCGCGTCATCCGTACCGCTCGCGGCGTCCGCACCGCTGGGTGCAGGCCCATCCGACCCGCCCGGTCCGCCAGGACCGGGCGGGTCGTCGTCCGGGTCCTCAGGCGGGGTGCTGTTGTTGATTGCTTCTTCGAGCTGCTGGTCGTCGAGGCCCGGGGCGTCGAACGGGTTGCGGCGCTTGCGGTGTGGGAGGGCGAGTTTGGCGGCCGCTCGAACGTCCTCCACCTCGACGACGGTGCGGCCGGACCAGGCCGCGTGGGCGACCGCCGTACGCGCGGTGACCAGGTCGGCGCGCATCCCGTCGACGTCGAACGACGCGCAGATCTCCGCGATCTGCCGGAGCGCCGCGTCGGTCAAGATCACCTCGGTGAGCAGGTCGCGCGCCTTCACGATCCGCTCGGCAAGCTCGCGCTGGCGCCCGTCGTACCGCGCGATGAAGGCAGGAGGATCCGCCTCGTACCCGAGTCGCGCCCGCATCACCTCGACCCGCACGGCAGGATCCCGGCTGGCAACCACATCCACGGTCAGACCGAATCGGTCGAGCAACTGCGGCCGCAGTTCGCCTTCTTCCGGGTTCATCGTCCCGACGAGCACAAACCGGGCCGGGTGCGTCACCGATACCCCGTCACGCTCGACCGTCGCACGCCCCATCGCGGCAGCATCAAGCAGTACGTCGACCAGGTGGTCGTGCAGCAGGTTGACCTCATCGACGTACAGCAGCCCCCGATGTGCAGCAGCCAGCAGACCAGGCTCGTACGCCGTGACACCCTCCGCGAGCGCTTTCTCCAGGTGCAGCGACCCGAGCACGCGATCCTCGGTCGCCCCCACCGGCAACTCCACCAACCGCGCCGCCCGGACAGTCCCCTCACCCGTATGCGGCCCATCAGGACAATCCGCATCCGGCCGATCGGGGTCACACGAGAAGCGGCACCCGGGTACGACGTCCACCGGCGGCAGGATCTCGGTCAGCGCCCGGACCGCGGTCGACTTCGCCGTACCCTTCTCGCCCCGGATCAGCACCCCGCCGATCGCGGGCGAGATCGCGGCCAGGATCAGCGCGAGCTGAAGGTCCTCCATCCCGACCACAGCGGTGAACGGAAACCCGGTGGAAGCTGAAGCAGACCGCATCGGCGGTGGATCCCTTCGTCGAGCGGGTATCCACGCCCGCCACGCCTGGTACACCGGCCCACATCGCGACCCGGCGGACGACCGCGGATGTCCTGGCTTCCGGGCAACTTCACCCGGTCACAGTGGCGGGACCGCCCCGGACTCCCGGCCGAAGCCGGTCACCGGTGTTCCTCCACACTCGTCGCGCCGATCATGGCACACCCGGCCCGCCCCGCCAGCGACCAGGCTCACACGCCGCCGGCGGGACCGCGCTGACTACATGGGACGCGCGGCGTTCCAGAGGTAGGTGTCGAGGCCGGAGGTGCCGCCGCCAGGGGCCAACTGTTTGTCGTCGGAGTCGAAGGCGACGTGTTGGCCGTCTGTGGAGATGGCTGGGCCTACGCTGCCCCAGCGGCCGCCGAAGGGGTCGGTCTGGTCCTGCGCCTTGGTGATCCAGACCAGTGCGCCGGTCTTGCGGTCGCGGCGGAAGACGTCGCTCAGGTCGCCGGTGTCCGCGGCCGTCAGACGGCCGGGTGTTCCGAAGGTCACGTACCTTCCGTCGGCGGAGACGCCGCTGCGGAAGACCGGCCCGACCGCGGTCGACGGCCGGCCTTGCGCGTCGGCCGACATGAGCTCCAGCCTGTTCGTCCGCAGGTCACGCAGCCAGACGTTCGGGATCGAGTCGATGCCGATCCCGAGCCAGCTGACCAGGGTGAAGGACAGATACCGGCCGTCGCTGGAAAAGGTGGGATAGATGCTCTCGACGCTGAAGGCCCGTGAGTCGAACGGCACACCGATCGACTCCGCACGTGTCGTCTTCGCAGCGCGGTCGCGGACGTAGAGCAGGGTGTCGGAGTGAGGCGGCGGCGGAGGCACCGGCTCCAGCTGGGCCGGTGTCACGAACGCCACGCGGCGTCCGTCGCCGGAGATCGCCGGTGAGCTCGAGTACACGTCGAGCTGCTGCCCGTCAGCCGTCACCGAGACCCGTTCAGTCCGCCGCGTCACGAGGTCGCGAACGAAGACATCCTGCGTGTTGTTGGTGTCACCAACGACGAGATTGGTAGCACTCGACGTGAACGCCACATGCCGCCCGTCAGCCGAGATCTCCGGCTCCCACGAGTCCAGATCCGCCTGCCCGTTCAGCCCGACGGAGACCCGCGTCGTGCGCCCGGTCCTCAGGTCGCGCAGGAAGATATCGCCGCCGCCATTCGTGTCACCCGGCACCAGATTCGTCGCGCACGAGTTGAAGACGACGTACCGCCCATCAGCCGAGATCGACCCCTCCCGACTCTCCCCGTTCCCCTGCACACCACCCGCGCCAACTGACACCCGCGTCGTACGCCGGGTCACCACATCCCGCACAAACACATCCCGCTGCCCATTCGTGTCACCCGCCACCAGATCATCGGCGTACGACGAGAACACGACATACCGCCCATGAGCCGACACCCCCAGCCCTTTCTCGGTCCCCGAGTACGACGATCCGTCCCCGCCAATCGCGGCCGGCGTGACCGACACCAACTGGATGGAGTCGCTCCGCTGCGCAGCCGCCGGGACATTGACGGCTCCCCCCACAACCGCAGCGACAGCAACCACTGCGAGAACAGTTCGAATCGGCCTCGGGATCGAGCTGGCAGCTTCCATGGTGGCCCCCTTAGGACACCAACTGAGATGCGCCGAAACCCCCCGAAGTTATCCCCCGAAGACGGTCAAACGCTTGTCTCCAGGACGAAGGAGCGGACCAACTCGGCGTACCGGGCAGGCTCTTCGAAGTGGGGGAAGTGGCCGGAGTGCGTGAAGGTGGCGACGCGGGGGTTTGGGGCGTTGTGGCGGTAGGCTTGGACCGAGGTGGGGTCGGTAGCCAGGTCGTTGATGCCCTCGATGAGGAGGGTTGGCTGGGTGATGTCGGCGAGGCGGGCGAGCTTCGACGAGTAGAGCTCCGGGAGGGTGGTCAGGTGGCTGTTGCCGTAGGCCCACATCTCGTCGGAGAAGCCGGCCTCTTCGCCCAGGCGGATGAAGTCGGGGCGGCGGGACGGTTCGTGGAAGGACAGGTCCTGGAAGCGGTCGCCGAGGGCGAACGCGAGCTCGTAGGTCTTGTCGTCCGCGGTCAACCGGCGCGGGAGTGCGGCTAGGGCACGGCACCTGGCCGCACGCTCGGTATCACCTAGCTCGTCGAAGAGGCGAGCGAAGATCGGCAGCCGGTGGCGGTCGTTGGCGTCGAAGTCCCAGCAGGGGCAGTCGAAGATGACCGCGCTCACGGCCGCGGGGTGCCGGATCGCGTACTCGACGGCGTAGTTGCCGCCGGCCGAGTGCCCGAGGATCGCCCAGCGCTCGATCCCGAGGTCCGCACGCAGTTCCTCGAAATCTGCCAGGAGTACGTCGAGGTTGACCGGCTCGCCGGGCGGCAACGGGCCGGACCGGAGGACGCCGCGCTGGTCCGGCGCGATCAGCCGCAGGTCCTCGGCGAGGAGATCGGCCTGGCACCGCTGGTAGTGGTAGCCGCCACCGTGCCCGTGGATGAACAGCAGCGGCGGCGCGTCGACCTCGCCGTACGAGGCGACGAACAGCTTCACCGCAGGCGCTTTGCCAGGGCTGTGGCGGCGGTGTCGTCTTTTACTTCGCGGATGCCGACGATCGGGGTGACGGTGACGAAGCCGGCTGCAAGGAGGGCCTCGTCGGAGTCGGGGAGCGGGTTGGCGAGTGGGGGTTCGAGTTCGATCATCGGCTCGCCGGTCGGGGCGGTCGCGCCGACGATGCGGGAGCGCTTGATCGGGGCCAGGGAGGCGTGCCGTACACCGGACAGCTGGTCGAGCGGGCGGTCGGGGACGTTGATGGTCAGCACCGTCCCGGCCGGCTCGTCGACGATCCAGCCGAGGGCCTCGCCAGCGATCGTCGCGGCGGTCGGCCAGTGTCCCGGGTCCTCGGAGTCGATGCTCACGGCAACCGCCGACGTACCCTGCCCGGCCGCCGTCAGCGCCGCGGCCACCGTCCCGGAGTGGAAGATCGGTACGCCGATGTTGTGCCCGCGATTGATCCCGGACAGCACCAGGTCCGGAGCCCGCCCGAACGCCCCGACGTTGGCCAGCGTCACCGCGAGCGCCGGCGTCCCCTCGATCCCGGTGAACGTGACGCCGTTCTCGACGTCGGACTCGGTCCGGATCGGCCGTCCGACCATCCCGGCCCGTGCGGAGCCGACACCGCTCTCGTCGAGCAACGGCGCGACCACGACCACGTCGTACCCGAGCTCGGCGATCGCCGGCGCGAGCGCCCGGATCCCCGGTGCGAGATAGCCGTCGTCGTTGGTGATCAGGACTCGTAGCTGCTCAGCGGGCATGCCTCCACCCAATCAGCCGCGATCCTCGATGTCACCCTCCGTCTCAAGTACTGCGCTCCGCAGCGTCTCCAGCGCCTCGGCCGACGGCTCCGCCCACAGCCCGCGCTGAGCCGCCTCCAGCAGGCGTTCCGCGATGCCGTGCCGCGCCCACGGGTTCGACTTGCGGAAGAACTCCGCCATCTCCGGGTCCTTGACGTACTCCGTTGTCAGCGTCTCGTACATCCAGTCGTCGACGACGCCCGCGGTCGCGTCGTACCCGAAGAGGTAGTCGACGGTCGCCGCCATCTCGAACGCGCCCTTGTACCCGTGCCGCCGCATCGCGGACATCCACCGCGGGTTCACCACCCGGGCCCGGAAGACCCGCTTCGCTTCTTCCTCGAGCGTCCGGGTCTTCACCTGCGCGGGTACGGCGGAGTCGCCGACGTACGCCTTCGGGTTGGAGCCGGTGAGGTGGCGGACCATCGCGATCATGCCGCCGTGATACTGGAAGTAGTCGTCGGAGTCCATGATGTCGTGCTCACGGGTGTCCGCGTTCTTCGCCGCGACCTGGATCCGGGCGTACGCGCGTTCCATCGAACCGCGAGCCTCCGCGCCGTCGAGGTCCTTGCCGTACGCGTACCCGCCCCAGACGGCGTACACCTCGGCCAGCTCGGCATCGGTGCGCCAGTTGCGCGCGTCGACGAGCGGCAGCAGCCCGGCGCCGTACGAGCCGGGCTTGGAGCCGAAGACGCGGGCGGTCGACTGCCTAACTTCGTTGCCCGCAGCAACGTCCGCGTCGACATGGGCCTTGAGGAAGTTGTCCTCGGGCGACTCGTCGAGGGCGGCGACGGTACGCACGGCCTCGTCGAGCAGCGTGACCACATGCGGGAACGCGTCCCGGAAGAAGCCGGAGATCCGGATCGTCACATCGATCCGCGGCCGGCCGAGCTCCTCCAGCCCGACCACCTCGAAGCTCGTCACCCGCCGTGACGCCTCGTCCCACACCGGGCGGCACCCGAGCAGCCACAGCACCTCGGCAAGGTCATCACCCTGCGTACGCATCGCCGACGTACCCCAGATCGTCAACCCGACCGACCGCGGATACTCCCCCGTCTCGGCCTGGTGCCTCGCGAGCAGCGAGTCAGCGAGCGCGACGCCGACGTCCCAAGCGTTCCGGCTCGGGATCGCCTTCGGATCGACGGCGTAGAAGTTGCGTCCCGTCGGCAGGACGTTGACGAGCCCACGAGTCGGCGACCCCGACGGACCTGCCTCCACGAACCGCCCGTCGAGCGCCCGCAGCACGTTCGCCACCTCATCACCTGTGCGTGCAAGGCGCGGCACAACCTCCTCAGCGGCGAACGTCAACGACTGCGCCACGTCTGCAGAGTCCCGGGCCAGCACCTCGGCAACCACGACCGGGACCTTCGTCGGATCCCAGCTCATCGTCTCCATCCCGACCACAAGCTTCCGCGCCACCGCCTCGAGCAGGTCGACACCGTCGGCGCCGCTCACCGCCGGCAGGTCGGCAAGCGTCGCCAGATCGGCGAGGTCAGCGGCCGCACCCGGGTTGGCCAGCAGCTCGGCTTCATCCACCCCGAAGGCCGATCCCAGCGCGGTCCGCAGCCCCGGGATCGAGTACGAACCACCCCACAACTGCCGCGCCCGCAGGATCGCGAGCACCAAGTTCACCCGCGCCTCACCCGCAGGTGCCCCGCCAAGGATGTGCAGCCCGTCCCGGATCTGCACGTCCTTGATCTCGCACAGATATCCGTCGAGATGCAGCACGAACTCGTCGAAGTCGTCGTCCTGAGGACGCTCGTCAGTGTGCAGATCGTGGTGCAGCTGCGCCGCCTGGATCAACGTCCAGATCTGCGCGCGCAGCGTCGGCACCTTCTCCGGATCCAGCGCGGACACGGTCGCGTACTCGTCCAGCAAGTACTCCAGCTTCGCCATGTCGCCGTACGTCTCGGCCCGCGCCATCGGCGGCACCAGGTGGTCGACGACCGTCGCGTGCGCCCGCCGCTTCGCCTGCGTGCCCTCCCCCGGGTCGTTGACGATGAACGGATAGACCATCGGCAAGTTCCCGAGCACCGCGTCCGGCGCGCTGTCGGCCGCCATCCCGATTCCCTTGCCCGGCAGCCATTCCAGCGTCCCGTGCTTCCCCAGATGTACGACGGCCTGCGCGCCGAATCCGCCCTCATCCCGCGACGCCTCCAGCCAGCGGTACGCCGCCAGGTAATGGTGCGACGGTGCCATGTCGGGATCGTGGTAGATCGCGACCGGGTTCTCGCCGAAGCCCCGTGGCGGCTGGATCATCAGCACGACATTCCCGAACCGCAAGGCGGCCAGCGCGATCGCCGGCTCGTCGCCCGAGGTGTCGACGTACAACTCGCCGGGCGCCTCGCCCCAGGCGTCGATCATTGCCGCCTGCAACGACTCGGGAGTGCGACCGAACCAGGTGGCGTAGGTGGACAGCGGGACCTTGGCGACAGCGTTGGCCAGCTGCTCGTCGGTCAGCCAGTCGACGTCGTGCCCGCCGGTCGCGATCAAGCGATGAATCAGCCCGTCGGCCCCGTCCGCGCCCTGCAACTCACTGAGGTCGAGCCCGCCCAGGTCGTACCCGGCCGCTTCCAGCTGACCGAGCAGGACAACAGCCGACGCAGGCGTATCCAGACCGACCGCGTTCCCGATCCGCGCATGCTTCGTCGGGTACGACGACAACACCAGCGCGATCCGCTTCTCCGCCGCCGGCACGTGCCGCAGCCGGGCATGCGCCACCGCGATCCCGGCCAGCCGCGCACACCGCTCGACGTCCGGCACGTAGCGCGCCAGCCCGTCGGCGTCGTACGACTTGAACGAGAACGGGATTGTGATCAGCCGCCCGTCGAACTCCGGGATCGCCACCTGCGTCGCCGCATCCAGCGGACTGATCGCAGCGTCACTCTCCACCCACTGCTCGCGAGTCGACGTCAGCGCGAGCCCTTGGATCAACGGGATGTCGAGCGACGCCAGCGCGCCGGCGTCCCACGCATCGTCCGCACCACCTGCACTGGCGTTCGCCGCCACCGCCCCGCCCGCCGCGAGCAGCGTCGTCACGAGTACGTCGCACTTACGCAGCAGCTCGAACAGCCCGACGTTCTCGGCCGGGTCGAGCCCGCGCAGCGTGCCGCAGTACACCGGAAGAGGTTGAGCTCCCGCCTCGACGACTGCCTCTGCGAGCGCGTCGACGAACGCTGTGTTGCCCGAGATCTCGTGCGCGCGGTAGTACACGATCCCGACGACGGGTCGCTCGTCCTCGACGTACGTACCCCGTAGTCCGTACGCCGGGAGTGCGCGCGGCGGCTCGAACTCGTCGCCGGTCAGCAGCAGCGTGTCCCGCAGGAAGCCGGCCAGGTTGCGGAGGTTGTCCGCGCCACCCTCGCGCAGGTACGCGAGCGCCTCTGTGACCGCACCGGCGGGCACGGTCGACAACGACATCAGCTCGGCGTCGGGCGCTGCCTCACCGCTGACCACGACAGCCGGCTTGCCGGACGCGAGGACCGCGTCGAGCCCCTCTTCCCACGCCCGGCGACCGCCGAGGAGCCGGACGACGACGATCTCGGCGGTGTCGAGCAGCGGTCCGAGCTCGGCGAGCTCGAGGCGGGCAGGGTTCGCGACCTTCCAGCCGGCGTCCGCCTCGGCGGCCGCGAGCAGGTCGGTGTCGGCGGTGGAGAGCAAAAGGAGCACGAAGGCGTTCCTTCCCCGGGGTATCCACGCCCCGAACGGAGGTACGACGGCGGCAGTTCCTGACTCCCCTTACGGGTCACAGTGGCGGGACCGCCCCGGACTCACACCGGGTTCCTGCTGATGCCGTCGATGACGATCGTGACTCTAGCTGACAGTCGCGGCGTACCGGGTGTGGAGTTCCTCCCACGCCAGGCACCGGTCCCGCCGCAGCGAGACCAACGTTTGATGCTTGACCGGGCCAGGGGGCGGTGTTAGCACGGAAGGAAGGGCTTGGACCCGCTGGCGCCCTCCTGCAGCGCACCCGTTGCTTCAGCGCAAGTCGCTCGACTTCGACTGAAGGAGATACCAGTGCGCATCACACTCCCGGCATTCTCGGCCGTCGTGGCTGCCGGACTCGCCGCCTCGGTCATCGCAGTTCCGCCGGCCACCGCGACCCAGCCCGCTGATCCCGCTGTCGTCATCACCTGGAACGCGATCGCGGCCCGGACCATTCTGACCGAGAACGCCACCCCAGTTCCCGTGTCCACGCTCTATTTCGGCTTCGTCTCGATCGCCGTGTACGACGCCGTGGTGACGATCGAGGGTCGTTACCAGCCGTACCTGCGGCAGCCTCGGGCTCGCGGCCGAGCGTCGACCGAGGCCGCAGCGGCGACGGCGGCGTACCGCGTGCTGAACTACTACTTCCCCACCTCGGCCCAGAACCTCGCCGCCGACTATGCAGCGTCGCTGGGCAGCATCCCCGACAGCAGGGCGAAGGATCGCGGGCAGGCCGTTGGCGAGGCCGCAGCGTCATCGCTGATCGCAGCACGAGCAAATGACGGGCGCGGTGCCAACATCACCCTCGACGTCACACCGGCACCGGGCGTGTGGCGCCCGACCCCGGACGCGTTCGCGCCGATGCTCGCTCCCTGGCTGGGATTCGTCCGGCCACTCGCCCTCAGATCTCCCAAGCAGGTCCGGCTCAGCGGTCCCGACCCGATCACCTCGAAGGCCTACGCCCGCGACTTCGCCGAGGTGAAGGCAATGGGCGCCAAGGACGGGACGTCCCGGACCGCAGCCCAGACCGAGACCGCCCTGTTCTGGAACGGGCCGGCGTCGGGGCAGTACAACGCGGCACTTCGCGAGCGCGTGTCCCGGAGTGGGATGGACATCGTCCGGACCGCACGGGCATTCGCTCTGCTCGGCACCAGTGAGGCCGACGCATTGATCGCCTGCTGGCGGGCGAAGTATGACTACGCGTTCTGGCGGCCGATTACCGCGATCCGGTTGGCGGACACCGACGGTAACCGCGCAACCGCACCTGATCCCGCCTGGACACCATTGGTCGCCACGCCGCCGTATCCCGAGTACACCAGCGGGCATGCCTGCCTCACCGGGGCCTCGACGGAGATCTTCAGCCGTCTCTTCGGTGCCCGTTCGATCGACCTGAACGTCTCTTCTCCGGTGACCTCGACGACCCGGCACTATGCCACAGCCACCGCGTTGGACACCGAGACGAAGAACGCCCGCATCTGGCTCGGGCTGCATTTCCGGCACGCAATGAACGACGGTAACCAGCTCGGGCACCGGGTCGCCACGTGGACCGCGAGCCACGAGTTCCTGCCTCGGTCCTGATTCAGCGGTGCATCCCGTAGTGGGCCGCCAGGAGGTCGGTGCCCCAGTCGTTGCGGAGGTCGCGCCAGACGGAGTGGATGTGGTTGGCGTTGTCCTGGGTGTTGTCGTACTCGGCCAGGAAGCTCGGGCCGGCGATCGAGTAGTAGTGCCGGTGCCCGATCCCCGGCTCGGTCTCCCCGGCCCACGCGAACGTCAGCTGCTCGATGCCGTGCTCGGTGATGTCCTGCCAGGTCTGCAGGCCGATCGGGCCGGCCGCGCGTCCGACGTACTGGCCGATGAGGAGGCTGAGGATCTGGCGCTGGTCCTCGTTCATGTCGCCGTACGACAGGCCGCGGTGCAGCAGCGACGCGTCGGCGACCGGGTCGTGGCGGGTCAGGATGTCGTCCGGCGCTTCGTCGGAGACCAGTGCTGTGGTCAGCTGGCCCGGCTCGAGCGCGTGCAGGAGCTGGAAGCCCAGGTCCTGCTCGGCGGCCAGGAAGCGTCGCCCGGCCTTCGGACCGCTGCGGACCTCGGCCGGGTTCGACCCGATGAACTGCGGGGTGAACGCGATCGCGCCTTCGACGAGCGTGACGTGCAGAGCGAGGTGGTGACCGTTGAGCCGCCACGCCCACGGGTCGGTCCCGTTCGGGTCGCCGAGCACCCGGAGGAAGTACCGGTCGCCGACGATCGAGCCCTCCCACTCCCCCGACGCCGGCAGGTCCGGCAGCCCGCGTACGACGACCTCCGCGTCGAGGACCGCCCAGATATCGGCCGCGCCCCGGTCGCTGCACCCGGTCGCGACCAGCCGCTCGACCAGCTTCTGCTGGGTCGGCGTGAGCTCGGTCAAGGCGAGTCCGGGCACCGCGCCCGGCAGATACGTCCATTGCTGGTGGTCCGGTGTGTCGAACGGAGCACGGATCTTCTCGAGCTGGGCCGGCGTGAGGCTCGCCAGCAGTTCGAGGACCGTGTCCCGCGTCTGCGCTACAACCATGCCGATCGCTCCCGTTCCGTCGGTTCGTAAGGCGTCCACTGCTCGAACGGCCGGTCCAGCTTGTACCGGAAATCGGGTTGCCGCAGCAGGACGCGTGTTTCCGCGTTGCCCGGATTGCGCAGCGACTCGAAGAACCGGACCGACCAGTGGAACCAGCGTGTGCAGAACAACCGCATCGTCAGCCCGTGCGAGACCAGCAGCACGTTCCGCGGCGCGTCCGGGTTCTCGAAGTCGCGGTGCATCGTCTCCAGGAACGTCGACACCCGGTCGTACACGTCGGCACCCGACTCGCCCTGCGTGAACCGGTAGAAGAAGTGCCCGAACGAGTCCCGCAGCTTCTCCTGCCGCTCGATGTCCGCGGTGTCCTGCAGGTTGGCCCAGTCCTGCTCGCGCAGCCGCGGCTCCTCGCGCGGCATCTCGATCAGGTCATCCAGCCCGAGCGACTCGAGGGTCTGCCGGGCGCGCAGGTACGGCGAGACGTACACGCGAACCGGCTCGTTCTCGAACAGCTCCCGCAGGTCTTTGCCCGCCTTCACCGCCTGCTCGTGCCCGTGCGGCGTCAGCGGTACGGCGTGATCTGGGATCCGCTCGTAGACCGTCTTGTCCAGATTCGCCTCGGACTCGCCATGCCGGATCAGAACAATCCGCGCCGGCCGATGACTCAACCCCATCGCTTTCCCTTCCGCATGGCGGTCATGGCGGTCATGGCGGCTACGGCTGCCGCAGCCACCCCGACCCGGCGGGCCAGCGCGGCCGTCCTCCGGACGTCAGCGACCGTCGGCGCGGGCCCGTCGCCCAGCGTGCCACGGTCTTCCTGGTAGCTGCCGTAGTCGTTGGTTCCGCCGAGCGTGAGGCCGAGCGCACCGGCGAAGGCCGCCTCGACGGGGCCGGCGTTCGGACTTGGATGCTTGGCGGCGTCGCGCATCCAGACAGCTGTCGCCTCGCGCGGCCGCCCGGCGGCGAGCCCGGTGAGGAGCGCGCAGACCCGCGCCGGCACCAGGTTCAGTACGTCGTCCAAGCGCGCCGCCGCCCATCCGAAGTTCTGGTACTTCGGCGACCTGTAGCCGACCATCGCGTCCAGGGTGTTCGCCGCTCGGTAGCCGAGGAGGCCTGGGATACCGAGGACTCCGCCCCAGATGAGCGGTGCGACGCAGGCGTCCGAGGTGTTCTCGGCGATCGACTCCACCGTTGCGCGGGCCAGCTCGTCCGCCTCCAGGTCGGTGGCGTCGCGGGCACACAGATGGCCGAGGCGGTCACGGGCGGCCGGGATGTCCTTGTCCTCGAGAAGCGCAGCCATCGTCTCCGCTTCGCGTTCGAGGCTGCGCGCACCCAGCACGGTCCAGGTCGCGGCGGCGGTGGCTGCTGCGTGGAGGATCGGATGGTTGCGGGTCACTCGCTCGACTGCGAGGCCCAGCGCGGTGGTGGTGCCGACGAGGATCGTGGTGTGCGCAGCGCCGGCCGCGCGCGAGTCGGCGTACAGCTGTCGCTCGAGGCGGGCCGCGGTCTGGCCAAAGCCGGCGACCGGGTGGAGGCGGCGCGGATCGCCGAGCATCCGGTCGGCGGCGAAGCCGAGAATGATCCCCAGCGCCCTCGTCACTCCCGGATCGGTCCGCCGAGCACCACGTCGCTGCGCGACACGCCTTGACTGACGCGGGGCTCCGTCTCCTCCCCCGCCCCGAGCGGAGCGAGGGGCGGTGTTCGTGGGGCGCACCCTCAGCAGTCTGCCAGGTCTTGGTTTGTGATTGGGTGACGGCATGGGAATCGCGGAGCTGCTCCATGGGGTCGACGGGAGCGGGGAGTTCGGGGTGTGGCTCGGCCGGCTGGACGGCGTGCCGGTGTTCGAACACGAGGCGGAGCGGGCGCACTACTCGGCCAGCACGATGAAGCTGCCGGTGGCGATGGCGATGATGCGCAAGGTCGAGGCCGGTGAGCTGGCGCTCGACCAGCCGGTCGCCGTGCACAACGACTTTGCGTCGGCAGGCAGCGGCCGGTTCGCGGTCGACGCGGACGAGGACGAGGCGCCCGCGACCTGGGAGAAGCTGGGCACCGAGGTGCCGCTCGGCTGGCTCGCGACCGAGATGATCACCCGCTCGAGCAACCTGGCGACAGACCTCGTGCTCGAACAGGTCGGGATCCCCGCGGCCCACGCCGTACTGAGCGAAGCGACCCTGCCCGGCTCGTCCTCCCCCGCGTCGAAGATCCAGCGCGGCATCGACGACGGTCCTGCCCAGCGCGCCGGCATCAGCAACCTGATGAGCCCGGCCGGACTCGCCGGCGTACTCGTTGCGGTCGGCAACCAGAAAGGCGCCTCCGGCGACTACCTGCGCGACCTGCTCGCGGGGAACCAGTGGAACGGCGAGATCCCGGCGCTGCTGCCGACCGGTACGCGGGTCGAGCACAAGAACGGCTGGGACACGCGCATCCGGCACGATGGCGGGATCGTGCGGCCTGACGACGCAGATCCGTTCGTGCTGGTGGTCTGCACTACGTCCGACTTGCCGGATGCCGACGCGCAGAAGTTGATCGCCGCGATCGCGCTGGAAGCTTGGAACAGCAGGCACGACCTCGGAGCGGTGCGGTGAAGATCACGACCCATCGGGTGTCTGCGCCACTGCATACGCCGTTCATCACCGCGTTGCGTACGGCGACGCACGTCGAGTCGCTCCTGGTCGAGGTGAGCGACGGCGAACTGAGCGGCTGGGGCGAGGCGCCGCAGGTGTGGAAGGTGACAGGCGACTCACTCGCTGGGTCGCAGGCATGTATCGAAGGCCCGATCACGACCGCGCTGGACGGGCTCGGTCCGGACGATCTGACCGAGGCGCTGCGTCGGGTACAGGGTGCGGCCGTCGGCAACTTCGGCGCTAAGGACGCGGTCGATGTCGCGCTGCACGACCTCGCGGCGCGGCGGCGCGGGCAGACGCTGCACGGATTCCTCGGGTCGACGGTTGACGTCGTACGGACCGATGTGACGTTGTCGGTCGGCGATGCGTCGGCGTTGGCGACCGCGGGGCGGGATCGGGTCGCGGACGGGTTCGACGTACTCAAGATCAAGGTCGGTACGGACGCGGTCGGCGACGTCGAGCGGGTCCAGCGCGTCCGCGAAGCGCTCGGGCCGGAGCCGCGGTTGCGGCTGGACGCCAACCAGGGTTGGACGCGCCGCGACGCGGTCAGGGTGATCCGGGCGCTCGAGGACGCCGGGTGCGCGATCGAGCTGGTCGAGCAGCCGGTCGCCGCGGCGGACCTCGACGGGATGGCGTGGGTAACCGACAGGGTCAGTACGCCGATCCTTGCCGACGAGTCCGTGTACGGCGTACGCGATCTGGTCGCCGTGATCCGCCAGGGCGCGGCCGATCTGGTGAACGTGAAGCTCGCGAAGTGCGGCGGGCTGGCACCGGCACGGACGCTGCTCGAGTTGGCTCGGGAGCACGGACTGGGCGCGATCGTCGGCTGCATGATGGAGAGCCACGTCGGCGTCGGTGCGGCGGCCGCGCTGGTTTCGGCGTACCCGACGACGACCGTGAACGACCTGGACGCCGCCTGGTGGCTGCGTGAGGCGCCGGTGACCGGCGGGATCCGGTACGACGGCTCGCTGATCCACCTGCCTTCTGCTCCTGGACTCGGCGTGACAGGCTTGACCGCATGAAGTTAGCCGCTACCAAGGTCCCGATCAGCACGGTCTGGACCGCGCCGGACGCGCCGCGTGACATCGACGCACCGGCGACCGCCGCACAACCCGACGTGGCCGGCTGGGCCAAGTCGATGGACACCGAGACCCGGCTGGGACTGCACGGCCGGACTCTGACCCAACTGTTGTTCGCCGAACCGGTGCTGGTGCGCACGGAGCGCGACGGCTGGTCCGAGATCCTCGCACCGTGGCAGCCGTCCTCCCAGGACGAGCTGGGGTACCCGGGCTGGATCCCGTCGAGTCACCTGGGTGAACTGCCGCAGAGCGCGACCGACCCGGTGGCGATCGACGTACCGACCGCGTCGCTGCTGGCCGAGCCTGGTGGTAGCCCGCTTGCGGAGCTGTCGTTCGCGACCGTGCTGTCGTCGGTGGAGCACGCCGACGGATACACCCGGGTGGCAACGCCCGACGGTGGGTCCGGCTGGATCGCGGACGACGCACTGCGGTCCGTGCTGGAGCCGTCGGGACCTGAGGACCGCCTGCGGCTGGGTGAGCTGTTCCTCGGCCTCGAGTACCTGTGGGGCGGTACGTCGGCGCATGGGCTCGACTGCTCCGGCCTGATCCACACGGTGAGCCGGGTCCTCGGCATGCGGACCCCCCGCGACGCCCACGACCAGGCCGACACCCTGCCGAACATCCCCATAGACGAGGCCCAGCCCGGCGACCTGTACTTCTTCGGCCGCCCCGGCAAACAGATCCACCACGTCGGCTTCGTCTCCCCCACCGGCATGCTCCACGCCTCAGAAACCGGCAAACGCCTAGAACAAGGCGCCCTAACCGACGACCGCCGCGCAACCCTGGTCACAGCAGCCCGCTTCTAACCACAAAACCTCGCTCCGAACCACCTAGGTGGTTCGGAGCGAGGTTGGGTTGTCAGGACTCCTTGTGGTGCAGCTCCGGCTGCTCCGCGGGCTCCTCGGCCAGCTCCTCCGTCTTGAGGGTGCGGGACTTGCGGAGGCTCAGGATTGTGGTGATGCCGAGCGTCACGATGATGAAGCCGAGGGAGAACCAGATCGGGATCTCCGGGGCCCAGCCGATGTGGTGACCGCCGTTGATGAACGGCAGCTCATTCACGTGCATCGCGTGCAGGACCAGCTTCACGCCGATGAACGCGAGCACCACCGACAGACCGAGCGACAGGTACACCAGGCGCTTCAGCAGGTCGCCGAGCAGGAAGTACAGCTGCCGAAGACCCATCAGCGCGAAGACGTTCGCGGTGAAGACCAGGAACGGCTCCTGGGTCAGGCCGTAGATCGCCGGGATCGAGTCGAGCGCGAACAGCAGGTCGGTGGTGCCGAGGGCAATGATCACGATCGCCATCGGGGTGACGAGCCGCTTGCCATTCTTCTTCAGCGTCAGCTTGACGCCGTTGTACTCGTCGGTGGCGTTCAGCCGCTTCTTCGCGAACCGGATGACCGCGTTCTCCTTGAAGTCGTCATCGTCGTTCTCACCCTGCTTGGCCAGGTGGATCGCGGTGTAGACCAGGAACGCGCCGAAGATATAGAAGACCCAGGAGAACTCGTTGATCGCGGCCGCGCCGATCGCGATGAAGATGCCGCGGAACACCAGCGCCAGGATGATGCCGACCAGCAGCGCGGTCTGCTGGTACTTCCTGGGCACCGCGAATCTACTCATGATGATCAGGAAGATGAACAGGTTGTCGACGCTCAGGCTGTACTCGGTGAGCCAGCCGGCGAAGAACTCCCCGGCGTACTGCCCGCCGGAGAAGAACCAGACGCCGAGGCCGAAGACCACCGCGAGGCCGACATAGAACGCGATCGCGGTCGCCGACTCGCGGGTGCTCGGCTCGTGCGGGCGGCGGCCGATGACGAAGACGTCGAACGCCAGCAGCGCGAGCAGCACGCCGACGGTGATGTACCAAACGTAGTCAGCTACGTGCACAGAATCCTCCGGAGCTCAGATGAAATATCGACTCCGAAGGTCTCTTCCGCTGCACTCAGTCAGTGAGTCCAGCCGGGGGCACCGGGCGTGGGGCACAAGCCCTTGACCGTGATGACGATGCCGCCGCGAAGGAATACTCCCCTTCTCCACCATCATTGTGACGGGTGAACGTCCCAGTCTCCAAATCCTCGGGACCGTGTCGGCCCGTCGAAATGATCACAGCCGGTTCAGGGAATAGTTGCAGCGAGTGATCAGTTGCCGACGGCCGGACGCTTGCTCTTCGGCAGCTTCGCGACGATCGTCTCGTACGACGTGTCGATCAGCTCGCGGATCTCGTCGTCGGGCACCGCTCCCCCGAGCTGCACCGTGTTCCAGCCGGAGCGGCCGATGTACGCCATCTTGCTGACGTCGTCCGGGTAGGTGTCGACCAGCTCGTCGGCCTCCTCACGGTTGGCGCCGCATTTCAGGCCGACCCCACTGCCGCCGCCCAGGAACGCGAAGATCTTGTCGCCGACCTTCGCGACCACGTCGCCGTCCCACGGCTCGTCCTGCCACGCGCCGGGCTTCCCCAGGCAGTACTCGAGGAGCTCGTCCCCGCTCATCCGTGCCACCGCAGGCCTCCGTCAGCTGTGAGAGACGACCTCGACGTTGTTGCCGTCGGGGTCGCGCATGAACACCGCGTAGTACCCGGGGTGGTACTCCGGCCATTCCTTCGGCTCGTGCAGCACCTCAGCGCCCAGCTTCTTCGCGGCTCGATGCACCGTGTCCACGACCGCCCGGTTCGCCGCGGTGAACGCGAGGTGGATCTCCCGCTGGGTCCCACCCGTGGTCTGCTTCCCGAGCCAGAACTTCGGTACGCCGTCAGGGCCCGACATCCCGAGCACATCCCCGAAGTCCATGCTCACCGTGATCCCGAGTGGGCTCAGCACCGTCTCGTAGAACTCCCGAGCAGCCCCGAGATCGTCACACTGCAGTGACACGTGGTCCAGCATGTTTCCTCCCCTAGGCGTCCGCACCGCACAGTACCGCCGTCGTACGCTGCTCGGCATGGCTTCTGTTGTGGTCGCCGCGGTCCAGGCGGGGTCGGCGCTCTTCGACACACCCGCGACGCTCGTCAAGGCAGAGCGGTACATCCGGGAGGCGGCCGCTGCCGGTGCTCGGTTGATCGTGTTGCCGGAGGCCTTCCTCGGCGGGTACCCGAAGGGGTTCGACTTCGGGATCACCGTTGGGTCGCGATCGCCGGAGGGGCGGGAGCTGTTCCGGCGGTACCGCGAGGCCGCCGTACAACTCGACGGACCTGAGATCGCCCGGCTTGCTGAGCTGGCGGCGGAGCTTGAGGTGCACCTGGTCGGTGGTGTGATCGAGCGCGACGGCGGGACGCTCTACTGCACGGCGGTGTTCGTCGACCCGCGTGACGGGTTGGTCGCGCATCACCGGAAGCTGATGCCGACCGCGGCGGAGCGGTATCTGTGGGGGCAGGGCGACGGGTCGACGATGCCTGCCGTTCGGACAGATGTCGGCGTCCTCGGGGCGGCGATCTGCTGGGAGAACTACATGCCGCTCTTCCGGCAGTCCATGTACGCCAAGGGTGTGCAGATCTGGTGCGCGCCCACGGTCGACGACCGCGACCAGTGGCAGGCGACGATGCGACACATCGCCCTTGAAGGCCGGTGCTTCGTCGTCAGCGCCAACCAGTACCTGACCGACGGCGACACCGTGCTCATCAACGGCGGCAGCGCGATCATCTCGCCGCTGGGCGAGATCCTCGCCGGCCCTCTCCGCGCCGAGGAAGGCGTCCTGCTCGCGGAGCTCGACCTGGCCGAGCTGGATCGCGGGTACTTCGACTTCGACTCGGTCGGCCATTATGCGCGGCCGGACATCTTCACCCTGACCGTGGACGAGACGCCGCGCCACACCGTCGTACGCCGGAGCTGAGAGAGCCGGCGTACGACGGTCCGGGGCTACTTGGCGCCGGCGTTGGTCATCTGGCGGAGCTCCTTCTTGAGCTCGGAGATCTCGTCGCGGTAGCGGGCGGCGACCTCGAACTGGAGCTCGGCGGCGGCGTTGTGCATCTGGTCGGTGAGCTGCTGGATCAGGTCGGCCAGATCGGACGACGGGAGCCCGCCGGCCAGTTCCTTCGCCTTCTCCCCGGCCTTTGCCTTGCCGCCACCGGGGACCGGCGCCTTGCCGCGGGACTGCGTGCGGCCGGAGCCCAGCAGCTCGGCGGTGTCAGCATCCTCGCGGGCCAGCATGTCGGTGATGTCGGCGATCTTCTTCCGCAGCGGCTGCGGGTCGACGCCGTTCGCCTCGTTGTAGGCGTTCTGCTTGGCGCGACGACGGTTGGTCTCGTCGATCGCCAGCTCCATCGACGGGGTGATCTTGTCGGCGTACATGAACACCTGGCCGGACACGTTTCGTGCGGCACGGCCGATGGTCTGGATCAGCGAGCGGCCGGACCGTAGGAAGCCTTCCTTGTCCGCGTCGAGGATCGCGACCAGCGACACCTCCGGCAGGTCGAGGCCCTCGCGCAGCAGGTTGATGCCGACGAGTACGTCGTACTCACCCATGCGCAGCTCGCGGAGCAGCTCGACCCGACGGAGGGTGTCGACCTCGCTGTGCAGGTACCTCGTCCGGATGCCCATCTCGAGCAGGTAGTCGGTGAGGTCCTCGGACATCTTCTTGGTCAGCGTGGTGACCAAGACGCGCTCGTTCCGCTCGACGCGGAGCCGGATCTCGTGGATCAGGTCGTCGATCTGGCCCTTGGTCGGCTTCACGATCACCTCGGGGTCGACCAGACCGGTCGGCCGGATGATCTGCTCGACGAACCCGTCGGACTTGTCCTGCTCATACTGCCCCGGGGTCGCGGACAGGTAGACGGTCTGGCCGATCCGCTCGAGGAACTCCTCCCAGCGCAGCGGCCGGTTGTCCATCGCGGACGGCAGCCGGAAGCCGTGCTCGACCAGGGTCCGCTTGCGGGACATGTCGCCCTCGTACATCCCGCCGATCTGCGGGACGGTCACGTGCGACTCGTCGATGACCAGCAGGAAGTCCTCGGGGAAGTAGTCGAGCAGGCAGTGCGGCGCAGTGCCGGCCTCACGGCCGTCGGTGTGCCGCGAGTAGTTCTCGATCCCCGAGCAGGTGCCGATCTGGCGCATCATCTCGATGTCGTACGTCGTACGCATCCTGAGCCGCTGTGCTTCCAGCAGCTGCCCGTTGCGCTCGAGCTCGCCGAGTCGCTCCTCGAGCTCGGCCTCGATCGAGGTGATCGCGCGCTCCATCCGCTCCGGCGCGGTCACGTAGTGCGTGGCGGCGCCGATGTAGACCTCGTCCTCCTCGCTGATGACCTCGCCGGTCAGCGGGTGCAGCGTCATCACGCGCTCGATCTCGTCGCCGAAGAACTCCACCCGGACGGCGAGCTCCTGGTAGACCGGGAAGACCTCGAGCGTGTCGCCGCGGACCCGGAACGTGCCGCGGGTGCCGGCCAGGTCGTTGCGCGCGTACTGCACGCCGACGAGCTTGCGGAGTAGGCCGTCGCGGTCCATCTCGGCGCCGACCTTCACGTGGATCATGCGGTTCAGGTACTCGTCGGCGGAGCCCAGGCCGTAGATGCAGGACACCGTCGCGACCACGACCACGTCGCGGCGGGTCAGCAGTGACCAGGTCGCGGAGTGGCGGAGGCGCTCGACCTCCTCGTTGATCGAGGAGTCCTTCTCGATGTAGGTGTCCGTCTGCGGTACGTACGCCTCGGGCTGGTAGTAGTCGTAGTACGACACGAAGTACTCGACGGCGTTGGCAGGGAAGAACTGGCGCAACTCGTTCGCGAACTGGGCGGCGAGCGTCTTGTTCGGCTGGAGGATCAGCATCGGGCGCTGGATCTTCTCGGCCAGCCAGGCGATCGTCGCGGTCTTACCGGTACCGGTCGCGCCCAGCAGCACGACGTCCTGCTCGCCGGCGTTGATCCGCCGCTCCAGGTCCGCGATCGCGGCCGGCTGGTCACCCGCCGGATCGAAATCCGACACCACCTTCAGCGGGGCGACCATACGCTGGAGATCCGAGACCTGTCTCATGCCCTCCACCGTACGGCCCCGCTCCGACAGTTTCTAAAAACACACCCGCCTCGCTCCGCTCGGCGGGTGGTCGGGGGGCGTCGGCCCCCACCGACAGTTTCTAAAACCCCAGGTCAGAAGCTTTTGACGACGCTGTTGTTCATGTAGATGAGCTCGTTGACCCGGCGGGCGTAGACGCGGGCCTCGAGGGCTGCGTCGGTGGCGGTGACTCGTTTGAACTTGTCCTGGTAGGCGGTGACGAAGCCCTTCATCGCGATCTTCGCGCCGGTCTTGGTCACGTAGGTGCCGTTGTACTGCACCGCGTAGCAGGCGGTGATGTTCGGGTTCGGGATGCTGCAGGCCACGGTCTTGCCGATCTTCACGCCCTGGTAGCTGGCCGACTCGATGTCGACGAGGTGCTCGGCGAAGCTCTTGGCGTCGTACAGCTCCGTCTGCCGGACCCAGTAGTACCCGTCGATCAGGCCGCGGGCGTTGAACTGCTGCAGGATCCAGTTCTGCCCGGCGTAGGTCTTGTCCGGGGACTTCAGCCAGCCCTTGGCCGGGGTGAACCAGATCCCCCAGCCGACCTCGACACCGACGTCGTTCGGTCCCTTGGAGTCGTTCGGCGTCGGAGTCGGCGACGGCGTGAACAGCGTGCCGACCGGGTCCGGCGTCTGCTGACTCACCGGCTTGTCCTTACCTCCGCCGTTCACGAGCAGCACCACACCGGTCGCGACCAGCAGCACCGCGACGATCGCACCGGCCATGATGATCCACGCCGTCTTGTTCGACTTCGGCCGCTGATGCGGCGGCCGCTGCGGCCCCGGTCCCCAGCCGCCAGGACGCCCACCACCAGCACCGCCGGCCCCTGCCGGCCCCCAGCCGCCAGGCGCCGTACCCGGCCCGCCCTGCGGCGCAGTACCCCAACCACCAGGAGCGGGAGCAGGTGCGGGCGGCGGGCCCGGGGGCGGACCGTACTGCTGACTCATAGCGTTTCCTCGCGGTAGTTCCGGTGGTTCGTCACAGGCTGTCGATCACGGACTTCTTCATGATCGCGGCGTCCGCCAGAGCCTTCTGGGCGAAGTCGACCCGGGTCCGGAAGTCCAGTGCGGTGACCACGTTGTCCTTGCGCCGGTACACCTCGACCGAGCCCTGGACCCGCACGTCCTGGCCGTTCTCCTTGGCCGTGGAGGTGTAGTCGATCGCGACGCACTCCACCAAGACGTCCTTCGGGCACGGCAGGTTCCGTACGTTCCCGAGCTGCGCGACCTCTTCCCCGGTCTCGCCCTCGACGATCCCCAGCAGGTACGCCTGCGCGGTGACGTTCTGCTTCTGCCGCACCCACAGGAACGCCCGCGCGTTGATGTTGTCGTTCGGCGGGTACGTCGCGACCTGCTTGCCCTGCGTCTCCTTGGTGAACAGCGACCACCCCTGCACCGGGACGATCGAGACCCCGAATCCGACCTGGATCGCGTTCGGCGGCGGCTGGTACGACGACTTCGGCGCTGTCGGCGTACCGACCGGCGTACTGGGCGTCGGGTCGGCCTTGTCGTCGCCGCCGCCGGACAGCAGCACCAGCGCGACGGCCACCAACGCGACCACGATCAGGCCGGCGCCGACCGGGATCAGCAGCGGAGGGAACCGGAAACCGCGCTTCTTCTCCGGCACCGGACGCCGCAGCGACGGCGGCCCGACGTTCTCACCCCAGGCCGACGACGTCTGCGTGGCCGGACCTGGTCCGGGACCAGGTGCACCACCGTCGCCCCAGGGCGACGGTGGTGGTGGCACCTCGAGGTCCCACGGCGACGGCGGGAGCTGCTCCTCCTGCTCGGCGTCGTCAGCCTCCGGCCCGGGCTTGGGGACCCAGGGGTTGCTGCTGGAACCCTTGTCGCGTTTTCCGCTCACTGACTCTTGACCACCGACAACAACATCGCGTCCGAGTCCGTCTGGATCGTCGCTACCTTGTCCTTGCGCCCGTACACCCGGACGATCGTGATGACGCCGTCGTTGCGCTCGATCACGCCGACGAAGCCGACCACCGGCAGGCTGCCGTTCTGGCTGCTGGAGATCGCGCTGAAGTTCTGCGTGGTGACGACCTTGACCGGAGTCTTGTCGTCCGGCCCCGGCTTGGTCACCTTCGGCTGGCCGGTCTTCACCGAGGACAGGTCCTTGGTCTCGGCGTTCAGCAGCTTCGGCAGCACGGTGTCGGTGGTCTCGTCGGTTGCGGCCTTCCACGCGTCGACCATGAAGTACGCCTCACCCTGCTTCAGCAGGTACACACCGTCGAACCCGTTCAGGCTCTTGCGGACGTAGCCCGGCTGCGGCTTGACGTAGACGCCCTGCGAGACCTCGATACCCTCGTCGACGCCCGTCGGCTCGGTGCTCTGACCGGTCGTCGGCTGGTTCGTCGGCTGCGTCGTCGGGATGGGGCTCGGGTCGGCCTTCTTGTCGTCGCCGTTGAAGACGAGCGCCAGTACGACACCGATCACTGCGACCACGGCGAACGCGCCGCCCGCGATCAGCAGTGTCTTGCCGCCACCGCCCTTGCGTCGCGGCTGCTGGCTGTTCCACGGCTGCTGGCCGCCGCCGTACTGCTGCTGTTGCTGGCCCGAGAACCCCTGCTGGTACTGCTGCTGACCGGGGTAGCCCTGTTGCTGCGGGTACTGCTGCTGACCCGGGTAGCCCTGCTGCGGCGGCTGACCGTGCTGCGGGGGCTGGCCCTGCTGGGGCGGCTGGCCCTGCGGTGGGTACGGCGCCTGCTGCGGCCGACCATAGCCGGGCTGCGCCTGGGGCGGCTGCTGCCCGTAGCCAGGCTGCCCCTGCGGCGGCTGCCCGTACCCGGGCTGCTGGCCATACCCAGGCTGCTGACCCGGCTGGCCAGGCTGACCCTGCTGACCGGGCTGGCCCGGCTGGCCCGGCTGGCCCGGCTGGCCGCCGTACGGCTGCTGTCCGCCCTGGCCACCGCCGTACGGCGGCTGCTGGTTGCTCATGCCTGCGTCTCCCCAGTCGTCGCGGCGGTCGGTGCGGCGGTCGGTGCGGATACCCCGCGGGCGGACTTCGGCACGGATCGCACCGAGGTGCCACAGGCGGAGCAGAAGTCGGACTGCGGGAGCAGCGGCATCTCACAGCGCGAGCAGAACGCCAGGTCGCCCGACGCGTGGTTGGAACCGCCCCGCGCGGCCGACTCGAGTGCAGCCTCGAGCAGGCCCTTGTGGAGCACGGTCCGCACCCGGATGATCAGCGCGCCGAGCAGCAGCAGGCCCCAGACCACACCGAGGATCGAGCCGATCGTCGAGCCGTGTCCGCCGACGAAGCCGAGCAGGTAGACGCCGCCCTGGAAGAGCGCGTTCACCGCCATCGCCTGGAGCAGACCGGCCACCCAGCGAGGCGTGAACCCGTCGTACCCCTCGCCGAGGCCGGAGAACTCCGCACCGGCCAGACCGGTCGCCGAGCCGTACACCAGCGGCTTGATGAAGCCGTGCAGCACCACGATCGAGATCCACGTGCCGGCACTGCTGCCCGGACCGGCGAAGCCGCCGCTGATCCAGCCCCAGTGCAGCACCAGCGTCTCGAAGCAGGCGTAGCCGACACCGGCCACCACGCCGAAGGTGAAGCCGTCCATCAGGTCGTCGTACCGCGGCCGCGAGGCCAGGTAGAGCGGGCCGATCTGCCGGATGAGCTCCGACACCACCGGCACCAGCAGGAGCAGGATCAGCAGGTCCCGCCCGGACGGACCGGCGCTGTTGCCGCCGATGGTGTCCAGCGAGAGCGCCAGCTTGTCCTTCCACAGCCAGGTGAAGACGGCCGCGAGTACGCCGGTCAGCACGAAGGCCGCGGCGACCACGGGGATCGGCTCGTCCTCCCAGAGGTTCACGTCGTACAAGTAGATGATGTAGACGATCGGGATGGCGAAGGCCGCGATCATGATCGCCACCGGCAGCGCGCCGAGAGCGGCCGTCACCACGGTCAGCAGCAGGGCGATGCCGAGCGCGACCTTGTAGGTGTACGGCTGCTGGCCGGACCCCTGGGGCATGATCGTCGAGACCAGTTTGAACGACGCCACCGGCTCATCGGGTTTGGCGGCGTACGCCTTCTTGCGCTCGGCATCCCCGGTACGCATGTCATTGCCACAGTGGTGACAGAAATGCGAGACCTCGGGGACGTCAGAGCTGCAGCGCGGACACACCACGCCATCCTCCCTACATCGGACGTCCGGGCCGGCGCAGGGCGCGCCGTCGGTGGCCGGCCTGCAGGAGTCACCCCGGGCCGGACCGGGACAGATTCTCGTACAGCCGGTCCCGGATTCATCATTTACCGCGCGAGGGTCACCTTTTCGTGTCCGGACCGTGGCCTGTGAGTTGTTCCCACACCTGGTCGAGCCGGCGGTCAAGATCTGCCAGGCTCCCGGCGTTGTCCACCACCACATCCGCGGCCGCGAGGCGGTCCTCCCGGGTCGCCTGGCTGGCGATCCGCTGATTCGCTTCCGCGTCAGTCATCCCGCGCTGCGACGTCAGCCGCTCCACCTGCACCTCGACCGGTACGTCGACCACGAGTACGACGTCAAACCTGCCGGCCTGACCGGTCTCCACCAGGAGCGGGATGTCGTGCACCACGATCGCGTCCTCCGACGCCTGGTGCTCGATCTCGGCGGCGCGCGCCCGGACCCGCGGGTGGACGATCGCCTCGAGCTTCCGTCGGGCGGTCTCGTCGCCGAACACGATCTTGCCGAGCGCCGGCCGGTCCAGGTCACCGTCAGCAGTCAGTACGCCGGAACCGAACGCCGCGACCACCTCGTCCAGCCCGTCGGTCCCCCGTGCGACCACCTCCCGAGCCAGTACGTCGGAGTCGATCACCACCGCGCCCCGCTCAGCCAGCCGCGACGACACCGCACTCTTCCCGGCCCCGATCCCGCCAGTCAGTCCCACTCTCAGCACCCCCGCACCCTATCGACACGCCCTACCATGGCTTATGGGGTGGTGGCGACGGCGGTCGGACGGGCAGGAACTGAAACACGTCCGGAGGATGGCCGAGGAGGACGTCGTTCAGTTCGGGGAGGAGCTGACCCGGCTCGGTGAGCTACTGGAGGGCAATGCGCTCGACGCGGAGGCTCGGCACGACTACCAGACCGCTCTGGACGCGTACGAGACCGCCGAGCGGCTGGTGGACCGGCTCAGCTCGTTCGAGGCGATCAGTGCGATCGTCGACACCCTGACCGGGGGACGCTACTCGCTCGCGTGTGTCCGTGCCCGGGTCGCGGGCGATCCGCTGCCCGAACGCCGTACGCCTTGCTTCTTCAACCCGCAGCACGGTCCGGCCGCGCGCGACGTGGTCTGGACGCCACGCAGCGGCGGGACCCGGAAGGTGCCGGCCTGCGCCCAGGACGCAGCCCGCATCCAGGCCGGCGAGGACCCGCCGGTCCGCCTGGTCCGCTACGGCGAGCAGCAGGTCCCGGCGTGGGAAGCCGGCGCCCCGAACGAGCCGTACCGCATCGGCTTCTTCTCCGCGAGCGGCGCCCGAGCCCACGTGATGGAACTGAAAATGCGCCTCAAAGGCGAAGGCCGCGGCCAATGGGGCACCGACCTAGGCAAACCCCGCATCCGCCGCCCCTACGACTGAAAAGCCCAGAGCAGAAACAAAAGAACTAGTAAAAGAAGGAAAAGAACAGACATGGGTGGTGACTGGCTTCGGTGACCGGCCGGAGGTTCGCCTGCGGGCCGTCTTCTCGGAACATAACTGACACTGAGCGCAAACTTCTTTCCACAAAGCGCCGGCCTACGCCGGCCGGCGCCCAGCCTGCCCAGACACCAACCAGATCCGGCGTCGGGTTCGTCGAGTCGTGGGTTCTGGCGATATTTTGCAGCCGCTGTCCACGACTCGGCGTACCGGCCCGGGGCCTTTCTCCACGACTCGGCGAACCAGCCGACCGGGCGGCCGCCCCGCTCAGGTCGGTTGGCGGCGTACCTGGTAGCGCAGGTGGAGTACTCGGTTGCCCTGCAGCACGTCGGGATCCTCGAGCAGGTGCTGGGCGTGGACCGAGCCGAAGTAGCGCTTGCCGGAGCTGAGTACGGCGGGTGTGACGTCCATGCGCACCTCGTCGACCAGGCCCGCCGCGAGCATCTGGCCACCGACGTCGCCGGCGGCGACCTCGACGATGCGGTCACCCGCGAGCTCCTGCGCCTTGGCCATGGCTGCCTCGATACCGTCGACGAAGTGGAACGGCGCGTCGGCGTCCCAGCCCTCGGGCGCCGGCCGGTGGGTCACGACGACGACGTGGTCGATCCCGCTTGGAGGCTTTCCGTCCCAGCCGTCCGTTATGTCGAAGACGTGGCGGCCGGCGATCGTCACCCCGATCTGGTCCCAGTACGGCCGGACGTAGTCGAAGGACGTCTGCGACACCTTCACCACGCCGCTCTCGTCCAACGGGACATCACCGCTGAGCAACCAGTCGAACAGCGGTCCGGGCTGGTCGTTCTCGTCCGCTATAAAGCCGTCTACCGATACCGAGGCGTACATGACCACCTTGCCCATCGGGGCCCTCCTCTGCTGTGGCGTGTCCACAAATTAGCGTGTGGTGAGCTGCGGCTCTTGTAAGAAATCAATCGGCCGGCAGCGGCCAGCCGTCGATCGCGTGGCCGGGATGTTCGCGCAGGAACCGTCGCCGGACTTCGACGTACCGGGTCGGCGTGAGCCCGGTGAACGCGCGGAACTCGTGGCCGAAGTGGGCCTGATCGAAGTAGCCTGCGCGGGCGGCGAGGTCGCCCCAGTCGATCGGTCCGGCGGGGTCGATCGCGAACACGGTGGCGGTGAAGCGGTACGTGCGGGCCAGCCGCTTCGGCGTGACGCCGATGAGCTCCTTGAACCGCTGTGCCAGATGAGTGCTGCTGACACCGGCTGCCACGCTCAAGTCGCCGACCGCCGCCGCTCCGCCGGTCGCCGCGAGGAGGCTGCTCGTATGGCGGACCAGCCCCAGGCCAGCGGTCTCGCTCAGCCGTCGCATCAACTCCTCCTCGAGCAGCGTCAGCATCTCGTGCGGTCCGTCCGCCATGGCCAGCCGGTCGCGCAGCTCAGCAACGGCGGGTCGGCCCCAAACCTGCTCTAACGTCACCGGCCGGTCACACAGCTCGGCTGCGGGCATCCGCAGGAACGGCGCCAACCCCCACGGCTTGAGGTGCACCCCGACAGACCGGGTCCAGCGCGGGTAGCCGAACTCGAACGCGCGCGTAGGCATGCTGACCACGCAACCGTCGGCGTACTCGCCCATCTCGACATCGGTACCGCCACGAATGCGGAACGGCGCCCCGAGGTTGACGATCAACAGCGCCCCCGGCATCGGCGGCAACGTCAACCGAGCGTACGGCGGCACACCCTCCAGGTAGTAAAGGTCATCAACCAACCCATCCAGCGGCCCCCGCGCCACCCTGGACACATACTCCACCCCCAAAGCATCCCCGACCCCAACCGGCCGCGCTAGCGTCGCCCGCGGAACGGCCGCGGGATGTTCACGCTTGGCCACCAACTGCTGGATTTCCTGGTCGGCCGGATCGTTGCAGGCGATCACGCCCTGTTTGCCGAAGCGTGGTGCAGGCAGAGAACCCGCTGTCGGCCTCGGCCTTGCGGTCGCCGCGGTCACCTGTGCCCGCAGCCGCGAGGGCGCTCTGCACTGCGAAGAACCGTCAAACTGGGAAACGGATTTGGCGGAGTGGCTGACGCCGGCGGCCACCCGGTCGGCTGGTTCGCCGAGTCGTGGAGAATGGCGCCGGGCCGGTACGCCGAGTCGTGGATAGCGGCTGCAAAATATCGCCAGAACCCACGACTCGGCGAACCCGACACCGGATCCGGTTGGTGTCTGGGCAGGCTCCGAGCGCAAGCACGACTTGGCGGCGCAAGCCAAACCCGGACCGGACATCGAAGCAGCTCGTCTTCTCTGGTCTTCAAGCTCTTCCCACGGTCCCACCGCGCTTCGACGACGCGGACTGACCCAGGACTTCTGAATAGGGGGCTTCTCAGAAGGATGGAGGGCTAGCGGTGGTCCTACCGCTTTCCGGAAAGAAGTTTGCGCTCAGTGTCAGTTATGTTCCGAGAAGACGGCCCGCAGGCGAACCTCCGGCCGCTCACCGAAGCCAGTCACCACTCCATGCCTGTTCCTTCCTTTGTTCTTTTCTTTGGTCTTCGGGAATGCGAGAACCCCCGCACCTGGAGGTGCGGGGGTTCTCGTGGGACAGCCGGAGGAGCTTCCGGTCGGGGATCAGCCCTGGCCGGTGAGCTTCTCGCGGAGGGCCTGTAGCGCCTCGTCGGAAGCGAGCGCGCCCTCTACGGGAGCGTCGTCCTTCGGGGCAGCGGCCGAGGAGTACGTCGATGCCTCGCCGGCCTCGACGTCCGCCGTCTTGGCGTCCTCGATCTGCTTCTTGTGGGCCTCCCAGCGCGTGTGGGCCTCGGCGTACTGCCGCTCCCACTCCTCGCGCTGAGCGTCGAAGCCCTCGAGCCACTCGCCCGTCTCCGGGTCGAAGCCCTCCGGGTAGATGTAGTTGCCCTGGTCGTCGTACGTCGCCGTCATGCCGTAGAGCGTCGGGTCGAAGTCGTCCGAGACCGGGTCTAGCCCCTCGTTGGCCTGCTTCAGCGACAACGAGATGCGGCGACGCTCGAGATCGATGTCGATGATCTTGACCATCGTGTCGTCGTTGACCTGGACGACCTGCTCCGGGATCTCGACGTGCCGCTCGGCCAGCTCGGAGATGTGCACCAGACCCTCGATGCCCTCCTCCACGCGGACGAACGCACCGAACGGAACCAGCTTGGTGACCTTGCCGGGCACGATCTGGCCCATCTGGTGGGTCCGGGCGAACTGCTGCCACGGGTCTTCCTGGGTCGCCTTCAGCGACAGCGAGACGCGCTCGCGGTCCATGTCGACGTCCAGCACCTCGACGGTGACCTCCTGGCCGACCTCGACCACCTCGGTCGGGTGGTCGATGTGCTTCCAGGACAGCTCCGAGACGTGCACCAGACCGTCGACGCCGCCGAGGTCCACGAACGCACCGAAGTTGACGATCGAGGAGACGACACCCTTGCGGATCTGGCCCTTCTGCAGCTGGGTGAGGAAGTTCATCCGCACCTCGGACTGCGTCTGCTCCAGCCACGCCCGGCGGGACAGGACCACGTTGTTGCGGTTCTTGTCCAGCTCGATGATCTTGGCCTCGATCTCCTGGCCGACGTACGGCTGGAGGTCGCGGACACGACGCATCTCGACGAGCGAGGCCGGCAGGAAGCCACGGAGGCCGATGTCCAGGATGAGTCCACCCTTGACGACCTCGATGACGGTGCCGGTGACGACGCCGTCCTCTTCCTTGATCTTCTCGATCGTGCCCCAGGCCTTCTCGTACTGGGCGCGCTTCTTCGAGAGGATCAGACGGCCTTCCTTGTCCTCCTTCTGGAGAACCAGGGCCTCGACGTGATCGCCGACGTTGACGACCTCGTTCGGGTCGACGTCGTGCTTGATCGACAGCTCGCGGGAGGGGATCACGCCTTCGGTCTTGTAACCGATGTCGAGCAGGACCTCGTCCCGGTCGACCTTGACGATGGTGCCCTCGACGATGTCGCCGTCGTTGAAGTACTTGATGGTCTGATCGATCGCCGCGAGGAAGTCTTCCTCCGACCCGATGTCATTGACCGCTACCTGCGGGGTGGTGCGTACTGCGGGGTCGAGAGGTGCCTCGATGCTGGCCGTCATGTGGTGGGTTGCTCCGTGGACTGGTGGTGTCGTGCGGTTGCGTCATGAACCTTTGGATCGCACCAAACCGCGGGATTGCCTGAAGACGACAGATTCACCACCGACTGCTGCGAGTCACGAGCCTGCTCGGTCCGAGGTCGCGCGGGCCCATAGCGCATCTGACAGAATACCGGTCTTCACGGAGGCAGCACAACCTGGGGCACCCGGTCCCTACCGAGCGCCCGCCGGGGTCTCTCGACGTGCCATTGACCTCAGAGTACGACGTCCAGGTCCGGACGGCCTGCGGAGAGGTCTCCGGTGTCCGCCATTCGGAAGACCAGCCGGTGCGCCGCGGCGGCGATCCCGTGGTCCGCCGCCCGCGTGGCGAGGTCCAGCAGCGCCCACAGATCCGCCGCCCGGCCGAGGTCGACGAGCCGCTCCCCCAGCCCGCTCGCCCGCAGCAGCCCGCTCCCGCGCAGTACGTCGAGGACGGCTCCGGCCAGCACCTGGTCCGTGCTGAAGCGGAGCAGGTTGCCCAGATCGGCGTACGGCGACCCGCTGTGCGCGAACTCCCAATCAATGAGACCGGTGATTCGGACTGTCTTCGGGTCGACCAGCAGGTTCTTCGGGTTGAAGTCGCTGTGCACCAGGCAGAACCGCTCGACGCCCTCGGCCAGCAGGTCCTCGGCGTACGTGAACACGCTCTCCAGGCCCTCCCGCTGCGCCGGCGTCATCCCCAGATCCAGGCTGTCGACGTACTGCTCCAGGTCCCCGCGAAGCGGCTCGATCCCGAGGTCCCCGTCACGGAACAGCCCGAACGAGCGGAACGGCATCCCGCTCAGCCGCGCCAGCAGCTCCCCCAACTGCTCTCCGACCTGCCGCCGCTCGTCCTCCCCGGCGGTCGCCAGGTAGATCTCGAGGTTCACGCCAGGCAACCGCTCGGTCAGCAGGTACGGCGGGTCGTCGGGCGTGCCCTCGCGCTTCACGTCGAGCACTCGCGGCACCGGGAGCAGCCCACGCACCAACTGGAGCAGCGCAGCGTCCACAACTGCCCGCCCGGGGTCCTTCACATACAGCTTGAGTACGGCGTCCTCGCCGCCCGCGCTGACCGCATAGGTCTGGCCCTGATAACCGCCTGGCAACGGAACAGCACTCGCGGCGAAGTCGCTCATGGTTTCGACACTAGAGTGTGCGAGGTGAACAGGCCGGTACGGGTGGAACTGACCGAGGTGGAGACCTCGCGGGCCAGTCGTACCTACTGGGACTCGGCAGCCGACGAGTACCTGGAGGAGCACGGCAACTTCCTCGGCGACGACCGGTTCATCTGGTCCCCGGAGGGTGTCGACGAGGAGGCAGCTCAGCTGCTGGGACCGGTCCGGGGCAAGCGGATCCTCGAGGTCGGTTGCGGCGCGGCCCAGTGCTCGCGGTGGCTGGTCGGCCAGGGCGCCGACGTCGTTGCCTTCGACATCTCTCTCGAGCAGCTCCGGATCGCCAAGGACCTCGACGCCCGGACCGGTACGTCGGTCCGCACCGTCGCCGCGGACGCCGTAGCGCTGCCGTACGCCGACAGCACGTTCGACACTGCCTGCTCAGCCTTCGGCGCACTGCCGTTCGTCGCCGACGTCGGTACGGCGTTCCGCGAGCTGGAGCGCGTCCTGAAGCCAGGTGGTCTGCTCGTGTTCTCGGTGACCCACCCGTTCCGCTGGACCATGCCCGACGACCCGTCGCCGGCCGGACTGCGCATCACCCACTCGTACTTCGACCGGACGCCGTACGTCGAGGTCGACGAGTCCGGTACGCCGGTGTATGCCGAGCACCATCGCACCACCGGCGACTGGATCCGCGAACTGACCGGTGCGGGCTTCGTCGTCGACGACCTCCTCGAGCCGGAGTGGCCGGCCGGGCATGAGCTGGTCTGGGGCGGTTGGGGTCCGGAGCGCGGCCCATTGGTCCCCGGAACGGCCATCTGGACCGCACACAAGGCGCTGAGCGCATGACCCGATTCCCAGCAGTGGACGGGCTGCGGGCAATCGCAGCGCTCGCAGTGGTGACCGCACTGGTCGGCCTGCACACGGATGCGCCGCTCGCCGGTGTCGTGTCCCGGCTGGACGTCGGCTGGGCGATCTTCTGCGCGATCTCAGGCTTCCTGCTCTATCGGCCGCACGTCGTCGCATGGTTCTCGGCCACCGAGCCGCCGCTCACCCTGCCCTATCTGCGTGCCCGGGCGCTGCGGATCCTCCCGGCGCTGCTCCTCACCGTCGTACTGTCGATCGCCTTCGTCCCACACCCAGCGACCACATACCTCCGGTGGGCCGTCCTAACACCGCTCCCCTTCTACCTGCTCCTCCCCGGCCTAGGCAGGCTGCTGACCGGCTACGAGCGCCCGACTCGACGCAGTGTCCGCTGGCGGCTCCTCGTACTGGTAGCCCTGACCGTGCTCGGCCCGGTGTGGATGGCTGCGGTCACGGCGACCGATCACGCAGAGGCGAGCCTCTGGCTGCCCGGGTACCTCGGCTGGTTCGCCGTCGGCATGGGTCTGGCGTTGTGGCAGGTCTCCCGCGCCACAGGTCGACTCGGACCGTCTGCGCTCGACGCGCTGACCAGAGTCCCCGGGACGCTGTGGGGAATCGCCGCAGCGCTCCTCTTGATCTCCGCGACCCCGCTCGCCGGACCGTACGACCACTCCGCTCCCACACCGGCTCAGGCACTGCTCAAGAGCCTGCTCTATACCGCTGTCGTCGCATGCGTGCTGTTCCCGATCCTGACGCCCTCGGCGAAGACAGTCCGTGTGCTGGGCGGTCGCCCGGCGCAGATCGGTGCGCGACTCTCGTACGGCGTGGTGGTGTACGGGTACGTCGTACTGGGCGTGATGCGCGGACCGTTCGTAGTACAGCTGCTGGTGACGCTGGTCGGCGCTGTCGTGCTGGCGGCCGCGAGTTACCGCCTGATCGAGCGGCCGGTCCTGCGTTTCGGGAAGAACACTGCGACGGCCAGGACTGCCAGCAGCGTGACCAGTCCGAGCAGCAGCCCGGCCCGGTAGCTCCGGGCCGGCATGAAGCTGGCCGTGACGACCTGCTCGGGTCCGGCCGGCAGGACCCATCCCTGCTGCCAGCCGCCGATCCGGATCGGCGTCAACTTCTGGCCGGTGCTGTCGTACGCCTCCCAGCCCTCGTTGTAGTTCTGCGCGACTGCCAGCACAGACTGCTGGTCCGCATCCGGCACCTCGACGGTCAGCTCCGCCGGGTTCGGACGCCACACGTCCACCCCCTGCACCGGCGTCACAGACACGTCGCCGAATCCAGCCTTGACCAGCGTGGTCTCGATCGGCACGAGCCCACCACCGGCGAGCACCTCCACCCGATGGCTCCCGGACCGCAGCGCCACCGACGTCGCCCCGCACAGGCTGAACGACACAGGCCGCCGCTGCAGCAGGTCCCGCATGGTCGCGGTCACCTGTGTCCGAGCCTGCACGCCGTCGATGCGCACCGCCGGACCGTTCCCGCAGTACGTCGGGACTCGGCGGTCCGGATCGACTGCCTTGCGCAGCTCGTCCGCGCCGAGCACGGCGATCTCTGTCACCCCGACCGGGCTCCGACGCGCGTCCTGCAACGGCTTCGTCGCAGTGAAGTCGATCTTGATCGTCTGCACGTGCCGCGCCGCGAACCGGACGTACCCGTCCGAGTCGACCGTGGCCCGGACCGGTACGGCGCCGTCGAAGTGCAGCATGACCTCGGCCGGCCGCGATCCGTCCAGGTAGGCATCGGACTGGAAGCGCAGCCCCCGCACATCCCTTGCCGCCGGCAACTTCAGCGTGAGGCTCGGCTTCGGGTCATCCGGATCCGCCAGCCAACTCGTCCCGGGATCCCGATCGACAGCCGCACCCGGCCTGCCCTCCGGCGCCGTAACCTCCCGCGAGGACGCAGTGGCTGTGATCGCCCCGGCCACCGGCAGCAGCCGCTCGAGTGCGTCACCATCCTTAGGCAACGCCGTACCCCGCACCTCGTACGACGCAGCCTGCGGCAGCTGCACGTTCCGGCTCAGGCCACTCTCGGCCGCTGCCGAAGCCTGCTCCTGGCTGCACAACGCCCGCGCCCCGACGTGCAGACAGCCGGAGCGCCCGATCTGCTGAGTCCGCAGCACCACCGCACTCGGCTGCTGATCGACCGGCTTGCTGACATCGGTCTCGATCAACGGCAGCCCGTCAAGCTTGCCCGCGGCGTCTGACCGCAGTACCGCGCCCCCGCTCCCACCGAGCGCAGTCACAACAGTCGGTACGTCGTCAGCCGTGCCGTCGACCGCCACGAGCCGGGACCGCGGGATCAGCCGTCCCGGGGTGGTCGCGCCGACGTCGTAGATCTCCACGCTCGGGTAGGCGATGCGGGCCTGCTGTCCGCCGGGACCGAAGTACGCGACACGTCCGATGCCGGCGTCGGCCAGGCTCTCGTGGATCGCGAGGGTGTCCTCCAGGTCATTGCGCACCACGACGTACCGGACACCGTCGTGCTCGAGCTCCTGCCGCAGTGTCTGGTCACCGACGCCGGAGTCGACACGGCGCTTCACGTCGTCCGTCAGTGCGGCCATCGGTCGCTTGACCAATGCGGTGAGCGGTTCGGTCGTGCTGGACAGGAGCAGGACGCTGCCCGGAGCGGACTGGTCGTCCAGCCAAGCCGCGGCAGCGTTCCAGTGCGCTGGGATTGCGGCTGATGCCCCGTCCGGTCGTAGCAGGACCACGGGCGCGGCAGCAGCCACAGCCAGACATGCGACCACAGCCGGTACGACGCGGCGGTTGACGCCTCGCGCCACGGACAGATTGGCCAGGCGGCGCAGGTAGTGCGCTGCGGCGAGTGCGAGCGGCAGTCCGATGAGCGCGCCGATCACCGGCAACCAGCGCGGCCCCGGCGGCGCAGCGCCGTACTGGAGTAGCAGCGCGAGCGGCACCAGCCACCAGATGGACGCAGCCACCACAAAGCCGAGCCAGCCCGCCAAGAGCTTGAGCTTCCGTTGGCTGACCAGCCAGATCGCCGGTACGACGAGCGTCGCAGCGCCGGCGACCGGGTCTGCGCCACCGATCAGCGCGAACGCCAGGGCCGACCAACTGGCGCGCCACCAGCCGGAGCGGGCACGGGGCGACACGAGTGGCAGCAGGATCCACGGAGCCATGGCCATCGGCCACACCTCAATGGGGAACTCACCGAACACCCGTGGGACGAGGGCGTAGAGCAGTGCGACGGCGAAGCGGGTCCACGGGACGCCGTACTCCAGGACGTTGCAGAGCTTCCAGATACCGAGGAAGGCGACGCAGAGGACCAGCGACCACCACAGGCGTTGGGTGATCCAGTCCGGAACTGACAGAGCGTCCAGCAGCCAGTGGAACGGCCCGATCGGCATGAGGTAGCCGAAGGCGTCGCTCTGCACCTGGCCGAAGGCAGTGTGCGGGTCCCACAAGTGCAGAGCCCGCGACAGGAACCGGCCGGGCGCGGCGGTCAACTCGATCCTGCTGTCCGCCAGGATCTTGCCCGGAACCTGCTGGAAGCACAGGGCCACCAGAGCCAGGCAGCCCAGCACGAGCCGCGCTCGCCAGACCACCTGCTCCGAACCGCCTGCTTTCAGCCTCCCCACCGGCGGGACATTAACGGATCCGACGGCCTCCGAACGGCATCGTTGCCGTACCGTGAGGTCGGCAATATCACCCCACTGATTTGAGGCAGCGCAGTATGACGTCGGGCACCACCCAACCGCAGGCGCCCCGCAGTGCCTTCCTGCGCAGCGCCACGGTGGTCGCCGTCGCGATGGCGATCATGAACGTGGCCGCCTACGGGTTCACGCTGATCAGCTCCCGCCGGCTGATGCCCGAGCAGTTCGGAGCGATCACCGCCCTCCTGGGTCTGCTGCTGATCGGCAATGTCGCCTCGCTGGGTCTACAGGCGGCCGGCGCTCGCCAGCTCGCCACACATACCGGCCACGGCGCAGCCGAGCTGGCTGACGCGATGCTGCGAGCTGGACGCCGATCAGCTCTCGGTCTCACGGCGCTCTGCCTGGTACTGACCCCGCTGTTCATGTGGCTGCTCCACATCGATTCGGTCGTCGCTGTCCTGCTGCTCGCTCCGACGCTGGGCGGTCTGACGCTCATGGGCTCGCAGCTCGGCGTACTGCAGGGCAGCCAGCGCTGGACCGAGCTGGCCGGCGTCTACTTCTCCACCGGGGTCGGCCGCTTGGTGCTCGGCGGCGGCGCACTGCTTATCCACCCGTCGCTCGACTGGGCCATGGCCGGTCTCGCGCTAGGTGCCGCCGTACCGGCCTTGCTGGGTCAGTTCTTCCTGCGCGGATCGGGCGGATCGACCACTCAGCAGGTCAAGGACGTACTGCGGGAGTCGGTGCACGGCACGCACACCCTGCTCGCGTTCTTCGCGCTGGCCAACGCGGACGTGCTCTTCGCCCGCGCCCTGCTCGACGAGAAGGACAGCGGCTACTACGCGGCCGGGCTGATCATCGCGAAGGCCTGCCTGTTCCTGCCGCAGTTCGTCATCGTGCTCGTGTTCCCGTCGCTGGCCAACTCTCCCGGCGACACCGTCCGGCTGCGGCGCTCGATCTTGGCCGTCGCGGGCCTGGGCGTCTGCGCCGTCGTCGGCACGCTGATCCTGCCCGGCATCGTCGTCGAGGTCATCGGCGGCAAGGAGAAGTACGCGCCGCTCGGCCCGTACACCTGGATGTTCGCCGTCGCCGGCTCCGCGTACGCCGTACTGCAGCTCGTCGTGTACGCCGCGATCGCGCAGCAGGAGAAACGCGCCGCGCTGGTGATCTGGATCGGCCTCGTCGTCCTCGCGGTGGCCGCCGGGATCGTGCTCGGCACCCACACCGCCACCGGCCTGAACGGCGTGAAGGTGCTGGTCGCGATGACCAGCACCTGCGCGCTCCTGCTCTCGGCCGTCCTGGCGACCGGACTGCACCGCCAGGCCGCCGACTAGCTCACCAGAGGCTCGACTTGGCGAACCTACGGGCGAAGGTGTTCGCCAGCACCAGTAGCACCAAACCGATCACCGATCTGAAGAGCCCGATCGCGGTCGCATAGCTGAACTGCGGCACGGACGACGCCAGACCGATCTTGTAGACGTAGGTGTCGATCACCTCGGCCACGTCGAGGTTCAGGCTGTTCTGCATCAGCAGCACCTTCTCGAACCCGACGGACAGGATTCTGCCGATGTCCAGGATCAGCAGGATCACCGCCACCGGCACGATCGCGGGCAGATCGATGTGCCACATCCGCCGCAACCGTGAGGCCCCGTCCACGATCGCTGCCTCGTGCAGTTCCGGCGGCACGCTGGTCAACGCGGCCAGGTAGATGATCGCCGCGAACCCCATCGTCTGCCACGCGCCCGACCAGACGTAGAGATGCCGGAACATCCCGGAGTCCCCCATCAGGTTCTGCGGCCCGATGCCGAACAGACCCAGGAGCTTGTTGGTCACGCCGGTGTTCGGGCTGGTCAGCACCACGAGCAGACCCACCACGACGACGGTGGAGATGAAATGCGGCGCGTAGGTGATCAGCTGCGACGCCCGGCTGAACCACTTCTTCCGGATCGTGTTCAGGCAGAGCGCGAGGATGATCGGCAACGGGAACGTCGCCACCAGCTCGTAGACGTGCAGGTACACGGTGTTCTTGATCAGCCGCCAGAACTGGTACGACTCCACGAACCGGTCGAAGTACTTCATGCCGGCCCACGGGCTGCCCCAGATCCCCTGCACCACGTTGTAGTCCTTGAACGCGATGATCACGCCGTACATCGGCCAGTAGGCGAAGATCGCCAGCCAGAGCATCGGCAGCAGGAGCATCGCGTACAGCTGCCAGTTGCGGCGCATCCGCAGCCCGAGGCCGACCGCGTTCTTCGCCGTCCTGGTCCGCTTGTGAGTCGCGGAACGGACGCCCGAACGGGCTTCAGTCGAGGTCGTCATGCCGTCATCCCTTCAGGGAGCCGACCATGGCCCCCTTGACGAAGTGCTTCTGCACGAACGGATAGACCAGCAACGGCGGGATCATGCCGATCACGATCAGCGAGTACTTCAGCTGCTGCTGCAACTCCTGCATCTGCAACAGCTTGCTGGTGTCCTGCATCTGCGACGGGTCGACCTTCGACTGGATCAGGATCTGCCGCAGTACCACCTGCAGTGGGAACAGGTGCTCGTTGGTCAGGTAGATCAGCGCGTTGAAGAACGAGTTCCACTGCCCGACCGCGTAGAACAACAGGTTCACCGCGATGATCGGCTTGCTCAGCGGCAGCACGACCCGCCAGAAGAAGCTGAAGTCGCTGCAACCGTCCACCTTCCCGGCCTCGACCAGCTCCTCCGGGATCGTCACCATGAAATAGGTCCGGGTGATGATCACGTTCCAGACCGCCATCGCGGTCGGCAGGATGATCGCCCACCGCGTGTTCAGCAGCCCCAGCTGGTCCACCACGAGGTACGTCGGGATCAGGCCGCCGTTGAACATCATCGTGAACACGAACGCGCCCATGATGATGCCCTTGCCCGGCAGCCCCTTACGCGACAGCGGGTACGCCGCCAGCAGCGTCAGGACCGTCGCCACCAGGGCGCCCGCGACTGCGTAGTACACCGAGTTGCCGAAGCTGCTGACGATCGCCTTGTAGTCGAAGATCGCCCGGTAGGCATCCAGCGTGAAGCCGACCGGCCACAGCCAGACCTCGCCGGCCGACACCTTCCTGGTGTTGCTGACCGAGGCGCTGAGTACATAGACGAGCGGGTAGAGGATCGCCAGGCAGAACAGACCGAGCGCGGTGTAGATGCAGGCCATCGCGATCTTGTCGCCGCGGGTGTCCTGGATCGACGCGCCCACCGCCAGCCGCTGCTCGTCCGGCGGCAGAGTCCCGGCGCTCATCCGTTATAAGTCTCGTAGGCGGCCTGCTGCAGCTCGAGATACGGTTTCACGCCGATCTTGCTGACCCGGTCCTTGTAGTCGTTCCAGGCGCCGTCGTCGTTCGGGTCGAGCTGCCCGGTGAGGAACTTCGCGAACGACTGGTTCACCTCACCCTTGAGGTTGGTCTTCAGCTCCGCCTCCTGCGCGGCCTGGTCCTGATCCAGCGTGACCGGCGGGAACTGCATCTCCTGCGGCTGCTTCAGCGGGAAGAAGCGCTCCTTGGTCTGCTCGTAGAGCGGCTTCTCGAAGGTCAGGTCGCCCGGCAGCACCCGCTCGCCCAGCCGGAAGTCCTGCGAGCGGTACATCGGGTTGTCCTGACCCCAGTTGAGGTTCTTCTGCGAGTTCCAGGTCGCGTCGAACCCGTACACGGCCTGCTTGCCGTTGATCCCGAGTTCGCCCTTCTTCGCCCACGCGAACTTCGGGCCGCCGTACCCGCGCAGGATCGCCTCCAGCTCGTACTGCGCGTCGGCCCACTGCACCAGCAGGTCCGGCTTGGCGCACTTCTTGGTGATCACCAGGTGCGCCACCTCGACGCCGACCGTCAGGTAGTCCCAGGCGGCGTACTGGACGCCGTTCGGTCCCTTCAGCGGCGGGCAGGCCTCGTACTGGCGCCAGCGGGCGTCCGGGTCCTTCTGGTCGATGTCGAGGAAGTTGCCCCAGTAGTTCGACCGGGCGCCGCCGATCAGCGGCTTGCCCGGCGCGTTGCCGTAGCGCTTCAGCTGGTCCCCGTCGGCGGTGAAGGCGTCCCGGCTGATCAGACCTTCCTTGTAGAGGCCGTTCACGTACTTCAGGCCCTCGCGCCACTCGTCCTTGTCGAACGCGACGTCGACCTTGCCGTCCTTCACCACCAGCCACGGCTCGCCCGGGTCGTACAGGAACGCGTTCATGAAGAACGGGTCGAGCGGAGCCTCGTTGTAGCCCGCGAACGGGATGGTCTTGCCGTTGCCGGCCAGGTCGGCCTTCTTGAAAGCACGCAGTACTTCGCGGAACTCGTCGGTGGTCTTCGGCATCGCCAGACCGACCTGCTTGATCCAGTCGACGTTCAGCCAGCCGCGTCCGTCGATGGCCCGGCAGTGGAAGCAGTCGTTGATCCCCGGGAACGAGTAGATCTTCTTGTCCGGCGCCTGGATCAGCTTGCGCGTCTCCGGGTAGTCCTTCATCGCCCCTTGCAGGTTCAGCGCATAGGCGTCGAGGTGCTGGCCGACGTCGGTGAAGAGCCCTTGTGCGCCGTACAGGAAGAGCTGGGAGCGGGTGAACCCGATGCCGAGGAACGCGTCCGGGATGTCGCCGGCCGCGATCATCGCGTTGACCTTGGTCATCACGTCGTCGTCGGTGCCGCCGATCTGGCTCCACTCGATGTGCACACCGGTCTTCTGCTCGAGCCACTTCGTGAAGGCGTTGGTCTTCCAGTCGCCGATCGTCACGTCCTGCTTGACGACGATCTTGAACGTCACCTTCTCGGTGGTGAGCGGTTTCAGCGTGCGGGCGACCGGCCCGACGTACCCCTCCGGGTACTGCACTGTGGCCAGCTTCGGGCCGAGGGTCACGCTCGGGGCGGCCTCGCCGGCGCCCGCGGCCGCGGCACCGGCGTTGCTCTTGCCACTACACCCACTGAGCAGGCCGCCGCCGGCAGTCGCCGCGGTCAGGCCGAGTGCCCCCGCGATCAATGATCGACGGCTGACTCCAGGGCGCGCGTCATCGTTCGGCATGGTTCCTCCTGGCGGCTGGTCGGAACAAAAGACGAAATATCCGAGAGCAATATCCGATAGGATCTCGGATCTTTGCCCCGGAGAATGACATAGATAGCGCTTGCGCGGAAGACCTCAACAGGCACTGACCGAGATCGGCCCATCACTGTCGGTATCTTGCGCGGCAAACGCTTACCGCTTGCGTTGCCCGATCAAACTTTCTTGCAGAAAGAAACCCGCACCGCCCGGTTCTATAGGGTGCTGGGCATGCCGACGCCGAAGTTCATCCTCGACCTCCGCACGAAGATCGGGCACGACCTGCTCTGGCTGACCGGCGTCACCGGAGTGGTCCTGGACCGGCACGAGCAGGTCCTGCTGGTACGGCGTGCCGACAACGGCCGGTGGAGCCTGGTATCGGGCATCCTCGAGCCCGGCGAGCAGCCGGCCGTCGGCCTGATCCGCGAGATCCAGGAGGAGACCGCCGTCGAGGCCGAGATCGAGCGCCTGGTCAGCCTGGAGTCACTGCCGCCGGCCAGCTGCCCGAACGGCGACCAGGTCCAGTTCCTCGACCTGTGCTTCCGCTGCCGCCCGCTGCGCGGTGAGCCGCGCGTCAACGACGACGAGTCACTCGACGTCCGCTGGTGGCCGCTGAGCGACCTGCCCGACCTGACGGACCGGGAGCGGGCGTCCATCAAGAACGCCCTCTCCCCCGACCCGGCGCCGGTGTATGTAACCCCCTAGTGGGCGGCTTCGTGCCAGGTGCGGCCGACGCCTACTGAGACGTCCAGCGGGACGGTCATGTCGACGGCGTGGCCCATGTCGTGGCGGACCAGTTCCTCTAGGGCCTCGCGTTCGCCGGGGGCGATCTCGAAGACCAGTTCGTCGTGGACCTGGAGGAGCATCCGCGACTTCAGGCCGGAGTCGCGCAGGGACGCGTCGACCTTGAGCATCGCCATCTTGATGACGTCGGCGGCCGAGCCCTGGATCGGGGCGTTCAGCGCCATCCGCTCGGCCATCTCGCGGCGCTGGCGGTTGTCGCTGGTCAGGTCCGGCAGGTACCGCCGGCGGCCCAGGATCGTCTCGGTGTATCCCGTCTTGCCGGCGTCGATCACGATCGACCGCAGGTAGTCCCGCACGCCGCCGAAGCCCTCGAAGTACTCGTCCATCAGGCCCTTGGCCTCGTCCACGCCGATCTTCAGCTGCTGACTCAGCCCGTACGCCGACAGGCCGTACGCGAGGCCGTAGTTCATCGCCTTGATCTTGGCGCGCTGCTCCTGCGTCACCGCGGACGGCTCGACCGAGAACACCCTGGACGCGGTCACCGAGTGGAAGTCCATCCCGGAGTTGAACGCGTCGATCAGACCCTGGTCGTTCGACACGTGGGCCATGATCCGCATCTCGATCTGGCTGTAGTCCGCCGACATCAGCGACTCGTTGCCCTCGCCGACGATGAAGGCCTCACGGATCCGGCGGCCCTCCTCGGTCCGGATCGGGATGTTCTGCAGGTTCGGGTCGGTGGAGCTGAGCCGCCCGGTCGCCGCGATGGTCTGGTTGAACGTCGTGTGGATCCGGCCGTCGCGCGGGCTGATCGTCTTCAGCAGGCCCTCGACCGTCTGCCGCAGCCGGGTCGCGTCCCGGTGGGCCAGCAGATACGCCAGGAACGGGTGCTCGGTCTTCTCGAACAGCGCCTGCAGCGAGTCGGCGTCGGTCGTGTACCCGGTCTTGGTCCGCTTGGTCTTCGGCATCTGCAGCTCGTCGAACAGCACGACCTGCAGCTGCTTCGGCGACCCGAGGTTGATCTCCTTGCCGATCACCTCGTACGCCGAGGCCGCGGCCTCCCGCACGCCGGTCGCGAACCGCTCCTCGAGCTGCTCCAGGTACGCCCGGTCGACCGCGATGCCGTCGCGCTCCATGGCGGCGATGACCTGGATCAACGGCAGCTCGACGTCGGCGAGCAGCGGCGTACCGGCCTGCTTCTCGAGCTCGGCGTCGAGCGTGTCGGCGAGGTCGGCGATCGCGCGGGCGCGCAGCATCGTGTGGTCCGCGGCCGGGCCGCCTTCGACGTCGTCGAAGCTGAGCTGGCCGTTGTCGGCCTCCTCGTTGCGCAGCTCGCGCTTGAGGTACCGCACGGTCAGGTCGGCGAGATCGTACGCACGCTGGTCCGGACGGACCAGGTACGCACTCAGCTGGGTGTCCGAGCTCAGGCCGCCAAGCGTCCAGCCACGCTCCAGGAAGCCGAGGAGCGGACCGTTCACGTCGTGCAGTGCCTTTGGCTGCTTGTCGTCGGCCAGCCAGGCCTGCCAGGCGGACTCGTCGTCGGGCGTCATCATCGTCGGGTCGAACCAGGCTGCCGCGCCGGAGGTGTTCGCCAGCGCCAGCCCGGTGATCTGGCCGGTGCCGCCGCCCCAGCTGCCCTGCACCGCGACGCCGACCCGCTCGCCCGTCATCACGTGTTCCTTGAGCCAGGCAGCCACCTCGCCCGGCTTCAGCTGCGCACCCTCCAGCTCGAACCCGTGGTCAACCGTCGCGTCGACCTCTTCGTGCTCGGCGACGAGCCGCTCGCGCAACACCCGGAACTCCAGGCTGTCGAAGAGCGTGTGCACCTTGTCGCGGTCCCACGGCGTCCGGGCCAGGTCGTCGACCGTGACGTCCAGGGTCAGGTCGCGGACCAGCTCGTTGATCTGCCGGTTCCGGATCACGTCGGCGAGGTGCTCGCGCAGCGACTCGCCGGCCTTGCCCTTGATCTCGTTGACCCGGTCGACCACGTCGTTCAGCGAACCGAACTGGTTCAGCCACTTGGCCGCGGTCTTCGGCCCGACACCGGGCACACCCGGCAGGTTGTCGCTCTGCTCCCCGACCAGCGCGGCGAGATCCGGATACAGCCGCGGGGTGACGCCGTACTTCTCCTCGATCGCGGCCGGGTCCATCCGGGCGATCTCGGACACGCCGCGCTTCGGGTACAGCACGGTGACGTCCTCGCTGACCAGCTGGAACGAGTCCCGGTCACCGCTGCTGATCAGCACCTCGAAGCCCTGCTCGGACGCCTGCGTCGCGAGCGTGGCGATGATGTCGTCGGCCTCCCAGCCGTCGATCTCGGTGGTCGGGATCCGGAGCGCCTCCAGCACCTCCTTGACCAGCGAGACTTGCCCCTTGAACTCGTCCGGGGACTTCGAGCGACCCGCCTTGTACTCCGCGTACTGCTCTGCGCGGAAGGTCTTGCGGGAGACGTCGAACGCCACGCAGATATGCGTCGGCTGCTCGTCGCGGAGCATGTTGATCAGCATCGAGGTGAACCCGTACACCGCGTTGGTGTGCTGCCCGGTGGTCGTGGAGAAGTTCTCCACCGGGAGCGCGTAGAACGCCCGGTACGCCAGCGAGTGCCCGTCCAGCAGCAGGATCCGCGGTCGCCCGGTGGCCGGGGTCGCGGGGTCCTTGGTCATCGTCGAAGTGTCGGTATCTGGAGCCACACACAGACTCTAATGGGTTCCACGGACAGTTCTGACACACTGCTTCCGTGACAGATGAAACGAACCTCGGCCCGGGTATGGGCATGGAGGGCACGCTCCTCCAGCTGATGGGAATCGTTGTCAGCGAAGCGTCCCCCGAGCTGGTGGTCGCAACAATGCCCGTCAAGGGCAACACGCAGCCGTACGGTCTGCTCCACGGCGGCGCGTCCTGCGTGCTGGCCGAGAGCCTCGGCTCGATCGGTTCCGCGCTGCACGCGGCGACGTACGGGAAGGTCGCGGTCGGTGTCGACATCAACGCGACCCATCACCGCGCGGTCCGCGAGGGAGTGGTCAAGGGCGTCGCGACCCCGATCTACCTCGGCCGTACGACGACGTCGTACGAGGTGATCGTCACCGACGAGCGGGACAAGCGGGTCTGCACCGCGCGGATCACTTGCCAGCTGATTCAGGCTCCGCCGGGGAGCTGACCACCGCGCCACCAACCGCACCGCCGAGCTGGGCGCGGCGGGCGAAGGCGGAGCGGCGGGACGAGAGCAGGGCCAGCAGGTTCGGCGCGTGCTCGGCGGCGAGCCGGCGCCGGACCGTGTGCGTGTTCGCGAACCGCAGTACGCCGGCCTGGCCGAGACCGAGGCGGGCCAGGAACCGGTTCGCCTCGCGGGCGATCGCGGGGGCGACGACGGCCAGGTGGGCACAGCTCTCGTGCTCGGCCCAGGTGACCGCTTCCGCGATCAGGGCCTTGCCGAGACCGTGCCGGCGGGCTGAGTCGCTGACATGCAAGTACTCGACGGTGACGGTGGTGTCGTCGTGCAGCGGGCTGACCGCCGTACGACGCAGGTAGGCCATGCCGTGGATGTCGCCGTCCAGTTCGACCACGACCAGGCGGCCGAGCGGATCGTCCAGATGCTTGCTGACGGCAACCTCGGCGGCGGCCGTCGACGGCGGCGCGGGCAACCTGGACGGCAGCCCGGCGGTGGTCAGCTCACGCCACAACGCGACCAGGGCGCCGGCGTCACCCACGCGTGCGTCCCTCACCTCGATGGCTGCCACCACAGCGACCTCCTGGGTCCGGTCCACCCCCGAGGTGAACGGACGGGCCGATACGCTCGTCCTCGCGCAACAGTAGGCCCTCGGGGGTCACATGCAAAGCTGACCAGAGCTGTCGGAGGAACCAGTTTGTTCATCGGAATCGGGACCGTCGTGAACGTCGCGACGGTGCTCGTCGGATCGGTACTCGGCGTACTCGTCGGACACCGGCTGAGTCACCGCACCAGGGACCTGGTCACCGACGCGATCGGCCTGGTCACGCTGCTGATCGCGATCTCCTCGGCACTCACCGTCGGCGACAAGGCGCTCAGCGACGCGGTCGGCGACAGCGCCCCGGTGCTGATCGTGCTGGGCGCGATGCTGATCGGCGGGATCATCGGCTCGCTGCTGCACATCGAGGAACGGCTGGAAGGCTTCGGCGCCTGGATGCAGCGTCGCTTCGACCGCGGCGAGGGCGAAGGGAAGTTCGTCGAAGGCTTCGTGTCCGCGTCGATGGTGTTCTGCGTCGGGCCGCTGACGTTCCTCGGTTCGCTGTCCGACGGGCTGGGACGCGGCGCGGATCAGCTGTATCTGAAGGCGGTTCTCGACGGCTTCACCTCGATCGCCTTCGCCGCGTCCTTCGGCTGGGGCGTCGCGGCGTCGGCTCTCGTCGTACTCGTCGTCCAAGGTTCGATGACGGCTGTCGGGGCGCTGTTGGGCGACGTACTGCCTGACGCGCATGTCACCGCACTCGGCGCTACCGGCGGCGTGATGCTGATCGGCGTAGCGCTCAGACTCCTGAAACTGAAGCAGGTAGCGGTCGCAGACCTGCTACCTGCCTTGATCGTCGCGCCGCTGCTGGTTCAGTTGCTCGTTGTCATCCGCAACTGAACCAGCAGCGGCGAACTCTCAGTCCTCGCCCAGATAGGCCTTGCGGACCGAGTCGTTCACCAGCAGATCGCTGCCGGAACCCGACAGCACGATCTTCCCGACCTCGAGCACGTACCCGTGGTCGGCCCGCTTCAACGCGGCCTGCGCGTTCTGCTCGACCAGCAGGATCGTCGTACCCTGCCGCTGCAGCTCGGTCACCGTGGACATGATCCGCTTCATCATGATCGGCGACAGACCCATCGACGGCTCGTCCAGCATCAGCAGCTTCGGCCGGCTCATCATCGCCCGGCCCATCGCCAGCATCTGCTGCTCACCGCCGGAGAACGTGCCGGCCGGCTGCTTGCGCCGCTCCCCCAGGATCGGGAACAGCTCGTACGCCGACTCCAGGTCGGTCCGCACCCCGGTCGGGTCCCGGCGCGAGAACGCGCCGAGCATCAGGTTCTCCTCGACTGACAGCCGCGGGAAGATCCGCCGGCCCTCGGGCGAGTGGGCCAGACCCCGGGTGACGATGTCGTGCGCCGCCACGTGGTCGATCCGCTCACCCTGGAACCAGATCTCGCCGCCGGTCGGCCGGAGCAGACCGGAGATCGTCTTCAGCGTGGTGGTCTTGCCGGCGCCGTTGGTGCCGATCAGCGACACCACCTGCCCCTGCTCCACGCTGAAGCTGATCTTCTTCACCGCAAGGATCTTGCCGTAGGCAACTTCCAGGTCCTTGACCTCGAGCATCGCGCTCATGACGTCTCCTCCCCGGTGACCTCGTCCTCGTCGTCCTCGCCGGTGCCGATGTAGGCCTCGATCACCCGCGGGTCCGACTGCACCTCGTCCGGGGTGCCCTCGATCAGGGCCTGCCCCTGGACCAGACACAGCACCCGGTCGCACAGGTTGAAGATGAACCGCATGTCGTGCTCGATCACCACGACCGACAGCCCCGAGTCCCGGATCTTGAAGATCAGGTCCATCGCCTGCCGGGTCTCCTGCGGGTTCATACCGGCCGTCGGCTCGTCCAGCAGGATGAGCTTCGGGTCGGTGGCCAGCGCCCGCGCGATCTCCAACCGGCGCTGGTCGCCGTACGGCATGTTCCGGGCCAGGTGCTCGGTCGACCGGCCGAGGCCGACGAAGTCGAGCAGCTCCTGCGCCCGGGCCCGGGTCGCCTCCTCCTCGCGACGGAACTTCGGCCCGCGCAGGACCGAGGTGAGCGCGCCCGCGCTGGTCCGGCAGTACCGCCCGACCATCACGTTCTCCAGCGCGGTCATGTTCGCGAACAGCCGGATGTTCTGGAACGTCCGGGCCATCCCCGCGCGCACCACGGCCCGTGGCTTCGGCGGCAACGGCGACAGCGCCGCCAGCGTCTGGACCGGCACTGCCTCGACGGTCTCGCCCTTCTTGGGCCGGACCGCCTTCGGCGCCTTCCGCGGCACGCCGGCGAACCGGACCTGACCGCTGGTCGGCTTGTAGAGGCCGGTGAGGCAGTTGAAGAACGTCGTCTTGCCGGCGCCGTTCGGGCCGATCAGACCGACGATCTCACCCTCGCGAACGGTCAGGTTGACGTCGTTCACCGCCAGCAGACCACCAAACCGCATGGTCACACCGGAGGCTTCCAGGACCGGCTCGCCGATCGGCCGCTCAACCGCGGCCTGGGTCTCGGTCACCGTCATTTCGCCTCCCCGACGGCCAGACGTTCCTCTTCTATCTCGACGGCCAGCTCTTCGTCCTCCTCGTGGAACTCGAGCTGCCTTCGTCTGCTCGCGACCAGCCCCTCCGGCCGGAACCGCATCATCAGCACCAGCAGCAGACCGAACATCAGCAGCCGGTACTCCGAGAAGAACCGCAGCTTCTCCGGCAGCAGTTTCAGGATCGTTGCTCCCAGCAACACACCGGCGATGGTGCCCATACCGCCGAGCACGATCGCGGCGAGCAGGAACGCCGACTCGATGAACTGGTACTGGTCCGGGCTGACGGCGGCGTCCTGGTGGGCCTTGATGGTGCCGGCCAGACCGGCCAGGAAGGCGCCGACCGCGAACGCGAGCAGCTTCAGCCCGAACACGTTCACGCCCATCGCCTCGGCGGCCTTCTCGTCCTCCCGGATCGCCACCCAGCCGCGGCCGATCCGGCTGTTGTTCAGCCGGGCGAAGACCAGGATGACGAAGCCGATCAGGATCAGCAGGAGGAAGTAGTAGTTCGAGAAGCGACCCAGCTCGATGCCGGCGACCGTGTGCTCGTCACCGAAGTTGAACCCGCCGATCTGCAGGTCCGGGATGCCCGGGATACCGTTCGGTCCGTTGGTCAGGTTCGGGCCGTTGTTGCCGTCCAGGTTGCCCATCGAGAACCGGAAGATCTCACCGAAGCCGAGCGTCACGATGGCCAGGTAGTCACCTGAGACCCGCAGCGTCGGCGTACCGATGATCAGACCCAGCGTCGCGGACACAGCCGCGCCGACCAGCATCACGACCAGGAACGGCGGCTTCCAGCCGACGGTGGCGAACGCCGAGTTCGACAGCACCGCGGCCGTGTAGGAGCCGGCCCCGAGGAACGCGATGTACCCGAGGTCGAGCAGGCCGGCCAGACCGACCACGATGTTCAGGCCCATCGCGGTCGCGCCGAAGATCAGCACCTGGTTCGCGATCGACATGTTCGCGTCCGACCCGTTCTGCGTGAACGGGAACAGGAACGCCACCACGAACGCGGCCAGCGTCAGCACATTGCGGTGCCGCTGCCCGACGTGACTGACGAACGTCATCACACCGGTCCGGAACAACGCCGTCGCCACCACGGCGATGAACACCAGACAGAGGATGAACGACCAGGCGTCCTGCAGACCCAGCGCGTACGCCGCGGCGAACAGCACCGCGGCCATCAGCACCGCGATCGTCAGGATCTCCGCCCAGCCCGGCAGGCGCGCCTCACTCATGTCCCGCAACTGCCGCAACGGCAGCAGCCAGCCCGAGACCGCGAGCAACAGGGCACCCACGAGCGAGATGTACGCGCCGGGGTTCACGTTGATCAGGCCGTCGGACTCGGTGCCGATGGCAACCAGGACCAGCACCATGTAGAGCGCCAGACCGGTACCGAGGGTCCGGATGCCGAGCGTGGCATCCAGCCACGCGCCCAGCTTGGTCAGCGGGCCCTTCTCGGCCAGCAGCAGCACCAGCGAGAGCACCGCGCCGATGATCGCGAGGATCTGCAGGCCGCCAGGGTAGAAGTTGATCGACAGGTCGTTCAGGATCTGGCTGTCGTAGCTCCAGGACAGGAATGATCCGACGATCAGCAGCACCACGCCGGCGATGCCCATCGGCCACGCGATCGGGTTGCCCGGCTTGCCGGCCGGCGCTTCCGTTGCCTCCGGCACCGGAGTTCTCACATCCGTCATGCGCGGTCCACCACCCTCGCGCCGAGCAGGCCCTGCGGCCTGAAGACCAGAACCAGAATCAGGATGACGAAGGCCCACACGTCCTTCCAGGTACTCCCGCCGAACTGACCCGGGATGTACTGCGTGGCCATCGCCTCGACCACACCGAGCACGAGCCCGCCGACGACGGCGCCGTACACGTTGCCGATACCGCCGAGCACGGCCGCGGTGAACGCCTTCAGACCGGCCAGGAAGCCCATCCGGAAGTCGATGTTGTTGTTCTGCAGACCCTGCGAGACGCCCGCGATCGCCGCGAGCACCGCACCGAGGGCGAACGCGACCACGATGATCCGGTCGACGTTGATACCCATCAGCCGGGCGGTGTCCGGATCCTGCGACACGGCCTGCATACCCCGGCCGAGCCGGGTCCGGTTGATGAAGAACCACAGCACTACGGCGCAGACCACGAGCGCCGCGACCGTGAAGATCGCGGACCGCTGGATGGTCACGCCGCCGACCTGCAACGCCGTACCCGTCACCACATCGAGCTGCGGGAACGGGATGCGCTGCTTCGCGCTCGGCCACTCGACCTTGTTGATCAGCTCCTTGAAGATGATCCAGCCGATCTCCGCGGACAGCGCGGACGCGACGGCCGTGGCAGCCACGGCCTGCATGGTGATCTGGACCCGCGCGCCCTTCTTCGCGGCCAGACCGGCCAGTACGCCGACCGCCGTACCGACGACAGCGCCGCCGACGACGGCCGCCACGACGTACAGCGCCGAGATGTCAGGGTCGATCAGCCGTACGACCGCCCACACCGCGACCGCGCCGACCGAGGCGCCGAGCAGCGGGGCCCGGTCGTTCCACTTGGACACGGGGTGGTTGAGGTTCACCTTGGCCAGCCGCGCGCCGACGACGTACCCGATGGCGATCGCCAGACCGGCGAACACCACCACGGTCCAGCCCGGACGCTCGTAGAACAGGCGGATGAACTCCTGCAGGAACACCGAGATACCGATCGCGGTGATCAGCGGCGCCAGGCGTGGCGCGTTCCGCAGGGGACGGTACGCGACACGTTCCATCAGCACCGCGGTGCCGACCGACGCGATCATCGCTCCGATGATCATGACCGGCAGGATCCACACGCTGGTGTGACCGTTGAAGAACAACAAGTAAGTGGTCAGCGCACCGAACGCGCCGATCATGAAGACCTCGCCGTGGGCGAAGTTGATGAGCTGCACGATGCCGTAGACGACGGTGTAACCCACCGCGATCAGGGCATACAGCGAGCCCAAGGTCAGCCCGTTGACGAGCTGCTGGAAGAACTGGTCCACGTCGACCTCCCATCTGCCTCAGTTATGACACGCCACGGGGGTGGGAGGATCGCTCCCACCCCCGAGACATGAGGTCGACTTCCCTTACTTGTCCTCGAACGCCTTGGTCTCGACGGTGGCCCACTTGCCGCTGGCAACCTTGTAGACGGTGAGCACCTTGGACGTGGTGTCGCCGTACTGGTCGAACGAGACCTTGCCGGTCACGCCGTCGAACGAGACCTTGCTCATGGCATCGACCGTCGCCTGACGCGCGGACTCGACGTCCTTGGCGTCCTTCAGCGAGGTCTTCAGCGCCGCGATGATCGCGTTGGCCGCGTCGAAGGAGTAGCCGCCGTACGCCGCGTACGGCTCCTTGAAGCCCGCCGCGTTGTAGTCGGAGACGAACTTCTTCGCCGACTCCAGCGTGTCCACCGGCGCGCCGACCGAGGTGGCCAGGTCGTTGTCGCTGGTCTTACCGGCCAGGGTGATGTACTTCGGGTCGTAGATGCCGTCGCCGCCCATCAGCGGGACGTTCAGACCGGCGGCCTTCATCTGCTGCGAGAGCGGACCGGCCTGCGGGTACTCACCACCGTAGTAGACCGCCTGCGGGGCAGACGGCTTGATCGCCGAGATCACGGCCTGGTAGTTCGAGTCGTCCGGGTTGATGGTCTGGGCCGCAACGACCTGACCGCCGAGCTTCTTGAACTCCTCGGTGAAGGTGCCGACCAGACCCTGGCCGTACGCCTTCTTGTCGTGGATCGTGGCGACCTTGGTGATCTTGGCCGTCTCGTACAGGTACCGCGCCGCGAACGGACCCTGAACGGCGTCCGTGGTGCAGGTGCGGAAGTACGTCGGGTACGGCCGCTTCGGGTCGGTCTGCCAGTTGGCGCCCTGGGTCAGGCCCGGGCCGGTGTTGGCCGGCGAGACCTGGACGATGTTCTTCGGCGCGAGGACCGGCTGGACCTGCTGGCTGACGCTGGTGTTCAGCGTGCCGACCACGCCGATCACGTCCGCGTCACCGGCGAGCGCGGTGGCCGCGTTCTTACCCGGGTCCGGCTTCGCCTCGTCGTCCTTCGGCACGACCTCGAGCTTCCAGCCCGGGATCGCGTTGGAGTCGTTGGCCTGCTTCACGGCCAGCTCGACGGAGTGCTGGATACCCAGACCCAGGGCCGACAAGTCTCCGGACAGCGGCGCGATGACGCCGATCTTGGCAGTCTTCGTCGAGCCCCCGGAGCTCCCCCCGGAGTCGTTGCCACTGCGTGAGCCGCAGGCAGTCAGGGCCAACGACGCAACGATCAGCGACGCGCCGACCCTTACTACGGAACGCTGGTGCACTGTTCCTCCCATGTCTGGATAGTCCGGCAAAACCCCGGACTCCCGCGTTTGCCGCGAGCATCCGCAGGTTAGACCTCGGGTGGCTCTCCAGGCGATGTGACAGAGCGTGTGTTGTGAGGTCGTTACAGCGGTAAGCAGCATGGGTTCGATTGATTGCTGTACCAGCGCTCAGTGCGGTGAGCGCAGAGTGATTCAGTCGCTACTGCCAGCCTCGTCAACGACCAACTGCGCGACCTGCCGCATCGAAACTCTTTTATCCATTGCGGTTTTCTGGATCCACCGGAACGAGTCCGGCTCGGACAGCCCGAACTTGGTCTGCAGGATCGACTTGGCCCGGTCGACCAGCTTGCGCGTCTCCAGCCGCTCGGCCAGGTCCGCGACCTCCCGCTCCAGCTCGGCGAGCTCGACGTACCGGGACGCGGCGATCTCGATGGCGGGCAGCAGGTCGGCCTTGGAGAACGGTTTCACCAGGTACGCCATCGCGCCGGCGTCCCGCGCCCGCTCGACCAGCTCCCGCTGCGAGAACGCGGTCAGCATCAGCACCGGCGCGATCCGCTCCCCCGCGATCTTCTCCGCCGCGCTCAACCCGTCCAGCTTGGGCATCTTCACATCGAGAATCACCAGATCCGGCCGCTGCTCCTCCGCCAGCCGGATCGCCTCTTCCCCGTCCCCCGCCTGCCCGACGACGTCATACCCCTCTTCCGCGAGCATCTCAGCCAGATCCATCCGAATCAGAGCCTCGTCCTCAGCGATCACCACACGCTTAGCAGTCACGCCCACACCTTAGCGACCTCACCCCTTAGCCCCCACGAACCCGTCCAACACCACAACCGCGTCCTTCCTGCTGACCGCGATCGCGTTACCCCTCGGCTGCCGCCAGGCGATCCCCAACAGATCCAGCGCATCGGTGAGAATCTTCCGGATGTCCTCGGACTCGTTGGAGAACATGTACCGCACGTAGTAGTACCGCTTCCCCGTCGCCGGCTTACTGGCCCAGTTGACGAACCGGCACCCATCCGAGTGAAACAAACCCCGCAGGAGCTGTTCGGGGTACTTGGCAACAATCTCAACCTGCCAATCCACGAGCTCGATCTTCCGCTCATGCTTCCGCCCCGGCCCATGCTGCGGAAACAGACACGGCCAATGCTTCCACCGCGCCTCCGTCCGGATCGCACCGACACCGCGCCGCGGACATGGACTCGCGGTCGGCTTCACCCGCTTGATGGTCTCGAGGATCTCCCGGTTCAGCTCCGGATACTTCTCGTCGTTCACGATCTGCAGGGTGAACACCCCGCGGCGAGCCTTCGCGATGGACCCGTCACCGAGATACCACCCCAGCAACAACGCGTACGCCGCCTCATCCAACTCGGCCCCATCACACCGCGGACACGGCGTCCCCTGAAACGCAGTTCCCCTCTGCAGCCCACGCCGCTGGTACAACCGCCGCCACCGCCGAATCGTCTTGATTGCAACGCCATGGATCTCAGCGTTCACCCGATCCTTGACGCCCTCATCAGACATCCGCAACGCGGAGTCCACAGTCTCCTGCGACCTGAAGTGACCCACGCCACTAGTCTGTCGACACCCACCGACATTTTGGTGGTCGACCAGCCTCGTGGGTAGGATCTCCAAGTCGGAATGCCCTGGTACCCCAACGGCAGAGGGAGCGGATTCAAAACCCGCACAGTGTGGGTTCAAATCCCACCCAGGGCACAGAAATCTGTCGGCGGTCGCCGCGATCCTTCTCCTATGTACAACGGGGAGACGCGGTCGATCGCACTCGCGGCAATCGGCGCTGGCGAGAGTCTCAACTCGATCAGCAAGCGCCTTGGCGTGAGTCGAGCTACGCTCCGTGACTGGCGGGAACGACGGGCACGTACGCCGTACCCGAGCGCTTGCCCGCGCTGCACGAACGGGAACCTCCCGGCTGCGCCGTACGCGCATCTGCTCGGGCTCTATCTCGGCGACGGCTGTCTCTCGAAGCACCGCCGAGACGTGTACGCCTTACGCATCGCTTGCGACAACGCGTACCCGAGGCTCATCGACGAAGCAGCCTCCGCGACAGCAGACGTCCACCCCACCCGCCCAGTCCATCGGGTCCGGGCCGTCGGCTACACCGCCGTGCTCTCGTACTGGAAGCACTGGCCCTGCCTGTTCCCGCAACACGGCCCCGGCCCCAAGCATCGCCGCAAGATCGAACTGGCCAGCTGGCAACAGGAGATAGTTGCCAACCACCCCGAACTCTTCCTCCGCGGCCTCTTCAACTCCGACGGCTGCCGAGTCGCGAACTGGGCCACCCGCACAGTCCGCGGAGAGGTCAAACGCTACGAGTACCCCCGCTACATGTTCTCCAACGAATCCCTCGACATCATGCACCTCTGCCAGCAGTCCCTAGACCTACTAGCCATCCCCTGGCGCATGCCCCGCCCCAACGCCCTATCCGTAGCCCGCCAAGAAGCAGTCACCCAACTAGACACCTTCATAGGCCCCAAGTCGTAGCCAGAGCCACGTCAACCGGCGGTCGCCCATTGGCCGAACTCGACCAGTCTTCAAGCCCAGTCCCTCGCCTTGCTCTTTCCCTGCACATGCCCCACCAAGCCGCCGGCCGGCCCACCCAAGCCAGCCACGTCTCAAATCTCTGTTCCTCGCCCTTTCTCCTTCCCCGCACGAGCCGAACCAAGCCGCCAGATCTCAGATCTCTCGCCCTTGCTCTGCATGAGCCCAGCAAGCCATCAGCCATCCGCTCAAACCGACCACTACTCAAATCTCTGCTCTTCGCCCTTGCTCTTTCCCTGCATGAGCGCCAGCAGGCCGTCAGCCGGCCGCCCGGGGCGGCCACATCTCCCAGAGCTCTGTTTGTTTGTTGTTCTGCATGGGTCGAGGCGGGCGGTCAGGTGACCGTCCGCCTCGAGCACTTCTCTAGGTGTTCTTTGCTTTTGTGCTTGTTCGGAGACCTACGGGTTTTGGCTGCGGTACGCCGGGGCTATTCCTTCGATGGCGTCGCCCATGCGGTGGACTCGGAGGGCGTTGGTGGAGCCGGGGATGCTGGGTGGGGAGCCGGCGACGATTACTACCAGGTCGCCCTTTTGGAGTTTGCCGAGTTCGAGGAGGCGCTGGTCTACCTGGCGGACCATTTCGTCGGTGTGTTCCACAGTCGGGACGATGTACGTCTCGATGCCCCACACCACGCTCAGCCAGGAGCTGACCGACGGGACGGGAGTGAAGGCGAGCAGCGGTACTTCGGTGCGGTAGCGCGCCAGCCGCAGCGCGGTGTCACCCGACTGCGTGAAGGCGATCAGGTACTTCGCATCCAGCCGCTCCGCGACATCCGCAGCCGCCCGGGCGATCACGCCGCCCTTGGTCTTCGGCTCCCACTCGATCGCCTGGACGCGGCTGAGGCCGTGCTCCTCGGTGGACTCCACGATCCGCGCCATCGTCTTGACGGTCTCGATCGGGAACCGGCCGACGCTGGTCTCGCCGGACAGCATGACCGCGTCCGCGCCGTCGAGTACGGCGTTCGCGACGTCGGACGCCTCCGCGCGCGTCGGTCGCGGCGCGGAGATCATCGACTCGAGCATCTGGGTGGCGACGATGACCGGCTTCGCGTTCAGCCGGGCCTGGTCGATGATCAGCTTCTGGACCAGCGGGACCTCCTCGAGCGGGAGCTCCACGCCGAGGTCGCCGCGGGCCACCATGAACCCGTCGAAGGCCTCGATGATCTCGTCCAGGTTGGCGACGGCCTGCGGCTTCTCGATCTTGGCGATGACCGGGAGCCGCAGCCCCTCCTCGTCCATGATCTTGTGCACCAGCTGGATGTCGGCCCCGTCCCGGACGAACGACAGCGCGATCATGTCGGCCGGCAGGTGCAGCGCCCAGCGGAGGTCCTCGATGTCCTTCTCGGACATCGCCGGCACGCTCACCGCGACGCCGGGCAGGTTGATGCCCTTGTGGTTCGACACCGGCCCGCCGACGGTGACCCGGCAGACCACGTCGGTCTCGGTCACCTCCTCGGCCACCAGCGCGATCCGGCCGTCGTCGATCAGCAGCTGGTCGCCGGGCTTCACGTCGCCCGGCAGGCCGTCGTACGTCGTCCCGCAGATGGTCTGATCGCCCGGCACCTCCCGGGTGGTGATCGTGAAGCGCTCGCCGTAGGTCAGCGTTGCCTTGCCCTCGGCGAACTCGGCCAGCCGGATCTTCGGGCCCTGCAGGTCGACCAGGATGCCGACGTTGCTGCCGGTCTCCGCCGCTGCGGTGCGGATCCGCTGGTAGATGCGCTCATGCTCGGCATGGGCGCCGTGACTCAGGTTGAGCCTTGCGACGTCCATACCTGCTTGGACGAGTTCCAGGATGCGCTCCGGGGCGGCCGTAGCCGGGCCGAGCGTACAAACGATCTTTGCGCGACGCACGTCACAAAACCCTACTCCTGCAAACCACTTGGCCCGCTGGTCCACCCCCCTTACTGGACGGTTAACACCTGATGGCGATCGTCCGCACCGCCTGAATCGTCAAGAACCCAAGGGGTTGTAGGCCCCGACCGTCACATCTCCGCTGGGTTGGGCGGTGACCGTCTGCAGGCCGACCGGCAGCCCGTCGTGGTACGTGATGAGGGTGACCTCACCCGGTTTCCGCAGCGTGTAGCCGAGCGCGAAGGCGTACGCCGCTCCCCCGGTCGTCCCGTTGGTGTACGTCGTGACCTCGTGCTCGCCGAACGCCGTGGTCGTCGGACCGACCTGCCGGTGCAAATGACCGGACAGCAGCAGTGACGCGCACCCGCGCTCGGCAGTGGCGGCGAACGAGGACGGGTCGTGGACGACCATCGTCGAGATCCGCTTGTCCTCCGGCTGGTCGCAGGCGACGTCCGCGAGCCGCTGAGACTGGTGCTCGATCGTCTCGTCCCCCGGCGTGTCGGCGCTACCGAGCCCGGTCTTGGTCGGGTCGCTGTCGCCGAGGAACCGGATCCCCTCGACCTCGACCGGCTTGCTGTCGAGCACGGTGAACCCGGCCTTGCGCATGAATTCCTCGACGTGGCCGCCGGCGTCGTGGTTGCCCGCCACCGCGACCACCTTGAAGTCCTTGAAGTGCTGCCGCAGCGAGTTGATGCTGAACGCTTCCCAGCTCTGCCCCGACGACGTGTCGTCACCGGCGTCGATCAGCAGCTTGGCGCCGCCGGCCTTCGCCACCTCGGATGCGAACCCGTCGATCCCGATGTTGTCGTGCCGGTCCGACACCAGCAGGGCGACCTTCTGGTCCTTGCTCGGCTGGTGGATCTCCGGCGCGACGTCGGCGACCCGGTTCTTGAGCCGGCCGTACAGCTCGGTCGACTTCCGGTACGTCTCGACCAGCGTCCGGATCACCCCGACGCCGCCGGTGGTCGAGAACCCGGAGGCGACCTCGACCTTCTTCAGCCGGTTGTCGAACGACATCTCCGGCAGCAGCTTGAACAACGGCTGCCACTGCGTCGGCGGTACTTCGGCCGGCCGCATCCGCCCCGGCCCGTAGATCGAGGCGATCGTGATCAGCATCGCGACCAGTACGACGATGGCGCGGTGCTCGAACCGGCGTTCGTGCCGGTGGACCAGGTGCCACAGTTCGCGCCGGCGCCGTACGCCGAGGGCCGTCCAGAGCGTCGCGACCACGACGACCACGAGCAGGCCGGTACCGGCTCCCGCGACCGCGTTGTCGACGGCCATCTCCTGGATGACCTGCTTGATCTGCCCGATTTCACCGTCGGGCTGGGACGCGATCAGCGTGTCGCGGGTGAGCAGCTCGGTGAGGTTGTCGGCGTCGGTCTCCTGTACGTCGATGTTGACGCCGATCTTGCCCGGAGTGTCGGCCGGGATCCGCAACCGCGGGAGTACGGCGCCGAGGTCGAGCGTCGCGTACCCGTCGAAGGTGGGCGACACCGTCGCCGCATGCGCGCCGATCGTGACCCGCTCGGAGTCGTTCACGAATCCGAGCAGACCGACCACGACCGTCGTCACCGCAAAGAGCAGGCTGAGCGCGGCCCATGGCGCTATCGCCCTGAGCCGCGCTCTTGTCACCAACCGCCTGACCACACCTACAACCTAGCGAAGCTCACACGGCGAGCGGGCGTGCTGTCGGCGGGATCGGGGTCGGGAGGGTCGACGAACCGGTGAGGAGGGTGTCCACGCCGTTAGCGCAGGAACGGCCCTCGGCGATCGCCCAGACGATCAGGGACTGACCGCGCCCGGCGTCACCGCAGGCGAAGACGCCCTCGACCGAGGTCTGGTAGTCGTTGTCCCGCTTGACGTTGCCGCGCTCGTCGAGCTCGACGCCGAGCTGCTCGAGGAAACCCTCGCGCTCCGGGCCGAGGAAGCCCATCGCCAGCAGTACGAGCTGCGCCGGGATGGTCCGCTCGGTCCCCTCGACCGGGTTGAACCGGCCCTCGGAGAACTCGACCTCGACCAGCTTCAGTCCCGAGACGTTGCCCTCGGCATCGGCCTCGAAGTTCACCGTCGAGACGGCGTACACCCGGTCGCCGCCCTCCTCGTGCGCGGAGGCGACCCGGTAGATCATCGGGTACGTCGGCCACGGCTGGTGCCCCGGACGGTCGTCACCCGGTCGCGGCATGATCTCCAGCTGGGTCACCGTGCGGGCGCCCTGGCGGTGTGCAGTACCGAGGCAGTCGGCGCCGGTGTCGCCGCCGCCGATGATCACCACGTCCTTGCCGGTGGCAACAATCTGGTCGTCGACGGTCTGTCCGAGCGCGACCCGGTTGGCCTGCGGCAGGTACTCCATCGCCTGGTGGATGCCGCCGTGCTCACGACCCGGCACCGGCAGGTCGCGGGCCGCGGTGGATCCGGTCGCGATGACGACAGCGTCGTACCGCTGCTTGAGTTGGGTGCCGGTCACGTCCACGCCGACGTTCACGCCGGAGCGGAAGACCGTGCCCTCCTCCTTCATCTGCTGGATCCGGCGGTCGACCTGCAGCTTCTCCATCTTGAATTCGGGAATGCCGTACCGCAGCAGACCGCCCGGGGTGTCGGCGCGCTCGTACACCGCGACCGTGTGCCCCGCGCGGGTCAGCTGCTGCGCGGCGGCCAGGCCCGACGGACCGGAGCCGACGACCGCGATCGTCTTGCCGGTCAGCCACTCCGGCGGCTGGGGCCGGACGTCGCCGGTCTCCCAGGCCTTGTCGATGATCGCGACCTCGACGTTCTTGATCGTCACCGGGTCCTGGTTGATGCCGAGCACGCAGGAGGTCTCGCACGGCGCCGGGCAGAGCCGGCCGGTGAATTCCGGGAAGTTGTTCGTGGCATGCAACCGCTCGATCGCCGAAGACCAGTCGTCCCGCCAGACCAGGTCGTTCCACTCCGGGATCAGGTTGCCCAGCGGGCAGCCGTTGTGGCAGAACGGGATACCACAGTCCATACAACGGCCGGCCTGCTTGGTGATGATCGGCAGCAGCGCCTTGCCCGGTCCACCGGGGTAGACCTCTTTCCAGTCCTGCTTGCGTTCCTCCACCGGCCGCCGGTCGGCGACCTCGCGCGGGGTGGTCAGGAATCCCTTGGGATCAGCCATCAGATGGCCTCCATCATCGCTCGCGTGGTGGCGTCCTCGTCCAGCCCGTCGCGCTCGGCGGCCGCCTTGGCCGCCAGCACCCGGGCGTAGTCGCGGGGCATCACCGTGGTGAACCTGGCGGCCGCGGCGGGCCAGTCGGCGAGCAGCTTGGCCGCCCGTTCCGATCCGGTCTCCTCGAAGTGCCTGCGGACCAGGTCGTGCAGCAGTTCGGACTCGTCCGTGGTGACCGGGTGGAGGTCCACCAGCTCCGGGTTCACCAGGGTGTGGTCCAGGTCGATCACGTGGGCCACGCCGCCCGACATGCCGGCCGCGAAGTTCCTCCCGACAGCTCCCAGTACGACGACGCGCCCGCCGGTCATGTACTCGCAGGCGTGGTCGCCGACCGACTCGACGATCGCGGTCGCGCCGGAGTTCCGAACGCAGAAGCGTTGCCCGACGCCACCGCTGATGAACAGTTCACCCGAGGTCGCGCCGTACGCGATCACGTTGCCGGCGATGATCTGGCCGGCCGCGTCGAACCGCGCGTGGCGGTCCGGGCGGATGACCACGCGACCGCCGGACAGGCCCTTGCCGACGTAGTCGTTGGCGTCACCCTCGAGTCGCAGGGTGACTCCGCTCGGCACGAAGGCGGCGAACGAGTTGCCGGCCGACCCGGTGAAGGTCAGGTCGATCGTCCCGTCGGCCAGGCCGGCCGCGCGGTACCGCTTGGTGATCTCGTGGCCGAGCATCGTGCCGACGGTGCGGTTGACGTTGCGGATCGCGAGCTGTGCCCGGACCGGTTCGCCGTTCTCCAGCGCCGGTCGGCAGATCCGGATCAGCTCGTTGTCGAGCGCCTTGTCGAGGCCGTGGTTCTGCTCGACGACCTGGTGCCGCGACGCGCCTTCCGGCAGCGACGGCACGTGCAGGATCGGCGTCAGGTCGAGGCCGTCCGCCTTCCAGTGGTCGACCGCGCGCTGGATGTCCAGCACCTCGGCGTGCCCGATCGCCTCGTCCAGGGTCCGGAATCCCAACTCTGCAAGGTATTCCCGGACTTCCTCGGCGATGAACTCGAAGAAGTTCACGACGAATTCGGGCTTGCCGGAGAACCGCTCCCGCAGTACCGGGTTCTGCGTCGCGACGCCGACCGGGCAGGTGTCGAGGTGGCAGACCCGCATCATGATGCAGCCCGACACCACCAGCGGCGCGGTCGCGAAACCGAACTCCTCCGCGCCGAGCAGCGCCGCGATGATCACGTCGCGACCGGTCTTCAGCTGGCCGTCGGTCTGTACGACGATGCGGTCGCGCAAACCGTTCAGCAGCAGGGTTTGCTGCGTCTCGGCGAGACCCAGCTCCCACGGACCACCGGCGTGCTTGAGCGACGTCAGCGGAGCCGCGCCGGTACCACCGTCGTGGCCGGAGATCAGTACGACGTCCGCGTGGGCCTTGGAGACACCCGCGGCGATCGTGCCGACGCCGACCTCCGACACCAGCTTCACGTGGATCCGTGCCGCCGGGTTCGCGTTCTTCAGGTCGTGGATCAGCTGCGCCAGATCCTCGATCGAGTAGATGTCGTGGTGCGGCGGCGGCGAGATCAGGCCGACACCCGGCGTCGAGTGCCGCGTGCTGGCCACCCACGGGTACACCTTCGGGCCGGGCAACTGCCCGCCCTCGCCGGGCTTCGCGCCCTGCGCCATCTTGATCTGGATGTCGTCGGAGTTCGTCAGGTACTCCGCGGTGACGCCGAAGCGTCCCGAGGCGACCTGCTTGATCGAGCTCCGCCGGGTCGGGTCGTACAACCGCTCGGCGTCCTCGCCGCCCTCACCGGTGTTCGACTTGCCGCCGAGCTGGTTCATCGCGATCGCCAGCGTCTGGTGCGCCTCCATGCTGATCGAGCCGTAGCTCATCGCGCCGGTGGAGAACCGCTTGACGATCTCGCTGACCGGCTCGACCTCGTCGATCGAGATCGACTCACGATCGCTGCCGCTCTGTGGATTCTTGAAGGCGAAGAGCCCGCGCAGCGTCATCAGCCGCTCGGACTGCTCGTTCACCCGCGACGTGTACTGCTTGAAGATGTCGTAGCGGCCGGTCCGGGTGCTGTGCTGCAGACGGAAGACCGTGTCCGGGTCGAACAGGTGCGGCTCGCCCTCGCGGCGCCACTGGTACTCGCCGCCGATCTCCAGCTTGCGGTGCGCGGGCAGGATCCCGTCCGCGGGGTACGCGCGCAGGTGCCGACGGCGTACCTCCTCGGCGATCACGTCGAGCCCGACGCCGCCGAGCTTGGACGACGTACCGGTGAAGTACCGGTCGACCAGGTCCGGCGCGAGACCGTTCGCCTCGAAGATCTGGGCGCCCGTGTACGACGCGACGGTCGAGACACCCATCTTCGACATGACCTTGAGCACGCCCTTGCCGAGCGACTTCACCACGTTGCGGACGGCCTGCTCGGGCTCGATACCCGGCAGGTACGTGCCGCGCCGGCAGAGGTCCTCGACGGACTCCAGCGCCAGGTACGGGTTGATCGCGGCCGCGCCGTACCCCATCAGGAGCGCGACGTGGTGGACCTCGCGGACGTCACCGGCCTCGACCACGAGACCTACCTGCGTGCGGGTCTTCTCCCTCACCAGGTGGTGATGAACCGCGGCGGTCAGCAGCAGCGACGGGATCGGCGCGCTGTCGGCGTTCGAGTGCCGGTCGGACAGCACCAGGATGCGGGCGCCGTCGTTGATCGCGGCGCTCGCCTCGGCGCAGACCTCGTCGAGCCGTGCCTTCAGTGCGTCGCCGCCGCTCTCCACGTCGTACACACCGCGCAGGACCGTGGTGGCCAGGCCAGGCATGTCGCCGTCGAGGTTGATGTGGCGGATCTTGGCCAGCTCGTCGTTGGTGATCACCGGGAACGGGATCACCACCTGCCGGCAGGACGCCGGGCTCGGGTTGAGCAGGTTCGACTCCGGGCCGAGGGACGACGACAGCGAGGTGACGAGCTCCTCGCGGATCGCGTCCAGCGGCGGGTTCGTGACCTGGGCGAACAGCTGCGCGAAGTAGTCGAACAGCAGCCGCGGCCGGTCGCTCAGCACGGCGATCGGCGTGTCGGTGCCCATCGAACCGATCGGCTCGGCGCCGGCCTTCGCCATCGGGGTGAGGATGACGCGCAGCTCTTCCTCGGTGTACCCGAAGACCTGCTGGCGACGGGTCACCGACGCGTGGCTGTGTACGACGTGCTCGCGCTCGTGCAGGTCCTCGAAGCGGATCAGGCCGCCGTGCAGCCATTCGTCGTACGGGTGCTCGGTCGCGAGGGCGTTCTTCACCTCGGCGTCGGTGATGATCCGGTGAGCGTCGACGTCGACCAGGAAGATCCGGCCCGGCTCGAGCCGGCCCTTCTCGGTCACGGTCGCGGGGTCGATGTCCAGAACCCCGGCCTCGGACGCAAGTACGACGAGGCCGTCCTCGGTCACCCAGTAGCGCGAGGGGCGTAGGCCGTTGCGGTCGAGGACCGCGCCGACCTTCGTGCCGTCGGAGAAGACCACCGAGGCCGGGCCGTCCCACGGCTCCATCAGCGTCGAGTGGAACTCGTAGAACGCGCGCCGCTTCGCATCCATCGTGGCGGCGTTCTCCCACGCCTCCGGGATCATCATCAGCATCGCGTGCGGCAACGAGCGGCCGCCGAGATGCAGGAGCTCGAGCACCTCGTCGAAGGACGCGGAGTCCGAGGCGCCCGGCGTACAGATCGGGTAGAGCTGCTCGAGGTCACCCGGGATCAGGTCGCTGGCGAGGAGGGCCTCGCGGGCACGCATCCAGTTGCGGTTGCCCTGGACGGTGTTGATCTCACCGTTGTGGGCGATGTACCGGTACGGGTGGGCCAGCGGCCAGGACGGGAACGTGTTCGTGGAGAACCTGCTGTGCACGATGCCGATCGCCGAGGCGAGATCGGGGTCGGTCAGCTCGGGGAAGAACTTGTCCAGCTGGTCGGTGGTGAGCATCCCCTTGTAGGTGATGGTCCGGCCGGACAGCGACGGGAAGTAGGTCTCCGTCTCCTTCTCGGCGCGCTTGCGCAGCCGGAACGCCATCCGCTCCAGCGCCAGGCCGAGCACCCGGCCGGCCTTCGCGCTGACGAACAGCTGCTTGAACGTCGGCATCACCGAACGCGCGGTCGCGCCGAGCAGGTCGGGCGTGGTCGGGATGTCCCGCCAGCCGACGACACTCAGCTGCTCCTCGGCGGCCAGCTCCTCGATCCGGTTGATCGCCTTGGCGGCGTCGTCGGGATCGGCGGGCAGGAACGCGATACCGGTCGCGTAGCTGTGCGGCGCCGGCAGCTCGAACTCGCACACCTTGCGGTAGAAGGCGTCCGGGACCTGCAGCAGGATGCCGGCGCCATCGCCGGAGTCCGGTTCGGCGCCGGACGCGCCGCGATGCTCGAGATTGCGCAGGGCGGTCAAGGCCTTGGCCACGATGTCGTGGCTCGGTTCACCGGTCAGGGTCGCGACGAAGGCAACACCACAAGCGTCGTGCTCGTGCTGCCCGTCGTAGAGTCCCTCGCTCGGGAATGGGGGGCGACCATACATTCAGGGGCTCCCGTCGTCCTACGGTCAAACAACTGGCCGCGGGACAACACTGGCCCAAGCCGGGTGTCCCGAGACTACCTCATGACGCCCACCAGCTGGACTTCCCGTCCACCGCGCAACGCCTTGATGACCCACAGTAAGCAAGCGCTCACTACTAGCCCCCCATCTTCCCAGCCCACCGCCCCCACAACCACCCACGCACCCCTGAAATTCACCTGTTGAGACCGCCGGATCCTGATAGGCCGTTCCCTATGTCTTGGCAGCCCTCCCCCGACTGGCAACCGCTCACCTCCGGCACCGGCCAGGCCACCGGCGGCGTCTGGCTGACTCCCGACGGCCAGGTGGTCAAACGCCTGCTGCCCGGCGTCGAGGATCCACGCCATCACGCCTACTGGGAGCGGCAGGCGCTGGTCGCCTCGTCCGCTGTGGTTGCCGGTACGCCGGGCCTTCGCGCGCCGGCCTGCTTGGGGGTGGATCGAGACGCCGCTGGGATCACGCTGCGGATGGCCTATACGCCTGCCGCCTCGTGGACTGGGGAGGGCCTGGCTGCGGCTCTGGGGCGGTTCGCGGGGTGTTCGGTGGGTGAGCCCGGCTGGGGTGCTCGGGACGTACTGCGGGATCGTTTGCGGGCTGTTGAGCGGCGGGGTGGGTGGGAGGCGCTGAAGCGAGCGGGCTTGAGTTCGCCGGCGATCGAGGAGCTGTGGGGGCGGCGGGAGGCGGCTCTGGCCGTGCTCGATGGGCTCCCGCGGGTGCCTACGCACGGGGACGCACATCCGGTGAACCTGCTCGGACGGGACGGCGATGACGTGATCGCGATCGACTGGGAGCAGTTCGGGGTGGGGCCGGCTGGGTTCGATCTCGGGTATCTGGCGCTCGCAGTGGACACGCCGCTGGACGAATTGGTCGCGGCGCACGGTGGCGACGTACGGCCTGGGGCTGTGCTGGTAGCGGCGTACACGGGGGTGTCACGCGCCGCCTGGGCCCTCGCCCAGCCGAAGCCTGGGAATCACGTCGAGCGGTTGGTCAGGTTGTCGCCAATTGTGGACGAGGCCGTCAGCCAGGCGTCGTGAAAGGCCCGGTACGTCGAGAAACGGGTGGTGGTGGCTTGAGTCGCGAAGCGGGTGAAGATGGTGGCTAGTTGTTCGAGGTAGGTCGCGGGTGGGATGTCGATCTCACCGGGGAACATTCCGCCGACCCTAGTGGAGGTACACCATGGCACTGAGCGATTTTCCGCGGTACCCGTTGTTGTTCGGGCCTAGCCCGGTGCATCCGCTCGAGCGGTTGTCGGCGTACCTGGGTGGGACGAAGGTGTGGGCCAAGCGGGAGGACTGCAACTCGGGGCTCGCGTACGGCGGGAACAAGACGCGGAAGCTCGAGTACCTGATCCCGGACGCGCTCGCGCAAGGGGCCGACACGTTGGTGTCGATCGGTGGGTACCAGTCCAACCACACCCGGCAGGTCGCCGCGGTCGCCGCGAAGGTGGGTTTGAAGGCGGTGCTGGTCCAGGAGAACTGGGTGGACTGGCCGGACGCCCTCAACGACCGGGTCGGCAACATTCTGCTCAGCCGGATCATGGGGGCCGAGGTGCGGCTCGATCCGGCCGGGTTCGGGATCGGGTTCAAGGACAGCTGGAAGCAGGCGCTCGAGGACGTGCAGGCACGCGGAGGTACGCCGTACGCGATCCCGGCCGGCGCCTCGGACCACCGGCTCGGCGGGCTCGGGTTCGCGCAGTGGGCCTACGAGGTGGAGCAGCAGGAACGCGAACTCGGGGTCTTCTTCGACACGATCGTGGTCTGCTCGGTGACCGGGTCGACGCATGCGGGGATGATCGCCGGGTTCGCCGGGCAGGACCGGCCGCGGCGGGTGATCGGGATCGACGCGAGCGCGAAGCTGCAGGAGACCCACGATCAGGTCGAGCGGATCGCCCGGGCGACGGCTTCGCTGATCGGGTTGGAGCGCGAACTGCGGGACGACGAGATCAGCGTGCTGGAGGGCTGGGCCGGGGACGAGTACGGGATCCCGGTGCAGTCGACGCTCGACGCGATCCGGCTGACCGGGCAGCTCGAGGGGATGATCATCGACCCGGTCTACGAGGGGAAGTCGATGGCAGGGCTGATCGATCTGATCCGGAACGGCGATATATCGCAGGACTCGACCGTCCTGTACGCGCACCTCGGCGGGCAGCCCGCGCTCAACGCGTACAGCGGGCTGTTCACCCAGAGCAGGCCGATCACCGACTAGCTACCAACCGCCGGCGAAGAAGCCTTCCAGGCCGGGTAGCGGATGGGCCGCGGTAGTCGCGTTCGCCAGCACGATGACGGCCAGTGCCAGCGCCAACAGCGGGACGAAGACGCCGTACGCCGCTTGCAGTCGCCTGGACCGTCGCTCGGCCCGATCCGTCCGCCTGAACCCGCGCCACAGCAGCACCGAGAGAACGACCAGGACGATGACCACGATCGTGCCCTCGACGGCCATCACCGCGTGGAACTTGACGTAGTCGTCGGTGATCACCGCGAGAGCGGGCGAGTTCTGCCCCTCGGCCAACTGCTGCCTGATCTGGGCCAGCGTGTCGGGCAGTGGGCCTGCCGAGGGGCTCGGGGCGCCGAACAGCATCAGCAGCAGCGAGCCGAACGGGGCCGCCATTCCATGGATGTTGGCCATGACGGTCGCCAGCGAGACGACCGCCAAAGCTGTCGACAGGACCCCGCTGACCGCCAGAGCAGCTGCCCGAAGGCCGCCGACCCGGAGGAACGCCTGCCAGCTCAGTACGCCGAGGAGGATGAAGACCGCCAGCAACGCCGCGCCGAGCACTGCCTTGGCCACGTGGTAGCGGAACCAGTAGTCGACGACCCGCTGCAGGTCGGAGTCGAAGCCGGCGTTGCCGGCACGCCAGTACACGACGAATGCGCTGCGGAAGGTCGCGATGAGCGGGCCTTCGCTGGTGAGGTCGGTGGTCGCCCGGGTGCTCGCCAACGGGGCCGGAGCCAGCACAAAGGCAACGACAAGCGCCGCCGCACCGGCCGCAACACAGGCAAACACCCGCCACGGCCGAAGCCAGGTAGTCGACGTCATGGGCTCAAGCTAGGCGGACCGCCGTACGCGAACCATGACGCTCGAGCGACCCTGCAGGTAGCGCCGGCGCTACTCGGTCAGCCGATTCCGGGGCCGACGAGGGTGCCGACGAAGTAGGTGAGGGCGGCTGCGGCGGCGCCGAGGAGGAGCTGGCGGAGGCCGGAGTACCACCAGGAACGGGTGGTGACGCGGGAGACGACGGCGCCGCAGACGAACAGGGCCGTCAGGGAGAGGATCAGGGACGGTACGACGGTGCCTGAGCCGAACAGGTACGGCGCCAGCGGGATGAAGGCGCCGACCGCGAAGCAGATGAACGACGAGGCGGCCGCGATCAGCGGGTTCGGGAGGTCGTCGGGGTCGATGCCGAGCTCTTCGCGGACGTGTTCCTCGAGAGCCTGGTCCGGGTTCGCGTGGAACTGCTTGGCGACCTTGCTGGCGAGATCCGGGTCGAGGCCCTTCGCGCGGTACGTCTCGGCGAGCTCGATCTCCTCGTCGAGGGGGTGCTTGTGGATCTCCTTGCGCTCGATCTCGATCTCGGCGTGGGCGAGCTCGCGCTGGGAGGCGACGGAGGTGTACTCCCCCGCCGCCATCGAGAACGCGCCCGCTGCCAGGCCGGCGAGGCCCGCCAGGACGATGAACTTCGAGCCGGAGCTGGTGCCGCCGTCCATACCGGCGATCAGCGCGAAGTTCGACACCATGCCGTCCATCGCGCCGAACACGGCCGGCCGGAGCCAGCCGCCGTTCACATCACGGTGCGTGTGGTCCCCGTGGTGCTCACTCGAAGCCTGGGGCGTCTCAGTCACGAGACCCATCTGAATCGGCGCCGTTCTTCACGTCAACCTTCGGCTGCGGTTCCGCCTCGGCAGCCGGCCCTCCGGCCGGCTCCGCCGAGGCGGCGGGCTCGCCCGCGCCGGTCCCCGCGGAGCTGGTGGTCGCCGCGGCGGCGTGCGCTTCCGCGGCGCCTCCGGCGCCGGTTGTCGCATCATCCCTGCCGGGGCCGGCAGAGCCGGCGGACGGCTCGCGAGAGCCGGCGGAGGCGTCGTGCGCCTCGTCTGCGGTCGCGTCGGCGTCCGCCTTCGCTTCGCTCGGCTCGGTGACAGCTCCAGCGGCTGGCTTGACAGCCGCTTCAGCGGCGGGCTTTCCTGCGGCGGGGCCGGTGGATAGGTCTTCTTGGCCGGGGTGTTTGCGGGCGCTCACGATGAAAGCGGCTACGGCGAGGACGAACAGGATGAGGGCGGTCCAGACGTTCAGGCGGAGGCCGAGGAAGTGGTTCACGGTGTCGATGCGCATGTTTTCGATCCAGGCGCGGCCGGCGGTGTAGCCGGCGACGTACAGGAAGAAGGCGCGGCCGTGGCCCAGTTTGTAGCGGCGGTCGACGAGGATGACCAGGGCGACGACGCCCAGGTTCCAGATCGCCTCGTACAGGAACGTCGGGTGGAAGGTGGCGAAGTCGGCGTACCCGGCCGGGCGGTGTTCGGGCGAGATCTCCAGGCCCCACGGCTTCGTGGTCGGGCGGCCGAAGAGTTCCTGGTTGAAGTAGTTGCCGAAGCGGCCGAACACCTGCGCCAGCGCGATCCCGGGCGCCATCGCGTCCGCGACCGCCAGGAACGGGACCTTCGCCCGCCGGCAGGCGATCCACGCGCCGAGCGCGCCGAACCCGACCGCGCCCCAGATGCCGAGCCCGCCGTGCCAGATCTTCAGCGCGTCGATCGGGTGCCGGCCCTCGCCGAAGTACAGCTCGGCGTCGGTGATCACGTGGTAGATCCGCGCACCGACCAACCCGAACGGGATGGCCCAGAACATGATGTCCGCGAGCACCGGCGCGGACCCGCCGCGGGCCACCCAGCGGCGGCGACCGAGCCAGTAACCGACGAAGATGCCGGCCAGGATGCACAACGCGTACGCGCGGATCGGAAGGCCGAAGACGTGCCAGACACCCTGGCTCGGGCTGGGGATGAACGCCGGAACCATCACGGCGGGAATCAGACTAGACATGGCAAGGGGGAACGCTACTCGACCCACCAGACCACTGCCAGGAACGCACGGTCACGATGGGGCCTCAGCTTGCAACCGCGTCGACGGCGTTCTGCAGCCCCTCGGAGCTGAGCTGGTCCGCCGGCAACTGCTTGCCGTTGACGTAAACCGTCGGCGTCCCGGTCACACCGCGCTCGTCGGCCGCCTTGCCCACCGACTCCAGCCAGCCCGCGTACGTGTTGTCCTGCAACGCCTTCTGGAACGTCTCGTCACCGACTCCGAGCTGCTGGCCGAGCTCGATCAGCTGGTCCGTGGTCCACGACTTCGAGAAGTCGCCGTACATCTCGTCGGCGAAGCTCAGCGCCTTCCCGTTCGCGGCAGCCGCGGCGAACGCGTTGGCCAGTCGCGGCGAGGCATCCGGGTTGACGAACTGCAACGGCCAGTAGGTCAGCGTCGCCGTACCGTCCTGGACGAGCTTGTCGACGGTCGAACCGCTCGCCTCCTCGAACTCCGCGCAGTGCGGGCAGCGGAAGTCGAGGTACAGGTCGATGTTGACCTTCGCGCCGGCCTTGCCGACCGTGATGCCCTTGCCGGACGTGCCCGGGCCGGTGATGACCGTGGGCTCGGGCCGCCCGTTCGAGCTGACCTCGACCTTGGAGTGACCGCGGTAGTACTGGACGCCGACCCCGCCGGCGAGCGCCAGGACCAGGACGATCACCACGACGATCCCGGGCGAGATCCGGCGCTTGTTCTCCTGCAGCAGCGGATTGGTGTTGCTCACGACGCGGTGACTCCTTGCGGTCCTTGTGATTCAGCGACGACAGCGAACTTACTGACCGGGTACAACCACAGCCAGACGGCCAGCGCCAGCAGGCCGACGTCCCGGAGGATCTCCTGCAGGTACTTCGTCTGGCCCGCGGCGACCTGACCGCCGCCGCCGAAGCAGCCGCAGTCGATCGACAGACCGCGCGCCCAGGCCGACGACACCGCGGCGATGAACACGATCATGAAAACACCCGCGGCGACGGCCGAGGTGCGGACACCGAAGCCGACGATCAACAGCAATCCGATCGCGATCTCCAGGAAAGGCAGTCCCCAGCCGACCGGCTGGACCAGCGACGACGGCAGCAACTCGTACGCGCGGACCGCCTGGGCAGCCGTCTCCGGATCGGTGACCTTCAGCGCACCGGCGACCAGCATCACGCTGCCCAGGACAAGCCTGGCGACCAGCGAGACCCAGGGAAACCAAACCTTCACTGGTTGTCCGCCACCAGCTTGCCGAAGTCGTGCGCCAGGTCACCGATGGCGGCGTTGGACAGCCAGAGCACGTTCGCCTTGTCGTTCTTGCCGAAGCCGATCACCTGCGCTCCGTGACCGACCTCGTACCCTCCGGAAGGAAGCTTCTGCATCCCTTCCACCGGTACGCCGACCGCCTTCGCCACGTCCTTGATCGACGTCAGCGACCCGGTCAGACCGGTGAACGACGGGTCGAACCGGTCCAGGTACTTGCGGATCACCGGACCGGTGTCGCGCGACGGGTCGGTCGTGATGAACAGCATCTGGATCTGGTCGCGCACCGGCTGATCGAGCTTGGTCAGCGCGGACGCGACATCGGCCATCACCGTCGGGCACACGTCCGGGCAGTTCGTGTAGCCGAAGAAGACCAGCGTGACCGGCTTCTTCGTCGACGTGACCAGGTTGAACGGGTTCCCGCCGGTGTCGGTCAGCGTGGTCGCGGGCATCGAGTACGGCTGGTCCAGGGTGGCGCCGCGCAACCCGTTCGGGTCCTGGCTGCTGCGGATGATCGCCCCGCCCGGATTGTCGGCCTTCTCCTGCTTGCCACTGCAGCCCGCGAGGGCGAGCAGAGCCACCGCGGCCAAAAGGAGTGCCGCGTTCCTGGTTCGACTCACGGCGGTACTAACGTTCGGCGGGCGCGCGGGGTTCCCGGCGTACGCCTTCGGCCAGGTCCTCGGTCAGTGCCCGGACGCCGGTCGCGCCGCCGTCTCCCAGAGCTCTGACGAGCGCCGCTCCGACAATCACCGCGTCCGCGAAAGCAGCCACTCCCGCGGCCTGGTCGCCGTTCGAGATCCCCAGCCCGACGCCGACCGGCAGCTCGGTCGCCGCCTTGACCCGCGCCACCAGCGGCGCCGCGAGCTCCGACGGCTTGTCCCGGGCACCGGTGACACCCATCACAGCGGTCGCGTAGACGAACCCGCGGCAGGCGGCCGTGGTCATCGCGATCCGCGCGTCCGTCGACGACGGCGAGACCAGGAACACCTTGTCCAGCTCATGCTTGTCCGCAGCCGCGATCCACTCCGCGCCCTCGTCCGGGATCAGGTCCGGCGTGATCAGGCCCGCTCCCCCGACACCGGCGAAGTCGGCGGCGAAGCGGTCCACGCCGTACCGCTCGATCGGGTTCCAATACGTCATCACGAGCACCGGCACGTCGGAGTACGCCGCGAGCTTCTCGACCGTGCTGAGTACGTCGCGGGTCCGCACGCCGCCCGCGAGCGCGACCTCGGTGGCGCGCTGGATCGTCACGCCGTCCATCACCGGGTCGCTGTACGGCAGGCCGAGCTCGATCACGTCGGCGCCGCCGTCGACCAGTGCCTTCAGGCCGTCGAGGGCACCGTCGTACGTCGGGAAGCCGGCCGGCAGGTACCCGACCACGGCCGCGCGGCCTGCGTCGTTCGCGGTCCGGATCGCCGTGCCGGCCTTGCCCAGGGCAACGAGCTCACTCACGGCCGGCCTCCTTGTCGCCGAGGCCGAACCAGGTGGCGGCCGTGTCCATGTCCTTGTCCCCGCGCCCGGAGAGGTTCACCAGAATAGTTGCCTCTGGCCCCAACTCGCGCGCGATATCCAGCGCACCGGCGACCGCGTGCGCGGACTCGATGGCCGGAATGATGCCCTCGGTCCGGGACAGCAGCTGAAACGCGTCCATCGCCTCGGCGTCGGTGATCGGCCGGTACGACGCGCGCCCGGTCTCGGCCAGCCACGCGTGCTCCGGACCGACGCCCGGGTAGTCCAGACCCGCGGAGATCGAATGCGACTCGATCGTCTGCCCGTCCTCGTCCTGCAGCAGGAACGACCGCGCACCATGCAGTACGCCGACCTGCCCGGCTGTGATCGTCGCAGCGTGCCGACCGGTCTCGAACCCCTCGCCGCCCGGCTCGATGCCGTACAGCTTCACGGACTCGTCCGGGATGAACGCGGTGAACAGGCCGATCGCGTTCGACCCGCCGCCGACCGACGCGACCGCGGCGTCCGGCAGCTTGCCGAGCAGCTCGAGCGACTGCTCCCGCGCCTCGTCGCCGATGCCGCGGACGAAGTCGCGCACCATCGCCGGGAACGGGTGCGAGCCCGCCGCCGTACCGAGGATGTAATGCGTCTTGTCCACGCTGGCGACCCAGTCGCGCAGCGCCTCGTTGATCGCGTCCTTCAGCGTCCGGCTGCCGGTCTTGACCGAGATCACCTCGGCGCCGAGCAGCCGCATCCGGGCCACGTTCAGTGCCTGGCGCTCGGTGTCGACCTCGCCCATGTAGACGACGCACTCCAGGCCGAGGTACGCGCACGCGGTCGCCGTCGCGACGCCGTGCTGGCCGGCGCCGGTCTCGGCGATCACCCGCGGCTTACCCATCCGCTTGGTCAGCAGCGCCTGGCCGATCGCGTTGCGGATCTTGTGCGCGCCGGTGTGGTTCAGGTCCTCGCGCTTGAGCAGGATCCGCGCGCCGGCCGCGTCGGACAGCCGGGTCGCGTCGTACAGCAGGCTCGGGGCGCCGATGTAGTCGCGCAGCATCCGCTCGAACTCACTGGTGAACTCCGGGTCGGCCATGGCTTCGCGCCAGGCCTGGGTGAGCTCGTCGAGCGGCGCGATCAGCGCCTCCGGCATGAACCTGCCGCCGAAACGGCCGAAGTGCCCGAACTGGTCGGGCAGCACAGTACTCATCCGACAAACCTTCCAACCCGGCCAGACGGCACGGGAGAGTTGCTGTCCCGTACCGTTTGGACCGGCCGGGAGGGTCTAGTGCCGCTGCTGGATGGCGGGGTGCGATCCGGCGGCGACGAGGTCGGCGACCGAGGCACGAGGATCGCGGCCGGTCACCAGGGTTTCACCGACGAGGACGACATCGGCCCCGGCGCGCGCGAACTCGATTACATCATGCGGCCCGCGGACCCCGGACTCGGCCACCCGGACCAGCTCGGTCGGGATCGTCGGCGCGACCCGCGCGAACGTGTCCCGGTCGACCTCGAGGGTCTTCAGGTTGCGGTTGTTCACGCCGATGAGCTGAGCGCCGGCGTCCACCGCACGCCGGGTCTCCTCCTCGTCGTGCACCTCGACCAGCGGGCACAGGCCGATCGAGTGCGCACGCTCGATCAGCGAGACCAGCGCCTCCTGCTCCAGCGCGGCCGCGATCAGCAGCACCATGTCGGCGCCGGCTGCCCGGGCCTCCCAGAGCTGGTACGACGAGACGATGAAGTCCTTGCGCAGCACGGGCACATCGACCCGGCCGCGAACCGCGCGCAGGTCGTCGAGGCTGCCGTTGAACCGGCGCTCTTCGGTGAGGACCGAAATCGCCGCGGCGCCGCCCAGTTCGTACTCCCCGGCCAGCGCGGCCGGGTCGGTGATCTCGGCCAGCTCGCCCTTGGACGGGCTGGACCGCTTCACCTCGGCGATCACCGCGATCCCGTCACCGCGGAACACCGGCATCGGGTCCTTGGCGTCGGGCTTGCGCTGGGCCTCCTGCTTCAGATCGTCCAGGCTGACCCGCGCCTGGCGCTCCGCAAGGTCCTCGCGGACCCCAGCGAGAATGTCGTCAAGCACAGTCATGTCCGTCCGCCCCTCAGTGGTCGCCGTCAGTCGGGACCCCGAAGCCCAGCAACTGCAGCACCTTGCCGGCCAGCGCACCGAGCACCGCGATCGCGACGGAGATCCAGAACAGCACCCAGTTCGGCCCGAGCACCATCGCGATGGCGCCGAGCGTGAACGCGACCAGCACGATCACCACCGCGGTCCACGCCGCGGGGCTGTTGCCGTGCAGATCGTGGGGAGCCTCCTCCTCGATCCGACTAGCTCCTTGATCCGCCACCGTATTGTCCATAGTTGGCGCCACTCCTCCTCGTCGTCCTGTCCTATTGTGGCGGTAGCCCGCCGCGATCAGAGAGTCGGGTCCTCCCCGGCGTCGATCGCCTTCCACTGATCGGCCGGTGAGGCAGCCGGATCACGCTCGTATCGTGCGGTGGGTCGGTGCCACTTGTGTGCCGTCAGCGCGGTGATCAGACCCGCCGCGAACAGGGCGATCCCGCCCGCCAGTGCGAACCACGGCGCCACGCCGAGGGTCTGCGTGACCTGGTCGGCGAGTACGTCGCTCAGCTCGGGCCGCAGTCTGCTCAGCTCGGCGCCGCCGGGACGCACGGTCAGGGCGACGATCATGGCGACCGCTCCGAGCAGCGCCACCAGACCGCCCAGAACCCTGCGCAGCAGCGTGCCGGCCAGCTTCGTGACCACGACCGCCACCACCGACGCCAGGGCCAGCGTGACCGGCGCCTTGGTGATCGTGTAGCCGTTGAACACCACGTCGACACGCCCGTTGCCAGGGTTGGCCGAGACCCACGTCAGGTACCCGGACAGGCCGAGCAACACCAGCGCCGCCAGGGCGAGCAGGTCGACTATCCGTTGAGCCTTCATACGTCACTGCATACGTCGCTGAAGGTTCCCGCGACCGCGATCGCGTTCAGTACCGCGGCCGCCTTGGTCCGGCACTCGGCGTCCTCCGAGGCCGGGTCGGAGTCCGCGACGATCCCGGCGCCTGCCTGCACGTACGCCGTCCCGCCGCGCAGCACCGCGGTCCGGATCGCGATCGCGGTGTCCGCGTCGCCGGCGAAGTCCAGGTAGCCGACCACGCCGCCGTACACGCCGCGCCGGGTGACCTCGAGCTTGTCGATGATCTCCATCGCCCGCGGTTTCGGTGCCCCGGACAACGTTCCGGCCGGGAACGCCGCGGTGAGCGCGTCGAACGCGGTCATGCCGGCCTTGAGCTGCCCGGTGACCGTCGACTCGAGATGCATGACGTGGCTGTAGCGCCGCACATCCATGAAGTCGACCACCTCGACCGTGCCGGGCGCGCATACCTTGCCGACGTCGTTGCGGCCGAGGTCGACCAGCATCAGGTGCTCGGCGCGCTCCTTGGCGTCGGCGCGCAGCTCCTCCTCCAGCGCGTGGTCCTCCTCGGGCGTCGCGCCGCGGCGGCGAGTGCCGGCGATCGGGTGCAGGATCACCTTGTTCTCGGTGACCTTGACCAGGGCTTCCGGGCTCGAGCCGACGATGTCGAAGCCGTCGAGGCGGACCAGGTACATGTACGGGCTCGGGTTCGACCGTCGCAGCACCCGGTAGATGTCCAGGGCGCTCGCGGTGGTCTGCAGCTCCAACCGCTGCGAGACGACGATCTGGAACGCCTCGCCGGCCCGGATCTCCTCCTTGGCGTGCTCGACCGCCTCCCGGTACTCCGCGCTGGAGCGCTGCCGGTGCGGGTCGGGCTGCGCCTGCGGGTCGGCGCGGACGACGTACGACGGGGTGGGCTGCGCGAGGTCGCGCTCCATCGCGTCGAGCCGCCGGACGGCATCGGCGTACGCCTCGTCGACGCGCTCGTCGGAGTCGTCCCAGTTGACCGCGTTCGCGATCAGCCAGATCTCGCCGGTCTCGTGGTCGAGGGCGGCCAGATCGGTGGCGAACAGGAACGTCAGCTCGGGCAGGCCGAGGTCGTCGGTCGTTGTGTCGGGCAACCGCTCCAGGCGGCGCACGGCGTCGTACCCGAGGAAGCCGACCATGCCCCCGGTCAGTGGGGGCAGGTCGGGCAACCGCGGCGTGTGCAGGATCTCGAGCGTCTCACGGAGCGCCTTCAGCGGGTCACCGGTCTGCGGGAGGCCGACGGGTGGGTTGCCCGTCCAGACGGCCTCGCCGTCGCGCTCGGTCAGTGTCGCGGCCGAGCGCACGCCGATGAACGAGTAGCGCGACCAGACCCCGCCGTTCTCCGCCGACTCCAGCAGGAACGTGCCCTCGCGCTCGGCCGCGAGCTTGCCGTAGACACCGATCGGCGTCTCGGCGTCGGCGAGCAGCCGCCGCGTCACCGGGATGACCCGGCGGTCCTTCGCGTACTCGCGGAAGGTCTCCAGCTCCGGAACCGTCACACCGCCACCTCGATCTCGCCGTTCTCGAAGCAGCTGCGGGTGCCGGTGTGGCAGGCGGGGCCTTCCTGGTCGACGAGGACGAGCAGGGTGTCGGCGTCGCAGTCGACGAGGATCTGCTTCACGTGCTGACGGTTGCCGCTGGTCTCGCCCTTGACCCAGTACTCCTGGCGGCTACGGGACCAGAACGTGCCCCGCTTGGTCTCCGCGGTACGGCGCACCGCCTCGGCGTTCATCCAGCCCACCATCAGGACCTCGCGCGTGTCGTACTGCTGCACCACCGCGGGTATCAACCCGGCCGCGTCGAAGGTCAACTCGTCGATCGTCACCGATCCATTGTCTCCGATCCGGCCGACAGCTTTTACCACGGGCTGACAAGATGGCGGCATGACGAGTGCGTACCCGGTGATCGACGGCCACAACGATCTGCCCATCGCGTTCTACGAGCTGTGCGAGTACGACCTGGACGCACACGACCTGAGCGGGCCGGTGCCACAGCTGCAGACGGACATCCCGCGGCTGCGGGCCGGGCACGTGGGCGGTCAGTTCTGGTCCCTGTGGGTGCCGCAGGACGAGCACGCGGTACGGCGGACGTTCGAGCAGCTCGACTTCGTCCACCGCTTCGTCGAGCGGTTCCCCGGCGATCTGCGACTGGCAGACACCGCCGACGAGGTGGAGGCTGCCATCGCGGCCGGCCGGATCGCCTCACTGATGGGGATGGAGGGCGGTCACTCGATCGGCGAGTCCCTCGGCGTACTGCGGGTGATGCGCGAGCTCGGTGTGCGGTACATGACGCTCACGCACAACAACAACGTGTCCTGGGCCGACTCGGCCACTGACGAGCCGGTGCTCGGCGGGCTGAACGACTTCGGCGAGCAGGTCGTCCGCGAGATGAACCGGATCGGCATGCTGGTCGACCTCTCGCACGTCTCCGCCGACACGATGCGGCACGCGCTCCGGGTCACCAGCGCGCCGGCGATCTTCAGCCACTCGTCGTCCCGCGCTGTCTGCGACGTACCGCGCAACGCGCCTGACGACGTGCTCGAGACGCTGGCCGCCAACGACGGCGTCTGCATGGTCACCTTCGTCCCGTACTTCGTCTCCCAGGCCTACGTCGACTGGCTCGACGGCATGCGTGCGCTGGCCAAGGAGCGCGGACTCGAGGGCAAGGAACACCGCAAGCAGGTCGAGGAGCTGTACGACGTACCGCGACCGGACATCACACTCGCGGACGTGGTCAAGCATGTCGAACACGTCCGCGAGGTGGCCGGGATCGACCACATGGGCGTCGGCGGCGACTACGACGGCTGCCCGGAGTTCCCGATCGAGCTGCCCGACGTGTCGTCCTACCCGGTGCTGTTCGGCGCGCTGGCCGACCGCGGCTGGAGCGACGAGGACCTCGGGAAGCTTGCCGGTGGCAACATCCTGCGCGTGCTCCGGGCCGCGGACGACGTGGCCACGGCTTAAGCGTTGCGGTTCTGCGCCCTGATCTCGGCCTGCGGCTCGAGACCGGCGGCCTGGTACGTCGCGACCGCGCCGTCGTTGGACGCCGGCGTACAGGTGTAGATGCTCGACGCACCCATTTCCTGCAACGCACGAGCGCACGCAAGCACGATCGCGGTGCCATAGCCGCGCCCGCGGTGCAGCCGATGCACGCCCATCGGCTCGATGTAGCCCGGACGTCCTTCACCGGCTGACCACACGGTCGCGGCTGCCACGGACTCGCCGAGCTTGTTCCGCGCGATCAGGCACCGCGCATCGGCGTACGGCAGGCCGTCGGCCATCGCGAACCAGCGGTCATTGGTGAACGTCGACCCGTCGAACGAAGCCCGCTGTACGCCGGTCCGCTCGTGCGCATCCTCCGACCCGACCACATCGACCCGCATACCCGGATCCGGCACCGGGCCGCTCAAGCTGCGCATCAGCGGGACCCACGGCTTGTCCGCGTCCCAGCCGTCCTTGAAGAGCAGGTCCTGAACGAGCGCCCCCATCGGCGTCTCGACCGCCACCTGGCCCTCGATCAGCACACCGGCAGTCGGCACAGTCACGTCCTCGACGATCCGCTGCGCCAACTCGTCGTCCCGCTGCAACTCCGGCGCAATCGCCATCCGCAACCAGTCCGGCTCATCAAGCATCCCCACCGCGACGATCTCCCCACCCCGCCGCCAAACCCTGGTCGCAGCCGCCGTAGCCTCCGCCCCGAACCGCCAGAACCACCCCAAATCCCCCGGATGCAACTGCACCGGCACCCCCTCCCGCTGCCACCCCCGCAGCACTCCCACAACCTCGCCCAACTCCCCAACCCCCGCAGTACTCAATGCAATCGCCATACCCCCAATCCCACACCATCCCTCCGACACTCAGCACGCGGGTTCTTTGAGCACGCACCAACCAAACGCACCAGCCGATTTTGGTTGGTGCGTGCTCAAAGAACCGTTTTCCACAGCGTGAGTGAAAGGACGGTGCAGGCGGGGGCGGGGCGGGGAGGATGGGGCGATGGACCGACTCGAAGGTGCTGTGCGGGAGCGGCTCCAGTTCGCTGCGCGTACTCCGCTCCGGCGCGAGATACTCCGCGGACTTGGATTGGGTGACGCGGACCTGCGCCGCCTGGTACGGCGGAAGCACTTGTGGCATCACCACGGCCACTACATGGATGGACGTCTCGATGAACACGTCGCGGTGATCGCGTGTGCCCACGCAGCGTACCCAGGTTCGGTCGTGAGCCATTTCAGCGCGGCACGGCTTGCTGAGCTTCGTACGTGGACCGACAACGCTCGCTCGTCCGCGCCGCCGACCGACGCTGCCTGGCTGACGCGCCCACCCACCGCCGCCCGCAATCACCATCGCCGGAACATCGTCGTACGACGTGCCGGACTGCCAACCGATCACGTGTCACAACACCGCCGGCTGCCCGTCACCACCATCGCCAGAACGGTCGTCGACCTCGCCCGGGAACTACCCCTACGCGAAGCCATCGTCACCGTCGACCACGCGCTACAACTCGGTACGACGATGACGGAACTGCAGGCCGTTGCGGGTCAACAGGAGCGCTGGCCGGGGATCTCGCGAGCTCGTAGCGCGATCGACTTCGGCGATGCCAGGTCCGAGTCCGTGCTGGAATCGATCTCACGTGCCGCCTTCGCCGCGGCGGGACTGCCCGAACCGGTGCTCCAGGCGCAGTTCTTCGACGGTTTCGGCTGGATGCTCGAGCGGGTCGACTTCTGGTGGCCGGAGTTCCGGACCGTTGCGGAGGCCGACGGATTGGCGAAGTACGAGGCGGACACCCCCGCGGAGCGTCGGCACCGGATCCGGAGGGCGCACCGGCGCGACCAGCGTCTCAGCGACCGGGGAGTCGAGCTGGTGCACTTCGGTTGGGAGGACGTGGTCGGTACGCCGGCCGATCTGGTTGCGCGGCTCCGTGGAGCGTTCGCGCGAGGCGCCACGCGCACTGCCCCACCGCCCACGTGGCGAATCGCTCCGGTGCAGCTGGTCGCCTGACTTTGAGCACGGGTCAACCATTCGCGCGGTGGTTCGGTGGTTGGTGGGTGCTCAAGGATTGTTTGTGGTTCGGGCTAAGGGGCACGGGACGGGCTCAAGTGTTAACCGACGGATGGAGTGGCTGTGCTGACCCTGACTGAGAACGCGACGCTGGTGATCAAGAGCATCACTGGAGTCGAGGGCGCGCCGGACGGTGCCGGGGTGCGGATCTCGCAGGAGAACCCGGCGGATCCGGCGCTCGCGGTGACCACTACCGAGGCTCCGCAGCCCGGTGACCAGGTGGTCGAGGAGGCGGGTGCACGGGTGTTCCTCGAGCACAACGCCGCGAACGCGCTCGACGACAAGATCCTGGACGCGGCGGTGGACGACAAGGGCGGTGTCGAGTTCCTGCTGGTGCCGCAGCCGGGCCCGAGCAACGGGGCCGCTCCGACCCCCTGAGGACGAGCGACGAGCTGATCAGGCGCCGACCGCGCCTGATCAGCTGTGCTCTGCGCCGGTCGGGACCCGAATCCCGGCCGGCGCGCGCACGTCTGGCCCCTAGACCGCGCTCCGCTGGGCGATCCAGCTGTCGTGCAGCTGGGTGTACACGCCGCCTGCGCCGACCAGCTCGGTGTGCGGTCCGCGTTCGACGATCTCGCCGTCGTCGAACACCAGGACCTCATCAGCAGCCTCGGCCGTCGACAGCCGGTGTGCGATCGTCACCGACGTACGCCCGGCCATCAGTCGCTCGAGCGCCGCGTTGACCCGCACCTCGGTGCCCGGGTCGACCGCGGATGTCGCCTCGTCGAGCACGAGCAGATCCGGATCGGCGATGTTCGCGCGGACCAGCGCGACCAGCTGCCGCTCCCCCGCCGACAGCGATTCACCGCGCTGGCCGACCGGCGATTGCAGGCCGTCCGGCAGCGACTCCAGCCAGTCCGTCAGCCCGAGCGAATCGAACGCCGTCACCAACTCCGCGTCGGTCACCTCGGGCCGCCCGAACCGCACGTTCTCCGCGAGGGACGCGTCGAACAGGTACCCGTCCTGCGGCACCATCACGACCCGCTCCCGCAGCGACTCGAAGGAAATCTCGCGAGCGTCCACCCCGTCCAGCTTGACCGCGCCTGATGTCGGGTCCATCAACCGGGTCAACAGCTTCGCGAACGTCGTCTTCCCGGAGCCGGTCTCGCCCACGACCGCGACCCGCCGATGCGGCGCGATCCGTACGCCGACCTCGCGCAGGACCAGATCGCCTTCTGGATAAGCGAAATCGACGTCGGCGAACTCGACCGTGATCGGCCCGCGCGCCTGCTTCACGCCGTCCTCGCCGGGATCCACGACGTCGGCCGGCGTCGCGATCACGCCGAGCACCCGCCGCCAACCGGCGAACGCGCTCTGCGCGTCGGTCAGCACCTGCGTCGCGATCTGCACCGGGTCCGAGAACAGCGACACCAGGAACATGAACGCGAGCAGCTCGCCCAGCGTCGCCTGGTTGTCGACACCGAGCAGCACGCCGACGGTCAGCACGCCCGCGTTCGCGAGACCGGCCGCCAGACCGCCGATCGAGAAGGTCAGACCGGTGATCGCCTGCGCCTTGGTCGCGGTCTTGCGATAGTCCTCGATCGACGCGTCGATGCGGTCCTGCGTCCGCTTCTCGATCGCGTACGAGCGGACCACCTGCGCGCCGACGACCGGCTCCGAGATGGCCGACAGCATCTCGCCGACCTTCGCCCGCACCACGCCGTACGCCGCCGACATCGCGCGCTGCAGGTACTTCAAGCTGGCGAACAGCGGGATGAAGCACAGCAGCACGACCAGCGCGAGCTGCCACGAGTAGAAGAACATCACCACGGTCGCCAGCGCCATCTGCCCGAGGCTCACGATGAAGATGAACCCGCCGAACTGCAGGAACTGCGACACCGTGTCCACATCGGACGTGACCCGGCTGACCAGCGCGCCGCGCCGCTCGGTGCTCTGCGTCAGCACCGGTAGGTCGTGCACGTGCCGGAACGCCTTGATCCGCATCGTCGCCAGCCCGGACTCCGAGTTGACCGCGAGCCGCACGGTCGTCAGGTACGACGCTCCGGCGGTCAGGATCACGCCCAGCGCGCAGATCAGGCACATCCAGGCGACGTACGACATGTCCGGACCGCCCGCGCCGGACAGTCCCTTGTCGATGGTCTGCTGCACCGCGATCGGTACGACGATCCGCCCGGCCGTCATCGTCAACGCGAGAATCCCGGTCACCCACCACCCACGCGCCAGCTCGGGCGAGACCTTCAGACCGTCCTTCAGGGTCTGAAGTCCACCCGCGTTGTCGCCATGGTCGAGCCGGGACGAGGCTTCCGCCGTGCTCACGCTGTTGCTCCTTCAGCATCAAGATCGAGCTCCGCCTCTTCCAGGCGGCGCTCGGCGTCCTTCTCGTAGGCGTCGACCAGGTCCCGGTACGCCGGTGTCGTCGCCTGTAGCTCGGTGTGGGTGCCGTGCGCCTGGATCCGGCCGTCGTCCATGAACAGCACCTCGTCGGCGAGCGAGATCGTCGCCTTCCGGTAAGCGATCACCAGCACGGTCGTCGCCGCCCCGGCGTCGTCGTGTACGGCGCTTCGCAGCCCGGCCAGGATGCGTGCCTCGACCTGCGGGTCGACCGCGCTCGTCGCGTCGTCCAGGATCAGCAGCCGAGGCCGCCGTACCAGGGCACGCGCCAGCGCGATCCGCTGCCGCTGCCCGCCGGACAGCGTCGTACCGCGCTCGCCGACCTTGGTGTCGAGTCCGTCGGGCAGGGCCTTCACGAACCCGTCGCCCTGCGCGATCCGCAGCGCGTCCCAGACGTCGTCGTCGCTGTACTCGCCTCCGAGCGTGATGTTGCCGCGGATTGTGTCGTCGAACAGGAACGCGGTCTGCGCCACCAGCGCGACCGAGCCGGCCAGTTCGTCGCGTGCCAGCTCCCGCAGATCGACCCCGTCGACCTTGACGGCGCCCTGCTCCGGGTCGACCAGCCGCGTCAGCAGCGTGGTCAACGTGGACTTGCCGGCTCCTGTCGGCCCGACGACCGCGACCGTCCGCCCGGGCTCGATCGTGAAATCCATCCCGGCCAGTACGTCGCGCTCCGGCAGGTACCCGAACCGTATGCCGGCCACCTGCAGCCGGGCCGCCTTCGTCGACGTGAGCCGCGCCTCCCCGTACTCCATGCCGCCCTTGGCGGTCAGCACGCGCTGCACGCGGTCCCAGCCGACGACCGACCGCGGGAGCTCACCGAGAACCCAGCCGAGCGCCCGGATCGGGAACCCGATCAGCGTGAACAGGAACGCCACCTGGATCACGTCACCGGCATCCGCACCGCCGGACCGCACCCGCCCGACGCCGACCAGCAGTACGGCGAGCACGCCGAGCCGGGGCAGACCGTCGATGACCGGGTCGAACATGCCGCGGGCCTTGTTCACCGCGATGTTCGCGTCGCGGAGCTCGTTCGTCGGGCCGCGGAAGCGCTCGGTCTCGGCTGCCTCGCGACCCAGCGTCTTCACCACGAGCGCGCCGTCGAACGACTCGTGCGCGACCTCGGAGACGTCGGCGCGGAGCTGCTGCGCCCGGGTCGCGAGCGGCTGCAGGTAGCGCTGGAAGATCACGTTCGCGATGAAGACCAGCGGGAAGACGCAGCAGCCGACCACGGCCAGCCAGACGTCGGCCGCGAACATCGCGATCGTCGCGAACACCAGCATCGCGATCACGCCGATCGCCATCGGCAGCGGCGCGATCACGAACCAGGTCGACTCCACGTCGGCGTTCGCGTTCGACAGCAACATGCCGGTCGAGTGCTGGTGGTGCCACTCGAGCGGAAGCTTCAGGTACTGCCGGGTGACGCGGTTGCGGTACGTCGCCTGCAGCCGGAACTGCATCACCCCGGCCCCGAGGCGCCGCCCGACGACGCCGATCGCGTTCAGGATCGCGATCCCGAGGAACAACGAGATCAGCGTCAGGATCGCGCCGGTGGTGGTCTCGCCCTGCTCGAACGCGGGCCGGATCACGTGATCGGTCGACCAGCCGAGGGCCCAGCCGCCGGCCACGGTCATCCCGCCGTACAGCATGCTGGCGAGCACGGACAGCGTGAAGATGCCCGGCTCCTCCCAGATCGCGACCCGCAGCACCCCGAATCCCCGCCGGGTGACGCTGCCCTTGTCGGGGACTTTCGGGACAGGCAAGACACACTCCAGGCAGTCAGGTGCATACGTGGGACACAGGCATGACAACGATTGACATTCTGCCATTCCCGTCCGACAACTACGATCGAGAATGTGACCGACTACAGCCGGGTAGAACGACTAGCGCTCAGTGACCTTCTCGACCAGTTGGGGCCCGATCAGCCCACGCTGTGTGAGGGCTGGGACACCTATGACCTCGCGGTCCATCTGTACGTCCGGGAAGCTGATCCGATGGTCGGGCCGGGGCTGGTGATCCCGGCGCTCGCGGAGACCACCGCGCGGCGGATGAAGCGCGCGAAGGAGCGCTACAGCTTCACCGAGATCGTCGACAAGTTCCGGCACGGTCCGCCGGCGGTCTCGATCTTCGCGCTGCCGAAACTCGGTCACCAGCTCAATACGAGCGAGTACTTCATCCACCACGAGGACGTCCGCCGGGCCCAACAGTCCTACGAGGTCCGCACGCTACCGGCCGAGCAGCAGGAGGGGCTCTGGAAGGGCCTCCGGCTGGGTGCGCGGTCGATGATGCGGAAGGCACCGAGCGGTGTGGTGCTGGCGCAGCCGGACGGTACGTCGGTCGTCGCGAAGCGCCCCAACGAGCTGGGATCGGTCACTGTGACCGGTGCGCCGGGCGAGCTGGTGCTGTTCTGTTCCGGGCGTCAGCAGGTGGCCGACGTACAGCTGGACGGTGACGCGGAGCCGGTCGACCGACTCCGCAACGCGTCATTTGGGGTGTGATTTACGCCGGTGGCGCTGGATGAGGCTGCTGACGACGGTGGTGAGGATGACCAGCACGATCGCCGCCAGCACGCCCTGCCACGGCTCGTCGAACAGCGCGAACCCGAGCAGTCCAATAGCCATGTAGACCGCGGCCCATAGCGACGACGCGGCCAGATCGACCAGCGCGAACCGCTCCCACGGGTACCCGGCCAGGCCGGCCGCCAGCAGTACGGGGACGCGTCCTCCGGGGATCAGCCGCGACGTCAGCAGCACGCCGATCTCGTGCTCGGACAACCTGTCCCGGAGCGCGTCGAGCGACGCGTTGTCCCGCAACCACCCGACCCGCTTGGCCAATCGCTCGCCGCCGAAGCGGCACCCGGCGTACACGATCAGGTCGCCGATGTACGCCCCGGCCGCGCCGGCGATCAGCACCCCGGCCAGTCCGATCGGGTTGCTGTGTGACGCCAGTACCGCGCCCGCCGACACGGCAGCGCCCGTTGGCAGCACGGGCAGCACCGCCCCGATCAGCACGGCTCCGGCCAACGCGAACAAGTACCAGACATCGAACTTGGTGTCCCCGCTCATGCAGACACCTCGAGCGATTCACCCGGCACCAGGAGCTCCACCTTCACCGCGGGGTCCACCTCGGCCATCGCGGCCCGGAACCTGTCCCCCGGTGGCAGGAACAACTCCGGCTTGACCCAATCGAAGCCGATCGGCCAGAACGTCCCGAAATGTACCGGGACCGCACGCGAAGCGCCGACCCGCCGCACCGCCTCGGCCGCCCGCACCGGATCGAGATGCCCCGGCCCGAGCGACGGCCCCCATCCGCCAACGGGCACCAGCGCGAGGTCCACCTGACCAGTCTCCGCGGCCAACCCGTCGTACAGATCCGTGTCGCCCGCGAACCAGACACTCGGCGAGCTGTCGATCCGGTACCCCACGGCCTGCGCAGAGTACGACGACCACGGCAGCCGCCGCCCGTCGTGATGAGCCGTGACAGCGGTGATCTCGAGCGACCCGATCTTGATTTGATTGCCCGGGGCAACTTCGATGCAGCGCTCGGAGTACGCCGGTCCGCTGTCAGCGTGGATCAGCTTCGCCGCGCCGCGCGGCACCACCAGCGCGGCGTCGGGCGCGACCATCGGCAGCGAGGTGAGGTGCAGGTGGTCGGCGTGCATATGCGAGATCAGGACCGCATCGCAGTGCCCCGCCTCGGGTGACGGGTTCGGACCGCGCCGCCGGCGCAGGTGCGCGATCCGCGACGTCAGCACCGGATCGGTCAGGAGCCGCGTGCCCTTCGCCTCGATGGTGGTGGTGGCGTGCCCCCACCAGGTCAGTCGCATGTGATTCGCACGCTTCAGGCCTCAACCTTCGACTCGACCGGTTCCTCCAGGTCCTTGCGGTGCCCCAACTGCTCCAGCCAGCCGACGAGCACCTCATGGACCGCATCGGAGCCTACGGGAGCCTTGTTCAGCTCCCAGCGCGACGGGTGCACCAGGACCGCGTCGGTCTGCCAGCCGCCGATCCCGCCGTGGCATCCGACCAGCTCCTCGAACGCCGCCACCTCGTGCGTGTAGTCGTCCAGCCTGCTGACCACGACAAGGTCCCCGTTGTGGGCCATCTCTGCCTGCCGGAGCATCGAGGCGGCCGCCAGCTCGCCGAACGGCGCGAGCGGGTCCTCCCCCTCGACCCGACCGGACCGCAGTACGCGGACCCCGGCCCGACCGATCGCGACCGGTCCTTCGGCGAGCGAGTCGACCACGACGAAGCCGATGCCGGGATGCGTCGCGAGGCCCGGGATCAGCTTCGGATGCAGCAGCTCGATCTCTTCGAGCGGGACCCGGCCGGGCGTGGTGGCGAGGTAGAGCAGCGCCAGGTTCCCGGAGGCGGTGACGACCATCTGCTCGTCGGCGGCGACCGGCGGCTCGCAGTCCTTCGGACCGAGCTCGACCTCGCCGCTCTTCACGTGCAGCGCCTTCCGGGTCACCGAGCCGGCCACGCTGCGGCGCATCGCCAGCTCGGTGAGGAACGCGTTCACCGGCCCCCAGCCCTCGGCCTTGCCGACCGCCGAGACCGGCTCCTTCGTGGTGTCGACCAGATCGTCGACCACCTCGGTCAGCGTCCGGCCGTACCGCTGGAGGAACGTCGAGCCCTGGCTCTGACCGTGGTCGGACAGGACGACGATCTCGTACGAGTGCGGCAGGATGTCGATGATCCGCTGGAGCGCACCGAGCACCCGGTCCAGGCCTTCGAGGGTCTGCAGCGACTCGGCCCGGGTCGGACCGGCGTGGTGCGCGACCTCGTCGTAGTCGACGAAGTCGCAGTAGATGACCGGCGTGCCTTTGACCAGCTCGTCGGTGATCAGCGAGACGTTCAGGTCGCGCAGCAGGACATTGGTGATCGCGCGCAGGAAGATGTACCCGCCGCCGCGCTTCACCCGCGGGACCAGATGCCGGACTCGTTGCCGGCGGGCCTGGTGCAGCTCCTTGATCATCTCCGCGACGCACAGGATCAGCCCGCGAGCAGCGCCCTGCGGACTGGAGAAGAACCGGACGTACCCGCGGCTGCGGCTGTTCGGCAGGGCGGCCCGGCTGAACACCAGCTCGCACTTGTCCGCGTCGCCGGACCAGTTGTTGCTGATGCTGACGCCGCCGTCCGCGAGCAGGCCGCGCCCGGTCGACATCCGCTCCTCGAGCTCCGCCGCGTCCCGGCCACGGTTGGTGACCATCACCCGGCCGGTCTCCTTCTCGTACCACCGGAAGGCCGGGATGTGCTTCGAACCGCCGTGCAGGATCCCGGCCTGGCTCGCCGGCGTGGTCGCCGGTACGCCGGTGTGCCACGCGAGCATCGAGTGGTTGCCGTCCCGGATCCAGCCGCCGAGGTTCGGCAGGTTGCCGGCCAGGACCATCCAGTTGAGCAGCGGCGCCGACAGCCCGTCGATCTGGATGATCAGCAGGCCGGTCTTCGGCGCGGGCTGGATCCGCCGGGCCCGGCGGTGCACGACCCGCATCACCTCGGCGACGTACGCGTCGTCACTGCCGGCGTACGCGACCCAGCCGACGAAGGCGCTGATCGAGGACATCCAGATCGCCACCAGCACCGGCGCCTCGACCCCGCCGTGCAGGTTCACCCCGGGGTCGACGGTGATCGCGAGATAGACGACTCCGAACTGTGACAACAGCCCGCCGATCAGTACGCCGAGCGAGCCGATCAGGACCGCGACACCGGCCAGGATCCAGCGCATCAGCACCGAGAACACCGCCAGCAGGACGACCAGCCGGAAGATCGGGAGCCGGCCGTCGCTGCTGATCTGCGGCAGCGTCCAGAACGTGATGATCAGCGAGATCAGCGACGCGAGACCGCCGTACAACATCGCCTGCAGGCCGCGGCCGGTACGGCGGAGATCCAGCCACACCGGTCGCCGCCGTCGGTCGTCGTACACCCGTTCTGGTGGTTTCGCCATCGCTTGCTTCGTACTCCCCGTTCGTCTCGCTTGTGCACTACGAGACTACGGGGTGGTTACTGCACTTCGAGGTAGTCCACCTCCGTGTACAGATCGCCCTTCGTCAGCCGGATCGTGTTCCAGCCTGCGTTGAGCGTGACCGATACCGAGCTCTCGTGCCAGTTGTCCCAGCCGGTGACCGGATAGCTGACCGAGCCCGCGTTGTTGCCGTTGACAACGAGGCCGTGGCTCGCGGTGGACGCCGATCCGTTGGCGTACCCGACGTGCAGGGTGTAGCTGCCCGCGACCGGCGCGAAGACCGTGTTCTCGACCCAGGAGTCGGCGTAGTCGATGTACGCGACCACCTTGCCGTCCGAGGCGCCGGCGGCGTTGGCGCGGACGCTGCAGTGGTTGAGCGTGCCGCGCTCAGCCTCGTACCGGACCCGGCTCCCACGGACCACCGGGTAATCGTTCGCCCACCCGATGTCGGCGACGTACAGATGCCGCTGGTTGCCGACCCAGCCGTGCAGGAAGATCTTGTTGTCGACGACGTCCGCGCCGCCCGGCCCGCAGACCGCATTGTCGAACGTCGCCGTCGTCATCAACGGCCGGTACGCCGTTGTCCACGGCCCACTGAGGCTCGTCGAGGTCGCGTACGACGTGAGGTAGTTGCAGTCGTTATACCCGCCGCCGGAGAAGAACAGCACGTACTGACTGCCGCGCTGGACGAGGTCCGGCGCCTCGATGACGCCGCTCGACGTGAGCATCGCGGTGTTGCCGCCGACCAGGGCCCGGCCGTTGTCCGCCGTACGGGTGAGCCAGAGCGTCGACGGCTGGCCGATCGCGTTGCCGTCGTTCTTCCAGACCAGGTAGCGGGTGCCGTCGTTGGCCACAAACGTGTTGGGGTCGATCGCGCCGCCCTGGTCGAGCCGGCAGATGAGCGGCGTCGTACCGACCGGCTGGAAGGGGCCGAGCGGTGAGGTGGCGGTGGCGACGCCGATGCACTGGTGGCCGGATGCCTTGTGCCAGGCGGTGTAGGTCAGGGTGTAGGTGCCGTCCGGGTTGGGGTAGACGTCCGGGGCCCAGGTGCGGCCCGGTTGGGCCCAGGCAGCGGACGGGCCGCCGGGCATCGCGTCGCCGCGGATGGTCCACGGTCCGTTGGCGCTCGGGGCGGTCGCGACCGGGACAGTGCCGCGGCCGTTGTTGGTCGAGTACGCGTACCAGGTGCCGTTCTGCTGGAACACGTCCGGATCGGGGAAGTCCTCGCCGACGATCTCGCTCGGAAAGACGGCCGAGGTGGTCGCGGCGTGCACCGGCGGTGACAGGAACGCGGAGAGGCTGAGCACAGCCAGAGCAATAGCCAGAAGTCGTCGCATCGGGACTCCTCAGGTGGGGGCGGTTACCTGTCCGACGAACTTTTCCATCGATTCACCTGAAACGCGAGACCTCATCTCTGGACCTGGAGTCATCCGGGGTAGAGACTCCGGCTAGTTGTTTTCCGCCTGGTTTGAGGGAGTGTCTCGTGAGTCATTTACCGAGAGTGTCGGGGCGCGGGTTGGTCGCGGGGCTGGCCGCGGTCGCAGCAGTTGTCGGCGGTGTCGCCACGCAGTCGAGCGGCGCGCCGACCGCAGTACAAGAGACGGCTTTGCAGCAGCGGCTCGACAGTCTGCTGAACGACAGCCGGTACGACGGGTCGCAGGTCGAGCTCGTGGTCCGCGACGCGACCACCGGGGAGACGCTGTACAACCGCAACGGCGACCAGCGGATGCTGCCCGCCTCGAACACCAAGCTGTTCACCTCGACGGCCGCGATGCACGTGCTCGGCCCGTCGTACCGCTTCCACACCGACGTACTCGCCACCGCACCCGTCCGCGGTGGGAAGCTGCGCGGTGACCTCTACCTGAAGGGGTACGGCGACCCGACCGCGCTGGAGTCCGACTACGCCGGCCTGGCCAAACAGCTGAAGGCGGCCGGCGTACGGCGGGTCGACGGCGACCTGATCGCGGACGACTCGTACTTCGATCACGTCCGGCTCGGCGACAGCTGGGCCTGGGACGACGAGCCGTTCTACTACAACGCCCAGATCTCCGCGCTGACCCTCGCCCCGAACACCGACTACGACTCCGGTACGGCGATCGTCGAGAGCCGCCCGGGCGCTGCCGCCGGTGCACCGGCCAAGCTGACCCTGGTCCCGGCGACCGGCGCGATCAAGCTGGTCAACACCGCGACCACCGGCGCAGCCGGCACCTCCAACACCATCAACGTCGAGCGCGACCACGGCACCAACGTCGTCCGAGTGAGCGGCTCGATCCCGCTCGGCGCCTCGGTCGACCAGGAGTGGACGACCGTCTGGGAGCCCGAGTTGTACGCCGCCGACGTGTTCCGCCGGGCGCTGACCGCGCAGGGCATCTCGGTCAGCGGCCACATCAAGAACGCGACCACTCCGACCGGCGCTTCGCGGCTGGCCCGGGACGAGTCGATGACCGTCGGCGAGCTGCTCACGCCGTTCCTCAAGCTCTCGAACAACATGCATGCCGAGACGCTGGTCAAGGCGATGGGCGCGGTCGTCGAGGCCGACGGCAGCTGGCCGGCCGGGCTGGACGTGGTGACGAACTACGCGCAGAGCGTCGGCGTCGACACCAGCCGGATCCGGCTGTCCGACGGCTCCGGCCTGTCCCGCAAGGTGAACGTGACCGGTGACGCGGTCACCGACATCCTGATCGCCGCGCGCAAGGAGCCGTGGTTCCAGCAGTGGTACGACGCCCTGCCGATCGCGGGCAACCCGGAACGGTTCGTCGGCGGCACGCTCCGCAGCCGGATGCAGAACACCCCGGCCGCGAACAACCTGCACGGCAAGACCGGATCGCTCACCGGCGTCACGGCGCTGTCCGGCTACGTGTCCAACGCGGACGGCCGCAAGCTGGTGTTCTCGATGATCAGCAACAACTATCTCAGCAGCCCGCGCTCGATCGAGGATGCCGTCGGCGTCACACTCGCGTCGTGGTCCGACCAGGGCACTCCCCCGGCCGCCGTCAAGACGTTCAAGTCCGCTCAGACGACATGTGACCTGGAGTGGGACAAGGCCTGCTGAGTGACCGTCCGTGACCGATCGTGCTGGTAGAACCACAGTGTGGGAGAACATTTCGCGGCTGCCGTCCGACAGCTCCGGTTGCGGGCCGGTCTGACTCAGGAAGCTCTGTCCGATCGTTCCGGTGTCTCGGTCAGCACGATCCGCGGCATGGAGACCGGCACCCGCCGCAACCCGCAGTTGGCGTCAGTACGTCGTTTGGCCGTCGCGCTCGACCTGCGGCCGGCTGAGCTGGACCAACTGCTGGCCGCGGCGGCGGGTGTGGCCGAACCAACGGCGGTACCGGTCCCCCGCCAACTGCCGGCCCCACCCACGCCATTCGTGGGCCGGCACGAAGAGCTGGACCAGCTGGACGCCGCGCTGCAACCGAACGCGGCGTCCAGCACCGGCGGTGTGGGTATCTGTGCGTTGGTCGGCACCGGTGGGGTCGGGAAGTCCTGGCTGGCGTTGGAGTGGGCCCATCGCAACGCCGACCGCTTCCCGAACGGGCAGCTTTTCGTCGATCTGCGCGGCTTCAGCCCGGACAGCGATCCGATGGACCCCGCAGTCGCCTTACGCGGGTTCCTCGACGCGCTCGGCGTCGAGCCCGACCGCGTCCCACTCGCCCCGCACGCGCAGGCAGCACTGTTCCGCAGTTTGGTAGCCGACAAGCGGATGCTGGTGGTGCTCGACAACGCCGCCGACACCGCCCAGGTCACTCCGCTGCTCCCGGGCGACGGCACCGTGCTGGTCACGAGCCGCAACCAGCTCTCGGGTCTGCTCACCGGACAAGGCGCCCACCACCTGGCCGTCGACCCCCTCGACGACACCGGGGCTCACGCACTGCTCGTCGCTCGGCTCGGGACCGAACGCCTGCAGACCGAGTCCACGGCGGAGGACGAACTCGTCAGCCTGTGCGGCGGGATTCCGTTGGCTCTGAGCATCATCGCGGGCCGCGCGCATCTCGACCCTCATCTGTCCCTGGCCGATGTCGCCGACGAGTTGCGCGGCGGCACACTCGACGTACTCGACGACGCGGACCCCGCCGCGAGCCTGCCAGCGGCGCTCTCCCTCTCCCACCACGCACTGACCGACGAAGAGGCCGAGGTGTTCGGGCTGCTCGCGATGGCTCCCGGACCCGACATCGGACTGGCGGCCGCCGGCAGCCTCACCGGCCGCGGACGAAGCCGGACCCGGACGGTGCTGCGCAGGCTGGAGCAGGCATCGCTCATCGGCCGGGACGCCGCCGGCCGCTATCGCATGCACGATCTGGTCCGCCGTTACGCGACCACCGCCCATCACCTCGCCGACGAGGTCGGGTCAGCTGCGCTGCGGCGGGTGCTCGACTACTACACCCACACCGCCTACGCCGGTGCACGCCACCTGGATACGCACCGCCCGCCCATCGAACTCGACCCACCCGTCCCCGGCTGCCAACCGGAAGCACCGTCCGACATCCCGGCTGCGATGGACTGGTTCGACGCCGAGCACCGCAATCTGCTCGCCGCCCAGCACACAGCTGCAGCACACGCGCTCTACAGCACAGCGTGGCACTTGGCCTGGGCGCTGAACGACTTCCACTACCGGCGAGGTCACCGCGACCATCAGCTGGCCGTGTGGCAGCTCGCAGTAGACTCCGCCGACCGGCTCTCCGACCCCGACGCCCAGATCATCACCCATCGGCTCCTCGGCCGTGCGCACGTCATGCTCGGACATCATCCGGAGGCGATCGAAGCCCTCGGTCGGGCCCTCGCCCTGAGCGAGGAGCAGAACGATCGTGCACTGCAGGCCCAGGCGCACTACACGCTCGCGTCCGTCTGGCCCGACGACCGAAAGGCGCTGGAGCACGCCGAACGCGCACTGGAGCTCTACCGCGGACTCGATGACCCGATCAAACAAGCCGATGCGCTCAACGCCGTGGGGTGGTTCGGCGCGCGACTCGGCCTTGACGATGCAGCTCGCGAGCATTGCCGGCAGGCCCTCGCCCTGTTCCGGCATCACCAGGACGTGAACGGCGAGGCGCAAACCCTGGACAGCCTCGGGCTCATCGACCACCACACCGGCCGCCACCAGGATGCCGTCCAGTACTACCTCGATGCCCTGAGCATCTATCGCGATCTCGACAACACCTTCGAGATCGCCGACACACTCGACCGGCTCGGCCACACCTACGCCGCGATGGGCAGCCGCGACCAGGCGCGTGCGGTGTGGTGGGAGGCTCGCGACCTGTACCGGCAGCACGGACGCGACGACGAGGCCGAGCAGCTGGAGGAGCGGCTCGACGACCGGTCATAGATGAACGGTTCGTGCGCTGTCGGACCCGATGGCGCCCCGAGCAGGATGGTGCGGGAACACCACAGAAACTCGGGAGGAACCTTCTATGTCTTCGATGACCCGTCTCCGGACCCGCGGCGCAGCGACCATGATCGGAGGGCTCGCGCTGGCCGCGTGCGCCTGGATCGCACCCGCCACCGCGGCTCCGGTGAGCACCGCTGAGACTGCCGGCACGGCTGCCACCGCTGCCACGGCCGACGACGATGTCTTCGCGAACTGCAGGATCGAGTTCTACGTCCGGTCCCGGCCGGACCTCGCGACGGACGACCTCATGTACCCCTGCGAACAGTCCCAGCGACTGCGGCTGGCCTGCTGGCTGTACGGCGCCGGCGGCGAGGAGTACTACGGGGTCTTCACCGGCATCCCGGGCCAGGAGATCGGGTACGCGTACGCCGGCTACATGAACAACGAGACCGGCGGCCTCTCCGAGTGCTAATGCCTTGGACAGTACGGCGGTCGTTCACCACCATGAGTGCATGACCGCCGTACTGCCAGCCTCGTACACCGTCCGACCGCCGTCGAAGGAGGACGCCCAGGCGCTCCTCGAGCTGGTGTCGGACTACAACACGTCGGTGGTCGGCTTCGCCGACTACACGCTGGAGGACGCGGAGGACGAGCTCACCGAGCCCGGGTTCACTGCAGAGACCGATGGGTGGTTGGTGTTCGATGGGGACCGCTTGGTCGGCTACGGCTCGGTCTTCGGCAAGGGCGACCACCGCCAGCTCGACCTGGATGTGGTGACTGCAGACCTGGCCGTTGAGACCTACCTGCTCGAGTGCATTCTCAGGCGGTCGGCGGAGTTCGCTGCGGCGTACGGGCATTCGTCCGTCCAGCTGGACGGAGGCAACTACCAGGTGGACGCCGCGCGCCGGGATCGCTTCGCCGGGTACGGTTTCGAGCCCGGTACGACGTTCCACCGGATGCGGATCGATCACGCCGGGCCGGTCGCCGTACCGGAGGTTCCGGCCGGGGTGACGGTCCGGCGGGGTGCGCCGGATGAATCGAGTCAGCGCGCGGGGCACGCCGTACTGAATGCGAGCTTCGAGGGGCAGTTCGGGTTCACGCCGCGGTCGTTCGAGGAGTGGCACGCGGCGCAGGAGAACTTCTCGGCGTTCGACTGGTCGCAGCTGACGTTGCTCGAACTGGATGGTGAGGTCGTGGCGATCCGGTCGTGCACGAGCCAGTTCGTCGGGGACGAGGACTGCGGGTACATCGGCCGGTTGGGCGTGCTGGAGAAGGCGCGCGGGAAGGGCTTGGCGAAGTTCCTGCTGCGGGACCAGTTCGCGCTCGACGCGGCAGCGGGCCGAGCCGGCACGATCCTCCACGTCGACACCAACAACCCGACACCCGCCCTCGGCGTCTACCTGTCGGTCGGCATGCAGCCCACCCTCGTCATGGAGGTCCTGCGCCGCGAGGTCACCGCCGCATGAGCCTCCCTCCCGGCCACACCTTCCGCCCGATGGTCCTGGAAGACGCACCCCTCATCGCCGAGCAGTCCGCGGCGTACACCTCCGCTCTCCTGGGTTTCCCCAAACACAGCCCCGAAGACGTCGCCAACTACCTCCGCGACCCAGGCATCAACCTCCAAACCGACGGCTGGGTAGTCCTCACCTCCGACGGGGGCTTCGCTGGCTCCGCAACCGCAGTCACAACCGACACCCACGTAAGCGTGGACATCCTGAGCAACTCCCCGGCCGTCCTCCACTGGCTCCTGACCCAAGCCGAACACCGCGCCGGTAGTCAGGCTGTGGTGCGGGTGGGAGTGATCCGGCAGGACGAGCTGCTGCCGGATGTGCTGCGGGCGCGTGGGTTTGTGGTGGGTACTTCGGTGCAGCGGATGCGGATTGGGTTTGAGGGCGGGGTGGTGGCTCCTGTGGTGCCGGAGGGGGTGGTTGTACGGCGGGGAGCGCCTGATGAGGCGAGCAAGCGGGCGGCGCACAGCGTGTTGATCGAGGCGTTCAAGGAACAGCCTGGTGCGTTGCCACGGCCGTTCGAGGACTGGGTTGAGTCGCGGGAGAGTCGGTCGACGTTCGAATGGTCGCAGGTGACGATCGTCGAGCTGGACGGGCAACCGGTCGGCGTGACCGAGCGCAACGACAACTTCGTCAGCACCGACAACTGCGGGTACGTCGGACGCCTCGCCGTCGTACCGGCCGCCCGCGGACGCGGTCTCGCCACGTTCCTGCTCCGCACCGCCTTCGCCACCGACGCAGCAGCCGGCCGCGACGGCACGATCCTCCACGTCGACTCCAGCAACCCCACCCCCGCGGTCGCGCTCTACACCGGCGTCGGCATGCGCCCGGATCTGATCAGCGACATCTGGCAGAGAACGATCCAGCCGGCCTGAGGCAGCCGCGTCCCTTCAGCACAACGCGTTCACCGGTCGTACCGGCGTACACCGTCCGGTTCCCGAGCGGACTCTTCAGATCGAGCTTCAGCGTGGTCGGCGCGGGGCCGGGATTGTTGCACTGGTGGCCTTCGTTCTGATCCGGCCCGACCCCGTACCGGTACGCCGCGATCCGAACCGACCCGCCGTCCTGGGACAGGATCCGCACCACCGTGTTCGGCTGGCACGGCTCGATCGCGACCTCGTCCGGTTCGACTCCCACGGTCAGGATCGAGAGATGATCCGGATCCAGCCGCGCCGACGTCACCGCGATCTCGCCCCGGAGCAGGATCACCGTCGTACCGAGCTTGTACCGCTGCGGCGCCGGCCCGTCGACCGCGTACTTCGGCGCCTCCAGCCCGATCGTCGGCTCGGTCCCGGCTCTCGGATAACCGAGTACGCCGGCGATCCCGGCCACGATCACGACCGCCACCACCGCGGCCGACACGACGTACCGTCGCCGCCGCAGGTCGCGGGCGGCCCGCTCGAGCTCCTCGAACGGCGGCGCCTCGTCCGGCGTCCGCTCGTCGACGTACTCGACCAGCTGGTCACGCATCCGCGAGGACCCGCCCGAGTGCCCGCCGCGCCCGCGCCAATCGCGCCTCGACCGCGCCGACCGGCAGCTCCAGATCCTGAGCGATCTGATCGACCGCCAGCTCCATCACGTCATGCAGTACGACGACCGCCCGCTGCTCCGGCGTGATCCCAGCCAGCGCGGCCGCCACGTCACCAGCGGGCTCACGCACCGAAGCCGGAGGACCGGTGAGCCGGGCCACCAACCGCGGCACCACCTCACGACGACGCAACCGGCCGACCATCGTCCGCACGGCGACCCCCCGCACCCACGCCTCCGGATCCTCGAACCGGCAGATCGCATCCCAGCGCCCGAGCAGCCTCGCGTACGCGTCCTGCGCCACCAGCTCGGCGTCCACGCGCGACCCTCCGATCGACACCAGTACGCCGATCAGCCGCGGCCAGGTCTGCCGGTACAGAGCGGCGATATCCGCCCTTCGGTCGTCCACGCCTTCAGTGTCCCGCCGTACCCGGACCGGCGACAGAGGTTGCCTCCGAGAGATCTGAGAGATTACTCTCGAAACATGTCTCTCAGAAATCCGTACGGCGATTTCGAGATCACCGACCCGCAGGCGATGCGTGCGTTGGCGCATCCGGTCCGGCTCGCTGCGCTCAGCTACCTGCAGAGGAACGGCCCGGCCACAGCCACCCAGCTGTCCGAGCACGTCGGCGCCTCCCCGTCCGTCACCAGCTGGCACCTGCGGCACCTCGCCACCTTCGGCCTGGTCGTCGACGGCCCGCCGCCGAGCGGCTCGGACCGGCGGCAGCGCTGGTGGAACGCGGTCGCTCACGGCTTCCGGTACGAGATGCCGGACACCGCGGAGGGCGTCGAGGCCGGCCGCCTGCTGCGGACCGAGATCATGAACCAGGCGCTCGAGGCAGCTCAGCACTGGATCGCGGAGACCGAACCGAACCTGGCCCCCGAATGGAGCCGGCTGGCCGGCTCGGCGAACACGCTGCTGGTCATCACCCCCGCAGAGGCAGAGGCGATCGAGTCCGCGATCGAGCAACTGTTCGCGCCGTACGTCCAGCGTCGCGACGCCGACCAGACGCCCGACGACGCACATCCGGTCCGCTACCTCCGCATTTCCTTGCCCGAAGCAACGGACTCGCAATGAGCACGGTCTCCGCCACCAGCCTCTGGCGCGACCGCCGGTTCCGCACGTTCTGGTCCGCGCAAACGATCTCGGCGTTCGGCGACCGGGTCACCGAGCTCGCCTTGCCGTTGATCGCCGTCACGCTGCTCGACGCCTCCCCCAGCCAGGTCGGGTTCCTGACCGCGGCGGTCTGGCTGCCGAACATCGCGTCGCTGTTCATCGGCACCTGGGTCGACCACCGCCGCGACAAACGCCCGCTGATGATCGCGGCGGACCTGGTCCGCACCGTCGTGCTGCTCTCGCTGCCGATCGCCTACTGGCTCGATCTCCTTGCCCTGGGCCACTTGTACGCGATCGCGATCCTGGCCGGCACGGCACAGGTCTTCTTCGGCACGGCGTACGCGTCGTTCTTCGTGCGACTGGTCGAGCGCGACCAGTTCCTGGAGGCGAACAGCAAACTCTCCGCATCCCGCTCGATCTCGTTCATGGCCGGACCGGCGGTGGGCGGCGCGCTCATCCAGGCGCTCACTGCCCCGGTCGCGATCATCGTCGACGCGCTGTCCTTCGTCTTCTCGGCCATCCAGATCAGCCGGTTGAAGATCACTGCGGGCGTATCCGAGGAGTCGACCGAGCCACTCCTCCGGCGAGCTCGGGCCGGCATGCGCTACGTGCTGAAGCACCCGTATCTCAGCCGCAGCCTGGCCTGCGCGACCACGGTCAACTTCTTCAACCTGATGAGTACGGCACTGCTGGTGTTGTTCGCCAGCCGCATCCTCGAGCTGTCCGCGGGGACGATCGGCCTGGCGTTCGGCATCGGCGCGTCCGGCGGCCTGCTCGGCGCCGTCACCGCGTCGCCGCTCAGCCGTCGCTTCGGAGCCGGTCCGGTGATTGCGGCCGGTGCGCTCATCTTCCCCGCCTCGATCGCGATCGCCGCGCTCGCGGACGGTCCGACCTGGGTAAAGGCGGTGGCGCTCGGTGCGGCCGAATTCGTCGGGGCGTTCGCGGTGATGTGTTTCGACGTACCGCTGAACTCGTTGCAGGCGGCCGTGACCCACGACCACATGCGGAGCCGGGTCGCGGGCGCGTTCAGCAGCATCAACTACGGCATCAGGCCGCTCGGCGCGGTCGTCGGAGGGTTCCTCGGCACCTGGATCGGTGTCCGCGAAACCCTCCTCGTCTCCGCAGCCGGCGGCCTGCTTTCCGTGCTGTGGCTGATCGGCTCACCGATCATCCGCACCCGCGAACTGACCGGCCTGGAGCCTCCCGAGCTTTAGTCGTGTTCTAGTCGTGTACTGCGCGATCGGCGAGGTCCTCGATGTCGTCGACCTTGGCCACGGTCTTCCGGAGCGGGACCTCCTTGATGAAGAACACCGCGACCAGGCTGACCAGCGCACACGCGGCCGCGATCAGGAAGATCCGGCCGGTGGCATCGCCGTACGACTGCCGCACGAGCTCAGCCAACTGCGGCGGCAGGTGACCGACGTCGAGCAGGCTCGTGCTGCCCGATCCGCCCTCCTGGAACTTCCGCGCCGCCTCCGCACCACCCGGTCCGGCGAGCACTCCGGCGATGATCAGGTCCTTGACGCGGGCCGCGAGTACGGCGCCCAGCACCGCCACGCCGACCGCACCGCCGAGGCTGCGGAAGAACGAGACCGTGGCACTCGACGCGCCGATCTCGCGGACGTCGACCGTGTTCTGTACGGCGAGGACCAGGTTCTGCATGGTCATACCCATGCCGAGTCCCATCAGCAGCATGCCGAGACCGGTGTACCAGTACGGCGTGGTGTGGTCGATCGTGCCGAGCAGGATGAGGCCGATGACGAGCAGGATCGCGCCGCTGACCAGGTACCGCTTCCACTTGCCGTAGCGGGTGATCATCTGACCGGAACCGATCGACCCGAGGAACGAGCCGAGCATCATCGGGATCGTCAGCAGGCCGGCCTCGGTCGGGCTGTAGCCGCGGGCGATCTGGAAGTATTGACCGAGGAACAGCGCGCTGCCGAACATCGCGACGCCGACCGCGACACTGGCCACGATCGCCAGCGCCGTGGTGCGCTGCTTGACGACCTTCAGCGGGACCAGCGGCTCCGGGGTCTTGCTCTCGACCACGACGGCGAGGATGCCGAACAGCAGCGTGCCGCCGACGAACAGGGCCGACTGCCAGGAGACCCAGCCGAAGTCGGTGCCGGCGAAGCTGACCCACAGCAGCGGGAGGCTCGCGGCGACGCTGATCAGGACCGCGCCGAGGTAGTCGATCCGGACCTTACGCTTGACCGTCGGCAGGTGCAGGAACTTCTGCAGCATAACCAGGCTGATCACGGCCAGCGGGACGCAGACGTAGAAACACCAGCGCCAGCCGAGCCACGAGGTGTCGACGATGACGCCGCCGATGAGCGGGCCACTGACGGTCGCGACCGCCATCACCGCACCCATGTAGCCGGAGTAGCGGCCCCGCGACCGGGGTGGGATCGCGGCGCCGATGATGGCCTGGGCCAGCGCCATCAGACCGCCCATCGCGAGGCCCTGCAGGACGCGGGCGCCGATCAGGAACGGCACGGTGTGGGACAGGCCGGCCAACGCGGAGCCGACCACGAACACCGAGATCGCCAGCTGCACCAGCAGTTTCTTGCTGACCAGATCGGCGAGCTTGCCCCAGATCGGGGTAGACACGGTCGTGGCCAGCAGGCTCGCGGTCAGCACCCAGGTGTACTGCGTCTGGGTGCCTTCGAGGTCGGCGATGATCGTCGGCAGGGCATTGCTGACGATCGTCGAGCTCAGCATCGCCGTGAACAGCGCGGCGAGCAGGCCGATCAGGATCTCGAGGATCTCGCGGTGGGTGAGTTCCGGCGCAGCGGGCGTCTGCGATTGCCGGGTCTCGGTGACAGTCATCAGTCTCCAGTCGATTGTGTGCGCCTCACGACCTGGTTGACCTCGGTGATGGCGTGCGCGATCCGCTGCATGGTCTCCGCAGCGGTGAGCAGCGCGTCGTCGTCGAGGTCCGCCAGGGCCGCACGAAGGTGCTGGGTGTAGGACGAGTAGAGGGCCTCCAGCTGGGCCTTTCCGGCGGGCGCCAGGCTGACCAGCCCGACCCGGGCATCGGCCGGGTCGGGTCGACGGCTCACCAGTCCGTCGGCCTCCAGCGCTGCTACCTGCCGGCTCACGACCGACGCGTCGACGCCGAGCTTGGCCGCGATCTCTCCGCCGCGCTGCTCGCCGCCCTTGTGCAGGATCTTGAGCACGCTCGCGTCGGACCGTCGCAGCCCGCTGTCGGGCATCAGGTGCCGGTGTTCGATACAGCGCACGGCGCGGATCAGCGAACTGACCCCTTCGAGGACCTCCTGCGCCGGCGCGTCCCGCTCTACCCCCGGGACGAGGGGTTGCTGAGCTAGTTGCATAACCCAACTATATACTCAGATAGTTGGTTTCCACAACCATATGCCCAGGCTGTGGAGAACTGGTTACACGGGGTGAAACCTCAGCCGAGGTCGGTGTTCAGGCGGGCCAGGAGGCGGCCCAGGTCGGCGAGGTCTGTGGGGTTCCAGCGGTCGAGGATGGCGCGGAACTCGGTCTGGCGCTGGGTGCGCATCGCCTCGTAGCGCTCGGCGCCGGTGGTGGTGAGGCGGAGCAGGCGGGCGCGGCCGTCGTCCGGGTCACCGACGCGTTCGATCAGGCCGAGGTTCTCGAGCTGGGTGATGCCGCGGCTGACGGTCGACTTGTCGAGGCCGAGGACCTGGGCGACATCGGAGGCGCGTACGCCGGCGCCGTTGCCGGTCCCCATCTCGATCTGGGAGATCAGCGCGTACCCGGCGGCATCCATCTCGGAGTGAACGCGCCGGGCCAGTCGGAGCGACGCGGAGCGCGAACGGCGGAACAGCGCGGACAGCTCCTGCTCGATCGCCGCGACCATCTCCTCCGAGCGCTCCACTTGCATGCTCACCGAACCACGATCCCGGCGTCGCGGAGGGCCTTCTTCACGTCGGCGATCCGGAAGTCGCCGAAGTGGAAGACGCTCGCGGCGAGTACGGCGTCCGCGCCGGCCTGCACCGCGGGCGGGAAGTGCTCCGGCGCCCCCGCTCCCCCGCTGGCGATCAGCGGTACGTCGACCACCGCACGCACCGCCTTGATCAGCTCCAGGTCGAACCCTTGCTTGGTCCCGTCGGCGTCCATCGAGTTCAGCAGGATCTCCCCCGCGCCCAGCTCGCAGCCGCGTTGCGCCCACTCGATCGCGTCCAGCCCGGCCGATTTCCGTCCGCCGTGGGTCGTCACCTCGAACCCGCTCGGCTGCTCCGCGGACCGCCGTACGTCGAGGGACAGCACCAGGACCTGGTTGCCGAACCGGTGTGCGATCTCGCGGATCACGTCGGGCCGGGCGATCGCGCCGGTGTTGATGCCGACCTTGTCCGCACCCGCGCGGAGCAGCCGGTCGACGTCGGCTACCTCGCGGACGCCGCCGCCCACCGTGAGCGGGATGAATACCTGCTCGGCGGTCCGCCCGACCACGTCGTACGTCGTCTCGCGCGAACCCGACGACGCGGTGATGTCGAGGAACGTGAGCTCATCGGCGCCCTCCGCGTCGTACACCTGCGCCATCTCGACCGGGTCGCCGGCATCCCGCAGGTCGGCGAAGTTCACGCCCTTCACGACGCGGCCGGCGTCGACGTCCAGGCAGGGAATAACTCGTACGGCAAGGCTCACGCGGAAAGGGTACCGTCAGCCGCCCAGGACCCAGACGTCGTCACGCAGGAGGACGACCGGACCGTCGGGTGTCGCGGCGGTGATCGTCAGCCCGTCGCCGCCGACCACGACGTCGGTGTGGACGGTCGCGTTGTTCAGCCCCAGCTCGGCTCGCTCGTCGGGCGTCAACTGCATGCCGTCGGCAACGGCGAACGGGAAGCTCTGTCCCCAGGCGATGTGACTGCCGGCGTTCTCGTCGAACAGCGTGTTGTGGAAGACGATGCCCGCCTGCGCAACCTTCGAGTCCTTGTCGACCAGGGCGACCTCGCCCAGGCTGCGGGCGCCGGGGTCCACGTCGAGCTGAGCCCGGACCAGGTCGGCGCCGGTCGTCGCGTCCACCTCAGTGATCCGGCCCGCCTTGAAGGTGAGCTGCAGCCCCTCCACGAGTTGGCCTGCGATGACGACCGGCTTGGTCACCCGCGCGACGCCGTCAGCGCGCCGGCGGTCGGGGCTGGTGAAGACCTCTTCGGTCGGGATGTTCGGCAGGTACGAGATGCCCGCCGGATCCGTCACGGACCCACCCGTCCAGCGACAGTCGGGTAGCAGGCCGACGGTCAGGTCGGTCCCTTCACCGGCGTAGTGGAGCTCCGTGATCTGCAGCTTGTCGAGGGCCGCACACCGCTCAGCCAGTACGGCGGAACGCTCGCGCCATGCTGCCACCGGGTCGGCCTCGTCGAGCCGCATCGCCCGGGCGACCGCGTCCGAGAGCCGGTCGACGTCGGGTTCGCCGTACACCTGGGTGGCCCAGCCCGCGTTCGGCGCGGCGATGACGGTCCAGCGCCACTGTCCGCTCATGACCGCCTGCTGCCGAGCGGCCATCTCCTGCCTCCGTACGGCGGCAACGCGAGCTGGGTCGATCCCGGCGTACAGGCCCGAGTCCGGCGTACCGGTCAAGGCAATCGTTGCGATGCCCTCCTCCACCCAGCCGCGGATGCGCTCGAGCGACCAGGGCCGGTCCGCCGACAACGTCTCGAGGTCGGAGTGGACGAGATCCGACCGGCGTACCAGCCCGTCGGACCAGAGCACCTCCACCCATTTCGCACCGGCGACGTACGCGCGCTCGACGACTGCCCTGGCGATCTCGGCCTGGGCGATATCGGCATTCACCACGACGCCCTGCCCCGGTTGCACGTTCACACCAACGCGGACGACCAGATCGGCGAAACGCTCCAGCTGTTCGTTGTTCATCTCGGCTCCCACCTATTCACGTTGGCGTGAACATTGTCAGATGTGCGAACATTGCGCAAGACGTAAATCCTGAGGAGCCATGATGCAGGAACCGCAGTCGGTCCGAACGATCACCGACGTCGAGACGATGCGAGCACTGTCGGACCCGACCCGCGTCGCGATCCTCCGCCTCCTGATGAGCGGCGACCGCTCGGCGCCGCCGGTGATGTCGGCCAAGGAGTTGGCGGCCGCCCTCGGCGAACCGCAGACGAAGCTCTACCGCCACCTCAAACAACTCGAGGCAGCCGAGCTGATCCGGGTTGCCGAGACGCGACTGGTCTCGGGCATCCAGGAACAGCGCTACCGGACCGCCCAGCTCGACTTCACCATCAGCCGCGACCTGGTCACGAACGAGGCGGCGTCCGCCGAGTTCGCCGATACCCTGTCGGCCCTCTTCAGCGAGTTCCGCACCGAACTGGTCACCAACCTGACCGCCGGCCGCGTCCCCATCGGCGCCGAGTCCGAGACACCCCTCGGCCTGCTGGTCGGCCGCGGCATGGTCGCCAATGTGAGCCCCGCCCGAGCGGCCGAATTCCGCCGCCGCCTACTCGCTCTGCAGACCGAGTTCGACGACCTCGAGGACAACGACCCCGACGGCGTCCCCGTCCATCTCCTCGTCGGCTGGTACGCCGTCACTGACTAAATCTAGTTGCATTGACACTAGTGGCACTGCAACTATCGATTCTCCGATTGAGAGGATCGACATGCGCACCACGAAGTACCTAGCCGTCGGCGCGATCGCCGCGGCCGCAACCTTGTTCACCACGTCGGCGCAGGCTCAGCCGCCCAACGCGGCCTGGTCGGCTGCCTGGGCGAGCGCGATGCAGAGCCCGACGGCAGCGGACGGCAACTGGAGCCAGGCCGGCTTCGACCACCAGACGATCCGGCAGACCATCCGGCTCAGCACAGGCGGCCGAAGCCTACGGATCCGTCTGTCCAACCTGTACGGCACCAAGCCACTCCAGGTCACCGGCATCACGGTGGACCGGACCGACGTCACCTTCCACGGTAATCGCCGTACGACGATCGCCCCCGGCCGGACAACGACGTCCGACGCCGTGCAGATCTCGACCGTGGCCGGCGAGCAACTCGTGGTCTCGCTGTACGTCGACGGCGCGACCGGACCAGCGACCTTCCACGAAGACGGGCTCACCACGACATCCGCGATTGCCGGCAACCATCTGCACGACAACTCCCCCGGCACCGCGACCAGCCATGCCTTCTACTACCTCACCGGCGTGGACGTAACCGGCGCGGCAGGCACGGTCGTCACCTACGGCGACTCGATCACCAACGGCCACAACTCCACGATCGGCGCCGACCACCGGTACTCCGATGACCTCGCGCAGCGACTCGGCAAGACGAAGCTTGGCGTAGCCAACGTCGGCATCAGCGGAAACCTCTTGCTGCACGAGTTGCCGTGCTTCGGAGAGGTCGGCGTGACGAGGTTCCGGCGCGACGCACTCGGGCAGCCCGGAGTTCGCACGGTGATCGTCGAGGAAGGCGAGAACGACATCTGGGACAGCGAGTTCAACTTCGGCTGCGGTGTCACGCCCAGGGTCACGGCGGACCAGCTCATCGCCGGCTACCGCAGCATGATCGCCGCCGCGCGCGCCCGCGGAGTACGCATCATCGGAGGCACCATCACCCCGTTCAAAGCCGACTACATGAACCCGGACGACTTCGCCCGGGCCGAGGCGATCCGGACGCAGGCCAATCAGTGGATCCGGACCTCAGGTCAGTACGACGCGGTCGCCGACTTCGCCCGGGCCGTCGGGGATCCGGCCGACGAACAGCGGATCGATCCGGCCCTGGACTCCGGCGACCACCTGCACCCGAACGACGCCGGGTACGCGGCGATGGCCGTGGTTGCGTCCGAAGCTCTCTCCGGACGCAACCGGCGGTAACTACTTCCAGGCGCGGCGGCGGCCGTCGGTCGCCTTCATCGGCCGGGTCGTCTCCCAGACCCGGCGCCAGCGTGCGGCCGCGGGACCGGTCTGCGACGGGGACGCACCGATGGCGGCGCGGCGGCGGGCCTCGTACCAGGTGGTGGACTCCTCATCGAGGAGTGCCGAGACCGCGGCGGCGATCCGGGGCGCGAAGTCGCGGGGGCTCTCACCTTCAGCGGGGTACAGCGGGTCGCCGTACCGGACGTGCACCGCCGGGCGGCCCGGGACCGGCCAGCCGCGGCCGCGCGGCATCGCGGCGAACGAGCCCTTGATACCGACCGGGATCACCGGCACGTCGTGCTCGACGGCGAGGTACGCCGCGCCCATCCGGAACCGCTGGATCCAGCCGTCCGGCGAGCGCGTCCCCTCCGGGAACACGACCACGTTCCAGCCGTCGGCGAGCAGGTCGCCCGGGGTCGAGCTCAGGTTGCCGCCGCGGCGCTCGATCGGGAACGTGTTGAACACGATCGCCGACCCGGCCGCCCGCCACCAGGTGTCGAAGAAGTAGTCGGCCGCCGCCGCGAACGCCGTCTTGCGGCGCATCGCGTCCGGCAGCGACAGCAGCAGCAACGGGGTGTCCAGGTGCGACGAGTGGTTCGCGACGATGATCGCCGGGCCGTCGAGCTTCAACAGCGAGTCGAGTCCGCTGACCTGCGGGCTGACCTCGAAGTTCAGGACCGCGTTCAGCGGGCCCTTCTGGATCAGGTCGCGGACCGCGATCGCGGCCGGCGTCCGGGCCCACTTGGTCGGGAAGACCGTGGACTCCTTCGGGATCACGTACGGCTCGGCCGACCGCGGGACCTGCGGCCGCCGGCCCCACCGCCAGCCGCGCGCGACCTGCTTCACGTCACGCGCGGTGTCGCGGCTGAACTTCACCAGGCTGGTACCCATCAGCGCACGTCCGCGAGCAGGTGCGGCGGGTTGTGCAGGTAGGTGATCGACGGCGACCGGCCGACCGAGTGGCTGACCATCTCGAGCGCGTCCTGCAGCGTCGACGCGGACCGGAAGCCCATCCGCTCGACGGTCTTGCGGTTCGCGCCGACCCAGACGATGTCGCCGCAGTGGTCGAGCGCGTGCGAGATCCAGTACCACATGTAGAACGGGTGCACGCCGTGGTAGGCGTTCGACGTCCGGTACAGGTGGATGTACCACGGGTCCTCGGCGTACTGCTTCTCGAACTTCGCCTCGATCGTGGCCGGATCGGTGCTCTCGGCAAGCACTTCCTCGAAGAAGTCGACGTACGACGGGTGGTGCAGCTGGCTGAACTCGTAGTCGACCGGGTGGTACAGGATCACCGCGCCGTCCTTGCGGACGATCGGGTTGCCCCGGTACGAGTTGAAGTAGTACCCCAGGCCCATGCAGGCCGCCAGGATCGGGTTCATCACCGAGTTCACGTTGTACGGGCCGATGAACGGCACGCCCATGATCGCGACGTCGGACTGGCCCTGGACCTCGACCAGGTGCTGGCGGTGGACGTTCTCCAGAGTCTTGTCGTGCACCGGCTCGATCTTGCCGGCGTGCACCCCGGTCAGCCCGTAGTTCGAGCGGACGTCGGTGAAGATCTTGTGCCGCAGCTTGGCCGGCGCCGCGGCGAGCGCGCGCTTGGTGCCGAGCATCGAGGCCTGGTCCTTGATCGACCACTCCCACTCGCGCTTCTGCAGGAACTCCAGCGACCCGCCGAAGATGTCGTTGTTCAGCGTGGTCTCGATCTGGAACACCTTCACGTGCTGGGTGAGGATCTCGCCCATCCGCCAGGCCGACTCGTGCATCTTCGACCGCTTGTGGTCCATGAACGACCGCGAGTGGATCATCGTGTGGCTGTTGTGGTGGTGCTTCAGCGACTTGTACGACGCCAGCCCGATCGACGTCGACTTGTGGCCGCCGTCCATCGCCACCAGGTTCACGTTCACGTAGACGAGCAGGTCCGACTCGGCGGCCCGCTTGGAGATCTCGACATCCTCGCCGTGCCTGGTCTGACCCAGGTGGGTCAGGTTCGCGCTGTCCTCGGCGTCGAAGTTGTAGAGCTTGCCGTCCGGGAAGAACGACCGGAACACTCGCTCGCCGACGATGTCGCGCAGCTCGTTCGGGGTGAGCCGGCGGTGCAGCGCGTTCGCGGAGATCAGCTCGACGTCGTCGACACCGGCCTGCGCGGCGAGCTCGAGCACGGCCTCGATGATGCGCTGCCGGATGTCCGGCTTCTTCATCGGCGGCAGTGGGATCGAGATGTCGTCGAACGCGATCGTCAGCCGCATCCCGGCACGCAGCAGCTCGGGCAGCGGCTCGGACTCGATCGGGTTGAGCAGCGCGTTCTGGATCGCTTCGTCGACGTCCCGCACCGGCGGCAGCGCCTCCGGCGGGTACACCACCCGGGTGCCGAGCGGGAACCGCTCCAGCAGGAAGCCCTCACCGTTGTGCACGAGCAGCGGCGGGGTCCGGTCGTCCACCTCAAGCACAAAACCTGGCCGAGACATGTCAGAACCTCTCTCGTCGTACGTTCAGCGCCCTCATGAGGCCCTCACATCGAAAGCAACCTTGACTGTTCCCAGTCGGCCGGCGGAGTGCGCGTGGTCGAGCGCCTCACGCCAGCGGTACAGCGGGTACCGCGCACCGACGATCCCGTCCAGCGGGGCTCGTCCGGCCAGCTCCAGCGCGGTCTCGAACGCCGGGCGACCGTTCGGCTCCTCCCGCGCGGACGCGTAGGTGCCGGTGACCTCCAGCTCGCGGAACCACACCGGCGAGAGGTCGGCGCCGCTGGCCGGCATCCCGGACAGCACCACCCGGCCACCTGCCTTGGTGACCCGCAGGACGGTGTCGATCGAGTCCTTGCTGCCGACCGCGTCGACCGCGACGTCCACGCCGCCGAGCAGGAACTCGCCCGCGCCGAAGTCCGGCTTGAGCCGGAACGCACCGGTCGACCGCCGTACGCCGCGGAACACCTCGTCGGGCGCGACCACATCGCTGGCGCCGAACGCCCGCGCGAGTTCACGCTGCTTGGGGTGCTTGGCGACCACGGTGATCCGGCCGGCCTGCGTCAGCTCGCGCAGCGCGAGCGTCGCGAACAGCCCGACCGCACCTGCGCCACTGACCAACACCGACTGGCCCGGCTGCACCTTCGCCCGCAGCGCCGCGTGCACGGCGCCGGCGAGCGGCTCGACCAGCACTGCGCGCTCGTTGGTCAGTGCCTCAGGTACGGCGTACAGCTGGCTGCGGTGGGCGACCAGCATGTTCCCCCAGCCGCCGCCGGTGTCCTGGCAGAACCCAGTCTGCAGACCTGGCTTCACGTGGCCGACCGTGATCCGGTCGCACCGGTTGGTGTTGCCGGTCACGCAGTTCTCGCACGGCTCGACGCCGCGCGCTGCGCAGGTGAGCACGGAGTCCATCACGACCCGGGTGCCCTTCGGCAGGTCCTCGCAGTCGTCGAGCAGCTCGCCGACGATCTCGTGACCGGGCACGAACGGCATCGACACCACAGCGGAGAAGTACAGCTTGGTCGAGCCGGTCACCATGCCGAGGTCCGAGCCGCAGATACCGGACAGGATCGGCCGGATCCGGGCCCAGCCCGGCCGCTCGGCCTTCGGCTCGTTGATGGTGACGAGTCGCAGCGGCGCGGCCGGTCCGGTGAGGATGCCGGGGATGCGGCCGCCGACAGCCTTGGCCGCCAGGAACTTGGCCGGCGACCGGTACATCTCGAGAGCGAGCATCATCGACTGTTCACCCCAGGGAGCTCCAGACGGGACGAGGTGGACGGGGTCTTCCAGTCGACGATCTGCCAGCGCGCGGCCCGGGCAGCCCGGAACAGCGACACGTCCGGCGAGACCGCGACCGGATTGCCGACGGTCTCCAGCATCGGCAGATCCGAGTGGCTGTCGGCGTAGGCGTACGACTTGGACAGGTCGATGTTGGTCTGCCGCGCGTGGTGCTTGATCCACGCGGCCCGGGACTCACCGACCAATGGCGGACCGGACAGGAAGCCGGTGCACCGACCGCGATCGTCGACCGCAAGTTCCGCGGCGACGATCTCGTCGAACAGCGGCTCCAGCGGGCGAGTCAGCGGGCGGACCGCGCCGGTGATCAGGATCGTCTTGTGCCCGGCGGCCCGGTGCTCACGGATCCGTCGTACGGCGGCGCCGCTCAACCGCTCGAGCACGTGCTCGGCGAGGATCTCGTCGACGATCTGGTTCAGCTCCTCCAGATCGGCACCGGCGTACCGGCGGTAGATCGTCCGGAGGAAGGTGCCGCGGTCCTTGCGCTCGGCCGCGATCAGCTTCGGCAGCTTGCGGAGCATCGCACCGATCTCGCCGACCCGCTGGGGGCCGTCCAGCTCGGGCAGCCGCATCCACAGGTAGGTCTCGATCACGTTCGAGGACAGCAGCGTGCCGTCCATGTCGAACGCCGCGATCACCTTGGACTCCGAGGACGGCTCGACCTTCTTCAGTACGCCGGCGGACTCGAGCAGCGCCTTGTTCCGCTTCTTCCGTACGACGTCGAGCCGGCGCATCGACTCGGTGACGCTCGGGCAGTGCAGCTCCTGCAGGTAGTACTGCCAGTCCACGATCGAGGTGTCGCACCAGAACTTCTCCCGGTCGTCACCCTCGAGCGCGTTGTGCAGCGCGAGCACGTTGTCGTCGATGAACTGCAGCTCGGCCTGCGCGTACTCGGAGTACAGGTCCATGTAGCGGCGGAGGAAGTCGAGCCGGCGCTTCTGCACGTCCAGCTCTCGCGCGTACTTGCGGACGCGTTCGCTCCGCGGCACGGTCGTGATGATCTTGTCGGCGATCTTGTGCGCCTTCTCGCCGTACCGGAGCATGCTCTCAACCGAGTCGCCGCCGGGGAACTTCCAGACCGGCAGCCGGACCGCGCCGCGCTCACCCAGGTCGAACGGGTGCTTGGAGAAGTACGCGCGGACACCGGCGTACAACTGCTCGAACGTGAGCGGGTTCCGGGCTCCGGAGCTGACGTGGTAGTACTCCGGCTTGCTCAGCTCGGGCTCGGTCGCCATCACCGCGCAGATCGCGCCGACCACGTGGTCGACCGGGATGATCTCGACGACGGAGTCAGGGCTGGCCGGGAACTCCGGCAGCTCGCCGCGGCCGTAGGCCAGGATCAGCGGCTCGGCCATCTTGAAGCCTTCGATCCAGCCCGGGTGCGGGGACTGCAGCGCGGACTCGATGATGGCCGGCCGGACGATCGACGTCGGCAGCTTGCCGGCGAATTCCTCGACCACGCGCTCGCCGAGCGCCTTGGTGAACGTGTAGCAGTCGGTCCAGCCGAGGCTGCGGGCCCGCTCGGTGCCGGTCTCGACCAGCTTCTTCGCGACCCACTCGATCCGGCGCCGCTCGGTGTCGGCCGCGGCCGTCAGGTGACCGGCGCGGCGGTGCAGCTTCTCGGCCTCCTTGCGGAACCTGGCCAGCATCGGCGCGGACCGGGACTGCTCCTCGATCCGGGCCTTCATCGCCATCCCGGCCTCGGCCTCGGCCCGCCAGTCGACGAAATGCTCGACCGACGCCTCCGGGATCGCGCCACGACGGCGGCCCGCGGTGTAGGCGGTGGAGATGTGCACGTAGTGGATCCGGCGGTCCGTCCCCTGCCGGCTCTCGTCGATCCGCTCGAGCAGGCTCTTGGTACCGAGCACGTTGGTCGTGAACGCCTCGTGGATCGGCGGGTCGAAGCTGACGTCGCCGGCGCAGTGCACGACGATGTCGAGATCCGTCGGCAGCGCCGGTACGTCGGACAGGTCGCCGTCGATCACGTGGATCCGGGCCGCGGACAGTGCCTCGGCGTCGGCGTACTCCGTGCCCTCGCCGTAGAACGGCTTGAAGATGTCCTTGCGGAGCAGTTGCGCCATCCGGTCCGCGCCGGACTGCGAGCCCTTCGGCCGGATGATCGCGGCCACGGTCGTGCCGGGCAGCTCGCCGATGATCCGGTGCAGCAGCGCTTCACCGACGAATCCGGTGACGCCGGTGACAAGGACCTTCTTGTCCTTGAGCTTGTCGGCCAGACTCACTTGTCGCCTCCACGCGTGAGCTCGAGTGCCTCGGTCAGGGTGAACGCGCCGGCGTACAGGGCCTTGCCGACGATCACACCTTCGACGCCGTCCGGGACCAGCGTGCTCAGAGTCCTCAGATCGTCGAGGCTCGAGACGCCGCCGGACGCGATGATCGGCTTGTCGGTGCGCGCACACAGGTCGCGGTACAGCTCCAGGTTCGGGCCTTGGAGCATGCCGTCCTTGGTGACGTCGGTGACCACGTAGCGCTCGCAGCCGGCTGCTTCCAGCCGCTCGAGCACCTCGTACAGGTCGCCGCCTTCCTTGGTCCAGCCGCGGGCGGCCAGCGTGCGGCCGCGGACGTCGAGCCCGATGGCGATCCGGTCGCCGTACTGCCCGATGATCCGGTCGCACCACTCCGGGTCCTCGAGCGCGGCGGTGCCGATGTTTACCCGACGGGCACCGGTGGCGAGCGCGGCTTCCAGGGAGTCGTCGTCGCGGATGCCGCCGGACAGCTCGACCTGGACATCCAGCTTGCCGGTCACCTCCGCGAGCAGTTCCCGGTTGCTGCCACGGCCGAACGCCGCGTCCAGATCGACCAGGTGGATCCACTCCGCGCCCGCGTCCTGCCAGGCCATCGCAGCAGCCAGCGGATCGCCGTACGACGTCTCGCTCCCGGCCTCGCCCTGCACGAGCCGAACGGCCTGCCCGTCCGCCACATCGACGGCAGGCAGCAGCACCAAATGCCCTGACCGGGGCGGTGGGGTGGGGGACGAATCTGACACCGACATGGCCCACACCCTAGAGGGCCTTCCTGAAGGATCCGTAACCCGGACGCCCGCTGAGTCGTTCATATCCGATCTGTCTCAGCAATACCAGCTGTATTAGTGGTCCTATCATTACGCTGGTCTGGTGGTGACTGTCGAGCAACTCGAAACCGACCCGCATCCGACGCTTGCTGCCATCCGCCCGATCGGCTGGATCGAGCCGCTGAACACCTGGATGGTCACCTCGCGCGCGCTGGTGCTGAACGTCCTGCGCGATCCGGAGACGTTCACCGTCGACGATCCGAGGTTCTCGACGGCCCAGGTCGTCGGGCCGTCGATGCTTTCCCTGGACGGCCAGGTGCACAAGGCACACCGCGACCCCTTCGAGTCCCCCTTCGGCCTCGCCGAAACCCGCCGCCGCTTCACCCAGCCCGTCCAGCAGACCGTGGACGGGCTGATGGCCGCCCTCAACCCGGCGACCTCGCACTCGGCCGGCGCCACCCGCCTTTCCGCGGACCTGCGGCCCGCGCTCGCGGGCCCGCTGTCTGTAGCAGTCGTCGCGTTGTCGCTCGGGTTGCCGCCTGCGTCGGCTGCCACGGTGCTCGACTGGTACACGGCGATCTCCGCGTCCGTGTCCGGGGTCTCCGCCGGCCACCCGGTGACCACCGAGGGCGCCGCCGCCTTCGCCGAGTTGCACAAACATGTTGCCGCAGGCATCGACTCGTCGGACTCGCTGATCGCCGCGGCCGCGCACGCCGGGCTGGGCGTCGACGAGGTCGTCGCGAACGCCGCCGTTCTGATGTTCGGCGGTATCGAGACGACCGAGGGCATGATCACCAACGCCCTCTGGCACCTGCTGACCAACCGCGACCAGCTCGACCTCGTCCTCGCCGACCCGACGCTCCTCCCGAACGTCATGGAGGAGTCACTCCGCCTCGAGCCGGCCGCCGCCGTGGTCGACCGCTACGCCACCCGCGACATCGAGCTCGCCGGCGCACAGATCCGCCACGGCGACATGGTCACTGTGTCCCTTGCGGGCGCCGGTCGCGATCCCGAGATGTTCGAGTCGCCCGACACGTTCGACGTACGCCGACCCAACGCGCGCCGCCACCTCGCCTTCGCTAGCGGACCGCACATCTGCCTCGGCATGCACCTGACCCGCCTTGAAACGCTCACCGCATTGGAAGCCGCCCTTCAGCTCCCCGGCCTCCGCCTCGCCGCGGACTCACCCGCGCCGAGAGGTCTCGTCTTCCGCAAGCCGTCCGCGCTGCGCGTCAGCTGGGACGCGTGAGGACCAGCGTCGTCGCGTCGTACACCGGCATCGCCCGGTCCGGATCGCGCTCCGCGTCCGCCGCGAACCGCTCGAACCCCGGCTCGATCTCGTCCTCCGGCAAGTACTCGAACGTCGACAACGCCCGATGGCTGAGCCGCTGGTAAGTCTCACCGAAAGTCCGCGGCTCCTCGGCAGTGATCCGTACGACGTCCTCGCCCGGCACCAAACCTGCCTCCACCGCGAGCGCTTTCGTCTGCGCGACCGAGAGGTACATCGCCGCATCGACCTCGCGCGCGGACGGGAAGTACTCGTACCAGAACAGCTCCGGCATCACATCCGAGAACTGGCTGCGGAGCAACGCCACTCCCCCGGGCCGCAGGACCCGGTGAACTTCGCGCAGGGCCTGCAACTGGTCGGGGAAATGATGGAACGACAGAAACATCAGCACCGCGTCAACCGATGCCTCAGGCAACGGAATGTCCTCGGCGCTGCCCTTCAGATAGCTCACACGCGGATGCTGCTCGGCCGCTTCGCGCATCCGGTCCGACGGCTCCACGCCGTACACCCGGCCCTGGAACTCCTCGGCCAGCCCCGGGCTCAGCCGACCGGTTCCACTGCCGAGATCGAGCACATCCAACGGCCGCCGCTCCGGCAAGTACGTCGCAAACGCCGCCGTCCACCGACGAACTTCAGCCGCCGGCATCCCCCGGCCCGCGACGTACACACGACCCATCCGACCGTCGTAGTCCACCATCCGACGACCCTACCGCCACTCCTCATGCCAGCGCGTGGCAACAGCGCTCATCTGCTTGATCACCGCATCCGGCGCGGCCTCCGCCGGCCAGAACTGCAGCAGGTACCGATCCACGACCGGCTCGTCCTCCGGGACGACGTCGACGGCCTTCCCCTCGTCCATCCCGGTGGCGCTGTAGCGAGCCCGGTAGCTGCCCACCGGCAGCGAGAAGTCCGTGTACTCCGATCCGTCGAGGCCGTGCACCCGGATCGCCGGCGCCTCCGGCTCGAACGGCACCTCGACGATGTCCTCCCAGTCATCGTCCAGCGCGGGCGGTTGCTCCAAGCGCTCGATCCGCAGCTCGACGTACCCCGTGTGCAAACCGGTGAACAGCAGCAGCCGCCCCGGCTCCGCGGCGCCGCAGATCCCGTTCGCCTGACCGCGCCGCGAGTCGTCGAAGTCCGGCCAGTCCGTGTCCCCACTCATCAGATAGATCTGCCCGAACGTCAGATCCAGCTTCCCCTCGAACAACACGTCGGTGTCCATGGCGCGACACTAGGCCGCGGCTGGGTCCAGCGTCCGCGGGCGGACCGCGCTTGCAGCTTTTGACATCAGCCGCCGAAGAAGACGTCGTACGCGAGGCGCAGGATCAGCGCGGACACGACGACGAGGAAGATCACGCGGACGAAGCGGCTGCCGCGGGCCACCGCGGTGCGGGCGCCGAGGAGGCCTCCGACCATGTTGGCCGCGCCCATGATCAGGCCGAGACCCCACAGCGGTGCGCCGTGGAGAGCGAAGACGAGGATCGCGCCGAGGTTGGTGGCGACGTTCGCGATCTTCGCCTTGGCGCTGGCCTGCAGGAAGTTGTAGCCGAGGAGACCGACCAGGGCGAAGATCAGGAACGAGCCCGTCCCCGGTCCGACGGCGCCGTCGTAGAACCCGATGAGTACGCCGACCCCGCTCGCCGCGAGGTAATGGTCGCGGCCGTCGAAGCGCAGCGCGGTCCGTGCGCCGAGCGACGGCTTCATCGCGGTGTAGATCGCGACCACGACCAGCAGCACGAGCACGATCGGCTTGAACCACGACATCGGGATCTTCGTCGCCACCAACGCACCGGTCGCCGCGCCGAGCCCGGCGAGGATCGCGAGCGGAAGGACGGTCTTCTTATCCGGCCGGACCTTCACGCCGAACGTGACCGCACTGGTCGTCGTACCGCACAGCGACGAGATCTTGTTCGTCGACAGGATCTGCGCCGGCGAAGCGTTCGGCAGACCGAGCAGCATCGCGGGCAGCTGCAGCAGTCCGCCGCCGCCGACCACGGCGTCGATCCAGCCGGCCGCGAAGGCGGCGATCACCAGGAACAACAACGTCCACAACGAAATATCAGGCACAGCGGCAGATCCTCACGGACCCGATGATCAGGTAAGGGCGTTGTACCGCTCAACCCTTACACCGGCCAGTGAGAGGTATGACACCCGATCCGGGAGAATGGCGGGGTGAAGTTCCTACTGCTGATCCACAACAACGTCGAGGCGCTCAAGCAGTTCACCGAGCAGCAGCTGTTCGAGATGTCCGGCGGCCCGGCCGGACTCGCCGCCACGGCGCGGGAGCTGCTGACGAGCGGAGAGCTGGTCTCGGTTCTCCGGCTCAACGACCCGGGTGAGGAGAAGGACGTCCAGCTCGTCGCCGGTACGCCGGTGATCTCGGACCGTCCGCTGCTGGAGACGAAGGAGTTCCTGGCCGGCGCGATGGTGCTGAACTGCGCGTCGGTGGAACGCGCGCTGGAGATCGCGGCGTTCATCCCGCTGGCGCAGTTCCGTCGCGTCGAGCTCCGCGAGATCAACCAGGACCACGAGGAATTCCTGGCGCAGCTCGCCTTTCTCGAGCAGGGCGGATCGCTCGAGGGGGCCGGCGGATCGTGACCGGCCCCGCGGCGCCCGAGCTCGAAGCAGCGATTCGGGCGGCGGCGCCGCGGGCACTGGCGGTTCTCGTTCGGCGGTACGACGCGTTCGACCAGTGCGAGGACGCGGTCCAGGAGGCGCTCGTCGACGCGTTCGTGCAGTGGGGCGCGAACGGCGTACCGGAGCAGCCGATCGGCTGGCTGATCAGTGTCGCGTCCCGCCGGATGATGGACGGCTGGCGACGCGACAACGCGCGGCGGCAACGCGAGCTGAACGATTTCCTCCGAGCGCCGGCCGACCAGCACGACCCGGACGAGTACCACGAGGACGCCGACGACACGGTCCGGCTCCTGGTGCTGTGTTGTCACCCCGCGCTGACTCCGGCGTCGCAGATCGCGCTGACATTGCGCTCGGTCGGCGGTCTCACCACCGCCGAGGTGGCCGCCGCTCTGCTGGTCAGTGAGAGCACTGTCGCGCAGCGCATCAGCCGGGCGAAGCGGTTGATCAAGGACGCCCGGTTCGAGCTCCCGACGGCCGAGGAGTACGACGACCGACTGGCCGCCGTCCTGCAGGTCCTCTACCTGATCTTCAACGAAGGCCACACCGCGAGCGCCGGCGATTCGTTGCAGCGCGTGGATCTCGCCGAGGAAGCGCTCCGGATCACCCGCCTGCTGTGTCAGGCCACGCGCGAAGCCGGCGAGGTGGCCGGCCTGCTCGCGTTGATGATCCTCACCCACGCCCGCCGCGACGCGCGGACCGGACCTGGCGGCAACCTGATCCCGGCCGACCGGCAGGACCGATCCCGCTGGTACGCCGACGAGATTGCCCAAGGCACGCGCATCGTCGAGGAGACGCTGAGCACCGGCGCCGTCGGCCCGTACCAGCTGGAAGCAGCGATCGCGGCCGTGCACAGCGAGGCCGACTCGGTCGAGACCACTGACTGGGAACAGATCGTCGGTCTCTATCGCATCCTCGAGAAGGTCGACCCGAGCCCGATGGTGACGCTCGGCGCGGCCGTCGCGATCGCGATGACCGAGGGCCCGGAGGCCGGCATCGCGATCGTCGAAGGGCTGGCTGACGACAAGTACGTCGGCGAGCACCATCGTCGCCTGTCGGTCCTCGCCCACCTGCACGAGCTCGCCGGCCGTCCGGACGAGGCCCGATCGAACTACGTGGCCGCGCTGGAGCGCACCCGCAACACTGCCGAGCAGAACTATCTCCGCGACCGCATTGCCCACCTCATCAAGTGACGGCGGCCGCCGGTCCACTCGGGCCGCGGCGGAACACTCAGCGCGCTGCGGAAGACGTGTCCCGGATCGACCGCCTGCTTGAGTGCGGCCAGTCTGGCGCGATGTGATTCCGGGTAGCAGCTGTCGAGGTCGGCGTCGGTCGGGTCGGACAGGAAGTTCACGTACGCGCCGTTCGGCCGGAGGGTCTGCCAGAACGCGTCGAAGTCTCGCGTGGCTTGTTCGTCGGGCGTTCCCATCACCACCGAGTTGACCATGAACCGCGCGTCGCGGTGGGCGAACGCGGTCGCATCCGCGGGCATCTCGCCGAACGCGCCGCCGAGGGACCGGATCTCCATCGCCATCGCCGGAATCTGCTGACGAGCCTCGAGCAGACGGTCCGTCAACTCGGGTGACCATTCGTCGAAGAAGCCGTTGCGGATCCGCGGCCGCCAATCCGCGGGCATCGACATGTCCGAGAACACCTCGGCGTACGGCACCTCGGCGACCTTGTCGGTGAGCAGCGTGCCGAGGTTGCGCAGCGGTTCGAGGAGCGCGGAGTCTCCCGCAACGCACACCATCACGGCGACGGGGACCTGACGATCGGCCATCATCGTCGGCGCGAGTTGCAGCGAGGACGTCACCTCTGCGGGCGCCTGCGCGGCGTACTCCGCCCAGCCGTTGAGCACCTGCTCGGCTTGCGTCCACGGATACAGCAGGGTGCCGAAGTGCACGGTCGGCTGCCGTACGGCGGTGACGTCGTACGACGTGACCACGCCAAGACTGCCCGCCGCGCCGCGCAGTCCCCAGAACAACTCCGGCTCGTTCGCGGCGTCGACCCGGCGTACCGAACCGTCCGCGGTGACGACCTCGGCTGACACCACGTTGTCGATCGCCAGACCGTGCTTGCGGACCATCCAGCCGATGCCACCGCCGGCCATCAGCCCGCCAACGCCGACGCTCGCCGTGTCTCCCGACGAGATCGCCAGCCCAAGCTTCCCGAGTCGCGCGGCCACGTCGCCCCAGGTCGCCCCGACGCCGACGCGAACGACATCGTCCGGCAGCACCTTGACCTCGTCCATCGGCCGTACGTCGATCACCACGCCACCGTCGTTCGTACCGAATCCGGCTGCATTGTGGCCACCGCAGCGTACGGCGACGGGCAGGTCCTGCGCCTCGGCGTACCTCAACGCAGCAACGACATCAGCGGCGCCCGTACACCGCACCACCACGCTCGGCCGGCCCTCGGCCATGACCACCCGCCGGGCATCGGCGTACCCCGCGTCCCCGTCTACGAGGACCTCACCCAGCACCGCGCCGCGAAGCTCGTCGATCCCCCTGCCAACCACTACAGATTCCGTCATCGCCAACTCCCTAGATCCGAGACGCCCCCTCTGGCGTCTCACCCCGGGATCGGAGCCGACTGACATTCCTCGACATGCTCGGCCAAAGAAAAATGCAAACCGGCCCAACTCCCTGCGGAGTGGGGCCGGTCAGGGCTGGGGTTCAGCCGCGGACGGCTGCGACCAGGTGGTCGACGACGTCGGCGACCGGTACGTCGGCGCGGTCGCCGGAGCGGCGGTCCTTGACCTCGATCGTGCCGTCGGCGAGGCCCTTGCCGACGACGGCGATGGTCGGCACGCCGATCAGCTCGGCATCCTTGAACTTCACGCCCGGCGAGACCTTCTCCCGGTCGTCGTAGATGACCGACAGGCCGCGGGACTCCAGCTCCGCGGCGAGCTCGGCCGCCTTCTCGAAGACCGCGGAATCCTTGCCGGTGGCAACGAGGTGGACGTCGGCCGGCGCGATCTCGCGCGGCCAGACCAGGCCGAGCTCGTCGTGGTTGCCCTCGGCGATCGCGGCCACCGCGCGGGTGACACCGACGCCGTACGAGCCCATGGTGACCGTGACGAGCTTGCCGTTCTGGTCGAGGACCTTCAGGTCGAGCGCGTCGGCGTACTTGCGGCCGAGCTGGAAGATGTGGCCCATCTCGATACCGCGCGCCGCCTCCAGCGCACCCGAACCGTCCGGCGCCTGGTCGCCGTCGCGCACCTCGGCGGCCTGGATCGTGCCGTCCGCGGTGAAGTCGCGACCGTGCACCAGGTTGATGACATGGAAGCCGGACTTGTCCGCACCGGTCACCCACGCCGAGCCCTCGGCAACCCGCGGGTCGAGCAGGTAACGGATGCCGGACGCGTTCTCCTTGCCCAGCACGCCGGGACCGATGTAGCCCTTCGCGAGCGACGGGTACTTCTCGAAGTCCGCCTCCTCGAAGGCCGCGACCTCGGCCGGCTCCATCTGCGCGCCGAGCCGCTTCTCGTCGATCGCCCGGTCGCCCGGCACGCCGATCGCCAGCGGCTCACGCGACCCGTCCGGGTGCACCAGCATGACGAGCACGTTCTTCAACGTGTCCGCAGCCGCCCACTCGCGGCCGTCGGCGCGCGCGTGCTTCGCGTTCAGCGCGTCCACGAGCGTGTCGATCGTCGGCGTCTCCGGCGTGTCCACGACCTCCGCGGCCGGCACGTCGGACGCGTCGATCGCCGCGGCCTGCGGCACCACGACCGCCTCGACGTTGGCGGCGTACCCACCCGCGGAGCGGACGAAGGTGTCCTCGCCGTTCTCCGCGATCGCGAGGAACTCCTCGGACCGCGAGCCGCCCATCGCGCCGGACATCGCCTGCACGATCACGTAGTCGAAGCCGAGCCGGTCGAAGATCTTGATGTACGCCTCGCGATGCTTCTCGTACGACGCGGCGAGGCCGTCGTCGTCGACATCGAACGAGTACGAGTCCTTCATCACGAACTCGCGCCCGCGCAGCACGCCGGCCCGCGGCCGTGCCTCGTCGCGGTACTTGTTCTGGATCTGGTAGATCGACAGCGGAAGATCCTTGTACGACGAGTACAGATCCTTCACGACCAGCGTGAACATCTCCTCGTGCGTGGGACCGAGCAGCATGTCGGCGCCCTTGCGGTCCTTCAGCCGGAAGATGTTCGGCCCGTACTCCGTCCAGCGGCCGGTCGCCTCGTAGGGCTCGCGGGGCAGCAGCGCCGGGAAGACCAGCTCCTGCGCGCCGATCGCGTCCATCTCCTCGCGGACGATCCGCTCGACATTACGCAGCACCCGCAGGCCCAGCGGCAGCCAGGTGTAGATGCCGGGTGCGGCGCGACGGATGTACCCGGCGCGGACGAGCAGCTTGTGGCTCGGGACCTCCGCGTCCGCCGGGTCCTCGCGAAGTGTGCGGAGGAACAGCGACGACATACGCAAAATCACGGGAGTCTCCAAGCGTGCAAAAGAAGGAATCAGGACGTCACAGAGAATATCCGTCCGCCGGACATGCTCCCACCACGTTATCCACAGGTCACTCGCGGGCTGCCTTGAGTGCCCATCTGATCAACGGGACCTGTAACGGTAGCCGTGCATACGCAATCGTCCGGGCCGCCCGCGACCCCTTCTTCTGCAGGTCGACAGCCATCTGCACATTCGCCGGGAACACCGCGACCAGCAGGCCCGCGCTCATCAATCCCGCCAACCGCCGCGTGCGCGGGTGCAGCAGCCCGGCCGCGCAGGCCAGCTCGGCCACGCCTGAGGCGTAAACGAGTTCCTTCTTGCGCGGCAGCGCTCGCGGCACGATCTGCTCGAACGGTTCCGGTTTCAGGAAATGCAGCGATCCGAGCACGCCGAACAGCACGGCCAGGCCGGTGGTGGTCTTGCTCCGCGACATGCGCCGGAGCTTACCCGACGGTAATCAAGGCAGCTTCCCGTACGGCGCCGCCGCAGCCGTCGCGGCGTAAACCAACGCTGGTTTCAGCAACGGCCAGAACGTCGAGGCGACACACGAGTACGCCGGCAGGAACCCGGCGCACGCTCCCCACTTCGGCCCGATCTCGAACGTGTACGACGGTACGCCGCGCGTCCCGTACAACCAGTCGCTGGTCGAACCCGGCGTCAGGTACCCGATCCCGCCGTCCCCGGTGAAGACCGGATAGCCCGTCACCGCACCCATTTTGTTGCCTAGAGCCACCAACTTGTCCCGGTCCGGCGCGGCCGTGTCGGTGTATCCCCACGGCGCCAGGATGTCGTTGCCGTAGCTGTGCAGCGTCAGGAAGACGCCGGACGTGCTCGCGGCGGCCGGGTCGTCCACAGCGCCTTTGGTATCGGGAAAGATCTTCTTCAACAGGCCCTGGATCGCAACCGTCTCCGGCTCGGACGCCGCCTTCGAACCCGGGTACGTCTCCACACAGGGACCGCCCTGGTCCGCGTCCCAGTGGAACGACGAGTTCCGGTTCAGGTCGACCCCGGGGTACCCCGTCACGCAGTCGCCCGCGCTGTCGTCGACGTTCTTGCGCTGCAGCAGCGGCTGGGCCGGATTCGACGCGACGACATCCACGCCGTCCGGGTTCGCGATCGGCACGACCCACAGCTCGCGGGTGTCGACCAATGCGGTGAGTTCAGGGTCGACGCCGTACGACGAGACGAGCAGGTCGATCCACTTGTACGCGATCTCGCCGGTCGCCAGCTCGCGCGCGTGGATCTGCGCATGCAGGACGAACTTGGGCTTCTTCCCGGTGCTGTTCAGGGCGCAGTCGCCGGGCGCGAGCTTCGTGATGCACAGGGCCTGGATGTCGTGCCCGCCCCGTCCTTGCGCTTTCGTCCACGAGTCGCCGATGTCGTAGAGCTTCACCAGGTCCGGATGCGCCGCGGCGACGGCCGCATTGTGCTGCTCGTGGCCGACGACGGTGTGGTACCCGCCGTAGTACGTCAGAGCCGGCGACGAGTAGGCCGTCGAGGACAGCAGCATGAGGGCAAAGGTGCACAGGAGAGCCGCGAGCCTTCGCATGCCGACCAGCCAACCTGACAACCGCCACCTCCGGATCACGGAGAGTAAGCAGTATCAGAACAGAATCGTCGCGAACGTCTCGATCGTGCGGAAGCCGACCCGCTCGTACGCCGCGCGCGCCGGCAGGTTGAAGGCGTTGACGTACAGCGTGACGACGGGTGCGATCTGCCGGGCCAGCTCCACCACCGCCGCCATACCCGGCGCAGCCAGGCCCCGACCGCGGTACTCCGGATCAACCCACACGCCCTGGATCTGGCACACGCCCGAGCCGACTGATCCGACCTCGGCCTTGAACACGACCCGGCCGTCCTCGATCCGCGCGAACGCGCGCCCGGCCCGGATCAGCTCGGCCACCCGGGACCGGTAGAACGTCCCGTCCGGGCCGGTCTGCGGCGGTACGCCGACCTCCTCGGTGTACATCGCCACGCAGGCCGGATACAGCACCGGGAGCTCGACCGGCTCCACCGCGCGGACCAGCGGATCCGGTGCGATCAGCGGCGACCCTTCGATCACCATGAACGGCTGGTCGTCCCGCACCTCGCGGGCCGGACCCCAGTGCGGCTCGAGGATGCTCCACAGCTGGTCGACCGCGCGGGCCTGTCCGAGGATCTGGAAGCAGTTCCGTCCGCGCCGCATCGCGTACGCCGCGAACGCGCGCAGCGCCGCGTCGTCCGCGCCCACCGGCACCATGTTTCCGCCGGCGTGGCACAGGGCCTCCAGCGCGCCCTTGTCGACGTACCCCCAGACCTCGGCACCGCGCCGCGGGTCGAGTCCGGACGCCTGGACCAGGCTGTCGACGAAAACATTCACGACCGGATCGCGAGCGATGACCGCGCGCGCCGCCGCGAGGTCACGAGGACCGAGAACCCGTACGCCCACGCGCAGAACCTAGCGGATGAACGCCGTACACGTATGCAACGGGGCCGGTCAGGAAAGCTCGACGTCCTGTGCGGCCGCGATCCGGCGCAAGGGCGAGGTCCAGGCGAAGACAACGCCGACGCACCCGCACAGCCCCATCAGCACCATTCCGGTGCGCGGTCCGAACGCGTTGCCGAGCACTCCGCCAACTACTGAGCCCAGCGTCCACCCGACGCCCCAGGACAGCATCCGCCCGGCCGTGTTGACCCGGCCGAGCAGCTTCTCCGGAGTCACCTGCTGGCGGTACGAGATCGCGTTGACGATCACCAGCACGTACGCCGAACCCCAGACGAGCGTTGCGAACGCAGCGGCGACCCAGTCGGGTGACAGCGGCGTGAGCACGCCCAGGAGCGCAGAGACCGGTAGTGCGTACAGCGTGATCGCTGCGGGCGGCATCCGCTTCAGCAACCGGGGCAGACTGAGTGCGGCGATCAGTCCGCCGATCCCCCACGTCCCCCACACCAGTCCGAACCGGAGTCCCGACGTACCGATGTGGAGGACGCGGTCGCACCAGACCACGATCAGCGCCATGAATCCACCGCCGGCGAACGACTGGATGCTGCCGACGATCGTCATGGTCCGTACGCCGGCGTGGTGGATCAGGTATCGCAGGCCGTCGGCGATGTCGGTCAGTACTACCCGCGGCCGCAGCGGTGGCTGACCCGCACGGGACTCGGACATCGCCCGCACGATCCCGCGGACGGCGAACGCGGACGCTGCGAAGCTGAGCGCGTCCAGGGTGAGCAGACTGGCCGGATCGAGTACGGCAAGCGTCAGTCCGGTCAGCGGCGGGACGAAGAGCTCGATCAGGCTCGACGCCGTCCAGACCGCGGAGTTTGCCTGCGCTACTCGGGCCCGGCCGACCAGCACCGGCAGCGCTCCGAAGTTCGCGCCGTCGAAGAACGTGTAGACGGACTGGACGGTGAAGGCGACCACTAGTACGTGCGCGATCGTCAGCACGCCAAGCAAGTGCGCAACCGGCACCGAGCCGACGAGTACAGCGTTGACGCAGTCCGCGGTGATCATCACGCGCCGCCGGTTCCAGCGGTCCGCGAGCGCACCCGCGAACAGTCCGGTCAGCAGGTACGGCGCGGACTCCAGCGCTGTCACCAAAGCGGTCAGGACGGTCGAACCGCTCAGCCGGTAGACGAGCACCGGCAGCGCGATCGCTGTCACCATCGACCCGGTGATCGACAGCGCGCGGGCCAGCCAGTACCGCCGGAAGTCCGGGTCGTCGCGCAGCCGATCAGGCATCACTGTCGTCATGAGCGGAATCCTGCAAGCTCAGGTGCGGTCGAGGTCAATGGCCATCCACATCAAGTCAACGCCCAGATCGCGGTTCGGGGTCCGCTTCGCCTCGGTGAATCCTTGGGAGCGATAGAAGCCGATCGCCTGTTCGTTCGCAACCAGCACGTCGAGCAGGAGTTCCGGCGTACTGTCCGGGAGGGCTGCGATCGCGGCGTCGAGGAGTGCCTTGCCGACGCCCTTGCCCTGCTGGTCGGGCAGCACGTAGAGCTTCCACATCACCCAGAAGTCTTCTTCGCGCCCCAGTCCGACCATGCCGAGGAGCGCGTTGCCGTCAGCCGCCACGAGGGTGATACCTCTGCTGATACCGCGTTCGACGGCCTCGACGGACCACCACTCGGCCAGTCCGTGGGTGATGAACGCTTCCGGCACCAGCCCGGCATACGCGACCGGCCACGTCGTCAGACCGATCTGCCGGATCGCGTCGACGTCGCTGGGCTCAGCCCGCCGTACGGCGATCATCCGTGCACCACGACCAGCTGGCCGTCCGGGTCCACGATCTCGAGCCCGGTCGCTGTCGGCGTCACGTCGTACTTGTCGAGCCGCCCTCGAACCTCGTCCAGGTCCTCCGTGGTGGTCAGGTCCAGGCGGACGGCGAAGCCGCCATCCGTGGGGCCGAACCGCACGGGGGCCTCCATGCCGACGCCTTCGAAGAAACGGCGCCAGGCCGGCTCCTCGGCACCCGTCAGGTACGGCGTGACCGACCAGCGCTCGTCCGGACGCGCGTCGTGCAGCTTGTACCCGTACATGTCCTCGGAGCGCTCATCGACCCAGATGACGACCCCATCCGGTCCGGTCACCGACAGGACGCGCCCATACGCCTCGTCGAAGACAGTCGCATCGACGAACCCAACCTGCTCCAGCCGGTCCCTCAGCTCGTCGATCTTCTCCGCCTCGAAGGAGAGCGTGGTCTGCCCCGGCTGCCCGCCCGTACTACTGCTCGCCGCGTCGTGGAGCGCGACCATGCCCCGGCCGGTCAGCATGTCGACCCAGCCGCCACGCTCGGACTCGATCCGCGACCGCAGCCCCAGCGCCTCGAGGAACGCGCGCATCGCCTCCACGTCCGCCGTGAACCGCAGCGGTCTGATCACTGTGTTGCTCATCCCCGCGCCTCCCCATGCTTGTCCAGGTACTCCGCCAACGCCAGCTCGACCAGTGACGACAAACTCGCCCCCTCGTCAATCGCCTTGTGCTTCACCCGCCGCACCAACCCCGGCGGCAGATACACGTTGAACTGCACCTTCTTGCCACCATCATCCGCCATGGCTATATTGCTAGCATCCTAGACAGCTAACCGTCAACCAGCACACCTCACGGCGTGCTGGTTGAGCTCTACAAGTTCGGCGGTTAGACGGCGGTCAGGAGGGCGTCGTCGAGTTCCTTCTGGAGGCGGGCCTTCGGGCGGGCGCCTACTACGGACCAGATCATTTCGCCGTGGTGGAACAGGATCAGGGTGGGGAGCGCCATCACGCGGTAGCGGGCGGAGATGGACGGGTTCTCGTCGGAGTTCAGTTTCACCACGGTCATTTGATCGGCGCGGTCGGCGGCGATCTGTGCGAGGACCGGCGCGATCTGGTGGCAGGGTGGGCACCACTCGGCCCAGAAGTCCACGAGGACAGGCTTTTCGGACCGCAATACGACCTCGTCGAAGGCGGCCTCGTCGACGGTACGCAATTCACTCATAGTTGTTTCATCCTCCAGCTCTCGGCATCGATCAGGAGGTCGGTCAGCCGGGCCCGCAGATCGGTGAGTTCCGCGATCCGCCGGTCCACGTCCGCGATCCGGGTCCGGTACGCCGTGAGCGACGCCGGGCAGACGTCCGCGCGCTCGTTGCCGGCCCGCAGGCATTCGATGAACGGATACGTCTGCTCCGCGGTCAGCCCGAGACTGAGCAGCGCCTTCACCTCACGCACCACGACCACGTCGTCCGCTTCGTAGGCCCGGTACCCGTTCGCCTCGCGCCGCGGTTTGAGCAGCCCCTGCGCCTCGTAGTACCGCACGGCCTTGACCGTCACACCGGCCTCGGCCGCCAGATCGCTGATCCGCATCCCGCCTCCTTCACCCCGACGCTAAACCTTGCCCCCAGGGTCAAGGTCAAGCCAGGATAAACCGGGCCGCCTCAGTGACCCCGGAATGCCTCCTCAAGCCACCAGGACGGCTGGTCCGCGACGACCTTCGCGTCCACGAGCATCGGCGCCTCGCGTGGGCCCTCGAGCCATTGCGTGACCGCGTTGAGGTCGTCGACCGTGCGTACGGTCGCGGCCTCGAAGCCGTAGCCCCGCGCGATCGCGGCGATATCGGTCGGCGGGAACGTCACCGTCTCCAACGGATGCCCGTCGGGACCGAAGTGGTGCACCTCGGCGCCGTACGCGTCGTCGTTGTAGACGACAACCAGCATCGGCAGACCCAGCCGTCGGACCGTGTCCAGTTCTGCTGCACTCATCAGCGCGCCGCCGTCGCCTAGCGCGGCGACCGGCAGCCGGTCCGGCTGTGCAAGCGCGGCACCGATCGCGGTGGCGAGGCCTAGCCCGATCGACTGGAACGCCTGCGTGAAGCAAAGGCCGTTCTCGTCGGGCACGTCCAGGTAGGCGCTCGGGTAGCCCATGAAGTTGCCGGAGTCGACGGCGACCACGCGTTCGGCTGGCAGCACGTCGTCGAGCGCGATGCTCAACGTCCGCGGGTCGATCTGCTCCGCAGTACTCGTGTCGTCGTACGCGACGTCCCGCCAGCGCACGCTGCCGAGCTCCGCCGTGCGATAGCCGGCCCGCTGCTCGCCGAATGTGTCGAGGGCGAGCTCGGCGGCGAGTCCGACGTCGCCGGTGACTCCGAGGTGGATGTCGCGATGCGCGCCGAGCGCCGACGCGTCGTCGTCGACCTGCACCACGGTCGCGTCGGGTCCGATCAGCTGACCGTGGCGCATCGTCCACATGTTCAATGCGCAGCCCCAACCGACGATCATGTCGGCGGCGCGGATCAGTTCCGCAGTACGCGGTGAGGCGAAGCCGCCCGAGATCCCGAGCGACCAGGGGTTGCCGTGGAACAGGCCGTGCGCGACGGCTGAGGTCGCGAGGAGTGCTCCGGATCGTTCCGCCAACGCTTCGAGGATCTGACGATGTCCGCGAGCTCCGCGGCCTGCGACGAAGACGGGTCGCTCGGCGCACCGAAGCAGGTCGGTCAACGCGGCGACCTCGGCGGCGCCCGGCACCACCGCCTCCCGCGACGGCAACTGCTGGGCGGTCGAGGGTGACGGGACCTCCAACGCCTGCACGGGAAGCGGCAAGTTCAGCAGCACCGTCCTGCGCTCTTGTACGGCGGTCGCCACCGCGCCTTGCGCCTCCGCCACCGCGGTCTCCGCGGAGGTGATCCGCACCGGGACCGCGCCTGCCGCGCGAGCCAGGGCCTCTTGGTCGACGTAGAAGTTCGACCGCGGCTCGAGGACCTCCGCCGCGACCACGACCATCGGCGTACGACTCTTCGCCGCTTCGGCGATCCCGGTCATCGCGTTGGTCAGACCGCAGCCCTGATGGACCGTGAGCGCGGCGACCGTCCCGCTCATCCGCGAGTACGCGTCGGCCATCGTGGCCGCCCCGCCCTCGTGCCGTGCGGCGACGAACCGCGCGCCGGCGGCGACCATCCCATTCGTCAGATGGAAGTTGCCTGAACCGACCACGCCGAACACCTGGCGGACGCCCGCGGCCACCAACGCACGGCCGACGGCGTCCGCGACGTTCATCAGCGTTCGACCAGCGCGAGCACCCGTGCGGGAGCGCCGGAGCCGCCGACGATCGGCAACGGTCCGGCGATGATGACGGCGCCGGTCGGCGGGAGCTGCGCGAGGTTCTGGAGCTGCGTCAGCCCGTACTTGTCACTGCCCATCAGGTACGAGTGGCACGGGAACGGCGGGTCGAACGAGTGCGCCTTCCCGGCGTCGGTGCCGACGGTCTCGACGCCCATGCCGAGTACGGGCGACTCCTGGGCGACCCAGCGCGCGCACTCGGGCGACAGGCCCGGCGTATGCGGTCCGTTCTCGTCGGCGTTGATGAACGCTTCCTGCGAATGCGATCGCGCGTCCCAGCCCGTGCGGACGAACAGCCAGCCGCCCTTCGGAAGCGGGACGTTGTCCGCCTCCCAGGCTTTGAGGTGGTCGACCTCGACGAGGAAGTCGGGGTTCTTCTCGACCTCGGCGGTGAAGTCGAGCACGACGGCCGGGGCGATCAGCCGGTTCGCCGGGACCGACGCGATGTCGGCGAGGTCCTTGCCGGTGACCCAGTGGTTCGGCGCATCGAAGTGCGTGCCGGTGTGCTCGCCGCTGGTGAAGTTGTTCCAGTACCAGGCCGGGCCGCGATCGTCGTACCTGCTGATCTCCTCGAGCGCGAACTGCGCCGTCTGGCCGAACTCCGGCGGCAGCTGGATCACCGGCGTCGACGCGGACAGCGGCGAAGTCAGATCCACCACCTCGATCGACCCGTCCGCGAGTGCAGTCGTTAGTGCCGACAGGAGCGACGAACCGGCCATGCGGACCTCCAGCGAGTGGCGTACTTGACCCAAGGCCAAGTCAGCATAGACCGCATGCTGCTCGCGACCTTTCGCTCACCGGAACTCGCTCCCGGCGGACGTGTGGTCGAACGCACCGCGGTCCGCGGGGTGCTGTTTCGCGGGCCGGAGTTGCTGCTGCTCGCGTCCCGCCATGGCGACTACAAGTTCCCCGGCGGCGGCGTCGAACCTGGTGAGTCCTTCGAGGTCGCGCTACGCCGCGAGTTCCGCGAGGAATGCGCGTACGACGCGGTTGCCGTCGGAGCCGAGCTGGCAACAACCCGCGAGGAGGTGCCGGCGAGCGACGCGGAGTACGACGTGTTCGGCATGACGTCGTACTACTTCGAATGCTCGGGCGGGACTCCGGTCGGCGAGCAACAGTTGGAGGGCTACGAGGCCGAGCTGGAACTCACGCCGCAGTGGGTGACTCTCGACGCTGCCCTGGCGGCGAACCGCCGGGTGATGGAGAGCGGCGTCGGCGTGATGCGCTGGCTGGTGCGCGAGATCGCAGTACTGGAGTGGCTCAGCGCACGTACTCGCTGACCCACTCCCCCAGCACCTTCGCGCTCGCATCCACCAGAGCCGGCCAGTCAAGCGCTGCCTCATCCGCCGAGTCCGACACATGCTTCACAACCCGAACCGGTACGCCGTACTCGCGGCACGCGTACACGACGCCGTACGCCTCCATATCCACCAGCTGAGCCCGCTCCGCCAGCCGCTCCCGCACCAGAGGATCCGTCACAAACACATCCCCCGACGCGAGCACCGTCCCGTCCCCACCGTCGATGCGCAGCTCATCCTGCGGATCCAACCCAATAGCCCGAATCGCATCCCCGTTGAGGTCGTGGTTGATCACAACACTCGGCAAGTACAGCCCAGCCAACCCGTCGCGCAGCGCTCCCGTAGTACCCACATTGAGCACCACCAGCTCGGAGGTATCCCGCCCAGCCAAAGCCCGACCAACCGCAACCGCTGCAGCCGTCTTCCCGACCCCAGTGATCACCACCGGGATCCCAGCAGGCACGTACCGAGCCTCACCGACGACCGCACTGACCACCAGGTACTCAGTCACGTGCCTTCTCCGCGAGGCGGCTGAGGTCGCGGCCTCCGCCGTACCTCCAGGCATCGGCGGACCCGCTGAAGTCCATCGGGACTGAGGCAAGCACCGCCATGAGCTCGTCCGCCCGACGGCGTCGTTCCTGCTCGTCCGCGCCTTCCCAGCTGTCCGTGCCTGAACGCATCACAATCAGCTCCGGAGATGTGTCGACGAGATTGTTGCGCTCAGCTGACGCTGACGGTGGGTTCGCCGGCTTCTCCGGTGGATTCCATGGTTTCGGCGATGCGCATGGCTTCTTCGATGAGGGTTTCTACGATGGCGGACTCCGGGACGGTCTTGATGACCTCGCCCTTGACGAAGATCTGGCCCTTGCCGTTGCCGGAGGCGACGCCGAGGTCGGCTTCGCGAGCCTCGCCGGGGCCGTTCACGACGCAGCCCATGACCGCGACGCGGAGCGGGACCTCCATGCCCTCGAGGCCGGCGGTGACCTGCTCGGCGAGGGTGTAGACGTCCACCTGGGCGCGGCCGCAGGACGGGCAGGAGACGATCTCGAGCTTGCGCTCGCGCAGGTTCAGCGACTGCAGGATCTGCAGGCCGACCTTGACCTCCTCGACCGGCGGCGCGGACAGCGACACCCGGATCGTGTCACCGATGCCCTTCGACAGCAGTGCGCCGAACGCGACCGACGACTTGATCGTGCCCTGGAACGCCGGCCCGGCCTCGGTCACGCCGAGGTGCAGCGGCCAGTCGCCCCGCTCGGAGAGCATCTCGTACGCCTGCACCATCACGACCGGGTCGTTGTGCTTGACCGAGATCTTGAAGTCGTGGAAGTCGTGCTCCTCGAACAGCGACGCCTCCCAGACAGCCGACTCGACCAGCGCCTCCGGCGTCGCCTTGCCGTACTTCTCCAGCAGCCGCTTGTCCAGCGAACCGGCGTTCACGCCGATGCGCAGCGACGTACCGTGGTCCTTCGCAGCCTGGGCGATCTGCTTGACCTGGTCGTCGAACTTGCGGATGTTGCCCGGGTTCACCCGGACCGCGGCGCAGCCGGCCTCGATCGCGGCGAACACGTAGCCCGGCTGGAAGTGGATGTCGGCGATCACCGGGATCTGCGAGTGCTGCGCGATCTCCGCCAGCGCGTCGGCGTCCTCCTGCCGCGGGCAGGCGACCCGGACGATGTCGCAGCCCGCCGCGGTCAACTCGGCGATCTGCTGCAGCGTCTTGTTGACGTCGTTGGTCGGCGTGGTCGTCATCGACTGCACCGACACCGGCGCGTCGCCGCCGACCAGCACCTTGCCGACCTTGATCTGACGGGTCTTGCGGCGCGGCGCGAGGGTCGGAGGCGGCAGCGCGGGCATGCCCAGGTTGATGCTCATGAGTCCTTAACCAGTGGTGGGTGAGGTCAGCCGTTGAAGAGCTTGATGGGGTTCACGATGTCGGCGATGACGAGCAGCACGCCCATCACCACGATCGCGCTGGCCGCGACGTACGCGATCGGGAGCAGCTTGGCCACGTCGACGTACCCGGGGTCGGGCCGGCGGAACAGCTTGGCGAAGCCGCGCCGGATACCTTCCCAGATCGCGCCGATCATGTGACCGCCGTCCAGCGGCAGCAGCGGGATGAAGTTGAACAGGGCAAGGAACAGGTTCAGCGAGGCGAGCAGCAGGATTCCGGTGGCGATCTTCTGTCCGACGCCCAGATCGCTGGAGGCGACCTCACCCGCGACCCGGCTCGCGCCGACAACGCTCATCGGGCTGTCCTGGTCGCGCTGGCCGCCGACGATCGACTTGGCGACCCCGACCAGCTTCTCCGGGAACTTGCCGAGCGCCTGCACGGTGCTGACGGTCAGCTTGCCCATCTGGTCGACGACGAAGCCGAAGCTCTGCTGCTCCACCTTCTCGGTCGGCGAGATGCCGAGGAACCCGACCGACACGAGCTTGTCGGAGGTCGCGCTCTCCTGCACCTGGTTCACGATCGTGTTGGTCTGCAGCGTCTTCTGGGCACCGTTGCGCTCGACAACGATCGTGGCCGGCTTGTCGGTGTTCGCACGGATCAGCGGCGTGAGCTGGTCCCAGCTGCTGATCTGCGTGCCGTTGAAGGAGACGATCTTGTCGCCGACCTGGAACCCGGCGACCTTGGCCGGCGACACCTTGTCGGTGTCGGTGCACTGCCGGTCGGCCGATGCCTGGTTGGCCGGGATCACGCAGTCGGTGACGGTGGAGACCGTGGTCTGCGCGACCGGCGTCCCGTAGAGCATGTAGAGGCCGCCGAACAGCACGAACGCGATGACGACGTTGACGAGCGGCCCGGACGCCATCACGATCAGCTTCTTCCACCACACCTTCTGGTAGAAGAGCCGCCCGTCGTCCTCGGGTGAGATCGTCTCGTACTCCGCCGACCGCGCGTTCTCGACCATCGACTGGATCGGGCCGGTGTTGGCCTTGCGGACCTTCGTCGGGTCCTGCCCCTTGCCCGGCGGCAGCATGCCGATGATCCGGACGAACCCGCCGGCCGGGATCGCCTTGATGCCGTACTCCGTCTCGCCGCGTTTGGTCGACCAGACGGTACGGCCGAAGCCGACGAAGAACTGCGTGACCTTCATCCCGAACGCCTTCGCCGGGAGCATGTGGCCCATCTCGTGCAGCGCCACGGAGATCAGGACCCCCAGCACGAACAGCACGATGCCGACGGTGGTGAGAAGCACGGTCATGCCTTCTGGTTCTCCTGGCTGCTATCGGTTGCCGTCAGTGATCTCACGAGCCCGGTTCCGGGCCCACGCGTCCGCGGCGAGCACGTCGTCGACGGACAGTTCCACATACGAGGGTACGTCGTGTTCGGTCACCACCCGGGCGATTGTGTCGACGATCCCGGTGAACGGCAGCCGTCCGGCCCGGAACGCCTCCACGCAGACCTCGTTCGCAGCGTTGAACACGGCGGGCGCCGTACCGCCCCGAGCGCCCGCCTCGCGGGCCAGGCCGACCGACGGGAACTCTGCGTCATCGACCGGCTGGAACGTCCAGGTGCTCGCCTCGGCGAAGTTCCACGGCGGCGAGGCGTCCGCTATCCGGTCAGGCCAGCCGAGCGCGAGCCCGATCGGCACGGTCATCGTCGGTACGCCGACCTGCGCGATCGTGGCGCCGTCGAAGAACTCGACCATCGAGTGGATCACCTGCTGCCGGTGGATCACGACGTCGATCCGGTCCATCGGGATGCCGAAGAGCAGATGCGCCTCGATCAGCTCCAGGCCTTTGTTGACCAGTGTGGCGGAGTTGATCGTGACGACCGGGCCCATCGCGAAGTTCGGGTGGGTAAGGGCTTGCTCGACCGTGACGTTCGCGAGCTCGCTGCGGGGACGGCCGAGGAACGGACCGCCGCTCGCCGTCAGCAGGAGCTTGCGGACCTCGTTCGGCGTACCGCCTCGCAGGCACTGGGCGATCGCGCTGTGTTCGGAGTCGACCGCGACGATCTGCCCTGGCTTGGCCAGCCGCGTGACGATCGGGCCGCCGATCACCAGCGACTCCTTGTTGGCCAGCGCCAGCGTGTTCCCGGCGTCCAGGGCGGCCAGCGTCGCGTGCAGGCCGACTGATCCGTTGATTCCGTTGAGAACCACGTCACACGGCATCGCGGCGAGCTCGCTGGAGGCATCCGGCCCGGTGATGATCTTCGGGATCCGGAACTCGCCCTGCGCGTATCCCTTCCGCTGCGCCTCGGCGTAGAACGCCAGCTGCAGGTCCTGCGCGACCGTGGCCTTCGCCACCGCGACGACCTCGACGTCGAACTCGAGCGACTGCTCCGCCAGCAACCCGACGTTGTCGCCGCCGGCGGACAGCGCGAGGACGCGGAAGCGGTCCCGGTTCCGGCCGATCAGCTCGAGCGCGGTAGTACCGATCGAGCCGGTCGAGCCGAGGATGACGACACTGCGTGAGTTCACGGTGCCATTCTTCCAGGTCCAGGCCGGGATGCGGTCAGCCGAGGTACAAGCGGAAGGGCAGGGCGCCGAGGCGGATCTCGTCGCCGTCGCCCACCATCGCGGTCTCGATCCGTACGCCGTTCACCGACGTGCCGTTGGTGGACCCGAGATCCCGCAGTTCGTAGCTGGTCGCATCGATCCGGAGGAGCTCCGCGTGGTGGCGGCTGATCTCCTGGCGGTCGATGATCACGTCGCAGTCCGGCGCGCGTCCGATGCGGACCAGGTCGAGCAGCGGTACGACGTCGCCGTCCTCCCCCACGATCACTGGCTGCGGACCGGTCTCCAGTGCCGTCGCGATCTCGCCGACCCCGGCGGTGCGGATCGACAGGGAGACGATCAGGTCGTCGCCCTTGTCCACGTGCAGGTTGTGCTGAGCGCCGTACCCCTGCAGCAGCTCGGCGTACTCGTCGATGACCACAGCGGACACGTGGTAGTACCCCGGCGGCAGTTGTGCGTACGCCGCTGCGCCGAGCGAGGTCGTCAGTACTACTGCGTCGTACTCCTGGTGAGTGACGTCGGTGATCGTGATGAGGACCGGGTTGTTGGCGGTGAGGTGGGCCTCGGCGCCGGTGTCGCCCGGAGTGAACTCGACTGTCAGCAGAGGCGCGGGCCGGCTCTCGTCCAGCCCGACCAGTCGGTCGACGGCGGGCACGGTGCCGGTCGGGATGGCGAGCGGCACGTACTGGCCGTGTGAGCGCACCAGGAGGTCGAGCTGTGGCCTCGACACCCCGTTGCGGCGGGCCAGCAGGTACGCGTTCACCAGGCCCTTGCCGAAGATGAAGGCAACGTCCCCCACCACGGCGCGCACGAATCCACTGATCGGCTCCATCTGCACCCCCACAGTGCATCAGTATCCAGGAATCACGACTCCGGTACGGCGGTGTCCGGTGTGCCGCGTACCGTGGCCCGGTGACCACGGTGCTCATCATCGAGAACGACCGCGAGAGCGGCCCCGGGAACCTGCTCGGCTGGCTGGACGACCGCGGGATCACGCCGGTCATCGTCCGGGCCTGGGACGGTGAGCCGGTGCCCAGCAGCATCGGAGACCATGCGGCGCTGATCATGCTCGGCGGCGGGCTCCTGCCCGACGAGGACGACCGAGCGCCCTGGCTGTCCGTAGAGCGCGACCTGCTGCGCACCGCGCATGGTCGGGTGCCGGTGCTGGGAATCTGCCTGGGTGGTCAACTGGTGGCGCACACGTTCGGCGGCGAGGTCCGGGGGAAGTACGGTCTGCCGGAGAAGGGTGTGACTGCGCTGACAGTGCTGCCCGCTGACGACGCACTGCTGGAGGGCCTTCCGTCGACGGTGTGGGCGATCGAGAGCCACCAGGACCAGATCACGCGGCTGCCCGAGGACGCCGTACTGCTGATGTCGAGTGAGCGCTGCCCGAACCAGATGCTGCGCGTCGGCGACCGCACTTGGGGGGTGCAGTTCCACCCTGAGGTGGCAGCCGACCGGGTGCGCCGATGGAATCCGGAACGGCTGCGGTCGATGGGGTTCGATCCGGACACGCTGGTCGCGGACGCCGAGCAGTACGCCGAGGAGCTCGACAAGACCTGGTCGACTGTGGTCGGCCGATTCCTGTCGAACCTGTAGCGGCGCTACCTTTGGTCGCATGAGTCTGGAGCAGCCGCCGCCCGGTCACCGGGCATCCGACAACGACCGCGAACGTGCCGCCGCCGTGGTCCAGGAAGCGCATACCGACGGGCGGCTGGACTTCGAGGAACTGGACGAGCGGCTGACCCAGATCTACACGGCCAAGACCCACCTCGAACTGCGCAACGCGACCGCCGACCTGATGCCGGTCGCCCACGGCAGTTCGCAGGAGCTCACCCTCCGCGCACGGCACAGCGCACAGAAGCGCGAAGGCGCGTGGGTCGTGCCCGAGCGCATGGTCGCGATCGCCGAACACTCGTCGGTCAAGCTCGACTTCACCGACGCGGTGGTGCACTGGGCCGACATCCACGTCGACGCGCAGGCCATCCACAGCTCCGTGGTGATGGTGATCCCCGAGGGCTGGAGCGTCGACATCGACCAGGTCGAGTCGAACCACAGCAGCGCCAAGAACAAGGCGGTAGCACCTCGCCCCGGCGGCGTCCGCCTGCACGTCACCGGCAAGGCCCACCACGCCAGCGTCGTCGTCCGCCACCCCCGCAGACGCCACTGGTGGTGGCCCTGGTACACGAAATGACATCAGTCCCTTTCGAGGAGACCTACGTCGGTAACCTCCGCACGTACGTCGGTGCGCAGCGGCTCATCACCCCAGGTCCGCGGGCGGTCATCCGCAACGACACCGGCGACGTACTCCTCGTCCGCCGCTCCGACGACAACACCTGGGTGATGCCGGCCGGAGGGCTCGAACTGGGCGAGTCGATCTGGGACGCACTGGTTCGCGAGGTGCACGAGGAGACCGGTCTGACCGTGGAAGCAGCGACTCCGATCGCCCTCTACACGGGTCCGCAGTACTGGTTCACCAACGCCTTCGGCGGCGACCACCAGATGTTCTCGGTGGTCTTCCGCGTGGACCGCTGGAGCGGCTCGCTACTCGCCGAGACCGACGAGACTCGCGATGCCCGATTCTTCGCACGGGACGACCTGCCTCCGCTCCGACCGGTGTACGAGGAGACCCTTGCCGACCTGGACTCCTTCGACGGAACGCTGATCCTGAAATAGGCGTGTGGCTTTCCACACCACCGCGTCGCCGCATCTACCAGCTAGCGTGAGCACATGGGTGCTTCATTGGATCTTGTGGATGTCGACTCTTTGCTGACCGGGGAAGAGGTTGATGTTCGGGCGGCTGCTCGGCGGTTTGCGGATGAGCGGTTGCGGCCGGCGTTGCCGGAGTGGTTCGAGACGGCTTCTATTCCGGCGCGGGAGTTGGCGAAGGAGCTGGGGGCGCTCGGGTTTCTGGGGATGCATCTGACGGGGTACGGATGCGCCGGGCTGGGCCCGGTTGCGTACGGGCTTGCGTGCTTGGAGATTGAAGCGGCGGACTCGGGGATGCGGTCGCTCGTGTCTGTGCAGGGATCGCTCGCGATGTACGCGATCTGGAAGTACGGCAGCGACGAGCAGAAGAACGAATGGCTACCCCGGATGTCCGCGGGTGAGGCGATCGGGTGCTTCGGCCTGACCGAGCCCGACTTCGGATCGAACCCGGCCGGCATGCGCACCAACGCCCGCCGCGACGGCGACGACTGGGTGCTGAACGGCTCGAAGATGTGGATCACCAACGGCTCCGTCGCCGACGTCGCGGTGGTCTGGGCACGCACCGACGACGGCGTCCGCGGCTTCGTCGTACCGACGTCGACGCCCGGCTTCACGGCGCCGGAGATCAAGCAGAAGATGTCGTTGCGCGCGTCCGTCACCTCGGAGCTGGTGCTGTCGGATGTGCGGCTGCCCGGCTCTGCTTTGTTGCCCGAGGCACGCGGTTTGTCCGGCCCGCTCGGCTGCCTGAACGAGGCGCGGTTCGGCATCATCTTCGGCGCGATGGGCGCGGCCCGCGACTGCCTCGAGACCACGATCGCGTACGCCGGTGAGCGGATCGTGTTCGACAAGCCGCTCACGGCGTACCAGCTGACCCAGGCGAAGCTCGCCGACATGGCGGTCGAGCTGAACAAGGGCGTCCTGCTCGCCGTACACCTCGGGCGGCTGAAGGAGAAGGGCACGCTCCGCCCCGAGCAGGTGTCGGTCGGCAAGCTCAACAACGTCCGCGAGGCGATCGCGATCGCCCGCGAATGCCGCACGATCCTCGCCGCGAACGGCATCAGCGGCGAGTACCCGATCATGCGGCACGCCAACAATCTCGAGTCGGTCCTGACCTACGAAGGCACGTCCGAGGTCCACCAGCTCGTCATCGGCCAGGCGCTGACCGGCGAGTCCGCCTTCCGCTGAGGCGCATACAACTGCGTCGCCCTGGGCACAAGGAGTGAGCTCAGCTACTCCGTGTTCATGGAAGGAGCAGGTATGCGGATCGGGGCCGGGATCGCACTCGTCGTGATCGGCGCTGTCCTCGCGTTCGCCGTACGGGACACGTCCGACACGTTCAACCTGACCGCCCTGGGGATCATCATCATGCTCGGCGGCGCGGCCGGGATCTGGCTGTCGTACCGCCTCGCCAACCAGCGCAGACGCACCGACAGGCCCGTCATCGACCCGGAGGTCGAGGCCCAGTACCGCACGGCCCCGCCGGAACGCGTCGCCGACGAGCCGATCGACGTCACGCCGACCCACCTCCGCCGGCCGAGCAGGTAGCCGCCCTCGTCGGCGCGAGCCGGGTGCACCATGAGTTCATGGACCACAACCGTGAACTGCTCGAACGCCTGTGGACGCCCGACAGCGAGCTCGCGCTCTCGCCGGAGGCGGAGCACGAGATGCGCACGGAGGACTACGTCCTGGAGATGCCGCAGTCCGGCGAACGCATCGTCGGGCGGGACCCGATGCGCGCGATGCAGCAGGAGTACCCGAACCCGCCGTCGATCGAGATCCTCCGGATCACCGGCTCCGGCGACAACTTCGTCGTTCTCGGCCGGTCGGACTACGGCGGCGACGTGTACTACGTGGCGAACGTCGTCGAGTTCCGCGACGGCCGGATCGCTCGCGAGACCCGGATCTACGGGGCTCCGTTCGACCCGCCGGCGTGGCGGGCGAAGTACGCTACTTCGCCACCTCAGTAGCCCTGGACTCGCGTACGACGGTCACCCGGATCTGGCCCGGATACGTCAGCTCCTCCTCGACCTGCTTCGCGATGTCGCGGGCCATCACCTGCGCCGCGATGTCGTCGACCGCGTCCGGTAGAACCATCACCCGGATCTCGCGGCCGGCCTGCATCGCGAACACCTTCTCGACGCCCTCGTGGTGCATCGCGATCTCCTCGAGCCGCTCGAGCCGCTGGACGTATGCCTCCAACGACTCCCGCCGCGCGCCCGGACGGCCGCCGCTCACCGCATCCGCGGCCTGCGTCAGCACCGCCTCGACGGTCCGGACCTCGACCTCGTTGTGGTGCGCCTCGATGCAATGCACGACGTCGTCGTTCTCGCCGTACTTGCGGGCCAACTCGGCGCCGACGATCGCGTGACTGCCCTCGGACTCGTGTGTGAGCGCCTTGCCGATGTCGTGCAGGAACGCGCCGCGCTTGCACAGCTTGGGATCCAACCCGAGCTCGGCCGCCATCATCCCAGCGATGTGCGCCGACTCGATCAGGTGCTTGAGCACGTTCTGCCCGTACGACGTGCGGTAGCGCAGCAGCCCCATCGTGCGAATGAGCTCCGGGTGGAGGTCCGTGATCCCGACGTCGGCCATCGCATCCTCGGCGGCCCGCTCGCACAGCTCGGCAACCTCGCCCTTGCTGCGCTCGTAGATCTCCTCGATGCGGCTCGGATGGATCCGGCCGTCGAGCACCAGCGAATCCAGTGTCAGCCGCGCGGTCTCCCGCCGTACCGGGTCGAAGCAGGACAGCAGCACCGCTTCGGGGGTGTCGTCGATGATCAGGTTCACGCCGGTGGTCTGCTCGAACGACCGGATGTTGCGGCCCTCGCGCCCGATGATCCGGCCCTTCATGTCGTCACTCGGCAGGTGTACGACGGAGACGACCGACTCGCTGGTCTGCTCGGACGCCAGCCGCTGCACGGCGCCGGTGATGATCTTGCGGGCCTTGATCTCGCCCTCGTCCTGGGCCTGCCGCTCGATGTCGCGGACGATCGTGTGCGCGTGCCGCTTGGCCTCGTCCTCGATCGACGCGACCAGCTCGGCCTTCGCCTGTTCGGTGGTCAGGTTCGCGACGCCTTCGAGGATCCGGCGGCGTTCGTCCTCGAGATCCTTGATCTCGCTCTTGCGCTTGTCCAGCTCGCCGAGCTGCGCGGTCAGCTCGGTCTGGCGTTCCTCCATCGCGCGATGCTGCTCGTCGGCCCGCTCCTCGCGCTCGGTCAGCCGGTGATCGCGGCGCTCCATCTCGAGACGCTGCTCCCGCAGGTCGTCCCGGATCGACTGCGCCTCCGCCTCGGCTTCTCGCCGTACGTCGGACGCCCGTTGCTCGGCATCACGTCGCACCTCGGACGCACGGTCCTCGGCGCCGCGGCGGATCTCCTCGCTGCGCTGCTCGGCCGCCTCGGCGCGCGTCCGCAGTACGGCGGCCTCTTCCTCGGCCTGCCGTCGTACCAGCTCTGCCGCGGACTTCGCGCCGGCGGTCAGCTGCGCAGCCTCGAGTTGGGCGGTCGAGTTGTCGGCGGCTTTCCGGCGGGAGAGGGTCAGGCCGATCCAGGCCAGTAATCCTGCGATCAGCAATCCGATCAGGGCCAGGCCAACGGACATCGCGGTCATCGGCGTCTCGCCTCTCCGTCGAGTCCCACGCGGGACTGTGGCCGTCTGTCGAAGGGACTCACCACCGGTACGGCTGAAGGCGCCACCGGGGTCCGGCTGCTCTCGGGGTACGGCAGTGCCGGTGCCACCTTGGCTAGGCGGTACCGGTGTCTACCGTTGCGACGGTATAGCTGTGCTCGCAACAACGCCGTGGATGCCGCTTGGTGCGGCTTTCCGGCGTTGATTGCCTCGCTTGCTCACCGTGAGTCGCCGCCGACAACGCGGAGATCGCGGTGACACCGCTCGCGCCCTTGCGGTGTGGTGACCGTCCGGGTTTTGCGTTCGGTGCCGTCTATCGACAGCGCATGGCGCCGTCGTCCTTCCTTCAGCTCAGTCGAGCGTGGTTGCGTCTTTTTGCCGGTCAGTCGGCTGTTTCACCCGACTCGCCGATCGTTATATCCGCCACCGTTGCGGTGGATTCATCCCTTCTTGATCCCGAGGCTAAGCGCGGCCCATCACGCGGTCAAGACGGACACTCCCCCGTCACCCGCGGGATGAGACCACTCCGGGCACTGGACTACTCCACAACGGGCATACGTGTAAGCCCTGAGATCTCCAGCACCCGCCGCGCTGAACCGGCCGCGGGGCTGCAGATGTGGACCTGGTTAGTTGGCGGGGCTCAGTTGGCGGGGCCTAGTTGGCGGGGCCTGCCGCAGGCCTGTCCGGCTGTGCGCTCTCCGCCGTACCCGCGGTGGTGGACTCCGACGTCGTGTCCGCGGGTGTCTGCTCCGCCTGGGCCGGCTCCTCGTTGGTCTGGTTGTCGACGAACGTGCCGACCTTCTGCTGGACCGAGTCGACCTTCTCCGCGTACTTCCCGCCGGTCTGCTTGTCGATCAGGTCGCCGGCCTTGTCGACGCCGGCTTTGATCTTGTCCGGGTTCTGTTTGACGACATTCCGGAGCCAGTTCTTCGCCTGTTCCTGGAAATCGTTCATTGCACCCTCCGCGGTGTCTGGGGCGGATCGACGGAAAATCCCAGCCTACGGACCGGTCCAAATACCAGTCCTACCTCGGATAACACACCGTCGCACCCCACCCGTCAACGCCCCTCGCCGCTCACCGGACCCGAAACCGCTTCACTCTCCGTCACTGCCCGTCCAGGTGTGCCTTCGCGACCTTCGCCGGGGCGTACACCAACCACCCGTCGAGCAGTGCCTCACGGAGCACCTGTTCCGGCACCTTGTCGAGCTCCACGAGCACCGCGGCGTACCCGTCGAAATGCGGAATCGTGAAAAACCCGTCCCCTGCGCGGGCGGCCAGCACGGCCTCCTTCTCGGCGAGATCCTCGACCTTGATCGCCAGGATCGGCCCGTCGGGCGGCGTCTCGTCGCCGTACCGCTTGAGGTCCGCCTTGCTGAACGGCCGCTCCCACGCGTACCCCTTGCCGCCGACCGCCCAGGTCCTATGGCCGTGCTTCGTTGTCTCCACGGTCTCCGGCAACTGGCCGACCAGCCGCTGCACGTCTTCCAGGCTCACCATGTCGCCGACGCTACTCCCGCGGCATGCCACAGCCGGGCAATCGACGTGATTGCCCGGCTGTCGGCGTACCTCAGAGGCGGTGGCGACCGCCGCGCTCCTGATGCGGGACGACCTGCGTCGAGGTCGGGAACGTCGGAGCCGGCAACTGCGCCGCCTCGTACGTCGCCAGGTTCAGCCGGGCACCCGTCTCGGGCAGCGCCGGCGGCTTGCTGATGTGGTCGTGGCGGAACACCGAGGTGAGGTCACCGAACGTCTTGCGACGCCACTGGGTGATGTTCGGCTCCTGTACGCCGGTGAGCTTCTCGAGGAACTGCAGCACCGACGTGTGGTCGAACTTCTGGCTGCTGACCCAACCACCCGCGGTCCACGGCGAGACCACGATGCACGGCACCCGGAACCCGCCGCCGATCGGCAGGTCGAGCGCGTACTCGTCCGGCGTACCCGCCGGTGCGGTCGGCGGTACGACGTGATCGAACAGGCCGTCGTTCTCGTCGTAGTTCAGGATGAAGACCGTCTTCTTCCAGACGTCCGGGTTCGCGGCGATCGCAGCGATCTTCGACGCGACGAAGTCGGCCCCGGCGGCCGGCATCTCCTTCGGGTGCTCCGAGACGCCACCGGCCGTCATCAGCCAGGACACGGTCGGGAGCTTGTCGTGCAGAGCGTCGTACTCGAACTGGCCGAGCGGCGACACCTTCATGCCCTTGTCGTACAGCGGCGTACCGGGCGTGGCGTCCTGGAACTGCTTGAAGTGCGGGAGCATGTTGTAGCTGCTCAGACCCACCTGGTCCTGGTACACGTTCCAGCTGACACCGGCGGCCTCGAGGCGTTCGGCGTACGTCGTCCAGCGGTACGCGCCGTTCGGCAACGAGTTGGACGTGATCGGCCCGCCGAGCGTGCCGCCCGGGTCGACCATGCCGGTCTGCCAGTACAGGCGGTTCGGCCAGGTCGGACCCTGGACCGAGCAGTGGTACTGGTCGCAGATCGTGAACGCGTCGGCGAGCGCGTACTGGAACGGGATGTCGTCGCGCGTGTAGTACCCCATCACGTACGGCCCGTTGGCCTTGTCGGCGGCCCGGTGCGCGGGCAGCCAGGCGTCCATCTTGCCGCCGTTCCAGGCCTGGTGCTGGACCGAGTACGCGTGGCTCGTCGACGGGATCGCCTGCGAGTTGGTCGAGTGCGTGTCGAGGTGGAACGGCAGCATGTAGCCGTCCGGGTTCTCGGTGTCGGGCTGGTAGAAGACATTGCGCCCGGTGGACAGCTTGATCGCGTGCGGGTCGTCGAACCCGGCCACTCCCGACAGCGTGCCGAAGTAGTGGTCGAAGCTCCGGTTCTCCTGCATGAGCATCACAACGTGCTTGATGTCGCCGAGCCGCGCCGGACGCGGCGGCGGGGAGGCGAGGGCCTTCTGGACACTCGCGGGCATCAAAGCGGCCGCGGCACCAAGGCTCGCGGTCGCTGCAGCGCCGCCGAGAAACCGGCGACGGGTGAAGTCAGACATTGGGCGGAACCTCTCGAAGTAGGCGGTGATTCCGTCAAGAACCTTCCGCCCACAAAGTGACCTCCACCCGGCTCACTGCCCAACACTGCCGGGCCAGTTCCCGAGCACGACCTTTAGCAAAGGTAAACAGCTCAGGCTGACCTAAGCCGGCAGCCCTGCCGCCGCCCAGAGCCAGGGACCGGTACATCGCGTGAATCCGGCGCGCAGGTAGAACTCAGCTGCCTCCTCGTCGATAGCCGAGACAAAGACCACCTCGGCCCCCAACGCTCCCAACCAGGACTTGCACTGGCCAAGCAGCGCCGCACCCGTCCCGGCACAACGGCTCGCTGGATCCACCACGAGCTCCTCCACAACGCCGTACGGCTCGCGCCCGTAGTCAACAAACGTCACCACAAGCACCCCGACAATCCCGTCCCCGGCACTCGCACTCAGGCCGGCACTCAGGCTCGCACCCGCACTCGGGCCGGCGCTCGCACTCGCATTCGGACCTGTGCCCAGGCTCGCACCCGCGCTCGGGCCTGCGCTCGCACCCGGGCCGGCGCTCGCACCCGGGCCGGCACTCGCACCCGGGCCGGCACTCGCACCCGGGCCGGCGCTCGCACTCAGGCCGGCACTCGCACTCGGGCCGGCGCTCGCACTCGCATTCGGACCTGTGCCCAGGCTCGCACTCGCATTCGGACCTGTGCCCAGGCTCGCACCCGCGCTCGGGCCTGCGCTCGCGCTCGCGGTCACGCCCACAGTCGGGCTCGCGGCTGGGCTCGCGGCTGAGCTCGCGGACGCGCTTGCGACGAAGGTCCTCGCCTGCTGACGCACTTCAGGCAAGGTGGTGTTGTCCGCGCCCTCGCCGTGCAACTCGCGCAACATCCGCTGGATCCCGGCGCGATCCGCCGCAGTGGCTTCACGCACCACTGGCAGCTCGTTCGTCATTCAGGTCCTAAGCCCGACGAATCGATGAGCGGGAACTCGTCGTGCGAAGCATCCAGCTCCTCCTTCACGATGCTCATCGCCATCCCGCCCGGATACCCCTTCCGCGCAAGCATCCCGAGCAACCGCCGCATCGCCACCTGCCGCTCCAGCGAACGCATCGACCGCAACTTCCGCCGTACCAGCTGCCGCGCTGTCTCTTCTTCCTGCTCCGGCTCCAACTCCTCGAGCGCATCCCGGGCGAGCTCATCATCCACGCCCCGCCGCCGAAGCTCCTGCGCCAGCGCACGCTTCCCCAACCCACGCCCACGATGCCGCGACTCCACCCACGCATTCGCGAACGCGGCATCGTCGATCAGCCCGACCTCCGTAAACCGATCCAGCACCTCATCGGCCACATCGTCCGGAATCTCCCGCTCAGCCAAAACATCAGCCAACTCAGCCCGAGTCCGCGGCTGCCCCGTCAACTTGTCCAGCAAAATCGTCCGAGCCACCGAAGCCGGATCCGCATCCTGCTCCATCGCAGCATCCCCCAGCCGCTCCGGCTCCTCACTCCCCCGCCTCTTCCGCCCCCGCCCAAACCCCCCACCAACCGCCCGCCGCCCCCGACTCCCCCGCCCCCCAGACCGCCCACTCTCCCCCGAACCACCCGAACCGCCCCCAGCCGCCCCACTCTCACCGGCCCGCCCAGCAGCCACCGACCGATCGGACGCAACCGACTCCCCACCCAGCACACTGTCACCGCCACCCCCAGAGCCATCCCCAGACGCCGAGCGCCCGGCCGCGAACGACCCACCTCCTGGCCGGCTCTCCCCCGCACGAACCGCACGATCCCCAGCCCCCGAGCCACCCGCACGCACCGCGCCATCCCCACGCACCGCGCCATCCCCACGCACCGCGCCATCCCCAGCCACCGGGCCACCCCCGCGCGGCGACCCACCAGAGCCGAACAACTCACCGCCCGACCCACCATCACGCACACCCGCAGGACGACCCGCAGCCCCGGCACCATCCGCCGCAGCAGACCCGTCCACCGACCAACGCTCGTCCGCACGCACCGCACCATCCCCAGGCGCCGAGTCAGCCGCACGCACTGCGCCGTCCGCACCCGCTGCGCCATCCCCACGCACCGCGCTATCACCACGCACCGGCCCATCCGCACGCGGCGACCCAGCTGAGGTGAACGACTCCCCGGCCGACGCATCCACGCCCACGCCCAGCTGACGATCTGCAGGCCCCGGACGATCCGCTGCGGCCGACGTGTCGACTGCCCGGTGTCCGACCGCACGAACTGCGTCATCGGCCGGACCCTCGGGGTTCACCAAATGAGGCTCGCCTATCGACGGGCTGTCATCCGCGGGCAGCACTCGCGCAGGAGCCGCGCTCTCCGATGTCGAGGAGTTGTCGCGTGGCGTGCGCTGGTCTGCGGCAGGCGCGCGCTCTGCGGGAGATGTGCGCCTTGCCGGAACTGCGGGGCTCGGTGAGGCGTTGGCGGACGGTTCAACCGCAGCTGGTGAATCCGCGTCCGCCCACGGATCGAACTGTTCTGGTGGTGCACCTAGGTCCGCGCCCCGTGCAGGTGCATCGTCCGCGAAGGCGCGCGCCTCAGCCACCCGATCGGCCGCCCGCGTCTCGAACGTACGAGCAGAGCGCTCATCCTGCTCACCCCAAGGATCAGCAGAACTCGCACCCGATGCCCGACTCGACGCACCCCGACGTTTCGCCGGCCGAGCGTTCTTCTCTTCGTCCTGCTGTTCATCCCACGGGTCGACCGTGCCGGCAGTTCGCCTGATGGAGCCCGTACGCCGACGGGAGCTGTCCCACTCCGACTCGTCCTCGCCCACGAAGTCGTCCACATCGGCCCCGCTCCGACGCGCACTCGACGTACGAGCACGCCCCGAGCCCGGACCAGAACTACGAGCTGCAGCGAGCTCGTCACCACGACCTCGCTCGGCATCACCAGCACGATCAGTACTGCGGTCGCCGGCGGGAGCACGATCAGTGCCGGACCCAGAGCGTTGGCTCGGGCTGCTGGAAGCTGTCGAGGCGTCCGTGCCAGCCGCCAGCAGTTTGCGGGCAAGCGCCAGGCGTTCGTCGTGGGGTAGAGACAGCGCCGCGGGGGCAGCGTCGTCGGCGGCGCTGGGCTGCCGGGGGACGCTGCCGCCCGCGGTGGGCCGGTCAGAAGTCGACATCGACCTCGGCCGTGGCGGCCTCGGCGGCCGGCTGGTCAAGGGTCGGGCCGATGCCCATCTTCTCCTTGATCTTCTTCTCCAGCTCGTTGGCCAGATCAGGGTTGTCGCGCAGGAAGTTCCGCGCGTTCTCCCGGCCCTGGCCGAGCTGGTCGCTCTCGTAGGTGAACCAGGCGCCGGCCTTGCGGACGAAGCCCTGATCCACGCCGAGGTCGAGCAGGCTGCCCTCGCGGCTGATGCCCTGGCCGTAGATGATGTCGAACTCGGCCTGCTTGAACGGCGGGGCCACCTTGTTCTTCACGACCTTGACCCGGGTCCGGTTGCCGACCACGTCGGTACCGTCCTTCAGCGACTCGATCCGGCGCACGTCCAGCCGCACCGACGCATAGAACTTCAGCGCCTTACCACCGGTCGTGGTCTCCGGGGAGCCGAACATCACGCCGATCTTCTCGCGCAGCTGGTTGATGAAGATCGCGGTCGTGTTCGTCCCGCTGACCGCACCGGTCATCTTCCGCAGCGCCTGGCTCATCAGCCGGGCCTGCAGACCGACGTGGCTGTCGCCCATCTCGCCCTCGATCTCGGCCCGCGGCACCAGCGCGGCCACCGAGTCGATCACGACGATGTCGATCGCGCCGGAGCGGACCAGCATGTCGGCGATCTCCAGCGCCTGCTCACCGGAGTCGGGCTGCGAGACCAGCAGTGCGTCGGTGTCGACACCCAGCTTCCGCGCGTACTCCGGGTCGAGCGCGTGCTCGGCGTCGATGAACGCCGCGATCCCGCCGGCCCGCTGCGCGTTCGCGACCGCGTGCAGGGCGACTGTCGTCTTACCGGAGGACTCCGGACCGTAGATCTCCACCACGCGACCGCGCGGCAGACCACCGATCCCGAGCGCGATGTCGAGCGCGATCGACCCGGTCGGGATGACCTCGATCGGCGGCCTGTTCTGCTCCCCCAACCGCATGACCGAACCCTTGCCACACTGCCGCTCGATCTGCGTCAGCGCGGTCGCAAGCGCCTTCTCGCGATCGGCCACCGCGCGCTCCGCACTCGCTGCACCCGCCATGTGAATGCCACCTGACCCATCTCATAATCGGGGCCGCTTCCCAGCCGCCCGGAGGACTTCTCGTGTCGCCAGAGAAGGTATCCATCACGTCGGACAGTTTTCGTCGCCACTTCCGAATCTGTGGACAACTCGGCCGTCCGCCACACCTTCCGCGCACCAAAGTATCCCGAACACGTGTTCGAATCACAACTGACACGCCGAAGCTGCCCCGGCAACCGATCTGACCCGCCGGATCCCTACCCTTGCGGGCGTGAGCGACCGTCCCGACGTGCCCGATTCCGCCGTGATCCTGGCACTCAGCAGGGTCGAGTTCGGGATCGACACCGTACTCGACGCGCTCCGCACCCCGGACCCGTTCGGCGTCCGCAGCATCCTGGCTGAGTACTCCGCCCAGGAGAAGCCCAACCTGGCCGAGAAGGCCCTGATCCTCGCGATCGACCGGTTGCTGATGATGAAGGTGCCCGGGCACGCAGAGTGGCCGAAGCTGCCGCTCGCCAAGCGCTGCGACTGGTGGGTGGAGCGGCTGGGTGGATTCGCGGCCGTCGTCGCGGCCCTCCCCCGGATCAGCGGTGCGGCCGCCGACCGACTCCCGATCAAGGACACCCTCGGCGCGGCCGTGCAAGCGATGGTGATCGGTGCGATCTGCCGCGAGTACGGCGTGGAGGCGCACGCGGACCGTACTGCGGTCATCGCGCGCGTTCTGACCGACCGTCCGATCACTCCGGACGAAGTACTCAAGTACGACGAACCGACCGCCGCCGGACAGGACGTGGCGAAGCAACTCGGTCTCAGCCACGAGTCCGAAGAGGCCGGACTAGGCCACGGCATCCGTCTGCTCTGGCGGATCAGCAAACTGTTCGGCGGACTCGGTGAGGTGTTCGAGGAACGTCCGCGCGGCAGCCTCGGCGCCCGGTTCGTCGGCAAGCTACCGGGCATCGGCGTGGTCGGCGGGTACTTCGACGAGCGCAAGGCCATCCGTAAAGCGGCGTACGAAGCGGCAGATCTGCTCACCAGCAGCGCATTCCGGATCAAACCTGTCTGAAGGACTGGGACCGGCCGCCGGAGTACTGGGATGATCTCCGCATGACTGGGATCGTCATCGCACGACCGGACGACAGCTGGCCCTCGCAGTACGAGAAGACCGCGCACGCGATCGGCGGACTGCTCGGCGAACTGGCCCAGCGGATCGACCACATCGGCTCCACCTCGGTACCCCGCCTGCCGGCCAAGGACATCCTGGACATCCAGGTCACAGTCGGCACGGAGCCGGAGCTGGACGACGTGGCAGAGCGCTTGGTCGCGGCAGACTGGGAGCTACGCCCGCCGCGACGCGACCATCCGGTGCCGGGTCTGCCGACCGATGGCGTGCAGTGGGTGAAGCGCATGCTGGTCGAGCCGATGTACCGACGCCGGGTCAATCTGCACATCCGGGTGGCTGGTCGCGCCAATCAGCGGTACGCACTGCTGTTCCGCGACTACTTGCGCAGTCATCCGGAGACGGCACGCGCGTACGCCGTCTTCAAGCAGCACGCTGCCGCGCTCCGGCTCGAGATCGGCGACTACTCCGACCTCAAGGACCCGGTCTGCGACCTCATCTATCTGCCGGCCGAGGAGTGGGCGGCGCGCACCGGATGGTCGGTCTAGTGCGATAGTTGCCTAGGGCATCAGCGTTCGCTGGCCGGCAGGTTCAGGTGCGCCCACACGGCACGCCAGACCACCTTCGCGGCCTCGCCCTCGGCCAGGGCCTCGACGACCGTACGGCCGTCGAGTTCCTGTACCACCTGGGTCTCCGCCCAGGTCCGTGCATACGCCGGACCGAGATGGTGATCCATCCGAGCCCAGAACTCCGTCAGTCTCATTCCTGCCCGTCATCGTTCTTCGGCGGCGGTCCCCAACCGCCCTGCTGCCCCGGCGGGGGTCCCGAAGGACCGCCCTGCTGCGGCGGCGGCTGACCGTGCTGACCAGGCTGCCCCTGGCCGGGCTGCTGTCCCCAGCCACCAGGACCTTGCTGCGGCGGCGGCCCCTGCTGGGGCGGCTGCTGCTGCCCCGGCTGCGGACCCCACTGCCCCGGCTGAGGCTGCCCAGGGTACTGCGGCTGGCCAGGCTGACCAGGCTGACCGCCGTACGGCGGCTGGCCCTGCTGCGGCTGGCCCGGATACTGCCCCGGCTGGCCATATTGACCAGGTTGACCAGGCTGCCCTTGCGGACCCGGCTGCCCCGGGTACTGCCCGCCAGGACCAGGCTGCTGCCCGTACCCAGGCTGACCTGCGTACTGCCCCGGTCCGCCGTATTGACCCGGCTGGCCGGGGTACTGCCCCGGGTACGGCTGCCCGTAACCCTGCTGTCCCTTGCGCCTGCGACTGCGCAGTACGAAGAACACCACCGCGGCGATCGCCAGCAGCACCAGCACGATGATCAGAATCAGGGCCCACGTCGGGAATCCGCCGCCCGCCTCCGACGTCAACGAGATCTTGCCGACCTTGTCGAGGCTGTCGTACGTCGCCGTGCGGCCGCTGATCTTCGCACCGTCGTCGTGCTCGAGGATCTTGCCCGGCATGGTGATCTTGAAGTTCACCTCGGGCTGGCTGCCGGACGGGACGCTGCCCAGGCTGCCGGCCTTGACCGTCACCATGACCTTGTCGCCGTCCTTGCGGAAGGTGACTCCGTTGCCGCTCGAGCTGCCCATCTTGTCGAACGGCACGCTCTCGAAGATGCAGTTCGACCCGACGTACTTGTCGTCCTCGAACGAGTTGCAGGTGACCCCTTCGGTGGTCGTCTGCTTGATGCCGCTCTCGATCTGCTGGCGGACCTTGTCGAGCGACTGGCCACTGGACTGCAGCAGCTGCTTGTCGACCCCGATCTTCATGGAGCCCGAGACCGTCTCGTTCGACCCGACCTTCAGATCGGCGTCGAGCTTGACGCACCCGGTCAGAGCGACCAGGCAGGCCACGACGACGAGCGCTGCGCGTACGCGGTTGATCATGTCGCCGATCATTCCAGACGATGGGGACAACCTCTGCACCGGACGGAAAGCGTCTCCTCACCCTCTGCCACGAACCGTTCGTGAAAACTGTCGGCGGGACCCGGCAAGATGGTCAGCGTGAAGAAGACCAGCGCGTTGAGCCGGTTCTCGCCCGCGACCCGGGCGTGGTTCGGCGACGTCTTCGAGGCGGCCACCCCGGCCCAGCTCGAGGCGTGGGACGCCATCACCGCGGGCCGGGACGCGCTGGTGGTCGCCCCGACGGGTTCAGGCAAGACGCTGGCAGCCTTCCTCTGGGCGCTCGACCGCTTGGCCACGACGCCGCCACCGGACGATCCGAAGCTGCGCTGCCGAGTGCTGTATGTATCGCCGCTGAAGGCGCTCGCGGTCGATGTCGAGCGCAACCTCCGCGCGCCGCTGATCGGTATCCGGGAGACCGCGCGCCGGCTCGGTGAGGCGCCGATCGACGTCGAGGTCGCAGTGCGTTCGGGCGACACCCCGGCCAACGAGCGACGGCGGTTCGCCACACGGCCTTCCGACGTACTGATCACCACGCCCGAATCACTGTTCTTGTTGCTGACCTCGCAGGGTCGGGAGTCATTGCGCGGGGTTGAGACAGTCATCGTCGACGAGGTTCACGCGGTCGCCGGCACCAAGCGGGGCGCTCACTTGGCGCTCACACTCGAGCGCCTCGACACGTTATTGCCGAAGCCTGCGCAGCGGATCGGTCTGTCCGCGACTGTGCGACCGGTGGAGGAGGTCGCTCGGTTCCTCGGTGGCGAGCGGCCGGTGACTGTGGTGCAGCCCAAGTTCACCAAGCAGTGGGATCTGAGCGTTGTCGTTCCTGTCGAGGACATGGCTGAGCTGGCCGCGACGGAGGTGGAGACCTCTGGATCGGCTGCCGGTCCACAGCAGCACGCGTCGATCTGGCCGCACGTCGAGGAGCACGTCTTCGATCTGATCTCGCAGCACAAGTCGACGATCGTCTTCTCCAATTCGCGGCGGCTGGCTGAGCGACTGACCGCGCGGCTCAACGAGATCGCGGCGGAGCGTGCCGAGCTGGAGTTGCCTGAGTTGGGCTCACCAGCCCAGGTGATGGCCCAGTCTGGCGGATCGCTCGCGGCCCCTCCGTTGATCGCGCGAGCGCACCACGGCTCGGTAAGCAAGGAGCAGAGAGCGCTGATCGAGGAAGACCTGAAGTCGGGTCGGCTGCCGTGCGTGGTGGCGACGAGCAGCCTCGAGCTCGGCATCGACATGGGTGCAGTCGACTTGGTCATCCAGGTCGAGGCGCCGCCGTCCGTCGCGAGTGGATTGCAGCGCGTGGGACGTGCGGGCCACCAGGTTGGAGCGGTGTCGCGCGGCGTGCTGTTCCCGAAGTTCCGTGGCGATCTGATCGACACGGCCGTCGTCGTGCAGCGGATGCGCGACGGGATGATCGAGAGCCTGCATATCCCGGCCAACCCGCTCGACGTGCTGGCTCAGCAGATCGTCTCAATCGTCGCCCTCGATTCAGTGGACGTCGACGAACTGTTCGCTCTGGTACGCCGCTGTGCACCGTTCGCCACGTTGCCTCGCTCGGCGTACGACGGGGTGCTCGACATGCTCTCGGGTCGGTACCCGTCGGACGAGTTCGCGGAGCTGCGACCGCGGATCGTGTTCGACCGGGTCAGTGGCGAAATCTCCGGTCGACCGGGTGCGCAACGGCTTGCGGTGACGAGCGGCGGGACGATCCCGGACCGTGGTCTGTTCGGCGTGTTCCTGGTCGGTGAGTCGACGAACCATCGTGTCGGCGAGCTCGACGAGGAGATGGTGTACGAGTCGCGCGTCGGCGACGTCTTCACGCTCGGTGCCTCGAGCTGGCGGATCGAGGACATCACCCACGACCGGGTTCTCGTCTCCCCTGCGCCGGGTCAGCCGGGCAGATTGCCGTTCTGGAAGGGCGATGCGGTCGGTCGGCCCGCCGAGCTTGGTGCGGCGACTGGGGCGTTCGTGCGCAAGATGGCGTCATTGCCTGCCAGCAAGGCGATCGAGCGTGCGCGGACCGCGGGCCTGGACGAGTACGCCGCGAACAACCTCGTGTCGTACCTCGCCGAGCAGCGGGATGCGACGAGCCGCGTGCCGGACGACGTGACGATTGTTGTCGAGCGATTCCGCGACGAGCTGGGCGACTGGCGTGTCTGCGTGCATTCGCCGTACGGCGGTCAGGTGCACGGCCCGTGGGCGCTCGCGATCGCGGCCCGGCTCCGCGATCGGTACGGGATGGACGCGCAGTCGGTCTCGGGCGACGACGGGATCGTGCTGCGGCTGCCCGAGACGGACGAGGCGCCGCCGGGTGCGGATCTCGTGCTGTTCGATCCGCAGGACATCGAGGATCTGGTGACCACCGAGGTCGGCGGGTCGGCGTTGTTCGCGGCACGGTTCCGGGAGTGTGCCGCGCGGGCATTGTTGCTGCCGCGGCGTAATCCCGGTCGGCGATCGCCGCTGTGGCAGCAGCGGCAGCGGGCGTCGCAACTGTTGAGTGTGGCAAGCAAGTTCGGGTCGTTCCCGATCGTGCTCGAGACGTTGCGCGAAGTGCTGCAGGACGTCTACGACCTGCCGGCGCTGAAGGACCTGCTGACCGGGATCAGTGAACGGAGGATCTCGGTCGTCGAGGTCGAGACGTCGGAAGCATCGCCGTTCGCGAAGTCCTTGCTCTTCGGCTATGTAGGCGCCTTCATGTACGAGGGTGACAGTCCGCTCGCCGAGAAGCGTGCTGCCGCGCTGTCGCTCGATCAGAGCCTGCTGGCGGAGCTGCTTGGGCGGACCGAACTGCGCGAACTGCTCGATGCGGAGGTCGTGCTACGCACCGAGGCCGAGCTGCAGCGACTGGCCGAGGATCGTCGAGCGCGTGACGCCGAGGGTCTGTTCGACGTACTGCGGATGATCGGCCCATTGTCGTTGCCAGAGGCAACGCAGCGATGTGTGGATGGCTCGGATGCCGAGTCTTGGCTGACCTCATTGGCGGCCGCTCGCCGGGTGGTGCGAGTGCGGATCGCAGGTGAGCACCGGTGGGCAGTTGTCGAGGACGTCGCGCGATTGCGGGATGCGCTCGGCGTGCCATTGCCGCCCGGGGTCGCTGAGGCGCACGCAGAGCCGGTCGCCGATCCGCTCGGCGATCTGGTGTCTCGCTATGCCCGAACGCATGGGCCGTTCCGAGCGATCGATCTGGCGACGCATCTCGGGATCGGGGTTGCCGTTGTCAGCGAAGCGTTGCGGCGGCTGGGTGCGGCTGGACGAGTCGTTGAAGGCGAGTTCCTGCCGGGCGGGATTGCGCTCGAGTGGTGTGACAACGAGGTCCTCCGGCTGCTGCGGCGGCGATCTCTTGCTGCATTGCGCAAGGAGGTCGAGCCGGTTGATCCGTCCGCGCTGGCCCGGTTCCTGCCTGCGTGGCAAGGGATCACGAGCAGTCGAGGCCGCGGGTACGACGTACTGCTCGGAGCAGTCGAGCAACTAGCGGGATGCGCGGTGCCGGCGTCCGCGTTGGAGTCGATCGTGCTGCCTTCACGAGTGCCTGGGTATCAGCCGTCGATGCTGGATGAGCTGACGGCGACCGGTGAAGTGGTGTGGGCAGGATCGGGTTCGTTGCCCGGGACAGACGGTTGGGTGTCGCTTCATCTCGCGGACAACTGCGACCTGACGTTGCCCGATCCTGATCCTGATCTCGAGCTGGGTGAGACGCACCAGGCCGTGCTCGACGCGTTGTCGGGCGGCGGCGCGTTCTTCTTCCGGCAGCTGAGCGATGCGGTTGGATCCGCGTCCGGTGTGGTGGACGACGAGACGTTAGTCAGCATTCTCTGGGATCTCGTCTGGGCCGGATATCTGACCAACGACACCCTCACACCGGTCCGGTCGCTCGTCGGCGGTGGGCGAGGCAGTCATCGAACACGTCGTACGACGCCACGCGCGCGGCCCGGTCGTCCGATGCGTCCCGGGCGGCCGTCGATGCCCGCGCGGAGCGGTCCACCGACGGCAGGTGGGCGATGGTCGTTGCTTCCGGAGCGCAGTTCGGATGCAACCCGGCGGGCGCATGCAGCAGCAGAGACGCTGCTGGATCGCTATGGGATCGTCACGCGTGGGTCGGTGATCACCGAGCGGACGCCTGGTGGGTTCGCCGCCGTTTACAAGGTGCTGAGCGCGTTCGAGGAGTCCGGGCGATGCCGGCGCGGGTACTTCGTTGCCGGGCTCGGGGCCGCGCAGTTCGCCTTGCCCGGAGCGGTCGACCGGTTGCGCGCGCTCGCGGAGCTTCCTGCCGCAGCTCCACCCGGGTCGGACGGTCCGTTTGGTCCTGCCGGACGATTCGGGCCGGGTGGTGCCCGGCCGGGCGGTAGTGGTGGCCGTGGCCGCAAGGACGAGGAGTTGAACGCGCGAGCCGTCGTACTCGCGGCTTCCGACCCCGCAAATCCTTACGGCGCTGCCCTGCCATGGCCCGAGCGAGAGAGCGCTGGCGGTCATCGGCCTGGCCGGAAGGCTGGTGCGCTGGTCGTGATGGTCGACGGGCAACTGATCGTGTACGTCGAGCGCGGCGGTCGGACTGTGCTGAGCTTCACCGAGGATGCTGACCTGCTCCAGCCGGCCGTCGATGCGCTGGCGTTGTCGATCCGGGACGGTCAGCTCGGCAAGCTGAGTGTCGAGACAGCTGATGGTGAGCAGGTGCGGCACACGGCGTTCGGCGATGCACTGGCCAAGGCCGGCTTCCATGCGACGCCACGCGGTCTCCGTCTGCGGGCTTGATATCGGGAGCGATCGGTCATGCCCGAAGGAGACACCGTCTGGCGAGCCTGCAAGCGGCTGAACCAGGCGCTCGCAGGACAGGAGCTCGTGCGTACGGACTTCCGTGTGCCGTCGCTCGCAACGACTGACCTGAGCGGGCGGACGATGCTCGAGGTCGTTGCGCGCGGCAAGCACATCCTGATGCGTCTCTCGGGTGGATTGACGCTGCACAGTCACTTCCGGATGGACGGCAGTTGGCATCTGTACCGGCCGGATGAGCGGTGGCACGGCGGGCCCGATCATCAGATCCGCGTGGTCCTCGAAACGGCGCCGTGGACGGCTGTCGGTTATCGGCTTCCGGTCCTCGACCTCGTCGCGACCGACGATGAGGACAGCGTGGTCGGGCATCTCGGACCTGATCTGCTGTCACCGTCATTCAACCGCGCACTCGCGATCGCGAATGTCGAGTCCGATCCCGGACGGACGGTCAGCGAGGCGCTCCTCGACCAGCGGAATCTCGCCGGAATCGGGAACTTCTATCGCACCGAGGTCTGCTTCCTCCTCGGCCTGCACCCGTGGCGCCCCATTTCGGCCGTCGACGTCCCCGCCGCCGTCGACCTCAGCCGAAAGCTGCTGAAGGCGAACGTCCGCAACGGCACCCAAGTCAGCACTGGCGTCGACCGGCCCGGGCAACGCTCGTGGGTGTTCGAACGCGCCGGCAAACCCTGCCACCGCTGCGGTACGACGATCCTGACCGCGCAACTCGGCGAACCGACCCGCGAACGGGTCACGTACTGGTGCCCGGCCTGCCAACCCGAGAGCTGACCGGCCGGAACTGGCCTGTGGACAACGCCGGCGGCGGACAAGAACGTGGATATCTTCTCTGACACATCGAACAAATGTTCGATCGAGAGGAGAAGGCGATGTGCGACCGGTGCGGCGGTGTGAGCGACGAGCAGATCTCGCGACAGATCGAGGACAACATCCGGACCTTTGGCTGGACGATGCAGTACGTCGAGGGCGACGGCGCCCGCAATCCAGCCTTCGGGTACACGCTGGGCCTCAGCCTGTACCTGCATCCGGAGATCATCGTCTTCGATCCCGAGCCGTGCTGGGCCTATCTCGGGCTGAAACCGCTCGCATGGGCGGTGATGGGCGGCGCGGTGTTCGACGAGGGCGACGACCTGTCCGGCTTCTTCCCGCCTCCGGAGACGGCCCAGCTTCTCCGGTTTCCCGACTCGGTCCATCACCTGTACACGGCGAACCAGATGTTCAGGCAGCCGGGCGATCCCCCGCTGCCCGCGCTGCAACTGGTCTGGCCCACGCGCGTGGCATTGATCCAGCCGTCCGACAGCAGCCCGACTCCGGACGGGAGCGGGCGATGACGAGGGGCTCAGGCCGCGGAGGCCACGACCTCGGTCTCGATGGTCGGGTGCGCCAGCACCAGGGCCTCTTCGCGAGCCAGATCCTCGCTCACCTCGGCGAAGACCGTCGACAACGGCACGTCGAGCGCCGTACAGATAGCTGCCAGCAGCTCGCTGGAGGCTTCCTTCTGGCCGCGCTCGACCTCGGAGAGGTATCCCAGGCTGACGCGAGCGTCAGCGGACACCTCGCGGAGAGTGCGCCCCTGGCGCAGCCGCTTACGCCGCAGCACGTCGCCCAGCAGGCCACGAACCAGCACCATGAGGTTTCTCCCTTCCGCCTGTCCGGCCGTGTCTACTCGCACGGTAGCTCGACCGTAGGAACCAACGGTACCTGTTGCTGGGTCACTACCCCTCGCAATGTCCACCTTCGGTGCGCCGCGCCAGTCTGCCTTACCTGTCACCATGCTGGTCCCAACACCCCGCTCAGTCGAGTTCTTCCGCCACAACGGCGGCTCCGAGTTCGAGGACGGCCTGCACGCTCCCCCGGCGTACTGCCGCTCGGTCACCGGACAACTGCAGCTTGCGCACCTGCACGGACCCGGGACCGGCCGCGGCGACGTACACCGTGCCGGCCTCGATGCCCGCCTGCGGGTCCGGACCGGCCACACCGGTCGTGGCGAGCCCGTAGTCCGCCTCCAGACGCTCCCGTACGCCGGTGGCCAATGCGGCAGCCGTGTCCGGGTGGACCGGGCCTACAGCAGCCAGCAGGTCCTCGGGCACGCCAGCGAGCTTGGCCTTCAGATCAGTCGCGTAGACGACCACGCCACCCCGATACACAGCCGACACCCCCGGCACATCCGTCAGAACCGCCCCGACCATCCCACCTGTCAACGACTCAGCGGTGGCAAGCGTCACGCGACGCTCCATCAATAGGCCCACCAACTGCCCGACCGCCGCCTCAAGCTCGTCCTCGGCCACCCGAAACCTCCCGCGCTCCCGATCTGTACACATCGCATTGTTGAACAAGAACTACCCGACTGCGCTGGATCCGCGTCCGCTGGCGGTGGCTGCCGGGGATGTGGCGTTGGACTACGAATCCGCCAGCCACGCCAGCATCTGACCACGCAACCAGCAGCGGCCTACCGCTTTGGCGTTCAAGGTCGAGTGATTGAAGACGGCCAGGCCGATGATGCTGTGGCCGGATGCAGGACGGTCGCCGAAGGTCGGGAACGCTGGCGCGACTCCAACCCCTTCGACCGATACCCATGCGATCGGCCGGTTGGTCGCCGCTGCGTCGAGACACTGCAGGAAGCGCAGGCGGCTCTCGAGCGGGAGGTCCGAGAGTGCCCAGGTCGTGGTGACCACGGGCAGAGCGTCTGCTGGTACTCGAGCGAGCGCGTCGGGCAGGAGGTCGACCTTGTCACCTTGCATCAAGAACGGAGGCGCCGATGCAGCCAGCTCCAGCTCACCTTCGAGTCTTGCGATCCGGTCCGGTTGGTCGGGTGGCACGCAGGCACGCAGCCACTGGGCCTCGTCCGCGTCCCGGGTATCAATCGGCTCGAGGTCGATGCCGATCCGCGCAACGACCTCGGGCATCGCGTGCCTCGGGATGGGCCGGTCCCCCACGACCGACGCCGACACCTGGACGGGAGACGACGGGTCGCCCAGCGTCTGCCCGTTGCCGTAGTTGATGCGGGCGCGATCGACGTTCAGGTTGAACCCAGCCGAGCAACCCACGTCGATCAGCCCGACGGCGCCTGCGCCGGCCCTCCGCGCCACCTCGGCAATCGCCGGATACAACACCGCGTGGTTGCCAAGCACGTTCGCCCGCACCTTCCGCTGCGCGACAACCGCCACCACAGCGTCCGTCATCTCCACCAGCGTCCGAATCGCAGCATCCACAGCCAGATCCGTGAGCGCGGGCAGATCAACGCTCGCCGCCACGTTGGAGCCCGCGGCCACATTGAAGTCCGCGGCTGCATCGGAGCCCGCGGCCACATCGACATTCGTGGACACATGGGAGACCGCGGCGGTTGTCGAGCCGGCGGTTGTTGTCGAGCCCGCGGCTGTTGCCGGGGCGGCGGCTGTTGCCGAGCCCGCGGCGGCCGCCGAAGCGGCGGTTGTTGTCGAGGCGGCGGCTGCTGTCGAAGCGCCGGCTGTGGTCGGAGCGGCGGCTACCGTCGGAGCGCCGGCTGCCGTCGGAGCGGCGGTTGTTGTCGAGGCGGCGGCCGCGGTCGATGCGGTCGTTGCGGTCGAGGCAGCGGCTTTGTAGGTGGTGGTGAGGGTTGGGGCTTGGTAGGTGAGGGCTAGGTGGTGGAGGGCGGCGAGGATTAGGGGCGGGTTTCGTTTGCGGGCGGGTGCTGATTCGATTGCGTGGAGGGCTTCAGGGGACTCGCTCAGGGCGCGGGCGAGGCGCTCGTATAGAGGCGAGATTTTGGGGGCGTCGACCTCTGCGAAACGGCGGTAGGTCTGCGCGAGCTTGCTGTGCTTGCCAGTGGCTCTCGCGGTTCCAGCAGTCGACCTCGGCACCCACGCGAGTCTAGCCACCGGGCCGTCCACGCAACCCGACGTACGGGTCGGGGTTATGGGAGGGGACGTTTGGCGGCGGCGCGGAGGCGCAGGGCTCGGCCTACGTAGTCGAGGCCGGTGATGATGGTGACGACTACGGCGGCGGCCATGATGGTGACGGCGGTCCAGTGGAGGATTTTCAGGTCCTGCCACGGGAGGAGGTACAGGCCTAGGGCGATCGCCTGGAGGACGGTTTTCAGCTTGCCGCCTCGGCTGGCGGGCATGACGCCGTGGCGGATCACCCAGAAGCGCAGGGCGGTGACGCCCCACTCGCGGACCATCACGACGATGGTGACCCACCATGGGAGTTCGCCGAGGTACGAGAGGCCTAGGAAGGCTGCTCCGGTGAGGGCTTTGTCGGCGATGGGGTCGGCGATCTTGCCGAAATTGGTGACGAGGTTCCAGCGGCGGGCGATGTCGCCGTCGAAGCGGTCGGTGACGATCGCGACGACGAACGCGGCGGTGGCGAGCAGGCGGTTGCTGTCGGTGTGACCGCCTTCGCGGAGCAGGAGCCAGACGAACAGCGGTACGAGGACCAGCCGTAGAACCGTGAGCGCGTTGGGCACGTTCCAGGCGCTGGGCGCGTGGAGGTGCCCGCCCGCTGCGCGCGGTGCCGGGTTCGTCGGCGGGTTGGTCACGCGGTCAGGTTAGCTGCCAGACGGGCGTCCGGGGTGCTCACGAGCGCGGCGAACTCGGCGATCAGGTCGACACCGTCGCTCGCCACCACCTTCGCAGACACCAGATCGCCGACCCGCACCCCGTCCGGGAGCCCGGTCACCGTCGTCGATCCATCCACCTCAGGCCCCTGATGCGCAGCCCGCCCCTCACCAGTCCGCCCGGCCGCCTCGTTCGTCCAGGCCTCGTCCAGGTCCTCGTCGTCCTCGTCGAGCTCGGCGTCGTCCAACTCGGCGTCGTCCAGCTCGGCCTCATCCAAGTCGTTCTCGTCCGACTCAGCGTCGAGGGAACCGGTGGATTCTATGAGGACTTCGAGGAGTTCGCCGATGCGGGATTCGGCTCGGGCGGAGGTTAGGTCTTCGGCAAGGCGGGTGACTCGGTCGAGGCGGGTGGCGATGGTGTCTTCGTCGAGTTTGCCGTCGTAGGTTTCGGCTTCGGTGCCGTCCTCGTCGGAGTACCCGAAGACGCCGATCGCGTCGAGGCCGGCGCGGGACAGGAAGTCGCAGAGGATGTCGACGTCTTCCTCGGTCTCGCCCGGGAAGCCGACGATGACGTTGCTGCGGATGCCGGCGGTCGGGGCGGTGGCGCGGACCTGGGCGATCAGTTCGAGGAAGCGCTCGGAGTCGCCGAAGCGGCGCATGCGGCGCAGCAGGGGGCCGGAGGCGTGCTGGAACGACAGGTCGAAGTACGGAACGACGCCCGGAGTGGAGGTCATCGCGCTGATCAGCGTCGGGCGCATCTCGGCGGGCTGGAGGTACGAGACGCGGACGCGGATGATGCCGGGGACCTGGGCGATCTCGCCGACGAGGGTCTCGAGCAGGCGGAGGTCGCCGAGGTCCTTGCCGTACGAGGTGGAGTTCTCGGAGACCAGGAAGAGTTCGCGTACGCCGTTCTCCGCGAGCCATTCGGCCTCACGCAGTACCTCGGCGGGGCGGCGGGACATGAATGCGCCCCGGAACATCGGGATTGCGCAGAACGCGCAGCGACGGTCGCAACCGGAGGCCAGCTTCAGCGGCGCCATCGGGCCGCCGTCGAGGCGTCGGCGCATCACACGCGGACCGCTGGCCGGGGCGGTCGCGAGGTCGGGGGCGTCGATCTTCAGCTCTTCCGGTGCGCCGGTGACGAAGCGTCCCTTGAGCCCGCTGGTGGGCTGGTCGGAATCGGCGTTCACGGTGCCGTTCGTCGGCCTCAGCTGCTCGGGGATGTGGTCACCGAGGCGGGCCGCGCGGCCGGCGCCTCCCGCGGTCGGAGCCTCGCCTGCGGTGGGCTGGTCGCCGTGCCCGGTGCTTCCTGCGGTCGGAGCCTCGCCGGCGGTGGGCTGGTCGCCGTGGCCGGTGCCTTCCGCGGTCGGAGCCTCGCCGGCGGTGGGCTGGTCGCCGTGGCCGGTGCCTTCCGCGGTCGGAGCCTCGCCGGCGGTGGGCTGGTCGCCGTGGCCGGGGACGGCTGGGGCGGGGGCCGAGTGGCGGTCGGCGGGGGCCAGCGGGAGGAGCTTGCGGCGGTCGCGCGGTACGTGCGGCTGATGCTTGTTGCCGGCGAGGATCGAGCGGAGGCGCTCGGAGATGTCGGTGTAGTCGTCGAAGCTCAGAACCGCGTCGGTCTCCGGCAGTGCGTCGGCGAGCTGGTCGCCGTACCGTTCGGCGAGGCAGCCGACCGCGACGACGGCCTGCGTACGGCCGGAATCCTTGTAGTCGGCGGCGGCCAGGAGCGTGTCGACGGAGTCCTTCTTCGCGGCCTCGACGAATCCGCAGGTGTTTACCACCACCGTGTCCGCCTCAGCGGCGTCGTCGACCAATCGGAAGCCACCGGCCTCGAGCCGGCCGGCCAGTTCCTCGGAGTCGACATCGTTGCGGGCACAGCCCAGCGTGACCAGGGCGACGGTGGTGGGTGGCGTATTCATCACCATGAGTATGACGCGCCGCGTCGTCCCCGGCCTAACTCGCCAACGCATCTCACAGCTCACCGCTGCGCGGCGAGAGGTCCGGGCGGCCGCGCGGGTCTGAGGGCGGAGGCCGGCGGAGCGGCGTCGAGCCGAGTGACCGGGCCGGGGCAGCCGTGCGCGGAAGGGCGGGCCGGGAGCTAGGAGCCTGTGGCGGTTTTGGTGAGGGTGCCGTTGGGGTGGGCGGTGAACTTGGTGAGGTTGGTGTTCAGGCGTTTGCCGTTGAGGACGACTACCAGGTTCTTGGGGCTGGTGACTGTTACGCGGATGTCGCCGGAGCTGGTGACGGATTGGGCGATGCCGGGGGTCAGGCGGCCTTGGAAGAGTCGGCGGTTCTTCTTGTCGCGGACCGTGAGGTAGGTGCCGTCGCCCTTGGCCGTCAGTGTCAGCGCGGTCTTCAGCGCGGGCGGCTTGGCGGTCGTCGGGTTCTTCGTCGGCTTGACTGTCGGCTGAGGCGTTGCCTTCGGGGTCGGCGTCGTGACCGTTGCTGTGGTGACGGCGGTCTTCGACGCGTTCGCCTCGATGTCGCTGGGCAGCGTGAACAGCCGGACCATCCCCCAGCCCATCAGGATGACGAGGATCGCGCCGACCACGATCGCCCAGCGCGGGCGGGCGGGGCGGAGCGTCGGTCCCTTGGCCGCGGCGCGTTCCTCGCGGCGGGACTTCTCCTCCTCGACGGCGTGTTCGGCATCGAAGCTGGCGATCAACGGAGCAGGGTCCGCCTTCACGACACGGGCAATGGAGCGGATGTGTCCACGGGCGTAGAAGTTCCCGCCGCAGCGGGAGAAATCGTCGGCCTCCATGGCGATCAGCAGCCCGGTTCTGATCCGGGTCGCAGCGCTCAGCTGCTCGATCGTCATGTCGGCCCGCTCGCGGGCCGCCGTGAGATCGCTGCCGATGCTCACGTCCTCACCATCCTCTCGTTCGTCCGATCGCCCGTGCGGACTGGCGACGTCACTGGTCGGACCGCCGACATCAAGTCAACGGCCTTGGTACGACGGGGTCACGCGCGAGTCAGAGTTGTTCCCTGACCGGGCATCTGGCATCCGCGAGCATGTGCAACGCCTGCACCACCGCCCCGTTCGACGGCCGTGCCGTCAACCCGAACGGTATCGCGAGTGAGGATCCCGTCAGTCGTCGGTTGGCATCAGTTGTCTTGCGGGTCGAGCTCGGCATCGCGCCGAGGATCGGCCCGGGATCCTGCAGGTGTACGGCGATCCGCCCGTCGTCGAGCGGATGCCGGCGCTGCAGCACCGTCACCTCTTCGATGTCTTCCCACCGGGTGCCGATCCATTCGTTGCCGATCCGCAGCCGGATGCCGACGTCGTCGGCGACCAGCATCTCCCCCACCGTCAGAGCGCGGGCACACACCAGGGCGAGACCGGCGAAGGCTGCCGCGGCGAGCCAGCGCAGGATGCCGGTCGGACTCGTGGACGCGGACGCGGCGAACCCGATCGCGACCAGCGCGGCGCCGACGGCGAGCCCGCCGTGCACCTTCTGGGAGCCCCGCACGGTGAACGGCACGGGCTCCGGGTCGACGTCGAAACGTTCCTGCCTGGGCAGCGCGCTCGCGGCGGTCACGATGTCACTCTCCTCGGAGGGTGGTGATGAAGTCCTCTAGGTCGTCAGGCTTGACCAGGACGTCCCTGGCCTTCGAACCTTCACTGGGACCGACGACGCCGCGGCTCTCCAGGATGTCCATCAGCCGGCCGGCCTTGGCGAAACCGACGCGGAGCTTACGCTGCAACATCGACGTGGAGCCGAACTGGGTGGAAACGATCAGCTCGGCGGCCTGCACCACCAGGTCGAGATCGTCGCCGATCTCGTCGTCGAGATCCTTGCTCGGACCGGCCACGACCGTGACGTCCTCGCGGTACGTCGGCTGGAGCTGCGTCTTGCAGTGCGCGACCACGCCGCGGATCTCGGCCTCGTCGACCCACGAGCCCTGGATACGCATCGGCTTGCTCGCGCCCATCGGCAGGAACAGGCCGTCGCCCTGACCGACCAGCTTCTCCGCGCCGGGCTGGTCGAGGATGACCCGGCTGTCGGCCAGCGAGGACGTCGCGAACGCCAGCCGCGACGGCACGTTGGCCTTGATCAGGCCGGTGACGACGTCCACCGACGGCCGCTGGGTGGCGAGCACCAGGTGGATGCCGGCCGCACGCGCCAGCTGGGTGATCCGGACGATCGAGTCCTCGACGTCGCGCGGGGCGACCATCATCAGGTCGGCCAGCTCATCGACGATCACCAGCAGGTACGGGTACGGCGTGAGCACGCGCTCGGACCCCGGCGGGGGCTTCACCTTGCCGCCGCGGACCGCCTTGTTGAAGTCGTCGACGTGCCGGAACCCGAACGCCGCGAGGTCGTCGTACCGCATGTCCATCTCGCGGACGACCCACTGCAGCGCCTCGGCCGCCTTCTTGGCGTTGGTGATGATCGGGGTGATCAGGTGCGGGATGCCCTCGTAGTTGTTCAGCTCGACCCGCTTCGGGTCGACGAGGATCATCCGCACCTCGTCGGGCGTGGCCCGCATCAGGATCGAGGTGATCAGCGAGTTGACGAACGACGACTTACCCGAGCCGGTCGCACCCGCGACCAGCAGGTGCGGCATCTTCGCCATGTTCGCGACGACGAAGCCGCCCTCGACGTCCTTGCCCAGGCCGGCCACCATCGGGTGATGGTCGTTGCGGGCCGTCGCGCTGCGGACCACGTCGCCGAGGCTGACGGTCTCCTTGTCGGTGTTCGGGATCTCGATGCCGATCGCGGACTTGCCCGGGATCGGCGACAGGATCCGTACGTCGGCCGACGCCACCGCGTAGGCGATGTTCTTCGACAGCGCGGTGACCTTCTCGACCTTCACCGCCGAGCCGAGCTCGACCTCGTACCGCGTGACTGTCGGGCCGCGCGTGTAGCCGGTGACCTGGGCGTCGATTCCGAACTGCTCGAACACCTCGGTCAGCCGGTCGACGACCTGGTCGGACGCCTTGGTCCGGGCCTTGTGCACCGAGCCGGGCTTGAGCATCTGCCCGTCGGGCAGCGTGTACGTGATGTCACCAGACAGCCTCAACTGCTCGACGCGCTGCGGCAGCGGCGTGTGCGGCGGCGGCTCAGGCGGCGGCGCGGAGGGCTTGCCAGGAGGTTCGAAGGCAGGCTCAGAGGCCGCAGCGGCATCGGCGCTGTCGACGTCGTACGCGTCTTCCTCCACCGGCTCGACCTTCGCCTTGCGCCCGCGCTTGGCGATCTCGCGGCCCTCGAGCACCGGCGAGTCGTACGGCTTGACCGTCGGCTCACCGTCCTCGTCGAGCTCTGCCGCCTTCGCACGCCGCTGCTTGCGCGTCAGCCGGACGGTGTCGTCGGTCGGCGCAGCCACCACGGACGGAGCGTCCTCCGGCAGCGCAGTACGGCCCATCAGTACGTCGAAAGCCGCGCGGAACCGCAGCGGGATCGCGTACACCGGCGTACCGGTGATGACCAGTGCGCCGAAGATCGAGAGCAGAACGAGCAGCGGGGCAGCGACGTACTGCGTCAGGAGGTCGGACAGGAACGACGAGATGAAGTATCCGATCGCACCGCCCGCAGCACTCAACGGGCCGTCGGCCGGGTTGCTGGGCCGGGGCAGACCGTTGGCGATGTGGATCAGGCCGAGTACGCCGAGGCAGACCGCGGTCCACCCGATCACCTGACGACCCGCGGGGCCGTTGTGGTCCGGGTGACGCAGCGTGCGGACGGCGATGAGCAGCAGCAGCAACGGCAGGGCCCAACCGAGCATGCCGATGCTGCCACCAACCACTGTGCGTACGCCGTTGCCGACCGCGCCCGGGAGGTCCCACCAGATCGCGGCAGCGACGACGACCGCCAGGCCGATCAGGAACAGGCCGGCGCCGTCGCGGCGATGCTCCGGCTCCAGGTCGCGGGCGCTATGACCGATCCCGCGCACCATGCTGCCGAGCAGATGGGCGATACCGATCCAGATCTTCACCACCCCGCGGCACAACGCGAGCATGGCGGCCGCGAACGGGCCCGGTCCGCTGTTTTTGGGCGTGCTGGTCCGCGCAGCGGATGATCCACCGCGCTTCGTGCTCTGCCCACGCTTCTGGGCACCGGACGGACGGGAGCGTCCACCAGCAGCCGAACGAGCCGTGCTCGGCCGTTTGGCTGCCGACTTCTGCGCCCGCGCCGGGGAAGACGTGCGGGTCGCCATATTGCTCAGGCTACCCCGATAACCCCTTGAGTCCCACGTGTCACACGCCGATTACGCTGCCCCATCCGTAGCGTCACAGCGTGACCACGGGCCTCCGCAGGCGGAGCAGATGCCAGACGACGACGTACGACGCGAGCGCGGCGAGTCCACCCGACACGAGACCGGAAAGCGCGAGGCGAACGGCCGTCTCGCCGCTCAGGTCGCCGTCAGCGCGACCGATTTCGACGATGGCGCCGGTGGCGGCCAGCAGTAGGCCGAAGACGACCACTGCGTACCGAAGCCATGGCGCCACAAGATCACGGGGAGTGACCGAGGGCGGCGTACGGCGGTACCAGCGGTAGAGCCAGATCGCCAGGATGAGGCAGCCGCCGAGCGTGCTGACGTACTGAAGGATGCGGTTGACGTCCCAGGCCGGGGTCACCGCGGCGCGGAAGAAGCCCGGGAAGTGGCGGACGAAGTAGCCGTCGCCGTGGGTGAAGGAATCCCACACGACATGCGTCACTGCGCCGAGAATCGCGGATACGACGCTCCAGAACAGCGTCGGAACCCTTAAGGCGGGGGCGGCCGGCAGACGCGCAGCGAGGGCCGCAGGAGCTAGTGCGGTCAGAGGACGCCTGAGGACCAGGTTGTAGATCCCGAGCATCAGGAGGGCCAGGAGCGGGTCGAGCCAGAGCGCCGACGTCAACTCGTGGGTGAGGGTCAGCGTGAAGTTGCCGCTGATGTACTGCGTGGCGAACCGGTAGATCGGGTCGACGTACAGCAGATCCGGAGCCACCGCGCCGGCGACCAGGGCCGAAGTCACGAACGGCCGTCGGACCAGCGGGAGGATGGCCGCGGGGTGGGCGAGGGTGAACGGCACCCCGGCAGCCTAGAAGGTCCTCAGGTCGTCGTTACGCGCCCGTAGTGCCGTCGAGTTGCTCTCGCAAGAGGTCGGCGTGACCGCAGTGCCGGCCGTACTCGCCGATCAGGTGGATGTAGATCATCCGCAGCGTCGACTCGGCCCCGCTGAACGTGAAGCGGTCGTCGAGCGAGTGATCGGCCGCGGCCTCGTCGGAGAGCTTCCACTCCGCGATCAGACCCTCGTACGCCGCCTGTGCGTCGGCCGGATCGACCAGCTCGAAGTCCGCGTCCTTCCCGAGCTCGGGCGCGAACAGTGGCTCGGCCGGTGCGTCCGCGAAGTGGATGCGGAACCAGATCCGCTCGACCTTCGTGAGGTGCCGGATCAGACCGAGCAGCGACAGGTTGGACGGCGGTGACGGCCGCTCGGCCAGCTGCTCGGCGGTCAGCCCGGCGCACTTGAACAGCAGCGTGGTCCGGTAGAAGTCCAGATAACCCTGCAGCAACTCGCGTTCGGGCGCAGTCAGCGAACCATCCGGTCGCTCGACGGCAGGTGCTCTCCACACCGCGGCATCCAACGTCATGGCGCCAGTCCAACACGCCGGCAGCGCCGACAGCGAATCGATTAGTCGTTCACCGGCGGAGCCCAGCCGGGTCGCGGGATCAGGCAGAACGGATGACCGGCCGGATCCTCGTACACCGTCCCGGCGAGCCGCCGGGCCCCGAGCGCCAGCACCTGCGGTCCGGCTGCTTCAACGTCGTCGACCATGACGTCGAGATGCATCTGCTGCGGCCGCTCCGGGTCCGGCCACTGCGGGCGCCGATGGTCGACCGCGCGCTGGAAGCCCAGGCCCGACGTGTGGTCGTTGTCGGCGACAACCACCCAGTCATCGCTCTGGTAGGTGATGGGCTTGCCGAGCAACGCCGAGTAGAACCGCGCCAGTTCGAGCGGATCCGGGCAGTCGATCGCGAGGTGATGCAGTCGTCCGATCATGCCCACAGTCTGCGCCGTCTCAGGATGCGTTCAGCGATCCCGAAATGTGAGATAGGCACTGGCGGTTGCCGTGGCCGGTTCGTTACCGTACTCGGCAGGTCATGAGTGTCAGCGACAAGCCCCGGCTAGCTGGCCGGCAACCCTCCTCCGCGGTGGGGTGCCCCGGGTGAAGACCAGGCCGTGCGGATACCCCGCTCGGCAAGTGCGGACTTCCCGGGAGCAGCAGCATGTCGATCTTGTCCATCCTCGAGCCTGCCAGTACGACGACGCCCCGCCTCACGGTGGCGCACCGAAGCACCGGCAGCATCCCCGCCACGGTCGGATCGGACCTCCTGGTCCCGCTGGCCGACGGCCGGGTCACCGACTACGCGAACTTCGACCACGGCGCGAGCGCGCCGTGTCTGGAGTCGGTGCGGGCCAGCGTGGAGGCGGCGCTGCCGTCGTACGCATCGGTGCACCGCGGCAACGGTTACGCCTCGCGCATCACGACCCAGTGGTACGAGCGGGCCCGCGAAGAGGTGCATGCCTTCGTTGGAGCACGCGAGGACGACCAGGTGATCTTCACCCGGCAGACCACCGACGCGCTCAACCTGCTGTCCCGTGCGGTGCCGTCGGACGCGACTGTGATCGTGTTCGAGTCCGAGCACCACGCCGCTCTTCTCCCCTGGCCGGCCGAGCGGACTGTTCGCCTCAAGGCGCCGACCAGCCAGACGGATGCCGTAACGAGCGTCGCCGACGCACTCCGCCAGGCGCCTGAAGGCCCACGGCTCGTCGTGCTCACCGGCGCCTCGAACGTCACCGGTGAGATCTTCCCGATCGCAGAGATCGCCAAGGTGGCCAAGGCCCACGGCGCGCGGGTCTGCCTCGACGCCGCACAGCTGGCGCCGCACCGTCCGGTCGACATCTCCACCCTGGATGTCGACTGGGTCGCACTGTCCGGTCACAAGCTCTACGCGCCGTACGGTGCCGGCGCGCTGATCGGTCGCTCCGACTGGCTCGACGCCGCAGACCCCTACCTGTACGGCGGCGGCGCGACGCATGCCGTCACTGAGGACACCGTGGTGTGGACGACCGGCCCGGCGCGGCACGAGGGCGGCTCCCCCAACGTCATCGGCGCGATCGCGCTGGCGAGTGCCTGTGCTGCGATCAGCAAGCACCGCGACGCGATCGAGCAGCACGAGCGCAGCCTGCTGGCCCGTCTGCGGACCGGGCTCGCCCAGATCGACAACGTCACGACGTACTCGATCTTCGGTGACGACGCGGACCGTGTCGGCACCGTCTGCTTCACGATCGCCGGTCTGACCTCGACGCTCGTTTCCGCAGCGCTCAGCGCGGAGTACGGCGTCGGCGTACGTGACGGCAAGTTCTGCGCCCACCCGCTCGTCGGCCATCTCCTCGCCGACTCACCCGAGCACGGTACGGCGGTCCGCGCCAGCCTCGGCCTCGGGACGACGCGCGAGCACGTGGACCGGCTCGTCAACGCAGTACGCACGCTGGCCACCAGTGGTCCGCGGGCGGAGTACGCGGAGACCGCGCACGGCTGTCAGCCGTCCAACGATCCCCGCGACCTCCAGGCCTCGCGCATCTGGTAGTCCAGCCCCCTCCTACTGCTCAGGAGGTTCGAGACCTACATGGTGAGCAGCGAACGCCAGTAGGTCCGCCCACTCAGCTGCGACCATCGCAGCAGGTTTGCCGAAGCCATGGCCGGTGTTGACCTCCACCCGAGTCAAGACGGGCTGCGGACCGGCCTGGGCATGCTGCAGCGCTGCCATGAACTTGTGGCTGTGCAACGGAACCACCCGGTCGTCGTGGTCACCTGTGACCACCAGAGTCGCCGGGTACGCCGTGCCGTCGCTGACGCGATGCAATGGCGAGTAAGCCAACAGGTCCTCGAACTGCTCCGGGTCGTCGGGCAGACCGAAGTCGGACGCCCACGCCGCGCCCACCGTGAACTTGTGGAAGCGCAGCATGTCCAGCACCCCGACACCAGGGAGTGCGACCGCGAACAGGTCCGGCCGCTGCGTCATGACCGCTCCTACGAGCAGTCCGCCGTTGCTGCGACCGTGGACGGCCAGCTGCGCCGGAGTGGTGACGCCGGTGTCGCGCAGGTGCTCCGCGACCGCGATGAAGTCGTCGAACACGTTCTGCTTGTTCTTCAACCGGCCCGCGTCGTGCCAGTCGGTCCCGTACTCACCGCCGCCGCGCAGGTTGGTGATGACCAGGACTCCCCCGGCCGCCAACCATGCCGGCCAGCCAGGTCGGTAGTCGGCCTGGATCGGGATGCGGAACCCGCCGTACCCCCACATCAGGGTCGGGCGCGGCGTGGAGAAGTCGAGGTCCGACCGGGTGATCAGGAAGTATGGCACGTCGCGACCAGCAGCAATCCGACGCGTCACAGTGACCTGCGGCGGCGTGAAGCCACCCGAGCCGCGGACCAGCTCCGGCAACGCGCGTACGGCGCCCGAGCCGGTCGAGACGACGTACGACAGCGTGGGGTTGGTTGTCGTCGACAGGCCGATGAACAGCTCGTCGTACTCCGGTCCGGCATGCAGATCGACCACTCCACCGCCAGGTACGTCGACCACCCGCTGGCCCGAGCCGTCCAATGCGTACAGCGTGAGCACTGGTTGCGCGTCGACGAGCGTCAGCGTGGCCAGGCCGTCCGCCGTACCGCGGACTGCTTGCAGCGTCGCCTCACCTTCGGGGATGAGGTCGGTGAACTCACCGTCCAGCGTGGAGAGCACCACGCGGCCGCGAGAGGCGTCGCGATCGGTCCGCAAGACGAGCTGGTCGTCGGACATGCGTACGAAGGCGATCTCGTCGGCAAATGTGTCCACCACCTTCGCCGGCTCGCCCAGCCCGTCCGACGTGATCGGGTAGACCCAGAGGCGGGTCGCGGGGTCGGTTCCCTCGGTGATGTGGACGACGAGATACCGGTCGTCCTCGGAGACCTCCGGTGAGATGAAGATCTGGTCGTCACCGGGGAAGCTCAGCACCAGCTCGTCCTCGGACTGCGGTGTGCCGACCTTGTGCAGCGTCAGCCGCCCACCGGTCTGTGCCTTGGTCTCGGTCCCCTCACTGCGCCCACTGGTCGGGTAGTGCAGATAGAGGTACGCCGAGCTGTCCGGCAACCAGACTGCCTCGCAGAACTTGGCCTCCGACACCACGTCGTCGACCTGCTTACCGGTGGCGATGTCGAGCAGCCGGAACGTCGTCCAGTCGCTGCCGCTCTCGTTGATGCCGTACGCGAAGTACTTGCCGTCCGGGCTGACCGTGAACGTCCCGAGCGAGTCGGTGCCGTCCTCGGACAGGGTGTTCGGGTCGATCAGCACCCGGCCGCCGGACAGCAGTTCGTCGAGCGACTCGGCGACGTAGATGACGTCCTGGGCCTGCGTGCCGTCGTTGCGGCCGACGAAATACCAGCCTGCTTTCTTGGCCGGGACGCCGGCACGCGGACGCGCGAGGATCGCAGACATCGTGGTCTGGAACCAGGCGCGCTCCGGATAACCGGAGAGCTCGGCCTGGGTGAGCTCGTTCTGCCTGCGGACCCAGTCCTGGGTGTCAGGCGAGTCAGGATCTTCCAGCCACCGGTACGGGTCGGCGATGTCCCGCCCGTGCAGTGTCTCGACCACATCGTCGCGGCGGCTCTCGGGATAAGCGGTCATGGGCCAAACCTAACCCGACGCGAGCGCCGTACTCACCCGCTCCGGTGGGCGGCATCCCGCGCAGGCACCGGAGCCGGGTGAGTACGACGGGCCCCACTGAATGGACTCAGTCGTGGGCCGGGGTGATGTCCTTGTTCCACAACACGTCGCCGAACAGGTTGCGGAGCGAGACCGAGAAGACTCCGGTCCGCGGGTCGATGCTGGTGTGGCCGAAGAACTGGTTCCCGCTGGCCGGCGACTGGCTCGGGAAGTCGGCCGCCTTGACGAAAACCGCCTCCGGGCCGAAGGTCGGGTCGAGCGCGTTCGGGCCGAAGGCGCCCGCGTTGATCGGACCGGCGACGATCTCCCAGAACGGATCGAAGTCGGTGAACGCGGCGCGGGACGGGTCGTAGTGGTGCGCCGCGGCGTAGTGCACGTCGGCGGTCAGCCAGATCGCGTTCCGCACCTTGCGCTTCTTGAACTGGCTCAGCACCCAGGCGATCTCGTGCTCGCGGCCGCCGGGAGCGCCGGGCAGACCGTTCGCGACCGCCTCGATCAGGTCGCCGTCCGGCACCAGCAGGCCGAGCGGCATGTCGCTGGCGATGACCTTCCACGTCGCCCGCGACGCCGCGACCTCGCGCACCAGCCAGGCGGCCTGCTCGGCGCCGAGCATCGCGACCGGTCCGACGGTCGACGGCACCGGGTTCGCGCCGCGGTACGTGCGCATGTCCAGGCAGAACACGTCGAGCAGCGGCCCGTAGCTCACCTTGCGGTAGATCCGGTCACGCCCGGACACGTGCTCCATCGGCAGGTACTCGAGGAACGCCTTCTTCGCCCGCGCGGCGAGCACGTTGACGCGCTTCTCGGTGTACCGGTCGTCGGTGAGGATCTCGCCCGGATACCAGTTGTTCAGCGTCTCGTGGTCGTCCCACTGCGCGACCAGCGGTACGTCGGCGTACAGCGAGCGGACGTTGGCGTCCATCAGGTTGTACTTGTACCGGCCGCGGTACTCGGCCAGCGTCTCGGCGACCTTCGAGACCTCTTCGGTCACGATGTTCTTCCAAACGGTGCCGTCGGCAACCTTCAGCTCGGCCGCCAGCGGGCCGTCGGCGTAGATGTTGTCGCCGGAGTGCAGGAAGAAGTCCGGGTGTGTCTCGTGCATCGCCTTGTACGCGATCATCCCGCCGAGCTCCGGGTTGATGCCGTACCCCTGGCCGGCGGTGTCGCCGGTGAACACGAACGAAACCGGCCGGTTGCGGCCCGGGGTGGTGAACGAGCCGTCGAGCGTCTGGCCGATCCGGCCGTTCGCGTCCTCGAAGCCCAGGCGGTAGTCGTAGCGCTGACCGCGCCGCAGACCGCGCAGCGGCAGCCGGGCGGTGAAGTCGTCGTCGGCTGAGGTCTTCGGGCCGCGCAGGTGGATCGCCCGGTCGAACCGGCCGCTGCTCGTCAGCTGTACGACGAGCCGGCCCGGGCGGTCGGTCTTCGACCAGACGACGGCCGACGACGGCGTCACGTCGGCGCTCGCGATGCCCGAAGGCAGAGTGGGCCGGTCGCGGCGGACCAGGTTCGGGGCCCCAAAAGCAGAGGTTGCGGCGATCCCGGGTACGGCGAGGGAGGCTCCGGCAACCGTGGATGCGGCCAGGAGCTGGCGGCGACTCAGATTCATGACCCGAAGGTGCGCCCCGCTGATGACGGTCAGGTGAAAGCCGGGCGAACTGGGCGTCAAATCACCCGGGCCTCGGACGTCGGCTTGTGCGCGGCTACCCGACGTGGTTCCGTTGGTCCCTCAACACGACCTATGACCTTCTTCGTTTCGCTGCCCCTGGACCTGGTAGCGCATCGACCGATGCACAACCGGAACCGGGGTTTCTCATGTCACAGCTGCTTGCCGAAGACCATGACCCCTTACGGGCGCAACACAAGTACACGCATCTCTACACCGACCTGCTGCGGACCGTTCGAGAGCTAGGTCTGCTCAAGCGGCGGCGGAGGTACTACCTCACCCGCATCGGTCTGGTGCTCGCCGCCTTCGTGGGTGTGTGGGTCGGCGTCGGACTGCTCGGCAACTCGTGGTTCCAGCTGCTGATGGCTGGTGCGCTGGCGCTCGTGCTGACCCAGGTCGCGTTCCTGAGCCACGACAGCGCGCACCGGCAGATCTTCGACTCGCACAAGTGGAACGACTGGACAGCGCGGCTGCTCGCCGGCGGAGTGATCGGCATCAGCGCGAGCTGGTGGCGGGCCAAGCACAACAAGCACCATTCCGGACCGAACCAGTTGAAGCGCGACCCCGACATCGACATCGGCGTCATCGCCTTCACCCCGGAGCACGCCGCCCGGCGGACCGGCTTCCGGGCCTGGCTGACTCGTCGCCAGGGCTGGCTGTTCTTCCCGCTGCTGACCCTCGAGGGCCTGAGCCTGTACGTCGCCAGCATGCAGCACCTGTTCCGGCGCTCGGCCACCAAGATGGAGCGGATCGAGGCCGCGATCGTGGTCAGCCGAGTGGCGCTCTACCTGACCGTGCTGTTCTACTTCCTGCCGCTCGGCAAGGCCGGCGCGTTCCTCGGGTTGCAGCTGGCCGTGTTCGGCGTCTGCCTCGGCGGGTCGTTCGCGCCGAACCACAAGGGCATGCCGCTCGTCCCGGCGTCGATGCGGCTGGACTTCCTCCGCCGCCAGGTGCTGATGTCGCGGAACATCCGCGGCGGGGTCTTCACCGACTTCGCGATGGGCGGGCTCAACTACCAGATCGAGCACCACCTCTTCCCGAGCATGCCGCGCCCGACGCTCCGGCGGGTCCAGCCGATCGTCCGCGAGTACTGCGAACTGCACGGGGTGAAGTACACCGAGGTCAGCCTGTTCGCGTCGTACCGGATCGTCGTCGACTACCTGAACAACGTCGGCCTACGGGCTCGCGATCCGTTCCAGTGCCCACTCGTCGCCACGTATCGGGGGTAGCACTTTGCCAAGCCGACCTCGCCGAGCCACCTGGCCGCTTGCCCGGCGTCATGCCCCGACCTCACCCTGGCCATCGTGAGCGCGCAACAGCAGTACGTGAGCATGTACACGGATCTCCTCCGGACCGTGCGCGAACTCGGCCTGTTCCGGCGCCGTCAGGGCTATTACTTCACCCGGATCGGCATCGTCGGCGGCGCCCTGCTCGGGGTGATCGCGGGCATGATCCTGCTCGGCAACACCTGGCACCAGCTCTGGCTCGCGGGCGCGTTGGCGCTCGTCCTGGTGCAGGTCGCCTTCCTCAGCCACGACAGTGCGCATCGGCAGATCTTCCACTCGAACGCGCGCAACGACTGGACCGCGCGCATCCTGGCCGGCTGCGTCCTCGGCATGAGTGCGAGCTGGTGGCGCAGCAAGCACAACAAGCATCACGCCGCGCCGAACCAGGCGGACCGCGATCCCGACGTACAGCTCAAGGTGCTGGCGTTCACGCCGCAGGCGGTTGCTGACCGGGGTCCGCTCGGCCGCTGGTTCGCCGCACGGCAAGGCTGGCTCTTCTTCCCGCTCCTCACCCTCGAGGGCGTCGGCCTGCACGCGTCCAGCCTCAAGCACCTGCTGCGCCGCGACGCGACCCGGGCCGACCGCATCGACGCCGCAGTGGTCACTGCACGCATCGCGGCGTACGTCGCTGCGCTCTACCTCCTACTGCCCCCAGCAAAGGCCACCGCGTTCCTCGCGTTGCAGCTCGCGGTGTTCGGGGTCTGCCTCGGCGCCGCGTTCGCCCCGAACCACAAGGGCATGCCGATCGTCCCGGCCGGGTCGAAGATCGACTTCCTCCGCCGGCAGGTGCTGATGTCGCGCAACATCCGCGGCGGCATCCTCACCGACTTCGCGATGGGCGGGCTCAACTACCAGATCGAGCACCACCTGTTCCCGAGCATTCCCAGGCCGACGCTCCGGCGGGTCCAGCCGATCGTCCGCGAGTACTGCGAACTCCAAGGCATCACGTATGCCGAAGTCGGGTTGTTCAGGTCGTACGGGATCGTCGTCGACTACCTGAACAACGTCGGCCTGCGAGCCCGCGACCCGTTCGACTGCCCGTTGGCGGCGCAGCTCCGATCAAGCGGGCGGAATCTCGCCTGATCCCCGGATCGTCAGCTTCACCGGGACCCGGACCGTGCGTCCGGGCCGGTGGGGCTCCGGGAGGCGCTCGGTCATCAGCTGGATCGCGGTCCGCGCCATCACGTCGGCCGACTGCGCGACAGCGGTCAGACCCGGGCTGAGCAGATCCCCCAGCGCCAGGTCGTCGAAGGACACCAGCGCCACCCGATCGCGACGGCCGGCCAAACCACGCAGTACCTCGGCCGTCGTCATGTTGTTTGCCGACAGCAACGCCGTCGCCGGCTCGGCCCGATCCAGCACTGCGGAGAGTGTGATGCCGATGCCCTCGGTCGTCGGCTCGGACAGGTGGACCAGGTCCTCGTCCACATCGATGCGGTGCCGGGCCATCGCCGACCGGTAGGCGACTACACGCTCCCGCGCGGTGAAGATCCGCTCGTCGTCGCCGAGGTACGCGATCCGGCGGTGCCCCTGGCGGACCAGGTGATCGATCGCCTGGTCGATCCCGCCGGCGTTGTCCGCGAGTACGGCGTCCGCCTCGATGCCGTGCGCGGGACGGTCGATCGTGACGACCGCCATCCCGGCGTCGACATGCGGCGCGAGGTACTCCTGGGTCTCGCCGATCGGCGCCATGATCAGCGCGTCCGGCCGGCGGGCGACGAACTCGAGGCAGACGTCCTTCTCTCGCTCCGGGTCCTCGTCGGTCAGCCCGATCATCACGACCGAGCCGGACGAACGCGCCCACAGCTCGACCGCGCGGCCGAGCGAGGCGAAGAACGGGTCGCCGATGTCGCGAATGACGACCGCGATCGTCCCGGTCTTGCCGCGGCGCAGCATCCGGGCCGACTCGTTCGGCGTGTAGTTCAGGTCCTTGATCGCGGCCTGGACCTTCGCAGTCAGCTCAGGGCTGACGTTCGGCTCTTCGTTCACCACCCGGGAGACGGTCTTCAGTGCGACCCCCGCCCGGGCGGCGACCTCCTTCATCGTGGGCCGGCGTTGCCCCGTCCCGTTCACCCCGCTGACGCTCATCGCCGGCCCACCCTTTCCTTAGCTCGCGCTGAGATTACACCGGGTGATCAGCTCTCCACCACGACCGGAATAATCATCGGGCGGCGGCGGTGGGTGTCGCTGACCCATTTGCCGACCACCCGGCGGATCACCTGCTGCAACTGGTACATGTCGTCGACGCCGCTGCCGATGGCCTTCTCGATCTCGGCCTCGATCTTCGGCTTGAGGTCGTCGAAGACCGTGTCGTCCTCGGCGAACCCGCGGGCCTGGATCTCCGGACCGGCGGTCAGCTTGCCGGTGACCGAGTCCATCACCGCGATGACCGAGATGAAGCCCTCGTCACCGAGGATGCGGCGGTCCTTGAGCGAGGTCTCGGTGATGTCGCCGACGGTCGAGCCGTCCACGAACACGTACCCGCAGTCCACCTTGCCCGCCACCACGGCCTTGCGGTCGATCAGGTCGACCACCACGCCGTCCTCGACGACGACCACGTTCTCCCGCGGTACGCCGGTCTGCACCGCCAGGTCGGCGTTCGCGTGCAGGTGCCGGACCTCGCCGTGCACCGGCATCACGTTGCGCGGCTTGACGATGTTGTAGCAGTACAGGAGCTCGCCGGCGCTGGCGTGACCGGACACGTGCACGAGCGCGTTGCCCTTGTGGATCACGTTCGCACCGTGCCGGATCAGGCCGTTGATCACCCGGTACACCGAGTTCTCGTTGCCCGGGATCAGCGACGACGCCAGTACGACGGTGTCGCCGGGCTGCAGGTGTACGACGTTGTGGTCGTTCGCCGCGATCCGGGACAGCGCCGACATCGGCTCGCCCTGCGAACCGGTCGACACCAGCACGACCCGCTCCGGCGGATAGTCGTCCAGCTCGCGCATGTCGATGAGCGTGTCGCCGGGCACGGTCAGGAAGCCGAGATCGCGGGCGACGCCCATGTTGCGGACCATCGAGCGTCCGACGTACGCGACCTTGCGGTTGTGCTTCACGGCCGCATCCATCACCTGCTGCACGCGGTGCACGTGCGAGGCGAAGCAGGCGACGATGATCCGCTGGTTCCGGGCGTTGGTGAAGACCCGGTCCAGCACCGGCGCGATATCGCGCTCGTGGGTGGTGAAGCCGGGCACCTCGGAGTTCGTGGAGTCGACCATGAACAGGTCGACGCCCTCCTCGCCGAGCCGCGCGAACGCACGCAGGTCGGTGATCCGGTTGTCCAGCGGCAACTGGTCCATCTTGAAGTCGCCGGTGTGCAGGACGACGCCGGCCGGCGTCTTGATCGCGACCGCGAGCGCGTCCGGGATCGAGTGGTTGACCGCGACGAACTCACAGATGAACGGGCCGATCTGCAGGGTCTCCCCCTCGGCCACGATCTGCTGCGGCACGTTGCGGTGCCGGTGCTCCTTCAGCTTGCCCTCGAGCAGCGCGAGCGTGAGCTGCGATCCCACCACCGGGATGTCGCCCCGCTCACGCAGCAGGTAGGGCAACCCGCCGATGTGGTCCTCGTGGCCGTGCGTCAGAACGACCGCGACGACGTCGTTCAACCGGTCCCGGATCGGTTCGAAGTCCGGCAGGATCAGGTCCACGCCGGGCTGGTTCTCGTCCGGGAACAGTACGCCGCAGTCGACGATCAGCAACTTGCCGTCGAACTCGAACACCGTCATGTTCCGCCCGACCTCGCCGAGGCCGCCTAGCGGGATCACCCGCAAAGCGCCCGGAGTCAGGGGTCCGGGCGCGTCGAGATCTGGATGGGGATGGCTCATGCAATCAGTCCTGCCGTCTTGAGGTCGGTGGTGAGCCAGTCCACTTGCTCGGCGGTCGCCTCAACCAGCGGCAACCTGAGTGTCGCGTGCTCGATGACGCCGGCCAGCTTGAGTGCGGCCTTCACCATGATGGCGCCCTGGGTCTTGGTCATGATCGTCTCGACGGCGGGCACCAGCCGTCGATCAATTTCCTGTGCGGTGGCGAGGTCGCCGGCCACCACGGCGTCGATCAGCTGCCGGTACTCGCGGCTCGCGACGTGGGCGACCACGCTCGCGATACCTACCGCGCCGATCGCCAGCGAGGCGAGATTCAGCTCGTCGGCACCGCAGTAGTAGAACAGATCGGTGTTCGCGAGCACCTTGGTGGTCCCGGCGATGTCGCCCTTGGCGTCCTTCACCGCGACGATCCGCGGGTGCTCGGCGAGCGCGATGAGCGTCTCGCTCTTGATCTCCACCCCAGCCCGGGCGGGGATGTCGTACAGCATGTTCGGCAGGCCGGTGGCGTCGGCGACCGCGGTGAAGTGCGCGCGCAGCCCGTCCTGCGGAGGCTTGTTGTAGTACGGCGTGACGACGAGCAGACCGTCGGCGCCGGCGGCCTCGGCCTGCTTGGCGCACTCGATCGTGTGCGCGGTGTCGTTGGTGCCGACACCGGCGACGATCTTGGCGCTGCCGTCGAGGGCCTCGCGGACGGCCTCGATCAGCTGGACCTTCTCCTGGTCGGAGGTGGTCGGCGCCTCGCCGGTGGTCCCGTTCAGCACCAGGGCGTCGTTTCCGCCGTCCACCAGGTACTTCGCGACCTTCTGGGCAGCGTCGAGATCGAGGGACCCGTCGGGCCGGAACGGCGTGATCATCGCGGTCGTCAGACGGCCGAACGGCAGCGTCGACGAGGGCGTGGATTCTGGCGAGGACATGGCCCTCAGATTACCGCTCCCAAGCCCTGGAGAAATGGGTAGGCCTGGTGGCTGTCCGCTCGGGGGTCCGGGCAGCCACCAGGCTCACTCGTCCTATCGGGCCCGACCCAGTAGTCGTTACAGCTTCTTCGAAAAAAGTCCGGAAAAACTTCTGCAAATACTCTGCGTGATCGAATGACAGCATTCCGTCCAACTATTGTGACTTCCGATGCATTATTCTCACCGGCGTGTCGACACCTATCCCCGCCGCCCGGCAGAGCCTCATTATGGTCTGCTCCACAATGGCATCCGCAATGCCGGTGATCACCCTTGTGTTGTGGTTCGTTCTCGCGACCGACGGGATCGGCGACTTTCCAGCGAGCTGGGCGCCGCTTGTGGTGCTTGCCGTAGCCGTTGGCGCCTATTCGGTCTGCGAACTGGTCGGCTTTCGCACTCCCCCGCTCGATGGGTCGGTGGCTCGCTCGGGGGCCGAGATCGAGGCGGATTCGTGGCGGCGGTTCACGACGTCCACCTTCACGCGCTTCGCGGTGTGCGAGGCGGTGTTTCTGGTGTCGGTCGCGTTGGCGTTCGTGGTGGAGAGTTTCTGGGTCGTGCTGATCGGCCTTGCGCTCGCGTTGCCGCTGTTCTTGCTGGAGGCGTGGCCGGGCGTGCGGAACCAGCGCCGGTTCGCGGCCGCGCTCGAGTCGCGCGGCGTGCCGTCGTACCTGGGCGGTCGGCTTCAGGACTGACCGGCGATCCAGATCTGGGTTGCGTCGAAGACTTGCTTGACCGCTTGGAAGGCTCCGGGGAGAAGGAGTACGCCGGCGATCAGCAGGATCGGGACGATGACGCCGTGCTCGACCCAGCTGCCCGTACGGAAGCGGAGTGGGCGCGGGAGGCGGAGTTCGTACCAGGTCTCGCCGCGGATCGGCAGCGGCCAGAGCCACGGGCAGCCGGAGCGGGTCAGGCTGTCGCCCAGGCAGTGGACGAACATGCCGACAGCTACCGCGACGCCGATCCAGCTGCCGATCTGTGTCAGGCCGGTTTGTATTGCATCAGCTGCCGCCGTGCCAGGGAGGGCAGTGCCCACAACCGACCAGCCGGCCGCGGCGAGGACCGCGAGGATGATCCAGTCCCCCAGCGCGTCCGCGGCCAGCACGAGGCCGGTCACCGCGACGGCGAGCACCGCCCACTTGCCGCGGTCACCGAGGTTGGCGGCGAGGAAGCCTAGTAGTACTGCCGCGGCGAGCGTGTGAGTCGCGTGGCGGTGCTTGCCGGTGCTCTCCTCGTCGCGCGGGCCTTTGGTCAGGTTGTAGAGCACGCCGGAGAACGCCCGCACCGCTCCCGAGACCAACCGAGTCACCGGACCAAGCAACCGCGAGGCGCTCGCGCCCGGGTGATCGAGGTCCGGCAACAACGCATACCCCGCGGTCGCCGCCGCGAACGGCACCACCTGCGCCACCGACGTCAACCCAACCAGCGGCGCCACCGCCAACCCGGCACACCACCCCGACAACGCATGCGACCGCCCCATCATCCGGAGCCTCACTCCCCTCAACCGACCCCCATCCTCCCCCACCCACCCCACCATCCCCACCAGCCACGCACACCCCACCCCCAACAACAGGCCGAAAACCCCCCGCAGACCAACCCCCAAGCCCGCCCCGGAGGGCCCACGCCGTACGACGCCCGTCCTCCGCGCCTCCCGCCCTACCTCGACCGCACGGCCCCCACCTGCGCAGCCCGACGTCCGCCGTACGACGCACCCCCTCGACCTCCGCCGTACGACGGAAGCACGCAGGTACGACGGAAGCTCGCGCCGTACAGCCTCCGCAGTACCTCCCCGTGTGCCGCTCAGCATCCGCCGTACGACACACCTCTCCTCCACCTCCGCCGTACGACCGACCGCACTCCTCCGCTCGACCGCCGCCGTGCGACGGAAGCACGCCAGACGCGTGCAGGTACGCCGGAAGCTCGCGCCGTGCACCTGCCACATGCGACGCAGCTCCTCCGCATCTCCCGTCGTGCGACGGGCCTTCCGCCGTACGACCGCAGTCCCCCCGCTCGACCTCCGCCGTACGACCACCTCCTCCGCTCGAGCTTCGTCGTACGACGCACCCCTCCGCTGCACGTGCCTACCTGCCGCGCTCAACTTCCGCCGTACGACGAACCTCCTCCGCTCGCCTTCCGCCGTACGACCGCAGCTTCTCCCGTCGGCCTCCGCGATGCGACTGCGCCTGCGCCGCTCGGCGTCGCAAAACGCCGGCAACTGCCCGGGCCCGCAGGTCCAGCACCATCCGCCGGCTGCGTCCCGCTCGTCCCCTCGGCGTCGGTTCCTCGGCTAGCAGCCAGTGGTTTTGCATAATCATGCAGGAGGGTGCATACTTTTCCTGTGTCCAAGGTGCTTACTTCTTTGCCGGTTGGTGAGCGGGTCGGGATTGCCTTTTCTGGGGGTCTCGACACGTCGGTTGCGGTTGCGTGGATGCGGGACAAGGGTGCGATCCCGTGCACGTACACCGCCGATCTCGGGCAGGCCGACGAGCCTGACATCGAGTCGGTCCCGGGGCGCGCCACGGCGTACGGCGCGGAGATCACCCGGCTGGTGGACTGCCGGACGGCGATGGTCGAGGAAGGGCTCGCGGCGCTGGCCTGCGGCGCGTTCCATATCCGGTCGGCCGGGCGGACGTACTTCAACACCACCCCGATCGGGCGGGCCGTGACCGGCACGCTGCTGGTCCGGGCGATGCTCGACGACGACGTGCAGATCTGGGGCGACGGGTCGACGTTCAAGGGCAACGACATCGAGCGCTTCTACCGGTACGGCCTGCTCGCGAATCCGCAGCTGCGGATCTACAAGCCTTGGCTGGACGCGCAGTTCGTGCACGAGCTCGGCGGGCGGAAAGAGATGTCCGAGTGGCTGGTCACCCACGACCTGCCGTACCGCGACAGCACCGAGAAGGCGTACTCGACCGACGCGAACATCTGGGGCGCGACGCACGAGGCGAAGACGCTCGAGCACCTCGACACCGGGCTCGAGACCGTCGACCCGATCATGGGTGTGAAGCACTGGGACCCGTCGGTCGTGATCGAGACCGAGGATGTGACGATCGGCTTCGAGCAGGGCCGGCCGGTGACGATCAACGGCAAGGAGTTCGGCTCCGCAGTCGACCTGGTGCTCGAGGCGAACGCGATCGGCGGCCGGCACGGGCTGGGCATGTCCGACCAGATCGAGAACCGCGTCATCGAGGCGAAGAGCCGGGGCATCTACGAGGCGCCGGGGATGGCGCTGCTGCACGCGGCGTACGAGCGGCTGGTGAACGCGATCCACAACGAGGACACCCTCGCCAGCTACCACACCGAGGGCCGCAAGCTCGGCCGGCTGATGTACGAAGGTCGTTGGCTGGACCCACAATCGCTGATGATCCGGGAGTCGCTGCAGCGCTGGGTCGGTACGGCGGTCACCGGGTCGGTGACGTTGCGGCTGCGGCGGGGTGAGGACTATTCGATCCTCGACACCACCGGTCCGGCGCTCAGCTACCACCCGGACAAGCTGTCGATGGAGCGGATCGAGGACTCGGCGTTCGGCCCGGTCGACCGGATCGGTCAGCTCACGATGCGGAACCTGGACATCGCCGACTCCCGCTCGAAGCTGGAGCAGTACGCCGGCCTCGGCATGTTCGGCAGCTCCAACCCCGCGCTCGCCTCCTCCACCGACCTCATCGGCGAGCTCCCGACGGGCGGCGCCGAAGCCATCGCCTCCCGCGGCGAAGCGACGGAAGAGGACGAGCTCCTCGACCGCGCCGCGATGGAGTCCGGCACCGACTGACCACCTGGTCGCGGCGAAGAATCCCCGATCGCCGAGTCGTGGCGAACGGTTCGGCCCCCGCTCGTCGAGTCGTGGATTGCGGTCGCGCTGGGCGACCATAATTCACGACTCGGCGGCCGTGGTCAGTCGCGTGCAGCTCCTTGGGCTTGGGAGCGGGCGGCCCGCGTGGCCGGCGGTTGGGCGGCGGCGGTGGTGGACTCGTTGGCGGACTCAGCAGTTGGCCGACTGGTCGGCGAGACGACGCCGGCGCCGGCATGGCGCTGGACGTCGGCCAGCTCCTGGAAGTGCGCCCGTGTGATCGCGCCGCTCATGGCCAGGCGTGCCTCGTTCCCCGCCTCATGTGCCACGGTCTCGTACTCGCCGCGCAGGACGCGGCCAGCTGCCCGGCCGGCCAATCGACCGAGCCGGCCGTCGCCGGCTTCGACGGTCAATCGAGCGTCAACCTGGGTGGCGATGGCCAATGCTGCCCGTCCCGCGGTCGCCGTCCGATCGTCCGCCGGCACGCGGTCGAAGTGACGGCTGGAATTCATGGTCGCCTCGACGACCCTCTGCAGACGCTCCCCCGGCGCGGCGGCCGCCAACTGGCTGGAGAGCTCCGCCGCGGGCCGGCCGGACGGCCCCAGGTCGTGGACTATCGCGTCGAGGAACGCGGGACGGAGCGAGTCCTCGACCGACGCGATGAACTGGCGTTCCTGCGTGCTGATCGGCTGGGGCGCGGGGATGGGGTCGGTCATGCGACCGGAGTGAACCAGGTGGCGGGGTCAGGCGTCGTAGTCGAGGGTGACGGTCGGGGTCGTCGGGTGGGACTGGCAGGTGAGGACGTAGCCGGCGCGGAGCTCGTCGGGTTCCAGGGCCCAGTTGGTGTCCATGGTGACGGAGCCTTCGAGGAGCTTCGCGCGGCAGGTGCCGCAGACACCGCCCTTGCAGGCGAAGGGTGCGTCGGTGCGTACGGCGAGGGTCGCGTCGAGCACCGCCTTCGAGTGTTCGCCGAGCGGGAACGTCGAGCGGCGGCCGTCGAGGATGATCGTGACCTGGGCGGCGTCTTCGTCCGTGGTCGCTTCCTCGATGGGTGCCTTCGGGGCTTCGTCGCCGACGTGGAAGAGCTCGGCGTGGACGTGTTCGCGCGGCACACCTTCGCCCAGCAAGAGTTCCTGCGCGCCGACGACCATCGCGTACGGCCCGCAGAGGAACCACTCGTCGACGGAGTCCAGCGGCAGGATCGTCGCGAACATGCGCTTCAGCCGGTCAGCGTCGATGCGTCCGCTGAACAGCTCGACCTCGGTCGTCTCACGGGACAGCACGTGGACGAGGTGGAGGCGTTCGGCATGCCGGTCCTTGAGGTCGGCGAGCTCGTCGGCGAACATGACCGAGCCTGCGGTGCGGTTGCCGTAAAGCAACGTGACGCGACTGGTCGACTCGACGGCCAGGATCGTTGCGACGAGCGAGAGCACCGGCGTGATGCCACTGCCCGCGGCGACGAACGCGTAGTGCTTCGTCTGCGCGGGATCGAGGGTCGTGCCGAATCGGCCGAGGGGTGTCATCACCTCGAGTTCGTCGCCGACCTTCAGTTCCTGTGCGGCGTACGCCGAGAACTCGCCGCCGGGGATCCGCTTGACGCCGATCCGCAGTACGCCGGAGTCGGCCGGCGAGCAGATCGAGTAGCTCCGGCGGACCTCCTCGCCGAGGCGGCGGATCGTCAGGTGCTGGCCGGCGGTGAACTCGTACTCCCCTGCCAGCTCGGGCGGTACGGCGAACGTGATCGCGACCGAGTCGTCGGTGATCGCGTCGATCGCGGCGACCTTCAGCGAGTGGAAGGTCGCGCGGCGGCGGGGGGCCACGGTCGTCGTCATCAGATCGCCTTGAAGTGATCGAAGGGTTCGCGGCAGGTGTTGCAGCGCCACAGGGACTTGCAGGAGGTGGAGCCGAAGTGGCTGAGCTCGCTTGTGTCGGGTGATCCGCACAAGGGACAGCGAATGCTCAACTGCAGCATCACGGGTCCAGCTGCAGAAGGCGGCGCGATGCCGTAGTCGACGAGTTTCGCCTTGCCTGACTCGCTCATCCAGTCGGTGGTCCAGGCCGGCGACAGGACGGTCTCCACTCGACCGTCCACGTTCAACGACCGCAGCGTCAGCTCCACCTCGTGCCGGATCAGGTCCATGGCGGGGCAGCCGGAGTACGTCGGGGTGATCGTCACGACGACCTCATCGCCTTCGTGGCGGACGCCGCGCAGTACGCCGAGGTCGGCGATCGTCAGGACCGGGACCTCGGGGTCCGCGACCTCGCCGACGGCCTCGAGGATCGCTGCGTCGGTCACCATGTCGCACCCGGGTGGGATCGCGCGACGTGCTGGAGCTCGGCCAGCAGGTAGCCCATGTGCTCGGTGTGACGTCCGAGCCGACCGCCCGTGTGCTGGTACGACGACGACGGCCGCTCGCAGGTGGACTCGTCGATAACGCCCAGCACTCGGTTGGTCCAGGCGGCCCGCAGCGTTGAGGGGTCCACGGCGGCCGGAATGCCCTGCACCAACGAATCAGACTCGAACAGCTCGGCCGTGTAGGGCCACAGTGCGTCCAGACCGGCCTGCATGCGGCGGTGGCTCTCCTCCGTCCCATCACCCAGGCGGAGCACCCACTGCGTCGCATGGTCGACGTGGTACGCGACCTCCTTGACCGCCTTCCCCGCCACTCCGGCCAGCGTCTCGTCAGCGCTCGACCGCAGCTCGTCGTACAGCAAGTGCTGGTACGTCGCGAAGTACAGCAACCGCGCCATCGCGAACGCGAAGTCGCCGTTGGGCAGCTCGCACAGCTGCACGTTCAGGAACTCACGCTCGTCGCGGAGGTACGCCAGGTCGTCCTCGGTCCGCCCGTCGAGGGACCCGGCGTACTGCAACAGCGATCGCGCCTGCCCCAGCTGGTCGAGTCCGATGTTGCCGAGGGCAACGTCTTCCTCGAGCTGCGGGGCGGCCGCGATCCACTCGGCGGTACGCTGCGCGGAGATCAGCGCGTCGTCACCGAGCCGGAGTGTGTAGACGAACAGATCGTTCACAGGTGCTCGACACCTTCCGGGACCTCGTAGAAGGTCGGGTGCCGGTACACCTTGTCGCCGGCCGGGTCGAAGAACTCGTCCTTCTCGTCCGGCGACGACGCGGTGATGTCGGCGGCGCGCACCACCCAGATCGACACGCCCTCCTGCCGGCGCGTGTAGACGTCGCGCGCGTTCCGCAAGGCCATCGTCGCGTCCGGCGCGTGCAAGCTGCCGACATGTGTATGCGACAACCCGCGACGCGAGCGGACGAAGACCTCCCACAGTGGCTCGATCATGCGGCGCGAGCCTCCTTCTTGGCGGCATACGCAGCCGCGGCTTCGCGCACCCACGCGCCGTCCTCATGCGCCTTCACGCGATGCGACAGCCGCTGCTGGTTGCACGGCCCGTTGCCCTTCACCACGTCGTACAGCTCGGTGTAGTCAGGCTCGGTGAACCGGTAGTGCCCGTCCTCGAGCGCCAGTCCGTCATCGGGAACCCGCAGCCCGAGTACGTCGGCCTGCGGAACGGTCATGTCGACGAAGCGCTGCCGTAGCTCGTCGTTGCTGTGCCGCTTGATCCCCCACGCCATCGACTGCTCGGAGTGTGTGGACGCGGTGTCCGGCGGACCGAACATCATCAGCGACGGCCACCACCAGCGGTTGAGCGCGTCCTGGGCCATCGCCTTCTGCCCGGGAGTCCCGTTGCACAGCGTGTAGAGGATCTCGAACCCCTGCCGCTGGTGGAACGACTCCTCCTTGCACACCCGCACCATGGCCCGCGCGTACGGACCGTACGAGCAGCGGCAGAGCGGAACCTGGTTCACGATCGCGGCGCCGTCGACCAGCCAGCCGATTGCACCGATGTCTGCCCAGGTCAGCGTCGGGTAGTTGAAGATGCTGGAGTACTTCTGCCGCCCGCTGTGCAGCATGTCGAGCAGATCCGCCCGGTCCACGCCGAGCGTCTCGGCAGCGGCGTACAGATAGAGACCGTGGCCGGCCTCGTCCTGCACTTTGGCCATCAGGATCGCCTTGCGGCGCAGCGACGGCGCGCGACTGATCCAGTTGCCCTCGGGCTGCATGCCGATGATCTCGGAGTGCGCGTGCTGCGCGATCTGCCGGATCAGGGTCTTGCGGTACCCGTCCGGCATCGCATCCCGCGGCTCGATCCGGCCGTCGGCGTCGATGGTCGCCTGGAAGTCCATACCCCGCAGCATATGTGACACTTTTCGCCCAAATCAACAACAGGTGTCACAAAGGTGGTTCTAGCCCCACCCAGGGAGTGGGTTCAGGACGCTGGGTACGGCGGCCGGCGACCGGGAGGATCGAGGTAACAGTTCAAGACCTAAACAGTTTTGGAGATCCTCCCGTGACTACAACTCTCGCCCCGGCCGTCGATCATCGCGGACCGGTCACCGGCAAGGAACGTGCGCTCGCCCCTGACCTGATCCGCGGTGCGATGCTGCTGCTGATCGGCCTGGCCAACAGCGCGAACTTCGCGTTCGCCGGCCAGCCCGGCGTGGAGAGCGCGCCGCACGGCTTCGAGCGCATCCTGAACTTCCTCAAACTCACCTTCGTCGACGCCCGTGCGTACCCGGTCTTCGCGGTGATGTTCGGCTACGGCCTGGTCCAGCTCGCCCGTCGGCAGCGGACGTCCGGCGCGACGCCGAGCGCAGTACGGCGGATCCTGCTCAAGCGCAACGGCTGGCTGGTGGCCTTCGGCCTGCTGCACGCGACACTGCTGTACTTCGGTGACTTCCTCGGCGCGTACGGAGTGGTCGGGATCATCTGCGCCCTGTTCCTGCTGAACCGCGGCGACAGGTTCCACCGGATCGTCCTCGGCATCTGGGCATTCATGGCGGTCGAGGTCGTCGTCTTCGGGGCCCGGGCAGTGCTTGCCGTCGTCAACAGTTCCGGTCCCGCGCACGCGCTGACCAACGAGCCGAACCCGTCGCTGGCCGCAACGTCGTACTTCGCGAGCCTGGTCGACCGGCTGCACGAGTACCCGGCGCACTTCGCCAGCGTGCTGGGCTTCATCGTCATCGTCTGGCTGGGGATTTGGGCCGCCCGCAAGCAGATCCTCGAGAACCCGGCCGCCCACAAGTCCTTGCTGGTCTCGGTTGCCTCGATCGGTCTCGGCATCACCGTCCTCGGCGGTCTGCCGCTCGCATTCGTCGGCGCCGGCTGGCTGCACGTCGACGAGTCGGCCGTCGGCGCACTCAGCTACCTGTCCCACGTCAGCGGGATGTTCGGCGGACCTGGGTACGTCGCCCTCTTCGGTCTGCTGGTCGCCCGGATCAGCAAGCTGTCGCTGCCGGTCCGCGCGATCTCCGCACTCGGTCAGCGGTCGCTGTCGGGCTACCTGTTCCAGTCGGTGTCGTGGATGGTTCTGCTCGCACCCTTCACGCTGAACCTCCGGTTCGGGAGTACGGCGTACACCGCGGCGCTGGTCGCGATCGGGGTCTGGATCATCTCCGTCGTCGGCGCCTACGCGATGAGCAAGCGTTCGTACCGCGGGCCGGCCGAGACCCTGCTGCGGCGGCTCGTGTACTGACTTGCGAGGATGAGAGACATGAGCGACTTCGGCGTACCGGAACCCGCCAATCTCTCCGATCTCTCCGGGCAATCCGGTGAGACCCCGGTGGCCGAGACGAGTGTGCGGCTCGCGCTGCCGGCGGAGGCGAACGAGATCGGCGAGATCCAGGTCGCGGCCTGGCGGTCGGCGTACGCCGGACTCCTGCCGGCCGATGTCCTTGCCGACCTCAACCCGGCGCAGTTCGCAGCCCAGTGGCGGGCCGCGCTGCTCGCGCCGGGTGAGGCACGGAACCGGGTGATGGTCGCACTGGCCGGCCGTACGCTGGTCGGCTTCGCGGCCATCACGCCGTCGGACGACCCGGACGCCGACCCGCAGCGGGACGCCGTGATCGCCGAGCTCGCAGTACAGCCGGACGCGACCCGGGCCGGCCACGGCTCCCGGCTGCTGAACGCCGTCGTCGACACGATCCGCGCCGACGGCTTCGGCCGGTTGACCGTCTGGGTCAACTCCACCGACGACGTCCTCCGCGCCTTCTACACCGAAGCCGGCTGGGCTCCGGACGGCGCGCATCGCGAGCTGGATCTGTACGGCGACGAGTCGGTCCGGATCAAGCAGATCCGGCTGCACACCGATCCGGGAACCGCATAGCAGTCGCTCGATCGGCGACGAGCCGGGGGTGGTGCTCGACCGCGTGACGCGGACATGACAGGTTGTCACGGTCCGATCACGTAACGCCATCCGCTGGAGTTCTGCATGAAGTACCTGACCCTGGCCGTCGGCCTGGGCATTTCCGCTGCTGCCGTTCTCGTCATACCGGGGTCCGGGGCGACCGCCTCGATGCAGACGGCGACCGTCGTCGACAAGCCGCATCAGGTGGCCAACAAGTACCTCAAGCAGAGACCCGACTGGATCCTGTGCGGTGACCCCGAGTTCCGCACGTACTGCGCGAAGATCACCGTTCCGCGCGACTGGGCCAACCAGTACTCCGGGAACGACCTCCAGATCGCGGTCAGCAAGGTCGCGCCGGCCAAGGGCCAGCCCAGCCGCGTGGTGTTCGGCAACCCGGGCGGACCGGGTGGCGCCGGCCTCGGTATGGCGCCGTACCTCGCGAGCCAGGCGCCGCTGGCCAAGGACCACCTCGCCGTCGGCTTCGACCCGCGAGGTACAGGCGGCAGCACCAATGTCAGCTGCGACGGCAGCCCCGGCTACACGATGGACGCCCGCGACCGCGACCCCGCGAACCAGGCCCTGATCTCCGAGGCCTCGGCCATGGTCAAGCCGTACTGCGACCGCCAGTCCCGCGGGCTCCTGCCCTACATCACCACCGCGCAGACCGTGCAGGACATGGACCTGATCCGGCAACTGCTCGGCTTCGACAAGATGGACTACGTCGGGTACTCCGGCGGCACCTGGCTCGGGGCGTACTACCAGACCTACTTCCCCGACCACGTCGGCCGCTTCGTGCTGGACTCCAACACGGACTTCACCAAGACCTGGTTCGACACGTTCGTCAGCCAGCCGCAGGCGTTCGAGCGCCGGTTCCGCGAGGACTTCGCGCCGTGGGCAGCGAAGTACGACGACCAACTGCACCTCGGTTCGTCACCCGGTGAAGTCATCCGGACGTACGAGCGGTTGCGGCGAGCGCTGAAGGAGCGGCCCGCGGTCGAGGAGTTCCTGGACGCGGCGGTTCAGGTGACGTACGACCAGAACGCGTTGGACATGATGGTGTCCAACGATATGTATACAAAGCTGGACTTTTATTCTCTCGCGGTCGATATGGCATTTATCCGCGACCTTTCCGCGGCCCAGGCAAAAGGTGGCCCGCAGGCCGCGCAGCGTCAGGTCGACGGCCTGCCGCTGGGTCGCCAGCAGCAGCTCGTGCAGCGCGCGAACCGAGCTCCGGTCGGGCTCCGCACCTTCGGCGCCGGCGGCATGGTCGACTCCGAGGACGCGACCTTCAACGCCATCACCTGCAACGACACCGCGTGGCCGCAGGGTCCTGAGGCCGGCGTACAGCTGGCGGCCCGCCTCGGTCCGCACTTCCCGCTGATCGGCTGGACGATGACCGAGAACCCGTGCTTCTACTGGAACCGCCCGAACCTCACCATGCCGACACCAACCGGCAAGGGCTTGCCCACAACGCTGATGGTGCAGTCGGTCCACGACCCGGCCACCAACTACGGCCTCGCCGTCTCGGCCCACAACCGGTACGCAGGTTCGCGACTGCTGACCATCACCAATGAAGGCGATCACGGTATCTACGGCGGCGTGAACCATTGCGCGGACAGGATCGTCAACACGTTCCTCACCACCGGGAAGGCGCCGGCCAAGGACTCCAGCTGTGCCGGTGAAGGCATCCCGGCGCCGGACAAGCTGATGCCCGGACTGGACGGAGCCGGTGACGGCTACAGCAAGGAAACTCCTTTACGACGGATCGCCGGATTCACAAAAGCTGTTTCCGGATATCTGCACTGAATTGCCTACGCACCGGCAGATTCCGATCACCATCGGCGAATTCCGGCCGCTGCTTTCGTTGTCAGGACATATTTGTCAGGGCGATGTCAGGGTTCCGTCCCTGTCTGACACAGCGTGATCACGACAACCTTGAGTCAGCGCGGAGGGACCCGGACGTCGACCGGGAGGGCTCGATGAGCCGGGACCATCGCCGACGTGGCTTCGGCCGGCTGTGAGGTGGGGGGACTGCCTGGGGGGTCAGACAGAAGGCACAGCCGGCCGGGTCACGAATCGTGCGCTCGCGCCTCTAGATCCCTCGCGGGGTACCGTCGATCCCCCAGGTCGTGGTGCCTCGCGAGGCATGTTCAGGTCCGTGTTCAGGTCAGGCTCGGTGAGCCGGCCGCAGCGCCGCCGGGTGGCGGATAACCGTCGGCCACAGCGGCCAGCGGTACGGCCCGACCAGCCGACCAGGCGGTCCGGAAGGCCCCGCGTTCCAGCGCCGCTTCGACCGCGGCTCGCGTCGCCTCGCAGTCGGCCTTCTCGATCACCGGCACGGGCGCACGGATGACCTCCCGCACTCCGTCCGCGGCACCGAGCAGGAACGCGGCGTACTCGCTCCGCTCACGCTGCTGCGCGACCGCTGCCAGTTCCTCGAGCACACTGGCCGACCGCCACCGATCGCCCAGATCGCGATGCTCGGCCAGGCTCTCGTCCAGCAGGTGTACGGCGCGCTCGGTGTAGCCGCGACGCCGCTCGATGATGCCGAGCTGGTTCAGCGACCAGGCCACGCCCTCGCGGTAGCCGAGCCGTTGCGACAGCGCGAGGCTCTCCTGCAACAAGTCCTCCGCCTCGACCAGCTCACCGCCGTACTGCGCGATCGCGCCGAGACTGATCAGCGACCATGCGAGACCTTCGCCGTCGCCGACGACCCGGAACGCGTCGCGGGCGCGTTGGCACCGGCGGGCGCCGATGTCCAGGTCGCCGCGCAGCCAGGCCACGAATCCGAGGTGGTTGTGCGCCCAGGCCATCCCGGCGCGGTCGCCGAGGCTCTCGTACAGGTCGTAGCTCTCGCAGTGCAGATCCTCTGCGGCGCCGTAGTCCCCACGTTCGCGAGCAACTCCACCGAGGCGCTGCAGCACGAGCGCAGTACCGGCGGCGTCGTCCAGCTCCTTGTATTGGCGCAGGGCAGTCTGCAGGCGGTCGGTCGCGGCGTCGTACTCGCACTGGAGGAACGCCAACGTCCCAGCGCCGAGATTTGCCTTCGCACAGGCCGGGGACAGGTCAGCCATCAAGTCGGCCGGCAACGAGTCTCCGAGCGCCAGCGCTCGCTCCAGCCACCGACTGCCCTCGGCGTAATGGCCGTGCATCGAGCAGAACAGCCACAGGCCGGCGGCCAAGCGCAGTGCGGCAGCGGGCGAGCTGGTCCGCAGCGCCCACGCCATCGCGGCCCGCAGGTTGTCCAGCTCGTTCTCCAGCCGGTCGAGCCATTCTTCCTGCGCCGGACCTCGCAGGTGGCCTTCGGCCTCTTCGGCCAGGCTGATGTAGAACTGGGCGTGCCGCTCGGCTGCCTCGTCCGTCCGGCCCACAGCCACGAGCCGGTCAGCCGCGAACTCCCGGATCACTGCGAGCATGTAGTACCGCGTGACGCCGCGTCGCCGGGTCACCCGGATCAAGGACTTGTCGGCCAGCCGTCCGGTGAGGTCGAGCGCTTCGGCTCGCTCCAACGGTCCGGGATGCGCCTGCCCGGACATGACGGTCGCGGCCGCGTTCAGCGTCCACCCGCCGACGAAGACCGACAGCTTGGCGAACACGTCCCGCTCGGCCGGCGTGAGCAGGGCATGGCTCCACTCGATCGCGCCGTACATCGACTGCTGGCGTGGTGACGCGGTCCGCGAGCCGCCGGCCAGGATGCCGAACGACGTTTCGAGTTCGGAAGCGAGCTCCTCGATCGTCATCACGTTCGTCCGCGCGGCGGCCAGCTCGATCGCCAGCGGCATGCCTTCGAGTCGGCGTACGACGCGGGCGACCTGGTCGAGCTGGCCGGTCGTGTCGTAGCCGCGCGCGGTCGCCCGCTCGACGAAGAGCCGGACGGCATCCGATGTCTCCAGCTGGTCCTCGTCGTGCGGCAGCGAGAGCGCGGGTACGACGTACACGCTCTCGCCGGGGAGCCGCAGCAGCTCGCGGCTCGACGCGAGGATCGACAGGTTCGGGCAGTGCTCCAGCAGCGCAGCGCTGATCTGACCGACTGTCGCGACCACGTGCGAGCAGTTGTCGAAGACCAGCAGCATGGCGCTGCGGCCGATCTGCTCGGCGATCTCCTCGACCAGTCGCGTGCTCTCCAGCAGATGCAGGCCGACGGACGCGGCGACCGCCGGCATGACACCGGCCGGGTCGTTCAGTGCGGCGAGCGGCACCCAGCAGATGCCGTCCTGGAAACTGTCCGCGACCTCGTTCGCCACTGCCAGCGTGAGTCTCGTCTTGCCGACCCCGCCCGGCCCGGTCAACGTAAGCAAACGCGTGATTCGCTTCCCCAGCAGGCGACTCGTCGCGGTCAGCTCGGTCGTGCGCCCGATCAGTTCGCTCGTCGGCGCCGGCGGTTGCCGCATCGGCGTACGGGTGGTGTCCGCCTCTTTACGGGCGGCCGCGGTGAGTCGGGAGCGGTCGGGATCGCCGAGTCGCAGCGCGTCAGCGAGCAGGCGCAGCGTGTGCGCCCGCGGCGCACGCCGCCGGCCGCGCTCCAACGCCGCGATCGCGTCGACGCTCAGTCCGGCTCGTTCGGCCAATGCCTCCTGCGACAGCCCGGCTTCACGCCGGTGCCGACGCAACAGGCCGCCGAACCCGGCCCCCTGCACGTCGTCCGAGCCGCGGCGAGACCCTTCTGATGGCACAGGACGGCCCCACCCAGTCTCCGACCTTTACGTGGCGGCTGCCACGTACCTTCACGAAGGTATCCCGTTCAGCCCCGCGTTGTCAGTGTTCCCGGGTCCTTCACAGCGAACTCCCGAGTAACTCACGACGTCTTGCCGTGCTGGGAAATCGCGGCCCGCATGGTCGCGCGGGCCCGCTTCCGGTCCCCCGCCGCGTCGTACGCCGTCGACAACCGGAACCACACGCGCCAGTCGCCGGGCGCCGCTTCCGCCTCGGCCTTGTACTTCCCGAAGGCCTCATCCGCGGCCGCCCGATCGATCCGTCCGGACGGCCGCCGCGGCAGATCGTCGACCGGCAAACCGCCCGATGCCTCCAGCTCGCGCGCCAGTACTTCGGTCTGCCGGCCGAACTGCAGCTCCCGCCACACCAGGTACGCACCGAGCAACGGGATGACGAGGACGGCGATGCCCAGCACGATCGCGACCGGCTCACCGGTCCCGATCAGCAGCACACCCCGCCAGCCAAGCAGTACGGCGTACGCGACGAAAACGACCGCGAGCAGGATCGCCGTCCGCTTGGCGCTCATCTAGGCGAGGTCCATGAAGTGTTCGAGGCCGACGGTCAGGCCGGGGGTGCCGCCGATCCGGCGTACGCCGAGGAGGACGCCGGCCATGAACGACGTACGGGCCATCGAGTCGTGGCGGATCGTCAGGGTCTCCCCCTCGTCGCCGAGCAGGACCTCCTGGTGGGCGATCAGTCCGCGGAGCCGGACGCCGTGCACCCGGATGCCGTCGACATCCGCGCCGCGGGCGCCGTCGAGGGCGGTCGTCGTCGCGTCCGGGATCGGCTTGGACCCGGCCTCACGACGCGCGTCCGCGATCAGCTCCGCCGTCCGCCGGGCCGTGCCGGACGGGGCGTCGACCTTGTCGGGGTGATGCAGCTCGACGATCTCGACCGACTCGTAGTACGGCGCTGCCTTCGCGGCGAACTGCATCATCAGCACGGCGCCGATCGAGAAGTTCGGCGCGATCAGTACGCCGGTGGACGGGCTGCCGGCGAGCTGCGAACGCAGCGTGGCCAGCCGCTCCTCGTCGAACCCGGTGGTGCCGACGACCGCGTTGATGCCGTGCTCGATGCACCAGGCGAGGTTGCCCATCACGACCTCGGGCCGGGTGAAGTCGACGACCACCTCGGCACCGGCCTCGGTCAGCTGGTCCAGCTCGTCGCCCTGGTCGAGTCGCGCGACCAGCTCACAGTCGGCGGCCTCCTCGACCGCGAGGCACGTCTGAGCGCCCATCTTGCCTTTGGCCCCCAGCACACCGACCTTGATCATGCGCACCCTTCCTGTCCCGGCCGCTCCGGATTCAAGGGCAACAGGATCTCATCCCCGGGACCGGGCGCCCCGCTCGGCCTTGGGCACCCAGACCTGCAGCCCGATCGTCTGCGCGGCCGGAGCGAGCTGTTGGTAGTCGGCATGGAAGTCCAGCCCGCAGGACTGCAGCGCGGTGATCTCCGAATCCGAGATCTGCCGGTTCAGGATGATCAGCGGCGCCCGCTCCGGACGGCCCTTCCGGCAGACCTCCTCGATGCCGGCCGCGGTCCGGGCGCGCTCCGCCGGCGCGATCCAGGCCTCGCCGAGCGGCTTGCCGCCGAGGATCAGCACCAGGCCGGCCATCTTGTCGAACGCCAGCATCGGCCGGCCGCTCGGCTCGGTGTACGGGCGAAGGTCGCCGGCCAGCTTGCGGTAGTCCGCTTCGTCGGCCGGCGTCAGGTACAGCCCCTTCAACGCGGGCAGCGTCGACGCCGCGGTCAGCTCGGAGTGCCCGGCCGAACGGTACGGATACCGGAACAATCCGGTGTACGCGATCGAGGCGGTCGCGACCAGCGATCCCACCAGGACGAGTCCGAGCGTCACCCGCGCCACGATCGGCGTGGCCCAGATCCCGGTGAGTACCGCGATCATCACCGCGGCCCAGGCGGCGAACGCGTTGAACCCGATCGTGTAGAGCGCGGTGTTCGTCCCGAACGCCTGCACCAGCGGGAGCAGCACGAGCAGAGCGAGGATCACCCACGTGCGCGTGTTCTCGCGGCTCAGCCGCGAGCACTCCGTCACACCGACCCGGTGCGCGATCACGGCACCGGCAGCAGCGACGACGGCGACGAGTACGGCGGCCAGCAGCGTCACGGCGTACGTCGCGGTGTGCTGCGATCCGCCGATGGCGGCGCCGTCGACGACAACCCGTCGTACGGACAGGATCAGTGCGAGCAGCACCAGGACCGCGGCAGCGATGCGGAGCCGGCGCCAGCGGGCGATGACGGTGAGCGCGGTCGCGAGCAGCAGCAGACCGTGGTCGCGCAGGGTCTGGCCGAGCAGTCTGATGCCGCTCGACCAGTAGAACTGCAGCAGCTCGGTCGGCGAGTACGACGTACCGGCGATGAACTTGTTGACGGTGAGGATGCCGGGCACGGCGACGTTCAGCCGGACCACGAACAGCTGGACGACGAGTGCCACTACCGCGACCCCGCCCAGGGCAAAAAGGATGCCTCGGGCAACGGCTCGCCAGCTCTGACCGGCCAGCACGACCACCGCTGCGATCACGATCAGCCCGATCACCACGACCGAGGTCCACTTCGCCAGCACCATCACGCCGATCACCAGTCCGGCCACGACCGGCACCCAGAACGGGACCGGATCGCCGCGATCGACCGCCGTCGCCATCCACAGCACGCAGGACACCAAGGTCAGCGCACCGAGCAGCACGACATCGTTGTACCCGGGCGACTGCGGCAGCCAGGCGTAACACATCCCGCCCGCGGCCAGGATGATCGCCATCCCGGCCAGCTCCCACAGCTTCGTCGCCGGCATCCCCGGCCGTCGCCCGCGCAACCAGCGCATGAAGCTGTAGCCGAACAGCAGATGGACGACGACCACCGTGAACAGCCGGAACAGCCGCAGCCGGTCGATGTTGTACCCGAACCACTCGAAGATCGGCCCGTACAGGTACTGCACGCCGGTGAGCGCCAGCGGATTGCTGTCCCACCACCGATAAGACAGCAGGTAATAGCCCTCGTCGGTGATGTCGAAGCCCTCGTTGGCAGCCCGGGCCGCGGTCAGGATCCACCACGCCGCCAGCCCGCCGGCGACCACGATCACCCCTACGAGCAGCACGATTCGCCTGCTCGCCGAGGAAACACCCACGGCCGCCACCCTAGGCCATCACTCAACAGCTATTACTCAGGCCGGGGAGTAGGCGGTCTGCGCATCCTCGGCGAAATGGCACGAAACCGTCTGCCCGGTCGCGATCTCCCGCAGCTCGGGTACGTCGGTGCTGCACCTGGCCTCGGCCCGCAGACAACGGGTGTGGAACCGGCATCCGGACGGAGGCATCACCGGCGACGGCGGGTCACCGGCCAGCACGATCCGCTCGCGACCCTTCCGGGCCAGACCGGGCTCCGCGGACAGCAGCGCCTGCGTGTACGGGTGCGCGGGCACGTCGTACACCTGCTGGTGCTGGCCCAGCTCGGCGACCTTGCCGAGGTACATCACCGCGACCCGGTCGGAGACGTGCCGGACCACGGACAGGTCGTGGGCGACGAAGATGATGCTGAGACCAAGCTCACGCTGCAGCCGCATCAACAGGTTCACCACCTGCGCCTGGACCGACAGGTCGAGCGCCGACACCGGCTCGTCACACAGCAGTACGTCGGGGTTGAGCGCGATCGCCCGCGCGATCCCGATCCGCTGCCGCTGGCCGCCGGAGAACTGGTGCGGGAACTTCGTCTCGTCCTCGGGCCGCAGACCGACCAGCTCGAGCAGCTCCCGGACCCGGGCCCGGATGTCGATACCCTTGCCGACGTCCGGGTGCACCTCGAACGGCTCACCGACGATCTCGCCGACGCGCATCCGCGGGTTCAGGCTCGAGTACGGGTCCTGGAACACCACCTGGACGTTGCGCCGCCAGCGCCGCAGCTCGCGGCCCTTGAGCCGGCTGACGTCCACGCCGTTGTACTCGATCTGCCCCGCGGTCGGCTTCTCCAGGGCGGCGAGCAGCCGGACCAGCGTCGACTTCCCGCAGCCGGACTCGCCGACGATGCCGAGCGACTCGCCCTTGCGCAGCGTCAGGTCGACGCCGTCAACCGCGCGGACCAAGGTCCTGGCGCTGAAGCTCAGTGCCGGGCTGATGTCGTAGTGCTTCACGAGATTGGTTGCCACCAGCAAATCGTCGGCCATTACACCGCCTCCTTCTCGGCGAGCGTCGTACGGCGGATGCAGGCAGCGTCCCGTCCTGGTCCGACCGTGAGCAACGGCGGCACCTCGGCGGCGCAGTCGTCGATCGCGATCGGGCACCGGGGCCGGAACGCGCAGCCCGACGGGATCGCCAGCAGCGACGGCGGCGTACCGGGAATCGTCGGCAGCTCCTGGCCCTTGAGGTCGGCCGACGGCATCGAGCCCAGAAGCCCTTCGGTATAAGGGTGAACGGGATACTCCAGCGCCTCCGCGGTGGCGGCGCGCTCGACGACGTGGCCGGCGTACATCACCACGACGTTGTCGGCGACGTCCGAGACCACGCCGAGGTCGTGGGTGATCAGTACGACGCCCATCTGCCGCTCGGCCTGCAGCTCCGCGATCAGCTCAAGGATCTGCGCCTGTACGGTCACGTCGAGCGCGGTGGTCGGCTCGTCGGCGATCAGTACGTCGGGATCGAGCGCGAGCGCCATCGCCAGCATCACGCGCTGCCGCATCCCGCCGGAGAACTCGTGCGGGTAGTCGTTCACCCGCTTGGCGGCCGCCGGGATCCGCACCTGGTCGAGCATCTCCGCAGCCTTTGTGAGCGCGTCCCGCTTGGACATCCCGCGGTGCACGCGATAGCACTCGGCGATCTGGGTCCCGACCGATTGGACCGGGTTCAGCGCGGACAGCGAGTCCTGGAACACCATCGTGATCCGGTCCCCGACGATCCGTCGCCGTTCCTTGGTCGTCATCTGGATCAGGTCGGCGCCGCGGTACTCCGCCGTACCTTTCAGGATCCGGCCGGGCGGCATCTCGAGGATCCCGGTCAGCGCCTGCGTCGAGACGCTCTTGCCGGACCCCGACTCCCCCAGGATCGCCAGCGTCTCACCCGCGCGCACCTGCCACGACACGCCGTCCACGGCCCGTACCGGACCGCGTGGTGTGTCGAACTCGACGGTCAGGTCCTCGACCTTGAGCAGTACTTCGCCAATCGTGTGTGCAGTCATCGCAGCAACTTCGGGTCGAGGGCGTCCCGGATCGAGTCGCCGATGATCATGAACGAGATCGTCATCGTGGAGATGAACAACGCCGGCCAGATGAACAGGTGCGGCGTATCGCGGTACGACGCGGCCACGCCGAACTGCGAACCCCACGAGATCGACGGCGGTTGCAGACCGACGCCGAGGAAGGTCAACGCGGCCTCCAGACCTACCATGCCGCCGATGCCGAGCGTGGTCATCGCCAGCAGCGGCGCCATCGCGTTCGGGAACACGTGTTTGCGCAGGATCCGGATCGGCGGCACACCGATCGACCGGGCCGCCAGCACGTACTCGCGGTTGCGGACCGAGAACACCGTGGCGCGCATCAGCCGCATACCGCCCGGCCAGCCGATCAGGAAGATGACGCCGACGATGATCCAGATGCTCCGGTTCTGCACCGAGTTCAGGATCACGATCAGCACCACGATGCCGGGGATCGAGAACAGCACGTCGGCCGTCCGCGAGATCAGGGCGTCGACGAAGCCGGGGAAGTAGCCGGCCAGCAGACCGAGCGAGCCGGCCAGGATGAACACGCCGAAACTCGCGCAGATGCTGACCAGCACCGACGGCCGGGCGCCGTAGATGACGTTGGCGAAGTAGTCGCAGCCCTGGATGTCGAAGCCGAACGGATGCCCCGGGCCGCGGCTCTGCCGGCTCTTCGCGAGCTCGCAGAACCGCGGATCGGCGGACGTGAACAGCCTCGGCACCGCCGTCATCGTGAAGAACGCCAGCAGCAGCAGGCTGCACAGTACGAACTGCGGTTTGCGCAGCAGCGCCCGCAGCAGCTCGCGGTTGGACAGGGTGCGGCCGTCGCCGAGCTCCTGCGTCTCGGCGCCGACGGCCGCGGTGATCTGTTGGACGTCAGACATTGCGCACCCTCGGATCCACGACGCCGTACAGCACGTCGACCAGCAGGTTGATCACGATGAACGAGATGAAGGCGAGCGTCGACAGCAGCACCACCACCCCGCCCTCCTTCAGCTTGATCGCCTGGAACATGAACTGGCCGAGCCCGGGCAGGTTGAAGATGCTCTCGGTGATGATCGCGCCGCCGAACATGCCGGCCAGGTCGAGCCCGATGAACGTGATCACCGGAAGCAGCGCGTTCGGCAGGATGTGCCGCCACAGCACCCGCTGCTCCCCCAGTCCCTTGGCCCGCGCGGTCTTCACGAAGTCCGCGTTGACCGTCTCCACGATCGACGTCCGCAGCAGCCGGGCCAGCCCGGCGAAGCCGAGGACGCCGATCACCAACGCAGGCAGCAGATACGACCTCGGGAACCCTTCCAGCACGCCCGACACCGGGAACCACTTCAGCTCGACCCCGAACAGGTACTGCGCGGCGAAGTACGCCACCAGCCCGGGCACCGCGAGCAGCACCAATGTTGTCAACAGCAACGACCGGTCGACCCAGCCGTTGCGTTTGAACCCGGCGTAGATGCCGAAGAACAGCCCGAGCGTCCACTGGAACGCGTTCGCGAGCAGTGTCAGCTTGAGCGTCACCGGGATCCGCAGCCGGAGTTGATCGGCGATGTCGGCTCCGGCGAACGTCGTACCGAAGTGCCCGGTGAGGATGTCCTTCATGCTCAGCAGGTACTGGACGATGAAGGGGTCGTCGAGGTGGAACTGGGCCCGTTTGGCCGCCAGCACGGCCGCCGGGATCGGCTTGTCGCCGGCCAGTTCCCGCAGGGGGTCTCCGGGCATCGCGAAGACGAGCGCGTAGACCCCCAGCGTGACGACCAGTCCGATCGGGATCGCCGCGACGACGCGGCGAAGGACGAAACGAATCACTTGAACGTGGCCCAGAGCGCCGAGACGCCGACGTACTTCGACACCCGCGGATCGATCTTGGCCGAGTGCAGGTACGCGTTCGACTTGGTGTACAGCGGGATCAGCGGCATGTCCTCGAGCGCGATGTCCTCGGCCTGCTGGTACAGCTTGATCGCCTTGTCCTGGTCCGGCTCGGCATCGCCCTTGGCCAGGACGGCGTCCAGCGCCGGGTTGCTGTAGCCGGCGAAGTTCGCGTCACCGTTGGACTTGAACATCGGCGTCAGGTAGTCCTCGATCGACGGGTAGTCGTGACCCCAGCCGCCGAACCGCAGACCGTCCAGCTTGCGGCTGTCGGCCAGCTCGGTGATCTCCGAACCCTGCTTGCCGGTGTACTTCACCTGCAGGCCGAGGTTCTGCCGGAGCATGTTGCCGATCGCCTCGGCGAAGATCTGCCCGGTCGCGGACGTGGTGCTGTAGCTGATGTTGACGACCCCGGAGAAGCCGCCTGCTGCCTGCAGATCCGCCTTCGCCTTGGTGGCGTCGAAGTCGCAGTACTTGCAGGCGTCGTCGCGGTAGCCGTCGATGTCCGGCGCGATCAGGCCCTTGGCCGGGTCGGACAGGCCGACGAGATCGGCGAAGGCCTTGCGGTCGATCGCCTCTGAGAACGCGTGCCGCAGCTTCGGGTTCTTGTACCGCGCGTCCCAGGCCGGGAAGACCAGGTAGTTCGCGCCGGAGCTGACGCTGGTCACCCACTGGTCGGGCGCATCGGTCTTGAAGCTCTTCACCTTGGTCGACGGCACGTCGGTGAAGTCGACGTTGCCGGCCAGGAACTCGTTGTACGCCGTGTCCGCGTTCGGGATGAAGCGGTACGTGATCGAGTCGGCCTCGGGCGCGGCCGAAGCCTTGTAGCCGTCCCACTTGGCCAGCTTGATGTCGTCACCGGCGTTCCAGTCGGCGGCGAGCTTGTACGGGCCGTTGCCGATCGGCTTGCGCTTGTAGGCGTCCGGGTTCTTGCGGACCTCCTCCGGCAGCGGGGCCAGACCGAGGTACTGCAGGGTCAGACCGAACTGCGAGAACGGCACCTTGAGCTTCACCGTGAAGGTCAGGTTGTCGACCTGCTTCAGGCCGCTCAGCGTCTTCACCGCGGTCGGCTTCGGCGTCGCGCCGTCAGCCGTCGGCGGGTTCAGCGCGTCGTACCCGTCGACCTTGGAGAAGAAACCGTTGTTCTTCCAGGCGTTCGAGCCCTCGGCGGTCATGTTCCAGCTGTCGACGTAGTCCTTGGCGGTGACCGCCTGGCCGTTCTGGAAGGTGTTGCCGGGCTTCAGCTTGATCGTCCAGGTCTGGCTGGTCTTGTCGGGCGTGACCGAGTCGGCCATCACGTTCTGCAGCTTGCCCGTGTTCGGGTCCGTGGTCACCAGCGGGGCGAACATCGCCATCGCGATCTGGATCCCCGGGCTGCCGTTCTCGTTCAGCGGGTTGATGTACTCCAGCGGATCGGCGGCGATCGCGATGACTTCGCTCTTGCTGCCGGAGCCGCTGCCACCGCTGCTGCTCTTTCCGTCTCCACATGAGGCGAGCACCAGCGTTAAGCCGAGCACCGCCCCCACTACCCCAGTCAGACGTCGCACGGTCAAACCAACTTCCTCGGCGGGAGGGCCGCTAAGCGGGCGGATCACGTCATGGTGGCTGGTCGAAACTGCGCATGTCAACGTTGTCAGGCACAAAGCGGCGGCGCGTAACGTAGGCGTTACTTTGCCAAGACCTCAGATGACCAGCCACTCCTTGCGGAGCGAGCCCTCACTTAATCAGATCAGTCCGTCAGAGTCATCAGATGACAGACCAGATCACAGCAATTTGGTCATGTGCTCACAAATGCGCAGTCGAGGACTGCACCGAGTATTCGAACGCCTGCACGCAGTGGTCGCTCACTCCTGCTGGGCTGCGAACAGCCGGGCGAAACGGCCGGTTTGCCGGGCCGTCAGTTCGGTGTAGGTTCCTTGCTGCACCACCGTGCCGCCGTCGATGACGTAGATGCGATCCATCTCACGAAGCGTCCACGCGCGGTGCGACACCACGATCGTGATCCGTTCTTCCTTGGTACGGCGAAGCTCCGCGAAGATCTCGCGCTCCGCTTCCGCGTCGATCGCCGACGTGGGTTCGTCGAGGATCCAGACGCCGGCGTTGCGAAGGCGGATCCGGGACAGTGCGAGTCGTTGCCATTGGCCACCAGAGATCCCGGTGCCGCCCCATTGCTGGCCCAGTTGTGTCTCGAGGGACAGGCCGGCCGCGAAGGTGTCGGCCAGGGCAGTCTGCACGGATCGGTCGCGCACCGGGCCCGGGGACCCGAGCGCCACAGCATCGCGGAGCGTGAACTCGAAGCGCCCGAATTCCTGTACCAGCAGGCCGAAGTACCCGAGTCGCTCCGCCTCGGTCAGGTCTGCCGCATCCTTGCCGTCGATCAGCACCTGACCGCAGTCCGGACTCAGGCTGCCGACGAGCAGGTTGATCGCGGTTGACTTACCTGCGCCGTTCACGCCGACCAGCGCGACGAGTTCGCCGCGGCGCGCCTCGATGCAGACATCGCGCAGCACGGGCACATCGCCGTACCTGAAGCTGACGTGCTCGAGGGCGACCGACTCGACCCGCGGTACGACGGTCTGGCGTTCGGCGGGTGGCACGCTGTGGACGAATCGCCTGTAGATCATGGCTTGTGGAGCCGCGGTGACGATGCTGCCGAACGCATACCCGCACTGACGGATCGCGTTGAGACCCGTGATCGTGCCGGCAACTGCTGCGGCGGCCGCTCCCCCGTTCGCACCGCCGCCCACGAGGGCGACCAGCGCTCCGCCGAAGAGCATGACGGTGACCACCGCGGCGGCCAGCTCGAAGTTCATCGCCGTCCTGATCATCCGATCGAGCACGTGGGTCGCGTGCGTCCGGCTATCGGCGATCAGGTCGGCGACCTTCCACCCGGATCCGAGTACTGCGAGCTCCGTGCCCGAGCGCTGCTGGATCAGCTGTTCGGTCGCGTACGCCGCCGCGCGCTCGTACTCGCCGACGCGCGGCCAGTCCTTCGCCTCCATCCGCGAGATCAGCGTGAACGCGAGCACGGTCGGCACCAACGCGGCGAGCACGAGAAGCCCGGACAGCACATTGATCGAGGCGATCGTGATGCACAACAGCACCGACGTCACCGCTGCGCTCAACACCTGCACCGGCTTGCCCGCGACGTCACTCATCGGATCCGTCGCCGCCTGACCGGCCTCCAGGTCCCTCACAACCTCAGGCTCAGCCAGCCGGCTCGGACTCAACCGCGCCGCGACCCGCGCGAGCTCAACGCGATAGTCGAGCCTCAAGCGCAACATCATCCGCTGGCCGGCGATGTTGGACACCTGCGTGAGCGGATACATCGCTCCGACCACAAACGTCAGTCCCAGCAGCGGTCCCCAAGTCCCGCCGCCGTCGACCAGCGCGCGGATCAGCACAACCTGAGCACCCGGCAGAACCGCCAGGACCAGTTGCAACATCGAGTACGTCGTCAGCCAGCCGGGCGCGACCCGGACGGCATCGAGCAACGAATCGCGGGCAGTACGGAACGCATCCAGCACAAGGATCCTCTTTCACGCAGACAGGCCGGAGCCGCGCCGGGTATTCGGCGCCGCTCACCGCAGCCGTCAAATGCGTGTCATCCCCGAATCGGGCCCCGCCCGTCCGATGGGATCCAGTGGCAGATCACGTGGTGACGTGAACGACCCTATCGGGGCGGAAGGAGCTGTGTCACCAGGGCATCCGCGGTCCACTGCTCCCAGCGGTCCGGCGACCAGCCCCTACGCGTGTTGAAGAACTGGTACATCTCCGGGCTCTGCAGAGCGAGCGCGATATCGGTCGCCATCGCGGTGTCGAGCCCGTCGCGCAACGGCGTCTTGGCGGCGAGGGCCGTGATGTACCGCTCCATCACGACAGCTCGCTGGGCGTTGTTGGTCATCCACAGCTCGTGGATCTCGGGGTCGCCTGGCGCTGCATGCGCGACAACCTGGAGAACCGGCGCGACCCGCTCGTAGATCTCCCGGGCGATCCCGGCCAACTCGTGCAACTGCGCCACCGGATCAGGGTTGTCGATGGCGGCCAGCACCCGAGGCCGCTCCAGTGTCGGCACCGGCTCGTCGTCACCCGCGATCGCGACGTCGAGCAGCTCGCTGAGCAGCGCGCGCTTCGTGCGGAAGGTGAAGTACAGCGTCTGCACCGCCATCCCGGCCTCGTCGGCGATCGCCTGCATCGACGTCGCGGAGTACCCCCGGCTGATGAACAGGGTCTGCGCTGCCGTCCGCATCCGCTGCCGGTTGGCCTGCGCCCTCTCCGCTCTCACGCTCATGCCGACAGGTTACCAGTTGACTAGAGCGAGTCACTAGTGATTCGCTAGAGGAACACTCTAGTGAAATCGGAGCAGCGATGACCGAGACCCTTCCCGCGCCGACCGGCCTCCGCCGGCAACTCCGCACCACCGCACGACTGACCGCGTTCATCGGCGGGCCGGTGTTCTGGCTCGGGACGCTGCTGCACCCGGCCCGTGACGGCTGGAGCATCGCGAACGTCGGCGAGCGGTACGGGCTGACACACGACATCCAGGCGGCAGGCCTAGCCCTGCAGATCGTCTGCCTGGCCAGCATGAATGCGCTAGGCAACCAAATTGGGCGCCGTCGCGATCTCGGAGCCTGGTACGCCGCCTTGGTCGGCACGCTGCTCTGGTTCGCGCTGATCATCTTCGACGGCTCGCACAACCCGGTGCGGGCGGAGTACGCGCCGAGCATGGTGCACGAACCCGTCGATCTCGATACGCCCGCGGCGCTGATCGTCTTCCCGGCGTTGCTCGTCTTCCCGCTGAGCTATCTCTGGCTGGGCTGGACGCTGCGACAGCGGCTGCGGCTGGTCGGCGTGCTGCTAGGTATCGGCGCTCTCGCCTACACGATCGGCGGTCTGTTCATCTTCACGTCGGGTCCGCGGTTCGGCCTGATCCAGATCTTCGAGGTCGCCGGCGCAACCGTGTACGCCGTCGGCTACATCCTCCTCGGGCGGCGGGCATGAACCTCATCGAGTCCCTGCTGTCACCGGCCGGTCGGGCCGATCCGTTCCCGCTCTATGCCGAGGCACATCGTCTCGGCCCGGTGCTGCCGATCGCCGATACCGTCTTCGTGATCGTCGGCTACGCAGCGGCTAACGAAGTACTGCGGAATCCGGGCTTCGGGATCCCGTCCGATCCGTCAAGCGAGCCGTCGCTCGAGCTGATGCAGCGCTCGATCCTTCGAGCCAATCCTCCCGATCACGGGCGGATGCGATCGCTGATTTCACAGGTCTTCACACCCCGCCGCGTCGCCGCTCTGCGACCTGCGATCGAGACCGCCGTGGACGATCTGCTCGACAGTCTCCCGACGACGGTGGACTTCATGGATCGGTTCGCCTTTCAGTTGCCGGTCACGGTCATCTGCGAACTCCTCGGCGTACCGGCGTCCGAGCGGGATCGCTTCCGCCCGCTCGCGTCCGATCTCACGGCGGCGCTGGAACTCACCGACGCGTCGGATGCCTCCGCTGATGCGGCTGCGCACGAGCTCGGCGAGTACTTTGCCGAGCTGATCCGAGAACCTTCAGCCGACGGACTGGTCGGCGCTCTGGTCGCCGCGCGCGATGCGGGAGACGGGCGATTGTCCGACGAGGAGCTGCTCGCGAACCTGATCCTGCTCCTCGTGGCCGGCTTCGAGACGACCACGGACCTGCTCGGCAACGGCTTGGCGATCCTGCTCGACCAACCAGGACTCGCCTCGGAACCCGCGGCCTTCGTCGAGGAGGTACTGCGTTTCGACTCCCCGGTGCAGGTCACGACCCGCGTCGCCCGCACGGACGGGCTGTCGGCCGGAGGTATCGCGATGCCCGCGGGCAGCGACCTCATCCTGCTGCTCGGCGCCGCGAACCGCGATCCGGCACGTTTCCCGCAGCCTGATCGCTTCGATCCGGCGCGCGCCGACAACAAGCCACTGAGCTTCGGCGCCGGCGCCCACATCTGCCTGGGCAACAGCCTGGCCCGCCTGGAAGCGAAGGTGGCCTTCGCTCGCCTGCTCGACCGCTTCCCGACGATCACGTCCGCCGGACCAGCCTCCCGCCGCGACCGGCTGGTGTTGCGTGGCTATCAAACGCTGCTGGTCCGGCTCAGTTCGGCGGGATGTTCTGGTTCAGGTGGAACAGGTTCCCAGGGTCGTACTTCTGCTTGAGCGCCTGCAGCCGGTCGTACGTCGTCGCGCCGTACGCCGAGCGGATCCGGTCGGTGCCCTCGTCGGTGAGGAAGTTGACGTAGACGCCCGCTTGGTGCGGCTCGAGCGCACGCGAGGATTCACGGACCCATTCGCGTTGCGCGTCGAATCCGTCCGGACCGAGGGTCGCGCCAACGAAGTTGAACGCGTGCCCGTGCGAGCGACCGCCGTACGCCGTGCTGTCCGGGTCCATCCGCGCGATCGCGCCGCCGAGGTGGAAGATCGGGAACAGCGAGAACGGCGAATCGATCGCCAGCCCGCGCTCGACCGCGATGTCGATCACCTCGTCGGTCAGCTCGTCGACGTCGCACGCACGGGTGTAGTACCAACGCCCGTGCGGGAAGGTCGGGTCGAGCATCGACTGCAGGCTCAGGAAGGGCCGCGCTGTGCAGAGATCCAGCATCGGTGGCGCGAGGGCCTTCAGCGGTGCGACAACCCGCTCGCCGTCCTCGACGGATCCGGAGTAGCTCACGACCACGACCACTGCCGGCCGGGCGTGCAGCTCGGACGGAATCGTCGGCAGGGAAGGCAGACACCGGTGCACGACCGCGGTGGTCAGCTCGTCCGGCACATCGGCGATCCAGTCGCGGTAGAAACGCAGTACCTGCGGAGACTGGTCCATCGGCCAGGCGACGATTCCGGCGTACACAGTCGGGCCGACCGGATGCAGCTGGAACTCGAACTCGGTGACGATGCCGAAGTTCCCGCCACCGCCACGGATCCCCCAGAACAGCTCGGCGTTGGTGTCCGCGCTGGCCGTCAGCAGCTCACCCTCGGCCGTGACCACGTCGACGGAGAGCAGGTTGTCGACCGTCAGCCCGTACTTGCGCATCAGCCAGCCGATCCCACCGCCGAGCGTCAGCCCCGCAAGCCCTGTATGCGTGACGATCCCGGCCGGCGTCGCCAGCCCGAACTCCTGCGTCTCCCGATCGAGCTCCCCCAGCAGTACGCCGGCTTGCGCGCGAGCGGTACGCCGTACCGGATCGACCCGGATCCCCTTCAGCAGACTCAGATCCAGCACGATCCCGCCGTCACACGTCGAGTGCCCCGGAAAACTGTGCCCGCCACCCCGCACCGCAACCGGCCCGCCGGTACGACGGGCATACGCGAGCGCACTCCGAATATCGGCGACCCCCGTACACCGTGCGATCACCCCGGGCCGACGATCGATCGACCCGTTCCAGACCGTGCGGTACTCGTCGTACGACGGATCGCCCGGATGAATCAGCTCACCCCGGAAGTCCTCGACCGTGCCCATGACCTGCCCCCAAGCCTCCCCCAGGCCATCTGTCAGTCTGCCAGACAGGACCTTAGACGGTGAAGGCGGTGGTGTTCTCGTCGAACGGGCCCATGACGGTCAGGGCGGGGGTGCCGGCGTAGAGGTCGGCGGCCAGGGCGGTGACCTCGTCGAGGGTGACCGAGTCGATCCGGTGCAGGATCTCGTCGACCGTGGGCAGCTCGCCGTAGACCAGCTCCGCCTTCGCGATGCGGGTCATCTTGGCGCCGGTGTCCTCGAGGCCCATCACGACCGAGCCGCGCATCTGGCCCTTGCCGCGGAGCAGCTCGTCCGGCGTGATGTTGCCGCTGGCAATCGATTGGAGCTCGCCGCGGATCACGTCGAGTACTTCGGGGGCCTTCTTCGGCAGGCATCCGGCGTACACGCCGACCATGCCGGAGTCGGCGTACGCCGAGCCGAACGTGAACACGGAGTACGCCAGGCCGCGCTTCTCCCGCACTTCCTGGAACAGTCGCGACGACATCCCGCCGCCGACGATCCCGTGCAGTACGCCGGCGATGTACCGGCGCTCGTCGCTGCGGACCAGGCCTGGCATGCCGAGCACGAGATGTGCCTGCTCGACGTCGCGGTGGTGCACCTGCACCCCGCCGTACGTCGGGACGCGCTTGCCGGGAGCGCGCCGTACGGCAACGGGCTCGGCCTCGGCGGTGACCCAGTGACGCTCGAACGCCTTACGTACCAGGCGAACGACGTCGGCGTGGTCGACGTTGCCGGCCACCGAGACCACGATGTTGGACGGCTTGTAGCGGCGCCGGTACCAGCCGACGATCTGCTGGCGGGACAGTCCGGCGAGCGATTCCGGCGTACCGGTGATCGAACGGCCGAGCGGGGACTTGCCCCACAGTTGCTCGGCGAACAGGTCGTGGATGTGGTCCGACGTCTCGTCGGCGTGCATCGCGATCTCTTCGTCGATGACGTCGCGCTCGCTCTCCACGTCCGCGCTGGTCAGCGTGGCGGAGGTGATCATGTCGCAGATGACGTCGACCGCGAGCGGCAGGTCGGAGTCGAGCACCCGCGCGTAGTAGCACGTGTACTCCTTGCCGGTGAAGGCGTTCATCTCACCGCCGACCGCGTCGATCTCGGCGGAGATCTCGAGCGCGTCGCGGCGCTCGGTGCCCTTGAACAGCAGGTGCTCGAGGAAGTGCGTGGCGCCGGCCAGCGGTTCCGGTTCGTCCCGGGAGCCGACGCCGACCCAGAGTCCGAACGTCACCGATCGGAAGCCTGGGACGGACTGGGACAGCACACGAAGCCCGGAGGGCAGGACGGTCCGTTTGACCGGACCGCCCGCCTCCGGGCTCAGCAGTGTGCTGGTGATCGCACGAGTCACTCGGCCGCGGACTCGGCCTTCTTCTCGTCGTCCTTCTTGCCCTCTTCACCCTCGATGACCGGGATCAGCGAGAGCTTGCCGCGGTCGTCGATCTCGGCGATCTCGACCTGGAGCTTCTGGCCGACCGAGAGCACGTCCTCGACGGCCTCGACCCGCTTGCCACCGGCCAGCGGACGCAGCTTGCTGATGTGCAGCAGGCCGTCCTTGCCCGGCAGCAGGCTGATGAACGCACCGAAGTTGGTCGTCTTCACGACCGTGCCCAGGTAGCGCTCACCCTTCTCCGGCATGGTCGGGTTCGCGATCGCATTGATGGCAGCGCGCGCGGCCTCCGCGCTCGGGCCGTCGGTCGCGCCGATGTAGACGGTGCCGTCGTCCTCGATCGAGATGTCGGCGCCGGTGTCCTCGGTGATCTGGTTGATCATCTTGCCCTTCGGGCCGATGACCTCGCCGATCTTGTCGACCGGGACCTTCACCGAGATGACCCGCGGGGCGAACTCGCTCATCTCACCCGGCGCGTCGATGGCCTTGGCCATCACGTCCAGGATCGTCAGGCGGGCGCCCTTGGCCTGGGTCAGCGCACCGGCCAGCACGCTGGCCGGGATACCGTCCAGCTTGGTGTCCAGCTGCAGGGCGGTGACGAAGTCCTTCGTGCCGGCGACCTTGAAGTCCATGTCGCCGAACGCGTCCTCCGCGCCGAGGATGTCGGTCAGCGCGACGTACTGCGTCTCGCCGTCGACCTCACCGGAGATGAGGCCCATCGCGATACCGGCGACCGGCGCCTTCAGCGGCACACCGGCCGACAGCAGCGACAGCGTCGAGGCGCAGACCGAACCCATCGAGGTGGAGCCGTTCGACCCGAGGGCCTCGGACACCTGACGCAGCGCGTACGGGAAGTCCTCGCGCGACGGCAGCACCGGCACCAGGGCCCGCTCGGCCAGCGCGCCGTGACCGATCTCGCGGCGCTTCGGCGAACCCACCCGGCCGGTCTCACCGGTCGAGTACGGCGGGAAGTTGTAGTTGTGCATGTAGCGCTTGCGCGTCTCCGGGGAGAGCGTGTCCAGCTGCTGCTCCATCCGGAGCATGTTCAGCGTGGTGACACCCATGATCTGGGTCTCGCCGCGCTCGAACAGCGCCGAACCGTGCACCCGCGGGAGCACCCGCACCTGCGCCTTGAGCGGCCGGATGTCGGCCAGCCCGCGGCCGTCCATGCGGACCTTCTCGGTCAGCACGCGCTGCCGGACCAGCTTCTTGGTCAGCGAGCGGAAGGCTGCGGACAGCTCCTTCTCGCGGCCCTCGAAGTCGGCGGCCAGCTTGTCCACCGTGGCGGCCTTGACCGCGTCGGTGGCGTCCTCGCGCTCGTGCTTGCCGGCGATGGTCAGCGCCTGGGCCAGCTCCTCGCTCGCGGCGGCCTCGACCGCGGCGAACGCGTCGTCGGCGTAGTCCGGGAAGACCGGGAACTCACCGGTCGGCTTCGCGGCCCGCGCGGCCAGGTCGGCCTGCGCCTCGACCAGGGTCTTGATGAACGCCTTGGAGGCCTCGAGGCCCTCGGCCACGACCTCCTCGGTCGGCGCCTGCACACCGCTGGCGACCTTCTCGAAGGTGCCCGGGGTGGACTCGGCCTCGACCATCATGATCGCGACGTCACCGGTGTCGGTCACGCGACCGGCCACCACCATGTCGAAGACCGCGTCCTCGAGCTCGGTGTGGGTCGGGAACGCCACCCACTGGCCCTCGATCAGCGCGACGCGGACGCCGCCGATCGGGCCGGAGAACGGCAGGCCGGCCAGCTGCGTCGACATCGAGGCCGCGTTGATCGCGAGCACGTCGTACAGCTTGTCCGGGTTCAGCGCCAGGACCGTGATGACGACCTGGATCTCGTTGCGCAGACCGGAGACGAACGACGGCCGCAGCGGGCGGTCGATCAGCCGGCAGGTCAGGATCGCCTCTTCGGACGGGCGACCCTCGCGGCGGAAGAACGAGCCGGGGATCCGGCCCGCGGCGTACATCCGCTCCTCGACGTCCACCGTCAACGGGAAGAAGTCGAACTGGTCCTTGGGCTTCTTGCTGGCCGTGGTGGCCGACAGCACCATCGTGTCGCCGTCGAGGTAGGCAGCCGCGGAGCCCGCGGCCTGCTGGGCCAGACGGCCCGTCTCGAAGCGGACGGTGCGGGTGCCGAAGCTGCCGTTGTCGATGACGGCCTCAGCGAATTCGGCGCCCTCCATGGGCGCACTTGTGGATCCCGACACGGGATACCCCTCTCTCACAGTGTGACGACTGCGAGGCGCGAGCTACCGGGGTGCCGGTCTTCGATCGAGGCCCGCGGAATCTGTGTTCCGAAGGCCACTACCGAGGACCGGTCGTCCTCCCGCCACGCGCTTCGCGTCGCCTCGTACGTCTTGCGTCTGTATTCAGTTGTAGGCCCGCGACCCCGTCTTATCAGGGCGCGGATACGCCAGGAGCGGCCACCCAGGTTTCGGGGGCCGCTCCTCGCGACGTCATCGGCGAAGGCCGAGCCGCTCGATCAAGGACCGGTAGCGGTTGATGTCCTTCTTCGCCAGGTAGTTCAGCAGCCGGCGGCGCTGGCCGACGAGCAGCAGCAGGCCACGACGGCTGTGGTGGTCGTGCTTGTGCTCTTTCAGGTGCTCGGTGAGGTGTGCGATGCGGTGCGTCAGCAGCGCGACCTGGACCTCGGGGGACCCGGTGTCACCCTCGGTCAGGGCGTACTCACCCATGATCTTCTTCTTCGTTGCGGCATCAACAGATGACACAGGTTTCCTCTCGATTTCCGTTGCGCGGCGCACCGGGGCATTCTTCACCCGAGCACTCTCTGTCCGCGGCCGTTCAGACGGCAGCAGCCAGCGTATCAGTCCGTGGACGCGTCACCCTAATCCCCTGCGAGCAGGCCCCGGGCGCCGTCGACGTCCGCCTTCATCTGCACGAGCAGGTCGTCGATGGTGTCGAACCGGATCTGCGTACCGCGCAGCCGGGCGACGAAGTCGATCGCCACTTTGGCGCCGTACAGCTCGAGGTCGTCGCGGTCCAGCACGTACGACTCTACCCGGCGGTCCACGCCGTCGAAGGTCGGATTGCTGCCGACGCTGATCGCCGCCGGCAGCGGGTCCGGGTACGCCGGAGCGCCGGGAGCCGGTGTCAGGACGGTCAGCCACCCGGCGTACACGCCGTCCTGCGGCACCGCGGCGCCAGGGTCGGCGGGGATGTTGGCAGTCGGGTAGCCGAGCTCGCGGCCGCGCTTGTCGCCCTCGATGACCACGCCAGTGACCCGGAACGGCCGGCCGAGCGCCTCCGCGGCCGCCTCGACGTCACCGTCGGCGAGCTGCTGGCGCACGTACGTCGACGACCAGGGCTGCTGCTCCCCCGCCAGGCTCAATCCCTCGACCTGGAAGCCGTACTGCGCACCCGCCTGGACGAGCGTGTCGACGTGTCCGGCCGCCTTGTGGCCGAAGCGGAAGTTCTCGCCGACCACGACTGCCTTCGCGTGCAGCGCCGTGACCAGCACCCGGTCGATGAACTCCTCCGGCGACCAGCCCGACACCTCCTTGGTGAACGGGAGGATAAGCACCGCGTCGGCGCCGTGCCGGCCGAGCAGCTCGGCGCGCTGCTCGGGCTCGCTGAGCATCAGCGGCGCGTGGTCGGGCCGCAGTACCCGCATCGGGTGCGGGTCGAAGGTGAGCGCGACGACCGGCAGGCCGCCCAGCTCGGCCGCCCGCGCCTTGGCGTGCGCGAGCACCTCCTGGTGACCGCGGTGCACACCGTCGAAGTTGCCGATCGTGACGACCGTCGGCCCGAATTCCGGGCTCACCTGGTCCAATCCGTGCCAGACACGCATGGCAGCAGGATTCCATGTTTGCCGCGGGCCCGTCCCACCGGCCCGCGGATCACCCCTTGTAATCATGCGGTGACTCAACTTAAGGTGGCGGCGCACTGGTGAGCCTGGGGAGGTCTCGTGAAGTTCCGTCGTCTGCTTGCTGCCTGCGCGGCACTCGTTCTGCTCGGCAGCATTCCGGTTGCCAACGCCTCGGCCGCTCCGCGCTTCACCCACTACGTCGCGCTCGGCGACTCGTACACCTCGGCGCCGTTCGTGCCGCTGCCGGATCTGCTGTCGCTCGGCTGCGTGCGGTCGTACAACAACTATCCGAAGCTGCTCGCGGCCGCGCTGCACGTGCGCCTGACCGATGTCAGCTGCGGCGGCGCCGATACGACCGACATGCTGCAGCCGCAGAGCACCGTGCTCGGCACGGCCGCGCCGCAGTTCGATGCGCTGACGCCGGACACGGACCTGGTGACGGTCGGGATCGGCGGGAACGACTTCGGCGTGTTCGGCAGCATCATCGACACCTGCCCCGGGCTGCGGGCCTCTGATCCGACCGGTGCGCCGTGCAAGGCGCACTTCACCGTTGACGGGGTGGACACGCTGCGGGCGAAGATCGCGCAGACCCAGACCCGGATCGCGGTCGTTGTCCAGGGCATCAAAGCCCGGTCGCCGAAGGCAACGATCCTGCTGGTCGGCTATCCGAAGATCGCGCCGGAGCACGGCACCTGCCCGTCGGTGCTGCCGTTCGCGGACGGCGACTACAGCTACCTGTACTCGATCGAGCAGGCGTTGAACGCGGCTGTGTCGAATGCGGCCGCGGCGGGCGGAGCGACGTACGTCGACACGTTCGGGCCGTCCACCGGGCACGACGCCTGTGCGCCGGACGGTCAGGCGTGGATCCAGGGCAAGGACATCAATCTGCTCCGGGCCTTCAACTACCACCCGCGCTACGAGGGCGAGGCCGGGATGGCGTCGCTCACCTACAAGACGCTGACCGGTGCGCCGGCCACGGTGACCGCAGCGGAGCAGTCCGCCTGGGCCGCTCGTGGGCGCACCTTGGCGAAGCAAGCCGCTGCATCACCCCAGGCCCTCGAGGCCTCCCTGAACCGCGTACGGACCAGCGCGCAACGCTGACCCTTTCCAATCCGTATTGCGGACTCCGGGCCGGGCCACCTCACGCATGGCTCGGCCCGGTGGTTTCTTCCAGCAGTTCCGTCAAGGCCTGGCCCAGCGGCAGATTGACCCGCTGGGTCGCGTACGGATCACCGCGGGTCAGCCCCTGGTTGATGATCAGCACCGGCGTACCCGACTTGGCCGCGTGCCGGACGAAGCGGAAGCCGGACATCACCGTGAGGGACGAGCCCAGGACGAGTACGGCGTTCGCGTCGTCGATCAGCTGGTAGCAGCGCTCGACGCGGAGCCGGGGCACGTTCTCCCCGAAGAAGACGACGTCGGGTTTGAGGATGCCGCCGCACTTGGTGCAGTCGACCAGCTGGAACGTGCCGACTGCCTCGGCCGGGAGTTCCGCGTCGCCGTCGGGGTTGATCCGGGTGACCTCGGCCTCGAAGTCCTGGTTCGCGTCCTTCAGCCGGCGGTCGAGGGCTTCGCGCGCGGACGTCGTACCGCAGTCGAGGCAGATGACGCGGTCGAGGTTGCCGTGCAACTCGATCACATCGCGGGCGCCGGCCGCTTGGTGGAGGCCGTCGACGTTCTGGGTGATGACTCCGTTGAGGTAGCCGCGGGCCTGGAGCGCTGCGACCGCGTGGTGGCCGTCGTTCGGGGCGGCGCGCGCGATCGTGCGCCAGCCGAGGTGGCTGCGCGCCCAGTACCGCCGGCGGCCGGATTCGCTGGCCACGAAGTCGCCGTACGTCATCGGGGTGTGGGTCCGCAGGCTGCCGCTCTCGCCGCGGTAGTCCGGGATGCCGGACTCGGCGGAGAGGCCGGCACCGCTCAGTACGACGACTCCGCCGGCGGCCACGGTCTGCGCGAGCGGGCCGATGTCCGTCGACCCCGGCTCCAATGCCAGCACTTCAGGCCCAGGGGCCCATGCCAAGGTCGGACGAGAACGCACCACTCCAGCGTACGTGCTCAGGTCATGTCTGGCAGTCCAGCGCCGTAGCGCCGAGTGCCCCGCAGTAGGCGCTGGACTGCCAGACATGACCTCAGTCGACTCGGGGTGGTCCGGCTTTGAGGCGGCGTTCGGCGGCCTGCCGGACGACGTCGCGATCCATCGAGGACCAGTCGGCATCGATCCACCAGGTGGCACCAGCCTCGGCCCACGGACGGACCGTGTCCGCGGCGGCCGGATCGTCGGCGGAGGTGTGGCCTTCGGCCGGCACGTCGTACCCGTCCATCGTGAGGCCGTGGGTCTCGCGTTCCTTGCGGATCCAGTCGATGCCTTGCGTCAGGAGCTCCGGTGTCAGCTCACCGTCACCGACGTACGCCGGTAGCCAGCCGTCCTGCAGCGCGGCCCGGCGCATCGACTTGGGCCGCGGCCAGCCACCGACCACCCACGTGGGCACCCGCGGCTGCTGCACCGGGGGCGGCGGCGCGGGCGGCATCAGCTCGTCGACCTTCTTCGACCGGTAGTGCTTGCCGGAGTAGTCGAACGGCTCGTCGCGCCAAAGGAGCTGGAGCATCTCCAACGAGTCGTCCAGGAGCTCAGCGCGCACCTTTCGACCCGGATCCTCCTCGAACAGCCAGAAGCGCTCGTCCCCGGTCACGCCTAGCCCGGCGGAGAGGATCACCCGTCCACCGCTCAGGTTGTCAACGGTCGACACCTGTCCCGCCAGGTCCCACGGTTTTCGTCGCGGCACCGGCGTGAGCATCGTGCCCAGCCGGATCCGCTGGGTCGTCATCGCAGCGGCACCGAGCATCACCCAGGCGTCGATCCCCCAGATCGACTCCCACACGAAGAACCCGTCCCACCCGTTCTCCTCGGCGATCACCGCCAGTTCAGCGGCATCGCGCGCGTCGCCGTACGCCATCACGAATCCGTATTTCATGCTTCAGCACGCTACGGGACCGCGCCGACAATTCTCAGCTGACGAAGACGGCGGTGGGTTTCGCGATCGGTCCGTGGGGTTCGTAGAGCGCCAGGAAGGTGCCTTTGGGGTCGAACATCGCGGTCTGCCCCGGCTCGAGGTTGAGACCGGGCAGCGGACGTCCGGTCCGGATCGCGGCGGCCTGGGCGTCATCGGCGTCATACCGAGGAAAGGTGCCGGCGGCAACATCCGCGATCGGCAGCCAGTCGAAGGACTCGGCCAACGACTCCAGACTGTGGGCTTGTTTCAGGTCGAACGAGCCCACCCGGGTACGACGCAGCGCCGTCAGGTGACCGCCGACGCCGAGCTCGGCGCCGAGGTCGCGGGCAAGCGCCCGGATGTACGTGCCGCTGGAGCAGTCGACCGACACGTCCACGTCGATCGCGTCGGCGCCGACCCGGACGTCGAGGATGTCGTACCGCGAGACCGTGACAGCCCGAGCCTTGAGTGCGACCTCCTCGCCCGCCCGGACGCGTTCGTAGGCGCGCTTGCCGTCGACCTTGATCGCGGACACCTTCGACGGCACCTGCGAGATCTCCCCGCGGAAGCCGTCCACCGCCACCGAGATCGCCTCCGCGGTCACGCCGTCGACCGGGAACGTCGACACGATCTCGCCCTCGGCGTCGTCCGTGGTGGTGGTCGCGCCGAGGCGGATCGTCGCGTCGTACGACTTGTCCGCCAGCTGGAGATGGCCGAGCAGCCGGGTCGCGCGGTTGATGCCGACGACGAGTACGCCGGTCGCCATCGGGTCCAGCGTGCCGGCGTGGCCCACCTTGCGGGTGCCTGCCAGCCGGCGGATCCGGGCGACGACGGTGTGCGAGGTCATCCCGTCCGGTTTGTCGACGACCACGATGCCGTCGGACGCCGGGGTGAAAGTACCGGTCAACGCAGTACTCAGTCCTCGTCGTCCTCGTCGTCGGCCTTGTGCTTGTACGGATCCGCGTCGCCGGCCGGCTTGGCGCCCGCGGCGGACTTGGCCACCTCGGCGTCGGCCTCGCGGGCCTTGGCCAGCAGCTCTTCGATCTGCCCGGCGTTCTCCGGGACGGCGTCCAGGAAGAACGCCACGCTCGGTGTGTGCCGCAGCCCCAGCGCCTTGCCGACCTCGCTGCGGATCAGGCCCTTGGCCGACTCCAGCGCCGCGGCGGTCGACGCGCGCGCCTGCTCGTCGCCGTACACCGTGTAGAAGACGCTGGCCTCGCGCAGGTCACCGGTCAGCCGGGCATCCGTCACCGTGACGAAGCCCAGCCGCGGGTCCTTGACCCGGCGCTCGAGCAGCTCCGCGACGAGCACCTGGATCCGGTCGGCCAGCTGCTTCGCCCTTGCTTCACCCATCAGGGCTCACTCCCTCATTCATGAGTACGTCCGGGGAGACGCTGTGTATTACAGGCTCCCCGGACGTTACTCCGACGGCCCGGACCTTCCGGCCCGGGCCGTCACCGAACTATCAGCTGCGCGGCTTCTCGCGGAGCTCGAACGCCTCGACGACGTCACCGATCTTGATGTCGTTGAAGTTGTTGATGGTCAGACCGCACTCGAAGCCCTCGCGGACCTCGGACGCGTCGTCCTTGAACCTCTTCAGCGACGACAACTCGGTGTTGTCGACGACCACGGCGCCGTCCCGGATCAACCGGACCTTCGCGTTGCGCTTCAGCAGGCCGCTGGTCACCCAGCAACCGGCGATGTTGCCCACCTTCGAGGAGCGGAAGATCTCGCGGATCTCCGCCTGGCCGAGAGTGACCTCCTCGTAGATCGGCTTGAGCATGCCCTTCAGGGCGGCCTCGATGTCGTCGATCGCCGAGTAGATGACCGAGTAGTACCGGACATCCACGCCCTCGCGCTCGGCCAGGTCACCGGCCTTGCCCGCCGGCCGCACGTTGAAGCCGATGATGACGGCGTTCGACGCGATGGCCAGGTTGACGTCGTTCTCGTTGATCGCACCGACACCGCGGTCGATGATCCGCAGGTTCACCTCGTCGCCGACCTCGATCCGGACCAGCGCGTCTTCCAGCGCCTCGACCGAACCGGACACGTCGCCCTTGAGGATCAGCAGCAGCTCCTGGGCCTCGCCCTTCTCCATCGAGGCCATGAAGTCCTCGAGGGTACGGCGGGCGCGACGCTTGGCGTTGGCGGCCGCACGGGCACGGGCTTCACGCTTCTCGGCGATCTGCCGGGCCCTGCGGTCGTCGTCGACCACCAGGAACTTGTCGCCCGCACCCGGCACCGCGGTCAGACCGAGCACCAGGACCGGACGCGACGGGGTCGCCTCCTCGACGTTGTTGCCGTGCTCGTCGAGCATGGCCCGGACCCGGCCGTACGCCGGACCGACCACCATCGAGTCGCCGACCCGGAGCGTGCCGCGCTGAACCAGCACGGTCGCCACCGGACCACGGCCCTTGTCGAGGTTCGCCTCGATCGCGATGCCCTCGGCGTGCATCTTCGGGTTGGCCCGCAGGTCGAGCGCCGCGTCCGCGGTCAGCACGACACCTTCGAGCAGCCCGTCGATGTTGATCCGGGACTTCGCCGAAACGTCGACGAACATCGTGTCGCCGCCGTACTCCTCGGGCACCAGGCCGTACTCGGTCAGCTGACCGCGCACCTTGGCCGGGTCCGCACTCGGGACGTCGATCTTGTTCACCGCGACCACGATCGGGACGTTCGCCGCCCTGGCGTGGTTCAGCGCCTCGATCGTCTGCGGCATCACGCCGTCGTCGGCCGCGACCACCAGGATGACGATGTCGGTGGCCTGCGCACCACGGGCACGCATGGCGGTGAACGCCTCGTGACCCGGGGTGTCGACGAAGGTGATGGCCCGCTCTTGGCCGTCGACCTCGGTCGTCACCTGGTAGGCGCCGATGTGCTGGGTGATACCGCCGGCTTCCTTGGCAACGACGTTCGCCATCCGGATCGCGTCCAGCAGCTTGGTCTTACCGTGGTCGACGTGACCCATGACGGTCACCACCGGCGGCCGCGGCGCCAGGTCGTCCTCGTCGCCTTCGTCGGAACCGAAGTCGATGTCGAACGACTGCAGCAGCTCGCGGTCCTCGTCCTCGGGCGAGACCAGCTGGACGTCGTAGTTCAGCTCGGTGCCGAGCAGTTCCAGCGTCTCCTCGTTGACCGACTGGGTCGCGGTCACCATCTCGCCGAGGTGGAACAGCACCTGGACGAGCGACGCCGGGTCGACTCCGACCTTCTCGGCGAAGTCCGTCAGCGACGCGCCGGCAGGAAGCCTGACGACCTCGCCGTCACCGTGCTTGACGCGGACGCCGCCGACCGCCGGGGCCTGCATGTTGTCGAATTCCTGGCGCTTCGCGCGCTTCGACTTACGGCCGCGACGCGCCGGACCGCCCGGACGCCCGAAGGCGCCCTGTGTCCCGCCACGACCCCGGTTGCCCGGACCCGGACGGCCACCGCCGCCACCGGGCGGGCCGCTCGGACCGCCACCGGGACGGAAACCGCCGCCGGCGCCGCCGCCACCACCGCGCGGACCGGCACCCGGACCGCCGCCGGGACGACCGCCGCCGCCTCCGCCGCGGCCACCACCGCCACCGCCGCCGCCACCACCAGGACCGCTCGGGCGGCCGGTGAACGTGCCGGCAGAGGACTTCGGCATCATCGCCGGGTTGGGGCGCGGAGCGCCGGGCACACCACTCGGGCGCGGCCGGTCGTTGCCACCGCGGTCGCGGTCGTTACCGCCACGACCCTGCGGCGGACGCGGGGCCATACCGGCCGGGCTCGGAGCACCCTGCCTGTCGCCACCGCCGCCGCCCTGACCCGGACGCGCGCCACCGCGCTGCATGCCCTGGGTCGAGCTGAACGGGTTGTTGCCCGGACGCGGAGCACCCGGACGCGGACCGCCGCCCTGGCCGCCCTGACGAGGCGCACCGGGACGCGGGGCACCGCCCGGACGGGGCGCACCCGGACGCGGAGCAGAACCCTGACCACCCGGACGCGGACCGCCGCCCTGGCCACCCGGACGCGGGGAGCCCGGCGTCGCCGGACGCGGGCCGGGACGACTCGCGGACTCGCCACCCGTACGACGGGGGGCGGGAGCCGGAGCTTCCGGAGCCGACTGCGATGCCGCTGCGGCCGGAGCCTCGAACGACGGGGTCGCCGGGGACGCCGGGGTCTCGGCCTTCGCCGCCGGAGCGGACTCGACCGGAGCAGCTTCGACCGGAGCGGCCTCAGCCGGAGCGGTCTGGCGCGGGCCCGGCTTCGGGCCCGGACGCGGACCAGGCCTGGCGCCCGGAGCCGGAGCAGCCTTCGCCGGGGCCGACGCCGCGGCCGGCGCGGACTCGACCACCGGAGCAGACTCGGCCCTGGTCACCGGAGCTTCGGCGACGGGGGCAGGAGCCGACTCGGCGACGGGCGCGGGGCGCTCCGCCGGAGCCTTCGGGGTAGCCGGCTGGGCCGGCCTCTGTGCCGGAGCGGCAGGTGCGACCGGTGCGGTCGCCTGCGGCGCGGCAGACGTGCTTGCGGCGGCCTTCTTGGCCGCGCGCTTCTTCGGCGGGTTCTTCTCGAACTCTTCCGCCAACCGTCGTACGACGGGTGCCTCGATCGTCGAGGACGCCGATCGGACGAACTCTCCCATGTCGTTCAGCCTGGTCAGAACGACCTTGCTGGTAACTCCGAGCTCTTTCGCGAGCTCGTAGACCCGGACCTTTGCCACTACTCTCCCTCTGGTCCGAGCCTGGGGCGCGGACCGTTAGTTGACGTACATGCTCATCGCATTGCACTCATCGTTCGACACTCATCGAGTGGTCATGAGTCGATGACCCGCCTTCATGTCGGTCACACGGTCCGGTCAGACCGTGTGTACATCTTGATTATCACGCTGCGCGAGGTAGTCGTGCAGCCCGGTGACGTCGAGCGGCCCCAGGACCCGGAAGGCCCGTGGGAACGCCTTGCGCCGGACAGCCAGCTCGAAGCACTCCGCCGTGGGGTGCAGGTGCGCTCCACGACCAGGTGCCCGACGCCCGGGATCCGGGAGGACAAGTCCTCCGGACACCGTCATCCGCAGCAGATCAGTCGGACTGGACCGCTTCCGGCACCCGATGCAGGTGCGCTCCCGAACGTTGCCAGGACGCGCGTCTGTCACTTATTCCTCAGGGTGTGGTTGCGACTCAGTCGACCGACCGAGAGATCAGTCTACCTTCTCCGGCTCAGGCGTCACATCGGTATCCGGCCGGATGTCGATCCGCCAGCCCGTCAGCCGGGCGGCGAGGCGGGCGTTCTGCCCCTCTTTGCCGATCGCCAGCGACAGCTGATAGTCGGGTACGACGACGCGGGCGGCACGCGCTGCCGCGTCGACCACCTCGACCGACGTAACCTGCGCCGGGGACAGCGCATTCCCGACGAACGTCGCCGGGTCGTCGCTGTGGTCGATGATGTCGATCTTCTCACCGTGCAGCTCGTGCATGATGTTGCGCACGCGCTGACCCATCGGCCCGATGCAGGCGCCCTTCCCGTTCACCGACGGGTTCAGCGTCCGGACGGCGATCTTGGTCCGGTGACCTGCCTCACGCGCGATCGCGGTGATCTCGACCGTTCCGTCGGCGATCTCCGGGACCTCGAGCGCGAACAGCTTCTTGACCAGGTTCGGGTGGGTCCGGCTGACCGTGATCTGCGGGCCCTTGAAGCCCTTGCGGACACCGACGACGTACACCCGCAGGCGGGAGCCGTGCTCGTACTTCTCCCCCGGAACCTGCTCGGGCGCCGGCAGCACGGCCTCGATCTTGCCGAGGTCGACCATCACCGAGCGCGGGTCGCGGCCCTGCTGGACGACACCGGAGACGATGTCGCCCTCCTTGCCGGAGAACTCGCCGTACCGGACCTCGTCCTCGGCGTCGCGCAGCCGCTGCAGGATGATCTGCTTGGCCGTGGTCGCCGCGATCCGGCCGAAGTCGGCCGGAGTGTCGTCGTACTCACGGGCCAGCGTGCCGTCCTCGGCCAGCTCCCGCGCGAACACGGTCACGTGCCCGGTCTTGCGGTCCAGCTCGACCCGGGCGTGCTGCTGGGCTCCCTCGGTCCGGTGGTACGCGACCAGCAGCGCCGCCTCGATCGCCTCGACGACGACCTCGAGGGCGATGTCCTTCTCGCGTTCGAGCGACCGCAGTACGGCCATGTCGATGTCCATGTCAGTTCTCCTCCACCGTGCCGTCGGCAGGTGTTTCTGGTTCGTCGTTGCCGGCAGCCCGGTTGAACTCGATCTGGATCTTGGCCTTGGCCACGTCGGCGTACGCGACGGTCCGCGCCTTGCCGTTCACATCCAGCTCGGCCGCCTCGTCGGAGGCGGACTTGATCCGGCCGGTCACCTTGCTGCCTGAGTGCAGCGTGACGGCAACCAGGCGCTTCACATTGCGGCGCCAGTGCCGGGGCAGGGTCAGCGGACGGTCGACGCCGGGGCTCGAGACCTCCAGCGTGTACGCGCCGTCGCCCATGATGTCGTCGGCGTCGAGCGCCTTGGAGATGGCCCGGGTAACGTCCGCGACGTCGTCGAGGCTGATCCCACCGTCGCGGTCGACGAGGACGCGCAGCAACCGGCGGCGGCCGGCCGGGGTGACGTCCGCCTCCTCCAGGTCGCAGCCGAACTGCTCGACGATCGGCCGCAGGAAGTTCTCGAGGCTCGTGGTGTCCGTGTGGTCTGGCTTTCGGCTCACAGGTTGACCTGCCTCTCTCTCCAGTTGTGCACCCGTTCCACCCGAGGCGTTCGCGCCAAGGGCAGTAGCCCACCATATCCGGCCGGTCCGATGATCGGGGTCACCGGCTCGTCCCAGGCAGGTGTCGGCGCGTCACCGGGTATCGTTCCGGCGTGCTCGAACGCCGCCTGACCCGACGCGCCGCCGTCGTGACCGCCGTCCTCGTCCCCGGCGCGGTCGCGCTGACCGGTTGCAAGGACGACGCTGCTGCCGGGGCCGGTACGCCGGGTGCCGTCAACGGCGGGCCGTCGTCCTCGAAGAGCCCGGCCGAGGAGACTCCGACCGCGGACCCGGCGGTCGTCGCGGCGCTCACTCTGGCGGCGACCCAGGTGACTCAATTGTCCCAGCTCTGCGCAAACGTGAGCCGCAAGTTCCCCGCGGTCCGGGCCCAGCTCGCGGCCGGGGCGAAGTACCACGCGAGTCACCTCGCGAAGCTGAAAGCGACCGAGGGCGTTGCGGCCAAGGCCGCGAAGGCCGTTGTCGTGCCGACCTCCTCCGTGGCCGCGCTGACGACGCTCGCCAAGCAGGAGGCGATCGCCGCGGCCACGAACGCAGCCGCTGCAGCCAAGCTGTCCGGCGCACCGGCCCGCCTGCTCGCCGAGATCGCCGCCGCCCAGACCCAGCTGAGCTCCACGCTGACCCCGAAGAAGGACAAGTCGTGAACCAGGTCGAAGCCCTGCAGGCTGCTCTCGCCGGTGAGCATGCGGCGCTGTACGGCGTGGGCGTGGCCGGCGGCAAGCTCAACGGCGCCCGGTTCCAGGAGGCGACCGACACGTTCGCGCGGCACCGCGACAACCGCGATCACCTGAGCGCGCTGCTCGTCGCCGACGGCGAGACCCCGGTCGCGGCCGAACCGGCGTACGACCTGCCGCAAGCGGTCACGAACGCCGCCACGGCCACCGCGCTGATCCTGTACATCGAGCGCCGGATCGCCGCGGTGTACGGCGACCTCGTCGAGGCCGCCGAACAACCCGCCGTCCGCGCGTGGGCCGTCGAAGCCCTGCTCAGCACCGCAACCAGCCAACTCACCTGGGGCGGCGCCCCGCTCGCCTTCCCCGGCGCAACGTCCTAGCGGCGGCGACGCCAGGGCCCGGTGATCGCATACGTGATCCCGGGGTTGTAGACGTTGAAGAACATCGTCCGGCCGTCGGCGGAGAAGCCGACCCCGGACAGTTCGCCGTACGACGGCTCCTCGGGCGTGCCGAGGTTGACCCGGTTGCGCGCGAATTTGAACACCTCGCCGTCCTCGGTGGTGCCGAGGATGTGCTGCTCGCCGAGACCGTCCTCGCACATCATCAGACCGCCGTACGGCGACATCGTGATGTTGTCCGGAGCATCGAACTCCGGGTCGTCCGAGCCGGGCTTCGGCCGGGTGAAGATCACCTCGAGGCGGAGCGTCCGTTGGCGCGGGTCGAGCCGCCAGACCTGACCGTCGTGGTCCACCTTCGGCCCGAGCTCGGTCCGCGCGAACGACGAGACGAAGTACACGCACCGGTCCAGGTCGCCCCACCAACAGCCCTCGAGCTTGTAGCCGCCGGTGATGGGCTTGGCGAAGTCCTGCGCGCGGACGGACTCGGTCGTCGCCAGCGGATCCGGGACCTTGACCCACTGCACGTCGTGGAACTCGGCGCCGGCCTCCTGGACCACGGACAGGTCCGGCAGACCGGGGATGTGCATCGCCTGCAGCTCACCACCGGCCCGGAGCGTCCCCCAGCCGCCGCGTGGCCGGTCGGGCAGGAAGCGGTAGAAGCCGCCGAGCGGCGCGACGAAGGCGTCCTCGGTCTCGTAGACGATGCCGGTGCGCGGATCGATCGCGACCGCCTCGTGCTGGAACCGGCCCATCGCGGTCAGGGCGACCGGGCCGACGTTGCGGCGATCGTCGTACGGATCGACCTCGAAGATGAAACCGTGGTCCTTGGTGTAGCCGCTCTCACCGGCCTTGAGTTCGGTCTCCTCGCAGGTCAGCCAGGTGCGCCAGGGCGTGTGTCCGCCGGAGCAGTTGATCGCCGTACCGCCGAGGCTGACGAGCTCCTTCGTCGTCGCGTTGTGCCGGTCCACCACCAGGGTGCTCGTGCCGCCGGCGGCGGCCGGGTCGTAGGTCCGCTCGGCCGGAGCGACCACCTTGATCGCCGAGGTCGGACTGCACTCGTGATTGCGGACCAGGCGGGATCCGCCGTCGCGGTCGGGGAAGACCCCCATGCCGTCGAACCGGCTCGGCGTCTTCAGCCCGTCGGACCGCACAGTGCCTTCACGGGACAAGATCCGGTAGCTGAACCCGCGCGGCAGGTCGAGCATGCCGTCCGGGTCCTCGACCAGCGGGCCGTAGCCGATCTTCGGGCCGGACGTGCCGAGCGCGGGCTGCGCGGTGTAGAGCGCGTCGGCCGAGCCGGCCACGCTGACCGCGACACCGACGGCTGCCGCTCGGCCGACGAACTGACGTCTGGACAGGGAGTTGGACATGGGGGCGGCCTCCTAGCTCGATGACAAGCAGTGGTGACCAGTGAACGTACGGTAAACAACAACCGAACGGCAAGTGAACGAGTGTCACTCGTTCACAGCGAGCGGACCCAGTTCTCCAGGAGCGTCGCGCCGGCGTCGCCGGACTTTTCCGGGTGGAACTGCGTGGCGCTCAGCGGGCCGTTCTCGACTGCCGCGACGAAGCGGTCTCCGCCGTACGTCGTCCATGTGACCAGCGGGGACACCGATTCGCGGGTGTCGACGAGCTGCCAGCGACGGACGCCGTACGAATGGACGAAGTAGAAACGGTCCTTCTCGATGCCGTCGAACAGCGTGCTTCCGGACGGCACGTCGACCGTGTTCCAGCCCATGTGCGGGACCGGCTGGGCTTCCTCGGGCTGCAGGCGCTCGACGGTGCCGGGCCATTGGTCGCAGCCGTCGGTCTCGACGCCGTGCTCGATACCGCGGCCGAACAGGATCTGCATGCCGACGCAGATGCCGAGCACGGGCCGACCGCCGGTCAGCCGGCGATCGACCACGACATCACCGCGGACCGCTGTCAGACCGGTCATGCAGGCCTCGAAGGCACCGACGCCGGGCACCAGCAGGCCGTCGGCGTTGCAGGCCTGATCGAAGTCCGAGGTCACCGTCACGTCGGCGCCGACGCGTTGCAGCGCCCGCTCCCCCGACCGGATGTTCCCCGAGCCGTAGTCGAGCAGGACGACCTTCTTGCTCACAGAGCACCCTTTGTCGACGGGATGCCGGGCTGCCGCGGGTCGAGCTCGGCGGCGGCCCGCAGCGCGCGAGCGAATGCCTTGAACTGCGCCTCGACGATGTGGTGCGGGTCGCGACCGGACAGCACCCGGATGTGGATGCAGATCGCGGCGTTGAACGCGAGCGTCTCGAACACGTGCTGGGTCAGCGAACCGGCGTAGTCGCCGCCGATGATCGCGTAGACCTGACCGTCGGGCTCGCCGGTGTGCACGCAGTACGGCCGGCCGGACAGGTCGACGGTGCAGTGCACGAGCGCTTCGTCGAGCGGGACGGTCGCGTCGCCGAAGCGCCGGATGCCGCGCTTGTCGCCCAACGCTTCCTTCAAAGCCTGGCCGATGCCGATCGCGGTGTCCTCGACCGTGTGGTGCGCGTCGATCTCCAGATCGCCGACAGTGTTCACGTGCAGGTCGAGCAGCGCGTGCTTGGCCAGCGCGTTGAGCATGTGGTCGTAGAACCCAACGCCTGTTGAGATCTCGGCTCGGCCCTCGCCGTCGAGGTTGAGCTCGACCAGAACCTTGGACTCGCTCGTCTCGCGGTCGATCCGCGCAGTGCGGGTCATGTCAGCCTTCCCGTTTCAGTCTTGAGGATGCGCTCCAGTGAAGCGCGGAACGCGGCCATCTCCTCGCCGGTGCCGATCGAGACCCGCAGCCAGCCGTCGGGTCCGGTCTCGCGGATCAGGACGCCGTCGTCGAGCAACGCCTGCCAGACCGCGTGCCGGTCGGCGAACGTGCCGAACAGCACGAAGTTCGCGTCGGAGTCGACCGCGCGCAGGCCCTGCGCCCGCAGCCAGTCGACGGTCTCGTCGCGCTCGACCCGGAGCTGCTCGACCCGGCCGAGCAGCTCGTCGGAGTGCCGCAACGCGGCCCGCGCGACCGCCTGCGTCACCGCGGACAGGTGGTACGGCAGCCGGACGATCCGGAGCGCGTCGACGAACTGGTTGCTCGCGGCAAGGTATCCGACCCGCCCGCCGGCCATCGCGAACGCCTTCGACATCGTCCGCGCGACGGCCAGATTCGGGTACGACGGCAGCAGCGACACCGCGCTCGGCGTCCCGGCGCGGCGGAACTCGGCGTACGCCTCGTCGACCACGAGCACCGAGCCCAGCGCGGCGGTCCGGGCCGCGATCGCCTCGACCACCTCGATCGGCAGCGCCGTCCCGGTCGGGTTGTTGGGTGAGGCAAGCAGCACGACCGACGGGTGGTGCCGGGAGATCGCGGCCAGCGCCTTGCTCGGGTCGAGGGTGAAGTCCTCGGCCCGGCGGCCGGCCACCCAGGCCGTGTTCGTGTCCCGCGCGTACTCCGGATACATCGAGTACGTCGGGGCGAACGACAGCGCCGTACGACCGGGGCCGCCGAAGGCCTGCAGGATGTGCAGCATGACCTCGTTGGACCCGTTCGCCGCCCAGATCTGCTCGGGGGCGAGCTGCGCGCCGGACTCACGGGCCAGGTACGCCGCGAGGTCCGCGCGCAGGTCCATGAACTCGCGGTCCGGGTAGCGGTTCATCCCGCGCGCCGCGACCGCTACGGCAGCCGCGATGTCCGCGACCGTCTCCTCGCTCGCCGGGTACGGGTTCTCGTTGACGTTGAGCAGGACGGGTACGTCGAGCTGCGGGGCGCCGTACGGCTCGAAGCTCTTCAGCTCGTCGCGGATCGGCAGCCCGTCGAAACGGCCCATCAGTGCTCTCCGGGGAATCGGGCGGAAACGGCGGCGCCGTGGGCCGGGAGGTCCTCGGCGTGGGCGAGCGCGAGCACGTGGCCGGCGACCTCGTGCAGCGCGTCGCGGGAGTAGTTGACGACGTGGACCGCCTTCAGGAAGCTGCGCACGGACAGACCGGACGAGTGGCAGGCACAACCGGCCGTCGGGAGGACGTGGTTGGACCCCGCGCAGTAGTCGCCGAGTGACACCGGCGACCAGCCGCCGACGAAGATCGCGCCGGCGTTGGTGATCAGCCCGGCCCGCTCCTCCGCGTCGACGGTCTGGATCTCGAGGTGCTCGGCGGCGTACGCATCGACGACCGCGGTGCCCTGGTCAAGGTCGTCGACCAGCACGACGGCCGACTGCTGACCGGTCAGGGCCTCGGTGACGCGCTCGTGGTGCTTGGTCTGCGCGACCTGTGTCGGCAGCTCGGCTTCGACGGCCGCGGCGAGAGACTCGCTCGGCGTGACGAGGACGCTGGCGGCCATCGGGTCGTGCTCGGCCTGGCTGATCAGGTCGGCGGCGACGTGCTTCGGGTCGGCCGTGTCGTCGGCGAGGATCGCGATCTCGGTCGGGCCGGCCTCGGAGTCGATGCCGACCTCACCCAGCAGGGCGCGCTTGGCCGCGACGACGTAGATGTTGCCCGGACCCGTGATGAGGTTGACCTTGCGGCAACCGTCGAACCCGTACGCGAACCCGGCGATCGCCTGGGCGCCGCCCATCGCGTACACCTCGTCGATCCCGAGTAGCGCGCAGACCGCCAGCACCGTCGGGTGCGGCAGGCCGCCGAACGCTGGACTGATACCTTCCCCACCCCACCGCCCCGGTCGCTGCGGTGGCGACGCAACAGCCAGCGACGGTACGCCGGCCACCTGCGCCGGGACGACGTTCATCACGACCGACGACGCGAGCGGCGCACGACCGCCCGGAACGTAGAGGCCCACCCGCTGGACCGGGACGAACCGCTGGGTCACCCGCCCGCCGGGTGCGGGCTCGGAAGCGATGTCGGCGGTGAGCTCGTCCTGGCTGACCTCGCGAACGCGGCGGATCGACTCCTCGAAGGCGCTGCGCACCACCGGGTCGAGCTCCTCGAGCGCGGTCTTCAGCGCCTCGGCCGGGACCCGGATGTCCTCGACGCGGACATGGTCGAACTTCTCGCCGAACTCCCTGATCGCCTCGAGGCCGCGATGGCGGACGTCCAGGCAGATGGGTCGGACGACGTCGAGAGCCTTCTCGACGTCGAACACGGCTCGGGGGACGAGGGCATTCACTTCGGCTTGGAGGTCGGTAACCTCTCCGGCCGCCACTCGGCCCCGCAGGTCGACGCGGCGAATCATGCCGTCAGTCTAGTGGTGACGGCCCGTGGGCTCCGCGCCGTATCCACAAGCCGGGCCGTCACCGCGCGTCATGCCCAAGTGGATGCCCTAGGCTCCGTTGTATGGACTCCCGCCTGCCGTTGCTCACTGTCGACACGGTGATCTTTCCCGGGCTGGTGCTCCCGATTCCGGTGACCGACGTCCAGGGCCGCGCGGTGGTTCGCGACCTGGTCGAGAACGGCGGCGAGCTGGTGTGCGGGGCACTCGCCGTCCGGGACGGGTACGAGCTGGGTGAGCGGGTGTTCCGGTCGCTGTACGGGACCGGATGTGCGGCGACGATCTCCGAGATCACGCTCGACGCGGACGACGACGGCCCGGTCGAGGTGACGCTGACCGGCAACCGGCGTTTCAAGGTCGCGGAGCTCGACGGCACCGGTGACTACCTGGTCGCGGACGTCGAGTGGCTGGACGACGACCTCGGCGACGACCCGCTCGGTACGGCGATGGTCGCGGTCAAGCGTTTCCGCAAGTACGCCGAAGCAGTCAGCGAGATCAGCCGGCCAGGCCTCCACATCGGCGAACTCCCCGACGACCCCAGCACCCTCTCCTACCTGATGTCCGCGGCCATGAAACTCATGACTCCCGACCGCCAGAAACTCCTCGAGGCCACCGACGTCACCACCCGCCTGGCCCAACTAGTAGGCCTCATCGACAACGAACTAGCCGCCATCACCGCCCTCCCCTCCCTCCCCGCCTTCGACCTCATCACCTGGTCCACCCTCTCCCCCAACTGATTCAGATGTTGGTCGGGTAGGCAGAGATCCGCGCCGCCTCGAACTGAATCACCGTGCCGACGAGCCCGCCCGGCGCCTGCCCGCGGGTCTCCAGGAGCACGGTGGCGCCGCCGATCGAGAGCGTCAGAACCCCGTCGTCGTCCACGGCGACGACCCGGCCGCACACGACTGCGTCTGGAGTGCGGTGCATCCCCGGCTCGGCGTCGACGACCTCGATCTCGCTCCAGTACAGCGCGTCGTCGATCTCCAACTCGACGTCGACGGCCTCGCCGAGCGTCGGCAGTTCGGCGCCCTTCCAGCCGACGACCGCCTCGCCGGCGGCGGAGGTGAACTGGATCTGGTAGCTGGAGTGCGCGACAGGCACGATGTGCACAGCCAGGATCCTACGGTGGGTTCGAGGCTCGTCGAAAAGACTGCGGTGGGGTGGGCTCGTCCGTACGCTGCGACCAGGATGGGGAGGAGTGGGCGATGTATGTGTTGATCACGGGTGGGACCAACGGGATCGGGTTGGCGGGGGCTCGGGGGTTGGTGGAGCGGGGGGCTCGGGTCGGGTTGGTGGCTCGGGATCGGGGGAAGGCGGAGCGGGTTGCGGGGGAACTGGGTGGCGCGGATGTGTTCGAGGCGGATCTGACGTCGCAAGCGTCGATTCGGGACATGGTGCGGGACGTCCGGGGGCGGGCGCCGGCGATCGACGTACTCGTGAACAACGCCGGCGCGATCTTCGGCAGTCACCAGGTGTCGTCCGACGGGGTCGAGCTGACGTGGGCGTTGAACGTCGTCGCGCCGTACCTGATCACCACTCTGCTCGTCGGTCACCTCTCCCCCTGGGCGCGAGTGATCGGGACCGCGTCCGACGAGCATGAGCGGGCGAAACAGATCGACTTCGACGACCTGAACGGCGAGCGGTACTTCTCCTCGTCCGCCAAGCTGACCGGCGGTTCGATGCGACGGTACGGCGAGACCAAGCTCGCGCTGATCCTGCTGAGCTCAGAGCTGGCGAAGCGGATCCCGATGATCCGCACCTACACGTTCGAGCCGGGCCTGGTCGCGACCGGGTTCAACCTGAACAACGGCCGGCTGATGAAGCTGATGATGGCGATGACCAAGCCGTTCGCCCGTACCCCGGAGCAGGGCGCCGAGACCCTCGTCTGGCTGGCCACCTCGCCCGACGTCGCCGACGAGACCGGCCTGTACTACTCCCGCGAACGTCGTACCGATCCCTCCGCCGCCGCCCAGGACACCGCGGCCGCCGAGCGACTGTGGGAGACCCTGGAGCGGCAGACCACCCTACCGAAATGAATCCCAGAGCGGTATGGTCGTGGTATGAGCAAACAGATCACGGTCAGGCTGCCCGACGACCTGGTCGACTTCATGGACGAGCTCGTCGCGACCGACAAGGCGACGAGCCGGGCGTCCGTGGTCGCGCGGGCGATGGAGCGTGAACGCCGCCGCGAGCTGGCCGCCCGCGACCTCGCCATCTTGAGCGAGCACGGTGGGTACGACGACCTGGACGGCCTCGCCACCGCGGCCTCCGGCACCGTCCTCAGCGATCTCGACTGATGCGCGCCCTCCACATCGCCCGGCTCGACAAACCGCGGCCGGTCGTGGTGCTGACCCGCGAGCTGATCCGCCCGCGGCTCACCAACGTCACCGTCGCGCCGATCACCAGCACGATCCGCGGCCTGTCCACCGAAGTACTGGTCGGCCCGGACAACGGCCTCGATCACCCGAGCGCGATCTCCTGCGACAACATCCAGACCATCCCCAAGGCGCAGCTCGGCCGTCTGATCGGCCACCTGCACCCCGACCAGGAGCCGCTCCTGGCCGAGGCGATCAACCTGGCGTTCGATCTGGAGCTCTGACCAGAGCCTCGTCGTACAGGGCGTCAGCCCAGCTTGGAGACGTCCCGGACGGCGCCGCGGTCGGCGCTGGTTGCCATCGCGGCGTACGCACGAAGGGCCGCGGAGACCTTGCGCTCGCGGGCCTTGGGCGCGTAGACGCCGTTCAGCGCGTCGCGGCGGGCGGTCAGCTCCGCCTCGTCGACCAGCAGCTCGATGGAGCGGTTCGGGATGTCGATGCGGATCCGGTCGCCGTCGTGGACCAGCGCGATCGTCCCGCCCGCTGCCGCCTCGGGTGAGGCGTGGCCGATCGAGAGCCCCGAGGTACCGCCGGAGAAGCGGCCGTCGGTGATCAGCGCGCAGACCTTGCCGAGACCGCGGCCCTTCAAGTACGAGGTCGGGTACAGCATCTCCTGCATGCCCGGGCCGCCCTTCGGGCCCTCGTACCGGATCACGACCACGTCGCCCGGCTGGATCTGCTTGGCCAGGATCTTCTCGACGGCCTGCTCCTGCGACTCGCACACCACCGCGGGACCCTCGAACGTCCAGATCGACTCGTCCACGCCGGCCGTCTTCACGACACAGCCGTCGACGGCCAGGTTGCCCTTCAGTACGGCGAGGCCGCCGTCCTTCGAGTACGCGTGCTCGAGGTCGCGGATGCACCCGCCGGCCGCGTCGGTGTCGAGGGTCTCCCACCGCACCGACTGCGAGAAGGCAGTTGCCGACCGCACGCACCCCGGCGCCGCGTGCCACAGCTCGACCGCCTCCGGCGACGGCGAACCGCCGCGCACGTCCCACGTCTTCAGCCAGTCGTCGATCGAGTCGCTGTGCACGGTGTGGATGTTCTCGTTCAGCAGGCCGGCGCGGTGCAGCTCACCGAGGATGGCCGGGATGCCACCGGCGCGGTGCACGTCCTCCATGTAGTACGTGCCGCCGGGGGCGACGTTCGGCGCGACCTTGGCCAGGCACGGGACGCGGCGCGAGACCGCGTTGATGTCGTCGAGGTCGAAGCCGACCTCGGCCTCCTGCGCGGCCGCGAGCAGGTGCAGGATCGTGTTGGTCGATCCGCCCATCGCGATGTCCAGCGCCATCGCGTTCCCGAAGGCTTCCTTGGTCGCGATGTTCCGCGGCAGCACGGTCGCGTCGTCGTTGTCGTAGTACCGCTTGGTGATCTGTACGACGGTCTCGCCGGCCTTCTCGTACAACGCGCGGCGGGCGGTGTGGGTCGCGAGCACGGAACCGTTGCCCGGCAGCGACAGCCCGATCGCCTCGGTCAGGCAGTTCATCGAGTTCGCGGTGAACATGCCCGAACACGAACCGCAGGTCGGGCAGGCGTTCTCCTCGATCCGCAGGATGTCGGCGTCGGAGACGTTCTCGTTGACGGCCTCGGACATCGCGTCGATCAGGTCGAGCTTGCGGACCGTGCCGTCGACCAGCGTGGCCCGGCCGGCCTCCATCGGACCGCCGGAGACGAACACGGTCGGGATGTTCAGCCGGAGCGCGGCGTTCAGCATGCCGGGCGTGATCTTGTCGCAGTTCGAGATGCAGACCAGCGCGTCCGCGCAGTGCGCCTCGACCATGTACTCGACCGAGTCGGCGATCAGGTCGCGGGACGGCAGGCTGTAGAGCATGCCGCCGTGGCCCATCGCGATCCCGTCGTCGACGGCGATCGTGTTGAACTCGCGGGCGATGCCGCCGGCCGCGTGGATGGCCTCGGAGACGATCCGGCCGACCGGTGCGAGGTGGGTGTGGCCGGGGACGAACTCGGTGAAGCTGTTCGCCACCGCGATGATCGGCTTGCCGAAGTCCTCGCGGGCTACCCCGGAGGCCTGCATGAGCGCGCGGGCGCCCGCCATGTTGCGGCCGTGGGTGACGGTACGGGACCTCAGAGCAGGCACGACGACATCTCCTCGCAGTAGAACGACGCTATTGATGTTGCCACGCCGGTCCGGATGGCGGTACGCGGGTCCCGGATTGTGGAGGGGCTGATTCTGTCCGAGGCTCGATCTAGCCTGTCTTCATGGCAGGGATGGAGCACCACACGAGGCCGGTGCACCCTGCCCTGCGGCCCTATGTCGGCGACCTCGTCGGCTACGCGTCGTACGGCTATCCGCCCGAGCTGCACCGCGGCCTGCCGTCACGCTTCATGACGATCGTCATCACGCTGGACGAGCCGCTCGGCGTCGCCTGGCCGGGTCTTCCGGTCGACAAGTACGACGCGCTCGCCGGCGGGCTGCACTCCACCGCGGTGCACATCGGCCAGACCGACAGCCGGGCCGGCCTGCAGGTCTCGCTCACTCCCCCGGCGGCTCGCGAGCTGCTCGGGCTGCCGCCGGGTCAGCTCGCGTCGATCGTGGTCGGTCTCGACGAAGTGTTCGGCCGATCCGCGCGTGAGCTGACCGAGCAGCTGCGCGAAGAGCCGAGCTGGGACAGACGATTCGACCTGATCGAGCGCTTGCTGCTCGAGCAACTCGGCCAACGCAACGCCGGCACGGCCCAGCCGGAGGTCGGCTGGGCCTGGCAGCGACTCTGCGCATCGCGCGGAGCGATCGGCATCCAGGAGCTCGCGACCGAGGTCGGTTGGAGCCGGCGGCATCTCACCGACCGCTTCACGCGGGAGCTCGGCCTGGCGCCGAAGGTCGCCGCTCGCGTACTGCGGTTCGAGCGCGTCACTGGACACCTCCGCCAACACCCGAGGACGCGGCTCGCCGATCTGTCCGCCGCAGCGGGGTACGCCGATCAGGCGCATCTGACCCGTGAGTTCCAGGCGATCGCGGGGTGCTCGCCGCGGCAGTGGATGACCGAGGAACTCCCGAATCTGCACGAGATTTCCAAGTAATCCACAGGCTGCGGCGATCGGGTCGGCATCTGTCGGTCGATCTCATTAGACTCGCCGAAGTGAGCGAGACAACCGCACTGCCTGATTCCGAAGCCCTGCAGACCCTGCGCCGGGTCTTTGGGTACGACGCCTTTCGCGGTCAGCAGGCCGAGATCATCGACACCGTGGTCGCGGGCGGCGACGCGCTGGTGCTGATGCCGACCGGTGGCGGGAAGTCGCTGTGCTACCAGATCCCCGCGCTGGTGCGGTCCGGCGTCGGGGTGGTGATCTCGCCGCTGATCGCATTGATGCAGGATCAGGTCGACGCGCTCACCGCTCTCGGCGTGCGCGCCGGATTCCTCAACTCCACGCAGGACTTCGACCAGCGGCGCGAGGTCGAGCAGGCGTTCCTCGCGGGCGAGCTCGACCTGCTGTATCTCGCGCCCGAGCGCTTGCGGGTCGACGCGACGGTGCGGCTGCTCGACCAGGGCAAGATCGCGTTGTTCGCGATCGACGAAGCGCACTGTGTTTCGCAGTGGGGACACGACTTCCGGCCCGACTACCTGATGCTGTCCGAGTTGCACGAGCGCTGGCCCGACGTCCCGCGGATCGCGTTGACCGCGACGGCGACCGAGGCCACGCACAAGGAGATCGCGACCCGGCTCAACCTGTCCGAGGCCAGGCATTTCGTCGCGAGCTTCGACCGGCCGAACATCCAGTACCGGATCGTTCCGAAGGACAGCCCGCAGCGGCAACTGCTCGACCTGCTGCGGACCGAGCACGCCGGCGACGCGGGCATCGTGTACTGCCTGTCCCGCAACAGTGTCGAGAAGACCGCGACTTTCCTGACCCAGAACGGGATCGAGGCCGTGCCGTACCACGCCGGCCTCGACAGCCGGACCCGCGCGGAGAACCAGTCGCGGTTCCTTCGTGAGGACGGGCTGGTCGTCGTTGCGACGATCGCGTTCGGGATGGGGATCGACAAGCCGGACGTCCGGTTCGTCGCGCATCTCGATCTGCCGAAGTCGGTCGAGGGCTACTACCAGGAGACCGGTCGCGCCGGGCGGGACGGACTACCGTCGACGGCCTGGCTCGCGTACGGCCTGCAGGATGTCGTGCAGCAGCGGAAGATGATCGACACGTCCGAGGGCGACCTCGCGCATCGACGGCGGCTCGGTTCGCACCTCGACGCGATGCTCGCGTTGTGCGAAACCGTGGAATGCCGGCGGTCGCAGTTGCTTGCGTACTTCGGACAGCACGGCGAGACCTGTGGGAACTGCGACACCTGTCTGACGCCGCCCGAGTCCTGGGACGGGACGATCGCGGCGCAGAAGCTGCTGTCGACGGTGTATCGGCTGCAGCACGAGCGCGGGCAGAAGTTCGGCGCCGGGCAACTGGTCGACATCCTGCTCGGCAAGGAGACCGACAAGGTCAAGCAGTTCCGGCATCAGGAGCTGACCGTGTTCGGGATCGGCACCGAGTTGAAGGACACCGAGTGGCGCGGGGTGGTCCGGCAGTTGCTGGCGCTGCGGTTGCTGGCCGTCGAGGGTGACTACGGCACGCTCGTGCTCACCGAGGAGAGTGGCGAGGTGCTCGGTCGGCGGCGTGAGGTGATGATGCGTCGCGAGCCGGAGCGGGTCCGATCGTCATCCAGGTCGTCCGGCGGGAAGAAGCCGGCAGTCGACCTGGCACCGGAGGCGGCGCCGGTCTTCGAGCGGTTGCGCGCCTGGCGGGGCGCGGTGGCGAAGGAGCAGGGCGTTCCGGCGTACGTGATCTTCCACGATGCGACGCTGCGGCAGATCGCGACCGACCTGCCGTCGTCGCTGGCCGAGTTGGGCCGGATCAGCGGCGTCGGAGAGAACAAGCTGGCGAAGTACGGGGACGGCGTCCTGGAGACACTGGCCGCGGACTGATGTCGAATCCGGGCGGTTCTCTTCGACGCGAAGGCAGAGAGGGTGCGGATCAGCCGCACCGTCGAGCTAAGGAGAACGCTCATGTCTTCAGCTGTGTTGTTGATGTCGATGTCCGCCGACGGCTACATCGCCGGCCCGAATGACGGCGTGGGGAACCCGGGCGGCGACGAGTTCATGCGGCTGCACCAGTGGTACCTGGACGAGGACGGCGACGTCGGCCGGCCCGCGGGCGAGGCCGCTGTGATCTGGGACGAGCTGCAGGAGACCGGCGCGGTCGTGGTCGGCCGTCGGACCGGCGAGCAGGTCGACTTCTACGGCGGCGACCACCACGGCGTACCGATCTTCGTGGTCACCAGCGACCCGGCCGCGACCTCGCCGTACGAGAAGGTCACGTTCGTGCGCGACGTCGAGACCGCGATCGCCCAGGCGAAGGAAGTTGCCGGTGACAAGGATGTCCTGGTGCACGGCGCGGTCACCGGCCAGAAGGCGTTGGCAGCCGGAGTACTCGACGAGCTGCAGATCGACCAGGTGCCGGTGCTCTTCGGCGGCGGCATGCGGCTGTTCGACGTACTGCCCGAGCGCATCGAGCTCGAGATCGCGCGCGTGATCGACACCCCGCAGGCAACCCACATCCGCTACCGCGTCCGCCGCTAACTCAGCAGCGGCTGCAGAGCTTTCGTCAGCTCACGCATCGCGCGGTCGACGGTCCTTCCGCCGTCGGCGAGGATCAGGGCGATAGAGAGCCTCTTCGCGGGAATCACGATCAGCAGGCTGGTGTGATCCGGCATGTCTCCACGGTGACCGTAGGCGTCACCGATCCCGAACTGCTGGGTGAACCGCATCGTCCCGAGCCCATACTCGCCGTCGCCGTTGGTCATCACACCGACCAGGTCCGGTGGGAGTACGCGGCCGCCGTACAGCTCGTAGCCCCAGCGGGCGACCGTCGGGGCATCGGCAGCCAGTCCGCCGTACGCTGCGTTGGCGCTCGCGGACGCGCGGCACGGGAGGTACCCGTCGGGCCGGCCACAGGAATCGTTGTCGTCGACAGCCACCGGCGGTTGCGGTTTCTCCCCGTCCTGGAACGCGGCGTGCCGCAGTCCGGCCGGAGTTGCCAGGTCGCGCCGCAGCACGGTGGCGAGCGGCTCGCCCCTGATCTCCTCGATCAGCATGCCCAGCAACGCGTAGCTGGGATTGCTGTAACTGAACGGGCTGTCCGGCGCGCCGATCTTCGTCGTGTAGAAGTCCAGCGACTCTGCGAGCGTCCAGTGCTTGCTCGGCGCTGCGGCGACCGCCTTGTCCAGGCTGCCGAAGTCGACCGGCTGGAAGTCCGGCACGCCCGACGTCATCGACAGGTGCTGCCGCACGGTCGCATCGTTGGCCGTGAACTTGTTGTTCACGTACCGCGAGAGCGGCAGGTCCAGGTTGAGCTTGCCCTCCTGCGCGATCAGCATCACCTCCGCCGCGACGAAGGTCTTGGTGATGCTGGCGACGGCCATGGCAGTGTCCGCGCGCAGCGGCGTACCGCGGATGTCTGTCCCGACCGCACCTGACCAAGCCCACTGATCCGTGACGACGGCCGCGGTGGCTCCTCGTGAACCGGATGGGCTGTCGGGGAACTCGACGATCGTCGCGAGAGCATCTTGCAGCGTCTTGGCCTTCGCCGGCTCGAGGGTCCGCGTTCCCGGGTCCGGAAAGATGTTTGCGGGCGCAGACGTGTCCGGCGCGGGTGTCGGTACGTCTCCCCCACCAGAGCACCCGACCAACGCCATCAACAGCAGGGCGGTTGCGCTCCACCTCACCGTTCGATGATGCCACCGAATCTTCCCGGCGCTAAGGCGTCCACGCCACCTTCGGCGCGATGGCGGCGAAGTCGTGGATGAGGCGGGAACGGCGCGATGAGACCCAGGCCAGGCAGACTGCGTTGAGCGCGAGGTCATCGACCGGGACCGCGACGACGTCGGAGCGTTGGTAGAAGGTGGCCACGGACAGCGGGATGATCGAGATGCCGCGGCCGGTGGCGACGTGTTCGAGTTTCTCCTCGACGCTGCGCATCACCGGGATCGGCTTCGCCGTACGGGTGCGGAGTTCACGTGCGATGTCGCGCCATTCCGGTACGGCGTCCGGGTCCTGCAGCAGGTGCTCGTCGGCGAGATCGGTGATGTCGATGACGGGCTTGCCGGCGAGGCGGTGATCGGACGGGAGCATCGCGACCCGCGGCTCCTCGAACAGTGGGCGTACGGTCAACCCGGCCTGATCGATCGGCAGCCGGACGATGCTCACGTCGACCCGCCCGTCCTGCAGTACGTCGACCTGGTCGTTCCACGTGGTCCGGATCAACTCGACCTCGATGTCGGGGTGGCTCGCGCCGAACGCCCGGACCGCTTCGGTCACGGTGAGGCCCGGCATGAAGCCGATCGTGAACGTCTTCGACCCCCGCGCCGCTTGGGCCACCCGACGACGGGTCGCATCCGCCGCAGACAGCAGCGGGCGCGCATCGTCGAGCAGTTGCCGCCCGGCCGGGGTCAGCTCGGTGGCGCGCTTCGTGCGCACGAACAGCTGAGCCCTGAGCTCGTCCTCGAGCGCCCGGATCTGCCGGGACAGCACCGGCTGCGCGATGTGCAGCCGCTCCGCCGCCCGGCCGAAATGCAGCTCTTCGGCGACGGCCACGAAGTACCGGAGCTTGCGGAGATCGAGATCCATAATACCTTCAGGGTATTACAGCGGCCGGAACAGGTCTTGGACGGCGGCCGCTCGACCACCGCATCGTGGAAGGGAATCCCCCACCACGAAAGGTCTTGTCATGTCCCTGCAGAACCAGCGCGTCGTCGTCCTCGGCGGTACGTCGGGTATCGGCCTCGCCACCGCCCGACTCGCCGCCGGCCACGGTGCGACCGTGATCGTTGCCTCTAGCAACCCTGAGTCGGTGAAGCGGGCGCTCGAATCCTTGCCGGACTCCGCGTCCGGTGAAGCCGTCGACCTCACCGACTCCGCCGCCGTGAAGGCTTTCTTCAACGGGATCGAGCCCTTCGACCACTTGGTGTTCACGGCCGGCGAAGCGTTGACCTTGCTCGAGATCGACTCGCTGGATCTCGACAAGGCCAGGCAGGCGTTCGAGTTGCGGTACTTCGCAGCGTTGGGCGCGGTCAGCGCTGCCGCAGCCAAGATCCGGCCGGGCGGCTCCGTCGTACTCACCACCGGGGCCGCGGGCGATCGCCCGGGACCGGGCTGGTCGGTCGCCGCAAGCATCTGCGGCGCCATCGATTCCGCCGTACGGGCGCTGGCACTCGAGCTCGCGCCGATCCGCGTCAACGCCGTCAAACCAGGCGTCGTCCGTACGCCGTTGTGGCGCGGCGGTCTCGACTACGACGAGACCGCGCGCCATCTGCCCGTCCAACGCGTCGGCGAACCCGAGGACATCGCGTCGGCGTACGTCTACCTGATGAATCAGCCGTACTCGACCGGCTCGATCGTCTCGGTCGACGGCGGCCACGTGCTCGTCTGAGTCAGACCCCGGAGATGTAGAGCCGGTTTCCGTCCTGGTCGCGGAGGCTGAACATCGGCGGGATGCCGGGCCACTCGAGGAGTTCGTCGGTGTCCACGCCGGCGTCGAGGAAGTGCTGGTGGGCGGCCTTCGCATCCGGGCTGCCCATCCGGATCCCGGTGTCGACGCCGGCCGGGTTGCCGTCCGACGCCGGTACGAGCGCGATGCTCCCCGCTGAGCCTGCCGGCGCGACGACGATCCAGCGGCCGCCGAACTGCGGGAGCGGGGCGTCCATCAGGACCTCGAAGCCCAGGGTCTCGGTGTAGAACGCGACCGCCCGGTCCTGGTCGGTCACCGGTACGCCGACGGTCCGGATCTCGCTGATGTGGCTCATGGTCATTCTCCTTGTCGTGAAGAGGTGCTTTCACTCAGGAGGTAGAACCCGATCCCGCCTTTTCGACATCACCCGAAGAATCGAGCCAGTGGCGTGCTGCGGTGACGAGTGCGTTGACGCCGATCTCGATCGTCGGGCTGGGGACCGGGTGGTAGTGCGGCGAGTGGTTGGACGGCAGGCCGGCCACAACCTGGACAATCTGCTCCATCGACTCGACGCCGGCGAACTCGGCCGGGTCGGCCCCACCGAGCAGCCAGTAGACGATCGGCGCGTCGGCGGACTCGGCGAGAATGCCGACGTCCTCGCTACCCGTGATCAGGCCCGGGTCAACCACCCGTCCGGCACCGACGACAGACTCCAGCACCCGCTGCGTCCGCTCGGTGGCGGCAGCATCGTTGATCACCGCAGGCACGGCCTCGAGCCGCTCGACAGTCGGCGGTCGCGGGGCCCCGGCAGCCTGCGCTTCGGCGGCGACGATGCGCTCGATCGCGCCGAGCACCCGGCCACGAACCTGCTCGGAGTAGCTGCGGACATTCACCAGCAACTCGGCCTTGTCCGGGATGATGTTGGCCTTCGTGCCGGCGTTGATGGCACCGACCGTCAGTACGGCGGTGTCGTTGCCGGCCACCTCGCGGGAGACCACGGTGTGCAGGCGGACGGTGGTCGTCGCGGCGAGCAGCACCGGATCGACCGTCGCCTCCGGGCGGGAGCCGTGACCGCCGACGCCGAACAGCGTGACCCGCAGCGTGTCGGCGGACGCGAACGACGGGCCGGGCCGCAACCCCAGCGTGCCCGCCGGGATCGGAGCCACATGCTGGCCGAGAACGATGTCAGGCTTCGGCACCTTCTCGTACAGGCCGTCGTCGACCATGTCCTGTGCGCCGGCGCCGAGCTCCTCGGCAGGCTGGAACACGACGACCAGCGTCCCGCGCCACCCGTCACGGTCGGCGGCAAGCTCGACCGCAGCGCCGAGGAGGCAGGTGACGTGCATGTCATGGCCGCAGGCGTGCATGACGCCGTCGACCGTGCTGGCGTACGGGAGACCAGTCTCTTCGGCGACCGGCAAGGCGTCCATGTCGGCCCGCAGCAACACCGTCGGCCCGTCGCCCTGCCTCAGCACCCCGGCGACACCGGCTCCGCCGATACCCTCGTGTACGTCGAAGCCCTGCTCACGCAACCAGCCCGCGGCGATCCCCGCCGTACGGTGCTCGTCGCCGGACAGCTCCGGGTGAGCGTGCAGATCCTCGTAGGTCGACCGCAACCGTGCTACCAGGTCCCCGTCCATATCCGCACTGTAGACGATCACGAAGAAGCCCCGGGCCGTCCACATGCGGACGACCCGGGGCTTTTTCAGGCAGTGGCTACTTCGCGACGACCCGCAGGCTGAACTCGGCCTGACCGTCGCCGGTCGAGCGGGTGACGATGCCGGCCGAGCGGAGCGCGGCCAGGTCCTTGTCGTCCGCGAACCGCTCGCTGATCGAGCCGATCGACGCGAAGTCGACGTACCCGATCATCAGGGCGCCCTTGGTGTCCGGCAGCGCCTGCTTGAAGTTGTCCGTCCCGCCGAGGTTGCCGCCCTGCAGCACCTGGTCGGCGTACTCCTTGCTGGTCGAGACCACCAGCGTGTCGTCGTCCTTCGCGGTCTCGATCGGGATGTTGGCCGACGAACGCTGCCGCAGCAGCGACGTCAGCTTCTGCACCACCGGCTCGGCCTTCGCCGGGTCGGTCTCCATCCGGGCCGCGATCTTCGGCCCGTTCGCGGTGTCCTTGTCCATCGCGACCGCGAGGTTCTTACCGGCCAGGGCCTTCAGGTCGTCCGGCAGGTTCAGGCCGGTCTCCTCGGCGATCCGGTCGAGCATCGGCTTGAGGTTCTCGCCGCCCGCCTTCTGCACCTGCTGCCACGCGGTGTCGATCAGGTTGTCGCCACCGGAGATCGCGATCGCGCCGGCCGTGCTGTCCGGCAGCTTCGAGATCAGGTCGGCGGCGTCGGCGCCCGAGTTCACCTTGATGGACTTGTCGCCCTGGCCGATCCCCTTCAGCTCGACGTACGACGCGTCGAACCGCAGCGCGACCGCCGTCGTGGCGTCGCCGAGGCCGGCGATCTGACCGGAGTCGACCTTGCCGGTGATCGAGGCGATCCCCTTCACGTCCGCCCAGCCCGACAGGAAGCCCTGCTCGCCGAGCTTGTCCATGTCCGCGCTGAACTTGGCATTCTTGGTCAGCGGGTTGCTCTTGGCGGTCGCGACAGCCGAGTCGACAGTCGCCTGGTCGTCCGAGAGCAGCATGTACCCGTCGCTGAACGCGCGACCGGGCTTCTTGTCCTCGTTCGCCAGCAGCTTGTCCATGCCCTTGTTCGCCGCGTCCTGGTTCTTCACCTGGACCGCGACCACGACGGTCGGCTCACGCTTGCCGTCGGCCGGCGGAAGCGCGGCGACACCGGCCCGGTCACCGAGCCACGGCTTGATGTCCTTGTCGTAGTCGACGTCGGCGAGGTCGTCGCCGGAGGACTTCTTGATCTGCTCGAACAGCTTCTGCCGCAGATCGTCCGTGTCGCCGGTCAGGCCGAGCTTGTCCTTCACCGACGGGAACTTCATCATGAACCGGATCGCCGCGACCTTCTGGCCCGCGGACGGGTTCAGGTCGACCCGGGCGTAGGCAACCGCGGTGCCCGGCAGGACGTCAGCCGGCTGCTTACCGCCGGCGAGCTTGCCGTAGGCAAAGATTCCGCCGCCGGCCACGACCAGGACCATCGCAAGGGCGGCGATGATCGGGATCACCTTGCCGCGCTTCTTCTTCGGCTCCGGCTGCCACTGCGGCTGCCCGGCATACCCCGGGCCCTGCGGCGGCTGACCGCCGACATGCATCTGCTCGTAGGACGCCTGTCCCGGCTGACCGTACTGCGGTCCGCCCTGGCCGTACTGCTGGCCCTGCTGCGGTCCGCCGTACTGCTGGCCCTGCTGCTGCCCCTGCTGGGGACCGCCGTGCTGCGGCTGGCCCAGCTGCGGGTGCTGCTGGTAACCGGGCTGCTGCTGGTACCCCGGCGCCTGCTGCGGACCCGGCCGCTGACCCTGCTGCGGCTGTCCCTGCGGCCCCCGCGGTGGCTGCCCCTGCTGCGGCCAGGGGTTCTGGCCGGGCTGCTGGCCGGGCGGCGGACCGTACTGCGGACCGCCGGCGCCTGGGTACTGCGGGTTGGGGGGTTGGTTCTGGTCGGACATAAGCTCCCTCGCTGGCTCCGGTGGCCTCACCCGCCGGACCTGCAAAGGCTAGTGGACCGGTGGCGCAGGGTCTGACGCAGGAGGTTGCGAAGTGGTTGCAACCGGAGTAACAGGGTCCGCGCGCCAGGTCGCGGCCGCGATGACGGCGCACGCGAGCGCCGCGCCGACCAGCCAGGCGGCCGCCGGTGTCCAGGTATGCAACTCGAGCGGGGCCGCCACCAGATCACCCGGCCGGGCAGCCTGCAGCCGCGGCTCGATCGCGTCGTGCCCGAGCAGCATGCCGACGCCCCAGCAGATGCCGGAACCCAAGCAGGCGCCGAGGGCAACAATCGCCACCGACCACGGACCGTAGTTCCGCAGCCACCAGAACAGCGCACCCCCGAGCACCAGCGCGGTCAGGAACCCGATCGCGGTGAACGTCCCGTCCGGCCCGAAGATCCGGGTCATCTGCTCCTCGCCCAGCGCACCACCCTGCTCGTCCACGGTGTACTGCGCGAGCGGCGAGAACTCCTGCCACGCCCAGCCGGCCACGACGCCGGCCACAAGGAACACCGCAACCGTCACCAGCACGGCCTTCGCCCACGGCAGCGGGCGATCCTCCACCGGCGGTGCACCGAACGGATTGCTCGACGGCGGCGCCATGTACGGCGAAGGCTGAGACGACTCTTGACTCACGTCGACAGTGTGCCGCATCCGTTCCAGCGCCGATCAGCTGGCCAGGCAGGACGGGCCGAGGAGCGCCTTCAGGTCAGCCATCAGCGAAGCCGTCGGCGTCACCCGGTACTGATCCGCGATCCGCCAGATCTCGGTCTTCTGCCGCGCCTGCAGCTTGAGCTGCACCTCGGTCATCCCCGGATGTGACTTCAGCACGTCCCGCAGTTGCGTGACGACCGGCGGCGTACACCGGTTGGCTGCCATCGTGATCACGACCGGTCCGGTCGGGCCTTCGGTGAGGTCGGGAACGACTACCTCGTCACCGCTCAGCTCGAGCCGGTCCTCGCGGCGGCGTACCCGGCCCTTCATCAGGATGATCGCGTCGTTGGTGAGCAGGTGCGCGTGCAGCTGGTACGCCGAGGAGAACATCATCACCTCGATCGAACCTTCGAGGTCCTCGATGGTGACGATCGCGTAGATGTCGCCGCGCTTGTTCACCTTCCGCTGGACACCGGTCACCAGCCCGCCGATCGTGACCCGGCTGCCGTCCTGACGATCCTCGTCGGCGAGCAGCTGACCGATCGTGCAATCGGACCCGTTGGTGAGCACGTGCTCGACACCGAACAGCGGGTGGTCGGACACGTACAGCCCCAGCATGTCGCGCTCGTGCGCCAGCTTGGTCGCCTTGTCCCACTCCTCGATCTCGGGGACGGTGACGGTGAGGCGGCTGTTGCCCTCGCCCTCGTCGGCCTCGTCGTCCCCCATCGAGAACAGGTCGAACTGGCCGTGTGCCTCGTTGCGCTTGAGGTCGATGGCTTCGTCGACGGCCTGTTCGTGCACCGCGACCACGGCCCGGCGCGCGTGGTTCATCGAGTCGAACGAACCGGCCTTGGCCAGCGACTCGATCACGCGCTTGTTGCAGACCGGCAGCGACACCTTGTCGATGAAGTCGACGAAGTCGGTGAACCGCCCCTTCTCCTCGCGGGCCACGACGATCTCGGCGACCACGTTCACGCCGACGTTGCGGATCGCGGACAGGCCGAAGCGGATGTCGGTGCCGACCGGGGTGAAGTTCGAGTCGGACTCGTTGACATCCGGCGGCAGCACCTTGATGCCCATCCGGCGGCACTCGTTCAGGTAGATGGCCATCTTGTCCTTGTCGTCCTTCACGGACGTCAGAACAGCGGCCATGTACTCCGCCGGGTAGTTCGCCTTCATGTAGGCGGTCCAGTACGAGACCAGGCCGTACGCCGCGGAGTGCGCCTTGTTGAACGCGTAGTCGGAGAACGGCAGCAGGACGTCCCAGAGCGCCTTGATCGACGCCTCGGAGTACCCGTTCGCCTTCATGCCCTCGGAGAAGCCGACGTACTCGGCGTCGAGGACCTCACGCTTCTTCTTGCCCATCGCGCGGCGGAGCAGGTCCGCCTTGCCGAGCGAGTAGCCGGCCAGGCGCTGGGCGATCTCCATCACCTGCTCCTGGTACACGATCAGGCCGTAGGTGACACCCAGCACCGGCTCGAGCGGCACGGCGAGCTCGGGGTGCGGGTAACTGATCTCCTGCGCGCCGTTCTTGCGCAGCGCGTAGTTGGTGTGGCTGTTCGCGCCCATCGGGCCCGGCCGGTACAGCGCGGTACTCGCCGAGATGTCCTCGAAGTTGTCCGGCTTCATCAGCCGCAGCAGGGCCCGCATCGGCCCGCCGTCGAACTGGAAGACGCCGAGCGTGTCACCCCGGGCGAGCAGGTCGTACGTCGGTTTGTCGTCGAGGTCCTTGCTCAGCTTGTCGAGGTCGACCGTGATGCCGTGCGCGGCCTCGATGTTCTTGACCGCGTCGTCCATGATCGTCAGGTTGCGCAGGCCGAGGAAGTCCATCTTGACCAGGCCGAGCGTCTCGCAGCTCGGGTAGTCGAACTGAGTGATGACCTGACCGTCCTGGTCGCGGCGCATGATCGGGATCAGCTCGATCAGCGGCTCGCTGGACATGATCACGCCGGCCGCGTGCACACCCCACTGGCGCTTCAGGTTCTCCAGGCCGCGGGCGGTGTCGACGATCTTGCGGACGTCCTGGTCGCCCTCGTACAGCGTGCGGAACTCGCCGGCCTCGGAGTACCGCTTGTGCTGCGGGTCGAAGATGCCGGACAGCGGCACGTCCTTGCCCATCACCGCCGGCGGCATCGCCTTGGTGATCCGGTCGCCCATCGCGAACGGATAGTCCAGCACCCGGCCGGCGTCCTTGATCGCCTGCTTGGCCTTGATGGTTCCGTAGGTGACGATCATCGCGACCCGGTCGTCGCCGTACTTCTCGGTGACGTAGCGGATCACCTCGGGGCGGCGACGGTCGTCGAAGTCGATGTCGAAGTCGGGCATCGACATACGTTCCGGGTTCAGGAACCGCTCGAAGAACAGACCGTGCAGCAGCGGGTCCAGGTCGGTGATCTTCATCGCGTACGCGCACATCGAGCCGGCGCCGGAACCACGGCCGGGGCCGACCCGGATGCCGTTCGCCTTGGCCCAGTTGATGAAGTCTGCGACGACGAGGAAGTAGCCGGCGTACCCCTTCGAGACGATGACCTCGAGCTCGTAGTCGGTGCGCTTACGGACGTCGTCCGGGATGCCCTCGGGATAGCGGTGGTGCAGACCGGTCTCGACCTCGGCGACGAACCAGGACTCCTCGTTGTGACCCTCCGGGCAGGGGAAGCGCGGCATGAACCGGCCCTCGCCCTCGGTGAAGCCGACCTCGCACTGCTCGGCGATCAGCAGCGTGTTGTCACAGGCCTCGGGGAAGTCCTTCCAGACCTCGCGCATCTCGGCCGCGGTCTTGACGTAGAACTCGTTCGCGTCGAACTTGAACCGGTTCGGGTCGGACAGCGTCGAGCCGGACTGGACGCACAGCAGCGCGGCGTGGGCGGTCGAGTCCTCGGGCTTGGTGTAGTGCAGGTCGTTGGTCGCGACGAGCGGCAGGCCGAGCTCCTTGGCCAGCTTCAGCAGGTCGCCCTGGATGTTCCGCTCGATGCCGAGGCCGTGGTCCATCAGCTCGCAGTAGTAGTTCTCCCTGCCGAAGATGTCGCGGAACTCGGCGGCCGCCTCGATGGCCTCCTTGTACTGCCCGAGCCGCAGCCGGGTCTGCACCTCGCCGGACGGGCAGCCGGTGGTCGCGATCAGTCCCTGGCCGTAGGTGTTCAGCAGGTCGCGGTCCATCCGGGGCTTGAAGTAGTAGCCCTCGAGGCTGGCCAGCGAGCTCATCTTGAACAGGTTGTGCATGCCGGAGGTGTTCTTCGCCAGCAGCGTCATGTGCGTGTACGCACCCGAGCCGGAGACGTCGTCACGGCCCGAGTTCGCGTCGCCCCACTTGACCCGCTTCCGCTCCGAGCGGTGGGTGTGCGGCGTCAGGTACGCCTCGACGCCGATAATCGGCTTGACGTCGTACTTCTTCGCGGTCTTCCAGAACTCGTACGCCCCGAACACGTAGCCGTGGTCGGTCGTCGCGATCGCCGGCTGCCCCATCTCCTGGGCGGTTTTGAACAACTCGTCGATCCGCGCGGCGCCGTCCAGCATCGAGTACTCGGTGTGCACATGAAGATGCACAAAACTGTCGCTGGACCCCATATCGGCACGAACCTCCCAGGGCGTAAGTGAGGTGGACCGGTACAGACTAATCGGCGCCCCGGACAGTTTCTGAACCGCCGCTCCGGCCACCACCCGGCCGCCCGATATCCGTTCGTGGACGACACCACAACCACACCATTTCCGCCCGTCCCAAAACGCCGAGAGTCGGGGAGCCCAACCAGTCATACAACGTCTCCGGCGCTCCCCACCAGCTCCAGTGGGAGGGAGCAGGTGGGCGTGCAGGGGGTCGGAGACGCGGTCCAGCCACGGGCACGGAGTACGGTCGCGACCTGAGTCGCCGCCGCGCAGGGATCACCGATCAATCGGTACCCGAACCGGAGCGTCGCCTTCCCCGCGATCAGCGCTGCGTTGTCCCTGGTCATGTCGCGCCAGCGCGAGCGTACGTCGTCGTGCCCGGTCCGGCCGTCGAGCTCGACGACCAAGTCGTAATCCTGGTACACGACATCGCGGTACACGGTGCCGTGAGCGCCGCCGGCCCGGACCTGCCGAGTTGCCGCCGGTAGCCCGTGCGCCCGTTCGACCTTGCGCAGGTAGGCCAGTTCGAGGAACGACTCGACTCCATCAGCGGCTTCATGCAGTACGGCGAGGAGGAGACCGCGCCGTGGAAGCTGGCGCAGGCGGTCGAGCTCGGCAAGAAGACGCTCAGGCGTCGTACGCCGCTGGCGGCATGCGTCGAGCACGAGCGCCACGGCGTCATCGGTCCTTGGCCGGCGACTGGCGACGGTGAGTACAGCGATCTCCAGCCGGACGATCGGCGGCTCACGCCAACCCTGCAACCGGCTGTCGAGGTTTCGACAGCGCCTGATCTGCACGCCCGGCTGACCGCGCACCCGGCGATTGTGCGGGAGCTCCAGCCGGATCAGGTCGTCGCCCCAGTTGCCCTCCATCCCTAACCTGCGCAGGGCGGTCTCGCCGCTCAGCGCAGCCTCGGGTCCGTACGCCAACCAAGCCGCCCACAGGCGAGTCTCCCAGGGAACCGGCCCGGTGAAGTCCACGTACACGCCACGGAACACACGTTGGATCCGGCCCGTCCGGCGACGTACCGCGAGCATTCGGTCCGACACCCCATGCTCGTTGGCCTGCTGCCGGGTGAAGGCACCCACTTGCCGTCGCCTCAGCGCGGCGAATTCCTCATCGTCCACGCCAGAGAAGATGCACTCCCCGACCCCCTTCCCCAGACGCCTTCTTTTCCCTGTGGACGAGCCCGAGTGGGGATTCCTGCCTGTCACCTCGGGTGCGCTGCGCTCCCCAAACCCACCGGAGGGAGGCAGCGGGGAGTGCGGTACCCGTGTCGCTCGATCGCGCCGCCGAGCACGGTGCCGGCGATGAAGATTCCCTGCGCGGCGATGGTGGCGATCGCCAGCGCTGGGCGGGGCTTCATGTGTCGACGAGGAGGTCCAGGGCGTGGTCGAGGTCGGGGGGGTACTCCGAGGTGAACTCGACGTACTCGCCGGTGCCGGGGTGGGTGAAGCCGAGGCGCATGGCGTGCAGCCACTGGCGGGTGAGGCCGAGGCGTTCGGCGAGGACCGGGTCGGCGCCGTACGTGAGGTCGCCGCAGCACGGGTGGCCGATCGCGGACATGTGCACGCGGATCTGGTGCGTGCGGCCGGTCTCGAGGGTGATCTCGAGAAGGGTCGCGTAGCGGAACGCCTCGAGGGTCTCGTAGTGGGTGACGCTCGGCTTGCCGCCGGCCACCACGCCGAACTTGTAATCGTGGTGCGGGTGCCGGTCGATCGGCGCGTCCACGGTGCCGGTGAACGGGTCGGGGTGACCCTGCACCAGCGCGTGGTAGATCTTCTTGACCGTCCGCTCCTTGAAGGCGCGCTTCAGGACGGTGTACGCGTACTCCGTCTTGGCGACGACCATCAGCCCGGACGTGCCGACGTCGAGCCGGTGCACGATGCCCTTGCGCTCGGCCGCGCCGCTCGTGGAGATGTTGAAGCCGGCGCCGGCCAGATGACCGATCACGGTCGGGCCGGTCCACCCGGGCGACGGGTGCGCGGCGACCCCGACCGGCTTGTCGACGACGACGATCTCATCGTCGTCGTACACGATCCGCAGGTTGTCCACGGTCTCCGGCACGACGGTCACGTCGGACGGCGGCGCCGGCAGCTCGACATCGAGCATCACGCCGGCCGCGACCCGCGAGGACTTCGGCGCGGGCGAGCCGTCGACCTGAACCAGGCCGGACTCGATCATCTCGACCGCCTTCGTCCGGGACACCCCGAACAGCCGGGACAGCGCAGCGTCGAGCCGCTCCCCCGCAAGACCGTCCGGCACCATCACGGTCCGCGAAGTCACTTGCGCTGCTCCCGGGTGCCGTCGAGCTTGACCCCGCGCAGCGTCTGGATCACCAGCAGGATGGCGGCCGACGTCACCGCCATGTCCGCGACGTTGAAGATCGCCCAGTGCGGCGTCTGCAGGAAGTCGACCACGTGCCCGTGGAACGCCGACGGCTCGCGGAAGATCCGGTCGATGATGTTCCCGACCGCGCCGCCGAACAGCAGCCCGAACGCGACCGCCCAGCCCGCCGACCCGAGCCGCCGGGACAGGTAGATCACGCCGATCGCGACGGTGATCTGGATCGCCGAGATGTACGGCGTGTAGCCGGTCCCGAGGCTGAACGCGGCGCCCGGATTCCGGATCAGGTTGAACTTGAGCAGCGACCCGACCACATTCACCGGTTCACCCGGCGTGAGGTGGGCCAGCGCGAGCGCCTTGGTCACCTGGTCGAGCAGCAGGATCACGAGGCCGACCGCACCGAACAGCCCCATCCATTTCCAGGATCGGGGCGGCGGTGGCGGCGGCGGGGACGACGGAGAACCGGCCGACGGGTCGTCGGCCGGTTCCGTGGTGTCTGCGTCTCCCACCTGGTGAGACGAGGCGGGGTCGTTCAGCGGCGTTCCTGGCGTTCTTTGCATGACACGCACAGTGTCGCACGCGGGAACGCCTGCAGCCGACCCTTGCCGATCGGATTGCCGCAGCTCTCGCAGACGCCGTACGTGCCGTCGTCGATCCGGGTCAGCGCGAACTCGATCTGGTTCAGCATGTCGCGGGCGTTGTTGGCCAGCGACAGCTCGTGGTACCGCTCCAGGGTGGTCGACCCGACATCGGCCTGGTCGTTCCCGGCGCCGTCGCTGCCGTCGCGGAACAGGCCCGCGATCTCCTGCTCGGCGTCGCGGATCTCCTGCGTGAGGTGCTCGACCTCACCCTCGAGTTCCGTGCGGAGCTCGGCGAGCTCGGCCGCGGTCCACGGGTCCTCGCCCGGCTTCACCTTGAAGGTTTCGGCCGTATGCGCAGCGGACTTCGCCGGCGCTGTGGCCGGGGTCCTGTTCTCGTTCGTCTTCATGGCCACCCTCTTCGTCTGGGCTTGTTTGGCAGGGATCTTCTTGGCCGGAGCCTTCTTTGCCGCAGTGGAAGTCGACGCCGACTTCTTCGCGGGAGTCTTCTTGGCCGGCGAGGCCGTCGCCGGTGTTTTCTTCGCCGGGGCTTTCCGGGCCGCTGTCTTCTGAACCGGCTCGGACTTCTTCGCAGCGCTCTTCTCGGCCGCGGCGGAACGTTGGGGGGCGGACTTCTTCTGTGCCGATGTAGCCATGCTGATCAGCTACCCCCTGCCTTCGTCGGAGACTGAAGCGGACTGGTCGCAAGACAGTAGGCCACGTGATCACCACGTGCCAGCCCGACGCGCAGACCGTGGACATACGGTAGTCGGTTCTTCAAGTCCGCTCGATGTTCCGCGCGTCACAGCCCTGTCTCAGCCGTTACCGTCAGTCACCCGAACGTTTCAGTCGACTCATCGACAGCTCCCCCAAGAACGATTAACGATTCGTAGTCAGCTCGTACGACGCCGTACACTGACAACCGCGATCCGCAAGGCAGTGATGGGGCTATCACCCCGGAGCCGCCGGAAGAACGGTCTGTAAGGGACCCATTAGAACCGGCAGCGGCAGCAAAAGGAAGTGGGTATCTCGCGAAGAGACACCAAGGAGGGTGGTACCGCGCGGTGCCGGCGACAGGCCGGTGCTTCGTCCCTCGTCCCGCAGGTCAGTGGCGACGAAGGACGACGAACGATGGCGGCAGAAAACCCTCACACTCCTTGGCGGCAGGTTCCCGCCCAGGTCGACTTCCCTGCGCTCGAGCGCGAGATGCTCACCCTCTGGGACGAGCACGACACCTTCGCCAAGAGCCTCGAGCAGTCCGCCGGCGGTCAGCCGTGGACCTTCTACGAGGGTCCGCCGACCGCGAACGGCATGCCGGGCACGCACCACATCGAGGCCCGCGTCTTCAAGGACGTGTTCCCGCGCTACCGGACCATGAAGGGTTTCTGGGTCGAGCGCAAGGCCGGCTGGGACTGCCACGGCCTCCCGGTCGAGGTGGCCGTCGAGAAGGAGCTCGGCTTCAGCGGCAAGAACGACATCGAGAAGTACGGCATCGCCGAGTTCAACGCCAAGTGCCGCGAGTCCGTACTGCGGCATGTGGACGCGTTCAACGAGCTGACCGTCCGGATGGGTTACTGGGTCGACCTCGAGCACCCGTACAAGACCATGGACCCGGAGTACGTCCAGTCGGTGTGGTGGTCGCTCAAGCAGATCCACGACAAGGGCCTGCTGGTCGAGGACTACCGCATCACGCCGTACTGCCCGCGCTGTGGCACCGGCCTGTCCGACCACGAGCTGGCCCAGGGCTACGAGACCGTCGTCGACCCGTCGGTGTACGTCCGCTTCCCGCTGACCTCCGGTCCGCTCGCCGGCAAGGCGTCGCTGCTGGTCTGGACGACGACTCCGTGGACACTCGTTTCAAACACGGCAGTCGCCGTACACCCCGACGTCGAGTATGTCGTCGCCACCGACGGCGTGGAGTCGCTGGTCGTCGCCAAGCCGCTGCTCGACCGGCTCGGTGAAGGCTGGACGGTGACCGACGAGTACGCCGGCCGCGAGATGGAGCTGTGGAACTATCAGCGGCCGTTCGAGCTCGTGCCGTTCGACGAGCCGGCGCACTACGTCGTGCTCGCGGAGTACGTCACCACCGAGGACGGCACCGGTCTGGTGCACCAGTCCCCCGCGTTCGGCGCCGACGACCTCGCGGTCGGGCGCGCTTACAACCTGCCGGTAGTGAACCCGGTGGACTCGAGCGGTCACTTCAACGCCGACGTGCCGCTGGTCGGCGGGCAGTTCTTCAAGAAGGCCGACGAGGACCTGGTCAAGGACCTCGACGCGCGCGGTGTGCTGTTCAAGCACGTGCCGTACGAGCACCCGTACCCGCACTGCTGGCGCTGCCACACCCCGGTCATGTACTACGCACTCCCGTCCTGGTACATCCGCACCACGCAGGTGAAGGACGCCCTGCTCCGCGAGAACGAGCAGACCAACTGGTACCCGGACTCGGTCAAGTGGGGCCGGTACGGCGACTGGCTGCGCAACAACATCGACTGGGCCGTCTCCCGCTCGCGCTTCTGGGGTACGCCGCTGCCGATCTGGCGCTGTGCCGATGACCACCAGGTGTGTGTCGGCTCGCTGGCCGAGCTCGGCGAGCTGGCCGGTCGCGACCTGAGTGCCACCGACCCGCACCGGCCGTACGTCGACGACATCACCTTCGACTGTCCGACCTGTGGTGCGGAGTCGCACCGCGTGCCCGAGGTGATCGACGCCTGGTACGACTCGGGCTCGATGCCGTTCGCACAGTGGGGCTACCCGTGGGCGGAGGGGTCGAAGGAGAAGTTCGCGACGACCTACCCGGCCGACTTCATCTCCGAGGCGATCGACCAGACCCGCGGCTGGTTCTACACGCTGATGGCGATCGGCACGCTGGTCTTCGACGAGTCGTCGTACCGCAATGTCGTCTGCCTCGGGCACATCCTGGCCGAGGACGGCCGGAAGATGTCCAAGCACCTCGGCAACATCCTCGAGCCGATCCCGCTGATGGACGACCACAGCGCGGACGCGGTGCGCTGGTTCATGGCCGCCTCCGGTTCGCCGTGGAAGGCGCGCGGTATCGGGCCGAACGTGCTGAACGAGATCGTCCGGAAGGTGCTGCTCACCTACTGGAACACGGTCGCCTTCCACGCGCTGTACGCCCGGCTCGCGGACTGGTCGCCTGCCGACGCGCCCGCGGTCGAGGACCGTTCGGTGCTGGACCGGTGGCTGGTGAGCGAGACGCATCGGCTGGTCCGCGACACCGACGAGGCGTACGCCGCGTTCGACACGCAGCGGCTCGGTCTGCTCATCAACTCGTTCGTCGACGTGCTGTCGAACTGGTACGTCCGCCGTTCGCGCCGCCGGTTCTGGGCCGGAGACGCCGGCGCGCTGGCCACCTTGCACGAGACGCTCGAGGTGCTGACGCGGGTGATGGCGCCGCTGACGCCGTTCGTCACCGAGCGGGTCTGGCAGGACGTGTTCCGTCCGGTCACGCCGGAGCTGCCCGAGTCGGTCCACCTGTCGAGCTTCCCGACGTACGACGAGACGCTGATCGACGACGTACTGGCGCAGCACGTGTCGATGGCCAAGCGGGTCGTCGAGCTCGGCCGGTCGGCCCGCGCCGAGGCGAAGGTGAAGACGCGGCAGCCGCTGGCCCGCGCTCTGGTCGGATCGGCCGCGATCGCGGACCTGTCGCCCGAGCTGCTGCAGGAGATCGCGGACGAGCTCAATGTGGGCACGGTCGAGCCGCTGTCCGCGGCGGGCGCCGACCTGGTCGAGTTCTCCGCCAAGGGCAACTTCCGTGAGCTGGGCAAGCGGTTCGCCAAGCAGACGCCGGTGGTCGCGGCCGCGATCGCCGCCGCCGACGCCGGTGCGCTCGCTGTCGAGCTCAAGGAGACCGGTACGGCGTCGGTCGTCGTCGACGGCGAGGACGTTCGGGTCAGCGAGGCCGAAGTACTGCTGTCCGAGCGGCCGAAGGAAGGCTGGTCGGTGGTGAACGAGCAGGGCGAGACCGTTGCCCTCGACCTCGAGGTGACGCCGGAGCTGCGACAGGCCGGCCTGGCCCGCGAGGTGGTCCGGACGTTGCAGGAGGCCCGGAAGAACGCCGGCCTCGAGGTCTCGGACCGGATCAAGGTCTGGCTGACCTCGGCCGACACCGAACTGACCGATGCCCTCGGCAAGCACGCCGACGAGATCGCCCGCGAGGTCCTCGCCGTCGAGCTGAACCAGTCCGCCCCCACAGAGGCGGATGTTGCCAGCGGCACCGAAGAGGACCTGCAGCTCAGCTACTGGCTGACGAAGGCCTGACCGGCAGACGAACGGCGCGGGCTCCTGACGAGGAGCTCGCGCCGGGCTGTACTCGGTGCTGTCTTCTGGAGTGTGTTCCCCGATGGAACCGGCCGGGGAATCACCCGTACTTCTTCAAACTTTTACATCCTCTGACCCGGACCTGACACCCTGTCACCGCGACGGGACCGTGTGTCAAAAGTGTCCAGACATGACGAAGAGGCGGTGCCGCCGGAAAGCACCGCCTCCTCAACGAGGTTTTGTTTACACGCCGTGACCGTGAGCCTGGGCGCGGGCCTCCGGGCGGAAGCCGTTGCGCGGGCTGAGCGTGTCGTCGCCGTTGCCGAGCGCCTTCAGCTGCTCGGTGAAGTACGTCTTCAGGCGGCTGCGGTACTCACGCTCGTACGCGTGCAGGTCGTCGATCGTGCGCTCGAGCTGACCCTTCTGCTTCTCCAGCGTGCCGAGCATCTGCGCACGACGCTCCGCGATCTCGCCGTCGAGCTTCTCGGCGCGGGCGCGGGCCTCACCGGTCATCCGGTCGGCCTTGCCACGCGCCTCGTTCTCCAGGCGCTCCGCCTTGGCGCGGGCCTCGCCGATGATCTTGTCGGCGGTGTCCTTCGCCTCCTGGACCAGGTCGTCGGAGTGCTTGGTGGCCATCTCCAGCAGCCTGACGGCCGAGCTGGAGGCGTCGCCGACCGAGCCGGCCGCCGCAGCAGCGCTGGCAGCCACGACTGGCGGCATCACCGGGGGCTTCTCCTCCGGCTTCTCGACCACGACCGGGGGCTTGGGCTGCTGCACGACAGGCGGCAGGGCGGCGGTCTGGTCGACGACCGGCCGCTGCTGGTCCGCACCTGCGCGCTGAGCCGCCGCGAGCTTGGCCCGCAGCTCCTCGTTCTCGGCGAGAAGTCGCTCGAGCTCTGCCTCGACCTCGTCGAGGAAGGAGTCGACCTCTGTGACGTCGTAGCCCTCCCGTAGTCGGACGGGCGTGAATTGCTTCGAGCGGACGTCATCCGGCGTCAGCGGCATCTTTCACCTCGTTTGTCTGTGTCTTGGCGGAGTCCCCGTAGTGTTGCACCCCGGCGACTCAGTAGATCACGTTATCGCTTCGTTGTCTTATGACGGAATCCGGGCGGTCGACAACGGTCCTGCCCGGTGGAGCGGCCCGGTAGGAACGGCTCCGTTTTTCCCGAGACTCTACCTACCCAGTCCTCGCCGTTCCCACCCTCACAACGACCGCAAAGCCGTTGAGTTGATGGACATCGCCACCGACACGATGACGAACAGCATCAGCATGGACAGGTCGATCCGCACCCCGCCCGCCCCGATCGGGGGCAGGATCCGCCGCAACGGCTTCAGCAGCGGATCGGTGATCGAGTAGATCAGCTCGAAGAACAGGAGCAGTGGACCCTTCGGGTGCCACTGGGGCGCGAACATGACGATCAGACTGAGCACGAACCTCGCCACCAGTACCAGGAAGAAGGCGAGCAGCACCCAGCTGAGAACACTGAGGACGAGCGCTAGAGCATTCATGTCGTCAATGAGTGTAGAAGACGGCGGAAGGCCAGGAGCCAACCAGAGCCTCAGCTCTGGTTGTAGAACCCGTCCGCGGCGATCTTCTCCTTCTCCTCGGCGGCGACCGTGACGTTCGGCGGGCAGACCAGGAACACCTTGGTGGTGATCCGCTCGATCGATCCACGGCAGCAGAAGATCAGCCCGGCGGCGAAGTCGACGAGTCGCTTGGCGTCGGCGTGATCCATCTCGGTCAGGTTCATGATGACGGGGGTGCCGTCGCGGAAATGCTCACCGATGACGCGCGCCTCGTTGTAGCTGCGCGGGTGCACGGTGGTGATGCGGGCCAACTCGGTAACCTCCGGGGACGGCGCGACCCCGCGCCGGTCTGGGAACTTGCTGACCGTGGCGCCGCTGGTGTTCTCACGGTCCTCGCGGTGCTCGCGAGACTCGCGGCTCTCCCGGCCGGCAGGTACCGGCTCGGTCTCGTGGGAGTCCCCGTCAACATCGTCGACTGCGTCATCGTCGTACTCGTCGTACTCGTAGTCGTCGTACCGCGCGTTGTAGCGCTCCCCGTCCTCGACCAAGCCGAGGTACACACCCATCTTGCGCAGTGCGCCGCTCATGGCCCTCCAGCACCTCGATCCGGTTCTACGACAACTCCAACGACAACGGTGACCAGGAAGCAAAACCTGCTCGATGTCGACACTAACCGAGTGAAGGACGCGTACCGAGTAAGGCGCGCCCGAGCCGGACGTGTGTCGCACCGTGCTTGATCGCGGCCTCCAGATCACCGGTCATCCCGGCCGAGATCCAGTCGGCGCCGGGGTGTTCGGAGCGTAGCCGCGACGCTACGTCCCGCAGTCCGGCGAAGGCTTCGCCGGGGTCCGATCCCAACGGCGCGACAGCCATCACTCCCCCGAGCTCCAGTGCGTCCGCCGCCGCGATCTCCGCGGCCAGTCCGGGTACGTCGGATGGCTCGACACCGCCCCGCCCCGCGCCGGTCGCCGCATCGGCCGATCCGTACGCCGCGAGGCTCACCTGGATCAGGCAGCGCACCGTCTTCTCCTCGGCGACCGCGGCCTTGGACAGCGCTTCGACGAGTGACGACCGATCGACGGAGTGCACGATCGACGCGTTCCGGACGACGGACCGGGCCTTCTTCGACTGCAGCTGACCGACGAAGTGCCAGGTAAGGTCCGCGCACTCCGGCGCCTTGACCTTGAGCTCCTGCTCGCGGTTCTCGCCGACGTCCCGCACTCCGAGGGCCGCCAGCGCCCGTACATCGCTGACTGGGAAGGTTTTGGTGATCGCGACAAGGGTGACCTCGTCCCGGGATCTCCCGGCCGCCTGACAGGCCTTCTCGATCCGCTCCTGAACCTGCAGCAAGTTGCCGCGCAGCTCGTCGGAACGGTCGGTCATCGCGTGACCAGCTTGATGAGGCCCGCCATCCGGCCGCTGGTCGGGCCTTCGCGACGGTACGAGTACAGGTTGCCGGACTCGATCGTGCACGCGGTCGCGTCGACCACCTCGACGTCGAGCTCGGCCAGTTGCGCCTTCACGCCGGCCGCCACGTCGAGGGCGGGCGTCCCCCAACTGGTCTCGGAGTACGCCGCCGGCACGCGCTCGGCGACCTCGGCCCGCATCTCTTCAGGGACCTCGTAGCACTTCCCACAGGCATACGGCCCGAGTACGGCGGTGATGCGCGAGGCGCCGAGGTCCCGCATCGCGTCGACGGTCGCCGGCACGATGCCGACGTACATGCCCTTGCGTCCGGAGTGGGCTGCACCGATGACACCGTCGCCGACCAGCAACACAGGGAGGCAGTCCGCGGCGCGTACGGCGAGGACGACGTCGGAGCGGGTCGTGACGAGCCCGTCAGCCTTCGGGTTCTGCTCGAGCGGTAGGTCGTCATCCGGGCCGACGACATAGACGTCGCGTCCATGGACCTGGCTGACGCGGACGACCGCGTCGGGCTCCACTTCGAACGCGGTCGCGACCCGACGGTAGTTCTCGGCGATCCTCTCGGCGTCCTCGCCGTACCCACCGAGATTGAATTCGCCGTACGGCGGTTTGCTGGCGCCGCCGTACCGATCGGTGAAGACGACCCGGGCGGGGATGCGAACCTCGTCGTAGCCGAACACGACTGAAGATTACCCAGCGCTGACCCCGGCACCCAGCAGCGCCCGCGCCTCATCGGTCACACCGTTCCGTTCGGGATCCGCCGGCAGCTCGAGCACGTACCCGGCCGCCAGGCGATAAGCCTCGGCAAACGCCTCGTCCGCCGGTACGTCGAGGTCGGGAACGACACCGGTGCCCTCCCAGTTGGTCCCCGTGACCGAGCTCACCGAACGCGCGACCGGCACGCTCGCCTCGAGCTGCTCGTGCAACTTGAACCCCTGGCGCGGGTGCGCGCCGCCGCCGGTCCGTTCGCCCACGACGACCGCCCGCCCGAACTGCTGCAGGTTGTACGCCAGCTCCTCGCCGCCCGAGAAGGTCGCGGGGCTGGTCAGAACCCAGATCGGCTTGGTGCCGCTGAACCGCGGACCCGGCACGTACGGCATGGTCCAGAACTGCCGCGTCGTACCGTCGGCCGGTTTGACCAGATCGTGCAGGTGGATCGGCTCGTCGGAGTCGAGCAGATAACTGCAGACATGGGCGACCTGATCGGGCGATCCACCCACACAGCGGCGCAGATCGATGAGCAACGCGTCGGTCGACGCGAGCAGGGACATCGCCGCGGTGACTGCCGGTCCGGCCATGTTGGGGGGATAGAGCAACGGCCGGATCTCGAGCAGCCCGATGTTGCCGTCGAGCCGTTCGACGCGTGCCATCCCGCCGGCGTCGAGCTCTGCCCGGCGCCGCCAATGCGCTTCCTCGGCCACCGGATCCGTCTCGTCCGGCAGTCCGTCGCGGCGGAAGATGAGGCGCAGGTGCTTGTCCTGATTGCCGACCTGCAGGTCGGTCGTGACTCGCTCGGCCAGCTGCTCCGGCGTACCGAGGTCGTCGTACCGACCCTCGGCGACCGCCGCGGCGAGCCGATCCGCCACCTCGGCGCCGATCTCGGGAAAGACATAGTGCTCGGCGACCAGCGCGCCCAGCCGGCCGACGACGGCCCTGATCTCTTCGGTGTGCATGGGCAGAAGTAGAGCACGCCGTTTGACAAAGCGTCAAGAAATATAGACGCTTAATCCATGGCTGAGATCGTCGATCACCTAGAGGTGTCGAGCGCCGCGCAGTTCAAGGCGCTCGGGCACCCGTTGCGGCACCGTTTGCTGTTCGCGCTCGGGCAGGAGGCGGCCACGATCAGCCAGCTGGCCGCTGCGCTCGGGACAGCCAAAGGCAATGTCGCCCATCACCTGGGCGTGCTGCGCGACGCCGGGATGGTGCACGTGGCCGAGACTCGGCAAGTGCGCGGCGGGACGGAGCAGTACTACCGACGGTCGGTACGGCGGTTCGACTTCGTCGGTGAAGGCGCCCGGGCGGCCAACACCGTCGCGCTCCAGGCCGTCAGCGCCGAGCTCGAGACCGCGGCGGACGACCCGCTGTTCAACCTGCGCAACCTCCGGCTCACCGCCGCCCAGGCCGCGGAACTCGCCGCGACCCTGGACCGGATGGTCCACGACCTCACCGACGCCGGCCCGACCGAGTCGCGCTACGGCGTCCTGGTCTCCGTCTACCGCCCCCGCCAGCCGGACCCGACAGCCTGAAGTCCCCCACAACCTTGTGCACCCACCAACCAGATTCGCGAGCGCGAAGTGGTTGGTGGGTGCACAAGGTTGGGGCTGCGCGGGAGTTACTTCAGGAAGTCCGGGATGTCGAGGTCTTCCTCGGGCTCTGGCTTCTTCGGCTTGGGGGCGCTGGGCTGGGCAGACTGGCTCGAGGTGCTCGGGCCGTTGGTCGGCCAAGAGTGCGGAGCGGTCGGCGATGCCGGGGTGTGCGGCGTCGGCTGGGTCGACTGCTGACCGGACTGCACGGTGCGAACCCCGTCCCCGGCCGGCGGGCGCGCGGAGTTGGTCGTGCCGACGCCGGGCCGCGGCTCGGTCGGCGCAGGCACCGGGACCGTGTCGTCCGTCGGCATCGGAGGCGTCGTCGGTGTCACGTTGGCAGCCGGGCCGCCGGTTGCCGGTGCACTCTGCGTGTTGGCACCGGGAGCCGTCGGCGGCTGCTGAGCCGGAGGCTGCGTCGTGCCGGGAGTCTGGCCGGGCTGCACCGGAACGCCGGGGACCTGTCCACCGGACGGCGCGCCGCTGGCGGGCTGGCCGGTCGTCGGGGCGCCTGACATCGGGGCCGAGTAGCCCTGCGGGCGGGAGGACTGGGGGCGAGCCTGGTTCATCGCCTGCTCGCGGCGCTTGGGCATGCCGCCGTCGAAGCCGGCCGCGATCACCGTGACGCGGACCTCGTCGCCGAGGGCGTCGTCGATGACCGCGCCGAAGATGATGTTCGCGTCGGTGTGCGCGGACTCCGACACCAGCTGGGCCGCCTCGTTGATCTCGAACAGGCCCAGGTCGGACCCGCCCGCGATCGACAGCAGTACGCCGTGCGCGCCCTCGATACTTGCCTCAAGCAACGGAGACGAGATGGCCGCCTCGGCGGCCGCGACCGCGCGGTCCTCGCCGCGGGACGAGCCGATGCCCATCAGCGCGGAGCCGGCGTTCGACATGACGGCCTTGACGTCGGCGAAGTCGACGTTGATCAGACCGGGCGTGGTGATCAGGTCGGTGATGCCGGAAACACCCTGCAGCAGCACCTGGTCGGCCTGCTTGAACGCGTCCAGCACGGACACGGCGCGGTCGGAGATGGTCAGCAGCCGGTCGTTCGGGATGACGATCAGCGTGTCGACCTCTTCGCGGAGCGCCGCGATGCCGTCCTCGGCCTGGGTCGCACGGCGCTTGCCCTCGAACGAGAACGGCCGGGTCACCACACCGATGGTCAGCGCGCCGAGCGAGCGGGCGATCCGGGAGACCACCGGCGCGCCGCCGGTGCCGGTACCGCCGCCCTCACCCGCGGTGACGAAGACCATGTCGGCGCCCTTCAGCGCCTCCTCGATCTCCTCGGAGTGGTCCTCGGCGGCCTTCTGCCCGATCGCCGGGTTCGCGCCGGCACCCAGACCACGGGTCTCCTCGCGACCGATGTCGAGCTTGACGTCCGCGTCGCTCATCAACAGCGCTTGCGCGTCGGTGTTGATGGCGATGAACTCAACGCCCTTCAGACCGTGCTCGATCATCCGGTTGACGGCATTCACGCCGCCCCCGCCGATACCAACGACCTTGATGAGTGCCAGGTAGTTCTGCGGTGCCGCCACGTCCGCGCCTCTCGCCTCGTTCGTTTCCCGTTGTCCAGCGAAAAGACTGAACCTCAACTGAATGCTTAGAGTTATGTCAACTTTAGATTACGACGCACGGTACGGGACGCTTCCGGCCAAAGTCCACGCGCCTCGCCGGGCGTCCCCGGGATGTGACTCGTCACCGCTTTTCCCCTTTGGTGACAGGGAGATCGGGCGCCGAGACGTCGTACACCTTCGCCTGCCGCTTCATCAGCACGCTCAGTACCCCGGCCTTGCGCGCACTGTCATCGGAACTACCCCAAACGACCTTCACACCCGAGCTCAGGTTGAGCGTGATCGAATCCGGCGACGCTGCCGAGATCGAGCTCACCTGCGCCCGCAAGGTGTCCGGGAGAGCGGCCGAAACCGTCACCACCGAGTGGATCGTGACGTCGCGCCGTACGCCGGTCACCTTCGCGTCCGGCAGTCCGGCCGGCCGGTCGGGCACGGTGCGGTACGACGTACCGGTCGCGTCGACCAGTTCGTACCGCGAGCCGTCCGTGACGACCACGACCGGAACCCGTTCGGTGACGACGATCACGATCTTGTTCGGCCAGGCGCGGGTTACCTGCGCGTCCGCGACCGCCGGGATCGTCCGCACCCGGTCCGCGATCGACCGCAGGTCCACCTTCGCCAGCGGGCTGCCGACCGGTGCGGCCGCGGTCTGCTCGATCGTTGCCAGCGGCACCGTGTCGGCACCGCTGATCCGAACGCCCGAGACAGCAAGCGCGGAGGAGAAGTAGAACAGCCAGACGACCAGCCCGGCCACGACAACGAGTCCGCCGCCGATCGCCCAAGGCAGCCAACTCCGCCAGCGCACCAGCCGTTGCCGGCGCGCGAACCGCTGCTGTGCCCGAGCCAGATCAACGCTCTGGCTCATTCAACAAACCCCACCCAATTACTCCACCACAGCTACCGGCGTTGACTCGGCAGGCTCGCGGGCCGAGTCGCGAGCACTGGCGCGTTCGGCCAGCAGACCAACGACTTCCGGGCCGATCAGGGTCACGTCGCCCGCGCCCAGCGTCACCACCAGGTCGCCCGGCCCGGCCAGGTCCGCGACCAGCTGCGGCACGGCGGACCACGACGGCTCGAACCGGACCTGGTCCGGCTCCAGCGGCACATGATTCGCGATCAACGCCCCGGTGACGCCCGGCTCCGGGTCCTCGCGGGCCGCGAACACGTCCATCACCACGACCTCGTCGGCCAGCGCCAGCGATTCGGAGAACTCCTTGGCGAAGATCCGCGTCCGGCTGAACAGGTGCGGCTGGAAGCAGGCGATCACGCGCCCCTCCCCCGCCACCGTGCGCGCCGCGGTCAGGTCGACAGCCAGCTCGGTCGGGTGGTGCGCGTACGAGTCGAACACCCGCACCCCGTCCTCGAGCCCCTTGAACTCGAACCGCCGGCCGGTGCCGGTGAACGCCGCCAGCCCTTCGGCCAGGTCGGCCGCGGAGAACCCGAGCCCGAGCCCGACCGTCAGCGCCGCCGACGCGTTCAGCGCGTTGTGCTTACCCGCCTGCTGCAACTGCACCATCGGCAGCTTCCGCCCGCGGTACACCGGCACGAACGACTGCGTCGCGCCGGTCGCGGTGATCTCGGTGACATGCAGATCCGCGTCCTCCGACTCGCCGTACGTCCGTACGTCGATGCCGCGGTCGCGCGCGTACTCCGCCAGCCGCCGCGCGCCCGCGTCGTCCTGGCAGATCACCATGAAGCCCTCGGGCAGCACGCGATCGCAGAACTCCTCGAACGCCTTGCGGTAGCTGGCCTCGTCGCCGTAGTTGTCCAGGTGGTCCGGCTCGACCGACGTGACAATCGACACCTCGGGCGAGTACGTCAGGAACGACTTGTCCGACTCGTCCGCCTCGGCGACGAACAGGTCGCCGGTGCCGTCGTGGGCATTCGACCCGGACTCGTTCAGGTTGCCGCCGATCGCGTACGACGGGTCGGCGCCGCAGTGCTGCAGCGCGACCGTCAGCATCGAGGTCGTGGTCGTCTTGCCGTGCGTGCCGGCGATCGCGAGCGTGCGGCGGCCGACCATCACCGAGGCGAGCGCGGCGGCGCGGGGCAGGATCGGGATCCCGGCCGCGCGGGCGGCGACCACCTCGGGGTTGGTCTCGCGGATCGCGGTCGACACCACCACGGTGTCGACGTCCTTCACGTGCTCGGCGGCGTGACCGACCCAGCAGGTCGCACCGAGCGCGCGGAGCGCGGCGAGCACCTTGCCGTCCTTGGCGTCGGACCCGGACACCTCGATCCCGCGGGAGGCCATGATCCTGGCGATACCGGACATACCGGCTCCGCCGATTCCTACGAAGTGCACTCTGCCCAGCTTTTCGGCAGGCAGGAGCGTGTCAGGTGCGGTGACGATCACGAAGCAGACCTCACCACATCCAGGATGATCCGCGCCAATCGCTCGTCGGCATCCGTCCTGATCACACCGGTCGCAGCTGTGGACATGGCTGTCAGACGCTCGCGGTCGTGCAGAAGTTGCGGCACGTTCGCGCGAATCCAGTCCGCGGTCATCCCGGCGTTGTCGATCAGCACACCTCCACCCACGTCCACCACGGGCTTGGCGTTCAACCGCTGCTCACCGTTACCGATCGGCAGCGGAACGTAGATCGCGGGCAGCCCGACGCCGGACACCTCGGTGACCGTGTTCGCCCCTGAGCGGCAGACCACCAGGTCGGCCGCGGCGTACGCCAGGTCCATCCGGTCGACGTAGTTCAGAACGACATACGGGTAGCGGCCGGTCTGCGGCACTTCGAGGCTGTTCTTCGGGCCGATCGCGTGCAGGACCTGGATACCGGCTGCCTGCAGGTCCGCGGCGGCGCCGGAGACGGCCTCGTTGATCTGCCGCGCACCCTGCGACCCGCCGGTGACGAACAGCGTCGGCGCGTCCGGATCCAGGCCGAAGAACTGCCGCGCCTCGGCCCGCAGCGCGGCCCGGTCCAGCGTCGAGATCGCGCGGCGGATCGGCAGCCCGACGTACTCCGCGTGCGGCAGCTCGCTGCCCGGGAACGACGTCTTCACGTACTGCGTGCAGTAGCGGGCGGCGAACTTGTTCGCGATCCCCGGCACCGCGTTGCCCTCGTGGACGACGATCGGCGTCTTCCGTCGCCAGGCGGCGACGTACGCCGGGGTGGAGACGTAGCCGCCGAACCCGACCAGGACGTCGGCCTTGGCCTCGTCGAGCACCCGCCGGGCGGCGCTGACCGAGGCCAGCATCTTCCCAGGTACGGCGAGCAGGGCCGGCGTGGGTTTGCGGGGCAGCGGCACCGGCGGGATCAGCTCCAGCCGGTAGCCGGCCTCCGGTACGACGCGGGTCTCGAGGCCGCGCTCCGTCCCGAGGGCGAGGATCTCGACGGTCGGGTCGATCCGGCGCAGGGCGTCGGCGGTGGCGATCAGGGGTGAGGTGTGGCCGGCGCTACCGCCGCCGGCCAGAACGATGCTGGGCACAGCTTTCAACGCTCCCGCGGGTTCACTTGTGGTGCGGCGTACGCCGCGAAGGCAGCCACCCGAACCGGGGCCGCCTGGTCTCTTTCAGGGCGGCCTGCGCGCCGGGCTCGGCCTTCGCGAAGGACAGCAGCATGCCGATCGCGATGAGGGTCGGCAGCAGTGCGGAACCACCGTACGACAAAAGCGGGAGCGGGATACCCACGATGGGTAGCAGTCCGATCACGGCGCCCAGGTTGACGAGCGTCTGGGCCATGATCCAGATGGTGATCCCCGCCGCCGCGTAGCGGACGAACGGCTCGGTGTTCCGCGTCGCGATCCGCACTCCGGCGTACGCCAGTGTGAGGAACAGAGCAAGCACGGTGAGCGACCCGACCAGGCCGAGCTCCTCACCGATCACCGAGAAGATGAAGTCGGTGTGCGCTTCCGGCAGGTTGCTCCACTTCTGCCGGCTGTTGCCGATGCCGACGCCCCACCAGCCTCCGGTCGAGAGTGCGTAGAACGAGTGGTACGCCTGCCACCCCACACCCATCGGGTCCGAGAACGGATCGAGGAACGACGTGACCCGCTGCATCCGGTACTTCTCCGCGTTGACGAAGTACGTCGCCACCGCGCCGACCACGACGATCGTCGCGACGAACAGCCGCGTCGGGGCGCCGACGATCCAGATCATGCCGATCATCACGGCCATCAGCACCAGCGCAGTACCGAGGTCGTGCTGGCCGACGACCAGCGCGATCACCAGACCGCAGACCGGCACCATCGGGACCAGCAGATGCTTCCACTGGGTGAGCAGCTTCTCTTTGCGGGCATACAGATCCGCGCACCACATCACCATCGCCAGCTTGGCGAACTCACTCGGCTGGATCTGCAGCGGTCCGCCGAGGTTCAGCCAGTTGGTGTTGCCGTTCACGCCGACGCCGAGGCCCGGGATGTAGGTCAGCACCAGCAGGAAGATCGATCCGAGCAGCGCGACGTACGCGAGCATGCGGAAGTGCCGTGGCGTCATCCGCGAGGCGACGTACGCCATCGGCAGACCGACCACGACCCAGATCAGCTGACGGACGAAGATCGTGTAGCTGTTCCCGTTGATGCGCAGCGACAGCACACTCGATGCCGAGAGCACCATCATCAGCCCGAGCACGAGCAGCAGACCGGTCGCGCCGAGCACGATGTGGTACGACGTCAGCGGCCGGTCGAGCACGTCCCGGATGGCCGCGACCCAGGCCCGTTCGCCGTTCTTCCTACCCTGGGGCTGATCCGCGATCGACGTCACGCGATCACCTCCGGATCAGTTGTCGAGCGCGTGTACGGCTTCGGTGAAGGCGTCCCCACGGGCTCCGTAGTTGGCGAACATGTCCCAGGATGCGCAGCCAGGCGCGAGCAGCACGGTGTCACCCACCTGTGCGAGCTTCGCCGCCTCCCCCACCACGATCTGCATAGCTCCAGTGTCTGTTGCCTCGACGACGATCCTCGGCACATCGGGTGCGTGTCGCTCGAGAGCTTCGGCGATCACCTGCTTGTCCTGGCCCATCAGCACGACGGCACGCAACCGGTCGCGGGCCGCGATGACCAACTCGTCGAACGTCGCGCCCTTGGCCTGACCGCCGGCGATCCACACCACCTGCTCGTAGGCGAGCAGCGAAGCCTGCGCGGCGTGCGGGTTGGTTGCCTTCGAGTCGTCGACATAGTTGACCCCGGCAACATCCGCGACATGCGCGATCCGGTGCTTGTCCGGCCGGAAGCCCCGCAGCCCGTCGCGGATCGCCGTCGGCGGTACGCCGAACGAACGCGCCAACGCGGCCGCGGCCAGCGCGTTCGCGATGTTGTGCGGAGCGGCCGGCGTGACGTCAGAGATCATCGCCAGCTCGAGCGCCGACGTGGCGCGCTGTTCGACGAACGCCCGATCCACCAGCAGGTCGTCGACGATCCCGAGCATCGACAGTCCCGGCGTACCGAGGGTGAAGCCGATCGCGCGGCAGCCCTCGATCACGTCCGCGTCCATCACGAGCTCTTCGGTCGCTTGGTCGGCGACGTTGTAGACGCACGCGATCTGGCAGTTCTCGAAGATCCGGCCCTTGTCCTTGGCATAGGCATCCAGCGAGCCGTGCCAGTCGACATGATCCGGCGCGATGTTCAGTACGGCGGCCGAGTGCGCCGACATCGAGTGCGTGTAGTGCAACTGGTAGCTGGACAGCTCGACCGCGATCACGTCGTACGGCTCGGGGTCCATCACCGCCTCGAGCAACGGCAGACCAACGTTGCCCGCGGCAACCGTCCGGAGCCCGGCTGCCTGCAGCATCGCGGTCAGCATCTGCACCGTCGTGGTCTTGCCGTTGGTGCCGGTGATGCACAACCACGGCGCGGCGGTCGCCGGGTCGCGCAGTCGCCACGCCAGCTCGATCTCGCTCCAGATCGGCACGTCCCGCTCGGCCGCCTGCGCCAGCAACGGCGAGTGCGGCGGTACGCCGGGCGACGTGACGACGACGTCGACCTCCTTCGGCAACTCCGCCGTACTGCCGGGGCCGAGGGTGATCGTGGCGCCGAGCGTCTCCAGGATCACTGCCTTCTCGCGCAGCGCCTCGTTGTCGCGATCATCGAGTACGACGAGGTGCTCGGCGCCGGCCTGGATCAGGGAGTCCGCGCAGGCGTAGCCCGCAGTACCGAAGCCGAGCACGACGAACCGCGTCGTCGCCCAGCCGTCGTCCGTCCGTGTGTCGAGACTCATCCGGTCACCCATTCCGCGTAGAAGACCCCGAGACCAATCACCACGCACAAGCCTTGAATGATCCAGAACCGGATCACGATGTTGACCTGTTCCCAGCCGAGCATCTCGAAGTGATGATGCAGCGGCGCCATCCGGAACAGGCGTTTGCCCTTGGTGGCCTTGAAGTAGCCGACCTGCAGGATGACCGAAGCGGTGACGATGACGAACAGGCCGCCGAGCAGCAGCACGAGCAGCTCGGTCCGGGTCATCACCGCCATCCCGGCCAGGGCGCCGCCGAGCGACAGCGAACCGGTGTCACCCATGAAGATCTTCGCCGGCGAGGCGTTCCACCAGAGGAAGCCGAACAGCGCGCCGGTCAAACACGCGGCGACCACGGCGAGGTCGTGTGGATCTCGAACCTCGTAACACTTGGCGCCGACGCCGTTCGCGGTCGCGCAGCTCTGGTTGAACTGCCAGATGCAGATCAGCGTGTAGGCGCCGAACACCATCATCGACGCGCCGGTCGCCAGACCGTCCAGACCGTCGACGAGGTTGACTCCGTTCGACATTCCGGCGATCAGCAGCAGGATCCAGATGATCACCAGGATGGCCGGCAGTTCGAGCCAGCCGATGTCGCGGATGAACGAGATGAACGGCGAGGCCGGCTTCTGCCCGCGCTCGTCCGGGAACTGCAGCGCGAGCACCGCGAACACGACCGCGACGAAGGTCTGACCGGCCAGTTTCGCCTTGCTGCGCAGGCCGAGGCTGCGCTGCCGGAAGATCTTGATGAAGTCGTCCAGGAAGCCGACCGCGCCCATCCCGGCGAACAGGAACAGCACGAGGAGCGCCGATGCGCTCGGCGGCGTCATCGTGAACAGCTTCGCCGCGAAGTACCCGACGATCGTCGCGACGATGAAGACCGTGCCGCCCATGGTCGGCGTACCGCGTTTGATGTGGTGCGAGGTCGGGCCGTCCGCGCGGATCTCCTGGCCGTAGCCGCGCTTGGCCAGCCATCTGATCGCCCAGCGCGTGCCGATCAGCGTCAGCACCATCGCGACGGCGCCACCGAACAGGATCGAGATCACTGCACGTCCTCCAGCAATGCGTCAGCGAGGCTGCGCAGTTTCGAGCCCTTAGAAGACTTCACGAGTACGACGTCCCCCGCGCGCAGCTCGGACCTGAGCAGCTCGAGCGCTTCCGGGATCGTGTCGACGAACGCGGACTCGTTGCCCCACGAGCCTTCCAGCGAGGCGCCGAGATGGATCGGCTTGGCTCCCTCGCCGACCACCAGCAGCCGGTTCACGTCCAGCCGTACGACGAGGCGCCCGATCGCGTCGTGCTCGTCCGCGGAGGTCTCGCCGAGCTCGAGCATCTCGCCGAGCACCGCCCAGGTCCGTGCACCGCGCGACCGGCCGATGGCGACCAGCGACTTCAGCGCCGCGCGGGTCGAGTCCGGGTTGGCGTTGAACGCGTCGTTGATGATCGTCACACCGTCGGCCCGCTCGGTCAGCTCCATCCGCGCGGCGGAGATCCGGGTGGCAGCGTTCAGGCCGTCGGTGATCTGCTCCGGCGTCAGGCCGATCGCCGCCCCGACCGCCGCAGCGGCGAGGGCGTTCGACACATAGTGCTCGCCGATGAACTGCAGTTGTACGTCGCCGCTGAAGTCCCCGATGTGCAAGGCGAACGCGGGACGTCCCTCCGCGTCGAGCTTGACGCCCTCCGCGCGGATGTCGGCCTCGGCCGCCTCGCCGAAGGTCAGGACCCGTGCCTGCGTCCGGCTCCGCATCGCGGCGACCCGGTGGTCGTCGGCGTTCAGGATCGCGATGCCGTCGGCCGGCACCGCCTCGATCAGCTCGGCCTTGGCGATCGCGATGTTGTCCTGGGATCCGAACTCGCCGATGTGCGAGGTGCCGATGTTCAGCACCAGGCCGATACCCGGCGGCGTGATCGCGGTCAGGTAGGCGATGTCGCCCTGATGCCGGGTCCCCATCTCGGCGACGAGGTACTTCGTCGCCGCGGTCGCCTGCAGCGCGGTGAGCGGATGCCCGATCTCGTTGTTGAACGAGCCTTCCGGCGACACGGTCTCGCCGTACGGGCGGATGACCTGGGCGATCAGGTCCTTGGTGCTGGTCTTGCCGGACGAACCGGTCAGGGCGATGACGTTGAGGTCCGGCAGCTTGCCGACCACGAACCGGGCCAGGTCGCCGAGGGCCCGCTGGGTGTCGTCGACGACGATGCACGGACTCCCCTCGATCGGCCGGGTGGTCAGCGCGGCGGTGACGCCGGCCGCGGTCGCCGTACCCACGTAGTCGTGCCCGTCGACGCGCTCACCGGGCAGGGCGACGAACAGCCCGCGCGGTTCGGCGGCTCGCGAATCGATCACCACCGAGCCGTCGACGACGGCCGCGGGATCGACGCCCACGAGCTCGCCGCGGACGGCGTCGGCGATCTCGCCGCAACTGACAGGGATCACCGGTCTGCCTCCAACAGGTCACGCACGGTTTCGCGGTCGTCGAACGGGTGGATCACACCGCCGACGTCCTGGCCGGTCTCATGGCCTTTTCCGAGGACGATGACGGTGTCGCCGGGGCCGGCCAGCTCGATCGCCGACGCGATGGCCTGCCGGCGGTCGCCGATCTCGTGCAGGTCGACGGCCGGGACCGCCTCCCGCGCACCCTGCACGGCGGCGGCCCGGATCGCCGCCGGGTCCTCGCTGCGCGGGTTGTCGTCGGTCACGATCACCACGTCCGCGGTCCGGGCTGCGGCGGCGCCCATCGCCGGCCGCTTCCACGGGTCGCGGTCGCCGCCACAACCGACGACGGCGAACAGCCGGCCCTTGGTCGCGCCGCGCGCCGCCTTCAACGCCAGCTCGACCGCGTCCGGGGTGTGCGCATAGTCGACGATCACGGCTAGGCCGTCCTCGCGGGTAAACAGCTCCATCCGCCCAGGCACGGTCGCCGTACGCAGACCGGCCGCGATCGCGTCGGCGGGTACGCCGGCCTGTCGCAGCATCACGGTCGCGAGCAGCGCGTTGGCGATGTTGAACTCGCCCGGAAGCGCGATCTCCAGCGTCAGCGTCTCGCCCGGTCCCTGCACGTCGAACACCGTCGTGCCGTGCTCGGACAGATGCCGGTTGGCCACAGTCCAGTCGGCTTCGCCCTTGGTCGACACGGTGACAAGCGGTACGACGGTCTGCGCCGCAAGCCTGCGCCCGTACTCGTCGTCGATGGTCACCACCGCGACATCACACCGCTCCGGGGTGAACAACGAGGCCTTCGCCTGGAAGTAGTCCTCGAACGTCTTGTGGAAGTCCAGATGGTCCTGCGTGAGGTTGGTGAACCCCGCAACCGCGAACCGGGCACCGTCGACGCGGCCCATGGCCAGCGCGTGGCTCGACACCTCCATCGCGCACCACTCGACCGCCTGCTCCCGCATCACCGCGAACAGAGCCTGCAGGTCGGTGGCCTCCGGAGTGGTCCGGACGCTCTTCACGACCTCGTCGCCAACACGCGTTTGAATCGTCCCGATCAACGCCGCCGAACCGAGTCTCCGCAGTACTGCGTCCAGCAGGAAGCTGGTCGTGGTCTTGCCGTTGGTCCCCGTGACTCCGAGCAGTCGCAGCTCGCTGGTCGGCTCGCCGTACACGCGGGACGCGACCGCACCGAGCACGCTGCGCGGGTTGTCGACGACCAGCACCGGCAGACCGGTCGCAGCGGCCCGCTCAGCGCCGGTGGGGTCGGTCAGTACGGCGACGGCGCCCGCCTGCTGGGCTTTGGCGACGTACTCCGCACCGTGCGTGACGGCACCGGGCAGGGCGGCGTACAGGTCGCCGGGGAGGACAGAGCGCGAGTCGAGGGTGACGCCGGTGACAGTCGCCGGCGACGTTGCCAGGACTGTTGAGTGGGCGACGCTCGCGAGGTCGGCGAGGCTGACCGGCACGACGTGCCGTGGCCTGATCGCTGCGACCGCGCCGCCTGCGGCGGTAGGGGTGGACACGGGCCCTGAGGCTACCGCTCCGGACCCTGTGAGTCCTACCTGACCCTGCGTCACCATCACCAGGTGATGGGAACGTTGGGCTGCTTCGCTCCGGTCGGCGGGACAACGTACTTCTGCAACGCGTAGCTCATCACGTCTCGGAACACCGGTCCTCCTTGCAGGCCACCACCCCGAACTCCGTCACTCGGGTCGTGCAGTACGACGTAGGTAACGAAGCGCGGGTTGTCGGCCGGAGCAAATCCGGCAAAAGAAGTGGCCCACTTGCGGTAGCAGCTGCAGGCCGAGTCGACCTCCTGCGCCGTACCGGTCTTGCCGGCCACCAGGTAACCGTCGATCGCGGCCTGCGGCGCGGTGCCCTTCTTCGCGGTCACCGCCTCCATCATCGTGGCGACCTCCTTGGCGGCCTTCTCGCTCACCACCCGGTGCGGCGCCGCCGTCTGGTTCGGGATCACGGTGCCGTTCGCGTCGACGTAGTTGCGGACCAGCTTCGGCGGCACGTAGACGCCGCCGTTGGCGACCGTGTTCACCGCGGCGGTCATCTGCACGGCGTTCACCGACAGGCCCTGACCGAACGCGACGTTCGACCGGGTGATCTCCGGCCACTCGTCGCCGTCCATCAGCTTGCCGTTGCTCTCGCCGGGGAAGTTCAGGCCGGTCGGCTGGCCGAACCCGAAGTCGTGCAGGTACTTCACGAACTGCGGGATCCGCATCTGCTGCGCGGCCATGATCGTGCCGACGTTCGACGACTTCGCGACCACGCCGGCGATGGTCAGGTTCAGCGGGCCGTGGTCCCAGTGGTCCTTGATCGTGCGCCGCTGCACGTCGATGCTGCCCGGCACCCGGAGCTTGGTGTTCAGGTCGATCAGGCCGGCGTCCGCGAGCGCGGCCATCGTGGCGACCTTCTGCACGCTGCCCGGCTCGTAGGTGCGCTCCAGCGCGGGGTTGTTCAGGTCGCTGGACTTGTACGGCTTGTTCGGGTCGAAGCTCGGGTAGTTGGCCATCGCCAGCAGCTCGCCGGACTTCACGTCCTCGACGATGACGGTGCCGGAGCTGGCCTTGTACTGCTTGACCGCCTCCTCGATCCGCTTCTCCGCGAAGTACTGCAGATCCCTGTCCAGGGTCAGCTGTACGCCGACGCCGGGCTTCGGCTCCTCGACCGTATGGTTCGCGTTCGGGATCTTGTTGCCCTTGGTGTCGACCTCGTACATCGCCTTGCCGTCGTGGCCGGACAGCTTGTCGTTCAGCCCGTACTCGAGCCCCGACAGCCCCTTGCCGTCGGCACCCGTCACACCGACCACGGTCGCGGCGACGCTGCCGTTCGGGTGACTGCGGATCGGGTCGTCCTCGGTGTACAGACCGATCAGCAACGGAGCCGCCTGGGCCTGCGGCTTGCCCTTGTTCTGCTGGGCGATGGTCGCGTTCGCGGTCTTGATCTCGGCCTGGATCGCGCTCCACGTCGTCGGCGGCACCTGATGCGCGAGGTAGGTGAAGCGGCCCTTGCCGGTCATCGCGGCGACCAGCTTGGCGTACGTCGTACCGGTGACCTTCGGCGCGAGAATCGAGGCGAGCTGCTGCGCGACGGGCTTGGTCTGCGTCGGGTCGGCGACGATCGCGACCGCATCCTCGGACACGGCCAGCTCGACACCGTTTCGGTCGGTGATGGCACCGCGGGTCGCGTGCAGGATGAACGGCTTGGTGTTCTCCCGCGCCGCCGCCTGCGCATAGCTGTCCGGGTCCACGCCCTGGAGCAGGACGAGCCGACCGGCGAACAGCGACAGTACGAACGCCATCACCCCGAACGTCACCCGCAACCGCACCGCCGGCCGCCCCAGCCGCAACATCCGGGGCGCCTTCGGCACCCTCCGCTTCTTGGGCCGCGGCTGCGGCCGGTTCTGCGGAGGCCGCTTCTTGGCAGCACCCTTCTTCACCGGGCGCTTGGCCGTCTTCTTGGCCGCGCCGCCGGCGGGAGCTTGCTTGCGCGGCGCGGCACCGCCGGGAGCAGGCCGCTTCGGAGCTGCCTTCTTCGCTGTTGCCTTCTTCGCTGCCGCCTTCTTCACCGGACGACGCGCCGCCGCCTCCTCCTCACGGGCCTTGCGGAGGAGGCGGTCCCGGGTGGATTCGGGGCGGGGCGGGGTCGTGCGGGCACTGTCCGTAGTGGACGGGCGACGGGGTTGAGCCTTGCGCGGCGGGTTCTCCCGACCCGGTGTGGCACCACGTTTGCGTGGCGGCTCGTTACCCCGTCGATCCGTCATCCGATCATCCCCGTGTGGTCGTAGCAGGCTTCTTCGTCGTGACCGGCGGCTTCGTCGTCCCGGTCGGCGGCTTCGTCGTACCCGCCGGCGGCTTGGTGGTGCCCGCCGTCGGCTTCACCGGTGTCGTCGGCTTCACCGGTGTCTTCGCCGGTGTCTTCGCTGTCGGCTTCACGACCGGCGGCTTGGTGGCGGTGCCGGTCGGCGTACCCGGGCCGAACATCGCCGTACCGGTGCCGGCCTTGCCCTCGGCCGGCACACCGAGCACCTGCCCGTCGGACAGCCGCAGGAACACCGGGTTCGGGTTCGGCACCATGCCCATCCGCAGCGCGCGGTCGGACAGGTTCTGCGGCGACTCCAGCGTGCGGACCTGCTTCTCCAGCAGCTCCTGCTGGTCGCGCAGCTGATCCGCCTGGCTGCTCAGCTTGGTGACCTCGAACGTCCCGCTCTGCAGCTGCGTGTTCAGCAGCAGCAGACCGACCAGTCCGGCGGCCAGCAGCGACACCACGAAGATGACGAACGGCATCCGCGGCGGCCGGAACGGCGCGCCGTACACCACCCTGAGCCGCGGCTCGGAGCGCTTCTTCGCAGGGACAGGCGTCACCCGCGCCTTCTGCGGGCTGAAGACAGTACTCATCAGGCCACCAGTCCCTTCTCCCGGATTCGTGTCGCCGCCCGCACCCGAGCGGACGCAGCCCGCGGGTTCGCCGCGACCTCTTCCTCGGTCGGGCGCTCGGCGCCGCGGGTCAGCAGTTTCAGATAGGGCTCATGTCCGGCGGGAATCACCGGCAGGTCGTCCGGTACGTCGCTCTTCGTGCCGGCCGCCAACGCCTGCTTGGTGATCCGGTCCTCGAGCGAGTGGTAGCTCATCACCACGATCCGCCCGTGCAACGCCAGCGCCTGCAGTGCTGCAGGCAGGGCACGACGCAGTACGTCGAGCTCGCCGTTCACCTCGATCCGCAGGGCCTGGAAGGTCCGCTTCGCAGGGTGTCCCCCGGTACGCCGGGCCGCCTGCGGGATCGCGTTCCGCACCAGCTCGGACAGCCGCGCGCTGTTCGTGAACGGTTCGGTCTCCCGCTCCCGCACGATCCGGTCCGCGATCCGGCGGGCGAACTTCTCCTCGCCGTACTGGAACAGGATCCGGGCCAGGTCGGCCGCGCTGTAGGTGTTGACGATGTCGGCGGCCGTGGTCGGGCCGGTCGAGTCCATCCGCATGTCCAGCGGCGCATCCTGCGCGTAGGCGAACCCGCGGTCGGCCTCGTCCAGCTGCATCGACGAGACACCGAGGTCGAACAGGATCCCGTCGATCGCCGGCACGTCGAGATCGGCGAGTGCGCGCGGAAGCTGGTCGTACACGGCGTGCACGAGCGTGATCCGCTCCTCGTACGGCGCCAGTCGCTCACCGGCCAGCCGCAGCGCGGCCGGGTCCCGGTCGAAGCCGATCAGCCGGACGTCGGGGAACTCCCGCAGGAATGCCTCGGAATGACCGCCGAGGCCGAGAGTGGCGTCGACGAAGACGGCGCCGGGATGCGCGAGTGCCGGCGCCAGCAGCGCGACCACGCGCTCCAGCATCACCGGCACATGCCGCTCCGCAGCGTTCATCTCGACCCTTCCCGTCACTCCCCCTGCACTGTGGGAGCGACCCTGCCCCCGCAGGTCTTGTGTGGTACGTAGACAGCACCGTCCGGTCAGATCGCGGGTACGCCTCCCGGGGAAGTACCTGCTGGCCTTGGCGCCGGGGAAGTGACGCCAACACTGCAGGTCGGAAGTCGGACCCGTGATCTCACCGGACGGTCGGTGTGTCCTCGCACTCTGTTCAGCTGTGCCTCTAGAAGATGCCTGGCAGCACTTCCTCGGAGAGGTCGGCGAACGCCTGCTCCTGCTCCGCGGAGTACCGGTTCCAGTTCTCCGTGTTCCAGATCTCCACCCGGTTCATCGCCCCGATGACGACGCAGTCGCGATCCAGTGACGCGTAATCGCGCAGCATCGGTGGGATGGTGACCCGGCCCTGCTTGTCCGGCATCTCGTTGGAGGCGCCGGCGAACAACATCCGTAGGTAGTCCCGCGCACCCTTGTTGGTGATCGGAGCCTGCTTCAACTGCTCGGTCAGCTGGACGAACTCACGCTCCGGCCACACGGACAGCGATCGCTCCTGCCCACGTGTGATCACCAGACCGTCGGCCAGCTCGTCGCGGAACTTCGCCGGCAGGAACAGCCGGCCCTTGTCATCGAGCTTGGGGAAGTGAGTTCCGAGGAACACGCTCCACCTCCCCGTTGCGGACTCTCCGACTCAGGCGAGTGTTTCCACCACTTCAGTTCCACTGCGCTCCACCTTACTCCACTTTCCACCACCGTCAACCAACTTCCGCCCCCTTCCGCCCCCGCGCCGCCTGAATCCACGCCTGCTTTCCCGCGTGTCGCTGCCGGCTCAGCCGTTGAGTCCTCCACTTCGCCCCACTCCCTTCCTCCACTTCGCTCCACTCCTTCGTCCACTTCGCTCCACCGGGGACCTGATGAACCATTCGGTGCGGTTCGTCGTGAACCTTCTACGGGCTCCGGACGTCGTACGGCGCACGCATGCTTTTCCCGCCCGTACGCTTGGAGGGACGACTCCGACCCCGTGAGGGCGTGCGCCGATGAACACCGAAACGCCAGGTAACGAAACCCCCGCCGCACTAGGCCCGACCCCTACAGCGGGTGAGAATGTGTCGGCAGTCAACGAATGGGGAGGACACAGAGTGAGCACCACCGCGACCAGCTCGCCGCTGGCAGGAGCCGGGGACTTCGACGAGCTGTCCGAGGTGGCGGGCCGCGTCCGCCGGGCCATGGAGCAGGTGATCGAGGGCAAACCCGACGTGGTCGAGGTCGCCATCACCGTGCTGCTGGCCGAGGGACATCTACTGATCGAGGACGTGCCGGGCGTCGGCAAGACGATGCTGGCGAAGGCGCTGGCGAAGTCGATCGACTGCACCGTGCGCCGGATCCAGTTCACGCCGGACCTGCTGCCGTCGGACATCACCGGCGTCTCCGTCTTCAACCAGGAGATCCGCGACTTCGAGTTCAAGCCCGGCGCGGTGTTCGCGAACATCGTCGTCGGCGACGAGATCAACCGTGCCTCGCCGAAGACCCAGGCCGCGTTGCTGGAGTCGATGGAGGAGCGCCAGGTCACCGTCGACACCACGACGTACCACCTGGACGCGCCGTTCATGGTCATCGCGACGCAGAACCCGATCGAGATGGAAGGCACCTACCCGCTGCCCGAGGCGCAGCGCGACCGGTTCATGGCCCGCGTCTCGATGGGCTACCCGGAGCCGGCCGCCGAGCTGCGGATGCTCGACGGGCACGCCGCCGACGACCCGCTGCTGAGCCTGCAGCCGGTCACCGACGGCCAGCAGATCCTGCGGCTGGTCAAGACGGTGCAGTCCGTGCACGTGTCCGAGTCGGTCAAGGAGTACGCCGTCGCCCTGGTCGGCGCGACCCGGCGGTCGCAGGAGCTCCGGCTCGGCGCCAGCCCGCGGTCGACGCTGCACCTGATCCGGGCGGCGCGTGCGGCGGCCGCGCTCGACGCACGCGAGTTCGTACTGCCTGACGACATCCAGGAGCTCGCGGTGCCGGTCCTCGCGCACCGGGTGCTCCCAGCGGCTGAGGCGCATCTCGGTGGGCGCGGTGCAGCCGACATCATCTCCGGGCTGGTGTCCAGCGTGGCCCTCCCCCGCACCCGCCGGGACTGAGACATGCGGCAGGCACTGCGCGGACTGACCACCAGAGGGCGGGCGTTCGTCGCAGCCGGTCTCACCGCCTCGCTGTGCGCGCTGCTGCTCGGCCAGAAGGACCTGCTGCGCGTCGGCATCCTGCTGGCGGCGTTGCCGGTCGTCGCGGCGCTGGTCGTCGGCCGGACGCGGCTGCGGCTGCAGGTACGGCGCAGCCTCGCGCCTGACCAGGTTCCGGTCGGGACGCAGGCCACGGTGGAGCTGACCCTGAGCAATCAGGGCCGGATGCCCGCGGGCCTGCTGCTGCTCGAGGACCGCATTCCTTATGTACTAGGTCACCGGCCGCGGTTCGTCGTGGACCGTGTCAGCCCGAACTGGCGTCGTACGGTCACCTATCCGGTCAAGTCCGACGTACGGGGACTGTTCCAGGTCGGGCCGTTGATGCTGACGGTCGCCGACCCGTTCGGGCTGGTGGAGACCAGCCGGACGTTCACGCGCAGCCAGCACCTGCTGGTCACGCCGCGGGTCTACCGGCTGCCCGAGATCCGTCTCGGCGCGGACCGGGCCGGCTCGGGCGAGAACCGGCCGCGGGCGATCGCCTCTGCTGGTGAAGAGGACGCGACGGTCCGCGAGTACCGGGACGGTGACGACCTGCGCCGGGTGCACTGGCGCTCGACGGCTCGCCGCGGTGAGCTGATGGTCCGCCGCGAGGAGCAGCCCTGGCAGAGCCGGTGCGCGTTGTTCCTGGACGCGCGGACGATCTCGCACCACGGGCACGGTCCGTCGTCCAGCCTGGAGTGGGCCGTCAGTGCGGCCGCGTCGGCCGGCATCGACCGGATCCGGCGCGGGTACGTGACCACGATGCTCGGCGGGCCGACCACGCTGTCCGCCATCACCCACCGGACCTCCGCTTCGGTGCACCAGCCGCTCAACCAGCAGGAGTTGCTGACCGAGTGCGCGACCGTCGCAGAGCACAAGTACGCCGAGCTCGCTCCACTGCTGACCGTCGACCGGCACGCGCAGGAGCCGAGCCTGGTGATCGCGATCCTCGGCGCCTGCAGCACCGACGACGTCATCGCCCTCAACCGCTGGCGGACCAGCCAGGCGACGGGAGTCGCCCTGCTGCTCGACGCCGCGAGCTGGGCGGTCGGCGCCGAGGCAACCGAGAAGGCGGCCCGGCTGACCGCCGCCACAGACGCAACTGAGAACGAACTACGTCGCAACGGCTGGCGAGTAGCCAGAGTCCGCCGCGGCGACCACCTCCCCACCGTGTGGTCCGGCCTAGGACTACGGAGCGGACGTATCGCATGACTGTGTTAATGCCACGCCTCCGGCGCGGCGGGTCACGGGGCTGTGACTCCCGCCCTTCCCTCGTCGTTCCGGTCGCTTCGCTCCCTCCACTCCTCAGTCCAGGGCGGGAGGCCCCGTGACCGGTCACGCAAGGATCTCTATCGCTGCTTGGGGAGCGACCGTTCTCGGGTCGCTCGTGCTGACGCCGGTGTTCTCCGGACCGTTCCTGTTCATCAGCGCGTTCCTGTGCGCGGTGGTGACGGGGATCGGGGTCCTGCTGCAGAACCTGCGGACCCCGCGGATCGTCGTACCGATCGTTCAGCTGTTCGCGCTGGTGGAGCTGCTGTCGCTGTTCTTCCTGCACGGGACGATGAAGTTCGGGCTGATCCCGTGGAAGGCGACCGCGCTCGAGTTCAACTCGCAGATGGTCGACGCGATGGACTCGATCAACCGATTCAGCGCGCCACTGCCGCAGGACTCGCATCTGACACTGTTCGCGGTTTCGGTGATCACGGCGACCGGGCTGCTGGTCCACATCATCGCCGTACAGCTGCGGCAGGCCGCGTGGTCGGGCTTGCTGCTGCTGATCATGTACACGGTGCCGGCCGCGACGGTGCACGGCGGTCTGCCGGCGCTGCTGTTCATCCCGCCGGCGATCGGCTACATCGTCCTGCTGTCCGCGGAAGGCCGCAGCCGGCTCAGCCGGTGGGGCCGCCGGATCTCGGGCGTCTCGCACCTCGACGCGGCCGAGCCGGTCGAGGCGTCGGCGCTCGGCCAGGCAGGTCGTCGGATCGGGCTGACCGTAGTCGCGATCGCTGCGCTCCTGCCCGCGTTGCTGCCGGCCCTGCCGGAAGGTGTCATCGGCAACGGTCTGGCGGGTGGCGGTACCGCCAACGGGCTCGGGGCGTCGATCTCGTCGACCGATCCGATGCTCGACATGGGCAAGAACCTGAAGCGCGGCGACAACGTCGTCGCGCTCACGTACAAAGGCGGTCCGTCCGGCGGCACGTACCTGCGACTGACCGCGCTCGACCTCTTCGACGGCAACACCTGGCGGATCGCGCCGCGGGGGGACGACGGGCACAAGATCAGCGGCGACCTGACGCCGCCGCCCGGGTACTCCGGTGATCTGTCGAAGGTCTCGCAGAGCAACATGGAGATCGACGTCACCCGGACGTTCCGCTCCCAGTTCGCCCCGGTCCCGTATCCGCTGCACTCGATCTCGCTGAAGAAGGACTGGCAGTACGACGCCGAGGCGCTGGACGTCGTCTCGACGAACGGGTCGATCGTCGCCGGCAAGAAGTACAAGCTCTCGTCGTACGACATCCAACCGACGCCGCAGCAGTTGCACGACTCGATCACCACGGCCGGCCCGGACCAGTACACGCTGGTGGTTCCGCAGAAGACGCCGAACGACATCAAGCAGAAGACGTTCGAGGTCACCGCCGCGGCCGGGGACAACAAGTTCGAGGCCGCGGTGCTGATCCAGAACTGGTTCCGCAGCGGTGACTTCACCTACAGCACCGCGAACGCCAAGGGCAGCGGGATGACCGCCCTCGAGGACTTCCTGCTGAGGAACAAGACCGGGTACTGCGAGCAGTTCGCGACCGGGATGGCGCTGATGGCGCGGATCATGGGCATCCCGTCCCGGGTCGGGATCGGCTTCCTGCCCGGGCAGGCCGGCAAGGACGGCGAGTTCACCGTCCGGATGCACGACATGCACGCGTGGCCGGAGCTGTACTTCCAGGGCATCGGCTGGGTCCGCTTCGAGCCGACGCCGTCCGCCCGCGTCTCGGCCACGCCGAACTGGACCGTGCCGGCGACCGGCGACGCGACCAGCCCGACGACCGGGCCCACCACCGTGCCGAGCACGCCAGGCGCCGGCGAGACCCCGGGGATCGACAAGCCGCGGCACGACCCGAACCTGCCGGACCAGAGCTCGGTCGGGATCGTTGACTCGGGCAACTGGTTCACCAATGGCGGTGGGCAGATCATCGGCGGCGTGCTCGGGGTGGCGTTGCTGCTGTGCATCCCGTGGATGATCCGCGCGGCGACCCGGCGACGGCGCTTCCTGCGACCGCCGGGACGGGTAAGCGCCGAGGGGTTGTGGGCGGAGATCCGCGACACGGCACGAGATCTGGGCCTCGACTGGTCCGAGATCTCCACGCCGCGGCAGACCGGCCAGTGGCTGCTCACCAAGCTCCCCGACGAAACCCATCCAGCCGCCCGCAAGCTGGCCCGCGGGATCGAAGCACTCCGGTACGCCGGGGACGCCGACCCCGAGCTGGACCTCCGCCCGGAGGCATCCGCCATCCGCAAGGCGCTATGGACCCGAGCCTCACGCCGCCGCCGCTTGCGCGCCCGCTTCCTCCCCCCATCCTGGCGCTGGTACCTAAGCCGAGGCAGCACAGAAGCCTCCGACCTCCTAGACGAATTCGACCTCTTACTAGCCCGCCTACGCTCATTGGTCCTCCCCAAACGCCCCCACACCAACTAGCCGAACGGGGTGCGTGAGCGAACACTCACGCACCCCAGCAACAGCCGGAGGACACCTAGACGCCGGCACTCACACGAGCACACCTGCAGCCAACGCCTTAAGCCCAAGCCGTATGCGCCCTGCGCTCACCGCACTCAAGCCACGCCAAGCGCACTCGCGCTTACCCACCATCCGACGCAAAGCGTCGACACCCGCCCTTAGCCCAAGCCGCCTGCACCCACCGCATTCAAGCCACACCAAGCACACTCACGTACCCACCACCCGACGCGAAGCGTCGGCTCCCCGCCTTACACCCAAGCCACGTGCACTCGGCTCCCTTCGCACCGAAGCCAGGGCAGGCGCGCTTGCCCGCCACCACCCGACGCGAAGCCTCGGGTGTGCACCCGGCGCGCATCGCGCGTGATGCGCCGGGACGGCGCTCGGCGCTAACCCAGCCCCGAGTGCCAGCGCTGTCAGTCGCACGCGCGCGTGGCGCGGGGAGCGCTGTCGGCTCAACCTCCGACAAAACCAGCAACACCCGTGCCGCGGGGGCACGGGTGTGGTGGGAAGTTTGGTGGGTTAGAGGTCTTCGTCGCGGCGGCGGCGCCAGCGGTCTTCCATGCGTTCCATGAAGCTGCCGGAGGAGTCGTGCTTGGTCCGGTGGCGTTTGGTGGTCGGCGGCGGTGGGATGTCGTCGGACTCCCCCGCGTTGCTGATCCGCTTCATGCTCAGCGCCGCGATGTACAGGCACGCGACCATCATCACGAAGCCGACGACGCCGATGATCGTGTTGGGGATGATCGCACCGGTCATCAGTACGACGATGCCCAGCACAAATCCAACGCCGGCAAGCACTGCCCGCCGCTTGTAGTACAAGCGCACATTGGTTCCCCGCATGGCGGAAACGAACTTCGGGTCTTCCGCAGCGAGGGCGCGTTCGAGCTGCTCGAACTGGCGCTGCTCTTCTTCCGAGAGGGGCACCGTCGATCCCTCCATGATGAGCGCGATCTCGATAGGCCGCCTTCAGTCTAGGCCGCAGGTGGCTGACACGAAACCCTGACCGGCTGTCCAGCGCGTCACGGTCCGGCAACTGCCCCCGCAGAACAGGTCCCAAACCCATGTATTGCGGCGTGTCGCTCACAGTCGGTTCACAGCGACGGCCCTCTGACCGTGCCTCAGGTAGCCCGCTCGTCACCCTCCGTCGCGATCGGCCGTACGCCGGACATCCGGCAAACGCCTCAGCGCGTCGCGAGAATGTGCAGCTGAGTAGCCAGCGCACGGAACGCCGGGTGCTGACTCGCGGCCCGCTCGAGCTCGGCCAGCGAGTCCGCGGCGCCCGGCTCGGAGTCGACGAACGCGGCCGGCACCAGGTCGGCGAACGTCCGCACCCCGTGCACCGTGTGCACCATGAATCCGGCATCGGCCAGCTGCGCCGTGATCCCGGCCTCGTCGAACCGCCGCGGCATCGGATCCGTCGCACCCCAGCGCCCGTCCGGGTCCTGCAGTGCGATCCGCGCCTCGGCCAGATGACCGGCCAACGCTCGGGCCAGTACGACGGCGTTGCGCTGGGCAACAAGCAGACTCAGTACGCCGCCCTCCCGCAGCACCGACGCCATCGCCTGCAGCGCCTGCACCGGGTCGTCGACGACCTCGAGCACGCCATGGCACAGCACGGCGTCGGCGCTCGACTCCCCGGCCAGCCCGGGGAGCTCCGCCGCGTCGCCCTGGACGCCGCGAACCAGCTTGCTCACGCCCTCGTCGCTGGCCCGCCGCTCCAACGACGCCAGCGCGTCCGGGCTCGGATCGACGACCGTCACGCGATGTCCTTCGACCGCCAACGGAACCGCGAACCCACCGGTGCCGCCGCCGAGGTCGACGATGTCCAGCCCGCCGTCCGGATCGGTCCGGCTCCGGCCTGCCAACGCAACGCGCAACGCCTCGCCTACCAACGCCGTACGCACGCTCCGCCGTCGCCGATCCACCATCAACCCTCCAGCCAGTCCCCCATCAGCACCGCCGCGCCACACCCTACTTCCACCCCGCCCCCGGTCCGGCAGACGGATCCCGTCCGCCGTCACGTGCCGTCCGTCGTAAGCAGTCCATAAGTCCTGACACCTATCGCCTGCCGGGCGGCGGAGCAATGGTGAAGGGAAGGGGAGAGCCGATCACCAGGGAGGGATCATGGCCATCTTCAGCAAGTCATTCGACGAGCCGGACGAACGACGTTCGCCGGACAAGACGAGAGTCGACCTCGTGAAGTTGCCGGGCGCCAGTGTCGCCCGACTCACCTTCCAGCCGGGCTGGCGCTGGTCCGAGTGCATCCAGCCCGTCGTCGGCGGCGAGTCCTGCCAGGTCCGCCATGTCGGGGCGTTGCTCTCCGGCGAGATGGAGGTCGTGCACAACGACGGCACGAAGGCACAGCTGGTGGCAGGATCCGCGTACGTCATCGAACCGGGGCACGACGCCTGGGTCGTCGGCAACGATCCTGCGGTCGGCCTGGAGTTCGAGTCAGTCGCGGCGGAGACGTACGCGAAGGCCTGACGTGAGTACGGGGCTTGTCACGACGGCCTACGGGCGATGACGTAGAGGCGGCGAGTGGTTTCGGCGCGGGCGGCGATCGGTCCGCGGAGGTACCACTCGACGTCTGTCAGACCGGCGGCCTCGACGATGTTCACGACCTGGCTCGGGTCATAGAGGACGTAGTCCAGGTTGACTTCATGGCCGAGGAACTCCTCGACGTGGCGGACCTCCGCGCCGGCGTGGAGTGCGAGCACCAGCCAACCGCCGGGATCGAGCGGACGAGTCAGCGCGGCGATCGCGTCGGGAAGCTCCGACGCGGCGAGGTGGATGAGCGAGTACCACGCGAGGACTGCGGCCCAACCGGAGCTGGACGGCGGACGACCGAGCCGACGGAGATCGCCGACCTCGAACGTGCGATCCGGGAAGCGCCGCCGTGCTTCGGCGACCATCTCGGGCGAGATGTCGACACCGGTGGCGTCAACGCCGTAGTCGGCCAGGTACGCCGTGATGTGCCCAGGCCCCGAACCGACCTCGACCACCGGGAGACCGTTGGCTTGGGCAACGACCCGATCGAGCAGCCACCGCTCGAACGGCAACCCGTCGAGCTCGTGGAGCAGCTCATCCGCGTACGCCGTCGCCACCGCGTCGTACGACGAACGCACCCGGGCATCACGCGCTTCGGTGCCGTCGGCGATGACGGTGTCGCGGTCGACGGACTCGACGACGGCGATTGCTTCCTCTTCGGGCACCGGGCCGAGGAGGTGGATCCACCGGCGGTCGTGCTGACCGGCGCGGCGCTCCAACTCACGCACCAGCGGCTCGGTGCGTGCGGCCATCCGCCGCAGGCACGCCTCGACGTCGGTCCGGTCGTCGAACTTGTGGATCCGCTCGGTCCGCGTCCGCAGCTCACCCGGCGCTTGTGCACCGCGCAGCAGCAACACCGTGATCAGCGCGCGCTCGTCCGGCTCGAGCTCGAGCTTCTCGTCGAGGGTCTGGTGGTACTTCAGCGTCCGGCGACCGGTGTCGACCCAGACGATCCGCAGCAGCTCGCGATCCCGCAGCGACCGCGCGACCCGCTCGACGGTCCCCTGGTCGTAGTCGACGACCGGATCCCGGTTGCTGGTCTGATTGCACGCCGTCCGCAGCGCGTTAGCGGTGAGCGGGTACGACGCCGGCACGGTCGCCTGCTTCTCCAGCAAGCTCCCCAGCACCCGCTGGTCCTCAGCATCCAGAACAGGAAGGTCACTCACGTGGCTGACCTTAGGGCATGTCTGGTGATCCAGCGGATCGGTGATCAGCCCGGTTGGTACGTCTCCGGAAGCGTCAGCGGCTCGAAGGCGGTGCCGTTGCAGGCTGGGCACAGGGCGTCGTCCTGGATGCCGGAACCGGCGCACTGGGTGCAGAGGCCGTCATGCCAGGTCTGATCGGTCAGCGAGTGGTGGGGGCGCGGGTAGTGGGTGTCAGGCAGGTAGCACTCGGCGCCGGTGTGGGCGTGCACACGACCGCACAGGTCCTTGCCCAGGCCTCTCGGCTGTTCGTTCACGGTCGGGATCTCCTCAAGTACCTCAGCGCCAGACTGGTCAGCTGGCTTGCATCCAGGGTTGGGTCAGGACGGACTGCGGGTCGGTGGTGGCCGTGAGCACCGGGGTGGTGGACAGTCGCAGGCTGGCCTCGACCTGCCCGTAGAAGGTGTCGACCGCGCGGACCAGGTCGTCGGCCTCGCGGGTGGTGACGGCGCGCTCCAGGCCCGCCTCGGCGGCGGCACGCTGGGAGGCGCCGGCGGCGAAGAACGTCGCCCACTCGCCGAACTCCGGGGCGACCTCGGCCAGCAGCACCCAGGCGTTGCGCTGGACCCGGCGGCGGCTGCCCGAGCGGACCGGGCGGGCGCGGACGGCGAGCACCGCGGCCGCGACCCGGAGCGCCGCGACGTGGGCGCTCGAGTAGCGGATCAGGTGGTCAGTGGTCTCCGTGGCCTCGACCAGCGCGGTGCGGGCACGGGACAGCTCTCGGCTGGCCGCGCCGGCAGCTGCCGGCGATACCGGTGAAACAGTCATCGGTCGGTCACCCTCTCCAGTTGCCAACGACCCGAGACCGGGTCATGGGCGAGATCGAACAACTCACGTCGGCCATACCGGCCGGAGCCCGCTTCCACCCTGAACACCGTGCGCTCCGGTCCCCAGTCCGCATCCAGCACCCCGACAGCGGCCGAGCAGGCTTCGGCGACCATGGCCGCGTCGATCCGGGCCGGCAACGCTTCGGGCTGCGCCGGGCGCTGGGCGCGTGGGTCGTGGATGGCGCCTGGGCCGATGATGCCGCGCTCCCACCAGACGGCGGTCTCGGTCCACTGGGACCTGAGCGCGGTGACCCGCCAGAGGCGGCCGCGCCAGAGGAACTGGTCCGGGGTCTCGATGCCGTCCACGAACACCGAGTGCACCTCGACTGCGTCGTCGAACTCCCACATGGCCCATCGCCTCCTCTGTACGCCGCCTGTAATCGATGGCAGTCCCTGTTTCACTGCCGGGTCCGAGGCCCGGCGGGTGAGCCCGGGGTGGGGGTCGAGGTCCACCCCGGTGCCCGGCCCGCCGGGACCACCGGATTCCGATGCGGCCGCAACTCCGCACCGGAGCCGTCCAGCTGCCCGGCTCACCCCGGTCCGGCCTCCCGACGAAACCGGGGCCGAGGTAATCGAACATCTGTTCGAACACTGGAAGCGTATCGTCGCCCGCCGACAATCGTCAACGGCCCGTAATTCCGGCGCGTCGCCACGCGGCGCCTCCGGACGCCAGACTGGAAAGCCCGGGACGGAAGGACGAACGATGCGGAGACGGACAGCAGGAATCACCGCGGCGGCGGTTGCCGTCGTGGTCGCGGCGGTCGCGCTGCCGCTCTTCCAGCCGTGGCGGCTGCTCACCGACAGGGTCGTCGACGAGGCGCTGCCCGGCACTGCTCCGATCTCCACGACTTCATCGTCGACCACGCCACCGACAGTTTCTGCGCACACGGCAAAACCGACGCCGGTTGTCAAGCCCCGGCCGAAGGTTCTCCTGACCGGGAAGCTGATCACTCACGAACACCGGACATCCGGCACGGTCGCCGTACTCGCCCTGCCGGACGGCAGCCGGGTGTTGCGGATCGAGAACCTCGACACCTCCGACGGCCCCGACCTGAAGGTGTGGCTGAGCGACGCCGAGGTGATCGCCGGCCGCGCGGGCTGGCATGTCTTCGACGACGGCGCCTATCGGAGCCTGGGCAGCCTCAAGGGCAACCACGGCAACCAGAACTATCCGATCCCGGCGGAAGTGAAGCTCGGGGACTTCCGCAGCGTGGTGATCTGGTGCGATCGCTTCAACGTGTCGTTCGGCGCGGCCGCGCTCGCATAAGCTCAGTCGGGTGAGCAGTCATCCCAATGTGCAGAAGGTTGCCGACGCGCTCGCGGCGGCAGGCGCCACCGGCGAGATCGTGATCCTGGACGAGGCGGTGCCGACGGCGGCTGCCGCGGCGGCCGAGCTCGGCTGCGAGGTCGGCGCGATCGCGAACAGCCTGATCTTCAACGGCGACGGCGCACCGGTTCTCATCCTCACCTCGGGCGCGCACCGCGTGGACACCGCGAAGGTCGCCGCCGAGCTCGGGATCGCCAAGCTGAAGCGGGCCACCCCGGAGTTCGTGAAGGAGCACACCGGTCAGTCGATCGGCGGCGTCGCCCCGGTCGGGCACCCGGGCCGCGTCCCGACGTACGTCGACGCCGCCCTCAAGCAGTACGACGTGATCTGGGCCGCCGCCGGCATCCCGCACTCGGTCTTCCCGACGACGTACGACGAGCTGCTCAAGCTCACCGAGGGCACGCCCGTCACGGTCAACTGAGTACGGCGGGAATCGCCGTACTCACGAAGCGCCGGGTCAGCACGCCCCGGCTGTGTCGCCACCACGGCGACGTCCGAGGCACTGGTCCGTAGCGGCGTGCCCTGATGTCGTCGATCACCGACGCGGGAGCCCCGAGACCGGGCAGTACGTCGAGAGCGGCGCGTTTGGTGATCAGGTCGCCCGTCGCCAGAGTCACGTGGGCGCGAGCGAGCGTGAGCAGGCTGAGATCGACCCAGATGTCGGTGTACCAGTTGGTGCGCTTGCGGGTCGCTGGGAGCCAGAACTCCCGCAGGTCCCGACGGACGAAGGCGAAGAGCTCCTCGTCGGTTGTCGCCGGCAACAGCTCCGCGGGCGTCGGACCGAACAGCGTGCGGTTGCCGATGGCAAGCTCTCGCCGCGTCACCGGACTCACCGGCCGGTCGAAGTACCGCTTCTGCGCAAACGTCGGATGCCGCACCGAGAGGTCGGCCAGGTCGGTCATATAAGAGCAATGCAGCTTCGCAGCGAGTGGTGAGTCGCGGATCAGTTGCCGGTGTACGTCGGCGACAGCGGGCGGCGGAGGTGAGGACGTCACGACGATCACGTCCAGGTCGCTGCGGCCCAACTGGTAGTCCCCCAGTGCCAGTGAGCCGTGCAGCCAGACCGCCTCGACGGCGGCGACTTCGCGTACCGACGTGACGAAGCCGTCCAGCAGTTGCTGGACGGCTTCGTCGATCACGTGCGACAGACTAGATCGCCGGTCGGACGTCTACGTCGGCAGCCCGTACGTAGGCCATCCGGTGGCCGAACCAGATCTGGTAGTACCTGTCCTTGCCGAGCACCTGGACGTGGTCGGTCGGCGGCTGCCCGTCGAACGTCACGGCCCGGTAGTAGTCGGTCTCGATGTTCAGGTCACCGACCGGGTAGGACTGCCCCGCGCCGATCGAGTACTGCAGCGGCGTCACCGTCTGGTACGGGATACCGGTCGGGTACGCCGACTGCTCCGGGTAGGCGCGTCCGTAGACAGGCACCGACGCGAGACCGGCCTTCGGCTTCACGACCAGACCCGGCTTGGCGAAGGCATCCGGTGCGTTGACCGGGCTCTTGAACCAGCCCAGTGCACCCAGGTACCAGACCGCCACCCAGTCGCCCTGACGCTGCGCCACGACGTACTGCGACCCCGCTGCGGCCCGTGAGCCCATGTCGGACACGTCAGTGGTGCCGTCGATCCCGCTCGGGTGCAGCCCGATGTCCTTGACCAGCGGGGCGTTGTCGTCCGGCGACTGGCGCAGGTACACGAAGTTGGTGCCCTGCGGGGTGCACGTGGTGGTCGGTGCGTCGCAGTTGGAGACGACCTGGACGTTGTTCGCGAAGCCCGGCTTGATCGTCACGATCGAACCGGCGCGGACCGGGAAGACCTTGTGTCCGTAGATCGGCGCGCCGAGCAGGTCGAAGTAGTGCTCCCAGTCCCAGTACGGTCCCGGGTCCCAGTGCATGCCGGCGACCGTGGACGGAACCGTGCCCGGCACCTGGTCGTGGCCGATGATGTGCGCGCGGTCGAGCGGGATGTTGTTCTTCGCGGCCAGGTACTTCACCAGCTTGGCCGAGTTGCGGTACAGCGACTCGGTGAACCAGGTGGCGCCCTGCGGTGCGAAGCCCTCGTGCTCGATGCCGATGCTGTGCATGTTCACGTACCAGTTGCCGGCGTGCCAGGCGACGTCCTTGGCCTTGACGTGCTGCCAGGTGTGTCCGTCGGACGACCGCATGGTGTAGTTCCAGCTCACGTACGTCGGGTCCTGCACCAGGTTCAGCACGCCCTGCCAGGTGCCCTCGGTGTCGTGGATGACGATGTAGTCGATCTTGCCGGTCTTCGGCCGGTTGGCGAGGTCGTGGTTGCCGTAGTCACCTGCCGTGCCGAACGTCGAGTACGGCGCCGGCAGCCACTCGCAGCCGAGCGTCGGCGGGCACTCCACGTCCGACTTCGACGGCTGTACTCCGGCCGGCAGCGACAGCTTGCCGACCTGCGCCTTGTCCGGCTTGACCGCGACCGCCGGCATCACGATTTGCTGGCCGGTGTTCGTCGTCCGGGCCGCGCCCTTGGCCATGATCGAGTAGACGTCGTCGGCGAACCCGGCAGCGCCGACCTTGTCGCCGGACTCGGCGTATGACGCCACTGCGCCGTACCACTCGGCCGGTGAGGTGGTCGCGCCGACCGGCAGGCCGAGCGACTTCTGGTACGACGCCAGCACCGCGGCGCCGCCGTTGATGTTCGCGGTGACGTCAGTGCGCAGTGAGGACGCGTCCAGCCCGGTCAGCTCGGACGCCTTCTTCAGCGTCTGCAGCGACTCGGCGGTGGCAACCTTCTGCTTGCCGGACAGGTCGGCCACCTCGGACGCCCCCAGCGAGGTGAGGTGCATCGGGCCGTAGCCACCTGACGTGCTCGGCGCGCCGGCGTGGTCATCCCAGCGCGACTCGGCGTACGAGACCGCCAGCAGGACGGACTCCGGTACGCCGTACTTCGCAGCGGCCGCGCTGTACGCCGTGGCGGCGACGGCGGACGGCGCGGGCTTCGCCGGCGCAGGTGACGCCTCAGCGGGTGGACCTCCCAACGACACGCCGACCAGGGCGGCCGGCAGCGCTACCGCAGCGAGTGCGGCAAGAATCTTCGGACGACGCAGCATGATGTTCTCCTGAACCCCTCGGGCGGGTGCCGGTCACACAGACTGGCAGCCTAGTCACTGTGAGTCGAGGCGACGCGGATGTCAACGGTTAACCAAAACTCACGTACGAGGGTTCGATACTGACGAAAACGTGTGTCGGGAAGTACGGCCACTGAGGGTTACGGAGCAGGACATTGGAAGCGCTGCCGCTGGCGATCACGACTGGCTGGGCCAGTGGCGTGAATGCCTATGTCTGCGTGCTGATTCTCGGTCTGCTGGGCCGGTTCGCCGGCGCCGACGACGTACCGCACGCGCTGACCACGACACCGGTGTTGATCGCAGCGGGTGTTCTCTTCGCGTTCGAGTTCGTCGCCGACAAGATCCCGTACGTCGACTCCGCGTGGGACGCGATCTCGACGGTGATCCGGCCGACGATCGGCGCGATCCTGGCCGCGATGCTGTCCGGCGAGGCGAGCACGCTGCACCAGGCGATCATCGCGACCACAGGCGGTCTGGTGGCGCTGCTCTCGCACTCGGTGAAGGCCAGTCTGCGGCTCGCGATCAACACCTCCCCCGAGCCGGTCACCAACATCGCAGCGTCCTCCGGTGAGGATGTCGCGGTCGCCAGTGTGGTGACGCTGGCCGCCTTCCACCCGGAGGCCGCGCTGATCGTCGCGAGTGTCCTGCTGATCCTCGGACTGATCGGGGTGTACTTCGCGTTCCGGTTCATCCGGCGCGGGTATCGCAGGTTCAAAGCGTGGCGCGAGAGACGAAGTACCCCTGCGACTGGGAGCAGTGCTGCCTGATGGCCAATGTGATTGTCGTCGGGGCCGGTCTGGCCGGTCTCGCCAGTGCGGTGCGGCTGGCCAAGCTGGGTCACCAGGTCACCATCTGCGAGCAGAACGAGCATCTCGGCGGAGTGCTCGGACGAGTCGAAGCAGACGGCTTTACCTGGGACGCCGGAGCAGCCAGTACGACGCTGCCGGCCGCGCTGCGTGACCTGTTCCGCAAGAGCGGCCGTCCGATCGAGAGCCTGGTCCAGCTGGAGCCGGTGACCGAGCCACGCCGCCACATGTTCACTGACGGCTCTGTGCTCGACCTGCCGATCAGTGATCGCGGACTGCAGGAGGAGGCCTGGACCGACCTCGCTGGTGCGGCTGTGGCCGAACAGTGGACCGCGCTGGTCGACTCGTACGGCGACACGTGGCAGATCCTGCGGAAGTCCTCACTCGAGCCACCGCTCGAGGACAAGCTGCCCATCAAGACGATCCGGACCCTCAAGCCGTGGCAGTCGCTGGAGAAGGTCGCACAGCGCGAGCTGAGCGACGAGCGAGCCCGTGCGGTACTGCGGCACTTCGCCGCCCAAGGCGGTTCGGATGCCACGCTCACGCCCGGGTATGTCGGCGTGTGGTCGTACTTGGAGCGCACGTTCGGCCGCTGGACGATCGCAGGCGGCTTCGGTGCCCTGGCCGACGCTCTGGTGCAGCGGGCGAGCGAGCGGAAGATCACCGTCCACACCAGCGCGGAGGTGGTCGCCGTGACGACGACGGGCGGCGCAGTGACCGGCGTACGGCTTACTGACGGCACGGAGCTCCCAGCGGACGTCGTAGTGAGTGACGTCGACCCACGGGTGCTCTACGAGAGCTTCGTGGCCGATCCAGTGGCCAAGAAGGTCCGCAAGCGGATCCTCGCGACACACCAGGCCCAGGCGGCGTACGTCGTCCACCTTGGCCTGAAGGATCCGGTCCCGGAGCTGCCGTTCGAGACCGTGCTGCACGGCACACCGACGGTCGTGGTCCGCACCGGAGGTACGGCGCCGGCCGGTCACCAGGCGTGGTCGGTGCTGGTCCACGGCTACCCCACCGACGACGTACTGGACCTGCTGGTCGCGCGCGGGCTGCCCGTCCGGGACAACGTGGTGTCGCGGCAGACGTCGCCGTCGTGGTGGGCCGGCGTGGCCTGGGAGGGCTACCGGACCGCCCGCCGCCGCGCCTCGAACGTGTCCCCGGTGAAGGGCCTGTACTGCGTCGGCGCGGGCGCGCACCCGGGCTCCGGCGTGCCTGCCACCACGCTCGGCGCCGCGATTGTGGCCGACGCCATCGGGAAGGCCTGAGGCCGCGGTGGGGTTGGACAAGGGAACAAACTAAGATTGGTTGTTCCTGTGTTCTGAGTCGGGGTGGTGCCCGGCGGTAGAGAGGACCTCGGTGGATCAAACCCCCACATCGGCCGATCACGACAACTTTGACAGCGTGGAGCGGGCGGAGCTGGCGGCTGAGCAGCAACACATCGACCGGGTGTACGGCCGGGTCGAGGAGGCCGCGCGGTCCGCATCCCGGATCGCTGTCGAGGGCCACCAGCGTGGCCAGGCGCAGAACGTCGGCCGGGTCCGCGACGAGGAGCAGACCGGTCTGTACGAGCGGGACGTGCTCGTGTTCGCCGCTGCCCGCCGGATCGCCGAGCTCGACGCCGAGCACGAGGGCCTGGTCTTCGGCCGGCTCGACTCCGACCTCGGTGACGACGAGCCGCCCGCCGGGACCGCTGCCGATCTCGAGAAGCTGTACGTCGGCCGGATCGGTGTCCGCGACGCGGAGTACGAGCCACTGGTGATCGACTGGCGCGCGCCCGCGGCCGAGCCGTTCTACCGGGCCACCGCGACGGACCGCCAGAAGGTCGTCCGGCGCCGCGTACTGCGGAACAAGGGCCCGCGGATCGTCGGGCTCGAGGACGACCTGCTGGCGCCGGAGCGCGCGCCCGAGGACCTGCCGGTGATGGGTGAGGGCGCGCTGATGGCCTCGCTGTCCCGGGCCCGTGGTCACACGATGCGCGACATCGTCGCGACCATCCAGGCCGAGCAGGACGAGGCGATCCGCGCACCAGCCCGTGGCGTCACCGTGATCGGCGGCGGACCGGGCACGGGCAAGACCGTGGTCGCTCTGCACCGGGCGGCGTACCTGCTCTACAGCGACCGCAGGCGCTTCGAGCGTGGCGGCGTACTGGTTGTCGGGCCGTCTGCCGCGTTCATGGCCTACATCGAGCGGGTTCTGCCGAGCCTTGGTGAGAACACCGTCTCGCTGCGGGCCGTTGGTGAGCTGGTCGACGGCGTGAAGGCCACTGCGGTCGACGACGCCGACGTAGCCGCGATCAAAGGCTCGCTGCGGATGCGCGCCGTGCTGTCGCGTGCTGCCCGCGACCGGGTGCCGAATGCACCGACCAACCTTCGCGTGTTCATCGGAGGCGCCACGGTCGAGCTGGATGCGAACCAGCTCGACAACGTACGCCGGAACGCGCTGCGCCGGACTGCTCGCAACAAGGCAGCCAGCGAGGCTCGCAAGGGGCTGATTGCCGCACTGTGGCAGCGGTTCCCGGAGGACCTGCGCAGTGGGCCGCTGGGCGACCGTGAGGCGTTCGGCGATCGTGTTGGCGACACTCCGGCGTTCCGGACGTTCTTCAGCCAGTGGTGGCCGGTGGTGACGCCGGAGTCCGTGCTGCGCTGGCTCGGTGACCCACGCCGGCTGCAGCGCTGGGCGCGGAACGACATGACCCCGGCTGAGATCGACGCGCTCGCCAGAGGGATCCGTACGACGAATGAGTTCACCATCGCCGACGTGGCGTTGCTGGACGAGCTGAGCGCGTTCCTCGGTCGCCCACCGGTGCAGGAGAACACCGATGAGGAGTTCGACTGGCTGGAGGGGCTGAGCGACGGCGTCAACGAGGTGCTGACCAGCTCCGAGCGCCGCGCCCGGGCCGCTGCCGCCCGGGAAGCGGAGGAGCCGGAGGAGTACGCACACGTGCTGGTGGACGAGGCGCAGGACCTCTCCCCCATGCAGTGGCGGATGGTCACCCGGCGCGGACCGCAGGCCAGCTGGACGATCGTCGGCGACCCGGCGCAGAGCTCCTGGCCGGACCCGGACGAGGCACGCGCGGCGATGGACTCGATGCTCTCGCACCTGCAGCGGCACTCGTTCCGGCTGTCCACCAACTACCGGAACTCGGCCGAGATCTACTCGTTCGCCGGTGAGGTGATCAGGCAGTCCATCCCCGACGCAGACCTGCCCAACGCGGTCCGCAGTACCGGAGTGGAGCCGGAGCACCGGATCTTCGACGACGGCAAGGTCTCGGAGGCCGCCGCCGACGCAGCCGCCGAGCTGCTCCAGCTGGTCGAGGGAACGGTCGGCGTCATCGTGACGCCGAAGCTGCGCCCAGCCGTCGACCAGGTGCTCGCCGAGCTGGGCGACCCACGTGTCGTCGCACTCAGCCCACTGGAGTCCAAGGGCCTCGAGTACGACGCTGTCGTGGTCGTCGAGCCGGACCGCATCGTCAGCGACACGCTGGGCGGAGTCCGCGCGCTGTATGTCGTATTGACCCGGGCAACCCAACGTTTGATTACCATCAACAGCACTACCCATTGGTTGCCCGCCCGCGACTCCTGAGAAGGAAGTAGCGTGCCTTGACCAAGGTCTTGCGCGCGGCCGCGATCGGCGTTGCCGTCGTATCGCTGGCCGCGCAGCTCACCCTGCCTGCCGTCGCTGCACCGAAGCTCACGTGGGGCGAGTGCCCACCTGACTCCGGTGCGTTCCGGCAGGTCGCCTGCGCGACGCTGAAGGTCCCGCTGGACTACGCCAACCCGAACGGCCGGCAGATCACGCTGACGATCTCCGGTGTCGGCAGTCTGACCGCGCCGCACGCGCTGCTGGTCAATCCGGGCGGCCCAGGCGCTCCTGGGATCGGTGTCGAGCAGATGGTCAGCGCGGCGCTGCCGGAGAAGGTCGCCGAGCAGTACGCAGTCTTCAGCTTCGACCCGCGTGGTGTCGGCGACAGCACTCCGGTCAGCTGCGGCGATACCAGCAAGCTGGTCACGCACCCCGCGCTCCCCTACCGGCCCGTCAACGCACGGCAGGAACAGCAGCGAGTCCAGCAGGCCAAGCAGGTCGCCGACCAGTGCGACCGCAACGCCAAGGGGCTACTGCCGTACATCACGACTGAGAACGCCGCCCGGGACATGGACCGGATCCGGATCGCACTCGGCCGCGACAAGATCGACTACCTCGGCTACTCGTACGGGACCAAGCTCGGAGCGACGTACGCGACGCTGTTCCCGCAGCACACCGGCCGGATGATCCTGGACAGCGTGGTCGACCCGCTGGTGTCGACGTACCGGACGACGTACGAGCAGGACCCGGCGTTCGAGGCCAGGGCGCAGGTGATGTTCGGCTGGATCGCTGCGCGGGACACGACGTACCACCTGGGCAAAACTGCGAAGGCGGTCGGAGCGGTCTGGCAGAAGGTCCAGAGCGACGTAGCCGAGAAGCCGGCCGGTGGACGTGCCGGAGTGGCCGAGCTGAGCGACTTGCTGGCATCGGCTCTCTACACCGACGACCTGTGGTCCTCAGTGGCCGATGCGATCGTTCAGTACCGTCACATTGATCCGTCTGGGTTGCTGTCGATCACTGACCAGTTCGCGTTGCAGTCGGTCGACCCTGCGCAGCTGGCGTACAACTGCATGGACCCGGGTTGGCCGAGGACCTGGAGTGCCTGGCACTGGGACACCACGGTCGCGGACCATCGGGCCCCGCAGTTCGCGTGGATGAACACCTGGTACAGCGCGCCCTGTGCGTTCTGGCCGGTCGCACCGGCGAAGCAGGTCCAGATCCGGTCCGCCGCACCGGTCCTGCTGCTTCAGGGACGGTACGACGCGGCCACGCCGGTGATCGGTGCGCGGCGGATGCGTGAGGTGCTCCCCAACTCCCGGCTGCTCCTCGACAAGGGCGGCAACCACGCGTCGTACCTGTTCTCGAACAACCCGTGCGTCGACGGCAAGGCCGAGAAGTACCTGCTCACCGGCCTGTTGCCGGCCGACGGCAACTGCCCGGCGGCCGGCTAGCCGCGCGGTACGACGTACTGCACGAGGTCGGCCTCGTTCGCGGCGAGGTCCGACCAGCGGCAGGTGAGGTGCAGGATCGCGAGACCGGACGTCGGGTACTTCTGGGTGAGCTCGACGCGCTCCGGGCTGGTGCCGTCCAGCGCCAGCTCGTCGGCGAGCCACGGGATGCCGGGCGCATGGCCGACGACGATCACCGTGCGGGCCTCGGCCGGGGCCTCGTGGATGACGTCGAGGAGTCCGTCGGCGTCGGCGCTGTAGATCCGCTTGTCGTACCAGGCGTCGGCCGCGGTGACGCCGGCCTCGGCGACGTACTTCCAGGTCTCGCGGGTGCGCTTCGACGGCGAGCAGAGGACCAGGTCCGCTTCGATGCCCTGGGCAACGAGATGCCGGCCGGCCGCGCCGGCGTCGGCGCGACCGCGGTCGGCGAGCGGCCGGTCGAGGTCGGGCAGATCCGGCCTCGACTCGGGCGGCACCGCCTTCGCGTGCCGGAGCAGGACGAGAGTGCGGTCGATCAACAGGTCCGACGGGTCAGCCATTGCGTCAGGATACGACGGTCGAGCTGAGGTTGCGGAAGACCTGTCGGGTCGCCGTCGACCTGTTCAGGGTGATGAAGTGGATGCCCGGCGCTCCGCCGGCCAGCAGGCGTTCGCAGAGCTCGGTCGCAATCTCGATACCGATCTCGCGAACCGCCGCAGGCTCGTCCTCGACCGCGAGCAGCCGCGACGTCACCACCTCGGGCAACGCCATCCCGGTGAGCTCGGCCATCCGCTGGATCTGCTTGATGTTGGTGACCGGCATGATGCCCGGCAGCACCGGCATGTCGCAGCCGAGCGCAGCGGAGCGGTCGATCAACCGGAAGTAGTCGTCGGCGCCGAAGAACATCTGGGTGATCGCGTAGTCGGCACCCGCTTGCGCCTTGGCGGCGAGCACCTGGGCGTCCGCCTCCAGCGAGGTCGCTTCCGGGTGCTTGTCCGGGAACGCCGCGACGCCGACGCTGAAGTCGCCGAGTGAACGGATCAGCTCGACCAGCTCGACCGCGTGGTTGAGGCCTTCGGCGTGCGCGACCCACGGCTGGTTCGGCCCGCCGGGCGGGTCGCCGCGCAGCGCGAGCATGTTCCGGACGCCGGCTCCGGCGTACGCACCGATCACCGAGCGCAGCTCGTCCCGCGAGTGCGAGACGCAGGTCAGGTGACCGAGCGGGGTCAGCGAGGTGTCCTGGGCGACCCGCTCGGTGACCCGGATCGTGCCGTCACGGGTCGTCCCGCCGGCGCCGTACGTGATCGAGACGAAGGTCGGGTGCAGCTGCTCGATCTCACGGATCGACCGCCACAGCACCTCCTCCGCCTCGGGCGTCTTCGGTGGGAAGAACTCGAACGAGAAGGACCGGTCTCCGGACGCAAGCAGTTCGCGGATCGTCGGCGCCCCGCCGGGACGCGTCGAAGGAAGCCCGTTCGCCATGCCGCACAGGTTACCCGCGGTGCTCGGACCTGTCTGCCCACCGACTACGCTCCGAGACGTGGACGGTGATGTGGATATTCCGGGCGGGATCCAGCTGGCGCTGAGTGGATTCCTGGATCGGCAGGAGGAGCGGCTGGCCGCGATCGGGCCGGAGCTGACCGAGCAGGTGCAGGCCGCACGGGACGCGACCAGCGGCGGCAAGCGGCTGCGTCCGTCCTTCTGTTACTGGGGTTTCCGGGCCGCCGGGGGTGATCCGGCGCAGCCGATCCTGACCGCCGCGGCGAGCCTGGAGATGCTGCACGTCAGCGCGCTCGTCCACGACGACGTGATGGATTCTTCCGACGTACGACGGGGTGCGCCGGCCGCTCATCGCCGGTTCGAGGCGTTGCAGCGGGAGCGGGCCGAGAAGAGCGGCCACGGCGGCGATCCGGTCGGTTTCGGGATCGGCGCGGCGATCCTGCTCGGGGATCTGTGCCTGATCTGGGCCGACGAGCTGCTGCACACGTCCGGGTTCGACGCGGCGGCGCTGGCGCGAGCCGAGCAGTACTTCGACGCGGTGCGCGTCGAGGTGACCGCCGGGCAGTACCTCGATCTGCTGGCGCAGGCGAGCGGCGAGTCGGACATGGATCTGGCCCTGCGAGTACTGCGCTACAAGTCCGCCACGTACACGATCGAACGCCCGCTCCATGTGGGCGCCGCGCTGGCCGGCGCCGACTCGCGGTTGATCTCGGCGTTGTCGGGCTACGGACTGCCGCTGGGTGAGGCGTTCCAGTTGCGGGACGATCTGCTCGGAGTCTTCGGTGATCCGGCGGTCACCGGCAAGCCGGCCGGGGACGATCTGCGCGAGGGCAAGCGCACGGTCCTGATCGCCTATGCGATCGACCACGCGTCCGAGGTCCAGCTGTCCGAGTTCGACCGGCTGTTCGGGCGGCCGGATCTGGACGACGACGAGATCCAGCTGCTGCGCGAGATCCTGCAGGACTCCCGCGCCGTACAGGCCTGCGAAGAACTGATCACCAACCGCACCGAGGATGCCCTCGACGCTCTGGACGAGGCGCCGCTTGCCGACGACGCGAGCCGCAAAGCCCTGACGGACTTGGCGATCGCGGCGACCTCTCGCTCGGTGTAGCAGCTACTGGTCGGCCATCAGGTTGATCAGCCGCAGCAGGTCGGCGGTGGCCGGAAGGTTGCCGAGGACGATGACCTTGAGGACGGCCCGGTCCTCGTCGTAGATGGTCTCGGCCTTGAGGTTGACCGCCTCGGGCTGGTTGAGCGCGCCGAGGATGTGCGTGGTGATGCGGTCCGCGGTCGCTCGATCGACGGCGTCGATGTGGACGATGCTCGACGCCTCGACGTGCCGGGCGGACCGGTCGACGTCGACCACGGCGGTGGGTGCGCCGGTGAACTCCTCGAGGTCCTCGCGGGTGATGCGGTACTGCTTGCCGATCCGCACCGCCTTGAGCCGGCCGTCGCGAACGTAGTTCCGGATCGTGCGAACGTGCAGCCCCAGCCGATTCGCCACCTGCTCGACCGAGTACAGCTCCTGCGCCATCTCACTAGACTATGGCAAGTTCCTTAGAATTCCCTATAAATGGCAACAGAGGGACAGATAAGGTATTTTGAAGCATATGGTTGACCTTGCCAGCGTGAAGGTGTTCGTCAGTGAAACGGCCGTTGCCACCGAGAGCGACGCCGTGCAGCTCATCGTCGACGCGCACTACGCGCACCGGGCCGAGTGGATCGCGTTCACGCCGGAGCAGCTCGGTGACGAGTTCTTCGAACTGCGGACCGGGCTGGCCGGTGCGATCACGCAGAAGTTCGTGATGTACCAGATGGGGCTTGCCGTCGTCGGCGACATCTCGTCGCGGGTCGCGGCGAGCCGGCCGCTGGCCGACTGGGTCCGGGAGAGCAACCGCGGCCGCAATCTCTTGTTCGCCGAGGATCTCGACGAACTGACCGAGCGCCTACAGGATCGGCAGTGAGCTCAACAGGTCCGGCGCTTCGGCGCCGGCCCGCTCGTGAATGAGGACCCGGAGCTGACCGGAGTTGGTGGTGTCCTCGGCGAAGATCTGCAGGGCTACATCGACGGTGTCGTGGTCGTGCTCGAGCAGGTGCCGTAGACCGGACCACAGCACGACCTCGGGCTCTCCGGTCGATCGGTCGCTCAGGGAATCGGCCAGCGCGTCCCAGTTCCGGCCGAACCAGCGCGGCAGGTCGAACGCAGTCGCACACAGGTCCAGGAACCCTGCCTTGTCCTGGATCTCGCCGGTGTCGAGCAGGACGAATCCGAACCCGGCTGCGGCAGCATCACGGCGTACCTGGTCGGCAGTCGCCGTCGATGGCCAGCGGTAGACGCCCGGACGGAGCCCGTCCGACAGCAGCGCGCGTAGATCGGTCATGAAGTTCCCCCGTCTTCCGCGATGCGGCGGAAGGACTTGTAGTGGTCGTCCGTGTAGTAACGCTCCTGAGCGTTACCGGTCACGATCCGGCGGGCACCACGGTCCTTCTCGCCCGGCGTCTTCACGGTGTACTCGTGGTAGTAGCCGCGATCGTGCTTCGGAAGGATCTTCTCCAGATTCCCGAACACCACGCCGTCGCGGCTGTACGGGTACGGTCCGCCCTGGTCGATCAGCTTCAGCGTGGCCTGCGCCTCCTTCGGCAGGTCGGCGACCGCGACGATCTTCAGACCGCTCTCCGGATCGACGTCACTGGAGGCCTTCGTGTCCGCCGAGCACCCGAACAGCGATGCCGCCAGCGTGATCACCAGCATGGCGATCACCACGACCGCGACGATCCGCGCGGCCTTCGGGTTGTTGATCACCGAAGTCTCCGACTGAACTCGCGGGCCGCCTCCCCCGGGTCGTCCGCGTCGGTGATCGCGCGTACGACGACCACTCGCGTCGCACCTGCTTCCAGTACGTCGTCCAGCCGCTCGAGGTCGATCCCGCCGATCGCGAACCACGGCTTCGACTGGCGGCGCCCCGCGGCGTACGACACCAGCTCCAGACCGGCGGCCTGACGTCCCGGCTTGGTCGGCGTCGCCCACGTCGGACCGACACAGAAGTAGTCCGACCCCTGCTCGGCCACCGCGGCGTTCACCTGGCTGAATGTGTGCGTCGACCGCCCGATGATCGGGCCCGGTCCGGTGACCGCGCGAGCGGCATGCACCGGCAGGTCACGCTGCCCCAGGTGCAGTACGTCGGCGCCCGCGGCGAAGGCGATGTCGGCGCGGTCGTTGACTGCCAGCAGCTTGCCGTGCCGCTTGCACGCGTCGGCGAACACCTCCAGCGCGGCCAGCTCGTCGGCAGCCTCCATCTCCTTCTGCCGGAGCTGCACGATGTCCACGCCGCCGGCCAGTGCGGCGTCGAGGAACTGCTCGAGGTCACCCTGCTTCTCGCGGGCATCCGTACACAGGTAGAGGCGGGCGTCGTCGAGCCGTTCGGTGTGGTCAGTCACACCCCAAAGCCTGCCATGCCAGCGCAGCCGTAGGCTCTGTGCCATGCCTGACGTGGTGGTGATCGGCGCCGGACTGATCGGTCTGGCGACCGCATGGCGACTGGCGGTCGACGGCATCAAGGTGACGGTGTGCGACCCGACGCCTGGCGCTCAGACCTCCAACGTCGCCGCCGGCATGCTCGCGCCGGTCACCGAGGTCGAGTACGGCGAGGACGACCTGCTCGCCCTCAACCTGGCATCCGTGAAAGCCTGGCCCGCCTTCGCCGACGAACTGGAAGAGCTGACCGGCCAGCCCGCCGGCCTGCACCGGACCGGCACGCTGTCTGTCGCGTACGACGTCGACGACGCAGCAGCGCTCCGCCGGCTCGCCGACTACCAGCGACGGCTCGGACTCGAGGTGGAGGAGCTGTCCGGTCGCGACGCCCGCCGGCGCGAACCACTACTCGCCACAGGCGTCTCCGGTGGCGTCTGGGTCCCCGGTGACCACTCCGTCGACAACAGGCAAGCAGTCGCCACTCTCCTGCGCGCCGTCGAGCTCTCGGGCGTCCAACTCATCCGCCAACGTGTTGCGCGCGTCCTCACGTCAGGTACGACGGCTGTCGGCGTACTGCTGGAGAACGGCGACACCGTGCAGGCGGGTCACGTGATCGCTGCGACCGGACCGTGGTCGTCGCAGCTGGACGGCGTACCCGAGGAGCTGCGTCCGCCGGTGCGACCGGTGAAGGGTGAGGTACTGCGGCTGCGAGTGCCCGAGGCGTACCGTCCTGCGCTGCAGCACACCGTGCGGGCGACTGCGCGCGGCTTCTCCGTCTACCTGGTGCCGCGGCCCGGTGGCGAGCTCGTGGTCGGCGCGACCACCACCGAGCTCGGCTACGACACTCGGGTACTGGCGGGCGGCGTGTTCGCATTGCTGCGCGACGCCCGGACCGTCCTGCCGATCATCGACGAGCTCGAACTGGTCGAGGCGATCGCCGGGCTCCGTCCCGCGACTCCGGACAACGCGCCGATCCTCGGACCGTCCGGTCTGGATCGGTTGCTTTGGGCAACCGGCCACTACCGGAACGGCGTACTGCTGACGCCGGTCACCGCGCAGGTGCTGGCCGAGACCGTCCGCACCGGAGCGCTGCCGGATCTCGCGAAGCCCTTCCTCGCCAGCCGGTTCGGGCACTGACTCACCGTTGCCTGCAGCAACCGGAATGCTTGTGAACGACAACAATGTAGTTCAGCCTTGAATTGTAAACATTGCATTACAGGCGTAACACGTACCCCATGGCCCCCTGTTGTCACATCTGTACCAGCGCTTACGGTCAACAGGACGTCACACGGGGAGATGGTTGCCATGCACAAGGTCCTACGGGTGCTGAGCGGGCTCGCCGTGCCGGTCCTGACCGCGGCCGTGATCACGGCCGGCTCGCCCGGTTTCGGCGCGTACAAGGTGAAACAGGGTGACACCCTCAGCCACATCGCCGGCCGGTACGGCACGTCGGTCATGACGCTGGTCGCGCTGAACAAGCTGCCCGGCAACGGCAACGCGATCTACGCCGGCGAGGTCCTGAAGGTCCCCGCCAAGGGGTCGACCACCAGGACAGCCCAGCCGGCCAAGCGTTCCCAGCTCGGCCGGGTGACGTACGTCGTCAAGCGCGGCGACACCGTCTCGAAGATCGCGAAGCGGTTCAAGTGCTCCCAGGCCAACCTGCTGGCCGCGAACGGGCTGCGCTCCGGCGACCGCATCTACGCCGGCAAGCCGTTGCAGGTCCCGGTGAAGCTGCACCCCAAGAAGCCGCCCAAGAAGGCACGCACCGACAACACCTTCGCCGGCCGCACGTACGCCGACCACATCGTCGCGCAGGCCAACCGCAACCGGGCGATCCTGAAACAGCGCAAGCTGCCGACCCGCACCCAGATGCGGTCACTGATCGTGACGACCTCGAAGCGGTACGGCGTCGACCCGCAGCTCGCGCTCGCGGTGAGCTGGCAGGAGTCCGGCTGGAAGCAGCGCGTCGTCTCCCCCGCCAACGCGGTCGGCGCGATGCAGGTGATCCCGTCCACCGGCAAGTTCGCCTCGAGCATCGTCGGCCGGAAGCTCGATCTGCTCAAGCCGCAGGACAACGTCACCGCCGGAGTCGTGCTCCTGAGCCGACTGACCGGCGCGGCCCGCCTCGACCTCGCGGTCGCCGGGTACTACCAGGGCCTGGGCGGCGTGAAGAAGAACGGTGTGTATCCGGACACGAAGCTGTACGTCCAGAATGTGCTCCGGATCAAGGCTCAGCTCGAACGCGGGTGGGACCCCCTGCGGTGAGCCTGAGCCAGTCACGCTGAGGCGTTATCTACACTCTCTGAGCAGAACGTTTGGAGAGGCGGCTCACCGCAAGTGACGGATGACGTGGACACGCAGGTCAGCGACCGCCTCGTCGGGCGAGTGCTCGACGGCCGGTATCGCGTGGACGCACGTGTCGCGAAGGGCGGCATGGCGACCGTCTACCGTGCCCTCGACACCCGGCTGGACCGCACTGTCGCGCTCAAGGTGATGCACGACGGGCTCGGTGACGACGCCCAGTTCGCCCGCCGGTTCGTGGCCGAGGCCCGGGCCGCCGCCCGCCTCTCGAACCCGAACGTGGTCGCGGTCTTCGACCAAGGTGACGACGACGGCACGCTGTTCCTGGCGATGGAGTACGTGCCGGGCCGCACGCTGCGTGACGTCATCCGCGAGCAGGCGCCGCTCTCCCCCGCCCGCGCGCTCGACCTGCTCACCCCGGTCCTGTCCGCACTGTCGGCCGCTCACGACGCCGGCATCGTGCACCGCGACATCAAGCCTGAGAACGTGCTGATCTCCGACAAGGGCGCGGTGAAGGTCGCCGACTTCGGCCTGGCCCGTGCGGTCAGCGCCAGCGGCAACACCGCCACGCAGGGCCTCCTGATGGGCACGGTGTCGTACCTGGCGCCAGAGCTGGTCACCGACGGCAGTGCGGACGCCCGCTCGGACGTGTACTCGGCCGGCATCCTCTTGTACGAGTTGCTCACCGGCAACAAGCCCCACTCCGGCGACACCCCGATCCAGGTCGCATACGCGCATGTCCACGCCGACGTACCCGCTCCCTCGCTCGAGGTGCCGAGCATCCCGCCGTACGTCGATGCGCTCGTGCAGCGTGCGACTGCGCGTGACCGGGACCTACGGCCGACCGATGCGCGAGTGTTCAGCCGGCAGGTGCACCGCGTACGCAGTGCGCTCGAGGAAGGCCTGCCGGACGACCCGGAACTGACCGGCGACCTGACTGTGCCGATCCAGCAGATCCGGCAGGACAGCGGGTACGACGACGGCTACACGCGCGGGGACGTATCGAGTGAACCGCTCCGCCACGACACCATCGTCGTACCTGTGGAACGTGGTCGGCCGACAGGCGCTCCGGCCAAGCCACCAGCCGCGCCACCGCAGCAGCAGCAGCGCCGCGGTCGCGGACCGATCGCACTGATCGTCATCCTGGCCGCAGCGATCGCCATCGGCACAGCGGCCTGGTACTACGGCATCCACCGCTACACCACCACGCCCAACCTGGTGAGCATGGCGCCCGCGGTCGCAGCAGCGGAGGCGGAGAAGTCCGGCCTGCGCACGAGCCTGGACAACCAGGACTACTCCGAGGACGTGCCCTTGGGATCGGTCATGCGGACCGACCCGGCGGCGGGCGATCGGATCCGGAAGAACGGTGATATCGGTCTCACCGTTTCGAAGGGTCCTGAACGCTACCGGGTGCCGCAGCTCGTCGGTCTGCAACTGGAGGCCGCCCAGCAGGCGCTGTCCCCGATCAAGCTGATCACCGGGCAGATCAACGAGCAGTACAGCGAGACCGTGCCGCAGGGGCGGGTGATGGCGATCAGCCCGCGGTTCAACACGGTCGTGAAGCCGGGCACCGCGGTCAACTTCGCGGTCAGCAAGGGCAAACGGCCGATCACCGTGCCCGACTGGACCGGCAAGTCCTACCACGACGCCGGCAAGGCACTCCGCAAGCTCGGCTTCACCGTCGGCCGCACCACGCAGTACGACGAGAAGGTCGCCGAGGGCAACGTGATCAGCCAGACCCCGAACAGCGGCACGTTGTTCGCCAAGGACAAGGTCACGATGGTGGTCTCGCTCGGCCCGCCGCTGGTCGACGTACCGGACGTCAAGCGGAAGAGCACCGCGGACGCGCAGAAGATCCTGACCGATGCCGGCTTCAAGGTCACGGTGCAGAAGGCGCCGTTCAACCTGGGGCTGAACATCGTCGCCGCGCAGAGCCCGAGCGCCGGAAAGAAGGCGCAACCCGGCAGCACGGTCATCGTCACTGTGCTTTAGGCCGTTTTGCCTTCTACTGAAGGCTTCTGATGTGATGTGCGGCGTGAACCGCCCGCGTATCGCCGTACTCGCCCTGCTCGCGGTCGCGGCGGCGTGGGGGTCGACGTTCTTCCTGACCAAGGACCTGCTCACCAGGATGGACGTCGCCGACTACCTGGCGTTGCGATTCCTGATCGCCTCGGTCGCGCTGGTGCTGATCCACCCGCCGGCGATCTCGAAGCTGAGCCGCCTGGACCGCGGACGGGCCGTTGCCCTCGGCATCACGTACGGCATCGCCCAGCTCGTGCAGACCGAGGGCCTGCGGCACACGTCGGCGAGCGTTTCCGGCTTCGTCACCGGCATGTACGTCGTGTTCACCCCGCTGCTCGGCGCGGTCATCCTGCGGCACAAGATCGGCCGCTGGGCCTGGTTCGCCGTGATCCTCGCCACGGTCGGCCTCGGCGTACTGTCCCTGCGCGGGCTCACACTGGGCACCGGCGAGCTGCTGACGCTGGCCTCGGCCGGGCTCTATGCGCTGCACATCATCGGGCTGGGCGCGTGGTCGACCCCGAAGAACGCCTTCGGCCTGTCGGCGCTGCAGATGATCGTGATCACGTGCGTCTGTGGGATCGGCGCACTGCCCGGCGGGTTCTCGGTGCCGAGCTCCAGCCGCGACTGGGTCGCGGTCGTCTACATGGCGCTGGTCGCCGGAGCGCTCGCGCTGATCGTGCAGACCTGGGCGCAGGCACACCTGACTCCCACGCGGGCCGCGATTGCGATGACAATGGAGCCAGTGTTCGCCTCGACATTCGCAGTACTGTTCGGCTCCGACAGCCTCACGTGGCGGATGCTGGTGGGTGGAGCGTTGGTGGTGTCGGCGATGTATCTGGTCGAGCTGGCGCCGCGGCGTAAGTTCGAGGCGGAAGTGCAGCACCTGGCTCAATAGGAGGGGACCATGCGCGGAGGCAGCCGGCACAGCTGGTTCCCGTACGCCGTCATTGCCCTCCTGCTCGCGATCCTTGCCGCTGGGACGACCAGCAACCTGATCCGCAACCCGCAGCCCCGCCTGGTCGGCGACGGTATCCCCGGCCGTACGGCGACCCACGCCGACTCGGCCCTCGTCAGCGGGAAGTACGACGACCTGGTGCAGCACGCACTGGCCGATCTGGACGGTCTCACGCTTCCGAACGGCGCCACGCTGGCCGGCTGGAACGGCCCGTGGCGGTACGTCTGGCCGCGCGACGCGTCGTTCGTCGCCGTCGCCCGGTGCGCGATCGGCCAGTACGACGCGGCGCTCGACGTACTGGCGTTTCTGGATCGCGTCCGGCCGTCAACGGGACGGTGGGAGGCGCGGTACACCGAGACCGGCGCACGGGTCGACGACGGTCGCGCGTCGCAGCTGGACGGGTCCGGGTGGGTGCTGTGGGCGACCTGGTTCTGCCGGGCGGGCGACAGGTACTGGGAGATGGTCCGGGAGTCGGCCGACCAGATCGTCACCGAGCTCGCCGCGGACGGATTGCCTGCGCCGTCGTCCGACTACTGGGAGCGGCGCGAGAAGGAGCTGACTCTCGGGACAGTCGCGCCGCTGCTGACCGGGCTCCGGTCAGCGGTCCGGATCGCGACCGACCAGCACCACCCGGCTGAGGCGACCCGCTGGCAGGCTGCGCTCGAAACGTTGTCGGCGGCAACCGATCGGGTCTTCGGACCGGACTATCCGCGGACTCCGGCGGCGGCGACGAGCTTCGTCGAGCCGGGTGTCGAACCGATCGGCATCGGCGGCGGCGCGGACGCGATCGTGACGGTGCTCGGACCGCCGTTCGCCCCGGCGCGTGCGGTCGTCTCGAGCGCGATCGACCGCGCGCACGCCGCACTCATGCAGCCCAACGGCGGTGTGACGCCCGGCGAATCCTGGCGCGCAGATGGAGTGTCCTGGACGCCCCAGACCGCATTGTTCGCGCTGAGCGCTGCAGCGCGCGGGGATCAGACCACGGCGAACACCTTGCTGTCCTGGCTCGATCAGCACCGGACCAGCACCGGCGCCTTGCCGGAAAAGGTGAACCGGGATCTGGAGCCGGCCGGCGAGGCGCCACTCGCGTGGACCGCGGCCCTCGTCGTCCTCGCCGACACGGCTCTGCAGAATCCTTTGCCCACGCCTTAATCCATCGCGGTGGCTTCGAGGGCGACCAGGAGGTCCGGCCCCGCGAGGCTCGCGACGCCGAGCACGCTGCTGGCGAAGCGGTCGGGTGTGCCTCCGAAGCGCTCGGCCAGGATGCCGAAGTGCGGCAGCAACCCGGCGACGTCGGTCGTGTAGATGTTGAGCCGGACCACGTTGGCCACGGTCATGTCGGCGCCGTCGAGGACAGCTTCGAGGTTGTCGAGTGCCAGCCTCAACTGCGCTGCCATGTCACCTGGATGCTGCGAGTTTCCGTCGGCGTCCACCGAGTCCTGCGCGCTGCAGATGAGCTCACGACGGCGGCCTTCGATGAGCTGCGCCTGGTCGAATCCCAGACCCACCGACCAGTTCCACGGGTTGATCGCGGTGCGTTGCATGGTGCTCTCCTCACCTTCGAGTTAGTTAGGTAACTAACCTAGAACCGGCCACCGACAGTTCTTATACTCGAGGCTGTGGGCAAACGAGAACGACTGGTCGCTGCGGCCGGAGAGATGGTCTATCGGCAGGGTGTCGCGCCGACGACGCTGACGCACATCGCGGCGGCGGCCGACGTACCGCTGGGGAACGTCTACTACTACTTCAAGACCAAGGAAGAGATCGTCGGCGCGATCGTCGAGGCGCATGTCGAGGGCCTGACGGCGACGCTCGCCGAGGTGGAGCGCCGGCATCGCAGCCCGAAGGCGCGGCTCAAGGCGCTGGTCGACGTACTCGCGGATCGGTCCGATGAGACCGCGCTGTACGGCTGCCCGTACGGGACGCTCGCGACCGAGCTGGCCAAGCGCGCCGACGGGACGGACCCGCATGCCGTCGAGCTGATGCGGATCCCGCTCGACTGGGCCGAGCGGGAGTTCCGGGCGATGGGTTGCCGTGGCGCGCGGGCGCTCGCGGTGGAGCTCGTCGCCGGGTACCAGGGCGCTGCCGTCCTGGCCGGGACGCTCGGTGAGCGCGAGCTGATGGCCGGCCAGGCGCGGCGGCTGCGGCGGTGGATCGATGCGCTCTAGCAGATCTCCATGACGTCGTGCGTCGGCGCGTCCGGTCGCGTCGTACTCGTCCTGCCTGAGTAGAAGAACGCGGTCGAGGAGATGTCGTCCTGCAGCGGTAGGTAGCGGCCGCCGGAGCGCCAGCCGAGCGCCTGTACGTCGACGCGCAGCTTCTCCTTGAAGCGGATCGGGTCTGGCAGGTGGAAGCGATACATGCCGAAGCGTTGCTGGCTCTGGTACTGCCCGTCCGGGCGGATCACCTGCGGCATACCGAGGTACGGCGTACTGAACTCGGTGTAGCCGCCCAGGTGAGGTACGTCGAAGTTCCACGCCCCGCCGAAGTAGTCCTCGGTACCTGTGCCGCAGATGGTCGGGTACTGGTCGTCGCCGTCGAGGTAGAACTTCACCTCGCCCTCACCCCACCACCCGGTGCTGTTGACGCCCCAGGCGAGGTAGGTGCCGACGTAGTGCCCCGGCCCTTCCACACCGTCCAGAAGTGTGTGGACCGTCTTCGACTCGAGCGGATTGCTCCGCCGCCACTGCGCATGCAGGTACGCCGACTTGTCGGGCACTGCGCCGAGCCAGTAGTCCACCTGGAAGTACACGACCACCTTCTCGTCGTGCGTGTTCTCCAGCGTGAACGTGGCGTGCTCCTTGAACGGCATCTCCCAGTAGCAATTGAAGCCGCCGTTCGGGTTCACCGCGACGGGCAGCGAGCTGACCTGCGCGAACTTGCCCCAGCCGGAGCAGAAGAAGTCGCCGACCGGAGTCTCGATCGCCGGTGCCGTGTCGCCGTCCCAGTACCCGCGCAGCACCAGCCGGCGCCAGTGGTCGACGTGCGTGGTCAGCCAGATGTGGGTGACGCAGCCGGAGCCGGCGATATCTGCCAGCGTCGCGGTCTCCCCCGGCCCGATCTCGATCGACGGCGAGACCTTCCACCCCTGACCGAGATCCCGGGCCGCATGCGCCCCGGTCCCCTCGGTCCGCCGCCCACCCTGACCGGGCTCGCCGGTCGGGTTCTCCGCACTGATGGACCGCGACTCGACCTCGGCGAGCGCACTGATACCGGTGAGATTCCCAAGAGTCATACGCGCGACCCTAGCGGTTCTGAGGGCTCTGAGAAATCGATTGCCCACACCATGGACCCAGGGTGGGCTCCGTCTGGACTCAGCAGATCCGGACCTGCCGTCGTCTGTACTGGTGTAGGCCGGTGCTGCACCGGCCGGAAGTGGAGACGACGTGACCTTCGACGAGTGGACCCGGTCCGGGTTGCCGCCGCTGCTCCGGTTCGCCACGGTGCTGTGCGGCTCGCCGCACCTGGCCGAGGACGTGGTCCAGGACGTCGCGATCAAGGCGCAGCGCAACTGGGCGCGGATCGGTGCCGCCGACAGCCCGGACGCCTACCTGCGCCGGATGACGGTCAACGAGTACCTGTCCTGGCGCCGGAAGTGGTCCCGCTACGTCCCGATCGCCGAGATCGAGTCCGGCACCAGCCCGGACCACGCCGAACTTGCCGCCGACCATGACCAGTTGCTTCGCGAGCTGGCCAAGCTCCCCCGGCGTCAACGAGCCGTCCTGGTACTGCGGTACTTCGGCGGCCTCACCGACAACGAGATCGCCGAGACGATCGGCTGCTCGCCGGGCACCGTGCGCGCCCATGCCTCGCGAGCTCTGGCCACCTTACGTATCGAATTCACCAGCAATCGCGTGACAGAGGACGTCCACCATGCGTACTGAAGAAGACCTCCGCGACGCCTTCGACCACCTGGCCGACCAGGCGCCGCATCCCGCCGGCATCCGCGCGAGTCTGCTGCCGCGGAGCGCGCGCCGATCACGACGTACCGGGCCGATCGTCGGTACTGCGGTCGCCACCGCGTGTGCGGCGATCGCGGCGGTCGTCCTACCTCAGGTGATCTCGCACAACGGGTCAGGCCCGGCAGCCCAGGACGAGCGCAACCCAGCCTGGTCGCGCTGGGTCGACCTGAACCTGCCGAAGAACTTCAAGGCGGTCGACCAGCGATTCACCGCGAACCGCCAGGACTACGAGCTGGTCAACATCGACACCCGGACCGCGGCGCCGTTCTGCCAGCTTCAGCTGCACCGCAACGGCGACTTCGACCCCTCGACGATCCCGGCCGGCAGCCCGACGATCGACATCGGCGAACACAAGGCGCGGGTGGTTACCTCGGACGGGAAGACGCCGTTCATGCCCGGGCCGTCGAACTACAGCTTCCCGTTGTCCGCCAAGGAGCGGAAGGTCCTGGCGTGGCAGCCGGTCGACGGGGTGTGGGCGCTGCTCAGCTGCGAGACTCTGCTCCCTCAGGGCACCGAGCTGGAGCCGACGACGCAGCCGGCACCGGCCGTCACCCTCGCCAAGTTGATCTCACCGCCGACCCGCAATCTCGGCTCCCCGATCAAGCCCGGCGAACTCCCGAAGGGTCTTTCGCCGCACTCGGTTCTCTACCAGCCGTACGACAGCGGGATCCCCGGATCCGGCGAAGAGTTCACCGCACTACTGAGCGACGGGAACCCAGCCACCGGCTACGTGCCGCCGGTGCTGAAGCCGGCCGGCCTGGTGGCCGGCAACGCGTGGGACCCGATGCCTGGTGACGACCTGTCGATCAGGTACGACACCGGCAAGTTCTGGAACCAGATGACCACGATCCGCGGCGGCAAGGCCGACACCGTCATCCACGGCATGAAGGCCTACTACACGCCCGCTCACATCACGTACTCGAAGAGGGATCCGTCGAAGGTCACCACCTCGGGACCGCTCAACACCCTCCGCCTCGAGTCGAACGGTGTCGCGGTCGTGATCACGTCGTACGCCGCGAAGCCGTCCATGGAGCAACTGCGCCAGATCGCCGAATCCATGACCTTGACGAAGAACCCGAAGAACCCCGGCACCTGGTTCGACGCGGCCCGAGTGATTCCCTGACGCCTGCCGTCGTGGAGCTGGATGTGCCGGCCGGGAGTGCGCTGTTCTTCGGGGTGACCGAGGAGCAGCGTCGCCGGTACGGGATGAGCGAAGGGTCGAGCGGGCGGATGCTGCGGAACGAGCCGCCGTCGGTGCTCGAGTACGAATGGCCGGTGAGATCCTCACCTGGGAGATCACCGGTACGGCGGAGGGCAGCCGTCTGGTCTTCACCAACGTGCTGTCGGATCCCTCGGCCGCGCGTCCTGCTGCCGCTGGTTGGGAAGCCGGGTTGGAGGTTGTCGAGGCTCAGCTCGCCGATCGCCCGATCACCTGGAACCCGTTGGATCGCGCTGAGGAACTGGCCCGGCAGGCCTAGGTCCTCTCAGCAGGGCCGGACCTTCGCGTCGAGGCCGGTGAATGAGACGCAGGACCACGGGCGGCCCTGGTCGCGCTTGGCGCGGACGATGACCGGGAACGCGCCCGCGCCGTGCACCTGCGGGCTCTTCTCGGTGACGAAGGAGCCGATGGCGCCGCCGCGCGCCTCGGCCGCGGTCTTCACGTTCGCGACGGTGACGGTACTGCTGGATCCCTTCTCGGCCGCGCTCTTGGCGTCGGTCGCGACCTGCAGCGCGAACTTGATCTCCGGCGGCTTCGACCACGTCGTCTGCGACCAGGGGATGATCAGCCCGAACATCGCCAGCCCGATCGCCGTGATGATCTGCCGGAGCCGCCGGCTCTGATCGGTCAGCAGCAGTGCCGCACAGCAGATCGCGAGGAAGACCGTGAGCCCGCGCAGGATCCAGTGCCGGTCGAGCCGGCTGTCCACCGCGAGTCCGGCCGCGACCGCGATCACCAGGCAGAGCACGGCCGCACCGAGCGCCCGGGCCCGTGGAGACAGAGATTGCATGCCGCAGACGATAGACGCTCACCGTTCGTCGCACGCTAGCGGCCGTTGGGCGCGAGGCGCGCCGGTCAGGATCGTGCCGTGCGGACGGTCCTGGCAGATTCGGAGAGGTCCCACCGCCCCCTAGGGATTGGATCCGGATCATGACCGAGAACCCTGGATCGTGGAGCATCTCGCGGCGTCGTGCGCTGCAACTCAGCGGCGGAGTCGCCGCGGTCGGCGCCGTACAACTGCCGAGCTCGACTGCTGAAGCTGCTGGGAATCAGGCAGTACTTCGGGAAGGCACCAACTTCATGGTGTCCGTGTCGCCGGACGGGAAGTGGCTGGCGTTCGACCTGGTGACGGCGATCTGGGTGACGCCGGCTGCGGGCGGAACCTCGCGCCGGCTCACCGACGACCTGCAAGACGCGACCCGGCCGCGCTGGTCGCCGGACGGGAAGTCGATCGTGTTCCAGTCCTATCGGGACGGGAACTTCCACCTCTGGTCGATCCGGCCGGACGGCAGCGGGCTCCGCCAGTTGACGAGCGGACGGTTCGACGACCGCGAGCCGCATGTCACGCCGGACGGCCGCTCGATCGTGTTCTCCTCGGACCGTGGCGGCAGCTACGGGATCCATCGCCTGGACCTCGCGAGCGGCGCGATCGTGGCGCTCACCGACGAGGCCAGCGAGGAGGCCGAGCCGGCCGTGTCGCCTGACGGCTTGAAGGTTGCCTTCACCGTTGATACCAGCGCGATCGTTGAGCTCGATCTCACGACAAACGTCCGTACGACGCTTGTTGCCGCGCAGAGCGGGATCAGTTTGTTCGGGCCGTCGTACTCGCCTGATGGCGAGCTCGCGTACGTGCGGCTGACTGGTCCGACGTGCGATCTTGTTGTGGATGGCAAGCAAGTGACGACCGGTGAAGACGTCTTTGCGCTGCCGCCGTCCTGGCCCTCCGCGGGCCTCTTCTACACCGCCGACGGCACGGTCCATCGCTACCAGGGTGGCGTCGTACCCTTCCAGGCGACGGTTCCGGTCACGTCGAAACGGCCGCGGCCGAAGGCGCCTGATCTCGAGTCTTCCGGGAAGCGTGCGGTCCGCGGGATCGCGAGTCCGACGGTGTCGCCGGACGGGAAGTGGATCGCGTTCCGGGCGTTGAACGCGCTCTGGCTGGTGGGCTCCAGCGAGCCGCGCAAACTGGTTGCTGACGGCTACTTCAACTCGGATCCGGACTTCTCGCCGGACGGCACGAAGTTGCTGTACGCAAGCGATCGCGACGGCACAGCGGATCTCTGGCTGCATGATCTGGCTTCGGGCGTGGACACCAAACTGTCCGGCCTGCCGGGCGCCCAGACTGCCCCACGCTTCTCACCGGATGGTCAGCAGATCGCCTACCAGGACCAGGACGGGATCGCCTGGGTGCTCACTATCGCGTCCGGCGAGGTTCGACAGGTCACGCCGACGCTCTTCCAACCCGGCCGGGTCAGCTGGTCGCGCGACGGTCGCACCCTCGTCCTCGCCGCGGTGAAGCCTTTCTCCAAACGGTTCCGCGAGGGCACGAGCCAACTTCTGTACGTCGATGTCGAGACGGCCGCCCTCGAGTACGTCGAACCGATGCCGTTCCGCTCGCTCGCCACCCGCGGCGACGACGGGCCGGTCTTCTCCCCCGACGGCACGCAGCTCGCCTTCGTCGTCGAGAGCCTGCTGTACGTCGTACCGGTCGACGCCCGCGGCCGATTCACCGGCTCGCCACGTGCGATCACCGGCGAGGTCACGGACTCGCCGGTCTGGCAGGACAGTCGCACGCTGCTCTACCTGTCGAACGGGAAGTTGCGCAGGACAACGATCAACGGCGGCCGGCCGGAGACGATCCGGATCGACCTGTCCTACCGGCGGGCCACGGTCAACCAGCACGTCACGATCCACGCCGGAGCGCTGTGGGACGGCCGGTCGACCTCGCTCCGGCGCGACGTCGACGTCGTACTGGACGGGTCGCGGATCGCCGCCGTACGTCCGCATCACGGCCGCGCCGACATCAATGCGTCGAAGCTCACCGCGATGCCGGGACTCGTTGATGCGCACAACCATTGGCATCTGCGCGGGCGGGCCTGGGGTGCGCGGCAGGGGAACCTTTGGCTTGCCTATGGCATCACGTCGACGCGGTCGCCGGGCGATCCGGCGTACCAGATGCAGGAGACACGCGAGGCCTTGATCAGCGGCGCTTTGCGCGGGCCGCGGTACTTCGCGACGGGCGAGGCGATCGACGGGTCGCGGGTGTACTACAACTTCATGCGGCCGACGTTGTCCGTGCAGCAGCTCGGCCTGGAGCTCGATCGCGTTGAGGGTCTCGCGTACGACTTGGTGAAGACGTACGTGCGGTTGCCGATCGAGTACCAGCGGCGGGCGATCGCTGCGGTGCATCGGCTCGGGCTGCAGTTGTCGTCGCATTACCTCTACCCGGCTGAGCACCTCGGGATGGACGGAATGGAGCACACCGGGGCGACCAACCGGCTCGGGTACTCGCACACGGTCAGTCGGCTCGGGCGCGCGTACGCCGATGTGGTCACGCTGTTCACGCGGGCCGGGCTGTCCGTGACGCCGACGTTGTTCAACTCGACGATGGCTCACGTTGACGATCCATCGCTGCTGACGGACCGGCGTACGACGACGCTGTATCCGTCGTGGGAGTACAACGCGTTGATGGCCGAGGTGAACACTGCTCGTGGGCCTGCCGGCGTCACGACTCGCGAGCTGCTGCGCGGGAACGTCGACATGGTCCTGCGGATCCATCGTGGCGGCGGGTTGGTGATCTCCGGGACCGATACGCCGTTGGACAACATGGCGGTCTCGCTGCACGCCAATCTGCGGTCGATGGTGGCCGGCGGGTTCACGCCGTACGAGGCTCTCACCACGGCGACGCGCAATCCGGCGCGCTGGCTCTGTTTGGAGGACAAACTCGGCGTCGTGAAACCCGGAGCCCAGGCCGACCTGTCGTTCGTCGCCGGAGATCCGCTGGCCGACATCCGCGCGGCCGCCGCCGTCTCACAGGTCGTTGTCGCAGGCAACCACTACACGGTCGACGAGCTGCTGGCGCCGTATCAGGTCGGCAATCGGATCGAGCCCGCGGTCCGGGTGGTCAACGCTCCGCAACCGCTCACCCGCGAACAGGCACACTCCCACGACGACACCTACTGGTGGCACGAGCCCGAATGGCTTCATCGGGTTTGCTGCGAGGGTTAGAAGGTGGTGGTGAGTTCCTGGGTCTGGCCGGTGGCGGCGGCGCGGTAGGCGGATTCGATGATGTCGATGACGTGGCGGGCGTGTTCGGCGGTGACGATGGACGGCGTGCCGTCGCGGACCCAGTCGACGAGCTGCATGACGTCCTCGTACACGTGCTGCTCCTCGATGTCGCGGTGCGCGCCGGTGACGTGCGGGAGGAGGGCCTGGTTGCCCGAGCCGCGCGGTGCGAGCTCGGCGGGGTCGCGGTTGGGGAAGTCGAACGGTTCGCCGTTGAGCAGGAGGCCGTCGATCGTGCCTTCCGTGCCGTAGTACGCGCCGCCGAAACCGCCGCGGATCGGTCCCGCGGCGGTGCCGGTCGCGACGCAGTACACGTTGTCGCCGAAGTCGATCAGCACGATGGTGTTGTCGTCGGCATCGGTCTGTACGTCGCCGCCTCCGCTGCTGCGGACGGGGATCCGTACGCCGGACATCGCCGTCACGCGCTTCGCCGTACCGAGGATGCCGGTGACCGTGTGCAGGGCGTAGACCGTCATGTCGTACATCGGTCCGCCGCCGGGTTTGCGGAAGTACCACGACGGGTCGATGTTGCTCAGTACGTCGCTGCCGCCGCGCACGGACTCGTTCTCGTGATAGGTGCCGAACGACGCGCCGCAGCTCACCCATGACAACGTGCCGATCGCACCCTCGGCGATGAGCTCACGCGTGCGGATGTGGTGCGGACGCAGCATCTCCCCCGGCGAGGCAACGATCCGCAGCTCGTTGGCGGCCGCGAGCTCGATCAACTCGGTGGCCTCGGCCACTGTCAGCGTCATGGTCTTGTTGAAGTGCACATGCTTGCCGGCCTGCAACGCGAGCTTCCCCTGCTCGTAGTGCAACCCGATCGGCGACGCAATCGTCACCGCATCCACATCACCCCGAGCCAACAGCTCCTCGTACTCCGTAAACCCTCGCTCCACCCCGAACCGCTCAGCCGCCGCCTCCGCCCGCCCGGCGACCGGATCGCACACCGCGGCAAGGGTCACCCGTCCCGCAAGATCGGGCTGCGACAAATGCGGCAAGATCCCCCGCACCGAGATGCTGCCCGCCCCGACCACACCGATCCGCACCGAGTCCGCCATACAAGCCATCCTATGAATGAATGCCGCCGCAGCGCGCTGAACCGGTGAGTCCACTCCCGACGGCACCACTCGGAGCGGCTTGAGCGCGCTCCACGCTCCGGTCGGATAGGTTTCGGCGACATGAGCGATGTCGAGCATGTTGTTCTCATTCACGGGACCTGGGGTCGCGGGAGTCACTTCCACGAGGCGCGTTCCGCCTTCGAGGATCGTGGGTTCGTCGTTCATACGCCGACGCTGCGCCACCACGAGCTGCCCTTGGAGGAAGGCGCAGCGCAGATCGCGTCGCTCAGTCTGACGGACTACGCGGATGACCTGGTTGAGCTGTGTGAGTCGCTCGACTCGCCGCCGCTGATCCTCGGACATTCGTTGGGTGGGTTGCTGGCGCAGCTCGTCGCGGCGCGGACCAAGCATGCCGGTCTGATCTGCGTGTGCCCAGCGCCGGGGGCAGGGATCTTCGCGATGTACCCGTCGATGAGCCGTCTGTTCCTGAGCCACTACCTCCAGCCGCGGCCGTGGACCAAGCCGCTCCGGCCGACCTGGGACAAGTTCCATGTCGGCGGCCGGATCACGCAGACGGAGGAGGCCTCGCGCGCGCTCTTCGCGGACCTCGTCTGTGAATCGGGCCGCGCGTACTGCGAGATGGCCTTCCCCCAGCTCGACCGCCGCAAGGCGTCCCGCGTCGACTACTCAGCTATCGCCGGCCCGGTCCTGATCTTCGGCGGCGCCCAGGACCGCACCGTCGTACCAGCAGTCTGTCGCGCCACGGCCGCGAAGTACCGCAACGCCACCTACCAGGAACTCCTCGACGCCGACCACATGATCCTGTTCGGCGACATCCTCCGAACCACCATGAGCCACGTCGACAACTGGCTCGCGACCAACAAGCTTCGCTAGAGCGGGTCGGAAACCGCGAGCGGCGGGCCGCCGAACTCGACCCAGTTGGCCCGGCCGATCGCGGCGAGCTCTTCGGGGTCTACCGGTTGCGACATCTTGCCGGCCTGCTCGAAGAACCGCTCGACACCTGACGGCGTGGTGATGATCAGCAGCCTTCCCACCGTGTCGCCGATGTTCTGGAAGGCATGCGGCAGCCCACGTGGGCCGAAGGCCATGCCGCCGGTCGTGGCTCGCAGCATCTGGTCGCCGGCCTTGAACCGGAAGTCACCGTCGAGGACGTACCAGACCTCGTCCTCACGCAGGTGCGTATGTGCCGCCGGGCCGTCGTACGCCGGTATCTCCAGCTCCAGCACCGTCAGCGATCCATTGGTCTGCAGCGTATCCGCCATGACCACAACCGACCCCTTGATGGGAGTCGGGAGCCTCACCCCGTCACCTGCCTGCACCGCAAAAGGCTTCATCACATCTCCCCCCTTCTGAGTCCCAGTAGGCCACTCTTGCCGGGCCGTGGACAAGGACTTCAGCCTTGGGGGTTGATACCCAGCGCTTCGAATCGGTCCGCCAGGTCATCGACCCACGCTTCCGGAGTGCGGTGGTCCGGCAGCGGTACGCCGGATTCGCTTCGCCACAGGGCGTCTGCGAGCGCCGTACGCAGATGCCACGCCATCACCCGCTCGACCGACAACTCTTGCGGGTAGTGACGGATGGTGGCCATCAGCAACTCGACGCCCGGGCCGGTGCCAGGGAATGCCCGCAGGTCGTACTCCGCATCAGCGAGACCCGCGGTCTCGAAATCCACAACAGCGCGGAGCTTCCCTTGGTCCCACACCTGATTCCCGCCGTGCAGGTCGCCGTGCACCAGCACCTGCGGACCTGGCGTCGCGAGTACGTCGTCCGCCCAGTCGCACCAGCTGATCACCTCAGCGCGCTGATCCGGGCGGGCCCATTTCGGGAACTGCTCCCGCAGTACGTCGGTCGTGGCCGGCTGCAACGATGCGGCGGGGAAGTCATGTTCTGTTTGATGGTGCAACTCGCCGAGGAACTCAGCGAGCTGCCGGCCGGCCTCGTCCCGGTCGATCGAGTCCACAACCTCGAACAACGACTCGCCAGGCACCAGCGCAGTCGCCAACAACAACGGATCGGTGCCACTGGCAACCACCTCCGGCAGGTACGGAACTGTCGGTGTCAACGCTGCCAAAACGGCGATCTCATGCGCCAACCGCAACGCCGCAGGCTGCGACCACGCGAACTTCACGACGTAGCGACCACCCACAACCGCACTGGCCGACCACCACGTCGGGTCGCCGCCGACCGATTCCCGAACCACCACCGAGTATCCGCCGAGCCCAACTTCCTCCAACGCCTCCCCAACCGCCCCCGCCGACCCGTCCTCCAGCCATCTCACCCCACCGACACTATCCGCCAAGCCACACTGATTTCACGACCGCGCCCGGTTCGGCTACATCGGCGAAAAGGGCGGCAGGCCGGGGGCGCCGTCTGGCCAGGCGGCTATGCAGACCTTGTTTCCGGCGCGGTCGGCGAGGATCCAGGCGCCTGGGGCGGTGGAATCGTCGACGATCCGGCCGCCGGCCGCCAGGGCCGCGGCCAGGCGCTGCTCAGCCTGTTCGCGGGCGACGGACACATCGACGTGCATCGCGTGTCGCAGGGGCTTGTTCGGGTCAAGGTCCTGCATCCAGACCGTCGATCCGTGGCCGAGCGGGTCGACGGCGTTGTCGTAGTCCAATTCGTCGTACCCAAGGACCGCACGCCAGAACCCGACGTCAATCGCGTCAGGCTGAGCCGCCACAGCAAACGACACCTCCTGCGCCAGGCTCCGATCAGCCGTCGCACCCTGCGCTCGAGCTACCGCGGACACCGCCCGAGCCACCTCAACATGCGCGTCCTCCAACCGAAAGACACCACGCGCCAACCGCACAGTGAGCTGGCGATCGGTCAAGGTCAGAATCACGTCCGCCCCGGCAACCTGAGCCACCGCCTCAGCCAACCGCGCCGCCTCAACCAGCGACGCCACCGGGAAGGTCGCCACCGCGCCGCCGTGCAGCACCACCCAGTCGCCCCCACCCTCCGCAGCCACAAACCGCTGCCACCCCTGCTCGCTCAAGGCCAGCTCCCATCCGTCTCTACGGCGTAACCATGATCTCCAACGGCCCCGACACCACGAACCCCTCGTCGGTCTGCAACAAGACAACCAGCTTCCACTCCCCCGGCGGAACCGCATACCCCAACTCAGGAACCACCGACGCCGTACCAACCAACACAGTCACGGGCCGACTCTGCTGAGCCTCAATCGGGAGTCCGCCGCGTCCCACGTTGCTCGACGTCGAGCCCGGCAGCCTCGGCAGGGACTCCCGGCAACTGGAGGGCAGACTCACTCGCCACCAACTCCCCGCCTGGAAAGGTCATCGCCCCGACCTGCAGATCCACCACATCGCCGTACTTCGCCTTCAGCGTGTCCGCAATCTCGGTCGCCCAGGCCGCCAATACGATCCGAAATCGCCGCTCGGACCGCCGTTCGGTGTGGGGACTCGGCCACACCACGAGCGCGCCCGGTGACTCCTCACGCAACCGCAGCAGGTCCACCCGCAGACTCTCCCAGCCCGCCATACCCCGACGATACCGAGGCCGGCGGGCGTCCAGTACGGGCTGCGCATCCGCAACGCGCCTATCCGGTGGCTATGCCGTGAGGCGGTCTGCTTCGGCTAGGAGGAGATTGCCGAAGGGCTGGAAGTCGATGGTGCAGGCGTAGACGCCGCTGAAGACTCGGTGGATGGTTCCCCATTCCCAGATGGCGGTGGCGTCCACGCCCGTACGCGAAGCCAGTCGCTCTGTCCGCGCCCGGAGGTCGTCGCCGAGGTCGGGATTGCAGCGCACGATGGTGCCGAGATCGCACGCCGGCTCGGCCCGAAGTCCGGCTGGATCGATGAGCTTGTAGGTGCCGTCACTGGCCTGCAGCGCGTTCATCTCGTGGATATCGCCGTGGACCAGAACCGCGGACCGATCGTCGTGGGCGACACGACGACGATCCATGCACTCCAGCGCATCCGCCACGGTGCCCGGCGTACACGGTCGCCCCGCCTGCTCCCATAGCTCCGGCAGCCGATCGGCGTACTGCTCGGCCAGCATCGCGCCGGTTCGAAGGTCAACGTCGGCACCGATCGGACGCCACAAGCGAACCGCCACGTCGCACAGCAACGTGTGCCGGCTCGCGGGGTCGGCCACGACGTCGTACATCGGGGCTCCAAGGCGCTCCAACAGAAGGGCTTGTCGACCCAGGTCTTCGCGCAACAGCTTGGCGCATCCCTCTCCGTTCGCCAGGCGCATCACCGTGGCCTCCGGCCCGACGTCGCGACCCGGTACGCCGATCTTGAGGACCGCCGGAGTCCCGTCAGCAAGCGTGGCCTCGACGGCCAGGGCTGCGTGATCGCCCGCGAAGCTGGACCCGATCGTCAGAGACCACTCCTGGGACAGCGAGTCGACCACGGCTGGCAGCTCGTCCAGCCAGGATTGGTTCCCGTCGGACATGACCGTCTTGCGGACCTGGTCGGGAATGTCGAGGCTCATACCGCCAGCCTAGTTAGCGAAAGTCGCACCGAATCAAGGAGAGGTTGCAATTCATGGGCCTAGGGCAATCTCTGCGGATTGATCGTGGCGTGAATGAGGTGCTGGTGCCACACTGACCTCATCCCGGGGGGGACGGGGCGGGCGCGACGGACGGCTAGGCCGATGCCGTCGCGGATGGCGTGATTGCCATCGGAGCAAGGGGGCGGCATGGACAAGGTACTGAAAGCATTGGGAGCCTATTCGGCAGTGGTCGGCATTGTGGCGCTGGTAACGGGTAAAGACAGCTGGAGCGGCAAGTTCACCGAGATCTTGTGGCTTCTGCTGAGCATGTACATCGCTCTCGTTCCGACCGGACTGATTGTGATGGGCATCAGCAACCTGCCCAAACACGTGCTGGACGTGGATAAATGGAGCGACGCACAGACGATCTTCGCAGTAGGCGCAATCAACCTGGGCCTCGCCTTCATCATCCGCTACGCCCTCCTGGACTCCAGCACCAGAACACCGAGCACAGCATCGGCCATCGCAGGAGCAGTCCTCCTCGCCATTCCTTTCGTCCTACTCACCTTCAGAAGCCTGGGCACACCCGCAAGGGCGTAGTCCCTATCGAGGTAATGTGAAAGACCTCCCCAGCCTGCTAAGGGCCATCGCAACAGGCGACCGACGGTCCGTGACGGCATCCCTCGACGCCACACCGTCGCTGGTCACGGCACGCCTGGCGCGCCCCGACGAGTTCTTCATCGACCAGTGCCACGCCCAGCTGTACGAAGGCGACACCGCACTGCACGCCGCGGCCTTCGCGTACGACGTCGAACTCGCCCAAGACCTGATCGCCCGCGGCGCCGACATCAGCGCTCCAAACCGACGCAGCGCACAACCCTTGCACGCCGCGGCCAACGGCGTACCAGGCTCAACGAACTGGAACCCGACAGCTCAGCGAGCCATCATCGAGTTCCTCATCGAAGCAGGGGCCGACCCGAACGCAACTGCCGCCGGCGGCGTCACTCCCCTCCACCGAGCAGTCCGCAACCGCTGCTCAGCCGCCGTCGATCAACTCCTCCGCGCAGGCGCCAACCCCCGCCTGCCAAACGACCACGGCTCGACCCCGTCCGACCTGGCCCACCTCACAACAGGCCGCGGCGGCACCGGCTCAGATGAAGCGAAGGCCGAACAGCAAATCATCATCGCCCTCCTCACCAAAGCCGCAACCTGAGGCGCATCGTCAACGAAATCAATGGGACGCCTCTACCCTCCGCGACAAGTCCGGAAACATTTCATTTCGTACGGCGGTCAGCTCGCGGCTGGAATAGCCGATGGGTACTTGAAGGCTACTTCCGCCCGATCGTTCGAAGGAGCACGCAATGTTCGCGATCATCGCCGCTGTCATCTTTGGCCTGGCACTCATTCTGGACTGGGCCGACGCCCGCGTAAGTGACGCATTCACGCCGCAGACGCTGTTAATGGCCGGCCTCCTGTGCATCGCGCTCCACCTGGCCGGCGTCGGCGCGGGCCGCTGGGGCCGCCGCCGCTGACAGACTGGCTCGAAGGTCACGGTTGGGTGCCAACAGGAGGCGACGTCGCCCGGACTCCGACGTCCGTGGTCTGTAATGACGACGTGAGCTGGTCAGCGCCCCCGGACCCCCGCGTGTTTCACGGCTTCTCCGACGCGCCCACCCACAAGATCTTGATCACGGTTGGGTGGTGCGCGTCGGGCGTGTTCGCAGTACTCGGATTCCTTGGCGTGATGATGCTGGGAGTTCCGTCCGACCCCTGCGCACCGGACGCGACCGGGTGCGGGCCCGAACCCACAACATTCGCCGCAGTCGGCGCGGCACTCCTCACGTTGGCCGTAGTCGCGGCCGGGTGGTCAGTGTTCTGGCAACTCCGAGACAAGCGATACCGCTTCCACCCTCCCCCAAACTGGCCACCCGCTGCGCCGGACTGGCGACCACTCCGAGGCTGGAACCCCCCACCCACATTCCCGAAGGCCCCCGAAGGCTGGACCTTCTGGCACTGAACCCTTGCGACCCATCGGGCCGGCGTTCTTGGGTGGGGTTGTCGAATTGGGGGTAGCGGGTTCGTGGATAGAGCAACCGGACCTGACAAGGTCCCAGACTCGAGGAGAACCACGATGAACGACCAGGCTGGGCGTGCGACCAGAGCTTTCCGCTTCGGGGTCGTTGCGCCGATCCTTTCAGACATGGCGACGTGGCGAGACCGTGTGCGCCGCATCGCCGATAGCGGTTACTCGACGTTGTTGATGCCCGACGTACCTACCTGGCAGCCAGCGCTTGGCCCCACGCTGGCAACCGCGGCCGCGCTCAGTGACCTGCGGATCGGCTCGTGGGTCTATGCCGCCGCACTGCGCGAACCATGGAGCACAGCATGGGAAGCCCACTCGCTCTCAGTACTCACAGAAGGCCGGTTCGAAATGGGCATCGGCGCCGGCCGACCCGGCATCGAAGTCGAACTCGGACAGCCGGTCGTCTCCCCCGCTGAGCGTCGCACCCGGATGCGCGACACCGTGGCCGCTCTGCGTACATTTGACGGCCCCGATCTGCACACGCCGGTGGTCATGGCGGTGAGCGGACCGAAGTCGCAGGCGCTGGCGCTCGAAGTCGCTGACGCAGTCACGTTCGTACTCGCAACGGACGACGATCGGGTTGAAACCACGAAGCGGGTACGCGACTTTGCCGGCCGCACCGACATCGAGCTCGCCCAGCATGTCGCCGCCGTCGGAGACAGTCCCGCTCCGTTCATGGCGGCGCCCAACCTCGACACTGCTGCGCTCCGCGCCGCCGACTCGCTCGTCATCCTTCCGAGTGACCCCGCGGCAGCCGCCGAAGAGATCCAACGCCGACGCGAGGAGATCGGCTTCTCGTACTTCGTCATCGGCGCCAACTTCGCCGACACCCTCGCGCCGATGGTGGCCAAGCTGGCCGGCCAGTAAACGCCGTACGTCGCACAGCTCGACCAGACGACGACGCCGTACCTGCCGAACTCGAAGTCCGCGGCAACGGTCTCACCATGGTCCTCCGGCAAGGCGGTGTGGCGGGGGTGTCAGTTGCTGGGTTGTTGGGGGTGCTCGCGGGCGGCGGTGACGGCGGTGTCGATGTCTGGGTAGATCACGAGCTCGGGATCGTTCTCGGTGTGGTGCACGACGTCGCGGACTTGGCCGATCTCGTGGGCGAAGTACAGCTGGACGTCGTGGGCTGCCAGGTCGTGGGTGAGTTGGTCGAGCATGTGGGCCGCGGTGACGTCGATGAAGGGGGTGGTCTCGCCGTCGAGGACCACGGCGCTGGTCCCGGCTGTGGCGAGGGCGCGGATGTGGTCGCGGACGTGGTCGGCGTTGGCGAAGAAGAGGCCGGACTCCACGCGGACCACGACGACGCCCCGCGGTGGGTGAAGGTCGGGGTGCCGGCTGGCGTCTACCCAGAGTCCGGGGCCGTCCGAGTCGGCTATGCGGACCAGCTGGGTTACGTGTGGTCGGCTGGTCCGGTAGAGCAGAAGTGTCATCGAGACGACGATGCCGATCACCAGCCCGGGCAGGGTGTCGAAGATCAGTACGCCGAGCATTGCCGTGATCGCGGCGAGGAAGTCCGCGCGGGAGGCCGGGCCGTAGATGCCGGCGAGCCGTTCGGTCCAGACCTTGTACAGCCTGCGCAGTGCGGGGATGTCGATCAGCTCGACGACCGCGACGATCACGACGGCGGCCAGGGTTGCCTCCGGCAATTGCTCGAACAGGCCGGTCAGGAACAGCAGCGTCAGCAGCGTGAGCGTGGCGACCGTCAGACCGCTGAGCTGGGAGCGGGCCCCGGCGCCGCCGTTGACGGCCGTCTTGGACAGGCTGCCGTTGACGACCATTCCGGACGCGAGCCCGGCGCCGAGGTTGGCCGTGCCCATACCGACCAGCTCCCGGTTGGCGTCGATGTCGTAGCCCGCCTGGGCGGCGTAGGTCTTCGCCGCCGCCAGTCCCTCGGCGAAGCCGATCAGCAGCACGCCCCCGGCCGGCCCCGCCAATGCGAGGTAGTCGTCCATCCCCAGCCCGGAGGGGAGTCCCAGCGTCGGCAGGCCGGACTGGATCGGTCCGACGATCGCCACGCCGTGCTGGTCCAGGTTGAGCACGGCGACGGCGGCAATGCCGAGTAAGACCGCCACCAGAGATCCGGGTACGAGCGGAAGCCACCGGCGCAGGCCGAGCAGGACCACCAGGCTGAGCAGGCCGACCGCCAGCGTTACTCCATTGGTCTGGCCCAGGGACGTGAGCAAGTGCCACAGCTTTGCGAAGAAGTCGCCATCCCCGCCCTCGATCCCGAAGAGCTTGGGAAGCTGCCCGGCAACGATCGTCAGCGCCAGGCCGACGATGAAGCCCTTCAAGACCGGCTCGGAGATGAGCGAGGCCAGGAATCCGAGCCGCGCGAGCCCGGCGGCCACACAGACGATTCCGGTCATGATTGCGAGCGCGGTTGACAGCGCGACGTACCGGTCGCCGCCGCCCGCGGCGAAGGTGCCGACAATCCCTGCCGACAGGGCTGCCGTCGACGACATCGGGCCGACCACCAGGTGCCGGGAGCTTCCAACCATCGCGTACAGGACCAGCGCCGGCACTGCTGCGTACAGTCCCACCACCGGAGGGACACCGGCGATCGTGGCGTACGCCAGCGACTCGGGCACCAGCACGGCCCATACCGTCAGGCCCGCGACCACGTCCCGGCGCAGCCAACGCGACCGATACCCGGCGAACGACCCGAACAGGACCCGCGCTCTGTGCGCCATCCCATCTCCCTGCTAGGACCACAGGCGGCCGATCCCCTAGGTGAGCGTCTATCCCGAGAGCCTGACTACTGGCCCAACCAGGTCGCCTCACCCCACGCGGATGAGGCTCAGATCATCCTCATTGGGTGATTCACTGCACTCGGTGTGCCCCCAGGCTCGGGATATGACGTCGACTCCCCGTCCAGCCAGTGCCGCCATCCGTTCTCAGCACCGGGATGCCGCAGGATCCTTGCCGTTCTCCGATACGCGGGACTTCGAGGATGCCAACCGCGGGCTGATCTCACCGATCGACGAGCCCGTCGTCGCTGCGGACGGCACCGTACTGTGGGACAACTCCACCTACGACTTCCTCGCCGGCGGCTGCCCGGACACGGTGCATCCGAGCCTGTGGCGGCAGTCGCAACTGGCCGCGATCGACGGACTCTTCGAGGTCGTCCCCGGCATCTATCAGGTTCGCGGCATGGACCTGTCGAACACCACTCTCGTCGAAGGTGACGAGGGCATCGTCGTGATCGACACCTTGCTGTCGGTGGAGACCGGCGCGGCCGCACTGGCGCTGTACCGCAAACATCGCGGCGACCGCCCGGTGAAGGCGGTCGTGGTCACGCACTCTCATGTCGACCACTTCGGCGGCGTCAAGGGCTTCATCTCCCAGGCCGACGTCGACGCCGGCCAGGTGCGGATCTTCGCTCCTGAGGGCTTCGTCGAGGACGCAATCGTGGAGAACGTGTACGCCGGTACGGCGATGGGCCGGCGGGCGGGCTACATGTACGGCGCGGCATTGGTCCGTGGACCACAGGGCGGCGTCGGCGCCGGCCTCGGCCAGACCACCTCCACCGGCACCGTCTCTCTGATCGAGCCGACGGATGTTGTCACGACAACCGGTCACGAAGCGACTGTCGACGGCGTCCGGATGGTCTTCCAGATGGCACCCGATACCGAGGCGCCCTCGGAGTTCCTGGTGTACCTGCCCGCCTTCAACGCGCTCTGCGCTGCGGAGGATGCCACGCACACGCTGCACAACCTGCTCACCCTTCGCGGCGCTGTGGTCCGCGACCCGCACGCATGGGCGACGTACCTCACCGAGACCATCGAGCTGTTCGGCGCCGACGTCGACGTCGTCTTCGCCTCTCACCACTGGCCGACCTGGGGCAACGACCGCGTCGTCGAGTTCCTCTCCACCCAGCGCGACCTGTACGCCTACCTCCACGACCAGACCCTGCGGCTGGCGAACAAAGGCCTGGTCGGACCAGAGATCGCCGAGGAGATCACGCTGCCGCCCGCGCTGGAGAACGCCTGGAACACCAACGGGTACTACGGCAGCATCAGCCACAACGTGAAGGCCATCTACCAGCGCTACCTGGGCTGGTTCGACGGCAACCCGGCACACCTGTGGGAACACACACCGGTCGAGCGAGCAAAGCGGTACGTCGAACTCGTCGGCGGCATCGACAACGCCGTACAGAAAGCTCGCAGCGCGTTCGACGCCGGCGACTACCGCTGGGCGGCAGAGCTCGGCAACCACGCGGTGTTCGCCCAACCGGACCACACGCCCGCACGGGAGATCCTGGCCGATACCTACGAGCAGCTCGGGTACGGCTCCGAGAACGGCACCTGGCGCGACTTCTATCTCTCCGGCGCCATCGAACTGCGCGACGGGCAGTTCGGCACCCCGACCGAGACCGCCGCCCACGACGTCATCGCACAGCTCACACCAGCCATGCTCCTCGACGCCATCGCAATCCAGGTCAACGGCCCCGCCGCCTGGAACGAACAGCTCACCATCGACATCGTCCTCACCGACACCGACGAGCGCTACCGTCTCCGGCTCGCCAACGGTGTCCTCACCTACAGCGCCCGACCACAACGCGACGACGCCGACGCGGAGCTGATCACCACCCGCCACGCCCTACCCGTCCTTGCCCAGGGGACGTTGTCGGCAGACACCCTCGCGAGCGCAGGCATGAAGCTGACAGGGGACGCCTCGGTCCTCGCCCGACTCAACGCAGTACTGGATCCCGGCGACAAGAACTTCGCCATCGTCACCCCGTAGTCGCCTTAGAAGGGGAGTTTGGGTTGGGGCGGGGCGTGGGTTGGGTCGACGCCGTCGAAGAGGCTGCTGACCGATTCGCCGTCGTGGATTCGTTTGATGGCTTCGGCGAAGAGGCCGGCTACTGACGTGACCTCCAGTTCGGGGAAGCCGTCGGGGCGGGGGACGGTGTCGGTGCTGATGACTTCGGTGATGGAGGGGTGCGAGCGGAGGCGCTCGACGGCGGGGCCGGCGAAGAGACCGTGGGTGCAGGCTACGGCGGCTTGCGTGCAGCCGCGGTCCTTGAGGCGGTCGAGGAGTTCGATGATGGAGCCGCCGGTGGCGATCTCGTCGTCGAGGATGATCGCGCGTTTGCCGGCTACGTCGCCCACGATGGCGTCGATGACGACCCGGTCGTCGGCCAGGCGCTGCTTGCTGCCGGCGGCGACGGGGGTGCCGAGGAGCCGGGCGAACTGGGTCGCGGTTTTCGCGTTGCCCAGGTCGGGGCTGACGACGACGGTGTCGCTGAGGTCGCGGCCGCGGAAGTGGTCGGCGAGTACGCCGATCGCGGTCAGGTGGTCGACCGGTACGGAGAAGAACCCGTGGACCTGCGGCGCATGCAGTGCCATCGTCAGGACGCGGTGAGCGCCGGCCGTCGTCAGCATGTCCGCGACGAGGCGGCCGCCGATCGAGATGCGGGACGAGTCCTTCTTGTCGGAGCGTGCGTACGCGTAGTGCGGGATCACCGCGGTGATCTGCTGGGCCGACGCACCGCGGGCGGCGTCGATCATCAGCAGGAGCTCCATCAGGTGCTCCTGCGTCGGCGGCACCAGTGGTTGCACGATGTACACGTCTCGCTGCCGACAGTTCGCCTGGAGTTGGACCTGCAGGCAGTCGTTGCTGAAACGATGGATCTCGACCGGTGAAAGCGGTACGCCGAGATCACTACAGATCTGCTCCGCCAACTCGGTATGGGCATTTCCGCTGAACACGACGATCTCTCGCACGGCTCTCCCCGAACGCAGCAACCCGACAGTCGCAGCCTACCTGGCGCATCCGTGCCCTTAGTGCCGAGGGCGTCGAGCAGCGACGGCATCGAGCGGAAAGCTCAACACTTCGCGGGTCTCGTGACGTGCATGGGACAAGCGGGCCGACGATCGCCGCCTACCGATTCAGCTGACCAGACGCGCGAGGACTGTCGCAGCCGTGCGGCAGTCCTCCGCGGAGGCGTCGAGATGCGTCACGATCCGGAGCTGGGTGGCGCCGACACCGCCGACCAGTACGCCGGCCTCCTTCGCGCTGGCCACCACCTCGGCGACCGTGCGACCGGTACTCGCCAGGTCGGCGACCACGATATTCGTCTCGACCTGGTCCGGCTTGACCGAGCCAGGCGCAGCATCCGCCAACACCTCGGCGATCGCGCGAGCATTCGCGTGGTCGGAGGCGAGCCGCTCGACGTTGTGCGCAACGGCGTACAGCCCGGCCGCGGCGAGCACGCCCGCCTGCCGCCAACCGCCACCGAGACGCTTCCGCCAGACCCGCGCCTCGCGGATCAGCTCCGTTGAGCCGACCAGCACCGAGCCGACGGGAGCACCAAGGCCCTTGGACAGGCACACGCTGGCGGCCGCAGCCCGCGAGGCATAGGCCGCGACCGGCACACCCGACGCCACGGACGCGTTCCACAGCCGAGCGCCGTCCAGGTGCAGCGGGATGTCCCGGGCATCCAGCTCGTCGGCAAGGGCGTCGTACCCGTGCTGGATCGCACCCCCGCCGAAGTTGTGCGTGTTCTCGACCGAGACCGCGGACGTCCGCACGAAATACGGACCGAGGTCGGCCGCGATCAGCGCGCGGATCTGCTCCAGGTCGATCTGCCCACCCGGCGCGCTCCAGGTCCGCGTCGTGACGCCGCTGGCGGCCGCGTGAGCCCCTAGCTCCGCGCGAACGATGTGCGCGTTCGCCTCACACAGGACCTCGCCGCCACGCGGCACCAACGCCCGTACGCCGAGCATGTTCGCGAGCGATCCGGTGACGGTGAACAGCCCGGCCTCATGCCCGAGCAGCCCCGCAACCGTCTCCTCAAGCTCGTTGACGGTCGGATCCTCGCCGTACACATCGTCGCCCAAAGGCGCCGACGTCATCGCGGCCAGCATCTCGGCCGACGGCCGCGTGACGGTGTCGGAGCGAAGATCGATCATGCCTGCGCGCCCCGCAGCCGCTCCGCGACCAGGAACGCGAGCTCCAGGGACTGGTGACGGTTCAGCCGCGGGTCGCAGGCCGTTTCGTACCGGTTCACGAGATCCTCCGCGACCAGCTCCTCACCGCCGCCGAGACACTCGGTGACGTCGTCGCCGGTCAGCTCCATGTGTACGCCGCCCGGCCACGTCCCTACCTGCTCGTGCGCGTCGAAGAAGCCCTGCACCTCGTCCATCACGTCGTCGAAGTTGCGGGTCTTGTACCCGTTCGGGGTCTCGAACGTGTTGCCGTGCATCGGGTCGCACACCCAGGCGATCGGCGAGCCGTGATCACGCACCGCCTCCAGCAACGGCGGCAACGCGGAGCGGATCTTGCCCGCACCCATCCGCGTGATGAAGGTCAACCGACCCTCGATCCCCTTCGGGTTCAGCTTGTCGATCAACGCCCGGATGTACTCCGGGGTCGTGGTCGGGCCGATCTTGACGCCGAGCGGGTTCGACAACGACGCCAGGAACTCGACGTGCGCGCCGTCCAGCTGACGGGTCCGCTCCCCCACCCAGAGCAGGTGGCCGGACACGTCGTACGGTTGCTCGGTCCGTGAGTCGATCCGGGTCAGGGCGTGTTCGTACTCGAGGATGAGCGCCTCGTGCGAGGCGTAGAAGTCGACGGTCTTGAACTCGTCCGCCGTCGCGCCGCAGGCCCGCATGAACGCCAGCGCCCGCTCGATCTCCGACGCCAGCTGCTCGTACCGGCGGCCGACCGGCGACGACTTCACGAAGTCCGTGTTCCAGGCGTGCACCTGGTGCAGGTCGGCGTACCCACCCGTGGTGAACGCGCGGGTCAGGTTCAGCGTCGCGGCGGCCGCGTTGTAGACACCGCGCAGCCGGTTCGGGTCCGGGATGCGCGACTCGGGCGTGAAGTCGAAGCCGTTGACGGCATCACCGCGGTACGACGGCAGTGTGACGCCGTCCCGCGTCTCCTCGCCGGAGCTCCGCGGCTTCGCGTACTGCCCGGCGATCCGGCCGATCTTCACCACGGGCACGCTCGCGGCGTACTGCAGGACGACCGACATCTGCAGGAGCACCCGGAGCTTGGCCCGGATGTTCTCCGCGGTCACGCCGGCGAACGTCTCGGCGCAGTCGCCGCCCTGCAGGATGAACGCCTCGCCGCGGGCGACCGCGCCGATCTTCGTGGTCAGGTCGTCGCACTCACCGGCGAACACCAGCGGCGGCAGCGTCCGGAGCTCACGGATCACTTGGTCCAGCACGGCCCCGTCCGGCCATTCCGGCTGCTGCAGCGGCTTCATCTCCCGCAGCTCGTCCAGACTCGGAACCCCCGGCACTTCCCCGGCCGTCAACGTCGCAAATTGCATGGGGCCAACTCTAGGCCAGAGCCCAGAACCGACCGTGACCGTCTCAGGTCAATGAGCCCGGATCGGACGGTACGTCGACCGCGTGCTCGCGGAGCGCGGTGAGCGGGATCGTGTCGAGCGTACGGGCGTGGGTGGACGCGAGTACGACGGGAGACGCGGCGCCGGCGTGGTACGCCTGGAGCCAGCGGGCGGCGACCACGCACCAGCGGTCCCCCGGCTCGAGACCCTGGAAGTTGTACTCGGGGCGGGGTGTGATCAAGTCGTTCCCGACCGAGGTCTGGTGGGCGAGGAAGTCCGCGGTCATCACCGCGCAGACGGTGTGGCTGCCGAGGTCTTCGGGGCCGCTCGTGCAGCAGCCGTCGCGGTAGAAGCCGGTGACCGGATCGGTCCCGCACTCCTCCAGCGGTCCGCCCAGCACGTTCAGGTCGCTGTCCATGGCGACATCCTCGCCCGGGACCGGCCCCGAACCGCGTCAGCTCGCCTTGGTGTCGCCGAGTCGCAGGTGCTCGTCGACCGATTCACCGGCCTTGATCAGCTCCTTGGCCTTGTCGGCGTACATGTCGACGTACTCCTGGCCGGACAGGTCCATCAGCGCGTACATGATCTCGTCGGTGACCGAGCGCAGGACGAAGCGGTCGCGCTCCATGCCCTCGTACCGCGAGAAGTCCAGCGGCTTGCCGAACGCGACGCCCGGACGGACCAGGCGCGGGACCAGCCGGCCCTTCTCGCGGTAGAAGAAGTTCGGCCGGATCTTGCCCGGCGGCTGCAGCTTCTCGGTGTCGATCATCGCGACCGGGATCACCGGGACGCCGGCCACGATCGCCATCCGTGCGACGCCGGTCTTGCCCTTGTACAGCCGGCCGTCAGGCGAGCGGGTGCCCTCGGGATAGATCCCGAACAGGCCGCCCTCCTCGAGGATTCTCAGGCCGGTGTTCAGCGCGGCCAGCGAGGCGCGCCCGCCGGACCGGTCGATCGGGATCTGGCCCACCGACCGGAAGAACGTGGCGACCAGCTTGCCCTTCAGGCCTGGACCGGTGAAGTACTCCGATTTGGCCGGGAAGACGATCTGCCGCGGTACCGACACCGGCAGGAAGATCGAGTCGCAGAACGCCAGGTGGTTGCTGACCAGCAGCGCCGGACCGTCGGTCGGCACGTGCTCGAGCCCGGTCACCTTGGGCCGGAAGAGCAGCTTGATCAATGGAGCGACCAGGAACCGTCTCAGGAACAGGTACAGCATTCGCCTCGACCTCCGTCACTCGCCCGACACAGCGGACACTACGTTCCAGCTTCCCCCTCAGGCAATGTCACCGCCAGGAATGTGGGTGTTGCTCACCGTGTTGTCACCTGGATGCAGACTGGACGCAGCCCAGATGCGACGATTGACACGCGCTCCGGCCGTCTTCGGCTGGGGCGTCTGTGAGGAACGGAACGGCGAGGAGTCGAGCGTGCCAGTGCAAGCCCACGCGGAGGAGTTTCGCAGTCCCGGAAGCGGGGCGAACGCGGCCGTCGGAGTCCTGCTCAGCCACGGGTTCACCGGCTCGCCGAAGTCGATGCGGCCCTTCGCGGAACATCTCGCCGCCGAGGGGTACGGCGTCGCCGTACCGCGGCTGCCCGGTCATGGGACCAGCTGGCAGGAGATGAACAAGACCGGCTGGCCCGACTGGTACGCCGTACTCGACAACGAGCTCATGCGCCTGCGCAAGGAGCACGACCAGGTCTTCCTCGTCGGACTGTCGATGGGCGGCTGCCTGGTCCTGCGACTGGCCGAGCAGCACGGGACGGATGTTTCCGGTCTGGTCCTGATCAACCCGTCGGTGCGCACCGACGACAAGCGGCTGGCGCTGCTGCCGGTGCTGGCCAGGCTGGTGCCGTCGTTCCCCGGCATCTCGAACGACATCAAGAAACCGGACGCCGACGAGGGTGCGTACGACAAGATGCCGTTGCGCGCGCTGCATTCGCTGTCGCAGCTGTGGAAGCTCACCCGCGATGATTTGGCCGAAGTCACGCAGCCGGTGCTGCTGTTCCGCAGTACTGTCGATCATGTGGTGGAGCCGAGCTCGGGGCGGACGGTGCTGGCCTCGATCTCGTCCCGCGACGTGACCGAGACCCTGCTCGAGGACAGCTATCACGTGGCAACCCTGGACAACGACGCGCCGCGGATCTTCGCGGACTCATCAGCCTTCATCAAGCGGCTGAGCGGTACCACCGATGCGTGACAACGGACTGACCGCGGCGTCGTACGCGTCGCTCGGGGGGATCGACCCGTTGGTCGCCCAGCCGGTGCTGGACGCGCTCGCCGCGGCCGGGATCGCGGCGTACTGCGAGAACCAGAGCGAGGCGCGAACGCCGGAAGAGGCCGAGGAACCGGTCCGCATTCCGGTCGGGTACGACGAGATTTTCGTCGACGCCGAGGCGGTGGACAAGGCCCGCCCGGTGATCGATCGCAGTACCGAGGACGCGGAGTGGGAGTCGCTGGTCCAGCAGTTCAGCCAGCCGTCCGCGCCGGGTCACGACGGCGGCGAGGACCCGGTCCCGCGGTGGCCGGCCAGCGAGGACGTCGACGACAAGTACGAGCCGCTCATCGACGTGCCGACCGGGCTGACCGTCTCGGAGACGTCGGACGACGACGAGGACGAGAAGGACGAGAAGCCGGCCCGCAAGGCCGACGATCCGCACGACCATTTCGTCCCGCCCGACCCGCCGCGCGGCCCGCGGCTCGACTGGATCACCCGGCTCGCCTGGCTCGGGCTGCTCGGCGGTCCGTTGCTGCTGATCGCTGCCGCGGTCCTCGACTTCGGCACCGGCCGGATCACCACGCTCGCGGTCGCCGGCTTCATCGGCGGCTTCCTGACGCTGGTGCTGCGGATGAAGGACCGCCTTCCACCTGGTGACGGGGGCGACGACGGGGCGGTCGTCTGAGTTAGCATGCGGATCGTCGGACAATCCGACGAATCGCGAGGGAGGGCACCCGTGCAGGTCACCGAGACGGTCGAGATCACCGGCCACCTGATGGACTCCGGGCTGCTGTCCCGCGTCCTCGACGACATCCGCGGGTACGGCGGCGAGTACACGCTGGACAAGTTCGACCTCGGCTACGACAAGGACGACCCGTCCACGGTCCGGATGACGGTCGGCGCGGACGACGAGGAATCGCTGCAGCGGCTGCTGATGCGGATCCAGACCAAGGGCGCCAACCTGGTCGACCCCGGTACGCCGGAGATCACCGAGGTGTCGCAGGACGGCGTGTTCCCGGACGGGTTCTACTCGACCACGAACCTGCCGACCAGTGTGCGACTCGGCGGCCACTGGGTGCCGGTGCAGAACCCGGAAATGGACTGCGGTCTGCTCGTCGAGGGCGACCCTGAATCTGGCATCGTGCGGACGATCCCGATGTCCGACGTACGTGCAGGGATGAGGATCATCACCAGCGCGCAGGGCGTGCGGGTCACTCCCCCGATCGTGGTGAACACCGACGAGGGCTTCGGCTTCATGGAGTCGGACGTGTCGTCGGAGAAGCCGCAGCGGGTCCTGGTCAAGCAGGTCGCGGACGGGATGCGTGAGGCGAAGGCCAACGGGCAGAAGGTGCTGTGGGTCGGCGGCCCCGGCATCGTTCACACCGGCGCGGCGCCGGCGATGGTCGCGATCGTCGAGGCCGGGTACGTCGACGTACTGTTCGCCGGCAATGCGCTCGCGACGCACGACATCGAGTCCTCGCTGTACGGGACGTCGCTCGGGGTGGATCTTGCCCGCGGGCGGGGCGTCGAGCACGGGCACGAGCACCACATCCGCGCGATCAACACGATCCGCAAGGCCGGTTCGATCAAGGCCGCGGTCGACCAGGGCGTCCTCACCTCGGGCGTGATGCACGCGCTGGTGAAGACGGGCGGCAAGTTCGTGCTGGTCGGGTCGGTGCGCGACGACGGGCCGCTGCCGGACGTCTACACCGACGTACTCGAGGGGCAGCGAGCGATGCGGGCCGAACTGGACGGGGTCGGGTACTGCCTGATGGCGGCGACCATGCTGCACTCGGTTGCCACCGGCAACATCCTGCCCGCGTCGATCCCGCTGACCTGCGTGGACATCAACCCTGCGACCGTGACCAAGCTCGCCGACCGCGGTTCGTCGCAGGCGCGGGGCATCGTCACCGACGTCGGCCTGTTCATCGAGCACCTGGCCCGCGAGCTGTCCCCGGAGTACGCCGACAGCAAGTGACCCCTGCTCGGGTGAGACTGGCTGGGTGATTGAAGACTTCGAATCGTTCCTGCGCCGGTTCGAGGAGGCCAACACCGCCTTCGTCAACGGGGATCCGTCGTTGTGGATGCCGCTGGTGTCGCACAGCGAACAGACCTCGATCTTCGGCGGCTTCGGCGGCCACGAGGTCGGCTTCTCGCAGATCGGGCCCAGGTACGAATGGGCGTCGTCACAGTTCCGCGACACCGGCGCCAAGGTCGAGTTCGAGTACCTCGAGCAGCACGTCGGCGCGGACACGGCGTACACGGTCGCGATCGAGCGCTGCACGGTCCACCACATCACCCAGCCCGAGCCGGTCCCGCACGTCCTCCGGGCCACGATGGTGTTCCGCGCCGAGCACGGTGAGTGGAAAATCACCCACCGCCACGCCGACCCCCTCAATCCAAAGGCCTCCCCGTCCGGCCCGTGACGGTCAGCGACTCAGGTCGCGGTTGCCGGCGCGGTAACCGCCCGACGGCGGATCCCAGGACCGCGCCGGGTCACCGGCGTTGAGCGACGTGTCGGCTTCCTCCCCGCGGGTCTGCGGAGCGCGAGTCATGCCGGCGGAGGTGCCAGGACCGTGGTTGACGGTCCGCTGCAGGGACTCCGCGAACTGGACGGCCGACTCGACCTCGTCCTCGATCGTGAAGCGAGCCATCGTGCGCGAGCCGTACCCGTCGTTGTGACGCAGGACCACGGCCTCGGTGTAGTGAGCGTTCGGCTCGATGAACGCGTCGGTCCGGTTGGGCGCGACGAGCAGATTCTCGTACGGCGTACTCGAGCTCTGCCCAACCGCGTGCCGCCAGCCGTCGTCGTACTCCTTGGTCTCGGAGAACTTCGACCGGTTCGCCTCGCAGGTCCGCCTGACCGCATCGATCAGCTGGTCGCCGCGGATCGGCCGATCGAACCTGACGGTCTGCTTCACGGTCGCACCGCTGATGTCGATCGGCATCGCACCACTCCTTCATCGGGCTGAAGCAGCCCATCGTAGGAGTGGACGGGGGCAGGTAACGCAGCACACAGCGGGTGTGGCGTGGAGGGTGTTGAATGCGAACATGACCGAACTCGTGCACCTCGAAGTGGCCGACGGCGTCGCGACGATCACGCTGGACTCGCCGCAGAACAAGAACGCGTTGTCGCAGCAGTTGACGGGTGAGTTGTTGGAGCAACTCGAGGCGGCGGGGGCGGATGAGCTGGTGCGGGTGATCGTGGTTCGGTCGGCGCTGGATGTGTTCTGCTCGGGGGCTGATCTGTCCGAGGCGACGACCGTCGGGATGGGGGTCGGGGCGCAGCGGATGGTCGACGTACAGCGGGCCATCGTCGCGAACCCGAAGCCGGTGGTCGCGCGGGTGGCCGGGGCGGTGCGGGCCGGTGGGATCGGGATCGTTGCGGCGGCCGACATCAGCATCGCCGGGGAGAGCGCGACGTTCGCGTTGACCGAAGTACGGCTGGGGCTCGCGGCGGCGACGATCTCGCTCACTGTCATTCCGCGGCTGACCGATCGCGCGGCGGCGTACACGTTCCTCACGGGCAACGGGTTCGACGCATTGGAAGCGGCGCGGCTCGGGCTGCTCACACTGACGGTGCCGGACGATGACCTCGACGCGGCGGTCGACACGGTGCTTGAGGCGCTGCTGAAGGGTGTCCCGCAGGGCATGCACGAGACCAAGAAGCTCCTCAACCGCGACCTCCTCGCCAATATCGATGCCAATGGCAAGGACCTCGCGGAGCTCTCGGCGTCGCTCTTCGGCTCGCCTGTGGCCCAGGACGCGATGCGCGCCTTCCTCAACCGCCGCAAGAGCTAATTCAATTGCCGGTACGACGGCCCGCTGATGGACTGCCGACATGATCAGCGATGCGCAGCGGAAGCACTTCCAGGAGCAGGGGTACCTCGTCGTTCCCGGCGTACTGACCGACGCGCAACTCGCGACCGGCCGCCGGATCGTGGCGACGATGCTGGAGCGGCAGCCGCCGGAGGGGGTCGGTGCGCATTTCCTCTGGCCGCGATTCGGGGACGGGCATCCGTTGCTCGACTTCTACCACTCGGTCGAGCTCGCGGAGCTGGCCGGTGAACTGTTGCGGCCGGACCTCGCCGTACAAGATCCGGACTTCGCGCAGGTCGCGACGACGATCCCGCCGTGGCCGCACCGACCGGGTGGACCGCATGTCGACGGCATCACGCCGGGTCTCGACGACGGCACCCCGGGGACGTTCAGCATGCTCGCGGGGATCTGGCTGACCGATCACGCCGAGCCCGACCGCGGGAATCTGTACATCTGGCCCGGCACACATCTGCGGCTCGGCGGCTACCTGGCCGAGCACGGCGCCGACGCCCTCGCCCGCCTCGACGAGATGAACCCCGGCCCATACCCAGACGTCCCTCTCGGCGACCCCATCCAGGCGACCGGCCCAGCCGGCAGCGTGCTCTTCGCCCACTACCTGCTGGCCCACAACATCGGCGGCCACTTCGGGACGGCGACGGACGTACGCCGGGAGACCCTCTACTACCGCCTCCAGGCCGCCGGCCATCGCGAGCGCTGGCGCGAGGTGGTCACCGACCCGCTGCTGGAGTTCAGGCTCTGACCCGGATCTCCAGGCCATCACGATCGGCAGCTTCCCGCGGGGTCGCGCGTGGAGGGGGCTCGAGGCCTCGAATGTGGTGGGCTGGGGATCCGGACCTGAGCCACTGACCAAGGTCTCGCCGGCGACGCGTCGAGCGGCCCGTCCCGCCTGGCGAGGGTGGATGCACCGAGGTTGGTCAGTGGCGGAGGTCCGTCTGAGTTACGGGGCGAGCTCGACCAGGAGTGGGAGGTGGTCGGAGGCGGCGGCCAGGTCTTGTTTGGTTGCCGGGATGTGGCGGAGGCGGCCGGTTAGTTGGGGGGTTAGTTGGGCGGCGTCGATGCGTTTGCGGGGGTTGGTGGAGCTGAAGGTGGGTCCGCCGCCTAGGTCGACCAGGCCTTCTTCGGCGAGGGTCTTCCAGATGGGGCCGTCTGGTTCTTCGTTGACATCGCCGGTCAGTAGGTATGGCGTGTGGAAGGAGCGGCAGAGGGTCAGGACCTGAGCCAGTTCGTGGATGCGGCCTCGGGGGTGTAGGCCCAAGTGGCAGACCACGACGGCCACGCGCGTCGAGCCCAGGACTACTACCCCGCCGACGGCGCCGCCGGGGAGTTGGGTGGCGATGAAGTTCAGGCGGCGGCGGACGAACGGGCGCCAGATGCGGCGGCCTCGGATGGCGGTCAGGTCGATGCCGTCGGCAACGAGGATCGCGTTGCGGGCCGACGCCGCGACGTACCGCAGGCCGAAGGTGGCCGCCATCGCGCGTCGCTTGCGCCGGGTACCGAACCAGGTCGGCGCCTCCTGCACCAGCATCACGTCCGGCGCGCATGCCCTCACCACCCGGGCGAGCGCCGTACGGTCGTCGCCCCAGCGGTGCACGTTGTACGACAGCACCCGCAGCACCGCCTCTGCAGGCGGCCTGTCGCTCATGCCTCGTTGTCGCCGTTCACGTCGGCCGGGTGCAGCTCGGTCTCAGTCGCTGCGGCGCGCATTCCGGTCCGCCGGGCGGCCGACTTGCGGGCGGCCCGCTCCAAGCGAGTCGAGCGTCCGCGTGCCGCTGCCGTCTTTGCCGTGACCGCGGTCGTCTTGACGCGGACCCGGCGCAACCAGGTCGCCTCTTCCCGAGCCAGGTCAGCCGCACCGACCAGGCCTGCCTCCGGGCCGAGGACCGCGCGGACGATCCGGGCCTCCGGGCGGAAGCCACGGCCGGTCAGCGTGCGCTTGAACGCCTCACGAGCCGGCGCCAGCAGCAGCTCGCCCGCGTCGGACACGCCGCCGCCGATGACGAACGTGCCGGGGTCGAGCGCGGCGGCCAGGTTGGCGAGGCCGATGCCGAGCCAGCGGCCGACGTCTTCGAGCAGCTCGACCGCGACCGGGTCACCGTCCTTGGCCAGCTCGGTCACCATCGGGCCGTTGATCTTGCGCGGGTCGCCGCCGGCCGCACGCAGCAGGTTGTGTGCGACGGGTGAGCCGGACGTCGCCAGCTCGCGGGCCTCGCGGGTGAGCGCGTTGCCGGACGCGTACTGCTCCCAGCAGCCGCGGTTGCCGCACTCGCAGCGGTGACCGCCGGGGACGACCTGCATGTGGCCGAACTCGCCGGCGATGCCGAACTTCCCGCGCTGCAGGGAGCCGTCGTTCAGGATCGCGCCGCCGATGCCGGTGCCGAGCGTGACGCACACCAGGTGGCTCTCGCCCTGTCCGCCGCCGAAGCGCCACTCGGACCAGGCCGCCGCGTTGGCGTCGTTCTCGACCACGACCGGCAGACCGAGCCGGCGCTCGACCGCGTCCCGCAGCGGCTCGTGCCGCCAGGCGAGGTGCGGCGCGAACAACACCGACGACCGGGTCACGTCGACGAACCCGGCCGCGCCGATCCCGACCGCGATCACGTCGTGCCGCGACGTGAGGTCGTGGACGATCTCCGCGATCGCGTCCTCGGTCTCCTTCGGGTCCGTGGTCGGCGTGTCCCGGCGTACCCGGTCCAGGATGTTGGCCTCCGGGTCGACCACCCCGGCGGCGACCTTGGTCCCGCCGATATCGATCCCGATCGTCAAAGCCTGCGTCAGAGCCAAGGTTCGACCTTCCTCGCGGTACCCCCGACCCCCGCCGGTCCGCTCCCAGTATCCCAGATCACCGAGCGAGAGCCTGGACAGGAGCCGGGCGGCGGGCCAGGTCGGCGGCGCCGATCAGGCCGGCGTCGTTGCCCAGCAGAGCGAGGGTGAAGGTCGGGTGGGGCCGGTTGGACTTGGCCGGGAGGACCTTCTCGAAGGCGATCTCGGCGGACTTCATCAGCAGGTCCCGCGCGGCACTCACACCGCCGCCGATCACGATCAGCGTCGGGTCGAACATCGTCGCGAGGCTCGCCAGCCCCTCGCCGAGCCAGCGGCCGAGGTCCTCGAGCAGCTCCACCGCGCAGGGATCGCCGGCCATCGCCGCCTCGGTGATCATCGGCCCGGTCAGCTGCGCCGGGTCGGTGATCCCGCACACGCTCAGCATCTGCGCCGCCGCGATCGAACCCGACTCCGCCTGAGCCCGCCCCTCACGCACGAGCGCCCGCCCGGACGCGTACTGCTCCAGGCATCCGCGCGACCCGCACCCGCACCGATGCCCGCCTGGTACGACGCGCATGTGGCCGAGCTCGGCCGCGACGCCGTGAGCACCGCGGAGCATCTCGCCGTCGCTCACCACAGCGCCGCCGATGCCGGTGCCGACCGTGAGGCAGAGCATGTGCTCGACGTCCTTCGCCGCGCCGAACGCGAACTCGCCCCAGGCCGCGGCGTTCGCGTCGTTCTCGACGACCACCGGGATGTTCAGCGTCTCCGACACCCGCGCGCCGAGCGGCTCGTCCCGCCAGGCCAGATTCGGCGCGAACAGCACGGTCGACCGGTCCGACGAGACGAACCCGGCGGCGCCGATCCCGACCGCCTCGATCTCGTGCTCGGCGATCAGCTCGGCCGCCGCGTCGCAGATCGCCGCCGCGGTCCCGTCGGCGGAGTCCGCCGGGGTGTCGCGGTGCGTGCGGGCCCCGATCGTGCCGTGCTCGTCGACCACGCCGGCCGCGATCTTCGTACCGCCGACATCGATGCCGATCGTCAGTCCCATGGTTCGGGGTCCTCACTCACGTCGATCCGGTCCACCTTGGTCGGGGCCGGTTCCTCCTCGGGCTGTGCGGAGCTCTTCGGCCGCGACGCTGCGTCCTCCCGCGACTGCCGGGCCGCCTCCGCGGCGGCCTCCAGCAGGGATCTCAACGAGCCCAACACATGCGCGGCCGCCGTCGACAGCTGCTCGATCGTCTCCGGGCTGGTGTTCCGGACCCGGTGGATCAGCTGGCACACCGGACACCACATACAGTCGGGCCCAAGCTTGTGCTCGTGCTCCACTGCATCAGCCGGCGGCGCCTCGTCAGCCGCGTCAGCCGCCGGCTCGCGCTGTGGCGGAGCGTCCGTGGCCGCATGCTGCAGCACCGCGAACAGCTTGGCCGCCTCCTCGGCAACCGAGCCGACCGGGTCCTTGCTCACAAGCCCTCCCCGATCGCCGCCGTACGGCGAGCCAGCTGCTCGTGGTACTCCGCTGTGAGGCCCTGGGCCAGCTCCTGCGCCGACTCCAGCGGACCCGATCCGCTGGGCAGCTCCGCCGGGGCGACCGGCCGCGCACTCTCCCGCGGCGCGAACCGCACCTGCAGCCGTCCGTCGTCGAGCCGTGCACCCGCGACCACTCCACGCGCCAGCGCCGCCGGCAACGGCAGGACGCGGCGGTACGACCCGACGGTGATGATCAGCTCGTCACCGTGCCGCGCCAGCTCCAGCTCGCTGGCCGATGCCAAGGGCAACGGCATCGTCAGCGTGTACGTCCGACCGTCGGTGTCGATGTGCCGATCCACCCACAGCGACGTCTCATCGGTGGCACGCGCGAACGGGTCGTCCCCGCCGTACATCTCGACGGCGAACGCGGCCAGCTCCTCGACGCCCACCGGCTCACAGACCCGGTACGGCGACTCCCAGATCGGCAGCGGCCGGAACGAGTCGGCGACCTCCTCGAGGATCCCCCGCTGCGCAGCAACCCACTGCCGGCGCCAGGTGTCCGCGCCGGCAGCCGGGAAGACCCGGTTGGCCACGACGCCGTCCACGCGGTACCCGTACAACGAGAGCCTCGTCAGCGACCGCCGCGCCTCGGCGACAACGACCGCCTCGGGCGTCAGCACCAGCCGCACCGAGGCGTCCGGGCCGGCCAGCAGCGTGCGGATGTCCGACAGGTCGCTCTGCAGCCGGCGCAACGCGTCGAAGACGTTGTCGTCCGGGACCGGCAGGCTCGACCCGCGGCTCAGGAACGGCCGGAACGTGCGCATCATCTTGCGTTCGGCGTTGAAGATCCGGTCGAGGTACCAGTTCAGCGCCTCGGGCAGCCCCAGCAGCCGGAGCGTCTCCGCGGTCGGCGCACAGTCGACGACGATCACGTCCCAGCGACCGGACCGGACATGGTCGCGCACCTCGAGCAGCGCGAGCACCTCCGCGGCGCCGGGCAGCACGGTCAGCTCCTCGGCCTCGATCGGGTCGACCCCGACCATGTGCAGCACCGACCGCAGGTAGTTCTGGATGTCGCCCCAGGACCGCTCGAACTTGCGCTGCGCGTCGATCTGCTGCACGAACAGCAGATCGTCGATCTCCGTCGGCTCGGGGCCGACCTCGGAGTCGAACGCGTCCGACAGCGAGTGCGCGGCATCCGTCGACAGCACCAGCGTCCGCAGCCCGCGCAGTGCGGCGAGCGTGGCGGTACCCGCGGCAGAGGTCGTCTTGCCGACCCCGCCTTTACCCGTATACAGCAGAACGCGAGTCACTGGATCAGGACTCGACGCGCTTCTTGAGGCCCTTCAGGGCGGTGTCGATGATGACCTTCTCGGCCTTCCGCTTGAGCATGCCGATCATCGGGATCGCCACATCAACGGCCAAGCGGTACGTCACTTCGGTCCCCTCCGCACCCAGGTCGCGCAGCACGTACGCGCCGTCCATCCCCTTCACCATCTTCGCCTCGACCAGCGTCCAGGTCACCTCGTTGCGGGACCAGACGTAGGCCAGCGTGTACTCGTCCGAGATCGCGCCGGCATCGACCTTGAAACGGACCTTGTTCGGCCGGCCGGCCTCGTCGGTGGACAGCACCTCGGTCTCCCGCATCGAGTCGGCCCACTCCGGGTACGCCGCGAAGTCCGCGATCACCGCCATGATGTCTTTGGGGCTCGCGTTCACCTGGATGGTCGAGGTGGTCTGTTCCGCCATCGATTCACCTCTTCGCCGGTCGGTTCTCAGTGTCGGACTTGGGGTCCTCAACGGAGACTATCGCGGGATCGGACGAGGTACGTCGTTCGCCCGCCGCGCGGCCCGCTTCGGCTTCGTCCTTGAACCGCCACAGGTGCTCCCGGTACGTCGCGACGTACCGCTCCTTGAGCCGTTCGAGGGCCCGGCCGCGGACCGGTCGGGCCGGGTCGACGCGGAGGTACCAGTGCACGACGACCCCGTCGCGGACCGGTTCGAGCCACCACTCCGACGTACCGACGGCTGCTCCGGTGACGGCCCAGCGGACCCCCTCCGCGCCGCGTCGTTCGGACGGTGTCAGGGTCAGGTCCGGCCACCACTCGCGCCAGAGGGTGTCCGATCCGAGTCGCTCGGCGACGTAGGCTGGATCAGCAACGACCAGGTCGTCGCAACTGATGTCGAGCGTGGGCATGCCTTCGAACCTAGTGTCCTGTGTGAGATGTAGCTTGAACGATAGCGGTGTCCAGGTGCGTGCATCGTGGTGCTTGGTCAGTGGCCTCGATGCGGAGCATCGTGGGCGCTGGCCAAGTGCCGCGAGGTGCGTGCCTGGGCGCCGATAGCGTCGAGCTACATCTCACACAGGACACTTAGTTCCTTGGGTCACATAAAGGTGGCTACTTGTGGGTAGGTGACTGTAGCGTGCGCCGGAAGTCGACAATTCGTGACCGACTGAGGAGACGACGCGGATGCGTGAGTACACCGTTCCTGCTGTGACCGAGCCCGCCAGCGGGAGCCTGAGCGACCCGGTGTGGGCGAACGCGTCCTCCCATCCTGACACCGCGGTCTTCAGCCGCCGGGTGGCGGGCGGCGGCTGGCAGGACGTGACCGCCGCCGAGTTCGCCCAGCAGGTCATCGGCGTCGCGAAGGGCCTGATGGCGGCCGGTGTGAAGCCCGGCGAGCGGGTCGCCCTGCTCAGCCCGACGCGGTACGAGTGGACTCTGATCGACTACGCGATCTGGAGCATCGGCTCGGTCACCGTGCCGATCTACGAAACCTCCTCCCCCTCGCAGATCCAGTGGATCCTCACCGACTCCGAGGCAGTCGTCGCCGTCGTCGAGAACGCGACCCACGGCGCGGTCGTCGAGTCCGCCCGGGCCGAAGCCCCTGCGCTGCAGGAGGTCTGGCAGATCGAGGCCGGCGCCGTCGACCAGCTCACCGCTCTCGGCCACGACATCAGCGACGCCGAATTCGACAAGCGCCGCTCCGCGGTCACGGCCGACGACCTGGCCACGCTGATCTACACCTCCGGTACGACGGGACGCCCGAAGGGCTGCAAGATCAGCCACTCGAACTTCATCGACGAGCTCGGTCCCGCGGTGAAGATCCTCGACGGCCTCTTCGACACCACCGGCGCGAGCACGCTGCTGTTCCTGCCGCTTGCGCACGTGTTCGCCCGGATCATCCAGGTCGGCTGCGTGATGAAGCGGGTCAAGGTCGGCCACAGCGCCGACGTGAAGAACCTGGTCGAGGACCTCGGCGCGTTCAAGCCGACGTTCATCCTGAGCGTGCCGCGGGTGTTCGAGAAGGTGTTCAACTCGGCCAGCCAGAAGGCGCACTCCGAGGGCAAGGGCAAGATCTTCGACGCCGCCGCGGACACCGCGATCGCGTACTCGCAGGCGCAGGACAAGGGCGGCGCGTCGTTCGGGCTGAAGGCCAAGCACATGCTGTTCGACCGGCTGGTCTTCAGCAAGCTGCGCGCGGTCCTCGGCGGCCAGGTGCAGTACGCCGTCTCCGGTGGCGCTCCCCTCGGTGATCGGCTCGGACACTTCTTCCGCGGCATCGGCGTACCGGTTCTCGAGGGCTACGGGCTCACCGAGACCACCGCTGCCGTTGCGGTGAACCTGCCTGATGACATCCGGATCGGCACCGTCGGCCGGCCGCTGCCTGGCGTGACGGTCGCGGTCGCGGTCGCGGAGGACGGTGAGCTGCTGTTCAAGGGCGGCCAGGTGATGCAGGGCTACTGGAAGAACGACGAGGCGACCGCGGCCGCGATCGACGCCGAGGGCTGGTTCCACACCGGCGACCTGGGCGAGTTCGACGTCGACGGGTTCATCAAGATCACCGGCCGGAAGAAGGAGATCCTGGTGACGGCGGGCGGCAAGAACGTCGCGCCGAGCATGCTCGAGGACCAGATCCGGCTGCACCCGCTGATCAGCCAGTGCATGGTGGTCGGCGACGGCAAGCCGTTCATCGCCGCGCTGATCACGATCGACCCGGAGACGATCGTCCCGTGGGCAACCGAACGCGGCAAGCCGACCGACCCAGCGGACCTGACCCACGACACAGACCTGATCGCCGAGCTCCAGAAGGCAGTCGACGAGGCCAACACCTCGGTCTCACACGCCGAGGCAATCAAGAAGTTCTCGATCCTGCCAATCGACTGGACCCAAGAATCCGGCGAACTCTCCCTCAAACTCTCCCTCCGCCGCCACATAGTCATGGAAAAATACGGCACCGCCGTAGAGGCCCTCTACACAAAGTAGACAGAAACAAACGAAGAACGAAAGAAAAGGAAAGAGGGTCATTCAGAAGTCTTGGGTGAGCCTGCAAGGAAGAGATTAAAGAAGGAACAGAGAAAGAAGAGATACTGAGTGGCGGCCGACCTCGGGAGAGCCTTTGGTCGTCCGCCGTCGCTCGGTTTGTATCGGCAGGTGGTGCCGGTGCTGATGTATCTGCGGCAGAACGTTGCTCAGACCCGACGCCGGCGGCCACCCGGTCGGCTGGTTCGCCGAGTCGTGGAGAACGGCCCCGGGCCGGTACGCCGAGTCGTGGACAGCGGCTGCAAAATATCGCCAGAACCCACGACTCGACGAACCCGACACCGGATCCGGTTGGTGTCGGGGCCGGCTCCGAGCACGAGCACGACTTGGCGGCGCAAGCCAAACCCGGACCGGACATCGAAGCATCTGGTCTTCAAGCTCTTCCCACGGTCCCACCGCGCTTCCACGGCGCGGACTGACCCAGGACTTCTGAATCGTCCTCAAAGAAGAAAGAGCCAGCCACCCGACTGAGTTTGCCATCGTGCAGACAAACTCACGGCCGACCGCCGAACCTAGCTACAACCCCATATCTCTTTCTTTGTTTTCTTTCTTGTATTTGCTTCATCTCTTTTTCTCTGGCGTCCTGGTTGCCGACCAGCAGCTCGAGTCGTAGGGCGGGGTCAGCCATTTGGCTGATGCCGGCTTGAGCTTGTTGGGCGATGCCTGGGGGGTGGTTGGTCGGCGAAGCTCGGGGCATGATCACGAACGGGCCGATCGTCGAAGTCGGCAACCTGCGTAAGTCGTACGGCGGCCGCGCCGTCGTGGACGACCTGTCCTTCAGCGTCGACGAGGGCGAGATCTTCGGGATCCTCGGCCCGAACGGCGCCGGCAAGACCACCACGGTCGAATGCGTCGAGGGACTGCGCGTCCCCGACAGCGGCCTGGTCCGCGTCGCCGGGCTCGACCCGGTCGCCGACCACGCTGCTGTCACCCAGGTGCTCGGCGCGCAGCTCCAGGAGAGCGAGCTGCAGGCCAAGCTCACCGTCCGCGAGGCGCTCGAGCTGTACGCCGCCCTGTACCCGAACCCGGCCGACTGGCGCCCGCTGGCCGAGCGGCTGGGCCTGACGGATCAGCTGACGTCGCGCTTCGGCGTACTCAGCGGCGGCCAGAAGCAGCGGCTGTTCATCGCGCTCGCGCTGATCGGCAACCCGCGGGTCGTCGTACTGGACGAGCTGACCACCGGCCTCGACCCGCGCGCCCGTCGAGACACCTGGGAGGTCGTCGAGGATGTCCGCGCCCGCGGCGTCACCGTCCTCCTGGTCACGCACTTCATGGAGGAAGCCCAACGGCTGTGTGACCGGATCGCGGTCATCGACAAGGGCAAGATCACCGCGCTCGACACACCTCAGGGTCTGATCAGCCGTACGGCGGGATCGACCGTCATCTCGTTCACCCCGTCGGCCCCGCTCGACGACGTGGATCTGGCCGGGCTGCCCGCGCTCGCATCCATCGAGCAGAAGGACGGCCGGATCACCCTCGGCGGCACCGATGAAACCGTGACCGCCGTGCTGTCGCTGCTCGCCCGTCACCGCATCACCGCCCACCAGCTCCGCGTCACCGATGCCACCCTCGACGACGCGTTCCTAGACCTCACAGGAGCCACCCGATGAGCGCCATCGCCACCACTGCGCCAGTACGCCGTACCTCGCCCCGGGCCGCCGTACTGCGTGCCGAGGCCCGGCTGTTCCGCCGGGAGCCCGGGAGCTGGTTCTGGATCCTCGGCTTCCCGCCGCTGCTGCTGGTGATCCTGGGGAGCATCCCGTCGTTCCGCAAGGTCGACCCCGGCCTCGGCGGGCTGCGGATCATCGACCTGTACGTCCCGATCCTCGTCCTGGTCGCGCTGATCGTGACCGGTCTGCAGACGATGCCGCCGATCATCACCGGGTACCGCGAGCGCGGCATCCTGCGCCGGATGTCGGCGACCCCGGTCAAGCCGTCCGCGTTGCTGACCGCGCAGATGGGACTCAACGGTGCGGCCGCGGTCGTGTCGGCGCTGGTCTGCCTGACGATCGGCCGGCTCGCGTTCGACGTCCGGCTGCCGAAGCAGGCTGCCGGCTATGCGTTGGCGCTGATCCTCGCGGCGGCCGCGGCGCTGGCACTCGGAGCACTGGTGTCCGCACTCGCCCGGACCGCGAAGATCGCCACCGCGATCGGCTCCGCGGTGTTCTTCCCGAGCATGTTCTGCGCGGGCGTCTGGCTGCCGGTGCAGTCCATGCCGCACGTACTGCGGACGATCGTCGAGCTGACTCCCTTCGGTGCCGCGGCTCGCGCACTCGGTCAGGCAGCGGCCGGAGACTGGCCGTCCTGGTCCCACCTCGGCGTACTGGCGGTCTGGGCAGTGCTCCTGTCCGCAGCCGCCGCCAAGTGGTTCCGCTGGGAATGATCGGTCAGTCATGCAAACTGGGACCGTGACCACGGCAGCAGGAGACGTCCTCGACCGGCGGCAGGAAGTCTTCCGCCGGTGGGCGCCGTACTTCCTGCTCGCCCTGGGCACCTTCCTGGCCTTGGTGACAGCCGGCCTGATCACGCCGTTCAACGACCAGCGCACCGTGGCCGCGGTGCTGGTGGGGTCTGCTCTGGTCGTCGAGCTGTGCTGGAGCAGGATCGGCTGGAAGCAAACGGTTCCAAGCAAGCTGTCGGTCACGTACTACGTGCTGCGGTGGGCGATCGGCTTCGCGCTCACCCTGCTGAACGGCTTCTTCGCGTTCTACGCCGCGGCCGGGTACTACGACGCCGACGAGAGGATCCCCGGGCGACGGGCCAGGCGGACCGCTCTGTTCGCCTGCTCCATCCCGATCTCCGCAGCTCAGGCCAGCGGCATCCCGGTCCACGACGTAGCCCGCTGGCTGGTGTTCGGGGGCCTGTTGATCGCGAACAACGCGCTGCTGACGGTCGCGAAGCACTTCGCCGACCAGGAGGAGGCGCGATCACGGGCCAGGGCCGCCACGATCACCGAGCTCCAGCAGGCGCACGACGAGAACGCCGCATTGCAAGCACAGCTTCTGGTCCAGGCGCGCGAGGCCGGTATCGCGGACGAACGTCGCCGGCTGGCCGCGGAGATCCACGACACGATCGCGCAGGGTCTTACCGGCATCATCGCCCAGCTCCAGGTCGTCGCGAACACCTCCGACCCGGCGACGGTCAAGGACCACGTGGGCCTCGCGACCGACCTGGCCCGGCACAGCCTCGGCGAGGCGCGACGCTCGGTCCACAACCTCGCCCCGGTCGGCCTGTCGAACGACGGTCTCCCCGAAGCACTGCGGAAGATCGTCGAGCAGTGGTCCGAGCGCAGCGACGTACGGGCCGAGTTCACCGTCACCGGGACACCGCAGCATCTGCACGGTGAGATCTCGGCGACGATCCTCCGCATCACCCAAGAGGCGCTGGCCAACGTCGCGAAGCACGCGGCGGCCACCCGGGTCGGCGTCACCCTCAGCTTCATGGACAGCGAGGTCACGTTGGACGTCCGCGACGACGGCAAGGGCTTCGACCCGATGTCGCTCCCCGCCCGCACACGCACCGGCGGCTTCGGCCTCGACGGCATGCGGGCCCGCGCCGAACGCATCGCCGGATCCCTCACCGTCGAGGCCGAACCAGGCTTCGGTACGGCGGTGTCGGCTCGCGTACCGTTGGTGCCCCATGCCTGACAAACTTCCCGGCAACCTGCCTGAGATCTCGCTGATGCTCGTCGACGACCATCCCGTGGTCCGCAACGGCCTGCGCGGCATGTTCGAATCGGTGCCGGGCTTCACCGTCCTGGGCGAGGCCTCGAACGGCGTGGAGGCGGTCGAGCTGGCCGCGGACCTCGACCCGGACGTGATCCTGATGGACCTGCGGATGCCCGGCGGTGGCGGCCTCGACGCGATCACCGAGTTGACCCGCCGCGGCATCCGCTCGAAGGTGCTGGTCCTCACCACCTGGGACACCGATACCGACACGCTGCCGGCGATCGAGGCCGGCGCCACCGGTTACCTGCTCAAGGACGCGCCGCAGGACGACCTGTTCAACGCCGTACGCCAAGCGGCCGAGGGTCGCACGGTGCTGTCCCCCGCGGTCGCCTCACGGCTCGTGACGGCTGTCCGTACGCCGGCGCCGAGTCCGCTCGCCGCGCGCGAACGGCAGGTCTTGGAGCTGGTCGCGAAGGGTACGCCGAACCGCGACATCGCCCGCGAGCTGTTCATCAGCGAAGCCACGGTGAAGACCCACCTCAGCCACGTCTTCACCAAGCTCGGTGTCACCGACCGAGCCGCGGCCGTTGCCAAGGGCTACGAACAGGGCATCCTCGGGCGTTAGGGGAAGGGCCCTGCCCGCAGTAGTGAGCTGGGGAGGGTCTTGTCGAGCTGCTTCTGCAGCCAGGCGGCGTTCGCGATGGTCTCTTGCAGGTCGACTGTTGTGGTCCAGCCCATGCGGTCGAGGAGATACAGCAGGTCCTCGGTGGCGAGGTTTCCGGTTGCCGCCGGGGCGAACGGGCAACCGCCGGCACCGCCGATGCTGGTGTCGAGGGTGGTGATGCCGGCGGACAAAGCCGCGACCGCATTGGCGGCGGCGGTGTTGCGGGTGTCGTGCAGGTGGAGACGCAGCGGCAGGTCAGGGCCGGCGGCTGCTCGCGCGACCGCGGCGCGCTCGGTGACGTCGGTTGGTACGGCGACGCCGATCGTGTCCGCGAGGGCGAGCTCATCGGGGCCTGCGGCAACTACCTGCTGGAGCACCTCGCGCAGGCGGGTCAGCGGAACCTCACCCTCGAAGGGGCAGCCGAAGGAAGCGCCGACGGTGATCGTGGTGAACTTCCCCGCGGCTTTGGCTGCCTCCACGATCGACGCCGCAGTTGTGCAGGCTTCTGCGGTTGTCATGCCTTGGTTGCGTTGGCAGAACGTGTCGGTGGCGACGACCACCACGTCGATCTCGTCGACGCCGCCGGCCAGTGCGCGGTCGAGGCCGCGCTGGTTCATCACCAGGCCGGCGTAGCGGACAGCGTCGTACCGCGGGAGGGCCTGCATCAGCTCGTCGGCATCGGCGAGCTGCGGAACGCGCTTCGGGTTCACGAAGCTGGTGACCTCGATGCGTTTCGTGCCGGCGCGGACGGCGCGATCGATCAGCTCGAGCTTGGCCTCGGTGGTGAGGATGGCGTCCTCGTTCTGCAGGCCGTCGCGCGGGGCCATCTCGACGAGCTCCACCGACGTCACACTCACCGCTCCTCCGCGAAGTAGTCGGTCACCGTCTGCTCGCTCACTACCTCGGCGTACTTCGCCTGCAGGTCGAACAGGTTGGCCTCGTGCGGCCCCGGCCCTCGGTCGCCGACCGCGTCGCTGACCACCAGCGGCACGAACCCGTACTGAATGGCGTCTACCGCGGTCGCTCTGATGCACCCGCTGGTACTCACACCTGCCAGCACTACGGTGTCGATCCCCCGCACTTGAAGGGTCGAAACCAACGAGGTCCCGAAGAACGCCGACGCGTACTGCTTCACCACCACCAACTCACCCTCGACGGGCGCAACCTCCTCCATCAACTCGCCCAACATCCCACCGCCGAACAACTGCTGGAGCGCAGGCACCTTCCGCACAAATAACCCGCCGTCCGCGCCGTCCCGTGCGTAAGCCACCCGGGTATGAACAACAGGCACCCCAAACTCCCTAGCCGCCCCCAGCACCCGAGCAGCCGACTCCAGACAGTCCTTCGAGGGCAAGCACATCGGACTAGCCGGATCGAAGTAGGCCCGCATGAGGTCGACAAGCAGAAGGACGGGCCGCCGCCCCGCCTCCAACCGTCCACCAAACCCCGGCTCGTGGCCAGAGGCCGCGGGTGGAGCTGCGGCTGCGGTGGAATCAGTAGGCCCGCTCACCGCGCCACCGGCGGCCGTGGGGCGGGCAGACCCGTCTCCTCCAGCGCATTCGCCAGGATCGTCTCGATGCCCGGTCCGTTGTCGAACGTAGGAAGCGGGTCCGGGCGTGTGGAGCGGAGGTCCGCTCGAAGGGCATCCGTGGCTGCCTCGTCGACGACACCCTCCTCGTCGCACACCACGCCGTACCTGCGTGCGCCGTCCACTGTGATCAGGCCGCGGAGGACTTCCAGGCCGACCAAAGAAGCGTCGCGGGCGAGTGGGTCGCCCCAACCGCCTCCGCCCCAGGTGACGAAGTGGAGGAGGTCTCCGACGGCTACCGGTACGTCGTGGACCTTGCTGCCCAGCATCTCCCGGGTGCCGTCCGCCCGCTCCAACCACTTCCGCGACCGCGCGCCGGGCTCGCCGCCGTTCACTCCCCACGGATACGTCAGCCACCGGTCGTCGTGGATCGCGATCGTGCCCGCCTCCAGGAAACGGTACGCGACATCGACCCCGTTCCCACCCCGGTGCAATCCGGCCCCGCCCGTGTCCGCGACCGTCTCCCAGCGCTCGATCCGCAGCGGGTAGTACGACTCCAGGTACTCACACGGGATGTTCACGAACGACGGCCACAACGAGTGCCCGTCCGGCCCGTCCCCGATCGGCCGGCCGGGGATCCCGCCGAACCCGATCGAGTACAGCTGGAACCACTCGCCCTTGCGCTCCCCCGGCCCGTAGTTCCCGGAGTACATGAAGTGCGGTGACGACGAGAACCCGGCCGCGTTCAGCAGGCTCGGGTTCGTCTGCCCGAGCAGCCCGCCGAAGAGGTCGAACACCCGCCCGATCCCGTGGTTGCGCGCGTTCAGCGCCGCCGGGTACTTCGGCTTCCAGAACGACTCGTCCGGGATGTTCACGTCGACCAGGGGGTAGAACCCGTCGTTCCACAGGATCTGCGGGTCCGCGACCGTGATCATGTAGATCCCGAAGAACATCCGGACCAGGTTCTCGTTCAGGTAGTAGTTGATCGGCCCCTGCGCCTGCGGGCTGCTGCCGGCGAAGTCCAGCAGCACCTTCGACCCGGTCCGCGTCAGGCTCAGCTTCAGCTCGTACGGCCCGTACCCGAGCCCGTCGTCGCAGATGTAGTCCGTGAACGAGATCGTCTCCCCGTCCTTGAACACCAGCTCCAGCAGCGTCTTCATCGCCCGGTAGTTCCGGTCGAGCAACGCGTCCAGCGCCGAGGTGTACGTCGAGACCCCGAACCGCGCGCACATCTCCTGCACCCGCCGCGCCGCGGTCCGGCAGGCGGCGACGATCCCGTGCAGGTCGGCCCGGTTCCAGTCCGGTTTGCGGACCTGGTTCAGGATGATCCGGAGCGCGTCGTCGTCGAGCTTGCCCGCCTTGTAGAGCTTGAACGGCGGGATCACCACGCCTTCCTCGAAGATCGTCCGCGCGTCGGTCGGCATCGAGGCCGGCGACTTCCCGCCGACGTCCGACATGTGCCCGAACATCGCCGACCAGCCGACGATCCGGCCGTCGACGTAGATCGGGATCACCACCAGCCAGTCGTTCGCGTGGCTGATCGCGGCGCCGCACGAGTACGGGTCCGACGTGAGCAGCACGTCACCGTCCTCGATGTCGCCGGCGAAGTTCGCCAGGAAGTCCGGGATCGACAGCCCGAACTGCCCGACCACCATCTTCCCGGCCGGGTCGGCGATCAGCGGGAACTCGTCGTGCTGCTCCCGGATCCCCGGCGACAGCGCGGTCCGGAACAGCACCTCGTCCATCTCGTACCGCGCGTTCCGCAGCCCGTTCTCGATCAGGTCCAGGGTGACCACGTCGACGTCCACCGTCGCCAGCGGCTCGGTGGCGGTCTCGATCAGGCGGGCCATCTCAGTTCTCCTCGTCGATAGGTCGGATCAGCAGGCTGCCGCCGGGATGGACGGTCGCGGCGTGCCCGGGCAGGATCAAAGTGGTGGAGTCCATCTCGGTCACGATCGCCGGACCGGGTACGACGTTCCCCGCGCGCAGCAACGCCCGGTCGTAGATCGCGGCGCTCACCTCGGCGCCCTCGACCCAGATCGGCGACCGCGACCGCAGCGCCGGCGACGGATCCGCCTCTCCTGCGGCGACCTCGGCGGCAGCAACCTCGGGCCGCGGCCCGTGCGCGGTGGCGCGAGCGGTGACCAGCTCGTGCTCGGTGTCGAGCACGAACGAGAACAGCCGCTGGTGCTCGGCGTCGAACGCCTGCCGCAGAGCCTCGAGCCCGCCACCGTTGCTGTCGAAGCTGTCCAGGTCGACCGGGATCGGGATCTCGAAGCCCTGACCGTGGTACCGCAGGTCGACCGAGTACACGACGTCCTGCTCGTCCTCGCCCTGCTCGACCAGCGTCGCCCGCGCCTTCGCGGCAAGGTCGGTCAACAGCTCCCGCAGGCTGTCGTCGGTCAGCTCGCCGAACCGCCGTACCAGCGTGCGCACCGCCTCGTCCCGCAGGTTCGTCGTCGCATCGCCGTACGCACACAGGACGCCCGGCGACGGCGGGATGATCACCGGCCACGCCCCGGTCAGCTTGCCCAGCGCGTTCGCGTGCAACGGCCCCGCGCCGCCGAAGGCGACCAGCGCGAAGTCGCGCGGGTCGAACCCTTGCTGGACCGACACCAGCCGGAGCGCGCCGAACATGTTCTCGTTGACGATGTCGACGATCCCGGCCGCGGCCGCCTCGACCGACGGCAGCCCGGTCGCGTCCGCGATCGGCTTGACCGCCGCCCGCGCGGCCTCCCGGTCGAGGGTGATCTCACCACCGGCCAGGTCGGTCGGCAGGTAGCCGAGTACGACGTTCGCGTCGGTGACGGTCGGCTGCGTACCACCGGCCGAGTACGCCGCCGGCCCGGGAGCCGCGCCCGCCGACTGCGGACCGACCCGCAACGCCTGCGTGAGCGGCGGTACGTGCGCGATCGACCCGCCACCGGCACCGACCGTCCGTACGTCGACCGAGGTCGCCCGCACCTTCAGGTCACCAACAGTCGTCTCCCGCCCGACCCGCGGTGTCAGCCCCTGGACGAGCGCGACATCCGTCGACGTACCGCCCATGTCGAAGCTGAGGAAGTCCGGGTAACCGGCCTGCTCCGCGACCCACGTCGCGCCGGTCACTCCACCGGCCGGACCGGACATCAGCAGGTTCACCGGGCTGTCCGCCGCGACGCTCGCCGACACCAGCCCGCCGTCGCTGCGCAGGATGCACAACCGCCCCTGCACCCCCGACTCGCGCAGCTGCGCCTCGAGGTTGGCGACGTACCGCGTCACCTGCGGCTGGACCGCCGCGTTCGCGACCGTCGTGATCGTTCGCTCGTACTCGCGCAACTCGGGCAGCACCGCCGACGAGCGCGACACCGGCACGCCTGGCAGGATCTCGGCCGCGAGCGCCGCGACCCGCTGCTCGTGGTCCGGGTTCGCGTAGGAGTTGATCAGGCTGATGCTCAGCGCCTCGACCCCGCGCTGCTTCAGCCGGCCGAGCTTCGCCCGTACGTCGTCCTCGTCCAGCGGCGTCACCTCCTCGCCGTCCGACGCGAACCGGCCCCGGACCTCGACCGTGTCCTCCAGCGCGGCGAGCGGCTCCGGCTTCGGCCAGATGATCCAACCGGCCAGACCACCCGGCACGAACGACCGCGCGATCTGCAGCACCTGCCGGAACCCCTCGGTCGTCACCAACCCGACCCGGGCGCCCTTGCCTTCCAGGATCGCGTTGGTCGCGACGGTCGTCCCGTGGAACACCTCACCAATCGCCGTCGTCCCGATCCCGGCCGCGGCGCACGCGCGCTCGATCCCGCGCAGTACGCCGATCGACTGGTCCTCGGGGGTCGACGAGGTCTTGGCCCGGAAGGTCCGGCCGGTGTCCTCGTCGATCAGCAGGATGTCGGTGAAGGTGCCGCCGACGTCCACGCCGAGCCGATATGTCATGTCTCCTCCTCAGATCACACCGGCCGCGCGCAGCGAGTCCAGCTCGCCGTCGCCGAGACCCAGCAGGTCGCGGTAGATCAGGTCGTTGTGCTCGCCGAGGGCCGGGCCGACGTGCCGGACCCGGCCCGGCGTGCCGGACAGCTTGGGAACCACGTTGTGCATGGCGAACTCGCCCAGCTCGGGGTGCATCAGCCGGACGATCGCCTCCCGCGCCTTGAAGTGCGGGTCGGTGAGCATGTCCTTGGCGGTGTAGATCCGCCCGGCCGGTACACCGTGCTCGTTCAGCCGCTCGAGCAGGTCGTCGGCCTTCAGCGTGCTGCTCCACGCCGCGATCAGGCCGTCCAGCTCTTCCATCGACGTACCGCGGGCGCCGTGCGTCGCGTACCGCTCGTCGTCGGCGAGCCCGGGGCGGCCCATCGCCTCCGCGAGCCGGCGGAAGACGGTGTCCTGGTTCGCCGCGACCAGCACCATCTCGCCGTCCGCGGTCGGGTAGACGTTGCTTGGGGCAACGTTCGGCAGGGTGGTCCCGGTCCGCTCGCGCTGGTATCCGGCCACCTGGTACTCCGGTACCAGCGACTCCATCATCGCCAGCACCGCCTCGTAGATCGCCGAGTCGACCAGCTGCCCCTTCCCCGTCCGGCCGCGCTGGTGCAGCGCGACCAGCGTGCCGAGGCAGGCAAACGTCGCCGCCAGCGAGTCGCCGAGCGAGATCCCGGCCCGCGCCGGCGGCCGGTCCGGGTCGCCGGTGACGTACCGGATCCCGCCCATCGCCTCACCGATCGAGCCGTACCCGGCGCGGCCGGCGTACGGACCGGACTGGCCGTAGCCGCTGACCCGGGTGACGATCAGGCCCGGGTTGAGCTCCCATAGCCGCTCCGGCCCGAGGCCCCAGCGTTCGAGGGTCCCCGGCCGGAAGTTCTCCAGCAGTACGTCGGCCTGCGCGGCGAGCCGGCGTACCAGGTCCTGGCCCTGCTCGGTGCGCAGGTCCGCGGTGACCGACAGCTTGTTCCGGGCGACGACCGGCCACCACAGCGACTTGCCGTACGGGCGCTCGCGGCCCCACTGCCGCATCGGGTCGCCGCGCGCCGGGTCCTCGACCTTGATCACCTCGGCGCCGAAGTCACCGAGCAGCTGACCGCAGAACGGGCCGGCCAGCAGCTGACCGAGCTCGACCACGCGGACGTCGTCCAACGGCAGGGGTGTACTCATCCACCATCCTCAGATTGCATGCAATTCTGTCTCCCGCTGGCCGAGAAGCTACGCCGATACGCTCAGGCCGTCAATGGATTGCATACGATAAGGGCTCGCGGTACGGTGACGCTCACCATGGAAGAGACCATCCGCGCGGCCGACAACGGGCATGCCGCCGACGAGGCGTACCGGCTGATCCGCGAGCAGATCCTGACCGGGCGGCGGGACGGCGGCGAGTGGCTGCGCGAGGGCGAGCTGGCCGAGGCGTTCGGCGTCAGCCGGACCCCCGTCCGGGAGGCGCTACGCCGGCTCACCGCCGAGGGGCTGGTCCGGTACGAGCGCAACCGCGGCGTGCAGGTCCAGGTCTGGAGCGTGCGCGACCTGGACGAGATCTTCAGCCTGCGGTCGGTGATGGAGCCGTGGGGTTGTCGGCTCGCGGCCACCTCCGGGCGCGCCGACCTGACGATGCTGACCGAGCTCGCCGACGCAATGGACCGCGTGGCACCCGACGGGCGGCCGACCGATGTCGACCGGCTGACCGAGCTGAACAACCGGTTCCACGGCGCGATCCTCGAGGCCGCGGACAACAGCCGGCTGACCGCCGTGATCGCGTCGGTCGTGCAGGTCCCGCTGGTCTGGCGGACCTTCACCCGCTACTCCCCCGAGGCACTCCGGCGCAGCCTCGCGCACCACCACGAGCTGGTCTCGGCGCTCACCGCCGGAGATCCGGACTGGGCCGAATCGGTGATGCGCAGCCACGTCCGCGCGGCCTGGAGCACACTGCGCGCCGAACCCATGTCCTGAGTAATGCGGTTAGCGCGCGGGTACCGGTGACGCATGAAGCCAGTCCCAAAACCTCAGGTGGTCCGCTCCGTCCGTCAGCCGGCTGATGTGAGCGGGCCTTTCGTCTGCAGCTGGAGTGCCGTCGGCTCGTGCGCGATCGTCCGCGTCGCCGGTGCGATCGACCTCGTCGCGCTGCCGACGTTCGCCGGCGAGCTCCGGCACGTGATCACCACCAAGCTCCCGCGGCTGGTGGTCGACCTGCGCCGGGTCTCCCGGATGGAAGCGGCGGCCCTCGACATCTTCGCCGACGCCCACGACCTCGCCGTCGAGAACGGCGGCTGGCTGCGGACATCCGGCGCCGGCCAATGGTTCGCCGACCTGATCCGGGCCACCCGCTCCGACCGCCCCCTCGACCACTACGCCACCCTCGCCGACGCGCTCCCGTCCTACCGCCCGGCCGCGGCCGGGCTTACTTACCACCACTGAACGTGATGCCGTTGGTGATCTGCTTCTGGGCCACGAAGAAGATCAGCAGGCACGGGAGCGTGATCAGCACAGACGTTGCCATCAGCAACGGCGTGTCGGTGCCGTTCACGGACTGGAAGCCGGCCAGGGCCAGCGGCAGGGTCTTCCACTTGTCGGAGTTGATGTAGATCGCCGGGCCGAGGAAGTTGTTCCAGTAGCCCATGAACAACAGGATCGAGACCGCAACCACAGCCGGCCGGGCCAGCGGCAGGTAGACCAGCCAGAACGTCTTGAACCAGCCGCACCCGTCGACGACCGCCGCGTCGGCCAGCTCGGACGGCATCCGCGCGAAGAACTGCCGGAACAGGAAGATGTAGAACGGCGACCCGAAGAACGCCGGCAGGATCAGCGGGTACAGCGTGTCGACCATGCCGAGGTTGTTGAACAGCATGAACTGCGGCACCATCGTCACCTCCCCCGGCAGCAGCATCGTCGCGAGGACGACGGCGAACAGCACACCGGCGAATCGCACCCGAAGCCGCGCGAACGCGAACCCGGCGAGCGAGCAGGAGAAGACGGTCCCGACGATCGGGATCAGCGTGGTCAGCACCGAGTTCAACGCGTACCGCCAGAACGGGAACGACGTCACCGCCCTCCGGTAGTTGTCCCACAGAAGCTCGTGCGGTACGACGCTCGCGCCCGAACTGCCGACTCCGGCGAGCGATCGCAACGAGGTCGCGATCATCCACAGGAACGGGTAGACGAACACCAGCGACCCGAGTGCGAGCACGACGTAGAGGACGACGGTGAGCGTGAGGTTGCGGCGCCACACCGGCCGGTCCGCACGCACGACCAAAGGTTCTGCGACTGCAGTCATCGACGCCTCCGCTTCCGGCCGAGCTCGGTCTCGTAGTACACGGCGAACGCGCTCCCGCGGAGCGTGACCGCGGTCAGCGCGAGGATCACGACGAACAGGATCCACGCCAGCGCGGACGCGTAGCCCATCCGGAAGTTCTGGAACGCGTTGTCGTAGAGGTAGTAGACGAAGAACAGCAGCGAGTCCTTCGGGCCGCCGTTCGCGATGAAGCCCTGGGTGAAGATCTGCAGCGAGCCGATGATGCCGGTCAGCGCGTTGAACAGGATGATCGGCGACAACTGCGGCAGCGTCACATGCCAGAACTGTCGTACGGCGCCCGCACCGTCCAGCGCCGCCGCCTCGTACAGGTTCTGCGGCACGTCCTTCAGCCCGGCCAGGTAGATCACCATCGCACCGCCGACCGTCCACAGGCTCATCAGGATCACCGTCGGCAGTGCCCACGACGAGTCGTTGAACCAGCCCGGTCCTTGGATGCCGAAGTGCGCGAGTACGTCGTTCGCCAGTCCGTACTGCGGGTTGAACACCCACAGGAACAGCACCATTTGCGCGACACCCGAGACGAGCGAAGGCAGGTACCAGACTGTCCGGAAGAACCGCATGCCCGGGAGATCGCTGTTGAGCAGCAGGGCGACCAGGAACGCCAGCGCGGTCTGCAGTGGAACGCTGATCACGGCGTACAGGAGGGTGACCTTCAGTGCCTGCGCGACCTGGGGATCCTTGAAGGCCTCGGTGTAGTTGGAGAGGCCAACGAATTGCGGCGGGGTGATCAGGTCCCATGAGGTCAGGCTGACGTAGATCGACGACGCCATCGGCCCGAGCGTGAACAGGCAGAACCCGATCAGCCACGGCGAGACGAACAGCCAGAACGCGATCGTCTTGTCGGCCCGCGGCCACCGCCGCCGCGCCCCGTACGCCGCCAGTCCGATGACGGCGTACAGGACGATCAGCAGGAGCAGGAACGGGACCAGTGGCACGAGAGCGTCAGGGACACCCCACGACGCCGCCAGGTCGCGGATCCAGCCGATGGTGGGGTTCATTTCTTCAGGGCCTGCGTGCACTTCTCCGCGAGCTGCGGCAGGATCTTCGCGACGTCGTCCTTGCCGGTGCCGAGCGCGGTGTAACTGGTCATGCCCTTCTCGGCGTCACCGGAGAGTTGCGCTTCCTTGGCGACCGAGACGCCGACGATGCCCGACTTCAGCGCGGTGGTGAACGCGGCCAGGTTGCGCTCGGCCGGCAGCACCTTCTCCAGCGTCGGTGTCGAGGCCGCGATGATCGGTACGCCGAGCGCCGTGTTGCCCTGGATCAGCTGGTCCTGAGCGACCTGCTGGGTACTGGCGAACTCGACGAACTTCTTCGCGGTCTCGAGCTGCTTGCCGCTCGCGTTCTTCGCGATCCCGAGCCCGTCGACCTCCATCGGGAATCCCTTGCCCGGCACCGGGACCAGCGTCCAGTTCGGCTTGCTGATCTTGGCGAAGTCGGCGACCGTCCACGGCCCGAAGTCGCTGAACGTCGCGAGCCGGCCGGCCGCGAACCACTGCGCCTGGTCCTGGCCCTGGATGTCGGTCGACGTCGGCGCGTAGCGGTTCTTCTGCATGTCGACGACGTACTGCGCTGTCTGTACGCCGGTGCCGTCGCCGAAGGTGCACTGGGTCGCGTCCGCGTTGTAGTAGCCGCCGCCCGCGGCGGTCAGCCAGCCGCGGTACCAGAGGTTGCTGGAACCGTAGACGCGGGCCTTGCCGTCGCCGTGGGACAGCTTGGCGGCGATCGTCTTGAACTCGTCGAGGCTCAACGGTGTGGTTGCGCTGGGCAACGGTACGCCGGCGGCCTTGAACGCGTCGGTGTTGATCGCCATCACCTTGGGCTTGGCCGCGAACGGCATCGCGTAGTACTTGTCCTGGTACTGCATCGCGGACGAAATGTTCGGCTGCACGTACTTGCCGGGGTCAACGGTCTGCTCGGCGAAGCTGGGCGCGAACCCGGCCAGGCTGGTGTTGCTGATCTCCATCACCGTCGACTGGGTGCCGGCCGCGATCGAGGTCTGCAGCTTCTGCTCGTAGTCCGACTGGATCCAGTTGGTGGTCACCTTGGTGCCTGGGTTCGCCTTCTCGAAGGCGGCGGCGATCGCCTTCAGCGACGCGGCTTCGGAGTTCGTCCCCCAGAAGGAGAAGCTGATCTCCGCGGTGCCGGAGTCCTTGGTGGATGCGGGTGCATTACCGGTCGCACAACCGGCGGCCAGCAGGAGCGCGAGTGCGGCGGGGATGAGTTTCTTCATGAGGGGTCCTTGGGCTGGGTAACCCGGACGGTGCTGCCGGGTTCGACGGAGTGGGTCTCGGAGCCGACGGTCACGGTGAGCGGAGCGGCTCCGCTGTGCACGGTGACTTCGGTCGCGTGGCGGCTTTCTTGGTGGATTCGGATTGTCCACGCGCCGATCGGGAGATTGTCGACAATCAGATCGTCGATCTCTGTGGGCAGGTGGGACGTGATCGAGAGGCCGGCGTTCGGTGCGTCCGGGCGTATCCCGAGCAGGCCGGCGACGAGGTGCTCGACGACGGTGAACGAGATCTCCGGGTAGTCGTCGCGACTGTCGATCAGATGCTTGGTCCAGCGCCAGGCGGACTCGTCCCGGCCGTACTTGAACAAGAACTCGGGCCAATAGCTGAACGACTCGATGTTGAGCGGCGGATGGGACTCCATCTGGCCCTCGAGGTAATCGAGGAAACGTTCGTCGCCGCTCAGCCCGAACAACGGGACCAGCGTGTGTGACTCCAGTCCCCAGTCGAAGTCCAGTCCGTCCTTGGTGATGCCCCGGGCGAAGTGGTCGCCGTTCCACCATTTGCCATACGTGGCTTGGATCCGGTCCGCCTCGGCGTGACGGCCGAGCTTGCGGAGTACGGCGTACTGCGTGGCGAGGCCGTCGCCCGCGACGAAGAGCGGCGCCTCCCGCTCGTTGTAGGTGGCGGTGCCGAGGAAGATGTCCGCGGTACCGCCGGCTTCGGGGATGCCGTCGCCGTCGGCATCGTGTGCTTCGACGAACTCGCCGACGCTGTGCCGGTAGTACGCCGCCAGGTCGGGGTCGTCGATCCAGCGGCGGTCACCGGTCCAGTCGTATTGCTCCAGCGCCCGGTAGGTCAGGTCGAACACCGCGGGGATCTCCCGGACGAAGTGCTCGTCGTCGTGGTAGTCGAGGGCGGCGATCCGCCCGTCGAAGTGGAACGCCCAGATCGGGAACCACTTCCGCGCCGGCGTCGCGGAGCGGGCGAAGTGCCGGAACATCGCGAAGTTCTCCGCGTCGAGGCCGAGCAGGTGCGCGCCGGCCGCCTGGTGGCAGACGTCGCGCGAGTAGAACATCGGCCGGGACGGGTAGCCGGCCCAGTACGACGGCAGGTTCCCGGTGCCGGTCTGCACCCAGTCCAGAGCCCGCTTGCGAGCCCACGCGAAGGCGTCCTCGACGTAGGTACTGCTGGACGTCAGGGTCAGCACGACGACTCCTCGGAGAATCGGATATTAGCGCTAAAACTAGAGACGGCGGCCAATTCCGTCAATACCTTCTTGGAGTCTGGTTTTACCGCTATAGTCCAGCTCGTGACGACTTTCGACCTGCGCTCCCCCGACGGCCGCACGCAGCGCACCGGCACCCTCACCGGCCCCGGCACGCTCGCGCCCGGGCCGGCCTCGGAGCCCGGAGTGCAGTCCTACGAGGTGCGCCTCACACCGGCCCCGTCGGCCCTGCCGGGCGAGGCGTCCGCCGGCGCAGTGACGTTGCGGTGGACGTGGCCTGCCGAGGAGGCAATCACGCTCTGGCGGGCGACGCAGGACTCCCGGCGGAACCTGCCGACCGACTGGGGCTCACATTGCGAGATCCGCTCGGTCCGCTCGGCCCCGGTCGCGGCGCTTGTCGACGCACAGGACCGCGCATTGTTGACAATCTCCTTGTCGGCAAGCGTTCGCGTGTGCGACTTCGCGGTGGGAGTCAACGAGGAGACGGCCGAGCAGCTGATCGAGCTGACCGTCACAGACGTCGAGGACGAAGCATTCACCCTCCGGATCGACACCCGCCCCCGGCACTTCGCCGAGGCGCTGCGCGGCGTGACGGACGAGTGGACAGCCGAGCTCGGCAACCGGATCGCCGCCGTCCCGGAGGTTGCGCGGACCGCGATGTACTCGACCTGGTACAGCGACCACCAGCACGTGTCGGCCGAGTCGGTGGAGCGGCACGCCCGCGCGGGAGCGGCGTACGGCTGCACCGCGGTGATCGTCGACGACGGCTGGCAGACCGACGACACGCGGCGCGGGTACGCGTACTGCGGCGACTGGGAGCCGACCAGTCAGACGTTCCCCGACATGGCGGAGCACGTACGGCGGGTGCACGAGCTCGGCCAGCGGTACGTGCTGTGGCTCGCGCCGCCGCTGATCGGGGTGCACTCGAAGGCGTGGGACCGATTGAAGGATCGCACGCTGGGCTTTGCTGATGGCGAGGTGACCGCGGTGCTCGACCCGCGATACCCGGAGGTTCGGGAGCACCTCGTCGAGTGTTGTGTGCGGCCGGTCCGGGACTGGGGAGTTGACGGACTCAAGCTGGACTTCATCGATTCCTGGGCACGCGACGACGTACCCCCGGCACCAGATGGCGATTGCACCTCGGTCGACGAAGGTGTGGAACGGTTCCTGCAGGACGTGACGGACGAGCTGCGCCGATTGCGGGCCGACGTACTGATCGAGTTCCGGCAGGACTACGTGCACCCGCGGCTCTGGCAGTTCGGCACGTTCTTGCGGGCCGGCGACTGCGCGCTCGACCCGGTGGAGAACCGCGTCCGCACGGTCGACTGCCGACTCTTGGCCGGCGATCGCGCGGTGCACTCCGACATGCTCCTGTGGCATCCACAAGCGTCGGTGGAGAACGTCGCACAGCAATTCATCGGTGCCTTGTTCAGTACGCCGCAGGTGTCGATGGAGCTCGACGCGTTGTCGCCGGAGCACGAGCAGGTTGTGCGGCATTGGCTCGGGTTCATGCGCGATCACGCCGACACGCTGCTGCACGGCGTACTGCTGCCGTCTCGTGCGGACGCGCGCTACACGCAGGTACGTGCGGTCGGAACGTCGGAGACTGTGGTCGCCGTGTTCGCCAACCCCGTCGTGCGGGTATCGGATCCGTGCACGCTGGTCGTGAACGGCGGCGCCGACGGCAGGATCTACGTCGAAGGTGCCGAGGATCGGCCGGTCGAGCTCGTAGTGTCGGACTGCGCCGGCGTCGAGGTCAATCGCACCACCACGACACCGACAGGGCTGTGGGCGATCGACGTACCGGTCGGCGGGGTGGCCCGGATCGTACGGATCTGAGGGGGATCGATTGAAGCGAACAACTGTTGCGGACGTGGCAAAGCTTGCCGGGGTGTCGGCGATGACGGTGTCGAACGTCCTGAACGCACCGCATCGCGTGGCACCGCCGACGGTCCAGACCGTGCGCGCCGCGATCGAGCAGCTCGGGTACACCCCGAACCACGCGGCCCGCGCGCTCTCGTCCGGACGCAGTCAGGTGATCGGACTCCCGCTGTACTTCGAGGACGAGGAGAACCCAGGCCTCGGCGGCTTCCTGCACGGCTTGCTCGGCGGCCTGGTGAAGTCGGCGGCGTTGTCGGGGTACGGCGTGCATGTTGCGACACCGGTCGAAGGCGCCACCGAGATCGCGCTGTACGAGAAGCTGATCGCGGCTCGGCAGGTGGATGCGATCGTCGTCCTGGAGACGATGCCGCACGACGAGCGGATCGAGTTCTTGAGCCAGCGGCGCTTCCCGTTCGTCGCGTTCGGGCGGACCGGGCCGACGCAGCGACAGTGCTGGGTCGACGTGGACAACGAGACGTCGATGGCCGGTATCGCGCAGCACCTGCGATCGACCGGCCGGGAGCGCGCCGTGTACCTCGCGACCGACAGCTCGCTGCCGTGGGTGCATCAGCGGCAGGCCGGTTTCGTCCGGGAGTTCCCGTCAACGGTGGTGCGATCGTTCGCAACGCTCGAGGCCGTGGCGGCGTACGTCGAGGAGTCCGCGGCACCAGATGTCTTCGTCGCGGACAACGACGCATTCGCGGTCGTGGCGATGCGGTCGCTGCAGCGTCGCGGGATCGCGATCGGCGCGGACGTCGCGGTCACCGGGTTCAACGACTTCCCGTTCGCGAGCATGCTCGACACCCCGCTGACAACCGCCCGGATCCCGTTACGGGACATCGCCACCTGCCTGTTCGACCGTGCCCTACAGGAGATCAGCGGCGAACCGGACACACCCGGACGACTAGTCACCGCACCACTGGTCGTCCGCTCGAGTGCCTAATGAAGGGAAGGAGAAGTAGAGGGCTATTCAGAAGTCTCGGATGAAGCCGCAGGGAAACGGATTCGGCGGAGTGCCCGACTCCAGCGGCAACTCCGGCCGGCCCGTTCGCCGAGTCGTGGAGAAGGGCCCCGGGCCAGTACGCCGAGTCGTGGACAGCGGCTGCAAAATATCGCCAGAACCCACGACTCGACGAACCCGACACCGGATCCGGATGGTGTCGGGGCCTGCTCCAAGCACGAGCACGACTTGGCGGCGCAAGCCAACCCCGGACCGGACAGCGAAGCATCTCGTCTTCTCTGGTCTTCAAGCTCTTCCCACGGTCCCACCGCGCTTCCACGGCGCGGACTGACACAGAACTTCCGAATAGCCCTCGTTCTTTCTTTTCTTTAAGCCTCTTCCTGGCTCGAGTGTCTGATTGCTGCCTCGACGAAGCGCGCGAGCTCCTTCGAGCGGCTGCCGGCGGGCCAGACGACGAACATCCGGTAGGCCTCGACGTCGGTCACTGGTCGATAGACGACGTCCGGGCGGATGTTGCGCTCGGCCATCGACTGCGGCACCAGCGCGACCGCCTGCCCGAACGCGACCACCTCGAGCAACTGCGACGAGTCCTGCACGATCGGCCCCTCGACCGGATCGTCCGGCCGTGCCGACCAGTAGTTGCGCTCGGCAACATTGGATCGACTCCACCGCGGCGCCGGAATCCCGGCCAGATCCTCCGCCACCAGCACCTCACGCCCGGCCAGCTCATGCCCCGCAGGCAACGCGGCCACCCGAGGCTCCGTGTACAACTCCTCCATCTCCAGCCCGGGATCATCGAACGGGCGACTCACCAACGCCACATCCGCCCGCCCGTCCCGCACCATGTCCGCCTGCTCCCCGAACCCACTCACCACAACCTCGATCCCCGGAAACTCGCCGCGGAGCTCGGAGACGATCCGATGCAGCAGCTCGGTCGCGACGCCGGGCTTCGCCGTCACCACGAGTCCCCGCGACGACTGCCCCGCCCGCTGCGTCCGCCGTACGGCGGAATCCAACGCGTCGAGCACCGGCCCGGACTCTTTGAGCAGCGTCTCCCCCGCGTCGGTCAGCTCGAGGCGTTGGCCCGAGCGGTCGAAGAGGTCGACGCCGAGGCGGTGCTCGAGCTGGCGCATCGCGCGCGACAGCGGCGGCTGGGCGATCCCCAGCCGCTCGGCGGCGCGGGTGATGTTCAGGTCCTCGGCGACCGCGCGGAAGTACCGCAGTTCGCGGATCTCAGGTTCCGGCATACCTCCAGGGTATGGCGGACCACCTGATCGGTGTTGGTCCGCGGCGGTTGGTCCGGGCTCAACTGGACACATGAATCAGAACGAAGTCGCCCTGGTGACGGGCGGAAACAAAGGCATCGGCCGCGAGATCGTCAGGCAACTCGGCCGGCGCGGACTCACGGTCTATCTGGCGGCACGCAACCCGGAGCTGGGCTCGGCCGCCGCGGCAGAGCTCAAGGACGAGGGTCTCGACGTACGGTTCGTGCAGCTCGATGTCGCGGACGTGGAGTCGGTCGACGCGGCCGCGAAGCAGGTCGAGGCTGACTCCGGCCGGCTGGACGTGCTGGTGAACAACGCCGGCATCGTCGCCGAGTGGGGTACGTCGGTCGCGGACATCACCGCCGACCAGGTACGCGCGGCGTACGACGTCAATGTGTTCGGAGTCGTGTCCGCGATCCACGCCTTCGTACCGATGCTACGACGGTCGCCGAACGCGCGGATCGTGAACATGTCCAGCGGTCTCGGCTCCGTCAATCTCCTCTCCGAACTGGACGGCCGCCTCGCCACCCAAGGCCTGCTCGCCTACAGCTCCTCGAAGGCAGCCCTCAACGCGCTCACCCTCGTCTACGCCAGCGCCCTCCGTGCCGACGGCATCAAGGTGAACGCCGCAACCCCCGGCCTCGTCCCGACCGACCTCAACTCGCAGGCCTCAGTCCCGCGCGGCGAGCGCACTGTGACAGACGGAGCAGCCGTCCCGGTCGCCCTCGCAATGCTGCCGACAGACGGCCCGACCGGCGTCTTCAGAGGACCTGGCTCACTGGACGACGTCGCTCCGTGGTGAGGGCCTGACGGGCGATCAGGAGGGTGGTCGCCGTGCCGAGGATGCCTGCCGCGGCGATCGTGAGGTTTGGCGCCAGGAATGAGCCGACGACGCCGGCCAGGGCGATGCTGACGCCCTGGATTGCCATCAGGCCGCTGGTCTGGACAGTGAACAGGCGGCCGCGGTACGACGGATCGACCGACTCCAGGATCAGCGGGTCGATGCCCTGGTTGAACGCGTAGCCGGCGCCGGCGATCGCGAGCAGGACGGCCGCGACCGGGACCGACGGCTCGGCCAGGAAGGCGATCGCGGGCAGCTGGCTCGTGAGCAGGAGTGGGACGACGAGCCGTCGCCGCGCGGAAGGGGGAAACCGCGCGACGACGAGCTCGCCGAGAACGGAGCCGACCGCATAGCCGGTGAACAGCACACTGGCAGCGGCGGCAGCGGTGCCGACCTGAGCGGTATAGGCAACGGCCAGTCCGTCCGGCACCGAGGAGAACGCCGGGGCCACCCAGGTCAGCAGGATGAGGTAGCGAAGCTTCGCGTTGCCGAACAGCAGTTGCAGCCCGGACCACGAGTCCCGGACCGTGTTGCTCTTCCGCTCACCCGGCGGGGTGTACGGCGTCCCCGCACCGATCAGGACGGCGGATGCGACGAAGCTCGCCGCATCGAGAGCCAGCAGCCAGTTCGCGCCGATCAGCGCGACCGCGATCCCGCCGAGAGCGAAGCCGCTCAGCACTGCTACCTGACTGATTGCCCGGAGCAACGATCTCCCGATCGGGAACAGATCACCCGGCAGCAGGTGCGCCAAGCTCGCCGCCCGCGCCCCGGCGAACAGCGGGGCGATGATCCCGGTCCCCAGCAGCAAGCCGAGCAGTCCCGCAACCGGCATCCCGGGCAGCAGCATGGCGGCCACGCAGGCAGCGCTCAGCAGATCACAGACCACCAGCACCCTCCGCGCCGGGAACCGGTCCGCGACCGATGACAGCAGGACGCCGCCCACGGCGTACGGCAGGAACGAGCACGCCAGGACGAGTGCCGACAGTAACGGCGACCCGGTGCGCTCGAAGACCAGGATCGAGAGCGCGACCTGCGCCGCGACCGTACCCAGCATCGAGACCGTGTGCGCTGCATACACTGCCCGCATACCGGGAACGCTCAGGACAGCTCCGTAGGACCTCACGCCGAGAGGGTGCACGACCGCCGCCCGTCCGGCGTAGAGTTTTGGTTGTGGCCGAAAGTTCGCGCTCATGACCGTACTGCGGTTCACGCAGGCGGATGCCCTGCGCTGCCGGTTCGGGGCGTCGCCGCTGTGGGAGACGATGTCCGCAGTACGAGTGCTCAACGGGTCGAAGCACCGCCCGCTGTACGGCGACTGGATCGACGCGAACCGCGAAGCCGCGAGCGCGCTCGAGCTGCGCGGGCTGAAGGCGGTGCAGCCGCGGGTCGGATTCACGCCGGACTTCCTGACACCGCCGCCCAAGGCGTCCCGCGCCAAGTTCGCGACCGAGATCGCCCGCGTGCGCAGTACCCCGCTCGAGACGGTGCGGACGGAACTGATCCGCTCGCGGGACGAGCTGAAGAACCCGGCCGCGCCCGAGATCGACAAGATGCTCGAGGATCTCGCCGGAACGCGTGAACGGCTCGCGGACGAGATCGAGGGCGCCTGGGAGACCCTGATCAAGCCCGACTGGCCGCTGATCAGCCGCGTCCTCGAGGACGACATCGCGTACCGCGGTCAGCAACTCACCGACGGCGGCCTCGCCGGCCTGTTCGACGACCTGCACCCCACGCTCGCCTGGGAAGACGACCGCCTGATCGCCACCCGGTACCGCTCCGAGGACCGCGACCTCACCGGCCAGGGCCTGCTCCTCGTGCCCGGAGTCTTCGCCTGGCCGTACCTCGTCATCGTCGCCGACCCGGCGTACCACCCGACCCTCGTCTACCCGGCCCGCGGCGCCGCCCGGCTCTGGTCCGACGCACCCGCTCCCCCGGACCCGCTGGCCCGCCTCCTCGGCCGCACCCGCGCCACCCTCCTCGTCGCACTCGACCCACCGGCGACCACCAGCGCCCTCGCCAACCAATACGGCCTCGCGCTGGCAACGGTGGCCGAACATCTCTCCGCTCTGTACGACGCCGGGCTCGCCACACGGCGTCGTACAGGCCATCAGGTCCACTACCGGCGTACCGAGGTTGGACAGGCCGTCGTCGACGCCTCCGTCGGATAGCACGGCATCGGAGACAGAATGCGGGGGTGAACAAGGTTCAGAAAGCTCCAGCGCCGACCATGCGTCACATCCGGCGATGGCCGGCGTCCCTGGCGGTGTGCGCGGCGCTGATCCTGCAGGTGCTCGTGCCGACACAGATCAACGTGCTGCCGCAATGGTTGTTGCCGAGCCTCGGGCTGCTGCTCCTGCTGCCGCTGGTGTGGATGAACCCGTTCCACCTGTCCCGGGACGAGCCCTGGCTGCGCTGGGTCGCGCTGGTGCTCATCGGCCTGCTGGTGGTCGCCAACGCGGTGTACCTCGGCGGACTGATCTACTTCCTGAACCATGGCTCCGCCAACAACGGCGACGTCCTGGTGAAGGGCGCCGTCGTGATCTGGGTGACCAACGTCGTCGCGTTCGCGGTCTGGTACTGGGAGGTCGACCGCGGCGGGCCGTTCGCGCGGGCGCCCGAGCACGTCCGCAAGGAGGAGCGGGTCGACCTGCTGTTCCCGCAGCTGACCGTCGACCTGCCCGGCTGGGAGCGCTGGCTGCCCGGATTCACCGATTACCTGTTCGTGTCGCTGACCGCGGCAACCGCGTTCAGCCCGACCGACACGATGCCGCTGACCGCACGCACCAAGACGCTGATGGGCGCCCAATCACTCATCTCCTTGCTGACGATCGCGGTGGTGGCGGCTCGGGCGGTGAACATCCTGTGAGATCTGGCTCGACAGTCCTGTAATGAGCATGAGACCGTTATGCCCATGTACAGCACGAAGTCGGTGGGGTTGGGGTTCGCGATCTTCTCCGCGATCACGTTCGGCGGCTCGGGACCGTTCGCCAAAGCGCTGATCGGGGCCGGGTTCACGCCTGAGCAGGCGGCCTGGCTGCGCATCCTCGGCGCCGCCGTCGTACTCGTCCCGCTCGTGCTGGCGTTCCGCGGCCGGGCCGGGCTGCGGGCGGCGAGGGCATCCTGGAAGGCGCTCGTGCTGTACGGCCTGACGGGCATCGCAGGCTGCCAGACGCTGTTCTTCCTCGCGGCGAGCCGGCTGCCGGTCGGGGTCGCGCTGATGCTCGAGTTCTCCGGCCCGATCCTGGTGGTCGCCTGGCTGAAGTTCGGGCAGAAGGTCGCCGTACCGCGATCGGCCGCGATCGGCGTCAGCATCGCGGTCGTCGGCCTCGCGACAGTGGCCGAGATCTGGACCGGCCTGCAGATCGACCCGATCGGTCTGCTCGCCGGACTCGGCGCGGCCGCGTGCCAGGCGACGTACTTCATCCTGATCGACAAGCTGACCGGCGCCGCGGATCCGCTGGTGATGACCGCGGCCGGCAGCGTGGTCGGTGCCGTCGTACTCACCTTGATCGCCGCACCATGGGGTACGCCGTGGCACGTGCTCGTCGACTCGATCGCGATCGGCCACCGGCACGCACCCGGCTGGCTGATGGCCGCCTGGCTGATCCTCGTGAGTACGGTCGTCGCCTACCTGGCCGGCGCGGCCGCGGTGCAGCGCCTGTCCGCGGCGATCGCCGGCGCGGTCGCGTATGTCGAGGTCGTGGCGGCGTGCATCTTCGCGTTGATCCTGCTCGGCGAGACGCTGCGGACCAACCAGATCATCGGCGGCGTGATCGTGCTCGTCGGCGCGTTCGTGGCCCAGTCGTCGGTCGGGAAGGTCGCCTCGCCGGAGATCCCGGATTCTGATCCTGGTTCTGGCGCTCCCCGCACCGACGTACTGGATCCGGTCATCTGAGCGAGTCCACCAACTCCCGCGGCAGACCGTGGGTCTCGTGCAGGTACTCGTAGTCGGTGTCGTCGAGCGACTTGTGGAACCGCTCGTGGCTGAGCACCTTCCGGCCGCGGTCGAGCAGGTTGCTGAACCGGATCTCCTCGTCGATCAGGATCCGCCGGATCAGCGTCACCGTCTCGCCCTGGTGGAAATGGTTCAGCGTGTGCTCGAACAGGTCGATCGGCACGTCGGACAGCGACCGTGAGTCGTCGTCGCGCCACAGCGTGGTCAGCATCCGGCGGATCAGCCGGCGCAGCACGTACCCGCGGCCCGTGTTCGACGGGTACACGCCGTCGCCGACGATCACGATGCTGGAGCGCAGATGGTCGATCACGATCCGCTGTGACCGCTCGTCGAGCTTCCACAGCTTCGGGATCGTCCGCATCCAGGGCTCGAACAGCGAGGTCTCGTACACCGACCGCTTGCCCTCGAGCAGCATCGTCAGCCGCTCGAGGCCGAGGCCCGTGTCGATGTTCTGCTGCTTGAGCGGCTCCAGCGAGCTGTCGTCGAGCCGGCGGTAACGCATCATCACGTGGTTCCACACCTCGACCCAGCGGTCGTCAGTGGTCGGCGTACCCTCCGGCTCGCCGTCGCCGGTCCAGACGAAGATCTCCGAGTCAGGGCCGCACGGACCGGTCGGGCCGTTCGACCACCAGTTGTCCTCGATGGTCAGCTCGATCGGCAAGCCGAGCTCCTGCCAGGTCCGCAGCGATTCCTGGTCCAGCGGCACCTGCTCGTCACCGCCGAACACAGTCACGTACATCCGCCGCGGGTCGAGGCCGAAGCGGGTGGTGAGCAGCTCGTAGCCCCACTTCAGCGTCTCGCTGCTCCCGTAGTCGCCGAGCGACCACGAGCCCAGCATCTCGAACACGGTCAGGTGGGTCGGATCCCCCACCTCGTCGAGATCGGTGGTTCGCAGGCATCGCTGGATGCCCACGAGTCTGCGCCCCAGTGGATGCGGCTCGCCTTCCAGGTACGGCGTGAGCGGATGCATCCCGGAGGTCGTGAAGAGCACCGGATCACCCTGCCGCGGGATGAGCGTGGACCCGGTGGTCGGGACGTGGTCGCGGTCGATGAAGAAGTCGATGAAAGTCCTGCTGATGGTCATTTCGGGGTCCTTGTTCAGATCGGACCGGAATCAGACCACCGGGCTCAGAAACAACAACACCGGCGAACCGTTTCCGGTCGCCGGTGGGAGTTTCGAAGATGTCAGGCAGCGGCAGCCGGGGAGCGGGAAGCTCGTACGGCTGCGGCAAGTCGGAACATCCGGTGCATGTCGATCACAGTACACGATTCAACGCATCAGCTGTCCAGTAATTCCCGCAGCACCGCACCGGACCTCCCCCAGGACCATTCCTGAGTGACCCACTCGCGCCCCGCCGCACCCAAAGCATCACGGTGCCCGGCGTTCGTCAGCAGCTCCACAACGCGCACACCTACGGCGACCGGGTTGTGCGGGTCGACCAAGTACCCCGTCTCCCCGTGTCTCACCGTGTCAGCCGCTCCCCCGGAATCCCCCACGATCACCGGCTTTCCGGTAGCCGAGGCCTCCAACGTCACGATCCCCAACGCCTCCGGCTCCAGCCCGAACCGCCTTGTCCGGCAAGGCATCGCGAACACATCAGCAGCATCGATGTACGGCGGGATGTCGGCCCACGGCACCGCACCCGTGAACACCACCGACTCCGCGACCCCGGCCGCCGACGCCAGCTCTTCGAGGTACTCGCGATCCGGCCCGCCACCGACGAGTAGCAGCGTGGCGCCCGGCACAGACTGGCGAACGCGCGACCACGCCCGGATCAACGTGTCCTGCCCCTTGCGCCGAACCAGCCGCGATACACACACGACCACCGGGACGCCTTCCAGACCGAGCCCCTTGCGCACCTGCTCGCCACCACAGCCCGGGGCGAAGCGGTGCGTGTCCACTCCCGGCGTCAGCCTTCGTACGCGTTGAGCCGCTGCCGGGGAAAGGGCTGGGACGATCTGCTCCTCACACCACGACGACACCGTCGTGAGCGTGTCCGCCGCATCCCCGATTCGCCGCAAAGCCTGCCGAGCTCCCGGTACGCCGGCCCACCAGGTCTCATGCCCATGCGTCATCGCGACGATCCGCTGCGCCCCCGCCCGGCGCAGCGCGGGCCCCATCAACCCCAGCGGTGCCGCCGCCCCGAACAGGACCCGATCCGCGCCGTGCTCCCGCATCAGTCCGACGGCGCGCTTCGTAGTACGTGCCGTCGGCAACAACATCGACGTACGGTCGCGAATCACCGGGAACGGCAGCGTGGCGTCGTACGCCGTGTCGCCCGGCTCTCGGGAGGTGTAGACGACGATGTCCGGGAGCTCGTCGCAGAGGGAGCGGACGAATGTCTCGATCCCGCCTTGGCGTGGTGGGAAATCGTTGGTGACGACCAGGACGGTCATCGCTTGACCAGGGGCGGGACCGGGTCGCCGTTCTCGGTCCCCCAGGCCCGGCCCATCGCGATCCGCTCCGGCGGGGTCGGGTGGTCGGCGAACATCCAGTACCGCCAGCGGCTCGGGTCGAGACCGGAGATGTTCTGCACGGCCAGGTCGTGCTGCATCGCGACGAAGTTCTGCGGATCGTTCGTCAGCCGCAGCGAGTGGTAATCGGCGCGGGCCTCGATCTTTCGGCTGACCAGATTCTGCACCGGGCTCGCCAGCGTCGTCGCGGCGGCAATCAACGCGACCAGCAGCGCGGCCCGCCGCGGATCGGCCATCCGGTTCCCGAGCAGCAAGTACAGCAGCGTGACACCGAACGCCGTACCGAGAACGCCGATCAGCGTTCCGTGCAGTACGTCGTCCTCCGCCGCGTGACCGAGCTCGTGCGCGACGACGAGCCGTACCTGCGCGGGCGGGGTGTCCTTGAGAAGCGTGTCGTAGACGACCAGCCGACGGGTCGAGCCGAAGCCGGAGACGTACGCGTTCAGGGCCGTCGTCCGTTTCGACGCGTCCGCGACGAGCACGTCCTTGACCGGTACGCCGTCCTGCTTGGCCAGGTCCAGGAACTCGTTGCGCTGGGCACCGGCCGGCATCGACGTGAAGTGGTTGAACCGCGGCTCGATCAGCACCGGGTACGCGAACGAGACGCCGAGCACGAGCAGCGCCGCAACGATTGCCCCAGGCAACCACCAGCGCTGCCGCCAGATCTTCGCGAACGCCATCAGGAGGACGGCGACCACCGCGAGCCCGAGCGAGGTGATGGCCCAGTTGACGCCGCGGTCCCACACCCACAGCCGCCAGTTCTCCACCGACAGGCCGTACTTGAGACTGACCCGTTCCGCGAAGACGTCGGTCGGGACGGTGAGCAGACTCGTGATCAGGACGACGCCGGCGACCGTGATCGGTACGGCGATGAACCAGAGCCGGACGTGCAGAGCGTCGTACAACCGGCGGCCGAGCGGGGTGAAGCCGATGACCAGCGGGACCACGAGCGAGATGATCCAGGACGCCGTCGACCACGGCAGGATCTCGTGACGGAACGCGTTCTGGCGGGCGATCTCGGCGGTTGTGAAGTCCAGCGTGGCATCGGGTTCCGGCAGGTCGATCAGGTGCCACGGAGTCGTGACGGCGATCGTGAAGACGAGCGCGACGGCGAGCACGCCGGCGGCGATCCAGGGAGCCGACCGGCCGGCCGGCTTAGGCACCGGCGAGCCTCTCGAGGTACTTCTGCCAGTCGGCGACGAACTCGGCCTCGGTCGTGCCCAGCACCGACTTGAATGCGTCCGCGAGACCGGTCGAGCTCTTCGAGGCGTGCACAGCCCGGTAGAACTTCACCAGCTTGGCCTGACCGTCATGCTCGGCGATCAGCCGGCACGCAAGCCACGCCGACTCGTAGGCCTGCGGCAGCTCGGTCGCCGACGCGGCGAACGCCTCGGGCGTAGGCAACGTGGTCGGCACCTTCCCGGCGCGGACCGCCTTGAACAGCTCCTTCGCCGCCGACTCGTCCTGCACGGGCACGGCGGTGAACGCGACGTAGTCCGCGAAACCTTCCGCCAGCCACAACGGCACCGGCGAAGCGGTCGCGGTCGACGCGACGTGGGTGGTCTCGTGGGTCAGCACGATCCGGCGGCCCTGCTTGCCGAGCTCTTCGAACAGCTTCGGGTTGGCCACGATCCGCACCGGCGCGCCGACGGCCGGCGAGTCGAGCTCGGCGAATGTGACCGCGGCGATCTGGGTGTACGTGTTCGGCTGGGCGCCGAGGATGCCTTCCATCTGGGCCTGTTTGGCGGGCAGGTAGACGATCACCTTCTGCCGCCAGTTCTTGCCCCAGACCTTGGTCACCGACTCGACCGCCTTGTCGGCGACCGACACGTAGCTCTTCGCCTCCGACTCCGAGCCGAGGCTGACCACCAGGCTGTGCTTGCCCTTGGCGACCTCGACCTGGCCGAGCGCCCACACCGGTCGCCGCTGCCCCGCCGCGAACCGCTCCGAGAACGACGCGGCGTACGTCGTCCCGTCGCGGGTGACGAACGTCACCGGAAGGGTCTCGCGGGCCGGCTTCACGTCGTACCCGGAGAGCTGCCAGGAGACCTCGACCTGGGCCAGCCAGGACTGGGTGCCGCCGAGCTGGGTCTGCCGGTCCGGCGTCAGCGCGCCAGGGTCGTCGCTCACGTAGCGCAACTGGAAGGTGCTGATCGGGAGCGTCGTGAGGTTCGAGAAGATCGTCCGCGCGCTGCCCCGGAAGTCCGTGGCCTTCGGGTCGATGGTGTCCAGGAACTCGGTGCGGTTGTCGTTCTCGACCGCGTCGGTCATCTTCTGCAGGACGGCCTCGCCCGCGACGGCCCGGCGTACTCCGGCCTCGGCCTGGTCCGGTGTCGCCGAGGTGCCCGGATGCGAGTGCGCCGGCGAACCGTTCGGGTCGGCGGGCGCGTTGGCGACCTGCCGCAGACCGGCGTACCCGGCTCCGGCGACGAGACAGACGGCGACACCGAGAGCGACCTTCTTGAGGATCTGCATCTGCCGGTGGCCACTCGGCTCCCGTGGGTCATCGGCTGACGGGATCACTGGCAGCGGCACCGTGTCGCCCTGATCGTCGATCACCTCGACCCTTCGCTGCTCACCTGCCCCAGTCAGGCGGGACACCCGGCCTCCTCCGACATTACGTCATCAAATGAATCGGCTCCGGGGGAGGGATCCCCCGGAGCCGCAGAGTATGTCAAGGGCGCAGGTCAGCCCGGGCGGACCGCGGAGTTGAACGGCATCTCGTCCATCGGGGCGATCTCGACGCTCTTGCCCGGACGCGGGGCGTGCACGATCCGGCCGTTGCCGAGGTACATCGCGACGTGGCTGACCGGGGAGTAGTAGAAGATCAGGTCGCCCGGCATCAGGTCGGACTTGCTGACGTGGCGGCCCTCACCGGTCTGCGCCTTCGACGAGTGCGACAGCGAGACGCCGGCCTTGCCCCAGGCGTACATCATCAGGCCGGAGCAGTCGTAGGAGCTGGGGCCGTCGGCGCCCCAGACGTAGGGGTCGCCGAGCTGGGACAGCGCGGCGTTCACCGCGATCGCCGCACGGCCGCTGGCCGGCACGTTCGGCAGGTCCGTGTCTTCCCGGTCGCCGCCGCGGGTCGGGCGCTCGCTGCGCGCCTTCTCGGCCTCTTTGGCGTTCTCTTCCTCGATCCGCTTGCGGTCGGCGGCGCTGAGCTTGTCGAGCACCTTCTCCGCGTTGTCGAGGTTCGTCTGGAGCTGCGTCTTGAACGCGTCCTGCTTGGCCTGCACGGCCTGCAACGCGGCCAGCTCGGTCTGCTCGCTGGCCTGCAGGTCGGTGAGCTTGCCCTGGGCGACCTGGTAGCGACGCAGCGCGGAGTTCTGCTGGCCGGCGAAGGCCTGGGCGGTGGAGGCCTGGCTGAGGAACTGGTCCGGGTTCGTCGACAGCAGCAGCTGCGCCGTCGTCGAGATGCCCGAGGTCTGGTAGCCGGCGACCGCGAGGGATCCGATCTGCCGCTTCACACCGTCGACCTGGCCCTGCTGCTTGGCGATCGCGGTCTGCAGCGCCTTCACCCTGGCACCGGAGGCGCTGATCTGCCCGCGGAGGTCGTTCGCCGACTCACCCGACACCTCGGCCTGGTGCTGCAGCTCGGCGACCTGCTTCTTCGCCTCCGCCAGCGTGGGCGCGGGGTCGGCGTTGGCCGCTCCCTGGATCAGGATCACTCCCGCAGCGACAGCGGTGCTGGTGATGGCGGCGAGGGCGATTCCCTTGGTGCGGTTGATGCGTCCGATGGACACAGCCCGGTCGGTCCCTTCCTCTGCTCGCGCCGTCCCCGTTGATCAGGCCCGCCACGGACGATCAGTCCGTGGGCTTCGCCGGATCACTCCCTCGGCTTGCCGCTGCCCGGTCGGCCGGAGCGGCCGACACCCTGAGGCAACGAGACGTAACAGTAGTGACCGTTTCGTGACCAGTGCAATTCGCCCCTCGGGTTTGATCGAAAATTAACGAAGCGTCATCCCGACCCAACGATCGTTTCGCCTTCGTCGGAAGGGTTTTGGGCAGCAGCATCAAGCTCGACACTGCTGACGGCGTGTACTAGGCGTAACGGTGGCACCAGGCCGGAATCGGCGAGGGCGTCCAGCGCGGCCAGCTCGTCGTCGTCGATGCGCAGGCTGCCGGCCCGCTCAGCAGCGAATCCGAGCACGACCGTCACCACGCAGTCCTGGCAGCCCGGACCCTTCATCACACAGGCGTCGCAGTCGATCAGCACAACATCCTCCAAGTGGGGAAGCACCCGGACTTGCATCCGGCTGAGAAGGACGCTAGAGAACCCCGCCGACAATTTCTGTTGTCAGGTGCGAGCGATGCGTGAGATGAGGCTGGTCGCGGAGAGTGCGCGGGCGCCGAGTTTGATGATGCTTTCGGCAACTTCGCGGTCGGTCGACACGACCACAACCGGCCGGCCCGGAGGCTCGGCGCGGACAAGTTGCCTGATCACGTCATCGGCGATCACACCGGCCGGGCTGAATCGCACCCGCACCCCGCGCGGCGGATTCAGTTGCACAGGGCCCGACAACTCGGCGCCGTCGAAGACCACCGTGATCTCGACGCGACGTTGCGCGACCAACGCACCCAGCGCAGTGACGAGGCGCTGACGTTGCGAATGCAGCGGTGAGTTCGGCCAGGCGGTCTTCGTCACGTTGTAGCCGTCGATGATCAGATGCACCTGCGGCAACGCCAGCAACTCGTCGAACAAGGCCGGGTCGTCCTCAGGCGCCGTACGTCCGACCGGAGCCGCTTCGGGCTCTGAACCGGCCACTGTGTCGGCGGGGCGGAGCTCTCCCCCGGGCGGCAGCGCAAGCTCACGACGCAGCCCACTCGCTGCCTCTAGCAACGTGTCGAGCAGCAGCCGGGTGCGCGTCGTTGCAAGCTCCCGCTCCTGTCCCGCCGTACGTCGGGCCGCGTGCTCGACTGCTTCCAGCTCGGTGATCCGGCTCCGAAGCTTGCGCAGCTCCCGCTCAACTTCGGTGCGGGCGGCATCGACGCGTTCGTCGGCGGTCTCGGCCTCTTTGGTGCGTTGCTCGAGATCGGTCTGCAGACCGGTGATCTTCTGCCGTGCTTCGTTGAGCTTGCGGCGGAGCGTGACGTTCTCGGCCTTGAGCTCGTTGACCTGTTCACGAAGACGTTCGCGGACCTGACGAGTCTCGGTGCGAGCTTGATCGAGCTGGTCGGCGAGCCGGTGGACGGCCTCGTCGTCGGCGCGCGGGTTTTCCACCGGGACCTGGGCGGCCGCTGCGATGTGCTGCTCCCAGTCGTCCGGGCGGAGCAGGTACGCAAGTGCGGCCACCTCGACCGGGTCGGCCGCCGGGACCGGTACGCCGTCCGCAACGGCGTCGCCGAGCTCCGGGTGCTCCCGCCGTACCTCGAAGGCCGTCAGCTTGCGGAAGTGTTCGTCGGTCTCGAGGATCGGACCGAGCACCGAGGCGGACAGCTTGGCCCGTTTCGCCGGCGCGAAGCTGGCGAAACGGCGCAGCGGTGCCGGGATGTCAGTTGCAGGGAGCTGACCGAGTGCATGTGCGGCGAGGTTGAGGACGCGTTGCCGGACCGGTTCAGGCAAAGTCGTAGCGGCGGAGCTCGCGGCGGTGCCGGCCTCAGTCACCGGTCCGCAGTCCGGCTGGAACGGCAACCTGGACGCTCGTGCTCCAGTGACGCAGACCACAGCGGATGGGCTGGTGGCCCTGATTCGCAGTGATCGCCTGTGTACGCATACAGAGAGCCTAGTCGACTCGCAGGCGTGTCACCTGCGGAATTGTCGGTGGCGGCTCTTAGCGTCGTGACCATGACCAGCCCAGGGCGTGCACAGGCCGCGGATCCAGCGATGCCGATCCGCGGCGTGCAGCACAGCTTCGACGACCTGGGTACGCCGCTGCACGCCATCACGTTCTGCGTCGTCGACCTCGAGACGACGGGCAATCCACCCGGCGAGGGCGGCATCACCGAGATCGGCGCGGTGAAGGTGCGGGCCGGTGAGGTGGTCGGCGAGTTCCAGACGTTGGTCAACCCATCGGAGACGATCCCGCCGTTCATCGCCGTACTGACCGGCATCACGAACTCGATGGTTGCCACGTCACCGCGGATCGAGTCGGTGCTGCCGGCGTTCCTGGAGTTCGCGCACGGGTGCGTGATGGTCGCGCACAACGCGCCGTTCGACATGGGCTTCCTGAAGCACGAGAGCCTCGTGCACGGATACGACTGGCCCGACTTCGCCGTCGTCGACACCGCGCTGCTGGCGCGGCGCGTGATCACCCCGGACGAGGCGCCGAACTGCAAGCTCGGGACGCTGGCCAAACTGTTCCGCACCACGGTCACGCCGAACCACCGGGCGCTGTCGGACGCGCGCGCGACGGTCGACGTGCTGCATGGGCTGTTCGAGCGGGTCGGGTCGTTGGGCGTGCAAACGTTGGAGGACCTGCAGACGTACTCGTCGCGGGTCGCGCCGGCGGTGCGGGCCAAGCGCCACCTCGCCGAGTCGTTGCCGCACGCACCGGGTGTGTACCTGTTCACCGACGACCGCGGCGAGGTGCTGTATGTCGGGAAGTCGAAGGACCTGCGCACCCGTGTCCGGTCGTACTTCACGGCCTCCGAGACCCGTAACCGGATCGGCGAGATGGTCGGCATCGCGACCGGCGTCCGCGGCATCGAGTGCGGTACGCCGCTGGAGGCCGAGGTCCGGGAGCTGCGGCTGATCGGGGAGCACAAGCCGCGGTACAACCGGCGGTCGAAGTTTCCCGAGCGGCAGCATTGGCTGAAGGTCACGGTCGAGCCGTTTCCGCGCTTGTCGCTGGTCAAACAGGTGCGTGACGACGACGCCGGGTACCTCGGGCCGTTCAGCTCGCGGAAGACGGCCGAGCGGGCGATGGCCGCGCTGCACGAGGCGTTCCCGATCCGGCAGTGCACCGCGCGGATGTCGAAGCACCCTTCGCTGTCGCCCTGTGTGCTGGCCGAGATGGGTCGCTGCGTGGCGCCGTGCGACGGGCGGATCTCGATGGATTCGTACGGCGAGTTCGTGGCGGGGCTGCGGACTGCGCTGACTGTGGATCCGACGCCGGTGGTCGAGGCGCTGGACCGGCGGATCGACCTCTTGTCGGCGGACGAGCGGTTCGAGGATGCCGCCGTACATCGGGATCGGTTGAGTGCGTTCGTGCGGAGTTCGGCGCGGATGCAACGGATGGCGTCGGTGACCGGATGCGCCGAGATCTGTGCGGCCCGGCGGACCGAGGACGGTGGCTGGGAGCTGCATGTGATCCGGCGTGGTCGGCTCGCGGCGGCCGGGTTCACGCCACGCGGCACGGATCCGCGCCCGCATCTCGAGATGCTCAGGGCTTCGGCCGAGACCGTGCTGCCGGGTATCGGCCCGGTGGCAGCCGCGTCGCCGGAGGAGATCGAGCTGATCCTGCGCTGGCTCGAGCTCCCCGGCGTCCGCCTGGTCGAGATGGACGGCACCTGGACCTGCCCGGTCAGCGGCGCCGGCCGTCACCTCACCCGCCTCGACAACTCCCACTCCGACGCCCACCACCACCCCACCGAACGCCGCCGCCACCTCCGCCCGCTGGGTCCTGCTCGGGTGGGTTAGGGGGTGTCTGATGGTTCCGCGCCGTAGCGAGGAGGTGCTCGGCACGGTGCATCGGCGCGCGGGGGCGAAGGGGTCGATGCGGAGCATCGTTCCCTTTGCACCCGTGCGGCGAGGTGCCGTGCCGAGTGCCCCGCAGTAGGCGCGGAACCATCAGACACCCCCTAAGCCTCGATGAACTGGTAGTCGGTGAGGATGCGGCCGTCAGGGGCGAGCAGCAGGAGATCGATGCCGATGGCAAGGGCCTCTCCCCCACCGGCCGGGACCATCGCCCAGCGGAGCTTCACCAGGTCGCGGAGCGCGGCCGGCTCGCCGTGCGGCACGAACTCGTACTGGCCAGGTGCGACGAACTCGTCGTACGCGCGGGTGACCCGACGTACGAGCTCATCGTGGCCACGGGCCTCCAGGTTTGCGGTCACGCCGATCTCGGTCGCGCGCTTGGCGATGTCCTCGGGCGGCTCGAGGAGGTGTACGCCGTCCTCCGTCCACAGCTCCTCGATCGCCTTGCGGCGGGTGTCGGCGTCGGGCTCGTTCCAGACTGCTACATAGCGGTTCGCCAGGTCTTTGCTGTTCATGGGTACGACCTTGCCGGGCGTGTGTGTAGGCCGACAATTCCCTGCTGGGTATGGATTGTCGGTGGCGTGCGTTAGAACTGCGGCATGGAATCAGAGCTGTCCGCGGACCTGCGGTCGTGGCGGACCCGACGACGAGTGAGCCAGCTCGAGCTGGCCATCCGTGCCGGGACGACGCAGCGGCATGTCAGCTTCATCGAGAGCGGTCGATCGGCGCCGGGTCGGGACATGATCATCCGGCTCGCCGAGTCGCTGCAGGTTCCGCTGCGCGAGCGCAACCAGCTGCTCGTGGCCGGTGGCTACGCGCCGGCGTACGACGAGACGCCGTACGGCGCGCCTGGCCTCGGAGCGATCCGCACCGCGCTGGAGGCGATCCTCGAGGGGCACCGCCCGTATCCGGCGGTGGTCGTAGACCGCAACGGCGATCTGGTCCTCGCCAACAACGCCTTCCACGTCCTCACCGCCGACGTGGACGATCGCCTGTTGACGGGACCGATCAACATCCCCCGGCTGCTGCTGGATCCGGGCGGCCTCGCGCCCCGAATCGTCAACTTCGCCCAATGGTCCTGGCACGTCATCGACGCGCTGACCCGCGAGGCCGCACAGAACCCGTCACCCGCGGCCGTCGCCCTGATCCACGAGCTCACCGCTCTGGTCCCGCCCCGGCCGGCGCCCGACCACCTGGGACTCGCCGTACCGCTCCATCTCCGCTCGCAGCACGGTGATCTACACCTCATCACCACGCTGACCAGGTTCGGCACGGCGATCGACGTGACCGTGTCGGAACTGCGGATGGAGGCGTTCCTGCCCGCGGACGAAGCGACGGCGAGGGCGTTGCGGGGCCTCGACCACACTATGATTCAGCCGGTTGAAGTGTGAGCTCTGAGGAGAGGACGGCATGGTCACCGCGATCGTGTTCATCAAGGCCGACGTCGCACGAATCCCGGAGGTCGCCGAGCAGGTGGCGGCGATCGAGGGCGTCAGCGAGGTGTACTCCGTCACCGGCGGACTCGACCTGATCGCGCTCGTCCGGGTCGCGCGGCACGACGACCTGGCCACGGTCATCCCCGAGCACGTCAACCGGGTGCCCGGCGTCGTGAGCACCGAGACGCATATCGCGTTCCGCGCGTACTCCAGCCACGACCTGGAGGCGGCCTTCAGCCTCGGCGAAGAGAACGGTGTCTGACGACCGCTCTGATCGATCCGACTGACACGAGCTGAAGTTACGGTGAACACATGAACGTCCGGGGCCAGTTCCGTGCCGACAACGGCGTACTTCGTGGGTTTGTGCATGGTGTGCATGGTGTGTTCGGCGCGCTCGCGGCGACAGCCGAGCGAGGACGCGGATGAGCAATCCCCCCGCCGGCTGGTACCCCGACCCCACCGGCCAGCCGAACACCATCCGCTTCTGGAACGGCCAGAAGTGGACCAACGAAACCGACATCGAACACGAGAACACCGCCGAACACCCGGAACCTCTACACGAGCCGGCCCAGCACGAGTCGGGCCGCGACGAGTCGGGCCAGCACGAGTCTGGCCGGCCGGAGTCGGGCCGGCCAGAGTCGGGCCGGCCGGAGTCGGTCGGACAGAAGCCGGTTCGGCCGGAGTCGGGCCGGCCGGAGCCGGGCCGGCGGGAGCCGGTCGGGCAGGATCCGGTGCGGCAGGAGTCGGTTGGGGCTGAGGGGTCCGGTCCGGGGCTGCGGTCCGTGCAGGAGTCTCAGGGCGACGAGGCGGAGTCTGGTGGTTGGTGGCAGCCGACGGCTACTCCACAACTCTGGGACCTCGAGCAGACCGACGACGGCACCCGCGCGAACGGTGGACCGCGTCTGCGTGCGGTGACCGCTGAGGTACCTGCCCAGGACGCCGGGCCGAGCGCGGCAGAGCGTGCCCAGGCGACGTGGGGTGCGCCGGAGATCGCGCCTGCTCCCCCGGAGCACTGGACCCAGCGCGAGGTCACCGAGGAGGAGCTCGAGACAGAGCTCGGTACGACGGCTGCCGACGTACCCGCTGTGCAGGCCGAGGAACCTTCCAGCTGGACGCTCAAGCTCGCTCCCACGCCGCCCGAGCCCGCGCCCGCTGAGTCGGCCGAGGGCTGGTCGGACGTCAGCTTCACAGAGCAGCCAAGGTTCGCTCCGACGCCCAAGGAACAAGCCCAGCCTGCCGACGCCGCCGTCCCGGCCGCCAACGGTGCCGTCCAGCCTGCCGAGGCTGCCGTCCCAGCTGCCGACGCTGCCGTCCTGGCTGCCGACGGTGCTGTGGCGACTGCCGACGCTGCTGAGTCGGCTGCGGATGTGACTGAGCAGGACCCGGAGGTTCAGGCGGCGGACGCGGCCGAGGTTGCCGCGCAGCTACAGCCGGACTGGGGCAGCCAGGCGGGCGACGAGCAGGAACAGCAGTCCAGCGATCAGCCGTCGTGGGGCGTAGAGGCCAGCGACGAAGAAGACCTCCAGACCCCGGACCACCCAGCAGCACCACTGTGGACCATGCCGGACGCCGACGACGCCACACAGGAACAGCCCGTACCCGTCCAACTCTGGGCCGACCAGCCCACCCAACAGCAGACGCCTGAGCAGCAGCCCGAGCAGGACCAGGGCTGGGACTCCGGGCAGCAGAACCAGAACTGGGGCGCCGGACAGGCCGAGCAGGGCCAGAGCTGGGGTGCCGAGCAGGGGCAGGCGTGGAGCGGCGCGCAGACCGGGCAGACTGAGCCGGGGCAGGGGTGGAGCGGCCCGCAGGCCGGGCAGGCCGACCAGGGGCAGGCGTGGAGCGGCCCGCAGACCGGGCAGACTGAGCCGGGGCAGACGTGGAGCGGCGCGCAGGCCGGGCAGGCCGACCAGGGGCAGGCGTGGGGTCCGCAGCAGGGTGCCGCGGGGAATGACGCGCCGCCGACGGACAACGGCTGGGCTGTTGGTGACCAGCACGCGGTACAGGAGTCAGGGCCGTGGGGTCCGCAGGCGGCTGCCGAGACGCAGAACGGTCAGCAGGCCAGCGACCAGCAGTGGGGCGGGCAGAGCTGGCCCGTACAGCAGAACGGCGACCAGCAGACCCCCAACGGCTGGGCTCCCGAGCCGAGCTGGGACCAGAGTCAGCAAGGCCAGCAGACCCCGGCACCTATGCAGCAGAACGGCGAGCAGCCCTGGGGCAACAACGACCAGGCCGAGCAGCAGCCGTGGAACAACGGACAGGGCGAGCAGCAACCCTGGGGCGATCACGGCGGCGAACAACAGCCGTGGGGCAACGGGCAGGGCGAACAGCAGCCGCCGTGGGGTGCTCAGCAGAACGGCGACCAGCAAGGCGGCGTACAGCAGGCCTGGGGCGAACAGCAGAACGGCGGCCAGCAGGGCGGCGCACAGCAGGCCTGGGGTGAACAGCAGAACGGCCAGCAAGGCGGCGTACAGCAGGCTTGGGGTGAGCAGCAGAACGGCGGCCAGCAGGGCGGCGTGCAGCAGGCTTGGGCGGAGCAGCAGGGGCCGCGGGCTTGGGGTGAGGACGAGAACGAGGCTTGGGGCGGGCAGACCGACCTGAGTACCGGCGTCGGGACCAAGAAGTCGAAGAGCTCTGGCGGTGGTGGCGGCCGGTCCGGTGCCAAGCTGCCGTTGTTCGTCGGCGGTGGGATCGCGTTCGTGCTGCTGATCGTCCTAGCTGTCGTGCTGATCACCGGCGGGGGCGACGACAAGAAGGCCGATCCGACCCCGACTGGTACGCCGCCGCAATCGAGCGGTACGCCGACGAACCAGAGCAGCACCAAGCCGGGCCAGTCGAAGAACCCGAAGCTGCACGAAGGCACCGGCCGGATCTCCTCGGACGCGATCTCGTTCCCGCGCCGGACCCCGCCGTGGTCGGACCGCAAGCGTCTGGTCCAGCAACTGCTGGACTCCAGCGGCCAGCACATCGTCCTGCAGGAGCACGTCAGCGGCGCCGACGACTGGACCGCGGACATCTTCGTGGGCGGGCTCGGTACCGGATCGGGCTTCAACGGCGACGCGAAGGCGACCGCGGCGACGCTGTCCGGGCAGCTGCGGACGAGCATGTACGGATCGATCCCCGCGACGTACCGGACGGTCGCGAACGGCGCGGTGAAGCGGACGAACAAGTCGGGCTGGTTCTACCAGCAAACCGTTACCGCGAAGTCGGCGGCAGTGACCGATCGAGTGCTTACGCTGACGGTTGCCGTTTTCGACCTCGGCGACGGTACGGCGGTCGCCTACATCAGCGGCATCCCCAACAACCGCCCAGACCTCAAGGCGGCCGAGAGCCAGGCCTACAAGGGAATCAACGTTGGCTGAGAACGAAGACCAGACCCCGCCCCGCACCGGCGACGGCGGTCCACCCGCAGTACCCACACCCGGCGACCCCCTCGCCAACCCGTGGATCCAGCCTGCGCAGAACACCCCAGAACCCCCGCCCGACACCACAGACGCCCTCTTCGGCCAGTCCCCCGCCCCCGCCCCACCCCCACCGCCCCCCACCCGCCCCCAACACGCAGCCCCCCAAAACCCAGGCTGGCAACTACCACCCCAACCGGCACCACAGCCGGCCGACCAGCAGCCGGGCGGACAGGCGTGGGGCGCACCACCACCTGCCCAGCAGTCCAACCCCCAGCAGTCCACTCCCCAGCAACCCGGCCCGCAACACGCAGGACCGCAGCACGCAGCCCGACCGCAAGGCCCGCAGTTCACGAGCCAGCCACACCCAGCCCAGCCGCCGCAGCAACCAGGCGCGGCCCAGGTAGGCCCGGCGCAGCCGGCAGGTCAGCCAGGCGCAGGTCAGAGCGGCCAGCCATGGCCAGCTCAGCCGGGCACGGGCCAGGCAGGCCCGGAGTACGGCGGCCAGCCGCGGCCAGGTCAGTCAGGCGCCAGGGGCTCACAGCCGAACCAGGGCCAGGCGGGTACGACGAACGGCGGACAGCCGGGCACGGGCCAGGTAGGCCCGGAGTACGGCGGACAGCCGTGGCCAGGTCAGCCGGTCGCCGGAGGCTCACAACCGAACCAGGGCCAGGCGGGTACGACCAACGCCGGACAACCAGGCGTAGGTCAGCCGGGCGGACGTCAACCGCGTGCTGGTCAGGTAGCCCCGGGTCAGGGCGGACAGCCGTGGTCGGGTCAGGCGGTGGGCGGTAGCCCACAGGCGACCCAGGCGCAGGCGGGTACGACGAGCGGCGGACAGCCGGGCCCAGGTCAGCCAGGTCCGGGGCACGCTCGTCCGGCTCATGCCGGGCAACCACACCTAGGTCAGCACCAGCCGGGGCAAGCAGGTCAGCAGCAACCGCCTGTTGGTCAGCCACAGGCCGGCCAGGCTCAGCGAGGCAATGCCGCTCCGCAGCAACCCCTCGGACAACCGCCGGCTGGGCAACCACAAGCCGGCCAGCCGCAAGCTGGGCAACCGCCCTTCGCCCAGCCGTGGGCTGGGCAGGGTCAGCCGGGCCATGCCGCTCCCCAGCAACCGCCCGTCGCCCAGCCGCAGGCTGGACACCCGCAAGCTGGACAACCGTCTGGGCAGGACCAGACCGCCTATGGCGCTCCCCAGCAACCGTCCCTCGGGCAACCGCAAGGTGGGCAGGCGCAAGGTGGGCAGATGTGGGGGCCGCCGCAGGGTGCGCCTTCGCGTGGGCCTCGGCAGGTTGGGTGGCAGACGCAAGCTACTGGGCCTCAGCATGGGCAGCATGCCGGGCAGCCGCAGCAGGCCGGTGCGGCTGGACAACCGTCGCTTGGGCAGACGATCTCGCGTGCGGCTGGGCCGGGAGTAGGCGCGGGCGGTGCGCACGCTGGCACGGCTGCAGGTGCGCAGGCAGCTGGAGTTGCCGGTGCACAGGCGGTCGGCGCAGCAGGCTCTCAGGTTGCCGGCCAGGCCGGAGCACATGCTGCCGGAGCAGCAGGCTCACACGCCGCCGGTGCGCAGGCAGCTGGAGCCGCAGCTGGGGCAGCGGGCTCTTACGTTGCTGGCCAGGCCGGATCACACGCTGCCGGCGCGGCTGGCTCGCATGCTGCGGGTGCGGGCGGTGCGCACGCTGCGGGTGTGAGTGGCTCGCGAAGTGCTGGGCGGTTGCCTGGTGGGGGTGGAGATGGCGGGAGTGGGGGGCTGCCTGGGATTGGTGGGCGGGCTCGGTTGGTTGGGGCGATTGTGTTGGTTGTGGCGGCTCTTGCCACGACCGGGTTGAGCGTGGGCTGGATCTGGTCGAAGGCGGATGCCGTCAGTCCGGTCGCGTTGCCGTCGGGTGGTGCGCCGATCGACACTGTCAGCCCGTCGGTGAAGCCGTCGGAGACGCCGACGCCGTACGGCAAGGTGCTCGGGACCTCGATGGTTGCCTCGAACAACGACACGATGCCGATCATGAGCTCGGCCTGGGGCAACTACGGCGAGACGACCGGCCTGTGGGGCGGGGCCGCGATCTGGCTCACCGTCCACAAGAACTACAACGGCAAGGGCGCGTCCTGGGGCAACTACACCGCCTTCGGCCAGCTTCCGCCGGACATCCCGTACAAGAACACCGCGGCAGGCCTGAGGGAAGCCGCCGTACAGATCGGCTCGCGCGCGATCATCAACCTGTACGACAAGGACGCGCAGGTGATGAAGGGCACGACGCACAAGGCGATCACGGTGAACGGCCACCCCGGCCACGAGCTCGTCGCCAAGGTCGTCGTCAAGGTGCCGATGCTCGCGGAGACCTACTCCACCGTGATGATCTCGGTGATCGACCGCGGCGACGGTACGGCGGATGTCGCGATCGCCGATATCGCCGGATCGACCTCCGCCTGGCAGAGCGTGTACCGCCACAAGGTCAGCCAGATCCAGATCAACAAATGACGAAAGGGCCGGCGGGTCAACCCCGCCGGCCCTCCGCAAGCAAACTCAGCGCACCGAAGCGCAAGCAGCGATCCACCGGTCCAGCACGTCCTTCGCGGCACCGGAGTCGATCGCCTCGGCAGCCCGGTCCATCCCGGCCCGGATCCGCGCCGTCACAGAACCCTCTTCCGGCGTGTACGCCGCCAGCGCGGCCCCGGCGTTCAGCAGTACGACGTCCCGCACCGCCCCCGGCTCGCCGTCGACCAGGGCCCGCACAACCTTCGCGTTGTACGTCGCGTCCGCGCCCCGCAACGCATCCGCCGACACCGGCGCGATCCCCAACTCGCGCGGATCGAGCGTGACCGGTCCCTCGACCTTCCCGCCGCCGACGACCCACACCTGCGACGTCGTACGCGTGGTCAGCTCGTCGAGCCCGTCGTCGCCGTGGAACACCAGCGCGTCGATCCCACGCCGCGCGAGCACGCCGGCCATCAGCCCGGCCACTCGCCCGTCCGCAACCCCGACCGCCTGCGCGGACGGATCGCCCGGGTTCGCCAGCGGGCCGAGCAGGTTGAACGTCGTCGGTACGCCGAGCTCCCGCCGCGGCACCGCCGCGTTCCGCAGGGCCGGGTGGAACGCCGACGCGAAGCAGAACGTGATCCCGACCCGCTCCCCCACCTCGGCCACCTGCGGCCCGGTGAGGTCGAGCGGGATCCCCAGCTCCTCGAGCACGTCAGCGGCGCCGCACGCGGACGAGGCCGCGCGGTTGCCGTGCTTCACGACCTTCGCGCCGGCGCCGGCCGCGACGATCGCCGACATCGTGCTGATGTTCACCGTGTGGGCTTGATCACCGCCGGTGCCGACAACGTCGAGGGTCCGGCCTGACACGGTGATCCGGGTGGCGAAGTCGCGCATGGTCGCGACCAAGCCCTCGACCTCGGTGACCGTCTCGCCCTTGGACCGTAGCGCGATCACGAACCCGGCCAGCTGCGCCGGCGTCGCCGCGCCCGACAGGATCTGTTCCATCGCCCACGCAGTGGCGGAGGCCTCCAGGTCTTCGCGCCGCATCAGCGGCCCGAGCACCTGAGGCCAGGTGTAAGCGGTCATGGATCAGGCGGTGGTGGCGGGCAGCTTGGACAGCCGCAGGCGGAGCAGGTCCGCGGTGACCTGGGCCATCCGGACCGGGTCGATCGGATGAGAGACCGCGCCCTCGGCGCGCGACCAGGTCGCCAGCCACGCGTCCTGCGGACGGCCGGTGAGGACCAGGATCGGCGGGCACTGGAAGATCTCGTCCTTCAGCTGCCGGGCGATGCCCAGACCGCCGGCCGGCACCGCTTCGCCGTCCAGGATGGCGAGGTCGATCCCGCCCTTGTCCATGGTCTTGATCACGGCCGGCTCGGTCGCGCACTCGATGTACTCGAGCTCGGGCAGATCGGCCGCCGGACGCTTGCCGAGGGCCAGCCGGACGGACTCCCGCGTCGTACGGTCGTCGCTGTAGAGCAGGACCTTCAGCGGACGCTCTGAACTCATCGATCCATCCCAAGCTTGTTCAAAGAAGACTGGACACGCCGAATGCTACCGGGGCGACTGTTCGGCCCGGCGAGCCTGTTCCTCCAACCGGTCCAGGCGCCGGTCCTCGCGGCGTGCCTCGCGCTGCGACTCCCGCACCCATTGGACGAACAGTACGGCGAAGAACACCACGCCGACGAGGTCACCCGAACCCCACAACAGACCGCCGGCGATGTACTGGTCCCGCAGCGGCGACGGCGACCAGGACCGCCCGAAGCTGGTGTACCAGTCCTCGGCGATCAGCTTGTTGGCCGACATGATCGTGATGCCCAGGAACGCATGGAACGGCAGCGTCAGGAACGTCAGCATCAGCCGGAACGGATAGATCACCCGGCCCGGCACCGGGTCCAGCCCGAGCAGCGGCCAGAAGAACAGCGACCCGACCAGGATGAAGTGCAGGTGCAACAAGTCATGCAGTACGGCGGAGTGCAACGTCGCGTCGTACCAGCCGCTGAAGTACAGCGCCCACGGGCTCAGGACGAACAGCGTGAAGCCGATCAACGGGAAGCACAGCACCTTGGCGATCCGCGAATGCAACACGGAGAGCAACCATTTCCGGGGCCGCTGCGGCAGCGTTCGGAGCGCGAGCGTGATCGGCGCGCCGAGCGCCAGCATCAGCGGCGTCAGCATCGACAGGATCATGTGCTGCACCATGTGCACGCTGATCAGGACCGTGTCATAGGTGCCGAGCGCCGACTGGGTGGCGATCACGGCGCTCCCGAGGCCCAGTCCGACGAACGCGAACGTGCGCGCCCGGGACCACTTGTCACCGCGTTTGCGCAGCTTGTGGACGCCGTACAAGTAGAGGCCGCCGAGGATGATGATCACGCCGAGTAACACCGGCTCGAAGGTCCATGCCGTCAGCAACCGGACCGGTGTCAGCGGCTCGATCTGGTCGCCGGGCGTGGCGTGGAGGGGAAGCACTCTTCAACAGTAGGAACACCCGGTTCACGACATGCACGGGGGTGGTCGTAGCGCTGAACGCGAGGACCGACATAATGACGGCGTGGCCACTGCAACCGCGCTCCCAGCGTCTCGTGAACACGGACACCACGACCGTCCCAGCATGGTCAGTGTCGGCACGATCGTCTGGCTCTCGAGCGAACTGATGTTCTTCGCCGCACTGTTCGCGGCGTACTTCACGATCCGGTCGGTAACGACCGCCGCCGCGGCTCCGGGGACGGAGACGCTGTGGCAGGTGTCGACGCACCTCCTGGACGTCCCGTTCGCCTCGGTGAACACGTTCATCCTGGTCGCGTCGTCGTTCACCTGCCAGGCCGGCGTGTTCGCCGCCGAGCACGGCAAGGTGGGCCGGATCGGCTCGCTGACGAACCCGCGCAACTGGGGCATGCGTGAGTGGTTCATCCTCACGTACATCATGGGCGCCGTGTTCGTCGCCGGTCAGGTGACGGAGTACACCGGGCTGGTGCACGAGGGTCTGACGATCTCGTCCACCGCCTACGGCTCGGTCTTCTACCTGGCCACCGGTTTCCACGCGCTGCACGTGACCGGCGGCCTCATCGCCTTCGTGTTCGTCCTGGCCAGGACGTACATGGCTCGAAAGTTCACCCACGAACAGGCCGTCTCGGCGATCGTCGTGTCGTACTACTGGCACTTCGTCGACGTGGTCTGGATCGCCCTGTTCGCGACCATCTACCTGCTCAAATGAGTGAGAAGAGATCTTCCTTGTCACCGGCGCGCTTTCTCTCCGCGCGACGACGGCACCGGTCCGCCGGCCTCGTCGTGCTCCTGTTCGGCCTCCTGGCAGTGGGTTCGGCGTACGCCGCTTTCGCCCCTGACGACGCGGTGGCGGACAACTCGGCCCAGTCCCAGCAGATCGAAGAGGGCAAGAAGCTCTTCTCGGTCGGCTGCTCCAGCTGCCACGGCCTGAACGCCGAGGGCGGCGGGAACGGCGCGGGCAAGATGGCCGGCCCGTCGCTGATCGGCGTCGGCGCCGCCGCGGTCGACTTCCAGGTGGGCACCGGCCGGATGCCCGCGATGCAGCCGGGCGCACAGATCCCGCGCAAGACCCCGGCGTACACGCAGGAGGAGATCGAGGCCCTGGCCGCGTACATCGCCTCGCTGGCCCCCGGCCCGGCGGTCCCCGCGCAGGACTCGTACGACGTGAGCAAGGCCACCGACGAGCAGATCACCCGTGGCGGCGAGCTGTTCCGCACCAACTGCACGGCCTGCCACAACTTCGCCGGTCGCGGCGGCGCGCTGCCGAACGGCAAGTACGCGCCGTCGTTGATGGGCGTCAGTGAGAAGCACATCTACGAGGCCATGCTGACCGGCCCGCAGCAGATGCCGGTCTTCTCCGACCAGGTCATGCAGCCGCAGGACAAGGCCGACATCATCGCCTACCTGAAGGCACTGCAGAATCAGAAGGACCCGGGCGGCTTCGGCCTCGGCCGGCTCGGCCCGGTCTCCGAGGGTCTGTGGGGCTGGCTCGTCGGCATCGGCCTGCTGGTGTGCGTAGCGGTCTGGATCGGCGCCAAGGGCGTCAAGGCCAAGGGAGCGAAGGCTCATGAGTGACGACAAGAACCTTCCGGCGGTGAAGGACGACGGCGAGCACCACGGCGCGGTCGAGGTGGCCGAGCCGATTCCGGACCCGGGTCTGGAGCCGCACGAACCGCGGATCACCGACATCGACCCGAAGGCCGCCGACCGCGTCGAGCGGCAGGTCTCGGCGATGTTCGGCCTGGCCACGCTGCTGGTGCTCGGGGCCTGTGTCGCGTACTTCGCGATCTCGCGGAACTCGACCCTCCAGTTCGGACCGCTGTCCGGCAACGCGAACAACATGGTCATGGGCCTGTGCATCGGGCTCGCGCTGTTCCTGATCGGCGCCGGTGCGATCCAGTGGGCCAAGAAGCTGATGGTCGACGAGGAGATCTCCGAGGACCGGCACGCGGCGCACTCGTCGCCGGAGCAGATCGCCGAGATCACCGAGGCGTTCCAGCAGGGCACGGCCGAGTCGGGCTTCGGCCGGCGCAAGATGATCCGCAACTCGCTGATCGGCGCGCTGGGTGTGCTCGGGCTGCCGGCCATCATCTTCCTGCGCGACCTCGGCCCGCTGCCGGGCCGGGCGCTCTACAACACCATCTGGGCGAAGGGCATCCGGGTCGTCAACGACGTCACCGACCGCCCGATCAAGCCGTCCGACCTGATCGTCGGCCAGCTGGTCAACGCGGCGCCGGCCAACCTGGCCCCGCTGCAGGAGGAGAACCCGACCGCGTACCAGAACGCCAAGGCCAAGGCCGCGGTGATCGTGGTCCGGATCAAGCCGAGCGAGATCCGCACCAAGCCCGGCCGGGAGAACTGGGGCATCGACGGCATCCTGTGCTACTCGAAGATCTGCACCCACGTCGGCTGCCCGATCTCGCTGTACGAGCAGACCACCCACCACGTGCTCTGCCCGTGTCACCAGTCGACCTTCGACCTGTCGGACAGCGCCAAGGTCGTCTTCGGGCCTGCGGCCCGGCCGCTGCCTCAGCTACCGTTGGCATTGGACAGCGAGGGTTATCTGGTTGCGCAGAGCGGCTTCACCGAGCCGGTCGGCCCTAGCTTCTGGGAACGAGGGTGACAAACGTGTCCGCTAACACAGAGTTTCCGGGTCCGGTCAAGTGGGTCGACGATCGGCTGGGCATCGCGAAGATCGGGAAGAAGAACCTGCGGAAGGTCTTCCCCGACCACTGGTCGTTCATGCTCGGCGAGATCGCGCTCTACAGCTTCATCATCCTGATCCTGACCGGCACGTTCCTGACGTTCTGGTTCAAGCCGTCGATGGCCGAGGTCCAGTACAACGGCTCGTACAGCCTGCTCAAGGGTCTGCACATGTCGGAGGCCTACGCCTCCACGCTGGACATCACCTTCGACGTCCGCGGCGGTCTGCTGGTCCGGCAGATCCACCACTGGGCGGCCGTGCTGTTCATCGCCGCGATGATGGTGCACCTGCTCCGGATGTTCTTCACCGGCGCGTTCCGCAAGCCGCGTGAGCTGAACTGGCTGATCGGCTTCGGGATGCTGTTCCTCGGCATCATCGAGGGCTTCATCGGCTACGGCCTGCCCGACGACCTGCTGTCCGGCACCGGTCTGCGGATCACCAACGGCATGATCCAGGCGTCACCGATCGTCGGCACGTACATGAACTTCTTCATCTTCGGCGGTGAGTTCCCGGGCGACGAGTTCGTCTCGAGATTCTTCATCGTCCACGTGCTGCTGATACCGGGCATCATCCTGGCGCTCGTCACGGCCCACCTGTTCCTGGTCGTGTACCACAAGCACACGCAGTACGCCGGACCCGGCCGGACGCAGAAGAACGTGGTCGGCTACCCGCTGTTCCCGGTGTACACGGCCAAGGCCGGCGGCTTCTTCTTCGTGGTCTTCGGCGTCACCGCCCTGATGGGTGCGCTGATGCAGATCAACCCGGTCTGGCTGTACGGGCCGTACAACCCGGCAGAGGTGACGGCGGGTTCACAGCCCGACTGGTACATGGGCTGGCTGGAAGGCGCGGTGCGAATATTCCCCGGCTTCGAGTCGCACTTCTGGGGTATCACGCTGGGTTGGAACCTGCTCATCCCGGCGTTGATCATCCCGCCCGCGTTCGTCACGCTGGTCGCGCTGTATCCGTTCATCGAGGGCTGGATCAGCGGTGACAAGCGCGAACACCACCTGCTGGACCGGCCGCGGGACGTCCCGACCCGCACCGGCGTCGGCGTCGCGTTCATCACCTTCTACGCCTTGCTGTGGATCGGTGGCGGTAACGACCTGATCGCGACCCACTTCGGGGTCTCGCTGAACCACGTGACCTGGTTCCTGCGGTTCGCGGTGATCCTGGGGCCGATCCTGGCCTTCTGGGTGGCGCGCCGCTGGGCGATCTCGCTGCAGCGGGCCGACTACGCGCGGCTCACCCACGGCCTCGAGACCGGTGTCATCGTGCGCTCGCCCGAGGGCAAGTACACCGAGAAGCACCAGCCGATCTCGACGTACGAGGCGTATTCGCTCACCGCACGGGACCGCGTCGTACCGCACGAGATCGGTCCGGAGACCGACGACAACGGCGTACGCGCACCGCGCCGGGCCCTCAACAAGGCCCGTGCCGCACTGTCCCGGTTCTACTTCGCCGACGCGGTGCAGAAGCCGACCGCACAGGAGCTCGAAGAGGCGCACGAGCACGCGCACGACGCCGACGAGATCCACGAGCTGACGGAAGACACGGAGACCTACCGCGAGGTCACCAGCGACCGCAGCTGACGAAGTACCGAACGAGAAAGGGCCCCGGCACTCGCCGGGGCCCTTTCGTTTATCCCAGCGCTTCCGAGACCGCGGTCAGGTAGCCCTTCACGAGCCTCTGCTGGTCGGGGTCGAGGGTCCGGGTGGTGGTGATCATGCGGTCGAGGAGCGGGCCGAAGAACTGCCAGCCGAGGTCGACGGCGCTGTCGGAGACCTGGAGGCGAGCGCTGCGGCCGTCTGTGCGGCTCCTGAGGCGTTCGAGATGCCCAGCAGCCTCCAGGCGGTGGATGACGGCCGTCGTGGCCTGAGAGGTCATTCCGAGCTGTTGAGCCAGCCAACTGGGCGTGGCCTCCACCTCGGCCCGTTCGGCGTCCAGGAGGCTCACCAGCGCGCGTACGTCGGTGGCGTGCAGCCCGGTCGTCCTGGCGAACTCCCCGATCGCGAGCTCCCACCTGAGCACGATGTCCCGCAGCCGGTGCACCAACTCCAGCGCGGCCGCCCGCTCGGGGTCGGCCGGCATCACTCCTTCACGCATGCCCGGTAGATTACCTCACTCAGTGAGCTATTCTCGGCGACATGACCTTCCAGGACGCGTACGACGCTCTCCTCACCCGCTGGGACGTACCGGTCGAGCAACTCGAGCTGACCGACGAGTTCGGCACGACGCACGTCAACGCCTGCGGACCCGCGGACGGCCCGCCCGTCGTACTGCTTCCAGGACACGGCGCGACCTCACCTGTCTGGTTCGCCGTCGCGCCGCAGCTCGCCGAGCAGTACCGGGTGTACGCGATCGACCTGATCGTCGACGCGGGCCGCAGTACCAACACCGGCCGTACGCCGAAGATGCCGGACGACCTGCACCTGTGGCTGTCGGGCGTCCTCGATGGCCTCGGCATCGACCGGGCCACCTTCTGCGGTCACTCGTACGGCGCGTGGATCGCACTGACCTACGCGATCGCCCACCCTGAGCGCGTGGATCGGCTGGCGCTGCTCGACCCGACGGACTGTTACACCGGTCTGCGCATCCCCTACATCCTCCGCGCGCTACCGGGCATCCTCCGCCCGTCCCGTGCCCGGAGCATCTCGTTCCTCCGCTGGGAGACCCAAGGCCTACCTGTCGACCCGCAGGTCCTCGAACTCGCAGGTCTGGCCGCCGAGGAACCCTCCACCCCCTTCGTTCGCACCAAACGCCCCACGGATGACCAGCTGCGAGCCATCGCTCCCCTGGTCTTCGTCGCCGGCCGGAGCAAGAGCCAGGACCCGGCCCGGCTCACGCGCCGCGTCACCACGCTGAGCCCGGCGGCCACCGTCGTACAGCTCGAGACCGCTACCCATCACTCGTTGCCGTCCCTCCACGCGGAGGAAGTGCTGGCAGGTCTGTTGACTGCGTGGGCCCACGGATTGCCCACAGAATAAGGGGATTCTGGTTCGTTGATCGTCGGCGGAGCCGCCTAGGGTCGAGGTATGGAACTCCTGGGCGAGCGGCCGGTGTGGTCGATGGGCGGCGGCGAACTGCTGTCGACTCTCGACGCGCTGGATGCTGAGATCGCCCGGATGGAGTCTTACCGGTTGAGTGTGGTCGCCGGCATCGAGAGCACCGGGTACGCGGCTGAGCTCGGCGCTCGGGACACCGCTGAGCTGCTGCGCTTCCGCTACCGCCTGGACGCGCAGACAGCCCGCCGTACGCTCCGACTCGCGCAGGCGCTGTCGAAGTACCCGGCTGTGTCCGCTGCCCTCGACCGGACCGGCGCGTCACCTGATGCCCTCGACCGGGCTGACGAGGTGGCCGACGACGCGGACACTGACGGCGCGGACGCCGACGCATGGCTGCTGCGGCCCGCGCAGGCAGACGCGATCGTGTCCGCGCTGGAGCGCGTCCCGGCGGACGTGCCGATCGACGAGCGCGACGCCGCCGAGCGGCAGCTGGTGAAGCTGGCCGCACACATGTCACCGGGTGAGCTGCGCCAGGCCGGCGACCAGATGCGGAACATCCTCGACACCGACGGTCCCGAGCCGGAGGAACTCAAGGCGTACGGTCGCGAGTCGCTGACCCTCACGCCCGCGGATCGTGGGGTGAAGTTCCGCGGGTACCTCGCCAACGAGAACGCCGAACTGTTCCGCGCCCTCATCCACGCCGGCGCCCGCCCTCACAAGACCGTCGACGGCGAGCCCGACCCACGCTCCCGCGACAAGCGCCAGGCCGACGCACTGACCGCCGCCCTCGGCATCGCGACCGCAGCGGTCGAGGCCGGACAGGTGACGGACGTGTCGTCATCGGCAGACGGCACTGTGCCGGGGTACGGCGCCAAGGCCCAGCTGACGGTGACCATCGACTTCGAGGATCTGAAGGCAGCCACCGCGGACGCGAGCGGCCAACTGGTGTACGGCGACGGGCTGTCGGCCGCCACAGTCCGGCGCCTCGCCTGCGACGCGAAGATCATCCCGCTGGTCCTCGGTTCGAACTCGGAACCGCTGGACGTCGGCCGCTCCGAGCGACTCGTCACCCGCGCCATGCGCCGCGCCCTCAACGCCCGCGACCACGGCTGCGTGATCTGCGGCGCACCACCCATCATGTGCGACGCGCATCATCTGATCTCCTGGATCGACGGCGGCGAGACCAAGATCTCGAACCTCGCGCTCCTCTGCCGCCAACACCACGTCGACCTACACCAAGGCAACTGGACCATCTCCATCACCAAAGGCACCGTCCACGTCACCCGCCCCACGTGGGCCGACCCGCCCCCCACCAGACGCCCACCTACCCCCAGACCCGCCAACCACCCCACCGACCCGCAGCCTCCCACCGACGTTCGTCCGGGCGGTGAGTCTCTCGCGCCCGAAGCCAGCCGATCCCGATGGAGAGCCAACCCGGCAATCCTCAGCCAAGCGGCGGCGTTTGCATCAGCCGACGCAAAGGCAGGCTGACAAACCAACAACCTCCTCCCGACCGACCGGTCGGGAGGAGGTTGTCACGCGTTTCTGCGGAGGTCAGGAGAGGGCGGAGCTCCCTAGGTCCTCGAACTGGCCGGTCTCGCCGCGGAGCAGCCGTCGACCCCGTTCGTCCGCTGAAGGCGCCGACACTCCGGCACCAATACGGACCAGACCTGAACGTCTGATGATTCTTGTGTGGCCAAGTGCAAGGCGATCAAGCGCAACGGTCGGCCCTGCCGACGGCCCGTGAAACGAGACGGCGTCCGTTGCTGGCAGCACAAGGGCTCGACGGTGCGCCGGGCGACAAGTGCTCGGACCGTGGCACGAACCAGCGCCCGAAGAAAGCGGAGGCGCCGCTCAGGCCCTGGCACATCCAAGCGGCCACGCCCGAAGCCCAAGCCAGGACGACCACCAGATCGCTCATACGGCAACCTCTCGCTCGCCAAGCGCAGGAGGGTCGACGGCGCCATCGAGCTCTGCGCGGCCGTTGTCACGGACAGCTGGCAGGCGACCGTCGCCGAGCGTGCGGCTGACTACGCGGTATCGGATACCTTCAGAAAGCTTGTGCGCTCCAGGCGCCGCCATCACTGCAAGGCGCTCGCCGAAGTCGCCCAGCTCATCCTCGCCGCCAAGAACAAAGCGCACGAGGTCCTCGGCCTGCTCGGTGGCGGACTCATGTCGCTGCTGGGCTTCGGCGGCCTCGCTAAGCGTTTCGCTCGGGAATTGATCGAACGCATCCCACTGCCGTTCGATGCGAAGGTAACCGCCGCAGCCCGCGGCGTGCAGATCACCGGCATCCTGCTCTGCGTCCTGAACGGTGACGAGCTCCGTCGCTGCCAGTGCTTCATCGATCTGGCGCTCGAGCAGGCCAAGACCGCGGTCAAGAAGATCCTCACGACCGCGATGGAGGACTGGACCCAACTAGCGCTGTTCACTGCCAAAGCCTGAGGAGAACGGGCCCGCTCTGCTGAATGAGTTGGGCCGGACACCCTGAGGTGTCCGGCCCAACTCAACCACTACTTCAAATGTCTTTGTTCTTGTTTGTCTTTATCTTCTCCGCCGCTCCTACCTCTCGGTTCAGGAGAGGGCGGAGCCCTTCTTGTAGGCGGCCCAGGTGGTGTTCCAGTCGGTCCAGCCGTTGCCGGGCTCCATGTGGCGGGAGGTGCCGGTGACGGTGACCGGGTCGCCGCGGAGGGTCTGGTTGAAGAACCACTGGGCGTCCGCGAGGCTCATGCCGACGCAGCCGTGGCTGACGTTGGCGCTGCCCTGGCTGCCGGCCGACCACGGGGCGCCGTGGATGAACTCGCCGGAGCTGGTGACGCGCTGGGCCCACTTCACGTCGCTGATGTTGTAGTAGTTCGGGTCGCCCGGCTTGATGCCGATCGTCGCCGCGTCCATCCGCTTGGTGGTGAACTTCTCCATGATCACCTTGACGCCGCTGCGGGTGGTGAACCCGTCCTTGCCGGCGGTGATCGGGATGGTGCGGGCCAGCTTGCCGTTGATCGTCACGGTCATCGAGTGCTTCTTGACGTTGACGTTGCTGACGACCGACTTGCCGATGCTGAAGGCGATCTTGCGGCTGGAGGTGCCCCAGGTGTTGTTACCGGCGTTGACGCCCTGGGTGTCGATGTTCACCGACACCTTGGTGCCGGCCGGCCAATAGTTCATCGGCCGGTAGTTCACCTGCTTGCTGTTCACCCAGTGCCAGGTGCCGGTGACCGGGACCGAGGTGGTGACCTTCAGCCGCTTCTCGACGGCGGCGCGGTCCTTGACCGGGTTGTTCCAGTAGATCTGGATCGGCAGCGCGACGCCGACGGTCTCGCCGTTCAGCGGGACGACCGAGGCTTTCAGGCTCTTCGTCGCCTTCAGCGTCTTGAACGTCGAGCTGATCGGCACGGTGCCGCCGTCGCTGCCCTCGGCGGAGCCGCTCACGGTGTACGACGCGCCCGGCTTGAGGTGGTCCGTCGAGGTCCACTGGGTCTTGTCCGTGTTGAAGCTGCCGGCGACCTTGTCACCGTCGTCGTCCTTCAGCGTGACCTCGGCCAGCTTGCCGGCCGTCGTGGTCACGGTCACCGGCTTGTCCGGCTGCACCGAGGACGCGCCCGTGGCGGGCACGACGGCGATGCTGGCCGCGGCCGTCTGCGACGGCGTGGTCGAGTCGCCGGGGGTGGTCGACGCACCGGGCGACTGCGACGTGGACGTGCCCGGGGTCGACTGACCACCGCTGCCGTTGCCTGCGTCGGCCTTCGTGTCACTGCAGGCCGTGCCGGCCAGCAGCAGCACGCAGATCCCCGCCACGGCAAGCCCGTGCTTCCTCACCGAACCGCTCACCATTCCCCAGCTCTCCCCTGTTTAGTCAAACCGCGGTAAGGGTAACCTGCCGCAGCGACATTTCTTCGCACCGCACCGCCACCGAACTGGTACGGACCACAACGGTCCGTACCGGTGGCATTCCTAAAGACGCACGAAGACGCCGCCCGGTTCGTTCCCGGACGGCGTTTTTCGTACGATGCTCAACTAGCGAGCAGCGGCAGCACACTCAGTGAGCGTGGTCACCGCGGTAGTACTCGAAGATGAACCCGCTCAGCGTCACGATGCCGATCCCGACCCCGGCGATGAACAGCCACCAGCCGAAGACGATGCCGAGCACGGCGACCGCCAGCGTCAGCGCGCACCACAGCGGCCACCAGGAGTACGGCGGGAAGAAGCCGAGCTCACCGGCTCCTTCGGCGATCTCCGCTTCCTTGCGATCCTCCGGCCGGGCGTCCATCCGGCGCGCGGTGACGCTCAGATAGAACGCCACCAGCAGCGACAGGAAGAACGTCATCACCAGCGCGGTGGTGCCGGTGGGGTCGTTGGACATCAGCCAGTAGATCGGCGTGACGACCACGACGAAAACGCTCAGGATCCCGAAGACCCAGGCTTCGACCTTCACGCCTTGTCCTTCCCCTCGGTCTCGCTATCGGCGATCTCCTCGAGATGCTCCACGCGCCCTTGGTCCTCACCCGCGTCGAGCAGGTTGTCGGCGCCGGCCCGGTTGTCCGGGTACTCCGCGAGGGCGAGCTCCGCGTGGTGCAGGTCGAACGCCGGGGACTCGGAACGGATCCGGGGCAGCTTCTCGAAGTTGTGCCGCGGCGGGGGCGAGCTGGTCGCCCACTCCAGCGAACGGCCCCAGCCCCACGGGTCGTCGACGCCAACCTTCGGCGACTTCCGCGACTTGTACACGTTGTAGAAGAAGGGAAGCATCGACATGCCCAGGATGAAGGCGCCGACGCTGGAGACCTCGTTCAGCGTGGTGAAGCCCTCGGAGGCCTTGTAGTCGGCGTACCGACGCGGCATGCCCTCGACGCCCAGCCAGTGCTGCACCAGGAACGTCGTGTGGAAGCCGATGAACAGCAGCCAGAAGTGCAGCTTGCCGAGTCGCTCGTTGAGCATCCGGCCGGTGAACTTCGGCCACCAGTAGTAGAAGCCGGCGAACATCGCGAACACCACGGTGCCGAAGACGACGTAGTGGAAGTGCGCGACCACGAAGTACGAGTCGGACAGCTGGTAGTCCAGGGCCGGCGAGGCCAGGATGATGCCGGTCAGGCCGCCGAAGAGGAAGGTCGTCAGGAAGCCGACCGACCAGAGCATCGGGGTGTCGAACGACACCGATCCGCCCCAGATCGTGCCGATCCAGTTGAAGAACTTCACTCCGGTAGGCACCGCGATCAGGAACGTCATGAACGAGAAGAACGGCAGGTTCACCGCGCCGGTGACGAACATGTGGTGCGCCCAGACCGCCACCGAGAGGACCGCGATACCCAGGGTCGCGCTGACCAGGCCGATGTAGCCGAAGACCGGCTTGCGGCTGAAGACCGGGAGGATCTCGGTGATGATGCCGAAGAACGGCAACGCGATGATGTAGACCTCTGGATGCCCGAAGAACCAGAACAGGTGTTGCCACAGCAGTGGCCCCCCGTTCGCGGCATCGAACACATGAGCACCCAAGGATCTGTCCGCCTCGAGCACGAGCAGCGCGCCGGCCAGGATCGGGAACGCGATCAGGACGAGGATCGACGTGACCAGGATGTTCCAGGTGAAGATCGGCATCCGGAACATCGTCATACCGGGTGCGCGCATCGTGATGATCGTCGTCACGAAGTTGACCGCACCGAGGATCGTACCCAGACCGGCCATCCACAGACCCATGATCCACAGGTCGCCGCCGACACCGGGCGAGCGGACCGCGTTGGACAGCGGCGCGTAGGCGAACCAGCCGAAGTCGGCCGCGCCGCCCGGGGTGAAGAAGCCGCTGACCGTGATCAGGCCGCCGAACAGGAACAGCCAGTAGCTGAACATGTTCAGTCGTGGGAACGCGACGTCAGGTGCGCCGATCTGGATCGGCATGATCTCGTTCGCGAAGCCGACGAACAGCGGGGTCGCGAACAGCAGCAGCATGATCGTGCCGTGCATGGTGAAGAGCTGGTTGTAGACCTCTTCGTTCACGATCTGCAGGCCCGGCTTGGCCAGCTCGGCGCGGATGATCAGCGCCATCACGCCGCCGATCAGGAAGAACGCGAACGACGTGATCAGGTACATGTGCCCGATCAGCTTGTGGTCGGTGGTGGTGATCCACTTGACCAGCATCTGACCCTTGGTGCGCCGCAGCGGGTAGGTGGTGCTGGTACCGATGGCGCCGGTGCGCTCGGCGAAGTCGGTCACTTCTCGCCCTCTCCTGTGCCGGGAATGGTGGTGGCGTCGGAGCCTCCGGTGGCGGCGCCGGTCTGGCCCTTGGCGGCCAGCTCACGGAGGTGTGTGTCGTAGTCGTCGCGACTGACGACCTTGACGCTGAAGACCATCCGGCTGTGGTAGAGCCCGCAGAGCTCCGCGCACTTGCCCTCGAAGGTGCCGATCTTGGTCGGGGTCAGCTCGAACTTGTTCGTCCGGCCCGGGATCACGTCGAGCTTGAAGTAGAACGACGGCACCCAGAACGAGTGGATCACGTCCGGCGAGGTCAGGTCGAAGCGGACCGACTCGTTCACCGGCAGCCACAGGGTGGACGGCCTGTCCATCGTGCCGGTCTCCCAGACACCCTGCTGCCCGTCGACCGTGTCCTTGTAGTTGAAGGTCCACTGCCACTGCTGGGCCACCACGTTCACGGTGTGCTGCGGGCTGTCCGACATCGCGGTGATCTTGTTGCCGTGCTCCACCGTGTAGAAGAAGAGCACGCCGATGATCGCGAACGGCGCCAGCGTGTACAGCACCTCGAGCGGCAGGTTGTACCGCACCTGCCGGGGTGCGTCGTCGTTGCGCTTGCGGTACCGCACGGAGACCCAGAGGATCAGCCCCCAGACCATCACGCCGACGATCAGCGCGGCGATCCACGCGCCGATCCAGAGGCTTCGGACCGCTTCGGTCCGGTCGGATGCGCCCTCGGGGAGACCGAGTCGTTTCCACTGCTCAGTGGTCGCCGTCGAGCAACCGGTCAGCATGAGGGTGCCGAGCACCACTGCACTGCCGACCAGCAGGCGACGCTTCGCCGGTCGTGTGGCGCCGGCAGAACCTGCCGGTCGCTCCTCCACTCCGGGCGTGCCGTTCGAACCCACGGGGCGCCTTTCCCTTCCCAAGTGAGACTGACGACCAAACACTACTGGACACCATTCCCGTCTCTGCGCATAGGTAGGGCTTAGCGTTTCCCGTGTGAGCGAGCGTGGGTATCTGGACGCGGCATCGGCGGAGCCGTTGCACCCGGCAGCACGGGAAATGTTGCTGTCGGCAGTGGATTCCGGATGGGCCGATCCGGTGCGTCTGCACCACGAAGGACGGACCGCCCGGCTGCTGCTGGACAACGCCCGCGCTGTGCTCGCGGACGCGATCGGAGTACGCCCGGACGAGCTCTACCTGACGACTTCCGGTACGACGGCCATCCAGGCCGGCCTGTCCGCGGTACGCGCGGCACGCCATCGGGTCGGCCGGACCGTAGTACACACGGCGGTCGAGCACTCCGCCGTTCTCCACAGTGCTGGGGACGAGGCTGTCGAGGTCGGCGTGGACATCCGCGGCCGGGTTGATCAGGAGGCTTTCGCGGACGCAGTACGGCGGCCTGGCGTCGCCGTGGCTGCTGTCCAGTCGGCCAACCACGAAGTAGGCACTAGGCAACCAATCGCCGCGATCGCCGCCGACTGTGGCGACGTACCGCTGTTTGTTGATGCGTCGGCGTCCGTGGGGCATGACGCCGTGCCTGAGGGGTGGTCGGTGCTGGCGGCTAGTGCGCACAAGTGGGGCGGACCGGCCGGTGTCGGATTGCTGGCGGTGCGGAAGGGTACGCGGATCGCTCCGGTATGGCCGATGGACGAGCGCGAGGACGGGCTCTCCCCCGGCTTCCCCGACGTACCTCATGCGTTAGCCGCGGCGGCAGCGCTGCAGGCCCGGCTGAGTGAGGCCGAGGAGCTCAACAAGCAGCACCGGGCCTGGATCGACGAGGTACGGCGACGCGTGCCGGCCGACGTACCGGATGTGGAAGTGGTCGGCGACTCCGAGGACCGGCTGCCCCACATCCTCACGTTCTCCTGTCTGTACGTCGACGGCGAGGCACTGGTCACTGCACTGGACGCGCAGGGCTTCGCGGTCTCCAGCGGATCCGCCTGTACGTCGAGCACCCTGAAGCCATCGCATGTCCTGGCTGCGATGGGCGTGCTGACCCATGGGAACGTGCGGGTGTCCTTGAGCCGTGAGACGAGGTACGAGGATGTCGACAGGTTCTGCCAGGTGCTGCCGGGCATCGTGCAGCGGATCCGGGCGGAGGTGGGGATGTGAGCGTCGAGCTGGATTGCCAAGGCCTGCTCTGTCCACTCCCGGTGATCAAACTGGCCAAGGCGCTACCGACTGTTGCCATCGGCGAAACAGTCACTGTTCTGGCCGATGATCCGGCCGCGGCTGTCGACATCCCGGCCTGGTGCCGGATGCGATCCCAGGAGCTCGTGGAATCAGACGAAAAACGCTACGTCGTACGGCGCGTCAGCTGACAGACTCGGAGGGGTGATCGACTTCGCGCACAAACCGACTCTGACCGGCGATCTCGTCGTACTGAGACCGCTGGACGAGGGTGACTACGAAGCGCTCGCTGCCGCGATGGACGACCCGGACGTGACCCGGCTGACCGGGAGCCATGAGGAGATCAGCGAGGAGCGCGCCCGGGAGTGGATGCGCACCCGGAAGGACCGGACCGACCGGCTCGACCTGGCGATCGTCGACCGCGCTTCCGGACAGGTCGTCGGCGAGGCGGTGCTGAACGACTGGGATCCGGCCAACAAGTGCTGCAACTTCCGGATCCTGATCGGCCCGGCCGGTCAGGACCGCGGCCTCGGCACCGAGGCGACCCGGTTGATCGTCGGCTACGGCATCGGCCAGATCGGCCTGCACCGGATCAGCCTCGGCGTCTACGCGTTCAACCCGCGAGCCCAGCGCGCCTACGAGAAGGCAGGCTTCAAGGTCGAGGGCCTGCTGCGGGATGCGCTGCTCTGGGAGGGCGAATGGATCGACGAGATCGTCATGTCGATCCTCGCCTCCGAATGGATCCCCCCTCACAGCCCTCGCGTCTCCGCCACATAGGTTCGAGAGTGTGATCGACGCCGACCGCATTGCCGTGCTGACCGGGGCCGGGATCTCGACCGCTTCCGGGATCCCCGACTTCCGGGGGCCACAGGGTGTGTGGACGAAGGATCCTGCTGCGGAGGCGATGTTCGACATCGACGAGTACGTCGGTAGCCGTGACGTCCGGGTGGCTACCTGGAAGCACCGTCTCGCTGTGCCCGCGTGGACAGCCGAGCCGAACCCCGGGCACCTCGCACTGGTCGAGCTGGAGCGGCAGGGCCGTCTGACCGGTCTGATCACGCAGAACGTCGACGGGCTGCACCAGAAGGCCGGATCGTCGCCGTCGCTCGTCCACGAGCTCCACGGGACAGTCTGGTACGTCGACTGCCTGCAGTGCGGCCGGCGTATCCCGATGGCCGACTTGCTCCCCCGGCTCGAGTCCGGTGACGAGGACCCGGCCTGCGAGGTCTGCGGCGGCATCCTCAAGTCGGCAACGGTTTCCTTCGGCCAGTCGCTCGACCGCGACGTCCTCGATCGAGCCGTCGCCGCCACCGAGGCCGCCGACCTGTTCCTGGCCGTCGGGACCTCGCTGCAGGTCTACCCAGCCGCAGGTCTCTGCGACCTCGCCCTGAACGCCGGCAAGCCGCTGATCATCGTGAACGCCCAGCCAACGCCGTACGACGAACAGGCCGCGACTGTGCTGCGGACCCCGATCGAGACCACCCTGCCGGACCTCGTGACCTTACCGTGACATTCGAGCCCTCCTCACGGTAAAAACCGACCGCTAGCGTCCCCGGCAGGTGAATCGGCGGGAGGGGACCGTGATGCGCGGGTTCAGGCGTTGGACGGCAGGTTTCACCGCGGCCGCTGTGGTCGTGCTCGGGCTGGGTACGGCGTCTCCGGCGCCTGCTCAAGTCGCAGTGGATCGGGTTGTCACTCTGGCGGGGTCACTGCAGAGTGAGTTGGGCTGCGCGGCCGACTGGGATCCGGGTTGTGACGCGACCAGTCTTGGGGCGGGTGCGCCGTACACGAAGGTGTTCGACGTACCGGCGGGGACCTACGAGTACAAGGTCACGATCAACAAGGGCTGGGACGAGAACTACGGCGCGGGCGGGGTGCTGAACGGGCCGAACATCCCGCTGAGCATCGCGGGACCGGCGAAGCTGCAGTTTAGTTACGACGACACTAGTCACGTTGTGACGGTCAAGCCGGTCGACATCGCGGGGTCGACGGTCACCCCCGCGGACAAGTCGCTGGCATCGCCGAGTCTGCGGCCGGACCTGACCAAGGAACGGTTCTACTTCCTGATGGCGGACCGGTTCGCCAACGGTGACACGTCGAACGACGCCGGCGGGCTCACGGGCGATCGCCTGCAGACCGGGCTCGACCCGACCGACAAGGGCTTCTACCACGGCGGCGACCTGGCCGGTGTGGTGCAGAAGCTCGACTACATCAAGTCCCTGGGTACGACGTCCATCTGGCTGACCCCGTCGTTCAAGAACCGTCCGGTGCAGGGGGCCGGGGCGGACGTGAGCGCCGGGTACCACGGGTACTGGATCACCGACTTCACCCAGATCGACCCGCACCTGGGCACCAACGCGGACATGAAGCGCTTGATCGACCTCGCGCACCGCAAGGGGATGAAGGTCTTCTTCGACATCATCACCAACCACACCGCGGACGTGATCGACTACCAGTCCCACAACTACGGCTACATCCCGAAGTCGACGTCGCCGTACAAGGATGCTCAGGGCAACGTTTTCGACGACAAGCAGTACGCCGGCGGCGACACCTTCCCGCCGCTCGACGCGCAGACCTCGTTCCCGAACGTCCCGTACTTCCGGACCCCGGCCGACGCGACCGTGAAGGTGCCGGCCTGGCTGAACGACCCGACGCTGTACCACAACCGCGGCGACTCGACGTTCGCCGGCGAGAGCGCGGAGTACGGCGACTTCGTCGGGCTGGACGACCTGTTCACCGAGCAGCCGAAGGTCCGCGACGGGATGATCGACGTCTACAAGACCTGGGCCGAGTTCGGGATCGACGGGTTCCGGATCGACACCGTCAAGCACGTCAACATCGAGTTCTGGCAGAAGTTCTCGCCGCAGATCCTGGCCGCGGCGAAGAGCGCCGGGACGAAGAACTTCTTCATGTTCGGCGAGGTCTTCGACGCGAACCCGCAGTTCATGTCGACGTACACCACCAAGGGCGACCTGCAGGCGACGCTCGACTTCGGGTTCCAGCAGAACGCGGTCGCCTACGCGAAGGGCGATCCGAGTACGAAGCTGCAGGACTTCTACGCCGACGACGACTATTACACCGATACGAACTCGAACGCGTACGAGCTGCCGACGTTCCTCGGCAACCACGACATGGGCCGCGTCGGCATGTTCCTCAAGCAAGGTGGCGCGTCCGGTCAGGATCTGCTCGCGCGGGACGAGTTGGCGCACTCGCTGATGTACCTGACGCGTGGCCAGCCGGTCATCTACTACGGCGACGAGCAGGGCTTCACCGGTCCGGGCGGTGACAAGGACGCACGGCAGGACATGTTCGCGACCAAGACCGCCGACTACACGGACGACGAGGTCGTGGACGGCACCGGTACGACGACTATCGGCAGCAAGGACCGGTACGACGTCAACTCGCCGATGTACAAGCACATCGCTGCGCTGGCGAAGCTGCGGGCGAAGTACCCGGCGCTGTCGGACGGACGGCAGGTGCACCGGTACTCCTCCAACACGAACGGGCTCTATGCGTTCAGTCGGCTGGGCAGCGACAACGTCGAGTACCTAGTGGTCGCCAACAACTCGAAGACTGCGGCGTCGGCGACAGTGCCGACGTACGGTCCGAACACGTGGCTCAAGCCGGTCTACGGCGGCTCCAAGTCGGTGAAGACCGACCGTGAGGGCCGTGTGGTCGTCAGCCAGGCTCCCCTGTCCGTCACGGTGTACCAGGCCCAGACAAAGGTCCCGAAGCCTGCTAAGGCACCTCCTGTCTACATGAGCTCGCCGCAGCTCGGTGCGACGGTCGGTGGGCGCACTGAGATCGCCGCTGCGGTTCCTGCGAACACTCCGGTCACTGTGACCTTCGGCTACCGGCCGGTGGGTACGACGGCGTGGACGCGGCTCGGTGCGGACGACAACGCGCCGTACCGGGTCTTCCAGGACGTGTCCGGTCTGGCGAAGGGCACCCTGCTCGAGTACCGCGCCGTACTTCGGGATGCCGCGGGCAACTACTCGGTGTCCGGGTCGTACGGCGTTGTGGGCGACGCACCTGCAGCCGGTGGGGGCGGTGGCGGGACCGGTCCGGTCGTCCAACCTGCCAACGTATCGGTGCCGGGTGACCACAACAGCGAGATGGGCTGTACTGCGGACTGGGCGCCGGACTGCGACCAGGCCCAGCTGACGCTCGACCCGAAGGACAAGGTGTGGAAGGGCACGTACACGATCCCGGCCGGTGAGCACGCGTACAAGGCGGCGATCAACAAGACCTGGGACGAGAACTACGGCGCCGGCGGGGTGCTGAACGGCGCGAACATCTCCTACACAGCGCCGGCCGGACCGGTCAGCTTCTACTACGAACACGGGCGGCACTACGTCACGTCCAGTGCGCAGGGGCCGATCATCACGGTGCCTGGCTCGTTCCAGTCCGAGCTGGGCTGTCCGGCCGACTGGGACCCGTCCTGCATGCGACCCTGGTTGACCGACGAGGACGGGGACGGGACGTACACCTGGTCCACCAGCGAGTTGGGAGCGGGCAACTATGAGGCGAAGGTCGCGCACAACCTGTCCTGGGACGAGAGCTATCCGGCGAACAACGTGCCGGTCTCGGTGCCGAGTGACGGGCTCGTGGTCACGTTCTCGTACGTGCTCGCGACGCACCAGTTCACGGTGACGACGTCCAAGCCCGGTGCGACGCCGGACCTGAGCCAGGCGAAGGCCTACTGGCTGGACCGCAACACGCTCGCCGTACCGGCAGTCGCCCACCCGGAGCGCTACCGGTGGCGGCTGCACTGGTCCGACACGGGCTCGTTGAAAGTCGACGCCGACGACATTGGTGGATTGTCGACATCCCTACGATACGACTCGCGGATTGTGAAACCGGGGTACACGACGCTCCGCCTGGACAACGCCGACGCCCGCAAGATCCTCACCGGGCAACTCGGGCTGGCGCAGTACGACGACACCGGCCGACTGCTTGATGCGACGGGGGTGCAGATACCGGGCGTCCTCGACGATCTCTACAAGAGCGCGGCCGGTCGTTCGTACGGCGTGACGTGGCAGGGCGGCGCACCCACCTTCACCTTGTGGGCGCCCACCGCGCAGAACGTGCGATTGCTGGTCGGCTCGACGGCTGTCCCGATGAAGCGCAGCGATGACGGATCGTGGGCCGTCAGCGGATCACGCTCGTGGAAGAACGCGTCGTACCGCTTCGAGGTGACGGTCTTCGCCCCCAGCACCGGGAAGGTGGAGACGAACGTCGTCACGGATCCGTACTCGGTTGCGTTGACGACGGATTCGACGTACTCCGTCGCCGCCGACCTGAATGATCCGGCGGGTCAGCCGGCGTTGTGGTCGAAGACGCCGGCGCCGAAGCTCGCGCGGGGTGTCGACTCGACGATCTACGAGTTGCATGTCCGCGACTTCTCGATCAACGACAACACGGTTCCCGCCGCGCACCGCGGTACGTATCTGGCCTTCGCGGACGACGGCGACGGAACCAAGCACCTGAAGGCGCTTGCGGCGGCCGGGCTCAACACGGTGCACCTCTTGCCGACATTCGACATTGCATCAATCCCCGAGACCGGTCAGCAAACTCCGGCCTGTGATCTGAAGGCCTTGCCGCCGGACTCGGACCAGCAGCAGGCGTGCGTGACGGCCGTCGCCGCGAAGGACGGGTTCAACTGGGGCTACGACCCGTACCACTGGCTCACGCCGGAGGGTTCGTATGCGACCCAGAAGGACGGGCTGGCTCGGGTCTCGGAGTTCCGCACGATGGTCGGCGGGCTGCACAAGTCCGGGCTGCGCGTCGTACTCGATCAGGTCTTCAACCACACGCCGGCCGCCGGTGAGGCGCCGACGTCGGTGCTCGACCAGATCGTGCCCGGGTACTACCAGCGGCTGAACGCGACCGGGAAGGTCGAGAACTCGACCTGCTGCAGCAACATCGCCACCGAACACGCAATGGCCGAGAAGATCATGGTCGACGGCACCGTGAGCTGGGCGAAGAACTACCACGTCGACGGCTTCCGCTACGACCTGATGGGACACCACACCAAGGCGAACATGCTGAAGATCCGCGCCGCGCTGGACAAACTGACGCTCGCCAAGGACGGCGTCGACGGCAAGTCGATCTATCTGTACGGCGAGGGCTGGAACTTCGGCGAGGTCGCGAACGACGCGCTGTTCGTCCAGGCCCGCCAGGGGAACCTCGGCGGGACCGGGATCGGCACGTTCTCGGACCGCATGCGCGACGCGGTCCGAGGTGGTGGACCATTTGACGACAATCCGCGGATCCAGGGCTTCGGCTCCGGCGAGGCGAGCGATCCGAACGGCGACCCGATCAACGGCACGCCGGACGAGCGCGCCAAGCGACTCGCGCACGACACCGACCTGGTCCAACTCGGCCTGGCCGGCAACCTGCGCTCGTTCACCTTCCGCTCCGTCGAGTCGGGTACGACGGTGCGCGGCGACGGGGTCGACTACAACGGCTCCCCCGCCGGGTACGCCGATCAGCCGGACGAGGTGATCAGCTACGTCGATGCCCATGACAACGAAACGTTGTGGGACACGCTGACGTACAAGCTGCCGACCGACCTGCCGATGCCGGACCGGATCCGGATGAACACGTTGTCGCTGGCAACGACCGCGCTGGCACAGACGCCGTCGTTCTGGCACGCGGGCGCGGACCTGCTGCGAAGCAAGTCGCTGGACCGCAACTCGTACGACTCCGGCGACTGGTTCAACACCCTCGACTGGACCGGTGCCGACAACGGCTTCGGCCACGGCCTCCCACCGAAGGCCGACAACGAAGCCAAGTGGCCGTACATGAAGCCGCTCCTGGCCAACCCGGCCCTGAAGCCGTCGTCCACCGATGTGGCCACGGCGTCCGCAGCGGCCGCCGACCTACTCAAGCTCCGCTTCTCGACGCCACTGTTCCGTCTCGGCACCGCCGACCTCATCAACCAGAAGCTGAGCTTCCCCCTCAGCGGCGCCACACCAGGCGTCATCACCATGCGAATCGACGACACAGTAGGCCCGAACGTCGACCCAGCCCTGAAGGGCGTAGTAGTCGTCTTCAACTCCACCGGCGCTTCGGTGACCCAGCAGCTGCCCGGCCTGACCGGCGCCAACCTGTCGCTCTCACCAGTGCAAGCGGGTGGCTCCGACCCGGTCGTCAAACAGACCACCTGGTCATCCGCGACCGGGACAGCGACAGTCCCACCCCGGACAGTCGCCGTACTCGTCCAAAAGTAGCTACGTGAGGAGACCGGCCAACACCTGGCCGGTCTCCGGCGGCTCCATGCCCTTGCCGGTGTAGGAGAGCGTGAGCTGCCTGGTCAGGTCCTCGGAGATGTAGCTGAGCGTCAGGTAACCGTAGAACCCACCGGCGTGCCCCCACCACGCCTGTCCGTCCGGCAACAACCGCCGACCAATCCCCAGGCCGTAGCTATAGTCCTTGCCGGTCGGCACGACGGTCAGCATGGCCTCGAGCCCAACCTCATCAAGCAGCCCACCGGACAGCAGTGCCGCATAGAACCGGTTGAGATCTGCCGCTGTTGACACGACCGCACCCGCCGCCCAGGCCTGAGACGCGTCGACCCGCGCGAGATTCACCGGCTCGCCATCCACGGTCAGATACGCGCTTGCATGCGGTTCGGGCAGGTCCACCTCGGCATCGGGCACCATGGTCCGCTGCAGACCGAGCGGTTGCAGGATCCGCGCGGCCACCTCGTCGCGGTACGCGTTGCCGGTCACGGCCTCGATCAGTACGCCGAGCGCGATGTAGTTGGTGTTCGAGTACGACCATGAGCTGCCTGGCGCGAACAGCCGCGGCTTCGTCAGACCGCTGCGCAGCACGTCCATCGGCTCGTGGTGCAGGTAGCGATCCCGGACGATCCCCGCTGGATCGGGCAGGTCGTCGGTGTAGTTGTAGAGGCCGCTGGTGTGGTTGAGCAGCTGCCGAAGGCTGATCTCGTCCGGCATCCCGGGCACCCATCGGCTGACAGGCTCGTCCAGCTGCAGCTTCCCCTCGCCTGCCAACTGCAGCACCACGACAGCTGTGAACGTCTTGGTCACACTCCCGATGCGAAACCAGCCGTCCGGATCCACAGCCCGGTCTGTACCCAGCTCAGCTCGGCCGCTCGACCCGATCCAGGTCTGGTCACCGGACCGGTAGTGCAGAAGCACCCCGGCCGCACCGTTGTCCACCAGCGAGTCCAGGTAGTCCTGCATCCCTTCACTCTGTCATGCGAGCGCCGCGAACCGGGCTGCGGCTACAAACGCGGCCAGGGCCAAGAGGACCGTGTTGGCCGCAGTGGACTTGGGTTCGCGGAGGGACGAGTGGGAGGTGGCGGCGCCGATCATCACGATGACTAGGCCTGTGGCGGCTAGTGGCGTGAGGACTCGAGCGGTGTCGGTGAGCCAAGGGGCGAAGAGGCCGGCTACGGCTAGGAGTTCGCAGAGAGCGACGCAGCGGACGAGTGGCATTGGGAATGGGGCGATGCCGGTTTGGCCGCTGGTGATGAGGCGGGTGCGGGACATCGTGGCCTTCAGGACGCCGGAGATCGTGAAGACGACAGCAAGCGCGCCGGTGAAGATCCAGGTGATCGTGTTCATGTCGATTGCAGACGATCGACAATCGGATCCTGTGACAATCGACAAAACTGTCACTGGGAAGAGTGATCGATCGTCTGTGAAGGTGTGATGGAGGAACTCAGACCGCTGCTGCTCTCGATCGCGTACCGGATGCTAGGCACGTTCGGTGACGCGGAGGATGTCGTGCAGGAGGCGTACCTGCGCCTGCACCGCGAGCCTGAAGTCGTATCACCCAAGGCATTCCTCACCACCGTGACGACCAGGCTCGCGATCGACCAACTGCGCTCGGCACGGCGAAAGCGCGAGCAGTACTTCGGCCCCTGGCTGCCGGAACCCGCCGTCGACGAGTACGTCGATCTCGCCGACCGCGCCGCGCTCTCGGACTCGCTGTCCACCGCCTTCCTCGTCGTCCTCGAGCGCCTCTCCCCCGACCAGCGCGCGGTCTTCCTGCTCGGCGACGTCTTCGGCTACTCGTACGACGATCTCGCGGACATCCTCGGCAAGACGCCGGCCAACTGCCGCCAGCTCGCCGTCCGTGCGCGTCGTCGGATTGCCGACAATCGACCGCGCTTCGACGCCTCACCGCACGAGCGGGACGAGTTGGTACGCCGCTTCACCGCGGCCGCCCAGGAAGGCGAGCTGGACAGCCTGGTCGAACTCCTCGCGCCCGACGTCACATTCACCGGAGACGGCGGCGGCAAGGGCGGCTTCCCCCGGCCGGTGCACGGCGCCGGCAACGTCGCCCGCCTACTCATCGGCGCGTTCGGCAAGTTCCGCGAACTGACCACCGAGCCGGTCCACGTCGGCGGTCAACCGGCGCTGAGGATCCACGACCACAGCGACCGCACGGTCGCGATCTGGTCGTTCGTGGTCGACGAGGGCCGGATCACCGCGATCCACGGCATCGTCAACCCCGACAAACTGACCCACGCTCAGCCGTCAGACAAGGCAGAGCGTCAGCCGTCACGGCACCCGCACGACGAGCGCTGACGCATCCACCTCCGCGACAAGCGACGTACCTTCGGCGATCGCGTCGCCGTCGAGCTGCCGGCGTACCGCGCGCTCGGCCCGCACCTGGATCCGCTTACCGATGAAGCGTTCGACGTGACGCTCACGCCAGGACTTGATCACCAGACCGAGCGCCAACCGCGGCCACTGGCTGATCCGGCGCGGCGCGAGCACGACCGCGTCGATCTGGCCGTCGTCAGGCGTCGCGTCCGGGAAGAGCGGAATGTTCGCCTGGAGCGTGCCGACGTTCCCGATGACCACGGTCCGCGCGCGACGGCGTACGGGCGGCTTGTCGTCAACGATGATCTCGACGTGGACGAACGGGTGGTTCAGGTTCTTCAGCGTCGAGACGACGTACGCCGCCCAGCCGACCCGCTTCTTCAGGTCGTCGGGCGCGTCCTCGATGATCGCGGCGTCCAGGCCGAGCCCGGCCATCACCACGAACCGGTCGTCGGGTAGCTCGTCACCCTTGATCAGCACGCTGTCGATCCGCTGCTCCGAGCCGTCGAGCAGCTCCTGCAGCGCGACGTCGAGCTCGAGCGAGATGCCGAGGTTGCGGGCCAGCAGGTTCCCGGTCCCGCCCGGCAGTACGGCCGCCGGGATATCGGACCCGGCCAGCTCGGCACACACCACGCGCACGGTGCCGTCGCCACCCGCGACCAGCACCAGATCGACCCGCTCGTCGACAGCCTGCCGGGCCATCCCGACCCCGGGGTCGTCCTCGGTCGTCTCCAGCCACAGCGGGTCGGCATACCCCCGCTCGGCCAACGCGGATTCGACGGTACGACGGAACTCCTCGTCGTCGACCTTGATCGGATTCACGATGACGGCTGCCCGCCTGGCAGGACTCACTTATTTTTGTCCGTTCGGAGAGATAGCGTGCTCGGGGTGAGCAGACTTCCACGGAGTACGCCAGAAGCCCAGGGGTTGTCCGCCGCGGCGCTCGACAGTTTTGTCGGGGCGCTCGACGCCGGCGAGCCGGAGATCCAGACCATCATGCTGCTGCGGCACGGGCAGGTCGTGCTCGAGGAGGCCTGGGCGCCGTACCGGCTGCAGGATCCGCACCTGCTGTTCTCGGTGTCGAAGAGCTTCACGTCGACGGGCGTCGGGCTGGCGATCGACGCGGGGCTGCTGTCGCTGGACGACCAGGTGATCTCGTTCTTCGACGCCGACGAGCTGCCGGAGACGGTCAGCGACAACCTGGCCGCGATGAAGGTCCGGCACCTGCTGACGATGACGACCGGGCACTCTCAGGACACCGTCGAAGCGCTGAGCCGCGACCGCCGGATGGTGAAGATCTTCCTCGGCCTCGAGGTGGCGCACGAGCCCGGCACGCTGTTCGTCTACAACAGCGGCGCGACGTACATGCTGTCCGCGATCGTGCAGCGGCTGACCGGCGAGCGGCTGCTCGACTACCTGCGGCCGCGGCTGTTCGAGCCACTCGGCGCGACCGAGGCGACCTGGCAGGTGTCGAGGGAAGGCGTCACGACCGGCGGCTGGGGTCTCAGCATCAACACCGAGTCGCTGGCTTCCTTCGGGCAGCTCCTGTTGCAGCACGGCGAGTGGAAGGGCGAGCAGCTCGTCCCGGCCGAGTGGTACGAGGCGGCCACGTCGAAGCAGGTGCCCAACGACAACCAGGAGAACCCGGACTGGAAGCAGGGCTACGGCTTCCAGTTCTGGCGCGGGCGTCACAACACGTACCGCGGCGACGGCGCCTTCGGGCAGTACTGTCTGGTCTTCCCGGAGTACGACGCTGCGCTGATCGTTACCAGTGCAACGACAGACATGCAGGCGATCCTGAACACGGTCTGGGAGTACCTGCTCCCAGCGCTCGAGGGCAAGGAAGTCCCGTCGGTCTCCCGCCCTTCGCAGCTGGAGTTGCTTCCGCCAGCTGGTTCGGCGCCAACAGGTGGAGACGGGCGGACGTACCGGTTCACCGAGCGCAACGATGCCGGGCTGACCGCCGTACGGCTCGACCCGGACGGCACCGGAGTCTTCACCTTCGAAGAGTTCGGCGGGGGCGGATCGCACGACATCGTCTGCGCGCCCGGCGACTGGCAGGAGCAGTCGACTCTGGGAAGCCTGTACGACGCGAGCCTCGAAGCGCGCAACCGGATCTTGTCCAGTGCGTACGGCGACGGCGACGCGTTCGTGGCCACGCTCCGCTGGGTCGAAACGCCGTTCGTTGCCAAGTTCACCTGTCGGGTCACCGGTGATTCCATGACCGTCGACGGCGAGCTCAACGTGTCGTTCGGGCCGACCGAGTTCACGCTGACTTCCGAGATGTGATCCGGGTCATGTCACAAAGCTGAGGCCGACGCGTGTCCTCCGGGTCGTAACTGCAGACGACGGAGGATGACATGAAGGTCTTGGTAGCAGGTGCGACCGGTGGATTGGGCCGGTCGTTGGTGCCGCAGCTGATCGCGGCCGGGCACGATGTGACCGGGATGACCCGGTCGGAGTCCGGCGCGAGCAGCGTGCGCTCGTTCGGGGCGGACGTCGTACTCGCGGACGGGCTCGACACCGCCGCCGTCCGCGCGGCCGTGGAGAAGGTCCGCCCGGAAGTCGTCGTACACCAGATGACGGCGCTCAAGGGCGGGATCGACTTCAAGCACTTCGACGACAGCTTCGCGATGACGAACCGGCTGCGGACCGAGGGCACCGACAACCTGCTCGCCGCATCCCAGGCTGCCGGCGTACGACGGTTCGTCGTCCAGTCGTACGCCGGCTGGAACTTGCAGCACGGTGGATCCGCCACCAAGACCGAGGCGGACCCGCTCGACCCGAACCCGGTGCCTGCGCAACAGCAGACGATGGCCGGGATCAAGCACCTCGAATCGGCGGTCCTGAACGCCGACGGGATCGAGGGCGTCGCCCTCCGGTACGGCAGCTTCTACGGCCCGACCGGCGACATCGGCAAGGGCGGCTCGATGGTGGAGATGATCCAGAAGCGCCGCCTGCCGCTGATCGGCGACGGCACCGGCGTCTGGTCGTTCATCCACTACGACGACGCGGCCTCGGCGACCGTGAAGGCGGTCGAGAGCGACGTGACCGGGGTGTTCCACGTCGCGGACGACGACCCGGCGCAGGCGGCGGTGTGGTTGCCGGAGTTCGCTCGCATCCTCGGCGCGAAGCCGCCGCGACACGTGCCGGCCTGGCTCGGGCGGCTCGCGGTCGGCGATGTCGGGGTCGCGGCCTTCACCGAGATTCGGGGGGCCGACAACACGCTCGCCAAGCAGACCTTCGGCTGGCAGCCCGGGTACGCGTCCTGGCGTGAGGGGTTCCGCGAGGGACTGTGACGGCTTGCGTGGGGGGCCGGCTCTCCGGTCCCTCACAGTTGGCGTGGTGGGTGAGAGGATTCCTTTACTTCCGCGTTACACGCGAGGACGGCCGCTGAAACCGGCGCGTCCTGAACTGGAGAAGACCCGCCGGGACGGCGGGGCGCCCCTAGGGTTCCGCTGCTCGTCGAGGTGACGGCAGGACTGGTCCGAGAGGGGAGACGGCGCTCGCAGCAGAGCGCCGTTCCACGGCGGGACAAAAGCCCGGGAGGCCTTGAAGGCCCCGGGTTGCTGTGTGCATTCCGGGCCTAATCCCAGCGGAGGCCGGAATGTCAGCACCCCCCAAAACACTGACCACGGATCAAGTCGGCGCGCGCGACCTCGGCCACTTCGGCTACGCCCAGCAGCTCTCGCGCCGCGTCGGAAGCTACGCGTCGTTCGCGGCCGGCTTCTCGTTCGTCTCGATCCTCACTACCGTCTTCCAGCTCTTCGGCCTCGGCTTCGGCTTCGGCGGTACGGCGTTCTTCTGGACCTGGCCCGCGGTGCTCGCCGGTCAGCTGATGGTGGCGTTGTGCTTCGCCGAACTCGCGGCGCGGTACCCGTTGTCGGGCGCGATCTACCAGTGGGCCCGTCGCCTCGGCGGCGCCGTGATCGGCTGGTTCGCAGGCTGGACGATGGTGATCGCTCAGATCATCACGCTGGCGACTGCGGCGATCGCCCTGCAGGTCGTTCTGCCTGCGGTCTGGCCCGGGTTCCAGCTGGTCGGCAGCGATTCCGCGCTCGCTTCGAAGGACGGCGCCGCGAACGCCGTACTCCTCGGCTGCATCCTGCTCGCCGCGACCACTCTCCTGAACGCGACCAGTGTGCGGGTCACGGCGATCGTGAACTCGGTCGGCGTGACGTGTGAGCTGATTGGCGTCGTTCTGATCGTCATATTGTTGACAATGCGCGCCGAGCGCGGTCCGTCGGTCGTACTGCACACAACAAACCTGGACAGCACGACCGGGTACGTCGTACCGCTGCTGATCTCGGCGTTGATGGCGGCGTACGTGCTCGTCGGCTTCGACAGCGCCGGCGAACTCTCGGAGGAGACGCACAAGCCGCGCGCTACGACACCGCGGACGATCATCCGCGCGGTCGTTGCCTCCGGCATCGGTGGTGCGTTCCTGATCATCGCGGCGCTGATGGCCGCGCCTTCGTTGACCGATGGCGATCTGGCCACCCAGGGTCTCCCCTACGTACTGACCAGCAGGCTCGGTACGACGCCCGGGAAGCTGCTGCTGCTCGACGTTGCTCTCGCGGTCTGCGTGTGCACGCTGGCGATCCAGACTGCCGCGGCCCGGATGATTTTCTCGATGGCGCGCGACAACGTCCTGCCGGGATCGCGTGAACTGCGCAAGGTGTCCAAGCGGACCGATACGCCGGTGGCAGCGACCGTCGTACCTGGTGTGCTTGCTGCGGTCTGCCTGGTCGTGAACGTGGGGAACGCGGGCCTGTTCCTCGGTCTCGCGAGCGTCTGCATCATGCTGCTCTACGTCGCGTATCTCATGGTGACGGTGCCTTTGCTGGTACGCCGCCTGACCGGCGGCGGCCTGCCCGCCGGAGTGGACGAGAACGGCCGGCCGCTCTTCTCTCTCGGGCGCTTCGGTCTGATTGTCAACATCGTCGCGGTCGCCTACGGACTCACGATGGCAATCAACCTCGGCTGGCCGCGCGCCGCGGTGTACGACCCGGCCGGCGACGGCTGGTACCTGCACTACCTCCCCCTGATCACCCTCGCCGTCGTCGCGGCCGGCGGCCTCCTCGCATACCGCACCCAGCGCACCGCTTACTACGCCTCGATCGGGATGCCGCTCCGAAGCACCGCGCCGTCGATGGAGACCGAAGGAGCCAGCGCATGAGCCCCACACCTGACTCTGCTCCTGACCTCGCGCCCGCCAGCGTCCACGCGCACGAGCTGCCCGGCGGTGCCGCCTGGTCTGCACCTGTTCGTGCGGGACGCACCGTCACGCTGACTGCTCTGGCCGACGGTGCAAACGCCACGGTGCTGATCGTCGGCGCTGACCGCCTCGACCGCCTCAACATCCCCGACACGCTGAAGTCCCAGATGTCCGCACGCATCAAGCCAGGCATGGTCCTGCTGTCGGACCGAGGCCTCGCCCTGGCGACCGTCATCGCCTCAACCCTCGACTGGCACGACTGCCTCACCGGCGCCCTTCCCGACCGCCTCCTTCTGCTCGAACTCACCAAGCACGGCCTCGGCGAAGCGGACCTGCACGGCTGCATCAACTTCTTCAGCAAGGTCGCCGTCGCGGACGAACCGCGAGCCTCACTCGCCTACATCTCCGACCATGCCCACGCAGGCGACACCGTCACCCTCCGCGCCGACCAGGACCTCCTGATCTTCGTCTCGACCGCACCCCACGCCTTGTCGGAAGGCCCCGCGGCAGGCGTCGCCGTACAGCTCGAATCGCCTGCACACGTGGAGGACCCCGACCTGCGCGAGGAAGCGGTCCGCGCATTGCGCCTGACCCGGGAGCTGATCGCATGACCATCACCGCGACGACCGTCGCCCTCGACTCCGTGGTCGAAGCCGGCGACGGCGCGCTCGTCAGCGTGCCAACTGGTGGGCGCCTGCGGATCGTCGACCTGCACGGGAACCAAGCCGTCGACACGCTCTTCTACGACGCCCACGACATCGACAACCGGTACTCCGCCTTCGACACGATCCGCGAGCAGCGCGCCGTCTTCCTGACCACCGGATCCCGGCTGATGTCGACCAGACTCGACGAGCTCGCCGTGATCACCGACGACACCTGCGGCCGGCATGACACCGTCGGCGGCGCGTGCTCGCAGGAGAGCAACGTCATCCGGTACGGCGAGTTCACCCGCCATCAGCACGCCTGCCGGCAGACGTTCCTGCGGTACGGCGCGGACGCCGGCATCGGTCAGCGTCAGCTCACCCACAACATCAACTTCTTCATGAACGTACCGGTGACGTCGACCGGCGGCCTGACGTTCGAGGACGGGCTGTCCGCACCGGGCAAGTACGTCGAGGTCACCGCCAGCCGCGACCTGTTCGTGCTGATCAGCAATTGTCCGCAGGTCAACAATCCTTGTAACGGCTGGGATCCGACGCCGGTCCAGCTGCTGGGCTGGTGGTGACGTTGGCCGTCGTCACAGTTGTTGCCCCAGGCACCCAAACCACAGTGCAGGATCTCGCCGGCCGGCCCGGCCTGTGGGATGTCGGCGTACCGCCGTCCGGAGCCGCCGACGAACTGACCTTCGCCCTGCTCAACGCTGCGGTCGGCAATCCGGAGGCCGCGGCCGGACTCGAGTGTGTGCTCAACGGACCGGTGCTCACCTGCGACGAGGATCGGCTGGTCTGCGTCGGCGGCGCTGTCCGCAATGCGACTGTCGACAATCTGCGCATCCGACCCGGGTTGGTCATCCGATGGCCGGCCGGCTCGGTGCTGGACATCGGACCGCTCGACGGTCCCGGGATGCGCGGGTACGTGGCGATCCAGGGCGGGCTCGATGTGCCGCGCGTGCTCGGGAGCCGGTCGACGTTCATTCTCGGCGGCTTCGGCGGTCACGGCGGCAAGCCGCTCGGGGCCGGCGACCAGATTGCACTCGGTAGGCAGGAGAACTTGCTGTCCCCTGTGTCGGTGGAGCTGCCGACGATGTCGGACTCCTGGCAGCTACGCGTGATCCCTGGACCTCACGGAGCGCCGGAGCATCTGACTGCCGAAGGTGTCGATGCGTTCTTTGCCAACAGTTGGATTGTCGACCATCGGTCCGATCGCACCGGCGTCCGGCTGGTCGGGCCGACTCCCGGCTGGGCGCGGACCGACGGCGGCGAGGCCGGTCTGCATCCGTCGAACGTGCACGACTCGGCGTACCCGGTCGGCGGCATCATGCTGTCCGGCGACACCCCGGTCATCGTCGGCAAGGACGGACCGTCCCTCGGCGGGTTCGTCGTACCCGCCGTCGTGATCGAAGCCGACCGCTGGATGCTCGGCCAACTGCGCGCCGGCGACTCAGTGCAACTAGTCCCAGTGACACTAGTTGCAGCGACCGAGGCGATCGAGCACCGTCGCCGTTGGCTGACGGATCTACGCCAGGAGCCAACCCCCATCGCCGTTTCAACCGGTACGCCGAGCCGCCCGGAGATCCTGCACCACGGCGAGCGTTCCGCGACGGCACCGTCGTACACGATCAGGTGCGCCGGCGAACGACACCTGCTGGTCGAAGCCGGACCGGCCGAGCTCGACCTCACCGTCCGCGTCTGGATCCACCTGCTGGCCCAAGCCCTGCGGCAGGACCAGCCGGACGGCGTCGCGGAGATCGTCGAAGGCGTGCGGTCCGTGCTCGTCGCGGTCGACTCGTCCAGGCTCGCTTTGACGACGCTCGCGGAACGGCTCGTGTTCCTCGCCGCGGGTCTGGACGATCCCGAGACTGTGGTGCTGCCGGCCCGCGAGGTGGTGCTGCCTATCGCGTTCGACCACCCAGAGGCGCACGAGGCGATGCGCCGGTACGCGACCTCGGTCCGACCGGACGCCCCGTGGTGCCCGGACAACGTCGAGTTCATCCGGCGGGTCAACGATCTCGACACGCGGGACGAGGTCTTCGAGATCGTGCAGGCCGCGACGTACCTGGTGGTCGGTCTCGGCGATGTCTATCTCGGTGCGCCGGTCGCGGTACCGGTCGATCCGCGGCACCGACTCGTCACCACGAAGTACAACCCGGCCCGGACCTGGACGCCGCAGAACGCGGTCGGGATCGGCGGGATCTACCTGTGCGTGTACGGGATGGAGGGTCCCGGTGGGTACCAGTTGGTGGGACGTACCGTCCCGGTCTGGCGGCTCTCCCCCACCGACGAGCAGCCTTGGTTGTTGAGGCAGTTCGACCTGATCAGATTCACGCCGGTCAGCGCGGAGCAACTCGCCCACGAGCGGGCCGAGATCGCCGCCGGGCGGGCAGACCTGAAGACCACACCGGCGACGTTCTCGATCGCCGACGTACGCCGGATCGAGCAGGAGGCACCTGTGGACATTGCGACCGTGCGGGCCAGACGCCGCGCCGCGTTCGAGGCCGAGCGGGCTCGGTGGGGCGCATGAACAACGAGTGGATCACCAGGGTCGACCCGGTCGAGCCTGCGTACGGACCGCTGCGGGGGCTGACGATGGCGCTCAAGGACAACATCGATCTCGGCGGGGTTCCGACGACGGCCGGGGACCCACGCAACTCGCAGCCTGTTGTAGACAATGCGATTGTCGTCGATCGGCTGATCGCGGCCGGCGCCGTACCGCTGGGGAAGACGAACCTCGATCAGTACGCGACCGGCCTGGTCGGCACGCGGTCGCCGTACGGCGCGTGCCACTCGGTCTTCTCCGAGCGACATGTGTCGGGCGGATCCAGCTCGGGCAGCGCAGTCGCCGTCGCGAGCGGGCAGGTCGATTTCGCGCTCGGCACGGACACGGCCGGCAGCGGGCGCGTACCTGCGGCGTTCAATCGGCTCGTCGGGATCAAGCCGAGTCGCGGGCTCGTGTCGGCGCGCGGCGTCGTACCTGCTTGCCGATCGCTCGACTGCGTGACCGTGATGGCCGGCAGCGTGGCGACTGCGCGGGCGGCGTACGACGTGATGGTTGCCTATGACCCCGATGATGCCTGGTCGCGACGTGCTGATGATCTACCCCGCGCTCGCGGTGGTCGCGTGATCGGCGTACCGGATGTGGGGTTGGACCTGGATCCGCTGCATGAGGCGGCGTGGCAGGAGACGCTCGCCGAGGCTCATCGGCTTGGTGAGGTTGTGAAGGTGGATGTGCGGCCGCTGTTGGAGGCGGCTGATCTGCTGTACTCCGGGCCTTGGCTGGCGGAGCGCTGGCTGGCGTTCGGGGACAAGCTTGTCGACAATCCAGCAATCGACCCGACTGTGCGGGCGATCGTGCGAGGCGGTGCGGCTTTGACGGCGTCAGCGGCGTTCGCAGGCTTCGATCGGCTCGCCACACTCGCCCGGGCGAGTGAGCATCTTTGGACGCAGCTCGACGCCCTGCTGCTGCCCGTTACGCCCGGGCATCCCACGTTGGCGGAGGTCGCGGCGGATCCGATCGGTGTGAACAGTCGGCTCGGTCGGTTCACGAACATGGTCAACCTGCTGGATCTGTGCGCGGTCGCGTTCCCGGGGCCGGATCGTGCCGACGGTTTGCCGTTCGGTATCCAACTGCTGGCGCCGGCTGGTCATGATCATGCGCTGATTGATCTGGCGGCGCTCTGGTGCGGTGAACCTGTGCCGACGACGGCTGTAGAGACGGACGTCCTGCTGGCGGTCGCAGGCGCGCATCTGACCGGGCAGCCTCTCAATGACCAGCTGGTACGGCGTGGTGCACGGCTCGCTTTCGATGCGCGCACCGCGTCGTCGTACCGGATGTATCTGGTCGACGGGCCTCGGCCGGGGCTGACTCGGACGTTGACGGGTGCTGACGGTCCGGGGATCGAGGTTGAGGTGTGGCGGCTGCCGGCGGCTGAGCTGGGCGGATTCGCCGCGACCATCGATCCGCCGCTGGCGATCGGGCCGCTGGAACTGTCTGACGGACAACAGGTCCTCGGCTTCGTGTGCACGGCGGACGCAGCGGACCCGACGCGTGACATCACGTCAACGGGAGGCTGGCGCGCATACCTGTCGGGGCGCTGAGCCTAAGGTTGGTGGGCATGAGCCTGACACCCGCCGAACAGAAGGTGCTGGACCGGATCGACGAGGACCTGCTGGTCCGGGTCACGCAGGACCTGGTCCGCGCCCACGGGCAGAATCCGCCCGGCGAGGAGGCCGCCACCGCGGTCGTCCTCGCCGCGGCGGCCCGTGAGCTCGGGCTCGACGTACAGCTGTCACCGGTCGAACCCGGCCGCGACAACATCACGATCACGCTTGCCGGAGGCAACAATCCCGGCCTCCTGCTGCTCGGCCACACCGACGTCGTACCCGTCGGCGACGGCTGGACGGTCGACCCGTACAGCGGCCTCCTCCTCCGCGACGGCCGCATCTACGGCCGCGGTGCCTCCGACATGAAAGGCGGCCTCGCCGCAGCCCTCATTGCCTTGGCCGCCCTCCGCGACACTCCCCTGGCCGGCCCGGTCGAACTAGCCGCAGTAGTAGACGAAGAAGAAACCGGCAAGGGCATCCGCGCGTACATCGCAGCCGCTGTGGATAACCCCGGTTCCACGGGGGTGCCCACCGATAGACTTGAAGCGGAAGGGTCAGGGGCGAGGCACGGCTCAGCCAGGCAGCCCGTCAGCAGCCCGTCCGTCAGCAGCCCGTCGCGGTGGTACGTCGGCTGCATCACCGCCGAGCCGACCGACCTGCAGACAATCATCGCCGCCCGTGGTGACTCGTATCTCCAGGTCTCCGTACACGGTCGCGCCTCGCATGCCGGAAACCCGGACGGCGGCGCCAACGCGATCTACGGCGCGGCCGTCGTCGTCGCCGAGATCGAACGCCTGCACGCGGAGCTCGCGACCGCGCCCCATCCCCTCCTCGGCCCGGCGACCTGGAGCGTCGGCCAGATCAACGGCGGTACCGGCGGCTCGATCGTCCCCGCCGAATGCGTGGTCGTCGCCGACCGCCGCCTCCTGCCCGGTGAGTCCCCCGCCGAGGTCCTGGCCGACCTCGGCCGCCGCGTAGCCGCCCTCCACCTCGAGGACCGCGGCCTGACCGTCGAACTCGCCATGCCCATGGAAATGCCCGCCTTCGAGACCGCCGACAACTCCGACCTGGTCCGCATCACCGAAGCCGCCCGCCTCGACGGCGGCGGCCAGCCGATGCCACTCGCCGGCTGGACTGCAGCCTGCGACGGCGGCTACATCGCCCGCGACCTCGGCGTACCCGTCGTCGTCCTGGGCCCCGGCTCCGTCACCACCCAGGCCCACCGCGCCGACGAGTCGGTCCCCGTCACCGAACTCGTCACCGCGGCCCGCACGTACGCCCTGGCAGCTCTCCGCCTTCTCTCGTAGCCGACTGCCCGCTGTCGTGAGCCGGGTGGTTGGCAGGATGCCCGGATGACACGTCGACTTCTCCTGCAGTCCGGTTCAGTTCTCGACGTTGACTCGGGCGAGGTGCGTACGGCGGATGTTGTGCTTGTCGGCGATCGGATTGTCGACGTTGGGGTCGGGTTGGACGGCAACGAGGCGATCGACTGTGGCGGCGGGCTGATCGTGCCTGGGTTCATCGACTGTCATACGCATGTGTGTATCGCGCAGACACGGCTCGATCCGTTCGGGTCGCCGCGGTCTGTGCGGCCGTTGTCCGCGGTGCCGGTGTTGCGGACGCTGCTGCGGCTGGGTGTGACGACCGTGCGGGACGCGTGGGGCGCTGATGCCGGTGTGCGGATGGCTGTGGAGAAGGGCTGGATCGACGGCCCCGAGTTGCTGATCAGCTTGCGGCAGGTGGGTACGACGGGTGGCATCGGGGACCTGTGGGCTCCTCGGACCGGAGCGATCGACTTCTTCGAGGATCCCTCGCTGCCGGATCCGATCTTCGACGGGGTTGACGGGGCGCGAGCCGTCGTACGGCGGATGGTGCGTGCCGGGGCGGACTGGATCAAGGTGACCGCGACCGGGTCGATGGCGATCGGGAAGGGTGTGCACGACGTCGAGCTCACCGCCGACGAGATGAGCGCGCTGGTGGAAGAAGCCCGGCGGCGCGGCGGCCGGAAGGTGATGGTGCACGCGCACGGAGCGCGAGCCGTCGAGCTGGCCGCGCGTGCCGGGGCGGCGAGTATCGAGCACGGAACCTACTTGGACGAGGCGGCTGTCGCGGCGATGGCTGCGGCGGGGACGTGGTACGTGCCGACGCTGTCCGTCACGCAGTCCGATCCCGAGCATGCACCTGAGGGTGCGGCCGAGGCGCATCGGGAGTCGATGCGGCTGGCGATCGACGCCGGCCTGAGGATCGCGATGGGCACCGACAATCCTGTTCGGCCGCACACCGAAGCGCTGTGGGAGCTGAGGCATCTGGCGGCTGCAGGGCTGGGTGACGCCGGAGCGTTGCGGGCGGCAACGATCGATGCAGCCCGGTTGCTAGACCTCGCCGATGATCGCGGCGAGATCGCAGTCGGCAAGCGGGCCGATCTCGTACTGCTGGACGGGACATCGCTGGACTGCACGTCACTCCAGGACCGGATCCGACGGGTCATTCACAACGGCGCCGAAGTCCCACGCTGATTCCTCCAACCCGTCGCGCGCACGCCGCCCTGGCAGACGGCCAGTGGCGTCCGCTGGCTGGTTATTTGGGCGCTGGCATGTTGCAGGACGCCAGCCGTAACAAAAGCCCACAGTGCACGGTCCTGCTGATCGGATTGGTGCGAGACGATCGCCGGTCCTGGCTCGGGGTGGAGCGCGGCACCGGTCTGGGCAGCGTCAGCGGTGTACCTAACGACAGGTAGTACACCCGCTGTACGCCGTACGCACCGGCCCGTTCACGCTCAGGTGTACTACTCGGTCGCGAGGACTACCTGTCGTTAGGTACGCCAATTGACTCTGACACTGTGTCAGGCCGTAGACCGGCGGCATGATGACAGCTGGAGAGATTGCCGAGCGGATTCGCACCGGGCAGGTCACGTCGCGTGAGGTGACCGAGGAACTGCTGGCCAGGATCGCCGCAGACACCGACGTGAACGCAGTAGTCGAGGTCCGGCCTGAGTACGCGCTGGCTGCGGCGGATGCAGCGGATGCGACACCGCCTGTGGGTCCGCTGCACGGCGTACCGATGACGGTGAAGGACTGCCTGAACGTCGCAGGCATGCGCACGACCTGGGGCAACCCGGCGTTCGCGGAGTACGTCGCCGATCAGGACGCGACCGTCGTGGAGCGGCTGGAGCGGGCCGGCGCGATCATCGTCGGGAAGAGCAATGTGCACACGATGCTCGCCGACTTCGGGCAGACCGTGAACGAGATCTACGGGCGGACAAGCAACCCAGCCGACCTCAGCCGAACGCCTGGAGGCTCGAGCGGCGGCGGGGCGGCCGCACTCGCCGCGGACCTCACGTACCTCGAGTACGGCTCCGACCTCGTCGGCTCGATCCGGCTCCCAGCGGCGTACTGCGGGGTGTACGGACTCAAGCCAACCACCGGCCTCGTCCCGCAATGCGGCTTCCAAGTCCCCGGTACGCCGTACCTGCCGAGCGAACTGCCGAACTCGTCGACAATCGGACCACTCGCCCGCTCCGCCGCCGACCTGCGTATCGCTCTCCGTGCGACCGCCGGCCCCGAAGCGCCGTACTCGTGGTCGCTGACGCCGCCGCGGCACCAGCGACTGGAGGACTTCCGCGTCGGCGTCGTGACCGATCACCCGGCAGCGCCGGTCTCCGGCGAGGTCGGCGACGCGATGGCTGAGACGATCGACCGGCTCGCGCGGAGCGGGGCGAAGATCGTCGAAGGCTGGCCGGACGAGGTGGAGCCGGGTGAACAGGCTGAGGAGTTCGGTCAGCAGGTCGGCCTGTTCTTCGCACTGCACGGAGGCGAACCGACGGGGATGACCGTCAACGAACTGCTCGCGACCGAACGCGCGCGGATGATCGCGCGGGCCAAGTGGCAGCGGTACTTCGAGAACGTCGACGTCTTCCTCTGTCCGACCAGCTTCACGGTCGCCTTCCCACACGGCTCGACGACAATCGACGGGCAGCCGTACGAAGCGCAGGTGTTCTGGATCTCCCACGCTTCATCGATCGGCCATCCCGCGCTCAACATGCCGATCGGACGCACCAAGGGCGGTCTGCCTGTCGGCGCTCAGGTGATCGGGCCGTGGCACGAGGACGACACCGCGATCACCTTCGCGGAACTGCTGGCTGGTTGACTGCTTCCCATGTTCGCGATCGGTGAGTTCGCGCGGCACGGGCGGGTGTCGATTCGGATGCTGCGGCACTACGACGCCCTCGGCCTGCTGCGGCCCGCGTACGTCGACCCCTCGACCGGTTACCGCAGTTACACCGCCGGGCAGCTCGCCGACCTCAACCGGATCATCGCGCTGAAGGATCTCGGCTTCACGCTCGAACAGGTCGGCGCGCTGATTGCCGACAATCTCGGTCCGACGGAAATGCGCGCATTGTTGACAATGCGACGAGCAGAATTGCAGACAACCGTGGCCGAGAGCTACGCACGCCTCGCGCAGGTCGAGTCGCGGCTACGCGGTCTGGAGGCCGAGGTGCCGGCCGCGGACATCGTCGTCAAAGAGCTCCCCGCCGTACGGCTGGTTGCTCTGACGGCGACTGCGGCGAGCTTCACGCCAGAAGACATCACGCCGGTGGTGCACCCGTTGTGCGCGGAGCTCGGCCGGCGGTTGCCCGATGCCGACGTACATCCGTCCGGCAGGTTGACCTGTCTGTACGAACGCAATCACGATTCCGAGGACGAGGTCGTCGTACGGGCAACGGTTCCGGCTGCGGTCGATGCCGGGGGCAACCTCAACGGACTCGACGTGATCGACCTGCCTGCGATGCGAGCCGCGACGCTGGTGCATCGCGGGCCGATCGATCAGGTCTTGCCGGCCTGGCAGGCGTTGGCCCGCTGGATCGACCAGAACAACCATCGCGCGGGCGAACCGGCGCGCGAGCTCTACCTCGATACGCCGGAGAACCCGGCCGACTGGGTCACCGAACTGCAGGAACCTATCAACTAGCCCCGATCAGCCAGACCGGACCGACTAGGCCCGGCTGACTACGCCGATCGTCTAGGCCCGATCGACTAGAGCCGGTTGAACGACAGGGTCTCGCCGCGGGCGCCGCCCATCCACAGGTCCTGACAGGCCGCGGCGAACTCGTCGAGGTTCTCGGTCACCGCGCCGAACACATTGCCCGGCACCCACCCCTGGTCGCCGTTGATCAGCAGATTGTTGCGCCCGTAGAACACAGCAAGGTCGACAATCGCGCCGGTCGTCCCGGTGCCGGTCGTGTTCTCGTACCCGTACGCCGGATTGCCAAGATCGTCCGAGTCGAACGAGAACCAGCACAAGTCACCCGGGATCGGCGTGACAGTGGTGTTCTCCTTGCCCGGATCGGCTGGAGCGAACGCAGGCAGCAGCGTGTAGATCTCGTTCCGCGCGTACTTTCCGTGGAACACCGGCGCCGACAGCGGCAGCGCGTCCCACACCGCCGCGCACGTCCGCGGCGCCGCGTCGTCGAGCAGCTTCGCCACACAACTCACGCCGCGCTTGTCCAGGCTGACGGTGATGTACTTGCTCACTTCGCCTCCAAGGTAGGTGTGCGCTGATGCCAATTCGTCGCCGCCTGGTACGCCTGCCCGACCCGCAACGTCAGCGCATCGGCGTGCCGCGCCGCGACCACCTGCAGACCGACCGGCAGTCCGGCCTTCGTGAATCCGCACGGCACGCTGAGCGCAGGTTGCTGCGTGAGGTTGAACGGATACGTGTACGGCGTCCAGTCGGTCCAATCCGGTGACGCGGAACCATCCGGGACGTCCTGTCCGATCGGAAACGCGGTGATCGGCAGCGTCGGCGTGATGAGTACGTCGTACTGCTGATGGAAGCATCCCATCAGCGTCCCGAGCTCCATCCGCACCGCGGTCGCGTCGAGGAAGTCCGACGCCGAGTACGCCGAACCGAGCTCGCCGACGCGGCGCAGTCCGGGATCGACCCGGTCGTCCACGTCGTACGCCGAGAGCACCTTCGCGGCGCCCGACCACCACAACACATTGAACGCGTCGAGCGGATCGCTGAAGCCGGGATCCACCTCGGTCACGATCGCCCCGGCATCGGCGAGTACGTCGACCGCGGTCCGGACGAGGGCCTCGACCTCGGGATCATTGTGGACAAAACCAAGATCGGCCGAAAACCCGATCCGCAGCCCGGCAACCCCGTCGTCGATCCCGGCAAGGAAGGACGCCGCCGGCGTCGGCATCGCCGACCAGTCGCGTGGGTCGTACCCGGTGACGACGTCGAGCAACGCCGCGGCGTCCCGTACCGTCCGCGTCATCGGCCCGGCGTGCGACAGCGTCCCGAACGCACTCGGCGGGAACAGCGGGATCAGTCCGTACGTCGGCTTCAGCGCGACCGTCCCGGTGAACGCGGCCGGGATCCGAACGGACCCGCCGCCGTCAGTGCCCAGCGACCACACGCCCATGCCGAGACCGACTGCGGTCGCGGAGCCGCCACTCGAACCGCCGGACGTCTTCGTCGGATCCCACGGGTTGCCGGTCGCGCCGTACGTGAACGAGTCGGTCACGCCCTTCCATGAGTACTCCGGGGTGGTCGTCTTGCCGAGGATCACCGCGCCGGTCTCTCGCAGGCGTGCGACCGACGGCGCGTCCTCGTCCCACGGTCCGGCTGGATCGATCAGCGTGCTGCCGCGCATTGTCGGCCATCCTTTTGTCCACAATGCGTCTTTGATCGAGGTGGGTACGCCGTCGCCGGGGCCCAGTGGCTCCCCTGCGTGCCACCGGGCCTCCGACTCCTTCGCGGCAGCCAGCGCGCCCTCGGCATCCACCAGGACGAAGGCGTTCACCTGACCGTCGTACCGCTCGATCGCGTCCAACGCCTCCTGCGTGGCCTCGACCGGCGAGATCTGCTTGCTCCGATAACCCTCGACCAGTTCGGTTGCCTGCGTCATCGATCTCCTGTCGGGATGTAGCCGAGCTTTTTGTCAACAATGTTCAGGAGCGGTTCGCCGGCCAGCCAGCGCCGGACGTTGGCGGCGAACTGGGCGACCAGGGTGTCGCGCCAGCCGATCACGTCACCGGACATATGGGCGGTGATCGTCACGTTCGGCGCGTCCCAGAGCGGATGATCAGCGGGCAGCGGCTCCTGGTCGAAGACGTCCAGGGTCGCCGCGATCCGTCCGCTCTCGAGGGCGGCCAACAGTGCGGTTTCGTCGACAATCGGACCACGAGCAACGTTGACAAGATGCGCCCCCGGCCGCATCGCGGCAAGCACATCGGCGTCCACCAACCCTCGGGTCGCATCCGTCAAGGGCGCCGCCAGCACAACATGGTCGGCCCACCCCACCTCAGCCACCAAGTTGCTACTAGCAACAATCTCCCCGAAGTCCGGATCACCCCGGCTCGCCCCGCCGGCAGCACCAGCCACCTCACCGGCACTGCGGTCCGTCTCGCCAGCGCCGCGGTCCGTCTCGGCGGCACTGCGGTCCACCTCGTCAGCGCTCCGGTCCACCTCGCCGGCGCTGCGGTCGGTCTCGGTGGCTCCGCGGGCTAGGCGGCCGGCGGCGCGGACTTCTAGGCCGGCGGCGTGGAGGAGGCGGGCTGTTGCCCGGCCGATGGCGCCGGTGCCGACGATCAGGGCCTTGGCGCCTTGGATGCTCCGGGTTTCGCGGTGTTGCCAATCGTGACGGCGTTGCAGGTCGAAGCTGCGGCGGCTGTCCTTCGCGTGGGCGATCACTGCGCCGAGGACGTACTCCGCGATCGGCCGGTCGAAGACGCCGTGTGCGTTGGTGACGACGACCGGCGAGTCGCGCAGTTCGTCGAAGAGCAGCGTGTCGACGCCCGCCGCGGTGACATGGATCCACTCGAGACTGTCCGCGCCCGCCCAGACATCCCGGACCGCGGTCGAGAAGAAGTCCCAGAGCATCAGCGCCTGGGCTCCTCGCACCGCCGCGCCGAGTCCGTCGGCAGCGCAGTACCGGAAGTCGACTGGCAGGTCGTCGAGACCGGGTGGGCGGTCGGTCGCGCCCTCGCACAGCACGGCGATCACGGGGCGCGGGGAGGAGGCTGGCACGCCAATGAGGCTAGGAATCCAATGGTAGGATTGTCAACAATCTGCTGGGGCCTCACACTGACTCGCATGAGCACGCGCCCGTCGACCCACCCGCTGCCGGCACCGGTGCCCACACTGCTGCAGACCGGCATCGGAGTGGTCGCCCCTTATGACTTCGCGCTCGACCGCGAACTGTGGCGTTGGGTCCCCGACAACGTCACCCTGCATCTCACCCGGACGCCCTACGCCCCGATCGCGGCGACCATGGAGATGGCCGTCCAGGTTTCGGACCCGGAGATGGTCGCCCGGACCACGATGAACGTTCTTCCGGTCGGTCCGTTGGCGGTCGCGTACGCATGCACATTCGGCAGCTTCGTCGGCGGCCTGACCGGTGAGGCGGCCCTGGTCGAGGCGATGATCGCGGCGGGAGCGCCCGCGGCGACGACCACGAGCGGCGCGCTGCTCCTCGCGCTGCATCGGCTCGGGATCAGCCGGGTCGCGACGGTCACGCCGTACACGAACGACCTCACGGCCGGGCTGACGAGGTTCCTCGCCGAGGCAGAGATCGAGGTGGTCGCGACCGCCGGGCTCGGGCTGATCGGTCAGATCTGGGCCGTGCCGTACGAGACGACTGTCGAACTGGTCCGCAGCATCGACAGCGATGCGGCCGAAGCGGTGTTCATCAGCTGCACGAACCTCCCGACGTACGACGTGATCGCAGGTCTCGAGGCCGCGCTGGGCAAGCCGGTGCTGACCGCGAACCAGGTCACGATGTGGTCCGCACTGGAACTCGCCGGGCACCAAGGCGTCGGGCCGGGACAGAGCTTGATGGGTGCAGCATGAGCGAGTACGCCGACCGGCTGGCCCGGGTTCGCGGTGTCATGGCCGACCGCGGTCTCGGCGCGCTGATTGTCAACGATCCTGCAAACCTCTTCTACCTGACCGGGTACGACGCCTGGTCGTTCTACACACCGCAGTGCCTGCTGATCCCGGCTGACGGCGAGGTCCAGCTGTTCGCGCGGGCGATGGATGCGGCCGGGGCGTCGTACACCTGCAACCTGCGCGCGGACCAGGTTCACGGCTATCCCGAGGATCTCGTGCATCGGCCTGATGTCCATCCGTACGACTGGATCGCCGGGCTGTGCCGGGACCTGATCCCGGCCGGTGCGGACGTTGCGATCGAGGGCGACGCGCACTACTTCACCGCCCGCGGTTACCTTGCCCTGAGCAACGGTCTGCCCGGGCACCGCCTGCTCGACTCGGCCGAGCTGGTGAACTGGGTCCGGCTGGTCAAGTCGCCGTACGAGCTGGACCGGCTGCGCATCGCCGGATCGATCGCCGAGCAGGCGATGCGGGTCGCACTCGAACGACTCCGCCCGGGTCTGCGGCAGTGCGACCTCGTCGCCGAGATCCTCGCCGCGCAGACAATCGGCACACCCGAGCACGGCGGCGGCTACCCGGCGATCGTGCCGATGCTGCCGACCGGAGATGCGGCCGGTACGCCGCACCTGACCTGGACCGATCGCCCGTTCCAGGCCGGCGAAGCGACCACCATCGAACTGGCCGGCGTCTACGACCGCTACCACGCTCCGCTCGCGCGCACGGTCATGCTCGGCGACCCGCCGCAACGGCTACGCGAGACCGCCAAGGTCGTTGCCGACGGCATGCAGGCGACGTTGTCGACAATCCGCGCCGGCGTCACCGGCGGCGCCGTACACGCCGCGTTCAACGACGTGATCGCCGCACAGGGTCTGATCAAAGACTCGCGAATCGGGTACTCGATCGGGATCGGATACCCGCCGGACTGGGGTGAACGCACCGTCAGCCTGCGCCCCGGCGAGACCACCGTGCTGACCGCGGGGATGGCGTTCCACGTGATCCTCGGGATGTGGATGGACGGCTGGGGATACGAACTGTCCGAGCCGGTGGTGGTCACCGCGGACGGAGTGGAACGACTGACCGGCCTGTCCCACGAACTGACGATCAGGAGGTAACCCTGTGACAGCACTCCCGTACGCCGCACGCGCCACCGGACTGGTGGGTTCGGTGATCGACTCGAGTACGTCGCTGCTGCACAAGCAGACCCACGACATCGTGCGCTTCGCGATGGGATCACCGGCCGCGGAAGCTGTGCCTGCAAAAGTATTGTCAACAATCGCCGCCGAACAGCTCGCTCGCCCGGACGCGTACGACTACGCAGCCACCGAAGGCGATCCCCCGCTGCACGCGGCCCTGCTCGAGATGCTGCGTGGGACCAGCGACGAGACCACGGCCGACCGGCTCACCATCACTGCCGGCGGGATGCAGGGCCTCGACCTGTTCTGCAAGATCTTCGTCGACCCGGGCGATCTCGTGGTCGTCGAGTCACCGACGTACACGAACGGCAGCGCGACGGCGCTCTCGTATGGCGCTGAACTGCTCGAGGTGCCGGTCGATGACGATGGCATGATTGTCGACGATCTACCACGCCTACTGAACGGGCGGACGCCGAAGGCGATCTACACGATCCCGACGTTCCAGAACCCGTCCGGTGCAACGCTCTCGCTCGAACGACGACACCACTTGCTCGACCTCGCCCGATCGTGGGGCTCGATGGTCATCGACGACGACCCGTACGGTCTGCTCCGATTCGCGGGCGAGCCGCTGCCGACGTTGCATGAGTTGGCAGCGGGCGATCCGCTGGTGTTCGCCGTACGAACGTTCTCGAAGATCGTCGCTCCGGGGCTGCGGGTCGGTTGGGTCGACGCCGATCCCGAGTTGCAGCAGTTGCTCATCAACGCCAAGCAGGCGATGGATACCTGCACCAATCTGCCCGCTCAGCGGCTGCTCGCCGGGTTCCTGGAGGGCGGTCATCTTGAGGATCACCTGGTCACGCAACGAGCGCAGTACAAGCGGCGCAAGGAAGCGATGCACGACGCGCTGACCGAGCACTTCGGCGATATCGCGCGATGGACCGATCCGGAGGGCGGCTTCTTTCTCTGGGTCACGCTGGAGAACGGCGTCAACAGCGAGGAACTGTTCGAGATCGCGCTGGCGGAGGGCGTCGCGTTCATCCCGGGTCCGGCCTTCTCCCCCAGTGGTCGATTCACCGACGCGTTCCGGCTGTGCTTCGCGTCGACGCCGCCGGATCGGATCCACGAAGGCGTCGCCCGGCTACGCCGCGCCGCCGACAAGCTAGTCGGGTAGGGCGTCGGCGAGTAGTTCGGCGAGGTGGCGGGCTCGTCGCGTTGTTCCCTGGGCGATCTGGGTGCGGCAGCTGAAGCCGTCCGCCAGTACGGCGGTTGCTTCGGGCAACGACCGGACCGCGGGCAGCAGGACGCGTTCGCCGACAGCCTTCGAGAGGTCGTAGTGCGAACGTTCGAAGCCGAAGTTGCCGGCCAGACCGCAGCAGCCCGAGTCCGGCACCGTCGCGTCGATGCCGGCCGCGTCCATCAGCGCGCGGTCGGCGTCGAACCCGAGTATGGCGTGCTGGTGGCAATGCGTCTGCACGAGCGCCTCTCCCCCGACCTGGGGCGGCTTCCACCCTGCGTCGACAAGCAGCTCGGACAACGTCCGCGTGTTCGCGGCCGCCGCGCCTACGAGCGGATTGTCAACAATCAGATCAGGTGCATCGTGGCGGAGAGCCGCAGTACAGCTGGGTTCGAGGCCGACGATCGGCGTACCGGCCGTGAGGTGCGGCTCGAGGATGCGCAAGGAACGGTCGAGGACGCGGCGAGCCTTCGACAGCTGGCCGGTCGAGATCCAGGTGAGGCCGCAGCAGACCGGCTTCGCGGGCAGTACGACCTCGAACCCCGCGGCCTCCAGCACGGCCACCGCCGCCCGACCGATCTCCGGCGCGAGGTAGTTGGTGAACGTGTCCGGCCACAGCACAACCTTCTGCCCGCCGGTCGAACTGCCGCGCCGAGCGAACCAGGCCGTGAAGGTCTCGCCGGCAAACGCCGGAACGTCCCGCTCCGCAGCAATCCCGCCAAGCCGCTTCGTCAACTGCAACCCGGCGAACCGGTTCGCGATCCCCGGCGCCCGCGACGCGAGCCGCGACCACAGCGGCAGCCACCCCATCGACCAGTGCGACATCGGACGCTTCCACGGCCGCCGCTCGTAGAAGTGCTGAGTGAACTCGGCCTTGTACGTCGCCATGTCCACATTCACCGGACAATCCGACAGACACCCCTTGCAGGACAAGCACAAATCGAGCCCGTCGCGTACTTCGGTCGACCGCCAACCGTCCTTGATCACGTCCCCCTGCAGCATCTCCCACAGCAGATGCGCCCGCCCGCGCGTCGAATGCAACTCGTCCCGCGTGACCTGATAACTCGGGCACATCACGCCGCCCGAACTCTGCCGGCACTTCCCGATCCCCACGCACCGCCGCTGCGCCTGCGCGAAATCGTGCCCGTCGTCCGGGTAGTCGAACAGCGTCGCCACGTGCCGATCCTTCGCCGGACCGTCGTGCCGGATCGCGAGATCGAGCCGCGGCGGGTCGACAATCATCCCCGGATTCATCACGCCGCGCGGATCCCAGATCTTCTTCAGTTCACCGAACAGCGCGACGCCGTCGGCGCCGTACATCCGGCTGAGCAACTCACCACGCGCACGCCCGTCGCCGTGCTCGCCGGACACTGAACCGCCGAGCTCGACGACCAGGTCGGTCGCCTGCTCGACGAAGTCGCGGTACGTCGCGATGCCGCGCGTACTGAGCAGGTCGAAGTCGATCCGCATGTGCATGCAGCCCTCGCCGAAGTGCCCGTACGACGCACCGGACAGCCCATGCCGTCCGAGTATTTCGTCGAGTCCGCGAAGGTATGCGCCCAACCGCTCCGGCGGCACTGCGGCGTCCTCCCAACCGCCCCACGCCTCGGCACCGTCCGCGCGCCGCGTCGCAAGACCAGCCGCGTCCGTACGGCAGCGCCAGAGCACGGCTTGTGCTTTCGGATCGCTGACGAGGGATGCAGTGGCGGGTGATCCGCCGTCGCGCAGGTCGTCGAGCATCGTGCGAGCAGCTTGTGCGGCGGCGGTCTCGTCCTCACCGCCGATCTCGACGAGTAGCCAGGCGTTGCCGGCTGGCAATCCGGCGTGGATCGCGGCATCGCGGACCTCGGCCGGGAGCCGTTCGACCAGGTCGCTGTTGATGGACTCCATCGTGAGCGGGCTGTGGCGCAGTACGACGGGCACGCAGTCCGCCGAGGCGATCGAGTCGGGAAACCCCAGCACACAAAGGACCTTTGCCTTAGGCAACTCAGTCAGTCGCACGGTCGCACGCAGCGTCGCCGCCAACCCACCTTCACTACCTGAGAGCAGACCAGCAACGTTGTAGCCGTACTCCGGGAGCAGCCGATGCAACGCATATCCCGAGATCTGCCGCGTGAACTGCCCGAACCGACGCCGGATCAACAACTCATGCCGATCGACAAATGCCTGAAGAGCCCGATGCAGCTCACCCTCCCGCCCAGCCCGAGCAGCCGAGGCGGCGCGATCCGCGGCGGAGGCGACAGTCAGGTGGGTGCCGTCGGCAAGGATCAGATCGAGGGATAGGAGGTTGTCGGCGGTCGTACCCCAGGCGACTGAGTGGGCGCCGCAGGCGTTGTTGGCGATCATGCCGCCGAGGGTGGCGCGGCTGCCGGAGGAAGGGTCGGCGCCGAAGGCCAGGCCGTGCGGCTTTGCGGCGGCCAGCAGATCGGTGAGTACGACGCCTGGCTCGACGACCGCGGTCCGGCTCGTGGGATCGATGTCGACGATGCGGTTCACGTGCCTCGACGCGTCGATCACCACGCCGCCGATCGCGTTGCCGGCCATCGACGTACCGCCGCCTCGGACGACGACCGGCGCGCCGGCTGCTGCCGTCAGCGTGACGGCTGCCGCGAGCTCATCGGCATCGGCCGGTACGACGACCAGGTCCGGGACTGCGCGGTAGTTCGACCCGTCCGCTGCGTACAGCGCCCGCGTGCGCCGGTCGTCCGCGACCACCCCGCGGACCTCCCGTCGCAAGCCGTCCAGCAACCGCGTGACGTCGTACTCAGGGTTTAGCATTGTCAACAATCTACTCATTTCGTCGCGCGGCAGCCAGGAGGTCGGATGGTCACGGTAGGCCTGCTCTATCCCGGACACAGCGCTGAGGACGACTACCCAGCGCTCGAGGCCAGGCTCGACGGGTCGGTGAAACTGCCGGTGGTCATCACCTCAGTCGGGGAGGACGCGCATCGGGTCGACGCGCTGCTCGACCTCGGCCGGGCCGAGCGGCTCGCCGAGGGCGCCTCCGAGCTCGCATCCGCCCAGCCCGACGCGGTGATGTGGGCCTGTACGTCGGGCAGCTTCGTGTTCGGGCCGGAGGGCGCACGCAACCAGGCGTCGGGCGTGGCGCAGGCGCTCGGCGTACCCGCGTCGTCGACCTCGATCGCATTCGTCGACGCGTGCCGCAGGCTTGGGATCCAGCGGGTCGCCATAGCAGCGTCGTACCCGGAGGATGTCGCGCAGCACTTCGTCCGATTCCTGACCGGTGGCGGTGTCGAGGTGGTGTCGATGGGCAGCCACGGCATCATCACCGCCGCAGAGGTCGGGACGCTCCGGCCGGAGCAGGTCGTGGAGATGGTGAAGGCTGCCGACCACCCGGACGCCGAGGCGATCCTGGTGCCGGATACAGCGATGCACACGCTGGAGATTGTCGACGATCTGGAGGCCGCGGTCGGCAAGCCCGTGCTGACGGCGAACCAGGTGACGGTCTGGAAGGGGCTCGAATTGGTCGGCCCGGTACCGTATCTGCCACATTTGGGGACTCTGTTCAGCAGGAACACAAGGGGGACGTTGGAGTGAGCAGTTACATCGAGCCGCTGGCGCAGGAGTCGACGCCGAGCATCATCGCCGACAAGCTCCGGATGGCCATCGGCCACGGCGAGCTCAAGCCCGGCGCGCAGCTGGGCGAGGCCGACCTGGCCCGCAAGCTCGGCGTCAGCCGCGGACCGCTCCGCGAAGGCATGCAGCGGCTGACCCAGGAGGGGCTGCTGGTCTCGATCCGCAACCGCGGCCTGTTCGTCGTCGACATGACGCCCGACGACGTCCGCGACATGTACCTGGCCCGTGAGGCGATCGAGCGCGCCGCGGCCCGCAAGATCCTCATGGGCGACACCGAAGGCCCCGGCACGGTCCTGCTCGAGATCGTCGACAAGATGTCCGTCGCCGAGGGTGATCCGGCCGCGGTCGGCGAGCTCGACATCCTGTTCCACGAGCAACTCGTGCGGCTGGCCGGCAGCCCTCGGTTGTCGCGGATGCACCAGACGTTCCTCACCGAGACCCGGATGTGCATCCACGCACTGGAGGAGACCTACTCCGCCGCCGACGTCCGCGTCCGCGAGCACTACGCACTCGCCGAGGCGATCCGCGTCGGCCACGCCGACTTCGCCGACAAACTGCTCATCGCACACATGGACGACGCAATCGCCCGCCTCATCAACCGCTAACCCCGCACAGCCCCAGCCGGGGACTCGGCTGCTGGGTGAGCTGCCGGCTCAGCTGTTGACTGCGATCCCGATGTACTTCGTCTCCAGGAACTCGTCGATCCCGACGGCACCGCCCTCACGGCCGAGCCCGGACTGCTTGACCCCGCCGAACGGCGCCGCCGGGTTCGACACCACGCCCTGGTTCAGCCCGACCATCCCCGTCTCGATCGACTCCGCCACGCGCAGCGCACGCCGGAGGTCGTTCGTGAACACGTAAGCGACCAGCCCGTACTCCGTGTCGTTGGCCGCACGCACAACCTCGTCCTCGGTGCTGAACGCAGTCAACGGCGCAACCGGCCCGAAGATCTCCTGATCCGCCATCGCGGCCTCCCGCGGTACGCCGGTCAGCACCGTCGGCGGATAGAAGTATCCGTTGCCCGCAGCAACCTCTCCCCCGGTCAGTACGGTCGCCCCGCGCTCGACCGCGTCCGCGACCAGCGACCGCACCTTCTCCAGCCCGGCCTCGTCGATCAGCGGCCCGACCTGCACGTCCGGCTCGGTCCCGCGCCCGACCGTCAGCGCACCCATCCGCTCCGCAAGCTGCCGGCCGAACTCGTCGATCACCGAATTGTGAACAAAAATACGATTCGCCGCGGTACACGCCTCGCCCATGTTCCGCATCTTCGCCGCGATCGCACCCGTCACCGCCTCGTCCAGGTCGGCGTCCTCGAACACGATGAACGGCGCATTGCCGCCAAGCTCGAGCGAGGTCCGCAGTACCTTCTCCGCACACTGTTCGAGCAGGACCCGGCCGACCCGGGTCGAGCCGGTGAAGGACAGCTTGCGCGCCAGGCCGGATCGAATCAGCGGCTCCATCACGCCGCCCGCGTCCATTGCAGTCACGCAGTTGACCGCGCCCGCCGGTACGCCGGCCTCGGCCAGGATCCCCATCAACGCGAGCATCGACAGCGGGGTCTGGTGGGCGGGCTTGATGACGCTCGTGCAGCCCGCCGCGATCGCGGGGCCGAGCTTGCGCGTTCCCATCGCCATCGGGAAGTTCCATGGGGTGATCAGCAGGCACGGACCGACCGGCTGCTTCGCGATCAGGAAGCGAGCATTGCCGGCCGGCGCGGTCTGGTACCCACCGTCGATCCGTACCGCCTCGCCGGCGAAGTGCCGGAAGAACTCGGCCGCGTACGCGATCTCACCGCGTGCCTCAGGCAGCGGTTTCCCCATCTCCAGCGTCATCAGCAGCGCCAACTCGTCGGCCCGCTCCATCAGCAGTTCGTACGCCGCAGTCAGCATGTCGGCCCGTTCACGAGGCGACGTCCGGGCGAAGTCCGCCTGTGCGGCGACCGCTGCCTCGAGCGCGGCGCGTCCGTCGGCCGGAGACGCATCCGCCACCGCACACAGCACCTCGCCGGTGGACGGATCGACGACATCGAACGTCGCTCCGCGGGTCGCCTCGATCCAATTCCCGCCGATGAACAGCCGCTTCTCGACCGCCTCGACCACCTGGGACTCGTCCATCTGCACCCCTTCACCGGCGTGAACCACTGAGATACGCTGATTGTCGACAATCTACCATTCTGTTTGTCAACGATCCGACACGTGAGGGGAAGTCCGTGGCCGAGCTCTCGCAGATCCTGAAGCAGGCGACCGGCGTCGTCGCCGCCCGCGGTATGGGCGTGCAACTGTTCGACGAGGACGATCGCAGGTACCTGGATTTCACTGCCGGCATCGGCGTCACCTCGACCGGGCACTGCCACCCACGCGTCGTTGCAGCGGCTCAGGAGCAGGTCGGCAAGATCATCCACGCGCAGTACACGACTGTCATGCACCGGCCGCTGCTCACGCTCGTCGACCGGCTCGGCGAGGTACTCCCCCGCCACCTCGACCGGATGTTCTTCGCGAACTCCGGCAGCGAGGCGATCGAGGCGGCGCTCCGACTCACCCGCCAGGCGACCGGTCGGCCGAACGTGATCGTGTTCCACGGCGGATTCCACGGTCGCACCGTGGCCGCGGCCTCGATGACGACGTCCGGGACCAAGTTCCGCTCCGGGTTCAGCCCGCTGATGGCCGGCGTACACGTGTCTCCGTTCCCGGATCCGGGCCACTTCGGCTGGCCGGTCGAGCAGGCGACGGACTTCGCGCTCAGCCAGCTCGACTACGTGCTGCAGACGTTGAGCACGCCGGCCGATACCGCGGCGTTTTTTGTCGAGCCGGTGCTTGGCGAAGGCGGGTATGTGCCGGCCAGCGAGCGGTTCTTCGCCGGGCTGCGAGAGCGCGCCGACGCGCACGGGATCTTGCTGGTGGTCGACGAGGTGCAGACCGGCTTCGGGCGGACGGGGAAGTTTTGGGGTGGAGATCACTTCGGCTCACATCCGGATGTGCTCGTCACTGCGAAGGGGCTGGCCTCCGGCTTCCCGCTGTCCGCGATTGCGGCGTCGTCCGAGCTGATGGAGAAGGCGTGGCCGGGTTCGCAGGGCGGCACGTACGGTGCGAACGCTGTTGCCTGCGCCGCTGCACTCGCGACGCTCGACGTGATCGAGGACGAAGGGCTGGTGCAGAACTCGGCCGACCGCGGGGCGCAGCTCAAGCAGGCGCTGCAGTTGGTGGCCGACAAGCACGAGCGGATCACCGACGTTCGCGGGCTCGGTCTGATGATCGGCAACGAGTTCCGGGACGCGGACGGCAAGCCCGACCCGGTGACGGCGGCCGCGGTGCAGCAGGAGGCGGCAAGGAGGGGTCTCCTGCTGCTCACCTGCGGCGCCTGGGGCCAGGTCGTCCGCTTCATCCCGGCCCTCGTCGTCTCCCCCGAGGAAACCGACGAAGCCGCATCCCTCTGGTCCGACGCCGTCTCCGCCGTCCTCAACTGACGCGAACCTCACCCGCCGAACCGAGCCGCCCCGCCGGCGGCCGTCGGCGACGGGCGTGCGTGGGTGCGTGGGAGTGGGCGATGGCGGGGCCCAGCCCGGCGGGTTGGTCTGGGCCGGGCTGGGTCTGGGGCACGCGGAGGGGGCGGGGCTGGCCGAGGGGTTAGGCCTTGGCGGGGGTTGGGTTTAGGGCTACGGGGGGTGGGGCGGCTTGGGTGCCGGGGATTTCGGTGCCGTTGATGGGGCAGCGGGAGGTTTCGGGGACTCGGGCTAGGGCGATTGCGCCAACCACGCAGGCGGCCATCATGTAGTACGCCGGGACCAGCGAGTCGCCGAGCTTCTGGGTGAGCCAGTCGTTGACCGCAGGTGCCGTGCCGCCGAACAGCGAGGTCGACACGTTGTATGCGATCGCGAAGCCGGCGTACCGGACGTGGGTCGGGAACATCGCCGGGAAGGTCGCGGAGATCGTCGCCAGCTGCGGCACGTAGAGGAGCCCCAGTACGGCGAAACCGATGATCGCGCCGGCCAGGTTGGTCCCCATCAGCAGGAACATCGGCACGCCGAAGACGAACAGTCCGGCCAGCGACGCCCACCAGAGCGGCTTGCGGCCGACCCGATCCGACATGCGGCCGGCGAACGGCACGAACACCATCATCATCAGCATGCCGATGATCGGCACGATCAGCGACTGGTCCGAGCTCAGGCCGATCTCCTTCTCCAGGTACGTCGGCATGTAGGTCAGCAACGTGTAGTTGACGACGTTCAGCGCGATGACCATGCCGCCGAGGCGCAGGATCGGAGCCCAGTAGCCGGCCAGCAGGTCCTTGAACTGGTGGGCGGTCTGCTCTTCCTTCTGCCCCTTCGCCTCGAGTTCGCGGAAGACGGGGGTGTCCTCGAGCCGCGACCGGAGGTAGACGCCGACCAGGCCGAGCGGCGCGGCGACGAGGAACGGCAGTCGCCAGCCCCACGCATGCATCGCGTCGTCGCCGAGCACCAGCGAGAAGAACAGCATCAGCAGCGCACCGGCGGAGAAGCCGGCCAGCGTGCCGAACTCCAGGAAGCTGCCGAGGAACCCGCGCTTGCGGCTCGGCGCGTACTCGGCCATGAAGGTCGCGGCACCGCCGTACTCGCCGCCGGTCGAGAAGCCCTGGATCATCCGGAGTACGACGAGCAGCGCCGGCGCCCAGTAGCCGATCGTGTGGAACGACGGGACGAGGCCCGCACACAGGGTCGCGCCGGACATCATCAGGATCGTGATCGCCAGCACGTGCTTGCGGCCGAGCCGGTCGCCGAGCGGTCCCCAGACCAGACCGCCGAGCGGGCGGACCAGGAACGAGACGGCGAACGTCATCAGAGCGAGCAGCGTCGCGCTCTCGGTGTCGCCCGGGAAGATCGCCGCCGAGATGTACGTGACGCCGTAGGCGTAGATGCCGTAGTCGAACCATTCGGTCGCGTTGCCGATCGCCGAGGCAGCGATCGCCTTCCTGAGTACGGCGGGCGACTGCTCCTTCTCGACAGTTCGGGGCGGCTGGGCGCCCTTCGAGGGCTGTGTCTCGGCGTCCACGGGGTCTCCTCCTGTCGTCTTACGGCCTCACCCCGTGTGCCCACCTCACGTTATTCGACACGCCTCACGGGCAAGATCGTAGTTTTGTTGACAATCCGAAGGTTAACCATGTGCATTCGTGAACCACAAGCGGTGACTCGCAGTTGATCAGTTCTTCTCGGCGAGTGACGCCAGACCGGCAACGATGACCGCGATGCCGAATTCGAACCGCTCGTCACCAGCGGCGCCGGACGTCAGCGCGCCCGACAGCGCCAAGGTCAGCGGGAAGCGGTCGGCCGGCAGCGACTCGAAGTATGACCTGAGCCCGCTGACGAATCGCTCGACATCCTCGGGCGTCCAGTCCGTCGCGCTCTGCACCGTCTCCTCGAACGCGACCGCCGTCACGTAGAGCGGAATCAGGTCGACCGCCCAGGCCGCCGCCTGGTCCGGGAGGTTGCCCGCCTTCAACAACGTCAGCATCCGCTCGGTGCTCATCAACGCCCGCTCCCCCAGCGGTACGGCGCCGATCGCGGCCCGAGCCACGCCCGGATTGGCCCGCATCGCGCGCAGCATCTCGCGCATCATCGCCTTGAGCTGCTCCTGCCAGCGGGCCGGATCCACCGGCTCGTCGAACCTCATCTGCGCGGCGGCGCGCTCGACCAGGAGCTGATCCAGCTCGCGCTTGTTCGCGACATGCGCGTAGAGCGACGCCGGTCCGGTGCCGAGCGCCTGGGCGACCTTCCGCATCGAGACCGCGTCGTACCCCGACTCCACGAGCACCCGCATCGCGGCGTCGACGATCCGCTCCCGGTTGAGCGGCTCCTTCGGCGTCCGGGTGGGCTTCGCGGGGGTGATCGGCTGCCACGGGGGTTGGGTCATACGAACACTGTACTTGACGCGAACACCGTTCGGTAGTAGAACAGTGTTCGTCAACGAACACCGTTCGAAATCCTGAGGGGCCCACGATGAGCACCACGACAGTTGTAGACAATCCGCCTGACGCCACAGCCACCACAGACGGCACACACGGCACAGGCGGCACAGCCACAGCCGCCACCACCTCGAGTACGCCGTACCGCTGGCGCTGGATCGTGCTCGCGACGATCCTGATCGCCGAGATCATGGACCTGGTCGACGCGACGATCGTCAACATCGCCGCCCCCTCGATCCGCGCCGACCTCGGCGGCTCCGAGTCCGCCATGCAGTGGATGTTGGCCGGCTACACGCTCGCCTTCGCCATCGGGCTGATCACCTTCGGCCGGCTCGGCGACCTGGTCGGCCGCCGGCGGATGTTCGTGATCGGCGCCCTCGGGTTCACCGTCGCTTCCGCGGTCTGCGGATTCGCAACCAGCCCCGAGCTGTTGATCGGCAGCCGGGTCGCGCAGGGTCTGCTCGGCGCGGTGATGATCCCGCAGGGCTTCGCGATCCTGAAGTCGATCTTCCCGTCCGACGAGCTCGGCAAGGCGTTCGCGATGTTCGGTCCGGTGATGGGATTGTCGGCAGTCGCCGGCCCGATCATCGCCGGTGTGCTCATCGACGCGAACTGGTTCGACGCCGGCTGGCGGACCATCTTCTTCATCAACGTGCCGATCGGTATCGCAGCCCTCGTCGGCGCGCTGAAGTTCATGCCCGAGGTGAAGACGCCCGGCGCCTCCCGCCTCGACATCGCCGGAGTCCTGCTGGTCAGCCTCGCCTCAGGTCTGCTGATCTACCCGCTCGTCCAGGGACGCGAGCTCGGCTGGCCATTGTGGACAATCCTAATGTTGGCCAGTTCGATTGTCGTCTTTGCGCTGTTCGGCTGGCGCGAGCGCCGATCCGGCAACCCGGTCATCGACCCGTCGCTGTTCCGCAACCGCGGGTACGTCGCCGGCCTCGGCGTGATCACCACGTTCTTCCTCGCGATGAACGGCTTCATGCTCGTGTTCAACCTGTTCACCCAGCTCGGACTGCACTACAGCCCGCTGAAGGCAGGCCTCGCGATGGTGCCGTTCTCGCTCGGCATCGCGATCGGCGCCCCGCTGTCCGGCGGCCTGCTCGCCCCGAAGCTCGGCCGCAAGGCGCTGCAGCTCGGCGTCGCGGTGATGACCGTGGCGATGGCCGGCGTCTGGTTCACGCTCCACACCTACGGCGATGCGACAACGATCTGGAATCTGGTACCGGCGACGCTCGCCACCGGGATCGGCGCCGGCCTGGTGTTCGCTCCGCTGTTCGACATCATCCTGGCCTCGATCGACGACCAGGCCGCCGGTTCGGCGTCCGGCGTACTGACCGCCATGCAGCAGTACGGCGGGGCAATCGGCGTCGCCGTGATCGGCACCGTGTTCTTCCAACTGCTCCCGGAGCACGCCTTCCTCGGCGCCACCAAGACATCCGTCCTGGTCGCGATCGGCCTGTTCCTGGTCAGCCTCGCCGTCACCTTCCTACTCCCGAAGCGGGCGCGCGAAGGAGAGGTCAGTCACGGCTGACAAAACCCTCCTTCACCAACCAATCCATGGCGACGTCGGCGGGCTCACGTCCGTCGACGTCGACCTGTGCGTTGAGGTCGATCAGCACTGGGTCGGTCAGCTTGTCCGACACCGGCTGCAGCAGGTCCCGCAGCTGCGGGTACTCGTCCAGAACCTTCTGACTGATCACCGGCGCCACGTTGTACGCCGGGAAGTACTTCTTGTCGTCCTGCAACACCACCAGATCGAGCGACTTGATCCGCCCATCAGTCGTGTAGATCTCGCCGAACAAGCAGTCCCCATGACTCGTCGCGGCGTAGACAGCGCCCGTGTCCAGCGTCCGCACGTTGTTCCGCGGCACGGCCGAGCCCAACGGAACCCCGTAATGCTTGAGCATCGGCTCGAACCCGTCGTTCCGATTCGCGAACTCGGACTCGACACAGAACGTCCGCTCCTTCACCGGCAGCGAACCGATCTGGGACAGCCTGGTCAGATGCAGCCGCTCGGACTCCTTGCGGGTCACCGCGAAACCGTAGCTGTTGTTCATCGGCGCCGGCTTCAGCCAGATCAGCCCGTACTTCTCCGCATCCTCCTTGCGCACTGCGTCGTACTGCTTCTGCTTGTCGGGGATGCCGGTGTCGTGACCGAGGTACGAGATCCACGCGGTACCGGTGTACTCCCAGGCCATCTGGATCTGGCCGCCGATCATCGCCTGCCGGGACGTGTCGCTGCCCGGCATGTTGGTCAGGTCCTGCACATGCGCGCCCGCCGACTGCATCAAGATCGCCGCGATCTTGCCCAGGATCAGCTGCTCCTGGAAGTTCTTCGACCCGATCGCGATCGTCAGCCCGTCCAGACTCTTCACCGACCGCAGCTGACCTTGCAGCGCACCGGTCGGCACGAAACCTCCGCTGGTGCCGAGCCCGCAGCCGGACAAAACCAGAAGCAAGGCGGACACAGCCGCAACAAGCCGCTTCATCCGAGCCCCCTCGGCCGAGTGACCTCTTCGAGCACTCGGCCCGCCCAGTCGATCAGCAACGCCAACGCAGCAACGAGTACGGCGCCGCTGATCAGCACCGGATACCTGAGCAGCCGGATGCCGGTCGTGATCAGACTCCCCAATCCCCCGGCGTCGATGAACGTCGCGAGAGTTGCAGTGCCGACAACCAGGACCAGCGCCGTACGGATGCCGGCCATGATGACCGGTACGGCGAGCGGCAGCTCGATCCGGCCGAGCACGGCGACGGTCGACATCCCCATCCCCCGACCGGCCTCGACCAGCGTCGCGTCGACACCTTGCAGGCCGACGATCGTGTTCCGCAGTACCGGCAGAATCGCGTACAGGCACAGCGCGAGGATCGCGGTCCAGAAACCGAAACCGAGCCAGATCGCCAGCAGCACGATCAGCCCGATCACCGGCGCCGCCTGACCGGCGTTCGCCACAGCGACGACCAGCGGTGCCAAGCGGCGAGACCGAGGCCGGGTCAGCGCGATGCCGAGCGGTACGGCGATCAGCAGCACGATGATCGTGGCGACAGCCGTGAGCTCGAGGTGTTCGAGCGTCAACTGGCCGACCAGCTTCCAGTCGAGCTGTCGTTGCTCGATCGAATCGAGCTCGGCCCGCGACCGCCAGATCGCCCATACCCCGACCACGATCGCGACGAACAACGGCTGCCCGATCAGCAGCCCCCACGACGGGCGACGGGCCCGAGTAGCCGCGAGGCCCGCGGCCGCAGCCTTCGCATCAGCCAGGTTTTCCTGGGGCGGCGGATGCTCTTCGGTCACTGTCACCGCGCGACCTCCTCCGGCTCCGCGGAACCGTTGCCGTCCTGGATCCGGGCCAGCACCGTCTGGAAGTCGACGACGCCCAGGTACTCGTCCCGGCGGCCGGTGACGACCGCGCTGCCGTGGCTCGACATCAACATCGTGTCGAGCGCGTCGTTGAGCGTCGCGCGCCGGTCGATGGTGACCATGTCGGTGTCCTCGTGCGGCGCCGGCACCCGGTCGACGTCGGACAGGTCGGTCGTCCACATCCAGTCCACCGGCCGTCGCCGTCGATCGAGTACGACGACCGACTCGTCGCCCGCCTCCGTGGCCGCCCGCAGTACGTCGGGCGCCAGGTCGCCGATCTCCGCGACCGTCGGCTGACCCAACTCGATCTCGCTGACCCGGCTCAACGTGAGCTGCTTGAGTGCCGCGCCCGCGCCGACGAAGTCCGCGACGAACCGGTCGGCCGGGTTCGCGAGGATCGCTTCGGGGGTGTCGTACTGCGCGATCTTCGCGCCCTCGGTGAGGATCAGGATCCGGTCGCCGAGCTTCACGGCCTCGTCGAAGTCGTGCGTCACGCAGACGATCGTCTTCCGCAACTCCTCCTGGATGCTGAGCAGTTCGTCCTGCAACCGCTGCCGGGTGATCGGGTCGACCGCGCCGAACGGCTCGTCCATCAGGATCACCGGCGGGTCGGCCGCGAGCCCGCGGGCCACACCGACGCGTTGCTGCTGACCGCCGGACAACTCGCGCGGGTAGCGGTTGCGGTACCGGTCGGGGTCGAGGCCGACGAGCTCGAGCAGCTCGCCGACGCGTTCCGCCGTACGGGCTCTGTCCCAGCCGAGCAGGCCCGGGACCAGCGCGATGTTCTGGGTGACGGTCATGTGTGGGAACAGGCTGCCGCCCTGGATCACGTACCCGATCCGGCGGCGCAGATCGTCGTCGTCCTGCTTGCCGATGTCCTCGCCGCCGATCCGGATGCTGCCGGAGGTCGGCTCGATCAGCCGGTTGATCATCTTCAGCGAGGTGGTCTTGCCGCAGCCGGACGGGCCGACGAACATCACGATCTCGCCGGCCGGGATGTGCAGGGACAGGCCCTCGACGGCGGGTTTGCGCTGGCCCGGGTACCGCTTCACGACGTCGGTCAGCTCGATGTCGACGCCGCTGATGGCAGGTTCGGTTTCAGGCACGGATACCCCTCGAGGTGGTCAGGCGGCCGACGAGCAGCAGCATGGCGTCCAGGATCAGAGCGAGCAGGACAACGCCGATCGTGCCGACCAGCGCGGAGTTCAGAGCGTTCTTGCCACCGATCTGGGTCAGCCCGGTGAAGATGAAGCTGCCCAGGCCGGGACCGAGCACGTACGCCGCGATGGCCGCGATACCCATCGACATCTGGGCCGAGACCCGGACGCCGGCCAGGATCACCGGCCAGGCCAGCGGCAGCTCGATCCGCAGCAGCGTCCGGATCGCACCCATGCCCATCCCGCGCGCCGATTCGATCAGCGTCGCGTCGACGCCGGACAGCCCGACGACGGCGTTCCGCAGGATCGGCAGGCAGGCGTAGAAGGTGACCGCGATCACGGAGGTGGCGGTGCCGATGCCGGCCAGCGGGATCATCAGGCCGAGCAGCGCGAACGACGGGATGGTCAGGCCGACCGCGCTGATCGCGCCGGCCAGCGACGCGATCCGTGGATTGCGATGCACGACGACTGCCAGGCCGACCGCGATCACGGTGGCCAGCAGTACGCATTGGATGACCAGGCTCAGGTGCTGGTAGCTCTGGTAGAGCAGTTGTGAATGACGCTCAGTTATGTAGTCCCACACGCGGTAGCCAGTGCCCAACAAGCGTTGGTTTCACACGGTGGTACATGTCATACCGAAGTCCGGACATGCCGAAGCCCCTGGCCGCCGCTCGGCGTCCAGGGGCTTCAGGGGTAGATCAGTTGAACGAGTCGCCGCAGGCGCAGGAGCCGGTCGCGTTCGGGTTGTCGATCGTGAAGCCCTGCTTCTCGATCGTGTCCACGAAGTCGATCGACGCACCCTTGAGGTACGGCGCGCTCATCCGGTCGGTGACAACGCTCACGCCATCGAAGTCGGCCACCACGTCACCGTCGAGCTGACGCTCGTCGAAGAACAGCTGGTACCGCAGCCCGGAGCACCCGCCCGGCTGCACGGCGACCCGCAGCGCGAGGTCGTCGCGGCCTTCCTGGTCGAGCAGCGCCTTCACCTTGGCGGCGGCCCCGTCGGTGAGGAGAACACCAGTGGCGACGGCCTGCTCGGTCTGCGCTTCAGTCATCCCTGACTCCAGTCATCTGCTCAAGTGCCGACACACAGCTCGTCAGCACGGAAGTCTCTTGTCAACACGCACCAACACCGGCCGGTCCGCGCTCATTCCCATGGTCGCACACCAATTTCACGGATCAACTACCACATCATCGAATGGTCAATCCCTGATCAGCGCGCCCAGGTCCGGGCGACACGCTCCGCGACCGTCGCGAGCGAGCCGTGCGGGTCTGCGAAAGCCTGCTCCTCGCCGACCACGTCGACCAGCGCGTACGCCGATTCGACACCCATCGTACGCATCTCCCGCGACCCGATCAGCACCTTCCCGGCGAGTACGACGCAGGGCCGCATCGCGTCGTTCGCGACCTTCGCGACGCCGGCGATCACCTTCCCGTCCCGGGACTGGAAGTCGAACGCGCCCTCGCCACTCAGCACCAGGTCGACCCGCGCGGCCTTCTGCTTCAGCCCCGTGAGCTCTGCCACCAGGTCGATCCCGGACACACGCTCGGCGCCGAGCAGCAGCAACGCATACCCGAGCCCGCCCGCGGCGCCCGCGCCCTTCTTGTCAGCCGTCTTCCGATCGGCGAGCTCCGCGAAGTGCGTCAGCCACCCATCGACCGCCGGCTTCCGCTCGTCCGCAAGACCCTTCTGCGAGCCGAAGATGTTGGTCGCGCCCCGCAGCCCAAGCATCGGATTCTCGACGTCACTGGCCGCGACGAACTCGACGCCCGCAACACGGTCACGCGCCGGCTGGAGGTCAACTTCGGTCAGCTCAGCAAGGCCGCTAGCTCCACCGTCCAAGTGACCTGACTCACCCGTCGCTCCCAGAGCAGCGAGCATGCCGGCGCCGGCATCGTTCGTCCCCGAGCCGCCAAGGCCGAGGATGATCCGCTTCGCTCCGGCGTCGACCGCTGCTGCGATCAGTTGCCCGACGCCGTACGTCGTCGCGTCCTCAGGCCGACGGTCCTTCGGCTCCACGAGATGCAGGCCGCACGCCTGCGCGGTCTCGACGTACGCCGTCTCGCCTGCCATCAGCACCGTCGCCGGGGTCTCGTCGCCGAGCGGGCCACGGACCGTGACCGAGAGCAGGGTCCCGTCGACGACCGCGGACAGTACGTCGATGAAGCCAGGCCCGCCGTCGGCCATGGGCGCAACCAGCACCTCAGCCTCGGGGTCGCGCCGCCGCCAGCCTTCCTCGATGGCCGCAGCCGCCTCCACGGCCGTCAACGTCCCCGCGAACTTGTCCGGCGCAATCAGAATCCGCATGCCCACATCCTCTCCCACCCGCAGCGCCACCCTCCGCCCGCCCACCGAGCGGATCCGGACATAACGACAGGACGTAGTCATATGCGTATGCGACATCGCCCGCCTGAACACACCGCGAACCTGCCCGATCGCCCGACACCTCCTGTCGTTAGTGCCGTTGACGGGTGGAGACGGTGACAGTTGGATGCGATGGCATGAAGACAGTCCTGTTCGCGCTGCGCGTGAGTGATCTGGACCGTTCGCTCGCCTTCTATCGGACGGTCGGGTACGTCGACCTCGGCACGGTGCCGTTCGACGACGGGTCCAGCCTGGTGTGGCTCCGACTGCCGGCCGAGAAGTCGGTGTCGCTCGAACTCGTCCACCGTCCCGCCGACGGCCCGGTCGAGGTCGGCGGCTTCCAGCACTTCGCGATCGAGGTCGAGTCGCTCGCGGAGACTCTCGAACGGTTGATCGCGGCCGGCCTGCGACCCGGCGAGCCTGAGCTGCCCGGCGGTACGGAAGGTCCGAAGACGTCGTGGTTGGTTGATCCGGACGGCTACCGGATAGAGCTCGTCGAATGGCCTCCGAGCGGGCCGCCCACGGTCGAATGAGCTCGACGTGGCCGACCACCGCAGCCGAGGCGATCGCTGTGCAAGAGAAGATGCGCGGGCTGGTCGAGGTTGTGGATGTGGGGCCTGTAGCGCGGTATGTGGCGGGGCTGGACGTCGCGTACGACGGCGATCGGTTGGCGGCCGCGGTCGTCGTACTCGATCGGGAGACGCTCGGCGAGGTGGAGCGCGCGGTCGTGCGTGGGGAGACGACGTTTCCGTATGTGCCGGGATTGTTCGCGTTCCGGGAGGTGCCGGCGTTACTCGCCGCGCTCGAGCGGCTCACGATCACGCCGGATCTGTTGGTGTGTGACGGGCAGGGGCTCGCACATCCGCGGCGGTTCGGGCTCGCCTGCCATCTCGGCGTGCTGACGGGGATCCCGGCGATCGGCGCCGCCAAGACCACCTTCGTCGGGACGCACGTGGAGCTGGGGCGGGAACGCGGCGCGACCGCGGAGCTGATCGACGGTGGCGAGGTGGTTGGCGCTGCGGTCCGGACACAGGACGGGGTCAAGCCGGTCTATGTGTCGGTCGGGCATCGCGTGAGCCTGCCGACCGCCGTTGAGCACGTTCTGCACCTGGCACCGCGGTATCGGTTGCCGGAGACAACCAGAGCGGCCGACCACCTGTGCCGGGAGGGACTACGAGATGAGCGATGACACGCCACGCGTACCGGGCTACACACGACACGAGTTCGGCGACCGAATCGGAGCGACGGCGCTGTTGCGGATCGGCGCTGCAGCGGCGGTGATGGATGGCGATCGGCTGCTATTGACCAAGCGGACCGACAACAACGAGTGGTGCATGCCGGGCGGCGCTGTTGAGCCGGGCGAACGTCCGGCGGAGGCGGCCGAGCGGGAGACGCTGGAGGAAACGGGGTTGTCCGTCCGGGTGACCGGGTTGATCGGCGTGTACTCGAATCCGGACGTCGTCGTGGTGTACCCGGACGGCAACCGGGTGCAGATCGTCGGTGTGGTGTTCCGCGCGGAGGCGGTCGGTGGCGAGGCCGGGACCTCGGTGGAGGTGAGCGAGTCCGGGTGGTTCACGGCGGAGGAGGCCGCACAGTTGACGGTCATCGCCGGGCATCGGCCCGTATTGCCGGCGGTGTTCGCGGGCGCGGTGTACTACGACAGGTCAGCGGCGGATCAGGCGGCGGAGGAGTAGGGCGAGGACGGCGCCGATCAGGTACGGCGCTGCGCGGCGGGCGAGGACGGGGAGGAGGGTGGTGCCCAGGTCGAGGGAGACTTCCACAGGTTCCGACGAAGCCGGCGGAGGTGGAGCGTCGGGCGGCGGAGGCGTGCTGGCCGGTGGAGCGTCGTCGGTCGCAGGAGCGTCGTGGGTCGCAGGTGCGTCGCGGGGCGGCGGGGTGTTGTCAGTTGGAGTGGTGTCGAGCTTGGTTTTCAGGCAGGTGGTGAACTGGTCGAGGAGTTTGTTCGACACGTCCTGGATCAGGCCGCGGCCGAACTGGGCGGGGCGGCCAGTGATCGTCAGGTCGGTGTCGACGGTGACCTCGGTGGACCCCGGATCGGCCTCGGCCAGGCGGGCCGTGACGCGGGCTGTCGCCGTACCGTTGCCGCGCCGGTCCTTGCCCTTGGCCTCGATCACCGCGTGATGGTCGGCCTCATCACGTTCGAGGAAGGTGCCGTTGCCGGAGTACTGCAGCGACACCGGCCCGAGCTTGACCTTGCACGAGCCGGTGAACTCGTCCCCGTCGTACGTCGTCAGGGTGGCGCCGGGGAAACACGGCACCACCCGTTCGAGATCGTTGAACGCGGCCCAGGTCTGCTCGACCGGAGCCGGTACGACGAACGTGTGCTCGAGCTTCACGCCGTACCTGCCGCCGCCAGGACCGCACGCCGAGTGAGCACCGTGGCCAGATGCCGCCGATAGTCCGCGTCACCGTTGAGATCCGTCACCGGTGACGTCCCGTCCGCCGCCCGCGCCGCGGCTTCCCGTACAGCGTCCGCCGTCGCGGGCCGGCCGACCAGCGCTTCCTCGACCGCGGTCGCCCGGACCGGTGTCGAACCCATGTTGCCGAGGGCAACCCGCGCCTCCGCGATCGAGTCGCCGTCGAGCCGGACCGCCGCCGCAACGGAGACGATCGACCACGCCTGCGCGACCCGGTTGAACTTCTCGTAGTGCGCGCCCCACCCGGTGTACTTCGGCACCCGCACCTCGATCAGCAGCTCGTCCTCGCCGAGCGCCGTACTGAACACGCCCTGGAAGAAGTCCGCCGCGGACACGGTACGACGACCGGCCGCGCCGGCGATCACGAACGACGCGTCCAGCGCCACCGCGACGGCCGGCAGATCGGCGGCCGGATCCGCATGGGCCAGCGAACCGCCGAACGTGCCGCGATGCCGGATCTGCGGATCCCCGACCGTTGCCGTCGCCAACGAAATCAACCGGGCATGCTCATTGACCACCGCTGAGGACTGTACGACGCTGTGCGGCGTCATCGCGCCGATCACCAGCACGTCGCCGTCGTCGCGGACGCCGCGCAGCTCGTCGATCTTGCCGAGGTCGACGATTGTGTCCGGCGCCGCCAGCCGCAACCGCAGCGCCGGCATCAGGCTCTGCCCACCGGCCAGCACCTTCGCGTCGGAGTGCTCACGCAGCAACCCCAACGCCTCGTCGATCGTTGCCGGAGCGAAGTACTCGAACGGCGCCGGGATCATGACTGCGCTCCTTCCTGGATCGCCTTCCATACGCGGTACGGCGTACACGGCATCGTCACGTCCGTGACGCCGAGCGGCCGGAGCGCGTCGACGATCGCATTGACGACCGCCGGCGTGGACGCGATCGTGCCGGCCTCGCCGACGCCCTTCACACCGAGCTGGTTCGTCGTCGCCGGCGTCTCGGTCCGCGCCGTCTCGAACCGCGGCAGATCGGGTGCCCCTGGCAACAAATACTGGTCGAACGACCCGGTGATCAGCGTCCCGGCGTCGTCGTGCACAGCCTCCTCGTAGAGCGCCTGCGCGATGCCCTGGGCGAGACCGCCGTGCACCTGGCCCTCGACGATGAGTGGATTGACGACAACCCCGACGTCGTCGACGCTCACATACGATCGGATTGTCGACAATCCTGTTTCGGTATCAACCTCGACCGCGCACAGATGCGTGCCGTGCGGGAACGAGAAGTCGTCCGGATCGAGCGTCGCGTCCGCGTCGAGACACCCTTCCGCGGACCCGTCGAGCTTGTGTCCCTGGAAGACCGCGAACGCCAGCTCCGCCAGCGTCATCCCCGCGTCGGTACCGCGAACGCCGTACCGGCCGGCCGAGAACTCGAGGTCGTCCGCGTTCGCCTCCAGCAGCTGGGCCGCGATCGGCTTCGCCTTCTCGATCACCTTGTCGGCGGCCGCCAGGACCGCCATCCCGCCGACGGCCAGCGAGCGCGAGCCGTAGGTGTCCAGGCCGCGTACGGCGACCTGCGTGTCACCGTGCAGTACTTCGACATCCTCGAACGCGACGCCGAGGCGATCCGCAACCAGCTGGCTCCACGCGGTCTCGTGGCCCTGCCCGTGCGGACTCGTCCCGGTGACCACCTCGACCTTCCCGGTCGGCAGCATCCGGACGGCCGCGTGCTCCCAGCCGCCGCCGACGTACCCCATCGAGCCGAGCCAGCGCGACGGCGCCAGCCCGCACATCTCGGTGTACGTCGAGATGCCGATGCCGAGCTGGACCGGGTCGCCGGACTCGCGGCGCTCCGCCTGCTCCTTGCGCAGGTCGTCGTACCTGAAGAGGTCGCGCGCCTTCGCCGTCGCGGCCTCGTAGTTGCCGGAGTCGTACTGCAACCCGGACACCGTCGAGAACGGGAACTCCTCGTGCTTGATCCAGTTCCGCTCGCGGATCTCCAGCGGGTCGACGCCGACGCGGGCGGCGAGCTCGTCCATCACCCGCTCGATCGCGTACGTCGCCTCCGGCCGGCCCGCCCCGCGGTACGCGTCGGTCCAGGTCTTGTTCGTGAACACGTTCGTGATGCCGAGGTGGTACGACGGGAACTTGTAGATCCCGTTGTACATAAAGGCTCCCAGCAACGGGATCGCCGACGTCACCAGGCCGAGGTACGCGCCCATGTCGGCGGTCAGCTCGACCTTGAGCCCGGTCACGGTGCCGTCGGCATTCGCCGCCAGCGTGACCTGCTGCCACTGGTCCCGCCCGTGGTGGGCGGCCATCAACGACTCGGACCTGGTTTCGCAGTACTTACAGGGCTTTCCGGTACGGCGGGCCGCGATGACCGTGAGGACTTCCTCCGGAGTGAACTGGAGCTTGCCGCCGAACCCGCCGCCGACATCCGGCGCGATCACGCGGATCTTGTTCTCCGGGATGCCGAGCACGAGGGCGATGAAGATCTTCACGAAGTGCGGCACCTGCGTCGACGACCACACCGTCATCTGTTCGGTGGTCGGGTCGACGACGATCGCCCGCGGCTCCATGAACGCCGGGATCAACCGCTGCTGCCGGAACTCCTTCTCGATCACGATGCCGCCGTCGCGAGCGGCCGCGATCGCCGCCTCGACGTCACCGCCGGTGCCGGACTCGGCCGAGTCGTACGCCCACACCGCGGACACGTTCGTCCCGAGGTCCGGATGGGCGATGACCTCGTCGCGAGCCGCGGCGCGGAGCTCGAGGGCCGGCGTGAGTTCCTCGTAGTCGATGTCGACCAGCTCGGCGGCGTCGTTCGCCTCGGTCGTCGTGCGGGCGACGACCATGGCAACGATCTCGCCGGCGAAGGCGACGTGGTCGACCGCCATCGACGGATGCACCGGGGCCTGCTGGTCAGAGACGACGGCCCAGGCGTTCGGCAACGCTCCTTGCTCGTCGGCGATGTCCGCACCGGTGATCACGGCAACGACCCCGGTCGACGCGCGCGCCGCCTCGGTGTCGATCGAGGTGATCCGCGCGTGCGCGAACGGGCTGCGCACCATCGCGATGTGCTGCATCCCCGGCAGCACGATGTTGTCGGTCCAACGGGTCCGGCCGGTGAGCAGCCGGGCGTCCTCCTTGCGGCGGCGCGGGTTGCCGATCTCGGTGGCCGGGCGGTCCTCGGTGGTGGTCATTGCGCACCTCCCGCGGCGGCAGCGGCGCGGACGGCCTTGACGATGTTCTGGTAACCGGTGCAGCGGCAGAGATTGCCTTCGATGCCGAGCCGCACGTCGTCTTCGCTCGGGTCCGGGTTATCGGCCAGCAGATCGATCGACTGCATGATCATGCCGGGCGTGCAGTAGCCGCACTGCAGCGCGTGGTTCTCGTGGAACGCCTGCTGCATCGGGTGCAGCTGACCGTTGCTCGACAGCCCTTCGATCGTGGTCACCTCGTGCCCGTCGACCTGGACCGCGAGCAGCGAACAGGACTTCACGCTCCGCCCGTCCAGGTGGACCGTGCACGAACCGCAGTTCCCGGTGTCACAACCGACCACGGTGCCTGTCTTTCCCAGCTGCTCGCGCAGGTAATGCACGAGCAGCGTGCGCGGTTCCACCTCGTCGGTGAAACTGCTTCCGTCGACCTTCACTGTGATCCGGGTCATTGCCCCGCCTCCAGATGTCAGCACCGCCGTACGTTCGATCCTGCTCCCCGTGTGATGTTGCCCACAAGGGCCGATCAGTGGTGAATCGGTCCCGCCACGCCCGAGAGTCGTTGCCCGGCGCCGCCCCAGCGCTGGGCGATGATCTCGGCCGCGATGCTCACCGCGGTCTCCTCCGGTGTCCGCGCGCCGAGGTCGAGACCGATCGGACTGGCCAGCCGCGCTACCTCCGCCTCGGTCAGTCCGGCCTCCCGCAACCGCTTCAGCCGATCGTCGTGCGTCCGCCGCGAACCCATCGCGCCGATGTATGCGACCTGCGGCAAGCGCAATGCGACTTCCAGCAGCGGTACGTCGAACTTCGGGTCATGCGTCAGCACGCAGATCACCGTCCGATCGTCGATGCGGCCCGCCGCGGACTCCCCCGACAGATACCGGTGCGGCCAGTCCACGATCACCTCGTCGGCCGACGGGAACCGGGACGCGGTCGCGAAGACGGCACGCGCATCGCACACGGTTACGCGGTACCCGAGGAACGAACCGAGTCGCGCAACCGCAGCTGCGAAGTCGATCGCGCCAAACACCAGCAAACGCGGCACCGGCGCATACGACGAGACGAACACACGCATCCCTTCCCCACGCCGCTGCCCGTCCGGCCCGTACTCCAGCGTCTCCGTCCGCCCGTTGGCCAACAGCCCCCGCGCGTCATCCAACACAGCGTCGTCGGCTCGCTCCGAGCCCAAGCTCCCCTTCAAACCAACCCGCCCCTCGCTCCGCTCGGGGCGGGGAAGGGAAGGGGGCGCCGCCCCTGGCGGGGATAGCCCGAGGGCCGGGCCGGGCGCCCGGCCGGAGGCAGTCTCGGACACCCGGCCGGACGCAGTCTCGGACACCCGGCCGGACGCAGTCTCGGACACCCGGCCGGAGGCAGTGTCGGGCGCCCGGCCGGAGGCAGTGTCGGGCGCCCGGCCGGAGGCAGTGTCGGGCGCCCGGCCGGAGGCAGTGTCGGGGCGGACGATGAGGCGGCGGCCGAGCATCGACGGGTCGGGATGCGCGACCACCGTGGCGACTGCGACCGGGCGGCCGGCGGCTATGTCCTCGGCTACTGCGCCCAGTTCTGGGAACGTTGTGCGGTTGATCTTTTCGACGAAGATGTCGAGGATGCCGCCGCAGGTCAGGCCTACGGCGAAGGCTGACTCGTCGCTTACGCCGTAGCGCTGGAGGACGGGGTCGCCTGACTCGAGGACCTCCTCGCCGAGTTGGTAGACCGCGCCCTCGACGCAGCCGCCGGAGACGCTGCCGACTGCCTCCAGGCCGGGGCCGACGAGCATCACCGCGCCGGGCGGCCGCGGTGCGGACTCGAAGGTCGCGACAACGGTGCCGACGGCAACCGATTCGCCGGCGTTCCACCAGCTCAGCAATCGGTCGAGAACATCACGCATCGGCGACCACCTCCAGAAGCTCGGCGAAGCTGGTCAGGCTGTGTCCGGCGACCAGGTCGTCCAGGTGCGGCAGTACGGCGACGATCCCCGCCTGCACGGGTTCGTACCCCGGCTTGCCCCGGTGCGGATTGAGCCACACCACGCGGTGCGCGAGACCGGCCAGCCGTTGCATCTGCGCCCCGAGCAACGTCGCGTCGCCGCGCTCCCACCCGTCGCTGCACACGACTACGACCGCACGCCGCGCCGTACCGCGCTGACCCCAACGGTCCAGGAACACCTTCAGCACCTCACCCAGCCGAGTCCCACCAGACCAGTCCGGTACGACGTCCCCTGCCGACCGCAACGCAAAGTCCGCGTCGCGCCTCCGCAGCGCAGTGGTGACGCGCGTCAACCGCGTGCCGATCGTGAAAACCTCCACCGCACGCGGCGCCTGCTGAACCATCGTGTGCGCGAGCCGGAGCAGACTGTCGGCGTACGGGCGCATCGATCCGGACACGTCGATCAGTACGACGACCCGTCGGGGCCGGACGCCGCGGCGGCGGTAGTGCACGCGGCCCGGTTCGCCGACCTGCCGGAGTTGTGCGCGCAGCGTTCGCCGCGGGTCGACGTCGCCGCGATGTGACGGACGGCGGCGGGTGGCCCGGCGTACCGGGGCTCGTGGTCGGAGCGCGCCGAAGAGGCGGGCCAGTTCGGCGCGATCCGTAGCGGACAGGTCGGCGACATCGCGATGCCGGAGAACCTCCGTCGCACTGGCCGCGACATTGAGCGTGCGCTTGCCGTCCTGCCTCTCGCCGTCGTCGCCGAGGGCGGCCTGGACGGACGCCTGCGGAGTACGGCGGACGACGCCGCGCGATCGCTGTCCGGAGAACCAGGCGGCGAACACCTCGTCGTACCGGGCTGTGTCGTCAGGCCCGCTGCAGAGCGCGGCGCGGCCGGCCCAGTAGACGTCGGCGGTCATCGTCGCGTCGAGGGCGGCCACCGCGCGGAGGAACAGGTGGACCCGGTCGGCGGTCACGGCGAGGCCGGCATGGCGGAGCGCGGAGGCGAAGCCGGCCAACGCGAGATCCGGCTCTGCGCTCGTCGGCTCGGTCGGCTCCGTCATCATCGTCAGCTCGCCAGGAGTCGGTCGAGTGATTCGCGGACGCGGTCGGTGTCCTCGCGGTACTTGAGCACGGCACCGAGGGTCGCGGCCGCGGACTCGACGTCGAGAACGTCGGCGCCGAGCGCTTCGAGGGCCCGGGCCCAGTCGAGGGTCTCCGCGACACCGGGCGGTTTGAGCAGGTCGAGCTCGCGGATCCGATGCACCGACCGGGCAACCTGCTCCGCGAGCCGGGCTGAGACCTCTGGCAGCCGGGTGCGGACGATCTCGACCTCGCGAGCCAGGCCGGGATGGTCGATCCAGTGGTACAGGCAGCGGCGCTTGAGCGCGTCGTGCACCTCGCGGGTCCGGTTCGAGGTGAGTACGACGATCGGCGGGACCTCGGCGGTGATCGTCCCGAGCTCCGGGATCGTCACTTCGTACGTCGACAGCACCTCGAGCAGGAACGCCTCGAACTCGTCGTCGGCGCGGTCGATCTCGTCGACGAGCAGTACGGCGGGGCTCTCGCGGAGCGCACGCAGTACCGGGCGGGACAGCAGGAAACGCTCGTCGAACAGGCTCTTCTCCACCTCTTCGACGACGGCGTCGGAGCTGGTCGCCTCGACGGTCCGCAGGTGCAGGATCTGGCGCGGGAAGTCCCAGTCGTACAGCGCCTGGGACGCGTCGATGCCCTCGTAGCACTGCAGCCGGATCAGGTCGAGGTCGAGCGCTTCGGCGATCGCGGCGGCCAGCGAGGTCTTGCCGGTGCCGGGCTCGCCTTCCAGCAGCAACGGCCGGTGGAGCGCGAGCGCGAGATAGCCGACCGTTGCCAAGCCCTCTCCGGCGAGGTATCCGGTCGCCCGCAATCGCTGGGCAAGCTCACCCGCCGAGCCGACACCACTCATCAGTTCAGGATTCACCTAGTCGCGGTGACTGCCAACCCTCAGCGATGCCCCGGCGGCAAGTCTTCTACGGTGTCGACGTCGCGACCATCGGCCAGGTCCGCACATTCAACAAACAAAGGCCTATTCCGCCGCAAATACGGACGAGCCCCTTCATCCCCGCGAGCCATCTCAATCACCCCGGCCCAGTGGTCTCGCCCGATCACCACCGGATGCCCAGGCACTCCGCCGTACGCCGCCCGAACCAACGCATCCACCTGCGCCTCAGCAGCAACCCGTCGCACAACCTCAACCGCCAACCCAGGCACATCCACCGGCACCACAACAACCGCTTGCGGCGCCGCGCCGGACGCGGATGCGGGGAGATCGCCGAGGGCCGTCAGGCCTGCTCGGAGGGAGGCGCCCATGCCTTCCGTCCAGTTCGTTGCCTCGACCACTTGGGCCGGTTTGGTGGTCAGCTCAGCGCGGACCTCGGCTGCGGCAGCCCCGACGACTACTACGACCGGGGAGCAGCCGGAGGCTGTCAGGATGCGGGCCGCGCGGACGACCCAGGGGACGCCGGCCGGGTCGCGGACGAGCGCCTTCGGGGTGCCCATTCGGCGGCCGGCACCGGCGGCGAGTACCAGACCCGCGACCGGCACCTGCTGCGAGTCAGCGCTCTTCACACTGGGAGAGTACTGATTTCACACTCTGAGCAGTGACGCGCCCCACGCGGACCGCGGTGGCAGGCGTGGCACGATGTCTGACGTGACGACGATCGCGAACGGTTCGAAGGCGCTTCCGTTGCTGTTTCTGGGGCAGAACACCGACCCGCACTCCGAGCGTGGGGTCGAGTGCCCGGGGGCGCTTCCGCCGGCGTCCGACCCGGATCTGGTCGAGCGGGCGTTGAAGGCGAAGGCGGCGCTGGGTGACCAGGTGTTCGTGCTCGGGCACCACTACCAGCGCGACGAGGTGATCCAGTTCGCGGACGTCACCGGTGACTCGTTCAAGCTCGCGCGGGACGCCGCCAACCGGCCGGACGCGCCGTACATCGTGTTCTGCGGTGTGCACTTCATGGCCGAGTCCGCTGACATCCTCACCAACGACGACCAGACCGTGATTCTGCCGGACCTCGCAGCCGGCTGCTCGATGGCCGACATGGCGCGCATCCAGCAGGTCGAGGCAGCCTGGGATGCGCTCGCCGATGCCGGTGTCGCAGACGTGACCGTGCCCGTCACCTACATGAACTCGTCCGCGGACATCAAGGCGTTCTGCGGTCGCAACGGCGGCGTCGTGTGTACGTCGAGCAACGCGGAGACCGCGCTCGGCTGGGCGTTCGAGAAGGGCGAGAAGGTGCTCTTCCTGCCGGACCAGCACCTCGGCCGCAACACCGCCGTACAGCAGATGGGCCTGAGCCTCGACGACTGCGTGGTCTACGACCCGCACAAGCCCGGCGGTGGGCTGACCCGTGAGCAGCTGGCCGCGGCGAAGATGATCCTGTGGCGCGGGCACTGCTCGGTGCACGGCCGCTTCACCCCCGAGTCCGTCGACGATGTCCGTTCGCGGGTCCCCGGCGTGAACGTGATCGTCCACCCGGAGTGCCGCCACGAGGTCGTCACGAAGGCCGATCTGGTCGGGTCGACGGAGTACATCATCCAGGCCCTCGAGACCGCCGAGCCCGGTACGTCGTGGGCCGTGGGCACCGAGCTCAACCTGGTGCAGCGCCTCGCGAAGCAGCACACCGACAAGAACATCGTGTTCCTCGACAAGACGGTCTGCTACTGCGCGACGATGAACCGCATCGATCTGCCGCACTTCGTCTGGGCGCTCGAGAACCTGGTCGCCGGCCATGTGGTCAACCCGATCAAGGTCGACGCCGACACCGAGAAGTACGCGAAGCTGGCCCTGGACCGGATGCTCGCGCTGCCCGGCAAGACCGCCCGGGACTAGAGCCCGGGAGCCGCGCCCTCGTAGCCGACGGCATCGATCCGGGCGACCAGCGGCTCGAGGTCGGCGATCAGCTCGTCGATCTCGTGCGGCTCCAGGCAGTCGTACGCCGGGGCGGCGAGCCTGTCCGTGACCGCCTCGATGTGGTCCTTGAGCTCACGCCCCGCATCGGTGAACTTGTCCGATTCGTTCACGAGGCCGCGATCGCGCAGACCGTCCACCACAGCGGCCAGCTGCTCGTCGTTGAGCGGGCCTAGCCGGCCGTACTCGCGCGGCGTCTGGCCTCCGTCGATCGCCGCGAGTACATGAGCCTCCTGGCCGTCGATGCCGGCGGCCACCAGTGCGATGGTGTGGCCGTCGCCGCGGTGTTCGCGCAGCAGCGTCGCCGCGTGCCACAGCTTGGCGACCGGCTCGTCCGGGACGGGAAGCGACCGCAGCCCGGCGTACAGCATCCGGCCCTCGATCGGTGCGCTGAGCGCGGCCCGGATGGCGAGGTCGGCGGCCCGGGCGAACTCAGGGCTGTCGGCCAGATCGCCCAGGATGCGGCGGAGCGCCGCGACACAGCCCTCCCGGTTGGCGGCGAGGGCGGCCTCGGGGGTGGCGACGTCCCAGCAGCTCGGAATGCAAGCGGCGACCTCGCCCGGGGCGAAGTTGTAGAAGAGCGCATCCACGACCTCGGCCGGGACCCGGCCCAGCGGAGCGGACCGCGAGGCGAAGTACCCCGGCCAGTAGCCCTCGTAGCCGAGTGCCTGAAGTGCGTGCATCGCGTCGTCGGCCATGTAGGCGACGAGATGGATCGGTTCCAGCAGTTGCCGCGTCAAACGGTTGGCCACGGCGTCCTTGGTGCTGGTCGTCATGATGGTGGTCCTCCGGTGGTCGATCGGCCCGTTGCCGGTCTCTCACCTTCGCTACGAACCCGCTCGACGCCGTTCGACATCGGGCCGGAAAGTATTTTCAGTGCGACACGCGGGCCGGTGCGTACCACTCGGCGAGGATCTCCGGGAGCCGATCCGGGCCCCAGCGATCGACCGGCGTGATCCGGCCGCGGAGCGACGCCAGACCCTTGGCCAGCCCGCCGACCACGTCGCCCTGCCACGGGACACTCACGCCCTCGTCGGGGCCGACGATGACAGCCGGCCCGCCGCGATCGACGCAGACCACGGGACAGCCGGAAGCCAGCGCCTCCGTGACCGCCCAGCCGGCAGCCTCCCGGAGCGCAGGGGCGATGAGTGCGTCAGCGCGGAACATCGCCGCCAGCACGTCCTCACGCGGCAGCGCACCCATGAACTCGACCCGGTCGCGCACCCCGAGCTGCCACGCCAGCCCCTCGGCGCGTCCCCAGTCGGGACCGTCGCCGATGATGCGGAGCTCCCAGTTGGACGCCTCGGTGCGGGCCAGCGCACTGATCGCGAGCAGTACGCCCTTCCACGGGATCAACCGGCCGACGAAGAGCGCGGTTTTGATGCCGGGGGCACCGAACGGCTCGTACGGACCGGAGGCGGTGAAACGCCGGATCGCCACATTCGGCTGGACGACGATCTCCTTCGCGTACGGCCGGAACGCCTCCGCCACATCGTTGTTCTGGGCAACCATCAGGTCGGCGGTCTGCGCCATCCGCCGCCCGGTCAGCCGACGGCGGAGTCCGGTGTACGCACGGCGTACCAGCTCTCCGACGACGCCGCGCGGACCGAGCCAGTGCGACATCGCGAGCGGCGCGGTGGTCGATCCGCCGACCGGTCCCCAGATCACCTTCGCCGACGACTCCTCGACCACGCCGGCGCCCATCCAGTCCACGGCGAAGGTCAGATGATGGATCACATCGAACGACTGCTCGGCGTGCAGGCGTCGCGCCGTACGCCGGGCCAGGCCCTGCCACAACGGGTAGTACCAGTACACGTCCGAAGGCCGGCGCCGCAGCCGGAGGATCCAGCGCGGCATCTCCAGCGGTACGACGGTCAGCCCGGGCACCGGCCGGACCGCCAGCTCGGCGTCGATCTCGTGGAGGAACTTGCCGCGGGTCAGCAGCCACACGTCGTGGTCCCGCGCGGCCGCCTTCGCCCAGGCCCATCCCGCGCCGGGCTCGGACCCGCCGGTCGGCCGGCAGGCGTACGCGCTGAGCAGTACCTTCGGCCGGCCAGGCATCAGCTCATCCCCTCCAGAAGCCTGCGCAGATCGGTGCTCGAGGTGGAGGCGGTGTACGGGAAATAGTGCACCTGTGCGCCGACCTCACCCAGCAGCCTCTCCAGTCTCGTCCCCTTTTCCGTTCCCTTCCAGTCATCACCCTTGAAGAGAACGTCGTAGCGCAGTTGTTTCCACATCTCGAACTTGTCGCTCGACCAGTCGCTGACCACCTCGTCGACGAGGTCGAGCGCTCGAATGACATCCATCCGCTCCTGGTGCGGGACCACCGGCGGACGGCCCTTGATCCGCGACACCACGTCGTCCTCCACCACACCGGCGATCAGGTGATCACAGTGCTCGCGGGCGCGACGCAGGATGTTCAGATGCCCGATGTGGAACATGTCGTAGACACCAGGCGCGTACCCGATGAGCGCCATCAGGCCTGCACCCCCAGGACCGCCATCTCCCGGTACCACTTCGCGACCGCGCCCGCGAGGAAGAGCAGGTTCAGCACGAGCAGAGCGCCGTACAGCACGAGGAACAGCGACGGCGTACCGAAGGCCAGGAACACCAGGCACAGCACGCCGTAGTCGGTCGGTGCGATGAGCAACGACTTGATCACCGAATCGCCGCGCTGGTTGGGTGTCGCCGCTCCGCCGTGGCGGCGGCGCAGCTGGTCGATCAGGATCAGCCCGAAGAACAGCACCGACGACATACAGACGTAGGCGAGCGGGACGAGCAGTACCAACTCGTTGTCAAAGGCATCGAATCGGTAGAACGAGATCAGTACGGCGCTGTGCAGCAGCACGATCTTGACGGCGTCGATCATGTGGTCGAGCCACTCGCCCAGCGGCGAGCCGCCGCCGCGCAACCGGGCCAGCTGCCCGTCCGCAGAGTCCAGCCCGTAGCCGAGCACGAGCAGCAGCGTCACGACCAGCGCCAGCAGGAACGACGGCCGGACCGTTGCCACCAGCACGATTCCCACCAGCGAACAGAAACCCGAAGCCAGGCTGACCTGGTTCGGGGTCCGCCGCCCGAGGAACGCGGCCGCCGCGAACACGCGCCCGATCCGCCGATTCACGAACCGCGAGTACGCCGGAGTACCGGCGGACGGCTTCTGCGCCCGGGAAAGCTGCGCGACGGTCTCGCGCATTGAGCTCATGCGACGGAGGACCGCGACTGCCGCTGGTCGATCGCGGCGCGCAGGATCGGGCTGCGGGAGTCCCGGCCGGCAGGCAGGACGGTGATGAGGGCGGGCGGAATCCCGTCCAGCTCGTCAACGCCCAGCACACCGTCGGTGCCAGTGGCAGCGAACACGGTCTGTACCCCCAGTACGCCGGTCAGCCACTCGGACCGCACGTCGTCCACGGCAACCACTTCGTCGACGCACCGCAGGTGCTCGACGATCTGCGCCCGCTCGAGCAGCGGCACGAACGGCCGCGCGCCCCAGGCGTCCAGCGCCCACTCGTCGGACAACACGGCGACCACCAACCGGTCGCTGTGCCGGCGCGCCCGTTCGAGCACGTCGACATGCCCGACGTGGAACAGGTCGAAGACCCCGGCCACACATCCGACCCCCGGCACCCTGGCCAAACTGCCATCCCCCAACACGAATTCCTGCGATCCCTCTGGCGCGACGCTGCCCCCTGCGTCCCGCGGAACTTTATACCTGTCCGGCACGGCGCGCCCAGGATCCCCGACGCGTCCGGCCGCTGTCGGCGTGCCGGGCGATCGCATCGGTGTAGATCCTCTCCGTGGCCACCAGATCACGCTCCGGAGTGAAGCGGTCCAGATAAACCTGTCGGGCTCGTTCGCCGAAGGCTATCGAAGTCTCGGGATCAGCCACCAACCCGATCGCCTTCCGCAATCCCTCCGGATCACCGGGGACGGTCAATGCACCGGTTTCTCCGTCGTCAACAAGCTCCGCGAGCGCCCCGAGCCGGGAAGCGACCACCGGAACGCCGTGCGCGAAAGCCTCTACCACCACGAGTCCGAAGCTCTCATACGAACGTGCCGGTACGACGGCGACGCGCGCGGAGCGCAGCAGTTCCATGCACTCTGCCCAGGGTCGTTGACCAAGCACCTGAACAGACAGGTCTTTTCGGGCCCGTTCCTCGGCCGCGGCCCGCAGCGGACCGTCGCCGACCACGATCAGCTTCCCGAGCGAGGAGTCCCACGCCTGCAGCAGATCCGCGAACCCCTTGTCCTCGCTCAGCCGCCCGAGGAACACCACGCCGTCGCCCGCACCGCTGCGCACCTCGCCCGAGTGCGGCACGGCGTGGGGCTTCACCTCGAACCGCTCCGGGTCGAAGCCGGCCGCGGCGTACCGATCGCGGACGAACCCGGACGGTACGACGAATGTGTCGACGTACCGCTGCCAGGTGTGCAGCGTGTTGTGAACGCCGATGCTCGCCGCCAGCGGCAACGTCTGCACGCGGGATTCGCGGTAGCAGCTGTGCCGCACCGCGGCCAACGGAAGCTTGCCGACGCACGACTCGCACGGCGCCCCGTCGCGCTGCAGCACCGCGTTCGCACAGAGCAGCCGGAAGTTGTGCAAGGTCGCGACCACCGGAAGGTTCAAGCGGTACGCCGCCCGCAGCACCGAGGCGCTGAACAACGGAAAAGTGTTGTGAACGTGCACCAGATCGGGCCGCTGCGCTTGCAATAGAAGTGTTAAATCGCGTTCCGCCGAAAATGACCAAACGGAGCGAAACGGTAACAGCGCGCGATCTTTCCGGCTCAACTGCGCGATGTCGTCGCTGTTTCGGGCGTAGAGGTCGATCTCATGTCCTGAGTTGCGCAATAAATCAACCGTTTGCGCGACAACGGTGTTCTCGCCACTGGGTTGACCGGTCCGGTAACGGTTGTGCAACATGGCGACCCGCATGGCACTACCTTAAGTCCCGCCCTCGTCACGCAGACGGCTACACCTGGTTTCCCGCTCCCAGGAGAGTGCATTGAGGAAGTTGTGGTTCGCAGCGCTTATCGCTGCGGCGCTGGCAGTCGTTACGATCGCGATGCCCGTGATCGCCAACGAGAACAAGGCGACGACCGCCGCCAAGTCCGTGACGGCGGAGCAGGCCGCGTCCCGGGTGCTGCCATCGCACCGGCCAGGAAAGACGACCTCGACTCCCGGCAAGTCGCAGCCGAAGGCCACTCGCTCGACGGCCGCGCCCTCGAAGAAGCCCGGCGCGTCGACGACGCCGACCAAGAAGCCGACCGCCACCCCGACCAAGCCGGTCGAGCCCAAGCTCCCCACGACCCCCACCGTGGACTCGGACGAGGCCGGCCCGGCTGTTGCAGGTCCTTGTGTCGGCACGGTGATCGAGCCCGGCGACAACGCACAGTCGATCGTGAACTCCAAGCCCGCCGGTACGACGTTCTGCTTCGCGGCCGGCCTGCACCGGATCAGCTCGACCATCCGCCCGAAGGCGAACCAGGTGCTCGCGAGCGCCAAGCGCGCCGTCCTGACCGGGTCGGTCCCGCTGACCGGCTGGGCGAAATCCGGCTCCGCATGGGTGGTGCGCGGCGCGCTGCCGGCGGCGTACGGCAAGAGCGGTGAGTGCGAGGACAACAAGTCGAACATCTGCTACCTGCGGGAGCAACTGTTCCTCGACGACGTCCACCTGACCCGGGTCGCGAGCGTCTCGGCGGTCAAGGCCGGCACGTTCTACGCGGACTACGCGGCAAACGCGATCTATCTCGGCAGCAACCCGGTCGGGCACGCGGTGGAGATGTCGAAGACGGCGACCGCGATCGAGTCGAACGCGACCGGGGTCGTCGTACGCGGCTTGACCATCGTGCACTTCGCCAGCGCACCGCAGGCCGGCGCGCTCGTCTCTGGGCCGGGCTGGAAGGTCACCGCCAACGACGTCCGCTGGAACCACGCGGTCGGCGTCATGCTGGTGAAGGCCAACAGCACCAAGGTCGACAAGAACCTGATCCAGTACAACGGCCAGCTCGGTCTCGGCCAGTACAGCTCGGCCGCGGCGGCCGTCACCGGCAACATCATCACCTCGAACAACACCGACGGCTTCTGGATCGCCGACTGGGAGTCCGGCGGCATCAAGTCCACCCGGTCGTCCGGCACGGTCAGCGGCAACATGATCAAGTCCAACAAGGGCGTCGGGATGTGGGCCGACGTCGCCGACGACGGCCGGGTGATCAGCGGCAACCAGATCGTCGGCAACGCCGCGGACGGCATCCGCTACGAGATCAGCCGCAACGGCACGATCTCCGGCAACACCGTGACCGGCAACGGCTTCGGCACCGGGCGCGGCTCGGGTACGTCGCTGTGGGACGGCGGCGGGATCAACATCAACACCTCGTCCGGCATCACGATCAAGGGCAACAAGGTCTCGGGCAACGTCAACGGCATTGCGATCCAGTCCCGGACCCGTGGCACCGGCCCGTGGGGAACGTACCTGCTCCGCGACGTACAGGTCACCGGGAACACGATCGAGATGACCGCCGGCACGCAGGCGACCGGCATGGTCCAGAACGCAGGCGCCGCCGTACCGGCCGGTGAAGTCGTCTTCAGCGGCAACAAGTACGTGCTGGACGACCTCGGCACGCAGCGGTTCAGCCGGTTCGGCACGAAGCTCACGGCCGCCGGGTGGCAGTCGGCCGGGTTGGATGCCATCGGCACCTTCCTTGCCAATTGAGCACAGCCTCGCGAACCGATCGCTTGCTCACCGCAACATATTTGTGCGCTACGTATTGCCATGACTACGTGATGTAGGGGTAATCTGCAAAGCGAAGCCGCGCCATGGGGGGTGCGCTCAGGGCTCACCTGTGCCACCGGAGGCTCCGCAATGAAGAGAGCAGTTCTGGCAATAGTTGCAATCGGCACCAGTCTGGTTGCCCCTGGCCCCCTGCCCGCGCAGGCGGCCACGACACTCGCCACACCGCCCGCGGACGGCACGTTCCGCAGCGGACCCGCGCTGGCGCCCGCCTGCGCCGGGGTGCCGATCAAGACCACCGACAACGCCGCCCAGGTCGTCGACGACTGGCCCGCCGGTACGACGTTCTGCTTCGCGTCCGGCCTGCACCGGATCTCCGAAACGATCCGTCCCAAGGCGAACCAGGTGCTGGCGAGCGACGACGGCGCCGTCCTCACGGGATCCGTGCGGCTGACGAAGTGGACCCTGTCCAACGCCGCCTGGGTGACCACGGGCGTGCTGCCGTCGGCGTACCCGCAGACCGGGCAGTGCGAGGACAACAAGACCAACATCTGCTATCTGGCCGAGCAGGTGTTCTACGACGGCAAACACCTGACCCGGGTGGCCTCTCGCGACAAAGTTGCCCGCGGCACCTTCTACGCCGACTACGCCGCGAACGCGATCTACCTGGGTGACATCCCGGCCGGCCATGCCGTGGAGATGTCCAGTACCCCGACCGCGATCGCGCCCGGCGGGAACAACGTCACCGTGCGCGGTTTGACCGTCGAGCACTTCGCCACTCCCCCGCAGAGCGGCGCGGTCGTGCTGGGCCTTGGCTGGCACGTGTTCGCGAACGAGCTCCGCTGGAACCACGCGATCGGCGCGATGCTGCAGAACGCGGACAGCGCAGTACTCGAGAAGAACTGGATCCACGACAACGGGCAGCTCGGCGTCGGGCAGTACAGCACGCTGAAGGGCACGATCGCGGCCAACGACATCAGCGACAACAACACCGACGGCTTCTGGATCGCCGACTGGGAGTCCGGCGGCGTGAAGACGACCTGGTCGAGCGGCGGTTCGGTGACCGGAAACCTGATCCAGGACAACCGCGGCATCGGGTTGTGGAGCGACGCGTACGACGACAGTCGCACGTTCAGCAACAACCAGATCATCGACAACGCCGCCGACGGGATCCGCTACGAGATCGGCCGCAACGGCGTGATCGTGGGCAACTCGATCAGCGGCAACGGCTTCGGCACCGGCCGCGGTTCGGGGACGTCGTTGTGGGACGGCGGCGGGATCAACGTCAACACCTCGTCGAACGTCCAGGTGCGTGACAACGTGGTCGCGAACAACGTCAACGGGATCTCGATCCAGTCCCGCACCCGCGGCTCCGGCCCGTGGGGCACCAACGTGCTCCGCGATATCGTTGTCTCCGGCAACCAGGTGACGATGCGCGGCGGAACCACCGCGACCGGCATGGTGCAGAACTCCGGTGCGGCGATCCCGGCGGGCGAGGTCAGCCTGGACGACAACGTGTACATCCTCGACAGCCTCGGCGCCGAACGGTTCCAGAAGACCGGTCAGTGGTACACCGCGCAGGAGTGGCGCGCGACCGGTCAGGACGCAGCGAGCGCGTTCACCATCGGCAGGGCGATCCTGGACGCGACCGGCGTACTCACGATCCTGCCAGCAGCGAGCTGACGTGCTCGACCAGCAAGTCGCGGAACACGGCTGAGTCACGCAGGTCGGGAGTGAACACGGAGTCCACGGCGAGCAACGCATCGACCACCTTGGCCGGCTCGGACACGGCCGCGATCGCAGCCTTCAGCTTGTCGGCCTGCGGGTCGTCGAGATCCGGCGTCCGCAGGACGTAGACCATCCAGGCGGCGACGGCGAGCGAGATCGTGCGCGGCTCGGCGCCGGCGGCCAGGCGGTCTCGGACGGTGCCGAGCATGCGGACGGGCAGCTTGACCGAGCCGTCCATCGCGACCTGGCGGGTCCGGTGCTTGAGCGCCGGGTTCGCGAACCGCTCCAGCACGCTCGCGCCGTACGCCGCGAGGTCGAGCCCGTCCGGCGGCGTCAGCGTCGGTACGACGTCGTCGGTCATCAGCGCCTGCGACAACCGGGACAGCTCCTCGTCGCGGACTGCCTCGGCGATCGTCTCGTAGCCGCGCAGCGCGCCGAGGTACGCGAGCATCGAGTGGGTGGCGTTGAGCATCCGCAGCTTGGCCTGCTCCCACGGCGCGACGTCTGCGGTAAGGACGGCGCCGCCGCGCTCCCACGCCGGACGGTCGCCGGCGAAGTCGTTCTCGATCACCCATTGCAGGAAGGGCTCTGCGACCACCACGGCCTCGTCCCGTACGCCGAGCAGCCGGGCCGCCTCCGCACGGTCGTCCTCGGTCGTGGCGGGCACGATCCGGTCGACCATGCTGGCCGGGAACCGCGTCGCCTCGAACGTCTCCGGGATCTTGCCCAGGGCATCGAAATAGTCGGTCACCAGCTTGCGCAGGAACGGGCCGTTGGCAACCAGGTTGTCGCAGGACACGATCGTCAGCGGTTCGTCGCGCCGCGCGATCCCGGCGGCGAGCTGGCCGACGACCGTCCGCGGCGGGCGGCCGGTCAGGTCGGCCTGGATCTCCGGGTCGTCCAGGTTCAGCCCGGTGCCGGTCGCGCGGTAGCCCTTCTCCGTGACGGTCAGCGTCACCACGGTGACCGCCGGGTCCGCGATCCGCGCGACCACCGCGTCCGGGTCCTCCGGCGCCGTGAGTACGTCGCGGATGCTGCCGATGACCTGGACGGTCGGATCACCGAGCCCGCGCTCCAGGACGGAGTACAGGCCGTCCTGCGGTGCCAACTGGTCGCGGACGGTGGCGGAGCGCTGGCTGACGCCTGCGATCCCCCAGCGTGTCTCGCCGGTGGCAACCGCCGCTCGCTCGGTCACCACCGCCTGGTGGGCCCGGTGGAAGGCGCCGAGGCCGAGGTGGACGATGCCGACCGACAGCGAGTGCGGGTCGACCTCGGGGGCGACGGGCAGATTGGCGAGACTGAGCCTGCTCGAATTCATTCGGAGGGTTCTTCCTTCACTCGGGCGACCAATTGCGTCGGATTGACGAAGCGAAGCGCTACTACCAGGAGTACCAGCATCATCGCCGTGTAGATGACAGCCATCGCGTCCACGGACTGCTGAGCGCGGATCCCGGCCGCGGACATTGAGTAGTAGAGAGCGACGACCAGCGTCTGCGAATCCGGTCCGGCCGTCAGGAACGTCAGCTCGAACATGCCGACCGTACGGACCAGCACCAGGATCGCCGACGCCAGCAGGCCCGGGACGAGCAGCGGCGCGAGGATCTTCAGGAACACCGCCCGGGTCCCGGCGCCGAGCATCCGGGCCGCGTCCTCGATCCGCGGATCGACCTGCTCGATGAACGGCGTCATGGTCAGGATCACGAACGGCACCGACGGCACCAGGTTCGCAAGCACGACCCCGGACAGGTGACCGGCGAACCCGAACTTGTAGAGCACGGTCGCGAGCGGGATGCCGTAGGTGATCGGCGGCATCAGGATCGGCAGCAGGAAGGTCAGGTAGACCAACCGCTTGCCCGGGAAGTTCTTCCGGGCCAGCACGTACGCCGCCGGCGCTCCGACGAGGACCGACAGTACGACGACCAGCGCCGACACGAGCAGCGTCACCACGATGACGTGGAACAACGTGAACTCGCGCCACGCCTCGCCGTACCACTGGGTGGTGAAACCGCTCGGGAACCACGTGTCGAACCAGCGTCGGCCGAACGAGCTGACCAACACCGACAGGACCACACCGGCCAGGTTGACGAAGAAGAACGCGACGACGGCCCAGATGACCCATCCGAGCGGGGTTGTCCCCTTTCTGATCCGCTGGCTCATCCCTTGCCTCCCGTCGATCCGGTGTAGAGCCGCGACCGCCACAGCAGCACGACAGCCACCACGACCAGCTCCACGACGCCCATCACCATCGCGATCGCCGACGCGTACGAGTAGTCGTACTGCTCGTACGCCGCCTGGTACGCCGCCAGCGAGATCACCCGCGTGGACCCGGCCGGGTTGCCGACCAGCACCGCCGACGGGAAGACCGAGAACGCGAGTACGAATGTCAACAAAAAGGTTGTCGCCAATCCGGGTGCCAGCAACGGCAGCGTGATCCGGCGGAACCGTTGCGCCTTGGAGGCGCCGAGCGTCGCGGCGGCCCGCTCGAGGGTGGGATCGATGCCGCTCAGGTACGACAGCACCAGCAGGAACGCGAACGGGAAGCCGGTGATGACGAGCGAGAAGAACACGCCCCAGTAGTTGTTCGTCAGCCGGATAGGATTGTCAACAATGTGCAGATCGAGCAAGACGCGGTTGAACCAGCCGGTCGGGCCGAGGTAGTTCAGCAGCCCCTGCGCCGTCAGCACCGTCCCGAGCGTGATCGGTACGACGAGGATCGTCGTCAGCAGCCGCTTGCCGCGGAACCGGCCGCGCAGGCGGAAGGCAATCGGTACCGCCGCGAGCACGTTCAGCAGTGCGGCCGGGAGGGCGATCTTCAGCGTGGTCGCGATCGTGTCGCGCTGGTACGCGTCGCCGAAGAACTTGTTGTAGTTGGCAAGGACTCCGCCGCCGTTCATCGGCTGGAACGACAGGCTCAACCCGTAGAGGAACGGGTACACGAACAGCAGCAGGACGAAGATCGTGGCCGGAAGCAACAACCACAGCCGCCGATCGACACCCCGCTCGGCCAGCCGGTGCTGCCAGGTCGAGGCTGAGCGGGTGGAAGGCATCTGGGCTTTCGTGGTTGCGCTCATGACGGATACACCAGGAGCCGCCCGGGCGTGACCGTCAGGGCGACCTGCTCCCCCGGCTCGACCCGCTGCTCGGTCCGCACATGCAGCCTGAGATCGCCCGCGATCACCACCTCGACCGCGCGTTCACGGCCTTGGTACTCGACGACCTCGACGAGTCCCTTCACGCCGTCGTCGCCCAGCTTGACGTCCTCGGGTCGGACGGCCGCGATCACGTCGTCCCCCGGTGCGACAGGGCTCTGCGCGGCGCCGCGGATCGCCGTACCGCCGAGGTCGACCGTCACCTGGTCGCCGGCCAGCTGAGAAACCTTCAATGGCAACAGGTTGCGGTAGCCCATGAAGTCGGCGACGTGCCAGGTCGACGGTTTGGTGTGCACCTCCTCGGGCGTGCCGAGCTGCTGCACCTTGCCCTGCCGCATGACGACCAGGCGGTCGGCCATGCTGAGCGCCTCCTCCTGGTCGTGCGTCACGTACACGGTGGTGAGGCCGAGCGACTGGTGCAGCCGACGGATCTCGGTCCGCATCTCCAGCCGGAGTTTGGCGTCGAGGTTGCTCAGCGGTTCATCCATCAGCACCAGCGACGGCTCGAGCACGGTCGCGCGAGCGATCGCCACCCGCTGCTGCTGCCCGCCGGACAATTGCCCGGGCAGCTTGCTCGCGTGCTCGGTCAGCTGGACCGTCTCGATCGCCTCGGCGGTCCGCCGCCGTACCTCGTCCTTCGGCAGGCGGCGCATGCGCAGGCCGAAAGCGATGTTGTCCCGGACGGTCAGGTGCGGGAACAGCGCGTAGTTCTGGAACACCATGCCGAAGCCGCGCTTCTCCGGCGGCAGCGTGTCGATCTGCTTGTCGTCCTGCCAGATCGCGCCGGCGGTCAGCGGGAGCAGGCCGGCCAGGCAGTTCAGCGCGGTCGACTTGCCGCAGCCGGACGGGCCGAGCAGGGCGATGAACTCGCCCCGCTCGATCGTCAGGTCGAGCCCGGACAGGGCGTCCGCGGTCCCGAACCGGCGGGTGACGCCCTCGAGCCGGAGCTGGTCGAACCCGCTCACTGGCCCTTCACCTTGCTACCGCCGACCTCGCGGTCCCACTTGTCGAAGGCGGCCACCAGAGCCTTCGCGTCCAGCGGTACCTCGGTCGGATTGTCGGCAATCAGCTTGTCGTACTCCGGACGGCCGTACTCCGTGATCGCGTCCTTGCTCTCCTGCGGCGCCTGCGACAGCTCGACACCCTTGATCGCCGGCCCCGGGTAGAAGTAGCCCTTGTCGTACGCCTTGGCCTGCTGCTCCGGCGTCAGCATGAACTGCAGCAACTGCAGGATCGCGGCCTGCTTGTCGGTCGACACACCCTTCGGTACGACGGCGTAGTGCGCGTCGGTCACCCAGTGGAACCCCGTGATCGGGGTGATCGCGGCCTCCTTCGGCACGGTGCCGAGGACGCGCGGGTTGATGTCCCAGCCCGTCGTACTCGCGATGATGTTCGCCGAGCCGTTGGCCAGCGCCTTCATCGTGTCCGCGGTGCCGGACGGGTAGAAGTCGACGTACTGGTTGAGCTCCTTGAGGTAGGCCCAGGTCTTGTCCCAGCCGTTCACCGGGTCCTTCGGGTCCTTGTCACCGAGGATGTACGGCAGGCCCATCAGGAACGTGCGGCCGGGGCCGGAGTTGGCGGGCCGCGCGTACATGACCTTGCCCTTGTTGGCCTTCGCGTAGGCGAGCAGGTCGTCGGCGGTCTTCGGCGCCGACGGGACCTTCGACGGCATGTACTCGAGCAGCGGACCGGACGGGTAGTAGGTGACCGTGACGCCTTCCTTGCCGGCGAGCTCCTGCATCTTGGCCGCGGGCGCGAGGTAGTCCTTCATACCGGGCAGCCGATCGGAGTACTTCGTCAGCAGATCGGTCCACAGGCCCTGTTCGCGGCCGGCCGCGAGACCGTCGGTGCCGGTCAGGACCAGGTCGATGTCGACCCGGTTCGCGTTCTGCTGGGCCTTGATCTTGCCGGCCAGCTCAGGCGCCGGCGCCTTCGAGTACGTGACCTTCGAGATCACGTCGTGGTGCTGCTGGACGAAGTCGTCGATCATGCCTTGTGTCAGTTGCAGGTTGCCGGCGACGTCCAGGATGTTCAGCGTCACCGCTTTGGACGGCTTGTCCGGCACGTCACCACTACTGCCGGTGGCGGGTTTGTTCGGCGCCGGAGCGCCACAGGCGACCAGTACGGCGAACAGGCCGGCGGTCGCGATCATTCTCCGTTGCAGGTGCATCGGGTTTCTCCTCTGGATCAAGGCGGGCCCGGTCTGGTCTGCATCGTCTGAGCGTCGTGCGAGACCTTCCGGGTTGATCACCGTGAGGTTTCTAGTTGGGCGGTGCTGGTCCGGTGCTGTCCCGGACGATCAGTTCCCCGTGCAGTTCCCCGTGGGTGCCGGCCGAGGCGGCCGCGCCCTCCGGGTCGTCGAGCATCGTCAGCAGCAGCTCCACGGCGATCCGGCCGGCCTCCTGCTTGGGCAGGCGGACCGTGGTCAGCGCCGGTCGGGCCATGGATGCCATCGCGATGTCGTCGACGCCGACCACGCTCAGGTCGCCCGGGACCGAGAGTCCGCGGGCGTGCAGGCGGGCCAGCAGGCCGATCGCGACGAGGTCGTTGTAGGCGACGACGGCGGTGGCGCCGGTCGCGATCACCTGGTCGGCGGCGGCCATGCCACCTTCGTACGTCGGGGCGAAGTTGCCTACCGGGGCGAGCTTCGCGCGCAGTTCCTCGACCGCGTTGCGCAGGCCGAGGCCGCGGTGCTGGGTCGACCAGGAGGTTGCCGGTCCGCCGACCCAGGCGATCCGGTGGTGGCCGAGGGCAACAAGATGGGCGACGGCCTGGCGCATGCCGCCCTCGTTGTCGTAGGTGACGCCCGGAATCCCCTCGGCGGCACGGTTGACGAGGACGACGGTGGTGTCCTCGGCGATGGCCGCGAGTTCGTCGTTGCTCGCGCGGGGCGAGCACAGGATGACGCCGTCGACCTGCTTGGACAGCGCGCGCACGAGTCCGGCCTCGGCGGCCGGGTCCTCGTCGGTGTCCGCGACGAAGACGGCGACGTCGTGGCGGCGGGCGCGTGCCTGCACGCCTTTGGTGACGCTCGCGAAGAACGGGTTGGCCAGATCCGGCACGACCAGACCGATGGTCCCGGTCCGCCCGGTGATCAGCCCGCGAGCCGCCCGATTGGGCTCGTACCCCAACTGCTCGACCGCAGCAGCAACCCGCGCCCTCGTCGCCGCATTCACCATCCCAGGCAACGACAACGCCCGAGAAACGGTCGACGGCGACACACCCGCCAACCGAGCCACATCCCGAATAGTCGCCGCCACGCCCACCTCCATCACCCACCGACCCAACCGAACCCCAGCCCGAGCCCAGCTCGGGCCGGTCACAGCTGGTTGCTTCCATTTCCTCCCCGCCCCGAGCGAAGCGAGGCGCGGGGAGTTGGTTCGGGTTGAGTTTGCAATCGGTTGCAGGCTGTGTCAAGCGGTCGGCTCGTGGACGCTCTCTTGTGCTGACAAGGTACGGCTGCAATCCTTTGCAGGATACGTTTCAGCCCATCGCATCGGAGGACCCATGTCGAAGGCCCTGCAGCCTCATCCGGATCGTGCTTTCCCGGCCGGGGAGGCGCGTGATGTCGCCCGGCGGATTCACGCTTCGACGAAGGACCTGCCGCTGCTCTGCCTGCACGGGCACGTCGACATCGGGCTGTTCGCCACCGACGCGCCGTTCGGCGACCCCGCCGAGCTGCTGGTCGTCCCGGACCACTACGTGACCCGGATGCTGGTCTCCCAGGGCGTCTCCCCCGACAAGCTCGGCCTCCCCCGCCGCGACGGCAAGAAGACCGCCGAACCGCGCGAGATCTGGCGCGAGTTCTGCGCGAACTGGCACCTGTTCCTCGGCACCCCTAGCCGCTACTGGCTTGAGCACGAGTTCGCCGAGGTCCTCGGCATCACCGTGCACCCGTCCGCCGACAACGCCGACGAGCTGTACGACCAGATCACCGCACGCCTCGCCGAGCCCGAGTTCCGCCCACGGGCCCTGCTCGACCGCTTCAACATCGAGCTGATCTCCACCACCGACGCGGCCACCGACGACCTCGCGCAGCACGCGAAGCTCGCCGCGGACCTCCCCGGCCGGGTCGTCCCGACGTTCCGCCCCGACGCCGTCGCACACCCCGACCGCGCCGGCTGGCCAGAACTCATCGCCCAGCTCGGCACATTGGCCGACGTCGACACCACGACGTACGACGGATTCCTGGCAGCGATCCGGCAAAGAAGGCAGGCGTTCGTCGCGGCCGGCGCGCGGGCCACCGACCACGGTCACCTGAGCGCAGCCGCCGTACCGCTGTCGGATGCAGAAGCAAGCCGGATCTACACCGGTGCGTTGAAGGGGGACGTGACCGCCAACGACGCGGCCGCGTTCGCCGGACACATGCTCTACCAGTCGGCAGTGATGTCGGCCGAGGACGGGCTGGTCATGCAGCTGCACCCCGGCGTACTGCGCGATCACGATCCGGCGATCTTCGCGACGTACGGACCAGATCAGGGGCACGACATCCCGGTCGCGACCGAGTTCACGCGATCGTTGCGGCCGCTGCTCGAGCGGTTCGGGCACGCAGACGGCTTCCGGATCGTGCTGTTCACAGTCGACGAGACCGTCTACTCCCGGGAGCTCGCGCCGCTGGCCGGCGTCTACCCTGCCGTCCGGTTGGGCGCGCCGTGGTGGTTCCTCGACAGCCCCGACGGCATGCGGCGGTTCCGTGAGCTCGTGACCGAGACGGCGGGCTTCTACAACATGTCCGGGTTCGTGGACGACACCCGTGCGTACTTGTCGATTCCGGCCCGCCACGACCTGGCTCGCCGGATCGACGCCGGCTACCTCGCCAACCTCGTCGTACAGCACCGTCTCGACGAGGACGACGCGTTGACGGTCGCGAAGGCACTCGCCTACGACCTGGCGAAGGACACGTACCTCTAGAGCAGGTAGTCTCACGCAGATCTGTTCGCCGGGGGCGGGTGAAGGGACCTGGATGAGGCGTGGGGTTGTCGTGGCAGTTGGTGCCACGCTGCTGATGGTGTCGGGCTGCTCGGGCAAAACCGAGCCGCCCAAGTCAGCGCCGTCCGCGACCACCACGGTCACCGTCCCCACCGCTCCCCCGACCGCGGCGGCCGCCGTCCTCGGACCAACCGGCCCGAGTACGGCGAAACCCTGCGACGGTACGAACATCCCGGTAGGCACCGACCCACAGCCGATCATCGACGCGGCAGCGCAAGGCACGACCTTCTGCTTCGCCAAGGGCGTACATCGGCTCACGCGTCCGATCCAGCCACGCAGCAATGACACCCTGGCCGGCAACATCGGCGCAGTACTCAGCGGCTCCGTCCGGCTCACCGGATGGAAGCGAGCAGGCAGCGGCTGGACAGTCCAAGGCGCTCTGCCCGCGGCGTACCCGCTGAAGGGGCAGTGCGAGGACAACAAGACCAAGCCCTGCCAGCTCGGCGAGCAAGTGTTCCAGGACGGCAACCACCTGACCCGCGTGATGAGCCTGAGCCAGCTCAAGCCAGGCACGTTCTTCGGTGACTACAAGGCCAACGCCGTTTACCTGGGCGACGACCCGACCGGCCACGTCATCGAGATGGCCAAGACCCAGACCGCGATCGACAAGTCCGCGGACAACGTCACCGTGACCGGCCTGACCATCCAGCAGTTCGCGAGCCGCCCGCAGGCCGGCGCGCTGCAGGCCGGCGCCGGCTGGAAGGTGACTGCGAACGAGGTCCGCTGGAACCACGCCGTCGGCATCATGGTGATCGAAGGCGACAACACCGTGGTCAGCCGCAACACCGTCGCCGACAACGGCCAGCTCGGCATCGGGCAGTACAAGTCGGCCGGCGTGAAGATCACCGCGAACCTGGTCACCCGCAACAACACCGACGGCTTCTGGATCGCGGACTGGGAGTCCGGCGGGATCAAGTCCACCCGCTCGTCCGGCGAGGTCAGCGGCAACGACATCATCGCGAACCGCGGCATCGGGATGTGGAGCGACATCGCGGAGTACGACCGCCGGATCACCGGGAACCGGATCCGGGACAACGCGGCCGACGGCATCCGGTACGAGATCAGCTACTCGGCCGTGATCGACCAGAACGTTGTCGAGCACAACGGGTTCGGCACCGGCCGCGGCTCGGGCGGCACGCTCTGGGACGGCGGCGGTATCAACGTCAACACGTCCTCCGACGTACAGGTCCGCGGCAACCTGATCAAGGACAACCGCAACGCCCTGTCGATCCAGTCGCGGACGCGGGGCGACGGTCCGCGCGGCACCTACGTACTGCGCAATGTCCTCGTCGAGGGCAACCTGGTCGTGATGAGCGACGCGGCGTCGTCCCTCGGCGTGGTGGAGAACAAGCGCTCCCCAACGCAGCCCGGCGCGATCACGTTCCGCCGCAACAGCTACCAGGGCGCCGACCACTTCGCGTACCGGGGCAAGACCATGACCTGGTCCGAGTGGCAGCAGTCCGGCTTCGACCAGGACTCAGTGAGCAGCTGAGCCCGCCAACGACCGTCTTCGATGCCGGATCCGATCGGCGTCGCAGATGGCGGCGGCGACCAGCAGGTGCACGGTCATCGACGACAGGTCGGACAGACCGCTCTCGTTGAGCGAGGCGGCGGTGACATAGGCCAGCAACAGCGCGCCACTGGCCTTGATGTACGGCGTGGGCGCGCGGAGGACCGAGACCCACGCGACGATCAGCGCCACCGCGACGATCGCGACCGCCAGCAGACCGGTCTCCCAATAAAGCCCGAGCCAGCTGTTGTCGATCGCCATCACGTCGACGTCGCCCTCGCCGCGGGTCAGCAGGACCCGTTTGTTGCCGAGGCCGTGGCCGATGATCGCGGTCTGCGTCGACACCTTCTCGTCCACGACCGCCTGCCAACTCGTCGTACGGCCGCTCAACGAGGTGATCTGCCGCGTGCCCTGACCGCGCAGCAGCCAGGTGTGCAGCGACCCGATGGTCAAGAACGCCAACCCGAGCAGCGCAGGCACCACGAGGCACGCGATCCGGCCGAGCCAGGTCTTGCGAGTGATGATCAGCGCCACCACCAGCCCAAATGCGAGCGCGGCCGCCGACGTTCGGGTGCGACTGGCCGCGATCAGGACGCCGCCCAATCCGATCAGCGCGATGGCCGGCAGGGCCGACAGCTTCCGGCAGACCAGCCCGATCAACGCCAGCCCGCATAGGATCGCCCCGACCTCGCCGACGCGCGGCGGCAGCATCGGGATGATGACACCCTGCAGCCGGGACCCCGTGCCCAGCGAGCTCAGCGGCCGCCAGGCCTGGCCCGGGTCGTAGACAAGGCTCAGTACGACGGTTGCCGCCAGCAACAGGTGGGCCCACAGATGGGCCCGGACCAATCGCTCCGGCACCTGCACCAACGGCCGCCACAGCAGGAAGACGAACACCAGCCCGATCAGGAACCGGGCCAACCTGGTCAACGGCCCCATCGGTTGGGCCAGCAAGAACGCGGTCGCACACGCGAACAGCACATACATGACGTACAGCCAGCTCGCCGGATTCACCCGGGTCCGGAACCCGGGCTTGGTCGCCGCGAGAGCAACCAGGAAGACAACCCCGAGCAGCACGCCCTTCGCGATGCTGTTCGTCGACCCGGTCGTGCCCTGTGGCGCCGCGACCCGCGACGACCAGGGCTGGACGCCGAGCACGAACAGGCACCACAGCATGAGCCAGAACCAGGCCGGCCGTTCGATCTCGCCCTCGACCGTCCCCGGCACCGCCGGGGCCAATCGATTCGCGCGCGAGTAGGTGCTCTGCATCAGCGCATCGGCGGAGCCGAGTCCAGCGGCTTGTAGTTCAGCGGGATCCCGAGCGTCTCGTCCTGTGACGCCGCCCCGATCAGTACGACGCCCAGCACCGGCGCGCCCGCGAACTGCAGCGCACCGGTCAGCCGGGCGACGTCCATCTCCTTGTCGAGACCGACCTGGACCACCAGCACGGACGCGTCGACCGCGGCGGCCAGCGGCGTGATGCCGTGCCGTCCGACCGAGGCCGGGCCGTGGATCACGACGGAATACCCCGGCGGCAGGTCCGCGACGATGCCCGGGACGAGCGACGGGCCGACCGCCTCGGCGGTCTCCTCGTGGTTCAGGCCGGGCGGCAGGACGTACAGGTCCGCGACCGTGCCCGGGCGGAACAGCTTGCGGGCCCGGATCGCCCGGGTCGCGGCCGGCTCCATCACCAGGTCGGTGAGTCCTTCATGCCCGGTGAGGTGCGGCAACACCGGCGTACCTTCGATGTCGGCGAGGACCAGCAGGGTCTCCCGGCCGTCGCGAGCATTCGCCTCAGCCATCGCGAGCGCGATGCCGGCCGAGTTGGGCGTGGGTGACGCAGAGACCACCAGCAGCGCTCCCGGACCGCCGCCCGCGAACGCGCGCGGGCTCAGCTCGCGACGCGCCAGCGCACCACTCGCCTCGGCCCCCAGCGCAGTGATCTCGTACTGCGGGAGCTCCGGAGCCGACCGCTGCCAGAACCGGCGCCGATGCCCCTCGGAGGCCGCGATCACGGGCGAGCTCGTCGCCCGCGCCGCCTGGTCCCGGGTCAGGATGTACGGCGTCAGGTGGGACCGCAGCAGTGCGAGACCGAAGCCGAGCACCAGACCGAGGATCCCGCCGACGAGGATGTCGCGGGCAACGATCGGCGACGAGCTCGCGGTGTCGGTCGTTGCCGGTGTCACCAATTGGCTCCCCGCGCCGACCGTGGCGAGCGCCTTGAGCATCGCCGCCGCGTCGTCCGCGGCCTGCCGGGCCTCTGTCGCGAGGCCGACCCGCTGGTCGCGCAGCGCCGCCGCGGTCTGGTTGTCGCCGCGACCGACCGCCTCGTCGATCTGGCTGACCAGGCTGCGGGACTGCTGGGTGGCCGTCTTCGACCGGGCCTGCGCCTGCTCCGCCAGGTTGGTGAGCAGCGCCTTGGCTTCGGTGTTGCGCTGCGCCAGGTAGATGCTTGCGATCGCGTTCGCCCGATCGACCGCCTTCTGCGCCGTCGGCCCGTCGGTCGTGACCAGGTAGGCGTTGTCGGTGACCGCCTTCACCCGGGTCACCGACGCCAGGTCCTGGATCGTCTTGTCGTCGGTCGGCATGCCGAGCTGCTTCACCACGGCGGCCAGGAGCGTCGGGCTGGCCATCACGCGGGCCTGGGTCTCGGCCGGCAGGTCCATCCCGAGCGGGCCGGTCTTGTCGGCGCCGTCGGACAGCTTCCCGACCAGCGCCGGCGGCACGGCCGGGCCGATCACCAGCTGGCTCGAGGCGGTCCAGCGGATCGTCTGGGAGAGGGCGAACACGGAAGCGCCGAGCAATCCGAGCACGATGCAGCCCATGATCAGCCACTTCTGCCGCAGCAGAGACTGAGCGGTTTCCCGCCAGACCACGGTGCCGGGTTCCATTGCCTACCTCACTCCGTTGACGCCAGCGCCCCAGGATATAGGCACCGGAATGTGATCACAGCATCTCCTCCGGTGCCCTACTCTCTTCTCGGGGGAATCTGGGGTTTTCACTTTTATGTCCAAGGGGGGACATCGCAGCATGACGAAGAGACGTCTGTTCACGCGGCTGGGGGTCGTGGGCACTCTGCTCGCCGCTGCGCTGGTGGTGGCGTTCGCGCCGCCCGCGCAGAGCATCGAGGCCTCGCTCTCGGCGGTCAACAGCTCGACCTGGCAGACCAACGCCAGCGTCCAGGGCATCACCGTCGCCGCCGGCAAGGCGTACGCCGGAGGCCGTTTCACCAGCGTCCGTCCGCCGGGCGCCGCCGCCGGGACCGGCGAGGTCGGACAGGCGTACCTGGCCGCGTTCGACGCGACCACCGGCGCACTGGTCACCGCGTTCAATCCGGTGCTGAACGGGCAGGTCTACGCCGTGGCCGCCTCCGCGGACGGCTCGCGGATCTTCGTCGGGGGCGACTTCACCACGGTCAACGGGCAGACCCGGAACCGGATCGCCGCCTTCGACACCGCCACCGGCGCACTGGTCGCGAACTGGAAGCCATCCGTGTCCTACCGGGTCAAGACGATCGCCGTCTCCGGTACGACGGTGTACTTCGGCGGCTCGTTCGGCCTGGTCAACGGCCTGACCCGCAACCGGCTCGCAGCGGTCACCACCGACACCGGCACGCTGCTGCCGTGGGCGCCGGACGTGAACGGCGACGTGTACGCCGTCGACGCTGCCGATGACGCGTCCAAGGTGTACGCCGGCGGTCAGTTCAGCACCGTCAACGGCACCAACCAGAACACCGTGACGAGCCTCGACCCGGTGAGCGGCGCAGTACTGCCCTTCCCCGGCTCCTCCGCCGTACCGCCGCCGAACGGGTCGTGCACGACCCGGGTCAAGTCGATCGACGCCAGCGGCGACACCGTGTACTTCGGGAACGGCGGTGACGGCGGCGGCTGCTTCGACGGCACCTGGGCCGTCGACATCGCGACCAACACGCTGAAGTGGAAGAACCAGTGCCTCGGCGCGACCGAAGCGGTCAAGGTGGTCAACGGCTGGCTGTACAAGGGATCGCACGCCCACGACTGCGCCAACCAGGGCGCCGGCGGTTTCCCGCAGGGCTTCGACTACCGCTTCCTGCTGAGCGAGAAGCTGACCGACGGCTCGCTCGGCCCGTGGTACCCGAACACCGACGCGGACCCGAACAGCGTGACCAACGTCGGCCCGCTGGCGTTCGCGACCAGTGGCAACGACCTCTGGGCCGGCGGCGACTTCCTGCACGTCAACGGGGTCGCACAGCAGGGTCTGACGCACTTCACCAACGCTGCCCCGGGTGCGGCACCGGCCAAGCCGGCCAAGCTGCTCCCGTACAGCGTCCAGCCGGGCGTCGTACAGATCTACTTCCCGACCGTGGTCGACAACGACGACAGCACGCTGACCTACCGGCTGCTGAAGGGGTTCAGCAACACCACGATCGCGACCTGGACGGCCAAGTCCACGCCGTGGGACCGGCCGTGGCTGAGCTACACCGACACATCCTCGGCGCCCGGTGAGTCCACGAACTACCGTGTCGAGGTCACCGACGGCGTGACGGCGGTTCGCGGCAACTACTCCGACCCGATCACGGTCGCTTCGGCTGCATCGACGGCGTACGACCAGATCGTCAACGCCGACGGGCCGCAGGCCTACTGGCGCCTCGGTGAGGCGGCCGGTACGACGACGTCGGTCGACTCCTCCGGTCAGAGCAACAACGGCACGTTCACGGGCGTGACGCTGGGCGGAGTGGGCGCGATCGCCGGCAACACGGCGATGACGACCAGCACCACCACCGGCCGGATGGTCGGCGAGAAGGGGTACAGCTTCCCGCAGCAGTTCACGGTCGAGGCTTGGGTGAAGCAGAGCGGTGTCGGCCGCGGCGGCCGCATCATCGGCTTCGGCAACGGGAAGACCCAGAGCAGCCCGATCAACGACCGGATGCTGTACATGCGGACCAACGGCTCGATCGTCTTCGGCGTCAACGACGGCAGCCAGCGCACGCTGACCAGCCCGTCCGGCAAGAACGACGGCCAGTGGCACCACGTGGTCGGCACGTTCGACAACGGGATGATGAAGCTGTACGTCGACGGCGTCCTCAGCGGCAGCGCGCTCGTGGGCCAGGCGTCGTTGTACTACGGCTGGTGGCGGGTCGGCTACGACTCCACGAACTCGTGGTCCGGCGGTGGGGCGACCCAGACCGGAATGGGTATCGACGAGGCGGCCGTGTACCCGTACGCACTCACACCGGTACAGGTCCAAAACCACTTTGCAGCAAAGTGAAAAGATCGCTTACTGCAAGGTTTGGCACAAACCTGTAACGCGATTGGGAGGCCTGCTTCCGGTGGGCCTCCCACAGCGGTAATGTCCGCCGCTGGTGCGTGATGAGGCACGCGCTGTACGGCCCCCGCCTGTCGAAGGACATAAATGAAGAAGTTAGTGCTGGCCCTTGTCACCGCAGCGGCTGTCGTGGCCGCAGCGTTGATTCCCTCGGGACCGCCGGTGGAGGCGGCGACTCCGGGCTTCGCATCCGCCGTATCCGCGATCAAGCAGCCTTCGTGGCAGACCAACAACAGCGTGAACGCCCTGGCCATCGCCGGGAACACCGTGTACGCCGGCGGTCTGTTCACCAGGCTCCGGCAGCCGGGCATGGCGTCGGGTCAGGCGCCTGAGACTCTCCGCAGCTACGTCGCCGCCTTCGACCGGACCACCGGGAAGCCGACCGCGTTCGCGCCGACCGTGAACGGTCCGGTCTACTCCATCGCCACCAGCCCGGACGGCAAGTGGGTCGTGATCGGCGGCGACTTCACGATGGTGAACGGCCTGCGCCGCAGCAAGATCGCGATGTTCAGCGTCGCCACCGGCAAGATCGTGCAGGCCTGGGACCCGGTGGTCGCGGCCCGCGTGAAGGCACTGGCGATCTACGGCAACAGCGTGTTCATCGGTGGCGCGTTCGGCAAGATCGACGGCGCGGTCCGCAACCGGCTCGGCGCGGTCCGGCTGATCCAGGGCGACCTGCTGCCGTGGAACCCGAACGCGAACAACGACGTGTACGCGCTCGACGTGTCCGACAACGGCACCCGGGTCTTCGCGGGCGGCCCGTTCAGCACGATCAACGGCAAGGACCACTACTCGCTGGCGATGCTGAACAACACCACCGGCGCGGCCTTCGACTTCCCGGCGGCGGCTGCGATCCCGAAGCCGACCGCGACCTGCACCACGCGCGTGAAGGACATCGACACGCTCGGCGACAACGTGTACGTCTCCAACGGCGGTGACGGCGGCGGCTGCTACGACGGCGTCCTCGCGGCGCAGGTCTCGACCGGCAAGCTGCTGTGGCAGAACAAGTGCCTGGGCGCGACCGAGGCGATCAAGGCGATCGGCAACTGGCTCTACAAGGGCTCCCACGCCCACGACTGCTCGTCGTCGCCGAACGGCTTCGCCAACGGCAGCGGGACGCACTACCTGCTGGTCGAGAGCGCGGTCAACGGCAACCTCGGACCGTGGTTCCCGAACACCGACGCGAACCTGAAGAGCACCACGAAGGTCGGCCCGCTGGCGATGGCCGGCACCGCGACCGACTTGTGGGTCGGCGGTGACTTCCTGCACGTGAACGGCCAGATCCAGGTCGGCATCACCCGGTTCACGAACACGCCGGGCGGCGCGGCTCCCGCCGTACCGAAGGCGCCGACGCTGAGTGCGACGACGTCCGGCCGGGTCTACGTGACGTACCCCGACGTGTACGACCTGGACAACCTGACGCTGACGTACAACGTGTTCCGCGGTTCGCTGAACGTCGGGTCGACCGCCCACACGTCGTACTTCTGGCAGGCGCGGAAGTCCTACCAGGTGGTGGATCGCGGCCTGAAGCGCGGCTCGACGTACGCGTACCACATCGAGGTGCACGACGGACGGAACATCATGAAGGGCGCGACCGCGAGCGTGAAGATTCCTTAACTCGCAGCAGCGGCGCGGCCTGCACCATCAGCCGCGCCGTCATCGTGGTACGTCTCAGGGGTCAACCCCGCGGGCTGTCGGTTGCGGAGGAAGAATCTTCCCGTCCAACCGTCAAGCTGCGGGGTTGACCCCTGAGACGTACGTGGGAGGGGTCTTGGAGCTGGGCTCGGGTTGTCCACAGGTCCCGGGTTGGGGGATGCGCCGGACGTCGTCGACCGCCGATCCTTGCGGGATGAATCCGATGCTCGCCATGATTACCGCAAGCCAGGGTCGCGTGTTCAGCCGGGCGCAAGCGTTCGCGTGCGGGTACACGCCGCGCGGGATCAGGGACCGGGTCCGAGATGGACGCTGGTTGCGGGTGCGCTACGGCCAGTACGCCGAAGCCGCCGACCTGAGCCGATTGCCTCCCTGGGAGCGGGAGTTGGCTCGACATCGACTCCTGGTCTACGCCGTGATGAACGCGATGCGGTCCGGAGCGGTTGCCATCAGCCACCAATCGTCCCTCCTGCTGCACGGACTGCCCTTGTGGGGCGTCGACCTGTCAGAGGTGCACCTCAGTCGCCTGGACGAACGCAGGCACACCGGCCCCGTCGCCGGGGTCCGATATCACCGCGGCGTTCTGACACCGGACGACCTCGTAACGGTCGGAGATCTGACCGCGACGGCTTTGCCCAGGGCTGTCGTCGAATCCGCCTGCGTCGCGTCGTTCGAGTCCGGCGTGATCTTCGCTGATGCGGCGCTTCGCGATGGCGGAATCGACCAGGATGACCTGGGCCGACTGCTTCGACTCACCGAGTTCTGGCCGGGAAGCGCCACGGCCCGAGCCGCTCTCAGCTTCGCGAACGGCCGGTCGGAGTCGGTCGGAGAGTCTCGGCTGCGGGTCCTGATGCATAACCAGGGGCTGCCGGCGCCGGAACTCCAGGTCGTCTACCGCGATCGGGACGGGATCATCGGACGTGTCGATTTCGACTTCTCCGAATACAACACGGTCGTCGAGTTCGACGGCAGACTGAAGTACGCCGACGCATCGGGCGACGTGCTCGTCGAGGAGAAGATCCGCGAGGACCGACTGCGCGCGGCCGGACGTGGGGTCGTGCGCATCATGTGGCCAGACCTGGACCGTCCGGCCCGAACCGCCGCTGCTATCCGGGCAGCCTTCGCCCGATCCCGCCGTACCGCCTGACCGCCCCATCCCCGGCCCATTCGCGCGTGCGCCGGGGGCCGGCTCCGGTTCGTCTGAGGGGTCAACCCCTGAGGTGGTCGGTTGGCCCACCTGAATCCGAGGGGCCAACCGACCTGCTTGGGGGTTGACCTCTCAGACGAACACGGCACTGCCCGTGCGCGATCGGACCAGCCTGGGGGCGGGCGGGACCGGGCCGGGGGCAGACCCACGCGGAGCGGGACCGGGTCGGGCGGGGTCAGGGGGTGGTGGCGCGGCGATGGGCGGCGATGGCTCGGTGCGCCTCGTTCCACCACAGCAGCAACGTGGTGAACGAGGCGCCGGCCAGCCCCCACGCCGCGCCCTTCGGGCCCCAGAGGAAGGCGCCGCCGACGCCGCAGGTGATCAGGATGACCGACGAGATCAGACGGACGCGCAGGCCGCGAGTGGCAGCAGTCAGGGCTCGCATGATGGCGAAGGCACCGGCGTTCGAAGCGCCGAGGGCCTGCAGCAGGATGACCGGGATCAGGACGCTGTGAGCCTGCGTCCACACGCCCGGACCGAGCAGTTCGCGGCCGACAACGGCCGGTAGCAAGAGAAAGACAGCGCCCCAGGCCAGCGCGCCGGCTCCGACGCCGAACGAGATGGCCAGGCCCACGAGCCACAGCCGGCGGTACGAATGCCGCAGGGCACGGGCAGCTTCGGGCACGGAGATCATCCGGATGCCCTGGTTCAGCACGTTGACCGGGCCGAGCAGGACCTGCGCGCCGCGGATGCCCGCAGTGGCCACCAGGCCGGCGGCCGCGGTGATGCCGAGCATGTAGACCTGGATCGTGCCCGAGACGGCGAGCATCTCCCCGACGTACTTCGGGCTCAGGTCCCAGTTCCGCTTCACCCATTCACGAATCAGCTGCCGCCGTGGCGCCACCCCGGCCTGGAAACGGCCGGCTATCGCGGCGATGACCGCACCGAGCCCCCAGCCGAACGTGAGGCTGAACGCCGACGTCGTACCGGTCAGGTAGAGGCCGCCGAAGATCGCGAGCATCGCCAGCAACCAGATCAGGTCGTTGACGAACGCCTTCGTGCCCTCGCCTACGACGAAGAAGGCCCAGCGCCAGGCATCCTGCAGTAGCAGGCCCGGCATCGTCACCGCGAAGGCGAGCAGCACTCCCCTGGACGGGACGCCCGGGAACGCCGCGATCGCCAGGCCGACCACCATCGCCAGAAGGCCTGTCAGCAAGGCGGTTGCCGTACTGGCCCGGACCGCACGCTGCCATTCAGGCGTGCGATCGCCGGAGTGGCGGACGGCGAGGGGTTCGGTGGAGACCGCCCGGGACACGTTGAGGGCGATCGTGTAGCCGCCGAAGGCCAGCGCGTAGATACCGAAGTCAGCGACCGTGCTCGAACGCGCGACGACGACCCCGACCGCCAGGTTGCTGAGACTCGACAGCGCCTGGTCTGCCAGACCCCAACTGGCACGGCTGGCCGGTCCGGCCAGCCGACGCAACTTCGGCCGCCGGAACTTCACCGGCTCACTCTAGAGCGGACGCGGCGGATGACGGAGGACGCCCACGAGGAACCGCGGGATGCCCAGCACGTAGCGCTTCCAGAGCCGGCGCGGCTCCTTGTACAGCCGGTAGCTCCACTCCAGCCCGGCGCGCTGCATCCACAGCGGTGCGCGCTCCAGCCGGCCGGTGTGGAAGTCGAACGCAGCGCCGACGCCGATCAGGATCGTCGCGTTCAGCCGGTCGCGGTGGTCGGCCATCCAGCGCTCCTGCTTCGGGGCGCCGAGCCCGACCCAGATGATGTCCGGCCGCGCCTCGTTCATCCGGGCGACCACGGCCGCGTCCTCGGCCTCTGTCAGCGGCCGGTACGGCGGGCACTCGGTGCCGACGACCTTCAACGCCGGGTGGCGCTCCTGGAAGACCTCCCGCAGCTCCTCGGCGACACCCTCGGCGCCGCCGTAGAAGTACTGCGTCCAGCCGCGCTCGGCCGCCTCGGCCATCACGCGCTCGAGCAGGTCCGGCCCGGCGACCCGGTCCATCTGCTCGAAGCCGGCCTTGTGGCCCGCCCAGACCAGCGGCATACCGTCCGGCACCGTCAGCCCGGCGGTGTTGTAGACCTCGGTCAGCCGCTCGTCGGCGCGCGCGTGCAGCAGTGCGTTCATGTCCGTGACGCAGACCAGCTCGCGCGCTTCGTCGTCGATCCAGCGGGCGAACGTGGCAACCGTGTGGTCCGGATTGGTGATGCTGACATGGATGCCCAGGACATCGACCCGCTCGGCCACAGCCGAACCGGTTGTCGCCGCGGTCTGCATATCGGTCATCAGTCAGTCCTCCGGGTTCAGCGCGGCGAGATCCGCGTCGACCATGATCTGAACCAGCTCCGGCACGTGCACCTGGGCCTTCCAGCCCAGCTCGGTCATGGCTTTGGACGCGTCCCCGATCAGCGAGTCGACCTCGGTCGGGCGCACGTAGCGCGCGTCGTAGTCGACATACTCCTCCCAGTCCAGCCCTACATGGTCGAAGGCGCGCGAGACGAAATCCTTGACCGAGTACGACGTACCGGTCGCGATCACGTAGTCGGCCGGGGTGTCGTGCTGCAGCATCCGCCACATGCCCTCGACGTACTCCGGGGCGTAGCCCCAATCCCGGCTGGCATCGAGATTGCCCAGGTACAGGCGATCCTGCCGTCCGGTCTTGATCGCGGCGACCGCACGGGTGATCTTCCGGGTCACGAACGTCTCGCCCCGGCGCGGCGACTCATGGTTGAACAGGATCCCGTTCACCGCGAACATGTCGTACGCCTCGCGGTAGTTCCGGGTCATCCAGTAGCCGTAGAGCTTCGCGGCGCCGTACGGCGACCGCGGGTAGAACGGGGTGTCCTCGTTCTGCGGCGGAGGCGTCGCGCCGAACATCTCCGACGAGGACGCCTGGTAGAACCGGCAGTCCAGCCCGATCATCCGGATCGCCTCGAGCAGCCGCGTCGTCCCCATCCCGGTGGTGTCACCGGTGTACTCCGGCTCGTCGAAGCTCACCCGCACATGCGACTGCGCGGCCAGGTGATACACCTCGGCCGGCTGGATCGATGCCAGCAGCGTGACGAGCCGCGAGCCGTCGGTCAGATCGCCGTAGTGCAGGAACAGCCGCTTGTCCTTCGCGTGCGGATCCTCGTACAGGTGGTCGATCCGCTTGGTGTTGAACGTCGACGCGCGCCGGATCAGGCCGTGTACTTCGTAGCCCTTGGCCAGCAGCAGCTCGGCCAGGTACGAACCGTCCTGGCCGGTGATCCCGGTAACGAAGGCTTTCTTCATGAGTGGTTCTCCACATACCAGCGGTAGGTGGCGGCCACACCGTCTTCGAGGTCGACGGACGGCTTCCAGCCCAGCGCCAGCAGCTTGCTCACGTCGAGCAGCTTGCGCGGGGTGCCGTCCGGCTTGGACAGATCGTTGCTCAAGGCACCCGTGTACCCGACGACGCGGGCGACCAGCTCGGCGAGCTCACGGATCGAGATGTCCGCGCCGACGCCGACGTTGATCGGCTCCGGTGCGTCGTACTGCTCGAGCAGGTGCAGGCACGCGTCGGCCAGGTCGTCCACGTGCAGGAACTCGCGTCGCGGCGTACCGCTCCCCCACAGCACAACCTCGGGAGCATCCGACTCATGCGCCTCGTGGAAGCGGCGGATCAGAGCCGGCAGCACATGCGACGTGGCCGGATCGAAGTTGTCGTTCGGCCCGTAGAGATTGGTCGGCATCGCCGAGATCCAGCGCAGACCGTACTGCCGGCGGACCGCCTGGACCTGCATGATGCCGGCGATCTTCGCGATCGCGTACGCGTCGTTGGTCGGCTCGAGCTCGCCGGTCAGCAGGCTCGACTCGCGGATCGGCTGCTCGGCGTACTTCGGGTAGATGCACGACGACCCGAGGAACAACAGCCGCGGCGTCCGTACTTCGAGGGCCGCGTCCATCAGGTTCACCTGGATCCGCAGGTTGTCACTGAGGAACTCGGTCGGGTGGTCGCGGTTCGCGAGGATCCCGCCGACCCGAGCCGCTGCGTCGACGACCACGGCGGGCTTGTGCTCGGCCAGGAACGCGAACGTGGCATCACGGTCGCGCAGGTCGAGCTCCGACGAGGTCGCGCCGATCAGCTGCGTGAACCCGGCAGCTTCCAGACGCCGCCAGATCGCGGAGCCGACGAGGCCGCGGTGTCCCGCGACGTACACGGGTGCGTGAAGGTCCATGTCAGTACGCCCCCGCGCCGTAGGCCACCGCGCGCACGGTCTTCCAGAGGATCAGCAGATCCAGGGTCATCGACCAGTTGTCGACGTAGCGCAGGTCGAGGCGGACCGACTCGTCCCAGGACAGGTCGCTGCGGCCGCTGACCTGCCACAGGCCGGTCATGCCGGGCTTCACGAGCATCCGCCGCGAGTCGTCGGCGGCGTACAGCGCGACCTCCTCGGCCAGCGGCGGCCGCGGACCGACCAGCGACATGTCGCCGCGCAGCACGTTGAACAGCTGAGGCAACTCGTCGAGCGAGAACCGCCGGATCCACCGGCCGAGCGGTGTCATCCGCGGGTCGTCGCGCATCTTGAAGATCACGCCGTTGCCGTCGCTCAACGCGTACAGATCACCGAGCCGCTGCTCGGCGTCGGAGTACATGCTCCGGAACTTCAGCATGGTGAACTCGACGCCGCCGCGGCCGATCCGCTGCTGCCGGAAGAGCACCGGCCCCGGGCTGGACACCTTGACCGCGAGCGCGAGGCCGATCAGCAACGGGGACAGTACGGCGATGAAGCCGAGGGCAACGGTTCGGTCGAAGATGGCCTTCATCAGGTGCGGCCCGCCGCTGACCGACGGCCGCTCCAGGTGCAGCAAGGACAGACCGGCGACCGGGCGGACCGAGATCCGCGGACCGGCCACCTCGATGATGCCGGGCGACACGATCAGTTCGATGCCGCGCTGCTCCAACGCCCACGACAGGCGGCGCAGCGACTGGCCGACCAGCTCCGGATCGGTCGAGACGGCAACCACGTCGACCGCGTGACGATCCGCGGCGGCGAGGATGTCCGGCTCGTCCAGCTCGTCAGGTTGCAGGTGTCCGTGACCGTCGCCGCGCGGCCGGCACGTCGCCACCACCCGGTAGCCGTCGGTCGGACGCTTCTCCAGGTGCTCACAAAGCGTCGCGGCCGGGCCACTTCGCCCGACCACGAGAACCCTGTGCATGCAGCGACCTCTGACGCGGTGGCGATGCAGGTCCTTCCGCAACGCATACCGCAGCAGCAGGGCGGAGATCACCATCACCGGGATCGCCAGCACCACGAAGCCCCTGGCGATCTCGGTCTTCGTCACGTACGACGTCATCGCGACGGCGGCCGTGAGGCCGACGCCGGAACGCATCAGCGACCGGAACTCGTCCGGCCCGGCGCCGAAGTACCGAGGGTCGTAGCCCTTTGACAGCGCGACGACACCGACCCACGCCGGCGGCAGCAGACTGCTCACGACGAGATAGCTGGGACCGACGTGGTATCCGAACCTGGTCAGCAGCGCGATCGAGACGCCGAGCATCGCGGCCAGCAGGTCACCGCCGACAGCGGCCCAGCGGTACACACCGACCCAGCGGGGCTCGGTCGAGCGCGACGACAGCGGGACGATCGCCGGGACCTCATGCGGCACGACCCAGAGCGGTCCGTGCCCGTCCATCCGGCCGGGCGCCTCGGCTCCGCTCACACCAGTCCTTCGGTCTCACGTTGCGGCCACTCGGACACGCTCCGTGCCCAGGGCTTCCCGCAGCTGTCCATCCCCAGAATTCACCCGCGCGTCGGCGACGAGTCACCGAAGATTACTACGCACCACGGGCCTCGGCGACCACCAGGCCGCCTTCCTTGTGGAGAACTTGCATTGTGAGCCGCGAACCGGTTGCTTCATCACGAAATGATCAAGAAAACAAGGCAGTCCGGCCGGCGTCGCGCTGACGCCGGCCGGACCAAAAGCTTGACGACTGGCCAGAGATTTCTCAGACAGCCTCGCGACTCGGTGTGTCGAACTCCGCGATCAGCTCGGCCGGCATGTGCTCGAGATCGCTCACCCGCAGGTAGTCGCCCATCGTCGTCCCCGTGCACTCGGAGTCGATGTTCGGAGCCATCCGGCCCGCGATCGTGTCACCGAGGTGCACGGTGCGCAGATCGATGCTGAACCGGGTCCGCCCCGAGGTGTTCGGCACGCTCGAGTGCAGCTGCGCCCCGGAGAACAGGATGATCCCGCCCGGCTTGCAGATCGGCCGGATCTGCGGCACCAGCTCGACCTCCTCCTCCGGCACCGGCTGCACGCGGGTGTCGACGCCGATCTGGGTCGCCGCGATCTTCCGGCTGGTCGCGTTCCACTCGGCGTAGTTGTACACCCGCGAGCTGTTCTTCACCGGCGTCTCCCAGTACCGCCGGTGGAAGGCCAGCCCGTTGTCGTGGCTGATCGGGAAGATCGGCAGCCACCAGTTCAGCTGGGTGTACGGCGCGGAGTACCAGGTGTCGCGGTGCGGATGGAACGCGAACGCGATCCCCGTCGTCAGGTAGTCGTCCGAGGTCGAGCTGCGCATCCGCGGCACGTCGAAGTACACCTGATCCTGGTCGCAACCGAAGTCGACCAGCATCTCCTGGATCAGCCGCTTCGACTCCGGGTGGTGGATGAAGCGCGGCTTCAGCTCGGCGAGCAGCGCCGCGTACTCCTCCACAGGCATGTCGAACTGAGCCGTCTCCGGGTCCAGCGGAGCGAAGGCCTGCTTGGCCATCTCACCGGCGAACTCGGTCAGTGCCAGGGTCGACGGGCGCGGCGAGTAGACGAACAGGTCGCCCTCGTACAGCTTCTGCCTACGCTCGTCATCACTGAATTCGGCGTCGACATAAATGGAATGCAATGGAGTCCCCCTCCTGGTCGTACTGCGAGATTTCCCCCGTCCGGTAGCTGCCGGACTCAGTCGGCCGATGCGCCCGCATCCGCCGCCTGAAGTTCACGTGACGCGCCGGGCAACGGCATCAGCTCGACACCCGGCAGGGCCAGGTCGCCACGCATGAGTTCCAGGTAACGCTGCCGGAGCTGCGCCAGCAGTCCGGACTGGTCGTACTCGACACCGTCGAGCTCGGAGACCAGCGTCAGCTCCGAGATGGTGCCGGCCAGGCCGCACTCGTCGGCGGCGAGCAACTCGGTCCGCTCGATCGGGCGCCGGTCGAACGGCATCCCCAGGTCCTTGGCCACCTCTTCGAGGATGTCGACCGTGATGCTGTCCAGGCACGACTCGCTGGTCGGCGGCGTCACGATCCGTCCGCGCTGGACGATCAGCACGCAGGCACCGGTCGCCTCCGCGACCCGGCCGGCGTCGTTGAGCATGATCGCGTCGTCGTAGCCGAGGCGGCGTACTTCGATGCGGGCCATCCGGGCGCCGACATAGTTCGCGCTGCTCTTCACCCGCGTCGGCAGGACCAGGTCGCCGGCCCGCCGCCAACTCGTCACGCCGAGCCGCATCGGGTCCGGGTCGAGCTTGCGCTGGCTGAAGGCGGTGACCACCAGGTCGGCCTCGGTCGCTTCACCCCAGTGCCCGTGGGTCACGTACATCGTCGGCCGGAACCACAGGTCCTTGTCCGGCACCAGCAGCTCGCCGGCCAGCTTCTCGAGCCCGGCGACGAACTCCTCATAGCTGAATCGGACCGGGATGTGGAACAGCGTCGCGGAACGGCGGAGCCGGTCGTAGTGACGGCGCGGAGTCCGGATCGAGAAGAGTTCGCCGGCCGAGTTCCAGTAGCCCTTCACGCCTTCGAAGACGCTCAGCGCGCGGGTCAGCGCCTCGGCGCCGATGTGGATCTTGACGTCGGTGTACGGCACGAGCTCGCCGTTGACGAGCGCCCAGGGCGGCGTCTGGAGCTGCGATATCGATGCGGTGTGAGCCATGAGGGCCCCCTTCCGGAGTTGGTGATCGATCAGCGGGCGCTCAGGACGCCCGCGGCGAGGTCCGCAACAGATACGGCCCGTTGGTCGCGGGCCGACATCAGCGTGACCGGCAACGGCCACGGGATGGCGAGATCGGCGTCGTCGTACGCGATCACGACGTCCTCGGACGGATCGTGCGGCCGGTCGATCCGGTACGCGATGTCCGCGGGTTCGGTGAGCGCCTGGAAACCGTGCCCGCATCCGGCCGGGATGTACACCGAAGCCTGGGTGTCCCCCGACAGCGTGAAGTGCGCCTGCCCCAGGTACGTCGGGGAGTCCGGCCGGAGGTCGACCACGACGTCGAACACCTCACCCGCCGAGCAGCGGACCAGCTTCGCCTCGCCCTGTCCGGAGCGCAGATGCATCCCGCGCAGCACGCCTTTGCGGGACCGCGACAGGCTGTCCTGCGCGAACCCGTCCGGGTCGATCCCCACCGACCGGGCGATCTCGGCGTCGAAGGTCCGGCTGAAGAAGCCGCGGTCGTCGACGTGCGGTGTGGGCTCGAACAGATAGACCCCGGCGATCTCGGGTACCTGCGTCACCTTCATGAGCGTCCCTCCAAAGTTTCCGCCTGCGCCGGGAAGACCTTCGACGACAGGACGTCGTACTGGTCCTCGAGCCGGCTGCGGTTGACGGCGTTCCGCTCGTCCATCGCCGGTCCGACCACGTCGCGACGGGACTCGAGCGCGGTGTACTGGGCGATCAGCCGATCCACATCGAGTGAGCGGATGTTCTGGCAGAACTCCGCGAGGCCCATGTCGGCCATTAGTACGTCGTTCTTCGCGGCGTACCCGATCGACACGGTCGGCTTGGACAGCATCAGTGCGCACACGACGTTGTGGAACCGGGTGGCGACGACCGTGTCGAGCGCTGCCATCTGCGCCATCAGGTCGTCCAGCGACTTCGGCGGGTCCTCGACGACCCAGGACGGATCGAGGTCGGGCCGGTTCTCGCGTACGTCGGCGAGGATCGCGGCCGAGACCAGCTCGTCCTCGTGATCGCCGGTGAGCAGCCGGACCCGGTGCCCGTGGTCGACCAGCCAGTGCACGAAGCGAGTCATCTTCGCGACGTACTCGTCGAAGACCTCCTCGGCGCGGTCGCGGTCGTCGTCGGTGCCCCGGTAGGTCATCACGCCGACGCCGACGGTCGTGGGCTCTCCCGGCGGAGTCGCCGACCGTACGGCGGGAATCGGCAGCGAGAACGCCAGGTCCGGGTAGACCGGGTCGTCCGCGATCCCCAGGCCGGTGGCGCGCATCGCGTCCTTCGACAGCTGGTCGCGGAACGAGCGGTAGTACGCCAGGCGGGCCGCCAGCGTGAAGACACGACGGGTCATCCGCCGTCCCGACGTGTTGGCGCCGACGCTGACCAGCGCGACCTTCGTACCGGTCAGGCGACCGGCTGCGGTCAGCAGGAGCAGCGAGTACGGGAAGCCCCACCAGCGCAGCGGCAGACCGCCTTCCAGCACGCCCATTCCGGGCACGACCACGACGTCGTGGCGCCGGACCCAGGACGCGGTCCAGAAGAAGTCGACGATCTTGCCGATCCCCTTGAGCGCGACCGACCGCAGGCTGCTGGCCGTGTTGTACTCGTCGCGGTTCCAGTTCATCCGGGTCGCGGCCAGGCCGTAGCGCTTCTCCACCACCTCGGGACCGGAGCAGAGGAAGTCGATCTCCGCGTCCGGGTACGACTTGGCCAGGTAGGCGAGGAACGCCTCCAGCGACCCGTCGTTGCCGAGGTTCCCGTGGCCCAGCAGGCCGAAGAACCCGATCCGCAATCCTTTGTCGTTCATGCGATTCGTCCGCTCTGGCCTGCGACCACCATGGATACCGACACGACCTCGCTGACCTGCTCGACCGGGGTGTCCTGCCGTCGCATGGACGGTGGCACGGCCCGGCTGGTCATCCAGCGAACAAGTTGCCAGAGGCAACGCACTCGCCGGCCGCCGGTCAGCGGCGCGCGGAACAGCATCCGGACGTAACCCAGCGGGTACTCCGCGAGCAGCCGGACAGTCGAGTGCTTCCGGCGGCGCGGGTCGAGGTTGCCGCACCAGGAACGGACCGTGCGGTTCGACCGCAGCGCACTGTCCGGGTGATCGCGGCGGAAGAACAACGACGCCGGCACGTGGAGGAACCGGCCGTGCAGCGCGATCTCGGCCACGATCGTCCGGTCGGCGTGGTAGAAGCTCTCGTTCAGCGCGGTCCGCCGCAGTACGTCGGCCCGGACCACGCCGTAGTCGTCATCACCGCCGACGTCGAACAGCAGGCTCCGGAACCGCTCGACCGGGTCCGGCGAGTCGGTGGTCAACGGGTAGCCGACCTTCGCCACGATGTCGCCGGCCTCGTCGATGATCGCGCTCCACGAGTGACACAGCACCGCGTCCGGGTGCTCGTCGAGCGCCTCGATGCAACGCTCCAGCAGATCCCGCGCGTACAGGTCGTCGTACGACGCCCACTTGAACAGCTCGCCGCGGGACTCGGTGAAGACGACGTTGTGGTTCGGCGACGCACCGACGTTCACCGGCTGGCGGATGTAGCGGATGCGCGGGTCGCGGGCCAGGTACTCCCGGCAGATCCGCTCCGTGCCGTCGGTCGAGGCGTTGTCGGAGATGATCAGCTCGAAGTCGGCGTACGTCTGCCCGAGCAGCGCGTCGAGCGCCTCGGCGAGGTACTTCTCGCCGTTGTACACCGGCAGGCCGATGCTCAGCCGCGGTACTGCGTTCATCTTCTCCTCATCTCTGCGAGAGCCTGCGGGTGCCTGGCGGGAACCGTGTCTTCGATCCGGGCCGACGATCTGTGCGCCGCCCGGCTCGCCAGCCAGCGCAGCAGGTGCGTGTAGCAACGACGGCGCTCGGCCGACGAGAGCGGCGCCCGCCGGATCGCGCCGACGAAGCCGCCGACGTACTCGGCGAGCAACCGCGCGGTCGGGTTGCTCAGCCGGCGCGCGCGCCGCGGCTCCATGTTTGCGCTGCGGCTGCGGATCGTCGGCTTCGCCCGCTCGGCGCGGTCGGGGTGGTCGCGGCGGAAGAACAGCACCTCGGGCACCTGGTAGAACCGCCCGGACAGCGCGATCTCGGCCATCAACGTGCGGTCCGCGTGGTGGTAGCTGCCGTGCAGCGGCGTACGGCGCAGCGTCTCCGAGCGCATCACGCCGTAGAAGTCGTCGCCGCCGACGGCGAACAGCATGCTCCGGAACCGCTCGACCGGATCCGGCGAGGCCGTCGCGAGCGGATAGTCGACCGTGAGGAGGATCTCGCCGGCCGCGTCGATGAACGCCTCCCAGGAGTGGGCGAGCACGAGTTCGCGATCGTTGTCGAGCGCATCGATGCAGCGCGCCAGCAACTCGCGTCCGTACAGGTCGTCGTACGAGGCCCACTTGAACAGCTCGCTGTGCGACTGCTCGAAGACGAAGTTGTGGTTCGGCGTGGCGCCGATGTTGGCCGGCTGGCGCAGGTACGTGATCCGCGGGTCCTTGGCGGCGTACTCGCGGCAGATCGCCTCGGTCGCGTCGGTCGAGGCGTTGTCGGAGATGATCAGCTCGAACTCGCCGTACGACTGTCCCAGCAGGGCGTCGAGGGACTCGGCGAGATACTTCTCGCCGTTGTAGACCGGCAGCCCGACGGTCAGCCGCGGTACGGCGTTCATGTGCTTCTCACTTCGGGAACGGCCGGCTGGGACTCCTCGGAATCCACCGCCGACTCGAGCTGCTTGCGCTCCCGGACGCCGACGCGCAGCGTGTACCACCACACGAAAGCCGCTGCGAACGTCGCACACGCAGCGCCCCAGGCCGACCCGCGCGCACCGTCGAGCGCACCGCCCACGACCCCGCCGACGAGGTAGAACGCCGACGCACATAGCTGAGCCTTCAGACTGCGGCGGGCAATACCGAGCGCACGCAGACCCGCCGCGGCCCCGGTGTTGAAACCGGCGCACGCCACCGACAAAGTTGCCGGCAGCACCAATACGGACGCGGTCAGCCAGACCTCGCCGAGTAGTGCGTGGCCCCACTTGTCCGGCAGCGCGAACAGCAGGAGCAGACCCCAGGCCAGCGCGGCGAGCGCCTGCGCACCTCCGAGTGCCAGACAGAACCACGGCAACGCCCGGACAGACCTTCGCAGAACCCTCGCGGCCTCCGGTACGGCGACCAGCCCGATGCCCGACAGCACGATGAAGAACGGTCCGAGCAGCATCTCCGCGCCGCGCACCGTACCGACGGCCGCGACGCCTGCGAACGCGCCCAGTCCGTACATCCGGAGCTGGTAGGCGCCGCTGAGCGTGACGTTCTCGGTCAGGTAGCGCAGGCTGAGATCGCGGTGTTCGGACAGCCAGCGGCGAGCCAGCGCCGGCCGCGGCAGGATGCCCGCCTGCAGCCCGCTCACGAGCGCCGCGAACACGCCGGCCCCACCCCACGCCAGCACGAACCGGGTCACGCTGGCGTGCTGGGACGCCAGATAGAGCAGCGGCACCAGGCCGAGCGCCCAGGTGATGTCGCTGATGAAAGCCTTGCCGCCCTGTCCCGAGGCGAAGAACGCGAACCGCCAGCTGTCCTGCAGCATCAGGCCGGGCAACACGATGCCCAGGGCAATGAATGCCTGGCCGGCGTGCCCGCCGAGGAGCAGCCCGACGAGCGCGCAGATCGCACCGGTGCCGAGACCGACGACGATGGCCATCCCGGACGACTTCGCGACCGCGGTCCGCCACACCGGCCGCTCCAGGCCGCTGAACCGGACCGCGAGCGGATCGGTCCCCAGGCCGCGGGAGATGTTCAGGACCACGCCGTACGTCACCCAGGCCAGACTGAACGCGCCGAACTCCAGCGCGCCCAGCTGCCGGGCGACGACAACGCCCACCAGGAAGCTGACCAGGCTGGTCACAGCCTGGTCGGCGAGACCCCAGGTGAGGCGGCGCAGGACAGCTTTCATGGTCGGCTCACAGTCGGCTCACAGGGCGCTTCGCTGGACGGCCGGCAGGTCCTGGAGGCGCCACAGTCCGAGCCGGTTCGGGTCGACCTCGCCGCCGTCCGGGAAGGACTCGAGCGGCGCGGGGAAGTTGAACGGCGGGAGCGACATGTTCAGCTGCCGCCAGTTGCGGCCGGTGAACTGGTTGTGGTTCCGCTCGACGTTCGCGTAGGTGTTGATCACCAGCCACTTCGCACCGGTGGCGCGGAAGTTCTCCAGAATGTCCGCCGCGTCCTGGAACGAGACGTGCACCAGGCAGTCCCGGCACAGGATCAGGTCGACCTCAGGCAGCTTGTCCTTGGTCAGGTCGGCGACCGCGAAGTCCCGCTGCTCGTTGCCGTACTCCTCCCGGTTCTTCTCGATCACGCTCGCGACGATGTCGACACCGTGGTACTTCTCCACCGGGAGCGGAATGTGGCGCATCCAGTTCAGGTCGCCGCACGGGGCGTCGAGCATCGTCTTCACGTCGAGCCGGGTCAGCATCTCCGGCAGGCGTTCGCGGATGTCGACGGTGGCCCGCAGCTCGGATCCCGTGCCGGACCCGGACTCGGTGCTGTCCCATCCCGACGACTCGTAGACCTGCGTGAACAGCGCCTCTCGGGACGTCACCCGCCACCGCAGCCGGTGGATCGCTGTCAATCGGGCCATCGGCCCGCGGAGTACGCGCTTGACGATATCCAGCCCCGAACTGCGCAGGCTGCTCACAACGGATGTCATTCCGGTTCCTCTCCCCAGTTCACCTTGCGTCTTGACGACGAGTCCCCATCTCGTGCGGCTCCGGCAACGGGACCAGGTAGGTGGCACCCCAGCCGCCGTCGGCTTCCAGTTGCGCGACGATCTCGTCGGCGATATCCCAGGTCAGCACGAGGACGACATCCGGCCGCGCGGCCTTCAGCTCCTCGATCGGGCGGATCGGCACCATGCAGGCACCGGGGATCCGGCGGCCGTGTTTGCCCGGCGCCAGATCGACGGTGAACGGCAGCAGGTCCGTCGTCACCTTGCTCAGGTCCAGGAGCACCGGCGCCTTCGACGGCGCGCCGTACCCCAGGACCGTGCGGCCCGCAGCCTTGTGGCGGGTCAGCTCTTCGTGCAGTGCGCCGGCCGCGTGCCGGGCAGCCTCGTGCAGGCTGCCGAGCTGGACCTCGTCCGCGATCCCGGCCGCTTCCTCGTCGTCCAGGACCACGTCGACCGATGCGTCCGGCTTGGCGTCCGCGGTGTGCCGCAGCATCACCATCAGGCTGCCGCCGTACATCTCGGCCTGCTGCACCGACTCGATGGTCAGACCGTGCAGCGCGGCGATGTTCTGCAGCGCACGCAGCGAGACGTAGGCCCAGTGGCCGTGCCGGATCGTGTCGAACTGGTTGCCGATGAACAACGGCAGCAGGTGGTGGAACTCCATCACCAGCAGGCCGCCCGGTGCGAGCCGGTCCGCCCGCAGCTTCAGCGAGTCGCCGTACTGCGGCTCGTGCACGATCCCGTGAACGTCGATCACCAGGCCGGCCTTCTCGTCCTCACCCGCCAGCCGCGAACCCGCCGCGAACAGGTGATCGAGCCACGACCCGCCGTGCGGACTGCCGAACTCGAACACCACGGTCCCGAGAAGCTCCGGGTAGTCCCGCAGGATCTCCTTGACGGAAGCCTCCGCGTGCGCGCGGCTGGTCGCGGATTCGACCGCCAGCGGCTCCTCGGCCAGCTGTGCCTGCACCGGACCGAGCTGCACCAACGTGCACTCCCGGCAGAGCCAGAGCGACAGCGGCCAGCGCGGATCGGGACCGGGGTTGTCAGCCGGCGGGAAGTAGTCGGCGAGCGGCTGGTCGCCGATGTCCACCACGAGTACGACGTTCTCCGACGCGCACCCGCGACACTTGAGGCTCACCGCATCTCCCTCAGTCACCATGTCAACATGCCCTTGGCCGTCGTGAAGGCTTCGGCGTACGTCGCCCGGCACTCCATCCCGCGCAACCGGGCCAGCCCGGAGAAGACCTCTCCGTCGAACCAGTCGTGCGGGACCTGGGACGGGTACGCCTTGTGCAGCAGCGCGATCTTCTCCTGCATCTGCTCCTCGGTGAGCTCGACGTACAGCCACGGCCGGCTGATGTCGCCGTCCCACTTCGGGATCTCGTAATGCAGCACCAGGTGGCTGCGCCACACCGTCGGCGCCAGCTCCGCGATCAGCCGGTGGTCCTGGTGCGCGTCATGCTTGCTCGGGGCAAACACCAGGTCGGGACGACGGCTCCCCCGAGCCGTTGCCTCTAGCAACTCTTTGGTCTGGTTCCAGTACGCCGGCAGCCGGCCGTCCGGCAGCTCGGCCGACGTGACGCTGACCTCGCAGTCCGGCAGGAACAGCTCCGCCGCGCGGCGGGCCTCCTCCAGGCGCAACGGCGTACCGGTCGCGATCACGAACTCGGCGGTCAGCTCCGGCACCGACTCGGCCAGCTTCAGCAGCGTGCCGCCGCAGCCGATCTCGATGTCGTCCGGATGGGCGCCGAGGGCAACCAGGTGGACCGGCCCGTCGATCAGGCCGAGCTGGAACGGAAGCATCAGAGCGCCACCACTACCGGCGCATCCACCGACACCGCGGGTTCCTTGTCCAGCACCTGTGCCTGCTGCTGGCGGACCTGGTGGCTCCACAGCGCCCATGGCTTCTTGCCGGACCGGTACAGCTCCTCGAGCTGGCTGCGCTCTTTGAGCGTGTCCATCGGCGCCCAGAACCCGTGGTGCGGGATGGCCTCGAGCTTGCGCATCGCGGCCAGCCGCGGGAAAGCGTCGCCGACCAGATCCTCACCCTCGTTCAGGACGTCGAAGATCTCCTTCTTGATGACGAAGAACCCCCCGTTGATCCAGACGTTCAGGTCGACCGCCGAACGCAGCCCGGTGACCCGGGAGTCGGTGCCGAACTCGACCGTGTGGAACGAGGCCTGCGGTGGCACCGCGAGCAGGCTGGCGGTGATGTCGCTGGTCATCACGTGATCGACGATCTTGTCCATCGGCGCGTCGGTGAGCACGTCACCGTAGTTGGCCAGGAAGGCGTCGTCGTCCTCGAGGAACGGCCGGACCCGGCGCAGCCGCTCACCGATCGAGGTGTCGATGCCGGTGTCGACGAAGGTGATCTTCCACTCGCTGATGTCGGAGTCGAGCAGCTCGATGTGCTCGCCGCCCTTCGTCATGACGAAGTCGTTGGAGACGGTCTCCTCGTAGTTCAGGAAGTAGTTCTTGACCGCGGACCCCCCGAAGCCCAGGCACAGGATGAACTCGGTGTGGCCGAAGTGCGCGTAGTACCGCATGATGTGCCACAGGACCGGCCGGTCGCCGATCGTCATCATCGGTTTCGGTGCGGAGTCGACGCCGCTGCGCATCCGCAGCCCGAGCCCCCCGCAGAAGATCACGACCTTCATCTGACTTTCCTTCCCCCCACGGCTTTCAGATCACTTCGAGCTGCGGGATGGGTACGACGAACTTCGCGCCCCATTCCCGTGCGTAGCCGAGCTGTTGGACGATCTCCGCGCGCAGGTTCCACGGCAGGATCACGATGTAGTCGGGGCGCGTCTCGGCCAGGCGCTCCGGGGCGAAGATCGGGATGTGCGTACCGGGTAGGTACATCCCGTGCTTGTGCGGGCTGCGATCGACCGTGTACGGCAGCAGGTCCTCGCGGATGCCGCAGTGGTTGAGCAGCGTGTTCCCCTTGCCGGGAGCGCCGTACCCGGCCACCGTCTTGCCTTCGCGGCGGGCCTGGATCAGGAACTCGAGCAGGTCGGACTTGATCGCGAACACCTCGTCGGCGAACCCGAGGTGGCCCTCGACCGTGTGCAGCCCGGCGTCCGCCTCGTCCTGCAGCACCTTGCCGACCAGCTCGGTCGGCTCGCCGGCGGTTTCGATCGGCGTACTGAACAACCGCAGTGACCCGCCGTGGCTGGCCAGCTCCTGTACGTCGACGACCTTGAGGCCGGCCTTCTCCAGTGCCAGCGCGGCGGTCTTCAGCGTCAGGTACTGGTAGTGCTCGTGGTAGATCGTGTCGTACTGGCGACGCTCGATCAGCCGCAGCAGGTGCGGGAACTCCAGCGACACCAGGCCGTCGTCCTTCACCAGCGCGCGCAGGCCCTTGGCGAAGTCGACGATGTCCGGCACGTGCGCGAACACGTTGTTGCCGACGACAAGGTCCGCCTGCCCGTGCCGGGCCGCCGCGTCCTTGCCGGTCTCCTCACCGAGGAAGTAGCTCTCGGTGCGGATGCCGTTCTCGTTGGCGATCTTGGCGATGTTCGCGGCCGGCTCGATGCCGAGCACCGGGATGCCGAGGGCGGTCGCGTGCTGCAGCAGATACCCGTCGTTGCTGGCGGCCTCGACGATCAGGCTCTCCGCGCCGAGGTCCAGCCGCTCCTGCATGTCGACGACGAACCGGCGGGCGTGCTCCACCCAGCTGGTCGAGTACGACGAGAAGTACAGGTAGTCGCTGAACACGTCGTCCGCGGCGACGTACGCAGGGAGCTGGACGAGCAGGCAGTTGTCGCAGATCCGCACGTTCAGCGGGTAGAACGTCTCACCGCTGTCGATCTGGTCCGCGCGCAGGTAGCTCTCGCACGGCGGCGACATGCCGAGGTCGACGAACGTGCGCGTGAGCTCCGCGCCGCAGATCCGGCAGCTGTTCATCCGGGTGTTCATCACTGCATCTCCTTCGGTCCCGGGAACTGCCCGTCGGTCTGGCGCCGCAGCTGGCCGTCGACGAGTCCGGCGCTGAGCAGCTGCTGGATCCGGCGCAGGCGGACGAACTGGGCGGAGTTGAAGTCGTCCAGCGTGAGGCCGTGCCGCTGGTAGGCGTCGTACATCTCCTCGACGCCCTTGCGGACCGTCCACTGCAGCTGCAGCTCCGGGAACGTGTCGTTGAGCTTGCTGAAGTCGACCTTGTAGTTGCGCAGGTCGGGGCCGGCGCCCTCGGCGATCGACAGCGTCGAGCCGGGCACCGCCTCGCGGACCATCTCGGCGATGTCGCGGACCTGGACGACGTCCTCGGACCGGCCGACGTTGAACGCCTCGTCGTGGATCGTCTCCCGCGGCGACTCGAGCACGGTCAGGAACGCGCGGCTGATGTCCTCGATGTGGACCAGCGGGCGCCACGGCGTACCGTCGCTCTCCAGCCGGACCTGGCCGGACGTCAGCGCAATCGCGGTCAGATTGTTGACGACGATGTCCAGCCGCAGCCGGGTCGACGCGCCGTACGCGGTCGCGTTGCGCAGGTAGGTCGGGCTGAAGGTGTCGTCGGCAAGCTTCGACAGCTCCTGCTCGGCCAGCGCCTTGGTCTCGCCGTACGCCGTGACCGGGAACATCTCGGCGTCCTCGCCGACCGCCTCGGAGCCGGCCGCGCCGTACAAGCTGCACGACGACGCGAACAGGAAGCGCTCGACGCCCGCGTCCTTGGCCGCCTGCGCGACGTTCAGCGTGCCGTCCAGGTTGACCGAGTACGTCGCCGCCTTGTCCAGGTTGCCGAGTGGATCGTTCGACAGCGCGGCCAGACAGACCACGGCGTCGTACCCCTCGAGCTCGCGCGCGGTCACGTCCCGCATGTCCCGCGGCGCCCTGTCCCCGATCGGGTCCGGCCCGCCGAGCAGGTCACACCCTTCGTACAGGCCCGTATCCAGACCGTCCACCTGATGCCCGGCAGCCCGCAGGAACGGCACCATGACGGCCCCGATATAACCCCGATCCCCGGTGACCAGAACCCTCATCTGTTTCCCCTCACCCCAGTGCAGCCCTGTCGCCCAATACAGAACCCCCGGACAAGCGCCTGATACACGCAATTTCTTTACCGGCCGATTCAAATTTCTCCGGCCTGATTTCGGCGGGCGTGTATCAGGGGGTCCGCCACGGTGCTCTCATGGGCGCTGCGGACGTGGGGATGCCGCGTCATGAGCCTGTGGGGGGCGTTATGAAGGTTGCCGTGTTCGGCCTGGGGTACGTCGGATCTGTTACGGCCGCGTGCCTGGCTGCCGCCGGCCACGACGTCTGGGGGGTCGATGTCGATACTGCGAAGGTCGATCCGATCACTCAGGGACACAGCCCGGTGGTCGAGCCGGGTCTGGACGAGCTGGTGGCGGACGGTGCGACCTCGGGTCGCCTGCACGCGACCACCGATCCACGGGTCGCGCTCGAGCGGGCAGATGTCTCGCTGATCTGTGTCGGTACACCGTCGACTCCGGCGGGTAGTACCGATCTGACGTACATCAAACGCGCGGTCCGCGATATCGCGGAGGCCGCGCAGACCGTCGTCCGGCCGACGTCGGGGTTCCACAGCATCGTGGTCCGCTCGACGGTTCCGCCGGGGACGGTCGACGAGGTGGTCGAGAAGGTGCTGGCCGACGTACCGCCGCCGGAGGGTCTGACCTTCGGTACGGCGATGTGCCCGGAGTTCCTGCGCGAAGGATCCGGCCTGGCCGACTTCTACGCGCCGCCGTTCGTTGTCGTCGGCACCCGTAACCCGAAGGTCGGTACCGCTCTGACCGACCTGTTCAGCTTCCTCGGCACGGACGTGGAGGTCGTCGACGTCCGGACGGCGGAGGCGCTCAAGTACGCCTGCAACGCGTTCCACGCCACCAAGGTCTCGTTCGCGAACGAGATGGGCCGGATCTTCCGGCACTTCGGGGTGGATTCGCGCGAGGTGATGAAGATCTTCGTCCAGGACAAGAGCCTGAACATCTCGCCGTACTACCTGAAGCCCGGCTTCGCGTTCGGCGGCTCGTGCCTGCCGAAGGACCTGCGCTCGGTCCTGCACCTGGCGCGGATGAACGACACCGAGCTCCCGCTGCTGGCCGGCACGCTCGCCACCAACGAGCGGAGCGTCCGTGACGTCGTCGACCGCGTGATCGCCGGCCCCGGCCGTGAGATCGCGCTGCTCGGCCTGAGCTTCAAGCACGCGACGGACGATCTGCGCGAGAGCCCGAACGTCGAGCTGGCCGAGCGCCTGATCGGCAAGGGCTACAACCTGCGCATCTACGACGCGATCGTGAACCCGACCCGGCTGGTGGGCGCGAACCTGCGCCACGTGCAGTCGAAGCTGCCGCACCTCCAGCGCGTCCTCACCGACGACCCGACGGCGGCCCTCGCCGGTGCCGACCTGGCCATCGTCTCGGCCACCGATACTGCCGCGATCAACGCCCTGCTCGAAGCGCCGCCCGCACGGACGATCGACCTGATCGGCCGGCTCGGCACCGACGTGGAGGCGCTGCCCGGATACGAAGGAGTGGGCTGGTGAGCGGTCCGCGGGTCCTCATCATCATCCAGAACCTCTGGGTGCCGTTCGACCGCCGCGTCTGGCTGGAGTGCCAGGCGCTGGTGGGGTCCGGGTACGACGTGACGGTGGTCTGCCCGAAGGGGCCGGGCGACCCGGCGTACCAGGTCATCGACGGCGTGACCGTGCACAAGTACAAGGCCTACGCACCGGGCGGCAGCAAGGTCAGCTTCGTCTGGGAGTACGCGTACTCGTTCCTGCTGACGCTGCGGCTGGTCTTCCGCGCCCGCAAGGCCGGCAAGTTCAAGGTGATGCAGGCCTGCAACCCGCCGGACATCTTCTGGCCGATCGCGATGCTGCTGCGCCGCCTGGACGGGACGAAGTTCGTCTTCGACCACCACGACCTGTGCCCGGAGCTGTTCCAGTCCCGCTTCGGCGGTACGACGAGCCTGCCGTACAAGGGACTGCGGTTCCTCGAGCGGACGACGCACCGCACGGCCGACCACGTCACCTCGACGAACGACTCGTACCGCCGGATCGCGATCACCCGCAGCGGCAAGGCGAACCACGACGTGACCGTGGTCCGCACCGGGCCGGACCCGGACAAGCTGCAGCGTGACCCGGCCGCCGCCGACGAGACGCTTCGCCGCGGCCACCGCTACCTGGTCACGTACATCGGCGTGATGGGCCCGCAGGACGGGGTCGACATCGTCATCCGCGCCGCGGATCACATTGTCAACAATCTTGGCCGCAAGGACATCGCGTTCACGCTGATGGGCGGCGGCGACTCGTTCGACGAGGTGGTCGCGTTGCGGGACGACCTCGGTCTGAGGGACTACATCGAGTTCACCGGCCGGGTGCCGGACGAGACCGTGCGCGCGGTGATGTCGACCGCGGACATCGGCCTGTCCCCCGACCCGAAGAATCCGCTCAACGACGTGTCGACGATGAACAAGACCATGGAGTACATGGCGTTCGAGCTGCCCGTCGTCGCCTTCGACCTGATCGAGACCAAGGTCTCCGCCGCGGACGCGGCGGTGTACGTCGAGCCGAACGACGTCGCGCAGTACGGCGAAGCGATCGTCGAGCTGCTCGACGACGAGGTACGGCGGCGGCGGATGGGCAAGCTCGGCCGCGAACGGGTCGAGCAGGTGCTGGCGTGGAAACACCAGCAGAAGGCGTACCTGCAGGTGTACGACGCGTTGACCGGTCACGTCAGCCACATCGGTGACGTCGCACGCGCGACGGGGTCCTGACGTGTGCGGCATCGCCGGCTGCTACCAGCAGCACGACGGTTTTGCGCTCGCCGAGGCGATGAGCGACCGGATCGCCCACCGCGGTCCGGACGCCGACCGGGTCTATGCGTTCGACGAGGGCGACGTACGGGCGTTCCTCGCGCATCGCCGGTTGTCGATCATCGATCTGTCGTCGGAAGCCGACCAGCCGTTCAGCAAGCGCGGTCTGACCATCTGTTACAACGGCGAGCTCTACAACTACAAGGAGTTGCGTGCCGAGCTGTCCAAGGCCGGCGTCGGCTTCCGCACCAACGGCGACACCGAGGTGGTGCTGGAAGCGTGGCGCCGCTGGGGTCCGGACGCGCTGAAGCGGTTCCGGGGCATGTTCGCGTTCGCGATGCTCGACGAGGACAGCGGCAGCATGTACCTCGCCCGCGACCCGCTCGGCATCAAGCCGCTGTACTTCCTCCGCCGACAGGGCGGAGTCGTCTTCGCGTCCGAGCTGAAGGCACTCGTCACGGCCGTCGGGTCCGAGCTGCGGACCGAGCCAGGCGCGCTGATCGCGTCGATGCTCTATTACTGGCTGCCCGAGCAGCGTTGCGCGATCGACGGTGTCGAGAAGCTTCCGCCGGGTTCGTGGGCCGAGTTCCGGCCGGACGGCAGCAGCCGGCACGAGCTGTACTGGCGGGTGACCGACGTCGCGACCGAGGCCGCGGCCGGTCCGCGCGCCGACCTGCGCACGGTCATCGAGGAGTCGGTCGCCGCGCACATGGTCGCCGACGTACCGGTCTCCACGTTCCTCAGCGGCGGGCTGGACTCCAGTCTGGTGACCGTGCTGGCCAAGCGCATGGATCCGAGCGTCGACTCGTACACGATCACGTTCCGGGCGCAGGACCAGAAGCTCGAGGCGATGCCCGACGACGCGATCTACGCACGCAAGGTGGCGCAGCAGTTCGGGATCGACCTGCACGAGATCGAGATCGCTCCGGATGTCGTCGAGTTGCTTCCGCGGATCGTCGACATCCTCGATGAGCCGATCGGTGACCCGGCCGCGATCAACACGCTGCTGATGTGCGACACCGCGCGGGACGCCGGCGTGAAGGTTCTGCTGTCCGGGATGGGCGCCGACGAGCTGTTCGGCGGTTACCGCAAGCACCTCGCGTGCGTGATGGGAGCGCAGTACCAGCGGCTTCCCGGCGTACTGCGGAACGGTGTGATCGGCCCGACCGTACGACGGTTGCCGGTGACCGTGAACGGGCGCGGATTGCGGTACGCGCGGTGGGCCAAGCGGTTCGAGACGTTCGCGAACCTGTCCGAGGAGACGGCGTTCCGGCGCAGCTACACGATGTACGACGGGGACCAGCTGGCCGGACTGCTAAGCCCTGACCTGGAGCCGTACGTCGGGAAGCTGCTGTCCGAGCACGCCGACATCTACCACGACACCACGCTCGACGATCACGTCAACCGGATGTGCCTCGCGGACTCGCGGATGTTCCTGCCGGGGCTGAACCTCGCCTACACGGACCGGTCCAGCATGGCGGCGTCGACCGAGGTACGGACGCCGTTCGTCGACCCGATCGTGGCGCGTGCCGCGTTCTCGATCCCGGGCAGCGAGAAGATCCACCGCCGGGTCAGCAAGCTGGCGTTGAAGAAGGCGGCCGAGGCGTGGCTGCCGAAGGAGATCATCTACCGGCCGAAGGCGTCGTTCAGTGCGCCGCTGCGCGCGTGGGTGCGGAACGACCTGCGCGAGCTCGTCGACGACACGCTGCTGCGCGGTGAGCTGGTCGGCAGCGGGTTCCTGCAGCGGGCCGCCGTACAGAAGCTCGTCGACGACGAGCGGGCCGGGCGCGAGGACTACTCGAAGCAGATCTGGCAGTTGCTGACCTTGGAGACCTGGACCCGCCACATGCGGTCGCTGGGCGTCACCATCACTTCCCTCTGACAATTTGGCAAGGACGGACATGAAGCAGGTTGCACAGAACTACAAGTCCGGTGAGCTGGCTGTGCTGGACGTGCCTCCGCCCACCTGTGCGCCCGGTGGCGTGCTGATCCGTTCGCTGTATTCGCTGATCTCGACCGGTACCGAGCTGATGAAGGTCGGCGAGGCGAAGCTGTCGCTGGTCGGCAAGGCGAAGGCGCGGCCGGACCAGGTGCGGAAGGTGCTGGACTCCGTTGCGCAGCAGGGCGCGTTGAACACCTACAAGAAGGTGATGAACAAGCTCGACTCGTACACGCCGCTCGGGTACTCGCTGTGCGGTGTGGTCGTCGAGGTGGGCGCCGGCGCGGAGGAGTTCAGTGTCGGGCAACTGGTGGCCGCGGCGGGGAACGAGTTCGCGTTGCATGCGGAGTACAACTGGGTGCCGTTGAACCTGTGCGTGCCGGTGCCGGACGGCGTGCCGGCTGAGCAGGCGGCGTTCTCGACCGTTGGTGCGATCGCGATGCAGGGTGTGCGGCAGGCTGAGGTGCAGCTCGGCGAGACGGCTGTGGTGATCGGGCTCGGTCTGGTCGGGCAGCTCGTGGTGCGGCTGCTGGTCGCGGCCGGGGTGCGGGTGTTCGGCATCGACACGGTCGCGGACCGCTGCCGGATGGCGGAGAAGGCAGGTGCGCTCGCGTGCTCCTCCCCCGACGAGGCAGGTATCGCTTCGCTGGAACGGTCGTTGCTTGAGGCATCGAACGGCTTGGGTGCCGACCGGATCCTGCTGGCCGCGGGCGGTCACTCCAACGGTCCGGTCGAGACGGCTGCGCGGCTGGCGCGCGACCGGGCCCGGGTCGTCGACATCGGCAAGACCAAGCTGGATCTGCCCTGGAACGCGTACTACGACAAGGAACTGGATGTCCGGTTCTCGCGCTCCTACGGCCCCGGCCGCTACGACGACCGCTACGAACTCCAGGGCATCGACTACCCGGCCGGCTACGTCCGCTGGACCGAACGCCGCAACCTCGAATGCTTCATCGACCTGATCGCCCGCGAACAAATCGACGTAGCCAGCCTCATCGCCGGCCAGTTCCCCATCACCGACGCCACAAACGTCTACCAACAACTCAGCTCCGGCGCCCTCCCAGGCGTTGGCTTCCTCTTCGAATACCCAAACGACGTGCCGGCTCCGGCGCTCCGCGCCGAAGCCGGCCCGGAAAAGACAGAGACCGAAGAGGCAGCATCCGGTAGTGCAGCAGGCACGGCAGGTGGCGCCGGAGCGAGCACGCTGGCCGGTGCCAACGGAGCCGTAGCAGGCGCGAACGGCGCGCCGCATAGCGCCGCAGCCGGCACGGTCGCCGGCGCGAACGGCGCGGCGCACGGCGCCGGATCGGTAGGCGGCGCGGCGGGTAGCGCCGGGGCGGGCACGCTGGCCGGTAGCAGGAGTGGCTCGGGGCTTGATGACAACCGCCGGCGGGAGCCGGCCGGGCGACCGGCTCCCGCCGGCGCCGCCCGGTTGGGGTTTGTGGGGGCGGGGAACTATGCGTCGAGCATGCTTCTGCCGCATTTGCAGAAGGACGAAGACGCCGTCTTGGCTCGGGTTGCTACCAACAAGTCGTTGTCGGCGGCTAATGCTCAGCGGCGGTTCGGGTTTGAGCAGATTTCTACGGATGCGCAGGAGGTCCTGTCCGACGACAGCCTGGACGCGATCTTCGTCGTGACGCGGCACAGTACGCACGCCGAGCTGGCGTGCCGGGCGCTCGAGACCGGGAAGGCGGTCTTCGTCGAGAAGCCGTTGGCGTTGACCGACGAGGAGCTGGACCGGATCGTCGCCACGGTTGATGCCACCGGCAACGATCGGCTGATGGTCGGGTTCAACCGCCGGTTCGCCCCGCTGCTGACCGACCTGAAGGGCCGCTTCGGCGACCCGGGCGGCGCCTTCTCGCTGCGCTACCTGGTCAACGCCGGCAAGCTCGACTCCACCAGCTGGTACCTCGACGCCGGCAAGGAAGGCACCCGGTTCGCCGGTGAGGGCGGGCACTTCATCGACACCCTGACCTGGTGGCTGAACAGCCTCCCGACCGAGGTGTACGCCGTACCCGGACCCGACACCGGCGACGTGATCGTCACACTCCGGTTCGCGAACGGCTCGGTCGGCACGATCAACTACGTCGCCGGCGGCAACTCGCGCTCCCCGAAGGAGACGCTCGACATCACCGGCGGCGGCCGCAACGGGCGCCTGGACAACTTCCAGAGCGCCTCGGTGTGGGCCGGCCGCAAACCGTCGACGAAGAAGTCCCGCAGCACCGACAAGGGCCAGCAGACCGAGCTGGCACAGTTCGTCGCCGCGGTGAAGTCCGGCGGCCCGATGCCGATCTCCTTCGACGAGCTCGTCGCCACCACCCGCGCCACCATCGCAGTAGACCGGAGCCTGGCCTCAGGCAAAGCTGAGTCAATTCTGTCCCCACCCCACCGCCCCGGTCAGGGGAAGGTGTGAGCCGCCAGCCCTTGGGCTGGTACGTCCGCCGCCTGCGCCGGATGTCCCCCACCGAACTCATCCTGCGCGCTCGCGATACCGGACGCCGTACTGCCTGGGCCTACCAACAGGTCAGGCCCGGGCAGAACACGGCCGTTCACCTTCCGCTCCGCAAAGAGCTGACGTTCAGTACGACGCTGCCAGCGCACACCGCCTGCGCAGTACCGGAGGACGCCCGCAAGGCCGTCATCCAGACGGCCGACGCGATCATGGCCGGCAATCTCGAAGTACTCGGCGTCGACCGGACCGACCTGACGAAACCGGACTGGTTCCGCGACCCGATCACGGGCCGCCGGTCGGACCCGGCGCAGTACGTCTTCAAGCTGAACCACCGCAACGAGGAAGCGGTCGGCAACATCAAGCAGGTGTGGGAGCTGTCCCGCCACCACCACCTGACCCAGCTGGCCGCCGCCTGGTTCCTGACCCACGACGACCGGTACGCCGAACGTGTGGCCGACCACCTCAACGACTGGTGGCGGACGAACCCGTTCCTGTCCGGAGTGCACTGGGCCAGCGGTATCGAGATCGGCATCCGCCTGATCAGCTGGACGTGGATCCGCCGGCTGCTGAACGACTGGCCGGAGATCACCGACCTGTTCGAGCACAACGAGCTGGCGCACCAGCAGATCTACTGGCACCAGCGCTACCTGGCCGCGTTCCAGAGTCACGGGTCCTCGGCCAACAACCATGTGATCGCCGAGGCCGCAGGTCAGCTTGTCGCCGCCTGCGCGTTCCCCTGGTTCACCAAGAGCAACCGCTGGCGCCAGGACGCGGCAGCGCTGCTGGAGAAGGAACTAGACGCCAACACGTTCCCCTCCGGCGTGAACCGCGAGCTGGCCACCGACTACCACCGCTTCGTCTCCGAGCTCGGCCTGTACGCCGCTCTGGAGGCAGACTGGTCCGGTCACCCGCTCAGCCAGCACACGTGGGCGCTGCTCACCCGCACGATCGACGTGGCCGCAGCAATCGTCGACACCTCGCTCCGGCCACCACGCCAGGGCGATGACGACGAGGGCATGGTCCTGGTCCTTGATCCGCCGGACATCCACCACTGGTCGGCGTTCCTGTCGCTCGGCGCGGCTGCCGTCGGTGCAGCGCCGTGGTGGCCGGACAGCCCGCCCACTGCGACGTCGTACATCATCAGCTCGCTGGTCAAAGCCCAGCAGCCGGACCGCCCCGCCGTACGACCGGATCACTTCGAGGACGCCGGTCTGACGATTCTGCGCAGCGACGACGACGGCCCGGAGATCTGGTGCCGCGCCGACGCCGGTCCGCACGGTTTCCTCTCTATCGCCGCGCACGCGCACTCCGACGCCCTCTCGCTCGAGGTCCGCGTCGACGGCGTCGACATCCTGGCCGACCCCGGCACGTACTGCTACCACGGTGAAGAGGAGTGGCGGAACTACTTCCGCTCCACGATCGCCCACAACACCGTCGAGGTCGGAGGCGCCGAACAGTCCACCCTGGGCGGAGCGTTCCTCTGGCTGCGCGGCGCGACAGGCAAGGTACGCCGGCACGCGCCCAACACCTGGGAAGCCGAACACGACGGCTACCGCGTCGGCGATTCACCTGTCACGCACCGGCGTACCGCAGTACTCGACCACGGCGTACTGCGGGTCGAGGACCGGCTGGATGCGGGGTCCGACGTACGTATTGCCTGGCATCTGGGGCCAGAGGTGTCCGTCGAGCTGGACCGGTCGACCGGACGGCTGGAGTGGTCCACCGGGTCGGCGATCGTCGAACTGCCGGCCGGACTGACCTGGACAGCACACCGCGGTGGCGACGATCCGTTGCTGGGCTGGTACTCACCGCGATTCGGCCGCAAGGTCCCGATCACGACACTCGTCGGTACCGGAACCCTGCTGCCGGAGCAGCCGGCGGTAAGCATCTTCCGATTCCGGTCCTGACCGCCATTCGGCCCGATCAGGCTGTATCACCCTCCGTTCGCCGCCCTCTATTAACAAGACCGAACGTGGCGTTCGACTGGAGGGGACTGTGAGCGCACAGCAGCTCGACGTCAAGAAGTCCTGGCGGGCAATTCGCAGGCATCGCTGGATCGTTGCGGCCGTGGCGGCAGCCGGCCTGTTCGCCGGGGTCGCGATCGGGTTCTTCGTGCCGCCGCTGCACACCGCCACCTCGCTGGTGGTGTTGCCGCCGGCGCCGACGACCGACGCGGAGAAGGCCGCCGGTACGCAGAGCACCGACACGCAGGTGTTCATCGCGGAGAGCGAGCCGGTGCTGAAAAGCGCCGGGCAGAACCTGAACCCGCCGCTGACGACCGAGGTCGTCCGCAGCCGGGTCAAGGTCACCGCCGTCACCGAGGACGTCATCAAGATCGACGCCAAGGGTACGACGGCCAGCCAGTCGATGGCACTGGCGAACGCTGTTGCCGGGGTTTACCTGGTCTTCGTCACCACAGACCAGAACCTGCCCGGCGATCTGGGGAAGAAAACGGGGGCACGGGTGTTGGAGCAGGCGACAACCGCACGTGGTGGAAACGTGCCGATTCATCTCGGCATCTACGGACTTCTCGGCGCCCTCATCGGCGCGGTGGTCGGATCGATCGGCGTCCTGGCCAAGGAGCGCGGCGACCGCCGGCTGCGGCTGCGGGACGAGATCGCCGACGCGGTCGGGCTGCCGGTGCTGGCGTCGGTCTCGTCGTACCAGGCCAACGACGTGTCCGACTGGGCCTATCTTCTCGAGCATTACTCACCGACAGCGGTCGAGGCATGGGGGCTGCGCAAGACGCTGCACCACCTCGGCCTGGACGTGAAGGGCCAGGCACCGGTCTCGCTGGCCGTCCTCTCGTTCGCCGGCGACGACAAGGCGTTGCCGCTCGGCCCGCAGCTGGCCACGCTGGCCAACTCCATCGGCATCACCACCTCGATCGTGGTCGACTCGCACCAGGAACCGTCGGGTGACCCGACGCTGAGCATCCATCTGATCGTCGTCGACCGGGAGGACCCGATCGTGGTCGGCTCCGAGCCGACGACCAACACGATCATCGCCTTGTCGGCCGGCACCGTCACCGCCGAGGAACTCGCCCGGCTCGCGGTTGCCGCGGCGGCCGACGACCGTTCCATCGACGGCATCGTCGTCACCGATCCGGACCCGACGGACCGCACCATCGGGCGCGTCTCCCAGTCGATGCGCCGGTCGAGCTCGCGGCTGCCCACCCTCCTCACCGGCACCGCGAGGAGGACCAAATGAGCAACCAGCCGTACACGGAACCAGTGGTGAGCGATCCAGCCTGGGCGGACGACGACGGGCTGTTCGACGACCAGCCGACGAACGCGCACCCGCCGGACGCACTGGTCACGCTGCGGTTCCTCCGCGACGCGATCCGCCGCCACCTGCGGGTCTGGGTCGTGCTCGCGATGGTGGGCTTTCTCGTCGGACTCGGATCCACCTTCGCGCTGCCCGCTCCGAGCGTGTCCGCCACCCGGTTGCTGATCACCCATCGCGACGGTGAGGACCCGACCAAGGCGATGGCGACCGACGTCAGCCTGGCGACCACGCACACCGTGGCGCAGCGGGTGATCGACCTGCTCAAGCTGCCGATCAGCCAGGACGACCTGCTGAAGGAGTACACCGTTGTCGCCAACACCGACCGGGTGCTCCAGATCAACGCGGCGGGGAAGACCAGCGACGACGCGACCAAGCTGGCCGGCGTGATCGCGCAGGTCTTCCTGATCTACCGCAAAGAGCAGATCGCGTTGCAGGACGCCCCGCTCGTGCGTGACGAGGCCCAGGCCAAGAACGACCTGGCCGTGGCCGAGCAGGCAGTCCGCGCAACCGGCGACGACCCGACCGCGAACGAGCTGAAGCACCCGAACAGCCCGGAGGGGGTCCGGCTCGGCGCCGCCCGCGACCAGTACGTGTACGTCCGGCAGCAGCTGCTCGACTCGCAGGTCGAGGCGTTGCGGATGAACAGCAGCCGGGTGCTCGACCTAGCCGCACCGGTACCGGTCTCGCTCAAGAAGACGCTGGTGATCAACGCCGGCACCGGCCTGATCGCCGGTCTGTTCATCGGCCTGGCGTTCGTCGTCGTACGCGCGCTGATCTCGGACCGGCTGTGGAAGCGACAGGACATCTCGCAGGCGCTGGGCGCCCGGATCCGGCTGAGCAGCCCGCGACCCTCGCGTCTGCAGCTGCTCCCCCGGCCGCGGTACCTGCGTCCCTCGCAGCGGACCGCGCCGGAAGTGCAGCTGATGATGCAGCACCTCGATCAGCGCATCTTCTGGGGTGAGCACCCCACACCGGCGATGGCCGTGGTCAGCGTCGACGACGTGAACACCTGTGCGCTCGTGGTGGCGTCGCTGGCGGTGGCACTGGCCGAGGACGGCAAGCATGTGCTGGTTGCCGACCTGACCGAGACCGGCCGGCTGGCCGGGGTCCTCGGAGTCAAGACGCCGGGAACGCACGAGTCGCGCTTCAGCGCGCCCGGGCAGCGTGTCGACGTCCACCGGCCCGACCAGACCCGCGGCCCGGCCCAGGGCTGCTACCTGCACCTGAGCGACAGCAACCGGCCGTCGGGTTCGGGTGACATCGCGCTCGACTCGGCCTGGGAGGTCGCCGACGTCGTCCTGACTCTTGCCACGTTGACGCCGGAGCTCGGCGCCGATCACCTGGCCACGTGGGCGTCCAACGCCACCGTCGTGGTGACCGCGGGTCAGTCGACCACGACCAAGATCCAGGCCACCGGCGAGATGCTGCGGCTGGCCGGGCTCGAGATCAACAGTGCCGTCGTACTGCGTCCGGACCGCACCGACGAGGGTGTCGGCGTGACCGAGGCCGAGTCCGGACGTCCGCTGAGCGTGGATGTCGAGATGTTCCGCCGATGACGACGATCACCACCCGCCTCGGTACCCAGCTGACCACCCGGATCGGCCACCGCCCCACCCGGCGGGTCGTCGCACCGGAGGTACGGCGGCGGCACCGCGTGCAGCTGGCGTGGGCGCTGCTGGTGCTGAACGTGATGACGTTCTTCCCGGGTGCGCCGCACATCCTGCCGATCCCCGGATCGGTCGGCAAGCTGATCGCCCAGGGGGCGCTGGTCGGCGCGTTGATGGTGGCGTTGTCGGTGAACCGGCCGGTCCGGATCCGGCCGAGCGTCTTCGTCTTCCTGGTGATGGTCCTGGCCGCCGAAGCGCTGCTGGCCAGCATCCGGGCCGAGTTCCTGTTCGGTGCGTTGTTCCGGGCCGGACGGCTGTGCGGATTCGCTGTGGTGCTGTGGCTGCTGACGCCGTGGTGGCCCCGCCGCGACATGTTGCTGGTGCGGACCCACCTGATGGTCCTGTGGGCGATCGTCGGCTCGGTGGTCGTCGGCCTGCTCGTCGCACCGGGTCTGGCGATGACCGAGAACCGCCTCGCCGGCGTCCTCTGGCCGATCCCGCCGACCCAGGTCGGGCACTACACCGCGGGCGCCGCCGGCCTGTCGATCGTGCTCTGGATGTCCGGCCACCTCCGCCGCTGGATCGCGCTCACCAGCGTGGTGGTGTGCTTCCCGATTCTGCTGCTCACGCATACCCGGACCGCGTTGCTCGCGTTGGTGGTCGGCGTACTGATCGCCGGGCTGAGTCTGTTCACCGGACGCTCGCGGGTACGCAAGGCCTTCACGATCGGCATCGTCGTCTTCTCGGTCGGCGCGCTCACGCTCAGCTCGGTCGTCACAACCTGGCTCGCCCGCGGACAGGATGCCCAGGAGCTCGGCGCACTGACCGGACGCAAGGCGGTGTGGGACGCGATCCTGGCCCAGCCACGCTCGACCTTCGAGACCCTGTTCGGCTTCGGGTTGTCCAACAAATCGTTCAACGGCCTGCCGATCGACAGCAACTGGCTCGGCACCTACTACGACGTCGGGCTGGTCGGTGTCGCGATCACGATCATGCTCGTGCTGTTCGTGCTGATCGCCGCCTGGTTCCGCCCGCAGGGCCCGCACCGGGCGCTCGCACTCTTCCTGGTCACGTACTGCGTGATCGCCTCGTTCACCGAGAGCGGGCTGAGCGAGGCGTCGTCGTACCTGCTCGACCTGACGCTGGCCGCTTCACTCGTCTACAACACGTCGACCCGCGAGGGACCACGATGAAGATCCTGCTGGTACACAACAGATACCGGTCGACCGCACCGAGCGGCGAGAACCGGGTCGTCGATCAGGAGAGCGCGGCGCTGACCGCACTCGGGCACGACGTCCGGCACTTCGAACGGCACAGCGACGACATCGAGAACTGGTCCGCCTTACAGAAGGCGACGCTGCCCGGCCGGGTGGTCTGGAACCCGACCAGCCGGCGCGATCTCGCGACGGCGCTGGCCGAACACCGGCCCGACGTCGTCCACGTCCACAACACGTTCCCGCTGCTCAGCCCGTCGGTGCTGTACGCGTGCCGCTCGGCCGGCGTACCCGTGGTCATCACGCTGCACAACTACAAACTGCTGTGCGCCAGCGGTGACTTCTTCCGCAACGGCGAGGTGTGCCACGACTGCGCCGGCGGCAACCCGACCCCCGCGGTCGTCCATCGCTGCTACCGGGGATCCGCGCTCGCGACGTCGACCACGGTGCTCAACGCCCGCGGTCACCGCCGCAGCTGGCGCAACCTCGTGTCGGCGTACATCTTCATCTCCGAGTCGCAGCGTCGGTTGCTGGGGGCAATGAACTTCGATCCGGAGCGGTCGTTCATCAAGCCCAACGCCGTGCCGTACGACGGGCCCGTCGGCGGACCGCGGCAACGCCAGGTGACGTACGTCGGCCGGCTGGACGCGGCCAAGGGCGCTCCGCTGCTGATGAAGGGCTGGGACGCGTACCGCGCTGTCGCCGGTGACGACGCGCTCAAGCTCGTGATCGCCGGCGGCGGGCCGATGCTCGACGAGGTGACCGCCTGGGCGGCCACCCGGCCGTCGGTGGACCTCCGCGGGCTGATGAGCAAGGAGCAGGTGTTCGAGCTGATCGGGCAGTCGCGCGGGGTCGTGCTGCCCTCGGAGTGGGAGGAAACGTTCGGCCTGGTGGTGATCGAGGCGATGGCGGTCGGAGTACCGCCGCTGGCCTCGGCGCACGGGTCGTTCCCGGAACTGATCACCGACGGAGTCGACGGCGCGCTGTTCGAGCCGGGCCGTCCGGATGCGCTCGCCAAGCTGCTGCTGGACGTCGACGCGTCCCCCGCGCGGTACGACGAGCTCGGCCGGCAGGCGCGCACGACGTACGAGACGAAACACCGGCCGGAGCGGAGCATCGAGCAATTGCTCGAGATCTACCGGTACGCGATCGAACACCCTGTCACCGCCCACCGTTGAGGTCGAGGACGCCATGCCCCCCGAAGGAAACAGCACCCAACGCCGCGAGCCGCCCACAGCTCGCGCGTGGTACCGCCGTCCGCCCGTCCTGGCGACCGGGGGGCTTGTTGTAGCGGCCGCCCTGGTCGCTGCCGGACTGACCGTTCTCAACAACGGCTCGTCCGACAAGGCCGACGCCGTCCCGTCCGCGCCCGGCTCCACCACGTCGCCCGCCCCGCCCGCGCCGACGGCACCACCGGCGAGGATCTGCGGGAACACGAAGGTACTTGACGGCCCGGCCACGGCTCCGGCCGGTGCGGTCGTGGTCAGCACCACTCAGAACGTGAACGACCTCACCACCCAGAACCCGGCCGGTACCACGTTCTGGCTGGCACCGGGCACGCACCGGCTCGGCACCGCACAGTTCGCCCAGGTCATCCCGAAGGACGGCAACGTGTACCTCGGGGCGCCCGGAGCGATCCTCGACGGCGGCAAGAAGAACCGGTACGCGTTCACCGGGTACGCGACCGGCGTCACGATCAGGAACCTGACCATCCAGAACTTCGGGGCGCCGCGGACCAACAACGACGAGGGCGTCGTCAACCACGACGCGGCCGCCCGCTGGACGGTGCAGGCGAACACGATCCAGCACAACGCCGGCGCCGGGCTGATGATCGGCGACCACAACGTTGTCCGCAGCAACTGTCTTTCCGAGAACGGCCAGTACGGCTTCAACGCCTACAACCCGGGCAAGGTGGCCGGCATCACGATCGACCACAACGAGATCGCCGGTAACAACACCGACGACTGGGAGCGGCTCAAGGGCGGCTGCGGCTGCACCGGCGGGGGCAAGTTCTGGGAGGTCACCGGCGCGGTCGTGCGCGCGAACTGGGTGCACGACAACCACAGCGCGGGGTTGTGGGCCGACACCAACAACAGCGGCTTCGTGATCGAGGGCAACTACATCTCCGGCAACGCGGCCGAGGGCCTGATCTACGAGACCAGCTACAACGCCGGGATCCGCGGCAACGCCTTCGTCCGCAACGGCCTCGGCAAGGGTCCGGAGAACGCCGGCTTCCCGACGCCGGCGCTGTACATCTCCGAGTCCGGCAGCGACCCGCGGGCGCCCGGGGTGTTCAACCAGACCTTCGAGATCAGCGGCAACGCCTTCACCGACAACTGGGCCGGCGTCGTGCTCTGGGAGAACGCCGACCGATTCGCCGGGTCGGCCGCGAACACCAGCACCGGTTCGGGCACCCTGGTGAACCCGTCGGTCGTCACGGCCAAGACTTGCAACGCGACCACGATCAAGAACCCGCCGTACATCAGCGACTGCCGGTGGAAGACACAGAACGTGCGGGTGCACGACAACGTCTTCGCGCTCGACCCGGACAACATCGGGAAGACCTGCGCGGTCCGCACCGGCTGCGGCTACAACGGGCTGTTCTCGAACTGGGGCACGTTCCCGACCTGGTCGCCGTACCAGAAGGCCACGATCCAGGACGCGATCACGTTCCACCAGGGCAACCGGTTCTTCAACAACACGTATGCCGGCCCGTGGAACTTCATCGTGCACGAGCAGGGCAACGGGGTGAACTGGGCCAGCTGGCAGGGTGCGCCGTACGGGCAGGACACCGACAGCGTGATCAAAGTCAGCGGTGAGCGGTGATGATCGGGCCGCCGGAGCGTGCGGTCGGTGAGCAGATCGCCCTGCTCCGCTCGGTCGGCTACGCCGCGTTCGGGCGGCACGAGCGGGATCTCGACGTACTCGACCTGATCTTCGACAGCATCCTCGACGCCCCCGGCTCCGGCGACGTACGCCGGTTGCGGTTCTCCGGTCACGGCACCACGCTCGACGTGGACATCCACGAGAGCGGCCGGACCGGTCTGACCATCGAGCTGCGGGTCTCGCCGTCCGGTCCGGTCGTGGTCGAGTCCCGCGGCGGCGACGCCGAGGGACCGAACGGCGCCCGGCTGGTCAGCTTCCTGCTCCGCTGGCCGGGCACAGCACAACGCCCGGTCCGGACCGCGTGGATCATGCTCTGAACAGAACATGATCTGCGACCCGGACCGGGCTCTGCTGCCTCAGGAGGCAAGCAGCAGTCTGAGTTTCTCCAGGCAGCGGCCGCGGATCGGGCCGATGCTGCCGATCGGGATCCCGATCGTCGCGGAGATTTCGGCGTACGGCGCCGGCGGGTCGGACATCAGCATGCCGAGCAGCTGTTGCCAGCGGTCCGGCAGGCTTTCCAGCGCGCGTCGTACGTCGTCGGCCCGTTCGCCGGCCAGCAGGTCGGCGTCCAGCTCGGGCAGGTCACCGGCCACGTCCTCGAACGCCGTCGCCTCGTAGGTCAGCAGCACCCGCTTGCGGAACGCCAGCACCCGCAGGCATTCGCGCCGGGTGGTGACGACCAGCCAGGCGCCGACCCGCTCGGGGTCGACCCGGTTGATGTGTTCGAGCAACCGCAGCCAGACCATCTGCGAGACGTCAGCGGCGTCGCTGTCGCTCAGCCGGAAACTGCGGGTTACGGCCCAGACGAGCCGTGCATAGTGGTCGACCAGCCGGCTCCAGGCCCCTTGGTCCCCCGCCGCGGCCTCGATCACCAAGGTCGCGGCTTCGGATCGAGCCACGGCTGATCCTTCCAGTACAGCAGTCACGAATTCCCCCCTCGGGAATGCACTTCCATAAAAAATGCACAGCCATGAAATGCGTTGCCTCAGTACGCGCCGTCGCTCCCCAGCACGGCACGAGCGGTCTTCCACAAAATGAGCAGGTCCAGCGCGATCGACCAGTTGTCGGCGTACCGCAGGTCGAGCCGCATGGACTCCTCCCAGGTCAGGTCGCTGCGACCGCTGACCTGCCACAGGCCGGTCAGGCCCGGCTTGACGAGCATCCGGCGTGCGTCGTCGATCGCGTACTGCGCGACCTCGGCCGGTAGCGGCGGCCGCGGTCCGACCAGTGACATGTCCCCCCGGAGCACGTTCACCAGCTGTGGCAGCTCGTCGATCGAGAACCGCCGCAGGTACTTGCCGACCTTCGTGATCCGCGGGTCGTCACGCATCTTGAACAGGATCCCGTTGCCCTGGTTCAACGCGTGCAGCTCGGCCTTGCGGGCCTCGGCGTCGGCCACCATCGTGCGGAACTTCAGCATCTGGAACTGCTCCCCGCCGCGGCCCACCCGGATCTGCCGGAACAGCACCGGCCCACGACTGGTGAGCTTCACCAGCAGCGCGGTGACCAGCAGGATCGGCGAGATCCCGAGCAGCAGCAGGCATCCGACCACGCGGTCGAAGATGGTCTTCAGCATGTGCGGTCCGCCGCTCACCGACGGCCGCTCCAGGTGCAGTAACGACAGGCCGGCGACCGGCCGGATCGAGATCCGCGGACCGGCTACCTCGACGATGCCCGGCGAGACGATCAGCTCGACCCCGCGCTGCTCGAGCGCCCAGGACAGCTTGCGCAGCGAGTGCCCGGCCAGCTCCGGATCGGCAGCTACAGCGACCACTTCGACGTCGAACTGGTCGACGCCGGCCAGGATGTCCATCTCGGTCCGGCCCAGCCGTTCGAACTCGGCGTCCTCGAACACGTCGCCGCGTGGCAGACAGCTCGCCACCACGACGTACCCGTCGGCCGGCCGCTCCTCCAGGTGCCGCGTCAGCGTCATCACCTGGTCGTTGCGTCCGACAACGAGTACTCGGCGCATGCACCGGCCGGCGAACCGCCGCCAGGAGATCTGCCGGTGCAGGAACCACCGGCCGACCATCGCCGCGATACAGGTCGTCGGCACCGCGAGGATCACGAACCCTCGGGCCACCTCACTCTTGGTCGCGTACGACGTGATCGCGACCACCGCGGTCAATGCGACCGCGGCCCGGATGATCGAGCGGAATTCCTCCGGTCCGGTGCCGAAGTACCTGGTCTCGTAGCCGCGTTGCAAAGCCACACACGCGATCCACGCGATCGGCAGCAATGCGCCCAGCACGAAGTAGCCGAGGTTGATCGAGGCCCCGAACCGGGCCACCAGCGCCAGCGCGGCACCGATCACCCCGGCGCCGAGATCAGCCGCGAACGATGCCCGACGGTACTTCGCCACCCAGCGTGCCTCGGTGAACCGGGCCGAGCGCGGCAACACTGCCGGCACTTCGTCCGGAACAACCCAGACCGGCCGACGACGCTCCCCTGACGGCGCCGGCCTTAGATCAGCCGGTTCAGCGAGCCCTTCGGACATGACAAACTCAGTCACGCACAGTCACCCCCCACAGGTGATACCGAAACCCGTGACCAACCCACTCCCCGTCACGGACTTCGCCCAACGCCGCCCCCACAACGGCGTGACCCAGACAGTACTACGGGAACGCGGCGGACAAAAGCACTGATCACCAGTGTTTACCGGCGCGCCACCCCGCTCACAGCAAAAGACCCCTGGGACCCGTTTTCGGGGCCCCAGGGGTCTCAAATGATTACTTCAAGTGATCAGCCGGCGATCAAGCCGTCGCCGCTGATCAGTTCACGCATCTCGGCGAGCGAGCTGTCCGACGGGGGCAGGATGGCGTCGGAGTCGTGCAGCTCGTCGTCCGGCACCTTCTCGCCGGACCGGACGAAGTCCAGCAACGCGCCGAAGGCGGACTGGTACGCGGTCTCGTCACCCGACGACACGGCCTTCTCCAGGTCGCCGTCGACGGTGTTGAGCGCGTCGAGCTTCTCGTCGGCCAGTCGCCACTGACCCTCACCCATGATGCGAACGATCACCGAACATCTCCGTCCTGAGGTCTCACCGGCTCGGCGGCCGGCTGCACTGGCTGCTGGGCGGTCTGGGCGGACTGCTGGGCCGCGCCCGGTGCCTCACCGGAGATCTCCTTCGGCGCGCTGCCGCCGGAGAGCTGGGCCTTCATCGCGGCCAGCTCGTTCTCCACGTCGGAGCCGGACGACATCCGGTCCAGCTCCAGGGTGATGTTGTCCTTGACCGTGCCGCTGGCGTCGTCGAGCGCGCCGGAGGCGAGCAGCTCGTCGATCGCACCGGCCCGGGCCTGCATCTGCTGGGTCTTGTCCTCGGCCCGCTGGACCGCGAGACCGACGTCGCTCATCTCCTCGGAGATGCCGGAGAAGGCCTCGTTGATCCGGGTCTGCGCCTCGGCCGCGGTGTAGGTGGCCTTGATGGTCTCCTTGCGGGTCCGGAACGACTCGACCTTGGCCTGCAGCCGCTGGGAGGCGAGCGTCAGCTTCTCCTCCTCACCCTGCAGCTGGGCGTGCTGCGTGGTCAGGTCGTCGATCTGGCCCTGCAGCCCGGACTTGCGGGTCAGAGCCTCCCGGGCCAGGTCCTCACGGCCCATCGAGAGCGCCTTCTGGGCCTGCTCCTGCAGCTTCGCCGACTGGGACTGCAGCTGGGAGGCCTGCAACTCCACCCGCTTGCGACTGGTGGCCACGTCGGCCACGCCCCGCCGTACCTTCTGGAGCAGCTCGAGCTGCTTCTGATACGAGTAGTCAAGGGTTTCGCGAGGATCCTCGGCCTTGTCCAGGGCGGAGTTCGCCTTGGCCTTGAAGATCGTCGACATCCGCTTGAAGATGCTCATCGATATCCGTACCCCTTCTGTGCCGGACTGACGACCCGGCGTGCGTGTCATCCACCCTATGTCCCTATGGGTCACCACACCATCAGGACCGGCCCCGATAAAGTGGTAAGGAGGTCCGGGGACCACCCCGAGTCGCGACCTGCCCTGCGAATGAGGTTCTGACCCCGTGTTCCGTCGTTCCAAGTCTGAAACAGATACCACCGTACCCGCCGAGCCCCAGGGCAAGGCGGGAGGCAAGGGTCGCCCGACCCCGAGCCGCCGCGACGCCGAGGCGGCGCGCAAGGCGGCGTTCAAAAAGCCACGCAACCGCAAAGAGGCCTCGGCGATCCGCCGGGAGAAGGTGCGGACCGAGCGGGGCAAGATGCAGTCGGCCATGCAGACCGGCGACGACCGGTACCTGCCCGCTGCCGACAAGGGCCCGGTGCGCCGCTTCGCCCGGGACTACGTCGACGCCCGGTACTCCGTGATGGAGTTCGCGCTGCCGATCCTGCTGGTGGTGTCGCTGGTCGGCGTGGTGTTCTCGCCGCAGTTCCCGTGGCTGGCCGGGATGGTCAACCTGCTGTTCCTGGCGATGATCCTGCTGATCGCGGCGGACTGGTTCCTGCTGACGGCCGGCCTGAAGAAGTCGGTCGGGGTGAAGTTCCCGAAGGAGTCGACCAAGGGCCTCGGGTTCTACGCCGTTCGCCGGACCATGCAGATGCGTCGCTGGCGGCTGCCGAAGCCGATGGTGAAACGCGGCGAGAAGCCGTCCTGACCTGACTGTAGGGTCAGGCGTATGGACTTTCGCTTTCTCGGCAACAGCGGTTTGAAGGTCAGCGAGATCTCGTACGGGAACTGGCTCACGCACGGGTCGCAGGTGGAGAACGAGCAGGCGAAGGCCTGCGTGCGGGCGGCGCTGGACGCCGGCATCACGACGTTCGACACCGCGGACACCTACGCCAACACGGCGGCCGAGTCGGTGCTCGGCGAGGCGCTGGCCGGTGAGCGACGCGAGTCGCTGGAGATCTTCACCAAGGTGTACTGGCCGACCGGCCCGAAGGGCCCGAACGACACCGGCCTGTCCCGCAAGCACATCCACGAGTCGATCAACGGCTCGCTGAAGCGGCTCGGCACGGAGTACGTCGACCTCTACCAGGCGCACCGGTACGACACCGAGACGCCGCTGGAGGAGACGATGGAGGCGTTCGCCGACGTCGTCCGGCAGGGCAAGGCGCTGTACATCGGTGTCTCGGAGTGGACCGCGGAGCAGCTGCAGGAGGGCCACCGGCTGGCCCGCGAGCTGCGGATCCCGTTCGTCTCCAACCAGCCGCAGTACAGCATGCTCTGGCGGGTGATCGAGGCCGAGGTGGTCCCGGCCTCGGAGGAGCTCGGCATCGGCCAGGTGGTGTTCTCGCCGATCGCACAGGGTGTGCTCACCGGCAAGTACCTGCCCGGTCAGCAGCCGCCGGAGGGCTCCCGGGCCACCGACGAGAAGGGCGGCGCGACGTTCATCAAGCGCTTCCTGACCGACGACGTGCTGACCCGGGTCCAGGAGCTGAAGCCGATCGCGGCCGAGGTCGACCTGTCCCTGTCCCAGCTGGCGGTCGCCTGGGTGCTGCAGAACCCGAACGTCTCCTCCGCGATCGTCGGCGCCTCCCGGCCCGAGCAGGTCACCGAGAACGTGAAGGCATCCGGCGTGAAGCTGGACGACGGTCTGCTCAAGCGGATCGACGAGGTACTCGGCGGCATCGTCGAGCGTGACCCGGCCAAGACCGCGCAGAACTCGCCGCAAGCGCGGGTGGCGTGATGAGCTGGAACTGGCGGTTCGAGACCGCTTCCGGCGCCCTGGTCGACCCGGGTGAGGTCGGCGGGGCGGAGTTCTCGGCCCAGGGTGACGCGGAGAGCTGGCTGGGCGAGGTCTGGCGCGATCTGGCCGACCGCGGCGTCAGCCAGGTCTACCTGCTCGAGGACAACCGTGAGGTCTACGGGCCGATGAGTCTGTCGTCGGCCGAATAGTCACAGAGTAGAGTTCCGGTCGAACCACACGTCTGCGTCACAGGGAAGCCGGTCGAAGTCCGGCGCTGACCCGCAACCGTAGGCCACCCGTCTCCAACTGGAGCCGGGTGGCGAGCCGGACCACTGTGACGCAGGCAGACAGGCTCACCTACCCGCCGTGGTCCGCGGGTGGAGCCCCTACCCTGCCGGTGCAGGCGGGATCTCCTCCACCGGGCTGCGGCCCGAACGAGGACACGAGAATGACTGCACATCGGACCGTACGACTGGTCTTCAGCCTGCTGGCGGGTCTCCTGCTGGCTGGGACTGTCGCAACCGTTACAACAAGCGCAGCCCAGGCCGAGGACGGCTACCGGTTCTGGGGCTACTACCAGTGGACCAACGGCACCTGGGCCTTCTCCCAGAAGGGCGCGGACGCCTACGTCCCGGCGGACGGCGGCGTCGAGGGCTGGCGGTTCGCCGTCGGCGGCGCGAAGCCGCGGGTGCCGCGCGCAGCGGGCGACTTCGACGCGATCTGCGGCAAGACCCCGGCGGAGACCGGCAAGAAGCGGGTGGCGCTGGTCGTCGACCCCGGTACGCCGGAGGACGCGGTCACCGGTGACACGCCGGCCCAGCCGACCGGCACCTGTGTGGTCACGGATCCGAAGTCGAACGGCGCGCAGGTCCTGGCCGCCGTCGCGCCGGTCCGGATCGAGAAGGGCCTCACCTGCGGCGTCGCCGGCTACCCGTCCAAGGGCTGCGGCGACCAGGTGAAGAGCATCAACGTCCCAGCTACCGACGCCCCTGTCACGCTGCAGGTCGGCCCGGCAGTGGGATCGACTGCCGTCCAGCCGACACCGGCCGCGTCCTCGAAGGACGACAGCGGAGCGCCCTGGACCGGCATCATCATCGCGGCAATCGTCGTGGTCCTTCTGGGCGGAGGCGGGTTCGTTCTCAACCGCCGTCGTACTGCGGCTAAGTAGTCGTGCGCGCCGTCCACCACCTCACACTCCCCCGGGCGCTCCACCCGGGGGCCTGGTGGTTGTGGGCGCTCTGTATGGCTGTGGCGGCCAGCAGGACCCGCAACCCGGTCCTGCTGGCCCTGATCCTCGCGGTCACCGGATTCGTCGTGGCAGCGCGCCGGAGCGATGCGCCGTGGGCACACAGCTTCACTGCGTTCCTGAAGCTCGGTCTGGTGGTCATCGGCGTCCGCGTGGTGCTGCAGGCGCTCTTGTCGACCCGCTCGCAGGGGAACACCGTGCTGTTCACGCTGCCGCAGATCCCTTTGCCTGCCTGGGCTGCGGGCGTCAAGCTCGGCGGAGAGGTGACGGCAGAGGCTCTGGTGACCGCCCTGTACGACGGTGCGCAACTGGCCGTCATGCTGTGCTGCATAGGTGCTGCTAACGCACTGGCCAGTCCACGGCGCCTGCTGAAGTCGTTGCCCGGAGCGCTCTACGAGATGGGCGTGGCCTGTGTAGTCGCACTGACCTTCGCACCTCAACTGGTGACCGACGGTCGCCGCATCCGCGCCGCACGCCGTTTGCGCGGCCGCACCCGCGCCTCCTTCCGTACGACGGCCATGCCCGTGTTGGAAGGCGCCCTGGACCGGTCGGTGGAGCTCGCTGCCGCGATGGACTCCCGCGGCTACGGCCGTACGGCGCATGCCCCGCGCGCTCAGCGTCGGCTCACAGCGCTGAGCGTGCTACTCGGACTGCTGGGCATCCTGCTCGGCGTCTACGCGCTGCTGACCGACTCCATGTCGTTCCCGCTCGCCGCGGGCGCACTGGCCGTCGGCGTACTGCTCGCGGTCGGAGCGATGGCCATCGGACGTCAGCGGGTGGCCAGGACGAGGTACCGGCCCGATCCGTGGGCTTTGCCTGAGTGGCTGGTCGTGGCGGCCGGTGCGGTGGCTGCGGGTGCGATGGTGACCGCCGCAGCACGTGGTGTGCACGGGCTGTTGCTGGACGGTCCGTTGGTCGTACCACCGGTTCCCCTGCTGCCGGTTGTCGGTGTACTGATCGGACTGGTGCCTGCGCTGGCCGCACCGCCGTTGAAGAAGGCGGTCGCATGATCGAGTTCGACCGCGTATCTGTGAGGTACCACGGGGCCAGTGAGCCGGCGCTCCGCGACGTGAGTCTCATCGTGCCGGAGGGCGAGCTGGCGCTGGTGATCGGGCGGACCGGGTCCGGCAAGTCCACGTTGCTGCGGGCAATCAACGGACTGGTGCCGCACTTCACCGGCGGCACGCTGTCCGGTCGGGTGCTCGTCGACGGACGGGACACCCGGGAGTACCGGCCGCGGGACCTCGCGGACGTGGTGGGGATGGTCGGTCAGGACCCGATGGCGGGGTTCGTCACCGACACGGTCGAAGACGAGCTGGCTTACAGCATGGAGTCGCTGGGCATGGCTCCGGACGTGATGCGGCGACGCGTCGAGGAGACGCTCGACCTGCTGGGGCTGGCCGACGTACGGGACCGTGCACTGACGTCGTTGTCGGGTGGCCAGCGGCAGCGGACCGCTATCGGAGCAGCGCTGACGTCGCATCCGGCGGTACTCGTGCTGGATGAGCCGACGTCTGCACTCGACCCACAGGCAGCCGAAGAGGTGCTGGCTGCGCTGCAGCGGCTGGTGCACGACCTGGGCGTCACAGTGGTGCTGGCTGAGCATCGGCTCGAGCGTGTGATCCAGTACGCCGACCGCGTGATCGAAGTACCGGGTGGTGCGGCTGCTGTGTCGACAGGGCTGCCCGGTGAGCGCATGGTCACCGCACCGGTCGCGCCGCCTGTAGTCGAGCTGGGACGGTTGGCCGGTTGGTCGCCACTCCCCCTGTCCGTGCGGGACGCTCGGCGGGCTGCCGTCGCGCTACGGCGCCAGCTGGACAGTGCTGCACCGGTGCGGTCGGCTGCTGCGCTAGGTGCTGAGCTGGCTCGGTGTAGTGATCTGGTCGTTGGCTACGGCAACGTGATGGCGCTGCGTGGCGTGTCGCTCAGTGTGAAGGCCGGTGAGGTCGTCGCGCTGATGGGCCGCAACGGCGCGGGCAAGTCGACGCTGCTCAATGCGCTCGTCGGCATCCTGCCGGCTCGGTCGGGCACTGCAGTCGCGGCCGGGACTGACCCGCACCAGATGAAGCCCGCGCAACTGGTGAAGGCGGTCGGACTGGTCCCACAAGAGCCTGCAGACCTCCTCTATGCCGCGACGGTCGCCGACGAGTGTTCTGCCGCGGACTCCGACTTCAAGGTGCCCGCGGGTAGTTGCCGGGCGCTCCTCGAGCGGCTGGCACCAGATGTGGCTTTGGACCAGCATCCGCGGGACCTGTCCGAGGGACAGCGGCTCTGCCTGGCGCTGGCCGTCGTACTGTGCGGCGCTCCGCCGTTGTTGTTGCTGGACGAGCCGACACGCGGGCTGGACTACGGCGCCAAGCGCCGCCTGGTGGCGATTCTGCGCGAGCTGGCCGCGGCCGGGCATGCGGTCGTGTTGTCGACGCATGACGTCGAGATGGTCGCTGAGGTCGCCACTCGGGTGATGGTGCTCGCCGAGGGCGAGTTGGTCAGCGACGGCGAGACGGCAGAGGTGATTGCCGGGTCGCCGGCGTTCGCGCCACAGGTGGCGAAGATCCTTGCTCCGTTGCCGTTCCTGACCGTCGGAGAGGTCGCCGAAGCATTGGACCGGGCGTCGTGAGGCTGATCCGGCTCAAGCCGCGGAGTACGGCGACGTTGCTGGTCGCGTCGCTCGTTGGCGTACTCGCGTTCGCATGGCCGCTGTTCTTCCGGACATCGCAGACGGGTGCATCCGCGATCGGTCACACGACCGACGCCCCGTGGTTGTTCGTGTTGCTGCTGCCGTTGCTGGTGGCCGTCGTACTCGCGGAGCTGTCCGAGTCCGGGATCGACGCGAAGGTGATCTCGCTGGTCGGCATGCTCGCGGCGGTCGGTGCGGCCTTGCGGGCGTTGGGTCCGGGTACGGCGGGGCTCGAGCCCGGGTTCTTCGTGCTGGTGCTGGCGGGGCGGGCCTTCGGCGCCGGGTTCGGGTTCGTGCTCGGGGCGGTGTCGCTGCTGGGCGGGGCGTTGATCAGCGGCGGGGTCGGGCCGTGGATGCCGTTCCAGATGTTCGCGTGCGCGTGGGTGGGGTGTCTGGCGGGGCTGTTGCCGCGGGTCGGCGGGCGGTTGGAGTTGCTGCTGCTGGCGGCGTACTCGATGGTGTCGGGGGTGCTGTACGGCGTGATGATGAACCTGTGGTTCTGGCCGTACGCGACGTTCGGCAGCGACTTCTCATTCGTGCCCGGTGACGAGCTGGCGGCGAACCTGCACCGGTACTTGCTGTTCGTGGTGGCGACCTCGTTGGGCTGGGACATCCCGCGCGGCATCCTGTCCGCCGTACTCGTCCTGCTGCTGGGGCGGCCCATCCTGAACGCGTTCCGCCGTACGGCGCGGAAGGCGGCCTTCGAGGCGCCTGTGGTTTTCGAGCGGAGGACCGATGCCTGACCGAACGCTGATCCTCGGCGGAGCCCGATCCGGCAAGTCCATCGCCGCCGAACGCCTGCTGTCCTTGGAGTCTGACGTCCTGTACGTCGCCACCGGCGGGGACGACTCCGGCAACTCAGAGTGGGCCGCTCGCGTCGCCAAGCATCAGTCCCGCCGCCCGGCGTCCTGGGGTCTGGCCGAGACGATCGACCTGGTCCCACTCCTGGCCACTCCCGGCCCGCCCGTCCTGATCGACTGCCTGACTCTCTGGCTCTCCCGGACCATGGACGCGGCCGACGTCTGGACCAACCTGCACCGCGCCGACGCCGTCGAACAACAGATCGCGGAACTGGCCGACGCCTGGTCCGCCACTCCCCGGCGAGTGGTTGCCGTCAGCAACGACGTCGGCTCCGGCATAGTCCCCGCCGACCCCGGCACCCGCCTCTTCCGAGACCTGATGGGCCGCCTCAACACCACCATCTCCCTCGCCTCCGACCAGGTCCTCTGGACCATCGCCGGCCGAACAATCCCCCTCACATGACGCCGCCACCCCAAGACCCACCCCCGGCCGCACCAGACGACCCCCGGCCGGCCTCGAGCGGGTGGCTTGATGGTGGGCGCCTCGCGTTCGGGACGCTCACGGTGCTTCCGGCGGGGGTTCCCTCGCGGGTGGATCGGGTGGTTGGCGGGCGGGCGATGGTGCTGGCGCCGGTTGTGGGGGTGGTGATTGGCGGGGTTGCGGCGGGTGTGATCGCGGTGGCTCAGCTGGTGAAGCCGGAGGCGGACCTGCTGGCGGCTGTGCTGGGAGTGCTGGTGATTGCTGGGCTGTCCGGTGGATTGCATCTTGACGGCCTGGCTGACTTCTCGGATGCGCTCGGGTCCCGGCGGGATCGCGAGACCATGTTGCGGATCATGAAGCAGAGCGACATCGGCCCGTTCGGTGTCGTCGCGATCGTCGGCGTACTGCTCCTCGACGTCGCCGCCCTCACCGCCTGCATCCAGTCCGGCTTCGGTTGGCAAGCCGTCCTGATCGCCACCACCGCGAGCCGCCTCACCCTCCCCTGGTCCTGCCGTACGTCGGTCCCCGCAGCCCGCCCCGACGGCCTGGGTACGTTCGTCGCCGGCACAGTCCGCCCGCTCACAGCCGGCGTTGCCGCGGCCGTCGTACTCGCCGCCGCCCTCGCCGTGACCTGGCCGTCCCCGAACCGCCTCGCGGGCTCCGCCGCCGCGGTCCTCCTGGCCGTCGCAACGAGCCTCGCCACCACCCGCCGCGCCCGCACAGCCCTCGGCGGCACCACCGGCGACGTCCTCGGCGCGACCATCGAACTGGCCCTCCCGCTGGCCCTGCTGACCCTCGCTCTGACGGTCTGAAAGCCTGCCTCCACCACCCTCAAACCGAAGTGGTCTACTGTCGCCGTTGAACGTTCTAGTGGGGTAGTGACAGCGAGGTTGCAGACGATGTTCCTGGTTCACGAGCGCGGAGCGACCGCGCTCGGCCCGCGATCCGTTATCTTTATGTAATGAACGCAACCCGCCCGGCGCCGGGATCGCAGGCTTCGCTCCGCGAAGCCAACCGTGCGCGCGTTCTCGGGGTCGTCCGGCAGCACGGCCCGCTCACCCAGGTCGAGATCGCCGCCGCGTCCGGCCTGTCCGCGGCCACCGTGTCGAACATGGTCAAGGAGCTGGACCAGGCCGGCATGGTCGGCCTCTCCCGCAGCATCCGCAACGGCCGCCGCGCCGTACTCGTCTCGCTCGCGTCCGGCGGCGGTCTACTCGCCGGCGTCGCGTTCGGCGAGCGGGACGTCCGGGTCGCGATCGCCGACGAGTCCCGCGAGATCCTCGCCCAGCAGCTGATGCCGCTGCAGGCCGACCACGTCGCCGACGACGGCATGGAGCGCGCCGCCCGGCTGCTCGCCGACCTGGCCGAGACGGTCAGCTCCGGCGTCGAGAACATCTCCGCGATCGGGTTCGGGCTGCCGATGCCGGTCGATTCCATCAGCGGCGAGGCCGGCTCCGACGCCGTACTGCCCGGCTGGCGCGGCGTCAATGTGACCGAGGCGATGGCCGGTCACCTGCGCGCCCCGGTCGCCCTCGACAACACCGCAAACCTTGCTGCGCTGGGCGAATTGCGGGCCGGCGCGCTCCGCGGCGTACGGAACGGCTGCTATCTGAAGTTCTCGTACGGCGTCGGCGCGGGGATCGTGATCAACGGCGACGTGTTCCGCGGCTCGGCCGGTACGGCGGGCGAGATCGGGCACGTCACGATCGACGAGAACGGGCCGATCTGCCGGTGTGGCAACCGCGGCTGCCTGGACACGTTCGTCGGCTCGCGAGCACTGATCAACAGCCTGGCCGCCTCGCACGGACCGCTGCGATTGAAGGACATCGTGATCCGCGCGCTCGGCGGCGACGTCGGCTGCCGTCGCGTGATCGAGGACGCCGGCCGCCGGGTCGGCGTGGCGGTGGCCGGCGTGGTGAACCTGCTCAACCCGGAAGTTGTCGTCGTCGGCGGCCTGATGGCCGAGGCCGGCGAACTCATCCTGGCCCCGCTCCGTGAAGCGCTGGACCGTTGCGCGATCCCGAGCGCCGCCGCGACGGTCGAACTCCGCCCGGCCGAACTCGGCGACGAGGCCGATATCGTCGGCGCCATCCACCGAGCGTCGGTGCTGAGTCACATCAATATCTCCATTTCTTGAATTCAAGTCTTGACGCCAAGACTCAGGGGAGCTTGACTTCGGGCAGGCCAATCGGGCCGTCTCGTCAAGGAGCCGCCATATGTCCTTCTCAGCAACTCGTCTCGTCGGGCTCGGCATCGCCGTCTCGGCCCTGGCCGTCTCCCTGGTGGCCTGCGGCTCCGACAACGACTCCGGCAGCGGCTCAGGCGGCGCGAAGAAGATCGCGCTGTTGCTGCCCGAGTCCAAGACCACCCGCTACGAGGCGCTCGACCGCCCGCTGTTCACCGAGGCCCTCAAGGCTGCCTGCGCCGACTGCGAGCTGATCTACAGCAACGCCGACCAGGACGCGTCGAAGCAGCAACAGCAGGCCGAGGCCGCGCTGACCCAAGGTGCGAACGTGCTCGTCCTCGACCCGGTCGACGGCAAGGCGGCCGCCGCCGTGGTCAGCTCCGCCAAGGGGCAGAACGTCCCGGTGGTCGCGTACGACCGGTTCATCGAGAACGCCAACTACTACGTCTCGTTCGAGAACGAGGCAGTCGGCAAGCTCCAGGCCCAGACTCTGGTCGACGATCTGAAGGCGGCCGGTAAGACGTCCGGCAACATCGCGATGATCAACGGCTCGCCGACCGACCCGAACGCGGCCGACTTCAAGAAGGGCGCGCACAGCGTGCTCGACTCGAGCGGGTTCAAGATCGCCGCCGAGTTCGACACCCCGGACTGGAGCCCGGACAAGGCGCAGGCCTGGATGGAAGGTCAGTTGAGCGCGATCAAGAACGGCCTGGTCGGCGTGTACGCCGCCAACGACGGCACCGCCGGCGGTGCGATCGCAGCACTCAAGGGCGGTGGCGTGACGCCGCTGCCGCCGGTCACCGGTCAGGACTCGGAGCTGGCCGCGATCCAGCGGATCGTCGCCGGCGACCAGGCGATGACGATCTACAAGGCGGTCAAGCCGCAGGCCGAGGCCGCCGCGAAGGGTGCGGTGGCGCTGGCGAACGGCGGCAAGCCCGAGTCGACCACCGACAAGAGCGGCGTTCCGTCGACGATCCTCGACCCGGTCGCGGTGACCAAGGCCAACATCAAGGACACCGTGATCAAGGACAACATCTACAAGGTCAGCGACATCTGCACCGCGTCGTTCGCCGCCGCCTGCGCCGCGGCCGGACTGTCCAGCAACTAGCCGAAACCGGCCCGCCCTCGGCGTAGCCCCCCGCAGTGAGGTGCGGGGGGCTACGCCGGGCCCTCTCCCCAACCGCGCCCCCGGCGAGGATCATGGCGTGAAATAAGTCCTGGAGGCTGATCTCGTGACACTTCCCTCGGCTACCCCGGCTCCTCCCGACATCGGCGCCGGTACCGTGCTGACGCTGCAGGGCATCTCCAAGCGGTTCGGCGCCGTACAGGCCCTGAAGAACATCGAGCTGGAGGTCCGGGCCGGCGAAGTCCTGGCGCTGGTCGGAGACAACGGCGCCGGCAAGTCGACGCTGGTGAAGACCATCGCCGGCGTCTACACCGCCGACGACGGGACGATGGTGTTCGACGGCCGCGCCGTCCGCGTCGGCAGCCCGGCCGAGGCGCAGCAGCTCGGGATCGCCACCGTGTTCCAGGACCTGGCGCTGTGCGACAACCTCGACGTCGTCGCGAACCTGTACCTGGGCCGCGAGCTCCGCAAGGGCCGCGTCCTCGACGAGGTCGAGATGGAACGCCAGTCGTGGGAGCTGCTCCGGCAGCTGTCCGCGAAGATCCCGTCGGTCCGGATCCCGGTCGCCAGCCTGTCCGGCGGCCAGCGGCAGACCGTCGCGATCGCCCGCAGTCTGCTCGGCCGGCCCAAGGTCGTGATGCTGGACGAACCGACCGCGGCCCTCGGCGTCGCTCAGACCGCCGAGGTCCTCAACCTGGTCGAGCGGCTGCGCGAACGCGGCCTGGCCGTGATCCTGATCAGCCACAACATGGCCGACGTGATGGCGGTCGCCGACCGGGTCGCCGTACTGCGTCTCGGCCGCAACAACGGCGTCTTCGTGGTCAGCGAGACCAGGACGCAAGACATCATCGCCGCCATCACCGGCGCCACCGACAACGCGGTCTCGGAGCGTGCAGCGCGCCGAAGCCGGGAGGAGGGTCCCGCATCATGAGCCTGCACGGATCGGGCACCCGTCCCCAGGACGTCACCAGCACGCCGGCCACACCCGAAGCGAACGGGATCGAACAGCTACCCGCCGACCTGCAGGACGAACGGCTGATCGCGAGCAGCGGCCTCAGCGGCGCCGTCTCCGCCTTCACCGCCCGGCTGCGCTCCGGCGACCTGGGTTCGGTACCGGTGGTCGTCGGTCTGATCATCATCTGGGCGGTGTTCCAGATCGCTAACGGCTCCTTCCTCTCCAGCCGCAACCTGGTCAACCTGACCCTGCAAACCACCTCCGTCGGAGTAATTGCCCTAGGCATCGTCCTGGTCCTGCTCCTCGGCGAGATAGACCTCTCGGTAGGTTCCGTCAGCGGCCTGTCGGCCGCGGTGCTCGGAGTCACTTTCGTCAACAAGGGTTGGCCGCTCGTGCTCTCGCTGGTGGCCGGTGTGGCGCTCGGCCTGGTGATCGGCATGTTCTACGGCGCGCTCTACACACGCTTCGGCGTGCCGAGCTTCGTGATCACGCTTGCCGGTCTGCTGGGATTCTTGGGCCTGCAGTTGCTGGTGCTCGGCAAGGAAGGCTCGCTCAACCTTCCGTACGACTCTGCGCTGGTCGGCTTCGCGACGAGAAGCTTCCTCTCCCCCGCGCTCGCCTACGCCCTGATCGCGGTCGTCGTCGCGCTCTACGTGCTGACGCGGCTCCGCACCCGGGGCGCCCGGGCCACGGCCGGTCTCTCGACGGCGCCGACCTCGATGATCGCGATCAAGGCCGGCGCGCTGGCGCTCGTGCTGCTGATCCCCGTGCTGATCCTGAACGGTGACCGCGGTGTCTCGTCGATGTTCCTGCTCTTCCTCGCGCTCGTGGTCGCGACCGATCTGACGGTACGGCGTACCCGGTGGGGCCGCTCCGTCGTCGCCGTCGGCGGCAACGTGGAGGCCGCCCGGAGGGCCGGTATCAACGTGCGGATGATCTACCTGTCCGTGTTCGCGGCCTGCTCGACGTTCGCCGCCGTCGGCGGTCTGCTCGCCGCGGCCAGGCTGGTCGCGGTGAACCAGAGCAGCGGTGGCGCGGACACCAACCTGAACGCGATCGCGGCAGCCGTCATCGGCGGCACCAGTCTGTTCGGCGGCCGCGGCTCGGCGTACTCCGCGCTCCTCGGGGCGCTGGTGATCATGTCGATCTCCAACGGCCTCGCACTGCTGAGCCTGGACTCGAGCGTCCGCTACATGGTGACCGCCGGCGTTCTGTTGATCGCCGTCACTATCGACTCGCTCAGTCGGCGGAGTCGTCAGGCGCACGGGCGGGCCTGAGCGCAGAGTCGGGCCTGAGGGCGCCGCGCGCGAAAAGGGCTGCTTCGGTTCGGTTGGCTACGCCGAGTTTGCCGAAGATCGTCGACAGGTTGTTGTTGACGGTCTTCGGCGTGAGGGCGAGCCGGGCCGCCATGGCGGTTGTCGACAATCCGCCGGCCAACAATCCGAGGATCTGACGTTCGCGTGGCGTCAATGCCTGCAAGGGATCCGGCGGTGCGCTCACCCGCCCCGCGGCCGCGTCGAGGACGTGTCGGGCGACCCCGGACCCGAGGATCGAGTCGCCCGCGGCAACCGCTTGGATCGCCCGCACGATTTGTTGCTGCGACGACCCTTTCAACACATAGCCGGCCGCACCCGCCCGTACTGCGGCCCGGACGGTCTCGTCGTCGTCCAGCATTGTCAACATGAGTACGCCGACCGCCGGCGCCACGCGAGCGACCTCCTTCGTCGCCGCGACACCGTCTCCGCCGGGCATGTGGATATCCATCACGAGTACGTCGGGCTGCAGCGTCACCGCAGCGCGGACAGCCTCCGGCCCGTTCTCCGCCACGCCCACCACGGAGATCCCGTCCACCGAGGCGAGCAGCACCTGCAACCCGTCCCGTACGACCGGATGATCGTCGGCCAGCACCACCCGGACCGTCATCGCGAAACCTCCAACGGCAGACAGGTCTGAACCCGGCCACCGGTCGCAGTACCTTCCGCCACCAGCGTGCCACCCAACTCGGCCACCCGTTCGCGCATCGACGTCAGCCCCACGCCCGGCACCCACCGACCATTGACTGCAGGTCCATCGTCGACAATCGACAATCTGAGCGTCTGCGCATCGCCACTGATCCGAACCTCGGCCTCCCCCGCCCGCGAATGCCGCGCGACATTCGTCAGCGCCTCCGTGACGATCCGGTACGCCGTGACCTCAACAGCCGCCGGCAAGGCATCAGGCACGTCATCGGCCTCGACGGTCACCCGCAAAGGCGATCCATCGCCCCGACGGTCGACGAGCGCCGCATGCCGTCGTACCGCTTCCACCAATCCGACGTCGTCCAGCGCGGACGGATGTAGCTGATTGATCAGCCGTCGTACGTCGGCAATCGCATTGTCAACAATCGCACGAATCTCAGCGGCAAGCGGTCGCACCGGATCGTCGGCGAGGTTCATCACCGCGTCGGCGCGGAACCCGATCCCGGTCAGCGCCGGACCCAGCCCGTCATGCAGATCCCGCCGCAACCGACGTCGCTCCTCCTCGCGCCCTGCGACGAGCTCCCGCCGCGACTGCTGTACGGCGTCCGACAACGCCTGCGCCCGCAACGCGACACCGAGCGGCGCCGCCATCAACTCGAGCACGACCCGATCAGCCGCGGACAACCGGCTCTCCCCCGGACGCACGCCGACCTGAAGCTCACCGACCCGTTTACCTGCGTGCAGCAGAGGAATTGCCACCAGCAACGAAGTCCGACTCCCATGCTCCCCGCGAATCACGCCGGCCTCATCCGTCAACGCGGCGTACGGAAGGCGCAAGGCCTGACACACAGCCGGCAGTACGTCGGCCGGCTCCGACGCCCCCGCCAACTGGGCCGCAACCGACGATGCCGCGCGCACCGGGTTGCCCCGATCCCCATAAAACAGGCGATCCACGAGGCGCTGCAGCCGGAGGCGCACCGGATTGAACCCGATCGCCACCAGCAACGTCGCCAGCACGGCTCCACTCGCGCTGATCCGCGGACGGAGCAAACGGTCGGCCAATTCCACGAGCCCGAGGTACGTCGCCGCGACCGCGGCCGTCAGCAGCACATACGTCACCGTCCGGGACCAGACCAGCCGGATGTCGAGCAACTGGTACCGCAGTACGGCGACCGTCATCGAGGCCGGGATCAGCGCGACCAGTATCAGCAAGATGATCGGGAACCCGGTGGTGTCGATCGGCCCGGCGAACCGCAACGACGCGATCAGCACCGCCGCAATCGTTGCTGCCAGCAACAGCCAGAGGAGTTGCCGACGGACCCGCTCGTCACCACGCCGGTAGCGCGCCACAAGTCCCGCGATTGCCGCCAGCAACGTCCCGGCCAGCAACACGTCCGAGATTGTCTGCAGAGGAATCAGCCCGTCGAGCGCCGGGATCCGGAACCACGACACAGTTCGGTCCCGCGCCGCCGGACCGAGCACCTGCACCGCGGCCAGCGGATTGCGGTCTGCACTGAACAGCAGGATCTGCAACGGAGCGTTGACGAGGGCAACAACCAGCACAGGACGCCAGGCAGGACCCGGGAGCCTGCCGTCCGGGAAGACGAGCAACGCGAGCGGGACGAACAGACTGACCGACCACGGCCACAGCGCGGAATACAGGGTCGCAGGCAACTGTGCCGAACCAGGGCCTTCGAGCGCGTGGATCAGCCACGGCGTCACGGCCGGCGTACCGGTCTGCGCGATCCCCGCACCCAGCAGCAGCCAGCCCAGCCAGTTCCGCGGCCGGTGCCATGCGATCAGACCGCCCGACACCGCGCTGCTGAGCCCGACAGCGAGGTTGGGAATCATGAAGCTGTCCCGCGCCGACGCGAAACTGAGCCCGGTCGCGACCGCACCGCCGACCGCAGCCACGGCCTCCACCAGGACGAGGCCGAGCAGAATCCCCACCCAGGTTCTGCGATCGATGCTCACAGTGCCCATGGTGCGGTGCCGGGATACCCGCTGTCTCTAGGCAAATGTCCCGGCCGACCCGGGTTCCCTCCCCTGTCGACCTCGGTCGACCCGCACCGAGCCTGGAGACATCACAAGCCGCTTCTTGAGGGGGAACTTCCGATGAGCACCATCACAACAACCGCCGCCCGCCCCGCACTGCGTCCGCTCGGCTGGACGACCATCGTCGGCGGACTGGGCATCGTCGCGGCCGGTACCGTCGCCGCGATCGACGCGAACATCGCCGACAGCGCCTGGTTCGGGTTCGCCGGCGCCAGCGCGCTGCTGGCCACCGCCGGCGTACTCGGCCTGCGTAGCGCCGCCGTACCGCTTGCCCGCAAGACCCTGACCGTCGTCTCTGTAACGATGACGCTCTTCGCGCTGGCCCACTTCTACGCGGTCGCAGACCAGGACCGCGCCATCCCGTTCTTCAGCGCGTTCATGATGCTCTCCGCCCTGGGCCTGATCGTCGCCGGCATCGCGATCCTCCGAGCCCGCCTGTGGACCGGTCCGGCCCGTGCACTGCCGCTGCTCACAGGACTCTGGCCCCTCACCATCCCGATCGGCCTGGCCCTCGGCGACGTACCCCACTTCGTGGCCATCGCGCTATGGGGCGTCTGCTGGACTCTCCTCGGCCGACTCCTGCTCCACCTGAGCGATCCTGTTGCCTGGACCCACAAGTAGGCCCATAAGTAAGTCAGCGCACGAGAAAGCCCCCGTCGTCGTTGACGGGGGCTTTCTCCGTTGGTTACGCGGTGGCGGCGGTCAGGTCGACCTTGGGCTCCGCGAAGTGGCAGGCGGCCGTGTGGCCCGGGGTCGACTGCGGCTTGATCTCCAGCAGGGGCTCCTGGGTGGCGCAGATGTCCTCGGCCTTCCAGCAGCGGGTCCGGAACCGGCAGCCGCTCGGCGGGTCGATCGGCGAAGGTACGTCGCCGACCAGGCGGATCCGCTCCTTCGGCGGAACCCCGCGGATCGTGCCGAGGTCCGGCGCCGCCGACAGCAGAGCCTGCGTGTACGGGTGCTGCGGGGCGTTGTAGATCTGGTCCCGCGAGCCCTGCTCGACGATCTTGCCGAGGTACATCACCGCGACCTCGTCACAGAAGTGCCGGACCACGCCGAGGTCGTGCGCGATGAACACGAACGCGATCCCGAGATCGCGCCGCAGGTCCTCGAGCAGGTTCATCACCTGGGCCTGGATCGACACGTCCAGTGCGGACACCGGTTCGTCGGCGATGATCACCTCGGGCTCGACCGCGAGCGCCCGGGCGATACCGATGCGCTGCCGCTGACCGCCGGAGAACTCGTTCGGGTACCGGTTGTGGTGCTCCGGGTTCAGCCCGACCCGCTCCAGCAGCTCCTGGACCCGGGCGAGTTCCTTGCCCTTCTTGACCAGGTTGTGCACGCGCAGCGGCGTACTGATGATGTTGCTGACCGTCTGGCGCGGGTTCAGCGAGCTGTACGGGTCCTGGAACACGATCTGCAGCTGCCGGCGGAACGGGCGCAGTTCCCGCTCCTTCAGCTGCGCGATGTCGGTGCCCTTGAACACGATCTCGCCGGCCGTCGGGGTCAGCAGCCGGGTGATCATCCGGCCGGTGGTCGACTTGCCGCAGCCGGACTCGCCGACCAGGCCCAGGCTCGCGCCCGCCTTCAGCTCGAAGTTCACGCCGTCGACGGCCTGCACGACCTTCTTGGTCCGGCCCAGACCCGCCGCTTCCTTGATCGGGAAGTGCATCTTCAGGTCGCGGACCTGCAACAGAGTTTCGCTCATATCTCCTCAGTCCCTGTCAGTCTCTGCCGTCAGCCCAGTCGCGGCGCGACCTCGGCCTCGTAGATCGAGGCCTTGTCGTGCAGGTGACAACGGGACGTATGGGCACCGGCGCCGTCCACCGGCAGCAGGTCCGGCAGTTGGGTGGTGCAGAGCTCACCCTTCACCCGCTCGACATACGGGCACCGGGCGCTGAACGAACAGCCGTCCGGCAGGTTCAACAGGGACGGCGGCAGACCCTTGATCGGGCGCAGCCGCTCGTTCGCCGCGGAGACGGTCGGGATCGACTCGAGCAGACCCCAGGTGTACGGCATCCGCGGGTTCGCCAGTACGTCGGCCGCGGTGCCGTACTCGACGCAGCGCCCGGCGTACATCACCAGGACGTCGTCGGCCATCTCGGCCACCACGCCGAGGTCGTGCGTGATCAGCACGATCGCGGAGCCGAACTCCTTCTGCAGGTTGTTCAGCAGATCCAGGATCTGCGCCTGCACGGTCACGTCCAGCGCGGTGGTCGGCTCGTCGGCGATCACCAGCTTCGGGTCGTTGATCAGGCTCATCGCGATCATCGCGCGCTGCCGCATACCGCCGGAGAACTCGTGCGGGTACTGCGCGAAGCGCCGCGGCGGGTTCGGGATGCCGACGAGTTCGAGCATCTCCAGCGCCCGCTTCTTCGCGACGTCCTTGGAGACCTTGTGGTGCACGCGGTACCCCTCGACCAGCTGGTTGCCGATCGTGTACAGCGGGTGCAGCGAGGACTGCGGGTCCTGGAACACCATCGACACCGCGTCGCCGCGGATCTTCATCAGGTCGTTCTCGGACAGGCCGATGAGTTCGTCACCGCCGAGCCGGATCGACCCGCTGATACGGGTGCGCTTGCGGTCGTGCAGGCCCATCACGGCCATACTCGACACCGACTTACCGGAGCCGGACTCGCCGACGATCGCCAGCGTGCGGCCGAGCGGGACCGAGTAGCTCAGCCCGTTCACCGCGCTGACCAGACCGTCCGCGGTCGGGAACTTCACACTCAGGTCCTCAACCACCAAGTACGGCGTCTCGCCGCTGGGGTTGATCGAACCGTCGCGACGCTCACGGGTGGCGACCGACGGGCCACGCTTGGCGGCCGCTGTGGCGTCCGCCGGAGTGGCTGCACTCTCGGCCATGCTGTCCTTCCGGTCTTCGGGACCCCTGTCCTGGGGCGCTGGGTTGCTCACGAAAGCCTCACCCGCGGGTCGATCAGGCTGTAGCCGATGTCCACCAGCAGGTTCATCACAACGATGATGACGGAGGCGACCAGCACAGTGCCCATGATCACCGGCAGGTCGTAGCTGTTCAAACTGTCGAGCACGAGGACGCCGAGACCGGGGAGGTCGAAGATCCGTTCGGTGAAGATCGCGCCGCCGAGGCTGCCGGCGACATCCAGACCGAAGATCGTCACGACCGGGATCAACCCGGAGCGCAGCGCGTGCTTGTAGGTGACCACGCGGTCGGACAGGCCCTTGGCCCGCGCGGTTCGGATGAAGTCTTCGCTCAGCGTCTCGACCATGGAGCCGCGTGAGTACCGCGCGTACGCGGTGCAGTTGTAGACGCCGAGCACCAGCCAGGGTGTCAGCAGACCGGCTGCCCATTTCGCCGGATTCTCCGAGAGTGGTGTCCATTCACCCCGTGGAAGAATCGGATAGAGCACGGTCAGGTAGAGGGCGACCATCAGGGCGACGATGTAGTACGGCACGGAACTGACCACCAGCGTGCTGGTCATCAGTGCCCGGTCGCCCAGGGTCCCGCGTCTCTTCGCCGCCATGGATCCGACGAACACGCCTATCGTCAGCACCAGGACGGCGTACCCGAGCACGAGTGAGACCGTCACCGGGAACCGGGTCTTGATCATCTCCGTGACCGGGCGGTCGTTCTTGAACGAGAAGCCGAGACACGGCGCAGCGCAGTGCTGCGTCACGCCCGATGTGGTGAAGTCGCGGCCGGTGAAGATTCCCGCCGTGTACTCCGCGAACTGCTGCACCTTCGGCCGGTCGAGATGCAGGTTCTGCCTGATCTCGTTGTAGCGCTGCTGGGTGCACTGGCGCTCGCCGCAGATCGCACCGGCCGGATCGGTCGGCGCGACGAAGAACAACGCGAAGGTGGCGATGAGCGTCGCCAACACGACACTGAGCGCGCTGACCATTCGGCGCGCCACGAAATAGAGCACGGGGTTGTCTCCTCACCGATCGATGTGGTGCCCGGACGGTGGTCCGGGCACCACATCACCGTTCAATGACTGACTACTACTTCAGAACGGACTTGGATCAGGGCTGCTTCAGGAACATCGAGGTGAACTCGGGCATGCCCTGTGTCGGGTCGTTGATCGCGTGCCCGATGTTCTTACCGACCGGCGAGTTCGTAGAGCTGTAGTACAGCGGCAGGACCGGGAGGTACTTCTCCAGGATCTCCTTGTCGATGTTCTTCCACTCCGTCAGCTGCTCGTCCGGGCTCTTCGCCGTCACGGCGTCGATCTCGGCGTCGAGGGCCTTGTCCTGCAGCTGACCGACGCTGTTGCCCAGCGGGATCGCGTCGGACTTGAACAGCACCGGGAACCAGCTGGTGCCGCTCGGCCAGTCGGAGCACCAACCGGTCGGGGTCTTGCCGATGTTCACCGGAGCGTTCTGGTCACCGGTGAAGGTACGGATCTTGGCCTTCGGGACGCCGATGGCGCGGACCTTGAAGCCGGCCTTCTCGAACATCTGCTTGCGCAGCTGCGTCGTCTGGGTCGAGATCTTGTCGTCGATCGAGTAGTACCAGCTGAGCTCGAAGTTCGACTTGCCGATCTTCGCCAGCTCGGACTTGACCTCGGCGGCCACCGCGTCGTCCTCGGCACCCTTACCGGTACCGGTCAGACCCGGGAGCTCGTACTTGTCGAAGCCCGGGACAGCCGGCGGCAGGATGGTCGAGGCCGGCGGGTCGTCGGTCGGGTTCAGACCGGCAACCTTGCGCCACGCGTCGTACGGGTGCGCCTTGGCGATCAGCTTGCGGACCTCCAGCGGAATCTTCCGGGTGTCCATGGTGTACATGATCGTGCACGGCGACTGGCCCTTGACGAGCTGCGACTGGTCCTTGACCTCAGGCAGCAGCGAGACGTCGAGGTTCGAGTAGTTCAGCGCGTCGGCGTCCGGACCGGAGCTGGCCAGCACCTGACGCTGGGCCTTGATCAGGTCCTGGCTGAACTTGAAGTCCCAGCCGTCGACGTACTGGTGCCGCACCGGGTCGGTGTTCGGGTCCCAGCTCGGGTTCTTCGTGAGCTTGAGCTCGGTACCCGGGGTGTACGACTGGACCTGGTACGGACCGGTCACCATCGGGTGCTGCTCGTAGTTCTTCTGGGTGTCCTTGGCCTGCGGGATCGGCGCGAACATCGGGAACGCGACGTAGTACGGCAGGTCGTCGAACTTCTTCGCCAGGTGGATGACCAGCGTGTTGTCGTCCGGCGTCTCGACACCCTTGTAGTCGGCGCCGTTCGGGCCGTACGGGCCCTTGTACTTGTCGCCGTCCAGGAAGAACTGCAGCTGGTACGTCGGTCCGGCGTCGTACAGGTCGTGCGCGAAGGAGCGCTTGATCGCGTACGCGTAGTCGGCAGCCTTGACCGGCGTGCCGTCCTGGTACTTGATGCCCTGCTTCAGCTTGAACGTCCAGGTGAGGCCGTCCGCGGACTTCGTGCCGAGGTCCTCCGCCAGGTCCGGAACCAGGACCGGCTTGTGGTCCGGGCCGTCCAGGCGGTACTGGGTCAGCGCGCGGTAGAACAGCTTGCCGATCTGGTTGCCATCGACGTAGTAGATGTTCGTCGGGTCGAAGGTGTCCGGCGTCACATCACTGAGGACGGTGATCGTGCCGCCCTTCTTCGCGCCGTCAACGTCAGCGGCAGGGCCCTTCGCAGTGGGGTCCGTAGCCTTGACCTGAGCGCCCCCCACACTGTTGGTGTCACCTTTGTTGCCGCTGTTCGAGGACGGGCTGCCACAGGCCACGGCGGCCAGCATGACCGTCGCCGCAACCGCGGTTATCCGTTTCCACTGCATGGTCGGGTTTCTCCTTTTCTGCCGCTGGGGCAATCGCCGAACTACCGGCGAGTCTTGGGGTCGAAGGCGTCCCGGATGGCGTCTCCGAGCAGCGCGAGGGCGAGCACCAGAGCGGTGATCCCGATCACGGGCAGCCAGAGGTACATCGGGTCGGCCTTGAACCAGTTTGTGGCGACGGAGATCGTCTGACCCCACGAGGGGATCGGTTCGACCAGTCCGACACCGAGGAAGGAAAGTCCAGCCTCCGCGGTCACATAGGCGGGCAGCGCCAGCGAGGCCGAGATGACGATCGGAGCGACCAGGTTGGGCAGCAGTTCCTTGAACAGGACCTGCCGGGTCGGTACGCCGATCGCCTTGGCGGCGAGCACGAACTCACGCTCGCGCAGCGAAAGCACCTCGCCCCGGATGATCCGGGCCAAGCCGGCCCAGCCGAAGAACGAGAGGACGAAAATCAAGACATAGAAGCGGATCGACGCCTGTTCCTGCGGCGTCAGGTTGAACGAACCGCCGCGCATCGACTCGACGATCGGCACCAGCGCGATCGCGAAGAGCAGGTACGGCAGGCTCAGCACGAAGTCGATCAGCCAGGAGATCACGCGGTCGACCCAGCCGCCGAGGAAGCCGGCCAGCAGACCCATCACGACGCCGATCACGGTGCCGACAACAGTCGCCAGGAACGCGATGATCAGCGACGGGCGGGCGCCGAACACCCAGCGGGCGAAGTTGTCCCGGCCGGTCTTCGGCTCGACGCCGAACCAGTGCGAGCCGTTGATCCCGATCGTCGGGTACCCGTACTCGTCGATCAGGTCGGTGTGGAAGGTGCTGTAGTCCTGGCCCTCGAGCTTGGCCAGCAGCGGCGCGAAGATCGCGATCAGAATGAAGAACAGCACGATCGACGCGCAGATCACCGCAACCCGGTCCTTGCGCAACCGGTCGAACGCGATCCGGCTCGGCGACTTCCCGTGCGGGGTGGCCGCGGTGCGCACCGGCTCTGCCGACGCCGGGTGGTCCTCGATCCCTACGGTCGAGTCGGGCGACCCAATACTCATTCGCACTCCGTCAGTCAGTCGGCCGGATTTCGGTCCGCAGATCCGGCACTTATCGGTGGATAGCGTGCCGAGCCTTTGCTCTGTGGAGGCTCGCGTCAAATCCCCTTGACAGAGCCGATCCCCCACAACCGCGGGCTAGCCTGCCTGACACTGTGACACCAAACCAGCGGTGCCCGGCACCAGTGCACAAATCGTTACCGGAACGGGTACTGGAACGGAACATTTGCCCCGAATCGTCACTGTTCGCAGTCAATTCTTCGCAAAACGCGTCGGCACAGTACCGACAGTGGCCAATTTGTGCCACGATATTACAGAACGTGACCAAAATGGCCTTAGCGGACGTGGACGGTGACGAACGGCGGTTTGACGACGTCGAACAACTCCTGGCGTCCCCGGATGTCGACCGATACCTGGTCGCCTTCCTTTACCGTCGCGTCCAGCAGTGCCAGCGCGACGCCTTTCTTCAAGGTCGGCGAGAACGTCCCGGAGGTGACTTCACCGAGCGCCGTTCCGGATTGGTCCAGAACGGTCATATGCGGCCGCGGAATACCCCTGCCGGCCGCCCGGAGACCACGCAGGATCTTCGCCGGTCCGGCCTCCTTCTCTGCGCGCAGGGCCTGATCGCCCCAGAAGTGCTCCTTCTTCCAGCCGACAGCCCATCCGGAGCGTGCCTGGACGGGCGTGATGTCCGGCGTGATGTCCTGGCCGTGCAGCGGGTACCCCATCTCGGTCCGCAGCGTGTCGCGCGCGCCGAGGCCGGCCGGCACGATGTTGTGCGGCTTCCCGGCCTCCAGCAGCGCGTCGAACACCGCAACGGCGGCAGCGTTCGGTACGACGAGCTCGTACCCGCGCTCGCCCGTATAACCAGTGCGGCACACGACAACCGGCGTACCGCCGAAGTCGGCTGTTGCGAACGCCATGTAGTCGTGTCCGGTCGGAAGGCCGATCGCGGCGACGACCTCGTCGCTGTTCGCGCCCTGGACGGCGAGGATCGCGTAGTCGTCGTGGACGTTCGTCACCTCGACGCCGTCGGGGGCATCGGCCTGCAGCAGACGGACGACCTCGGCGGTGTTGGCCGCGTTCGGGATCAGGAACACGTCGTCGTCGGCGTGCAGGTACGCGATCAGGTCGTCGACCACTCCCCCGCGCTCGTTGCAGCACAGTGTGTACTGCGCCTGGCCCGGCACGATCTTGCCCAGATCGTTGGTCAGGCACGCGTTCACGTACGCCGAGGCGCCCGGGCCCTTCACGGTCGCCTTGCCCAGGTGGCTCACGTCGAAGACGCCGACCGACGTACGGACCGCAGTATGTTCGGCTACCACCCCGCTGTACTCCAGGGGCATCTCCCAGCCGCCGAACTCGGCGAACTTGGCACCGAGCGCGACGTGGCGCTCGTGCATCGGGGACTTCTTCAAATCGGTCGACTCGGTCATGGAGGGGAAACTACCGGACGCGTAGCATGCTCAGGCAGCTTGCACGTACCGTGACGACCGGCCATCTGCCAGCCGGTCAAGGAGGACTGAGGATTTCGTGACCACCATCACCCTGAGCAAGTCAGATGCCGCCGGCGTCAAGACCGACGCCGTGGTCATCGGCGTGGTCAAACTCGACGGCGGCGTCACTCTGCCGGCCGGCACCGAGTCGCTGAACGCCGCGTACGGCGGGAAGCTGGTGGAGGTGCTGTCCGGACTCGGCGCCACCGGCAAGGCCGGGGAGGTGACCAAGGTGCCCGGGCCGAAGCCGGGCAAGTCGGCCACGCTGATCGCGGTGGGCCTCGGCGCGGCCCCCGACGGCGCGCTGAAGACCGAGGACCTCCGCACCGCGGCCGGCACCGGCGTGCGCGCGGTGAAGATCTCGCAGTCGGTCGCGCTCGCGCTGCCGACCCCGGATGCGGATTGCGTCCGCGCGGTGGCCGAGGGCGCCTTGATGGGGCGCTACGCCTTCACTGCGTACAAGTCCTCGGACAGCTCTGAAGCGCCGGGCAACCTGACGCTGCTCACCGACCTGGCCCGCAACAAGGACGCGAAGGCCGCGCTCGAGCGCGCCGAGGTGACCGCGGACGCCGTCGCGCAGGTGCGCGACTGGGTCAACACCCCGCCGTCGGACCTGCACCCGGTCGAGTTCGCCGCCGACGCGGTCAAGCTCGGCAAGGAGTACGGCGTCAAGGTCGAGGTGCTCGACGAGAAGGCGCTCGCCAAGGGCGGGTACGGCGGCATCCTCGGTGTCGGCCAGGGCTCGACCAACCCGCCGCGGCTGGTCCGGCTGACCTACACGCCGAAGAAGCCGGTCACGCATCTCGCGTTCGTCGGCAAGGGCATCACGTTCGACTCGGGCGGTCTGTCGCTGAAGACCTCGACCGGCATGGTCAGCATGAAGTCCGACATGGCCGGTGCCGCCGCGGTCATCGGCGCGACGCTCGCCATCGCGCGGCTCGGCCTGCCGGTGCAGGTGACGACGTACGCCGCGATGGCCGAGAACATGCCGTCCGGCTCGGCGGCGCGGCCGTCCGACGTACTGACGATGTACGGCGGCAAGACCGTCGAGGTGCTGAACACTGACGCCGAAGGCCGGCTCGTGCTCGGCGACGCGCTGGTACGGGCGTCGGAAGACCAGCCCGACCTGATCGTCGACGTGGCGACCCTGACCGGCGCGTGTGTCGTTGCCCTGGGCACCAAGGTGGCCGGCGCGTTCGCGAACACCGACACCGCGCGCGACCGCGTCGTCGACGCCGCGATCGCTGCCGGTGAGTCGATGTGGCCGCTGCCGATCCCGGCCGAGATGCTCGACAAGCTGAAGTCGCACTCGAAGGTCGCGGACCTGGCCAACATCACCGGCGAGGCCTGGGGCGGCGCCCTCGCCGCGGCCGCCTTCCTCGGCGACTTCGTTGCTGAGGGCATCGACTGGGTGCACCTGGACGTCGCCGGCCCGGCCTTCAACGACGGCGGCGCGTCCGGCTACATCCCGAACGGCGGCACCGGTTACGCGGTCCGCACACTGGTCGAGCTGGCCGCGTCAGCGAGCTGAGTAACGAATCTCCAGCATGGTGCAGCCGGTCTCTGTTCGGTAGGGACCGTGCGGCATGCCCGGCGGCCGGCAGGCGTAGTCGCCGGGCCGGAACGTCTGCTCGAGGGTGAGATCGGTCAGCTCACCCTCGAGCAAGTAGACCTCTTCGACATACTCATGGCGGATGATTTCCTCGCCTGACAACGTGCCGGGCGCCCAGCGTGCCAGCCTGGTCAGCATCCCGTCGGGGCCCTCGCTGAGCACGCGCTCCGAGATCCCGTTTGTTGTGTCAACCCACGCAAGCTCGCCGGTGGCGAAGAACTCCTTCTCGTCCTTCATCCCTCAGTCCCAGGCCGGCTCGAGCAGTTCGACCTGGTAGGCGATCCGGCTCGTGACACCCCGCGGATCTGTCATCTCCACCCGCCACCCTTCACCGAACTGGTCGACGCCCGCCACCATCGGAATCGTCCCGCCCAACAACACAGTCCCCGGGACCAGCCGCTCACCGAGCTCCTTGATCCAGTACGACGGGGGCAACAACTGCTCGAGCGTCCCGTCCTGGATCAACGTGTCGGTATCACCATGCCTCACCCATGCCTTCAAGGTGAACTGATCCAGCTCGTGCTCGATCGCTTGGAGCGGCCAGGCCACGTCGCCGACCACGTCCGGCGCGGATTGCTTGCTCCAGGCAACACCATGCGCCTCGAGCGCCCGGTCGGTGTGATCGCAGGCAACGGTCAGCAACAGATCGTCCAGGTCTGCACCGACGATCAGGGCCCATTCCGCTTCCCCGGATGTCTTGCCATGCGCGACCTGGACGGCGGCCGGCCGGCTGACCAGCGACGAGGACAGCGGGTAGAGCGTCGGGATCCGGTTCGGGGCCGGCACACCGTGCTCGGCCAACTCGTCCACATGCCGCCTGACCTGATCGGCGTCGCGACCGGCGTACCCCGCGTTCAGGGCGTAGCGGACGGCGATCTCGCGCTCTTGGCCGTTCGGCAGCACGAAGGTCAGGGTCATCGCGAAGTCCTCCCATGCAATCTTCCGTCGGCACTTGCGTGAACACGTCGTATACAACGAGTATGAAGCATCGACGGTAGGAGGTCCACCCGGTGACGGTCATTGCGATGCAGGGCGAGCTGGTGTCAGCCCTGCATGAGGATCGATCCGGTGGTGTCCAGATGGCGCCGGATCGCCTTCTCGGCCGCGGCCGGCTTGCCCGCCGCCAGACCGTCCACGATCGCCTGATGCTCGGCGAGCACGTCTTGCCGACGGGTAGTACTGCGCTGCAGCGCGACCACGCCGAGCAGGACATGGCGGGCGCGGAGGCTCTCGTACAGACGACCGAGCACCGAGTTCCCGCCTGCTTCGACGAGCAGCGCGTGGAACTGGCTGTCCAGTTCGATGAACTCCTTGGGGTCGCTGTTGTCGACGATCGCCCGCTGCTGCCCGAGTACGTCGGACATCGCCTCGACCGGTGGGTGACCGGACGCGAGCGAGGTGGTTGCAGCCCAGCATTCGATTACGCCACGCGCCTGCATCATCTCCGCGATCTCCCGGCCAGGCACAGGCGCGACGAATGCGCCACGGTGCGGGACGAGCTGCACCAGGTCCTCGGCGGCCAGCATCAGCAATGCCTCACGGACCGGCGTACGCGAGATCCCGACCTCGGTTGCGACCGCCTGTTCGTTGATGAACGTGCCGGACACCGCCGGATCGCTCAGCACGGTCCCGCGGAGGTATTGATAGGCGCGATCCCGGCCGGAATCCCCACTCAGTCGCATACCGAATGTATACAGCCTAGGAGGGCTCGATGACAGTTCTACGGGTTGCCGCCGCCCAGCTCGGCACCGGCCGGGATCCGGTCGCCAATCTGCGGCTCGCCACCGATGCCGTACGCCGGGCGGCGGACGCCGGAGCCGAGCTGATCGCACTCCCCGAAGCCACTTTGGCCTGCTTCGGTTCCGATCTCCGCGCGGTCGCCGAACCGCTCGACGGGCCGTTCGCCACCGGGCTGCGGAAGGTGGCCGCCGACCTCGGCGTCGTGGTCGTCGCGGGTCTGTTCGAGCCGGCAGCTGACGGGCGGGTCCACAACACTTTGCTCGCGACGGGGCCGGGGGTCGAGGCCTCGTACCGGAAGATCCATCTGTACGACGCGTTCGGGTCGCGCGAATCGGATCTTGTTGCCCCGGGCAACGAGATTGTCCCGTTCGATTTCGGCGGCGCCGTGATCGGGCTGTCGACCTGCTACGACCTGCGGTTCGCGGATCAGTTCAGCGCGCTCGGACGGGCCGGCGCGGAGCTGGTCGTCGTACCGGCGTCGTGGGGTGCGGGGCCTGGCAAGGAGGACCAGTGGGATCTGCTGACGCGGGCGCGCGCCGCGGACGCGCAGGCGTGGCTGCTGGCCTGCGGCCAGGCGTACGCGCCGCCGTCCGGCACCGACCCGTTGGGCATCGGGCGCAGCGCGCTGATCACACCGACCGGCCACGCGGTGGCCCGCCTGTCCGCTTCTGCTGACCTGCTGCTGGGAGCGGTCGATACCGAGGTAGTCGCTGCCGTCCGCTCCGCTGTGCCGATCCTTGCTGTGCCGATCCTTGCTGTGCCGATCCTTGCTGTGCCAATCCTTTAAGGCAGACCGTTCTTCTTCATCCGGGCGTTGTACTCGCGCATCCGGGGCGGATAGCCGACCACGGCCGCGTCGTACGACGGGATGCCGAGCTTGTTGAGGAAGTTGTGGGCCCACTGCACCGACGGGACCCGGCGGCGGGTCCATTCACCGTCGATCGCGACCAGGAGCAGGGTGTACTCCGTGACCGCCGTGCGCGGCTCGACGAATCCCTCGACTCCCTGGCGGGTCTGGACGAACTCCTTCAGGTGCGCCTGGTCCGGAGTTTCCGCCCGGCGCATCGTTCCGGCCTTCTGCCGGCGACCGAACCACTTCATGAGGTAAGTGTCCACTATGTGTGCAAGTCGTGGCCGAAATCCTGGATAACGGTTGCGGGCAGTAGCGATCTGCCCGCGCCGGTGTGGCCCCGGCGTGGATCGGGGCCGGATCGGTGACAAGATTGCGCCGGGCCGGAACCGCGATCCGGGACCGCCTGCCTTGGACCTGACTCACGGAGGAACCTGTGACTGATACCCCGACCGGCACCTCGACTGGCACCTCGACTGGCACTGGTACGACGTTCGACCTGGTGATTCTGGGCGGCGGCAGCGGTGGCTACGCCGCCGGACTGCGTGCCGCGACGCTCGGTATGTCGGTGGCGCTGGTGGAGAAGGACAAGGTCGGCGGGACCTGTCTGCATCGCGGATGTATCCCGACCAAGGCACTGCTGCACGCCGCTGAGATCGCCGACTCGGCCCGTGAGGGTGAGCAGTTCGGTGTCCGGACGACGCTCGAGGGCGTCGACATGGGCGGCGTGAACAAGTACAAGGACAGCGTGGTCGACCGGCTCTTCAAGGGCCTGCAGGGGCAGTTGAAGGCGCGCGGGATCACGGTCGTCGAGGGCGAGGGGCGGCTCACCTCCCCCACCACGGTCCAGGTCGGCGACACGACGTACACCGGTCGCAACGTGATCCTTGCCTCTGGCTCCTACTCTCGTTCGTTGCCGGGGCTGGAGATCGACGGGCACCGGGTGATCGCGAGCGAGCACGCGCTGACGCTCGACCGGGTCCCGGAGTCGGCCGTCGTACTGGGCGGTGGCGTGATCGGGGTCGAGTTCGCTTCGGCGTGGACGTCGTTCGGCACTCGCGTGACGATCGTCGAGGCACTGCCGCGGCTCGTCCCGGCCGAGGACGCGGACTGCTCGAAGACGCTCGAGCGGGCGTTCCGGAAGCGGAAGATCGCCTTCAAGACGGGTACGCCGTTCGAGTCCGTCGCGGTAACGGATTCCGGCGTGCAGGTGACGGTCGCGGGCGGTGAGGTGATCGAGGCCGAAGTACTGCTCGTCGCCGTCGGCCGCGCACCGAACACCGCGGGCATGGGGTACGAAGAGGTCGGGGTCGCGCTGGATCGCGGGTTCGTAACTGTCGACTCGACACTGCAGACGAGCGTGCCGGGCGTGTACGCGGTCGGCGACATCGTGCCGGGGCTGCAGCTCGCACACCGCGGGTTCCAGCAGGGCATCTTCGTCGTCGAGCACCTCGCGGGTCTCGCGCCGACGCCGATCGACGAGGCCGGTATCCCGCGGGTGACGTACTCCGAGCCGGAGGTCGCGTCGGTCGGACTGACCGAGGAGCAGGCCCGCGCGCAGTACGGCGACGTGGAGATCCTCAACTACAACCTCGGCGGCAACGGCAAGTCGCAGATCCTGAAGACGTCCGGCTTCGTGAAGCTGGTCCGCGCTCGGGACGGCGCGGTCGTGGGGCTGCACATGGTCGGCTCGCGTGTCGGTGAGCTGATCGGCGAGGCGCAGCTGATCTACAACTGGGAGGCGTACCCGGCCGATGTCGCGCCGCTGGTCCACGCCCACCCGACCCAGAACGAGGCCCTCGGCGAAGCGCACCTGGCGCTCGCGGGGAAACCTTTGCACTTCCATGACTGACCCTGCTGGTTGGTCCCAGTAGGTTTGAGCTGCTGGAGCGTGACGGGCCCGTGACCCGGATCTCGCCCGCTCCGGCGGCACCGTAGGCTGACACTCGACCGATCAGACGAAGGAGCAACGACCGTCATGCCGACCTCTGTATCCCTGCCGGCCCTCGGGGAGAGCGTCACCGAAGGAACCGTCACCCGCTGGCTCAAGCAGGTCGGCGACACCGTTGCCGTCGATGAGCCCCTGCTGGAGGTCTCGACCGACAAGGTCGACACCGAGATCCCGTCGCCGGTGGCCGGCACGCTGCTCGAGATCAAGGCCGCCGAGGACGAGACCGTCGAGGTCGGCGCCGAACTGGCCGTCATCGGCGACGCGGGCGAAGCCACCTCCGCTCCGGCCGCCCCCGCCGAATCCGCCCCCGCCGAATCCGCCCCCGCCGAATCCGCTCCGGCCGAGGCCGCGCCTGCCGAGGCTGCACCTGCCGAAGCTGCACCTGCCGCTGAGCAGCCGGCCGCTCCGGCGCAGGCTGCCCCCGCACCGGCCGCCCCCGCGCCCGCTCCCGCGCAGGAGCAGCCTGCCGCCGCGCAGGAAGCTCCGGCTGCTGCCCCGTCGGGTGGTTCCGGTGCCGCTTCCGGTACGTCGGTGACGCTGCCCGCGCTCGGCGAAAGCGTCACCGAGGGTACGGTCACCCGCTGGCTCAAGCAGGTCGGCGACGACGTCGCCGTCGACGAGCCCCTGCTCGAGGTCTCCACCGACAAGGTCGACACCGAGATCCCGTCGCCGATCGCCGGCAAGCTCCTCGAGATCAAGGTCGCCGAGGACGAGACCGTCGAGGTCGGCGCAGAGCTGGCGATCGTCGGCTCCGGCGACGCAGCTCCTGCCCAGGCCGCTCCCGCTGCCGCCCCGGCTCCGGCTGCAGCCCCGGCTGCCGCCCCCGCCGCGCAGGCTCCTGCCGCTCCGGCCCCGCAGGCCGCACCCGCGCAGGCCCCGGCTCCGGCGGCTGCTCCCGCTCCTGCCCCGGCGCCGGCCGCAGCCCCCGCGCCGCAGGCTCCGGCTGCTGCCGCTCCCGCTCCGCAGTCCGCCCCGGCGCAGGCTCCGGCCGCCCCGGCGCCGGCACCTGCGGCAGCTCCGGCAGCAGCTGCTCCGTCGCCGAACGGTGCTGCGACTGACGGTCCGAACTACGTCACTCCGCTGGTCCGCAAGCTCGCCGCGGAGCACCAGGTGGACCTCAACGCCGTACAGGGAACTGGCGTCGGTGGCCGGATCCGCAAGCAGGACGTGATCGCTGCCGCCGAGGCCAAGAAGGCTGCCGCCGCAGCGCCGGCCGCTCCGGCTGCTGCTCCGGCCGCGGCGCCGGCGCAGGCTGCGACGATCAGCCCGCTGCGTGGCACGACCGAGAAGATGAGCCGGATCCGCAAGGCGATCGCGGCCCACATGGTCAACTCGCTGAAGGTCTCGGCCCAGCTGACCACCGTGGTCGAGGTCGACGTCACCGAGATCGCCAAGCTGCGCAACGCGAAGAAGGCCGAGTTCGAGGCCCGCGAGGGCACGAAGCTGTCGTTCCTGCCGTTCTTCGCGCTCGCCACGGTCGACGCCCTGAAGCAGTACCCGAAGCTCAACGCCTCGATCGACGAGGAGAAGGGCGAGATCACCTACCACGCTGCCGAGCACCTGGGCATCGCGGTGGATGTCGAGCGCGGCCTGATGGTCCCCGTCGTACACAACGCCGGTGACCTGAACATCGCCGGCCTGGCGAAGAAGATCGCCGACCTCGCCGACCGCACCCGCAACAACAAGGTGCTGCCGGACGAGATGGCAGGCGGCACGTTCACGATCACCAACACCGGTAGCCGGGGCGCGCTGTTCGACACCCCGATCCTGAACCAGCCGCAGGTCGGCATGCTCGGGACCGGTGCCGTGGTGAAGCGGCCGGTCGTCATCACCCACCCGGAGCTCGGCGAGACGATCGCGATCCGGCAGATGGTGTACCTGGCGCTGACCTACGACCACCGTCTGGTCGACGGCGCCGACGCGGCCCGCTACCTGACCGCGGTCAAGAAGCGCCTCGAAGAGGCCCAGTTCGACGTCTGATCCGATCGGCTTCTGATCCAATCAGCTGAGGCGCCGGTGCATTGTCTCCCCGGAGACGGGCACCGGCGCTTTTGTGTTCAGCGAACTCGACTGTGTTCGAACCAGACAAGGAGCAAAGCGGGATGAAGTACGTGCTGGCCGGGGCATCCGGCTTCCTCGGCAAGGCCCTGACCCGCGACTTGGTTGCCGGCGGCCACCAGGTCCTCCGCCTGGTACGCCGGACGCCGTCCACGCCCGACGAGATCCGCTGGAACCCGGCCGGCGGTGAACTCGACCCCGCCTCCCTCGGCGACCCCGACGTCCTGGTCAACCTGGCCGGCGCGAACATCGGCCGCCCGTGGACCCCGACGTACCGCAACACGATCCGCGAGAGCCGCGTCAGTACGACGTCAACGCTGGCGACGGCTGCGTCGCAGCTCGACCGGCGTCCGGTACTGATCACGCAGAGCGGAGTCGGCGGCTACGGGACGGATCTCGGCGACCGCATCCTGACCGAGGACTCCGAACTCGGCGAGGGCTTCCTCTCCGACGTCGTTCGCCTGTGGGAAGGCGCGCTCGAGCCCGCCCGTGCCGCAGGCAGCCGGGTCGCCGCACTCCGTACCGGCGTCGTACTCGATCGCAAGGCTCCTGCGTTCCAGCTCCTCTCCCTTCCTTTTCGTGTCGGCCTCGGCGGGCGCCTGGGGTCCGGCAGCCAGTACTTCCCCGTCGTCTCGCTGACCGACTGGATCCGAGCCGTCCGCTTCGTCGCCGAGAACGACGCAGTCAGCGGTCCGGTGAACGTCGCTCTCCCTACCCCGGCCACCAACACGGAATTCACCGAGGCGCTCGCTACGGCGCTCAACCGACCGGCGTTCGTGCCGGTCCCGGCCTTCCTGATGAAGGTCGCCTTGGGCGAGTTCGCGTGGGAACTCCTCGGAAGCAAGCGAGCCTTGCCAACTCGTCTCCAATCGGCCGGCTTCCCCTTCCACCACCCGACCGTCACCACCGCCCTCTCCGCTGCGCTGGCCTGACAACCTCCCTCGGTTCTGTTGCTCGGTTCTGTTGCTTGGTGTGGGTCAGGCTTGGGTGATGGCCGTGATTCGCCAGGCCTTGGTGGTTGGGTTGGTTGTCAGCGTGATGAGTTTGGTTGTCGGGGATCCGGGCGGAAGTGGGGTCTTGGCGCCGGTCTGATCGACCGCTTGGCCGGCGGCTAGGTGGTCGGTTGTCTTGAGGGTGACGGTGGTTGGGGTGCGGCGGGTGATTGTGGAGCTGTCGATCTGAACCCGGAGACCTTCCACTCGGATCTGCTGTTCGCGGTAGCTGGACAGAAGCGCATGGTCGGACCGCCAAGGCGAGCTGCCGGGCACATAGATGCGGTCGAGGGCTTCTAAGTCGAGCGTCCAGAACGCTTGAGCCCGCTGGGCGTCGAGCGCTTGAAGAGTCCTCGTCCAGGCAACCGATTGCGTGGAAGAAGTCCGCTCCGCAGCCGCAGACCGCGCAGGCCCCGCCGTCCGCTCGGGGGCCGCCGACTGCAGGCCGTTCGACGGCACGCCGGTCGGTCGCACGCTGGTAGCTTGCGCGCCGGTCGGTTGCGAGCGGGTGGGTTGAGACGGCGCTGTGGTCGGCTCCATGGGCTGCGGCCGCGTGGGGCTGGGCTGGTTCGACGGCGGAACGGCGCAGGTTGGCTCGGCGGGTTGCGACTCGGTGCAGGTTGGCTGCGTGCCCTGTGGGTGCGTGGACTGGGGATGGGCGGGATCTGCTTGGGCGGTCGCGGGTGCGTCCAGGGTCCGGAACGTGACTGTGCCGATGGCGAGCACGACGACAGCACCTAGCCCAACTGCGGCGAGCGTGCCGTACGGCGGGCGTCGCGGTACTCGGCCGACGGCTGCCGCGAGGCGGCTACGTGGCGAGCGCTGGTGGACGCGGCTGGCGGGTACGGCGAGGGGGTCGGGCAGCGGGCGTCGGATGAGGTGTCGGATGGTCGCGAGGAGGGTGTTGTGGGGCGGGTGTGGGAGGCGGCGGAGTGCGCGGTCGCGGCGGGATTTGGTGCGGCGGTTTGGGCGGGTGCGCTTTGGGCCTCCTGTTGGGGTTGAGGACTGTTCGGGGCGCGCGGGCGGGGTGGGGGGTGGTGTGGGCGGCTTGGGTTGAGGGGCGGCTAGTGGGCCTCGGGAAAGGGCGATGGGATCGTCGTCGCCGGGGGTCTCGTCGGAGGTTTTGGGGCGGGGGGCGCTGAGGAGGGCGGAGAGATCCGGGGCGGTGGGCGGGGCGGGAGGCGTGACGGCCGGGTCATCCGGAGTGCCAGTAGGCATCGCGGGCAGATCGCCAGTGGACGCGGCAGATGCAGTTGGGGGGTCGGGGATTGATAGGTCGATGGGGGTGGGGGCGGCTAGGGATAGGAGGTGGCGGGGTAGTGGGGTTTTGGCGAAGAGGGCTGGGGTGAAGACGGTGGGGTCTGCGCCTGCCTGGTGGGACAGGGTGAGTAGCGCGGTTAGGTCGGTGGCTGGTGGCGCGGGGTGGAGGGTTGCGTCGGTGAGGACGGGGCGGCCATCGGCATCTAAGAGGACGTTGTGGGGGGTGATGGCGCCGTGGGTGAGGTGGGAGCGGTGGAGGTAGTTGACGGCCTCGGCGAGAGGTGTGAGGAGGGTCACCAGCTCGCCACGAGATAGGGAGCCGCGGCGGGACAGGAGCGTGGCGAGGCTGCCGGCGGGGACGTACTGGCTGATGACGATCAGGTGTGTTTCGGTCTCGCGGAACTCCATCAGGCGTGCGATGTGCGGGTGGCGGATGCCGGTCAGCAGGCTCAGGTCTTCACGGAGTCTCCTCAGGTCGGGCACGGCGGTGAGCGGGATCTGTTTGAGTACGGCGTTGCGGCCCGACGTACGGTCCCGCACCTGCCAGACGGTGCCGGCCGGTCCGGACCCGAGCTGCCGGCGCAGGCTGTACCCGGTGAAGTCGGCGAGGTCCATGCCAAGAGGATGCACCGATCGCGACATCCGCCGTCGAAGTTATCCACAGGTGCTACCGGGGCTCGGCGGAGCGCGCGGTCGGGGGCGCTTACACTCGATCGGGTGAGGGCTATCAAGTATGTGGAAGCGGGCTTCGGAGCCGACGCGGTGGAGTACGAGACTGCGTGGGCGGAGCAGCGGCGGCTGCATGCGGAGGTTGCCGAGGGCACCGGATCGGACACGGTGATCCTGCTCGAGCACCCGCCGGTCTACACGGCCGGCAAGCGGACCGAGCCTCAGGAGCGGCCGTTCGACGGTACGCCGGTCGTCGACGTGGACCGCGGCGGGAAGATCACGTGGCACGGACCGGGACAGCTCGTGGGGTACCCGATCGTGAAGCTCGCCTCACATGTGTACGTCGTGGACTACGTGCGGCGGCTCGAGGAAGCGCTGATCGCAGTCTGCGCAGACTTCGGGGTGAGGACCGGGCGGGTCAAGGGGCGTAGCGGTGTCTGGGTCGCGGCCGACGAGCGTGGTCGGGAGCGGAAGATCGCCGCGATCGGGATCCGGGTCGCGCAGGGCGTGACGATGCACGGGTTCGCGCTGAACTGCAACAACGACCTGGCCTGGTTCGACCGGATCGTGCCGTGCGGGATCTCGGACGCCGACGTGACGACGCTGTCCAACGAGCTCGGCCGCGAGGTGGCGGTGACCGAGGTGCTGGATTCGGTACGTCGGCATCTCGACGAACTCCTCGCCTGGGAAGAGTACGAGCGCAGCCCGGACATCGAGCACGCAGACGAGGGTCCGACAGCGATCACCTACGGGCTAACCGTCTGAGTGGCCGTTAGCTAGACCCACTTCAGCGCGCCAGGTGGTGTGCAGGTCCTGGAGGCGGGCGACGACGTCCGGATGCTCGGCGTACTGGTTGGTTTGTTCGGCTATGTCGGTGGACAGGTCCGTCAGGGACCAGCCGTTGCCCATGGGTGCGTGTTCGTAGCTCTTCAGGTGCTGGGTGTTGGTGTCGTCGGCGACCCAGCTGAGTTTCCAGGAGCCTGACCGGACAGCCCATTGGAAGCCGCAGTCCCAGTGGAGGGTGTCGTGGGCCGTGGCTGACGTACCGGCCAGGGCAGGGAGAATGTCCAGGCCGTCCGTTTCGGTGACGGTCGCGCCGGCTGCGCCGGCCAGCGTGGGCACCAGGTCCATGCTGCTGACCAAGGCGTCGGTACTGCGGCCCGCGGGCAGCTGAGCCGGCCAGCGCCAGATCATCGGGATGCGGATGCCGCCGTCCCAGAGCGTGTACTTCGTGCCGCGGAGCGGGGCGTTGTCGCCGAAGTTGCAGGTCGATCCGCCGTTGTCGGTGAGGTAAACGACGATGGTGTTCTCGTCGGCCGCGTCGAGGAGGCGACCGATCTCCGCGTCCATCAGCTCGAGCTGAGCGAGGTAGTACTCGCGTCCGTGCGGGAGGTTCGGCACGATCACGTCGTCGTACCACTCCATGAACGCGCCGTCCGTGTCTGGCGACCAGTCCCGGAAAGCAGGCAGGCCGCGCGCCTCCAGCTCGGACTCAGGCAGTTGCCAGCAGAAGTTGTGTACTGCGTTGAACGCGACCATGCAGAAGTACGGGCGCTCGTCCGCAGTACTGATGAAATCGGCTGCCCGTCGGCCGAACTCGGCCGTCAGGAAGCCCTCGTGTTCAACCGGGGTGTCACCCGACAGCAGCGGTTGCACAGCCATGTGGTGCGCCGCCGGCTGCCCGTACGACGTCATCGCGTCCTCTGAGTGGTGCAGGTAGTTCAGGCGCCCGGAGGACTGCCCTGCCAAGCCGTAGAGCGTCTCCTCGAAGCCGTGGTGCGGTGGGCAGGCCCTGTCCCCCACGTCTTCCTTGCCGTAATGCACCTTGCCGAAGTACCCCGTGCGGTACCCCTGGTTCTGCAGGATCTCCGCCAGGCTCGGTACGTCGTCCGGCGGGAAGGCGGCCGAGTCGAACCATTGGCCGCCCCACCGCTGCTGATACAGCCCCGAGATGATCGCGGCGCGGGACGGGCTGCAGATCGGCGCTGTCACGTATGCGTCTGTGCAGGTCACGCCCTCCGCGGCGAGTCGGTCCAGGGAAGGGGTGTGTACGTCGGAGTGCAGTCCGAGGCCACCGCGGTCGGCGTACCCGTGGTCGTCGGAAACGATCAGCAGAATGTTCGGAGCAGGCACCACACTCATCCTCTCGAGGTCGAAGCAGCCAGGCGCTCGGTCTGATCTGTCTTCGCACGTAGATCGGTCGCATCGGGGTCCAGCAGCAATCTCAGCTCGGCGTCCAGGCGTTGCGCCAGAGCTGTGTCGGCGGACAGGTCGTTCTGCTCGAGCGGGTCGGCGTCGAGGTTGAAGACCTGCGGAGGGTTGGCGGGGCCGTAGTAGCAGTACTTCCAGGGGCCGGACTTGAGCATGAAGCCGCCGTCGAGCATGCCTTGGGCGTGGTACTCCGAGAGCACTGGCCGATCCATTGGGTCGAGCAACGAATGGCCTGGCAGAGCAGGATCAGACGCTAGCCCAGCAATGTCTCTGAGGGTTGGCAGTAGGTCGATGAGGCTGACGTTGGCATCAGTGCGGGCAGGCGACTGCGCTGGGTGGTGTAGCAGGAGAGGAATGTGTACTGCGGGCTCGTAGAAGCACTGTTTCTGCCAGATGCCGTGATGACCGGCCATCTCGCCGTGGTCACTGGTGTAGATGACCACTGTGTCGTCCGGGACCGCATCGAGCAGTCGGCCGATCTGGTGGTCCAGGTGACTGATCAGTGCCCAGTAGCAGACCGTTGCCTCCCGGATCTGCTCCTCTGTCAGCGGTTCGTCGTTGCGGAAACCGTGGCGCAGCAACGAGATCACCGGGTGCTGCTCGTCGGCAACAGAGGGCAGTTCGACATCGGCGGCGTCGTACAGCGCACGGAACTCCGGTGGGGCGACCAACGGGAAGTGCGGGTGCATGTAGCCGACGTACAGCAGGAACGGGTTCTCGCCGGGAGCACGCAGGAAGTCCACTGCTGCGTCGGTTGCGGCTATGTCGTGCTGCGTGTGGACGTGGTCGCCTGCGCCTTGTTCGGTGACGTGTGAGTTGGACGGGCGCCGCCAGTCCGGCGTACGACGGGGTGGGCGGCCAGTGTGGTCCAGCCAGAAGTCCAGGTCGTCTGTGAGGCGCTTGTCGAAGCCCAGCAAGCGGTCTGGTCCGTTGAAGTGCGTGCGTCCTGCGATGAGCGAGGTGTAACCGGCCTCGCGCAGATGGTGACCCCAGGTGCGGTACGCCGGGCCGGGGATCACGCCGTTGTCCCAGGCCCCGATCTGATGCACGTACTGCCCTGACATCAGCGAGAGCCGGGAGGGGACGCACATCGGGCTGTTCGTGTACGCGCGGTCGAACGAAACGCCCTGTGCGGCCAGGCGGTCCAGATGCGGCGTCTGTACGTGCGGATGGCCGGCCCACCCGGCTGCGGCCGCGGTGTGCTCGTCGGACAGGACTACGAGGATGTTCGGAGGACGGTCCACGGGGACAGCCTAGGCAAGCGATTGCCGGTGCGCTTGGGGCGGATGTGTCTGGTGTGGCGTACCGAAGTGTCTGCACGGCGTGACGGCCGATCGTCGCTACCTTGGGGTTGTGGCCAAATTTCTTGGGTTCTTGCTCGGCGTAGCCGTTGCTCTGGCCGGACCGGCCGTTTTCGGAGTACTCGCGGCCCCGGGTGGTATCGAGCTGAATGCGAAGGAGCTGGCGCTTGCCTTCGGCATCGGCGCGCTGGTCTTCTGGGCCGTGGTGTCGTACTTCTCCGGCGCCGGCGCGCTGGGGGCGTTCCTCGCCTTCGGCGCGATGATCTACTGCTGGCTCTGGATCCCGAACCGGACCACGAACTTCCTGAACGACGTCCCCGGCGTCACCAACGGGATGATCGACGGGTCGAAGCAGTACACGCTGAACGGCGTCGTACCGATCCTCGCGGTGATCTCTCTGGTGTACGCGATCCAGCTGATCGTCCGCAGTGTGCAGCGGCGTCGGCGCGAGCGCGCCGAGGACGAGCGGCTGCAGCGCGAGCAGGAGGCGGCGCAGGCGCAGCAGGAGGCGGACGTCGCGGCCGTGTACCCGGTTGCCGGGAGCACCTATGCCGAGCCGATCGCGTACGAGAGCCACTCGCGGTACGACGACCTGTTCGACGAGCCCGAGCCGGTGCAGCCGCGGAACCAGGCGGATGACCAGACGCGGCAGTTCCCGGTCGGTGCTGAGTTCGAGCAGACGCGGCAGTTCCCGGAGGCTGATGCTCGGGGCAACTACGTCGGTGACGAGACGGTGGCCGCCCCGATGCAGGAGGACGAATCAGCCGCCGCCGAGGCGCAGGTTGAAGAGCAGGAAGCCCCCGCGCAGGAAGAGCCCGTAGCGGAGGAGACTCAGGCGATGCCGGTCTCGCAGTCCGAGTCGGATGAGGTCGAGACGCCGGAGGCCAAGGCCGAAGAGGCAACTCCGGTCGCGGAGACCAAGCCCGTCGAGGAGACGCAGCCGGTGCCGGTCCCGCCGTCCGAGCCGGACGAGCCGAAGGCGCCGGAGACCAAGGCCGAAGAGGCAACGCCGGTCGCAGAGACCAAGCCCGTCGAGGAGACGCAGCCGGTGCCGGCGGCGCAGCCCAAGCCCGCCGAGGCGAGCGCGCCTGAGGCCAAGGACGCCGAGCCGGTCGAGGAGACGCAGGCGATGCCCGTAGCGGAGACGCAGGCGGTGCCGGTGGCGCAGCCCAAGCCCGCCGAGGCGAGCGCGCCTGAGGCCAAGGACGCCGAGCCGGTCGAGGAGACGCAGGCGATGCCCGTAGCGGAGACGCAGGCGGTGCCGGTGGCGCAGCCCAAGCCCGCCGAGGCGAAGTCGGTGGAGCCGAAGGCGGAAGAGGCCAAGCCGGTCGAGCAGCCCAAGCCGCAGGCCCAGGTCGAGCAGCCCGAGCCGCAGGCCCAGCAGCCCAAGGCGGAGAGGCGGGTGGCTCCTAAGGAGCAGGTGGGGTCGCAGTACCGGGAGCGGATGGAGGACCCCGAGGACACCGGGGAGTTTCACCTGGCGTTCGAGAATCCGGTGGTCAAGCCCGCCTAGTGCTCAGGCGACATGCATGCGTTGGTGGGCGCCTCGGCGGGCGTGTTCGGTGATCGCCTCGTCGTAAGCGGCGCTGGCCATGCCGAGGACGTCGCCGGACATCTGGGCGCGCGGTGACTCCGTGCTCCACGCGAGCACCAGCTTCCTGTGGATCGGATCGCCCACCAACGTGCGCGTCGTGACATCCGACGACAACATCCGGTACGACGTGGGCGAGATCAGCGCCACGCCCTGACCGCTCGTCACGAAGCCCATCAGCACCGACGTGTCGACCGAGTGGTGCTCGACCTTCGGCTGGAAGCCGGCCGCCTCGCAGGCCGCGCGGAACAGCACATGGAACCCGCTGTCGTCCGGCGGCTCCCCGATCCATTCCTCCTCCGACAACAAACCCAGCTCGATCTCGCCGCGCGTCCGGGTCGACTCCGCGACCGGGTGATCGGCCGAGAGTGCGACGTACGCCGACTCCGACTCGACGACCGTGGTGGACTCGACCCCCGTCGGCAGCCGCAGCTCGAACCCCGGGAACTCACGGAGCAGGGCAAAATCCAGCCGCCCGCTCTCCAGCTGCTGCAGCAGCACACTGGTGGACCACTCGACCTCGATGCTGACTTGCTCGATCTCGCCGTGCGAGCGCAGCCGGGACGCGATCCCGGACATCGGCGCGGTCGGGAATCCACCGAGCCGTACCGCGGACGACTCGACCGCGGTCATCGCGGACACCGTCGCGGACAGGTGGTCGACGTCGACCAGAATCGCTCGCGCGCGATCCACGGCGTACCGGCCAAGAGGTGTCGGGGTGACCCCGGTGCGGGAGCGTTCGAACAGCTCCCCGCCGAACGCGGCCTCGATCCGCTTCAGCTGCGCGGTCAGGCTCGGTTGGCTGACCTTGAGCCAGCGGGCGGCCCGACCGACGGACCCCGCTTCTGCCACCAGGACCACCACCCGCAGGTGGCGCAGCTCGACGTTCATGCGTTGTGACCGTAGTCCAGGTGTAGGCACAGCACACAGGTACCCAACATTGCGGTTTCGTCACAGCCAGGCCCGGAGCTGTAACGCCAGGCCTGGCTGTAACGATGTGCTACGAAGTTTCGAGGGCCAGGGCTTCGCGGTAACCGAGCCGGCGGCCCGTCTGCAGCAACGTCCGCTCGTACAGCCGCGCGCCCAGCCGGACGATCAGCACGGTCGCGCCGAGCAGCAGCGCGATCGCGACCAGCGGCTGCCAGATCGGCACGTCCTCGGTCAGCATCCGGCCCGGCATCGACATCGACGACGCGATCGGCACGAACGACGCCACCGTCTTGGCCGACGACCCCGCGAACACCGAGAAGAAGAACGGGATCATCAGGATCATCTGTCCCGGCAGCGTGGTCGACCCGAGGTCCTCCTGCCGCGTGGCCAGCGAACCCGCGACCGCCCACAGCCCGGCCAGCGCAACGAATCCGAGCACGAAGAACACCACGAACCATCCGGCCACCGGCGCGACCACCTCGAGGATGTCGGCCTGATCAGTGGCCAGCAGCCCGATCAGCGACGCGGCCGCGATCACCACGATCTGCGACAGCGCCAGCACGGTGTTGCCGAGCACCTTGCCCCACAGCAGAGACCGGATCGGCACCGCCGCGGCCAGGATCTCGACGACCCGGCTCTCCTTCTCCTGTACGACGCTCTGCGCGATCATCATGCCGAAGCCGAGCGCGGTCATGTAGAACACCAGCGCGAGCCCGATGTTGACGAAATCCGACACGAGCTCCGGCAACGGCCCCGGCTTCAGCAGCTGTACGTCGACCTTCGTACCCGCGCGCAACTCCGAAGGAGTCAACCCTGCCTTCGAGGCGTTCGTCTCCATGCCGACACTCGCGGCCGCCTCGCGCAGCGCGCTCTCGATCCCCGTGTCGACGCGATCCTTGCCGAGGACGACGTACCCGTTGTCGCCGGGCAGCAGCGCGGCTTTGACGTCGCCATCAGTTACCTGCTTCTCGGCCGCCGGGCGGTCGGCAACCCGGACCACCTCGTACCCATCGCCGCCCGCAGTGGTCGACGCCTGCTGGACCACCTTCGCGGCCGCGTCGTCGACGACCGCGATCTTGTCCGCGCCGCCCCGGCCCGCGAGGATCGCCGGCAGGATCACCGCGACCATCACGATGAACAGCATCACCAGGGTCGAGCCGATGAAGGTCTTGTCCCGCAGCTTGGTGCTGATCTCGCGCTCGGCAATCAGCGCCCAAGGCCTGTCCATGGGGTTCGTCGGCACGTTCATCGAGTCGCCTCCCGGAAGACGTCGCTGAGCGCCACCCGCTCCGGCCCGAACTGCCGGACCGGCCCGCGGCTGAGCGCCTCTTGAAGGATCTTTTGCTCGACGGCACCGTCCAGTACGTCGAAGAGCGCCGTACCGCCGGCCACATCCCGTACCTCGATGCCCCGCACGTCGCGCAACCAGCCCGCGTCCCCGTCAACCACCAGCCGGTACGTCGTCGTCGAGCCAGCCGAGAGATCCGCGACCGAACCGGCGGCGACTACCTTGCCGCGGGACAGTACGACGAGGTCGTCGCACAGCCGCTCGACCAGGTCGAGCTGATGACTCGAGAACAGCACCGGCACGTCGGCCGTAACCTCCTCGCGGAGCAGGTCCACCATCGCGTCGACCGCGAGCGGGTCGAGCCCGCTGAACGGCTCGTCGAGCACCAGTGCGATCGGTTCGTGCACCAGCGCGGCCGCGATCTGGACCCGCTGCTGGTTGCCCAGCGACAGCGTCTCCAGCGCGTCAGTCGCCCGCTCAGCGAGCCCGAGCCGTTCGAGCAGCTTGTCGGTCCGTTCCAAGGCCTTGTCCGGCGAGAGCCCGTGCAGCCGGCCGAAGAACACCAGCTGGTCGCGGATCTTCATCTTCGGGTACAGCCCGCGTTCCTCGGGCATGTACCCGACGTCGCGCCGTACCTCCTGGGTCAGCAGCTCGCCGTTCCAGCGCACCTCGCCGGCGTTCGCGGCCAGGACGCCGAGAATGATCCGCATCGTCGTCGTCTTACCGGCACCGTTGGCCCCGACGAATCCGGTCATCCGTCCAGGTACGACGTCGAAGGTCACGTCGTCCAGCGCCAGATGATCACCGAACCGCCGGGTGAGCCCAGCCACCCTCAGCATGTGTCACCGTCTCCTACAGGTCAGCCCCCGCCGGGCGTGCACCCGACACTGACAAACCTAGTGAGGACATGCCTCCCGGTACGTCGCCCGCGAGGGTGATCGCCGCCGTCATCCGCGCGATGGACCCGGGCGGACCGCACACGATCAGCGACGTTCAGATTGCCGAGCGCACCGCCCGAATCCGTAGCATGACCACCGTGAGACTTCTCCGTGGGTGGCTTCGCAGTATTCGCGCGGTACTTTCGGACGAGAACGTCGATCTGTGGCTGCTGACCGCCACGGCTGGGGTGTTCACGGTTCTCGGAATCGTGAGCGTGGTCAGCATCAGCGTGCTGAGCGCAGCCATCCTGGCGCTGCTGGCCGCACTGGCGTTCTCCCAGATCCGCTCTCGGAAGCTCGTCGACGAGATCGCAAAGGCTCAACGAAACGGCTCCTCGGTTCAGCTGGAGACGACCTTCCGCCCCGAGTTGGCGCATGCCAGGACAGAGGCCAACGACGTACTGCTGATCGGCATGGCGATGGCTCGCACGATTCAGGGCTCCCGAGACGAGTTCTACCGTTCACTCGTCCGCGGCGCCCGGTTGAGAGTTCTCCTGATCGACCCGACCGACGAGCGCATCGTCGCCGAGGCTGCAAAGCACCGGTCACCGGGCCGCTCTGCTCTGCTTGCACAGCGAGTTCGGGGCACTCTCGACGAGTTGGTAGAGCTGAAGCAAAGCACGGGCGGCAACCTCGAAATCCGAGTGGCACAGTTCGTTCCCGCAATCGGTGTGAACCTACTCCGTGGGTCCGGTTCGGCCACATTGGCGGTGCAGCATGCGGAGTTCAAGCCAAGCGGCGAGCCTGGTCCGATCCTGCATCTGAGTCCAGCCGACGGTCCTTGGTTCACGCGGTACGAGCAGCAGGCAGAGCGGATGTGGACGACCGGAACGCCATGGCCGCCGTCCCTCGAGCACCGCCTCAGATCATCGATCCGGCCTCAGTTCACCGAGCAGTTCGGGCCAGAGTTCCTAGACGCGATGAGGTCCGCCGACGACCTCTTCATCACCGGAATCATTCGAAATACGCTGCTGACCGCCAACTACGGGATGTTCGAGGAACGACTCAACGCGGGGTGCCGGATCCGGGTGCTGCTGATGGCGCCGGATGCGCGCACCCTCGACATCGCCGCCGAACGGTACTACGCCGGGCGCGAGACAAGGTCGGCCGCGGGTCGTATCGAGCACTCGGTCCGCCTCCTCGAGGCGCTGGCGGCGTCAACCAAAGGACAACTACAGGTCAGGCTGACATCGCATCCGATGGCGGCCGGGGTCGTCGGCGTGAATTTGCACCCGGATGGCGCCGACGACCCCGGCGTGCTGTTTGTTGAGTACTACACGTATCAGGAGCCCGGCGAGCCGAAATTTGTGCTCCAGGCGGGCGACATCGGATTCGACCAGTTCCGTGGCGAAGCTGAGCGACTCTGGGAAACCGCCACCTCGTTGCACGACGGTGCCTAGGCGGAGGTGTCGTCCCCCGGGGTGACCAGGCCGCACTCGTAGGCGAAGACGACGGCCTGGACGCGGTCGCGTAGGCCGAGCTTGAGGAGGACGCGGGAGACGTGGGTCTTGACGGTGGCCTCGCCGACGAAGAGCTGGGTGGCGATCTCGGTGTTGGTGAGGCCGCGGGCGATCAGGCCGAGGACCTCGCGTTCGCGCTCGGTGAGCTCGGCGAGGAGGTCCGGCCGGTACACGCGCTCGCCGCCACCGGTGAATCGCTTGATGACGCGGCGGGTCACCTCGGGTGCGAGCAGCGCGTGCCCCGAGTGGACGATCTGGATCGCCTCGACCAGGTCCTCGGGCGCAGTGTTCTTGAGCAGGAAGCCGCTCGCTCCGGCCCCGAGCGACTCGAAGAGGTAGTCGTCGCGGTCGAAGGTCGTGAGGATGACCACCTTCCCGGCGTCCTCCGACACGATCCGCTGGGTCGCTGTGATCCCGTCCATGCCGGGCATCTGGACATCCATCAGTACGACGTCGGGCCGCAACGCCAGCGCCAGCTCGATCGCCTTCTCGCCGTCGGCCGCCTCCCCGACGACCTTGATGTCCGGCTCGACCGACAGGATCATCCGGAACCCGGCGCGGACCAGATCCTGGTCGTCCACCAGCAGGACCCGCATCGGGTCGTCAGCCATCGAGCCCTCCAGACGGTCGATCCAGCACGGGTTGGTCCAGCATCGGGTGATCCAGCGGGATGCGGACCCGGACCCGGAATCCTCCCACGGGCCGAGGGCCGATCTCGCTCTCGCCGCCGAGCAGGCCGACCCGTTCCCGGATCCCGACATGGCCGAGCCGGCTGCCGACCGGCGCGTGCTTCGGGCGGCCGTCGTCGAGTACTTCGAGCTCGACCGTGTCACCGAGATAACGCAGCGTGAGATGTGCACTCCGCGCCGTCGAGTGCTTCCGGACGTTCGCCAGCGCCTCCTGGGCGATCCGGTACACCGACACGGACACGGTCTTCGGCAGCTCGGCCGGCGCACCGATCTGGTGGAAACCGACCTCGAGACCCTGGCCGTTCACCTCCGAGATCAGCGCGGGCAGCCGGTCGGCCCCGGCTTGCGGCGCCTTCGGGTCCGGCGCGGTGACATCGACGTCGGGATCCGCCGCGCGGAGCATGCCGAGCAGTTGGCGCATCTCGTTCACGGCGCTCCGGCTGGACTCCTCGATCACGTTCAGCGCGTTCTTCGCGGCGTCCGGGTCGGCGTCCATCACCCGCCGGGCTCCCCCGGCCTGGACGCCGATGCTGCTGATGTGATGCGCGACGACGTCGTGCAGCTCCCGTGAGATGCGCAGCCGCTCGTCGATCACCGCACGCCGCGAGTTCGCCTCCTGCTGTGCGGCCAGCTCGGTCGCCTGCTGCTCCAGCTCGGCCCGCTGCCGGGCGGTCCCCCACGCCGTACGGCCCCAGAAGTACGCGCCGAAGAAGTAGAGGACGTTCAACGCGACGGCGAGCACCACATTCGAGACGTACGGCGAGAACAGCGCGTGGTTCGGCCCTTCGATCGCGTTGTTCTGCAGCGCCTTGACGAAGTTGATCGTCAGCCAGCCGAACATCGCCAGGAAAACGACCGCGACCGCCGCCTTCATCAGCCGCCGGTCGCGGGACCAGGCCACCGCCGCGTAGATCGCCATGAACATCGTCGCCTGGGTCACCAGGTTGCCGCCGAAGGCGAACAGCGCCCGCTCACCGTTGACCACGAACAGCACCGCGACCACCAGGACCACCGGGATCGGCCACCGGCGCCGGAAGCACATCGGCAGGGCGATCGCCGCGCTCAGCACGTACGGCTCAACTCCGCCGATACCGAGGTTGACGTGCGTCGGCGAGCCGCCGCGGGCAAGCTCGGTGCCGAGCAGGGACGCCAGCGCCATCCCGAGTCCCAGGAGTACGTCGTACCGCTGCTCCCGGGGTGTTGGCGCCGGCCTCGTCCATGACATAGCTCATGAGCGTACGGGTGAAACGCTGGTGAGCGGGGACGCGTACCCTTGGGGACGTGACCATCGCCCCAGAAGGACGGAAACTGCTCAGGCTCGAGGTGCGCAACGCGGAGACCCCGATCGAGCGCAAACCCGAGTGGATCAAGACCCGCGCCAAGATGGGCCCGGAGTACCAGGCGCTGCAGAAGCTCGTGAAATCCGAGGGACTGCACACGGTGTGCCAGGAAGCCGGCTGCCCGAACATCTTCGAGTGCTGGGAGGACCGCGAGGCGACCTTCCTCATCGGCGGTGACCAGTGCACGCGGCGCTGTGACTTCTGCCAGATCGACACCGGCAAGCCGGAGGAGCTGGACCGCGACGAGCCGCGCCGCGTGGCCGAGTCGGTCCGGACCATGGGCCTGCGCTACGCGACCGTGACCGGCGTCGCCCGCGACGACCTGGACGACGGCGGCGCCTGGCTGTACGCCGAGACGATCCGCCAGATCCACGAGCTCAACCCGGGCACCGGTGTCGAGATGCTCGCGCCCGACTTCAACGCCGTACCCGAGCAGCTGGCCGAGGTGTTCTCCTCCCGGCCCGAGGTGTTCGCGCACAACGTCGAGACCGTGCCGCGGATCTTCCGCCGGATCCGGCCCGGCTTCCGCTACGAGCGGTCGCTGGACGTCATCACCCAGGCCCGCGACTACGGCCTGGTCACCAAGTCGAACCTGATCCTCGGCATGGGCGAGACCCGCGACGAGGTCAGCCAGGCACTGAAGGACCTGCACGCGGCGGGCTGCGAGATCATCACGATCACGCAGTACCTGCGTCCCTCGGTGCGGCACCACCCGGTCGAACGCTGGGTCAAGCCCGAGGAGTTCGTCGAGCTGGACGCCGAGGCGCAGGAGATCGGTTTCGCCGGAGTCATGTCCGGGCCGCTTGTGCGTTCGTCGTACCGGGCCGGTCGGCTGTACCGTCAGGCCGTTGAGTCACGTATGAAGAACCAGGACAGGTAGACATGGCCAAGAACGACGCGCCCGAAGAGAAGACCAGCCGGCTCAAGCAGATCGTCTCGGCGTACAAGCTGACCCAGAAGTCCGACCCGACGGTCGGGCTGGTGCTCGCCGGGATCTTCCTCGGCATCGTCGGGCTGGCCGTGCTGGGCGGTTTCCTGGTCGGCCCGCTGCTGATCTGGATCCCGCTCGGTGTCGCGCTCGGCTTCCTGGCCGCGACGCTCGTGTTCGGCCGCAAGGTCGAGAAGGCGGCGTACAGCCAGATCGAGGGGCAGGCCGGTGCGGCCGCCTCTGCGCTGCAGACGCTGCGCCGCGGCTGGAACGTGACGCCCGCGATCGCGGTCACCAAGAACGCCGACATCGTCCACCGTGTGGTCGGACGGCCGGGCATCGTCCTGGTCGGCGAGGGTCAGGCGAGCCGGGTGAAGAACCTGCTGACGGCCGAGGCCAAGAAGCACAACCGGGTCGCCGGCGGCGCGCCGGTGACGCAGGTCATCGCCGGTCAGGGCGAGGGCGAGATCGACATCCGCAAGCTGACCAAGTACGTCATGAAGCTGCCGGCGGTGATGCAGCCGTCGGAGATCACCGACCTGCTGCAGCGGCTGAAGGCGCTGGACGCGGTCCGGCCGCAGGTGCCGATGCCGAAGGGGCCGGTGCCGAGCAGCCTGAAGGGCGCCCGCCAGGCGATGCGGGGACGGTAACCAAGCGGCATGCTCGACAGTTGATCTGTTCAGACATGCGCCGTGGGGAGGCTGGGAGCCCTTAGGGTGCGACCAGGACGGATTACAGGGGAACAGCTGACATGACGGATCTGATGCCGCCAGTGCGCCGACGTGTGCACCAACCGGTGGCCGAGACGTGGCCGACCTTGGCGCGACCACGCTCGAATCCGGTCCGGAGGTACGGCGCGGCGACCGCGATCAAGCTGATCGCCAAGGACCTGCCCGCCACCATCCACCTCGACAGCAACCGCTCGTACGGTCTCGGCGGCCCCGCGATGCGGGTGCACCGGACGTTGCCGTTCCTGGACCGGCTCGGGCACGACGCCGGGTCAGGGTTCGGCGAGGCGTTCCTGGCCGGCGACTGGGACCCGGAGCCGGGCACCGACCTGGCCGATCTGCTGGTCCCGTTCGCGGAGCGGTTCAGCAATGATGAGACCCGGCACCTGCTGCCGAAGTGGGCGCAGTCACTGCGCTGGCTGGTCACCCGCTCCCAGCCGGGTGACCAGGAGAACGACCGGGCCGGCGCGCGCGAGAACATCAGCCGCCACTACGACCTGAGCAACGCGATGTTCGGCGAGTTCCTCGATCCGACCCTGACGTACTCCGCGGCGTACTTCGGTGACGCTGCTCACAGCGACCTGGCCACAGCGTCGTACGACGAGCTGACCGCGGCCCAGCTGCGCAAGCTCGACTCGATCCTCGACGCGGCCGGGATTCAGTCCGGGTCGCGCGTGCTCGACATCGGGTGCGGCTGGGCGAGTCTCGCGATCCGGGCAGCTCAGCGGGGCGCGTGGGTGACGGCGATCACGATCGCTTCGCAGCAAGCGTTGCTGGCGCAGCGCAGGATCGCGGATGCGGGTGTCGGCGACCGGGTGCAGGTCGCATTGCGGGACTACCGCGACCAGATCGGCGAGTTCGACGCCGTGCTGAGTGTGGAGATGATCGAGGCGGTCGGCGAGAAGTACTGGCCGGTGTACTTCGAGGCGATCGAGCGGCGGCTCGCGCCGGGCGGCGTCGGCGTCGTACAGGCGATCGTGATGCCGCACGAGCGCATGCTCGCGACCCGGAACACGTTCACCTGGGTGCAGAAATACATCTTCCCGGGCGGCCTGATCCCTTCGATCAAGGTGATCGAGGACGTCACCGCACAGCACACCGGGCTGCGGGCGGACGTCGTACGGCACCTCGGCGCGGACTACGCGCGCACGCTGCGAGTCTGGCGGAACCGCTTCATCGAGCGCTGGCCGGAGATCTCCGCGCTCGGGTTCGACGACACGTTCGGGCGGATGTGGGAGTTCTACCTCGCGTACTCCGAGGCCGGCTTCCGCACCGGGTACCTCGACGACGTACAACTGCGGCTCACGCGCCGCTGACTCGCCGCCTGATCAGCGCCGTACGACGACCGTCTTCGCGGCGAGGTCGTGCAGGCCGCGGTGGTCACGGTCGAAGATCACCGCCGGGATCAGCAGGCAGATCAGGAACGACCTGGTCACTCCCCCGAGCAGCCCGACCTGCTGGACGTCCTTGTTCTTCAGGTTGAGCACGCGCAGGCCGCACAGCCGGTGACCGATGGTGCCGCCGGCCAGGCCGGTCAGGATCGCCGTCACCAGGAAGAAGATCGCCAGGTGTGACGTGTTGTAGTCATTGCCGCCTCCCCACATCGGCTTGCCGACCACGACCGACGCGATCAGACCGGCGATCAGCCAGTCCACCAGCAGGGCCAGCAGCCGGCGGCCCCAGCCCGCCACCGAGCCCGCACCCTCCTCGGGCAGACCCAGCCGGCTCCCCGGAAAACGGTATTCTTCGGTGGGTCCTGTGCCCGGCTGCGCCGACGATGCCATGATGACTAGCCTACGGACCAGCCCCTGGGCCGCTTCAGGCGGACCGTAAGATCTCAGGGCGTAAGCGCCGTACACCAGTGGGTCAGCGCGGACACGCTGGGCGTAACATCCGCGAAACATCGGGGTCACGACGGAGAAACCGGCGGGCCCTACGTTCAGATGCAATCTCTGAGCCACCCTAGGAGTACGTATGTTTTCCAGCGCTGAGGAGCTGCTCGCCTACGTCAAGGACGAGGGCATCGAGATCATCGATGTCCGGTTCTCCGACCTGCCGGGCATCATGCAGCACTTCACCGTCCCGGTGTCGTCGTTCGGGCCCGAGGTCTTCGAAGAGGGCCTGATGTTCGACGGTTCGTCGGTGCGCGGGTTCCAGCAGATCCACGAATCGGACATGAAGCTGCTGCCCGACCCCACCACGGCCTTCCTCGACACGTTCCGCGGGGCGAAGACGCTGGCCATCAACTTCTTCGTGCACGACCCGCTGACCGGCGAGGCGTACTCGCGTGACCCGCGCAACATCGCGCGGAAGGCGCAGGAGTACCTGAAGTCGACCGGTATCGCGGACACCGCGTTCTTCGCGCCCGAGGCCGAGTTCTACGTCTTCGACGACGTCCGGTTCGAGACCAAGGCGAACGCGGCCCACTACTCGATCGACTCCGTCGCCGGCGCCTGGAACACCGGCCGGGTCGAGGACGGCGGCAACCGCGGCTACAAGGTCCGCTACAAGGGCGGCTACTTCCCGGTCGCGCCGACCGACCACTTCGGCGAGCTGCGGGACGACATCACGATCGCGCTGGAGAAGGCCGGTCTGGTCGTCGAGCGGGCGCACCACGAGGTCGGCACCGCGGGTCAGGCGGAGATCAACTTCCGCTTCGACGAGCTGCTGAAGACCGCGGACAACCTGATGAAGTTCAAGTACATCGTCAAGAACACCGCGTGGGCGGCCGGCAAGACCGCGACCTTCATGCCGAAGCCGATCTTCGGCGACAACGGCTCGGGCATGCACGTCCACCAGTCGCTGTTCTCCAACGGTGACGCGCTGTTCTACGACGAGTCCGGGTACGGCGGCCTGTCCGACATCGCCCGCTGGTACATCGGCGGCCTGCTCAAGCACGCCCCGTCGCTGCTGGCCTTCACCAACCCGACGGTGAACTCGTACCACCGCCTGGTGCCGGGCTTCGAGGCGCCGGTCAACCTGGTCTACTCGCAGCGCAACCGCTCGGCCTGCATCCGGATCCCGATCACCGGATCGAACCCGAAGGCGAAGCGGATCGAGTTCCGCTGCCCCGACCCGTCGGCGAACCCGTACCTGGCCTTCTCGGCCCAGCTGCTGGCCGGCCTGGACGGCATCCGCAACAAGATCGAGCCGGCCGACCCGGTCGACAAGGACCTGTACGAGCTGCCGCCGGAGGAGCACGCGGGCATCCCGCAGGTCCCGACCTCGCTGCCGGCCGTGATCGATTCCCTCGAGGCCGACCACGCCTTCCTCCTCGAGGGCGACGTCTTCACGTCCGACCTGATCGAGACCTGGATCGACCTCAAGCGCGAGCAGGAAATCGCCCCGATCCAGCTCCGCCCCCACCCACACGAGTTCGAGCTGTACTACGACGTCTGATCGGCGATAGGCCGCTGACCTGCGGGAACGTCGTCATGACTCCCCCGCGTTCCGTGGCTGTTCCGTGAGACCCCCGACCCGTGCCGCCAGCACAGCACCAACGGCGGCACGGGTCGGCTCATCTGCGTCCGGCCAGAGGTGCGAATAGGTATCGAGCGTCGTCTTCGCAGACGCGTGCCCGGACCGATCGGCTACACCGGCGCTCTCGATGCGGTCGGTGAAGGGCCACCGGACGACGACTACGGACGGTTGTTCGGCTAGGCCAACAGAGCGGCGTACGCCGAGTTCAGCGGGCCATGGGTGTCAGGCGGGTAGGTCAATGGTCCGTGCCCGAACTCGGCGTACGCCAACTCAACGAAGTAGTTGCTAAGGGCGACAAAATCTGGACCCCCGGCGACCCCCGCGCCAGTCGCCTTCTCTCCCCGAGCGTTCTGAGTCGCGTCAACGAAGCGGTAGGTGGGTGCGGCTACTCCAGACCGATGCCGCGACGCTTTGCCTTGACTTTCTTGCCGGATGCAAGGCTCACGACGGCGCGCACGTCGCGGTAGTGAACGCCACGCTGCGCGCACTGGTGCTTGACCTCGTCGGTCTCGACGAACCAAGCGGCCTCGGAGTGCGAGTCGAGACGGTGCGGGAGCGACGATGCCCCCGGGCATCTGACGAGTCATGATCAGGTTGCGGCCGCTAGGGAACTCCAGCGACCAGCCCGTGACGGTCGTGGCCGCTCGAATAGTGGCGGCAGGGACGTGCGCGGAGGTCAGGGCTCAGCACGCACGCCCCTGCGGTCTAGTGGTGGTAGTTCAGCTCGATCACTTGGCACGCGTAGATCTGACGCGCGATGCCGTACGGCTTCAGGATCGCGTCCAGCTCTCCGACCGTGCTCATGAGTGCCTGGAGGTAGTCCTCGTGCGAGTCGGTGTTGTTGAACACGTAGTGGCCCGTCTTCTGTGGGTCGGCGCGCACGCCTGTTCGGGTCAGATGGGCGTCAGCTTCCCGGCTGAGGTTGGCCCTCGTGAGGGTGAACTCCACGCTGCATGACCAGTCCTTCACTTCGCTCCGCACCGCGTCACTCGTCCAGCCACTCGGTACCGGACGAATCCCGGTGATAGCCCGAGTGGTGGCCGAGCGTGCACGGCCGCCCCGTGATCGGGTTGCACCCGTCGCACGGCTCGGTCAGCGCGGCTTTGAGCACCGGCCAACTGCGGTCGTCCGTCCCCGTGGCGCTGGTGGGTGTCTCGGTGTTCATGCCGTCAGCTTGGCCTAGTCCGCTGTCCTGGACGATGATTCCCGCGTATCCCGCTGGTTCGGGATGCAGGGATACAAGGGCATGGGCGACACTGGTGGCGTGTCGTTCGGGAGCCGTCTACGCGAGTACCGGGACCACCGTGGTTGGTCCCTTGCTGACCTCTGCAAAGCCACGCACTACAGCCGGTCGTACCTGAGCAACATCGAGAACGGCCGCAAGGCCCCAACCGACGACCTGGCCCGGCTGTGCGATGAGGCGCTGAGAGCGAAGGGTGAGCTGATCGCCGCTGCCCGCGAGGAGGTCGCAGCGCGGCTGGATCGCACCCCGTGGCAGACCGCCGAACTGGTGCAGCGGATGCAGGCCAGCGACACGACCGGGCACACGTTGGAGGCCCTGCAATCGACCATCGAGGAACTGTGCTGCCAGTACAGCTACCGCGACGCCCTGGAACTGCGCCGAGAGGCTCATGACTGGCTGCAGCACGTCGGCGGGCTGTTGCGGCGTCCAGTTGGCCTGAAGGCCCATCAGGAACTCTTGGTGGCCGGGGGCTGGCTCGCCCTGCTGGCCGGGTGCGTGGAGTACGACCTCGGCATGCGGTCGGCGGCCGAGTCCACCCGGACGGCGGCACTGCAACTCGGCCTAGAGGCCGGACACCCCGAGATCACCGGATGGGGCCACGAAATGACCGCGTGGTTCGCCCTCACCCAAGGCCGGTACAGGCAGGCCGTCGAAGCTGCCCAACGCGGTCAGGCAGTCGCGCAGACCGCCAGCGTCCACGTCCAACTGATCGCCCAGGAAGCCAAGGCGAAAGCCCGACTCGGTGAAGCCGGCCTGAGTGCATTGCTTGCCTCGGGCAAAGAAATGCTCGACCGGTTGCCCTACCCAGACCGTCCGGAGAACCACTTCAAGGTCGACCCGGCTAAATGGGATTACTACGTGATGGACGTGCACCGGATCGCCGGTGACGACGAGTTGGCCACGGAGTACGCGAGGACCGTCATCCGGGACAACACCTCGCCGGACGGCAACGAACTAAGCCCGATGCGGGTGTCTGAGTGCCGGATCACCCTCGGCATCATGGCGGGTCGGGAAGGCGAACTGGAACAGGCCGTGGAACTCGGCAAGACCGGACTCAAGAACGGCCGACAGAGCAAGGTCCATCTCCTCATGATCGCCGGGGAACTCGACCGGGAACTCAGGGACCGCTTCCCCGGCGAAGGGCTCGTGACCGAATTCGAAGACACGCTGCACGCCGTCTGAGCACTTTCGGGCTCAGTCCGCGCAGTCGTACCTCAGAATCTCGCGCGCACTGGCGGCGCTGTGGTGGGATGCTCCACGGAACCCCGAGGAGGAACGCGGCTGATGAGTGTCGGTGAGTTCGTCAAGGATGTCGGCCCGATCGCGATCGGGCTCGGTGGTCTATTCGTCGCGTACGCCAACTCCCGCCAACCCGGTCGTGAGGCCCGTCATCATGCGCGGGTCGAGACCCTGTACCAGGACATGCTCGACACGCTCCAGCATCGATTCAACGAGGTCAGAGAGCGCGCGGGGCTCGGCGAGGCCTACGCACTTCCGGCACGAGATCCGTCGACGTACCAAGTGACGCGAGCGCGCATCCGCCTGTATGCCAGTGGCCCGATCACGGCGTCCTGGGACAAAGTCCACAGCCAGCTCACTACTGTCGAAATCGACCAGGCAGAGGGGCAACTGGAAGTCACCATGCTGCACCTGCACGCGATCGAGTCCAGGATTGCGGAGCTGGCGGAGCTGATGAGGCGCGACCTCGGTGTGCCGGGCGTGCCCCTATGGACCCAGGCGTGGTCGCAGGTCCGGTCCAGCTGGTATGTCGTGGGCGGCGGTCGGCGCAGGGGGATCCGCGCCGCCAGATCGAAGCACAACGAAGGCGAAGGCTAAGGCTGTTCGACCGATCAGGTCTGCCGAGCCACCTTCGCTGTTCCGTCTTTGTTCCGTTAGACAGCCATCTGGCACCGACGCATGTCAACGACTGCCAACCGTAAGTGCCCAGGTCAGACGTTCAAAGCCATGCACAACCAACGACAACCACCACCGTGGGAGGAGTTCTGGCTGTACCACGACGTCTGAGTTTGTCTGAGACGTAGCTGAGGAAGCCCCATTCGGCCAGTTCGGGTGGGGCTTCCTTGTGCTCTGGACCGGCTTCGGGGTGAGGCGCACAATGCGCTTGATATCCCTCGGGGGCTGGGAAGGGGGAACAAGTGAGGCCGTCAACCATGCGCCGGTCCGCGATGCTCGGGGCGATCGCCCTGGTGGGGTCGCTCGCACTGGTCGCCACGCCCGCCACCGCGGCGCCGAGCGCCGTCGCCGTACACAATCCGTTGCTGAAACAAGCGCTGGCGGAGGAGGAAGAGGAAGGTACGGACGACCCGGCGCAGTCGGCGCTGTGCCAGTCGTATCTCGGCCATCCGAACCCGTACGCGAACCCCGCGCCGAACGTCGACCAGATCGTCGGCGACACCGTGGTCACGGTGGGCTCGCAAGCCGGGTGCAGTTCCGCGCAGAACGAGACCACGATCGCGGTCAACCCGCGCAATCCGAACAACATCGTCGCCGGCGCGAACGACTACCGGCTGTTCAACGCCCGGGAGAACCGCAACGACAGTTCGAGCTTCGCGTACACGTCGTTCAACGGCGGCCGGACCTGGACGAACGTGGAGATCCCCGGGCTGACCATCGCCGCGGGCGGTACCGGCGCCTTCAGCTGGTTCGACGGATCCGGCGACCCGGTGGTCGCGTTCGGTCCGAACAACACCGTCTACTTCGCCAGCATCGTGTTCAGTCGCTCGGCACCGCTCGGCGGACAGGACGCGACCGCGATCGTCGTCAACGTGTCGCACGACGGCGGGCTGCACTGGGGCGGTCCTCACGTCATCGCGATGGACGGCGTGAACCCTGACGGCACGCCGGCCGTGACGCACATCTTCAACGACAAGCCGTGGATGGCCGCCGATCCGTCCAGCGGCAGGGTGTACGTGAGCTGGACCAAGTTCACCTACGACACCGATGACAACTACCTCGAGTCGCCGATCATGCTGTCGGCCAGCGTCGACTTCGGCGCGCACTTCGGGACACCGGTCCGGATCCCGCCGTCGTTGAACGGGTTCCACGGCGGCATCACGCCGTACGACCAGGGCTCGAACCCGCAGGTCGGCAACGACGGGCAGCTGTACGTCGCTTACGAGGCCTCGGTCTGCGCGACCGCCGCGTGTGACGCCGCGGGCGACCGGGACGCCACGGTGGTGGCGACCTCGACCGACCACGGACGCACGTTCCGGCACGCGATCGTCGACACGAACTACGACTTCCCGGACACGCTGACCGGCGAGAACTTCCGGCTCAACAGCTATCCGCAACTGGCCTACGACCGGGTGAACGAGAAGCTGACCGTGGTGTGGTCCGACGACCGCAACGGTCTGTACGACGCGACCACCGGCGCATCGGTCAAGACCAACGGTGACAACGTCGTGTCCTCGTCCGGCAACGGCAAGAGCTGGTCGCGGCCGTTGGTGATCGGTACGCCGCAGGACGAGTTCTTCAGCGCGGTCGCCGCGCGCGACGGCAAGGTCGCGATCGCGTCGTACACGAGGCACTACGACCGCAACGGGATCAACCTCGACTACGCGTACTGGGCCGCTTCCGGCACCCAGTCGCTCAGCCGGGCCGCCACCCAGCGGATCACCACCGCCTCACAGAACCCGCAGGTCCAGTTCCTCGCCGTCGACCCGGACGGCACCGAGGTACAGGGAGTGTTCATCGGCGACTACTCAGCAGTTGCCATCGGCAATGACCTCCGGATCCACCCGTGCTGGACCGACTTCCGCGGCCGGCCCGGCGTGAATACGCCGAACCAGGACGCCTACACGCAGAGCATCCAGCTCAGGCACTGACGACAGCGTCGAGCTCGGCGAGGGCGTCCTCGTCGAGCTCGACGTCCGCGGTGCGGAGGTTGTCCTCGAGGTGGGCGATGCTGCGAGTGCCCGGGATCAGGGCGGTGTGGTTGTTGTGCGCAAGGATCCAGGCGAGGCAGATCGCGGCGGGCGTGGCGCCGAGCCGGGCGGCAATCTGCAGTACGACGGGGTGCTCGGCGGGTGACGGGATCTGGTCGAAGGCAGAGCCGAGGGGGAAGTACGGGATCCAGGCGATGTGGTTGGTCGCGCAGAGTTGGAGCTGCTCTTCGGAGGAGCGGTTGATCAAGCTGTAGGCGTTCTGGACGCAGACAATGCCGGCCGGCAGGGCCTGCTTCAGCTGCTCGGTGCTGATGTTGCTGAGACCGATCGCGCCGATCAGGCCTTCGTTGCGTAGGGCAATCAGTTCGGCGAGCTGGTCGTCGAGCGGGACGACTTGGTCTCCTTCGGCGATGAGTCCCGGGCCTTGGTCGGCGCGCCGCAGGTTCACCACCGGGACCTGGTCGAGACCGAGGGACGTGAGGTCGAGCTGAACCTGCTCGCGCAGCTGCGAAGGATGCTGGGCCAGGGCCAGGCGCACCGGTGCGTCGACGCGGCGGGCGCCGACCTTGCTGACGATCACGAGGTCGTCGGCGTACGGGTGCAGGGCGGCCCGGATGTGTTGGTTGACTGTCGTGTGGCCGTAGAACGAGGCGGTGTCGAGATGGTTGACGCCGAGCTCGACGGCGCGCCGGAGGACGGCACCCGCCGCCGTCGTGTCCAGCTTCTCGAGCTGCATCGCCCCGTACCCGATCCGGGCGATCTCGTACTGGCCGAGCGTGACGGTGCCGCCTGGTCGTTCGGAGGTCATAGCGGTGTCCTCAGGTAGAGTAAGTGGAGGTTTCTCCAATTACCGTAACACTAACTGGAGGTTTCTCCACTTATGCGGGCTGACGCGACGCGGAAGCGTGAGCAGGTGGTCGAGGCGGCCGTGGACGAGCTGGCCGAGCTCGCCGTGGCCGCGCGCAAGGGCGACTCGGTCCGGCTCTCGTTGGACCAGATCGCGGCCCGGGCAGGGGTCGGCGTGGCGACGCTCTACCGGCACTTCCCGACCCGGGAGGCGCTGCTGGAGGCGGTCTACCACCAGGATCTCACACGGTTGTGCGACGCTGCTCCAGGGTTGGCCGCCGAGGGGTCGGCGGATGAGAGGCTGCTCACCTGGATGCACCGCTACCTCGACTTTGTCGACTCCAAGCGGGCGATGGGCGTCAGCCTGCGCTCCATGGTTGCCTCGGGGGCCGTCACTCAGTCGGACACCCGTGCCCGGCTCACCGAGGCGGCCGCCTATTTCCTCAGCGCCGGCACTAAGGACGGCGTCCTGCGGGCCGACGTACCGCCGGAGGATGTGGTCGCGGCGATGGCCGGTGCCGTGATCGCGGCCGACCCACAGCAGCAACGCGAGCAGACGCAACGCCTGCTGAAGCTGCTGGTGGACGGTCTCCGGGTCCGTTAGGCGAAGCTCTGGGTGCCTCGGTGCGTTCAGTCGAACGTCGAGAACAGAGTGTTGAGGCCTTCGGCCAGGAGCGGGTGGGTGAAGACCGCGTCGGCCATCGCGGTGTAGGTGAGCTTGCCCAGCATGGCGACCTGGATCATCGTCATGATCTCGCCGCCCTCGGTGCCGAGGACTGCGCAGCCGAGGATCTGACCGCTGTCCGCGTCGACGACCGCCTTCATGAAGCCGCGTGTCTCACCGGTTTCGAGGGCCCGGATCACCATGCTCATCGGGAGTCTGGCCACCTTGATCGCGCGTCCCTGCGCCCTGGCCTCGCGCTCGGTGATGCCGACGCGGCCGAGTTGCGGGTCGATGAACACCGCGTACGGAACGGTCCGCTCCCGGGTACTCCGCTTCTCGTGACCGATCAGGTTCGCGTGCAGGATGCGGTAGTCGTCGTTGGACAGATGGGTGAAGGCGGGCCCGCCCTTGATGTCCCCCATCGCGTACACGCCGGGGACACTGGTTTCGAGGTACTCGTCGACCTCGACGAAGCCGCGGCCGTCAAGCTGGATGCCGGCCGCCCCGGGCGTCAGCGCCTCCGTGTTCGGGATCCGGCCGATGGCCGACAGCAGGTGCGACCCTTCGATCTGCTCCTCGCCGTCCTCCGTGCGGATGATCAGCCGGACTCCGCCACCGTCGACCGGTTCGACCCGCAACGGCGATGACGACGTCAGCACCGTGATTCCCTCGTCACGCAAGAGGGTAGCGACCTCGTCCGAGACGTCGTCGTCCTCCAGCATCAGCAGGCGTGCGTTGCTCTGGACGATCGTGACTCTGCTGCCGAACCGGTGGAACATCTGGCCGAACTCCAGCCCGATGTAACCGCCACCGAGCACGATCAGATGATCCGGCAACTCATCGAGCTCCATGATCGAGGTCGAGTCGAGCACAGGCACGACGTCCGCGCCTGGGATGTCGAGCGGCTTCGACCGAGTGCCTGCGTCGATGACGATCACCGGCGCATCCAGCTGCCGGGTCGCGCCGTCCGACAGCGCGATCTCGACCGAGTTCGGCCCGGTGAAGTGGGCCTCGCCCTCGATCAGGTCGAGGCCGTCCTGCGCCAGCCGGCTCGCGTAGTTCTCCCGCGCTCCCGCGACCATGGCCCGTTTGCGCTCACGCACGGCGGCCAGGTCCACCGAGACCGGGCCGGTGCGTACGCCGTACTCCGCGCTACGACGCGCCTGGTAGGCGAGCCGCGCACTCGCGACCATCGTCTTGGTCGGGGTGCATCCGGTGTTGACGCACACGCCACCGAGCTGGCCGCGCTCGATGAGCGCCACTCTCCGGCCTGCCTTCGCCAGCTCGACCGGGAGGAACCGGCCGCCCTGGCTGGTCCCGATCACGATCGCGTCGTAGTACTCACCAGGCATTGCGACTCCTCCGGTCACGCACAAGCGGCTCACCTGCGCTCTGCGCGAACGGTCTCACGGCAGGCTGGTGCACCGGACTGTGCACTGGCCTGCCGAACGCGCTAGTCGTGTGGCGTGGTCTCGAAGGACTGCGTGCCGATCACGCGGAGGAGGTCGAGTTTTTCGCGGGCGTCGGTGCCTTCGATCGGGAGGAAGGCGCGCACGCGAAGGTCTGCGGCCGGGGTGAGCAGGGTTTCGCAGGTCAGGTCGAGGTTGCCGACCTCGGTGCTCACGAAGCGTTTGCGCGGTAGGTGGACGGCGACGTCGTGGCGGGACCACAGCGTGCGGAACTCTTCGCTGTCCGCGGTGAGGGCGTCGACCAGCTCGGTGACGTCGCGGTCACCCATCCGGCGGGAGTACGTCGCGCGTAGGTCAGCGACGTGGAAGGCCGAATGGGCGTCCCAGTCCTCCGCAGGGAAGATCTGCCGGATCGTCGGGTCGGTGAACCAGAGCCAGGTCAGGTTTCGCCCCACGCTGGGACCGATGACGACATCGGCGAGCGCGTTCTGCCAGAGGACCTCGTCGAGGTCCGTGCAGATCACGACCGGAACGTCGGTGAGGCGGGTGACCAGCGCGAGCAGGCCGGGTGGGATGTGGCGGCCGGCTCGGCGTAGTGGCGGCGTGAGGCCGGCCAGGTGGTACAGGTGGTCGCGCTCGTTCAGGTCGCAGCGAAGGGCGCGGGCGAGGCCGGCGATGATCGGTTCGGACGGGTTCGCGCCGCGGGACTGCTCCAGCCGCGAGTAGTAGTCCGTGGACATGCCTGCCAGTTGAGCTACCTCCTCACGCCGCAGTCCCGGCGTACGGCGTCGGGCGCCGTCGGGAAGTCCTACGTCGGCCGGGTGCAGCACCTCCCGGCGTCGGCGGAGGAAGTCGGCCAGGCCGTCACGATCGATCACACCGTCCATCATCCGCGACGGCCCAAGGCCTATCCAGGGACAACCTGTCCGTGGATGAAGTGGGCCTTCTCCGCCGCCCGCGGCCGGCAGAGGGTGAAGGAGAACCCAAGGAGGAACACCCATGCACTACCGCACGCTCGGCCGGACCGGTATGAAGGTCAGCCCCTACGCCCTCGGCGCGATGATGTTCGGTGCCGTCGGCAACAACGACCGCGACCTGTCGCTCCGGATGATCGACAAGGCACTCGACGCCGGGATCAACTTCGTCGATACGGCGGACTTCTACTCCCACGGCGAGTCCGAGGAGATCGTCGGCGCGGCGCTCAAGGGCCGCCGCGAGCACGTCGTACTCGCCACCAAATCGCACCTGCCGATGGGCGACGACCCCAACCAGCGGGGCAACTCGCGGCGGTGGATCATCACCGCGGTCGAGGACTCGCTGCGTCGTCTGCAGACCGACTACATCGACGTGTTCCAGATGCACCGGCCCGATGCGGACACCGATATCGAGGAGACCCTGTCCGCTTTGACCGATCTGATCCGGAGCGGGAAGGTCCGCGCTATCGGCTCATCGGCCACACCCGCGAGCGAGATCGTCGAGGCGCAGTGGGTCGCGGAACGTCGCGGCCTGGAGCGGTTCCGGACCGAGCAGCCGCCGTACTCGATCCTCAATCGCGGGATCGAGCGCGAGGTACTGCCGATGGTGCAGAAGTACGGGATGGGCGCGCTGGTCTGGAGCCCGCTCGCTCAGGGGCAGCTGACCGGGCGGGCGCCGGCGGATCTTCGGCGTACGGCGATCTTCAAGCACATGAGCGACGCGCGGCGGCTCGAGGTGGCGGAGCAGCTCATCCCGGTCGCCGACGCGGCTGGACTCAAGCTGACCCACCTGGCCATGGCCTTCGCGATCGCCCACCCGGGCGTCACGTCAGCCATCATCGGCCCGCGGACCATGGAGCACCTCGACGACGCCCTGGCCGGGATGGACGTCACCCTCGATGACGCCATCCTCGACCAGATCGACAAGATCGTCCCGCCGGGCACCGATGTCGGCCGGCTCGACATGGACTACGACACCCCGGCAATCCTCGACGCATCGTTGCGCCGCCGATCGATCACCGATCGCGCCGCGGCCTAGCTGTAAGCCTTAGTTGTACGTCGCAGTCACGTGGTAGACGCGGCCGCCCCAGCCGTCGTCGGGGAAGGAGTCCGACACGCGCACGTACCCGGCCCTGCTCGATCCGGCGGCCGGGCCGAGGTACGGCGTGAGGTCGAACGTGCGGGCGGCCTTGTTCTCGCCGTCGTGGTACGGGTTGGTCTCGGTGGCGACCGTCGTCCAGGTCTGCCCGTCGCCGCTGACCTGTACGACGAACTCGTTGTCGATCGTCAACGTCGCGGACGCGCTGGTGGTGTCGGCCGGGAACGGGAAGCGGTACACGAAGTACGAATGCCCGTCGGCGAACCGGTTCTGTACGCCGTTGCTCTGCGAACCGTCCGCGTCGAACAGCCACGGGGTCTCGGCCGCCGTACCGGTGTCGAAGTCGACGTTGTGCGCGACCAGGATGTCCGACCGCGTACTGAACGACAGGGACCCGGACGTCGCGGTCGCGGTGACCGAGTGGAGGCCGTCCGCGGTCCCGGCCGGGATCGTGACGTCGAGGGGAACGGAGGTATGCACAGGCAAAGCGTTGCCGTGCGGGCGCAGTGTCACAGTCGCCTTCGCTGGGGTCACCGTCCACCCGGAAGGGGCGGCCGGCCGCACTACGACCTGCAGAGGATCGGCGCCGGTTGCCTGGACGTCGACCTGGACCTTCACGTGCGTCGCGCTACCGGTCGCGGGCATCACCACGGGCAACGCCGGGTTGGTTGTCGCTGACAACGATCGAGTCGGCGGCACGGTGGGTACGGCGGCGATCAGGGCGCTCAGCGCACTGGCCTGAGTACGCCAGTCGAAGACGTTCGGCTCGGCGCCGGACCACCGTTCCCCCAGCCGGTCGGACGCGTCGCGGTCGTTGTCCCAGACCGTGGCGGCCTGCTGCGCGACGAAGGCCGTGTAGCGCGGGTCGTGCGTGGTGTCGGCGAGGTCCATCCAGTAGCGCATGAAGATGCCCTTGAACTGTTTGCCGTTGTCGTCGCACGTGCGTCCCGGCGCATCGCAGTACTCCGTCAGGACGCCGTCGGTGACGAGTCCGCCCGGAGCGATCGCCGCGTCCGCCAACCGCCGTACTGTCGGGAGGATCTTGGCGTCGTGGGTGGCTCGGTAGAGCTCGAGGCCGGCGCCGATCGCGAGGCCCTGGTTGTAGCTCCAGACCGTGTCGCCGTTGCTCGTGCAGTCGTCCTTCAGGCCGTCGTTGACCAGGCCGGCGGAGTTGATCATGCCGCTCGCGGTGAACCAGTTCCAGCCCTCCTGCGCGCGGCCGAGCCAGCGCGTGTCGTGCGGCATGCGGTTGTGCAACTCGGCGGTCATGCGGATCCAGAGGCCGTTGGTGACCGCGTTCTTGTACGTGCGTTCGCCGTTCCACCAGACTCCGCCGCCGCACGAGCTCGGGTCCCAGTACCCCTCGACGTACTCCGCGATCTTGACCGCCATGTCGAGGTACTTGCGGTTCTTCGTCAGGTCGTACGCCTGGATCCAGGTCAGACCCCACCACTCGGAGTCGTCGATCGCGCGGCTGGTGAAGTTGCCCAGCAGCTCGTCACCGGACAGGTACCCGGCCGGGAACTTGCCCTTGTCCTTCTCGAACGTGTTGTCCAGCTGCGCCAGGTAGCGGCGGTCGCCGGTGCGTTGCATGTAGTCGCCGATGGTCTGCAACGCGACCGCGGAGTTCCACCAACTGGAGGGGAACCACGCCTTGTTCGGCTCGTAGGAGCTCATCAGTTCGTCGGCCGCGACCCGGGCCCGCGCGGTGGCGGTCGGGCCGTCGGCGTGCGGCGGAGTGGCTCCGGCCGGCGGCGACACCAGCCCGATCGCCAGTGTCACCGCCCCGGCCACGAGCAGACGGAAGGTACGACGGTGCAAGACCATGGGCGGATCTCCTCGAGCGGCTTGGAAACGTTTCACCGAGCTTCCGAGGAGACATCGTCGTCGTACCAGACAACGATGTCAATGGCCCAGGATCGTGGCAATCTCATCCAGTTGCGCCGGGGCCAGCGGACCGTGTTGCAGCGCACCGGCGTTCTCCTCGACCTGCGCGACCGTCTTGAAGCCCGGGATCGGAACGAACGCCTCGCTGCGCGCCCACAGCCAGCCGAGCGCACCCTGCGCGAGCGTCCGGCCGTCGGACGTGAGTACGTCACGGATCGCGTCCAGGCGGCGCAGCGACTCGGCCTGGTCGCCGGTCCGGAAGTTCCAGCCGTGCCGTACGTCGTCCTCGGGCAGGCTGCTGTCCTGGTCGAACTTCCCGGTCAGCAGGCCCATCCCGAGCGGACCGCGAACGATGCTCGCGAGACCCTTGTCCTCGCACAACGCCAGTACGTGGGCGTTCCCGCCGAACACATTGAAGTGCTGCTGGATCGCCTTGCAGTGCGAGCTTTTCGCGAACAGTGCGGCCCGCTCCGGATCGTCCGTGCTCCACCCGATCGCACGGACCTTGCCCGCGGCAACCAGTTCCTCGAACACCGCGAGTACGTCGTCTGCCTTCGCGAGGTCGTATCCGCCGAGGTGGAACTGGTACAGGTCGATCCGGTCGGTACCGAGGCGCCGGAGCGACTCGTCGCAGGCCCAGCGGATGTAGTCCGGGTTGCCGTTCTCACCCGGCGCCTCGCGGGTCTCCTCGACGTACGTGTAGCCGGCCTTGGAGGCGATCACGATGTCGTCGCGGACGTCCCCGAGCGCGTCCGCGATCAGCTTCTCGCTGTGCCCACAGCCGTACACGTCGGCGGTGTCGAAGAACGTCACCCCCAGTTCGTACGCGCGCCGCAACGCCCGCTTCGACTCGCCGTCGTCGATGACACCCCAACCGACCGGACTCCCCTGCCGGGCATGCGGTCCCCCGATCGCCCAACACCCCATGCCCAGCGCACTGACCGCCGTTCCCCCTGCACCCAACGAACGCTGCGCTGCCTGCGCCATAACACCCTCCGACCTAGAGCGGGAACGTTTCCAGCCACCAGATCACGCTCCCGCACAGGAGTCCAACAGGTGTTACTCATGACCCCGACAAGCCCCAGCGATGAGTCAGACGTACAACGAGATCGGCGCACCCACCGGGGCATCGCCGTACGAGTTGACCACCTTGTTGAGCTCGAGCTGGTAGTACAGCGTCCCCAGACCGAGCACGAACATCAGCAGCAGCCCGAGACCGGCACTGCACGTGACCGGCAGGCCGGCGGCCCGCTGACCCTCCGCGATCCGCTGCCCGGTGCGGAAGTACGAGATCATCGGCGCGATCAAGGTCCAGCTCAGGAAGAGCAGCACCAGCATCGGGCCGGCCACCGGAACCACGCGCCGACGGTCGAAGTGCGCGAGCTCCTTGTGGATCTTGTAGTACCAGACCAGGTGGTAGATCCCGAGCGTGATCAACGGCAGACCGAGCCAGACACCGACCGGGTGCCGCAGCTTCATCTGCATTCCCTGCGCGACCGGCGTACCCGCTCGGCTCGGCAGGACGATGTGCTGTCCCACGAGTGTTCCCCCCTACGATCGGGTCACAGAGCGCGACCCTGTCGGCCGCTACATCGTGTTCTCGTCACGATGCGTTACAACGGGACCTGATCAAACTCCGGTTCGGGCTTCGACGCGGCCGTCGGCCACGGCCTTGGCGAAGGTTTCGTGGTCCTGGGTGTTCTGCTCGGCGTAGGTGTGGGCGAAGTCGGTGACCGCGTGGTCGAAGCGGTCGGACTTGCCCAGGTAGGCGGCGAGGGCGAAGCGGTCGCCGGAGCGGGCGTGGGCCCGGGCGAGGGTCCAGCCGCAGAGACGGGCGTACAGGACCATCGCCTCGGGGGTGAGGCTCTCGATGTCGGCCGACATCTTCCAGTCGCGGAGCTGGCGGACGTAGTAGTCCTGCTCGCCGTCGGCGGTATCGGCGCGCAGCCAGCCGAGGAAGATGTCGCTGGTGGCCTGCATCATCCGCTGGCCGACGACCACGCGCTCGCCTTGGGTCATCCGCTCGGACGATCCGGCGTACGACGACAACACCGACGGGCCCGCCTGCTTCGCCTGGAGGACCAAGGCCTCGTCGGCGATCGTGGATTCCAGCAGCATGATCCACGCGCGGGTGCCGACGCTCCCGACGCCGACGACCTTGTGCGCGACGTCGGTCAGCCGGAAATGATCCAGGAGATGGCGGCGGTCCTGCTCGAGGGTGCCGCGGTAGCCGGTCATCAGCTTCTGCAGCCTGGAGAGCACCAGCGCGCCGTCGATGTCGACCAGGTCGTTCATCGGGATGACGAGCGGCGGGTTCGAGACGATCCGCCGGTGGCCGTCGACGGTCGTGGTGAGCTTGCCGATCGCCTGCATGCTGTCGCGGGTGTACGCCTTCGCGAGCTTCCCGCGCGCCGCCTTCAGCCCCTTCCGCTGACCCGACGGGAGCGACGCCTTGAACCGCTTGGCCACATCCTCGATGTCCAGCCGTGCGTACCAGACAGCAAGGATCGGCTGCCCGGCGAACTCGTGCATCGTCTCGCGATACGTGCGTACGACGGTGAACACGGCCTCGCGGCACTTCTTCGGATGGAATCCGTTGTCCTCTCCGGCCACCATGAAGCTCGTCGCGAGCCGCTTCACGTCCCACTCGAACGGCCCCGGCTGCGTCTCGTCGAAGTCGTTCACGTCGAACACGAGCCGCCGATCGGGCGACGCGTACGCACCGAAGTTCGACAGGTGAGCGTCTCCGCACAGCTGCACCTCGAGCCCGGTCGCCGGCGTCTCCGCGAGATCGGCCGCCATCACCAAAGCGGCGCCGCGGTAGAACGTGAACGGCGAGACGAGCATGCGGCCGTGCCGGATCGGCACCAGCTCCGGCACGCGTCCCTCGGCCTGGGTGAGCAGCAGCCCGACCGGATCGCGCGTGGCGCTCACCCTGACCTCGGCGTGCGACTCGAGCGGCACCTCCTCCCGCACCGCCTTGCCCCGCGTCGCCCGTTCCTTCGCAGTCAGTTGCTTGCCAAGGTGCTCGTCCATCTCTCCAGGGTCGCCCCGACGGTGCCATCTTGACCAGCAAGACATCCTAAGTCGACTAATCGAGTGAACTTAAGCTGATTTGCATGACTTTCCTCTGGTACATCCCGAACCAGGTCGACCCCGGTCACCGCGGCGACGACACCGTCCAGGGACACAACAGCCTCGAGCGGTTGACCGAGCTCGCCCGGCTCACCGAGGACCACGGCTGGTCCGGCGCGCTGCTCGGCACCGGGTGGGGCCGGCCGGACACATTCACGGTCGCGACCGCACTCGCCGCGCGTACGACGACGTTCCAGCCGCTGGCCGCGATCCGGCCCGGGTACTGGCATCCGGCACACTTCGCGTCCGCGGCGAGCACGCTCGACCAGCTCAGCGGCGGACGGTTGCTGATCAACATCGTCTCCGGCCAGGACAACCTCGAGGCGTACGGCGACAGCGAGGGCGATCAGCCGCAGCGCTACGCCCGGACGAAGGAGTTCCTCCAGCTGGTACGGCGGTTGTGGACCGAGGAGGACGTGACGTTCGCGGGCGAGTACTTCTCGGTCACCGGGTCGACGGTCGCGACACGGCCCGTCGTACGGGAAGGCCGGTTGCATCCGCGGCTGTACTTCGGTGGCGCGTCGGACGCGGCGCAACGGGTGGCCGCGACGGATGCCGACGTACAACTGTTCTGGGGCGAGCCGCTGGACGGGATCGCCGAGCGGATCTCACACCTGCGGGACCTGGAGCTCGAGCTCGGTCGCGAGCATGCGCCGCTGGAGTTCGGGCTGCGGATCACGACGCTGGTTCGGGACACCGCCGAGGAGGCGTGGGCCGACGCCGAGGCGAAGGTCGCGACGATGGCCGAGGCCCGGGGCAACCGCGACCGCCGCTGGTTCAAGGCCGTCGGCCAGCAACGCCTCCTCGACCTCGCCGAACGCGGCGAGGTCCTCGACGACAACCTCTACACCGCTCCCGGCAAGTACGGCGGAGGCGGCGCCGGCACCACCTGGCTGGTCGGCTCCCCCGACGACGTCGCCAAGTCCCTGCACAGATACCGCGACCTCGGCATCACCCACTTCATCCTCTCCGACACGCCGTACGGCGAAGAAACCATCCGCATCGGCGACCGACTCCTTCCCCTCTTGCGCCAGTGAGCTGAAAGGATGCTCCTCACCGCTTGACTGCTGCGTGCCCAGTGTGATCGGTTGATTACCGAGCGCCAGCGGTGGGTATGTGGCGCTGTGAGGCACGTGAGGAGTATCGATGGTCAACTATCTGCCCCGGTCTGCGTGGAATGCGCGACCGCCGAAGGACGGGCCGGGGAACCTGACCGTGTCCCGGGTCGAGGGCGCGGTGATCCACTGGCCGGGCACCGGGTCGACGAAGGTGATCCACACCCAGGCGGCGGTCGCGTCCGCGTTGCGCGGGTGGCAGGACTACCACATGGACAGCCGCGGCTGGTCCGACATCGCGTACCAGATCGCGGTCGACCAGTCCGGGCGGGCCTGGACGCTGCGCGGGCTGCGGACCCAGTCCGGTGCGAACGGCGACAACGACGTGAACGAACGGTACGGCGCGATCCTGCTGGTGCTGGTCACCGGCGAGCAGCCGTCCGCCGCGATGAAGGCGACCACCCGCGCGGTGATCGCCGACTTCCGCAAGCTCTACCCCCGCGGTACGGCGATCCGGCCGCACTCCGCGGTCCGTCCGGAGCCGACCGACTGCCCCGGCGATCCAGCCCGTGCCGCGATCGCCCGCGGCGAATTCACCCCCGGCCATTCGGAGGACGACGACATGACCCCCGCCCAGATGCAGGAACTCAAGAACTTCATCGAGGCCCGCTCGCAGGCCTACGCCCTCTGGGTGCACAAGCAGCTGCGCCGCGACCTCACCGCGGTGGTGAAGGCGTACGCACTCGACATCAAGAACTACGAACGCCAGACCGACGCGGCCGACGCCGCCCGCGCAGCCGCCGCCGTCTGGGCCACCGCGCCCAAGAGCATCCAGGTCGACGGCGACCCGGCGCAGGAACCGGTCAGCCCCGACCCCACCACCGACCCCGAGCCGAGCCTCCCCGACCTGGACCCGTTCCCCACGGTCGACGCGACCCCGAACGGCGACAAGCCGGCCTAGCACGCCCCCACCGCAGGCCCCACCGCGATTGTCGGTGGGGCCTGTTTAGGTGTTGCGGTGGATCTTGAGACGCTCTCGGAGCGGTTGGAGAAGTTGTCCGTGCGGTACGGCGAGCGCCTCGGGTTCGAGCGGGACCCGGACTGGTTCCTGCTCAAGCTGCAAGAGGAAGTCGGCGAGCTGACGCAGGCCTACCTCCAACACACCGGCCGTGCCCGCTCCAAAGGCGCAACCCCCGACCAGATCCGCGACACCTTCCACCAGGAGTTCGCCGACGTCTTCTGCCAGCTCCTGCTGTTCGCACGCCGGCACGACGTCGACCTACCGACCGAGATCGAACGCAAGTGGCTGGTCTACGAAGTCTGACGCGGCGCGCGGGCGTTCAGCACGAGGGCGGCGATCAGGCCGACCGAGACCACTGTGTCGGCCGCCAGGATGATCCCGATCGGGGGCTGGACGAACATGTCGAGCGCCAGCGCCACGGCGTACCCGAGCGGCCAGCTCAGGGTGCCGATCAGCTTCCAGATCGTGGTCCAGCGGTTCGACGTCCAGAGCAGCCCGAGGCCGATCCCCCAGCCAACAACGGCCACGATCAAGCTGAGCGACAGCAGGTACGGCGCGACCAGCAGCAGTCCGACCGCGACGAAGTCCTGCGGACGCAGGCGCGGCCCTACCTCGACCTGCACCAGGCCGTCGGTGGCGGCGGCGACGATCTCGCTCGGCCGGCCGAGCCGCTGCAGGACCTCGCGGATCTCGTCCTCGGAGGTGGCACCTGCCGCGCGTGCCTCGGCGATGTGCGTCTTCATGTCGTCGAGGAGCTCGTCGCGCCGTCCGGCCGGCAGCACCGCGGCCTCTGTGGCCAGCTCGTCCAGGTACGCGTCGACCAGCCGATTGCTGTCCAGTTCCATGTTCATCCCCGTCTCCCACTCTGCAAGATCTTGTCGACCGAGGTGCAGAACCGTTGCCAGTCCGCGGTGAACGCGGCCAGCGCCTGGCTGCCCTCGGGTGTCGAGGTGTAATACCGCCGCGGCGGGCCCGATCCGGACTCCTGCCAGCTCGTCTCGACCAGGCCTTCACGACGCAGCCGGGCCAGCAGTGGGTAGATCGTGCCCTCGGTCGTGACCATTCCGTCGACGTCACTCAGCGCCTTGACCAACTCGAAACCGTAACGAGGCTCTCCCTGCAACAGCGCCAGGACGCAGTACTCCAGCGTCCCGCGGCGCAACTGCGTGAAGACCTTCTCGGCTACCATGCGAGACAAGGTACCTGTTCACGCCAAGATAAGCCAAGTCGAGGATCAGTCAGTTTTCGGGCGCACCGAGAACATCACGGTCAGGACGAAGGCCGGAATGGCCACGACCCACAGCGGCGGCAGGTTGAGCAGCACCGGCGCCAGACACAGGAGCAGCAGGTCGAACCCGCGGGCCGGCTGGGAGAACAGTCCGGGCGGGATCGCCCCCATCGGCGAGGCGACCAGCGGACCGGCATACGTCGGAGGCCGCGCGGACGCCTGCCGCACCGCCCCGGAGATCACGCCGCCCGCGACCGCGAACGTCGCCGAGAGACTGCCGATCGCGGGGAACGCGAGCCCCGCCCAGAGCACCGCGAACAGCCCCGGAACCACCGCCATCACCACGCGCAAGTCGCGCAGATCCATCCCCATCGCGCGCACCAGGCCGGTCGAGCGGCAAACCGACCGCAGTCCGTCGAGCATCGGCCGTACGGCGATGAACCCGGCGAACGCGGCCGCGATCGGGACAAGTACGTCGAACCCCGCGCCCGCGACGGCGTACGGGACAACGAGCAACGCGCCCGCGATGATGAGCCGCCGCGGCCAGCGCAGGATCCGCCAGAACTCGCGCTGCACGATCGCACCGCCGCGCGAACCCATGCCGCGCCGCGAACGCACCCGCCCCTTCAACCGCCAGTGCCGCCCGGAGATCACGTCGCCGAGCATGCTGATGTCCAGACTGCTCGCCGCACCCGCGAGGCCGGCCAGCAGCTCGCCGCCCGCGATCACACTCGACCGCCCGAGCCTGTCGAGCGTCCGCGAGGTGATCGTCGTCAGGCCGAGGCAAAGCACGACGACGACCACGCAGATCACCACCAGATACAGCCCACCTGGGTCGAAGGCGGACACCTGCTCCGCCTCCGCAAACGTCAGGATGACGTTGGCGGTCTGCACATTTCGCGTCGGGTCGTGCCGGAAGGCCAGGATCGCGGCGGGGACCAGGGCGGCGATCAGCAGCAGGTCGGCCACCCGAAGCGTCCACCGGGAGCGTCGGGTCGACTGTTGTGCCCAGACCGTGCCGATCGCCGCGCACACCAGCAGTGCGCTGATCAGGACCGCCGCCTCGAGCACAACCCCGAAGCTCGACCCGATCAGAGCCCAGACGACCGCCGCCGCGACGAGCCCGGCGACCGCGACCGCAGCCGTCACCAGCCGGTACGCCGGGCGCAGTAGCGCGGCTCGGTTGACCGGCGTAGCGAGCAGCCAGAACCCGCTGGCCCGCGACGCCGACACCGGCCCGACCGCGAGCAGCATCCGCACGGTGATTGCCAACAGCAACGGCACCATGATCCACGGCATCCACTCGGTGAGCTGCCCGCAGGTGTACGACGAGCAGCGGGCCGCGTCCGAGTTCAGGTGCCGTACGACGTTGCCGGCCGTCGCGCCGACCATCGCCAACGTGAACAGGACCAGGTACACGTCCTCGAAGATCTGCCAGAACGACCGATCCGCATGCCGTCGGCGGGTCGTGCGCATCCACTGCCGCAACGACCGCGACGTCGGGATCGCGCCGAAGTCGCTGGGATCGAAGACAACGGGCCCGTCCGTCATGGCAGCGGAGTCAACGTGACGATGGAGTCGGCGACCGTCTCGACCAGCGCGGGATCGTGGCTCGCGAACAGGATCGAAGTGCCGGACTTCTTCTCCTCGAGCAGCCGGTTCGACAGCCACTGCACACCGTCGGTGTCCAGCCGCGCCTCCGGCTCGTCGAGCACCATCAGCTTGCGCGGCCGGACCAGCGCCGTCGCCAGTGCGAGGCGACGGCGCTGACCCGACGACAGCGAGCCGGGCAGCTGGTCGGCGGCCGTCAGCAGCCCGATGTCGTCGAGCGTGGTGTCGACGAGATCCTCCGGCGACGCGTTGCCGTGCGCGCGGGCGAGCAGGTCGAGATGCTCGGCCGCGGTCAGATCCGGGAAGAAGTCCAGGTCGTCGAGCAGCGTCGCGACATCACGACGGACGACCTCGACCCGCTCGTCGATCGGCACCCCGTCGAGCAGGATCTTGCCGGCGGCCGGCTCGGCCGAACCCACGATGCACTTGAGTACGGTCGTCTTGCCGGCGCCGTTCGGCCCGACCAGCGCGATCGCCTGCCCGGCGGCCAGCGTGAAGGTCAGCCCCTCGATCACCGGCCGGTCGCCGTACTTGTGCTGCAGACCCTGCACCGCCAGCCGCGGCACCGGCTTGCTGCCCGGCTTGCTCCCTGACCTGCTCCCCGACTTGCTCACTTCTTGCGGACCAGAGTCAGCCCGTCGCCGATGCCGAGCATGACCACGTCGACGCGATCGTCCTGCGCGACATGCGCGTTGAACTCCTTGCGGTCGGCCGGGCCGTCCGCCTCGATCACCCGTCCGCCGGCCAGCGTGTTGTCGAACAGCATCAGCCCGTTCGGGCGGATCAGCGGCAGGACGGTCTCGAAGTACTTGATGTACCAGTCCTTGTCGGCGTCGACGAACGCCAGGTCGAACTCGCCGTCGAGCTTCGCCGCGGAGTCGTGCGCGTCACCGATCCGCAGGTCGATCTTGTCCGCGACGCCGGCCCGCTCCCAGTACTTGCGGCCGATCGAGGTCCACTCGTCGCTGACGTCCAGGCAGATCAGTTCGCCGTCGTCCGGCAGCCCGCGCGAGATCGCCAGCGCGGAGAAGCCGGTGAAGGTGCCGATCTCGACCGCACGGCGGGCGCCGATCAGCCGGGTCAGGGTGGTCAGCAGACCGGCCTGGTCCGCGGTGGTCAGCATCCCCGCGGGGTTGCCGAGCTTCTCGGTCTCGGCGCGCAGCTCGGTCGCGATCTCGTCCAGCGGCATGCCGTGGGCGACCATGTAGTCGTGCAGTTCCTCGGTCACCGGTACCTGATGGCCCATGAATTCCCGCCCTCCGTGTATTTGTTCGGTCGCCTGTAGTCTCTATTGGCTGTCGTCACGCCGCACACCCACCCCAGCTCTACCGACTCTGAGGGAGCACCCCGCATGCGCATCGCTGTCGCCGGATCGATCGCGACCGACATCCTGATGACGTTCCCGGGCAAGTTCAAGGACCAGTTCCTCGAGGAGCAGATGCACAAGGTCTCCTTGTCGTTCCTGGTCGACGAGCTGGTGGTGCACCGCGGCGGTGTCGGCGCGAACATCTGCTACGGCATGGCCCAGCTCGGGTTCGGGTCGCTGCTCGTCGGGTCGGTCGGCGCCGACTTCGCCGAGTACGGCGAGGCGCTGACGGCGGCCGGCGTGGACGTGTCGCATGTCCGCGTCTGCGAGAACGTACACACCGCGCGGTTCACCTGTACGACGGACCAGGACGCGAACCAGATCGCCTCGTTCTACACCGGTGCGATGGCCGAGGCGCGGGAGCTCGACCTGGGCGCGATCCACCAGGCCACCGGCGGCGTCGACCTGGTGCTGATCGGCGCCGACGATCCGGACGCGATGATCAAGCACACCGAGCTGGCCAAGCAGCACGGGATCGCCGTCGCGGCGGACCCGTCACAGCAGCTGGCGCGGATGGAGGGTGCGGACATCCGCCGGCTGATCGAGGGAGCGGCGTACCTGTTCAGCAACGAGTACGAGGCGGGCCTGATGGTGCAGAAGACCGGCTGGAGCCACAACGAGATCCTCGAGCGGGTCGGCGTGCGCGTCACCACTCGCGGCGGCGACGGCGTGGTGATCGAGGACACGACCGGCGTACTGGTCAAGGTCCCGGCCGTGCCCGCTCCGGGCCTCGTGGACCCGACCGGCGGCGGCGACGCGTTCCGCGCCGGCTACCTCACCGGCCGCGCCTCGGGACTCGACCACGAAGCGGCCGCCCACCTCGGCTGCACGCTCGCCACCACGGTCCTCGAAACGGTCGGGACACAGGAGTACACGCTCGACCACGCCGTCTTCCTCGACCGCCTCACCACCGCATACGGCGCCGACGCCGCCACCACCGCAAAGCAGGCGCTCAAGTAGTAGCTGTCAGGCGGCCAGGCGGGCCAGTGCGCCCGTCTGCTCGAGGAGAGCGAAGCGGTCCGGGCAGCCCCAGTGCTCGATGATCCGGCCGTCGACGACGCGCGCCACCTCGAACAGCGCGATATCGACGGCGGCATTGCTCGGTGGGCCGAAGAACGATCCGGTAGCTGTTCCCCGCGCCCTTCCGTGGGCCCAGACGACGTCGCCGACGACGACCGACTCCTCCAGCGTGTACACGATGTCCGGCATCAGCTCGTGCACCTGCCGGATCGCGGCCTTGACCAGGTCGCGGGCCTGCTGACCCGTCCCGGCCAGGCGGAACTGGTGCTCGATCAGATCCGGCGCGCAGAGCTCGTCGACGATCGCCTCGTTCCCGGTCGCGAATCCCTCGTGCAGGATCCGCTCCAGCACCTCACGTGGTCCTTCCATGACTCCCCCTCGGAGTTATTGCACTAGTAGTGCACTCGATGCAGTGTCACTGCACTCAACACAGTGATAGTGTGCCGACATGCCCGAGGCTGTCAAGTCCTATCGCCAGGTGCAGGCCGAAGAGACCCGCCTGCGGATCGCCCGTGCGGCCCGTGCGCTCTTCGCCGCGCAGGGGTACGGCGCCACCAGCATCGACGCGATCGCCAAGGAGGCCGGCGTCGCGACCCGGACCGTCTACTCGGCGTTCGGCACCAAGCGGGAGATCCTCTCGCTGATCTGCGACCAATGGCTGAGCGAGGCCGGCGCCATCGAGCGAGCCCAGCAGGTGTTGGCGATCGAGGACCCCGCCCAGCGACTCCGCGGCGCGGCCGGCTGGCTCACCAACCTGTACGCCGCCGGCTTCGACGTCGTACTGATCTTCGAGGCCGCGACCGACGAAAGCCCGGAAACAAAGGCCTTGCTGCGCTCGAAGCTTGCCGGACGCAACCAAGTGATGGACGCGATGATCGCCTCGCTGGAAGACCAGTTGCAGATCCCGCTCAAGCAGGCGCAGGCCATCTATCGCGCGCTCGCCGCGCCCGGGGTCTATCAGGAGCTGGTCGACGAGTCCGGTTGGACTCCGGACGAGTTCAAGGCGTTTGTCGCCGACTCACTCCATCGTCAGCTGCTCTGAGATCGGGCCCACAATCCGCGGACGTGGCCGATGTGCTGACGCATCAGCTGCTCGGCCCCCTTGCCGTCTCCGGCCTCGACCATGTCCATCAGCTCGTGGTGCTCGGTGGCCGACGGAAGCAGCCGCCCGCTCTCGACCAGCGGCGTGAGACCGAGCAGGCGGGTCTGGGAACGCAGGTCCGAGACGACGTCGACGAGCTTCTGGTTGCCGGAGTACGCGAGCAGGGTGACGTGGAAGACCCGATCCGCCTCGATGTACGCGATCAGGTCGCCCGCCTGCGCCGCCACCACGATGTCCTCGGCCAGCCGGCGCAGCCGCGGGTAGTCCGCCGTCGGAATCACCGGTACGACGTCACGGATCGTCGGCGGCTCGATCAGCTGCCGGACCGCGGCCACGTTATCGAGGTCCTCGTCGGACACCTCGGTGACCCGGAAGCCCTTGTTCCGCAAGGAGATCACCAGGCCCTCGCGGACGAGGTCCAGCATCGCCTCGCGCACCGGTGTCGCGGAGACGCCGAACCGCGCCCCGAGCGTCGGCGCGGAGTACACCTCCCCCGGTTTCAGCTCACCGGAGATCACCGCCGCGCGCAGTGCGTTGGCAACGCTGTCACGCAGGTTCTCGCGTTGTGCGAGCCGCCGTACGCTCGGCATCGGCTCGGTCGAATCGGCAGTCATCATTCACCTCCCAGGGTCGCCGCCTATTGTGAAGCACCATCCCTCACCGCGCCGGGATGCCACCCCCGACGGACGCCACCAAGTCGGTGAGCCGCTCGAACACGCGGTCCGACCCGAGGCCGTCGTGCTCGTACTCGTTCGTCACCCAGGCCTGCAGGTTCCCGACCCGCCCGGCGGTGTCGAGCTGCAGCCCGGAGTCGACGTACATGTCGTCGAAGTAGACCGCTGCAGCGACCGGTACGTCGTTCGCCGCGAGCCGCTCGAGGTCGTACAGCTCGGGCCACCGCGGCCGCTGCGCCATCAGCTCGACCGCGCCCTGGAACGGCCGCAGCCCGCCGATCTCCTCGAACATCCAGGGGTACATCATCTCGCCGGTGAACAGCAGCGGCCGTGCGTCCTCGGCGAACTCCGGCCGCCGCGCCCGCTCGGCCTCAGCCGCCCACCCCGTCGCGCCCTCGCCGGATCCGTAGATGCTCTCCTGCAGCGCCGCGAACAGCGGATTCCCGAGGTACGACGACGATCCCAGCACCTGTCCGAGGAACGTGCTCGACAGCTCGTCACCGTCGAACGCCTCGTCGATCAGCCAGTGGATCCGCTCGTACCCGGGCTTCATCCCGAAGTCGATCCCGAGCGACTGGAACCGCCGTACCGTCAGCCGATCACCGTCCGGCAGCCGTACGTCGTCCGCCGCCAGCCGGTCCGCGATCGCGGCGACCTGCTCCACGTTGTGCGGGTAGCGCCGGTAGAACTCGCGGTTCTTCGCCTCGACGCGGGGATAGGTACGCCGGTACACCTCAGCCGCCGACGGATCGATCGACGCCAGCCCGCCGGTCACGTAGCAGGCGGTCAGACCCTCAGGCGCCTTGGACAAATAGGTGAGCGTGAGGAAGCCGCCGTAGCTCTGCCCCAGCGTCGACCACGGCTTGTCGCCGAAGACCGTCTTCCGCAGGTGCTCGGCATCCGCGATGATCGAGTCCGCCCGGAAGCACGCGAGGTAGTCGGCGCCGTCCTCGGCCGACATCGCCGCAATCCGCCGCCCGGTGACCGGCGTACTGCGCCCTGTGCCGCGCTGATCCATCAGCACGACCCGGTACTTCTTCAGCGCCTGCCCGACCCATCCGGCCGGTCCGGTCGGCCGCGGACCCTTGCCACCGGGCCCGCCCTGCAGGAACAGCAGGCACGGCAGATCCTCGTCCTTGCGGACCGGGTCGACGAGCTCACGGGCGAACACCGTGATCCGCTCGGAAGGAGCCGACCAGTCCAGCGGCACCTCCAGCGTGTGCTCGCGGACATGCATCCCAGGGATCGTGTACTCAACCATTGCGCCTCCTCCGTCTGGCGTCCCACTCCGGGTTGATCCGGGGTACGGCGGCCAGCAGCGTCTTCGTGTACTCGTCCTGCGGATCGCCGAACACCCGGTCCCGCGACCCAACCTCGACGATGCGGCCTTTGTTCATCACGGCCACGCGCTGGGAGATCTGCCGCACCACGGCCAGGTCGTGCGCGATGAAGATATAGCTGAACCCGCTCTCCCGCTGCAACCGCATCAGCAACTGCAGCACCTGCGCCTGGATCGACACGTCGAGCGCCGACACCGCCTCGTCGCAGATCACCAGCTTCGGGTTCACCGCGAGCGCACGAGCGATCCCGATCCGCTGCGCCTGCCCGCCGGAGAACTGCGCCGGGTACCGCCGGTAGTGATCCGGGTTCAGCCCGACGCGCTCCATCAGCTCCTGCGTGAACGCGCGACGCCCGCCGGCCGGCGCGATCCCCTGGTAGCTGAGCGGCGCGGTGATGATCCGCTCGACCGTGTACCGCGGGTTCAGCGACGAGAACGGGTCCTGGAACACCACTTGCACGTTGTTCCGGAACGTCGCCAACTCCTTGCCCTTGGCCCGTGTCACGTCCTGCCCGTCGAACACGACCGACCCGTTCGTCGGCTCCAGCAACCGGGCCGCGATCCGCGCCGTGGTCGACTTCCCGCTGCCCGACTCCCCCACGATCGCGAGCGTCTCGCCCAGCTCGACCTCGAAGCTCACGTCGTCCACCGCAGTGAACGTGGACTTCTTCGCCATCGCGCCTTCGCCCCGCGTGACGAACTGCTTCGTCACACCGCGGACCTGCAGCAACGTCATGCTGACACCTCGTCATCGATCCTGGGTACGGCGTCCAGCAGCATCCGCGTGTAGTCGTGCTGGGGGTCTGAGAACACCTGCTCAGCCGTCCCGTACTCGACCGGATCACCCTCGCGCATCACGAGCACTCGCTGCGCGATCGAACTGATCACAGCCAGGTCGTGGGTGATGAAGATCATCCCGGTCCCGGTCGTCGACTGCAGTTCGGCCAGCAACTCCAGGATCTGTGCCTGCACGGTCACGTCGAGCGCCGTCGTCGGCTCGTCCGCGATCAGCAACGAGGGCGAGCAGCACAACGCCATCGCGATCATGACTCGTTGCCGTTGGCCACCGGAGAACTGGTGCGGGTAGTGATCGACCCGCCGCCCAGGATCAGGAATCCCGACCCGCTCGAGCGCCTCGATCGCGACCTGCTTGGCCGCGCGTCGCGATCCGCCCTGGTGCGTCTGGTACATCTCCGAGATCTGCAGACCCACGGTGTAGTAGGGATTCAGTGACGACAGCGGGTCCTGGAACACCATCGAGATCGCGTTGCCGCGAACGGCTCTCAGGTCTCGCTCCGACTTGCCGAGCAACTCCGTGCCGTCCAGCCGGACACTCCCGGACGTCTGCGCACCACGCGGCAACAAGCCGAGGACGGCGAGCGCGGTCATCGACTTGCCCGATCCGGACTCGCCGACGATCCCGAGCGTGTCGTCGCGACCGACCGTGAACGACAGATTCTTCACCACCTCCACCGGACCACGACTTGTCGGCAAGGTGACAGTCAGATTGTCGACAATGAAGAGATCGCTCACGACGACACCACCCGCACCCGCGGATCCAGTGCCGTGTACAGCAGGTCCACCACGACGTTGCCGATGACAACGAAGAACGCAGCCAGCAGGGTCACCGCCATGATCACCGGCTGGTCGTTCTTGGCGATCGAGTCGGCCGCCATCTTGCCGATCCCGTTCAGCCCGAACACGGTCTCGGTGATCAGCGCGCCGCCGAGCAGCCCGGCGAAGTCCATCCCGAAGATCGTCGTGATCGGCGTCAACGCCGGCCGCAGTGCATGCCGGCGCATGATCAGCGAACCGCTCAGTCCCTTTGCGCGCGCAGTACGGAAGTAGTTCTCCGACAACGTGTCGATGACATTGCTCCGCGTCAGGCGTGCGTACAGGCAGGCGTAGCCGACGGCCAGGACGACCCACGGCATCAGGTACGACTCGAACCACAACACCGGGTTGTCCGCGAACGGCACCGCCGACGGGAACGGCAGCACCTGCAGCTTCACGACGAGCACGTACTGCAGCAGCAGCGCGAGCACGTAGTTCGGGATACTCACGCCGCCGAGCGCGAGCGCCATCGCCGTACGGTCCCACCAGGTACCTTGCTTCACGGCGCTGACGAGACCGCCGATGACGCCGACGAGCAGCCACAGTACGGCGGCGCCGACCGCGACCGTGATGCTGACGGGCAGCCGCGCGGTGATCATGCTCCAGACCGACTCGTTGGTCTGGAAGCTGTAGCCCAGACACGGCGCCGGGCAGTGCACCGAGCCGTACTGACGGCCCGCGAAGATGCCGTGCAGGAACTCCCAGAACTGGGTCAGGATCGGCTGGTTCAGCCCGAGTACGTCGCGGATCGAGTTGATCCGGTCCGGCGTGCACGTCTTGCCGCAGATCATCACCGCGGGATCCGGCGACAGCTTGAAGAAGATCAGATACGTGAACAGGCACACGGCCAGCAGGATCAGTACGACGCTGCCGAGCCGGCCCAGGACATAGCGCGTCATGCCGCCTCTCCTTGGTCGATCAGCGTGCGGATCTTGTCGCCGAGCACCGTCAGCGAGAGCACGGTGAGGAACAGGAACGCGCCGGGGATCGCGAAGAACATCGGGTCGACGGAGTACCAACTGACCGAGCTCGCGATCATCTGGCCCCACGACGCGGTCGGCGGCGAGACACCGACGCCGAGGAACGACAGGCCGGCCTCGGTGCCGATGAAGCCGGGGATCGCCAGTGTCGTCATCACCACGATCGAGCCGCGCAGGTTCGGCAGGATCTCCCGGAACACCACCTGGGTGTCCTTGGCCCCGGACGCCCGCGCCGCCTCGACGAACTCCCGGTTGGCCAGCGTCATCGTCTGCCCGCGGATCACCCGGGCCAGGTAGGGCCAGCCGAACACGCTGATCACCACGACCAGCAGCACCGGCCGGTTGCCCGACGGCAGCGACGACAGGATCGCGATCATGAAGATCAGCGCCGGGAACGCCATCAGGAAGTCCATCAGCCGCGAGATCACCTGGTCGACCCAGCCGCGGTAGAACCCGGCCAGCATGCCGAGTACGACGCCGAGGATCCCGGTGAGCAACGTTGCAGACAACGAGATCGTGATCGACACGCGGGCGCCGTACACGATCCGGGCGAACAGGTCGCGGCCGTTCTGCGGTTCGACGCCGAACCAGTGCGAGCCGCTGATCCCGCCGAGCGAGCCATGCGGTACGCCGCCGAGGTCGGAGTTGATCGCCGCCGAGTCGAACTGGTACGGCCCCCACCCGCTGATTTTCGTGATCAGCGGAGCGGCGACCGCCATCAGCACCACGATCGCCAGGAACACCAGGCACGCCAGCGCGCCCTTGTCCCGGGTGATCGTGGTGAGCACCCGCTTGCCCGAGGTGGGCGGTGCCAACGGCCCTGATGGCACCGCCTCCTCGACCTCGACAAGCGTCGGGCTGGTTGTCACTTCCCTGCGTCCTTGAGGCCGACCGAGACCAGGTCGATCCCGCCGGAGAAGCCGTCGTGCAGGTAGGCGCCGCCAATGTTGCTACCGACAAGCATCAGCACCTTCTCGTACAGCAGCGGGACGACCGGCGCGAGGGCCATGATCTGCTTGTCCAGCTCGCCGTACGCCGCGTTCGCCGCGTTGACGTCGGTGAGCTTGGCGATCTCGTCGATCTTCGCGTTGACGCCCGGGTCGTTCAGCTGCGACAGGTTCGTGTTGCCCTTCGGGGTGATGTTGCGGCCGTCGAACAGCGGCGGCAGGAACGTCGCACCGGACGCCCAGTCCGGGCACCAGCCGGTGATCGCCGCGTCGTGCTGCTGCGACGTCGTACCGATCACCTCGTAGTACGTCGCGGTGTCGATCGTGTTGATCTTCACGGTGATCTTCAGCGGCTCCAGCGCCTGCTGGATCGCGACCGCCATCGCCTGCATCTTCGGCTGCGCCCGGGTGTCCAGCGTCATCGTGAAACCGTTCGCCAGACCGGCCTCGGTCAGCAGCTTGCGGGCGCCGTCGACATCGCCTTTGTTGTCCGGACTCGGATACGGGTCGTAGTCCACCCGGCCGAGGATCGTCGGCGGCTGGATCGTGTTCCCTATCTCGGCGAGGGCCGATCCGCCGTCCGCGTCGCGCACGGTCTGCTTGTTGATCGCGAGGTTGATCGCCTGCCGCACCTTGACGTTGTCCAGCGGCTTCTTCGTGGTGTTGAGACCCATGTACGTCGTACAGCCGTTGATGCCGGTCATCGTGCGCTGCTTGAGCTGCGGCGTCTGCATCCGGGCGACGGTCGCGGCCTGGACCGTACCGGCGATCGCATCGGCGTCCGTGCCCTGGCCGGCGAGCATGCGCTCGTCGATCGTGGCCGGGTCGAGGCCGAACGTCCACTGGAACGCGTCCGGGTTCGCCGTCCGGACGTTGTCGGTCTTCTTGTCCCACTTGTCGTTGCGGACGAGCTTGAGCGACGCGCCCGGCTTGTAGTCGGCGAGCTTGTACGGACCGGACGAGATCGGCTTGCTGTCCAGCTGGTTGCCCGCGCCCTGGCCCTTCGGCACCGGGGTGAAGGTGTTCTGCGCGACCACGCTGCCGAAGTCCGCGAACGGCTTCTTCAGGTGGAACACGATCGTCTTCGCGTCCGGCGTCGCGATCGTTGCCAGGTCACCCGACTTGTAGGGGCCCTGGTACGACGCCGGCGCCTCGATCAGCTGCTTCGCGTACGGCGAGCCGATGCCGAGCTCGGGATCCCAGGCGCGCTCGACACCCCACTTCACGTCGGCGCTGGTGATCGGCGCGCCGGTCTCGAAGAACACTCCGTCCTTCAGCGTGAACGTCCAGGTCTTGCCGCCGTCGCTGGGCTTGCCGGTGTCGGTGGCGAGGTCCGGGACGATCTTGGTGCCTTCGGCACCTGGTGCGGCGCCCTGGGTGGTGAGCGTCCGGTAGATCAACCGGTAGAAGTTGTTGACGCCGCCGTCGAAGCCGCGGGCCGGGTCGAGGTGCGAGAAGGCCGCGTTCGCGAGCACCTGCAAGGTGCCGCCCTGTTCCGCCTTGGCACCCGGACCGGCGGCCGTTTGGCCGCTGGTACCGGACGTGCCGCCACCGCACGCGCTGAGGGTGAGCGCGGCGGTTGCCACCAGCCCGACGAGCATTGAAGTTCTCTTCATTAGCCTTCTCTTTCAGTTCGCAGCCACACACGCATGGCCAAGGCCTGACGGTTTCCCCACAGGAAGTACGGGACGAATGTCGCCGGCACTTCTTGGACGGCGGATTGTTTGCTTGCTTCGGTGAGGACGGGATAGAGCTCGGCCGGCGGCTCGGGTGCGACCCCGGCTGTCAGCTCGAGGACGAGATGGTCTTCGCGCTGCCGCGCAATCGCCGTACTGACAGCGCTCGGCGTCAGCAACAGGTCGTCGACCGGCGCGTCCACATCTTGTTGCTCGACGCAATAAACCAGCGGACCACGAGCCACCGCGATCGCATCCCGGGTCGCATCCAGGTACGGGTGCGACCCGTGCGCTCTCGGTGCCATCGGCAACGTCAGTCGCACGATGTCGCCGGGGACGAAGGTGCGGCGGACGACGACCCATCCGTCGTCGACCGGCGCCGGAGCCTCGACCTCGGCGCCGGGCAGGGCGAGCGTCGCCTCGGTCGCCCACACGGGGATCCGGAGCGCGATCGTGCGTTCCTCGGCCGGCGCGTTCTCGACCGTGAGGGTGATCTCGCCGTCCCACGGGTAGTTGGTGGAGACGCTGATTGCCAGGTCACCGGCGGTGATGTGAGCGTCGGCGTACACCCCGACGTACAGCACGTCGTCGCGGGCGACTGCCACCTGGTCCTGCAGCTCGGACATCCAGCGGACGATGTTCGGCGGGCAGCATGGGCACCCGAACCATGCGCGCCGCAGCAGTTCACCGCCGTCTTCGGCGCCGGATCGTTGCTCGTGATCCGGTCGCCGCTGCAGCGGGTTGTCGTAGAAGAACGCCGTACCGTCCGCCGAAAGCCCAACGGCATAAGCGTTGTAGAGCACAGTCTCGTAGACATCGAGGTACGACGCCTTGCCGGTGGCAACGAACATCCGCCACGCCCACTGCATCGTCGCGATCGCGGCGCACGTCTCGGCGTACGCACGCTCGGACGGCAACTCGTACCGATCGCCGATCGCCTCGTCGGAGTGCCGGCTGCCGAGCCCGCCGGTGAGGTAGAGCTTGGTCGCGACCATGTCGTCCCAGAGCCGCTCGAGCGCGGCCAGCAGCGTCTGATCGCCCGTCTCCAGGTAGACGTCCGTCGCGCCGGCCGCCAGATAAGCCATCCGGACGGCGTGCCCGATGACCGACGGCAGCTCGCGGAACGGGACGTGATCCTGGAAGTACTCGCCCGGGAAGATCGTGTGCTTGAGCTTCCCGTGCCCGCGCCGATCGACGAACAGCTGCGCCTGGGTCAGGTAGTCCTGGTTGCCGGTTTCTCGATAAAGCTCGACGAGCGCCATCTCCACCTCGGGATGCCCGTCGACGACCTCCTCGCCGTGCTCGCCGTACTTGCTCACCACGAGGTCGGTGAACTTGCAGGCGATCGTCAGCAGCCGGTCGTCGCCGAGCCGGCGGTTCGCGGCGACGGCGGCCTGGATGAGGTGGCCGAGGTTGTACAGCTCGTGCCCCCAGCCGAGATCGGACCACGGCTGCTTGGGCTGGTCCGGGTCCTGGAAGTACGAGTTCAGGTAGCCGTCCTCGGCCTGCGCCTCTTCCAGCAGTACGACGACCTCGTCGAAGAACTCCCGCGCGCCGGCCGGCGCGTCCTCGCGGCCCACCTCGTACGCGAGCCCTTCGAGCGTCTTGTACAGATCCGTGTCCAGGAACGGGTACCGTCCGCGGTACGGCCCGACCGACGGATCGGCGAGCCGGCGCAGGTTCTCCAGGTTCCCGGCCTTCCGCAGTTCCCCGATGACATGCGGGATCGTCGCGACCCGGTTCCGCCGCTGCCAACTCCCCAGCAGCCCACCGGTCAGCTCTACCCTCACCTCAGTACCGTGTGACATTGCACTGACCTTAAGTGCAATGTCACACCTTGCCAAGAGATTCCCGAGGACGTTTACACGCTGGAAACCTTCAGGAGCGGCAGCTCGACAGGACGTATATGTCCACAGCCGGCCCGCTCACGCCTGAGCCGCGCGTGGATTGCCGGGTAGTGGGCGTATACGTCCTGTCGAGCTGCCCGACCGTCGCCGATCACAGGCGCGGGTCGATCGGTTCTGATTCGAGGGCTAGGACGGCGAAGACGCATTCGTGGATGCGCCAGAGGGGCTCGCCGCGGGCGGCTCGGTCGAGGGACTCGAGGCCTAGGGCGTACTCGCGCAGGGCTAGTGAGCGCTTGTGGCCCAGGTTGCGGTCCCGGAGGCGGGTGAAGTTGGCGGGGTCTGTGTAGTCGGGGCCGTAGATGAGGCGCAGGTACTCCTGCCCGCGGACCTTCAGACCGGGCTGGGCGAGGCCCTTCCCGGTGCGGGTCAGGTTCGCGGCCGGCTTGACGACCATGCCCTCCCCGCCGGCCCCGGTGAGCTCTTCCCACCAGGCGATTCCGGCGTCCCAGTTGTCCGCGTCGACGAACAGCCGGCGCGTCTGCGTGATCAGCTCCGGACCCTTGGCCACCATCCGGTCGGCGACATCGAGGTGCCACGCGTGCGGCCGGTCCTGGTACGTCGCCCCCTCGGACGCCAGCACCTGGAACGGCGCCAGCCGTACTCCGTCGAGCCCGTCGGTCGGCCAGCAGTAGCGGCGGTACGCCTCGGTGAACTTTGCGGCGTTCGTCGTACGGCGCTCCATCGAGGCCAGCAGCTCCCCCACGTCCAGCCCGGCATTGACCGCGGACCGTAGCGCGGCGGTTGCTGCGGGCAACGACGTACGTGCGGCCGCGCCGACTGCGGCGTACTGGTTGCGGAGCAGGTCCTCGGCCTTCGCGCTCCACGGGAGCAGCTCCGCGTCGAGCAAGAGCCACGACGTGTCGAGCTCCTCGAAGATGCCGGCATCGGCGGCGACGCGGCGCAGCCGGAGCAGCAGCTCGTCGGTCAGGTCCGCGTCGAAGAACGACCGCCCGGTGCGAGTGTGGATCGCACCCCGGCCGGCAAGGCCGAAGCGTTTCTCCGCGACGTCATCGTCCCGCGTCAGCAGCACGACCGCGCGCGAACCCATGTGCTTCTCCTCGCACACCAGCTCGGTGACGCCTTGCGCGCGGTACGTCTCGAACGCCTGCCGCGGGTGCTCCAGCAGCCCCGGCTCGGGCGACGTCGCGACCGGGCTCATCGTCGGCGGCAGGTACAGCAGGAACCGCGGATCGATCGCGAACCGGCTCATCACCTCGAGCGCCGCACCGGCCTGCTCGGCGCGGACGCTCAGTCGCCCGTGCGTCGCGGTCTCGATCACGCGGCGTCCGGTCACGTCGGTGAACTCGAGTACGTCGGGTTCGCGCGACGGGGCGGTTGCCACATGCAACGGTTTGGCCGGCGCGTAGTACTCCTCGGCGGCCTTCACCGACACCAGCTCGCGCTCGGGATAACGCAGCGCGGTCAGCGAGCCACCGAAGACACAGCCGGTGTCGAGACAGATCGTGTTGTTGATCCACTCCGGCTCGGGCGTCGGCGTGTGGCCGTAGACGACCATCGCACGACCGCGGTAGTCGTTCGCCCACGGGTAGCGCACGGGCAGGCCGAACTCGTCCGTCTCCCCCGTCGTCTCGCCGTACAGGCAGAAGGAGCGGACGCGCCCGGACGCACGACCGTGCATGCGCTCGACCAGGCCGGCGTGCGAGACGACCAGCTTGCCGCCGTCGAACACGTAGTGCGAGATCAGCCCGTCGATGAAGGTTTCGACCTCGCCGCGGAACTCCTGCGGCTCCAGCGCGAGCTGCTCGAGCGTGGTTTCGAGGCCGTGGCTGATCTTCACGTTCTTGCCGCGGAGCGCCCGGAGCAGCTTGTCCTCGTGGTTGCCGGGTACGCAGTACGCGTTGCCGTTGGCAACCATGCCCATAACGAGACGCAGTACGCCGGGGCTGTCGGGGCCGCGGTCTACGAGGTCACCGACGAATACGGCGCGGCGGTCCGGGTGTGCGGCGTCGGTCGGGCGGCCGGCGTCGTCGCGGGTGATCGTGTAGCCGAGGTCCGTGAGCAGCTGCTCGAGCTCGGGACGGCAGCCGTGGACGTCGCCGATGACGTCGAACGGGCCGGTCTGGTCCTTCAGGTCGTTGAACAGTCGCGTGCGTTCGATGCTGACGGCATCGATTTCGTCGACGCTGTTCAGCACGTGAACGGTCCGGAAGCCTTCGTGCTTGAGGCTTCGTAGGCCGCGCTTCAGTTGTGAGCGCTGCCGGGTGATCACCTTCGCGCCGAACTGCCGGTCCGCACGCTGCTCGGTGCGCTCGATACACACCCGCTCCGGCGGGTCGAGCACGATCGCGACCGGCAGTACGTCGTACTCCCGCGCGAGATTCACCAGCTCCTTGCGCGCGTCGGGCTGCACGTTGGTCGCGTCGATCACCGTCAACCGCCCGGCAGCAAGCCGCTTCCCCGCGATGAAGTTCAACACCTCGAAGGCGTCCTTGGTCGCAGCCTGATCATTCTCATCGTCCGACACCAACCCACGACAAAAGTCACTCGAAATCACCTCAGTCGCCAGAAAGTGCTCCCGCGCAAACGTCGACTTCCCGGAGCCGCTCGCTCCCACCAGAACCACCAGGGAGAGCGCTGGTACGTCGATCTTCATCGTGCGTCCTCCCGTCGGAACAGTGCTAGCTGGGTTGGTGGGCCTACCTCGGGGTCGGGTGGGCCTACGGGGCGGAATTCGACTGAGTAGTTGTAGCGGGTGGCGACTTCGTGGGACCAGGATTCGAATTCGGGGCGGGTCCATTCGAAGCGGTGGTCGGGGTGGCGGTAGTTGCCGGCGGGGAGGGAGGAGAAGAGGGCGTTGTACTCGCTGTTCGGGGTGGTGACTACGACGGCTGCTGGGCGGGCGGCGTGGAAGACGGAATGGGCCAGGGCGGGTAGGCGTGGTGGGTCGACGTGTTCGATGACCTCCATGAGGACGACGGCGTCCAGGCCGGCGAGGCGCTCGTCGGAGTACGTGACTGATGACTGCAGGAAACGCAACCGGTCGCGTTGTCGATCGGGCAGGTCGTCGTAGTGCAGGCGTCGTTTGGCACCGATCAGCGCTCGCGCCGACACGTCCGTCGCGATCAGCTCACCGATCATCGGGTCCTTCAACAGCTCGCCGACGAGCGCGCCCTCGCCACAGCCGATGTCCGCGATACGTCGCGCGCCGAGCTCACGCAGTACGCCGGCCGCCACGCCGCGACGCTCGACCGCGAGCGACACCGAGCCCTCGTCGGACGACTCGTCAGCCAGCTCCACGCCGTCGACCTCGGCGAGCCGCTCGAGCGCCGCATCGGCCAGATACCGCCGGTGCGCGAGATAGCGACGCGAGATCAACTCCTTCTCGGGATGCGCACCCAGCCACCCCTCGCCGGCACGCACCAGCTTGTCGACCTCGTCCGAGCCGACCCAATAGTGCTTGGCGTCGTCCAGCACGGGCAGCATCACATACAAGTGGTTGAGCGCATCGGCCAGCCGCAGTACGCCGGTCAGCCGCAGGTCGACGTACCGCGAATCACCCCAGGCTGGGATCTCCGGATCGAGCGGCACCGGGCGCGCGTCGACGGTCCACCCAAGCGGCGCGAACAACCGCTCGGCCAGATCGGACCCGCCCCGGCACGGCAACGCAGGCACGTGGATCTCGAGCGGAATCGCGCGCGCCGCCAACTCCGGACGCGCGTCACAGCGACCGTTCATCGCCGTCCGGAACAGCTTCGCCAAGGCCACGGCGAGCAGGCTCGAGGCGGCGTACGGGCGATCGTTCACGTACTGCCCGAGCGTGAATCCTTCGGCCGCCTTGCCGCGGCCGGACCGGACCAGCGCGATCGGGTCGATCTCCAGCAGGACCGCCGCCGTACACCGCGCGTCGGTCGCCTCGGGGTAGAAGACATGGGCCGATCCGCCGGTGACCTCGATCAGCTGCGGCCGGGCCGGGTTCTTGTGCAACAGGAACCCGAAATCACTCGCAGGCGCGTCTATTCCGGTCAGGTCGGTACCAAGCGTCAGGAACACCGCGCTATTCGATCACGGGTCGAGGAATGAGACACGCGGATTGAGGGCTGGCGTGTTCGGCCCTTTGGATCTAGCTTGTGTTGAGAAGATGAGTCGCTACAGACCGTCCTTCCCCGCTGACAGTCGGTAAATGTCCCCGGTTTGTGGCGAGAGCCCAAGCACGTGACTACGGGGAAAGGATCATGGCACCAATCTGTCGCCTCCCGGGGTGTAGCCGGTGAAACCCCAGACATTCGAACTCGTCCGGTACACCGACATCAGCGGGGTTTCCGGTACCGGCGTCGTCGCCGAAGGCTGTGTCTTCACCGACGGCTCGGTCGCGCTCCGCTGGCACGGCGCGAACCCCTCCACGGCCGTCTGGCCGGACCTGGATTCCATCCTCGCCGTTCACGGCCACTGCGGCGCGACCGTGGTGCGCTGGCTGGACGTCTCGGAGATGGAGCCGGTGCCGGGCACCGACCTGCTGCCGGGCGAGCTCACGCACATCCTCGCCACCGGACGCCGCACCCACCACCACCCGCCGGCCGTAGCGTCGGCCTGACCGGACCTTCGGGACTGACCGCCCAGCCTACGGGGTGAGGCCGGTCAGCGCGAAGAACTCCTGCCGTGAACTGGGGTTGTCGCGCAGGATCCCCTGCAGCGACGACGTGACCGTCTTCGAGCCGGCCGCCCGTACGCCGCGCAGCGACATGCACTGATGCTCGGCCTCGATCACCACGCCGACGCCCTTCGGGTCGAGGTGGTCCTGCAGCCAGTCGGCGACTTGCTTCGTCAGCCGCTCCTGCACCTGGAAGTCACGCGCGAACAGCTCCACCACCCGGGCCAGCTTCGACAGCCCGAGGATGCGGTCCCCCGGCAGATACCCGACGTGGGCGACGCCCTGGAACGGCAGCAGGTGGTGCTCACACAACGACTGCACCGGGATGTCCTTGGCCAGGACGAGCTCGTCGTACCCCTCGTCGTTCGGGAACGTCGTCAGCTCGAACTCCCGCGGCGTGAGCATCTCCGCGTACGCGTTCGCGACCCGGCGCGGGGTGTCCGCCAGGTGTGCGCTCTCCGGGTCCCGCCCGAGCGCGGTCAGCAGATCCGCCACCGCGCGCTGCGCGGCCGGAAGGTCAATCTCCGCCCGCCGCGCGACGATATGGAGGGGGACGGACTCGAGGTCGGCCGAGATCGCCATCTGCACACTCCCTGAGGTCTCAACGAACTGCCACTATAACTGTTACATCAACCCAAGTTGTCGATAGAATCATCCCGTGGACACGTCGTGGGACACAGAGGTTCAGGCAGTCGCCGCATTGGAGGAGCCGACCCGCCGCCGGCTCTACGAGTACGTCGTCGGCTCGGCCGACCCGGTGAGCCGGGACGAGGCCGCGGCCGAGCTCGGCATCCCCCGGACGACGGTCGCGTTCCATCTGGACCGGCTCACCGAAGAGGGCCTGCTCGACACCTGCTTCGAGCGCCGGAGCGGACGCACCGGCCCGGGCGCCGGACGACCCGCGAAGCTGTACCTGCGCTCCAACCGCGAGATCGAGATCACCCTCCCCGAGCGTCAGTACGCCGTTGCCGGCCGCCTGCTCGCCGCCGCCATCGAAGACGCCGAAGCCAGCGGTACGTCGCCTCGCGCGGCGGTCAATCACCGCGCCCGCGAGTACGGCGAAGCGATCGGCCGCGATGCCGGGGACGGCCCGGTGATCGAGATCCTGGCGTCGCACGGCTTCGAACCGCGCGCGGACAAGGACGGCATCGCGCTGGTCAACTGCCCCTTCCAGCGCATCGCCCAGGAGCAACCCAAGCTGGTCTGCGGGATGAACCTGCACCTGCTGGCCGGCATCGTCGACGCACTCGACCTCCCGTACGAGGCCCGCTTGGACCCGTCTCCAGGTCACTGCTGCGTTCGGCTCGTGCCTGCGGGATTAAGCTCACCGGGTGGCGAAGAGTAAGCAGAGTCAGGGCACTCCGGCGACGGTTGCGCTGACGAAGGCGAAGGTCGAGTTCACGGCGCACGCGTACGAGCACGACCCGGCGGCGAAGTCGTACGGGCTGGAGGCCGCCGAGGCGCTCGGCCTGGACCCGGAGCAGGTGTTCAAGACGCTGCTCGTCGAGGTCGACGGCAAGCTCGCGGTCGGCGTCGTACCGGTCGGGAAGCAGCTTGATCTGAAGGCGATCGCGGCCGCGGCCGGCGGCAAGAAGGCGGTGATGGCCGACCCGGCCGCCGCCGAGCGCACGACCGGGTACGTCGTCGGCGGCATCAGCCCGATCGGCCAGAAGCGCGCACTGCCCACGGTCGTCGACAGCACCGCTGCCGACCACCCAACGGTCTACGTGTCGGGCGGCCGGCGCGGTTTCGACATCGGCCTGTCCCCCGCCGACCTGATTACCGTGACCAAGGCTCGTACGGCGGCTATCGCCAGATAGACCCGAGCTCGTGGATCGTCAGCTGCTCCACGATCGCCCGCCCCTCGGCCACCAGCTCGAGCTCGGCCGGACGAACGTTGTAGCTCTGGTAGACCGCACCGTCGTTCCCGAACACGTCCAGCTGATCCCGGTCGACCAGTAGGTGGAGCTTGATCCGGCCGTTGACCGGTTCGAGCTTGGCGCCGTCGAGCTTCTGGTCCTGGTACGTCACGTCGCGGCCGACCTTCAGCGTGAAGCTCGTGACTTGGCTGACGTCGACAGTCGCTTCCAGCTCGTAGGTACTGCCTGCCGGGAATTGCCAGCTGTCGGCGACCGTCAGGTTCTCCCAGGTCTGCGTGCTTTCGCGGAGCGACGCAAGCTCCGGGATCGGGGTACTGAAGACGCGGAGGCCGTCGTCGGTGTGGTGCAGGGTGAGATCGACCGGGAACGACGCGTTGCCGGTCCAGATCGAGCCCTTGTTCTCGCCTTGCCAGGCCATCGACACGATGCGCCCGTCCGGCACGTTCTCGAAGGTCAGGCCCGCGTAGTACCCAGCTCCGGCGAACGTCTCGGTCTGGTTGAGCTTCTGTGGCTCGGTCCAGTCCGAGTGGTACGTCGTACCGTCCCACTCGCCGACGACGTACTTGCCGCTGCCGCCGTGCAGGAGCCAGCGGTAGCCGTCGTCGATCGGCATCCGGATCAGGTTCGGGCACTCGAACAGCCAGTCGGCCGAGTAGCGCGACGTGAACGTCCAGTCGAGCAGGTTGATCGAGGTGTAGAAGTCGACGCCGTTCCCGCCCTCGTCCGACCACACGACCATCCCCCAGGTCTCTGAGACCGGGTCCCGGAACACCTTCGGGTCGCGGCTCGTGCCGCCGGGGGTGACGACCTTCTTGCCGTCGGCGTACGTCAGGAACGTGTTGCCGCCGTCCAGGCTGTAGAAGACGGTCACGCCGTTCGTGCCGGAGGACACGAGGATCGGGTCGTCCTCGCCGGCCTTCAGACCGCTGACGTTCTCGAGGTCGACGACCCCGCCACCGGACCACAAGTCACCGGGGTGGAGCTGTGGGTCGAGGGCGATCGGTTGTTGCGTCCAGTGCACGAGGTCGGTGCTGGTCGCGTGACCCCAGTGCATGGTGTCCCAGACCAGGCTGCTCGGCGCGTGCTGGTAGTAGAGGTGATACACGCCGCGGTAGTACAGCGGCGCGTTCACGTCGTTCATCCAGCCGGCGCGCGTGCTGAAGTGGAACTGCCCGCGGTTGTCTTCTTGGTAGTTCGTCGCTGGATAGGGGTAGGTCATGGCTCCACACCTACCCCATCTGCACCTCAGCCAGTGATGCCGGGCTTCCCCGTTTCCAGGTGACCCGACAGGCGACGGCGGTACGTCGTATCGTCCGGCGACGTGACCTCGACGTCGTACCAGCCGTGGTCGGTCGGCCAGAAGATCGGACTGGTCTGCTTACCGCGCAGCTCGATCGTCGTAGTCTTGCTGCCGTACCCGCGGGACTTGAGCTTCACGGTCAGCGACTTCCGCGAGCCGTTGACGAGGTGGAGCTGGAGTGCGCCGGCGCGGTTCTCGATGCGTACGTCGAGGGCTGCCGCGGCGCCGTCCGACGAACCGGCCACCTCCGCCCAGAAACGGTTCGGCCCCTGGACTGCGACTTCGAACGGGCCGTCGACCGGGATCGCGACAGCGGTCGGCGATTGACTCGGGCTCTTGTCGGCGTGGCTGTGATGTACGTCGAGGTGGGTCGGCGCCGGAAGCTCCCCGCCGTACGGGTAGATGGCGAAGTGGGCCGACTGCGAGCCATGGTTGCTCAGGGCCAGCATCAGCTTGCCGTTGGCAACTGACCCGGAAACCGACGGCCCGTAAGGCAATGCGCGGGCCGGACGGCGGCCGGGCTCCTGTACCGGGATCGCCTGATCGGCGGGCGGCGCGGGGTGCCAGCGGGTGATCGGCGCGGGCACCGGACCCGGCTGGTCGACCGACGGCTGCCGGTACGTGCGGTCGAAGTCGAACGTCGACAGCAGGTCGCCGCACGCGGTCCGGCGCCAGGTGCTGATGTTCGGCTCGCGGACGCCGGTCCATTGCTCGAGGAAGCGCAGTACCGAGGTGTGGTCGAAGACCTGCGAGTTCACGTGACCGCCGACGGACCACGGCGAGACCACGGTCATCGGGACACGCGGGCCGAGACCGATCGGCTGACCGGCGTACCAGTCGTCGCCTTCACCAGAGGCGGGCTGCGGGGCGACCGGCGGCGGCACGTGGTCGAAGTACCCGTCGTTCTCGTCGAAGTTGATCAGCAGCACGGTCTTCGACCAGGTGTCGGGGTCGGAGGCGATCGCGTCGAGGACGTCGTAGATCAGGTTCGCGCTGCCGATCGGCGTCGACGAGCCGGGGTGCTCGGAGTCGACCGCGGACGGGACGAGCCAGCTCACCTTCGGCAGCGTGCCGGCCTTGATATCGGCGCGCAGCCGCGGAACGAGCGACTCCGGCTCGGACCGGTACATCGCGTTGCGGAACAGCTTCTGGTCCTTGATCGGCAGCTTCTCGACGGCCGCGTCGAGCAGCTTCAGCGCGTCCGCGCGCTCGGCGTCGGTCTTCGCGAACAGCTTGTCGTAGAACTCCTCGGTCGTCCGGTAGCCCGGCACGTTGGCCAGGATCCGGTGGCCGATGTCCTTGAACGTCTTGAAGTACTCGACCGCGTTGTCGGTGAAGTTGTCCCACTCCTGGTAGATCTGCCAGGAGACGCCGGCCTTCTCCAACCGTTCCGGGTACGCCGTCCAGTCGTAGCCGACGTGGTTGTAGTCGTACGCCGCGTTGGTGACCGCGCGCTGCGTCGTACCGGGCTCGTAGCCGGTCGTTCCGGACCACAGGTAGTTGCGGTTCGGGTTGGTCGATCCGTTGACCGAGCAGTGGTACGCGTCGCAGATCGTGAACGTCTCGGCGAGCTCGTACTGCAGCGGGAGGTCGCCGCGCTCGTAGTGGGTCATGGTGGCGGCCGTCTTGGCCTGCACCCACGCGTCGTTCCAGCCGTCGGCCCAGGCCTGCGTCGCGTCGCTGAAGCCGTGGGCCAGCGCGCCGAGGTACTGGATGTCGTCGAGGTTGCGGCCCTCGTCGGCGGCGGCCTTGCTCAGCGAGAACGGCAATACCTCGCCGCCGCCCGTCTTCGGCTGGTGGAAGATGCTCTTGCCGTTGCGCAGCCGCAGCGGCTGGCGGTCCCCGTACCCGCGGATCCCGCTCAGCGTCCCGTAGTAGTGGTCGAACGATCGGTTCTCCTGCATCAGCACGATCACGTGCTCGATCGCGCGCAGACCACCACGTCGCACAGGTTGGGCCATCGCGGTGTGCAGCGACGGTGGGAGCAGCGAGACCGCTACCCCACCCGCCACCGAACCGAGCACCAGGCGCCGGGAGATCTCAGTCATGGTCCGGACGTTAGGTTCGCCCTTTGACCGCTCGGAGACCTCCAGATGAACACCTATCCCCGTCGAACGATTGCTGCATCCCGCAGATCTTGCAGCGTCTGCTCGGTCGTCTCCCAGCCCATGCAGGCGTCGGTGATCGACTGCCCGTAGGTCAGCTCCCGGGTCGGGTCGAGGTCCTGGCGACCCTCCTGCAGGAACGACTCGAGCATCACGCCGACGATCGACTTGTCGCCGGCCGCGACCTGCGCGCCGATCTCCTCGGCCACGACCGGCTGGCGGCGGTGGTCCTTGCGGCTGTTGCCGTGACTCGCGTCGATGACGACCCGCTCCGGCAGTCCTGCCTTACGGAGGAGCTCGACGGCGCCGGCGACGGACTCCGCATCGTAGTTCGGGCCGCTGTCGGAGCCACGCAGTACGAGGTGGCAGTCCGGGTTGCCGCGGGTGTGCAGGATCGCGGGCGCGCCGTCGTGGTCGATACCGGTGAAGACGTGCGGTACGGCGGCGGCCTTGATCGCGTCGACGGCCGTGGCGATCGAGCCGTCGGGGCGGTTCTTCATCCCGATCGGCATCGACAGGCCGGACGACAGCTGCCGGTGCACCTGGCTCTCGACGGTGCGTGCGCCGATCGCACCCCAGCCGACGGTGTCAGCGATGTACTGCGGGGTGATCGGGTCGAGGAACTCGCAGCCGGCGGGCAGGCCGAGCTCGGTCACCTGGACGAGGAGCTGGCGGGCGATGCGCAGACCGCGGTTGACGTCGCCGGAGCCGTCGAGGCCCGGGTCGTTGATCAGGCCCTTCCAGCCGAGGGTGGAGCGCGGCTTCTCGAAGTACACGCGCATCGCGATCAGCAGGCCGTCGGAGAGGCGCTCCGCGACCGGTCGCAGTCGTTCGGCGTACTCGAGGGCCGCCTTCGCGTCGTGGACCGAGCACGGGCCGACGACCACGAGCAGCCGGTCGTCGACGCCGTTGAGTACGTCGGCCACCGCCTGCCGTCCGTCGGCCACGCGCCCGGCGAGCTCGTCGTTGAGCGGGAACTCGTCGTGCAACGCCTGCGGGGTGATCAGCGGGACGGTCTTCTCGATCCGCCGATCGACGACACGCGCCTGTTCGGTCGTCTGTTCGGTCGGTCTGGGGAGGGTGTTCATCGGGGGACCTTTCCGCCGGTCCGCTCGCGTTGCAGCGCAGGCAGCCGGCTGGTGGGACGAGAAAAGCCAAGGACGGATGTCCTTGGCTTCGGGCCGGCTGCGGTGTCTGCGGTTGGGCGTCAGCGATCGGCTGAGCTGCCCGGCACCAGAGCCGGCCACTCAAAAAATCGCCAATAGCTGCGCTTCACGTCGACGACAATAGCACCCGTGAACATCCGTACCGCCCATCGAGACGAACTCCCCGCTCTCCAGGACCTGGAGACAGCCGCCGGCGTCCTCTTCCGCGACATCGGCATGACCGACGTCGCGGACCACCCGCCGCCCGCGCTGGAGGCCTTCGAGGAGTACCGCCGGGACGGCCGGCTCTGGGTCTCGGCCGACGAGGCGGACCGGGTGACCGGGTTCGTCCTGGTCGAGCTCGTCGACGGGGCCGCGCACATCGAGCAGGTCAGCGTGCATCCCGAACACCAGGGTCGCGGGATCGGACGGGAACTGATCGCGTACGTCGACCAATGGGCGGCCGGCGAAGGGCTTGCAGCGTTGACGCTCAGCACGTTCCGCAGTGTGCCGTGGAACGGGCCGTACTACGCGCGGCTCGGATTCTCGGAGTTGGCCGGCGACGAGTTGACGCCGGGATTGGTGCGGATCCAGGCCGCGGAAACGGCGTTCGGACTGGACCCGGCGGAGCGGATCTTCATGCGGCGGGCGGTTGCCGGTCAGTAACCGGATGCGGTGTGGGCTCGTTGATGGCTGCAAGACCGGCTAGACGACGGGGAGTGCTGCAGGTGGTGAGGCCACGGACCTTTGAGTTGGTTCGGTATCGGGATCCGAGTGGGGTTTCGGGGACCGGAGTGGTGGCTGAGGGATGTGAGTTCAGCGACGGCTCGGTGGCCTTGCGATGGCGGGGTGACAACCCGGCCACCGCCGTCTGGCCCAACCTCGATTCGGTGCTCGCTGTGCACGGGCACCAAGGGGCGACCGAGGTCCGCTGGGTCGAGGGTCAGAGCCCGTCGGCGCCCCGCGCCGGCCTCGACAACCTGTTCGACGAACTGCACCAGGTCAAGCCGCCGTCGTCACTGACCGATCCGCTTCCGCCGCCGCCCGGCCACGCCCGTGGATGGGCAGGGGCCAGGCATCTGAGGTAGAACGTGGCCGTGACACAGATCTACCTCGTCCGGCACGGTGAGCCGGACTACGAGCCGATCGATTCCCGGGGGCTGCCCGGGATGGCGGCCGACTCCGCCCCGCTCAGTGCCGTCGGGATGAAGCAGGCCGAGGAGCTTGCCGACCTGCTCGGCGGCATCCGCGCGACGTACCTGGTCAGCTCGCCGCTCACCCGCGCCCTGCACAGCGCCGCGATCATCGGCCACCGGCTCGCGCTCGGCGTACGGGTCGACTACGACCTGCGCGACTGGCTGCCGGACCAGACCGGCCTGTGGCGCAGCATCGCCGACGTCCACGCCGCACAGGCGGAGTTCGAGGAGTACGACGGGGAGTGGCCGGAAGGCGTCCAACGACCGTGGGAGCCGCTGTCCCAGGTCCGCGAGCGTGCCCGCGCCGCCCTCGCCCGGCACACCGCCAGCACCGACGGACCGGTCCTCGCGATCACCCACGCAACGGTGATCCGGGCGCTGACCGGCGAGAAGGACACGGCCCACGGCGCCCACGAGTACTACCACTACGATCCGGCTTCCGATGCCGGAGTCTGAGCTCCCGCGCATCCTGGGCGTCGTCGCTCTCGGTGGTGTGATCGGGTCACTGGCCCGCTACGGACTGGCCGAAGCGGTGCCGCACGGAGCGACCGGTTTCCCCTGGGCGACGTTCGTCACCAACGTGCTGGGATGCTTCGCGATCGGCGTTCTGCTGGCGCGTTTGACCCCGCGACATCATCCGCTGCTGAGACCCTTCCTCGGCACCGGCATCCTCGGTGGCTTCACGACGTTCTCGACGTTCGCGGTCGACACCGAGAAGCTGCTGCACGTGCAGATGGTTGTTGCATTCGTCTACTTCTTCGGCACGATCGCTGCGGCGTTGGCAGCGGCAACGATCGGCGAGCACGTCGGCGGTCGGACGCGATGAACATCCTGCTGGTCGCACTCGGCGCCGCGGTCGGTGCACCGCTCAGGTTCCTGGTGGACAAGCACATGGTGGCCCGGTTGTTGCTCGGTGCCCGGATCGAGACCCCGTTGCCGTTGGGAACCTTCGCCGTCAACATCCTCGGCAGTTTTCTGCTCGGGTTGCTGACCGGCGTCGGCAATCACACGATCGCTTTGCTCGTCGGCGTCGGGTTCTGCGGCGCGTTCACGACGTACAGCACGTTCGCGGCCGAGACGACGGCGCTGGCCGCTTCCGGACATCGCCGTAAGGCGTTGCTCAACGTGGTGCTGAACCTGGGTACCGGACTGGTCGCGGCCGTTCTCGGAGCGTGGCTGAGCAAGTGACTCATGTCACACGACGTGATGACGTGAACACCTACACCGCCTGTTGTGCGCCTGATTGAGCCCCGATCACGGGCCGCAACGGCACGTGGTGATAACGAATGGCCCGAACTTCGAGACAACAAGGGTTGAACTACGTAAGAGATGAGCATAGTTTTCACCGAGCGCCCGTCCGCGCTCACGGTGAGTCAAGGAGGTTGCCATGTCGAGAGGGATGCCTCGCCTGCCCCGCCCGCTCATGGATCTGTGGGACTGGCAGTCACAAGCCGCATGCCGGGACGTCAACCCGGAGCTCTTCTTCTCACCCGAATCGGAGCGTGGCGTTCGCAAACGCGCCCGCGAGATGGTGGCCAAGTCGCTGTGCGGTACCTGCCCGGTCCAGCCCGAGTGCCGGCAGCACGCGCTCTCCGTCGGAGAGCCGTACGGCGTCTGGGGCGGCACCACGGAGTCCGAGCGCGACAACGACCTCCCCGAGCGGAAATCGGCGTAGGAGCTGCCCGCTACAAACCTGTGGCAGTTCCCTCGTCGTTCTCGGACGGGGAATCGTCGTCCTTGCTCTTCGGGCTCTTCGGGCTCTTCGGGTTCTTCGGGGCCTTGTTCGTGGGGTCTTCGGGCTCCGGCGGCTTGATCGTCGTACGCGGGTCCCGGTAGCGGTCCAGTGACTTCAGGAAGTCCGGATCGTCATCGGGCGCCAACGGGCGGCTGACCGGCCGCGACGGCCGTACGACGGCCTCGCGGCCGCCACCGCCCTGCGTGCGCGACATGAGCAGCCAGACGATCGGCCCCACGAACGGGACGAACACGATCAGGACGATCCACACCAGCTTGGGCAGGTGCGGCACGTCCTCGTCGGGTGTCTGGATGCAGGAGAACAGCGCATACACGCTGAGCACCAGGCTGATCAGGAACGGCAGGAATCGAACCACGCTCCAACAGTACGGCTCGGACCCGATCAGCGGGCGGACGTGGTGAGTCCCCGCGCGCGCAGAACCGAATTCTCGAGCGGGCGGAACACGAGTAGTTCGATGCCGACGCCGACCACGAAGATCAGCACGATGCCGGCGAACACCATCGAGATGTCCGACAGCGACATGCCGTTGTGCAGGTACTGCCCGAGGCCCTCACCGAGCTCCGGGGAGGTCGCGATCAGCTCGGCGGCCATCAGCGAGCGCCACGAGAACGCCCAGCCCTGCTTGAGTCCGCCGAGGAACCCGGGCAGCGCGGCCGGCAGCAGGATGTACCGGATGCCGCCGAGCCGACCGGCACCGAGGGCTTTGCCGACCCGCGGCAGGATCGGCGGCACCTGATCGAGACCCGAGACGAGCCCGTTGGCGATCGAAGGCACCGCGCCGAGCAGAACGACCCAGTAGATGGCGCGGTCGTTGAGCCCGAACCACAGGATCGCGGCCGGCACCCACGCGACCGAGGGCAGACTCTGCAGGCCCGAGATGAGCGGCCCGATGCCTCGGCGTACGACGGTGATGTTGGCGATCGCGAGCCCGAGCGGTACGGCGATCACCAGCGAGATCGCAAAGCCGATCACCGCGCGGTGGACCGATACCCAGAAGAGTTCGGCGATGTCGCCGCTGGTCACGAGCTGCCAGATCTGACTCCAGACGGCCGCCGGTGCCGGCAGTTTGAACTCGGGCCAGAACGCCGCGGCCCACAACGCCTGCCAGATCGCGACGAGGACGACGATCGCTCCGATCGGCGGCAGCACGCGCGCGGCGATCCGCCATACCTGGGAACCCTCGGTCGTGCTGACCGGAGTGTCGAGCGCGTCGAGACCGGCCTCGACAGATCCTTCCTGAACGTCAAGCGGCATGACTGCTGATCACCTTGCGCAGTGCGGTGTTGATCTCGTCGACTGCTTCGGGGGCGTCCTCGACATCCCACTCCTGTACGACGCGGCCCGGTCGCGACGAGAGCAGTACGACGCGTTGGCCGAGTCGCACCGCTTCGCGGACGTCGTGGGTGACGAACAGGATCGCCGTACCGGTCGCTCGCCAGATCCTCAAGAGCTCGCCCTGCAGGACGTCGCGGGTGATCGCGTCGAGGGCGGAGAACGGCTCGTCCATCAGCAGCAACGACGGCTTCCCATCGGTGCTGTCCGTGGTCGACGCAAGCGCCCGTGCGAGAGCAACGCGTTGCCGCATGCCGCCGGACAGCTCGTGCGGGCGCTTGTCCCCCAGGCCGGCCAACCGCACCAGCTCGAGCAGCTCGGCCGCCTTCGCGCGCCGCTGTGCCTTCGGTACGCCGGCCATCCGCAACGGCAGCTCGACGTTCCCGGCCGCCGTCAGCCACGGCATCAGCGCCGCCTCCTGGAAGACGACCGCCGGGCGCGACGAGTTCAGCTCGATCCGCCCCGCCGTCGGCTGGTCCAGGCCCGCGACGAGATTGAGCAGCGTGGTCTTGCCGCAGCCGGACGCCCCGAGCAGGCAGACGAATTCGCCGGGCTCGACCTCGAGATCGACGCCGTCCAGCGCGACCACCGACTTCCGGCCGGTCCCGAACGTCTTGCCTACTTGATGAAAGCGCACCGGGCTCAGCACGTCCGGCAAGGTTTCGATGGTCGCGGTCATGGCCTGCCTCCTACTACTCGTCCGGCTACTTCGAGTCCAGACCGGCGGCGTCCACCGTCGGCTTTCCTGCCTTGCTGAGTACGTCGTTCAGCGGGCCGAGGTCCGCGAAGCCGGCCACCGCCGGGGCTTGTTTCGCGATCCCGGCCGTGACCTGGTCCTTGGCCAACTGCGGGAACGTGCTCGCGATCGGGTCCGCGGTGATCTGGATGTTCTTGAACGCCCGATCGATCACGGCCGGCTTCAGGGCCTTACCGGTCGCTGCCTTCAGCTGGTCGTTCACGATGGCCTTCGCGTCGGCGGGGTTCGTGCTGCTGTAGTCGATCGCCGCGAGGAGCCCGGTCAGCAGGGCCTTGACGGTCTCGGGGTGCTCCTGCAGGAACTGGGTCCGGACGATCAGAACAGTCGTCGGGAACTTCCCGTCCGGCCACAACGACGCCTCGTCGAGCAGCACCTTCGCGCCCGCGTCGAGAACCAGCCGCGACGACCAGGGCTCCGGGAGCCAGGCGGCGTCCACGTCACCCTTCTTGAACGCGTCGAGCGTCTGCGCGTTCTCCAGGTTGGTGACCTTGACCTTGCCGGTCAGCCCCTTCTGGGCGAGCCACTTCTTCAGCGACACGTCTTGGGTGTTGCCGAGCTGCGGAGTGACCACGGTCTTGCCGATCAGGTCCTCCGGCTTGGTGATCGTCGGCTTCACCACGAGCTGAGCGCCGCCGGACGTCGCGCCGGCGATCAGACGGACCGCCTCGCCGTTGGACTTCGCGTACGCGTTGATGGCGGGACCGGAGCCGATGAAGCCCGCGTCGAGCGAACCGCCGAGCAGCGCACCGACCTCCTCGGGACCGGCGTTGAACTTGGTCGGCACCAGCTTCGTGCTGCCGAGGTCCTTGGTGAACAGACCCTTGCCGAGACCGACGAGCGCGGCGGCATGGGTGACGTTCGGGAAGTAGCCGAGCCGCAGCTCGGTGGCGGGACCCTTGTCGCTCGACGCGGCGGCCGTGTCGTCGCTGCCGCCGGCGCGCGAGCAGCCGGCAGCGGCGAGGGTCAGGGCCACAGTGGCGGCGAGCAGGCGGAACGGACGGATGGCGGAGATGCTCACGAGAAGACCTTTGTCTTGAAGGAAGGCGAAGCTTCAGGAAGCGGGCTCGAGCTCGCGCTCGACCGTGACGGCCTCGGTGTCTGCTTGGGTGTCTGCCTGGCGGCCGCTGATCCGGACGCCGTAGACGACCAGCCCTGCCCAGGCGGCGACGAGAGCCGTGTAGACGGCGTACCGCGGGCCGGTGGCGACGTCGAGGCCGTTCAGCAGGGTCCGTGCGTTGGTCAGGATCAGCACCAGGCCGACCGCGACCCCGAGCCAGCGGGTCGCCAGCCGGGACACGAGCCAGGCGGCGATCGGGGCCGCGATGACGCCGCCGATCAGCAGTGCGGCCACGATGCCGTACGGCAGGTTGTCGCGGCCGAGGCCGAACAGGAAGCCGATGCTCGCGGCGACCGAGACCAGGAACTCGGCCGCGTTCACCGACCCGACCGCGCGCCGCGGTGCCAGCTTGCCGCTGGACAGCAGCGCGGAGTTCGCGACCGGTCCCCAGCCGCCACCGCCGGTGGCGTCGATGAAGCCGGCCACCAGACCGAGCGGACCGAGGAACCTCCCGGCCGGACGGCCCTCGATCACGGCGCGGACCTTCCCGGTGCCGAACCGGACCAGGATGTAGACGCCGAGCAGGAGCAGCAGACCGGCCACCCACAACGACGCCGACTCGGTCGACAGGCTGGACAGGAACGTCGCGCCGACGAACGCACCGACCGCGCCCGGCGCACCGATCAGCGCGACCACGCGCCAGTCGACGTTGCCGAAACGCCAGTGCGACAGGCCCGAGGCGAGCGTGGTGCCGACCTCGGACAGGTGCACCGAGGCGGAAGCGACGGCCGGGGAGATCCCGGTCATCAGCAGGGCCGTACTGGCGGTGACGCCGTATGCCATGCCGAGCGTGCCGTCGACGAGTTGGGCGATCGAGCCCAGCAAGGCGATCAGAATGAGACGACGCACAGAACTACTCCTACGGGTCGGGGAGGAGACAGGCGGAGTGGTACGCCGAAGGTCAACAACCCGAGGAGTTCACGCGGAGCAGATCAACGTGCCGACGGCGCGTCAGCGCATCGCCGGGAGCGTTCGAGGTGATCTGCACACATCCATGAAAGCGCACAAAGTCGAGCAAGATGCTCAGGTTTCAGCATTTGGGACGGTGAATCACTAATCGAGACAAACGATCACCTGACGAGCGCAGCGAGTCATCAATGTGCACTGCCGATCATCGGCCAGATCTGGTCATACGGTTGAATGCCGCGCGGCCTGCTGCCTACGGTCCTGTGCGTGCTGACTCCCCGCTCTCTGAAGACCGAGTACGCCGTCCGACCGCTCGGTGTCGACGTGAACCGGCCGCGGTTCAGCTGGGTCGCCACCGCTCCCGGGTACGGCGCGACGCAGACGGCGTACCAGATCCTCGTCGCGTCCGCGCCGGAGCTGTTGACTCCGGACACCGCGGATGTCTGGGACTCGGGGAAGGTCGACTCGGCGCGGACCTTCGGCGTCGAGTACGACGGGCCGACGGCGGCGCGGACGCAGTACCACTGGACCGTCCGGTTGTGGGACGAGCAGGCCGGTGAGTGGGCAGCACCGGAATGGTTCGAGACCGGTCTGCGTGAGGAGGGTTTCGGCTCGGCGCAGTGGATCGGAGGGGCGACCGACAGCGCTCCCCTGCTGCGGCGCGGATTCGCGGTCGACGGGACCGTGCGCCGGGCGCGGTTGTATGCGAGCGGTCTCGGGTATGCCGACCTGCGGCTCAACGGGCAGGCGGTGAGTGACGCCGTACTCGATCCCGGCTTCACGGCCTACGACCATACCGTACTGTATGGTACGCACGATGTGACCGAGCTGCTCGTGCCCGGCGACAACGTGGTCGGGGCTGAGCTCGGGCGTGGGTTCTTCGGCCTGACCTCGGTCAATGTCTGGCGTTGGCATCAGGCGCCATGGACCGCGGACCCACGGCTGATCGCCCGGCTGGTTGTCGAGTACGACGACGGGCGCGTGGACGAGATCGTCACGGACGAGTCGTGGCGCATCACCGGCGGACCGACGCTCTCCGACTCGCTCTATCTGGGCGAGACGTACGACGCCCGTCGCGCGCTGCCGGGATGGGACGCGCCCGGATTCGACGACTCGTCCTGGACGACGGCCGCCGTTGTCGAGGCGCCGAAGGGGAAGGTGACCGCGCAGGCGCACGAGCCGATCCGGGTGGTCGAGACCGTGGACCCGGTCGACGTCACCGAGGTCCGGCCGGGTGTGTGGATCGTGGACTTCGGGCGGACCGTCGCAGGCTGGACGAAGCTCTCCGTGACAGCGCCGGCCGGTACGATGATCAGCCTGACGCACGGCGAGACGGTTGCTGATGGCAACGTGGTGGCGGAGAACGGGCACGTCGACGGCGATCGGATCCAGCGCGACGAGTATGTTGCGGCCGGCAACGGTGCTGTCGAGGTCTGGGAGCCGCGGTTCTCGTACAAGGGCTTTCGGTACGTGCAACTCGAAGGTGCGCGAGCCGAGGTGCAGATGCGGGTGGTGAACTCGGACGTCAGCAGTGTGACCCGGTTCGCTTCGTCGCAGGCGCCGTACGAACAGTTCGAGCACGCGATGCGGCGTACGGTCCTGAGCAACTTGCACGGGATCCCGACGGACACGCCGTTCTTCGAGAAGAACGGGTGGACCGGCGATGCGCAGGTGGGTTCGCCGACGATGCTGGCGACGCTCGATCTGGCGCGGTTCTTCACTAAGTGGCTGGGCGACATCCGGGACAGCCAGGCAGACTCCGGGCAGTTGCCGGTGATCGTGCCGACGAGCGGGTGGGGGTTCATCGACCTCTCCCCCGCGACCGAGTGGCCGACCGTGTATCCGTTCCTGCTCCGCGAGATGTACCGCTGGTACGGCGACGAGCGGCTGCTGCGCGAGCACTGGGAATCGCTGACTCGTTATCTGTCCTGGGAGCTCGGCCGGGTCGAGGACGGGTTGTCGGTGAGCGTGCTCGGCGACTGGCTGCCGCCGGGATACGGGAGCGGTCCGGCACCGGAAGACCGGCGGCTGACGGGTACGGCGTACCTGTATCGGGCGGTCGTGGTCGCGGCGGAGATCGGCGACTTGATTGGGCAGCCCAACGACTATCGGAAGGCAGCCGGCGAGCTCGCCGACGGGTTGAACGCGGCCTTCCTGGATCGATCGGCGGGATGGTACCGGTCGGCTGAGGATCCGGACTATCGGCAGACGTCGAATGCCGTGCCGCTCGCGTTCGGGATGGTGCCGGACGACATGGTTGCGCAGGTGGCGGCCGGGTTGGCCGCTGACGTCGAGGCGCGCGGATTCCATCTCAACACGGGATGCCTGGGCGTCGGCGTACTGCTGCCCGTGCTGACTGCGCACGGGTACGGCGATGTGGCAACGAAGGTCGCGCTGCAGCGGAGTTATCCGAGCTGGGGTTACTGGTTCGATCTCGGCGCGGACACGATGTGGGAGAAGTGGGAGGACGACTCGCGGTCGCGCAACCACTACTTCCAGGGCACGGTCGTGCAGTGGATCTTCGAGAACGTCGCCGGGTTGCGCGTGGTCGATGCGGGCTGCGAGCGGATCGTGGTCCGGCCGGACGCGCGCGACGAGGTGAACTCGGCGAGCATCCGGACCGAGACGATCCGCGGGCGGGTATCAGTCTCCTGGCAGCGGACCGGTCGGGTGCTGTCGTTGGAGGTGCAGGTGCCGGTCGGTACGACGGCAGAGGTCCATGTGCCGTCAGCGGCTGCCGCGGACGTTGCCGCCGTACCGCAGTCGTTTGCGGGCGACGCGACGTACGACGACGGGTACACGATCTTCACCGTGCCGGCCGGGCAGTGGCACTTCACTAGTCGGTCTGCGTGACCTTGGTATAGATGAGGTCGCGCACGTCGCGGCCCTCGGCCTGGGCGCGGGACTCGAACTTGGTGACCGGGCGCCATTCGGGACGCGGGGCCCAGCCGTCGTACTGGTTGCGCAGCGACGGCTCGGCTTCGCAGGCGGCGAGCATGCGATCGGCGTAGTCCTGCCAGTCCGTTGCCAGGTGCAACGTTCCGTCGGATTGGAGGCGGGAGGCAACCAGTTTGACGAACGGCGGGCTGACCAGGCGGCGCTTGTGGTGGCGCTTCTTCGGCCACGGGTCGGGGAAATAGATGCGTACGCCGGCCAGCGTGCCCGGCGCGACGTGATCGCGGAGGAAGTCGAGCGCGTCGCCCTTGAGCAGCCGGACGTTGTCCAGGTCGTACTTCTCCACCCACAGCATCAGCTGTCCCAGGCCGGCCGGGTACACCTCGGCGGCGAGATGGTTGACCTCGGGCGCGGCGACGGCGAGCTGCGCCGTCGCCTCGCCCATGCCGGAACCGATCTCCAGCACGGTAGGCGCTTCCCGGCCGAACCACTTGGTGAGATCCAGCTCACCCGACGGCAGGTCCTCCTCCGTACGGCCGAGCTCCGACCAGTGTGTCTGCCAGACCCGCGTCTGCCCAGCCGTCATCCGAACACTGCGCCGGACCGTGCTGAAGACTCCCGGTTGCCTGACGTGATCCACTGTTTCCACCGCCAGGAGTGTATAGGTCCTGTCTGGTGATCCAGCGCCGTAGCGAGGAGGTGCTCGGTGCGGTGCATCGGCGCGCGGGGGCGAAGGGGTCGATGCGGAGCATCGTTCCCTTTGCACCCGTGCGGCGAGGTGCCGTGCCGAGTGCCCCGCAGTAGGCGCTGGATCACCAGACAGGACCTCAGTCGTCCCAGAACAGGTGGGCGACGGTGTTGTGGGCGCGGCGGGTGGTGCGGAGGTAGTCGTCGGAGAAGCGGCTGGATTCGCCCGGCGGGTAACCGCAGATCTGGGCCACGGCGGCGAGGTCGCGGGGATCGCGCGGCAGCGAGTCGCTCGGGCGGCCGCGGACGAGCATGATCGCGTTGCGGATGCGGGTCGCCATTTCCCACGCGGCGCGGAGCGTGTCGGCCTCGGTCGGGTCGACGAGGTTGGCGTCGACGCCGGCGTACAGCGCGCCGAGCGTGCGCGTCGTACGGAGAGTGGGAACGCGATGCGCCTCGCGGAGTTGGAGGAGCTGGACGGTCCACTCGATGTCGGCGAGACCGCCTCGCCCGAGCTTCGTGTGGGTGGCCGGGTCGGCGCCTCGCGGGAGCCGTTCGGCGTCGACGCGGGCCTTGATCCGGCGGATCTCCATCACGTCGCGCTCGCTGATCCCGTTCTCCGGATAGCGCAGCGGATCGATCAGTTCGCGGAACGACTGGCACAGGTCGGCGTCGCCGCACAACGGGTCGGCCCGCAGCAGGGCCTGCGCTTCCCAGACCGCCGACCATCTCGCGTAGTACGAGGCGTACGACGCGAGCGTCCGGACCAGCGGTCCCTGCCGACCCTCCGGCCGCAGGTCCGCGTCAACCGCGACCGCAGGATCGGTGCCCGGCAACGCCAGCAGGCGGCGCAGTTCGGTCGCGGCCTGCGTCGCGAAGTCGGTTGCCGCCTTCTCGTCCGCGCCGGGCTTCGGGTCGTGGACGAACATCACGTCGGCGTCGCTGCCGTAACCGAGCTCGTGCCCGCCGAAGCGGCCCATCGCGACGATCGACATCCGTGTCGGCTCGGGCTCGCCCTCAGGAATCAGACGCTGTGCGACGGCTCGCCGCGCGACCTCGAGCGCGGTGGTCAGCGTTCCGACCGAGATGACAGTCAGCGCTCGGCCTACGGTCTCCACATCGACAAGGCCCGACAGATCGGCTGCGGCAATGCGGAACAGTTCCCGTCGGCGTACTGCTCGGATCGCCTGCACCGCAGCCTCGGGCGTGTCCTGCCGACGGGCGGCGGCGGACATCTCGGCCAGCAGAGCGTCCTGGGTCCGCGGTGTGAGTTCGCGTTCGTCGGCGAGCATCGCGGTTGCTTCGGGCGCGCGTTGCAGCAGGTCGACGGCGTACCGGCCGCTGGCCAGCAGGTGCGCGAGGCGTTCGGCGGATGCGCCCTCGTCGCGGAGCTGGCGCAAGTACCACGGTGTCGAGCCGAGCGCGTCGGAGATCGTGCGGAACGCGAGCAGGCCGGCGTCAGGATCCGGTGATTCGGCGAACCAGCCGAGCATCGCGGGCAGCAACGCCTTCTGGATCGACGAACGCCGTGACACTCCCTCGGACAGCGCCTCGATGTGCCGCAGCGCCGACGCGGGATCGGCGTACCCGAGCGCGGTGAGCCGCTGCTTGGCTGCCTCCGGCGTCAGGCGTACCTCGTCGCCAGGGATGCGCGCGACCGCGGCCAGCAACGGCCGGTAGAAGAGCTTCTCGTGCAGCCGCCGTACCTCGAGCGCGTGCTTCTTCCAGGCTGCGGTCAGGTCCTTGACCGGGTTCTTCGTGAAGCCGAGCGAGCGGCCGAGGCGGCGCAGGTCGGCTTCGTCGTCGGGGACCTGATGGGTACGGCGCAGGCGATACAGCTGGATGCGGTGCTCCATGGAGCGCAGGAAGCGGTACGCATCCGCCAGTACGGCGCCGTCGGTGCGTCCGACGTACCCGCTGGTGGTGAGGGACTCGAGCGCGACGAGCGTCGTACCGCTGCGGACGGACTCGTCGCTGCGCCCGTGCACGAGCTGCAGCAGCTGTACTGCGAACTCGACGTCCCGCAGCCCGCCGGGGCCGAGCTTCAGTTGGCGATCGACGTCCGCGGCCGGGATGTGGTCGACGACGCGACGGCGCATCGCCTGCACGTCGTCCACGAAGCCCTCGCGGTCGGCTGCGGACCAGGCGAGGTCGCCGATCCTCTCGGAGTACTCCCGGCCGAGTGCCGCATCGCCCGCGACCGGACGGGCCTTGAGGAGCGCCTGGAACTCCCAGGTCTTGGCCCAGCGCTGGTAGTACGCGAGGTGGCTGTCGAGGGTGCGGACGAGCGGACCGGACTTGCCCTCCGGGCGGAGCGCGGCATCGACCGGCCAGAGCGTGCCCTCGCCGGTGTGCGCCGAACAGATCCGCATCGTGGCGGCGGCGAGTTGGGTCGCGGTCTTCAGCGCGGGCAGTTCGGGCTCGCCGTCGTGCGGCTCGGCGACGAACAGCACGTCGACATCGCTGACGTAGTTGAGCTCCCGGCCGCCACACTTGCCCATGGCAATGATCGCGAGCCGGCAGTCGGCGGCGCCGGGGTGCGCGGCGAAGTACTCGTTGCGAGCGAGGTGCAGCGCGGTCTCGAGCGCTCCGCCGGCCAGATCCGCGAGTACGGCGGCGACCTCGTCGACGAGCAGGCCCTCGGCGAGATCACGCGCGGCCAGCCGGAGCAGCAGGCGACGGTACTCGACCCGCAGTGCGTCGATCGGATTCTCGGCGTCGACCGCCGTGGCGAGCTTGGCGGCGACATCCTCGACCGACGGGCGGGAACCGGCCAACGCCGGGTCGGCGAGGTCGTACCAATGGCGCGGATGTACGGCGAGATGCCGGCCGAGCGCTTCGCTGGCGCCGAGCACGTACACGAGCCGGCGGCGGAAGCCCTCGTCCATCTCGAGCGTGCGCGCGAACGCGGCCACGTCGTACCCGTGCCGGTGCAGCGCCTCCGCCATCCCGCAGAGCCCGTGCAGCGCGAGATCCGGATCGGCCGACTCCCCCAGCGTCGTGATCAGCTGCTCGGTGGCCATCGGGCTGTGCGAGTCGAGCGCGTCCAACTCCTCGAGCATCCCCGCCGCCCGCTGCGGGTCCTCGAACCCGAGCCGGACCAGCCGTCCCTCCCACGACCCTCTCCGACCCTCAGCCACCCCCACAACCTATCCAACCTCGCGTCACGAAGGCTCCTTGGGCACCCATCAACCACTGCGGGAGGCGCACAATGGTTGGCGTGTTCACAAAGTCTCAGCTGGATCGCGGGAAGATCGCGGGGAATACACGGTGTCGTGTAGCGGATTCGCTCAGTAGTCGGCATGATGGCTTCTCATGGTCATGATGACGGGGTCGCTCGCCGTGCGCGGAACGGTGCTCTGGCTGACACCCCAGCAGGGCGGGCGAGTGTCGGGTCCGCCGGAGCCGGATTACGACTACGACTACACCGCGACGGCGTACCTCCCACCGCGAACGCCCGAGGACGGTCAGGCCGGGATCGCGCTGCGCCGGTTCGCGCCGGGCGCCTGGCGTACGCCGGCCGAGGGGATTCTCGTTCCGGCCAAGGGGAATCGCGCCCAGCAGGTGATCCCCGGCTGCATCGTGATCGTCACCGAAGGCGTCCGCCCGGTCGGGCTGCTCACGGTCGAAGAGGTGTACGCGCTCGCTCCGGACGGTACGCCGATCGTTCCCGTGGTCGAGCCGGTTGTCGATGCTCTGACGGCTGAGGTGGCGCCGACCGAACCGCCGTACCGGCACTCGACGGCGGCATCGCGCTGGACCTCGAAGCACGCCTCGGACGACGCACCACCGCAGACCGCCGGAGTCTGAACACGCTCTGTTGCATTAACTGCACTCAGTGTTACCTTCGGAACTATGCGTCACTGGAAACGGGTCGTCGCCGTCCTGCTGGTCGCCGCCATCGCGCTCGTCGTCGAAGGCTGGGCAGCCCGCGCCCAGGCCGCATTCTTCAAGAGCTGCCAGTACGAGCGAGTGCCCGGCGAGACCGGGCGCCCGCCGTACTCGCTCGCGCCGACGCTCGGCCTCGTCAAGGTAACCATCCGGACGAACCGCGGCGACCTGGTCCTCACACTGGACCGCAGCGCGGCACCGTGCGCGGTCCACAGCTTCACGTATCTCGCGCTGAAACGCTTCTACAACCGGACCCCGTGCCCGCGCCACACCCGGGCGATCCTCGAGTGCGGCGCGGGCCGGCCCGGCTACCACTTCACCCCCGAACTGACCGGCCACGAAACCTACCCCCAAGGAACAGTTGCCCTCAGCAACACTCCCGGCCTGGGCAACACCGCCACCTTCTTCATCCTCCCGACCGCCGCCACCCTCCCGCCGACGTCCACCATCATCGGCAAACTAACCGCCGGCGCCGCGGTCCTGGACCACCTCTCGACCACCGAACCGGCAACCATCCAAGAAGTCCTGCTCGGCTGACAGTCTCCATGAGCTCCGGACAACGGCCTCCGGGGACCCTCCGAAGGGACCGGGGACCGGGCATGACATGTTCCCGGTCTCCATAGGGGCTCTCCAGTCTCCACGGTGGGTGAGCTGATTGAGTGGTTCTGCTCATGTGGCGGCGGGGGTTTGTCGCTGACGATTCCGGCATGAGCAAAAGCATCCAGCCCCAGCAGACCGCAGCGTTCTACGCCCAAGCGGTCGCATCCTTCGGCATCTCACTCACCGCGATGACGGTCGCCCTGATCTACCTGCCGGCCCAGCCGTGGGTACGAGCGTTCCTCGCCCTCGGCCTCCTCTACACCGTGACGTCAACCGTCGTCCTCTGCAAGGTAGTCCGCGACCGCCAAGAACTCTCCGAAGTAACCAACCGAGTAGACCAAGCCCGCCTAGACAAACTCCTCACCGAACACGACCCCTTCAGAGTGGACGCGTAAAACTGCGGCTGCTCTACCGCCCCCACCAACAACCGCGGTGTCTCCACACGTCACGCTCCACCCGCCCCGCCCCGCCCCGCCCCGCCCTGCCTCGACCACCCGGCAGATCGCCCATCCCCCGAAGCCACCCCGCTTGCCAGACGTCCCCTCACCACAGCTCACCTCACGACGGTCCCCGCCCACCAGTCACCGCGCACACGAGCGCCGGCCAAACGCAGTCACCGCGCGATAAGCGCGCACCCGCGGGCGACAGCCCGCCACCCCGGCGGCAGCCGGACACTCCCGGCGCTAGCCGGAAGATCCGGCGATAGCCGGCAATGTACGGCGATGAGCCGGGGGCGGGTGGGAGCGCGCGGAGCAGGTGCGTTGAGGAGCGAAGCGACGAAGGAAGCGCCTGCGGAGCACGCGGGGGCGGACCGCCTACAAGACAGGTAAGAGCTTGTTTAGTTCGAACGGGGTTACCTGGCGGCGGTAGTCCTGCCATTCGGCTCGCTTGTTGCGGAGGAAGAAGTCGAAGACGTGTTCGCCGAGGGTTTCGGCGACCAGCTCGCTGTCTTCCATCGCGCTGATGGCCTCGGCGAGGCTGCCGGGGAGCGGCTTGATGCCGAGGGCCTTGCGCTCCCGGGAGGTCAACGACCAGATGTCGTCCTCAACCTCGGCCGGCAGCTCGTAGCCCTCCTCGATCCCCTTCAGCCCAGCAGCAAGCATCAAAGCAAACGCCAGATACGGGTTGGCCGCAGAGTCCAAAGACCGGAACTCGACCCGCGAGGACTGTCCCTTGTGCGGCTTGTACATCGGAACGCGCACCAGCGCCGACCGGTTGTTGTGACCCCACGAGATGAACGACGGCGCCTCATCCCCAACGGCCAGCCGCTTATAAGAGTTCACCCACTGGTTCGTCACCGCAGTGATCTCACCCGCGTGACGCAGCAGCCCGGCGATAAAAGCACGCCCGGTCTTCGACAGCTGGTACTGCGCTCCGCCCTCGAAGAACGCGTTCCGATCGCCCTCGAAGAGCGACATGTGCGTGTGCATCCCGGACCCCGGCTGATCCGACAGCGGCTTCGGCATGAACGACGCGTAGATGCCCTGGGACAGCGCCACCTCCTTCACCACGACGCGGAACGTCATGATGTTGTCGGCGGTCGACAGCGCGTCGGCGTACCGCAGGTCGATCTCCTGCTGACCGGGCCCGCCCTCGTGGTGGCTGAACTCGACCGAGATGCCCATCGACTCGAGCATCGTGATCGCCTCGCGCCGGAAGTCGTTCCCGATCCCCTGCGGCGTGTGGTCGAAGTACCCGGACGAGTCGACCGGCTCAGGCGTCGTACCAACGGCGCCCGTCAGCGACTTGAAGAGGTAGAACTCGATCTCCGGATGCGTGTAGAAGGTGAAGCCCAGATCCGCAGCGCGAGACAGCGTCCGCTTCAGCACGTGCCGCGGATCCGCGAACGACGCCGACCCGTCCGGCATGTTGATGTCGCAGAACATCCGCGCCGTACCCATGGTCTCGCCGCGCCAGGGCAGGATCTGGAACGTCGACGGGTCCGGCTTGGCCAGCATGTCGGCCTCGGTCACCCGGGCGAACCCCTCGATCGCCGACCCGTCGAACCCGAGCCCCTCGGCGAACGCGCTCTCCAGCTCCGCCGGCGCCACGGCCACCGACTTCAGGAACCCGAGCACGTCGGTGAACCAGAGCCGCACGAAGCGTACGTCGCGCTCCTCCAGCGCGCGCAGCACGAACTCCTGCTGCTTGTCCATCAGTCCACCTCTCGCCCAAGTCCAGAACTTCTCACAGTGTGCCCCGCCTCTGTTAAGCAGACGTTACGTGCCCAGGCGGACACAGGCATGCTCAGGGGCCTAGCGTGTTCCCGTGCAGACGATCTTCCATGCGGCGCTCATCGTCGCCGCGGTCCTCTGCCTCAGCGACCTCATCGTCAGTACGGCGCGATTCGGGCAGTCGCTGCGCCGGAAGCGACCCGCCGAACGGGACGTCCTCGGCCGCCGCTGGCTGCCGGTCCCGGAGCTCGGGTTCGGCATGTGCGCGTTCTGCTGCCCCGGCCTGGTGACGCTCGGCCTGACCCATCACGACGCGGACAGCCTGCCGACCACGCAGATCCTGCTCGCCGCGCTGGTCTTCGGGTACGCCGGTGCCGTGCTCTCCCGCATCGTCCGTACCCCGGGCCCTGGCGGCCGCCGCTTCCGCCTACGCGCCGGCCTGCTGCTGGGCCTCCCGGCCCTCTTCGGCCTCGTGTTCGGCCTCTCCGGAGTCGTGTGACCGGTCCTTGGCTCGGCGGGCCTGGACCCAAGGCACGATCCGCTCCAGCGGGGCAAAGGCAAGCCAGCAGACCACCGTCGGCAGGAAGTGGATCAGCAGGATCGCCGTGTTCGCCGCGTGGAACCCGAGGAAGAACAGGGCCCCGAGCAACTGCCACCGCCCCTTGAGCCACAGGATGACCGGCGAGCAGAACTCCCCGATGATCCCGACCCATTGCATGACGTGCAGCACCCAGGGATAGTGCAGCAACCACTCCCCGACCGGGTGCGGCCGCCGCACGATCGCCCAGGTCAGTACGGCGCTCCCGGGCCAGGTCAGCGCCCATCCGGCACTGCGCAGCTTCGCGACCGAGGACAGAAAGTACGTCGCGATCACGCAGATCTGGATGCACCGGATCACCCACCCGGCCGCCTCGGACCGGGTCTGATCGCCGTACGACGCACGCCCGCGCCGGGCAGCGCCGACGGTCGGAAGGACCCACAGCGCGATCACCAGCGCGAGGTGGTCGTGGTCGACCTTGCCGTCGCTCATCCCGATCAGGACCCACCAGGTGAACGCCGGCGCGACGATCCAGCCGGCGATCCGCGGGAAGTAGTTCGTCGCACCGATCAGGCAGGCGACGATCAGCACGACGTACAACGCGGTCGTGTTCGCGACCGACGGCTTCGGAAGATCCAGCATCCGGGCCAGCAGCAACGGCTGGTACAGGCCTGGGTGCTCGCCCTTGTCGCGGGTGTCGCGGACGAACGCATGCATGTCGAGGATGACGAACAGGTACAGGACCGTCCGCAACCACGCGATCCGCCCCAGCGCGATCGCCGGCGTGAACCAATTGACGGCCTTCACTTACGCACCTCCCACGTCGCTAACACCTGCGACGTCGGTGGCCCTTCGACCCGGCCCTTGACCAACTGGGTCGTATCGCGGATCAACTCGAGCTTCACGTACTTCGGCTTGTCAGGATGCTTCCGCGCCCACCCGTCCGCGACCTGCTGCAGCAGCGACGGGTCCTTCACGATCCCCCCGGTCCGCGCCTCGATCTCGGCCCGCGCGACGCCGGCGCCCTCGATGTTCAGCGGTACGTCGACCGTCGTACCGGCATCGGTGACCGCGCTGATCCGGGTGTAGTCGATCTTGGCGTCGTCGGGCACCGACATCGCGTACTGCGACATCGGTCCGAACGGCCACGCGTCGTCGGATGCGCGCACCGATCCGTTGATGAGCAAGCCGATGCCGACCACGGCGACAAGGACCCGCAAACCCTTGCCTACCAGGCCCAAACGCACGACGGCGTTGCCCTCCTGACTCTGTGTCACCACGTCATTAGATCATTCCGGTTTGGAGGCCCTGTTCGTAGGGAATTTTCTACAGCATGACCGCCCCAGAAAATATCCAACGCGCCCGGGTCTCCCGGCGTACGTTGCTCGGCGCGACCGCCGGCGGCGTACTGCTCGGCGGGGCCCTGACCGCAGCCATGCCCACAACAGCGCTCGCCGCCCCCGCGCCGCGCTGTTACACGCGCACCGAGTGGTCGGCGCGCCCGCCCAAGTCGGCGACCCAGGTGATCGGCAAGCCCGACCACATCGTCATCCACCACACCGCGAGCCCGAACGTCACCGACTACTCGCTCGCGGCGGCGTACTCGGTCCAGCACTGGATCCAGGACCTGCACATGGACACCAACGGCTGGATCGACATGGGCAACCAGCTCACGATCAGCCGCGGCGGATTCCTGATGGAGGGCCGGAGCAAGTCGTTGTCGGCGATCAACAACGGCCAGAACGTCCTCGGCGCGCAGACCGCGAACCAGAACAGCCACACGATCGGCATCGAGCACGAAGGCATTTACGTCACCGAGAACGTGACGGTCGCGCTGTTCGACATGTCCGTGCTGACGTGCGCGTGGCTGTGCACGAAGTACGGCCTCGATCCGCATGTCGCGATCGTCGGGCACCGGGACTACAACACGACGCAGTGCCCGGGTGACGTGTTCTACGCGCGGTTGCCTGAGTTGCGCGACAGAGTGGCCGCCGTTCTCCTCGGTTGATAGGTACTGCGTCGATAGGTGATGGTCCGGATCAGGATCTCGAACGGACCGCGATAGTTCGCGCGCCGCATCCGGTCGGCGAGCAGTACTGTCGCCAGCCAGGTCGCGACGGCGAGAAGGGCTGTCGTGGTTGCGGCGAGCGTGTGCGAGAGGTCGAGCAGGTACGGCGTGAACACGACGGCCCACACGACCGATTGGGACAGGTAGCACGTCAGCGAACGTTGTCCGACGGCTGCGATCGCCAGGGAGACCGGGCCCTGGCGATCGCCCAATCTGCGTGCGATCAGGACGATCAACGCGGCGTACCCGAAACCGCCGAAGACACCCGTTGCGTCATGCAACGGTCCGAGGATGGAGAGCGCGTGGTCACTCGGTTGGGTGAGTACGCCGCCGACGACGAGCGAGACCGGGAGTGCGCCGGCGACGGCGATCGTCAGGCCGAGGAATGCCGTCGTACGGAGAAGAGTGAGGTAGTGCGCCGGCCGCTCGAGGATGCGGCGGCGCCCGGCCCAGAGGCCGATCAGGAACGGCGTCACGAATCCGATCCAGCCGAGGCCGGCGATGAACGGCTGTACGACGATGCGGTCGGCGAATTGGCCGAGGAAATCTGGCGGGAGCATCGCCGGATCGGCAGCGTCTGAGGACGTCGCGAGCGAGTCCTCGCTCGGCAGCGAGGTGAGGACGAGGACGAACGCGGCGACGATGAACAGCCAGCGATCCTTCCAGCGCAAGGCCCAGACGCCGAGGAACAGCAGGACGCCGTACGCCGCGAGGATGTCGCCGATGTAGAGCAGCATCGCGTGCAGGAAACCGAGGACGATCAGGACGAGACTGCGTCGCCAGAGGAGCTTGCGGATCGGCCACCAGTCTGTGCCGGATTCGCGTTGACGGCGGACGATCTGCGCGACGCCGTACCCGAACAGCACGCCGAACATCGGGAACGCGCGGCCGTCGACGAAGGTCGAGATCAGCAGGCCGACGACGCGATCGGACGCCGAGCCGTCGGTCGGGAAACCGCCGAAGACGCGGTCGCTGTAGACGAAGTAGTGCGAGTTGGCCAGGGCGATGAACAGCAGCATGAATCCGCGCGCGAGGTCCGGCCCGAGTGCGCGCTCACTCAGCCCGGTCGGTCCGGCTTGGGTGCTCATGGCACCAGTCAATCCGCGCCGGGTCGGTGCCGCGTCCATCCAAAGTTCCTCCGGACGTGAACCTTCGTCGCTGTTCCATAGGCGGGTGCACGAGGAAGCCCTGACCCGCTGGCAACGCGGATGGTCCGCATCGCGAGGGTGGACCGATTACCAAAAGGTCGACGATGTCACCGTCGTACGCGTCGGCGAACCGGAGCGACGGGTCGAGTACGTCGCCACGGAAGCGAACGCGACCGCCGCCGCGCATCTCGCACTGACCGACAGCAATCCGCCCGGCACCTCGTGGCTGGCGATCGCGACCGACGATCCCGATCGCCTTGCCGCCGACCTCAAACCCGTCGAGGCGCTCCGCACCGAATGGCTGATGACGGTCAGCTTGCCCGAGCAAGCGTCGCACCCCGTGCCCGCGCCGTACAGCCTCGAGCTCTCCACGACCCCGTCCATCATCGACGCCCAGATCTGCGGGTACGGCGAGATCGCTGCCACCGGCCGCATGGCCGTCCTCCACACCGGCGCCGTAGCCGACCTCATCACCACCGACCCCGCCCACCGCCGCCGAGGCCTCGCCCGAGCCCTCATGACCGCCCTAGCCCAAGCCACCCCCACCCCAACCGCCTACCTCTCCGCTTCCTCCGAGGGCCGCCCACTCTACGAATCCCTAGGCTGGACCGCCCTCACCCCAGTCCTGGTAGCCCGCACAGCAGGAATCTCGCCGACATGAAACAGATCATCGTGTTCACCGGACTGCCGGGCACTGGCAAGTCGACGCTGGCCGAAGCGCTGGCGACAGAAACCGGAGTACCGGCTTTCGCCGGCGACTGGTTGCTCGGGGCGCTCCGACCCCACGGCGTACTGCGCGGGCTCGAGCGGCCGGTGTTCCTCGCGATGTACTACGACCTGCTCGGCACTTTGATCAAACGGCAGCTGATGCTCGGGCAGTCGGCGATCGTGGACTGTCTGGTGAACGAAGAGATCGCTGGCCGGTGGGAGGAACTTGCCGCGGAGTACGACGCGCGGTTGCGGCTCGTGGAGTGTGTTTGTGGCGACGAGGGTGAGCATCGGCGGCGGGTCGAGGGGCGGCGGCGTGGGATTCCCGGGTGGCATGAGGTGGGGTGGGATCACGTCGAGCGGATGCGGAGTGAGTATCCCCGGTTGGAGCGCGAACGGCTGACCGTGGATGCGATGGAATCGTTGAGCGGGAACCTTCTTCGGGTGGGTGCGTACATTCGGCGTACGTAAGAGGTTGGCGAGGGGCGTGGGGATGAGCGGGGGGACCCAGTAATGTGCTCCCGTGCCTCAACTCCGAGTTGCTCTTGCTCAGCTGAATGTGACCGTGGGTGACATTGCTGGGAACGCCGACAAGATCGTCGCGTGGACCCGGAACGCGGTCGAGCAAGGTGCGCATGTGGTGGCCTTTCCCGAGCTCGGGCTGACCGGCTACCCGGTGGAGGATCTGGCGCTGCGGGCCTCGTTCGTGGACGCGTCGCAGGGCCGGATCCACGACCTCGCGCAACGGCTCGCCGACGAGGGGCTCGGGGACATCGTCGTGGTCGTCGGGTACCTCGACCGAGCCGGCGGTACGGCGATGGGCGTCGACCGGCTCGGCCGGCCGAAGGGCTCGCCCACCAACTCCGCCGCGGTGATCCACCAAGGCCGGGTCGTCACCAGCGCGGTGAAGCACCACCTGCCGAACTACGGCGTCTTCGACGAGTTCCGGCACTTCGTTCCCGGCAACACCCTGCAGGTGATCCGGATCCACGGCATCGACGTCGCGCTGGTGATCTGCGAGGACCTCTGGCAGGACGGCGGCCCGGCCGCGGTCACCCACGAAGCCGGCGCCGGTCTCCTGCTCGTGATCAACAGCTCGCCGTACGAGGCCAACAAGGACGACAGCCGCGGCGACCTGGTACGACGCCGCGCCCGCGAGGCCGGCTGCGCGCTCGCGTACGTGAACCTCGTCGGCGGGCAGGACGAGCTCGTCTTCGACGGCGACTCACTCGTCACCGATGCCGACGGCAAGGTCTTCGCCCGCGCCCCGCAGTTCGAGCAGGGCAGCATGATCGTCGACCTGGACCTCCCGGCCCCGTCCGGTACGCCGGAGGGCACCTACGAGGGCATCGAGATCGTCCACACCGTGCTGCACGAGGACCCGGTCGAGTCGTACGACGCGATGGAGCCGGTGATCGCGCCGCAGCTGTCCGACGAGGCCGAGATGTACGGCGCGATCGTGACCGGCCTGCGCGACTACGTCCAGAAGAACGGCTTCAAGTCGGTCCTGCTCGGATTGTCCGGCGGCATCGACTCGTCGCTGGTCGCCGCGATCGCCTGCGACGCGATCGGCGCCGAGCACGTGTTCGGGATCTCCAACCCGAGCATCTACTCCAGCGACCATTCCAAGGACGACGCGGCCGAGCTCGCCGCACGGACGGGGCTGAATTACCGCGTCGTGCCGATCCAGCCGATGGTGCAGCCGTTCCTCGACACGCTCGGCCTGACCGGGCTGGCCGAGGAGAACCTGCAGGCCCGCGTCCGCGCGGTGGTCTGGATGGGCCTGTCGAACGCCGACGGCCACCTGGTGCTTGCCTGCGGCAACAAGTCGGAGCTGTCTGTCGGCTACTCGACGATCTACGGCGACGCGGTCGGCGGGTACGCGCCGTTGAAGGACCTGCCGAAGACGCTCGTCTGGCGGCTCGCGAAGTGGCGCAACGCGGACGCCAAGGAGAAGGGGCAGCAGCCCCCGATCCCGGAGAACTCGATCGCCAAACCCCCGTCCGCCGAGCTTCGCCCGGGGCAGCAGGACACCGACTCGCTGCCGCCGTACGACCTGCTCGACGACATGCTCGACGACTACGTCGAGCAGGACCGCGGCAGCGCGGAACTCGTCGCTGCCGGGTTCGACGCCGAGCTGGTCACGAAGGTGATCCAGCTCGTCGACCGCGCGGAGTACAAGCGCCGGCAGTACCCACCGGGCCCGAAGTTGACCCACAAGGCCTTCGGCCGGGACCGCCGGTTGCCGATCACGAATGCATGGCGTGAGGACGCACGAAAGGCAGCCGAGCACTGAGCGACTCCTGGCGGTACCGCCCATCCCAAGAATCCCCGTGGGGCTCGTCGGACGAGACCCACGATCGCTCCGGCCTGCCCCGCGACACCTACCCGGACGATGTGAGCGATCGCTCACCGTCAGCCGGTGGCGCTCACCCTCCGCAACGGTGGGACGATGGCAGCATGGTTGACAACTTCCTGTCGGCCGGTACCCAGGACGACGACGAGGAGCTGCCCTCGCCGTACGGGACCGGACCGAAGAATCGGACAACCGAGGAACACCGCCGCTCGGACTACGACAACGACACCTGGCGGGACCGTGGCTCCGGCACGTCCGGTCTCGACCCGTCGCCGTCGTTGCCGAACGCACCGCGGACGTACGAGCGCGGCCCGGTGCCGCAGCAGCCGTACGTCCCGAAGCCGCCGTACCTGCCGACCGCTCCGCCGCCGTCACAGCATCAGCCGCGGCAGCAACCGCCGCAGCGTCCTGAGTACTACGGAGAAGCGCGCGACGAGTCGTACGAGCGGCCCGGGTACCAGGGCGAGAGTCCGTTCCGGCCGCAACAGCCGCCGGCGCAGCCACCGCAGGCGCCGCAGCAGGGACGGCCTAGTCCGTTCGGTCCTGGGAGCAACGGCGCGCGGGCACCGCAAAGCCAGCCAGGTCAGCCCGGCCAGCCGGGTCAGCAGGCACCGCGGCCGCCGGCTCCGCCGCAGTCGAGCAACGGCGTGACACCACGACCGCCGCACACGTCCAACGGCAGCGCGAACTGGAGCAGTCCGGCGCCGCAGCCTTCACCTTCACCGCTGCCGCCCGCGCAGAGCAACGGGCATGCCTCGAGTAATGGGCACGCGTCGAGCAATGGGTTGAGCAACGGGCTTGGTCCGCAGCAGCAGGCGCCGCGTCAGGCACCGCCCGCGCAGGAGCAACCGCAGGAGCCGGTGCAGCGCCTCGAGCCACCGCGCCAGGAGCAGCCGCGTCCTGAGCAGACGTCGTCACACGAGCAGCGGGCCCGGCAGGAGCTCGCAGCACTGCAAGCACAATTGGCCAGGCAGGAACAAGAGCACGCCTCCCGGCAGGAGCAGCCGCCCGCGCAGGAGCAAGCACCGCGGCAGGAGCCAAGGCGCGACGAGCGGGCCCGGCAAGAGTTCGCGCCGCGTCAGGACGACGCCCCGCGGCAGGAGCAGGTCGCCCGACGCGACGACGCCGCGCGCCAGGACCAGTCGCCACGGCGCGACGACGCCCCGCGGCAGGAGCAGCCGTCACGGCGCGATCCGCGGGACGAGCAGTCGGCGCGGCGGGACGTACGCGATGAGCAGTCGGCGCGGCGGGACGAGGGTGCACGGGATGAGCAGGGCTCGCCGCAGCGGCGGGGCGGGGCGGGAGCTTCGCAGGCCAACCCGGAGACGCAGACGATCACGGCGTACATGCCGGAGATGATCGAGGGGTATCAGCGGGAGCAGGGCAAGGAGTATCTGTCCGATCCGAGTGCGGAGTACGAGAGCAACGCGCCAGTGAGTGAAGAGCGGCCGATGGGCGCGCGGCGGCGGGCGAATGTCCAGCAGGATGCGCCGAGCCAGATTCCGGCCGAGCCGGTCTCCACGCATCGGGCTGCGCGTCGCGCGCAGGTGTCCGCGAGCACGGCGGCCGGGACCGAAGGTCCGTCCGCGGCCGGCGGCAACCAACCGGCGCCGGGCGGTTCGACCGAGGCGAGCAAGCGACCGCGGCGGTACCGCGTCCACCACCTCCGCGACTTCAAGAGCCGCGGCGAGAAGTGGGCGATGCTGACGGCGTACGACCAGTACACCGCCGAGATCTTCGACCAGGCAGGCATCCCGGTGCTGCTCGTCGGCGACTCGGCCGCGAACAACGTCTACGGCTACGACACGACGCTGCGCGTCACCGTCGACGAGCTGATCCCGTTGGCACGTGCGGTCGCCGGTGCGGTCGAGCGGGCGCTGGTCGTCGCGGACCTTCCGTTCGGTTCGTACCAGGCGTCGCCGGAGCAGGCGTTCCACACCGCCGTACGGTTCATGAAGGAAGCCGGCGTGCACGCGGTCAAGCTCGAAGGCGGCCGGAACATGGTGCCGATGGTCGAGAAGCTCACGCAGTCGGGCATCCCGGTGATGGCGCATATCGGCTTCACGCCGCAGAGCGAGCACAGCATCGGCGGGTACCGCGTGCAGGGTCGCGGCGATCAGGCAGCGGGTCTGATCGACGACGCCGTCGCGCTGGCCGAAGCCGGGGCGTTCTCGGTGGTCCTGGAAATGGTGCCGGGCGATGTCGCCGCCGAGATCACCAAACGCGTCCCGATCCCGACCATCGGCATCGGCGCGGGCCGCGACACCGACGCACAGGTCCTCGTCTGGCAGGACATGGCCGGCCTTCGGTCAGGCAGCATGCCGCGCTTCGTCAAGCAGTACGCCGACCTCCGCGGCATCCTCTCCACCGCGGCCGCGACGTACGCGTCGGAGGTCGCATCGGGCGCCTTCCCGGGAGACGAACACACCTTCTAGACCACTCATCGTGCTGTCCGGGTAGCTCTCCGGATACTCCCCGCGAACCCTTGTTCCCCGGGTTTCGCGGGTTCACGATGTTTGCGGCATAAGGGGAGGGCCGATGAGAATTCGTCGATTATTTGTTGCCGCAGGCGTCTCGTTCGCGCTGGTTGCCGGAGTAATCAGCTCCATTCCAGCCGCGAGTGCCGCACCGTCCAGTACCTCCGGAAAGCCGGCGAGCTACACGCCACCGCCGGTCCAATGGGGAGCATGCACAAATGCGACGCTCGCCAGCCGGGGCGCGCAATGCGGGTTCGTCGTGGTGCCGTTGGACTACGACCGCCCGAACGGAACGAAGATCAAGCTCGCGGTGTCGCGGGTGATGCACAAGACACCGGATTCGCAGGCACAGGGTCCGATGCTGGTGAACCCGGGCGGACCGGGCGGTTCCGGATTGATCTACGCGATCTTCGGTGAGTTCGTGCCGAACGGCGCCGGCGACGCCTACGACTGGGTCGGTTTCGATCCGCGCGGTGTCGGTTCGAGCCAGCCCGCACTGAGCTGCATCCCGGACTACGCCGGTTACAACCGTCCGCTGTACGTCCCGGTGACACCGAAACTCGAGCAGATCTGGATCAACCGGTCGAAGGCCTACGCGAAGGCCTGCAACAGCGCACAGCACGCGCTGCTCGGTCACCTGACCACGCTCGACTCGGTCCGCGACATGGAGAGCATCCGCAAGGCGCTCGGCGCACCGCAGATCAACTACTACGGCTTCTCGTACGGCACGTACCTCGGCCAGGTGTACGGCACGCTGTACCCGAACCGCTTCCGCCGCGTCATCTTCGACGGCGTCGTGAACGCGACCCGCGTCTGGTACGACGCCAACCTCGACCAGGACTTCGCGTTCAACAAGAGCGTCAAGGTGTTCTTCGCCTACGTCGCCGCGCACAACTCCGTCTGGCATCTCGGCACCACCGAGCGCGCTGTCGAGGCGCTGTACTACGCCCAGCTGCGCAAGCTCATCGGCCATCCCGCCGACGGCAAGATCGGGCCGGACGAGTGGAACGACATCTTCACCCAGGCCGCGTACTACGTGTACGGCTGGGTGGATGTGGCGAACGCATTCGCCGGATGGGTCCACAACGGTGACGCCGCTCCCCTGGTCGACCTGTACGGCTCCCCGCCGTTCGACGACAACGGGTACGCCGTCTACCTCGGAGTGTCCTGCACCGACGCGAAGTGGCCGACGAACTGGAACACCTGGCGCCGCGACAACTGGCGCATTTACGCCAAGGCGCCGTTCCTGACCTGGAACAACGCGTGGTTCAACGCGCCGTGCGCCTTCTGGCCCGCGAAGGCCGGCCACCCGGTGAAGGTCGACGGCCGTCACGTCCAGAGCGCGCTGCTGATCAACGAGACGCTCGACGCGGCAACGCCGTACTCGGGCGCCTTGCAGACGCGCAAGACGTTCCCGAACTCGGTCCTGATCGAAGGTGTCGGCGGTACGACGCATGCCGGCTCGCTGTCCGGTGTGGCGTGCACCGACGACCGCATCGTGGCCTACCTGCAGACCGGTGCGCTTCCGACTCGTCTGCCGGGCAACCGCTCGGACGTCAAGTGCCCACCGGTCCCGGCTCCGCAGCCGGACGCCGCACTGGCATCAGCAGCGAAGGCCAGTTCAGGCGCTTCTGCGCTCCGGCAGGAGCTCAGATCCACGGTAGGGCCGAGCGTTCGGTCCAGTACTCCTCGGGCTGCTGGGTGAACTCGGTCAACGGTCCGTCAACGCGATAGGCGAGGTTGCTCGCCAGTTGGGAAGCAGTCGTGGCTCCACTGAGGACGATGTCCGCCCACGGTTGAGCCATGGCTGCACCGATCGCCAGCGCGTCCGGAGCGATGCCGCGCTGGTGCGCGAACTCGTTGAAGGGCGTCTCACCGGCACGGCTGGTGAGACGCCCGTTCGCGACCGCCTCCTTCACGACGACGAACCAGCCCGCGTCGTGCGCCTCGGCCAGCGCTGAGCCGGCGGAGGGCTCCAGCACATTCCAGGTCGCTTGGACGGCGGAGAACGGCGTACCGAGGTCGACTGCTTTGCGGAGCGTCTCGGCTTGGCGTGGGCCGCTCGTGGACAGTCCGACGCGGACGCCGGAGTCGGTGAGTTCGCGGAGACGGTCGAGCAGACTCTTGTCCTCGAGCGCGGGACTGTCGGCGGTCAGGCTGTGCACGAGGTAGATGTCCGGCGGTCCACCAAGCGCTTGAAGGGTCTCCGGCCATTGCCGTTCGAACGTGGCGAGGTCATGGCTCTTCACCTCATGCGTGTCCGCGTCGTGCCGCCATTCACCGACGTACGTGTAGCCCCACTTCGACCCGATCGTGAGTTGCGTACGGCGCTCCGGGGTGAGCCACTCGCCGAGGAACTTCTCGGCAAGACCGTACGAACGCGCGGCGTCGAAGTACCGAACACCTGCCTGCCAGGCCTGCTCCAGCAGCTGGTGCGTGCGGACCCGAAGATCCTCGACCGCCCGCCCCAGCGGGAGATCCTCGTCGTGCCCGAGGTTGATGTACCCCGGACGACCCAGCGCTGCCAGCCCAAGACCGATACTCGCCATGCCACCGATCGTAGATGTCTGCGGCAACCATGTGAGACGCGCCGCAGGACCCGACACGTAGCAAGGCGCGTCCCTTACCGTTTTGTGGTGTGAGCGAATCTCAGCTGCCACCACCAGGAACGGTCCGACGCCGTACGACGGCCCGCGTGCTGCCGGTGCGTCCGGACGGCAAGGTGCTGCTGCTGCACGGCTGGGATCCGCTGAAACCGCAGGTGCCGTACTGGTTCACGATCGGCGGCGGTGTCGAAGCCGGCGAGTCTGTCGGCGAGGCAGCCAGCCGTGAATTGCGCGAAGAGGTCGGCATCGTGCTGCCGGCCGACGCGCTCGGTACGCCGGTCGCGACGAACACGATCGAGTTCGAGTGGGGCGGGTGCCAGATCATCCAGCACCAGACCTTCTTCGCGGTCGCGGTGGATCGCGTCGACGTGACGTTCGCGAACCAGGAGGAGCTCGAGCTGCAGACCATCAGCAAGCACGGCTGGTGGTACGGCGACGACCTCGAGGCGACCGGTCAGGCCGCACACGTGACGATCCCCGGGCTGCTTCGCCAGGCCGCCGACGCGATCACCTTGCGGCGAGCGTCCTAGCGGCTGCGCGCCTCCTTGAGGACCTTCTTCGGGACCTTCTTGTCGACCTTGTAGTGGACCTTGTCGATGCGCTCGGCGCAGCCTGCCTTGGACAGGCGCATCAGCACCACCGGGCACTTCTTGCACCTCGGCTTGTCCTTGCAGCACTTCTTCTTCGCGGTCATCGACGGCACCCGGCGAGTGTAGGTGAGGCATACCTAACCGTCTAGCTGCCGGGACGGCTCGTGGCGGACATCACGCCAGCTGTCCGGTCAGGATTTCGCGCGCTTCGACCAGCGACGGGCCGTACCAGGTGAGATGCCGGCCGGAGATACAGCGTGCGGGTTTCGCGAACGCCTCCGGGCCGTCAGCCGGTGAAAAGGCATAAGGCTCGTCCGGGAGTACGACGATGTCGTACTCGGGTAACGCGTCCGGGTCGAACCTTGGATAACGCTCGCCGGATTCTTTTCGGAGGACGTTGTCGATACCGATCCGGGAGAGTAGATCGCCCGCGAACGTGTCCCGTCCCAACGCCATCCACGGCCGCCGCCAGATCGGTATCACGGCCCGCCGGCGCATTCCGTCGTACGACGTGGTCCAGACCGCTCGCGCTTCGTGCACCCACGACGGCACGTCGCCGGTGATCGCGGACAGCATGCGTTCGAGTGAGTCGAGTGATTCGGGCACTGTTGCCGGCGCCGTCACCCAGACCGCGATTCCGCGCTCGCGCAACGCGTCGAGATCGACGGCGCGATTCTCTTCGGCGTTCGCGACCACGACGTCCGGTGCGAGTTCGCGGATGCGATCGACATCGGGATTCTTGGTACCGCGAACACGTGCGACGTCGAGGTCCGCGGGATGCGTACACCAGTCGGTCGCACCAACGATCAACGACGGATGCATGACCGCGATCGACTCCGTCAACGACGGCACGATGCTGACCACACGACGTACTTCGCGGGGCAGTTCGACAGTGTTGCGGAGGTCGTCGTACGCGCTGAACATGTCGTCGTTGCACCTCACCTTCGCAGGACGTTGCCGAGGACAACACTCGCCGATCGGGGCACTTCGCGGCAGATTCTGCCGCGTGTCGCCAAGAAATTCTTGAGCCTATCCGGCATGCTCACGGCACGGCGGAATCCCTTCTGCACAAGGATTTTCGGCATTTACGCCGCTCTTTGCCGCCAGTTCGCCTTAACCTGTAGACGTTTCGGGTGCTTTACGTGGCGCACAAGTGTTGTCATCATCATGACGACGAGGAATCCACCGTGGTTTTCCTCAGCCGCACCAAGGAGGCAGAGTGCCAGCCAAGAAGGCAGCCGCAGGGAAGGCGACAGCCAAAAAGGCTTCTCCCGCCAAGAAGACTGTCGCGAAGAAGGCCCCGGCGAAGCGGACGACAACCGCGCGCAAGGTCAGCGCAGCAAAGAAGACAGCGACGAAGAAGGTGAGTGCGGCCAAGAAGACCGCCGCTAAGAAGACGGTGGCGAAGAAGGCGCCGGCCAAGAGGACCACCACCGCCAAGAAGGCCGTCGCGAAGAAGGCCCCGGCGAAGAAGGTCACGGCCCGCAAGACCGTTGCGAAGAAGGCGCCGGCGAAGCGCGCGACTGCTGCCAAGAAGACGACGGCAGCGAAGAAGACGACGGCCAAGCGCACGACCGCCGCCAAGAAGACGACGACGGCGAAGAAGACCGTCGCGCGGAAGACGGTGGCGAAGAAGGCGCCGGTGAAGCGCGCTACCGCCGCGAAGAAGGTTGCCGCCAAGAAGGCACCGGTGAAGGCCGCTGCCAAGAAGGCGCCCGCGAAGCGCGTCGCGGCGAAGAAGACCGCGGTCCGGAAGACCGCAGCGAAGAAGGCCCCGGCGCGTAAGACCGCGGCCAAGCGGGTAGCCCGCTGATCCGGACGTACGCCTTCGCGCGACGTCCGCTACACACCTGAGGGGCACCACCGGGTTCGGTGGTGCCCCTCGGCATGTGGTCGGTACGACGTTCTCAGTCGTCGTCCCACTTCGGGTCGTTCTCCCAGGCCTCGTTGCGTTCCTGGGCCTTCTCGAGTGCGCGGGCGGCTTCCTCCGGGGAGCTGTACGGGCCCAGCCGGTCGCCCGCCTTCGCACCGGAGTACGGCTCGACCTTGCCGGTCTTGGTGTTGTAGTACCACTCGTTGCTGTGATCGTCGCTCATCTGGATGACCACCTCCTGGGAGTCTTGTCGCAGCTGAATAGAATGATCTCACCATGTCGATCCTCACTCCCGGCCAGATCTCGCCGCGCCGCGCCGTTCCCGCCTCCATCCCGCGCCCGGAGTACGTCGACAAGCCGGCGCCGACGCCGTTCGACGGTTCGTACGTGACGTCGCCCGAGCTGATCGAGAAGATGCGGGTCGCGAGCAAGCTGGCCGCGCAGGCGTTGCAGGCGGTCGGTGCGGCGGCGAAGCCGGGTGTGACGACCGACGAGCTGGACGCGGTCGGCCACGAGTACCTGGTCGAGCGCGACGCGTACCCGTCGACGCTCGGCTACCGCGGCTACCCGAAGTCGCTGTGCACGTCGGTCAACGAGGTCATCTGCCACGGCATCCCGGACGATCGTCCGCTGGAGAACGGCGACATCGTCAACGTCGACATCACGGCGTTCCTCGACGGCGTGCACGGTGACACCAACGCGACGTTCCTGGTCGGCGATGTCGACGAGGAGACCCGGCTGCTGGTCGAGCGCACGCTGGAGGCGCTGAACCGCGGCATCAAGGCGGTCAAGCCCGGTCGGCAGGTCAGCATCATCGGCCGCGTGATCGAGTCCTACGCCAAGCGCTTCGGGTACGGCGTCGTCCGCGACTTCACCGGCCACGGCATCTCCACGTCGTTCCACTCCGGCCTGATCATCCCCCACTACGACGACGAACGCTTCGACGACGTCATCGAGCCCGGCATGACGTTTACGATCGAGCCGATGCTGACCCTGGGCACGTACGAGTACGACCTGTGGGAAGACGGCTGGACCGCCACCACCAAGGACAAGTCGCGCACCGCCCAGTTCGAACACACGCTGGTAGTCACCGACACCGGCGCCGAAGTACTCACCCTGCCGTGACCATCACGCAGTACGTCGAGGCCCACCTCCCCGGCATCCTCGCGATCTGCACAGCAGAAGACTGGCCGAGCCTTCCCGCTGATCCCGCGCGCGCCCACGCCGTCCTCACCGCGCCCGGCGTGACAACGGTCGTCGCCCTCGACGGCGAACAGGTCATCGGCTTCGCCTACCTCCAAAGCGACGGCCACATCCAAGCCCACCTCTCCCAAATGGCCGTCCACCCCAACCACCGCCGCCAAGGCATCGGTCGTTCGCTGCTGAAGTACGCCGCTCCCCTGACCGGCGCCCAACGCATAGACCTCGTCACCGACACCGCCTCGGCGTTCTACTCGTCCTTCGACCACCGAACCTTCAGCGGCTTCCGCATCTACCCCGGCTGAACACTGCACCTGTACAGGTGTGGTCTCGCGTTCTTTACTGGCGGTAGGGGCGAGGAGGCTTCCGTGGTGTGGGGGCGGCTGGAGCGTATCGGGCTCGCGAGCGTGGCGATGGTGCTGCTCGGCGCGGCCTGCACGTCCAAGCCGGATGAAGATCAGCCGCTGACAGATTCGTACCACTGGGACAACGCAGCTCTGTTGTCGCTCCTCGCATTGCTCGCGTTTGGTGTTGCGGCGTGGGCCGCGGCGAGCCGTTTGCGCAGCAACCTCGTGGCCGGCCCAGCCGGTGAACCGGTGAGGTGGGCGCGGGCGGCTGCTCCGGCGGCCATCGTGCTGGCTCTGTCGACACCGCTGGTGCTCTGGGCCGCGAGTAATGCAATGTTCGCGTTGGCGTTCTCAGATCCGTCGTTCGATGCCTGGGGCCTCGTACTTCAGGTCGTTCCTGCAGTGCTGGTCAGCGCCGCCGCGGTGCGCTGCGCCCGCGCGGCGCGGCTCCAGACCACCGGCCGGGCGCTCGCGCTATCCGCGACGATACTTGCCTACCTCGTTTGGGTCCTGATGATCGCGGCGACCCTCGTATCCTGCGCCGCCATGCTGGGGCAGGGCGGATAGACCCTAGTTGCTGCCGGCAACGCTTCGGAAGCCTGCGCTGCGGTAGAGGGCGAGTGCGGGAGCGTTGTCGTCCTGGACGCGTAGGGCGACCGTCGCGTCGGAGCACTGGTTGAGCAGGAGCTTGGCGATGCCTTGGCGGCGGTGGCGGGTGAGGATCATCGGTTGGAGGCGGCGCCGATGAAGGTGCCGAGGTCGGCGGCTTGCTGGATGCGGGAGTCTTCGTGGACGTACATCATGTGGCCGGCCGGGTAGTACTTCGTTTCGATGTTGGCGGTCAGCTCCGCGGGGATCTGCAGGCGCGCCAGCGTGTGCTCGGTGGCGAAGTACGGCGTCGCGCCGTCGTAGTGCCCGGAGGCGACGTACACCTTCAGGTGCGGGTTGACGCGCATCGCCTCGGCGAGCTTGTCGGCGACCATGATCTGCTGGCCCTCGAACTCCTTGAACGACCAGTTCTTCGCCGCGTCCATGTTCAGCACCTCGTACGGCAGGTCGTTCTCGTAGCCGAGCTCGACGCGGACGTAGTGGTTGAGCGCCGCGGCGTACGGACCGGTGATCGCGTTCATCGATGGGTCGCGCTCCGGCGTCTCCGAGCCGTAGTCCGCGTTCCAGCCGGTGAAGCGTCCATCGATGCGGCCGACCGTCTGGCGTCGGGAGCGCAGCAGCTCGCCGAAGAAGCGCATGTGCTCGATCCGCAGGTTGACGCGGTCGATGTAGTCCTCGCTGAGGCCGGTCAGCGCGGCCAGCCGGGTGACGACCTCGGCGCGGTAGTCCGCCGGGATCCGGTTGCCCTGGGCAAGCGCATTCGGGTACCGCCCGGCCGCGAACCGTTCCGCGTCCGCGAGCAGTTCCTCGAGCGTCTGGTCCGGCACGAGACCGTGGTAGTGCGCGATCGCGGCGTACGTCGGGAGGAACAGCGCGTACGGCAGGTCGTTGCCCGGCGTGAAGTCGAGCGACCCGAACTCCAGCACGACCGAGATCAGCATCACGCCGTTCAGGTACATCCCGTACCGCTGCTGCAGATGCGCGGACAGGCCGGCCGCGCGCGTCGTACCGTAGGACTCGCCGGCCAGGAACTTCGGCGACATCCAGCGCCCGTTCCGCGACGTCCACAGCCGGATCACCTCGCCGACCGACTCCAGGTCGCGCGTGAACCCGTGGTAGTCCCCCGGCTTCTCCCCCTCGACCGCGCGCGAGAACCCCGTCGACACCGGGTCGATGAACACGACATCGCTGTACTTGAGCAGCGTCTCCTCGTTGTCGACGATCGAGTACGGCGGGGGCGCGAGCTCACCCACATCGCCGGACACCACGCGACGCGGGCCGAGGAGCCCGAGGTGCAGCCAGATGCTCGAGGACCCAGGCCCGCCGTTGAACGCGAACGTCACCGGGCGCTCCGCGGCATCGGCGTCGTCGAGCGTGTACGCCGTGAGGAACACCTCGGCCTTCGGCTTCAGCCCCTCGAACTTGCCGTCGGTGTACACCTCCTCGCGGAGCACGATCCGCCCGGTCGTCGCCGTGTACCGAAGCTCCTGCCCGTCGACGGTGATCGTGTGCTGCGACGTCACCAGATCGTCGACCGGCTTCGCGGGCTTGGTCTCGGTTTCGGTCTCCGTCTGCTCCTCGTTCGCCATGTCGAGCACCCTAATCCACGGCGGCGAGCGCTAGCGTTGGGTTTATGGCGACGATTCTGCACATCGCGTTCGTGGACCAGTGGGAGGCTGCGCGCGAGGCCGGCTGCTACCGGTGGTCGACCCGCGGCAAGAGCCTCGACGACGGCGCCACGTTCATCCACGCATCCCGGCCCGACCAGGTCGCGATGGTGGCCAACTTCGCGTACGACGACGTGGACCAGCCGCTCTGCCTGCTGGTGATCGACACCGGGCGGCTGGTGTCCGCCCTGTGCGACGAGGACCTGGACGGGACCGGGATGAGCTTCCCGCACATCTACGGGCCGTTGAACCTGGACGCGGTGGTCGACGTACGCCCGTACGAGCGCGGTGCCGACGGCCTGTGGCCGGAGGTGTCCGAGGAGGCCGTATCCTGAGGGGACGGAACGGGTCGGTCGGGCGATCGCGTCGTCCTTACGGGACGCCGAGGAAAGTCCGGACTCCACAGGGCAGCGTGGTGGGTAACGCCCACCCGGGGTAACCCGCGGGACAGTGCCACAGAGAACAGACCGCCAGCGGCTCCGATGAACCCCGTGGTTCGTAGGAGTGCGGGTGAGGGTGAAACGGTGGTGTAAGAGACCACCAGCTCCACAGGTGACTGCGGAGGCTAGGTAAACCCCACGTGGAGCAAGGCCAAGAAGGGCGCCGGGCAACCGGCGTCCGCGCGAGCGTTCGAGGGCGGCCCGCCCAAGCTCGCGGGTAGGCCGCTGGAGGTGCCCGGCAACGGTCACCGTAGATGGATGATCGCACTAGACAGAATCCGGCTTACATGACCGACCCGTTCCCCCCACCCTCGAACGCAGCTGTCAGTGGCAGTGGTTGTCGTCCGGTTCGACGGAGCGGCCGGCGGGCTTTTCCCAGGGTTCTTGGCGGCCCAGGGCCGTCATGTCCAGCGCGGTTACGGTGAAGGTCATGGCGTCGGGGCCTCGGCCGTAGGTCGAGTAGGTGTGGTAGGCCTGCTCGCCGACCCGGAGGAAGCAGCTCAGGCCGTGGAGGTCGAAGGGCTGGGCCGTCTGGATGAAGCCGGCTTCGGGGCGGAGGTCCCAGTCGGCCTTCGAGCGGTAGTTGTACGAGAACGGCATGACCGACTCGTCCAGCGTCACGTGGTAGTCGTAGTTGAAGTCGCTCCCGTACGACGAGTACCACGGGTACTCCCACCCGCGGTCGGCCTTGTACGCCGCGAGCTTCTCGTACGGCGCCCGCGACACCAGCGCGAAGGTGGTGTTCGCGCCGTGCAGCCCGGCCTGAGACCCGATGTCGTCGACGAAACCGGTGCAACTCGGGCACGCCGCATCCCACTCAGGCTGGTACATGATGTGGTACACGACCAGCTGGTCCCGCCCCTCGAACAGGTCGAGCATTCCGGCGGGCCCGCCGTCGCCCGTGAACGCGTACGGCTTGTCGACGAGCACCATCGGCAGCTCGCGGCGCCGCGTGTTGAGCGCGTCCCGCTGCTTCGTGAATGCCTTCTCCTCCGCCAGCAGCGCGACCCGCGCGGCGAGCCAGTCCTCCCGGGACACGACCTCGGGCACGTTCATTCCAGCCTCCTCGACATGGGATTCACCGGCGACGTCGGAGCCGGCCAAGCGAACTCGACACCCAGCGGCAAGGAAATTTGAGTGGGGTTGAGGTCTGGCGATGAACGGGATTTGGTGCGACCGTGCTTCCGGGGGTCCACGAGCTTGTAACGAGTCATGCGTACGGGGTCATGGGGAGGGGATTCGGACAATGCTGTCTCGAACCAGGAAATTCGGGGTTCTCGCGCTGTCGACCGTGCTGGTCGGCGCGCTGATCGGGGTAACACCGGCCGCGGCAGATCCGCCGAGGCCGAAGAAGGATCTCGGCTACAGCGACAAGGTGTTGTTGCAGAAGGCACGCACCAAGGGCCAGAAGACGGTCACCCTGCTGGTCGCCGCCGAGAAGGGCCAGAGCAACGAGGTCGCGAAGCAGGTCGCGAAACTCGGCGGAACCGTCGAGAAGCGCACCGACTCGATCGGGTACCTGCGCGTCAAGATCAGCATCGACAAGGCCGAGGACGTCGCGAACGTCCTGGGCGTCAAAGCGGCGGACGTCGACGACGTGATCCCGCTGGAGGACCCGCGGCCGGAAGGCACCGTGGATCCGACCCCGCAGTCGCCGCCGAAGGCAACGACTCCGCGGGTCAACCCGTACATGCCGACGGGTGACATCGGTTCGGCGCAGTTCGTCAACCAGCACCCGACCTGGGACGGCCGCGGCACCACCGTCGGCATCCTCGACACCGGGGTCGACCTGAGCCACCCGGCGCTCAACACGACCTCGACCGGCGAGCGCAAGATCGTCGACTGGGTCACCTACACCGACCCGACGTTCGTCGGCAGCACGAACGCCGACAACGACCCGACCTGGGTCCAGATGAACGGATCCCTGCCGGCCGATTACACCGCGCCCGCGGGCGCCGGCACGGTCAAGTTCGGTGTCTTCAACGAGCGCGACCCACGCCTGGGCGGCGAGCTCGGCAACGACGTCAACCGCGACGGCAACCCGGCAGGCTCGGTCGGCACGTTCGGTGTCGCGTGGGACCAGGCGAGCAACACCGTCTGGGTGGACGCCAACCAGAACAAAACCTTTGCCGACGACAAGCCCATGACCGACTACAAGGTCAACTACGACATCGGCACCTTCGGGACCGACAACCCGGCCACACCGATCAACGAGTCGATGCCGTTCGTCGTGCAGACCGACCCGGCTGACAACGTGGTGAACATCGGCATCGTCTCCGGCGCACACGGTTCGCATGTCGCGGGCATCGTGGCCGGCAACAAGCTGCTCGGCGGAAAGATGAGCGGCGCCGCACCGGGTGCGAAGCTGGTCTCGGTCCGGGTCTGCCTGTTCATCGCGGGCTGCACGAACCACGCGCTGCTCGAGGGCATGATCTACGCGGTCACCCAGGCACACGTGGACGCGATCAACATGTCGATCGGCGGCCTGCCGGCGCTGAACGACGGCAACAACGCCCGCGCCCAGCTGTACAACTCGCTGATCGACACCTACGGCGTCCAGATGTTCTTCTCGGCCGGTAACAGCGGCCCGGGCATGAACACCATGGGCGACCCCGCCGTCGCGACGAAGGTCGTGGCCGTCGGCTCGTACATCACCAGCGCGAGCTGGCTGGCGAACTACGGCTCGAAGACCGGTCCGGCCGAGAACCTGCACCCGTTCTCGTCCCGCGGCCCGGCCGAGGACGGCGCGCTCAAGCCGGAGATCGTCGCACCGGGCTCGGCGATATCGGCCGTCCCGACGTGGCAACCTGGGCAACCGGTCGTCGGCACGTACACGCTGCCACCGGGCTACGGCATGTTCCAAGGTACGTCGATGGCGTCGCCGCAGATGGCCGGCGCGGGCGCACTCCTGCTCAGCGCCGCAAAGGCGAACGGCCTCACGGTCACGCCCGCGCAACTACGCAAGTCGCTGTTCTCGTCGGCACGGTTCCTGACCGACTACAGCGCCTACGAGCAGGGCAACGGCCTGGCCAACGTCAACGCCGCGTGGAACTTGCTGCAGAAGCTCCCGCGGACCGACACCATCAGCGCGAAGGTTCCGGTCAGTACGGCGCTGTCCGGCTTCCTCGCGACGCCTGGTATCGGCATCGGCATCAACGACCGTGAGGGCGTCGTCCTCGGTACGCAGTACACCCGCACCTACACATTGCGGCGTACCTCCGGAGCGGCCGGCAACGTGAAGTACAAGCTGTCGTGGCTCAGCGGCGACGGCACCTTCGTCACCGCCGGCAATGTCATGCTGCCGCTGAACACCGACGTCTCGCTGCCGGTCCTGGTCAAGGCCAAGTCCGTCGGCGCGCACTCGGCACTGCTGCAGTTCGACGACACCAGTTCACCGGGTATCGAGTTCCAGACCCTGAACACGATCGTGGTGCCGAACGAACTGTCGACGGCGACGCCGTCCAAGACGATCTCCGGGAAGATCGGTCGCAACCAGACCACGAGCTACTTCTTCCGGGTGCCCGCCGGCGTCACCGCACTCAAGGTGGACCTGACCGGTCCGAATGCGACGGCCGGCACCGGCCAGGCGCGATTCCTGCGCTTCAGCCCGTACGGCCTTCCCAGCGAGGACGCCGAGACCAACAGCCTGTACTGCTACAGCCCACCGGTCCCCGGCGGGTCGTGTACGGATCCGCTGAGCCGTACGGTCAGCAACCCGCTGCCCGGCGTGTGGGAGATCACCGTCGAGGCCCGGCGTACGTCGGACCTCCTGAACACGCCGTACACGCTGACGGCATCGCTGCTCGGGGCGTCGGTCTCGCCGAACCCCGACGTCATCGCCAGCGGCACGCTCGGGCAGCCGATCAGCCGCTCGTACACGATGACGAACCTGCAGGGTCCGTTCACCGGTAGAGCTGTCGGGACCGCACTGGGCAGCGCGAAGCTGGCCACCCCGACGATCGCCGACGGCGCCCAGCAACAGTTCCAGGTGAACGTGACGCCGGGCACGACGTCGCTCAAGGCCGCGATCGGCGGTACGAGTGATCTCAATGCCGACCTCGATCTGTTCGCGTACAACTGCACGAGCGGAACCTGCGTGCTGGCCGCGCAGAGTGCGGGCAGTACAGCCGTGGAGGCAGTCACGGTGAACAACCCGGCAGTAGGTGTCTGGGTCATCCTCGTCGACGGGTTCGCCGTGCCGGCGGGGACGACGACGTACAACTACCGCGACGTTCTGGCCAACCCGGCGTACGGCACGATCGCGGTGACGGACGCCAACGCGCTGCGGGCAGCAGGCGCATCGTGGACCACGCCGGCGACAGTGACGCCGACAGCGGCCCCCGCTGCCGGGCGGGTTCTCTACGGCAACGTGGAGGTCCGGACGGACGCGAACGTCCTCATCGGTTCCGGGGACGTGATCATCCAATCCGTTAGCTGACAGCTGGGACTGCCGACCCACGCGTACCGCGGTGCGCGTGGGTCGGAGTCCGTTTCGACCCGCAGGCGATGAGAAACTGGAGCCATGCGGAGACGGATGCGGACCGGGATCGTGATCCTGCTGCTGATCGTTCTGCTCGGTGGCGCCGGGTACGTCGGTTGGGTGCTCGTCCAGCGGTCCGAACCGGTATCGCTGCCGGAGCCGACCGGGAACTACCAGGTCGGCCGGCGGACGTTCGAGTGGACCGACACGCCACGCCGCGACCCGTACGCGAACGGCCCGCGGAAGCTCGCCGTCTGGCTCTGGTACCCGGTCGCGAAGGAGACCACCGGCCGCCGCGTCCAGTACGCCCCGGGTCAGTGGAACGGCCTGCACCTCAAGTCACCGATCTCGGTCTTCCAAGGACCGTTCGACACCCTCCAGGACCGCGCGCTCGACCGGGTCGCCGTCGCACCCGGCCGCTTCCCGGTCGTCGTACTGATGCCGGGCATGGGCCTGTCCGCCCCGATGTACGCCGCTATCGCGGAGGATCTGGCGAGTCACGGGTACCTGGTCGCGGGCGTCACACCGACGTACAGCGCGAACCTCACCGTCCTCGGCGGACAGGCCGTCGAGAGCAAACCTGAAGCGAACCCGTCGAACCTCGGCGACAGCAGCGAGAGCTCGCAACAGGTCGGCGACCACCTCGTCACCGTCTGGGCCGCCGATGCGCGGTTCGCGGCCGGCATGGTCTCGAAGCAGCTCCCGGGCTCCGTCGATTCCTCGGTCGGGCCGTCGTACGTCGGCCACTCGTTCGGCGGAGCGGCATCGCTCGAAGCATGCCGGCAGGACCAACGCTGTGCGGCCGCGGTCGACCTGGACGGCAGCCAGTTCGGTGACGTGGTGACGAAGGGGGTCAAGGCGCCGATCATGCTGCTCGGCGCGGACGACTCGTGCATCACCAGCGTGTGCGGCCCGGACGCCAAGAACGACACGGACCGCAACCGCGCACTGTCGTTGCTCAAGGCAAGCAACGAGACGTCCTGGTGTGCGACGGTCCCCGGCAGCCGGCACTTCAACTTCACCGACTACGGCGTCTACTACCTGGCTTACCCGCTCAGGAAATTCCTGCCGCTCGGCAGCGTCGGCCCGCGCCACGCCCTCACCGTCACGAACGGGTACCTCAACACCTTCCTGTCGCACGCGATCTACAAGACCGCGTCACCGGGCGCTCCCGCCTGCCGGAGCTAGAGATCCAACTCGTAGGTCTGACCAACCAACGAGTCACCCCACATCTCGTGCGGCTCGGTGGCCGTCAGCCGGAAGCCGCGTGACAGGTAGATGTGGCGCGCGGCAACCAACGGATCGTTCGTCCACAACACCATGCGCTTGTAACCGGCGCCACGGGCAAACTCCAAGCAGGTATCGACCAACGCCGCGCCGAGTTTCAGCCCGCGCGCCGCAGGTGTCACCAGCAGGAGCCGCAGCTGCGCCGTCGTCTCGTCCGGCCCGCGGACGCAGAAGATGCTCCCGGCCCGCTCCCCGTCCACCTCGGCGATCCACGCCGCCTCGCGCTCGTCGTCGTGATCGGACGCGTACGCCGACACGATCTGCGCGATCAGCACCTCGTACTGCGCACTCCAGCCGTACTCCGCCGCGTAAATCTCCGCGTGCGCCTGCACCACCCAGCCGAGATCGCCCGGCTGCCCCAGCTTTCTGATCATTCGTCCACCCGATCTACTGACACGACTGTTTCAGTAAGCGATACTAGCCTGGTGCCGACGACGAAGACAGTGCCAATCTCAAAAGATGGCCCGTCCGCGCGACAGCAGGAACTGCTCGAGCGTGCGTACGCCTACTCGCTCACCCACGGGCTGGCCGACCTGTCGCTGCGCCCGCTCGCGACCGCGATCGGATCCAGCCCGCGCGTGCTGCTGTTCCTGTTCGACAGCAAGGACGGCCTGATCCGGGCGCTCCTTGCCCGCGCCCGTGCCGACGAGCTCGACCTTCTACGGCGGATCCAGGACCAGCACGACGTACCGCCCGGGCTCGACGTCGTCGCGCGCGAGTTGTGGACGTGGATGTCCGCTGCGGAGAGGCGGCCGTTGATGACTTTCTGGGTCGAGGCGTACGGGCGCTCGCTCGTCGCACCTGAGGGTCCGTGGGCGGACTTCGCGCGCTCCACGGTCGACGACTGGCTCGAGTTGCTCAAGGCAACACAGCCCGATCCGGATGCCGTCCAGTCCGCGGCCCGGCGTACCGGCGTACTTGCGATGCTCCGTGGGGCGTTGATCGACCTGCTCGCGACGGGCGACCTCGAGCGAACGACTGCCGCGCTGGAGGGCTACCTAGCCGACTAGCTCGAAGGAGACGGTCCGCTTGGCGATGTCGGCCTCGACGAGCTTGACGCGGACCTCCTTGCCGAGCGGCAACGCAGTACCGGTGACGCGGCCCTCGATCGCAACCGCCGACAATGCGACGATGCCGCGGTTCTTGTCCCGCTCGTCGACATCGGTGATCACGCCGTCGAACTCGGACCCGACCTGATCCGCGACCAGCCCCGCCTCGACCATGCTGACGATCGACCGCTCGTACGCGTGCGCCCGCCGATCCGCGTCGTCCATCATCTTCGGAATCTCGTCCATCGACTCGCGCACCCAGGCCGGCACCTCAGTACCCGCCGAGAGCGCGACGCAGATCTCCCCGGTCCAGCGGTCCACCAGCCGACGCAGCGGCGCGGTGACATGCGAGTACTCCGCTTTCATCGCGGCATGCTGCGGCGACGCCGGCACGCTCCCCGCGAACGCCACGTACCCGGCGCCGCGGAACAGCACCGTGCAGGCCGCGAGCATCGCCGCGTGCGCAGGCACCTTCGGATCGAGCCCGTGGATGAATTCGGCGTACGTCGTTTCGTCCGGCCAAACGAGTCCCAGCGCCTTGGCGGTGTTGCCGAGCTTGCGCCGGAGGTCGTCGTGCGATTCGGGCAGCGTGCGCAGGATGCCGATCTTGCCCTTCATCATCAGCTGCGCGGCGGCCATGCCGGTCAGCAGCGAGATCTGTGCGTTCCAGCCCTCGACCGGGAGCGGGGCGCGGAACTCCAGACCCCAGCCGTGGTTGGAGGTGACGACCTCCTGGTCCGGGATCGGCAGGTTGACGCCGCCGCGTTCCAGCTCGCGTTCCTCGCGGAGCTTCCCGACTTCGCGGAGCAGCTGCAACGACTCGGACGCCGTACCCGCGTCGAGGTCCTTCTGTACGCCGGCGTAGTTGAGCTTGGCCCGCGACTTCACCAGCGCACGCTCGCACACGACACCGGTGCCTTCACCACGAGCGTCGACCGCGATCGTGTAGAGCAGAGCGGGTCGGACCTGGTCGGGCAGCAACGATGCCTCGCCCTCGGACAGCTCCGGCGGGTGCAGCGGCGTGCGCTTGTCCGGCGCGTACAGCGTCTCGCCGCGCTTGCGAGCCTCGACGTCGATCGGGTCGCCGGCCTGGACGAACGCGGCGACATCGGCGATCGCGTAGTACACGGTGTAGCCGTTGCCGGTCCGCTCGATGTGCAGCGCCTGGTCGAGGTCCATCGAGTCCGGCGGATCGATCGTGACGAACTCGATGTCCGTCCGATCGAGCTCCGGCAGCCGTACGCTCGCCGCCGCTGCCACGGCCGCAGCAGTCACCTCAGGCGGGAAGTCGGCCGGAACCTCCTGCTCCCGACGAATGTCCTGCAACGACGCCCGGAACACCTCCGGAACATCCTCGGCGAAATGAACTCTCTGCAGCGGCATGGGGTCAGACTAGCGACGGTTGCACGTTGAAGGAGCGGAGTGACGCGAGGCCGTCGGCGTACCAGTGGATCTCGGTCAGGGTTGCCGGGCGCAGTTCCATCCGGAACATCGACGACATCGGGGCCTGGAGCACCGATCGGACCATCAGCTTGATCGGCGTCACGTGCGTGACCACGACCACGGTCTTGCCGGGGTGCCGGGCCAGCAGTCCGTCCCGCGCAGACCGCGCCCGCCGCGCACACGCATCGAACGACTCGCCGCCAGGCGGGGCCACCGAAGTCGAGTCCAGCCAGGCATTCAGCGCGTCCGGCCACTTCTGCTGTACTTCGGCGAACGTGTGCCCGTCCCAGTCGCCGAACGAGCACTCGATCCAGCCGTTGTCGACGATCGGCTCGAGCCCGAGCTTGCTCGCCACCGCATCGGCCGTCTGCCGGGCACGCACCATCGGCGACGTCACGATCGCGTCGACCCCGCCGATCCGCGACAGGTACTCCGCTGCAGCCACCGCTTGCGCACGACCGGTGTCGCTCAACGCCGGGTCGTCGCCGCCGGCACCGGAGAACCGCTTCTCAACGGTGTGCGGCGTCTCGCCGTGCCGAAGGAAGATCAGCTGCGTCGGCGGCTCGGCCTGCGCACCCCAACCCTGCAACGCCTTCTGCAGATCCGACGGCTCCCGCGCCACGGCGGGCTTCGACGCGGCCGGCGCGGGTGTCAGCGGGATGTCCACGCCGTCGAGCGCGTTGTTGGCGAGCGCATCGGCGGCCGAGTTCTGCGCGCGCGGCACCCAGGTCCACTCGGTGCCGAACGGCGCGAGGCCCTGCGCCTTGATCGCCAGCGGCTTCAGGTCCGGGTGCTTGATCTTCCAGCGACCGGCCATCTGCTCGATGACCAGCTTCGAATCCATCCGCACCTCGATCGAGGCATCCGGCGCGTACTCCGCGGCGAGCTGGAGCCCGGCGACGAGTCCGGAGTACTCCGCGACGTTGTTGGTCGCGATGCCGAGCGTCCTCCCCTGCTGTGCGATCACCTGGCCGGTCGCCGGGTCGCGCACGAGAGCGCCGTACGCCGCCGGTCCCGGATTGCCCCGCGATCCACCGTCAGCTTCGACGATGACGTGCGTATAGGTCATACCGAGCTCTCCGACGCACGGACGAGGATGCGGCCGCACTCTTCACACCGCAGTACGGCGTCCGGCGGGGCCGCCTTGATCGCGTTGAGGTCGGACGGGGCGAGCTCCATCCGGCAGCCCATGCAGCGCTTGCCGACGAGGGCCGCGGCGCCGATGCCGCCGTTGTGCTCGCGCAGCCGCTGGTACTGGGCGATCAGGGTCTCGGGCAGCTCCGCGGCGACGGCCGTGCGCTTGTCGCCGAGCTGTGCGCGCTGCTCGTCGAGCTCCTTGAGCGCTCCGTCGCGAGTGGTCTCCAGCTCGGACTGACGGCCGGCGAACGCCTCGGCGCGGGTCCGCAGGTCGGCCTGCACGACCTCGGCGGCCTCGAGCTTCTCCATCACCTCGAGCTCGGAGTCCTCCAGGTCGGAGATCCGGCGGTCGAGCGAACCGATCTCGTGCTGCAGGTTCTCCAGGTCGCGCGGCGAGGTGACCTGGCCGGAGTCGAGCCGTTGCTGGTTGCGCGCGCGGCGCTGGCGGACCTGCTCGACGTCGCTGTCGGCCTTCTTCTGCTCGCGCTGCAGGTCACTGACCTCGGTGTCGGCGGTGACCAGTTCGCGGTCGACCACGGACTTCTCGCCCGTCAGGTCCTTGAGCGCCTGGTGCTCGGGCAACGACGCGCGCTTGTGCGCGACCTGATCCAGCTGCAGGTCCAGATCCTGCAGGTCCAGCAACCGGCGTTGGACGGCGGGCTCGGCGTTCAGAGTCGGCTCCTTCAGAAGTGTGGCGGCGCGCTCAGATTCGCAGGGTCCATGCGTCCGTGCAGAGCGTTGAGATGTGAGTGTCCACGGTACTGCCTTGTGCCGCCAGCCCAGCGAGCAGGAGCCGCTCCGCATCCGCCAGCCACGGCCACTCACTGGCCCAGTGCGCGACGTCGACCAGCGCCGGGTCGCCGTACGCCCGCGCCTCGGTGGCGGGATGGTGGCGGAGGTCCGCCGTCAGGTACGCGTCGACGCCCGCGGATCGGACCCGATCGAACTCCGAATCGCCCGCTCCCCCGACCACCGCGACGGTCTCGATCATCCGCTCCGGATCCCCGGAAACCCGGACGCCGTGCTCGGTCCGCGGCAGGCTCTCCGCGACCAGCCGGGCGAAGTCGGCCAACGGCAACGGCTCCGCGAGTACGCCGATCCGCCCGCCGCCGCGCTCACTCGGCTGCTGCGCCAGCTCATAGATGTCGTACGCCGGTTCCTCGTACGAATGCGCCGCGATCAGAGCCTCGACCACCGCTCGGCGCTTGCGCCGCGGCAGGATCATCTCGACGCGGTTCTCCGGAACGACCTCGATCTCGCCGACGCTGCCGATCGTCGGGTTCGCACCTTCGAGCGGCCGGAACGTCCCCTCGCCGGCACCGCTCCACGCGGCCCGCTCGTAGTCGCCGATCTGCCCGGCACCGGCCTTCGCCAGCGCGTCCAGCATCGCCTGCGTCTCCTCGACCGGGACGAACACGACCACCTTGTCCATCGGGTCGGCGGGCATCGCCTTCAACGGCCGCGTGTCCCGCAGCCCTATCGCGGCGGCGAGCGCGTCGCTCACTCCCGGGTTGGCGTTGTCGGCGTTGGTGTGACAAACATGGAGCGCGACGCCGCCGCGGATCAGGTCGTTGATGACCCGGCCCTTCGGCGTGGTCGTCGCGACACTGTTCACACCGCGCAGCAACAACGGATGATGCGTGACAAGCAGGTCGAACCCGCCCTCGATCGCCTCGTCGACCACCTCGCGCATCGGATCCACCGCGAACAACACCCGGCGTACCTCTTGCTCCGGATCCCCGGCCACCAGGCCGACCGCATCCCAGGTCTCCGCCCAGGCCGGGTTGTAGAGCCGATCGAGAACCGCGATCACATCAGCAAGCGTCGTCACGCGCTTATCCTGACATTCGCTGGATTGTGACGGGGGCAGCCGCCCGGTGCCCCCGCCACAACCAGTTCCGCCGGTCCGGGCGCGGCGGTGCGACCGCCCCGCCGCATCCACCACGTCGCCCTCGCCGGCGGGTCGTCCCAGTCACAGGGGGAGGGCCGCCGACAGGGGCCGACGGCTTGACCGGGACGAGTCTTGGAGCCATGCCCTAGATGAGCCAGGCAGTTGTGTCGCTCGGCAGCTTGTCGCCCTCGAGCGGACCGCTGGACAGCACGACAGCGGCGTCGGGCAGCTCGACCGGAGCCGCGCCGAAGTTCGTGATGCACTGCCAGCCGCCGTCGCGGGTGAAGTGCAGGACCCAGTCCGTCGCGTCGACCCAGGTCAGCGAGTTGCCGGTGCGCAGACCCCGCCGTACGGCGAGGGCCTTGCGGTACAGGCTCAGCGTCGACTCCTGGTCGCCGTCCTGCGCCTGGACGGAGTACGCCCCGAACCACTTCGGCTGCACCAGGTGGGACCCGCCCGGACCGAAGCCGAACGACAGTCCCTCGACGGTCCACGGGATCGGCACCCGGCAGCCGTCACGGCCCTTCTCGGCGCCCTTCGAGCGGAAGTACGCCGGGTCCTGCAGGTTCGCGGCCGGCAGCTCGCCGACCTCCTGCAGACCGAGCTCCTCCCCCTGATACAGGTACGCCGATCCCGGCAGCGCGAGCATCAGCAGCGTGGCGGCGCGGGCCCGGCGCAGGCCGAGCGCGACGTCGACGGTCGGCTCGGTGCCGTTGCTGAGCAGCCAGTCCTTACCGTCCTGCCAGCCGCCCTTCGGGTTCTTCGGCAGGCCGTACCGCGTGGCGTGCCGGACGACGTCGTGGTTCGAGAACACCCAGGTCGACGACGAGCCGTTCTCCTCCGCGAGCGCGAGGTTCTCCTCGATCACCTTGCGGAACTTCTCGTACTCGAAGTCGGCCTGCAGCAGGTCGAAGTTGAACGCCTGACCGAGCCCGTCGGCGCTCGCATACCGGGCCCGGCGAGCGGCCGGTACGAACGCCTCCGCGACCGCGGACTTCGGCGGGTCGTAGGTGTTCAGCAGGTTGCGCCAGTCGCGGTAGATCTCGTGAACGCCGTCCTGGTCCCAGAGCGGGTGCTTGCCGTTGGACTCCGACTGCCGCGGCATCGAGGCCTTCGACGGGAACGGCTCGGACAGGTCCTTCACCAGCGCGTGCGCGACGTCGACGCGGAAGCCGTCGACACCACGGTCCGACCAGAACTTCAGCGTCTCCAGGAAGTCCGCGCGCACCTCCGGGTGCTGCCAGTTCAGGTCCGGCTGCTCGGCGGCGAACATGTGCAGGTACCACTGGCCGTCGTCGGTCTTCGCCCAGGCCGAACCGCCGAACACCGAGTCCCAGTCCGACGGCGGTTGATCTCCCTCGCCGTCCCTGAAGATGTACCGCTCGCGGGCCGGCTCACCCTTGGCCGCCTCGAGCGCCTCGACGAACCATTCGTGCCGGTCGGAGGTGTGGTTCGGGACGATGTCGACGATCAGCTTGATGCCCGCGGCGTGCAGTGCGCCGATCAGCTGGTCGAAGTCGTCCAGGGTCCCGAGCCGCGGGTCGACGTTGCGGTAGTCGTCGACGTCGTACCCGCCGTCGGCCAGCGCGGACGGGTAGAACGGGCTCAGCCAGACCGCGTCGATCCCCAGCGCCACCAGGTACGGGACTCGACTGATGATGCCCGGCAGGTCCCCGACGCCGTCACCGTTGGCGTCGGCGAAGCTGCGCGGGTAGATCTGATAGACGACAGCCTGCCGCCACCAGTCGGCCTGAGTCGTCGGGGCCGTTTGGGTCGTCTGCGGACTCGTCACGATTCGCCTCACTCGGAATCTGTTGGTAACCCGGTGTTTATATATAGGCTCTAAATTTAGAATCTGCATGTATTCTGCGGTCGGTAGGACGGCAGGTCAAGTGGCTATTTCTCGAGAGGCGGAGCATGGCGAAACCACCGGCGACCCCGCCGACGGCCACCCCGACGATGTTGCGCCGGGTGAACGCGGGCAAGGTACTGGGCGTGCTCACCCGTGCGCGGGTGATGACAGGCACCGGCCTGATCGAGGCCACCGGCCTCACGCGGGCGACTGTGCACGCTGTCTGCAACGACCTGATCTCGATGGGCTGGGTGGTCGAGCTCGACCCGGGCCGTACGTCGGTCGGCCGTCCGTCGCGGCGGTTCGAGTACAACAACCGCGCGGGGCACGTGCTCGGCATCGACATCGGCGCCTCGAAGACGACCGTGCTGGTCTCGGACCTGCGCGGCGAGACCGTCGCCAAGGCCGGGCGGTCCGCGGCGGACGTGAAGACGCCCGGCGAGCGGACCGAGATCGTGCACGAGACGGTGATCGAGGCGCTCGCGTCCGCCGGCGTGTCGAACGACGAGGTGCTGGTGGCAGGCGTCGGCGTCGCGGCGCCGGTCGACCGGGAGGGGAAGATCCTGGTCGACGACGAGTTCTGGCGGCGCTTCGACGGAGACCTGGCGAAGCGGCTGACCGAGCTGCACGGCTGGCCGGTCCTGCTGGAGAACGACGCGAACCTGGCCACCCTCGGCGAGCACTGGCGCGGCGAGGCGCGTAACGTCGACGACCTCGTCGTACTGCTGGCGGGTGAGCGGTTCGGGTCCGGGCTGATGGACTCCGGGCGGCTCCTCCACGGGAGCCGCGGCGGCGCCGGCGAGATGGTGTTCCTCAAGCTGATCGAGGGTGTGGGCGACACCCACGGCATCGCCCGGATCGCGCGCGAGAACGGTACGGCGGCCGTCGCCGACCCGTCCGTCGAGACGTCGCTGCGCAAGCTGGCCGACGCCGGCGAGGTGACCGCCGAGCAGGTGTTCAGCGCCGCCGCCGACGGCGATGAAGTGGCCCTAGGCATCCTTCAGGACATCGCCGGCCGGACCGCGCGGGTGATCGCCACCGTCGGCATCCTGTTCAACCCCGAGCTCGTGGTCCTCGGCGGCGCGGTCGCCGAGGCCGCCGCCGCGCTGCTGCCCGACCTCGAGAAGCAGTTGGCCGGCTACACCAGTACGCCGCCACGCGTCGCCGTCTCGTCCCTCGGCGACGCGATCGTGTCCGTGGGCGCCGTCCGCCACGCCCTCAACTACGTCGAGCAGCACGCTCTTGACCTGGAGCTCGGCTCCCGTCCCAGCTAGCCGCCGTGCAGCTCGACAGGATGTGTCGGCTTTCTGCGGCCCGGTCGGCCGTGCGCTGAGCGTGTCGGACACCGAACCCGCCCGACACCTCCTGTCGAGCTGCACATCTGACGGCGTGCTACTGCGTGCGGGTGAGTTGGCCGGCGACGGCTTCCAGGACGACGAGGTTGCGGCCGGAGGTGGTCGCCGACGGGATCCCGGCCGGGACGACGGACCGGTCCTCGGGGATGCCGGTGCAGAGGACGAAGATATCGTCCGGGTGGCCTTGAACCAGTTGGGTGAGGGCTTCGCGCATCCACGGCGTGCGGCCGGCGTCCTGGATCGCGATCACCAGCGGGCGGCCCTCCGCCGCTCGGGCTGCCTCGGCGATCGAGTCGTTCTCGGGCTCGGTCGCGTCGGTGTCGCGGTGCCGGCCACGGAGTACGACGCCGTCCACGCCGGGAGCGACGCGGGTGAAGATCTCCGGGAGGCCGGAGAAGTACGGGTTCCAGGCCGGGTGCAGGCCTTGGGTGAGATCGATGACGTACGGCGTGGGGCCGAATGCGGGGAACGTCTGGTTGGCCACCACGCGGGCGGCAACCTCACGGATCGGAGCACCGTCGAGACCCGACTGCCGGGTGCGCTGGCCGAGAGAGGCGGCGAGCGCGCGGACCCGGGCGGCGGCGTCGGCGACGCGCTCAGCCGGGAGGGTGCCAGTGCGCACAGCATCGGCCACGCGGGCGATCAGCGCCTGCGCGTCCGCGGTACCTACGGCGATCATCGCCAGGTCGGCGCCGGCGGCGATCGACGCGACGGCGGCGTCCTCGATCGAGCGGTTCTTGGTGATCGCCTGCATCTCGAGCGCATCGGTGGTGATGACTCCGGTGAAGCCGAGCTCCTCACGGAGCAGCCCGGTCAGCACCCGGTGCGAGAGCGTGGCCGGCTGGTCGTCGTACGCCGAGAACACGATGTGCGCGCTCATCACGACGTCGGCGCCCGCGGCGATGGTCGCCCGGAACGGGGCGAGCTCGACCGCCTTGACCTCCTCGATCGAGCGGTCGACGCGCGGGAGGTCCGAGTGCGAGTCGACCGCCACGTCACCGTGTCCCGGGAAGTGCTTGGGACAGGCGGCGATGCCGGCCTCGTGGACGCCCTCGACGAAGGCGACGCCGTGCCGCGAGACGACGTCCGCAGTACGTCCGAAGGAGCGGGTGGAGATGATCGGGTTCGCGGGGTTGCTGTTCACGTCGACCGACGGGGCGAGCATCAGGTCGATGCCGAGGGCAGCGAGCGTCGCGGCGGCGTCGCGGGCCGAGGCCCGGGTCAGATCGACGTCGTCCAGGTCGCCGAGCAGGCGCGGTGAGGCGAGCGGCCACGGGTTCGCCGGGGCGAGGTGGCTGAACTCTCCGCCTTCGTGATCGATCGCAACGATCAGATCCGGGCGCTCCGCCCGTAGCGAGGCCGTCAACGCGGCCACCTGCTCGGCGCTCGCGACGTTACGCGTGAACAGGATGACCGCCCCGAGCCCAGCGGCGACGGCTCGCCGGAGCTCGTCGGTGGCAGTCGTCCCGCTGAAGCCGACAACCAGCGAGCCGGCGGCGTCCCGATCCAGTTGATCACTCATCCCCCAACCCTCTCCTGCCGCGGGGTTCGCGCGCCACCCCGTCACCGACAGCTAATAATTAGCCGCCTTTCGACGCCCGGAGGGGCATCGTTGTCAGGACCTGTCATGGCAGTTAACTGCCGTCTTCCTGCGGGTTTACCGTGATTACTTGCATTCACCTCTGTCTGTTCGAGCCGACTACGGATAACGTTGTCTCTCGACCTGACCGCCCTGACCGGGGGGACGATGAGCGACGACGAAGCGATGGCGCGGGAGACCGTGCTGGGAATCGACATCGGCGGCACGAAGATGGCCGCCGCTTTGGTGTCCGCGGACGGCACGATTCTCACCGGCGACCGGATCCCCACCCCGCCCGGCGACGCCGACGAGGTGTTCGCCGCGCTCGGTGAGCTGATCGAGAGCGTCCGCGGCGACGTCACTCCCCTGGCCGTCGGCATCGGCTCCGCCGGTCCGGTCGACCAGCAGCACGGCCTGGTCTCCCCCGTGAACATCGCCGGGTGGCGCAACTTTCCCTTGGTCGACCGTGTGCGGGCGCTGACCGGCGACGTACCCGTGGCTCTCGGGCTGGACGGACACTGCTTCGCGCTCGGTGAGTTCTGGAGCGGTGCCGGCCGGGACGCGGACACGTTGCTCGGGATCGTGGTCTCGACCGGCGTCGGCGGCGGCCTGGTCGTCGACGGCAAGCCGTGGATCGGGCAGTCAGGCAACGCCGCGCACATCGGCCACGTGGTGGTCGACCAGGACGGCGAGTCGTGCGCCTGCGGGTCCTATGGCTGCGTCGAGGCTTATGCGAGCGGGCCGCGGATGGTTGCGCGGGCCAAGCGGCGCGGGTGGCGTACGGACGAGGCCGTGGATGCCGCCGTACTGGCTGCTGACGCTGCGGCCGGTGACGAGCTGGCGCTGGCGATCTTCGACGACGGCGCGCAGGCGCTGGCAGCCGGGATCGTGGCGACCGCGGTCACTGTGGATCTGACGACGGTCGTGATCGGCGGAGGGGTCGCGAAAGCTGGATCGGTGCTGTTCGACCCGGTGCAGGCGTGGGTGAAGCGGCTGGCGCAGCTGCCGTTCGTCGCGGAGCTGACCGTGGAGCCCGCTCAGCTGGACAACGCCGGCCTGCTCGGCGCGGCACACCTCGCGTGGGCCTCCGTCGCCTGAACCGCACAACTTTGTCCGCTCGGAAAGGCTTATCTCGCGCATCTTTGCGCAATTTTTACGAATATCAGGAATCTGTGTAACGACTACCCCATCCATCCCGATTCAAGGGATGGATGGGGTGGGGGCACCGTCATCCACGGACGGTCTGAGGGGGGCCTGGGACCGGCCGGAGCGGTTGATCGAGGGGGGCCTTGGATCAACCGGACACGGGAGCGGCGGGCGAGGAGACTCACCCGCCGCAATCGTGTGACCCGCAGGTTGGGAACCACCGAGCTTCCGGAGGCGTCCGACCGACTTGGTGAGTGATCGATCTGGTGGAGGGACGAGATCGAACGCGGGTTCTGCATCGTGGACGGCGGTCGGTGGCTGCGGGAGGGCTGCTACTGAACCTGATCCCCCGCCCACGGTGCAGAACTAGGGTTTGACCACGGGTTCAGAACTAGGGTTTGAGCCATTCCGGTTCGGGGAGCCGGGTGCGGTCGAGGCGGCCGTTGTCGTCCAGCGGGAGTTCCTCGATCGGGATCAGGTCCGCCGGCACGAGGTAGATCGGCAGTTCCTTGCCGAGGTCAAGCATCAGCCGCGCGAGGACGGCGGGATCGCTGTCCTCGAGGACGACGTACCCGATCAGGCAGATGTCGCCGCCCGGGTTCGCCTGTGCCACCACGACCGCGTCGACCACGCCGGGCTGGTCGGCCAGCACGTGCTCGGTCTCGCCGGGCTCGACGCGGTGTCCGCGGATCTTCACCTGGTCGTCGGCGCGACCGAGGTACTCGAGCATGCCGTCGGCACGCCAGCGGCCGAGGTCGCGGCTGCGGTACAGGCGCGCGCCCGGGTGGCCCGGATCCGGCACGAACGCGTGCTCGGTCTCCTCCGGGCGTCCGATGTAGCCCTGGGCCACGGCCGCGCCGCCGAGGTGGATCTCGCCGACGGCGCCGACCGGCACGGGCCGCAGGAACGCGTCCAGGAGGCGTACGACGACGCCCTCGATCGGGCGGCCGATGGAGGGCCTGTCCTCGGCCGGGTCGACCTCGTGGATCGTGGTCACGATCGACGCCTCGGTCGGGCCGTACTCGTTGAACAGCCGGCAGTCCGGGTGCGCAGAGAGGAAGTCTCTGACCTTGTGCGTCAGCACCATCGCCTCGCCGCCCGCGACGATCTCGCGCAGGGCGGGCAGTTCGGGCAGGCGGCGCATCGTCGCGAGCAGCGCGGTCAGCGGGCTGAACGCCATGAACAACCGCTCGACGTGGTGATCGCGCAGCGCGGCAACCACCGCATCCGGGTCGTACCGATCGTCCTCGCCGATGAGTACGAGCGCCGCGCCGGAGGCCAGCGTCGTGAACATCTCCTGCACGTGTACGTCGAAGCCGAACGAGGTCCACTGCAGCGTCCGCAGCGACCGGCGGGTCCGCAGGTAGTGCCGGACCAGGTTGACCGGGCCGCGGTGCGGGACGATGACGCCCTTCGGGTTCCCGCTCGAGCCGGACGTGTAGATGCAGTAGGCAACATCATCGGCCGCTGCGCGCACCGGCGGGGCCTGGCGTGCCCGCGGGTCGCCGTCCACCGCCGCGACCGGGACGAGCCTGAGACCGAGCCGGTCGGCCAGCGCGGCGTCGTCACCGACGAGCGCGACGGCCGCGGCGTCCTGGACCATGAACGCCCAGCGGGACTCGGGTACGCCGGGGTCCAGCGGGAGATACGCGGCGCCGGACTTGAGTACGGCGAGGACCGCGACGACCATTTCGGTGCCTCGGGCAACACGTACGGCGACCAGCTGGCCGGGCTTCACGCCGAGGTCGGCCAGCTGCCACGCGACGGCGTTGGAGCGGCGGTCGAGTTCGGCGTACGTGAGCTCGCGATCGCCTTGCACGAGGGCGATCGCGTCCGGCGTACGAGCGACCTGCTGCTCGAAGAGAGTGTGCAGCCCGCTGAGTTCGCCGGCGACGACGGCGTCACGCCGTACCCGGCCGATCGGACCGCTGGGGTCGACGTCGGCCTCGAGTTCGCGGAGCGCCTTGAGGTCTGCCTCGGTCGGGATCACCAGCTGCGGGATCCGGAGATCCGGCCGGTTCGTTGCCCTACGCAACACCTCGGCGAGGTAGTCGAGCAGCCGCTCGATCGTTGCCTGCTCGAACAATCCGGGGCGGTAGTCCGCCGTACACGTGACGCCGGCGCCGTGGTGGGTCAGGCGGAACCGGAGGTCGACGGTCGCGGGCAGGTCGTCGTCGCCGTCCTCGAAGTCGACGACGATCTGGAAAAGCGGGTCGCGCTCCAGTACGGCGAGGTCGGTGCCGGCGTGGTCGAACGCGCCGGCGGTGATGTCGCGGATGCGCTGGGCGAGCTCGCCCAGGTCGGGCTCACCGGAGAGGTCGATGCGCAACGGGAGCGCGCGGCGGGGCGCGGTCGAGGTGTCGCCCTTGGGGCGAGTGAGCGCCGAGCCGATCGTCACGTCTTCCTGCGCGGCGAACCGGCCGAGGACGGTGGCGACTGCGGCGAGCATCGTCATCACGGGGCTGAGCTTGCGCTCGCGGCTGAAGGCGAACACGGCGTCGCCGAGCTCTTCCTCGAGCTCTTGCTTGACCGAGGCAACGGTGTCGTCGCCGGCTGCTCGGATGTGATCCGCTGGCAGGACCAACGGTTCGGCGCCGGCGAGCACGCGGTCCCAGTACGAGAGATCTGCGCGGCGCTCGTCATCCGTCGCCTGCCGCTGCGCCGCGGCCTCTAGGCCGTCATCAACCCAGGAGTCGTCCTGCTGGTCGGTTGCCGCGTCGTCCTGCTGCTCCGGCTCTGTTTGTGCGGCCTGCTCCGTTTGTGCGGCCTGCTCGGTCTGTGCGGCCTGCTCTGTCTGCTCGGCTTCGTCTGGTTGGTCGCCGAGGAGGGCCAGTTGCTCGCGCATGAGTTGGGTGACGCCGTCGACCAACTGGCCGGCGACGCGGAGCTGCTGCGACATCAGTGCAGCCATCCCGCTGCCCGGCAACTCGGCCTCGCTGGTCGCGGCCGCAGCCTCGTCCACCTTCGCCGCAAGCTCGGCCAGGCCCGACCCGAGGACGGCCAACGCGGCCCGCGGATCCCGCACCTGCTCGACGACCGGCTCCTCATCCGCTCCGGCCTCATCCGCTCCGGCCTCAGCCTCGGCGCGCTCGGCCGACTCTGCATCAACCGTCTGCTCTGCCTCAGCTTCAGGCTCCGGCTCGGCTTCCGGCTCGGCGGTTTGGACGGCTACTGCGGTCGCGAGCTTGTGCGGTGTCGTGTAGGTGAGGAACAGATCGTCCGGCGCCAGCTCCGCGTCGAAGCGGCTGTTGATCTCGTCGATCACCGGCGCCATGGACGCCGGTGTCGCACCGAGCTCGGCGAACGTGTGGTCCACCGTCAGGTCGTACGGATCGAGGTTCAGCTGCTCGCACGTCGAATCAAGCACGACGTTCAACGACTCGCGATACCGCTCGGCCTCGCTCCCCGACAGCGCTCCGGCCTGCGTCAGGTAGTCCGCGTCGATCGCGTGCGTCTCGGCCGGCAGCGCGAACGGCGAGCGCTCGCTCTCCTCGACCACCGTCGGCTCGGGCTCGGCAGGCTGCGTCGGCGGGTCCAGCGGGATCCGCTTCACCGCCGCGTTCGACGGCGGCTCGAACACCGGCGCCTGCGCCCGCGCGGCCCGCTCGAACGCGTTCACCTTCGCCGCGACCGCATGGTTGTCCCCGGCAACCGCCGTACCAGGGCCGACCAGCACCGTCACCGACGGGTCGACCGGGTGGTACACGCGACGGAACGGGTACGTCGGCAACGGCACCCGCCCGCCGTCGGGGTAGACCTTCGCCCAGGTGATCTCGGTGCCCTGCTCGTACAGCTCGGCCAGCCCGTTCATCGTCGCGAGCACCGGGTCCTGGCCGAGGCGCTGCGCCGGAATCCAGGTGCTGTTCGGCGCGATCCGGCGACCGGCGGGGCTCAGTACGGCGTCCGGCCCGAGCTCCAGGAAGCGCCGGCAACCAGCAGCCGTGACCGCCTCGACAGCGTCCCCGAACAGCACCGGCTGGCGCAGCTGTCCGACCAGGTAGTCGCCGTCGAGCACCGTCCCGGACTCGAGCAGATCACCGGACCAGCTCGACACCATCGGCGTCCGCAACGGCTTCAGCGTGATCTCGCCGACGATCTCGGCAAAGTCCGCCAGTATTGGGTCGACCAACGAACTGTGGAATGCTCGGTCGACATCCAGCCGCTGCCAGGCGACTTCGAGCCGATCCAACTGCTCCGCGAGCTGCCCGACGATCACCTCGGACCCGGTCAGCACAAAGGATTGCGGCCCGTTGCCTGCAGCAACCTCTACGCCGGCGGTGCGTGCGATCTCGCGGACCCGATCGGCGTCGGCGCGCACCGAGACCATTGCCCCGGGCACCGTTCCGCGCTGCATCAGCTCGCCGCGCTTCGCGGTCAGTCGTACGCCGTCCGGCAGCGACAACGCGCCCGCGACGCACAGAGCGGCGTACTCCCCCACGCTGTGGCCGACCACAAGCGCGGGCTGCACACCGAACGACTGCCAAAGCCGCGCGAGTGCGAGCTCGAACGCGAACAGCGCCGGCTGCGCGGTCTCGGTCGGCCAAACGCCTTCCGCAGGACCGGCCGCTGGGGTCAGCAGCAGCTCGAGCAGGCTGCCGCCGGTCTCCTCGTGGTACACGCGGTCGCACTCGTCGAGCACCGAGCGGAACACCTGGAAGCGCGCGGCCAGCCCGGCCGCCATGCCGCGACGCGCGGCGCCTTGCCCCGTGAACGCGTAGCCCAGCGGGCCAGGCCCACCACGCGGTACCTCGGTTGCCTGCGCGGACCCGAGCGCCTCGACCAGCTCGCCCTCCGTGCCACCCGCAACCGCGATCCGGTGCCGGTGAGCGGGCCGGCCGAGTGCCGCCGTACCGGCGAGGTCGATGAGGCGATGGCCGGTGCCGTGGTCGAGGTCCGTGCGGTACAGCTCGACGAGGTCGGCCAGCGCGTCCGGGTCGGGCGCGGACAGCGGGAGTACGACGGAGCCGTCGTCGCCGCGGCGGATCTGCCGGGGCGCCTCCTCGAGGATCACGTGCGCATTGGTGCCGCCGGCATCGATCGCGCTGACGCCCGCGCGCAGCGTCGTACCGTCGGCCGTCCATTCGCGCGCCTCGGTGCCGATCACGAACGGGCTGCCGTCGAGGGCCAGCGCCGGGTTCGGCGCGGTGTAGTTGATCGTCGGCACCAGCATCCGGTGCTGCAACATCAGGATCGTCTTGATCAGGCCGGCCATACCCGCGGCGCTGTCGAGGTGGCCGATGTTCGGCTTCACCGAGCCGATCGTGCAGAACCCGACCTTGTCGGTGTGCCTTCTCAACGCGGTCGTCAGCGAGCGGATCTCGGCCGCGTCGGCGGTCGGGCTGCCGATCCCGTTCGCCTCGATGTAGCTGAGCGAATCGGCGTCGAACCCGGCCCGCTCGAGTGCGCGCTCGATCAGCTCCACCTGGTTCCCGGACGGGGCGTCGGCGTTGCTGACCGCAGTACCGCGGATCACGGCGTACACCGTGTCGCCGTCGGCGAGGGCCTGGTCGAGACGCTTCAGCAGTACCGCGGCGACGCCGTTGCCGCCGACCGTGCCGTCGGCGTCCGCGGCGAACGCACGCACGTGGCCGCTCGGCGACAGGATCGACTCCGGCGTCGGGTGATAACTCGTTGCCTGAGGCACCTGTACGGCGGCGGCGCCGGCGAGCGCGAGATCCGCGTCGCCCGAACGCAACGCCTGGCAGGCCAGGTGAACGGCGACCAGCGACGACGACCACGCCGACTGCACGCCGATCGCGGGGCCGGTGAGCCCGAGCCGGTACGCGACCCTGGTCGCGAGCGAGTCGCGCGACTGGTGCTGCCGGTTGTAGAGGTTCATACCCGAGCCCGCGAAGACGCCGACGCGGCCGGACGTACCGGCGTACCCACCGTGCTCCAACGCCTGATGACAAACCTCGAGGAACAACCGCTGAGCCGGATCCATCAGCTCCGCCTCGCGGTCACTCAACCCAAAGAACTTCGCATCGAACGACTCGACATGCTCCAGCACCCCACTAACCGCAACCGCCCCGTCCCCCTGCCCCACCTCCTCAGGCGAGAACCGCCGAACACTCTCCACACCCCCCACCAAGTTCTCCCAAAACTCCCCAACCCCTTCAGCCCCCGGAAACCGCCCAGCAAGACCGACAACGGCCACCGGCTCAACCACACCAGCCCGCGTCGAGCCGGCCGCAGGTGCGGGTGCGGTGGTCGCCGGGACGGCGGTCGCGGGGACGGCGGTCGCAGGCGCAGCGGTCGCCGGTACGTCGGACGCAGGTACGCCGGTCGCAGGCGCAGCGGTCGCCGGTACGTCGGACGCAGGTACGTCGGACGCAGACGCGGCACTCGCCGGTATGTCGGAAGCGGGTACGTCGGAAGCGGGTAGGTCGGAAGCAGGTACGCCGATCGCAGGTACGTCGGACGCGGGCGCTGCACTCGCAGGTACGTCGGTCGCGGGTACGTCGGTCGCGGGTACGTCGGTCGCGGGCGCTGCGCTCGCAGGTACGTCGGTCGCGGGTACGTCGGTCGCGGGTACGGCGCTCGCGGGTACGTCGGACGCAGGCGCGGCGCTCGCAGGTACGTCGGACGCAGGCGCGCCACTCGCAGGTACGTCGGACGCACTGGATGTGGGGGCAGCAGTTGCGGTCGCGGGGGTTGCGGTTGCAGCTACAGCAGTCGTACCGGCCTCGGCTGCCGACTGCTCGCCCTCGCCCGCAGGCTGCTTCTGCTCGGCAGCTGGCTGGCTCTCAGCAACAAGCTCGCCCTGCTCATCTTCCGCATCCTGCGAAAGCTCTCCAGCCGCCCCCGGACCGACTTCGGCGACCTCAACCTCCGGGCCCGCTTCGCGCCCACCGACCTCACCCGCATCGGCATCGGCATCGGTCTCCGCGCCCTCGACGTCCTGCGATCCGTCTTCCTCGACCGCGCCCTCAGACTCCTCGTCACCCGCCGCGGCAATTCCCTCACCCGCGGCCTCGGCTACCTCGGCCTCGTCAGCCCCGGTTTCCTCAGAGTCCACAGCCGCTACAGCAGCCGGTTCGTCCTCATTCGCGCGCTCCGACGCGACCGCGCCAGCCGGCTCCTCAGAGGTCTCGTCGTCGGAAGCCGCAGCACCGTCACCCGAGCCAGCAGCAGACTCGGCTACCTCGGCCTCATCTGCCTCAGCGTCCTCCGAGTCCGCAGCCTCAACAGCACCCGTCTCGTGCTCACCGTCAGCAGCTGCCGCAGCTCCAACCTCAGCCCGAAGATCCCGCGCGCCGTCAACTGCCGCTCCGTCATCCGCCGCAGTCGCGTCACCCGCCACAGCTTCAGCCCCGTCGGCTTCGCCAGCCTCAGGTACGTCGGCCTCGGTGGCGCCTAGCTCTTCGGCTTCGGTGGCGTCGGTCTCGTTGGAGTCCGCTGACGCGGTTGCCTCGGACTCGGTGGAGTCAGTTGCCTCGAGCTCTGCGTCAGCGGATTGCTCGTCGCCCGCACCTTCGGCTTCGCTGGTGTCGGTCTTGTCGGAGTTCGTTGACGCGGTTGCCTCAGGCTCGGCGCTCTCAGCTGCCCCGGACTCGGCGGAATCGGTTGCCTCGAGCTCTGCGTCAGCGGATTGCTCGTCGCCCGCACCTTCGGCTTCGCTGGTGTCGGTCTTGTCGGAGTTCGTTGACGCGGTTGCCTCAGGCTCGGCGCTCTCAGCTGCCCCGGACTCGGCGGAATCGGTTACCTCAAGCTCTGCGTCTGCGGTCTGCTCGTCGGCCGCACCTTCGGTGGTGGACTGTTCCTCGACGTCAGCGTCCGTAGCTAGCGGCGTCTGCTGAGCATCGGTCGGCTCGTCGTGCGAAGAGCGTTCGTACTCTGCGTCGTCCTCCAGACCGTCCGCCTGAACATCTGCGTGCTCTTGCGCGGCGTCCTGCGGTTCGTCGACGAGCTGTTCGTTGTCTGCCTCGTCTGCAGTGGCGGGTACGGCGTCTGCCGGCTGCTCCGCCGCTGGTTCTTGGGTAGCCCCGTCTGCAGACTCGTTCTCAGACGCGGGCGCGGCGGGTGACTCCGACTCGACAGCTTCAGGTTCGGTTGCAGGTACTGCGGTGCCGTCAGACGCGGGCGAGCTCGCCGGCTCGCGAGTCTGCTCGGCTGCAGGTATTGCGGCGGCGGACTCGGCAGCTGGCTCGGACTCAGTTGCGGGTACTTCGGTGGTTTCAGACGCGAGCGCTGCAGGCGGCGCGGAGTCGGCCGACAGGTCAGCCTCGTCGATGGGTACGGCGGTTGCGGCAGGCGCGGGCGGCGTCGCAGTGGGCTCCTCAGCCGACTCGGGCTCAGTCGCAGGTACGGCGGCGGCGTCAGACGCGAGCGCTGCAGGCGGCGCGGAGTCGGCCGACAGGTCAGCCTTGTCCATGGGTACGGCGGTTGCGGCAGGCGCGGGCGGCGTCGCAGTGGACTCCTCAGCCGACTCGGACTCAGTCCCAGGTACGGCGGTGGCGTCAGACGCTGGCCCTGTCGGCGTGGCGGAGTCGGCGGACTCGGCCGTCAGCTCTGGGTCGGCTGGAGGTGCTTCGGTGGCCTCGGGCGCGGGCGGCGCATCTTCAGGCTCGTCTGCGGGCGTTGGTGCCGCAGACGAGTCGGACGCGGCTGGCTCGGACGGCGCGGTGGCGGATGCCTCGGGAGCGGATAGCGCCTGCTCGGATGGCGGCTGCTGCGTGGGCTCGGGAGCCCGGTCGGACGCCACAGCACCGGGCAGCACGGGAGCGGATGGCGGCTGGTCGTGCAAGGGCTGTGCGGAGTCGGCCTCAGCCGAGGTCGGCTGTGCGGAGGTCGGCTGCGCGGAGGCGGCCTCAGCGGAGGTCGGCTGCGCGGCGGACGGCTGCTCGGGCGTCGGCTGGACCTGCAGGGGCTGCGTCGAGGTGGCCTTAGCGGAGGTCGGCTGGTCCTGTTGGGGGGTGCCGAGGGTGGGGCGTTGGGGGGGTGTGGGGATGGAGTTTTGGAGTTCGCGTTTCCAGGCTAGGCGGACTACTGGGAGTTCGGTGGTGCGTTCTGAGGGGTCCTCGTCGGCGTACGGGGTGGTCTCGGGGGTTGCCGAGGGGCCCTGGCCGGTGGGGCCGGAGTTGGGGGTGGCGCCGGCTGGTTCTACGTGGGGGGCGGCGGGGGGTTGGAGGAGGGTGCCGTCGATCCAGCGCTGCTTCAGCAGGGGACGGAGGATCTTGCCGCCGGGGGTGGTCGGGAAGTCGCGGCGGGGTACGCCGACGACCTGCGCGGGGAGGCCGAGGCGGGTCTGGATCAGGCTTCGGATCGCCTGGTCCATGCCGGGGACCGAGTCAGGAGTGAGCGCGTAGAACACGACCAGACGGTCGGTCCCGGACTCTTCGTCGGCGACGCCGCAAGCAGCTACCAGACCGTGCTCGGCACCGACAACCGTCGTCGCGACGGACTCGATGTCGTGGGCGTAGTGGAGCTTGCCGGACATGATGATGCGTTCGCTGTCCCGGCCGGTGATGACGACCTGGCCGCCGGTGATGAAGCCCTGGTCGCCGGTCGCGAGCCACTTGCGCGCCGGCCAGTTCCCCACCGGGAACGCGGTGCGGTCGGCTTCGAGGTTCCCGAGGTACCCGGGCGTCACCCGCGCCGACGCGACCTGCAGCTGACCGATCCGCCCTTCCGGCAGTACGGCGCCGTTCGGTGCCACGATGCGCACCGTCGTACCAGGAGCCGGCGCCCCGACCGACACCAGCGACAGAACGCCAGGTACTTCGGTCCGCGGCTTGCCGGGCCGCGCGACGGCGACCTTGCCGGACGACGGCCGCTGGTCCACCCACTCGACCACGCCGGTCGGAGGGATGCGTACGCGATGCACGTTCGGCGTCAGCCCCGGCCGCGCAAACGTGATCCCGGTGACCGTCTCGGTCATCCCCCACGCCGCGACGAACGTCTCCGGTACGACGCCGAACCGGTTCGTCACGCGCAAGAACTCCGACATCACCGGCACGGTGATCTGCTCGCCGCCGCTCACCAGACTGCGCAGCGCGGACAGGTCCCAATGCCGGTCCGGCTCGCCTGCGACGGCAGCGGTAGCGAGCCGGTACCCGAAGTTCGGCGACCACGAGTGGTTGACGCGGTGCTGATCCATCAGGTCGAGCCAGCGCAGCGGGTTGGCAAGCACCCAGTCCGTGTTCACGTGGATGTTCGTGCACCCGGTGAACACGGGCAGCAGGTGGTACAGCAGGAACGCGCCGCTGCGATCGAGCGGCAACCAGTTCAGCGTCGTCTGTCCCGGTCGCACGGGCAGCATCGCCGGCGTACCAGCGGCGAACTCGACCAGGCCGCGGTGCGTCAGCTGCACGATCTTCGGCGCACCGGTCGATCCCGACGACAGCATCAGTACGGCGACGTCGTCCGCGGCGGGCCGGTGGAAGTCCGAGGTCGGCTCGTGGCCGGCCATCGCGTCGGGGTCGAGGACCGGCAGGCCGAGGTCGTTCGGCAGGTCGGACGGGCGGCCGATCAGAACCGTCCAGCCGAGCAGGTCAGTGATCTTGCGGAGCCGCTCGCGGCCCTCCTCGGTCCGGTCGCCGCCCGGGTTCGGCGCGACGAGCAGCGGACGGATGCCGCCGAGCGTGCAGGCCCAGAACGCGGCGAAGAATCCGACCGGCTCGGTGCAGTGCACGACCGCGGGATCACCGGCGCGTACGCCGTTCGCGCGCAAGCCGGCCAGTATCCGGGCAGCAAGCTCGAGCAGCGTCGGGAAGTCCAGCTTGGTCTCGCGGCCGTCCGGCCCGATCTCGACCACGCCGGCGGCGCTGAAGTCACGCGCGGCGCGCAGGAGCGCGCTCGGCAGGTCGCGCGGGTACCCGGCGGGAATCATCAATGCCGGCCCGGTGGAGATCGCCGGCCGGTCTGCACCGCTTCTCACGCCGATGCCACCGCCAGCGGGGCGACGGGCTGCATCGGGGGTTCAGGTGCGGGTACGACGGGACGCGTGTACACGCCGGCTACGAGCGTAGAGACGCCGACCAGTTGGCGACCCACGGACACGCGCCTCCCGAACTGGACGGAGCGGGTTCAGGGCAGACCCGCCTCACTTCAACCGAAAGCAGCCCCGTATTTCCGCCTGCCGGAACGATGCCGTGACCGGGCGCACCCGGTATGTCATCGCGCCGACCGACAGCCGTGAACCCTACCAGCCGCGACCCGCCCTGGAGGAGTCCGTTCTCACCAGCCGATGGTTAAGAATTGTGCGACTCACGACACCGATCACAACGAGTGTCAACGCGTTCCGATACGGCCCGTCCTGACAAACCTGGCGACAGGTCGTGCGGACGGCGGGAACATGGGCCAATGAGTGAGACGGGCCCAGAGGTCCGCACGACTACCGGACTCGTTCGGGGACGCAGCCAGAACGGTTTGGCGGTGTTCCGCGGCATCCCGTTCGCCATGCCGCCAGTGGGCGAACTGCGGTTCGCGGCGCCGCAGCCGGCCGCGGCCTGGGACGGCGTACGCGAGGCAGTCGAGTTCGGACCGCCGCCACCACAGTCGCTGGTCTTCGGGCCGCCGTCGAATCCGGCGACCGGCGACGACTGGCTGACCGTCAACGTCTGGTCGCCGCGTCTCGGCGCGCGGCTCCCGGTGATGGTGTGGGTGTACGGCGGCGCCTATGCGATCGGCCAGTCCGGCGATCCGTCGTACGACGGGACGCGGCTGGCGAGCGAAGGTGACGTCGTCGTGGTGACCTTCAACCATCGGCTCGGGGTCGACGGATTCGGGCAACTGGAGGGTGCTCCGGCGAATCGCGGGCTCCTCGATCAGGTCGCCGCGCTCGAGTGGGTGCGCGCGAACATCACGGGCTTCGGCGGCGACCCGGCAAACGTGACGGTCTTCGGTGAGTCAGCCGGCGCGGGTTCGATCGCCGCACTGCTCGCGATGCCACGGGCGGCCGGCCTCTTCCGCCGGGCGATCACGCAGAGTGCGCCCGGCACGTTCTTCTCGAAGCGGCTAGCCGGCGACATCATGGCCGCGATCGCCGACCTGCTGGACCTCGTGCCGACTGTCGACAATCTGCAAAAGGTCCCGATCGCTGAGCTCGTCGATGCCTCGGACGCAGTCGGCACCGGCATGCAGTCGGAGATCGATCGCTGGGGCGCAGCGGCGTACCTGGGGATCCCGTTCGCGCCGGTCGTCGACGGCGACATACTGCCGCAGACTCCGTTCGAGGCCCTGGCCGACGGAGCAGGGCGCAACGTCGAGCTGATCGCCGGGCACACGCGCGACGAGTACCGACTGATGCTCGCGGCCGATGGTCGACTCGGCAACCTGACCGACGCGGACGCCGCAACCGCGCTGCAGCTGCTCGCACCAGACGGCTACCGCGAGGCCTACCCGGACGCGACCGCGGAGCGCCTCTACGAACTGATCCACTCCGACTGGCTCTTCCGCATGCCAAGCCATCGTCTGGCCGAAGCCCAGGTCGCCGGCGGAGGCCGCGCGTACGCCTACGAGCTCGCCTGGCCCGACATCGGCCTAGGCGCGTGCCACGGCCTCGACGTCCCCCTCGTCTTCGGCACCACACCCCTACTCGGCTTCCTGCTCGACCCGTCTGAGCTGCCCGACGCCGACCACGTCTCACAACTCTTCCGAACCGCCTGGACCACCTTCGCCCACACCGGCAACCCCGGTTGGCCGCCGTACGACACCACAACCCGCCAGACCGCCCAGTTCACCAGGGAGCTGAGCGTCAAGCCGTACGCCGAGGAGGCGTCGCGCCGCCTGTGGGCCGACCATCACTTCGCGTCGCTCCCCCTCCTAGGCAGCTAGCTCAGAACCCGCGTCAGGGCGGTGGCGGTCCGGTGTCAGGGGACTCCGGGACCGTGGTTCTCGATATCAGCGAACGAATTCGAGGAGCACGGATGCAAACCACGAACGACCGCCCGGAGCTGCAGGAAGCCGCCCAGGAGTTTGTCGATGCCGGCTTCGGCGGGCTTGAACTGCGTGTGCACGACGCGCGCGGAGAATGGGTGGGCACGGCCGGGATCCGGGAGCTCAGCAGCGACGAGAAGCCGCCGGTCGACGGACTGTGCCGGGTCGGCAGCGTCACCAAGACGTTCGTCTCGACCGTGGTGCTGCAACTGGTGGCCGAGGGCAAGCTCGAGCTCGACGGCCGGGTCGCGGACCACCTCCCCCGGTTCGAGCTGGACCCGCGGATCACCGTGCGGATGCTGCTCAACCACACCACCGGCCTGTTCAACTACACGGGCGAGTACTTCCCCGACGGGACCGTCGTACCGGGGCTCCCGGCGACGGGCAAGGATTGGGCGGACAACAGGCTGCGCGGCTACGCACCGCAGGAGCTGGTCGAGTTCGCGCTGTCCAAGCCGGCACGGTTCGAGCCGGGCGCCGAGTGGAGCTATGCCAACACCAACTACACGATCGCCGCGCTGTTGATCGAGGCCGTCACCGGCCGCACGTTCGCGGAGGAGCTGGAGCGGCGCATCCTCAAGCCGCTCGACCTGACCAGCACGCTGGAGCCGGGTGACCGGACCGACATCCCGGGCCCGCACTCGCACGGGTACTTCCGCTACCAGGACGGCGATGACTGGCAGGTGGTCGACGTCACCGAGCAGAACCCGTCCCTGCTGTTCGCCGCCGGGAGCATGCTCTCGACCACCCGAGACCTACAGGTCTTCATGTCCGCGCTGCAGAGCGGGAAGCTGCTGCCCGCTGAACTGCTGGCCGAGATGCGGACGCCGGAGCCGAAGAGCGGCCCGCTCAACTACGGCCTGGGCCTGTTCGCCCAGGACACCGGCTCGGAGACCATCTACCACCACAACGGCAGCGCCCCGGGCGGGTACGGCGCCCTGATGTTCAGCAACACGGACGGGACCAAAACCCTGACCGCCGCGATCACAATGGCAGACGCCGACGTGGACCTGCTGCAGATCTTCCCGCCGGCCCTCGACCGCCTGGTGAAGGCAGTCTTCTGAGCCGAATACGTGGGCGAAGAGGGGATCGAACCCCCGACATCTTCCTTGTAAGGGAAGCGCTCTACCGCTGAGCTATCCGCCCGGATCAAACGACCGGAGGAGTCTACCTGAGGTTCAGGGCTGCCAATGCCGCTGCGTACTCGTCGGGGTTGCGGGCGTCCGGGATCGGGTTGAGGACGGACCAGCGGACCACTCCGGTGCGGTCGACCACGAAGGTGCCGCGGAGGGCACAGCCGCGGTTCGCGTCGAAGACGCCGTACGACGACGCGATCTCGCCGTGGGGCCAGAAGTCGGTGAGGAGGCTGAAGTTCAGACTCTGTGCATCGGAGTACGCGCGGAGGGTGAACATCGGGTCGCACGAGATCGCCAGGAACTCGGCGGCCGCGAGCAGGTCCGGGCGGTCGCGGAGGGCGGCCAGCTCGCTGGTGCAGACCTGGCTGAAGGCATACGGATAGAAGACCAGTACGACGTCCCGGCGGCCGGCGAAGTCGCTCAGCCGGACCTGTTCGCCGTACTGGTTCCGAGTGCTGAAGTCGGGGGCCCGGCTGCCTGCAGCCGGGATCGTCACCCGCGGCGGCCGGACTTCGGAACCACCAGTTTGGTCGCGGACCAGTCGTCGGTGACGCTCAGCGTGCTGGTCGTGGCCAGGCCCGCCACCGGGGCGGCCTCGGTGATGTCGCTGGTCTCGACGTATCCGTCGCGACCGACCTTCGGCGTGAGCAGCCAGACGACCCCGCCGGCCTTCAGGTCGGTCAGGATGTCGAAGAATGCGTCGACCAGGTCACCGTCGTCCTCGCGGAACCAGAGCAGGACCACGTCGACAACCTCGTCGGTGTCCTCGTCGACGAAGGCTTCGCCGGTGATCTCCCTGATCGCATCGCGGAAATCGTCGTCGCAATCCTCGTCGTACCCGATCTCCTGGACGACCCAGCCGGCCTCCAGGCCGAGCCGGGAGGCCATGTTCGGCACTCCGCTCTTGCCGTCCGCGTGGTCCGCGGTCGCGCTCACGTGTCCTCCTCCGTGGTCCCCGCATGCCCGGGGGTAGGTGTCAGTACCATCCTGCTGGCGATAGTCCATCGTGACGTACCGCGTCGCGCAAGTATGCACCAGGGTTCCGTGACGTGTCCGGTATCCGCGTGGCGGGTACCGGGCGTGTCCGCTGGGATCGGCCCCGGCCAGCCGGAATCCGGCCGGAAGGGAAGGCCAAGTAGAACGCATTCCGAACAGGTGACAGGATTGCGGTGAAGAGAAACCAGAGAGAACGGCAGGACACCGTGGCTTCCGGACACGAACCACCAGCCATCATCACCGAGGGGATGCCCACCCAGCTCCCCGACATCGACCCCGACGAGACGCGTGAATGGGTCGAATCGCTCGACGCGGTCCTGGACGAACGGGGCAAGGCGCGAGCGCGCTACCTGATGCTCAAACTGATCGAGCGAGCCCGGGAGCGACAGGTCGGCGTGCCCGCACTGCGGAGCACCGACTACATCAACTCGATCCCGCCCGAGCGGGAGCCCTGGTTCCCCGGCGACGAGCACATCGAGCGCCGGATCCGGGCCTTCATCCGGTGGAACGCCGCGGTGATGGTGAGCAAGGCCAACCGCAAGGGCCTGGAGGTCGGCGGCCACATCGCCACCTATCAGTCCGCGGCCAGCCTGTACGAGGTCGGCTTCAACCACTTCTTCCGCGGCAAGGACCACCCCGGCGGCGGCGACCAGATCTTCATCCAGGGTCACGCCTCCCCCGGTATGTATGCGCGCGCCTTCCTCGAGGGCCGGTTCTCCGAGAACGACCTGGACGGCTTCCGCCAGGAGGTGTCGCGCGGCCCGCACCAGGGCCTGTCGTCGTACCCGCACCCGCGGCTGATGCCGGACTTCTGGGAGTTCCCGACCGTCTCGATGGGACTGGCCGCGCTGAACTCGATCTACCAGGCGCGCTTCAACCGGTACCTGCACAACCGCAGTATCAAGGACACCAGCCAGCAGCACGTCTGGGCGTTCCTCGGTGACGGCGAGATGGGTGAGCCGGAGTCGCTCGGCGCGATCGGCCTGGCCGCGCGCGAGGAGCTCGACAACCTCACCTTCGTGATCAACTGCAACCTGCAGCAGCTGGACGGACCGGTCCGCGGCAACGGCAAGGTCATCCAGGAGCTGGAGGCGTTCTTCCGCGGCGCGGGCTGGAACGTGATCAAGGTGATCTGGGGCCGCGAGTGGGACAACCTGCTGGCCCAGGACCACGACGGCGCGCTGGTGAACAAGATGAACACCACGCCCGACGGCCAGTTCCAGACGTACTCCGTCGAGTCCGGCGAGTACATCCGGAACAACTTCTTCGGCGGCGACCAGCGGCTGCAGCAGATGGTCAGCAACCTGTCCGACGAGGACCTGCGCAAGCTGCCCCGCGGCGGTCACGACTACCGCAAGGTGTACGCCGCGTTCAAGAGCGCGACCGAGCATGTCGGCCAGCCGACCGTGATCCTGGCCCAGACCATCAAGGGCTGGACGATCGAGGCGCTGGAGGGCCGCAACGCGACCCACCAGATGAAGAAGCTGACCTCGGACGACCTGAAGGCGTTCCGCGACCGGCTCTACCTGCCGATCGAGGACAAGGACCTCGAGGACGCGTACAACCCGCCGTACTTCCACCCCGGCACGGACTCGCCGGAGTACCAGTACATGATGGACCGGCGTAAGCAGCTCGGCGGTTCGCTGCCGGCCCGCCGGGTGCAGCCGAAGACGCTGAAGCTGCCGGGCGACGACGTGTACAAGCCGCTGGCCAAGGGCAGCCACGCGCCGATCGCGACCACGATGGCGCTGGTCCGGCTGTTCCGGGACCTGATGAAGGACCCGGAGATCGGCCACCGGATCGTCCCGATCGCCCCGGACGAGTACCGCACGTTCGGGATGGACTCGATGTTCCCGACCGCGAAGATCTACTCGCCGCACGGGCAGAACTACGAGGCCGTCGACCGCAACCTGCTGCTGTCGTGGAAGGAGTCCACGGCGGGCCAGCTGCTGCACGAAGGCATCAGCGAGGCCGGCGCGATGGGCTCGGTGATCGCGGCCGGTACGGCGTACGCCACGCACGGCGAGCCGATGATCCCGTTCTACATCTTCTACTCGATGTTCGGGTTCCAGCGGACCGGCGACTTCATGTGGGCGTTCGGCGACCAGCTCGGCCGCGGCTTCCTGATCGGCGCGACCGCCGGCCGGACGACGCTGACCGGTGAGGGACTGCAGCACGCGGACGGACACTCGCCGCTGCTCGCCTCGACCAACCCGGCCGTCGTGCACTACGACCCGGCGTTCGCGTACGAGATCGCGTACATCGTGAAGGACGGCCTGCGCCGGATGTACGGCTACGGCCTGGACACCGACAAGCCGGTCGGCGAGGACGTCTTCTACTACCTCACGGTCTACAACGAGCCGGTGGCACAGCCGGCCGAGCCGGAGAACCTCGACGTCAACGGGCTGCTCAAGGGCATGTACCGCTTCGACGAGTACCAGACCGCCGAGGGTGACGACGTACCGCGGGTGCAGCTGCTCGGGTCCGGTGTCGCGCTGCCGTGGGTGCGCAAGGCCCAGCAGATCCTCGCCGAGGAGTACTCCGTTGCCGCGGACATCTGGTCCGTCACCTCGTGGAACGAACTGCGCCGTGACGCGGTCGCCGCGGAGCACCACAACCTGCTGCACCCGGACGAGCCGGAGCAGGTGCCGTTCGTGACCGAGCAGTTGAAGGACACGAAGGGTCCGGTCGTTGCCGTCAGCGACTTCATGCGCGCGGTGCAGGACCAGATCTCCCGCTGGGTCCCGAACGACTACACCTCGCTCGGCACCGACGGCTTCGGTCTGGCCGACACCCGGGCCGCGGCGCGGCGCCACTTCCAGGTGGACGCCGAGTCGATCGTCGTCGCGACGCTGGAGATCCTCGCCAAGCGCGGCGACGTCAAGCCGGAGGTCGCCGCCGAGGCGGCCCGCAAGTACCGGATCGACGACCCGACCGCGGTCGCCGGTGTGAAGCAAGAGGGCGCCGGCGCCTGATTCACCGTCGAAGAGCCGCTCACCCGACCGGGTGGGCGGCTCTTCGTGTTCCGGCGTACGACAAACCTCGTAGTCGCGCCGGCCGCAGGTTGCACATTCCGTCCGACGCGCCGGGTGCCCCGAGGCTCCTACCGTCAGTGACATGACTGGCGCAAGCGTTGCTCTTCTCGCGGGGACGATGTCCACCATCCTCTTCGCGTCGAGCGCGCTGCCGATGGTGATCAGGGCGATCCGGACCCGCGACCTGGCGTCGTACAGCCCGGCCAACCTGGTGCTCGCCAACGTCGGCAACGCCGTCCACTGCATCTACGTGGTGCACCTGCCGCCGGGACCGATCTGGGTCCTGCACGGCTTCTACGTCGTGACGTCAGCGCTGATGCTCCTGTGGTGGTTGCGGTTCCACGCGCTGCACAGAGCGCGGGGCGGCGTCGTACTGCCCGAGCGGAGGCTCGCATGAACACGATCATCATCGGCGCAGGACAGGCCGGGCTCGCCACCGGTTACCACCTACAGCGGCTCGGTCAGCCGTTCACGATCCTCGACGGCAACGCGCGAGTGGGAGACCAGTGGCGGTCGCACTGGGACAGCCTCAAGCTCTACTCGCCGGCGAAGTACGACGGACTGCCCGGCTTCCCGTTCCCGGCCGCCCCGTGGCACTACCCGGGCAAGGACGAGGTCGCCGACTACCTCGCGTCGTACGCCGAGCGCTTCGACCTCCCGATCCGGCCGAACACCCGCGTCGACAAGCTGGAACGGCTCGACGACCAGTGGATCGTCACCGTCGGCCGCGAGCAGCTCACCGCGGACAACATAGTCGTCGCCACCGGCACCTTCGGGCGGACGCCGTACCTCCCGGACTTCGCGGTCGACCTCGACCCGGCGATCCGGCAGCTGCATTCGTCGGAGTACCAGCGGACCGAGCAGCTCAAGGACGGACCGGTTCTGGTGGTCGGCGGGTCGCACTCCGGTACCGACATCGCGTACGAGGTCGCGCAGACGCACGAGACGATCCTGTGCGGCCGCGATCCCGGGCAGGTGCCGTTCACGCCGGGCAAGCCGAGCCAGGCCTTCTTCTGGCCGATCTTGCTGTTCGTGTGGCGGCACGTGCTCACCCGCCGGACGCCGATGGGCAGGAAAGAGATGGAAGACATCCGGCACCACGGCGGCCCGATGATCCGGGTCAAGCGGGCCGACCTGCTCGAGCGCGGGGTCGAGCGGGTGCCGGCCCGGGTCACGGGGACCAAGGACGGTCTGCCGATGCTGGCCGACGGCCGGGTGCTGGAGGTCGCGAACGTTGTCTGGGCGACCGGGTTCCGGCAGGTGTTCGACTGGATCAAGATGCCGCTCGTCGGCGCGGACGGCTGGCCGCGCGAGTACCGCGGGGTCGCCGAGAACGTACCCGGTCTGTTCTTCTGCGGGCTGTCGTTCCAGTACGCCTTCAGTTCGATGGTGCTGCCGGGGGTCGGCCGGGACGCGGCGTACATCGCCCGCCGGGTCGCGGCGCGGGTCCGCGCCGAGCGGAGTCTTGCCCCCGCCTGAGTCGGCAGGGCATGCTCGCCAGTGGGGGACATCTGATGGGGATTGTCGACGATCTGCAGCGAGCCCGGATCGCGTTCGAGCGACGCGACTGGGCCGCTGCGTATGACCGGCTGACCGCGGCCGACGGTGATCCGGGGACGGTCGGTCTCGGCGCGGACGACCTGATGACCCTGGCGATGGCCACGTTCCTGCTCGGCGACATCGATGCGTGCATCCGGGCGCTGCAGCGCGGATACCGGCTGCGGATCGACAACGGCGAGGTGCTGGGCGCGGTGCGGTTCGCGTTCTGGCTGGCCCGGGTGCACAACGGCCGCGGCGAGGGGGCGGTCGGCAGCGGGTGGGCCGCACGGGCCGAACGGCTGCTGGCCGACGGTCCCGCCGACGTGGTCGAACGCGGGTACCTGCTGATCCACGACTTCTTCCGCTGCGTGGATCGCGGCGACTTCCCCGGCGCGGTAGCGACCGGCGACGAGATCGTCAGCGTGGCGCGCCGGCACGGCGATCCGGACCTGCTCGCGCAAGGCCTGGTGTGCAAGGGCCGGATGATGATGTACGCCGGTCACGTGCCGGAAGGCCTTGCCACGTTGGACGAAGCGATGGTCGGCGTCGCGGCCGGCGAGCTGTCCCCGGTCTTCGCGGGCACGGTGTACTGCGCGATGATCGACGCGTGCCAGGAGGTCCTCGACTTCGCGCGGGCGTCGGCATGGACGACGGCACTCACCCGCTGGTGCGACACGCAGCCGGACCTCGTGCCGTTCACCGGGCAGTGCGCCGTCCATCGAGGGCAGATCCTGCGGCTGCATGCGGCGTACCCGGAGGCGCTGGCCGAGTTCGAGGATGCGTGCCAGCGGTATGCGGCATTGGGGTACGACGCGGCGGCCGGGCTGGCGATGAGCGAGCGCGGCGACGTACTGCGGGTTCTTGGTGAGTACGTGGCGGCGGAGTCGTCGTACGACCAGGCGGCCAGCTACGGGCACGAGGCGCAGCCGGGGCGCGCGTTGCTGATGACGGCGCGCGGGCGGGTGTCGGGCGCGATTGCCGCCGTACGGCGTTTACTTGCGGAGACCGGTGATCCAGTGCATCGCTCGCGGCTGCTGGCGGGGGCGGTCGAGGTGCTGGTCGCAGGCGACGAGCCGGGTGAGGCCGAGCAGGCGGCTGATCAGTTGTCGACGATCGCCGAGGAGTTCGGGTGTGCGGGGTTGCGTGCCTCGGCGGCGTACTGCTCGGCTCTCGTCGCGTTGGCCCGTGAGGACACTGATCGTGCCTTGCCCCTGGCGCGGGCGTCGGTGCAGCTGTGGGGTGAGCTGGGGGCGCCGTACGAGATGGCGCGGGCGAAGGTGCTCGTCGGGCGGGCGGTCCGGTTGCTCGGGGACGAGGACTCGGCGACTGCTGAGCTGACCGCGGCATGCCGGACGTTCGCCGAACTCGGGGCTGCCGGGGCACGCCAGGAGGCCGAGAAACTGATCGGTCGCAGTACGAGTGGACTGACGGGACGGGAGCTGGACGTCCTGCGATTGGTTGCAGTGGGCAACAGCAACGCCGAGATCGCGGGCCTGCTGGTGCTGAGCGATAAGACGGTCGCGCGGCACCTCACCAACATCTTCGCGAAGCTCGAAGTACCGTCACGCACCGCTGCTGCGGCGTACGCCCGCGATCACGACCTGCTCTGAAAGGTCCTCCCGAGGGAGCGTGTTCCCTCTGGCGGGTGAGGTGACAGCGGGGCGGTCGGCCGGATGCTGTTCGGGTGAACACAACTGAGCGTCCCGTCCCCCGCTGGGCGTATCGCCTGGCGCACCTCATCCCGTTCATGGTCCTGCCGTCCGGGCTGTGGCGACTCGGCCTGGTCTTCGGCTCGTCGATGGGCATGCTGGACCCGGACGGTAACGCCGCCCGGCTCGCCGGCGCCGGCGGCAAGGTGTACGTCGTCTGCCTGACGATCTTCTCCGAGCTGGTCGCGCTGACCGCCCTGGGCATGGTCAGCCGCTGGGGCGAGGTCGCTCCACGCTGGATCCCGATCATCGGCGGCCGCCGCGTCCATCCGTACGCCGCGATCATCCCCGCCACCCTTGGCGGCCTGTCCCTGATCGCGCTCTGGACCTACGCCTTCCGCAACGCCTACACCGACCAGTTCATCCCGTTCTCCAGCACGGGCTGGAAGGTCCTGATGCTCACCTGCTACACCCCGCTGAACCTCTGGGGCCCGGCCCTCCTGGTCCTGACCTGGGCCTACTACCGCCGCCGGGTCAGCGCGCCCGCGGTCGTGGCTTCAGTGCGATAGCCGGCAGCGGCGGCGCCGGGAGGGGGTCGCCGTCGTAGCCGGGGACGAGCTGGAAGCGGTCGTTGCCGCCGGCGCTGATCGCGTCCTGCCAGGACTGCCGGGCGGCGACGATCTCTTCGTGGGAGCGACCAATGAAATTCCACCACATCACCAGCTGCTCCTCGAAGGGTTCACCGCCGAGCAGGAGGAAGCGAACTCCGTTGTCGGAGGCAACCAGATCGATCGACTGGCGGTTGGCGCCGAGGTAGACCATCTCCCCGAACGCCGGGGCCAGCTCGCCCACCGACAGCGATCCGTCGACGACGAGTACGGCGTACTCGTTGGACGGGGTGAGCGGCAGGGCCAGCGTCCGGCCGGGCTCGATGGTGATGTCGGCACCGACGAGCGGCGTGAACGCGGGCGCCGGCGACGTGACACCGGCGACGGTGCCGATCATCACGGTGGCGTGCGCGCCGTCGAAGTCGAGTTGCGGTAGATCGGCGTACGCGTTGAAGGCCGGCGGGGTCGTCGTACGCGCAGAGTCGGGAAGCGCGACCCACAGCTGCGCTCCGTGCAGCATCGGCGGCGCGGTCGGGGTCGAGATCTCGGAGTGGGCGATCCCGTTGCCCGCGGTCATGATGTTGAGCTCGCCGGGCCGCACGAACGCATGCGATCCGACGCTGTCGCGGTGCTCGATCTCGCCTTCGAACAACCAGCTCACCGTCTGCAGGCTCGTGTGCGGATGCGGCGGCACCTGCATGCCGCGCTCCCCCGGTACGTCGTACGAGTCGACGCGCCGGGTCAGATCATCCGGGCCGTAATGGTCGACGAAACACCAGGCGCCGACCATGCGACGGTTCTTGTTGGGCAGCAGGCGCCGTACCGTCGTGGATCGTCCGAGCACGACCTCGCGCCCTTCGAGCAGCTCCAGCGCAGGCCCCTCGCAGTCCCCGGTACCGATGACTTCGGCCGGATCCTTCTCGAGATCACTCATGATGCGGTCCATTCCAGGAGTTGCTGCTGGTCCCAGGTGTTGATGACGCGGTCAGGCCTGACGCCGCAGTCCTCGGCGCGTTCGCAGCCATAGACCTGCCAGTCGAGCTGACCGGGCGCGTGCGCGTCGGTGTCGATCGAGAACATGCATTCCATCTCGACGGCCATCGAGAGCAGGCGTTTGGGCGGGTCGAGGCGTTCGGGCCGGGAGTTGATCTCGACCGCCGTCCCGAACTGGCGGCAGGCCTCGAAGACCACCTCGGGGTCGAACTCCGACTCGGGCCGGGTGCCGCGGCCGCCGGTGATCAACCGGCCGGTGCAGTGGCCGAGGATGTCGACATGCGGGTTCGCGATCGCGCGGACCATCCGCTCGGTCATCGGCTCGGACGCCATCCGGAGCTTCGAGTGAACGCTCGCGACGACCACATCCAGCCGCGCCAGGATCTCGTTGTCGCAGTCGAGCGTGCCGTCCTCGTTGATGTCGACCTCGATCCCGTTCAGGATCTGGAAGCCGTCCAGCTCGTCGGCGAGCTTTTTGTTGAGCTCGGCAACGACCTCGAGCTGCTGCAGCCGGCGTTCGCGGGACAGCCCGTTGGCGACGGTGAGCCGGGGCGAGTGGTCGGTCAGCGCGACGTACGAGTGGCCGAGGCGATGCGCCGTACGCGCCATCTCCTCGATCGGACTGCCACCGTCGGACCACTCGGAGTGCAGATGCAGGTCGGCCTTCAGGTCCGCACGCAGCTGGTTGCCCGCGGTGGTCAGCTCGCCCGCGGCCTCTTCCAGCTTGACCAGGTACGACGGGGTCGCGCCGTCCATCGCCTCGACGATGACGGCCTCGGTCTTCGGGCCGATACCGGCGATCTCGGTCAGCGTCCCGGCCCGGCGGCGAGCACGTACCTCGGCGGCCGGCAGCGCGGCGATCGTGTCGGCGGCCCGCCGGTACGCCTTCACCCGGTGCGTCGGCTGCCGGTCCCGCTCGAGGTAATACCCGATGGCGCGCAACGCCGCGATCGCGTCCTCCACGCCCGCCTTGTCCGTCATGCCTCCCATCATGGCAGTGCGGATCCCCAGGCCATCACAATCCGGCCGCCGGCGGCCGGTCAGGCGGAGGCGGGGCGCAGCGCCGCGATTGTGATGGCGTGGGGATCCGGGGTCTATGGTCGGTGCGTGGCGAAGGGTGCGCATGTGGCGCGGGCGGAGCGGTTGCAGGGCGCGACCGGGGCGCTCGCCACCGCGGCGATGGCTGCGATGGAGGAGAAGCTGCCCTGGTTCGGGGAGCTCTCGGCGCAGGACCGGTCCTGGATCGGGCTGGTGGCGCAGTCCGGGATCTCGGCGTTCGTCGAATGGTTCCGGGACCCCGAGGCGCACTCCTCGATGCCGACGCGGATCTTCGGGTCCGCGCCGCGCGAGTTCACCCGCGTGATCTCCCTGCACCAGACGGTCGACCTGGTCCGGACGACGATCGAGACCATCGAGACCACCATCGGCACGCTGCTCCCGCCCGACGACGTACCGATCGTCCACGAGGCGATCCAGCGCTACGCCCGCGAGGTCGCCTTCGCCGCCGCCACCGTCTACGCGCAGGCCGCCGAGATGCGCGGCGCCTGGGACGCCCGGCTCGAAGCCCTCCTCGTCGACTCGGTGATCCGCGGCGAGGCGGACGAATCGGTCCGCTCCCGCGCCTCCGCCCTCGGCTGGACCGGAGCCGCCGGTACGACGGGGTCGGCCGAGGTGGCCGTTGTCGTCGGACGGGCCCAGAGCACGGAGGACGCTCAAACGGCCTCGAACGTGGCCGACACGGTCAGGCACGCGGCGCGCGAGGCCGGCGCCGACGCACTGTGCGCGATCCAGGGCGACCGCCTGGTCGTGGTACTAGGCGGTACGAGCAAACCTGTGGAGATCGTACAAAAACTGGCCCCATGGTTTGGACCCGGCCCGATCGTCGTCGGCCCGGTCGTGAAGGACCTGATGTCCGCCGTCACCTCGGCTCGAGCCGCCGTGGCCGGCCTTCGCGCCGCGGCCGCCTGGCCCGGTGCGCCCCGGCCCGTGCAGGCCGACGAACTCCTGCCCGAACGGTCACTCTCCGGAGACGGCCACGCCCGCCGTCAGCTCGCCAACGAGGTCTACGGCCCGCTCACGGTCGGGGATGGCGTGCTCCTCGACACGGTTTCGGCGTACCTGGAGTCCGGCGGATCGATCGAGGCGACGGCCCGCGCGATGTTCATCCACGCCAATACCGTCCGGTACCGGCTCAAGCGTGTGGCGGACATCACGGCGTACAACCCGCTCGATCCCCGCGACGCTTTCACATTGCGTGTCGCACTGACCTTGGGTCGCCTGCTCAATCCGGAGCCCGGAACCGCCGTTTTGTAGGATCCCTACAAACCGGCCCGGAAGAATTCGTGCTCGCCCTGCGGCTCCCGACGGGCCCTGGTGAGGGACAGTTGGCACGTGCTCGTCATCGTCGCACCCGGTCAGGGTGCCCAGACCCCAGGATTCCTCGAGCCGTGGCTGGCGGATCCCGTGTTCGAGAGCCGGCTGAACTGGCTCTCCGCGGTGGCCGGTCTCGACCTCGCCCACTACGGCACCCAGGCCGACGCCGACACGATCCGCGACACCGCGATCGCGCAGCCGCTGCTGGTCGCCTCCAGCATGCTGGCCGCGCTGGCGGTGTTCCCGCACCCGGCCGACGCCTTCACCAAGGTCGGCGCGGTCGCCGGCCACAGCGTCGGTGAGCTCGCCGCCGCGGCCGGCACCGGTGTGCTGACCGCCGAGCAGGCGATGGTCCTGGTCCGCGAACGCGGCAAGGCGATGGCCGCCGCGGCCGCGCAGACCGCGACCTCGATGACCGCTGTCCTGGGCGGTGACCGCGAGGAGGTTTTGGCCAAGCTCGCCGAGCACGGCCTGACCGCGGCCAACGACAACGGCCCCGGCCAGATCGTTGCCGCCGGCACCGTTGAGGAGCTGGCCGAGCTGGCCGCGGACCCGCCGGCCAAGACCCGGTTGATCCCGCTGTCGGTCGCCGGCGCGTTCCACACCAGGCACATGGAGCCGGCCGTGCAGACGCTGGCGAAGTACGCGACCGCGATCAGCACTCACGACCCGCGGACGCGCCTGATCTCGAACCGTGACGGCCACGTCGTCCACGACGGCCGTGACGTCCTGCAGCGGCTCGTCAACCAGGTGAACGCGCCGGTCCGCTGGGACCTGTGCATGCAGACCATGTCGGACCTCGACGTGACCGGCATCCTCGAGCTGCCGCCGGCGGGCACGCTGACCGGCATCGCCCGGCGTGCGCTGAAGGGTGTCGAGACGTTCGCGCTCAAGACCCCGGACCAGCTCGACGACGCCCGCGCATTCGTGGACAAGCACGGTAGCCCGTCCGAGATCGACGCCTCCCCGACGTGGCGCCTGCTGGTCGCCCCGATCAAGGGCACGTTCACCCGCTCCGAGCAGACCCGCCGCGAGACCGGCGACAAGGTCGAGGCCGGCGAGGTTGTCGCGACGGTCAAGAGCCTGCGCGACGAGGTCGCGGTCACCGCGCCGCACGGCGGCATCGTGGTCGAGTGGCTCGCCGAGGAGGGCGACCCGGTCGCCCCGGGCCAGCCGCTGGTCCGCCTGCACCCGGCCGGGAGCCCCGCATGATCACGGCGTCGACAGGTTCGACGTACGCCGGAGTGCTCGGCATCGGCTCGTACCGGCCGCGGCGCATCGTGCCGAACTCCGAGATCCTCGAGCAGATCGACTCCAGCGACGAGTGGATCCAGACCCGCTCCGGAATCAAGGAGCGGCGCTGGGCGAGCGACGACGAGACCGTGCTGATGATGTCGGTGAACGCGGCCAAGGAAGCGCTCGCCGACGCCGGCCTCGACCCGTCCGAGATCGGCTGCGTGATCGTCTCGACGGTCACCCACCTGTACCAGACGCCGGCGATCGCGACCCAGGTCGCGGTCGCGGTAGGCGCCCCGACCGCTGCGGCGTTCGACATCTCCGCTGCCTGCGCGGGCTTCTGCTACGGCGTCGCGATGGCGAACGACCTGGTCCGCGGCGGCAGCGCGAAGTACGTGCTGGCGATCGGTGTCGAGCGGCTCAGTGACATCACCGACCGGACCGACCGCAGTACGGCGTTCATCTTCGCCGACGGCGCCGGCGCCGCGGTCGTCGGCCCGACCGACGAGCCGGGGATCGGCCCGGTGGTCTGGGGCTCTGACGGCACCCAGCACAAGGTGATCAGCCAGCGCGAGTCGTGGCAGGAGGTGTTCGGCAGCTACCAGTGGCCGCACCTCACGATGGACGGCAACCCGGTGTTCCGCTGGGCGTCGTTCGAGATGGCGAAGACCGCGCAGCAGGCGCTCGACGTGGCCGGCGTGAAGGCCGAGCAGCTCGATCTGTTCGTGCCGCACCAGGCGAACATGCGGATCACCGACGCGATGCGGCGGGCGCTGAAGCTGCCCGAGCACGTCAAGGTCGCGCGCGACATCGAGCGCCAGGGCAACACCTCGGCGGCGTCGATCCCGCTCGCGATCACCGCGATGCGCGAGGCCGGCGAAGCCAAGCGCGGCGACCTCGCGCTGATCATCGGCTTCGGTGCGGGCCTGGTGTACGCCGCCCAGGTCATCCGCCTGCCGTAGCTCTTAAATAGATTCCGTCATAGTTGTCCGGGGCGGCTCAGGTGGCCGCACCGGCTGGACAGCCAGCGAAGCTGGCAGCAGCCAGAAGAAATCCGAAAGGGAACCAGAGAACATGGCCAGCACCGAAGAGATCCGTTCCAACCTCGCCGAGATCGTGAACGAGATCGCCGGCATCCCGGTGGAGGACGTCCAGCTGGACAAGTCCTTCACCGACGACCTCGACGTCGACTCGCTCTCCATGGTGGAGGTCGTGGTGGCCGCCGAGGAGAAGTTCGACGTGAAGATCCCCGACGACGAGGTCAAGAACCTGAAGACCGTCGGCGACGCGGTCGCGTTCATCGAGCGCGCCCAGAACGGCTGACGTACGCCGTCAACCGTGCTGGCCCGGGTGCTCATCGGGCTGCGACCGATGCCGCTGATCGATGCCGGCTCGATGAGCACCACGCAGTACACACCCCTCGCTCCCAACCGCAGATCTCTCATGTGAAGGATGAGGTAACCATGTCGAAGACCCGAGTCGTCATCACTGGGCTCGGAGCCACGACCCCGCTCGGGGGCGACGTGTCCAGCACCTGGGAAGGGCTGCTGGCCGGACGCTCCGGTGCGCGGCGGCTGACCGACGAGTGGGTGCAGAACCTGGCGGTGCAGATCGCCGCACCGGCCGCGGTCGACCCGACCGAGGTGATCGAGCGGGTCAAGGCCCGCCGCCTGGACCGGACGGCGCAACTCGCCGTCGTCGCCGCCCGTGAGGCCTGGGCCGACTCCGGCCTGGAGGACTCCGGGATGGACAAGGAGCGGCTCGGTGTCGCGGTCGCGTCCGGTATCGGCGGCCTGCACACCACGCTCTCGAACTACGACGCCCTGAAGCAGAACCCGCGTCGCGTGTCGCCGCTGGCGATCCCGATGCTGATGCCGAACTCGTCCGCGGCGTACGTGAGCCTGGAGTTCGGCGCCAAGGCCGGCGTACACACCCCGGTCTCGGCCTGTGCCTCCGGCAACGAGGCGATCTGGCTCGGGCTGGACCAGATCCGGCTCGGCCGCGCGGACGTCATCATCGCCGGTGGCTCCGAGGGCGCGATCATGGCGCTGCCGCTGGCCGCGTTCGGGATGATGCAGGCGCTGAGCAAGCGCAACGACGACCCGGAGCGCGCTTCGCGTCCGTGGGACGTCGACCGCGACGGCTTCCTGCTCGGCGAGGGCGCCGGCGTACTGATCCTGGAGTCGTACGAGCACGCGAAGGCGCGCGGCGCGAAGATGTACGCCGAACTCGCCGGCGCTGGCATCTCGGCCGACGGCCACGACATCGCGCAGCCCGACCCGACCGGTTCGGGTGCGCGGCGGGCGATGGAGCGGGCGCTGTCCGAGGGCGACCTGACCCCGGCCGACATCTTCCACATCAACGCGCACGCCACGTCGACGCCGCAGGGCGACATCGCCGAGTCGCTCGCGATCCGGCAGGCGCTCGGCAAGGACGCCGACCACGCGGTCGCGACCGCGCCGAAGTCGATGATCGGCCACCTGCTCGGCGGCGCCGGCGCGGTGGAGTCGGTCGCGACCGTGCTCGCGCTGCACAACCGGGTCTCGCCGCCGACCATCAACGTGGACAAGCTCGACGACCAGATCGACCTTGACGTCGCGACCGAGCAGCGCAGGCTGCCCGACGGGGATATCGCGGCGCTGAACAACTCGTTCGGTTTCGGCGGCCACAACGCCGCCATCGCGTTCAAATCGCTGTAGTTCCTCACCACCCCCGGAGGACACCCATGACCATTGCCCCGGCAAAACCCGCCAAGCCGCCTCGTGAGCTGGACCCGCGCAATCCGGTCACCCGGCTGACGAACCTGCTCGATCCGGGCAGTCTCGAGCTGATCACCCCCGACAACCTGTCCGGGATGATCGCGGCCCGCGGGCGGATCGCCGGGGCGAAGGTCGTCGCGTTCTGTTCCGACGCCACCGTGATGGGCGGCGCGATGGGTGACGAGGGCTGCGACGTCGTGGTCAAGGCGTACGAGGTCGCCCGCGAGGAGCAGGTGCCGATCATCGGCCTGTGGCACTCGGGCGGCGCACGGCTGGCCGAGGGCGTGCTGAGCCTGCACGCGGTGGGCAAGATCTTCTACGCGATGACGCAGGCGTCCGGGAAGATCCCGCAGATCTCGGTCGTACTCGGCCCGGCGGCGGGCGGCGCGGCGTACGGTCCGGCGCTGACCGACATCGTCATCCTCGGCCCGGAGGGACGGATCTTCGTGACCGGGCCGGACGTGGTTCGCTCGGTCACCGGTGAGGACGTCGACATGCTCCGGCTCGGCGGCCCCGAGCCGCACGGCCGGCGCTCCGGGGTCGTGCACATCACGACCGACTCCGAGGCGGCTGCGTTGGAGCAGGCCCGCCGGCTCACCGATCTGCTCGCGAACCAGGGCTCGATGTCGACGGACATCCCGGACACCGATCTGTCCGGGTTCCTGCCGGAGTCGGCCAAGCGTGCGTACGACGTCCATCCGCTGGTCGGAGGGGTGCTCGACGAGGCTTCCTCGGTCGAACTGCACCAGCGATGGGCGCCCAATATCGTCACCACGCTGGGCCGGCTCGGTGGACGGACGGTCGGCGTGATCGCCAACAATCCGCTGCGCCTCGGTGGTTGCCTGGACGCGCTATCGGCGGAGAAGGCGTCGCGGTTCGTCCGGATGTGCGATGCCTTCGGCGTACCGCTGGTCGTGCTGGTCGACGTACCGGGTTATCTGCCGGGTGTCGGGCAGGAGTGGGACGGCGTCGTACGACGGGGTGCCAAGCTGCTGCACGCGTTCGCTGAGGCCGTCGTACCGCGGGTGACGCTGGTGACGCGGAAGACCTACGGCGGGGCGTACATCGCGATGAATGCGCGGTCCTTGGGGGCGACGCGCGTGTTTGCGTGGCCCCGGGCCGAAGTGGCTGTGATGGGTGCGGTCGCGGCTGTGCGGGTGCTGCACCGGCGGAAGCTGGCCGAGGTCGACCCTGACCTGCGGCCGCAGGTCGAGGCCGAGCTGGCCGCCGAACACGAGAAGATTGCCGGCGGCATCGACCGCGCCCGCGAGATCGGCGTCGTCGACGAGGTCGTCGAGCCCACCCGCACTCGAACCGCGCTGGCAACAGCGCTGGCGAAAGCCGAGGCCGGCGGGCCTGTCCGCGGCAACCACGGCAACATTCCGCTGTAACCCTCTTGAACGGCTTGAAGGGCACGGATCCGAGGATCCGTGCCCTTCACGTGGTGCGGCCGCTGTTGTTAACAACCACCGGGGGTGTCCCGACACCCGGTGGCCCAGCGGCCACGGCCCCTCCCACCCTTGTAGAACGTCAGATGCTCAGTCTCATCGAAAAGTTCGCGGAAAGCTCCGCCCTTCACGGCTTTCTTCTCAAGTTCTCAGGAAGCCCTTAGACAACCTGGTGGAGCCAGCGGACGGGGGCGCCGTCGCCGGCGTAGCGGAAGGGTTCGAGTTCGTCGTCCCAGGGGCGGCCGAGCAAACGCTCGACCTCCTCGGTCAGGTCGGCCTCGCCGCTGGCAGCCTTCAGCATCGCCGCCTTCAGCCGCTCCTCCGGCACCATGATGTCGCCATGGACGCCGGTGGTCGCGTGGAAGACCCCGAGCTCGGGCGTGAACGAGTACCGCTCGCCCTCGACGCCGTTGCTCGGCTCCTCGGTGACCTCGAACCGCAACTTCTGCCACCCGCGCAGGGCGGATGCCAGCTTGGCCGCGGTGCCGGCCTCGGCCTGCCAGGACAGCTCGGCCCGGTACGTGCCCTGGGCCGCTGGTTGCGGTGTCCAATCCAGTTTTACGGGCACGCCAAGGATGCCGCCCGCGGCCCACTCGACATGAGGGCACAACGCTGACGGCACCGTGTGGACGTACAGAACGCCACGAGTCGTCGCCACCGGGACCTCCTGTGCTCGAGGGGCGCCTTCCCCAGCGTTCTCGACCACAAATCCGTCAGTCCTGGCGGTACCTGTCCCTCAAGGCATCACGAGACACCCCGCGGAACATTGGTACATCTTGCACCACGACCCCCTCCAACACCAGTAACCTCGCCGTGTCAACTACATCACCATCGTGTCGCGATTCAGGATGAGGCGCGGCGGACCAGGCGGGTCGGGAGGATCAGAGGGGTCGGGGTCTCCCCCGCGATGGTTGCCAGCAGCATGCGGGCCAGCTCGCGGCCGAGGGACTGGATGGGCTGGCTGATCGTGGTCAGCGGCGGGCTGGTGTGCCGGGCGGCGGAGACGTCGTTGAAGCCGACGATCGCAACGTCGCCGGGCACCGCGCGGCCGGCGTCGGTGAGCACGCGGAGCGCGCCGATCGCCATCTGGTCGGAGGCGACGAAGACCGCGTCCAGGTCCGGATGCTTCGCGAGCACCTCGTGCATCGCGCGGGTCCCGCCGTCCTCGGAGAAGTCGCCGTGGACGACGCGGCTCGCATCCAGCCCCGCGACCGCCAGCGCCTCCTGGTAGCCCTTGTACCGCGCGACGCCCGCGCCCTCGTCCATCCGCCCGGTGATCGTCGCGATCCGGCGCCGGCCGGTCTCGATCAGATGCTCGGTGGCCAGCCGGGCCCCACCCCGGTTGTCAGCGTCGACGTAGTACTGCGGCTCGAACGCGACCGGCGCACCGCCGAAGACGACCGGTACGTCGGCCTGCTCCGCGAGCCGGGCCAGCGGATCGTCGCCGTGCGTCGACATCAGCATCACGCCATCGGTCTGCCTGGTCCGCAGCAGCCGCTCGAGCCGGGTCTGACCGCGGGTCGAGGTCGCCATCATCAGCATCAGCTCGAGCTCGGTCTCCTCCAGCACCGAGCTGATCCCGACCACGACCTCGGCGAAGAACGGGTCCGCGAACACCTCCGGGTTGTCGCTGGAGATCGCGAGTACGACGGCACCGACCTGCTGCGTCGCGAGCGCGCGGGCCGACGCGTTCGGCACGTACCCGAGATCCGCGACCGCTCGCTGCACCGCCTCGCGCTTCGCCTTGCTGACGTGCGGCGCGTTGTTGAGCACCCGGGACGCGGCCGATCGGGACACGCCGGCCCGCTCGGCGACCTCGTCGAGCGTCACCTGCCGTTTACGGACGTCGGTCACAGGGCTGATCCTTCCTGCGAGAAACCGGGAGCGCTCTCAGCATTGTGCCACGCCCTTGACACCGCATCATCGGCTCGGCACGATGCCGAGAACTGGAAGCGCTCCCAAGCGTGCTGGAGGACCGATGCCCACCGCCCCCCGGCGAGTCCTGATCCTTGCCCTCGCCACCGCTGTCCCCCTGATGACCACTGTCGTCCCCGCCGACGCCGTAGCAGCCGCTGCCGCCGATGCGCAGTACGAGCGCGTGCTGAACGGGACCTTCGACACCGTGAAGGACCCGTGGTGGACGAGCGCCAACACTCCGGCCGCGGTCGCCGACGGCCGACTGTGCGCGCAGATCCCGGCCGGCACGGTCAACGTCTGGGATTCGATGATCGGCCAGGACGACCTCCCGCTCGAGCAAGGGCAGCCGTACATGCTGCGCTTCGACGCGTCGGCCAGCCGGCCGGTCCAGTTCCGCGCCGTCCTCCAGCAGGGCGCCGCGCCACACGCGACCGTGCTGAACCAGGCGGTCGACGCCACGACGAGCACGCAGACCTTCACGTTCACCGGCACCTCGCCGGTCACCGACACGCACGGGCAGGTCTCGTTCCAGGCCGGCGGCGCGACCACGCCGTACACGCTGTGCCTCGACAACATCTCGGTCGTCGGCGGGATCGTGCCGCCGGGCGGGATCCGCGACTTCGGCTCGCCGGTCCGCGTCAACCAGGTCGGGTACCTCGCCGGCGGGCCGAAGCGGGCCACCTACGTGACGACCGCGACCACCCCGCTCGGCTGGCGATTGCTTGCCGCGGGCAACCAGGTCGTCCACAGCGGGCATACCAAACCGTATGGTATGGACGCGCTGTCGGGCGACGACGTGCAGCTGATCGACTTCGGCGCGTACCGCGGCACCGGCAGCGGGTTCCGGCTTGCCGTCGGCAACGACGTCAGCGAGCCGTTCGACATCGGCAGCCAGGTGTACGCCGGCCTCCGGCGGGACGCTCTCGCGTACTTCTACAACAACCGCAGCGGCATCCCGATCGAGGCGAAGTACGTCGGCGACGCGTACGCGCGCCCGGCCGGCCACCTCGGCGTCGCGCCCAACCAGGGCGACACGTCGGTCCCCTGCTACCCCGGCACGTGCGACTACAGCCTCGACGTCCGCGGCGGCTGGTACGACGCCGGCGACCAGGGCAAGTACGTCGTCAACGGCGCGCTCGCCGCGTGGCAACTCCTCGACCTGTACGAGGAGACCGGTCCGGGCGTCGCACTCAAGATCCCGGAGAGCGGCAATCGGACACCCGACGTGCTGGACGAGGCGAAGTGGGAGCTCGACTTCCTGCTACGGATGCAGGCGCCGTCCGGCATGGTCCACCACAAGGTCCACGACGAGAAGTGGACCGCGTTGGGTACGCCGCCGGCCGACGACCCGCAGCCGCGCTACCTCTACCCGGTGTCGACCGCGGCGACGTTGAACCTCGCGGCCGTCGGCGCTCGCTGTGCGCGGGTCTACGCGAAGTGGGACAAGCGGTTCGCCGCCCACTGCCTGTCGGCCGCCGAAACGGCCTGGAACGCCGCCCGTCGGCACCCGGCGATCTACGCACCGGCCGGTGGTGAGGGCGGCGGTGCGTACGACGACACGAAGGTGACGGACGAGTTCTCGTGGGCCGCGGCCGAGTTGTTCGCGACGACGGGCAAGGCGTCGTACAAGCACTTCATCACGACGACGCTCAACGCCGCCGACGGGTTCTCGTGGCAGGAGACCGGCGGGCTGGCCGATCTCGCGCTCGCCCGGGTGCCGTGGCGGCTGTCGCCGGCCGACCAGCGCAAACTCCGGCAGCGGATCGCCGCGGCCGCCGACACGTACCTCGCGAACGTGAGGTCGCAGGGCTACGCGAACCCGTACAAGCCGGCCGACGGCCAGTACGTCTGGGGCTCGAACTCCGGTACGGCGAACGACGCGATGATCCTCGCGATCGCGGGCGATCTCACCGGGCGGACTGTTTACCGCTCGGCGGCGCTCGAGTCGCTGGACTACCTGCTCGGCCGGAACGCGCTCAACCAGTCCTACGTGACCGGGTACGGCGAGCGGGCGAGCCAGAACCAGCACCACCGCTTCTGGGCGCATTCGCTCAACCCGGCGCTGCCCTCGCCGTACCCCGGATCGCTGGCCGGCGGACCGAACTCGCACCTGCAGGATCCGGTTGCCCAGCGCAACCTCCCCGGCTGCGCTCCGGCCACGTGCTACATCGACGAGATCGGCTCGTACTCGACCAACGAGGTCGCGATCAACTGGAACTCCGCGCTGGCCTGGCTGACCGCGTACGCCGACGACCGGCCCGCTGCAGCCGCGATGGTCCAGGCGGGTCCGATCGACCAGACCAGCGGCTTCTACGTCGATCCGAACTCGAACCCGGCCACCTGGGTCCGCGACCATCAGAGCGACTCCAGGGCGAGCAGCATCCAGGCGAACATCGCGTCCAAGCCGATGGCGCGCTGGTTCGCCAACCCGCCCGCGGGGACCACGATCGGGGCGATGGTCGGCGGCTTCGTGGGTGCGGCCGACAATGCGGACAGGCTGCCGATCCTGGTCGCGTACAACCTGCCGGGACGGGACGCCTGCGGCGGTCATTCCGGCGGCGGGGCGGGTTCGCCGGCGGCGTACCGGGACTGGATCTCCGCGTTCGCGGACTCGATCGGCAGCCGTCCCGCGATCGTGATCGTCGAGCCGGACGCGCTGGGCGACTTCAACTGCATGACCGACACCCAGATCGCCGAGCGGAACGCCATGCTGAGCTTCGCGCTCCAGCAGTTCCGGGACCGGGCGCCGAACACGTCGGCGTACCTGGACGCGGGCAACGCCGGATGGGTGCCAGCGGCAACGATGGCGCAGCGACTGGCCGGCGCCGGGGTGAGCGCGGCGCACGGGTTCGTGGTGAACGTGTCGAACTACTACACCACGGCGCAGTCGGTGAGCTACGCGAACGCCGTACGGGCGAGCATGTCGGCGCCGAAGCCGTTCGTCGTCGACACCAGCCGCAACGCCAACGGGTCGAACGGCGAGTGGTGCAACCCGGCCGGCCGCAAACTCGGCGCCGCGAGCCAGGTAGGCGGTGGCGCCGAGATGCTGCTGTGGGTCAAGGTCCCCGGCGACTCCGACGGCCAGTGCGGGATCGCCCCGACGATCCCGGCCGGTCAGTTCAACCCGGACCTGGCGATTCGCCTGATCAACGGGACCTAGTGCAACCTGCTGGGCAAGTCCGCCGCGAAAGCGTCCAGGTCGCGCTGCTGGTTGTTCAGCACCTTGCGCTGCCACAGACGGATGACGGCATCGGGGCTCCCGGACACGTTCACAATCCGGTAGGTGATCTCGGTGCCGTCAGGGTGTGGGCCGAAGGTGTACTCGCCGCGGTACCAGTACTGTCCCTGCATCCCGACCGTTCCCGCGGCCGGGTCGGCGTCGACCGAAACACCTGCCGGATTCGCCCGGTCGAGGCCGAGCAGGTGCTTGCACCTCGCCTCGGTCAGGAACGGCTGCACCTGGTCGAACGGAACCGACGCCACCGCCTTGGCGGTGCCAAGAACTGTCATGCCCTAAGCGTAGCCTGTCTACGCATTGATGGCTTACGGGAAGCGGGTCGCCAGGGCAATGCAGGCGCCGGCGGCGGCCAGGGTGAAGAGCATCGCGATACCGGCGTACCGGGCGGTGATTTCCTTGTCGACCTCGTCGTACCCGACCGAGGAGCCGATGTCCTTGTAGACGTCCTTGAGCTCGCCCGCGGACTCCGCGGTGTACGCCTCGCCGCCGGTGGTCTCGGCGATGCTGCGGAGCTCGGTGCGGTCCGGTGGTACGCGCTGCCGGATGCCGTCCATCTCGATGAAGCCGGAGTCGGTGCCGAAGCAGATCGTGTACACCGGGGTGTTCTTCGCCTTGGCGGCCTGCGCGCCTTCCTGCGCCGTCCGGCCGACCGTGCGCTTGCCGTCCGACAGCATCACGATGCGGGCCGGGGCCGGGTCGTTCGGGTGCGCGGGATCCGGCGGGACCTGGGTGAGCGCCTGCAGCGAGGTGAAGATGCCCTCACCGGTCGCGGTCGACTCGGCCAGCTCGAGCCCGTCGATCGACCGGTCGATGGTCGCCCGGTCCGTGGTCGGCGGCACGATGATCGAAGCCGTACCGGCGAAGTTGACCAGCGCCACGTTGAACTTCGTCGGCAGGTTGTTGACGAACTCCTTCGCCGACTCCTTCGCGGCCTCCAGCCGGTTCGGCTCGATGTCGGTCGCCATCATCGACAGCGAGACGTCGATCGCGACCACGATCGTTGCCCGCTCACGCGGCACCTTGACCTTGTCCTTCGGCTGCGCGAACGCCAGGATGCAGGTCATCGCGCCGAGCAGCGCGAGCCCGACGGCGAGGTGCCGCCGCCACTGCGGCCGCCGCGGCGCGACCCGGTCCAGCAGCGCGATGTTCGTGAAGCGCAGCGCGTACTGCGAGCGACGGTGCTGGAGGAAGATGTACCCCGCGACGATCAGCGGGATCAGCAGCAGGAACCACAATCTGGCCGGAGACAGGAACTCCATCAGCGAGCCACTCCCTTCGGCGGTTGGTGCAGGCGGGGCGCCACTCGCCGGTAGGCGAGCACGAACCGCACGGTGTCGGCGACCCAGTCACGATCGGTCCGCAGTACAAGATGCCCCGCACCTACCCTACGCAGGGCGGCCCTGGTTCGTTCCCGTTGTGCGAGAGCGGCCACCCCGAACGCCTCCCGGACCTTGCGCCGCCGGGTGTCGATCTCTCGCACCTCGCCGGTCTCCGGGTCACCGATCGTGACGACGCCGATGTTCGGCAACTCGAGCTCGCGCGGGTCGACGATCTCGACCGCGAGCACCTGGTGCTGAGCCGTCAGCTTGCGCATCGCCCGCTCCCAGGACGGCTCGATCTGGCTCGCGACCTCGCCGTCCTGCGGGGTCAGGAAGTCGGACACGATCACTCGCAGTCCACGCTTGCGCTGCGTCCGGGCCATCGACTCGAGCGCGGCGGCAAGGTCGCTGCGATGCGCCTCTTCGTCGCCGCTGAACTGCTCGGCGAGCAACGCGCGCAGCAGACCGTAGAGCGCGAGCCGCCCGGACCGCGCCGGCCAGCGCCGCAGCGCGGAGTCACGCAGCATCAGCCCGCCGAACCGGTCACCGAGGCGGTGGGTCAGGAACCCGACGGTCGCGACAGCTGCCACCGCGAGCTCGCGCTTCTCGAGGGTCGACGTACCGAAGTCCATCGAGCCGGACAGGTCGACCAGCGCCCAGGTCTCCAGCTCACGGTCCGCGATCAGGTCGCGGACGTGCGGGATCGTGGTCCGTGCGGTGACGGCCCAGTCCATCCGTCGTACGTCGTCGCCGACCTGGTACTCACGCGCTTCGGCCAGCTCGGTGCCCGGACCCGGAAGCAGCCCCAGGTGTTCGCCGTGCAGATAGCCCTCGAGCCGCCGTACGACGGTCAGCTCCAGCCGCCGCAACGCACGCTCAGGAGCGAGCTGCGAGATCGTCATCGCAGCCCGCGGGTCTCGTCGGTTTGGCACTAGACGAACTCCGGGCGGCCTGTGCCGTCGGTGCCGTCGCGCCAGACCGGCTGCGGCGGCGGGACGGTGGCCAGGATCCGCTCGATCACGGCCCGCGGGTCGATGTTGTCCGCGACCGCGTCGAAGGTCAGGCCGAGACGGTGGCCCATTACGTCGAGCGCGACGGTCTGGATGTCGCTCGGCAGCAGGTAGTCCCGGCCGTGGATCAGCGCCAGCGCCCGGCCGGCCGCGATCATGCCGAGCGTCGCGCGCGGGCTGACGCCCAGCTCGATGATCGGCTCGAGGTCGGGCAGGTGGAAGTCGGTCGGCGTACGGGTCGCCATCACCAGGCGGACGGCGTACTCCGCGACCAGGTTATGGACGAACACCTGCTCGGCCGAGCGCTGCAGCTCCATGATCGTCTCGGGCTTGAGCACCTGCCGCGGCTCCGGCGGGTCGACGCTCATCCGGCGGAGGATCTCGAACTCCTCGTGCCCACGCGGGTGCGGTACGTCGATCTTGACCAGGAAGCGGTCGCGCTGCGCTTCGGGCAGCGGGTAGACGCCCTCGGACTCGATCGGGTTCTGGGTGGCGATGACGATGAACGGCTTGGGCATCGGGAAGGTCTGGCCGCCGATCGACACCTGCCGCTCGGCCATCAGCTCGAGCATCGCCGACTGCACCTTGGCCGGTGCGCGGTTGACCTCGTCGGCCAGGACGAAGTTCACGAACGTCGGGCCGAGCTCGATATCGAACGTCTCGCGGGTCTGCCGGTAGATCCGGGTGCCGACGATGTCGGACGGGACCAGGTCCGGGGTGAACTGGATCCGGGCGAACGTGCCACCGACCACGCTGGCGAAGGTGCGGACAGCCAGCGTCTTGGCGACACCCGGCACGCCCTCGAGCAGACAGTGACCCTTCGCGAGCAGCGACACCATCAGGGTCTCGACCATGTGCTCCTGGCCGACGATCACCCGCTTGACCTCAGCGACGGCCTCGCCGATCAGCCTGGACTGCTGGGCCACGGCACCCGTGGGCATCGTCGTCTCGGTCATGCATGTCCTTCCGGGGCCCGCGTGCGCGGACCATGTCATTCCCCACTTCGCAACACCGGTCATTCCATCAGATCACCGGGGCCAGCGGGCGCAGGGCCCACCGGGTCCTCCCCCATCCTGCCCCTCCGAGCCAAATCGCGCGCGCCGACCGCTACCGCACCGCTGCCGCACCGCCGCCGCCGTGCCTCCGCCGTGCCTCCGCCGTGCCTCCGCGCTGCCGTCGCACCACCGTCGCGCCGCTCCTGTGCCGTTGCCGCGCCGCGGCTCGACCGGCGGCCGTGGCGACAGTGCTACCAGGGATGTGGTGGGATTGGGGTGATGACTGCGACCGAATCCCAGACCGAGGTGCAGCCGGCGGACCCGCCGGAGGAGCGCCCTGCGCTGGAGATTCCGGAAGCTCTCCCGTTGCAGCCGGAGGACCCGCCGCGGGTCGGCGAGTTCTGGCTGCGTGGCCGGCTCGGCGCGAACGCGGCCGGCTACCTCTACACGGCCAGCGACGAGGCCGGCCGGAACGTCGTCGTCGCGATGATGACCGAGGGCTCCGCGGACGACGCGGCCGCCCGCGACCGGTTCGTGTACGCCGTCGACGACCTGCCCGAGGAAGCCGTACTAGGCCACAACGACGGCGATGACGACGACCTCGCGCTGTGGGTCGCGGTCGGGCCGATCCGGGAGGACGACGGGTCGAGCGCGGCGTCCGACGAGCGGTTGATCGCGGAGCGTCGCGGCGAGGAGATCCTGTCCGCAGTACTGATGGATCGCATCCCGCAGATCGGCAAGCTGCGCGGGCCGGAGTTCCGTCACTACTGGGAGAGCCGCCGGCGTCCTGGGCTGTTCCGGATCTGGCCGCTGCCGTGGCCGAACGCTCTGCGCCCGGCCTCGCGGTGGGCGCTCGCGTTCGCGTTGCTGACGATGGCGCTGATCATGGCGCTGGCCGTCTTCCTGGCGTGGCTGCTGTTCCGCCACGCGCAGCCGCTCGAGCCGGAACCCGTCATCCCGACACCGACGAACACGGCCACGGTCACCATCACGCCGACCACGCCGCCGCCGGGCACCGGCTCGACCTCACCGTCCATCTCGGTCAGCCCGAGCCCGGTCCCGACCGGTATCCCGACCACGCTCCCGTCGGGCTCGACCGGCACGGCGACGAACCCGGGCGACAAGTTCTAATCGGTTTCTTGCCGTCGCTTCAGCGTCAGCAGGCCGATCAGGCTGATGACGGCCCAGCTGCCCTCCAGCAGCAGGAAGCCCCAGGAGAGCTGGATCGCGGCGATAGTGGCGAGGACTCCTGAGCCGAGCAGGTTGAGGAGCTGGTATGTGATGGTGCGCTGGCGCAGGCGACCTGCCTGAGCGGCGGCGAACGCGAGCAGAATGGTGACCGCGCCAACGATCTCGAGAACGTCGAGTACGTGCATGAGGACGACCCCCTCCATCAAGGGTGAGGCGTCGTCTTCACAGACCGGGTACGGCGCCGCTCGTCCGGGGAGCCCGCTTGCTGCGAACTCCTGTTATCAGGATAGCAAGCGCAGAAACTCCGGATCTCGCCAGAGCTTCTCCGGTACGGGCTGGCGGACGAGTGCTGCGTCGGCGCGGATCTCGGCCGGTGACGATGCCGCGATCAGGACGGACGTGACCGCGGAATGCCTGCTGGGAAAGGCGAGTGCGGCCTGCGGGAGGGAAACGCCGTACCGCTCGCAGACGGCCGAGAGGCGTCGGGACTCGACGGTGTCTGCGTGGAGGACGTGTGGTGTGAGTACGCCGGAGACGATGACGGAGACTCCGCGCGCTAGGCAACGATCCAGCAGCGGTACGGCGGTGCGGTCGAGCAGCGAGTACTGCGCTGTCAGCAGCACGCAGTCGAGCTCGACGTCGCGCACCAGGCGATCGAGCTCCTGCCAGTCGTCCGACACTGCCCCTACTGCCTTGATGATCCCCTCGCGCCGCAGCCGGTCGAGCTTCGGGTACGCCGACTCGTCGTCGGCGAACGCGAGGTCGACCGCGAGTCCTAGTTGCCCGCGGCTCTCGTCGATCGAGGTCTTCGGGTCGTCTCCGATCACCTTCGTCGACACCAGGAACTCACCCCGTGGGCGCTTCTGCAGCGCCGTACCGAGTCGTCGTTCCGAGTCGCCGTAAGCCGGGGACGTGTCGAAGAACCGGATGCCGGCCTGGTATGCCGCGTCGACGGTGGAAACGGCGGTGACGTCGCCGTCCGGGCCCGGCGGCTCGCCGAGATGCGAACCGCCGAGCCCGAACCGCGGAGGCCGGAACCGGATCGTCGAATGGGGTGCGAGCACCTGGCTCGGTGCGGCCATCGCACTCACCTCCCCTGGTCGGTACCTACCAGGATCGGGGTTGCGCCCTGACTTCGCATCCCGAACCCTTTCTGGCGGCCTGATTCGTAGACGGTGCGCACCTCCGCGTCGGTGTTGCCGGTCGAGCTGGAGCCCAGGGCGCAGGCGCTCTTGGTGGCAAGGTGGTACCACTGCCCCAGGTTGGGCTTGGTCGGCGACAGCGCCCAGATGCCGGGGAAGCTCATCGCGAAGCGCCGGTCCTGGCCGGAGTAAAGGTCGCACCGCCTTGAAGGGTCGCATCATTGTTGCCTACAGCATCGTCTGCTTTCGCCCGCGAAACCTCGGCGGTCTAGAGGGCAACCGCAAGAGCTCGCGCATGATTAGACAGTGATGCAGACCGGGGTCGGCATGCTGTAGTCGCTCGTCTGGGTCAGGCTGCCGGTCGTTTGGTCTACCGAAAACGTGGTGATGCTGTTCGACTTCTGGTTGGCGACGAAGAGCAGGCGGCCGGTCGGGTCGAACGCGCAGTGCCGCGGCCAGTCGCCACCGCAGTTTGGTATACCAACAAGCTCGAGGTGCGGGCCGTCGGTGCTGAAGATCGCGACGCTGTTGTGCCCGCGGTTGGTCACGTACACGAAGCGTCCGTCCGCGGAGATCGCCACCTCCCCCGGATAGTTCTCCCCTTCGCCCACCGGGATCGACTCGAGCACGGTCAGTACGCCGTCGTCGTACCCGCAGATCGTGACCGTGCTGTCGAGCTCGTCGGCGACGTACGCGTAGTTGCCGGACGGATGGAATACCAAATGGCGCGGACCGGCGCCGGCCTTGACCTTCGCCTGATGCTGCAGCGCGAGCTTCCCGTCAGTGAGCGTGTAGGTGTAGATCGAGTCGGTGCCGAGGTCGACGCCCAGCACGTACTGTCCCGCCTGCACGACCTGGTGTGCGTGCGGCGCCGAACCCTCGTGCTTGACCAGATCAGTTTGTTGCCCGAGGCTCCCATCTGCGGCGATCGGGTGGACCGCGATGTCGCCGGATCCGTAATTCGCGCTGAGCAGGTAGTCGCCGATCTTCGCGAGATGACAGGGCCCGGATCCCTTGTTGGGTTGACGATTCAGCACTCGCGGGGTGCTCGAGATGTCGATCGCCGTGACGGCGCCGGCGTCCTGCTCGTTCACGGCGTACAGGAAGTTGCCGGACCGGATCACGAAGGACGCGTTTGGTATACCAGCGATGCTGCCGGTCGAGGTGATCTTCCCGGCCTCGTCGTACGTCGCGATGCCGACGCTGTCCCCGTACGTCCCGAGGTACAACGTGCGGGCGCCCGGGCCGTCCTGTGCCACGCCGACCGCGACACCACGGGCGTGCGCCTCGGGGTTCTGGGCCGTGGGGTTCTGAGCCGTGGGGCTGGCCGTTCCGGGTTCTGGTGATGCGGGGTCCGGCGCTCCGGGCTCGGGTGCCTCGCGGGTTGCAGCCTGGTGGATCGGAGCGAGCGCGGCCGCGGTGAAGCCGAGGAATCCTCGGCGGCTGACGCTCACGCCGCCACCGGAATGCTGACCCACGACGGATCGACAGGCGAACTGAACGTGACCGTCGACCCGATCACACTCCGGCCGAGATACCGCGGATCCACGGTGTCCACCACCAGCACGAGGTGATGCCCGGCCGGCACCTCCCAACTCGTCGCCTCAAGCCGCACGTCGATCGGCACCGCCTTCCCCGGCGTAGCACCGCGCAACGTGTACGGCTTGTGTGACATCAACGACCCGACCCCCAGCGCATCAACGTCGTACAGATAGGCGAAGAGCGAAGTACTCGCCGCCGAGGGCTTCACGGTGACATGCAACTTCGGCATACCATTCACGACCGTCGCACTGCCGAACGTCGGCCCGGACCAAACCCCAGCAAACGACCTGTCGACCAACGGCGTCACAACACCGGTCGGAATCGACAGCAGCCCTTGCAGCGCACCGGACACGAGCGCCACCCCACTATCCGCGACCGTTGGTATACCAGCACCGATCGACCGACTCCACCCAGTCGACGCGCCACCCTGCAGCACCCCTGCCTTGGTGAGGTACGACGTACGCGGCTGCCCGACCGCCGCCCAACTGGCATACCCGCGCCACGTGCCACGCTGCGACTTCAGCTGCACCGGCGGCTCGGTATCCGCACCGTTGTCCGCACCCGTCAGGTAATGCCGCAACCAGCCGACAAGCTCATCCCACGTCTCGTTTGGTAGACCAATCGCCCCGGTCACCTCAGGCGTCGCGTGATCGCCATGCGCAAGGAGCAGCCGCTTCGGCCCGGTCAGGCTCGTGAAGAAGTCCGTGTACTGCGACGGCGGGAAGATCGAATCCTCGAACGCGTTCGCCAGGAACACAGCCGGTTTCTTCGCGTTGATTTGGTCTACCATCGTCGCCGCGGACCGCGCCGGCGAGAGCTGACTCGCCTCCGCGATCGCACCGTCGAAGTCACCGGTGACGAACTTCGTCTGCAGCGACGCCATCTCCGGACCAGGCCGTCCTGTGATGTTGCCCAGGGCAAGCAGACCGGCGACGGACTGAAGCGCGACGGTGTCGTTCGGATCCAGCGACCGGATCAGGTCGGCCCACCCGCTGAGCGCGCCGACCGCCTTGATCCGCGAATCCTGCGCGGCCGCGAGCAGCGACGTACCCGCGCCGTAGGAGATCCCGACCGCAGCGACCCGGCTGGTGTCCGCCGGAGTGTGCTGGCCGGCCCAGTCGATCACCTTGCTGACGTCGGCAACGGTCGGCGGTCCGGCGATGTCGATGCCGCCGCCCGAATCCCAGAAGCCTCGGCTCGAGTACGAGATGACCTGGAACCCGGCCGTGGCGAGCTTCGTACCCTGACCGACGTACTCCACGTTCGGCACACCCCAACTCGACGGCATCACCACGAGCGGGAACGGGCCGTCCCCCTGCCCGGTCGGCGTCAGTACGACGGCTCCGATCTCGGTCCCGCCGGCACCGGGGATGCGTTGGTATGCCGTACTGAACCCCGGCGCGGTCTGGCTCGCATCTGCACGCGGGCCGATCGTGATCACGGTCAGGGCGACTGCAAGAGCGCCGGTGATTGCCACCATAAGTCTGCGCACTGGAACCTCCGGCGTTCGGGAATTACCGGAGGGTAACCAGAAAGTTGCCGCTGTGTCACTACCTCGGCACGGTGAGTGCCGGATCGATCCCTGTCGCCTCGACAGACCAGTCCCACAGCTCCTTGGCCAGCTCGGCGTCCTGCGCGGTCCGGTTCGGCAGCACGACCTTCGGCGTACCGCGGTACTCGAAGAAGCGCGGTCCGACGAACGATCCGGGGCGCAGGTCCGGGTACGTCGCGGCGTACAGACTCGGCCAGGCACCGGCCGCGGCGGACTGTGCAACGAGGCGGGTTGCAACGGCCCAGAGCTGCGCCTGAAGGGGATTGCCCGCGAGCTCAGGCCCAGCAGCCTGCAGGTGCGTCGAGGCGTAGCCCGGATGCGCGCCGACGCTCAGCAGATCGACCCCGGCAGCACGCACCCGGCGGTCGAGTTCGAGCATGAAGAGCAGGTTCGCGAGCTTCGACTTCCCGTACGACTCCCACTTCCGGTAGCTGCTCGCGGGCCGGCGAAGATCGGCCTCGCTGATGCCGCGAACGCTCTTGTGCATGAACGAGCTGATCGTCACCACCCGGCTGCCGTTGACCAGCAGCGGCATCAGCCGACCCGTCAGCGCGAAGTGACCGAGATGGTTGGTGCCGAGCTGGAGCTCGAACCCGTCGACGGTCTCCCGGTACGGCGGCGCCATCACGCCGGCGTTGTTGATCAGCAGATCCAGCCGGTCGTACGACGTACTGACCTCGTTGGCCGCTTTCTCGACACTCGCAAGATCAGCGAGGTCCAGCTCGAGCACGGTCGGCGCTCTCCCGGCCTTCCGCGTCAACGTCTCCGCAGCCTGCGCAGCCTTCTCCGGATTCCGCGCCGCGACCAGCACATCCGCGCCATGCCGCAGCAGTTCCAGCGCGGTCTCGTACCCGAGTCCACTCGTAGCACCCGTCACGAGCGCCAGTTTTCCGGTGAGGTCAGGAATATCCGCAGTACTCCAGGTCATGCGCCCACAGTAGTGGTGGGCGCACGACCTGCAGCCGCTACTTCAGGATCTTGCGGGCCTTGAAGGCGTCGGTCACCGTTTGCGCGGCGGCCTTGCCGTACAGCAGCCGGGCAGCCTGGACGGTGTCCTGGGCCGCGGCGGCGAACGAGGTGTCGGGGTCGTAGAAGTACGTGGCCTCGAGGATCAGCTTGTTCGCCTTGGTCCGGCCGAGCGCCTGGTGGATGTCCCACAGCGCGTTCGACCAGATCTCGCCGTCGTCGTGCACCTCACCGTCGATGTCGTCGGTGGTCTTGCCGGTGTCGGTACGACGCAGGCAGTGCGGCTCGTCGCTCGTGTACGACGTGGCGTCCCAGTCCATCACGCACGGCAGGTTGAAGCCCTTGCTGACCGGGACCGACATGGTGACGGCCCAGTAGTCGCCGAAGCCCTCACCGATCGCACCGCCCTGCTCGGACTCGCCGAACCCGGGGACGATGTCGTCCTGGATCGCGTGACCGTACTCGTGCCAGATGACCTCAGCGTCCTCGGCGTCGTCGACCCCGCCGTCGCCGGTGGTGATCATGTCCGTCGACGGGTCGTAGAACGAGTTGTCGTCGCGGATCGTGTCGACCGAGAAGTCCTGGGACTCGTTGTTCGCGTCCTTGAACCCGAGCGACTGGATGTACTCCTGCGCCTGGTTGATGTGGTAGTACACCATCACCTGTTCGAACTTGTTGTTCGCGCGCTGGTAGACGAACGTGTTGTTCTTGTTCTGCGCGAGGCCGCCGTTGCCTTCCTTGATGTTGACGAAGGCGCCGTTGAGCTTCCCGGAACCGTCCAGGTTGCGCAGGACCACGTTCTTCTGCGCCAGGAACAGGGCGTCCTGGTTCTTGTCGTTCATATCGGTCAGCTTCTCGTTCTGCGTGCTGACCACCGGGTTCGGGTCGAAGACCGAGCCGCGACCGTCGACGTTGTCGCTGATCACCTTCGACGCGACCACGCTGCCGGTCTTCGCGTCGACGAGGGACTGGCTGACACCTTCGGTCGACCGGCTCGTGACGGTCCAGACCAGGCGGGCGTCCGGTCCGCCGACCACTGCGAGCTGCGCGGCGCCGCTCGTCGCGTCCGGTTGCTTCGCGAAGCTCTTGTTCGGCCCGGCCGCGCGCGACCGGTTCGCCTGCGCGGTGACCGAGGCGTTCGCGCTCAGCGTTGCCGACGCCGGCGCGACCTTCGCGCTGACGTCGAGGTTCGCCGGTACGGCGTCCCGCCCGTCCGCGATCTGCACGGTGCCGTCCTTCGCGACGTGCTTGGCGTAGTACCCGTCGACGACCGGCAGGCCCTTGAAGGTCTGCTGGTACCAGTAGTGCTTGCCGAGCAACGACGTCTTCGTCTTGATCAGCTTGAGCCCGTTCGGATTGGCTGCCGCCGTCTGCGGCGCGGCCCCCGCAGCGCTGGTGAACGACAACCCGAGCGCGACAGTCGCCAGTCCTGCGGTGGCGGCCACAAGCGCCTTCCGGCTTTTCGACATTCGCTTCCCTCCCACGTTCCTGTTGCGTAACGCAACGACTACGATCCGTCGAACCCTAGTTCGGCGTACCGTCCGCTGGGAAGCGGAACTCCGCGTGATTCTGCGGTTTTCACGGCGGCAAGGGAAATCCTGTTACGCGAAGGCGAGCGGCTTGCCCGGGTACTCACGCAGTACCAGGGAGGTGCTCACCGGCCCCAGCCGGCCGATCGCGTCGACCACCTGCTCGAGCCGTCCGGCGTCGGGCGCATGGACGTCGAGCAGGAAGCAGTCCTCACCGGTCAGCCGGTACGTCGCGACAACCTCCCGCAACGTCGCGAACAACTCGAGCGACTCGGGGATCCGGGCGTGCGTCGTCCGGACGCGGACGACGGCGTGGATGTTGAGCCCGACCTTCGCGGGGTCGACGACCGCGCGGTACCCGGTGATCACGCCGGAGCGTTCCAGGCGCTGGATCCGCGCCGAAACCGCTGGCTGCGACAGGTTCACCTTCCGCCCGATATCGGCCCCGCTCAGCCTGCCGTCGGTCTGCAGGATCGCCAGGATCTCCCGGTCGATCGGGTCCAATGAACCAATCGTTGCCTCGCTCATCGACCTTCGTTTCATCAGCTCAGGGCGCCGTACGGCGATGACTCCTCCATGATGGCAGGCGTTCATGTCCAAAGGAGAGTTCATGACCTTCGTCATCATCCCCGGCCTCGACGGCTCCGACGTACATCACTGGCAGTCCCGCTGGGAGTCCGAATGGCTCACCCCCACCATCCGCATCCAGCCCGCGTCCTGGATCTCCCCCGACCTCACCGACTGGTCCAACGCCATCACCCGAGCCGTCGCTCAGGCCCCCGACCACATCACCTTCATAACCCACAGCCTGGGCTGCCACGCCCTAGCTCACTGGCTCACCCAGTTATCCCCACCCACCCGCATCAAAGGCGCCTTCCTCGTAGCCCCGCCCGACCCCCAGGCGCCCACCTTCCCCACAGACCGCCTACCAACCTTCACCTCCCTCCCCACTCCTCGGCTCCCCGTTCCCACCGTCCTCGTCACCAGCACCGACGACCCCTACTGCAGCCCCGCCGCCGCGACTCGCCTGGCCAGATCCTGGGCAACGCCCCACATCCCCCTCCGCGACCTAGGCCACATAAACACCGCTAGCAACCTCGACCTGTGGCCCGCCGGGCGCGATCTCCTCACTGCGTTCGTAGCCGGCCTGGGTTTGGAAGCGGACAGTTTCTGACCGCTACCTCTCCTAGCGTTGGAGCAACACTCAGGAGAGGATCCCGTCATGACGACGCTGAGCCTGCAGGCACTGAACCGTGCCACGCTCGACCGCCAATGGCTGCTCGAACGCCACGACGCCACCGCCCTCGAAGCGATCGAACACCTGGCCGGCATGCAGGCCCAGGCCCCGCTGGCGCCGTACGTCGGCCTGTGGACCCGGCTTCAGAACTTCCAGCCTGACGAACTGGTCAAGCTCCTCGAGGACCGCCAGGCAGTCCGCGGTTCGTTGATGCGGGCAACCATCCACCTGGTCTCGAGCCGCGACTTCCTCGCGTTCCGACCGCTCATCCAGCCCCGCCTCGACCGCGAGATCTACCAGAACATCACCTACGGCCGGCACCGCCTCGAGGGCCTCGACATGGACGCCGTACTCCAGGCCGGCATCGACCGCATGACCCAGAGCCCCGCCACCGCCGTCCAACTCCGCGAACACCTCGCCAAACTCTGGCCCGACCGCGAACCCGCCGCCCTCGCCCACGCCGTCCGCTGCCTCCTCCCCACCATCCAGATCCCACCCCGAGGCATCTGGAACAAAGGCGGCAACCCCACCATGACCACCGCCGACCTCTGGCTCAACTCCCCCATCACCACCAAGCCCTCCGCAGAAGCCCTGGTACTCCGCTACCTGGCCGCCTACGGCCCTGCAACGGTTGCCGACGCCCAAACCTGGTCCGGTCTAACCCACCTGACCGAAATCTTCGACCACTTGGACCTCCGCACCTACACCACCCCCGACTCCAACCGCCCCCTCTACGACCTCCCCGAAATCCCCCTCCCACCCGAAGACACCGAACCCCCCACCCGCTTCCTCCCCGAATACGACAACCTCCTCCTCTCCCACGCCGACCGAACCCGCTTCACCCCCACCCCCACCCCCAATTCCCTCCCCCTACAAACCCTCCTAACCAAAGGCACAATCCTCCACAACGGCCACACCAAAGCCCTATGGACCCAATCCAAATCCAAAACCCAAACCACCCTACAAATAACCCCCACCACAAGGCTCTCCCACCAAGCCTGGGCCTCGATCGAATCAGAAGCCCACAAACTCCTCGCCTTCACCAACCCAAACGCCACCCACGAAGTCAGGCGGATCGAGGAGTAGAGCGGCGCTCAGCGCCGGGCCGCGTTTGTTATGGGCGCTGCTGTAGTTGCTCGAGCCCACGCACTCTGTCAGGGAGCGAAGGCGCACTCGCCATAAAGTGCGAGCGGCGGCTGGCGTCACGCCCGAGAGCGTGCTGATGCTGGAACTGCCAGCCATACAGAACCTGGATCAGGGTGGCCCCGTAGCCCATGGTTGCGGCCCGGCGATCAGCCTGAAGAACCTCGCGCCGGCTCAGCCAAGCAAGGATCGGTGGAGCTACGAGTGGGGTCAAGAAGAGCAACGGGAGCGTAAAGCTGTCATCGAACGTCAGCACCGCCAGCAGTACACCTAGATACCCGAGTAGAACGAAGCCGATGACAACGCATCCGACGGCGGGTACGGCACGCATCAAGCGCCCCAGCGCACGAACACCGATCAGGGCGCAGCGCGCCGGTATCGAGTACCAGAAGCTCAGTAGGCTGAGCCAGTCACGGCCACCCAGATGGTGGCCAAGCTCGTGGGCCAGCATCGCCTCGAGGTGTGACGGCGGCAGCGTGTACAAAGCCCACCGGGTGGTGGCAATGATGTGCCCGGGTGTGGGAATAGCGTTCGGATCGTCCGACTCCTGAATCCAGATCGCATATCGGTTCTCCGGTATTCCGGCCCGGTCAGCCAACTGACGCCAGATAGGGCCCAACCGCTGGTCTTCGACCAGTGTCGGCTGCCGCAGTCGGAAGAGATACCGCGCAAGCGCGTCCTCTACAGGTCGTACGAAGACAACTGCGCCTGATGCAAACCAGATCAGAACAAGCAACCAGCCCCAGCCGAACCCGATGATGCCGACGATCCACGAGACAACAGCGAAGCTCCAGAAGAACCAAGGCACGGCTGACAACAGGAGCGATGCGGTCGACACCTCAACCCGTCGCGCTTGATGCGCACCACCGGAGCCCGCCGGTCCGGCTGGGAGTTCCGCCCACGATTGTGGTGGCGGTGCGGCGCTCCCAAAACCGGCGGGCGGCTGCTGCCCCGCATCGTGGCCCCAAGCATTGTTCGAATCGTTGGGATCGCCAGGGCCTGCCATCCGGGGGTTCTCCTCATCAGGGTTGGGCGGGTTGGGTCCGTCCATTATCAGTACAGGGACACGTGGACGTGGTCGAAGTGGCCGCCGGTGGCGTCGGTTGGGTTGTAGACGCCGCCGCCGTTGTAGGGGATCCAGGTGCCTCGGCGGGCGGACCAGATCTTGCCGTACCAGATCACGTAGTGCACTCCGGTCTGTCCGGCGGTGGTTACGGCCCAGTTCGCGATCTGGTCACCGCGGGCGCGAGCGGGCGCGGACTTTCTGGCGTCGGTGCCGACCATGACGTCACATGCCAGGCCGCGAGGATGGTCGCTGGTCGGGTTCCATGCGTGCGCGTCCCAGCAGCTCATGCTCAGGTTGCCGAGATTCTTGCGCGCTGCCGCGACCCAGGCCGCCGTACGCGGCGTCACCAAACCTCCGGTACCAGTCGGGTCTGTGACGGTCGCCTTCTGCTGTGGCCAGACGCCGTTGACCGGTTTGCCTGCGGTCAATCCGCCCGACTGACCGCAGTTGTCGTCGTCCTGCAGTCCATCGACGACCGAACCGCCGGCCGGCGCGCCGGTGCGACCGGCGTACGGGTTCCCAGCCCTGCTCAGATCGATGCCGGCCGCAGAGGCGATGTCGCGGGCCTCTTGCTCGCGTACGGCGTACCTGTCAGGGAACGCCGATATCTGGACTGCCTGAGCAGCATCACCGAGAGCCATCGAGGGCCAGCCGTTGATGTCCACAAGTCCGGGCGGATCTGGCGCCTCGGAGCCGCCGAAGAACGCGTTGGCGGCGTACCGCGGATTCATGATTTGAAGCCGCGAACCCCAGCCGGCCGCGGGTCGCTGCTGGAACAGACCGACCGAGTCGGCGTCACCATAGGTGAGGTTCTGGAGATCCGACTCCACCAATGCCGTCATCAAAGCGATCAGCGTCGCTTTGCCCGGTAGGCCTCGCCGAACCGCGACGCTGTCGATCAGCTTGGCGAAAGCGACCTGCGTGGTACGAAGTGGCCCGCTGGGCTTCGGGTCGCCGCCCTGGCCGGGAATCCCGGCGGGGCAGGCAGCCTGGTTCGTCGTACCGCCACCGAACGGAGCAAGCATCAGCAGGCTTGCGACTCCGATGATCGCCAGCGCGGCCGCACCTTTGGCAACCCACCCTCGCCCGACGACCGACAGGAGCCCACGACCGAGATCACGCTCGTCGAACATCGCAGTCCTCCGCCGTCACGGTCCCGTACCGCCGGACACGTCGCTGATGACCCACTGACCGTTCTGGTTTGCGAGCGTGATGAGCAGAGGTACGTCGAACCGCTGGGCGTGCTTGCCGGTGACGTCGATGGTGACCTTGACGAAGCGGGTAATGCGGCTCGGAGTGTCGACCGGAGCCTCCGCATTTGCAGGCGGAGCGGTGACCGGAGCTGCGAGAACCGTCGACTTACCGCCGTCGCTCTTGAGCGCTTCGTACGTCGGATCTCCCGCAGCGGTGAAGCTTGATGCGACCTCATCGGTCATGTATTTCGCGCATTTCTCCACCAGCGCGGCGTACGTCTCCGTTGCCGGGTCGCGCGTGTAGAAGGCTCGCGCCCACGCGCCGACCACATCGGTCGCCATGGCTGTCGCCTCGGCTGCCGGTCGTTGAGTCTCGGGCGGCGGAGTTGTGAGGTCAGAGCTCGTGGGTGCGACGGGTTGGTTCGACTGGGTCGACGGTGCAGTCGGGAGTACGACCGAGCGACCAGGTGTCAGCAAGCTGATCGGGGCGCCGTCGTCCTTGTTCTTGCCGCCCAGCAGCCGCGGCAGCCCACCGCCGACACCGAGGATGACCACGACGAGGATGACGACCAGGACCACAATGGCCGCGGGGCTCGTCGGTTCGGCTTGGCGTTGATTCCGCAGCCAGGCCATGCGCTGCACATGATCGTCACGACGCCAGTTCTTCTTCGCACGGCGTCGGTCGCGACCGTGGAGATCGTCCAACTCTTCCGGGTAGTCGTAGTCGTTGCTCATCAGCGAGCGCCAGCCCTCAGGGGCATCAGGGCGCGACCGACCTTCCCGACTGTCCGTCTCGGACTCGCTCGGGTCAGGTGCGCGATGCCGCGACTGGTTGGCGCCTTCCCGGCGGTCGTGCGGCGATTTGGGTTTCCGGGCCATCCGACATCACCTACGCGTCGGCACGTGCACCGTCACGCCGTCCTTGGTGACAGCCGTGTACTCCCGGAACCGCCGCGGCTGCGACGTCGACGCCTTCCGCCGTACTCGTTGTCCCTTCGGCGGCCCTTCGCGCAGGCTCGCTGAGTGCGTGTGTGCACGCGGCTCGTAGCGGACGTCATTGGAAGGCACCGGAATAGGCCGCCTCGAATGACGGGCCTTCTGCGCGTCACCACTGGCTCGACGTGCTCCACCCGACGACGAGTTGGTCGTCGCGACTCCCGCACTTGTGACCGTGATCGTCGGACGCTTGTCGGCGTCCTTCGATTGCGAACGCGCGCGAGCGAGGTTGAGGCCCGAGGTTGTACGGCCGGGACTGGCTGCGGAGGCGAGCCGACCAGCCGCTCCACCAGCAGCACCAGCAGCCGCCGCATGCTGACCGCCGGGACCGGCCCCGCTCGGACTTCCAGCGGCTCCATCCATGCGGCGACCACCCATGCCCGAGGTGAGCTCATGCGGCGAACTACCAGCCGAACCCCGCCCCAGAGAACCAACCACAGGAGCCTGCCGGTACACACGAACAGACGAGACCCGCTGCGATCCGCCATCTCCTGCTCGGAGAAGGTCGCGTCTCCGCTCCGTCACGGCCGGCGCAGCATTGCGACTCGCCATTGAGCCGACAATTCGTTTGAAGGCGCCAATCGCACCCCGTCGCGCAAGGCCGCCCAGCAGAATGCTTCCGGAGCCTGGACGCATCATCGACGTGAGGTTGTCCAGCAATCGGCGCAACCTGAAGCCCGCGATCAGAACTGCGATGGCGAGACCCGATACAGGAAGCCATCCCAGCACACCGGTAAGGCTGAAGACCGCCGTCACCAGAGTAAGCGCGGTTCCGAAGATCAACATCGCGAGGAAAGATTGGATGACGAGGCCCACCAAGGCCTCGAACCAGTTGAGCCCCCACTGCCTCGGTCTGCCAGGAATGATCCACAAGCAAGCGAAGAAGACCCCCACGACCAGCAGCAGCAGACAACCAACAAACGCCATCAGCGCCGTGAAGGCCAAAGAGATGTTCAGGAACGCGAACAAGGTGGCCGCGATCGCCGCGAGCATTACGACCGCGATTCGACCGAACGCATTGTCGCCCTTGACCCACTTCACGGTCGGCGCATCATCGCCGCCCTCAGCGGGGGCGATAACGGAGTCAATGTACTTCGACCGCGCGTCGGCGTCTGTTCCGGCGTCCAGCATTCCCTTGCCGTACCGCCCGCACGCCTCTAGGGACCCGAACTCGGCTATGCACCAAGGCGTAACTGCGAATCCACGCCAACTGGCGTCCGCGGACTTCCTCAGCAACGTGTCCCGAGAGGTTCCTGTAAACCCAGGTTCAGGCCAGGGCAACGGATTCTGCATGGTAGGGCCCATCGCGTCAGCCGAGGTCGACATGATGGCGTCGGCTCCCAGCTGGCGTGCACCGTCAACACCGCGCAGCCACGTTCCTGGAGCCAGCGCAAAGCTGACACTGAGCACGCCTGCGACGAAAACCCAGACCAACTGGCCCATGGCGCTACCGCTCGTCTTCCGCTGCGTGTACGCCGCGACCGCTCCGAACGCCAGCGCTGACGGCAGCAGCCATCCGACCAACTGAGTACTTGATGCGCCAATGGTGGTAGATGTCGCCTCTGTCAGTGGCTTGACGTCCGTGAATGAGAACAACCACCATCCAACCGAGATCGCACCCCGCGTAATGGCGACGATGTACATCATCACCATGTGCGCGTACCCGTTGAAGACTGACTCAATGGGATCCCGAATGCTCTTCTCAAAGTCGAGCCCGTAGACCATCGGTCCGTACTGCTCGAACAACGTCCGGGTGTCGCCATGCGTCAGATCTGGAGTTGGCAGGAGATCGCCAAAGCCGGTCGGCGTGGTAGGCGTCGGCTTCGGGTCGGCAGCCAGGGCGAACTGGGCTGTGATTATCAAAGAGATAGAGAGAACCGTGGCCGCGGTTCGGAGGCGGCGGGGCCACCTCATGCGACGTGCTCCTTGTTGCCGGTGGGGCGGTCGGGGTCGGGGGTGGGGTCGTCGGGGTGGGCGGGGTACATGGCTTCGTTGTAGGCGGCCTCGTCGGCTTCTTGGTCGTAGACCTCGTCGGGGCCGATCGGCGAGTCGTGGCGGAGGGTGGGGCGGGAGTTCTGGCCGTTGGGGTGGCCGTTTTCGACGGCGTGGTCCTGGCCGTTGGGGGTTGGTGGGTGGCCGTTTTGCTGGGCTACCGGGACCGGGGGTTCGTCTGCCGGCGAGGGCGTGGAGGCGTAGGTCGGTCCGGGGGCGGGGGGACCGGACTGCGCTTGCGGTGATGCAGATTGGGCCGGTGCGCTCAGTTGGGCGGGCGGCTGCTGGGCCGAAGGCGCGGGGTGCTGATTGGCGTGCTGCGGGGCCGTGGGCCGGGACGGGGTGGCGCCGTTCGGCGAGGCGGGTACGCCGTTCTGAGGCGCGGCGAGGGGGCCGCCGTAGGACGTGTCACCGTTAGGCGCAGCGGGTGTGCCGGGGTACGACGTGTCGTCGCTCGGTGCGACAGCAGGACCGCCGTTAGACGCGCCGGCAGGGCCGCCGTTAGACGCGCCGGGACGGCCGCCATAGGACCTGTCACCGTTAGGCGCGGCAGGTGGGCCGGCGTTATGCGCGGCAGGTGTGCCGCCGTTACGCGCGGCAGGCGTGCCGCCGTTAGGCGCGGCGGGAGGGCCACCGTTATGCGCGGCCGGAGGGCCGGCGTAGGACGGGTTGCCGTTGGGGGCGGGTGAGGCGCCGTTGGGGGACGGGGTGGCGTCGTGCGTGGGCGCCTGGGTGTGGGCCTCGGATTGGGCGGTGGCGGTGGCGGCTGGTTCGAGGAGGGCTTCGTCTTCGGCGAAGGGGTCTTCGGGGGGTGCGGTGGGCAGGGCGGGTTGGGCGGGGGTGTTGGCGTGTTCGGATTCAGGGGTGGTGCGGAGGAGGGCTGCTACCTGCTGGCTGGGGATGTCGATCTGGACGGTGGCTACTTCGTCCCAGCGGTCGCGCATGATGCAGTGGCCGTGGCGGATGGATTTGCCGTTGGCGGCGGTGTTGATGCCGCGGACCAGGGTTTGGTACGGCGCGGTCTGCGGGCGGCCCAGGAGCTCGAGCAGCGAGTCGACCTGCTCGCGGGAACGCAGGCTGAAGGCGAAGAGGGTCGTGATCTGCTCGACCAGACCGGGAAGCTTCAAGATCGACGCCGGGTCCTGGGTGTCCAGGACGAGTGAGGCGCCGAGCGCACGGCCTACACGGGCGATGTAGTCCAGGAAGGACGCGCCGTCCGGGGTCTTCGTCAGCAGGTGGACCTCGGGGACGATGACGACCTTCGAGCGGCCGCGGAACTCGCGGCGGCCCGTCGTACGGACCATCCAGGCGAGGCAGCCGCGGAGGCAGGCCATGCCGACACGTTCGATCGGGGACCAGGACTCCGGCGCCGACTCGGGCGACGGCAGCGTGAGGCCAGGCATCTGCACGACCCAGAGGCCCGGGTTCGTGGTGAGGGACGAGAGGCCGGACGGCGGGCCGGCGACGACCGAACCGAGACCGGTCTCGACCAGGTCGCGCAGGGCGAATCCGACCGTACGCACGGTCTCCGAGTCGGAAGCGCACAACCGCTGGATGACGCCCCATGACGAGGGATCAGGCGACTGGATCTCGGCGCGCGTCGCGGCCATGACCGGAGCCTCGGCCGCACCACGCAGATGCGGCGGCAGCAGAAGCATGAGCTGCGAAGGCGCCTGCAGCAGCGCATCGTCGACAGGCAACACACGCAGGAGGTCCGCAGCACCGGAGAACTGTGCAGTGATCTCAATGACAGCAGTCGGTACGCCGTACTCAGCGGCGACCGCCGACACACCCGCAGCATCGCCCTTCAGGTCGAGCAACGGCACCCAAGCGCCGGCGAACGCGGAGTCCAGACCGCCCAGCATCGCTGCAGTCGTCTTGCCTCGACCGGACCGGCCCAGGAAGAGCGTCGTCGTCGCGTCACCAAGAGCAGAACCGGCAGCCGCATCGAACCGCACCAGACCAGGCGTCGACCCCGTCAGATACCCAATAGCCGGACCGGTCGCGTCACCGATCGACGCACCGCCCCAGAACCAGGACCCGAAGAACGCAGTCGACTCCCGCACATGCCCAAGGTCCGGCACGCGCAACTGGTCGCCCGGCAAGGACTCCAGCCACAGGTCGCGCTGCTCGTCAGCGCCCGCGGCCACAGTGATGCCACGGTCCGCGTAGTGCGCGATAACCGCGTCTACATAGGCTTCCAGGTCTTCACGCGTGTCAGCGCTGACCAGCAACCGCGGATGATCCTCGACCAGCGTCAGACCACTGCGGTTGATGTCGCGCTTGACCTCACGCATGACACGCTCGGTCTCCACGATCTCGTCGGCGGTCTCCTCCGCCGTACCCTTCGCGGCCGAACGGCGCTGCTCCTTCGCGCTCTTCCGGGTCTCGTCGACCAAGTGGCGCGCAGTCTTCTTCGTCAACACCCGAAAGCGCACAGACGCCTCAACGGTAACGTCGATCTCGTCACCGTCGTCGTCGATCGCCTTGATCTCCGACAGCGTCCGCAGCCACTCCCCCGCGCCCGGAGTCTCGAGCTCCTCGGGGAAGTCGGTCATCGCCAGAACAGTCGTGTACGCCGCGATCTGCCCACGCGTGTCATAAATCCGCAGATGATCGGTGTACGGCACCACACGCCCCGACGTCAGCCGAGCCAGCGAAGCGCCCGTGATCAGACCACGCCGCGGCGCCGCGACCGCACCGCGATGCATCTCCCGGCTGATCAGCCAGGAGATCACCTCGGCGGGCGCGGTGTGCGCACGCCAGACCGTCGAGCCGAGCTGACGAGCGAGCTTGCGCACCCGCTCGTCCAGGTGCGCGAGCTCGCGCGCGCTGACCCGCCACGACGTCGTACCGAGAGCGTCACTGATCGAACCCCGCACCTGCGCGGTCGCGCGCGGGTCACGGTCACTCAGATGTACGCCGAGCGCGACGTACCGCTCGGGCATCCGCATTTCGTCGATCCGGTCGGCGCGGGTCTGCGCCCAGGCCTCGTGATCGCCCAGACGGTAATGGCCGGCCATCGAGTCGATGTAGTCCTGACCGGTCGAGCGCCCCCACACCACCTTCAGATGGCTGAGCCTGTCGCCGAGAATCGTCGCCGCAGCGCTGACTGCCGCGTCCAGAGCCGCGTCCTGCTCGGACTCGGTGGCAAGGTCCGTGTTCGCCACCGAGATCAGGAACCACGCCTCGGCGCTGCGCTCGGTCACCAGCAGACCGTCGGCGATGGCAACAAGACGAGGTGGCGGCAGGCCGCGCTCGCGGCCGACCCCCACCAGGTTCAGGAGCTTGTCAGCGATCTTCATTCGCGGCCCTTCCCTGACGACGTCCTGCGACTCACCCGTTGTACGTGATCCGAACCCAGCAGGCGGGCCCGCTGGTTCACGGTGATGTCCGCACCCGCGCGGACCATCGGATCGAGCTCCACCACGACCTCGCGTTCCCACTCCGGCGTCACTCTGGCCTTGGCCAGGTCGGCCACCTTCCGGGTCGCGACGCGCTCACGCCACGGCAGGTACTCCGTCTTGTCGGCGGCCCGCGCGCCGAGACCGATGATCGGGCGATGGGCACGCAACGCGTACCGCACGGCCAGCGCCCACTCCGTCACCCGGCGGCGGCGTTCGTGGAACTTGCCGGGCCGCCAGCCGAACGCGGTGATCACGAACGGCGGTACGACATACAGACTGACGGTGCCCTTCTGCGGCACCCCGATGAACGGGAACAGCAACGCGATCCAGAGCAGAATGATCACCGCACCGAAGATGATCATCCGGCGCCGGGCGCCTTCTCCGAGGTCGATGCCGAGCAGGTCGTACTGCCGGGTCTCGATCTCGAAGTGGTGAGTGAGGGTACGGCCGACGCGCATCAATTACCTCCGGACAGCAATCCCCAAAAGCCCTTGAGCACGTTGATGGTCTGGTTGTTGGCGTAGATCAGCCCGCCGACCAGCACCCCGGCCGCGATGTGGCCGAACAGCTCGCCCCACTCGCGCTTGAAGTAGTGGCCGATGGCACGCAACACGAGGATCGCGATGAAGATGTTCCCCGCGATGACCAGGACCCAGTCCTTGAAGTCCGCGCCCGTAGGGACGTTGGGGTCGGCCATGGGCACGGCAAGCTGAACCACGCTCGCAGCCAGTTCGTGCGTCATCATTGCGGTGTCTCCCTTGTTGCCTCGGTCATCCGATGGCCAGTCGCTGGATTCATCCGACGGCAGCCACTTGCCATCGTTGTGCTCCGTCGGTGGCGACAGTACGCCTCAACGTGAGCGTGTACGTCTGGTCCAAGGTGGTGTCCCCCGCCCCGTCCCAGGTGACGGCCGCGGTCGCCCGCCGCTCGTCGTCGTTGCCCGTGTAGACCTGCCAGTCCTTGAGCGCGCCGAACCTGACCGCACCGTTCAGGCTGCGGATGGTCGAGCCGGGCGCGGTCACTGCCGACACCTTGTTGTCCGACTCCGCATACGCACCGAAGAACGCCTCCGCGTCCTTCTGCGTCGCCGCGGTCAGGTCGTCGTCCGGCGCCCCTGCCTGGGGCATGTTGTCGGGCAGCGCTGCCCGTACGTCCGGCACGAACGTCGGCGGCCCGCTGGCCACAACTCGCGCCGCGGTCCGGGCGACCGGGACCGACACGCGCTCCCAGGTGATCGGTCCGGCCTTCCAGCCCCTGCCCTGCCGCGTAAACGTGTGCACCCGGACCCGGACATCGACTACTCCGGTCAGACCGTTGGAGTCGGGCGTGACCTGACCCGGGTATGCAACGTCAGCCGTTTGTTTGCCGCGACCGTTCCATCCTGCGCGACTGTCCAGTCCGGACGCGAGGTCGAGACCGATCTGCGCAGGACGGGCGTCAGGGTTGTCCTCGTCCCAGGTCAGGTACGAAACGGCGTACCGCGTCGCGATTGCACGTGACTCGTCCGCCGGGAAGCTGCTCTGCCCGCTGACAACGGTCTCCGGCGTCCGGTTCGGGCTGATCCAGGAGCGGATGCCGCTGATGGCTGCCAGCAGCAGTACGACGACCACGAGGCCGCGGAAGAATCGCCTTGCCCAGGTGGAGAACGACGACTCCGGCTCGGTCGACCACGGCGTCTGTCCAGGCTCGAGCACCTCGCGGGCCGGACCCGGCGCAGCGTGAGCACCGTGAGCGCCGTGCGGGGAACGCTGTTTCAAACGTTCGGGTGTGCGGTGCGCAGGGTCCTGATGCGGCACGTCCGCAGGACCTGAAGGACCCGAAGGACGCTGTGCCGGCCGACGGGGCGGCGCCATCACGCCACCTGGCGGAGGCGGCCCCTGTTGCTGGGGAGCGGAGTACTGCGCCGCTACGCCCTGCGCCTGGCGAGGGGTCGGTGACACCGGGCCACTGGGGTGGTCCCACCACTCCGGTGCGGTGCTCTGCGGGCGTCCCTTGCCCGGCTTCTTGGTCCGCCGCTGGTCGGACCAGTGCTCACCTTTTGGCGGCAGATTCAGTGCAGTTCGCCACCAACTCATCCCTACCCGCCCCTCAGACAGCAGTTACGCGGACAGTAGCCGGGAGAATACGGCAAGCAACCGTCCTCCGGGAGACCTGAGCCCAGGATCCGGATGGTCCATCGCTCCCCGCTGCCATACTGTTACCCCGCTCGCGGGCTGTGTCACCCTTACCGTCACTATTACCGGCCAAGGGTGACACCTCAGGCAAGGTCGTCATAGCTCCTCTCTCATGACCGTTCAGGTCGACCGGGCAGCGCACACCATGCCACACGCCGTAGACAGGTTTCGAATATCCGTGCGAACAACATGGTAAAGAATGCATCAACTGATCACAGATAGTAACCGATCCGGCGATCCGCCTGTGGAAAACTCTCCCGTGGCGAGGGGGTCAAAATCGCCTGTGGACAACCGCTTGCCGAAGACGCTTCCGGGCATAGGGTCGGAGTGACCCTGCTACCCCGTGGAGGACCAGGATGGAAACTCGCCGACTGGGCAGACTCGGACACCAGAGCTCGGTACTGATCTACGGCGCCGCGTCGCTCGGCGGAGTCGACCAGGACCGCGCCGATGCCTCGATCCAGGAAGCTCTGGATGCCGGCATCAACCACTTCGACGTGGCCGCCGACTACGGCGACGCCGAGCTCCGGCTCGGACCGCGGATGCCCGAGATCCGCGACCGCATCTTCCTTGCCACCAAGACCGGCCGCCGGACCGTCGAGGAGGCCTGGAGCGAGATCAACCGATCATTGGAGCGACTCCAGACCGACCACGTGGATCTGATTCAGATGCACGCGGTGTGCGACCTGGAGAACCTCGATCTCGTCACCGGCAAGGGCGGATCGCTGGAAGCCGCCATCCGGGCCAAGGACGAAGGTATGGTCCGGGCGATCGGCATCACCGGCCACACCGAGCAGGCGCCGTCGGTGCACACCGAGGGCCTGCGCCGGTTCGATTTCGACAGCGTGCTGACTCCGTTGAACTACAAGCTGTCGACAGATCCGCAGTACGCCGAGGACTACGCAGCTCTGGTCGAGGCCGTGAAGGCGTCGGACGCGGCGCTGATGACGATCAAGATGATTGCCCGCCGCAACTGGCAGGACGGCGAGCAGAAGGCGTACGACACGTGGTACCGGCCGTTCGACGAGCAGCGCTACATCACCGCCGCCACCGCGTGGCTGCTCAACGGTCATCCGGAGATCACCGGCCTGGCTACTGCGGGTGAGACCCGGCTGCTGCAACAAATGATTGTTGCAGAGCGCGAGCGCGCCGACCTCACCCCCGAGGCGGCTGCCTCGATTCTCAGTGAGGTGCAGGACTATGCGTCACCGTTCGTGGACTCACCCATCTGACGACGTGGCCCAGGTCACATACGAGACTCCGCATTCCGGTCACTGTCCTACGGCGTACGACAGTGGCCGGCGTGTGCCGTCAGGGGCCGGGAACAAGTCCGGGGCCGATCGGTGTTGAGTAGGTCGTACTCATCTACTTTCGGAGGTCGTAGTGGCAACGGTCGAGCTGACCCAGGACAACTTCAACGAGGTGGTCGGTGGCGACGGTCTCGTGCTGGTGGATTTCTGGGCCGAGTGGTGTGGCCCGTGCAAGATGTTCGGACCGGTCTATGAGAAGTCGTCCGAGACGCACGCCGACATCACGTTCGGCAAGGTCGACACCGAGGCTCAGGGCGAGCTGGCGCAGGCCTTCCAGATCTCGTCGATCCCCACGCTGATGGCGGTCCGTGACGGCGTCGTCCTGTACTCGCAGGCCGGTGCGCTGCCGTCGGCGAGCCTGGAGGACCTGATCGGTCAGCTGCGCGCGGTGGACATGGAAGAGGTCAAGGCGCAGATCGCCGCCCATGAGGCGGAGCACGGCAGCGAGCCGCACTCGCACTGATCTACTGCATCAAACAGTTCAAACAATCCGGGAGCTCCCAGCGAGCTCCCGGATTTGTTGTGCCACGGCCTTTCGGTCCGGACCGGCTCCGATCTGGCGGTTGGTGTCGATCGCGGTCAGCAGGCGGGTGCGTTCGTCAGGTCCGAGGCGGCCCCAGCCGTTCCGGACGATCTTCAGCGCGTGGTACTGCTCGTTGCCGGTGAGCGATCTGCTGATCGCCTCGTGCAGTACTTCGCTGTCGAGGAGGGACAGGTCGCCCTCCATCAGGCCGAGGGCGAGGACGCGGACGATCGGTGAGCCGGTGAAGAACAGCTCCCTGACCTCGTCCTTGTCGAACTTCTCCACGGCGGACGCGTTCGCGACGCGCTGGACGATCCGGTCGAGGATCTCGCCGCGGACAGCCTTCAGCTCAGGCCCGCGCAACTCGGTGTAGATGGTCGCGTAGGCGTCGAGCTGCTTCTCCATGCCCAGGGCTTGCAGGGTGCCGGCGGTCTTCCGTGCGGTCGCGGCGATCTGCCGGACGAGGTGTACTTCGAACTCGCCGAGCTTCAAGCGCCTGATCCTGTCGACGATCGACGGCATGATCACCAGCAGCAGACCCGCCGCGAGAACGGTGATGAGCGGTCCTTGGCCGACGCCGGTGAACAGTCCGACGAGCCCGGCGACGAGCAACGCTCCGCCGATCAACAGGCAGAGGATTCGCGACGACACATCCACCACCGGCCTGGCCCTCACGGTCCACGCAGGCGCTTCGGGTCGGCTGGATGGTGCGAGGTGAGCGGGCGGTCCCTGTGGAGCGGAAGGCACAGGACGGCCAGGCGGTGATTGGTTCACGTCCGACATCGGGCAGGGCCTCCGTACGTCGTTGGCGAGTCCTGGTGATCGTGCCTGTGTCGTCAGCTATCAGCAAGAGGTCAGGCGGGCATCGGCCGTACGGCGCATGAGCGTGGAGCCGCCGACCTGGTCCGTGAATCCCCACCGTCGGTAGAACGGGATGAGCTCCGGCTGGCAGACGAGTTCGAGACTGCGCACGTCGGCGAGCTTGGGATGGTTGACCACGGCATCCAACAAAGCGGCGCCCAGGCCGGAGCCGCGTTGGGACTCGTCGACGATCACGTCCAGCACCAGGGCGAGGTGCGTGTAGTCGGTGAGCACGCGGGCAAAGCCGACCAGGCGGTCCGCAAGGGACGCTGTGGTGACGATGTCCGAGTGCTCGAGGAGGCGCGTGACCTCGGCGGGAGAGCGGTCGGACATCCACCACGCCGTACGCATCAGGTCTGTCAGTTCTTGGATGCGGGACGGCGGTACTTCGGTCTGGATCGTCAGGTCGGCGGGCATCTAGAAGTCGCGTGAGCTGAGGACGCAGAACTCGTTGCCTTCAGGGTCTGCCAGGACGGTCCAGCTGGGGCCCTCGGGTTGTCCGACGTCCACGCGGCGGGCGCCGAGCGCTTCCAGGCGGGCGATCTCGGCGTCACGATCCTGGCTCGTGTGCGGTGCGAAATCCAGATGCAGCCGGTTCTTCACCGCCTTGCCCTCGGGCACCGGGACGAACACCATGCCGGGGCCGATCCGCTCCCAGGGAATGTCCTGGAAGCTGTCCCGCTCGACCCAGCCCGGGACATTCACACACTCGTCATCGGTCTCGATGATCGTCTTCCAGCCGAACGCCTCGGCCCACCAGGCCGCCTGCTTGCGGACGTCGTGGCAGTCGATCACGACCGTGTACCACCTGAGCACCATGGCAGGAACCCTCGCACAGCCCACCGACAGAAAACAGAAAAGAGCGGGCCCTGGGCAGGAGAAAGACGCCAGGGCCCGCTCTCGGGGCTGACCGGAGCGGCGACGTGGTGGCCGAGGTCGTGCGGGCAGATGAGGTGCTGCCCGAGGAGGGTCACCGAAAGGAGCTGCTCGAGGAGACGGTCAGCGGGATGGCGGGACCAGGTCGTCGGGGTCCCGCCGGTTCGTCAGCGGAGCGGGTTGAACGGCCGCAGTTCCTCCGGCGCACGGCCGGTGGTGATGGTTTCGGCCAGCAGCTGACCGGTGATCGGGCCGAGGGTGATGCCCCACATACCGTGGCCGCCGGCCGCGAAGACCCGCGGTGATGCGGTCGCGCCGATCAGCGGCAGGCCGTCCGGAGTACAGGGCCGCGGACCGACCCACTCGAACGTCCGGGCGTCCAGGTCGGCGTCGCGCAGCAGCGGCCGGGCCGCCTCGACGATCGCGTCGATCCGGCGCGGGTCGAGCTTCGCCTCAGGCTTGCGGAACTCCATCATCCCGGCGACGCGGAGCCGGTCGCCCAGCGGTGTGCAGGCGATCCGCTGCGCCGGGAAGTACACCGGGCCGGCCGGAACGTGCGCCATCGGCACGCTGAAGCTGTACCCACGACCCGCCTGCACGACAGTGCGAACGCCGAACTGCCGGGCCAGGTCACCCAGCCACGCGCCGGTCGCCATCACGACCGCGTCGAACGGGTCGGTCTCGCCGTCGCCCGTGACCAGCCGGACGCCGCGGATCTCGTCCACGATGTCCTTCACGACGACGCCGCTGATGATCTGCCCACCGCGGGCGATCACGGAGTCGGCCAGCAACTTGACGTAGTCACCGGGGTTGATGAACCGCTGTCCGTGCAGGCGGATCGCCGCCCCGATCTCGTCGGACAGCGAGGGCTCGATCGCGCGGGCGTCGTCACCGCTGATCGCCTCGAACTCGATGCCCTGGCCGGCGGCGTGGATGGCCTCGATCTCCTCGAGCAGCACGCTGCGCTCCTCGACGGTGCGGTACGCGGCCAGGAACGACTTGGCCTCGTACGTCTGGGCCTCGACGCCAGCCTTGGCCAGGAAGTCGAACGCGTCCAGCGCCTGGCGGTTGATCGGGACCAGCGATTCCATCGCGGTCTTCCAGCGTCCGGCTGTGCTGTTGCGAGCGAAGCGGGTGAGGAACTTGAGGAGCCGCGGGCTCGCGGTCGGCGGGACATACACCGGTGAGGCAGGGCTCAGCACCGCACGGACGCCGTACTTGAGGACCGCAGGTTCCGGCAGCGGGGTGGCCAGGCCGGGCGTCAGCCAGCCTGCGTTGCCCCAGGACGCGCCCGCGGCGACACCTTCACGGTCGAGCACGGTCACCTCGACACCGGCCTCCTGGAGGAACCAGGCGGTGGCCAGGCCGACCATGCCCGCGCCGACGACGGCGACGCGGTCAGGAACGATGTGCGGTACTGCGGAACCAGCTGTGGTCATGTATCGATGGTGCGGCCCCCGCGAGCGGCTGTCATGGTGCGATCACACCATTGACGAGACAAATGACTGTGCTGAGAGCACAATAACCTGGTGATCACCGCGCCTGACCTGATTGCCGCCGTCGGCCCCGCCCTCTTCGAGATGGTGGTGACAGGCAAGGGCGACAGCGAGGTCCGTGACGTGTTCCTGGCTGACCCGCAGGAGGCTGCGACAGGTCAGCCGGGCGATCTGGTGCTCGGACTCGGTCTGCGCGACGCAGAGGACGCTGTGGAGCTCGTAGAGCGCTGTGCGGCCAGCGGCTCGTCCGGCGTCGTTCTGCGTACTGCGCTCGCCCACGAGCCGACCGTGGTCAGCGCTGCGGAAAAGACCAGGCTCACCCTTGTCTCGCTGCAGCCGAGCGTCACGTGGGCGCATGTGGTGTGGCTGATGCGTGGCGTCATCGACCGCGCCGCCGCACCGGACTCTCCTGCCGCTGGAGACGCCGGAGTACACCAGGAGCTGTTCGCACTGGCAGATGCGGCCGCAGCGATCGTCGACGCGCCAGTGACCATCGAGGACAACCAGTCGCGGGTGTTGGCGTACTCCTCTGGTCAGGACTTCACCGACCCGACCCGTGTGTCCACCATCGTCGGCCGTCGGGTGCCGGCCGAGGTGATTGCGCATTTCCGAGCCCGTGGCATCTTTCGGCGGCTGGCGCGGTCCAGCGAGCCGTTCCTGGTGCCGGACGGTCCGAATGGCATCCGCCCGCGGCTCGTCGTACCGGTCCGGGCTGGTGGTGAGTGGCTGGGGTCTATCTGGGCTGTTGTCGACGGTCCGGTGAGTGATGCGGTCACTGCGGAGCTCAGCAACGCCGCATCCGTGCTGGCATTGCACCTGTTGCGGTTGCGTGCTCAGGCCGACGTAGCGCGGCGGAGTGCAATCGACCGGCTGCGGACGATCCTGCGGCAGTTCTCACCGGACAGCCCAGTCGACGTACGGCTCCCGCGGCAGCCGTGGCGGGTGGTGGCGCTCGGCTCGCCGGACGGGTACGACGTACCGCAGCAGCTGGATCTGTGGGAGTCGACCGGGCGCCGGCACGGGTGGAGTGAGCCGCAGCTTGCTGATCTGGATGGGACGGTGCTGGCTGTCGTCACGGACACAGACGGGCCAGGGTCGTGGAACTGGTTGCAGAAGCTTGTGCAGGAGCAGGCACCGGGCACGTACGCGGCAGCCGGCGGTCCGGCGCGCGGTCCGGCCGATCTGCCGAGCTCGCGGGCCGAGGCGGTCGAGTTGCTCGGTCTCGTACGGCGGGGTCTCGCGCCCGGGCCGGCGTTGCGGGTCGAAGAGGCGTGGCACGTGCTAACTGTTCACCGAGCGGTCACGTCGCTTGATACCACCAAGCTGGATGGTCCGCTCGCGACGTTGCTGCGGCACGACATCGACCACGACACGGGATACGTGGAAACGTTGCAGGCGTGGCTCGATTATCCGGGCCAGCCGCAGCGGGCGGCGCGTGAGTTGCACCTGCATACGAACACGTTGCGGCATCGGATGAAGCGGATCGGGGAGATCGCGGAGCTGGATCTCTCGGATCCGCGGGAGCGGCTCGCGTTGCAGTTACAAATTGCCGCCGTACGCACCGAACACTGAGATGTACGCCACAGCCGCGTGTAACAAGGCTTCATATTCCGGCAACTGTTGGGCAACATCCGGCTGACAGAGTCTTCCTTGTCAGCCGGTCCGGCCTTTCACCAGGAGGCCGGAACGGCTCGGGTCCGAGCTTTTCACCAGGAAGCTCGGGCCGTACGCAGGCCCGGCGATTGTCTGAGCGATCGCCGGGCCTGCGGTATTTTTCCGGCCGTTGCCTAGGACAACCGGTTGACGATGGTGCGGTAGACGCCGGGGAGCGCGGCGGCGGCGGGGACGATGCGCGGGGCGAGCAGCGGACGGTTGCGGGCCCAGAGCAACGATGCGGTGAGCAGGCGGCACTCCCAGGAGACGCGGCGCCAGGCTGCTTCGTAGTCCTGCGGGCGGTCGGCGCGGATGCAGTCGACGAGCTCGGCGGAGGTGCGGAGGGCGACGGCGATACCTTCACCGGTCAGCGCGTCGACGTACCCGGCGGCGTCACCTACCAGCAGGACACGGCCGGCCGTACGCGCGTGCACACGCTGGCGAAGCGGGCCGGCGCCCATCACGGCGCTCGCGGGAAGAGCTGATTGCAGGCGGCGCTTCAAAGCTGGAAACGCCTCGAGATGCGAGTCGAAGGTGCCGCGCTTAGAGGTCAGGACGGCGACGCCGACCAGATCGTCGGCCACCGGGGTCACGTAGGCCTCGCCAAGGCGAGACCAGTAGACCTCGACGAGGTCGGTCCAAGGCGCGACCGCGAAGTGTTGCCGAAGTCCGCGCCGCACGCCGCCTGCGGCGCCGTGCGGCGCGGAAGAAGAAGGGCGGGGCGCGAGCGGGCTCACGCGGGAGGCAAGCGGGCCCAGGCGGGAGGCGAGCGGGCTCACGTCGGAGGCGGGCGAGCCCCGGCGGGCGCCGAGCGAGCCCCCGCGCTGGCCGAGCGGGCTCACGTCGGAGGGCGGCGAGCCCCGGCGGGCGTCGAGCGAGCCCCCGCGCTGGCCGAGCGGGCTCACGTGGGAGGCGGGCGAGCCACGGCGGGCGTCGAGCGAGCCCTCGCGCTGGCCGAGCGGGCTCAACCGGGAGGCGAGCGTGGCGAGGCGGGTGCTCGGGTCAGACAGGCCGAGTTGGCGGCGGATGGGTGAGTGGAGACCGTCGGCGGCGGCTAGGTAGTGGGCTGCGACGCCTGCCGCGGTGACGGAGGTGGTGTTCTGGGTTATGGGACCTACTCGGTCGTGGATTACCGGGACGTCCAACTCCGCCAGGCGTTTCAGCAGTGCGGCTTGGAGGGTGGTGCGGCGTACTCCGAGGCCGGGGCCGGCGGTGAAGCGGGCGTCTACCTGGTGGGTGGCGTCGACGTAGCGGATTCCGTGGAACGGGCGGCCGGAAAGTTCCACGCCCAGGCGGGTCAGGTATTCGACGGCGCTGTGGGCGATGCCTTCGCCGCAGGCCTTGTCGATAGGACCCGAACGCGGCTCCACAACAACTACGGACAGGCCCGCTAGAGCAGCCCGGATCGCGGTGGCAGCGCCGGCCGGCCCGGCACCGGCGACGAGGAGATCGATCATCGAGTGAGCACTGTGCTCAGCGCGGTTTCTTCGGTGCGGATCCGGATCGCCAGCAACGGTGCGTTGAGCAGGGTGAACGCGATCGCGGTGATCCAGGCCGAATGCACCAACGGCAGCGCGATCCCCTCACCGACCACGGCGACGTAGTTCGGATGCCGCAAGAACCGATACGGCCCACGGGTGACCCGCGTGAGCCCCGGTACGACGATCACTCGGGTGTTCCATTGGTACCCGAGCACCGCGATGCACCACCACCGCAGTCCTTGCATGAGCACCACGATCAACAGCGCCGCCCACCCGACCTTCGGATCGAACGGCCGGCCCGACGTGATGGCCTCGACCAGGCACCCGGCCAGCAGCCCGGTGTGCAGCACCACCATGAACGGGTAGTGCCCCTTGCCGAACTCCACGCCGCCGTGGGCGAAACTCCACTTCGCGTTCTTCAGCGACACCGCGAGCTCGGCGACCCGTTCCAGTCCGACCAGCAGGACGAGGGCGACGTACCACCACAGGGATTGCGTCATCACCACTCCATCAGTACGAGCTCGGAACAGAAACCGGGTCCCATCGCGAGGAGCAGACCCATGCCTGAAGGATCCAGTTTCAAAGTGTCACCGAGGACGTGCAGCACTGAGGACGACGACAAGTTGCCGACCGCATCCAGCGACGTCCAGGTCAGATCCAGCGCTCCCGGTCGCAGCTCCAGCGTCTCGGACACCGCATCCAGCACCTTCGGCCCACCCGGATGACTCACCCACGTACCGATCTCCGGCACGGTCAGCCCGTGGTCCTCGAGGAACCCCCGGACGTCGCCACCCAGGTACTTGCGCACCACCTCAGGCACATCCGCCCCGAGCACGATCCGGAATCCGCCCGACCCGATGTCCCACCCCATCACCCGCTCCGAGTCCGGGTACAGCCGCGACCGCGTCGCCACCACCGACGGCCCGGACGCGAGCGGATGCTCCGACCCCGTCAGTACCACCGCGGCCGCGCCGTCCCCGAACAACGCTCCACCCACCAGGTTCGGCAGCGAGGCGTCGTCGCGCTGCAACGTCAACGAGCACAACTCCACCGACAGCAGTACGGCGACATGCGTCGGCCAGGCCGTCAGGTAGTCGTGCAGCCGCGCAATCCCCGCCGCTCCCCCGACGCACCCGAGCCCGAACAACGGCAGCCGCTTCACGTCCTCCCGCAGCCCGAGCCGCATCGCCACCCGGGCATCGATCGACGGCGCGGCTACCCCCGTGACCGTCGTGAACATCAGTACGTCGACGTCGTCCAGCGCCAGCCCCGCATCCTTCACCGCCCCCGCGACCGCCTCCGCGCCGAGCTCGACAGCCGCCGCGATCCACTCGTCGTTCGCCTCACCGAAGTCCTTCAAAGCGGCGTAGCGCTCCAGCGGCAACGCGAGATGCCGATAAGACACCCCCGCGTTCGCGTGCAGCCGCCGCAGCAGCGCCGAGCTCCGGCCGTCCGGCAGACAGATCGAGGCGAACGCCTCCGTCAGCTCGGACTGCGGATAGCGGTACGGCGGGAGCGCGGGCCGGACCGCTGCGATCCGCGTCATCGTGGCATCGTTACGTCGGTGAAGACCGTCAAAGGTCTGGCTCTCGCCTGCCACCCCGGGCCGACTGTTGCCGTGACCGCTCTGGTCACGGCTGTTGCCTGGTCGGCCGGGCGAAGTCCGGCCGGGTGTCTCCTCGTCGCAGCAACGATCCTCACCGGCCACCTCTCGATCGGCTGGAGCAATGACGCGATTGATGCCGCCCGCGACACCATTGTGAACCGCCAGGACAAGCCCGTGGTGCGTGGACTGGTGAGTCGCCGGACACTCGCGATCGGCGCCGGCATCATGCTGGTCGTCACGATTCCGGTCTCCCTTGCCAACGGACTCGCGGCCGGCCTGGTTCATCTGCTCTTCGTCGCCTGCGCCTGGGCGTACAACCTGGGCCTCAAGTCGACCGTGATTTCCTGGCTCCCGTACGCCGTCGCGTTCGGCGCGCTGCCCTCGTTCGTGACGCTCGGTACCGCAGATGTCTGGGCGCCCTGGTGGGCCACCGCGGCGGGCGCCCTCCTGGGGATCGGTGCCCATTTGGCAAACGTCGTGCCCGACCTGGCCGACGACCTGGCGACCGGCGTACGGGGCTGGCCGCAGCGGCTCGGGTCCTACGCCCGCCTGCTCGCTCCGCTCCCGCTCGCACTCGCGACCGGGCTGCTGGTGATCGCGCCCGCCGGGGCGATCGGCGTCGTCGGCTGGATCGCGCTCGCCGTCGTCGCGGCGCTGCTCGTCACGATCCTGCTCTGGCGCAACGCGCCGTTCCTGGTCACGATCGCCATCGCCGCGGTCAGCGTCATCACGCTGGTGTTGCGCGGTGACGCACTGATCTAGCCGGCGCCTGCGGATCGAGTACGGCGTCCGGCTTCAGCGGGGCGTTGCTGCCGAGGATCGCTGCCGTCAGCGCTTCGGCAGGCTCCTTCGCGGCCCGCGGGTTCGTGATCAGCACCAGGTCGATCGGCGGGAGCTCGGGCAGACCCGCGCTCGGCGGCGGCTCGACCAGGTCCGCGGGCATCAGCGACCGCGCGAAGATCGCGATCCCGAGCCCGGCCCGGACAGCCGCGAGTACGCCGTTGACGCCGCGCACGATGCACGTGATCCGGCAGGTACGGCCGGCCTGTTCGAGCGACTGCACGCCGAGCGACCGGCTCAGCGACGGCGCCTGGTACGCGACCAGCGGCACCGGTCCGTCCGGCGCGATCCGGGTCCCCGCGATGCCGGCCCAGACGAGCGGGTCACGCCGTACCAGCCGGCCGTTCGGCTCGTAGCCGCCGCCGGCGCCGTGCTTCACGTAGGCGAGGTCGAGGTGGCCTGACTCGACCCGGCGGAGCAGGTTCGGGCTCTGGGCAACGGTCAGCTCGAGGTCGATCCGCGGGTACAACTGGCGGAAGTCACGGAGGATCTTCGGCAGCGGGGTGAGCGCGAGGTCGTCGGTCACGCCGAACCGCAGCCGGCCGCGCAGCTCGGAGCCGGTGAAGTACCCGGCGGCCTCTTCGTGCGCGGCCAGGATGGTCCGGGCGAATCCGGCCATCGCCTCGCCGTCCGCGGTCAGGGTGACAGTGCGGGTGTCACGGACGAAGAGCGGTCGCCCGACGGCCACCTCGAGTTTGCGGACGTGTTGGCTCACCGTCGGCTGCCGGATGCCCAGCCGCTCGGCCGCCTGCGTGAAGCTGAGCGACTGCGCCACCGCCAGGAACGTGCGCAGCTGGTCCGGGTCGTACATCGATTCACCCCTTCATTACGTGACGCTATAAGACTAATAGGAGTAATTCGCTGGGGGAATCCAGTACCGAACCGTGAGGATGGAGGTGTCCTCCCCTGACCAGTCCACACGCGTAGGGATCGCTCTTGACCACCCGGGCCGCTTCCGGTTCTGTTCCGTCCACCGATTTCCACCTCCACCGCACCACCGACCGCACCGAGTTCCGGGAGACGCAGCGCCGCCCGGGCTTCAAGGACACGTTCAGCGCGCTGCGGGTCCGTAACTTCCGCCTCCTGGTCAGCGGACTGCTGGTCGTCTCGACCGGCGGCTGGATCCAGCGCATCGCGCAGGACTGGCTGGTGCTCACCCTCACCGGGAGCGCCACCGCGGTCGGCATCACCACCGCGCTGCAGTTCACCCCGACGCTCGTGCTCGGCCTGTTCGGCGGTGTGATCGCCGACCGCTTCCCGAAGCGGAAGATCCTGCTCGCCACCCAGACCACCTTCGGGACCTGTGCCGCCGTACTGGCCACGGTCGCGTTCACCGGCCATGTCCAGGTGTGGCACGTCTACTCGATGGCATTCGTGTTGGGCCTCGCGACCGCGGTCGACAACCCGACCCGGCAGTCGTTCGTCACCGAGATCGTCCCCCGCGACACCGTGCGGAACGCGATCAGCATGGTGTCGTCGACGTTCCAGCTCGGCAGCATGATCGGGCCGGCGCTCGGCGGCGTACTGCTCGGCGTGCTCGGTACGCCGTGGGCGTTCGCGATCAACGCCTGCACGTTCTTCGCCTCGATCAGCGCGCTGCTGCGGATGCGGGAGAGCGAGATGCCCGGGTACCACGCGGCCCGCAAGGCGAGCGCGGGGATCCGGATCCGGGACGGCTTGCGCGACGGCGTGCGGTACGCGTTCCACGAGCCGGCCGTGCGGTGGGCAATCGCGCTCGTCGGGATCTACGGCATGTTCACGATCAGCCTGGCGGTCACGTTGACCGCCTTCGCCGACCGGGTCTTCCAGATCGGCGCTTCGGGGTACGGCATCCTGAACTCGGTCGTCGCGTTCGGCGCACTGGCGGGTGCGCTGCTGTCGGCCCGCCGCGTGCGGCCGACCCGGCTGCGCAACCTGATCGGTATCGCGTGCCTGCTGACGATCACCGAAGTACTCGCCGCGATCCAGCCGTCGCTGTGGACGTTCATCCCGGTCCTCGCGTCGATGGGTATGGCGACCCTGATGTTCCTGACCGCGGCCCAGTCGATGGTCCAGTTGACCACTCCGGACGGCCTGCGCGGCCGGGTCTCCGGGATCTACAACCTGGTCTTCATCGGGGGCGGCGCGATCGGCGGGCCGACGGTCGGGTTCCTCGCACAGCACTTCGGGGCGCGATCGGCGCTGCTGCTCGCCGGGCTGATCCCGGCGGTAGCGACGATCGCGATCGGCCTGCGGCTGCGGCGGGACGGCCGGTTCCGGCTGGTCCTCGTCCGGACCAGGTCCCCGTGGCACCAGGTCCCGGTCCGGCTCAACCTGCAGCAGTCGGAGATCATGCTCGCTGCCCCGGCGGCCACACCCATCGCCCGTACGTCGCGCCCGTTCGTCCTGGGCCGCCGTCAGCACGCCCGGATGGACTCGCACCTACGTCCGAGCCGCGCCCGTCGCCGCCCGCAACACCACCAGTAACTCCGAGGCGGGGGCGAGCACGCTGCCTCCACTCACCCCTGCCCCGGGCCACCTTGAGCACCCACCAACCACATCCGGCTGCGGTTCGTGGTTGGTGGGTGCCCAAAGACGTGTTACGGCGTGGTGATGACACCGACAGGCGGGACCTGGACGGTGCGTTGGTGCTTCGTGCCGCCGAGGATCACCTTGCGTAGGGCAACGTTGTTCTTCGTGTTCGACTCGTACAGGCGGTTCTCCGGGTTGGCGCTCACCTGCACGTAGTACGTGCCGTTGGCAAGGTTCGTGATGTCGAAGGACTGCCCGGGCAACGACTGCTCGTAGGTGTCGCCGTTGCCGACATCAAGGACCTCACGCACCGACAGCGAGCCGTGGTCTCCGCAGGCGGTGTGCAGGTCGGTGTTGTACGGGTGCCAGTTGGCGTTCTTCACCGTGTAGTCGATGGCATCCGTTGCCGCCAGGCAGAACGCCTCCTTCTGGCTCCGGACCACCTCGGTCTGCTTCGAGTTGAGCAGGCTGTAGCGGGCGAAGTCGGTGAAGTGCCAGTGGTTGTGACCGGGCCGGCCGTCCCACTCGAGCGTGCCGGTGTTCTGGTACCCGACCTCCTTGCCGTGCGTGTCGTAGAAGTACTGGTACGCGTCCATCAGGTCCTTACCCTGCTGCCGGAACCCGTCCAGCACCAGCGGTGACGGGCCTGCGTTCCACACAGTCGCCGAGAACTGCAGGAAGTCCTTGGCCGCGTCCGGCGTACCCTCGTCGCCCGGCGCGGCAACGATCCCCCAGGCTGGCACCGGCCGCAGGTCAGGCTTCGGGCCTTTCGGCAGGCTCGCCTTCCCGGTCGGACGGGCGGTGTGAGGCTTCAGCGCCACCGAGCGTGCTGCAGCCATCTTCCGAGCGCCGGACGTGTCACCCTTCTGGATCGTCACGTTCAGCTTCACCGATGCGTCCGCCGCCGGGATCTTGAAGAAGTCCCGGTATCCCTTGTTGACCGTGACAGTCGCCTTGTACTTGCCGTTGGCAAGCTGCACCGGATCGCCGCCGCCGTAGGTCCGCGACGACCAGCCCGTCTGCACGCCCCAGACCGCGCCCTGCGTGAACGGGTTCGCAGTACAGCCGTCCGGGTACGGCGAGGTCGCGGGCGCGTCCGGCCGGGTCCGGGACCCCTCGCCGTTCAGGCACAGCGCCTGGTCCTTGTCGAGCACCTTCTTGCCCGAGGCATCGGTGAGCGTGATGTGCAGGAACTTCCCCAGGCCGGAGAAGTCCGTGACGAGCCCCTTCGGCAACTGCCGGGTCGCCTTGCCGTTGACGTACTGCGTCGCGACGACCGGCGAACTGTACGACGCGCGCGTCGTACGTACCTCGATCGGTGCGTTGCCGGCCACCACATGCGTACCGAGGTCGAGGTCGACGCCGTAGTCCTCGATGTTCTCCAACGTCACATCGGTGCTACCGGCAACCAATTTCACAGCCGGCCTCGCGGTACTCGACGACGCCGCCGACGCACCGGCGGCCGCGAGCGCGACCAGACCGGCCGCACCGGCCACGGCGATCGCCGTCCGGCCGAGTTTCCTTGCCTTCACGATGATGGAACCCCCTCCTGCACCTGGCCGGCGTCCTCACGAAGCCGGCCTGTTGCTGGTACGACGACCCGGCCGCAGAGCGAAGTTGATCAAGGTTCCATGGCAGTCGTGTCACAGGAAGTCACGAGGGCTGAATACTTGACTGGGTAAATTAACCCGACCTAGGCTCGGCGGCGTCCGCTCACTCCTCCCCCGGAGGAACATCGCATGTCCTTGAGACGCCCCACTCTGACCGTGCTGGCTGCTATCGCCCTGGTGTCGACGGCAGCCGCAACCGCCCCCGCCGATGCCGCCCAGGACTACAAGCCCGTCTACCCGCAGGTCGCCGCCACGCCGTACATGGGCTGGAGCAGCTGGAGCCTGCAGTCGACCAACTATCCGGGCGTCAACCCCGACGGCCCCGGCAGCTTCATCAGCGAGAAGAACATCCTCACCCAGGCGAACGCGCTGGCCACCAAGCTCAAGCCGTACGGCTACGAGTACATCAACGTCGACGCCGGCTGGCAGGACGGCGGCGACGAGTACGGCCGCCCGGTCGCGATGGCGAAGCGGTTCCCGCGCGGGATGAAGGCGGTCGGCGACGACATCCACAAGCTCGGCCTGAAGTTCGGCATCTACACCACCGTCGGTCTGGGCATGGATGTGTACCGCGACGGCAACACGCCGATCTACGACGCGCCCGGCTGCTTCACGCGCGACATCGTGTACCCCGACCTGCGCAAGACCAACGGCTGGGACGCGGCGTACAAGATCAACTACGACAGCCCGTGCGCACAGAAGTACGCCGACTCGATCGCCAAGCTGTTCGCGTCCTGGGGCGTCGACTTCATCAAGATGGACGGCGTCGGCCCGGGCTCCTGGAAGGGCGCGCCGGACGATCCGAACCACAACAACACCGCGGATATCGAGGCCTGGTGGCGCGCCGTACAGAACGCCGGCCGGCCGATGCAGTACACGCTGTCCTGGTCGCTCAGCCACCGGTACGCCGACGTGTGGAAGCAGAACTCGAACGGCTGGCGGATCGACACCGACGTGGAGTGCTACTGCGACACGATCGTCAAATGGGACAGCTCGGTGAAGGCGCGCTGGTGGGACCTCCCCCAGTGGATCGACGACGCCGGTCCGGGCCACTGGAACAACCTGGACGCCCTGAACGTCGGTGTCGGCGCGATGGACGGGCTGACCGACGCCGAACGGCAGAGCTACATGACGTTCTGGGCGATCAACTCGGCGCCGCTGTTCGCCGGTGACGACCTGACCAAGCTGGACGCGTACGGCCTGAAGCTCCTCACGAACCGCGAGGTCATCGCGATCGACCAGTCCGGCAACCCGGCCCGTCCGCTGAGCCAGGACCAGCTGCAGCAGGTTTGGTATGCCCACAACAAGGACGGCAGTACGACGGTCGCGCTGTTCAACCTGGCCGACTCCCCTGCCACGGTGACCGGCAACTTCGACCAGCTCGGTATCGACGGCAAGGCGACGGTCCGCGACATCTGGGCGAACCAGAACACCCGCAACGTGTCCGGACAGGTGAGTGCCGCGCTCCCGGCCCACGGGTCAAAGCTGTACAAGATCAGTCCGAACGGCAACGACGCGATCCCGGCCGACCTGACCGCTACTGACGTCAGCCGTACGACGACCACGCTGACGTGGCGGCCGAGCGCCGGCGCCACGTCGTACAAGGTGTTTGCCAATGGCAAACAGATGGCATCCGTGTCGGGCACCAGTGCGGTGGTGACGGGTCTGTTGCCGCAGACGCAGTACACCTTCACGGTGCAGGCTTCCAAGGGTGGACCGAGTGCGGCGGTAACGATGTTCACGTCGAAGAACGGCGGACCTGTGCGCTACGAGGCGGAGGCGTCGAGCAGCACGTTGGCCGGGGACGCGAGTGTCAACGGGTGCAGTCTCTGCTCGGGTGGCTCGAAGGTCGGGAACATCGGCTACGGGTCGACGGTGACGCTCAACAACATCACCGTGCCGACGACCGGGACGTACCTGGTGAAGATCGCCTACACCGACGGTGACACCAGCCGGCAGAGCATGCTCACGGTGAACGGCGCCGACACGTACTGGGCCAACTACAGCGGTCTCGGCGACAACGACTGGGGTACGCCGCAGGTGACGTACCTGCCGATGAAGCTGACCGCCGGGGCGAACTCGATCAAGGTCAGCAACCCGAACGGCTACATCGCCGATATCGACTGGATCACCGTCTGACCGATCCGGACTGCGGGGCCGGCACCACCAGGGCCGGCCCCGCGCTTTACTGGATCAATGAGCGCCTACCCCGAACCCCTGATCCCGCCCGGCGGTACCGCACCGGTCCCGCGGCGGATCCGCGCGATGCTCGACGACCGCGTCGTCCTCGACACGATGGACGCGATCTACCTGTGGGAGTTCCCGCCGTACCCGCAGTACTACATCCCGCTCGGGGACGTGGCCGACGGCGTACTGACCGACACCGGCGAGACGAAGACGTTCGGGCACGGTGTCGCCCGCGTGCACAACGCCGGATCAGGCCACGCCTGGGTGTACGACGACGGCGTCGCAAAGGACCGCGTCCGGTTCCAATGGGACGCGCTGGACCGCTGGTTCGAGGAAGACGAGGAAGTCTTCGTCCATCCCCGCAACCCGTACTCGCGGGTGGACGCGATCAACTCCACCCGCCGGGTCGAGGTGGCCGTGGACGGCATCACGCTCGCCGACTCCAGCTCCACGGTCATCGTCTTCGAGACCGGGCTGCCGCCGCGGTACTACTTCCCGAAGACGTCGGTCCACCTGGAGCTCCTCACCCCGTCCGAGACCGTCACCGCCTGCCCGTACAAGGGCCGCACCTCGGAGTACTGGTCGGTCCCGTCGGTCGCCGATGTCGCCTGGTCCTACGACTTCCCGACGGCCCCGCTGCTGCCGGTCGCCGGCCACGTCGCGTTCTTCAACGAGAACGTCGACCTCACCATCGACGGCGTACAGCAGGAGCGCCCGATCACCCCGTTCTCGAACCCAGCCGCCCGGCCGACGGACGGCGCAGTGCGGTGATCAGATGCCTGCGGTGGTGGCGCCGTCCATTGTGATGATCGAGGCGGTGACGTAGCTCGCCAGCGGGGAGGCGAGGAAGACGGCGACGTTCGCGACCTCTTCAGGCTCGCCGAAGCGGCCCATCGGGACCTCGCGGACCATCTCGGCGAGCAGCTCGTCCTTCGGCCTGCCGGTCGAGCGGACCGCGGCCTCGAGACCCTCGTCGACCCGGCTGGTGCGGGTCGTGCCCGGGTTGATCACGTTCACTCGGACGCCGCTGCCGGCGTACGCCTTGGCGTAGCCGACCGACGCCAGCATGAGCGCCGCGTTGGCCGCACCGCCGCCGATGTGCAGCGGGTTCGCCGCGCGGCCGCCCTGGCCGACGACGTTCACGACCGCGCCGCTGCCGCGCTCGGCCATCCCGCGGATGACGGCCTCGGTCGCGTGCATGTACGTGAAGTACTTCGCCTCCATCGCGGCATGCAGCGCCTTGCTGTCCAGCTCGTCCACCGGAGTACGCCGGGCCGCGCCCGCGCAGTTGATCAGGATGTCGGGTACGCCGATCCGCTCGAAGACCGCCTTCGTCGCATCGGGATCGGTGAGGTCGACCGCTTCCACTCCAAAGGTGATATCCGGCAACTGCTCCTGGGCCTTGGCGAGGTTGGCGGGATCACGGGAGATGCCGATCACCGTCGCGCCTTCACGGACGAGCGCTTCGACGCAGGCAAGCCCGATGCCCTTGCTGGCCCCGGTGACGACAGCAGTCTTCCCGGTCAGTTGCAGATCCACGTGACTCCTCAGAGGTTGGCGTCGTACTCGGTGCGGGCTGCGGCGATCTCGTCCATGTGGTCGTAGGCCCAGGTGCGCATCGTCGCGACGGCCGCGGCCAGGCTCAGGCCGAGCGGCGTCAGCGTATAGGTCACTGTGACCGGAACAGTAGGAACAACCTCACGCCGTACGACGCCGTCGCGCTCGAGGTGGCGCAGCGTCTGCGTGAGCATCTTCTGGGTGATGCCCTCGATGATCGACTTGAGCTGCCCGGAGCGCAGCGTGCCGCCCTTCTCGAGCGTGCTGATGACGAGCATCGTCCAGGTGTCGCCGATCCGGCCCAGCACCTGACGTGTCGGGCACGCGCCTTTGGTGGCGTCCCACTTGCCTCTGACCTGGTCGGTATCCATTTGGTGCCTATGGCAGTAGTAAGTGCTGTCTTCCGGCCCGCCACGACCCGCTCGTAGCGTCGTTGCCGAGTCTAGTTGAAGGAGCGGAACGGCAATGAGGGCAGTGGTTGCGGTGGACACCGGAAAGGTCGGGCTCGCCGAGGTCGATGAGGTCCGGCCGGGCGAAGGCGAGCTGGTGATCGAGGTCGCGGCGTTCTCGATCAACCGCGGCGAGACGTTCCAGTTGGAGCAGCCGCGCGCCGGTTGGCGGCCGGGTAAGGACGTCGCGGGCCGGGTTCTGGAGGCGGCTGAGGATGGGCCGCCCGTCGGGAGTCGGGTGGTCGCACATCTGCCGCACTCCGGTTGGGCCGAGCGCGTGATCGCGCCGGCCACGCAGGTCGCAGTACTGCCGGACGACATCTCGTTCGAGCAGGCCGCCGCGCTTCCGCTCGCGGGTCTGACGGCGCTGCGGTTGCTGCGTACGGCGGGCAGCGTGATCGGGCGACGGATCCTGCTGACCGGCGCATCCGGCGGAGTCGGGCACTACTTCACCGAGCTCGCAGCCGGCGCGGGCGCGGTCGTCACAGCCGTTGTCTCGAGCCCGGCTCGCGGCGCGAGGCTGCTCGAGCTCGGCGCCCAAGACCTCGTGTACGACGTCGCCGACGCGCGCGGACCCTTCGACCTCGTCCTCGAGTCCGTCGGCGGCGAGAGCCTGCCGATTGCGTTGTCCAAGCTGGCCCCCGGCGGTGACCTGATCTGGTTCGGCCAGGTCAGCCGGCAACCGGTCACGCTCGATTTCTTCGACTTCTTCACCGCTCCCGAGGCGGCGCGGATCCGGCACTTCCACTACGTCCACGGCCCCGACGACCAGGACCTCGCGACGCTCGTCCGGCTGGTCTCGGCAGGCCGCCTCCATCCGGAGCTCGGCCGCGTCGAGGACTGGTCCATGACCGACGCCGTACTCGACGACCTGCGCAACCGCCGCATCCGCGGCAACGCCGTACTCACCCTGCACCAGGAGGCACCACTGATGAACGACCCGAAGACCGTTGTCACCCGGTACGTCGAGGCTGTGGCGGCTGGTGATCTGCCGACGATCCGGGCGAGCTTCGCACCGGACGTGGTCTGGACCTACCCGGGCGATCTGCCGCTGTCCGGTGACTGGAAGGGACGGGACATGGTCGTCGACGAGTTCCTCGGCGCGGCCGCCGGCAACCTCTTCGCTCCCGGTACGCCGGTGGCGATCGAGCTGGTGAACGTGATCGCCGACGGCGAGCAGGTCTTCGCCGAATGGACCGCGCAGGCGACGGCCCGCGCCGGTGGTGCCTACAGCAACAAATGTGGAGGAGTCTTCACTGTTCGGGACGGGCTGATCGTCGCGGTCCGCGAGTACCTGGACACCGACCACGCGCGCCGCGTGCTCTTCCCGGACGAACCGATGCTCTGAGCAATCATCTCCCCTGGTGCGGGCTTGATCGGGTCAGTACAGTGGGTAACCAGATCGACACTCTTTGTTTCGACGCCTGATGCCCGAGCAGTTGCCCTGAGCACCGACGCCGGAGGACCACCCGTGCCGACCTCTTCACCTCCCAAGCTCTGGAAGACCATCCTTCACCACGACCTCCCTGCGTCGCTGGTGGTCTTCCTCATCGCAATCCCCCTTTCCCTCGGGATCGCCGCCGCATCCGGCGCACCGCTGATCGCCGGCCTGGTGGCCGCTGTGGTCGGCGGCGTGGTCGCCGGTGCGCTCGGCGGATCCCCCTTGCAGGTCAGCGGTCCAGCCGCCGGGCTGACTGTGGTCGTCGCCGGCCTCGTCACCCAGTTCGGCTGGGCCGCGACCGCAGCGATCACGTGCGCCGCCGGCGTCTTGCAGATCCTGCTGGGCGTCACCCGCATCGGGCGGCTGGCGCTCTCGCTGTCTCCCGCCGTCGTGCACGGCATGCTCGCCGGGATCGGCGTGACGATCGCCGTCCAGCAGCTGCATGTCGTACTCGGCGGCAAGGCGCAAAGCTCGCTGATCGACAACGTGATCGCGCTCCCCACGCAACTGATCACGCATCACAGTCATTCCGTTGTCGTCGGCATCTTGACGGTCGCTGTCGTGCTCGCCTGGCCCAGAATCCCCAAGATCAAGGTGATTCCAGCACCACTTGTTGCTGTCGTCGCCGTGACCGCACTGGCCGCGGTCTGGATGCCCGACGTGACACGTGTCGACTTGCCGGACCATCCGCTGCAGAGTTTGATCCTGCCGACGATGCCCGACGGCGCGCCGCTCGAGATCGTGACCGCCGTACTGACCGTTGCGCTGGTCGCCAGCGTCGAGTCGTTGCTGTCGGCCGTTGCCGTTGACAAGCTTCATCGCGGCAACCGGAGCAACCTCGATCGCGAGCTGATCGGACAGGGCGCAGCAAATGCGCTGTCCGGTGCCCTCGGCGGCATGCCGGTCACGGGCGTCATCGTCCGCTCGTCCACGAACGTCGCGGCCGGCGCACGGACCCGGGCGTCCGCGATCATGCACGGCCTGTGGATCGCGGCGTTCGTGCTGGCCGCCGGCGCGATGCTCGAGCTGATCCCGATGGCCGCGCTGGCCGGCGTACTGCTTGTCACCGGGTTGCGATTGGTGCAGCTCGCTCACATCCGCACGTTGCGCAGGCACGACGAGCTGCTCGTGTACGTCGTGACGGCGGTCGGCGTCGCCGCACTCGGACTCGCTGAAGGCGTGCTGCTCGGTCTCGTCCTCGCGGTCGTGCGAGTGCTATATCGACTTGCTCGGGCGACCGTCACCGCGACCGAGTCCGACGGCGTGTGGATTGTGCGGATCCGCGGCACGCTGGTGTTCCTCGGGGTCGCGTCACTCGTGCGGACGCTGCGGTCGATCCCGGCCGGCGCGACGGTGCGGGTCGAGCTCACCGTGGATCACCTCGACCACGCGGCGTACGAGGCGATCGAGGATTGGCGACGTGGGCACATCGCGCGCGGTGGATCGGTGGAGGTCCAGCGCTCCACGTCCGGTCGGCAGATGCTGGACGGTGTCCGCGAGTTCGAGGCCTCGGCCGACGAGATCCGGCCGCTGCTCGCGAGACTCGCAGCGGAGGGACACCGACCCGAGCAGCTGTTCATCACCTGCGCGGACTCGCGGATCGTGCCGACGATGATCACCACCAGCGGTCCCGGCGACCAGTTCTGCGTGCGGAACATCGGGAACCTCGTGCCGCCGAAGGGCTCGAACAGCAGCTCGGTCGACGCCGCGATCGAGTACGCGGTCGAAGTGCTCGGCGTGAAGTCGATCGTGGTCTGCGGTCACTCCTCCTGCGGCGCCGCCGCGGCCGCGCTCGCTGCCGACGTACCAGAGGGTTCCGGCCTGGAGAGCTGGCTGCGGCATCTGGAGCCGTCGGTACGGCGTGCGGTCGCGCTGCCCGACATCATCGATCCGGCAACCGGCGTGAAGCTCTCGCCCGCGGACAAGCTGTCCGTCGCGAATGTCGCCGTACAGCTCGAGAACCTGCGGAGTTTCGCGTGTGTCCGTGAGGCCGAGGCTCAGGGCCGGCTCGAACTGATCGGGCTCTGGTTCGATATCGGTGCCGCCGCGGCCAGGCTGGTGCTCGAACGCGAGCCCTTCCTCGTCCGCGCCGACGACGAGCTGTCGAAGATCAGGAGCAGCGGTACTGCGAGCGCGATCGCGACCAGGCCGTCCAGCCAGTAGTGGTTCGCGGTGACCACGACGACCGTGAAGGTGAGCAGCGGATGTGCGATCCACAGCCAACGCCACCGTGACCGCGTCGCGCGGATGAGGAACACCGCGACCATCAGTGCCCAGCCGACGTGCAGGCTCGGCATCGCGGCGAACTGATTCGCGACCCCGGAGTGCGTGCTCGGTCCGTAGACCGACTGGCCGAGCAGCACTCCCGTGTCCACCCAGCCCGGCATCATCCGGGGCGGTGCGAGCGGGAAGAACATGTGCCCGATCAACGCCAGCCCGGTCAGTGATGCCAGCGCCCAGCGAGCCTTCCCGTACTCCGCCGGGCGGCGGATCATCAACCACAGCAGGACCATCGCGGTCAGCGGGAAATGCACGGTCGCGTAGAACAGGTTCGCGGCCCGCGCGAGCCCGTCAACCTGCAGCGCGTGATGTTGGAGCGTCGCCTCGCTCGGCAGCCCGAGCCAGGCCTCCCAGCGGATCAACTCGTGGGCGTGCTTGAGGGCCGACCCCGAGTGCTCCGCCGACAGGAATCGCCCGAGGTTGTAGACCCCGAACAGCACCGCCAGCAGCGCCACCTCGCGGACGATTCGCCGCACCCCACTGCCGCGATTCCGCCCCAGCTCCGGAAGCGCGGGTTGCCCCACCCGGTCCAGAGTCATCTGCGCCATGCCGACCCCCAGCTCAAACCGAACGCTCGTTCTCTGAAATTCCAGACTGCTCCTGGGGCCCCGGCGAGATCAAGAACGGTCATTCGTTTTCTACTGTGATCCTCGACTCACAGCGCTGAGATATTGGCTGGCGCCGCTGCGTGGTCCCCGGAAGGATCGGCTGCCATGGAGAAGGTCTTCATCCGGTGGACGTGGTTGCGCGCGGTCCTGCACAACGGGTGGTGGCTGGTCACGAGCGTCTATCTGGTCGTCGACGCCGGCCTCTCCCCGGCCCAGCTCGTGCTGATCGGGTCGGTGCAGAGTGCGTTCGCGCTCGTGTTCGAAGTACCGGCCGGTGTCATCGCGGACACGATCAGCCGCAAGTGGTCGCTCGTCATCTCACAGGTGCTGATGGGTACGGCGATGCTCGCGACCGGACTGTTCGAATCGTTCCCGGCGCTCCTCGCGACCCAGGTGCTCTGGGGTATCTCGTGGACGTTCGCGAGCGGATCGGACGTCGCGCTGATCACCGACGAACTCGATCGGCCCGACCGGATCAATGTCGTCCTGACGCGCGCCGCCCGCGCCCAGCTGACCGGCGCCGCGACCGGCCTGATCGCGCTCGGTCTGCTCGCCTGGGCGACCCGGCGCGACGTCACGATCATGGTTGCCGGCGTCGCGATGATGTCGCTCGCGCTGTACGTCGCGTTCCGGTTCACCGAGCACAACTTCGTCCCGACCCGCACGGCCCGCTGGTCGACGTCGTGGACCACCTTCGTCCGCGGCGTCACGCTCGTACGCCGGAGCCGCGCGATCCTGCTGATCTTCGCCGCGACGTTCCTCGTCAACGGCGCCTCGGACGCGGCCGGCCGGCTCACCCAGAAGCAGCTGATCGACCTAGGCCTGCCGCCATCGATCCTGTGGTTCACGGCGCTCGGCGTGGTCGGGCTGGTAGTCGGTGCGCTCGTACTCCGGCTGGTCGCCCACCGCATCAACGGCCGCCACGCCGCGACCGACTACGCGCTGGCGGCGCTCGTCGGCGTACTCAGCATGCTCCTGCTCGCATTCGCCCGCGATCCGGCCCTCGGCGCGATCGCCGTCGTACTGCTGAACGGCATCGTCACCCCGCTGACGCGCGTCATCAGCACGATCTGGATCAACACCCGCACGACCGCGGACATCCGCGCGACGACCCACTCGTTCCTCGCGCAACTTGAGTACCTTGGCGAGATCGTCTGCGGCATCACCATCTCCACCCTCGCCGGCCTCACGACACTGCCTGTTGCTTTGGCCGGATGTGCAGTCCTCTTCGGCGCAACCGCCTGGATTATGCGGTCGTCCAGGTGATGGTCGCGTAGGTTCGTGTCGCCTCGACCTGCAGCAGTGCGTGGTCGGGGATGGCGTCGTAGTGGGCGACGACGACCGGGAGGTTGAGGTTGTAGAGCTCGGCGGCGACGAGGGCGCCGAGCGGGATGATCGGGTCGGGGCGGGTCAGGATGATGGCCGCGGGTGCCGTGCGGGCGCGGATCTGTTCGGCGAGGACGCTGCTGGCTGAGCTGGAGCCGCGACCGGATTCCATCATCAGGATGCGGCCGGTGAGGACGGCGCCGCACTGCGGGTGATGGGTGTCGACGATGCGACCGTGTTCGTCGGTGCCGCCCCAGAACGAGAGCGGCGCGGTGAGGCGGATCGGTTCGCCGGTCGCGGTGCCGGGGTGGAGAGTGCGGCCTCGGATGATCACTCGAAGACGACCTCACCGGCGCGGGCCGAGGCGACGCATTCGGCCAGCGAACCGAGGACCGCGTTGACGTTGATGTTTCCGGGTGCGTAGTGCGCCCACTTGCCGGAGTTCGTCATCACGTTCTTCCAGTCGGGCGAGAGGATCGCGGTGACGTACGTGCAGGTGTCGACGACCACAGTCACCCCGGCGTTCTCCAACACGTCGAGCGCACCCTCCAGCCGCTCCCGCGTGTGGCGGTTGGTCGACAGGTAGAACGGCACCTTCAGCGGCGGTCCGCCTTTCAACAACTCCGCGAGCCGCAGACATTCGGCGTACGACGCGTGCGGCGTACCGACGCTCACCGCATCGAGCTCGCCGGTCGTCGACAACTCCCGCCTGACACGCTGCAAGGTGTCGAGATCCACCTCGCGCACTGGAAGCTCAGCGAACTCGCGCGGCGCCTCCGGCGTGATGCCGACCGCGTGGAACAGCGCGACTCCCCCAGCCGATGCCGCCGCCGCGCCCAGCGCTTTCAGATCGTCCTCGGTCGCCTCCGTCGGAATCCCTACCAGCACAGGGATTCCGGCACCTACCACCGACCCGATGTGGTGCCCGAGCAACGGATACGCCAGCTCCGAATGCAGGAAGTCGCCCAGCTGCCGGCAGTCGAACACCACGGTCCCCTGCCGCGCCTCGGTCGTCTGCAAGCCGGCGTACGGCGCTCGTCCGGTGATCGCCGCGCAGACGTCGAGGAAGTCGCCGTACCGATCCGTCCGGGCGCCGAGGACCGAGTTCGCGAACACGATCGCGTTCGACTCCGCCCACGCGATGTGCTCGCCGAGCCCGGGCCGGTTCGGGAGCTGGTACGGCGCGCACGTGAACGTCGGCGTACATCCGAGGTCGACGTACGCCGCCATCAGCTCACGCCCCGCAGCCGCCAGCTCCTGATCGCGGACGAGGGCCGGGTGGATGAGGTCCGTCGAGCCGACGTTCAGCGTCGTTGGCACGCGTACGCGGGCGCCCAGGTCGACCAGGCGGTGCGCGAAGTCGAGGCTGACCTGACCGTGGTACAGGCACGAGTCGACGTGCGCGGACGTGATCTCGACGAGCCGCGGCGCGTCCGAGATCCGCGCCTGACCGACGATCACGCGCATCGCGAGCGCGACGCCGTCCCCGTCCCGACCGCCGAGCATTGCCTCTTCCTCGGCGGTCAGGTGAAGGGTCTGCATACCTCAGACGGTAACCCGACGACTCGCGACCAAGGTTCCCGACGTGTACCCGTCCGCCCGCAGCAGCGCGCCGGGATTCACTTCGAGGATGTCGATGCTCAGCGGCCCGGTCAGATCCTCGGAGCTGATCGGGCGCTCGTCGAGATAGACATCGACCCGATCGATGCTCTGGGCATCGATCGCGACCGTGAGCGTCGTACCGCTGAGCGACGTCTTCAGATCGAGCCGGCGGACCGGTAGCGCGGCGAGCAGCGCACCGGCTCTGTTCAGCAGGTCGACGTTGCCGTCGAGCAGGTCGGCCTTGGTCATCCGGTGCGTCTCGTGCGGTTTGACGCCGAGGTCCTCGACCGGCGTACCGGCGAGCTTGCCGACGCGCAAAGTGCGGCGGATCGCGACCCGCAGGTTCGCGCCGTTCGGCAAGGCGATGTACGGCGAGGTCTCGTCGGGCGGAGGTGGTTCGTTGAGGAGCGACGCGAGCAGGCCGTGGGTCCAGACGTTCGCGCCGCCCGCGCCGGTGTTGTCGTCGACGCCGAGGATGATGCCGATCTCGTGGTCGGCGAACCCGGCCGTGAAGATGTCGGTGGCCGAGTAGACCCGTGCATCGGTGATCAGCACGACCGGCCCGTGGTACGTCTGCCCGACGTCGTTCGCGCCGTCCTCGGGCGTGATCGGCTTCGCCGCGGAGTACTGCGCTCCCGTCTCGATCGCCAGATCAAGCGAGTCGAACCACGGACCGAGATCGATCCCGGCCGGGTTGTCCTTGTGCCGCCGGCAGATCTTCAGGTTGAGCGGCGTACTGATGAACTGCACCGGCTCCGGCGAGATCCGTCGCGGCGTCATCGTCTGCAGCGTGAACTCGCTGGCGTAGATGTGTCCGCCGCCGTTGTCGCGTACGTCGACGATCAGCCCGTTCTGCGGCAGGATCGCGGCCAGCCGGACGAACTCGTCCCGGAACGCGACCGGGTCCTGCACGCTGAACGTGAAGATCCGCAGGTGCCCGAAGTTGCCGGACGACGTGATCACCTCGCGGGCCCGGAAGACGCCGGGCATCGTGGTCGGCAGGTCCGCACCCGTGACAGCGGCCGGTGCGGCCAGCTCCGCGGAACTCTGACCGCGTTCGAGTTCGACGACGTCACGCACGTACAAGACCTTCTTCGCGCGGGACTTCTCGTCGGAGTCGAGGTCAAGGCCCATCAACGCCGAGGCTGCGCTGACGGCGTCGAGGTCGGTCATCGGCGGGAGGTTGGTGGCGACCTTCCATTGCTCGCGGAGTTCCTGGTTCGAGCCGTCGAGGCCGATATACGTCAGCGTCACCCAGTCCTCGTCGGGCGGGGACTGGATCACCAGCGGGCGGAGTGTGAGCGATTCGAGGCCGCGGGCGAGGTTCGCGGCGTCGTTGCTGCCGGCGAACACTGCGCCGTTGAGGGCGACCGCGCGGGCGATCGGCGTACCGTTCCAGTGCGTCACCTCGGCGCCCGGACCGAACTGCGGCGCCTGGTAGCCGGTGATCGTGCGGGTGATCAGATAGTGCTCGTTGCCGCCGGTGTCTTCAGGGTCGTAGCACTTCTCGATCATGAACGGCAGGAACGCGATCTTCCCGGCGAACGGCACCGGCAGCAGGTAGTTGGTGTGCAGATCGCGGACCGAGTGGAAGATGCTCGACATCTCGCGATGGAACATCCACTCTTCCTGCATTGTGTCGTCGGTCTGGCGCTCCATCCGGGCGCGCAACACCCGCAGGCGCTGCAGCGGGTTGACCGCGTGCATCGCGACCTTGAGCGGCAGATGCACGTAGTTCTCACCGAGTAGCAGCAGCGCTTGATCCACCAGCAGTCTGCGCTGGTCGAGCGTCAGCGTTCCCGCCGAGTCGAGGAAGTCGGGCAGCGGGACGGCCGCTGCTTCCTTGACGGCTGCCGTGGTCCGCCGTCTGGCGGCGGTCCTCTTGGCAGCGGCTGCGGTCTTCTTCCCCGTGCGTGTCATGGTGCGTGGCTGAGACATGTTTCCCCCAAAGCAAAACGGCCCCTCCCCCGCGATCTCTCAACGGTCGTTCGCACACCAGACGATGTCAACGGCGGGCGGTTGACCACCTGCCTGTCAGGATGTGCGGGTGAGTGAGTTCTGGAACAACATCACGTCGGTCCAGCCCGAGCCGTCTCTGAAGTTGGTGATCGGGACCGGTGTGGTCGCACTGCTGCTGATCGCCTGGCGGCCGTTGTGGCGGCACACGCGGCAGGTCGTGACGATCGCCCACGAAGGCGCGCACGGTCTGATCGCCTTGCTGGTCGGACGGAAGCTGTCCGGGATCAGACTGCACTCGGACACGTCGGGGGTTACGGTGTCGCGCGGCAAGCCGACCGGCGCGGGCATGATCGCAGTACTACTCGCCGGCTACCCCGGCCCGGCGCTCTTTGGATTGGCTGCAGCGTTCGTGCTGAGTCGTGGGTACGCCGTGGCGCTGCTGTGGGGGCTGTTGCTCGCACTGGTGATTCTGCTGCTGCAGATCCGCAATCTCTTCGGACTGTGGTCTGTACTGGTGTTCGGCGCTGTGGTGTTCGGAGTGTCGTGGTGGGGGTCGGCGGAGGTGCAGACCGCTTTCGCTCACCTGCTCACGTGGTTCCTGCTGTTGGCTGCGCCGCGCGCGGTCATGGAGCTGCAGCGCTCACGACGTGGCGGGCAGGGGCGTAGCTCGGACGCTGATCAGCTGCGGCGGCTGACTGGTGTGCCCGCGTTGCTGTGGGTCGGAGTGTTCGGCTTGGTGACGCTCTTTTGCCTGGCGGTCGGTTTCCTGTGGTCCGGCGTACTACCGAGCTAGACCGGCGGCAGAGTGACGCCGAACCCGGTCACCGCTAGCCGCAGCAACACCTGACCGGGCCTTAGAAGGTCAGCGACCTTGGCGGCGCTCAGCACCTCCAGCTCGGCCAGTCGCTTGTCATAGGTGCCTCCGACGCGCGCTCGCTGCAGCTCGAACGTGTTGTGCCAGACCTTCTGGCGCGACTCACGCAGGAAGCGCTGTGAGGCCAGCCGATTGAGCGGGGTCAGCACGTGGTCCAGCAAACTGCGCGCTCCGGTCGCCGCCAGCTCGCCGTCCTCGGCCGCGACCCGCTGCGACAGCACTCCGTCGATCCGCTCGTGATCACGCCGCCGCCGATCCATCAACGCCGGCTCCAAGAAGTCCTCATCGCTGATCACTTCCAGCAACGCCTGCGGCAGGTCGTAGTTCACATGCGCATTGATCCCCAGCAACACATGCCCCAACGCCGGCAACTCCCGCGAAGCCTCGAACGCCAACCGCCAAGGCCGCGCCGGCCCCACAACCTTCGACGACCGGTCTTCCTCCCCCCACCCACGGCGCGCCGCGATGTCGGCGTCGTGGGCTTGGAGATAGAGCTCGGCGAACTTCACATCCCAGATCTCGACCCACGCCGGGTCCTCGAAGCGGGCGTCGTCGATCGCCTTCCCCACCGCCCGCGTCGTGCGCAGGTAGGTGCTGAGGAAGAACCGCCGGTGCGCGAGCTCCTCCGGCAGGTCGTCGAGGCGCTGCTGCATGCGCGCCACCACATCCGCGATCGGATTACCATCGTTCATCGGATCTCCTCAGGGGGAGGGATCATGCGTATCAGAACAGGTCCACTGTCCTTCGATCCGGTGGTCGTCGGCAACCGCGAGACGGACGCCTGGGCCGCCTATTACCGGCACGAGTGGCGCGAGTTCCTCGTCGCCGCGGTCGGCATGGTGGCCGCCGGCTTCGGCATGCCACCGCACCGGACACTCAGCGGAGCCTGGTATGTACTCCGCGCCAACCAGGTGTGGGCGCCGTACCCGGACAACCAGCCCGACGTGGCCCGCGCGTACATGCGCCGCTTCTACGAGCTCGTCGCCGCCTCGAGCGGCCTGCTCTTCGACCCCGCCCGCGCGGCCGCCTTCGAGGTCGAGTGGTGGCGGGTCCACCGCGAACACCAGCACTCGGACGACGTCACCGAGGAGCAACTCGAGACTGCGCTCATCGACCTCTACTCCTACATCTACGAGGCCGACCGCGACGCGCTACGCCAGGCGGCGCGCAAGCGGGTCGAGGCGATGGACCTGTCGGACCGCTGGGTCCGGGCCGGCCGCGATCGCGACGACCCGCTGCTGGCGCAGGAGCGGCGTGCGCTCGTTGCGTCGTACGCCGCCCTCCGCCTTGCCCTCGAGTCCTAGTGCTTCATGGGCTGGCCCGAGACCGGGTCCAGGTAGAGCGCGTTCGCCTTGTGGTGGAAATCGAAAAGGTTGCCGAGCGAGCCCGCCTTCTCGTCGAACGAGTAATTGCCGATCGGGCCGGTCTTCCAGTTGTCCTCGACGAACTTCAGGATCGAGGTCTGGTCCGTGACGCTGTGGTCGACGAAATTCTGCCGTGCGTACGGCGAGACCACGAGCAGCGGGAGCCGGGGACCGTACCCGCACCGGTCCAGATATCCACCGGCGATCCTGGCCGGGTTGGTGCCGCAGTTCGCACCGGTCAGCGCGTCGTGCGCCGGGTCGTCGGACTGGTTCACCACCGGACCGACCTGGTGGTCGTACCACCCGTCGCTGTCGTCGTAGGCGATGACAACGGCCGTGCTCTTCCAGTCCTTCGACTTCTGCAACCGGTTGATCGTGTCGACGACGAAGTGCTGCTCGTCCAGCGGAGTCGAGTAGCCCGCGTGCCCGTCTTGGTACGCGGCCGCCTTCAGGTAGCTCACGGCCGGGGTGCTGCCGTTGTTCACGGCTGCCCAGAAGTCCTTCACATCGTATTGATGATTCGCCGGTCCGTTGTGACCGATCTCGTCGACGGACGCCGGCGGCGTGTGCTGCAGGTTCTGGGTGCTCTTGTAGTACTGGAACGGCTCGTGGTGCGGGATGTAGTCGGCGCTGCTGACCCCGCCGACGTCCGTGTGCGTCGCCGTACAGTCGGCGAAGCCGCCCTCGAACCATCCCCAGCTGACGTTCTTGGCGTTCAGGAGGTCTCCGACGTTCTTGTTCTTCGAGTCGGTGACCGTCGAGCTGTCGCGGGTGTTGCACTTGTCGCCGGCCGGCTGCGGATCGCCGATCATGGTTCCGGTGGCGGCCGGCACGGCATCGCCGTCGGCGCTGAAACCGTGGGTCTGTCCCGAGACCAGGTTGATGGCGCCCACCGACGACGGACCGTACGTCGTGCCGTAGGAATTGTCGCTCATCGCGAAGTGCTGGGCGTAGTTCCACAGCCCGGTGACGGTGTTGCCGTCGTAGTAGCCCATCACCAGGCCTTTCCCGTGCCCGTAGTCCGCGCAGGTGCCGGCGCCGCGGCCCACGGTCTCGACGACCTTGTCCATCAGACCCGCGTCGACCGCCATCTGCTCGTCGGTGTAGTTGTGGTCCTGGTCGCAGGTCTGCGCCTGGTTCCGGCCGAGCCTGAACGGCTGAGCCGAGTTCGGGTTGTTCGGTGCGGCGAGTGGGGTGTTGAGGCCGTTCACACTCGGCGTCCCCGGGGCCGCGGTGAACGCGGGTTCGCCGGCCGGATCGGCGGCCTGCGGATAGGTCGCGAAGTAGTGGTCGAACGCGACGTTCTCCTGGAAGATCACCACCAGATGCTTGATCGGGGTGGTCGTCGGCGCACCCTGATCGTGGCCTAGGGCAACGGCTGGGACGGCGACGGCGGCGACCAGTGCGGCGCCGAGGCCGACGACCAGGGGAAGTCTGCGATTGTGGCGGATCATCACTTGCTGACTCTCCTTCGGGCTGTGCGAGCCGGGAGCCACCGGGCGTGATGGCTCGTCGGCCCACACAGCCTCCCGCAATCCGCGGCGCGCCGGAACCACCGCGGACGAATCCACGGAATCCGGGGCATTTCCGCTGAGAGTTTCTCAGCTACCTGAGACTGCTCTCAGGAACGACCGCCGGTGATCGGCCGCCCGCGCTGCGCCACGCCAGGACCGCCGTACGGATAGTCCGCCGCGCCCGGATCACTCGCTTCGTCCAGCTTCGCCGTCTCCTCCGCGGTGAGGTGCAGATCCGCCGCGGCGAGGTTGTCGTCGAGCTGCTCGAGCGTGCGGGCGCCGAGGATCACCGACGTGATCATCGGCCGGTCGACCAGCCAGGCGAGCGCGACCTGCGCCATCGAGATCCCGCGGGCCTCGGCGATCTCCCGGACCGCGTCGACCACGTCACGGACCCGCTGGTTGCGGCTGCGCCGGTACCAGGACTCGACACCGCGATCCGGGTTCTCCCCCAGGCGAGTCGCACCGGTCGGCTCCTCGTCGAACGAGTACTTCCCGGTCAGCCAGCCGCCCCCGAGCGGCGACCACGGCAGCAGACCCAGCCCGTTCTCCTGCGCGGCCGGCACGATCTCCCACTCGATCTCACGCACGAGCAGGTTGTACTGCGGCTGCAGCGTCACGAGCTTCGACCAGCCGCGGTACCCGATCAGGTCGCACGCCTTCTGCAGCTGCCACCCGGTGAAGTTCGACAGACCGGCGTACGCGATCTTGCCGGCCCGTACGGCGTCCTCGAGGAAGCTCAGCGTCTCCTCGAGCGGCGTGACCGGGTCCCACGCGTGCAGCTGATACAGGTCGATGTGGTCGACACCGAGCCGGTCGAGCGACGCGTCCAGCGCCTTCCGCAGATGGATACGCGAGGTGCCGACGTCGTTCGGCCCGTCACCGGTCGGGAACCGGCCCTTCGTGGCCAGTACGACGGTGTCGCGGGCGGAGCTCTTCGCCAGCCAGCGTCCGAAGATCTGCTCGGACACACCGCCGGTGTACACGTCCGCGGTGTCGATGAAAGTGCCGCCGGCCTCGGTGTATCGATCCAGCTGTAGGTGCGCACCCGCCTCGTCGGTCTCGTTGCCGAACGTCATGGTGCCGAGCGTGTAGGTCGAGACCACAGCGCCGCTCGCGCCCAGCGTGCGATATTCCACGGTTGCTCCCTCTCTCAGAACTGTCCCAGTCGAAGACTACGGTGGCCGGTATGAAGACAAGTGAACTGCTGCTGGACGCACACAGCCGGGTTCAGGAGGTCCTGCACGATGTCGTGACAGGGCTCGACGACAAGACTCTCGCGGCGCGGCCGGGTGACTCGGCCAACTCGATCGCCTGGCTCGTCTGGCACCTGACTCGGGTCCAGGACGACCACCTCGCGGATGCGGGTGGATATGACCAGGTGTACACGGCGGACGGGTGGCACGAGCGGCTCGGTCTGCCGTTGCCCGCGGCCGACACCGGATACGCACACACGTCGGACCAGGTGGCGCTGGTTCAACTGTCAGCGGATCAGCTGCTCGGGTACTACGACGCCGTGCACGCGCGCACTGTGCAGTTCCTCGAGACGGTGACCGACGAAGGTCTGGACCGGATCGTCGACAAGCGGTGGAACCCGCCGGTCTCGCTCGGGGTGCGACTCGTCAGCGTGATCGACGACTGCGCGGAGCACGCGGGCCAGGCGGCGTACGTGAAGGGGCTCCTCAGCTAAGGGTCAGCTGGGGGTTCAGCTGAGGGTGGTCTGCCAGAGCGTGGTGCCGGCGATCAGGTAGAGCTTGTGATCCGGCATCAGGACGTCGTCGGTCACCTGGCCGGCCGGACCTTGTGAGTCCTGGACGGTCCAGTGACCGTCCTGGTACGTGAGCACCTTCACCTTGTTGTCCTGGGCAACGATCTGGATGATCTTGCCGCCGTCGACGATCGGCGGCGGCAGTTTGTCCTTGTCGCCGACCGGGACGGATGGCACGCCTTGGAGGCGCTTCGCCGTACCCGATGCGTCGAGCTGCCAGAGCGCGAGCTGACCGTCGACGTACCCGGAGATCACGCAGTCCTTGGCACAGGTGGCCGTGTTCGCCTGGCTGCGGTTGCCCGGCTCGGGCAGGACGATCCGGGACCAGCCCTGGTTGAGCTTGGTCGAACGCCAGACGGCTGCCTCCTGGGCGACCACGTTGGGCGCGAGGCGCACCTGCGAGCCGAAGAGGACGATGCTCTCGCCGAGCGTCGCGCCGAAGCCGGGGCCGACGAGGAGGTTCGGCGTACTCTGCAGCGCCGTCTTTGCCGGATCCTGCCGGGTCCACTTGTTGCCCTGGGGCAGCCAAACCATGGCGTCGTTACCGGTCACCACGCCGCCCCACGAGCCGAGCAGCGCGCGACCGCTCGGCGTGATGACTGCGCTGTAGAGGTCGCCCGCGGTCTGGCCGCCGAATGTGAAGAAGTCCTGTGGCTGTTCGATCAGTCCGGTTTGGGGCGTGCCGGACCAGACCGTCCAGCGGGTGTTGGAGTGCGCGCCGCCGGCCGCGCCGCCAAGCGCGAGGAGCTGCTTGCCGTCGTACGCGATCGAGTACCAGATGGCTTCGGTCGCGTACGGGCTCGCCGGGTTGGGTTTGACCGTGATCGGCGTGCGCTTGCCGGTGCTGTCCTGCATGAGGAGCTCCGGGACGACCTCGGCGCCGCGATGACGCAGGCCGATCAGCAGTTGGTCGTCGTGGGCGGTGAGCGTGACCGGCTCTGCTGGGGTGTCGACCTTCGTCCACGCGACCGGGCTCGGCGCGGGCGGCTTGTCGTCACTACAGGCGGTGAGGGTCGCGAGCACGAGGATCGCGACTGCAGCGAGGCGGCGCATCAGCGGCTCTGGGGAAGCTTGGTCGTCTTCTTCCGGCCGGTCCGCGGCGCGGACGGCGGTGGCACGACCGGACCGATATCGCCGTCCGGCGCGGTGTCGAGATCGATGATCACCGGGGCGTGGTCACTCGGCCCGGTGCCCTTGCGAGCCTTGCGATCGATCCACGCGGCCTTGACCCGCTCCGCCACCGGATCGGTCGCGAGCATCAGGTCGATCCGCATGCCGAGGTCCTGGTGGAACATGCCGGCGCGGTAGTCCCAATAGCTGAAGATGCGGTCGCTCGGCCAGCGGTCGCGGACGACGTCGTGCAGATCCTTCGCGGCCATCAGCTCCGCGAGCGCCTGCCGCTCGGGCGGAGTCACATGCGTCTGACCGACGTACGCCGCCGGGTCGAAAACGTCGGCGTCGGTCGGCGCGATGTTCATGTCACCGCAGACGATCTGATCGGCCGGACCGCTCGCGATGACTTCGGTCAGGGCAGCGAGCCAGGCGAGCTTGTAGTGGTAGTGATCGGAGTCCGGGACGCGCCCGTTCGGCACGTACAGCGAGTGGATCCGGATGCCGCCACAGGTCGCGGCGACGGCCCGCGCCTCAGGATTCGGGAAGCCGGGCGCGCCGGCGACACCGGTCACGACGTCCTCGAGCCCCACCTTGGACAGGAGCGCGACGCCGTTCCACTGTGGTTCGCCGTACAGACCGACCTCGTAGCCGCGGTCGGTCAGCTCGGCGCCGAGCAGGGCGTTGAAGGCGTCGTCTGCAAGCTTGGTCTCCTGCAGGCACACGACGTCCGGCTGCCGCTCGTCGAGCCAGTCGAGCAGCCGCGGCATCCGCTGCTTGACCGAGTTCACATTCCACGTCGCCACTCGCATCCGACCAAGGTAGCGGCAGCAGGGGACAACTTTCAGCCGAGCTTGGGTGCGCGCCAGACAAGAGTGTTCAGAAGGTCGGTCGACGGACGTTCGACGCTGTTGTTGTGCCGCGGTTTGTCCTGACGTCCCCAAGCGTCATCGCCGAGCCACGGGGGCACTCCGAAGGGCAGGTCGCCGCGTGGGATCGGAGCATAGTCGGACTCCAGGAACTTGGGGCCGTAGTTCGGCAGAGTGGGGTCGCCGTCGGGGTCGGGGGTGACGATCGCGCGAAGTTCGGTGATCGCCTGACGCCAACTGTCGACGAGGACCTTCGGGCTGCGGCTCGTCGGATGCGGCACCTCGAAGACCGGGACAGCGGGTTTGGCGTCCCACAGGTGCAGCGCGGTGCGGGCCTGGAAGCCGAACGCCACAATCGCCTGCAGTTGGGGTCCGGTGATCAGCTCCAGCAAGGTGTTGCGCCAGTCGAGCTGATCCGGCCTGGACAGCAGGGGTACGGCCTTCTGAGCACGCGTAGGTATGAGCGCGTAGGCATAAGCGTTGACGAGCGCGTAGCTGCGGGTCAGGCCGAGCTTGGCCAGGAATCCTTGTACGCGTTGGCCTGCGTCGCCTACCAACGTGCGTCCCGCGACCCGCTCGGTCGGACCGGGATCGGACGCGATCGCCAGCAGTCGCGCGGTGCGGTTGAGCCGGCCGCGGTAGAAAACCGGGCCCCAGTCGTACCAGAACAATTCCCGGAAGTCCGCATAACTCGGGACTCTCGCGAAGTGCCTGGCCACCGTAGCCGGCGGTCCGGCATCGAAATCGGCCATCGTCATACCTCCCCCTCGACGATCCGTGACCTTACAGTCGAGATCAGGGGCGGCACGGGGAATTCTACGGGAGGGCGAACCATGTTTGTACTGCGTGGAACCGTGGTGACAATGCGACCGGACGGGCAGGTTCTTCCCGGTGGCGCGGTGTATGTCGGCGATGACGGACTGATCGCGGCGGTCACTCCCATCGACGCGATACCGGCCGGTTTCGAGAACGCAGTGCAACTCGCCGCCGGCGGGCTGATCTATCCCGGGTTGATCGATCTACACAATCACTTGATGTACAACAGCCTGCCGTTGTGGACGGAGCCCGCGCGGAAGAAGCCGTGGACCTCGCACAACCAGTGGGGCGGCGCGCCGACGTACAGCGCCCAGATCAGCCAGCCGGCCCGATTGCTCGGCGCGGCCGCGGGGCGAGCCCTGCTCAGGTACGTCGAGACGCGGGCGATCATCGGCGGTACGACGTCGATCCAGGGCAACCCGCGCGGCGCCGTACCGCCGGACAACGACCTGATCCGGAACATCGACTCGGAGAAACTCGGCACCCACGACGATTTCATCCGGGTCAGCACACTTGTTGCCGACAGCAAGGAAGCGCTGGCGCCGTACGCCGCGGCGGTCGCGGCCGGGCGTGGATTCATCGCGCATTCGGCGGAGGGGTCGGATCCGAAACTGCGGTCCGAGTTCCAGTTACTCGAAGCGGTCGACGTCGTGAAACCGCAACTGGTGGCGATTCACGGCGGCGCGTTGAACGCCGATGATTTCGCCGCGATGCGGGCCGGGAATTCCACGCTGGTGTGGTCGCCGTTCTCGAACCTCTGGCTGTACGGGGCAACGGCGGATGTGAAAACCGCGCACGCCGCCGGGGTGCGGTTGTGCCTCGGATCGGACTGGGGCCCGTCGGGGACGCGGAATGTGTTGTGGGAGTTGAAGGTCGCGGACCTGTGGAACAAGACCCAGTCGGTCTTCACGGACGAGGAACTGGTCCGGATGCTGACGTCGAACCCCGGCGATGCGCTGTCCGGGGTGTGGCCGCGGCCGCTGGGCCGGCTGGAACGTGGCGCGCTGGCTGACCTGATCGTCGTACGCCGCTCGGACCCCGATTTCTACCGCTCGCTGATCGTCGCTCGCGAAGCTGACGTCCGCCTGGTCGTCGTAGGTGGGCGGGCTCGGTACGGCGTACCGTCGCTGATGAATCCGCTGGCGCCTGCTGCCACTCGGATCAGGACCGGCAAGCTCTCGCGCTTCATCGACTACGGCGATTCGTCGGTCACCTTCGCCACGGTCCTCGCCGACCTCGAGAAGGTTCGCCAGGATCCGGCCGGCGCGGCCGCCCGCGCCGCGACCACCTTCGCCGCGCTCGCAGCCGACGCTCCTGATGCCTTCTCCCCAAACACAACTACTTCGCTGCCTGCTGACACGTTCGTGCTCCTGCCGGATATGCCCGCGCCTGAGCTCGAGGATCAATTCCGTCGGCGCGGTCCGGCCGGCGCCATGCCTCAGGCGGTCGTCGTCCCGCCGCCGGAGCCGCTGACCACCGGAGCGGCCTGGTTCGACGCGGTCGACGCCAACCCGTTCCATCAGGGCCTCCTCAGCGGGCTCCGGGCGTACGCCTGAGATATATCACTTGAACTCTATATACGCCTTCTGTAATACTTCTCGCCATGGACGTGTTCGAGGCGATCGCGGAGCCGAGCCGCCGGGAGGTGCTCGATCTGCTGGCGGAGCGCGAGCGACCGGCCGGTGAGTTGGTCGAGCACCTGCACCGGCTGACCCAGCCGGCCGTATCCCGGCACTTGCGGATCCTGCGCGAGGTCGGGCTGGTCGACGTACGGCCGGAGGGCCAGAAGCGCATCTATGCGCTACGCGCCGACCGGCTGATCGAGATCGAGAACTGGATCAGCCGGTACCGCAAGTACTGGCCGCGGCATCTCGACGCCCTCGAGCAGCACCTGGCCGACAACCCCGAGGAGCCCCCGCATGACCACTCCGGACCGCATGACCGCACCTGACCGCCTGGGCGAGCTCGCCATCGACGGCGACCGCACCACGATGACCTTCCGCCGCCACCTCCCGTACCCGATCGAGCGCGTGTGGGCGGCGCTCACCGATCCGCTCGAACGCAAGGCCTGGTTCGGCGAGACCGTGATCGACGGGCGCAGCGGCGGCACGATCGAGATGATCCCGACCGACCCCCCAGCCGCGCCGGACGCGAAGCGGTTGACCGGCCGGATCCTTGTCTGGGAGCCGCCGTACGTGCTCGAGCACGAATGGCATCAGCGCATCGTCGAGGACAGCGTCGTTCGGTATGAGCTGCGTCCTTCTGGCGGCGGGACATTGTTGACCTTCACGCACACCGGCCTGTCCGAGCAGAACGCTCGCGGCTTCATCCCGGGCACGCACGCCTTCTTCGACCGGCTCGAGGCCTGGCTCGACGACGCCGAGATCCCCTCGTGGTCCGATCGATACGCCGAGGTCGCGCCGTCGTACCCAGCCTGGAACTGACTTGTCGTAGTTATCCACATACTTAAAGTCACCGCGTTCTGGCCGACCGAATCGCGGCACTCTCTTTGGTAACGAGATTCGGCGGCGAGAGGGACGGGATGGCAGATCTGGACTGTGATCCGGCGGACGTGACCGCGCTGGTGGCGTACCTGCGCGACATCGGGCGGCACGAACTACTGACCTTGGAGGAGGTGAGCGAGCACTCGCACTGGATCGAGGCCGGGCTGCTGGCGGCGGAGCAGCTGAGCGGCGATCCGGGGCGGCCTGACTCGGGTGAGCTGGGGCAGCTGGTCGCACTCGGGCGGCTCTCCTGGCACCGCATGATCGAGGGCAATCTGCGGCTCGTCGTCTCACTGGCCCGGAGGTACGCCGGGAAGGGGATCTCGCTGCTCGATCTGATCCAGGAGGGCAACATCGGGCTGATGCGGGCGGTCGAGCGGTTCGATCATCGGCTCGGGCACCGGTTCTCGACGTACGCGATCTGGTGGATCCGCCAGTCGATCGGACGCGCGATCTCGGACAGGTCGCGGCTGGTCCGGATGCCGGCCCAGGCGTACGCCGACGCGTCCCGGGTGGCGACGAGCCGCAACGACCTGACGCAGCAGCTGGGGCGAGAGCCGACCAATCCCGAGCTGGCCCACGCGGCCGGCCTGACCGTCGCGCGGGTCGAGCGCGCCCAGGCGTGGCGGATCCAGCCCGAGAGCCTGGACCTCGACGAGTCCGATTCGGTGATCGACGACGACCCGATCGTTCTGCGGGCCGCCCTCCGCCGTGACCTCGCTCACCACCTGCAGTTCCTCGACGACCTGCACCAATCCGTCCTGCTGCATCGCTACGGCCTGCAGGGCCGAATCCCTTGTACTCCAGAAGAAACCGCCACCCGCCTCGACCTGACCACCGAACGAGTTCGCACCTTGGAACGCGAAGCCCTCCGCCACCTGCGCCGCCGAGCCCTCCCCCAGCTCCGCGACTACGTCGCCTGACCCTCGATCCACCGACTTTGCTCAGACTGGGATGATGAACATGTGAGACTTCTCCGCACTGCCTGGCCGCGTGAGCTGGCTGACGCCGTCTCGGCGGCCGCCCGCGCAGCGACCGGGAGCAAGGAAGACATCCTGGCCGCCGTGCAACTGACCAACGGCCGCTGGGCCGCCGGCACGCGGACAGCCGTCTACCTGCCGTCGGACTCCACGGACGCCGATCACCGGGTCGGCTGGGAGCAGATCGAGCGCGCCAACTGGGACTCCGAAGCATCGGTGCTGCACATCTACGAGACGACCGACTTTGGTACGCCGCTGCGCGCGACCGAGCTCAAGGTCGAGGACCCCGGGCGCTTCGGCCAGCTCCTCCGTGAACGCGTCGACGCGAGCATCATCGTCCAGCGCCACGTTCCGCTGGCCGGCAAACGCGGCGTACGCATCGTCGGCCGCCGGAATCCGGCTGTCACCGACGCGCCGGTCACCTGGAACTTCGTTCTGGACAAGGGATTGGAGCCCGACCAGCCGGGGGTCGTGGACGCTGCGGAGGCCGCGCTCCGGCAGGTCCGCGACGAGTTCGGAATCTGACCCCGCAGGGACCCGAATCCCGTTTTTGTAGTTCGCTGCCCGCCTGCTAACCTACTCAAGTCCTCAGGGTTTTCGGGGTCACGCACTACCACGATCCCGCGTAGCTCAATTGGCAGAGCAGCCGGCTGTTAACCGGCAGGTTACTGGTTCGAGTCCAGTCGCGGGAGCAACGCACAGCCGGTCTCCTCTTCACAGGAGCCCGGCTTTTTCGTTGCGTGTGGGCGCAGGTAGGTTCGACGAATGCATCGTCGTGCCCGGGTGGGGCTGCTCGCCGGACTGCTTCTCCTCACCGCTTGCGGCACCCAGAGTGCAGCAGTGACGACTGGCAACAAGCCGGCCCTCACGCAATTGACCCCCCGGCCGCTAGGACCGACCCCCTTCACCACCGTTCACCCCGATCCGACGCCCGCACCGCCGAAGCCCACGTGCCCAGCCTCCGGCGCCTCGATCACCGTCGGAACGGTCGACGCGGCACTCGGCCACCGCGCCGTGGTCGTGAAGCTGACCAACTGCCGCTCCACACCGATCACCGTCGACGGCTACCCCGACATCGCGGTGCTGGACGCCGACCGCCGAGCGATGAACCTGACGATGACCCGCGGTACGTCGTACATGGCGATCGACCCAGGGCCGAAGAAGCTGCTCCTACGCAAGGGTGAAACGGCCGTCGCTGCCATCTCCTGGTCCAGCACGGTCGAAGCCGGCGAGGACAAGGCATCCGGCACCTACCTGGCCGTTGCGCAAGGCAAAGGCGAGCACGCGGTCGTCTGGCCGGTGGACACCGACCTGGGTACGACCGCGAAGGTCACGCTGACCGCGTGGTGCCGGACACTCCCCACCTGATTCAAGGGTTTGATAGTGGCCTAGACCAACACTTTGCCGGTACGTTCCTCTGCAGATCCCGAGGGGGCCTCGGGGATGGAGGGGAAGGAAACCCTGTGAACGTCAAGAAGTTCCTGAACACCAAGAGCGGACGGCTGCTGGTCGCGGCCGTGCTCGGGGCCGGCGTGCTGGTCGGTGTCACGGTTGCCGCGAACGGCGCCGTGAAGCCGGACTGCAAGAGCCTCTCGTACCCGCTCTGCCCGCGCTCGGTCGCTGCTTCGCAGGTCGTGGACAACAGCCTGCCCGCGAGCAAGATCGTGCCGGCCGACCGGAACGCGTTCCTGAAGGACACCGATGTGTACGGCAAGTCCGGTGTCGCGAAGGACTTCGATCCGGTGGCGATCGCGAAGATCGGCGGGTCGTTCAAGACCAACAAGACCAAGGTGGGCGAGTTCACCCTGCAGCCGGGCACCTGGCTGCTGAACTCGACCGCTTTCTTCGCCCGCATCACCGCGGGCGCACCGGGCACGCGGCCGCAGCTCGCGCTCCGGGTCGGCGCCTCCGACACGGCGTTCGGCACCGACTACGGGACCATCCTCGGCGCCGAGATCTCGCCCGCGAAGGACCGCGAGCTGACCGGCGCGACCGTGAAGATCGTGACGGTACCCAAGGCGACCACCGTCGAGGTGTTCGCCTTCGGCTACAACGACGACGGCAGCGCCGCCGGCAGCAACGAGATCACCGCATCCGCCTCGGTCGCCGCCGTACGCGTCGGCTGACACGTTCGACCACAGAGGCCCTGACCGCTTCAAGCGGTCGGGGCCTCTCGACGTCCTACTTACCCTTCTTCCGGTCGATCGCCCGCTGGATACGGTCTTGAGGCTGACCGAGGATCTTCGCCAGCAACGGCACACGGAACTTGTACGCCGCGATCGCGCCAACCACGATCACCAGAAAAATGAACCAGCCCATGGCAATTCCCTTCGTCCGGACCTGCCTCAATCATGCCCGCTCCCCGGTCACCACCCCTCAGTCAAACCCCTGACCCCACCCTGGTTTCCCACAACCCGCTACGATCACCCGCACACGGGGCGGTAGCTCAGCTGGTTAGAGCAGGGGACTCATAATCCCTGGGTCACGGGTTCGAGTCCCGTCCGCCCTACGAGAAGAACATGCAGAACTGGGTCCGGGCCGCGTCAATCCCCCGGCGGGGATGAGGTGCGGGAGCCGCGGGTCGCCAACCTTTGTGTATAAGCAGGGGAAGGAGTCGCGGTGGGTGACGCAGCGCCCCGGAGAGCCCGCAGATTCGTGCCTCTGGTCGGACAGATACGCGGTTACGACCGCCGCTGGCTTCGAGGTGATCTGGTGGCGGGCGTGACGGTCGCCGCGCTGATCGTCCCGAAGAATCTGGGCTACGCGGGGATCGCCGGCATCCCGCTCCAGAACGGTCTCTACGCGGCCGCCGCGGGAGCGATCCTCTACGCCGTGTTCGGCACGAGCCGCCAGATCTCTATGGGGCCCAGTTCCGGGCTGGCCGCGATCGCGGCGAGTGCCGTCCTCGCCGCCGGCCTGACCACGGAGCAGGATGCGGCCTCGTTCGTCGCCGGGATCACGCTCGCGTCGGGCCTGGTGTTCCTCGTCGTCGCTGTGCTGAAGATGGGATGGATCGCGCAGTTCCTCTCCCGTGCCGTGGTGACCGGCTTCCTGTTCGGGGCGGCGATCGACGTGGTGATCGGCGAGTTGCCGAAACTCACCGGCACGAAGGTGACGGGGTCCACTCCGCCGCAGGAACTGTGGTCCTGGCTCGGAACCCTCGGTGAGTCGCAGGGCGCGACGGTGATCGTCGGCGCGGTGTCGCTGGTCGTGGTCTTCGGCGTGCGACGAATTGCTCCGCGAGTACCCGGGGCACTCGTTCTGGTGGTCGGTGGTCTGCTGGCCAGTTGGCTGTTCGATCTCGGCGCCCGTGGCGTCGCGCTCGTCGGCGACGTGCCGAGCGGACTTCCGTCGATCACGCTCCCACCTCTTGATCTGCTGTGGGACAACGCTGCCACGGTGGCGCTGTCAGCCGTGGCACTCGTTCTGGTCGGCTTTTCCCAGACGGCCGGTGACGCACGAGCCTTCGCCGCCCGGCACCGCTATCCGATCGACGTCGACCAGGAGTCCGTCGCGCAGGCGATGGCCAACACCGGGTCGGGGCTGTTGCAAGGTATGCCTGTGTCGACAAGCCTGTCGGCCAGTTCACTGAACGACCACTCCGGCGCCCGGTCAAGTCTGGCGTCGCTGACGTCCGGTGCGGTCGTGCTGCTGACCCTGCTCTTCCTGGCGCCGTTGTTCTCGGACCTGCCCAAGCCGGTCCTCGCAGCCTTGATCATCGAGGCGGTCGTGATGGGCATGATGGACATCCCCGAGATGAGGCGGCTGGCGCACGTCGCGCGATTCGATTTCTTGATCGCGCTGGCAGCGCTCGCGGGAGCCTTGATCGTCGGCGTCCTCGCCGGAGTAGTGATCGGGATCGGGCTGTCTTTGCTGTGGCTGATCGCGGTGGCGACCCATCCGAACATGCCGCTGCTCGGGCGCGAAGCGGGTACGCAGGTCTTCCGCGAGGCGGACGAGTATCCCGGCGACGAGCAGTTCCCGGGAGTGATCGCACTCCGCTTCGACGGTGGCCTGTTCTTCGCCACCGCGGACGCACTGCACGACCACATCCGGAACCTCGTGGAATCGTCACCGGACCTCACCGGGATCGTGCTCGACTGCGACGGGATCGACTTCGTCGATTCGCAGGGTGCGGGCACGATGGACGAGATCCTTCGCCTGGCGGAGGACGCCGGGCTCACGCTGCGCCTGGCCCGGTTGAAGCCCGCCGTCAGAATGGTGCTGGAGCGCGACGGCTTCATCGCACGACTCGGCGCCGACCGGATCCATGGCAACGTCTTCCGAGCGGTCAAGGCCCAAGCCGACCAGAGCGGCGGCGTCGTCGGACCGTGATGGCCGTGACCCTCACCAAGATTCACGTTGAGATCAAGACCATCGGACTCTAAACCTTCGGTCAGGGGTCGAGTCTCGCCGCACTATCAATTAGCCGCCTAACAGCCATTGCTGGTAAGACTTGGATTCAGCCAGACCGGGTTCAGCACTACGCGGCAGGGGCGGGTTGAACACGAGCTGGGCGGTGGCTTCGACTGCGGTTCGGAGCAGATCGGCAGGACCGCTCGCTTCGAACCCCAGGGTCCACCAGTGCTGGCCGATGGTGCTGACCTCGGTGAGTTCCACGTCGCACTGCGGCTCATGGACCTGGGTCGAGGCACGCGCCGCGATCTGCCCTCCGGCCAGTGAGAAATGGCTGATGCGTCGAATTTTGTGGACCGGGCGCCAGGCGGGCGGGCCGCCGCCGTACTGGTCGGACGAATCGACCGGAAAGGACCACTTCTGCCAGGACTCCAGGCGTCCGCGGGCGCGACCCGGTACCTCCAGGATTCCCGGGCTCCCGTGGTACATCTTGACCTCCAGTGCCCGGCCCCCGCGGATCTTCACCGAAAGCCCGGGCAACCGCGGATCCAGCAGGTAGCTGTCCTCGCGCGACTCCGTCCCGATCGGGAACCGCCCGAACCATCCGGCCACCGCGGCCTCCAGCCGGCCCGGGAAGATCCAGCGCACCTCTAGGCTGCGGTCTTCCTCGCCGACCCGGCTCTGAGGCGCTTCAGCCGTCATCGCCACACGCTCCTGACGCCGGCTGGGCGGCACATGTCTCTGGCCTGCCTACTCTGTGGCTGTCGCGGGTGGGAGTGCCGGTCATCGGCAGGGCGCCGCCCTCGGTGGCCTCGACCTCGGCCTTGTCCGGAAGTCCGCGCACGGCTCCGATGATCGCCACGGCGATGACGGCGCCGATCACCGGCCGGCGACATCGATCCACCAGCCCGTGTAGTCGTTGCCGACGATGTCCGGTCCGAGGATGCGGGCCGAGTTCATGGACGCGCCGCTGATCGGGCCGCCAAACAGGCCGAGCAGCGCGGCCGTCGAGCCGACCGCGATCGCCGCGTTCTGGGCGATGCCGCAGGCCGCGGTCGAAGTGTTGAGAATGACGCTGACCAAGATCACGGTCAGCAGTGTTTCGATCACCAGTGTCGTCCGCGGGCGTCGATCATGCCTCATCAAGTCTCTCCCCCGCTCCGACGTCGTCCGATTGACGCGAGCCGTCCGCGCTGGCCCCGAACGTACGACGCCTCGGCGCCGCAGGCATCATCCCGAACGGGTCATCCCGCCCACGGGTGCCGTGGGTACAAACGGGCGGCGAGCAGGGCAGCAAGGGTCGAAATCAACCGAATTGGTGCTGCGGGTAGCGCCCAACTTCAGGACCCCCGACGCGGCGGCCGCAGTGCCTCTGGTGTTGGAGCCGGCGCCGGAACCGTGGTTCCGGCGCCGGGCGGTGAGTTAGTGCCCTCGGGCGACCTTTGTTGCGTTGAGGATGCCGTCGCCGAAGAAGCCGTTGTTCGTTGGGGTGCCTTCGCAGGTTTGGGTGGATGTGACGGTCAGGAAGGAGCCGTCGGGTTGTAGGACCTGGCGCGTATAGGTGAATGCCGCGGGTGTCGGGCACGGGGTGTCAGTCGCTGTGCCGCGTAGTACCTGCTCTACAGCTGCCGGTGAAGCCTTCAAGCCACCGTTGACGTGGTCCTTGACGCCCAGTCGGCCGACCGCCAAAGCAGCGACGCCGGCGGCGTGCGGTGACGCCATCGATGTGCCCTGCAGGTACTGGTAGTAGCCGCAGACTCCCTTGTTGCAGCTCTGGACGACGTTGGGTGTGTTCGGCGTGCCGTCGGGATTGAGCTGACCACGCTCCACGGCGAGGCTCTTCGGGTACGCGGCGAGGATGGCCTTCGTGATGTCGCGCTTGTTGTCAGCGGTGTCGTACACGTCCCCGCCAGGTGCGGACACGTCAGCGTAGCCGTTGCCGAAGTCCGAGTAGTAGGCCTTGCGCTTGGAGATACCGGTGCTGGTCACCGAAAGTACGTGGTTGCCCTCCGACGGCATCGAGGTACACGAGGTCGGGATCGTCCGCTGGTACGGCGCTTCACCGGGCACACTCGGGAAGTCCGGGCTCGAGGCGTCGACGATCGTCTTGCTGTAGTCGCTCGCGCCGTTGCCCGCGGCTGCGACCAGCGTGACGCCATGGTTGTAGGCGTAGTCGAGCGCCCGTTGCATCGCCATCACGACAGTTCGCTGCTCGGCCTGGGCCTCGGGCGAATCGGCCGGATTGTCGGCGCAGTTGAACAGCCACGGATCGACGTAGAAGCTCATGTTCACGACGTCGATGCCGTGATCGCCCGCGTAGGTCAGCGCATCGACCGTGGGCTGCAGGAAGAAGAAGCCCGCGTCCTGGCCGGCCCGCAGGTTGACGATCGTCGCCTTCGGAGCGATACCCGCGATGCCGAGCTTGTTGACTGGCGACGCGATCTCGGACGCGACGTGCGTACCGTGACCGTTGTCGTCCTCGTCGACTGGGTCGACGCAGCTCGGGTGTTCACACGGCCCGTCGACGATCGCGCCGTTCGCGTCGACCGGGATGTCTGTCGTGAAGTTGCGGCTCAGCGCCTTGTCGAAGTTCTTGGCGATGTCGGGATGGGTACCGTCGACGCCGGTGTCGATGATGCCGACCCGTACGCCGTTGCCCTGCTCGTAGCGCTGGGAGCCGTCAGCGGTGGCGCCGATCTGCTGCATGTCCCATTGCAGCCCGGCCAGCGGCTCTTGCTTCTTCCCGTTCTTCGCGTTGCCACTGCCTGCTTTTGCACCTTTGAGGTCGGTCTGTGCGGGGTCGAGCTTCACGCTCGGCTTCCCAACGGCCGCGCCGTCGTCAGGCGCGTGGCCGATGACCGTGCTTCGCGCGACGCCCGCGATCGCGGACGAGGCGTCGGCAGCCGCCTGGAAACTCTGACTCTTGGTGGTGACGGTGGCGACTCCGATCGCCGTGTTCTCGCTGAGCAGCGTGCCGCCGGCGGCGGCGATCGCGGCATGCGCGGCGTCAGCGGAGCCGCCCTGGGCGTAGAGGACGACGAACTGCCGTTCTTGGCCGCTGGTCGCCGTACCGGGACTGGCTGCGACCCACAGCAGCCCGGCGACGCTCCCTGCCACAACGGCTGCGCGCGTGACGTACCTGAACATTGGACCCCTCCCTCGAACATCCAACTACAGCGAGCGAAACTCGCTGACTGATCGTCGGAACTGCGCGAGCGCGACATACCCGGAGCCGGGGCAGGGCCAGTCGAACTGGACCACCGAAAACCTGCTCACCATTCCCCCTGTCCCGGCCAACAGCCGGAAACAACCCCCGGCGCCATCACAGCGCCCCACAACCCCACCTGCCTTAATACCACTGAACAGACAGCGGCAAACAGCCCGTACGCGCGAACGCATGGGGGTGGGTGACGGGCTTGTGGTCGCGATCCGGAGGTGCCGCGGGCTGGGGTGATGTCGCTCTGGCGTTGGCAGATCGGACAGGGGCGGGACGGGATTGTGGGCATTTCTGCAGGTCAGGAGCTTGTGACTGTTGTGCAGGCACCGCCTGGTGCCAGGTGGGGAAGTGGTCTGGATCTGATGGTGTGGAGAGACTATCGTCTGGACCAACATCGTGCATATGCACGTGCATTTGCAGGTGCACCGGAGGTTGGCCGTGGTAGCTCCCCAGTTCGGGTCTGATGAATGGCATGTCGAGTACTACCGGCATGAGTTCGCTTACCTGCTGAGATCCGTGCGCAAGCGGGCCGGAAAGACCGTTCGGCAGATTGCTGAGAGCGGCAACTACTCGCATCCGCATATCGCGCGGTCGCTCACGGGGACGCGGTTTCCGAACTGGAAGTTGGTGCGGGCGATTCTGGATGCCTGCGGCGTTGGCGGGGATCAGCTCAGGTGTTGGCTGCGACTGTGGATGACCGTCAGCGCAACCCAATCGCGGACGCGGCCAGGCACGACGCACGAGGCCGGGCGGCGTACGTGGGTGGAGATCGAGCGGGAGTGGGATGTTCGGAGGGCGGCGCTCCGGGAGCCGGACGCGACGCTGCAGCAGATCCAGCAGGTGGCGAGCCTCGAGCAGTTGGGGCGAGTACTCACGACAGTCAGCGCGCGGCAGGGTTCTGCATCACTTCGGCGGCTTGAGGAGCTCAGCGGGATCTCGAGATCGACGTTGCACGGGTGGTACGCCGGTCAGCGAAAGCCCACTGCGGCGCGGTTGCACCGGCTTGCCGTTGCGCTTGCGATGACGCAGGCGGAGCAGATCGCGCTGGCCCAGTGTCTTGCCCGGATCTCGCCGCTGCGACGACGCACCGAGCCGGACCGAACTGCGGCGTGTACAGCCAACAGCCCTTCGATCGGGCAGTGCAGGTTGTCCAGGGACCATCGGGGACCACATCACGCCGCCGTCGGCGAACCGTGGTTCGACGACGGGGTGCTTGACGGCAGCCGCCGTGGCAGAGAGCCGAACTCGGAGCCCGAAGCCCGGCCCACGGCGCGGGCGCACTTCGGCCCCGGTTGGTAGCCGGCGCAGTCGATGGTGAGTCAGTGCGCAGGACGGAACCGGCAAGTCGAACACCCGCAGAGGATCCAAGAAGGCTATGGGCAACGCGAACAACCCCGCAGGCCGGTTGCACACCGTCCTGAGCGCCTACCGCGCCGCCGCGCACACCGACTCGACGATGCACGCCACCTGGGCGACGGTTCTCGGCGTACCCGAAGGGCAGGTGCCGGTAGCGCTTGCCGAGGTCGCCGCGCTCATTCCCGAGATTCATCGCCTTGTCGTTCAGTGCGGAGCGTCCGAACAGATCGAGCTCTTCGACGCCTTCGGACGTCAGTGGGCCGTGCCGATCATGAGCGAGCACCATCCGCGGCAGACTCCGAGCCCGGGGCCGGATGCCGTGGATCCGAATGCGCTGGCCGTCCTCGGCGGGTTGTCGGCGTACCTGTCCACCTGCGCGCCCGAGGGTGTTCTCCCGGATGCCGAGCGAGTGGCTGAGCTCAAAGCTGCAGTAAGGGATCTTCTCGATGAGCTGGCCGACGAGGACTCGCTGCCCGCAGAGCTGCGGTCCGCGATCAACGCGCGTCTGCACGACATCATCTGGGCGATGGACCATGTCCGCATCGGCGGACCGGGGGCTGTCAAGCAAGCGATGGAGCGTCTAGTCGGCCAGATCACCATCTCGCTGCACAACACACCTGAGGCGCGCGGCTCCGGGTTTCTGAAGAAGGTGGCGAAGGCGATCTCGTGCATCTGGATCGCCTACAAGGCAGGCCCACAGGTCCACGCCGCGCTCGACGGCTGGCAGGACATCCTCAAGCAGTTGCCCCCGGGGCACTGAGCCCGCAGTACGTCGAGCCCCCGCCGAAGGGTTAGTCGACCGCGGAGTTGTCCAGGTGGTCGGCTAGGTGGTGGAGGGTGGATTGGAGGCGGCGGACTTGGGGCTCGGTCAGGCCTAGGGAGTCGCCTATGTGGCATTGGGCCTCGTGGAGGACGGGCTTGAGGCCTTCGCCGGCGGGGGTGAGGGCGACGGTTACTGAGCGGGCGTCTGTTAGGGAGCGGTCGAGGGTTAGTACGCCGCGGTCGGCCAGGCGGCGGAGTAGCGGGGTGAGGGTGCCGTGGTCCAAGCGGGTGGCTCGGGCTATGTCGCCGATGGAGCAGGGGCCGAGGCGGGTCAGCGTGACCAGGACCAGGTACTGCGGGTACGTGAGGCCGTGGGGTTCCAGCACTGGGCGGTAGAGGGCTGTGACCATCCGGGACAGCGAGTACAGGTCGAAGCAAAGCAGGTCGTCTAGGACCCGGGTCTCGGTCATGGCTTGCTCCTGTGGTCGGCGTCTCACCCGGTGGGGACTTGACGGCAGGATATCTTGTGCACAAATATCTTGTACACAAGACAACTTCTGAAGGAGATCGCAATGCCGACTCGTACCGCGCGGACCGCTTGGAACGGCACTCTGGAGCAGGGCTCGGGGCAGGTCGAGCTGAGCAGCTCGAAGGCCGGGACGTACGACGTCTCATTCCCGAAGCGCGCCGCCGAGGACGCGGGCGGCACGACTAGCCCGGAGGAGCTCATCGCGGCTGCCCACACGGCGTGCTACGCGATGTCGTTGAGTGCCGAGATTGCCCAGCGGGGCGGTAAGCCGCAGGCGCACGAAGTACGGGCCGACGTGACACTTGGTCCGGACCAGGCGAACGGTGGCTTCAAGCTCACCGGTATCAAGCTGACGGTTCGCGCTGAGGTCGACGGTCTGGACGAGGCCGGCTTCGCGGAGGCAGCGCAGGCCGCCAAGGCGAACTGCCCGATCAGCAAGGCGCTGGCCGGCGTCGACATCACTCTCGACGCCGCCCTCGAAAGCTGACGTTGTGAATGGCGCTGCCCGGAGTCCCCTGATCTCCGGGCAGCGCTGGCTCTATTTGGTCGGAGGCGGGGTCGACGTGATGCCGGCGCCGGCGATCGCGGAGTACAGGATGTCGCCGGCCTGCAGGGAGCGTTCGGGCTTGCCGTTGATGTCGGGCGGGCCGTCCTTGATGATGGCGATCCGGGTGCCGAGGAACTGGCCGCCGGTCTCGGCGATCAGCAGATCGTCGCGGTAACCGTCGCCGTCGCGGGCGATCACCCGGGCCCGTCGCCCGTCCACCGTGACGACGTCGTCGAGCAGCTTGATGCCAGGGATCTTGCGCGCGGCCTGGTACAGCGCGGCGCGGAGATCGGCGGGTACGACGCCGGTGCTCAGAACCCACCCGATGCGGTCGAACGCCGCTTCGTCGGGGGTCTGCGGCGTGGGGTTCCTGCGAAGCGCCGCGAGCAGCGCGTCCGGGTCGCGGGGCTGTGCGGCAAGGAACTCGAACGTCGTGTTCTGCCAAGTGGGCCGGCAATTCATTGCCCCGAACATGATGACGCCACTGCCGATGGTCGGACAGGAGTTGAGCATCAGGCTTGGCGTGGTGGTGTGGAAGAGGTACTTCGCCTTGGTCTGCGCCAGCTCGCGCGCCTCGGGGGTCGCGAAGTCCACGCGGGACATCCAGCTGACCAGCGTCGGGTACGGCGCTTTGCGGTCGGCCGCGATCCAGGTGTCGCGTTCGCCGTACTCCGTGGCGCGGAGGCCGGGGTTGGAACCGAGCGGGGTCAGCCGGGTGCTTCGGAAGGTGATCTTCAGGAACTGCCCCGGCGGGATCGGCGCGTCCGGCTCCGCGATGCTCGCCGAAGCCGCATCAGCGAGGAAGGTCCCGGCGTCGGCAACGGCTCCGAGCGGCGGAGCGCCGTCGTGCTTGACCACGTCCGTGACCAGGAACCCGCCCGCCAGAGTGAGCGCCAGTGCGCCGGCAAGGAGTGCCCGTCGATGTGCGACGACTAGACGCCACGGGCTGCGGGACGGCGGGGTGACGAGTTGGCGTCGGGCTTGCGCGAGCGCGCGTGCGGACGGCGGAGCGACGTCGTCGTGAAGTTTCTTGAGGAGGTCTAGGTCGTTCACGGCTGGTTCTCCTCGAAGGTGGGGCCGAGGGTGGTACGCACGGCTTTGCGGGCTCGGTGTAGGCGGGAGCGCACGGTGCCGACCGGGATGGCCAGCGCGACAGCGATCTCGGCGTAGCTGAGGTCCTCCCATGCGTAGAGCAGGAGTACGTCGCGTTCGGGCGCGCGAAGTCCGGCGAGGGCACGGGCGAGCGCTCGTTTGGCGGCCTCGGCATCTACTCGGGAGGCGACGTCTGTTGCGAGCGGATCGTCGTGGGTGTCGCGGCCGGCGGGTTCGGAGCGGGAGTACGCGCGGTACTGGCGAACCTCGGAGCGACGCCGTCGGTGGATCAGGTTGGTGGCGATGCCGTAGAGCCAGGGCAATGCGCCGGTTGCGGGGCCGACGTACCGGTCACGGCGTTCGAAGGCGACGAGAAAGGTCTGGCTGAGGAGGTCGTCCGCGTCGGCGACGCCGAGGCGGCGGGCGACGTAGCGGTGGATCGTCACTGCATGCCGGTCGAACAGGAGCGCGAACTCCTCCCGGGTTGCACCACGGATGAGCTCTACGTCCGTCGGCGGTTCCGCACCACCCAGCGGGGCGGCGGAGGTGGCAGGCTGCATACCTGTTTCTGCCCGCACTGCCCTGATCGGTTCCCGCCCCATCGCCGGAGTCTGGCATCTCCCCCGGCCACCACAGCCCACTCGGCAAGTCCGGTCCGTGGCCGCTCGGTGCGGCATGCTGGAGGCCGGCTTGTGGAGGAGGGCTTGCGGAGGAGGGGTTGTGGACTGGCGAGAGTTGCCGATCGCTGAGTGTCTGCGTGGGGATGAAGTGGAGATGCTGCAGTTCGCGCTGGACAGGGCGCGGAAGCAGTTTGCTTGGAAGACCGGTGGGCTTGGTGCGGAGCAGTTGAGGCAGCGGCATGCGCCGTCGGCGATGACGCTGGCTGGGCTGGTGAAGCACATGGCGTTTGTCGAGGACGGGTTCACGGCTCGGGCTGCGGAGAGGCCGCTTGCGGCGCCTTGGGACAGCAGGAGCTGGGTCGAGAACGATCGGTGGGGTTGGGAATCTGCGGTCACGGATGACCCGGAGCAGCTCTACGGACTTTGGTACGGCGCTGCCGCGCGTTCTCGCGCCGCCTGGGCGGAGCTGAGTGCGGACGGCGGCCTCGACGTGGTGATCCCGGACCCGGACCCGAAGTGGTCGTCGAACCGGCGGCGGATTCTCATCGACCTGCTCGAGGAGTATCTGAAGCACACGGGGCACGCGGACGTGCTGCGCGAAGCGGTCGATGGTGTGACGGGCAACGATCCTGAGTGAAGCGGAGAGGATCGCGGATGCCTTGGCGCGCTCGTACGGTGTGCATGCTGTCGAGGTGACCGCGATCCAGGCGGGCACGGCGACGATCAACTTCCGCGTCGTCGATGACGCCGGATGTCGATGGTTCGCGAAGGTGTACCGCGGGGAGCTCGAGCGCGAACGGGCCGCGATTGAGCTGGCCGAGTTTGCCAGGCAGGGCGGCGTACCGGTGCCTGAGGTACGGCGGACGCTCGATGGCGAACTGATCGATGAGCGCGCGCCGATGTCGTTGTGGGAGTTCGTGGACGGCGAGACAGCTGAGGGCGGGATCTCTGGCGCGCGGTGGTCTGCGGTCGGGGCGGTGTTGGGCAGGCTGCATCGCCGGTTGGCGAAACATCCAGCGGCGGCACCGACGTTGCGTGCAGCAGTTGGAGTACGAGATGTCGGACAGGCATGGCAGTCCTTCGATCGGATTATCGAGGGGTATGGGAATCGGGCGACCTTGACCCGGTTCGAGCAGTGGGCGTGGGAGGCGGCCAAGGAGCGGCGAGGGCTGCTCGATCGGGCCGCTGCGATCCTGGCCGGCCTACCCGAGCTGACAGTTCAAGTTGTGCATGGCGACTTGGCATCGCCGAATCTGATGCTGTGCGGTGACCAGGTGGCCGCGGTGATCGACTTCCAACCACCTGCCCCGCGCTTCGCTGCCTGGGAGATCGCGAGGATCGGCTGCGACCCGAGGACCGTGATGCTCGGCGACGAGTGGATCAGCGGCCTTGCGGAACTGCTGATCGCCTACCGGGAGGAGCATCCGGCAGCACGCGTTGATGACCTCGTGTCGACGGTTGCGGCAGGCTGCGCCTACACGCTGGCGTCGACGTATCCGCTGGCCGAACCGCTCGACGATCCAGTCGCGGTCACGCCAACGCTCGAGGTGTACGGCCGGGCGCGACATGATGCAGCGTTGCGGATGTTGGAGCGGCTCGAAGAAGTGCGGGACCGGCTCAGCTAGACCGGGACCGAGACTCGGAAGAGGCGTTCGGCGTTGTGGAGGGATTCGGTCACGACTGCTTGGCCGTTGGTGATCAGGTCCTGTTGGTACGACGCTAGGTCCTCGCCGGAGGTCAGCGCCTTCGTGAGGCGGGCGGCGTCCCAGAGGGCGGTGTTGGCGCCTGCGCCTGCGGCCGGTGTCATCGGGTGTACGGCGTCGCCGAGCAGCGTCACTCGATCCGACGACCACGATGGCACCTCGATGCAGGTCCGCAGTGTGATGGGGAACGCCGCATCAACCTGACCCGCATCGATCAACGAACGAATCGCGGGATGCCAGGAAGCCACGGATCGCGTCACGATCTCCCAGAGGTCGGCCGGGCTCATCGTGAAGAGCTCCTCGTCCGATGCGCCGAGCACCTCGTTCGTCCCCGTGAGGACAGCCATCAGATAGTCGCCGTACTCCGCCGGGGGCTCGCGGAACATGACCGGACCGAAGGCCACGCCCGTCCCAGCGCCGTCGCTGGCGAAGCAGAATCCTCGTAAGAACGCCGGCGGCGCGAGCGAGCGGACAGCCGTTGTCAAAGGCACCTTTCCGTAGATGCAACGCACCCCGATGTCCACCACCTCTTGCTCCGGCAGCAGGTGCCCGCGCACTCGCGAGCCCACTCCATCGGCACCCACGAGCACGTCAGCAACCGCAGAAGTCCCGTCCGCAAAGGAGATCTCGACCCCATCCGGCGTCTCGACGTACGACTCGAACTGCTTGCCGAACTCGAGCACGTCGTCGAGGCCGGTCATCAACGCCCGCCGGAACGCATACCTGTCCACCGACGTCACCGAGTCCGGCCCCGCGACCGGGAACTCCTGCTCGAACTGCACATTCAATTGGGCGTCGAAGCCCGCCACCAGATCGCCAGGCCGAGTCGCGGTCGCGATCACGCGACGTCGCACGGCATCCGGCAGGACCGCGGCCAGCGCCTCCTCCCCCACCGGGCTGATGTGGATCCGGTACCCCTGATTGCGGTGCCTCGGCGAGGGGTCGCGCTCGAACACCTTCACGTCCACTCCCGCCTTGAGCAGTCCCTGCGCCAGCGCGAGTCCACCGATCCCGGCACCCACGATCGCAACCTTCATCACCGTCTCCAATCATCCATGCATCAAGCTCTATCATCCGTGTGGTTGATTAAGTTAGCACACCGGATGGCTGTCCGCTAGGATGGTTTTCGTGCGGAGATCACCGGGACCCGACGAGCGGCAGCGGGACGCCGAGCGCACCAGGCAGCAGTTGCTGGACGCGGCGGTGATCGAGTTCGGCGCGCACGGATTCGGCGGAGCACGGGTCAGCGAGATCGCTGCCAGGGCAGGCGTGAACAAGCAACTGATCTCGTACTACTTCGGCGGCAAGGAAGGTCTGTACCGCGCGGTCGCCGATCGCTGGCGGGCCGACGAGCCGGCCATCGCCGCGGACGCGGAATCACTCGGCGAGGTGGTCGGAGCCTACGCCCGTACGTCGATCGCGCAGCCTGACCTGCTCCGCCTGCTCGTGCGCGAGGCCGTCGATCGCGACACCAGCGCGCTCGATCCGGAGGGGCAGCGGGCCCGATTCCAGAGCATGCTCGACGACTTCCGCCAACGGCAGACCGACGGCGAGCTCGCCGCCAACCTCGACGCGGCGTACACCGGTCTCGCACTCTTCGGCCTGGCGGCGGCGCCGGTGGTGTTCCCGCAGATCGCGAGGGCGCTCGGCCTCGACCCGGACAGCGAGGAGTTCGCCACGAAGTATGCCGAGGAAACGACGCGCCTCGTGGAGCACCTGAAAGAGGACTAGAGCGCCCCGGAGATTGCGCGGTTGCGGAGTTCGGCTTTGTAGGCCTCGAGGGCGATGAGTTCGCCGAACATACGGTTGTACTCGTCGGCGCGCTCGATCGGGTTCGTCCGTTGCAGCTTCGACTTCAGGTCCTGGATGCGCCGGGCGCAGGTCAGCTCCTGCAGTCGGGCCAGCAAGGCCTGCGCATACTGCTCGTCCGGCTCGCGGCCGAGCCGCAGCGGGTCCACCGCCAGCGCGCCGACGGCCGCGGCCGCCGGATCGTTGCCGATGGCATCGCGTACGGCGACCACCCACGCCTCCGCCGCGGGCGCCGCGGCCGGACCGCCGGCTTTCGCCATCGCAGTACGGATCGCGGCGAGCCACGGGTGGGTGAAGTCGTGGTCGTCGAGCTCGTCGAAAGCGACGCCGACCAGCGCCGGGTGCTGCATCGCGACCTTCAGCGCGTCCCACTCGATCACGTACCGCTGATCCCGCGGCGAGGGCACGTCCGCGCGGCGCGGCTGCTGCGCAGCAACGTCACCGGCCACCGGGCGTCCTGGTTGTCCAGCAGCGGGGCGGCCAGCCTGCCCAGGAGCTGAAGGCGACCCCTGCCTGGAAGCAGCGCGGTACACCTCGGTGCGCACCTGGTCCTCGTCCATCCCCAAGTGCCCGGCGAGCTCCCGAGTGAACGCATCCACCTTCGACCGGTCGCGGATGCTGATCACCAGCCGCGCCGCATCGCGCAGCGCGTCGACCCGCGTGTCCGCCCGATCAAGGTCGTACTTCGACAGCACGTTCGCGAGCACGAACCGATACAGCGGGACGCGCCGCCCAATCAACTCACGGACCGCCGCATCGCCCTTCTCCAGCCGCAGATCACACGGATCCAGCCCGTCCGGCTCGACCGCGACGTAGGTCTGCGCCGCGAACGCCTGGTCCCCCGCGAATGCCTTCAACGCTGCGCGCTGACCCGCCTCGTCACCGTCGAAGGTGAAGATCACCTCGCCGCGGAACTGATCATGGTCCAGCAGCAGCTGCCGCAGCACCCGCGCGTGATCGTCGCCGAACGCCGTACCGCAGGTGGCCACCGCGGTCTGTACTCCGGCCAGGTGGCACGCCATCACGTCGGTGTAGCCCTCGACCACCACGGCCTGCCGGCCCTTGGCGATCTCGCGCCGCGCTAGATCCACGCCGTACAGGACCTTGGACTTCTTGTAGATCGGCGTCTCAGGCGTGTTCAGGTACTTCGCTTCGATCCGGTCGTCATCGAACAGCCGTCGCGCGCCGAACCCGATCACGTCCGACGATGCGTCCCGGATCGGCCACATCAGCCGTCCACGGAACCGGTCGTACAGCCCGCGCTGCCCATCGGCCGACAAACCCGACGCGACCAACTCGGCGTTGGTGAAACCGCGACCGCGCAGATAATTGGTCAGCACGTCGCCGCCGCGCGGCGAGAAGCCCACCCCGAAGTGGACAGCGGCGTCCTTGTCGAAGCCCCGCTTGTCCAGGAACTGCCGGCCCGGCGCCGCTTCGGCCGCACCGAACAGCTGGTCGACATAGAACTCGGCCGCGACCTTGTGCGCCTCGACGAGCCGCGGCCGCTGATTGCCCGGACCACGCTGCACCGGGGCGCCGGAGTCCTCGTACCGCAGCTGGATGCCGACCTTCGACGCCAGTGTCTCGACCGCTTCACTGAAGGTGATCTGGTCGATCTTCTGGATGAAGTCGATGACGTCGCCGCCCTCTTGGCAGCCGAAGCAGTAGAAGAACCCGCGGGCCGGGGTCACGTTGAACGACGGCGACTTCTCGTCGTGGAACGGGCACAGCCCCTTGAGGTTGCCACCGCCGGCGTTCTTCAAGGTCACATACGAACCCACGACGTCGTCGATGCGGGCCCGCTCGCGCACCAGCGCGATGTCCTCTTCCTTGATCCGGCCTGCCACCCCGCGAGTCTAGCTGGACCGATCACATAGGTTTGCGGGTATGCCACGAACTCTGCGCTCCGGTCAGCGGTCCGAGTTGTACGTCGTCGATGTGACGAGCGGGGAGCACCGCCTGGTGTTCAGCTCGTCGGACATCCTCTTCGAGGCACCGAACTGGACGCCGGACGGTGTGCTGATCGTCAACGGCAACGGGAAGCTGTTCCGGGTGAACGACGGTCTCGAGGAGATCGAGCTCGGCGGAGTGCCCGACATCAACAACGACCACGTGGTCAGCCCGGACGGGCGGACGGTGTACGTGTCCGCGGACGACGGCCACCTGTACGCCGTACCGATCGAAGGCGGAGCCGGGCGCCGCGTGACGAACGATCATGGACCGGGCTTCCACCACTACTTGCACGGAGTCTCGCCGGATGGTGAGACGTTGGCGTACATCGGGCTGCAGCACGTTGGCCAAAGGCGGATCACCAACGTGTGGACGATTCCCAGCGCCGGCGGCGCGGACGTCCAGGTGACGGACGACGAGTTCGCCGACGACGGGTCGGAGTACGGCCCGGACGGCAAGTGGATCTACTTCAACTCGGAGCGGGCGGGACAGGCGCAGCTGTTCCGGATCGCGGTCGGCAGCGGTGAGGTCGAGCAGTTGACGAATGACGAGCGGGTCAACTGGTTCCCGCACCCGGCGCCGGACGGCTCGGCGATCGCGTACGTGAGCTTCCCGACCGGCACCGAGGGTCATCCCGCCGACATCGACGACGTACGACTCCGGCTGCTGACGAAGGACGGCGAGGTACGCGAACTCACGAAGCTGTTCGGCGGCCAGGGCACGATGAACGTCCCGAGCTGGTCGCCGGACAGCACGCAGTTCGCGTACGTCACCTACCCGATCTAGACCTCGGCCAGCTCGACCGAGGTGTCGGCGAGGCGCGCCGGGTCGACCTGCTTGCCGCAGCGAATGAGCTCGCGGACCGCATCGAGTCCGGTGTCCCACAGGTTGACATGCATACCGGCCAGCACCCGGCGGTCGTCGCCGAGCCAGAAGACCATGTAGGCGCCGGACTTCGGGTCACCGCGGAACACGACCTGGTACGACGCACCGCGCGGGATGTCGCCGGCGTACTCCATGCCGAGGTCGAACTGGTCGGTGAAGAAGTACGGGATCGAGTCGTACGCCACGTCCTGGCCGAGCATCGCCTTCGCGACCGCCTTGCCGGAGTCCTTCGCGTTCTGCCAGTGCTCGACGCGGACCGGCCGACCGTACTGCGGGTGGTCCCACCGGGCCACGTCACCGGCGGCGAACACGTCCTCGGCCGACGTCTGCAGGTTGGCGCCCGTCACGATGCCGGCTCCGTTGTCCGGCGTCGCGACCTCGATGCCGGCCTCCTCGGCGAGCTCGGTGTTCGGGCGGACACCGACGCCGACGACCACCAGGTCCGCCGGAAGCACCTCGCCGCCGGACAGGCGGACACCGGTCACCTTGTCGGTTCCCTCGAAGCCCTCGACCCCGGCCCCGAACCGGAACTGCACGCCGTGCTGCCGCTGGAAGTCGGCGAACACCTCGCCGACCTCTTCGCCCATGACGGATGCCAGCGCGGTCGACTGCGGCTCGACGACCGTCACCTCACTGCCCCGCTCGCGTGCGGCCGATGCCGCCTCCAGCCCAATCCAGCCCGCACCGACCACGACAACGCGCGGCTTCGCGGCGTACGCGTCGGTGAGCGCCTGGGACTCCTCCGCCGTCCGCAGGTAGCACACGCCGGGCAGGTCTGCACCAGGGACGTTGAGCTTGCGGACCCGGCTGCCGGTCGCGATCAGCAGCTTGCTGTAGGACACCTGCGAGTCGTCGTCGAGCGTGACCGAGTGCGCGGCCGGGTCGATCGCGGTGACCGTCGTCCCGAGGCGCAGGTCGATCTTGTTGTCCTCGTACCACTGCTGGTCGTGCAGCTGAGCGGACTCGGTGCCCTTCTTCGCGAGCAGCACGTCCTTCGACAGGGGCGGTCGCTCGTACGGCAGGGACTGCTCACTGCCGATCAGGAGGACACCACCGGTCCAGCCTTCCGTCCGAAGGGCCTCGGCCGCGGTCGCTCCCGCGAGACTCGCACCGACGATCACAATCTGCTCTGCATCAGCCATAGGAAGACCCTAGTACCCGCCGACCTCTTGTAAAAGCAGGACCGGTTGGCTAATTTGTCGCAGGACATCATACGTCCTATGTCCTCTCCGGGAGAGTCATGCGCGTACTCGTACCGGCCCGCCTCGTGGCCGCCGCCCTACTGATGTTCGGCACTCTCACAGCTCCACCCGCACACGCCTCCGGCGAAGCACCCTTCGTCGACGACAGCATGCTGTTCCAGCAGAAGACCGAGGGGTATTCGTGCTTCCGGATCCCCGCCGTCGTCCACGCGACCGACGGAGAAGTGCTCGCGTTCGCCGAAGGCCGGGTCGCGGACTGCGGCGACGACGGCGACATCGACATCGTGCTCAAGCGATCCTCGGACGGAGGGAAGACGTGGGGTCCGCTGCAGGTGGTCTCCGAAGGCAACGGGAGTACGCACGGCAACCCCGTGCCGATCGTCGACCAGAAGACCGGCCGGATCGTGCTCGTCACCACGCACAACGGCCCGGATCCGTGCACGAACGGCTGCGACCGCGACCCGTACGTCCAGACCAGCGACGACTTCGGCGCGACCTGGACCGCACCCCGTGAGCTGACCGACGCGAAGCTGCCCAGCTGGAACTTCTGGTACGCGACCGGCCCGATGCACGGGATCCAGCTCGAGCACGGACCGCACGCCGGCCGGTTGATCGTTGGCGCGACCTACGAGTCGTACGACGGCGTCGGCAAGCACGTCTACGGCGGCCATCTCATCTACAGCGACGACTCCGGTCAGACCTGGCATATCGGCGCGACCATGGCCCGCGACGACGGCAAGGTGATCGTCGGCGAGATCACCGTGGTCGAGCTGACCGACGGCCGGATCTATGCGCTGGCACGTGAACGCGGTACCGATCCGGGCAACCGGGCGTTCGCGATCAGCAGCGACGGCGGCGCGACGTTCGACGCACCGTTCAAGACGATCCCGCAACTGGTGATGCCCGACGTACAAGGCTCATTGCTGCGGTTCAGCGCGCGGAACGAGGGCGATCGGCAGAACCGGATCCTGTTCTCGGCGCCGGCGCATCCGGCCGCGCGCGAGGTGATGACAGTGCGATCGTCGTACGACGAGGCGCGGTCGTTCGGCACCTGGCAACAGGGCAAGGTCTTCTACTGGGGCCCGTCGGCGTACTCCGACATGGTGCGGCTGGACGGCGATCAGGCCGGGCTGTTGTACGAGGCCGGCATCGCGAGCCCGTACGAAACGATCCGCTGGGCACGGTTCAACGAGGCGTACCTGTCGACGCCGAACGGTACGCCGCCGGGCATTCCCGGTCCGCCCGCACCGGGTCCGAAGACGGCTGATGCGGGGCCGGCGCACAATCCGGCGTACGTCCGCGGCGGCGCGACCGTTGCCGCGGGCAAATTCGGGAACGGGCTGGCGATGGACGGGGTGGACGACTACGTCGAGGTGCCGTTCGACCGCTCGATCGATCTCGGCGCGGACGACTTCACGATGGTGACGTGGATCAAGTACGGCGCGACGACTGGGTCGCACGCGATCCTGTGGGCCTATCGCACCGGCTCCGGAACAACACCGCAGGTCTGGTTGCGGGCGGAGCCGGAGAGCAATCGCATTCGCGCGCTGCTGGCGGTGGATCGCTACAACGTCACGGTCCAGTCCGCGTCGGCGTACAACGATGATCAGTGGCATCACGTCGTACTCCAACGAGTGAAGGGGAAGCTGCGGTTGCTGGTCGACGGGGTTGAGGTCGGCTCGGCGACGGCGCCCGCCGGTTCGGTGACGGCGGGCAAGGAGTTCGGAGTGCAGGGCATTCACGTCGGGCAGCGGGTCGACGGCGCCAACCGCTTCCAGGGCACGCTCGACGAGGTGCGCGTCTATCGGCGGGCATTGTCGGATGCAGAACTGCAGCAGATCCGCGAGACCAACAAGCCGATCCGCTCGCAGCTAGGGCTGGACCTTCCCCTCGACCAGGTGGGCATGCCAGGCCAAAGCTGAGGGGTCGGTGAGGGACGCGACCTGGTCGACGACAACGCGCAGCCGGGCGTTGTCGTCGGCCGCGTCCGCGAAGTCGGACTGGAACGGGAGGTCGAGGTTGCGCGGGGCCGTCTTCCACAGCGCCTCGACCAACTCGGTGAGCAGCTCGCGCTGGGTCGCACGGCGGGCCTGGCGTTCGGGCGAGTTGAGGACGTGGAACATGCCCACGCCCTTCAGCAGACCGATCTCGGTGCGAATGCCGTCGGGGACGATCAGGTCAGCCTCGTAGCGGATCAGCCGGGAGCGACCGAACACGGCATGCGTGGCCTGCTCGGCCGCGGTGGCGAAGCGGCCGATGAGCTGGCTGGTGAGGTCCTTCAAACCGCCGAGCGCACGCCGGCTGTCGTCGAAGGTCGAGCCGGGCCAGTAGTTCAGCGAGGTCAGCCGCGCCCAGCCCTCGTCCAGCTCCGCATCGGTTGCCTCCGGCAGATACATCTGCCGGACGGTCTGCCAGTACGACGCTCGGTCTGCGTCGACCGCCGCGAGATCGAGATGATGGGCGACGATCGCGTCCTCGACATCGTGCACGGAGTACGCGACGTCGTCGGCGAAGTCCATCACCTGCGCCTCCAGGCAGCGCCGCTCCCCCACGCCCGGACGCAACCAGGTGAAAACGGCGAGGTCGTCGTCGTACACCCCGAACTTCCGCTCACCGGGGCGGCGCGGCCACGGGTACTTCGTCGCGGCGTCGAGGGTCGCGCGGCTCAGATTCAGCCCGACGCTGCGACCCTCGGAATCGAAGGTCTTCGACTCCAGGCGGGTCAGCAATCGCAGCGTCTGAGCGTTGCCCTCGAAGCCGCCGATGTCCGTCGCGACCTGGTCGAGCGCGCGCTCGCCGTTGTGACCGAACGGCGGATGTCCGAGATCGTGTGACAGGCAGGCCGCGTCGACGATGTCCGGATCGCAGCCGAGCGTCGCCGCGAGCTCGCGGCCGATCTGAGCGACCTCGAGGCTGTGGGTCAGCCGGTTGCGAACGAAGTCGTCGCTGCCGGCCGTGACGACCTGCGTCTTGGCCGCGAGCCGTCGCAACGCCGCGCTGTGCAACACCCGCGCGCGATCACGCGCGAACGCGGTCCGGCCCGGTCGCTTGACCGGCTCGGCAACCCAGCGCTCCGCGTCGTGCTCGTCGTACCCCTCATGCTGCTTCCTCATTACTGCACACAGTAGCCGTGAGGGCCGACAGTTTTGCGACGTTCAGATGGCCACGCAGTAACGCATCCAGAGCACTCCGTCCTTGAAGACCTCGGTGCCGACGTGGTGCAGGTTGAGTCGGCGGGTGTCGTACCAGCGTTCGCCGGAGCCGACCAGGACCGGGTGGACGAGGAGGGCCAGCTCGTCGATCAGATCTAGCTCGAGGCAGGCTCGGAGCAGGGCGCCGGACGAATCCACTCTGACGGTCTGGATGCCCCGCCGGCCCAGGACCGCAAGGATTTCGGCGAGGTCGACCTGGTCGTAGCCGGTGATGAGCTCGCGAGTCGTCGCGTCCGACGGGCGGGGCGGGGTTTGGTCGGCGTACAGGGCGAGCACGTCGGACCAGTAGCCGAGGTCGCGGAGTGCGTTCCAGCTGTGGACGCGGGCTCGGCTGTCGACGACCGCGAGCAGCGGGCCCTCCGCGCGCGGACCGCGCCGGGGAGCCGCGAGTACGTCGGACTCCTGGGCGAGGATCGTGTCCGCGCCGATGAGCGTCACCTCCTCCTGCCAGAGCGAGGCCAGCGCATAGAACCGGGCGAGGTCGACGTCGAACCCCGACGCCACCCCGTCCAGCGAGACCGCCAGCTGAGCCACCACGTGCATACCGCCAAACCTAGGGACAGCCACCGACAAACCCAGTTGCAGAGACTTCTCTGCAGAGACTACTCTGCAACTATGCGACGGATCGATGCCCGGAGTCTGCGCGGACTCGCCCACCCGCTCCGGATGCGCATCCTGGAGGCGATCGAGCTCGACGGGCCGGCGACGTCCAGCACGCTGGCGACGCGGCTCGGCGAGAACACCGGCACGATCAGCTGGCATCTGCGCCTGCTCGCCGAGCACGGATACCTCGAAGAGGATCCCGATCGCGGCACGAAGCGCGAGCGTTGGTGGCGGCTCCCCGATCGGCAGACCGTTCTTGACCCGTCCGAGTTCCTCGACGACCCCGAGACCCGGCGAGCGCTCGACGTGTACCTCCGCGATCTGGTCGAGCGGTACTACGACCGCGTGCGCACGTATGTCGACGAGGACTGGCCAGGTGAGTGGCAGCACGCAGCGGGCCTGTCCGACTGGCGCGACCTCCACCTCACGCCGGACCAGCTGCACAACCTCAACGAGGAGATCGCCGGCGTCATCGACCGCTACACCGGCGCCGACGCGACCGACGGCTCCGAGCGGGTGATCGTCCAACTGCAGTCGTTCCCCCGCCGCTCATGAGTCTGCTGCGAACGCATCGCGACTTCCGGCTGTTCTGGACCGGCGAGACCATCAACAGGTTCGGCAGCGCGACCTCCTCGGTGGCGTTGCCGCTGGTCGCGATTTCGATGCTCGATGCAACAACCTTCGACGTCGGTTTGCTGACCGCGGCCGCCTGGGCACCTTGGCTGCTCATCGGTCTACCAACCGGCGCCTGGATCGACCGGGTACGCCGCCGACCGGTCATGCTGGTGTCATCGGCCGTCTCAGCGGTCCTCTTCGCGGCAGTTCCGTTGGCCGGCAACCTCCTCAGCATCCAACTGCTGCTCATCGTTGCAGTGCTTGCCGGCGGCGCCTCGGTTGTCTTTCAGACGGCGTACACCGCTTATCTGCCGACGCTTCTGGAGCCGAGCGACCACGCCGAGGGCAACGCGAAACTGCACGGCAGTGCTTCGGCCGCGCAGATCGCCGGGCTGGGATGCGGTGGCCTGCTCATCCAATTCATTGGTGCCGCCAACACCCTCCTCGTCGATGCATCAAGCTTCCTCATCGCTCTCGCCTGCATCGCCGCCATCCGCTACCGAGAACGCCGTACGACGAACCCTCGCCAACCCGGCGCGATCCGAGCCGGCATCCGGCTGGTCGCGCACGATGTCTGGCTGCGCACGCTGACGATTTTCGGCGCCGTCTCGAACCTCGCCCTGACGGGCTATCAGGCGATCATCGTCGTCTTCCTCGTCCGCGAAGCCGGCCTCACCGCAGGCACAGTCGGCACGTTGATCGCAGCCGCATCCAGCGGCGGAGTTGTCGGCGCGTTCGTCGGCCGGCATACCATACGGTTTGGTACGGCGAGGGCGTTGCTGCTGTGCGAGCTCGGTCTGCCGACGCTGGCGCTGCTCATCCCGTTGAGCGGTACGAGCCCTGCCTTCTACCTGGTCGGCGCCTTCGGCGTCAGCCTGGGCGTGGTCGGTGGAAACGTCGTTAAGGCGACCTTCCTCCAGTCCTACTGCCCGCCCGACCTGTTCGGCCGGCTCACCGCGACGACGGCGTTCGTCAACTACGGCACGATCCCGCTCGGCGCACTCCTCGGCGGCGTACTCGGGCAGACCCTCGGCCTCACACCGGCGCTCTGGATCACCACGGCCGGCGTACCCCTGGCCGGTCTTGTCCTGCTCGCGTCACCGATCCGCCGGCGCCGCGATCTCCCGACTCACCAGGGCACCGACGTACCAGGAACAACAGCCGACTCCAGCCGGGTCCGCACCGCCTGACGCGCGTGCCCGTACGTCGTCTCGTCGTTGTGCAGGATCGAGGCGAGGTTCGCGGCCTCGTAGTACGCGTTGAGGTCGAAGGCGAGCTGCTTCGGATCACCCACGAGCTCTCCACGCGAGATCGCCTCACCGATCGTCGTCTCGATCAGATCCATCCACTCGTCGTGCACCGCCGCGAGCATCTCCGTCACGGCGCTGTCGCGAGCGGAGAACTCGTGCGAGACCTTCTGGAAGAAGCAGCCACCCGGAAACACGCGGCTCTGCGAGTAGTCGAGCCAGTGCGTGCTCAGCGCCCACACCCGCCCGAGCCCCGGCTCGACCTCGAAGGCCGGGAGCACCACGTTGTCGGCGTAGATCCGCCGCGCGGCGCGGATCGTCGACAGCTGCAGCTCCTCCTTCGAGCCGAAGTGCGCGAACAGGCCGCTCTTGCTGATCCCGAGCTCGGTCGCGAGCCGCCCGATCGAGAGCCCCTCGAGCCCGTCGACCGACGCGATGTCGACCGACCGGCGCAGCACGGCGCGGCGGGTCTGGTCACCCCGCACCAACCGTCCGTCCACCTTCTCCACGGCTCCCGATCCTAGTTGCCCTTGACGATCACCTCGTGCAAAAGTAATAGTACGACCGTTCGTATAGTTAGAGGAGAGCGTTCATGCAGAAGCTGATCGGCACGGGACTGAGAGCCGTCGGAGCGGTGTCGCCACGGCTCGGCGGCAGGCTCGCGTTCGGGCTCTGGCGCCGCCCGCTCGCCCGCGGGCGGGTCCGCGACAGCGAGCTGGACGTCCACAGGGCGGCACGGGTCGAGGACCTGGACGGCGTACTCACCTACGCGTGGGGTGACGGAGCGCGGCCGGTGCTGCTCGTCCACGGCTGGCGGTCACGCGCTTCGCGGTACGCCGGGTTCATCAGGCGGCTGCTCGAGCTCGGGTACAGCCCGATCTCGTACGACGCTCCCGGGCATGGCGACTCCCCCGGACCGATCGTCTCGATCCTCGGCCACCAGCGGATCATTCAACAGCTCGAGGAACGGCATGGACCGTTCGAGGCCGTGATCGGGCACTCGCTGGGGGTGCCGTTCGCGTTGTACGCGGTGAAAGAAGGGGTCGCCGCGAAACGGCTGGTGATGGTGAGCGGCGTGGCGGATTTCGGCTACCTGGCCGACACGTTCTGCCGAGCGCTCGGATTAGGGCCGAAGGTCAACCAGCGACTGCGGCGCGAGATCGAGCGCGGGTACTTCGACGGCGACCGCACCATCTGGGACCGATTCTCCGTCGCCACCGGTAAGGCGCCGTTGCTGGTGGTCCACAACGACGAGGACGACGTCGTGGACCCCGAGCAGGCGCGCGTGCTCCTGCTCAACTATGGCGCGCAGGCGCACTTCCACCCGACGACCGGCCTCGGCCACAGCCGGATCCTCCAGGACCCGGCTGTCATCGCCGAAGCCGTCGCTTTTCTCCAGGACGACCAGGACTCAGATATCCCTGAAGGTCTCGATCTGAGCGCCTAGCAAGTTCAGCCGGGTGGCGAGGTCCTCGTAGCCGCGGTTGATCACGTAAACGCTGCGCAGTACCGACGTACCCTTCGCGGCCATCATCGCGATCAGCGTGACGACGGCCGGGCGGAGCGCCGGCGGGCACATCATCTCGGTGCCGGAGAAGTGCGTCGGGCCTTCGACCATGACGCGGTGCGGGTCGAGCAGCTTGACCCGGCCGCCGAGCTTGTTCAGGTCGGTCAGGTAGATCGCGCGGTTCTCGTAGACCCAGTCGTGGATCAGCGTCTGCCCGGTCGCGATGGCCGCGATCACCGCGAAGAACGGCAGGTTGTCGATGTTCAGGCCCGGGAACGGCATCGGGTGGATCTTGTCGATCGGCGCATGCAGCTTCGACGGCCGGGTGGTCAGGTCGACCAGCCGGGTCCGGCCGTTCTCGGCGAGGTACTCCGTACTGCGGTCGTAGTCGAGCCCCATCTCCTCGAGCAGCGCGAGCTCGATCTCGAGGAACTCCACCGGCGCGCGCCGGATGGTGATCTCGGACTTGGTCACGATCGCCGCGGTGAGCAGGCTCATCGCCTCGATCGGGTCCTCGGACGGCGCGTAGTCGACGTCCACGTCGATGTCGGCGCGGCCGTGCACGGTGAGCGTCGTTGTACCGATGCCGTCGATCTTCACGCCGAGCAGGTCGAGGAAGAAGCACAGGTCCTGGACCATGTAGTTCGGGCTCGCGTTGCGGATCACGGTGGCGCCGTCGTACCGCGCGGCGGCCATGATCGCGTTCTCGGTCACGGTGTCGCCGCGCTCGGTCAGCACGATCGGCTTGCCCGGCGTGATCGCCCGGTTGACCAGCGCGTGGTACTGCCCGCCGGTCGCCTTCACCTCGAGGCCGAACGGGCGCAGCGCGGTCAGGTGCGGCTCGACGGTGCGCGTGCCGAGGTCGCAGCCACCGGCGTACGGCAGCTCGAAGCCGTCCTCGCGGTGCAGCAACGGACCGAGGAACATGATGATCGAGCGGGTACGACGGGCTGCCTCGGCGTCCATCGAGCTCAGGTCGAGGTGGGCCGGCGGGACGATCTCGAGGTCGCCGGCGTCGTTCAGCCAGGTGGTGCGGACGCCGATCGAGTTCAGCACCTCGAGCAGCCGGTTGACCTCTTCGATCCGCGCGACCTTGCGCAGCGTCGTCCGGCCCTTGTTCAGCAGCGAGGCGCAGAGCAGCGCGACACCGGCGTTCTTGCTCGACTTGACGTCGATGGATCCGGAAAGTTGGCGGCCGCCGGCCACACGGAGGTGGACCGGACCGCCACCGAGAGAGACAATTTCGGAATCGAGCGCCTCGCCGATCCGGGCGAGCATCTCGAGGGTGAGGTTCTGATGACCCTTCTCGATCCTGTTCACCGCACTCTGGCTGGTGTTCAGTACTTCCGCGAGCTGCGTCTGCGTCCAGCCGCGATGCTTACGGGCGTCCCGGATGAGGTTTCCGATCCGGCTCAGGTAGTCATCGGTCATGCGCCGGACCTTATCTCACATGTGAGATACCTCTGCATCGACCCGCCGGTGCCAGCGTAGCGAATGTCACCCGCAGCCCAAGGCCGAGGGTCCCGAGGACCCGTGTGACCTGGTGAAACGCCCGCAGCCTACAGTTACCCCCAACTCCCGCCGCCACCCGGAGAGGAACCAGCAGATGCCCGACGACACCTCCGCCGCGGTGGTCAACGAGTTCGAGGCGGAGTCGTGGCCGCTCGAGGCAGCCGCCGACAGCCTCCACCAAGTCATCGAGGGATTCCACAACGGTGACACCCGGCCGCTGGTGATCGGCGACGGCGACCAGCCGGTGCTGGTGGTGCTGGCGATCGCCGACCTGGCCGACTTCCGCGCCCGGATTGCGGAGCTGCTCAGCAACCCGGTCGACGCGGGCTGGCTGCGGTATTACCTGCGGTCGAACTTCGACATGAGCTCGGAGCGGCTGGTCGAGCTGCTCGGAGTGGACACGGACCACGGGCTCTCGTCGCTGGCCAGCCAGGTAAATGTCGAGCAGGCCGCAACGCTGATGTCCGACCACGTACGCCGTACCGAGGCCGGCGGGAATCCGCTGATGCTGATCGGCGACGGGACGATGGCGACCGCGGTGCTGCTCTCGTTCCAGGCGTTCCAGGTGCTGCTCGCGATGGAAGGCGACGGCAAGGGCGAGGACGACTCCTGCGCGCACGACGACGAGGAGAAGCCGACCACGCCGCTGGAGGTGCTGGCCGAGCGGATCGGGCCGGTGTCGACGCAGCTGGTCGCGCAGATCAACGCGGGCCGCGAGCCCGGCTTACCGCGGTACGAGCTGCACTTCGAGGACGACCTGATCGACCACCTCCGCGACCTGGAAGCACGGGCGCAGCAGGCACCGGGCGCCGGGGCGTACGACGAGTTGAACCAGCTGCTGCACCAGTTCGACCAGATGCGCAGCGGGCTGGTCGAGGTCGAAGCAGACGAAGCGGACGAGGAGCTGGACGAAGCGCCGTACCTGGAGGCGACCGATCTCAAGGCCGCGCTGCCCGACATCCGCGACACGTTCCGCGAAGGCGCCGACGACCCGTACCTGATCGGCTTGGACGGGCGGCCGTGCGCGGGGCTGATCTCGTACGACCTGTACGAAGAGCTGCAGAAGGTGTCGGTCGAGCTGGACGGGACCGACGAGGCGCCGGTGCTGCCGCTGCCCGAGCCGCGCTGGGAGAACGGGCCGCGACTGCTGTCGTTCGAGATCGCGCTCGAGATGTGCGAGGCGGTGATCGAGGACATCACGAACGGCGAGGCGTCGATGCTGTTCATCGCCGACGAGGACAACGAACCCGAACTCGTCCTCGCTCCGCTCGTCTGGCTCTGGGCGTACGTCGACCACCTGGACCTCGAAGGCGCCGAAGCCTGATTTCGACGCAGATCGAAGTGACTCCCCCGGGTGTCAATCTGGACTAGTGCACCGATCCTTGCTGACTGCGCTCGCCTGCCTGACGGTGGTTGCGGGCTGCTCGTCGAGCGGATCCGATTACGCCGTCCTCACCGTCGACCAAGCGTTAACGCTGGCCGACCAACCGGTCCATCTGAAGGTGACAGGCCTACACCCGAACAAGCCGGTGACCGTCGGCGCGGATGCCGTAGGCCGAGACGCCAAGAAGTGGCACGGCGAGGCGACGTTCACCGCAGACGACCACGGATCCGTCGAGCTCGACACAGCGAAGCCGACGAGCGGGAGCTACCAGAGCGTGGACGGGATGGGTCTGTTCTGGTCGATGGATCCGGCCGACGGCGATCCTGACGCACAGACGTACAACCCTCCGCTCGACAACGGGCGACTCGTCGAGAAGCTGGAGATCTCCGCGAGCCGCGACGGGAAGCGGCTCGCGAGTACGACGGTGACGCGACTGTGGCGATCGTCCGGTGTCACGCCCACGTCACTCACCATGGCCAAGGACAAGCTCACGGGTGTGTACGTCGCCACGAAGGCGGATGGCGCGAAACATCCCGCCGTACTGTGGCTCGGCGGCTCGGAAGGCGGCACACCGTCCGCGCTGCCTGCGTACCTGCTGGCGTCGCACGGGTACCCGGTGCTGGCGTTGGCGTACTTCCACGCGCCGGGGCTGCCCGATGACCTGCGCAACGTTCCGCTCGAGTACTTCGCGTCGGCGGCTCGCTGGCTCCAGCGGCAACCCGGAGTCGATCCGACGCACGTCATCCTGATGGGTGGGTCCTACGGCACCGAGGCAGCGCTGCTGGCGGCGGACCACTTTCCGACGCTCATCCATGGACTGGTGCTGCTCGCACCGAGCGCGACAGCCACAGCCTCGTTCCCGGAGCCGGATGGTAGTGCGTGGACCTACGCCGGGAAGCCGGTGGCGTTCGGTCCGATCCCGGTCGACGGGGTGAACGGACCTGTCCTCGCGGTGGCCGGGTCCGCAGATCTCGTGTGGCAATCGCGATCGTCGGCCCAGCGGATCATGCAGGCGCTCGACGACGCGCACGACAAGTTCCCGCATGAGGCGCTCCTCGTCGACGACGCCGGGCACAGGGTCGTCGGCGCGCCGTACCTTCCGCAGGGGACGACCGAAGTGCATCCGGCAACCGGGACGACGCTCCAACTCGGCGGTTCGCGACTCGGCGACGAATCCGCGCTCCGCCAAGGGTGGACGAAGACGCTGGCGTTGTTGGGGTCGCTCAGTTGATCGGGAAGAGCGGTTGCCACTCGGACAGCGTGGCGATCTCGTAGACGTTGGCCGGGGTGTACGGGTCCTTGGCGAGGATGTCGCGGAGCTCGGCCTCGTCGGCAACGTCGTAGATGAGCACGGCGCCGGTCTGGTCGGGGAACGGGCCGGCGGTGACGAGCTTGCCGGCTTCCTTCAGCTCGGTCAGGTAGTCACGGTGCGCCGGACGGACCTCGAGACGACGGTCGGTGTCGGCGAGATCGAAGCGCAACTGCACGACATAAAGGGCCATGCCGAAACCCTACATCGACCAAGAAAACAAAGAGATTTGGTGCGGGGAAGGGAGTCACGAGCCGCCACAGCGGCTGGTTCAGGTCAGACCCGAAAGTCGACGAGTGATCTCCCTTCCCGCCCGGTTATTCTCACCAGTCCGCGACCCACTACGCAAGGGGTTGGTTAAGAGAAATTCCTACAGACAGTTGATTCAAATAACGCTTCGTGATCGAGCCCCCGGTTGCCTCGATGAGAGCGCCGATACAGTCGTACAGTCCGTCACGCCGCTCGATTGTCAAGGCCCGATGACCGGAGTATGAGGACAAAAGTTCGAGGTACTCCGGGGCCGAATAGTCCACATCCCAGACATAGCTGCGGAACTCGACGGACCCGAAAAGCCCGGATCGCTCGAATCCTTCCGGATCTTTCGGTACGTCGTCCGCGGCCGGCAATCCATTCGCGACGGCGTCATCGGTGAAGCGGTCGTAGCAGGTCTGCACGTCGACGAAGAACTGCTCGCTCCCACCCGCGACGTGATGCGTCGACACGACTGCCAGCGCGCCACCCGGCCGCAGCAGGTCCACGCAGCGCTGCACGCGGGTCGCGGGATCGAGCCAGTGGAACGCGGTCGCGGAGATGACCAGGTCGAAGGATCGTGCAGGCAGATCCAGGGTGTCGAAGTCCGCGACGATCACCTCGACCGTCGAGTACTTCCGTCGGAGAACCGCCGCGAGCCCGGGACTGAGCTCAACAGCGGTGACCGGCCAGGCTCGCTCCACCATGGCGGAGGTTGCCTGGCCGGTGCCGGGGCCGATCTCGAGGACGCGTGGGTGGTCGCCGACGACAGCGGCCAACGCGTCGAAAAGTTCAGGTGGATAGGTGGGTCGGACGCGGTCGTACAGGTCCGCGTCCTCCCCGAAGGTCCGCCGGAGACTCTCTCTACTCACCTGCCAATGCTGCCCGGCCGGCTTCCAGGCGCGCCACCGGAATACGGAACGGCGAGCAGGAGACGTAGTCGAGACCGACGTCGTGGAAGAAGTGGATGCTGTCCGGGTCGCCGCCGTGCTCGCCGCAGATGCCGAGCTTGAGGTCGGGCTTGGTCGCGCGACCGCGATCCACCCCGGTCCGTACCAGCGCGCCGACGCCTTCGCGGTCGATCGACTCGAACGGCGATACCGCGAAGATCCCCTTCTCCAGGTACCGCGAGAAGAACGCGCTCTCGACGTCGTCGCGGCTGAAGCCCCACGTGGTCTGGGTCAGGTCGTTGGTGCCGAACGAGAAGAAGTCGGCTGCCTCCGCGATCTGGTCCGCGATCACCGCGGCCCGCGGCAGCTCGATCATCGTGCCGATCGGGATCTCCCGATCCACAGCCACCTCGGCGAGGACACGTTCGACCTCGTCGCGGGCCAGGTGCAGTTCCTGTACGGCGCCCACCAGCGGGATCATGATCTCCGGCCGCGGATCCTTGCCCTCGGCCAGCAGTTCCTTCGCCGCCGACGCGATCGCCCGTACCTGCATCGCGAACAGACCGGGGATGACCAGCCCGAGCCGCACGCCGCGCAGGCCGAGCATCGGGTTCTGCTCGTGCAGGCGCTGGACCGCCGCGAGCAGTGCCGCGTCGTAGCCCGGGTCCTCGCCGCGCTCGCGGGCAACGGCGACCTTCACCGCGAGCTCCTCCATCGACGGCAGGAACTCGTGCAGCGGCGGGTCGATCAGCCGGATCGTCACCGGCAGCCCGTCCATCGCAGTAAGCAGCTCCAGGAAATCCCCACGCTGCAAGGGCTCCAAGTCGGCCAGCGCCGCCTCGCGATCTGCGTCGGTCTCCGCGAGGATCAGCCGCTCGACGGACTCGCGGCGCTCCCCCAGGAACATGTGCTCGGTCCGGCACAGCCCGATGCCCTCGGCCCCGAACCGCCGCGCCCGCGCCGCGTCGTCCGCGGTGTCCGCGTTGGTCCGTACGCCAAGCCGTCGTACCTCGTCCGCGTGGGTCATGAGCCGGTGCACCGAGGCGACGAGTTCATCGCCGGCGTTCGGGGCGAGCGTGCCCTCGAAGTACTGGACGACCGGTGACGGTACGACCGGGACCTCGCCGCGGAAGACCTCACCGGTGGTGCCGTCGATCGAGATCAGCTCGCCGGCCTCCATGATCGCGCCGTTGACCTTGATGGTGCCCTGGGCAACATTCACGTCCAGGTCCTCGGCGCCGCAGACGCAGGTCTTGCCCATACCGCGGGCTACCACGGCCGCGTGCGAGGTCTTGCCGCCGCGGCTGGTCAGGATGCCCTGCGCCGCGATCATGCCGTGCAGGTCGTCCGGGTTCGTCTCGCGGCGTACCAGGATGACCTTCTCGCCGCGATCCGCGGCCTCGACCGCGGCGGCCGAGGTGAACACGACCTTGCCCGACGCGGCGCCGGGTGAGGCGCCGATCGCCTTCGTGATCAGGTCCTTCTTCGCGTCCGCGTCGAACCGCGGGAACATCAGCTGCGCGAGCTGCGCACCCTTCACACGGTTGAGCGCCTCGTCGGTGTCGATCACGCCTTCGTCGACCAGGCTCGTCGCGATCCGGAACGCTGCCGCGGCGGTCCGCTTGCCGACCCGGGTCTGCAGCATCCACAGCTTGCCCCGCTCGACGGTGAACTCGATGTCGCACAGGTCCCGGTAGTGCCCCTCGAGCGTGGCCATGATCTCCATCAAGTCGTCGTACGACGTCTTGTCGAGCTGCTCGAGGTCCGCGAGCGGGACCGTGTTGCGGATGCCCGCGACGACGTCCTCGCCCTGCGCGTTCTGCAGGTAGTCGCCGTACACACCGTGCTGACCGGTCGAGGGATCGCGCGTGAACGCGACGCCGGTGCCGGAGTCCATGCCGAGGTTGCCGAAGACCATCGAGCAGATGTTGACCGCCGTGCCGAGGTCGGTCGGGATCCGCTCCTGGCGGCGGTAGAGGATCGCGCGGTCGGAGTTCCACGAGCGGAAGACTGCCTCGGTCGCCAGGTCCATCTGGGTCCGCGGGTCCTGCGGGAACTCACGGCCGGTGTGGTCATGGACGGCCTGCTTGAACGTCTCGACCAGAGCCTTCAGGTCGTCGGCGTCCAGGTCGAGGTCGTTGCGGGTGCCCTTGGCTTGTTTCGCCGCCTCGATCGCGTCCTCGAAGACATCGCCCTCCATGCCGAGCACGGTCTTGCCGAACATCTGGATCAGCCGGCGGTACGCGTCCCAGGCGAACCGCGGGTTGCCCGAGTGGTGCGCGAGACCGTTCACCGAGTCGTCGTTCAGGCCGACGTTGAGGACGGTTTCCATCATGCCGGGCATCGACACGGCCGCGCCGGAGCGGACCGAGACGAGCAGCGGGTCGTCGGCCTGACCGAGCTTCTTGCCCATCTTCTGCTGCAGCAGGTCGACGTGCTTGTCGATCTCGTCGGCGAGGTCGGCCGGCACCGCGCCGGTCTCCAGATATGCGCGGCAGGCGTCGGCGGTGATGGTGAAGCCGGGCGGTACCGGCAGGCCGAGATTGGTCATCTCGGCCAGGTTCGCCCCCTTCCCGCCGAGCAGCTGTTTCATGCCCTTGTTGCCTTCGGCGAAGTCGTAGACCAGTTTCGGCACGGTCACTCCCTGGGTTGCAGGCGGGTGTTTTCAGGCACGGGAAGGTGTCCCGCTGGCCCGTCGACTCCGGCGGCGGGGGCGTGCTTTCAGGGTAAGCCTAAAAACCAGTCCAGTTGAACACTGGTCTCACGATGCTGACGTGACCCTCCCCACAGGTCGAAGGCCGGAAAACCCTTCCCTGGTTGACAACGCGAGACAATCGGCCTGTCTCAAAATGAATCACAGGCAGAACGCTTCAAGCCGTTTTAGTCGGGGTACCGAGCTTTGCCGACCGTTAGAGTCGGCGGGTGCGCATCGTCTCCCTACTTCCGTCGGCGACCGAGATCTGCTTCGCGCTCGGTGGTGGTGATGACGTCGTCGGGGTGACGTTCGAGTGCGACTATCCGGCGGCCGCGCGTGGTCGGCGGATCGTGTCGACGACGGCGCTGCCTGCTGGGCTGACTCCTGGGGAGATCGACGCTGTCGTACGGCGGAAGGTCGCGGCCGGGGAGGATCTGTACCACCTGGACGCGGATGCGCTGCGCGGACTCGAGCCCGATGTGGTCATCACTCAGGACCTGTGTGCGGTGTGCGCGATCGACGTGGAGGACGTGTCGGAGGCGCTGGAATATCTGGGGTGCCGGGCTGAGGTGGTGAGCACGGATCCGTACACGCTGGACCAAGTGCTGGACTCGATCGAAACAATCGGGAAGGCGATCAGCCGCGATCCGGCGGCGCTGGTGGACACCCTGCGGAGGCGACTCGGGATGCAAGCGGGGTGGCAGACGCGGGGGCCGCGGGTCGGCCTGCTGGAGTGGACTGATCCGCCGTTTGCTCCGGGGCACTGGTTGCCGGAGATGGTGACGTTGGCGGGTGGGACAAATGTGCTCGGGAAGGCCGGCCAACGCTCGGTCGCGATCACGTGGGAGCAGGTGGAGGCCGCACGACCTGAGGTGATTGTTTCCGCGCCGTGCGGGTTCGATCTGGAGGGTGCCGCGAAGCTGACCGCGGAGTTGTTGCCACAGCTGCCGGCCGACGTACCGGTCTGGGCCGTCGACGCGAACGGGTACTTCGCGCGTCCGCGTCCCCGCCTGGTAGATGGCATTGAGGTGCTGGCTGCCATCCTCCACGGCGGAGACCCGGACCACGCGATCAGGTTGCGTTAGAGCTTGCGGCGGGTCCTCAGGTAGTCGCCGACGACGGCGGCGCCGAGGCCGTCGGGGTCGGGCGCGAGGACGCGGCCGCCGCTGCGTCGGGCGAGCAGGTCCACGAACGCGTTCAGCCGTGGGTCGTCGCCGAGGCGGAAGACGGTCAGCGTGGCGCCGAGCTTGGCCAAGCGGTCGACCTCGAAGATCGTCTTGCGGAGGGTTGCCGGCTCGGGTGGGTACGAGAACTCGGCCGTGCCGTCAGGCTCGAGGTGAGCGGTCGGCTCGCCATCGGTCACCATCAGGACGACCGGCTGGGCGTCCGGGTGGCGACGAAGGTGACGTCCGGCGAGGAGCAGTGCGTGGTGCGCGTTGGTGCCCTGCTCCCAGGTGCCTTCCATCCCGATCAGCTGCGGCAGCTCCACGACCCCGGCGTACCGCCCGAAGGTGATCAGCTGGAGTGCGTCGTTGCGGTAACGCGTCGAGATGAGTTGGTGCAGCGCGAGCGCCGTACGTTTCATCGGCAGCCAGCGGCCCTCCTGGACCATCGACCACGACGTGTCGACCAGCAACGCGACCGCGGCGCGAGCGCGATGCTCGGTCTCCGCGATCTCCACATCCGCCACGTCGAGTTTCACGCCGCCACCGCCGGTGTGAGCAGTCCGCAGTACGGCGTTGCGCACCGTCCTCGGCACGTCCCACGGCTGGGTGTCGCCGAACTCCCACTGCCGCGTCGACCCGCTCAGCTCACCGGCCGCGCCGGCGTTGGCGGCATCCCGTTCACCGGACCCGCGGGCAGCCCGCAGTACGTCGGCCAGCGCCGTCTGACCAAGCTGACGCAAGGCCTTCGGAGACAACCTCAGCGAACCGTCCGGCGCTCGCTCGATCAGGCCCTGATCACGCAGCTGCCGCTCCAGCTCGCTCAAGCGACGCGCGTCGACCGTTGCCTCGTCGCCCAATTGCCGGGTGAGCGCGTCGAGGTCGATGTCCTCGAGCCGCGCGCCCGGATACGACTGCGCCAACTGCTCGGCCAGTGCATCCAGCTCGGCGAGATCGGACATCGCTCGGGCGCCCTCGGCGAGACCGAGCGGATCCTCCCCGCTCATCTGCTCCGAGCCGTACCAGTCCTCGCCCGGCCGCAGCGACTGCAGCTGAGCATCCAGCTGGGACAGCTGCTGCGCCAACTGCGGACTGCCGAAGGCCTGCTGCGACAGCTCCATCAGCTCGGCCCGTTGCTCGGCCGTCATCGAGTTCATCATCCGTTGTGCCGCGGCCGCCCGCTGCGCAAGGACGTCGATGAGCTCCTCGACGTTCTGCGGGTTCTCCGGGAAGAACTCGCCATGGTTGGCCATGAACTCCTCGAACAGCTCCGGCACCTCGGGCCGGCCCTGTGCGTGCGCCGCGAGCAGCGCGTTGAGGTCGGTCAGCATCTCGTTGATCGCCTCGACGTCCTCGGGCGTGGTCTGCTGCAGCGCCTCCTTCATACCCTCGAACCGCGACCCGAGCAGCTCACGCCCGAGCAGCTCGCGGATCTCCTCGTACTTCTCCCGGGCCTCCGACGACTGCCAGTCGTAGTTGGCCAGCTCGCGTACGGCGGCCGCCGTACCCGACGGCAGCGCGTCGAGCTGAGCCTCCCGGAAACGAGCGTCGTCGGACGGGTTCGGGAACAGCTCGTGCCGCTCCGCCTCCAGCGCCTCGTTCAGCAACCGCTGGACGTCCCGCAGCGTGCCGTCGAGATTGTGCCGCCGCTCGATCTCGCGGCGGCGCTCCCACAGGCGGCGACTCAGGTCGTCCAGACCCTGGGTGTTCCTGGTGCCGCGCCGGAGCAACTCCTCCAGCGCGGACCGCGGCGACGAACCGTTCATCACGTCGCGGCCGATCTCGTCCAGCGCGTCCCGCAGATCCGCGGGCGCCTTGAGCGGATCAGGCCCGTCATGCCACGGACCGTACGACCAGCCTTCTGGAATGGAGCTCATGTCAGGCCCCGTAGACCGTGGTGTCGTCGTCGGCGTCCTTGGCTACTCGTTTCGACAGGTAGAGCATCTCCAGGGCGAGCTCGATGGCAGCAGCGATCTGGCCGGACGAGTCGTCCGGCTCGACACCGGCGCGGGCCGCGACGTCGTGCAAGACGGGCAGCTCGGGCAACGCCGCCAGCACGTCCCGTCCGGGCACCCGCTCGCCGGTCGTCACAAGGTTGCCATCGGCAACAGCGTGGGCGAGCGGAGTCAGATCGAGACCGGCGAACCGCTCGCGGGCCGTGTCGGCCACCGACCGACGCAGCAGGTACTCGAGCAGCTCGATCTCGCGCCCTTCCTCACCAGGCTCGAACTCGAGCTTGCCCCGCAGTACTGCGGGCACCGCCTCCAGGTCGACCGGCCGCGCGACGGCCGGAGTCTCGCCGGTGATCGCGCTGCGGCGCAACGCGGCCGCAGCGATCGTCTCGGCCGCGGCGACCGCGAACCGGGCGGACACACCCGAGCGCTGGTCGATCGCGGTCGACTCGCGCAGGTGCCGGACGAACCGGGCCAACACCTCGAGCAAGGGCTCGCCGACCTCGGCGGTGAACTCGGCCTCCTGCCGGATCACGTCGACCTCGGCGTCGATGTCGAGCGGGTAGTGGGTCCGGACCTCGGCGCCGAACCGGTCCTTCAGCGGCGTGATGATCCGGCCGCGGTTGGTGTAGTCCTCTGGGTTGGCCGTTGCCACCAGCAACACGTCGAGCGGTAGCCGCAGCGTGTACCCGCGGACCTGGATGTCGCGCTCCTCCATCACGTTCAGCAACGCGACCTGGATGCGCTCGGCGAGGTCGGGCAGCTCGTTGATCGCGACGATGCCGCGGTGCGAGCGCGGGACCAGGCCGAAGTGGATGGTTTCGGGGTCGCCGAGACTGCGGCCTTCGGCAACCTTCACCGGGTCCACATCGCCGATCAGGTCACCGACAGAGGTGTCCGGCGTCGCCAGCTTCTCGGCGTACCGCAGGTCGCGGTGCAGCCAGGCGACCGGCAGGTCGTCGCCGAGCTCGGCGGCGCGGCGGCGCGAGGCGGGCGTGATCGGGTCGAGCGGGTGCTCGGGCAGCTCCGCGCCCTCGATCACCGGGGTCCATTCGTCGAGCAGCCCGACCAGAGTGCGCAGCAGCCGGGTCTTGCCCTGGCCACGCTCACCGAGCAGTACGACGTCGTGCCCGGCGAGCAGCGCGCGCTCGAGCTGCGGAATCACGGTGCGGGTGAATCCGACGATGCCGGGCCACGGATCACGTCCGGCCCGGAGTTGGTTCAGCAGGTTCTCACGGATTTCGGCCTTGATCGACCGGGGCAGATAGCCGGCGGCCCGGAGGTCACCAGCCTTACGGGGAAGTTCAGCAGGTGCACTAGTCACGCAGAAGACGTTAGCTCGGTGAGCCCAACTTGCACCTTGTTTATCTCAGCGCCTGGGCGTGACTCGTCCCGAGGTGAAGAGATGGGTCGGCGTGAAGGTGAGCGGCACCCACGGGTGCTCCGGAGAGTAACGAAGGACGAAATGGTCCCCGTCGAGCGGCTCCGTCGGCAGTATTTCGTACTCGTGCATCGCCTCCTCGGCGAACGCGAGCCGGTCCCCTGTCGCCTGCTCGGCCAGCACCAGCCCGTCTCCACGCCGTACGACGTCCAGCCGCACGCTGGCACGCTCGTACCGTCCGACATTGCGATCATCAACCAGACCGTCAACCAGACCGTCGACCGGTTGCGGCGGGGCCGGGTGGCTGACTCCGACGTAGTGCTCGAACACCTCTGATGCGAGCGGCTCGAACAGCCTGGTCCCGTTGCCGGAGTTCGTCAGCAAGCACATGATCAGCCGCGCCTCGGGATCGACCCGGAGGAAGGCCGTCTGCGAGATCGTCGAGCCGTCGTGGCCAAAGATCCGGCGACCGTCCCAGTCGTAGATACGCCAGGTCAGACCGAGATCGATGAAGCCGCCGATCCCGCCCGCGAAGGGCACCTGCGGCTCCTGCATGCCGGCGTACTTCTCGTCGTCCAGATGCATCCGGGCGAACTCGATCAGGTCATCCGCACGCGCCGCGATCAGCCCGGCCGGGCCGATGCTGCGCGGCAACTGCCACGTCCTGACCGGCGAGCCGTCCTCGGCCGTGTGACCGCGGGCGGCCCGGTAGAGGATCGCCTCCTCCGGCAGGGTGACGGTGTGCGTCAGGCCGAGCGGCTCGACCAGCCGCGCCCGCAACGACTCGTCCCAGGTCCGGCCGTCGAGCACCTCGATCAGCCTGCCCAGTGCGACGAATCCCGCGTTGCAGTAGGAGTACGCCGTACCCGGCTCGAACAGCTGCTCAACGTCGGCGAGCAGAGCGACGTACCGCTCGAGGCAGTCGTCGCCGCGGCCGGTGTCGGTGAACAGGTCGCCGTCGATGCCGCTCGTGTGAGTGAGCAGGTGACGGACCGTGACACGTGGATCAATAGGTGCCTCGGGCAACAGTTTGACCACCGGGTCGTCCAGCTGCAGCCGGCCCTCGGCCGCGAGCTGGACGATCATCGTCCCGGTCCACGGCTTGCTGACCGATCCGATCTGGAAGAGCGAGTCGGCGGTGGTCTCCACCCCGGTCGCGGTATTCAGCAGGCCGTACGGCGTGATCGTGGACTCGCCGTCCTGCCAGATGCCGAGCACCGCACCGGGCACCTCAGCCACTACCGCCAACTCGTTCAACCGCGCAGACCAGTCAGGCATGCGCCCAACCTACTTCTTGAACGCCTCCAGCGCCGCGCGAATATCGGTCCACGCCGCCGACTCGTCCAGGCCCTGCTCGAGCAGGATCTTCGTGGCGATACCGGCCTGGTCGCGGTAGAAGGCAAGCAGGAGATGCTCGGTGCCGACGTAGTTGTGACCGAGCGTCAGCGCCTCTCCGACCGCGCCCTGCAGGACGTGCGCCGCGCGCCGGGTGTACGGCGGATCCTCGGCGTCCAGATCCGTCGGTTCGGTCGATGGCGCCGGCTCAGCCGCCGGGCTCTTGGCGTCGACGGCCTGGAGCACCGACTCCTCGGTGATGCCGTGGTTGACGAGCACCTTGGCGGCGATCGCGCCCGGCTCCTTGTACATCCCAAGAAGGAGGTGCTCCGTGCCGACGAAGTTGTGATTGCGGGCCCGGGCGATGTCCTCGGCGGCCTGCACCACCGAACGCGCCCGCTGGGTGTACCGCTCGAACGCCGGCCGCGCGGTCCAGGAGTCCGCGAACCGCTTGTGCGCGGCCTGCTTGCTGACGCCGAGCACCGCGCTGATCTCGACCCACGACTTCCCCGCGCCGCGAGCCCGGTCGACGAAGAACCCGAGCGCGGCGTCGCCGGTGCTGGTCAGTTCGCTGATCGTCGCGGCCGCGGTCGCGAGCTGCTCGAGCTCGTCGTCGCTGCCGGCGTCGGTCTTGATCGTGTTGATGAGCTGCTGCAGATCAGGTCCAGGAGTCATGCGTCAACCCTAGGTTGACGATCCCACGTCGTCAACCCTGGGTTGACGAGGTAGGTTTTCCGCATGCAAGCGCTGCCCGATGTGATCAGGCCCGGCCTGAAAGTGCTGTTCTGTGGGATCAACCCGGGGCTGATGTCGGCGGAGACCGGGCATCACTTCGCGCGGCCCGGCAATCGTTTCTGGCCGGCGCTTCAGCTGAGCGGATTCACCCCGCGACAGCTCAAGCCGGCCGAGCAGAGCGAGCTGCTGGAGTACGGGCTCGGCATCACGAATGTCGTCGACAAGCCGAGCGCGCGGGCCGACGAGCTCACCCGCGCGGAGCTCGTCGCCGGCGGCGAGAACCTGGTGGCGAAGGTGCTCGAGGCCCAGCCCGAATGGCTCGCCATCCTCGGCGTCACCGCTTACCGCGACGCCTTCGCCGACCGTACGGCGGCCATCGGCAAGCAGGACCGCACGATCGGCACCACCCGCGTCTGGGTCCTCCCGAACCCGAGCGGCCTGAACGCGCACTACACGTTGCCGAAGCTCGCCGAGGCGTTCGCGGAGCTCCGACGAGTTAGTTGACCGGTCATTCGGCAGGATGGGGGCATGCGAGCATCCGACCTGCTGCGAGCGATCGATCGGCTTTCGTACGGCGAACGGCTTCGGCACGTTGCGCTCGAAGGCCATCGGTTGCGCGGGACAACCGAGCTCTCCGAGCTGCTGCGTGAGCTCGGGCGAGGTACGCCGTACGAGCGGACTGTCGGTGTGACGATCGCGCAGGTCACGGGCGATGTCGGCTACGTGACGCGGCTGCTCAACGACCCCATGCCGGCGGTGCAACATCGCGCGCTCGCGGCGGTTGGCAGGGGCGTCGCGGTCTCGGACGACGATCTGCGGATCCTGTACGACGACGCGCCCGCCGTACTGCGCACCAAGCTCCTGCACGTGATCCGCAAGACCGGGCGATCAGCGCTCGCCGCGCGTCTGATCGACGACCATCGCGAACGCTGGGGCGACCGCGCTGCGGCGAGTCTGCTCTCCAGCACGGACGGCGAGACCGTCGAGCGGCTGTTGCCCGAGCTCGCCTACGTCCTCGGACCCGGCGAGTGGCAGCGGCTCGGAGCGCGTCACCCGAAGGTCGTCCTCGCCCACGCACACAACACGCTGCCGACCGGCCCGGATCGGGACGAGTGGTGGCAAGGTGCGGCGTACGGCGTCATCGGAGCGCTCGAGCATGACCCGGCGCAGGTCGCGGCGCTGCTGACAACCGCGCTTGTGCCCGATCAGTTGCCTTCAGCATTCACCTCGGTGCTCGGCCGATTGATGGACGCCGATCCGGCGGCGGTACTGCGGATCCTGCTGGAGCCCGAACGGGCCTGGTCGTTGCCCAATGCCCTCACCCCTGCGGTGCGCCGACGGCTGTATCGCTACTCGGACGACGAGCTGATCGCGCTTGGCCGACTGTCGTGGCCGATCCTGCCCGGCCTGCTGGGTGAGCTGCCGCCGTCCCGCCGCGCCGCTCTGTTCGAAGGCAGCACCAGTACCGTCGACCTCGGCCAGATCGTGCTGTCCACCGAACTGCTCACCCTGCTCCCCCGGCAGCTGCGCTTCGAGCAGACCCGGCGGATGCTCGCTCTTCCGGCGGTTGCTGAGGGCAATCATTCGCGCTGGCAGATCACCGCGTTCCTGCCGTACGACGAGGCGTTCGCGCTGCTCGAGCCGGAGATCGCGCAGCCGGACGCCGACGATCGATCTTTGGTATACCAAGCGGTCGTCGCGTCGGCCGGGCATTCGCGTCAGCCGGCCGCCGTCGAGGCTGCGGTCGCCTGGGTGATGCGCGCCCGCAACGATCGCGACACCGTTCGCCAGGGCGTTCTCCGGGCTCTGAGCAATCTTCCGCCGGCGACGACGAGCGGCGCGCTGACCGGATCGCTCGAGAGTCTGCTGACGAGCGCGTTGGAGGCGCGGGACACCAGTTGGGGCACCCGACGAGCGCTGAGCACGCTCGCCACCACCGCTGTCCAGGAAGGTGCCCGCCGCAACGATCCGGCGTTGCTGGAGTGGGGCCTGCAGACACACGGGCGACTGACGGAGAACCAGGGCTCGATCCCGCTGTACGGGCTGATCGAAGGGCTGCCGCGCGGCCAGGAGACGGCCGTCTACGACGTACTGCGGAAGTACGTCGACGACGGGGTGGCGCGGAAGGAGTTCAGGCTGCCGTTCGCGATCTCGCGCGCATTCGATGATCGTGGCTGGTCGAACGAGCATCTCCAGGCCGCGCTCGAACAGGCGGTCTGGTCGAACCAGGAGCACACCGTCGGCAAAGCGACCGAGCTGTGGCTGCGGCCGTCGTCGACACGCGGTGAGCGGGTCGAGCGGATCATCAGGCGGGACGTCGGGATGGTGCGCTGGGATCCGGTCTGGCAGGCGGTGACCGAAGTACGGACCGACCTGTTGGACGTCGTACTCGCGCGTCCCAACCGGATCCGCCGGTTCGAGCGGAACCATCCGGCCTGGAACGTCCCGGACCGCGCGATCCGCCGCTGGCTGCCCCGCCAGCACACCCGGTACGCCGAACTCGTGGCCGGCGCGGCCGGTGACAAGCGGATGCCGGACTGGGCTCGTGCGAACGCGATCTCGATGCTGGGTCACGTGCCGGGCGCCGGGCGCGGTGCGCTCGAGCCGTTCCTGACGCATGAATCGGTGTTGCTGCAGGAGGCTGCGCTTGGTGCGTTGGCGTGGACGGATACGCCGCAGGAGGCGTTGCCGGTGTTGCTCGCGCATGCGGGTGACGATCGCGCCCGGGTCGCTCTGTATGCGGCGACGCGGGCGGCGATGTTCGTGCGGCCTAGCCGGTTGCCAGGATTGTTGCATCCGGTGCTGGTTGGCGAGGGCGTGAAGATCACCTCCCGCAAGGAAGCGGCGCGGTTGCTCGGCAAGCTTCGCGCTCCCGGTGCGAGTGCTGTTCTCGCTGATGCTTGGGCCTCCGCGCATCGTGATGTGAAGGCTGCGATTGCCAGTGCGGCATCGCAGTACTTGCTGCATGAGCCGGCGAGTTGGGCCTTGCTGCAGCAGGCGGTTCATGACAGCGCGGCTACGGCGACGGTTCTGACGCAGCGGCCGGCGAACGGGATGGCGGCGAAGTACCGCGGTCGGTACGCCGATCTGCTGGTGGCGGTGACGAACCGGCCTGAGCAGGAGGTGGTGCGCAGCGCGGTGCGGTCGTTGCCGCGGTGGGCGCGCTGGAATCCCGCGGTCGCACCTATCTGCGTGGACTTCATCGTTGATCTTGGCAGGTCCACGGTGTGGAACGACGCGACGACGGCGCTGGTTGCTATCGATCCCGAGTTGGCCGGCGACGAGATGGTCAGGGCCGCGCGTCTACTGGTGCGGCTCGAGGCCGACCCTCGACTGCCTGATGCGCTGGCCGACCGCGATCACCCGGCCAGGCAGCGGCTCGGACTGCTGGTGCAGCGGCTCTCGCAGGCGTACTTCGGGAAGCCGGATCGAGAGATCCTTCGGAAGGTCGCGGCAGAGCTCGACAGCCCGGATCTGTTGCGGATGCGGTTGGAGCTGCTCGTCGACTCCATGGACTGGAACGACCTCGCGACCGAGCTGCGCGTCCTTGTCGACGCGGTCGAGGGCCGGCCGTTGGCCGCGCATTCAGCGGCGTTCCGCCTCGGCGGGCGGCTCGACATGCTTCCGGCGCACTGGACGCCGGAGTTGCTCGAGCAGCCGGCACGGTTGATGCTTCGCGGTCAGACGCTGATGGACGGGCTGCTTGCTCAAGCGCTGATCGGCGCGGCTGGACGGCGTACCGGTTGGGCGCCGGTGTGGCGTGAGTTGCTGGTCGAGCTGCGCGCGCATCCGCATCCCGACATACGGCAGGAAGCGCTTGAGCTGACGACTGCGGCTGAGGTGTAGCTACTCGTCCGACTTCTCGGACTTCTCTTTGGCTTCGCGGGCGCGTTTGCGGCGTTTGCCTTCGTGCATGGCGACGACTCGGGCGACCGGGATCGCGCGGCCTTCCTCCAAGAGGTCCTCGGGGAGGTCTTGCGGCGCCGGGAGCTCATCGGCCCACGGGTCGGCGTCGCCCAGCAGCTGGATCGCGTTCCGGACGGTGAAGTCGCGCGGGGTCACGCTCTCGAGGTCGTTCCAGCCCACCGGATACGAGACCGTCGTACCGGGCCGGACCCGCGGGCTGTACGCCGCCACGATCGTCGCGCCGCCGGAACGCGTCGAGTCGACGAACACCTTCCCGTGCCGATCCTCCTTGATATACGCCGTTGTCGCGACCGATGGATCGATCTTCTCGGCCCGCGCCGCGATCGCTCTGGTCGCGGCCGCGGCGTCCTCGATCGACACCGTGTCGACAATCGGCACGATCACGTGCACACCCTTCGCGCCGCTCGTCTTGACCGCGCCGGACAGCCCGCAGTCGGTCAGCGCCTGGCGTACGAGCAGCGCCGCCTGCACCGCCATCGTGAACGTCTCGCCCTCCGGCGGGTCGAGGTCGAGGACGAGGTGCGTGACGCGATCCCAACGGTCGGCGCGCATCAGCGTCGGGTGGTACTCGACCGCACGCTGGTTGGCGAACCACAGCAGCGTCCGCCGGTCGTCGCACAGGGCGTAGGACACCTCCCGCTTCGACGCCTCGGCCCAGACCTGCACGGTCTTCACCCAGTCCGGCGTGTACTTCGGGACGTTCTTCTGCATGAACTTGGGCTGCCCCGGCCGGATCCGGATCACCGACAACGGCCGCTCCCGCAACTCCGGAAGGATCCGCTCGTGCACCGCGTCCAGGTAGTCGACCAGATCCCGCTTGGTCGCCTCCGCCCCGTCGAACAACGGCTGATCCAAGTTGGTCAGGTCAACGCCGTCCCGCGTCTCATCCGGCTTACTCGCCATCCCCAGAGCTTAGGAGCTTTACCAGTGCATCGAGAACCACTTTGTCCTCGCCGGGTTGGAGGGTCTGTGGGTTGAGGGCGATCGCGTCGTCAGGCAGGCCGAACGTGCCGACCGCGATCCGTGGGTCGCCGTCCCACAGTTGCTTGATCACCTCGTCCCGGGTTCCCGGGAGTCTCAGTACTGCGCGGCTGTGGGGTTGGCCGGCCTCGCTCGGGTACCCGCGCTCGACCACCAGTCCGGGGATTGCCCGCAGGCCCACAATCCAGTTGTCAACAATCCGCTCATAGGACGCCAGTAGTTCTGACTCGTCCTGTTGGAGCGTCCACTCGACCGCGACGAGGAGCCCGAGCAGCTCCTCCTTACCGACCTTCATGCCGCGGCCGATCTCGTGGTTGGGCGACGAGTGCGCACGGATGCGGTCGATCAGCCAGGTCTTCCCCAGCACCAGCCCACTCGCCTGCGGCCCACGCAGCCCCTTCCCGCCACTCACGATGACCGCGTCAGCGCCGACATCCCGCGTGAACCGCCACAGCGATGACACGGGCGGAATCTGAGCAGCCGCATCCACCAACACCGGCACCCCCGGAGCCGCTGCCGCCTGGGCAACGCCCGGACTGCCCGACGCAACCCCCGGAACCGCGGCGCCACGGGCAGCGCCCGGACTGCTCGATGCAACGCTCGGGGCGGCGGCCTCGGATTCTCGGACGACTCGGACTACCTCCTCGATCGGGAGAGCATCAGCTGCGTAGTGGGCTCCGGCCATCCAGAGCACGCAGGCCGGTCGGCGTATGAGTGCTGCCTGCAACTCCTCGACGGACGGGCCGATCTCGTGGACGGTGACGCCGAGGAGGCGCGCCGAATAGTCGTAACCGTTGCGTTGGCTCGCGAACATGACGATCTCGGCCGGCTTGGGGAACGCCTGCGAATCGGTCGTGATGCACGACGCGATCGCGAGCGTGATGGCGGCCGCAGCGCCCGAGGTTACATAGGCGGATTCGTTGTGGGTCAGCTCGGCGAGGCGTTCGCCAACGCGGGCATGTAGCTCGGCCAGGTCGACGAAGCGCGTGGCAGCGTCGGCCATCGCCTGGACAACCGGCGGCGGCATCAGCGAACCGCCGAGGAACGTGACGGTGGCGTTGGCGTTGATGACCGCCCGGACGCCGAGCGGAGTACTCATGCGATGAACTTTGACAGGGCAGGTACTCCGGACCGCTCCGCCAACCAAGCATCGAGGAAGTCGTTGTCGGTGCCGTCGAGGTGCGTGACGTTGTAGACCTCGGCATCCGGCGTCGCGGAGATCAGCGACCCGCACCAGTCCTCATTGTCGATTGCAAACAATGTGCGACCGGTGATCGCGGGAGCGTGCCGCGCCGGATCGAAGTACGACAGCGTGGTCGCCAATGTCTCGACCGAAGATCCTGCGCGAAGGTGATCGTTCAGCTCCTCCAGCGGATACAGAGACGACCTCTGCCGCGCCTCCATCGCCCTGTAAAACAAGAGATCCGTCACGCGAACGGAGCTGAAACCGGGTCGCCGTGCAGCCGTCAGCACGGCCAGATCATCACCACTCACGGCAATCCTGTTCGGATCCACCTCGGCCAGGCCCCGAAGGAATTCAGCCGCCCGCAGACAGTCCGCCGCGATCCCGCGATAGATGTACGTCGCGGGGTCGTCGATGCCCATTGTCAACAATCCTGGGTACGCCGCCGCGAACCCCTCGTCCGCGAGGCGCTGCCCGCGGTGCATAAGGCTGAGTACGACGTACCTGCTGCGGTCGTTCGGATGTGGGATGTTGTTGACGCTGCCGTAGCGCGGGGTGAGGAGCACTGCGGGGAACGGTCCGTCGCCGGCCGGGATGCTGAGGTTGCCGTACACGCGGTACGGACCGGTGCTGGTGATCCGCAACGTGTAGAACGTTGCCTCGTCGGTCGTTCGAGCCGGCACGAGATCGAGCACCGGCCGACCGGGGATCGCCGCGAGCTCGTCATCGACGGCGGCCCAGTAGTTGTCGAAGTTCATTCGTTCACCGTCCCGGGGTGAGGTGCTCGGCGAGGAAGTTCTCGACGACCCGCATCACATCCGGTAGGCCGGCGTGATGCGCACAATGCGGATAGGTGCGCAGCGTGGTCTCACAGGTCAGCGCGCGCTGCAGCGCGAACCCGGTCTCCGGCGGGCACACGTCGTCCTCGAGCCCGACGTACAGGAGAGTCGGCGCCTGGACCTTCGGCGCGAAGTTCAGCCCGTCGTAGTACGCGACCGTCTCTCGCACGCGGTCCACGTCCTTCGGATGGATCCGCAGGTACTCGTTGATCTCCTCGTACGGGTACGAGCGGGTCAACGTCGGCGCGGTCATGATCCCGCAGAGGTACGGCGCACCGGCTGCCACGCACCGGATCGCATCCGGAAGCAGCGCGGCCGTGGAGATCCCGAGACCACCGCCCTGGCTCGACCCCTGTAGCCCGATCCGCAGATTGTCGACATCTGGACGATCCAACAACACTTCAACCGCACGAACGACATCCAGATAGAACCCGCGGTACCCGTATGTGTTGGGGTCGACGATGTTGTGCGTCAGCAGTCCCGGGTAGCCCGGGTTGAAGGTCTCGTTCGACCGAAGTTTTCCGCGCGGGGCGACCGCGAGCGCGGCGTACCCGAGCTCGGACCAATCCTTCGGGATGGTCGGCTCGGAGATGTAGCCGGGGATCGTGACGAGGGCGGGCAGCGGCGTGGGGTGGTCGCGCGGGACGGTATACCAGCCGGCGATCCGCAGACCGCCGTAGCTCGTGTAACGCAGATCGTAGACAATCACCTTGTCCGTGGAGAGCGTCGGCATCTCTGTGAAGACGGGGTCGAGCGGGTACGACGCGCAGTCCGCCAGACCAGCCGCCCAGAACTCATCGAAGTCGCCGGGCAGCTCGACCTCGACGGTCGCATTCTCGGGGTCTCTCAAGAGCATTCCTCTCAATTCGGAGCGCGGAGTGCGGTGCCGTCAGACGGCGGGTGAGCTCCACGGCTGTGCCTCCAACGCTTGGGCGATGCGCAAGCGGTACAGACGCGTAGGGCGTCCTTTGGGGTGGTGCTGGGCGGTGCCTTCGACGCTCACCAGGCCGCCTGCGTCGAGGGTGCGGATCAGCCGGCGGCCGCTCTGGTCCGTGATGCCGAGATGACCGGCAAGCTCTCCGGGCGAGAGCGTGCGGCCTTGTAGTTCGTGGTCCAGCGCGGCCAGCCGGGACACGGTGGCGGCGCTCAGTCCGACGTACTTCGCGAGTTGTTCGACCTCTTCGCCGTGCTCGCGGTACGAGAACCGGAGCGCGTCGCCGGCCGGCCCCATCGGGCCGATGACGACACCGCTGTCCTCGAAGAGGTACGCGCAGGGTTCTTCGGACAGCTCGGCGCGCGCGGCAGCCTGCTCGGCGAGCAGGACGCAGTTGCGCGCCGACACCCCGACCCCGAATCCGGCCGAGATCTGCGCGCCGAGCGCCGCGGCGGCCTCGGCCAGCGCGGGTACGGCGACCCAGTTGCGGGTGATGCGCTCGAACAACGCCTTGTGGGCGAAGACGACCACACCGCGGCGCCCGCGGTTCTCGATCCAGGCGCCGGCGAACTCCGGGGTGTTGAGCAGGTGATTCATCAGCCCGATGCGGGCGCGTTCCTCGTCCGCGGACCGCGAGATCAGAAAGACGCCGGCCGCGAACCGCTGCGCGCTGGCCCGCTCCGACTCGATCCGCAGCGCGAGCTCGTGCAGCTCGGTGCGAATCGTTGCCGGCACCGGCATACCGCTCATGATCGGGATCTGCCCGTCGAGCTGCTCGCGGACCGCGGCGCGCCCGCTGATCACATAGCTGCGGTTGCCGAACTTTTGGTATACCAAACGGTGGAAGGCGACGATCTCGTCCACGCTCTGGGTCGGTGCGTAGGGCAAGCAATCGATCTGGTCCTGGTCGAGGTCCAGCGCGGTAGCCACCGCTTCCACTGCCTCGGCCGGGAACGTGTCGATGCTGATCGGCAGACGACCCCAACCGCGTTCCTGCGCGCGGTAGAGCGCGAGCGTGAGGTCGAGTGCCGACGGGCGGATCACGCCGACGGAGAGACCAGGCGGCAACAGTTCGCGGCTCGCGGTGTAGGGCACCGGTCCGGCCAGGAAGCCGTCGAGTCGCGTCGTACTCAGGAAGTCGGCGACCTTGTCCCGGATCTCGTCCTCGTGGTCGTAGCTGACCCACTCGAGATCCACACCGCCGAGCGTGGCCGCCGCGTCGTGGAACAGCTGGTCGTGGGTCACATGCGTGACGACCCCGATCACGATGCCCACGGCACTCCTTAACGAACCATGTTCGGAAGTGATTCGTAAATCCAATGCCGTCCAAGTTCCCCGGTTTCGCAGGTCAGGTCAAGGGATCTGCGTGATTCGTTCAAGCCGCGAGACGTGATACCGGTCTAGCGTCGCGGCCATGATTCTCGTCACCGGTGGGCTCGGCATGATCGGCGCCCACACCGCCCGCGCCCTCCTCGACCTCGGGCACGACGTCGTCGTCACGTCACACCGGCGTACCGATGCTCCTTCGTTCCTCGACGGCAAAGTCATCGTCGAGCAGCTCGACCTCACCGACCGGGAAGCGTTCCTCGCGCTCGGGAAACGCCACGACATCAGCGACATCGTGCACCTGGCCGGCTCGATCCCTGGTGACGATCCGGTCGCGTACTTCCGCCACGACACCGCGGCCCTGTTCAACGCGCTGGACGCGGCGCGGGCGTGGGGCGTACGGCGGTTTGCCGTTGCCAGCAGCATCGGCGTGTATATCGGGCAGGACGAAAACCCTTGGCACGAAGGGATGGCGCTCCCGACCGCCGATCTGCCGCACCTGATCGTCGCCTTCAAGAAGGCCGTCGAGCCCGTGACGACGCACAGCCTGGCCGGCACCGGTGTGCGGCCGATCGTGCTCCGGATCGGCTCGACCTGGGGCCCGCTGATGGACCCGGAGTCGATCTTCAGCCCGATCCCGCCGTACGTGAGCGCCGTACTCCGCGGCGAAACCCCCGCTCCCCTGCCGGCCGACGCCGGCGGCGACTGGTGCTACGCGCCTGACATGGGCCGCGCGATCGCGTCCCTGGTCAACGCGGACGCCCTCAACCACACCGCCTACAACGTCTCGAGCGGCAAGCCCTTCGTGTACGGCGAAGCGGCCGGCCAGCTGGCTGTCGAGCCCGGCGGCGAGACCAGCCCGCACCTCGACATCACGCGCCTGACCGAGGAGACCGGCTTCATCCCTAGCTTCACGTTCCCCGAAGCCGTCGCCGACTACTTCACCTGGCGCACCACCAACGGCCGCTGAGAGGTCTGATCATGCTCGACCCCACCATCCGCCGCGTCCTCGACGGCGCCGCATTCGTCCACCTGGCAACGATCCTCCCCGACGGTTCCCCGCACAGCACACCGGTGTACGCCGGCACGCGGGCGAGCAGATCGTGTTCTTCACGGGACCAGGGATGCAGAAGGCCCGCAACCTGCGCCGTGACCCGCGGGTCGCGTTGTCGATCGTGCCTGCCGACAATCCGTTCGAACCGATCGCGGTCCGCGGCCGCGCGATCGAGTGGATCGAGCGACGACGCCTGGCAGATCATCGACCGACTCGTGGCGAAGTACATCGATCTGCAGTATCCGCGCGACCAGGAACGCGTGGTGATCGCCATCGAGCCCGACCGGCAGAAGGTCGGGATGAGCTGACGCTCCGTTGTCCGGGGAGACGGCAATCAGGTATCTCTCAGCTTGTCGGCCGTAGCCTTCGGGACCGTGCAAACTCGCGTGTTCTCTGCTCCGAAGGTTCCGGCGGTCTTCGTCATGTTCTGGGTGGTCAAGCTGCTGACCACCGGGATCGGCGAGACCGCCTCCGACTACCTCGGCACCATCAGCATCCCGCTGGCCGCTGTCATCGGCGTCGGCGGTTTCGGCACCGCGCTCTACCTGCAGCTGAAGGCAAAGACCTATCACCCGGTCCGCTACTGGATCACTGTCCTCGGCGTCGCTCTGTTCGGCACGATGATCGCCGACGGACCGCATGTCGCACTCGGAACGCCGTACTGGTTCGACTCCATCGTCTACCTGGCGTTGCTGTGCGGCCTGCTGACCTGGTGGCGGCGCAGTGAAGGCACGATCTCGGTGCACTCGATCACCACCGCCCGGCGCGAGCGGTTCTACTGGGGTGTCGTTCTGCTGACCTTCGGCCTCGGCACTGCCGTCGGCGACGCCACCGCCATCGACTTCGGCCTAGGCTTCACCTGGTCGATCCTGCTGTTCGCCGTACTGATCGTCGTACCGCTCGGCCTGTGGAAGCTCGGGCTCAACGTCACCGTCGCCTTCTGGTCGTCGTACGTGCTCACCCGTCCGCTCGGCGCCTCGGTCGCCGACTGGCTCGGCAAAGGCACCCACGACGGCGGCGTCGGCTGGGGCATCGGCCCGGTCACCCTGATCGGCCTGCTGCTCTTCGCCGTGTTCGTCGCCTACTTGACCATGACCCATAGCGACGTCGACCACGCAGCCACCCACGCCCGCGAGGCGTCAGCTCAACCTCGCGCGAACAGTCTCCCGTAGCCGTCGACGCGGAGCTTCGACCCGGTCGCGGCCAGGATCGACCAGAGCAGTACCTGGTTTGCCTCGAGCACCAGCTTCCCCGTACGCCGTTCGAGCTCGTCGATCGCGGATGCCGCCCGAAAGCCGTTGCCGGCGATGAACACCGCCTCCGTCGAGGCGTCGACGTCTTCGGTGACGTAGTCGATCACTTGCTCGGGACGCACCCGGTCCGGGCGCTCGGGCAGCGACGTCGCGGTCAGGCAGACAGCGTCGATTCCTTGATCGCGGAAGTACGTCGCGCCGAGGTCTCCCATCTCCGCCTCGAACCACGGGGGATGGATCAGGGCCACCCGGCGTACACCGAATGTCTTCAACGCCTGCGCGGCGGCGAGTCCACTTGTGACGACCGGGACGCCGGCCAGTTGGTGAAGGTCGCTGATCATGGCGGCTTCCGCCACGTGCCCGATCGCGTATCCGGTCGTGGTTGAGGCGTAGGCGATGACGTCGACCGATGCCTTCTGGAGCGAGGCGACGGCCGGGCTCAGCGCCGAGTCGGTGGCCAGCGGGCGAAGGTCCTTGGCCGCGGTTGGAGGGGTCCCGTTGGAGTCTCCTGATCCCCGTATGCGTGCGACGAGCACGTCAAGAGTTGCCATTTCCGGAATCTCGACTTCAGGTCCTGGTGCCGCATGCGGCGTGAGTACTCCGATCGTGAGCGCCGCGTCGCCTGATTCCCTACTCCGCTGGTGCTTCATGCGGCCGGTAGATCTGCACGACAACTCCGTTGGGGAACGGCTTGGACTCGACGAGATCCAGGTGCCGCGACTCCGGAAGCTGGTCGAACAACGTCTGCCCGCGGCCCAGGACCAGCGGCTGGACCAGGAGGCGGTACTCGTCGATCAGATCCGCGGCGGCCAGCGCACCGGCCAACCGGTGACCGCCCCAGACGATCACGTCCGCGCCCGGCTCGGCCTTGATGGCAGCGATCTCGCTCGCGAGGTCGCCGCGCGCGACCCGGGTCTCAGGCCAGGTGGCCTCGGCGTCGCTGAGGGTCTTCGAGAACACGACCTTCGGTACGTCGTTCATCGGCGCCGCGTAGGCGTCGTCGGAGTGCGGCCAGAACGACGCCATCTCCTGGTACGTGACACGCCCCATGAGGTGCGCACCGGCCTTGCTGACCCGTTCCAGCTTCCACTGCTTCAGCTCATCGGCTTCGGGGATCGCCACTCCTGGATGCTCGCGATCGCTGCCGACGTACCCATCCAGGGACATTGACATGTAAAGCAGGACGTTTCGCATGGCTCCCTCTCGTATCGCTTCAATTACTCCACCCTCGACACTCGCAGCCACCCGAGCCAGCAGCAACACCGTTCCCGGGCACACCCGCGCCGGGTGGGTGGGGCCACCACCTCCGTCGCACTACTGCGGTCCGTCCCAGCCACCTGTGCGACGCCACCGGACGCAGCCAAAGGACCTGACGCCGCGACGCGGCGTCCTATTCGTCGCGAGGCCAGACACGATCGCCTCCGCCGCAGCGATCTGGTTATGGGGCCGTCCCCGCGCCGCCGAGGGCGGTCAGCGAGGTAGCCGCCGCCGAGGCGGCGTCATTTCGCACCCGAGGCGGGGCGAAAAGAGCTGCCGCCACGAGGCAGCATCCGTTCGCGAGTGGTCGCAGAAACAATCGGCTCCGCCGCAGCGATCCGGTTGCACGGCGATCCGCGCTCCGCCGAAGGCAGCCAAGAAGACAGTCGCCGCCGAAGGCGGTGTCCATTTCACGCCGGAGGCGCCCCAAACTGCTGCCGCGCAGCGGCGCCTTTCGCCGGCGGCCGCACACGCAACCACCTCCACCCAAACGACCCGGATGCACAGCGATCCACGCCCCGCCGAAGGCGGCCAAGAAGGCAGCCGCCGCCGAAGGCGGTGTCCAGTTCACGCCGGAGGCGCGGTCGGCTCCGCCGGAGGGATCTGGGTGTAGGGCGGTCCGCGCGCCGCCGGAGGCGGTCAAAAGAACTGCCGCCGCGAAGCGGTGTCCTTTGTGGGCGGGTGTCCTTTGCGGGCGGGTGTCCTTTGCTGTTCTCGCGGGCGGTGGCCTTAGCCGCCGGAGACGCCTATTTCGGCGTCGGCTAGGTCGGCGGAGAGGCCGTCTGTGTCGTCCAGCCAGCCCTGTGGGAGGACGATGTGGTCGCGGGGGCTGCCTTGGCGGCCGCGGGGGGCGCCTAGTTCGGCGACTGGGAAGGGGACGGTCGGGTCCAGCTGGGACAGGAGTTCGTCCAGGTGGGCGAGGGTGTCGACCATGCCGAGCGCGGCTCGGAGTTCGCCGCCGGCCGGGAAGCCCTTGAGGTACCACGGGACGTGTTTGCGGAAGTCGCGGAGGCCTCGCTGCTCGCCCATCAGTTCGGCGAGCAGTTCCGCGTGGCGGCGCATGACTACGGCTACCTCACCGAGGGTGGGGAGGTTGAGGGAATCGGCGCCGGCGAAGGCTGCTGCCAGGTCGCGGAAGAGCCAAGGGCGGCCCAAGCACCCGCGCCCGACGATCACTCCAGCGCACCCGGTCTCGGCGACCATCCGCAACGCGTCGCCGGCCTCCCAGATGTCGCCGTTCCCCAGCACGGGAATCGACACGTGCTCGACCAGTTCAGCGATCGTCGACCAGTCCGCCTGGCCGGAGTACGCCTGTGCCGCCGTACGACCATGCAGCCCGATCGCGGCCGCACCCGAGTCCGAAGCGATCCGCCCGGCGTCCAGGTACGTCTGGTGCGAAGAGTCGATCCCGATCCGCGTCTTCATCGTCACGGGTACGCCGTACGGCTCCGCGGCATGCACCGCGGAGCGGAGGATCGCCCCGAGCAGATTCCGCTTCCACGGCAGCGCGGCGCCACCGCCCTTGCGGGTCACCTTCGGCACGGGACACCCGAAGTTCAGATCGATATGCGCAACCCCGTACGAGTCACAAAGGATCTGCACAGCCCGCCCGATGAAGACAGGATCGACGCCGTACAGCTGCACCGACCGCACCGTCTCGCGCGCGTCGAACGTGAGCATGTCGAGCGACTTCTGATCGCCCTCGACGATGCCGCGCGACGTGATCATCTCGCAGACGTACAGCCCGGCGCCCTGCTCGGCGCACAGTCGCCGGTACGCCGCGTTGGTGATGCCGGCCATCGGGGCCAAAACCACCGGCGTCTCGATCGTGAGGTTGCCGAGCTTCAACATCAGGCCTTCGCCACCAGCACCTGTCCGTTGCCGGAAACCTGTGCTTTATAAGGCTGTACGGCGTTCGCGGTCGTCGTCACATCGCACGCGATCCCCGCGTCGGCAGTCTTGACCACGGCAACATCATCCATCGTGCAGGTCACCTTCGCCGCGTCGGCAACCGACCGCTGCACGGCGTCGACGACCTTCGCGCGAACGATCGCGACCGACGGCGAGGTGAACTTGTACGACGCGGAGTACTGCTTCGCGTCGACCGTCAACGTCCCGCTGTACGACTTCCCGGCGTACGTCACCGTGCAGGTGAGCTCGTGGTTGCCGGCGGTCTCCACCTTGTCGATCCCCGGGCACTTCACCGTCGTGGTGGCGGACTTCCCGGCCGCGATCTGCGCCTGCTTGGAGATCGCAAAGGTGATGCGTGAAGCCAGCGGCGCATCGCCGGCCGGCTCGCCGGTCACCTTCGGCGTCGGCCACGGCTTCGACGGCGTCGGCAACGGAGTCAGCGAAGGCGTGGAAGCGGTCGGGATCGGGGCAGTCGACGATGGCGCGCTCGAAGAAGACGAGCTGGACGCGGACGGCGAGCTCCCGGCCGCAGGCTTGTCGTCCGAGCAAGCAGACAACAGGAAGCCAGCCAGAGCGGACAGCCCGAAAACGGCCAGACCGAAGCGAACCCGATCCCGCGACAGCTTCATCGTCAGCAACCCACCAGGTGCTGGGCGAGATATCCGGTGACCTCGGTCAACGCGACCCGCTCCTGCTTCATCGAGTCGCGCTCCCGGATCGTCACGGCCTGGTCCTCGAGCGTGTCGAAGTCAACGGTGATGCAGTACGGCGTACCGATCTCGTCCTGGCGACGATAGCGCCGCCCGATCGCGCCCGCGTCGTCGAAGTCCACGTTCCAGTTCGCCCGCAGCTCGGCGGCGAGGTCGCGGGCCTTCGGCGACAGGTCGGCGTTGCGGGACAGCGGCAGTACGGCGGCCTTGACCGGGGCGAGCCGCGGGTCGAACCGCAGTACCGTGCGCTTGTCGACGCCGCCCTTCGCGTTCGGGGCCTCGTCCTCGGTGTAGGCGTCGAGCAGGAACGCGAGCACGTTGCGGGTCAGGCCGGCCGCGGGCTCGATCACGTACGGCGTCCAGCGCTCGCCCTTCTCCTGGTCGAAGTACGACAGGTCGGCGCCGGAGTGCTTGGAGTGCGTGGACAGGTCGAAGTCGGTGCGGTTCGCGATGCCCTCGAGCTCGTCGAACTCCTTGCCGCCGAAGTTGAACCGGTACTCGATGTCGACGGTGCGCTTGGAGTAGTGGCTCAGCTTCTCCTTCGGGTGCTCGTAGAACCGCAGGTTCTCCGGGTTCAGGCCGAGGCCGGTGTACCAGTCCCAGCGCGCCTTCAGCCAGTACTCGTGCCAGTCCTCGTCGGTCCCGGGCTCGACGAAGAACTCCATCTCCATCTGCTCGAACTCGCGGGTCCGGAAGATGAAGTTGCCGGGAGTGATCTCGTTGCGGAAGCTCTTGCCGACCTGGGCGATGCCGAACGGCGGCTTCTTCCGGGCGGTGCCCATCACGTTCGCGAAGTTGATGAAGATGCCCTGCGCGGTCTCCGGGCGGAGGTAGTGCAGGCCCTCCTCGGACTCGACCGGGCCGAGGTAGGTCTTCAGCAGGCCGTTGAACATCCGCGGCTCGGTGAACGTGGCCTTGTTACCGCAGTTCGGGCAGGCGATCTCGGCGAGCTTGACGTCGTCGACGTCCTTGTTCTTCCGGCGGGCGAAGTCCTCGCGGAGGTGGTCGTCGCGGAACCGCTTGTGGCAGGACTGGCACTCGGTCAGCGGGTCGACGAACTCGGACAGGTGGCCGGAGGCTTCCCAGACCTTGGTCGGCAGGATCACCGAGGAGTCCAGCCCGACGATGTCGTCGCGACCGGTCACCATCGTCCGCCACCACTGGGTCCGGACGTTGTTCTTCAGCTCGACGCCGAGGGGTCCGTAGTCCCAGGCCGACTTGGTACCGCCGTAGATCTCGCCGCAGGGATAGACGAAGCCTCTCCGCTTGCTGAGGCTGACGACGGCATCGACGGTTTCCACGGGCACTTTTGGACTCCAGAACAGGCACAGACGAATCTACGGAAGAGACCAGGCTATCGGTCCTGGGTGGCCGTATCGAATCCGTGCTGGGTCAGCAAATCCCCCGGCCAATCTTCGTACGCCGTCGGCTCGTCGATCGCCTCCGAGAGCAGCGGCACCGCGGCCACCTTCACGTCGTACGGCGACAGGGCCCGCCGGTAACTCCCGACGTTGACGAACTCCAGGTCAAGGGCCAGCAACTCCGGGTCATCGACGTTCCGCCCGACCCGGGCCGAAACGAACCCCTTCTGCTGCGACAGCACGTCGATCGCAACCTGAACCCGCTGCCCGAACTCAGCCTGCGAGGACTCCGCCACCCGGAACCTGATCACCACGAACACCCGAGTCACCTTACGTGACGCGCACGGACACCGGTCAGCACTTCCCCCGCGACGCCGGCCGCCGCACAGTGTCGGTATGCCCGAGCGTGTCGTCGGCCGGCAACGGGAGCTCGGCACTCTCGCCGGCCTGTTGGACGAGGTCGAGCGCGGCCGCGGCCAGGGCGCGCTCCTGATCGGCGACGCCGGCATCGGGAAGTCGACCACGGTGGCTGCCTTCGCGGAGACCGCCCGCGAGCGTGGGTACGTCGTCGCGTGGGGCCGCTGCCCGGAGACGGAGACGCTGCCGTACTGGCCGTGGCGGCAGGCGTTCCGCGCGCTCGGCCTGTCGACCGTGCTGCCTGATGACCCGGGCACCGGCAGGACCGGCGTTTTCGCCGCTGTGGCCGATCAGCTGGCGGCGGCGACAGCGGAGTACCCGGCCGTGATCATCCTGGAAGACCTCCATCTGGCCGACGGACCGGCGCTCGCGCTCTTGCCCTTCGTCATCGGTCTCCTCCCGGAGCTCCGCTGCCTGCTGCTGATCACCAGCCGCGACAACGCCGTAGATGTCGCTGAGCCGGCCGCGGAGGCACTCCGCGCACTGCCTCCGTCGTTCGTTCGGATACCTCTGAGCGGGCTGGACCGTGACGCAACCGGGCAGCTGGTGACACAGGTCCTCGGGCAGGACCCGGACTCCTCGTACGCCGATGTGGTGCACGACCGCACCGGCGGAAACCCCTTCTTCGTCCAGGAGCTGGCCCGCTGGCACGCAGCCCGCGGTACGACGTCCACCGAGACACCGACCGGCGTACAGCAGGTGCTGGAGCGTCGGCTCGCCCGACTGCGTCAGCCGGCGTACGACGTGCTGGCGAGCGCGGCCGTCCTCGGGGAGGACGTAGACCTGGATCTCCTCGCCGCAATGGAGAAGACAGCCACGGCCGACGTACTCGTAGTACTCGCTGACGCGGTAGCGGCGCGGCTTGCCGAGGTCGATGGGACCCGGATGCGCTTCGCACACTCGCTGGTTCGTGAGGTGGTGTACTCCGGCCTGGGCGCGCATCGACAGTCGGCGCTGCATCTCCGGGCGGCGGAGCTGCTCGCGGGGCGCCGGGACGTTGACCCCGGACAGGTCGCTGCGCACTACCGTGGCGCGATCGGTCAGCCGGATGCGGCCATGCGCTCGCATGAGTTCGCTCTGCTGGCCGGTCGGGCCGCACAGCGGCAGTCCGGCTACGAGCAGGCGGTGCGGTTCTATCGGTGGGCTGATCTCGACGATCCGCTGGTGCGGCTGGAGCTGGGCGAGGCGCAGGTCATGGCCGGTGAGCTGGCGGCCGGACGGGACACTTTGCGGGCCGTGGCACGAGAGGCGACTGATCCCCGGACGGTCGCCAGAGCTGTACTTGGGATGGGCGGTGGGGTCGGCGGGTTCGAGGTGGACCTGAGTGACACCGAGCAAACGGAGCTGCTGGCAAGCGTCGTCCCCAAGTTGCCGGACGACGCGCTGAAGGCTGCCGCCATCGCACGCGTTGCACTGGGACGGATACCCACTGATCGCGGTGACGGTCCACGGCAGCTGGCCGACGAGGCGGTGCGACTCGCTCGACTGACAGGAGAGGCTCGCGCCGAAGCCGCGGCATTGGCCGTGTGGTGTGACGTGTTCGCCGGGCCGGACCACGTTGCAGAGCGGGCCGCGGCAGCCGAGCGGATGCTGGCGATCGCCAGCGGCGACCTAGCGCTGCTGCTCCTCGCACGGCGATTGCTCGTGGTGGCTCTGCTCGAGCAGGGCCGGTTCACGGACGCCGACGTACAGATCGCCGCGTTTGCTCGCGCAGTCCTGCCGCTCCGCCTTCCGCTGTACGGCTGGCTGGTGCCGATCTGGAAGGGCATGCGCGCGTTGATGTCCGGACGGCTCGACGAGGCCGAGACCTGTATCGCTGAAGCGACTCGGCTGGGCGAGGATGCGGATAGCGTCAACGCATCCCTGATGGTGTTCGCACTGGGCGCAGCGCTGGCCGACACGACCGGCGTGGTCGCAGACCTGCAGTCGTACGTCGAAATCGTGATGGTGCCGTTCATCGGCAACCCGATGATCGACGGACCGTCCGCCTACTACCTGGCCCGGGCCGGAGCGGTCGATGAGGCCCGCGGCATCGTGCGGCGCCGCGTTCGCGACGGACTGGAGGCGATCCCCAGGGACGCTGAGTGGCTGGAGTCCGTCGCCTTCCTCGGTGCGGCAGCCGGAGTAGTCGGCGACGACGAGTGCGCACAGCTCACCTTCGACGCGTTGACGCCGTACGCCGGGCTGTGGGTGATCGACGGAGTCGGGGGCGCCTGCCTGGGCAGCGTGTCCCTGTTCCTCGGCCGGTTGGCTGCGCAACTCGGACGGCCCGAGGCGCGTGCGCTGCTGGAGACCGCACTCGAAGCGCATCGGACGGCCGGCGCGGAGACGCTGGTCGTGGAGACCGAGAAGGCCCTGGCTGAGCTGGGAGCAGTCCACACCGCCCCCGGTACTGGCGTACTCCGGCTCATCGGCGCGGCGTGGGAGGTGTCCTGGCGTGGCATCACAGTGCACGTTCCGGACTCCAAAGGCGTGCGCGACCTCGCCCTTTTACTCCCGCGGCCGCGGACACCGGTGAGTGTGCTCGACCTGTCAGGTCCGGGTCGGGTCCATGGCGCCGACCTCGGACCGGTACTCGACGACCAGGCACGGGCCGCGTACCGCGAACGACTGCGGGAGCTGACAGATGACCTCTCCGAAGCCGAGGACCGCAACGACCTGGCAAGGGCGGAGAAGCTCCGGGTCGAGCAGGACTTCCTGACGCAGGAGCTGGCCGGGGCGCTTGGGCTCGGTGGCCGCGCCAGATCGGCAGGCGATCCGGTGGAGCGCAGCCGGAAGGCCGTCTCGATGCGCATCGGGGCCGCGGTCAAGGTGATCGAGCGCGTCCACCCGGCGCTGGGCCGACACCTGCGGGCTTCGATCCACACCGGCCGCCAGTGTGTCTACGAACCCGAGGACGACGTCATCTGGCATTGCCAGCTCACACCTGGCGCCTGAGTAGGTGAAGGCAGTTCCTACTCAGCAACAGGAGAGCGACATGACTACCACAGACGTCACCAAAGCAGACCCGGCGGCCGCTGAGGCCTTGCTAGGACGGATGTTCGGCGCAGCGCTCGGTGCGGCCGAGCTGCTCACGATCTACCTCGGCGATCGGCACGGCATCTACCAGGCGATCGGTGCGAACGGTCCGATCACCGCAACCGAGTTGGCCGAGCAGACCGGTGTCGACCACCGGTATCTGGTCGAATGGCTGCAGTCACAGGCGATCAGCGGCCTGCTGACGATCCACGGCACCGACGTGTGGACAGACCGGTTCGAGCTGGCGCCCGGCGTACGCGAGGCGTTGCTGGAGCCGATGAGTCCGTTCTACGCCGGTGGTCTGGCTGCGATCGTGCCCGCAGCCGGCAGGGCGTTCCCCCAACTCGTGGAGGCGTTCCGCACCGGCGCCGGCGTGCCTTACACGGCGTACGGCGAGGAGGCGGTCCAGGCTCAGGAGGCACTGAACCGGCCGGCGTACGTGAACTCGCTGGCGACCGAGTGGGTCCCGGCTGTGCCCGGACTGCACGACGTACTGTCCGCAGGTGCGCGCGTTGCCGATCTGGGGACCGGTGCGGGCTGGTCGGCGATCGAACTGGCCAAGGCGTACCCGGCGGTGCAGGTGGACGGGTACGACAACGACGAGGACTCGATCAGCCGGGCCCGTCGCAATGCAGCCGAGCAGGGCGTGGCCGACCGGGTCGACTTCGAGGTCCGCGACATCACCGCGGTCGCGGCCGGCGGACCGCAGTACGACGTCGTGACGTTCTTCGAGTGTCTGCACGACTTCGCGCACCCGGTGGAGGCGCTGATCGCAGCCCGGAGCGCCGTGGCGCCGGGAGGCTCGGTGATCGTCATGGACGAGCGGGCCGACGAGGTGCTCAGCGCGCCCGGTGACGAGGTGCAGCGGTTCCTGGCCGCGGCCAGCACGATCTGGTGTACGCCGCAGGGTCTGGTCGACGAGGACTCCGACGTGGTCGGCGCGATTATGCGACCGGACCAGCTTCGGCACCTGGCGGAGCACGCCGGCTACCGCAGTGTCGACGTACTGCCGATCGAGCACCCGTTCTGGCGCTTCTACCAACTGCTCCCCTGACACCTGGAACAATGGGGCCATGAGCACCCCCAGCAGTCCGTTGCGGCAGCGGATCACGAAGGTCAGTTATCCGTACATCGCGAGGCTGCATGCCGCGCCCAAGTTGACTCTGCCGGGGATCACGCTGGTGCTGGCGATGGCCGGAGTGTTCGCTCCGGCTGTGGTGGCGGTGCCGGCGTTGGTGTTGCTCACGTTGCTGCTGGGGTGGTTGGCGTTCCTGTCATGGCCCGCGGTGACGACCGGGCAGCGGTTCCTGCGGTTGTTCGTCATGCTGGTGGTGCTGCTGTTCGCGGTGTCGCGGATCGCCAACGGCTGATCAGGGCCGGCCGAGGCTGTCGTACGCCGCCTCGACCGAGGCCTCCCGCAGTTCGTCCACCGGCACGTGGTCGAGCATCACCGCACAGTCGGACAGACCGCCCAGCGCGACCATGCAGCGCACGACGTCGGACAGCGACGGCTCGGTGCCGATCAGGAGCGTAGCCAGCGTCCCGCGCCACTCGATGAACCGGTCCGCCAGGTTGAGCTCGTGCAGCACGGACAGGTCGCGGATCGCGAGCTGGATCAGCTTGCGATGCCGGTAGGCGAGGTCGAAGTACGAGCCGAGGAGCTCGCGCGGTGCGATCGGGGCGGCGGCCTGCTGCGCGGCGGCGTACGCCTCGAAGTCGGCGATCATCGGCTCGACCAGGCTGTTCAGCAGGTCCTCGCGCGACGCGAAGTGGTAGTACAGCGCCGGCTTGGTCACCCCGAGCCGGTCGGCGATGTCGCGCAGGCTGGTCTGCTGCATCCCCCGCTCGGCGAACAGCTCCAGCGCGGCCTGCTGGATCCGCGCCCGGGTGTCCCCGGTCCGTTGTCTCGGCATACTCCGAAGATTAACTGACCTTCCGGTAAGTAAGCCATTGACAACGCCGGACGCGATTGCTTACCTTCCGTTAAGTAAGCAAACGTCAGGGGGTTGTGATGAAGGTTCTGATCTCGGGTGCGAGCGTGGCCGGTCCGGTGCTCGCGCACTGGCTGCACCGCTACGGTTTCGAGCCGACGATCGTCGAGCGCACACCCGAGCTGCGGCACGGGCTCGGCGGTCATGCCGTCGACCTGTTCAGCTCGGCCGCCGAGGTGACCCGCTGGATGGGCTGCTGGGACGCGATCGACGCCGCCCGCACCCGGATCGACTCGATGACGATGGAGCGGGTCGGCCGGCGCCCGGTCAAGGTCGACCTCAGCCGGATGTACGCCGGGATCTCGAGCAGCCACGTGGAGATCCTGCGCGGCGAGCTGACCAGGATCCTGTACGACGCCTCGCGCGACACCGCGGAGTACCTCTTCGGCGACTCGATCGCGAGCCTGTCCGACGACGGCAGCGGAGTGGACGTCACGTTCGACTCCGGCACACAGCGCCGGTTCGACCTGGTCATCGGCGCCGACGGCCTGCACTCGAACGTACGCCGGCTGGCCTTCGGCCCGGAGGAGCCGCTGCGGCGCTGGCTTGGCGGCTACCTCGCCGTGTTCTCGATGCCCGACATCTTCGACGTCGGCAACCACACGCTTGCGCATCTGTCGGTCGACAAGCTCGTCGGCATCTACGGCGTGCACCAGACCGGCCAGACACGCAGCGGCTTCCTGTTCCGTACGCCGCACGAGCTGCACTACGACTACCGCGACAAGGACGAGCAGAAGGCCTTGCTGGTCAAGGAGTTCAGCAACTACGGCTGGAAGGTGCCGCAACTGCTGCAGCACCTGGAGACTGCCGAGGACTTCTACTTCGACTCGATCGCACAGATCACGCTGGACACCTGGAGCACAGGGCGAATCGGACTGGTCGGCGACGCGGGCTACTGTCCCGGACCGGCTGTTGGTGGCGGTACGAGTCTGGCCGTGATGACGGCGTACGTCCTGGCGCGCGAGTTGGCTGCAGCTCGGAGCGATCTGGCGGCAGGACTGCAGAGCTACGAGCGGATCATCCGGCCGCTGGTCGACCAGAGCCGGCGGATCGGTCCGAAGCTGATGGGCACGATCATCCCGGGTAGCCCACTGGCACTGCGGCTGATGCCGTTCGCCGCTGCAACGCTGGCGAAGCTACCGACCTCAGTACAGCGCTTCATCTGGTCGCAGAACGCCGTAGGCAAGACGCTCGGCTCAGTGGACCTCATCCAACCCCAGGTCGGTCAGTCGGTCGCGTAGCCAGGTCAGCTCCTTGGCGATCCGTTTGACCAAGGACTGCCGACCACGCGGCCACACGTGCACCTCGGACTCCAGGTGGTGCGTGAGTGGATGCCCACCGCCGACCAGTCTGGTCAAACAGTCATCCAGTACGCCGGTTGTCACGCTCAACCCGTCCGGTGGCGCACTGTGGGCTGGCAGGTGCGTATGCATCCGCCAGGCCGCGTGCCCCGACAGCTGGTAGGCCTGCGTCACGTCGTCCACTCCGGGCCCGCCCCACTCACGCACCTGCCTCAGGTACTTCGGTGTGCCGAGCTGAGTCAGCATGTACCGAGCGGCCGCATCAGACGGGTCCACCAGCGTCGGCGCGACCGACAACTGCCCTTTGACCACGTCCACTCCAGCCCGCCACAGCATCTGGAACACATCGGCCGGTTCCTCGAACTGGACCGCCAGATGGCACGCATCCAATCCCAGTCCGATGCGCGACGCACCGCCGTACGGACTGGAGTAGCGGTCCAGCCACGCAGCGGCCTGACCGACCATCTCGAGGACGCAGCCCGGCTCGGTGTCGACGCTGAGCCGGATCGTCCGGCCGGTCCGGGTCTCAGTACGCGCGAGGTGCTGCTCGACTCGGTCGAACGCCTCGCGCGCGGCACGGTTCCGCGCCTTCGACCACGGCACGCGCCAGGCGAGCGGGACGGTCGAGATCGATCCGTACGACGCGTCCGCGGGGAGCAACTCGGCCAGGACATCGACCAGGTCGAACGTGTACCGGAGCCGCTCGGGGTCGGTCCAGTCGGGGCAATACAGCTTGCGGCCGACAACCTTGTCGGTGAAGTGCGAGTGCGGGGTGCCGTTCAGCGTGACGACTTCGAGCCGATTGCGGTGCAGCGATCGACGGAGCTTGCTGAGCGCGGCCGGCGAGTTCGCGAGCCGGTCGGCCAGCCGGTGCGGGAACCACAGTCCGACCCCGAGCACAGGTACGTCGAGGGCAGCGCGCACCGGGCCGGCGCAGTCGTCGAGACCGGCGATCAGCTCGTCGAGCTCACCGGCCGGATGCGCGGTCGCGCAGTACCCCAAATGGACGATCGAACCGTCCCGATGACGAAATCTCATCAGCTCCTCACCCCGTTCGGCCACCGAAGGTAGTGACGGGCGGACTCTCCGTGACCTACCAGCACTCTAGAAGCCCGACGGCCCGGGCGGAAGGGCTGATTTTCGGTTAGGGGGTGTGGCGGCTCCGCGCAGTAGGCGCGGAGCCGCCACACCCCCTAAATCCGTTCGGCTTCGGCAACCAGTTCGCGGGAGCGGTCGGCGACGGCCATGGCGGCGAGGGCGGTGGTGAGCGGTACGGCGGCGATGATGCCGAGGCTGCCGACGAGACCGCGGACGACCTCCATCGCGACCGACTCCTGGGACAGGATGACCCGGCCGGGCAGGCCCTGGATCGCGAAGACGAGCAGCACCGGCAACGCTGCACCGGCGTACGCCAGGACGAGGGTGTTGACCACCGAGGCGACGTGCGTGCGACCGATCCGCAGGCCGGCGGCGACCAGCTCGCGGCGGTTCGCGGACGGGTTCGCCGCCGACAGCTCCCAGACGGCCGCCGCCTGGGTGACCGTGACGTCGTCCAGCACACCGAGCGCCCCGATCACCATGCCGGCGACCAGCAGGCCGGTGAGATCGATGTCGGGCACCATCGACTGGGCCCCCGTCGCACCCTCCGACGCCATCCCGCTCAGCTGGCAGAACTTCGTGAAGAACCAGCCCAGCAGGACCGTCAACCCGAGCGCTGCCACCGTCCCCGACAACGCGATCGAACTCTCGGCATTGATCCCGTGCGTGAGGAACAACGCGATCGCCATGATCACCGTGCCGCCGACGACCGCGACCAGCAGCGCGTTCTCGCCGTGGAGGATCGCCGGGAGGATGAACTGCGTCAGCATCACCGCCGTCACCGCCAGCGCGATCAGCGCCGCGAACCCTCGCCAGCGCGACAGTGCGACGACCGCGACCGCGAACAGGCCGGCCAGCAGCAGCAACGAGTTGGTCCGGTCGTGGTCGACGTACGAGTACCGCTCGGCGAGCGTCTGCGCGCCGTTCTCGATGCCGAGCACCACCGACTGACCGACCTTGACCGGGATCGGGGTCTGGTTCGCCTTCGGCACCTCGACCGGCGCCGTCCTGCCCTTGTCCGGACCGCTCGTGAGCTTGACCGTGGCCTCGTCGCACTGCTTCGCCTGCGCCGGCTTCCCGGGGCAGGCCTTGATCGCGGTGATCTCGCCGCGGGCGGCGGCGGTCTGGTACGACGCGACCTTCACGTCGCCGCCGGGCCACATCACGATCATCCCGACGACCGCGGCGAGCAGCAGCGGGATCAGCACCGCCGCCACGACGATCCGGACCCGGCGGGCGACGATCGCATCGTCGTTCACCACCGACGTGTCGACCACGTGGTCGCCGTGCCCGTGACCATGGCCGTGCCCGTGGCCCTGGGGAATTTCCAGCTCCCGGCGCCGGTTGCTCCGGTGGTCGGCGCGCCGGCGCCCGACGTTGCGGCTGGCCATCGTGTGACTCCCTGTTTTGACAACCAGTTCCAATTAAATGAAAATGATTGTCATGAGATCTGGTTTTCGAGCTATTGTCGCCGGTGCCGTCGTCACGGCGACACTCGCCCTGGCCGGATGCGGCGGCTCGTCGGCCACCGGCAGCGACAACGGCAAGCTCGACGTCGTGACCTCGTTCTATCCGCTGGAGTTCATCGCCCGCACCGTGGGTGGCGACGCCGTCAACGTGACCACCCTGACCGCACCGGGTGTCGAGCCGCACGACCTCGAGCTCACCCCCAAACAGGTCGGATCGATCGCGACGGCCAAGCTCGTCGTCTACGAGAAGGACCTGCAGCCGGCCGTCGACGAGGCCGTCGACCAGAACGCCGAGGACGCCGGATTCGACATCTCCCGGGCCGCCCAGCTCGAGGCCACCGGCGCGGACTTCGAGGAGCACGGCGACGGCGTCAAACCGGCCTCGCACAAGGAGAACGCGCTCGACCCGCACTTCTGGCTCGACCCAGTGCGGTACGGCGAGGTCGTGAAGGCGCTCGAGGAGAAGCTCGTCAGCCTCGACAGCGCCAACGCCACTGGGTACCACGAGCGCGCCAAGGCCCTGCTCGGTCAGATCAGCAAGCTCGACACGGAGTACAAGACCGGTCTGGCCGACTGCAAGCTGAGCACGTTCGTGACGAGTCATGAGGCGTTCGCCTACCTGGCGAAGCGATACGGTCTGACGATGGTGGGGATCGCCGGGTTCGCGCCGGATGCGGAGCCGACGCCGAGCCGGATCAAGGAGGTCCAGGACATCGTGAAGGCCCAGAGCGTGACGACCATCTTCTACGAGGAGCTGGTCAGTCCGAAGGTGGCCGAGACGATCGCGAACGACGTCGGCGTCAAGACCGCCGTGCTGAGCCCGATCGAGGGCCTGTCGGACGCCAACTCCAAGGAAACCTACCTGTCCCTCATGCAGCAGAACCTGCAGGAACTGCGGACGGCGAACGGCTGCAAATGACACCAGAAGACTCCCCCAAGGCCGTCCAGGTCTCCGATCTCTCGGTCGACCTGGGCGGCCGGCTCGTGCTTCGGGGTATCGATCTGCAGATCCGGCAGGGCGAGGTGGTCGCCGTCCTCGGGACCAACGGTTCCGGCAAGTCCACGCTGATCAAGACGATCGTCGGCCTGCTGCCCGCGGCTCGCGGCGAGGTCCGCCTGTTCGGTACGCCGGTCCCCCGCTTCCGCCAGTGGCGCCGCGTCGGATACGTACCGCAGCGCATCACCGCGGCAGGCGGCGTACCGGCGACTGTGTATGAGGTGGTGTCGTCCGGTCTGCTGTCGAAGCGGCGGATGTTCAGCCCGCTTGGCGCGGCCGGCAAGCAGGCGATCGAGCAGGCGCTCGAGGTCGTCGACATGGCCGACCGGCGCAAGGACGCGGTCGCCGAGCTGTCCGGCGGCCAGCAGCAGCGGGTCCTGATCGCGCGGGCGCTGGTGTCCGATCCGGAGCTGCTCATCCTCGACGAGCCGACCGCCGGCGTGGATCTGGCCAGCCAGCAGATCTTCGCCGACGCAGTCCGGGACAAGGTCGCGAACGGCACGACGGTGGTGATGGTGAGCCACGACCTCGGCCCGATGGACGCGCTGATCGACCGATCGGTGGTGATGCGCCGCGGCCGCATCGTGTACGACGGGCCGCCGCACGCCTCGCAGACCCACGCCCACGTCCACCACTCACACAGTGACGACGGAGACGACGGACCGGGGTGGACGCCTTCATGAGCATGTTCGAGCTCGAGTTCATGCAACGGGCGCTGATCGCCGGCCTGCTGACCGGACTGTCCGCGCCGGCCATCGGCACCTACCTTGTGCAGCGACGGCTGTCGCTCATGGGCGACGGCATCGGCCACATCGCGATCACCGGGGTCGCGCTGGGCCTGCTGACCGGCTGGGCGCCAGTCCTGACCGCCGTACTCGTGTCGATCGCCGGTGCGACAGCGATCGAGCTGGTCCGGGCGCGCGGGAAGGCCACGGGCGACGTAGCGCTAGCACTGATGTTTTACGGCGGCATAGCCGGCGGCGTGCTCCTCATCGGGCTAGCCGGCCAAGGTGCAGCCACCCTGAACACCTATCTGTTCGGTTCACTCACCACGGTGTCCCAGAGCGACCTGTATGTCGTCGTCGGTCTGGCCGTGGGCGTGCTGGTCGTGGCAATCGGTCTGGGACCGCAGCTGTTCGCCGTGTGCCAGGACGAGGAGTTCGCCCGTACGACGGGGCTCCGGGTGCAGCTGCTCAACCTGGTGATCGCTGTGATGGCTGCGGTGACTGTGACGGTGGCGATGCGGACCGTGGGGCTCTTGCTGGTCAGTGCGCTGATGGTTGTCCCTGTGGCGACAGCACAGCAGGTGACGCGCTCCTTCCGCAGTACGTTCGTCACCGCTTGCATCATCGGCGTGCTGGCGTGCCTGGCCGGCATCGTCACGTCGTACAACGCGAATGTGGCTCCGGGCGCGACCATCGTCGTGCTGGCGCTGGCCGGGTTCGTGGTGGCGGCCACGGTGGGGACGCTGCTCCGGCGGCGGTCCGGCCGGCTGCGTCCGCTCGCGGACGAGGAGCCGGAGGTCGGCGTACCGGCTCCGCAGCCGCATGTGGTCAGCCCCGGGCACCCGCACGCGCACAGCCAGGCTTGTGGTCACCAGAAGGTCGACCACGGCGACCATGTCGACTACGTTCACGACGGTCACCTGCACGCGGCACACGGGGATCACTGGGATGAGCACTGACACTTGCCGACTTCTGAGAGAATTGGGGCGTGGTGACGATATGACAGGAGGAACGGTGGCTATCGGAACACGCTCGACCCGTCAGCGCGCGGCGGTCGCGCAAGCGCTCGACAAGCTCGACGAATTCCGCACCGCCCAGGAGATTCACCAGGACCTCCGGTCCGCCGGTGAGAACGTCGGCCTGACCACTGTCTACCGGACCCTCCAGGCGCTCGCGGACTCCAGCGAGGTCGACGTACTGCGCAACGCCGACGGCGAAACGGCGTACCGGCGCTGCTCGAAGGGTCATCACCACCACCTGGTCTGCCGCAACTGCGGCCGCACCGTCGAGGTCGAGGGCCCCGCCGTCGAGCGCTGGGCCGACAAGGTCGCCGCCGAACACGGCTACGCCGACATCAGCCACACCCTGGAAATCTTCGGCACCTGCGCCGACTGCCAGCAGACCTGATCCTGAGGGTTTGCCTTTGAGTGCGCTCTAAGGCGTACGGTCGTTGACATGAACGCGACCGAGCTGCTGACGGACCGTCGTGCCGCTATCGCGGCGCACCACGCGGAGCTGGAGCCGGTTGATCCGGATCTGCTGTGCCTGCTCGAGCTCCCGGACGATCTGCCCGAGCAGCTGTCGATTGCCGAGGCCGCCGAGCTCACCGGTCTCACCGCGCACACCCTGCGGTACTACGAGCGGATCGGGCTGGTCGACGTACGCCGGGACGCGGCCGGCTACCGCAGCTACGACCGGCGGGCGATGGCGCGGATCGTGTTCATCAGCAGGCTGCGCGCCTCCGGGATGCCGATCGGCACGCTCAGCCACTACCTGGCGCTGGTGCTCGAGGGCGACCACACCGCACCCCAGCGGCTCGCCCTGATGCAGGAGCACCGCGCCAAGATCCACCGGCAGCTGCGTGATCTGCAGCTCGCCCTCGCGGTGACCGACTACAAGATCGACGTGTACGGCGGCACCGCCACTCCGTAACTTTTCCGCGCTCACCCCGGGGGTCCCGGGCGGAGCCATGCCAACTTTTCAGGGAGATTCTGATGAAACTGGGTACTCAAGGCGCCGAGGTCAGCCGGCTCGGACTCGGCTGTATGGGAATGAGCTTCGCCTACGGCGAGGCCGACGACAACGAGTCCGTCGCGACCCTGCACCGCGCGCTCGACCTCGGCATCACGTTCCTCGACACCGCCGACATGTACGGCTTCGGCGCCAACGAGGAGCTGGTCGGCGCGGCGATCGCCGACCGCCGGGACGACGTGTTCCTGGCGACGAAGTTCGGGATCATCGGCGATCCGCGCGACCCGTCGAAGCGCGGTGTCAGCGGGTCACCGGAGTACGTCCGGTCCGCGATCGACGCGTCGCTGCAGCGGCTGGGCGTCGACCACGTGGACCTGTATTACCAGCACCGCGTGGATCCCGGCGTACCGGTCGAGGAGACGGTCGGGGCGATGGCTTCGCTGGTCGAGGCCGGCAAGGTCCGCTACCTCGGGTTGTCGGAGGCGTCGGCGGAGACGATCCGGCGCGCGCACGCCGTACATCCGATCACCGCGGTGCAGAGCGAGTGGTCGCTGTTCAGCCGGGACATCGAGGAGTCGGTGCTGCCGGCCTGCCGCGAGCTCGGCATCGGGGTGGTGCCGTACTCGCCGCTCGGGCGCGGCATGCTGACCGGCGCGCTGCCGTCGGAGCTTGCCGCCGACGACTTCCGCCGTACCCTGCCGCGCTTCTCCGGCGACAACCTCGACGCGAACCTCGCGCTGGTCGAGGAGATCCGTTCGGTGGCCGCGCGGTACGACGCCACGCCGGGCCAGGTCGCCCTTGCCTGGGTGCTTGCGCAGGGCAACGATGTGGCTCCGATCCCGGGGACGAAGCGGCGCAAGTACCTCGAGGAGAACGCCGCAGCCCTGCAGTTGGAGCTGTCCGCGGAGGATCTGGCCGGGTTGTCGAAGCTGACTCCGGCCGGCAACCGCTACCCCGACATGAACTGGGTCGCCGGGCAGACCGTGCCGCAGGACTGATAAACTGACCGCAGTAAGCCTTCCGTACCGGACTCTTCCGGCGGGAGGCTTTTCTGCGTTCTGATCCAGTTGAGGAGACCCATGTCTGATCTCGTGGTACGCCGTGTCGAAGCGTCCGACCGGCCCGTGATGGAGCGGTTGTGGTTGATGTTCCGCCACGACATGTCCGAGTTCCAGGGGCAGCTGCCGCGGCCCGACGGCAGCTACCGCACCGAGTGGTTGGAGAAGGTCCTGACCGGGGATCCGGAGTGGGCCGGGTACCTGATCTCCGTCGGTGAGAACCCGGTCGGCTTCTGCTTCATGCGTGCGCTGCAGCAGCCGGTACACGTGCTGAACGCGTTCTTCATGGTCCGTCCGGTGCGCCGCAGCGGCCTGGGTCTGCGGGCGGTGCAGGAGGCGCTGTCGAACCACCCGGGGCCGTGTGACGTCGCATTCCAGGGCAACAACGAGAAGGCAGTCAGGTTCTGGCAGCGCGTTGCGACCGAGGTGTCCGGCGACGCGTGGACGCAGGAGGCTCGACCGATCGCGGGTAAGCCCGATGCCACACCGGACCTGTGGATCTCATTCAAGGTCTAGCGGCAGACCGAAGTACTCGAAGAGGCTCTGGTCGAAGAACGTGATGTTGTGCGTGATCCCGGCCTTGCTCACGGCAAACACCTGCAGACTGTGAGCTCGGTACCGGCCGTCGTCGGCGCGTACGTACGCGCCGACGGCGGGCTGGTCGTTCGCCACGGTCGTCACCATCCGCCAGGACGGGCCGCGCATCGCGTAGACCCGCTCGATGAATTCGCCGTACGCGTCGCGTCCCACGAGCCACAGCGGCGCCGGCGGCATCTCGAGCACGACCCGCTCGGCCAGCAGCCGGCTGAGGCCTTGTACGTCGGCAGCCTCGAAGGCTCGCACGTAGTCCTCGACGATCGCCTTGATCTCTTTGTCGGTCGGCTCGTCGACGTCGTCCTCCTTGACATCGACCTCGGCCAGACGGGCACGGGCACGTTGGAGCGCACTGTTCACCGAGGCCGGCGTGGTCTCGAGCGCCTCCGCGACGTCGGCGGCGGACCAGTCGAGGACGTCCCGCAGTACCAGGACCGCTCGCTGGCGAGCCGGCAGGTACTGCATCGCGGCGACCAGCGCGAGCCGCAGACTCCCCCGGGCTTCCAGCGCCCCGGCCGGATCGCCGGTCGTCGGGAACGGCTGCAGCCATGGCACGTCCATCGCGAGCTCGATCGGCGCCTGCGCGTCGGTCGTCGCTCCCACCAGGCCTGACGGGAGCGCCCGGCGGCCTCGGCCCTTGAGCGCGGTCAGGCACGCGTTGGTCGCGATCCGGTAGAGCCAGGTGCGGAGCGAAGCCCGCTCCGCGTCGTACGTGTCGATCGCACGCCACGCGCGCAGCATGGTCTCCTGGACCAGATCCTCCGCGTCGTGAACCGACCCGAGCATCCGGTAGCAATGCGCCAGCAATTCACGCCGGTACGGCGCCACCTGCTGATCGAAGTCGTCACGTTCCACGGCGCGAGCCTCCCACTGATCGGGGTCTGTGGAAGTACGTACCGCGCTGCTCGCCGGAATTCATCGCTGCGCCGCCGATGAATTCGCGAAGTGCGCCAGGTACATACCCACGTCCTGACTCGACGAGGGAGAGACCTGATGGCAACTGTGATGATCGACCGCCCGGCTGACGTCGGCGCCCATCGCGGACTGATGCTCGCGGTGTTGCTGCTCGGCCAGTTCATGGCACTGCTGGACACGTCCGTCGTCAATGTCGCGATGCCGACCATCGGCGCCGGCTTCCACGCGTCGGGCGCCTGGCTGCAACTGGTCGTCGGCGGCTACATGGTCGCGTACGCGATGACACTGATCACCGGTGCCCGGCTCGGCGATCTCTACGGCCGCCGCCGGATGTATCTGATCGGCGTCGTGCTGTTCACGCTCGCGTCGCTCGCCTGCGGCCTGGCGCCGGCGATCCTGCCGCTGGTGCTGTTCCGCTTCGCCCAAGGCATGGCAGCGGCCGTGATGGTTCCGCAGATCATCAGCGTGATCCAGACCCACTTCACCGGTCCCGCCCGCGCCAAGGCGCTCTCGGCGTACGGCGCGACCCTGTCCGCCGGCCAGGTGGCCGGTCTGGTCGTCGGCGGCCTGCTCCTCGCCGCGAACCTGTTCGGGTCCCAATGGCGTCCGATCTTCCTGATCAACGTCCCGGTCGGCATCCTCCTCGCGGTCCTCGTGCCCCGGCTGGTGCCGGCCGACGTACCCCGGCCGACGGCTGCGCGTCGGCTCGATCTCACCGGGCTGGCGATCTCGACCTGCGCAGTACTCCTGCTGGTGCTGCCGATGGTGATCGGGCACGAACTCGGCTGGCCGCTGTGGACCTTCGGCTGCTTCGTCGCGGGGCTCGTCCTCGCAGTGGTCTTCGTCCGGGTCGAGCGCCGGGTCGCCGATCCGCTCCTCAACCTCGACGTACTCCGCGCTCGCGGCCTTGCGGCCGGCATCGCGACGCTCACCTGCACGCTGGTGGCCGTCGCGGGGTTCATGTTCAGCTTCACCCTGCATCTGCAGGACGGTCTGGGCGAGTCGGCCCTCCACTCCGGGCTGACCTGGCTCCCCTTCGCCGTCACCTTCGGTGTGGTCGGGTTCTTCTGGCGTTTGCTTCCGACCCGGCTGCATCACCTGGTCGTCCCCGCCGGCCTCGCGCTGTGCATGCTCGGGTACGTCGGTATCGGGCTCACGCAACTCGGCGCCGGCTCGCTCGTATGGCCCGCGCTGGTACTGGCCGGTGCAGGCATGGGCCTGTCCGCCAGCCCGCTCGTCACCCAATCGCTGGTCCACGTCCCCTTCGACAGAGCAGCCGATGCGAGCGGCGTCCTGACCACGACGATCCAGCTGAGCCAGGTCGGCGGCGTCGCGATCTTCGGGACCTTGTTCCTGTCAGGAGGCTCCCTCGCCACGACGAGCTGGTTCCTCGCCTTCACCGCCGCGATCGGCATCGTTGCGGGCAGCTTCCTCGCCCGCAGCCAGGCTTAGAAGACGACGACTGAGCGCAGTACGTCGCCGTGGTGCATCTTGGTGAACGCGGCCTCGACGTCGTCCAGCTGGATCGTCTCGGAGACGAAGCGGTCCAGCGGGAGGCGGCCTTGGAGGTGGAGGTCGATGAGCAGCGGGAAGTCGCGACTCGGCAGGCAGTCGCCGTACCAGCTGGACTTGAGTGAGCCGCCGCGACCGAAGAAGTCGAGCAGCGGCATCTCCAGCTGCATTTCAGGAGTCGGTACGCCGACGAGCACGACCGTCCCGGCGAGGTCGCGCGCGTAGAAGGCCTGCTTCCACGTCTCCGGGCGGCCGACCGCGTCGATCACGACGTCCGCGCCGAACCCGGCGGTCAGCTTCTGCACCGCCTCGACGACTCCGTCGTGGTCGAGGTCCTTGGAGTTGATCGCGTGCGTCGCGCCGAGCTCCTGCGCGACGGTCAGCTTGCGGTCATCGATGTCGATGGCAATGACCTTCGCGGCTCCGGCGAGGCGGGCTCCGACCACGGCCGCCGTACCGACACCGCCCGAACCGATGACCGCCACCGTGTCGCCGCGGCCGACGTTGCCCGTGTTGATCGCGGCACCGAGACCGGCCATCACGCCGCAGCCGAGCAGGCCGGCGACCTCCGGCTTCGCGGCCGGGTCGACCTTCGTGCACTGCCCCGCCGCGACCAGGGTCTTGTCCGCGAACGCGCCGATACCGAGCGCGGGGCTCAGCTCGGTCCCGTCCTTGAGGGTCATCTTCTGCTTGGCGTTGTGCGTGTTGAAGCAGTACCAGGGCCGGCCGCGCAGGCAGGCGCGGCAGTTGCCGCAGACAGCCCGCCAGTTCAGTACGACGAAGTCGCCCGGCGCGATATCCGTGACGCCGTCGCCGACCGACTCCACGATGCCGGCCGCCTCGTGCCCGAGCAGGAAGGGAAAGTCATCGTTGATGCCGCCCTCCCGGTAGTGGAGGTCGGTGTGGCAGACCCCGCAGGCCTGGACCTTCACCACCGCCTCCCCCGGACCCGGATCCGGGATCGTGATCTCCTCGATCGTCACCGGCGCACCCTTGCCCGCCGCCACCACACCACGCACCGTCTGAGCCATTCCCCGAACCTAACCGCCCGGCCCCAGTTCCGTCAGCCCCCTCGGCGTGTACGTAAGAACAGGACGTAGTTGTCTACGTATATGACTTCCCCCGCCTGAGTCCGCTCGCCTCGGGCCCGGTGGACCCCACCACCTCCTGTTCTTACGTACACCTCTGTCCACCGGTCGGGGGACAGTGGGTCAGCCGGGCGGTGCTCCCTCGCGACGGTGCTGGACCGGGAGAGTTGAGGCATGGAGAACGACAACGCAGTGAGGGTGCGCGGCCTCGTCAAGCGATACCCGGACAAGGTCGCGGTCGACGGTGTCGATCTGGACATCCACCGGGGCGAGGTCTTCGCCCTGCTCGGCCCGAACGGGGCCGGTAAGACGACGACCACGGAGATTCTGGAGGGGTATCGCCGGGCCGACGACGGTGAAGTGAGCGTGCTGGGGACGAACCCGGCGCACGGCGACCGGTCCTGGCGGGCACGGCTCGGGATCGTGCTGCAGACCTCGCGTGACGAGGCCGAGTCGACGGTGTTCGAGCTGGTCAACCACTACGCCGGCTACTACCCGAACCCGCGCGACCCCGACGAGGTGATCGCTGCGGTAGGGCTCGAAGAGAAGCGCAAGACCCGCCCGCGCAAGCTGTCCGGCGGTCAGCGCCGCCGGCTCGACGTCGCACTCGGAGTGGTCGGCAACCCGGAGCTGCTGTTCCTGGACGAGCCGACGACCGGGTTCGACCCGGAGGCACGCCGGCAGTTCTGGACGCTGATCGAGGAGCTCCGCACCGAGGGCACCACGATCCTGCTCACCACGCACTACCTGGACGAGGCCGAGCACCTGGCCGACCGGGTCGGCGTGATCGCGGACGGCCGGATGATCGAGATCGGTACGCCGGAAACGCTCGGCGGCCGCGGCGCCCGGACCGCTCGGGTCTCCTGGGCCGACGCCGACGGACCGCACGAACTGCGCACCGACCAGCCGACCGCCGAGGTCGCCGCGCTGATGGCCCGCTTCGGCGGCGAGGTGCCCGAGCTCGAGGTCCGGCGCCCGAGCCTCGAAGACATCTACCTCGAACTCATCGGCAAGGCCACCGCCGCCGCCGACACCGCCGCCGTTGCACTGGAAGCTGGAGCACTCTGATGGCCGACATCAAGACCCTGCCGTCCACCCTCTCGGTAGGCCTGGCCCGGACCAAGCTCGAGGTCCGCGAGTTCTTCCGCGAGCGGGAAGCACTGATCTTCACCTTCTTCTTCCCGATCATCTTCCTCGGCATCTTCTCCGCCGTCTTCGGCAGCACCGACTTCGACGGCGTCAACGCCGCGACCTACTTCACCCCCGGGATGATCGCCTCCGGCATCTTCCTGAGCAGCTTCCAGTCGCTCTCGATCAGCATCGCGCTCGAGCGCGACGAAGGTCTGCTCAAGCGGCTCCGAGGTACGCCGATGCCGCCGCAGTCCTACTTCATCGGCAAGATCGGCCAGGTCCTGATCACCTCGATCTTGCAGATCGCGCTGCTGCTGGCGATCTCCGGCCTGCTACTCGGCGTCGACCTGCCGACCGAGCCGGACCGGTGGCTGAACTTCGTCTGGATCTTCGTCCTCGGCACGGCGTCCGGGTCGGTGCTCGGGATCGCGTTCAGCGTCGTACCGAAGTCCGGCAAGGCCGCGTCCGCGGTGATCACTCCGGTCGTCCTGCTGCTGCAGTTCATGTCCGGTGTGTACTTCGTCTACAGCAGCCTTCCGGCCTGGATGCGCAACGTCGCAGCGGTGTTCCCCTTGAAGTGGCTCGCCCAGGGGATGCGGTCGGTGTTCCTGCCCGACGGGTTCGAGCTGACCGAGCCGGCCAAGTCGTGGCAGCTCGGTACCGGCGCGATCGTGCTCTCGATCTGGCTGGTCGTCGGCCTGTTCCTCGCCCAGCGGGTGTTCCGCTGGACCCGCCGGGACGCGGGCTGATGAACGAGGTCACCGGTACGACGTCGGACCTTCCGGACCGGCGTCGTACCGGGCTGTCTCCCGAGGTCTCCGAGGTGCCTGCGTGGACCGGGCCGCGGGTGTGGATCCTGATGTGGAGGAAGATGGGGTCCGTGCAGAGCTCGAGCGGTGGCGCCGGACAGCCCGTGTGGACCCGGGCGCTGATCGGATGGCACATCGTTTTCTGGGTGCTGCTCGGGATGACGCTGGCGCTGTCGTTCCTCGGCCACCTCGGTGCGGTCCGGCAGGCGGTGTTCGCCGGCACGGTCGTGGTGCTCGGAGCGGCGTACCAGTTCATCGGGCTGCCCGCGATCCGGTCGCGGCGCAGGCTTCCGAGGTACGCGTATCGGCTGGTGCTGATCGCGTCGCTGGTGGTGCTGATCGGGATCTATCCGCAGTCGGTGTTCCTGATGTTCATCGGGTCGGCGCAGATCTGGTTGCTGTGCGAGGACGTCCGCGAAGGGATCGGGCTCAGTCTGCTGCTGGTGCTCGGCGTCGGTACGGCGCAGTTGTGGAGCGCGGGGTGGGGCTGGACGGCGTTCTGGGAGATCCTGCCGTGGATGCTGGTCAGCCTCGTGGTCAGTCTGCTGTTCGGGATCTGGATCGAGAAGGTCATCACGCAGAGTCAGCAGCGCGCCGAGCTGATCGAGCAGCTCGAGGCCGCCCGCGACGAGCTCGCCGAGGCGCACCACAGTGCGGGTGTGATGGCTGAGCGGGAGCGGATGGCGCGGGAGATCCACGACACGCTCGCGCAGGGCATGACGAGCATCGTGATGCTGGCGCAGGCCGCCGCGGTCGAGCTGTCGCGTGGTGCGGATGCTTCCGCGCGGCTGGCGGCGATCGAGGACACCGCCCGGGAGAACTTGGCCGAGGCGCGAGCATTGGTTGCCGCGTTCACCCCGGTTGCGTTGTCGGAGGCAACGTTGACCGAAGTACTGCGTCGGCAGGCGGAGCGGTTCGCGGCCGAGACCGGAGTCGACGTACAGGTCTCGCTGGACCTGCCTGATGATGAGGTCGCGGCGCTGCCGCAGGCGCAGCAGGTGGTGTTGCTGCGGTCGGCGCAGGAGGCGCTGGCCAACGTACGCAAGCATGCGCGGGCGACGCAGGTGCTGATCACGCTCGGGTTGTCGGACGACGGGGTGTGGATCGAGATCCGCGACGACGGGTCCGGGTTCACGCCGGGCGCCGAGTCGGCCGGATTCGGGTTGAACGCGATGCGCGGACGGGTCGAGGAGTCGGGCGGTTCGGTCCAGGTGGAGAGTGCGCCCGGGCGCGGTACGCGAGTGCAGGTGTTGATCCCGGCTGTGCAGGAGGATGCGTGATTCGGGTTGTGGTGGTCGACGATCATCCGGTCGTACGGTCGGGGCTGACCGGGATGTTGTCGGTGACCGAGGACATCTCCGTGGTCGGCGAGGCCGGGGACGGTTCGGAAGCGGTGGCGCTGGTCGAGTCGACGCGGCCCGACGTCGTACTGATGGATCTGCGGATGCCGCGGATGGACGGCGTGACTGCTACCGGGGCGATCGTGTCCGGTTACCCGTCGACCCGGGTGCTGGTGTTGACGACGTACGACACGGACACCGACATCCTGCATGCCGTCGAGGCGGGGGCTGCGGGGTATCTGCTGAAGGACACCCCGCATGCTGAGCTGCTGAACGGGATCCGCGCTGCGGCTCGCGGTGAGACTGTGTTGGCTCCGCCTGTTGCTGCGCGGTTGATGTCTCGCCTGCGTACGCCGGCCGCACCTGCCGCCGCTTCGCCATCGCCGCGCGAGCTGGAGGTGCTGGCCGCCGTCGCCCGGGGTCTCAGCAATGCGGAGATCGGCCGCGAACTGTTCATCGGCGAGGCCACGGTCAAGACCCACCTACAACGCCTCTTCGCCAAACTCGACGTCGACGACCGCACGCGAGCTGTCACTGTGGCTATCGAACGCGGCCTACTGCCGTCGCCTGGCCGCTAGCGCTCGACTCCGCTGTCGTGCGACTGGCCTTCGTAGTGCCGTTGCTGCTGTGCGCTGCCGGCGGGATGTTGCGCTGCCTTGGTCGTTGGATTGCCGGCGACCTGGGCCGTCTTGGCCAGCCGCTTCGCCTCCAGCGCCGCGTTGGACGTCTTGACGGCGTACTCCGTCGACTGCCCGATCTCTTGCCTGCGCGCGGCGACGGTCTCACGCACCTCGCTCCGCAGTGCTGCTGAGGCCCTCGGCTCATCGATTGCGCGAGTGAGCGCCGTCTCGGCATTCTTCGTGATCTGCCGGACGCCCTGCACCTTCTCCAGCAGGTCGCCCGTCCGCTCCGTCCCGCCGTACTCCGGCATGCGATGCAGCGCGTCGGCCTGCTCCAGGGCCGACTGGAGCCGACGCCCGCTGTCGGCCAGGCCGTCACGCAACATCGTTGCATCTTGCAACGTTTCCCGCCCGTCGAGCACCCGCCCTACCCGGTCGAGCGTCTGTTGCGCCAGGTGCATCGCCGTCGCCACCTGATCGGTCCGCCGGTAGATCTCCTCGACGTCGGCCATTCAGCGCCTCTCCTGGTGCCTCTCCTGGTGCCCGTCTTGGTCGGTCTCTGCCTGCTGGTCGTCCGCCAACCTTGCGCGCAGATCCTCGGTCATTCGGCGGACCTTCTCCCGCGCCGCGTGCAACTCTCGCTCCACAGCCTGCTGCGGGGTCTCGCTCCCATTGATTGTCACAATGAGCGTAGACGCGAGACGGGCCGTCGCCGGTTCCTCAGCTTTCTGTGGCGACCTCGTTCGGGATCGCGCCGCCGTACCTGCGGTCGCGCTGCGCGTACAGCTCGATCGCCCGCCACAGGTCCCGGCGGTCGAAGTCCGGCCAGAGAGTGTCGAGGAACACCATCTCGGCGTACGCGAGCTGCCACACCAAGAAGTTGCTCGTCCGCTGCTCCCCCGACGACCGGACGAACAGGTCCACCTCGGGGATGTCCGGCGCGTACAGGTGCCGCGCGATCGTCTTCTCGGTGATCCGGTCCGGCTTGAGCTTGCCCGCGGCAACTTCTGCGGCGATCGACTTCATCGCGTCGGCGATCTCCGCCTGACCGCCGTAGTTCACGCAGAACTGCAGGGTGATGGTGTCGTTGTCCTTGGTCCGCTCCTGCGCGTACTCGAGCTCGTCGATCACCGACTTCCACAACCGCGGCCGCCGCCCGGACCACACCACCCGGACCCCCATCGCATCCAGCTCGTCGCGGCGCCGATGGATCACCTCGCGGTTGAACCCCATCAGGAACCGCACCTCCTCCGGCGACCGCGCCCAGTTCTCCGTCGAGAACGCGTACGCCGAGATGTACTTCACCCCGATCTCGATCCCGCCCTTGATCACATCGAGCAGGCTCGCCTCCCCCGCCTTGTGCCCCTCGGTCCGCGCCAGCCCCCGCTGCTTGGCCCACCGCCCGTTCCCATCCATAACGATCGCCACGTGCCGCGGCACCAGCTCCTTGGGAATCGCAGGCACCCGAGCCCCCGAAGGATGCGCCTCAGGCGCCACCACCACCTTCTTCTCCCCCGAACCCCCCAAAACCCCCCGACCCCGACGACGACCAATAGGCGACATACCCCGCATCCTCCCACCCCCACCCCACCCTCCCTGCAACAACCTGCAACCTGTGGATAACCCACCCCGACGAACACCCTCCGTATGCAACCCTTAACTACCCCCACCCAAGGAGCCCCACCACATGCCCCGCCGACCGGCCCTCACCACCGCCACCGCCGCCCTCTGCGCCCTAACAGCGCTAACCGCGTGCCAAGCCTCCCCCACAGCCGGCCGACCCAACACCACCCCCGCCCCGAACACACCGGCGACGACCACGCCCACAGCAACCGCAACCAGCCCGTCCTCACCGAGCTGGACGCCCGCTGAGCAAGCTGCAATCACGGCGGCGAAGGCCCGTTACATCGCCGCGCGGACGGCAGTGAACAACGCGTTCAAGGATCCGGCAAAGGCCACGACAACGTCGCTGGAAGCCGCAGGCAACGGAGGTACCTGGGTTATCGCAGTCGCTGGACAGCTTGACTTCCAGGTGAAGAACGGCTGGTACCAGACCGGTGACGCGAAGGTCGCTTCACTTGACGTCCAGTCGGTGAACCTCGAACTCGAGCAGCCGGAGGTCAGGCTCACGAGTTGCATCGACAGCTCGCAAGTCGTGAATCGCTATCACTCCAACAGCAAGCCGATTCCGGTGGTGTCCGACAACGGCGATCGCCATCGCTTCGAGTCGCGCCTCGTTTACGCGAACAGCGCAATGACCGGGCGAAAGCTGTGGTTCCTGGTCGACGAGAAGACGACCAAGACATGCTGAGACTCCTCACCCGGTGGATTGCGCCGTTACCCACTTTGCTCTTATTGATCTCGGCCCCGAATGCCGGCATCGATGCAATCGCATCTCCAACACCCGCACCGCACCTGCAGAAGGTATGCGACATCTTCGGAAGGTGCCAGTTCATTCCTTCGTCATCCGTGCAGGATCCAGGAAAGACCGGGACTCCAGGAGACGACGGTCAGGGAGGAAAGCAGGTCAAGCGCATCTGCGAGTTCAATGGTGCCGCACAAGCATGCACATCCAAGCTGGGAAACTGGTCGAACGGTCAGCAGTGCTACATGAGGCGGGAAGAACCACCGCCGCCGTTCACGGACGCGCGATGGCAGGGTCACACGGACGGCAGCATCTGGGCATGCGTTCGGCAGCAGGGGTACGCCGACGGCGAGCACCTCGTGACCAAATGGGTGTGGCTCCCAGGTGAGCCAGATACGGTCGTTATCGACCCAGTGACCCTCGCGTACCGCGCCGTTGCAGAGATGCAGCTTGCACCGCCGATAATCCGGACAGCGCCCGGTGCAGGCCAGATCGGACTTGTGAACATGCCGGTGTGGCTATGGGTAACGAAGACGGAGAACACCTGGGGCCCGATCGAGCGCAGCGCGAGCGTGCCCGGGTTATCAGTGACGGCCAAAGCGCAGGTGACTGCAATCGATTGGACCCTCGGCGACGGAACGATGATCCGATGCGAGGGGCCGGGCACGCCGTACACAAACGCGATGGGTGTAAAGGACTCGCCAGACTGTGGCCACCGGTACAAGATGACCTCCCGACAGCTGCCCAACTGCAAGTACCCGGTCGCAGCGACCGCGCAATGGAAGATCACTTGGGAAAGCACAGGCGGCGACAACGGGGAGATCGACCTGACTCAGCGAGCCGCAACCCAACTACGCATCGGAGAGGCTGTGCCGGTGCTGGTTGATCCGGATGGCGGTGACGCGGTCGCGCCGACGAAGGACGGGTGTTGAGGCATCCACCCGGGTCGACCTTGAACTCGAGAGCGGAAACCAGCATCTGCTCCGCGGATTGCTGCTTCCTGGCGTAGCCATGCTTGCCCTTGCGGAGCGCCGCGTCGGCCCACCTGTGTGAAGGTTTGAAGCGTAGTCGCTCCAATCCATCTGGCGCGGCAGGTCGATGCCTATTTGGCACGCGGACCGTCGCTGGACCGCCGGACCCAGCCACGCACCCAACTCGCCTATCTATCTTCTCCTTCTTTTCTTCTTTGGGTTTTTGCTTTTCTTCTCTGAGGGGTTCTGAATAGCCCTCTGTCTTTCCTTTGTTTCTTAGGAGGTCAGGTCTAGGTGGGGTAGGGAGCGGAGTTGGTTTTCTTGGTGGTAGGTGAAGAAGGCGGCTATTAGGCCGGTGGATTCTCGGCGGGTTCGGGGGTCGGCTTTTAGGGCGGTGGGCCAGTCGCCGGTGAGGAGGGCGGCTAGGTGGGCGACGGTGGTGGGGGCGGGCATGGCTGAGGCTGGGGGGCGGCAGGTGGTGCAGACCATGCCGCCGGAGGCGGGGTTGAAGGCTCGGTGTGGGCCTGGTTCGCCGCAGCGGGCGCAGTCGTCGAAGGACGGGGCGTAGCCGGAGATCGCCAGGGAGCGGAGGAGGAACGAGTCGAGGACGAGGCCTGGTTCGCGTTCGCCGGTGGAGAGGACTCTTAGGGCGCCGGCCAGCAGGAGGTGGTGCTGGGTGGCGGGTTCCTTTTCTTCGACTACGAGGCGGTCGGCGGTCTCGAGGAGGACGGTGCCGGTGGTGTACCGGGCGTAGTCGCCGACGATGCCCTCGCCGTACGCCGCGATCGACTCGGCCTGCGTGACTACGTCGAGTGTCCGGCCGGTGGCGAGTTGGAGGTCGACGTGGCTGAACGGTTCGAGGCGCGCGCCGAAGCGGGACGACGTACGGCGGACTCCTTTGGCGACCGCGCGGACCTTGCCGTTGGCGCGGGTCAGGAGCGTGGCGATGCGGTCCGCTTCACCCAGCTTCTGGGTGCGCAGCACGATCGCCTGATCCCGGTAGAGCGGCACCGCACCAGTCTCTCACTGAGCGCGGACATACTCCTCGAACCCGGTCGGTTCGACGCCGGTGATGTCGCGTACGGCGGTGGACACCTGGCTGAGCTCGCCGCTGGCGATGGCGGCGTACGACGTGACCCAGCCGGCCACCTCCCACGCTGGGGCGCCGTAGGACTCGCGGGAGCGGAAGGCCTCGTCGAGCGTCTCCGGCTCGTAGCGGACCTTGCGGCCCCAGACGTCGGTCAACACCGCAGCCGCCTCGGACAGCGTGAACGCGCGGGGCCCGGTCAGGTCGTACGTCGCACCCGCGTGATCGCCGGACCCAGCACCCGAGCCCGCCGAGCGCAGCACCGTGGCTGCTACGGCGGCTACGTCGTCTCGGGAGATGGCTGCTACTCGGCCGTCGCCGGCTGGGCCGCGGATTACGCCGTCTTCGCCTACGCCTCCGGAGACGAAGTCGAGGTACAGGTTGTCGCGGAGGAAGGTGAACTCGACGCCGGTCGAGCGGATGTGTTGCTCGGTGTGCCAGTGGTCGCGCGCGAACGTGAACGTCGCGCCCGGCGACGCGCCCACGAACGACGTGTAGACGATCCGCCGCACCCCAGCCGCGACCGCCGCGTCGACGGTTGCCTTGTGCAACGCCACCCGGTCGGCCGACTCCGTTGCGCTCAGCAACATCAGTACGTCGACCCCGTCCAGCGCGTTGAGCAGCGCCCCATGCTCGCCGTACGCCGCCTGCACGACCGACGCACCGGGCACCGACGGAGCCCGGCCCGGGTCGCGCACGATCAACCGCAGCGGTACGCCGGCCAACCGCGCCACGATCCGGGAACCGAGCTGGCCGGTCGACCCGGTGACACCGATCACTTGCCCACCAGACCCATCCCGCTGTCGGTGTACCGCTGCCCGGCGACTGCGTCCGGCGGGAACGCCTCGTCCAAGGCGGCCAACTCCGGAGCCGACAACTCGACGTCCAGAGCGCCGAGGTTCTCGGCCAGGTACGTCCGCCGCTTCGTCCCCGGAATGGGCACCACATCATTGCCCTGAGCAAGCAACCAGGCGAGCGCCAGCTGCCCCGGCGTCACACCCTTCGCGGCAGCCAAGGCCTGCACCTGCGCGACCAGGTCGAGATTGCGCTGGAAGTTCGCCCCCTGGAACCGAGGCAACCCACGCCGCATGTCATCTGAAGGGAAGTCCGCCTCCGACTTGATCTGCCCGGTCAGGAACCCGCGACCGAGCGGGCTGAACGGCACGAACCCGACACCGAGCTCCCGCAGCGTCGGCAGTACGACGGTCTCCGGGTCGCGCGTCCACAACGACCACTCACTCTGTACGGCGGTGATCGGATGTACGGCGTGTGCCGCCCGCACGGTGTCGCCGTTGACCTCGGACAGCCCGATGTACCGGACCTTGCCCGCCTCGACCATCGAAGCCATCGCCCCGACGGTCTCCTCGATCGGCACGGCCGGGTCGCGCCGGTGCAGGTACCACAGATCGACATGGTCGACGCCGAGCCGCCGCAACGACGCATCCAAGGCCTCCCGCGCATAAGCAGGCGAGCCGTCGACAACGGTCGGCACAACAGCGTCAGCAGACGGCCGCTTGAAGCCGAACTTCGTCGCGAGCACCACCTCGTCGCGCCGCCCCGCCAGCGCGCGGCCGACGAGCTCCTCGTTCTCGCCGTCGCCGTACACGTCGGCGGTGTCGATGAAGGTACAGCCGGCGTCGATCGCCGCGTGCAGCGTCGCGATCGACTCGGAGTCGTCGGCGCGGACGCCGTACGACTGGGACATCCCCATGCAGCCGAGGCCGAGGGCGGAAACGGTCAGGTCACCGAGCTGGGATTCACGCATGTCCCGAACCTACCGCCGGGACGCGCCGACCGGGGCACGGGGCAGCAGGAGGTGAGACATGTTCCTGCCTAGACAACATTAATGTGACATTTTGCCGCCACGAGGCACAAAAGCCGCAACATTCCATATCTTCGGCTGGCACGAGCGAGCTGCAAAGGGGTGGACATGTTCCTGCGTCGGGCGCTGCGGTACCGCTGGGCACAGGCCCTGGTACTGACCGGCATCAGCCTGTTGATCGGCGCCTGCGCCGTCTTCGGGCCGTGGTTCGCCCGCGCCGTCGAGCAGACCGTGATGACCGAGACGCTGTCCGGCCAGAGCCTGCCGGCGTCCTGGTTGCTCGCCTCACCGGGCCCGCAGGTCGGCGTCAGCACCCGCCCGGAGGACCTCGACAAGCTCCTCCCCGATGATCTGAAGCCGCTCTTCACCCGTCCGCTGCACGGCATCTACAACGACATCGGCTGGAGCATCCCGGACAGCCCTTCGCCCGGCGCTCGCCTGCGCTGGCGGGACGGGTACTGCGCCCAACTCAACGTCACCGAGGGCCGCTGCCCGCAGGCGGCGAACGAGGTCATCGCCTCCACGGTCGACAAGACGACCTGGGACTTCCGCCTCGGTACCACCATGGCCGCGACGCCCACCGACATCGGCAAAGGCGGCGGCAAGCTCACCATCGTCGGCTTCTACCAGCCCAAGGAAGCGCGCGGCGACTTCTGGTACGGCGACTATCCGACCGGCCACTCGCATACGCCGGCCGACAAGGATCCAGGCGCCGCCAACGAGTTCTTCACCGACAGCTCGACCTTCGCCGGGAACAAGTGGACGCAGCGGGTCACATCGGACTTCCGGCCGATCCCCGGCGTGGCCCGGCTCGGCGACCTGGATCGCCTCAAGGAGGCGACCGAGACCGTCAACGGCAACGCCCGGGAGATCGGCGTCGCCGCGCAGAACACGTCCTCGCTGGCCACTCTCGTCGACCAGATCCAGGCGGAGCGCAAGCAGGCGACCACGATCATCCCGCTGGTGATGGTGCAGGTCGCGCTCTTCGCGGTCGTCGTACTGGCGCTCGCCCTGGCGGCTGTGGTCGACCAGCGGCGCCCTGAGATCGCGCTGTCCCGCCTGCGTGGATCGTCCGCGAGGCGGACCCAGCGTGCCCTCTGCATCGAACTCGGCCTGCCCGTCCTCGTCGGCACCTTGCTGGGCGGCGTCGCGGGCTTCGCGTTGCTGCTGATCGTCCGCGCGACCTGGCTGCGGTACGGCGCACCGATCGAGCTGCCCTGGACGGTCCCGGCAGCGCTCGCGGTTGCCGTCGTACTCGCGCTGATCGTCGTGGTGCTCCAGGTCCGAGGCACTGTCCGGCAGTCGATCTCCAACCTGCTCCGGCGCGTCCTCCCGCTCCGCCGCGGCCGGACGATCGGCGTCGCCGACCTGTGCATCATCGTGTTCGCCGTGGCCGGACTGATTGCTGCGCTCACCGGTGACGGTCGCGGCCCGCTCCCGGTCCTCACGCCCGCGCTGCTCGGGCTCGCGGCCGGTCTGATCTTCGCGCACCTACTGCTGCCGACAGCCGGGCTGATCAGCCGCAGCGCGCTCCGCAAAGGGACGCTCGGCCTCGCGCTCGGCGCACTGCAGATCTCCCGCCGGCCGGCCGTGACCCGGATCGTCGCCGCCGTCGCGGTCGCCGCCGCGCTCCTCACGTTCGCCGGCCAGGCCTCGTCGATCGCCGCCACGAACCGCGAGACCCGATCCGGCTACGAGACCGGCGCCGAGGGCGTACTGCGGATGAATTCCCTGTACCTGGGTTCGTTCCTGCAAACCATCAACCAGATCGACCCGGACCGGCACTGGCTCACCCCGGTCGTGATCGCCCGGCCGCCCTCCCCCGACACGCTCCAGACCGAGATGATCGAGCCGGACAGTTTCCGCCGGGTCGCGTTCCAGGGCGATCAGCTCACCGACGCGCAAGGCTGGCAGACGTTGCAGGCGCCGAGCGACCTCGCCCCGCTCGCGTTCCGTAGCTCGCAACTGACGGCCACGGTCTCGGTGGACGGGATCAAGCCGCTCATCAGCCGCGCCGCGAACGGCGACAAGATCGACGGCGGTACGCCGAAGTCCGTCGTCCTGCGCGCGAACGTGGTCAGTCACCGCGACGGATCCCGCTTCCTGGTCTCGTTCCCGCCGATCCGGTTCCCGTCGACCAAGCCCGTCGTACTGAAGGCCGACGTGGACTGCCTCGGCGGCTGCGACCTGCTGCGGCTCGGCATCGGCCGCGAGGCGCTCGACCCGGCCGGTGTCCAAGGCAACGTTGTGATCAGCAACATCTCCAGCGACGACCACCCGACGATTGCCCTGGGCAAGGCGGAATCCTGGCAGACCGTCCCGCAGCTCGGCTCCGACCAGAGCTCGATTGCGGCCAAGCCGGGCGGTGCGTTGACGATCGCGATGAAGAGCTTCGGCACCGACATGTACGTGCAGTACGCGACGGTGCCGCCCGTCGTGCCCGCGCTGGTCACCCCGGAGTACCACTGGGTCGACGGTGCTACCACCACCCCGGCGGCCGACGGCAGCCCGATGACCCTGGCCCGGATCGACCGGCTCACCGGGCCCGTCAACCGGTACAGCGAGCACACCGCGGTGGTCGATCTCGAGACGGTACGGCGGCTCGGCGGTGTCGTGGACGAAGCTGGCACCGACTTCGAGCTCTGGCTGAACAAGGACGGGCTGGCGAACGTCGACACGATCACCGGCAAGCTCGCCCAGGCCGGGTACAACGCCGACCTGGTGGATCGCCGGGACGACCGGATCGCGGCGTACGGGCGTTCGGCGAGCGCGCTCGCGTTACAGCTGACGCCGGTGGTCGGCATCGCGGCGTGGGTGCTGGCGCTCGTCGTACTGCTGCTGACCGTCGTGACGTCGTGGCGGTCGCGGGCGCAGGACTACGCGAGCCTGAAGATCACCGGCGTACCGGCGAGCGCGACCGGCCGAGCCGCACGCTGGGAGCAGACCGGGCCGGTCGCATTGGCCGTCCTGCTCGGGACGATCTGCGGGCTGGTGGGCGCGCACGTCGCGCTGCCGCTGATACCGCTGTTCGCCACGAGCAGCGGCGCGGTGCCTCTCGACCTCGGCATCAGCTGGCCGGTCGCAGTGATCCTCTGGGCCGGAGGTACGGCGATCCTCGCAACCGCGACGCTGTTCCTCGGCAGCGGCGTCAACAGACGCTCCACCTACAACCGGATCCGGGAGGAGCTGACGTGACAGTGCTGAATGCCGCGACTCCGTCGCGGGGGCTCGCGATCAGTACGACGGGACTCGTGCACATCTACCGTGCGCACGGCCATGACGTCGCCGCGCTGTCCGGGATCGGGATCACCGTCCGGCCGGGCGAGCTGGTCGGGCTGCTCGGGCCGTCCGGTGCCGGGAAGTCGACGTTGCTGCAACTGTGCGGCGGTCTGCTCACGCCGAGCGCCGGCCGGCTGCAGGTCGGCGAGCATAACGTCGCCACAATGACCGACACCGAGCTGGACCGGATGCGGTCCGGTGACGTCGGCATCGTGCTCCAAGGTGCCGGACGCAACCTGATCCCGTACCTCACCCCGGCCGACAACATCCGCTACGCCCAGCAGGCCGCGCCCGATGAGCGCGACCTGCCCACGCCGGAGACCATCCTCGAACTCGTTGGCCTAGGCAACCATGCGGCCACACCTCTGTCCCAGTTGACACCTGGCCAGGTCCAGCTGTGTGCCGTTGCCGTCGGCATCGCAACACTTCCCGGCCTGCTGCTCGCCGACGAACCGACCAGCCAGCTCGACCACCACGCCCGTGACGAGGTCCTCGCGGCACTCCGCACGATCAACTCGGAGACCGGGATGACCGTCCTGCTCGTGACGCACGACCCCGAAGTCGCCGCCACCCTCCCGCGCACGATCACGATCCGCGACGGCCGGATCGCCTCCGAGGGCAGATCCGGTGAGGAGTACGCCGTGGTCGCGGTCGACGGATCGTTGCCGCTGCCACCGCATGTGGCCGAGCTGTTGCCGGCCGGAACGCTCGTCCAGGTCACGACCGACGACGGCGTCATCCGGCTCACCCCCGTGGAGCAGGAGGGGAACCAGTGATCAACGTCAGCCAGGTGACCGTGCGGTACGGCGAGTTGACCGCGGTGTCCGACGTGTCGTTCACCGTTCCGCCGGGGTTCGTGCTCGCGGTCAGCGGGCCGTCGGGGGCAGGTAAGAGTTCGTTGCTGTGGGCAATCGCCGGCGCGGTGCCGGTGGCGAAGGGCCAGGTCGAGATCGACGGGCTGGTGATCGCCGACCGTCCGGCGGCGGCCGCGCACGGCGTCGTACTGATCCCGCAGGGCAATGGACTCGCGCGAGTGCTGACCGCGCGCGAGAACCTGTCGCTCCCCTTGCTGGCCGAGCGTAAGCCGGGTGACGAGGTGGAACGGACGATCGAGCAGGCGCTCGCGGGCGTCGGGCTCGAGGAGAGCGGCGACCACCTGGTCGAGGAGCTGTCCGGCGGCGAGCAGCAGCGCGTCGCGGTCGCTCGCGGGATCGCCCAGCAGGGCCGGGTGATCCTTGCCGACGAGTCGACCAGCGAACTCGACAGCACCAACCGCGAGCGCGTCCTCGACCTGCTGCACGAGGAAGCCCGCCGCGGCGCGGCCGTTGTAATCGCCACCCACGACCCGAATGTCGCGGACAGCGCCGACGGCCACGCCGTGATGGACGAGGGCCACCTCAGCTGGCTACGGCGCCTCTGACCGGTACGGCGACCAGCGTCGGGTCGAGCTGGATCCTCACGATCCCGACCTGCTCGAGCATGTCGTGGAGGGCGTCTTCCGAAACACGCATGAAGTCCTGGGCACCGGAAGCCGCGCGGAGCTGGTCCAGCGAGCTGAAGGCGATGCCGACGTGGAGTCCGTCGGGCAGCCGTCCGGTCTGGAGGGTGGCGATATCGCCGACGCAGCGGACGGGGACGAACCAATCATTGGTATGTCGAGTGCTCACACTTCGAAGCTAGGCCGTTTTGTTGCCCGCATCCCCTGTTCTCACGGGGTTCGAACAGGTTTCTCACAGACCCAATTGCGTCGGCGTGGTCGGCGGGCCGGCCGACAGGAGGCGGTCGATCAGGGTCGGCAGGTCACGCGGGGCGAAGCGACCCTCGTGAGCGTTCAATTCGGCGAGGGTCCACCACTTCATCGCGTGGACGTTCTCAGCGCGCAGCTCGGCAGCGCTGAGAGTCCCGGCCGGGTCGAACGCCTCCGTGCGGATCAGGAAGTAGTCGTTGAGCACGCCGTCGTACCCGGTGGCGTGGCCCTCGGCAACGACTTCCTGATGCCACAGGTGCACCGGATCGGCGAAGTCGCGCAGGCCCACCTCCTCCACGAGCTCACGGCGCAGTCCTTCCAACACAGTCTCGCCAGGCTCGAGACCGCCGCCGGGCGTCGCCCACAACGGGCCGTCGTCGAACTCGAAGCGAACCAGCAGGATGCGCTCGTCCTCATCCACAATGACCGCACGAGCCGCCGGGCGCAGGCTCGGCAGGCGCAGCTCCAGCTCGCGGTGCTCCTCGACCGCGCGGAAGCCGAACCGGGCGTTGACCTTGCGCATCGGGGCGTTCGACAGCGCGGTCCAGGTGTGCAGGAAGCGTTGCGTCGTACGGTGCTTCGCCAGTTGCTCGAGGTTCGCCAGCTTCAAGTGGGTGCCGAGGTTGTGGCCGCGGTGCTCCCGCAGTACGAGCGTGTCGTCCTGCTGGGCGTGCTCGGCGTCGGCGCGCGGCAGGTAGAGCAACGTGTACCCCGCCGGCTTGCCGTCAAGAGTGTGCGCCATCGTCACGAGCGCAAGGTAGTTGCGGTCGATCCGCGCCTCGCTCGCCTCGAGCTTGTCGACCGTCCACGGGACAAGCTCGCGGGTCATGCCACCGGTCGGCACGTCCAGGTCCATCGCGGTGTGCAGATCGGCGTACGCCTGCTGATGCTCCGGCGGGCACACGCCCGCCCAAGAGGTCAGCTGGTAACCGTTCAGCCGCCCCGCCGACTCGCGCAGCTCGTCGAGCCGCAGGTCGTCGTACGGCAGCGGTACGACGAGATGCTCCTCGACGTGCTCCACCTCGAAGCCGAGCCGCTCCGCGAACGCGGCACCCGCCCAGGGCTCACACGGGACGCCGAGCTCCGTCTGGACAATGGTCCGCCCGAGCTGGGCCGAGCGCGTGACGGCCCACTGCCACAGCGCAGTACCGATCCCGCGCCGCCGGTGCTCCGCCGGCACGTCGATCTCGACCTCGACCGTGTCGAGGTTGTCGGTCCGCCGGTACTCGAACAGCATGCCGCCGAGCACCCGGTCGTCCTCGAACGCAGCCACCGCGATCCGCTGCTTCAGCGGGCTGGGGTTGCGCAGCGAGTAGCCGAGCGTCTCACGCCCTGCCACCAGCGCAGCCTTCCGGCCGGCGACCGCGCCGGCCCGGAAGGCGTCGTACCACTCGTCGAACAAGGCCAGGTCGGCCGGGTCGATCTCGCGAACGAAGATCACCCGGCCGACCCAATCAGACAACGAGGTCAGTTGCCAACCGTTTAGACCGGCGCGACCTTGCCCTGGTACATGTACATGATCACGAAGTTGTCCGCGTACGGCGCGTTCTTCAGGATCGGGTCGTCGTCGGCCGGGAACTTCGCCACCCGGGTGCCCTCGAGCGCCGGGTTGTTACCGTAGCGCTCCCAGAGCGGGATGATCGGCAGCAGTTCGTTGAAGGCCATCGCCGCGGCGGTGACGTTCTTCTTCTGCTCGTCGAGGTTCAGGCCCTGTGCGGACTTGTCCACCACGGACTGCAGGTCGATCGGACCGGCCGAGGTGGTCTGCTTCAGCGGGAAGTTCATCCCCTTGCCGCCCGAGTTCGCCGCCGTCACGTAGTTGAACGTGTACAGGTTCTGGACGAAGGCGAAGTACGGGTGCGGGTGGTTCGACGCGCCCCAGGTCTGGATCGCGAAGTCGAACTTGCCGGCCAGGACGTCGGGGTTCAGCTGGGTGAAGGTGATACCCCGCTTGGTGATGTTGAACCCGAACTTGTTCAGCTGGTCGGCCGCGTTGGTGGCGGCCGGGTTCCAGTCGGCGAACTCGGTCGGGAACTTGATGTCGTACGCCGCCGGCTTGCCGCTCGGCAGCATCCACTTGCCGCCGGTCTGCTTCCAGCCCGCCGACTGCAGCAGGCTGGTGGCCTTGGCGAGGTCCTTCTCGTAGGCGTTCAGCTTCTTCTGGTCCGCGTCGGAGATCCAGTCCGGCACGGCGATGTCGGAGAAGCCGGCCATGTACTTGCAGGGCTTGCCGGAGTCGCCGAGCGCGACCGTGCCGTTCTCGGCGCGGTCGAGGACGTACGCGATCGCCTGGCGTACCTTCGGGTCGGACAGCTCCGGGTGCGCGGTGTAGTTGAACACCAGCGCCGGGCCGGAGTACACCGGCGGCCGGAGGATCCGGAAGCCGCTGGACTGCAGCGTCTTCTCGGTCGCGACCGCGAAGCCGTGGGTCGCGTAGTCGACGTCCTTGTTCAGGACGACGGGGGTGATGTCGGAGGTCTCACCGTTGTACAGGAGAACCTTGCTGAAGCCGATCTTGTCGGCGAACAGGCCCTTGTCGTTCTTGACCAGGTTCATCTGCGCGTTGGTCATGTTCTTCGCGTCGAAGTTGAACGGACCCGACACGACCGGGTTCTCCGGACGGAACTTCTGGAAGTCGCCGTTGAGCTGCTTGCCCTCGGCGCTGTCCAGGCTGGTCTTGGCCTTGCGCATCGTCTCGGCCTTGGTGGCCCACTCGCCGTACACCGAGTCGGGCATGATCGGCGCGCGGAGGATGTACCGCTCGAGCACGGTGGACGGCGTACCGATGGTGAAGGTCACCGTGGTGTCGTCCTTGGCGGTGACGTCGGACAGGAACGTCCACGACTGCTGGCGCATCAGCCAGTGCAGGTTGAACGTCGACACGACGTCCTTGGCGGTGACCGGCTTGCCGTCGCTCCAGGTCAGCCCGGAGCGCAGCTTCATCGTGTAGGTGCTGCTTGCCGCGTCCAGCGTGCCGGACTCGGCCATCATCCATTCCCACTTCTTGTCGGCCCAGTAGTACAGGCCGCCGCTGGGGTAGACGAGGTCGAGGTACGGGCTCTGCTGCTGGATGCCGTCCGTGACACCGGCGGCCAGGTTGAAGTGACCCTTCGGCGGCAGCTGGTACGGGTACGCGCCGTGGAACTCCTTGTTGGCGTTCTTGCTGCTGTCCCCGCTGTTGCTGTTCGGGGTACTCGGCGAGCAGGCCTCCAGCGACCCGATGCCGGCCACGCCGACACCGGCGATGCCGAACAGCTGGAGCACATGCCGGCGCGACATCGCGTTGGTCCGGGGGCTGGCCCCCGGGGAGTTGGTGCCGGAATCGTTGGTGCCGGTGGGACTCATTCCTTCGTCCTTTCTGATCTGATCGCACGACTGTGTGCGTCAGGCACTACTGGTTTGAGTTACTGCGAACCGCCCTCGCGTTTTTCCCGCCGCCGGGTCCAGACGACCCCGACGACGACGATCAGGCCCAGTAGCAGGCCCAAACACAAGGTGAACAGGGTGACGACGAACTCCGGAGTACCGGGCGACAGCGTGAGCAGCAAAGCTCCGCTGGCCAGTACCAGGAACGCCGCCCAGCCGAGCGCCGCCCGGCCGATCTGCGGTGACATCAGGCCACCGGCTCATCGGGCCGGACCTCCCCGGCGCCGTCGCGGGCCACCACGTGGCAGGCCGCGGACTGACCGGAACGGATCTCGATCAGCTCGGGGACCGCTCCGTCGCACAGCCCGTCCTCGAACAGCGGGCAGCGCGGGTGGAACGAGCATCCGCTCGGCAGGTGAGCCAGGCTCGGGATCTCCAGGCTGCGCAGGGATTCCCGGCCCTTGGTCTTGGTCAGATCCGGATCCGGCTCGGGGATCGCGTCGATCAGCGCCCGGGTGTACGGATGCGTCGGCGCGTTGATGATCTTCGGCGTCGGACCGAACTCGACGATCCGGCCGAGATACATCACCGCGGTCTTGCCGTGCCAGCCGAAGTACTTCGCGATCGCGAGGTCGTGGGTGATGAACAAGAACCCGACGCCGAGGTCGTCGCGCAGCCGGCCGAGCATCGCCAGCACGCTGATCCGGATCGACACGTCGAGCATCGAGGTCGACTCGTCCGCGATGATCAGCTTCGGGTCCAGCGTCAGCGCCCGCGCGACCGCGACCCGCTGGCGCTGTCCGCCGGACAGCTGATGCGGGAACTTCGGCAGGTAGTTCTCCGGCGGGGTCAGGTCGACCTTGGTGAGCAGCTCGGCCGCTTTGTCGGCCGCGGCCTTGGATCCCTTCACCACGCCGTGCTTGAGCAGCGGCGCGGTGATCGTCTGCAGGATCGTCCGGGTCGGGTTCAGCGAGGCGTACGGGTCCTGGTGGACGTACTGCACGCTGCGCCGGAAGGTGCCGAAGTCGCGCCGGTTCATCGACCAGATGTCGTTGCCGGCGAACTCGACCTTGCCGTCGGTCGGCCGGGCCAGACCCGCCGCCATCCGGGCCGCGGTGGTCTTGCCCGAGCCGCTCTCCCCGACCAGGCAGAGCACCTCGCCGGGGTTGACCGACAGATCGATGTTGTCGACCGCGCGGATCGGACCGGCCTTGGTGTCGAACACCTGGCTGACGCCGGCCAGCGTCATCAACGGCGCACGGCTGTCCGCTGAGGTCTCAGGGGTCTCCGGTGTCTTCTCCAGCGCGCTCATGACGCGGTCCCCAAGTCTTGACTGGGCGCCTCGCGGTCGAGGTGCACGTCCTTCCAGTGGATGCAGGCGACCTCGTGCGCGCTACCCGGCTCGTCGGTCACCGCGAGCAGGTCCGGTTCGGCCTCTCTGCACTCGTCCGTGGCGAACTTGCACCGCGGGTTGAAGGTGCAGCCCTTCGGCAGCGCGGCCAGGCTCGGCGGACCGCCCGGGATCGACTCCAGGTCGGGCAGATCGCCGACGATCGGCGGCACGGCCTTGATCAGCCCGAGCGTGTACGGGTGCCGCGGGCGGTAGAACAGATCCCGTACGCCGCCGGTCTCGACCAGGCGTCCGGCGTACATGGTGGCGACCCGGTCGGCGAGCTCGGCGGCCAGCGACAGGTCGTGCGAGATGAAGATCATCGAGAAGCCGAGCCGCTCCCGCACCTCGTGCAGGACGTCGACGATCGACCGCTGGGTGAGGATGTCGAGCGCCGTGGTCGGCTCGTCCAGGATCAGGACCTCGGGCTCGAGCAGCAGGCTCATCGCGATCAGCACGCGCTGCCGCATACCGCCGGACAGCTCGTGCGGGTAGCAGTCCATCACCCGCTCCGGCTCCAGCCGCACCAGCCGGAGCAGCTCACCGGCGCGGTCCTCGATCTCCTGACGCGTCGCCTTGGTGTGCGCGCGCATCGTGTCGTGCATGTGCGCGCGGATCTTCAGCACCGGGTTGAAGGCGTTCATCGCGCCCTGGAACACCATCGCCGCGTCCCGCCAGCGGAACTGCCGCAGGTCGCGCCCGTCCAGGCCCAGGATGTCGATCTCGGTACCGTCGCCGCGGTTGAAGATCACCTTGCCGCTGGCGTGACCGAGCCGCGGCAGCAGCCGGAGCAGCCCGAGCCCGAAGGTCGTCTTGCCGCAGCCGCTCTCCCCCACCAGGGCGAGGCTCTCGCCCGGGTACAGGTCGAGGTCTACGCCGCGGACGGCCTGCACCGTCGCGCCGGAGCCGGTGCGGTACTCGACCTTGAAGTCGCGGATCGACAGCAGGGGCTTGCCCTCGCCGCCACGCGCCGCGCGGGTGGCTCCCGACGTACTTGTCGTCACCATCGTCACCGGTCCCGGAGACGCGGGTTGAGGATCTCTTCGAGGGATCTCGTCATCATCACCAATCCGAGCAGCAGCAGGATGATCGCGACAATCGGGCTGAGGATCCAGGCCAGGCTGTTGTCGTTGAAGATCGCGCCGGCGATCCAGGCGCGGTTGAGCATGATGCCCCAGTTCGATCCGGTCAACGGCGCCAGACCGAGCAGGTAGAGGCCGACCAGCTGGTAGATCGCGTTGGTCACGCCGATCATGAAGTTCATCAGGATGAAGCTGGCCATGTTCGGCAGGATCTCGACGAACACCACCCGCGGCGTGCCGAGATCGAGCAGCCTGGCGGCTTCGACGAACTCACGTTCCTTCAGCGAGAACACCTGGGCCCGGACGGCCCGGGTCAGCACCGGCCAGGACAGACCGCCGACCAGCAGCGCCAGCAGGACCGGCGAGTCGAGCTTGAAGAACGCGCCGAGGACCGCGAGCAGGACGATCTGCGGGACGGTGAGGAACACGTCGGCCGCGGTGACGACGACCGAGTCGACCCAGCCGCCGAGGTAGGCCGCCAGTGAGCCGAGCACGATGGCGATCGTGGTGGAGATCGCCGCGGCGACGAAGCCGACGAAGATCACCGTCCGGCCGCCGCTGATCATCTGGATCAGGACATCCTTGCCCTCGTTGTCGGTGCCCAGCAGATGCCCGGGCGTCCCCGCGGGGAGCAGGATCTCCTTGATGTTCGGCGCCACCTCGGGGGTGAAGAACGGCCCGATCGCACTGATCAGCACCAGCAGGGCTACCAGCACGAAGCCGATGAAGCCGGCCGGACTGCGCCGCAGCGACTTGAGGATGCCGGCGAAGCGGGAGACGCCGGTGGTTCCGATCGCGGTGACCGGGATCGTTGCTTCAGTCATCTCGTCACCCCTTGCCCTGGACGCGGATCCGCGGATCCAGCCGGCTGTAGAGAATGTCGGCGAGCAGGTTGGCCGCCACCACCGAGATCGTGATGACCAGGAAGATCCCCTGCAGCACGGCGTAGTCGCGGCCGTTGACCGCGTTGAAGAGGCTGAATCCGATGCCCTGATAGCCGAAGATCTTCTCCACGAAGATCGATCCGCCGACCACGAATCCGAGCGAGACCGCGAGCGCGCTGAACAGCGGCAGGACGGCGTTGCGGCCGACGTACCCGTTCCTGATCCGCGAGTCGGACAGGCCGCGGGCCCGGGCGACGGTCACGTAGTCCTCACCGAGCGTCTCCACGGTCGACGACTTCATCACCAGCGCCCAGGAGCCGACCGTGGTCAGCGTGTAGGCCAGGATCGGCAGCGCCGCGTGGTAAAAGATGTCGTTCAGGAAGGCCAGGCTGAACGACGGATGCACGCCTGGTGTGTACGACCCGCGCGCCTCGGTCAGGTTGAACCATTGCAGTTTCACCCCGAGGAAGACGACGATCAGGATCGCCAGGATGTAGTTCGGGATCGCGTGCAGGAACGCGCCGATCGAGGTGAGCGTATGGTCGACCCAGGTCTCGCGGCGATAGGCCATGATCATGCCGGCCGCGATGCCGATGACGAACGCGAGCACCGTAGCCACGCCGACCGAGAACAGCGTCCACGGCAGGTAGGTCTTGATGACCGAGGCAACGGTCGTGCCCGGCGAGAGCGCCGAGTTGCCGAAGTCGCCTTTCAGCAGGTTCAGCATGTACGTCGCGTACTGCTGGATCAGCGGCGCGTTCGGGTCCAGGGAGAAGAGGTTCTTCGCCTGCGCGGCGGCAGCCTCGTACGAGATGCCGGTCTGCGCGATCTGGGTCTGGATGTAGGTGTCGACCGGGTTACCCGGCAGCAGCCGGACCAGGAAGAACGTACCGGTAGTGACGATGAAGACGGTCAAGACGGCCTTGAAAAGTCTTCGGACAAGCCAGGCGTTGAAGAACCGCCGAGCGGCCGAGGGTCTCGGTTCGACAACCGGTCCTTCGATCAGCTCCGACGCGGGTGTCTCGACCGCACCGCTCACTGCTCACCTCCACGCGACTGCCAGGGAAAGTCGGTGGCGCAGACCACTCAACAGCACGACTTAGTAACGCTGTCTTGCAAGGATCTGCGCATAGTGACGACAGTGTGCGCAACCCCGGTCATCGAGTCAACGTCTTGAGGCAACGTTGAGACAACGTTGCGGTCAGTGACGCAACGGTACCCGGGCGTACTGGAATCGCCCGCCCCTGAAACAGAGACGGGCGATTCGCCGGAGGAATGTGACGCAGTCAGCGCGTGGCGCGGTTGACAGCCGAGACAACTGCCTTCAGCGAAGCAGTGAGAATGTTCGCGTCCCGCCCGACACCCCAGAAAACGTCCTCGCCGACCTCGCACTCGACGTACGCCGCGGCGAGCGCGTCACCGCCCGCGGACAGCGCGTGCTCGTGATAATCCAGCACCCGTACGTCGTACTTCAGCGGCTTGATCGCGTCGACGAAGGCCGAGACCGGGCCGTTGCCCTCGCCAACCAACTCGTGGGGCACGCCATTGGAATAGACCTGAACCCGGAGCTGGTCGCCCTGGCCCTCGCCGGACGTCGAGTTGACGCTCAGCAGCGACAGCTTGCCCGGTGCGAGGTACTCGGCCGCGAAGATGTCCCACATCTGCTGCGGGCCGACCTCGCCGCCCTCGTTGTCGGTGTGCTGCTGGATCACCCGGCTGAACTCGATCTGCAGCCGGCGCGGCAGGTCGAGCCGATGCTCGGACTTCATCATGTACGCGACGCCGCCCTTGCCGGACTGCGAGTTGACCCGGATCACGGCCTCGTAGCTGCGGCCGACGTCCTTCGGGTCGATCGGCAGGTACGGCGCCTCCCAGGCGATGTCGCCGACCGGCTTGCCCTCGGCCGCGGCCTGCTTGTCCAGCGCCTCCAGGCCCTTCTTGATCGCGTCCTGGTGCGAGCCGGAGAAAGCGGTGTAGACCAGGTCGCCGGAGTACGGCTGGCGCTCGGGAACGCGCATCTGCGTGCAGTACTCGACCGTACGGCGGATCTCGTCGATGTCGGAGAACTCGATCTGCGGGTCGATGCCCTGGCTGAACAGGTTCATCCCCAGCGTGACCAGGTCGACGTTGCCGGTGCGCTCGCCGTGCCCGAACAGGCAGCCCTCGACCCGGTCGGCGCCGGCCATCAGCGCGAGCTCGGTCGCGGCCACCGCCGTACCGCGGTCGTTGTGCGGGTGCAGGCTGATCGCGCTGTGCTCGCGCCGGGTCAGGTGCCGGCCGAACCACTCGATCTGGTCGGCGTACACGTTCGGGGTGCACATCTCGACGGTGGCCGGCAGGTTCAGGATGATCTCGCGGCCCTCGGCGGGCTGCCAGACGTCGCTGACCGCCTCGCACACCTCGAGCGCGAACTCCAGCTCGGTGCCGGTGAAGATCTCCGGGCTGTACTGGTACCCGAACTCGCAGTCGCCGAGCATCTCGTCGGCGTACTTCATCACGGTCTCGGTGCCGCGGACGGCGATGGTGCGGCACTCGGCCTTGTCGACGTTGAAGACGACCCGGCGGAACAGCGGCGCGGTCGCGTTGTACAGGTGGATCGTGGCCTTCGGCGAGCCCTGCAGCGACTGCACGGTCCGCTCGATCAGCTCCTCGCGCGCCTGGGTCAGCACCGAGATCGTCACGTCGTCCGGGATCGCGTCGGACTCGATCAGGCTGCGGACGAAGTCGAAGTCGTACTGGCTGGCGCTCGGGAAGCCGACCTCGATCTCCTTGTAGCCCATCTTCACCAGCAGGTCGAACATCCGCCGCTTGCGGGCCGGCGACATCGGCTCGACCAGGGCCTGGTTGCCGTCGCGGAGGTCGGTGGACAGCCAGCGCGGCGTACGGTCGACGGACTTGGCCGGCCAGGTGCGGTCGGGCAGGTCGATCGGCGGGAACGCACGGTAGCGATGGGTCGGCATACCGGACGGCTGCTGGACGGGCTTGGGCTGGTTCTTCGGTGCCACGGGGGTTCTCCTCGAGAAGCTGTCTACTGCGGGGTCGCTAGGACGACCGGCGAACGACAGAACTCCGCGGCGAGGGAACCGGCCTTAACAGGCCTCGCCGCGGCAGCGAAGGAGGAGAAGCTGGTGCCGCATGATGGCAACCACTCTATGCACAACTCCCCCGGCCCGTCGAACCGGGGGTCTCGACGGACGAGACACTCAGAGTGACGTCGTGCTCGCTGAGGATGTGCTGAGGATTGCATCCGGGGTTCGGTCGCCGGTCGTGCGACGGTGCGAGGATGGCCCGATGACTGCGCGGGTGCTGGTGGTGGAGGACGCGGAGCCGATCCGGACCGCCGTCGGCATCGCGCTGACCGAAGCCGGCCACACCGTGCTCACCCGCCCGGACGGCGAGGGGCTCGAGCGGGACCTCGCGGAGTACCGGCCGGACCTGGTGCTGCTCGATGTGATGCTGCCCGGCCGGGACGGATTCGAGCTGCTCACGGTCACGCGGGAGACGTCGAATGCCGGGGTGATCCTGCTGACCGCGCGTGACGCCGTCGGCGATCGGCTGCACGGGTTGCGGACCGGCGCGGACGACTATGTGGTCAAGCCGTTCGTCCTGGCCGAGCTGATCGCGCGGGTCGAGGCGGTCCTGCGGCGGATGGGACGACTGCGAACGGTTCTCGAGGTCGGCGATCTCGAGGTGGATGTCGAGGCGCGATCGGTACGCCGGGGCGGGACGCCGATCGAGCTGACCGCGACCGAGTTCAAGCTGCTCACGTTCCTGGCCGGGCGCGACGGGAAAGTGGTCGGCAAGACGCAGCTGCTGACCGCGGTCTGGGGGTACGACGACTACGCGGACAACCTGGTCGAGGTGTACGTGAGCGGGCTGCGACGCAAGCTCGAGGCGCACGGTCCGCGGCTGCTGCACACCGTCCGTGGGTCCGGGTACGTGCTCCGTGCGTGTGAGGGGCCATGAGAGGACTGCGGACCGGATCGCTGCGCGTTCGGGTGACGGCGACGGCGATCGCCGTACTGCTGGTCGTGCTGCCGATCACCGGGCTGACGGTGAAGGCGGTGTTCGACGCGCAGGCCGAGCGCAGCCTCGACTCGCTGCTCACCGGTCGCGCCCAGCTCGCTCAGCAACTCGCCCGCCAGAATGTTGCTCCAGGCAACTTGGTACGACGGGTCGATGCCGACGGCGTGCGGGTCACGCTGATCCTGCGGAACGGGCGACAGGTGGGCGCACCGCCGATCGACGCCGGCGGGACCGTGCGGCAGGTGAAGGCGACGCTGCAGGCCGGACAGCAGACGAAGGGCGCGACGCTGATGCTGTCCGCCGACACCAGCCTGCTCGCCGACGCGAGCGCACGACTTCGAACGGTGCTGTTGATCTCCGGCGCTTTGGCCATCCTCATCACCGCGCTGGCGCTGGTGATCGGGATGCGGTTCGCACTGGCTCCACTCGATGCGATGACCGGGTTGGCGCGATCGATCGCCGCCGGTCGGCGAGGCGGGCGGTTGCAGCCGGAGCGCGCGGACACGGAGCTCGGGCGTACGGCGGCCGCGTTCGACGAGATGCTCGATGCGCTCGAGGGCGCCGAGGGCGCTGCGCGACGTTCGGAAGATCGGATGCGTGAGTTCGTCGCGGACGCCGCGCACGAACTGCGTACTCCGATCGCCGGTCTCCAGACGGCCGCCGAAACGTTGATCCAGCTCGGCCCGCGGGCTACCCAGCGCGGACAGCTCGAACTCCTGCTGGTGCGGGAGTCTCGCCGCGCCGGCACATTGGTCTCCGACCTGCTGGAGCTGAGTCGAATCGACGCCGGCCTGCAGCTGCATCTCACGCAGGTCGACCTCCACCACCTCGCCGAATCGCAGGCCGCTCGCCTCCGGCTGGTCGCACCCGATCTGGAGGTCGAGGTCGACGGCTCGGCCATCGTCTCCGCCGACCCGGAGCGGCTGGCCCAGGTCCTCGCCAACCTCGTCGACAACGCCCGGCAGGCGGGCGCCCAGACGATCCGCCTCACCGTCGACGCGTCCGGCGTACTCGTGGAGGACGACGGTCCCGGAGTACCGCCGGAAGCTCGCGAGCGGATCTTCGAGCGCCTCGTCCATGGCCCGCACAGCAAGGGCGCGGGTCTTGGTCTGGCCATCGCTCGCGGTGTCGCCCGAGCTCACGGCGGCGACCTCACTGTCGGAGACCGCGCCGACGGAAAGTCCGGCGCGGCTTTCTGCCTGCGGCTGTCACACCCGCAGTAGCCCGTCGATGGTCGTGGTGTGGTCGGCGAGGATCTTGCCCGGGTCTTCGCCGAGGACGTGCTGCACCATCGTGGCGTAGACATCGCGGAAATCCGTGCCGGCTTTGAGGTCGCCGTTGGACAGGTCGGTCAGGCTCGGCTGGTTGCCATAGAAGCCACCGGCAACCTTCTCGCCGAGCACGAAGACCGGGCCGGCGGTCCCGTGGTCGGTGCCGTCGCTTCCATTGGCCTGAACCCGGCGGCCGAACTCGGAGTACACCAGCACGACGGCGTTCTTCCCACGGTCCGTCTTCTGCAGCCGCTGGACGAACGGCGTCAGCGCGCCGTCGAGCTCGGTCAGCAGTCGCTGCTGTGTGCCGCGCTCATCCGCGTGCGTGTCGAATCCGCCGAGCGAAGCGGAGTACGCCCGAGTCGGCACGCCGGCCTCGATCAGGCCGGCGATCAGTTCGAGCTGCGCGCCGAGCTGCGACGTACCGCCCGCGGATGCACCCTTGGTGCGCTCCTCGTCGTCATCGTCCTCCTGGTCGTGTCCGCTCTTGACCGCCTTGCCCAGCACCTGCGTCGCGTTCTGCAGGTCCAGCACGGACTTGGCCGCCCGCGCCTGCCAGTGGCCCTCACCCGGACTCGGCTTGCCCAGCGCGGCGTACGCCGTACCTAATGCGCCGCCTGGCAAGGACAGCCCGCGCAACGGGAGCGAGGCAGCGGCCGTGGTCTCGCCGGCCAGGAGTGGCGGCAGGGTCGGTTCGACGGAGACCGCACGCAGCGGGTCGCTGCCGGTGGCGTCGAGCCAGCGGCCGAGCCAGCCGGTCGGGATCGGCGACTTGGGCGATGCCGTCTGCCAGATCGCCATCGACCGGAAGTGGCTGCGATCCGGGTCCGGGTACCCGACGCCGCGCACGATCGCGAGCCGCTTGTCGTCCCACAAGCCCTTGAGGCCCTTCATCCCCGGGTTCAGCCCGAGCCCGTCGCCGAGGTCGAGCACCTCGTTCGGCTGGTAGGCCAGATCCGGCCGCGCCTTCTGGTACGCCGGGTCCGCCGCCGGCACGACCGTGTTCAGCCCGTCGTTCCCGCCGTACAAAGTGATGACGACGAGGACCGACTGGTCGCTCGGCAACGGATCGTCGACGGCCGCGGCCATCAGGTCGGACCAGTTCACCTGGGTCGCTCCAGCGGCCAGCGCCCCGGCCGCCGTCACCCCGCTGAGCGCCAGGAACCGCCTTCTCGTCACGATGTTCATCGGTCCTCCACTCATCCACTCACGACGTACTCGGGTGCACAGGCTGCGACTGCTGTCAGTTGCGCTGCGTCTTTCAGGCCGGCCAGCGCGGTCTTGGTCCGCTCGGACCAGCCGTCGACGCCGAGCAGGGCGGCGACGGCGTTGGCGTCCTTGACTGCGGACAGGTCGGCCTTCTTCGCCAGCTGTTGCGCGAGTTGGAGCCGGGTGACACCGGCCGAGGTCGTCAGCCAGCTCGATCCGGCCGGCCAACCGCCGACGCTGGGCGGGCGGTACGGCAACTGGCCCATGCCGCGCAGGCCGGCGAGCAGCTTGGTCTGCTCCTTCTCCTCGAGCTTGCTCGGCCGGAGTCGCAGCGCCCGCATCAACCCGACCGCCCACTCCACCGGCTCCTTCACCAGACTCGACGCCGGGTCCTTGAACGCCGCCTCGGCAACCATTGCCGTCAGCAACGACTTCACGTCACGGTTCACGCCGTACGCCGTTGTCAGCCGCGCGACTGTTGCCGCATCGGGCGGCGTCGCCGACACCAGCCGGAACCACAGCCGTCCGATCACGAACCCGGCCGACGCGGGTTGGGCGAGCGCGAGCCGCGCGAACCCCTTCGCGTCGAAGTCGCCGGTCTTGCCGAGCACTGTCTTACTGCCGGTGTCGAACCGCTTCCGCTCGAAGGCCGCAGCGTCCTTGCGCAACACCCAACCGGTCAGACTGCGGGCGCCTTGGGCGACGTCGGCCTCCTGGTAGTGGCCGATGCCGAGCGTGAACAGCTCCATGAACTCGCGGGCCAGGTTCTCGTTCGGTGAACCCTTGCGGTTCTTCTGGCCGTCGAGCCAGCGGATCATCGCGGTGTCGACGATCATCGCCTGGGCCAGGTCGCCGAACCGGCCGAGGGCGACGGTGCGCTGGGTCTGGTTCTGCGCCAGCATCCAGGCCGCGTTGCGAACCTTCTGGTTGCTGGTCGCGAAATGCCCGTGCCAGAACCAGGTCAGCCGCTCGGTCGCGGTTCGGCTGACCACCATCCGGTCGAGCCACCAGATCGTCAGCTTCCGCTCCTGCGCGGCCCGCTGCTTGTTGGCGGCCTTCTTCGCGTCCTTGTCCTGATCCTTCTTCTTCACGGTCTCGGGCGGCTCCAGACCGGTCGGCGCCGGGACCGCGGCGGCCGCCGCATCCTTCGCCGGACCCAGCAGTCGCCGTACGGTCGCCTCGACGCCGGTCTCCAGGTCACCCGGCGCCGGCCCGAACCCGAACCGGTCGTTCAGCCGCCGTACGACGGCCCGCTCGCTGATCTCGGTCATGTCCCCGATGGTTTCCAGTCCGCGGCCCCCGGACCAGGATCCGGCGGCTTTCTTCAGCCGATCCACAGGTCCTGAGTAGACACCGTCTATGGCGGTGCTGTAGACACTGTCTACGTGATCGCTCTCGGCTTGCTGACCGCCTCCGCGGGCTGTCATGCGACGTGGAACCTGCTGCTGAAGAAGGGCGGTCTCGGCGGTCCTGCCTTCGTGTGGATGTGCGGTCTGTTGACGCTGCCGATCTCGCTCGTGCTGCTGGCCCGCGGGTCGGCTGCCTGGTGGGCCGGACTCGTGAGCATGGCGCTGCACACGACGTACGCCGTCACGCTGCAGAAGGCGTACGGCGCTGGCGCGTTCTCGACCGTCTATTCGGTGAGTCGCGGGTCCGCTCCGGCGCTGGTGGCGGTCGTGACTCTGGGCGGACCGCAGGTGTATGGCGGGGCGGCGCTGGTGTTGGTCGGCGTACTCCTGATGGAGCGGCCGCGGTCGTCGCGTGGCGTCGGGCTCGGGCTGGCGGTTGCGGGTTGCTCGGCGGCGTACACGCTCTGGGATGCGTACGCCGTCACGTCGCTGCACGTCGACCTGCTGATGTATCTCGCGGTGGCGAATGTGGCGCAGGTCGTTGTGCTGTCGCCGTTGGCGCGCCGGAGTGCGCTAGCGGACTGGCGGCGAGCGCTGCCGGTTGCCGTCTTGACGCCGGCCAGTTATGGGCTGGTTCTGCTGGCCCTGTCGTTCGCGTCGGTCGGGGCGGTGGCGATCGGACGGACGCTGAACGTCGTGGTCGGCGCGGCACTCGGTGCTGTTGTACTTCGGGAGCGGCCGCGTATCGGAGGGTTGCTCGTCATCGTGGCCGGCATCTTGCTGGTCAGTGGTCCGCGCATCCTTGCCTTCAAGGAAACTTGAGCTATTAGCGTGCTCGGCATGACTCAGATGAGGATCGCCCGGCCGAGCACCGGCCTGGCGGCGATCGAGCGGTTCTATGTCGACGGTCTCGGTTTGAGCGTGCTGTATCGGAAGGCAGACGAGCACCACCATCTCCTGATGGTCGGCCGGCCCGACGCCGAATGGCACCTGGAGCTGGTCGAGGATCCGGAGGTGCGGCCGCAGCCGACCGAGGAGGATCTGCTGGTGATCTACCTCGACGGACCGGTGCCGGACGACCTGGTCGAACGGCTGGTCTCGGCGGGCGGTCGCGTCGTACCGTCGCGCAACCCGTACTGGGACACTTGGGGTGTGACGATCGTCGATCCCGACTCCTACCGGCTCGTGCTCTGCACGCGATCCTGGAGCAACAAATGACCCTCCTCGAGCGGATCGGTACGCATGGGCTCGGCGTGCTGGTCACCATCAAGCGCGACGGGCGGCCGCAGCTGTCCAACGTCACGTACGTGTTCGACGGCACCCGCGTGCGGGTCTCGCTGACCGACGGTCGTGCGAAGACCAAGAACCTGCGCCGTGACCCGCGCGCCAGCTTGTACGTCGACGGGCCGCGCGGGCGCACGTACGTCGTACTGGAAGGTAAGGCCGAACTCAGCCCGGTCGCGGCCGATCCGCACGACGCCGTTGTCGAGGACCTGGTCGACTACTACCGGACCGCGTCGGGCGAGCACCCGGACTGGGACGAGTATCGCGCGGTGATGGTCGCGGACAAGCGGCTGATGTTCTCGATGACCGTCGACCACGCCTACGGGATGCCTAAGCCGTAGCTTCGTCTAGGTCGGGAGTCACTCGGGCCGCCCGGGCGGCCTCGCGGTAGCGCCGGGGCGCCATGCCGTTGACGCGTTTGAAGGCGTTGCTGAAGGCACTGTCGGACGTGTAGCCGAGCGAATGCGCGAGGGCGGACAGCGACTGATCGTCGTCGCGCAGCGCTCGCTCGGCGAGGCGCATGCGCCAGTTGAGCAGGTACGTGAGGGGCGGCACGCCGGCCACGGAGCGGAAGCGCTCGGCGAACGTCGTACGCGACATCGCGGCGGCCCGAGCGAGCTCGTCGAGCTGCCACGCCCGGCCGGGCTCGTCGTGCATCAGACGCAGGGCTGGGGCGATGCGCTCGTCGGCGATCGCGCGCAGCCAGCCGACGGGGAGGTCCTCGGCCTGTGCGAGGCAGGCACGCAGCGCCTCGAGGAAGAGCAGGTGCGCGACGTCGTCGGCAGCCAGGCTCGCACCGAGCTCGGCAGTCGTTGCCTCATGCAACAACCGGTTCAGCAGCCAGTGGAAGGTCGCCGACCGCTCGTCGGTGACGCGGAGATGGATGACCGGCGGAAGGGCGCGCATCAGCAGTTCTTCGCCGGTGCGGTTCAGGCTGACGTGGCCGCCGACGCCGACCACCCGCGGGCCCTCGCCGGTCAGGACGCCGCTGCCGAAGCGGGCGATCGGTCCGTCGCTGGCGCCGAACGCGGCGACCGCATCCTCGACCGGTACGGCGTCGGAGTTGCCCTTCACGAACTCGTGCCGGCCGTCGAACAGCACGACATCCCCCGGCTCGAGCTCGATGCGGCCGGTGGCGAGCTCGTCGTCGAAGTCGATCCAGCAGGTTCCCTCGACGGCTGCGGTGAACTTGAGGCGGTTCGTCGCCGGGTAGTGCAGCGCCCACTCGCCGATCGCCTCGAAGCCGCGGGAGACGTGGCAGTGCGCCTCGGTCAGCGCGAGGGTGTCGGTGAGCGGATCGGTCACCTCCGTACTATCGCGCAAGTTATCGGCACTCTCAAGCATTCTGCGTCCGGATATCCCGGCCTACCGTCGAAGGATGCAAACACCGATGGGTTCAGGATTCAGCGCGGCTTCCACGACGTACGACGTACTCGACGGCGTCGAGCTGCACGGGAAGGTCGCGATCGTCACCGGCGGGTACTCCGGGCTGGGCAAGGAGACTGTCCGCGCCTTCCGGTCCGCGGGAGCCGACGTCATCGTGCCGGCGCGCGATGTGGCGCGGGCTTCCGCCGAGCTGGCGGATATCGACGGGGTTGTCGTGGAGGAGCTGGATCTGCTCGATCCGGCGAGCATCGATGCGTTCGCGGATCGATTCCTGGCGTCGGGGCGCGCGCTGCACATCCTGGTGAACAGCGCGGGGATCATGGCGAATCCGCTGACGCGTGACGCCCGCGGGTACGAGTCGCAGTTCGCGACGAACCATCTCGGGCATTTCCAGCTCACGACGCGGTTGCTGCCGGCGTTGCGGCAGGCCGGTGGCGCGCGGGTGGTCGCGGTGTCGTCGCGCGGGCATCGGTACAGCGCGGTCGATTTCGACGACCCGAACTACGAGCATCGCGAGTACGCGCCGTATCCGGCGTACGGGCAGTCGAAGACCGCGAACATCCTCTTCGCCGTCGAGTTGGACCAGCGGGAGCGGGCGAATGGGATCCGCGCGTTCGCCGTCCATCCGGGCAGCATCATCACGCATCTGGCCCGCTACTCGGACCGCGAGACGTTGCGCGAGGGCGGGTTCCTGGACGAGAACTACGAGCCGATCATCGATCCGGCGCGTGGGCTGAAGACAGCCGAGCAGGGCGCGGCGACGCAGGTGTGGTGCGCGGTCAGCCCGCAGCTCGACGGGTACGGCGGGGTGTACTGCGAGGACGTCGATATCGCGGTGGTGCATGCGTCCGACGTACCGGACACCGGGGTGCTTGCGGTGACGCCGGGCGCGTTCGGCGTACTGCCGTATGCGATCGACCCGGAGAACGCGCGGCGGCTGTGGAAGCTCAGCGAGGAACTTCTCGACCGCGGATAAACCAGTCGCGGTAACTGGGTCGCTCGGTGGACGCTGGGGCGGTGGAGATCTCGAAACTGCTACCCGACGACGAAGCCGGGTGCGCCGAAGCCGTTGCGCTGAAGAACTCAGCCGCCAAGCTCGACTGCCCGGAGATGCTGCAGCCGACCGCGCGCAGCTATGCGAACATGCTGCGCTACGGGTGGGACATGGAGCCCGAGTACGCCTACCTGGCGCGCGACGCCGACGGGAACGCCATCGGACTGCTGGCCATGGGCGTCAACCTCTACGACAACACGAACCAGGTCTGGATCGACGTCGACGTCCATCCGGATCATCGTGGCCGTGGTGTCGGGTCGGCACTGTTCGAGTACGCCGAGAGCCTGACCCGCGAGCTGGGCCGGGACACGATCGGCTACGGCTGCGTGGACCTGCCGAAGGCGGACGCGTTCGCCCGGCGGCACGGGTTCGTCCAGAAGGCCGTCGAGGTGAACCGTCGGCAGGACCTGACAGGGCTGGACTACGGCGTGGTCCAGCGGCTGTACGACGACGCGGTCGCCGCGTCCACGTCGTACGAACTGACCAAGCTGACCGGGCCGCTGCCGGAGGAGTTGCTGGAGGACATGGTCACGCTGACCAGCTCCATCAACGACGCGCCGAAGGACGACCTCGACATGGAGGACGACGTCTACAGCCCCGCGCGACTGCGGGCGTACGAAGAGGCGCAGTCCAAGAGCGACCACACCGTCTACCGCGTGATCGCCCGTGAGAAGTCGACCGGTGCCCTTGCCGGCCACACCGTCATCTCGGTCGAGCGCGAGCGTCCCCACGTCGGCGAACAACACGACACCGCGGTCGACCGAGCCCACCGAGGCCATCGCCTGGGGGCCCTGGTGAAGTCCGCCATGCTCCTCTGGCTCCGCGACACCGAACCGGCTCTCACCCAGGTCGACACCTGGAACGCCGAGTCCAACAACCACATGATCAGCATCAACGAACAACTCAACTACAGAGTCATCGCACGGATCCTGGCCTACCAGAAGAAGCTCTGAAACAGACCGGGGGCGCCGCAACCAGCGGCGCCCCCGGCTTTCTACTGCTGAAAGCTCACTCGCCCACGAGCTGGTTCCAGTGGCCGGTGATCGGGAAGATGCCGGTGCCCGGGATGGTGCCGCCGGTGACCCGGCCGTAGGACGTGACAGCCGTCGCCGAGCCGTTGAACTTGCTCGTCGCGTACTGGTACGCCGAGTCGGTGTCGTTGTCGAAACCGGTCACCAGCGAGCCGCCCTTGTCACCGCAGCCCCGGGCGGCCAGCGACTCGTACGCCGCGAAGCCCGTGCTGCGCACCAGCTTCAGGATCGGCTTCGTCGAGGCGGCGGCCGGGATCCGGACCGTCCACAGCGCGCCGGCCTTGGTGGTCATCAGCAGCGTGTCGTACGACGGGTTCTCCGCCACCACGGTCATCGCCTTGAAGCCCTTGAAGCCGGCGAAGTGGCCGAGCGCCCGGAAGGTGGCACCCGACGCCGCGTAGCGGTAGAGGCTGCCGTTGGTGCTCAGCCCGTACAGGTACGAGCGGTTCGGCGCGGTGATGGCGTAGTTCGACGTCACGAGCTGGGTGAAGCTGGTCCAGCCGGAGCCGATCCGCGCGTACGTCGGCCGCGCGTTGTCGGTGTCGAAGTAGGTGACACCGCGGTACAGCGTGCCGCCCTGCACGAACAGGCTGTGGTAGTAGAAGTGCGTGTCGGTCTGCACGCCGTACCACGTCGTGTTGAGGCGGGTGCCGACGAACTTGAACTCGCCGAAGAACTCACCGCGCGGGGGCTTGGCCGGCGTGACCAGGACGTCGTTGATCCCCGGCGTCGGGGTGTTGAAGCCGACATCCTGCAGGCATCCCCCGGAGGCGAGCTTGGTGTTCGGCGTGGTCTTCAGGTTGCCCTTGGCCGAGTTGGCGATCGCGGGCGTCGGGTCGGACCGGACGGCGGCGGTGGCCGGGCCGGCGGCGGCCGTGGCGGCGAGCATACCGACCCCGGCCAGGGCGAGCGCGAAGCGCTGCAATTTCATACTGGGAGTCCCCCTCAGGACATGAATGACCTCGATGGGCCTCGAGGTCGGGCGCGAGCATAACGCGCGCAGGGGACGGAAAGCGCCGCAATTGCACCTTGTTGCAACAGTTCCAGGCTAGACCGCCTGAACCACTGTGACCTTCATCTCGTCGAAGAGGGCGAAACTAGGTGAGGCCGAACAACTCGGCGACCTGGTCTGCCAGCTCGTCTTCGGTGCGGCCGACGTCGACCACGAGGCCGGTGAGACCGAGACGGTCCGTCTGACCGGTGACTCGTTCGGTGAACATCCGGTCCCGCTCCAACAAGTTGCCCAGGGCCCGCTCCGGCGCACTCGTCCGCCCGGCGATGTCCCAGAGCGACCCCCGCTGCTCGAACGCAGCTCGTTGAAAGCCCGGCGTCGGCAGCAACCACACGCCCTGCCGTCGATCGGCCAGCAGCGGCTCGACCAGCTCCGGCAGCAGGCGGAAACCCTCCACCACGACCCGCTCCGCCGGCAGGCTCAGCAGATCCTCGACGATGAGCTCGAAGGCCTCGCCGCGGAACCAATGGAAGGTGTCGAGCATGACCTCCGGTGAGCGGTTCGCCCAGCGCTCGTCCATGTCCATGGCGAGGAAGTGCTGCAGGTACGGCGTTTCGCCGGGACTGCTGCGCGCCGTGTGGTCGCTCATCACGCGATCGGTGTCGTACCGGCGAAGGCCGAACCGGTCGGCCAGTCGGCGAGAGATTGTCGACTTGCCGCCGCCCGTGCCGCCCCCGAGCCAGTAAACGTGGGCGAGATCAGTCATGCCGGCTCGACGATCGTTACCTTCATTTCGTTCGAGAGGGTGAAGCCGAGGGATTTGTAGAGGCGGATGGCGTTGGTGTTGGTGGCGCCGGTGTGGAGGAACGGGGTGCGATCGGTGGTGGTGATGTGGGCGGCTACGGCTGCGATCAGGCGGCGAGCGAGGCCCTGGCCCTGGTACGACGGGTGGGTGCAGACGGCGCTGATCTCGGTGTAGTCCGGGAGCGCGAAGCGGGTGCCGGCCATGGCGATGAGGTCGCCGTCGCGGCGGATGCCTAGGTAGGTGCCCAACTCGATGGTGCGGCTGCGGAAGGGGCCGGGGTCGGTGAGGGCGACGAGCGCGAGCATCTCTGCGACGTCGTTCGGGCCGAGCTGGATCGCCTCGTCGTCGGGCGCCGCGAGGCCCTCGGGGGCGACGAACTGGACCAGGTCGAACTGCCGGTCGAGCTTGAGCGACGCGGGAACCGGGAAGTCCGGCCGCATCAGCGCGCCCGTCGTGCCGGGGCCGAGGAGTGCGGCCGCGTCGGACCAGTCCTGCTCGGTGGGCTCGTCGGGCAGGGCGAGGAACGGGGCGACGGCCGACGGATAGCGACGGGCGTTGCCGCGGATCTCGGCGAGGTGGGAGTGCGGGCCGGTGAGGGCGGCGTACACAGGGTTCTGGAGGCTCATCAGAATCCCAGTTTGCGCAGGTTCTTCGCGTCTGTCTGCCAGTTTTTGGCGATCTTGACGTGCAGGTCGAGGTACACCGGCGTACCGAGGAGAGACTCGATCTGCTTGCGCGCCGCAGCGCCGACCTCGCGCAGGCGGGCGCCCTTGTGGCCGATCACGATCCCCTTCTGGCTCTCCCGCTCGAGGAAGATGTTCGCGTAGATGTCCAGCAGCGGCTTGTCCTCGGGACGGTCCTCGCGCAGGTTCATCTCGTCGATGGTGACCGCGATCGAGTGCGGCAGCTCGTCCCGCACACCTTCCAGCGCGGCCTCGCGGATCAGCTCGGCGACGAGCGTCTCCTCCGGCTCGTCGGTGATGTCACCGTCCGGGTAGAGCGGGAAACCGACCGGCAGCAGCTTCACCAACTCGTCGGCGACCACGTCGACCTGGTAGCCGGACGTCGCCGAGACCGGGACCACGGACGCCCACTCGATCCCGACCGACTCCCCCAGCTTGGCGATCTCGGCCAGGTGCTCGACCATCCGATCCGGCTCGACCAGGTCCGCCTTGGTGGCCAGGGCAACCTTCGGCGTCTTCGCGACCTTCGCCGCCTCGCTCACCAGGAACCGGTCGCCGGGACCGATCTTGTCACTGGCCGGCAGGCAGACCGCGATCACGTCGACCTCGGCCCAGGTGGTTTTCACCACGTCGTTCAGCCGCTCGCCGAGCAGCGTGCGCGGCTTGTGCAGTCCGGGGGTGTCGACCAGGATCAGCTGGGCATCCGGCCGGTGCACGATCCCGCGGACGGCGTGCCGCGTGGTCTGCGGTTTCGACGAGGTGATGACGATCTTCTGGCCCACCAACGCGTTGGTGAGCGTGGACTTGCCGGCGTTGGGCCGACCCACGAAGCAGGCGAACCCTGCCTTGAAGTTCTCAGGTGTGGACGACATCGCGGGCCTCTCCGGTGCCATTGGCATGTACTACGGGAACGTTGGCGCCGGCGAAGTGCCGTACGACCCCGACGTCGACGGAATCCGCGTCGGTGACGACCGCGGCGGCTTCCAGACCCTTCACACCCGACGCGAGCGCCATCGCGACCGCGAGCTGCAGCGCGGTCAGCTCGACGGTGTCGAGCGCGACCGTGCACGCGGCGTACGTGCGCCCGTCGGAGTCGCGGACAGCGGCCCCTTCAGCGGCCCGAGTCCGGGCCCGGGCAGCGCGCGCGAGCGTGACAAGTTTGGCGTCCTCCGCCGAAAGGTCTGACAACAAAAGCTCCAAAGGAGGGGTGGTGGGGGCTAGGCGTGCTGGTGGTTCTGGTCCTGGGGCGCGGGGGTGGTCTCCTCGCGTCGTACCAGAACCGTACCGACCTGGTTGCGGCGGCCGGACGGCCGCTCCGCCGTGAGCGACAGGCCCTCGATCGCGACCTCGGCGCCGGGGATCGGCACCTTGCCGAGCAGCTTGGCCATCAGACCGCCGACCGTGTCCACATCGTCGTCGTCCAGCGGTACGCCGAACAGCTCGCCCAGCTCGTCGATCGGCAACCGGCTCGACACCCGGTACGAGCCGTCGGACAGCTCCTGCACCGAGTCGGGATCCTCGTCGTACTCGTCGGTGATCTCGCCGACGATCTCCTCGAGGATGTCCTCGATCGCCACCAGGCCCGCCGTGCCGCCGTACTCGTCGACGACGATCGCGAGGTGCATCCGGGCCGCCTGCATCTCGCGGAGCAGCTCGTCGACCGGCTTGGAGTCCGGGACGTACATGCACGGCCGCATGACCGACTCGACCCGCTCGGTCGACTCGGCCTGCGCGTTGTCGTAGACGCGGCGCATCACGTCCTTGAGGTAGACGACGCCGAGGATGTCGTCGAGCGACTCGCCGATCACCGGGATCCGCGAGTAGCCGGAGCGCAGCGCCAGCGACGTGAGCTGACGGAGCTTCTTGTGCCGCTCGATGTAGACCATGTCGGTCCGCGGCACCATCACCTCGCGGACGATCGTGTCACCGAGCTCGAAGACCGAGTGGATCATCTGCCGCTCGCCGGACTCGATCACCGCCGACTTCTCCGCGTAGTCGACCAGCGCGCGCAGCTCGGCCTCGGTCGCGAACGGCCCCTCGGCGAATCCCTTGCCCGGGGTCAGCGCGTTGCCGATCAGGATCAGGAACTTCGGCAGCGGTCCGAGGATCTTGGTCAGCGCCATCACCGGACCGGCCGAGATGATCGCGAACCGGTCCGAGTGCTGCCGGCCGAGCGTCCGCGGCGCGACCCCGATGATCACGTACGACACCAGCACCATCACCACGGCGGTGATCAGGATGTGCTCCCAGGTCACCGACAGGACTTCGGACAGCGCCTGGGTGACGAGCACGATCGCGGTGATCTCGCAGATCAGCCGGAGCAGGAGCAGCGAGTTCAGGTACCGCGGGGCGTCGGACAGCAGGTCCCGCAGCCGGACGGCCCGCAGGTTGCCCAGCTCGACCTGCTCGTTCGCGCGCACCTTCGAGTACGACGACAGCGCTGCCTCGGCGCCGGCGAAGAGACCGGCGAGCAGGACGAGCACCGCAGCCACAACCAGGAGAACGAGGTCGTGGGAGGTCACCGCAACGTCACTCCTGCCTCAGACACTCTCGAGCCGGTTCCCAGGTGCCCGCCATGCTTCCAGCAGGCGGCCCTGGACGTCCCACATCTCCGCTTTCTCGGCGGGTTCCGCGTGGTCGTACCCGAGCAGGTGCAGGATGCCGTGCACCGTCAGCAACTCCAGCTCGGCCCACGTGCCGTGGCCGGCCTTCGCGCCCTGCGCGGCCGCGACGGTCGGGCAGAGCGCGATGTCGCCGAGATGACCGAGCGGCAGGTCGCCGTCGTCATCGTCGGACGGACCCGGCCGCAGCTCGTCCATCGGCCACGACATCACGTCGGTCGGACCCGGCAGGTCCAGGAACTCGACGTGATACCGCGCCATGGTGTCCTCGTCGACCAGCTTGATCGACAGCTCACACTCCGGGTGCAGCTTCAGGGACGACATCACGAACCTGCTGAGCCGCATCAGTCCGTGGGCGTCGATCTCCACCCCGGACTCGTTGTTGACCTCGACGTTCATCGGTGGTTGTCAGCACTACCTTCATAGTTTTCGTACGCCGAGACGATCCGGCCGACCAGCTTGTGCCGGACCACGTCGTGCGAGGTCAGCCGGCAGAAGGTCAGGTCCTGCACACCTTCGAGGATGTCCTGGACGACGCGCAGACCGGAGTTCGTCCCGGTCGGCAGGTCGACCTGGGTGACGTCGCCGGTGACGACCATCTTCGAGCCGAATCCGAGCCGGGTGAGGAACATCTTCATCTGCTCCGGCGAGGTGTTCTGCGCCTCGTCGAGGATGATGAAGGCGTCGTTCAGCGTCCGGCCGCGCATGTAGGCCAGCGGCGCGATTTCGATCGTGCCGGCCGTCAGCAGCCGCGGGATCGACTCCGGGTCGAGCATGTCGTGCAGGGCGTCGTACAGCGGGCGCAGGTACGGGTCGATCTTCTCCGACAGCGTGCCGGGCAGGAACCCGAGCCGCTCACCGGCCTCGACGGCCGGCCGGGTCAGGATGATCCGGCTGACCTCCTTCGCCTGCAGCGCCTGGACCGCCTTGGCGACCGCCAGGTAGGTCTTACCGGTACCGGCCGGGCCGATGCCGAAGACGATCGTGTTCTTGTCGATCGCGTCGACGTACCGCTTCTGGTTCAGCGTCTTCGGGCGGATCGTGCGGCCGCGGCTGGACAGGATGTTCTGCGTCAGCACGTCGGCCGGGCTCTCGGCCGTGGCCTGCTTGATCATCGCGATGCTGCGCTCGACCGAGTCGGCGGTCAGCCCGTGCCCGGTCCGGATCACCACGATCAGCTCGTCGATCAGCCGCTCGGCCAGGGCCAGTTCGGCCGGCTCGCCGTTGAGCGTGATCTCGTTGCCGCGGACCATGATGTCGGCGGCGAACTCCTTCTCGACGATGCGGAGGAACTCGTCCCGGGCTCCGAGCAGGGCCACCATGTCGATGCTGTTCGGCACGACGATCTTGTGCGACGCCTGCGCGCTGGCGGCTGCGCCTTGAACGGTGCCGTTCGCGCGCGCCTCCGGTTCGATACTGCGTGGCCTGGACAGGCTCTTCCTCCTGGGTCGAGTGTTGCTGAGGTTGTCCATGCTAGCCGCCCCGTCCGACACCCTCACTCGAAATTCCCCGGGACACGCTCCCGGAGGGCCTCGCCGGGGTGGTCTGCTGGGTGGTCTGCTGCGTGGTCTGCTGCGTGCTCGGCCGGCCCGGTGCGGCGTTCGGGGCGAGGATCCCGCTCAGCCGGGCGACCTCGTCCGCTTCCGGACCGGGCGTGATCACACCGTGCTCGAGCGCGAGCCGCCGGTTCCGTTCGAGGGACCATTCCCGGCTCGGGTGCAGGCTGACAGTGACCCCGGCCACGGACGGCCGAAGCATCGGACCGAGGTCGGCCTGCAACGCGTTCTCCAGCGAAGATCCCCGGTTGAGCTCGTAGGAACGCAACATCCGGTACGTCGCCTCGACTGCCGCCCGCGTGGACCCGGAGGTCGCCGGCGGGGTGTCGAACTCGTCGGAGTGGGTGTTCCTGCCGTCGTCGACTCCCACCGTGTGCGCCGGCGTGAACACGTGCAGCGAGACCAGCGGGGCGGTCGGATCACCGTCGTACACCGAGTCCTCGCGCCAGGCGTGCGCTCCGGAGTAGCTGTCCTGCAGGGCATGCGCGGCCGCACCGAGATGCCCGAACTCGAGGGCCGGCGACGCCTGCGCGGTGGCGAGCTGCTCGAAGACGTACGCCGTGTTCGTGTCCAGGTTGTCCCAGCCCTTGCGGAACGGGTCGGCCATGAAGTGCTCGCGCTGGGCGTCCGGGTTCGCGTACGCCGAGTGCGTCGTCGGACCGAGGCCGACGTACGGGAAGGACTTGCCGAGTCCGCCGAAGTTCGTGATCACGCCGGCGCCGAGCGGGCGGTCCTGATACGCCTGGGCCTTGTCGAGCGCGGCGGCGTACTCGTCCTGTCGCAGACCGTGGATCGTCGCGTCCGGCTCGGCGAGGTGCTGGTAGAGCCGTGTGACCGCGGCGTACGTGATGTCGTGATGGCCCGACCACCGGCCGTCACCGCGCTGCTTCATCCCTTCAGGTTCCCACCAGATCGGGCCAACCTGTTGTCAACCTGGGACAGGGTCTTAGCGTCGTCTTTTCGTGGCTCAACCGGCCGTGGTGTACGAAGAGTGCGTGACACATGAGTCCTCGTGGGATGCCGACGAGGCGCTGACGGCTGTCTACACCGCCCATTACACCTCGCTCGTCCGCCTAGGCTCCCTGCTGCTGCGCGACACCGGTAGTGCGGAGGAGATCGTGCAGGACGCGTTCGTCGCGATGCATGGTCGCTGGCACCGGCTCCGCGACCCGCACAAGGCGCTCGCGTACCTGCGGACCGCGGTGGTGAACCGATGCCGGTCCCGCCAGCGCCACCTGGTGGTGGTGGACAAGCACACCCCGAAGTCACTCCCTGACGAGCCCAGCGCGGAGCAGGCGGTCCTGCGGACCGCCGAGACCGATCGCGTCATCGAGGCGATGCGGACCCTGCCGGAGAAGCAGCGCACGGTGATGGTGCTCCGGTACTACGGCGACCTGTCGGAGGCCGAGATCGCCGACACGATGGGCATCAGCCGGGGCTCCGTGAAGAGCCACGCCGCGCGTGCGACCAAGTCGCTACGCCAGCTCCTGGAGCAGAACGCATGAACGACCAGAACCCGAACGAGCAGTTCGACGAGCTGATGCGCCGGGCCCTGCGGGACGAGGCGCACCGGATCGAGCCGGCCGACGCGCTGCCGGAGATCCGCGCCCGCGCGCACGCCCAGCGCCGGCCGGTCGCCCGACGCCCCTGGCTCCTGACCGCCGGCGTGGCCGCGCTCGGCACCGCCGCGGCGGTCGGTGCGTTCACCGTGTTCAACGGAAACAACAACACCGCGAACGACGGCGACGCGGTGGCCGGCCCGGGTACGACGACCAGCGCGACCGGCGTACTCCCGAGTCAGACGCCGTCCGTCGTCTCCCCCGCACCGTCACCGGTCCCCACCGCGGCCACCCAGCCGCCGGCCACGTCGCCATCGTCAGCGGTGAAGACGGCCGGCCCGACCGACCGCGGCGTACCCGAGCAATCGGTGAGCAACGCGGTTGTCCCGGTCTACTGGCTCGGTCAGCAGGTCGGCGTACCGAAGAAGTCGGCCGCGAAGCTGTATCGCACCTGGGCGGAGGTCAGCGGCCATCCGGCCGAAGAAGCGGTCCGCATCATGACCACCAAGCAGCCGGAGGACCCGGACTACTACTCGGTCTGGCGTGGTGCCGCGGTGAACCGGGTCACCCGCTCGGACGACGTCGTCACGGTCGATTTCAAGCAGCTCCCGAAGACCGACCTCGACCCCGATCTCGCGCGGGTCGCCACCCAGCAGCTGATCTACACCGTGCAGGGCGCGCTCCAGGACGACACGACCTCGATCCAGGTCACCCAAGCCGGCCGCGCGGTCGGGAAGCTCTTCGGGCAGGTCGACACCAGTACTCCGCTCGGCCGCGCGCAGGCCGCGGATGTGCAGGCGCTGGTCTGGATCACCTCGCCCAGTCAGGGCGCGGTGACCGGCAGCAAGGTCACCGTCGAAGGCACCGCGAGCGCCTTCGAGGCGACCGTCAACTATCAGCTGACGAACCTGAAGACCCGCGAGACGAAGAAGAGCTTCACCAATACGACGGAGGGTCAGAAGTTCTCGCCGTTCGCGTTCTCGGTCTCGCTGACGCCGGGGCCGTGGCAGATCGAGGCTTATCTGATCTCCGACGCCGACGGCAGCGTCACCAACACCGACTCGAAGACGATCCTGGTCAGGTAGCCGGCAGCACGATCGTGAACCCGGCGCCGCCCTCCGGCGCCGGCCCCGCGGTGAGCGCGCCGCCGAGCCTGATGACCAGTCCCTCAGCCAGCGCGAGCCCGATTCCCGACCCGACCGGCCGCCGGCCGCGGTACTTCTGGTTGAGCACGCCGGGCTGGAAGGCGACCGCGTAGTCCTCCGGCGCCAGGCCCGGACCGCCGTCGCGCACCTGGATCGTGATGTCTCCCGGCGTTCGATCCAGCGCCATCGTCAGCTGCGCACCCGGCGGGGTAATGCGGAGAGCATTCTCGGCCAGGCCGTCCAGGACCTGCCGGATCCGTCGCGGGTCGGTCGTCGCGACGGCCGGCACCGGCGGCAGGTCGAGGTGGAACCGGACGCCTTGCCGCTCGCAACGCACCCGCCAGACCTCGGCGCACGCGACGAGCGTCTCGCGCAGGTCGACCTGGACGAGATCGAGCCGGAACTGATCCGCACCGATCCGCGCGAGGTCCAGCAGGTCGCTGACCAGCCGTTCGAGCCGCAGCGACTCCTGCTGGATCACCTGACCGGCATGCCGCGGATCGGTCGCGACCCCGTCGGCGAGCGACTCGGCGAACCCGCGAACCGCGGTCAGCGGCGTACGCAGCTCGTGCGAGACCGAGAGCAGGAACTCGCGCTGCCGCGCCTCGCTGTGCTGCAGGGCGATGGAGAGTTCGTTGACCGCGGCGGCGACCTCGGCCACCTCGGTCGGCCCTTCGACCGGTGCCCGGAGATCACGCCGGCCCTGACGCATCGCGGCCGCGACGTCCGCCGTACGGCGCAGCGGACGTCCCAGGAGCCGTCCGAGCAGGGCACCGGCGAGGCTGGCGACCAGCAGACCGGCGCCGAGCGCGAACAGGATGTTGCGGATCAGGATCCGCTGGGTGTCGGCGGCCAGCCGGACCGGTTCGACCAGGGCGAACCCCGAGCTGTCGCCGAGACCGCGAGCTTCGACCAGGTAATCGGTGCCGCCGACCGGTACCTCGGTGGAGATCCGCTGCGTACTGCCGATGCCGTCGAGGCCTGCCGTGATCGCTGCCTGGGTGGAGTTGCCGTCGGTCGACTGGACGCCGCGCCGCGGCAGGAGCAGTACGACGACGATGCCCTGGCCGCGGACGACCTGCGCGACCCTTCCGAGCCCGGCCGCACGCGAACTCAGGCCACGCTGATCCACCTGGCCGGCGATCACGTCGGCCTGCGCGGCCAGCGATTGCTGCAGCACGTTCTGGGCGGACCGCCTGGCGAGCCCTGCCATCACCAGACCCGCAACCAGCACAGCGATCCCTGCGACCGCCACACAGGTCAGCACGATCCGGGTGGCCAGTGAGCCACGGCCGGCCTCGTCCGGGGTCCGAACCTCGACGGCCATCAGTCGCGGTCGGCCGCGTAGCCGACGCCGCGCACGGTACGGATCGGACTGGCCTCGCCGAGCTTCGCGCGCAGCTGGGCGATGTGTACGTCGACGGTCCGGGTGCCTGCGGCTGACTGGTAGCCCCAGACCGAACTGAGCAGCTCGTCGCGTTCGAACACCCGGCCGGGGCGCCGGAACAGCTGCGCCAGCAGGTCGAACTCGGTCGACGTCAAGCTCACCTCGGCCTCACCCGCCCAGGCCCGGCGGCGGCCGATATCGACCCGCACCAGACCCACCGACAGCACCTCGCCTGCCGCCTGAGCGCCGCCTGCCGAAACGCCGCCCGCCGTACGCCGGAGGACCGTCCGGACGCGGGCGGCCAGCTCCCGCGGGCTGAACGGCTTCGTGATGTAGTCGTCCGCGCCGAGCTCCAGCCCGAGCAGACGATCGACCTCGTCGTCCCGGGCGGTGACGAACAGGACCGGCGTCCAGTCCCCCGCCGCCCGCATCGTCCGGCAGACGTCCGCGCCGTCGCGCCCCGGCAGTCCGATGTCGAGGACCACCGCGACCGGGCGCAGCCGCCGCCACGCAGCGAGAGCCGCCTCGCCGTCGGACTCGGTCCGGACGTCGAAGCCGTCGCGGCGCAGGTACAGCTCGATCACCTCGGCGATCGCTGCCTCGTCCTCCACCACCAGAACCAGCCCGCGGCCGGCTTCGGCCATCCTCTGCTCCTGGAGACTCTCGGTCAGGGTGCGTCGTCCCCGGCCAGTTCGCGATCGATCGCGTCCAGGGTAGACCCGATCTGATCCAGCTCCTGCTCCGGCGACCCCACCTGTTGGGTCGCCGGAGCAGGACCGGTGCCCTGCCCACCGGGCTGGTTGCCGGAGCTGCCGCATCCGGACAGTCCGAGGCCGAGACACGCCGTACCGAGCAGCACGGCCAGCGCCTTGCGCATCACTTGACCGCCTGGCAGTGCTCGGTCTTGAAGGCCTCGAGCTTGGTCTTCACCGTGCCGAGCTGCTTCAGTCGCTCCGAGCGGCGCTCGGCCCGCTTCTCGAGTTGCGCGGCCGCCTTCTCGTGGCCGTTCGCCTTCTGCTTGGCCGCGCGTGCCTTGATCCACGCGACCGAACCCTTCACGTCGGCGCCACCATTGATCCGCTGAGCCAGCTTGTCGCGCCGCGCGATCATCTTCGGCAGCCGGTCGGCGCAGAGTTTCTGCGACTCCTCCGGGCTCAGCGTGACCGGCTTGTACGACGTACTCGCCGAAGGCTTCGGGGTCGGATCGGCCGCCGCGATCGTCGTACTCGCGACGAGTCCGCCGACCAGGACGACGGCCGACGTACCGGCCGCGATCGCGCCGCGCACAGACCTGCGCATGGGGTGCTCCTCGTTGTCGTTCGTGCTCGTTCGTGCTGACGAGAACGACTCTGCCCGGCGGGCGTTCGAGGAGCTTCGGGGCAGTGTTCGGGGTTTGTAAGAGTTCGTCAGTCCGCGCGGTCGACGGTTGCGGACAACAGGCCGGGGAAGGACCGGTCGAACTCTTCGCGGCGGAGGCGGTTGAGGCGGCGGGCGCCCTCGTCGCGTTGCTCGATCAGACCGGCGGAACGCAGTACGGCGAAGTGGTGGCTGGCGGTCGCCTTCTTGACCGGGAGGTCGAAGGTGCCGCAGGCGCGGGTCCAGTCGTCGTGGGTCGCGAGGTCGCGCAGGATCGAACGCCGGACCGGGTCCGCGAGCGCGTCCAGGGCCGTCTGCAACGGCACCTCGGCCGGATCCACGTGGCTGAGCGTGCGGGCGCGGGCTGACTCGACGACCATGGTGTTCGATCCTTGTCGTACAGTTATGTTCGGTTCCTGTCTAACAGTCTAGCGAGGGGTTCGCGATGATCGAGCTGGTCGACTACGGATTCGGGCCCGGGGCGCGGTCGCGGGCGGACGAAGCGCGGTTGCCGGGGCGGGAGGGTGCGCTCGCGGCGCTGGAGACGTTCTACTACGCGCTCAACGGGAAGGACCTGGAGACGCTGGTCGCCGGCTGGGCGGATGATCCGCTGGTGCAGCTGAACAACCCGATCGGCGGGATCTTGCGGTCGCGGGAGGCGGTGCGGTCGCTGTACGAGCGGGTGTTCGCGGGGTCGCTGGATGTGCAGGTGACGTTCGGCGACGCGGCGACGTACTGGCTTGAGGGCTCGGTGGTGTTCGCGGGGCGGGAGGTTGGGACGTACCAGCATCCGGCGCTGGGTGAGCAGCCGTTGCGGATCCGGACGACGCGGATCTTCGCGTACGACGGGGCGTGGCGGCAGGTTCATCACCACGGGAGCATCGACGACGCGGATGCGCTCGCGGCGTACCAGCAGGCGGTGCGGGGTTAGGTCCAGCGGGTCGGCGCGAGGAGGGCGGCTGCTGCGGCGACGCCGGCGGTCGACGTCCGCAGTACGGTGTCGCCGAGGCGGACCGGTTCGACGTCGAAGGTCTTGAGCTCGGCCGGGGCGATCCCGCCCTCGGGGCCGATGACGAGCACGATGTCGCCCGACGGCGGAACGTCCAGCGACGCCAGCGGGACGGTCGCCTCTTCGTGCAGTACGACGGGCAGCGCCGCGCGGGCGAGCCGCTCCGCGACGTCGGCCGTCGACGCGAGCGGAGCGACCTCGGCGAACCAGGAGCGCCGCGACTGCTTGCTCGCCTCGAACGCCCACGCCCGCCACTTCGCGAGCGTCTTCTCAACCCGCTCCGGGTTGGCCCGGAACTGACTCCGCTCCGCGTTCCACGGCACGATCACATCCGCGCCGACCTCAGTCAGCATCTCGACCGCAAGCTCGGCCCGCTCCCCCTTCGGCAGAGCCTGCACCACAACCACCCGAGGATCAGCGGCCGCCACCGTCCCGCGCTCATCCACCGCCACAGTCAGCCCAGCCTTCGAAGCCCCCACCACAGGCCCTTCAGCCCAAGTACCCTGCCCATCCGTCAGCCGGATCCGCTCACCCGGCCCGATCCGCCGCACAACCGCGGCATGCCGACCCTCCGGGCCGTCCAGCACCAGTTCGTCCCCGCCAAGGCCGGGGTGAAAGAACACCGCAACCCCCACCTACCCAGCACCTCCCGCACAAGCAGGCTCCGCCTGCGCAACCGAGGGCAGGCGGAGCATGCGCCGGTCCGGCATCTAGTGGGCGCCGAAGGCGTCGCGGAGGCGGCCGAAGACGCCCTTGTGGGTGGCTTGGACGTGGCCCTGGGGGCGTTCCTCGTCGCGGGCAACCGCCAGCTGGCGGAGGAGGTCAGCCTGGTCGTCGTCGAGCTTCGTCGGGGTTTCGACGATCACCTGGACGATCAGGTCACCACGACCCGCGTGCCGCAGCCGCGGTACGCCGCGCGCCGTCAGCGTCTGCGCCGTCCCGGACTGCGTACCCGGCCGGATCTCCAACGGGGTCGTCTCGCCCTCGAGCGTCGGCAGGTCGATCGTCGTACCGAGCGCAGCCGCCGTCATCGGCAGCGTGACCGTGCAGTGCAGATCGTCGCCGTTGCGGGTGAAGATGTCGTGCGGCTCGACCTCGATCTCGACGTACAGATCGCCGGCCGGTCCGCCGCCGGGGCCGACCTCGCCCTGGCCGGACAGCTGGACCCGGGTCCCGCTGTCGACGCCGCCCGGGATCTTCACGGTGACGGTCCGGCGCGAGCGCACCCGCCCGTCGCCGGCGCACTCGACGCACGGGCTCGGGATCGTGGTGCCGTAACCGCGGCAGTTCGGGCACGGGCGCATCGTCCGCACCTCGCCGAGGAACGACCGCTGCGTGTGCGTCACCTCGCCACGACCGTGGCAGATCTCGCAGGTGACCGGCTCGGACCCGGCGGCCGCACCGGACCCGCTACAGGTCGGACACAGTACGGCGGTGTCGACCTTGAGCTCCCGCGTCGTACCGAACGCCGCCTCGGCCAGGTCGATCCGCAGCGGGATCAGCGCATCCTGACCGCGCCGGGTCCGTGGCCGCGGTCCACGGGTCGCGCCGCCGGTCTGGCCGAAGAACGCGTCCATGATGTCGGTGAACGTGAACGCCTGCCCGAACCCGGCTCCGCCCGGCCCGGCGCCCGCGGTCGCGAACGGATCGCCGCCGAGGTCGTGCATCTGCCGCTTCTGCGGGTCACTGAGCACCTGGAACGCGCGCCCGATCTCCTGGAACTTCTGGTGCGCGTCCTCGGAGTCGTTCACGTCCGGGTGGTACTGGCGTGCCAGCTTGCGGTACGCCTTCTTGATCTCGTCCGCTGAGGCGTCACGGCTGACGCCAAGGACGGCGTAGTAATCGGTGCTCATACTCCAGACCAGGGGGTAGTAATCATCAGGAGTCGGCCAGTAGTTGGCTGACGTAGCGGGCTACGGCTCGTACTGCGCCCATTGTGCTCGGGTAGTCCATGTGGGTCGGGCCGACGATGCCGAGGGTGGCCAGCGCCTCCGACTTGGATCCGTATCCGGTCGCGACCACCGACGTGGTGGCCAGCTCCTCGAACGGGTTCTCGTGACCGATGCGGACCGTCAGCGTCTGCGGGTTCGTCGCCTCGCCGAGCAGGCGCAGCAGGATGACGTGCTCCTCGAGCGCCTCCAGCACCGGCTTCACGTTCCGCTCGAAGTCGTCGCCGTACCGGGTCAGGTTGGCCGCGCCGCCGACCGCGATCCGCTGCTCGCCGACCTCGTCGGTGAAGGCTTCGAGCAGCGTGGTGACGATCGACGCGACCAGCGCCCGGTCGCCCGGCGCGAACAGCTCCGGCACGCCGCCGAGCGACGTCGTCGCGTCGGTCAGGCGCTGTCCGGCAAGCACCGAGTTGAGCCGCGAACGCAGGTCCGCGATCAGTTGCTCGTCGACGTCGTGCGGGTGCTCGACGATCCGCTGCTCGACCCGGCCGTTGCTGGTGATCAGCACGAGCAGCAGCCGGCGCGGGCTCATCGTGACGATCTCGATGTGCCGCACGCTCGACCGGTTCAGCGACGGATACTGCACGATCGCGACCTGGCGGGTGATCTGCGCGAGCAGCCGGACGGTACGGCGGACCACGTCGTCCAGATCGACCGCGCCGGCCAGGAACGACGTGATCGCCTTCTTCTCGGCGACCGACAGCGTCTTGACCGTGCTGAGCTTGTCGACGAACAGCCGGTACCCGGCGTCGGTCGGGATCCGCCCGGCGCTGGTGTGCGGCTGGGTGATGTACCCCTCCTCCTCCAGCGCGGCCATGTCGTTGCGGACCGTCGCCGGCGAGACGCCGAGGTTGTGCCGGTCGACCAGCGCTTTCGACCCGATCGGCTCATGGGTCGCCACATAGTCCTCGACGATGGCGCGGAGCACATCCAGCTTGCGGTCATCCAGCACGCGCACACCACCCTCTCTCGATCGACCTTGGCACTCGAAAGTTCCGAGTGCCAGTCTACCGAGCCGTAGTACCCACGCCGACGCACTCCGGCGTGGGACGGGTCTCAGGCGATCTCGGGCGACGCCCCCAACGGTACGGCGGCAGGCCGCTCGACCGTACTCGCGACGTCCACGGGCTGATCCTGGACCGCCGCCTCGAGCAGTGACTCGAGTACGTCGAGCACGTGGTACGCCAACGCTCCGTCAGCGCGATGTGGCTCACCGCGACGCAGTGCGCGTGCCATGTCCGCCACGCCGACGCCCCGGCCGGCTCCGGCGTACCCACCGGCGACGGGGACCTCGGTCCACTCGCGCTGCGCAGCCGTAGCGATCTCGACCGTGCCGTCGAAGCCATTGGGGTCCGGCACCGACAGGCTGCCCTCGGTCCCATGTACTTCGATCCGCGGCAGCCGGGCCGCCCAGACGTCGAACGACATCAACACCGTGGTCAACGCACCGGACTCGTGCTCCAGTACGCCGGTGACGTGCGTCGGCACCTCGACCGGGAACGTCGTACCCTCCCGCGGTCCGGAGTGGATCTTGCGCTCCTGCTTCGACTGACCGGCCCGCGCGGTGACCCGGCGTACCGGACCGAGCAGGGTGACCAGGCTGGTCACGTAGTACGGCCCCATGTCGAGGACCGGGCCGCCACCCGGCTGGTAGTAGAACTCCGGCGCCGGGTGCCACAGCTCGTGGCCCGGCGTGGTGAAGGCCGCAAAAGCAGCATGCGGTACGCCGATGTCGCCGCGGTCGATCACTGCGCGAGCGGTCTGGGTTCCCGTGCCGAGCACGGTGTCCGGTGCGCAGCCGACGCGGAGGTTGTTCGCCGCGGCGTACTTGAGCAGCGGCTCGGCGGCGGCACGGTCCACGGCGAGCGGCTTCTCGCCGTACACGTGTTTGCCGGCTTCCATCGCGGCCTGGTGCACCGGAGCGTGCGCGGCCGGGATGGTCAGGTTGAGCACGATCTCGACGTCGTCCGCGGCGTACAGCTCGTCCGGGGTGAGCGCGCGAATGCCCTCGTGCTGGTCCGCGATCGCCTCGGCGCGGCTGCGGTCCAGGTCGGCCACTGCGATGACGTCGACGCCTGGCAGCTTGGCCAGGTGGTCGAGGTACGTGCCGGAGATGACTCCGGTGCCGACGATGCCGATGTTGGTCACTTGCTCGCCCACAGCAGCCCCCGCTCGATAATCGTGCGTACCTCGGGCGTCTCCAGATCGTCCAGCTTGTGGCCGACCGTGCAGACGAAAACCTTGCCCTCACCCCAGGTGCGGGTCCAGACCGCCGGCATCACGGCGCCCTCGATCCACGGGTAGTCCGGGTGCGACTTGAACGTCGTCGTGGCCAGCACGTTGTTGGTCGGGTCGTAGTGCACGTAGTACTGCTCGGTGTGCACGTCGAAGTGCTCGATGCCTTCGACGATCGGGTGATCCTTGACGATCTCGACGCGGTAGTCGGTGAAGCCGTGCGGGTGCGAGATGAACTGGCCGCCGGTGATGAAGCTGTAGTCGACGTTCTTGCGGAACGAGTCCGCGATACCGCCGTGCCAGCCAGCGAACCCGGTGCCGCGCCGGATCGCCGCCTCCAGACCCTTGAAGTGCTCGGGCTCGATCTCGCTCATCGTGACGCATTGCACGACGAGGTCGACGCCGTCGAGCTCGAGGTAGCTCGCGGTCGTGTCGGAGACCGTGACCTCGTAGCCGTTCTCCTTCAGGAACGGGATGAACAGGTCGGTCGCCTCGACCGGGGAGTGCCCTTCCCAACCGCCCCGGACCACCACAGCACGTCGTGTCGTCACACCGACCACCCTTCGAAAGTTTCGACGTTCCGATCGGAACACTTGCGAGCCTAAGTCCCGAGGAGAGGGCTTGCCAACCGCTAGTGTCGAAGGATGAGCTGGAAGTTCTGGAAGAAGGACGCTCCGACCTTTCCGGGACCGCCGCGGCCGCAGGACACGTTGCCGGTCGGGTCGTTCGGGATGACGGTCGAGGATGTGTTCTCGATCACCGGGCGCGGCACGGTCGTGACCGGGCGGGTGCAGGCCGGCACGGTGTCGGTCGGCGAGCAGGTGCTGCTCAGCCGAGCCGGGCAGCCGATGCTGCAGGTCGAGGTGACCGGCGTCGAGATGTTCCGGAAGATCGTGAAGACCGCGAAGGCCGGCGACAACGTCGGCCTGCTGCTCCGCGGCATCCAGCGCGACCAGGTGATCAAGGGCGACGTACTCAGCAAGTAACCTCGACCGCATGAATGAGTGGACGGAAATCGGCGACCGCACCTGGGTCCGGCGGTACGACGAATGGGACCTGAACGTCGGCCTCGTCGTCGGCTCCGAGGGCGCACTGGTGATCGACACCCGTGCCACCACCGAAGAGGCCGAGCAACTGCGTGAACACATCCGCGAGCTGACCGACCTGCCCGTCCGCTGGGTCGTCAACACCCACGCACACTTCGACCACGTCGCCGGCAACAGCGTCTTCACCGACGCAACCGTCTACCTGCACGAGAACGCTGCGACCGAAGAAAACCTCGCCGGTACGACGTTCGCCGCCGCCAAGGTGATCGATCTCGGCGACCGCCGCGTCGAGCTCCTGTACGTCGGCAACGCGCACACGTCCGGCGACGCGGTCGTCGTCGTACCGGATGCGGACGTGGTCTTCGTCGGCGATCTGATCGAGGAGTCGGCGCCCCCGTCGTTCGGCGAGGACTCGTTCCCGCTCGAGTGGCCCGACACGATCGAAGCCGTGGTCGGGATGATGACCGCGGCAACCAAGATCGTTCCCGGGCACGGCGCGGTCGTCGACATCGAGTTCGCCCGCGACCAGGCGATCGAGCTGGGCAGGGTCGCCAACACGATCTCGACGCTGCACCACGCCGGCACGCCGCTCGACGACGCCCTCAAGCACACCGAGGACTGGCCGTGGCCGGTCGAGAAACTCCAGGACGCGATCCGCCGCGGCTACCGAGCATTAGGTGCGCCGCAGCGCCCGACTCTGCCCTTGCTCGGCCCGGGATGACCCTTTCGGGTAGTTGTCCGTTGACACGACGTCATCTTGTCGCGCAACTTGTTCGGAACGGACATCGCCCGACCGGATGAGGTGGGACCTGTGGCCACTGCCGAGCAGACTGTTCACTCCGATGGACGAGTTGAACTGACCGATCCCGACGCGCTGGCGAACAGCCTGTACGCGAACGCCGAGCTCGCGCCGACGCGATTGCCGCAGCGGACGTGGACGACGTACAACTACGCGGCGCTGTGGATGGGGATGGCGCACAACATCCCGAGCTACCTGCTGGCGTCCGGCCTGGTCGCGATCGGGATGAACTGGTTGCAGGCGTTCCTCACGATCACGCTGGGGAACCTGATCGTGCTCGTCCCGCTGCTGCTGAACAGCCACGCGGGAACGAAGTACGGCATCCCGTTCCCGGTGTTCGCGCGGGCGTTCTACGGCGTGCGCGGCGCGAACTTCCCGGCGCTGCTGCGGGCGTTCATCGCCTGCGGCTGGTTCGGGATCCAGACCTGGATCGGCGGCCAGGCGATCTACGTGATCCTCGGCGAGCTGTTCGGCAACGGCTGGCTGAACGCGTCGGCGATCGGCGGGCATCCGTGGACGATGTGGCTGAGCTTCGCGTTCTTCTGGGTGCTGCAGATGGTGCTGATCTTCCGCGGTATCGAGGGTCTGCGCCGGTTCGAGAACTGGGCGGCGCCGCTGGTGACGGTCGCGTTCGTGGCGCTGATGGTCGCGATCCTGGTCAAGGCCGGCGGCTTCGGCCCGATCCTGTCGCAGCCGTCGAAGCTGGGCTGGGACGCCGACTTCTGGAAGATCTTCGCGCCGTCGCTGATGGGCATGATCGCGTTCTGGGCGACGCTGTCGCTGAACATGCCGGACTTCACCCGGTTCGGGAAGGGCCAGCGGCAACAGGTCTGGGGCCAGATCATCGGCCTGCCGACGACGATGTCGTTCATCGCGCTGGTCTCGATCATCACCACCTCCGGCACGGTCGTGCTGTACGGCTCGGCGATCTGGGACCCGGTCGAGCTCACCCGCCGGTTCGAGAACCCGGTGATCGTCACGATCGGCCTGATCATGGCGATCCTCGCGACGATGTCCTGCAACGTCGCGGCCAACGTCGTGAGCCCGTCGTACGACTTCGCGAACGCGCTGCCGCGCTGGCTGAACTTCCGGACCGCGGGCCTGGTCACCGGCGTGATCGGCATCGTGATCCAGCCCTGGCGGCTGATCTCGGACCCGTCGATCTACATCTTCGTCTGGCTGTCGTTCTACGGCGGTCTGCTCGCGTCGGTCGCCGGCGTGCTGATCGCGGGGTACTGGCTGATCGACCGGACCAACCTGTTCCTCGCCGACCTGTACGAACCGAACGGCCGCTACTGGTACACCGCCGGCTGGAACTGGCGCGGTGTCGTCGCGACCCTCCTCGGCTCACTGCTCGCCGTCGGCGGCGCGTACTCGAACCCGGGCGCCGGCCCGTTCCCGCATGACGGCCTCATCCCCTTCCTCAAACCCCTCTACGACTACTCCTGGGCCGTCGGCCTAGTAGTCGGCTTCGTCGCGTACTTCGCCCTAACCGCCGCCACCTCCGCCCGCCAACCCGCCAGGCTGACACAGGAACCGGTGGGCTGACTCACCTTATTGCCTGTGTCAGCCCACGAGTAGTTGTGTCGACCCCGGCCGGGGCACCTGCGTCACATACCGTTGGGCGGGTGGCTGACAGGTATGGGAACGACGTACTCAGTGGGGACTGGCGTAAGCCGAAGAACGGGCGGACCGTCGAGGTCGAGATCGAGAAGGGGATGGTCGTCGAGGAGCCCACTTCGGGGTTCGTCGGCGCGATCGTGCGCTGGGAGCACGGCGTCGTCGACCTCGAGGACCGGCACGGCAAGATCCGCACGTACCCGCTCGGTCCGGGCTTCTGGATCGACGGCAAACCGGTCAGCCTCAAGCCACCCAAGAAGGCCGGCCCGGCGAAGAAGACCCGGACGGCGTCCGGCTCGGTCGCGGTCGACAACGTCCGGGCCAAGGTCGCGCGCGCCAGCCGGATCTACGTCGAGGGCCGGCACGACGCGGAGTTGGTCGAGAAGGTCTGGGGCGACGACCTGCGGATCGAGGGCGTCGTGGTCGAGTACCTCGAAGGCGTCGACGACCTGGTCGAGATCGTCAACCGGTTCCAGCCCGCTCCCGGCCGGCGGCTCGGCGTACTCGTTGATCACCTGGTCGAGGGATCGAAGGAATCGAAGATCGCCGCGCAGGTCAGCAACCGCTATGTGCGCGTCGTCGGACACCCGTACATCGACATCTGGGAAGCGGTGAAGCCGTCGTCGGTCGGGATCAAGGCCTGGCCGCGCATCCCGCACGGGCAGGACTGGAAGAAGGGCGTGCTGCAGTCGTTCGGCTGGCCGGCCACCGATCAGGCCGACGTGGCCGCGGCCTGGAAACACATCCTGTCGAAGGTGAACAGCTTCGCCGATCTCGACCCGGCGCTGCTGGGCCGGGTCGAGGAGCTCATCGATTTCGTGACTCTGGACTGATCGCCGGCATCCGCCGCTCGAGCCACGCGCGGATCCGCCGGCGGGCGCGCCGTACATACCAGGTGACGACACCGAGTACGGCGCTCAAGGCAAGCACCGCCCCGGCAAGGAGCGCTGCGACGAAGCGCACTCCGTCGACGGTGCCCGCGAGGATCAGCAGCAGGATGCCGATCACAGCCGTTGCTGCAGGCAACCATGGCTCGAAGATCTGCGGCCGGTGCGCCGGACTCAGTTTGACGCCGCGAACCATCCGCTCCCACGCCGTCTGGCGGGCCGGCTCGGTGAACCAGCGCGCCGTACGCAACAGCCACGATCCGGGCTGATGCTTGCGGCCCGCTGCTGCCTTCACCCAGTTGCCGACCTCGGGACCGAGACCGGACGAGACGTCGACCATCCGGTCGGCGATGCCCTTGGTGATCGCGCGGCCCTCGGGCGACGCGTTCAGCTCGTTCCGCATTGTCACCAGCGCGCCCATCCCGGCGTCGACCGGGAAGTCCTTGGCCAGCCGCTCGATCCGCTCGGCGACCGCGCTGATCTGCCAGCCCTCGGCCTGCAGCACCTGCCGCTGGGTCTCGCGGATCCAGTCCGCGTCAGCGCCGAGCATCGAGCCGAGGTGCGCGACGCAGTGCAGGCGGCCCATCAGCCAGTCCCACCGCCGCCAGTCGGCCGCGCCGAACGCGCCGAAGTGCCCGACCTGGCTGCCGTACAGGATGCGCTCGTTGAGCTGGTTCGCGATCGAGCCTTCCTGCAGCTCGTCGAGCACGGCGAGTGGAATGTCCGGCCCGAGCCGCAGGAACTGGAACGGCGCGCTGCGCTGCTGCGGAGTGCGCGCCGACGTACAGCGAGAGACGATCTCTACCTCGAGCGCAGTGTCGACGAGCTCCCAGCCGACGACCGTGACCAACTCGGCGAAAGCGTCACCGAGCGCCCGCTGGATCTGCAACTGCTCGAAGATGTCGTTCAACCCGACCGCAACAGCCTCCGCGCCACCGGCCGGCCGCAGGTCCAGATCCGCGGCGGCCAACGCGACGTCGAGAGCGTCGCGGACGGCCTGCACCTTCATCAGGCAGTCGCTCGCCGCGGTCAGCCGCTTGTCCAGCTCCGCGCGCTCGGCGTGTGGGGCCTTGCTGATCCGATTCCGCAGCGAACGCAGGATCAGCCGGACGATCCGCTCGGCCGCGCCGGTCCCCCACAGCCAGCTCGGGTTGCCGTCGGCATCGTCGCGTACGGCGGTCGTCGAGCCGTCGGGCCCCGGCACCCACGGATGCTTGGTCGCGAGGATCTCGTCGATCTCCGGCTCCGACAACGCGGTCGCGGCATCCAGCACGGTCGACTGGTCGTGGCTCGCGATCGTCACGGCCTCCCACACCCCGCCGGCCGCACGACCCCGCGAGTACGCCGGTTGCAGCGCCGCCGCGGCCGCCTTCAACCGGGCTCGCTCTTCTGGTTGCTTCAGGCAACGGTCGAAGAGCCGCTGGGTGTCGGACCAGGACGCGTCGGCCTCCAGCAGCAACCGCTCGAGCTGCTCGACGTCCGACCGGAAGTCCACCTCGCGCGGGAACTGCACCGCGGACAACGCGGACACCCGCCAGCTCGGCTCCTTCGCACCGGGCAACGCGGTCGACGCGTGCCCGATCCCGGCGGACGGTACGACGTACAGCACGTATCGCGTCGCCTTGCCGGTCACCGGCCGCCGGGCGACCACATCGAGCACGGGACCGAACGGCGCGTTGTCGAGCACGCCGCCGTCCACCAGCCACGACCCCGCCTCGGCCGGACCGGGCTGCATCCGTGGCGGGCTCGCCGCCAGCTCGGGCGTCTCCAGAACGGGACCGAACGCGGCCGGGAACGACGCGGACGCCCGCGCCGCTCGCGCGAGCAACTCGGTGTCCTTCAAACCGTTCGTGTCCTTGACCGAGAACTTGCGCTTGGCCCCGTCGTACGTCGGGGCGTCCTCGCTCGTGAACCCATACAGATACCGATGATCCGGTACGACGAATGCCTGTCCGGCCGCGTCCTTGGCCTTGAACTGCTGCACGCCCAGCCCCGACGCCGTCACGAACAACGTCACCGGCTCCTCGGCGTCGCTGTCGCCCGCGTCGGCCACACCCTTGAGCAGGTCCTCGAGCTGCTGCAGGAAGTACTTGCCGTCGAGCACCGACGACGACTTCGCGCCGGCCGACGGCACCAGCTTGCCGACGTCGAGCGATCCGAGCGCGACCCACTTCTGCCGCAGCCAGGGACCGTTGTCGCCGTCGGGGTCCAGCGTCGAACCGTTCGCGATCGCTGTCGCCAGCAACGAACCGTTCAGTCCGCCGGCGCTCGTCCCCGCGATCACGTCGACCACCACGCGCCGCCGCTCCTCGCCCCGGTGGCACAACTCGCGCCAGCGGTCCGCGAGCACAGCGTCGTACGGCTGGGACTCCGGCGCGTCGGACCCGCCGGACGCACGCCGGATCAGATCCAGCTCGTGCGTCACCCCGCCCATCCAGACCGCCAGGCTGACACCACCGTTCAGAACCAGCGCGATCCGGATCTCGTGGTCGGTCATTCAGGTCCCCCTTTTGTCCATAGGGATATCACGGATGAACCGTTGTCGCAGCGGAGAGTGAACAAAAGGTTGTCGCAGTCTGCACAGAGGGTCATTCTGGGTCGTGGGGGTGGTTGTCATGCGAGCGTTGGTTGCGTCGATCTCGGTGACAGTCCTGTTGCTGACGGGATGCTCGTCGAGTGACGGGGGTACGCCGACGCCTGTCGTGACCGCGACCGCCGACGACACCACCGAACCGGCACCCGAACCGACCGGCGCCGAATCGACCCAACCGGAACAGAGGCAACCGTCGATCAGCGTCGCCTCGCTCCCGATCGGCGGCTCGTCCGTCGACGACCAGCATCCGAACTGCTGGTCTGTCAGCTTGACCGACACGTCAGTCCCGGCCGGCACCACGATCGAGTTGGGCTCGGCAACCTTCGATCCCGAGGGCGTCTTCGCGGCCGACCAGCAGTCCTGCCCCGGTGACCTTCCGGCCTGCACCGGCGTCCAGTGGACAGCCGACCAGCACGACACCTGCTACGTCGGCGTCCGCCAGCTTGTCAGCTCCGGCAGCACCACACTCCAGGTCCCCGGCCAGGCCACGTGCGAGAGCCAGTCCGACTGCGACAGTCTGCTCGGTCGGAGCGGCAGCCAGATCGTCCTGACCGCCCTGCCGGCCGAGACCCCATCCGGCGGCTGACAGATGGCCGACGAACGATCGCAGGCCGAGCGCTGGATCAGCTTCGCCGCCGGCATCATCACGCCGGTGACGCTGCTCAGCGCACTGCTGTTCTACTTCGGGTACGTCTCCTCGCGTTCGCAGTACGAGTACTTCGGGATCGACGTCGACACGATCGGCCTGAGCACGCAGGACTACGTGATCCGCAGTCCCCAGCCGCTGCTCGTCCCGCTCCTGGTGATCACGTTGCTCGCGGTGGCGGCTCTTCTGCTGCACAACGCGATCCACCCGACACCCGTCGCAGTACGCCGCGCCGCCCGCGTCGCCGTACTGATCCTCGTCGTGGGCGTAGCCGGTCTGCTCGCGTATCCGCTCATCGGCCACATCCCGTACTACGCCCTCATCATCCCCGCCGTGATCGGGTTCTCCGCTGCGGCGCTTGCCTACCTCACCTATCTGCGCCGCAAAGCCGACCCGACCCTCGGGCCGCAACGCATCCTCATCGCCCTGCTCGCCGTCGCCACCGTCACCTGCGCCTTCTGGGCAACCGCGACCACAGCGCACTACTCCGGCCGTGGCCTGGCCCGCGCCGACGCGCGCCACCTCAACCGCTTCCCGGTCGTCATCCTCGACACCAAGGAGAAGCTGGCCCTCCGCTCCCCCGGCATCGAAGAAACTGCGCTGCGCGCCGGCACCGGCCAGACCTTCAACTACCGCTACCGAGGCCTCCGCCTACTGGTAGTAGGCCAGAACCGCCTCTTCCTGGTCCCCCAAACCTGGTCCCCCTCCAACACCACCGTCGTCATCCCCCTCGACGACTCGATCCGAGTCCAGTTCCAGTTCCAGAACGACCCGCCCTAGTCGGTGTGGGTGCTGACCTTTGCGACCTCAGGCAGCCGCTGATCAGCCGCCGACTTCGGAGCCATCCGCGCAAGCGCCGCCGGCATCGGCCCGACCGCAAACGCCCACACCTCGACGCCGACCGTCACCACCGCGAACGATCCCTCGCGCGGCACGCGGTCCGGTAGCGCGAGGTCATGCGTTCCCGCCGCGAGTTCACTGTCGAACACCTTTGAGGAGGTGCTGCTTGGCTCGGGCGGCGTCCACGACGTCATCCAGAACGCGTCGACACTCACCCGCACGTCGCTCGGCAGCGTGACCCTGATGGTCCTGCTTTCCTCGAGGTACTCGACGTCCGCTGCCTGCTCTCCGCGGGTCGCCACATCAACCTGCGCGGCAATAACCCCCGGAATCCCCACCAGCCCTTGTACGACGGCGATCCCAGCGTTCCGCTGCCCGATCTCCGTCCTCAAATACTTCTTCGTGTCCGGAGGCACCATGCCGCCGAACACCAGCACGTCCAGCGCGCTGACGTCATAGTCGTCGAGCACCCGCTCGAACTGGTTGGTGGCATCCGCGCGGTACCCGCCCGCCCGCAACAGCTCCACAGTTGCTTCCAGCACACTCGGACTACGCCCCACAACCAACACACGTGCGTTCATTCGAACTCCCAGGTTTATATTGGCCATGCCAACGTTGGCACCACCAACATATACACCGAACACAAGCGTGCCGTGTGCCGGGGAAGCGTCAGGCGCTGTCGCGGATGATCAGTTCGGTGTTGTAGATCTCCGGGCTCGTGAGGTGCGCGCCGCCGATCTTGGCGAGGAGGATCTCGGCCAGGCGGGCGCCGAGCTGTTCTACCGGCTGGCGGACGGTGGTGAGCTTGGGAGTGGTCGTGGTAGCCAGGACCGAGTCGTCGAAGCCGACGACGGCGACGTCTCCTGGCACCCGACGCCCCCGCTCGGACAGCACCCGAAGAGCGGCAGTCGCCATCAGGTCCGACGCCACGAACAAGCCATCGAGATCCGGATGCGCATCGAGCAATCGCAGCGTCGCCTGCTCGCCGCCGTCGGCCGTGAAGTCGCCGTACTCGATCAGAGCCGGCAGCCCGGCTTCCTTCATCACGTCCTTGTAGCCGGTCAACCGATCAAGCCCGGCCGTCATATCCAAAGGCCCGGCAACGGTCGCGACCTTCCGCCGCCCGATCGTCAGCAGATGCTGAACCCCGGTCCGCGCCCCGGCCACGTTGTCCACGTCGACGCTGGCCACCGGTACGTCGACCCCGAGCGGCCGTGCGCTGAAGACGATCGGCAAAGGCAACTGCGCGATCTCCTGCAGCACGTTGTCGCGCCCGTGGTGGCTGATGATGATCGCGCCATCCACATGCCCGCCGCGCAAGTACCGAATGAACCGCTGGTCGTCCCCCTCGGCCGGCTCGATCAGTAGCACCAGCTGCGACGACGTCGGCGCCAACGTCCGGCTGACCCCGCTGAGCATCCCAGCGAAGAACGGGTCCGAGAACACTCGGGTGTCCGGCTCCGGTACGACGATCGCCACCGAATCCGTACGACGAGTCACCAGCGCTCGAGCCGCCCGGTTCGGTACGTACCCCAACTGCCTGATCGCCTGCTCGACCGCGGCGACCGTGTCCGGCAATACCTTCGGCGAACCGTTCACGACCCGCGAGACCGTTGCCCGCGACACCCCGGCGACCGCCGCGACCTGCTCCAACGTCGGAGAACCAGATCCGTCCATCGGCCCTCCTCGGCTGTCGATCGGCCTGCGTTCACACGGTAGTACGTCCTAGGTCGAACGCGCGTCAGCCATTGGCCACCCGCCGGGGCGTGTTGACAGATTTCTTCAGTTCCCGACCCGGGTATTCGCAACCTTGTCCGCCTCGTCGACGGCTTGCGCCCAGGCTGCGTCCGGCGACTGCTTGCCGTTGTCGACGCGAGCCAGCGCGGCGCTGAAGATCTGGTTGATCTCGCCGTCCCGGGGACCCTTGTGCTGCTTGAGGATCACGTTGCGGGCCCGGTCGATGAAGATCTGCCCCACCGGCGCCTTGTTGAAGTACGCGTTGACCTGCGACTTCACCTGCGGGTCGTTGTACGCGTCGAGCGTCGACGGGAACGAGCCGATCTTCTTGAACACCTTCACCTGCTGCTCGGGCGCGGTCAGCCAGGCGGCCAGCTTCGCGGCTTCCTCCGGCTGGGGCGACTGGATCGGCACGGTCAGGTACGAGCCGCCCCAGTTGCCGCCACCGCCGGGGAACACGTCGGCGACGTCCCACTTGCCCTTGCCGAAACTGCCCGCGTTGTCCTGGATCACGCCGAGCAGCCAGCCCGGGCAGGCCATCGTCGCGAACTTGTCGGTGCGGAAGGCCGCGTTCCACTCGTCGCTCCAGGCGACCAACCCGGCGGACAGACCGTCCTTGCTCCCGGCCACCACCTGGTTCCAGGTCGACTTCAGCCGCGGGTTCTCGCCGGCGAGGAAGCGGTCCTGGTTCGAGTAGTACGCCTGGATCAGCTGGTTGCGCATTGCCTCCCAGGTCAGTACGGCGGAGTCGTACCACGCCGAGCCGGGCACCTTCTCCTTGAACTTGCGCCCGTTCGCGAAGTACGACGGCCAGTCCTGGAACAGCTTCGCCACCTGCGCACGGTCGGTCGGCAGCCCGGCCTTCGCGAACAGGTCGCGCCGGTAGCAGATCGCCTCCGGGCCGATGTCGGTGCCGTACCCGATGATCTTGCCGTCCTGCGTGGTCGCGCCGGCCACCTTCCAGTCGAGCCAGCGGTCCTTCAGGTCGTCCGCGCCGTACTGCCGCAGGTCGACGAACTTGTCCGACTTCGCCAGGTACTTGTAGATCCAGCTGACCTCCATCGCCTCGATGTCGGCCAGCCCGGTCCCGGACGCCAGGTTCGCGTCGAGGTTCTTGACGTGGTCGTCGACCGTCTTGGCGTGCTGCTCGACGATCGTGATGTTCGGATGCGCGGCCTCGTACTCGGCGTACAGGTCGTCGTACCCGAACTCGTTGAAGGTCGCGATGGTCAGCTCGATCTTCGGTCCGTCCGTCTTGGCGGCGGTCGGATCGGACGAGCTGGAACCGCCGCCGCAGGCCGCGGTGACGAGCAGGACCGCGGCGCAGGCCAGCAGTCCGGCGATGGGGCGGTAGCGGGCGCTGGGCCGCATGTGACGTGCTCCCTGGAACTTGGACGGAGTTGAGAGCGCTCTCGGATCGCGAAAGTGACCTGAGTCTCAATCGTCCCCACCGGATATGTCAAGCACTCCCCAGTCACGCTGAGATACGAGCCCCACCAGGTCCTGACATAGTGTCATCGCTGGTCACGCTGCGAATCACGATGATCACCGAGGGATGCTCACGCTGGGAGTTAGCTGTGAGTGATCACCGCGGCGGACCGACCGAATCACGGACCACGACGACCGTCCCGAGCGTGGTCATCGGCTGCTGGTGCGCGAACGGGTCCGCGTTCGGCTCCTGCCCGGCGAGACCGGCCCGGACGGCGGCGCGGCCGAGCTCCTCCAGCGGCACCCGGACGGTGGTCAGGGCCGGCTGCAGTTCCGTCGCGACCGGCACGTCGTCGTACCCGACCACGGAGACGTCGCCGGGAATGCTCAGGCCGCGCTCGCGCAGCGCGACGTACGCCCCCGCGGCGACGATGTCGTTGGCGGCGAAGATCGCGGTGAAGTCGAGGCCGTCGTCGAGCGCGCGCAGGGTCTGCTGGTAGCCCCACTGACGGCCGAACGCGCCGGTGCGGACGAGGCTCGGGTCGTGCTCGAGCTTGCGAGCGGCGAACGCTTGGCGGAAGCCCTCCAGGCGAGCGGTCGTCGTCGACAGGGTGGTCGGGCCGCCGAGGTACAGGATCTTCGTGTGGCCGGCGCTGAGCAGGTGGTCGGTGATCGCCGCGGCGCCGCCGAGGTTGTCGTACTCGACCGCGTACGCCGGTACGCCGGTCTCGAGCCCCGGCCGGCCGCAGAGGACGAGACTGGAGCCGTTGTTCGCAAGCTGACGAGCCCGTTGGCCGACGGCCGCGAAGTACTCCTTGTCCTCGACCGCACCGCCGACCAGGATCACCGCGTCGGCGCGCTGCTCGAGCAGGAGGTCGACGAAGCGGAGCTCGGCGGATTCGCCGCCTTGCGTGGAGCAGACCAGGCACAGGCGGCCGGATGCGAGTGCTTCGGCCTGTACGCCGCGGGCGATGTAGGCGAAGAACGGGTCGACGATCTCGCTGACCACTATGCCGACGACGCGGGTGGTCGAGCCGGCGAGGGCGCGGGCGTGCGCGTTGGCGACGTACCCGAGGTCACGCATCGCGCGTTCGACCGCGGCGCGGGTCGAGGCCGCGACCGGATAGTTGCCGTTGACAACACGCGAGACGGTCGCGGTGGAGACGCCCGCGCGGGCCGCGACGTCACGGATCGTCCGGGCGGACTCGGGGTCACGCCGGCGCGCCCGCGTCCGGGGCTGCTCCGCCATCACCCACCTCCTCGCCCAGTCGTACGTCGGCCGTCGTACCGTCCGGGAACCGCACGCGTACGTCGAACCCGTCGACCGCGACCTCGATACTCTCCGCCAACGCCTCCGGCCAGACCGTGTCGCCGGACAGTACCACCGCCGCGACCAGCACCCGCGGACCTCTTCCGTCGTACTGAGCCTCCAGGTAAGGCGTCGCCGAATGCGGCCCAAACGCATTCGAATCAAGCCCACGCCGCACGCCGGCGCCGTCGTACCCGTACAACCCCACCACCACACTCGTCAGCCGATCCACCCGCGTCGCCTGAGCCCACATCTCATCCGCAATCACCCCAGGCCGCTCAACCCCCGCCACCGCATACCCCCCATGCCGCACCACCCCCTCCGGCCCCTCAACCAACACACACCGCACCTCAACCCGCCCCCAAACCAAACTCACCACCTCAAACCGCGCCTCCCCCGCTTCCCACCAAGAAGCCGCCTGCCCTCCCGTCACCCCAAGGCGCCGAATGCTTCGCCGGTGCCCAGGCAACCCACCGGCGCCAACAAGCAAGAGATGGTTGTCGAGGTGCTCCCAACTCCGGTCACCGAGCTGGGTGCCCCCGGCACCCCCAGAGTGCCCGGTGCCACCGGCACCACCCACACGCCCGGTGCCATCGGCACCACCAGCAGGCCCGGTGAGTTCCGGGGCCGTTCGGGTTGAGTAAGCCAGGCGGTTGTAGTGGGGGTCTCCTTCTCCGTTGTGGTCGGAGCCGTGGTTTAGGAGGCGGGTTATGCCGTCGTGTTTGGTTGATTGGATGAGGAAGCCGGGGGCGGGCATGGGGCGGAGTTGGTCGTGCTCGTCCAGGGGTAGGGCGGATTCGCGGGTTGTCCAGACCTCGTGGTGGGCGGGGAGGAGGAGGCCTAGGAAGCCCTTGGAGGCCCAGTAGGGGGAGGCTGGGCCGGAGTACGGCTGGGTGGTGGGGAGGAAGTGGTGGTGCCAGCCGAGGGTGAGGAGGCCGCGGTCGTCGGGTACGCCGTGGTCGACGAAGTGGCGGAGGGTGCCGGAGCACAGGCGGCGGGTTTGGCCGGGGGTCAGCGGGGTCGCGTCGAGGAGGGCACCCATCCAGTACGGCGCGACGGTGGCCATCCGATAGCAGAGCGAGCGCCCGAAGTGGATCGGTGCGCCGTCGGTGCCGGTGAGGTGTACGGCGTCCTCGAGGAACCGGTGCAGGCGTTCTTTGTAGACGGCGAGGCGACCGTCGGCGGACGGGCCGGCCATGCGGGTCCACAGGCCCGGGTACAGGTGCATCGCCCAGCCGATGTAGTGGTCGAAGTTCTGGCCGTCCCCGTCGGAGTACCAACCATCGCCGACGTACCAATCCTCGATCCGGTCGAGACCCGCGTCGATGTCGTCCTGTGAGTACGGCGCACCGACCGACGCCAGGAACTGCTCTCCGACAACCTGGAACAACCGCCAGTTGTTGTCCCACGTCCGCGACCCGACGAACCCGCTCAGCCAGTCGACCACCTTCTCCTGCTCGGGTACGTCGAGCTTGTCCCACAGCCATGCCCGCGACTCGTGCAACCCGACCGCGATCGCCGCCGCCTCCACCATCTGCTGCGAACACGGTGTCAACCGCGGCCACTCACCCGCCGCACCCGCTACGAGCCCGCGCGAGTACCGCTCGACCAGCCGTTCATCTCCGTCCGTCGCCGCAATCCGAAACGCAGCCAGCAGGAACGACCGAGCAAACCCCTCCAACCCGTCACAGTCGGCCCCCGACCAACTCCCCCGCCCCGGCAACCGCACCTGAGCCGCACTCGCCGAAAACCAAGGCACCAACGAGTCCAGCAGATGATCAGCCACCGCCAACCACGTCTCCCGCGTATACCCCGTCCGCGACGACAACACCCGATCAGGCGCAGGCAACCGCATACTCCGGCTCATGCGATGCGACCCAGGTCGGCGCGGTTGATGCCGTGGGCAAGCGGCTGATCGGCTGCGAGGCGTTCGATCTCGGCTACGGCCGCTTCACCTAGGCGGGTGGTTTCGTTGCCCATGGCCCCGGCTAGGTGGGGGGTAATGAAGACGTTGGGGGCCCGCAGCAACGGAGATTCTGGCGGTAGGGGTTCGGGGTCGGTCACGTCCAGTACGGCGTCCAGCCGGCCGGAGACGCATTCGCGTTCGAGAGCTGCGTGATCTACCAGCGCACCACGCGCGGTGTTGATCAAGACCGCGCCGTCCGGCATCGACGAGAGCAGCTCCGCGGAGACCAGTCCGTGGGTTTCCGGCAGGAGTGGCGCATGCACCGTGACGATGTCGCTCGCGGAGAAGAGTGTCGGCAGGTCGCACCATCGAGCACCCAGCTCGGCAGCTTCCGCCGGGCTCAGGTACGGATCGCTCACCAGCACCTCGACGTCCAGCGAACGCAACCGCGCGATCACCAGCCGACCGATCCGTGACGCGCCCAGCACGCCGACCGTCGTACCGAGCGTTCCCAGAATCGGTGCCCCAGGCAACGGTCTCTTCACACCCGAATCCCGGAACCACTCCCGGTGCCGGAACGCTCGCTTCCCAGCCAGCACGATCGCCGCCAGCGTGAACTCCGCCACCGGGATCGCGTTCGCCGCGGCCGCCGACGACACCTCGATCCCGCGCTCGAACACTGCCGGATCGACGAACGTCTTGATCGTCCCGGCCGCGTGCACGATCGCCCGCACCTTCGGCGCCGCATCGAGTACGTCGACCGTGATCCGCGGGCATCCCCAACCGGTCAGCAACACCTCCGCCGCAGCCAACTCGTCGCCCACCTCGTCGAACGACGCCTCCAACCGCGGCCGACCGCCCGGATCCAATCCGAGCAGGTCGGCTGCGTCTTCCAGCCGGTGCCGGGCGGCTGGGGTGATCACCTCTGACCAGGTGTCCACGGGCATGGCTACGAGGGTGCGTAGGCGCGGGACAGCGTGGGGGTTCGGCACGAATCACTCCTAGTAAACGGTTACTAGAAACCGTAGACAGCTCGACCACCACAGGTCAAGACAAGTTCCAGTTAGTGCTTGACAGCAAGGCGGTGAACGTTTCATGGTTACTGCCAATCACGACAGCAAACGCTTACTATCAGGAGGGCCACATGCATCGGCAGGTACGGCGACGCGCAGCGCGGCGGGCAGGGCCCGGTCCAGGACTGCGTCAGCGGCTCCGCCGCGACCGCACGATGCTGCTGCTGGTGCTGCCCGGCTTCCTGTTCTTCGTGGTGTTCCACTACGTGCCGCTGCTCGGCAACGTGATCGTCTTCCAGGACTACCAGCCGTACCTCGGCTTCAAGGGCAGCCCGTGGGTCGGCTTCGGCAACTTCTCGGTGTTCGCCGAGCCGGACTTCTACCGCGCACTGCTCAACACGCTGAAGTTCGCCGTACTCCAGCTGGTCCTGTTCTTCCCCGCACCGCTGGGCCTGGCCCTCCTGCTCAACAGCATCCTCAGCCCGAAGATCAGACGGTTCGTGCAGAGCGTCGTCTACCTGCCGCACTTCATCGGCTGGGTGATCCTGATCTCGATCAGCCAGCAGCTCATCGGCGGCACCGGGCTGCTCCCCCAGCTCCTCGGCGACCTCGGCCTGCCGCGCGTCGACCTGATGACCAGCTCCGGCTTCTTCCCGTGGCTCGTGACGCTGCAGCTGATCTGGAAGGACGCCGGCTGGGGCACGATCATCTACCTCGCCGCGCTCCTCAACATCGACACCGAGCACTACGAAGCGGCCGCGATCGACGGCGCCGACCGGTGGAAACGGCTGTGGCACGTGACATTGCCGGGCATAGTGCCCGTCACCTTGCTGCTGCTGATTCTCAACCTGGGCAGCATCCTCTCGGTCGGCTTCGAGCAGATCCTGCTCCAGCGCGACGCGGTCGGCGCGGACGCCGCCGAGGTACTCGACACGTACGTCTACTTCCACGGCGTCCTCGACGGCCAATGGGGTCCGGCCGCCGCGGTCGGCCTGGTCAAGGGCCTGATCGGCCTGGTCCTGATCCTCGGCGCGAACAAGCTCGCCCACCGCTTCGGCCACGAAGGGATCTACAGCAAATGACGACTTCGCAACGGCCCCCGTGGATGGAGGCACCGAGCAGACTCGGCCTGGCGATCAAGGGCGTCGTGATCGCGATCGTCTGCCTGCTCGTCCTCTACCCGTTCGTGAACATCGTCGCGACCAGCCTGGCCGGCGAGTCCGAGATCACGAAGCGCGGCGGCATCATCCCGTTGTTCCCGAGCGAGCCGACGCTGGCGGCGTACCGGACGATCTTCGCGGGCGGCGTCGTCAGCCACGCGTTGCTGGTCAGCGCCGGCATCACGATCATCGGTACGGCGCTCAATCTGGTCGTCACGATCGCGCTCGCGTACGGGTTGAGCCGGCCGATCGTCGGCGGGCGGTTCGTGCTCACCGCCGTACTGTTCACGATGCTGTTCGGCGCCGGCATCATCCCGAACTTCCTGCTGATCAAGGCGCTCGGCCTCTACGACTCGTACGCGGCGCTGATCGTGCCCGGCCTGGTCAGCGCCTTCAACTTCCTGATCCTGCGCAACTTCTTCCAGAACATCCCGTCCGAGCTGCTGGACAGCGCCCGGATCGACGGCGCCGGCGACCTCGCGATCCTGATCCGCATCGTGCTCCCACTCTCGAAGGCCGTCCTCGCCGTCGTCGCACTGTTCTACGCGGTCGGCCACTGGAACGCGTTCTTCAACGCCTTGCTCTACCTCAACGACACCAACAAATGGCCGTTGCCGCTCGTACTTCGTCTCTACGTCCTGCAGGGACAACCTGTCGGCGGCGGAACCGAATCGCCCGGCGAGGCGGTCGCGTCGATCCAGGCCGTGCAGATGGCGGTCGTCGTCGTGGCGCTCGTCCCGATCCTCTGCGTCTATCCGTTCCTGCAGCGCTACTTCACCAAGGGCGTACTCACCGGCGCCATCAAGGGTTAGGAGAAAGACCGTGACCACCCCATCGCTCAGTCGCAGAAGCTTCCTGCGGAGCGCAGTAGGCGTCGCCGTGATGAGCGCTACCGGCGTACCCACGCTGGTTGCCTGCAGCAACGGCAGTACGGCGGCCGGCACCGCCCGCGCCTCCTCGGTGACGCTCCCGACGTACGTCGCCTTCACCGGCCCGAAGCCGGATCTCCCCGGTACGGCGGACGGCGTGCCGCCGGGGTACCGGACGTACCCGAAGGACCTCGTCACCACGGTGCCCAAGCCGCCGCTCAACGGCGGCAAGGTCAGCGTGATGACCGACATCTTCGACCCGCTGCCGCCGGCGCGCGACAAGAACGCCGCCTGGCAGGCCGTCGAGCAGAAGCTGGGCGGCACCCTCGATCTGACCATCGTTCCGGACAGCGACTGGGCGACCAAGTTCCAGACCATGCTGGCCGCGAACCAGCTTCCGGACCTGGTGCTGCTCACCGACCCGACCGCGGTCAACAACCTGCCCGCGTTCCTCGCGGCCAAGTGCACGGATCTGACGCCGTACCTGTCCGGCGACAAGGTCAAGGACTATCCGAACCTGGCCAACATCCCCGCGGTGATCTGGCAGGCGTGCGTGGTCCAGGACAAGATCTACGGGCTGCCGATCCCGCGCAGCATCACCGGCGGCGCCGGCTTCTACAACCAGCGGATGTTCGACGAGGCCGGCGTCGACTACCCGGCCACCGCAGAAGACTTCCTTGCCGCGTGCAAGGAGTTGACCAAGCCGCAGCAAGGTCGCTGGGCGATCGTGAACTCGAAGGGCAACACGTTCTTCACGATGATCCAGCAGATGTTCGGCGTACCGAACGGCTGGCAGCTCGACGGCGGCAAGCTGGTCCGCAGCTTCGAGACCCCGGAGTACAAGGCGGCGCTCGAGTTCGCGATCGAACTGGTCAAGGCCAAGGTGCTCGTCCCGGGCTCCGACGGCATCGACGGCACGGCCCGCAAGAACGCGTTCCGCTCCGGCAAGGGCGCGCTGGTGTACGACGGCTTCCCGGGCTACTCGGGTTACGTCAAGGACATGTCCCGCCTGGACCCGAAGAACGACCCGCGCGCGTTCGTCCCGATGGCGCCGAAGGGCGGCAAGGCGAACACCTGGTCGGACAACATCCTGTTCGCGTACACGCTGATGAAGAAGGCCGACGACACCCGCGCCAGGGAGCTGCTCGCGGTCGCGAACTTCTTCGCCGCCCCGTTCGGCAGCACCGAGAACCTGCTGCTCACGTACGGCGTCGAGGGTGTCGACTTCACCCGCGACGCGAAGGGCAACCCGAAGCTGACCAGCAAGGGCGAGGCCGAGCTGACCGTGCCGTGGAAGTACATCACCGCCGCGCCGCAGGCCCTCTACAACACCGACTCGACGACGTACGTCGACCGCGCGCACGAGGACCTGACCAAGCTGATCGGCATGGTCGTCAAGGACCCGACGGCGTCGCTGATCTCGCCGACCAACGACAAGTCGGGTGGCGACATCGGCCAGCCGCTGACCGACGTACGCAACGATGTCATCGCCGGCCGGAAGCCGATCAGCGCGTTCGACGCGGCGGTGAAGAAGTGGGCGAAGGACGGCGGCGACAAGATCCGCGGCGAGTTCGAGTCGGCGCTCGGGGGCGGTGCGAGCCCGCGATGAGTTGGTTGACCGAGGCAAGGTTCGGGCTGTTCGTCCATTGGGGCATCTACGCGGCCGCCGCGCGGCACGAGTGGGTCAAGTCGTACGAGCAGCTCACCGACGCGGACTACCAGCCGTACTTCGACCACTTCTCGCCGGATCTCTACGACCCGGAGCGATGGGCCGAGGACGCCTGGAACGCCGGCATGCGGTACCTCGTGATCACCACGAAGCATCACGACGGGTTCTGCCTCTGGGACTCCAAGCTGACTGACTACTCGGCCCCGAACACGCCGTGGGGCAAGGATCTGCTCGCGCCGATGGTCGAGGCGTTCCGCGAGCGCGGGTTCAAGATCGGGCTGTACCACTCGCTGCTCGACTGGCACCATCCCGAGTTCCCGGTCGACCTGTACCACCCGCAGCGCAAGGACGTCGACTTCATCGACCGTACGGCGGATCGCGACGTCTCGAAGTACGCGGACTACCTGCACGGACAGGTCCGCGAGCTGCTGACGGAGTACGGGAAGATCGACGTGATGTGGTTCGACTTCTCGTACGCCGATCGCGGGTTCAACGCGAAGGGGCCGGACGAGTGGCGGTCGGCCGAGCTGCTGCAGATGGTGCGCGAGCTGCAGCCGGGGATCCTGGTCAACAATCGGCTAGGCCTCGGCTCAGGCGACTTCACCACGCCCGAGCAGGTGCAGCCGCCGGGGAGTGAGGTTGCTGCTGGCAACGGTACGCAGGTGCCGTGGGAGGCGTGCCACACGCTGAACGGCAGCTGGGGCTACCACCGCGACAACCACGACTGGAAGTCGCCGGCGCTGCTGATCCGGATGCTGGTCGACGCTGTCTCGAAGGGCGGCAACATGCTGCTCAACGTCGGCCCGAACGGCCGCGGCGCCTGGGAATCACGCGCTACGAAGGTCCTCGAGGGCATCGGCGACTGGATGCGACTCCACGAACGCTCGATCCGCGGCTGCGGCCCGAGCACGTACGTCCCGCCCGCCGACTGCCGCTACACCCAGAACGGCCGCCGGCTCTACCTGCACATCTTCGCGTGGCCGATGGGGCACCTCCACCTACCCGGCCTCGGCGACAAGGTCTCGTACGCACAGTTCCTGCACGACGCGTCCGAGGTCCGGCGCGTCACCGTCGACCCGTCAGCACCCGGCCACACCCATCTCGCCGGCCTACCGGACAACACCCTCACGCTGAAACTGCCGAACCGCGCCCCCGCCGTCGACACCTGCGTGATCGAACTCTTCCTCGACAAGTAACCCCCAGTACGACGAAGGCACCCACCTCGACCCGGCGGGTGCCTTCGTCCCATGAGACCTGCAGGGAAAGACCAAGAAGAGAGGCTATTCAGAAGTCCTCGGTCAGTCCGCCGCCGTGGAAGCGCGGTGGGACCGTGGGAAGAGCTTGAAGACCAGAGAAGACGAAATGCTTCGATGTCCGGTCCGGGTTCGCTTGCACCGCCGAGCCTGCCCAGACACCAACCGGATCCGGTGTCGGGTTCGCCGAGTCGTGGGTTCTGGCGATATTTTGCAGCCGCTGTCCACGACTCGGCGTACCGGCCCGGCGCCATTCTCCACGACTCGGCGAACCAGCCGACCGGGTGGCCGCCGGCGTCAGCCACTCCGCCGAATCCGTTTCCCCGCGGCTTCATCCAAGACTCCTGAATAACCCTCGCCTCTGGATAGCCCTCTATTTTCGGCTGGTTGTCGAGGGTGTTAGCCGGATTGTTGGCTTCGGGACGTGGTACGTCGTCACGTCGGCGCCGTCCATCGCCGCGAGGATCGCCTCGCCCACGATCGTGCCGAGCCCGTGGACGTCGACGGTGACCACGCTCAACGGCGGATGCGCGAGCCGGGCGACGGCGGTGTCGTCCCACGCGATGATGGACAGCTCCTCGGGGACCGCGACGTCCAGTTCCTTCGCGATGGTGAGACCACCGATCGCCATCAGGTCGTTGTCATAGACAACCGCACTGGGGACCCGGCCGCCGGTCAGCAACTGCCGGGTCGCCTCGCGGCCGGACTCCTCGGAGTAGTCACCCTCGATCAGCTGCCCCCGCACGTCGCGCTCGGCGCAGGTCGCGATGAACGCCTCGTCCCGGGCCTGGCAATGCACCATGTCGCGTGGACCGCTCACCCTGGCGATGTCGCGGTGCCCGAGGTCGGCGAGCGCACGAACCGCCGCCCGCGCGCCTTCGGCGTTGTCGACCAGCACGTTCGTGATCGGCGCCTGCAGCTCAGGCCCGCCGAGCAGCACCCCCGGTGTCCGCAGGCGCACCAGCTCGTCCAGCCGGGGGTCGTCACTGCGGAGATCGACCATGACGATCCCGTCGACGTACTCCTGAGCCACCCAGCGGCGCCAGATCTCGATCTCGCCGGCGACGTCCGCGGTGAACTCGATCAGCAGGCTGCAGCGCCGCCCGGCGAAGTACTCCTCGATGCCCTGGACGACGTCGGCCATGAACGGTTCCATCCCGAGGACCCGGTCAGGACGCGCCAGCACCAGCCCGGCAATGCGATCCCGGGGCGTCACGTCCTGCATAAACTGCCCTCCTAGGCGGCCGTTCCCACTATATTCACAGATCTAACTAACCGGACAGAAGGCGGATGGACCGATGCAGCAGGTCAGCGACTCCTCGCAGTCGCCGGGCTACGATCCGGCGCCGACGAGCAGTCGCGCCCTGATCGTCGACCGCATCCGCTCCGCCGGCACCCTCAGCCGGGTCGAACTTACCCAGCTCACCGGCCTGAAGGCACCATCGGTCACCGCGGTCGTCCGCCGGCTGATCGACGACGGCCTGGTCGCCGAGACCGGTCGCGGTACGTCGACCTCCATCGGCGGCAAGCCACGCACGCTGCTGCAGATCCGGGCGGCGGCGCGGTACGTCGTCGGCGTACACCTCAGCGAGGACCACCTGACGTACGTGCTGGTCGACTACGCCGGCGGCGTCGTCGCGCGCTGGCGGCGGGACGGTCCGGGAGACGAGAGCGACCCCGAGCAGGTCGTCGAGCGGGTAGCGAACGAGACCCGCGAGCTGATCGCGCGCTCCGGCGTCGATCCGGCGCTCGTCCTCGGCCTCGGCTTCGTCTGCCCCGGCCCGCTGATCCGCAACCGCGGAGTCACGTCGGCGCCGCCGTCGATGACGCGCTGGGTCGGCTTCCCGATCCGCAGCCGCCTCGAAGAACTGCTCGGGATGCCCGCACTGCTCGAGAACGACGCGACCGCGGCCGCGGCAGGCACCCGCCTCACCACCAGCCACGACGTCTCGGTGATGGCGGCGCTGTTCATGAGCGAAGGCATCGGTTCCGGCCTGCGACTCAACGGCAACGTCTACCAGGGCGCGCACGGCAACGCCGGCGAGGTCGGGCACATCTGCGTCCAGATCGGCGGTCCGCGCTGCTGGTGTGGAGGCACCGGCTGCCTGGAGGCGCTCGCCGGGCCGGCCGCCGTCGTCGAGAAGGCGCGCGCGGCCGGGCTCGATCTCGGCTCGCACCGGCATTCCGGTGTCGCCGCCTTCGCCGCCATCGCCCGGCTGGCCTTGAGCGGGGACTCCCGCGCGGAGGCGATCATCCGGGACAGCGCCGCGTGGATCGCCATCGGCGCGCAGACGATCGCCAACATGTACGACGTACAACTCCTGGTCCTCACCGGGCCGGCCTTCGCCGTCGCCGGGACGATCTACCTGCCGATCCTGCAGGAGCGGATCCTGAGCTCGGTCTTCGGGCGCAGCGTCGGCACCGAAGTGGTGCTGGACGAGCGCGGGCACGACGCGGCGGCGATCGGCGCCGCGCTGATGATGCTCAAGTCCGAGCACGCGATCTCCGCCTAGCTGCCGCCCCGGCGCCGCCCCTCCGCGCCGCCCCGTCGCCCGGCCCTCCCACGCCTGTCGGCGCGCGCTCGCGACCCTGCGCGGTCAAATCGTTACCCGCCCGAACCCTTGCGCCAAGTTTATTAGGCCAACTAAGTTACCGCCCAGCTTCCCTGGCCGGCTGCCGGGTGACGCGTTCCAAGGACCGCGTTGGTGCGGACCATGCATGCCCGGAAAGGAATCCCCCATGCTCCGGAACTCCACGAACCGCCCCCGGCTTCGACGCCTGGTGAGCGCCGTTGCCGCCGTGACCGCAACGGCCCTCACGCTCGGCGCCTGCTCCGGCGCCGCCACCGGCGGTGGCCAGGCGACCGCGAAGGACGCCTCGATCACGGTCGCGGCGGGCGACATCACGGCGAAGAACTTCAACCCGTTCAGCTCCACGGCGTTGCAGCCGACGCTCGGCGTCATCTACGAGCCGCTGTACTGGTACAACTTCGCGAAGCAGTCCGAGGCGACCCCGGTGCTTGCGACCGGTTACTCCTGGAACGCGGCCGGCACCGAGCTCACGATCAAGCTCCGCCACGGCGTCAAGTGGAACGACGGCCAGCCGTTCACCGCGACGGACGTCGCCTACACGTTCAACCTGGTCGCGAAGACCCCCGCGCTCAACCCCTCCGGCCTCGCCGCGACGGCCAAGGCCACCGCGGACGACACCGCCGTACTGACGTTCAAGTCGAAGTCCCTGATGCAGGAGCCCGCCGTCCTCGCGAACCAGGCGATCGTGCCGGAGCACATCTGGAAGGACATCAAGGACCCGACCACGAACCTCAACGAGAACCCGGTCGGCACCGGTCCGTTCAAGCTGAAGTCGTTCACACCGCAGAGCTACGTGCTGACGAAGAACGACCAGTACTGGGAGACGGGCAAGCCCACGATCAAGGAGGTCCGCTACCTGCCGGTGCAGTCGGCGGACGCGGCCAGCGCCGCCCTCGTCGCGGGCAAGGTCGACTGGGCGAGCGCGTACCTGCCCGGGATCGACAACATCATGAAGTCCAACAAGGACCTGACCTACGTCAACACTCCCGTGATGACGACGGTGATCGTGACGTGTTCCAACGCCCAGCTCGGGTGCGCCGGCCCGCAGACCGATCCCGCAGTACGCAAGGCCATCTACCTGGCCATGAACCGCGAGCAGCTCGCCAAGCTGGCCGGCGGTGGAGTCGCGGGCGTCGGATCACCCACGCTGCTGCTCCCCGGCCGCGACGACGGCTGGATCGCGGACGCCGGCTCGGCCAAGCTTCCGCAGAGCGCGAACGGCGACGAGGCGGGCAAGCTCCTCGACGCGGCCGGCTGGACCAAGGGCAGTGACGGCGTACGGACGAAGGCCGGTAAGCGGCTGACGCTGACCGTCCAGACCGTGACGGGCTGGAGCGACTACATCTCGATCAACGACACGCTCAAGCAGCAGCTGGCCGCGGTCGGCATCGAGCTGAAGCCCAGCCAGGTCTCGTGGAACGAGTGGAACGCCGCCCAGACGAACGGGAAGTTCCAGCTGTCGCTCGACTCCGTCGGCCTCGGCGCCTCCACGAACCCGTACTTCACGTACGACAGCAAGCTCGCCTCGACGAACACCGCCGCGGTCGGCAAGAGCGCGTCGGCCGGCAACCAGTCCCGGTTCTCGAACCCGACCGTCGACGCGGCCCTCACGGCGGCGGCCGGTACGACGGATCCGGCCGCGCAGAAGGCGGCGTACGCGAAGATCCAGGGCGTCATCGCGGATCAGCTGCCCTACATCCCGGTCTACGTGAACTCGATGCTCACCGAGTTCAACACCTCGCGTGCGACCGGCTGGCCGACCAAGGACAACACCTACGTCCTGCCCGCGGCCTGGAAGGCATGGGACGCCGGGATCGTGCTCAAGACCATCACCCCCGCCAAGTAGCGGCTGACTGTGCGCTATCTGCTGCGAAAGCTCGTCTTCTACGTCGCCGCTCTCTGGGCAGCACTGACGCTGAACTTCCTGATTCCCCGGCTGATGCCGGGGAACCCGGTCGACCTCATGCTGTCCAAGCTGGCGACGAAAGGTCCGGTCACACCGACGACCCGGGCAGCCATCGAGGCGCTGCTCGGGACGGACACACACTCGTCCCTGTGGGCGCAGTACTGGACGTACCTGCACCAACTGGTGTCCGGGAACCTCGGGACCTCGATCGCGTACTTCCCGGAGCCGGTCTCCCAGGTCATCGGCCAGACGCTGCCCTGGACCGTCGGCCTGATCGGGCTGGCGACGGTGATCTCGTTCGCCGTCGGCATCCTGCTCGGCCGGGCCGCCGGCTGGCGCCGCGGGTCGTGGATCGACAACCTGATCCCCGTCACCACGATGCTGCAGTCGGTGCCGTACTTCTGGCTGGCGCTGCTGTTGCTGTTCCTGCTCGGCAGCACGTGGCCGGTCTTCCCCCTCAACGGCGGGTACGACGTGTACTCCGTGACGCCGGGGTGGAACCTGCCGTTCGCGCAGTCGATCGTGTACCACGGCACGCTCCCGGCGCTGACCATCGTCATCTCGTCGATCGGCGGCTGGATGCTCGGGATGCGCAACATGATGGTCTCGACGCTGTCCGAGGACTTCGTCGTCACCGCCGAGGCGAAGGGCCTGACCCCGAGGCGGATCCGTTCGCGCTACGTCGCCCGGAACGCGATCCTGCCGTCGATCTCCGGGTTCGCGATCTCGCTCGGCTTCGTGGTCGCGGGCTCGATCGTCACCGAGGCGGTGTTCACGTACCCCGGGATCGGCTCCGCGCTGCTGCTTGCCGTCGGCAACAACGACTACGCGCTGATGCAAGGCGTCTTCCTGATCATCACGCTCGCGGTCCTCGGCGCCAACCTGCTCGTCGACCTGCTGTACGGCGTCATCGACCCGCGCACCCGCGCGCGATCCTGAACGGGGTGAACTGATTTGGCCATCACCACTGAAGGAGCAGCGCAGGCCGCGACCTCGGAGGCGGCGCCGGCCCGGCGCAGGCTGCCGCCGATGACGCTGAAGCTGGGCGTCGGGCTGAGCATCGCCGGCGTGATCGTCCTGTTCGGCGTGATCGGACCGCTCGTCGTCGGCAACCCGTCGACCGTCCGCGACATGGGACTGACCGCTCCGGGCAACGGCTTCCTGCTCGGCACCACCCAGACCGGTCAGGACGTCTTCGCCCAGCTCGCCTACGCGACCCGCGGCTCGCTGATCATCGGCCTCGTGGTCGGCGCACTCACGCTGCTGCTGTCGTCGTTCTTCGGCATCGTCGGGGCGTTCGTCGGCGGCTGGGCGGACGAGGCGTTCTCGCTGTTCACCAACATCATGCTCGTCATCCCCGGCCTGCCGCTGGTGATCCTGATCTCCAGCTATGTACCGAACAAGTCGATCTGGCTGGTGGCCGCGGTCCTCGCGATCACCAGCTGGGCGGGGTCCGCGCGCGTCCTGCGCGGCTTCACCCTGAGCGTGCGCAGCCGCGACTACGTGCTCGCAGCAAAGATCAGCGGCGAGAAACGCTGGCGGATCCTGTTCGTCGAGATCCTGCCGAACCTGATCCCGCTGCTCGCGTCGCAGGTGGTGTTCGCGGTGATCTTCGCGATCCTCGGCGAGGCGGGGCTGTCGTTCCTCGGCCTCGGCGCGTCCGGGTCGTTCACCTGGGGCACGATGCTGTTCTACGCACAGAACGGGCTCGCGCTCCGGCTCGGAGCCTGGTGGTGGTTCGCGCCGCCAGGCCTGGCGATCGCGTTGTTCGGTGCGGCGCTGTCGCTGATCAACTTCTCGATCGACGAGATCATCAACCCGAAGCTGCGCTCGCAGACGCGCGCCGAGCGCAACAAGTGGAGCGTGAAGGCATGAGTAGTCCCGTGCTCAGCATCGAGAATCTCAGCATCGACTACCTCGCCGAGACCACCGTGCATGCGGTGCGCGAGGTCTCGCTGACGTTGGAACGCGGCGAGATCCTCGGCCTGGCCGGCGAGAGCGGCTGCGGGAAGTCGACGCTCGCGTACGCGATCACCCGGCTGCTCAAGCCGCCGGCGCGGATCACCTCGGGACGCGTCGTGTTCTCGTCGCGGGAAGGGTACGACGTCGACCTGTCGGGTCTGGCCGGGGACGATCTGCGGGCGTTCCGCTGGGACAAGATCGCGATGGTCTTCCAGGGCGCGATGAACTCGCTCAACCCGGTACTGCGGATCTCCGAGCAGCTCGAGGACGTGTACATCACGCACCGGCCCGAGCTGACCAAAGCGGAACGCCGGATCCGTTGCGGCGAGCTACTCGAGCGGGTCGGCGTCGAGCGGAACCGGCTCCGCGCGTATCCGCACGAGCTGTCCGGCGGGATGCGGCAGCGCGTGATGATCGCGATGGCGCTCGCGCTCGAGCCGCAGGTGCTGATCATGGACGAGCCGACGACCGCGCTCGACGTCGTCGTACAGCGGGAGATTCTGCTCGAGATCACCCGGCTGCGGGCCGAGCTCGGGTTCGCGGTCATCTTCATTACCCATGACCTGCCGCTGCTGCTGGAGATCAGCGACCGGATCGCTGTGATGCGGGCCGGGCTGATCGTCGAGTTGGACGATGCCCTAACGCTCTACACGAAACCCAAGCACCCTTACACGCGGCGGCTGCTCTCGTCGTTCCCCAGTCTGACGGGCGAGCGCGGCGGATTCGTCCGCAGCGGGGACCTGACTTCCGTGGAGCTCGATGAGACGGAGCAAACCGTTGAGGCCGTCGAGATGGAGAGCCGATGAGCGTCCTCGAAATGCGTGAGGTGGTCAAGGAGTACCGGCTCCGCGAAGGCCTGCGGACCACGCGGCTACGTGCCGTCGACAAGGTCAGCTTCGAGTTGCAGCCGGGGCGCACGATCGCGCTCGTCGGTCAGTCCGGCTCGGGCAAGTCGACGATCGCCAAGCTGCTGATGCAGCTCGAGCGGCCGACGTCCGGATCGATCCTGGTGGACGGCGAGCCGATGCAGTATCGCGGTGCGCGCGCGGCGGCGTACCGGAAGGCCGTGCAGATGGTGTTCCAGGATCCGTTCGGGTCGCTGAATCCGTACCACACGATCGGACATCACCTGGCCCGGCCGGTGAAGCTGCATCATCCGGATTTCACGCGCGAGCAGGTGACCGATCGCGTGGCGGAGCTCCTGCGGCGGGTCCGGCTGGACGAGGACTATGTCACCCGGAAGCCGCACGAGTTGTCTGGTGGCCAGCGGCAACGAGTTGCGATCGCGCGAGCGCTCGCACCGGAGCCGGCGATCCTGGTCGCGGACGAGCCGGTGTCGATGCTCGACGTGTCGATCCGGTTGGGGGTGCTCAACCTGCTCGCCGCCCTGCAGCGGGAGGAGAATCTCGGGGTCCTCTACATCACCCACGACCTCGCGACCGCGCGGCATTTCAGCGACGAGATCATGGTTCTGTACCACGGCGCGGTTGTCGAGCACGGCCCGGCTGATGACGTGATCCTGAATCCCCAGCATGAGTACACGCAACTGCTCGCCGAGGCGTCTCCTGCGCCGGAGCGCCGGTTGGCCGAACTCGGGCGCTGAGGGCACCCCCGGCTTTGGGGCGCCCTCAGCGTTGGCTCACTCCCGGATGGCGGTCGGGTCGGTCGGCGGCGGGGTCAGGTTGAGTGCGGCGAGCTGGGCGGTTGCTTCGGCGTCGACCGGAACGCCCCAGGCACGGAAGAAGTCGCTCAGGTCGTGACCCGCCGTGCGGCTGCAGAGTACGACGAGGTTGCGGAGGCGGAGCACCTCGTCGGTGTAGTCGCTGGCGTACGGGCGCTCTACCCGGACGAGCTTGTGCAGGTTCGGCCAGAAGTCGTTGCCGAAGGCAAGTCTCAGCTGCTCGAACATGACCAGCTTCTCGTACGGGTCGAACGTCGTGCCGTAGCTGACGCCCGGTGATCGCAGCTTGCCGGGCGCGCTCTGCCACGGGGTGAGGCCGGTCTTCGCGTCGGGTGCGTGCAGGCGCGGCTGCTGGCCGTACTTCGTGGCGAAGACCGCGTTGACGGCGAGCGAGTAGATGTTGACCGTGACCTCGGTCAACGAGTTGGGCTTGTAGGTGATCTGCTGATGCTGGTGGCCGAGTTCGTGATAGATGCCCCAGCCGCGCATCCGCAGGCCTTCCACGGTCAGCATCCGGTCCTGGATCGGCGGCGGGAAGGACATGTGGCCGTGGGTCGCGTACGCGCCGACGCCGGTGATCGCGGACGGGTAGCCGACGAAGTGGTACGTGTGTACGAGACGAGCGTGCACCGGCGCGGATCCGTCGTACCCGCTGGTGGCGTCCTCGATCCGGATGATGTCCCCGTAGGTGGAGAGCAGGTCGGTGTGGTTCTCGGTGCGGTAGGTGAGGGCCGACGCGCGTTCGACGGTGAGGATCGCGTGCGGGCTGACAAGTTCGACGTACGGCGTGGTGTGGGCGTCGAGCTGGCGTTGGAAGTCCGCTTCGCCGGTGCAGCCGAGGACGAAGTACGGCATCGGTTGGACTTGGTCGCCGATGGTGACCTTGGCCTGACCGGTGTCGCCGATCAGCTTGAGGTAGACGACACCACCGCCGGCGTCGGTGATCGTGTTGCGGCCGGGCTGGAGCGGGTACTCGCGGGACGCCTTGAACTCAGGTCGCGCGTCGGCATCGGGTGCGCCGATCACGAGCGTCGGGGGTGGGCCATCGTGGACGACTACGTTGAGAGCTGTTGCTGCGGGCAAGTAGAAGCCGGTCGAGCGGAGTTCGGTGGCGCTGAGCGAGTCCTGGGTGCGGTCGAGCTCGGTCGTGCGCGCCGACGGGAGCGCGCGGATGGTGAACGTGTGACCGGATTCGGCTCGGGCCATCGTTGGTACGGCGGCCAATGCCAAGCCTGCTCCTGCTACCTGAAGGACACGTCGCCTCGTGTACTGCGGCATGATCGAACAACCTCCTGGTTGAACTGCCAGCCACCGGCGACCCGGCCGGCACGGATTGCCGACCCCGGTTGCTTTTCGGAAACCTAGTGGAACTCAGTGGAACTCAGTGGAACTCAGTGGAACGATGCGGTGTGCGTCTTGCCGTTGGTGCCACCAACGGCGACATCGAGCACCAGCTGACTGCCGGTCTCGACCACGGTCACGCTGTCGTCCTTCGTGACGATGCTGCGGATCGGCTTCTTGATCGTCAGCCTGAGGATCTGCACGGTCCGGCTCGGATCAGACACGGCGACAGTGGTCGTCCGTCCGTCCTTCCCCACCACCACCGACGCAGGTCCATCACTCGTGATCTCAGCTACCGTGCCGGCTGCCCAGAAGTTGATGAGCGTCAGACTCTCGATGTGAGACCGGATGGCCTGAACGTTCGCGGTGTTGGCAAGGACAGTCAGCCCTGGGTCATGCGCGCGCTCGGCCGTCTGCCGACTGGATGCTTTAGGCAACAGAATGTAGGCGTACTCGCCTGTTGTGGTGCCGTGCTCGAGGACGAGCTTGGCGTAGCGGCGGGTGCGCGGCGTGGTCGAGCCGGCCGTGTCGTTGCCGATGTTGATCTCCGACCAGGACCCGGTGCGGTTCTCGCGCTCCGTCCTGAGGCGGCCGCCGCTCGGGAAGATGTAGCCGGCGACGCCGTCCACATGCGCCCACCTCGGGTCGTCGTACGTGCCGGCTGCTGGTCGACCGCTGACCAGGATCGCCGCCGTGCCGTTCTCGTGCAGGTTGCGGTTCTCGACGATCGTCTCGACCGGGTAGCCGTCGGTTCCGGTGATACCGGCGCCCAGGGCAACAACCGAGTCGCGCAGGCAGAACCACGACTTCCTTGCCTGCAACGTCTTGTCGTAGTTGATCAGGTGCATGCCGACTGCGCCGGCGAGGTCCTTGTACGACGCTCCGCCGACCCAGTCCGCGTACGCCGCGACGGTGCCAGTGCCTGCACCGGTGCCGCCGGGTTGGCGTGGTTGCGTGCTGACCGTCGTACCTGGCATGCGTTGTGCGTCGACCGTCGGCCAGTAGGCGTCGTAGTACTGCGATTGGTCGTCGGTGTACAGGTAGGTCATGCCGTCGCCGACGTACCAGCCGCGGAGGTTCTCGCCGTTGCCCCACTCGTAGCGGGCCATCCGTTTCGACGACATCGCGATCGCGAAGGTCCAGCCGGGGCGGCGATGGATGACGCGGTCCTGGTTGTAGAACTGGAAGTGTCGCGGGACCGCGGGCGCGGGTTCGACGGCGGTGTCGGCGAGGAGAGCCTTGGCCCGGGAGATCTCGGGGATCGACGCGCCGGGGAGGTAGTCGTTCAGGCGGTCCCGGGTGATCCAGCCCTTGGCGAGGGCCTTGAAGCGGGAGGCGTACGGCTCGGCGACGCCGCTCGCCAGGAGTAGCACGGTCGACGTGGTGGCGTGACCGTTGCGGTGGTCGCCGGCGGCCTCGCGGGAGATCGCGCGGCCGGAGACGCAGTCCATCATCAGGCCGTCGGTCATGAACGGTGCGAAGCTCGCCTCGACCGCGTCGAGGAGGACGGCGCGGTTCGGGTCGGCGATCTCCCAGGTGGAGCCGCCGAGGAGGGCGGTGAGGTTCGCGACTCCGCCGAGCGCGACGTTGCCGTAGGTGCCGATGTACGCGAGGTTGCCGTGCTGGATGAACGAGCCGTCGCGGTAGAAGCCGTCGCCGCTGGTGACGTACGTGAAGATGCTGTTCTTGCCGGACTCGGCGACGTCGCTCAGCGCGTCGCGGCCGGCGGCGAGCTTGTCGGCAGACCTGCCGACGATGCCGCGGAGGGCGGTGATCAGCGCCTTGTCGACGCGGTTCGCACCCGTCTCGCGGAGGGTCGGCGAGTTGGTCCGGCGGTTCGGGTCGGGGACGAAGTGGTCGACGGCCTTCACGTACGCGGTGAGTTGGGCCGCTTCGAGGGCGTCGTACGCGAGGATGCAGGTGTCGAGGAGGGCGCGGGGGGCGCCGATCTCCCAGAACCACCAGTTGCCGGTCTCTTTGAGGGTCTCGTTGTAGGCGGTCGCGTTGAGGAAGTCGAGAGCGCCGCTCAGCTCGTCGCCCCAGTCGGTGCTCTGGGTGGTCGCGCGGGCCAACGCGATCGTCTTCAGGCGCGTGTAGCTGATCGAAAAGTTCCCGCTGGTCGGGCTCAACGGCAGATCCGGCCAGAGCGCGGTCCGGTCGGCCGTGGTGATCATCGTGCTGGTGTATTGCTGCGCCTGCGCGGTCAGCTTGCCGAGCGCGTCGGCGTACGCCGGGTCGGTGGTGTCGATCGCTCCACCGGTGTTGAGCTCGGTCCAGCGGGCTCGGAGTACGTCGTACTCGTCGTCCGCGAAAGCTCGGGTGGGCAGACCTATCGCACTGATCGCGCCGGCGGCAACCCCGGCCTGAAGCAACAGTCGACGACGAAAACTGGGCGGCATCGCGACTCCTCGAGAGGTAGTAAACGCTTACCGCAGATCCTGCCGCCTGCGCACAACAGTCGTCAACAGCCAGCTACGATCACTTCTGATCACTTCTCACGGAAGCAGATCCCTCACCACAGCATCAGCCAACAACCGCCCCCGATCAGTCAGCACAAGCCGCTGGCTTACCCCGCGCTTGCCGAGATTCGTGCGGGAGGTGTCGGCGATCACTACCAATCCGTCGGCGACCAGCTGGTCCACTGCGGCTTGGCCCGGCTCGTCGAGAACGTCGAGTGGGAGGCCTTCCGACAGCCGGACCTCGAGCAGCACTCGTTCGACCCGGCGGGTGTCGGGGTCGAGGGTTTCGCGCGCGTGGGCCGGGCTTTCGCCGGCGTTCAGGCGTTCGGCGTACGCGGTGGGGTGCTTGACGTTCCACCAGCGGGTGCCGGCTACGTGGCTGTGGGCGCCGGGGCCGATGCCCCACCAGGTGTCGCCGCGCCAGTAGAGCTCGTTGTGACGGCAGCGGGCCGCCGTACTGCGGGCCCAGTTGGAGACCTCGTACCAGCGCAGGCCTTCGGCCGACAGCAGCTCGTCGGCCAGGACGTACTTGTCGGCGAGATCGTCGTCGTCCGGCATCGGCAGTTCACCGCGCCGGATCCGCCGCGCCAACTGCGTCCCATCCTCGACGATCAACGCATAAGCGCTCACGTGATCGGGCTGAGCGGACAACGCCGACTCGAGCGAAGCGCGCCAGTCATCCAGCGACTCGCCCGGCGTCCCGTAGATCAGATCGAGGTTGACGTGCTCGAAGCCGGCCGCGGTCGCCTCCTTGACCGCCTGCAACGCTCGCCCCGGAGTGTGCTGGCGATCGAGGATCTTGAGCACATGCGACGACGCACTCTGCATGCCGAAGCTGACCCGGTTGAAGCCAACCGCGCGCAGCTCCTCGAGGTACGCGGGGTCGACCGACTCGGGGTTGGCCTCGGTCGTCACCTCCGCGTCAGGAGCCAGCCCGAACTCGTCGCGTACGGCGGCCAGCATCTTCCCGAGATCGGCCGCCGGCAGCAACGTCGGCGTACCTCCCCCGAAGAACACGGTGTCGACCGGCCGGTCGAGCTCCCCCAGCACGCGACGCGCCAGAAGCACCTCACGGACCGCGGTCTCGGCGTACGACGCCTGCGAGCCACCGCCGCCGAGCTCGCGCGCGGTGTAGGTGTTGAAGTCGCAGTACCCGCACCGCGACGCACAGAACGGCACGTGCAGGTAGAACCCCAACGGCCGGCTCGCGGCTTCGCGTACGGCGGACTCCGGCAACGCCCCGTCCAGGGGCGCAACCTCCCCCTCGGGCAATGTTGACGGCACCCACCCATCCTACGGACCTCGGGCAGGGCCTCATTCTTGACCGGATCTCCGTCGTTTCGTGGTAACAGGATGTCCTGAAATAGCTACATTCGGCTTATGGAGACCGAGGCTCAGCCTGTCGGACGCGGCACCCGGAACGCGGTCATCGTCGCGATCATGCTCGGAATGTTGCTCGCGGCCCTCGATCAAACGATTGTCGCGACCGCGCTGCCCACCATCGTCAGTGACCTCGGCGGCGCCAACCACCTGTCCTGGGTGGTCACGTCGTACCTGCTCGCCGAGACGATCATGACCGCGCTGATCGGCAAGTTCGGCGACCTGTACGGGCGTAAGCGGATGTTCCTGATCAGCGTCGTGCTGTTCCTCGCCGGCTCGGCCCTGTGCGGGATGGCCGACTCGATGCTGTGGCTGGTCGGCTCCCGCGCGATCCAGGGCCTCGGCGCCGGCGGTCTGATGGTGACCGCGATGGCCGTGATCGCGGACGTCGTACCGCTGAGCGAACGCGGGAAGTACCAGGGCGTGATGGGCTCGGTCTTCGGCGTCTCGACGGTCGCCGGTCCGCTGCTCGGCGGGCTGTTCGTCGACCACCTGAGCTGGCGGTGGGCGTTCTACGTGAACATCCCGCTCGGCATCGTCGTCCTGATCGTCGCCTCGATCTCGTTGCCGTCGGTGAAGGCGCCGGAACGGCCGAAGATCGACTATCTCGGCATCCTGTTCATCGCGCTCGCCGCGACCGGGCTGACGCTGGTGACGACGTGGGGCGGCAACGAGTACGACTGGACCTCGCCAGTCATCATCTCGATGGCGATCGGCTCACTCGTTGCCCTGGGCCTCTTTATCCTGGTCGAACAGCGGGCCGCGGAACCGTTGCTGCCGTTGCGCTTGTTCCGGTCCGGGGTGTTCACAGTGTGCGCGGTGATGAGCTTCATCATCGGGTTCGCGATGCTCGGCGGGGTCACGTACCTGCCGACGTACCTGCAGTTCGTGCACGGCGCCTCGGCGACGGAGTCCGGCCTGCAGATGCTGCCCCTCGTCGGCGGGCTGCTAGTCGCGTCGGTCGTGACCGGTCAGACCATCAGCAAGACCGGCCGCTACCGGCTGTTCCCGATCGTCGGCACGATCCTGATCGGTGTCGGGCTGTTCCTGCTCTCTCTGCTCGACAACTCCACGTCGTACGTCGTGACGGCCGGGTACATGGTCGTACTCGGAGTGGGTGTTGGCCTGTGCATGCCGGTCCCCACGGTCGTCGTTCAGAGCACCGTCGACTACGCGGACCTCGGGGTCGCGACGTCCGGGGTGAGCTTCCTGCGCACGATGGGCAGCTCGTTCGGGGTGGCAGTGTTCGGGTCGATCTACTCCCACCAACTGCCGGTTCACTTGGAGGAAGCCGTCCGGGCCACGGGCGCGGATCCGCGGGTGGTGACGACGGTCGACGGCGTGCGCAACCTCCCCGAGTCGATGCGGTCGGCGGTGACGGCGGCGTACGCCGACTCCTTGCACACCGTGTTCTTGTGGGCCGTCCCGGTGGCGGCGCTCGGGTTCCTGACCGCGCTGATGCTGAAGGAAGTTCCGCTCCGCGACAGCGCGCGCATGGCTGCGTCCGACGTCGGCGAGAACTTCGCGGCGCCGTCGTCGTTCGATTCCGAGCACGAACTCCAGAAGCTCGCGGCCCTCGTCGTACAGCACCACAAGCGCAACCCCGCGCCCGAGGTCCTGGCCGAGTCCGGTATCCCGCTCAGCAACGCCCAGGCCTGGATGATCATGCGCGTCTTCCGCGGCGGCGCCGAGAAGGGCTCCGCGACCCTGGCCGAGATGACCGGCGACCTCCGCATGCCACCCGGCGCGCTGGAACCCCTCGCCAGCCAACTGGTTGCCGGCGGCTACCTTTCCGAGACTCTCGGCCAGTACCGCTTCACCCAGCTCGGCATGGAGATGTTCCAGCGCTTCGTCGGCGCCTTCCGGATCTGGATGCTCGACCGCCTCACCGACTGGGACCCCGAGAACTCCGAAGCCTTCTCCCACGCCGTAGACCGGATCGCCGAACAAATGATCGACCAAGGCCAATCCCTCACCACCGGCAAACACGCCGCCGCCCTGGTCGGTAGTCAGTAGCGTCGGCGGAGTAGTTGGATCATGCTTGCGGGGTGGCTGATGGGGACGTGGCGACGGCTCTGGCCGGCAGCTTCCTCGGTGGGCTGCCGGGTGAGCTGATCGAGCGGCTGCTGGCGACGGGTGATCGGATCGATTACCCCGCCGGCAGCACGCTGTACCGTGAGCGCTCCTCTCCGCGCGCACTGCTGGTGGTTCGCGGGTTGCTGCGTGTCTACATGTCCTCGCCGGAAGGGCGTCAGGTGACGGTCCGGTACGCGCGAGGTCGCGACGTACTCGGGATCGCCGTGCTCGTCGCGGGACCGGCCGATGTCGGCGTCCAGACGCTCTCGGAGTGCACGCTCTTCCGGATCGATGCCGGGTTGCTGACGACTGCCGCGCGTACCGACAGCCGGGTCGCGTGGGCGGTGGCGGAGGAGCTCAGTCGCCGGCTGTACGAGAACCTGCAGCAGACCGCGATCAACACTTTTGGCACCGTGCGACAGCGGGTCGCCTCGCACTTGCTGGACCTCGCGTCGACCCAGCAGGGTCCACGCGGCGAACTCGTCGCCCGGGTGTCCCAGCAGGACCTCGCGGATTCCGTCGGATCGGTCCGCGAGGTGGTGGCGCGCGTACTGCGAGAGTTCCGGCTGGCCGGGCTGGTCGCGACCTCCGCCGACAAGGTCCACATCCTCGATGCCACCGGTCTCCACGACCAGACCTGGAACCCCGACGACGCGTGACCTCGGTTACTCCCACGCACTACAAAAGTCACAGACGCGGCCGCCGACCCGGGCGAAGACTGATGCCCTCGGCCCCGAATCCGTCGGGGCCCGAAGGGAGTTCAGATGTCCACGGAAGCAACCAGATTGCCGGCGCGCAGTGGCACCGGCGACCCGGTCAAGGCGGTGTCGGTGATCAGCACCGGCAGCGTCGAGATCCACCCCGAACACGCGTACGGCTCGCGGAAGCCGCTGTACTGGTGGCTGCTCACGTCCCGCCGCTGGCTGCCGGCCCGCCCGATCAACGTGTACGTCGTCGAGCACGCGAACGGACTGGTGTTGTTCGACACCGGTCAGGATCGCGCCTCGGTGACCGATCCGTCGTACTTCCCGGGCGGGTTCAACGGGGTCGTCTACGACCGGTTGGCCAAATTCCACATCGCCGAGCACGAGACGCTTGACGCACAACTGGGCACGCTCGGGTACTCGACCGCTGACGTCGACAAGGCGGTCATCTCGCACCTGCACCAGGACCACATCGGCGGGATCCCTCAGCTCGGCGGCAGTGAACTGCTGATCACGTCGTCGGAGTGGGACCAGCTGTCCGGGTTCTCCCCCGAGGCTCGCGGCTTCCTGCGGGCGCATATCGACGTACCCGGCGCGCGCTGGAAACACGTCGACTTCAGCACCGATGTCGATCTCGTGTCCTTCCCGCGAGCGTTCGACGTCATGGGCGACGGATCGATCCTCTTGTTCCCGACGCCTGGTCACACGCCTGGGTCGATGTCGATGCTCGTACGCCGGCGCGAGCTGCCGCCACTGCTGATGGTCGGCGACCTCACGTACGAGGCCGGCCTGCTCGAACGCCGTCAACTGCCAGGCGTTGGCGTCCGGAGCGAGCTCGCCCGTACGACCGACAACGTCCTGGCGCTCGCCGAGCAACTACCCGGCCTCGTCATCCTCCCCGCCCACGACCCGACCGCGGCGCAGCGCCTCGTCGACAGCTCCCGGCGGCCGCAATGAAATTCACCAACACGATCACCATCGACCGTCCACCGACCACGGTCTTCACCTACCTGGCAAACCTCGAGAACCTCCCGCACTGGAACTACGCCCTCTCCGAAACCCGCCAGCTCACCCCCGGCCCACCTCGCGTGGGCACCCGCTATGTGCAGACCCGCACCATCCCCGTCCACACGTCGGAATCCTTGGAGATCGTCGAGCTCATCCCTGACCAGAAGCTCACAGTTCAGGGCACCCTCAACTCCTTTCCAGCCGTCCTCACCTACACCCTCGACGCGGTCGACGGCGGCGCGCTCCTCACCAATACGGTCGACCTCCAGCCGCCCGGTCCACTGAAGCTCTTGGCCCCGATCGCCCTCGCCCGCATCAAGTCCGCGGTCGCCGCAAACCTCACCGCACTGAAGCAACTCCTCGAGCAGTGACCCATCGGATAGCGATGCTGAGGTGGGGATAAGTACAGGGTGGTTCGGTAGGCAGCCGCAGTGGGATCGGGCGTGGGAGGCGACAGGCTCGGGGTATGTTGACGGGACTGAGGGCGAGGGTGTTCACGCCGGTGCGGGCGTTGGTGACGATGTTGCTGTCTGTCGCGGGGGTTGTCGCGGCGGTGCTTGTGCTCGTCAGCAGCGCGCTGGTTCTGGTCGGGATCGGGCGGTACGCCGTGCCGCCTGCGGTCTGGTTCATGCGCCGGGTGGCGGATGCGGGGCGTGGTCTGGTGCGGATGGCCGGTGTCGGCGTGAAGCGACCGTACGGGCATGAGACCGGTGCGATCGCGCTGCTGAAGGCGCGCAGTACCTGGCGAGATGTGCTGTGGGCGATTATCGACCCGGTGATCGGGACGTGGGCGACGGCGCTCGCGGTCGCGATGCCGCTGTTCGGGGTGTACGGCGCCGTCGTCCAGCCGTTCGTTTGGCGGGCCAACGAACGGGCGGGCGGTATCAACTCGTTCGGCCCGATCCACGTGACCTCGACCGCGACCGCGCTCGCCGCGATCCCGGTCGGCCTCGCGATGATCGCGGCCGGACTGTACATCGGGCCGCCGTTGCTCACCCTGCGCGCCAGCTGGTCGGCCGACCTGCTCGGGCCCTCGCGGACGGCCGCGCTGGAGGAACGCGTCGACACGCTGGTCGAGACCCGCGCCGACAGCGCCGGCGCCCAGGCCGCTGAGCTGCGCCGGATCGAACGCGATCTGCACGACGGCGCGCAGGCCCGGCTGGTAGCGCTCGGCATGAGCCTCAGCAACGCTGAGCGTCTGTTCGACGAGGACCCCGAGGCCGCACGCAACCTGGTGATCGCCGCTCGCGAGGCGTCTTCCCAGGCGCTCGATCAGTTGCGCGATCTGGTCCGCGGCGTACATCCGCCCGTACTCGCGGACCGCGGTCTCGCCGACGCGATCCGCGCGCTGGCCCTGGACTCGCTACTCGAGGTCGAGGTCACGTCTGACCTCCCGGGCCGTCCGTCGCTGCCAGTCGAGTCGGCGGTGTACTTCGCCGCCAATGAGCTGCTCGCCAACGCCGCCAAGCATGCCCGTACTGCGACCGCCGTGGCGATCTCGCTGCACCATGAGAACGGCGTACTGCGCTGCGATGTCACCGACGACGGCCCGGGCGGAGCGGAGCCGATGAACGGGACCGGTCTGCGTGGCATCGAGAGTCGGCTCGCGATCTTCGACGGTACGGTCGAGGTCGACAGTCCTCTCGGCGGTCCGACCCGCGTCCAGCTGGAGGTGCCGTGCGCGATCCGATCCGTGTAGTGGTCGCCGAGGACCTGTTCCTGCTCCGCGACGGGCTCGTCCGGACGCTGACCGATCATGGGTTCACTGTGGTTGCCGCGGTCGACACCGGCCCGTCGTTGCGGAAGGCAATTGTCGATCAACAGCCCGATATCGCGGTGGTCGACGTACGGCTCCCACCGTCGTTCACGGACGAGGGCCTGCAGGTCGCGATCGAGGCGCGACGGCATCGACCCGGCTTCCCGGTGCTCGTGTTGTCGCAGTACGTCGAGCAGCTGTACGCTCGCGAGCTTCTTGCCGATGGCAACGGCTCGGTCGGCTACCTGTTGAAGGACAGGGTTTTCAACACCGACCAGTTCGTCGAGGCCGTACGGTCGGTGGCCGGCGGCGGTACGGCGATGGATCCACAGGTCGTCGCCAAGCTCCTCAGCCGAGGGGATGCACGCGGGCGTACGGCGGACCTGACTCCGCGCGAACGCGACGTACTGGAACTTATGGCCGCCGGTCGCTCGAACGCCGCGATCGGGCAACAGTTGACGCTCTCCATCAGCGCCATCACCAAACACATCGCCAGCATCTTCGCCAAGCTCGACCTGCCGGCGTCCGACGACGACAACCGTCGCGTGCTGGCCGTCCTCGCGTACCTCAACCGCTGACCCGTATCCTCGCACCCATGTTGAGTGACGGAGTGCGGACAATCGCCGCAGGTGGGGTCGATCATTGGGTCCGGATCGCGGGCGCCGACAACGACGGAGAACCGCTGGTGCTGGTGCACGGCGGGCCGGGCGAGAGCTCGTACTCGATCGAGCAGTCCGTCGGTGACGAGATCGCGAAGCTCGCGCCGGTCATCTTCTACGACCAGCGAGGGTGCGGGCGGTCGGCGCGTCCTTCTGACACAAGCACGTACACGATGACCCAGCTTGTCGCCGATTTAGATGAGTTGCGTACGGCGCTGGGCGTCGAGCGGATCGTGCCGTGGGGTGTGTCGTTCGGGTGCCTGCTGGCCGCGGAGTACGCCGTTGCTCACAGCAACTATGTGGCCGGTCTGATCCTGCACGCTCCCCCGATCGTCGATCCCCTCCACCCCGGCCTGTGGACGATGCGCCCGGCCGCGGTCGACCCGATCCTGACGCCGGACGAGCGCACCGCCCTTCGCCATCAACTCGAGCCCCTCACCGACCAGATCGAGCGCACAGTTGCCGCCATCGGCGCGATCGCCCAGAGCGAGAACGCGGCGAACTTCTTCTACTACGACCCGGCCAACATCCCCGCCGACGATCCCGCGGCGCCGGAATCCAACCTGGAAATGGCGATGGCGCTCGTGGGCACCGAACGCCCCGATCTCGCCGACGACCTGGCCGCCGTCGAGATCCCGACCCTCATCCTCGCCGCCCTCTGGGACCGCCACGTCGGCTTCGACACCCCCCGCGACCTCGCCACCCGCCTCCCCCGAGCCACCCTCGAGATCTTCACCAAGTCGGCCCACTCCATCGCCGACGAGGAACCAACAAAGTACGTCGAGGTCATCCGCAAGTTCCTCAGCCGCTGACGTCGGCACTGAACTGTTTCGGGCGAACGCGGAAGAGAGACAGGTCGTACCCGCTTCCGGTGACACTGCTCTTGAGTTCCTCGCCGTCCGAGCGCTTGAACTTCAGCTCAGTCAGAGCCAGCCCTGACAGGAAGGCTCCCTCGATCCGGTAGTTGTCGCCGTGCTTCTTGATCTGCGCCGACAACTGTTTCGCGAGGTACTGCGAGAGGCTGACCTGCTCTCCGGTCCCAGCACCACCCAGTTTGAGCCCCAGATCGTCGGCCAACTTCGGAAACGTCTCAGCAACCTTGATGGCCAGCTGATACGTCGTTACCCAAGCTCGCCCGTAATGGTGGCCGTCCGCATTGACCACCGGCACAGCCGACAGCACATCCCAGACCTTGGCTTCAACGTCATGCTCATTCCACGCACTCATGGTGCGAACCCTCCCGCAGCAAGTTTGACGCGGTCAATGGCCAGGGCTCGTTGGTCCTGCTCGTCCGTTGCGACGGAGCCGGCCTCGCGACATGCTGCTCGCACGTAGGTCAACCCAGGGCGGTGCAGTCGGGCGGTAGCGCTCGGATAGCCCGTGGGCAGGTCAGCTCGTAGCGCGCGACGAAGGAGTGAGCGTAGCGGTGCGTGGGTTGCCTCAGTTGCTATTCGTACATCTTGTCGAGGACGGCGGCGTACTCGACCTCGACGTACTTTCGTTTGAGTTTCAGGCTGGGGGTCATCTCGCCGGACTCGACCGTGAGGTCGCGGTCGAGGATCGTGAACTTCTTGATGGTTTCCCAGCGGTTGAGGGTCGCGTTGAGTTCGTCGACGTAGCCCTGGACCATCGTCTGCGCGGCGTCGGACGTCACGATCTCGGCGTACGGCTTCCCGCTCATGCCGTTCGCGGCGGCCCAACCCACAACAGCATCAGGGTCCAGCGTGACAAGCGCCGATACGAAGTTGCGCTTGTTTCCGTGGACGATGAACTGGCTCGCATACGGGCAGATCGTCTTGAAGCGGCCCTCGATCACCTGCGGCGCGACGTACTTGCCGCCGGACGTCTTGAACAGGTCCTTCTTCCGGTCGGTGATGAACAGGAACTCGTCCTCGAAGTGCCCGATGTCGCCGGTGTGGAACCACCCGTCCGCGTCCAGGACCTCGGCCGTCTGCGCGGGTTGGTTGTGGTACCCGCTCATCACCCCGTCGCCCTTGATCAGGATCTCCCCGTCCTCGGCGATCTTGAACTGCGTCCCCGGGAACGCCGGCCCGACGCTCCCGAGCCGGTACTGCGAAGGCCGGTTCAACGTCGACCCCGCCGACGTCTCGGACAGCCCGTACCCCTCGAGGATCAGCAACCCGGCCGCGTGGAACCACTCGGCCAGCGTCTTGTCCAGCGCCGCCGAACCGGACACGAAGAACCGGATCCGCCCGCCGAAGCGAGCCCGGATCTTCGACAGCACCAACCGATCGGCCGCCGCGAACTGCGCCGCCAGCAGACCGGACGGCTCCCGCCCCGCCTGCCGCAAAGCCGAGACCCGCGAACCAACCCCGAACGCCCAGTCGAACATCTTCGCCCGCGCGCCGCCCTCGGACTGGATCATCGTCCGGATCCGCGCGTGCGCCTTCTCGAAGATCCGCGGCGCCGCCGCCATGAACGTCGGCTGTACGACGGCCGCGTTCTCGACGATCTTGTCGATCCGCCCGTCCACCGCGGTTGCGAACCCGATCTGGCACTGCACGGCGAGCAGCACCTGGCCGAACACATGGGACAACGGCAGCCACAGGAACTGCAGGTCGTCCGGGGACAGCACCCGCATCCCCTCGACCGCGGCGCCTTCGTACGTCCACGCCGAGTGCGCCAACCGCACGCCCTTCGGCCGCCCCGTCGTACCGGAGGTGTAGATCAGCGTGCACAGATCGTCCGGCTTGATCGCCGCGATCCGCTCGTCGACCACGGGCGGGTGCCCAGCCAGGTACTCGTCGCCCAGCGCGTCGAGGTCCCCCAGCGAGATGACCCAGTCGCCGTCGCCCTCCACCGGCGTACCGTCGATCAGCACGACCTTGCGCAGCGACGGTGTCTCGGACCGGTGCGCGCGGAGCTTGTCCACCTGCTCCTCGTCCTCGGCGAACACCAGCTGCACGTCGGCATCGGCCACGATGAACGCCACGTCGGACGAGATCGTCGTCGGGTAGATCGTGGTCGTCGCGGCGGCCGCGAGTACGGCGGCCAGGTAGCACTCGATCCACTCGATCCGGGTGCTGGACGCGATCGCGACCCGCTGCTCCGGCTCGACGCCGAGCGCGATCAGCCCGGCCGCACGCCGGCGCGTCAGCTCCTCGGTCTCGCGCCAGCTCACCGACTTCCATTGCTCGCCGCGCGGGAACCGGAACGCCTCCCGGGCAGGGGTCGCCTCCACCCGCTCCAGGAACATCTGGGCCATCGTGCCCTTGCGGTTGCTCAGGAGAGCGAGCTGGCCGGAATCGGCGACAGGCTTCATAACTGGCCTCCAATGGGGGTCAAGTGACTGGAGGGTAATCGCAAGCAGCTGGTCCTGACCATGGCACTCGCGCGCCTGCTCGCGCGTTCTCCATCACGTTTCCGCAACATACCCTGATCCGTCGCGCCCCGGAGTCCCACCGCTACCGATCAGCCTTCTTGACGTCGAGAGATTATCGCTGGGCGAGGAGCTCCGCGATCTGTACGGCGTTGAGCGCGGCGCCCTTGCGGAGGTTGTCGTTCGAGACGAACAGGACGAGCCCGCGGTTGCCCGGCACGGACTGGTCCTGGCGGATGCGGCCGACGTACGACGGGTCCTGGCCGGCGGCGAGCAGCGGGGTCGGGAGGTCCGTGACGGCCACGCCCGGCGCGGATCCGAGGATCTCGGTCGCGCGCTCCGGAGTGATCGACTCGGCGAACTCGGCGTTGATGCTGAGCGAGTGGCCGGTGAAGACGGGCACCCGGACGCAGGTGCCGGCGACCGGGAGGTCCGGGATGTGCAGGATCTTGCGGCTCTCGTTGCGGAGCTTCTGCTCCTCGTCGGTCTCACCGGTGCCATCGGCAACGATCGATCCGGCGAGCGGGAGCACGTTGAACGCGATCGGTCCGGCGTACACCTTGGGCTCCGGGAGCGTGATGCCTTCGGTGCCGCGGGCAAGCTTCCCGCCCGGTACGGCGAGGGCGCGGGCCTGGTCCTCGAGCTCACTCACGCCGACACCACCGGAGCCGGAGACGGCCTGGTACGTCGAGACCACCAGTCGCGTCAATCCCGCCGACCGGTGCAGCGGGGCGAGGACCGGCATCGCGGCCATCGTCGTGCAGTTCGGGTTGGCGACGATGCCCTTGGGCAGGTTGTCGAGGTCGCCCGGGTTCACCTCGGAGACGACGAGCGGTACGTCGGGATCCATCCGCCAGGCGGACGAGTTGTCCACGACAACTGCCCCCGCCGCAGCAACCTTCGGGGCGAGCTCCTTCGAGGCCGTTTTCCCGTTGGAGAACAGCGCAAGCTCGAGCCCGGCGAAGTCCGCCGTAGCGGAATCCTCGACCACGACTTCCCGGTCCCCGAACGCCAACGTCTTCCCCGCCGACCGAGCCGAGGCGAAGAACCTCACCTCGTCCACCGGGAAGTTGCGCTCAACCAGCAACTCCCGCATCACGCCGCCGACCTGACCTGTTGCACCGAAAACGCCTACTCGCATGCATCGCAGAGTAGTAGGTCGGCGGCGTGGACGTCCGGCAGTTTCAGAGACCGGACTTCTGCCACTGATCAACCGCCCGCGCCAGCCAGCGCCACCGCCTACGCGACGTGCGCACACGAGCGCAGGCGGAGGTTGGTCAGTGTCAGACGTCCGCAACCAGCGTGCCGCCGTTGGCCACGTCGGTCTTTTCGATTTCCTGGAAGACGATGCGGACGGCCTCGCGCTTCGCGCCGAGGATGGCGATGGCGGAGTCCGTGACGGCGGCGACGAACTCGCGGCGCTGGTCGAGGGTGCGGCCGGAGAGGAGTTCGACGGTGATGTTCGGCATGGGGTTGTTCTCCTGAGGGTTGGGTTGGGCCAGTGTTTCAGGACGGGACCGCCGCGGGGCGGGCGGCGGTCTCGTCCGGGTCGGTGTTCAGCGAGTCGACCAGGTCGTCGACCTCCGGGCGGTTCTCCGGCAGCAGCAGGCCGAGGCCGACGTACACCACCAGGGAAGTTGCCAGCGGCAACGCGACGACCAGGGTCTGGTCGGTCGAGCCGATGCCGTACTTGACGATCGCCCACGCGATCAGGCCGATCGCCCACGACGCCAGCGCGGCGCGCGATCCGCTCCGCCGGAACCACGGCAGCAGGCCGAGCATCAGCGGGATCGCGATCGGTCCCATCGTCGCGGCGACCAGGTCGACGACGATCTTCAGTACGACGCCTTCGCCGTTCGTGGCGATCGCGATCAGCATGCTCACCGTGACGAACGTGAACGTCACGATCCGCGCCATCTTCAACGTCGCCGCATCGGTCAACCGGCGAACCTTCGGCACCAGCACCGGCGCGAGATCCCGCGTGATCACCGACGAGATCGCGTTCGCGTCGGACGCGACCATCGCCATCGTGTGCGAGAAGAACCCAGCCAGCACCAGCCCGATCAGCCCGCTCGGCAGGAGCAGTTGCGACAGTTCGACGTATGACTGCTCCGGCTTGCCGGGATGTACGAGCAGCGGCGCGGCGCACATCGGGATGAAGAGCACCAGCGGCCACACGAGCCAGAGTGCCGACGACAGCAGCGCGGACTTCTTCGCCGCGGATCCCGTCGGCGCGGCCATGTAGCGCTGTGCCAGGTTCCACATGCCGCCGTTGTACTCAAAGGTTTTGATGAACAGGAACGCGATCAGGAAGATCGGCGTGTACGGCCCGTTCAGCGCGTCACCGTGCCCGGCCGGCAACTGATCCCACATCTTCCACAACGTCGGTACGCCGTCCAGATGTGCGAGCACGCCGATGAACATCGCGATGCCGGCGCCGAACTGGATCACGAACTGGCCGAAGTCGGTGAGTACGTCGGCCCACAGCCCGCCGAGCGTCGCGTACAGCATCGTCACCACACCCGTCAGCAGGATCCCCCACCGCATCGGCACACCGGTGAATCCGTTCAGCAGTACGGCGATCGCGACCCACTTGGACGCGATGTCGACGACCTTCAGCGCGGCACCGGAGTACGCGAGCGCCTGCTGCGTCGGCAGGTTGTACCTGCGTGCGAGGTACTCCAGTGGCGACACAACCCCGTGTTTGGCGCGAAGACGATTCCAGCGGGCGGCGAACAGGAACGCGCCGATGCCGACGCCGATGCCGATCGTCATGGCCCACCAGACGTAGACCGTGATGCCGTAGCTGTAGGCAACTGCCGCGAACGCGACGAACATGACCGCGCTGTAGCCGGACATGTGATGCGAGATGCCGGACAACCACCAGGGAATCCGGCCGCCGGTCGTGAAGTAGTCCACGACTGTCTTGATCTTGGTGCGCGACCAGAGCCCGATCAGCACCATCAACACGAAGTACGCGACCAGGACCGTCCAGTCCAAAGTGGTCATGAGGATCCTCCCAGGGGCGATGGGCGATTGACTGGAAGGTTCCATTGACCAGAACTCGGTGTCAAGTCACGGAACCTGGAACAATTCGCTGCTGGGTTCCAGAGGCTTCGATGATTGACAGGGAGGTTCCGTCATGTAGAACCTTGTTCTGTGACTCTGCAGATCAGGCACGCCACCCATCCCGAGCAGCTGCCCGGTTTCGACACCGCCGCGCTGCGCCGCCACTACCTGGTGGACGACCTCTTCGTCCCGGACGCGATCACCGCGGTGCTCACCCACCACGACCGGATCGTGCTCGCCGGCGCCCGCCCCGCGAACGGGCCGCTGACGTTGGATACGTATCCACCGTTGCGCAGCGAGTACTTCCTCGAACGCCGCGAGGCCGGCATCGTCAACGTCGGCGGACCCGGCACGGTCACCGCGGACGGCACGAAGTACGAGCTCACCGCCGGCGCCTGCCTGTACGTCGGCCGCGGCGTACGCGAGGTCGTTTTCGAGGGGGCCGATGCAGCGTTCTACATCTTCTCCGCGCCGGCGCACACCGCCTTCCCGACCGCGCAGGTCAACCCCGGCGAGGGGAACCGGCTCGAGCTCGGCGACCAGCAGACCGCGAACCGTCGCACGATCGACCAGTACATCCACGCGGACGGCGTACAGAGCTGCCAGGTCGTGCTCGGTGTGACCACACTGCATGCGGGCAGCACCTGGAACACCATGCCCGCCCACACCCACGACCGCCGTACCGAGTGCTATCTGTACTTCGGCCTCCCGGAGACCGAGCGGATCGTCCACCTCCTCGGCGAGCCCGATGAGACCCGGCATGTGCTCGTCGCGGATCGGCAGGCGATCATCTCGCCGAGCTGGTCGATCCACTCCGGCTGCGGCACGTCGTCGTACAGCTTCGTCTGGGCGATGGCCGGCGAGAACCAGGCGTTCGGCGACATGGACGGTGTCGACGTACAGGACCTGCGGTGACGTTCAGCCTCGAAGGGCGTACTGCGCTCGTCACCGGAGCCCGCCGCGGCATCGGTGCCGCCATCGCAGCGGGGTACGCCGCGGCCGGCGCCGAGCTGATTCTGATGGCCCGGGACGCAGCGCTCGAGGACACCCTCGAGGCGATCAAGCAGAACGGCGGCGGCGAAGCGACCGTGGTGATCGCCGACTTCGCGGATCCCGCCGCGGTGGAACAGACGGCCTCAGAGCTGGCCAGGTCCAGGAACATCGACATCCTGGTCAACAACGCCGGTACGATCCGGCGAGCGCCGGCGGCCGAAACCACGATCGCGGACTGGCAGCACGTGATCGACGTCAACCTCAACTCCACCTGGGCAGTCACCCGCCCGGTCGGGGCCGCGATGGCGGAACGGCGTACCGGGAAGATCATCACGATCGCCTCGCTGCTGAGCTTCCAGGGCGGGATCACGGTTCCGGCCTACACTGCCAGCAAGCATGCGGTAGCGGGACTGACCCGGGCGCTGGCCAACGAGTGGGGTCCGGCCGGGGTTCAGGTGAACGCGATCGCGCCCGGGTACATCAGTACCGACAACACCACCGAGCTGCGCGCGGACCCGGCTCGCGAGGCCGCCATCCGGCAGCGCATCCCGGCCGGTCGCTGGGGGCGGCCGGAGGACGTCGTCGGCGCGGCGGTGTTCCTCGCTTCCACGGCGGCCGACTACGTGAACGGCCACGTTCTCGCGGTCGACGGCGGCTGGCTGGCCAGATAGGAGTGGCAGGATGAGCGACATGAGTTCGCCCTCGGCCATCGACAAGACGTTGATGGTGCTGGACGCCGTACTGGAGCACTCGCGGTTCACCGACGTCGTGAACGCGACCGGTCTGGCCAAGTCGACCGTGCACCGGATCATGGCGTCGCTGGTCGAGCACGAGTTCGTCACGCAGGCCGACGACGGCTCGTACCACCCCGGCCCGAAGGCGCTCCGGCTGGCTGGTCATGCGTTGACCAACGTCGACCTGGCAACGGTCGCCCGCCCGGTCCTCGCGGATCTCGTCGCACAGACGCGCTGCACGGTGCACGTCGGACTGCTCAACGGCGACGAGGCGATCTACGTCGCCCGCCTCGACGGCCCGAAGCCGTACCGGATGCCGTCGCGCGTCGGCAAGGCGATCTGGCTGCACTGCACCGGCATCGGCAAGGCGCTCCTCGCCGAGAAGGACGAAGAGGACCTCGACGTCCACATCACGCGGACCGGTCTTCCGGCACGTACGCCGCTCACGCACACGACCGCTGCCGCTTTGAAAACCGATCTCACGCAGGTGCGTGCTCGCGGGTACGCGCTGGACGACGAGGAGAACGAGCCCGGGATCCGCTGTGTCGCCGCAGTCATCCACGACCACACCGGCGCGGCCGTCGCCGCCGTCAGCATCTCCACGTTGTCCTTGGAGCAGTCGATCGCCCAGGTCGCGCTGATGGCTCCGGCCGCGATCGAGGCCGCCCGCAAGATCTCCGCCGCCCTCGGCTACCGCGAACCCACCAACTGAGCGCTACGCCGGCACAGCTGCTGGGCGACGACTCTCCGCCCACCGAACCACTGGGACGAACAGCGCGCCGGTCAGCGCGAACCACACGCCGAGGATGATCCAGCCGGGAACGCCGAGCCCGAGCGGCAACAGGGCCAGGACGGTCGGCGCGATCATCGTGCTGATCGACATGCTGGTGTTCCAGACGCCCTGGTACTGACCCTGGGCGTGGTTGGGCGCCAGGTCGAAGCTGAGCAGGAACGATCCCGAGGACTGCATCAGCTCGGCGATCACCTGAACCAGCGCGCCCGCCGCAAGGAGCGCGACCGCGATCAGCGCGTTGCCCCAGGTCGCGCCGGCAAGCAGCACCATCGATGCCAGCAGCAACCACCCGGCCGTGCGGGTCGCACGCGCCGCAGTCGTCGGATCGGCGATGCCACGCGACGACCGGACCTGGAACAGCGAGACCACCACCGTGTTGATGATCAGCAGCAACGCGACCGTCCAGCGCGGGGCGTCGGTATGGTCGACGACCCACAGCGGAATCGCGACATCCAGTACGGCGAAGTGGATGCTCATACCCGCGTTGAGCGCCGCGACCGCGAGGTACCCACGGTCCCGCAGCGCGATCCACACCGGCCCGTCGTCATCGCGATGTTGCGGTGCCACGCGCGGAATCGCCAGTACGACGAAGGCCGCGATGCTACTCAACACCGCGTCGAGGACGAACATCACGCGGTACGCCGTAGCCGTGTCGAAGTGCAGCGCGAAGGCACCGATCGCGGCGCCGGCCATGATGCCGATGTTCGTGACGGCCCGCAGGTACGCACGAGCCGCGACGCGACCCGCGCCGACAGTCACCGCGGCGATCAACGCGGCCCGGACCGCACCCGCGCCGCGATCGATCATCGTCAGCACGATGCTCACGACGAGGAACTGCCAGAAGTTGTGCACCACGAGGTAGAGAAGCGACAACCCGCACACCATCAGGCTCAGGACGACGAACAGGCCGCGCGGTCCACGCCGATCCGCCAGATGCCCGAGCGGTACGGCGGACAGCAGCCCGAACAACCCCGCGACGGTGAGACCGAGGCCGACCTGCGCGATCGACAGGCCGACGATCCGGTTGAAGTACAGGACGCTGACCGTCATCAGCAGGCCGTTGCCGACGCGGCTCAGCAGGGTGGCGAGGGCAAGCGGCCGCAACGGACCCGGCTCGGGCAGGATTCCCCGGCGTACCGACGACTGCGGGGCGCTCATCCGCGCGCCACGACGCGCTGCGCGGTGTCGCGGAGCTCCTCCATGAGATCGACGCCAGAGCCGAGCATCTGCTGCATCTTGAGCGCATCCTGCTCTGCGAACATCAGCGCGACGGTGACCTCGTGGTCCGGGCGGCTGATGATCTCGATCGGGTCGCCGGCGCCGATCGTGCCTTCGCGGAGCACCTTCAGGTACGCGCCGGGGCGGCCGGCCTGGTGGAAGCGCTTGACCCAGCGGGGCTCCTGCATGCGGTGCTGGAACGTGATGCACGGGATGCGGGGCGCACGCACCATGACCTCGACCTCGTCGCCGATGCGCCACACCTCACCGAGCAGCGCGCCGTTGACGTCGAGCCCTTCGGTGCGGAGGTTCTCGCCGAACAGGCCGGTCGGGATGTCGCGATCGAGTTGGGCGGCCCACCAGCTCGCATCCTCTTCGGCGTACGCGTAGAGGGCGAGATCCGGGCCGCCGTGGTTCTTGGTGTCGCAAACGCGGTCGCCAGCCAGTCCGAGCTCACCGACCCGGATCCGGCCGGGCTGCGGCCGCTTGTCGATGGCGGTCAATCCCGTCTCCTTCGGACCCGGGATCAGCTTCTCCACCACATTCACCGTCAGCAGCCGCATATCAGCATCCTCTCCGGCCGGGTGGCCGCGATCCACCGGTTTATTGCTGCTTGAGCGGGAGTATGGCGATGATCACCAGGGTCGCGGCGGTTGCGGCGGCGCCGATCCAGGCGGCAGCGCCGTACCCGGATTCGCTGGGGAAGTCGCCCGTGGTGTGGGCGGCGAGGATGAGGCCGCCGAGGGCGCTGCCGGTGGAGAAGCCGACGCTGCGTACGACGGCGTTCACGCTCATCGCGCTCGCCGTCTCGGCCTTGGGTGTCACCGCGAGGATGACGGCGGGCATCGCGGCGGAGAAGGCGCCGACGCCGAATCCGAGGATGCCGATGGCCAGGATCGGTTCGACGAGGTGTGAGCGGGCGATCGCGAAGAGTACGAACGCCGCGAGGACCACCGCAGTACTTGCCGCCAGCAACCATCGGGCGCCGAGGCGGTCCCGCCAACTGGGGACGAGACGGCCTGCGACGAAGCCGAGGATCGAGAACGGGACGAGCACCAGACCGGCTTCGAAGGTGTTCAGCCCGAAGCCGTAGCCGGCCTCCGCGGGGGTCTGCACGAAGCGGGTGATCAGGCTGAAGAGCAAGTACATCCCGACGCCGCCGGTCAACATCACCAGGTTGGCCGCGGCGACCGCGGGGTGACGGAGGAGGCGTACGTCGACCAGCGGCTTCTCGGTGTGGGCCTCGAGAAAGGTCCAACCGATGAGCAGCAGCAGCGCAGCCGCGAGAATGCCGATCGCGAGGCCGGCGTGGTGCCGCCAGAGGCTGGTGTCGCCGATCACCAGCAGCAGGGCGGGCAGCGCGATCGCCAGCAGGATCGCGCCGCGGACATCGAGCCGTGACGCCGGGCGATCCGGCGCGTGCGGGAGCGCGAACACCGCGGCGACGAAGGCGGCCGCGGTGATCACGAGACCGAGCCCGTACGCCGCACGTACGCCGGCAAGGTCGGTGAGCAGACCGGACAACGGGTAGCCGATCCCGATCCCCGCCGTCGAAGCGACCGACAGCAAGGCGATCGTCCGCGCGGATCGCTGGTCGTCGAGATGGTCCCGCGCGACGGCCATCATCAGCACCACCAACCCGAGCCCGGATCCCTGCAACGCGCGACCGATCAGCAGGAACGCGAACGGCAGGGACAGAACCGTCAACAGGCTGCCGACGACCTCGGCCCCGAGCATCCCGAGTACGACGGTGCGCCGCCGCGGCCCGGCCCCGAGCCGGCCGAACACGGGTGTCGCGACGGCTCCCGCCAGCAGCGCGATCGTCAGCGTCCACTGCGAGGCCGCGAGTGAGACGTCGTACTCCTCGGCGACCGCCGTGATCAAAGGTGCGCCGAGGCTGCCGATCACCGCACCGGCCAGACCGACGGAGACCAGGAACCCCGCGAGCAACCCAGGCGCCGGGGCATGCTTGGTCGCGATGGTCATTGGTTCGTCTCGGTGGTGATGTGCGCGAAAAGCCCTGGTTTTATTCGGGTTCTGGCCTGGTGGGACCACGGTTCGTCGACCTGTGGCAGGTCGAGCGCGGCGTTGGTGTTGAGAAGCATGCCGAAGGCGAGGAACGACTTGATCGTGACCGGATCCAGTTGCGCGGTGTCGGCAACGGCCTGCCACAACCGCGCGAAGCTTGCCCGTACGGCGTCGCGCACCTCGCCGTCACCGGCCGCGGCGGCAGCGGTGCCCTGGAGCTGGAGCAGCAGCGTCGTGCGATCGGCGAGCATGTCGTTGTACTCCTGCCCCATCGCCGTCAGCGCCTCGATCCCGGTCGACCCGCCCGCGGCCGCCAGCATCGCCAGCGCCATCCGCCCGAACGCGGAATCCACGCACGCCAGGAACAGCTGCTTCTTCGTCCCGAACAGCCGGAACACGTACGCCTGCGTAATCCCCGCCCGCCGCGCGATCGTCTCGGTCGACGCGCCGTACAACCCGGCGGCCGCGAACTCCTCCTCGGCGATCCCGAGAATCTGCTCACGCCGCTCTCGCCCAGTCATCCGCATGGCCACGAAGTTAGTAGGTAGTAACTACTAACTTCAACAGAGTGTCTACTAGCTCACGCTCCGCTCGGCCTGTCAGTCCTGGATGGCTTTGACGATGGCGATATTGCGGGTGAGCCAGTCCTGCGGCAGCGTGCCGTCGCTGTTCTCGAGCGTGCCGAGCACGTTGAGCATCTGCCGGACGATCACCCAGTCGCGAGCGCGATCCTCGTCGAAACCGGCCGCGTCGATCGCCGAGTAGAACCGCTGCCGGACGGCAAACCGGAGATCGCCCGCGATTTCCTCCCAGCGGTTCCAGATCAGCGGCGCGACCTCGAAGTGCGGGTCACCGGAGAGCGGCTTCGGGTCGATCACCAGCCACGGCTCACGTTCCGCGGCGAGCATGTTCTCGTAGTGCAGGTCGGTGTGGATCAGCTTGCCGTCGGTGGCCGGGTCGGCGATGAAGTCCTCCGCCAACGAGATCGCCTGCTCGACGTACCGATGCGGCACCGGCGCCGACGCGGGCAACCTGCGGAAGCCCTCGACCCAGCGCTTCAGCTCCCCCGACAACGGCCGGTACTGCGGGCCCGCGGCGACATGCAGCCGTTTGTAGGTTTGGCCAACGATCTCGCAGGCGTCCAGTGCGCCGATCGTGGTCAGGTCGCGCGACTCCAACCGCTCCAGCAGCAAGGCGAACCGCCGCGGGTCCGCACGCAGCAGCTGTACTGCGCCGTTGCCTGCCCACGTTCGCAAGGCGAGATGCTCGGTCTCGGCCTCCCAGTGCGGGAACTGCACCTTGAGTACGGCGCGCTGCCCGTCGGCCAGCACCGGTACGACGATCGCACAGTTGCCGTACGCCGCCGTACCGTCGACCCGCAACGACCACTCGTCGAGCAGGTCGCGCAACAACCGCGGCAGCCGATCGAGCCACTCCGCCCAGTCCTGCCCACGCGTAGCAACCGCAAGCAGGCCGGGTGGGATCTCGACCGGCACCTACTTCTTGCCTGCTTTCTCAACTGGTTCGGAGGTGCGGAGGGCGGCGATGAAGGCCTCTTGCGGGACCTCTACGCGGCCGACCATCTTCATCCGCTTCTTGCCTTCCTTCTGCTTCTCGAGCAGCTTGCGCTTCCGGGTGATGTCACCGCCGTAGCACTTCGCCAGCACGTCCTTGCGCATCGCGCGGATCGACTCGCGGGCGATGATCCGGGACCCGATCGCGGCCTGGATCGGCACCTCGAACTGCTGCCTCGGGATCAGTTCCTTCAGCTTGCCGGCCAGCGCGACGCCGTACGCATAGGCGTTGTCGCGGTGCACGATCGCGGAGAACGCGTCGACCGTCTCGCCCTGCAGCAGGATGTCGACCTTGACCAGCGCAGCCGACTGCTCACCGGTGGGCTCGTAGTCCAGCGACGCGTAGCCCTTGGTCTTCGACTTCAGCTGGTCGAAGAAGTCGAAGACGATCTCGGCCAGCGGCAGTGTGTAGCGCAGCTCGACCCGGTCCTCGGACAGGTACTCCATGCCGAGCAGGTTGCCCCGCTTGGACTGGCAGAGCTCCATGATGACGCCGATGAAGTCCTTCGGGCTCAGGATCGTCGCGCGGACGACCGGCTCGTAGATATCGGCGATCTTGCCTTCGGGGAACTCGCTCGGGTTGGTGACGACGTACTCCTTGCCGTCCTCCATCTCGACCCGGTAGACCACGTTCGGCGCGGTGGAGATCAGATCCAGGTCGAACTCACGCTCGAGCCGCTCGCGGACGATCTCCATGTGCAGCAGCCCGAGGAACCCGCAGCGGAAGCCGAACCCGAGCGCGCCCGAGGTCTCGGGCTCGTACTGCAGGGCGGCGTCGTTCAGCTGCAGGCGTTCGAGGGCGTCGCGCAGCGTCGGGTAGTCGTCACCGTCGATCGGGAAGAGCCCGGAGTACACCATCGGTTGGGGGTGCTTGTAGCCGCCGAGCGCCTCGGTCGCGCCGTGCACGGCCGCGGTGACCGTGTCACCGACCCGGGACTGGCGGACGTCCTTCACGCCGGTGATCAGGTAGCCGACCTCGCCGACGCCGATGCTCCGCGACTTCGCCGGCTCCGGGGAGATCACGCCGACCTCGAGCATCTCGTGCACCGCACCGGTCGACATCATCTTGATCCGGTCCCGGTGGGTGAGCTCGCCGTCCACGACCCGGACGTAAGTGACCACGCCGCGGTAGGTGTCGTAGACCGAGTCGAAGATCAGTGCCCGCGGCGGAGCGTCCTTGACGCCCTTCGGCGGCTCGATCTGCGCGACGATCTCGCTCAGCAGGTCCTCGACGCCCTCACCGGTCTTCGCGGAGACCCTGAGTACGTCGGACGGGTCGCAGCCGATGATGTGGGCCAGCTCCGCGGCGTACTTCTCCGGCTGGGCGCTGGGCAGGTCGATCTTGTTCAGCACCGGGATGATGTGCAGGTCCGCGCCCAGTGCGAGGTACAGGTTCGCCAGGGTCTGCGCCTCGATCCCCTGCGCCGCGTCGACCAGCAGGACGGCGCCTTCACACGCTTCGAGCGACCGCGAGACTTCGTACGTGAAGTCGACGTGACCCGGCGTGTCGATCATGTTCAGGATGTACGTCGTACCGTCCGGCGCCAGCAGACCGCCCGGGGTGTCCGCAGCCGGTGCGAACGGGAGCCGGACCGCCTGCGACTTGATCGTGATGCCGCGCTCACGCTCGATATCCATCCGATCGAGGTACTGCGCCCGCATCGAGCGGTCGTCGACCACACCGGTGATCTGCAGCATCCGATCGGCCAGCGTCGACTTGCCGTGGTCGATGTGGGCGATGATGCAGAAGTTCCGGATCAGCGACGGGTCGGTACGACCCGGCTGCGGCACATTCGTGGGGCCAACGGGCACGGAGGGGATCCAGTTCTGGTCTTGGGTGATATCCGGTCAATCATCCCATGCGGGTCCAGCAGATTCGAAAATCACTAGCGAGGGCCCGATAGCGTGGTTCGGTATGGCGCATGCTGCTGGGGTCAGGCTGCCCTACGAGAAGATGCCCGCGCAGGTCCGGGACTGGGTCGAGCGCGCGCTCGGCTCAACGGTGGTGTCGGCCGCCACACAGCAGGGCGGATTCTCCCCCGGCGTCGCCGCCCGCCTGGTGACCGCCTCCGGCCGCCGCGCCTTCGTCAAGGCCGTCGGTATGTCGCTGAACCCCAAAACTCCGGAGCTGTTCCACAAGGAGATCACCGCCATGCAGGCCATCGGCCCGCTCCCGATGGCTCCGCGGCTGTACGACGTGTACGACGACGGCGACTGGGTCGGGATGCTGTTCGAGGACATCTCCGGGCGACTGCCTGCGCACCCGTGGGAGCAGGCCGACGCAGACCGGGTCCTGGACGCGCTGGCGGAGCTGACCGACGTACTGGACCCGTCGCCGTGGCCGGATGCGCCTGTGGTCGCCGTCCGGAGCCACGACTTCCTGAGCCGCTGGAACAACGTGCTGGAGGACGGTCTCGCCGTACCGTCCTGGGTTGATCCCGAGGTGTTCGCGGAACTGGCGCGCACCGGGCTCCGCGCGCTGGCCGAGGGTAAGGCGCTGGCGCACTACGACCTGCGGGCCGACAACATCATCCTGACCGACGACCGGGTGGTGTTCATCGACTGGGCGCATCCGGGGCTGGCACCCCGCTGGACGGACACAGTCATCCTGCACGCGGAGATGCGGGGTTCCGTCGTACTGCCGGACCTGCCTGACGACGAGGCGATCACCGGGTTCATCGCGGCCGTCGGAGGCGGGCTGTGGTGGGGTTCGGCGCAGCCGGCGCCCCCTGGGATCCCCACTATGAGGTCATGGCAGCGGGAGAGCGCCCTCGCCCACCTCGACTGGGTACGCCACCGGCTCTGATGCAGCGTTCCCGGCAGACGGACGTCTCTCAGGGTGTGACGAATCTAGTGGTGAGTATCGAGCAGCATCCTCACCAGGTGGCGGCCGGCGACGAGGCACGTGACGCCGTGACAGCGCTGTACGGCCGGGAGTGGCGCGGTCTCGTGCGCCTGGCCGTCCTGGTGATCGATGACCGACAGACAGCCGAAGACATAGTCCAGGAGGCCTTCGCCCAGCTGTACCGGCGATGGCCGCTCAAGGACTCCGACAAGGCGCTCGGGTACCTGCGTTCGACCGTGCTCAACGCGAGCCGGTCCGCGCTCCGGCGCCGCCGAGTGGCCAGGCTCTACACCCCGCCGCACCAGGCGCCGCAGGACTCCGCGGAGAGCACCGCCGTCCTCGGAGAGGAACGCGAGGAGGTACGACGGGCGCTCCAGGGGCTGTCCACCCGCCCCCGCGAGGTGCTCGTCCTGCGCTACTACCTCGACCTCCCGTTCGAGGAGATCGCCGAGATCCTCGGCATCAGCGCATCCACCGCCAGGGCAACCGCGTCGCGCGGCCTCACGGCTCTCACCAAGAAACTCGAGGAACTCCGATGAACGACACCGAGACCCGCCTGCGCGACTACCTGCACGCCAAGGCCGACACCGTGCCGGACTCCGCCAACGGACCCGGCCTGGAGCTGGACAGCACCGGCACGTCCACCCGCCGTCGCTGGGTGCCGATGGCGGTCGCTGCGGCCGGCATCGCGGCGGTACTGACCCTGGCTGTGCCTTACCTGCACGGCCTGGCCAAGCACGACGACCAACCGTCCGTGGCCGGTCTGCCGGCCCAAGGCCCGGTTTCGACCGGGGCGCCCCTGATCCCGTACACGACCCTCGTCCAGAACAACCCGGACAACCCACTCGACACCTGGTGGGCCCTGCTCCACGATGGCGGCAAGACGGTCAAGAACCCGGGTCTGAAGGGCAACGTCGTCGCGCGGACCGAGGGCGGCTGGCTCGTCACCTCTGGTTATCCCGATCCGGACAAGGCACAGGTCGCCGTCCTCTCGCCGACCGGCAAGGTCCGGCCGATCGGACCGCTCGGGGGCGACGCCCCACGGGTCTCACCCGACGGGACACAGATCGCGGTCGCGCTCTCGAAGTACGGCCGGACGGACAATCGAGTGGTCGTCGTCGACATCAGGACAGGCAAGGAGGTGGCGAGCCTCACCGTCAAGATCCCGAACCTCGAACTCATCGGCTGGAACAAGGACGGCATCTGGATGAGCGAGCACTCTCCGAACCCCGTGGCCGTGAAGCTCTGGAAGCCCGGATCGACGGACGTCCGGACTGTCGGGACATTCAGCGCATACACCCTCGACGTGACGCGCAGCAACAACATCGTCACGCGCATCACCTACAAGGGCAACCAGGCCTGCGTCACAGCTGCCACGCTGGGAGCCAAGGGGCTCGAAGCGAAGCGTGAGTACTGCTTCAAGGCCACCGTGGCCGCGCCGTACGTGACGGTGTCACCGGACGGGGCGACGATGACCATCAGCACCGGGGTCGCCGTCGACATCGCCACTGGGAAGGTCACCAAGCTGAGGCTCCCGGCAACGGCGAAGTGGTTCGAGAACGGGATCTTCGAGGACCCGGCCAACCTGATCGTGGTCGACGAGTCCGGTCCGGCTCAGAAGCTGTTCCGCTGCGCCGTCGCAACTGGCGAATGCAAGCAGGTCGCGACCGCCAAGCCTGACGAGACCATCCGCCAAGTACAGCCCTAGCTGTCTACTCGGATGATGGTCGAGCCGGAGCCGTCTGCGCCGTCGGTGAAGCGAAGCTGACCCAGGTACCTAGTGCCGGCGGTTAGCCCAGTCCAGTTAGCAGTGACAGTTGCCGCACCGGCCACCTGCACCTGTTGGGTGGCCGGTGTGGCCGTCAGGTTGCCTGCAGCCTTCTGGAGCTCCCAGTGGTTGAGCTTTACGGTCTGCTCGTTCGCTCCGGCGTACAGGTCGACGTACACGTCCACCTGGCCACCTGCCGGCCGTGGGAGGTTGACCTCCTCTTCTGCCGAACCACCTGTGCTGCTACCGAGCAGAGTGGTCGTCCCGGCTTGGTAGACGAACACATCCAGGTCTGTGCCCGCCGGGTAGTCGGCGTCGAATGTGGAGAACCTGGCGTGCGTCGTACCGGCCGGGACGTTGACCGTGAACTTCGCGACGTGGTCGTTGGCCTTCGGCGCCGTCGTCGGGAACGCCACGCCACCCGGGTTCTTCAGCGCGGCCTCGCCGACCGTGGCCGCGTCCAGCCCGACAGCGGTCGTGTTGAGCGTCCCGGCGTACCCGGCCGTGACCGGGACCTCGACGGACCCTGCGGTCCCGGTGCCGTTGACCTGCGTCGGCGCCTTCACCGTGAGCGGCTTGATCGCCAGCGTGCTGGCCACGGAATGCTTCGCGGACTTCCAGACCATGCGGCCGAACGAGTACTGCTCGAGCGGCGCGCCACTGTTCTCGAACGTCACCTTGTACGTCGTACTGCGGCCGGGGAGCGTGATCAGGATCTGCGGCGAGACCGTCACCTTGAGTCCCTTCAGGCCGTCGACCTTCGGGAAGTAGACCTCGGGCAGCTTGCCGACGTTCGTCACGGTCCTGGTCACGGTCTGCTTGCCGGCCAGGTCGCCGATCGCGATCGTCGGGTAGTTGAGGTCGCTCAGGTCGATCTTGCCGTTGGCGCACAGCTCGTGTGTTGCGGGAACCTGACCGGAGCCGCAGACGAACTTCGTCCAGTCGGTGTACGTCGAGTCGTAGACCAGGCCGGGATCCATACCCAGCTTCGGCTGCACGAGGCCGGCGCCGTACCCGAACGGGTTGGCCTGCGAGCCGGAGTCGTTCTTGATCGGCTTGCCTGCCGTGTCCTTGTCGGTCGCGGTCGTCATCATCGCGGACTTGATCGCCATCGGGGACCACGTCGGGTGCTTGGCCTTCAGTACGGCGGCGATGCCGGCGATGTGCGGCGTGGACATCGACGTACCGCTCATGAACGCGTATTCGCCACCGGCTGCGCTGAACGCGGTCGTCGCGGCCAGGACGTTCGTGCCCGGTGCCATGACGTCCGGCTTGAGCAGGTCGCCGTTGCCGGCCGGGGACGGGCCGCGGCTCGACGAGGCGGCCACCATCGGTGCGGTCACGCGGACCGGCGTACCCGCGCTGATGGTCGCGGTCGGGCCGGCGGTGCCGCCGACGTACGCCTTGACCTCTGGAGCCTTGGTGTCGTCGAGGTGGACGGTGGGGACCGTGTGCAGGTCGGAGTCCAGGGTGCCAGGGGTGATGTTGAGCAGGATCATGCCGACGCCGCCGGCGTTCTTCACCTGCAGGCTCTTGTCGACGCGGGCGTTCACACCACGGTCGCAGACGACGATCTTGCCCTTGACCTTCGCCGGGTCGAGCGTGCCGGCCTGGCAGAGCGTCAGGTTCGTCGGGTCGGCGCCTGCGAGGCCTGCGTCCTTGGCCAGGATCACCGGGGTTTGCGGCACGCCGGCGCCGATGCCCGCGCCGGTGTAGGACTTGCCGTTGCCGAGCGTGACCGTGGTCTGGATGTCGCGATCATGGGTGCCGTTGGCAACCGATGTCACCCACGGGTACGTCTTGCCGACCGTCGCCTCGCCCGGACCGGTGTTGCCGGCGCTGGTCGCGACGAACACCCCCGCCTTGGCGGCCCTGAGGAAAGCGAGCCCGGTCGCATTCACGTACGACGATCCGCTGCCGGAGATCGAGTAGTTGATGACGTCCACGCCGTCCGCGACCGCGGCATCGATCGCGGCCACGATGTCGGCGTCCGTACCGCTGCCGCCACCAGTCGCGTCGACCGCCCACAAGGCCTTGTAGATCGCGAGGCGGGCATGCGGCGCCATCCCGGAGCCCTTGCCGTAGTCGCGGCCCATGACGCTCATCTCGACGCCGTAGTTGCCGGCAGCGGTGCTTGCGGTGTGCGTGCCGTGGCCGCCGTAGTCGCGCGGCGACTTGTACTCCTCGGGGATCGGGCGGGTGCCGATGCCCTTGTCGAAGTACCGGGCGCCGATCACCTTGTTGTTGCAGGTGACGGGCGCTTCCTCGCCGGCCTGGCAGGTGCCCTTCCACTTCTTCGCGATGATCGCGTCGGACTGCTTGGTGGTCTTGATCGGCGCGAAGCTCGGGCGCTCCGGGGTGTACCCGGAGTCGATCATGCCGATGATCACGCCGTCACCGGCCTTGTCGACACCGCCGGCCTGCTGCCACGCGCCGCCCTTGCCGGACAGGCCGAGGAAGCGCGGCGTGTCGACGGTGTCGGCGTGCTCGATCTCGCTCGGCTCGACGCTCTTCACCCCGGACGACTTCGCCAGCTTGACCGCGTCGTCGTACGACATCTCGGCGGAGAAACCGGCGTACGTGTAGTTGTAGTCGTAGAGCTTCTTGACGTTGCTGTTGCTGGTCAGCTCGTCGCGCTCGCTCGCCAGGTGCTTGACGTAGTTGATCACCGGGGCGGCGGTCTTCAGCAGCTTGCCGCCGGGCGCGACCTTGGTGGCGGCGAGGCCGGCGATGTCGCCGTCGTACTCCGCGACCGGGGAGTCGTCGAGCTGGACGATGTACGAACCGGTCTCGGAGCGCTTGACGTCGGGGTCGGCGGTTCGGCTCGCCTGGCTCGCCGGTTGGCTGGCGTTGGCGGCGTTCACCAGCAGCGGCACGCCGGCGGTTGCGGCGATCAGCGCTGAGGCGACGATGATCGCCTGGCGTTTGCGGGTCACGGAGATCCTCCAGGGCTGGACGGCGCGATGGTGGAGCGTTGGCTCGCGGGGCCCTGAGTATGCCGTCAGCCGCCGACAGTGTCACCCTCACTCCAGCAGGCCGATGCCAACAGCAAGGGAAAACCCGATGCCTGATCTGACCGAGTCGATCTCGGTGGCCGCCACGCCCGCATCCCTTTATTCATTGGTCTCCGATCTACCTCGGATGGGCGAGTGGAGCCCGGAGTGCACCCGCGTCACCTGGACGGTCGCCGGGGAGCGCTTCATCGGCCACAACCGGGTGGGCTTTGTGCGCTGGTTCACCTTCGGGCGGGTCGTGGCCGCCGAGCCGGGCCGCCGGTTCGCGTTCTCCATCCACTTCGGGCCGATCCCGATCTCGCTCTGGGACTACTCGTTCACCCCGACCGCGAGCGGCTGCGAGGTCACCGAATCGTGGACCGACCACCGCCCGAGGGTCCTTCGAGCGGTCTTCCGCCCGGTCTTCGGAAACCGCACTCCGCGCAACGTGGACGGGATCCACACCACTCTCGTACGGCTGAAATCCGCCGCCGAGTCGGCGCTCCAGGCGGAGTGAGTTTGGAGCTGGGGTCAGCTTGTTGGTAATCTGGCTGTTCGCGCGCCCACGGGGCGGTGTATAGCCGTGCGCCGCGACACCTTCCGTATTGACCGCACACACCTGATCGAGGCTCTTCTTCGTGGCGAACATCAAGTCCCAGATCAAGCGCAACCGCCAGAACGAGGCTGCGCGACTTCGCAACAAGTCGGTGAAGTCGACCCTCAAGACGGCTGTGCGCCGCTTCCACGAGGCCGTCGACGCCGGTGAGGCCGACAAGGCTCAGGAGACCGCCCGCAAGGCCGGCCGCCTGCTCGACAAGGCCGTCAGCAAGGGCGTCATCCACGCCAACCAGGCTGCCAACCGGAAGTCGGCCCTCTTCAAGAAGGCCGCCTCCCTCTGAGGCCCCGGCCGCGCGCCTGCCGCGCGGCCCCCAGAACGATCGGCCCGTCCCCAACGACCGGCCGATCGTTTTTGCATGCCCAACCCCAGCTCAACCCCGGTCTCCGAACGCCGACCAGCGGCGAGTTCACCCGCGACGGCGGCCTCCGCGCCACGACCAGAGCTCAAGCCAGCGGCCACCGGGAAGCAGCCTCCAAGGCGCCTGGCGCCAGGCAGTGGTCTCCCGGGCAACGAAGGCGCGCGGTTAGCATCGGCCTCCGGCAGCCCCGGCGCCGGGGCGCTGGTCTCCCGGCCGCGAGGAGGGTGCGCGGTTAGCGGCGGCCTCCGGCCAGCAGTCCCCGGGCGCCGGGTGCCGGTCTCCCGACGGGTGGTCTCCCGGCGGCGGCGGGGTCGCGGTTAGCGGCGGCCGTGGGCTCGGGTGATGGTGAGGACCATGCGCTCCAGGGCGTACCCGGCGTCGCCGGAGGCACCCTTGACGTCGGCGTCGGCCTGAGCAACGGCCTTGATCGCGGTCGCGAGTCCGCCGGGAGTCCAGCCACGGGACTGCTGCTTGAGTTGCTTGAGCTTCCACGGCGGTACGCCGACCTCGCGCGCCAGATCCGCCTCGCGCATCCCACTCGGCGCACTCGAGTACTTCGCCAGCCCGCGCAACCCGCCCGCCATCGCACTCGTGACGAGCACCGGCGCGACCCCGCAGTCCAACGCCCAGCGCAGCTGCTCCAGCGCCGGCTCGGTCCGCCCGGCAATCGCCGCGTCGGCGACCGCGAAGCTCGTAACCTCGGCACGCCCACCGAAGTACTGCCCGATGAGCTCGGCCGTCACCGCTTGACCGCCAGAGTCTGACACCAGCTGCGAACACGCCCCGGCCAAGGCCCGCAGGTCATGCCCGACCGCGTCCACCAGCGCCGACGCCGCGCCCTCGTCGACAGTCCCGCCGTGCAACCGGATCTCCCCAGCCACGAACTGCGGCAACTCCCAAGCCTTCGGCGCCGTCGCGACGACCTCGTTGACCGATGCCTTCCGCAACTTGTCGAGAACGCCTTTGCCCTTCTGACCGCCCGAGTGCACGAGCACCGCGAGTACGTCGTCCGACGGCGACCCGGCGTACTCGAGCAGGTGCGGCACCATCTCGCTCGGCAGGTTCTCCAGCGATCGCATCACCAGCACCCGCTCGCTCGCGAACAACGACGGCCCGGTGAGCTCGGCGAACACCCCGATATCCAACGTGGCCGCATCGACGTCGGTCGCCTCGACCCCGGGAGCGTCCTTCGACACCGCCGCGATCGCCGACCGCACCGCCCGATCCGCAAGGAACGACTCGGCCCCGGTCACCAGCAACACATCACCAAGCTTCGGCGCAGAACCCCTACGAGCAGCCACCGAGCCAGCATCCCACGCCGCCCCGACAATCCGAATGCGCACCCTCGCCAAATCAACCAGGATGACCCCATGACCCAGCCTGCCGACGCGTTGATCGTCGTGGACCTGCAGACCGCGTTCGTCTCGGGCCCGGATGCCGTACCTGGAGCGGAGCAACTGCTGGCGCGGGTGGGTGAGTTGTTGGAGCGAGCGCGTGAAGCGGGCGCGGTCGTCGTACATCTGCAGAACGACGGGCCTCCTGGTGCGGATGACGAGCCGGAGACGCCGGGCTGGGAGCTGTACCTGCCGGTGAAGCCCGGGTCGCGCGAGCACGTGGTCCGGAAGCCGCGGGATGACGGCTTCGATGGGACGGCACTCGGGGAGATCCTGGTGTCGGCCGGCGTACGGTCGCTGGCCATCTGCGGCGTCATGTCCGAGATGTGCGTAGCCGCAACCTCGAAGACGGCACTGGCCCGTGGCTATCGCGTAGTCCTCCCACACGACGCGCACGGCACCTACAACATCCCCGCAGTCCCAGGAGTCTCAGACCAAATCCCAGCCCACGTAGTCTCCCGAGTAGCCGCCTGGTCCCTCGGCAACCAACCCGAAAACACAGTCCCCACCTCCGCCGTCACTTTCTCGTAGACCCAACCGCCCGGCTGGTGTGGTCATGGGGCGGGATGGGTTGTGGTGAGGGCTAGGTGGTTGTCGGTGTTGGTGACGGTGAGGGGGCCGCTGATGTTGGTGGTGGCGGTGCGGATGGCGTCGTGGGACAGGAGTTCCAGGGTCCTGGGGGCCGGGTGGCCGTAGTCGTTGTCGCGGCCGGCGGAGATGAGGGCCAGGCGGGCGTGGGTCGCCGAGATGAACTCCGGCTCCTGCTGTGCTGAACCGTGGTGTGGGACCTTCAGCACGTCTGCCCGCAGATCGACGCCTGATGCGAGGACGGCTCGCTGGGACTCGGGTTCGAGGTCTCCGGTGAGCAGGATGCGGAGACCGGCGACCTCGACCATCATCGCGATGCTGGCGTTGTTCTCCGGCGAACCTTCATCCGACGATGTCGCCGACGACGTACCGGGCGGAGGTAGCGCCGGCACCCGAGCCGGCCAGAGCGTCGTCCAACTCAGCTGACCAACCACCCGCTTCTCGTGGAACGTGACTGTCCGAACGCCGATCCCATGGTGAGCCGCGAGCTCGACCACCCGGTTGTACTCCGCCCGTGGCGAGAAGTACGGCGTCACCTCGATCTCGTCGACCTTCCGTCCGTTCAGTACGCCGGCCAGCCCGCCGACGTGATCGGCATGGAAGTGACTGAGTACGAGCACCGGGATGTGCTTGATCCCCAGGTCCCGCAGGCATCGATCCATCGCGGCCGGATCCGGCCCGGTGTCGACGACGACCGCCGTATCTTCACCTGCTCTGAGCACAAGGCCGTCTCCCTGGCCCACGTCACAAACAACGAAGAGCCAGTCGTCGGGCGGCCAACCGAGCGAGCCGACGGGACGCAGTACGACGACGGCCAGTACGACGACCGCCAGGATCATCGCGATCGGACGGGCCAGGATGCGGTGCAGGCCGAGCACGAGTGCCAGGCAGAGCAGGGTGAGGACGACGATCCCGACCGCGGTTGCCGGCCAGGCGTTGGCTGCCCCTGGGAGGTCCGCGCCTTCGCGGGCGACCAGGATGATCCAGCGAGCGGGCCATCCCGCGGCCCAGCCGACGAGTTGAGCCAGTTCGGTGCTCAGCAAGGCGACTCCGGCCGCGATGAAGCCGAGGATCGTCGCCGGACCAACGGCTGGTCCGGCCAACAGGTTGGCGGCGACCGCGACCAGCGATACCTGTCCCGAGAGCCACGCGACGACCGGCGTACATGCGAGCTGAGCAGCGAGCGGGCACGAGATCGCATCCGCCAACCAGCCCGGCAACCACCTCGCCAACGCGTCACGCCAACCTGGTCCGAGCAGGACAATGCCGGCGGTCGCGAGCACCGACAACGCGAACCCGGCCGATCGTGCCAATGACGTATCGAGCAGGAGCAACACGATCACCGCAACCGACAGACTGCGTACGGCGCGGCGCCCGGATCCCCCGCTGGTCATCGCGGCCAGCGCGATCAGTCCCATCGCGGCGGCTCGCAGAACGCTCGGCTGTGGTCTGGCGAGGATGACGAAGACCACGACCATCACCACGCCGACCACGGTCAGACCGCGGGCACGCACCCCGGCCAGCCGCGCCAACGGGAGAACGAACGCGAGCAACAGCGTGAGGTTCGTTCCGGAAACGGCCGAGAGGTGAGTTAGTCCGGTGGCCTGGAAGTCAGCGTTCAGTTCGGCGGAGACCCCGGAGACGTCGCCCATCACAAGTGCGGGCACGAGACCGCGGACGTCGTCAGGCTCGTCGGCTACGGCTTTGCGGAGGCCGGCGCGGACCTGCTCGGCGGCGCGCAGCCACCAAGGTGGTTCGTCGACGATTCGCGGTGGTGAGCGGGTCGAGAGCATGGCGGCTACGTCCGAGCCGTCTTCGACACCCTCCAACCTCCCGGTGGCGTCGACGTGCTGGCCGTATCTGACGGTCTGCCACTTGGTGGTGCCGATGACGAAGACCGGCGTACGGATGCGGGTTGTGGTTGTGCCGGCTGAGCCCGAGTGGGTGCGTACCTCCTCGATGGTTGCTTTGACGACTACGTACGGCGGGCGGCGGCTGGTTGTGCTTTGGCGGAGTGATGGGTCTCCTTCGATTTTGAGGCGGACGTTGACGGTCGCGGAGGCGGCGGCGAGGTCGCGGATCGGGCCGCTGCGGAGGGTGGCGGATTGGAGGGCGGCTGCAACGCCGAGTCCGGCGATGACGACGAGGGAGCCGGCTGCTGCCCAGCCGATCGTTCGTCGCGGGTGGGTGGGGTTGTTGCGCAGGACGAGGCCGAGGGTGATGGCAACGGCAAGCGCGACGGCAGAGACGAGAGCGGCGATGAGCGGACGCTGCCCGACCAGCACGACAGCCGCCAGCCAGCCCGCGGCAGCCGGAATCAACAGCCTCGCATCCAGCGCTTCAGCGGCGCGCGCGTGCAGCTCAGCGGCCGTCGAGTCGCGAGGTTCCAGGGCCCGCAGGGCGTCAGGTTGGGTGGCAGGCGGGGCATGCGGTCCAGCGGTCGGCGGGGCGTCGGGTTCGGTGGCAGGCGGGGCATGCGGTCCAGCGGTCGGCGGGGCGTCGGGTTCGGTGGCAGGCGGGGCATGCGATCCAGCAGTCGGCGGGGCGTGAGGTTCGACAGCCCCCGGGGCATGCGTTCCGGCTGTCGGCGAATCGTGGGGTTCCACGGCTGGCGGGTCCTGGGGTCCAGCGGCTGACGGGTTGTGCGGCTCAGCGGTCTGCGGGTCGCGGGGTTCGGCTGCTTGCGGATGGGAGGCGGATCGGTCAAAGGGAGGTTGGGTGGCGGGGTCAGGGGCGGATGGGGCGGCGGCGGGTTGGACGGCGGGTCGGTCGCAGACGGGTTGGGCGGCGGGTGGATCGTGGGCCGGTTGGGTGGCGGGGTGCTTGGCGGATGGGTCGGAGGTGGGGTTAGAGGTGGACATGGGGTTTTAGGGAGTCGAACTTTTTGGGGCCTACGCCGGGGACCTCTTGGAGTTGGTCGATGGTGGTGAAGGGGCCGTTCTGGGTGCGGTAGTCGAGGATGCGTTGGGCCAGGACGGGGCCGACGCCGGGGAGGGCGTCGAGCTGGGCGAGGGTGGCGGTGTTGAGGTTGACGGGGTCGGTGGATGTTGCGGTCGGGGTGGATGAGGTGGTTGCGCCTGGTGGGGTGGTCGGTGGGGGTTGGGTTGGTAGACCGACGGTGATTTGTTCGCCGTCTGTGATCTGGCGGGCGAGGTTGAGGGTGGTGAGGTCTACGCCGGGGAGTGGGCCGCCGGCTAGGGCGAGTACGTCGGCTACGCGTGAACCGGTGGGTGCGCGGACGAGGCCGGGGCGGCGGACTTTGCCGGCGACGTACACGACGACGAGGGGTTGGCCGGGCGAGCCGACGGTGCCCGGCGACTGGTTGGTGCCCGGCGATTCATTGGTGCCTGAGGGCTGATTGGTGCCTGAGGGCTGGTTCGTGGCTGAGGGCTGGTTCGTGGCTGACGGTTGGGTGGGGCCGGGTGACGGGTTCGCTCCTGGGGATTGGTTCGTGCCGGATTGGGGCTGGTTGGGGGTTGGTTGGGCGACGGGTGAGCCGGTCGTGGCGATGGTGGGTTGGGTGGTGGGGAGGGTTTCGGGGCGGGCTCGGAGGAAGGTCCAGGCGGCCCAGGACAGGCCGATGGCGAGTACCGCGAGTAGGACCAGGACGTGGCGTGGGGTGAGGGTCCAGCGGGCGTCTCGGAGTCGTTCGGGTCGGATCTGTTCGGGTATCCATCCACCGCGCACCTCATCATCACGCTCCTCCAGGTAGTCGTCGCGAGGGTGATCGCGGCGGGGGTCGGTCAGGTTGTGAAGGGATTCGCCGTAGCCGGACGCGTCGCCGTGCGAGGGCTGGTCGGCACCAGGCTCAACGGCGTACACGGGTTGATCGGTGTCGCGGACAGCGGTGTGCGCGGGTCGGTCGGCGTCGCGGACGACGGCGTGTGCGGGCAGGTCAGCACCGGGCCCGCCGGCGTACGCGGGTTGGTCGAGGTCGCGGACGACGGAGGGTTGGGCGGGCGAGAGGTCCGTGGGGGCCGGCCGGGGGTGGGGCTGCGGGTGGGCGGTGAGGCGGGACAGGGCTCGCTCTCGGGCGCCCGGTTCGGGGATCGAGGTACGGCGGAAGACCTTCACACCCAGAGAAAGTACGAGTTCGCGACGCCCGTGAACCCACGAATTCAAACCTGTGGAGAACCGCCTGCGGTAGGCGCGGGTTAGCGGGGGCTTACTACTACTGCTAGGAGGCCGGGGCCTACGTGGGCGCCTATGACGGCGCCTACTTCGCGGAGGACTATCTCTTCGGCCTTGGGGAGGCGGTTGGATAGGTCGTCGGCTAGGGATTGGGCCTTTTCCAGGCTGGACAGGTGGTGGACGGCTAGTTGGACGGGGGTGTCGCCGGCGCGTTTGACGGCGATGTCGGCGAGGCGGGCGATGGCTCGGCTGGAGGTTCGGACCTTTTCCAGGGGGACGATGCGGCCGCCGCTGATCGTGAGGAGCGGTTTGACGGCCAGCGCCGTACCGAAGAGGGCCTGGGCGGCGCCGATGCGGCCGCCGCGGCGGAGGTACTCGAGGGTGTCGACGTAGAAGTACGCCGAGGTGAACTTCATCGTGGCGCGTGCCGCTGCCTCGACAGCGGCGGCGTCCTCCCCGGCGGAGGCTGCGGCCGCCGCGGCGAGGACCGGGAAGCCGAGGCCCATGCCGAGCGAGCGGGAGTCGACCACGCGGACCGGGATCGGCGACTCCTTGGCCCCGATCATCGCGGCCTCGAACGTGCCGGACATGTCGCCGGACAGGTGGATCGACACCACCGCCTCGGCGCCGTCGGCAGCGCAGGCGGCGTACGTGTCGGCGAACGTCTGCGGCGCGGGCCGGCTGGTCGAGACGGGCGTGAAGGTCTTGAGCGCCTCCGCGACCGCATCGGCCGACGTCGCGCCGTCGTCGTACGACGTGCCGCCGATCACGACCTGGAGCGGTACGACGGTCAGCGGGTGGCGGAGCACCTCGTGCGTGGACAGACCGGCCGTCGAGTCGGTGACGACCTGCACGCGGGCTGACATGCAGCGAGGTTACCGGACAGTTCAGGACGTGTCGCCCGGTCCAGCGCCGCCGCGAGCAGGTGCTCGATGCGGCGAGGTGCCGCGCCGAGTGCCGCGCGGTAGGCGCTGGACCGGGCGACACGTCCTGAACTGTCCGAGCGCAGTGCCAAACTCCACAACATGAAGGAGACAGAGGCGGAAGTGACCGAGTTGCAGGGGCTGCTGGACGCGGCGTACGCGCAGTCGACTGAGCATCTGCGGAACATCATCACGGATCCGCGCCGGCTGGATGCCGGGGAGTTGGTGCGGGTTCTGACCGGGATGTGCACGCTGAATCTCGCCACGGTGACAGCGCGGGGTGAGCCGCGGATCAGTGCGGTGGACGGGCACTTCCTGCACGGGCGGTGGGTGTTCACGACGTCGGGGTCGGCGGCGAAGGCCAAGCAGCTGAGGAGGCGGCCGGCGGCGAGCGTCTCGTACGTCGATGGGGAGCGGATCGGGGTGTTCAGCCATGGGAATGTCGAGTTCCTGACCCCAAAGCACCCTGACTTCGCGCAGATCGAGGAGCACCTCACCAATCACTACGGCAGTTCGCCGTCGAGCTGGGGAGACGACATCGTTTACCTGCGCCTACAGCCCCACTGGATGGTCGGCTACGCCTTCGACAAGTCGGCGGTGCTGAAAGAGTAGCGAGGTGAAGGCCACCCCTCCGAAGCCTTCACCTCGCTCGGGACTTACGCCGGGCTGGTGGCGTCCCCACGTGCGTCATCAGCCCGGCTTGTCCTGCTGACTCCCCCTGGTTGTCAGCTGAAGTTGATGGAGCCTCGACGAGCTACTCCCCGTGTCCGGTACCGCGCAGGACCGGCTTGACCGCGAGCTCGTCGAGGTTCCGGGAGGCCCCAGCGGCCGGCCCGCCGACGGGTGACCAAACCCGTCGGTTACCCGTGCCGGCCGGGTCGTGGCACTCGTCCCCTGTGTCGTGTGCCTGACCCGCTGCTGGGACCCCGCCCCGGAAGCGGTGCCCTGACGGTGCACAGCGTCCGGTACAGGCAGGACAGATCCACACTCCACAGCACCCCGGAGCTCTCGACAGCCGTCCGGCGCCCCCACCGAACAGCCGCCGGATGCCCTCCGCGTCGCCTTCGCCGTGCTCCTCGGCAGTCCGGCGGTGCCCCATGGCCTCTTCATGGTTCACCACCCCTTTCGCTGCCGCCGCCCGGTGTCGGACTCTGCTTCGTGGAACCTGCCCTACGGCTGTAATTCTTGGTCCGGCAGCCATGTCAGGACGAGGCAGATCAACCGGCAGTTACCCGGCAGCTTCCGCGGATCCGCGTCAGGAAAGCGCAGCGAGTACGTCGTTGGCCAGCCGCTGCACCGCGGCCGCCGGATCCGGCTCGGGCCATCCGTCCGCGACCGAAGCGCTCTCGCAGGACTCCTGCAAGATCGCCCACGCGGTCGGAAGCATCGGCGGGTCCATCGACCGCTGCCACGCCAGCAACTGCCCGCACAGCGCGTCTCCCGCGTCCGAGCGACCCAACGCGTGCAGCACCGCCACAGCCTCCGGCAGTACTTCGAGCAGGTACACGACCCGCCCTTCGAGCAGCAGCCGGTTCACGGCGTCCCGGATCGCCACCCGTGCCTGCTCGACCTCTCCGGCGGCACGCGCCAGCCGGGACCGGTACAGCATCACCAGATAGTCGAAGTACCCGCGGTGTCCACGGATGTCGGCGTCCGCCTGGTCGAGCAGCGCCCGTGCCTCGTCGTATCGGCCGTCGTGGAACTCGACCATCGCCAGACAGCCGGCGACCTTGGTCCGTTCCGGATCGTCCGACGCCTGGCTGTCGCGGGCCAGCACGGCCCAGTGACGTGCCTCGGACAGGTTCCCCAGCTCGAGGTCGACCCGGCTGAGCGCCATGTACGCGATCTCGTCCGGGTAGACGCCCGGATTGACCAGTGCGGCCTCCCACGCGAGCAGGAGCTCCTTGGCCTCGACCAAACGACCCCACCGCAACAACGCCAGCCCACAGGTCGCCTGCACGGTCGCAGACCGCTGTACGTCGCCGTGCTTGCGAGCGTCATCTACTAGCGCCGGGATCTCGGCCAGGCTCTGTGTATCGAGCAGGTGCGAGCCAGACGACACCCAGCCGCCACGAGCGACCAGACCCATCTCGGTCTCGCCCGGGATCAGCGTGCGCGCCTCCTCGTAGTGCAGGCGCGCTCCACGGATGTCACCGGTCAGACTGGACAACCGCCCCGCGATTGCCAGCAGCCGACCGCTGACCTCTTTGTCGGACACCTGCGAAGCGCACAGCGTCGCCCAGCGGATCCCGCTCTCGGCCACACTCGCCTGATACTGCCACGCGATCCGGAACCCCAGCACGATCCGGGCGGCCGCGTCCCACTCCCCCAGCTGGGCCGCACGCTCCAACGCCACCTCAAAGAGCGCAGAGTTCGCATGCGCTGCCCGGTACTGCCGGTCGCGGTCCGGCGACGACCACGCGCCCTCCAGCCCAGCGACGTACGTCGAACACCACGCGACCGCACGGTCCCGGAACTCGACCAGATCGCCGCCCTGCGACGACAGACCGGCGTACGCGTGCTCCCGGATCGTCTCGAGCAGCTTGTACCGCGCGCCGTACAACTGCTCGAACTCGAGCACCGGCTGCAGCAGCGACTTGTCGACCAGCTCGGCCAGCAGCATCGCTACGTCGAGACCGTCGATCGGGTCGCCCGTACACACCCCGGCCACCGCCTCGAGCGTGAACGGCGAACCGAGCACCGAGCACCGGTACAGCAACTGCCGCGCCGCATCGGACAGCGCGTCGACGCTCCACGCGATCGTGTCCGCCAACGTCCGCTGATGAGGTGCACCGAACCGCCGCGGCCCCGACAGCAACCGGAACCGGTCGTCCAGCGCCGCCAGGATCGTCTCCACCGACAACGACCCAGCCCGCGCAGCCGCCAGCTCCAGCGCCAACGGCAGACCATCCAACCGACGGCACAACCGCGCCACGGTCGGAGCGTTCGCAGGAGTCAGGACGAAGTCCGGCCGTACCCGGGCCACCCGGCGGCAGAACATCTCGACGGCCGGCGACGCCGCGATCTCCTCGAAGTTCTCGTCGTTAGCCGGTACGCCGAGCACCTGCACCCGGCGTACTACTTCATCCGGCAGGCCGAGCGGGATCCGCGACGTCACCAGCACGCCGACACCCGGGAAGCTGCGGACCATCCGGTTGGCGACCGTCGCGACACCGTCGAGCACGTGCTCGGCGTTGTCCTCGACGATCACCAGATCACCCGGCTGGCGACCGGACAGCACGTCGTCCAAGTCCGACGTACCTGGGGCTGTGCCGAAGGCGTCGAGGATGGCAGACGGTACGGCGGCATCGCGCTGGACTGTGGTCAGATCAACGACCACCACGGTCGTGTCCGCACCGGAGAAGCGATCGGCCGCTGCCAGCGCGAGCTCGGTCTTGCCAACCCCACCGGGGCCGACGAGCGTGACAAGCCGGTTCTGCCGCAGCAGCGTCTCAAGCTCGAGCAGCTCTTGCTCGCGGCCGACAAGCCCGTCCGGGATCGGTCGCGTGCCACGCCAGCGCAGCCCGGTCGGGGCGGCATCGGCGACCGATACGACAGGCGGCTGGACGACGCGACGCGCAGTACCGTGGCCGGCCGCAGCGAGGAACTGCGAAGGGTCCTGCAGACCGAGCGCGGATGCGAGCAGCCGGACCGAATCCTTCCGCGGCCGCGCGACCCGGCCGGCCTCGATCTCGCGGATCGAGCGCACACTCAGCCCGGCCCGGTCGGCCAGCTCCTCCTGGGAGAGGCCGGCCTGGACCCTGAGGTCGAGCAACAGATCGGCGAACCCCCGCCGACCGTCAGCCCGGCCATCCGTGTCCGACACAGCACGTCACCCCTCTGGAGGCCCCACGTTCCTGTCACAACATAGCGTGACGGGGGCCCGCGTGCGGGGGTCGACCGGCGTCCGGGATGCGGCCTGGGTCACACAACTCGTTGACCAAGGCAACAAATCTGAGCCTGAAAAGGAATCGTTGCGGGATCAGAAATGCGCGTTTCAAGCAGTTGCGCGAACCGAGTGCGATTCATTTTCGGCGGAGTACAGAGAAAGTACATCGGTCCAGTCGTCGATGCGTGCATGCGTGTCGACGCGACCCGCGTCGGCATTCAGCAAGCTGCCGTCGCAAACCCCTCGGGTGGCGCGGACCAAGAGCTCAACAGTGACGTCGCGCAGGGTGTCCAGGGCTGCCATGCGGCAATTCAAGCGGAGTCGTGTTTCGCAAACGTAACGCGATCAGCAACATCACGATAAGTCACCAAAATACGTCCGCCGGGAGTTACCGGGTAGTCCACTAACCGGCCAGGAACGACAACCGGACATGCCGGTCGGGATTGTCGCGATTGGTGTCGACGAGGCAGATCGATTGCCACGTTCCGAGCGTCAACCGGCCGGCGAGAACCGGAACGGTCGCGTACGGCGGAATCAGCGCGGGCAACACATGATCACGGCCGTGGCCGGGCGAACCGTGCCGGTGCCGCCAGTCGAAGTCGCGCGGCAGCAGATCCTCGAGCACGGCCAGCAGGTCGCTGTCGCTGCCCGCCCCGGTCTCGAGGATCGCGACGCCGGCGGTCGCGTGCGGGACGAAGACGTGCAGCAGCCCATCACCGCGCCCCAATACGAACTGCTCACACCTGCTCGTGAGGTCCATGACGACCTCACGAGCAGGTGTGAACATCCAGTACAACGGAATCCATCAGGCGGGCACGATGTTGACCAGCTTCGGCGCCCGCACGATCACCTTGCGAGTACCGCGACCGTCCAGCGCCTTCTGCACCGCCTCGGAGTCCAGCGCCAGCTTCTCCAGGTCGGCGTCGGAGATGTCCGGCGCGACCTCCAGCCGGTCCTTCACCTTGCCGGCGACCTGGACCACGCAGGTGACCGTGTCCTGGACCAGCAGCGCCGGGTCGACCTTCGGCCAGCCGGCCTTGGCGACGGTCGGCTCGTGGCCCAGCTCGGCCCACATGTCCTCGGCCGTATACGGCGCGACCAGGCTCAGCAGGATCGACACCGTCTCAGCCGCCTCGCGGACAGCCGGGTCGGCCGCGCCCGGACCGGAGTCGATCGCCTTCCGGGTGGCGTTCACCAGCTCCATGATCCGGGCCACCATCACGTTGAACCGGTGCGAGTCGATCAGCTCGGTCGCGTCGGCCACCGTCCGGTGGGTCAGCTTGCGCAGCTCGACGTCGCCGGTCGAGGGATCCGAGCCCAGCGGCGCCTCGACCGCAGCAGCCAGCCGCCAGGCCCGCTGCAGGAACTTCAGCGAGCCCCCCGGCGACATGTCGGCCCAGTCGATGTCGTCCGCCGGCGGACCGGCGAACACCATGGTCAGCCGGACGGCGTCCACGCCGTACTCGTCGATCATGTCGCCCAGGTTCACGCCGTTGCCCAGCGACTTGCTCATCGCCTTGCCCTTGTTGATCACCTGGCCCTGGTTCAGCAGCCGGGTGAAGGGCTCGACGGCGTTCAGCAGGCCCATGTCGTGCAGCGCCTTGACGAAGAAGCGTGCGTACAGCAGGTGCAGTACTGCGTGCTCCTTGCCGCCGACGTACTGGTAGACCGACATCCAGCGGTCGGCTGCATCCTGGTCGAAGGCACCGTCGGTGTACTGCGGGGACAGGTAGCGCAGGAAGTACCAGGACGAGTCGACGAACGTGTCCATCGTGTCGGTGTCCCGCTCGGCCTTGCCGCCGCACTTCGGGCAGTCGACCTCGACCCACTCGCGGTCCGCGGCCAGCGGCGAGACGCCCTTCGGCTGCAGATCCGCACCGCGCAGGTCGGGCAGCTCCATCGGCAGCTGGTCGTCCGGAACCGGCACCTCGCCGCAGGACGGGCAGTGGATGATCGGGATCGGGCAGCCCCAGTACCGCTGGCGGCTCAGCAGCCAGTCGCGCAGGCGGTAGTTGATCGTCCGCTCGCCCAGGCCCTTGGTGTCCAGCCAGTCGATGATCCGGGACTTCGCGTCGGCGATGTCCAGCCCGTCCAGGCTGATCTCGTCGTTGGCGCTGTTGATCGCGGCGCCCTCACCCGTGTACGCCTTGCCGTCGAAATCGGCGGGCGGCTCAACGGTGCGGACGATCGGCAGGTCGAACTTCTCCGCGAACTCCCAGTCGCGGGTGTCCTGACCGGGCACCGCCATGATCGCGCCGGTGCCGTAGTCGGCCAGCACGTAGTCGGCGGCCCAGATCGGGATCCGCTGCCCGGTGACCGGATTGATCGCGTACGAGCCCAGGAAGACGCCGGTCTTCTCGCGCTCGGTGCTCAGCCGCTCGATCTCGGTGGACGCCTTGACGGCGGTCAGGTACTCGTCGAACGCGGCCTGCTGGTCCGGAGTGACCAGCTCGGCAGCCAGCTTCGCGTCCGGCGCGACCACCATGAAGGTGGCGCCGAACAGCGTGTCCGGACGAGTGGTGAAGACCTTGATCGGCTCGTCACGACCCTCGACCTCGAAGCTCGCGAACGCGCCTTCGGACCGGCCGATCCAGTTGCGCTGCATCAGCAGGATCTCTTCCGGCCACTGCAGCAGCTCCATGTCGTCCAGCAGCCGCTGGGCGTAGTCAGTGGTCTTGAAGTACCACTGCGTCAGCTCGCGCTTGGTGACCTCGTGTCCACAACGCTCACAGCGTCCCTGGATGACCTGCTCGTTCGCCAGCACGGTCTGGTCGTGCGGGCACCAGTTGACGTACGACGCCTTCCGGTACGCCAGACCGCGCTCGTACAGCCGCAGGAACAGCCACTGCGTCCAGCGGTAGTACTCCGGGTCCGACGTGTGCAGGCGGCGGGACCAGTCGAAGCTGATCGCGTACCGGCGGATCGACTCGGCCTGCGTCTCGATGTTGGCGTAGGTGAACGTCGCCGGGTGCTCGTTGCGCTTGATCGCGGCGTTCTCGGCCGGCAGGCCGAAGGAGTCCCAGCCGATCGGGTTCAGCACGTCGTACCCCTGCTGGAACCAGTAGCGGGCCAGCACGTCGTGCAGCGCGAACACCTCGGCGTGCCCCATGTGCAGGTCGCCGGACGGGTAGGAGAACATCGTGAGCGCGTAGCGCCGCTCGGCCGAGCCGTCGTCCTTCGCCTTGAACGGGTCCAGCTTCTCCCACACCGGACGCCACTTGGCCTGCATGGCGTTGAAGTCGTAGCCGCCCCTGTCGATGGGGGCGTCCTCCACCTGCTCGCTCACGGTCCTACTCCATACTTCGTGTGTTTGTTGAGCCTTAATGTGCCAGACGGCACCCGAGACATAAAAAAGCCCCTCACGCAGGAGGGGATGCCGTACTGACCGCGCCAGTACGGCTAACTAAGGAGCAGGCTCACTCGCATACCACCAGGCTACCACTGCCAGTCGTACCGATCGATCTAGATGAACTCGGTGCCACCGGCGCGGCGGTGGTCGCCGGGGGTGCGGCCGTACTTGCGGCGGAAGGCTGTGGAGAACGGACGGACGTCCGAGTAGCCGCAGGACCGCGCTACCTCGGTGATGGTCAGGCTGGGGTCCAGGAGGAGCTGAGCGGCCAACTCGAGGCGTAGGCGGCGCAGGGTCGACATGATCGAGGCGCCGGTCTGCTGGGTGAAGAGGCGCTCGGCGTGACGCTCGGAGAGGTGGGCGGCCGCGGCAACGTCCCGGACTGTGATGGGACGCGACAGGTTGTCCCGCAGGTGGCGCTGCATCGCCTCCACCACCAGGGGGCCACGGTCACGCCGGACTGGTTCAACAGCTAGGTCTTCGTCCAGTGCGAAGGCACGAGCGGTTTCCAACACCAGAGTGGCGCCCAGGGCGCTGAGTGCAGTGCTGTAGCCAGCAACCGGAGCTGCCGCCTCGGCGGCGAGCGCCGAGATGAGCGACGGCATCGCACCGGCTCGGCTGGACATGACCGGCCCGTCGGGCCGAGTCAGACCGGACCACCAGCCGACGCTGTCGCGGGCCCGCCGCCGCCCACCCTCCCCAGTCCGCCCGCTCTCCCCCGCCCGGCCGCCCGAGGAGGCGGGGCGGAAGGTGAAGCCCCAGAAGGCGATGCCCAGCGGAGACGAGTGCGACGACTCGATCTCGTGTACGTCACCGGGGCGGGCCAGGAAGACTGAGCCCGGCGTGACGTCGTACAAGGCAGTGCCTGAGTTGAAGCGGCCCTCGCCGGAGTACGCGAGGCAGACCTCGTGGAAGGAGTGGGTGTGCCAGTAGTTGCGCCAGTACTCCGGCCGGTAGTGACCCCAGCTGAGGAAGTCCGCGTGGAAGCCGTCGACCTCGCAGGACTCCAGTAGTCCCGCGAGGTCGACGAACCGGTCCGCGCCGGCAACATCAGCGAGGCTCAAACAGCGCTCCTGCCAGTGGGGTCGACTCCTCGCAGCATCATGCCCTGACCGAGCGACCAGTCGTGGGTCTTGACCATCGGCGGGTCGGCCGGGTCGCGGTACTGGACCAGCCAGGTGGTCCGCGCCTGGTCGCTGACGTTCACCCCGGACCCGTGCACGGTCAGATAGGTGAAGAACAGGACGTCGCCCGCCTCGGCCGGCTGCGGCGTCGCCTCCTCGAAGGCCGGCTCGAGAAGGTGGTACGACCCCTCGGCCTCATGCTCGCGCGGACCGGACTTGTGGCTGCCGGGAATGATCCGCACGCAGCCCTTCTCGATCGGCGCGTCGTCGAAGTGGAAGATCGCCGCACCGACCCGGTGGTGCGTGTGCGGGAAGAACGGGTGGTCCTGGTGCAGCGGGAACGGCGATCCGTTCTCCGGCGGCTTCACGAACAGCTTGGTGTGGTGCAGTTGCACGTTGTCGACACCCATCACCGCAGCGGCCACGTCGGTGAACCGTGGGTCCACCAGCAGCTTCGAGAACGCCGCGTCGTAGAACTGCGCGTCGTGCAGGTGCTGCAGCTTGGTCGGCGCCTCGGTCATCCCCCGGGCGGCTCCCCAGGTCGGATCGTCGGACCGGTTCAGCTGGGCCAGTAGGTCGTGGCTGCGCTGCCGGTAGTACGCCGCTTCTTCCTTGCTGAGCAGGCCTTTCACCAGTACGAAGCCTTGCTCGGCGTACTGCTGTGCCGCAGTCGACAGGTCGGGCCTGTCAGAAGTGATCGTCATCTCGAAGTTCCTCCTGATCGGGTACTTCGAGCCTACGAACGCCGGCGTCCGGACGGGAGGACCCGCCCGGACGCCGATGTTCGTCAAACGGACATGCGGCTGCGGCCGGCTACTCCTCGGTCGCGTCTTCCTCGACCGGTACGGCGATCGGCCGCAGCCGGGTCCAGAGCACGAACAGGGCGGTGAACACGAGCATCCCGAGGCCGCCCCAGAGGTTGATGTTGATGCCGGCGGCCTTGTCGATCTCCGCCTGCTTCTCGACGATGCCGAGGATCGTCAGCACCACCCCGTAGATGCCGACCAGGGCCGCGATCACGATCCGGATGTCGAAGGCACCGGCCTTCTTCTTGTCTGCCATGTCGAACCCTCCCTCAGGCGAAGATGATGTTGAGGACGATGGTCAGCGCGAGTGAGATGCCGGCGAGCAGGACCGGCCGGCGGTACCAGCCGCCGTCGCCCGCGACCGCCACCTCGGTGCGCTGTTCCTTCGGCGTCAGCGAATACACCAGGCCGATCAACTCGGTCTCCCGCTTCGGTATCGTCACCAGGCTGACCACCACACTGACCACGATGTCGACCACGAAGGCCGCACCCGCGCCGACGAAGCTGGCGCCCTGACCCGGCAGGTCGATCACGCCGTTCTCGGACAGGATGAAGACCAGGATCGCGGTCGCCGTACCGCTGACCAGACCGATCCAGCCGGCCGTCGCGGTCATCCGCTTCCAGAACATACCGAGGATGAACGTGGCGAACAGCGGCGCGTTGAAGAACGAGAACAGCTGCTGCAGGTAGTCCATCAGGTTGCTGTAACCGGAGGCGATCGCGGCCGTCCCGATAGCGACCAGCGTGCCGGCCACCGTCACGATCCGGCCGGTCCGCAGGTAGAACTCGTCCGGCCGGTCCCTGACGAGGTAGCGCTCGATGATGTCGTACGACATGACCGTGTTGAACGAGCTCAGGTTGGCCGCCATACCGGCCATGAACGACGCCAGCAGACCGGTGATGGCCAGGCCGAGCATGCCGTTCGGCAGCAGGTCGCGCATCAGCAGCAGCAACGCGTCGTTGTAGTCGACCTCGCCCGTGCCGTTCGCCTTGAACTGGGCCAGCTCGGGCACGATCACCGCGGCGATGATGCCGGGGATGATCACGATGAACGGGATGAACATCTTCGGGAACGAGCCGATGATCGGAGTACGCCGGGCCGCGGACATGTTCTTCGACGCCAGCGCGCGCTGGACCTCGGTGAAGTTCGTCGTCCAGTAACCGAACGAGAGCACGAAGCCGAGGCCGAACACGATGCCGATCACGGACAGGAAGCTGTTGCTGAAGCCGCTCAGCGCGTTGCCCGGCCACGCGGACATCTGCTCGGAACCGCCCGGCGACGCGCTCACCTTGTCGACCAGGCCCTGCCAGCCGCCGACCTTGTGCAGGCCGACCAGCGTCAACGGCAGCAGCGCGGCGACGATCACGAAGAACTGCAGCACCTCGTTGTAGATCGCCGCGGACAGGCCGCCGAGGGTGATGTAGCTCAGAACGATGGCCGCGGCAACGATCACCGACACCCAGATCGGCCAGCCCAGCAGCACGTTCACGATGGTGGCCAGCAGGAACAGGTTCACGCCCGCGATCAGCACCTGCGCCAGGGCGAAGCTGATCGCGTTCACCAGGTGCGCGGGCTTGCCGAACCGGCGCAGCATGAACTCCGGCACGCTGCGGACCTTCGAGCCGTAGTAGAACGGCATCATCACGACGCCGAGGAACAGCATCGCCGGGACCGCGCCGATCCAGAAGTAGTGCACGGTCGGGATGCCGTACTGCGCACCGTTCGCCGACATGCCCATGATCTCGATCGCGCCCAGGTTGGCCGAGATGAAGGCCAGGCCGGTCACCCAGGCCGGCAGCGATCGGCCGGACAGGAAGAAGTCCAGGCTGCTCGAGACCGCGCGTCTGGCCAGGTACCCGATGCCGAGCACGAAGACGAAGTACAAGGCGATGATGATGTAGTCGATCGCCGTGGCATCCAGTCTCAGGATGGATTGTTGCGGAAGCATCGTCCCTCCGGATCGTCGCGTGTGACGCAGCGTGGTGTTACCGGTGAGGAACGTTACTCCTACTTTCAACCATGCGGGCGGCGACACCGGCGCCGGATGGTTCTCCACCCGGATCTCCACCCTTGGTCGGTCCTGTGTAGGGACCGGACAGACCTACCGTCCGTGACATGAGCTTCGGAACGTTACCCAACGCACTTGTCGTCATCGCGGTCGTCGTCCTCGTCCTCGCCCGGCGGATGTCCTGGTCCGAGCTGGAGAACTCCGATACCGACGTCTGGCGCGGCCCGCTCGTCCTGATGGGGGTCGGCGTCTACCAGCTGTACGACCGGCACACCGGCCTCGGCTTCATCGACGTCGTACTGCTGGTCATCGGCGCCGCGGTCGCCCTGATCGCCGGCACCGCCTCCGGCCGGGTCGCGCAGGTGGAGCGGCGCGCCGGGAAGGTGTTCTTCCGGCTCGGGATGCCCGGACTCGGCATCATGGTGGCCTACCTGGTCGTGCGGCTCGGGCTCGCTGGAGTCGGGCATCTGCTCGGCGCCTCGATGTCCGGTGGCCCCGCGCTGATGGTCTCGATGGGTGCGAACCTGTTGACTCAGTCTGTGGTCATCCAGAACAAGGCCCATCGCGAGGCAGAGGAGTACAGCACCCGGTGAATCTGAAGGCGCTGCTGCCGACGCGGGCGCACGGTGAGAGCGGCTGGGTCGGCCGGGTCCTCACCGCCGGCGTCGTGGTCGCCGTACTCGCGACCGCGCGCCCCGCGGACGCGTGGGTCTGGGTCATGCTGAGCGTGAGCTTCGTCGTCTTCGCGGTCGGCTCGGTGCTGATGGCGTCTCGTCCGTACGTCGCCCTCGCGCTGCTCTCAGCGGTCGCCGTCGCCAACGCCCTGATCGCCGGCTACCCGCAGTCGAACTCGCTGGCCCTGGTGCTCGTCGCGATCACGGATATCGCCGTGATCGACTTCAAGCGGCACGGCAATCGGCCGATCGTTGCCGCGAGCATCGGTGTCGCGGCAGGCTACGCCGGGTCGGCGTGGTGGTTCGGCCAGCCGGACACCTGGTACTTCACGCAGTTGCTCTGGACCGCCGTACTCGTCGCGTTCGGGTTGAACCGGCGACAGTACGAGGTGCAGGCCAGGCAGACCGAGCAGTTGCTGGAGCAGACCCGGTTGGCGCAGAGCGAGCACGCCCGGGCCGCCACGCTCGAGGAACGCGGGCGGATCGCACGGGATCTGCACGACGTACTCGCGCATTCGCTGGGTGCGTTGAGCGTTCAGCTCGAGGTGGCCGAGGCGCTGCTCGACGAGCGCGGTGATGTGGATGGGGCGTTGGAGCGGGTACGGCGGTCGCGGCGGCTCGCCGTACAAGGGCTGACGGAGGCACGGAACGCGGTCGCTGCGCTGCGGGCCGATTCGGTGCCGGACTTGGCGCAGGCGGTTGCCGCGCTGGCGGAACAGCACGAGAACGACCACGGTACGGCGGTGCGGATGGGCGTCACAGGCACGGTCGCGCGGACCGACTCCGGGGTGACTGTTGCCTTGCTCAACGCTGCTCGGGAGGCGCTGACGAATGCGGCTCGGCACGCACCTGGTCAGCCGATCGAGATGGTGCTCGCCTACTCGGACGGTGTGCGGTTGTCCGTGCGGAACAAGGGGGCGACAGTTGGCGAAGGATTCGGGCTCGCTGGGATGCGCGAGCGGCTCGCCCTCGTCGGTGGGACGCTGATGGCGGGTCCGGACGGGGACGACTGGCTGGTGGTCGCGGAGGTGCCGGATGAGTGACGCGATCCGTGTGGTGGTGGCGGACGATCAGCAGGTCATGCGTGAAGGTCTGGTGGCGCTGCTCGGGCTGATCGACGGTGTCGAGGTCGTCGGCGCTGCCGCGAACGGTGTCGAGGCCGTCGAGCTGGTTGCCACTCTTGTTGCTGAGGGCAACGTTGACGTGGTGTTGATGGATCTGCGGATGCCGGTGCTCGACGGCACCGAGGCGACCGCGCGGATCACGGCCGATTTCCCGGACGTCGCCGTACTGGTGCTGACGACGTACGCCGATGACGCGTCGATCGCGAATGCCCTGCGTGCCGGGGCTCGCGGGTATTTGACCAAGGACGCCGGCCGTGCCGAGATCGGTGCCGCGCTGCGGTCGACCGCTGCCGGGCAGTCCACGTTCGATCCCGAGGTGTCGAAGCGCTTGATCGCGGGGCTGGCGCCCGAGTCGTCCGGCAACGACGGGCTGACCGCGCGGGAGACCGAAGTACTGCGGTTGATCGCGCGCGGGCTGAGCAATCCGGAGATCGCCGGGAAGCTGTTCATCAGCGAGGCGACCGTGAAGACGCACATCAACAACACGTTCGCGAAGATCGGCGCGCGGCACCGCGCGGAGGCGGTCCGGTACGCCTATCGGAAGGGGATCGCCTCAGACCCCCTCTAAATTCGTAGCTCGGCGACGACGGGGCGGTGGTCGCTGCCCGTCGGCTTCATCACCCAGGCCTTTGTGGGGGTGACGCCGCGTACGAGGATGTGGTCGATCCGCGCCATCGGGAACTTCGACGGCCAGGTGAAGCCGAACCCGGTGCCGGCCGCGCCTTGCGCCGAGCGCAGTCCGGCCGTCAGCGGGGCGAGGCTTCGATCGTTCGCCGTACCGTTGAAGTCGCCCATCACGATCACGCCGGCCAGCGTCTCGTCGGCGATCTGGCGGCCGAGCGCCTTGATCGTGTTGTTGCGCTGATCCGACGTGAAGCCGCTGGTGCCGACGCGCACGGAGGCGAGGTGGGCGACGTACACCGCGACCTTGCCCTCCGGCGTGCTGACCTCTGCCCGCAACGCGCGGGTCCAGGCGAAGCCGACATCGACCGACTTGGTCTCCACCACCGGGTACTTCGACCAGAGGGCGACTGTGTCGCGGGACACCTCGTACGGGTACTTCGAGGCGAACGCGGCCTTGTAGATCTTGAGGTCCGACGCGGTGAGCTCCTCGAGCGCCATCACGTCCGCGTCGGCGCCGAGCAGATCGCTCGCAGTCGCCTTCGGGTCCGGGTTGGCGGCGTCGACGTTGTGCGTGAGGACGCGCAGGTCGTATGCGCCGCCGGAGCCCTTGCCCGGGAGCAGCAGATCGCCGAACATCACGCCCCACACGAGCGCGGGAACGAGCAGGGCGACGCCGGCCGTCGCGGAACGCCGTACCAGAGCTGCGACGCCGAGGATCGGCACGGCCAGGCCGACCCAGGGCAGGAACGTGTCGAGCAGGCTGCCGAGGTTGCCGATCGAGTTCGGAACGTAACGATGGAAGATCAGCGTCGCCGCGGACAGGATCGCCAGCACCGCGATGAACCAGCCACGACGCCACATACCGCCCTTTCTCCGTCGGCGCGTGCTGCGCGACGGCGGCGGTTGGCGGGTGGCGACTGCGGTCTGGCGGTCCGGCATGCAGCGATTGTTGCGGACGTCGGGTCCGGACCAAAGTCCGTGCGCAGTCAAGTACGGCGATTTCATCCGTCCGGAGGACCGTTCCGACCGTTCTGATGAGGAATCTGTGAGAGCTCTGGTGCCGCTGCGTGACAGCGCCGACAATGCCCGTATGCCGACAGCGCATCAACTCAGCGAGCCGTTCGTCGTCAAACGCCACGGAATCGGCACCACGACGACCGCGCTCGCACTGGGGACTGTGGTGTTCGGGCTGATGGTGGCGCTGACTCTGGTGATCGTCGTCGTGCAGGCGATCCGCGGCGAATCGATCCGGGAGCCGCTGGAGGCCGTGTGGCTGGCGTGGGGCGGTACGCCGCTGATCTTTGCGGTCGGGCTGCCGATCTTGCTGCTTGTGGGGGCGATCACGGCGCTGGAGGAGCGGCGTGAGTCGGACGATGACGACGTACTGCTGACTGTTGACGAGTCGGGGATCTATCTGGGCGGCGAGCAGCCGCGAGCGATCCCTTGGGGGCAGATCCGCGGGGTGTGCCGGCTGGAACGCCACGAAGTCAACGACGCGGGCGACGAGATTTGGGAACCCCGGCTGGTCGTGATGTTGCTGGACGAGGCGGCACTTCCGCGCAGCACGAAGGCGTGGGGCCCGTCGTGCCCGTGGCCGGGTAGTCACGAGATCCTCGGCCGGTCCCTCCCGTACGACGAACTCGTCACAGCCGTCGCCCAACGAGCCCCCCACATCCAAGTAACCAACCGCGGCCGAGTCGCCGACTGAACGCGTGTTGAGCCTGCCCCCGCGTGCTTGGTGGGTCAAGGCGGGCTGGAGATGGCGCGAGGGTGGTCCACCCCCGCGCGCTGCGCAGTCGCTACCTTCGTCGCGGCGCTCCTCAGCGCAACCGCTACGCGTGCCCCCACCCACCCCCGGCTGCCGCCGGTGCACCCCTTCCGGCTACCGCCGGGAGCTGCCGGCTGCCGCCGACGGTCGACTGCGGCCGGATCCTGCGTGAGGCGCTGTCGCAGGTGAGGCGCTGTCGTGGGTGCGGCCGCTGTCGTAGATGAGGCGCCGTCGGGGTGCGCCCGTACGGAGGGCGGCGTGTGCCGTGGTGAGCGGAGCTGGATTGGCGCGTGAAGGGCGCCGTGGTGGGTGATGCGTGCGTGGTGGGCGGAGGTGAGTTGGCATATGAAGGGTGCCGCGGTGAGTGAAGCCTGCTGTGGTGGGCGGAGGTGACTTGGCGCGTGACGCGCGCCGCGGTGGGTGACGCGTGCCGTGGTCGACGGAGGTGGCATGGTGCGTGAGGTGTGAGGCGTGAGGCGTGAGGTGTGAGGCGTGAGGCGTGAGGCGTGAGGCGTGAGGCGTGAGGCGTGCCATGGTGGGCGGACATGGCTTGGCGCGTCACGCGTGCCGTGGTTGGTGACCCGTGCCGCAGTGGGTAAAGCGTGCCCCGGCGGGTGAAGCGTGCCGTGGTGGTTGCCTGGAGCAACGGGGAGGGGTGGGTTTCCTGTGTCTGCCAGGTGATTCGGGTTGCAGCGGCTGCAACGCTGAGCGAAACGCAAAGGGGTCGTTCCTGTAGGTGATAGCTGCGAGGATGGCGGGGTGGAGCGGCGGCGCGTGGGAGACGACGCGGTTCGGCGTGCTCGTGGTCAGGGGCGCCTGCGTGGGCGGGTGGTCGACGTACGGGGGGCTGCTGAGCACAATCTGCGGGATGTTGATGTGGCTTTCGGGCCGGGGTTGACGGCTGTTGTTGGGGTTTCGGGGTCGGGGAAGTCGTCGTTGGCGTTTGATGTGGTTTATGCCGAGGCGCGGCGGCAGTTCCTGGACTCGTTGGCGCTTGGGGGGAACAGCGCGCGGGTTCCGGCTGCGCGGGTTCGGCGGATCGAGGGGCTGGGGCCGGCGGTGGCCGTGGCTCAGAACGTGCTCAACACGAACCCGGCCTCGACGCTGGCTACGTCCGTCGGGCTGCATCCGTTCTTGCGGATCTTGTACTCGCGGTTTGCCGAGGTCGAATGCCCGCACTGCCACGTGCCGGTCCGGGCGCTTTCCGCCGAGGAGCGCCTGACCACCGCCCTGGACCTGCTCGCCAACAACGACGATCTCGACGTCGAGGTCGCGATCGTACGCGGACTGACGGGAAGCCACGCGCGCCTGCTCGCCGGCATCCGAGGACAGTTCGCCCAGGTCACCGTCGACGGGCGACCCCGCTCAGCGACCTCAAGGACCCGTCTGGACCCGGCCCTCCCCCACGACATCGTCGTACGAGTGGCCACACTCCAACCGGGCATGACAGCAGCCGAGGTCCGGGCGACGCTGGAGCGAGCCGACGCATTGGCCAGGCCCGAGGTGCTGCTCGGTGGTACGCCGGTACTGCGCGCGCCGATCTGTCCGCAGTGTGGCGCATGGGTCCGGCCGCTCGCACCGTCGGCGTTCCGGGGTGACAACGACACCTCGTCACACCGCATCGCCGGTGTCACCCTTCAGGAGCTGACCGCTCGATCCGTGACCGAGGTCCTCGAGTTCGTGCAAGAGCTCGAGTCGCGCGCTCGACGCATCCAGGACGAGTTGCTCAGACGCCTGCGTCCGCTACAAGAGCTCGGCCTCGGGTACCTCGCCCTCGACCGGCCGATGCCGACGCTGTCGCGCGGTGAGGCGCAACGAACCCGGCTCGCCGTCGTACTGTCGGGCCGCCTCGAAGACCTGCTGCACGTTCTCGACGAGCCGACGATCGGGTTGCACCACAACGATCTCAGCCGACTCCTCGACGCCATCGCAGCTCTCCCCGGACCGGTGCTGATGGTCGAACACGACCCGCTGGCCGTCGCCATGGCCGACGACGTCGTGGAGATCGGTCCCGGCGGCGGAGATGGCGGAGGACGGTTGGTCTTTCAGGGTCCGCCCGCAGAGCTGTGGCGAGCCGGCACAGCCTCGGGCATCGGCTTCTCAGGTGGCACACGCCGACAGCGAGCACAACGCCCGGTATCCGACGACCGGATCCGCATCACGGGCGCGAACCTGCGCAACCTCCGCGCTGTCGACTGCGAGATCCCGCTCGGCTCGCTGACCGTGATCACCGGGCCGTCGGGAGCAGGCAAGACCACCCTCACCCAGAAGGTGCTGCTGGCGTCGCTAAGGGATCGCGGCCCGATCGGATGTACGGCGTTCGACGCGCCGGCGACGCGCGCTCGTGCGGTGGATCAGGCTCCGCTGGGCAACAACCCGCGGTCGAATCCGGCGACGTACACCAAGGTGCTCGACCGGATCCGCGACGTCTTCGCGAACGAGACCGGACGATCACCGTCGGACTTCACCTTCAACCGCGCGGAGGGTGCCTGCCCGGACTGCGAGGGCATGGGAGCGGTCGCGATCGGCCTGAGCTATCTGGCGCCGATCTGGGTTCCGTGCGAGGCGTGCGACGGCCGGCGCTACCGTCCCGAGGTCCTCGATGCGACCTGTGCGGGCCGGTCGATCGCCGACGTACTGGCTCTGAGCGTCGACGAGGCCATCGGGGTGTTCGCCGAGCACCCCGCGGTGAACCGGATTCTTCAACCCCTGCAGGAGGTCGGGCTTGGCTATCTGACGCTCGGGCAGCCGTCTCCGAGCCTGTCCGGTGGGGAGGCTCAACGCGTACGGCTCGCTCGTGAGGTGGCCAAGGCGCGGTCTGGCGACCTCGTGCTGCTCGACGAACCCACGACAGGCTTGCATCCCGGCGACCTCGATCGGCTGCTCGCGGTACTCGACCGGCTGACGGGCAGCGGTTGCACGGTGGTCGTCGTCGAACACCAGCCTGACGTGATTGCCGCCGCAGACTGGCGCATCGATCTAGGCCCGGGCGGCGGTCCCGACGGCGGACGTCTGCAGCATTGCGGGCCATCCGTTGCCGACAAGCAACCGCCGGTGCGGCCTCGCGCCAAGCCGCGCACTGATCGTCGTTCCAGCGACGCCATCCGGGTACGAGGCGCCCGCGCGCATAACCTGCAGGGAGTCGACGTCGACTTCGCCAAGGACCGGTTCACTGTCGTCACTGGCGTATCGGGTTCGGGCAAGTCGTCGTTGGTCCACGACGTCCTCGAGTCGGAGGCGACCCGACGGCTGCTCGAATGCTTGTCGGTCTATGAGCGGCAGTCGGTCCGCGAGGGTCCGGAGGCTCCGGTCGACTCCTTGACCGGCCTGGGTACGACGATGAGCATCGACCCGTCCGGCCTGGGCTTCGACGGGCGCGGGCCGGGCTTCTACGTCTGGGATGCCGACCGGGTGACCGTCGGCCGGTCCAGCGACCTCGACCGCCTGCTCGCCGTGGTCATCGCGAAGGCCGGCGTCCGCACCTGCCTTGCCTGCGGACATGAGGCCGTACGCCGGACGTCCCCGAAGCCGGAGTCACCGTGGAGCTGCACCGAATGCGGCACCAGCGCGGTGCCGATCGAGCCGCGGCATCTGGTGGGGTCACCCGCGTCGATCTGTCCGCAGTGCCTGGGTCTCGGAGTCGAGCGAGAGTTCGAATTCGCCAAGCTGATCGTGCATCCGGAGGTGCCTACCCTCGGCGGCGTTTTCGGCGGCAGTCTGGCATGGTTCGGCACGACCGTCGGCGAGGAGCCGCCGATCCGGTCGCTGGCCGAGCGCTACCAGTTCGACCTGGATCACACGCCCTGGAAGGCGTTGAGCGACGAGGCCCAACACGCCGTCCTGTACGGCGATGCGTCCTGGCGCGGGTTGAACGCGTGGGCCGCGAACGATGTCGGCGGCAAGGAATCGACCGCGTTCCCGTGTCGGGCGTGCGCTGGCCGGCGGCTGCGTACGCCGTACCTGACGATCCGCCTGCAGGGACTCGCGCGGGACGAGTTCTTTGCAACCTCGCTGGCCGAGCTGGAGGTCGTACTGACCTCGATGGAAGTGCCCGACGATCCACAGGCCGCGGACGCCCGGACGATCGCGCTGCGCCGGCTCGGCTTCTTGCGTGCCGTCGGGCTGGGGTACCTCTCGTTGAACCGTTCGACCTGGACGCTCTCGGCCGGCGAGGCGCAGCGGATCAAGCTGGCGTCGGTGCTCGGCGACGGACTGGTCGGCATGACGGTGCTGCTGGACGAACCGTCGAGAGGCCTGCATCCCTCCGAAGTAAGCGCATTGGCCCGGACGCTGACCGAATTGCGGGCCGCCGGCAACACGGTGATCGCCGTCGAACACGACCCGATCATCATCCGCGCGGCCGACGACGTGATCGAGATCGGCCCCGGCGCCGGGCCGTCCGGCGGTCGCCTGGTCGGGCTGGACAGCGCGCAGTCGGTGACGCGAGCTCTTATGGACGGACAAGTTCCGGCGGTACGCCGCGACCGCCGCCGGGAGCCGACCGGTTGGATGAAGGTGACCGGAGCGCGGGAGAACAACCTCCACGGACTCGATGCCGACGTACCCCTCGGCGTCCTGGTCGGCGTCTGCGGGGTGTCCGGGTCGGGGAAGTCGTCGCTCGTCGTCGACACCGTCGCGCTGGGTCTCGCCCGGCCGAAGACCAACATTCCCGGCCGCGGTGCGATCCGCCTACGGCCCGGCGACCACGACACCATCTCCGGTGCGCCCACGCGAACGGTCGTGGCCGACCAGTCCCGCGCCGAGATCACGTCACCGGGCATGTTCCTCGGGCTCATCGGCGCCGTACGCAAGGAGTTCGCCGCGAGCAAGGCCGCGATCGAGCAGGGCATCACGATCAAGGACCTGAGCTACGGCTGCGACGCCTGCAAGGGCAAAGGCGTGTGGCAGCAGGACATGTCGTTCCTGCCGTCGGTTCGCCAGACCTGCGATGCCTGCGGCGGATCCGGCTATCGCCACGAGGCCGCCGCCCTCCTCGATCGGGGCCGGAGCCTCACCGACATCGAAGCGCTCACTATCGCCGAACTGGTCGACGAGTGGGGCGACCTCGACGCCGTACGCCGGATGGGCGGCGCCGCTGTCGAGCTCGGACTCGGCTACCTCGTACTGCGGCAACCAGGCTGGAGCCTGTCGGGTGGCGAAGCGCAGCGGCTCAAGCTTGCCAAGGAGTTCGCCCGTACGACGAAGGCAACCGCGCTGTACGTGCTCGACGAACCCACGGTCGGCCTCCAAGCCACGGATGTCGCCGTACTCGTCGGCACGCTCGACACACTCGTTGCTGCGGGCAACAGCGTGCTCGTGGTCGAGCACGATCCGGCCTTCCTTGCCGCCTGCGACTGGCTGATCGAGCTCGGACCGGGCGCCGGACCGGACGGCGGCCGGATCGTCTTCGAGGGTCCACCCGATGCTCTTGTGGAAGCAGCCACCGCGACCGCGCCCTACCTTCGGGGGATGCTGTCATGAACGTCGGCACCCTACTGCTCGGGGATCCGTCCCCTTCCCTGCGATGGCGGGCGGCGCGCGAACTGGAAGGCGCCGAGGACGCCGAGGTTGCCTCATGGCGTACCGAGATTGATCGGAGCCCGGAGGTCGAGGCACTCGTCTCGCGGCTGGCGGCAGCCGGGCCTTACGACGCGGGCCATCTGCTGTGCCAGCTGGCGTACCTCGGCTATCGCGGGCCGGCTATCGCGAGCGCGGTCGAGAAGATCTTCGGTTTGCAGCAATCGGATGGCTCGTGGTCGGTTCCCGGCCCGATCGAAGGTCCTCGCTTCATCACAATGCACACCGTCGTACCGCTGCGTGGGATCGCCGCCGCGGGCTTCGCGACCGATCCGCAGACCGAGCGTGCCTATGAGTGGCTGCTCGGCGCACGCCTCGACGACGGATCGTGGCCGGCCGGGCCCAAAGCCGACCTCGGAGAGGCGGGTCGTCCAGCTCCGCCAGAGAAGGAGTACCGCCGGCTGACCCGAGGGCTCGGTTGCCGATCGGCGACGACCGGCGCTGTCGCCTGCCTGGCGATGCATCCCGAGCGACGGCGATCCGATGCTGCGCGGATCGGCGTCGACCATCTGCTCGCCCGCGAGACCCGAGATGCGTCGACGATCGGTTGGGAGGTGTCGCGGCTCGTCGGTCTCGAACGTGCGATGGGACAGATCACGTTCTACGCCACCTTCGACCTCGCCTTCCTGCTCGACCTCGCCTCACGATGCGGCGTCTCCCCGCAGGACCGCCGGATCCACGACCTGGTCGACTACATCGAGGGCCTCCGCGGGCCTTACGGCCTCTGGCAACACGCTGTCCATCCGCAGCTCGCCGGCTGGCTGACCCTCGATCTCGAGACCAGCCTCCGCCGCCTCGAGTCCGGCGACTGGATCGGCAACGAAGAGCCCGCCGACTTCACGCCGTACCAGCGCGGTCGACGCCGGTACTAGGACTGCTCGTCGGCCGGTCGCGGGTTAGCGTCGGATGCATGACGGCTCCAGACATCAACAGCCCCGAAGAGCAACTCCGCTACCAACGAGGCCTGGAGGTGATGAACGCCGTCGACGGCGGCTCCGCCCCCGCCGTAATGGAAAACCTCGCCGACATCGCCCCGGCATTGGCCCACCACATCGTCGCGTTCGGCTTCGGCGACATCTACTCACGCCCCGGCCTGGACCCCAAGCAACGCCAACTCGTCACCCTAGGCATCCTCACCGCCCTAGGCGGCTGCGAACCCCAACTAGAGGTCCACATCCGCACATCCCTCAACGTAGGCCTAACCCCAACCGAAATCGTCGAAGCCCTCACCCACGCGGCCGGCTACACCGGCTTCCCCCGAGCCCTCAACGCGATCGGTGTAGCCAAACGAATCTTCACCGAACGCAACCTACTGCCGGTCAAGGAGAACTAAGGCCGGATCGCCAGGCCATCACAATCGCGTGAACCGTGCCGCTGCCAGGCTGCGATCGTCGTCGACCTCACAGTTGTGATGGGCTGGCGATCCGCGAAGCTGGCTAGCCCTTAGGGCCGAGGAGTTTCTCGAGGTCGGAGAGGACGTCCATGGCGCCTAGTGGGCCGAGGCCCAGGAACCAGACTTCGTCGTCGACGCGTGCCGACTGGCCGGCCTTGACCGCAGCCAGGGACTTCCACAGGTTGCCGTTGACGACCTTGTTTTCGTCGGTGGTGTCGGGCTTTCCGTAGCTGGAGTAGAAGATCCAGTCGCCGGCGGCTTTGCCGATGTTCTCCTGTGACACCTCGACCGCGAGGTCCTGCACGTCCTGGATCTTGGGGCGCGGCAGGCCGATGTCCTTCAGGATGACACCGATGAAGGACAGGTTGCCGTACAGCCGGATCTCCCCGGGCCGGAAGCGCACGAGCGAGATGGTCGGCGAACCCTGGACCTTGGACTTCACCTCGTTGGCGCGCTTCTGGTAGTCGTTCAGGATTCCGGTGGCCTTGGCCTCCTCGCCGACCGCGTCCGCGACCAGCAGGAAGTTCTCCTTCCACGGAAACCCGGGGCGGATGCTGAACACCGTCGGCGCGATCGCGCTGAGCTTGTCGTACAGGTCGTTCGCGCGCAGCTTGCTGCCGAGGATGAGGTCGGGCTTGAGTGCGGCGATCGCCTCGAGGTTGAGTTCGCTGATGCCGCCGACCGTCTTGATGCCCTGCGCCTTGTCCGCGAGGTACGACGGTACGCCGTTCTGCCCCGCGGTCGTGGCCATGCCGACCGGCGTGATGCCCAGGGCGAGTACGTCGTCCAGCTCGCCGCTGTCGAGCACGACCACGCGCGACGGCTTCGCGGGGATCTGCACGGAGCCGAGCGCGCCCTTGACGGTCCGCGGGAACGCACCGGGCGCGGCGTCCGAGCCGAGTTTCGCGGTCTCGGCGTCGGCGGTGCTGAACAACCGCCCGCCGGTCGCCACGTCCTTGTCCCCGACCCCGGTGTCCGCACTCTTGGTGGTGTCACCACCACCGCAGCCCGCCGCGAGCAGTACGGCGGCCGACACGACGATCCCTATCAGCTTCTTCACGAACGTTGAGCCTACAACAACCAAGGTTAGGCAGTCCTAACCAGGTCCACTTTGTGCACCGATCAACCACGCCAGGACGGCGGAAACGGTTGGTCGGTGCTCAAAGAGGCCGTGGTCAGGTGAGGGTGCGCTGCTCGCCGGCGGCGAGGGTGATGGTGACGATGTTGTCGGGCGTCAGCGCGATGCGGTGTGTGCCGGCCCGCGTCGCGCGTACGTCGGCCTCCGCCAGTACGCCTCCCCGCCACGTGACGTCGAAGGTCAGACCACCTCGTGCGCGCAAACCGCGGAACGACCCGTCAGGCCACTCGGACGGCAGCGCCGGCAGGACGCGGATCACGTCGGTGTGGCTCTGTAGCAGTAGCTCCGGGATGCAGCCGGTCATGCCGAAGTTCGCGTCGATCTGGAAGATGTCGCCGTCGCGGTGCAGGAGGTTGTCGGACACCAGCCGACTCAAGTAGTCCTGAATCACCTCCGCCGCCTTCGAAGGCTCAAACAGTCGGGCCCACAGCGCCACCAACCAGGCCGCGGTCCACCCACCATTCACAGCACCATCAGTACGCAGGTCCAACGAAGCTCGAGCGGCCGCGGCCCACTCCGGCGTACGGGCCGGGTCGATCTCGGCGCCCGGATACAACCCGTAAAGATGCGACTGATGCCGATGCTGCGGCTCGGACGGCGGCCAGTCCGTCGGCCACTCGAACAGCCGCCCGTCCGGCGTCACCCGCACCGAAGGCAGACGATCACGAGCCGCCGCAGCACGCGAAACCAACGATGAGTCGAGCCCCAGGACCGCAGCGGCTTCAGCCAGGTTCGCGAACAGCTCGCGGATCAGCCAGATGTCGTACGTCGAGGTCAGGTCAACGGAAGCCTTCGAACCCGACGGCAAGATGAAGTGATGCTCCGGCGCCGTCGACGGGATGAACTGCAGCACCCCGTCGCCGTCCTCGACGAGCATCGAGAGCACGAACTCCGCGGCGCCCGCGATCAACGGGTACGCGCGGTCGCGCAGGAAATCCACGTCCACCGTGAACCGGTAGTGCTCCATCAGATGCGCAGTCAGCCAGACCCCGCACGTCGCGCACATCGCCCAGACGGGATCGTCACCACCCGCGCCGACCGGCCAGGTCGCGCGCCACAGGTCCGCGTTGTGATGCGAGACCCAGCCCTGTGCGTCGTACAGAATCCGAGCAGTCTCGGCACCGGATGAGGCCAAGCCCTCGATCAAGTCGACCAATGGGTCGAAGCACTCGTGAAGGCCGGTCAGGTCGGCCGGCCAGTAGTTCATCTGGGTGTTGATGTTGTTGGTCCAGTCGCTGGCCCACATCGGCCGGCGGTCCTGGTTCCAGATGCCTTGCAGGTTGGCCGCCTGCGTCCCCGGGCGGGAGGACGCCATCAACAAGTATCGTCCGAAGTTGAACATCAGCGCGACCAGATCCGGATCGTTGCCCCCGGCAGCTACTTCCTTGATCCGCTCGTCGGTCGGCAGATCACTTGGCACACCCAACGAAAGCGACGCCCGGTCATACAAGGCGACATGGTCCTCGACGTGCCGCTCACGAAGCTTGTCCACAGCAACCGAATCCAACACCTCAACCGCAGACCGCAGAGCAACTAACGGATCCCGTCCCGGCGGCACCGACCACCCCGCGAAAGTACTTGCCGCCGACAACACGACCGTCACACGGGATGCACCACGGACCACAACGCCGGAGTCCGAGGCAACAACCGTCCCACCATCAGCAAGAGCCCGGAGCGCGACACCGAACCCGATCCCGCGCCCTTGTTCGTACCGGATCGGGTCCGGCCGATCCCGGTACTCGATCGTCAGATCCGACGGCGCCTGCCCGACCACACCATAAGTGCCATCAGCAACTTCCGCCGCGACCGGATGCTGACTCTCCAACGAGACCGAGAGATCGACAGCACCCGGCCGGTCGGCCGTGATCGTCCACACCATCACCTGGTCCGGCGTGGACACGAAGGTCTCACGCCGGAACCGCGTCCCATCCACTGTGTATTCCACACCGACAATGCCGGTGCGCAGATCCAAACTCCGCCTGTAGTCCGCACCCACGCCGACCGACCGGATCACCAGGTCGGCGAGCGGCTGGTACGACTCCACCAACGGACCCTGTAATGCACGGGTCCGCTCGGTGGCCGCCAGCCGATCACCTTCCTCCAGCAACAACCGTCGTACGTCGGCCAGCACCGCCGGCCCGTCCGGCACCGTCAAGGTGCGCGGACCGTCGCCCGACCAGACATCGTCGAGGTTGAGCGCGATCCGCTCCTCGCCGACCCGGCCGAACACCTTCCCGCCGAGATGCCCGTTGCCTACCGGCAACGCCTCGAACCAATCAGGTGCAGGGGTGCGGAACCACAGTTCGTGCGACATGAAGAGTTACTTGCTCCCGGACTTGTACTTGTCGTACGCCTGCTGGTTGATCTCCAGGTACCGCGGCATGCCGGTGCTCTCGAGACCCTTCACGTACGCGTCCCAGTCGGTGTCGATGTTCTTCGAACCGGTGATGAAGGCCAGCTGGTTCTGGTTCACGTAGGTGTTCAGGTTGGTCTGCAGCGTGGCGATCTCGCCGCTCAGGCTGGGGTCCGGCCACATGAACGCCTGCGGGAACCACTGCGCCTTGTCGACATGTCCCTCGTACTGCTTGGTCGCCTCCCACAGTCGCCGCTCGAGGCCGGCGCCCGAGTAGATGTCCTTCGGCACGACCTGCGCGTTCCGGAAGGCCAACGTGTTGTTGTACTGGCCGAGCGCGCCCCAGTTGATGTTCTTCGGCGCGTTCTGCGTCGGCTTGTACAGCGGCTTGGTGCTCGCGTCGAGCGCGATGTCACCGGCGGCCGGCTTGGTCCAGCCGACACCCTCCGGGCCCATGTTGGTGATCATCTGACCCTCGTCGCTGTAGATCCAGTCGAGCATCTTGATCGCCGCGACCTGGGCCTCCTTGCTGGCCTTGTTGGTCAGCATGAACGTGTAGCCGGTCGAGGTCGGGTGGTTGTACCCGGTGTAGCTCTTGCCCTCCGGACCGGTCAGCGGCGGTACCGAGTCGTACTGCTTGTCGCGGCCGTCCTTCGAGTCGAGCTGGACGAAGATGCCCGGCCACAGCACCGGCACCGATCCGAGCTTGACCGCCTTCGGGTCGTTGCCCTGCGCCTGCAGCGCCTGCGCGTTCTGGGTGAACGCGGCCTGGTCGATCAGGCCGTCCTTGTAGAGGCCGTGGATGTACTTCAGGCCTTCCTTCCACTGGTCCGAGGCGACCGGCGTGACGACCTTGTCGCCGTTCAGCGTGAGCAGCGACCGTACGCCGTTGTTCGCGCCGACCGGGTCGTAGGCGAACGCGTTCATCAGGTACGCGATCAGGCTGCTGTCCTGGACGTCGGTGGTCATCGGGATCTCGTCGGCCTTGCCGTTGCCGTTCGGGTCCTTGGTCTTGAACGCCTCGAGCACGTTGCGCAGATCATCGGTGGTCTTCGGCACCTGCAGGCCGAGCTTCTTCAGCCAGGTGCTGTTGATCCACAGCTTGTCCGGGTAGGTGCAGTGGAAGCAGTCGGCCCACTGCGGCAGCGCGTAGATGTGACCGTCGGGCGCGGTCGCCATCTCCTTGTATTCCTTGTTGGTGTCGAGCACCTTCTGGATGTTCGGCGCGTTGTCCTTGATCAGGCCCTCGAGAGGCTGCGCAACGCCCTGCTGGCCGAGCTTGAGCACCTCGGCCTGGGTGAACGCGTCGACCCACGGGATCAGGAAGAACAAGTCCGGGTAATCGCCGCTGGCCAGCGCGATCTGCCGCTTCTCCTTGGCCGGCCCGGCGTCGTACGTCGTGGTCTGCCACCGGAACTGGATCTTGAACTTGTCGCTCATGATCTTGGTGACCGCGTTGGTGGTCAGGTTGGTGCTGGAGTCAGACGGCGTGAACGTGTCGATGATGACCTTGCCGTCGGCCGAGGTCTCGTTCGCCGCTCCCTTGGACGATTTGTCCGAGCTGCACGCCGCCAGGGCGAGCGCACCGGCGGCCGCCAGCGCGACGACCTTGCTCACGGATGAGCGCATTGCTGTGTTCCTCTCTGAAGTGGGCCGATTTCAGCCCTTGACCGCGCCGACCATTACGCCCTTGGTGAAGTGGCGGGCGACGAACGGGTAGATGATCAGTACGGGCAGGCTCGAGATGACGATGAGCGCGTACTTGAGGACGTTGGCCAGCTGCTGCTGTTCGAGCTGCTGGGCCAGGTTCGTCGTGGTGGTGGATCCGGTGAGGGTGTTCAGGATCAGCACGTTGCGGAGCACGATCTGCAGCGGGTACAGACCGGGGTCCTTGAGGTAGATCAGGGCGTCGAAGTAGCTGTTCCACTGGAAGATCGCGTACATCAGCGCGATCACCGCGATCACCGGCTTCGACAGCGGCAGCACGATCGACCACAGGAACCGCAGGTCGCTGGCGCCGTCGATGGTGGCCGCCTCGTACAGCTCGTCCGGGATCGTCGACCGGAAGAACGTCCGGGCGATGATCACCTGCCAGACCCCGATCGCGCTCGGGATCACCATCGCCCAGCGGGTGTTCAGCATCCCGAGGTCCTGGACCACCAGGTACGTCGGGATCAGGCCGCCGGAGAACAGCATCGTGAAGATCAGCACGCTCATGATCACGTTGCGGCCGAAGAACGTCCGGCGGGACAGCGGGTACGCGATCGCGATCGTCAGCGTGACGCTGATCAGGGTCCCGCCGATCGCGTAGATGAACGAGTTCAGGTAGCCCTTCATGATCAGCGGATCGCTGAAGGCCTCTTTGTACGCACGGATGCTGGGCTCGATCGGCCAGAACAGCACCCGCCCGGCGCTCACCGCCGACGGGCTGCTGAACGAGTTCGCGACGATGTAGATCAGCGGGACCGCGACGACGATCAGTGCCAGCCAGAGCATGATCTTCACGCCGGCCAGGAAGATCTTGTCGGTCCGCGTCTCCTCGATCGCGGTGCGCTTCGAGGTGTCCGGCCGCTTCTCCGCCGTACGCCGGAAGCCTTGCAAGGTGATGCTCATGACCAGAGTCCGTTTCCGGTGATGCGCTTGGCGACGAAGTTCACGCCGAGCAGGAGGAAGAGGTTGATCACCGAGTTGAAGAGCCCGATAGCGGTCGCCATGCTGAAGTCCGCGTTCAGCAGACCGGTCTTGTAGACGTAGGTGGCGATGATCTCGGACTGCGAGGTGTTCAGCGGGTTCTGCAGCAGGAACGCCTTCTCGAACCCGATCGACATGATGTTGCCGACGCCGAGCACCAGGATGATCACCGCGGTCGGCATGATCCCCGGCAGGTCGACATGCCGGATCCGCTGCAGCCGGCTGGCGCCGTCGATCCGCGCCGACTCGTGCAGCGCCGGGTCAATACCGGACAGTGCGGCCAGGTAGATCACCGCGGAATACCCGGTGGTCTGCCAGACGTCGGACCAGACGTAGATGTGACGGAAGTAGTTGGGGTTCCCAAGGAAGTCGACCGACGGTACGCCGAACAGCCCGATCGCGTCGTTCACGAAACCGAGCCGCGGCGACAGCACCAGGATCGTCATCGAGACCACGACGACGGTGGAGATGAAGTACGGCGCGTAGGTGACCAGCTGGACGGTCTTCTTGAACCGGCCGTTCCGGATCTCGTTCAGCGCGATCGCCAGGATGATCGGGATCGGGAAGCTGGCGAGCACCGTGTACACAGACAGCAGGAAGGTGTTCTTCACCAGGGTCCAGAACACCGGGTTCTGGAAGAACAGCTCGAAGTTCTTGAACCCGACCCAGTCGCTGCCCCACGGGCCCTTGACCGGGCTGTAGTCCTTGAACGCGATCACCGCGTTGGCGATCGGGATGTACTTGAAGATGACGAAGTACGCGAGCGGTACGACGATCAGCAGGTAGAGCTGCCAATGCCGCCGCAGGCTCCGCCCGGCCTGGGTCCGGCGGGACGTTCGCGGTGGCTTCCGGGCAGTCGTCTCACCTGCCCGCGACGCCGCTGGCGCCGGCGCCGGTTTCACCTCGAAGGTTGCGCTCACTCCGCATCCTTTCCCTCACGCGCTGGAGTGGAACCGATATCCGATAGGATCTCGGGTTTCGCTATCCCGGAGGATGACACACAACCCCTCCGGAGCGGAAGAGTTCCCGGCCCGGTCGATACCGGACGGTGACCGATGCGCCCGCATCCCTTGTAAACAAGGCGTCCTCAGTGTTGCCTCTAGCAACTACCGGACGGCAAACGCCGAATGATCCGATGGCCAGCCATCGGATCCGGGCACACACCGATCAAGCCCGGAGTCGCTCTGAGCCACCGACACCGGACCGATCCACAATTTATTTCTTCGGTTAACTATATAGCAGTCAACCCGCCCCCCGACCCTTATGTCAAGACCTGAACTTGCCCAGCCGCCGACCGACCATCGCCTCGCCGAACCGCGTCCGACGAAGGAGGCTTCAGGCGTCGTAGGTGTGGAGGCCGAGGAGGAGGCCGGTGGGGTCGAGGATGTAGGCGCCGCGGCCTACGTCGGGGATGGTGAAGGGGGGTACTGCGATGGTGCCGCCGTGGGTGCGGACGCATTCGAGGGCGGTGTCGAGGTCGGGCACGCGGATGACTGGGATCGTGCGGGGTTGGCCGTCGCGGGACGGCATGAGGCCGGTGTCTACGCCGGGCGACGTGCCGTGTGGGGCGACCAGGTAGTCGGGGGCGGCGAAGGGCTGGAACTGCCAGCCGAAGACGTCGCTCAGGAACGTGTTCGTGGCCTCGAGATCAGGGCTGTTGAACTCGACGTAGCTGACCGGCTGGCTCATGATCCATCTCCAGGGGTGCGGCGCAGCGGCGGCGCCTTGTCGTGACGGGCGGCCACGTCGACGGCCCAGTGTGCGAGGGCGTGGAGTGCGTCGGGGTTCAGTTCGTGCCAACGGTGCCGACCGACCAGAGTGGTTCGCACGACGTCGGCCGTCTGCAGGATCTTGAGGTGCTGCGACACCGCGGGCCGGCTGATCGGGAACAGCTCGGCCAGCTGCCCGGTCGTCGCCGGACCCTGCGCCAGCCGCGTCACGATCCGCCGCCGGGACGCATCGGCCAGGGCGGTCAGGACCGCGCCGACCTCGATCGCCACAGCACTCCTTCAATCGCGTAAGCCAGACCTTACGCGTAAGAATCTACTTACGCAATGCGGCAAAAACCTGACCCGACCATCACGGGGGAACGGCCGGGCCAGGCACAACGATAGTACCCCGGATCACCGCCTGTGGTCGGCAAATTCGGAGGCGGACGCGCCGGGTCTCCTCTACCCTGAGCGACATGCAATCCCGCTCCTGAAAGCGCACCTCCGCGGCCCGATCCGGGCCCCCGTCGTGCGTCACGTCAAGCGCTTGACCGCCGGTCGCGCTTCGCCATGCCCGCACACGCTTTCGGGAGCATTTCGCCATGTCTGTCTACCGGTCTGCGGACCCTGTTAGGACGTACTACGTCTACAACGCGGCCTGGTCGTTCCTCGCCGCGCTGTCCTTCACTCTCAGCGCGGTGTACTACGTCCGCGACGCCGGCCTGAACCCGCTGCAGATGGTCCTGGTCGGGACCACGCTCGAGCTCGCCTGCTTCCTGTTCGAGGTCCCGACCGGCATCGTCGCCGACCTCTACAGCCGCCGGCTCTCGATCATCATCGGCTTCGTGCTGATCGGCGCCGGCTTCCTGCTCCAGGGCCTGGTGCCGGCGTTCCTCGCGATCCTCGCCGCACAGGTGCTCTGGGGCGTCGGCTTCACGTTCACCTCGGGCGCCGACCAGGCCTGGATCACCGACGAGATCGGCACCGAGCGCGCCGCTCCGGTCTTCGTCCGGGCGCAGCAGTTCGAGCTCGGCGGCAGGATCGCCGGAATCGTCAGCGCCGGCGCACTCGGTCTCATCAGCCTCCCGTTGCCGATGGCGATCTCCGGCGGCGGGATGATCCTGCTCGCGCTGATGCTCGGCGTCTTCATGCGCGAACAGAACTTCCACCGGACTCCGAAGGACGAGCGCGACACGTTCCGGCAGATGGCCGAGACGTTCAAGAGCGGCCTCGATGCGGCCCGGCGGCGTCCCGTCGTACGCACGCTGGTGATCATCAGCCTGATCTCCGGTCTGGCCAGCGAGGCGTTCGACCGGCTGTGGTCGGTGAAGATCCTGAACTTCACCTTCCCAACGGTCTTCGGTACGTCGGACCCAGCGTTCTGGTTCACGGTGCTCGCACTCGTCGGGACGCTGTTGTCGCTGTTCACGTCCCTCGTACTCAACCGGCTCTCCCCCGACCGGCTGTCCGCCGCACACCCGACCGGCATCCTCGCGACGCTGGCGACGCTGCAGGTCGTCGGCATCTGCTCCTTCGCCCTGCTCGGGAACCTCTGGCTCGCGCTCGCCGCCATGTGGCTGAACACGGTCGCCGGCACCCTCGCCTACCCGATCGAATCCGCCTGGCTGAACCGCCACGTCGACTCGAAGTCGCGCGCGACGGTGATCTCGATGGTCTCCCAGGCGAACGCGATCGGCCAGGTCGTCGGCGGCCCGCCGCTGGGTGCCTTGGGCCGCTCGTCATTGCGCGGCGCGTTGCTGGCGTCCGGACTGATCTGGACGCCGATCCCCGTGTTGTACCTGCGCCTCAAGGACGTACGCCGTACCCCTGCGGAGGAGGTCAGTCGTCGATCTTGACGCGGATCGCTTCCCGGCGGTTGTCGTACGACGATTTGACCAGGCTGGCGACCGTGGTGACGAACAACGTGGCGATGATGAAGCCGAGTGACGTCAGGATGCCGATATGCGGTAGGTGGATCGCGCCGATGTCGTCGATGTGCGAGCCGTGCAGCGCCTCGATGATCAGCTTGACGCCGATGAACGCGAGGATCACCGACAGGCCGACGTTCAGGTAGATGATCCGCTCGAGCAGACCGCCGATCAGGAAGTACAGCTGGCGCAGACCCATCAGCGCGAACGCGTTGGCGGTCAGCACGATGTACGCGTCCTGGGTGAGCCCGAAGATCGCCGGGATCGAGTCGAGCGCGAAGATCACGTTCGCCATCCCGATCGCGGCGATCACGATCACCAGCGGCGTCACCAGCCGGCGGCCGTCGATGCGGGTGGTCAGCTTGTCGCCGTCGTAGTCGTGCGAGATCGGGAGGATCCTGCGCATCCCCCGCAGTACGGCGTTCTCCTGGAAGTCGGTCTCGTCGTTCTCACCCTCGAGCGCCAGCCGGACCGCGGTATAGACCAGGAACGCGCCGAAGATGTAGAACACCCAGCTCGCCGCCGAGATCGCCGCCGCGCCGGCCAGGATGAAGATCGCCCGCAGCAGCATCGAGACCACGATGCCGATGTACAGCACCTTGTCCTGCGCCAGGCTCGGTACGGCGAAGCGCGCCATGATGATCACGAACACGAACAGGTTGTCGACGCTGAGGCTGTACTCCGTGATATAGCCGGCGACGAACTCGCTGCCGGTCTGCCCCGGACTGAACAGGAACAGACCGAGCGCGAAGAGTCCCGCGAGGCCGACGTAGAACAGCACCCACCGGGTCGCGTCCTTGATCGTCACGGTGTGGTTGCGGCGCGCGATCACGATCAGGTCGAACGCGACGATCGCGAGCAACCCGATGATCGTGAGCACCCAGACAACGGGTGGCATGACAGAGACCATAACGAACCTCCGGACGTGGGCATACCGCTAGCTCGGTCCGGAGGTCTCTTCCACCCAGGTGACCCTGGGCCGGCAGCACCGGTTCGGCCGCGAGGCCTCCCGTGATGACGACACTGCCGTGGCGGAATACTCCCCTCCACAAACGGTAGAAGTGTATCCGGTCCTGATTTATTCCCGGCCACACCCGTCCCGCTCGCCACGATCGTATACCGGATACTGACTCCAATGCCAGAGACGGGAAGGAAGGAAAGAAGGGAGGGAGGTTAGGGGTGAGACAAGAATGTCTCAAATGGGTTATTCTTGTCTCATGGCTGTCGATCGGGAGCGAGTACTGCGGGATGCCGCGGGACTGCTGGTGCGGAAGTCCGGGGCGACGATGGACGAGGTCGCGCGGGCGGCCGGGATCAGTCGCGCGACGCTGAACCGGCAGTTCGCCGGTCGGGACGCACTGGTGCGCGCACTCGAGGAACTCGGGCTCGCCGAGTGCGAGCGCGCGCTGGAGAGGGCCGGCGTCGACGACGGTCCGGCCTCCGACGCAGTACGCCGGCTGGTGCGAGCGCTGGAGCCGGCCGCAGGCCTGCTCGCGTTCCTGTACTCCGAGAACCAGCTCTTCGAAGGCGACGGGCAGAACGAGGGCTGGGCCCGCCTGGACGCCCGGATGGTCGCGCTGTTCCGGCGCGGTCAGGAGGCCGGCGAGTTCCGGATCGACCTCAGCCCGGTCTGGTTGAGCGAGGCCCTCTACGGATTGCTGGTCTCCGCGGCGTGGACGGTCTACGAGGGCCGGGTCGCCTCCAAGGATTTCACCTCGAACGTCACCGAGTTGCTACTCGGTGGCGCAGTACGGAGAACGAAATGAAGCAGCAGGTCACCCGGCCGGGGCGCTGGCTGGCACTCGGCGTACTCGTGCTGGCCGTGCTGCTCGTCGCGGTCGACGCGACGGTCCTCGGCCTGGCAACTCCCTTCCTCACCGAGGATCTACAGCCGTCGGGCACGCAGCTGCTGTGGATCGGCGATGCGTACTCGTTCGTCCTCGCCGGGCTGCTGGTCTCGATGGGCAGCCTCGGCGACCGGATCGGCCGCAAGCGGATCCTGCTGATCGGCGCGACGGCGTTCGGCGCGATCTCGGTCCTCAACGCGTACGCGAACTCGGCCGAGCTGATGATCGCGGCCCGGGCGCTGCTCGGTGTCGCCGGCGCGACGCTGATGCCGGCCACGCTCGCGTTGATCCGCAACCTGTTCCACGACCCGCGCGAACGCAGCCTCGCCATCGGCATCTGGGGCGCGGCCGCATCTGCCGGCATGGCGGTCGGTCCGATCGTCGGCGGCGTACTGCTGGAGAACTTCTGGTGGGGTTCGGTCTTCCTGATCAACCTGCCGGTGATGGCTGTGCTCGTCGCCGTCGGCGCCAAGCTGCTGCCGGAGTCGCGGAACCCCGAGCCGGGTCCGTGGGATCTGGTCAGCGTCGTCCTGTCGATGGTCGGCATGATCGGTGTCGTCTACGCGATCAAGGAGTTCGCGGCACACGGCTTCGGCTGGATTGCCGTTGCGGCGTTGATCATCGGCGTGGCCGGGCTCTACGGATTCGTACGACGTCAGCGTCGCCTGCCGATCCCGTTGCTGGATCTGCGCTTGTTCCGCAGCCGTGGATTCAGCAGCGCGGTCCTGGCCGATCTGCTCACGATTCTCGGGCTGTCCGGGTTGATCTTCTTCCTCTCGCAGTACCTCCAACTGGTGCAGGGTCTCCCACCGATCGAGGCCGGACTCGCCGAGCTTCCGGCCGCGATCGGGGCGGTTGTCGCCGGTCTGCTGGCGGGTCGCGTTGCACGGCGGTTCTCCGTACGTGCGGTTGTCGCCGGCGGCCTGGCTGCGATCGGTTTGGCGCTGGCCGCGCTCACCACGATCAGCCAAACGACCGGGTATCCATTGCTCGGTGCGGCGTTGCTCGTGGTCGGGGCAGGAGCTGGATTGTCGTTCACCGTGACGGCTGACGTGATCCTCACCGCAGTGCCGAAGGAGCAGGCCGGTGCAGCGAGTGCGGTGTCCGAGACGGCGTACGAGCTCGGCGCGGCGCTCGGTATCGCGGTGCTCGGCTCGATCGTCATCGGCATCTACCGCGGCTTCCCGAGCCCAGTCGGTACGCCGGATGCGGCGCACGAGTCACTCGGTGGGGCCGTGGAGGTCGCGGCGCAGCTGCCACCCGAGGCCGGTGCCGCACTGCTGGACGCGGCCCGCCAGTCCTTCGCGAGCGGGGTCGCGACCGCGGCGGGGGTCGGCGCTGCGGTCCTGCTGGCAACGGCGGTCGCGGCGTGGTTCCTGCTGCGCGGTCAAACGCTGAGCACGCACGAACAGTAGGCAAAAAGTTTCCATTTCCGCGCTGAGCTATGGGAGGTTCCGCCGGAACGGAGTACAAACAGTTCCTGTTAGGTCTTACCGCCCCTAGGCCTAGGAGGAATTTGTCATGGCCGGAATCACTGCCGAAGCCTCATGGTTCTGTTGTGGGAACGCATGGGGTCCCTGTGGAAGCGCCGGGCACGGCGCCTGCGGGACATGCAACTCGGGAAGCATGCAGCACGCTTGGCCGAACACCTCGGACTCGTGCTACGCCATCACCCATCCGGACACCTGCGGGATCACCTCGATGTCCCGGCGCACCTGCGGTTTCAGGCACGCGACCACCAGCCTGTGCACAGGCAAGCGGGTGGTCACGTCGATCGCGGACTGCGGTCCGCAGACGGACCTGTTCTGCGGCGAACGGACCTGCTGCGGCGGGAACTGTGCCTCGAACCGGGTCATCGACTTCACGCCGGCCGCGTTCAGCGCGCTCGGCCTCAGCCTGAACAGCGGCCTGTCCCCCGTATCGATCGACGTGGCGTGAGAGGAGAGCCGAGATGACTACCACGATGGACCGTCGTTCCCTGCTTTCCCGCGCAGCCCTCGGCGCGACCGGCCTGGTCGCCGCCACCGCCTTGGGTTCACTCGCCCCGGAGACCGCGTTCGCCGCCGGCTCCCAATTCGCGGATGCCGGCCAGCCGGACCCGAACTTCGCCGAAGGCCTGATCACCGGCCGGAACCAGGATCTCCTGCAGGTACAGGGATCCGACGGCCGCATGCACCGGATCCAGTTGACCGGTGTGACCAGCGTCTGGAAGCTCCGCCCGACCACGATCGATCAGGCCATGATCGGCGACGGCCTGTACGCGCGTGGCGTGCTGCTCGCGGACGGAGTACTCGCCGCCGAGGCGGTCTGGGTCAACATCGTCAACCTGACCGTCGCGATCACGTCGATCGCCCGCTCCGGCGTGCAGTTCGACCATCACGGGCAGAAGGTCGTCGGACACGTCCAGCCCGGTACGACGGCAGCCGTGTACAACGGCACGCCGGCCGTCTCGGACCTGTCGATGCTCAAGGTCGGCCGGCACGCCCAGGTGATCGGAGCCTGGCGTCCGGGCACCAACGAGATCGACATCGCGACGATCTACACGTCGAACTGACATGGGTACCGAACACGTAGCGGCCGCCCAGCCGCTTCTGATCGGCCTGCTCCTACTCTGGTCGTCCTATAGCAAGTTCAGGGCCCCAGAGCAGGCGGACCGCACCGCACTCCCCCGCCTGGTAGGCGATTCACGCGCCAAACCTGCCTACGTGGCCGTAGCCGCACTCGAAGCCTTCATCGCCCTCGCCTTACTTGCACCGCCTTCCTGGGCGATCGAGGCAGTCGCCGCTGCCGCGTTGGCTGCCGGCTTCATCGTCTTCCTCGTCTACTCGAAGGTCGTCGTGCCCGAGGCGTCCTGTGGATGTGCAGGGAAGTCGGCGAAACCCGTTGGTTATCGGGCGATCGCCCGTGCCTTGTTGCTACTGGCAACTGCGGTGGTCGCGACGACGACCACGGTCGGCTGGTGGTCGGCAGGTCCGGCGCTGGCCGTGCTCGTGGTCGAGGCAGCAGCGTTCGTGATGCTGTCCGCGGAGCTCGATCGCTACTGGCTGCTCCCGATCCGCCGATTCCGGATCAGGCTCAGCCATCCGTACGCCGGTACCGCGTCCAGCACCGCACCACTCGCCGCAACCCAGCGGCGCGTCCTGCTCAGCCCGGCGTACCGCGCGGTCGACGGGATGCTGCGGTCCGACATCCACGACTACTGGGACGACGACGACTGGCGCTACCTGAGCTATGTCGCCAGGTACGACGGCCGCCGAGCGACCGCGGTGTTCGCCGTACCGCACGGTGACACCACCCCGGAGTCCGTCCGCGTCGCCGTCGTCGACGAGACCTCGGGTCTGACGTTGTACCGTCCGGCGGTGCTCGCCGTCGTCTGACGGATCCGGATCTGCAGGCCATCACAATCAAAGTCCGCCGCCCCCGCCACGCTCGCCGTGACGGGGGCGGCGGCATTGTGATGGCCTGCGGATCCGTGCTGTTGACAGATCGGATTATCGTTAGGAAGCTTTCCTAATAGTTAGTCCCCTGCAACTCCTCCGCCCCGGAAATCCAGGAGACCTCATGAGACCCCGCTTGATCTGGGCTGTCACCGCGCTGGCCGTCGCCACGCTCGGGCTCAGCGCAGCACCCTCCGCCACCGCGGCGTCGACCGACTACCAGGCCGAGGACGCGACCATCTCGCAAGGTGTGGTCGAGTCCAACCATGCCGGGTACACCGGCAGCGGCTTCGTCAATTACGACAATCTCGTTGGCAGTTACGTCGAGTGGACGGTGACGGCTCCGGCCGGGCCGGCTGACGTGACGCTTCGCTACGCGAACGGTACGGCGGCCATCCGGCCGATGGACTTCACCGTCAACGGACAGCCCGGCGCTGTCGGCATCACGTTCCCGGGCACAGGTGCGTGGACGACCTGGAACACGAAGACCGTTCGTCTCCAACTCACCGCCGGCACGAACAAGATCCGCGCCCGCGCGACCAGCGCCGACGGCGGACCGAACGCCGACAAGCTGACCGTCACGCCCACCACCGACGACACCACGCCACCGTCGGCACCCGGCAACCTGACCGTCAGCGACCTCAAGTCGAACGCCGCGACGTTCCACTGGAGTGCCGCAACCGACAACGTCGGCGTCGTCCGGTACGAGATCAACCGGGGCGGCAACGTCCTGAAGGTTGTCGACGGCAACACTCTCTCGGCGACGGTCGACACATTGACGGCGAACACGGCGTACGACATCTCGGTCGGCGCGTTCGATGCTGCGGGCAACGCTTCACAGCAGAGCAATGTGGTCACGTTCACCACGCCGGGCAGCGGCGATACGACGCCGCCGAGCGTGCCCGGCAACCTGCACTCGACCGGCGTCTCCGCGAACAGCGTCTCACTGACGTGGAATGCATCGACCGACAACAGCGGCAGCATCGCCGGGTACGACGTGTACCAGGGCTCGGCGAAGGTCGCGACGACCGGCTCACTCACCACGACGGTCACCGGGTTGACCGCGAACACGGAGTACACGTTCACCGTCAAAGCGCGTGACCCTGACGGCAACGCATCCGCCGCGAGCAACGCCGTCACGGTTCGTACGTCGACCGGTGGCGCCGGCGGGATTCCGGCGTACGACAAGGACATCGCGAAGGTCGATCTCGGTTGGAGCGTGGCGTTCCTGCCGGACGGGTCTGCGCTCGTGACGGAGCGGGACCGGTTCGAAGTACTGCGGGTGACGGCGTCCGGTCAGAAGACGACGCTCGGGAAGGTGCCGGGAGTGGTGACGACCAGCGGTGAAGGCGGCCTGCTCGGTGTCGCGCTGTCGCCGAACTTCGCGACCGACCACTGGGTGTACTTCTACCACACGGCTTCCGGCGACAACCGGATCGTGCGGATGAAGTACGAGGACGGCAAGCTGGCCACGACCTCGTCGCCGGTGCTGACGGGTCTCGCCAAGAACCGGTACCACAACGGCGGGCGGATCGCCTTCGGTCCGGACGGGAAGCTGTACGCGACCGTCGGCGACGCGAAGAACTCAGGCAACGCGCAGAACAAGAACTCGCTCAACGGCAAGATCCTACGAATGAACCCGGACGGTACGCCGCCGAGCGACAACCCGTTCTACAGCACTGGCGGCAACGCCCGGTACGTCTGGAGTTGGGGTCACCGCAACCCGCAGGGCCTGGCGTGGGACTCGCGCGGCCAACTGTGGGCCGCCGAGTTCGGTGAGAACAGCCAGGACGAGCTCAACCTGATCCAGAAGGGCGGGAACTACGGCTGGCCGGCGTGCGAGGGCACGATCGGCGACTGCTCCGGGTACATCGCGCCGAAGCGGACCTGGTCGACGTCGCAGGCCGGGCCGAGCGGTATCGAGATCGTCAACGACTGGATCTACATCGCCGGCGTCACCGGCGAGCAGCTCTGGGTCACGAAGATCAATGCCGCAGGCAACGGTGTCGGGACGCCGCAGGCCGTGTTCTCCGGTCGGTGGGGACGCCTGCGTAGTGTCACGCGTACGCCGGACGGCGGGCTGTGGCTGACGTCGACGAACGACGACAAGAACGGTGGAACTCCGAGCACGATCGACAATGTGATCGTCCGGCTGAAGTTCTCTTAGCTGTTTGGCCCTCGACGTCAGTTCTTGCTGCTGCGCAGGATGGCGTCGAGGGCCTCGGCCGGTGGTGGGCCTATCGGGAGCCGGCTGTCGGTTGGTTTCAGGGCGTCGAGCATCAGGGCCAGGTAGCGGCGCCACAGATCGGGGTCGATGGCCCGGCTCATCGCGAACGCCGGGCCGAGCATCGCGAAGATCGCGGCAACGTCTTGCGGAGCGGCGTCTTCGCGGATCACGCCGGCGCTTTGGGCGCGGTTGAAGAGTTCGGTGACCGAGGCAACGATCCGCGGCCAGATGCGGGCCTGCTCGTCGTCATCGCCTTGGCCGGTGAGGGTTTCGTACAGTCCGCGGTCGGCGGCCTGTCGGGCGGCGGTGCGTTCGAAGAACTGGACGAGTCCGTCCCACGGGTCGTCGACGCTCAACGCCTCATCGGCATCGACGACGATCTGCTCGGTCGCCTCCCGAAGGACCTCGGCGGCGATCGCGTGCTTGTTCGGGAAGTGCCGGTACGCCGTACCCGTGCCGAGGCCGGCCTGCCGCGCGATGTCATCGAGCGTTGCGCCGAAGCCATGCTCGGCAAAGACTTCCCGCGCCGCCGTGACCAAGCGCTCGCGATTGCGAACTGAGTCCCGCCGAGCGGGGCGCGTGGGCTCGGTCATCCAGCCATCCTGTCACGGGCCGCTCCGTGGGCGATGAGGCTCTCGGCGCACTCGACCACCGTCTGCGCGGCCGGGCGTGGCTTCCAGCCGAGGATGTTCTCCGCCTTGGCCGTACTGTGCCGATTGCGCCGGCCGAGCGAGATCGTCAGCGCCCGCAGCGACGGGTCGGTGAGCGACGCAAGCCGTACGACGAAGTTGGGGAGCTCGCGGGTTGGAACGGACTTGGCGCTATCGCCGAGTTCTGCCTTGAGCGCTGCCGCAATCTGTCGGATCCAGACGAACTCGCCGGTGCCGAGGAAGCGTTCGCCGGCGGCTTCGGGCGACAGCATGGCTCGGATGTGGAGGTCGACCAGGTCGCGTACGTCGACGACCTCGAGGCCGATCTTTGGCGCGCCCGGCATCTTGCCGGACAGCATCCGCTGGATGATCCGCGTCGTACCGACGTTGTCCGCGCTGAGGATCGGTCCCAGGACGGCGCCGGGCAGGACCGTGGTGAGTTCGGTCGGGCCGTCGTACGACGCCATGAAGTCCCAGACTGCCTTTTCTGCAAGGGTTTTCGAGCGTCTGTAGGCGGGCAGCTTGGGATCATCGACAGTCCACAGCGTCTCGTCCGTGATGCCGTCCTCGGCGTACGACGCCGGGCTGGCTGCGTTGGCGGCGGAGGTCATCACTACTCGTTTGACTTCGGCTCTGGTTGCGGCTTTGAGTACGCGCAGGGCGCCGTCGCGGGCCGGGACGATCAGGGCGTCGGGGTCCTTGGAGGTCTCGTCGCCGAGCGGGGACGCGACGTGCAGCACGTAGTCGACGCCTGCCATCGCCGCATCCCACCCGTCGTCGTCGAGCAGGTCGGCGACGGCGAACGTCAGCCGCTCCCCCGGCCCGTCGACGGCCCCGGGCTCAACGGCCGAGCCCACCGCAGCGCGCACCGCATCCGCCTTCGCCAGGCTCCGGACCGTCGTACGGACGTCGTACCCGCGCTCGATCAGCGCGACGATCGCCCAGCCGCCGACGTACCCGGTCCCGCCCGTCACCAGCACCGTCTCAGCCATCTTCTCCACCTTCATGCTTAACGGAGATCTGCTCTCCGGTTATTAGCGTAGCACGAAGTGGAGAGATGCTCTCCGGTTAGCGCAGACCTCGCTTGTCGATCCAGCTGGAGATCTCGGTCCCGATCTCCTCCGGGCGATCCTCCGCGGCGTGGTGGCCGGCCTTGCCCACGTGCACGATGTCGAGCGCGGCGACGTTGGTCTCGCACCAGTTCTTGTAGGCCTCGTCGATGAGCAGCGTCGGCGAGCCTTCGAACGTGAGCAGCAACTTCGGTACGCCGACGCTCGCGGCGAGCCACGCGTCGTACGCCTCGATCCTGGCGACCAGCTCGGCCGGGTCGCCGCCGAGCGGGATCTGGCGCGCCCAGGCGAGGATGGGCTTGCGGGTCTCGGGCGTCGGGTACGGCGCGAGGTAGGTCTGCAGGTCGTCGTCGGGGACGGGCGTGAGTACGCCGCCGGTGAAGGCTTGGCGAACGAAGAGGTTCTGCTCGAGGACCAGGTCTTCGCCAGGGCCCGTCGTACGGATCAGGCGGGAGCGTTCCGCGGCCTGTGGCGAGAGGTCCTCCCAGGCCATCGGCTTCACGATGCTCTCGAAGAACGCGATCCCCTTCACGCGCTCGGGATGGCGCGCGGCCCAGTCGAACGCGAGCGCACCGCCCCAGTCGTGGCCGACCAGGATCACGTCGTCGAGCTCGAGCGCGTCGAACCAGGCGTCGAGATAGCGGGCATGGTCGGCGAACTTGTACTCGAGGTCGGGCTTGCCGGAGCCACCCATCCCGATCAGGTCGGGCGCGAGCCGGCGCCCTTCGCCGACGAGCGGGGTGATGTTGCGCCAGACGTACGACGACGCGGGATTGCCGTGCAGGAAGACGATCGGCGTACCGCTGCCGGTGTCTTCGTAGTGGATTGTGGAGTCGAGCAGATCGATATCAGGCATGACTGTTCCTCACAGTGGAGTGTCGAGAAGTTCGGTGAGATCGCGCACGAAGCTCTTCGTCCGCGCGCCGCGACGTCCTCCGAGCGGCGCCAGCAGTTTGTCCAGCAGGGCGGCGACTTCCGCGATGGCGGGCTCGATGGTCTCGCGCCCCTTGGCAGTCAGCTCGAGCCGCATGGTGCGGGTGTCCTTGGCATCCCGGGTCCGCTGCATCAGCCCGTCAGCATCAAGACTGCGAGCCAGCTTGGAGACGTACAACGCCTCCAGCCCCGTGTGATCAGCCAACTCCCGCTGACTGGGCACCCGCCCATCCCGCTCCAGCCCATACAACGACGCCAACATCACATACTGCGCATGAGTCAACCCCCTATGAGCCAACCCCCGATCGACCGCCACCCGCCACTTCATAGAAAGCCGCCAAACCAAATGCCCCGGAGTCGCCTCACTCATGCCGAATACAGTACATGGCTACTATGTACATGGCTAGTGTTTTGGTTGATGGAGACTAGGTGCGGGTGTGGTGAGATAGGCTGTGACAGTACCGTCACATCGAAGGGCTCTCACCATGATCGGACAGATGGCTGACCTCGGTGCAGCCGTTCGTGTCGAGCGCCGCCGACTCGGGCTGTCGCAGGCCAAGCTCGCAGCGCAGGCCGGCGTCTCACGTGAATGGCTCGGCCGGCTGGAGCATGGCGCTCGTCGGCTGGAGGCGGACAAGGTCCTGAGTGTGCTGCAGGTGCTTGACTTCAGCCTGCTGGCGAAGGACGAGCAGCCCACTCAGGCAGACATCTCCAAGGCACAGAAGGTCGCCTGGACGATGGCCCTGGAGGCGCAGCCGCTCACCGATGAAGGCTTCCGGAAGGTACTGCGCAAGATCGTCGCGCACCGCGTCGCACGCTCCGCCGCGTGACGGGACTCGGCGGCTCAGAAGACGGTCAGACGCCGGTCGATGCGGACGACGCGCAGTACCTGAACGACGACTACGCCTGGATCCGTACCCGGGACGAGTTGAACGATGCCGAGGCGTCGAACATCGCCGACGGACTGCTCTGGCTCGGCGACCAGGTCCTCGAGCCCGGCGACCTGCTTCACCAGACCTTCCTACGGGAACTGCACCGTCAGATGTTCAGTGAGGTGTGGACCTGGGCGGGCAAACTGCGGCAGCGCGACACCACCATCGGCGTTCAACCCTCGCGAATCCAGGAAGAATTGCAGGTGCTGCTGGGCGATGCGGCGTTCTGGATCGAGCAGGAAACGTTTGGGTCGTCGGAGATCTGCGTTCGCTTCCACCATCGGCTCGTGTTCATTCATCCGTTCGTGAACGGCAACGGCCGGCACGCACGCCTCGCGGCCGGTGCGCTCGCAGACTCCCTCGGACTCGGAGCCGACCACCTGAGTTGGGGCAGTCGTTCCGGAGTACCTGCCAGTGAAGCTCGCCGCTACTACCTCGACGCGCTGCGCGCCGCGGATGCCGGCGACTACACCGCCCTACTCACCAGCGCCATCAGCTGAGGGCACGGCCGAAGTCGGAGTACATGGGGATGCCTGTGGTTAGGGAGTGTTGGGCTAGGGATAGGCGGCGGGTCATGGAGGGGCGGAGGTGGGGGGTGGCTTCTTCGAGGGTTAGGTAGTGGTGGGCTTTGGCCTCGGTGGGGTCGAGGGTTAGGGGGACTTCGTCGAGGATGCCGCCGTCGAAGACGAAGTTGAGGGCGTCGGTCCAGGGGCCTAGGGCGGGGACCCAGTCGACTACCAGGAGGCGGCCTATTGGGAGGTCGAGGCCGATTTCTTCTTTGACTTCGCGGCGGCAGGCGTCGTACGGCGATTCGTCGTGCTCGACGATGCCGCCGGGGATGTCGAGGGTGGGTTTGTAGGTGGGTTCGAGGAAGAGGATGCGGCCTGCGCGGTCGCGGATGAGGGCGCCGCCGGCTGCCGTCTTGCGGGGTAGGCGGGCGGCGATGCCGGGGTTGAACTCCTTCTCCGGCTCCCCCTCGGCGGCGAGATCGTTCTGTCGGTTCACGGGTCTAGTGTCGGGCAAGCTGCGACCGAGGAGACCGAGGAGAGGTACTGCACATGCTGCGAGGACGTTCGGAGAAGGGACACTGGTTCGGGACGGTGATCGACGCGCCGGACCCGCAGGCGCTCGGCATGTTCTACCACGCGGTGCTCGGCTGGGAGATCCACAAGAACGAGCCCGACGAGTTCACGCTCGCGGTCCCCGGCAACTCTGAGACGTACCTGGCGTTCCAGGCACAGACGTCCGCGCCCTGGGCCCGCCCGGTCTGGCCGGCGGCCGAGGGCGAACAGCAGATGATGATGCACCTCGACATCGAAGTCGGCGACCTCGACTCCGCAGTCCAGCACGCCGTGGAGCTCGGCGCCACACTCGCCGAGTTCCAACCCCAGGACGAGGTCCGAGTCCTACTGGACCCGGCTGGTCACCCCTTCTGCCTCTACGCCAACGGCTGATCCAGGTCCCGCCTCATCCAGACCAACGCGCCCCGCTCAGCATCCTCGGTAACCCGACCGCTCCGCTCGAATCCCACCTTCTCGAGCACACGGAACGACGCCGCGTTCCACTCCCGCACGGTCGCCCACAGCCGCCGCCGACCAGTAGCCCGGGCCGCCTCGACCACCGCGTGCGCCGCCTCGGTGGCGTATCCGTGCCCGTGAGCGCGCGCCGCCAACTCGTACGCGATCTCCGGTTCGTCGAAGGTCCCCTGCCCGACCGCCAACCCGCAGTACCCGATGAACTCCCCCGTCGCCCGCACCTCGATCGGCAACAAACCGAGCCCCGGCGCGGCGGCCAGCGGATTCTCGCTCAACCACCCGCGGATCTCCTCGACCGTCGGGCGCCCCTCGGCATCGATCCGATGGACCGCACGGACGTCCCGTTCGGTCCACAGGCTGCGATAGTCCGCGGCATCGGACGGCCGCCACCGCCGCAGGTGGAGTCGCTCGGTGGTCAGCTCCGCAGGCAGGTCCTCATACATTCCCTCAACCTAGTTGCCCCCGGAGGTAGGTGAGTTTGTCGGGGTGGAGGATGGCGCGGATGGTGGTGACGTGACCGGCGTCACGTCACATCCGCGGTGGTGGGCGGTGTCTGGTGTTCGTCGAAAGGAGTGCGGACATGCACATCGTCGTACTAGGAGCTGGGTACTCCGGGCTCGTCGCGGCCAAGCTGGCAGCCCGCCGTACGGATTCAGCCGTTACGCTTGTCAACGCGCGGGAGACCTTCGTCGAGCGGGTCCGGATGCACCAGTTCGCGTCCGGGCAGCAGCTGCCGGAGCGGCCGATCAAGGACCTGCTCGAGGGGACGGGTGTCCAGTTCGTCGCCGATCGGGTGCAGCGGATCGACGCGGAGAACCGGACCGTCGTGCTGAGCGATCGCGAGCTGCGGTACGACGTACTGATCTACGCGCTGGGGAGCCGGGCCGATCTCAACTCGGTGCCGGGGGCAAGCGAATACGCCTTCACCGTGGCCGATGTCGACCACGCGGGAGAGCTGCGCGACCGCCTCCGCACCAGTGGCACGATCGCTGTCGTCGGCGGCGGGCTGACCGGGATCGAGGCGGCGACCGAGCTCGCCGAGACGTACCCGGACCGGGTCGTGCGACTCGTCACCAGCGGTCGACTCGGCTCCGCTCTCTCGGAGCGTGGCCGCAAGCACCTGCACCACGCGTTCGACCGCCTCGGCATCGAGCTGGTCGAGAACGCCCGCGTCGCCGCGGTGGACGCGGACGGTCTCAAGCTGGACGACGGGGATAGCGTGGCCGCGGATGTCGTGGTGTGGACGACTGGGTTCGAGGTGTCCCCGCTGGCGGCCGAGGCTGGATTCGCGGTCGACGCGCACGGTCGGATGCAGGTCGACGCGACGCTGCGGTCCACGTCCCACCCGGACGTTTACGCGGTGGGAGATGCAGCAGCGGTACGTCGTACAAGCGGTCAGGAGCTGCGGATGGCCTGCGCAACCGGTCTGCCGGCGGCGGCCCACGCCGTACGGTCGCTGAAGGCTCGCTTGGAGGGTCATGAGCCGAAGCCGCTGCGGTTCCGCTACATCAACCAGTGCATCAGCCTCGGGCGCAACGACGCACTGATCCAGTTCGTCCATGCGGACGACTCGCCTCGCAAAACGGTGCTCACCGGCCGGGCCGCGGCCCGCTACAAGGAGACGATCGTGCGCAGCGCGTACCTCGCCCAGCGCCACCCCGCTCTGACCGCCTTGACCTGATCGATCAGTTTTCAAGAAGCGCCCGGCGTACGACGGCTCTTAGTGTGTGGAGTGTTCAGACCGACCGAGAGGACACTGCGATGGCCACCACGAAGAAGACAGCAGCCAAGGGCAAGTCGTACGACGGGTTCACCGAGGACGAGGTCGCCGCGATGAAGGAGCACGCGAAGGACCTGAAGAGCAAGCAGGACCCGACCGAGGCGCAGCTGGAGAAGATCGCGGGTATGGCTGACGGTGACCGGGAGATGGCGCAGCGGCTGCACGACCTGATCGCGGCCGAGGCGCCGGAGCTGTCGCCGAAGCTCTGGTACGGCATGCCCGGCTGGACGCTCGGCGGCAAGAATGTCTGCTTCTTCCAGGACGCTGCCAAGTTCAAGGCCCGCTACGCCACCTTCGGCTTCAGCGACGAGGCCAAGATCGACGACGGCGACCTGTGGCCCACGTCGTACGCCGTCAACAAGCTCACCCCGGCGATCGAGAAGAAGCTCATCGCACTCGTGAAGAAGGCCGTCCGGTCGTAATGACGGACCGAGTCCTCGCGGCGTTCGACGCACTGGCCGGAGGTGGTGCCACCCGCCGAGAACTCGACCGCGGAGGTCGCGCACTCCGCTGGATCGAGGCGGGTGCAGGCCCGAGCGTCGTGCTCGAGGCGGGGGCGATGTCGCCGGTCGTCGGGTATGCGGCCGTCGTCCAGGAACTGGTCGCCGACTTCCGCGTGATCGCGTACGACCGAGCCGGGTACGGCGCGAGCGAACCCGCTCCCCTGAGCTTGGAGCTCCAGGTCGACGACCTCATCGCCGTACTGGAAGACGTCGGGCCGGCCGCCGTCGTCGGGCACAGCTGGGGCGGGCTGCTCGCCCAGCTGGCCACTTGGAGCCGGCCCGATCTTCTCACCGGGCTCGTCCTCCTCGACCCGTCGCACGAAACCTTCTGGCGCGACGCCGAGCCCGAACCACACGCGGACCGCACCCGCCCGCCTGCGGACGACCCACGAGCCAAAGATGTCCTAGCCTTCGGCGACGAACTGGCTGCTGACGTCTCCCGCAGCGTGAAGGCCGATCGGCGCCTGAAGCACCTGCTGACCGAGGCCTGCCGCTCCTACCTGCAGACCGACGACCAGCTCTTCACCTACCTCGACGAGCTGCCGATGATCCTCGATCACGTCGACGAGCTAGCCGCCCGCCGTACGCGAGCCGTCTGGCCGAAGATCCCGATCGTCGTACTCACCGCCACCAAGGGCAGGCCGGCGGAGTTCACTCCGCAGGTGATCGCGGTCCAGGACTGCCTGGCCGCTCAGTCCGGCGCCCGCCACCAAGTAGTCCCTGACTCCGGGCACTATCTCCACATCGATCGCCCCGACCTGGTTGCCGAATGCATCCAAGAAGTTGCCTCAGGCACCAGCTAACGGCTTGCGCAGGACGCCGGTCTCGTCCAAGTTGGCAAGCAGGGCGGGCAGACCGATGGTTAGCATTTTCTTCCGGACCGCACCGAGGAGTTTGGACATCGCGAAGCCGCTGACGCCGACGAATCCTGTGTGGTGGTAGGTGAAGCGGGTGCCGTCGGGCGTCGGCTCCAGTAGGTAGGTGACGTAGCTCGGGGTCTCACCCTCGGAGCCGACCCAGGTGTAGCGCAGGAGCTCCTGCTCGCGGACCTCCAGCACCTCGCAGTCGACGATGCCCCGCCAGCCCGGCACCGGCTTGGCGACGAACTGGAACCGGTTGCCGACCACGGGCTCGAAGCCGACCGCGCGGCCGCCCTGGCCGGTCGAGGTCCAGTACGGAATCAGATCCGGGTCGGTCATTGCCTGCCAGACCTTCCTCGGCGAATGGGGGTAGTCGCACACGATCTTGATCTCAGCCATGACAGCCCTCCCATGGAAAATTCAGTGACTAGAAAAATAGAGTAACAGTATTTTTCTGGTGACTGTAGTAGTCTGCGGCCATGAGCATGGAGGGGCTGCGGGAGCGGAAGAAGCGTGCGATGCGTCAGCAGCTGTCCGACACCGCCGCGCAGATGTTCCTCGAGCGCGGCTACGACGCCGTACGTGTGGCTGATGTCGCCGAGGCCTGCGGGGTTTCCGAGAAGACGGTGTTCAACTACTTCCCGAGCAAAGAGGCGCTGGTCCTGGACCGCCTGGAGCCGACCGCCGACGCCTTGCGCACCCACCTGGCCGACCCGGCGATCCCCCCGGTAGCCGCGATGCTCAAGGTTCTGGACGATGAGCTCCAGGGCATCAGCGCGAGCCTGACCACCGCCGAGGCTGTGACCCGCTACCGACAATTCGGGGACCTCATTCACGAGACGCCGTCGCTGCGGGCGTACCAGAGCGACGTCGCCGAGCGGTTCGCCGACGTTGCCGCCGAGGTACTCGCCTCCCGGTTCGGACTCGAGCCCGGAGATCCGGAGCCCCAGGTCGCGGCGGCCGCGCTGCTCGGCCTGTGGAAGATCCAGTTCCGCGCACTTCGGACTCACCTGCGCCCAGAGCGGCCGGTCCAGGACGCAGTCGACGCCGCCGCCGGCGATGTCGAGAGAGCGGCCCGGCTGATCGAGGCGGGCCTTGCCACGCTCCCGAGCCGGGCGAAGCAGGTGACAAAGGCGGGTTAGCGTCGCGTGGCACAATCTGCCGGGTGCAGATCGGGATGTTGGGGCCATTCGAGGTTCGTGCGGACGATGGCGGCATCGCCGACGTACCGGGCGCGCGGTTGCGCGCGTTGCTGATTGCCCTGGCTCTCGACCCGGGGCGCGTGGTGCAGAAGGCGACGCTGGTCGACTGGATCTGGGGTGAGCAGCCGCCGGCCGACGCGGCGAACGCCTTGCAGCGCTTGGTTTCCCGGCTCCGAAAGGTGCTCCCGGAAGGATCCGTCGAAGGGCACACGGACGGCTACCGGCTGCAGGTGGATCCCGACGCGGTGGACGCCGTACGGTTCGAACGGCTTGTTGCCCGGGCTCGCACCGACCAGGATCCGCAGGGCGTGCGGCTGCTCCGCGAGGCACTCGAGCTGTGGCGCGGTGCCGCGATGCAGGACGTCGGTCTCACTGAGAGCGGTGCGTTCGACGCAGCTGTGACCCGGCTCGACGGCCTCCGGCTGACCGCGATGGAGGATCGGTACGACGCCGAGATCACGCTCGGCCGCGGCGCCGAGATGGTCACCGAGCTGACCGACCTGGTCGCGGCGAACCCGGTCCGCGAACGCCTCGTCGCCGCGTTGATGCGCGCCCTGGTCGCCTCCGGCCGCGACACCGAAGCGCTCCGCGTGTACGAGCGCACCCGAGAAACGCTCGCCGACGAACTCGGCGTCGACCCGTCGCCCGAGCTGTCCGCACTCCACGTCGCCCTCCTCCGCGGCGAGCTCGTACGACGGGACGAGAGACGCAACACCAACCTGCGCGAAGAGCTCACGACGTACGTCGGGAAAGACGCCGACGTCAGCGCTGTCCGCGATCTCATCGCCGAGCACCGCCTCACCACGCTCATCGGGCCGGGCGGATCGGGCAAGACCCGGCTGTCCGCGGAGACCGCGCGGACCCTGCTCAAAGACCTGCCCGACGGAGCCTGGATGGTCGAACTCGCAGCGATAGGCCCCGACGGCGACGTGGCGCAGGCGACCCTCTCCGCGCTCGCGCTCCGGGACGCGCTGCTCGGCGACGTACCGGAGGCGGATCCGACGGACCGCGTCATCGCCGCGGTCCGCGAGCGGGCAATGTTGCTGATTCTCGACAACTGCGAGCACGTGATCGAGTCGGCGGCGGCGTTCGCCCACCGGGTCCTCGGCGAATGCCCGCGGCTGCGGATCCTGGCAACGAGTCGCGAGCCGCTCGGCATCACCGGTGAGGCGCTCTGGCCGGTCGCACCGCTCGCCGTCCCCGCGGACGGCAGCGAGATCAACTCATCGCCGGCCGTTCGCCTCCTGCAGGATCGCGCCGGCGCAGTACGCGCAGACCTCGCGTCGGATGCGCAGACCTTGGCCACGATGGCCCGTATTTGCAGGGCTTTGGACGGTATGCCGCTTGCCATCGAGCTTGCCGCAGCCCGTTTGCGCACGATGTCCTTGGAGCAGCTCGCCAACCGCCTCGACGACCGATTCCGCTTGCTGACCGGCGGCAGTCGTACGGCGCTCCCCCGGCATCGCACGTTGCGCGCGGTGATCGACTGGAGCTGGGAGCTGCTGTCCGACGCCGAGCGATCGGTACTGCGCAGACTCTCGGTCTTCGCCGGCGGCGCGAGCCTCGAGGCGGCCGAGCAGGTCTGCGCCGGCGGCGAAGTGGAGTCGTGGGAGGTGCTCGACCTGCTGACTGCCTTGACCGAGAAGTCGCTCGTGGTCACGAAGGACGAGGGCGCTCCGCGCTACCGCATGCTCGGCACGATCAAGGAGTACGCGCAGCAGCGTCTCGATGAAGCGGGCGAGTCAGATCTGACCCGTCATACGCATCTCGCGTACTTCACCGAGCTCGCCGAGACCGCGGACCCGCATCTGCGCCGCGCCGAACAGCTCGAATGGCTGGCCATTCTCGAGCCGGAGCACGACAACATCGCCGCGGCGATGCGGGGCGCGCTCGTGGCGCAGGAGGCCGACGGAGCGATGCGGCTGGGCGCGGCGGCCGGCTGGTACTGGTGGTTCGCCGGACACAAGGTCGAGGGCAACGAGTACCTGATGGCTGCGCCCGCCGTACCGGGTGAGGTCGCCGACGAGACCCTGGCCGTGGTGTACGCGTTCGTCACGAACCTGATGACGTCCGGGCGAGGGCGCGACCAGTACAACGCGGAGGACTGGATCCGGAAGGCCGCCGACGTCAGCCGCCGGGTCCAGAACCCGCACCCGGCCGTGAAGCTGTCGACCGCCCTGGAGCGTCTGCTGGACGGACCGAGCGCGTTCGTGTCGGCGTTCGAGCCGTTGCTCGAAGATGACGATCCCTGGGTACGGGCACTGGCTCGCCTGCAGACCGGCAAGATGCGGATCATGCTCGGCGACGGCGACCCGGAGGCGGATGCCCTGCTCGAGGCCGGGTTCGCCGAGTTCCGCGCGATCGGCGAGCGGTGGGGCATGTCGTTCGCGCTGACCGAACTGGCCGACCGGGTCGCCGTCCGCGGCGAGTTCACCGAGGCCTGCGAGTACTGCGAACAGGCGATCGCCGTCGCCACGGAGGTCGGCGCCACCGAGGACGTCGTACGGATGCGGTCGCGGCAGGCGCAGCTGTACTGGCTGGCCGGTGACCTGGAGTCGAGCGCCGCCGCGATGGTGGAGGCACAGCGGCAGGCGGAGCGGGTCGCGTGGCCGGAGGCGCTGGTCGAGCTGGCGCTGTGCAAGGCGGAGCTTGCGCGCTGGAGTGGGAACAACGACGAGGCGCGACGCCAACTCGCCGTCGCGACGACGATGCTGGGACAGGAGGCCGAGCGGGCCAGCCTGCGGACCGTCCGGCACGACGTGCTCGGCTACCTGGCCGAGGATCTCGACGAGTCCTGGGAGCACCGCAGCGCCGCGGTCCAGGCGGCGACCGAGACCGGCCACATCCCGAGCATCGCGCAGGTGCTGGTCGGGATCGCGGATCTCGCCTTGCGCACCGATCAGGACGAGCAGGCCGCCCGGCTCCTCGCGGCGAGCGCCGTCGTCGGCGGTCTGCCGGACCTGTCCAACCCCGACCTGACCCGGATCGAGCAGGAAACGCGCAGTCGCCTCGGTGACACGCGGTTCACCGAGGCGACTGAAGAGGGACGGCAGGCGGACTGGTCCGAGTTGGTCCGGGTCACGCTCGCTTCTTGAAGGTCGAGGTCGCCCAGATGTAGCCGACGACCGCGATCCCGACCAGCCAGGCGAGTGCGGCGAGCAGGTCGCCGGTCGCCGCCGAGCCGTTCAGCAGTCCACGCAGGGACTCGATGATCGGCGTGAACGGCTGGTACTGCGCGAACTGCTTCACGCCCGGACCCATCTTGTCGGCCGGCACGATCGCGCTGCTGAAGAACGGCAGCATGATCAACGGCACCGAGGCCAGGCCCGCGGTCTCCGGGGTCTTCGCGAACAGCCCGAGAGCGACGGTCAGCCAACCGGTCGCCAGACCGAGCAGTACGACGATGCCGATCACACCGAGCCACTGGACGAAGCTCGCCGACGGGTTGAACCCGAGCGCGAAGGCCACCCCGATGATCGCCGCGATCGCGATCAGGTTCGTCATCAGACTGGCGATCACGTGACAGGTCAGCACCGCGCCACGCGGTACGTCCATCACCTTGAACCGGTTGATGATGCCCTTGGTCATGTCGGAGTTCACCGACGTGGCCACTGATCCCAGTCCGTAGCAGACCGCGAGTAGGAGCATGCCGGGCGTCGCGTAATCGACGTACGGAACACCGACGCTGAAGGCGTCGCCGAGCATGTAGACGAACATCAGCATGACCACGACCGGCATCAGTACCGCATTGAAGACCGAGGTTGGGTTGCGGGCGATGTGCTTGAAGTTGCGGCGCAGCATCACCATCGAGGGGTTCTTCATTTCGCGACTACCTCCACGGTGTCGTGGCCGGTCAGGGCCAGGAAAACGTCATCGAGATCAGGGGTGTGGACGGAGAATTCCTCGGCGTCGAGCGAGTGCTCGTCGAGGCGGTCGAGCAGCGCGCGGACCGACTTGGTACCCCCGTCGCTCGGCACCCGCAGCGTCAGCGCGTCGTCGTCACGGGTCGATTCCGGCATGATTCCGGCGGCGACGTCGAGGTCGTCGAAGCTGGCGAACCGGAACCGGACATGCGTGCCGGGGATCTGCCGCTTGAGCTCCTCAGGGGTGCCCTCGGCAACCAACTTGCCCTGGTTCAGTACTGCGATCCGGTCGGCGAGCTCGTCGGCCTCGTCCAGGTACTGCGTGGTGAGGAAGATCGTCACGCCGTCGGCCAGCAGTTCGCGGATGATCGTCCACATCGTCCGCCGGCTGCGCGGGTCCAGACCCGTGGTCGGCTCGTCCAGGAAGATGATCCGCGGGTTGCCGACCAGCGTCATCGCCAGGTCGAGCTTGCGCCGCATCCCTCCGGAGTACGTCGCAGCGGACTTGTCGGCCGACTCCACCAGGTCGAAGCGCTCGAGCAGATCGGTCACGATCCGCTTGCCGTCCTTGGCCGGCACCGGGCTCAGGTCGACCATCAACTGGAGGTTCTCCCGGCCGGTCAGCAGCTCGTCCACCGCCGCGAACTGGCCGGTGACCCCGATCGCCGAGCGGACCGCCTTGGCGTCGGCGGCGACGTCGTGCCCGGCCACCCGGACCGTGCCGCTGTCGGCCTTGATCAACGTGGTCAGCACGTTGACCGTTGTCGTCTTGCCGGCCCCGTTCGGGCCGAGCAGCGAGAAGACGGTGCCCGCGGGTACTTCGAAGTCGATGCCGTCGAGCACGATCTTGTCGCCGAATGTCTTGCGCAGTCCTGAGACCGCGATCGCCGAAGTTGTCATGGGACTACCTTCGGCAGCCGCCCTGACACGCACCTGACACGCCGCCTACACCGTGTCAGCGCCCGTGACATTGCCCGTCGTGCGCTCATGGCGGTGCGGTGTCAGGGCTCCCGGCGAGAGTCGTCCTTGTCATCACCGACTCCCGCAAAGGACAGCCATCATGCCGACCTTCACCACTCCCGCGCCGATCTCCGCCGACGTCGACATCATCTTCGGCAACGTCACAGTCAAGGCCGGCGACCGAACCGACACGGTCGTCGAGGTCCGCCCGGTTGACCCGGCCTGGGACCTCGACGTACAGGCCGCCGAGCAGGTCGTCATCGAGTTCACCGACGGGAAACTGCAGGTCAAGCACCCGAAGCTGCGGACACTGTTCGCGAAGAAGTACGGCGAGGTGGCCGTCCTGATCGAGCTGCCGACCGGGTCCGACATCCAGGGCTACACGGCGAAGGGCGACTACGTCGTGGAGGGTGAGGTCGGCTCCTGCCAGCTGAAGACCGCGAACGGCGACATCCAGGTCGGCAAGGTCGTGGGCGACCTGCGAGCCAAGTCGGCCACCGGCAACATCAGCGTCGACGTGGCCGGGGCCGCGGTCAACGCCCGTACCGCCAGCGGCGACATCCAGGTCGGGCAGCTCGGCAGCGGTGCAGCCGACCTCTACACCGCCACCGGCTTCGTCGCGGTCGGAGTACCGGCCGGCACCGCCGCCCAACTGGATGCCCACACCTCGATCGGCCGCGTGTTCAACGAGTTGGACGCCGCCGAGCCGACCGACCGCACCATCGCCGTACGCGCCCGCACTCACGGCGGCAATATCACCGTCCGTCGCGCCTGATGTGGGCAGCTCGACAGGATGTGTCTGCCGGCGTGTAGTACACCTGAGCGTGGATCGGTGCGTGCGTACAGCGTCCCGGAGGTGCACTACCTGTCGAGCTGCCCAGGCGCGAACCACTGGCTGGCTGCGGTTTCGAACGTCTCGGGATCACCCACCCAGGCGACGACGCCGTCAGGGCGGATCAAGACGGCCGGCAGTCCGAGGTCGTTGCGAGCGGCGCCGGCGACGTACTGGAGGTCCCAGGGTTGTTCCCGCAGGCTTCCGGTGAAGTCGAGGAGGATGGCGCGGCCGTCCTGCATCAGATCGCCGAGGCGTGTGCCGTCCTCGAGGCAGAAATCCGGCGCGAGCCGGCCGACCAGCGGGTGCTCGTCGCCGAGGTCGTACCGGATCCAGTACCCGGACAGTTTGCCGACGACGTACGTCGTACCGTCGCGGGTGTCGAGCAGGTCGCGGATCAGCCCGCGGACCGCCTCGGACTGCGGACCCGGCCTCATCACATCCACCTGCGCCCGGGTCCAGTCGAGCACCGAGGCGCCGATCGGATGACGCTCGCTGGTGTAGGTATCGAGCAGTCCGTCCGGTGCGTCCCCGCGCACGGTCGCGGCGAGCTTCCAGCCCAGGTTGATCGCGTCGCCGAGGCCGGTGTTGAGGCCCTGCCCGCCGAGGGGCGAGTGGATGTGCGCGGCATCGCCGGCGAGCAGGACGCGTCCCTTCCGGTACGTCGTCGTCTGCATCGAGCGATCGGTGAAACTCGACGCGAGGTGTACGTCGGTCAACGTCACGTCGGTGCCCGATACGCGACGCAGTACCTCTTGGAGGTGGTCGAGCGTCGACTCCTGCGTGCGATCGAACGCGCCGCCGTCGAAGTCGAACATGCCGTAGTGGCCCGCGGACATCATCTCGATGTACATGCCCGTCGGCGTGAGGTTGAAGCCGGGCTTCAGCTTCTCGGGATCCGCGATGCCTACGTGCATGGTGTAGCCGGTGAACGCCGGCTCGGTGCCGACGAACTCGAACTCGGCGAGCCCGCGTACTGCGCTCCGCCCGCCGTCGCAGCCGACGAGCCAGCGCGCGGCGTACTCTTCGTCGCCGGCGCGGACGACCACGCCCTCGTCGTACTGCGTGATGCCTGTGACCGGCGTACTGCGTTTGATGTCGACGCCGAGCTTGACGGCCCGCTCGGCGAGGAGCGATTCGACCGTTTCGAGGCTTGTCAGCAGGACATCCGGCGCCGGGGTGGGCAGCCGGTACGGAAAGGCGGTCTCGTCGAGGTTGACCGCCTCGAGCATCATGCCGGCGAAGTGGCCGACCATGCGTGGACGATCGGGGGCATCGTTGCCGTCCATCAACGGCTCGAGCATCCCGCGGCGGTAGAACGCCTGGATCGACGCCGCTGACAGACCCCGCATCCCGAGCGGTTGGGTCCGCCACGGCGACGGGCCTTCCGGATCGCGCTCGATCACCAGCACAGAACAGCCCGCGAGACCGAGCTCGCACGCCAAGAACAGCCCGACCGGACCGGCACCAGCTATGACTACGTCGTACATGAATTGCTCCCTTCCACGGCTTGTTGCCTGAGGCACACATTCACCGTGACACGGGCCGCGCACGCGACACTGACACCGCCCGGACAGGCCGCTGGCACGCCATATCAGCGCACGACACCTTGCAGCGTCGGCGAGCTCGTGGCCGGCAAGGCGCCTCGGTCGCCTCGACTCAGCTACGAGGATGGGCGCTCTCGCTCGGGGCGGGCGGCGAACTGACCGCCACGCCTCGAGCCCTTCTGCACGCGGGGCTGGCCACTCGCCCGAGGCCTCGCTCCGTCGGCGCTCGCTGCGCCGTTCGCGACAGTCGCGAGCTCCTCGCGGAGCCCGTCGAATGCCGGCTCGAAGCGGTGACGCTCGGCCTCGCCAATCCCATGTGCGGCAGCGACTCTGCGCCAGTCGCCCGTCGCATCGCCGACCTCGCGGAGGATCCGCTGCGCATCCCGCGCGCTCAGGTCGAAGGTTTCGGCGTACGTCATCAGTCCAGTGAGCTCATCCGCTCGGCTGCGCGCGCCGCCGATTCCGGTCACACGTGCTTCGGAAACGATCGGGTTCGGGTTGATGTCGAAGACCGGCGACAGACCCCATCCGCCTGCCTCACGGAGGAACCCGTGATTGCGCAGGTGATCGTCGGTGTTGTGGATCGCGACCGAGAAAGCGATCCGCCGCCACAACTCGTGGAGGTCGGTCTTGACCCGCGCACCATGCTCGGTCAGCGTCTCCGCGACTTCGACGTAGTCGTGTACGTCGCCGTCGCGTGCTTCGATCAAGGTCATCGCGCTGATGTACCCGCGACGCCGTACGCCGTCACGGTCGAACCGGTCGAGCACCAGGACATGCCGACCGTCGATCTCTAGCAGCTCACTCCCCGGAACCTCGATCCCGGCCCGCTCCGCCAGGTCCAGCGCTGTCTTCTCCCAGGCCATCACATCCCAGTCATCACCGCGGTGCGGGAACTTCGCGATCAGCAAGCGATCTCCATCGCGGACCGATGCCTTTGGTCGCGCCCCACCGAGTGAACCCGAACCCGCGTCCAGTAGCGCCTTTACCGCGGCCAAGTCATCACCATCGCCGGCGACTTGATCAACGGCCTGCAGCAGGCGCGGCAACTCGACCAACTTCGGTACGTTCAGATCCGGATCGAGAAAGGGGCCGTCGGCAATAGCTCTGAACCGCAGCGCGCCTTGGCGTGACAGATCGCTGACGCCGACAAGGAAGTCCGCATCGCCGAGCGACGGCGCGGTGCGCACCTCCCGAAGCGCGAGCGCTTGAAGGCGCTTGGTGATGAGACCCCGGCCCCACCGGTCCGGCGAACAATCTGCGAACGCACCCGGAAGCCCATCGGTTTGTTGAGGCCCGGCAAACAACCCGAGGACAGGGTCGATGGCATAGGCACGTCTGTCGGCGAGATAGCTCGGAGCATATTGGAACGAGGCCGACGACGTACCTCGACGGCGACTGAAGTACGCCGATCCGACCTCGACAGGCTCGCCGTCGATGTCGACAGAGACCAAGAGTGAACCAGTCATCGCCGCACTCGCTTCGGAAGCACCTCGTCCGCGCGCGCCCGCCCCAGATCTGTCTCGTACGGATCGAAGGCGTCGACCACGCGGTCAAGCACGCCGAGAGCCCGCGCCACGTTCAGCATAACGTCGAGCCCCACAGTCGTCTCACCGTTCTCCAGTCGGCGCAGCGTCCCGCGCGAGATTCCCGCGCGCTCGGCAACCTGCGCGGCAGTCAGCCCTTCAAGCTTCCGCCACGCCGCGAGATGCCCACCAATCCTCTCGGCCCCCAACCGAGCCCGAGTCGACACCGGCCTCGCCATCACTCCACCTACAATCTTAATGACCGCTCTGTGAACCACTATACCTGATAACGCTTTACACGACGGCCTTTAATTGCTCACCCACCGATGAGGGCCTGGCAGCCGATCTCCGGCGGCGCCGAGGCGATCCAGCAGTACCTGGACGGCGGTCTGATCGACGAGTTCTCCATCTCCCTCTCGCCGGTGCTGCTCGGCACCGGGATCCGTCTGTTCGACCACGTGGATCCGGACCGTATCGCGCTCGACCAGACGCGTTCGGTCGCGTCGCCCCGGGTGACTCACCTGACCTGCACCACCTCGAAACGGTGATTCGTTCTCGTCATGTCAAGGCGGCTCTGTCGGCTCCGACCAGTTGGTGAGCATCTCCCAACGAGCTGAAGGAGCGACACCATGTCCGAGGTCAGAGTTCACAATCTTTCGATTTCGCTGGACGGTTTTGCGACCGGCGAGGGTCAGGCGCTGGAGGCCCCGTTCGGGCACGCCGGTGAGCGGCTGCATGAGTGGTTCGTCGGCACACAGTTCTTCCGCGCGCAGGACAACCTGTCCGGCGGCACGCAGGGCGCGGACAACGCGTTCGCCGAACAGCACAACCCCGGCATCGGCGCCGAGATCATGGGCGCCGGCAAGTTCGGCCCGCCCGGATGGCAGGACGACCCCGACTGGAAGGGCTGGTGGGGCCCGAATCCGCCGTACCACACACCTGTCTTCATCTTGACCCACCGCCCGCGCCCGTCGATCGAGATGGACGGCGGCACCACGTTCCACTTCCTCGACACCACCCCGGCCGAAGCCGTCGCCCAGGCCCGCGAGGCTGCCGCCGGCGCCGACGTACGCATCGGCGGCGGCCCCACCGTGGTCCGCGACTTCCTCGCCGAAGGCCTGATCGACTACATGCACGTCGCCCAGGTCCCCATCCTCCTGGGCCGCGGCGTCCGCCTCTGGGACGGCCTCGATTCCCTCGAACAGACCTACACCATCGAGCCCGTCTCGACCCCGACCGGAATAACCCACCTCAGCTTCACCGCGAAGCGTTAGGTCTGCAGTCTGCTCAGGATGTCCGCGGCGTCGTCGTTCGTGGGGTCGAGGGTGAGGGCGCGGTGGGCGGCGGTGGTTGCGAGGTCCGGGTGGTCGTCCAGCTCGTGGGCCCAGGCGGTCATCGTCCAGGCGGCGGGCGAGTCTGGGCGTAGGTCGGTCCAGAGGCGCAGGAGCGGCCAGACCATGTTGGTGCGGTGGAGCTCGATCGCTCCCCACACGGCGTCATCGAATCCCTCGTCGTCGGGGTCGTACTCTTCCGCTGGCAGTTGGTGGTACGCCGCCCGCGCGGCATCCGGACCCGACGTTGCGAGGGCCTCGGCGACGGGGCCTGCGATCGAGCGCTTGGTGGTGCGCAGCTCCGTCAGTCCCAGGTCTCCGCCACCGAGTGCGACGTCGAGTGCCGCCTTCGCGATCGACGAGGCGGGGACGGTGTTGGAGTTGGCCAGGACGACGACGCCGGTACGCCGATCAGGCACGAGCACGAGACGCGCTCCGAAGCCGGGATCGAGTCCGCTGTGGCTCAACGTCCGATACCCGAGATAGCTGCCCACGGCCCAGTCGAGCGCCATCGCCTCCCCCCAGGGAGGATTGCCCACCTGCACGACTGGCTCGGACATCAGGTCGAGCGTCGCACCCGACTCGAAGTACGCCATCAGTCCGCGGGACAACTCGACCAGGTTCGAGTGCAGCGTCGAGCTCGGCGCATGACGCCTGGTGTACGGATACGCATCACCGGGCACCGCCAGCGGCATTCCCACGTGCGGCGAGGCGGCCAGTTCAGCTGGTACGTCGGCGAGCAGGAACGTGCTCGTCTGCATTCCCAGCGGCTTGAGGACCTCCCGCCGTACGGCGTCCTCGAACGTCGTGCCCGTCGCCCTCGAAAGGACCAAGCCGAGCAGCTCGTAGCCGGCGTTGGAGTAGGAGAACGCCGGGTCCTTCAGCCGCCAACTCGACAAGCTGCGAGCGAACTCGCTCAGCGCATCGTCGCCGAGCTGGGGATCGTGCCAGCCGTAGTCCGAGACGTCGGGCAGACCGCTCGTGTGACTCAGCAAGCCCTGCGCCGTGACTTCCCCCGCCCGGCCGTCGGCCAGCGTGAACTCGGGCACCCATTCGGTAATCGGAGCGTCCAGATCGAGCTCTTGCTTGCTCGCCAGCGAAACGATCGCCGTCGCGACGAACGGCTTGGACACCGACGCGAGATGAAACATCGTCTCCGGCGTGACCGGCGTACCGCTCCCAACATCGCGCACACCGAATCCGCGCGAGACAACCTCGCCGTCCCGCACGACCGCAACAGCCAGCCCCGCCACGTCATGCGAGCCGACAAAGCCCTCAACCAGCGGCCACAGCTCGTCCTCTACGCTCCCCCGAAGCCCGTCCATCACACGACGGTACGCCGTCACGCCCCTCTCTCGCCTGGTCATTTGCCCTTAGAAGCAAGGGCATATATCGCATGACCCGATCGGGCGGGCTTGTTACTGTGCCCGGATGGCTTCTCAGCGCGCCCTCCTGCCGCGGTCGACACCGGCCGCCGCGGGGATGTCGTCCACGTCGATCCTCGCGCTGCTGGACGAGCTCGAAGCCCAGTCCATCGAGTGCCACTCGCTCATGATCGTGTACCGCGGTCAGGTCGTCGCGGAAGGCTGGTGGGCGCCGTACTCCGCCGAGCGCCCGCACCTGCTGTATTCGCTGACCAAGTCGTTCACCTCGATCGCTGTCGGGCTCGCGATCACCGACGGGCTGCTGTCGCTGGACGATCGGGTGGTCGACGTACTGCCCGATCACGTTCCTTCCGACGTCTCGGAGCAGGGCCGCCGCATCACCGTTCACCACTTGCTGTCGATGACAGCCGGGCACGGCAAGGACAGCCTCGAGGAAGCGTGGGAGCTGGAGCCCAGCGACCTGGTGAAGGGCTTCCTGCGCGTGTCGTTCCCCGCGGCCGAGGGGACCCAGCACGACTACGACAACGCGACCACCTTCATCCTGGCGCGGATGGTCGAGCGGGTCACCGGCCGCGAACTCCCCGAGTTCCTCGACGAGCGCCTCTTCAAGCCGATGGGCATCGAGGGCGCCGAATGGGACCGCGTCGCGAGCGGGGCCGCCTTCGGATTCCACGGTCTGCATCTCACAACCGAGGCCATCGCTGCCTTCGGTGAACTGCTCCTCCACGGAGGACGTTGGGGCGACCAACAACTCGTCCCGCGCGAATGGATCGAGCTCGCAACCCGGCGCCACATCGACACGCTGCCCCTGCCCAACTGGGCGCCGAACCCCGACTTCGTCTCCGGCTACGGCTACCAGTTCTGGATCTCGCGCCACGGGTACTTCGGCCACGGCTCCTTCGGCCAGTACTGCGTGGTCGTGCCGTCCCACGACCTCGTCATCGCCCTGACCGGCGCCGTCGGCCCGACAAACGCCGTACCCGGCCTCTTCTGGGACCACCTACTCGACACCCAGGCAACCCCCGAGCACGACGCCCTCCTGGCCGACCGCCTGCGTCAACTCTCCACGCCACCCGTGCCAGGCACAGCCGCCCCCGACCGCTCCATCAAGGCAACGATCGACGCCTCCGCCGACAATTCCGCCCTCCCCGACGGAACCCCAGTCACCGTCGACCCCACCTCCGACGGCTGGCGCATCCACCTCGGCCCGTCCCTAACCATCAAGGCCGGCCACAACGAATGGCACGAGAGCTCCCCTCTCGGCCGCCCAGTAGTAGCCTCCGCCGCCTGGCAGCACAACACCTTCGTCGCCGACCTCTACGTCATCACCACCCCCCACCGAGTCCACCTAACCGTCAACGGCCCCACCGCCACCGCAACCTGGAACACCGTCCCCCTAACCGGCCCCAACCTCCCCCTCCACCTCCAGTCGCCTCTCATGACACGACCCGACGTCGCGTAGGTTCGTCCGTAAGCTGTCTCGCACCATGACTACGCAGCTGACGGTCGCCACACTGAACACCCGCGGGCTCCCGCTCAAGGGCACTCGCGTTGCCGGACGATTCGCGGCGATTGCGGCCGAGCTCGACTCCAGCAAGATCGACCTGGTCTGCTTGCAGGAATTGTTCGACTATTACCACCTGAGACTCCTCCGCAAAGGGATGCCGTCGTTCCCACATGTGGCCTATCGGCCGTCGCTGGCCGGCCCCAGAGGTGGCCTGGTCACGCTGTCGCGGCAGCCGCTGTCTGACACGGCGTACACGAGGCTTCCGCACGCTTCGCGCCGCTCAGGCCTACCCGTTCGAGCGCGGGTGAATGCGCTGCACAGCGGATTGCTCGCCGTTCGGCTGGCAGACAGCCGGGTCAGGGTGCTCAATGTCCACCCAACGGCCAACACCGACGGCGACTGGTCGGAGCAGAACCGGTTCCGCCAATTGCAGGGCGACCAACTCACTGCCCTCGGGCAGGTTGTCGCAGCCGACATGTCAACGACAGTGGTGTGTGGAGACTTCAACGTCGCCCGGATCAGTACGTTGCATCGCGCCCTCCAACAGCAGACCGGTCTACGCGATGCGTTCGACGGCCAATGCCCACCCACGTTCCATGCTGAGTACCTTCCGCCGGGCAGCACCGCACAGTGCATCGACTTCATCCTCGTCAACAACGCGATCGAGGTGAACGACGTCGACCTCCTCTTCACCGACAAACACCCCTTGCCCAGCGGTCCCGGCTACCTGTCAGACCACCTCGGTCTACTGGCCCGACTCGAGCTCCCCACCCCAACCCCCTCTCCCTGACGGTTCCTGTCGAGGTATGTCGGCCTCGCGTGTGTATCGTCGGCGTGATGCAACCTCTCCTGCTCCTTGTCGACCTCGACGCCGATCTCGTCGCGGCGTGGTGCGAGGTCTTCGCCGAGCAGATCAGCGAGGGAGCGATCGACGTACGGCGGGGTTCGTTGCTGGACGTGCTGCCCGAGGTCGACGCCGTTCTGACGGCAGGAAACAGCTACGGGCAGATGGACGGCGGGGTCGATCGAGCACTCGCCGGCTACTGGCCCAACGTCCAGCGCTCAGTGTGGGCAGCGATCGCCGACGAGCACCACGGTTATCAACCAGTCGGCTCAGCGAGCGTGGTCCCGACTGGTGACGAGGCTTGCCGTTGGCTCATCTACGCCCCGACCATGCGCGTGCCGATGCCTCTGACAGGCGAGATGGACATCGCCGTACACGACGCTTTCTGGGCCGCGCTGCTAGCCGTGGACCGTGCGGCTGACTCGATCACGAGAATCGCCGCCCCCGGCTTCGGCACAGGCTACGGCCGCGTACCACCTCGCCGAGCCGCACAGCTCATGGCCGCCGCCTACACCATGTGGCGCCTACCAGCCACCGCCCGCATCTCCCAACGTGAGCAACTCCTTCAGCGACCCATCTGACACGATCCGTCCCGTGGCGGACGTCCGAGTACCGGGTTTCGGGTCGCGGGTGGGGTAAAGGCCGGCTCGAAGTCGGCACCGCATCCGTCGAGCTGACTGCACGGCTACAAGCAGGGCTGGGTCGCCCACGACTTTCCCACCGAACGGCTGGACGAGCTCCTGGCGCTCAGCGACTGATCGGAGCTTCTCGAAGAAACTTCGGGGGCGGGTGTCGGATCGTGTGGAGGGTGCTCGTAGTCAAGATGAGAGGCCGCTCACGACGGGGGGCCGAGTGGAGAAGGGCAACACCTCATCATGACGATCTTGACGGAGCCAGCAATCCGCACCGGTCGGTCCAGTCGGCTGATGTGGGCGATCCTGGCACTGGTAATACTCGCCGACGCTCTCGACGTGATCGACGCGACGGTCACCAATATCGCCGCCCCCACCATCGCCGCCGAGCTCGGCGGTGGTGTGAGCCTGGTCAAATGGCTGGGACCGGCGTACATGCTCGCGATGGGCGTCCTGCTCGTGATCGGCGGGCGGCTGGGTGACAAGTTCGGCCAGCGCAGGCTGTTCCTGCTCGGGATGGGCGGGTTCACGCTGGCCTCGGCGGTCGCCGGGTTCTCGCCTGACCCGACTCTGCTGGTCATGGCGCGGGTGGCGCAGGGAGCGTTCGGGGCTCTGCTCATCCCACAAGGCATGGCGATCATGACGAAGGCGTTCGATCGCGAGATGCTCGCCAAGGCGTTCGGGCTGTTCGGCCCGGTGCTCGGTCTGTCCAGCGTCGCCGGCCCGGTCCTGGCCGGGTTCATCATCAGCGCCGACCTGTTCGGTCTGTCGTGGCGACCCATCTTCCTCCTCAACATCGTCCTCGGCCTTGCCGGGATGATCATGGCCGTCAGGATCCTGCCGCGTGATGACGACGGCGACCGGTCGACGGTCGTCGACGGCTGGGGCTCCGGCGTACTCGGGATCGCGATGCTCGGGCTGCTGTACGGACTGATCCAGGGCTCGAGCAACGGCTGGGGCATCATCCCGATCGCCTCGATGGTCATCGGCGTACTGTTCTTCGCTGCCTTCGCCTACCGCCAGCGCACCGCGACGTACCCGCTGATCACGCCCTCGCTCCTGAAGAACCGCGGTTTCACGTCCGGATTGCTCGTCTGTCTGGTCGCGGTCGCCGCCGGCACCGGCCTGCTCTTCGTGCTGTCGCTGTTCCTGCAGGAGGGGCTGCACGTCAGCGCGAGGAACGCGTCGCTCGGCCTGATGCCTCTCACCCTCGGACTCGTCGCGGCCGGCTTTGCCGCCATGGGTGGCCTCGTCGCCAAGCTCGGACGCCGGCTCGTCTTCATCGGCCTCGTCATCGACCTCGTCGGCTGCGGTTGGGTACTGGCTCTCGTCGCGTACTCCGGAACGAACCTCAGCCTCTGGGCGCTGGCCCCCGCGTTCTTCGTCATCGGCGTCGGCATCAGCCTCAGCTTCGCCACGATCCCCGTTGTCGCCCTCGGCACCGCCAAACCCGAGGAAGCCGGCAGCGCCAGCGGCTCCTTCAGCTCGATCCAGCAGCTCGCCTCAGCAATCGGCTCGGCCGCAGTCACCTCGATCTTCTTCCGAGCCACAACCCCCGGTCTGGCGCACGCGATGGAGATAACCCTCATCGTCGTACTAGCCCTCACCGCGCTAACCCTCCCCCTCGTCACCCTGATGCCCCGCCAAGCCGCCGAAGATCCCACCGATTGATCGAGGGTGTCAGGCCGGGCTGAGCGTTGGGTCAAGGCGGACCAGGCCCTCGGGCAAGGTGTCAGCCCATTCGGCTGTATCGGTGGTGACCCGAAACAGGCTGACCGGAATGAACGGTTGAGCTTGCGCGTCCGAGCCGGTGCCGAAGGATTCGATGCGCCACTCTCGCCAATGGGCGTGCAGGACGTCATACACCTCGTCGATTTGAGCGCGGGTGAACCGACTGGGCACAACACAAAACTGACCTGGCAGCTTCGGGGCCAGCAATCGGGTCACTGCGTCCACGTCGGTGGCGGCGACAACGAGGACTTCCTGATCTTCGGAGGGACGGAAGATCACCGGATGGACCACCTCTCCGGCCGGTTCCAGGCCGCGGAGGTCGATGTCGAGTTCCACCACACCGCGCCGCCAGCCACCGGGCGGCGGCGGGCACGGCGGTTCCCTCCACAGTGCACGCGGCTCCGGCGCAGGAGTCTCCGCCGAGACCGCCTCGACCTCGATGCTCTCGTCCCGCCATATCCCGACCACCGAGATGTAGCCCGGTCGGCGGTTCGATGCCGAGTCGACAGGCAGTCCCTCAGCAACCAACCCGACCAACCGCACCGACCGATCCGACTTCCAGCCCGGTTCTCTGGTGACCAGAGTATGAATGCGAGCCACATCCAACCAATCACCGTCCGGCCCGCTCACCAACCGCCCCCAGGTCCGGACCCTGTCCCCCACCCCAAACACCAAATCCCTGGCACCCATATCTCCATGTTGCTCCGCCCGGCCCAAGACCTGCGCGTACCGCGACTTCCCTGCCGCCTTGCCCCGCGCGCAGCGCACATCAACCAGCTAGCCGGTGCGCCGGTCTCGCACGTCTTGGCAGACAAACGCCTGACAGATGGCGCCGGATGTCCGGCATATGTCCGGTGCGGATCATGGTGATGTCCGCCCACTCGGCCAGAAGCTTCTCGGCACCAAGTGTGCCAACCGCAACGGTGGGGTGACGCTAAGTGATACCGGAAATGTGGTCTCTCTGGCTGGTAGCCAGCGTGGTCTACGCCTTCATTCTGCGCGACATTGCGCGGGAGGTGCGCGGCGAATGACGACGATGACCCGGCCCCCGCTTCCCGGTGACAGGCGCGTTCGCGTCTGGTTCGGCGTACACGTCATTGCGGACTACACGGGCGAGCCGGCCGCGGCCCACCGCTATCAGGCCGCAATGAGCCGACGTTTCGCGAGCCTTCGAGTAACCATCGAGCCGGCAACTGCCACGGTGACCGCGCCGCTCCTGCTCGGCTATGTCCGGAGAGACCTGTATCTGTCCGATCCACACATCGAACACTTGAAGCGGGAACTCAAAGCAATCGCCAAGCTCGAGGGCTACACCATGGGCTCCGTGTACGTCGAGGATCCAGCCTCAGCTCCCGCCGCCTTCGATGCCTTGGTCAAGTCGGTCAATCGCTACGAGAACACCACGGTGTTCCTGCCGGAGTGGCGGCACCTGGCGCTGGTCGGCGACCCCGCAGCGATCAAGCAGCGGTTCGAGCGGGTCACGGGTGCGCGCTTCCTGCTGTACGACCCCTGACTTTGACCGACGGGCAGGTTTGCTGAGGTGCAGCGGATCGCCCCGCTAACCGGTCCCGTCATCAATCTCCTTGTCCGAGCCCTCCTCCCTGTGGCGGGCTCGGACAGGGACCCACAGTCCGGCTGGCGCGGGACGCGAAGACGAGCCCGCCCTGCGCCAGCCGTTCCAACCTCCCGACGGTTGGATTCAGTCGGGGGAAGCGCTTCAAAAGCAGAAGGGGTGACCGGCCGGGTCGGCGTACACCACGTTCTGAAGGTGGATCGCGCCCAACTCTTCGGCACATGCCATCGCGGCCTTGGCCGCCGCAGTTTGGAAGTGCGGAACTTCATGGTCCACCGTGAACCGGTAGTCAACGTGCAGTTGTGCCGGATAGGCAGGATCAGGCCACCGCGGAGCAACGACCTGTGCGTGCTGAAACGCCAGGTTCGGCAGCTCGTCGTCGTCAAGATCGATCACGACTCGCTCAGGTGAGTCCTCGGCTCTCTCCTGTACGCCGATGAATCCCTCGTAGAACCGCGCCAGCGACCGCGGGCTGAAGCAGTCGTAAACCAGGCGGGCAACCGTCGGCGTTCCAGTCGGATCCGGGTAGAGACAGAAAGGATGTCCGGCGGGATCGGCGTACACCCGGTGGTCAACGTCGTCCTCAAGCAACGTCCCACCACCAGCGATGATGTGGGCGCCCGCGACGTCCAGATCCTGCACGGCGATATCAAAGTGAATCTGCTGCGGGTACTCCGGATCGCGCCAGCGCGGCGGCCTCTCATCCGACCAGCCATCACCGTCGAACCCGATCCGGAACTTAGGGCACCTCGCCACGAAGAACGTCCCCCAGGCGTCGTACCGTTCCCAACCGAGCACCTCCCGGTAGAAGCCGGCCAACACCATCCCGCCGTCCTCACCACCAAGCACCTCGGGACATCCAACGTAGACAGTCATACCGGCGTCATCTGCAAGAAGATGCACCACTTCTGCCTCCGACCATTCGACCCATCGGTCCGCCTGCCTTGCCGCCATCGAGCGACACCCGCAGGCCGTCGGGCCACCCTAGGTGCCCAACCTGAACCCGTCGACCTCACAGTGCCCCGAGCATCGCCAACGTCCGGCACGACTTCCACAAAGCACCCATGACAAACACGAAAAGCCGCCACGAGTTGCGGCGACGAGGCATCTGCTTGGATGGGCGGTGATGACCAAGCAACCAATTCTGTTCTTGACTGTTGGACTTCCATGCACCGGGAAGACCACTGCCGCGCTGCGCATCGAGGTCGAGCAAGGAGCGCTTCGTCTCACGAAGGACGAATGGGTGAAGGCCCTCTACGGCCACGAGAACCCAGACTCGGCCCAGCGCGTGATCGAAGGACGACTGATCGAGATCGGGCTGCGCTCTCTCGAGCTCGGCAACAACGTCGTCATCGACTACGGCCTCTGGAGCCGAGACGAGCGCTCCGCTCTCCGGCAGGCCGCAGCAGACCTCGGCGCGCGGGTGGACATGCGGTACTTCGAACTCCCCGCAACCGAGCAGCGCAAACGCCTCGACCAACGCCAAGCCGAAGCGCCCCACACCACATGGCCCATGTCCGACGAGGAACTCGCCGAATGGTCCGCCATCATCGAGATCCCAACCCCAGGCGAACTCGACGGCAGCGAACCCATCGACGCCCCACCACCCGGCTTCACAACCTGGAACGAATGGCGCACCCACCACTGGCCGCCGACGGTCTCCTGATGTTTGCAGGCTCATCCCATTCGAGGGTGTAGTTGAGGTCTGAACCGCCCTTCGATCAGATCGGCTACGGTGCGCGGATTCGGGAAGACGAGATCGTAGGAGAGACATGAAGCTTCTTCTCACCTCCGCCGGCATCAAGAACACGAGCATCGCCAACGCGCTCGTCGAGATGCTGGGCAAGCCCATCGCCGAGGCCAGCGCCCTGGTGATCCCAACGGCGGCTTACCCCGCGGGGGGTCCCGCTGCCGCGTGGCGCATCGTCTCCGGCCGCGCGATGAGTCCGCTGTGCGAGATCGGCTGGAAGTCTCTCGGCCTGCTCGAGCTCACAGCGCTCGCCAGCATCGACGCGGCCCAGTGGATCCCCATCGTCCGGGAAACCGACGCTCTCTTGGTGGGCGGTGGCGATCCGCTGTACCTGGCGCACTGGCTGCAGCAGTCCGGCGTGGCTGACGTCCTGCCTTCGCTGCACGACACGGTGTGGGTCGGGGTGAGCGCCGGGAGCCTCGTGGCGGCGCCCCACCTAGGCCAGGACCTGAGTGACTGGCAGTCGCCGACGGGCAGCGTCGAGACACTGGGGTTGGTCGACTTCGGTATCTTTCCGCACCTCGACAACCCGAACATGCCGGAGTTCGGCCTAGCCGACGCGGAGCGCTGGGCCGCCGCGCTCGACGTGCCGGGCTACGCCATCGACGACCAGACCGCCATCACCGTCATCGACGGCGAGGTCGCCGTCGTCTCCGAGGGGCACTGGAAGCTGTTCGACTGAGAGCGGCTAGCTCTCCAGTAGACCGAAGTGTCGCAGAGCGCGCTCGGCTACTTCGTGCGGCTCGAGAGTGCTGGTGTCGATTACCAATTCGTCCAGATCCGCGGCCTGCAGGCGAGCGGCTATCTCATCGCAGCGCTCCAAGTGCCAGTCCAAAGCCGATCTCTGACTTGCGGTATAGCGACCACGCAGCCGTTTCCTGGTGATGCCGGCGTCGGCGGTGAGACGAACCATGCGGACATCGCATTCGACTGCGGCTTCGTAGCGTTCTCGATCTGCTGCGGTCCCGATCACTCCGCACATGACCAACTGGCGCGGACCCACAGACCGGTAGCACTCCCAGACTGCCGCTATGTTGCGAGCCTCAACATGAGCGTTGTCCTGCTCGGCCGGCGGCCAGGAGCGGTGGAACCAGTCAACGTCCATCAGGCTGAAGGGCCGACCTGCTTTCGCGAGCAGATCACCCACATGATCAAGAACAGATGATTTGCCAACCCCAAATCCACCGTTCAGAAAGATCGCATAATCAGCCTGAGACACGTTGAATCGCCCTCGCGCTTCTTGGGTGTTTCGGTTGCCAAGCGCCTCAGAGTAGTTGACTCACGTGATGAAGAGCAGGCAGTTCGTCGCGGCTAGCCAGTTGCGATCCGGAAGGCGTTGAGGAGACTCGGCAGGCTGCCCGAGTGGGCCAGCTTCAGGTTTGCGAGATCACTCGGCCGGAACCAGCGAAGATCGTCGTGCTCCTCGGGCTCGGCGTTGACAGGTTCCCCGTCCCAGCGCGTGACGACGAAGGCATGCACATCGAGGGTCGGGTCGCTGACCGCCATCGGGATGGGCTTGGGGTCGTGGACCCGGACACCGAGTTCTTCGAGGCACTCCCGACCGACGGCCTCGTGAGGCAACTCGCCCGACTCGACGTGCCCGCCGACGAGGTCCCAACAGTCGGGATACCACCGCCGCGAAGGATGCCGATGCACCAGGAGCACAAGGCCGTCGCGCACAAGCGCAGCCACTGAGATCGAAACCGGGGCAACCATGCCAGCACCCTAGACACGACCGCAGACAAAAATGCCGCGCTGCGCTCGTCGTGCTGACGAACGGGTCATCTGTGCGACCAAGCAAACAGCCGACGTGGTCGCTCGTCCCCCATCGATGTAGCAGATCAGTGCTCCACAGTTGGTGTAGAACGGGTGAACGGTTGCTAGTCAACGACGCCACAGAACAGACAAAGGAGTCAAGCGATGACGCGTCCGCGGTGCCCGCGCCACACAAATCTGTCGCCCTCAACTCGGGAGGCGTTGTGAAGCTCCTTCTCACATCCGGCGGCATCACCAACGACAGCATCCGCGATGCGCTGGTCAATCTGCTGGGCAAGCCGATCTCCGAGTCCCATGCACTCTGCATCCCCACAGCCCAGTGGGGCCACCCGATGCTCGGGCCTGCCACGGTACGACGCTCTATCGCCGCCGAGCCTCCGTTCGACAAGCTGACCAGCCTGGGCTGGGCATCCTTGGGCGTCCTCGAACTCACCGCACTGCCCAGCATCGGCAAGGAGCGGTGGATGCCGTGGGTCCAAGAGGCCGACGTACTCCTGGCCGACGGCGGCGACACGACGTACCTGTACCACTGGATGCAGCAGTCAGGCCTGTCGGACCTCATCTCCTCGCTACCCGAGACCGTCTGGGTAGGACTCAGCGCCGGCAGCATGGTCATGACACCGCGAATCGGCAACGACTTCGTCAGCTGGCCTTCAGCGCCGAACGACCGCACGCTCGGGCTCGTCGACTTCTCGATCTACCCACACCTGGACCACGAACAGATGCCCAACAACACCATGGCCGACGCAGAACGATGGGCCGCCGACATCGCAGCTCCGGCCTACGCCATCGACGACGAAACCGCCATCAAAGTAACCAACGGCACCGTCGAAATCATCTCCGAAGGCCACTGGAAAGCCTTCCCCGCCTAGCCAGCAACTCATTCGCGGCCGCGTTCTACAGCTATGTGTCAAGCACGCAGGCAGTCTCCCCACCATCGCATCGCCCCGATAGCTGCCGACCTGCGCCGGATCGTCAGTCGACCCTGACGAGGTCGTCGGGTCTCCAGGTCTGGTCGTAGAAGGCGACCTCGGTGCCGTAGAGGCGTAGCGCGACGATGAAGTTTCGACCGGCAACGGTTTTGATGAATGCCGCGACCGCGGCGTTGTCGGGCTGCTCGGGCCCGAACCAGATGTCGATGGAGCCGTCGTTGTTCTGTGGGAGGTCGTAGTAGCCGTTCGTCGACGGCAGCAACTGGTCGGTTTCGGGCATTGTGCCGTCGGTGACGTTGTAGGCGGTGGTGGCCCAGAACAGGCCGGCCGGCACGTTGGGCGGAAGGTGCAGCTTGTAGGTGTGGCTGCCGTCGAGATGGTCGCCGGCGCCGTCGCAGTAGGTAAAGGGGTACTTCGACCCGGCGCCGGTGGAGTGGACGTTCATGGCCGGCGCCGAGGAGTAGGCGTACTGGAAGAACCGGGCCCGGGTGTTGATGTCGAGATAACTCTCCTGCATCCATTCCGCCGTACCGCCGGCCCAAGCGACCTGCCACTGCCGGTCGTCGTAGTAGTAGTTGCGCTTGTCCTCGCGGCCCAGCTGGGCGAGCGCAAGGATCATCCGTGGCGCGTCGTGCAGCGCGCGATCGAGCTGGCTGCGCTGCCAATCCGACAGCTCGAACGGCTGGCCCTTGATGATGCCGATCGAGGCAAGTACGCCGCGCAGCTCTGGCTCGATGGCGGCGATCGGTTCGTAGTCGACGAACTCCTTGAGCTTGGTCCAGTACTCGAAGTCCGTCGGGTACATCATGTTCAGGCGCTGACCGCTGGCGTTGGGGAACTGCATGGCCGGGACGTCTTTTTCCTCGGTCCACAGCGGGAAGATGCGGGTGCGCTCGGCAACCGCCGTACCGGTGGCAGGGTCGGGCTGTCCGTCGCCGCGACCCATCACGGCCCGGAAGAACAGGAAGACGTTGTACGTCGAGGACGAGACCGTGTAGTAGCCGCCGGGCACGTGACCGTCGTAGTGGGGCGGCAGCAGTAGGTAGAGTCCACCGCGTGCCCGGTCGGGGCCGATCGCACCGACATCGGTGAGTGTGCGCTGGAAGAAGTCGGTGAACATTCCGATGACGTTCGGCGGCGCGTCCACCACCAGAGGACCGGTCTCCTTCAGGTCCAGGTAACTCATCGCGTAGATGACATCCGCGTTCGGCGTCGGGACCCAGGTGCGGCTGTCCATCCGGTCTTTCCAGATCGGCAGCACGTGGTAGCCCCGGCCGAACTTCGCCTCGGAACCGTCGCGCATGCCGATCACGTTCAGCGCAGGCAGCATCGTCATGTAGGCGTGCACAGCGCGCTGGAAGAACAGTTCGGCACGCAGCGACTCTGCGTCTTCGCGTGCCAGCCAGTTCCCGCCGTTGATCTGCCGTACCAACGGCGAAGAGGTCTCGGTACTCGCGGAGTCGACACGTTCGGGCTGGGGCATCTCTGGCCTCTTCTCCCAGCTAGGGACCGAAGGTGTCCACGCTCGCGTTGGACGGCCACCAAGTCCTCACCCTCCACGGGTGAACTCGACTTCGTCGCACATCATCGGCATGTCCGTGCGTTGCTCCAGCGCGTGGACAGACTTCTAGCCTGTCGTACATCAGTTGGCGGACATGTTCCTCGCGGTCCACGGGGTTGCTGCGGCCTGCGCTTGGCCTGCGCTGAGGCGGTGCGGCGGTGCGGCGGACGACGGATGCGCCGCCGTCGTGGCGTTAGACTCGCCGGGCATGGGACTTCTCACCTTTAGCCTCAACGTCACCCTGGACGGTTGTGTCGACCACCAGGAGGGGATCGCCGACGACGAGACGCACGCCTTCTTCACCCGTCTGTTGGACGAGGGCGGGGCAATGCTGTGGGGTCGCGTCACCTACGAGATGATGGAGGGCTACTGGCCGGCCGTCGCTCGCGGCGACGAGGAGGTGTCCCCGGCCCTGCGGGAGTGGGCGGTCAAGCTGGAGGCCAAACCGAAGTACGTCGTGTCGTCGACGCGCAAGGACTTCCAGTGGGCCAACAGCCACCACATCGCCGGCGATCTGCGCGAGGGCGTGCAGAAGCTCAAGGACGCGACCCCGGCCGGGGTCCTGCTCGGAAGCGGCAAGCTTGCGACCGAGCTCGACCGGCTGGACCTGATCGACGAGTACAAGCTGCTCGTCCAACCCATGATCGCGGGCCACGGCCCGACGCTGTACCAGGGCGGTCTGCCCGGCACGCGCCGACTCGAGCTGATCTCGGCGGAGCCGCTCCACGACGGTGTGGTAGCCATGCACTACCGCCGCGCGCGCTGAATCACAGGAGTCCGTCGCCATCATCAGCGCAGCGCCCTCATCGCGGTCGCCGCGCAGCGCCGAACGACTCCTCGAAGCAAGGAACCCACAGAGACTTAGCCTGCCGGGTCACGCGCCCATCATCACTGCAATGGCAGCGGCGCCTGGAGCCACCACGGCCGGCTGTCGTGATCGATACGAGTAACCCATTTGACCCAGTGGTAGCCGCGCCGGCCGGGGACCACCAGGCGCGCTGGCGCCCCGTGTCCGACGCTGAGGTTGTTACCGCCGACGCTGGTGGCGAGGAGCAGGTGGTCAGTCAACGGAAGCCGACGGTGGTAACCCGTCGCGCTCACCACCTCCACCGATCCGGTCGCACTGTCAGGCAGCAGCCTGCTCACTCGCACACCGGACCACTCCTGCTGCGTCCACCACCCGCCCGTGCAGTCCAAGACGGCACTCAGCCGGTCGTCCCACTGACCGAGGCCTTCTAGGGACCAGTCACGCGATGCCCCGCCCGTCGTCACGGTCAGCCGCCAGGTCGTGGCGTCGATCTCGGGCAGCTGGTCGAAGAGCCATGACGTGGTCGGGATCGCGGCGACCGAGGGCGAGGCGAGTTTGAAGGAGCCGGTAGATCGACGAATGCCGGACGGCATGGCCAGCGCGCTGGATGCCTGGGCGGTCGCCTCGAGCACGCCAGCTGCCGAGGCGACGACCCCGAGGCGCAAGAACGTGCGCCGCGAGAGGTCCGTACGGCGTGCCCGGATCCGTCGATGGTGGGCATGCCACAGCGTGAGGACTGCGGCAACGACACCAGCGGCGACGTGCAGTTGCAATGTCGTGACGGGTGACTCGGCCAGGAGAACACCAGCCCGGTGTGCCACACCGGTCACCAGAGCCACGACGGTCGTTGCGGTCAAGAGCAGGGAGACGACTGCGCTGGGCCGCCGTGCGCGCCGCAGCGCCCGACGTACCACGATCGACTTCCAGGGAACGAGCACGACGACGGCCAGGCCCAAGACCCCGTGCAGGAAGGCGATCGGCCACACGAACCCGCCGCCGAAGATGAACATGCACAATCCCGACACCGCGGCAAGCGGGACCACACCCAGAAGGACGAGGTTGGTCAGCCGACCATTCATCCATCCACGGTAGTACGAACCGCAGCCGCCGTTTTAGTGGCCGTTCGGTAGGACTTGCCTGGTCACTCAGTGCTCGACACAGCCTGGGATCGCGGCAAGACGCTCCGCCAGGCCCGGGTGACGAATCCAGTACTCGGCTGCCTGGTTAGGCGGTCTGGAGGACTGGCGGTGGGGTCCAGGTGCCGTCGAGGACGGGCGCGTCGGGCCAGTAGGCGCGCAGGTAGAGGGAGAAGTCGCCGACTGGCGCGGGGAGCCAGTTCGAGTGCGTTGCGGGGCCGGTCTGCGGTTCGGCCGAGGCGATCAGCGTGAGCGATCCGTCGGCCTCGTAGTGCAGATCCTTGTTCTTGGTGCCGAGCGAGAAGCGGTCGAGGTCGTTGGCGTGGAAGAAGTGGTGTTCGTTGTACAACGTCAGCGACCAGAAGCCTTGCAGCGGAGGAAGCTGACCAGCTGGGAAGGTGATGGAGTAGCGATGTCCGCCGTTGAGGCGGCGTCCGTCGGCGTCGAGGTCCTGGTAGAAGTAGGCCGTCTCCCGAGGCGTGTTGACGAAGATGTTTGCCTTGGCCATCGCGGTGCGAGAGAGGTAGTCACCCCCGAAGCCGGCACCATTTCGCTGGGTGGTCCAGTGGTGGGCGCTCGGCAGTCCGATGTTGCGGAACTGGAACAGCTCGCCGACCAAGGTCGTATTGGAATCGACGGCGGACTCGCGCAGGACGTCGGCGACGTGGTCGTCAGCTGCAGCCGCAGTGAGCAGCGAGGTGATCCAGGCGTACATCGCTTCCTCGCCAGGGCGCGCCGGCACTTCGGCGAGTACGTCGGGCAGGACGTCGAAGAACCGGGTCGGATCGACCCACTGTGTCTCCTGCTGGCCACTGGTACTCGAGCCGCCTCCGACCGTCGGGATACTGGTCCAGTCATAGGTGCGGGGACTGCCGGTGAATTCGGTCAGCGGGTACATCCCGATCTGATTGACCAGTGGCAGTACGGCGGAACGATCCTCGGGGGTGTCGTCGAGGAATACCCGCGGGATGACCACGCCGACACGAGTGTCGAAGTGGAACACCCGCCTGATCTCGTCGGGTACCTTGCCGTCCCAGGTGCTCGGAGCGAGAAGGTAGAGCCCCGGTTCGGTGCCGTACATCGCCCCGAGCTCGACAAAGGAGTCGGTGCGCTGGTCGACCACCTGGTAGACCCAGAAGCGATCGCCGAAGTCAGGTACCTGGATGACGGCGGGTCCGAGCTGGGCGTCGAGAACCCCGAAGCCGTAGGCGACATCCTGGTTCGGGCAGGCGACGATCCGCTCCTCCGGGCGGATGTAGTCGTGCAGCATGCCGATACTGCCGGGAGGGCCGGCCGGGACGACCCCACCCAGCAGGGCCGGTTCGGTCAGCCCAGCCATCAGAGAGAGACGGTTGTGCATGTTGACCAACGGCCAACCCCACAGGTAGGCGATCCGCCCCAACGACCGGACATAGTCGTCGGTGACCTTCGTGCCATCCAACGGCGCTGCGATTACACCAGTCATGCCACGCCACCTTCACAGTCAGGAGGAGACACGTCCCGCCACCCTCGCCGCGAATATCGTTCACCGCTTCACCTAGAGCGGATGAAACGCAGCCTCGCTCGGGCGGCCGTCCTGCAACCGCGATCTGCCGGAATGACGCAGCTCTCCGGCTGCCCGAGGACCCCGGGACGCCGAGATCATCACCGCCGCGCGTTGACACCTACGTGTCAACGCGTCCGACAGGCAGACCTCCGCATCGTCCCGACAGCTGCCGCCCCCAGGTCCGGTTCGATGTGGGTCAAGCTCCGCTGTCTTCGACCCGCCATCCTGTTGGCACGTGCGCGCTCGCGGCCAGATCAGAGCGTTGGTCTACGCCGCGGGCACATGTGAGCCCGAATTCCGCCAGGATGGCGGCATGGATGTGCGGAGTTCCGAGCCCGAGAGTTGGCTGGGGCGATACAGAGCTGGCGATCGCGCGATTGTCTGGCACGAGATTCGCCAACTGGGTGCGCGGCTCGACGGAGCGCAACGCGAAGGCGCCCAGCTTGTCTGCGATGAGATGGCGCGGCGGGCTCGCAGAAACGTGGAGGTTCTCGTTGAGCAGCTGAACGCTGAGGGCTACCGCTTCCACTCAAACGACGACCGACAGGAGCCAGAAGTCCCGTTCTTTCCGGCGAGCGGGGACGCTGAGGGGCAGGCGCGGTGGCTAGTCGAGCACTTCGGTTCGGTGCCGATGACTCTGCTCTCCTGGTTGAGGATCGTGGGTGACGTGTGGTTGGTGGGCACGCACCCCGAATGGCCAGAGGCAACAGCGGCCGATCCGCTGGTCATCGACCTTGAGGGCTTGCGCTACCCGACCGATCCCCTTCGCGAATACTTCGCAAGCGACTACGCCTTCTGGCTCGAGGCACAAGCAGAATCGGACGACGACCGCGACTTGTTCTGTCTGCCAATGTCGCCTGACAGACTTACGAAGGACAACACCAGCGGAGGCCCGCCGTACGGCGTGGTGGTCCCGGACGGTTGCGTCGACGGCCTGTGGGCGGGCGAGACAACGATGCCGTTCGTCGCCTATCTGAACAAGGTCTTCGCAAATGGCGGATTCCCTGGACAGGTCGATTCATACGAGGCGTGGCAGCACAGGAGCCGTCTTGCTGCGCAACTTCTTCCGCTGTAGGGCCGCGACATGCGGTGTACGGAAATGCACTCTTCTCGGCTGATCCGTGCGTTGGCCGGCGCGCCAGGTGGTCGCCCAGGCCTCTAACGTGTCGCACATCCAGTTGGCGAGGGTCTCGTTCGCCTTCACATCCTTACAAGGCAAGCCCTGGTATGTCGGAGCGAGGTTGTTGTCACTCAGTTAGTCACTCACCTGTCGACACCCGCGAGCGACCGATAGCTCAAAACTGGCTCTACTGAGGGCACTTCCGGGATTTGCGTGGGTGTTGGTAATGATCCGTGCTCTCGAACGGCGCCGCGGTTCGGGCCGTGTTCCAACGTGGGCGGATGAGCTCGGACGCTGAGCAGTCGGCTGCCACCTGCGCGGGGATCATTTCGGCCTTGACCGGTGGGGTCGCAGCCTCACCTGAGTCGGTAGCCGACGCCGCGGACCGTCTCGATGCGGTCGCCGACTGGGCCAAGTTTCCTCCGGAGGCTGCGGATCACGACGTCGACCGTGTTGCTGCCACCGTCGTAGCCCGTGCGCCATACGTCGCGGAGCAGGTCGGCGCGCGAGACCGGCGCGGCTGGGTGGGCGGCGAGTGTGTTCAGGACTCCGAATTCGAGCGGGGACAACTGGATGCGAGCGCCACCGAGATCGACGCTGCGGTCGCGCTCATCGAGGAATGGTTGATCGCTCTCGCCGAGCTCGGCCGCGGCGATGCGGTTGAGCCACCCGTCGACGGAGTCGGGACCGAAGTCGAGCGTCGCGAGGTGGAAAGGTTCGCCGCCGACCTCGATGGGTTCGTCGAAGGGAACGAAGCCGAGCGTGCGCAGCGCGTCGACGAAGGGCTGGGGGTCGCGGACGCTGAGGTAGAGCCGACCCAGATGTGGTCGGAGGCGGAAGTAGTCACGCTTCACGTCGAGCAACGCCGCGGCCTGCACACCGCTCGGGCCTTCGCCGGTGCCGGCCGCGAGCCAGCGCCGGTGGGTGAGCGTCCGCTGGCCGGGAGGCAGCGGGTGACTTGCGGTGTGCCGCGACCAAGCAGCCACGACCGGGTCGGCTCGCTCGAGAGACGGCGGGATGTCTCGCCACTCGGCGACGATCGAGCACCCGACGACGGCACCCGTCCGGTCTCGCACCGACCGAACCGCGTCTGGACGCAGGCGCAACCACGCGTCCAGCACAGTGGCGCCCTCCGGTGTCTCGAATTCGTGCCACAACCCTCGCAGAGCTTCGGCGTCCTCCTTCCGCGACCTCTCGACGCTGAAGGCATGGGCCGTCGCGGGGAACATCGCCTCGCGCACGAACGGGTTGTCGATGAGGAAGAGGAGGTCGGCGGTGAATCGGCGGAGTTCGCTCACACCCGCCCGCTGCGTCTCGTTCTGGAGATGGTGCCACGCGGCCGAGCGCAGTTCGTGGAACCGCTCAGGTTCAAGCGCGCGTAGCCGGGCGGAGACTGCGGCTTGTACTGCGTCGTGGAGCCGCAAACCTTCCGAGGTTTCGTCCACGAAGCTGAGCGCCCCGAGTCTTTCGAGTGCATCGTCCGCGCCGCGGCACTTCATCGCCTCAAGGACACCTCTCGTCACCCGGCGAGGCACGGATGCAGCGTCAAGGAGTCGGCGACCGTCGTTATCGAGGCCGGCGCGAAACGCCGTCGCCAGCGCGGCGACCACGCGCGGCCCGACTTCGTCGATCGGCACGCGGGCGACGTCTGCCTCCGCGGCCAGCCGGAGCGACAACGGGTGGCCGCGCGCCAATCGGCAAATCATGTCAGCGTGGTCTTTCCCCACACTCGCGTCGGCGAGAAAGGCCTTTGCAGCCTCATCGGTCAACCCGACGAGTGGGAGGATCTCGAGCCCGCCCACGCGACCCCTCTCGGTCGACCATTCGAGCATCGGGGGGTCGCGCCCGGCGATGACGAAGCGCACATCCGCCGACAACGACGGAACCAGTTCGTGCCGCAACCAGGGATCCGCGATGCGGAACATCTCATAGGTGTCGACGAGTACGACGCCAGCGCTTCCTGGCTGCCAGCCCGTCGAGGCGAGTGCAGCGCGAAAGTCCGACTCCGTCGGATCGATCGCCGCGCAGTCGACTCGCCAAGCCCGAGTCCCGAACCCTCGCACGCCGTTCGCGAAAGCGTTGAGCAGTGCCGACTTGCCGATACCCGCGACGCCGTACACGAACGCCACCCGCGGCCCGTTCGCGTCGAGCACGCGCTGAAGGGACGCGAGCTCGCGCCCCCGTCCCCGCAGCATGACAGCGTCGCTCATAGTGACAAGAGTGCCAGCCTCAGACGCCCGCGGGTTGCGCCAACCCACGGGTAACACGGGTAGGCCCGTCCAGGACGCCGAAGCGACGGACCGAGATGTTCACGAGACCGGGTGTCGAGCCGACCCCGGCGAACAGGTCCGACTGAAGGTAGTCGTCGACGGCCTTCTCGGACTCGAACGTGTACACGCCGCCGAAGACCCCCTCGGCCCGGTCGGCGAGCCAGACCTTCGAACTGAGTCCCGGGACGGCGGCGAAGGCGGGAGCGAGCTCGTCGCACGAGCGCACGAATTCCTCCTCGGAGAGTCCGTCGAGGTTGAAGTTCACGATGAGGATTTGCACAGCGACCTCCTTGGTCCGGGCCGGCGGCCCACAACACGACGATGACGTGCCGCCGCGCTGCGCAGATGAGGACTTGATGAGAATTGGGCTTCCGTGGTCAAGGCCTCGTGCGCGCGGACAGCCGCGTCGGCAGTACGCGAGATCGAGCGCCCTCCACGAAGCCTCCGGATTCAATCGGTAGCAACATGTCCGCCGTCGCGTGATGGTCGGCAGCCGGTGCTGCGAACCCCGGCGACGAAGATCGACGAACGTCCAGCGTGCATTCCGCCGCGTGGTCGCCCTGACACCTGGGCTGAGTGCTGCCGACTGGACGCCTCGCGAGCTGCGACACAGCTTCGTTCGTTGCTCTGTGCGCACGGCGTGTGTATTGAACAGATCTCGCAGTTGGCCGGGCACAAGAGCACCCAGGTCACCGAGACCGTGTACTGACACGAGTTGCGGCCGGTGCTGACCGAAGGGGCCGAAGCGATGGACGAGATCCTGCCCCGAAACAGTTCGTCACTCAGGTCACGAAAGAGGCCGCTTTCCCGAGCGGGAAACCGGCCTCTGACTTGCGGTGGAGCTTAGGGGATTCGAACCCCTGACCTCTTCCATGCCATTCACACCCAGCCCCTGGGCAGTGGCCGGTGCCCGCCTAGCCGCCGTCCGTCATCGTCCGTGGCTGTCCGGTGCCGTGTCGCCTCGTTGTCACTCAGTTAGCCACTCACAGGCCCAAGTGGAGAGCAGCGTCGATTGCGGCACGCGCGACCACTTTATGACCACTGACTGAGAGCGGTGCGAAGGAAACCGTCGCGCCTTTCGGTGACGGCAGCGGCGCCCAGGAGGCTACCGTCGTCGGCGAATCCCGCCCAACCGTCCATCACTGTCGGCGTGTTCAGCGCGGCCACGGCATCCCAGTAGGGCACGCCGACTGCCTCCCGGCCCGCCTGCCGCTCCCAGCCCTCCAACACATGGGACGGCGCGTCCTGGCCGTACTGAAGGGTCATCTGCATCCGCAGGCTGCCGAGATCGACGCCCGGATTACCAGCCCCGGCTGTATTCCAGTCGATCAGCGCAACGCAACGGTCACCATCCCACAGCATGTTGCCGCCCCAGGCGTCACCATGCACGAACACCGACGCGACTGCCGGCATCCCGTGCGACCTGACCCGCTCGTCGGCCTGCTGCAGCAAAGGTGTGGTCGGCATCAGGCCCCGCCAGCGTTCATCGGCGCGGTCGTCGACGGCGCACGGCCGGGGCCGGTATGGCAGGTGGGCCTGCGGAACCAGCCTCAAGGCGTGGACCCTGGCAAGGGCCGCTCCCGCTTCGCGGAGCCGGGCGACCGAAACCGTCGGCGAGAGACCGGCGCTGCCGGGCAGGAAGGTCTCCAGGGTGGCGACGGTTCCGCTCGCCTTCCCGTCGAGATCCGCAGCGATCAGCCGCGGCGCGGCCAGGCCATGAGTCTCGGCCAGCTGAAGCGCGCGTGCGTTCGTGATCACCCACGCGGCGGCGATCCATCCCCGGACAGGGACCTTCAAGATCACGTCCCTGGTCCGGGCCGCCGGTCCTTCGATTCCCAGGCGGAACGTGCCCGAAGGGCGGTGCTCGCCGCGGGTCAGGCCCTCGGACGAAACGACGCTCGTCCCGCCAACCGCCTCGGCCGCCCAGCGCAGAACCTGGTCATTCGGCATCTTGCCTGTGCGTGCTCTTGCCATTTCATTACGTTATGACGCAGCAGTGGCTTTCCCAACACACAGTCAGACGACCGTGCGCCGGCACGCCGGTCACCCTGGCCCAACCTGGTGTTCTGCACGTCGATCGGCACGGAGCTGGACGCCGCCAACGTCCGGCGCGCATTCCGCCGCGTGGTCGCCCTGACACCTGGGCTGCATGCTGCGGACTGGACGCCTCGCGAGCTGCGACACAGCTTCGTGTCGTTGCTCAGTGCCCAGGGCGTGAGCATTGAACAGATCTCGCAGTTGGTCGGACACAAGAGCACCCAGGTAACCGAGACCGTGTACCGGCACGAGTTGCGGCCGGTACTAACTGAGGGAGCCGAAGCGATGGACGAGATCCTGCCCCGAAACCGGTAGTCACTCAGTTAGTCGCACAGGTCGTGAAAGAGGCCGGTCTCCCGAGTGGGAAACCGGCCTCTGAGCTGCGGTGGAGCTTAGGGGATTCGAACCCCTGACCTCTTCCATGCCATGGAAGCGCGCTACCAACTGCGCCAAAGCCCCGCAGTGTCTTGCGGACTCCGGAAGTTTAGCGGATGGGGGGCGGCAAAGAAAAATCGGTTGGCTCGTGGGGCTGGTGAGGTGCGCGACAGCCGAGTTGCCCTGCTTTCAGGGCTGGTGGCACGCTCGCTCAAGGCCGTCTGTACGCCGAGCACTCCGCCTGGTGTCACGCTGTGCACTAGCGGAGGCGGCACGACAAAACTGCGTGTCTGCAGGCGGTTTCGCCTGCGCTGTCGCACCAGTCTTTTCCGACGCCACCCCAGATAAGCGCTCCACGACGGTGCAGCCGCTCGCCGGACGAGCCAACGCCGGCGGAGCCGGCCAACAGAACAGCCGCCGCGAAGCGGTGACCTCTCCGCACGGCATCCCTGACCAGCACCCCGCGACAGAGCAGCCACCCGCGGAACGAGCCCAGAGCCGGCGAAGCCGGCCAACAGAACAGCTGCCGCGAAGCGGTGACCTTTCCGGGCGGCACCCCCGACCAGCACCCCGCGAAGGACCAGCCACCCGACGCACGAGCCCTACGCCGGCGGAGCCGGCGAACAGAACAGCCGCCGCGAAGCGGTGACCTTTCCGGACGGGACCCCCGATCAGCAAGCCGCGAAGGTCCAGCTGCCCGCCGAACAAGCCCAACGCCGGCGGAGCCGGCCAGAAGAGCAGTCGCCGCGGAGCGGTGTCCTTTACTTCTGGGGGTCGTCGCTCATGACCGGTTCGGGGAGGGAGCCGGCGTTCCATTCCTCGATTCGGTAGCCTCGGCGGCCGTTGAGGAGGGAGACCCAGTTGCAGTTGGCGAGGCCTCCGAAGGCGGGCCAGTTGGTTTGGGGGATGCCGAGGAACAGGCAGATGCCTACGCGGGCTGCCAGGCCGTGGGTGGCTATGGCGATGGTGTCTTCGGAGGTGCCTTCCTCCGAGATGCGTTGGAGGGCGCCGCTGAAGCGGGCGGCGACTTCTTCGATGGTTTCGCCGTTGGTGCCTCGGCGCTGGGGTTCGCCGCTGAGCATGCGGGCGGCGGCTTCGGGGTTGATGGCGGCGAGCTCGGACGAGGTGAGGCCGGCCCAGTCGTCGACGTCGATCTCGCGGAGCGCTTCGTCGTACTCGATCTTGAGGCCGGTGAGCGCGGCCAGTTCACCGGCGGTGGCGACGGCTCGTTGGAGGTCGCTGGCGAAGAGTCTGGTCGGCGCCAGGGCGGCCAGGCGGGCGGCGGCGGAGCGGGCCTGGGAGAGGCCGACCGAGTCCAGTGGGATGTCGGCCTGGCCTTGGATCTTGTCCTGGAGGTTCCACTCCGTCCGGCCATGCCGCCAGACGATCAGCCGGCCCGCGGTCATTCGGCCGAAGCCGAGCCAGGCACAGCCGAGCCAGGCACAGCCGAACCAGGCACGGCCGAGCCCGGGATCGCCGAGTCAGGCACAACCGAGCCAGAGCCGCCTAAGGCTCCGGGGACGGGCGACGGCAAGGCGATGACCGGGCAGTCGCGCCAGAGCCGCTCGAGGGAGTAGAACGCTCGCTCCTCGTCGTGCTGGACGTGGATGACGATCTCGAGGTAGTCGAGCAGTACCCAGCGGCCCTCGCGGGCGCCCTCGCGGCGTACCGGCTTGGCGTCGAAGTCGACCCGCAGCTTCTCCTCGACCGCGTCCACGATCGCGCGGACCTGGCGGTCGTTGGAGGCGGAGGCGACCAGGAACGCGTCGGTGATCGCGAGCTGCTCGGACACGTCGAAGGCGAGCACGTTCTCGGCCTTCTTGTCGTGGGCTGCTTCCGCAGCCGCGGTCAGCAGCTCGATAGCGCGTTCACTGGCAGACATACAGGTCCTAACGGTTGGTGTAGAGCTCACGCTTGGCGATGTACTGGACGATCCCGTCCGGCACGAGGTACCAGGTCGGGTTGCCTTTGGCGACCCGGGCGCGGCACTCGGTCGAGGAGATCGCCAGCGCCGGAACCTCGAGCAGGGTGATCCGGTCCATCGGCAGCTGGTCGAGCGGCAGTTCGAGGCTCTCGGTCCCCGGCCGGGTGCAGCCGACGAACTGGGCGAGCTTGAACATCTCGTCCACGTCGCGCCAGGTGAGGATCTGGGCGAGCGCGTCGGCGCCGGTGATGAAGAACAGCTCGGCGTCCGGATACAGCCTGGACAGGTCGCGCAGGGTGTCGATGGTGTACGTCGGACCCGGCCGGTCGATGTCGACCCTGCTGACCGAGAACCGCGGGTTGGACGCGGTCGCGATCACGGTCATCAGGTACCGGTCCTCGGCCGGGGAGACCTTCTTGTCCGACTTCTGCCACGGCTGGCCGGTCGGAACGAAGATCACCTCGTCGAGATCGAAGTACGCCTGCACTTCGCTGGCCGCGACAAGGTGGCCATGATGGATCGGGTCGAACGTGCCACCCATCACACCGATGCGTCGTACCCGCTCCACAGAAGCCACGTCAGCCCTTCACGACAGCCGCCTAGCTGTGCGGCCGGCCCTTACCCATGATGACGGTGACGAGCAGCAGCAGGAGGAGCACGAACAGCGCGAACCCGCCATACCACCACTTCGAGATGTGTGACGCCTCGACGGCGGCCGTTTCAATGGCCGCCACCTGCGGCACGAGGATCGAGAACATGATGCGAAGCCTATCTCGTGGCCGCCCCGACAACAGCGACCGGTGGCCCCAGGAGGGCACCGGTCGCGTGAATAGGTCAGCTGTGGCGGACGTGACGGGTCAGCAGCCGGCGCCAGGCAGACGGTACGGCGTGGGCGCGGCGGGCCTGCGCTGCGACGCGGTGCCGCTCGTCGATGTGGGCACGGGCAACTTCGGGGGTGATCATGTTTCCTTCACTGGGTTGGTACGGCAGAGCTGGGGCGGACGACCCCAGTACCGCCAATTGTACGGTTTGAACTACGTTGTCACAAACGAATTAAAGGTCTGAAACATTCCAGACCTTAGAATCTGCAGTGAACAGGAGGCGTCATGGACGCGATCGACCGGCAGCTGATCGAGGCGCTGCGGCTGAACGGCCGCTCCAGCTGGGCCGAGCTCGGCCGTGAGGTCGGCCTGTCCGGCCCGAGCGTCCAGGAGCGGGTACGGCGGCTCGAGGAGCGCGGCGTGGTCCTCGGGTACCGCGCGGTGGTCGCGCCGGACCAGGTCGGGCTCGGGACCAGCGCGCTGATCGGGCTGTTCCAGCGCGACGACGTCGAGACCGACGACATCGTCGAGCAGGTCCGGGACATCGTCGCCGTCGAGGACTGCTGGTTCGTGGCGGGCGACCAGGAGCTCGTCGTCAAGGTCCGGGTCGCGGACGTCACCCAGCTCGAGGCGGTCGTCGGCTCGCTGCGGCGCGTCAACGGCGTGGTCAGGACACGGACGACTGTCGTCCTCTCGACCCGCTGGGAGGGCCGGCCGGCTCCGCTTCCCGATCAGCCGACCTGACCTGTGACTGGACGATGGCGGCCACGACGGCTAACCCGGCCGCGACCGGGAAGAGTGCCCCCGGGACGTGCTGGTACGCCGACCCGCCGAGCGCCGGCGCCAGGAACATGCCGCTGATCGACGCCGCGGCGTACAGGCTGGAGTACCGACCGACCATCCCCTCCGGCGCCGCGTCGGCGACATGCGCGGTGGCGGTCGGTTTGTAGAGCATCTCCCCCGCCGTGATCACGACGATCGCCAGCGTCGCTCCCGCAAGCGCCGGCCAGACGCCGAGGATCGCTAGTCCTGCGCCGACGAGAGCGAAGCCCACGGCAATGACCCGGGTCGCTCGGTGGCCGCGGAGTCGTACGGCGAGCGGCGCCTCGAGGAGCACGATCACGACGGAGCTGACGCCGATGAGTACGCCGTACGCGACGGCCGGCGTGCCGGCATCGCGGAGGAGCAGCGGCATCGTGGCGAAGATCTGCCGGTAGACGGTGTCGACGACCACGATTGTTGCCAGCAGCACGAGCACCGAGCGGTCGCGGGTCAGCGCGCGCCACACGCCGTTGACGCGGACGGACGCCGTACGGCGGGCAGCGGGGACGAAGCGCCAGATGACGGCCGCCATGACCAGGCTGGTCACGGCGTCGACGAGGAAGACCAGCGAGAAGTTGTACGCCGCCAGCAGTCCACCGAGCGGCGGGCCTATGGTGAAGCCGGCGTTGCTCGCGGTCCGGGACAGGGCGATCCCCTCGCGGCGGCGTTCGGCCGGGAGCGCGGTTGCGACCAGCGCGCTGAGGTTGGGACGGCTCGCACCGCCGCACAAGCCGGCCAGCGCGGCGACGACGCCGATCCAGGAGGTGCCGGCCAAGGGCATCGCGCAACAGGTGACGACCCAGGCGAGCTGGCTGGCGACTGCCGCCGTACGCAGGCCGAAGCGGTCGCCGAACCAGCCGCCGCCGAGGTTGCCGCCGAGCAGCCCGACACCGTACGCCGCTGCCGCGAACCCGGCCTGTTGCGCCGACATGCCGCGGTCCTCGACCAGGTAGAGGGTCAGGTAGATCCAGGCGAGGGCGCCGGCCGAGCTGACGAGTTGGCCGACCATGACGGCCTTGAGCCAGGTGGGCAGGTCCGCGATCCGGCGCCAGTACATGCTTGCCCTCCTGTTGTAAGTTCCTAACAGGAACTTACTCGGACGGCTAGCGTGGTGGCAACCGGAAATCGAAGGAGTACGTCGTGCGGCGGAGCACCTTCTCACCCGAGCCGGACTGCGCGATCGCGCAGTCCCTCGGCGTCATCGGCGACGGCTGGGAGCTGCTGGTCGTCCGCGATCTGGCCCGCGGGCTGGAGCGGTTCGACCAGCTCGCCGAATCGCTGCATATCTCGCGGAAGGTGCTGACCGAGCGGCTCAACGGTCTGCTCGAGAGCGGGATCGTCTCGCGGTCGGCGTACCAGGAGCGGCCGACTCGGTATGCGTACCGGCTGACTGAGCGCGGACGCGCGTTGCTGCCGGTGCTCGTCGCGCTGCAGGACTGGGGCGATCGGTGGCTGCTCGGCGACGGGTCTCTGAGCGGGACCAATTCGGAGGACGAGCCGCCGGCGCATCGCTTGCACGAGCTGGTGGGTCAGCGGGTGCCGTACGTCGCACTGCCGTCGATAGCCGGTACGACGGTTGACGTGGTGGATGCGGATGCGCGGGCGACAGTGCTGTTCGGGTATCCGGCGACTGGGCGGCCGACTCCGTTGCCTGACGGGTGGAACGAGATCGCTGGGGCCAGTGGGTGCACGCTGGAGAATCGACTGTTTGCTGGTCGGTACGACGACTTTGCTGCTCGCGGGATCGCCGTACGAGGGGTGAGTACGCAGCGGACCGACGAGCAGCAGGCGTTCGCTCGGGCGGAGGAGATCCCACACCTGCTGCTGTCGGACCTCGACCTGGAACTGGTGGCGGCGCTGCGGTTGCCGACGTTCCGGGCGGGTGGGTACGAGCGGTTGAAGCGAGTCGTTCTGGTGATCGGCAGCGATCGGATCGTCCAGGCCGTGCGGTATCCGGTGGTTGATATCGCGGATGCTGTCGAGTGGGCGCTCACGACTGCTTGAAGAACGCCTTCACCTCTTCGGCGATCCGCCGGACGGCCTCTGGCTTGCCGGTCGGGTTGACGCCGCCGGGGTCCGAGGACGAGCCGTGGTCGTAGCCGTCGAACTCGATGCGTCGGCAGTGCGGCAGGACCTTCTCGAGCGTGGCGCGGCCGGGCTTGAGACCTGGGAGACCTTTGGTGCCGCCCAGGAGAAGTACGTCGGCGTTGAGGGCCCGGAAGTTGTCGAAGGTGCCGCCGAGCTCGGCGACGATCGTGCCTTCGGCGTGGATCGTGGGGGCGAGCCGGCGCATGGTGATGGTGCCGGTGGGGGCCTGACGCTCCTCCTTGGCCATCATCTTCTCGGTCATCTTGCGGAGCAGGCCGCGGGGAATGACCTTGAGGAACGCCGGGGCCATCTCGAAGCCGAACATGCTGGTGACCATCCCGCCGGCGAGGTCGCCGCGGGCGATCTCCTGGTCGAAGCGGATCAGCCACTCGCGGTGCGGAGCGCCGTCGGCGACGATCGCGGGCTCGTAGAGCGCGATCTGCTTCAGGGGCAGGGTGCGGGCCGCTTCGAGGACGACCGCTCCCCCGGCGCTGACGCCGAACGCCCGGTCTGCGCCGGCCACGGTCAGAACTGCTTCGAGGTCCTCGACCTCGGTGCGGACCGTGTGGTCGGCGCGCTGCGGTCCGGAGAGGCCGCGACCGCGGCGGTCCGGGAGGTAGACGGTGAAGTCTGACGCCAGCGTCTCCGCGAGGAGCGTGTGGCTGCGGGCGGACTCCATGCTGCCGTGGAGCACGACAACGGCGGGGCCTTGGCCGGTCTTGTAGTAGCCGATCTCGGTGCCGTCGTGCGACGTCACGGTGCCTTGGGTGAGTTCTGCGGTCTTCATGGATCGATAGTTACATGCGACCTAGTTACATTGCAACTAGTTTCTTTGCCCCCTATGCTGAGGAGGTGACTTTTCGACGCTCACCGCTCGCACTCGCGATCCTCGGCCTCCTGGAGAACGGGCCGATGCATCCGTACGGGATCCAGCGGTTGATCAAGCAGTGGGGCAAGGACCAGGTCGTCAACGTCGGTCAGCGGACCAGCCTGTACCGGATGATCGTGCGGCTCGAGGAGGCCGGCCTGCTCACGGCCGGCGCGACGGAGCAGGACGAGCGCTATCCGGAGCGGACGGTCTACCACCTGACCGACGAGGGACGGACGATCTGCCGGGAGTGGTTGGCGGACATCCTGACGACACCGCGCAACGAGTTCCCCGAGTTCCCGGCGGGGTTGTCGTTCGTGATGCTGCTGACGCCGCAGACAGCGGGCGAGCTGTTGAGCCAGCGCCGGGAGTCGCTGACGAAGCGCATCGCCGAGCTGCAGCTGGAGCTGCGGTCGGAGGTGGACGGTCAGCCGATCCCCCGGTTTGCCTTGCTGGAGACGGAGTACCAGGTCGCTGTTGCGATCGCTGAGGCCAAGTGGATCGACGGTGTGCTGCACGACTTTCGCACCGGCAAGCTGACCTGGACGCCGGGCCCGGTGTGACAGTCAGCCAGAACGCTCTGCGCCCCGCAGGGGTTGAGGTTTGGTGGGCGAGGGTCGGGTTGGCTCGGACAGAGTTTGTCGACGACTTGAACGCGGTTGAGCGCGAGCGGCTCGGCGCGTACTTGCGGGATGAGGACAAGGCGCGGTTCCTGCTGGGGGTGACGATCACGCGGCGGGTGCTCGGCGCGCGGTTTTCGTTGCTGCCGGCAAGGGTTGGGTTGGATCGGACCTGTTCCGAGTGTGGAAAGCCGCATGGGAAGGTGCGGGCTGACGGGGTGGAGTTGTCGGTGACGCACTCGGGAGAGTTCGTCGGGGTGGCGTTCTCGGATCGGCCGGTGGGGCTTGATGTGGAGAAGGTTGATTCGCGGATCGATGTTGACGGGGTGGCTCGGGTTGCGCTGAGCGCGGAGGAAGCGCAGGAGCTGGAGCGGTACGACGGGATTGCGAAGGCGCGGGTGTTCACGGCGTACTGGACGCGGAAGGAAGCTGTGTTGAAGGCGGCCGGGGAAGGTTTGCGCGGGGAGCTTCGGGCGCCGGCGCCGGCGGGGATTCAGGTGCAGGAGCTGGAGGTGGGCGCGAATCACCGGGCGGCTCTGGCCGTGGTGAGCGGAGAGCCGCCGGTCGTGCGGGTGGAGGACGCGACGCACCTGCTCAGCTGACGTTCACGCCGGACGACGCGAACTTGGCCGCTGGAACGTACCGCCGGCACGGGTGATCTGCCCGTCGGACGGCTCCGTGCGCCGCCTCCGTGCGCCGCCTCCGTGCGCCGCCTCCGTGCGCCGCCTCCGTGCGCCGCCTCCGTGCGCCGCCTCCGTGCGCCGCCTCCGGAACGATGCCGGGTGGTCCGCGTCGTGGGAGTTGCTGTCGCGGGAGCAAGCCACCTGATTCAGGTGCGGATCTGGCCTTCGCCGGTGACGATGTACTTCGTGGACGTCATCTCCGGGAGGCCCATCGGGCCGCGGGCGTGGAGTTTCTGGGTGGAGATGCCGATCTCGGCGCCGAAGCCGAACTCACCGCCGTCGGTGAAGCGCGTGCTCGCGTTGACGACAACCGCCGCGGAGTCGACCGCCTGGGTGAAGCGACGGGCCGCCGACTGCGACCGGGTGATGATCGCCTCGGTGTGGCCCGAGCTGTAGCGACGGATGTGCTGCACCGCGTCCTCGAGCGAGTCCACCACCGCGGCTGAGAGGTCGAGCGAGTTGTACTCCGTCCCGAAGTCCTCCTCGGTCGCAGCCACAACACCCGCCCCGCCACCGTCGGCATCGCCGGACGCCGACGTGTCCTTGCTTGCGGCAACTACTGCACTGTCGCCATGGACCTGCACGCCCGCATCGGCGAGAGCGGGGAGGGCTAGAGCGAGGAACTCGTCAGCGACCGCGGCGTGCACCAGAAGGGATTCAGCCGCGTTGCACACGCTCGGCCGCTGGATCTTCGAATTCAACAGAATCTCGAGCCCGAGCTCCAGATCAGCCTCAGCGTCGATGTACACGTGGCAATTCCCCACGCCCGTCTCGATCACCGGCACCGACGACTCGCCGACCACCGTCTGGATCAGGCCCGCACCACCACGAGGAATCAGTACGTCGACCAGCCCGCGCGCCTGCATGAGCTCCTTCACAGCAGCCCGATCCGTCGCCACACCCTGGATCACATCCGCGGGCAATCCACATGTCGCGGCAGCATCCCGCAGTACGGCGATGATCGCCGTGTTGGACGCTGCAGCGGATGACGAGCCACGCAGCAGTACGGCGTTGCCGGATTTCAGGCAGATGCCCGCGGCGTCGGCGGTCACGTTCGGTCGCGCCTCGTAGATGATGCCGACCACGCCGAACGGCACCCGGACCTGGCGGAGCTCGAGCCCGTTCGGCAGCGTGTACCCGCGGACCACCTCACCCACCGGATCAGTCAGCCCGGCCAGCTGCTCCAGCCCGGCCGCCATCCCGTCAACACGCGCCGGGTTCAGCGCCAGCCGGTCGACCGTGGACTCCGGCATACCCGCCTCGCGCGCCGCCGCGACGTCGACAGCGTTCGCCGCCACGATCGCGTCCGTGTTCTCGCGCAGCGCCGCCGCCATCGCGTGCAGCGCCGCATCCTTCGTCGCCCGGGACGCGTCGGCCAAGGCGTACGACGCCTCGCGCGCCCGCTGCGCCAACTCGATGATCTCGCTCACTCGCTCATCCTAGGTCCGTTGTTCCGGTCGGTGACCCGTCGTCTCAACCGTGGGAGACGGGCGATCGCGTGCGACAGCGGGACGACCGCCGCCAGTGCAAGGTTGAGCCGGCGGTCACTCGGCGCGATCGGTACGCCCTCAGCCTTCAACTGTCGCCAGGCCCAAACGCTGAACGGGATGACGACGAGCGGCGTCGTCACGAGGCCTGGGGTGTAGCGCCGCAGTACGACGGACTGCGCGATGTGCGTGCCGGCGTGCAGACCGAAGCCCAGCAGCGATGCCTGGAAGAACTTGCTGCGTCCGCCGGTCGCAGCGCCTGCCGCAGACGCAGCAGCCATCGCGACACCGGTCAGACCGATCGCCGTGGCAGCCTCGCGGCGCGACGTCCGGACGAACGGCGGAAGACCCGGCTGCCGGGAGAACGACGGCATCGTCGCGAGTTCCTCGAGGTCGTGGACGATCCACGCACCGAGCAGACCCCAGGCAACCTTCTTCACAGCAACACCAGGTCGTCGCGGTGGACTACCTCGCGTTCGTACGCCGCGCCGAGTTCGCGAGCCAGGTCTCGGGTGGAGCGGCCCAGGAGGTCCGGCAGCTCGGTGGCGTCGTAGTTGACGAGGCCGCGGGCGATGACCACGCCCGACGGCGAGACCAGGTCGACAGGGTCGCCGGCTGAGAAAGTGCCTTCTACTGCAGAGATTCCGGCCGGGAGGAGGGATGCGCGGCGTTGGGTCACAGCCCGGACGGCGCCCTCGTCCAAACGCAGAATGCCTTGGCCGGAGGTTGCGTGGGCCAGCCACAGCAGGCGGGTCTTCCGGCGCCGGCCGGTGGGGTGGAAGAGGGTGCCGACCTGATCGCCGCGCAGGGCTTCGCCGACCCGCGCGGCCGACGTCAGAACGACCGGAATCCCTGCCTCTGTGGCGATTGCGGCCGCCTCGACCTTGGTCTGCATGCCGCCGGTGCCGACGCTGGACGACCCGTTCTTGCCGATCGCGAGCGGCTCGAGATCAGCCGCACCGCGGATCTCGGTGACCATCGACGTACCGGGCTTGCGCGGATCCCCGTCGTACAAGCCGTCCACGTCGGACAGCAGCAGCAACAGATCAGCGTGGACCAGATGACTGGTCAACGCAGCGAGCCGGTCGTTGTCGCCGAAGCGGATCTCGGTGGTCGCGACGGTGTCGTTCTCGTTCACGATCGGTACGACGCCCAGCTCGAGCAGCCGCGCGAACGTGCGGTACGCGTTGCGGTAGTGACTGCGCCGTGTCACGTCATCGACGGTCAGCAGCACCTGCCCGACCCGCAATCCGTGCGCTGCGAACGCGTCGCTGTAGCGAGCCATCAGCAGGCCCTGCCCCACCGAAGCAGCAGCCTGCTGCGTGGCCAGGTCACGCGGTCGGGATCGCAACCCCATCGGGGCTAGGCCGGCGGCGATCGCGCCGGAGGAGACGAGCACGACCTCGGCCCCCTCCACCCGTCGCGCCGAGATGGCGTCGACGAGCAGCCGGAGTCGTTCGAGATCGATCTTGCCGCGCTGGGTCAGCGATGACGAGCCGACCTTCACGACGATTCGCGTGGCCGCAAGGACCTCCGCGCGAGCGTCCATCAGAAGTCCTGATCTGTGCTTTCTTCCGCCGCTTCGAGCTCGCGCGCTTCCTTGCGCGCCAGCTTCTCCGCCTTCACCGCTGCTCGTTTCGCCTCGGCCGGGGACAAGTCGACCTCGTCCTCGCCCCATTCCTGCTTGTAGTCGGTCCGAACACCCTTGTGGGCGTGGTACTCGGTGTCCTTCTCCCGCCGCCGCTGGGCGGCCGGACGGTCCTCCTCGAGCCGGTGGTCCTCACCGCGCCGGGCCAGGATCTCCGCGCCGGCGAGGATGTCGGGCGCGAAGTCGAACACGATCGCGTTCGGTCCGTCGCCGATCATCACCGCGTCGCCGGCGAGGGCGCCCAGCTTCAGCAGCTCGTCCTCGACGCCGAGCCGGTTCAGCCTGTCGGCCAGGTACCCGGTCGCCTCCGCGTTCGCGAAGTCGGTCTGCCGGACCCAGCGCTCGGGCTTGTCGCCCTGAACCAGCCAGCCGCCGTCGTCCGGCAGCTTCTTCACCTTGAACTCAGGACCGCCCTGCACCTGCGGCCGGATCACGATCCGCGTGGTGTCGGGCTTCTCCTCTTCCACACGACGCCGTACGACGATGTCGGCCATCGCGAACTTCAGGGCTTCGAGGCCTTCGTGCGAGGCGGTCGAGATCGGGAACACCCGCAGCCCGCGCTGCTCCAGCTCGGCCTGCACCATGTCGGCGATCTCGCGCGCGTCGGGCACGTCGATCTTGTTCAGGGCAACGAGTCGCGGCCGGTCCTCGAGCCCGCCGTGCGCCTGCAGCTCGGCCTCGATCGTGTCGAGGTCGCTGAGCGGGTCACGGCCCGGCTCGTACGTCGCGCAGTCGATGACGTGTACGAGCGCCGCGCACCGCTCGACGTGCCGCAGGAAGTCGTGGCCGAGCCCGCGCCCCTCGCTCGCACCCTCGATCAGGCCCGGTACGTCGGCCACGGTGAACGTGACGTCACCGGCAACGACGACGCCGAGGTTCGGGATCAGGGTGGTGAACGGGTAGTCGGCGATCTTCGGCCGGGCGCGGCTGATCGCGGCCACCAGCGAAGACTTGCCCGCGCTCGGGAAGCCGACCAGGCCGATGTCGGCGACGACCTTCAGCTCGAGAACGAGCGTGCGCTCCTCGCCATCCTCACCCAGCAAGGCGAATCCGGGCGCCTTGCGCGCGCTGCTGGCCAGGGCCGCGTTACCCAGACCGCCCTTGCCGCCTTGGGCAGCAACGAACTCAGCACCCGGCCCGACGAGGTCCGCGAGTACGACGCCATTCACCGCACTGATGACTGTGCCGTCGGGGACCGGCAGGACGACGTCGCCGCCGTTGCTACCCGACTGGTGATCACCCTTGCCCTGGGCACCATTCGTGGCGGTGCGGTGGCTGGAGCGGTGGTAGTCGACGAGCGTGGTCACGTCGGGGTCGACGCGCAGGATCACGCTGCCGCCGTCACCGCCGTTCCCGCCGTCGGGACCGCCGAGGGGCTTGAACTTCTCCCGGTGCACCGAGGCGCAGCCGTTTCCGCCGCGGCCCGCGGCGACATTCACCGTCACGCGGTCGACGAAGCTGGGGATTGCCATCGGTGTCTCTACTTCCTGTCGGGTCCAACCACATACACAGCAAAAGGGCGGGTCCGCGGTATTCCGCGACCCGCCCTCTTGAAGAGCTTACTGAAACGTCCGGGTGGCGGTGTTACTCCGCCGGGGCCGGGACGATGTTGACGACGCGGCGACCGCGCCGGGTGCCGAACTCCACGTGGCCCTCGGCCAGCGCGAACAGCGTGTCGTCGCCGCCACGGCCGACCAGGTTGCCCGGGTGGAAGTGCGTGCCACGCTGACGGACGATGATCTCGCCGGCGTTGACCAGCTGACCGCCGTACCGCTTCACGCCGAGCCGCTGCGCGTTGGAGTCACGACCGTTACGGGTCGACGCTGCTCCCTTTTTGTGTGCCATATCTAGATCAGCTCACTTCTTCTTCGCGTCGATCGCGGTGACCTTGACCTGGGTGTAGTGCTGACGGTGCCCCTGGCGCTTGCGGTAACCGGTCTTGTTCTTGTACTTCATGATGGTGATCTTCGGGCCCTTGGAGCGCCCGAGAACCTCGGCCGAAACGGCCACCTTGGCCAGCGCCGCAGAGTCGGTCGTCACGGTGTCGCCATCGACGACCAGGACCGCCGGAAGGGACACAGTGTCGCCCACCTTGTCCGTCAGGCTGTCGATCTCGATGACATCGCCGACGGCGACCTTCTGCTGGGTGCCGCCACTGCGCACGATCGCGTACACCGTGGATCTCACTCTCTGCTGGTTCGGAAACTTACAAGCGTGACGCGAGAGGCTGTAATCCACTCACTCTCACATCAAGCACAGGTTCGGTGCGCCTCAGCGCACCGAACCAATAGCTTACAACCCCGGGTCCGCAAACCCGAAATCGGTTAGCTGCCGGTGGTGACGAGCGTTTCGGACTGGTCCGCGCCTTCACCCTCGGTAGCGGTCTTGCTCCGGCTGCGGCTGCTGCGCCGCCGCCGGGTGCTCTTGGTGGCGCCGTTCTGGGCGGCGTCGGCCGGGTCGGCCGCCTCGCCCGCGGCCGGAGCCTCGGTGCCGGTGGACTCCGCGGCCTCGGTGATCACGGTCGTCGCCTGAGCCGTGTCGGCCGGGAAGCCTGTCGCCTCGGGGCTGACGTGCTCTTCGGCGTCGGCAGAGATCGGGTAGCCGGTCGGTTCCGGCGTACCGTGCTCGTCGTCCTTCTTCACGGAAGCGGCGGCGATCTGCGCGAGCCTCTGGGCGGCGTCGGCGTTGTGCTGCGCGGTCTCGGCCGCCGTGGGCTCGGCGGCCTCGTCCTCGCCGCGGCCCTTGCCCCGGCGACGGCGCGAACTCTTCCGGCCGCCCTCCTCCGCCTGCGCGGACTTGGCGTTCTCCTGACCGTTGCCGTTCGCGTTGCCCTGACCGTTGCCGTTGGTGCTCTGGCCGTTGCCGTTGTTGCCCTGGCCGTTGCCGTTGTTGCCCTGGCCGTTGCGGCTGTCGCGGCGGCGGGACTCCTTCGGCTCGTCGTGCAGGATCAGGCCGCGGCCACCGCAGTGGTCGCAGTTCTCGCTGAACGCCTCGAGCAGGCCGGTGCCGATCCGCTTCCGGGTCATCTGGACCAGGCCGAGCGAGGTGACCTCGGCGACCTGGTGCTTGGTCCGGTCGCGGCCCAGGCACTCCACCAGCCGGCGCAGTACGAGATCGCGGTTCGACTCGAGCACCATGTCGATGAAGTCGATGACGATGATGCCGCCGATGTCACGGAGCCTGAGCTGGCGGACGATCTCCTCGGCCGCTTCCAGGTTGTTCTTGGTGACGGTCTCCTCGAGGTTGCCCCCGGAGCCGGTGAACTTGCCGGTGTTGACGTCGACGACGGTCATCGCCTCGGTCCGGTCGATGATCAGCGAGCCGCCCGACGGCAGCCAGACCTTGCGGTCCAGCGCCTTCTTGATCTGCTCGTCGATCCGGTAGTTCGCGAAGACGTCGCCGTCCCCGCCCCACTTCTCGACCCGGTCGGCCAGGTGCGGCGCGACGCCGGCGACGTACTCACGAACCTGCTCGTACGCACGGTCGCCGGAGATGACGAGCTTCGCGAAGTCCTCGGTGAACAGGTCGCGGACGACGCGGATCAGCAGATCCGGCTCGCCGTACAGCAGCTGCGGGGCCTGGCCGTTCTTGGACTTCTTGTCGATGTCCTCCCAGGCGGACTGCAGCCGGCTGACGTCGGCGGTCAGCTCCTCCTCCGAGGCGCCTTCCGCGGCGGTCCGGACGATCACGCCGGCCTCGTCGGGGACGATGTCCTTGAGGATCGTCTTCAGCCGGTTCCGCTCGGTGTCGGGGAGCTTGCGGCTGATCCCGCCGTTGCCGCCGCGCGGGACGTACACGACGTACCGGCCGGGGAGGCTGATCTGGTTGGTGAGCCGTGCGCCCTTGTGGCCGATCGGGTCCTTGGTCACCTGGACCAGGACCGCCTGACCGGACTTCAGCACCTGCTCGATCTTGCGCGGACCGTTGGCGCCACCAAGGGTCGCCCAGTCCACCTCACCGGCGTACAGAACCGCGTTGCGGCCCTTGCCGATATCGATGAACGCGGCCTCCATGCTCGGCAGCACGTTCTGCACGCGGCCGAGGTACACGTTGCCGATCAGCGACGTCTGCTCTGCGGTGGTCACGTAGTGCTCGACCAGGACGTTGTCCTCGGAGACCGCGATCTGGGTCAGGTCGTCGCGGGACCGGATGACCATCGTCCGCTCGACCGACTCGCGACGGGCCAGGAACTCGGCCTCGGTCACGATCGGCGCGCGGCGACGGCCGGCGGCGCGACCCTCGCGGCGGCGCTGCTTCTTGGCCTCGAGACGGGTCGAGCCCTCGACCGCGGTGATCTCGTTGTTGACGGTCTTGCTGCGCGGCTCACGGACGCGTACGACGGTCTCGTCGGGGTCGTCCGGGGACGCGGCGCCGCTGTCCTCGCCCTTGCGGCGACGGCGACGGCGGCGACGCCGGGACGAACTGCCTGCCTCGCCGTCCTCGTCAGAGTCGGCCGCGTCTTGGTCGCCGTCCTCGGACGCGTCGGCATCCTGGTCGGTGTCCTGGGTGTCGGCCTCGTCCTCGTCGTCGGACTGGTCGTCGGCGTTGTCGTCAGCGCCGTCACCGGACTTGCGACGACGACGCCCACCGCGGCGACGGCGACGGCGACGAGTCCCCTCGCCACCTTCCTCGCCGTCCTCGGACTGTGCGTCGGTGACGTCCGCGGACTCCTCGTCCGCCTCGTCGGTCTCGGTGTCGATGTCCGTGCCGGTCGCTGTTGCGCCTGCCGTGGTCGCGCCCGAGGCGGTTGCGCCGGCGGTGTCGGTGGTCTTCCGGGCGGACCGGGTCCGGGACCTTCCGGTGGACCTGCTGGTCTCGTCGGCGGGAGTGTCTGTGGCGCTCGCCTGCGGCTGGGCGCCCTCGGTGGTCTCCTCGGCTACCTCGGTCTCGCGGGCATCTGCGTCGCGGTTACGACGACTGCGGCGACGGCGGTTGCCGGTCGGCTGCTCGTCGGTCCCGGGCTCCGGGGTCGCCTCGGAGGTCGCTTCAACCGTGGCGGCCGGCTCGGCCTGCTGGGGTGCGGCCTGCTGAGGGCCACCGGTCGGTGCCTGGAACAGGACGGCCGCGGGGGCAGCTGCACGCCGACGGGTACGGCGGGTGCCCGACTCCTCAGCCGGCACCTCGGCGCCGTCAGCGGAGGATCCGGAGCGGTCCACCGACGCGCCGGACCGCTCCGCCGAGCCGGAGCGGTCCGTGGAGGTGCTGCGGGACCGGGCGGAACCGGAGCGGTCTGCAGAGCCGCCGTCAGTCACGGCGGAGTCGGTGTCAGCTGCGCCGCGGGTCGCCGCGCCGGAGTCAACGTGGGTGGAGCCGGCCTCTGCGGCCGGCTCGGCGGTCTTGCTCGTACGGCGGCGGGAGGTGCGCTTGCGGGCGGGGGCGTCCGCGGCCGGCGCGCTGGTCTCGGCGTCGGCTACCGGGCCGTCGGTGACCGGCGAATCTGCGGACAGCAGGTCCGGCGCGGCGGCCTTCTTGGCGGTGCGCTTGCGGGTGGTCTTCTTCGCGGGAGCCGCAGCTGCGGTTTCCGGCGCGTCGTCGGGGACGAACTGCGGGAAGATGTCCTGCTCAGCGGTCTGGGCGGCGCGGGCGGTCTTCTTGGCCGGAGCCTTCGCCGCGGCCTTCTTGGCCGTGGTCTTCTTCGCGGCAGTCTTCTTGGCTGCCGCCTTCTTGGCCGGAGCGGGCGCCGGATCGGCGGTCTGCGCGTCGGACTGGGTCGGGACCGCGGTGCCGTCTCCGGCGGCGGTCTTCACCGTGCGCTTCCGCGTGGTGGTGGTCTTCTTGGCAGCCGGCGCCTTCTTCGCGGTCCTGCGGGTGGAGGCGGTGGGCTGGGCGGTGGCAGCCGTGTCGGCTGCCTCGGTGGTCGGCTCGTTGTCGAGCATGTAGTGCGGGTCTCCTCAAGCCCTCCGGCGCATCCTGCGGCCCCTGTCACGGGTCCGGCGCGGCCACAAGGCGGTCACGGTTCGCCGCGCCCGGCCCGGAAATCTTCCCGGGGCCGCCGCGTGGCGGAAGCCTGCTGGATCCGCTCCGCCCGCGCTCAGGGCACAGAGGGAGCGGCGGCGTCGCCCTCCGCTGTGTGCGTCTGGTGGGGATCTGCCTGGCCGGTCGCGGTCGCCTGGTTGGCGTCGCGGTCACGAGCGAGCGGGTCTTCCACCGTGCCGGTGTCCGTGGTGAGCGGGCCCTGGGCGAGCCTGGTCAAAAGAGCCGGGCCCGTCACCGTGAGCGTCGCTACCTCGAGCGCGCCGGCGAGAACGTCGTCGGGTCTCACGGCCGGGGTTCCGTGCCGTAACACCACTTGCAGTATCGCACACGTCTCAACCGACCCCGGTTCACTCGCGACGGTGAGTCGGAGAACGGCAGCCCGACAGTCGAACGAACGAACCCCCCGTTTGGTCATGCGCTCGACCATAATTTCGTCCCGCGCCAGGAAGGCCTCTACCGCGGCTCCGGCCGCCTCGGGATCCACCCCCGGTAACGCGATCCGCCACTCACTGGCCTCGAGTCGCTCGGCCAGCGACCCCGGCCCGGCGACGACCACTTCGAGTACGTCGAGTCCCGGCGGCAGCGCCTCGTCGAGCGCGGTCCGGACCTCGTCGGCGTCCCGTTCGTGTGTGAGCGATATCTCCAGGTACTCCGCTTCCGAGGCAGCCCCGGTCGGCGCGGCACCGGCGTACGAGATCTTCGGGTGCGGACTGAAGCCGTGCGAGAACGCCACCGGCAGCCCGGCCCGCCGTACGGCGCGCTCGAACGCCCGCTGGAAGTCACGGTGTGAGGTGAATCGCAGCCGTCCCCGCTTGGCGAACCTCACCCGGAGCTTCTGGACCGCGGGGAGCTGCTGCGAGGGCGGAGCTTGAACTGGTGGCACGTGGACAGTCTCTCAAAATCATTCCGAGGCGGCGTACCGCGCCTCCGGCTCGTACGTCGGACCGGCGTCGCGGTCGAGCTCGATGTGTACGACGCCGCGCAGGTCGTCGTACACGATCACGCGGCTGCCGTCGGCGGGCACCCGGTCGGGCGAGGTCCGCATCCGCGCCTTGACCGCGTGCGAACCGGCCGGCGAGTCGTACTCGATCGTGACGTCGAGCTCAGGATCGTGCCCGAGCCAGTACACGATCCGGCCGAGCTTCACCTGCCCGGCGTACCGGCGTCCGTCGCGGCGCAGCCGCTCGATCGTCGCCTGCCGCTGGTGTGCGTGCAGCAGCGCCGCCGGCAGCCGCGCCAGCATGGTGAGGCACCACACACCGGTCAGGATCGCCACCGCCGCCGAGATCGCGATCGCCTCGGTGCCGATCAAGCCGTGGAGCGTACGCCGGACCGTCTCGGCCGGATCGACAGCGACGGCGGTGACGACCGAGCTGGCGGCGCCGACGCACATCCCGGCCAGGAGCGGGACGGACCTGAACAGCCCCGCCGCCCGGCGCTGTCCGAACCGATGTCGTGCCTGCTCGGACAGATCGACCGTGACAAAGAGGACGAGGTAGCCACCGACCAGAGCAGCCGCGATGACCAATGCTGTTGGGAGGTTGCCGGGGACATCGACGGCGCAGGAGCCGGCGGGCGCTGACGTCGCGCCGCACAGGAACGACGTACCCAGCAGGCTGACGGCTCCCCAGCCTGCGAAGCACAGTGCGGCCGAGACCAGCAGGCGGATCGTCACCTGTCCGGGGCGCTCGCCGACGGCCAGTCCGGTGAGGCGGAATCCCTTGTCGGTGGTCGAGAACACCGGTCGGTGATCCCACCAGTCCGAGTCTGCGTCACTCACCCTGCCTCCCCAGGCTCCGATTCGCGACGAACGGTACCTGCAAATACTGCAAATAACCTCAGGGCTGAGCGGCGGACTTGCCCGTCAGGTAGAGGGCCCAGCCGAGGAGGCCGAAGGAGACGAGGGCGAGGATCGTGCGGAGCAGGTTGAAGGCGACCCATTTCGACTCGTTGAAGGCTGCCCGGGCTGCCGCTACGTCGATGGTTGCCGGATCTCCGGCGGCCTTCAGGGCGTCGTTCAGGGGGACGTTCACCGCCATCGTGACGATGATCGAGACCAGGTACAGCACGAAGGCGACCGCGATCCACGGCAGCGCCTTCTCCTTGAGGCTGAGCAGTCCGGCGAGCACCGTGAACAGCGCCGCGCCCAGGAAGCCGAGGCCGAGGAAGAGCGGGTTCACGATCGCCCGGTCCACGGCCGTGAACGCTGCGACGAAGGTCTTGTCGTCGGTCTTGGCGAGGCCGGGCATGAACGCGTTCGCGTAGATCGCATAGATGCCGGCCACCAGACCGGTTGTCATCGTCGCCGCCATCAGGGACGCCACCCGCAGTCCGTTCATTTCACTCCTTCTGTAGGGCGGGAACTCCCCGCACTCAGAAAGTTATGAGAACCGCGTCGTCGGGGACATGTCGGCGAAACTCACGTCCATGTCTGCTCGGCTCAGAGCTTCGCGCACTGCCCGGATCGAGGGCCTGACACCTTGTTCGGTGCCTCGAGATTGGTCGGTTTCGGGGCGTTGGCCTGGCAGACGAGCGGGCCGTTGACGGTGTTTCCGGCCAGGGCCGGAGGTTGTGCGGTCGAGGCGTTGGTGACCGAGACAGGGCCCTGGACCGTGCTTCCGACGACGACCACGCTGCGGCTGACGTGATCGGCGGTGACCGGGCCTGCGACGGTGGAGCGCAGGAGCTGCAGGTCGGCGGCCTGGTCGGCGCGGACGGGACCGTTGATGCGTGAGTCGGTGGAGACCAGCGAGGCTCTGGCCGCGACCAGGACTGGGCCGTTGACGGTTGCGTTGGTCAGGCAGGTGACGCCGGTGCGGAGGTACAGCGGGCCGTTGTGCGTGCCGGTGATCGTGGTGGTACAGGCCGGCGCGGGGTGCAGCAGCGTGACGGCGAACCGGCGCGGGCTCTCGATGTTGCCGGTGGCATCGATCGCGCGATACTCGATCTGATGACGCCCGTACCCAGGCGGTACGTCGTCCCACGGCACGACCCGCGGTACGCCGAGCTTGCCGTAGACGAGCTGGTCGATCTCGGTGCCCTCGGCCGTGAACTTGAACGGGAGGGACGCATCCGTCGGCCAGCCGTAGTAGTTGTACCAACCGTCACCGTCGACGCGGAACTCCGGTACGACGTACCCCGGGCTGTCGTCCGTTGCCGTGAGCCCCATCGTGAAGGCATCGTTGTATACGTATTCACTACCGGTCGGCTTCTGCACTGTGAGCAGGGGTTTCGACATGGTCGGGGTCACGACGGCTTCGACGCCGTCGACGGTCCAGGTTCGTTTGTCGGCGCCGACCTGAGCGGTCAATGTGTGCCGACTGGTGAGCTTGAGCGGGGCGAGCTCGAGGTCGCGGTCGTTGCCCGGGTTCGCGACAGTTCGCCCGTCGACCTGCCAGGTGATCGGGGCGTTGGGCTGCGAGGTCTCGGCGTACACGACCTCGTCGGCGCTGACCGGATGCTCGGTCGAGGTGGAGCCGGTGAACGTCGGCGTACCGGTCGACGGCGGTGCGGTCAGGGTGGTGTCGACCGTCCAGGAGCGGGTGGCGGTCGGACGTACGGCGGGGTCGCGGATGAAGGTGGTCGGGTCCACGATCGTCGCGGTCAGGGTGTGCTGGCCGGCGGTCAGGTGCAAGGTGGAGAGGTCGACGGCGCGGGCGTTCGAGGTCGGCAGCGTCGTACCGTCGACCGCCCAGGAGACCGTCAGTTCGTGATCGAGCGGATGCAGCGTCTGCAGCCAGACGACTTGGTCTGCGGCGACCGGGCCGACCGGCGTGCTGTCCTGGAACAGGTTCGCCTTGGCGGAGAGTCGTTGGGCCATCCGCTCGCGCGAGACCTGGTCGAAGTAGTACCCGAGCGCCTTCATCATCGAGTGCGCGCTGGGCCGCCAGACGCCTGATCCGGCGTACATCCCGCCCTCGTAGCGGCCGATCGTCCCGCCGGATTCCGACGGCTCCCCCAGCCAGCGGTACCACTTCACGTGCTGGTCGAGCATCTGCTGCTGGGTCAGCAACGTGTGGTGGATCGAGGACGGCTCGGGACCGACGTACGGCGCGCCGCGCTCGCCGCGGGCGTAGTAGTCGTATTCATCCTGGAGCCCGCCGAGCGAATGGCCGAGCTCGTGCGGCGTGATCAAGGCCGAGAGCGCGTTCCCGCCGGACGCGGTCGCATACGTCCCGCCCGCCCCGCCGTACGTGTCGCTGTTGCCGATAGCAAGGATCTGCCGGTTGGAGGCGGTCGTGCCCGGGACCAGATCGGCGTACTGCGTTGCGGCGGCCGAGCTGACGGTCAGCAGGCGTTGGACGCTGCCCGGGTTGCAGCCGCCCCAGAACCCCATCTGCAGCGGGGTGTCGCGCTGCGGCGAGGTGAGGTTGGGGTCGCAGTCGACGCCGGACTCCGGGGAGGCGATCTCGACGGCGTACACGTTGACGTAGTTCCGGTACGACTTGAACGGCTCGATACTCCAGAGGATGTTCAGGTGCTTGTCGAGCTGCTCGCGGAACTTCGGCAGCTCGGCCGCGGTGTAGCCGTCACCCATCACCACCAGGTTGAACCGCGACGCCGCCGGCCCGGTCACCTGGATCGGTACGACGGTCGCTGCCGGGGCAGCCGCTCGGGCCGGCAGGGTGACCAGCACGCCGGCGAGGAGCGCGAGTACCGCGGTCAGGAGCTTGGTACGCATGGTTCTCCCCCACCTGGGCGACGGTGTCGTCAGCAGCTTACGAACGTCCGGCGGCGGAGGTGAGGAGTTCCCGCGTGGCGACGTACGGGCCATTCCGGTCGCGGTGCGGCATCATGTGGGTTCGGGGAACAAGTGAGGGAAGGACTTCGATGACGGAACCGGCACAGTCGCCGCGGCGGGAGCCGGACCCTGCGGTCGTGGATGCCGGCGACGGCGACGGCAAGGGCATCTACTGGGTGCTGAAGAACGTGCTGGTCGGTCCGCCGGTGAAGCGCATCTTCCGGCCGAACGTGGTCGGCGCCGAGAACATCCCGGAGCAGGGCGCGGCGATCATCGCCAGCAACCACCTCTCGTACTCCGACTGGATCTTCATGCCGCTGTCGCTGCGGCGCCGGGTCACGTTCGTCGCGAAGTCCGACTACTTCACCGGGGCCGGGATCAAGGGCCGGTTCCAGCGCGGGTTCTTCAAGGGCACCGGCCAGGTGCCGATCGACCGGTCCGGCGGGTCGGCGTCCGAGGGCGCGATGCGGGCCGGGATGAAGGTGCTCGAGCGCGGCGAGCTGTTCGGCATCTACCCCGAGGGCACACGGTCGCATGACGGACGGCTGTACAAGGGTCGTACTGGCGTGGCCCGGCTCGCGCTGGAGGCCAAGGTGCCGGTGATCCCGTGCGGGGTGATCGGGACGGATGTGGTGGCTCCGCCCGGGAAGGTCGTTGCGTCGTTCGCGTCGCCGACGGTGAAGTTCGGCGAGCCGCTGGACTTCTCGCGGTACGAAGGGATGGAGAGCGATCGGCTCATCCTGCGGGCCGTCACCGACGAGATCATGTACAAGATCATGGAGTTGTCGGGGCAGGAGTACATCGACATGTACGCCACCAAGGCCAAGTCGCTCGAGGGTCGAGCAGTCACGGGGGCGCCCGAGAAGGTCCGTAAGACGGACACCTGATCCGGGTGGTGAGATGCGGTGGGTCTAGGCTGGTAGATCGTGGACGGACCGATCGCTTATCAGGGTGAGCCAGGCGCGAATTCAGCGATGGCGTGCACCGAGATGTTCCCGGACCGCGAGCAGCTGCCTTGTACGACGTTTGAGGACGCGCTCGAGGCAGTGAGCAGCGGGCGCGCCGGGCTCGCGATGATCCCGGTGGACAACTCGATCGCCGGCCGGGTCGCGGACATCCACCACCTGCTGCCGGAGTCCGGGCTGCACATCGTCGGCGAGTACTTCCTGCCGATCCACTTCCAGCTGCTGGGGACTCCTGGTACGACGCTGGACCAGATCCGGACCGTTCGCAGCCACGTGCACGCGCTCGGGCAGTGCCGGAAGATCATCCGGGAGCACGGTTGGTCGACCGTCGTGGCGGACGACACCGCGGGCGCGGCTCGCGAGGTCTCGGAGCTGGCTGACCCGACTGTCGCTTCCCTCTCGCCCCGGGCGGCCGCCGAGCTGTACGGGCTGGAGACCCTCGCGTCCGACGTCGAGGACGAGCACCACAACACAACCCGCTTCCTCGTGCTCTCCCGCGAGCCGGAGGTGCCGCCGGTCGGCTCGGGTCCGGTCATCACGAGCTTCGTGTACCGGGTGCGGAACGTGTCGGCCGCTCTCTACAAGGCGCTCGGCGGATTCGCGACCAACAGCGTGAACATGACCAAGCTGGAGTCGTATCAACTCGGCGGCATGTTCTTCGCCACCCAGTTCTACGCTGACATCGAGGGCCACCCCGAAGACCCGAACGTCGCCCTGGCCCTGGAAGAACTCGCATTCTTCTCGGTCGAGGTCCGCGTCCTCGGCGTCTACCCCTCCCACCCCTTCCGCACCCAAATAGCCGAACCCGCCGCCAACCGAGCCCTCCGCCCCCACCACTAGCCCGCCGGGCACCTAAGGTGCCCGCGTGGAGATTATCTGGGTTGATGGGCAGGATCCTGAACTGTTCCGGCGGTTCTACGAGGTGAAGTTCGGGGTTCGGCGGGAGGAGCTGGAGTTCCCGGTGGGGCTCGGGGTGGAAGAGGCTCGGGTTTTGATGGCGGGGACTCATGCCGATGTGCGGGCCGAGGGGATCGGGCTGGTCGAGGGGGACGACTGGCTTGGGGTCGCCTGGCTGGACTGGTGGTTGGTGGGGAACACCGACACCGTTGATGTCGAGCTGGCGGTTGTGCCGGAGTACCGGCGGCGTGGGGTTGCGAGCAGGTTGTTGGATGCTGCGGTGGGGCGGGCGCGCGCAGACGGGCGGCGGATTGTTTCGGGGATCAATGTGGCGGGCGATCCGGTGACGGGTGAGAGTGCGGGGACGGCGTTTGCTCGGGCTCGGGGGTTCGAGAAGAAGCATGCGGAGTTGCATCAGGTGGTGGAGTTGCCGATCGACGTGACGGCGTTGGAGCGGCCGGTCGACGGATATGAATTGGTGCAGTGGCGTGAGCACGCGCCGGATGAGTGGCTCGAGCAGTTTGTGGAGTTGCTGAGTGGGATGAGTGAGGACGTGCCGACCGGCGATCGGACGGACGAGCCGCTGCGGTGGACGGCGGAGCTCGTGCGGGACGCTGAGGCCCGGCGCGTGGCTCAGGGGCGGTTCACCTACACCACGGCGGCCGTGCACACCGCGTCCGGCGAGCTCGCGGCGTACACGCAGATGGGCGGTACGCCGGAAACCCCCGAGCGGCTCAACCAGTACGACACCTACGTACGGCGTACGCACCGCGGCCACGGGCTCGGTATCGCGGTGAAGGCTCCGAACTTGCGAGCCATCCAAGCCGGCCCCGCCGTACTGCACACCTGGAACGCGCCGGAGAACGCACCGATGATCGCGGTCAACGCCAAACTCGGCTTCCGCCCGGTGGCGCAGCGCACGATCTGGGAGCGCGTCCTCTAGCCGAAGGTCCAGCTCGGGTGCTTGACCGACAGCACCTCGCGATGGCCGGCCCAATCCGTCGACGGTAGAGCGGCGACGTCGAGGAGGGTCGGGCGGCCGGAGCGTAGTTCGTAGCCCCAGGTGAAGGCGGCGATCGGGACGACGTGACGCGAGTGGATCACGTCGGGTACGACGACGAGGAACGTGTCGGCGCGCCACGTCCCGTCGGGGTGGTCGGGGTTCGCCGGCGCGTCGAAGAACGTCGGCAGGTAGCCGTACGCGTAGAACGGATCGGTCGCGTCGAGGTTCGGCGCGCGATCGACCGACACCTCGGACCCGCGCGAGACGACCTGGACCCAGCCCATGATCGCGTTGATCCCGTACCCGTGGTACCTGATCGACGCCGTGCAGATCGGGAAGCCGCGGAACGCCTCGGCCTTCAGATCGGGTACGACGAGTTGGTGCCCCGAGGCCCACGGGTCGTCGTTCGGCACCACCCGGACCGAGATCAACCCACGATGAGCACGCACCTCGAACGGGACCGACTTCTCACGCTGCATGGGTCAATCCTGCACTGTAGACAAATCGAGGCCGGCCAGATCCGAATGTCTTGCCACGAAGGGTTGTGTGCGCGCGGTGAACGGAGCAAGGTGAAACGCAGAACAGTGACTTGGGGGCCGACTGTTCGGTGGGGGAAGGCGGTAGGGACCGTCTTCGGTCGAGGGGTGCGCTGGGGGTGAATCTTCTCGGTTCGGCGCGTGTACGTCGACCTGCCCGTGCGCCCCCGCCGGAAGGGGGAGAGATGCCGAGGAAGGCCAACGGGCGAGCGGACAAGCACCGGGACGACAACCGGATGCCGGGTGAGGCACCGGCGACCGAGCAGAACGGGCACGCCGCTAACGGACAGCCCGCGGCGGACGGCATGCCGATGGCTGGGGCACCGGCCTCGAGCAGTTCGACGATGAGCGGCGGCGGATCGCCTGCGGCAGACATGGGCGGCGGCGGGTCACCGGCAGCCGACATGGGCGGCGGCGGAACGCCCGCAGCGGAGATGAACGCCGGCGGATCGCCTGCAGGCGCGGGGATGGCAGGCGGCGGGCAGGCCAGTGGTGCCGGTATGAGCGGCGCGGACGGGCGGACTGAGCTCCCGAATCGCAGACAGTGCGGCGTCATGGATGTACACCGCAGACTGCTGTCGACCAACCCGGCGTACGCCGCGGCACGGTCGGCGCTCGAAACCGCGACGATGGTCTACGTCGCCCGCGAGGAACGGTTCACCGGGGTCGCTCGCATCCCGTGTGTCGTCCACGTCGTCTGGAACACCAACGCGCAGAACATCTCGCAGGCGCAGATCGACAGCCAGATCGACGTACTGAACCGTGACTACCGCGCCACCAACCCGGACACGAGCATCGTGCCGGGTGTGTTCAGCGGGCTGATCGCGGACTCGCGGGTGGAGTTCTTCCTGGCGACCGAGGACCCGAACGGGAACCCGACGACGGGCGTCACCCGGACCCAGACCAGTACGGCGAGCTTCGGCACCGACGACAAGGTGAAGTCGTCGGCGACCGGCGGCATCGACCCTTGGGATCCCGCGCACTACCTGAACATCTGGGTCTGTCAGCTCGGCGGCGGTCTGCTCGGGTACGCGCAGTTCCCCGGCGGTCCGGCGAACACCGACGGCGTGGTCATCCTGCACAGCGGGTTCGGCACCAACGGTACGGCGGCGGCGCCGTTCGACCTCGGCCGGACGACGACGCACGAGGTCGGGCACTACCTGAACCTGTTCCACATCTGGGGCGACGACGGCAGCGGCTGTAGCGGTACCGACGAGTGCGCCGACACCCCGAACGCGGCCGGCCCGAACTTCGGCGTACCGGCGTTCCCGCATGTCACGTGTAGCAACGGGCCGAACGGCGACCTGTTCTACGACTACATGGACTACACCGACGACCGCGGCATGGTCATGTTCACCACCGACCAGGTGGCGCGGATGCAGGCGACGCTGGACACCGTCCGCAAGGACCTGCCGGACTTCGGCTCGGGCGGTACGCCGGAACCGGCCGGCTCGATCGTGTCGTGGGGCGCGAACCGGCTGGACGCGTTCGTGCTCGGCACCGACCTGGCGATGTATCACAAGTGGTGGAACGGATCGGCCTGGGGACCGTCCGTCGCCGGTTACGAGTACATGGGTGGTATCTGTATGAGCGCTCCTGAAGTCGCGTCCTGGGGTCCGAACCGGCTGGACGCGTTCGTCCTCGGCACCGACCACGCGCTGTACCACAAGTGGTGGGACGGCTCGAACTGGGGACCGTCCGTCACCGGATACGAGTACCTCGGCGGCGTCTGCATGAGTCCGCCGCGGCTGGCGACCTGGGGCCCCGACCGGCTGGATGCCTTCGTGCTCGGGACCGACCGGGCGTTGTACCACAAGTGGTGGGACGGGTCGTCCTGGAACGGCTACGAGTACCTCGGCGGGGTCTGCATGAGCCCGCCCGAAGTCGTTGCCTGGGGCCCCGATCGGCTGGACGCGTTCGTCCTCGGAACCGACAACGCGGTCTACCACAAGTGGTGGGACGGCTCGTCGTGGAACGGGTACGAGTACCTCGGCGGCGTCTGCGCATCACCGCCGCGCGTGGTGGCGTGGGGCGAGAACCGGCTCGACCTGTTCGTCATCGGCACCGACTCGGCGCTTTACCACAAGTGGTGGGACGGCTCGTCGTGGAGCGGCTACGAGTACATGGGCGGCGTGTGTACGACGGCGCCGACCGTGGTCTCGTGGGGCTCCGACCGCCTCGACGTATTCCTGCTCGGAACCGACTCCGCTCTCTACCACAAGTGGTGGGACGGATCCTCCTGGGGGCCGAGCGTCACGGGATACGAGTACATGGGCGGGATCTGCACCGACGAGCCGCGCGTGGTCTCGTGGGACACCAACCGGCTGGACGTTTTCGTCACCGGCACCGACAAGCAGCTCTACCACAAGTGGTGGGACGGCTCGAACTGGGGACCGTCGGTCACCGGGTACGAAGGGCTCGGCGGAATCATCAGCGACTTCAAGCTGACCGTCCCCGACTCCCCGGCCTCGATCGGGCAGGGGGTGACGATCTGACCGCCACGCCGACGGGCCGCTGGACGCATTCCTTCGAGGAGGACCACGACGGGATCAGCGTCTACCGCCATGACGACTTCGCCTTCCCGCCGGCCCGTGGCCGGCGGGGGGTGGAGTTCCTCCCGGACGGGACGTTCGTACCGCTGCAGATCGGCCGCGGCGATGCCCCCTCCCCCGGTCCGCCGGGCCGCTGGGACACCACCGGCCGCCTGGAACTGCCGGACGGGACCGGGCGGATCGTGTCCTCGGCGCCCGATCGACTCGAGATTGCTTGGCAGGACCAACAATGAATGTGCGCTATCTCGTCGTACCGACCGCGGACGCCGCCGGTGGCGCGCGGTCGGCACGGTTCGGGGAGAAGACCCTCCTCTGGGTCCCGGCCGAACAACGCCTCGGTCGGGCCTCCCGGACCGTTCCCGGTCTGCTGCTGGTGACGCAGGTGGGCCGGAGTTTCCAGGACGACTACCCCGATGTCACGCCGCTGCTCGATCACGGCCGGCATCTGGTCATCTCGTCGGCCGACAAACCCCGTCGGCGGTCCAACCACCACTGGCGGATCGAAGTGCTCCGCCCGAACACGACGGTCGTCGACCATCCGACGGCCTCCGCGGCGCGGGTCGACCCGGCCGTCGCGGAGCTGGTCGGCGATGTGTCCACGACGTCGTACCAGAACGACCTGACCTGGCTGGCGAGCCTGCCGACCAGGCATTCGCTGAGTACGACGTTCACCCAGGCGATGGACTTCGCGTCCGACCGAATGGTTGCCCTCGGCTACCAAGTGGCGCGGACGCCGATCACTGTCGGCGCCGGCCACTCGGCGGACCTGGTCGGCGACCGGCCCGGCGTGGGCGTGGATCGCAAGCTGGTCATCGTCACCGCGCACCTGGACTCGATCAACATCGCGGGCGGTCCGGCCGCGGCGGCTCCGGGTGCGGACGACAACGGCAGCGGCTCGGCCGGCGTACTCGAGCTCGGCCGGCTCTTGTCCACGCGCGGTTGGCAGCACGACATCAGGCTGATCCTCTTCGGCGGCGAGGAAGAGGGGTTGTTCGGCAGCAAGCAGTACGTCGCTGCGCTGCCGCCGGCGGAGCGGTCACGCGTCCGCGCCGTACTCAACATGGACATGATCGGGACCAGGAACACCGCGACACCCGGCGTACTGCTGGAGGGGGCGGCGGTGTCGTCGAGTCAGATCGCGGACCTGTCGACCGCGGCTGCGACGTACACGGGGCTGACGGTCGAGACGTCGCTGAACCCGTTCGCGAGCGACCATGTCCCGTTCATCAACGCTGGTATACCAGCGGTTCTGACGATCGAGGGCGCGGACAGTGCGAACGGCCACATCCATTCCGCCAACGACACGTTGAACTTCATCGACTGGTCACTGGCCGCGGAGATCCTCCGGATGAACATCGCCGCCCTGGCCGGCTGGCTCGAACCGGCCGCCGTACAGCGCCGTCCGCAACCAGCCGGTTCAGTGGTCTCCTCGGGCCCGGGCCGGATCGACGTGTTCGCAGTCGGCATGGATTCCGCCTTACACCACAAGGCTTTCGACGGAACCTGGCACGATTTCGAGTCCCTGGGAGGCATTGTCATAAGCTGACAGGTATGTGGAGCCCGAATGCGCGTGACGTTGGCGGACTTCCGACGCGGTACGGGGTACCGACGCGTGCGCGGGCTCTGCTCCGCAGTGAGTGCATCGACGCCGTCGGCCTGCCTGCGTTCGAGGAGGTGGGGGCCGGGCTGGTGCTGGATCTGCGGTCCGATTGGGAGTTGAGGCAACCACATCCGCTGGCCGGAGATTTGGTATACCAGCGGATCCCATGGATCGACCCGGCGGCCGAGGCGACTCGTGATCCGGCCGCCGAGCCGCGGCTGGTCGACGTCTATCGCAACAGCCTGACCCGGAACGCGGCCCACGTCGGCCGGATCTTCACCGCGATCGCGGAGGCGCCGGCGGATCAGCCGGTCGTCGTACATTGCAAGGCCGGCAAGGATCGGACCGGCCTGACGGTTGCGCTGCTGCTCGACCTCGTCGGCGTACCCCGATCGGACATTGCCGCGGACTACGCGATCAGCGAGACCAACCTCGGCCTGCAGGATGCGCCGGCCTTCTCCCGATCGCATCCGGACACGATCCTCGGGTCGCTCTCGTACGTCGACGAGCGCTTCGGCGGGGTCCGCGGGTACCTCGCTTGGCTCGGGCTGAGCGAGACACAGATCCACCGGCTCGCGACGCGGCTGGTGCCGACGGACGTGCAGGCGATCGTGTTCGACTTCGACGGCCTGCTGATGGACACCGAGACGACGATGGTCGAGAGCTGGCAGACCGAGTGGGCGTACCACGGTCTCGAGCTCGACCTCGACGGCTTCTGGCCGGGACACGGCGGAGACGTCAGCGAGGACCGGTACGCCGTACTCGCGGCGGCCGTCGGGAGCGGGTTCGACCGCGCCGAGAGTCAGGCGCGCCGGCTCGCCCATCGGGACCGGATGCACGCCGAGCTCGACTTCCGGCCGGGGATCCGGGATTGGATCTCATCGGCTCGGGAGCTGGGGCTTCGGGTCGCGATCGCCAGCAGTTCACCGCGGAGTTGGGTGGTCGGCCACCTGGAGCGGGTCGGTGCGGTCAAGCTGTTCGACGAGATCGTCACAGGCGACGAGGTCGCAACGCACAAGCCCGATCCGGCGATCTACCAGCTGGCCTTGGAGCGGGTCGGCGTACCTGCCATCGCTGTCGAGGACACAGCGCACGGCGTGGAGGCAGCGCAGGCGGCCGGGATGTACGCGGTCGCCATACCGAATCCGTTCGTCACCAAGGCTGCGGTCGCAGCGGCCGACCTGGTCCTGGGCAGCGCCGACGAGCTGTTCCTCACCGACCTGCTTCTATCAGCTGCACCGAGAGGGTCCTCACGGCCGACTCGGTCAGGCACTCCGCGCTGATGCCGTACGTCTCCGTCGGCCCGGAGGGCTGCTCTAACAGCGTCCCCGAGGTCCTCGTCGAACTGCAGAAGGGCCAGAGCGCGAGCGGACCGTTAGCCACGGTCGCCGAGCTCTACGCCTACTCAGCCGGCGCCTGGTTCGATGAAGGCACCGCCGACGCCGGCGTACTACAACAGCTAGATTCACGGCACCGGTCGCGGTCGGTTCCCGCCTGAAGCAATTGGAGGCACAGTCAGAATCCCCAGTACCATTCACGGATGGTAGCGAGGGGCCGGCGACGCGCAGGACCCAAGCGGCGGTACGCCGTTGAGACCGAGTGGACGAGGGCCGACTCAGCGTTGCTGGATGAGTTGGCCAAGGCAGAAACCCTGTTGCCCAGCAACGCACCACGGGCTCTGTTGTCCATCAGACTGTCAGTACTCCGAGCTGACACGACCTCACCGGTCAGACAAGAGCTCGATCTCCGGCGCCTAGCGCGGGACATGGGTTTCAGGGTCGTCGGGGTTGCCAGAGACCTCAACGTCAGCGCTACGAAGGTCCCGCCATGGAGGCGCAAGGAGCTTGGCGACTGGATCAACAACCGGTTGCCCGAGTTCGACGTACTGCTCTTCTGGAAGTTGGACCGCTTCGTCCGTCGGTTGTCGGACTTGTCCACGATGATCGACTGGTGCCTGAGGTACGACAAGAACCTCGTCTCCGGGAACGAGAGCATAGACCTGACAACCCCGGCCGGAAGGACGATGGCTTCAATCATCGGCGGCATTGCCGAGATTGAAGCAGCCGGCACCAGCAAGCGCGTTGCCAGTCTCTGGGAATACACCAAGACCCAAGGCGCCTGGTTGGTCGGCAAGCCCTCCTATGGCTACGTTACCGACCGTGATGATGACGGAGAGATCGTTCTCCGCATAGACGAGACCGCCTGGCAGGCGCTGCACTGGTGCCGGTCAGCGGCTCTGCGCCGACGCCCCTGCTCAGCTCGGCGCATGGTCAAGGTTCTCGTTCGCTCAGGTCTTTGCGGACCGGGACTGACCCCGTCCACTCTCCTCCGGCGGCTCAGGAATCCCGCCCTCATGGGGTACCGAGTGGAAGAGGACAAGGACGGCGGCATTCGCCGGTCCAAGCTGGTCCTAGGCCCGGACGGGAATCCGATCAAGGTGGCCGCGCCGATCTTCACTCCCGAGGAGTTCAACTGCCTGCAGGAGGCGCTTGATCGGGCGTCGCGAAATCAACCTGCACGCCAATCCGGCGGAGCGACCAAGTTCCTCGGAGTCATCGTCTGTGCGGACTGTGAGACCAACATGACTGTGCAGAAGACGACCAAGAATTCGCGTGAGTACCGGTATCTCCGCTGTGGAGGCTGCCGCAGCGGAGGCCATGGCGCACCGAACCCAGACGAGATCTACGGCAAGCTTGTCGATGAGGTGCTTGTCGCACTCGGCCACGAGCCTGTGCAGGTCCGCGAGTACGTCCAACGCGCCGAGGCTGGAGGTGGCGGTTGGGTGAGCGTCTACGACGGTCAGACGTTCCGGGCGCGATGGGAAGCCGGCGGCATGGACACGATGGCCGCCGACCTCCTCCAGATCGGTGTGAAATACAAGGTCAGGCGCACAGCGACGAAGGGTGTGCGCGCTCCAATGGTCGACGTCGAATTGGTCATCCCGGACGACATACGCGAGCGTTCGATCATCAAGCGGGATTCCTTCGCCCAGGCGATCTGACAAACTCCCGTTTCGCCTGCGGACGCGCGGGTGATCTCATCAGGAACCCGAGTTAGCGCCGGCGGGAGTGTTCATCACAGTCAGCGGCAGGAGCTTCTTGCCCGTCGGACCGATCTGGATACTCGTGTCAAGGGCCGGGCAGACGCCGCAGTCGAAGCACGGGGTCCAGCGGCAGTCCTCGACCTCGATCGCGCCGTCCTCCTCGAGCGAGTCCTGCCAGTCCTCCCACAACCAGTCGCGATCCAGGCCCGAGTCCAAGTGGTCCCATGGCAGGACTTCGGCGTACTCGCGCTCGCGCGTCGTGTACCAGGCGAGGTCGACCGGCTCGTCGGCGAGCGCCTTCTCGGTCGCCCCGATCCAGCGGTCGTACGAGAAGTGCTCGCTCCAGCCGTCGAACCGGCCGCCGTCGCGCCAGACCGCCTCGATCACGCGGCCGACGCGGCGGTCGCCGCGGGACAGCAGACCTTCGATGATGCCGGGCTTGCCGTCGTGGTACCGGAAACCGATCGCCTTCGCGTACCCCTTCTCGGAGCGGATCGCCGCAGCGAGCTTGGACAGCCGCGCGTCGGTCTCCTCGGCGCCGAGCTGCGACGCCCACTGGAACGGGGTGTGCGGCTTCGGCACGAATCCGCCGATCGACACGGTGCACCGGATGTCGCGACGGCCGGACACCTCGCGACCGGTCTCGATCACCCGCTTCGCGAGGGCGGCGATCGCCAGCACGTCCTCATCGGTCTCGGTCGGTAGACCCACCATGAAGTAGAGCTTCACCTGCCGCCAGCCGTGGCTGTACGCCGCCGCGACCGTGCGGATCAGGTCCTCCTCGGTGACCATCTTGTTGATCACCTTGCGCATCCGGTCCGACCCGCCCTCGGGCGCGAACGTCAGACCACTACGCCGGCCGTTGCGGGAGAACTCGTTGGCCAGCGTGATGTTGAACGCGTCGACCCTTGTCGAAGGCAACGACAGCGAGACGTTGCTGCCCTCGTACCGGTCCCCCAAGCCCTTCGCGACGTCGGCGATCTCGCTGTGGTCGGCGCTCGAGAGGCTCAGGAGACCGACCTCTTCGAAGCCGGTCTGCTTCAGGCCGTTGTCGACCATGTCGCCGATCGTGGTGATGCTGCGCTCACGCACCGGGCGGGTGATCATGCCCGCCTGGCAGAACCGGCAGCCGCGGGTGCAGCCGCGGAAGATCTCCACCGAGAAGCGTTCGTGCACGGTCTCGGCCAGCGGGACGAGCGGCTTCTTCGGGTACGGCCAGGCGTCGAGGTCCATGACCGTGTGCTTCGCCGTCCGGAACGGAACGCCCTGGCGGTTCGGGGTGACGCGCTGGATCCGGCCGTCGGCGAGGTACTCGACGGTGAAGAACTTCGGGATGTAGACGCCGCCCGACTTCGCCAGCCGCAGCAGCACCTCGTCCCGACCACCCGGACGGCCTTCGTCCTTCCACTCCCGGATCACCTCGGAGATCGCGAGCACGATCTCCTCGCCGTCACCGAGCACCGCGGCGTCGATGAAGTCCGCGATCGGCTCCGGGTTGAACGCGGCATGCCCGCCGGCGAGCACGATCGGGTCCTCATCGGTCCGGTCGACGGCGTGCAACGGGATACCCGCGAGGTCGAGCGCGGTCAGCATGTTCGTGTACCCGAGCTCGGTCGAGAACGACAGCCCGAAGACGTCGAACGCCCGGACGGGACGGTGCGAGTCCAGCGTGAACTGCGGGATCGCGTTGTCCCGCATGATCTGCTCCATATCCGGCCAGACGGAGTACGTCCGCTCGGCCAGGATGTGGTCGCGCTCGTTCAGCACCTCGTAGAGGATCTGCACGCCCTGGTTGGGCAGGCCCACCTCGTAGGCGTCCGGATACATCAGCGCCCACCGCACGCTGACCGAATCCCACTCTTTGCTGACCGAGTTCAGCTCACCTCCGACGTACTGGATCGGCTTCTGCACGTTCGGCAGCAACGCCTCCAGGCGCGGGAACAGCGATTCGACAGTCATAAACACTTCCAGTCAGCGATCAGAGCGCCTACCAGCCTAACGCCGAGCCTCCCGTACGCCGGAATCGCGCACTCAGCCGAGGTGGGCGAGGAGCAGGGGGTTGATGGTGTCGGAGTGGGAGTAGGTGACCAGGTGGGCGGCGTTCTCGATGATCTCGAGGTGCGCGCCGGGGATCTCGGAGGCGAGGGGTACGACGGTTTCCGGCGGGACGGATTGGTCCGAGTCGGTGGTGATCAGGAGGACCGGGGCGGTGATGTCGGCGAGCCCGGGGAGGAGATTCAGCGCGCTGACCGCCTCGCAGCAGGCGGCGTAGCCCTCGTCGGGGCAGTCGAGGAGCATCTGGCGGACGGGCTCGAGGTCTTCCTTGAAGTCGGGGAGGAACCAGCGGCCGAGGGTCGCGTCGGTGATCGACCGGGTGCCTTCGGCGCGGACCTGCGCGGCGCGGTCGGTCCACATCTCGGGGTTGGCCGCGGTGTTGGACGGCGGGCAGATCGCCACCAGGCGGTGGAGTCGCTCCGGCGCGTGCTGGGCCAGCCACAGGCCGACGGAGCCGCCGAGCGAGATTCCGACGTACGACGCCTGCTCGATCTCGAGGGTGTCGAGCAACTCCACGACATCGCCGCCGAGGTCGTCGATCGCGTACGGGCCTTCGGGGACCTCGGACTCGCCATGTCCGCGATGATCGAACGCGATCACCCGGAACCGCTTGGCGAGCACGTCCACCTGCGGCGCCCACATCGTCTGATTCGCGCCCAGCGACGAGCCGAGCAGCACCACGGGCGCGTCAGCCGGACCGGTCTCCACGTAGTTGAGTCGCATGCAGCCACCCTACGAAGTCGGCAGGCTAGCGGTAGAGACCCAGAGCTCCAGTCAGCGAGTCGACGGCTGCGCGCGGGCCGTAGAGGGCGAGGCCCAGGTAGGTGATGTCCTCGGGTTTGGTGCCGGCGAGGGTCTGCGACATCTGGTCGTAGGTGCGGGCCTTCTGGGCGGCTTCGTGCATGTCGTGGACGGTGACGTCCGGCCGGGCCGCGGCCTGGGTGCGGAGGTCGTGCAGTTGCTCGGCCGTGCCTCGCAGTACCGGGATCGGATAGGCGCCCATGCCGGTGTGGACTTCGCCGGAGGCGTCGACGGTGTCGGGGCCGACCACGTCGTCGTGGTGGTGGCCGAGGCCTACGCCGAGCAGGGCAGCGGTGTTGAGGGCCACGCCGACCGGCGTCCCGGCGGCGATGACCACGACCATCTTGTTCGTCAGCACGGCGGCAAAGCTAGCCGGACGCACGGCGTCGTACTCCGTGATCCGAACATCGTTCGGCGGATCTGCGAAACTTCCTGTCATGGACGAACTTGATACGGCGCTGCTGCGGATGCTGCAGAACGACGCCCGGCGGACCAACCGGGACATGGCCGCCGAGCTCGGGATCGCGCCGTCGACGTGCCTGGAGCGGATCCGCGGACTGCGCGACCGAGGGGTGATCCGCGGGTACCGGGCGGAGGTGGATCTGCAGGCGATCGACCGGTCCACCCAGGCGATCATCTCGATCAAGCTCCGGCCACAGGCGATGGCGGTCGCCACCGCGTTCCAGGACTACGTGATGCAGCTTCCGCAGACCCTGGACATGTTCATGGTCTCCGGCGCCTCGGACTTCCTCGCCCACGTCGCCGTCAAGGACACCCAGGCGCTGCGCGACCTCGTCCTCGCCCTGGCCAAACGCCAGGAGATCGCCGACATCCGCAGCTCGGTCGTCTTCGAACACCACCGCCGCACTACGATCATGCCCCTGGCCGCCGGGGACTGAGCATTACGAACGCTCGAGGGCAGACAACTTGGCCGGACTCGCGACGACCCGGATGCCTGCGATCTGCCCAGCGTCGACGTCCAGCACCAGGACATGGCGTCTGCCGTTGAGCTGAATGTCCAGCGCCGGACCGGTGACCAAGTCGAGCGGTACGACGCTCAGCGCGGGGCGACCGTAGATGTGGGTGAAGAACTGGGCCACCTTCGCGCGCCCGACCACCGGCTTGCGCGCCGCGCGGCGGACGCCGCCGCCGTCGGTCCACGAGGTGACCGAGTCCTTCAGCATCGCCTCCAGCCGGACGAGGTCGCCGTCGCGGGCGGCAGCGACGAAGTCGAGCAGGAGCCGCTGCTGCTCCTCGATCGTCGGTTCGAAGCGCGCTCGGTCCAGGTCGAGCCCTTGGACTGCGCGGCGGTGGAGCTGGCGGCAGTGTTCCGGCGTACGGTCGAGGATCTCGGCGATCTCGTCGTACGGGAGGGTGAAGGCGGTGCGCAGTACGTAGACAGCGCGCTGCGGTGGAGTGAGTCGCTCCATCAGGTGCAGGAGCGCCATCGAGAGGTCCTCGAGCTCCAGCGCATCCGCGGAGACCGGCTCCGGGAGCCACTCGCCGGTGTAGCTCTCGCGGCGCGCCTGCCTGGTCCGGAGTACGTCGACGGACAGCCGCGTCACCACCCGGGTCAGGTAGCGACGCGGCTCGGCCACGTCGGTGCGGTCGGCGGCGGACCAGCGGACGTACGCGTCCTGCAGCACGTCCTCGGCGTCGTGCCAGCTGCCCAGCAACCGGTACGCGAGGCCGGCGAGCATGCCGCGCGCAGACTCGAACTCCTGCAGGATCAACCGGCCAGTTCCGGCTGTCTCCGGGTCGCGACGTTCAGACGGGTCCACAGATTGATGGTGCCAATCGCGAGGAGCACGTTCGCAGCCCCCTCCTCACCGAAGTGCTCGACCACCGCGTCCCACACCTCATCCGGTACGCCGTGACGCTCGAGCACCGTGACCGCATCGGTCAGCCCCAACGCGGCACGCTCACGCTCGTCGTAGAACGAGGAGTCGCGCCAGGCAGCCAGCCCGAACAGGCGCTGGCTGCTCTCACCCTCCTTCAACGCGTCCGCCGTGTGCATGTCGAGGCAGTACGCGCAGCCGTTGAGCATCGACGCCCTGACCTTGATCAGGTGCAGCACCGTGGGGTCCAGAACGCCCTGCACATAGTTCTCCACGCTGTACACGGCCCGGAAGCCGGCCGGCGAGACCTTCCTGAAACTCATCCGCTCGTCCATGCCAACACGACGGCGGCACGCGACGCCGGCGTGACAGTGACCGGTGTGACTCCGGTCACGCAGGCCTGAGGACCTGTCGGGCCTTCGTGACGGCTGCCTCGGTCGCCGGCTCGAGTTCTCCGCCCTGGCCGGCCAGCACGCCGACGGAGATGATCACGTCGCCGACGCCGGTGACGGCCGCGGTGTACTCGAGGCCGCGCTTGGGCCCGCTGGTGCCGGTGAGCTGGAACGCGAACGGTTTCGTGCCGTACGCCGGGGCGGTGATCTTCTCGACCTTCATCGAGGTGTTGCCGGAGCCCTCGGTCTTCAGCGTCACCTTGGTGCAGGAGTCGACGGCCTTCGCGTACGAGTCGCGCAGGTCGCCGACCTCGGCTGCGGTGCCCATCGAGTCGAGGCCGTAGTCGATGTACGGGCCCTCCTGGCCGCCGGTGAAGGTGCGGGTCACGCTCGCCTTCGACCCGGGAGCCTTGGTGGCGTTCAGGTATTTGACCAGGGTCTTGCAGCGGCTGCTCGACGACGAGAACGGCTTCGAACCGTCGTCGGCTTCGTCCTTCTCCTGGGAGAACCCGCTCGGCAGGTCGTTGAGCTCGAGCAGCGCCTTGGTCAGCTCGTCGGCCGTCCGGGTCACCGGCACGGTCGACGTCGGCGACGTCGGCGACGTCGACGACGGCGCGCTGGGCGTCGAGCTCGGGGTGGGCGTGAGCGCCGTACCGGCGTCCTTCTTGTCGTCATCGCCGCCGCAGGCGGTGAGGGACAGCGTGAGGGCGGTGGCGAGGGCGAGCGGGAACGACACGTACCTGGTCATGGTGCCTCTCGGACTGGACTGAGGAGCGCGCTGGGAGCGTACCTGACGTGTCAGTTCCTCGGTCAGTAGCGGTGGGACCTCAGGTGAATGTTCTGCAGCAGGCCGACGGCGAGCAGGCAGGCGAACATCGAGGAACCGCCGTACGACACGAACGGCAGCGGCAGGCCGGTGACCGGCATGATGCCGAGCGTCATGCCGATGTTCTCGAACGCCTGGAACGCGAACCAGCAGACGATCCCGGTCGCGACCAGCCGGCCGAACGCGTCCCGCGCGTTGATCGCGATCCGCAGCCCGCGGAACAGGATGACCGCGAACAGCACGATGATCGCGCCGGCGCCGATCAGCCCGAGCTCCTCCCCCGCGACCGTGAAGACGAAGTCGGTGTGTTGCTCGGGGACGAACGCGTTCTGCGTCTGACCGCCGTGGAACAGCCCCTGCCCGAAGACGCCGCCGTTCCCGATCGCGATCCGGGCCTGGTTCACGTTGTACCCGATGCCCTGCGGATCCGACGACGGGTGCGCGAACGCGATGAAGCGGGAGATCTGGTACTGCTTCAGGATGTGCAGCTTGATCGCGATCGCCGCGACGAGCACACCCATGGTGAGCAGACCGAGCATCCACCGTTTCGGTACGCCGGACACCGCGATGATCCCGAACACGATCGAGCCGAGCACCATCACCGTGCCGAGGTCGGGCTGCAGCATCACCAGGATCACCGGCAACGCGGCGACCGCGACGGCCTGCGCGACGTCGACGGTCCGGGCGTTCTCGTTGCGGTCGGTCTCGCCCTTCTCCGCGATCAGCAGCGCCATCCCGACGATCACCGCGAGCTTGGCGAACTCGCTGGGCTGGATCGACATGAACGGCAGCTGGATCCATGACCGTGAGCCGTTGATCGTCGAGCCGACGCCGGGCACGAGGACCAGAATCAGGCCGACGATCGATGCGGCGTACAGAACCGGTGCGAGGATGCGGACCCGGCGATGATCCGTGACCGCAGCGCCGATCGCGAGGATCAGGCCGATCGCGAAGTTCAGCGCGTGCCGGACGAGGAACGCGTACTGGTTGCCGTCGGTCAGCGAGGTCCTGTTGTGGGTCGCGGACCAGATCAGCATCGCGCCCAGGAACGACAACGCGACGACGGCCAGCACGAGGACCCAGTCCACCTGCCACACGGTCGACCGCCGGTCCATCCGCGATCGCATCCGGATCGGAGTCAGGGTTGCCATCTGCGCGCCCTCACTGCTTCGGCTTCTCTTGTCCGGGCGGCGGCGCCGGCTTGATGTTGTACAGCGTCTCGTAGATCTTGCGGACCGCGTCACCGCCGGCGCCCGAACCGGTACCCGCCTGGCTGATCATCATCACCACGGCGTACCGATCGGTGTACGACGCCAGCCAGGACGTCGTCTGCTTGCCGTAGACCTCAGCCGTACCGGTCTTGGCGCGGACCGGGATCTTGTCGAGCGGGAAGCCCTGGAACTTCCAGGCAGCAGTGCCGCTGATCGTGGTCTGCTTCAGCGCGGTGTCGATGTACTTCAGGGTGTTCTTCGCGACCGGGAGCTTGGCCTTCACCGCCGGCTTGATCTCGTGCGGCTTGCCGTTCGCGCCGACCCACGACTGGACGACGCGCGGCTCGAAGAGCGTGCCGCCGTTCGACAGGGCGGAGTACACGGTCGCGAGTTGCAGCGGGGTGACGGTGGTGTCGCCCTGGCCGATCGCGAAGTTCACCGCGTCACCGGCTCGGTACTTGTAGCCGTCGACGCAGAACTCGCGGGCGAATTGCTTGAGGAATGCTGACGTGCCGGCCGGCGGGTTGGCCGACAGCTTGCAGTAGTAGTCCTTCATCGAGTCGTAGTACGTCTTCTTCCACTGGCGGTCGGCGATCCGGCCGGTCGCCTCGCCGGGCAGGTCGATCCCGGTCGGCTTGCCGAGGCCGAACTTCTTCGCCATCTCGACCAGCGGGTCGTACGTGCTGATGTCGCTGGAGTTGCCGCCCTCCTTCAGCCAGAGCGCATACGCGACCCGGTAGAAGAACGTGTCGCAGGACAGCGCCAGCGCCCGGTCGAAGCCGATCATCCCGTACGAGGCCGACTCGTAGTTCTTGAACCGGCGGTTGCCGACCTCGAAGTACGAGGAGCAGTCGAGCCGGGTCTTCGTGCTGTACCCGGAGCTCAGCGCGGCCGAGGTCGTGATCGGCTTGAACGTCGAGCCCGGCGCCAGCTGGGCCTGCAGCGCACGGGAGACCAGCGGCGTCCCGGACTTGGTCGAGTACAAGGCGTCGAGCTCGCGCTGGCTGATACCGCCGACCCAGACGCCCGGGTCGTACGTCGGGTAGCTGGCCATTGCGACGACCCGGCCGGTCTTGGTGTCCATGACCACCGCGGCACCGGAGTCGGCCACGTACTTCTTGTGGGTCACCGGGTCGGTCTGCTTGCGCGCGGTCATGATCGCGTTCTTCAGGTTGGCCTCGACCGAGGCCTGGATCCGCGCGTCGATCGTGGTGACCAGCGTCGCGCCCGGGACCGGCGCGGTCTGCTTCTTGATGCCGGTGGTGTACCCGACCGCGTCGACGATCACGTCCTTCTCGCCGGGCGTGCCGCGCAACAGCTTGTCGTACGAGCGCTCGATGCCGGCGCGACCGACCAGGTCGGACCGGTGTGGGACCGAGTCCTGCCCGGCCTTGTCCATGTCCTCGAGCTCTCCGGTGGTGATCGGCGACAGGTAGCCGAGGATGTGCGCCGCGTTCACCTTGTACGGCTCGGGGTACGCGCGGAGCGTCTGCGAGTCGGCGGCGATCCCGGGAAAGTCCTCGCGGCGCTCCATCACGTCGATCGCGACCTGCTCGCTGACGTCCTTGGCCACCGGGATCGGCTGGTACGGCGTGCCGTTCCAGCAGGCGGGTGGTTTGGACGCGCCGGGCTCTCCGCACAGCATGGTGCGGGCCTTGAGGTCCGCGGGCTTCTGGCCGAGCACCTTGGCAAGCCGGGCGAGGACGACGTTCTGCTGGCTGTCGGGGAGTTTGGCGAGCACCGACCGGTCGACGGTGATCATCAGCGAGACCCGGTTGCCGACGAGGGTCCGGCCTTGGGAGTCGACGATCGTGCCGCGCGGGGCGGGGATCAGGACCTGCCGGATGTGCTGAGCGGTCGCGGCCTGCGTGTAGTCGGCGCTCGACATCACCTGCATGTACCAAAGTCGGCCGAAAAGCGTGCACAGCAAGGAGAAAACCAGCACCCCGATCACGAACAACCGCAACCGGGCCTTCAGTGGGGCCTCGAAGCCGTCCCAGCTCATGGCGCGACTCGCCGCTCGCGGGCGGGTTGGACGCGGCCCATGATCCACATGACCAGCGGAATCACCACGATCGCGCCGACCACGTCGTACCCGGCGGCGATGCCGAGGCGGACGCCGAACTCACCCCAGTCGACCGACGGGTCGTGCAGCAGCGAGCCGGTCGCGCTGTAGATGAAGAACGAGACCGCCGTCCCGAGCACGACCGTGAGCGCAACACCGAGCGGACCGACCGGCCCGCTGGAGGTCTCGCGGCGGATCAGGCCGGCGACGTACCCCGCGATCGCGAGCGACAAGGCCCAGCGGCCCGCGGTGTGGTCCGCCGGCGGCACGACGTCCAGCAGCAGGCCGCCGACGAATCCGGCGATCGCACCCCACTCCGGCCCGCGGGACAGCGCGAGTGCGATCACCACGATCAGCGTGAGGTCACACGTCACCCCAGCGACTGCGATGTTGGTCAGGACGGACGTCTGCACGGTCACGGCCACCATCAGGAAGAAGGCAGCCAGGCCGATGCGTAAAGCGATCACGGTGTCAGTTCCCCTTCCCTGGTAGTGGGGCTCGCGGTGGGCGGGCGGGTGGTCCGGTGACCACGCCGACGGTGTCGATCCGAGTCGGGTCGACGTACGGCTTGATGGTTGCGGTGGATCCGAGGGAGCCTTCGTTCGGCGTCACGGAGGTGACGACGCCGATCGGGACGCCTGGCACGTACGGCGCGTTGCCGCTCGAGCCCCAGGTGACGATCCGGTCCCCGACCTTGGGCCGGGCCTTCGGGTCGACGAGCTTGTAGTCGAGGGTGCCGGCCAGGTCGCCGCGCCCGGAGACGAAGCCGAGCGCCATCGACGAGTTCAGCCGGCCGCCGACGGTCGAGTTGCGGTCGCCGATCAGCAGCACGGTCGCGGTCCCCGCGGTGGTGCGCACCACTCGGCCGACCAGACCGGTCCCGTTCATCACGGTCATGTCGGTGTGCACGCCGTCCGCCGTCCCGGCGTCGATCGTGACCGTGTGGCTGAACGTCTGCGCGCCACCGATCCCGATCACCCGGGCCGGCGTCATCGTGTACGCCGGCGCGACCTTGAGCAGCTTGTCCAACTCCTGCGCCCGGTTGCGGGCGTAGTCGGAGGTGTTCAGCTCCTGGGTCAGATTCTCGTTGTCCTGCTTGAGTTTTTCGTTCTCTGCTTTCAACCTATCCATTTCCGCGAACCGGTCGCGGAGGTTGTCCACAGGCTGCCGGGCCGAGCTCGCGGTCGACTCCAGCGGACCGAACACGCCGGCCGCGGCCTCCCGCAGCGGCTCGACCGGCGAACCGGCCGAGCGGCGGGCGTCGAGCACGATCAGCGTGAAACAGGCCAGGATCACCAGCACGAGCACGGTCCGGCGGCGGCGGATCTGCCGCGGCATGCCGGTCGCGCGGAGCGGGGCGCCTGCCGAACGGATCGCGCTGCGGGCGGGTGTACCGAGGTCTTTGAGCATCGGGTGGACCTCAGCGCCGGTTGTCGGTGACCAGGATGCGGTTGAGGGTCTCGATGTTGTCCACGCACTTGCCGGCGCCGAGGACGACGGCGTCGAGCGGATTCTCCGCGACGTGGATCGGGATGCCTGTCTCGTGCCGCAGCCGCTCGTCCATCCCCTTGAGCAGCGCGCCGCCGCCGGTCAGCACGATGCCACGGTCGACGATGTCGCCGGCCAGCTCCGGCGGGGTCTTGTCCAGCGTCGCCTTGACCGCGTCGACGATCGCGGTGATCGGCTCCTCGATCGCCTGGCGCATGTCGGCCGACGAGACCTTCACAGTCCGCGGCAGGCCGGAGACCATGTCGCGGCCGCGGATCTCGCTGTCCGGGCCGTCGGTGGTCGGGAAGGCCGACCCGATCGTCATCTTGATCTGCTCCGAGGTCGCCTCGCCGAGCAGCAGCGAGAACTCCTTCTTGCAGTAGTTCACGATCGACTTGTCGATCGCGTCGCCGGCCACCCGGATCGACTGGCTGGTGACGATGCCGCCGAACGAGATGACCGCGACCTCCGTCGTACCGCCGCCGATGTCGACGACCATGTTGCCGGTGGCGTCGCGGACCTCGAGGTTCGAGCCGAGCGCCGCGGCCATCGGCTCCTCGATGATGTAGACCTTGCGGGCGCCGGCCATGTACCCGGCGTCGCGGACCGCGCGCTGCTCGACCGCGGTGATCCCGGACGGGACGCAGACCACGATCCGCGGCTTCGCGAAGTACCGCCGGCGGTGCACGCGCTGGATGAAGTACCGCAGCATCTGCTCCGCTGCGTCGAAGTCGGCGATCACGCCGTCCTTGAGCGGCCGGATCGCAGTGATGTTGCCCGGCGTCCGGCCGATCATCTTCTTCGCCTCGTGACCGAACGCGACCGCTTCGCGCGGGTCGTCCGTCCGGGTCGCGACCACGGACGGCTCGTTCAGCACGACGCCCCGCCCGCGCACGTAGACCAAGGTGTTCGCCGTCCCGAGGTCGACCGCCATGTCGCGGCCGAGCATGCTGTTCGCCACCGCGGCACCTCCCACTCGACCCCAACTCAGGCTAAGCGCCGCCCGCGCAAAGCCCGTGGACCGACACGACCGGTCCGTCCGGCACGTATCGTATCCGCTTACTCACCCGGCGTCCGAACTGGCCTCCCGGGCGCGAACGGCCTTGTGATCAAGGCAGGTCGGGGAACCAGATCTTGATCTCGCGGCTCGCGGACTCCTCGGAGTCGGAGCCGTGGACGAGGTTCTCGCGGTTCGACAGCGAGAAGTCGCCACGGATGGTCCCGGGCGCGGCCTTGCGGCCGTCGGTCGCGCCGTTGGCGGCGCGGATGACCTCGATCGCCTCGTCGCCCTCGAGCACCATCGCGACCAGCGGGCCGCTGGTGACGAAGTCGCGCAGCGGCGGGTAGAACGCCTTTTCGACGTGCTCGGCGTAGTGCTGGTCGGCCATCTCGCCGTCGATCGTGCGCAGGTCCATCGCGACGATCCGGAGCCCCTTGGCCTCGAACCGGCCGAGCACCTCACCGACCAGGCCGCGGCGGACCGTGTCGGGCTTCAGCAGGACCAGGGTGCGCTGCGACATCTGTCAACTCTCTCTCGAACTAGGGTGGGCGGCTGAGCCTAACTGCTCTGTGCTTCGGGGGCCTCACGAGCCGCACGGGCCTCATGCGCCTTCTTGGCCTCGTCGATGCGGCGGCCGAGCACGATGGCCGCCACCCAGAACGCCGCAAAGGCGGCACCGAGCAGGAACATCACCGGTACGACGAAGCCGAGCCCGACCGCGCCGACCTGGACCAGCGAGCCGAGCACGTAGCCGACCCGGTACTTCAACAGGCCGGCGGCCACGAGCGCCAGCACCGCCAGCCCGAGGCACACCGGCACTGCTACTGCCGGCCGGACGTCCGCGACCGAGATCATCACCGGCGTCACCAGCGCGAGCACGATCATCTCGAACCCGAGCGAGATCGACGCCAGCGACCTCATGTCGTCGCGTCCTTCGACTTGCGAACCAGTAGCGTGCGGGCCTCACCGGCGGTGATGACGGAGCCGGTGATCAGTACGCCGCCGCTGCCGAACGCGACCGAGTTCTCCTCGGCCAGCCGGATCGCGTCGTCGATCGCGTCGATCAGGTGCGGGCGGACCACCACCCGGTCCTCGCCGAACACCTCGGCCGCGAGCTCGCCCAGCTCCTCGGCCGGCATCGAGCGCTCGACGAAGCTGTTCCGGGTGCAGACGACCGTTTCCATGATCGGCTCGTATGCCTCGAGGACGCCGTACACGTCCTTGTCCTTCATGCAGCCGAGGACGCCGATCAGCGGCTGGAACTGGAACGCCTCCGAAACCGCGGCCGCGGTCGCCTCGGCGCCGTGCGGGTTGTGCGCGGCGTCCACGACAATCGTCGGGCTCTGCCGGACGACCTCCAGCCGGCCCGGGCTGGTGACCTCGGCGAACCCGGCCTGCAGCAGCTCGGTGGTGACCCGGCCCTCGGTCTCGGGGCTGGCGCCGAGCAGCGCCTCGACCGCGGCGATCGCGGCGGCGGCGTTGTGCGCCTGGAACTCACCGTGCAGCGGGATGAACAACTCGTCGTACTCGCCGCCGAGGCCCTTCACCGAGATGACCTGGCCGCCGACCGCGAGCGTGCGGTTGACGACACCGAACTCGATCCCCTCACGGGCCACCTGCGAGCCGACCTCGGCGGCCCGGCGGAGCAGGACCTCGAAGACCTCCAGGCTCTGCTGCGACATCACCGTCGTACCGCCGGCCTTGATGATGCCGGCCTTCTCACCGGCGATCGTGACCGGATCCGCGCCGAGGATGTGCGCATGGTCGACCGCGATCGGCGTGATCACCGAGACCGTTCCGTCGGCGACGTTGGTCGAGTCCCAGGACCCGCCCAGGCCGACCTCGATCACCGCGACGTCGACCGGTGCGTCCGCGAACACGGCGTACGCCATGCCGGTCATCACCTCGAAGAACGTCAGCGGGTGCTCCTGCTCGGCGTCGACGACGTCGAGGTACGGCGCGATCTCGGCGTAGGCCTCGACGAAGCGCTCCTCGCTGATCGGCTCACCGTCCAGCGTGATCCGCTCGCGCACCGACTCCAGGTGCGGGCTGGTGAACCGGCCGGTCCGCAGCCCCGCCTCGCGCAGCAGGGTGTCGATCATCCGGGCCGTGGACGTCTTGCCGTTGGTCCCGGTCAGGTGCACCACCGGGTAGGCCTTCTGGGGGTCGCCGAGCAGCTCGACGAGCCGCCGAACCCGGTCCAGGGAAGGCTCGATCTTGTGCTCCGGCCAGCGCGCCTGGAGCAGGGCCGACACGTCGGCATAAGAGAGGTCGCTCATCAGGAGACTCAGTCTATGGGGGCCCTGTGGATAAGCGTTCGGAGCACCCCTTGACAACCACTACGATTGTGCGCATGAGCCAGACGTCCCGCGTTCCAGACAAGCCCACCCTCGAAGGCCTCGAGGAGAAGTGGGCTGCCGTATGGAAGGAGCAGCAGACCTACGCCTTCGACCGCACCGCCGAGCGGGCCGACGTGTTCTCGATCGACACGCCGCCGCCGACGGTCTCCGGATCGCTGCACGTCGGGCACATCTTCAGCTACACCCACACCGACCTGGTCGCGCGCTTCCAGCGGATGCGCGGGAAGAAGGTCTTCTACCCGATCGGGTGGGACGACAACGGCCTGCCGACCGAGCGCCGGGTCCAGAACTACTACGGCGTCAAGTGCGACCCCTCCATGCCGTACGACGCGGACTTCACCCCGCCGGCCAAGCCGGACCCGAAGAAGCAGATCCCGATCGCCCGGCAGAACTTCGTCGACCTGTGCGGTGAGCTCACCCACATCGACGAGCAGGCGTTCGAGTCGATGTGGCGGACGGTCGGCCTGAGCGTCGACTGGGAGCACCTCTACACCACGATCTCCGAGGACTCCCGGCGTACGTCGCAGCGCGCGTTCCTGCGCAACTTCGCCCGCGGCGAGGCGTATCTGGCCGAGGCGCCGACCGTCTGGGACGTCACATTCCAGACCGCTGTCGCGCAGGCCGAGATGGAGGCCCGGCCGTATCCGGGCGCCTACCACCGGATCGCGTTCCACGGCGCCGACGGGCCGATCTACATCGAGACCACCCGGCCCGAGCTGATCCCGGCCTGTGTCGCGCTGATCGCCCACCCCGACGACGACCGCTACAAGCACCTGTTCGGGACGACCGTGAAGTCGCCGCTGTTCGGCGTCGAGGTCCCGGTCCTGTCCCACCCGGCCGCCGAGATGGACAAGGGCGCCGGCATCGCGATGTGCTGCACGTTCGGCGACCAGACCGACATCCAGTGGTGGCGCGAGCTGCAGCTGCCGGTCCGCACCGTCATCGGCCGCGACGGCCGGTTCCTGCGCGAGACCCCGGCCTGGCTCGAGGACTCCGCCGAGCTGTACGGCGAGCTGGCCGGCAAGACCGTCTTCAGCGCCCGCGAGCTGATCGTGGCGAAGCTGCGCGAGAGCGGCGACCTGGACGGCGAGCCGAAGCCCACCGAGCGGATGGCGAACTTCTACGAGAACGGTGACAAGCCGCTCGAGATCGTCTCCACCCGGCAGTGGTACATCACCAACGGCGGACGCGACGAAGGGCTCAAGCAGGAGTTCCTCGAGCGCGGCGAGGAGCTCGCCTGGGTTCCCGAGCACATGCGGCACCGCTACCTGAACTGGGTCGAGGGGCTGAACGGCGACTGGCTGATCTCCCGCCAGCGGTACTTCGGCGTCCCGTTCCCGGTCTGGTATCCGCTGGACGCCGACGGCGAGCCCGACTACGCGCACCCGCTGATGCCGGCCGAGGCCGAGCTGCCGATCGACCCGACCTCACAGGCACCGCAGGGGTACGACGAGTCCCAGCGCGGCAAGCCGGGCGGATTCGAGGCCGATCCCGATGTGATGGACACCTGGGCGACGTCGTCGCTGAGCCCGCACATCGCCTGCGGCTGGGAGCGCGACGACGACCTATTCCGGCGTACCTTCCCGATGGATCTGAACACGCACGCGCACGAGATCATCCGGACCTGGCTGTTCTCCCGCGTCGTCCGGGCCCACTTCGAGAACGGCACGCTGCCGTGGGCGCGGTCGATGATCTCCGGATTCGTCGTCGACCCGGACCGGAAGAAGATGTCGAAGTCCAAGGGCAACGCGGTCGTCCCGACCGAGATCCTGGACAAGTTCGGCGCGGACGCGGTCCGCTGGCGCGCGGCGATGGCCCGGCCGGGGATGGACTCGCCGTTCGACGAGTCGCAGATGAAGGTCGGGCGCCGGCTCGCGATCAAGGTCCTGAACGCGTCGAAGTTCGTTCTCGGGTTCGGTGCGACGACGGTCGACACGTCCGCGGTCACCGAGCCGGTCGACCTGGCGATGCTGCAGCGGCTGCGGTCGGTCGTCGCCGACGCCACCGCGGCCTTCGAGCGGTTCGACTACACCGGTGCGCTGGAGGTCAGCGAGCGGTTCTTCTGGACGTTCTGCGACGACTACGTCGAGCTGGTCAAGGAGCGGGCGTACGGCGGTCAGGGTGACGCCGCTGCAGCCTCCGCGAAGGCTGCGCTCGCCGTTGCGTTGTCGGTCCAGCTGCGGCTGCTCGCGCCGTACCTGCCGTTCGCGACCGAGGAGGTCTGGTCGTGGTGGCAGGAGGGTTCGATCCACCTGACCAGCTGGCCGCAGCCGGATGTCGATCTCGCGGTCGCCGCGCAGGAGCCTGAGGTTCTGGACGCGGTTTCGGAGGTTCTCGCGGGGATTCGCGGGGCGAAGTCCGAGGCGCAGGTGTCGATGAAGACCGAGGTCAGCAAGGTCGAGGTCACCGGTCCGGCGGCGCGGCTGGAGCTGGCCGAGCGCGCCGAGCCGGACCTGCGGGCCGCGGGCCGGATCACCGGCGAGATCGTCTGGCACGCCGACGACTCCGACGCGGTCAAGGTCGTCGCCGCGCTCTGAGCCCGTTCCCCGCTGCCTGTCTCCTGCTGCCTGTCTCCTGGTGCCCGTCTCCTGATGGAGGCGGGCGCCGGCACGTGTGGCGGAACGACTACCCTGCGAGATCGGTTTGTGCTGATGTGGAAGCATCGGGTCCGAACCCCGTGACCGAACGTCCGAGGAGCCAACCCATGAGCGACCCCACCACCCCGGCGGATCCGACGCCGACGGAGGAGGCCGTCACCACGGCCGACGCCGGCGCCGACACCGCCGAGCTGGCCGCAGTCCCTGCCGGGGCCGAGAATTCCGCCGGAGCCGACAATACTGCCGGGGCCGACAAGCCTGCTGGGGCCGAGAAGGCTGCGGGTGCTGAGACGGCTGCTGGGATCGAGAAGGCTGTGGGCGCCGAGAAGGCTGCTGGGGCCGTGAAGACTGCTGGGGAAGCGGCTGGGGACACGAACGTTGATGGCGCGGGCGGGCAGCCGAAGAAGAAGTGGTGGCGACGGATCAAGGTCCGGGGGCCGTGGGTCACGGTCGCCGCGGCGCTCGTCGTACTGCTCGCGCTGGCGCTGCTCGGGTACATCTGGGGTCTCGGGCCGCTCAACCGGCTGAACACCGAGCGCGGGATCACCCCGCCGGCGAAGCTGGCCGGGCTCGACCGGATCACCGACAAGACGATCCGCGACCAGGCCGGCCTCGACCAGACCCGAGAGGCGTTGAGCCGGATCAACAACGGCAAGCAGGTGACGGTCGAGGCGTACGGGAGTCTCGACGGCGATCGCCTGTTCGTGATCATCGCGCTGCGCGGCAAGGTCGACATCGACAAGACCGTCGCCGACTCCGGCGCGACCCCGGACAAGATCAAGAAGATCGGCAACTCCACCTGCGTCGAGTCGTCCGGCAACCTGCCGACCCAGTGCTACCGCGGCTCCAACACCCTCACGGTCATCGCCCAGTCCGCGAACGAAGGCGTCAACGTCGACAAGGTCGAGCCTGTCGCCGAAGAAGCCTTCAAAGCCATGCGCTGACTGGCGCTGACTGGCACTGACTGGCACACCGAATCAGGCGAGCAGGCCTGCGATCAGGATCATGACCGGGATCGACAGCAACGTGCTCAGCAGGACCGCGCTCCGCGCCAGCGTGCGGCTCGCTCTGTAGTGAACGGCATAGACGTAAACGTTCTGGGCAGTAGGCAGGGCGGCCAGCAGAGTCGGGGCCAGTAGCGCAGGCCCGTGGAGGTCCAGGACCCAGCGGGCGATGGTGTAGGCGACCAGTGGTTGCACGAACGTCTTCAACACGACCGCGAGTACGACGTCCCGACGCAACGTGATCGAGTCCTTAGTCCCCGCGCTCAGGCTCAACCCGTAAGCGACCAACGCAACCGGCACCGCCGCGGCGGCGACCAAGTCGATCGGCCGCATCACGACCTCCGGCAATCGCACGCCCAGCAACGAAAACAGCAACCCGAGCAACGACGCCACGGTCAGCGGATTGCGGAACGGCCGCGTCACCATCGTCCGCAGCGACACCCGCCGTCCACTCCCCTGCCGGTCATGGTCCAGTACGGCGAACGCGATCGGCGCCATGATCACGACCTGGAACAACACGATTGGTGCGACCAACGCACCGTTCCCCAGCACGTACGCCGCGACCGGCACGCCGAGGTTCCCGGCGTTCACGTACGACGACGCGAGTACGCCGATCGTCGCTTCCGACCGAGTGCGCCGCCAGATCGCGGCAGCGACGACGAGGAACACCACCTGGACCACGAAAAGGCTCAGCAGGTTGGTGACCAGCACGACCGAGAAGATCGCCCGCAGATCCGCCCGCGCGACCGTCGTGAACAGCAGCGCCGGCGTCGCGACGAAGAACGCCAGCCGGGACAGAACCAGCTCGTCCTGCGACCGCAGTACGCCGAGGAGGCCGACGACGTACCCGAGCACGGCGACCGCGACCAGCGCGCCGAACGCACCGACGACGGCGGACACCTCAGGAACTCAGCGGCTTCGACACGCTGCGATCGTATAGGAAACGGCTGTCCGGCGACCTTGGGCTTCCAGCGACCGGACGGTCAGCAGGGGCCGTCGCCGCTGCGGCAACTCGTCACGATGCCGGCCATGACGGCGCGGAAGCGTTCGTGATCGGCTGCGCTCAGGCTCGCCGTCAGCTTGGTCAGCTCCTCGCCGACATCGGCATGGAACCGGGTCGCGGCCCGGCGGCCGGCCTCGGTGAGATTGACCTGCAGGGCACGCCTGTTGCCCGGGACCGCCGAGCGCTCCGCCAGCCCACGCTTCTCGGCCCGGTCCATCAACCCGGTCAGCGCCGCCTTCTCCACGCCGAAGCAGTTCGCCAGCTCGGCCATTCCGCGCGGGCCGCCGAGCAGAACGCACAGGAGTCTCGCCTGAACGGGCGTCAGCTCATGCCGCTCGGCGATGCGGGTGAAGATCCCCTGAACGAGGCCGGTCAGCTGGATGAGACCGGTGGCCGTGTCGATCTGGTCGGCCGCCAGGTCGGCGCCGTACAGCGGGCCGGAGCGGGCGACAGGCCGGGTGGCTTCGGTCTCGGTCACATCCACCAAGGTACAGGGCATGTATAGTTAACGGCACATACAGTCAATGTCGTTAACTATCGAAGGAGAGCCATGTCCTTCAGCGAAGCGGAGACCGACTATCTGCGGTCCCAGCCCCTGGGCCGCCTCGCCACCGTCTCCGCCGACGGCCAGCCGGACGCGGTGCCGGTCGGCTTCGAGTACGACGGGACGTACCTCTACGTCGGCGGGATGGACCCGGTCCGCACCCGCAAGTACCGCAACGTCCGGGACGGGAACGTCAAGGTCGCGTTCGTTGTCGACGACCTGGCGTCCGTGCGCCCGTGGGTTCCTCGGTACCTGCGGATCTACGGCGAGGCGGAACTGGTCGAGCGGGACGGGCAGTTCGGCCCGGCGCCGTATCTGCGGATAACTCCGACCGTGTCCTGGAGCTTCAACCTCGAAGGCCGGCCGTTCGGCCACGATGTCGAGGTCACGACGACCCGGACCGTCCACACCCGCGAGGCGGTGACGCGCCGATGAGCTTCGACGCGATGGCCGGCACCCGCGGCGCGCGGCAGCCGAAGGGCCGGGTGATGCGCTGGATGAACGCCCTGATGGCCCGCCGGATCGGCCGCGGGAGCAAGTTCATGGGCTTCGACGCGCTGGTACTCCGGACGATCGGGCGGAAGTCCGGCGAGGAACGCAGGACACCCGTCGGCTGGTTCCCCGGCGCCGACGGCAGCCGGTTGATCGTCGCGTCCGCCGCCGGAGCGCCCAAGAACCCGGCCTGGTACTACAACCTGGCGGCGAACCCCGAGGTCCTGATCGACATCGACGGCACGACGATCGCGGTCCGGGCGGAGCAGTTGCACGGCGCCGAGCGAGCGGAGGCGTGGGAGCGGATCACGGCAGCCGCGCCGCGGTTCGCGGAGTACCAGGTGAAGACCGACCGCGAGCTCCCCGTCATCAAGCTGACCGAACGGCACTGAAGGACAGGCAGTAGCGTGACGGGATGAGCTTCGACAGCCGAGCCGGCACCCGTGGCGCTCGGCAGCCGAACGGCCTCGCGTGGCGGTTGCTGAACAAGTTCGTGGCCCCCGTGATGCGGCGCCGGGGCGGCAGGGTCGTTGGCATCGACATCTTGGTCCTGCACACGATCGGACGCAGGTCCGGGGAGGTACGGGTGACACCGGTCAGCTGGCTCCCGGCCGCCGACGGCAGCCGGCTGATCATCGCCTCCGCGGCCGGCGCTCCGGGGAATCCGGCGTGGTACTACAACCTCGCCGCCCATCCCGACCAGGTCCGGATCGAGGTCGGCAACAAGACGATCGAGGTCCGCGCCGAACAGCTTCACGGCGCGGCACGGGCCCAAGAGTGGGAGCGAATCATCGCGACCGCCCCACGCTTCGCGGGCTACCAACAGAAGACCGATCGCGAACTCCCAATCATCAAACTGATCGAGCAGTAGCGTGAGGACGTGCGTCTCCTACTGTTGACGACCGCCGTCCTGCTGACAGCCGGGTGCAGCGGTGGCGATCCGACAGAGCCTGCCGCCACAGCCCCGGAGAGCATCAAGGTGACGAGTACGGCGTTCCGCGAAGGCGGGGCGATCCCCGTCGAGTACACCTGCGACGGCGCCGGCACCGGACTCGACGAGGCGCTTAAAGCCGTCGGCGCGGCCACCGTGGCCCGCGGCCGCCTCACGGCCACCTACAAACGCTGACTCTGGCGCACCTGGGCCTGAGGTCTTGACGTTCTGACTACGTAGACACATTATGACTACGCAGTCAGAGCGGAGGAGTCATGAGCGATGCCAAACCCAGCAGTACCGATGTCGCGCGGCTTGCGGGGGTCTCGCAGAAGACTGTGTCGCGGGTTCTGAACGGTGAGCCGTACGTCAAGGAAGAGGTGCGGCTCCGGGTCCAGGCTGCGGTGCGGGAGCTGGGTTACCGACGCAACGACGCTGCCCGAGCGCTCAACTCCGGCCGGACGAAGCGGATCGGGGTGGTCTGCCTCGGTACGGCGCTGTTCGGCCCGTCGACCCAGCTGGTGGCGGTCGAACGGGCGCTGCGGACGACCGGCTACTCGGTCACCATCGTGAACACCCTCGAAGGCGACACGATCGCCGACGCGGTCGAGCACCTGCTCGAGCAAGGTGTGGACGGGATCATCCTGTCCGAGCCGATCGACGAGGGCGACGGCGTACCGATCGAGGCCGACCTCCCCGTGCTCAGTTTCGGCCGGTTGCCCGGGCTCAGTGCGAAGCCGAGCCTGGTTACCGGCGGCGACAACGTAGGCGGCGGCCGGACCGCGACCGAACACCTGCTCGGCCTCGGGCACCGGACGGTCTGGCACGTCGCCGGCCCCCAGCGCTGGTGGGCCGCTCAGGACCGGCTGGCGGGCTGGCGCCAGGCGCTGGCGGCTGCCGGTGTGCCCGAACCCCCTGTGCTGGAAGGCGATTGGCTGCCTGCTTCCGGCTATGCCGCCGGCCGTGAACTGGCCGCGAATCCCGACGTCACCGCGGTCTTCGTCGCCAACGACGACATGGCCATCGGAGTACTGCGTGCGCTCGCCGAGGCCGGCCGTTCGGTTCCCGGCGATGTCAGCGTCGTCGGCTTCGACGACATCCCGTCCGCGGCGTTCCTGACGCCGCCCCTCACCACCGTCCCGCAGGACTTCGACCTCCACGTCGACCGCGGGATCGCCAACCTGGTCACCGAGATCGAGTCGCCTACCGGCGACCGCTCGCCGCTCCCGGAGTCACCACCGCTCCGGCTCGTCGTCCGCCACTCCACCGCCGCGCCGCATCCGGCGGGCTGATCGCCGCATTCACGTCCGGCGCACGCTGCGCCGTACCCCTGTCAGGCACGCCGGCCGAGGCCCGTGCCCGGGCACCGCCTTGCCACGACTCGAGGAGTTGTTCGCAATGTTCATCAACCGTATTCGCCGACGCACAGCCGTCGGAACCGCCCTCGCCCTTGCCGCCGCGCTGGCTCTGGCCGCCTGCGGCGGAGGTAACGGGTCGTCGTCAGGCAGTGCGAGCCAGGCGCAGACCGTCAGCCAGTCCGACATCGACAAGGCCATGACCACGCCGACCGACCTCACCTTCTGGACCTGGGTGCCGAACATCCAGAAGGAGGTCGACCTGTTCCAGAAGAAGTACCCGGCGATCAAGGTGAAGGTGGTCAATGCCGGCCAGGGCACGCCGCAGTACACCAAGCTGCGCACGGCGCTCAAGGCCGGGACCGGTTTCCCCGATGCGGTCCAGATCGAGTTCCAGTACATCCCGACGTTCGCGCTCACCAAGAGTCTGATGGACCTGCGGCCGTACGGCGCGGAGGCGCTCAAGGACCAGTTCGTGCCGTGGACCTGGCAGCAAGTGGTCGGGTCCGGCGGTCAGGTCTGGGCGGTTCCGCAGGACAGCGGGCCGATGGGAATGCTGTACCGCAAGGACATCTTCGACAAGTACGGCATCGGCGTACCGAAGACCTGGGACGAGTTCGCGGCGGCCGCCCGCAAGCTGCACGCCGCGGACCCGAACGTGTCGATGACGAACCTCGCGCAGAGCCAGGCCGGAGTGTGGTTCGGGCTGCTCTGGCAGGCCGGCGTGAACCCGTTCGAGACGCCGAGCGCCGACTCGGTCAAGATCGACCTCAACGGCGACGGGTCCAAGAAGGTGGCCGACTACTGGAGCGGTCTGATCAAGGACGGCTCGGTCTCTGCCGACGCCGACTTCAACGACGCGTGGTACCAGGCGCTGAACCGGGGCAAGTACGCCACCTGGCTCACTGCCGCGTGGGGCCCGGTCTTCCTGGAGGGAAGCGCGAAGGCGACCAGCGGCAAGTGGCGGGCCGCGCCGCTCCCCCAGTGGGACGCCGGCAAGAACGTCTCCGGCAACTGGGGCGGCTCGACGACCGCCGTCGTCCAGGGAACGAAGAATCCGATCGCCGCGGCCAAGCTGGCCGAGTCCATCAACACCGATCCGGAGTCGGCCAAGATGTTCGCGACCCAGCAGTTCCTGTTCCCGGTCACGAAAGCCCTGTTGGCAGACAGCTCGTTCGTCGACCGGCCGCTGCCTTTCTACGGCGGCCAGCCGGTGAACAAGCTGTTCGCCGGGATCAGCGACACCGTGGACACGAAGTTCCAGTGGCCGCCGTTCCTGGACCAGACCGTCAGCGACTGGAACGAGACCGTCGGCAAGTCGTTCGCGAACAAGACCGACACCAGCGCGGCGCTCGATCAATGGCAGCAACGGACCACGAAGTACGCCCAGAACCAGGGCTTCAAGGTCGACCAATGAGTGTCGACACCACCGATCGGCGGCTCGGGGCGCGGGCCCCGAGCCGCAGTCAGGGCCATCGGCATCGGCGCGGCGGTGTGAGCCACGCCCGGACCGGCTACCTGTTCGTGGCACCGTTCATGCTGGTGTTCCTCGCCATGCTGATCCTCCCCCTCGCCTACGCGGCGTACCTCAGCCTCTTCCAGGAGCGGCTGATCGGCGGGACGGTCTTCGCCGGGATGGGCAACTACACCCGCGCCCTCACCGATCCGCGGCTCCTGCACGGTGTGGGCCGCGTTGGGTTGTTCTTCCTGATCCAGGTCCCGGTCATGCTCGTGATCGCGCTGCTGGCGGCCTTGGCCATCGACAGCGGCCTGCTGCGTATCGCGAAGGTGTTCCGGCTGGGAATCTTCCTGCCGTACGCCGTGCCGAGCGTCGTCGCGGCACTCATGTGGGGCTATCTGTACGGTCGCGACTTCGGCCCGTTCGCCCAGCTCGCCGACAAGGTCGGGACAGCCGCGCCGAAGTTCCTCACCCCCGATTGGATGCTCGGCTCCCTCGCGAACGTCGTCACCTGGGAGTTCACCGGCTACAACATGATCATCTTGTACGCCGCTCTGCGCGCGGTCCCGCACGACCTGTACGAGGCCGCGGCCGTTGACGGCGCCGGCGCGATCCGGACCGCGTGGAGCATCAAGATCCCGGCGCTGCGACCCGCTCTTCTGATCTGCGTGATCTTCTCGGTCATCGGCAGCTTCCAGCTGTTCAACGAGCCCCAACTGATGCAGCGGCTGGCGCCGAGCGTGATCGACAGCGGCTACACGCCCAACCTCTACGCCTACACGCTCGCGTTCACCGGCCAGGAAGTGAACTACGCCGCGGCGGTCTCGTTCCTGCTCGGCGCGGTCATCGTCGTCGCGTCCTATGCCGTCCTGTTCATCACCACCAGAAGGAGCCGGGTATGACCGGTCGCCGCAGCACCGCGCTGACCGTCGCCATGGCGGTCCTGCTGATCTACTTCCTGCTGCCGTTGTTCTGGCTGTTCGTCGCATCGACCAAGACGGTCGGCGACCTGTTCTCGAGCTTCGGCCTGTGGTTCGCGCACGACATCTCCCTGTTCTCGAACATCAAACAGACCGTGACGACCGACGGCTGGGTCTTCACCCGTTGGATGGGCAACACCGTCTTCTACGCGGTCGTCAGTGCCGGTGGGGCGGCGTTCCTGTGTGCGCTGGGCGGATACGGTTTCGCCAAGTACCGGTTCCGTGGGAACGCGGCGCTGTTCGGGGCCGTGCTCGGCGCGATCATGGTCCCGACCACGGCCCTCGCGATCCCGACGTACCTGTTGTTCAGCAAGGCGGGGCTGGTGAACACGCCGCTGGCGATCATCCTGCCGTCGCTGGTGAGCCCGTTCGGGCTGTACCTGATGCGGATCTACGCGCAGGACGCCGTACCGGACGGCATCATCGAGGCGGCCCGGATCGACGGCGCCGGCGAGTTCCGGATCTTCTTCCAGGTCGCGCTCCGGATGCTCGCGCCGGGCATCGTCACGGTGCTGCTGTTCACCCTGGTCGCGACCTGGAACAACTACTTCCTGCCGCTGATCATGCTCAACAACCCGGATCTGTATCCGATCACCGTGGGGCTGGCCGCGTGGTCGTCCCAGGCCAGCGCCGGCGGCGGCACGACCGGAGCCGTGCTCTCGCTGGTCATCACCGGCTCGTTCCTGTCCGTGCTACCGCTGATCGCCGCCTTCCTCCTGCTGCAGCGGTACTGGCAGTCAGGGCTGGCCGCCGGCGGCGTCAAGGCCTGATTCCCTTCTATTATTGGAGAAAGCGTGCACGAGCGTGTGCTCTTCGGAGCTGCGTACTATCACGAATACCAACCGGACGATCGCCTCGAGCGGGATCTCGACCTGATGGCCGCGGCGCACTTCTCGGTGATCCGCGTCGGCGAGTCGGTCTGGTCGACCTGGGAGCCGCAGAACGGCCGCTTCGACCTCGACTGGCTGCAACCCGTCCTCGACGGCGCGCTCCGGCGCGGTATCGCGGTCGTGCTCGGCACTCCGACGTACGCCGTGCCGCCGTGGCTGGTGCGGTTGTATCCGGAGATCACCGGCGAGCGGAAGACGGGTCAGCGGATCGGGTGGGGCGCGCGGCAGGAGGTGGACTTCACGCATCCCGGCTTCCGGTTCCACGCGGAGCGGGTGATCCGGAAGATCGCCGGCCGGTACGCCGGGCATCCGGCCGTGATCGGGTTCCAGGTCGACAACGAACCAGGTAACGAACTGCTCCACAACCACGGGGTCTTCCAGCGCTTCGTGGACAGCCTCCGGGACAAGTACGGCGACGTCCAGAATCTCAACGACGCTTGGGGTCTCGTCTACTGGTCGCACCGCCTGTCGGACTGGGCCGACCTGTGGACTCCCGACGGTAACGTCCAGCCGCAGTACGACGTGGCGTGGCGGCAGTTCCAGGCAGATCAGACAACGGAGTTCATCGGCTGGCAGGCCGACCTCGTCCGTGAGTACTCGCGACCGGACCAGTTCGTCACCACGTGCATCGCCTACGAGCGCCCGGCCGTCGCCGACGACGAGCTGGTACGGCGTCTGGACGTCACCACCGGCAACGCGTACTACGCAATGCAGGACGGCCTGCTGCACCCACCTCACGGTCCGGCTCAGCAGGGCTGGACCACGAGTGGCACCTGGGCGCTCTACCTCAGCGCAGACCGGATGTACTCGTCCCAGCAGCGGCCTTTTCTCGTCACGGAGACCAACGCGCAGTCCATCGGCTACCCGTGGAACAACCGTCCGGCGTACGACGGCCAGTGGCGCCAGGCAGCGTGGGCCCTGGTGTCTCGTGGCGCCAGCATGATCGAGTACTGGCATTGGCACACCCTGCACTTCGGTGCGGAGACCTATTGGGGTGGAGTCCTTCCTCACAGTGGTGAACCGGGTCGGGTCTACCGGGAGGTCGCACAGCTGGGTGCGGAGTTCGATGCCGCCGGCTCACTCGTTGCCGGCATCACCCCGGACAACGACGTGACGATGCTGTACTCACTGCCCAGCAAGTGGCTGATGCAGAAGTACCCGGCGCTCGCGCGGGAGGACGGCAGCCCGGACGAGCGCTCGTACCACGGATTCTTCGACCCCTTCTATCGTGGGGCTTTCGACGCCGGCCTCCAGGTCCGCATCCTGCACACGAGTCAGTTCACGGGCTCGGTCGAGGAGCACTCGATTCTCGTCGTACCTGCGCTTTATCTGGCCGACGACGGCCTGCTGGACCGACTGGTCGCGTACGCCGAGGCCGGCGGCCACCTGGTCGTCGGACCGCGCACGGGGTACGCCGACGTCGAGGCGCGGGTCCGCACCGACATGCAGCCCGCCAGACTGTCGGCCGCAGCCGGTGTCCGGTACGACGAGTACAGCAATCTCGACGTAGACCTGTCCGTTCACGGTGCCGGCGGCCTAGAGCTCGGGGACGACGCTGCCGCAACCCGCTGGGCAGACGGGCTTCAGCTCGACGGCGCCGAGGTTCTGGCCGGCTATGACGATCCGCACTTCGGCAGGTGGCCGGCGATCACCACGCGGGCCTGCGGGTCCGGCCGGGTCACGTACGTCGGTACGGTCCCCAATCCGGCCCTCGCCGCAGCCCTCTTCCGGTGGATCAAGCCAGTCGCATGGTCCGAGTTGCCGAGCAGTGTGACCGTGACGTCCGCGACCGCTGCGGACGGACGGCGGCTCCGATTCGTCCACAACTGGTCGTGGGGCAGCGTCGATATCAAGGTGCCCGGTCCGGCCCGCGACGTCCTCGCGGACCGGCCGACGAACGGCAAGCTCGAGCTCGGCCCGTGGGACGTTCGCGTCCTGGTCGAGGATCAGTAGCCGTAACCGCCGCCGCCGGACGAGCTGGACGTTGCTTGAGAAGGTGCGGCCGCGGCTGTGGTTGTGGCGGCGTGCCAGGTGAAGCTTGTGCCGGAGAAGGAATCGGTGACGTTGTTGCCTTGGGCCTTGCCGGCTCCGGTGTCGAGTTTGAAGGTGTAGAGCGGCTTGCCCTGGAAGGTCAGCTGGTCGGCGCCGGTGTCGGTGCGCTTCGTGACGGCCAGACCGGTCACCGACTTCGCGTCGGCGGCGGTGCCTGTGGCCGGCATCCAGAAGCTCAGGCAGTTGCCCGTGCACTTGATCATCCCGCCGGCCTCCTGGTCGGCGAAGTACAGCGTCTTGCCGGACGAGTCGACCAGCGTCTGACCGACCCCGCTCACGTTCTGGACCGAGACCGCAGCCCCAGCAGCAGCTCCGCCGGTGCTTGTCTGATCGGTGTTGTTGCCTCCGCACGCAGCCAGCGTTCCGACCGCGGCCACGGTTGCTCCTAGCAACAATACTGTGGTTTTCATCAATAGCTCCTTTCACCATCAGATACGCAGAACAGCGCCGACCGGTTCAGTTGAACCTTCTACGGCTCTGGTGCGTAGTTCTGGGGTGTGGATGACGACACGGTGATCCGCGCGTTGTACGACAGGTACCGGCGGCCGCTCTACAGCTATGTCCTGCGCTCGGTGGGCGGCGACCGTCAGTACGCCGAGGACATCGTGCAGGAGACGATGGCGCGGGCCTGGACGCACGCGTCGGAACTGGATCCGGACCGGGCCGGCCGCTGGCTGTTCACGGTCGCGCGCAACCTGGTGATCTCCGGTCACCGCAAACAGGCCGCCCGGGTGACCGAAGTACCGATCGACGACCGTGAGTTCGCTGCGCTCGGGGACGACATCGACCACGTGCTGCAGGTCTGGCAGGTGATCGAAGTCATGCGCGGACTGAGCCATGACCACCGGCAGGTGATCGTCGAGCTGTTCTACAAGCGGCGGACCGTCAACGAGGCGGCGGTGGTCCTCGGCGTACCGGCGGGGACGGTGAAGTCGCGGAGCTACTACGCGCTGCACGCACTCCGTGCGGCGCTGCAGGAACGAGGAGTGACCGGCTCATGACGTGCCCGGAGACGATGTCGATCGGTGCCTACATTCTCGGTGCGCTGGAGGCGTCCGAGCGTCGCGCGACCGAGGAGCACCTCGCGACCTGTGCGACCTGCCGCGAGACGCTGCTGCAGTTCGCCCACCTGCCGGGCCTGCTGCACGCCGTACCGGTCGAAGACATCGAGACGGAGCAACCAGAGCCTGCACCGCTTCACCTGACCAAACGCAAGCGACCGCGACGCAAACGCTGGGTGCTGGCGGCTGCATCGGCAGCCATGGTGAGCGGCGTGGTCGGCTGGGGCCTGGTGTCGACTCCGGCCTCTGCTACCTGGACCGCGACCGACGGAGTGGGCGGCATCGACACCACTGCCAAGCTGACCAGTCACGGCTGGGGTACGGACATCCAGCTGAAGATGAAGGACCTGCAGCCGTACGAGCACTGCATGCTGGTCGTCCGCAGTCGCAACGGCACCACCGAGACAGCCGGCTGGTGGGCTGCGAACGGCGGCAGCCAGGCACAGGTGCCGGCCAGTACATCGATCCCGCTGCAGGACATCGTCGGGCTCGACGTGGTCACGGCCGGGGACAAGGTGCTCAGCACGATGTCCCCGACCTCGCACTGAATCACCAACTATTGTTGGAGATCCCAGTGCCCAGGATGACCTGGTCGTACGTGTTGCCGTCGTTGTCGTCGGTGTAGGCAACAGCAACCTCGGCGTACGGCGAGACCGCGACCGTCATCTGCTCCTGCCGACCGGCGGTGGCCGAGCTGAGCTGCTGCGATGACAGTCGTCCCGTGTCCGTGCCGTCCGTCCCGAAGCCACGGATCCACACATCGAGATCAGTCGCCTGGACCGTCCAGCCCACTACGGTCTGCGCCTGGTCGTCGATCCCGATCGACGGCGCAGTACCCGCAGCTGCTGCCTGTACGTCGGCATAGCGGGCCGTGCCCGCTGAGTCGAACGAGCGTGTGCCGAGCGCCGTACCTGATTGCCATGCGACCGCGAAGTCGCCGTTGAAGTTGGCTGCGACGGCTGCGCCCGTCTGCTGGCCCGTCGTTGTGGCGTTGGCGACCCGGCGGGACAGGCTGGCTGCACCGTTGGTCCGTCCCAGGCGGATCAGCCCGATGTTGTAGTCACCGTTGGCGTCGCCGTCCTCGTCCCAGACGACTACCGCGTCACCGGACGCCGACACGGCCACGTCCGGGTTGTGGTGCTGGCCGGTCGTCTGCGAGGCGGTGACCTCCCAGGCGCGCGTGGTCGGTCCGGTGTAGCCGGCTGCCTTCACGGTGGCCGGCGTACCGGTCTGGATGTCCTCCCACACAACAGAGAACGCGACTGCAGCAGTGGATGGTGCGCCGTCCGGGTCCACAGCAACCCGTGGGTTGATCTGCTGACCAGTAGCGCTCGTGTTGGCGTTGCCAGTCGCTGTCACGGTGCCAGCAGTGTTCAGGACGCGGTACGGGATGTTGTAGAACCCATTGCCGTCCGGGTCGTCCTGCCACACCACGACAGCATTGCCCTTGTCATCCAGACCGACGTCCGGGTGCAGGTGTCGCCAGGTCGTCACTCCGCTGTCGCCACCGGCGGACAGCTTCTTCTCATACACAGCAGTGCCGTTGTGGAACAGCCTCACCCAGATGTCGCTATGGACGTTGTCGGTCGCGTTGTCGGTGTCGCGGTCGTCCTCCCACGCCACAGCGACGTACCCGTTCCGGTTGATCGCAACGGATGCGTTGTCCTGGTCGCCGGTGGCCACGCTGTTCGCGGTCACCCACGTGGGAGCAGCCACATGCGCATCAGCAGGGGTGGCAGTGAGCGTCAGAGCGGTAGCAGCAAGCGCGGTAATGAGTAGCGTCTTCATGAGTCACACCGCCTGCAGTCCGGGCTGGCCCTCTTGGATGACGAACGACTTCGCGGTCGCAGCAGCGGCGCCGTGCTCGGACACCTTTGCCACGTTGCGGAAGTCGGCTCGCATCTCGGTCGGGCTGACCGTCGCGCGGATGTACCCGCGCCGATTGCTGTAGAACTTCAGCCACGGGTTCGTCCCCACATCCGGAACCGCTGTGGTCGCGTCGCCATCGCCGCTCGAGGTGACCGAGCTAGTGACGAGCTCGGTGCCGATGGTCGCCGAGTTCACGTTGTTGTAGTCGGCCTTGAGGTCGTTGGCCCACGCCCGGTGCACATCTCCGGTGAGTACGACGGGATTGCGGACCGACCGATCCACCCAGCCCTGCTGGATCCGCGCCCGCGAAGCGCGGTACCCGTCCCAGGAGTCCATGCTGGCGCCGGTCGAGTTGAACCGGCGGGCGAAGAACACCTGCTGGCCGATGATGTCCCACGTACCGAGGTGCTGCCCCAGACCGTCCAGCAGCCACGTCTCCTGCGGGTTGCCGGGCAGACTGCGGTTGGCCAGATCGGCGTCCGAGCACAGCTGCCAGCCGTCACCACACGCCTGGTCGTTGCGGTACTGGCGGGTGTCGAGCATGTGGAACGTCGCCAGACTCCCCCACCGCAGCCGCCGGTACAGCTGGATGCTGTTGCCGCTGTTCACCTGAGCAGGCCGCAGCGGCATGTTCTCGTAGTACGCCTGGTACGCCGCCGAGCGCCGCGCGGTCCACTGCGCCGCAGTCAGCGCCGGAGTGTTGTTCTCGCGCACCGTGCCGGCGTAGTTGTTCTCCACCTCGTGGTCATCCGGTACGACGATCCACGGCGCGACCGCGTGCGCAGCCTGCAGGTCCGGGTCTGTCTTGTACTGCGCGTACCGGCGGCGGTAGTCCGCGAGCGCCACGATCTCGTTGCCGAGGTGGAGACGCGGGCGGCCCGTCGTCGGACCGTACTCGTAGATGTAGTCGCCGAGGTGCAGGATGACGCCAGGGTTCTCCTCGGCCATCCGGCGATAGACGGTGAAGTACCCCTCCTCGTAGTGCGAGCAGGAGGTGAAGGCCATCACCAGGTCGCGTCCGGCGGCGCCGATGGCCGGAGTGGTGCGGGTGCGGCCCACGGGCGAGATGTGGCCCTGGGCACGGAATCGGTAGAAGTAGTCGGAGTCCGGGTTGAGGCCGCCGGCGATGGCGTGCACCGAGTGCGCGGCGGCGTACGTGGCAGTGACTGTGCCGAAGGCGACCAGCGTGCTGAAGGTGTCGGTGGTCGACACCTGCCAGTCCACGGCGACGTCGGCGTTCGCCATCCCGCCCTGGCCGTCGGCGTCGGTCGGCGACGGGGCCAGGCGGGTCCACAGTACGACGCTGCTCGCGTCCGGCTCCCCGGAGGCGACGCCGAGCTGGAACGGGTACGGGACGGCGGCGGTGGCGGTGATCACGGACGACTGGGCGGCAGCCGGGAGGGCGCCGACACCGGCCGCGGCGAGTCCGCCGAGAACAAGGGTCCTGCGACTGATTGGGCTCATGAGCCTCACCTTCACGGGTACTCAGGGCGGCAGGCCCCCGGAATAGCCGAACGCTCGGTGACCATCCGGGAACCTTGAGTGTGTGCGGTGTTTCATGCCCATGATTGCGCAAGGTCCGTAAGTTTCCTACAGCATGAGGATGAGCAAAACCGCAGCAGGAATGCCTTCCATGAGCGCGTTCAGCCACAACCGCCGCTCCGAGACCACCAGCACGACGGCCATGAACGTGTGCTGCGCCGCCGTGAACGTCACCAGGGCCTCCCCCGCCGACTCGTGGCCGTTGGCCGCGAGGATCACGCCGATCACCAGCGCGGCCGCGGTCGACAGGTTGTACCAGCCCATGTTCACGGTCCACATCCGGACCGCGTCGAGGTCCTCGCGCCTGGTCAGGAACAGCGGATAGAGCTTGGGATGCCGGTAGAGGATCGACTCCATCACGAACACCACGGTCAGCATCACCGCGATGAAGATCGCCAGCACCTGCGCCGCCGTACTCATAGCGTCTCGCCCATCCGGCCGGTCTGGCTGATCGTGAGGAACTTGGCCGACGGCGTGAGCACCGAGAAGGTGTTCAGCGTGCCGGCCGGGATGCTGATCGACGAACCCGGGCCGAGGTCGTAGCCCTGATCGCCTGCCTGGACGAGGATCCGGCCCTGCAGCACGTAGAAAGCCTTGCTCCAGGTCTCGCTGTGCGGCGGCGTCGCATCGCCGCGGGGCGCGTCGATCTCGAACAGCTCGTACTGCCCGTCGGTGTGTTCGGCGCCGATCTTGACGGTCACGGTCGCGTCCGGAGCGGCGTGCTCGACCCCGCTGCCGGCGTTGCTCAGATGCACTGATTCGGTCATGGCTGCGACGGTAGGAAGCGGTGAGGCCGGCCGAAATCCCGTGCGGCTGGGCTCAGGACCTGACCGGAATCCCCACATTTCCGGGATAGGCGGCCCCGGTACGGCGGCGCATACTGAGCGCATGTGGGAGGGCCAGGCGCGGACCGCGCGCCGGGACATCGCGGCACTGGCGACGTCGGGGATGGGCGTCGTCGAACTGCACGCGGCCGCGATCGAGGTGGTCGAGCGGGTCGTCGGCAGCGAGCTGACCTGCTGGGCCGGCCTGGATCCGGCCACGCTGGTGATGAGCTCGATGACCAGCGGGCAGGCCCGCATCCCCTCGGAGTACGAGCCGCGGCTGGCCGAGACGGAGTACGCCGGATCGGTGCCGAACTCGTTCGCCGAACTGGCCCGCGAGGATCGCCGGGTCGCGCGGATGTCCGACCTGCCGTACCGCGAGGTCGTCGGGCACCGGCGGCTGAACGAGGTGTGGCGGCCGCTCGGGATCGAGCACGAGGTGCGGACCACGTTCACCGTCGACGGGGACTGCTGGGGTGCGGCCGGGTTCGTGCGGAGCGGCTCGGACTTCAGCGATCGCGAGGTCGAGTTCCTCGGGTCGGTGGCGCCGGTGATCGGCGCGGCGACGCGGGTCGCCGTACGGACCGATGCGCACGGGTACCGCGGACGGGTCGGCCCGTCGATCGTCGTCACCGGCCCCAACGGCGAACCTCGGGCGATCACGGCGGCCGCGCAGACCTGGCAGGACGAGCTGAACGAGATCGCGCCAGGGCGGTTCGACGTACTGCTGCGCGCGGTCGTCACCGGCGCGCGGGTGGCGGCCGGCGGGACGTTTCAGGCGCGGGTGCAGACGGCGTCGGGCGGATGGGTTGTGTTGCAGGGCAGTCGGTTGCTCGGGGACAACGACGAGGAGGTCGTGGTCACGATCGAGCCGGCGTCCGGTCATCACCTGGTCGGGATGCTACTGGCGGCGTACGGCCTGACCACGCGCGAGCGGGAGATCTGCCTGGAGATCATCTCCGGGCACACCACCACCGAGATCGCGGATCGGCTGTCGATCTCGCCGCACACCATCCAGGACCACCTGAAGTCCGCGTTCGCCAAGGTCGGCGTCCGCAGTCGTGGCGAACTGGTCGCGACGTTGCGCCCAGAGGATCTGACCGTCAGGCCGGCGTGAGCTGCTTGCGGTAAGTCCCTGGCGGTACGCCGAAGTCGCGCTTGAACGCCTTTGCGAACGCGAACTCCGAGGTGTAGCCGATCTCCTTCGCGACCGTGGCGAGCGGACGATCGTGATCGCGCAACAGCCGCGCCGCGGTCGTCATCCGCCAACGCGACAGGTACGTGAGCGGCGGCTCGCCGACCGCCTCGGTGAACCGGCGCGCGAACGCCGCCCGCGACAGTCCGACATCGGCCGCCAGATCAGCAACCGTCCACGCGGCACCAGGCTTCTCGTGGATCAGCTCGAGCGACTGCACGACCGCGGGATCGGTCAGCGCCCGCGCCCACCCGCGATCCGTCGGGCAGTCGTTGTTCTCGAACCAGGCCCGCAGGATCAGCACCAGCAGCGCATCGACGAGCGCCGGTACGACGGCCGCCGCGCCGGGCCGCTGCGCGTCGAGCTCCTCGCCCAGGATGCTGATTGCCGTGTGCAACGTTCGGTGCCGGCCCGGATCCGCCGGCACGACGACCACGTCGGGCAGTCTGCTCAGCACCGGGTGAGGGCGTTCGCGATCGAGCCGGTAGGTCCCGCACAACAACAGCGCGCGGGCGCCTTGACCGTGTTGCGGCTCTTCGACCGACGGATCGAAGTCGACGGTCGGCGAGTCCGGATGGTCGACCAGCGTGTGCTGGAGGCCGCGCGGAAGCAGTACGGCGTCGCCCGGTCCGAGCGGGATCGGGTCGCCGTCCGGCGGCAGCAACCACGCCGTACCCTGCAGGACCAGATGGAACGTGGCGCCGAACGAGTGCCCGAACCGCAGCCCCCACGGGCCCCGGACGTCGGTGCGCCCGGAGGTGGCCGGACCGGTCTTCATCGCGTCGACGACATCTGCGAGCACATCCATGTCCTCCATGATACGCGCAGCCGTCAAGACGATCGGATATAAATCTGCGCTCTATGGACATAGATCCGCTCGCCGAAGCTGCCTACTGTCGGTGACAGACATCAACCACTGAGGAGTACAGATGAGCATCGTCGTCACCGCCGCCACCGGCCACCTGGGCAGCCTCGTCATCGACGAACTGCTGCAGCGGGTTCCCGCCGACCAGGTCGTCGCGGTCGCCCGAAACGCCGAGAAGGCCGCCCCGATCGCGGCCCGCGGCGTCGAGGTCCGGATCGCCGACTACAACGACCCGGCCGCGCTGGCGAAGGCGTTCGGCGCCGGGGACACCGTCCTGCTGATCTCCGGACTCGAGCCGAACCGGGTTGACCAGCACAAGTCGATCATCGCGATCGCGAAGGACGCCGGCGTCGCGCGGATCGTGTACACCAGCGTGCTCGGCGGACCCGAGGCCGACTTCGATCTGGCTGCCGATCACCTCGCGACCGAGCAGGCGATCCTCGACTCGGGGCTGCCGTACACGCTCCTGCGCAACGGCTGGTACAACGAGGTCTACACCGACCAGATCGCCGTACAGCTGGAGCACGGTGTTGTCGGCAGCGCCGGCGACGGGCGGATCGGGTCGGCCGCGCGCCGGGACTACGCCGCTGCGGCAGCCGTCGTGCTGGCCGGGGACGGGCACGACAAGAAGGCCTACGAGTTGAACGGCGACGTCGCCTGGACGCTGACGGAGTACGCCGCCGAGCTCGCCGAGCAGTCCGGGAAGAACGTTGCCTACAACAACGTTCCGGCCGAGACGCACCTGCAGATCCTGATCGGGGCTGGGTTGCCGGAGCGGTTCGCCCCGATCCTCGTGGACGTCGACGCGGCGATCGAGCGCGGCCTGCTGGCCGGACGCGGCAGCGACCTCAGCCGCCTGATCGGTCGTCCCACAACACCGATCGCGGACTCGATCGCCGCCGCGCTGGGGCGCTAACGACAGGAGGTACCCAGGTTTCTGGGCCGGCTCGCGCCGCGGTCAGGCGTGCGAAGTCGTATACGTAGACGACTACGTCCTGTCGTTAGCGCCACGAAGCCGGTTGTGCTGCTCGCCCAGGCCGTCGGCCCAGACCCGGAGTACGTCGCCCTCGCGCAGGAAGCGTGGCGGCTTCTGGCCTGCGCCGACGCCGGCCGGCGTACCGGTGCTGATCACGTCGCCCGGGTACAGCGTCATGAACTGCGAGATGTAGTGGACCAGGTGCGCGACGCCGAAGATCATGTTCGCCGTCGACCCGTCCTGCAACGCCTCGCCGTTCACGTCCAGCCCGAGCTTGATCGCTTGCGGATCCGGCACCTCGTCCGCGGTCAGGATCCACGGACCGAGCGGGCAGAACGTCGCCGAGTTCTTCCCCTTGTCCCATTGGCCTCCGCGCTCGAGCTGGAAGTGTCGCTCGGACACGTCGTTGGCGAGCACATATCCGGCGACATGAGCCATCGCCTCGGCCTCGTCAGCCAGGTAGGCCGCCTTCCGACCGATGACAACGCCCAGCTCGACCTCCCAGTCGGTCTTCTCGCTGCCCCGCGGAATGATCACGTCGTCGCGCGCACCGACCACGGTGTCCGGCGCCTTCATGAACAGGATCGGCTCGGCCGGCGCCTCCTGCCCGCCTTCGGCCGCGTGGTCGGCGTAGTTCAGCCCGACGCACACGATCTTGCCGGGGCTCAGCGGCGGGGCGAGTCTCACCGCCTCGAAGCCCAACGCTTCGTCACCAGGCGTCCGCTCACGCAGCCGGTCGAGGTCGAACGGCTCGGCGGCGCCCGGCAACAGCCGCACCCGGCCGTCGTCGTCGAGTACGGCGTCGCGCAGGCCGTCGTCGCTGCGGATCCGGAGCAGTCTCACTTGTTCCTCCAACCAGAGTTCTTCGCCCAGTTCAGGTATGCGATACCCAATGCGTGCGAGCCTTGCACCGGCATGAGTTGTACGGCGTCGTACACGCGCAAGGACTGCTGGTAGATCAGCAGATCCTGTTCGGCGTACTCGCCCCATCGTGCGCACTGGACCGCGTTGGCCGGCACGGCGTCACCGGTCCCGTCGACGCGGAACCAGACCTCGTTCGCGGATCGGATCAGCTTCTGCGTGAACGTCTTCGCGAAGATGGTCACGTCCGTGACCGGTCCCCCGTCGATCCCCGCGTCGTACGCCGCGTGCACGAACTCGGTGCTGATCGCCGCGTGGCTGAGATCCTCGATCTGCTTCGACGCCGGGTACGACGGCGTGTACTCCGAGATCCCCGCGGTCTTCGGGTAACCGGCGTACAACTCGCTGTACGGCGGCCAGTAGGTCCACACGTAGGCGCCGTCGACGAGTCGCAGAGCAGGCTGGTACGCCTTGAGCATCTGCTGGACCCGGGTCTTGTAGCGCGGCTGCTTGGTCGCGCGGAAGAGCTCGACCAGCACCTGACCGATGCCCTGGCTCTGGTTGTACGGCTGGATCGTCCCGTCGAACGGGATCGGCGCACCCTTCGGCCACACATAATCGCCGGTCCCGTCCGGCCGCGAGACCCATTCGGGATCGTGGAACGCAACGGCCGCGGTCGCCGCGTCGAGGGCGTCGCGCGCGAACTTCTGCCGCGAACGGAGCTTCGGCGACTGCAACACCATCCGGGCGTAGCGCGCCAACGGGAACGCGATCATCCCGGTGTGTACGGCGAACACGTAGTACTGCGACTGGAAGGTGATCGTGGCAGGTGCGGGTGCGGGCGCTGCAGCGGGAGTCGCGCGGAGATCGGCCGCAGTCCAGCGCAGCCCTGCTGTGTAGGCGTTGTTGACAGCGGTCACGACGTACGTCGGCGCAGCGGGATCGAGGGTGACGCCGGGCAGCGTGACGACGGTCGTGGTGGCGGGGTTGCGAAGTACGAGGTCAAAGGTGCCGTCGGCAACGTTCGAGACCTCGGCGGTCGACTCGGCCGACCGGCTCCCGGCCCAGCGGAGCTGGATCGCCGGCTTGCCGTCGCCATCAGGGAGTACGCCGTGCCCGGCGGTGTAGTTACCCGCCGTACGCCAGACCTTGCCGGACCGGCCGGCGTAGTCCGTCACGTGGCGGGCGTGGTCGGTGGTCTTCATCAGGTGGTGGGCGCGGTCCTCGAACGTCCGCAGGTAGCGCTCGTCCTGATGGGCCTCGTACATCCGGAGCAGGCTGAGCAGGAAGTAGGACTCGCCCCAGGCGTACACGCCGGCCTCGTTGTCCTGCGGGTCGGACGCGAGGTAGCCGGCCTGCGCGACGTCGAAGGCTTCGGGTGAGTCGTAGACGAGTGGATCGGCGGATGCCGAGAGGGCCGGGATGCCGGCCCAGGCGGCGACTCCGCCGGCGGTCGTTCCGAGAATGAGCGTGCGGCGGCTGAACGGTTGCATGAGGGCCTCACAGGGTGGACGGAGCGGTGGGCGGCGGTGGGCGGCGGTGGGCGGCGGTGGGCGGCGGTGGGCGGCGGTGGGCGGCGGTGGGCGGCGGTGGGCGGCGGTGGGCGGCGGTGGGCGGCGGTGGGCGGCGGTGGGCGGCTCAGCCTTTGACTGCACCGCCCATGCTGTTGAGAATGCGTTTCTGCAGCAGGAGGAACACGAAGATCACCGGGACCAGCGAGATCACCGTCCCGGCGGCAAGACCGCGAACATCGGTCCCGCTGACGCCGCTCAGGTAGGCGATCCCGAGCGCGATCGGGTACTTCGATTGGCTGGTCAGCACGACCAGCGGCCAGATGAAGCTGTTCCAGACCGAGACGAAGCCGAGGATCGCGAGCACGGCCAGCGTCGGCGCGACGATGGGCACGCAGATCCGCCAGAAGATCGCGAATTCGTTCGCGCCGTCCATCCGGGCCGCCTCGACGATCTCGTCCGGGATCTGCGAGAACGCCTGGCGAAGCAGGAAGATCCCGAGCGACGACAGCACCGCGGGCAGGATCACCGCAGCGAACGTGTCGGTCAGCCCGAGCTGGCTCATCACCAGGAACCGCGGGATCAGCATCAGCTCGCCGGGCAGGAACATGATCGACAGGAACAGCATGAAGAACACGCCGCGGCCGCGGAATGCGATCCGGGCCAGCGGGTACGCCGTCAGCGCCGAGATCACGAGGTAGATCGGGACGGTAATGCCGACGTAGATCACCGAGTTCACCAGGAAGCGCGCGTACGGGATCGTCGTCCACGCCTCGCGGAACCAGTCGAAGACCGGGGGCCGCGGGATCAGATCGGGCGGGAAGCCGAACACGTCCTGGCTGGCCGGTTTGGTCGCCGAGCTGAGCAGGATCAGGAACGGCCCGATGAACAACGCCGCCACCGCGATCAGCAGCACATAAAGGCCGACGCGGCGCACGTTGATCCGCGGCCGGCTCCGGTACAGGCGGCGGGCCATCAGCCGTCCCTCCGTCGGGTCACCAGGAGGTTGAAGCCGGCCAGGACGATCATGATCGCCCACAGCAGCAGGCCGACGGCGCTCGCGTAGCCCATGTCGTAGTCCTGGAAGGCCTTCGACCAGATGTAGTAGCCGAGGGTGAGAGTCGAGTCGAGCGGCCCGCCGCGGGTCAGTACGTAGACGGACTCGAACGCCCGCATCGCCTCGAGCATGCTGAGCACGAGCGTCACCGCGAAGGTCGGCCGCAGCGACGGTACGACGACGTGCAGCAGCCGCTGCCACGCGTTCGCGCCGTCGATCGTCGCCGCCTCGACCTGATCGGACGGCACGGCCTGGAGTCCGGCCAGGTAGATCATCATGAACAACCCGGCGTTCTTCCACGCCTCGAGCAGTACGACGGTCGGCAGCGCCCAGTGCCGATCGAGGAGGAAGTCGATCGGGCCGGCGCCGAAGAGGCCGAGCAGCCAGTTCACGACGCCTTCGCGGTTGAAGACATACCGCCAGGCGACCGCCACCGCGACCATCGACGTGATCACCGGCAGGTAGTAGAGCATCCGGAACGCCTGGATCGCGCGCAGCTTCAGGTTGACCAGCATCGCCAGGAACAGCGGCGCGACCACGGTCAGCGGCAGGAACATCAGCAGGAACAACAGCGAGTTGCGCAGCGCGATCCAGACCCGCGGGTCCTGCCCGAGCCGGATGAAATTGTCCAGCCCGGAGAAGCGGACCGGATGGACGATGTCGTAGTCGGAGAACGCCAACTGGATCGCGATGACGGCCGGCCAGGCGAACATCGCGGCGTAGAACAGCAGCCCGGGCAGCATGAACACGTACGGCGTGTACCAGTGCTGTCCGACTACACGTCCTCGCATGTCGCCCCTAATGTCTGAAACCTAGCTTTCAGATTCCTGGATGTCCGGAACCGTAACGCACGAACGCGGCCGCAGGAAGCGCTAACTCCCAGAATTTTCTGCGATCTTCCCTTGACCTCGCTCACGAGATGCCGAACACTCTGGTGTCTGTAAGCCAGGTTTAGGACATTTCGTTCTGAGGAGCCACCGATGGCCCGATCCCTGCTCAGGCACCTTGCGGTGGGTGCCGCTCTGCTTCTCGCGCTGACCGGTTGTGTGTCCGGCAGCCCGGCCGGCGGCGACGAACCGAAGCAGCAGTCCAGCGACGCGTACGCCGGCGACGTCGAGTGGTGGACGATCAACCTGCAGAAGAACTACGGGCCGGACATCCAGAAATGGATCGACGCGTACCAGAAGGACCATCCGAAGGTTCACATCAACTGGGTGGACGTGCCTGGCGCGGACATCACCACCAAGCTGCTGGCCGCGATCGCCAGCGGGAAGGTGCCGGACGTCGTCAACTTCACGTCCGCGACGACCGGGCTGTTCGCCGGCTCGATGGCGGACCTGAGCTCGTTGTTCAGCCAGGAGGACGTCGCGGCGTACCTGCCCAACCTGGCCGACCCGTTGGTTGTCGACGGCAAGCGCATCGCGATCCCGTGGTACAACGGCGGCACGTCGCTCTCGTTCTACAACAAGGATCTGCTGGCCAAGGCCGGATTCGATCCGGCCAAGCCGCCGACGACGTACGACGACGCGCTGACGCTCGCGACGAAGTACCACGACGCGACCGGCAAGTCCGCGACCAACTTCATGGCGTATTCGAGCGTGGTGCAGGCTGACGGCATCAAGCTGTTGTCGGAGGACGGGAAGACGGCTGCCTTCAACACGCCGGAGACTCTCGCGCTGGTCCAGAAGTTCAAGCCGCTGTTCGCGTCGGGTGCGATCGCGCCCGGAAGCCTGAGCGAGAACCCGCGGGACCTGCCGCAGTCGCTGGAGAACAAGCTGATCGCGTTCAACCCGGCGGCCGTCTCCAGCTCGCTGCTCAATGTCGAGAAGAACGCGCCCGCGGTCTACTCTTCGATCGTGGTCGGTCCCCCGGTGACCGGTGCCGACAGCAAGTACTACATGTCCGGCCAGCAGGTGATGGGCATCCCGGCGAAGTCGGACAACCAGGCTGCGGCGGCCGCGTGGCTCAAGTACGTCGCCGCGCCCGAGCAGCAGCTCGCGCTCTGCAAGCTCGTCCCGATCTACCCGTCGTCGGTGAAGGCACTCGCCGACCCGTTCTTCACCGACATCTCCGGGAACACGCCGGCCGATCAGGCCCGCAAGATCCTGGTCGACACGTTCAAGACCAGCGTGGACGCGTCGATGGGTTCCGGGAACGACGAGCAGCTGCGACAGCTGTTCGACGACCAGATCCGCGCGTACATGTCGGGTACCAAGACTGCTGAGCAAGCACTGGACGACGCCGAGAAGGCGTGGAACGAGACTCTGGCGAAGGGCAAATAGCGTGTTGCGGATTGGGATTGTCGGGGCCGGAATCATGGGGCGGGGCAACGCGTTGTCGTTGTCCGGCCGGTCCGACGCCGAGATCACGGCGGTGACCAGCCGGTCGGCGGATTCGGCCGGGCGGCTGGCCGACGAGATCGCCGCACGTGGCGCGCGGCGGCCCACGATCCACCCCGACCTCGACGCGCTGCTCGCCGACGATTCGGTGGATGCCGTCGTACTCACGACTCCGGATCACGTGCACGGCGAGATGATGGTGCGCGCGGCCGAGGCCGGGAAGCACATCCTGGTCGAGAAGCCGATGACCACGTCGATCGCGGAGGCCGACGCCGCGGTGAAGGCGATCCGCGAGAACGAGGTGATCGCGATGTGCCTGTTCAACCACCGCTGGGTTCCGGCGTACGCACAGGCCTACGAGCTGCTCGCGGATCTCGGCGAGGCCGCGGTCGCGTACGCACGCAAGGACGACACGATCTTCGTGCCGACCGAGATGTTGTCGTGGGCCGATCGCACGACGTGTGCGTGGTTCCTGTCCAGCCACGACATCGACCTGGTCTCGTGGCTGCTGCGCGATCAGGTACGCCGGGTCTACGCGACCGCGCGCTGGGGCAAGCTGCGGTCGCTCGGCATCGACACCCCGGACGCGATCCAGATCCAGGCGGAGTACTCGCGCGGCGCGGTCGCCACGTTCGAGTCGGCGTGGATCTATCCGAACACGTTCCCGACCACGGTCGACTCGTACGTCGCGGTGATCACCGACAACGGCGTCGTACAGCTCGACCGGCAGAAGGAGAGCGTCGTACTGGCTCGTCCGGAGGGCTACAGCTATCCGCGGAACATGCTGCAGCGGGTCATGCACGGGATCCCGGCCGGTGCGTACGCCGACGCGATCGCGCACTGGGTCGACTGCTGCCAGACCGGGCGGCAGCCGCTGATCACGATCGAGAGCAGCCGCGACGTGACCGCCGTACTCGAGGCCGCGCATCTGTCGATCGAGACCCGGCAACCGGTCGATGTCGCATGAGTGTGGGTCCGGAGAAACCACGGCATATCGACGGGCGGATCAATCAGATCGGAACTGACGACCTGTTGAAGGCGTTCGGGTCGCCGGCGGAGGATCTCGCCGGGCTGCGCGCTTTCGTCGGGTCACGCATGCAGCGTCCGGCCTGGCCGTTGCCGGACTCAGCTGACGGCGTACTCGAAGCTGCAGCGCCGTTGCTTGATGGCGTGGACGTGACCGGGCTGGGCAAGGGCCGGTCGCAGCTGTACGGCTTCCACTACCTCGGCTGGCTGAAGCCCGGCGTTGATGCCTGGTTGCTGACCGGCGACGAGCGCTATCTGCGGGCCTTCGAGCGGCACCTCGACGAGTGGGTGGAGCGGCGCGACTCGGTCACCGGCGAGTGGCCGGGGCTGGACGTCATCTGGTACTCGCTGGGCACATGGGCGCGCTGCCGCAACCTGCTGCCGACGCTCGAAGTACTGACTCCGTCGTCGCTGTCCGATCGCGCGTGGGGTCGGCTGGTCGCGACGCTGGTCGGTGGAGCCCGCTGGGCGTACGACGAGCATGACGTTTTCCGGCACGGGAACTGGCAATTGGTGTGCGCGACCGAGCTGCTGCATATCAGCGCCGTACTGCCGTCACTCGTGGAGTCGGCGGCCTGGGCGTGGCGTGCGCGGGAGCGGATCGAAGAGCACCTCGCTTTGGACATCTATCCGGATGGCGGGCACTACGAGCGGTCGCCCGGGTACCACGGGATGGTGCTGAGCGCGCTGCAAACGGCGGCGCGGATCGACTCGGGGGTTGCGGGTCATCCCCGGTACGCCGCGATGCATACCTGGTTGCGCGAGTTGGTGTCGTCGGGTGGATGGGTGCCGCATCTGCAGGACAGCGGGATCGTCTGGCCTGCTGCGATGTTGGAGCGTGGCGGTTCGCTGCCTTTGGAGTTGCCTTTGGCAACTTTCTTGCCGGAGTCGGGGTACACGATCTTGCGGAGTGACGAGCTGCGGGCCGTGATCAATCACGGGCCGCATATCGAGCATGAGCTGGAGTCGCACTCGCATCGTGCCGTACTGGATCTTGTGCTGGACGGCGGGGGCGAGCCGTTGCTGTGGGAGGCGGGCGGTCCCCCGAGCTACGACGATCCCGGCTATGTGAGCTGGTACCAGTCAGGTCGGGGCCACAACACGGTCCTCGTCGACGATCGCGAACTGTCGACGGATCGTCGGGTCTCGGTCGATCCGCTCATCGACACCGGTCCGGTGGCGGTCTTCTCGGGACGGCATCACGGCAACGGGCTGGAGCAGGCGCGCACGATCGCGATGGTGCGCGAGGAGCCGGCGTACGTCGTCGTGACGGACAGGGCGAGCGGCCCGCACACCTTCCGCGCGCTGTGGCATGCGCTTCATCCCTGGCAGCAGGTCGGGCCGCTCGCGTACGCGGCAGGGCGGCTCCTGCTGGTGGAGGCGGGTGATCCGGCGACAACCGTCGTCGGCACCACGGAGGGCACCGCCCGGCGGCCGGTTCTGGAGTCTCAGACGGCGGAGTACGGGCCCTTGCACTCGCTCAGCTTGGAACGCTCGAGCGGCGACTTCACAACCGTTCTCGTGCCGTCCGCGGACGACGTTGCCGTCACCCGAGTAGACGGTGAACTACTCGTCACCAACGGACCCACCATCGACCGCATCGGCGCCTCCACCTGGATCCGCTCCGTCAACGGAAAGTTGTCCTGGGCAACCGGTTGGCAGGTGCGGGAACTGCCGTCGCTGGTCCGCTCCACAGAAGACATCACCATCCTTGCCGAGTCGACGCGGTACGAGGTCACCTGCTCGGCACGCTGCGAGCTGTCTGTGCGCGCTACCGGCGAGCTCCGCCTCAACGGCATCGTGATCGACGCGGCGATCGAGGACGGATGGGCGCACTTGACGTTGCCGTACGCGGGCCGCTGGACTGTTGAATCGGGGGATGGTTCGTGATGAGTGATGCGGTGACTTGTGGGTGGTTCGACGCGCGGGTGGTGACCGGCGCGCATCCGGCCAGTTTGCAGCCGGCGACCGATCGGGATGCGGTTGCCGCGCATCTTGACCGGTTCGAGCTGTCAGGCGCGCTGGTGAGTGCGATGGCCTCCTGGCTGCACGACCCGATCGGCGGCAACGCGGAGGCGTCCGCCCTCGCGCACAGCCTGGCCGATCGCGGCGTACTCGCGTGCTGGAGCGCGGTGCCCGCAACCCCGGGCGAACTGGACTCGCTGACGGAACTGGTGGAACGCGCCGTCGACGACGGCGTCGCGGCCTTCCGGATCCACCCGGCGTCGCACGGCTTCTCCCCCAGCCTGCTCGACGAGTTGTACGCCGCGCTGCAGGCCAACCGTCTGCCCTTGTGCATCGACTCGGCGGAGATCGCCTGGACGGACCTGTCGACGATCGCCACCCGGTATCCCGAACTGCCGATCATCGTGTCGAACCTGGGCTACCGGAAGCTGCGTGAACTCTGGGCAGCGCTCTCCGGGCATTCCAACCTGCACGTGGACCTCGTCGACTTCGCCTCGCACCAGGGCGTCGAGTGGCTGGCCGCCCATGGCCTCGCCGACCGGCTGCTGTTCGCGACCGGTTTAGGCCTGCGCGACCCAGGCGAGAGCGTCGTCCGGCTGGCCTGGTCCGGCCTCGACGACGCCACGATCCACCAGGTCGGATTCACCAACGCAACCCGCCTCTTCGGCGCCCCCGACACGCCCCGGCAGTCCGGCCCGCGCGACGTGCGGAGCACGGCGGGAGGTTGGTTGTGATCGGGCGCAGGCCGACGCACCGGATCATCGACGTCCACGCGCATCTCGGCCCGTACTCCTTGTTCTACATCCCGGACCCGGACGCCGCCACGATGGTCGCCGTGATGGACCTGACCGGCACCGACGTCACCGTCCTCTCGGCCAATCGCGCGATCCAGCAGGACGCGCACCTCGGCAACTCGCAATCGCTGGCCGCCGTCGACGCGCATCCGGGACGCATCGCGGCGTACGCGGTCATCAACCCGTGGCAGGACCCGGAGCGCGAGCTCGAGCGGCTCGCGGCCGACGAGAGGTTCGTCGGGATCAAGGTGCACCCGTCGCTGCATCGCTATCCAGTCACCGGGGCGCGGTACGCCGCGGTCTGGGAGTTCGCCGAGTCGACCGGCTGTCCCGTGCTCAGCCACTCCGAGCACCAGTCGCCGTACGACGCTCCGGCGATGTTCCAGACGGTCGCCGAGCGCTACCCGGGTGCTGCGGTCATGCTCGGCCACGCCGGTATCACCCCGGCCGGCGTAGCCGAGGCGATCGAGGCCGCGAGCCGGTACGAGTCGCTCTGGCTGGAGGTGTGCGGCTCGCAGATGACCGGGCCGATGATCGGTGCGATGGTCGCGCAGGTGGGCAGCGGGCGGGTCCTGTTCGGCTCGGACTTTCCCTTCATCGACCAGCGGATGTCACTGGGCAGAGTGGTGTGCGCCCCTTTGACGGAGAGTCAACGTCAAGATGTTCTCAGCGGGAATGCCCGCAAGCTGTTCCGGTGGCGGCCGCTACCGGGAGAACGAGGGGTTGACGATGAGTGACGATACCGAGCCGGCGGCGGGTGAGCGGGTGCCGGCAGTGACCGTTGGACTGTTCGGGCCACGTCGTCTGGTGAAGACGATGGCCGAGGTCGGGCAGGAGGTCGCGGAGCGGTCCGCGCACGGCGTGCGGTTCCTCACCGGCGGGTACGACGACCAGTCCGAGGCCGAGGAGCGCTACCTGAGGCTGCGCGACCGGATCGACTCCGCCGTCTTCCCCGGCCCGTGGGCGTTCGACCTGGCGACCACTGGCCACTGGCTGACCGTCCCGTCCACCCACCTCCCACTGACCGGCGCCGCGCTGTACGCCGCCCTGCTGCGTGCCTCACTGACCATCAAAGACGTCGACCTGAGCCGGGTCAGCATCGACTCGCTCTCCCTGGCCGACGTCACCGAGGCGTACGCCGAGATCGGCCTGGACACCGCACAGGTATATGACGTCCCATACGACGGGCCGGAGTCGGTTGACGGCTTCGCAGCGTTCCACCGGGACAAGTGGGAGCGTCAGCACACCACGGTCGCGCTGACCACGATCCTGTCCGTGGAGCGCGAGCTGCGAGCAGACGGCGTACCGGTGCTGCGGATCGCGCCGACGCGGTCGAGTGTGCGGGACGCGCTGGAGACCGCCGTACTGCTCGGTCAGGGCACGCGGATGGGAGCGCACCAGCTGGCGATGATCGCCGTACAGGTCATTCCTTCGGGAGCGGAGTCCGGCGACTACTGGCAGCAGGAGCTGGCGCTGTCGACCCACCAGAAGCTGTTGTCCGAGGCACGGCAGGTCGGTGCGTCGGTGACGCGCCGGTCCGACACGCTGTTCCTCGTCACCACCACACACGGCGCACTGGTCCGGCTGACCGAGCAGTTCACCGTTGCACCCTTCCTGAGCGCCTTGACGGCGCAACTCGGCGTACCGGTCGCTGTGGGTGCTGGCACTGGCCAGACTGCTCGTGCAGCTGAGGCAAACGCGCTGATGGCTGTGGAGGAGTCAGTTGCTGCAGGCGGCAAGGTCGCGGTGTACCTGGACGGTGGCAGCGACCGGCTGGACCTGGAGCCTGGGCCTGCGACAGCTGACGCTGCACCTGTTGACAGCGCTCCGCTCGATCAGAGGGCGCTGGAGATCGTCACGTCGATCGCCTCCGCCATGAGTGCCACACCGGGCCGGCAACTCGTTGTCGACGTCGAGAGCGTCGCCGCGATCATGCAGGTCACCCAACGCACCGGACGCCGCATGCTGAAGGAGCTGGTCGAGGCCGGACTCGCGTGGCCGCTGCCGCCGGCTCGGTCGACCGGCGGTGGCCGTCCCCGCCAGCAGTTCCGCTTGCTGACCGAGAAGCTCGACTGACGCCCCTTTGGAGGCACCCGTGCAGAGAACCCACGACCACGCCGACCGCCTGTACCAGCGTGCCCAGAAGGTGATCACCGGTGGAGTCTCCAGCGACGCCCGACGTGCCGACCGGCCCCTGTTCGTGGACCACGCCAGCGGCGCAGAGCTGTGGGACGTGGACGGCAACCGCTACCTGGACTACGTGCTCGGTCAAGGCCCCAACCTCCTCGGCCACGCCGCACCAGTTGTCGCCGATGCCGTCTCGACCCAGGTACGCCGTGGCGTCGCGTATGCCGCACAGCACGAGCTGGAGGCACGGGTCGCGGAGCGCCTCTGCGCCATGGTCCCCGCAGCGGAGCTGGTTCGCTTCAACAGCGTCGGCTCGGAGGCGGTGCACGGTGCGATCCGCCTGGCCCGCGGTCACACCGGTCGGCCGAAGATCGTGAAGTTCGAGGGCAACTACCACGGCTGGCTCGACCCGGTGCTCTACAGCGTGCACCCGGACCTCGCGCTGGCTGGTGACGCCCGGCATCCCACCGCAGTCGGCGGTACGGCGGGCCAGCCGCGCCACGACGCCGACGACCTGATCGTGCTCCCGTACAACGACCTGGCCGCTGTTTCGGACGTGTTGTTGCGGTGTGGCGACGACATCGCCGCCGTCATCCTCGAACCCCTGCTGTGCAACACCGGCTGCATCACGCCTCGACCCGGCTACCTCGAGGCGCTGCGGGAGCTGACGAGGCAGCACGGGTCGTTGCTGATCTTCGACGAGATCATCACCGGCTTTCGCGTGGCTCCCGGCGGTGCGGGCGAGCTGCTCGGCGTCGTACCCGATCTGGCAGCCTTTGGGAAAGCGATGGCCGGCGGGATGCAGGTGTCCGCGCTGGTCGGATCGGCGGAGGTGATGGGGACGATTGCCGACGGCAAGGTGGCGCACGCGGGGACGTTCAACTCGCACCCGGTCGGGATGGCGGCCGCCGACGCGGTACTGCGTGAACTCGACGAGAACCGCGACGACGTCTACCCATCGCTGAACGCGACCGGCCAACGGCTGATGACCGGCCTGCGCGCCGCAGCTGCCAAGCACGGCGTACCGCTGCTGGTGGACGGTCCGGGCCCGGTGTTCCAGACCTACATCACCGACCAGGCCGAGGTGGTCGACTACCGATCGTTCGCTGCCTGCGACCGGGGCGCGATGGCTCGGTTCCACGCGGGCCTGTTCGCCGCCGGGATCAACATCGTCCCGCGTGGACTGTGGTTCCTGTCCACCGAGCACACCGCGGACCAGGTCGACGAGACTCTTGCGGCAGCGGACTCAGTGCTTTCTTCCCTGTAGACGAGAAGGAGGCCGGAGTCCGCCGTACAGCGGACTCCGGCCTCCCTTTCGTCGTGTTCTGTTACGCGCTCTTCTCGCGGCGCTTGGTGCGCTCGAGCTGGTCACGCGGGATCAACGTCGGGTTGACGTTCTCCAGTACGACGTCGCCGGTGACGACGACCTTGGCGACGTCCTCGCGGCTAGGCACCTCGTACATCACGTTGAGGAGGACCTCTTCCATGATCGCCCGCAGACCACGGGCGCCGGTGCCGCGCAGCAGCGCCTGGTCCGCGATCGCCTCGACCGCGTCGTCGCTGAACTCCAGCTCGACGTTGTCGATCTCGAACAGCCGCCGGTACTGCTTGACCAGCGCGTTCTTCGGCTCCGACAGGATCTTGATCAGCGCGTCGCGGTCCAGCGGCGACACCGTCGTGATGACCGGGAGCCGGCCGATGAACTCGGGGATCAGCCCGAACTTGAGCAGGTCCTCCGGCATGACATCGGCGTACCCGCCGAGCTCTTTCGGCTTCTCCGGCTCGCGGGAGGCGTTGAAGCCGAGGGTCTTCTTGCCGACCCGCTGCTCGACCATGTGGTCCAGACCGGCGAACGCGCCGCCGACGATGAACAGCACGTTGGTCGTGTCGATCTGGATGAACTCCTGGTGCGGGTGCTTGCGGCCGCCCTGCGGCGGGACACTCGCGGTGGTGCCTTCCAGGATCTTCAGCAGCGCCTGCTGGACACCTTCACCGGAGACATCGCGGGTGATCGACGGGTTCTCGCTCTTGCGGGCGATCTTGTCGACCTCGTCGATGTAGATGATTCCGGTCTCGGCCTTCTTGACGTCGTAGTCCGCCGCCTGGATCAGCTTGAGCAGGATGTTCTCGACGTCCTCGCCGACATAGCCGGCCTCGGTCAGCGCCGTCGCGTCCGCGATCGCGAACGGGACGTTGAGCATCCGGGCCAGCGTCTGGGCGAGGTAGGTCTTGCCGCAGCCCGTCGGGCCGATCAGCAAGATGTTGGACTTGGCCAGCTCGACGGCCTCGTCCTTCGCGTGCCGGCCGGCGCTCGAGGCGCCCTGACCGTCGCGAACCCGCTTGTAGTGGTTGTACACCGCTACTGCGAGCGCCTTCTTCGCCACGTCCTGTCCGACGACGTACGCGTTGAGGAAGTCGTAGATCTCCCGCGGCTTGGGAAGCTCGGTGAGACCGACCTCGGAGCCCTCGTTCAGCTCCTCCTCGATGATCTCGTTACAGAGATCGATGCATTCGTCGCAGATGTAGACGCCGGGACCGGCGATGAGCTTCTTGACCTGCTTCTGACTCTTTCCACAGAACGAGCACTTGAGCAGGTCACCGCCGTCACCAATGCGTGCCACCGGGACAGATCCCTTCTATGCGCAGTCGGACCGTTTCGACGGTACCCCGTCGTGGGCTAAAAAACCGCGCTCGCCACCGGGTTGTGACTACGCCGGTGGCGAACGCGTCGAGCTCTTGACAGGCCGTCGGCCGGGTCAGACGCCGGCCGGGACCGGGGTCTTGAGGGTCTGCAGGACGTCGTCGATCAAGCCGTACTCGATGGCCTGCTCGGCGGTCAGGAACTTGTCCCGCTCGATGTCGCGGGAGACCTCCTCGCGGGACTTGCCGCTGGAGTCGGCCAGCATGGTCTCCAGCAGCGCACGCAGGCGGAGAATCTCGTTCGCCTGGATCTCGATGTCGGAGGACTGGCCGTAGGTGCCCTCGGTGGCCGGCTGGTGAATGATGATCCGGCTGTTCGGCAGGGCGAGGCGCTTGCCCGGCGTACCGGCCGCGAGCAGCACAGCCGCCGCGGACGCCGCCTGGCCGAGGCAGACCGTCTGCACATCCGGCTTGATGTAACGGACGGTGTCGTAGATCGCGGTCAGCGCCGTGAACGAGCCGCCCGGGGAGTTGATGTAGATGCTGATGTCGCGGTCGGAGTCCATCGACTGCAGGCACAGCAGCTGCGCCATCACCGCGTTCGCGATCTCGTCGGTGATCGGCGTGCCGAGGAAGATGATGCGGTCCTCGAACAGCTTCGTGTAGGGATCGATGCGGCGCATGCCGTACGACGTGCGCTCCTCCCACTGCGGGATGAAGTAGTTCATTGTGCGTCCTTAACTGAGACGGAGTGGGAGATCAGGAGTTCGGGCTGCCCTGGCTGAGCTGGGCGGCGCTGGTGACCACGTGGTCGATGAAGCCGTACTCCTTGGCCGCGTCGGCGGTGAACCAGCGGTCGCGGTCGGCGTCGTTCTCCACCTGCTCGAGCGGCTGGTTGGTGTGCTCCGAGATCAGCTTGAACAGCAGCGCCTTCAGGTGCAGCGACTGCTCGGCCTGGATCTTGATGTCGGAGGCCGTACCGCCCATACCGCCGGACGGCTGGTGCATCATGACCCGGGTGTGCGGCAGCGCGAACCGCTTGTTCTTCGCGCCGGCGCAGAGCAGGAACTGGCCCATCGAGGCGGCCAGACCCATCCCGACCGTGGCGACGTCGTTGGAGATCCACTGCATGGTGTCGTAGATCGCCATGCCTGAGTCCACCGAGCCACCCGGCGAGTTGATGTACAGCCAGATGTCCGCGTTGGGGTCCTGAGCGTTCAGCAGGAGCATCTGCGCGATGATCGCGTTCGAGTTGTCGTCGCGAACCTCGGAGCCCAGGAAGATGATCCGGTTTTTCCGCAGCTCGCGGTAGATGTCGTCGTCTTGTCCGCCGGATCCGTTGCCGCCCGCGGCGGTGGGGCTGGCTGCAAATGTCTCGTTCACGAACCCGACATTACTGGTCGACGGCGACAGACCTAAGGCTGGGCCGTAGGTGTTCGCTCACGGCGCATCCTCATGCCTGATCTGTCTGCTGTCTGTCTGCTGTCAGCGAATTCGGGACGTATTCACCAGCCGCACAGAACAACGGATCCGGGCTCGTCGACCGCTTCCTCGTCAGGTACTTCGGAGAGCTCAGGACGGTCGACCTCAGGCTCCTCCAGCAGCGCGGTCACACCCGCCTCCTCGCTCGGAAATCGTTTCACCAGCCACGCTAGGCGGTCCAGCCGTCGGTTTCCTTGCAGCCGGTTCGCAAAATGCGAACGGCCCGGAACCCATCGCTGGGTGCCGGGCCGTTACGCCGTGGATCAGGCCTTCGCGGGCTCCGCGACCGGGGCCTCGGCGTCGGACGCCTCATCGGCGCCCTCGGCCTCGGGGTCGGCGTACGTGCCGTCGGGCTGCAGGGTCTTCAGCTCGACCGTGTTGCCGGACGCGTCGGTGACCGTCGCGTTCTCGACCAGGTAGGCCAGCGCCTTACCGCGGACGACCTCGGACACCAGGCTCGGGACCAGGTTGTTCTCGACCGCGTGCTGGGCGAACTGGTCCGGGCTGACGCCGGAACGCTGCGCGTGCCGGACGATGTGCTCGGTCAGCTCCTGGTCGTTGACGCTCAGCTCCTGCTGCTCGGCCACCAGATCCAGCACGAACTGCGCCTTGATCGCGTCCTCGGAGCGCTTCTTCAGGTCCTCGTCGAACTCGTCCTGGGACTGCTCCTCACCCTCGAGGAACTGCTCCATCGTCATCCCGGAGTACCCGAGCTGCTGCTCCAGGTTCTCCTTGCGGGCGGCGAGCTCGTCGGTCAGCAGACCCTCGGGCACCGGCACGTCGACCAGCGTCAGGATCTTCTCCAGTACGGCGTCACGCGCCTCGCCGGCCTGCTCGAGCCGCTTGCCGCGCTCCAGCCGGGTCCGCACGTCGGCGGTCAGCTCATCCGCGGTGTCGAACTCCGAAGCGGTCTGCGCGAACTCGTCGTCGAGCTCCGGCAGCTCCTGCTCCTTGACCGCGGTCACCGTCACCTCGACGTCGACGTCGTCGCCCTTGAGCGCACCGCCGACCAGCTGGGTGACGAACGTCTTCTTCTCGCCGGCGCTCAGACCGGTGACCGCCTCGTCCAGGCCGTCCAGCAGCTGACCGCTGCCCACCTGGTACGACAGGCCGGTCGCCTGCGCCTCCTCGACCTTCTCGCCGTCCTTGCTGGCCGACAGGTCCAGGGTGATGAAGTCCTTGTCCTGCACCGCGCGCTCGACCGGGTTCAGCGAGCCGAACCGCTGCCGCAGGCCCTCGATCTGCTCGTCGACCTCGTCGTCGGAGATCGCGAGGTCCTCGACCTGGGCCTCCAGGCCCTCCAGGTCCGGCAGGGTGATCTCCGGGCGGACCTCGACCTCGGCGGAGAACTGCAGGCTCTCCTTGTCGTTGAACTCGGTCACGTCAACCTCGGGCCGGCCGATCGCCTTCACCTGGTTGTCGCTGACAGCCTGCGAGTAGAGCTTCGGGAGCGCGTCGTTGATCGCCTCCTCGAGCACAGGGCCGCGGCCGACGCGCTGGTCGATGACCTGCGGCGGGATCTTGCCCTTGCGGAAGCCCGGCACCTGGATCTGCTGGGCGATGCTCTTGTACGCCGCGTCGAGGCTCGGCTTGAGCTCCTCGAACGGCACCTCGACAATGAGCTTGACCTTCGTCGGGCTCAAGGACTCGACGGTGCTCTTCACGGTGGCGGTTCTCCTTGATTCGATGACATTGCCAGCACGGGCGACGGCCCGGACCGCAGCAGAGCTGCAGGGGGTTTGTCGGGGCGACAGGACTCGAACCTGCGGTCTCCTGCTCCCAAAGCAGGCGCGCTAGCCACTACGCTACGCCCCGCAGTGACCGGAGAAGTCTAGCCGCCCCGAACCACTGCTCGCGCCACCGGGCTCCCGAAACCCATTTTGAGTCCACCCCCCGGTCTGTGGAATCATGTTCCGCAGCACCACGCGGGTGTAGCTCAATGGTAGAGCCCCAGTCTTCCAAACTGACTACGCGAGTTCGATTCTCGTCACCCGCTCTCGGACGATGGGCGAGCCGTGCCTGCGAAAAGCGCAGGCCAGCTCGCCCTCGTCATTTGTGCGCCCTCGCTCCGCTCGGCGCGAGCGGGGGCTCCGCCACCCGCACCCCCTGCGCCTTCGCTGCGCTCGGCTCTTGGCTCGGGTTTTGCGCTCGGCTCTTGGGTCGGGTTTTGCGGTGGGCTCGGGTGCTGGGTCGGGCGTGTTTGGCTTGTGGGTTCGTCGGGGGCTGGCGTGAGAGCCTGCTTGGTATGGACGCGGCCGCCTGGCTACAAACACTGCGGACTGGTGACGACGGCTTGAAGTTGCAGGGTCCCGCGGATCCTGGCGAGATTGCGGCGGTTGAGCTTCGGCTCGGGGTCGCGTTCCCCGGTGAGTTGCGCGGACTGTATGAGGTGACGGACGGCATCTTCGACAAACCGGGTGAGTGGTTTGTGATGTGGCGGCTTGTAGACGTCGCCCGCTGGAACCTTGAAGCCTGGAGCGGATGGGAGTCCGAGGCTCGCCGGGAACTGCTTGGCTTCGGAGACGACGGCGCCGGGGATCCCTTCTGTGTCGCACTGGACGGGAAGCCGACCATCTTCACTTGGTCGCCTATCGAGCAGGAAGCGCGACCACTCGCACCGAGCCTTCGCGAATTCTGGTTGGGGTGGGTGTCCGGGCAGATCAAGACCTGACGCGCCCGGCGGCTTTGGTCCGGCCTGCTCCACAGATCAGTCGGGCGAGGGTGACGTTGCTGATTGCGGCGAGGGTCCACAGGAGGATGAGGACTGGGAGCAGGGCGTTTCCGTCTACTGGGTCTGCTAGGCCTAGCAAGATGGGTGGCACTGAGGCTAGGTAGCTCACGTAGGGGACTGCGAGGCCGACTAGTGCGGTTCCTAGCCAGAGGAACCTGATCAGGTCGAAGTCCACGGCGTAGACGTAGATCGCGAAGGCGAGTACGGCGAGCACATAAATTGCCCCACCGAGCCACCCGGTCCTGCTGTTCCCCGTCACGAATCGTCTATCGCGATGGGCGGTCGACCGTTACCACGGGCGGTGATGAGGGAGGTTGCTGGCGGCAACCTTTAGGTGGGCGGGAGGACTGTCCGGAGGATGGCGGTGAACTCGGCCGGCTTCTGGAGGTAGCCGGCGTGGCCGCCTGGGAAGACGGTTACCGCAGTACGGCGGAGGGCGGCGAGGGCGGTTGCGCTGAGGGGGCCGACCAGGGTGGGGGCTTCTTCGCCTGCGCCGATGACGATTGAGACAGGGCACGTGGCGAGCGCATCGCGGTCCGGCCGGTACCGGTGCAGTGGTAGCGCCACTCGGCGGAGGAACGCAGCACGCACCTCATCCATGGAACCGCCGGACCCGTCGACTGCCGGCGCGACGGGCCCCTCGGGCGGAAGCCCGGCGGGCAGAGGACCGGCGACCGTGGGCCCCGCGAGCGCTGGTGCTGCGGGCGCGGGCACGGCGAGCACAGGCGCGACGGGCGCCTCGGGCGTAGGCCCGGCGGGCGTGGACTCGGCGACCGTCGGCCCCGCGAGGGCTGGTGCTGCGGGCGCGGGCACGGCGGGCACAGGCGCGATGGGCGCCTCGGGCGCGGGATCGGCGGGCGTGGGGGTGGTGGGGGGTGGTGGTGCGGGGGTGGCGAGGGATTTGGGTGGGGTGGGGAGGCCGGTGAGGGTGGATAGGAGGGGGGTGGCGGTTGTGGGGGTGGCTGTTTGGAGGTGGGTGGTGATTTGGGACTGGGTGGTGGTGATCTGGTCGCGTTGGGGTGGTGGGAGGAGGTGTGGGAGGGGTGGCTCGTGGGCCAGGAGGGTGCGGATGCGGTTTGGGTGGCGGAGGGCTAGTTCTAGGGCTTGGACTGCGCCGTTGCTGGTGCTGGCTACGTAGGCCGGCTCGGGGGTGATGGCGGCTAGGACGGCTGCCGCGTCGTCGGCATCGTCGGCTACCTCGACGGGCGCGTCGGGGGCGTCCACGGTGCTTTCGCCGAGGCCTCGGCGGTCGTAGGTGATGACGGTGTACGACGGCTCCAGCAGGTCTCGCAGTACGCCGAGGCCGCCGCCTTCGGCTGCACCGCCCAGCAAGAGCAGAATCGGGCCGGAGCCACCGGACCGGATACGGAAGCGTGCGCCTGGAACCTCGATGAACTCGTCCATGATCGGCAGCATACGCAAACTTGCGTGGCGCGCAAATATGCGTGCTGCGCTACTATTCGGTTGTGAGTGGACTTCGGGAGCGGAAGAAGGTGGCGACGCGGGCGGCGCTGGGGGCGGCTGCGCGGGGCCTGGCGGTCGAGGTGGGGACGGAGAACGTCCGGGTCGCGGATATCGCTGACCGGGCCGGCGTTGCGCCGCGGACTTACAACGGGTACTTCGGGAGCCGTGAAGAGGCGATCTGTGCGCTGTACGCCGATCGCGCTGGGCGGATCGCGGATGCGTTGCGTGCTCGTCCCGCTGATGAACCGCTGCTGGCAGCCATCACCGCGGCGATCACAGCGGAGTTCCTCGGTCCCGATCCGGACCGGGCCGCGCTGCGCCTGATCACCCGTGAGCCCGCGCTCCGCGGCGAGTACCTGAAGGACCTCAGCACCCTGGAAGCCCCGCTGGCAGCCGCCGTCCAGGACCGCCTCCCCGACCCCCTAGCCGCCACCGCGGTAGCAGCCGCCACAGTCGCCGCCACCCGAGTAGCCCTCACCCACTGGCTCGACTCCGACAACGACGAGTCATTCCCCCACCACGTCACCCAAGCCCTCCAAGCACTCGCCAACCTCAGCTAGCGGGCGCGGCTTGGGTTATGGGGCGCGGAGGAAGGCTATGGCGTCTATTGAGGCTGGGGCTGTGGTGGTGGAGATGATTTTGAGGGCGCCGGTGCGGAAGACGGTGGTGGGGAGGTAGGTGACTACTCGGCTTGTGGTGGTGGCGGCCAGGGAGACGGTGCCGATTTTGATGTTGGCGTGGTAGATGTCTACGCGGCCTTGGCCGGGACCGTGGAGCGCTACTAGGGCTATGCGTTGGCCCGCTTCCGTGGCCTTGGTCAGGTAGGCGCCGTTGGCTTTGAGGATGGTGGTGGTGCCCTGGAAGGCGAGGGTGCTGGTGGTGCGGGTGACGGTGCCGGCGGAGGTCAGGGCGCGGTCGTCCTCGGGGGCTACTGAGCAGATGGGGGCGGCCCAGGCGGACAGGTTGCCCAGGTAGTCGCGGGACCGGACCATGAAGCACTCGTCCCACCCGAGGCGGGGCGCCCAGGTGATCGACGTGATGCGCGTGTTCTGCCAGGTGGCCGGGTAGATCCACTTGCCGAGCGCCGCACCCGGTGCGGCGGTCTTGTACACCACGTCGTACGACGCGATGTCGGTGTCGTCCTTGTAAGCCCACCGAACAGTCGCGGTCCCGGTCAGCTGCACCCGATCGCCGATCCGCCAAGTCACAAGTGACGGCGCAGTCCCATCGACCTCACTGCAGTACGACGCACTCCACGCGCTCACATTGCCCGCATAGTCACGCGCACGGACCGACCAGCACGTATCCGTGCCGATCGGCGCAGTCAGACTCGCTGCAGTCGTCTTCAGCCCCTGCCACCCCGGCACCAGATTCCAGGCGCCGTACGGCGACGTCCGGTTCGGGCGCTGCTGGATGCGCAGGTCGTAGCTCAAAACGCCGGTAGCAGGCGAGTTCGGGTCCTGCGGGTCGGTGAAGGCCCAGTCGAAGGACAAGCTGGTGTTGTCACGCACCCGGTCGCCGGCCGACGCACTGGTCAGTACGGGAGCAAGCGTGTCCGGGTGCTGCTGCGGATCCGGGGTCAGCCAGCTCAGCGTGATCACGCGGGGATTGCCGTCCGAGTCGGCGTACACGATCTTCGCCAGACCGGAGCCGTCCGCGCGGAAGCTGGGGCTGGCGGTGCGGATCGGTCCGTACCTGCGCTGACCGAAAGCCGGATCGTTGAGGTCGGTGACCAGCAGGTCCGATCCAGACGCCTGCACAGCAAAGCCGTTGCCCAGCTGGGAGTCCGCGGCCACGGACAGGTTCCGCGGCGGCTGCGGGCCTGCAACGTCGACAACCTGGTTGCAGCCGCTCAGCACAGCCCAGCGGCCATTCACATTGGACGGGCCGACGGTGCACGCGCTGGCGACGAGCAGGCTCTTCACGGCACCGGTAGTCAGGTTCTTGCCGTCCAGATGCCCCGGCGACGTCACCTTCCACACGGTGTCGCCGGACATGGCGAACGGCGGGGCATAGTCGGCCAGCTTGGTCTTGGAGGCGACGTCGTACACCGCTGCGGTCGCTCCGGCCGGCGTACGGTCCGAGACGAGCTTGCCGCCCTTCCCGAGCACCACCTCGTCCGCAGCGGGGAACGTGAGCCCGCCGACCTTCGCAGTACTCCCGTCGAACGTCAGCAGCGCAGTCCCCTCGACCTGCAGCGGCTTGCCGACGTTCGTACCGCCAGAAGCGGTCCAGGTGGTCCCGTTGTTGCTGGTCTCGTAGACCGGGTTCGACACGACCACGCGGGCGCCGGACATCCCCACGTCGACGGCAGACCGCCCCGGGACCAGCACCCCCGCCCCCAGGTGCGGTGGCGGGTCGGCAGCCATCACCTGCGATGCCGACAACGGCAGCAGTACGACGGCGCACACAGCCGCGGCCTTGACCCGAAAGCTCACCACGAGAGACCCCCCAGTACTCCGAAGACAACGGGCCGCACCCTAGCCAGTAACCACCGGTAACGGAAGCGCCGTGGAAAACAGAGTGACACACCGTGACGCCAGGAGGATCCTGAAGGGCTGACCAGCGACGAAATCGAAAGGAACGAATGCAGGCGGGAATCACGGTATCGGCGGCAGAGCTGCCCGAAGTACTGCTGCACGTCGCAGTGGTGCGGCCGGTCTTCCTCTGGGGCGCGCCGGGGATCGGCAAGAGCAGTCTGGTGCGGGAGTTCGCCGAATCGCTCGGTCTGGAGTGCGTGACGCTGCTGGGCACGCAGCTCGCGCCGGAGGACCTCATCGGCGTACCGCAGATCGTCGACGGCCGCAGCCGCTTCGCACCGCCCGTCGCGATCGCGCGGGACGAGCCGTACTGCCTGTTCCTCGATGAGCTGAACGCATCGTCCGCCGAGGTCCAGAAGGCCTTCTACTCGCTCATCCTCGACCGCCGGATCGGTGAGTACGAGCTGCCCGAGGGCTCCGTCGTGATCGGCGCCGGCAACCGCGCCACCGACAATGCGCTGGCCCGTCCGATGGCGAGCGCACTGGTCAACCGGCTCGTCCACGTCCACCTGCGTGCCTCCGCGAGCGACTGGCTGCAGTGGGCCGGTACGGCGAGCATCCACCCGTGGATCCTCGAGTACCTGCGCAACCGCCCCGACCACCTGTGGACCGCACCGCCGAAGACCGAGGAGCCGTTCTCCACCCCGCGCTCCTGGCACATGCTCTCGGACGCCCTGCAGTCGTACGGCGATGACGTGGCCGACGAGACCCTCCGGGTGCTTGCCTTCGGCACCTTGTCCGCCGCGCACGCCTCCACGTTCCGCGCGTACGTGAAGACGGTCCGCCACGCGTTCGGGCTGGACGCCGTGCTCAAGGGTGAGACCGGTTGGCCGGCCGCTCCGGAGGACCGCGACCTGCTCTACTTCCTCGCCGAGACCTTCCGCGCCCGGCTGATCAAGGAACTGGCCGCCGACAAGACCTCCGCCAACCCGGCGGCCCGTCAGCTCGCACACCGCGGCAAGGCGCTGCTGGTGGAGCTGGCGGAGATCTCGCTCGAGATCGCGCAGCTGGTGATCGCGTCCGACGACGACGGCCGTCCGGTGCTGCCGACCTGGTTCCTCGTCGAGGTCAGCCGCGACCTGCCGCGGCTGGTTGCCGCACGTGCCTAAACAGCGCAAGAAGCAGCGCGATCAGGCGTGGGAGGCGATCCAGGCCGGGTGGACGACCATCGTGCAGCATCCGTTGTTCGCGCCGATCGCCGACTACATGCGCAGCCCGATCCGGGACGACGCCTGTCCGGCCGACGCCTGGGCGATCATCGACTCGAACGGCCAGATCCAGACGCACCGGACCCGCCGCGCCACGCCGGACGAGTGGACGTGGGTCTTCGCGCACCTGCTCATCCACCTCGGTCTCGGCCACGCGGACCGCGACCGACCGGAACCGGACCACGCCGCCCAGGCCGCGTGCGACGTAGCGGTCAATCGCTACCTCCAGTCCCTCAAACTCGGTTCGCCGATCGTCGAGCTGCCGGCCTCCTTCCCCGCAATGGAGGAGGACGCGCTGGCACGCCTCTGGCGGCGCGAAGGCGTACCAGCGGAGTACGACGGACTCGGAGCGGCCGGCCACACATCGGACGTGGAGACGGCCCGCTGGAACGGCTGGGGCAAGCCGCCCGAGTGGGGCGAGCTGTTCGCTGCCGGCTTGTCCGCCGCAACGGCAGCAGCCGTCGAGATCGCCGGCGGTGCACGCTCTTCGCTGGGTGCGGGCCGTGGCGGGCGGGACAAATGGGACCTCGCGCTCGGCTGGTTCGTCTCGTCGTACCCGCTGCTCGGTGCGATCGCGTCGAGCATGACGATCGTCGCCGAGGCGGAGCTCGCCCGCGGCTGGGACATCCACACCGCTGCGGTGAATGCGGCGGTCGGCGAGATCTACGTCAATCCGCTCATCAGCATGACGCTGAGCGAGTGGCGCTTCGTGATGGCTCACGAGATGCTGCACGCTGCCCTGCGACACGGTGAGCGCGTCGGCGGCCGCGACCCATACCTGTGGAACGTGGCGGCCGACCTCGTGATCAACGGCTGGCTCCTGGAGATGGGCGTCGGCAGCATGCCGGACGGCGCTCTGGACGACCCGGTACTCAAGGGCATGTCCGCCGAAGAGGTCTACGACCGCATCACCACCGACCTGCGTCGCTACCGGAAGCTCGCGACCCTGCGTGGCGTCGGACTGGGCGACGTGCTCGGTCACCCTCTGCCGCACGCGGGTGAGGCCGCACGCGGCGCCGGTCTGGACGACATCTACCGGCGGGCGCTCACCACAGGTCTGGCGTACCACGACTCCGCCCGGGGCACGCTGCCTGCCGGACTGGTCGAGGAGATCCGCGCGCTGGACCACCCGCCGCTCGCGTGGGACGCACAGCTGGCCCGCTGGTTCGAGGAACACGTGCCGGCCGTCGAGAAGACCCGCACGTACGCCCGCGCATCCCGCCGCCAATCCGGTACGCCGGACATACCGCGCCCGGGCTGGATCCGCCCGGTCGAGCTCGACCGGCTCCCGACGTACGGCGTGGTGCTGGACACGTCCGGCTCGATGGACCGCGAGCTGCTGGGCAAGGCGCTGGGCGCGATCGCGTCGTACTCGCGCGCTCGCGACGTACCGGCCGCACGGGTCGTGTACTGCGACGCGGCGGCGTACGACGCCGGGTATGTGCCCGTGGACGACATCGCCGGCCGGGTGCAGGTCCGTGGTCGTGGCGGGACGGTGCTGCAGCCCGGTGTCGATCTCCTGGAGCGGGCGAAGGACTTCCCCGCGGAGGGCCCGATCCTGCTCATCACGGACGGGCAGTGCGACGTCGTCCGGGTACGGCGCGAGCACGCCTGGCTGATCCCCCGCGGCGCCTCACTCCCCTTCACTGCAAAGGGTCCCGTGTTTCGCGTGGAGTGAACAAGCTCTGCTGGCGGCGAACAGCCGTAGCCGCGTGACTCTCCTGAGTGACAGGTTCACAGGTATGGCATGGGTCGTTAACGGCGAGTTCAGGAAGCTATGGATCGGACAGCTGGTGTCTGCATCCGGCAGTGCGGTCACCACTGTCGCGCTGCCGCTGGTGGCCGTGCTGACTCTGCAGGCATCAGCTGTGCAGATGGGTGCGCTGTCCGCGGTGTCGATTGCGCCCCACCTGCTGTTCGGACTGCTGGCGGGTGTCTGGGTGGACAGGTGGTCGCGACGGCGCGTGCTGATCTGGACCGACGTCGGACGGCTCCTGCTACTCGGCTCGGTGCCGGTTGCGGCAGCCCTCCAGTCGCTGCGGATCGAGCAGCTGTACGTCGTCGCCGTACTGACCGGAGTGCTCACGCTGCTGTCCGACACCGCGTCCCAGACGATGATCCCGTTGCTGGTTCCACGTGAGGACCTGATCCGCGCAAACAGTGCGGCCCTGCTGAGCCTGAACCTTGCCTCGACCGTCGGCCCGTCTGCCGCCGGTCTCCTGGTCCAGGTCCTCACAGCCCCATTCGCGATCGTCATCGACGCCGCGTCGTACATCGTGTCCACCATCGCGGCGTACCTGATCCGCGAGCCGGACCGCCCGCCCGCGCGACCCCGCTCCGAGGTGCAGCTGTCGGCAGGTCTGCGCGTGCTCTTCGGTCACCGGATGCTCAGGCCGCTTGTCATCTCCGCGGGCATTGCGGCCCTGGCCGGATCTCTGCAGGGACCACTGATCGTCCTGTTCCTCATCCGTGAGCTGCACCGCTCGCCCGCGTTCGTAGGCCTCACGCTGACCGCCTTCGGCGCCGCTGCGGTAGTGGGGACGCTGGTAGCCGGTCCGTGGTGCCGGCGGGTCGGCATCGGCCGCTCGTACCTGTCCGGATGCGTCCTTGCCTCGCTCAACGGCGCCTTGCTCTTCACCGGCCGCACGCCGCTCATCCTCCTCGGCCAGGTACTCGCGGGCCTCGGGATGTCGCTGTTCGGCGTACCGCAGCGCACGCTGCGCCAGGCGCTGGCTCCTGCCCACCTCCTCGGCCAGGTCACGGCCTCCTGGCGCACCCTGGTCATCGGCGGCCAGGCCGCGGGCGCGGCCGCCTCAGGGGTCCTGGCCACGGCTCTCCACATCCGCCCCACCCTCCTGATCGCCACCGCGGGCATGCTCGCGGGAACCCTGGTCGCCGTCTTCTCGCCGCTGCGCGGACTGCGCGAGCTGCCCGAAGAGGAAACGGCTGGGCGATCGATGGCCTAGCACTAATTACGAATCGCGATAGGTCCGGACAGGCCTCCCGCGTGGGCCCGGGACGGGTTATTGCGTCCGGTGGTTATTCATCGACAGGGAATGGAATTCGCGGGACAAGCGCTTACCTACTAAGCGATACTGGAAAGTGCGCCGTTTTCCGGTCGCCCAAGCCCCTTGTGAACCGAAGTAGATGGGAAGTGCGCCCGTCCAGATGCCGTCAGAGCACGCTGTCACAGCGCCGTCGATCGCTGCCCCTACCACCCGTGCCCCCGAACGCAGCCGCAACCTGTGGCGACTGCGTCCTTACCTGAAGCCACACCGCTGGCGCCTCGCGGTGATGTTCTCCACCGCCATGCTCGGCGTCGGAGTGAGCCTTACCGTTCCGCTGGTGACCCGAGCCATCATCGATGGTCCGGTAACCCGCCGCGAGCTGAGCGCGCTGGTCCCGCTCGCACTGCTGGCCCTCGGGCTCAGCATCTCCGAAGTCATCTTGGTGTGGATGCGCCGCTGGGCGCAATCCCGAGCGGTCAGTGATTTGGAGGCAACTCTCCGGCACGACCTGTACGTCCGGCTCCAGTCGCTGCCGATGGAGTTCCACACCCGCTGGCAGAGCGGGCAGCTGCTCTCCCGCGTCACCACCGACCTGTCCACGATCCGCCGGTTCATGGGCTTCGGTCTGCTGTTCCTGGTGATGAACATCCTGCAACTGATCGTCGTCACCATCCTGCTGCTGCAGCTGTACTGGCCGCTCGGTCTCGTGGTCCTGGTGGCCGCCGTGCCGATCGTGATGGTGTCGCTCAAGTTCGAGAAGAAGTACCTGCGGATCTCGCGCAAGGTGCAGGACCAGCAGGGCGACCTGGCCACCCGGATCGAGGAGTCGGCGCTCGGCTTCCGGGTGATCAAGGCGTTCGGCCGCCGGCCGCACGTCCAGGGCCAGTTCGACGACGAGGCGACCACGCTGTACGACACCGAGGTCGAGAAGGTCCGGCTCGCATCCCGGTTCTGGAGCTTCCTCGGCGTCATCCCGAACCTGACCCTGGTGATCGTGCTGCTGCTCGGCGCGCTCGCCGTCGGCCGGGAGGCGATCACCCTCGGCACCCTGGTCGCGTTCATCACGCTGATGCTGTCCCTGGTCTGGCCGGTCACCTCGCTCGGCGCGATCCTGGCGATGGCGCAGGAGTCGATGACCGCGGCGGACCGGATCAGCGAGATCCTCGACACCTACTCGGTGATCAAGTCCGGTCCGGAGGAGCTCGTCAACTCGCGGGGGCACCTGCGCTTCGAGCACGTCGGGTTCCGGTTCTCCGACGACTCCACCGAGGTCCTGCACGACATCAACCTCGACCTGACCCCTGGTACGACGCTCGCACTGGTCGGCGCCACCGGGTCCGGCAAGACCACTCTGACCGCACTGATCCCCCGGCTGTACGACGTGACCGCCGGACGGATCACCATCGACGGGCACGACATCCGGGACCTGTCCCTGGTGTCGCTGCGGACCGCGGTCGCGTCCGCGTTCGACGACCCGACACTGTTCTCGATGAGCGTCCGGGAGAACCTGACGCTCGGCAGGCCGGACGCGAGCGAGGCCGACGTACAGCAGGCGTTGGAGGTGGCGCAGGCGCAGTTCGCCAACGAGCTGCCGTGGGGTCTGGAGACCCGCGTCGGTGAGCAGGGCATGTCGTTGTCGGGTGGACAGCGGCAGCGGCTCGCACTGGCCCGTGCAGTGCTCGCCAAGCCGGCCGTACTGGTGCTGGACGACACGCTGTCGGCGCTCGACGTACACACCGAGGCTCTGGTGGAGGAGGCGCTGCAGAACGTGCTCGCCGACACCACCGGCATCGTGGTCGCGCACCGCGCGTCGACCGTGATGCTGGCCGACAAGGTTGCCCTGCTCCAGGGCGGCACGATCACCCACGTCGGAACCCATCACGAACTGCTCGCGACAGTGCCGGCGTACCGGCACCTGCTCGCGGCCGAAGAAGAGGAGGTGCACGCATGACGACGACCCAGCAAACACCTCCTCGGGCTTCGGAACCGGAGAAGGAACGGGACGAGAAGGCCCCGGAGGAGCAGAGCTGGCGGGGCCTGTTCGAGGAGGACCCGGACCGGGAGATCTCCCGGGCGACGACCATCCGGCTGAAGGAGGACTCCCGCAAGCTGCTCGGGGAGCTGCTCCGGCCGTACCAGAAGCTGATCTGGCTGCTGGTGGTCATCGTGGTAGTCGAGAACGCCGCCCGGCTCGCGGTGCCATACCTGGTCCACCTGGGTATCGACAACGGCATCCCGCCGATCCTGGCCGGCGAGGGTTCGCGGCAGCTGATCACGATCGTGATCGCGGTGCTCTTCTCGGCGCTGCTGCAGGCGTGGGCGCGGCAGATCTTCCTGCTGCGGTCCGGGCGGCTGGGTCAGACCATCCTGCTCGGCCTGCGCAAGCGGGTGTTCGACCACTTCCAGCGGCTCAGCCCGGCGTTCCACGACCGGTTCACCTCCGGTCGGGTGATCTCCCGGCTGACGTCCGACGTGCAGGTCATCGACGAGATGCTGGCGAGCGGGTTCGACAGCCTGGTCACCGCAGTACTGACCCTGGTCGGTACGTCGATCATCCTGATCACGCTGGACGTCAAGCTCGGGCTGCTCGCCCTGGTGTCGATCCCGGCACTGCTGGTCCTCACGGCGTGGTTCCGGAAGCGGTCGGCGGTCGTGTACCGGCAGACGCGTGAGGCCGTCGTACTGGTCATCGTGCACTTCGTCGAGTCGATGACCGGGATCCGCGCGGTCCAGGCGTTCCGCCGGGAGCCGCGCAACGAGGAGATCTTCCACGGGGTCAACGACCGCTACCGGAAGGCGAACCTCGAGTCGTTCCGGCTGAACGCGGTGTTCATGCCGGCGATCAAGGGCGTCGGCAACATCACGATCGTCGCGATCCTGGCGTTCGGCGGTTACCAGGCGTACCACGGGCACGTGACGGTAGGCGTACTGACGGCGTTCCTGCTCTACCTGCGGCAGTTCTTCGAGCCGCTGCAGGACATCACGCAGTTCTACAACACGTTCCTGTCCGCGTCGGCGGCGCTGGAGAAGCTGTCCGGTGTGCTGAACGAGACCCCGGACGTTCCGGAGCCGATCGAGCCGGCCAAGCCGGGCAAGGAGCGCGGTCACCTGGAACTGCGGAACGTGCGGTTCGAGTACGTCGACGGCGTACCCGTACTGCCCGGTCTGCAGCTGGACGTGCCGGCGGGTCAGACGCTGGCCCTGGTCGGTACGACGGGCGCCGGCAAGACCACGATCGCCAAACTGGTCGCGCGGTTCTACGACCCGACCGGCGGGCACCTGCTGCTCGACGGTGTGGACCTGCGCGACCTGGCCGAGGACGACCTGCGCGAGCGGGTCGTCATGGTGACCCAGGAGAACTTCCTGTTCACCGGCTCGGTGGCCGACAACATCCGCTTCGGCAAGCCCGACGCGACGATGGAGGAGGTTGTCGAGGCGGCGAAGGTGATCGGCGCGCACGACTTCATCTCGGCGTTGCCCAACGGCTACGACACCCCGGTGGAGAAGCGCGGTTCCCGGTTGTCCGCGGGTCAGCGTCAGCTGGTCGCGTTCGCCCGGGCGTTCCTGGCCAACCCCGCCGTACTGATCCTGGACGAGGCGACGTCCAGCCTGGACATCCCCAGCGAACGCCTCATCCAGCGGGCTCTGAAGACGATCCTGGCCGACCGTACGGCGATCGTGATCGCCCACCGGCTGTCCACCGTCGAGACCGCGGACCGGGTGCTCGTGCTGGAGCACGGGCGGATCATCGAGGACGGCGCACCTGACGACCTCGCCACCCGGGACGGTCACTACGCCGGGCTGCACCAGGCCTGGGAAGAGTCCCTGGCCTGACTGTCTGTGATCGCGGGCGCGTGGGTTCATCAACCCACGCGCCCGCTGCGTTTCTCAGATTCACCCCAGCGGGGTGACGTTGCCGTGCCTTCCAGCCGACACCATGTGATGACCGGCAGTGAAGATCGGCAAGGAGTGCACCATGACCGCCTTTACGGTGTGGAAGTTCGACAGCCCCGACGGAGCCGAGCACGCCGCTACAGTGCTCAAGGGCTGCGAGAGAGACGGGCTGGTGAAGATCGTCGACCATGCGGTCGTCTCGTGGCCCGAAGGCGCCTCGCATCCGACCACCAAGCAGGCACACGAAGAGACCTGGCGCGGAACCGGGTGGGGCGCCTTGTGGGGCGTTCTCCTCGGCGCCCTCTTCTTCGTGCCGGTGATCGGCGGCGTGGCCGGCGCCGCGATCGGCGCGATCGCCAAGACGACCGAGAATGCCGGCATCACCAAGGAGCAGCTGCACAAGATCCGCACCGAGGTGACACCAGGAAGCTCGGCACTGTTCGTGGTCACCGAGCAAGGCGATCTCGACCGCGTCGGCGAGCGCTTCCACGGCATGCACAGCAAGCTCATCGACACCAACCTCACCGAGGCCGAGCGCGACGAGCTGTACGAGACCTTCGGCGGCAAGTAACAGGAGTAATACCTATTAGCGTCTAGCGCCTGCGCGAACCGAGCTAGTACGGTCCTGCCACCCGTCGTGAGGAGAGTGGCATGCCGATCAGTCGTCGTACGTTGAATCTCGGGATCGCAGCCGGAGCGGCCGCGGCCGCATTGCCGACGTCCGCCAATGCCGTCGTACCGCAGGGTGGCGGTGGTCATGGCGGTGGTCATGGCCACCAGCCGGCCGCGCCGGTCTTCGGAGAGACAACGCTGTGGGACAACACCGTCGACCCGTTGGCCAGCTACTTCGTCTACGGGCTGATCGCGACACGCAACGACACCCTCATCGCGTGCTGCGAAGGCAGGCACGAGGTGTGTGACGCCGGACCGCACGATCTGCTCATCCGACGCAGTACGGACGGCGGACAGACGTGGCTGCCGACGCAGACCGTCGAGGCGTCGGTGAACGGTGAGAGCTGGGCCAACCCGACGTTCGTTGCCGACGGCCACACCGGTGAGGTCTTCCTGTTCTACAACCTCTGCGCGCGGCTGCCGGAGAACACCAGCTGTTCGTCCGACACGGGCATCGTGCACTACCGCTCCAGCACCGACAACGGCGCTACGTGGGGCGAGCGGCACAGTCTGGACGGTCTGTTCGACAGCTTCCCGTTCAACTGGGAGATGCATGGGCCCGGCCCCGGGCACGGCATCCAGCTGAAGTCCGGCCGGTTGCTGCTCACCGTGTCGCACCGGACGATCATCACCGGCGTACCGACGGCAGACCGCAACTACGGCGCCTCTACCGTCTACAGCGACGACCACGGTCGCACCTGGAAGGCCGGTGGCGAAGTACCGCTCGGGACTGGGCTGCCGACGGTTGGCGAGGCCAGAGTGCTTCAGCGCGCGGACGGCTCCATCGTGATGAACAGTCGGCCGGGCTCCGGCAACGACTGGCCGCGGGACTTCGCCATCAGCACCGACGAGGGTCTGAGCTGGTCGCGCGCGGTGATGGACTTCAGTGTGGGCCTGTTCAACGGCTGCGACATGGGCTTCCACCGGTACACGGACGACGCCAATCGGGTGCTGCTCAGTCGTCCTGACTCACCGATGCGCTGGAACATGACGGTTGCGGTCAGCTACGACGAGGGCAAGTCGTTCCGCTACAGCCGATCGATCAGCCCGATCCGCGGGTACTACTCCGACCTCGCCCGCCTGTCCGACGGCACCATCGTCCTGCTGTACGGGTGCGATGGCGACATCGACAGCAGTCCGCGCCGTGTGGCAGTCGCCCGCTTCAACCTGGAGTGGCTGACCCAAGGACGCGACAGCCTGGCCACCGGGCCTGGTCTGTCCACGTCGTCGTACCCGATGAACTACCCGCGGCTCCCAGCGGGCGCAGTCGGCGCGTACGTCGACCAGGCGATCCACGTAGACCGCGACGACACGTACGAGCTGTGGCTGCGCTACTACCGCTCTGCTGACGGCGGACTGGTCACGGTGACTGTCGACGGGGACGCGCCGCGGGTCAGTGCACTCGACCTGACATCGTTCCGCGGCGAGGGCTACGACATGGTGCTGCTCGACCGGCGCCAGCTCACCGCGGGCCGGCACTCCATCCGCTTCACCCTGGCGGGCGCAGGCCGAGGCGGCGGTACGGCGGTCGCGCTCGAGCAGCTGACCCTGGTCAAGGCACCGGCGACCCCGGACGTCCGCGAGGAGATCACCGTCGACAACGGCGGCCTCGGCTTCGAGACGGTCGGGACGTGGGCCAGCGGGCGCAGCATCCTCGGGTACTACGGGTTCAACTACCTCACCCACGCGAAGGGCACCGGTGCCAACCTGGCACGTTTCCGCCCGGCCATCCCCGGCACAGGTCAGTACGAGCTCCTCACGTCGTACACCGCCGATCCGAACCGTGCTTCGAACGCGCCGTACGTCGTTCATCACGCGGGCGGTACTACGACGGTGACTGTCGACCAGCGCGTCCGCGGCGTACCGGATCCGCGGACCGGTGAGTGGGTGTCGCTCGGCACGTTCACGTTCAATGCGGGTCTGGACAGCTACGTCGAGCTGAGCGACAACGCCGACGGCTACGTGATCGCCGACGCCGTCCGGTGGCGCCGCGTGCCGTAGAACTGTCCGGAGCCGCCGGTACGTTGGCCGCATGTTGACGACGCTGGCGGTGGAGAACTACCGGTCCCTGCGGCGGATCGTCATGCCGCTGGGCGGATTGAACGTGGTGACCGGAGCGAACGGGTCGGGCAAGTCGAGCCTGTACCGGGCGCTCCGGTTGCTCGCCGATGCCTCGCGCAACGGCGCCGTCGCAGCCCTGGCACGCGAAGGCGGCCTGCAGTCGACACTGTGGGCCGGGCCGGAGCATGTCCGCAAAGACCGGCCGGTCCAGGGCACGGTCCGGACCGGTCCGGTGACGTTGCGGATGGGGTTTGCGGGCGACGACTACGGCTATCTGATGGACCTCGGGCTGCCTGTTCCCAACGGTTCGCAGTTCGATCTGGATCCCGAGATCAAGCGGGAAGCGTTGTGGGCCGGGCCGTTCCTCCGACCAGCTACGCTGCTGGTCGATCGGAGCAATCGCGAGGCGCGGATCCGCTCCTCCGGTGGCGAGTGGGAACGCGCGGGTCATCAGCTGCAGACGTTCGACAGCATGCTGAGCGAGTTCGCGGATCCAGAGCGCGCGCCGGAGCTCATGCTGGTGCGGGATCGACTGCGGGGTTGGCGGTTCTACGACCACTTCCGCACCGACTCCGACGCACCTGCTCGGCGAGTGCAGATCGGGACGCGGACCGCCGTACTGTCCCAGGACGGCGGGGACGTTGCGGCCGCCCTCCAGACGATCCGCGAGCTAGGCCCGAACGGCGCACTCGACGAGGCCATCGAGCTGGCCTTCCCCGGCAGCCGGGTCGACGTCGTGAACACCGCCGGCCGGTTCGAGGTCGCGTTCCGCCAGCACGGTCTGCTCCGGCCGCTGTCCGGTGCCGAGCTGTCCGACGGCACGCTCCGATATCTCCTGTGGGTCGCTGCGCTACTGACCCCGAGACCGCCAGAACTCCTGGTCCTCAACGAGCCCGAGACCAGCCTGCACCCAGACCTACTGCCGGCCCTCGCCAACCTCGTGGTCACCGCGGCCAAGGAGGCGCAGGTCATCGTGGTCACCCATTCGCGCCCGTTCATCGCCTCACTGCAGACCCTGTCCCCCGACCTGCACACGATCGAGCTGGTCAAGGACCGCGGCGCCACCACCATCGATGGCCAAGGCCCGCTCGACGAACCACCCTGGAAGTGGCCGTCGCGCTGAGCTCAGTGCTTGACCGACTCGAAGCGGACCAGGACCACGGAGCCGGCCGCGGAGAGGGCGAAGCCGATGATCGCCGCCGGCCACCAACCTGCGCGTACGGCGTCGTTGAGGACGAAGACACCGACCGCGGCCGGGGTGATGGTCTGCAGGGCGATCATCGGCGTCGTTGCCAACGTCACCGAACCACGCTGCAGCGCCAACGAGTACAGGATGAAAGCGAGCGCTCCACTGATCGGGAGCGTGTAGAGCGTCGGGCTGTGGAACAGCTCGGAGATGGAACCGTCCTGCAGCAGACGGGCCGAGATGGCAACTCCGGCGTACCCGAGACCGGCCAGCATTCCGAGCAGGGCGGTCGAGACACCGTGCTGCGATCGGCTGGCGATGGCGCCGAGTGCGGCGATCGTGACGAGGCCGACGATGATGCCGATGGTGAGGCCGTGATGCTGCACGTTCGCGCCGGCGTCCCCAGCTGACACCGCGAGCAGACCGAGACCCACGACGACGCCCGCCACCGCTGACCATTCGAGGGCGCTGAGCTGGTCCGACATCAGCCGGGTCGCGAGCAGTGCGGTGACGACGAGGCTGACCGCGATACCGGCCTGCGCCAGGTACAACGGCAGCAGACGCAGAGCGACGAAGTGCAGGCCGAAGCCGGCCAGGTTGAGCGCGAGCGCGCCGAGGAACGCGGGCTGCTTGAGCAAGGCGACGACGAACGCGCCGAACCGCCGCGGATTCAGCTCCGACTCGGTCGGCACCTTGCGCGAACCGACTGCCTGAAGGATCGCACCGACGCCGAACAGCACCGCGGCCCCCAGAGCCGCGCCAAGACCGAGGACCATCTACGCGACAGCCTTACGGCGCCACGTCAGATACAGGCTCAGGACGCCGTAATACACCAGGTACGACAGCGAGACCCCGACCACGATCGGGTTCGGGTTCGGCATCTGCGCCAGGAGTACGGCGTACGCCGCGAGCCAGATCGCGGTCGTCAACAGGTTCAGCGTGCGGAAGGCCTTCGTCCGCGACGGGTACACGTACTTCACCGGGATGAAGACGAGGATCGAGCAGACGACCAGGATGATGCCGGTGGTGACCGGGCTGAGGCTGAGCACCACGACGTAGAACGCGACCACGTTCCAGTAGCTGGGGAAGCCGAGGAAGAAGTGGTCCTCGGTCTTCGCGTCGACCCGGCAGAACTGGTAGCTGGAGGCAAGTAACGGCAGCGCGCCGAGGACCGCGCCCCAGGTGCCGGACGGCAGGTAGCCGCCGGTCCACAGCAGGATGATCGGGGCGAACGCGTAGGTCAGGTAGTCGACGATGTTGTCGAGCATCGCGCCGTCGAACCACGGGAGGGTCTCCTTCACACGCAGCCGGCGCGCGAGCATCCCGTCGGTGCCGTCGATCACCAGGGTCGCCAGTCCGAGCCAGAGGGCGCGGACCGCGTCGCCGTCGATGGCGGCGATCACGATCAGCAACGCGAGCACCGTTCCGCTCGCGGTATAGGCATGCAGTGCAAGTCCGGCCAGACGCAACCGCGTCGACCCGACGAACGGTTCCTGCACCGCGTCGTGTGTGGTCAGGACGACTCCCAGAACTCAAGCGACGCAGCGCGCCGGGCCGGGTCGAAGTGAACCCGGCCTTCGCCAGCGTCTCACAAGCCTGGTCCCGCCCCAGTCACCGACCGTCATCCGGAGCGAGATCTTTGCAAGGACTTAGTTCACCGGGTCCAGGACGAACAGCGGGATCTTCCGGGAGGTCTTGGTCTGGTACTCGGCGTACGGCGGGTAGGCCTCGACGGCGCGCGGCCACCACTCGTCGTACTCGGCGCCCTCGATCTCGCGGGCGACGTACTCGTTGGTGGTCTCACCGTCCTGCAGGGTGAGCTTCGGGTCTGCCTTCAGGTTGTAGTACCAGACGGGGTTCTTCGGCGCGCCGCCGAGCGAGGCGACGGCGGCATACACACCGTCGTGCTCCACCCGCATCAGCGGGACCTTCCGGATCTTGCCGGACTTGGCGCCGCGCATCGTCAGCAGCACCACGCGCATCCCCTTGATGTCGACCGCCGCGGTGGTGCCGGCCTCGGTGACCTTCTCCACCTGGTCGCGGACCCATCCGGTGGGGCTGGGCGCGTAGTCGTCGTTGTTCGATGTCATGTCACCAATCGTAAGGTGACACATCACCATTACCAACTGCCGCGTGTCGCCCAACTGGTCAGCAGGCCGAGAGAGTTCTCCCAGGCCTGCGAGGACTGGTCGGCGTGCTCGGTCTGCTGTTCCGGCGTGAGGTCGAGGCGGTCGAAGCCGGACTCGACGACGAGCAGGCGGGTGCCTTCACCTTCCGGGGTGAGGGTGAATTCGACCAGGTTCGCGTTGCCCGGCGCGGGATCGACGTCCGGCGCGACGGCGTACCGGTAGGCGAAGCGGCGACCAGGTTCGACCTTCTCGACGAAGCCGCGGAACTGCCCGTGTTCGTCCCAGCGCAGGACCAGCCGCCCGCCCGGCCGCAGGTCGATCTCCGCGCCGCCGAACGCGTACCACCGGGCGAGACCGGCAGGCTGCGTGACCGCGGCCCAGACCTCCTCCGGGCGAGCCTCGACGTACACCTCACGCTCCACGCTGTCCATGGCGTCCATCCTGTCAAACGGCGCAGGACTGGAGCTGGGTCGCGGTGGCGATCGTGGCCTCGATCCAGCGGCGACGCAGGAAGTGCGCCTTGGCCAGCCGGTGTACGCCGTCGAGGACGACGAGCCGGCCGCGGTACGCGACCAGGTTGATCGGGAAGTCGAGGTCCGCGTCCATCACCCGCTGGTAGTGGGCACGGAAGTTCATCGGGGTCTCCGCGACCTGGTTCGGCGTGACCCGGAACCTTTCGCCGTCGAGCTGCCACAGCGGCAGGTCGAACATCCAGACCAGGTCGGCGACCTCGACCGGCTCGACCTTCAGCTCGAGCTCCCACAGCTTCGCCAACTGCCAGCGGTACGGCGGGAACACCTCCCGCAACGCCTCCGGCATCATCGCGACCAGCTCTTCGAACGAGACGTCGGGCGCGACCCGGTCCGCCCCCGCACCGAAGGTGTCGCCCAGCCCATCGATCGTCACGACCGAGCAGGCTACGCCATCGGCAGGGCGATCACGACCACGTTGCTGAGGTACACCTCGCCGTTCCAGTCCTCACACGTGACGAGCACCAGTCGTCCGCGAACACTCTGGTCGAAGACCTGCGCGGCCCGCTTCGCCAGTGTCGCCTTGCGGTACGTCGTCACCGTCGCCACCCGGTACTGCAACTGACCGTGCGCCGTCGTCACGCGGACAACCGACCCAGGGACCAGCTTGCCGAGGTTGTCGAAGGCCCCACCGCCGGTGTGCACAGTGTGGCCGGTGATCACCGCGGAACCTCGTTTGGCACCGGGCTGCGCACCTGCCGACCACCAGCCGACCATCGACGGGTCGGACGGCGGGGTCAGCGCCGCATGGACCGCTTTGATCGCCACGACCGGCGCGCTGACATCCAGTTGCGGGATGCTGATGCCGGTCGGCCGCCCAGCGCGCACCGTCGACGTACGACTCGTCGACGGACTTGTCTGCGCAGACTCCGGAGCCCCCCGGCCTACTACACCGACCGGACTGGTCGAGGCGGCCGGTGCCGGTGTCACCGAGCTGCTCGGTGACGTCGAGGCGCCGGCGTGGTCGTTGCCGAACTGCAGGTAGGCGCCGACTGCGAGCACACCGATACCGACGAGCGCGACCGCCCCACTCCACCGAAGTGGAGCAGGGCGGCCGCGTCGTTGAGCAGAGGTCACATCGGCCTCACGTCAGACGCTGTGCTTTCCGCGGCGCCGGAGTGCGACAACTCCGCCGCCGGCCAGCATCAGGCCACCGGCCACGAGCAGCAGTCCGCCCGCCAGACCGAACGGGCTGTTGCCGCCAGCAACCGAGTTGGCAGCGGTGCCGTTGGCTCCGCCGAAGCCGGCGTCGACCTCGGTCGGCACACCGGGCGCCGGCGTCTGCGACTCACCCGGCACATCGGGGACGGGCGTGGTCGCGGTCGTGGTGGCGGTCGGCGGAGTGTCCGACGGCGTACCGGTCGTGGTGGCCGGCGGCGCCGTGGTCGTGGCCGGAGTACTCGGCGGCGCTGTCGTGGGAACCGTCGTCGGCGGCTTCGTGGTCGCCGGCGGAGTCGTCGGCGCGGTGGTCGTCGGCGGCGAGGTCGTTGGCGGCTTCGTCGGCGTCTTGGTCGGGCAAGGCGTCTTCGTCGGCGGGGTGGTGGTGGGCGGGGCGTCGCAGCCGCTCACCCAGAACACCTTGTGCTTCTTGTCGGCGCCGATCGAGCCGGGCGCGTCCACCGTCAGCTTCACGTGGTAGCCCTGCTGCGGCTGCGGCTGACCGGTGAACTTCAGCGTGTAGGTCTCGCGCGCATCCAGGTCGGTGCCGCCACCGGCCGCATCCTCGCCGATGAACGGACTCAGGTTGCCGGACACGACCTGCAGGCCGCCGTCCTTGGTCGGCGCCTGGTCCTCGAAGGTCACCTTCGCGAAGTAGTCCGGGTTCTTGTCGTAGTTGTAGAACTCGACCACGAACGTGCAGCCCTGGTGCGGGTTGTTGTCCGGCGGTCCGCTTTGGATGTCGGCGCCTTCGATCTTGACTGTGCCGTTGTTGCCCGGCGGGTTGCCTTTGTTGCCTCCGGCCACGACCGCCTGGTCGGCGTTGGCGGAGGGCGCGACGAGCAGGGTCGTTGCGCCGAGCAGCAGTGTGAGTGCTCCGGCCGCGGCGACAACGCCGCCGGCGCGGGAGCGAATGCCCTTGGGGGTCATGTCCGTCCTCGAACGAGGTGCAGGGAATTTGGTCCAGGAGAAGTATTTCGGTTCCGTTACAGCAGTCAAGACGGTTCGGTAACGATTGGCTCGTCGATGTTTGGGGTTATCCACAGGCCTGTGGGCGCCGCGCACCTGCGCCAAAGGTCAGCACAGGTGCGCGGGTGGTGGTTGCCTCTGTCAAGTTCACCCAGGAGGCGTCAACGGATGTGCTTGCCGCGGCGGCGCAGGGATGCGGTCGCGCCACCGGCGAGGAGCATGCCGCCCAGCGTCATCAGGAGGCCGCCGGTCTGGCCGCTTCCCTGATCGCCGGTCGACGAGACCGGCCGGGTCGGCGGGCCCGCCAGTCCTGCGTGCACAGCCGTCGGTAGGCCGGAAGTCGCCGGGCTGCTCGGGTGCCGCGTCGGCACCGGCGTGGTCGGCGGCGTACTCGACGGTTTCCTGGTGGGCGGCGGAGTCGTCACCGGAGGCGTCGTCGGAGGCGTCGTGGGCAGCGTGGTCGGTGGTGTCGTGGGAGGCGTCGTCGGCGGAGTTGTAGGCGGCGTGGTCGGAGGCGTCGTTGGTGGCGTGGTGGGTGGCGTTGTAGGCGGCGTGGTCGGAGGCGTCGTGGGAGGCGTGGTGGGTGGCGTTGTAGGCGGCGTGGTCGGAGGCGTCGTGGGAGGCGTGGTCGGAGGCGTCGTCGGTGGAGTTGTAGGCGGCGTGGTCGGAGGCGTCGTAGGCGGCGTGGTCGGTGGCGTCGTGGGAGGCGTCGTAGGCGGAGTCGTCGGAGGCGTCGTTGGTGGCGTGGTGGGAGGCGTCGTGGGAGGTGTGGTCGGCGGGGTCGTGGGCGGCGTCGTGGGCGGGGTTGTCGGCGGGGTGGTGGGGGGTGGGGCGTCGCAGCCCTCTACCCAGAAGACCTTGTGTTTGGTGTCGGCGCCGGTCGAGCCGGGGGCGTGGACGGTGATCTTGACGTGGTAACCCTGCTGCGGCTGCGGCTGGCCGGTGAACTTCAGCGTGTACGTCACGCGGGCGTCCAGATCGTTGCCACCCCCGGCCGGGTCGCCGCCGATGAACGGGGTGAGATCGCCGGAGACGACCTGCAACCCGCCGTCTGCCGTCGGCGGCTGATCCTCGAAGATCACCTGGGCGTTGTACGGCCCCTGGTCGTAGTCGTAGAACTCGACGGTGAACGTGCACCCCTGGTGCGGATTGTTGTCCGGCGGCCCGCCGCCGATGTCCACGCCGTCGATCTTGATCGTCCCGTTGTTCCCGGGCGGTGCCGCGATCGCCGCTCCCGCCGGAACCCCGGCAGATCCGCCGTCACTCGCCGGCCGAACGAACATCGCCGCGGCCCCGATCAGGACTGTGAGCGCTCCAGCAGCCGCTACCGCCCCGGCAACCTGCACGCGAAAACCCTTGATGACCATGCCCGTCCCCTGTCTAGCGCTGTGGTCATAGCCCGGGCGGACATTTCATCTGCAGTATGACCCTTTGGTTGCCCAAGTCAACAACCAGTGATTGACAACGAGAGACTTAGTTGCCTCAGGCATGCGCCTTGCGGTGGATGATCACGATCGCCGAGTCGTCGCCCGGTCCGCCGGCGGTTGCGACCAGGTCGGCGGCACCGCCCAGGAATCCCTGCGCCACCAGCCGTTCCGCGTGCCCGGTCAGCCGGTCCGTACCGCGGCCGATGTCCCGCCGCGGAGTCTCGACCATGCCGTCGCTGTACAGGAACAAGGCGTCCCCGGGCCGCAGCTGCCCGTGGTTCGCGTTGAAGTCCGGGGCCTCCATCAGCCCGAGCAACGGCCCGTCCGCGTCCCGCGTCTGCCAGCGCCCCGACCACGCGTCGAACTGGATCGCCGGCGGATGCCCGGCTGTGCGTACGTCGAAGTCCCCGGTGCTCAGGTTGAGTACGACGTGGACCACGGTCGCGAAGTCGTCGTCCCAGTCCTGCCGACGGATGTACTGGTTCGCCGACGGCAGGAACTCCGCCTCGGGTACGACGCCCAGCAGGCCGCCGAACGCACCGGACAACAGCAGCGCCCGCGTGCCGGCATCGATTCCCTTGCCCGAGACATCGACCAGCGCCACCTCGAGGAACTCGTCGTGCATCGTCGACACCACGAAGTCACCGGAGAACGTCGAACCGGCGGCGGACTGGATCGCCACCTCGACCTGCCAGCCCGACGGCAACGTCGGCATCTCCCCCTGCGCCGTCAGCGTGTCCCGCAGCTCCATCAGCATCGACTCGCTCCGGGTGCCGGCCACACCGAGCCGGCTGCGCACCTTGGCGCTGGTGATCATGATCCAGCCGACGATCACCAGCACCAGCACGAAGCCGATCCGCGGCATCGTCATCCCGCGGGACAGTACGACGTACGAACCGAACCCCGCCGTGATCCCGGTCAGCGCCACCAGTTCGCCGAAGCGCAGCAGAACGCCGCCGACGACGAGCGGGATGATCAGGAACGACGCCGGGACGAAGGTCATCCAGGCGAAGCTCGCGATCGCGATCACCAGCTGCATCAGCGCCAGGGCAACGAACGCCAGCCGGTGGGACCGGCGGGCACGACGGCCCAGCGCTTCGACCCGGCGGCCGATGCGTCGTACCAGCGCGAGACCGCCGTTCTTCCTCATGGTGTGAAGAAGATAACGGCACCACCCGGTCCGCGCATCAATTCGCAACACAACCGATGGGTTTCAGCTCTTGCGAGTGAGTCCGGTCCGTTGACATTTGGGACACCAGAAAAGGTTGCGGCCGGCCAGGATCTTGGTCCGGATCACCGACTGACAGACGAAGCAGTGCTGCCCCTGCCGCCGGTAGACGTAGACCTCGCCACCATGATCATCCTTGCGTGGGTCACGCCCCATCGCCTCCGGTGTGTGGTCGTCGGCAACGGTGTCGATCCGGCCGGTTTCGACGCCGTACTTCATCAGCTCGAGCAGGTCGTCCCACATGCCCTGCCACTCACGTTTCTTGACCACGTTGCCCGGCGTCATCGGGTTCAGCTTGGCCCGGAAGAGGACCTCGGCGCGGTACACGTTGCCGACACCGCTCAACACGTCCTGGTTCATCAGCAGCTGCCCGATCGGCAGCTTGCTGCGGTGGATCCGCTTCCAGGCGAGGTCCGAGTCCGCGTCGTCGCGCAGCGGGTCGGGTCCGAGCCGGCCGAGCAGCTTGTCGCGTTCCTCGTCGGTGATGACCTCGCACACGGTCGCGCCGCGCAGATCGGCGTACGACGTGGCGTTCTGCAGCCGGAGCCGTACCTGACCGACCGGCTCGGGCACGGGGGCCGGGCGGATGTCCATCTTGCCGATCAGGCCGAGGTGGATGTGCAACCAGCCGGCGCCCTCGAAATCGGCGAGAAAGTGCTTGCCGTGGGCCTCGGTCTGCCGCAGGACATGTCCGTTGAGCAGTGCGGCGCCGTCGACGAACCGGCCCTGCGGGCTGGACGCCTGGACCAGGCGGCCGCCGAAGGCGTCCCAGACGTCGTTCGCCAGGCGGTGCAGGGTGTGACCTTCAGGCATGATTCCTCATATGGGGACGACAGGTGGTTCTGGTGCAGCCAGGGGCGGACGCGCGGCGCCGCCCACTCCGGCGGTGGTCGGCACCGGCCGGTCGATGCGGGCCCGGGACGTCTCCCGGCCGCGTCGAGAGGTAGAACGCCGGCCGGCGCCGCAAAAGTCCGAGGACAATCACGACGCTCAGGACGGTCAGGGCAGGGGCGGGAGCTCACCGGTCGACTCGTAGTCCGACAGCATGTCGATCCGGCGGGTGTGCCGCGCCTCGCCGGAGTAGTCGGTTGCCAGGAACGTGTCGATGAACCCGGTCGCCTCCTCCTCCGAGTGCATCCGGCCGCCGACGCTGATCACGTTGGCGTTGTTGTGCTCGCGGCCGAGACGTGCGGTCTCGGTGCTCCAGGCCAGCACGGCCCGGACCCCCTTCACCTTGTTCGCGGCGATCTGCTCACCGTTGCCGGAGCCACCGATCACGACGCCCAGGCTGCCCGGGTCGTCGACGACGGCCTGTGCGGTCCGCAGACAGAACGGCGGGTAGTCGTCCACGGCGTCGTACACCGCAGGACCGTGGTCCACGACGTCGTGCCCGGCAGCAGTCAGGTGCTCTACCAGGTGGTTCTTCAGCTCGAAGCCGGCATGGTCGCAGCCGATGTGCACTCGCATGGCGAGCAATCTACTGTCAGCCCGCCTGTGCGCGGACGCCACCCGGCACTGTCAGCCCCGCGGTCAACTGCGTGACCGCGGCATAGGCCTGCTCGTACTCCGTTCCGCTCGGATGCAGCGTGAAGACCGCGACGACGGTCCGATCGTCCACGCCGACCGTTCCGGTGGTGTGCAGTGCGTCACTGACCAGATCGAGCGTGGACTCCGGCTTCGCCCGGTCCGACTGGTAGCCGCTCGACCCCTGGAACCCGGACCAGCCCTGCTTGATGCTGAAGTCCGGGTCGAACACGGAGGCGATCCCGAAGTACTGGTCGAAGCCGTCGGTGCCGTAGCGGGTCGGCCGGTGCAGCAGGTCCATCACGTAGGTCCGGACCGGCTGCGGAGCGCGGTCCAGGATGTATCGATAGATCCGCACCGTGTCGGCGGCGGTGATGGCGACGTACCCCCAGAAGCCCGGGTGGGTGGCGGGCGGTCCGGCCGTACGGGTCAGGCCGAGCCGCTCCACCATCCGCTCCACGATCGCTGCGCCGCCGAGCTCGTCCCAGTAGTAGCTGGCCGCGTCGTCGTCGCTGCTGCGGAGCATGACCTCCAGCCGCTCCCGGTCCGCCGCGGGGACGTCGTACTGCGGTCCGCGCTCCCACAGGAAGTCCAGCACGATCAGCAGCTTCACCACGGACGCCGACCGGAACTGGTGGTCGGCATTCAACTGCTGGACGAACTGTCCGGTGTGACGGTCGAACACGGCGATCCCGGCGGTCACATCTGGAGGTACGGCGGTCATCTGGAACCTACTCACCACTTGACGGACTTCTTGGTGAGCAACTTTCACCGGCCGAGCCGTTCGATAGCAAGCCCTGAATCGTCAGTCGAAGATCGGGCCGCGGTCGCGGGTGCGCTTGATCTCGAAGAAGCCCTCGGTGCCGGCGACGAGCCGGACGCCGTCCCAGAGCTTGCCGGCCGCCTCACCCTTGGGCGCCGGCGTCACGACCGGTCCGAAGAACGCGGTGCCCTCGACGGCGATCACCGGCGTACCGACGTCCATGCCGACCAGGTCCATGCCGGCGTGGTGCGACTTCTTCAGCGCGTCGTCGTACTTGTCGGTGTCGGCCGCCTCCAGCAGCGACGCAGGCAGGCCGACCTCCTCGAGCGCCTCGGCCAGTACGGCGTCGTCCTTGCCGCCGCGGCCCTCGTTGTGGATCCGGCGGCCGAGTGCGGTGTAGAGCGGCAGCAGTACTTCGTTGCCGTGCGCCTGCTCGGCGGCGATCAGCACCCGGACCCGGCCGAGCAACCGCAGCCAGTCCGCGTCGTGCTCGCGGCGGTCTTCGTTCAGGACGGCGAGGCTCATCACGTGCCAGGTCGTCTTCACATCGCGGACCTGCTCGACCTCGAGCATCCAGCGAGATGTCATCCAGGCCCAGGGGCAGGCCGGGTCGAACCAGAAATCTGCAGAGGCAGTCATATTCACCATCATACAAAGTTGAAGGACACCAGATATCGTCTCGGTATCCAATACCCAATATCGCGGGGAAACCCTCGGCGAACCTGAGAACCAGGTGCATAGGATGCCGATATGCCTGGAACCAACCTGACGCGCGACGAAGCGCGTTCCCGTGCGGGCGTGGTCAGTGACGTGACCTACGCGATCGAGCTCGACCTGACCGGTGCCCCGAGCGGCGCCCCCACGTTCCCGTCCGTGACCGCCGTCACCTTCACCGCCACCGCCGGCGCGAGCACGTTCGCCGACCTGATCGCGGACAAGGTCCGCTCGGTGACCCTGAACGGCGTCGCCCTCGACCCGGACGTGGTGTACGACGGCGCGCGGATCCAGCTCGACGGGCTGGCGGAGCGCAACGAGCTGACCGTGGTCGCGGACTGTCTGTACTCCCGCACCGGTGAAGGGCTGCACCGCTCGGTCGACCCGGCCGACAAGGAGACCTACCTCTACACGCAGTTCGAGGTGCCGGACGCCCGCCGGGTGTTCACCACCTTCGAGCAGCCCGATCTCAAGGCCCCGTTCATCTTCACCGTCTCCGCACCGGCTCGCTGGGCGGTCATCTCGAACGCACCGACGCCCGAGCCCACGACGTACTCCGGTGAGAACGGCGAGGAGCTGGCCCGCTGGGAGTTCCCGCCGACGGAGCGGATCTCGACGTACATCACCGCGGTGGTCGCAGGTCCGTACCACGTGGTGACAGACGCGTACGAGGGTCCGCACGGGACGTATCCGTTGTCACTGCTGTGCCGTCCGTCGCTGAAGGAGGCGCTGGACGTCGAGGACCTGTTCGAGGTCACCAAGCAGGGCTTCGCGCTGTTCGAGGAGGCGTTCGGGACGCCGTACCCGTTCCACAAGTACGACCAGGCCTTCGTGCCGGAGTACAACATGGGCGCGATGGAGAACGCAGGCTGCGTGACGCTGCGGGACGAGTACCTGTTCCGCAGCCGTACGACGCACGCAGAACTGGAGTCGCGCGCCAACACCGTGCTGCACGAGCTGGCGCACATGTGGTTCGGCGACCTGGTCACGATGACCTGGTGGGACGACCTGTGGCTGAACGAGTCGTTCGCCGAGTGGGCCAGCCACTGGGCCCAGGTGGTCGCGACAACGAAGTACTCCGACGCCTGGACGACGTTCTGCAACGCCCGGAAGAACTGGGCGTACCGGCAGGACCAGCTGCCGTCGACGCACCCGATCGCGGCCGACATGATCGACTTCCACGCGGTCGAGGTGAACTTCGACGGCATCACCTACGCCAAGGGCGCGTCGACGCTGCGCCAGCTGGTCGCCTTCGTCGGTGAGGACACGTTCGTCACCGCGCTGAAGGAGTACTTCCACGACCACGCGTTCGGCAACACCGAGCTGACCGACCTGCTGAAGCCGCTGGAGAAGGCGTCCGGGCGCGACCTGGACGACTGGACCGAGCGCTGGCTGCGGACCGCCGGTGTGAACACGCTGCGCGCCGACTTCACCGTCGACGACCAGGGCGCGTTCACGACGTTCGCGATCGAGCAGACCGCGACCGAGAAGTTCCCGGTACTGCGTCCGCACCGGCTCGCGGTCGGGCTGTACCGGCGTACCGACGAGGGTCTGGTGCGGACGGAGCGGTTCGAGGTGGACATCGACGGCGCCCGCACCGAGCTGCCCGAGCTCACCGGCTCGACGCAGCCGGACCTGGTCCTGCTGAACGACGACGACCTCACCTACGCGAAGATCCGGCTGGACGAGCGCTCCCGCGCGACGCTGGTCGAGTCGATCGATCAGCTGACCGAGTCGTTGCCCAGGGCACTGGCCTGGGGCTCGGCGTGGGACATGACCCGCGACGCCGAGATGCCGGCCAGCCAGTACGTCGGCATCGTCCTGCGGGGTATCCGCGCCGAGACCGACCTCACCGGCGTCCGCTCGCTGCTCGCGCAGGCGAACAGCGCCGTCAACCAGTACGCCGCCCCGCAGAACCGGCCTGCTCTGCGGGCGCAGCTCGAGGAGGCACTGTCCGGTCTGGTCGCGGACGCGGAGCCGGGCAGCGACCACCAGCTGGCCTTCGTCCGCGCGTACAGCTCGGCCGTGTTCTCGGCGGCCGGCGCCGACCGGATCGCCGGCTGGCTGGACGGCCGCGACCTGCCGGAAGGTCTCGCCGTCGACACCGACCTGCGCTGGACGCTGATCGTGTCACTCGCCCGCCTCGGCAAGATCGGTGCGGACGAGATCGACGACGAGCTCACCCGCGACACCACGATCACCGGTCAGGAGCGGGCCGCGCAGGCCCGTGCCGCGCGACCGACGGCCGAGGCGAAGGAAGAGGCCTGGCGGATCGCGGTGGAGTCCGAGGACACCCCGAACGAGACGCAGTTCCGGACCATCCTCGGCTTCCAGCAGCCCGGTCAGGAGGACCTGCTCCGGCCGTACGTCGACAAGTACCTGAACGCTGCCAAGGACGTGTACACCCGGCTCGGCTCGTCGATGGGCGAGAACGTGCTGGTGTACCTGTCGCCGCGTCACCTGGCTGACGAGGCCGCACTGGACGCGCTGACCGGCTGGCTGGCCACGGAGTCGTCGGCTGTGGACGCTCCGACGCTCCGGTACGTCACCGAGGCACAGGCGGACCTGACCCGCGCGATCGCCGCGCAGGCCACGGACACCGTCGCCTGACCTCCCGTGACACTGCCGGTCTCACCAGGAGACCGGCAGTGTCGCGTTGGACCTTTGCGTGCGGTAAGACTGGGTCGGTGCCCGCCTCCGACCCCGCCTTGGCCGGTGCGGCAGCTGTTGCGCTGACCGGACTCGCAGAGGCGTACAGACCCCGCCCAGTCACTCCCCTGATGCCCTGGCGGTACCCCCACCGCCTGGTGAAGCCGTACATCATCACCGCACGCGGACGGCAGTGGGACGACCACATGGTCGACGTGGCCCGCAGCACTGCAACCCGTCAGCTCGAGTTCGACGACGCGATGGGAGCGATCGGGCTCGGCGTCGTCGTACTGCACCTCGGCGACGACGGCATCTACCTGGTCGTGCAGAGCTGGGCGAAGGACTTCCAGTCCCGCCTGAGCATCTTCAGCGGCATGGAAGCGGACGACCTCCGCCCTGCCCCGCTCGGCGCTGCCCCGTGCGTCTGGGAGCTAGAGGTCCTCAGCCACGAGCGCGCGTCGTACGTGCGGCACATCCTCTCCGCCGACGTCGACATCGACGCCTGGCTGGACGACGCCCTCGACACCCGCCCGAAGGCGAAGTACGACGGCATCCCGTCCGGCACCTAGTTCTGGCCGGCTGCGTTCAGTCGGTCGCGCTGCTCGGGCGTGAGCTCGAGGTCGGCGGCTGCGAGGGTCTCGTCGAGCTGGGCGACGGATGACGCGCCTACCAGCGGAATGATCGGGATGTCGCCGCCCATCAGCCACGAGAGGACGACCTGGTTCGCCGTGGCGCCGGTCTGCTGTACGACGTCGTCCAGCGCGATCTTGCGAGCTCTCGTACCGGCGTGGTCGTACAGCTCGTCGAGTCGCTTGTCAGCTCGGACGTAGGCGCCGCTGAGGAGTGGTGTGTATGCCACGAGCGTCAGGCCAGACTCTTCGCGCAGATAGCTCAGCAACTGCCCGTCGGTGACACCGATGCTGCCGTCGCGCGAGCGGAGGCCGCCTTGGTCGGTGCGGGCCCGGAAGTACGTGTGGTGATGCTGCAGCACCTCACAGCCTGGCAGACCGGCCGCCGCGGCTAGCGTCCTCGCCCGCTCGATCTGCCAGCTCCAGTAATTGCTCAGCCCGAGCAGACCGACCGTGCCGTCCGCGGCCAGCGTCCCGAACGTCTCGACCTGCTCCTCCAGCGGTACTGCGGGATCGGGCACATGCGCGTAGTACACGTCCACATGGTCGCGCCCGAGGTTCTCCAGGCTCCGGGCCAGGGACTCCTTGATCACCTGAGCCGACAGGCCCTCGAGATGCTCGCTCAAGGCGTTGGCGGGCCGCGGCGGCCTGCCGCCCACCTTGGTCGCGATCGTGAGCTCGTCCGCGATGCCGCGGCTCCGCAGCCAGCGGCCGAGCAGTTGCTCGCTCTCACCGCCCTGGGTGCCGTTGACCCAGAACGCGTAGTTGTTGGCCGTGTCGACGAACGTGCCGCCCGCCTCGACGTACCGGTCCAGAATCGCGTACGACGTCGCCTCGTCGGTCGCCGTACCCATGAGCATCGCCCCGAGGGCGATCTGGCTCACCCGGCGCTGTCGCGCGGGGTCACTTCCGATGGTCAGATAACGCATACCAGGAGCGAATCAGCTGGAGTGCGGTCTAGGTCAACATATTGCGCTTCCGGACCGTCCGACCCCGCTCGGTAAGGGTCAAACGATTGCTCGTCGGCAGATCGTGAGGGGTCGTGCGCGGTGCGCGATTCCCTTGCAGGGAAAGAGATTCTCGCCACCTGAGAGAGGCTCATTTATTCGGTCGTTCGGTTTAAGCTGCACCGGACTATCCATCCACGGATGCCCGGGTTTTCTTGGGGAGGGGCCCTTGCCGTGACTCGCGTCGATCACCGTAAGCCGCCTGCTCGGGTTGCGCGTAAACAACAGAAGACCGCTGCCAGGCGGAGTACGCCGGCAGCAGGCCCGCGGAAGGCACAGCGTTCGCACAGCGCCATCGGCGCGGGTGTCGTGGCTGCTGCGGCGATGGCCGCGATCTTCGGGTTCATCCTGACGCGGGGAACCTCCGACGACCCGCCGGTCGACGGGCTGCGGCTGGGATCGGGCACCGACTCCGGCGCCGCTGCACCGCAGGTCCCGACCGCGAGCGCGAGCGGGACCGTCTCGAAGGCGGATCGGCAGCCCCCGGCCTCGACGGCGGCGCCGAAGGCCAAGGCGCAGAAGACGACGCCGCAGGTGAACACCGGGCCGGTCTCGCCGAAGTTCAAGCGCGGCCAGTGGATCGTCGTGATCGACAAGTACCCGACCGACGTCGGCATGCCTGCGGACCAGAGTGCGAAGAACACCGCGGCCACGCTCACCCGGGCAGGGATCCCGGCGAAGGCGATGCTGGTCAACGGCCAGTACCCCGGCATCACGAACAGCAGTTCGATGACGCCGGTCATCAATACCTGGATCGTCTACCTCGGCCCGGGCTCCTCCTCGGCGCAGGTCCTCAACCTATGCCTGGACTCGCGCACGCAGGCGGCGTACCCGAGTCCGGCCTGCCCGACCTACGAGCCGGCAGCGTCAGCCGGCTGAGGAGACCACGTCCGTGGCCAGCCGGGCGTGCAGGTGCGAGTCGTGCCGCTTCCCGGTCGGTTCGACGTAGTAGTCGCGCATCACACCCTCCAGCTGGAAGCCGGCGCGGAGCGCGACGCGGCACGACCCCTCGTTGACCAGCGAGTGGTCGAGTGAGATGCGGTGCAGACCCAGTCCGTCGGCCGCGAACCCCCAGGTCGCTGCAGCGTCGAGTGCGCGCGCACCGAGCCGGCGGCCGCGGGCGAGCGGGCTGACCCAGTACGCCGCGACGGCCTGGTCCGGGATGCGGTGCACGTCCCGCAGCGACACGTTCCCGAGCACCTGGTCCGTGGCGGCGTCCGCGATCGCGAAGATGGCGCTACCGCGGCTCCAGCCGTCGATGCGTGGCTCCAGCCACCTGCGGGCGCGGTGCTCGGCTGGTGCGCGGATGACCGCCGTACCAGCGGTCCAGCGGAGGATGCCGGGGTCACGCAATGCCTCGGCCACTGCAGCCTCGTCGGACGTGACGAAAGGACGCAGTACGACGTCGCCCAGCTCGATACGGCGGGGCTGCAGGGCCGGTGCCACGTGCTACAGCTTGTGCTGCTCGTCGCTGGCGTGCAGCAACGGCGGCTGGTGAGCGTGCGTCCCCAACTGCTGTACGCCGGTGACCAGTCCGCCGGTGAGGTCGCCGGTGGCGAACGACGTCTGCATGGTCAGCGCGGCCAGTCCGGCTGCGGTGTCCGTCAGCTGCCGCTTGGCCAGCGGGCCGGTGACGATCTCGAGGCGCCGGCCGGCCGGGTCGACGTACACCAGGACGGTGCTGTCCGGGTCGTCGAGCTCGTTCAACAGCTCGAGCGCGAACGGACGGGTCTCGGAGTCCGCGCCGCCGACGTACACGGAGAAGTGCAGGCCGGAGGTTTCCTCGGCGTACCGGATCGCTCGCTCGATGTCGTAGAGCTGGTCAGGGGTGAATGCGTCACCAGCTGGCACTTGCGCCTCCGGTCGTGCGGGCGACGCCGGTGCCGGCGGTCGCCGTGGTCACAGTGGCACCCGGTGCGCCGGTCAGCTCAGGCAGCTCGGGCAGGTTGGCCGGGTCCGGCTTGGTCGCGGTCGGCCCGTTGATCCAGACCGGCGGAGCCCACCAGGAAAGCCCTGGACGGTACCGCGGCCCGTCAGCGATCGACGACGCGAACACCAGCAACGCCAGCACCGCGACAACCAACAGAGGAATCCCGACGAACACCAGCAGGGAGTGCCCCGACAATTGAGGTATCACGCCCCGAAGCCTAATACCCGCCAACCCGCGACCACCCCAGGGCCTCACCCTGGAGCAGCCACGAGTCAGCCAGCGCTATCAGCAGCCGCCGCAGCGCCCTCACCACAACCCGCGCGAAGCGCGGCTGCTTGTTGTCAGCAGCCGCCGCTGCTCCCTCTTCACAACCCGCGCGAAGCGCGGCTGCTTGTCGTTCTTGTCAGCAGCCGCCGCAGTTGTAGTACGTGATGTCCCAGTGGCTTCCTTCGTTGGCGTAGATGTTGCCTGCGCCGGAGCGCCACTGGGGGTAGCCGTCGCCGCGGTCGGCGATGCGGGTGAAGTTGTTGTGGACGTAGTTGGTGACGCACGTGGTGATCGCGACGTCGACCTTGTAGCCGTTCCAGTGGCTGTAGGTACCACTGGCGTGGCCTGTCTCGGTGCCGCCGGTGATCCGGATCGCGCACCCGCTCGCCTGCCTGAGCGTGCGGACGCCGTACACGGTGCTGTCGTTGATCTGGTCGAACGACGTGCAGGTGGAGATGTTGCGGTTCGAGCAGTTGCCGCTGGACGACCAGGTGATGCCGGCGGCCGAGAAGATCGCGGTCGCCTGGGCGTGCGTCATCTTGGTCAGCGCCGACGCCTGCTCGACTGCGACCACACCCGGCAGCAGGCCGACGAGGACGGCGACGATCGGGACGACGACGCGACGGAGCACTGACTTCATGGGGACACTCCTTGAAATATGGGGCGGTTATTTCAAGGAGTGCACTGCCCAGGAAAGATATTGGCGAAACTTCAGATTGAATTAGAAATTAACATCCGAGCACTGGTAGAAGGCGTTCGCAGTGTCGGCGATGGTCCAGACGGCGAGGATCATGTGCCGTCCGGACCGCCCGGTCGGGATGGTTCCGGGGTGGGAGACGTCGGTCGCCGGACGCGCGCCGTTCATCGGGACGGTGAGGAACGGTTCGAGATCCAGCGCGGACCGCGTCAGCGGCTGGGTCGGATCCCAGCCCTGCTTGGTCATGTAGTACTTGAAGTCCGTGGTCGCGTGCGCCGCGGTCAGATGCCACGCGAACGTGAAGCCCTGACCGCCCTGTAGCTGGGTGGCCGGCCAGGTCCCGCCGCGCTGATCGTTGAGTTCGGCGAACTGCGGCAGCCCCGCCGAGCAGAGGCTCCCGTCCGCAGGACCCGCCTGCGGAAACCCCTTCGGTCCTTCCACACTCTGCGGCTCCCACTGGATCTGACCGCAGTCCTGCACGACTCCGTCCTGACAATTCTTGGCCCGGCTGATCGGCCCGGTCGTGTACCCGTGTCCGTAGGCGAGCGGCACCGACGTACACACCGTCAGTGCGAACGCGCCGACGGCAATTCCGGCGATGCCGAGTTTCCTTTGTCGCAGCATGCGAGCTCCTTCAACTGCTGGGGCGGTGGAACAGCGAAGGAAGGCGCCTCCTGCTCAATAGAAAACAACCGTTCAAATCTATTGTCAACGGTTGGTGAGCAGTTGAATACGGAAAGCTATATGTTCAGTGCGCCGATCAGGCGGCGGAGCCGGTGGTTGTTCGGCAGGTCCTCGACCAGGACAGGCTCGCCGTCCGGCCCGCCCAGCGGGATCCGCCAGTTCGGGTACTCGTCCGTGGTCCCCGGCTGGTTCTGCGTACGCCGTTCGCCGACCGCATCGGTCAGCGCGACCCCGACCAGCTTGGACGGGGTATGCGCGACGTACTGGTGCAGAGCCTCGACGATCCGCTCGACGTCGCCGTCGGTGTCGGACAGCAGATGACGCTCGCGCAAGGCCCCGAGCCACGCGTCGCGGTCGGCCTCGTCGACGGCAAGCTCCTCCGCGACCGGACGCGTCAGCAGGCCGAGCCGGTTCCGCAGCTCCACGTGGTCGCCGGCCAGGTATCCCGCTGTTGGCGGCAGGTCATGCGTGGTGACGGTCGCGAGGCACAGCTCCCGCCACCGCTCCGGCGCGAGTGGCTTCCCGTTCGCATCCCGCTCGAACCACAGCACCGACGTACCGAGAATCCCCCGCTCGGTCAGGTAGTCGCGCACCCACGGCTCGACCGTCCCGAGGTCCTCGCCGATCACGGTCACTCCGGAGCGCTGGGCCTCGAGCACCAGGATGCCGATCAGTGCCTCATGGTCGTACCGCACGTAGGTCCCCTCGGTGGGCCGCTCCGGCGACGTCACCCACCAGAGCCGGAACATCCCGAGGATGTGGTCGATCCGCAGCCCGCCGCCGTGCCGCATCACGGCCCGCACCAGATCCCGCCACGCGGCGTACCCGGTCTCGGCCAGCGCATTGGGCCGCCACGGCGGCTGCGACCAGTCCTGCCCCTGCTGGTTGAACGCGTCCGGCGGCGCACCGACGTGGATGTTCGGCGCCAGCACGTTCTGCAGCGCCCACGCGTCCGCGCCGTCGGGATGCACACCGACCGCAAGATCGTGTACGACGCCCAGGGACATGCCGGCCGACTTCGCCCGAGCCTGCGTGCGCGCGAGCTGCTCGTCGAGCTGCCACTGCAGCCAGCAGTGGAACTCCACCGCGTCCGGGTTCTCGTTGCGGAAGGCAACGACCGCCGACGACGTCGGCTCCTGCAGCTCCTCCGGCCACTTGCTCCACTCCGGCCCGTGCACGTCCGCGATCGCGGCCCAGGTGGCGAAGTCGATCAGCCCCTGGCTCTCCCGGTCGCAGTACGCGCCGTACTCCGCGATCCGTCCGATCGACGGCTGCACGCGGAACAGCAGCTGCAGCGCCTCGCGCTTCGCGGCCCAGACCGTGTCCCGGTCCAGCGCGGTGACGTCCTCGCTGAGCACCCGCGCCTGCAGCGCCAGCGTCCGCACGCGATCCCGCTCCGCCGGCGCGAGGTCGCCGTACTCGTCGATGTCCTCGATCCGCAGGTAGATCGGGTTGTTGAAGCGCCGCGACGCCGGCAGGTACGGCGAGGGCTCCATCCGCCCGGCCAACTCCGCAGCGTGCAAGGGGTTCACCAGCACGAACCCGGCGCCCAGGTCATGCGCCGACCACGCAGCCAGGTCACCCAGGTCGTGCAGGTCGCCGATCCCCCACGACCGCCGCGAGCGAACGGAGTACAGCTGCAGCACCCAGCCCCAGGTGCGGTGCAGCTTCTCCGGCTCGAGCTTCCGCGGTGTGACGATCAGCGTGCTGACCGAGATCTCCGGATTGGTACCGATCCGCGCGCACAGCCGGTGGTACCCGAGCGGCAGGTCCCCGGGCAGCTGGAACGTCGCCTCGCCGACCTGTACGCCGTCGACCCACTCCGGCTCCACCCAGTGATCCTGCTGCGGGATGTCCCGTCGCTGGCCGCCGTCCTCGAGGTCGACCCACACCTCTGCCGTCGACCCGTGCGGCAGGTGTACGGCGAACCAGGGCGTCCAGCCCTCTCGCATGACCACGGTGGCGGGCAGCGTACGTCGCCAGCGCGCCTCCTGGTGCTCAGCAAGCGCAAGAGCCGCCCTGTCCGGCGTAGACGCGTCCACGCCGAGCGCAGCGAGTACATCGGCCACGACCTCGCTCGAGACGATCACATGCTCGCCTTGCCAGTTCCAGTACTCCGTCGCCACGCCATGGGCAACCGCTAGCTCGACAAGGGCTGCAGTGGGAGCTGTCACCTCAGCGAGTCTGCCGCATCAACCGCGCCAACGGCTAAACGGCGCGCGCCGCACGAGGGCGTCTGCTACTCGTTCGAGCGCCGCCGACTCAGCATCAGCACTGCGAGCAGCAGGACTCCGCTGGCGACGACGAGTCCGACCGCCACACCGGCCATGTTGTCGGTCAGCTGGTACAGCGACGTCGGCCAGATCACCAGGAGGATCGCACAGCCCACCACGGCGTACGACGAACGCCGGGTCCGGCCGTAGGCGACCAGCAGCGCGGCAGGGCCCGCCGTACCGACGGCCAGGGCCATGATCTCGCCGCGGTCCTGCACCAGCCAGCAGATCGACGAGCTGAACATCGCCGCTCCGGCCAGTGACCACGACGTCGCCTGATCCCGCACCAGGCCGAGCATCGCGAACACGAACGCCACGATGATGAAACCGGTGCCGGCGATGCCCGCGCTGTTCGCCGCCGATCCGGTGTCCGGAGTGAGGACATCTGCCGTGATGACCAACACACCCACGGCCAGGATCCCGAACGTTGCCACCAGCAACGATGAGCCCTCCAGCCACCACAACCCGACCGCGGCCAGCGCGAGTGCGACCGCCACCCCGGCGACCTGCCCGGTCTCCCCCTCGATCGCCACGTACGTCGCGAAGCCGGCCACGCAACACCCGAGCGACGCGAGCGCCGAGCTCAGCTGCTCACGGCGCCGCATCAACGCGAGCACGACGGCCGCACCGAGCAGCACGACCGCTGCCGTCGTACCGGTGCTGACCCGGGCCGCGCGACCCATTTCGCCCCAGTTCGCCAAGGTCAGGAGCGCGACCGCGCCAAGCAGCAGTGCGCCGCCGATGTAGCCGAGCACCTCGACGAGGGCGTTGGGGTGGGCTTCGACGGGCGGCGCCTTGGGCTTGGGTGGCCCGGGAGCCTGGGCCGCCTGGGCCGCTGCTTGCGGATGGGGCCGGCCGGGGTCGGCCAGCGCCGCGTCGATCTCGGCGTCGGCGGCGTCCCGGATCGAGTCGGCCTGGTACTGGCGCAGCACACCAGCGCTCACGAGCCTGGACAGCTCGTCATCCAGCCGGCTCGACATGCTTTTCCGTCTCCTTGTCAGCCTTACTAAGATCTGGCGGCGAGATGCCTATTCTGACCAGCTACCTTCTGTCCCCGTTCAGTCACCCCCTGTTTTCGCGCTTGTTGTCGCCCCCGGACGCGTTTCCGACGTTCTTCCGCACCGGCAACGACGGCAAACTCGAGGTGACCGACCAGATCGTGGTCGTCCCTGCCCGGATCGCGGGACTGATCATCGGTTTCCTCGTGCTCCGCTGGGTGCTGCACAAGGTCATCCGGCGGTTCGCCCGCCGCACCGGCAACGGCGCGGTGGCGGGCGTGCTGGCGAAGTCCAAGCGCGGCCAGGAGTTCGTCGAGAACAACCTCGCGAACGAACGCCGGGCGCAGCGCGCGGAGACGATCGCGTCGCTGCTGACGAGCACGGTCACGATCGTGCTGACCGCCGTACTCGTGGTGATGGTGCTGGCCGAGCTCGGCTTCAACATCCTGCCGGTGATCGCGTCCGCCAGCATCATCGGCGTGGCGCTCGGCTTCGGCGCGCAGACGCTGGTGAAGGACTTCCTGGCCGGCGTGTTCATGATCTTCGAGGACCAGTACGGCGTGGGCGACCTGATCGACATGGAGAAGGCGACCGGGACGGTGGTCGCGGTCGGCCTGCGAATCACGACACTCCGCGGTGAGGACGGCACCACCTGGTACGTCCGCAACGGCGAGGTGGTCCGGATCGGCAACCTGACCACCCGCGACCCGAACAGCCCGGCCTCCTCCGGTGTCGGCTCCGGCACCGAGAAGGAAGAAGAATCTAAGCCCGACGAAAGTGCGGCGAGCGAAAAGCAGGACGAAACCCGAGCTTGAGGTAGAGCCGCTCAGCGTCCGACCCCTCGACCACCTGCAGCGTGAGCCGCCCGCCGGCCGCGTCCCGCCGGGCCTGCTCGAGCAGCGCCGTTGCCAGCCCTCGCCCCCGGTACAGCGGTTTGGTCGCGACTGCGTACACGCCGACGACTGATCCGGTCCGCAACACCAGCGTGCTCGACGCGGGCCGACCATCCACGCGGAGCAGGTAGAGCGACTGGTCGGGCGCCCGGTAGTTCTGGACGGCTCGCTCGACGAACATCTTCTGCCACCAGTCGTAGTCCGGCTCGCCGACCTCGAGAAACGCCGCACTCTGCACCTCCGCAAACCCCGCCGCGTCCGCATCCGAGTCGATCGCCTCGACCGGCTCCCCGTCCACCGAGCCGGCCGACGCCTCCATGTGCACCAGGACCTCGGCCGGCTCGAAGCCCGCCGCAGTCAGCCGCTCGGCCCACCCCGCGCCACTCCACGGCACCAGGCGGACCGTGGACGTCCCGGCCGGGAGCTCGGCGGTCGGCGAGAGCGGGATCCACGCGGAGAACTCGTCCGATTCGCCCACCACCTCGATCGCCGCGGCCGACCGGCGTACCGCTCCGCGATGGGCCGCGAGGAAGGCCAGGTGGTTGTCGAGCAAGGCGGGGTCGTCGGGCATGCGAGCTGTCTCTACGGCGGCACCGACAGAAATCAGCTGTTGACGCATCGCGACCGGCGCGTCATGATCGAGCGAACCATTAGGAAACCTTCCTAACAGAAGCCCAACTCTGACCGCCCCCAGGTTTGGAGCTCGAAATGCGCGCACGATCCGTCCTGCGCCGCTGTCTGGCGGCACTCCTCCCCCTTCTGCTGCTGACGACACTGTTCAGCGCACAGCTCAGCGCCCAGCCGGCCCAGGCCGAGCTGCAACATCCCCGGCAGCAGTTCCTCCGCGAGTCGACCGGCGGCCTGTTCCTGCATTGGGGGATGCGATCCTCCCCCGGCTACACCAGTTGCAGCGCCTGGGAGAACGCCGTCAAGGCCGGCGGCTGGGACCCGGCGTACTGGGTCCGCGAGGCGCAGAAGCTGCACACGCAGTACCTGGTCCTCGCGACCTTCCACAGCCGGCTCGGGTACGCGCGGCCGTGGCCGTCGAAGATCCCGGGCAGCTGCCAGACCAACCGCGACCTCCTCCGCGAGACCATCGACGCCGCGAAGGCGCAGGGACTCAAGGTCGTCCTCTACATGACCGACGATCCGCAGTGGCACAACGACGGCCTGCCGTCCGGGAAGGACTGGCTCGACTCGGCGGCGTACTCGAAGTACAAGGGCCACAACGTCGATCTCAGCACGCGCGACGGGTTCGGCGAGTTCAGCTACGACAACTTCGTCGAGGTGATGCAGCGGTACCCCGACCTCGGCGGCTTCTGGATCGACAACGACAACGCCTACTGGGAGAGCCACGGGCTGTACGACAAGATCCGCCGCGACCGGCCGGAGTACACGCTCAGCAACAACAACGAGGACACGCCGATCATGGACATGATCAGCAACGAGCAGAAGACCGGCATGTCCCCGGACTACGACTACCCGCAGGCGGTCTACACCGCGGCGCCGCGGCTGATCGAGGCCGATTTCAAGCTGCCGTCGAAGGGCGCCTGGTGGTACGACGGCTCGAACCCGACCGTCGACACCCGGCTGACGATCGGCCGGTACGTAGCGAACGCCGGCTCGTCGATCAAGTCGCTGATGGCCGAGACCGCGATGGTCAACGGCCGGTTCCCGTCCCACCAGGAAGATTTCAACAACCTTTTTGACAAATACCTGCAGCCGATCTGGCCGTCGCTCCACGGCACCGAGGGCGGCGGCTACATGTACGGCGGCCTGAAGCCCGGCGCCTGGAACGACGGCGCGTACGGCGTCACCACCGTCAGCCGGACCGATCCGGACGAGCAGTACATCCACGTACTCACCAAGCCGACCACCAGCACCCTGCGGATCCGCGACAACGGGTACCGCATCGCCGACGTGACCGATCTGCGGACCGGTCAGGCGATCGCCCACTCGCAGGCCAACGGCATTCTCACCCTCACCGGTCTGACCAGCTGGGACGCCTACGACACGGTCTTCAAAGTCGAGAGTGCGGGACGCGAGGGCATCCTCCCGGCATCGTCGTACACGATGACTGCCACTGCTGGCACTAATCCAGCGGCAGCGGCTGACGGCAACTACCTGACCTACTGGGACAGCAACAAGACCACGCCGGTGTCGCTGGACTTCGACCTCGGGTCGTCGAAGCCGGTCCGGTTCATCGGCCTCAACCAGCGCGAGGACTCGGTCGCGTACGCACGCTCCGCCAGCGAGCAATCGGCCCGCATCAAGAGCTACCGCGTCTACGTCAGCGCCGACGGGAAGACCTGGGGCTCGCCCATCAAGACCGGCACTCTCCCCAGCCGCCGCGCGGTCGTCTACATCGACCTGCCCGCGACCACCACTCGTCACGTCCGCCTCGAGGTCGTCAACACCTACGCGGCCTCTTCGGACCCGACCCGCTACAAGCGGCTGCGCATCGACGAGGCTTGGATCGGTACGTCGTACGCCCAGCCGTCAACCGCTGCAGTCATGGCTGCTGAGGTCAACGTGAAGGACTACGGCGCGAAGGGCGACGGCAAGGCCAACGACAGCGCGGCGATCAACAAGGCGATCGCGGCGGCAGCGCCCGGGAGCACCGTGCGGTTCCCGGCCGGCACCTACAAGAGCGCCAACTCCATCCACCTGAAGAGCCATCTCAGGTACCAACTCGACTCCGGCGCGACCATCCTCGGCGCGAGCAACAACACGTACGACAAGGCCGAGGCGAACCCGAACGACGAGTACCAGGACTACGGCCACAGCCACTTCCACGACGCGATGCTGTGGGGCGATCGACTGACCGACATCGCGTTCACCGGCACAGGAACGATCGACGGCGGCGGCCATCTGATCACCGGCAACCCGAAGTCGGGCCAGGCCGACAAGATCATCTCGCTGACCCGTTGCGACGGTCTGCGCGTCGACGGCATCCGACTGCGCCGCGGCGGGCACTTCGCGATGCTGACCAACGGCTGCGACGACATCAGCTCGGATGGCCTGCGGATCGAGACCGCGGACAATCGCGACGGCTGGAACATCATCAACGCCAAGAACGTCACGGTCACCCACGCGAATATCGCCGCCAACGACGACGCGCTGGTCTTCAAGAGCGACTGGGCATTGGGCCAGACGATCGACAACGGGCACGTGCGCGTCTCCGACAGCCAGCTGTCCGCGGGATGCTGCAACGCGCTGATGTTCGGCTCGGAGACCTGCGGCAACTTCACCGACTACGCGTTCGACCGGATCAAGATCACCGGCGCCGGCAAGTCCGGGCTCGGCATGGTCTCGATGGACGGCAGCAACATCTCCGACGTGCACTACCGCGACATCACGATGTCCGGCACCCGCAGTCCGATCATGCAGAAGGTCGGCACGCGCAAACGCTGCGGGAGCAACCCAGGTGTCGGCTCGATCAGCAACATCACCTACCAGAACGTCACCGGCACGTACGACGGTGCGAGGGGTTCGGCGTACAGCCCGACGCTCTGGGGTGAGGACAAGATCAGCGACGTCACCTTCGACAACGTGCAGCTCACAGTGCCGGGCGGCAACGCGACGATGGGGACCGGCGTACCGAGCAACGACCCGAAGGACTACAACCCGAACAGCATCGGCACCAGGCCGTCGTACGGCTGGTATCTGCACCAGGTGGACGGCGTGCACTTCACCGACAGCTCCATCCACTTCAACAAGAACGACGGGCGGCCGGCTGTCATCGCCAACGACGCAGCGAACGTCAGGCTGAGCAACTTCACCGCACAGCGCGGGACGTCGAGTCCGTATGACCTGGGCTTCCAGTCCGTGAACGGATACTGCGTGAACGGTGGCTCGTTGCGCGTCAAGGCGACCGACTCGTCCAGCAACTGCCGCACTGCGAACCTCGAGAACGGGCAGGCCCGGACACCGCCGATGGGCTTCAACAACTGGAACTCGACCAAGTGCACGTCCGCGTTCAACGAGGCGATGATCAAGAGCATCGCGGACCTCTTCGTCAGTCGCGGCCTGAAGGACGCCGGGTACCAGTACGTCAACATCGACGACTGCTGGGCGCTCCCCCAGCGCAACGCCCAGGGCAAGCTCGTGCCGGACCCGGCCCGGTTCCCGCACGGCATCAAGAGCGTGGCGGATTACGTGCACAGCAAGGGCTTGAAGTTCGGGCTCTACACCAGCGCGGGGACGAAGACCTGCGACAAGAACGGCTTCCCCGGTGGACTCGGCCACGAGAAGCAGGACGCCAATCTGTTCGCGTCGTGGGGTGTGGACTACCTGAAGTACGACAACTGCAACAACCAGGGCGTCGACGCGCAGCAGCGGTACACCGCGATGCGTGACGCGCTACTGGCTACCGGACGGCCGATCACGTACTCCATCTGCGAGTGGGGCCGCACCGGACCGCCGAAGGTCTGGCAATGGGCTGCGGACGTCGGCAACCTGTGGCGCACCACCGGCGACATCAGCGACAACTGGGGCAGCATGATCGGCAAGGCCCAGGCCAACCGGGACCTCACCCAGTACGCCGGTCCGGGCCACTGGAACGACCCGGACATGCTGGAGGTCGGCAACGGCGGGATGACGGCCACGGAGTACCGCACGCACTTCAGCCTGTGGGCGATGATGTCGGCGCCGCTGCTGATCGGCACCGACCTCCGCAAGGCGTCCACTGGGACCTTCGACATCCTCACCAACCCGGACGTCATCGCTATCGACCAGGACCGCCTCGGCCGCCAGGCCACAGTGGTCAGCTCGTCGGGTGGCCTGGTCGTCTACGCCAAGACCCTGGCGAACGGAGACCGAGCCGTAGCCCTCTCCAACGAGACTGGTTCGACAGCGACGATCAGCACGACCGCGGAAGCAATAGGCCTCGGCGGATCCGCGTCGTACACACTGAAAGACCTGTGGAGCAAGACGTCTCGGACCACCGCTGGTCAGATCAGCGCATCGGTGCCGTCCCACGCCACCGTGATGTACCGCGTCTCCCGCGCTGGAACGACCCAGCGCTATGAGGCCGAGGCCGCGACGCTCTCACCCGGCAGCACGATCGACAAGGACCACTCCGGGTACTCCGGTGCCGGCTTCGTCAACACCCCCAACCAGACCGGCAACTACGTCGAGTGGAAGGTCGACCACGACCAGGCCGGTCCAGCCACGCTCATCTTCGACCACGCCAACGGGACAACCGCCAACCGAGCCGTCGACATCGCCGTCAACGGCAGCACCGTCGCGAAGAGCGTCGCTATCCCGTCAACCGGCGCGTGGACCCTGTGGCGAACCATCCACACCGCGGCTAACCTGCGAGCAGGCACCAACACCATCCGGGTCACGGCGACCACTGCGAACGGCGCTCCCAACCTGGACTACCTGGATGTCGCGGTGGATCCACCTGCTGCGCTTGCAGCGACCGATTGGTCGGTGCGGATGGTGGACTCGACCATGGCTCGCTACAAGCCGACTACGATCGGCGGCTGGTCCTATCCGGTCGGGCTGTACCTCTACGGCCAGTACCTGGTCTACCAACGTACGCACGACCCGAAGTACCTGAGCTACGTCAAGTCCTGGGTCGACCGGTTCGTCGACAAGTCCGGGAACATCGACAACAGCTTCAACAGCCTGGACAGCATGCTCGCCGGCCGCCTGCTCGTCGTACTGCACCACGAGACCGGCGACCACCGCTACGAGGTCGCAGCGACCAAGATCCGCAAACGGCTGAGCACCTACCCACGAACTACCGATCAGGGCTTCTGGCACGCGACCAGTCGTCAGCACCAGCTCTGGGGCGACGGTGTGTTCATGGTGGATCCGTTCCTCGCGGAGTACGGGCATGAGTTCGGCGACTCGGCATACACGGACAAGGAGACCGTGAACCAGCTGCTCGTCTACGCCAGCCATCTACAGCAGTCGAACGGCTTGCTGCGGCATGCGTACGACGAGTCCCGCACACAGTCCTGGGCCGACCCCAAGACCGGCCAGTCCCCTGAGGTGTGGTGCCGCGCGGAGGGCTGGTTCGGTATGGCGACCATCGACGTACTGGACGTCGTACCGGCGAACCAGCCACGACGGGCCGAGCTGATCGAGGTACTGCGGAAGCTCGTGGCGGCGTACGCGCAGTACCAGGACCCGGCCAGCGGGCGCTGGTTCCAGGTCGTCGACAAGGGCAACCGCTCCGACAACTGGACCGAGACGTCCTGCTCGTCGATGTACACGTTCGTCATCTCCCGTGCGGTGGAACGCGGGTACGTCGATGCGTCGTACCAATCCACCGCCGACCGCGGCTACCAAGGCGTCCTGTCCAAGCTCAGCCTCGGCTCGGACGGTCGCACCAACCTGACCGGGATCTCGATCGGCACCAACGTCGGCGACTACAAGTACTACGTCGGCCGCGAGCGGGCCACGAACGACTTCCACGGCCTCGGCGCCTTCCTGCTGATGAACGAGCAGGTCTTGACCACATCAACAACTGATAGGAAACTTTCCTAACTCCTACCCGCCCCCAAGATCGGAGTTTCAGATGCGCATCTTCAAGGCCGCCGCCGCGACGGTCGTCGCCGGCACGTTGGTGCTCGGTGCGGCTCTCGCCGCGCAGGCGTCCACCCAGCAGGTCCAGGCGGACCCGGCCAGCATCGGCGCCGCGCCGTACGAGTACCTCGGCTGGGGTAACCCGCAGAAGCCCGCCGACGTGATGAAGGCGGCCGGCAACAAGTGGTTCACGCTCGCCTTCATCCTGTCCGACGGCGGCTGTAACCCGAAGTGGGACGGCGACCGCGCGCTGACCGGCGGCTCGGACCAGACCGCGATCAACAACATCCGGTCGGCCGGCGGCGACGTCATCCCGTCGTTCGGCGGCTGGTCCGGTAACAAGCTCGGCGAGAAGTGCACCTCGGCCTCCGCCCTGGCCGGGGCGTACCAGAAGGTGATCGACGCCTACAAGCTGAAGGCGATCGACATCGACATCGAGGACACCGAGTTCCACAGCTCGGCCGCCCGGCAGCGGGTGGTCGACGCGCTGAAGACCGTCAAGTCCAAGAACTCCGGGATCAAGACCTACATCACGATGGGTACCGATCAGACCGGTCCGGACTCGTCCGGTGTCGACCTGATCAACCGGGCCGCGAAGGCCGGGCTGGCCAACGACGGCTGGGTGCTGATGCCGTTCGACTTCGGCGGCGGCTCGACCAACATGGCGACGCTGACCCAGAAGGCCGAGGAAGGTCTGAAGGGCCGGCTGAAGACGGCGTACGGGTACTCCGACGACACGGCGTACCGGCACATGGGCATCTCGTCGATGAACGGCAAGACCGACGACGGCGAGACGGTCCGGCTGCAGGACTTCAAGACGATGCTCGCCTACGCGCAGCAGCACCACCTGGCCCGCTTCACGTTCTGGTCGGTCAACCGGGACCGGAAGTGCGGAGGCAGCAACAACGACGGTGACTCGTGCAGCGGGATCTCGCAGAACGCCTACGACTTCACCAAGGTTGTCGCCCAGTTCCACGGCTGAAACGACGAACGCCCGGCGAGCGACTGGCTCGCCGGGCGTTCGTTCACGTCATGCGGTGAAGGTGACGTCCAGCGTGATCGGCACGGCGGACAGCGCCTGCGAGACCGGGCAGTTCTTCTTCGCGCCCTCGGCGTACTCGGCGAACTCGTCGGCGGTCACGCCGGGGACGTTGCCGTTGACGGACAGCTTGATGCCGGTGATGCCCTCACCCGGCTGGAAGGTGACGTCCGCCTGGGTGTCGATCGACGTCGGCGCGTGACCCGCACCGGCGAGCGCGTGCGACAGCGCCATCGAGAAGCAGGTGGAGTGCGCGGCCGCGATCAGCTCCTCCGGGCTGGTCTTTCCATTGGCGTCGTTCGCGCGGGAGGCCCAGGTGACGTCGTAGGTGCCGACACCGGACGACTCGAGAGCGACCTGGCCGGCGCCCTCCATCAGCGAGCCTTCCCAGTGGGCCTTGGCCGTACGAGTGGTAGCCATGCTCGTGTTGTCTCCTTCGAAGAGGTTCAGCGGCCGGACACGTCGATCGCGCCCGGGTACTGCGGTTCGTCGGTGTTCACCATGCTCTGCGCGGCCATCACCATGTAGGTCCAGAGCTGCTCGTCCTGCTCCGGTGCCAGGGCGAGCTCGTCCACCGCGGCGCGCATATGGCCCAGCCACATGTCCCGGGCGCGTGGGGTGACCGCGAACGGGGCGTGCCGCATCCGCAGCCGGGGGTGCCCGCGCTGCTCGGAGTACGTCTTCGGGCCGCCCCAGTACTGCTCCAGGAACATCCGGAAGCGCACCTCGGCCGGACCGAGGTCCTCCTCCGGGTACAGCGCTCTCAGTTCCGGGTCGGCGGCAACACCGCGGTAGAAGGCCGCCACCAACCGGTGGAAGGTGTCCGCCCCACCGACGGCGTCATAGAAGCTCTGCTGCTCACTCATATCGGATCTAGTCTCTCAAGTGGTCACAACGTGCTGGAGGAGGGCTGCCCGTTCGGCGTCTCCCAGCTGCCGCTTCGCGTGCGTCTCACCGTCCACAACCACCAGTACGGACTCCGCTTTGGCGTACACGTCCTCCGACTCGCCACTGCGGTCCACGATCCGCGACCCGAGCGTGTACGACGTCGTACCGACGGAGGCGACCCACACGTCCACGTCGTACGGCGGGTGCCGCAGGTGGATCGGACGCAGGTAGTCCACCGTCTGGCTGACGAGCACGACCGGGTACTGCGCGAAGTAGTCCCCCGTGGTCCCCATGACCTGTGCGAGGAACGCGATCCGGGCCTCTTGCAGGTAGTCGAAGTACCGCACGTTGTTGACGTGGTCGTACGAGTCGATGTCGGACCAGCGGACCAGGACCTGGTACGTGAACGTCATGCGCCCACCAGCTTGGTCAGGGCCTCGCGCTCCACCGGCGTGATCCGGCGCAACCGATTGGCATTGAAGTCGAACGGCACCAGCCGCGTGCGAGCCTCCACATAGGTTCGGCGCTCAGGCTCCGCGTCGAGGATCTCGTAGTCCACCGTGAACGAGGCGGCCTTGATCTCGCTGATCCACAGCTCGATCCGAACCGGTTCAGGGCGGAACAGCAGCGGCGCCCGGTACTGGACCTCGTGCCGCGCCACCAGCAGTCCGGTCTCGAGGGCGTCGGCGCCGAGTTCCTTGGCCGTGCGGAACAGGAAATCCACCCGGGCGTCCTGGAGGTAGTCGACGTACCGGCCGTTGTTCACGTGGCCGAGTGCGTCCATGTCCCCCCACCGCAGCGGGCAGTGGTAGACGTGGCGGTTTCTCATACCTTCCCCACCCCACCGCCCCGGTCTGTGATGATCCACACGGCGATCATCGCATCCGGGGTACTACCCGGGTGACACAGCGTGGGTAATGTCATCCCCGGCAGACCAGTTTTCGATTGGAGTGGTGGATGAGCACGCAGCGGGTGGCGATCGTGACCGGGGCGGCCCGGGGAATCGGCGCGGCTGTCGCGCAGCGGCTCGCCCAGGACGGGAACGCCGTCGCGGTCATCGACCTCGACGAGGGCGCCTGCGACGCCACCGTGAAGGCGATCACCGAGGCCGGCGGCAAGGCGATCGGCGTCGGCGCCGACGTCAGCAAGTCCGACCAGGTCGCCGCCGCGGTCGAGCGGGTGGCGGCCGAGCTCGGCGCGCCGACGATCCTGGTCAACAATGCCGGTGTACTGCGGGACAACCTGCTGTTCAAGATGTCCGAGGACGACTGGGACACGGTCATGTCCGTCCACCTCAAGGGCAGCTTCCTGATGTCCAAGGCGGTCCAGTCGCACATGGTCGACGCCGCGTACGGGCGGATCGTGTTCCTCTCGTCGACCTCCGCGCTGGGCAACCGCGGCCAGGCCAACTACGCCTCCGCGAAGGCCGGTCTGCAGGGCCTGGCCAAGACGCTGGCGATCGAGCTGGGCAAGTTCGGCGTCACCGCGAACGCGATCGCGCCGGGCTTCATCGAGACCGACATGACCGCGGCCACCGCTGCCCGGGTCGGTGTCGACTTCGAGGAGTTCAAGAAGGCGACCGCCGCGACCATCCCGGTGCAGCGCACCGGGAAGCCGGAGGACATCGCCGCCGCGGCATCGTTCTTCTGCAGCGAGGAGGCCGGTTTCGTCTCCGGCCAGGTGCTGTACGTCGCCGGCGGACCCCGGAACTAGGAGCGAACGAGCATGCCGCAGACCTTCAACGGCGTCGACGAGGTCGCGCACGCGGTCGGCACCCCGCTCGGCGAGACCGAGTGGCTGGAGATCACCCAGGAGCAGGTGAACCAGTTCGCCGAGGCGACCGGTGACCACCAGTGGATCCACGTCGACGTCGAGCGCGCCAAGCAGGGCCCGTACGGCGGCACGATCGCCCACGGCTACCTGACACTGAGCCTGATCGCCCGCTTCGGCGACGAGCTGTTCAAGGTCGACGGCGTCACCGCCAAGCTCAACTACGGCGTGAACAAGGTCCGCTTCCCCGCCCCGGTCCCGGTCGGCACCCGCGTCCGCGCCGGCGCCTCGATCTCCAACGCGGTCGAGACCCCGGCCGGCGTCCAGGTCTCGCTCAACTGGGTCATCGAGCTCGAGAACTCCACAAAGCCCGCCTGCGTTGCGGAGACCGTCGTACTGCTCGTCCGCTAGTGTCCTGCGTCGGAGGTGCGGCGAGCGATTTCGGTGGTCAGGTGCGTGCATCGCGGTGCTTGGGCAGTGGCGTCGATGCGGAGCATCGTGGGCGCTGGCCAAGTGCCGCGAGGTGCGTGCCTGGGCGCCGAAAGCGCCGTCGCACCTCCGACGCAGGACACTAGAGCGGGCAGATCAGGACCGCGTGGGTGGCGATGCGGTCGTAGCCGAGCCATTCGTTCACGGCGAGCATCGGGGTATTGCCGTCGTAGTTGGCGGTGTAGGCGCCCTCGATACCGGCGTCGGCGGCGCGGTGCAGGGCGGCGCTCTTGACCAGTTTGGCGAGCCCGCGGCCGCGGTACTCCGGCATGGTCGACGTCATCCTCGACCACATCTTGGCTCGATCGCCGTGGTTGCGGGTGAAGGCGATGATCTGGCCGTCGTACATCGCGGCCACGCTCACCTCGCGGACCAGGTCCGGCGCGTTCCAGATGTCGGCCAGCCACGCGTCGTACGGGTGGGAGGGGATCTTCGCGTCGCCCGGCTTGGTGCGCTGGGCAACTTCGTCCGCGGCGTGCAGCAGGCGCGGATCGACCTCGGTGAACGGGACCAAGCGCACCTGGCTCGGGACCTCGGGACGGTCCTGGACCTTGCGCGGGTCGATGCCCGCGTAGTGCACCTGCCGCGTCTGCCGGTAGCCGAACCGCGCTGCCCAATCGACACTGCTCGGGTCGGCGAACACCCGGGCAGACGTCGCTCCGGCCGCCTTCAGGTCCGCGTGCGTTGCCTCCAGCAAGCGCGTGCCGATACCGCGACCGCGGTACTCCGGCCGGATCAGCAGCCGCAGCTCGCCGTCCAGCGGATCCGAGCCGCCGATCAGCCCGCCCGATGCCCAGCCGACCAGTTTGCCGTGGTCCACCGCCGCGAACGCACCGTGCCCCGGAGCGGCCGGCGCAGTCAGCCGCCGGATCAGCGAACTCCGCGTGACCACCAGATACGGAACGAGCGCGTCATGCAACGCCACCGCCGCGTCGACGTCCCCCGGTCCAGCCGCCCTGATCTCCATCCCAACTCCTCGGGAACTCCAACGACGAAGTCCCCCGGAAGGTAACGCTCTGTCTCAGAGGGTTCGCGCACCGAGCACGAGTCGAGCCCCCGTGATGTCGAAAGTCATCCTGTACCGCTCGAGGTACCCAGTACCCACCAGCCCGTCATGAATGATCTCCTGAAACAGAACCCGTGGCCCTGCGTGCGCGGTCTCCGGCGCCGCAGCCAGGTGAACACTCCCCTCAATCGTTGCCCAATGTCGTTGCCAGACGTAACCAGTCTCGTCAGTCCCACTCCGCGTCGTGACGTCGGAACCCTCCAGATCGACGCCGCAGTCCACCGCGAACCAAGTGTCCAGAATCAGGCTGTCCGACCCGGTGTCCACCTCCACGGTGATCTCCCGTCCGCTCGGCAGCACGAGCTGCGCGAACGGATCGGCCGACACCGACTCACGCCGTACGTCGAGCGGGATCTCAGGGCCATCGGCAACGAAGCTCTCCCGCGGCTGGACGGTCAGCGTCTTCGCGTCCGGATCGGTTGTGACGGTGTGGTTCTCGAAGAAGGTCGGCCCGAGGATCCCCGCGAAGTCGTCGCCCAGATCAGCGACACCGGCGACGTGTCCTTCAACCACGAAGTCACCGAGCGCGATCCGCGGTACCCGGACCAGCGGTACCTCGATCGCCTGCCCGGACATGCGCCGGCCGGTGAACGTCTCGCCGGTCTCGTCGAGGCCACCGGCGAGCGCGGACGAGATCACCGTGGTCCCGATGCCGGTGTCGACCAGGAAGCGGTGCTCCGCCGTACCGACGGTCACCGGGACCTGGACCAAGTGCTGAAGGCGGTCGAAGGTGACCGTTGTCATCGGTCAGTTGTCCAGGGTGCGGAGGAGGGCTAGTTCGGTTTGGACGCGGTGGTAGCCGAGCCAGTTGTTGATGGCAAGCATCGGGCCGTTCTCGTCGTCGTTGGAGGTGTACGCCGATGTGATCCCGGCCGCGGCCGCCCGCCGCAGAGCAACGGACTTCACCAGCTTCGCCAACCCCCGACCGCGGTACGCCGGGATCGTGCCGGTCATGCCCGACCACATCCGATCGCCGTCGGTCTCGACGATCGTGAAGGCCGCCATCTCGTCACCGGACATCGCCGCGATGCTGAGCGACTTGTCCATCGACGGGCTGTTCCAGATCTCCTCGAGCCACCGGTCGTACTCCATCGAGTCCATCGGCGAATCACCCGGCTCGTCCAGCGACGCGATCGTGTCGGCCGTGTACGCCGCCCGCGGATCCACCTCGTCGAACGACAGCAGCTCGATCCCCTCGGGCGTTTCCGGCTGCTCCGGCAACGACTTCAGCTCGACGCCGGCATAGTGCATCTGCCGCGTGCCGTCGTACCCGAGATTGCGGGCGAACTCGAGACCATCCGGATGGACGAACGTCCGCACGCGAATCGCGCCGACCTCGGTCAGATGCTGGTGCAACCGCTCCGCGAGCTGGCTGCCGATGCCCTGCTTGCGATGGTCGGGATGCACGAACACGGTGAGGTGACTCTGGCCCGGATTGCTCGTCCACACACTCAATCCGGCCGCTCCCCAGCCGACCACCTTGCCGTCGACCTCGGCCACCAGCGGCAGGAACCGCTCATCGGGGGTAAACACGGTGATCATGTGCCGCGTCGCCGCCGCCGACATCGCCTTGTACGGGTACACGGCCCGTCGTACCGCCGCCACCGCTTCGGCGTCGTCACCCACGGCCTGCCGGATCACCACCCGCGTCGTCATGCCCCGGACCCTAGTCAGCAGCCCTTGCCCACGCCACGCATTAACAACCAGCAACGCGATCGCAACAGCGGCGAGAGTCTCGTGATTCGGCTGTGTAGCGGAGTCGTACTAGAGTGACGCGGTGCTGTCGGACTGATCGCCCCGACCGCCGGAAGTGCCATCGTGGTTGCACGCGACGGGGTCACCGGCGGCGGGGCGTCCGCATTTACGCTTGACCCCGTTCAGATGTCAGGCGTAAACAACAAGCATGCAGATGACCGACGGCGCTTCAGCCGCCCGGACCTTCGCCGAGCTGATGGTCTCCGACGGCCCACGCCCGGAGTACGCCGAAGCCTTCGAGCCGTTCGCTCCGTTGATCGGGAGCTGGGATCTCGACGTCGCCTGGTACGACGAGACCGGCGCCGTCACGCGGCAGACGAAGGGTGAATGGCATTTCGCCTGGGTGCTCGACGGACGCGCGGTCGCGGACATCTGGATCACCCCCAGCCGTGCCGCCCGCGCCACCGACGGCGACGGCGAGTGGGGCCTGTCGATGCGCATCTTCGATCCCGACCTGCAGGCGTTCCGCTCGACCTGGATGGGACCGAAGGCAGCCTTCGTGATGCCGTTCGTCGCGCGCGCGACCGCGGACACGATCACGCTCGAGGCACAAGGCGCGAAGACCCGCTGGGAGTTCACCGGCATCACCGGGACCGGCTTCCACTGGCGCAACGAGGATGAAGATGCCGACGGCAACATCATCCTGCGGCAGACCTTCGTCGCAACCCGTCAGCGGTAGGTAGCGACCGCCGCCTCGGCCAACTCCAGCATCCGCGCCCTGATGTCAGCCGGTTCGAGCACCTCGACATCACCGGCGAACCCGAGCAACACCCCGCACGCGGCCTCCCGCACCCGGAAGTGCATCCGCAGGTGCGGCCAGTCGTCGTCGCTCGGTACGTCGCGCGCCGCCTCGCCTTTGGCCAGCATCGGCGTCGCGATCCGCCGCACCATCTCGACGCGCTCCCGCCGTACCCGGACCAGTACGTCGACCCCCAGCGGCATCTGCCGCTCGAGCCCCGAGCGCAGCCGATCCCACTCCGCACGTACGTCGAGCCCGTCGGGCCGATCCGCCAACTCCTCAAGGATGTCCGCATGCTCCACGCGCGACACCCGATACATCCGCGCCGCCCCGCGATGCGCTGCCACGAGGTACCAGCGTCCCGCCTGCTCCACCAGCCCCCACGGATCGACCGTACGGCGCTGCACGCCCTCGCTGGCCGACGCGTAGCGCAGGCGGACTCGTCTGCGTTTGACGACCGCTTGTCGCAGTACCGGCAACGCACCGGTGTCCTCGGCCTCCGCGAACCACCGTCGCCGGTCGACCACGATCGCACCGGACAACGCATCCGCGTCCCCCTGCAGCTCCACCGGCAACGTCGCGGACAGCTTCCCCATCGCAGAGTGCAGTGCGTCCTGCAGCCCGAGCTCCTCCGACAACGCAGCCCGCCCCGACCAGGCGAACAGCGCCTGCGCCTCCCGCGGCGTCAGCTCACTGACGTCGGCCCGATAGCCCGGCAGCAGCACACAGCCCCCGTTGCGTCCACGCTCGCTGTAGACGGGTACGCCGGCCGCGGACAACGCCTCCATGTCGCGCATGACAGTCCGCGTCGACACCTCCAGCCGCTCGGCGAGGTCGCGCGCACTCAGCCGCTCATGCCTCTGCAACAGCAGGATGATCTGCAACAACCGGTCCGCTCGCACGACTTCAGAATATGCGACAGAAGATGTCGTATATACCCCGCGAAGCTATTTGCCATGAACAACTTCGAAGACCCTCGCCCGATGTTCGTCCGTGCCCTCGACCAGGCCCAGCAACTGATGGAGTCGGTCAGGCCGGAGGAGCTCGACCTGCCGACGCCATGTACGGAGTACGACGTCCGCACGCTGCTCGGCCACCTGCTCACCGTGATCGGCCGGATCGACCTCGCGCTGTCGGGCGAGGACATCTTCAGCATCCCGACAGTGACCGAGACCGAGGACGTCGCCGGCGTTTGGAAAGAGCGCAGGACCGCCCTGGAGGCGACCCTCGCCGAAGACGATGTGCTGGATCGGGTCTGCCGGGTTCCTTGGGGCACGGTCTCCGGCGCCGTGGCGCTGAACTCCTACGGCCGCGAGCTCGCGACCCACTCGTGGGACCTGGCGAAAGCCACCAGCCGGCTGGACGTGCTCGACGACCGCATCGCGACGTACCTGCTCCCCATGAGCAAGCAGTACCTTCCCGCCGAGCCACGCGGCGGGCAGATCCCGTTCGACGCGGTCGTGCCGGTCGCCGACGACGCCGCGCCGTACGACCAGCTGGTGGCCTGGCAGGGCCGTCAGCCCTAGGCGATCCCGCCGTTCAGCGTCAGCCCGCCGTCGATCGTGACGGTCTGGCCGGTGAGCCACGACGCCTCATCGGACAGCAGGAACCACACCAGCGAGGCGACGTCCTCCGGCCGACCCAGCCGACCCAGTGGGTACGTCGACGCGACCTTGTCCTCACGTCCTTCGTAGAGGGCTCCGGCGAACTTGGTCTTGACCACCGCCGGAGCCACGGCGTTGACCCGGATCTCCGGAGCCAGCTCGACAGCCAGCTCCTGCGTGATCCGGGACAGCATCGCCTTGGTCGCGCCGTACCACCCGATGCCCGGCGAGGGACCCAGACCGGCCACCGACGACAGATTGACCACGGCCCCACCATGCGCGCGCATCCACGCGTCCCGGCAGGCCTTCACCCACGAGATCGCGGCCAGCACGTTGGTGTCGACCATCTTGGCCGCGACACCTTGGTCGACATCGAGCAGCTTGCCGTAGATCGGATTGATGCCGGCGTTGTTCACCAGCAGATCCACCGACCCGTACGTCGCCACCGCTGCCGCGACCACCGCGCCGCGGTGCGAGGCATCCGCGGCGTTGCCCGCGATCCCCAACGCGTGCTTCCGGCCACCCAGCGTTGCGACCGCCTCGTCGAGCGTCTCTTTGGTCCGGCCGGTGATGACGACGCGCGCACCGTCGGCCACCAGCCGCTGCGCGACCGCCAGCCCGATCCCGCGGGAGGCTCCGGTGACGATCGCCGTGCGGTTCTCCAGCGTCATCAGCTGAGACGCTCGAGCACGACCGCCATACCCTGGCCGCCGCCGACGCACATGGTCTCGAGGCCGAACTGCTTGTCCTCGAACTGCAGCCCGTTCACCAGCGTGGTCATGATCCGCGCACCGGTCGACCCGAACGGGTGTCCGAGCGCGATCGCCCCGCCGTGCACGTTCAGCTTGTCCTCATCGATCCCGAGCTCGCGCGCCGAACCGATCACCTGGACCGCGAACGCCTCGTTGATCTCGACCAGGTCGATGTCGTTGATGCTCATCCCGGCCCGGGCCAACGCCTGCTTCGACGCCTCCACCGGACCGAGGCCCATGATCTCCGGCGACAGACCGCTCACGCCGGTCGACACGATCCGCGCCAGCGGCGTCAGGCCGAGTTCGCGAGCCTTGGTGTCGCTCATGATCACGACCGCCGCGGCGCCGTCGTTCAGCGGGCAGCAGTTGCCTGCCGTGACAGTGCCGTCGGGACGGAACACCGGCTTCAGGCCGCTGACGCCTTCGAGCGTCGTACCCGCCCGCGGTCCGTCGTCCTTGCTCACGACAGTGCCGTCGGGCAGCGTGACCGGGACTATCTCCCGCTCGAAGAACCCGTTGCCGATCGCCTTCTCGGCAAGGTTCTGCGACCGTACGCCGAACACGTCCTGCTCGGTCCGGGTGATCCCCCGCAGCGTCGCGACGTTCTCCGCGGTCTGGCCCATCGCGATGTAGATGTCCGGGATCTGCCCGTCCGCGCGCGGGTCGTGCCAGGTGTCGTTGGTCTCGGCGTACTTCTCGGTCCGCGCGACCGCGTCGGTGAAGACCGGGTTGAACGCGCTCGGGTCGCCGACCCCGGCCGAGCCGAAGTTCTTGTACCGCGACACGCACTCGACGCCGGCGCTGACGAAGATGTCGCCTTCACCGGACTTGATCGCATGGAAGGCCATCCGCGCCGTCTGCGTCGACGACGCGCAGAACCGGTTCACCGTGGTCGCGGGCGTGTTGTCCCAGCCGAGCTGCACCGCGACCCGGCGGGCCATGTTGCCGCCGTGCTCGTCGTGCGGCTCCGCACAACCGAGCGCGAGGTCCTCGATCTGATCCCCGGTCAGCCCGATCTTCTCGGTCGCCGCCTTGATCATCTGTACGGCGAGGTCGTCCGGCCGGATCGTGGTCAGCGATCCCTTGAACGCGCGGCCGATCGGCGAACGCGCGGTGGAGACGATGACTGCTTCAGGCATCTCTTATCCCTTTCAGAGGCCCAGATCGCGGCCGATGAGTTCCTTCATGATCTCGTTCGAGCCGGCCCAGATCTTCGTCACCCGGGCGTCGCGCCAGGCGCGGGCCACCCGATACTCGTTCATGTAGCCGTACCCGCCGTGCAGCTGGACGCACGCATCCAGTACTTCGTTCTGCACGTGAGCGCTCCACCACTTGGTCTTCGCGGCGTCGACCGCGGACAGCCGGTCCTCGTCGTGCGCGACCACGCCGTTGTCGACGTACGCCTGCGTGACCTCGACCTTGGTGACGAGCTCGGCGATCAGGAACTTGTTGTACTGGAACGAGCCGACCGACTGGCCGAAGGCCTTGCGCTGCTTCACGTACTCGATCGTCTCGTCGAGGATCTGGGTCGCGTGCGCGATATTCGACACCGCGGCGCCGATCCGCTCCTGGGCCAGCCGCTCCATCATGTGGATGAAGCCGCGGTCGAGCTCGCCGAGCACGTTGTCGTCGGCGATGAACAGGTCCTCGAAGAACAGCTCCGACGTACCCGACTCGGTCTGACCGACCTTGTCGAGCTTGCGGCCGCGGGCGAAGCCCTCCATGCCCTCCTCGACCACGAACAGCGTGATGCCCTTCGCGCCCTTGGACGGGTCGGTCCGGGCGGCGACGATGACGAGGTCGGCCATGTCGCCGTTCGTGATGAAGGTCTTCGAGCCGTTCAGCACCCAGCCGCCGTCGGCCCGCTTCGCCGTCGTCTTCAGCGCGGCGAGGTCGGAGCCGCCCGACGGCTCGGTCATCCCGATCGCGGCGACGTACTCACCGGAGCAGAACTTCGGCAGCCAGCGCTGCTTCTGCTCCTCGGTGCCGAGGTCGACGAAGTACGGCGCGGCGCAGTCGTAGTGGATGCCGAAGCAGCTCGACAGCGAGGCGGAGACCTTCGAGACCTCTTCGGCGAAGACCTGGTTGAAGCGGTAGTCGCCGACGCTCGATCCGCCGTACTCCTCCGGCACGTCCAGCCCGAGGAAGCCCTGCTTGCCGGCCTCCAGCCAGGCGGCCCGATCGATCGTCTTCTCTTCGAGGAACTGCTCCATCCGCGGTACCAGCGAGCGGTCGCAGTACTCCTTGGCACTCGCTCGGAATGCGTGGTGGTCCTCGTTGAAGATGACGCGCTGCATCTAGGCCTCCCCAAGCTGTGAGATGTCTGGCTAAGCGCTTGCTTAGCTTCACGCGTTTGGTGCAAGGTGTCAACGTGTCCGCAGTCACGAGTCCCCTGGTTTGGGAGCATGTCCAGCCGGCCGCAGCCCGCCGGCTGCTGACCGGCGCCGTCGACGCGTTCGCCGAGCGTGGGTATCAGGCCACCACGACCCGCGACATCGCGTCCCGCGCGGGGATGAGTCCGGCCGCGCTGTACGTGCACTACCCGTCCAAGGAGCGCCTGCTCTTCGAGATCAGCCTCTACGGCCACAACGCGGCACTCGAGGTACTGCGCTCCGCCGACGCCGGCTCGACGCCCGCCGACCGACTTCGCTCGCTGGTCGCGGCGTTCACCGCCTGGCACGCCGAGCACCACACCATCGCCCGCGTGGTCCAGTACGAGCTGGTCGCCCTGACGCCGGAGCACCTCGCCGAGGTAGCCGTCATCCGACGGGCTATCTCCACCCAGATCGAGCAGGTGCTGGCGGACGGCGTACGCGACGGATCCTTCGCGGTCGCCGACCTTCCAGGCACGACTCTCGCCGTACTGTCGCTGTCCATCGACGTTGCCCGCTGGTACACACCGCATCGCGGCGACCCGGCGGCGCTGGGCAAGCTGTACGCCGACCTCGCGCACCGGATGGTCCAGACATAGCAAAGACCCCGCACCACTTGGTGCGGGGTCTTTTGCGTCAGCAGATCAGGCCTGCAGCGCAGCCTGGACGTCGAGGTGGATCTCCACCTTGTCGCCGATCAGGAGCTTGCCACCCTCGAGCGGGACGTTGAAGTCGATGCCCCACTCCTTGCGGCTGATCGAGGTCGAGGCCTCGAAGCCGATGATGGTCTGGCCGTAGGCGTTCTGGTCGACGCCGAGGAACTCGACGCCGAGCTCGACCGGCTTGGTCACGTTCTTGATGGTCAGCTCGCCGGCGAGGACGTAGTCGTCGCCCTCGGGCTTGATCGCGGTGCTGACGAAGGTCATCTTCGGGCTGTTCTCGGCGTCGAAGAAGTCGCCGGACTTCAGGTGCCCGTCGCGCTGCTCGTTCCGGGTGTGCACGGAACCGAGCTCGATGGAGACGCTCACGCCGGACTCCTCGATGGTGTCCTTGACGGTGATCTCGCCGCTGAACTCCTGGAAGGTGCCGCGGACCTTGGTCATCAGGTGCCGAACGGTGAAGCCGATCTCGGTGTGCGCGGTGTCGAGGGCGTACGTACCGGCGACCAGGCCGGGGATGGTGCTGGTCACAGTGCCGGTGGTGGTGTCGCTCATGGGGTCCTCTCGGGAAGGTGTACGTACTGGTCGGGGGCGACGCAGCCGGGTCTATAGTTAAAACTTCAACCGATGACTACGACAGTAGGCAGTAACGGTTTAAAAGTCAACTACATTCCCGGTACACTGTTCCCGTGACGACGATGGAGACTGGGACTCGGTGGCTCAGCCCCGAGCAGCAGGTGGCGTGGCGTGCGTACCTGCTGGGCACCGCACGCCTGATGGCCAAGCTGGACGAGGACCTGCGCCGGTTCGGCATCGGCATCAACGACTACGAGATCCTGGTCCGGCTCTCCGAGTCGCCTGACCGGCGGCTCCGGATGGCGGATCTGGCTGACCGGCTGCACCAGAGCCGGTCGCGCCTGACCCACACGGTCGGTCGCCTGGAGGCCGCCGACCTGGTCCGCCGTACGTCGTGCACCAGCGACAAGCGCGGCGTCTGGGCCGAGCTGACCGAGGCTGGATTCTCGCTGCTGGAGCAGGCCGCGCCGTACCACGTCGAGGGCGTCCGGGAGAACCTGGTCGACCTCGCCAGCTCCGACGACTTCGCTGCCGTCGGCCGCGTGTTCGACGCCGTCTCGGAGCACGTCGGACAGCGCTGAACAGCGTCTGATTATTGGCCCGCCGGGCCGGGTGTGATCTCCAAGGTCAGCTCGTCCCGGTCGGCGCCGCGGTAGGCCATCATCGAGTCGCGCATCCGCCGCTTGACGGGCGGCAGGTGGTTGACGGTACGCATCGCCGTACGCATGCCGGCCAGCGCGACGCGCCCGACGACCGGCTTGTGCACCGGGTCGGCCGACGTCATCTGCGCCCGCGACTTGATCACGGCATCGAAGCCGTACTCGATCATCTTCGCCTCGTACTCGTTGACGGCCGGGATCAGCTCCCGACGGCCATCGCGTACGTCGATCAGCGCGCGGCAGAGGTTCACGGCGTCGCGGAGCGCGGTGTTCGCGCCGACGCCGCGACCCGGCGTCATCGTGTGAATCGCATCACCCAGCAACGTGACGTTCGTGGTCTTCCACGGATCGAGCGGGACCGAGGTCCAGATGTTCACCGGGAAGCACGTGCCCGGATCGGTCAGCTCGAACAGCCGGCGCAGGTTCGGGTGCCAGCCCGGGGTGAGGTTGAGGGCGACCTTGACGAGCTCCTCGCCGCTCATCTCCATGATGTTCGCCGGCAGCTTGTCCCTGGTCGCGGACAGGCCCCAGTTGATGTAGTCACGCGTGTTGTCGAACTGCAGACCCGGCCAGCGGCGGATGAGCTCCTCGGTGTTACCGCCGATGCCGCTCTTCACGTGACCGTCCCGGTCCCACTGGAACTCCATCACGTGCAGGATGCAGGCGAATCCGCGCGGCGCGGTCACGATCGAGATGCCCTCGAAGACCTTCGGCGAGACCAGCTTCGCGCTCTCCTCGGTGATCGGCAGCTTGCCCGCGATCGCGAGGATCCCGGTCTCCTCGGTCTTCGCCTGCGGCAGGTACTGACGTCGTACGCGCGATCCTGATCCGTCCGCGGCAACGAGCAGGTCGCCGGTGGCGCTCGTACCGTCAGCGAAGTACGCCGTGACCTGGTCACCCTGCTGGCCTCTGTGCTGCTCGAACCGGGTGAACTCCTTGCCGAACTCGACGACATCGTCCAGCCCGGTCAGCAGCACCTGCCGCAGCGTCATCCGGCTGATCGACTTCTCGCTCTCGACCGGATCCGTCGACGCCGGGATCTCCATCGACAGGACCTCCTTGAGGTCCTCGGTGAGCATGTTGAAGTACTTCGGATCGCGCGCCTTCGTGGCCACGAACGTGTCGTACAGCTCCTTGGGCAGCAGCGCATGCAGCGCGCGGCTGCCATCCGGGTCGATCCCGACTCGGTAGCCGTGCAGGCCGTCGGTCCGGACAGCGTCCCGCTCGAACACGGTCACGCCGATGCCGGCTCGCTTCAGGCCGTGCGCCAGAGCCAGGCCGCCGGTCCCGCCGCCGATCACCAATACCTTCATTTTCCCTCGCTTCTTCAAGTATCTCGGTAAACCGAGTATCTTGGAGATCCGAGAGAAATGCAAGCCCTATGCTGAGGCGGACCATGACCAGTACTCGTGAAGAGCTCACCGGCGAGATCCAGCAGCGGATGATCCGATTCATCGCCGAAGCGGTGCTGTACAACCACGCCGTGTCGGCCAAGGTCGGACTCGGCGCGAGCGACTCGCAGTTCATGACGTTGCTGCAGACGTACGGCCCCCTGACGCCGCGGCAGCTCGCCGAGCGCACCGGTCTGACCTCCGGCACGGTCACCGGTGTCATCGACCGGCTCGAGTCCCACGGCTTCGTCACCCGCCGGCCAGATCCCGGCGATCGCCGCAAGGTAGTCGTCACGCCGTCGTTCGAGGCGATCCGGGAGAAGCTCGTCCCGCTGTACGCCGACCAGGGCGAGCGGATGCACGGCGTACTCGCATCACGGAGTGTCGAGGAGCTCCGGACCATCTCCGCGTTCCTCGCCGACTCGATCGCTGAAGCCGGCGGCTAAAGCGTTTGAGCCTGCCGGACGACTCCGGAAGCCTTCTCGGTGTGACAGACATTGACGGCCGGGCCGGCATCGACGCAGAGCTGGTCCGGCGACTGATCGCGCACCAGTTCCCGCAGTGGGCCGACCTTCCGGTCACCCCGGTGAAGGTCGACGGCTGGGACAACCGGACGTACCGGCTGGGCGCCGATCTGACCGCCCGCCTGCCGACGGCCGCTTCCTACGTGCCGGCCGTGGACAAGGAGCACCAGTGGTTGCCGGTGCTCGCGCCGTATCTGCCGGTCGAGATCCCAACGGCCATTGCCAAGGGCGCGCCGGGCGAGGGATATCCGCATCCGTGGGCGGTCCGGCGCTGGATCGACGGCCGGACCGCATCGACCGAAACCGTGACCGACCTGATCGCTTTCGCAGAGTCGATCGCGGACTTCATCCAGGCACTCCAGAGCGTCGACGCCACGGGCGGACCGCTCGCCGGCGAGCACAGCTTCTATCGCGGTGCGCCGCTGCAGCACTACCACGAGGAGACGGTCGAGGCCCTCGCCGTACTGAAGGACCGCATCGATGCGGACCTCGCGGGCGAGGTGTGGGACACCGCCCTGGCGGCGACGTGGGACCGGCCACCAGTGTGGTTCCACGGCGATATCGCGCACGGAAACCTGTTGGTGCAGGAGGGCCGGCTGACGGCCGTCATCGACTTCGGTACGTCGGGCGTCGGCGATCCGGCCTGCGACCTGGTGATCGCGTACACGTTCTTCTCCGACTCATCGCGCGACGCCTTCCGCGAGGCCGTTGATCAGGACTCCGGCATGTGGGCCCGAGCCCGCGGCTGGGCACTCTGGAAAGCTTTGATCACTTCAGACCTCGCTGTGGTGCAGGCCGTCCTGGACGACTACGTCACACAAACGCGCTGACGCCTTCGTACTCCCCCACCGCAGCAACGCCAGCAGTCTCGTACTCCAGCAGCATCAGACCACTCGGCGTTGCCTCGTGCTTCGTGAGCTTCAGCCCCGCGGTCTCACCTGACTGCTCGAACAGCCGCCTGCCGGCTCCGATAACCGTTGGCGCAACCACCAATCGCACCACATCCACCAGCCCGGCCCGCACCAGTGCACTCCCCAACCGAGCACTGCCATGGATCTGCAGCTCGCGACCCTCTCGCGCCTTCAGCTCTTCCACGCCTTCGAGCTGTAGGACGGTGGTCGGCTGCCAATCGCCTTCGCTGATCGTCCGACTCACGACGTACTTCGGCAGCGAGTTCATCCGTTCCGTGAACGGATCGTCGGGGTCAGTGATCCGCGGCCAGTCGCGCGCAAACGCGTCGTACGTCCGCCGTCCCAGCAACAACCCATCAGCAAGATCGAGCCATTCCGAGGTACGGCGTACGAACGTCTCGTCGATGAACGGCACCAGCCACCCACCACGGGTGAACCCGTCGCTCGTGTCTTCACTCGGAGACCCCGGCCCTTGGCTGACTCCATCCAGCGTCACGAACTCCGTCAGCACCAGCTTCATCGCGCGCCCTCCGCGACCGCAGCGAGCTGCTTCGTGACGGTCTCCCAACCGTCCGCGAACCCCAGCTCCTCATGCCGCGCCCGAGCCGCAGACGTCCCGTGCCGCACGATGATCCGGTAGTCCGTGCCCTCCGGATGCTCCGCGAGCATCACCTCGGCCGTCATCAGAAACGGCTCCGGGCTGGCAGGACGCCAACTGCTGTCGATCGCATTGGTGAACACCAGCCGCTCGATCTCCTCGACCACCAAGAAGCTCGCATCGAGATGCGGCACGAACTGCGTCCCGTCTTCGCTCAGCTGCGTCACCATCGCCCCGCCAGGACGCACCTCGAGCCGCTCCACCCGGCACACCGCCGGCGCCGGCACCCACCACTGCGCGAACTTCGCCGGATCGGTCCAGGCGTTCCAGACGGTCGCCCGCGGCGCTCGGATCACGCGCTCGACGGTCAGATCAAGCTCGGGATCAATCATGACTCTTCCTCCTGGGATTCCGTGACGAGCGGGGATTCCGTGACGAGGCGTTCCAGCCGATCGGTGCGGTCCGTCCAGATCCGGCGCTGCTCGGCGAGCCAGTCGTCGACGAGCGCCAGCCGCTCGCGATTCAGTACGCAGGTCCGCACCCGGCCGACCTTGACCGTGCGGATCAGCCCGTTCGACTCGAGCGTCCGGACATGCTTCATGAACGACGGCAAGGTGATCGGGAAGTCGGCCGCGAGCTCGCCCACACTGGTCGGCCCGCGCCCGAGCCGCCAGATCACACTGCGCCGGGTCGGATCAGCGAGCGCGACGAACACACCATCGACCTCACCCGAATACTGTGCCATGAGGCTAAGTATTGCCTTGCGCTGATACTTAGCGCAAGGGCTAACTGTTGGTTGGCCCCTCACCCCGTTGAGGTGAGGTGACGGTCCCGTGGCCGGGCCTAGAGTGCCGCCGTGGAGGTCGTCCGCTGAGGGAGGCAACATGGCCGACGTCGGGCCTGTCGAGTACGTGGTGATCGAGTTTCCCGGGAACCGCTTCAAGGGCGAGATCGTGCCGGTCCTGGCCGAACTGGTCGACAACGGGGTGGTCCGCATCCTCGACGTCGTCTTCATCAAGAAGGACGCCGAAGAGACGGTGACGCTGTTCGAGTACGACGGGCTGGACGACGTCCTGGAGTTCGGCTTCGCCGACGTCGAAGGCGAGGCCGGCGGCGTACTGAGCGACGAGGATCTGCGGATGGCCGCCGAGGTCGTCGCGCCGGACAGCTCAGCAGCGCTGATCGTCTGGGAGGACCGATGGGCGGCGCGGCTCGCGCAGACGATCCAGGACGCCGGCGGCCGGATCACGACCGGCGAGCGGATCCCGCAGCAGATCGTAGAGAAAGCCCTGGCCGGCATCGAGGCCGACTGACAGTTTGTCCGCGGTGACGGACGGAAAGGACGAGGCGATGTTGCGACGTCGAGGCGGGAGAGTCGGCCGGCCAGGCCTGATCGGCACGATGGCTCGTACGGCGGTCGTCGCCGGTACGGCGAGTGCTGTCTCCGGAAGTGTCTCGCGACAGCAGCAGGCACGGGCGCAGCAGGAGGCCGACGCGGCGGCGTACCGCCAGCAGCAGGCGACACCTGCACAGCAACCTCCGGCCCAGCCTGTCGCCGCGTCGTCAGTCTCCGATGTGGTGACGCAACTGAAGGAGCTCGCGGCGCTGAAGGATCAGGGAATCCTCACCGAGGAAGAGTTCGCCACCCAGAAGGCCCGAGTCTTGGGATCCTGATCCGCGGCCGGCCCCGCAACTCGGCCTCACCCGTCTGGGGTGATGCCGAGTTGCCAGGGTTGCCGATCAGCCGTCGGGTCAGTCGCGGGTGAGCTTGCGGTGGGTGACGCGGTGCGGACGGGCCGCCTCCGGGCCGAGCCGCTCGACCTTGTTCGCCTCGTACGACGCGAAGTTGCCCTCGAACCAGAACCACTTGGCCGGGTCCTCGTCGGTGCCTTCCCAGGCGAGGATGTGGGTCGCCACGCGGTCCAGGAACCACCGGTCGTGGGACACGACCACCGCACAGCCCGGGAACTCCAGCAGCGCATCCTCGAGCGATTGCAGGGTCTCGACGTCCAGGTCGTTGGTCGGCTCGTCGAGGAGCAGCAGGTTGCCGCCCATCTTCAGCGTCAGCGCCAGGTTCAGCCGGTTCCGCTCACCCCCGGACAGTACGCCGGTGGGCTTCTGCTGGTCCGGGCCCTTGAACCCGAATGACGCGACATACGCCCGGCTCGGCATCTCGAAGTTCGCGACCTTGATGAAGTCGAGCTCGTCGGACACCATCTGCCAGACCGTCTTCTTCGGGTCCAGGTTGCCGCGCGACTGGTCGACGTACGAGATCTTGACCGTCTCACCGAGCTTCAGGCCGCCCTTGTCCGGCTGCTCCTCGCCGATGATCATCCGGAACAGCGTCGACTTGCCGACGCCGTTCGGACCGACGACGCCGACGATGCCGGCCCGAGGCAGGGAGAAACTCAGGCCGTCGATCAGCGTGCGGTCGCCGAACCCCTTCTCCAGCTTGCTGACCTCGAGCACCGTGCTGCCCAGCCGCGGACCCGGCGGGATGTTGATCTCGTCGATGTCCAGCTTCTTGGAACGCTCGGCCTCGGCCGCCAGCTCCTCGTACCGCTGAAGGCGTGCCTTGCTCTTGGACTGCCGGCCCTTCGCGTTCGACCGGACCCACTCGAGCTCGCGCTCCAGGATCTTCTGCCGCTTGGCGTCCTTCTGCCCCTCGACGACCAGACGCGCCTTCTTGGTCTCCAGGTACTTCGAGTAGTTGCCCTCGTAGCCGTACGTCCGGCCGCGGTCGAGCTCGAGGATCCACTCGGCGACGTTGTCCAGGAAGTACCGGTCGTGGGTGATCGCCATGACGGCGCCCGGGTACTTCTGCAGGTGCTGCTCCAGCCACTGCACCGACTCGGCGTCAAGGTGGTTGGTGGGCTCGTCGAGCAGCAGGAGATCGGGCTGCTGCAGCAGGAGCTTGCACAGCGCGACCCGGCGACGCTCACCACCGGAGAGCTTGTCGACGATCGCGTCCGGCGGCGGGCACCGCAGCGCGTCCATCGCCTGCTCCAGCTGGGCGTCGATGTCCCAGGCGTTGCGGTGGTCGAGCTCGGTCTGCAGGTCGCCCATCTCGGCGAGCAGCGTGTCGTAGTCGGCGTCCGGGTCGGCCAGCTCGGCGGAGATCTCGTTGAAGCGGTCGAGCTTCTGCTTGGTGTCGCCGACCCCTTCCTGCACGTTCTCCAGCACGGTCTTGCCCTCGGTCAACGGCGGCTCCTGCAGCAGGATCCCGACCGTCGCCCCTTCCGCCAGCCGCGCCTCGCCGTTGGAGGGCTGGTCGAGCCCCGCCATGATCTTGAACAGCGAGGACTTACCGGTGCCGTTGGGCCCGACCACGCCGATCTTCGCGGCGGTGAGGAAGTTCAAGGTGACGTTGTCGAGAACGACCTTGTCGCCGTGCGCCTTCCGGACGTTGCGAAGCGTGTAGATGAATTCCGCCATACGTAGAGCCTATGTGCTTTCTCCACAGCCACGAATTCGGGCGTCCAAACGAGGCTCGACGAGTGCATCTTCTCCGTCGACAGGACATCCGCACGGAAGGCAGAACCCGATGAGCGTCAACGAAATCCATCTGACCGTAGTCGGCCGGATCGGCAGCGAACCCGACTTCAAGGAGATCGGCCAGGTCCCCCACCTCTCGTTCCGCCTCGCCTCCACCCCGAGGCAGTTCGACAAGATCCTCGGCAGGTTCGTCGAGAAGACCACCTCGTGGCTGCAGGTGGAGTGCTGGCGCTACCTCGCCCAGAACACGTTCGATTCGACGCGCGTCGGCCAGCCGGTCATCGTCAGCGGCAAGCTCCGCACCCACGAGTGGACCGACGACAAAGGCGAGCAGCGCAGCCGCCTCGTCCTGGAAGCCTTCTCGATCGGCCATGACCTCAACCGAGGCACGGCGACGTTCTCCAAGTCCGCCCCGCGAGGTGAGCATGCCGTTCCCGACGTGACCACCTCTCCTTTTCCCGCCGACGAGTACTCCGTCACGCCACTCCCGCTCTCGACGAGCACCGAACCGGCCGAAGCGGAGGCGGCATGACTATCTCACCCTTGACTTATATAAGCGCTGCCCGGCATTCTGAGGTCCATCCCAGCAGCCGAGCAGGAGAGGGAATCACCTGTGATCGACATCCTCGAGCACATCAACGCGGTCCAGCGCGACGTCAGCCGGACCGGCGAGACCGTGACGGTGCTGATGCGCCGCTCGTACCAGGCCGACCCGGCGGAGGTGTGGGACGCCCTCACGGATCCCGACCGGATGAAGCGCTGGTTCATGCCCGTCTCCGGCGATCTCCAGGTCGGCGGCACCTTCCAGCTGGAGGGCAACGCCGGCGGCGAGATCCTGGAATGCGAGCCGCCCAAGCGGTTCAAGGTGACCTTTGGTGGTCCCAACAGTCTCCTCGAGTTGCGTCTACTCCCCGGAGCGGACGCCTCCACCGAGCTGGAGCTCGAGCACTCGATGAGCGAGGCTCCGGCGCCTGGCGGCGCGGGCGCGCTCTGGGTCGGCCCGGGCTGGGACGGCGGTTTGCTCGGCCTCGCGCTCTACGTCACCGGCGAGCTTCCGGCGGACGCCGACCCGACGGCGATGGCCAACTCCGCCGAGGTGATCAGCTACAACGAGCAGTCGGTCCGAGCGTGGATCGAAGCCATCCGCGCCTCCGGGACGACGACGGAGGAAGACTTGACCTCCGCGGCCAAGATCTCGATGTCCCAGTACGCCCCCGACGCCGAGCTCTGACCTGTGCTGTCCGCCGGGGCGCGCGTCAACTCTTGCGCGTGCCCCAGCGGCAGCTCGACTTCCCGACGAGTGGACGCCTAGCCGCGCGCAGTGGCGAGGCTGTCGCGGCAGGTCGTGTACGCCGTGAGCTCGTCGCGAGCCGGCGCAACTACGTGGCTGTCAGCAACCTTCTCGAGTTCGGTCCGCAGCGCCTTCGCCACCTGACGGGAGCGACGCAGCGCACCGTTGGTCGCGAACACCCGGCAGACGAAGGAGAGCGCCAGACCCAGGACGGCACCACCGACCAGCATGACCCATGCGTACGGGATGCCGTTCCATTCCGGCAGCGGCGGGTCGTTCAGATCGGCGATTCGCGCCACCAGCAAGGCGATCAGCCACGCGGCGCCGCCGAGCGTGACCAGGAACAGCAGCCACTGCACGATCCGCGCGAAGCTCCACCAGCCCGGATTGTTGGCGACGCCAAGGTCCGTCCGCGCGACCGCCTGGTCGAGCTCGTCGCCGAGCGACTCCTCGCGCCGCCGGATCGCCGTACGCACCGAATCGGCCCACGGACGCGACAGTCCTTCCGCGGCCTTGTTCGTGATCGTGCGGACGGCGGCATCCATCCGGGCTCGCTGCACGGGTGTTGCCGCAGGCAACGAAGAGCGCGCGATCGCGACCTCGCTCGATGCCGACTTGCGCAACGCCTTGCCCTGCTCGCGCGACACCTGGTCGCCGTGCAGCCGCCGCAACGGATCCGGACGGAACCGCTCGACCCACTTGGTCAACGGCCACCCCGTCGCAGCGCGAGCACGCTGGAGGTAGGAGCGGCGTACTGCGTCGGCAACGACCGACAGCCCGCTCGCGTCCGACAACGCGTCGACCAGTTCGGTCACGTCCGCGTCGGCGATCTCCGGTGTCTTCGCGTTGCCGCACTGGCTCGCCATGCGGTCCGCGACCCGGTCGACGTCGGCGGAGAGGCGCTCGCGTGCGGAGCGCTTGTTGCTGACCCGCTTGACCAGCAGGCCGCGCACCTCTTCGAGACCGTCGCCACTGACGGCCGAGGTCGCGACGACCGTCGGCGACTTGAGACCGTCCGACTTGAGCAGCCGTTCCAGGTCTTCGAGGCAGCTCTTCCGCTGGTCCGGCGTCAACTTGTCGATGTGGTTCAGCGCGAACACCATCACCCCGGAATGCGAGGCGAACGGTTTGATGTACCGGTTGTGCAGTGCCGCATCGGCGTACTTCTGCGGATCCACCACCCACACGAGCATGTCGACCAGCTCCACGAGCCGGTCGACGATCAGGCGGTGCTCGACTTCGGTCGAGTCGTGGTCAGGAAGGTCCAGCAGGACCAGTCCGTCCAGGTCCTCGGAGTGCGCTTCCTCGAGCGAGCTCCGGTGCTGCACCTGGTGGCGGCGCGGGATCCCGAGCCAGCTCAGCACCTCACCGGCCGGCTCGTCACCCCAGACACAGGCAAGCGGCATCGAGCTCGTGGGCCGACGCGTTCCGATCGCGGCCAGGTCGAGCCCGGTCAGCGCGTTGAACAGCGACGACTTACCGGAGCCGGTCGCGCCGGCCAGCGCGACGACAGTGAGGTCGCCGGACATGCGCAGGCGTTGTCCGGCCCGGTCGACGATCTGCGTCGCCTCGGTGAGCACCACCGGGTCGAGCCGACCGTCGCCGGCCTTCGCGGCCACGTCGATGGCATCGATCTTCTTCAGGACATCGGTTTCGCCCCGGACCGGGGTCTCGACCGTATCCACTGTTTCCGTCACGTGCAGTCCTCCACCGCGCGCGCGGCCTCCGTCAGTTGCCTGGCCGTCTCGGCGTCGACCGGATGCTGGTCAAGGACAGCCAGATAGCGGGCGAATTCGGCATCCATCAGTGCATGAACCTTACCGTCAAGGTCCTCGCGTGCCTTGTCCACCATGCCCTGAACTGCCTTGTCGCCGAAAACTGCTTCCAGCAGCCGCTGCCCGACCACCGCGCTGCCCGCACCGACGCTCGCCTCAGCGCCCTTCGGGATCCCGGTCTCGCGGGCGAAAACCACCACCATCAGCGAAAGGCCCAGCCCATTAACGCCGTACTCCAGGATGCGTGCCGTCGACTTCTTGGCGCCGCCTTCCTTACGGATCACGTCGAGGACGAACGCCTGCCACTCCCGGACCGCACGAGCCGCAGTATCCGGGAACGCCGGCGACAACGCGCCGAGCGAGCTCTCAGGGTCTTCCTCGGCGAGCGCCGCGTCACCGACAGCCAGCAGTTGGCGACCGGGGGCGGTTGCCTGCCACGCCTTCTCCGCACGTTCCGCCGCGGCCGTCGCGTGCTCGCGCAGCAGCGACTCCAATCCGGACTGGATCGCGTCGCTGACGTCACGCGTTTCCGCCGGCTTGTTGCCGAGCGAAGTCTTCAGCCGATCGCGCAGCCGGCCCGCGTTGGACTGCAGGCCCTTCAGCAGTTCACCAGTGCCGACAAACTCCTGCCAGCGAGCAAGCACCTCGCCGCGCATCAGCGTTCCGTCCTGGCACGCCTTGGCGATGTCCTTCACAGCCTGGTCGTACGCCGACTCCACCGACGACCGCAGCTCGATCGCGGTGTCCGCCTGCGCCTTCACAGCCTCGGCGAACGGTGCAGTCGTCTTCACCATCGCGCTGACCGCACCTTGCAAGGTGCGGCGAACTACGCCCGCGCGCGCCTCGGCATCGGCGGCGAGGTCGACGAGCCAGTCCTTGATCGAGGCAACCGTTGCCTGCGGCAGCATTCCGTTGCCATCGACAACAGTCTCCTGGATGGAGAACAGCGGCGAATCGCCGAGTCCGCGCTCGAGCAGCATCTGCGCGAGGTGCCCGGTGATGTCGTCGATCGTCTCGCTCGGAGCCCGGTCGAGTACAACCGCGACCGCAGTACTGCGATCCGATGCGGTCTGCAGGAACTCCCACGGGACAGCGTCGGAGTACCGCGCCGCCGTGGTGACGAACAGCCAGAGGTCTGCGGCTCCGAGCAACTGCGTCGCGAGATCACGGTTCGCCTCGACGACGGAGTCGATGTCCGGCGCGTCCAGGATCGCGAGCCCACGCGGAACGGTGTCAGCGGCAACCAACCGCAGCTGCCCAGCATCCTCCATGCCACCCGGCTCGTCCGAACTCGTCCGTGCCATCCCCGGCAGCACCCGGTCACCCACGAACCAGTCCGCATCCGCCGGGTGATGAATCAACACCGGCGACCGGGTAGTAGGCCGCAACACACCCGGCTCACTCACTACCTTGCCGATCACCGTATTGACCAGCGTCGACTTCCCAGCCCCGGTCGACCCACCAACCACAGCCAGAACCGGTGCCTCAAGCTGCACCAACCGCGGCAACAGGTAGTCATCCAGCTGATCCAGCATCCCCTTCTGCTGCTGCCGAGCCTCGTCAGCCCCCACAACCTCCAGCGGCAACCGACTACCCGCCAGCACTCCCCGCAACTTCATCAACGCAGTAATCAAAGCCATAGCAGCCTGCTCAGCCGCCAACCGCTCCCTTAACTGCGCCGCAGTCAGCTCCTCTTCCCCGTCCCCATCGGCGGCGTCTCCCTCGGCCCCATCCTCATCCGAGTCATCACCACCATCGCCAGCAACCGCGCCGTCGGCGGCCCCATCCGCAGCCTCATCCGCGGACTCAGCGGCACCGTCTACGGACCCAGCGCCGTCATCCTCCGCAGCCTCGCCCGCGACGTCACCTGCAGACTCGTCCGCAGCGTCCGACGCGGCATCTCCGCCACCATCTGCGGCCGCCTCGGCAACACCATCCGCGGCTTCCCCAGCTACCTCATCCGACGCACCATCCGCCGCGACGTCGTCTGCGGCCTCAGCCCCCGCGTCGTCACCCGCCTCATCAGCTGCCTCGTCCGCGCCGTCCGCAGCACCAGCCGGAGCAGCCGCAGCACCAGCCGACTCATCTGCGCCGTCAGCGGCCGTGCCATCAGCATCAGCTGCTGGATCACCGGCCGCCGGCTCAGTCCCATCAACTGCCGCAACGTCAGCCGATCCGTCGGCAGCGTGCCGCCCAGCCGCACCAGCCGCACCCTCAGCCGCCGACTCCGCGGCCTCGCCGGCCGGTTCATCCGAGCCGTCGTCCGCCGCACTGCCCGCAGCCGCCCCAGCACCAGCGTCCTCCGCAGCACCAGGCTCGGCACCGCCCTCGCCCACGACGTCGTTCCCCGCATCGCGCGCACCGTCGTTCTCCGTCTCGGCTGCGCCGTCGCTTGCCACCTCGTCAGCGTTCTCGGCCGAACTCGACCCAGCTTCCTCGGCAGCCTCGTCCGCGGCACCATCTACCGCGCCACCGTCCGACTCACCAGCCGCGTCGGCGGCCTCGTCAGCCGTTCCCGCGCCCGCGTGCTCCGTCGCGTCTGCGACTGCCGATCCGGCAGCCGAGTCGGCCGCGTCATCAGTTACCTCGGACGCCACACCTTCAGCCGCCTCGTCGGCTGCGTCATCCGTCGACTCCTGCGCGGTCTCGGTCGACTCGTCCGCAGCTTCGCGAGTGGCCTGCTCGGCGGTCTCGTCGGCTGCGGCGTCCGTGTCCTCGGCGTCGCTCGCGTTGGGCTGCTGCTCGTCGGAGCCGTCCTGGGCGTCCTGAGTGCCGTTCTCCGGCTGTTTGGGGAGGCCGATGATGATGTTGCCGTACTCGAGGGGAAAGCCGTCAGGCGACTCGTCCGGCTCGTACACGACACCCACCCGCGGTGCTGCCGCGCCGCCAGAGCCTTGTACCGCGTTGCCGTGACCAGCCTGCGCGCTCAACTCGCCTACCCGCCCCGTCCCCTCACCGCCCTCAGCGGTGCCCCCGCCAGCCTGTCCAGTGCCTCCGCCAGCCTGCGCGGCGTCTTCGCCAGCCTGCGCGGTCCCTCCACCGGCGTGCGCGGTCCCTCCACCGGCCTGCGCGGTCCCTGTACCGGCCTGCGCCGTGCCTGCACCGGCCTGCGCGGCGTCGTCCGTCGCCTGCGTGGAGGCTTCCGCGGGCTTGGGGGTGGCCTCTGCCGTCGGTACGCCGGTGTGCTCGGTCGACGTCTGGTCGGTCGAGGTGGATGGGTCGGTCGGCGAGGTGGCGGTTGGGGTGGCTTCTGCGGTTGGCGACGGGTGGTTGGCCTCGGACGGCGCGTCAGTCGTCGTACCGGGGTGCTCGGAGTCTGTTGTGGGGCTCTCGGCGCCTGCTTCTGCGGCCTCTGCGGCTTGTGCGGACTCGGAGGTGCTCGCGGTGGGCTCGGTCGACTCCGGAGCTGCTGTCGGCTGGCCCGGCGTGGCTGCGCCGTCCTGAGTCAGCTTGTCTTTGGAGTCAGACGTGACTGCACCGTCGGTCGCCACGCCGTCGTGAGCGCCGGTGGACGGTTCGTCGGAGGATTGAGCCTCGGGCGGGACCGGCGTGGCGGTGGGTTCCTGGTCGGGGGCCGACTTTTTGCGGCGGCGGCGCCAGAAGCCTCGGGGTTTGGGGGTGGACTGGGCGATGAGATTCGCCAGCTCCTGGGCAGGCTGATCCTGGCTCGGAACCCGCGGTTCCGAACCTTCACCAGCTGCTGACCTGGTGTCAGCCACGTCGTCCGTCCACGAGCACAGAGTGCCCGGTCGGACAGCGCAGAAGCAAAGTCATCGTCAGTCCCGTTTGGCGGCGTGGACGGGTGGCAGTCACTGCGGTGGTGGATACGGACCGTATCCTCCCGGCGGTCCTTGTTGACCGGGGGGTCCCGGTGGGTAACCAGACTGACCGGCTGGGTAACCGGGTTGCCCCGAGGGATACCCCGGCTGGGCGGGCGGATAACCACCCTGAGGCGGCGGGTATGCGCCTTCCCCGGCGCCACCTCCCGGAACTCCAGGACCCGGCCCACCAGGCGCCTGCCCAGCACCACCCGGTCCCATCGGGCCACCCGGCCCCGGGCCCATCGGGGCACCCGGCCCCATCGGCATGCCGGGACCCATTTGCCCCATCGGCATCCCCGGAGGACCGGGCGGGAAGGCACCACCGGCGTACTGCGGAGCCGCCTGTGCGAACGCAGGCATCGGAGGGAAGGGCACGCTCGGCCTCCGCTCCCGCAGCTCGTCCAGCAGCTGCTTCTCCGTTTGCAGTGCATCCGGTCCGATCACCTGGCGCACAATCTTGTCCCGCAGGTACGCCAGCTCGGTCGCGGCGTGCTGGAACGCCTTCGCCGCCGTTTCCGCCTGGGGCCCGTACCGCCGCGCGTTCTGCCGCAGCGCCTTGCGCCCTCGCAGCGTCGCTATCAGTGGAACGTCTTGTGGAACCAGCCATCCGAACCGCACATAGTCGTACAACCGGGACGCGATCATCTGTCCCTCCCGTGATCGCATCACGAGAGCGAAGACGACCAGGCAGATGAACAGCGGCACCATCAGACACAGGTACGCGACGATGAAGCCCCCGCCACCGGCCCAGCTCGCCGAAGCGTTCCAGGACGCGTGCGCCAGCACCGCAGCCAGGTACCCGACGACAGGCGCGAGAAAACGGACCACGGTACTTCGGTGGCGTATCGCGACGCCGATACCGATCGCGGTGAACGACGTGAAGAGCGGATGCGCGAACGGCGAGATCACGCCGCGGATGATGAACAGCGCGAACGCACCGCGCAGCCCGGCGTCGCTGCCGGCCTCCTCGGAGAGCGTGTTGAAGACGCGGCCGTAGTACAGGATGTTCTCGGTGAAGGCGAAGCCGACGCCGACCATCCCGGCGTACACGAGGCCGTCGATGATGCCGTCGAACTCCTTGCGGCGTACCAGCGCCAGCAGCAGGATCACGGAGCCCTTGGCGAACTCTTCCACCGGCGGGGCGACGAAGACCGCGGACCGGTCGCCGCCGACGCCGGTCTCGGCCAGCCGGTGCGACACCTCGGTGTTGATGAAGATCGCGGCCAGCGTGGCGATGAAGGCGCCCCAGCAGAGCGCGAAGACGATGTACCTGGTCGGCTCCGGTTCGTACCGGTCCAGCCAGAGGTAGAGCGCGATGACCGGGATCACCGGCACGAACGCGAAGATCAGACCCCAGGTGAAGCCGCCCGCGCCGGTCGACTTGGCCACGATTCCGAAGATCACCAGGCCCGCGATCGCGAAGACCACCGCGATCACGATGCCGATCAGGACGCCCTGGTTACGGCGCTGGCCGGGGACCGGATGGCTGCCGAGAACATTCGGCTGCGGGTAGGGTCCGCCGGGCGAGTACGCCGACCCCGCCGCGGGTTGCGGCGTGCCTGCCGGGCCTGGTGAGGGGTGACTCATGCCCAGAAGCCTAGTTGGGGTGCCGATCAACCGGCAGGACCACCCACTCAGCGTTACCGGGATGGAACGACAACCCTGTACTTCGCCCCCGCTCGAACCGCGCCGATCAGGAACCCAGAGGCGGGATCACCCGCCGATCTGAGAGACTCTTCCCTGCCACGCGCCCGTAGCTCAGCTGGATAGAGCGTCGGACTTCTAATCCGTTGGTCGCAGGTTCGAATCCTGCCGGGCGCGCCATTTCACCCGCGGATCAGGCTGCTGTGTGGGCCGGATCGCTGGGGTGGACGGTGAGCGGGATCGTGTCGGTCTCGAGCCAGTCCGCGAGGGGAAGCGACTTCAGGATGGTCGTCATTTCCTCGGGGCTGTCGGCTTGCCAGAGGCCCAGGGTGGGGCCGTCGGCGCGCTTCCAGAGGCGGACGAGCTTGCCCTCGGCGGCGAGTCGGCGAGTACTGGTTGCCTCGCCGGCGGCCTTCTCGTCGACGAGCTCGGGCGGAGTGCCTTCCGGGATCGTCAGGTTGAAGATGGTGAAGTACTCCGTCGCGCCGGCGTCGAGAGGGGTCGGTGACGACGGGTCGTTCGGGTGTGGTTCGAGGGGCATGACGTCGTCGTGGCGCCAGATCCGGAGCGGCATCGAGGACAGGACCTCCTCCAGTTGCTGGGCGTCCTTCGCCTCGAACAGACCGAACGTGCGCCACTCGCCGGGCTGGAGCGGCGGCCGCCACAGCCGCAGCAGCTGGCCGGCCGCGGCGAGCTCGCGTGAGTGCGCCGCCTCCCGGCCGCGTACCTCGTCGACCTCCGAGTCCGTCACCCCCTCCGGTACCTGCGTGGTCATCGTGACCAGGAACTGCATCTCGCCCTCCCGATGCTCGGCCTGCTGCGGTCAACAGGATCGCGTCGGCAGAGATTCCCTCAGCGAGTTCCTAAGCACTTCTCAGTCTTCTCACGGAGCGGTGGTGTGAGCTGGTTCGTCCTATCTGTACTGACAGGTGACGGAAGGGCCGGTGTCGTGGCTTCAGGAGTTGTGGGTGTCCTTCATACGACCAACGGGTTACGCGACCTGCGGTACGCCGCGGACGCGCTGGTGATCCTGGCCGGGATCCCAGGAGCCGGCAAGACCACTCTGCTCCGCAGGCTCTACCCGATCGGCGCGGACCACAGCGGCGTACGAGTGTTCGACTCAGAGCGCCTGCGTGCTCGCTGGATGCCCGTCCTGGGCCGGGTGCCGTATGCATGGTGGCGCCCGCTGCTGCACCTGGCGTACTACGTGCGCGTGCTGGCGGCGATGCGTCGAGGCGGAGGCCCGCTTGTCGTGCACGACTGCGCCACGAGGCCCTGGGTACGCCGACTGCTCGGCTGGCGGGCCCGCCGCGCCGGGCTGCCCTTGCACCTCATCCTCCTGGACGTACCAGGCGATGTGGCTCGCTCAGGCCAGTGGGCGCGCGGCCGCGTCGTACGGTCCGGCAGCATGGCCACGCACTGCCAAAGGTGGCCCGACCTGGTGGGACGAGCAGCTGAGGATCCGGCGTACGTCGTACCTGGAGCCGCGTCGGCGCTCGTGCTCAGCCGTGGGCAGGCAAATCAGATCGCCCGGATCAGCTTCGGTTAACGAATTGTCGGTGGCTGCTGATTGAGTCGTACTTCGAGATGGGGAGGAGTGCGGCATGAAGGTGCGAGTCGGGCGTGAGGTGCTGGCTGAGGCGGTCGGATGGGTGGCGCGTGGGTTGCCCAGTCGGCCGAGTGTGCCGATCCTGGCCGGGATGGTGGTGGAGGCGGCCGACGGGCAGGTGACGTTGTCCGGGTTCGACTATGAGAGTTCGGCGCGGGTGAGTGTGCCGGCGGAGGTGGCCGACGAGGGAAAAGTGCTGGTTTCCGGGCGGCTGCTGTCAGATATCTGCCGGAGCATGCCACGCGACTCGGTGGATCTGAGCGGTGAGGCGGCTCGGGTTCAGGTGAGTAGCGGTGCGTCTCGGTTCGTGCTGCACACTCTGCCGCTCGATGAGTATCCGCCGCTGCCGGAGATTCCAAAGGCCAGTGGAGTGGTCGACGGAGACGTGTTCGCGCGGGCCGTCTCGCAGGTGGTGAGCGCGGCGGGTCGCGATGACACGCTGCCGGTGTTCACCGGGATCCGGCTCGAGATCCGTGGTTCGACGATCTCGTTGCTTGCCACCGACCGATACCGACTAGCACTGCGGTCGTTCCCGTGGGAGCCGGTCGATGCCGGGGTCGAGGCCAACGCGCTGGTCCCGGCGAAGCTGCTCGCGGATGTAGCGAAGGCGATGACCGGTCATGAGCTGACGCTTGCGCTCGGTTCGACCCGCACAGGGGACGGGTTGTTCGGGTTCGAGGGCGGCGGTCGGCATGCAACCAGCCGGCTGATCGACGGCGAGTTCCCGAAAGTACGCAGTCTCATCCCGGTAGAGAACGCGATCACCACCACGGTGACCGTGGACACCGCCGCGCTGGTCGAGGCCGTGAAGCGGGTTGCACTCGTGGCTGAGCGGTCGGCGCCGGTGCGGCTCACAATCGCCGACGGCTTGGCGACGCTTGACGCCGGCAACGGCGAAGAGGCCCAGGCGTCGGAGTCCGTCGAGGTCACGCTGACCGGCGAGCCCGTGGTCACCGGCTTCAACGCCGGCTACCTGCTCGACGGACTCGGCTCACTCGGTACGCCGATCGCACACTTCGCCTTCACCCAGCCCACCAAGCCCGCCAACCTGACCGGCCTCCGCGCCCCCGACGACACACCCACGCCAGACTCCGCCTACATCCTGATGCCCATGCGCCTACCCAACTGACGGCTGAATCAGCCGAGGTGCTTGCCGCGTACAACCCTCTTGTTGCCGCGTGCCCCGGGTCGCTCCGTCATCCGTAGGTCGGACGGGTGAATCGTGCTGGGGGCTGACGATTGCGGTCGTCCGGTGCGATGTAGTGGAGCCGGAAGCGCGACGGAAGGGTGGCTGTGGAAGGCTCGCGGGGACGGCTTCATGAGGTTGACCTGCTGCGGATCTTTGCGGCGTTCTCGGTGATGGCGTACCACTACCTGTTCTCCTCGTACGCCGATGGCACATCCGCGATGCATTTCCCGCACGTGGACGTCGTCGCGCGGTACGGGTATCTCGGCGTCGACCTGTTCTTCACGATCAGCGGATTCGTCGTGCTGCTCAGCGCGTGGGATCGCAGCCCGCGATCGTTCATGATCTCGCGGGCGGTCCGGCTGTACCCGGCGTACTGGATCGCGGTCAGCCTCACGGCGTTCGTGTCCGTTGCCTTCAGCCAGGGACACTTCCCTGTCGGCCTCAAGCAGTACCTGGCGAATCTGACGATGTTCAACTCGCTGCCGAACATCCAGAACGTCGACGTCGTCTACTGGACGCTCTGGGCCGAGATCAGGTTCTACGCGATGGTCCTAGTGCTCACCTGGATCGGCATCACCGCGCGCCGGGTGACAATCTTCTGTTGGGTGTGGCTCGCGGCGACGCTCGTCTTCCAGACCGGACTGTTGCCGCACGCAACCGACCTGGTGCTCAACACCCAGTTCTCGCACTACTTCATCGCCGGCATGGCGCTCTGCCTGATCCACCGGTACGGCGCCACGCGACAGACCCTCGCCATCGTCGCGATCGCACTCGGCAACGCGATCTACCGCGGCATCGGATTCGCGGACCGCGTCGGCATCCGCTACCACACCGGGATCCACCGGCCCGCCGTCGTCGCGATCATCATCGCGATCTTCGCGGTCATGCTGACCGTCGCGCTGAAGCTGACGCATCGCCTAGGAGGCCGACCGTGGTTCGCCGTGCTCGGCGCGCTCACCTACCCGCTCTACCTCGTGCACGCGCACATCGGCTTCATCATCTTCGAGCGCCTCGGCGACCAGGTGAACCACGTCCTCCTGGTCGCCGCCACGATGCTGCTCATGATCGGCATTGCGGCCGCACTGCACTACGGCGTCGAGCAGCCGCTCGCGCCACGCCTCAAACGCCTACTGAACCGGGTCCGACCGGTTTACGCACTCAGGAAGTAGCCCGTCAGCACCCGCGCCATCGTCTCCGGCGGCAGCGTGTGGAACGTCCCGTCGTGTCCCTCCAGCGTCCCGTGCGGGAGCGCCTCGGCGGCCTGCCGCGCCGCCTCCTTCAACCAGTCCGGACTGGCGTTGCTGTACATCGCCAGCGTCGGTACGTCGACCGACGCCAGCAGGCCACGCGGTACGGCGCTGTCACCCATCTGGAGACCGTCGTACACGAGGGTGTGCGCGATCGCCTCCATGCCGGCCCACATCGGCGTCTGCCGGATCTGGTCGACCGCCTGCTTCGGCTGGCCGACTGCCTCGACCATGAACAGCTCAGCCGCCCCACCGGGATTCCCGGCGTCGACGAACTCCTGCAACCGCTCGATGTACCGGTCCGGCGCCTGCGGTGCTCCGTCGACCCGGAACGGCGGCTCCAGCACCGCCTGCTTCTCGAACGGCAGTCCAGCCCTCAGCAGCACCATCGACCCGGACGAATAGGCACAGGCGTACTGCGCGCCGGTCGCCGACCGGATCGCCTCCAGGTCCTCCCACTCACGCTCCACCGCGTACGGCAGGGTGTCGCCGGAGTCACCGCGACCACGCCGGTCGTAGTTCACCACCGTGAACGCCGACGACAGCGCCTTCGCGTCGTCGACGTACCGCGAGCGCTCGGTGAACCCGCCCGCGACGAGTACCAGGACCGGCCCGCTGCCGTACGTGTCGTACGCGAGTTCGGTGCCGTCCTTGGAAACCACCTTCTGCATCACAGCTCCTTTTGCCAGAGAGATCTCTGCCCATCCGTCGAACGGATCCGCGCCGGAAAGACACCCTGTGATCCACATCACAACACGCCGAGATCTTCCGGGCGACGGCGCACCTCACTACAGTTGGATTATGTATACAGGCGACTGCACACCATCCCGGGTTCGTTGATGCTGCTCCGCCAGCTGGAGTACCTCGTCGCCCTCGCCCGCGAGAAGCATTTCGCCCGGGCGGCGGAAGCCTGTTACGTCTCCCAGCCGTCGCTGTCGGCCGCGATCCGCAAGCTCGAGCAGGAGCTCGACGTACCGATCGTGCGTCGCGGCCGGCGGTTCGAGGGCCTGACGCCCGAGGGCGAGCGGGTGCTGCTCTGGGCGCAGCGCATCCTCGCCGAGCAGGACGCGCTCCGGCACGAGTTGTCGGTGATGCGCGGCGGGCTCAACGGCACCCTCCGGCTCGGCGCGATCCCGACGGCGATGCCGGTTGTTTCGTTGCTCACGACACCTTTCTGCGAACGGCATACCAATGCCCGGGTGACACTGGAATCGCTGTCGTCGCGCGACATCACGCAGAAGCTCGCCGAGTTCGATCTCGACGTCGCGATGACGTATCTCGACGACGACACGCTCGGTCAGGTGCGGAAGACGCCGCTGTACGAGGAGCGCTATCTGCTGCTGACTCCGACCCACTCGAAGCTCGCCGACCAGCCGGTCGCCACCTGGGCGGAGGTCGCCGGACTGCCGCTCTGCCTGCTCTCCCCCGACATGCGCAACCGCCGGATCATGAACGGCTACTTCACCGACGACGGGGTCACTGCGACGCCGGCCATCGAGAGCGACACCGTGTCCGGGTTGTACAGCCATCTGCATGGCAGCCATTGGTCGACCGTGATCTCACACGCTTGGTTGCATATGTTCGGCGTACCGGACGGGATGCGCGTCGTACCGCTCAAGGGTCCGGCGCACGGGCCGCGGGTCGGCCTGGTGATCGCGGCGCGCAGTCCGGAGCCTGTACTGGCGCGGGCGTTGCTCGACGTCGCGCGGCAGGCCGGCGTACACAAAGCCCTCGACGATCTCCTCGACGTGCATTTGATGGATTCCGGCTATCTCGACATAGCGAACAAGTCTTTGACCGTCGGACCGTGACACCGCGATGGTGGAAATCCCTTCAGAACAAGGAGATTCCCATCATGGCGAAGATTGTCTGCGTCCTGTACGACGACCCGGTCACCGGCCACCCGACGTCGTACGCGCGGGACGACATCCCGACCATCGACGGCTACCCCGGCGGTCAGACCGCGCCCTCGCCGAAGGCGATCGACTTCACGCCGGGCGCGCTGCTCGGCAGCGTGTCCGGTGAGCTCGGGCTGCGCGAATTCCTCGAGAGCCAGGGCCACACACTTGTCGTCACGTCCGACAAGGAGGGCGCCGACTCCGTGCTCGATCGTGAGCTGCCCGACGCCGATGTGGTGATCTCGCAACCATTCTGGCCGGCGTACCTGACCGCCGAGCGGATCGCGAAGGCGCCGAAGCTGAAGCTCGCGATCACCGCCGGCATCGGCTCGGACCACGTCGACCTGGACGCGGCGATCAAGCACGGCATGACCGTTGCCGAGGTCACCTATTCGAACAGCATCAGCGTCGCGGAGCACGTGGTGATGATGATCCTCGGGCTCGTCCGCAACTACCTCCCGTCCCACCAGGTCGTCCTCGACGGCGGGTGGAACATCGCGGATTGCGTGGCCCGCTCGTACGACCTCGAGGGCATGCACGTCGGTACGGTCGCGGCCGGCCGGATCGGGACCGCAGTACTGCGCCGGCTGGCTCCCTTCGACGTGAAGCTGCACTACACCGACCGGCACCGCCTGCCGGAGTCGGTCGAGCGGGAGCTCGGGCTGACCTTCCACCCGAGCGCAGCCGACATGGTGCCGCACTGCGACGTCGTGACGGTCAACGCGCCGCTGCACCCGGAGACCGAGGGGCTGTTCGGCGACAAACTGCTCGGGACGATGAAGCGCGGGACGTACCTGATCAACACCGCGCGGGCTCGCATCACCGACCCCGACGCGATCGTCCGGGCCCTCGAGAGCGGACAGCTGGCCGGGTACGCCGGTGACGTCTGGTACCCGCAGCCCGCCCCGGCCGACCACCCGTGGCGGACCATGCCGCACCACGGGATGACGCCGCACATCTCCGGCTCGTCGCTGTCCGCCCAGACCCGGTACGCCGCGGGCACCCGGGAGATCCTGGAGTCATGGCTTGCCGGTACGCCGATCCGCGACGAGTACCTGATCGTCGACGGCGGGCAACTGGCCGGTGCCGGAGCGCATTCGTACTCGACGAGGGTGTAAGCCGGATCACGTGAGACGCGGGCATAACCGGTCAGTACACCTGGTTGAATGTATACAGAAGCCAGAATTCAAGGAAGGGTAGAAATGATCTTCACACGTAGGTTCGGCGCTCTGGCGGCTCGCCCGCAGTTCCCGGATGCCCCGGAGCTGCAGCAGGAGCTGTCCAACCCGCTCGACCTGGACGCAGAGCTCGCCAAGCTGACCGGCCAACCGACCGGCGACGTGACCGCCGCGCGCGACGACGACCGTCAGGCAGACGAGTCGGCCGCCTGAGCGGCGGCTATATGTCAGGGCATGGCACTTGGTAGACTGTCTACCAAGTGCCGTGCTGTTTTCGGGAAGGGACCTCATGACGACGATCAGCGCAGGGCCAGGGGCGGGTGCGGAACCGGCCGGAGTGCGGCACGTCAAGCGGCCGACGCCGTTGCGGGAGTCGGTGTACGAGGCCCTGACCGAGATGATCATCGACGGCACCCTCGAGCGCGGCCGTCACCTGGTCGAGGTCGAGCTCGCCGGCCTGCTGGGCGTCTCCCGGCAACCGGTGCGAGAGGCGCTGCAGCGCCTGAACAACGAGGGCTGGGTGGACCTGCGCCCCGGTTTCGGCGCGATGGTGCACGTTCCCGCCGAGGACGAGGTCGACCAGTTGCTCGCGGCCCGCGCGGCCCTGGAGTCCGAGTCCGCCCGTCTCGCCGCCCGCCACGCCACGAAGGAAGACGTCGCTCGTCTGCGCGAGCTCTGCAAGGTCGGCACGGCGTACCAGGAGTCTGGCGACATCGACGGCACCGTCCGCACCAACGGCGAACTCCACAGCCTCATCACCGAGATGTCCGGCAACCGCTTCTTGGTCGACTTCGCCGCCCAGGTGGACCGCCGGGTCCGCTGGTACTACACGCCGGTCGCCCCGGTCCGCGGCGCAGCCTCCTGGCGCGAACACAACCGCCTGGTGAAGGCCATCAGCGAAGGCGACGAAGACAAAGCCGCCCAAATCATGCGGGAACACACCGAACACACCCGCAAGGCCTACCACGACCTCCAGTCCGGCGCAGAGCCCGCCGAAACTCCCGAGCCCGAAGCAGCTCCCCGCCGCCGACGCCGCACCACCTGACGACGGCTACTCCTTCTTGGCGACGGATTCCTGGTAGATCTCGGCGTAGGTGCGGGAGTCTTTGATCAGGTCGTCACAGAAGGCGGCTACGTCGGGGCCGATTAGTTCGATCACGCCCTTGCCGGCGGCGACGCCTTCTTCGAAGAAGTCGACGATTCCGGAGAGCAGGTTTCCCTCGGTCAGATCGGTCGGGCCGACCTTGAACAAGTACTTCTGGATCTCTTTGTAGACGATCTCGTAGTCCGGCGGGAGCGCCTTAACTCTTGCCAGGTGCGCTCGCCACTGCTTCTTGCCTTCGATGATGTCTTGGATGCCCACGTCAGTCTCCTAGCCGGCCCAGTTTTCTTGCCACGTTGCGGTTCAACTGCTCACGCCAGCGATCGCGGTAGGTGCGGGCGCCTTCACCGCCGGCGAGCGCCGCGCAGAAGCCGGCGATGTCATCACTCAGCACGTCGTCGATGCTTTGCCCGTCGGCCGCCGTTTCCTCGAGCAAGCCCAGGGCTCCGTCGAGGATCGGCATCAGGTTGCGACCCGTGAAGCCTGAGTACGGCGACAGGCGGGCCTTGATCTGCTCCCAGGCGGCCCGGTAGTCAGCCGGCAATGCCGCAGCTCGGACCTCGAACGCCTTGTATTCCCTGGTGAGGTCGTTGCCGGTAATCGTGTCCCAGAAACTCATCTCCCACCCTCCTTGAGTTTGTCGATTCGCGATGAGAGGTACTCCCACTTCGCCCAGAACTTCCCGAGCTCCGCGCGCCCCGCGTCGTTGAGCGAATAGAACTTGCGCGGCGGCCCCATCCCGGACGGCCGTTTGGTCACCTGCACCAGCCCGTTCCGCTCCAGCCGCAACAAGATCGTGTAGACGGTCCCCTCGATGACATCGGCGAACCCGAGCTCATTCAGCTGACGCGTGATGACATACCCATACGTCTCCTCGCGGCCGATGATCTCGAGCACACAACCCTCCAGCGTGCCCTTCAACATCTCCGTCAGGTCATCCATCCCAAGCCGATCCTCTCAGTACTCCGTATCACCGAGTACCACTATACGGTATCACCGAGTAGCTCGCTTCGCACGGCCGCGTGCACGAGTGCTACCGTCTCCGTGACGTACGAAAGTCACTGCCCGGTAGGTAGTCCGGGTGGCGCCTCAAGCGCCCGTACAGACGCCCTTCTCAGGGCTACCAGTGCGTCCTTTGTCGACAGTCGAACAAGGGACGATCATGTTTGAGTTCAAAGTTCTCATCGCCGGCGCCGGTCTCGGCGGCCTCGCTCTCGCCCAGTCGCTTCGCCGGAACGGGATCGACGTCGCAGTCTTCGAGCGGGACGCCGACCCGTGGGATCGCCCACAGGGCTACCGCCTTCACCTGGACGCCGACGGCATCAACGCTGCACACGAGGTTCTGCCGACCGAGCTGTACGACGTCTTCCGCGCCACAGCCCACCCCACCGAGCCGTTCACCACGATCCTCAACACCGACCTGTCGGTGCTCAAGCGGCTGCCGACCCGCGACGACACCGGCGACGCCTGGCCGGGCCGCGAGCAGGACGACGTACACGCGAACGTCGACCGGGGCACGCTGCGTCAGATCCTCCTCGCGGGCTTGGAAGACGTCGTGCACTTCGGCAAGAAGCTGGAACGCTACGTCAGCGACCCCGACGGCGTCACGGCGTACTTCTCCGACGGGTCAAGCGCGCGCGGAACGCTGCTGGTGGGCGCGGACGCCATCCGATCAACAGTACGTCGGCAGCGAGCGCCGTACGCCGAGATCGTGGACGCCGGGATCACCGCGATCTACGGGCGCCTGCCGTGGCAGACCGCGGCGTCGCTGGTCCCGACCGAGGCGCTCACCGACATCTTCACCATCGCTTCCGACGAACGGAAGGTCTTCCTCGGCCTCGGCGCGGTCCGTTTTCCCAGCCCTCCGGCACAGGCTGCGCAGCAATTCGCGCCGGGGACGGCCATGCGCGATCAGGACGACTACGTCGTGTGCATCGTCGGCGGCCGACACCGCTTCTTCCCGCGCAACGACACGATGCGGGCCCACACGGGCGCGGAGTTGCAGCACATCGCCGGCGCGACCATCGGCGAGTGGCCCGACGCCGCGGTCCGCGTCATCGATGCTGGTGATCCCACCTCGTTCTTCCTGGTCGAGATGCACACAAGCGTGCCGACCAAGCTCGACACACCCACCAACGTCACGCTTCTCGGCGACGCTATCCACGCCATGACCCCAACGCTCGGCCGCGGAGCCAACCTCGCGATGCGCTACGGCGCGCTCCTCGGACGACACCTGAAGAAAGTTGCCGACGGCCACCTCCCACTCGACCAGGCGCTGGCGGCGTACGAGGCCGACATAACCGACTACGCCTTCACCGTAGTCCGCGAAGCCGCCCGCATCGGCGAACAACGCATGGCCCAAACTCCACTCCGCAGGTCAGGCGGGCAGAGCTAGGTTGGTGAGGACCAGGCAGGCGGCGGTACCGGTGACGATGCTGAGTACGGCGTTGCGGCGCCACAGGTGGATGGCGATCGTGGCGGCGACGCCGGCGATCTCGGGTACGCCGTGGCTGGGCGTGGTGAGGTCGATGCCGGCCAGGCAGTAGATGGCCAGGATGGTGATCGCGCCCAGCGGCATCCAGCGACCGATATCTGCCAGCAGAGCTGATTCGTTCAGGGCCGATTTCATCGCGAACGGCAGCGCGCGGAGGGCGACCGTGATGGTTACAGCCACGGCCAGTGCGGTGGCGATGTAGGTGGGGTCAGGCACGGCAGGCCTTTCGGTGCAGTCGGTGACGGACGACGAGGCTGATGCTGAAGACAGTCATGGCGACGAGGATCATCGAGCCAGGGGCGAGCAGTTGGGCGGCGATGGCCGAACCGGCGGCCAGCGCCAGGCTTCGCTTGTCGGAGTGGGCGCGGAAGGCATCGATGGCCAGTACGACGAAGAGGGCCGTGAGGATGAAGTCGAGGCCATGCACCTCGCCGAGGAAGGTTTCGCCGGCGAGGCCGCCGAGGAGCGCGCCGGTCGCCCACGACGCGTGGAGGCCGAGCTGGGTCCACAGGATCCTGCCGCTGGTGAGCGTGTCGGGTTCCTTGCCGGTAATGATCGCGTAGGCCTCGTCGCACAGCGCGAACACGCTGTAGGCCTTGCGCCACCCGTTGACCCGGTGCAGCGGGAACGACAGTCCGTAGAACAGATGCCGCGAATTGACGAGGAAGGTGGTCATGGCGATCGCAGCGATCGGAGCGGCCGCGGCAAGCATGCCGACGAGGATGAACTCCACCGATCCGGCGAACATCGCCGCGGATATCACCGGAGCAAGCCACCACGGCAGGCCGTGGCTGGTGACGACGACGCCGAAGCCGATGCCGAGCGCGAACAGCCCCATCCAGATGACCCACGTTTCGCGGGCGACAGCCGCGAGCGCCGAGCCGGGTTCAGCTGCGACTGCAGCGGTGCGATTGGCCATACAGCTAAGTTAGGCGCGAATCCGCGCAATGCGCTTGCCTGTTGTTGCTTGCCCGGCTGCCCTTGGAGCAATACTTTGGTATGGATGATCTGGATCGAGCAATAATCGCCCACCTACAGGAGAACGGCCGGCTGACCAACCTGGAACTGGCAGCTCGCGTCGGCCTGACCGCCGCACCTTGCCTGCGACGCGTCCGGCGGCTGGAGGCCGACGGTGTGATTGCCGGGTACGCCGCAGTCGTGAACCCGGAGGCGATGGGCCGCGGATTCGAGGTCATCATCCACGCGGACCTGGTCGCGAAAGATCTGGCAACCGTCGAGGCGTTCGAGGACAGACTCGCCGACATGGACGAGATCGTCGAGATGCGCCGCATGTTCGGCCTCCCCGACTACCTCATCCGCGTCCAGGTCGCCAACCTCGCCGCCTTCGAACACTGGCTGATGACCAACTTGCTCGGCAACCCCGCCATAGCCCGCGTCGACTCCCGAATCACCATGAAACTAGTCAAATCCGACCGGTGAGCCGCACGGGGAACCATGCCCGCCGCCTGCGCCGTACGACCAGCTAGCACACACGGCCTCGCAGTCCGCTACACGAGATTGCGGTATTCGCGCTGGACAGTGGGTGACGCCGTGTCGACCCACTGGAGCTCCCACGCGTCACTGTTGACGTTGAACTGCCGATCGACACCGATCCAACGACCGGTCATGGCTTTGCCCATCGGGTCGACAACGAGCTGGATGGCGCCGTGATACTCCCGGCCGTGGTAGTACCCGTTGGTGCTGGTTCGTTCAGACCAGGTGCCGGTGGCAACAGTTCCGCGGAGGGTCAGGTCCAGCCGGACAAGCGAGTCGTTGCGAGCCGGTACGTTCTCGCCGAAGATCCGGTTGCCCTGGTGTCGAAGGACGATGTAGTGCTCACACGACAACTGCCCGTCCCGGCCTGTCGAGTGGTAGACATACCGGGAGTGCCAGATGCCACCCAGAGCGTTATCACTCGCGGGACCCGGGGGCGGTGTGTCTTCCACCGCTGCTGCGGCGGTGGACGGTGTGGCAGCGGCGAGAGCAAGTGCTGCGGACAGCTTCGTCAGCAGTCGGCGCCGCCCGAGTCTCGGGTCGACTGTGCTGAGCCAGGCCGCAACAGTCCGGGCCAAGACTTCCGGACTGGTGTTCTCGACCTCATCAGCGACGCGACGTACGGCGTCCTGGTCGTCGGCGACGACCAAGTCGGCGTTTAATCTGGCCAACTGCGAGGTGACGCGTTGATTGGGATCGGCCGAGCGAAAGTCCGCGCAGTCCGCGACCAGGTCGGCGATCGAACAGTCATAGAGCTGCGCCAGCCTGGCCAGCACCGTCATCGATGGCTCGTAGCCGCTCGCGGACGGCCACTGTTCCCAGTACGAGAAGTTCTTGAAGGTCTTCGGATCAGCCGGCCAAAGGTTGTTCCAGCGATCGGCGGCTTCGCGCTGGCTCCAGTCGTGCGCCATCCGGAACGCAACGCGGAGGTTGACGCCATAGCGGTCGGCGAACGCCAACGCGATCTCCACCCAGGTGCGGTGCGAGGAGCGAAACTCAGCGGCCAACTGCCGTCGCTCTTGGCGCATGCTCGCTCCGCCTGTTCCAACGCGGGGCGGTGTGTTGGGGTCCACAACACCATGGTGCCACGAAACCTCCCCGGCTGACGGGGAGAGTTCGCGGCCATTGGTCACTGATCGTCTCGGTGGTTTCAGTCGGTGATCGGCAACAAGCTTGGAACAGGTCAGGGCGGCAGGTGAGCCCGAGTGCGCAGGCGAGTTTGCGGTCTCCTGCCCTGTCGCCCTGGCCGTTCCAGGAGCCAGCCATTTGATCGGGGCAGCGATGACATCGACGGCGTCTCATGACGTGCTCTCCCAGGTACGTCGAATACTCGACGAGCGTGGTCCGGCCGAACGGACTGTCCACGCGATCCGCCAACTTCTCGACCCGCCAGTCGCGCCCGCGCCGATCGAACGCACGGCCCGGGGCTGGCCTGTACTTCGGGCATCCACCAGGACTGGCGTCGGAGGTACGGCGGGGTGTTGAGCGAGGAGCAGATTCGCGAGTACGTCGAGCGATGCCCCGCAGAGAACCGCTGGGCCTTCGAGGGGTGGCTCCGCGGCGAACGTCAACTCGACGGCGACCCGATCGAACCCGAACCGGCCGACCTCTGGAAAGTCCAACTGTGGCTGGGCGATCAGCTCATCGAGGAGCACATCGCACCTGCCTCCTGGGCGCACCAACACGCAGCCGCAATCCGCGAACGTATTAAAGGTCTCCCCGGACGCCTTCTCACGTGCGAGCAGGTGCAGCGCTGACAAGCCTTCTCCAGCCTCGCGCGGCACCCGTGACATCACCTCATTGCGACCGGCTGGCACCAATCACAGTCCCCGATACCTTTCCTGGTCGCCTCGATCCAGCACGCCGCGCCACCGCGGAGCCCCTCGCCATTAATCGAGCCCCGCCGAAAGCGGCAACAAACAGCCGCCGCGAAGCGGCGACCATTCCGCGTGACCAGCAGCACCCGCGCCAACACCTCCTCGCGGAACCAGCAAGCCGCGCCCCGCCGAAGGCGGCAATAGGCAGCCGCCGCGAAGCGGTGTCCTTTCAGCCCACCGGTCCGGTCCTGGCGCCGACCACGCTCGCGGCCGGCATCAGCCGTGCACCCCGCCGAAGGCGGCAACAGAACAGCCGCCGCGAAGCGGTGACCATTCCGCGTGACCAGCAACACCCGCGCCAACACCTGCCCGCGGAACCAGCAAGCCGCGCCCCGCCGAAGGCGGCAACAGGCAGCCGCCGCGGAGCGGTGTCCTTTTGACGGCGTACCAAAAACAGTTGCCCGCACCCCTGAGGGTGCGGGCAACTGGCGGGGACTCAGTTGCGGCCGCGGCCCGTGGCGGCCTTGCGGGCCTGTAGGGCTGTGGCCAGGTGGACGTACTGTTCTACGACCCGTCGGGCGTAGGTGTTGCGGTCGAGGATGTGTGGCCACCAGTGGCGGCCCAGCTGTTCGTGCATCCAGAGGAAGCCGATCGCGAAGCCCATGCTGATCAAGGCACGGAAGGCGAGGAACTTCCACGGATCGGGCGGTACGCCGGGGGTGCCGGTCACCACCCACTCGGTGACGATCGCGTGGACGAACAGGGAGACCGGGAAGCCGATCACCCAGTAGACCGCCGCCGGCGCGAACACCCCGGCGGGGACCTTGCCCAGGGCAAGCAGTACGGCGTACCCGGCGCCGAACAGCATCAGCGGTACGCCGAGCCCGAGCCCGGTGACCACCGCCCAGCCGGCGGGCTGGCCGACGAACGCGGCCAGCCCTCCGGCGATCAACCCGGCAGCGGCACCGACCGACAGGGCCGGGACACTGAACTCCGCTAACTGCTTGGCCGAAACGGGAATGCTCATGTCAGCCCACTGCCACGCCGAAGCGGACCAGGCAGTAGAACAACATGCCCAGGTAGAACACCGCACCGAAGCCGATGATCACGTTCCGGACCGGGCCGGGGCGGATCTTCTTCGGCAGCAGCATGTTGTTCGTGAGCAGCAGCACGATGCAATACGCACCCATCGCGAACGTGGACAGGAACGCCAGCGTGTCCAGGATCCCGGCCGGACCGTCGGCCGGCCCGAACAGCAGGATCAGGATCCCGAACAGGATCACGCCCCACAGGAACCCGGCGTACAACCGCGACATCGAGAACCGCTTCGCGCCAGGCACGAAGTAGTACGTCATGTCCGCCTGGCCCCGCGAGAACGAGTCGAACAGACCCAGCGTCGCGTTCAGCCCGATCAGCGCGATGAAAGCGAAGAACAGCGTTCCCAGGACCGGACCACCGGCCGCGGAGAAGGCATCGGACATCGCCCGCAGCGCGGCGTCGCGGTCACCTCCTTCTATCAGCGAAGCCACGTCCGGGTTCTGCCGGGCCGCCGACATGGCCAGCACGGTGAACGAGATCGTCACCAGCATCGTGATCCCCCAGAAGAGCAGGATCGCGTCGAAGGTGACCCACTTGCGCCAGCCCTTCCACTTCGCCATCTCGGCCGGGTCCTCGGTGTCGAACATGAACCCGCGCGACGGCATCGACTCCGCCTCGCCCGCCGTCCGCAGACCACGGATCTTCGGGATGTGCGCACCCATGCCGGCACCGCTGTCGCGCAGCTGCAGCGTGTACCACATCTGCTGCATCCCGGACGGGCCGGCGAAGGCACAGGCCCCGACGACGACCGGGAACCAGGTCGAGTTCATCGCCTCGTGCGGGAAGTACCCGAACGCGAACATCCCACCGAGTGTCTTCGCCACGTCGTCCCAGCTGCCGACGATCGCCGCGATCACCGACGTACCGACCACCAGTACGCCGATCAGCAACCCGAGGAGCTTCTCAAGGAAGTTGTAGATCACCGACAACATGCTGAACAGGACACCGACGAACACCAGAGCCACGCACGCGCTGACCTGCCAGGGTATGCCGGTGATCTCCTCGAGCGCGCCGGCGCCCGCGGACAGGTGACCCGGCCACATGTAGATGAGGATCGCCGCCGCGTAGAAGAACCACATCAGCGGTTTGAAGACACGCGCCGCGCCGAAGAAGATGCTCTCCCCGGTCGCCATCGCGTACCGGGCCATCTCCAGCAGTACGAACGCCTGCAGGGTGACACCGATCAGGAACAACCAGCGGATGTCCGGCCCGAACACCAGGACGAGCCGGGGCCACATGTACGACTCTCCGATGCCGACCCCCAGCGCGACCAGGAACACGGTCGGGCCGAGGATGTGCATCGAGGGTGGTGCGTCCGGAAGTTTCCGGATCGGCATCGGTTCGAGCCTGCCCGCTTTCCAGACCTTCTCGGTCACAGCTGCCGCGGCCGGCTCTTCGGGAACTTCTGAGGTCTTGCTCGTGACGTCCAAGGCGGACTCCTTACATCGACGCCAACTAGCGGATCAAACTCCTCCCCCGCGCGCGCATTTCCTCCAATCAGCCGAGCGGACCGGCGTTGCGGGCCCAGCGGTACTTGGCACCGAGGACCTGGACCGGCGTCTCGGTGGTGTACGGGTACGCGACCACACCGTGGTCGAACAGGTACTGACTCGCTTCCTCGACCTCGACGTCGCCGGACAGTGAGGCCACCACCGGCTTGTCGATGCCTTTGGCCCGGAACTCCTCGACCACCTCGGCGACCAGCTTCGCGAACACCATCGGCGGCGTCACGATCGTGTGCCAGTAGCCCAGGATCAGGGCGTGGATGCGCTCGTCGGACAGCCCGAGCGCGACCGTGTTCCGGTACGTCGACGGCGGCTCGCCGCCGGTGATGTCCACGGGGTTGCCGGCGGCACCGAACGGCGGGATGAACTTGCGGAACGCCGCGTCCAGATCGGCCGGGATGTCCATCAGCGTGAGCCCGTTGTCGACGCAGGCGTCCGACAGCAGTACGCCGGAACCGCCCGCGCCGGTGATGATGACGACGTTCTCGCCCTTCGGCGTCGGCAGCAGCGGAATACCGCGGGCGTACTGGAGCATCTCGTTCAGCCCCGGCGCCCGTACCACCCCGCTCTGCCGCAGGATGTCGTCGTACACCTTGTCGTCGCCGGCCAGGGCGCCGGTGTGCGAGCTGGCCGCCCGCGCACCCATGGACGTCCGGCCGGCCTTCAGCACGACGACCGGCTTCTTCTTGGACACCCGGGCCGCCGTCTCGGCGAACGCCCGGCCGTCCTTCAAGTCCTCAAGATGCATGGCGATCAGGTTGGTGTTGTCATCGCTCTCGAAGAAGGTCAGGAGGTCATCCTCGTCGATGTCGGCCTTGTTGCCTACCCCAACGATCGCGGAGACTCCCATCCGGCTGGACCGGCTGAAGCCGAGGATCGCCATCCCGATCCCGCCCGATTGCGAGGACAGGGCAACGGATCCGCGGACGTCGTACGGCGTGCAGAAGGTCGCGCACAGACTCTCGGGCAGATAGTAATAGCCGTAGATGTTCGGTCCGAGGATTCGGACATTGTGTTCACGGGCGATCGCGACGACCTCGTCCTGGAGCTCCTGCTCGCCGGTCTCGGCGAACCCGGACGGGATCAGGATCGCGCCCGCGACGCCCTTCTGCCCGCACTGCTCGAGCGCCCCGGCGACGAACTTGGCCGGTACGGCGAACACCGCGACATCCACGTCCCCCGGCACCTCCAAGATGCTGGGGAACGCCTTCCGTCCGAGCACCTCTCCACCGCGCGGGTTGATCGGGTAGATGTCCCCGGCGTACCCGCCGTTGACCAGGTTCTTCATCACCGAGTTGCCGATCTTGCCGTCCTCGTTGGACGCCCCGATCACGGCGACCGCGCGCGGCCGCATGATCCGGGTCATCGCGGTCAGGATCTCCTCCTGGCTGAACCGCTCGACCGGCTTGCCCGCCTCGGCGTCCACGATGATCCGGAAGTCCACCGCGGTAGCGCCGTCCGGCCCGGCCAGCACCGGGTTGAGGTCCACCTCGGCGAACTGCGGGAAGTCGGTGACCAGATCCGACAACCGCTTGATCAAGTCCCCGACAGCGTCCTTGTCGACCGGCTGCGCACCGCGAACACCCTCGAGCATCTCGTGCGCGCCGATCCCGTCGACCATCGCCCGCGCTTCGCCGGACGTCAGCGGGGCAAGCCGGAAGGTCACGTCTTTCAGGACCTCGACGAGTACGCCGCCCAGCCCGAACGCGACCACCTTGCCGAACGTCGGATCGGTGACCGCGCCGACGATGACCTCCTGCACGTCACCGCCGGTGACCAGCATCTTCTGGACCTGTACGCCGGTGATCGCCGCGTCGGCCTTGTACGCGCGCGCATTGGCGAGGATCTTGTCGAACGCGTCCCGCGCGGCGTCCGCGGTGTCCACGCCGACCACCACGCCGCCGGCCTCGGTCTTGTGCAGGATGTCCGGCGAGACGATCTTCAGTACGACGGGGAACCCGATCTCGGCGGCGAGACCGGCGGCTCCCTCGGCAGTCGTGGCCAGTCCCTCGCCCGGCGTCGGGATGCCGTACGCGTCGGCGACCTGCTTGGCCTCGGGCGCGCTCAGCGAGGTGCGGCCGTCCGCCAGAGCCTGGTCGAGGATGGTCCGGACTGCTGCCTTGTCATAGGTCATGCGAAAGCTCCAATTCGAGAGATCAGATGACGCCGGCGGCCTTGAGTTCGGAGAGCTCGGCGGTGTCGATGCCGAGCGAGCCGTAGATGGCGGAGTTGTGCTCACCGAGTCCGGGTGAGGTCTGCACCTCGACCGGCGAGTCGGACAGCTTGATCGGGCAGCCGACGGTCTTGAACGCGCCGCGCTGCGGGTGCTCCACCTCGACCACGGCGCCGAGGTCGGCCAGCGTCTCGTCCGCGATCAGCTCGGCGGTGGACATGATCGGCCCGCACGGCACGTTCAGCGCGTTGAGCTTGTCCATCACCTCGAACTTCGTGTGCTGCTCGGTCCACTGCTCGATCAGCGCGAACATCTTGTCGAGCTTGTCCAGCCGCGCGGCCGGCGTCGACCAGTCGGGGTCCTCGGCCAGCTCGGGCTTGCCGATCAGGTTGGCGATCGGCGCCCAGCCGGGCGGCTGGACGATGACGTAGATGTAGTCGTTCGGTCCGCCCGGCGCGCACCTCAGCGCCCAGCCGGGCTGGCCGCCGCCGGACGCGTTCCCCGAGCGCGGTACCTCGTCGCCGAAGTTGTCGTTCGGGTACTCCTTCAGCGCCCCGTGCGTCAGCCGCTGCTGGTCACGGAGCTTCACCCGCGTCAGGTTGAGCACGGCCTCCTGCATGGCCACGGTCACCCGCTGGCCCTTGCCGGAGTGGGTCCGCTGGAACAGGGCGGCGAGGATGCCGGCGACCAGGTGGATCCCGGTGCCTGAGTCGCCGATCTGCGCACCGGTCGCGGTGGGCGGTCCGTCCTCGAACCCCGTCGTACTCATCGCGCCGCCCATGGCCTGGGCGACCACCTCGTACGCCTTGAAGTTCTCGTAGCGGCCGGGGCCGAAGCCCTTGATCGACGCGAAGATCAGCCCCGGGTTGAGCAGTTGCAGTCGCTCCCAGGTGAAGCCCATCCGGTCGATCGCGCCCGGCGCGAAGTTCTCCACCAGGATGTCGGAGTTCTTCACCAGGTCGGTGAAGATCTCCTTGCCCCGGTCGGACTTCATGTTCAGCGTGATGCTGCGCTTGTTGCAGTTCAGCATCGTGAAATAGAGGCTGTCGACGTCCGGGAGGTCGCGCAGCTGCTGGCGGGTGATATCGCCGGTCGGTGCCTCGAGCTTGATCACGTCGGCGCCGAGCCAGGCGAGGATCTGGGTGCAGGACGGTCCGGACTGCACGTGGGTCATGTCGAGGACGCGGACACCTTCGAGGGCCTTCGTCATGCTGGGTCCCCTTACTTGTACATGGTCTGGTTCATGGTTCCGGGCGCGTACGCGTCTGGGTCGACCCAGACGTTGATCAGCGACGGCAGCCCGGACTCGCGGGCGCGCTGCATGGCCGGCCCGATGTCCTTCGGGTCGCGGACCTCCTCGCCGTACCCGCCGAGCATCCGGGCGAACTCGTCGTACTTGACGTCGCCGAGGGTGTTGCCGATCCGGCCGCGGTCATGGCCGTACTTCGCTTCCTGGCCGTAGCGGATCTGGTTCATCGAGGAGTTGTTGCCGACGACACCGACGAACGGGAGGTTGAAGCGCACCAGCGTCTCGAAATCCCAACCGGTCAAGGAGAAAGCGCCGTCGCCGAACAGCGCGACGACTTCCTTGTCCGGTCGCGCGTACTTCGCCGCGAGCACGAACGGGATGCCGACGCCGAGCGTGCCGAGCGGGCCCGGGTCCATCCAGTGGCCGGGTGACTTGGGCTGTACGACGCCACCGGAGAACGTCACGATGTCGCCGCCGTCGCCGATGTAGATCGAGTCCTCGGTGAGGAACTCGTTGATCTCGTGCGCCAGCCGCAGCGGGTGGATCGGGTTCGCGTCGGACAGCTGGCGCGGCAGCCGCTTCTGGTACGCCGCGTCCTCCTCGGCGCGGAGCTCCGCGAACCATCCCTTGCGATCCGTCTTGTGCAGCCGGCCCGATGCGGCCTGGGTGACCGCGGCGAGGATCGCACCGGGATCGCCGACCAGGCCGAGATCGATGTCGCGGTTCTTGCCGATTGTGCGGTAGTCCATGTCGATCTGGACGACGGTCGCGCTCTTCGGCAGGCGCCGTCCGTACCCCATCCGGAAGTCGAACGGCGTACCGACGATCAGGATCAGGTCGGCGTTGTTGAACCCGTACCGACGGGACAGGTGGAAGTGGTGCGGGTCGCCGGGCGGCAGCGTGCCGCGGGCGGCGCCGTTCATGAAGGCCGGTACGTCGAGGGTCCGCACGAACTCGGTCGCCGCGTCGCTCCCGCGAGCGGTCCACACCTGGGTGCCGAGCAGCACGACGGGCTTCTCGGCCCGCACCAGCAGATCGGCCAGCGCCTCGATGCTCGCCGGGTCGCCGATGCTCTTCGTGGACGCGCGGTAGCGGCCGGCCTCGGGAACCGTCGCGGACTCGACCGGGACCGAATTGTCCAGGATGTCGCGCGGGATCTCCAGGAAGGACGGGCCGGGTGCACCGTTGTAGCACTCGCGGAACGCCATCGACACCATGTCGGCGGCGCGCGCGGTGTGCGGCACGGTCGCGGCGAACTTGGTGATCGGCGTCATCATGTCGACGTGCGGCAGGTCCTGCAGGGACCCCATCTTGTGCTGGTTGAGTGCGCCCTGGCCGCCGATCAGCAACATCGGGCTCTCGGCGCGGAACGCGTTCGCGACGCCAGTGACCGCGTCCGTCGTACCCGGGCCGGCGGTGACGACCGCGCACCCGGGCTTACCTGTCACCCGTGCGTATCCGTCCGCGGCGTGCGCGGCGACCTGCTCGTGCCGTACGTCGACCACGGCGATGCCCTCGTCCACGCAGCCGTCGTAGATATCGATGATGTGACCGCCGCAGAGCGTGAAGATCACGTCGATCCCCTCGGCCTTCAACGCCTTGGCGACCAGGTGACCACCTGAGATGGTCTCCGGCTCCTTCACTTCGGCGACGGGCTGGGTCTCCGACACTGTCTGCGCCATCTGCAGTCCTCTCCTCGGAAGGGGCCGCTGTGTGCGGCTTGAATGTAGATTGCATACCGTATGGTGTAGTCGTAGTCTTATCCCACGCGATGGTGGTTGTCCAGAGTTCGCGTCGAGGAGGCCGAGATGACCATTTCCGAGGAGCTCGAACGGACCCGCGCCGCACTCCTCACCCTGGAGAAATCCCTTATGGCGTTGAGGAATCGGATCGGCCCGCATCTCGACGTACTGCGGTTGCTGGACGATCTGGAGCGATGCACAGCGGACCTGCGCCGACTCGAGCAGCAGGTCCGCGCGCCACACCAGGGCGAGCTCGTGGCGATCCCTGACGGCGACTACGACCCGGAGTTCTGGGCCGACGCGGAGCACGAGGGTCTGGGCTGAGCTGCGAGGCACAGCTTCAGGAGGCTCTTGAGTCGTACGTCGTTCGCCGTCCTCGCGGCGACCGCCACCGCCTCGGCCGCATGTTCCGTCGCGACGAAGGTGCGGTAGAAGGCCTCGCTCCGATGACCCAGAACCGGCAACCACCAGCGGGCCGACCCGGCGGGATGTTCCTCCGTACCGAGTAGGTGCAGCGCGGTCTGATGCGCAGCGCCTAGACGCCTCCGCTCATCGCCGGCGAGTTCACCGCCCGCCAGCGCGGTGGACACGCACAGCGCCACCAGACGGGCGGACGGTTCAAAGCCGGGAGAGGCGGTGTCGAGGAAGAGCGGCGCGAGCGGCAGCAGCTCCCGACGACCGGCGGAGCTGCTGTGGTCATGGACCGCGCGCGCTACTGCACTCAGCACTGGGTGTACGCACGCAGGACGATCGGTCCAGGGTTCTCGCGCCAGGCGGGAGACAAGCTCCATCACGCAGGGGTCCGGCCGATGGGCCACTCCGTATCCGTTCACTCGCCCGCCACTGGTGTACCGAGCTGCTGACGGACCGACAGCGCTGGCCTACCCGGCTGTTTGAGTAGGCGCACGCTCAGTGCGGTCAGCAGGCCGAGCAGGCCGGCGCCAAGGAATAGCGGGCGGTAGCCGACGCTGGCAATCAGCGAGGCGGCGACACCGATGCCGATCAGGCCGCCGACAGCCTTGGCGGAGTACAGGATGGCCTGGTTCTGCAGAAGGCTGTTCTCGCCGAAGAACTCGAGGACGAGGTTGGCCATGATCGCGTAGAACGCGCCGCCGCCCAGCCCGGCGAACATCGCGCAGACCACGAAGGCCCAGCCACTGCCGGCAACCACCAAGCCGACATGCGCGAAGCCCTCGATCATCAGTACGGCGGCCAGCACTCTCCTACGGCCGAACCGATCAGACAGGTGACCCGCCGACGATCGTCCGAGACCGTTGACGGCGGCAAGCATTCCGGCGGCCGCACCCGCGATCGCGAGCCCGAAGTCGGACGTCACCGCGTAGCCAGCAACGAACGCGATGCCGAGCAGCGACAACGCCGTACTGATTGCCAGCAGCAACCACATCAACGGCAGCGCACCGGTCCTCATCGCCTCCGCCGGACGGTAGTGCCGGATGGCGGGCGCATTGTTCGGGATGCTGCGGTTCAGTTTCCGATCGACCGCCCACGCCTGTGCGTCGAGGTCTGCGGGCCACCAGTACCTCGGCGGATCCTTCAGCAGACCGCCCGCGACGAGCACGATCAGCAACGTGACCAGCGCGGTCACATCGAAGACAACCCGTTGACTCGACTCGAAGATCGCCAGCAGCGCGATGCTCGGTACGGCGCCGACGGCGAAACCACCAGTCACGAAACCGATCGTCGCGGTACGTCGATCCGGGAACCAGCGCGCTGAGGTGGTGATACAGGCGGAGTACACGAGACCTGCACCGATGCCGCCGACGAGCGCGTAGCCGAAGACGGCCGCGACGTAGCTGTTCGCGTGAGCGAGGGTTGCGAGACCGATGGCGGCCAATGCACCACCTAGGACGACGAGCTGCGTCGGCGTCGCACGGCGGACCCGTTGGATCCAGGCGGCGGGGATCGCGACCAGCGCCTGGCAAGCGACGAAGATCGCAAGCAGCCACAGGGTTTGCGTCGTACCCCAGCCGCGGTCGAGGCCGAGTACGGCCGTGCCGAACGAGTATTGCAACGGGCTGATCGCGACCATGCAAGCCCAGGCCGCCCAGAGTTGCCAGCGCCTGGAGTGCCCGGTCAACTCACGGGCATCCTCGCCGATCCGGTACCGCCGGCCGTAGACATCACGTACATCGTGGGGCGCCACGTGATTCATCTCGCCTCCTGACAGTGTCATGCCGCGCTCCGCGCGGTCGTCATCGGACCTGGACTCCCGGCCTTCCCTCGTCGCTCCGGTCGCTTCGCTCCCTGCGCTCCTCAGTCCAGGCCGGGGGTCCGATGACTACTGCATACCGTATGAAGTCTGTGGTACTCCCCCGACACCGCAGCTGTCCAGACCTGGGGTGTTGCGACCTGGCTCTTGTGACCAGATTGCATACCGCATACAGTCGTCCGCACACACTGAGGAGGCGACGTGGACCTGATGGAGTACCAAGCCAAGGAACTCTTCGCCCGGCACGGCGTCCCCGTGACGCTCGGCCGGGTGATCGAGGATCCGGCCGAGGCGGCGGACGCGGCGACGGAGATCGGCGGCCGGGTGGTAGTGAAGGCCCAGGTGAAGACCGGCGGCCGCGGCAAGGCCGGCGGCGTGAAACTCGCCGCAACGCCTGAGGAGGCGGTGGCGAAGGCCGGCGAGATCCTCGGGATGGATATCAAGGGGCACACCGTGCACCGCGTGCTGCTCGCCCCGGCCGCGGACATCGCCGACGAGTACTACTTCTCCTTCCTGGTGGACCGCGCCAACCGCGAGTACCTGTGCATCGCGAGTGTCGAGGGCGGCGTGGAGATCGAGGAGGTCGCGCACACCAACCCGGACGCGATCGCGAAGGTGTCGATCGATCCGGCGGTCGGGGTCGACGACGCGAAGGCGGCCGAGATCGTCGCGGCGGCTGGGTTTCCGGTCGGCGCACAGGACGTCGTACGGAAGTTGTGGGACGTGTTCGTCGCGGAGGACGCCTCGCTGGTCGAGGTGAATCCGCTGGTGAAGTTGGGCGATGGCTCGCTCGAGGCGCTCGACGGCAAGGTGACGCTCGACGACAACGCGGCGTACCGGCACGCGGATCATGCCGCCTTCGCGGATCACGCCTCAGCCGATCCGTTGGAGGCCGCGGCTCTCGAGAAGGGCTTGAACTACGTCAAGCTCGACGGCTCGGTCGGCATCATCGGCAACGGTGCCGGACTCGTCATGTCCACGCTCGACGTGGTCGCGTACGCGGGTTCGCAGTACGGCGTGAAGCCGGCGAACTTCCTCGACATCGGCGGCGGTGCTTCAGCTGAAGTCATGGCGAACGGGCTCGGGATCATCCTGTCCGACCAGCAGGTCCGCAGCGTGTTCGTGAACGTGTTCGGCGGGATCACCGCGTGCGATGCGGTCTCGAACGGCATCGTGCAGGCGCTCGAACTGCTCGGCGATCAGGCCGACAAGCCGCTGGTCGTACGACTGGACGGCAACAACGTCGACGAGGGCCGCAAGATCCTTGCCAAGGCCAACCATCCGCTGGTGACCGTGGTCGACACGATGGACGGCGCGGCGGCGCGAGCAGCCGAGCTCGCCAAGTCGGTCACAGAGAAGGGACAGTAGAGATGGCGATCTTCCTGACCGAGAAGAGCCGGGTCGTCGTACAAGGAATGACCGGGTCCGAGGGACAGAAGCACACCAGCCGGATGCTTGCCGCCGGCACCGACATCGTCGGCGGCGTGACACCTGGCAAGGGCGGCCTGTCGATCGACTTCGCGAAGCGGTCGATCCCGGTGTACGGCTCGTGCGCCGACGCGGTGAAGGCGACGGACGCGGACGTGTCGGTGGTGTTCGTGCCACCACGTTTCACCAAGGGCGCTGTGATCGAGGCGGTCGATGCCGGCGTACCGCTGGTCGTGGTGATCACCGAAGGCGTGCCGGTGCAGGACACGGCGGCGTTCTTCGCGCACGCACAGGCCAACGGGACGCGGGTGATCGGCCCGAACTGTCCGGGCATCATCAGCCCGGGGCGCGCGAACGCCGGGATCATTCCCGCGGACATCGCGGGACGTGGCCGGATCGGGCTGGTCAGCAAGTCCGGCACGCTGACCTACCAGATGATGTACGAGCTGCGGGACTTCGGGTTCTCGTCGGCGATCGGCATCGGCGGTGACCCGATCATCGGGACGACGCACATCGATGCGCTGAAGGCGTTCCAGGACGACCCCAACACCGACGCGATCGTGATGATCGGTGAGATCGGCGGCGACGCCGAGGAGCGGGCGGCCGCGTTCATCAAGGAGAACGTGACCAAGCCGGTCGTCGGCTACGTGGCCGGGTTCACCGCGCCGGAGGGCAAGACGATGGGCCACGCCGGCGCCATCGTGTCCGGCTCGTCCGGCACAGCGGCAGCAAAACAAGCAGCCCTCGAGGCCGCCGGCGTACGCGTCGGCAAGACCCCCACCGAAACCGCCGCCATCGTGCGCGCCGCGATGGTGCCCGCCTGACGCACCCGTTTGGTGGGTATGCCCACGCGACTGTGGGTTGGCCAACCGGAATACGGTGTGCCAACCCACAGTCTGGTGGGCTTACCCACCAAACGAGGTAGGGCGAGGCGGGGCGGTGCTCTTGCGGATGATGAGCTCGGTCGGGACGGCGACCGGCGCGTTGTGGTGCTCGCCGGAGTGGATCTCGGCGATCAGCGCGTCGACGCTCTGCCGGCCGACCTCGGTGAAGGTCTGACGGACGGTGGTGAGAGGCGGCCAGAAATGGGCCGCCTCTTCCATGTCGTCGAAGCCGACCACGCTGACGTCGTCCGGCACCGCAAGACCCCGCTCGTACAACGCACGCAGCAGACCGAGAGCCATCTGGTCGTTGGCGACGAAGACCGCCGTCACCTGGCCGTCATCCGCGAGCCGACAGCCCGCCTCATACCCGGAGGTCGCCGACCAATCGCCGTCGTACACCGGCGGCACCTCACGCCCGTGGTCGATCAGCGTCTGCTCCCACGAGCGCCGGCGCCGATCCGCTGCGAACGAGGTCGGCGGGCCACCGAGATGCCACACGGTCTTGTGCCCCAGATCGAGCAGATGCTCCGTCGCGAGCCGCGCACCCTGTCGCTGGTCGGTGTCGACGATCGGATAGTCGTAGTGCGCGCTCGAGTCGACGACCACGACCGACAGCCCCTCCGGCAGCCGTACGCCGGCCGCGTCGAGCGTGTGCGCCTCGATCAGGATGATCACGCCGTCGACCGCCTGCTCCCCCAGCCGCCCGAACGCGTTCGTCACCGCGCTCTGGGTCACGTCGAGCACGGGGACGAGGTTGATCGAGTACCCGCGGATCGTGGCCGCGGTGGCGATCGCGTCGAGCGTGCGCGTCGTACCGAAGCTGTGCAGCTCGAAGACGATCACCCCGATGCTGCGGTACTCGCCGTTCCGCAGCGCGCGGGCCGCACTGTTCGGCCGGTAGCCGAGCTGGTTCATCGCGGCCCGGACCCGGTCGCGGGTCTCCGCGTCGACGTTGTGGCGATCGTTCGCGACCCTCGAGACGGTCTGTCCGGAGACGCCGGCCAGCCGGGCGACGTCCGCCATCGACGGACCGCGCCGCCGCTTCCCCGGTGATACCTCCGTTGACATCCCCGCCTCCTCGGTCGTGTCCGCAGTGTAGACATGTTGACGTAAACACGTTACCGTCGCCGCGTCGATGTTGACGTCAACATGCGCGCGTCGCAGCGCGACCGGTGGCGTCGTGAGGGCGAAAGGAGGTCGGCGGACATGGCTCAGTCCATGGCCCAGCAGTCGGCCCAGGAAGTACGGCCGGTGTCCGCGGCCGGCCGGAAACGGCGGCGAGCGTCCCAGGACGGCAAGGGATGGATCTTCGTCGGTCCGTTCCTGGCGGTGTTCGCGCTGACGTTCCTGGCCCCGATCGGGTACGCGATCTATCTCAGCCTGTACCGCAGCCAGGCGTTCTTCGGCGGCAAGGTGTTCGTCGGGATCGACAACTACACCGAGGCGCTGCAGGACCCGAAGTTCTGGGAGGCGTTCGGCCGGGTCGCGGCGTTCCTGGTGGTCCAGGTCCCGATCATGCTGATCCTCGCCCTGCTCGCCGCGCTCGCGATCGACAGCGCCCGGTTGCACGCGTCCGGCTTCTTCCGGATCGTGATCTTCCTGCCGTACGCCGTACCGGGCGTCGTCGCGGTGCTGATGTGGGGCTATATCTACGGCGACAACTTCGGGCTGGCCGCGAACCTCAACGACCTGTTCGGCACGACCGCGATCCAGCCGCTCAGCGCGCACTGGATGCTGCCGTCGATCGCCAACATCGTCACCTGGGAGTTCGTCGGCTACAACATGCTGATCTTCTACTCGGCGCTGCGCACGGTTCCCGGTGAGCTGTACGAGGCGGCGGCGATCGACGGGGCCGGCACGTTCCGGACCATCCGGGCGGTCAAGCTGCCGGCGCTGCGCGGGGCGATCGTGATCGCGACGATCTTCTCGATCATCGGCAGCTTCCAGCTGTTCAACGAGCCGAACATCCTGCGCACGCTCGCGCCGAACGTGATCACGACGTACTACACGCCCAACATGTACGCCTACAACCTGTCGTTCGCCGGCCAGCAGTTCAACTACTCGGCCACGATCGCGATCGTGATGGGCGTCATCACCGCGATCATCGCGTACGTCGTCCAGCTCCGCGGATCCCGGGAGTCCTTGTGAGTGTCCTGTCTTCTCCACTGCGTCCGAAGCGCTCGAAGCTGCTGACCGGCGCGATGGTGCTGTATCTGATCTACACGCTCGTCCCGCTGCTCTGGTTGTTGCTTAGCGCAACGAAGACGCAGGATGACCTGCTGTCGACGCCGGGCCTGTGGTTCGGCAAGAGCTTCGCGTTCTTCAGCAACATCAAGGACACGCTGACCTACAACGACGGCATCTTCCTGCGCTGGCTCGGCAACACTGTTCTTTACGTGGTCGTCGGCGCCGGTGGTGCGACGCTACTCGCCACGGCGGCCGGCTACGGGTTGGCGAAGTACAAGTTCGCCGGCCGTCGCGCTGTCTTCGCCGTGTTGCTCGGGGCAGTCGCAGTCCCCGGTACGGCGCTCGCCGTACCGACGTTCCTGATGTTTTCGAACCTCGGACTGACGAACACCGTGTGGGCGATCATCATCCCGTCGCTGGTGAGCCCGTTCGGGTTGTACCTGATGTGGGTGTACGCGACCGACGCCGTACCTCATGAGCTGCTCGAGGCGGCGCGGATCGACGGCGCCGGCGAGGTCCGGACGTTCTTCACCGTGGCGCTGCGATTGCTTGCCCCGGGCATCGTTACGACGCTGCTCTTCGCGGTGGTGTCGACCTGGAACAACTACTTCCTGCCGCTGATCATGCTCAGCAAACCCAACCTCTACCCGCTCACGGTCGGCCTCACCCAGTGGAGCAACCAAGCGACCGGCGTGGGTGCCCGCCCCATCTACAACCTGGTGATCACCGGATCGTTGCTGACGATCGTCCCCCTGGTGATCGCCTTCCTTCTACTCCAGCGGTTCTGGCAGTCCGGCCTGTCCGCAGGTTCGGTCAAGTGAAAGGCAACAAGATGAAGGTACATCGGCGAGGCATCCGGCAGCTGGTGGTTGCCGGGGCCGCAGTGATCGCCCTCGCGGCCGTGGCGGCATGCGGCGGCGGGTCGTCCAACGATAGCGCGAGCGGTGGTGCGACCACGGGTTCGTCCGACGCCGTCGACGCGGCGCTCAAGGCCGGCGGCGAGATCACGTACTGGAGCTGGACGCCGTCGGCGGAGGCCCAGGTCAAGGCGTTCATGGCGCAGTACCCGAACGTCAAGGTGAACTACGTCAACGCCGGGACCGGCAACGACCACTACACCAAGCTGCAGAACGCGATCAAGGCCGGCTCCGGCGCACCGGATGTGGCCCAGATCGAGTACCAGGCCCTCCCCCAGTTCGCGCTGCCCGGTTCGCTGGCCGACCTGAACCAGTACGGCTTCAGCCAGTACGAGTCGGCGTACACCGCCTCCACCTGGGCGGCCGTGCACGCGGGCGGCGGTCTGTACGGCCTGCCGCAGGACTCCGGCCCGATGGCGCTGTTCTACAACAAGGAGGTCTTCGACAAGTACGGCATCGCCGTACCGAAGACCTGGGACGAGTACGTCGCCGCCGCGAAGAAGCTGCACGCCGCGAACCCCAAGGCCTACATCACCAACGACTCCGGTGACGCGGGCTTCACCACCAGCATGATCTGGCAGGCCGGCGGCCAGCCGTTCAAGACCGACGGCAAGAACATCAGCATCAACCTGGCCGACGACGGCTCGAAGAAGTGGACCGGCACCTGGAACAACCTCGTCGAGGGCGGTCTGGTGTCGCAGATCCCGGGCTGGACCGACGAGTGGTTCAAGGCGCTCGGCGACGGCACGATCGCGACGCTGCCCACCGGTGCGTGGATGCCCGGCGTGATGGAGTCCTCGGTGAAGGCCGGCGCAGGCAAGTGGCGGGTCGCGCCGATGCCGACGTACGACGGCCAGCCGGCGACCGCGGAGAACGGCGGTAGCACCGAGTCCGTGCTCAAGCAGAGCAAGAACCCGGCCCTCGCGGCCGCGTTCGTGCGCTGGCTGAACCACGACGAGGGCGTGAAGCCGTTCCTGGCCAGCGGTGGCTTCCCGGCGACCACTGCCGACCTGAAGGACACCGCGTTCGTTGACAAGGCGAGTGCGTACTTCGGCGGCCAGAAGATCAACCAGGTCCTCACCGCCGCGGCTGGCAACGTCGTGAAGGGCTGGAGCTACCTGCCCTACGAGCTGTACGCCAACAGCATCTACGGCGACACAGTGGGCAAGGCGTACCAGTCGAAGTCCGACCTGAACGCCGGACTGAAGTCCTGGCAGGACGCCCTGGTCACGTATGGCAACCAGCAGGGCTTCCAGGTCAACGGCTGACGGTGTTGAATGCCTCGCTACCGCTCGGCGGGTCACAGGGCTGTGACTCCCGACCTTCCCTCGTCGCTCCGGTCGCTTCGCTCCCTGCGCTCCTCAGTCCAGGTCGGGAGGCCCTGTGACCGTGTTCGAGATTGGTGAGTCCGACTTTCTTCTCGACGGCCGGCCGTTCCAGATCCTGTCCGGGGCACTGCACTACTTCCGTGTGCACCCGGACAGCTGGGCCGACCGGATCGAGAAGGCCCGCCTGATGGGGCTCAACACCATCGAGACGTACGTGCCGTGGAACGCGCACAACCCGCGGCCGGGCACCTTCGACACCTCCGGGATGCTCGACCTCGAGCGCTTCCTGCAGGAGGTGGCCGCCGCCGGCCTGTACGCGATCGTCCGCCCCGGCCCGTACATCTGCGCGGAGTGGGACAACGGCGGACTCCCGGCCTGGCTCTTCCGGGAGCCGGGCCTGGGGGTCCGCCGGTACGAACCGCGGTTCATGGCCGCGGTTTCGGAGTACCTACAGGACGTACTACGGATCGTCGCGCCGCTGCAGGTCTCTGCCGGCGGGCCGGTGCTGCTGGTGCAGGTCGAGAACGAGTACGGCGCGTTCGGCGACGACCCGACGTACCTCAAGGCAGTGGCCGAGATCATCCGCGGCGCCGGGATCACTGTCCCCTTGGTGACCGTGGACCAACCCGTCGACGCGATGCTCGCGGCCGGTGGGCTTGACGGCGTACTGCGGACCGGATCGTTCGGATCGCGCGTTCCTGAACGGCTGGAGACGCTGCGGAGGCACCAGCCGACCGGACCCTTGATGTGCATGGAGTTCTGGGACGGGTGGTTCGATCACTGGGGCGGACCACACCACACGACCAGCGTGGCCGAGGCAGCGGCCGAACTGGACGCACTGCTCGCGGCCGGCGCTTCGGTGAACATCTACATGCTCCACGGCGGTACGAACTTCGGACTGACCAGTGGAGCGAACGACAAGGGCGTCTACCGTCCGACCATCACGTCGTACGACTATGACGCTCCGCTGGACGAGGCTGGTCATCCGACGCTGAAGTACCACGCGTTTCGAGAGGTGATCTCCCGGTACGCGGCCGTTCCCGACGATGTCCCGGCGTCGGGAGCGGCCGCACCGGAGACGTCTGCGGCGCTGGGCTCACCACTCCGGTTGCTGGCTGATCCGTGGGGTGCGTGGAGCGAGCACTCCGAGCTGCCGACGCTCGATGAGCTGGACGCGCGGCTGGTGCTGTTCCAGACCGAGGTGCCGGCCGAGGATCCGGTGCTGCTGAGCGTCGGTGAGGTGCGGGATCGCGCGTACGTGTTCCTGGACGGCGCTCCGGTCGGGGTGCTCGACCGGGAGCGGCACGACCGGGCGCTGATGCTCCCGCACGGCGGGCACCTGGAGATCCTGGTCGAGGACCAGGGCCGGGTGAACTACGGACAGCGGATCGGTGAGCCCAAGGGTTTGATCGGTCCGGTTCAGCTCGACGGGGTAGAGCTGACCGAGTGGTCCGCGTGCGTGATCGACCTCGACGCCGTACCTGCGCTGTGGGACTCCGTGGGTCCGGCGGCAGATGCTCCCGGTGTCGGTCCCACGGCCTGGCGGGCCTGTTTCGACGTCGAGACGCCGGTGGATCACTTCCTCTCGACCGTTGCTTGGGGCAAGGGATTCGCCTGGGTCAACGGCTTCAACCTCGGCCGCTACTGGCGCCGCGGCCCCCAGCAGACCTTGTACGTACCGGGCCCGCTGCTCCGACCCGGCCGCAACGAGCTCGTCGTACTCGAGCTCGACGTCATGGCCGATCCGGTGGCTCACTTCGTCGCCGGCCCGTCGCTCGGACCGCTGGAGCTGTAGCTGGAACAGGTGGGTCCGACGTCGCTGTGGTCGGACCCACCTGGCTCAAACGCCGACCTTGCTGGCCAACAGGTCGGCGACGGCATGTACGGCGCGCAGCGTGGGCGCCTTGATGCCGGTGAGATCAGCGAGCTCGACGACCGCGGCGAGGATGACGTCCAGCTCGAGCGGCTTGTCCTTCTCGAGGTCCTGGAGCATCGACGTCTTGTGCTCACCGACGCGCTCGGCGCCGTCGAGGCGTTTGTCGACAGAGATCTCCGGGTGACAGCCGAGGGCGCCGGCGATCTCCAGCGACTCCTCCATCATCATCCGGACCATCTGCCGTGTGCCCTGATGCGTAGCGATCTCGACCATCGTCGCCCGCGCGAGCGCGCTGATCGGGTTGAACGCCGCGTTGCCGAGCAGCTTGATCCAGATGTCGTTGCGGATATCCGCCTCGACCGGGCACTTCAGTCCGCCCGCGATCATCGCCGTACTGAACTCTTCACACCGCTGCGACGATCCGCCCGCAGGTTCACCGATCGAGAAGCGGGTGCCTTCCAGATGCTGTACGACGCCCGGACCGGCCAGCTCGGTGGAGCAGTAGACGACGCAGCCGACCGCTCGATCGAGGTCGATGACCTGGGTGACCGAGCCGCCCGGGTCGACCGATTCGATCCGGCGGCCTTCGTACGGTCCCTTCAGGCCGTGGAAGTACCACCAGGGGATGCCGTTCTGCGCGGCCACGACGACCGTGCGGTCGTGCAGGAGCGGCTGGAGCAGCGGGCCGGCGCTCGCGTACGAGTTCGCCTTGAGCCCGAGAAAGACACAGTCGACCGGACCGATCTCGGCCGGATCGTCGGTGGCCGGTGTCCTCGCCTCGAAGTCACCGCGTGGACTGAGCACCTGTACGCCGTGCGAGCGGATCGCTTCCAGATGCGCGCCGCGGGCCACCAGGTGGACCTCGGTCCCGCCACGGTGCAGCGCCGCACCGACGTACGCACCGATCGCGCCGGCGCCGAGAACCGCAACTCTCATAGGGGTCCCTGCCTTCCGGGTTTTGTATACGGCATACAGTAGGCCGGGCGTGGAATGCGGTCAAGATCACACTGAGCGGCAAGCGCTCGCCAAAAAGTTCTGCCGGTAGCGATGAATCGGGGTCGGCCGGTCGGTAAGTACGGGTGTGAATCACTCGACAGAAGGAGCACGGACCATGGGCCACGTCATCGTCACCGGATTCGTCAGCCTCGACGGCATCGTCACCGACCCCGACGGCTCCGGCGGCACGCCGGCCGGCGGCTGGATGTTCCAGCACGGCGCCGAGACCGTCAGCGGCGACAAGTTCCGGATGGGCGACCTGATGGACACCGGGGTGCTGCTGCTCGGCCGGACCAGCTGGGAGATCTTCAGCAAGATCTGGCCGCCCCGCACCGACGAGTTCTCGACCAAGATGAACAAGATGACCAAGGTGGTCGCGTCGCACACGCTGACCGACCTCTCCGCCTTCCCCAACTCGAGGCTCATGGAAGGTGAGCTGACCGACTACGTGCGGTCCGAGTCGCGGACCATCGTGGTCACCGGCAGCCTGAGCGTGATCCGGGTACTGCAGGCCGCGGACCTGGTCGACGAGTACCGCCTGATGACGATGCCGTCGATCGTCGGCGCCGGTGAGCGGATGTTCGGCCCGTCCGAGAAGCCCGTCCACCTCCGGCTCGAGTCGCTCACGCAGCCGGGCGACGCGTCGCTGGCGACGTACGTGCGTTGACCCTGCGCTTGGCAGGATGGCGGGGTGATGGTGTGGATCGGTGGCGCCCCGGGCGCAGGGAAGTCGACGATTGCTCGAGAGTTGGCGCGGCGGGGTGACCTGCCGCTGCACCCGATCGACCTGTGGACCTACGCGCACCTGGACCGGATGGCGCCGATCCGGCCGCTCGCGGAGGACCTCGCCGAGGGTCCGGAGTACGCCGCCGATGCCTTCGTACGGATCGCGCGGTTGCGGCTGGAGCTGGTGGCCTCGGATGTGCGGGAGCGCGGACTGGGGGACGTACCTGCGCTGGTCGAGGGGCCGCAGCTCTTCCCGTCGATGGCTGACGACGTACCAGCTGCGATGTGGCTGGTGCCGGACGCGGAGCAGACCAGGCGTGCCCGGGAGGAGCGGCTGGCCCGGGTGGACGATCCAGCTGGTCGGGCCCGGTTGGAGAGTCTGCTGGCGCGGGACGCAGTACTGGCAGACCGGGTACGGCGCGAGGCTGCGGAGCGAGGACGGGCCGTCGTACAGGTTCCGGCCACGCCGGACTGGTCAGCTATCTCGGCCGCTGTCGAGGCCGCGCTGGGTCCGCTACCGCGACTGGAGGCTGGTGAGGAGCTGTCGCGCCAGCGGCGGTACGAGAACCTGGCGGCGTGCCTGCAGGGTCGGTTGTGGCAGGCCGACATCGGGCTCGCCGAACTGCCGCCGTACCCGTTCGCGTGCGAGTGCGGCACGTCCGGTTGCGCTGAGGTCTGGTCCGGTACGCCGGACGAGTACGACGCGCGTCGCGGTCAGGGATGGCTGAAGACTCACTGAGCGTGCTAGGGTCTTCGAGGTTGATGTTATGCAGTTCCACGTTCGTTGTCGAAGCGCCCGCGGATTGTAATCCGCCGGGCGTTTTGTCGTATCAGGAGAAAATCATGGCTTTGGGAACAGTGAAGTGGTTCAACGGCGAGAAGGGCTTCGGCTTCATCTCTCAGGAGGACGGCGGCGCTGACGTGTTCGTCCACTACTCGGCGATCCAGACGCAGGGCTTCCGCTCGCTGGACGAGAACCAGAAGGTTGAGTTCGAGATCGCTCAGGGCCCGAAGGGCCTGCAGGCGGAGAACGTCCGCCCGGTCTGAAGTGCTTGACGGCAGGCCCGGGTCACCGGGCCTGCCGTTCTGTGCTCCACAGGTACTCGCCGTCTTCCACCACGTCGGTGCGCGCGAGACCTACAGCCGCTGCCACAGCGGCCGACGCAGTGTGATCCGGATGGACGTGCGCGATGATCCGGTCGGTCTGCTGCTTCTGTAGCCAGGTGACTAGGCCCTGGGCTGCCTCTTTCGCATAACCCCGGCCCTGCCACGCGGTGCCGATGACCCAGGCGATCTCCGCCGTACCGCTCGTGATCGTCGCTTGCACGAAGCCGATCAGGTCGTCATCGTGCTGGATCACCCAGTTGAGCCATTGCTCGTCCTCACGGCCCGGGCCTTCGAGTTGGCGGGCGTACCGCGCCTCGAGCGCCTCCACAGTGGGCGGCTCGCCGCCGGTGAACGTATACAGGCTGGGGTCGGACAGGACCTTCGCCATCGCTCCGGCGTACTCGACCTTGAGCGGGAGCATCGTCAGGCGGTCCGTCGCGATCATCGCGCCACGGTAGCGCCATTTGCCGGTCCGGCAACATGCGACTGGGTGCGCCCACTCGTGGGGCCAGACTGTCGTCATGATCGAGATCGATTGGGCTGAAGAGGCCGGGCGGCTGCGTGCGTCCGCCGAGGGCGAAGGCGACTGGAACGCGGCAGTGGCCCGCAGTCTGGTGCGGGACAGCGACAAGGTCGTGGCCGACATCGGCTGCGGCGGCGGAGGGATGGCCAAGGCGTTGGCGGAGGCTCTACCCAGTGCGACGGTGGTCGCTGTCGACGCGGATCCCGACGTACTGGGGCAGGCGCGGCAGCACACTGCCGGACTGGTCCGGTGTGAGCTGGCGTCGATGGACGAGGGGGCAGAGCCGTTGCGTCGGGCAATCGACGCGCCGGCCGACCTGATCTGGGCGTCGGCCTCGGTGCACCACGCTGCCGACCAGCAGGCTGCTGTGGACGCGCTGGCCTCACTGCTCGCGCCAGGCGGGCGGCTGGCGCTCGCCGAAGGCGGACTGCCTGCTCGGTACCTGCCCTGGGACCTCGGGGTCGGAGAGCCCGGGCTGGAGCTGCGGCTGGACCTGGCGCAGGACAGGTGGTTCAAGGTGATGCGGGAGTCGCTGCCGGGGTCGGTGCCGATGCCGTACGGGTGGACCGAGGCGCTGACCCGGGCCGGGCTGACCGACGCGACCACCCGGAGCGTGCTGACCGAGACGCCGGCACCGCTGACGCCGGAGCGGTTGGAGGGGCTCGTACAAGCGTTCCGGACACGGATCGCGCGGATGGCCGGCGAGGGGCACGGTTCAGGGCATGGCCACGGGCACGGTCATGGGCACGGTCACGTTGTGGCGGACGAGGAGTGGCTCGATCCGGAGGACCTGGCGGTCTGGAAGCAGTTGCTGGACGCCGACGGGCCGTATTACCTCGGACGCCGCCGCGACCTCGCCGTACTGTCCGTCCGCAGCATCCACCTGGGGTACTCGCCGCGCTGACAGGGCACGCCGTCGCAGGAGTGTCGGCGGCTCGCCGTAAGGTGGGTGCCCATGAACGACCGGCTGGTGTGGATCGACTGCGAGATGACCGGCCTCGACCTGGCGGAAGACGCCCTGATCGAGGTCGCTGTGCTCGTCACCGACTACGAACTGAACGTGCTCGGTGACGGGATCGACCTGGTGATCGCTCCACCACCGGCCGCACTCGAGCAGATGGGCGACTTCGTCCGCGACATGCACACCGCGTCCGGGCTGCTCGAAGAGCTCGCCAACGGCATCCCGCTCGCCGACGCCGAACAACAGGTGCTCGACTTCATCACGTCGTACGTGAAAGAGCCGCGCAAGGCCGCCCTCGCCGGCAACTCCGTCGGCACCGACCGGACCTTCCTGGTCCGCGACATGCCCCGGGTCGAGTCGCACCTGCACTACCGCAACGTCGACGTCAGCTCGATCAAAGAGCTCGTCCGCCGGTGGTACCCGCGCGTGTACTACGCGACGCCCGCCAAGAACGGCAACCACCGCGCCCTCGCCGACATCAGCGAAAGCATCGACGAACTGCGGTACTACCGGCAGACCGTGTTCGTGCCGCAGCCCGGACCCGACTCCAACGCCGCCCGGGCCGCCGCCAGCCTCATCGCAGCACCCGTCCAGGACACCCAAACCGGCTCCTGACACCTCGATTTCAGCTCCGGACAGTTCGTCGCTATGATTGCTCCGCCGTCGCGGTTCAGATGGCAATGGTGGGTGTAGCTCAGCTGGTAGAGCACCTGGTTGTGGTCCAGGTGGTCGCGGGTTCAAGTCCCGTCACTCACCCGATGGCCGGCCATGCCTGCGGATTGCGCAGGCTTGGTCGGCTTCGTCATTTTGTTCGGCTGCGCTTCGCTTGCCGCAGGCGGGGGCTCCGCCACCCGCACCCCCTGGCGCCTTCGCTTCGCTCGGCTCCTGGGTTGGGTTTGCCGGTTGGGTCACCGCTTTGGGATGGGAGGATGCCGGGGTGAAGGGTTCCGGGAGTATGTGGTTTGGGTATGGCGTGGTGGTTGTTGTGACGTTCGGGGTGGGGTTCTTGGCGTTTGCTGTGTGGGTGCTCTCCAAAGTCTTCTGATTCTGGGTGTGATCTCGGGGGCTCGTTGATGCGTCTCTAGTTGTGAGGCTCGACGAGAGGGTGTGGATGAGATCGACTGAGGAGTTTGAGGAGTTTGCGCGGGCTCGGATACCGCAGTTGTATCGGACGGCCTGGTTGCTTTGCGGGGATCGGCATCATGCTGAGGATCTGGTGCAGGACACGCTTGCGAACGTGTTGAAGGCTTGGCATCGGGTGGACAGTCCGGGGGCTTATGCGCGGACTGCGTTGGTGCGGACTTATGTGTCTCAGCGGCGGCGGCGGAGTTGGTCTGAGCGGCCTACTGAGGTTTTGCCTGAGGTGGTTGAGCGGGCGGGAGATGTTGAGTTGCGGTTGGCGTTGCAGGGTGCACTGGGGGAGCTGGCGCCGTTGGATCGCGCTGTGCTGGTGCTGCGGTTCTTCGAAGATCGCAGCGTCGAGCAGGTGGCGCTTGATCTTGGCAAGAACGCCAGTGCGATCAGCACTCGCACCGCTCGCGCCCTGGATCGCCTACGGGCGGTTCTTGGTGACGAGGCCGTCCAGCTGATCGCGCACTGAACCGAGGAGAACACATGAACACCCAACTCACTGACCTGATGAACCGGGCCACCGAGAACCTCGAGCCGGTTACTGCCGACCTGCTGGAGCGGTCTGTCACGCAGGGGCTGCGCCAGCGGAGGCGACGTACGGCGTTGCTCACCGCGAGCGGCGCTGGCGCCGTACTGGCCACTGCCGGGCTGATTGGCGGCGGGATCCAGCTGCTGAGCTCCCCCGCTGATGCTGGGGTTGCCGGCACTGCGGCGCCGCTGACCAAGCCGTCCGTGAAGGCATCGACTGCCTCCGTGACGCCGAAGGAGACTCTCGCCACGCTGCGGACGCTGCTTGCGGCGCGTGGGCTGACGCTCGGCAAGTCCGAGACGTGGGGCGGCGGCGCCTTCACCGGAGCGGCGTACGTGGTCGACGACGGTAAGGGGGCTGCCCGCGTCGACGTGATGGTGTCCGGTGGCGGAGAGGGCAACCCGTGCGTGCCCGTCCGCTCGGGCTGCACCACGTTGGCCGACGGCTCGGTGCTCTACGCCTCGCCGACCTACCCGGAGTACTCGGACGGCCGCCAGGCGCAGAACGGCGTCGTCAGCCACTCCGTCACGCTGTTCCGGCCGGACGGCCGCAACATCAACCTGATCAGCTACAACGCCCCGGCGGAGAAGGGCCAGCGGCACACCCGGCAGAAGCCGATCCTGTCCACGGCCGAGCTGTCGACGCTGGCCAAGAGCAAGTCCTGGAAGCTTCCGCCGGTCAGCACCGTCAAGCCGTCAGGCAAGCCATCGGACAAGTCGTCGCTCAAGGCTAAGACGAAGTAGCTCGCGGGATCAGGTGCTCTTCCAGTGGGGCGATGAGGTCCGTCAGGTGGCGGACCTCATCGGCTGTGCAGGGGGCGAGCGGCGGCGCGCAGTGCGGTGGGCAGAGGCCGCGGGTGTTCAGTAGGGCCTTGACCGTCGGTACGCCGGGGCGCACCGTGTGGATCTTGGTCAGTGCAGTGGACAGCTCCTGCAGGTGATCGAGATCGGCGCCCGGGGCAACCATCTGTAGTGCTAGCCCGGGCGCGAGGTTGGCGATGCCTGGTGTGATGCCGTGCGCACCAGCCCGTACGGCGTCGGCCAGGCCTTGCTCGTCGCCCTGGCTGACCTCGATCCCGAGCGACAGCAGGTACCGCAGCATGTCCGGGTCGCCGGACGAGTCCTTGATGCCGGCCAGATAGGGCTGCGCGCCGCTTGCAGTCTCCTGCGTGAGCAGCGTCGAGCGGGGAGTGTTGTAGGCGATGACCGGCAGACCACGCCGACTCAATGCCTCGAAGTGGGCGACCACCTCGTCGGCGCGGTGCTTGAAGAAGGTCGGCGGGCTCGACACAACCGCATCCGCACCCGCTGCGGCAGCGTCATCAGTGCGCCGCTCGGCTTCCGCCGTACCGGGTGCTGTGACGTTCACCAGGATCGTCCCGCCGGCGACCAGGTCCCGCCAGCGCTTCACCACGCCGGCGGTGAAGTCGCCGGACACCTCGGCCGGGATCAGCGGGCCTTCGCCATTGCTCCCGAGCAGCATCAAGCGGCGTACGCCGACCGAAGCCATTGCCGTGAGCAACTTCTCTGCAGCCTCGGCGGACGGCACCCCGGGCTCGGACATCGGCGTCACCAACGGCACGACCACGCCACTCAGCAGACTCATCCCTGCCACCTCTCGTCGTTGAACAGCGTGACCTCGCCGCGCTCCATCAGCACGATCAGGCTGAGCAGCGCGCCCCAGGTCTGGAACGGCTCGCTGTTCGGCTTGTCGCAGGCGGCGCCGTGCACGCTCGAGTAGTTCTCGTGGATGTGCCGGTGCTCGCGCCACTCCTTCAGCACGAGTCGTTCGCTGCCCTCTGCCAGCCAGGCCGCAGCGTCCTTCTCCCCCGCCCGCCGCAGGCCCAGGTACACAAGGAAGTTCACCGGCGGCCAGGCGCGCAGCTCCCAGTACGACGTGTCCTTGAGCTCGATCTTCTCGTTCCGCGGCGAGGTCGGCAGGATCCACTCGCCGCCGAAGCCGTCGTCGGCGAGCAGGTGTTCGGCCAGCATTCGGCCTCGTCGCTCAGCTCCCACACCAGCCAGCAGCGGGTAGAAGCTCATCGTCGACAACCGCTCCGTGAGCCGACCGGTGTCGGTTCGCCGGCTGCGATAGATGCCGGCGGTCTCGTCCCACAACGTCTCCATCGCCTCGACGACGGTGTCGTGCCGCGTGCGCAGTTCGGACGCGGCATCGGTTTCGCCGAGGATGTCTGCGATCTCCGCGAGCGATTCGCAGTCGACGGCGTACAGGCTGTTGAGGCCGACATCGTGCGCGGCGAGCAGGCTCTTGGTCTGGTCGAACGGAACGTCGTCGAAGACCGGATGTCCGTCCCAGCCGCTCTCGCAGGTCGCACCGAAGTGCTGGTGGATCCGCGGGATGTCCTGCGGCGACGGGTACTCCGGGTCGAAGTACGTCGAGCCCGCGCAGAGCAGCTCGCCGTCGCGGCGGACGCGCCACCACCAGCGGTTCCAGGACAGCAGCGTGTCGAAGCACTCCTCCAGGAACCAGCGGTCGTCGAACCGCCGGTACAGCTCGAGGACGGTCATCGAGCCGACCGGCGGCTGCGAGCCGTCGTACGTCTTCCGGCCGGTGCCCTGTTCGACGTTCGGGACGAAGCCTTCCGGGGTGACGGCGCGGAGCATCTCGACGACGTTGAGGTAGGCAACGGCCTTGCTGTTTGGCGCCGCGAGCAGGGCGTTGAAGAACGCGTCCCAGCAAAACAGCGCGTAGCCGCCGCGCTTGCCGACGTTCCACAGGCGGCTGACGCCGGTGATCACGCGCGACTTCGACGGCTCGTAGATGGTGTTCCAGGAGATCGAGTCGCGGACGATCTCCTGATGTTCGGAGGTGGGGGTGGCCGCCATTGTGATCAGCTCGGCGATCTCGGCCAGGGTGCGTGGGCGGCCGGTGCTGACGCCGACAGCTTGTGTGAGGTCCAGGGCGAGGTACGGGCCGTCGATGTCGCAGTACGGGTCGTCGACGTGCGGTGTGGTCGCGAACACCTCAACCGTGCGATCTGCGGTGGCCCGGATCCGGTCTGGCTCGCGGACGACCGTGCCGGAACGGTTCCACAGGTAGCTCAGGCCGACCGTCAGCAGTGCGCTCTTCGGCTGGTTGGCCGTTGGCGTCACCAGCGCCACCAGGTCCTCGCCGGCGTGTGCGGTCTGGACGCGGATCATGATGCCGGCCCAGGTCAGCGTGGTCTCGGTGTAGCTGCCGTCGTACGCGTGCGGGCCGAGCGTCACGGTCTCGGCGCCCTCGGTCCGACGCCCGATCTGCGTCGTACGCAACGACGTACCGCGGTAGTACTCCTTCAATCCGAAGGAGAGGCCGAGCGCGTCCGGGAGCAGGACCTGGGTGAGCACACTGCGGGTGTCCCAGGTGTTCCAGCCACGCGCCACATCGTCCTGAAGCCGGTCGTACTCGATCGTCATACCACCAGCGTCGCACCGAAATCGATGCTAATGCGAATTACTTCACGGCGAGTACGCCGTGCGTTACGAGCTCGACGCCGATCGCCAGGGTCAGGAAGCCGATGATCCGGCTGAGCGCGCCCAGTCCCGTCGGGCCGAGCTTGTCGACCAACGGCGTACCGAAACGCAGCAGGACGGCGACGAGACCGGCCAGCACCATGCCCGCGACGATCACGCTCACCCGGTTCTCGATCCCGGGGTGCCGCGCGGTCAGCGCGATCACCACGCCGATCGCGCCCGGCCCGGCGATCAACGGCAGCGCCATCGGCGAGAACGACACGTCGGGCTTCGCGACGCCGTGCGTCTTCTCGTCGTCGGTCAGCGTCTCGCGGGAGACGATCATCCCGAAGCCCGAGTGCGCGACCACCAGGCCGCCGGCGATCTGCAGCGCGGGCAGGCCGATGCCGAGCCCTTCCAGGACAAGCGTGCCGAGCAGCGCGAACACGGCCAGGATGCCGAGCACGTAGACGCCGGTCATCACCGCCTGGCGTCTCATCGCGGCGCGGTCGACGCCCTCCGTCAGACCCGCGAAGGTGGCCAGCGCGCCGATCGGATTCGTGATCGGCAACAATGCAGCCAACGCTGAAATTGCCACGTGTACGGGCTCCACGGGCGGGAGCGTACACCCGCCGACGGGCCGAGAAGGGGCAGCTTGCCGTGCGCCATGAAGTGACACCCGCGGACACCGCGCTTGCCGTCGGCAGTGGGGACGTCGAGGTCCTCGCCACGCCGCGCCTACTGACCTGGCTCGAGCTCATCGCGGACGGTGAGCTGGAGCGCGTCGTGGTCGATCGCGCGCGGTTTCTCGCGAACGTGCCCTAGGACGGTTCGACGTACCAGGCCGGTAGCTGGCTCGGCTGGAGGCTGGTGGCGTCGCCGGGGCGCGAGAGCGTGAGGATCGCCTGCTGGATCTCCTTGCGGGCGTTGAGCGCGTCCTCGATCGCGTACAGCCGGGCGGCGACCTCGGACTCGGACTCGTTCCCGGTGACGTCGACGGCGGCGACCATGAAGATCCGGTCGGCGCCGACCCACTCCATGTGCAGGAACGTGATCCGCTCGATGTCCTTGTGCTCGAGCAACGCGCGGAGCACCCGGTTCCGCGCGAGCGGCGTGACCGCCTCGCCGGTCAGGAAGTCCATGTTCCGGCTGATAAGGAACAGCGCGACCACGCCGAGCAGGATGCCGACCACGATCGACCCCACCGCGTCCCAGGCCGCGTTGCCGGTGAGCTGGTGCATGAGGATCGCGAGCGTGGCGATCAGGATGCCGATCAGCGCGGACAGGTCCTCGACGAACACCGCCCGCAGGACCGGGTTCGACGTGAGCCGCACGTACCGCCACGGTCTGAGCATCCGCTCCAGCGCACCGGCCTTCGTCTGCCGCATCGCCTGCGTGAACGAGATCCCCTCGAGCACGAACGAGACCCCGAGTACGGCGTACGCCCAGCCGTACGACGTACCGTCCGCCTCGCCATGCTGGAGCGACTGGACGCCGTGCCAGACCGAGACCGCGGCGCCGACCGTGAACAGGCCGAAGGCGGCGAACATCGACCAGATGTAGCCGACCCGTCCGTACCCGAGCGGGTGCTTCCGATCGGCCGGCTTCTGCGCCCGCCGCTCCCCGACCAGCAGGAAGATCTCGTTACCGGTGTCGGCCCAGGAGTGCGCCGCCTCGGCCGTCATCGAGGCGGACCCGGTGATCACGGCGACCACCGTCTTCGCCACCGCGATCAACAGGTTCGCGCACAACGCGACCAGCACTGTCAGGAGGCTCTCGCTCCCACCCGCCTCGTCCTCGGTGCTCACACCACGACACTAATGCCCCGCCAACGCTCTACCCGACCGCCGTGACATGCGTCTAGTCACGGATCAGGCAACGCGACGGGAGGTCGAACCAACGTAGGTGATCGAAGTCGGTGTTCACCTGGCCCTCCGGATCGCTGACCTGCTGACAGGTAGAGAGCAGGTCCCGAGCCTCGGCGAGGTAGTCGTCGAGAGCAGACTCGGGCGCGGTGTGATCGTGGCGCGGGTACCTGAGCTTGCCGTCGGCGTCGTACCCGACCTGCGACAGCCGCATCGGCGGCTCGACCGGGCCCCGATGATGCCGCCACAGCCCGTTCGATGGGTCGAAGCGGTAGTCCCCAAGCAGCCGCCACCCGTCGCGGGCGACGAGCTTCACCGCCTCGACGACGTACGTGAACACAGCCTCGGAGATGAAGTAATTGAAGTTGACCCGCACCCAGCCCGGCTTGATCCCCTCGCAGCCGTGCAGGATCTCCTCCTCGAACAGGTGCGAGCGGTCGATGTCGATCCCGAGGAGCGTGTGACCGTACGGTCCGGCGCACGAGCACCCGCCACGCGACTGGATGCCAAAAAGGTCATTGAGCACCGCGACCACGAAGTTGTGGTGCAGGTACCGCCCCGACGGAGCCTTCACCACGAACGACACGATCGACAGCCGCTCGGAATCGAGGTTGCCGAGGATCTGCAGGTCCGGCTCCGCCTTCCACGCCTCGACCGCCCGGCGCAGGTACGCATCCTCGTGCGCGCGGATCACGTCGATCCCGACCGCCTGTTTCAGCTGGAACGCGAGCCCGGCACGGATCGACCCGATGATCGCCGGCGTCCCGCCCTCCTCGCGATGCACCGGGTCATCGAGGTACCGATGCTCGAGCGGGTTCACATAGGCGACAGTCCCACCGCCCGGCACGTCCGGCACCCGGTTGCGAAGCAGCTCCCGCCGAGCAACGAGTACGCCGGGAGTCCCCGGCCCGCCGATCAGCTTGTGCGGGCTGAGGAAGATCGCGTCCTTGTACGACAACGAGTCCTGGTCGCGTCCGCCATACATATCGATCTCGACGTACGGCGCTGCGGCGGCACAGTCCCAGAACGACAAAGCGCCGTACCGGTGGAGGAGCGCCGAGACCCGCTGCGTGTTGCTGACGATGCCGGTGACGTTGCTGGCCGCGGAGAACGATCCGATCTTCACCGGCCGATCGGCGTACTCCTGCAGCCTGGACTCCAGCTGGTCGATGTCGATGTGGCCGTCGGTGTCCTGACTGATCACGACCACGTCGGCGATCGACTCGCGCCAGGGCAGCTCGTTCGAATGGTGCTCGTACGGTCCGATGAAGACGACCGGCCGCTGGTCCGGCGGTATCTGATCGGTCAGGTGGTACTTGTCGTCGAGCTCGGCCGGGATCCGCAGCCCCATGATCCCGATCAGCTTGTCGATCGCCCCGGTCGCGCCGGAGCCGCAGAAGATCACCGCGGTCTCGTCGTCGCCGCCGACGCTGTTGTGGATGATCCGGCGGGCGTCCTCGCGCAGGCGGGTGGTCTGCAGACCGGTCCCGCTCGACTCGGTGTGCGTGTTCGCGTACCGCGGCAGGACCTCGTCGCGGATGAAGTCCTCGAGGAAGGTCAGCGCGCGCCCGGAAGCGGTGTAATCGGCGTACGTCACCCGTCGTGGACCGTACGGCCCGGGCATCACCTGGTCGTCACCGATCACCGACGCGCGGATCCGCCGCAGCAGCGGCGTGTCCGGCGGCATCTCCCCCTGGCTACTCATGCCTCAGAGTAGGGCGCACGAGTGACGTTCGTCTCGTACCCGGCGCCGCGTCTGTGGATAAGGTCGGTCGCAGTCAACGGCGAGGAGTTGGGATGACGTTTTCCGGCGAGCTGTGGGACCGCGGTGCCGCCTCCGTGTACGGCGAGATAGTCCGGCACCCGTTCATCACCGGCCTGACCGACGGGACCCTCGACCACGACGCGTTCCGGTACTTCATCATCCAGGACAGCCACTACCTCCGCGCGTACTCGCGGGCACTCAGCCTGGTCGCGGGGCGCGCTCCGGATGACGACGCCGTCAGCATGTTCGCGCTGCACGCCGCCAACGCCATCGCGGTCGAGCGGGAGCTGCACACGTCATTGCTGGCGTCACTGGGCATCACCGCCTCCGATGTCGACGTAGCCGGCTCCGGCCCGACCACAACGGCGTACATGTCCTATCTGACAGCTGTGTGTGCCACCGGCACGTACGCCGAGGCCGTGGCCGCCGTGCTGCCCTGCTACTGGATCTACCGCGACGTCGGGCGGGAGCTGCTCAAGCGGTCCTCACCGGACCCGCTGTACCGGAAGTGGATCGAGACGTACGGCTCCGAGGAGTTCGACGCGGTCGTCGAGGACGTGCTCGCTGTGACAGACGGACTGGACGTGGGGGCTGCGGAGCGGGACCGTTGTCATCAGCACTTCGCGATGACGTGCCGCTACGAATGGATGTTCTGGGACGCCGCTTATCACGAGCTCGATTGGCCGGTGGGATGAAGGACTTCTACGACGTCGTCATAGTCGGCGGTGGGCACAATGGCCTGGTCGCCGCCACGTATCTGGCCCAGTCCGGGCTGTCCACGCTGATCCTGGAGCAACAGGCCCACACCGGTGGCGCAGCGGTCAGCGAGCGAGTCTTCCCGGGTGTGGACGCCCGCCTGTCCCGGTACTCGTATCTGGTCAGCCTGCTGCCCGACAAGGTCGTCGCCGACCTCGGCCTCAGTCTGGACCTCCGGTCGCGCGCGGTCGCGTCGTACACCCCGGTACGCCGTTCTGGTCGCGACGTCGGCCTCATGGTCGAGCGACCAGAGGGTGCGGTCACGCGCGAGTCGTTCCAGGCCCTGACCGGCGGCGACGCGGAGTACGAGGCCTGGGCGGACTTCTATGGCTCGGTCAGCTCGCTGGCTGAGGCTGTGGCGCCCACTCTGCTCGAGCCACTCCAGACAGCCGCTGACATGCGTTCCCGTGTCGACGGTGCGCTCTGGGACGAGCTGGTAGAGCGGCCACTCGGCGAGGCCATCGAACGGCGCTTCACCGACGACACTGTCCGTGGAGTCGTCGCGACGGACGGCGTCATCGGTACGTTCGCCGGACTGCACGACAAGTCGCTGATCCAGAACCGCTGCTTCCTCTACCACCTCATCGGCAACGGCACTGGTGAGTGGCGAGTGCCTGTCGGTGGCATGGGCGCGGTCACCGATGCACTGGCCGCTGCAGCTCGGCGTGCAGGCGCCGTACTTGTCACGAACTCGGCAGTGACCGCTGTCGAAGTAGACGGGGTCCGCGGCTCGGTCACCTGGCTCGGCGGCGATGGTGAGCGGTCAGTGGACTGCTCCTGGGTGCTGTCGAACGTCGCACCGTCGACCCTGGCTGCGCTGCGTGGCCAGACCGGAGTGGAGAAGCCGGAGGGGTCGCAACTGAAGATCAACCTCCTGCTGCGTCGTCTGCCGGCCCTGAAGACCGGCGACGATCCGGCGCGGGCGTTCGCCGGCACGTTCCACATCGACGAGGACTACAGCCAGCTCGAGACGGCGTACCAGTCCGCTCTGCGCGGTGAGCTGCCCGCCGTACCGCCGTCCGAGGTGTACTGCCACTCCCTCACCGATCCGACGATCCTGTCCCCCGAACTGATTGCCTCCGGCCACCAGACCCTGACGGTCTTCGGCGTCCACTTCCCGGCCCGATTGTTTGCCTCAGACAACGATTCTGTCCGCACCGAAGCCACCCGCCGCGTACTGGCCGGCCTCGAGTCGTACCTGGCCGAACCGCTCGAGGACTGCATCGCCCGCGACGCCGACGGCAACCTGTGCATCGAGGCCAAAACGCCGTACGACATCGAGGCATCCGTCGGCATGCCCGGCGGCCACATCTTCCACGGCGACCTCCAATGGCCCTGGGTCACCGACCCCTCCGAAGCCGGCCGCTGGGGCACCGAAACCGACGTCGCCAACCTCCTGATCTGCGGCTCCGGCGCCCGCCGCGGCGGCGCCGTCTCCGGCCTAGGAGGCCACAACGCCGCCATGACCATCCTCACCCGCTAACCGATTTCGCATCTCCCCGATCCCCCTGCTAATCTTCTCTTCGTTCGCGCCGCTAGCTCAATTGGCAGAGCAGCTGACTCTTAATCAGCGGGTTCGGGGTTCGAGTCCCTGGCGGCGCACAACAGCCCAGGTCACGCGAGTGTCCTGGGCTTTGCTGTGTCTCCGACACACCACTTACGCACCACTTTGCGCTTGGCCGACGCAGATCTAATCGGCCAATTCTCGCCGCTCGCTCCGATCGACCTTCATCTGATCGTGACTGTGCGTCACATCACATCGCTGCGCATCGTTGCCGGAATCTCGGTTTCCGCCGACCGCCCTCGTCGAAGGATTGGTCGCCGGCGGACACGCGAAGGCAGCCGAGCTGCGCAGGTCCCACCGTTTCGGCAGTGAGATCGGCAACCTGGCGCTCGCGATCCATGAGGACCGTCCGGACGACGTACTCACCGTGCTCCGCCGTGGTGGCGATCGGGTCACGTTCATCGAGGACGAAGACCACGAGAGACACTGCGATCCGCACTGCTCCCGGACGTACTCGCGATCCGGCAAGCTGCCGAAGCCGGCAACGCGGACGCCGCCCTGGCCGCACTCCAACGGCATCGCCTGCTTTGCGCCCACCGCGACGGCCCGGGGGCGTCACGTACTGGAACCGGACCATCGAGCGCTGGATCACCGAGGAGACCGAAGACCCTCTCTGGGACACCTGGTACGTCGGCCGGCCCATCCTGGTCGCCGCCAACGACTACGGCCTCGGCATCTACAACGGCGAGTTAGCGTCACCGCGCGACGACCGGACGGTTTCCTGCACGTCTACATCGAGAGTACTCGCGGCCGCCTCGACTTCTCGCCCGGCCGACTCGGTAACGTCGAGACCCTGCACGCGATGACAATCCACAAATCCCAAGGCAGCCAAGCCGCCGAAGTGACCGTGCTGCTTCCCGGCGAAGACTCGCGGCTCCTCACCTGCGAACTCTTCTACACCGCAGTCACCCGCTCCCAGGACCAGGTGCACTGCTCCAGGTGGGCGACGTCGCGAACGTCGACCTTCGTGGCGAGGTGGGCGGTGATGGCTTCCGCAGCCGCTCGCGGGCTCGCCGCGGCCGCTGGGAAGCGCCCAACGGCCGCGGTGCGGGCTCCGCGCGCGTTTCCACAGCAGGACGCATAACCTGCCGTCGCGGACCGACAGGACCACGGCGAGCACTTGGTGCGGATAACTGGGAAGTTCGCTCGATCATCTTTCTTGGCTGCAGGCACGCACCGCGAGCGCTGAACCGAAGGACGGCATCGAACCCGCGGACAAAGGAGACGGAGTCGATCCCATCGACGCAATCGGCAGAATCGATCCACGACTTGCGATCGAAAGGGACGAATTTTCCAATCTCACTGACGATCCGCCCATGACCTCAGGTCAAGCATCACTCACCGATACCTTGTGAGCGACTTCGACGTGTTCGGGCGGTGGGGCTCAGAGGTCGCAGTGGTGGATCGAGCCGTTTGTGATCACCGCCCGTAGGGTCTTGGCTGGATCGGCGAGTACGGCGACGTCCTCGAGTGGGTTGCCGTCGATGATCAGGAGGTCGGCGACGGCGCCGGGTGCGAGGACACCGACCTCGCCGGCCATGCCGATCAACTCTGCCGCCACTGTGGTCGCGGAGCGGATGATCGACTCGGCGCTCTGGACCTCCTTGCGGATCGTGAATTCCCGATTCTGTTGACTCTGCAGCTCGCCCAGCAGATCGGTGCCGAAGACGATCTTGAGCCCGGCGCGGTCGGCGGCTTCCAGGGTGGCCAGGCCGCGCTCGATGACCTGGGCGTTCTTACGTACGTTGTCCGCCGTCAGCCCGATCGACGTCCCCGCCTCGCCCATGGCCTGGTAGGCGACCAGCGTCGGGACGTAGTAGGCATCACGTTCGGCGAAGAGCCCGAAGACGGACTCGTCCATCAGGTTGCCGTGCTCGATCGAACGGACCCCATTCTCGAGGCCCTGCCGCACGGCAGCGGTCGTGTAGGCGTGACCGGCGACGTACTTGCCGGCGTTGGTCGCAGCGAGAACTGCTGCCCGGATCTCCTCCGGCGAGTACTGCAGATCGGAGATCTTGTCGGTCGGCGACGCGACGCCGCCACCGAGCATGATCTTGATGTGGTGCGCTCCGCGCCGAAGCTCGTTCCGGGCGGCACGGAGTGCCTCGTCAACACCGTCGGCGATGGTGCTCAACGACTCACAACAATCGTCATGATGGTCACGGCCCGGCGACCGGCCGTCGCCATGCCCGCCGGACTGCGACAGCGCGCGACCACCGAAGATCAGCCGCGGGCCGGACACCCGACCCTCGCCGACCGCGCGCGCCAACCCGACGTCCGCACCGCCGACGTCGCGCACGGTGGTGAAGCCGCGATCCAGCATCCCCTGCAGGAGCTCCGCCGACCGGAAGGCCCGATAGCTCGCTGGAACATCCTCGAGCCTACTGAGGTCGACCTCGTACGCCGTGACATGGACATGCCCGTCGATCAGCCCGGGCATGACCACCCGGCCGCCCGCGTCGATGGTGATCGATTCACGGTCATGGACCTGCTGCGCGGCACCGACCGACCGGATCCGACCATCCTCGATGACGAGTTGCTGGTCGGGTACCAAGGTCGCCTCCGTGCCGGTGAGGTCGAGGACCGTGGCGTTGCTGATACTGGTGATCATCGCGGCTCCGGTTCGGTGAACGGCGACGATCCGCGCCTGGCGATGAAGCTGTCGATCGCGTGATCGATCACCGGCAGCGGCACGCTCCCCAGCGACAGGATCTGGTCATGAAAGTTCCGGACGTCGAAATCAGCCCCGAGTGACTCTTCGGCCCGGCGACGGGCTTCGATGATCTTGAGCATTCCGAGGTAGTACGCCGTTGCCTGTCCGGGCCAGGCGATGTAGCGGTCGACCTCCGTCACGACTTCATGCTCGCTGATCGCGGTGTTGTTCCGGAGGTAGTCCTGCGCCCGCTCACGGCTCCAGCCGAAGGCATGCATTCCAGGATCGATCACCAGCCGGACAGCGCGCCACATCTGGTAGCTGAGCATGCCCATCAGCTCGAACGGCGTCTCGTAGATGCCCATCTCGACGCCGAGCCGCTCGCTGTAGAGTCCCCAGCCCTCTCCGTACGCCGAGATGTAGACCTTCTGCCGGAACTCCGGGTGCTGGGTTTGTTCGAGGGCGAACGGGATCTGGAACGCATGCCCGGGGGCAGCCTCGTGCAGGGTGAGTGCCGGGATCGAGTAGAGCGGCCTGGCGGCCAGATTGTAGGTGTTGAGGATGTAGCGGTGCGGTCCGCCGCGTCCGAAGGTGTAGAACGGCGCCAGGTCCGGCGGCGGCTCCTCGATGCCGAATCGCATCCGCGGCATCCGGCCGAAGTAGTGATGCGCGACGGCGTCGAACTTCTTGGCCTGCCACGCCGCGAACCGCAGCAGTTCCGTCGGCGTGGTCGCATAGAACTTCGGGTCGCTACGCATGAACGCCAGCATCGCGTCGGCGTCGACGAATCCCACCGAGGCGGCGACCTCGGCCATCTCGTCGCGGAGGGAGGCCACCTGTTCCAGGCCGATCTCGTGGATCTGCCGGGCGGTCAGCTCGGTCGTCGCGTACTCGCGCAGCTGAGAAGCGTAGAACTCCTCGCCGCCCGGACCGTTCACCGCCGCGATGTCGTCCGGCAGGCCGGGAAAGTACTCACTCGTGAAGAACTGCAGAAGCCTACGGTACGCCGGGAGGACGTCGGTGGTGAGTACGTCGTGACCGACGCTGATCAGCCGCGCGCGCCCGGCGACTGTCTCGGGCAGCGTGCCGAACGGCTGGGCGAAGCTCACGTCCTCGGGCCGGGACTCCGCGACCGACCGGATCGTTGCCTCCCGCCCGATCATCGAGACCTTGGCCGGAGCGAAGCCACGCTTGACACCGGCGCGCATGTTCTCGATGTTCTGATCGATGTAAGCAGGGGCCTGCCGCAACCATTCGATATAGGTCTCGGCGTCATCGGCCGATCCGAGCCGGCGACGGGACTGGCTCGTCAGGTCTATCCAGAAGGCGGAGTCCGCGTTGGCCGGCCGTTCGAACATCCGGTACGCCTGCCGGCCGATCAGGGTCTTGATCTGGAAGCGGTAGACGTCGAAATCCTCGGCCTGCTCGGGCGTCAGCCTGGTTCGGTCGATCTTCTCTAGTTGATCATCGACCTCCCGCCAGCGGACGGCCCTGTACTCCTGTCGCTCCGGTCCGACGTCGGGCAGCCGTGGCTCGAGCGGCTCGTCCAGCGAGTGGTCCGGGAACTCCTGCCGACGCCAGGCCCATTCGTCCTCGGCGATCTTGCTGAAGCCGTCGTACTGATCACTCATGACTCTCCCCAAGCACGAAGGATGCGATATCAGCGGACTGCGCTACCCGGGATTCCTCGTGCACGTAGGTCATGTGCCCGGCCGGATAGTACTTCCGGACGATCTTGTCGGTGATCGCGGACGGTACGTCGAGATGGTCCAGGACGTACTCACTGGCCGAGAACGGTGTGGCGGCGTCGTAGTAACCGAACCCGACGTACACCCGCAGGTCGGGCTGTGCCCGCAGCGCGGCGGACAACTCGTCCGTGATCGTCACTGCCCGGCCCTCGAATTCCTGATAGGACCAGGGCTGTACGCGATCGGTCAGGATCTCGTACTCGAGGTCACTGTGGAACCCCAGTTCGGCGCGGACGTAGTGATTGAACGCCGCGGTGTACGGCAAGAAGATGAACATGTGCGACGGGTCGGTCTCCTGCTCCTCGTTGTTCAGGTTGGCCGGCACCGAAGTGAACCTGGTGTCCAACCGGCCGGTGTCCAGGCCACGGTCACGCAGGAGTTCGGCGAAGAAGTGCTTGTGCTCGATCCGGAACCGGGCTCGTTCGATGTAGCCGGGATCCAGGCCGGTCAACTCCGACAGGCCATCGGCCAGCTCGGCCCGTTCGTCGGCCGACAGCCGCGATCCCTTGGCCAGCGCCGGCGCGTAGGTCTCGGCGGCGTACGTCCGGGCCCGTTCGATCCGCTCCTCCACCTCGGCTGTGTTGAGGCCACGGTGATAGGCGGCGGTCGCCGCGTAGGTCGGCAGGAAGTGCACGTACGGAAGATCGTTTCCGCGGGTGAAGCGGATGGTGCCGAAGTCCAGCACCGCGCTGATCAGGATGATCCCGTTCAGGGCGATGCCGTGGCGGGTGACCAGTTGCCCGGCCAGCGAAGCGGCGCGGGTGGTGCCGTACGACTCGCCGGCCAGGAACTTCGGGGACAGCCAGCGCTGATGCCGGCCGAGCCAGATCCTGATCACCTCGCCGACAAGGTCACGATCACGGGTGTAGCCGTGGTATTCGGCCGGCTTTCCGCCGACCACCGCGCGGGTGTAGCCGGTGGTCATCGGATCGATGAAGACCAGATCCGCGAACCGCAGCAGCGTTTCGGCGTTGTCGGCGATCCCGTACGGCGCGGTCCGTGGATCGTCGACATCGCCCGCCAGCACCCGGCGCGGCCCGAACAGCCCGAGGTGCAGCCAGACCGAACTCGAGCCCGGCCCGCCGTTGAACGCGAACACCACCGGGCGATCGCCGTCGCCGCCCTTGGCCACATAGGACGTGACGAAGACCTCGGCCTTCGGCTTGTGACCGGCGAACTTCTCGTCCTCGACGAGTTCCTCGTTGATCACCATCGTGCCGGTGATCGCCTCGTACTCGACCTCCCAGCCGGGACCGCTGATGGTGTGCGTCGTGGTGACCAGGTTGTCCGTCGGCTCCTTGGTATCGCCGGCGTCCTCGGCCTTGTCGTCGTGATCGTTCTCGGTCGGCACGTGATCCGATCCTTCCCAGCTTCAGGTTGTCCTCACGGTTGCTGGTCGAGCCTCTCGCGCGTCCACACCTCCAGCCCGTCGGCGTCGATCGGGAGCGCGTCACTCAGAACGTCCGACCCCTCGCCAGTCACCAGCACGTCATCCTCCAACCGAACACCGATCCCGCGAAGCTCCGGCGGCACCGTCAGATCGTGGGCGTGGAAGTAGAGGCCGGGCTCAACGGTCAACACCATGCCAGGCTCGAGCGGAGCGCCGTGATAGGTCTGCCAGCTCGACTGCGAGCAGTCGTGGACGTCCAGCCCCAGATGGTGACCGATGCCGCAGACGAGCCACCGCCGATGCTGTTGACCCGCGGGCGACAGAGCCTCGTCGACCGAGACCGTCAGTAGTCCCCAGTCCCGCAGGCCACGAGCAACCACTTCCATGGACGCGAAGTGGAAGTCGCTGTAGGTGTTCCCGGGACGAACCTGGGCCAAGCCCGCACGATGGGCCTGCTCGACCAGATCGTGAACCCGACGTTGGTCGGCGCTGAAGGTGCCCGAGGCCGGCAGCGTCCGGGTGACATCGGCGGTGTAGCCGGTGTCCGCCTCCACACCCATGTCCAGCAACAACACCTGGTCGTCGTGGATCGGGCCGTCACACCGCACCCAATGCAGGATCGGGGCATGCGAGCCGGAACCGACGATGGTTGCGTAGCCGGGCCCGTTGCCGACGGCCCGAGCGTACCGATCGAACGTGCCCTGCAGCCAGCGCTCGCCACGCACCGGGCCGCGTGCTCGGATCGCCGCCGGGATCTCCCGGGCGACCGCTGCGAAGCCCTCAACGGTCTGATCGACGGCGTACCGGAGTTGGCCGACCTCCCAGTCGTCCTTGATCCTGCGAAGGTCTGAACAGACTCGATCCAGCTCTTCGGAGCGCTCTGCCGCGAACTCTGTGGCTGGCACCCGGCGGCCAGCCAGAACCGTGCCGGCCCCGGACAGTGCCGATGTGAGCTCCGAGACCGGACGGACGGTGATGCCCAGTGCCTGGGACCATTCAGTGAGCCCGGCCGACGGGCCGACCCAAAGTTCCCCGTGCGAGGCGTTGGAGAAGAAGCCGGTCTCGCCGGGGCGGAACGGCGGCGGCATGAACAACGTGTCCGCTGACGCATCCGAGCCGACGAGCAGGTACGCGTCCTCGATCCCGACACCGGTCAGCCAAAGGAAGTCGCTGTCGGCTCGGAAGTCGTAGGACGTGTCGTTGACGCGGACCGGCGACCGGCCAGCGGCCACCAGCAGCAGTCTGCCCGGCAGGGCCTCGCGCAGACGGTCGCGATGTGCGGCAGCCGACGCTGCAGCACCGTCGCTGACCGGTGCCGGGATCGTCCGGTCATCCCAGCCCTGGCCGATGCTGTCGACGAAGGCCGGCACCGCGGCCAGCCGCGGCGGCCGGGTTCCCAGATAGGGAATCTTGTGATCGTTGGTTGTGAATGTACTCACCGTCGCTCGCTTCCGTCGTTGTCGATCCTGGAGCAGGTCAGTTCTGCCAGCCGAAGTCCTGCACCGGAACCGACCCGTAGGCGGCCAGCCCGAAGAACGGAACTGGTGCGAGGTTGGCCAATCCCTTCTTGGTCGTGACCACAGCGGGGCCGTTGACGGTCGGGAGCTCACCCCAGGTCTGCTTGTACCAGTCGGACTCGAGTTTCATCGCCGCCTGGGTCTGCGCTTTCGGGTCCGGGATCTTGGACAGTGCCTGCAACTGCTTGTCCAGGGCCGTGGTGCCGGCGGCGCTGTTGTTGCCCGCACCCGCCGATGCAGCGGCCGGGGAGCAGTAGAAGTAGCAGATGTAGTTCGCGCCGTACGGGTCACTCATCGAGAAGCCGGACATGAAGGCGTCCCAGCCGTGACCGGTGAGCGTCTTGATGAAGTCCGCGCTGGCGATCTGCTTGATGTTGACGGTCACGCCGACCTGCTTCTCCATCGAGATGATCGCCTTGCCCTGGGCAACAGTGCTCGGATCGTCTCCGGACAACGGAAACTCGATCGTGAGTTTCTCGCCGTTCTTCTCGCGGAGACCGTCGGCGCCCTTCGTCCAGCCGGCGGCATCGAGCAGCTGGTTCGCCTCATCGGTGCTGAACTTGTATCCGGCGTTGCCGACCGAATCGGAATAGCCGTCCTGGAACGGCAGCAAGATGAGCGATCCGCCGACGGCGCCGGTGTAGCCGAGTCCGTTGTACTGGATCTTGGCCAAGGTCGTGCGGTCGATCGCCTCCAGAATCGCCTTCCGCACGTTGATGTCCTTCAATTGAGGACGAGAGGCGTTGAGAATCAGCAGGCCGATGCCGTTCGACGTCGAGCGGTGGACGGTGACGTCCGACATGCTCTGGACCTGGGCCAGCCGGTCCTTGGTGGCCGTCGCCGCCATATCGACCTCGCCGTTCTTGAACGCGTTGATCTCGGCGGTCTCCTCCATCTGCTGATAGACGACCTGATCCAGCTTGCCCTTGTCGCCCCACCACTTCGGGTTGCGCTTGAACACGATCCGGCCGGTCTTGAAGTTGGCACTGGCCACCGTGTACGGCCCGGCGCCCCACTCCGCCGGCAACTTGTTCTGGTAGGCATTGTTGAAGATGCTGGAGTCGGTGACATGCGGATTCAGAACTGCTCCGAACCCGCTCTGCCACCAGGCGTACGGACCCTTGTAGGTCACCACGGCCTGCCGGTCGTTCGTCCCCTGCTTCACCGATGTGACGTTCGAGCAGTCGCTGGTGGTCTGGTACTTCGGATCCGACCCGTTGCAGGACTTCCAGGTCAGCTCGAAACTCTTCCACGTCATCGGTGTGCCGTCATTCCAGACAGCCTTGGGATTCAGGGTGTACGTGACAACCGTGTTGCCGCCCGTTTCGGACTGGCTGATGTCGGACAGATAGTCCTTGTTGTAGGACCACTTGCCCTCGGGCGTCAAGAACGTCAATTGCGGGTTGTACCAGTTCCAGATCGCCGCGCTCGCCGTCGTCGTACCGACGGCCATCGTGTTCTCCTGCGACGGAATCTCGGTGACCGGGATCGTCACCGTGCCGCCGTCTTTGATCTTGTCCCGCGGCTGCGGGTTCCAGTCCACGCTGAACGCGTTGGCAAGTTTCTTCGTCTCGTCGTCCCCACCGCCGGAGCCGTTGCTTTTGCCGGCCGAGCATGCCGACATCGTCAGCACAACAGCCATCGCACCCGCCACCGCGCCGAAGATCCCATTACGAGGTCGCATCTCTTGTTTCCTTCCGTCAGGAAAGTGCACATCGTCACCGCCAATGGCATGCATTGACATGCACACCCTCGACACCGGTGAGTGTTGGTGTCTCGTCCCGGCAGTGCGCCTGGCGATCCGGTGGGAGACTTTGATAGAGCTGGCAGCGGCTCACGAACCGGCACCCAGGGGAATTGTCGATCGGGCTCGGCAGGTCACCGGTCAGCAGAATTCGTTCCCGGGCGCGTTCCTTCACCGGGTCGGGTAGCGGGATCGCCGACAGCAGTGCCGCCGTGTACGGATGCTGTGGATCCTCGAAGACCGCGCCGACCTCGCCGTACTCGACGAACTTGCCCAGATACATCACACCGATTCGGTCGGCGATGTGGCGGACCACCGACAGGTCGTGCGCCACGAACAGGAACGAGATGCCCAGCTTTGCCTTCAGTTCTTCCAGAAGGTTGATGACACCGGCTTGAATGGAGACGTCCAGCGCCGATACCGGTTCGTCCAGCACGATCAGCCGCGGATTGGTCGCGAGAGCTCGCGCGATGCCGATCCGCTGCCGCTGCCCGCCGGAGAACGCAGCCGGAAACCGGTCGCTGTGCTCCGGATTGAGGCCGACCAGATCCATCAGTTCCTCGACACGCTTCTCGACCTCGTCGGACGAGTACCGAAAGGCGCGCATCGGCTCCGCGATCAGGTCGAAGACGGTCGATCGCGGATTGAGTGAACCCATCGGATCCTGAAAGACGATCTGCAGGTCGCGACGCAGAGTCCTGAGCTCGCGCTTGTTCAGGCCCGTGACGCTGCGACCGTTGAGTTGGATGTCGCTCCCGTGCTGGGGCGCCAACTCCATGATCTCCAACAGGGTGGTCGTCTTGCCGCAGCCGGACTCCCCGACGATCGCCATCGTCTCCCCCTCGCGGATGTCGAAGGAGATGCCGTTGACCGCGTAGACCGTACCGATGCGTCGCTTGAGAACCGCGCCCTTCAATAGCGGGAACTCTTTCACCAGGTTGTCGACAACCAGCACCGGCTTGCGCTCACCACGAGGAACCTGTGCGAGCTCACTTTCGGCGATCTCCGGGATCGGGAAGATCGGCCGGCCGTTGATGGTGCCTCCGGCTCCGATCTCACCCGCACGGATACAGGCAACCTGGTGCACGGAGTCTCGATCGTGCCTGTCACCGGTGTCGTCGTTCGAGCGATTCAGGACCTCCACGAGCTGAGGAACCTCGCCTCGGCAGGCATCGAGCACGATCGGGCAGCGGTCTGCGAACTGGCACTGGTCGGGCAGGTCGATCAGGATCGGAGGGTTACCCCGGATCGGCACCAGAGGCTGCGTCTCATGACGATCGGCTCGCGGAATCGCGGCGAGCAGCCCGATCGTGTAGGGCATCCGCGGCTGGGCGAAGACCTCATGAACCCCGGCATGCTCGACCGGTCGGCCGGCGTACATCACGACGACGTCATCCGCGACGCTCGCCACGACGCCCATGTCGTGCGTGATCATGATGACGGCAGCACCCGTCTCCTCCTGGGCGCGCTTCAGCACCTGCAGGATCTGGGCCTGAATGGTGACGTCGAGAGCCGTCGTCGGCTCGTCGGCGATGATCACCTGCGGGTTGTTCGCGATGGCCATCGCGATCACGACCCGCTGCCGCATGCCGCCGGAGAACTCATGTGCGAAGGACTTCAACCTGCTCTCCGGTTGCGGGATCCCGACCAGCCGGAGCAGTTCGACGGCCCGTTCGGCCGCCTGACGTCTGCCCATGGCGTTGTGGATCGTCAGCGCCTCGACCAGTTGGTCACCAATGGTGAAGACCGGGGTCAAGGTGGACAGCGGATCCTGGAAGACCATCGACATGTCCTTGCCACGGATCCTCGACATGGCCCGGTCGTCCAGCCCGAGCAGTTCCCGGCCGTCGAGCTTGATCGATCCACGCACCGAGGCCGCCTCGTCCAGCAGGCCCATGATCGCCAGGGAGGTGACCGACTTGCCCGAACCGGACTCGCCGACGATGCCCAGCGTCCGGCCGGGCTGCAGGTCGAACGAGACTCCGGTGACGGCGTCCACCCGGCCGGCTTCCGACGGGAAAGTCACCCGCAGATCACGAAGTGCGAGCAGTGCATCGGACCGCCTGGACGGCAGCGAATCGGCCATCTTCGTCTCGGTCATGCGCGGCCCCCCGCCGCGGACTGAGGATCGAAAGCATCCCGTAGGCCGTCAGCGACCAATGCCATCGACACCGTCAACAAGGTCAGAGCGGCTGCTGGGAAGTAGAACAGCCAGGGTGCACTCGAGACTGTGTCCGCGCCGCTGCCGATCAGCGCCCCCAGCGATACATCGGGCGGCTTGACACCGAATCCGATGAACGACAGTCCGGTCTCCGATATCACCGCACCGACCACCCCGAGCGTGAATTGAATAATGAGCAACGAGCCGATGTTCGGAATGATGTGCCGAACGACGATGCGCAGTCCGGGCACGCCCATGTAACGGGAGGCGCTGACATACTCACGCTCACGGATCGACAACGACAACGTCCAGATGACGCGGGCCGGCCAGAACCAGTTGACCAGCAACATGATCACGGCGATCACGATCCAGCTGCCACCGGAATGGTTCGAAAACAGAGCCAGGATCAGGAAGGTCGGCACGACCATCAGGAAATGAATGACGCCCAGCACCACCCGCTCGAAAGCGCCGCCGAAGTACGCCGCCGTGGCACCGATGACTGCAGAAAGCACCGTCGTACCGGTGGAGACGACCAAGGCGATGATCAACGAGCGCTGCAGACCGTGAACCGTTTCTGCGTACAGGTCGTTGCCGGCATCGTTGGTTCCGAACCAATGATCGGCCGACGGGGGGCTCGAGAGGTTGAGGAAATCGGTCTCCAGATAACTGTGCCGGGCAGGGAGTCCGCCGAGGATCGAGAATCCGACGATCGCGCCGAAGATGATCAGGCCCGCCACCGCCGGACGGTTCCGAAGAAAGCGGCGGGTGTAGAGCGCCCGTCGCGACAACCGCTTGCGCCTGGTCCCCGCCGGAGCGGCAGTCAACTGGTCATCGACATCACCGACGCTCATGTCAATGCACCCGCACTCTCGGGTCCAGGAATACCACGGCGATATCGGCTAGGACGGCGCCGATCGCTGTCATCAGGGCGCCGAAGGCAGCGACTGCGACCACTCCGTTGATGTTCATCTTGTTCAGCGTGTCGATGAAGTACTGGCCCATGCCCTGCCAGTTGAAGATCGTCTCGGTCAGCACAGCACCGGTGAACAGGCCAGGAATCGAGAAGGCCACCTGGGTGGCGACCGGGATCAACGACGTCCGCAAGGCGTGCTTGCGGATCGCTTGCGCCTTGGTCAGTCCCTTGGCCCGCGCCATTCGCACGTAGTCAGCCGATATGGTGTCCAAGAGCAACGACCGCTGCAGCATCTGGGTGCCGGCATAGCTGATGAGCACCAGCGAGATCGTCGGCAGCGTCAGGTGTTGCAGCAGATCGGCGACCTTGCCGAACCCGTGCGCGTCGGCCGAGGACGAGCCGGTCACGTAGAACATTCGGGCCCCGATCTTCTGGTTGAACCAGATGGCCACCAGCACGGTCGCCAGCGACATCACCACCACCGGGATGTTCAGCGTGATGATCGAGATGGCCTGGACGATGCGGTCCGACACTTTGTACTGCCGGGATGCGCTGTAGATGCCCAGGCCGATGCCGATGATCGTGTACAGCACGAACGCGCCCAGCAGCAACTCGGCGCTGACCCCGATACGGAAGGCGATCTCGGAATTCACGGGGTCCCCGGTGGGGCTGTTTCCCCAGTCCCAGTGCAGAACGATGCCCTTCGCCCACGTCCACCAGCGCACGAAAATGCTCACGTGGCTGTCGAGGTTGTTCGCCCGCAACAAAGTCTCGATTTGCGTCTCCGTCAGCGGCGGCCGTCGACCGACGAACAGCGTGCGCGGATCAAGAAAGGCATTTGCCAAAAAGTATGTGATGTTGGTTGCCAGAATGACCATCAACAACCAGCCGCCGATGCGGCGAGCCAAGTATTTAGGCACTTACGCAACTCCGCTCTCAGGGCTTGCGGATGCTGTAGCTCGGTGGCTCCTGCCCGGCCAGGTGCCGGACGAAGTAGTCCCACCGACGCCTGATCACGTACGGCTCCGAACCGCAGGCGTGCGACCGGTTCGGCAGGATCAGCAGGTCGAAGTCCTTGTCGGCGGCGATCAACGCGTCGGCCAGCGACAGCGTCGACGCGACCGGCACGTTCTCGTCGGCCTCACCGTGAATCAACAGCAACTTGCCCTGCAACCTGCCGGCGAGGGTCCGGTTGGCCTGCTCGACGTAGTGACCACCGACAGGCCAGCCCTGGTAGCGCTCGATCCACCACGCCTTGTCGATCCGATGATCATGGTTGCCGGCACCCGACACACAGACCTTGTAGAACTCCGGATGTGCCAGGATCGCGTGCGCCGAGGCGTACCCACCAGCCGAGTGCCCGAAGATCCCGACCCGATCGAGATCGAGATACGGGTAGCGGGACTTGAGCTCCCGCAACGCGCTGATGTGATCCAGCAGGCCGGCATCGCCGAGATTGCGGTACGAGTGGTTACGGAATTCCCTCGACCGGTACGGCATGCCTAGCCCGTCGATCAGCACGACGACGAAACCGAGTTCGGCGATCGCCTGTGCCGCCCAGATCCGCGCCGCTCCGGTCAGCCCGATCGGAGCCTGGTTCATCTGCGGGCCGCCGTAGATCGAATCGATCACCGGATAACTCTTGTCCGGGTCGAAGTTGGTCGGTCGCACCATCACGCCGTAGACCTGGGTACTGCCGTCCCGGGACGGAGCCGAGAAGCGTTCCGGGAACTGCCAACCGGACTCGGTCAGAGCCGACAGGTCCATTTCGGCGATGACGCCGACGCTCTCCCCCGAGGAACGGATCAGCTCCGCCACCGGGGCCTTGTCGACCTTCGACCACACGCTGATGAAGAAGCCACCGTCCGGCGCGAAGCTGACCTCGTGACTACCGTCCTGGGGGGTCAGCAACTCCGGCTCAGCCGACGTACCGTCCAGCCGTACCCTGTACAGCCGACGGAGATACGGATCCTCACCGACATCCTTGCCTACGGCAGTGAAGTAGACGTACCCGTCGCCGACCTGCAGCACATCCGCGACCGCCCACTCCCCCGATGTCAGCTGCTTGAGCAGCGCCCCGGTCGAGGTGCGGTACGTGTACAGATGGCCCCAGCCATCACGCTGTGAGTACCAGAGGGTCAGATCGTCATCCTCGATGATCCGGTGGTTCACCGGACCCGCCGTCGACAGGTTGGAGTCGACCGGCGTGTCCGCCTCCTCGTCAACGACGACTCGGCTTGATCCGTCGACACCGATCTCATACAAGGCCGCACGCCGATTGCCGCGGAACCCCCGCAACAGGTAGAGCGCTGCCCCGTCCTGTCGCCACCACATGTTGGGCGAAATGCTGTCGGGGCCTGGGATCGGACTGCCGTAGTAGTAGAGCTCCAGCGGTGCGATACCGATCGGGGTGCTGTCGCCAGATGCCAGGTCAATGATGAGCAGAGTCGCCGTCGGCAGCGGATCATCGCCCGGCAAGGGATAGAAGTACTCCACCGCCTCCGGTCGAATGCTGCCGGACCGCGGCGTCGAGAGGCTCATGGTGATGGTCCCGGCACCCGCGGTGTCGATCCGATGCGTGAGCAGACGGCTGCCGTCGGGCGACCACAGGACCTTGGTGTCCTTCCACGGCTGTCCCGCGCCAGGCAGTCCGGCGGCGCGCAGCGGTGACGGCAGAACTGCGCCGTAGAACGACCCTTCCTTGCCGCCACTGGTCAGGCGGCGCTCGATGCCTGTCGACACCTCACGGACCCACAAGTCGTGATCACGATTGAATGCGAGCTTGGTGCCGTCCGGCGAACGTACCCCGAATTGGTCTTCCTCACTGAACTGCCGCAACTCGCCGCCGTTCCAGCGCCACCGGGCATCGTCGAGGTCGAACTCGAGATCATCGGCGCCCCGGTAGTCGATCCGCGTCGGCACCAGGCGATCGGGATCAACCTTCTCGTCGATTGCTTCGGCCAGCGCAGCAGCCAGGCATTCATGGTCGAACGCGTCCCGGTGTTCGGTACCAGCCGACGCATCGGCGATGCGGTAGCGCCAGCCCTCCGGCGTACTCAGCTTGAACCGATACCGGGACGATCCCGGGATCCACGCGATTTCGGTGACTTCTCCGGGAATCCGAGTCTCCACCTGCCAAGGCAGAAACGATTCCGCGCGAGCGTAGTCCTCAACACTGTAAATGACTTCCTCCCGGTGCAACTCAGGCGGTATGGGCCCGGGTCGTTGCAGCAGACCCGGGCCATTCCTGGCCACGGTCCCCGTTGGAAATCTGATGCGGCGTGACGTCGATCGCCGTTCCGGCACCTCGCCCGCTCAGAGACCCGAGTGTAATGTGATATTGCACTGGCGGCAAGGGATTTCCAGCACACGCATCCGGAGGCCTTCGGTGGTGGCCGAAGGCCTCCGGGGCGTCAGCCGAGCATCAGGGGCATGCTGAGCGTCTGGCCCGCCCGGACGTGGACCTTGACGGCGTCGCCGTTCGCGAATCCGGCCGCGGACGGAACGAGGGTGTACTTGCCAGCACTGGCCTCGATCACAAATCGACCGTGGGTGTCAGTGGTGGTCGTCCCCGAACCGTACGAGACTGTCGCCGCAGGAACTGCTGCTCCGTGCTGATCGGTCACCACACCTGTCAGCAGACCATTGCCGTCCGCCGGCCGGTACGAGGCCGGGCCGACCGTCGGTGGCGTGGTGATATCGGCTCCGAAGAAGTCGGCGCCGACACCCAACTGGCTGATGCGGGCGTTTCCGGTCGCGTCGAAGCCGGGTGCAATCGTGGACAGGTCGACCGCGGTGCCCGCGGAGATCAGCGGTGAGTCGCTCGATGCCGGCGCCGCGTTCGCGACGTCCGCTGCCGGGTTGCCACCCAGCCGCGGATCCGAGGTGGCGGCATTCAGGTCGACGGCCGGGGCCGCGACCTGGGGACCGTAGTACGCGTTGTTGCTGAATTGGACACCGGGATAGGCCGCCCGGAACTGCGCGCCCGCGACGTCCGCGCGCGCGTTGACGAATACGTTGTTCAGGACGTAGTGCGCGTTCTTCGCAGTCAGGATCGAGCTCGCGGTCCCGGAGGACTCGAAGAAGCCGACGGTGTTGTTCTTCAGCGGACGTCTGGTGTTGTACATCAGGTTGTTGTAGACGACGTTCACGCCGCTGTCACCGTGCGGATTGACGTAGTTGCGATCGACGTCCTGGATGATGTTGTAGCGCACGACCGCGGAACCGAAGCCGAAGCCACACAACAGAACGCCTTCGCCGGAGTCGTGAATGTAGTTGCCCTGCACAAGGATATTCGTCGAGCCCCGGTCCGGGTCGATCCCGTTGGAGTCCGCGGCGTTGACCCGGGGCTCCAGTTCGGCGACCTCGTTGTTCTGGACGACGACGTTGTCCGTGTAGTACATCTCGACGCCAGAGACGCCGGCGCCGTCGATGACGTTGTTCTCCACCGTCGTACGCTGGACGCTGGTCAGATAAAGCGAATCCCAGCCGTACTGCGTGTCGCGGTTGGTGAGGTAGTTACCCGAGATCTCGATGTTCTGGTGCGGGCGCCAGTCCGGGTCCGCCGTGACCGTGCCGTCGTTCGCAGCCTTACCCGCCGCGCGGTCGCCCCAGCCGGGCTGGACGTCCTTGTAGCGATTCGTGCCCATACCGGAGAACTGCTTGAAGATGACGTTGGCGAAGGCAGTGTTGGCGATGTAGTTGTCCTTCACCGAGATGTCGTCGAACTGCGAGACGGTCCGACCGTCGCCCTTGAGGCCTTCGAACAGGATGCCGCCGGTGCGTTTCGAGCGGTCGAGGCCGCTGCTGGTGACCGACCACATGACGCCACTGACGTCGTGGACGAAGACGTTGTGGATGGAGTAGCCCGCGAGTGTGCCGGCGTTCTCGGCCTGCACGTGGATGCCCCGCAGGTCACCGGTCTTCGGGTTCTCCTCCCCCGGCAACTGGCCCTGGTTCTTGCCGGGCTCGAACTTCGACGGGTCGAAGCCGTCGGTCGCGTTGCTGATCTCGAGGTTGGAGATGTCCCAGTGCTGCTGGTTGGTGAGCTGCACTACGTCGTTCACGACACCACGGCCGTCGAGCTCCGGGGCCGGGCCGTCGCCGTAGCTCGACAAGATGATCGGCCGCGCGGCCGATCCGGAACCCTTGGGTGCGAGCAGCGCGGTCGGATCGGCCGCCACCACGTCCGTCGGCACCCCCGCGGTCCACTGGGTGTAGTCGTAGGCCTCCTTGGCGACCTGGTCACCCTCGGCCGACCAGGAGCTGCCGGCCTTGAGCAGAATCCGGTCACCAGGTCCGAACTGTTTCGCGTTCACGTTCGTGAACGTCTTCCAGGCGCTCTCCGGAGACCTGCCGTCGCCGGCATCGTCACCGCCGACAGAGTCCAGGTAGTAGGTCGTCCCACCCCGCCGCGGCGGAGCAGAACCGTCCAGGACCGCAAGCGCGCCACTCTGGACGACGTTCCGGCCTTCGGCCTTCAGGGCGGTCTTGCCGGTGTACCCGGCGAACGAAGGCGCCCATACGGGCGACCCGGCCGGCAGCTCCGCCGACGCGGATCCCGCACCGGCAACCACCATCGTCACACCGAGAGCCGGCACGGCGAGGTGCGCAATCCAACGCCTCAATCTCATCATGTTTCGGGAGTATGCCAACGGTTCCAGAGACGGTCAACGGCAAGAGTGCAGCAAGTACTGGCCGAAAGCGGACGTATTGAGGAACCTGTGCGACAACGGTTCCAGAGTGAGCCCAGGTCAGGCCGGCACGGTGCTGTCCCGGATGATCAAGCGGCTCTGCAGGTGTACGTCGGGTTGGTCGTCGCCGTCGAGGGCCATCGCGAGTGCCGCTCGTCCCGCCTCCATGAAGGGCAGCGAGACCGTGGTCATCGAGGGGGTGATGTCCTGCGAGATCGGGATGTCGTCGACACCGGACACGGCCATGTCCTGAGGGATCCTCAGCCCGGCCTCGGTGAGCTCGTGGACGGCTCCGATCGCGAGCACATCGTTGCCTGCCAGGATCATGTCCGGCCGCTCGGCGCGCTCGAGCAACCGCCGGGTCGCGCCCCTGCCGCCCGCCCTGCTGATCTCGGTGCTCTCGACGGCGATCGCGTCGCGGTCGTACCCCGCCGCGGTCAGAGCTTCGAGAAACCCTTGGGTGCGGCTCTCCATGGCCGGGTGACCGGTCGAGGTCAGGATCGCCGGCCGGCGGCGCCCGAGCGACGCCATATGCCGTCCGACCAGGTGGCCGATCTCGACGTCGTCGAACCGTACCGCCGGGAAGTCGTAGTCGTGCTCGCCGATGAAGACCACGTTCGCGCCTTCGAAGCGGGCGGCCTGCAGTTCAGCGAGAATCAGTTCCCGGTCGGTGCCGACAAAGCTGGCGCTCGTCACCACCAGCGCGAGCGGGCGCAACCCACGCAGGATCCGCAGCGCCGCGAGATGGGTCTCCGAGTCCGGTCCGACCGCGGTGATGCTGACGGCGACATCTCGCTCACGGCCGCCTTCTTCCATGCCTGCGGCCATCGCGGCGATGGAGGCGGTGCGGGGATCCCCACCGAGCAGTACGACGCCGGACCGCCGACCGCGCAATGCGCGCGCTGCGTGGTTGCTGACGTAGCCGAGGGCGTCTGCCACCGCCAGGACACGCACGGAGAGTTCGTCGCTGACCGCGCGGCCGCCGCCGTTGAGCACCCTGGAGGCAGTCGAGGGCGACACACCCGCAACCTTCGCGACGTCCCGAAGGGTTGCGGTTCCTGCCGGCCGGTCGGCTGCCACCGAATCAACTCCGATCCTTACGCCAGGCCTGTCCTGGCAACTGTTTCCTGGCCATAGCATCGCCCAGGGACGCGATGGGACAATCATGACGTGACAAGAGACAACGGCGACGGAGCAACGACGCGGACCCCTGCGCAGACTGCCGTCGTCACCTTGCGGGACGTCGCCAAGGCCGCGGGTGTCGGCCTGGGGACGGCATCGCGAGCGATGGATCCGACGTCCCGCTACGTGACCGACGACGCGCGCAGCCGAGTGCACGCCGCCGCCACGCGGCTGGGCTACCGCCCGAACTCGTCGGCGCGCGCGACCACCACCGGCGCGACGCCCACAATCGCCATGGTGGTCTCCGACATCCGCGACCCCTACAACGCCCAACTGGTGCACGGAGCGATCAGCGCGGCGCGGGACCGCGGCCTGATGGTGACCATCACCGGGACGGAGCACGCCGCCGACGACGAGGTCCGGGTGATCCGGATGCTACGCAGCCAGCGGCCGCTGGCCCTCGCGCTGGCCGGCGCCCGCGGCGGTACGAACTCCTCGCACGCGGCGCTCCTGCGCGAGCTCGAGCGGTACGAGCGCGACGGCGGGCGCATCGTCGTCGCCGGCGAGGACGAGCTGCCGTTCGACACTGCGATCGTGCCCCGGCGCGAGGGCGCCCGGGCCCTGATCGCGACCCTCGCCGAGCTCGGCTATCGCTCGGTCGCGCTGATCCGGCCGGACGGCGACTCGTCCGGAGTTCGTTCCTGGGAGACCGGAATTGCCGAGGGGGCACGCCGAACGGGCGTCCAGGTCGACCATGTCACCCACCTCCGCGACATCCCGATGTCGCGCGAGGGTGGGTACGCCGCCGCGACCGAGCTGCTATCCGCCGGCCGCACCGGCGTCGACGCCCTGGTCGCAGCAACCGACACGATGGCACTCGGTGCGATGGCCGCGATGCGGGCGATCGGTATCGCGCCGGGCACCGACATCGGCGTCGCAGGCTTTGACGACGTGGTCGACGCCGACGACGTGACGCCCGGGCTGACGAGCGTCAACCTTGCCCTGGAAGCCGTCGGAGCCGCCGTCGTCGAGATGGCGACGTCGACGCCGTCGGAGACCCGCCGGGCCAAGCAGTTCGAGGCGCGCATCACCGTCCGCGCCAGCACACCGCCGCGGAGTTGAGCGCGGGTACGGCGCAGGCGGCCGGGCCCGCGCCGTACCACTGCACGCTACTTGGCGGCGTTGATCCCGGACTTGAGTTCGGAGATCATTCCGTCCGCTGCTTGCTGAGGCGTCTTCTTGCCGAACAACACGTCCTGCAGGTAGCGCAGGATCAAGGTGTCGAAGTCGCTGGCCCCGTTGGGAACGATCTCCGGCGCCGGGCCCAGCGTCGGCTTCATGGCGTCGGTGTAGTCGACGACCAGCTTGTCGTTCGGGGTCAGGCTGCCGGTGATCGCCTTAACGATCGTGGGGTTGGCAGGCAGGCCGCGTTCGGTACCGAGGATCGCGCCGGCGTCCGGGTCGTTGACCATGAAGTCGATGAACAGAGCGGCCTCGGCCTGATGCTTGCTCTTCGCGGACACCGACCAGTACATGCCCGGCTTCAGGTAGAAGTACTTGCCGGCGTTCGCATCGGCGGTCGGAAGCTTGGCGACCACCAGCTTCGCGTTTCCGGCCGCCTTCGCGTACGCCGTCAGCTGCGACACCTGGGTGAAGATCATCGCCGACTTGCCGGTGGCGAAGTCGGACTGCTCAAGGCTGGCCGAGGCCTGCTCGGCGAACTGCGAAGCCTGCTGGGACGCGCCGTCCTTGGACCAGTCGAGGGCCCGCTGGAAGTAGCCGGCCACCGTCTCGGGCTTGACCACGAGCTGGCCGTCCTTGAAGACCTGGTCGCCGGCCTGCCGTGCGGCCAGCTCCAGCGAGTATTCGTTGCCCCACGGCGTCGTGCCGTACACCTTGCCGCCGGACTTCTCGGTGACAGAGCGGGCGAACGCGTCGAACTGGTCCCAGGTCCAGGTGTTCGTGTCCGGCAGCTTGATGCCGAGGGCATCGAGTTTGTCCTGGTTGACGAGCAGTCCGAACGACGTGGTAGAGATCGGCATCGCGTACAGACCGTCCTTGGTACGCCCCATGCCGAGTACGGACGGGTCGAGTGCGGAGGTCTTGAGCTGATCGAGCTTGGACAGGTCCGACAGCGCACCCCGGTTGGCGTACGACGCAAGGTAGAGCTGATCCATCTGGATCACGTCGGGCGAGTTGCCGCCGGCGGTCGCGGTGGCGAGCTTGTCCCAGTATCCGTTCCAGTCCGAGAACTCACCGGTCACATGGATGGTCGGGTGCTTCTTCTCGAAGGCCGCGATCGCCTTCTGAGTCAGCCCGGTCCGGGCGTCGCCGCCCCACCAGTTGACTCGCAACGTCACGTCGCCCTTGCTCAGTTCGGCCGGTTTGCCCGACCCGGCGTCACTGCCGACGCCACAGGCGGCCAGGCCCAAGCTGACCAGAGCGATCGTGACCGCGCCGGCGGCAGCGCGTCGAGCCGAAGACATTCTCAAACGCATGGCTGTTGTCCTGCTTTCTGGATGGAGATGGGCCGGCTACTTGCCGCCGGTGGTCGCGATGCCCCGGATCAGGTACTTCTGACCGAAGGTGAACGCGAGGAACAGAGGGACAACCGACACGACGCTCATGGCGAACATCGATCCGTACGACGACTGCGACTGTGCGTCGACGAACGACCGCAGCGCGACGGGCACCGTGTAGAGGTTCGGATCGGTCAGGTAGATCAACTGGCTGAAGAAGTCGTTCCAGGTCCAGATGAACGTGAAGATTGCCGTCGTCGCCAGCGCCGGGGTCATCAGCGGCAGCAGGATCTGGAAGAAGATCCGCCCGTGTCCCGCACCGTCGATCCGGGCGGCCTCGTCCAGCTCGCGCGGCAACCCGCGGATGAACTGGACCATCAGGAACACGAAGAAGCCGTCGGTGGCCAAAAACTTCGGGACGATCAACGGCCAGAACGTGTTGATCAGGTGTGCCTGGGCCCAGATCACGTACTGCGGCACGATCACGACGTGGATCGGGATCATGATCATCAGCAGCATCAACGCGAACGCGGGCTTCTGGAACCGGAACCGCAGTCGCGCGAAGGCGTACGCCGCCATCGAACAGGTCACCAGATTGCCGATGATCGCGCCGATGACCACGATCGCCGAGTTCAGCAGGTACGTGCTGAACGGCCGGGTGAGGGCTGTCCAGCCGCGGGTGTAGTTCGACGTGTCGAAAGTGTTCAGCGCCAGCGACGGGTTGGAGAAGATGTGCCCGTCAGGCCGCAGGGAGCTGACGATCATCCACAGCACCGGATACAGCGCGACCACGACGATCGCGATCATCAGGACGTGCCGCGCGCCGCGGCCCAGGCGGAGCCAGATCTCAGTCGTCATAGTGCACCCAGTACTTGGAGGCCCAGAAGTTGATCGCGGTGAAGGCTCCGACGATCACGACCAGCAGCCAGGCCAGAGCGGACGCGTACCCCATCCGGAACGAGCCGAAGCCCTCCTGGTAGAGGTACAGCGTGTAGAACAACGTCGAGTCGCTCGGACCGCCGGTGCCACCGGAGACCACGAAGGCCTGCGTGAACGCCTGGAACGAATTGATGATCGCCAGCACCAGGTTGAAGAAGATGATCGGCGTCAGCAGCGGCAGCGTGATCGAGGTGAACCGTCGCCAGGTGCCCGCGCCGTCGGTGGCCGCGGCCTCGTAGAACTCTCTCGGGATCTGCCGTAGGCCGGCCAGGAAGATCACCATCGGCGACCCGAACGTCCAGATGTGCAGCACGATGATCGTCCACAGGGACGTACTCGGATCGGCGATCCAGCTGGTGCGTGAGTCTGCACCGAAGAATCCGAGGACGCTGTTGAAAAGCCCTTCGCCGCCGAAGATCAAGCGCCACAGGACGGCGATCGCGACGCTCGATCCCAGCAGTGACGGGAGGTAGAACGCCGAGCGGTAGAACGAGAGGCCCCGCATGCCGCCGTCCAGGAGGATCGCCAGGGCGAGCGCGGCGATCAGCTGACCCGGCACACCGACGAGCACGTAGATGAACGTGACCCTCAGCGAGTGGTGCAGCCGTTCGTCGGAGAACATCCGGACGAAGTTGTCCAGCCCGACGAACTTCGGGTCCTGCAGCAGGTTGTAGTTCGTGAACGCGAGGTAGAGCGAGGCGACCAGCGGACCGATCGTCAGCGTGACCACCCCGACGAGCCAGGGGCCGAGGAAGAGCAGGGCCGCCTTGTTGTCCGGTGTCTCGCCACGCACCCGCGGGCTACCGCGGCGCCTGGTCAGCTGTTGCAGCTCGGCAACGCTCATGCCACTCCTCGTCTCGTCGAACTCCGGCAATAATGACAACGGTTCCAGAGTTCGTCAATATCGCCTATCATCACTGTCCAGTCAGCGAGAACCCCAGAAACCATCGGCATTGAGGCGCTACAAACCGGTTCAGCACGGCGGTTGGCGCATCTCCGTGCGTAACGGTTCCATTCATCTCTTGAACCCATCGGAGTCGCCATGAGCAGCAGTTGTCTCGCGGAAGGCCGCGACGGCGGCGTCGTGGTCGCGGAGCACGGGCGCGCGATGACCGTGGCGCTCGCGGACGCCGAGGACCACGCCGTACGCCGGGCAGCGGAGGACCTGCGCCGCGACCTCGAGAAGGTCTGCGGAGCTCGCCCGGCGATCTCGCCCTCGACCGCCGGAGCGACGCTGGTGATCGGCACCATCGGAGTGTCGCCGTCGATCGACGAGGCGATCGCCGGCGGCGACCTGGACGTCACGGCCCTCATGACAGCTGAGGGCGGCCTGCACTGGGAGGGCTTCGTGATCCAAGCAGGTGGGGACGTGCTCTATGTCGCCGGGGCCGACCGGCGAGGCACGATCTTCGGCATCTACGACCTGTGCGAGGCGATCGGGGTCTCACCGTGGTACTGGTGGGCCGACGTCCCGATCCGCCGGCGCGAGCACGTCACCGTGGCGCACGGGACCTCGAAGGCGGACTGGCCGTCGGTTCGCTACCGGGGCATCTTCCTGAACGACGAGGAGGAACTCGAGGCCTGGGCCCGGGCACACACGGCCGACGACACCGTCGGACCGGAGACCTATCGGCGGGTCTTCGAACTCGTCCTGCGACTCAAGGCGAACTACGTCTGGCCCGCGATGCACGTCGGCGCGTTCAACCACGATCCCGCCAACGGCCGGCTCGCGCAGGCGATGGGCATCGTGATCGGCAGCAGCCATTGCGACATGCTGCTGCGCTCGAACGAGCACGAGTTCGACCCGTGGGTCTCCGAACAGGACGAACCGGTCGCGTACGACTACTCGCTGCCGGGCCGCAACAGGGACAGGCTGCTCGACTACTGGCGTGGCAGCGCCGAACAGAACCGCGATTTCGAAGTCACCTGGACCGTAGGCATGCGCGGTATCCATGACTACGGGTTCTCGACCGCCGCGATCGACGCCGACGACACCCTGACCGCGTCGGACAAGGACAGGGCGAGAGTCGGTCTTCTCGAGCAGGTCATCGCCGATCAGCGCGCCTTGCTCGCGGACCAGCTCGGCGCCCGCGCGGACGAAGTACCTCAGATCTTCATTCCGTACAAGGAGGTCCTGCCGCTGTACGACGCGGGGCTCCGGGTGCCCGAGGACGTGACGCTCGTGTGGGCCAACGACAACTTCGGGTACATCCGGCGCTTCCCCTCCACGGCGGAGCGCGACCGGGCCGGCGGGCACGGCCTGTACTACCACTCCTCGTATTGGTCGCAGCCGCCGCGCAGCTACCTCGCGACGTCCTCGACTCCTCTCGCTCTGATGCGCCACGAGTTGACCAAGGCGTGGGACCGGGGCATCCGCCGGCTATGGATCGACAACGTGGGTGGACTCAAGCCGCTGGAACTCGAGACGGAGTTCTTCCTGCGAACCGCCTGGGAGGCCGGCAAGGAGACCTCGACCGCCGATGTCGTGGGCTTCGTCCAGGAGTGGGCGGACAGAACGTTCTCCGGCGGCCACGGCGCGCAGATCGCCCACCTGTACGCCGAGTACTACCAGCTGGCCAACCAGCGGAAGATCGAGCACCTGAGCGCGAACACGTTCACGCAGACCGGGTACGGCGACGAGACCGGCCGCCGCCTGCAGGCGCTGCATCGCCTGTACGCGCAGACCAACGAGATCCACGACGGACTCCCCGCCGACGAGCGGGACGCCTTCTTCCAGCTCGTCGGCCTCAAGATCCACTTCGCCTACCTGACCAGCGCACACTTCGCGTACGCCGACCGCAGCACGCTCGCCTTCGCACAGGGGAAGGCCGCCGCTGCCGACCGCTACCTGGAGCTGTCGCGCCTGTTCGACCGGCACAAGCGGGCGGCGATGCACTTCTACAACCACACGATGTCCGGCGGCAAGTGGGCGCACATGTTCACGCCGGACCAGTTTCCGCCGCCGGCGATGGCCCTCTATCCCGCGGCGAAGCCTGCCCTGTCGATCGGACCGGCCCGCCTCGGAGTCGTTGCCTGGGGCGACGATGTGCCGACGGACAACCCGAGACTCACGTTCTGGCCGGATGGCATCGCAACCAAATGGCTGGAGGTCTTCACCACCGGCGTCGGCGGGCTGAAGTACGAGGCCCGGTCCGACGACTGGATCGAGGTCTCCCCCGTCTCGGGCGTGATCGACACCGAAGCCCGGCTCGCGGTCACGGTGAACGATGCGGCCCGGCGTAGCGGCTGGTCCGGAACCGTGGTGATCCGCGACCTCGGCGACGACTCGGAGGTCACCATCGCTGTGACCGTCCCGTCGGTGATCGCCCCCGCGCACGGGTTCACCGGCTCCGTCGAGGCCGACGAGTACGTCTCGATCGATCCGTCACTGCCCGACCGCCGGATCGACGGCGTCCCATCGTCATGGACAACCGTGCCCCACCTCGGGCGGTACGCGAACAGCGTCGCCCTCGCGGGCCACGATCCGGCGGCGGTTCTGGAGTACGACGTACATCTGGTCACCGCCGGCGCACATCTGCTCGAGTTGCACCGGCTGCCCACCCTCGACTCCACCGGCCTGATCCGGGTGGCCGTCAGCGTCGACGACTCGGCGCCCGTCGTGATCGAGTCGCCGACCACGGACGAGTTCCGCGGCGCGTGGACCACCGCCGTGCTGGACAACGTCGAACTCCTCCAGGCCTGGCTGCCGTATCTCGAGGCAGGCCCGCACACTCTCCGGCTCCACGGCGTCGATCCCGGTGTTGCTCTCTCCAAGCTGGTTATCTACACCGGCCCGCGGCGTCCTTCCAGCCTCGGCCCGCAGTTCAGCCGCCATACGGGCCGTCCGGAGCAGCCGTTTGCCGACCCTGCACCCGATGCGGTCGACGAGAGTGAGCTGGACCGGGTTGCACGAGTTGTCTACCGCACCGACCCCACCGCGCTCCCCCTGCCGCCGGTTGTGTACGCCGGACCCGGGTTCTGGGACAGCGACACGACTTTCAAGCCGAATCACTCCGTTCCCCAGCAGGCGCTCGCCGCGTCGCGCGCGTGGACTCACGAGGACGGAACCAAGGACGTGCTGACGGATCTCGGCGCCGGCATCGCTGCCGAGAAGGACGGCGTCCTCGCACTCGAGGCGGAGTACGCACTGGCCGACCACACCGGGGCATGGTCGACGCCCAGCCTGGACGCCGGACGGGCTACTTGGACACACACGCAGGCCGAAACAGGTGGTGGTTCCGGGTTGGCGATGCACGTTGCCGAGCGAGGCCTGCGGTGGGACGACCCGGTTCGGGCTCCCGGTCTGCACTACACCGTCGACGTCTCGCGCCGCGGTTCGTACCACGTATGGCTGTTGGTCAAGTTCGAGGATCGCGACGACGACTCTTGCTGGATCGCCGTCGACGGAGCGCCGCAGTCACTCGATGCGCAGTACTCAGGCGGGAACCTGTACAGCTTCGGCACGCAGCAGATCTGGCTGTGGACCCTGGTATCCGACATCGAGCTGCATCCCGGCCGCCACGTGCTGTCGATCCTTGCCCGCAAATCCGGTCTTCGCATCGACCGGATCTACCTGACCACGGGCGACGAGCTCCCGCCCGCGGACGCGAACTGGCAGCCGAGCCCCCGTCGTACCACCGAGGTCCCGCGATGAAGATGGGCTTCCGCTGGTACGGAGACGACAACGACCAGGTGCTGCTGAACGACATCCGGCAGATCCCCGGCGTCGAGACCGTCGTATGGTCGCTGCACCACAAGCAAGCCGGAGACGAGTGGACGCAGAAGGAGATCGACGCCGAGGTCAGAAGAATCACCGCGATCGCTCCTGAGGACGCCGCGCGCGGCATCACCAGGAGGCTCGACGCCGAGGTGGTCGAGTCCGTCAACGTGCACGAATCGATCAAGCTGGGCCGCGACATCCTCGCTCACCACCTCGGGTGTGTGCCGCCATCAGCCGGTGCCCGATTCGCACCAGCTCGGCGCGTACGGAGGCCGGTTCGCGCACTTGCACGCCCGCTCGACGGCTTCGGTGGTGGCGTCGGCGTTTGTGGTCCAGGAAACGCGAAACGTACGCAGACCCGCGTCTGCGCCGGCAACGAGGTACCAAATAGCGCTCTTGGAAACCAGTCCGTACGGATGGACGCGGAGCGTCAGACCGATCTAGGTCGGGTCAGGAAGGGGCCTCAGGTCAGGGTTATTGGGAGGGTCACCGCCTGGGTGGGGGCGTTGGGGTAGGTGATCGTGATGGTGATGGTGACCTGGCCCGGGTTGCGCTTGGCGGTTTTCCACGGGAGCAGGAAGGTGTTGTCGATCGGGTTGTAGGCGGGGATGGTTGACGGCAGGGACTGGGCGCCGGCGGCCGATACCTTGACCCTTCCGTTGACCAGCAGGAGGAGCGCGGTGAGGTCGGGGATCGGGTGCCCGGCCGCGTCGACGAGCTGGAACCTGATCGGGACCAGGGTGCCGGCCTTCACGCTGCTGCCTGGGGTCGGGGACAGCACGCGTACGCCGTACCGCACGAGCTGGCTCAGTGAGCCGCTGCTTGGCTGGTACGACGCTGTGCCGGAGAAGCTCGCGCTGACCGCGTGTGCTCCGACCCCCAGCGTGCTGACCGCGGCGCTGGTCGCGACCCCGTTCACCACCGGCACTGGGGATCCGAGCGCCGCACCGTCCACCTTGAACGAGACGGTGCCACCGGTCGGTGCCCCGGAAACCGTTGCGGTGAAGGTGATCGGGGCGCCGATCGTGGCCGGGTTCGCCGATGATGTGACGGTCGTGGTGGTCACGGCAGGAGCCACGGTGATCGTGGCGACCAGGTCCGCGGAACCGGCCGCGTTGCTTGCTCGCACGGTGAACACGAACGTGCCGGCCTGCGTCGGCGTACCGCTCAGCTGGCCGTTCGAGGCCAGGTTCAGGCCGGGCGGCAGCGACCCGGCCGCCAGGCTCACGGTCCCGGTGGCCGTGAACGCGAACTGGTACGGCGAGCCGACCGTGCCCGCTGGTGGGGTGCCGGTGATCGTCGGTGGTACGTCGACATTGAGTCCGACCAGAACCGGGTCGTGATCGCTGGTGCGGAAGCGATCCGGGGCGTACAGCGACTGGACCTGGCCCGGCGTCTTGAAGTCCGTGTTGTAGTCGAGCACCGACGGCTCGTCCGAGTTGTGGTGCGCGTCACCGGCACCTGTCAACTGGCCAGCCAGCGATGCGGACGCGAGTACGTAGTCGAGGTAGCCCCACTGGCCGTCGAACACGTAGGAGTACGCGTCCTGGCCGTGGAATGCTTTGACCTCGTTGACGTATCCGGCCGCCTCGAGCGCTGCGATCGGGTCTTCACCGGCGTACGAGTTGAGGTCGCCGACGATCAGTACGTCGGGGTCGCCCGCGCCGGGCAGGACCGTGCTGCCGATCCAGGACGCCAGCTCCTCGGCCTGCTGTGTGCGGTGCGCGTTCCAGCAGCTCTGCCCGTCACCCTGGTCGGTGTCCGGACCCGAGGCGGGGCAGGAGCCCTTGGATTTGAAGTGGTTGGCGATGACCGTGAACTTGGCGCCGGCCATGGTCTGGAAGGTCTGCGCGATCGGACGCCGCTCGTACAGCGGGCTCTGGTCGACGAACGTGGCGCCTGCGACCGGCTGCACCATGGCCGTTTTGTACAGCAGCCCGGCCTTGATCGCGTCGGTGCCCGCCACATCGGTGACTCCGGTCGCCGCATCGGGGTTGATGAACGCCCACGTACCCGGGCCGTCCGCGGCGTTCAGCGCGTCCACCAGCACCTGCACAGCACTCTGTGCGCCGTAGCCGTCGTTCTCCATCTCCATGTAGCCCACGACGTCCGCGCCGAGGAAGCGCAGCGAGGCGACCTCCTTCGCCAACTGGCGCTGGTACTCCGTGTTGTCGGTGGCGCCCCGGCAGTCGGTCACACCACCTAGCGTGCCGAGGTGGCAGTCGGTGAACGTGTTGAAGAAGTTCAGCAGGTTCGCGCTCGCCACCCGGATGCCGCCGGACCCGACCGCGGGCGGCGCGGTCGGTCGCTGGTTCACCGCGTCGAACACCGCTGCGCCGGAAAGGGATCCGACCGGGCGCAGCCGGTAGGCGTTGCCACTGGCCGAGTTGCCGGCCCAGGTGTAGGTGAGCACGCCGACCGGGTCGGTGACGGTGTCCCCGCCGCGGAGCGTGTTGCTCGCCGACAACGGCTGGCCGCCCCGCCCGAAGACGATGGGATCGGGGTTCTGTGCCTGGGTGGCGTCGTCGATGATCAGCTGGTTCAGGTTGTTCGCGTTCTGAAGGGCTTGCACGGCCGCCTGGTCGGTGGCCCGGATGTCTGCGGTCGGCTGACGCAGCCGCCCGCCGGAGGACACCACGACCTGACCGAACCGGCCGAGCTGGAAGTGCTCGGTGACGGTCAGCGTCTGGTGGAAGCGCACGAGCATGCCTTCGTACGGCTCGAGATCGGTGGCGCTGGCCCGCGGCAGCGTCACGTCGGTCGGCGCCACGGTGCTGGTCCCGCACACGGCGACGTTGGCCGTCGCCGCGGTGACCTGCGTCTGGCCTTGGAACTCCGACACCGGACCGGTCGCCTCCACGGTGTCCCCGAGCGACACCAGGTCGGCGCCGTTGTCGAAGACGAAGATCCCGTCCGAGGTCGCTGCGTTGCTGTCACCGCTGTCCTGCAGGTAGAAACCGCGCAGCGCGGGCTGGGCACCCTCGTAGTCGCCGACCACGGTGCCGCGAATCGTCACGGTCTGCCCGGCGACCGGACTGATGTCGGTGGTGCCCTCCACCGACCCGATGCTCACCGCGGGACCCGAGCACGGCGTACCCACGGTGACCGTCGCGGTTCTGCTGTCGGCCTGCCCGCCCGGGCCGCTGACCCGCACCCAGTACGGCGTGGTCGCGGTCAGCGCGGGTGTGGTGAACGAGGGGTCCGTGCCGACCGGGTTGGCGGTGTCGGGCGCAGTGCCCTGGAACCATTGGTAGGTAAGGGGTCCCGTGCCGGACGCGGCGACAGTCAGGGTCGCCGTACCGCCGGAGGTGATCGTCGCGTCTTGCGGCTGCGTGGTGATCGCGGGTGCCGTCGTACCCCCGCCACCGGCCGGCGCGAACGCCACCCCACGCAGCGCAGTGTTCGCGGCCGCTGTGGCCAGCGTCGTCGCGGTGGCACTGATCGGCGCGTCGAACGCCGCCGTGTCGTCAACCTTGACCAGTGCATTACTCGCGGTGCTGGCGAACAGGGTCACGCCGCTCGGACTCACCGAACCGGTGAGACCCCGCACCCCACTCCCGGCCGGCCGGAACGTGCCGCGCGCGGTCCAAGCACTGCCGTCGAAGGCGAATTTGAGGATTCCACCGTTCGGGGCGGCCGAATCGTCGGCCACGTACAAGGTGTCAGCTCCGGGCACCGACGGGTCGCGGTCCAGCGCGACGAACCCGTACGGGCTCGGTGCCGCCGCGGTGAGGGCCGGCGTCTGCCCGCCGGTCGTCGGCAGCCCGCTGCCTACCGCATAGACGCCGGTGGGGGCGCTGCCTGTCGACACCGACAGGTTCCCGTTGACCATCCCGGCCACCCGCAGGTTGGTCGGCGCGGCGCTGTTGATCTGTGTCGTGGCGCCCGAACCGCCGAGCGCAGCCAGCCGCACTCCTCCGCTCGCCCCGACCGTCCAGAACTGACTGCCGTCAGCACTCACCGCGCCGCGCACATTGGCGCCGCTGAACGCATCGGTGATCGTGGTCGAGGTGTCCACCGCACCACTGCCGTCCACCCTGCCGACGACCCGTCCGACCGTGCTCGTCGTCGTCGACGCAACACCAGCCGTCCCCGGGTCGGCGTCATAGCCAGCCAACGTGAGGAACCGCCCGTCAGCCGACAGCGCGAGCGCACCCTCCGACGTCGCCGATCCGCTCATGGTGAGTCGCCGGTTCGCGCCGGCGGACCCCGTCGGCAACGGGATCGTTTGCACCAGCGTGCCCGCCGAGGTGTACTCGTCGAGGAACACCGGAGCAGCCGCGCCGGACAGCGCACCGCTACCGTCCCCCACCCGAGCCACCACGATGTTGCCCGTGGCGAACCCCGCAGCCTGGGCGGCCGGTTGCACCACCAGACCTGCGATGACCAAAGAACCGACAACCGCACCGGCCAGCAGCCGACGTACGTTCAGGCGCACAGCGATCTCCCCCCGCCCCCCAGCGATGACGGCAGGATGCTACATTCCCGACCCGCCCGAAGGAAGATCCGATCAACCGGCCGGACGAACTACATCAGCCCGGCCGTGGACCCCTACAGCTGGCTCGGTACGTCGTCGACGGTGCCTGAGCCCCACACGCCGAGCGCGATGTTGGCCTCGTCGTGGGCGTCGACGATCAGGCGGCGAGAGGTTGTCTCCAGGTCGGGTGAGCCGGTCATGATGTCCTGCACCAGTTGGCGGTGGAGCTCGAGACCTCGGCGCATCGCCTCGACGACCGGGAACACGAGGGTTTCCCTGGTGCGGACCGCGGTCTCGATGACGCTGCCGAGGCAGTCGAACATCTTGCTGCCGGACAGGTCGAGCAGCGTGACGTGGAAGTCGACGTCGGCTGACACGAAGGTGTGCAGATCGCGTTGGTCCAAGGCGGCGTACATGGTGTCGATGGCTCGGGTCAGCTGTGCAAGGTCCGCGGGCTTGGCGCGCAGGGCGGCCATCCGGGCGGCAACCGGTTCCACCGCGAGGCGGACGGAGTACAGCTCGTCGACCTGCTCGGTACGCCGGTCGCTCTCCAGCCGCCAGGTGATGATCTGCGGATCGAGGTAGTTCCACGTCCGCGGGTCGGACACCCTGGTGCCGACCTTCGGGCGCGCAACCAGCAGGCCCTTGCCCTGCAGGGCGCGGAACGCCTCCCTGATCACCGGACGGGAGACACCGAAGTCCTCCGCGAGCCGCTCGGGAGACACCGACTCGCCTTCGCGGTAGCGACCCGTCACGATGGCCCGCCCCACCTCTTCGACCACTCGATCGTGATGTCGCCCTGGGTGCGCCACTTCTCGTCCACGCATCGGCAACTCCCAGAAATAGGCTGAATAGTCAGACTAGACCTTACCTCCTGTCAGGAGCCAGGCCTACCAGGCTGCTGTTTCGAGCCGTTGACAGCTGCGTGTCTACTCAGTTTAATCTGCTTAATCAGTTCAAAGCGCAGAAAACCTGGGGAGGCGCAGTGCAGGTCGTGGTGGTTGATCCGATGCAGGTACGGCTCGCCGGTCAGCTGGCCGCCGCCGTCGGCCCCGGCGTCCTGCTGAAGTGCGCGCGGAGTGCCGACGATTGGCAGAGCTGGCTCGCTGACGCGGATGTGTTCGTCGGTTCGAAGCTGCCGGCCGAGCTCGCCGCGAAGGCCGACGCACTTCAGTTGGTTCAGGTCGCCGGTGCCGGATACGAAGGCATCGCGCTGGACAGCCTGCGTCCGGGCACGGTCGTGGCGAACACCTTTCATCACGGTCGGGCGATCGCGGAGTACTGCGTCATGGCGGCGCTCGCGCTGTCCCGGCAGTTGCTCGTCGAGGATCGCGCGTTGCGTGGCGGGCGCTGGCGGTCGGTCTTCCAGGACTCCACCGCGCCGGTCCACGAATCCCTGGCCGGCAAGACGGCCGGGGTGATCGGGTACGGCGAGATCGGCAGCCACGTCGCCCAGCTCTTCCACGCACTCGGCATGCGTGTCATCGCGACGCGGCAGAAGCCGAGGAAGACCGCAGCTACTCCTCTCGACTGGATGGGTGGGCCACAGGACACCGGCCGCCTTCTCGCCGAAAGCGACATCGTCGTGGTGACCGTGCCGCTGGCCGAGCAGACGCGAGGCCTGCTCGACGCGCAGATGCTCGCCCGGATGAAGCGATCCGCCGTACTGATCAACGTTGCCCGTGGACCGGTGGTCGACGAGACCGCCCTGTACGAGGCATTGGCGGACGGCCGCATCGCCGGCGCCGCGATCGACGTGTGGTGGAACTACCCCACGACCGGCGCGGACGCCCAGCCATCACGCTTTCCCTTCAACGAACTGTCGAACGTACTGATGACACCGCACACCTCAGGTGTCACCAGAGACGTCTTCGAGGACCGGATGCTCGACGTCGCAGCGAACATCCGCGCACTCCGGGACGGCACGAACCTGCGCAACGTCGTGTTCCGCGGGACGACCAAGACCCCTGCACCATCAGCATGCTCCACAGGAGGAATCCGATGACCCGAAGGCGAACCCGCGTAGCCGCGGCCGTGATCTCGGTAGGCCTGACCGCATCCGTCGCCGCAGCCTGCTCGTCGCAACCGACGGCCGGCAGCAACGGCGTCACCGAGATCACGGTCATGGGCATCCCCCCGACGACCAAGGCCGAAGCGCGCAAGGCTTACCAGGACCAGATCACTGCGTTCGAGAAGGAGAACCCGTCGATCAAGGTCCAGACCACCGACGCCGCGTTCGACGCGACGTCGTACGTCACGCAGCTCGCCGGCGGCTCGGCCCCGACGATGCTGCTGGTCCCGCTGACCGAGCCGGCCGGCCTGATCGCCCGGCACCAGGTCGCCGATCTCAGCGACGCCGCGAAGGACCTGCCGACGTACTCGAAGTTCGATCCGCGCGTGCTGCAGAACGTGAAAGATGCCGGGGGCAAGCTGTTCGGCGTCCCGACCAGCCAGTACGCGCTCGGACTCGCCTACAACCGGACGCTCTTCACCAAGGCCGGTCTCGACCCGGACAAGCCGCCGACGACCTGGGCCGAGCTCCGCGCCGACGCCAAGCAGATCACGGAGCGCACCGGTGTCGCCGGCTTCGCCGAGATGACCGTGAAGAACGGCGGCGGCTGGCACCTCACCGCGGCGACGTACTCCCGCGGTGCGGCGATGGAATCGGACCAGGGCGGAAAGTTCGCGGCGAGCGTCGACAACCCGCAGTCCCAGGCGCAGCTCGCGCTGCTCAAGAGCATGCGCTGGCAGGACAAGTCGATGGGCACCAACCAGCTGCTGAGTTACGACGACGTCAACAGCGGGTTCGCGGCCGGGAAGTTCGCCATGATCATCTCCGACCCTGGCTACTACGCGAGCTACATCAATCAGTACAAGGCCGATCCGAAGGCGTTCGGCGCCGCGGCGTACCCGCAGGACGGCGGCAACGCCACGCTGGTCGGCGGGCAGGTCGTGATGGCCAATCCGCGGGCGACGGCTGAGCAGAAGGCCGCGATCATGAAGTGGACGGACTTCTACTACCTGCGTCCGCAGTACGACACCGACGCGGCGGTGGCACGCGCCAAGTCCAACAAGGCCTCGGGAATCCCGGTCGGCGTACCGACGGTGGCGCTGTTCAACACGGCTGTCCAGGAACAGATCGCCGCTGCGATCAAGCCCTACCTGACCGTCGACCTGAAGAACTTCGAGCCGTTCGTGAGCGGGACCGCGAAGCTGCAGTACAAGCCCGAGCCGCCGGTCGCGGCGCAACTGCTGTACGCCGCGCTCGACACCGCCGTACAAGCTGTTCTGACTCGCCAGGACGCTGATCCGGCCGCCGTTCTCGGCACGGCCCAGAAGAACGCGCAGTCCATCGTCGAGCAAGGACAGCGATGACCTTGACCACGCTCCCAGGTTCGGCGACGGCCGCCGAACCTGGGCGGGCCGTCGCCGCGCCGGGAACGAAGCGGGCGAACCGCTTCGGCTGGTGGGGTCTGGTCTTCCTGCTGCCCGCGTTGCTCTCCTTCGGCTACTTCTCCTGGTGGCCGATCCTCCGCGGTCTCGCTCTCAGTCTCCAGCAGACGAACCTCATCGATCCGGCCCAGTGGGTCGGGCTCGAGAACTTCCGGCACGTCCTGAAGGATCCGCTGCTGGCGACCGCCGTACTCAACACCCTGAAGTTCGGCGCGTTGGGCGTCGCGATCGGCTTCCCGCTCCCCATCGTGCTGGCGCTGGCGATGTCGGAACTGCGGCGCTTGGGTGGGTTGTTCCGGGTGCTCGTGTATCTCCCGGTCGTCATTCCGCCGGTCGTCTCGGTGCTGCTGTGGAAGTTCTTCTACGACCCGGACCATGGACTCTTCAACGCCGCGCTCGCGCACCTCGGACTCGGTCCACTCTCTTGGTTGCAAACCACGTCCGGCGCTCTACCGAGCCTTGTCCTGCTGATCGTGTGGGAGGGCGCCGGCGGCACAGTGCTGCTGTACCTCGCCGCACTGTCCGCAGTACCGACCGAGCTTTACGAGGCCGCCGAGGTGGACGGAGCATCGATCCGGCGCCGGGTCTGGCATGTGACTCTGCCTCAGCTTCGCGGTCTGATGCTGGTCCTGCTGCTTCTGCAGATCATCGGCACCCTCCAGATCTTCACCGAGCCGTTCGTCATGACGGACGGCGGACCGGAGAACTCCACGGTGACCGTGCTGTACCTCATCTATCGAAACGCCTTCGTGAGCGGCGACTTCGGTTCGGCCGCGGCCCTGAGTGTCCTGCTGGCCCTGGCCCTGGCCGTTCTGTCGGTGGTCTACCTGCGAGTGACGAGGCGGTGGAGCAAAGCATGACAACGACTCGGCGCACGCCCGAGGTCAGCTCGCGTGGGCTGGTCTCGCCGGCCGACTACTCCGACCCGATCACCCGCTGGGGTGTCCGGCTCACCCAATCGGTCCTGATGCTCGGGGTCGCCCTCGCCGGTCTGGTACCGATCTGGTGGCTGGTCAAGGGCGCACTGTCCGACACCCAGGATCTGATCGGACACCCACTGAAGGCCTTGCCGTCGGCACTTCGCTGGAGCAACCTCTCCAGCGCCTGGAACGAACTCCAGGTCGGCCACTACCTGCTCAACACGGTCGTCTACGCGACCGGATCCTGCCTAATGCAGGTGTTCGTCGCGACCACCGCCGGTTTCGCCCTGTCCGTCCTCAGGCCGAAGTTCAGCAACGTCGTGTACGCCGCCATCCTGGCCACGCTGTTCATCCCGGGCACGGTCTCGCTCGTCGCGCTCTACCTGACCGTCATCCACATCCCGGGGCTCGGTGTGTCGATCGCCAACACACCGCTGGCGATCTGGCTGCCGGCCGGCGCGCACGCGTTCAACATCCTGGTGGCCAAGCAGTTCTTCGACGCCCTGCCGCACGAACTGTTCGACGCGGCCCAGGTCGACGGAGCCGGCCCGGTGCGGATCTTCTGGAGCCTTGTGCTCCCGCTGTCCCGGCCGATGATCGCCGTCGTCGCGCTGCTGTCGCTGATGGCCGAGTGGAAGAACTTCCTCTGGCCGCTGGTCGCCATGACCGATCCCAGCAAGCAACCGCTGTCGGTGGCTCTCCCCCGCCTCGTCACCTACTCCGACCAGGCGATGCTGATCGCCGGAATGCTGATCTCCACGCTCCCGCCGCTGCTGGCCTTCATCATCTTCCAGCGCCAGGTGGTCCGCGGCATCGGGTTCAGCGGACTGAAAGGCTGATCGTGAACGACGTACTGGAGATACAGGCCCAAGGTCAGGTGACCCGGATCGAGGCCTGGGGACCGGACGCCCTCCGCGTCCGCAGCGCCTACGGCCGGATCCGGATCGATGAGAAGCCTGGCGCACTCGAGTCGGTGAGCCCCGGTGGCGTCCCCGAGATCGAGCGACGGGACGACGGTAGCTCGACCATCACCAACGGCCGGCTCCGCGCCGCCGTCGACCGGCGCGGAACCATCACGTTCGTCGACTCCAGCTCGAGGCTGGAGATCCTCGGCGAACGCGAGCAGTGGCTGCAAAGTGTCCCGCCCCGGCATCTGCAGCCGGTTGCCGGCGGAGAGCTGAACAAGATCACCGCCACCTTCCACGCCTATGACACCGAGCGCTTCTACGGACTGGGCCAGCATCGCCACGGCAGGCTCGACCAGAAGGGCTGCGTGATCGATCTCGTCCAGCAGAACGCCGAGATCGCCATCCCGTTCCTCGTCTCCAGCCGCGGCTACGGCCTGCTCTGGAACAACCCCGGCGCGGGCCGCGTCGAGCTGGGCCACAACCACACCCGATGGATCGCCGACGGAGCGCCCGAGCTCGACTACTGGATCGTGCGCGGCGAGACGATCCCGGACGTGCTCGGCCGGTACGCCGACCTGACAGGTCACGCGCCGGCCCTGCCCGAGTGGGCGACCGGGTTCTGGCAGTCGCGCCTGCGGTACGACAACCAGCAGGAGCTGATGGACGTCGTACACGAGCATCTCGACCGCGGTCTGCCGCTGTCGGTGATCGTCATCGACTTCCTGCACTGGAAGCATCACGGTGACTGGAGCTTCGACACGGACCGCTGGCCGGACCCCGCGGGTATGGTCGCCGAACTCCGCGAGCTGGGTGTAGAGATCATGGTCTCGGTCTGGCCGACGGTCAGCGAGCGCAGCCCGAACTTCGCTCGGATGCACGAAGACGGCCTCTTGCTGCGCAGCGATCAGCTGTCGATCGGGTCGCGGTTCGTCGATGCCGGCGCGGACGGACCCGCTTTCTTGCACTACTACGATCCGAGCAACCCCGACGCACGCCGCTTCATCTGGGAGCAGGTCAAGACCGGGTACTACGACCTCGGCATCCGGGTCTTCTGGCTCGACGCCTGCGAACCGGAGCTCGTCGCGCCCGACCCGGCGCAGTGGCGCTACCACGCCGGACCGGGAGTAGCCGTCGCCGGTCTGTACCCGCACTGGAACGCCCAGGCCTTCCACGAAGGTCTGACGGAGGCGGGTGAAGAGAACGGCCTGCTGTTCAGTCGATCCGCCTGGGCCGGAACAGCGAAGTACGGCACTGCGATCTGGTCCGGGGACATCGACGCCACTTTCGACGCGCTCCGAGCTGTCGTGCCGGCCGGACTCAACGCCGGTCTCAGCGGCATGCCCTGGTGGAGCGCGGACATCGGCGGTTTCGTCACCTGGGTCGGCAACGACGACCCGGAGCTGCGCGAACTGATCGTCCGCTGGTTCCAGTTCCAGGTCTTCACTCCTCTGTTCCGCCTGCACGGCCACCGCAGACCTGACCTGTCCGACGAGTTGTTGCGTGGGGCACCGAACGAGGTCTGGTCGTTCGGACCGGACGCGTACGACGCGATCGTTCCCGTCCTGAGGCTCCGCGAGGCGATCCGGCCGTACCTGTCCGCGCAGCTCGCGACCGGTCAGCCCTTGATGCGTCCGCTGTTCTTCGACTTTCCTGATCAGGAGGAGTCGTGGACTGTCGATGACCAGTTCCTGTGCGGAACAGACATCCTCGCAACCCCCGTCCTCGAATATCAGGCCCGCTCGCGCCGAGTCTGGCTGCCGGGTAGCGCGAAATGGATCGATCCCTGGACGTCGACCGTTCTCCCCGGCGGCCAATGGATCACAGTCGACGTACCGCTGAACCACACCGGCTTCTTCGTCCGTGACGGCTCCGACGTCGCCGATGCGATCAGCAAGGCGATCACATGACCGGGCACGTGGTGGTGACGGGCGGCCGCGGCGCGATCGGCGCCGCGGTCTGCGAAGACCTGCACCAGGCCGGCATGACCGTCACAGCAGTCGACGTGTCACCGGTCCGAACCGCGCTGCCCTTCCAGCAGCTGATCGGTGACGTCCGGGACCTCGACGCGATGACAGCGGCCCTGTACGGCGTCGACGCCGTCGTGCACTGCGGCGGTCTCCCCAGCGATCGCAAGGGCCACGAGTACGACACCTACGACATCAACGTGGCCGGCACCTGCACCCTTCTCCTCGCGGCCGCGCGGGCAGAGGTACGGCGGGTGGTCCACCTCTCGAGCATCAACGCGCTCGGCTGCGTCGGCGCGGGGGTTCCGGCGTACCTGCCTGTCGACGACGACCATCCGCACGCGCCGATCTCGCCGTACCAGCTGTCCAAACATCTCGCCGAAGAGGCCTGCCGCCAGTTCGCCAACAGTCAGCACGCGACAGCGATCTGCCTCCGGCCGACCTATGTCATCCATCCAGGCGATCCCGCCCGCACCGGGCCAGGTCCAGCCGACCTCTACGCGTACGTCGACATCCGCGACGTCGTCCACGCCGTACGACTCGCGCTCCATGCGGATCTCACCGGATTCCACGCAGCCTTGCTCGCCGCAGACGATCTCTGGGGCGGCCACCAACTCGACACCGTTCTGGCCAGGGAATACCTCGACATCCCTTGGCGCGGAGGCGAAACACCTCGTTCCACGCTCGTGAACTGCAGCAGGGCCCGATCTCTTCTCGGCTGGACGCCCACGTCCGTCTGAACGCCGACCACTCACTTCACCCCAGGTCAGTCATCACCCAGGGAGTTCCGCCATGCCCTCTTCGATGAGCCGCCGCACGTTCCTCAGCACTACCGCACTTGCCGCCGTCGGCTTCACCTTCCTCGGTCGTAGCACCGCACGCGCCGAAACCCCGATCGGCAACCTCCAGAACGGCATCGTCTCGGACCTGCCGAGCTCGTTCTACAACCGCACCGGTCTCACCGGAATGACTCAGATCCAGTACTCGACGATGGCTGTCGAGTCCGTCACCGACCACGGCGCCTACTCCGACGGTACGCACGCCACCAGCACGGTGGCCGCGTTCAACGCCGCGATCACCGCGCTCGGAACGGCAGGCGGCATCGTCTACGTCCCGCCCGGCCGGTACGTCTTCCCGGCGCCGGCCGCCGGCGCCACCAGTTGGTGGATCCGCGGCGGCACCGCCAAGCTCAACAACATCCACTTCGTCGGCGAGGGCGACGCCTCGGTGCTCGTCTTCCAGCGCGATGCCCTGCCGTCGAACGGCACCACGGCCAACGTCCGCGACGCCGGCCAGGGCTGGGAGTTCGACGACGCGACCAACGTCTCGGTGCGCGACCTCGCGTTCCAGTGGTCGCCGTACGTCATGACCAGGCACTGCATCACGGGGACGGGCCTGCTGTGCCGCCGACCGACCTCGGTGCAGATCCTCAGGGTCTCCGTCGATCACTGCCAGCCGGGCATCATCATGCCCGACGGTACCGACTGCTACATCGTCGACAGCGTCATCCGCAACAGCGCCTCGGATGCCTTCAATCTTGGGGACGCCAACGATTCCGTTGCCGCCTACAACTGGGCGGAGAACATCACCGACGACGGCTTCGCCAACTTCATGAACACCGGCACCAACCCCGACAGCGCTGCCTTCAGCAACGTCCTGTTCCAGTCCAACACCGCGATCGGGGTCGCCGGCGGCCGCGGCCTGACCATTGGCGGCACCAATCACTCGCTGATCGGCAACTGGGTCGAGACCGCCACCGCGTCGGGGATCTTCAGCGATATCGACCAGGCCGACATCGCCAACCGGCCGAACGCCGTACTGCGGGGAGCCGTTGTCAGCGGCAACACACTCATCCGGAGCAACTTCGAGATGCGTGCCGACAACCGCTCGCGCACCGGCAACTCCGGCTTCCACGGCGCGATCGCCGTGCACGATCTGGTCGACGACCTGGAGATCTCCGGCAACACGATCGTCGGCTCCGAGCAGTACGACGTCACGCTCGGGATCGACAGTTGGCGAACGATCACCGCGACCGCCATCGACATCGGCGGCAACACCATGAGCCGCGCGGGCGGCGCCGGTATCAGGATGCGCCCGACGTCGACGATCGACGGTCTCAACATTCACGACAACGCGATCCTCGGCAACGGCGGACCATCGGTGTCGATCGGCGGCGCGGTTACGAATGCCGCCAGCAGCAGCAACAACGTCACCGCGGCAACCCAGATCGACACCGGCGGCTCGGTCAGCCCCGCCTTCACCGGCTTCGCGGTCGTCGGCACCCAACCAGCGTTCGTCGACACGTACGCGACGATCCGCGCAGGCGCGAACGAGACGGCCTGGGACCAGCCGATCATCCCGTCGACCACCGGCCTCAGTTCCTTCAACGTCCGCGACTACGGCGCGGTCGGCGACGGCGTCCACGACGACGGTCCCGCGTTCTACGCCGCCCTCGACGCGCTCTACGCCGACCCCGCCGACGGCGGCATCCTCTGGATCCCGACCGGCCAGTACCTCATCAATCCGGTCGTGTCCCGCGCCAGTTATCCCGACACGAAGATCCAGCACCACTTCGGGATCCTCGACAAGAACAAGATCTTCCTCAAGGGCCAGGGCACGAGCTCGGAGCTGATCTTCACCAGCCCCGAACACCACGGCATCCGGTTCGTGAACTGCACCAACAGCTCGGTCGACGGGCTCAAGCTCAGCCTCAAGTCCGCGAACAAGCCGTCGTTGCGGCACTGCCGTGCGCTGCTGAACTTCTCCGGCGGCCAGGTCTGCTCGATCACCAATACGACGCTGGTCGACTCCGGCGGATCGAACCTGCTCGTCGACTCCAGCCGCAAGGTCCTGATCAACAACGTCACCAGCCAGAACGCCAACAACCACGGCCTCCAGATCGAGGCCAGCCGGCAGGTCGAGTTGTCCGGCTGCACGGCCACCGACAGCCGTGACGCCGGCATCCACCTCGGCTGGAACGGCGTGATCTACCGCGAATCGCAGTACGTCCGGATCCACGACAACACCGTCGACGGTACCGCCGAGAGTGGCGGCATCAGTGTCAGCAGCGGTGCGAACGTAGCGATCAGCGACAACCAGGTCAGCAACACCGCACAGTCCGGCATCTACCTGGTCGGCCGCAACCCCGCCTTCCCGATCTACAGCGTCGACGTCACCGGCAACACGGTGACCAATGCCTGCGTCGGCCCGCTCTGCTACACGCCGGGAGCGATCGGAGTACACAGCATCCGCGAAGGCGCTGGAACCACCGACGGATCCACCGTCACGATCACCGGCAACACCATCGACACCGCCCCGTTCTCCGGAATCTGGGTCGGCGGCGAATGCCCGGTCACGCGGGTGCATTGGACCACGGGGCAGCTCGTCCGCTACCTGTCCGAGCTCGACACGCTCACCATCAGCGGCAACACCTACACGGCAGTTGCTGGAAGCAACGTGTTAATGACCGCCGAGCAACAGGCCGCGATCGCCCATCTCACCGTCGCCTGACCTGTCCATCCCCTGTTCTGAGGAGTAACGATGACCATCCCTGTCAGGCGCCGTACCTTCCTGGCCGCATCGGCCGCTGTAGCTGCCACCGGAGTCGTGGTCGCCGGTACCGGGCGCGCCTCCGCAACCCCGGCAGGAAACCTCCTGCCGGACGGCCGGATCAGGAACCTGCCGGCTTCGTTCTACCAGCGCGACGGTCTCGAAGAGATGCCCCGCCTCGACTACGAGTCGATGGCGGTCGCGAACGTCCGCGACCACGGCGCCGCCGGTGACGGCGTCGCATCCGACGTCGCCGCCTTCAACGCTGCGGTCGAGTCGCTGACGGCGACGGGCGGGGGGATTGTCTACCTCCCGCCCGGCCGGTACCACTTCCCGCCTCCTCCGGTGCCCGGCATCTGGGCGTGGCAGCGGCCGATGGCCAACGTTCACTTCGTCGGCGAGGGCGATGCGTCCGTCATCGCGTTCACGCGGCCGAAGCTGGTGGCGAACGGGCATGAAGCCCCGACCTACACCTCGAACGGCGGGTGGGAGTTCCAGCGGGTCGACACCGTCTCTCTGCGCGATCTGGCAATGACCTGGGCGCCATGGGCCATGGTTCGGCATGTCTTCTCCGGCTCACCCCTGTTGATGCGCGCACCCACCAGGGCGCATCTCGTCGGGGTGACGGTCGATCATTGTCTGCCCGGCATCGTCTGGAACGATGCGCGCGACTGCTACATGGTCGACAGCACCATTCGCAACGGCGCGGCCGACGGCTTCAACTTCGGTGGAGCCAACAACTGCGTCGGCGCCTACTGCTGGTCCGAGAACACCACCGACGACGCCTTCGCCAACTACCACGACCAGAACAAGTACCCCGACAGCAACGCGATCAAGAACGTCCGGCTGCTGCACAACACGCTGCTGCAGATCGCGGGCGGCCGAGGCATCACCATGGGCGGATCGGACCAGACGGTAGCCGGCAACTGGATCGAGACCTGCATGACTCCGGGCGTCCTGTCCGACATCTCCAGCGGCGCACCTGGTCCGGGAGTCCTGCAGAACGCCGTGATCACGGACAACACCGTCATCAGGGCGAACTTCGAACTCCGTCCCGACAACCGGCAACTTCGCCCGGGCGGCGGGTACCACGGGACGATCGCGATGCTCAACCAGGTCAGCGGTCTTACTGTCACCGGCAACACGATCAAGGGATCCGAGGAACACGACATCACCTTCGGAATCGACGGCTGGAATCCGGCCCGGCTGACCGGCGCGGTCGTCGAGCGCAACGAGCTTCTCGGCGCCCGGTCCACCGGCCTGCGGATCACCGACGGCTCGACGATCGACGGCCTGCGGATGAACCGGAACGAGGTGCTGGCCACCGGTGGGCCCGCGGCCGACATCGGCGGCGACGTCTCGAGCGCCTCGAGCTCGGGCAACAAGGTCGAGAAGCTGCCGGTCGTGACCGGCGACGTCGACGGCGACATCAGGGGCTTCACCCCCACGCCGTCGATCGTCAGGTATGTCGACCCGTACCAGTCGATCCGTGCCGCGGGCAACGAGCAGGTGTGGATCGAGCCGAAGGCTCCGTCGACCAAGGGACTCCGGCAGGTCGACGTACGGGACTTCGGCGCCAAGGGCAACGGCGTCGCCGACGACACCGGCGCGTTCCGTGCCGCCCTGGCCGCGCTGCCCGCGATCGGCGGGGTGATCTTCGTGCCGGCCGGGAAGTACCTGCTGAAGCCCGACGCGAGGCACCAATCGTTCCGGGACACGAAGATCGAGCATCACTTCGCGGTCGCCGAGCGCGACAATGTCCACCTGGCCGGCAGCGGAGACGGCTCCGAGATTCTCTTCGACAGCCCCGACCACCAGGGGATCCGGTTCATCTCGACGACCGGGTGCTCGATCAAGAGCCTCAAGCTCACCGCCGTACGTCAGCCGGAGCTTCGCCACAACCGTTCCCTGCTCGACCTGTCCGGCGCTCAGCAGTGCGCCGTCTCGGACCTGACCGTGGACGGCGCGAGCGGCGCCAACCTCCTGATCGACTCCTGCAGGCTGGTGCTGGTCAGCAACGTCCGCAGCACTCGCTCCAACAACTACGGCATCCAGGTCGAGGCCGGCCGGCAGATCCTCGTCACCGGCTGCACTGTGACCGGCAACCGGGACGGCGGCATCCAGGTCGGCTGGCAGGGGACGATCTACCGTGAGGCGCAGCAGGTGCGGATCGTGGGCAATACGGTCGCAGACGTTGCCGAGGGCGGCGGGATCTGCATCAGCAGCGGCTCCGAGGTCCGGGTCAGCAACAACACCATCTCAGGGACCAGCCAGGCCGCCGTCTACCTCTACGGTCGCGCCCCGAGCTTCCCGATCTTCAGCGTCACGATCGAAGGCAACACCATCAGCCAGGCGTGTTCCCGCGGCCTGACCTACACGCCTGGCGCCATCTCGATCCACTCGATCCGGGAGACCCAGGACACGACCCAAGGCAGCGTCACGGTGACCGGCAACAGCATCGCGGATTCCCCGTTCTCCGGCGTCTGGGTCGGCGGCCAATGCCCGATCGGCAAGGTCCTGACGGTCCTCAATCGCCTGACGATCACCGGCAACACCTTCTCCGGCCTGGGCGGTCAGAACGTACTGATCTTCGACGACCAGAAAGCCAAGATCGCCAACCTGATCGTTTCCTAGCCTTCCGAGGAGCAGCTATGTCTACAGATCTGTCCCGCCGTACGGTTCTCACCGCAGGCCTGGCGGCTGCGGCGGTCGGCGCTCTTGCAGTCAGCGGAGGCCCGGCGGCCGCCGCGGCGACACTTGTTGCCGAGAGCAACTTGACGCCGGAAGGCACCGTTCGCAACCTGCCCGATTCCTTCTACGACCGGCCAGGGCTCGAGGGTATGCCGCGGATCGACTATGCGTCGATGCCGGTGGCCAGCGTTCGAGACCACGGCGCCGTGGGCGACGGCATCGCCGACGACCGTCCTGCGTTCGATGCGGCGCTCGCGGCGCTCGGTACTGCCGGAGGCGTGGTCTACGTGCCGGCCGGGCGCTACCGCTTCGCGCAACCTGCCGCGCCCACCGTCGACTACTGGTTCAAGAAGATCAGCAAGATCCACTTCGTCGGCGACGGCGAAGCCTCGATGATCTGCTTCGAACGGTTCTCGATGTCCGTGCCCGGCACACCCTCCGGCGGTAACGGGTGGGAACTGACGGCAGCAGATTCGAGCATCCGCAGCCTGGCGTTCCAGTGGGGCCCGCACGTCGCGATCCGCCATACCAACAGTTCGACCGCACTGCTGCTCCGCGCCCCCCAGCGGGTGCAGCTGATCGACGTGATGGCCGACCAAGGGCAGCCCAGCATCTGGCTGCCCGACTGTGTGGACAGCTGGATCGTCGATTCCACCGTGCGCAACAGCGGCGCCGACGCCTTCCATTTCGAGAACGCGACGAACTCCGTTCTGGCCTACAACTACGTCGAGAACTGCCTGGACGACGCGTACGCGAACATCCCCGAAACCCGCCGGCCCGCCTCCGCCACCCAGCACGGCGTCCGGATCACGCACAACACCGCTGTCCGGGTGGCCGGCGGCCGCGGGGTCTGCTTCGGCGGGACCCAGCCGGTGATCGAACACAACTGGATCGAGTCGAGCGTCTCGGCGGCGATCTACGCCATCCCGCAGACCGACGCCGGCGACCCGGCCACCATTCCGCGCGGCAAGATCACCGAGGCGGTGATCGCGGACAACGAGATCATCCGCTCGGGCTTCGACAACCGGATCGACAACCTCGGCCTGAACCGGACGACCGGCGGGTACGGCGGAACGCTCGTCGTCGTGGACACGGTCGACGACCTGACGATCGCCCGCAACCGGATCGTCGACTCGGAGTACTGCGACATCGCGTTGGGGCAGAACCACTACAAGGGACTGACCGGCAGCTCCATCACCCTCTCGGGCAACGAACTCAGGTCCTCCCTCGAGACCAGCATCACGGCTGTCAGCACGCTGGGCACAGCACCGGTGACCATTACCGGGCTCAGCGTCGAGGGGAACACGATCCTCGGCGGTGAACTGCCGAGCGTCATGCTCGACGGCGCCATCAAGGATCTGACCTCGTCGGCCAATGTCGTTCGCCGCCCGCCCCGGCGGACATCACTGGTCACCGGCGACCTGACCGGCTATCAGATCGGGGACCAGGAAACAACGACGGATATCTACCGTCACATCCGCCTGGCCGACAACGAGGACACCTGGCACGAGCCGGCCGGCATCGACCTGCGCGGCCTCCGCCACGTCGATGTCCGGTCCTGCGGCGCACGCGGCGACGGAAAGCACAACGACTTGCCGGCGTTCTATGCCGCGGTGAGCAAGTTGCCCGCGTCGGGTGGTGTCATCGACATTCCGCCGGGTACCTACCGGCTCGAACCCGACCCGCAGACCGAGACGTTCCGCGACACCAGGATCAAGCACCACCTTGCGATCACTGACCGTCCGAACGTGCACCTTCGAGGTACGGGCGGTGCGAGCCGACTGGTGATGACCAGTGCCGAGCACGACGGGGTCCGCTTCCTGGGTGTCAACGGCGGTTCGGTCAGCCAGCTGCGCTTCGAGCTCGAAGCTCGGCCACCGATGCGGCGCAACAGAGCACTCGTCGATGTCTCGGGCTGCGACGGATTCGTTGTGTCCGAGCTCGAGGTGACAGGCGGGAGCGGACCCGGAGTACGAGTCGACTCCAGCCGCTCGGTGCTCGTCGAGAAGGTGACCAGCACCGATGCCGGGACCGACGGAATCGCGATCCTCACCTCTCGGCAGGTCCGTGTGCGGAACAACCGCGTCGTGAACCCGCGCGACAACGGCATCGACGTCTCGACCCACGGAACCATCTTCCGTGACGCCCAGCAGATCCGCGTCGAGAGCAACGAAGTCACCGGATCGATCGAAGGCGCCGGGATCGGCGTCAGCGGCGGTACCACGATCACCGTGTCGGGCAACACCATCACCGACACCTACCTCGCCGGCATCCACCTGCACGGCCGGATGGGGTGGGGACTGTTCGGGATCAAGGACGTCGACTTCACCGGCAACACCCTCACCAGAACGAACCGCGGCGCGGGGACCTACACGCCCGGTGCTATCGCGGTGCACAGCATCCGCGAAGGCCTCGGCCAGTCCGACGGAATCGTGAACATCACCGGCAACCACATCGTCGACACCCCCTGGGCCGGGATCTGGGTGGGTGGGAAGTCGCCGGTCAGCGAGCGGATGAGCGAGCTGAACACGCTACGGATCCAGCAGAACGACTACAGCGGGGTGAGCGGCCAGCCGGTCCTGATCGGCGACGACCAGCGCGCCAAGATCGCCAACCTCGTCATCGCCTGACCCATCACCACCAAGGAGTACTGCCGTATGAAGATCGTCGAGGTGGAGACCTTCCGGGTGCCGCCGCGTTGGCTGTTCGTTGCCGTGCGCACCGATGAGGGAATCGTCGGGTGGGGCGAGCCGATCGTCGAAGGCCGGGCCGAGACGGTGCAGAGCGCCGTCGCAGAGATGTCCGACTACCTGATCGGGTCCGATCCACTGCGGATCGAGGACACCTGGCAGGTCCTGACCAAGGGAGGTTTCTACCGCGGCGGCCCGGTGCTGTCGAGCGCCGTGTCCGGGATCGACCAGGCGCTCTGGGACATCGCCGGCAAGGCGTACGGCGTACCGGTGTACAACCTGCTCGGCGGCCCGGTCCGAGACCGGGTCCGCGTGTACGGATGGATCGGCGGGGACCGGCCGTCCTCCTTGGCCGAGGACACCGAGCGCCAGCTCGCGGCCGGACTCACCGCGGTCAAGATGAACGGGTCGGAAGAGCTGACGCCGATCGACACCCCGCACCAGCTCGACCTGCTGGTCGAGCGCGTCACCGCGGTCCGGGACGTCCTGGGTCCGCACCGCGATCTCGCCGTCGACTTCCACGGCCGCTACTCCCCCGCGATGGCCCGGCGCGCGCTCCCGCTGCTCGAGCCGCTGCGGCCGATGTTCGTCGAAGAACCGCTGGTGCCGGAACTGACCGCCGACATCAGCCGGATCGCGGCCGGCACCTCGATCCCGATCGCGACCGGCGAACGGCTGTACTCGCGCTGGGACTTCCGCGAGGTCGTCGGCTCGGGCATCGCGGTCGCACAACCCGATCTGTCCCACGCCGGCGGGATCTCGGAGGTACGCCGGATCGCGTCGATGGCCGAGGCCTGGGGTGTCAGCCTCGCTCCGCATTGCCCGCTCGGACCGATCGCGCTGGCGGCCTGCCTGCAGGTCGACATCGCCAGCCCGAACTTCCTGATTCAGGAGCAGAGTCTCGGGATCCACTACAACACCGACTCCGACCTGCTCGACTACCTTGTCGATCGTTCCGTCTTCGCCACCCGGGACGGCTTCGTGGAGCGCCCGACCCGGCCCGGACTGGGCATCGAGATCGACGAGGGCGCCGTACGCAAGGCCAACGAAAACCCGCACCGCTGGCGCAACGCGATCTGGCGGCACACCGATGGGAGCTTCGCCGAATGGTGACCATACCCGAGATCATCCCGCCCTCCCCGCAGCTGCCGGACGACCCGCAGCAGGCGCGGTCCGACGTACGGCTGCTGACCGAGGGCTCGCTGATCCAATCAGACGGGTACTGCGACCAGCCGTACGTCGTCATCGCGACCGACGGCGCCTGGGTCTGCGTCGTGACCAGCTCGGACAGCCACGAAGGCGACCCGAGCCAGCGCATCATCTCCCGGCGCAGCCTCGACCACGGCCTGACCTGGAGCGAACCCGTCGACGTCGAACCCCGCGAGGGCCCGGAAGCATCCTGGGCGATCCCGCTCGTCCTTCCCGGCGGCCGGATCTACGTCTTCTACACCTACAACACCGACAATCTTCGCGAGGTCATCACCGACACCGGAACGACGCCGAGGGTCGACACGCTGGGCGACATGGTCTTCCGGTACTCCGACGACCACGGCCGCAGCTGGTCGGAGCAGCGCTACACCGTGCCGATGCGTACCTTCGACATCGATCGCGCCAATCCCTACGGCGGCAAGGTCCTGTTCTGGTGGTCGGTCGGCAAGCCGGAGATCGTCGGCGACGCCGTCTACATCTCCGCGTCGAAGGTCGGGGGATTCCGCGAAGAGGGCCTCGGCCTGCAACGCACCAGTGAGGGCTTCGTCGTCCGCAGCGAGAACATCCTGACCGAGACCGATCCGTCGGCGATCACCTGGACCACGCTCCCCGACGGCGACGTCGGCCTGCGCGCGCCTGAGGGAGAGGTCGCCGAGGAGCATAAGCTCGTCGGCCTGTCCGACGGCAGTCTCTACTGCACCTACCGCACCGAGGTCGGGTACGTCGGTGCGGCGTACAGCCGGGACGGTGGGCGCACCTGGACTGATCCCGACTTCGCCCGCTACGCGAGCGGCCTGCCGATCAAGAACCCGCGAGCCGCCACCTTCGTCTGGGACTGCGGCGACGGGCGCTACTTGCTCTGGCACCACAACAACAGCAACACCTGGTTCGGCACCTACCGCAACCCCGTCTGGCTGAGCGGCGGCATCGAGCGCGACGGCGTCATCGAATGGTCTGAGCCCGAGATCGCCTTGTACGCCGACGATCCCCAGACGAGCATGAGCTACCCGGACCTCGTGCACGACGACGACCGGTTCTGGGTCACGGAGACACAGAAGTCGACCGCCAGGATTCATCCGCTCGATCCGGTGCTGCTCGAAGGTTTGTGGAGCCCCAACGTCAGCAAGGACGGGTTGCTGTACGACTCGGTGTCCGCCGACCAGCTGCCCGTGGAGCTGCCGAGGCTGCAGTTGCGCCGCGGCAACTGGCGGGTCGAGGACGCGCGGGCCGGGTTCAGCTTCGACCTCTGGCTCACCGCCGGTAGCCCCGGTCGCATCCTCGCCGAGCAGCGGGACGCGGTCGGGCAGGGATGGATCCTTCGCCAGGTTGACGACGATCGGGTTCAGCTGACGCTCGGCGACGGGCGTCGCGAATGCAGCTGGACCTCTGAGGCCGGCACGCTCCACGCGGATCGTCGTACCCACCTGGTGGCGATCGTCGACGGCGGGCCGAAGCTGATCATGTTCGTCGCCGACGGGCGCCTGCAGGACGGCGGATCGGATCGCCTCTATGGCTGGGGTCGCTTCGATCCGGACCTGCGCGGCGTCACAACCGCCGACAGCGTTCAGATCGACCAATCGGTCGAACGGCTGCGCATCTACGGCCGTCCCCTGCGCATCTCCGAGGCCGTGGCGGCGTTCCGTGCCGGATAGCCCGCTCCTTGCAGAGCTGACCCGGACCCGGCTGATGGCCATCATCCGGGGCGATTCCCCCGAGCAGACCTTGAGATGCATCGAGGTCCTGCTCGAGGGCGGGCTGAGCGTCGTGGAGATCTCGTTGACCGGATCCGGCGCACTCGAGGCGCTGCAATCGGCTTGCAAGGAGTTCGGGTCTGCCGCGATGATCGGCGCCGGAACGGTCCTCACCGACGCCGACGCGTCCGCTGTCGTCGATGCCGGTGCGCAGTACGCCGTGACACCCGCGATCGCCGAAGGTGTCAACGGCTGTGTGCGACTGGGACTGCCGGTCCTGGCAGGGGCCTTGACGCCGACCGAGGTCGTCGCCGGAATGGGCCTGGGCGCAACCGCCGCCAAGCTCTTTCCGGCATCGGCCGGCGGCCCGGCGTACCTGCGAGCCATCCGCGCTCCCCTGCCGCACGTTCCCTTCGTGCCCGTTGGCGGCATCGACATCTCCACCGCCCGGGACTACATCGAGAGCGGCGCTGTCGCCGTCGGCGTCGGCACTCCCCTCCTCGGCGATGCGCCGGCCGGCGGCGATCTCACCGCACTCGCGCGCCGCGTCGCGCAGTACCGCCGGGAGCTGGAACCCCGATGAGCGCACTCCTAACAACGGGAGAGGTCATGCCCGTCCTGCGCGGAACGAGTCCGGGTCCCCTGACAGTCGGAAAACAGTTCGAAGCCTCGATCGCCGGAGCCGAAGCGACCGTCGCAATCGGCGTTGCCCGACTCGGGCACCCGGTCTCGTTCGCAGGCCGGCTCGGCGACGACGCCGGCGGAGTGGAAGGCCCGCGGTCTTTCGATCGGTTACTGGGTGACGACCAAGTGGTCGAGGTTGAACCACCCGGCGTCGGCGGGGCTGTAGAGGACAGCGATCGTGTTGGATCCTGCGTGAAGGTTCACCGGGACGGTTGCGTCGCCCCAGGTGTTCCAGCTCCCGGTGAGCGGCAGTGGAATCTGCTGAGGGGATCCACCGTTCACCGACACCGAAGCGCTCCGGGTGCCAGCCGGACCGTTTGGACCGGCTGCGTAGCGAAGGTCGAGTGTGTAGGCGCCCGCAGACTGGGCCGCGATCCGTTGCATCACGCTCCCCCCGGGTGACGTGAAGCAGGCGAGGAAGCCGGATCCCGTGTACCCCGGATGGTCGGTAGCCAGACACGCACCACCGGCGAGCGTCCCGTCCTCGGCCTCGCACACATCACCGATTCCGCATTGCTGCAACACATCAGAGGAGTTCTGCACAGAAATGTCGTGCCCCTCGGACTTGGCAGCCGCGGTAGCCGTGAACCGATAGTTGCCTTGAGCAAGGTCGGCGGACGTGGTCACCGTGTACTGCGCAACCACGCTGTGTCCGGCGCCGAGCGCAGGCACGTTCGGGCAGGCCACTGCGTTCGTACCGCCACAGGTGATGGTGAAACCCGGAGCCGGTTCGCCGGCCGCGGTGTAGACAGCAAGACCAGTCTGGACCTTGCGATCGACCTGGTTGCCGCCGTTGGTGAATGTGACCGGGACGGTGTAGGTGCTCCCGGCCTGAACTGCGCTCGGGGCCTCGAGCGAGACCTGCTGCGGTTCGGACGAGGACAGGTAGATGCCGTACGCATCGTGCTTCGACTGGAAGTCGAAGGGCACGGCGACCGTATCGCCGTCGACTTCGACGTCCTGGCTGAAGACGACCTGGCGCGCGAAGAGCGGGCCCTGGTCCGGGATGCGATAGACGGTGGCGTGGACGAGTCCGTTGCGCACCAGCCACGGTGTCGAGGACAGGCCCGTGAAGTTCACCGCCATCGGCGCGACGTACCCGCCCTGGATGTCACCGATCAGTGCGACGGCCCGCTTCTCCGCGGGATCCTCGGACGCCGAGATCGCGGTCGACCCGACTTGTGCGGAGGTGGAGACGAGCGTCCCGGTCAGGTCGGCGTAGGTTCGCATGGCCCACCAGTTGCCGTTCGGCGCCCAACCGGCCGGGGTCTTGGTGAGCAGCCCCGTCAGGTTCGGGATCGTGCAGCAGATCCAGTTCCCGCGCATGGCATTGGCGTAGTTCGACTGTGCGAGCCGGGCGTCGTACCAGGCAGTGTCGCCGGCGGTCTGCCTGTCTGCCGGCTGGTACTCGTTCGCCGAGAGCGGCCGCTGAGCGATTCCATTGGTATCCAGCGCGTCGGTCAGCGACTGGCTGACCGTCACCGGGTCGTCAATATCCCCTTCGTCGTGATTGGTGATCTCGTCGGGGACTGTGCCGGCCGCCTTCGCATGGGCCAAGAAGGTCTGCCATTCTTCCGGACGCCGCTCAGGGGTGTAGGCGAACGAAGGGCCGGCGATCTTTGCGTCGGGGGCAATGCGACGGATCTCGCGATAGGCGCTGTCCCACATCTGGAAGTACTGGGCCGTATTCACTCCCGGCCGCCAGAAGATGCTGAGGTCCGGCTCGTTCCAGATCTCGTAGGTGAAGTGCTGGTGAGCTGCCTGGAGCTGGATGACGGTCGCGTCGATGAAGCTGATCCAGTTGCTGCAGTCGCCGTTGGTGCACGGCCACAGGGTGCTCGCGGGCGCACCGCCGGTCGAACCGAACACGTCGCTGAGCAGGACCTGGTACTCGAACTTGTGACGTGGCGGCTGCTGCAACCGCCTCGCCTCGGCGAGGACCGCGTCGATGTTGGCCTGCGTGGCCGCTCCGAACGTGAACTGGTCCTTGATCCAGCCGCCGGAATACCAACCGCCGCTGCGAAACGCGTTGAGCTTCAGCGGGTCGATGAACTGATCGGACGGTTGTAACCCGTCCTGCGTGACGCCGTAGAGGACGCCGAGGCCGACGCCCGCAGACCGCTTCGTCTTTGCGGACAGGTCGACGCTCAACTGCTTCGCGCCTGAGGCCTCGACAGCCGTGTCCGCCGACGCGGGCTTCTTCGTACCGACCAAGAGCGCAGCCGCGACGAGAAGCACGCCGAAGATTGCGAGTCCCTTCCTACGGCGCAGTCTTCGGGTCTGCGCCGTCGCGGCGACAGTGCCGCTGCGGCGCACTCCGTTCGATAGATGTCCTTGACTGGGTGACATGGTTCTCCTCTTTCGATGACGGACGTCGCAGGCACACCCAGGTAAGGGAAGTTCTGGGTGGTGTGCGGGCTCGACGACGAGCCGACCATCACGACCGGGTACTCGGTCACGACTCGGCTCTGTCGTCGTCGAATCGATTCGATGAACAGTTCGACGAACATAACTCGAATCACGCCGGGCAACAAGAGGCTGGCAACCTTGCGATCGGACCAGCGCGGCGACTCAGCGGGTACTGCCGCGATCGACGATCTCGGCGGCCACGAGCCGTGTCCCATGCGGACCTGCATCGTCTCCGTGGGCGATGCGCTCCGTCAGCTGCGCGATGGCGACCTTCCCAAGGAGCCGAGGCGATGACTCGATGGCGGTGTAGGGCAGCGAGAACCATCGAGCGAAGTCTCGAGAGTAGAGGCTGACGACCGATAGATCGTCGGGCACTCGCACGTTCCGTTCGTGCAGCAAGCGCGGTAGTGCGGCGACCGACGCATCGTTGTGCATGATCAGCCCGGTAGCGTCCGGGCTCTCGTCGAGGATCTCGTGGAGGTTCGCGTCGATTGCCGGCTGTTGGGACTCCCCGTAGCGAGCGGTCAGCTTCAGGCCGATCTCGGACGCGCGCTGAACGGCAGCGTCACGGAACCGCCAGGAGTAGGTGCCACCTCGCTCGAAGACATGCCGCGGCGGTGATACCAGCACGACATCGCGGTGTCCGAGGTCGAACAGGTGGTCGACGAGATTGCGTGCGGCGGCCGCGAAGTCCAGGTCCACGACGTCCAAGCCGCGCGTGTCACCGGGGAGTCCGACCAGGACGCCTGGCTGATGGGTGGCTCGCAGGGCGGCGACCCGCGGGTCGCCGTCGATGACATCCAGAAGGATCAGGCCGTCGACCATTCCGGACTCAGCCGCCCGCGTCAGGGCTTCAGCTCCGTCGTTCTCCGTCATCATCAGGATGTCGTAGCCGAGCGTGCGGGCGGTCTCCGTAATCGGCAGGATGTACTGCAGCATCGCCGGCGCGAACTCATCCTCGTGGAACTGGACCAGCAACCCCAGGACACCCGTCTGCGCTGTCCGCAAGGATCGTGCACCTGCGTTCGGGGTGAACTTCAACTCCTTGATGGCGTCGTCCACCCGGCGGCGGGTCTCCGGCGAAATCGACCGCTTCCCCGAGAGCGCATAGGAAACCGTGCTGCGGGAGACTCCCGCCACCCTCGCAACGTCACCAATGGTTGCCAAAACGCTTCTCTTTCCTCACGACAGCACCTGCGTAGGTTCACCGCTCCGACCGCCGTCCGACGCCGAGCACCGGCACCAACTCTCGAGAGTATTGCAGCACGCACCCACCGACGGTCGCCGAACATCTGATCGAACCGATTCGATTCATTCTTGCACTTCAGCGGGTCGACATCACAGCAGAGTTGACCCGGCGCGAATGTAGGCGTCGTGTGTGGGTCTGTCTCCGATGGACAGATGCCAGGACGCCATCTGGATTGTCAGTGCGAACAGCCAGGCCCTCGTCCGTTCCCGTTCGAGCCCGAGCCGGTCGGCCAGTGCATCGACTCGTGCGGTCGTGGCGGAGTCGTGCATGTCGTGCAGGAGAAACATCGCGACGTCGAACGACGGGTCGCCGGCCATCGACGAGGGGTCGATCGCCAGCCAGCCCCGTCCCGACAGGAGGACGTTGCGCCGATGGAAGTCGCCGTGGAGCAGAACGCCAGGAGCCGTGGATCCAGGCAGCGAGGTGAACAACTCTGCCGCCTCACGGAACGGTCCAGGATCAACGACGTCGCCAAACTGGTCGGCACGAGCCTCCATGACTCGAACCCGCTGGACGGCTGCCTCGGCCAGGGGCTGGAGACCAGCGACCGGAAGAGTGACCGCCCAGAGTTGGGACAGGACCTCGACGGCCACTCCATCGGCCTCGTCCGGCGGCAGATCCGCCGCGTCAAGGCCCGGCACGCAGCACTCCATCAAGGTCGCCCGGATCGCAGGCTCATGGGCAAAAAGTCGCACCGCGCCCCTCCCTGCCCATACCTGCAGGGCCGTGACATGGTCGTGGTGGATCGGCAGCGGAACGGTGATCTGGAGCACCGCCAGGCCTCCGTCACCCAGTCTCACCGGCGCCGTCCAACTCGAATCACCACCCGGCTCGAACGCGGGCAGCAACGTCAACTCCCACCGGGTCACGCACTCCGCGATCAGCTCCGGCAAATCCTGCAGCCATGCCGGGCCGGCCGAATGATAAGAGCGGATCCGTTCCGCCAAGGACGCCGGCACGATACCCCCGACGCCTCCAAGCCTGCCGTCGTTCACCTCGACGCCTTTCGCACGTTCAGCGCGGGGCACGTTACATACGAGGATGCAGGGACGCCATCGAATTAGACTCCCGGTACTCCGGGGGCATGGCAACACCGGCCCCGGCGAGCGCCGCGCGGCGGCTGGCGCAGAAGGTGAGGGGACGAGCACGTGCGTGCGCACGGCTCGGTGGTCTGGCATCTCACACGGCCTCTCGCCGACCAGGTGACAACCACCTGAAGTTGCTGAAGGCAACGTTGCGACAGCACCTGTCGGTTCCGGTCAGTGCGACGTCGACGGCGTACCCCCTCGGCCTGCAAGCCGGTGCGCAGTCCCGCCTGCAGTCGCTGCTCGTCCTCCCGGCTGAATGCACGTTCAGCAAGGATTCAGCCGGTTGGACCTACGGTCGCGGAGTGGTCGCAATCGAAGCCGTTGGCCTCACCAAGCGGTACGCCGGGTGACGTGGTCGGTCAGAACCTCGACACCGGCGGAGCGCTCTGGGTCGCCATCGCCGTACCGACGCTCCTCGGTGCAACTGCCCTACTTACCCACAGGAGAACCCGATGAAGACCCACTTGCCTCTCGCCCTGGCCGCGGTGATCACGTTCACCGTGCTGCCCGTCACGACCGCCGCCGCGCACACCACCTGCGCCTTGCCGGTCTTCGGACCCGGCGCGAACTACCACCCCCGCATCGTGCCCTCTCAGTTCACGGCGAACGTCACCAACCCGTGGTACCCGCTCAAGGTCGGACGGGCCCTGATCTACACCGGTGTCCGCGAAGACCAAAACGCGCTGGACATCGTCATCACCACGCCGCGGACGAAGGTGATCGACGGCGTCCGCGTCCGAGTGGTCTCGGATCGGCTGTATCTCGACGGTGTCCTGAGCGAGCGGACAAGCGACTACTTCGCACAGGACCGCTGCGGCAACGTCTGGTACTTCGGCGAGGACACCGCCGAGCTCGACGCCCACGGGCACGTCGTGAGCCGCGAAGGCAGCTTCCACGCCGGCGTCGACGGCGCCCAACCCGGCGTGTTCATGCAGGCAACTCCACAGCTCGGCCGCAAGTTCCGCCAGGAGTGGTACGCCGGTCACGCCGAAGACGTCTTCCAGGTCGTCGCCCGGAACACGGCCGTCACCGTCCCGCTCGGCACCTTCCACCACGCCCTGCGAACCGCGGAAACCACCCGTCTGGAACCCGACACCCTCGACAACAAGTACTACGTCCACGGCATCGGCGAGGTCACCGAACAAGCCGTCAAAGGCCCCACGGAAGTACTCCGCCTCGTCGCGATCATCCCCTGAGGCCGGCCCCTGACGCTTGGATGGGTGGCCGGGAGTCGCGAAGATGATCCGGTGGACATTCGGGTCCGATCTGTCAGCTTTCCACGAGGGCCGGTATTCCTCGTTGGACGGGTATGCCGATGACGTCGTCGAGGTCTGCGCCGCACTCGACCTGAAGGGCGCGGTCTTCGTCGGTCACTCGGTCAGCGCGATGGTCGGCGTACTCGCGGCCGCCAAGGCTCCAGATCGCGCGTGATCCAGCGCTAGGCGCTCGCTGTGCGGGTGTCGGCGAGGTGCGCCGCGTGTCGAAGGGCGTCGACGACGTACGCCGGTACCTTCAAACCCTGCCGCCGCGCCCAGAGGAGCTGGCCCTCGAACCGGCCGATCTGTTCGGCGTACCGCATCAGACCGGCCTCTCCTGCACCGGTGATCCCGAGACGCTCCATCACGACACCGAAGTCGCCGCGCTGGGTCTCGTTGTAGGCGCCGACCGGCTCGAACGAGAACCGGCGAATCATCCGGACCAACCACTTCTGCCACGCTGCCAGCTCTGCCCACAGGCCCTGGGCGGCGATCTTGTAGTACGCGAAATGACCCGCTCCTGCCGACGAATCGGTCCGATCACGGTCGCCGCGACCGCTCGCTCGCCCAGCTCCATCAACCCGCCATGAAGCTTGTTGTAGGCAAGGATCGCCGACTGCTCGGTCGCCACGCCGGTCAGGTAGTAGAGCATCCGGCTCACGTCCTGCACGGCACTCGCCTTCCCAAGGGCACCCAGCAGCCGCAACCGGAAGTCGATCGTCGTCAGGTCCGGCAGTGCCGCCGGTAACCCGGCCAGGCACTGCAGCTTGTCGAGGATCAACCCATGATGCGTCTCCTGCGGAAGCCAGACATCCGCGTAGAAGAATCGATCGACGGGCGGAGGATCGGGGAGCAGCAGGTTGAGCTCGAGGATATTCCGCTCGACCTCCAACTCAACCCGGGACATGTACGTGAGCACCGGCCCGAACCGCTCGGCCAGCACCGCAGGACGGACCATCGTGTAATCAGCACTGTCCAACGGAATCGGAGGATGCTCTTCCCCCAACCGCTCCACATGCTCCCACAACCGCCCTTCCACCGAGACGGGCCGGAGGTCGATCATGAGGCGAAGAGGAACGGCTGGAGATCCTTCAGCAACGCCGCGCCGTACATGCCCGGCGCGTCGGTGACTGGTAGCAGATTGTCGCTCATGAGACGCTCCTCGATGATTGGATCAGCCGAAGCTGAAGGTGAAGGCGGAGATGCCTGGGCTGTAGGTGAGCGTCATCGTCTTGCGCTCGGCCGTCGGTTTGTCGACCAACTGGTACGCGTTCGGCGTACCGCTGACCGTGATCGTCTTGTCGGGCTCGCCGGGGATCGAGACGGTGACGGTGCCCTGGCCGGACAGGACGTGGTAGACCTTCGAGGCGTTGAAGTTCAAGCGGGCCTGGGATCCCTGGGTCGACGTGACGCTCTGCGTGCCGACGTTCCACGTGCCGCCGAGGCTGTAGGTGTCGTCGGGCTGCGACGGGTTGAGGCCGAAGGCAACGTTCTTGTTCGGGGTGAGCTTGCCGGACCCGTTCAGATTCGTTGACCGCGAGTACGCGAGGTACGTCTCCGGAGTACGCCCCGCGACTCCGACGTCGGCCTTCACCGAGCCGTCCACCGCAGCGGGCAACTGGACCGACGGGTTCGCGTCCTTCAGCAGTTGCCGGATCTGGTCCTCGGTCTGCGCGTAGTTGCCCTCACCGAAGTTGATCGCCCGAACGGTGCCCTTGGCATCGATCAGGTACTTCGCCGGCCAGTACTGATTGCGGTACGCCGTCCACGTCGCCAGATCGTTGTCCTGGCCGACCGGATAGCGGATGCCTTCCTTCCGTACTGCGGACTGCACGTTGGCGGCCGACTTCTCGAACGCGAACTCGGGCGAGTGGATCCCAACGATCTCCAACCCCAGCGACCTGTACGCCTTGTCCCAGGCGAGCAAGTGCGGAGTGGCCCGCTGACAGTTGATGCACGAGTACGCCCAGAAGTCGACCAGGACGACCTTGCCCTTCAACGCCCCGATGCTCGCCGGCTGCCCGCCAGGCGTGTTGAACCACTTCTGCGTACCGCGGAACTCCGGCGCCGCGCCGCACGACGCCAACTCGGCGGCACCAGGCGTGCACTTGGCCAGGTCCGCGCTCGCACCACCGATCGCGGGAGCAAGCGCTCCCTGCACGGTCTTGTTCTGGGCGACCTTCTGCTCCAGGCCGCTGGTGTACGACGGCAGCGAGCGCTGGATCACGTCGGTGATGTTGAAGGCGAGCGCGACCGCGAGCAGGATCATCACGATCCCGCCACCGATCCGGAACCCGCGGGCGTGATCGCGATAAGCCTTCACCCGCTGCGAGATGCGCGAGCCGGCGGACGCGAAGATGAGCAATGGAAGCGCCGCCCCGATCGCGAACGACACAGTCAGTACGACGGTCTGCCAGCCGATGTTGCCCGTAGCACCGGCCACGGTGATCGCGGCCAGCACGGGACCCGCGCACGGGACGTAGAGCGTCCCCAGGCCGAGACCGAGGACGAAGGCGCCGTTGTTGTTCCGGTTGATCTTCGGCAGCCGATAGAACGGCTTCTCGATCCAGTGCCCCAGCGCCGGGAAGATCAGCCCGAGGCCGACCAGCGTGAGCACGGTCAGCCCGCCCCACCGCAGGAAGTCGTCCGGGAGCCCGAGCGCGGACAGGATCACCGACCCGGTCAACGTGAACAGACTGAAACTCACCACGATGCCCGCGATGATCTTCAACGGCCGAAGATCGCGCCTCGGCTCGACCGGCGCCTCAGCAACCAGCACATCGCCTTCCGACCGCCCAGCAGGTGCGGCGGCCTTACCAGCAGTCCCGGCAAAGAAGATGATCGGCAGCATCGGCAGCACACACGGAGAAACTCCCGTGATCAGCCCACCCAGCAATCCGATGAAGGCCAGCGTGAACATCAGCGCACCCCGAGTCTGAACGGTCGGACAGAACACTGATCCTTCGTCACGACCCCTCGCGCGGATGGGTCCGAACCTGCGACCCATCCGCGCAGGCCGTTGCGGAGGGCGGCTTCTTCCCCAACGGCGTGAACGGCGCCATCAACACCAGCGCCAAGAACTCTTGACACAAACCTTCGGCCGGCCTCCCCCTGGGTGGCCGGCCGAAGGTGTCAGGTGGATCAGTAGGTGATCGCGGCAACGACCTTTGCCGGGTCCTGCAGGAACGGCGCGACTGCCTTGAGGACGTCGGCCTTGGGATGCCGACCTCGGTCGAGCCCATGTAGACGCCGCCCTCGGCCTTCAGACCGAGGAGGTTGCCGACCACGGCAGCGTGCCGGGCCTCGACCCCGAAGATCCCAGCAGCGGCCTGCAGGATCATCTTGTCTTTGACGAATCCGGCCGCACCCAGATATGCGCCCACACCCTTGTTCTCGAAGATGTGTGCCGTGGTCAGGTAGCTCTTGCGGCTATCGAACGCACCGCCGAAATCGACCGCGGGCGCGCCAACCGGCGTACCGCCGAGCTTCTGGTGCGTACTGCGATGCCCGCTGATCACGCTGCTACCCGGGCTACCCGGGCTACCCGGGCTACCCGGGCTACCCGGGCTACCCGGGCTACCCGGGCTACCCGGGCTACCCGGGCTACCCGGCCAATGCCCCACGCCCGCCACCAGAGCAGCCTCATCCACGCCATTGTTCAACGGCTGATCGACGCCCAACCCCGGGTTCGTCAACCGACCGAGACGGAGCTGCTGACCAGTCCTCGACTGAGTCCCCACGAGGTCGCGGCGAACAGATCGAGGGCGGAGCCGGCCGCCGCATGAAAGCACCGGACGAACTGCTGAGGAAGGCTTGTCCTGGCGTCCTGGTGACAACGATGGTCACAGTCCGATCACCGCCGTAACGACCGGCCGACGGTGCCGATATAGCCAGTGCGCCCGGACCCCGAGCTTCCGGCGTCGCGTCACGATTCGTCGCGATCCGGCGATCCGCCCACTCGAGACCCTTGGGGATCCGTTGCCATCTCGTTCTGCTCTGGTTCTTCGCTTCGGTGTCCCGGCCACCCTGATCGCGGCCACTCTGGTGACCGTGACGGGATCGTCCGGCCAGGCTTCCGAACCGCGGCCCGCACGGTTCGGGCTCGCCGCGGGCGTGTCCAAGCCGGTCTACGATCAGTCGTCGGTCGTGGTCAAGTTCAAGGCCGGAGCCACGTCGGCAGCCAAGAAGCACGCCCTTGGCAGATCCGCGGGCCGGGTGAGCGACTCCATCACGCACGACGTCGTCAAGGTCACCGGCTCAGAACCCGCAACCGACCTGCTCAAGAAGCTGCGCGCCGACCCCAGCGTCGAGCTCGCGTCGCTGAACTACATCCGCAAGGCCAGCGCCACCCCCAACGACGGGTTGTACGCCGCCAACCAGAAGTACCTGCCGACCGTTCGGATGCCGCAAGCCTGGGACGTGACCAAGACGGCCGGCAGTCAGACAGTCGCCGTACTCGACACGGGCATCGATGCCGGCCATCCCGAACTGGTCGGCCGCACGGTCCCCGGGTACAACGTGCTTGCCCCCGGCACCGCGCCGGTCGACGACAACTTCCACGGAACCTTCGTAGCCGGTGTCATCGCCGCGAACACAGGCAACGCCGCCGGTATCGCGGGCGTGGCCTGGAACGCCAAGGTGCAGCCGGTCAAGGTCCTCGATCAGTACGGCGAAGGCACCGACGACGAGGTCATCGCCGGCATCAACTGGGCCACCTCGCACGGCGCCCGGGTGATCAACATGTCTCTCGGCGGCCCGGGCGACAACCCGATCCTCCACGAGGCGCTGGCCAACGCCGTCGCGAAGGGCATCGTCGTCGTGGTGTCCGCCGGGAACAGCGGCGATGATGTCCCGCAGTTCCCAGCGGCCTACCCGGAGGCACTCGCCGTCGGCGCAACGGACGACAACGGCTCACTGACCGGCTTCAGCTCGTACGGCGACTGGGTCGACATCGCCGCACCCGGTTTCGACATCGCCAGTACGGTGCCGCGGGCGCTGGCACCCGACTTCCCGTACGGCCTGGCGAGCGGCACGTCGTTCTCGGCTCCGATCGTCGCCGGCGTCGCCGCCCTCGTGCGGAACAAGTACCCGGCGTTCACCCCTGCCCAGGTAGTCGCACAGCTGAAGGCAACGGCCCGCGATGCAGGGCCCCGAGGCATCGATCCGTACTACGGCGCAGGCATCCTCGACGCCTATGGAGCACTCGGAGGTGCCTGGACGACCGAGTTCCCGTCCGCAGTACCGGATGGAAACGACTATCCGGCGAAGGCCAGTCCGATCAACGGAAACGCCATCACGGGATCCATCGACTCCGAGGGCGACGTCGACTGGTACAAGATCGACTCGCCCGCACGCAACGCGGTCGTCACTGTCACGAGCCCCGAGTACAGCTCGCCGGACTACGCCCAGAACATGGGACCGGTTGTGTCGGTCTACGACCGGGATGTCCGCATCATCGGCGCCGCCCAAACACCGTCGCCGAAACTGGACGACCAAGGCCACGAGGTCATCGGCTCGCTGGACGCCGCGACCAACGTGAACCTGATCGACGGTACGACCTACATTGCCGTCCGCAGCTCCAACGGCTCGCACGACAGCAGGCCGTACCTTCTGACCATCGGCGCCAGCACCACCTACGGCAACGCGACCGGGGATGGCGTCTGGATCCGGGATACCTCCGTGGCGAACCTGTCCACCGGCGTCCCGCTCGATGTTGCGCCTCGCGTCACATTCGGACGCTCGGTGCCTCCCGGTGTCATCACCAGCGACACCGTCCGCTTGATCAACGGCAAGACCGGCGCGTCCGTGGCGACAAACCTCAGCTACGACACCGACACCCAGACGGTGACGCTCACCCCCACGGCACCACTGCTCGACAACACCCCGTACCGGATCTGGATCGGAGCGATCCAAGATGCGGACAGCCGGTACTTCACCGGTTACTCGTCCTGGTTCCGCACCGTCGACAACGCGCCCCAGCCGATCGGTTCCTTCACCAGCACCGGCGCCTACCTCGGCGCGACCCTCACCTGGAAGGTCCCACCGACGACCGACCTGGATCAGGTCATCGTCCGGCGCAACGTCGGCAACACCGCTCCCTCGTTGAGCACCGGCACTCTCGTGTACGCCGGCACCGGGGCAGCGGTGAAGACCACAGGCCTCGCCAACGCGACGACGTACACCTTCGCCGCGTGGGTCAGGGACCGCAGCGGCAAACTCAGCCCAGGCGCCGTGGCTCGGCTGACTGGCACCAGGACTGCGGCCGGCCTCACCTCCACATCGGTCACCTACGGCGCCGCTGTGACGCTGAAGGGCACGATGCTCAAGATCGACAACAGGCCGGTGCCCGGCACCCCCGTGGCGTTGTACTGGCGTCCGAAGAACGTCGCGACGTTCAAACTACTCAGCACCCTGAAAACGACCTCGACCGGTGCAGTCAGCTTCACCTACAAGCCGTCGGTTTCCTCGGTCCTCGCGATCGCGTATCTCGGTTCGACCGAGCTGATGGGTTCCCGCAGCGCGAACCTGCTGGTCGAGGTCAAGCCGACGATCAGTGCCGCCATCTCCCCCACAACCATCGCGCTCGGCGCCACGACGAAGTTCTACGGCGCCGTACGGCCCGCACACGCCGGCATGCCGGTCTATCTGCAGCAGTACGTCAACCGCACCTGGAAGACCCTCGCGAACGTCAAGCTCAGCACAACCGGTTCCTACGCCTTCGGCATCAGGCCGACGAGCCGCGGCACCTACGCCTATCGAACCGTATTCACCGCAGACGCCGACCACGCACAGGCCATCTCGGTCGCCAAGGCGGTGACCGTCCGCTGAGATCGCCCCGCTTCAGGTGACGTACGGGATTGTTTGGGGGCCTTCGGGGAGGATGCAGAGGCGCGCGGCGGGGCCGGCGGCTGCGAGGGAGTCGGCGACGGTTGCGGAGATGTCGGTGGTTTGTTCGAGGTGTGCTGCCGCGAGGTCGGCGTCGCTGAGGTATCCGGTCCGCATCACAACTCTGCTGGTCGATTGAATGCGGGCCTGGATCTGCACCTGCCACTGGTCCGGTGTGGTTTCGGTACGCCGGCTGATCTGGTCGAGCAGTGCTTGCGGGGATTCCGCCGAGCTCAGAACCGATCGATACGACCCGTGATCCGGGAAACCGTCACGGCATTCGGCCGCACAGACGATCGTGCCGCCCGGGCGAACGATCTGATGCGCGGCCGACATCCCCTTGACCGCCTGATACAGGTTCTGGTCGAGCGGGTATCCCGAGTTCGTCGTGACGACCACGTCGAACGGGGTTGTCACCGGCCGCATGGCCATTTGCTTGGCCGCGGCACAAGCGGCGGCATGCATCGGCAGCAGATCCCCACCGAACGCCGCGACGATGTTCTGGTCGCGATTGAGTACGACGTCCAGGGCGAACGTGACGCCGGTCGCCTCCGCGATCGCCCTGACATCGTCATGCACGGGGTTCCCGTGGGTAACTCCCCAGGTCGCCTGAGGGCTGCCGATCCTGGCGGCGTCGTGCAAGACCAGGACCGTGTCGAGGCCGGCCAGCCCTGGGGCGACGAGCTTCGGGCCACCCGAGAAGCCGGCGAAGAAGTGCGGTTCGACGAAACCGGTGGTGATCCGGACATCCGCGTCGACCCATTCGCGATTCAGCCAGACCGGAACCCCGTCGCCGTGGACTCCCATCCAGGCCAACTGACTCCGGTCGCGTGCGTCGTGGTTGACGATCCTCACCGTGTCGACGATCTCGTCGCCGAACATGCTGCGTAGTTCGGCGTCGCTGTTGCGCCGATGGGTGCCAGTGGCAACCAAAACCACGACATCAGCGAGGTCGACGACGTCCTCCAGTTCGGAAAGAACGGCCGGGATCATCAACTGCCTCGGCTGCGGGCGCGTGCCGTCGCAGGCAGAGATCGCCACGGTCTGGCCCCGCCGGATCCGATCGCGCAGAGGTGGTCCGGCCACCGGCTCACGAAGCGCACGACGCAAACCCTCGACCGGGTCCGACGCGGGCTCATGGTGGACAGGCTCCACCACCGTCGTACGCGCGGAATCCACCTCGATCGCCAGTCCGACCTCGCCGTACGCCAAACGCACTCTCACTCGCTCCAACTCCTGCTGAGTCGCTCGTACTCTTCAAGGGCCAGCGGCAGGACGACGCCGTGGCAGGGATCCTCCGGCAGACGGTAGTCCTCGCAGGGAACCCAGGCGCCGCCGGCCAGGTCGGTGGTCTCGAAGGGGACGTACCGGCGTTCGGCGGTGAACTCGTCGATCCAGAGGTACCACTTCTCCTCCGTATTCGACTTGTACACGAGCGGCCCCTCGCCCTGACTGATCGGCCCCAGTCCGATGCCTTCGGCCAGCGGCTTCCACTCGGCCGCGGTCAACGCGGTCGAGGTCTCGGAGAAGATCGACTTCCCGTACGGCGCGCTGCCGCCGCGGCCACGCTCGTCCTTCAGGAAGCGGTAGTAGACGCCCTCGTGCTCGATCAGCGTGGCATCGATCGTCTGCCAGCCTCGATCGATCCACACGCGCGGCTGAGAGAACTCGCGGAAGTCGCGAGTAGTCGCAGACATGATCCGGTTGTAGCTCTCCCCCTCGTGCGCCGCGTTGTCGTACAGCGTCGACGACCAATGCACGAGGTACGCGCCCTGCTCGGGGTCCCAGATCGCTTCGGGCGCCCAGGTGTTGCCGGCCTCGGGCGGTGCGACCTCGACGAGCCGGCCCTCGCCCCAGTCCACCAGATCGGTCGATTCCCAGACCATGATCGAGCGACTCCCCCGGCGCTGGTGCCGATCCCAGTCGAGACTGGCAGCCAGGCGCAAGTCGGTCGCGACCAGGAAGAACCGATCACCTTCCGGGGAACGGACGATGTGCGGGTCACGGACACCGCGCTCACCCAAGGCGGAGTACAGGACCGGCTTGCCGCCGTTCAAGTCCTCGAAGTGCAGCGCGTGGTCGCCGTCGCTCAACGCGAAGTAGATCTGCTCACCGTCGACTGATTCGCGCTTGAAGTGCACATACAGATAGCCGTACATGCGCTTCAGACCGCGTCGAGGTCGATGGCAAGGCAGTTGGCGACGTCGAGTGGTGGGGCGTCGGGAAGGCGGACGACCAAGATGCCGTGGGCTTGTTCGAAGGAGACGGGACCGTGGCCGAGGAGGCGGACGCCGCGAACAGTCTCGTGGTCGGCGAGGCTGCGGATGACCGCGCGCCGGTCGTCCGGCCACGCCAACTGGAAGGCGTAGAGAGTGTTGTCCCGGCGGGTGAAGCGGTAGTCGGCGCTCGTCCAGCTGACCCGGTCCTCGGTGAAGCCCTTGATGACAACGGTGGAAGGACCTTCGCCGAACACGCGGAACGGTCTCGTGCCGTAGATGCCCTCGCCGCAGACCTGGGTCCAGGCGCCGAGGTCCTTCAGGAGCTGCGAGCACTCGAGGTCGATCGTGCCGTCCGGCAGTTGCGGCACATTCAGCAACAGGTTGCCGTTCTTCGACACGATGTCGACGAGCAGCTCGATCACGTGGCCGGCGGTCTTGTAGACGTCGCGGACGTTGTAGAACCAGTCACCCACCGAGGTGTCGGTCTGCCAGGGTGCCGGATTGATCTCCGGCGTCTGGCTGCGCTCGATGTCCATGATCCCGACGGCACTCACCTCGCGGTTGCGGTCCTTCTGCTGGTACACCGCGCGGGGATTGGTGTTGTAGAGATGGGCGACCGCGCGGAGGCCAGGCATGTAATCCACCTCGCCGAACGGCAGCGGCCCGTCGGAGTACAGCAGGTCGGGCTGATACTTGTCGATCATCTCGGTCACCGCATCGAGCCAGTGCCGGTGCCACGCCGGTTCGGTGGCGTACCACGGATCCTGCACCACGACTTCCGGCCCGGTCAGGTAGGCGCTGTTGTCGAGATACAGCTCCCGGTACGCCGGATCCCCGCCGTCGTACTGCACACCCGCGTACGGCCCGTGTCGGTCGTGACCCTTAGCCGCAGCGAACCAGCTGAACGCCGCGCCGAGATGCTCCGTGAGCCCGAACGGCAACCCGCGCTCGGTCGCCGCGCCCCTCCACAGGCCGACGATGTCCTTGCCAGGGCGGACCTTCACCGAGTTCCACCCGTGCAGGGCCGAGTCGTAGTTGAAGAAGTTGTCGTGGTGCACAGCCTGGGCCACGAAGTACCGCGCTCCGGCCGCGACGAACTGATCCATCAAGGCACCGGCGTCGAACCGCTCCGCCTTCCACCGCTCGGCGATGTCCTTGTAGCCGAACTCCGACGGATGGCCGAAGGTCCGCAGGTGGTACCGGTACTGGTCGCTGCCCTCGCGATACATGTGGCGCGCGTACCAGTCGCCGTACCGCGGCACCGACTGCGGCCCCCAGTGCGACCAGATGCCGAGCTTCGCGTCCCGGAACCACTCCGGACACTCGAATGTGGCTAGTGATTCGAAGGTTGCGTCGAACGGCACTGGTCGCTCCTGTTCTGTCGGGGACTACTTGTTCGGGACCTTGTCGTACGCGGTCTGCTGGATCTCCAGGTACCGCTTGAGGCCCAGTCCGTCGAGGCCCTTGACGTAGGCATCCCAGTCCTTGTTCAGGTCCTTGGACCCGGTGATGAACTGCAGGGCGTTCTGCTGCACGTAGTTCTCGATGTTGGTCTGCAGGGTCGCGACCTCACTGCCGAGCGACGGGTCGATCCAGACCTTCCAGTACGGGTACGTCTGCGCCTTGTCCTCTTTGCCCTCGTACAGCTTGGTCGCCTCGAAGAGCCGTCGCTCGTAGCCGGCCTGCGAGTAGATGTCGGTGCTCACCGACTCCGCGGCGCGGAACTGCGCGGTGTTGTTGTACTGCGCCATCGCCTGCCACGCCGTGTTCGGCGGGTTGGCGCCGGCCTTCTGCGGGATCTGCCGGTACAGCGGCTTCAGCGACTTGTCGAGCGCGACCTCACCGGCCGCCGGCTTGGCCCAGGTCTTGCCCTCGGTGCCGAACATCCCGTTGATCTCACCGTCCTGGGTAAAGAGGTAGTCGAGCAGCTTGATGGCCTGGATCTGCTTCTCCGGCGTGGCTTTGTTGGTCAGCACGAAGGTGCCGCCCGGGACGCTGGGGAAGTTGTAGCCGGTGAAGTTCGCCCCGTCCGGACCGGTCAGCGGCGGTACGGCGTCGTACTGCTTGTCGCGTCCGTCGGGCGAGCCGACCGTGACAAAGATGCCCGGGTGCAGCACCGTCGCCGATCCGAGCACCGTGGCGCCGGCGTGGTCGCCCTGCTGCTGGAGGGCGTCGGGGTTCTGGGTGAAGGCGCCCTTGTCGATCAGCCCCTCCTTGTAGAGCGAGTTGATGTAGGCCAGGCCCTGCTTCCAGCCGTCCTTGTTGGCCTGGATGTCGACCTTGCCGTTGTTCAGCACCAGGGTCGAGTTGTTGTTTCCGCTGGTGCCCTGCGGGTCATAGATGAAGGCGTTCATGAAGTACGGGATGAGGCTGTCGCGGACGTCGGCGCTGATCGGGATCTCGTCGGCCTTGCCGTTGCCGTTGGGGTCCTGGGTCTTGAAGGCCTCCAGGACCTTACGCATGTCCTCGGTCGTCTTCGGCTGCTGCAGTCCGAGCTTCTTCAGCCAGGCCGAGTTCATCCAGAGCTTGTCCTGGTAGGTGCAGTGGTAGCAGTCCACCCACTGCGGCATGCCGTAGATCTTGCCGTCCGGCGCGGTCGCCATCGCCTTCCAGTCCGGCGTCGCGTCGAGTGCCTTCTTGATGTTCGGCGCGTACTGGTCGATCAGCTGGTTCAACGGCAGGATGACGCCCTGGCTGCCGAGCTTGAGCAGGTCGGCCTGGGTGAACTGGTCGACCCACGGGATCAGCATGTACAGATCCGGGTAGTCGCCGCTGGCCAGCGAGATCTGCCGCTTCTCCTTGGCCGGGCCCGCGTCGTACGTGGTGGTCTGCCATTTGAAGGTGATGTTGAACTTCTGGCTCGCCAGCTTGGTGAAGGCGTTCGTGGCCAGGTTGAAGTCCGGGCCTTGCGGCGCGAAGACGTTCAGGGTCACGGCCGGGTTGCCGGTCACGGTCGGCAGCGGTTTGCTCTGGTCACTGCTGTCGCCGCTGCCGCTCGAACAGGCGGCCAGTGCCGCCAGGGTGAGGCCGACGGCCGCGGCGCAGATGGTACGTCGAAACTGAACAGACATGGTCCCTCACAGGGGTAGAGATGATGCGAAGGATCAGCCCTTGACGGCGCCGATCATGATTCCCTTGGTGAAGTAGCGGGCGACGAACGGGTAGATGAGCAGCACCGGAACGCTGGCCACCACGATGAGCGAGTACTTGAGCAGGTCGGCCAGCTGCTGGCGCTGCAGTACGACGGATGCGTCGACGGCGCCGCCGCTGTAGGTGTTGAGGATGAGGATGTTGCGCAGGACCAGCTGGAGCGGGAACAGGTCCGGGTTCTTGAGATAGATCAGCGCGTCGAAGTACGAGTTCCACTGCATGATCGCGTACATCAGCGCGACCACCGCGATCATTGGTTTGGCCAACGGGATCACCACCGACCACAGGAAGCGCAGGTCGCCGCAGCCGTCCAGCTCGGCGGCCTCGACCAGCTCGTCGGGGATCGCCGTCCGGAAGTACGTCCGGGCGATGATGACCTGCCAGACCCCGATCGCCTGCGGGATGATCAACGCCCACCGGGTGTCCAGCAGACCGGTCGACTGGACCACCAGGTACGTCGGAATGAGGCCGCCGGTGAACAGCATCGTGAACAGGATGGCCGTCATCACCACGTTGCGACCGACCAGCGTCCGGCGCGACATCGGATAGGCGATCGCGATCGTCATCGTGACGCTGACGATCGTGCCGACCACGGTGTAGAACAACGAGTTCACGTAGCCCTGGACGATCTGCGGGTTCTCGAACACCGCGTGGTACCCGCGCAGCGAGAAGTCCACCGGCCAGAACAGCACCCGGCCGGCCGAGACCGCTTCCGGGCTGCTGAACGAGCTCGCCACGATATACAGCAACGGCAGCAGGACGACCAGGAGGAACACGCCGAGCAGCAGGTACACACAGAACAGGAAGATCCGGTCCGTCCGCGGCTCGCGGATCCGCCGGGCCCGTTCCGCCCGGCGCTCGAGCCGCTTGTTCGGCGACGGCCGTGTTTCGGTTTGCACGCTCATGACCACAGTCCGTTCCCGGTGATCCGCTTGGCGATCGTGTTGACCATCAGCAGCAGGGCGAGGTTGATCACCGAGTTGAACAGCCCGACCGCGGTGGCGCCGCTGAAGTCCGCGTTCAGCAGACCGGTCTTGTACACGTACGTCGCGATGATTTCCGACTCGCTGAGGTTCAGCGGGTTCTGCAGCAGGAAGGCCTTCTCGAACCCGATCGCCATGATGTTGCCGACGGCAAGGACCAGGATGATCACCGCGGTCGGCATGATCCCGGGCAGGTCCACGTGCCGGATCCGCTGCAGCCGGCTCGCGCCGTCGATCTTGGCCGACTCGTGCAACGCCGGATCGATCCCGGACAGCGCGGCCAGGTAGATGACCGCGGAGTACCCGGTCGTCTGCCACACGTCGGACCACACATAGATGTGGCGGAAGTAGTCCGGGTTCCCGAGGAAGTCGATGGCCGGCACACCGAAGAAGCCGAGCCCTTCGTTGACGATGCCGAGCCGTGGCGACAGCACCAGGATCGTCATCGACACGACCACCACGGTCGAGATGAAGTACGGCGCGTACGTCACCATCTGCACGGTCCGCTTGAACAGGCCGTTGCGGACCTCGTTCACCGCCAGCGCCAGGATGATCGCGATCGGGAAGCTCGCCGCCACGGTGTACACCGACAGCACGAAGGTGTTCTTCACCAGGGTCCAGAACACCGGGTTGTGGAAGAACAGGTCGAAGTTCTGCCAGCCGACCCAGGGGCTTCCCCAGATGCCCTTGGTCACGTTGAAGCTCTTGAACGCCAGCACGGCGTTCGACATCGGGATGTACTTGAACACCACGAACCAGACCAGCGGCACGACCATCAACAGGTACAGCGTCCAGTGCCGCCGGAAACTGCGGCGCAGCCCCTTGATCCCGGGGCGCTCGCGTCTGCGTCGCCGCTTGGATCGGTCCGGTAGCTCACCGGCCGGTGGCCGGACGGTTGTCAGCGTGGCCATGAGACCTCCTCGTCCTGGCCGGCGGTAAGGGCCGAGCTCATGCGCTGACCGATTCCGGCCGTCAACCTCACGAGCACCCGATCGTCGCCGTGGCGGACGACCCGCTCGGTGTCCCGATCGGCGGTGAGGACTGCTTCGATGCCCTGCGACGTCCATGCGATGTCGACGGTGATGCCGTTGCGCGCCCTGAGACCGGTCACTCGCCCACTCGGCCATTCGGCCGGCAGGGCGGGGAGCAGTTCGATCTCGCCGGTGTGACTCTGCAGGAGCATCTCCGCGATACCGGCCGTCGCACCGAAGTTGCCGTCGATCTGGAACGGCGGATGCGCGCAGAACAGGTTCGGGTAGACGCCCGCCCCGCTACCGGGTCGCCCCCTGGCGGAATCGTCCGCAGGACTGAGGAAAGCCTGGATCAACCGGTGGGCCGCGGCGGCGTCGCGCAGGCGGGCCCGTAGGCAGATCTTCCACGCCAGCGACCATCCGGTCGCCTCGTCACCGCGCAGGTCGAGCGTCCGCAAGGCCGCCACGGCGAGGCTGGGAGTGCTGTCCGGCGTGATCGCATCGCCAGGATGTACGCCGACCAGGTGCGACATGTGCCGGTGATGCGGATCTTCCTCCGGCAGATCGGCCGCCCACTCCTGCAGCTGCCCCTGAGCGCCGATCGACGGATCGGGCAGTCGCTTCCGCGCGGTGGACAGCTCGCCGACGAGCGGATCGACGACGTCCAGCACCTCTGCCGCCTGCTCGACCCGGCGGAACAGATCCGAGATCAGCGCGATGTCCATCGTCGACGACTCGGTCACGGACGCGGGTTGCCCGTCGGCCGCGATGTAGTCGTTCTCGGGAGAGGTCGACGGCGCCGTACCGAGGCTGCCGTCCGGCATCTCCACCAGCCAGTCGAGGCAGAACTCCGCCGCGCCGCGCAACACCGGCCAGGATCGGCCGAGGAACTCGGCATCGCCGGTGAACTCGTAGTGATCCCACAGATGCCGGACCAGCCATGCGCCTGCCATCGGCCAGTTCGACCACCGCGGATCGCCCTCGACCGGATTCGTCCAGCACCAGGCGTCGGCATTGTGGTGCGCGGTCCAGCCGCCGCATCCGTACCGCTCACGAGCCGTCCGGCGACCCGCCTCGGCAAGTTGCTCGATATACCTGAGCAGCGGCTCGTGGCACTCGGACAAGTTGGTCGTCTCGGCCGGCCAGTAGTTCATCTCGGTATTGATGTTGATGGTGAAGTTCGAGCTCCACGGCGGCCGCAGGATGTCGTTCCAGATCCCCTGCAGGTTGGTCGGCAGTCCACCCGGTCGCGAGCTCGCGATCATCAGGTACCGGCCGTAGTTGAAGATCAGCGCGGCCAGCGCCGGATCGTCCGCCGCCTGGGCCACCCGGACGTCGGTCGGCAACTCGGAGCGCTCCGCCGATCCGGACAATTCGAGGGACGCGCGCCGGAACAGCCGCCGGTGATCCGTCTGATGATCGGCCAGGAGGTCGCCGTACTCGCGCTCGAGCGCAGCGCGCACAATCCCATCCGCGCCAGCCAAGCACTCGGCGCCCGTCCGGGTCGGGACGGTGAACGGACCGTCATATCCCGTCGCGGTCGCAAGGACGAGGGTGACCTCCGTCGCGCCGTCGACCACCAGCCCGGACTCTTCCGCCCGGACCTCGCCATCGGTGCGGGCTCGCAACGCGATGGCCGCCGCCATGCCGCGATCGTCGCCGTCGGAGTACCTGATCGGCTCCGGCACGTCGCGATGCGGCGGGGCGACGTCAGCCGGAGCCTGCAGGGTCAGGCCCAGCCCGTCCTCGATTGCCTGCGACTGCGACGGCAACTGCGACGTCAGCCGGCAGGTCAGCGCCAGTACCGGCTCGGATGCGGTCAATCGCTGCACCAGTACGCCGTCCGGCGCGCTGACGAAGACCTCCTGCCGCACCGCCACGCCACCGATCTCGTACGCCGTCGTGGCCACCGCAGCGTCGAGATCGAGCTCGCGACGGTACTGCGTTACCTCGCCGGCCGTAGGCGTACTACCCGCGACGCGAATCTCCAGCAGGAGATCACCCGCCGGCAGGTATGCCTGCGAGTAACCGGAGTGGAAGCCGCCGGCCAACTCGTGTGCGCGCCGGACGTCACCCGCCCGGAGCGCGTCGCGCACAGCCTGGACCGCGTCCGCACCGGTCGCGCCGAGCGGGGTCGACAACAATCGTGCGGTCTCCGGACCACCCGACCACAGGGTCTCGTCGTTCAGCGCGATCCGATCGTTGCCGATTCCTCCGTGGCACATCGCGCCGATCCGGCCGTTGCCGAGCGGCAGCGCCTCCAGCCACGAGGCCGCCGGCCGGTCGTAGTACAGCCGCTGCGGCCCGGAGCGGTCCGAGCTCACCAGGTTGCTCATGCCACGCATCCTCCATCGGGATGGCCAGGTATTAATCCTATGAATTGCCGGGATCGTAGCGCTGGCGGTCGTCCTGGTCCATACTGAACGGCACCAAAGGTGGAGAAAGATCCCATCTATCGCGCTTTGAGAGGCCCGCCATGCGCTGCATCACCTCGGTGGAGGTCGTCGATGTCCGCTTTCCGACCTCGCTCAACCGCGACGGATCCGACGCGATGAACAAGGACGGCGATCACTCGGCGGCGTACGTCGTGCTGCACACCGACGACCCCGACCTGGCCGGGTACGGCCTGACGTTCACCATCGGGCGCGGCACCGACCTGTGCGCTGCCGCCGCCCGTCAGCGTGCCGAGCCGCTGATCGGCCGTGACGTCGACGAACTGTGCGCCGACCTCGGCCGGATCTACCGGGAACTGCAGTCGGACAGTCAGTTGCGGTGGCTCGGCCCGGACAAGGGCGTCATCCACCTGGCCCTGGCCGCGGTCATGAACGCGCTCTGGGACCTGGCCGCCCGGCGGGCCGGCGTACCGCTGTGGCGGCTGTTGTCCGAGATGTCGCCCGAGGAACTCGTCGAGGCCGCCGACCTGCGGTACCTGTCCGACGTACTGACACCCGACCAGGCCATCACCCTGCTCGCCCGCCAGGAACCGGGCCGCAAGCAACGAATCGAGGAGCTCGAGACCACCGGCTACCCGTGCTACACCACGTCGGCCGGCTGGCTCGGGTACTCCGATGCCAAGCTGCGCCGGCTCTGCGAGGAAGCCGTTGCCTCCGGCTACAAACACGTCAAGCTCAAGGTCGGCGCGAACCTCGCCGACGACATCCGGCGCTGCGGGATCGCCCGCGAGGTCCTCGGACCGGACGGTCATCTGATGATCGACGCGAACCAGGTGTGGGACGTGCCGGAGGCGATCGAATGGGTCAAGGCGCTGGCCGAGTTCGACCCGCTGTGGATCGAGGAACCCACCAGCCCCGACGACATCCTGGGGCACGCCGCGATCCGCAAGGCCGTTGCTCCCATCGGCGTGGCCAGCGGCGAACACGGCATGAACCGGGTGCTGTTCAAGCAGATGTTCCAGGCCGGCGCCCTCGACTACTGCCAGCTCGACGCGGCCCGTCTGGGCAGCATCAACGAGGTACTCGCGGTCTACCTGCTCGCCGCCTCGTTCGACGTACCGGTATGCCCGCACGCGGGCGGTGTCGGTCTGTGCGAACTCGTTCAGCACCTCGCGATCTTCGACTACGTCGCCGTTTCGGGCAGCCTCGACGGTCGCGTCACGGAGTACGTCGACCACCTGCACGAACACTTCGTCGAGCCCTGCGTGGTCCGGAACGGCTCGTACGTGCTGCCCTTCGCGCCCGGTTACAGTGCCGAGATGCACACGGAATCACTCGAAACGTACGGCTTCCCGGACGGCTCCTACTGGGCCGCACGGACGACCGCGGATGCACTGCCATGACGCCGGGCAAGGTCGCCGAACAGCCTCGTACTCCCGGCGTCTCCCAGACCGATGTCGTGGTTGAGGGCATCCGGCAACTGCTCATCGACGGCCGGCTCCGGCCCGGCGACCGGCTCCCGGTCGAGAAGGATCTCGCGGCGGCCCTCGGCGTCTCCCGGAACCCGCTGCGCGAGGGAGTTCGCGCGCTGTCGATGATGGGCGTTCTGGAGACGCGGCAGGGCGACGGAACCTACGTCACCAAGCTCGACCCGTCGATGCTGCTGGCCCCTATCGGCTTCGTGGTCGACCTGCAGGACGGTAGCGGGACCACCCACCTGCATTCGGTACGGCGAATTCTCGAGACGGAGGCCGCCGCCGCGGCCGCACTGCGGGTCGGCGTCTCGGAACTCGAGGCCGCCGCCGAGCTGCTCCGGCACAACGAGGCCGAACTGTCGCTCGACGAGCCCAACCACGAGACCGTGATCGAGAACGACATCGCCTTCCACCGCATCATCGCGGAGGCAGCAGGCAACCCGGTGCTGACCGCGCTGATCGACGCCCTGGGCGGCCGCACGATGCGGGACCGGCTACGCCGATCGATCACCCAGCCCGGCGCCGACGAGACCTCCCATCGGGAGCACCTCTCGATTCTCGCCGCACTGACCGCGCATGACGCGAACCGGGCACGCACGTGGATGTCCGCCCATTTGTTCACGGTCGAGGACTACCTCCTCGAACGAGGTGTCGTGAGCCAGACAACGGAATGAGGCCGTGTGAAGCTGCTGCACTGGAGTACACCTGACCTGGCATTGACCTTCGCCCTCGACGGCGGGCCGGTGCGACTGATGGCCGTCCGCGAAACCACTCAGCCCGAGCGTCCTGTGCAGGAGACGAGCCAGCCGCTGGTCGAGGTGTCGGCCATCGGGTCCGGGCGGTCGCCAAGCAGCAACCGGCACGTGGAAACCGTGCTCGGCCAAGGGTTGCGGTACATCCGGCACGAGGAGAGCGACCGCGAGCTGCGCATCCTGCAGGAGGACGCTGACTCCGGGCTGCGCGTCACCAGCGTGTTCGAAGCGGGAGCCGGTGTCCGCGCCTGGTCCGAGGCATCGATCGCCGGCCACAGGTCACTCGAGCTGACATTCCTGTCGTCGCTCGCCGTCGGCCTGGAGGCTGTCGATGCCGAGCTGTACTCGGCGGACAACAGCTGGATGGCCGAGAGCAGATGGTCGGTGACGTCGCTCCGAGCAGGGGCGCTCGCTGACATCGTGAGCGAAGGCCATCGTCACGTCGCCAGGACCCGGCACGCGGTGACCAACTTCGGGTCGTGGTCGAGCGGCGAGCGGCTGCCGATCGGTGTGCTGGTCGACCGAAGTACGCCGTACGCCCTCGGCTGGCAGATCGAGCACAACGGACCCTGGCACTACGAGATCGGCGAGAGCCGGAACGGCGGCTACCTCCTCCTGAGCGGCCCGACCGACCAGGAACACCAGTGGAGCGTGCAGCTCACGGAGGAGACGCCGTTCACGTCGGTGCCGGTGTCACTCGTCGCCGGGAAGGACCGCGACACCACGTTCGCCGCCCTCACCCGCCAACGGCGCGCCGTACGCCGACGGCGCCCTGTCGACGCCCGGATGCCAGTGGTCTTCAACGACTACATGAACACTCTGCTGGGCGATCCGACCACGGAGAAGCTCCTACCGCTGATCGACGCGGCCGCCGAGGCCGGCGCGGACTACTTCTGTATCGACGCCGGCTGGTACGCCGATGGCGACTGGTGGAACACCGTCGGCGCCTGGCAGCCGTCGACGACCCGCTTCCCGAACGGGCTCGCCGAGGTCATCGACCGGATTCACTCACACGCCATGGTTCCCGGCCTCTGGCTCGAACCCGAGGTCATCGGCGTCCGCTCACCGATCGCCGGCGAGCTGCCCGATGAAGCGTTCCTCAGCCGCCGCGGCATCCGGATCGCCGATTCCGGACGGTACCTACTCGACCTCCGCAGCCCGGCCGCCCGCAAGCACCTGGACATGACCGTCGACCGGCTGGTCGATGAGTTCGGCGTCGGCTTCTTCAAGTTCGACAACAACACCATGACTGGCCCGGGCACCGACAAGGGCGGCACGTCCGTCGGCCACGGTCTCCTCGAACACAACCGGGCACTACTGGACTGGCTCGACGGACTCCAGACACGTCATCCGGATCTGCTGATCGAGAACTGCGCCTCGGGCGCGATGCGGATGGACTACGCGATGCTGTCCCGCCTGCACCTGCAGTCGACCTCGGACCAGGAAGATCCGTTGCTCTACGCACCGATCACCGCGGCCGCCCCGGCCGCCGTGCTGCCCGAACAGGCCGGCCATTGGGCCTATCCGATCACGGGGACCACCCGCGAACAGTTCACGTTCGCCCTCGTCAACGGCATCCCCGGTCGCCTGTACCTCTCCGGCCATCTCAATCGCATGACGCCGTCCGAGCTCGACCTGGTCCGCTCGGCGCTCGCCGCCCATCGCGACATCCTCAAGAACCTCGACACCCTCGTCCCCAGCTGGCCTCTCGGCCTGCCCGGGTGGACCGACGACTGGATCGCCCTCGCCCTCAACGGCCCCGACACCACCTACCTAACCCTGTGGCACCGCACTCCCGGCCCGGCCACCATCACCCTCCCCATCCCCCGCTCCACGATCACACCCCACTTCCCCACCGAAGACCCCCACTGGACCTACACCTGGACCGGCGCCGACGCACTAACCATCACCACCAACACCCCCGAACCCTCCGCCCGCGTCCTCCGCCTGACCACCTAGTCGCCCCGCGCGGGCGGTGCAGTGCTCTCGCGGATCGCGAGCTCCGTGGCGAGCTCCAGGCGGCTGGGCGGTTCCTCGACAGCTCAGCCGTAGGCGGTGGTGAGCTTCCGCGACTGCCATAACGATGCGAAGCTCAGGGGCGTGAGTCGACAGGAGTTTCGTGCCGTCGTCGCCGCTGGTCCGGGTGACCGGGCGGTCATCGTCGTGCCGTTCGATCCGGACGAGACTTGGGGTGCCAAGGCCGACCATCCCGTCGGCGGCACGGTCGACGGCAGGCGGGTTCGCGGAAGGCTGGCGTCGACCGGGAGCGGATGGGTACTGACCATCACCCCCATGTGGCTGCGAGACACCGGGGTCGCTATCGGCGCTGAGGTGATCGTCGAGCTGGCCCCCGAGGGCCCGCAGCGCCAAGACCTTGCCGACGACATCGCCGCGGCACTGGACGCCAATCCAGCTGCGGCCGCCTTCTTCGACACGCTGGCGCAGTTCTACCGCAAGGCCTACCTCCGTTGGATCGACGCAACCACCCGCCGCCCGGACGTCCGCGCGGCACGTATCGCCGAAGTGGTCGACCTCCTCGCAGCCCAGATCAAACAACGCCCACGCCCGTAACCCCCACTGCAACTGCACGCCGCGCTTACCCACCTCGCCGTCTGGCTCCAGGGATCGATGGGCCGAGCTGATGCCGCACCACCAACGCCCGCCAAGGCGCCGGCGCCCAGCACATCGATCGTCGAGGGGTCGCAACGGGCTCGTCGTCGCCGACGACTGCTCGGTCATCGGCCCGCTTCACCAGCCATGGCTTGCCTCCGGCGGCCGTGAAGACCGCCGAGCCCGCACCCACAGTCTTTTGACCAGACTTATAGTCCAACCAATTGCGGGGCAGGACTCGAGGTGGGTTTTAGGGTGTGGCCTTCGGTGTCGAGGTGGGGGAGGAGGCGGTCGAGCCAGGTGGGTAGCCACCAGGCGGCGGGGCCGAGGAGGGACAGGACCGCGGGCATGATGATCATTCGTACGAGGACGGCGTCGACCAGGACTCCGACAACCAGGCCGAGGGCGATGGAGGCGGCGACGGCCATCGTGGAGGAGGCGAAGCCGGCGAAGACGAAGGCCATGATGGCGGCTGCGGCTACCAGGACGGGGGCGGACTTGCTGAAGCCGGCGATCACGGCCTCCTTCGGGGAGGCGCCGCGGCTGTGCATCTCCTGGATCCGGGAGACCAGGAAGACCTGGTAGTCCATCGCCAGACCGAACAGGACACCGACCAAGATGATCGGCAGCGTGCTGAGCATCGGATCGCCCTGCGGTGCGGGGATGATCGAGTCGAACCAGCCCCACTGGAACACCGCCACGCTCGCCCCGAACGAAGCTCCCACGGACAACAGGTACCCGAGCGTCGCAGCCAGCGGGATCAGCAGTGACCGGAACATCAACACCAGCAGGACCAGCGACATCCCGACGATCAGGACGACGTACTCGATCAGTGCCTTGTGCAACAGTGCGTTGCTGTCGATGCCGATCGCGGTCTCACCGGTGACGGCGAGGCTCACGCCGCCGATATTGCCGAGGTCGCGGATCGTGGTGACGAGCTCCTTGGTCGCGTCGTCGATCGGGCCGCCGCGGGGAACGACGGTGACCAGCGCGGCGTCGCTCTGCGGCGTGACCGCACTGGTGACGACCGTCTGCACGCCCTCGAGCGCACGCAACCGGTTCTCGACGATCGGCAGCTCCCCCGACACGTCGTTGCCCTGGACAAGCACCACCAACGGGCTCTGAACGCCCCCGAACTTCTCGACGACCAAGTTGTACGCGTGGCGTTGCGTCGATACCGGGTCGTTGCCGCCCGGGATGTTCGACGCCGTCTTCATGTCCAGCATCGGTACGGCGACGATGCCGACGACAACGATCGCGCCGAGGAAGGACCACACCGGCCGCCGTACGACGAACGCAGCCCACCGATGCAGTACGGACACGCGGTGACCGTCAGGCGCAGTACCCGAACGTTCCCGTCGTGGGAGCGCCCGACGACCGAGGGTCCGCAGCAGGACGGGCAGCAGGGTCAGCGCCATCAGCACAGCAATCAGTACGCCGAACGCGCCGGCCAAGCCCATGTCGCGAAGAACACTGATACCGACCACGCTCAGACCAGCCAGCGCGATGATCACAGTCAGACCGGCGAACACGACCGCCGTACCCGCGGTCCCGACCGCGCGGGCGACTGCGTCCTCGACGTCACGACCCTCCCGCAGCTCGGTCCGGAAGCGAGTAAGGATGAACAGGCTGTAGTCGATCCCCACTGCGAGGCCGAGCATCGTTGCCAGAGTCAACGTTGTGTCCTGCAACGGGTTGATGGTGCCATAGGCAAGCACTCCTAGAGTTCCGACACCGACCCCCGCGAAGGCGACGAGCATGTTCGCGCCGGCCGCGGCGAGTGATCCGAAGGTCAGCAGCAGCACGAGGAACGCGACCGCGACGCCGAGGATCTCTCCCGCTCCGAACGCGGGTGTGTCGTCGGCATACAGCTGCCCACCGACTTCGGCGGTGAAGTCGGTCCGGGCGTTGGCCGCCAGGTCGAGTACGTCGGCGTACACCTGCTTCTGGTTCGCCTCGGTCACGCCATGGAACGACAGGGTGGACATCACGGTCGTGGCGTCGGTGGAGACGGCGGGCTTCTGCGGATCGAACGGGTTGCTCACCGTGCTGACGTTCGGCAGTGTCGCCGCGTGCGCGAGGATGCGGGTGATCTCGGCCTTCACGGGCGCGTCGGTGACCTTAGCGCGGTGCGTCTCGAGGACCAGCGTCAGCGTCTTCGTATCGCTGGAGGTACCGGGGAACTTCTGCTGAACGATGGCGAGGGCCTTCGAGGCCTGCGTGCTGGGGATCGAAGCGCTCGACGTACTGCTGGACGAACCGGCCGACGCGACGACAACGGTGAGACCGGCGAAGACCGCCAGCCAGATCGCGACCACGACCAGCCGATGGCGCGCGCTGAAGCGGCCGATCCGGGCGAGTAACTGCGGCATGATGCTCCTGAGAACGAAGGGTGAGGCTGACGTCCTTCATCCTCTGAATTTCCACCGCCCGCCGAATCGTCCGCACGCAGCGACCGATCTACTGCGATCGCAGTAGATCGCGGCAGATGGCAGCAGATCAGCGAGCGATCCCCGCCCGGTACGCGAAGGCGACCAACTGCGCCCGATCACGGGCCCCGACCTTCGCCATCGCCCGGTTCAGATGCGTCTTCACCGTGTACGGCGACAAGAACATGGAGGCGGCGATCTGCGCATTGTCCAGCCCTGACGCGATCGCGACGACCATCTCCCGCTCCTTCGGCGTCAACCCGGCGAACCTCCCCGCCATCTCCTCGTCGACCACCGCCGCCGGCTGCTCGCTGACATGTCCGATCAGGGCAGCCGACGCCGCGGCCGACAACGCACCACCGCCGGCAGCGACCTCCTCGACGCCGGTGATCAGCTCCGCCGGCCCGACGCCCTTGCTCAGGAAACCGTTCGCCCCGGCCCGCAGCGCGGCCAGCACCAACGTGTCCTCCTCGAACGTGGTCAGGATGACGATCCGGGTGGTCTCAGGCGGCACCGTCTCCCGGATCCGCCGCGTCGCCTCCACGCCGTCCACGCCCGGCATCCGGATATCCATCAGTACGACGTCAACCGGCTGCTCCTCGAGGAACCGCACCGCCTGCAATCCGTCCCCGACATCTCCGACCACCTCGAACGACGCATGCGACTGCAGGATCGACCGGAGACCGACCCGGATCATCTCCTGGTCGTCCACGATCAGGATGCTGGTCATGTCAGGGTGCTCCCGTCAACGGTCAGTACGACGCCCAACCGGAACGTATCGCCTCCGTCATCCACCGTGAGCCGCCCGCCCGCCGACTCGACCCGCTCCCGTATCCCCACCAGCCCAAAGCCGCTGCCGACCTGCTCGACCGCTGCACCGACCCGGCGCGGGTTGACCACCGTGATCAGCAAGCGATCGTTGTCAGCAGCAACGGTCAGCAAAGCAGTGCCATCCCCGTGCCGGTGCGCGTTCGTCAGCCCCTCCTGCACGATCCGGTACGCCGTCAGACTCACGGCCGGGTCGATCGTTGCCGGGATCTCGCCGATCGTGGAGTCGACGTTCAGACCGATCTGCCGATACGACTCCACCAGCTCGTGCAACTGGGTCAACTCCGGCGCCGGTTCGGCCGTCGAGTCCTCGCCGGTTCCACGACGGAGCAGTTCGAGAATGCGCTGCGTCTCGACCAACACCGACCGTACGCCGGTCCGCGCCGAGTCGAGCGCCGTACGCGTCGAGTCGGCTCCGGGCGGCAGGCTCACCTCGGCGACCCCGAGGTGCATGCTGACGACGGCAACCTGGTGACCGACCACGTCATGCAGGTCACGGGCAATCCGCAGCCGCTCCTCGGCCACTCTCCGCGTGGCCTCGAGATCGCGGGTTGCCTCGGCATCAGCCGCACGTTGTTCAAGAGAACTCCAGTACTCCTGATGGATCCGGATCGTGTTGCCGACGGCGCCACCGGCCACCGCCGACACAACCGCCGGGAACGACACCAGACTCAGAAACGCATAATCCTGCGCGATCGAGGTCACCACATAGAGCCCCACGCAAACGAACACCGTGCCGCGCACCGCCGGCATGCCCTGCAGAGTGAACGAGAACAGCGTGAACACCGTGATGCTCCACATCACGATCGGATCCCATCCGGCCAGCGCGGAGATCAAACAGCCCACGACAGCCAGAACCAGCCCCGGCCACGGCCGCACGCGCGCCAGCGCCGCGCCACCGACCGTGACCAGCAGCGCCGCGAACGCCGCCAGCCCCGCTGCGTCCGCGATCATCCGGACCAGCTCCACCGACGCCGACAGCGCGATCAGCACCGCCGTCCCGGCATGCAACACCCCCGGCCGCCGGCCCCAGACCGGACTGGAGCCCCAGGACCCGACTTCCAACTCTGCCTGCATGCACCCGATTGTGATGCTCGGCGGCGTACTCACGGCGGCCGGGGTGGCGGCGGATCGGCCAGACGAAGAACCCGGCACAGTATCTTCGTGTTCAACGGATGGAAGGGTTCTGACATCAACCACACGTCGTCCGCCCGCGACCCAGAGCCGCGGGCGTCCGTGCTGGTCCTCCCCGGAGGCGGTTACCGGCATCACGCCGCCCACGAGGCCGAGGACTATGCCGACTGGTTGTCGAGGCTCGGCTTCGACGCCGTCGTACTGCGCTATGCCGTCGGCGCGAACGCTTGGCCGAAGGCACTCGAAGAGGCACGCGACACGCTCGCGTGGATGCGCGAGCGGGCCGGCGAGGCCACGCCTGTCGGCGTCATCGGCTCCTCGGCCGGCGGTCATCTCGCCGCCGCGCTGTCGACCGCGACCTGCCCCGAAGCCGGCCCCACTGGACGCCCGGACTTCTGCATCCTCGCCTATCCCCTGATCAGCTTCGAGGTCCAGCCGCACCCCGGCACCACCGCCACGGTGCTCGGCCACCAACCGACGGACCAGAGTCGCCAACAAGTCTCGGCCGACCGGCACGTGGACACGGCGACTCCGCCGACGTTCATCTGGACCACGGCCGACGACGCCTCGGTCCATCCGGCGCACGCGTTGAGGTACGCCGAGGCGCTCACAACCGCCGGCGTACCGGTAGAGCTGCACGTGTTCCCACACGGCGTACACGGTCTGGGCCTCGCCGCGAACGACCCGGTCGTCAGCGCCTGGACCACCCTGTGCGAGCGGTGGCTGACCGGTCTACTCGGAAACTGAGGGCACCCCCATGGAAGGGCCTGGATGGTCGACGGCATTCTCGTGCTAGGCGACGGCACCGAAACCGCCTGACGGAACCCGAGGCGGGTATCAACTGCGCCGACGGCTCGGTCAGAGAGGTGTGAGCACTTATCGCACCAGGTACTTGATGGCCGCGGCGGCCTCGATCGCGATGCTGCTGGCGGGTGGAAACACCGCCGCAGCCGTATCGGCAGAGGTCTGCACGGGCGGCTGGACCCTGTCGCCGTCGCGGCCGGCTCCCGACGTTCGTGGCCAGTCGGTGGAGGAGGCGACAAAGAGCCTCGGAGCCGTGGGCTACAACTGCACGCTCGCGAACTCCAAGCCCGGCGCCGTGAATGAGAAGGACGTCGTCGTTGCCGCGCAGCAGACACGCACCGAGAACGACCCCGACGGAGGTATATCGCTCGTTGCCCTCTCGCTTGGGGTGGTGATGCCCGACTTCACCGGGACGACCCTGCGGGTCGCCGGGGAGACCGCGACGCAACTCGGCCTCGTCGTACGAACGTCGCCGTCCGACGGAGCTGCCGATTGGACAGTCCGGTTGCAGCGACCCGGCGCCGGCGGCTACGTGGTGTTCGGACGAGCAGTCACGTTGATCCTCCAAGAGCCTGTCCAACCAGTGCTCGTGCCAGTGCCAGATCTGATCAACCGCACCGAGACCGAGGCCGCGGCCATGGTCAAAGGTGCCGGGCTCGTCTACGTGCAACACATCCTCAAGGACGGCAAGCGCCCGGGGCGCGTCGTCAGCCAGCAACCGCAACCAGGCGAGCTGGTCGAACGCACCACCACCGTGACCGCCGACATCCGCCGGACGCCTGCACCACCACCGCCGCCCCCGCCGACCACCGTCGTACCGCCGAGTCCTCCCACACCGCCTGCCGTGGTCCACACAGTTGTGCCAGATCTCGTCGGCCGTCTCGAGTCCACCGCACGGCAGGCGGTCGGGGTTGCTCGGCTCAAGTTCCAATCTCGAGTCGTGCGTCCGGGGAACGCCCCTGGGATCGTGCTGAACCAGCGTCCGCGGGCGGGCACCGAGGTCGACGTCGGCACCCTCGTCACCGTCGACGTGACCCGCGCGCCTAAGCCGAAGCTGGTGGCGGTTCCTGACCTGCTCGACCGCAGCGAGGCCGAGGCCCGCGGCGCGGTCGAGGGCGCTGAGCTGGTCTTCGATCTGATCGCTGGAAAAGATGCTTCGGGTCGTGAGCGCCATGTCATCAGCCAGCAGCCGCGCGCCGGAGAACTCGTCCCGACAGGAACGACAGTCACGGTCGACCTCGCCGCCAGCGAGCCGAGCTGGCCTTCGTGGCTGGTGCCGCTGCTGCTCGCGACAGCCGTCCTGGCCGTCGGGGCGGCTGGCCGACTCCAGCACCGGCGCCGACTGAAACCGCGCCCCGATCCGGTGCCTCAGGTTCATGCGACCGGGCGACTGACTCCGGGGACTCCTCGGATCCAGGAATCCGGCCCAGCACACCGAATCCGCATCAACGCTCGCCTTGATCGAGGGCGCCAGTACCTGCAGGAGAAGACCGATGAACACCAGTAGCCACCGAGTCACCATCGCCTCGCACTTCAACCAGACTGCCCCGGACACCTCCGCCGAGCTGAACGACCTGATCACCAGGAGCAAGGTGCTCGAATCGGTGCCGGACCTCGGTCCGGCCGGCCGACTGGTATCGGCTCCAGTGACCCGCGCACTCGCAGCGACCTTCGATCGCGACCTGGGTGATCCGATCCTGTGGGCCTGGCGAACGCATCGTGACCTCAAAGAGGCTGCGAGCGCAACGCTCGCCGGCGATGGGCCGCCCGAGTACGTCACGTTGGCCGAACACGAGATCTCGTCGATCCATCACCCAGAGGTGGATGTCACCGTCGACCAGTGGCCCCCAGCCAGGATCACCTTCGATCTCACGCTGCGCTTCACGCTCGAAGCCCTCCTGCTGACCGTCCAGGGCGGCCTCCTCATCGGGCTGAGCCCAGGCGTTTGCTCAGTCGACGTGGCTCTCAGTGCGCACGGTTTCGATTTCTCCCGCTCCGCGAAGTACGCACTCCAGGAGCTGGTAGCCCTTCACACCGGCCTCCGGCTCCTGCCCGCATCGGCGTACGCAGAGCTGGCAAGGTCAGAGGGGGTTGGCTGAGCGCGCCTCGGTGCTTAGTAGGAGGACGGTTGCGGTTGGGGGGAGGGTCAGGTTGGGGAGGGCGGTTCTGGTGGCTGCGAGGGTTGCTGCGCCGCAGGGGCCGGCGTCGATGCCTACGGATTCGAGGTCGTGGACTGCGGTGGCGACTTGTTGGTCGGTGACGGTTGTTGCGGCGTCTAGGCCGGACAGTAGGTCGGGCCAGGCGCCGTGGGAGGGGGTGCCGCAGTTGAGGCCGGTCATGATCGTGGGGTGTGTGGGTACTGACGTGAGTCGGCCGGCTTGGAGAGAGGTGATGATGGCCGGAGCGTGGGTCGGTTCGACGCCGAGAATGATTGAGCCAAGGGGGTCCGCCGACTTGGCTCTGTAGTGGCGTACGGCGGCTTGGGCTAGGGAGCCGACGCCGATCGGTACGGCGATGAGGTCGGGAGCTGGTGTGCCGGCCGCGGCGAGTTGGGTGTCGGCTTCGGTGAACAAGGTGCTGTAGCCGTCGACGATCCATTGCGGGATCTGCGTGTACCCGGGCCAGGCGGTGTCCTGGATCAGCAGCGCACCCGCTGCGGACGCAGCGTCCCTGGCCGCCATCACGACATCGTCGTACTCGAGCGGCAACCCGACGATCTGCGCACCCTCGGATGCGATACCGGCCTTCGCCGCCGCGGTGAGTGAGTCGGGGACGAAGATCCGGGCGGGCAGACCGATCAACCGGGCGAGGTGGGCGACCGCGCGGCCGTGGTTGCCGTCCGTGGCCGCGATCAGGGTGGCGTTGCCGTCCGCAAGCAACCGGAGCGGAAGCGCGTGATCGCCGTCGCCGAGAAGCGCGGACAGCGCTCGGGAGACGGCGTACGCGGCACCGAGGACCTTGAACGCCGGCAGGCCGAACCGGCTCGACTCCTCCTTGACGAACACCCGGCCGACCCCGAGCTCGTCGGCCAGAGCAGGTACGTCGACCAGCCGAGTCGGCGCGTAGCCAGGCAACGATTCATGGAACTCTGTCACCCCCGCGACCGGCGTTGTCGTCCACTCCCGCGCGGCGGGATTCACATACATCGATAGCACGATTGCAATCCCCAACGTCCTCGATCGTCAGCAGGACAAGGTGGCGAAGGTGTAGCCGCGGGCGGACAAGGTGGTGAGGACCTGGTCGAGGGCTGCCACCGTCTGCGCGCGGTTGCCACCGCCGTCGTGCATCAGGATAATCGCGCCGGGTCGCGCGCCGGCCAGTACACGCTGGACGATCGTCGCCGTCCCCGGACGCGCCCAGTCCTCGGGGTCGACGTCCCACAGGACTTGCTGCATGCCGTCCCGGTGGATCTCGGCGCGGACGCGGGCGTTGGTCGCGCCGTACGGCGGGCGGAAGCATTTCGACTGCACTCCGTCGGCGACCTGGTGGTGCAATTGCGCGGGCGAGAGCTTGGGCAGTTGCGGGTGGGAGACCGAGTGGTTGCCGACACTGTTGCCTGCGGCACGGACTTGGTCGACCAGCTCGGGGTGCGGATTCGCGTTCTGCGCCAGCATGAAGAACGTGCCGCGGGCGTCGTGTTTCGCCAGCACTGCAAGGACTTCCGGCGTCCAGTGCGGGTCGGGACCGTCGTCGAAGGTCAGGTACACGACCTTCCCCTGCGCCTGCTTCACCGGGCCCGCCGGCTCGGTCGTCTGCGTGCTCGACGGGGTCGGTGTGGTCGACGGCGTTCCAGCAGGCGTGGTCGGCTTCACGGAAGTGGTGGCGACGACGGCACGGGGCGCGCTCTCGGCGGCGTTCGCCGTGCCAGCCTCGACCGAGGACGCGGCATGCAGGCACCCGATCGCCACCGCCGCCCCCAGCGCCAAACCGATCGGCAACCCGAACCTGTGCCTCATCAACCCGCTCCCCCGCTCATCCATCCCGGTCAGCACGATTGACGCCCCGGCCGAGAAGAAAGTTCACGCGTGGAGTTACCGCGGTACGTCGCGGCGCCTGAAGGTGATGAAGCCGGTCAGCAGGAGTGCGAGGGCGAGGATGCCCAAGGCTGACAGGCCACTGGCATCGACCGCGCCCGCCGGAGGGTTGCCGACGTGGGTGGTGGGGGCGAGGTCGACGATCCACTGCGCGAGCTTGAGCCCGGGGCCGAGGAAGGCGATGAAGGTTGCCACGGCGTACGTCGCCCAGGCGAGGCCGAACGTGCGCGGCCAGGTGCCGAACAGCGCGATCGCGAGGCCGGCCAGCACGAGTTCCGCCGGCAGGTAAGCCAAACCGGACTTCATGATTGCGGCGAAGTCGTGGCTGTTGCCAACGGACCGCGCCGTCGAAACTGCGAGGACCGAGGACGAGACGACGACTATCAGCACCAACCCGGCCGCGACGGCGACGAGGTGAGCAGCGAGCCAGCGGATCCTGGACAGGGTCCCCGCGAGGCGGGGCTCCAGGCGTCCGTCGGTCTCCTCGGCGCGGAGCGTGCCGATCGCCTGAATGACGTAGCCGCCGGCAACGACCGCGACGTACAGCTGGGTCACGGCAACGAAACCGTCCAGCGGCCGGCCGCCTCGGATGCCCATGGACTCGGCCAGCGCGGGATTGCCGGTCATTGCGTCGAGCAACTGCTGGGCCAGAGCGCCCATCATCGCGGCGAAGAGAACCCCGCCGGCCAGCCAGCCCAGAGCCGCCGGGCGATGGATCCAGATCGCGAAACCGATCGGCCTCCGCTGGAGCCAGCTCGCTCGCGCCGGTCCTGCGTCACCCCGCCTCAGCGCACTGCCGATGTCGCGCCGAGCGGCCAGCCATACGGCCCCACCGCCCAGGGCGACTCCGACGACAGCCGGAAGGGCGAGCGCCCACCATCGCTGGACGCCGAACGGCGCCGTCTTCTCGGCCCAACCCAGCGGAGACAGCCAGGTCACCCAGGTCTTGGTCGTGTCCCCGATCCCCCGCAGCGCGTACGCCGCGGCCAGCATGATCAGGCTCCACAGGTAGACCCCGCGCGAATGCAGGACGAGTTGCGCCACGAGTGCAGCGAAGCCGGCGAACACGAAGGCCAGCCCGCCGAGTGCTGCGGCGTACAGTATTGCGCCGGATGCCGGCACTCCCGCGAGGACAAGACCGCCCGCGAAGAGAAGTGACGTGGTGAGGATGGCCAGCGTCGCGACCACGAGCGCGGCGAGGGTCGGTTGGTACCGGGCGATCCGGCCGCCGAGGATCGTCTCGAGCCGGCCCGATTCCTCTTCACGTCGCGTCGAACCGGCGACCAGTCCGATGCCCAGCAACGGCAACAGGAACGATGCCAGGAATCCGAACTCGTCCTGGATCACTCCGCCGAGACTGTCGATGCCCTCGACGTGCCCGTTGATCGCCGCCAGCGCGCTGCCGGATGTGACCGCCTGGGCGTACGTGTGGATCTTGGCCGGGGTGTCGTACATGTGGGCCACGGCCGCGGCCGTCCCGACCATGCCGGCAACGAGAGCAAGCACCCACACCAGGATGCCGCGACGGCGGGTGCGCCAGACGATCCCGATCATGATGCCGTCGGTGCTCATCTCGCGGCCACGGCAATCGGCTCGACGGAGTCCTCGTAGTTGCGCAGGAACAGCGCATCCAGGCTCGGCGGCGTCACCGTCAAGGTGTGAATCCGCGCCGCGTGAAGCAGACCGACCACCGCGTCGAGGTGGTCCGCGTCGATGGTGAACCGGCTGTCCACCTGGCCATCCAGCCGCTCGGAGACACAGTCGGCCACACCTTCAGACTGAGCGAGCCCAGAGGGTTCGACGCCGGTGACCGCGTGCACCGTCGTACGCGTATGACGACGTAGGTCGGCGAGGCTGCCCGTCGTCACCGTCCGGCCCCGCCGAACAATGCTCACCCGATCGGCCAGCGCCTCGACCTCGTCGAGGATGTGACTGGACAGCAGCACCGTGACGCCGGCCTCTCGCCGCTCGCGCACACACTGCTGAAAGGCCTGCTCCATCAACGGATCGAGGCCGGACGTCGGCTCGTCGAGCACCAGCAATTCCACCTCCGCGGACAACGCGGCGACCAGCGCGACCTTCTGCCGATTGCCTTTGGAGTAGTCGCGGATCCGCTTCGTCGGGTCGAGTTCGAAGCGCTCGATCAATTCGTCCCGGCGTGTCTCGGCGACACCGCCGTACGTCGTACCGATCAGGTCGAGGCATTGGCCGCCGGTGAGGCCGGGCCACAGCGCGACGTCGCCGGCGACGTACGCGAGACGTCCGTGCAGCTTGTCGGCTCGCCGCCAGGGATCGGCGCCGAACAGTTCGACGTGGCCGCCGCTCGCACGCATCAAGCCGAGCAGGATGCGGATGGTGGTCGACTTCCCCGCGCCGTTCGGGCCGAGGAAGCCATGGACCTCGCCCGCACAGACGGTCAGGTCGAGGCCGTCCAGTGCCTGGAACTTTCCGAAGGTCTTGGTCAGCCCGCGGACGCTGATGACGTCGGTCACGATTGCCCCTCCTCGGATACGAATGCGCCTTGCGAGTAGACGGCGGTGACCTCCTTGGCCCAGCGGGACATGCCCTCCGGCGTCAGCGGGTCGACCCCGATCGCGGCGGCGACGTGGTTTCGGAGGAGGAGTACCGCGAGGTCATTGACCAGCAAGAACGCCGCACGAACCGCCGGATCCTCGGCGGGCCGGGTCGCCCCGATTCCGTCCATGGTCTCGAGCAGCTGGCGGGTCTGGATGAACCACCGACCGAACAACGCCGAGCCGGCGGGATCGTTGGTCAGCAGCAACCGACGCAGGTACGCCGGCAGCGGCGACCCGGGCGGAAACGCACTCGCGAACATCTCGGCGACCGACGCCCAACCGTCGCCGGTCATCGCTCCGGCAACGTCTTGCTCGTCCATCGCGAACAACCCGTCGAACGCCCGCCCGGCATAGTCATCCACCGCCGCGCGCAGCCCTTCCTTGCTACCGAAGTGATGCGCCAGCAGAGCCTGTGACACCCCCGCCGCCGCAGCGATCTCCCGCATCGTGACCGCATCATGCCCCCGCTCAGCAAACAACCGCAGCGCGGCATTACGAATATTCGCCTTGGCAGTAAGGTCGTCCTCATCGCCGACTGATCGCATGATCAGCATACTAATCACTTGATCAGCCCGAGATCAAGAGCCAGGCCGCCGGCACGGTGTCCCCCTAGACCGAGCTCCTCCAGAAGCGCTATCCGCGGTCGCGCGATCAACGACTGCGCTGGATGCTCCTCGACGTGGCCGATCGCGCGCTCCGCGAGCTGCACGTCCGGCGCTCACGTCCGGCACTCACGTCCGGCGCTCACGTCCGGCACTCACGTCCGGCACTCACGTCCGGCGCCCACGTCCGGCGCCCACGCACGGCGCCCACGCACGGCGTACTGCGGACGCCGTACTGCGTGAGCGCGGCGTCGACGTACGGACGGGTCTGTCGGTCGGCGACGCTGCGGAGTACGGCGTACGGCTGGCTGAGGGCTCCTTCGTGCCAGCGCGCTCGCTGAGCTGGTGCGTCGGCGTACGACCGGACCCTGTGGTCGACCGGATCGGGCTGAAGGCCGACGACGGGCGGCTCAGTGGTCAGCTGCGTCAACGGCGGTGGCGATGGGCTCGAGGCCCGCGATCAGTTGGTCGAGTTCGTCCGCGCTGAGGATGTCGTACGCAGGTGCGGCCAGTTCGTCGGTGAGGGCTTCGATGCGGGACTTCGTCTCGCGGCCGGCGTCGGTGAAGCCGCCGGCGGCGTCCACGAGGCCACGGTCGCGCAGCCCGTCGACGACCGCGGACAGCTGTGCCTTCGGTAGGTGGTGGATCCGGCCGAACCTCTCCGCCCTCATCCCGAGGGACAGCGCCATCAGTACGTGGGCCTCGGTGCCACCGATGCCGTGCGCAACCAGTGCGACATTGTGGCCATCCCCGCGGTACTCACGGAGTAGCGTGGCCGCGTGCCAGAGCTTGGCCACCGGCTCCTCTGGTACGTCGAGCGCGCGGAGCCCGGCGTACAGCACCCGGCCCTCGGTCGGCGCACTGATCGCGGCACGAGTCGCGAGGTCGGCGACCTGCGCCAGCTCAGAGGAGTCGGCGAGCTCTCCGATCCGCTGCCGGAGCGCGGCGGCGCTGCCTCGCTCGCGCACGGCGATCGCCTCTTCCGGCGTGATCTTTCCCCAGACCCACGGGATGTGACGCGCGACCTCGCCGTCGGCGAAGTTGTAGAACACCGCATGCACCACCTCGGCCGGCACCATCCCCAACGGCGCGGCCCGGCCCGCGAAGTACCCGTCCCAGTAGTTCCGCATGCCGATGGCGAGGAACGCCTCGGTCGGTACGTCGGAGAAGGTCACGGTGGCAACCGGCTCGACGAGCTCGAACATCCGGCGAACCTTGGCCCGCGAGTGTGTCGTCATCATCGTCTCCAGTCGTCGTGCGACCGCCCCGTCGACGGTCCCTCACCCTAGCCACGAACAGGCAGACTCGGATCCGACATGTAGTCAGTACGCCAGAGTCACCGTGATTTCTGGTGGGGCGGTGACTTCTGGGGGTTTGCCGGAGTGGGCGAGGACGGTTAGGGGGCCGTGGGGAGTTGGGACTGAGGCGTGGGCCCAGGCGAGGCCGCCGAGTTGGGGTGTGACGGTGACCGTTGCCATTCCGGGGGTTGTTGGGCGGACGCCGAGGAGGGTGGCGACGTAGTGGTACAAGGGATGCGCGCCCCAGGCGTGGCAGTCGCTGCGGGTTGGCTCGGGGTGTTCGATCACCGTGCGCAGGCCCTGGTCTAGGAGGCCGTACCAGAGGTCGAGTCGATCCAGCAGTACGTCGGTTCGTCCGATGCGGTGCAGCGCCTCGAACAGGTAGTGGTCGAAGTACACCGTGGTGCGTGCCAGGCCTGGTTCCTGGAGCATCGTGCGGACCGCCGTCTCGCCGTACTTCGCTCCTGCGAGCAATGCGAGCGACTGGGCGTGTTCGCTGAAGGCGGTGTGCTCGAGGTTGTCGGCGTACAGCTTGCGATCGGCGTCGTAGAAGGCTTCGTCGGCGGCTTCGAGCAACCGGTCGGCCAGCTGTGAGTTCCGGTCGGCGTTGCCACCTACCCAGGACTCCAAGTCGGCTGCCTGCCGGGCTACCAGCGCCAACTGCAGTTGCAGTACCGCCGACACACCGGTTCCAGGACCGGGCCAGTCGGGGTGCTGTTCCCCGTCCTGGACGATCCCGGGCGGGGTGCCAGCCTCCCAGCCCGGCACCCAGTCGGTGAAGTTCCAGCCATGCAAGGCCCGGAAGATCCCGCGATCGTCAACCGCACGACGGTGTACGTCGAGGGCCGCGCGAACGCCCGGCATCAACTCGGCGACGAAGGCCAGGTCGCCACGCCACAAAGCGAAGTCGTGCACCATCGCCACCCACCACAGCGTGAACGGCGGGATCGGCGACGAGTGCCGGGACGGCGTCCGAGAGAGGGTGAGGCCGTTGCCCGACTGACTGCGGGCGAAGGCGCGCAAGGCCTGGCGGGCGAGTGCATCGTCACCGGTCGTGGCGTAGGCGACGAGGCATTGCAGGCGCGTGTCCCCGGCGTACTGCAACTGCTCGTAGTACGGGCAGTCCATCGTCGTCTCGTGGCTGCACGCCTGCAGCGTCCGGAACGCGAGTACGCCGACCTGCGCGAGCCGCGGGTCGCTGGCGGTGAAGCGGCTGCGGTCCTCGTACGGATAGTGCGTCTCAGAGAACCTCAAACCGGCGATCGTCAGCGGTTCGGTCGCTGTGGTGACGAGTACCTCGACGTACCGACCGGACTGCCACCACAGTGTGCTGTGCCGCTCGCGGCCTCCACCGGCGATGAACAGGTCACCGATGCCGTCTTCCTCGAGCCCAGGACGGCCGAACAGCTTGCCCTCGACAACGTCGCGATGTCCCTTACCTGCTTGGGGTTCCGTCTCGTACAGGGACTCCTGCCAATGCACACGTACTTCGGCATCGCGGCCGCCCTCGAGATCGAGGACCGGGTACGCGCAGACATACTCGTCGAGGTCGATCAGCACCCGACGGCAGGTCCCGGGCGGCAACACCAACGCCGTACCGTCGAGCAGCCGCTGCCAGTCACCGGCCTCACCGTCGAGATGGTCCGCCGGATCCACGACGCGGTCGCGCGTTGGCGCCCCCACCGGATGCTCCGCGACATGCCGGACGCGCGCCCCCTCGACCCACCGCCGCACCGGCGCCGGCAACCGAACCGGAACCAACAACCGCCCGCGGGAGTCGCCGACCTCGGCAGCATGCCAGTTGAGGCTGTCCTCGCCGGTCTGCCAACCCCACGGAAAGCTCCGGCCATCACTGACGTGCCTGGCACCACAGCCATACCCGTCGCCTTTCGGTCGCCGGCCGTGCCCGGGAAGTGCGGCCGCGCGCCAGTCCGCGGTACCGGTGTCCAGCGCCGGTACCGGACCGGAGACCGCCTCGGCGGCCAACAGGAAGGTAGGACCGTCACCCACACTCAGCTGCGCCAGCGGCGCGTCGTCTCCAAGGCTCCACACCCGGGCCGCAAGCCAGTGCGCCCCGGCCGCCAACCGCAACCGGTAACTCTCGAACGTCCAGTGACCGACCTCGCCCCGCGACGGACCGCGACCAACGAGCTCACTGTCGAGCCACAACTCATACCGCTCATCGGCGGACACATGTACGACGACCTCAGCCGCCTCCGCGCACTCGACCCGCAGCCGGAAGCCGACCACGTCGCCGCTCTCCGCCGCCCGGATCCACCGCGCCGGCCACTCGCCGCGACCCGCGAACGGCTCGTCCTCAACCTGCAGTTGCTGGACTTCAGGCATAGTCAGTTCCTCTTCAGCAGCGGCGACCACGACACCAGACACTATCGATCAGATGGTGGTGACACCGCGGACCCAATCTGTCATGGCTCGTTGTGGTTGTTGTCGTACGCGTGCCTGAGGCCAATCGACTGGCCGGTGCTCAGTCGTTCCGCGACAGCGCGAAGGTGTTGCCGATGACGCGAGCGGGTGTCGCGTGGATGTCGGTCGGGTGTGCGCGCAGCGCTTACCGGCACGCGCTCGCCCATGCGCCGCAGCGGGAGCAGTTCGGCAAACCCATCGCGTCGTTCCAGCTCGTCCAGGATCTGCTGGTCCGCATGCTCGCCAACACAACGCGTCCGCCACGCTGTGCGCCCGACTCTCCTAGCTTGCAGGACGCGAGTGCGGCGTACGACGAACACGCTTCACGTCGGCCGGTCGATCCCTGGCGTTCAGCGTTCGCCTAAACCCGTCAGCAGCTTGCGCTCAGTCCGTTAGGTCGCCGCGTGCGAGCTGCGAGAGTGTCCTCCACCCGATGGTATGAACCAGCGCGTCCGCGTGCCGGTGCACCAGGTTCCAGTGTTCGCCGTCGCGGCGGAACGCGAGCGTGACGCGCAGGGACCAGTCCTGCTCCGGCAGTTCTCCCACCACGCCGCGCTGTCGCTCCACCACCGCGAGCACGGCCAGTTCGTCAGTCACGTACGAGGCGTCGACTTCGACCTCCACCTCGCCACCACGGAAGGTGTTCCGGGTGGCCTCGCGGGTTTCGTCGTCGAGAACGAAGCCCGACCTGGTCGGTCCACCGAACGGCGGCATCAGCGTGAAGTCGTCCGCGTGCGACAACACGCTCGCGTAAGCATCAAGGTCCCCCGCCAGGTAGGCCTCGGCCGACTCTTGAGCCATCCGGATCAGCTCAGTCGAAACAGAGTGCGCATGCTCGTCTGTCATGTCCGGATGGTACCGAGCCAATCACCCGCCGGCCGAGGCCAAAGCAGCGTCAGGTTGCGGCCCGGGAGCGCGCAACGCTCTGTAACACATCGGCGGTCTGGACGATGGAACCAGCGGGGGGAAGCCTGCGTCGGCGGGCTCGCGAGGGGGACGCGGTGATGGGCATACGCGGCCGTATCGGGCCGATCATTCTGGTGATCTCGTTGACAGCGCTCGCCGGTTGTACGAGCGACTCGCGGGGCACCGCTCCGCCACCTGGATCGAGCTCGACACCGAGCGGATCGCCCATCGACGGCAAGGCCGCGGCGAGCGCGGTCCTGGGCGGCTTCCGGGTGACGGTGCCGGCCGGGTCGACCAACGGATCCGGCACCCTGACCGCAACCGCAGCACCCGACGCACCTGCGACCGCCGCCGGGCTGAGGCGCGTCGGCTCGGGCGTCCACGTCGACCTCGGCGGAGCCCAGCTGAAAGCGCCCGCCACGGTGACCTTCGCCATCTCCGCCCATTGGGACAAGAACCTCCTTCCGATTGTCGCCTGGGAGGACGGCCACGGCGGTTGGCGTTGGCTTCCGACCAGCTGGAAACCAGGTCAAACGACCGCCACGGCGCAGACCGACCACTTCTCGACCGGATTCCTCGGCAGCCTGGACGTCGGCGCGGAGGCCAGGGCGGCCCTCGCCCGGCTCGGAAACTGGTTCACCGGCCGCGCCGACGTCGCGCAGCCGGCGTGCGGCAGCGAGTCCGCGGTACGGACCAAGATCCGGATCAGCTCCGACGGCGGCGACAGCGTCAAATGGTGCCTCGGGAGCCAGGACGGCAAGACAGTCCTGAAGATCGCGAACAACCGCCTCAGCTACACCCAGCTCACCTATCCGAGTTCTTGGAAGGTGTTGTCGGGCCAACGCTACGGAATCAGCCTGGATGCGCTCGTACAGTTCACCGCGACGAAGGCCGCGTCAGCTCTGCAGCGACGAGGACGGTCGACGATCCTCATCGAGGCCGGCAAGAGCGTGACGTTCGCGGTACCCGGTACCGGCGAGGCCTCCGTCGTCGCGCAGAACAGCTTCTACGCGTACGCGCTGCAGATCCTCGGGCTGGCCCTCGACATCGAGACGAAGGTCGCGAAACTCGCCGGAATCGAACTCAAGAAGAACGGGATCGACCGACTGATCGGCATCATCACCGGCGAGAGCACGCTCGACGAGTGGGGCAAAGCAGGTCGCGACTGTCTGCGTTCGATGAGCAGCGAATTCACCAGCGACCTGACCGAGCCGGTCGAACTCGACGAGACAGCCAAGCAGGTCTTCACGGTCGTCAGCGAGTGCGTCGTCGCAATGGGGAAGGTGTCCGCCAGCGAGTCCGGACCACTGATCTTTCCCCTCAGCGTTGTGCTCGATGCGGTCATGACCATCGTCACCACCGTGATCACAGCCGTGAAGTTGCTGATCATCGGCGTGCGCGAGGTGTGGGACTCCTTGGCGAGTTTCGGCGGCCGCAGCAACCCCATCTACACAATCCGCATGACGCCGCGGTCGCAGCCGACCGAGATCGTCAACATCAACCCCTTCACCGCGACCGGCGCAGTCAAAGCAGGCTACGCAGTTGAAACGGCCGATGGGCTTCTCGACTGCACGCCGTACGTCGAGGCGTCTCCGTCCGCGGTCCGGAGCAACATCTATGCGTGCGGCACGACTGCGGCAAACGCGGACGTGTGCTGGATCGAGCGCGGTGCCGCCGACGCGATCTGCGGCGTCGACCCGTGGGACCACAAACTCAGGAAGTGGTCCCTCGCCGGCTGGCCGGTCCCCGACGTCAACCCGCCGCCTGACCCGCTGCCATGGGGCCTCGTTCTCGCTGACGGTACGAAGTGCCGGCGACGCATCGGCGGATCCTGGTCGGGCCGCCCGGACGGCTGGGTCGCGTCATACGGCTGCGTCGACAAGTCCTTCGTCGTACTGGCCGATCCGAACAACGACTACCAGGACCTCGACAAGACGAAGCCGACCTGGATCGTCCGAGTCGGCGAACTCAGCGACACCGCCAAGACGCTTCCTCCCCCACGCCCGGTTGCCGTCAGAACGGCGTACTTCGCAACCCGCAACTGATCAGGTGATCGTCAAACGCGACCCGTGAACGGGTCGTCCTCGGGCCGCAGGTGCTGGACGTCGGCCGTGGTGTCGGGCATCGTCATGGTCAGTCAGTCCCTCTCGGCAGCGGTGACCGCGACATCAGTGAATAATGTCAACGTTGACATTACACTGGGGGCATGCAGATCGAACCTCCGCGGCGGCCGCGGCTCGAGGATGTGGCCGCGACCACGGGTGTGAGTATCAAGACGGTGTCGCGAGCCTTGCGCGGGGACCCCAAGGTGCGGGAGTCGACCCGGCAGCGGATCGTGGCCGAGGCCGATCGGCTCGGCGTGCAGCTGAACGACGTCGCGGCCGGGCTGCGGCGGAAGAACCAGGCGATGACCTCGATCGGGGTCACGCTCGGCGACTGCACGAACCCGTTCTTCGCGCCGATGCTGCGCGGCATCCACTCGGTCGCGTCCGAACGCGGATACCTGGTGCTGACCGCCGACGCACAGAACGATCCGGAGCTCGAGCACCGCGCGATCCGATCGTTCTTCGCGCACCGGGTGGCGGGCCTGATCATCGCCCCGGTCGGGAACGACCTCGGCTACCTCGTGAACGAGGCACGCTTCGGTTCGGCGATCGTGTTCGTCGACTCGCCTCCCCCGGGCCTCGGCGAGTCGATGGACTCGGTCACCACGACCAACGAGGCCAGCACCCGGGCCGGTATCGAGCACCTGCTCGCGAAGGGCCGGCGCCGGATCGCGTACCTCGGTCATCCGCGCAGCGGCAGCGGCGCCGAGGAACGCTGGGCGGGGTACGTCGCCGCGCTCGAAGCCGCCGGTATCGCGGTCGACCCGGATCTGGTCCGCAACAACCTCGTCAGCGAGGACGACGCGCGGCGGGCCGCCGACGACCTGCTGGACACGGTCGAGCCGGACGCCGTGTTCGTCGACAACAACCGGCTCTGCACGGGCCTGCTGCAATCGGGTGCGTATGCGCGCCGCCGCCCGGACGTGGTCAGCTTCGACCGGTTCGAGCTGGCCGCCGCGTTCGGCGTCTCGGTGATCGACAGCGACCCGTACGACGTCGGACGGGCCGGCGCCCAGCTCTTCTTCGACCGCCTGGCCGACCCGTCCCGGGCACCCCAGCGCCTCGAGGTCCCCGCCCACCTGATCGTCAACGACACTCCGACGTACTAGCGAGCCAGGCGTCGGCCAGGGCCTGGTGGCCGGCGGGCGTGGGGTGCACACCGTCGAACAGCCAGTGTTCCGGGTTGTTGCCCGCGGCAAGCTCAGCGAACATCCCGTCCGCGGCGACCAGGGTCGCGTCGTACTCGCGGGCCAACTCCCGCACGACGTCGATCTTGGCGTCGAGGTCGGCGCGCCACTCCTGCTGCTCCTCTTTCACCGGCAGCAGGAACGGCTCGATCAGCACGAGTTGTACGCCGGTCAGCGGCTCCAGCAACCGCCGGTACCCGGACCGGAACGCATCCGCCGTCACCTCGTCGTGCCCGAACGAGTACCGGTACCCGGTGTCGTTGATCCCGATCAGGATCGACACCACATCCGGACGCGCCTCGAGTACGTCGGCCTCCCAGCGGCTGACCAGACCCGCGAGCGTGTCCCCGGAGATCCCGGTGTTCAGCCAGACCGGAGTACGCCCTGGTTGCCTGAGGCCCCATTGGCCGGCGATCCGCAGCGGGTACCCGTACCCGAGCGGATTGTCGGTGTCGCGCCGGTGGCAATCGGTGATCGAGTCGCCCGTGAACATCACCCGGGCGCCGTCCGCCAGTACGATCACGATTCCTCCGGTGTGAACGTGGCGACCCCGATCGTGGTGTCGCTCTGCCCGTAGTACGCGAACCAGGTCCCGCGATGGAACACGAGCCCCTCGACGAACGTGACGTTGTCGACCAGCCCGTGCCGATCCTCATGGCTGCTCGGTTCCAGCCACGGCTCGGTCAGTTTGGCAACGACCGTGTCCGGCCGCCGCGGATCGATCAGCACCTGCCCGCAGGCGTAGTACACGCTGCCGTCGGGTCGCACCACCGCGCTGTTGTGCATCAGCAGGACATGGCCGGTACGGGTCCTGATCGGTTGTGGGCCTGTCTCGACCAGGTCGCCCATGAACGTGCCGGGCTCAGGCCGCAGTACGGGAACCGGGTCGGCCTTCCAGTGCAGCAGGTCGGGAGAGGTGGCGAGGTGGATGTTCCCCTCGCCGAACCACATCAGGTACTGCCCGTCGATCTGCTCGGGCAGGATCACTCCGCCCTTGCTCCACTCCGGGCCTGGCGTCTCCCGCACCCCGGCGAAGGTGTTGATGCCCGGGAACATCGGCCCGTGCTTGTCCCACCGGCGCAGATCCGTCGACGTGGCGAGGCAGAGCCGCGCGCTGTGCCGGTCCCAGCCGGTGTAGGTCAGGTAGTAGGTGCCGTCCACGAAGACGACCCGCGGATCCTCACACCCGAACCGCTCGTAGTCCTCTGTCGGCACCATCACCGGATCCGGCTCGGTCTCGAACGTGATGCCGTCGTCGGACCAGGCCAGGCCGAGGTGCGACACGATGTCGTCGGCATGCGCCCGGTAGACGAGCGCGATCCGCCCGTCCACCGAGATCGCGGCCGGGTTGTAGACATTGCTCGACTCCCAGTCGTGCCGGCCGGGCCGGAGAACGGGGTTCTCCGGCCGCGGCACGAACGGGCCGAACGGGTAGTCGACCGGGGCCGCACTCATTTGGCGATCAGCTTGTTGATACCGGCAACCATTCCGTCGATCCCGGCGCCGACGTCCTTCTTCCCCGACAGCGCCGGGTTCCAGGTGGTGCCGACGACGTCACCGGCCGGCGTCGACCACGGGTCGAGGAACTGGGTGACGAACTTGTCCTTCACCCCGAGCTCGTACGTCGCGGTCGCGGCGATGCTCTTCCCCGCGGCGTCCCCGGCCTGCAAGGCCTCGTAGTACCCCTTGGATCCGGGCTCGTACGCGATCGGGGCGATCGGCTGGTCCTTCATGGTCTCGTTGAAGCCGGTGACCTCCATGTAGCTGATCACCTTCCAGGTGCTGTCCGGGTCCTTCAACGTCGCCGGAGAACAGACGCCGTTGGTCTCGATCGGCTGCACGGACTTCGCCGTACCGGCCGGCCAGGGTGCGTAGCCCCAGTCGAACTTGGGCTTGTTCTGGGTGATCGACTGGTGCAGCCACTGCCCGCCGAACATCAGCGGCATGCCGCCGTTGGCGAACTGCGCGACGGCGTTCGTGCCGTCGTAGTCCGGGTTGGTCATCTCACCGGCTTTGATCGCCTTCGTCATCCGCTCGGCGCCGGTGCGGAACGTCGCGTCGGCCTTCACCTCTTTGGCCCCGATCGGCTTCTGGAGGATCGGCGCGCCGCCGTTCGCGACGGAGTACGCCGAGACGCCCTGCGGGCTCTCCAACAGCGCCCACGCGTTCACCAGCGGCGTGGCCTTCGGGTCGGTGCGCTTGAGCGCGGTGATGTCGGCGTACAAGTCGTCCCAGGTCCAGCCGATCGCCGGGGTCTTCAGCTTGGCCTTGTCGAAGGCGGCCTTGTTGTAGAAGAAGCCGTAGGTGTTCGCGAGCGTCGGGATCCCGTACAGCTTGCCCTCGGAGTTGCGCCACAGGTCGAGCGAGCCGGGCGAGAACTTGTCCTCCTGCAGACCGTCGCCCTTCTTCAGGTACGACGACCAGTCGTACAGCAGGCCTTCCGCGGCGAGGTTCTGCTCCTGCGAGTTCGAGCACCAGAAGAAGTCCGGCGCCTTCTTGGACATGATCAGCGAGGCGAGCTTCTGCGCATAGTCGGCGTTCGGCGACTCCTCGCGCTTGACCCCGACGCCCTGCATCTTGGCCATGCTCTTGTCCAGGGCCGCGTTGGTCGCCACGGACTCCCAGGTCATGTAGCTGACGGTGCCGCCGCTCTTGCCGCCGGCATCGGAGCCGCCGCCGCACCCGGCGAGGGCGAGACCGGCGACGACAAGCACAGCTGTCGGCCAGGACCGGTGTGTGGGCATGATCGATCTCCTCATTTCGCGATGGTTCCGAGGGCGCCGAGGCCCTCCATGAAGTAGCGCTGGGCGAGGAAGAACAGCACCAGCGGCGGTACGACGAACAGCAGGTTCGTCGCCATGTAGTAGTTGTACTGAGAGCCCGCCTGGTCGGACAGGAACGCCGCCATCCCGAGCGGGAGGGTGAACTTCTTCGCATCCTGCAGGTAGACCAGCGGGCTCAGGTAGTCGTTCCAGGACAGCTGGAAGGACATGATCGCGACGGTGATCCAGACCGGCTTGGTCAGCGGCACCATGATCCGGGTGAAGATCATCCAGTGCCCGGCACCGTCGATGGTGGCCGACTCGTCGAGGTACTTCGGGATCGACTGGTAGTACTGCCGGGCCAGGAACACGAAGATCGGGCTGCCGAAGAAGGCCGGCAGGATCAACGGCACCCAGGTGTCGATCAGCCCGAGGTTGATGTAGAGGTGCTGCAGCGGGATCAGCCCGACGATGCCCGGCACGAAGATGCTGCCGGAGATCAGCGCGAACCAGAACCGGCGGCCCGGGAAGTCGATCCGGGAGATGCCGTAGCCGACGATCATCGAGCTGACCACCGCTCCGATCGTCGAGAGCACGGTGACGATCACGGTGTTCAGGAGCAGCCGGTAGAACCCGATCTGCGCCGGGCCGTCGACGAAGTTCGCGGCCCGGAACTCGCGCGGCAGGAACGCCGGCGGCAGCTGGTTGATGTCGCCGTTGCCCTTCAGCGCGATGCTGATCATCCACACCAGCGGCAGCAGCATCGTGACCGCGAGCAGCCCGCACAAGGCGTACCACGCAACCCGCGACACCATGAACGAGACCCGCTGCGTGAGCGCCGCAGGGCGCGCCATGACAAGAGCTTCGGCCGTCATGCGCCTTCTCCTTGATAGACACGGCTGCGGGTGAGTCGCAGCATCACGACCGTCACCAGCATCACGATCACGAACAGCACCCACACCTCGGCGGTCGCGTACCCGAGCTGGGGTGAGGTGATGAAGTCGGCGAACCCGTCGTTGTAGATCTTGTACATCAGCAGGTTCGTGGAGTGCCCGGGTCCGCCCTTGGTCAGGATCGCGACCTGGTTGAAGGTCTGGAACGCGCCGTTCAGCGCCAGCATCAGCTGGAGCATCATGATCGGCCCGATCATCGGCAGCGTGATCCGGGTGAACCGCCGGAACGCCCCCGCCCCGTCGACCTTCGCCGCCTCCTGGATCTCCTCCGGCACCGCCTGCAGGCCGGCCAGGAAGATCATCATCGTGCCGCCGACGCTCCACAACCCGACGATCAGGATCGCCGGCAGCGCGACGTGCGCGTCACCGAGCCACATCGTCGTCGGCAGGTGCAGGAACTTCAGTATCTGATTGGCGAGTCCGTACGTCGGGTCGTAGATGTACTTCCACAACGTCAGTACGGCGACCGCGGGCAGCACGACCGGTAGGTAGAAGATCGTCCGGAACACCTTCACGCCCGCGATCGTGCGGTTCACCACGACGGCGAGCACCAGGCCGGCGAGCAACGTGGCAGGTACCGAGATGACCACCCACAGCACGGTCACCTTCAACGACGGCCAGAACGTCGGGTCGCTGGTGAACAGGAACTTGTAGTTCTCCAGTCCCACCCACTTGGCCGGCGTCAGCCCGTTCCACTCGGTGAACGAGTGGTAGAGCGAGGTCACCATCGGATACACGACGAACAGCAACAGCCCGATGATCGCGGGCGAGATGAAGCAGTACCCCAGGATCGTGTCCCGGCGTCGTTTAGTCATGCTCGGCCTCCCGGGTCCGGATCCGGACGGTCAGGATCTGGAACGGCCGCAGGGCGAACCGCGGCTCGTCGACGATCTCGAGCGGACGCTCCAGCAGATCCACAATCTCGGTGCCGGCGGCAACGAAGTCCCAGCTCAGCCGCGCCGCGGTGCGCGCGCCCAGGGACTCGTACAGGCGCACGATCACGTCGCCGGAACGGTCTTCGGCGAGTTTGACCGACTCGACCACCACGCCGGCTCCCTCGACCGTGACGAGCGGCGCCGGCGCCGACGTACCGCGGATCTCCCGGATCGGAAGGTTCAGCCGGAGTCCTGCCTCGATCGCGGACGCTATCCCGGCGCCGGACACCAGCGTGTACTGCGCACGGTGCCGGCCCTGGTCGGTCTCGGGATCCGGGTATCTCGGTGCCCGGAGCAACGAGAGGCCCACTCCGGTGCCGGTGCGACCGGCGAGCGGATCACCGGTCTGCCCCGCGAGCCGCCGCAGGTCGTGGCCGTACGTCGAGTCGTTGGCGATCGCGACGCCGAAACCGGGTTCGCCGACGTGCACCCAGCGATGCGCGCACACCTCGAACTTGGCCTCGTCCCACGTCGTGTTGTCGTGCGTCGGCCGGCGCAGGTGCCCGAACTGGATCTCGGCGGTCGCCTGGCCGGCCCGCACATCCAGCCCGAACATTGCTTTGAGCAACTTCTCGCGCTCGCGCCAGTCGACGTCGATCGTGAAGTCCACCCGGTCCGCTCCGGCCGGCACGGTGATCGTCTGCTTGTACGTCGACGCTCCCTGCGATCGGCGTACCTCCACGACGACCGCGTCGGGCGCTTCCGTGACCCGCAGCGAGTCGATCGTCCGGAGCGGTTCGGCGGTGGCGCGGTACGAGGCGTCGAGGTCCCAGGCGTCGAAGGCGTTCGGCAGGTCGTGATGCAGGACCAGGTCGTTGAGACGGGAGCCCTCGGCAACCAGTTCGCGATCGTGCCGGGTGTCGACCAGCGAGCTGATCGTCCCGTCCGCGGCGATCGTGATCCGGAGGACGCCGTTGTCCACGAGCCACTGCTCCCCGTCGAACTCGGCGGTCACGGCCGGCCCGGTCGGGGCCGGTGCAGCCGAAGCCCCCAACGCGGGAACGCCGTCGACAGGCATCGGAACTGCGTTGAAGCGGATCGGGGTCCGGCCTACGCCGGCCAACTGCGTAAGCGCAGTAGCGATCAGATCCTCGAGCTCCGCCTGGATCTGTTCGTACGCCGCCCGCGCTTCCCGATGGACCCACGCGATCGACGAACCGGGCAGTACGTCGTGGAACTGGTGCAGCAGCACGGTCTTCCAGATCCGGTCGAGGGCGTCGTACGGGTACGGCGCCCCGGTCCGAATCGTCGCCGACGTACACCACAGCTCGGCCTCGCGCAGCAAGTGTTCGCTGCGGCGGTTGCCGCGCTTCATCGCCGCTTGCGACGTGTACGTGCCGCGATGGGCCTCCATGTAGAGCTCGCCGACCCAGACCGGCGCGTCCGGGTACTCGGCCTCGGCGCGCTCGAAGAACTCCGTCGGCGTCAGGTGCTCGATCGGCGGGGCGCCCTCGAGATCGGCCTGCCGGCGGGCGCGCTCCATCATCAGCGCGGTCGGCCCGCCACCGCCGTCGCCGTGACCGAACGGGACCAGCGAGGTCGTCGCACCGGCATGGTCGCGGAAGTTCCGCGTCGCGTGGTTCAGCTCGGCCGGCGTCAGCTCGGCGAGGTAGGTGTCGACCGGCGGCAGGTGCGCGAACAGCCGGGTGCCGTCGATCCCCTCCCACCAGAACGTGTGGTGCGGGAACGGGTTCGTCGGGTGCCAGGCGAGTTTCTGCGTCAGGAACCACCGGAACCCGGCCAGTGCGGCGATCTGCGGCAGCGCCGCGGAGTACCCGAAGGAGTCCGGCAGCCAGACCTCGCGCGGCTCGACGCCGAACCGCTCGGCGAAGTACCGCTTGCCGTGCACGAACTGCCGAACGAGCGCCTCGCCGCCCGGCAGGTTCGTGTCCGACTCGACCCACATTCCGCCGGCCGGGACGAACCGGCCCGCGGCCACCGCCTCGGCGATCCGCGCGAACAGCTTCGGCTGATGCTGCTCGATCCACGCGTACTGCTGCGCCTGCGAGCAGGCGAACCGCAGCTCGGGGTAGTCGTCCATCAACGCGAGCACGTTGGCGAACGTCCGCGTGCACTTGCGCACCGTCTCCCGCATCGGCCAGAGCCACGCGGAATCGATGTGCGCGTGCCCGACGGCCGCGACCCGGTGGGTACTCGCCGCGGCCGGCTGGGCCAGGACCGGCCCGAGCTCGGCCCGTGCGGCCTCGACACACGCGTGGATCCGCTCCGGATCGATCACGTCGCAGGCACTGTCGAGCGCGCGGAGGATCTTCGACCGGCGCGGATCGTCCGCGGCCAGCTCGACCGCCCATCCGATCAGTACGTCGAGATCGACCGCCAGCGCTCCGGCCTCGCGATTGAGGTCGACCAGCTCGGCCCGGCGGAAGCGGTACTGCGGTTCGCCGTCGGCATCCAGGCCGTCGCCGAGCCGGGTCGGCGAGAACGCCCGCGCCGCGATGTCGGGGTTGGCCGCGGCCTCGACGTACAGCTCGAACGTCGTCGTCCCCGGGTCGAGCTGCACGTACTGACTGCGCGGATGGACGCCCTTCACGATGCTGCCGTCGGCGCGGTGGACCAGCCCTTCGGACTGGAAGCCCGGGCCGCCGTCGAAGCCGAGGTCGACGACCACGGCCGCCTCTGTCCAGTCGGCCGGGACCTCGCCTACCAGGCGGAACCACGCGGTGGTCCAGGCCGATCCCCACGCGGACCCGGCGGTGAATGGCTCGAACGGTCCGGACGTCGCCTGCTCGAACGGCTCCGGCTCACCCGGCAACCGTCGTACGGCGATCCGTAGTGGCGCCGTCCGGCGCTCGACCGCGGGGCGGACCCGCTCGTCGAGCATCCGGCGCGCCCGGTCGATCGTGCGTTGTGGATGCTGATGCATCACGACGCCTTCGCGAAGCGGACCTTGACGAGCATCTGCGCGCCGGTCGACGACGTGTAGTAGGTGTAGTACTTCGTCAGCCCGTCGGCGCTGGTGTACTCCGGGTGGGCGAACGCGGCGTACTCGATCCCGTTGGTCTTCGCGGCGGTGAAGAGCTTGGTCGGCGTACTCCACGGACCCCAGGGGTTGGGCGCTGTCTGGAAGAAGACGTCCTGGGACTGGAACGGCATGAACGTGTTGACGTAGGCGCCGAACGCCTTGTCCCAGTAGACGGTCGAGCCCGCGGCACCGTTGGCCTTGACCAGTGGAGTGTTGGCCGGATCGGTCGACCACTGCGGCTGACCGTTGCTGTCGGCACCGGTGTAGTAGCGCCACTGGGAGATGTCCGTGACGTTCGCAACCGGCACCTTCGCGACCGCACACCCGTCGAGGGTGCACTTGCCGTACCCGTACAGCGTGCCGCCGACGAGCACCATCGCCTGGCCGGTCCAGTCCTGGCCGACCGGGAAGAACAGTGTGTTGTCTGTGCCTTCCGGACTGGGGATGTCGGCCGGCCGGTTGGTCGCGGTGAGCCGGGTGATCGTCTTGGTGTTCATGTCGACCGACACCAGGCCGGTGCCCTGCGCCTGACCGACGAAGCCCGACTCGCACGGGGTGCCGACCCGGCCGCCGCGGCAGAGCTTGCCGTACGACACCAGGATCCGGTGCCGGGCCTGGTCGACCACGGCCGGACCCGGCCAGTGCGCGAACACGGTGCCGCAGTACTCGTCGGTGGAGTCGGTACAGTCGGCGGACGCGTGCTGCTGCTGGAACGCGAGCTCGGCGGCGGAGAACGGCACGAACTCGGGCGGTACGCCGGTCGAGTGCTCGTCGAACGGGTTCGCCGCGGTCATGGTGATGTTGTCGCTCGCGTCCAGATCGCTGGTGGTCGCGGCGGTGCTGGTCAGGAAGCCGTCCGGATCCTTCAGGATCGTGTCGTCGAAGAACCAGACCGACTGATTGCCGTAGCGGACGCTCTGCCCGTCGTCGCGGGCGGCGTTGTGCGGGTTCTGGGTGATCGGGCCGAGTTCGGTCGTGCTCTCGACCACCAGGTTCGAGGCGCGATGGGCGGACCGGGCGGGGGCGGGTTGCGCGGCCAGGGCGGGTGCGCAGAGGGCGGAGGCGGCGAGCAGCGCCGCGGCGAAGAGCGAGATGCGGGAATGACGCACGGTTGGTACTCCCTCACTGAGTGACGGCAACAGGTGCGGAGCGGGTTCGATGATGTCAACGTTGACATGGCCTTGTCAACGTTGACATTTCTTCCTAAGGTGCCTGCCGTGACCACCGTTTCCCGCCGCACTTTCCTGCGCACCAACGCCGCTCTCGCCACGGGCCTGAGCGTCTCCGCCGCGCTGCCGGCACTGTCCTGGTCCTCCCCTGCCACCCGCCCGCTGGCCGCCTCCCGGGCGGACGAGTGGACTCAGCTCTTCGACCGCCGGTCCGGCTGGATCGGCGCCGACGGGATCTACTCGGTCCCGCTCGACGGCCGGGACGGCCTCGCCTCCGCGACGCCCGGTTCGCGGACCGCGTTCATCTTCAGCGACACCCGGATCGGCACCGTCGACCCGCGGTCGCTGACCTACGACCAGACGGGGTTCGTCAACAACTCCTCCGCCGTCCTCGCCGGCAACCGGCCCGATCCCGACCGGGCCACCTTCGTCATCCCGGAGAACGGTGCTTTCGGCAACGGATTCTGGATGAACGACGGGATCGCGATCGACCGCACCCTGTACGCCACCGGCTTCGCCCCGGACGCCAACTGGAACGCTGCCCGGGTCGATCTGATCGCCGTACCGCTCGTCGACGGGGTCCCCGACTACACCGCCGTACGCCGCACCGAGGATGTCGGGCTGCTGGTCCGCGACAGTACGTACATCGTGATGTTCGGCGTCGGCATCACCCCGACCGCGGACGGCTGGGTGTACGTCTACGGGTACCGCAACCGGTTGGCCGACGGCCAGAAGGACCTGGTCTGCGCACGGGTCCGTCGGGATGCGTTCGCCGACATCGCGGCCTGGCGGTTCTGGAGCGGCACGGCGTGGAGCCCGGACATCACGGTCAGCGTCCAGGACGCCGCCGTACTGCACCCCGACGTGTCCACCGAGCTCAGCGTCACACCGATCCCGACCGGCCGGTACGCCGGGAAGTACCTGCTCGTCTACCTGCGCAACGTCAACTCCACCGGGCTGGAGTACGCGGTCGGAACGTCGCCGGTCGGGCCGTTCTCCGCGGGCGTGCGGTTCTACAACTGCCCGGAGCCGTACGTCTACGAGTCCCAGACCGAGGGCGCCACCTACACGTACAACGCTAAGGCCCACCCGAGTCTGTCGGAGCACGGGCGGCTCCTGATCAGCTACAACGTCAACCAGTACGGCGGCGACCCGCTGACCACCGAGATCTACCGGCCGCGGTTCGTCTGGCTGGACCTGAACCGCCTCGCCGACCAGCCCGCTGCTCCACGCGCGAGTGTCGACGTGGCCGTCGTACAGGACTGGACCGGCGGCCCTGGTGACCGCCTCGTCCTCGACCTCGGCGGGCTGCGGACGATCTCCGGCTACCGGCTCAAGCACGCCGGCTACGAGGGCAGCCCGGCGCCGACAGCCTTCAATACCAGGGACTTCACGGTCGAGGCGGCCCAGCGTGCAACCGGCCCGTGGCATCCGGCAGATGTTGTCACCGGCAACGTTGAGAACCTTACGGAGCGGCGCTTCGGCGATCCTGTGTCCGCGCGCTACCTCCGGCTGTCCGTACAGCGGCCGACACAGTCCGACGATCTCACGGCACGGGTGCTGGAGTTCGCTGCCTTCGCCGACGCGGGGTCAGCGGCACCAGACCTGGCACGCTACCGTCCTGTCGTCGCGGACGCCGCCAACAGCACCGCCCACTCCGTGACCGACCCCTCAGCAGACCTGTGGGTCAACGCCTCGGGCCACGCGACCACCTGGTTGTCCATCGACCTCGGCACCGACCGGACCATCGGCCGGTACGTCGTCGAACACGCCGGCGAGCCGGACCTGAACACCCGCGACTTCGTCCTCGAATCCAGCGACAACAACAAGCTCTGGACCAACCGGGACACCGTCACCGGCAACACCTCCGCAACCACGACGCGAACCGTCACCCCGTTCACGGCCCGCTACCTCCGCCTACTCATCACCCGCCCGGTCGCCGGCAGCACCCCCGACAAGACCACCCGACTCCGCGCCCTCGAGATCTACCCACCCACCTGACCCAGCCAGCTGTTGACGAGCCGCGCGAAGGCCTCGGGTCGTTCGCGGTGGAGGAAATGGCCTGCACCGGGCCACAGGACGACCCGCGAGCCGGGGCGAAGCGCACAGGTCAGGTCCCAGGCTGCCATCGACGGAGTCGGCCGGATGCAGAGCACCGGCCGCTCCAGCGACGCCAGAGCTTTCGCCGCCGCCGGGCGCGCGCCGATCGCGTCCGGGTCGGTGTACATCCCGGCGTAGCTCTCGGCGAGGACATGCCCGGGTGTCCGCAACAGTTGGTCGCGCACCTCGTCGGTCAAGTCTCCCAACTGCCGTACGGCGGCAGCCGCACCGTCGCGCCGGAGATCGGTCAGCCGCTGCTGGAAGGACGCCGCCTCGACCTCGTCGGCGCCGTACGCCGGATCGATCGCCACCACCGCTCGGACCAGGTCCGGACGGTCCAGAGCCAGCCGCACCACGATCTGGCCGCCCATCGAATGTCCGACCGCAACGACGGGTCCGAAGGCCTCGACCAGCGAGGCGAGGTCGGCGGCGTAGTCGTGCGGACGGTATCCGCCAGAAGGAACCGGAGATTGTCCGTGTCCGCGCAGGTCCACCGTGACCACCCGCCGACCGGCGAATCGCACCGGATCCCACGACCGGCCGTCCCCACCCCAGCCATGCACCAGGAGGATCGGCTCGCCGGCTCCTTCGGCCGTGAAGCACAGCCGAACGGCTTCGACATCGGGCTGCATGAGTGGCAGCATAGTTAACGTTTTCTATCCAGCTCCAGACCATGCTCCAGCAGCGAAATTTTCGACCCATCGAGGAGACCCGAGTGCCCAGACCGTCGTCCAACGGCCGGCCGACGGTCAAGGACGTCGCGGCCGCCGCCAACGTGAGCGCCACCACCGTCTCGCGAGTGCTCGGCGGCGACTATCCGGTCAGCGCCTCGACCCGGAAGCGAGTGCTCCGCGCGGTCCGCGACCTCGACTACGTCATCAACGCCCAGGCCCGGGCGCTCGTCGGCGGATCGACCCGGACTGTCGCGTTCGTGGTCCGCGACCTGGTCGGGCCGTTGTTCGCCTGCATCGGTCAGGGCGTGGAGCTGCAGGCCACCGCCGAGGGCAGAGTCTGTCTGGTCTCCACCCATCACGGCGACCCCGATCGCGAGCTCGAGCTGATCGAGTTGATGCGCGAGCAGCAGGCCGAGGCCGTCGTACTCGTCGGCGGCGGTCTGCGGACCGAGTCCCACACCCGCCGGATGGCGGAGATCGCGCACTCGCTCGACCGCGTCGGCTCCCGGCTGGTGCTGTGCGGCCGGCCGCCGATCGGTCCGGATGTGCCGGCCACTGTCGTCGAGTACGACAACGAGGGCGGAGCGTTCGCGGTGACCGACTACCTGATCTCCCTCGGGCACCGGCGGATCGCGTTCGTCGGCGCCGGCGAGCCGGAGCACACGACGACGGGCGCTCGACTGGGTGGGTACACCGCGGCACATACCGCCCGCGGGGTCGAGATCGATCGCGAACTCATTGTCAGCGGCAACTACGATCGCGAGTCCGGTTACCGGCAGACGACCGCGCTGGTGGCTCGCGGTGCCGGGATGACGGCCGTCGTCGCCGTCACCGACATGGTCGCCAGCGGCGTACTCGCCGCCCTGCGGGACGCCGGCCTGCGGGTCCCCGAGGACGTCTCGGTCGTGGGGTACGACGACATCCCGCTCAGCGCGGATCTCAACCCCGCGCTGACGACCGTCCGCATCCCGCACGAGGAACTCGGCCGAGCCGCCGTACGGCTGGCGTTGCATCGCGACGAGCACGCTCTCGACCAGCACATGATGCTGGGGACGCACGTGGTGATCCGGTCGTCCACCGCTCCCCCGCGCCAGGATTAGACTCGGCCCGCGGTGCCACGAGAGGGGAACATGACAGACGAGGGAGCATCCGGTCGTCGGAGGGCGTCGACGGGTCCGACACTTGCCGATGTGGCCGCCCATGCAGGGGTTTCACCGGCGACGGTCTCCCGGGTGCTGGCCGACAACTACCCGGTCTCCCGTTCCGCCCGCCAACGCGTCCAGCGGTCGATCCGCGAGCTGAACTACTCCGCCAACACGCACGCTCGGGCGCTCGCGGCGGGAGCTGGATCGAAGACGATGGCGTTCATCCTGGCGGATGTTCGCGGCCAGTCCTTCGCCGATGCGGCCCACGGCGTCGAGCAGGAAGCGGCGCAGCGCGGCTGGCTCACGCTGATCGGCACCACCCAGGGCGTCCCGGAGCGGGAGCTTGCGCTCGTGCAACTGATGCGTGAGCAGCGAGCCGGCGCGGTGATCCTGATCGGCGGCGTCACGGACGGAGCCGACGAGTACCGGCAGAAGATGACCGAGATCGCGAACTCACTCCACGCGGCCGGTTCGCTCCTGGTGCTCTGCGGCCGGCCGCCGTTGGGCGACGGGGTTCCCGCCGCCGTGATCGAGTATGACAACGAGAACGGCGCCTACGCCCTCACCAGCCATCTGCTGTCGCAGGGCCATCGGCGCATCCTCTTCCTGGCCGGCGAGAAGCGGCACAGCACCAGCATCGAGCGGCTCGCAGGGCATCGCAGAGCGCTGACCGACTTCGGCGTACCGGATGCTCCGGAGTTGGTCGAGCACGGCGTCTTCACCCGCGCCTCGGGCTACCAGTTGACCCGGCGCAGGCTCACCGCAGGCCACGACTTCACTGCCGTCTTCGCAGGCACCGACGTCGTCGCGGCCGGGGTGTACGCCGCCGCGAACGAGCAGGGCCTGTCCGTGCCGGAGGACCTGTCGGTCGTCGGGTACGACGACGTCGAGCTCGCCCAGGACCTGCGCCCGCGTCTGACCACCGTGCACGTGCCCTATGAGGATCTCGGCCGTACGGCGGCCCAGATCGCAGTCTCCGACCAGCATCTGCAGCCGGGCTGGACCGGAGATCACCGGCTGTTCAAGACCCATGTGGTGATCCGGAGCTCGGTCAGCCGGGTGCGTTAGCCGGCGAGCTCCGCGGGCATCTCGAGGATCGCCGCCAGTGCATGTGACACCGCGTCGTCGAGGCCGGAATCGACCAGTACACAAGGGATCTGATGTGCCGCGAGGTACGCCCGCTGCACCTCGGTGAACTCCGCGTCGAGCCCGATCACCCCGCGGCTGCCCCGCGCGAACAGCTGCTCAAGCCACAACCTGGGGACCGGGCACCCGGGCATGACCGTCGTGACCACGACAGCCAGCCCGGGCTCGCGGACCCGCTCGGCCAGGCCGGCGAGAACCTCGCCGGCCCAGGTCCGCTCGGTGCTACCGACCACGACGTCGACCAGCACGGATGGATGCCGCCGTACTGCGGTCTCCACCGGATACCCGGCGCTCCGCAGTACGGCGCGCACCCGCTCGCGCGTCGCGGGCGCCACGTCCGGGTACGCCCGCAGTACCTTCGACACCGTGGACACCGAGACGCCGGCCTCCCGTGCGACGACGGCGAGCTTCCTCCGCGGCGTACTCATCGGTCCTCAGGCGCCCTTGAGGTATGCGTTCGCCTGCTTCTCCATCTCGGCCTGCAGGTCCGCGAGCCCGGCCTTGTCGACGGCCTTCTTCAAGCTGTCCAGGCCCTTGTCGACGTCGACCGCTCCGATCCACAACGGGTTCCCGTACTGCGTCATCGCCGCGCTGACCTGGCTGTCCTGCCGCTTCACCGGCGTCACGTCCGGCACGAACGACGCGTACGGGTCGACGGTGAAGTTGTTGTAGTCCTGTGCCCAGTCGAACCACGCCTCCTCGGTCGGCGTGATGTCCTTGATCTTCTTCTCGAGTTTCTGCCGCCAGCACAGGGCGAACCCGGGGAAGGCATACTGCGACAGCTGCTCGAACTTGTCCGTACCGACCGGCTTCCAGTCCTTGCCTTCGACGCCGTAGCTGAGCAGATCGTGGTTCTCCTTGATCGAGACCCAGTCCTCCAGTTGCATGGCCCGCTCGTTGCTCTTGCCCTTGACGTTGAGCACGACGAAGTTGTCGGCTTGGAAGGTCTGGTTCGGCTTCGCGCCCTTGCCGCCGCCGAGCGGGATGACGTTGGCGATCTGGGCACCCGGCACGGCCTTGCGCAATGGCGCGAGCGCCTGCGACGACAGCCCGTCGGTCATCGCCCAGCGGGTGGAGATCCGGCCGGACTCGAACTGGGTGCCGATCGTCGAAGAGTCGACGTTCAGCGCGTCCTTGTTGATGATGCCGTCCAGGTAGTACTTGCGTACCGTGCGGAGCGCGTCGAGAACGCCGGGCGCCTCCCAGAACGGGATCGGGTGGGCCGAGCCGGTCGTCTTGCCGTCCTGCGCCAGGTAGAACGGGAACGAGCCGCCGCTGAAGGTCTGCACGCTGACATGCGGGTTCTCCCAGTCGTGCTGGTTGAGCCAGCCCACCGGGGCGAACGCGACGAGCAGGTCGGGCATGTTCGACGAGATGCCGACCGGGGTGATCTTCTCCTTCTGTTTCACGTCGTACCAGAACTTCTCCAGCTGGTCGAACGTGCTGAGGTCGCCGACGCCGAGCTTGTCGGCCAGGTCCTGGCGGACGGTGAAGTGGTGCAGGCGGGCGGCCGAGTTGACCTGCGGGATGCCGTACAGCTTGCCGGACCACTTGTTCTGCTCGAGCAGCTGCGAATCAAGGGTCTTGCTGAGGTTCGGGTACTTGGCGATCAGGTCGCCGACCGGCACGAGGGACTTGCTCGCGACCAGCTGGATCATGTTCAGCCAGCGCGCCTGGAGCGCGGTGTCGAACTTCTCGCCGGCGGTGAACTTCAGCAGCGACTGCTGCTGGTAGTTCGACCAGGCGATGAACTGCGGCGAGATGGTGAAGCCGAGATCCTTCTTCAGCTTCTCGTTGACCTTCGCGAGTACGGCGTCCCAGCCCTTCGGCGCGTCACCGGGGAGCAGCAACGCGAGGTTGTCGACGCTCCCACCGGAACCGGAGCCGGAACCGGACGACGAGTCGCCGCAACCGTTCAGGCCGAGAAGGGACGCGAGGGACAGGCCGCCGGTGGCGGCCAGAAAGCCGCGCCTGCTGAGACCGGCTGGAGATGTGGCGGGCACGATGCCTCCTGTAGTACTGAGGTGGCGGAGTCAGCCTTTGGTGGCTCCGAGAGTGATGCCTTTGACGAAGTAGCGCTGCGCGAAGGGATACGCGAGCAGGATCGGGCCGATGGTGACGACCGTCAGGGCGAGCCGGAGCTGGTAGACCGGCGTCGATTGCTCCGCGGCCGTCGGCAGCATCTGCGAGAACGAGACGTTCGAGATCAGGTTCTGCAGCAACAGCGGCAGCGGATACTTGTGTACGTCCGACATGAACAACAGCGCCGTGAACCATTCGTTCCAGTAGTGCACGGCGTAGAACAGGCCGATCACCGCGAGGATCGGCTTGGACAGCGGGAGCCCGATGCGGAAGAAGATCTGCATCTCCCCCGCGCCGTCGACCCGCGCCGAGTCGAGGATCTCCTCGGGCAGCTGGCGGAAGGCCGAGACCTGGATGAACACCAGGAAAGGTGCCACGAGCAACGGCAGGATGACGGCGAAGTAGCTGTTCTGCAGCTTCAGGTACTGCGTGACCAGGAGGTACAGCGGGACCAGTCCGCCGGTGAACAGCATCGGGATGTACGCGAAGACCGCCAACGGCCTGCTGACGTAGGGCAAACGCCGCGCGATGACCCAGCTCAGCCCGGACGTGAAGGCCAGCGCCATCGCCGTACCGACCACAGTGATGAAGATGCTCGCGGTGTAGGCGCTCAGCACCGTCGGGCCGGTGAAGATCAGCTCGTACGACGTGGTGGAGAACGGCCTCGGGATCAGGCTGTACCCGCTGGTGGCCAGCGTCTGCTCGTCGGTGAACGAACCGGACACGATCATCCAGAACGGCACCAGGCAGATCACCATGAAGCAGGTGACGCCGATGACGCTGACGACGGTGAAGGCTTCCGGGCGACGGCGCCGCCGGGTCGCGGTCCGGGCGGTGGTCTTCGCCAGGCTCGAGGTGATGGCAGTGGTCACAGCAGGCTCGTTTCCTTCGAGTACCGGCGCTGGATCAGCAGGGCCGTCGCGACCAGGACGAAACCGACGACGGACTGGAACAGGCCGATCGCGGCCGTGGTGCCGAAGTCGCCGATCTGGCGCAGGGAACGGAAGACGTAGGTGTCGATGACATCGGTCGTCGGGAACAGCGTGCCGTTGTCGCCGATGATCGCGTAGATCGTGCCGAAGTCGCCGTAGAAGATCCGGCCGACGCCGAGGACGAGCAGCACCGCCGCGGTCGGCTTGAGCAACGGGAGCGTGATCCGGAACGCCATCTGCGCACGGCTCGCGCCGTCGATCTGGCCGGCCTCGTAGACGTCCTCGGGGATCGACGTGATCGCGGCCAGGAAGATGACACTCATGTAGCCGCCCATCTGCCAGACCTTCACCACGGTGAGGATCCACGGCCACGGTCCGGGCTCGGTGTACCAACTGACGGTCGGCAGGCCGAAGCCCGACAGCGCGTCGTTCACCGCGCCACCCGAGCCGGCCGGCCCGGACAGCAGGACCTGCAGCATGATCGCGATCACGACCGGCGAGACGAAGTACGGGAAGAAGATCGTCGACTGGGCGACGCGCTTGAAGTACCGGCCGCGGAGCTCGTTGAGCATCAGCGCGAGCGTGACGCCGGCCGCGAGCGTCGCGGCCAGGAACAGCACGTTGAGCAGGATCGTGTTCACCAGGATCCGCTGCGCGTCGCCGGAGCTGAAGAAGTACCGGAAGTTGTCCAGGCCGTTCCACGGGCTGCCGAAGATGCCGCGGCTGATGTCGAACTCCTTGAAGGCGACCACCAGCCCGGCCATCGGCGCGTAACTGAAGACCAGGAAGAACGCCACCGCGGGCAGTGCCAGCAGACTCAGCCACAGGCTCGTCCGCAGCATCGCGCGGCGCCGCCCGGCCGGCAGATCGGTCATGGCAGTCTCCTTCCGATTCTATAGAAAGCGCTTTCCATGTGCGGTGAACTTAACTGCGGCTCTTGGGTGTGTCAAGAGGAGGCAATCGTTGTCTTTACGCGCCACGGTCGAGGTCAGCGAGTACCACCGGGAAGCGCAGCGGGTCCCCGGACAGGAAGCGCTGGAGCTCATCCGCGACGCAGGCACCGAGGCGGGTGAGCTCGTTTCCGTGCGAGCCCGCGACGTGTGGTGTGACGAAAGCGTTCGGCAGGCTGAGCAGCGGAGATCCAGGCGGCAGCGGCTCAGGATCGGTCACGTCGAGGACCGCCGCGAGGCGTCCCGACAGCAGTTCGGCGGTCAGCGCCTCTGTGTCGACGAGCTGTCCGCGCGCGGTGTTGATCAACGTGGCACCGTCGGGCATCAGCGCCAACTGCTCCCGCCCGATCATGCGATACGTCTCCGGCGTGGAGGGGGCATGCACGCTCACGATGTCGCTGGTCGAGAGCAACGTCGCCAGATCGACCACGGGCAGGTCGTCGGCGTACGGGTCGTAGATCTGGACGTGAAAGTCCAGCGGCCGCAGGAGATCGATCACCTGCCGGCCGATCCGAGACGCGCCGATGATGCCGACCGTGCGCCCGTAGTTGCCCACATCCGGATGGATGAACCCGAGCTCGAAGCCCTGGTCCCGGCGATAGCGCTCCCGTAGTCCGAACGCACCCTTCCCCGCCAGCAGAATCGCACCGAGGGTGTACTCCGCGACCGGTACGGCGTTGGCCGACGCCGCGGACGAGACGGCAATGCCCCGCTCCCACACCTCCGGACACAGATGCCCCTTCACGCTGCCGGCGGCATGCAGCACCGCGCGGAGTTTCGGCATCGCGTCCAGCAGTGGTACGTCGACCGCGGGACAGCCCCAGCCGGTGATCAGGATCTCGAGGTCGGCGAGCCGGCCGTCGAGGCGCGGATCGTCGAACCGGTCGACGACCAGGACCGGATCGCAGGCGACGAGCTCGCCGATCCGCCGCAGGACGGCGGCCGGGAACAGCGACGGCCAGTGCTCCGCAGACAAGACGAAGACGGCCGGCGGTCGATCAGGCACAGTACCTCCAAAAGTTCAGAGAGCGCTTTCTGGATCAACCGCTCGATGTGCGCTCAAGCGTCGCACAGCAATCGTTAACTATGAGGGTTCCAAAATTTTCGGGAACAGGTTCGTTCTTGGCCGCCGCTGACCGCGATGCGAGGCTCCCGCTGGTCCCGCCGACGATCTAGGGAGAGTGACCCACGATGAATCAGCTCAGGGCAGCCGTGGCGGTTGCGGTGGCTGCCGTCCTCACGGCGATAGGCGGGCTCGTGGGGGTCGCGCCACCCGCGGCCGCCGCCGGATTCCCCGCACCGACGATCAACCGCGTGACTTCGGCGGCCGGGTTCGTGCATCCCGGTCTGGCGGTCAGCGCGTCGTCGCTCGAGACCGCGCGTACCCAGGTGCAGCAGCACGTCGAACCGTGGGCGTCGTACTACGCGGCGATGACCGCCACGTCGTACGCGTCGACGACCTTCAGCTCGCGGAACCAGGGCCCCGGTGCGGACCAGCCCGCGAACAAGGCGTTCAACTCGCAGGGCGTCGAGTCCCAGTTCATCGACGACGCGTTCCGCGCGTACACGCAGGCGATCCAGTACGTCATCACCGGCGATCCGGTGTACCGCGAGAACAGCCTGCGGCTGATCCGGATCTGGAGCCACATGGATCCGAACGGCTACGTGTACTACGCGGACGCCCACATCCACAGTGGTGCCCCGCTGATGCGGATGCTCGCGGCCGCGGAGATCCTGCGCTACACCAGCGTGAACCCGGGGACGAGCGGCTACGACCTCGCCTGGAACGACAGCGACACGGCGAACCTGACCGCCAATCTCGTCGTACCGCTCACCCAGACCTTCCTTTACCGCAACCACAACTTCATGGGCCAGCACAGCTACTCACTGATCGGCGCGATCGCCGGCTACATCTTCACCGACAACCTCCCCCGCTATCGCGAGGCGGTCGAGTGGTTCTCGGTCAACTCCACCAACACCGACGCCGACACCAACGGCGCGCTCAGCAAGGTGATGCCGGTCATCGCCAAGAAGGATCCGCGCAACCCGTACGGGCGCTCGTTCGTGCAGTTGCAAGAGATGGGACGGGACCAGGCACATGCCTGGGACGACGTCACGATGCTGACGCAGATCGCGCGGGTCATCGACGTCCAGGGCACCCGGCTCGATCCGGTCCACGGCACGGTGTCGACGCGCGGCGACGCGGTCTCGCCGTACGCGTTCGGGGACTACCGGCTGCTGCGCGGATCGGAGCAGTTCTTCGCGTTCATGATGGGCAAGGACATCCCCTGGATCGACACCACGCAACGCGGCGGCGTGCTCTCGCAGGCGTATCGCGGCCGGCTCTTCGACCCCACCAACGAGCTCTACACGATCTACAAGGGCCTGCTCGGACCGGCTGTTTCCAAGATCGCGCCGAGCATCACCGAACTGGCGACCAAGCAGGACGGCGGACCGCAGTTCTTCTGGGGCACGGCGCCGTACAACTTCTGGAACAGCAACCCGGACTTCAATCCGGACGCCTGGCTGTCGTTCCCCGCATCGCTCGCGGGTACGACGACGCCGGTGCAACAGAACGCACTGGTGCAGGCGGAGACGCGCACGGTGCCGATCACGCCGGGGACGTCGGTGCACGGGACGTACGTCCGGATGAAGGCCCACTCGACCTTGGCAGTGCGGACGCTGCTGTACGACGACCGGTCCGGGTACAGCCCGGTCGGCATCCTGATCCGGACGAACGGTACGGCGACGTTGCAGATCCGCAAGGAACGCACGCTCGCGCCGTACTACTCGTTGACGCTGCCTGACACGCATGGCAAGTGGCGGTACATCACCTACGACATGAGCACCAGCAAGCTCCGCGGCAGCGCGGGCGGCGAGTATCTCGCGTACTACACCGTCCTGGGATCCGATGTGGATCTCGATGCCGTCAACCTGAAGGCAAAGACCGAGCTGTCACCGCCGCAGTTCCCGCAAGGCGCCGACGTCCGTCTGCTGGGTGTCGCGGGTGAACCGCTGTCGATACCGCTTGTTGCCACGGACAACGATCCGCTCGCCTACACAGCTGGCACAGCGCTGCCCGCGGGAGCAGCGATCGACGCGCAGACGGGAACGCTGACATGGCGTCCGACCACGCGGCAGGTCGGCACGGTCAACACCTTCGTCGTTGCCTCCGACCCGACCACAGACGCCGTACTCCGAGTGCAACTGACGGTCAGCCGGGACCGCTCGGCGGCAATCCGTGCGGCGCTGGACGGGTACGACGCCGTCGGCTACACCCGTGCGACCGCGAGTGCGGTCGAGGCCGCGAAGGCCGTCGCCGAGGGGCATGCCCAGAGCGCGGACCCGGCGACCTTCGCCGCTGATCTCGTCAACCTCCAGAGCGCGGTCGCGCACCTGGAGAAGCTGACGCCGACGATGTCCGACGACGGATCGTTCGACTACTGGGGCCGGGCCACCTCGGCGACGCTATCCCAGGTTGCCCTGGGCAACATGCTCGACGGTGACTTCAACACGTTCTCAGGCGACCTGACCGCGCCGGCGATCATCGACTTCGGATCCGGCTTCCGGATCACCGCCGACGCGTTCGGATTGCAGGCCCGATACAACTTCGGGAATCGGACCCAGGGCGCCAATGTCTACGGGTCGAACGACGGCCGGACGTGGACGTTGCTGACGTCCCGCGAAACGACCGATACCTCGGACAATGGGTTCGCCTTGGAGCGGATTCCGGTCCGGGACGAGGTCAAGGGGAAGAGCTTCCGGTTCTTGAAGCTCCAGGTCGACCATCCGGGTGTGCCGACCGATCCGGCGTACCCCGGTTTGTCCAGCTTCAGCGAGTTCCGGGTCTACGGACAGCGGGTTGAGATGAGTACGGCGATGCAGTCCGTCTCGATCGCCTCGACCGACAGCGACCCGACCCTCGCCCAGAACGGCGACACCGTCACCGTCACGATGACCGCCAACGAACCGCTGAGCACCGTGGCAGCGAACATCGAGGGCCTCGACGCACACGTCACCAGCAGCGACAGCACCCACTGGACGGCGACCGCGACGCTGCCCGATGACGTCGCCTACGGCCGCACGCTGCGCTTCAGCGTCGACTACACCACGGCCACTGGTCAGACCGGCGCAACAATCGTCGGCACCACCGACGGCAGCTCACTCCAACTCTGGAACACCCGCGTCCGCACGGTTCCGATCGCGCAGAGCTGGGTCGTTGCCTCCAGCCCCGCCTTCCCCGGCGTCGGCACACCCGAGGCAAACGGCTGGCGGATGTTCGACGGCGACATCAACACCTTCACCGACACCACCAGCGGCAACGGCTGGGTCCAGGTCACTCCCCCGACCGGTACGACGCTCACCTTCAACGCCGTACGAGTCCACCCACGCAGCAACTTCCCCGCCCGCGCCAACGGAACCACCATCCAAGCCTCACCCGACGGCGGCACCACCTGGACCACCCTCACCACCGTCACAGGAATTGCCGACGGCAACCAGTGGTACGTCTACCAACTGCCCGCCCCGACCTCCCAACCCCTCCTCCGAGTCACCGACACCCACGGCGGCTTCACCAACCTCGCCGAGGTCCAGCTCCTCACCACTAGCTAGTCAGGGGGTTGCCGAGTACGCGGCTTGGCGGGGAGACGAAGTGGTCGTGCGGCAGGCCGGTGAGGGCCTGCCGCATGGCGGACTCCCACAGTGGGCCTGCCGTGCCGGAGCCGGTCGGATCGGCGATGTCCTGGTCGTTGAGGTCGTGGCCGAACATCAGGTTCGTGTACGGCGGGGTCGCGTCGGCGACCACCGCCGCCGCGGCCAGGTCGGGGGTGTAGCCGGAGAACCAGACGGCCAGGTTGTTGTTGATCGTGCCCGTCTTGCCGGCCAGGTCCCAGCTCCCGAAGCTCAGGTTCCCGCCGGTACCTCCGGGCTGCATCACCGCGCCCAGCACGCGGTTCACGCCGTCGGCGACCCACGGCTCGATGGCCTGCTTGCAGGACGGGCCTTGGGCAACGATCGACTTGCCGGTCTGGTCGGTGACGGAGGTGACGAGGAGCGGCTGGCAGTAGACACCGCGGTCGGCGAAGGTCGCGTAGGCGTTCGACAGCATCAGCGGAGTCACATAGCCGACTCCGAGCGTGAACGACACCACCTGGTCGAGCGGCTGCAGCGTCTGCGCGTTGTACATCCCGAGCTTCGCCGCGATGGTCGCGGGCGCGCACAGCCCGGTCTTCTCGGACAGCTGCAGGAAGTAGGTGTTCACGGAGTACCGGGCCGCGTCGACCATGCTGAAGTCGCCGCTCTGGGTCGAGTTCTTCGGCTGGTAGTCGAGGTTCCGGGTGACGCCCGTGCAGGTCTGGAACGGGACGCCGCTCAGATCGATCTGCGCCGGTGAGTTGATCTTGTAGCTGATCGGGATGCCCTGCTGAATCGCCGCCGCGATCGTGAACGCCTTCATCGTCGAGCCGTTCTGGAACCCGCCGTACCCGCCCGCATAGGACTTCTCGACGTTGTAGTTGTACGCCGTCTCGTCGCGGCCGGAACCGTACGGCTTGCTCTGCACCATCGCCTCGACGAGCCCCGTCCCCGGCTGGACCACGGTGATCGCGGCGATCGTGTTGTCGGTCGGCTTGCTGTGCTCGTCGATCGACTGCTGCGCGGCGGCCTGGATCCGCGGGTCGAGCGACGTCCGGATCGTCAGGCCACCGGTCTTGAGGTAGTCGTCCCGCGCCTGGGCGTTGGCGCCGAGCGCAGGGTCATCGAGGAGCTTGGAGACGACGTACTCGCAGTAGAACGGGTACGGCGAGTTCGCGCACCCGTTCGGAACCGTGTGCACGCGGGACAGGTCGATCACCGGCGTCCGCTGCGCCGAGTTGGCCTCCGCGACCGAGATCACGCCGAGCTGGAGCATCCGCCCGATCACGGTGTCCCGGCGGTCCTTGGCCTGCTCCGGGTTGGTCACCGGGTCGTAGCCGGTCGGGTTCTTGACGAGGCCGGCCAGCATCGCCGACTCCGGCAGGGTCAGCTGCGAGGCGTTGACGCCGAAATAGTGCTGGGCCGCGGACTGGACGCCGTACGTCCCGTCGCCGAAGTTGGCCAGGTTCAGATACTTGTCCAGGATCTCGTCCTTGGAGTACTGCTGCTCGACCGCGATCGCATAGCGGAGTTCGGTCAGCTTGCGCTGATACGTGAGCGCGGTCGCGGCGCGCTGTTCGGCCGGCGTACGGGCGTTCTCGAGCAGGGTGAGCTTGACGTACTGCTGCGTGATGCTCGATCCACCCTGCTCCGTGCCGTCGGCGTGGTTGCGGATCATCGCCCGCAGCGTGCCCTCGAGGTCGAGCGCGCCGTGCTGGTAGAACCGCGAGTCCTCGATGGCGACGATCGCCTGCCGCATGGTCGGCGCGATCTGATCCAGCCCGACCGGAACCCGGTTCTCGTCGTACAGATTGGCGATCAGGCTCCCGTCATCAGCCAGGATCCGGGTCCGCACATCGGGCGGCTGAGCCGTCAACTGCTCCGGCAGCCCGTGCAGCGAGTCGACCACCTGCTCCGAGGCAATCCCTGTCAACCCTGCTAGCGGTACCACCAGCCCAGCCAGCAAAGCACCAGCCAATGCACTGACACCGAACAACCGAGTCAGTCCCCGAACGCCACGCCCACTCGTGCGCACCCCGCCAGGCTAGCCCGCACCTTCAATCCACACCCGCCACTCTCAGCTGGGTCTGGGGCAGCCGCAGGATTCGCGGAGGATGAGGTGCGGGGCGGGGACGTCGGTCAGGTCGAGGTCGTGGCCGAAGGTGCGGAGTAGAGAGTTGGCCGCTGTGCGGCCGATGAGGCTCGAGTCGACGGAGACGCTCGTCAGTGAAGGGTTCCAGAAAGCCGAGTCCGGCAGGTCGTCACAGCCGATGACCCGACAGCGTTCGCTGGAAACGTCACTTGCCCGGAGGGCGCGGAGCAGGCCGTAGGCGATCGTGTCGCTGTGACACATCACGCCGGCCGGGACGTCCCCGCCGACGAGCAGGTCACGAGCGATCTCGTACGCCGCCGCCGGGCTCGCCTCACACGGAACGGACCACGACGAGGCAAGGTCGACGTCAGAACCCGCTGCGTACCTGCCGAACGCGTGGGCACGTTCCACGCGCGGGCGGGCCGCCGGCGAGCCGCCGAAGTACGCAATCGAGGAGCAGCCATGGGTCGAGATCAGATGCTCTGCCCCGAGTCTGCCCACCGACTCTTCGTCCGGCCCGACGTAGGGCAGATTCGCGGCGCCGATGTCCCGATTCAGGATGACCGCAGGGAGACCGGCGAGGGTGGCGAGCACATCCTCGGCCACCGACCCGAGAGCGGGCAGGAGCAGGAATCCGTCGACGCGGTGCTCGGCGAGAGAACGCAGTACGACGGCCTGCCGCTCGACGTCATCCCCCGTCTCGATCGTGGCCACCAGGTATCCGCGCGCCGCGAGAACCTCATGCGCCCCGCGAACAGCCTCGGAGATGAACGGGTTCGCAATGTCAGGGATGACCAGGCCGACCAGCTGGGACTGCCGCATCCGCAGCCCCGCCGCTCCCCGGTTGTAGACGTACCCCAACCGGTCCGCGTGCTCGAGCACCCGCAGGCGCAGATCTTCGGCCACGTCCTCGCGCCCTCGCAGCACGTTGGACACCGTCGAGCGGGACACCCCGGCCGCGGCGGCCACGTCGAGCATCCGAACGTCTCCGGGCGTGTCCCTGCGCTTGGTCATGAGGCACAGGGTACCGAGGGGTTGACCTGTCCCCTAGCTGGCCTTACCGTTTCGTGGATCGATCCATGGATCGATCCACGAGTCTTGGACCAGAGGATGTGACGTGATGACCGATGTCGCCCGGGCCGTCGAGCAGCAGACCAGGAGGCCCTGGAAGCTCGCGATCCTCAGCTCCATGGCCGATTACATCGACGCGGGCTCGATCGTCGCGATCGGCGCCTCGCTGGCGATCTGGAAGACCCAGTTCGCACTGTCGTCGTCGACGGTCGGGCTGATCACCGCCCTCGGCCCGAACGCGCTGGCGGCAGGTATCGGCGCGATCGTCGGAGGCAGGCTGGGCGACGCCATCGGCCGCAAACGCATCTACCAGTTCGACCTGCTGCTGTACGCGTTCGGCATCCTGTTCTTCATCTTCGCCCAGGGTGTGCCGATGTTGCTGATCGGCTCCGTCATCGTCGGCTTCGCGGTCGGTGTCGACATTCCGACGTCGTGGGCACTGCTGAGCGAAGGATCGCCCGGCCACTCGCGGGGCCGATTGCTCGGGGTGACCAACATTCTCTGGAACCTGGGCCCGGTGGTCACGCTCGCGATCGCCGCGTTCCTCGCGCCGACCGGTGAATGGGCACCGAGGATCGTCTTCGGGCACCTCTTCGTCCTCGCGCTGGTCACCTGGGCGCTGCGCAACGGCATGGGTGAATCGGTCCGTTGGAAGGAGCAGCAGGCAGGCCAGACGGGCAACCCGCTGTCCTTCACGAAGATCCGGGAGCTCTTCACCCGCTCCAGCGGCACAGCGATCGCGTTCACAGCCTCGGTGTTCCTGTTCTGGAACCTCGCCGCCGGCACGAACGGTGTCTTCCTGCCGTTCATCCTCCGCACGGTCGGCGCCCAGGGCCAGACCGGATCGGTGGCGATCCAGGCGCTGGGGTTCCTCTGCGGCATCATCTCCGTCGCGCTGGTGTTCATGCCGCTGGCCGATACCGGTCGCCGTCGCCTGATCTTCTCGATCGGCGCAGCTCTCCAAGCGATCGCATTCCTGCTGTTTGCGCTGTTCCCGCTGACCACGACAGTTGCCATCTGCAACGTAGTGCTGTTCGGCCTCGGCCAGGGCATGGCGCAGTACCCGATGATCCGCGTCTGGCTGAGCGAGCTGTTCCCCACCAGCGTTCGCACCACAGCACAAGGTCTCGTGTACGGCGGGGTGCGGGTCGCGCTGTTCTTCTGGAGCCTCGCCGTCCCGGTGATCGCGGTCGCGGGCGTCTCCACCCTCGGCTGGTTGCTCACCGGATTCCTCACCATCAGCGGCGTGATCGGCGCCGTGTTCATGCCCGACACTGCCGGCAAGAGCCTCGAGCAGGTCCAGGCCGAGCGGACGGGAGTCGCGTGAAGCCCAGCATCCTGCTCATCGTGTCCGACCAGCATCGGCTCGACTGCGTCGGCGCATCCGGTTCCTATCCGGTGAGCACGCCCCGGCTCGATGCCCTCGCCGCACAGGGCGCCACCTTCTCCTCGGCGTACACACCGATCCCGCTGTGCACGCCCGCGCGCCAATCGTTGCTGACCGGCCGCCGCCCGGAGACGACCGGAAACCTGTGGAACTACGACCTCGGGCCCCGGATCCCCGCCCTCGACCCCGCGTCGTACTCCTGGCCGCGTGAGCTCCAGAAGCTCGGCTATCGCAGCCGGTATCTCGGCAAGTGGCACGTCAACCCCGACCACGACCCCACAGACTTCGGGTACGACGACTGGGTACCGCTCGACGCCTACGACAGGTGGCGGGCGCAGCAGTACCCGGACTCGTCGCTGCTGGAGGACTGGTTCGGCGAGGTCGATCCCGTGCCGACCGCGGACAGCCGCACGCACTGGTTCGCCGACCAGACCGCCGACTTCATCCGCGAAGCAACGGCCAGTGGGCAACCCTGGCACGCCCGCCTGGACTTTCTCGAACCCCATCTGCCGTGCCAGCCCACCGCCGAGTTCGCCGATCGCTTCCCGGTCGACGCGATCCCGCAGTGGCGGGACTTCGAAGATCCGTTGGAGCGCAAGCCGTACATCCAGCGCCAACAGCTCCTCAACTGGGGTGTCGAGGACTACACCTGGGAGGACTGGGCGCCGATCGTCGCACGGTACTACGCGGTCATCGCACAGCTGGACGATGCGATCGGCAGGGTGCTGGACGCCGTCGACGAGGCCGGCGCGGCAGCGGACACCCTCGTCGTCTACACCACGGATCACGGGGACATGTGCGGCTCGCACGGCATGATGGACAAGCATTACGTCATGTACGACAACGTCGTCCGGGTCCCGATGATCATGAGCTGGCCCGGAATGATTGCTGAAGGCAACGTGATCGACGGGTTCGCCTACAACACCCTCGATCTACCGCCGACCATCAGCACGCTCACCGGTATCCCCGCACCACCAGGCGCACAGGGTCTGGCCCTCTTCGATCACGTCGACACCGGCCTGATACCGACAGCGGCGCTGGAGGCACGCGAGCAGGTGGTGTCGACGTACAACGGTCAGCAGTTCGGCTTGTTCATCCAGCGCATGATCCGCACCAGATCGTGGAAGTACGTCTGGAACCCGACCGACGTGGACGAGCTGTACAACCTCGACGACGATCCGGAGGAACTCGTCAATCGCATCGGCGACGACAGTTCCACCCGGATCCTCGCCGACCTCCGCAAGCGACTGTACGAGCAACTGCTCCACGACGAGGACTCATTCGTCGAGAACGAGTGGATGGCCCGGCAACTGCTCACAGGCCGTAAGCTTCCCACCCGTACCTGAGCCCCGGTGATCCCCTGCTGTGGGAGGCGTGGCCTTTAGAAGGTGATTGCGGTGAAGGCTTGGGTTTGTTCTATGAGGGCTCGTTCGACCGGGAGGCGTTCGAGGGAGGAGGCGCCGTAGAAGCCGTGGATGCCGGTGGTTTTGCGGAGGACGTATTCGGCGTCGGCGGGTTCGGCCACCGGGCCGCCGTGGACGAGGATGATGATGTCGTCGCGGACGGCGCGGGCGGCCTCGGACCATTCGTTGCTCAGTTGGACGCAGTCGTCGAGGTTGCGCGCGGTCCCGGCGCCGATCTGGCCGCCGGTGGTCAGGCCCATGTGGCAGACGATCACGTCGGCGCCGGCCTCGGCCATCGCGGCGGCGTCCTCGGCGGAGAAGACGTACGGCGTGGTCAGCAGGTCGCGCTCGGCCGCGAGCCGGATCAGCTCGACCTCCCGCTGGTAGCCCATGCCGGTCTCTTCGAGGTTCTGGCGGAAGGTGCCGTCGATCAGCCCGACGGTCGGGAAGTTCTGTACGCCGGAGTACCCGGCCGCGACGAGCTTCGCGAGGAAGGCGTCGGGCTGGTAGAACGGGTCGGTGGCGTTGACGCCGGCCAGCACCGGCGTCTTCTCGACGACGGTGACGATCTCGGCCGCCATCTCGAGCACGATGTCGTTGGCGTTGCCGTAGGCAAGCAATCCGGCCAGCGAACCGCGCCCCGCCATCCGGAACCGTCCCGAGTTGTAGACGATGATCAGGTCGATCCCCCCGGCCTCCTCGCACTTGGCGGACAGGCCGGTACCGGCTCCGCCGCCGACGATCGGCTCGTGCCGCTCCACCTTGCCGCGCAACCGCTGCAGGATGTCGTGGCGCTCGATTCGGCCCATACTCGGTCTCCCTCGTGATCTCTTGTTGCTCAGGAAATCGCGCTGTGCAACCGCTGCACCATGGCGTCGGCGAACTCCACGGCGTTGATGTCGGAACTCAGTTCGACCAGCTCGACAGAGCTGTCCCGCAGTCCGGCGCGGACAGCGTCGAACAGTTCCTGGTCGGCCTCCGGGTCGTAGAACGCCCCGTCCTTGACCGCGATCGCCGAGATGCCGTTCAAGGGGATGAAGACCGTCGCCGGCCCCACCGACTCCCGAACCCTCGCCGCCAGTTGAGTGCCGAGCTCGCGACACTCCGCGGGCGTCGTACGCATCAAGGTCGTAGTCGCGTTGTGCTGGTAGAACAAGCGATCCGCGAACTGTGAAGGCACGGTGTCCACCGGCCCGAAGTTGACCATGTCGAGAGCGCCGAGCGAGACGACCGCGGGAGTCCCGGTCCGCGCCGCGGCGCGGAGCCGATCAGGTCCGGCGTCGAAGATTCCGCCGACGAGGTGATCGGCCAGCTCGGTCGTCGTGACGTCGAGGACGCCCGCGAGCATGCCGTTCGACACCAGCGATTCGAGCGTGCGTCCGCCGGCGCCCGTCATGTGGAAGACCAGGACCTCATACCCCAGCGCCTCCAACTGCTCCCGCGCCCTGGTGACGCACGGGGTCGTGACGCCGAACATTGAAGCCGCCACCAGGGGCTTCTCGTCGCTCGACGCCTGGACCGGCGCCGCGGTGACCATGCCGGCCATCGCCGCGGCGGCGTTGCCGAGGACACGGGTCGAGATCCGGTTCAGCCCGGCCACATCGACCACGCTCGGGACCAGGATCAGATCCGTCTCACCGACGTACGGCGAATTGTCGCCGGCAGCGGCTGTCGACACGATCAGCTTGGGTACGCCGAGCGGCAGTGGCCGGAACGCTGCTGCTGCGAGCGAGGTACCGCCGGTGCCGCCGAGGGCCATCGCGCCCTGTAGCCGGCCCGCGCCGTACAACTCCTCGACGACCTTCGCCGCCCCGCGCGACATCGCCTGGACGGCCGCGCCGCGATCACCCGCAGCGACCAATCGGTCGAGGTCCTCACCGGCTCGCCCGGCGACCTCACGGCGAGAGATCTGCGGTGGGAAGCCCGGCTCCCCTAGCACTCCGCAGTCGATCATGATCACCTCGACTCCGAGGTCGTGGAGTCGTTCGGCGACGAACCGATACTCGGAGCTCTTGGTGTCGAGCGTGCCTACGAGTGCGACGGTGGCCATGGTCTCCTCCCGAAGTTCTGTCCCATGATGGAGGACCGGAATGAAGGCAACGAGAGCCAATTCCCCGCGAATGGTCACCCCGCTGAATGTGCATCAGATGGTTCGCCTGATGGGACAGTGGGGGCTGGGCGAGGGCGCTCTGCACACGCAACTGGCGAGCCACCTGCGGATGCTGGTCGTCTCCGGCAAGCTGGCGGCCGGTGTCCGGCTGCCGTCCGAACGTTCGCTCGCCGAGGCGCTGGACGTCAGTCGCAACACTGTCGGCTCGGCGTTCGACGAGCTGCGCGGCGACGGGATCCTGACCAGCCGGCGCGGTGACGGCACGTATGTCAGCTCGGCCCGGCAGTTCCTCGGGGTACGCGGTGACGACCGGTTCGAGTCGTTCCTGGCGAACGCGCCGAGCATCGGACCGCGGATCGACCTGCGCAGCGCCGCGCTCCCGGGACTCCGCCTGGTCGTGGACGCCGCCTCGGTCGTGGGTCCGGAGCTCGCGCCGCTGGTCGACTCCCACGGCTACGTCCCCGAGGGTCTGCCCGCGCTGCGCGCCGAGGTCGCGAAGTACTACAGCTCGATCGGCCTGCCGACCATCTCCGACCAGATCCTGATCACCTCCGGCGCCCAGCAGGCGATGCGGATGGCCGCTGTCTCGATGCTCGAGCCGGGATCGGTCGCATTGGTCGAGGAGCCGTCGTTCCGCGGCGCGATCGAGGTACTCCGGGCCGCGGGCGCGCGGCTCGAACCGATCCGGCGCGGACCGTACGGCATCGAGACCTCCGAGCTGATCGCCGCGGTACGCCGTACCAGGCCGAAGCTCCTCGTGATGCAGTCGACCGTGCACAACCCGACCGGTTCGGTGATGAACACCGGCCGGCGACGGCAGCTGGCGATCACCGCCACGAACCTCGGCCTGACCGTGCTCGACGACACGACGCTGGCGGACGCGATGATCGACGAACCGCCGGCGACGCCGATGGCCGCTTGGGGGCCGGGCGTGATCACGGTCGGCTCGGTCAGCAAGTCGTTCTGGGGCGGCCTGCGAGTGGGTTGGTTGCGTGCCGATCCCGCGACCGTCGCGGCGCTGGCATCGATTAAGGCGGGCGAGGATCTCGGTACGTCGCTCCTCGCGCAGGTGACGACTGCACGGCTCCTGCCCCGGATCGACGAGGCCAGAGCCGAGCGCAGCCGGGTGCTCGGAGCGGCCCGCGACCTCGTCCTCGACTCGCTCACCGAACTCCTGCCTGAATGGGAACCAGTGGTGCCGGTCGGCGGAGCGTCCCTATGGGTCCGGCTGCCGGTCCCGATTGCGACAACGCTCGTCCAACGCGCGGAACGTCTCGGCGTACAACTGCTTCCCGGCCCGACCTTCAGCTGTATCGACGACTTCGACGACCACCTGCGGATCGGGTTCGCGGCGAGTCACGCCGAACTATTGGCCGGAGTACGCGCGCTGGCCGAGGCCTGGCGGATCGTCGGCAACCGCGGCTGATCCTCGCCACGAGTGCCGAATTGGCACTGTCGGACTTCACGTCCTGCTTCCAGGATGGCAGGACAACGGACAGCCAACGCCAGGAGGCACATCGTGGGTCGTGGAGGACTGACACCTGCCGACGAGGTCGTCGTCGAGCCCCAGCCGTGGGGCAAGCTGGAGTGGATGGTTTCGGGGGCCATCGGCAACTCCGACACGATGACGATCGGTCGGTGCACGATCGAGCCCGGCGAGCAGAATCCCCCGCACTACCACCCGAACTGCGACGAGGTGCTGCACGTCGTCAGCGGAACGATCGACCACCGCCTCGGCGATACCCAGCTGCCGATGTCCGCCGGCGACACCATCTCGATCCCGGCGGGGACGGTCCACAACGCCCGCAACGTCGGTACCGACACCGCGGTGATGCTGATCGCGTTCTCGACACCCGACCGGAAGGTCGTCGGCGAGTAGAAGCCGGGAGGGTGACATGACAGACGAGGTCGCGATCCGCCGTACAGCTTTGACACGAGCGGCGCGGAAGGTGCGGAGCGGGGTCAGCGGGCAGAGCCGGCTCGAGCGCCGCTGGGGTCTGCTGCTGGCGATGCCTGCCATCATCGGGTTCGTCGTCTTCAGCCTGGCGCCGATGGCGGTCTCGGCGGTGCTCAGCCTGACCGACTGGACCATCGGGTCGACTCCGTCGTTCGTCGGCATCGACAACTACACGAAGATGTTCACCAGCGATCCGCTGTTCCTCAAGTCGCTCGGCGTCACGACGTACTACACGCTCGGCGCGGTGCCGCTGACGCTGGTGGTCGCGTTCGCGATCGCGATGCTGCTGAACGCGAAGGTCCGCGGTCTCGGCGTCTATCGCACCATCTACTACCTGCCGACGCTGGTGCCGAGCGTCGCGAACGCCGTGCTGTGGCTGTGGATCTTCAACCCGGACTTCGGCCTGCTGAACTCGACCCTGCGGCAACTGGGGGCGCCTACCTCCAACTGGGTCTTCAGTGAGACCGCTGTGGTGCCGTCGCTGATCCTCATGAGCAGTTGGGGTTTCGGCAACATCATGGTGATCTTCCTCGCCGGCCTGCAGGGCGTACCGCGGCATCTCTACGAGGCGGTGGCGATCGACGGCGGCGGCGCCTGGCGGCAGTTCCGCCACGTCACGCTGCCGATGATGACGCCGGTGCTGTTCTACAACCTCGTCACCAGCATCATCGGCACGTTCCAGGTCTTCAACCAGGCCTACATCATGACCCAGGGCGGCCCGAACAACGCGTCGACCTTCTACGTGTACTACCTCTACACGACCGCCTTCACCAAGAGCCAGATGGGCTACGCGAGCGCACTCGCGTGGGTGCTGTTCGTCCTCGTCATGGTGATCACGGTGGCCCTCTTCCGGTCGTCGAACCGTTGGGTCTACTACGAGATGGGAGCCGCGCGATGACCAAGGTCCGCAAGCGCCGGATCCTCCTCTACGCCGTACTGATCGTCGGAGTGGTACCGACCCTGCTGCCGTTCGTCTGGCTGGTCCGCAGTGCGTTGATGGACAACAACCAGATGTTCATCGCGCCGCCGGAGTGGATCCCGAACCCCTTCAAATGGTCGAACTTCAGCGAGGCGCTGACCGCGCAACCGTTCGCCCGCTACTTCCTCAACACGATGATCATCGAGGTCTTCACGGTCGTCGGCACGCTGCTCACCTGCTCGATCGCGGCGTTCAGTTTCTCCCGGCTCCGCTGGCGCGGACGCAACATCGTGTTCGGCATCCTGCTCAGTGGGCTGATGCTGCCGCAGGCCGTGCTGCTCGTGCCCACGTTCCTGATGTGGGACGCGGTCCAGGCGATCAACACCTACTACCCGCTGATCGTGCCGGCCTGGCTCGGTGGCGCGGGCGGCGGCATCTTCAACGTGTTCCTGCTCCGGCAGTTCTTCCTGACCATCCCGTACGAGCTCGACGAGGCGGCGTACATCGACGGAGCCTCGCCGTTGCGGGTGTTCTGGCAGGTGATCGTCCCGCTCTCGAAGCCGGCGCTGATGGTGGTCGGGATCTTCACCTTCATCCGGACCTGGAACGAGTTCCTCGATCCGCTGATCTACCTCAACGACAGCAGCAAGTTCACCCTCGCCCTCGGCCTCGCGTCGTTCCAGGGCACCTACAACGCGCAGTGGGGCTACCTGATGGCGGCCGCCACCGCGACCATCCTGCCGATCGTCGTCCTGTTCTTCTTCGCCCAGCGCTACCTGATCGAAGGCGTCACCCTGACCGGGGTCAAGGGCTGACCATCTTCTCCGCCGACTGCTTTGGAAGGCACATGACCGTACACAAGATCGCCCTCGTCGGGGCAGGCAACATCTCCCGATCCCACCTGACCAGCTACGCCAACCACCCGGACCGCGTCGAGGTCGTCGCGGCGGCGGATCCGCTCGCCGAACGACGCGAGTGGGTGCGCGACACCTACGGCGTCACGCGTACGTACGAGTCCGTCGCCGAGATGATCGAGGCCGGCGGCTGGGACGTCGCAGTCGTCTGTACGCCGAGCCACGTGCGGACCTCCGCCGTACTCGAGCTCGCTGCCGCGGGCAAGCACATCTTCGTGGAGAAGCCGCTCTCGTTCGACTTCGCCGACGCCAAGTCGATCGTGGACGCCTGTGACGCGGCGAGGGTCCAGCTCGCCGTCAACCAGAACTTCCGGGACAGCTACGCCTTCGGCCTCGGCCGCGAGCTGATCGAGCAGGGCGAGATCGGCGACGTACTGGCGATCTCTCAGCAGGAGATGATGTTCCGGCAGGACAAGGGCTGGCGGCTGACCCAGCAACACCACGCGTTGTCGGTGATGGGAATCCACTGGTTCGACGGGTTCCGCCTGCTCTTGGGCAAGGAAGCGACCTGGCTGTCGGCCCGGACGTTCTCGTCGCCGGCCATCGAAGCGGCCGGTGAGACCGACGCCAGCGTCCAGATCTTCTTCGGCGACACCCCGGTCACCTACGTCCAGAGCTTCTCCAGCAGGCTCGACCGCACCGAAACGGTGGTCTTCGGTACGACGGGCACCCTCCAGCTCGGGTACGCCGAAGCCGTCCTGCACCACGAGGGCGAGTCCAAGACGATCCCCAACCCGCTGGTCGGCAGCGGACGGTCGGAGGCGATGTTCCTCGGACTCGATCGCCTGCTGACCGCCGTGGAGACCGGTGTCGAGGCCCCGAACAGCGGCCGGGACAACCTGCGGACCATCGCGCTGCTCGACGGCGCCTACCGTTCGGCCGAGTCCGGCGCCCCCATCGAGTTGAAGGACGGTCTGCCCTCGTGATGATCGCATTCTCCAAACCGACCCGCGGCGCCGAGCAGCAGCGGCTGCTGTTCGACCGCTATCCCGAGTTCGGGTTCGCCGGCCTCCAGCTCAAGGGCAACCAGTACGGCGACTACCTTGCCGATCCGGTCGCGGACGCCGAGCGGTTCCGGGCCGACTGGGGATCCGAGCCGGGGCATGTCTCCTCGTTGATCACGATGAACCCGCTCGATGCCGAGGGCAAGGAACGGCTTCGCGCGATCATCGGGTTCGCGAGCGGGGTCGGCTCACAACGGGTCGTGCTGTGTCACGACGTACCCCGGGACGGGCTCGACGACAGCGATCTGATCCGCTTCGCCGGGGAGCTGTCCGATCTCGCCGAGGAGGCCGCCGGGCAGGACGTCGTACTCTCGCTGCACCACCACACCGGTGAGCCCGTCATGCATCGTCGTGACTTCGAGGTGTTCTTCGGGGCCGTGCGCGACAACACTCTCCGGCTCACGGTTGACACGGGGCACCTGCTGAAGTCCGGTGTAACCGACATCTCCGGGCTGCTCACCGACTTCTCCGCCGTGATCGACAACATCCACCTCAAGGACTACGAGGACGGCGAATTCCGCCTCCTGGGACAGGGCTCGGTGGAGCTGACCAGCGTCCTGGACACCATTGCCAAGCTCGACCCGGGGACCACCCTGTGCGTCGACGAAGAGAGCCGCGCCGAGATCCTCGAAGGACTGCAGGTCTCGCGCGACTTCCTCGGTCAGCATCCGTTGCCGGCCTGACCCACCGCCGTACCAGCTTTCTCATCGCGTTCGAAGGAGCCAGCGATGCCCACCGATCCACGTTCACTGCCGCGCGGCCTGTCCCGCCGGTCCTTCCTCGGCGCCGGCGTCGCCGCCACCGCCGGCCTCGGCCTCTTCGGTTGCGGTGGGCAATCAACCACCAAGAGCGGCGGCCAGGTCGACCTGCAGTTCATGTACTGGGGTTCGGCCAACGAGAAGGCCGCGATCGAGCAGATGACGAAGGCGTTCGAGAAGTCCCACTCCGGCACCAAGGTCCAGCCGGTACACGTGCCGGGCGACTACGAGACCAAGGTCAACACGCTCGTTGCCAGTAACAACCTCCCGGACGTCGCGTACATGACCGCGCCGACGGCGTACCGGCTGGCCGAGCAAGGCAAGATCGCCAACATCTACCCCTACATCGAGAAGTACAGCCAGCTGTCCGGCCGCAAACCGCAGAACTTCTTCTGGTACGGCGACAAGCAGGTGGCCGGCACGCCCGCGGCGAGCGAGATCAGCCTGCTCTGGTACAACAAGGACCTCTTCACCGACGCCTCGATGACTCCTCCGGCGGAGGCTGACAAGGCCTGGTCCTGGGACCGCCTGCTCGAGGTCGCGACCGCGCTGACGCTCGACCAGAACGGGAAGCGGCCGAGCGACTCGGGCTTCAAGGCGGACCGGATCCGTCAGTTCGGTCTCTCGGCTCCGTTGTCGACGCAGTGGACCTGGTATCCGCTGATCCGCAGCAACGGCGGCGATGTCACCGACGAGAGCGGTACGAAGTACACGCTCAACAGCCCCGAGTGCGTCAAGGTGTTCCAGGACCTGCAGGACCTGATCTACAAGCACAAGGTCGCGCCCAGCCCGGCCCAGCTCGGTGGCGGCGACACCGCGAACGCGCCGACCACCACAGTCCAGCTGCAGACGAAACGGGTCGCGATGGCGATCGACGGTCAGTGGACGCTGCTCGACATGGGCGAGAGCGACCTGAAGTACGGCATCGGCGTACTGCCGTCGTACCAGGAGCCGATCACGCAGGAGGCGGGCAGCTGCCGGGTCATGTCCTCCGCCACGAAGCATCCCGAGCAGGCGATCGAGCTCTATGCGTACAGCGTCGACGGCAGCAACAGCGACCTCTTCAAGAAGGGCCTGTGGATGCCGGTCGAGACGAAGTACTACTCCGACGCCTCAGCGATCGACGGCTGGACCAAGAACGACGTACACCCGCCGGAGTACCGCACCGCGGCCGTCGACTACCGCCTGAACAACTCGGTCCGCGACTTCACCCAGGTCCTCAAGAACGTCCCCGCCATCCAAGAGGTCCTGACGCCCGCCATCGAACAGATCGCCACCGGCAAGGTCCCCGCCAAGACCGTCCTGGACGCCCTCGAACCCAAGATCCAACCCCTCCTCAAGGGCCGCTACCCCATCCCCAACTCGATCTAGAAGTCCCCGGCTGAGCTTTCAGGGAAGAGCTGACAGAAGAAGAGATAGAAGGGCAGTTGGGTGCACGGCTGGGTCCGGCGGTCCAGTGCCAGTCGGCAGGTGCCGTCCGGCACACATCCTGTCCAGATGCAGACCAACCAGCAGGATCACACAGACCTGGCAGATGCCCGACCGGCGTCGAGTCGTGGAGAAGGGCCCTAAGCCGGTACGTCGAGTCGTGGACAGTGGCTGCAAAATATCGCCACAATCCACGACTCGACGAATCCGGCACCGGATCCGGCTGGTGTCGAGGCAGGCTTCGGCCAGCCAAACCCGGCCAGGCACCCAACTCCCGCTCTGTCAAACCTCAAGAACTGGAGACTCTTCGGCTCATGCGCTGCAACGCCGAGTCCGCGATCTCTACGCCCCAGCCTGGGGCGTCGGTGAGGAGCACCTCGCCGTTGCGGGCGACCGGGAACGGGTCGTAGACGTGCATGGACGAGGCGTCTTCGATGGTCCACTCGTGGAAGAGGTTGCAGGCCGGCATCGCCGTCACCAGATGCGCGGTGAAGATCGCCGTCAACGATCTGCCCGACGAGTGCGGTACGCACGGGAGCCCGGCAAGGTTCGCCAGATCGGCGACCTGCCGGGCGCGGGTGATGCCGCCGATGTAGCAGACGTCGGGCTGGATGACGTCGACACCGCTCTGGATGATCCGGCGCAGCGCGTCGACCGAGAACTCCTGCTCGCCGAGGCCGACCGGGATGTCGAGCGCCGCCGCGACGCTCTCCGCGTTCTCGTACTCCCAGAACGGCACCGGCTCCTCGAAGTGCAGGTAGTCATACTCCTCGAGCAGTCGCCCGATCCGGACCGCCTGCCCCGGCGAGTAGGCGCCGTTCGCATCCGCGCTGAGCTCGATGTCGTCGCCGAGCTCCTTGCGTAGCAAGGGAACCAGCCGCCAGGTCCGGCCGGTCCGCGGCTCGGCATCGCGACCGTTGCGCTCGCCGATCTTGATCTTCACCGCGCGGAACCCGTGCTCGGCGACGGCCGCGACCATCCGGTCGACCTCCTGCTCGGGCGTCGTGTCGCGACGCATCCCCGAGCCGTAGACCGGCACCGACGGCCGGAACTTTCCGCCGAGCAACTGGTAGACCGGCTGCGACTTCGCCTTCCCGACAAGGTCCCACAACGCGGTGTCGACGCCGGCCAACGCACGGAACAGGAAGCTGCCGAAGTACTTGTACTCCGCTCGCGCGCACTCCTCGGCCAGCGTCATGACATCGAACGGGTCGCGGCCGAGATAGTTCCGCGCGACCAAGGTGTGCAACACCTCCCCGGTGATCCGGGCCTCGGAGTGCGCGGTCTGCCCGTAGCCTTCGAGACCGTCGTCGGTCCGAACGCGGACGATGCAGCCGTGGCCGTCGAACGTCTCGATCGAGGTGATCTTGGTCAAAGCGACTCCGCCCGTGTCGGCAGCTTGTAGAACGCCCGGGCGTTCTCCGTGTAGATGGTGTCCCGCTGCTGCGCGGACAGCCGGACCTTGAAGGCGTGCGAGGGATGGTCGAAGTCCCAGTGCGGATAGTCGGTCGAGAACATCACCTTGTCGGTGCCGCCGAGGTGTTCGAAGACCTTGAGCAGATCGGCCGGCCGATGCGGTTCCTCGATCGGCTGCGTCGTCATCCAGAAGTGATCACGGATGTACTCCGACGGCCGCCGGCGTACCTGGGGAACCTCGTCGCGGAACCGCTCCCAGTGCGTGTCCAGCCGCCAGGCCAGCGACGGCAACCAGGCGAACCCGCCCTCGATCAACGCGATTCGCAGGTTCGGCAGCCGGTCGAAGATCCCGCCCAGGATCAGGCTCGCCACATGCGCCTGGAACGCCGCGGACATCCCCGCGTGATCCTCCAGGTAGAACGACGGCCAGCCCGCGCGGCTGATCGGTACGCCGCGAACGCCGCCGCCGTAGTGAATGCCGATGGGCAGGTCGTGCCGGGCGGCAGCCTCGTACATCTTCCAGTACCGGCGATCGCCGAGCGGCGCCGAACTGCGGGCGACCAGGAGGACCTGCACGAACCCCGGATGGCCGGCGAGCCGCTCGATCTCCGCGACGGCCTGCTCGCTGTGCTCCGCCGGCACGATCATGCCCGACCGCAGCCGCGGCTCCGGCTCCAGCCACTCCTTGATCTGCCAGTCGTTGGTTGCCGCCGACAACGCCGCGGAGTACTCCGGGTCGAGCTGACTACCCGATCCGCTGAGCGGTCCGAGGATGCCGAACTCGACGTTCAGGCCGTCGAGGTGCTGCTTCTGCATGAAGCCCAGGTCCGCACCCGCGGGCAGGCCGGACGGCGGGAACGCGTCGTACCGCGCGGGCGAGCCCTTCGGGTACACGTTCCCGTTGTGCTGGCGCGAGCCGAACGTCTTGTGGTGCTTGAGCCAGCGGTTCGACAGGTACGGCTCCAGCGCGCCGGGCGCCATCACGTTGTGGATGTCGCAGTCGATGATCATCTGCTTCGTCGCGGTCCGGCGAGCAGGACGTGTCTCTGTCTGTGTCATGAAAGCCTCCTGTACGTCGTGTGCGCGTTGCCGGACATGATCTTGGTCCGCAGTTCGTCGGGGATCCCGGTCGGCAGCGCGTCGGCGGAGTTCGCGAAGTGCGCATGCGGATAGTCGGTGGAGAACATCAGCATGTCGTCGCACATCAGCTGGTCGATCACCTCGAGCAACTGCTGCGGGTCGTCCGGGCGGTCGAGCGGCGCGATCGTCATCCGGACGTGGTCGCGGATCACCTCCGACGGCGGACGCTCCACCCACGGAACCTCACGACGCAGCCCCTTCCAGTCCTTGTCGAACCGCCACATCATCGGCGGCAACCAGCTGAAGCCGCCCTCGATCGTCGCGACCTTCAGCTCGGGGAACTCGACGAACACACCTTCAGTGACGAAGCTCATCAGCTGGGTCTGGAACGCCAGCGGAACGTTCACGTAGTCCTCAACGAAGTACGTCGGCCAGCCGACCGGCGTCGTCGGGTTTCCACTCGACCCACCGGCCTGTACGCCGACGACGAAGCCGGCGGCCTGCGCTGCCTTGTAGATGGGCCAGAACCCGCGCCGGCCGAGCGGCTCACGGCTGCGCGACGGAACCGTCACCTGGACGAACTGACTGTGCTCCGCGGCCCACTCGACCTCCTTGGCCGCGAACGCCGGATTCTGCAGCGGGAGTACGGCGGATCCGCGCAGCCGGTCGTCCTGCTCCAGCCACTCGTGCAACTGCCAGCGATTCAGCGCCCGGGCCAGCGCGGCCGCGAGGTCGTCGTTGTGGATCGAGTCGATGGCGTAGGTGCAGTTGAGGATCGCGTACTGCAACTGCCACGGGTCGAGCAGCTGCCCCTGAAGGAGTTCGAGGCTCGACCCGGCCGGCCCCTGCTCCGGCCGCGAGCCGTCCAGGAACAGGTTCGGCGCGTTGGACGGATAGAGGTTCGAGGGCAGTCCGCCCATGCCGGACTCGGTGATGTAGTCGCGCCACCGCGCCTCGAGGTACGGGAAGAGGTTCTTCAGGCCCGGGAGGTTGATATGTACGTCGGTGTCGACCAGCTCGAGTCCGGTCCATTGCTCGGGCCGGGCGTAATTCTCAAGTTGTTGTACAGCCACTTGTGATCTCACCTTTCACAGGTCGAGGACCAGTCGGGACGACAGCGCGCGGGAGACGCAGATCATCATCGTGTCGTTGGCGGCGCGCTCGTCCTCGTCGAGAACGGAGTCGCGATGGTCCGGAACGCCTTCCAGCACAGTCGTTTGGCAGGTCCCGCAGGTGCCTTCCTCACAGTTCGACAAGACAAAGATCCCGGCCTCGTCCACGACCTCGAGGATGGATTTGTCCGGCGGTACGACGAGCACCTCGTCGCTGTCGACGAGCTCGATCTCGAACGACGTGTTCGGCGGTACGTCGGTCAGCGGCCGCGGCGCGAACCGCTCTACCTGCAGAGTCTTGTGCGGCCAGTGCGCACTCTTGGCCTCGACCGCAGCAATCAAAGGTTCGGGACCGCAGCAGTAGATCAACGTCCCGGCCTGAGGTTCGGCCAGGAGCCGATCCAGTTCGATCAGGCCGCGAAGGTCCTGCGGCCATTCGAGCACGCGCGCCGGATCGATCCTCGCGACCTCGTCCCGGTAAGCCATCGACGCCGCGCTGCGACCGCCGTACACCAGACGCCAGTCTGCGCCGGCCGCGTGTGCGGCCTTGATCATCGGGATGATCGGCGTGATTCCGATGCCGCCGGCAATGAACAGGTAGCGCGGCGACTCGTGCAGCGGGAAGTGGTTGCGCGGCCCGGTCGCCGTCAGTACGTCGCCGGCGCGGATCCGCTCGCACAGCACGATCGAGCCGCCACGGCTCTCCGGCTCCCGCAGTACGGCGATGCGCCATCGACCACGGTCCTCGGGATCGCTGCACAGCGAGTACTGCCGGACGAGCCCGGGGCGGATCTCCACATCGATGTGGCTCCCCGGCGCCCACGGCGGCAACTCCGAGCCGTCGTCGGCGACGAGCACCAGCTCCGTGACGCCGACCGACACCTGCGCGGTCGACTCCACCCGCAACGCGATGGTGGTCTCGCCCACCATCCCGGCGGCGTCAGATATTGACAATGACATAGTCGCGATCGACCTCGACCTCATACATCTCACCGGAGTACGGGCCGGGCTGGAAACCGGCCGCGGACAGCTCCGGATTCTTGGCCAGCGTCTCCCCGGACTCCACTCCGGTCTGATAGGCCTTCACCTTGGTCTTCGCGGGGTCGAACCAGGACTGGCCGGTGGCGATCTCGAACTCCCAGCCGTGCCAGGGACAGCGGATGATCTCCCCGCGCATGATGTAGTCGTAGTTCCCGGGCCGGTCCGACCGGACCAGTCCCGAGGTCACGCCCTCGCACATCGGTCCGCCGCCGTGCGGGCACTGGTTGCGGATCGCGTAGTAGTTGCCTTTGACGTTGAAAACGCCGATCGACCTGTTGGCGATCTCGACCACCTTCCGCTGACCGGGGGCTATCTCGTCGACCGTCGCCACGACGTACTTGGTCACACTGTCTCCTTGTCCGAAGGCGTCATTTGATTCCGGTCATCGAGATCCCGCGGGTGAAGTACTTCTGCGCGAAGACGAAGACCAGGACGGTCGGAATGATGGCCAGCGTCGCGCCCGCCATCAGCGGGCCGTACTGCGTGCTGTCCTGCGTCTGGAAGAACGCCAGCCCGACCGGGACGGTGAACTTGTTGACATCACTGAGGTAGACCAACGGGCCGAAGAAGTCGTTCCAGACGTTGACGAAGGTCAGCACCGCCAGCGTGGCCAGGGCCGGTTTCGACAGCGGCAGGATGATGCTCACGAAGATCCGGAAATGACTCGCTCCGTCGACCAGCGCGGCCTCGTCGTACTCCTTCGGGATGGTCATGAAGAACTGCCGGAGCAGGAAGGTGCCGAACGTGTTGGCGACGATCGGCGGCACGATCAACGGGAAATGGGTGTCGATCAAGCCGGCCTTCACGTACGCCGAGTACAGCGGCAGCACCATCAGCATGTCCGGGATCATCAGCGACGCGAGCAGCAGCCCGAAGGCCGCGTCCCGGCCGCGGAACTGCAACCGCGCGAAGCCGTAGGCGCCGAGGGCGCAGACCATCAACCGGCCGATGATCACCAGCACCGTGATGTAGGCACTGTTCCCGAGGAACCGGATGAACGGCAGGACGCCGTTGTTGACCAGGTACTCGTAGTTCTCGAACGTGAACGGATTCGGGAGCAGGCGCGGCGTCAGACTGATCACATCGCCGGCTCCTTGAACGAGCTGGACAGCATCCACAGGAACGGCGCGATCGCGATCAAGGCCACGATCACGCAGCCGACGTACGTCGCCGTCGGTCCGGCAATCCGGCCGAGCCGGCGTCGACGTACCTCTGCGCTGTCGTCCACGGGTGCCGGCGACCGTGGCGGAGCGAGCTTCTGGCGAGTGTCTTCGATCGTCATTGATAGAACACCCACCTCTTCGACAGGCGGTTCTGGATCCAGGTGACCGCGAGCAGTACGGCGAAGAGCACGATCGCCAGCGCCGACGCGTAGCCCATCCGTCGCAGCGAGAACGCCTCGTACCAGAGGTGATAGATGTAGACGTAGGTGCCGTCGCCCGGTCCGCCGCCGGTCATCACCAGGATGAGCGCGAAGACCTGGAACGACCCGATCGTCTGCAGGATCAGCAACATGAAGATCGTCGGGGTGAGGAACGGCAGCGTCACGTGGAAGAACCGGGAGAACCGGCCGGCCCCGTCGAGGGTGGCCGCTTCGATCAACGTCTCCGGGACCCCTTGCAGGCCGGCCAGGACGATGACCATGTTGAAGCCCATGTTCGCCCAGATCGCCGTCACGATCACCGCGGCCATCGCCGATGAAGGTTCACCCAGCCAGTGCGGTCCGGTGATACCGAACGACGCCAGTACCGCGTTGATGACGCCGTACTGATCGCTGAACACCCACCGGCTGATCACGCCGACCGCGACCAGCGACGTCACGTACGGCAGGAAGATCAGCGCCCGGATCACGGCCATCCCGCGGAGGCGGTTGTTCACCAGCAGGGCCAGCGCGATCCCGATGACGATCCCGACCGGGACGTACCCGACCGTGTAGATGGCCGTGTTGATCAGGCTCTTGCCGAACAGCGGATCCTGCCCGGAGAACATCTCCTTGTAGTTGGAGACGCCGGTGAACTTGGGCGCCGCCAGGCCGTCCCAGTCGGTGAAGCTGGTGACCAGCGTCGGTAGCACCGGGATCACGTTGAACAGTAACGTCCCGATCACCACCGGACCGATGAACATCCAGCCGCGGAGATTGCGCCGCCTCGCGGTGACCGTTTGTTCCGCCGTCACTTGGCCGCAACCTTCAGGTCGGGATCGGTGAGCGCTCCTCCCTTCTCGAGCAACTCCTTGCCCTTGTCCCCGTTCCAGCCGCGCTTCTTGATCTCGGCGTTGACCGCGTCCCGGCCGCGCTTGAGGTAGTCGGCGGTCGCCAGCTTGCCGCTGACCAGGTTGTTCGCGTTGGTGCCCTCGACGAAGGAGTCGGCCAGCGCCGTACCGATCGGTCCGCGCGGGAACGGTACGTCGACCGGCTTGCCGTTGACGTTGCCGAGCGCCTCGGCCCAGACGTTCGCGGTCTTCGGCCGCGGGTGGTCCGTGAACGCCGCGCTCTTCGCGACCTCGGTCAGCGCCGGTACGGCGAACTGTGCCTTGGCCATGACCTCCGAGGCCGCCTTACCGCACAGGGCCTTCATCGCCAGGAACGCGGCCTGCGGGTCCTTCGCGGTTTTCGGGATGACCCAGGTACGGGCGTAGTTCTTCGTCATCGCGAACAGCGGCGTCTTCGGCCAGGGCATCACGTCCCAGTCGACGTCCTTGCTGATCTGCGCGCTGATGTCCATCGCCTGCCATGTCATCGCGAGCTTGCCGCCGTTGAACAGCGGCAGGTATTCGACGTCGATGGTCGGCGCGTAGCCCTCGCGGATGTAGGAGATCTGCTTGTCGATCGCGTCCTGAGTCTCGGGTTTGCCGTACCCGCATTCGGTCTGGTTGTTGTAGAGCGCGGTGTCACCAGCACCGTACGCAGTGGCCTGGATGGTGTTGACGGCGTACTGCAGGCCGTAGGTGTGTCTTGTTGCCGCTCTTCTTCGTGAGCTTCTTGACGGCGTCGTCGAACTCGTCCCAGCTCCACGCGTCGGCCCAGGAGGTGGGCGCGGTGAGGCCGGCGTCGGAGAAGAGTTTCTTGTTGTAGTACAGGGCATTGGCGCTCATACCGGGCGTGATCGAGAACTGGTACCCCTCGACCGCGACCTTGGTGGTGAACGTCGGGCTGTACTTCGTCAGGTCGAAGCCGTTGGTGCTGTCCTGCATCATCTTGTCCAGCTGGATGATCTTGCCGGTCGTGGCCAGGTCGTACACCCGGTCGTCGTCGATGCGCTGCAGGTCGGCCGCCGTCCCCGAGGCGAACTGGAGCATGACGCTGGCCCAGTCGTCGCCCGGTGCGGGTTTCCAGATGATCTTGATCTTGTGCGCGTCGAGGCTCTCTTTCTGAGCAGCCGCGATCATGTCCTTGAACATCTTCTGGGTGGTCGGATCACCCACGGAACTGAAGGTCACCTCGGTCCAGCCCGCGGGCGAACCGGACGACGAGCCGCCGCACGCGGCCAGCGAGGTCCCGGCGACGCCGGCGGCGGCCAGACCAAGTCCGGATTGGAGCAGTCGGCGGCGGGTGAGCAACGAGCCGGAAGTCATGAGTGTCTCCCTCGGCAGGCGGGTTCGACCGCGGGGCGGCACGAGCTCTCTACACCGATGTACTACGAGGGCGGCTGAGAGCTACGGGCTATCGGTCGTCGGGTGTTGCATCAGTTTTCGCTCACGGCGCCAGACATGTCAACACTATCTGGAATAGGATTTTCGATATGTGGAATCTGCTGGCCGGGTCCGGCCAGCCGCGGCCCGCGCTTATGCTGGCGCGGTGGAGAACAAGACGTCCGGGAGTGTCCAATCGGTCGAACGGGCGTTCCACCTTCTCGAGCTACTGGCCGACAACGGCGATTCGACGCTGACCGAGCTCTCGGCCGCGATCGACGTACCGGCGCCGACCACGCACCGGTTCCTCAAGACGCTGGTCGCGCTCGGGTACGTGCGCCAGCTGCCGAACCGCCAGTACGGACTCGGGCTCAAGCTGACCAGGCTGGCCGGCCGGGTCGACTCGCAGCTCGCCCCGATCGTGGCGCCGCACCTGGACACGCTCGCCCGCGAGATCGGCGAGTCGGCGAACCTCGCCGTACTCGAAGGGCACATGGTCGTCTACATCGCCCAGTCGCCGTCGCGGCACGCGATGCGGATGTTCACCGAGGTCGGGCATCGCGCCTACACCCACCTGACCGGCGTCGGGAAGGCGATCCTCGCCGATCTGCCCGACGAGCAGATGGCCCGCATCGTCGGCCGGGCCGGCATGCCGGCCGCGACAGACCGCAGCATCACCGACCTGACCAAGCTCCGCAAGGAGCTCGGCCGGGTCCGCCGCACCGGCTACGCCTCCGACAACGGCGAACAGGAACCAGGCGTCGTCTGCTACGCCGTCGCGATCCCCGACGTCCCGATCTCGATGGCGATCTCGGTCTCCGGCCCGGCCTTCCGCATGACCCAGGAACTGGCCAAGCAGGCGGTCCCGCTCCTCATCGCCGAGGCCCGCTCGATCTCCGAAGAACTGCTCGGCGTCCTGGGCTGAGGCTCACCTCTTGCCTGCGAGCTGCTGCAGGCGGAGGGCGGAAACGAGGAAGAAGATGCCGCCGAGGATGGCGTAGCCGCCGATGGTGGTGAGCGTGGGGTCCGGGCGGCCGGCCATCAGGACGAAGCTGGTGCCGGCCAGGACGGAGATCGCGCCGCTGAGGATCATCGGCCATTGGCCGCCGAGGCGGTAGCGGAGGATCGCGACGATCAACTGGACGATGCCGGCGGTGATCGCCCAGGCGCCCCAGACTCGCAGCACGCTCGGGATGCCGGACGCAGCCGCGATGGCCAGGCCGACGGCGGCGAGCAGGCTCAAGCCCATGTTGACGTAGAGCGGGGCTTTCGGGCGGGTTGTGCCTGAGGAGCGGAAGTCGATCACGGCTGCGGCAACGTCGAAGAGCGGGTAGATCACGAGCAGTACGGCGGCACCCGGGTTGATGGTCTTGGCGATGGCGATCGTCAGGATCGCCCAGACGACGGCGAATCCAAAGCGGGCGTAGTAAAGCGTGCGCAGCGTCTTGGTTCCGGTGGACGCATTGACGGTTGTGACTGACATCTTCGTGCTCCGTAGATAGAACGGTCGGTACACCTGAGCTTGCCGCGCTCTGGCCATCGTTGTCAAGACCGACCGTTCTATCTGCTACCGTCGGGGCAGAGGGTTTGACGATCGGAGGGGTACGGATGTCCGAGGCACGGGCTCGACTGCTCAGCAAGGCCACCGGGCTTTTCTACGCCGAGGGCATTCGCGCCGTGGGTGTCGATCGCGTCATCGGTGAGGCGCAGGTCACCCGCGCCACGCTCTACAAGCACTTTCCCAGCAAGGACGACCTGATCGTCGCGTACCTCACGCAGGCCGACGAGGCGATCCGTGCACGGACGGATGCCGCGCGGACCGAGGAAACGAACGCCGACGAGGTGATTCGCACCGTCGGCCGGTCGATCACCGACGACATCCAGAGCGCCGGCTTCCGCGGGTGTGCGTTCCTGAATGCCGCGGCCGAATACCCGGATCCGGCGCATCCGGTCCACCAAGCGGCGCTGAAGCACCGGCAGTGGTTCCTGGACACGATGATCGAGCTGTTCTCCGGCATCGGGAAGCCCGACGCAGAGCCCGCCGCCCGGCACTTCGTCATGCTCCGCGACGGCGCGATGACTGCCGGCTGCCTGACCGATCCGAAGCCGATCTGCGAGACGTTCCTGCGCGGCATCGAGGGCCTGCTGAAGTACCGCAGTCGCGACGAAGCAGCTTTCTGAGACCCGAAGCCTGTAACAACCGCTTGGTCCGACTCGATATCCCCTTGGGAGGAGTTGGGTTGATGCGACGCTGCAGGTACCGGCAGTCCGGACCAGATCCGTATGACGCGGATCTGGTCCGACGCCTGCGCGCTCTCCTGGCTCTCGTCCGCCGCCCGGCGCCTCGCGGCCCGGACGCGATCAAGGCCGACGACGAACTGCTGGACCGTCTCTAAGCCAGGTCGGCTTCGTACGCGGTCTGGAACTCGGCGGTCCACGGTTCGCGCTCGGCGGCGACGGAGTCGAGCGCCGTCTGCGGGCGGGTGGCGCCGGAGATCACGGATACGACCGGCGACGAGTGCAGCAGAGCGGCCAGTTGGAGGCGTTGCGGGGAGACTCCTCGCTCGGCGGCGATGGCTGCCAGGCGTGGGGCCGGAATCGACGAGCGCAGTGGTGAGTACGCGAAGAACGCGACTTGGTTGGCCTCACACCAAGCGACGACGTCGTCCGCCTCACGACCCATGGCCGTGTGGCGATTCTGTACGGCGTCGACGTGCGTGATCGCCGTTGCGCGCTCGAGCTGGGCGACTGTGACATTCGACAGGCCGATCCGCGCCAGCTTCCCCTCGTCGCGGAGAGCTTCCAGCGCGGCGACGCCCTCCTCCACCGGCTGGTCAGCGAGGTCGACTCTGTGCAGGTAGTACAGGTCGAGTTGCTCACGCCCGAACACCCGCAAGCTCGACTCGACGTCGTCCCGGATCCGGGACGCGCTGATGTCTGCGTCCCACGTGTCCGCAGTAATTCGCGAGTGGCCGCCCTTCGTCCCGACGATCACATCCGTCCCATTTGCGGCTTCGGCAGCCAGCTCTTCGCCGTACAGCGGATTGTCTTTTTGGGCGTACGCGCGCGCGGTATCAAGAATGGTCGCACCGGCTGCGATGCCGGCGCGAATGGTTGCGAGGTCGGCGGGTCGATCGCGCGGCGTCATTGAAAACCCAGCAAGACCAAGCACAACCCGACCGGAAAGTTCCTGCATCATTTCTCCAAAAATGCTGTGAATCTCTGCTCGACGGCCGTAACTGTTTGCTCCACGGTCTGCCCGTCGACGACGATCACCCAGGCCCCGGTTCCCTCGAGCTGGCTGCGCACGAGTCCCCAACCCCAGACGCAACCTTCGTGGTCACCGCCGGGATTCCTGTGCTCGAGCCGTGCACGCTGTTCATCCTGGGAGGGCATGAGCCACACAGCATTCTCGCCGACGCCGGCCATGCTCGGAGTGACGAACGCGCCCTCGATGACAACCGTCGTACCGGCAGCCAGGGACCTGACATCTTCGATGATCATAGGCCGCCGATCAAAGTCCCCGGGACCGGTGCCCAGAACGTGAATCCCGGCCGCCGCGGCCCGCTTCTCGTGATCGAATGCGTGTGCATCCACGCTGTAGTAGACAAAGCCATGCTTTTGAGCGAACAGGCGACTCACCGTCGTTTTACCGGCCGCCGCTGGACCGCCGATCCAGATGATATCCGCGTCGTCAACGTCCGATTCTTTGGTCATCGGACCTGAGTCTAGGCACGGCGGGCGTGGACATCGTAGTGCGGCGGTCGGGCCGGTCTGGGAGACTTGGCCGGGTGACTGGACTGCGGGTTCTGTTTCTGGGTGGGACTGGGATTATCAGCTCGGCGTGCTCGCGGCGCGCTGTCGAGGTGGGGATCGACCTCACGGTCGTCAACCGCGGCAAGACCTCGAGCCGGCCGCTGCCGCCGGAGGTGCGGCAGCTCAGCGCCGACATCGAGGACACGGCGGCCTTCGCCGAGGTTGCCGGCCAGGACTTCGACGTCGTGGTCGACTGGCTGGCGTTCACGCCGGAGCAGGTGCGGGCCCGGACCGATGCGTTGCGTGGTCACGTCGGCCAGTACGTGTTCATCAGCTCGGCATCGGCGTACCAGACGCCGCCGGCCCGGTTGCCGATCACCGAGTCGACCCCTTTGCGGAACCCGTTCTGGCAGTACTCGCGGAACAAGATCGCCTGCGAGGACCTGCTGACCGCGCTCTACCGCGACGAGAACTTCCCGGTCACGATCGTGCGGCCCTCGCACACGTACGACCGCACGCTGGTTCCATTCGACGGCGGCTGGACGATCGTCGACCGGATGCGCCGCGGCGAACCCGTCGTCGTCCACGGTGACGGGACGTCGCTGTGGACGCTGACGCATCACCGCGACTTCGCGCGCGGACTCGTCCCGCTCCTCGGCCACCCGCGCACGCTCGGCGACACCTTCCAGATCACCTCCGACGACGTCCTGACCTGGGACCAGATCGCGCACACGCTCGCCGCCGCAGCCGGGACGACGGCACAGATCGTCCACGTCCCGTCCGAGGCGATCGCCGCCGTGCACCCCAGCTGGGGCGCCGGCCTGCTCGGCGACAAGACCCACTCGGCCGTCTTCGACAACAGCAAACTCCGCCAGGTCGTCCCCGACTACGTCGCCACGATCCCCTTCGAGGTCGGAGCCCGCGAGATCATCGCCTGGTACGACGAAGACCCAACCCGCCAACACACCGACCCCGCCATCGACGAGGCCATGACCGCCCTCATCGCCCAGTACAAACTCGATCGCTGACCAGCCTGGCCGCGGCGAGCGGTATGCCGATCCGCTCGGCGGCCGGCATTCCCTGCGCCATCAGACTCGCCTGGATGGCTTCGTACAGGGTGTGGAAGGTCAGCGCCCGATTCGGATCGAGCATGCTGTCGATCTGCTCGGCGTCCAGGCCCCACGTTGCAAGCGCTCGACGCACGTCGCCTGCGTAGCTTGCGCCCGCTCCTGCAAGCGGCAGTGCGGATTTTGCAACCGCGTCGACAAGGCGCTGATCCGAGCTGCACTGCAGCTGATCCAGCAGGCTGATCGTCCGCAGATAGTCGACCGGGTGCGACGACGTGACGTCACGCGCGGCGGCGTACTGCTCCCACTCAAAAGGCTGTGCCGACTCGGAAAAGTCCGACGACAACTCCGTCGCCTTGAGGAACGTGCCGATGAAGTTGTCGGCATACGACTGCAATTCCGGGTCAACCTGTTGCAGCAGGTACGACGCCCTCGTGGCAGCGGCCGGATGCGTGACGCCGCGGCGTACGAACAGCGCTTGCTCGGTCGAGTGGATCGCCAGCATCGCCATCAGCGCACCGGTGAGGGCGGACCGCTCGAAAGGCCCGGCCGCACGACGTACGACACGGAACGCGAACTCGTCGGCCTCCATCTCCAGACGCTGACTGTCCGAGCAGACGGGCAGGTGCTCGCCGGGTGAGAATCCACTCGGCGCCGACGAATGCCCGAGCACGTGATGACTCAGCTCATGCGCAACGATGAAGCGCGCCGCGTTCATTCCCACCAGATAACTGGTGAGCATCGCGCGCCGGGAGGTACGCCAGCCGAGCTTGCCGGCCAGACCGAAGACGCGCTGATTGACGTTGTAGTACCGCAGGAGGCCGATCAACAGGCTTTCGTCGCGGGCAGTCGTGTCCCGCCGGAACCAGGCGGCCTTCGACCGCGTGACCACTCCGGCGTACTGGCAGTAGAGAAAGGCAAGACTCAGCACCGCATCGGAGATCATCGCCAGCCCGGAGCCATCGCTGAACGGCGTCAGCTGCGCCGACACCTCCTCCCGGAGCGTCGACCCGACCCGGGCGGACTCGAGCTTGTCGGCGTCGGCGCCCAAGTCGCGCATCGCCGACCTGACCTCCTCGGAGATCGTCATCAGCAGACCCTTCATCGGGTCGCCGTGCTTGCCCTTGTCGAACCGGTTGAAGCCGCGCTCCATCTTGCCGAGCGTCTTCAGGCTCGCGGTGTCGCCGAGCTCGACGAGCTTCGCCCGCGTCTGTTCCAGCTCCACCGACCGATCCGGCTCCAGCATCCGGTACCGCCGGTCCGCCATCGTCTCGTCGGTCATGGTTTGGGCGGCGCTGTCGCGCAGAAGGTGCCCAGTCCGATCCGCGCGATCAGCACTGCGAGGATCGCCGCGCTCACCGGGTCGTGCCCATGCCCTTGCAGCAACTCGTACACCGCGCCGCCGTCGATGACCCGGTCCGAGGTCGACGTACCGAGGAGGCCTTGGACGACCTCCGCATGGCAGACGATCCGCTGCAGTTCACGCGTCTTGTTGGCGAACCACGACCTGCCGAACTTGCGGTGGCTGTCGCGGTCGTCCGGGGAGACGCCGAGCCCCTCCCCCAGCAGCGCGGCCCCGAGGCGCTCGTACAGCTCGTCGTCGGTCTGGTCCCAGTACGTGTCGACAGTCATCCAGTCCCCTCCGGCCCGGCCCTGCGTCGAGCCGGTTCCCCCCGGGACGACAGTCGTTACATCGCGTCACACGACGCAGCGTTACTGTCCGTGGCTCAGCTCGTCACGATGCCGGCGACCAGGTTGATGGTTGCGGCGAGGATGACCGTTCCGAAGATGTACGAGAGCAGGCAGTGACGCAGTACGACTGAACGGATGGCTGAGCTGGACACGCTCGTGTCGGAGACCTGGTAGGTCATGCCGAGGTTGTAGCTGAAGTAGAAGAAGTCGCGGTACGCCGGGCTGTCGTCGCTGTTGAAGTCGATCCCGCCGACGGGCGCGACGTAGTAGAGGTGGGCGTAGCGGGCGGCGTACATCATGTGCAGGACGGCCCAGTTCATGAAGACGCCGGCCAGACCCAGCGCGGCGGCGGCGGTCCGGCTGTGCGACCTGCCGAGGATCAGCAGGATGGCGATCCCGGTGATCGCCCCGATCGTGACCGCCACCACGATCAACTCATCGACGGCCGGCCGGAAATCCTCGCGCCCGACGTGGCGGCGGGTGGCGTCGGCGTCCATCGGCCACAACACGACGACAGCGCTGACGATGAACGCCGCCCCGATCACCACGATCGCCGCCAGGATGCCGAGCGGCACACTCCAGATGACCGCAACGATCACGCCGACGACACACCCGATCAGCACGGACACCAGCTGCCGGGCATTCGCGGTCATCGAGGCTCCCCGTGATCAGTTGCTCAGGGCATCTTCCAGCCAGGGACGGAGTACGGCGGCCGGTGCGGCGCCGATGTGGGTGGCGATCGGTTTGCCCTGGCGGAAGACCATCAGGGTGGGGATCGACCGGATGTCGAAGTGCCGCGACACATCGGGCGCCTCGTCGGCGTTGATCTTCACCAGCTTGATCTGGCCGGCCTTCTCGGCGGCGAGCTTCTCGAGGACCGGGCTGACCATCCGGCACGGCCCGCACCACGGCGCCCACACGTCGACCAGGACCGGGGTGCTGGACATCTCGACGACCTCGGCGAAGTCCTTGTCCCCTGCGTGGACCATCCAGGGCAACGGCTTGCCGCACTTACCGCAGACCGGTTTGCCGTCGGCGGTCGCCTGAACGCGGTTCTTCTGCCCGCAGTGTGGGCACGACACGATTTCAGCCATGCCACATTGTCCACCTCGTCGTGTCGAAAGCGGGCCGTCGGCTCCGATCAAGGGGTGACCCCGAGGGAGGCATACTCATGCGGATTCTGATCTCCGGCGCCAGTGTCGCCGGTCCGGTACTGGCGTACTGGCTAACCGAGTACGGCTTCGACGTCACCGTCGTCGAGCGGGCACCCGCGCTTCGCAAGACCGGCGGCCATGCCGTCGACCTGTTCCGGCCAGCGGTGGACATCTCGGAGGAGATGGGCGTGCTCCCCCGTATCGAGGAGCGGGCCACCGGCACCGACCGGATGACGCTGTACCGCGACGGCGTACGACGTCCCGTGCGGGTGGACCTGTCGAAGGTGTTCGGCGGCGCGTCGGACCGTCACCTCGAGGTACTGCGTGACGACCTGAGCGAGATCTACTACGACGCCGCGCGCGACGATGTCGAGTACATCTTCGACGACTCGATCACCTCGATCTCGCCCGACGGCGAGGTGGAGTTCGAGAACGCGGCACGGCGTCGTTTCGATCTCGTCATCGGTGCGGACGGGCTGCACTCCAACGTACGGCGCATCGTCTTCGGCGAGGAGTCGCAGTACAGCTCGTTCATCGGGGCGTACCTCGGTGTGCTGACGCTGCCGAACGGCGCGGGGCTCGACGGCGAGCTGGTGATCCACACGGGGGTCGGCCGTACTGCGGGGATCTACGGCGCGCGGCACATCGAGGATGCGCGGGCGTTGTTCCTGTTCCGGAGTGAGCGCGAGCTCGATTACCACCACCGCGACGTACCTCGGCAGAAGGAGCTGTTGCGGGCGGCGTTCGACGGCATGGATCCCGAGGTCGACGGCTGGCTTCGGGAGCTCGACCGTACGCCGGCCTTCTACTTCGACTCGATCACCCAGCTCCGCATGCCCACCTGGTCCCGCGGCCGGGTAACCCTCGTCGGCGACGCCGGCTACTGCCCCGGCCCCGCCGTCGGAGGCAGCACCACGCTGGCCGTCGTCGGCGCGTACGTCCTAGCCGGCGAGCTGGCCCGAGCCGGCGGCGACCACGAACGCGCCTACCCGGCGTACGAACACGCCATGACCAACCACGTCACCGCCAGCCGCGCAGTAGCCCTCAGCGCCGCAAAAACCCTCATCCCCACCTCCCGCCTATCCATGGCCGCCCTAGCCCACGGCGCCCGCCTGATCTCCACCCTCCCCGCCACCCCCAGCCGAGCCCTCCTCCGCCTAACCACCAAAAGCGCCCGCACCTACAACTCCATGACCATCGACAACTACCGGACCTCGCCGATACTTGGGGAATGTCGGAGTTAGATCTGCCTGAGTTCGATCGCGCGCAACTGCACGCGATCAGGGTCCTGCGGGGCGGTGGTGCTGTCGTCGTAACCAACCCCAGTCCGATGACGTACGGCGTGGTGGCCCGCGACCCGCGCGCGATGAACCTCCTGAAGGGCCGCCCCGCCGACCAGCCGGTCGGAGTCTCGGTCCACACCCAAGCCGCACACGACCAACTGTTCCGGTACCTCGACCTCCGCTCCGACGCACTTGCCGCCGTCGACTTCGCTCTCGCCGAACGGATCTCGGTACTGGCGCCGATCCGGTCGGACCCGACGATGCCCGAGTGGCTGGCACCGGCCATTCAGGACGGCTGGGTCCTGTTCTTCGACGGAGTCTGGGGTCCGCTGGCATCGCTCTGGCTGACCTTCCCGTTCCTGTATGGAAGTAGCGCCAACCGCACCGGCGAAGCCGCGGCCACCTCCGCGGCCGAGGCCCGTGAGCAATTCCCTACCGGCACCATGATCATCGACGCCGACGACCGACGTACGCCGTCCGACATCCACGGGCCCAGCACGATGATCCGTGTCGATCCGGCCGGCCAGTTCACCCTCCATCGATCGGGGATCCAGGACCAGGTAGCCGGTGGAGCCGACGTGCTCCTGGACCGGTTGCGTGAGTTCAGGTCCAGGATCCACGTACTGGATGGATCGGCGCCGTCGCCGATGGGCCACACCTACTTATCCACCGCGGTGACGGAGAACGGCGAGCCGAAGCAGTTGGTGCCGAAGACGCGCATTCGGGTGGAGTTCGCGCGAACGCCCAACCAGAACGAGGACGGGTCGCGGGTGTACGACGTTCTGCGAGTGCACGCCGGTTGCAACCGGATGGGCACCGCCGTCGCGGCCGGCGAACTGCTGACCGATGGGAGCTTGTGGATCAACGGATTCGGCGGCACCCTGGTCGGCTGCAGACCGCCACTGCAGACCCAGGAGGAGTGGCTCAAGACGTTCCTGATGAGCAGACCGAGCTGGCAGGTGGACGGTGACGAGCTCACGCTCGCCTCAGACGGTACGACGATCACGCTGCTCGACAAGTTGATCGCCGAGCCCGACTTCCCGCTCGAGGGGGTCACGTGGCACGTGGGCACGACCATCACCAACGCCGACGCGCGCCACCACCGCTACCACACCGATCCTGCGTGGATCCGAATCGACGGGGAGAACCTGACCGGCTCGACCGGTTGCAATGAACTCTCCGGCACCGTCACCCGAAACAACACGCAACTGACCTTCACCGCCGTCACCATCACCGACCGCACCTGCACAGGCGAAACAGCCGAGGTGCAGGCCGAGATCCTCGCCACCCTCAGAGCCGAGGTCACCTACACGATCGACCACAACAAGCTGACCCTCATCGCCCCGTCCGGCATCGGGCTCGATCTCAAAGCGGTCGGCTGATTCTGGGTTCAGGTTGCGGATCGTAGGTACGACAGGACGGCCAGGACTCGGCGGTTGTTGTCGGGGGACTCGGGGAGGTTGAGTTTCTGCATGATTTGGCGGATGTGGGCTTCGACTGTCTTCGCGCCGATGGTGAGCTGGGATCCGATAGCCTCGTTCGAACGGCCTTCGGCCATCAGGGCGAGGACCTCGCGTTCGCGGGCGGTCAGCGCGTCCAGCGGTTCGCGGCGCTGGGGGCGGCGCATCAAGCGCGCCACGATCGTTGGGTCGATCACGCACTCGCCGTCGATCAGCCGGTTCAGCGCATCGACCAGTACGGCGACCTCGGAGACGCGTTCCTTGAGCAGGTAGCCGACGTACCCAGGGGCGTCGGCGATCAACCGCAAGGCGTACTCCGACTCGAGGTACTGCGACAGCACGAGAACTCCAAGGCCCGGGTGTCGTTCCCTGAGCACGCGGGCAGCAGCGATGCCCTCGTCGCTGTGGGTGGGCGGCATCTTGATGTCGACGATCGCCACGTCCGGGGCGGTCAACTGAACCTCCCGCATCAACCGGTCGGCGTTCTCCGCCGTACCGACGACATCACACCCGGCATCGGACAACAGACGAGCCACTCCTTCGCGCAGAAGCATCGAGTCGTCAGCGATAACGACCTTCACGCGATCACCCTCCCGTCCCCCACCGGAACTCGTGCCACGACCAGCGTGCCACCACCGGGACGGTTACCCACCGAGAACTGCCCGTCGAGAGCCTCGACGCGGTCCGCCAGCCCGCGCAAACCAGAACCCCGCGCGTCGGCACCGCCCACCCCGTCGTCGACCACGGTGGCCACGACGCCGTCCGGGCACGACCCGACGCTCAGCTCGACGTACGCCGCCTTTGCATGCTTGGCGATATTGGTGAGAGCTTCCGCGCACACGAAGAAGAGGGCCGACTCGACAGCAGGCGGGAGCCGACCGACCGAAACCGCCAGCTCGACCTGCATCGGCGCCCGCGCGGCAAGCACCGGGAGCGCGGCAGCGAGTCCGCCGGACCCGAGAGCCGAGGGTCGCACTCCCTGAGCAAACTCACGGAGCTCCGTCTGCGCGCCACGCACCTCCGCCACCACCTCCGCAAGTCCATCTGACGCTCGCTGTACGTCGGTCAGCAGCCGAGCCACCTCTCCAAGCCGACGTTCAGCGCCCAGCGCCAACTCCGACTCCAGCGCGCGGCGTTGGGCGTCGGCAGCCTCCACGATGCGCCGGCGGGACGCGGCAAGTGCTGCAACATTCGCCTGGACCTCGGCACGCATCCGCGCATTCGCGACGGCCAGGCCGAGAGCTGCGCTGACCCCGGCCACGAGCTTGCTGTCGTCAAGGGCTGCGTTGTCGTGGACGAGTACGGCGATTGGCTCGCCTCCGTCGGAGACCGTCGTCACCGATCGCCCGTCCTCCGCGTCGGGCAACGTCAGCGGCACGCCGCGCTCATCGACGTACACGCCCTGATCCGGGACCCAGTAACCCACCACGAGCGTCGGATCGCCCAGCGCCGCTTGCAACTCCCCTCGCAGACCGCCGGTGCTGGACTCGCCGCCGAGCTGCGTCACCAGGTCCGACAAGGTCGCGTCGGTCCAGCGGCCCGATCGCAGGTCAGCGGTGAGGGCGACCGCCAGCGTACAGATCGCGAGATCGTAGACAACGAGGACGAACCGGTCGATCTCCCAGCCCAGCAACAGATTGGCGCAGCTGAAGGCAAGGACGCCGGCGAACACCAGAGCAGCGATCAACGCCGGCCCGGCTGCCTTGCGCGCTCGACCAGAGGTCCGTGCGAACACATCCACCGCGGCGACGGCAACGAGCGCAGCCAGCCCGAGCGTCAACCACGGCGTACGGAAAATTGCCTCAAGCAACGAAACGGCGTACGCGAGGACGACGGTCGCCTTCGCGATCGGGCGGCGAAGGCGACCGGTCGGATACGACAGGTGCAGGTGGACCAGCGGACCGCGATGCAGGAAGAGGAACGGGCCGGCGACGTACCCGAGGAACCAGCAGGCTGCCGCCGCGACCATGATCACGCCGACTCGCCCGCCCGTTCGCGACCGGCGGGCGAGCAATCCGCAGCCGAGCAGGACCACCCCGACGGCTGAGTCGGCCAGCAGCATGACCACGTCGCTCATCCGGCCAACGCTTCCAGAGTGGCGCCCGAAAGGTCGCTCTTGGCAACGAATCCGAGTGCCTTGCTCTTCTCGAGCCGCTCCCGGTACGACGAGATCTCGCGGCTCGACGTGAGAATGACAGCGGGCGGTGGATGCCCGTCCTGCATGATCCGTTCGCACACCAGGAAACCGTCGATATCCGGGAGCGCGACGTCGAGCAGGACGAGATCCGGGGTCAGGGCGTGCGCCGCCGCGACCCCGGATTCGCCGTCCTCAGCCTCACCGATCACGACGTACCCCTCCGCCTCGAGCAGCGCACGGGCGCGTGCTCGGAATCCGGCGTGATCGTCGACGATGAGGAGAGTGCGCATCCCACTACCTTTCGGCGACCCGGATCCAGGGATGAGTTGTCCAGACGGCGACGTCACCGCATTCGCCACCGGTCATATGGGAGAGCGTCAAGCGCGTGCCGTCGTACGTCCAGGTCACGGTCAGCCGGTTGCCGTTCGTACTGTCCTCGATCAGTTGGAGCTGATCGCGGAAGATCCGGAATGTGCCCGCCCACCCAATCTCCCGCGCCATTCCGGCACGACGCTCGTACTGTGTGACGGTTCCGTCCTTCAGCACCAACTCGAGGGTGGCCTCGTCCCCCGGCGATCTGGGCGGTGACTGGCCAGTACACGCTGCCGCTACGACGCCGTCCACCAACTTCTGCTGGTAGGTGCCATCGAGGACGGTCTGGGGCGCTTCCGGACCGTCGGTCCCTGAACATGTCGCTGTATCCGGTCCGGTGGCGCCGGTCGCCTTCAGCTTCTCGATCGCGGACAGCCAGGCCTTGGTCTTGTCGTTCGTGCCGAGCTGGTCGTACACCGGCTGCACGGTCCGGCGGAGGTCCCTGAGATTCTGCGTCGACGCGACCGTGAAGGTCATTCCGGCCTGACACAGGGAGGAAGTGGCCGTCTTGTCCTCAACACGCAAAGCATCGAGAGTCGGCGACAGCACCTCGCCCACCGCGGCGCGCAGCGCCTGCCGCTGACTGTCGTCCAGCGTCTTGTCCGTGTCCTTGGCTATCAACAGAACCAAGGGCCTTGGCCACAGATTCACATTCGCCGTCACATAGCGCGCCGTTCTCGCATAGTGGTTGCCCTGGATCGAGCCCAGCTGCTGTTCGTAGCCATCCACGCCGTCCAGCTCGGCTCCACCCGGAACTGCTTTCGAATCTGCTCCCCACGCCTTGAGGGTGCTCACGGTGAGCGCCGAGTCCTGGATGGCCACGGTGGTTCCGGCGTATGCCTCGGGAGTCACCAGCGGCTTCCTTACGCCGAGCACCCGACGCAGCGGGCCCGGAAGTACTCCGATACCGACCAGGTCGATGGCGTCGACACCTTGGAGCATCTGCCCGGGTATCCCCGCCTCGAATACCTTCGCCTCGAGGTCGTAGCTGTCCACGAGCATCGGCGCCAGTAGTGCCTGGAAGCTCGTGACGCCGAGCTTGTCGAACACTCGCGCGCCCACCCAGGCCAGGTCGGCCTTGTGTTGCTGAAGGTCCCGGACCGTTCCTGTCTCGTATTCGGCTTCGCCGTCGCGCCATTGATTCTTGAACTCGATCCGCAGCGATCCGTCCGAACGCCGGGCCACGGCGTCGGCCCACTTCTGCAGCGGCACCGGAACTTCTCCACCGGGCTGCGCGAACGTGAGGACGTGGGTTTCCTTGTCCGCGTTACCACCTGCACGGTCCCGAGCCTGCGGCCCGCACGCGGCCGTGGCGATGACCAGCGCCGCCATCAGGCCTACCGTTGTCCATCCCCGACACTTCGTCCTGTGCATCGAGCACCTCCCCAATCGATGCCGTTCACGCTAGGCACGGTGGGTGCGACCCACATCAGGGCTGGCCCTGGGGCCTGCGCCGCCGGTCTGAGGGCCAGCCCTCTCCCGGTCGGCATTCTCTGCGCAGACAATTGCTCGATATGTTGGACAATCAGGGTATGCCAGTTCGGCTTGTTCTGGTCGCTTCCGGATTCGCGGTCGGATTGTTCACCGAGGCGATCGCGCACGGGGATCCCGGACTGTCTTTCGCGCTGTCGACCAGTTTCGGTACGACGGCTCTGCTCGTCACCGGGTGGGGCCTGATGGGTGCCGGGCTTGCCCTGTCGCTCAAACGGCCGCGGAACCGGGCGGCGCTCGGCCTCTACCTAGCGGGCTGTGCGTGGTTCCTGGCCGAATGGGACAACCCTGGTGCATCGTCGAGCGCAGTCTTCTCGATCGGCCTCGCGTTGTACGCCGTCTGCCCGGCGGCAGTCGCCCACGCCGTACTGATGTACCCGTCCGGGCAGCTCCGCTCCTGGATCAACCGGATCGTCGTCGGACTGGGATACGCAGTCACCGTCGGGATCCAGGGACTCGCCAGCGCGACTGTCTTCGACCCGGGATCACTGGGCTGCTCGGACTGTGCGTCGAATCTGTGGCTCATCGCAGACCGGCCCAGTACGCAGACGGCGATCGACCTACTCGGCGTACGAGCAGGGACTGCCTGGGCAGTCATCGCATTCGTCGCCGTGGCGTGGCGCGTGGTCAGTGCCAGCACAGCCGGCCGACGTGCGATTGCCTTGGTGTCGACGTGCGCCCTCGGCTACTTGGGCCTGATCACCGCCACGTACGCGACGAGTCTGGACCGCGGCTTCCTGGGAACGGGCGATACCGATCGCACTCTCTGGTTGGCGCAGGCGGCCACGCTGTCCGTGCTGGCTGTCGCCGTCCTGGTGGACCTCGTCCGCGCACGGATGATCCACCGTACGTTGACCCGTCTGGTCGTCGATCTCGGACGAGCAGCCTCACCCGGGCGACTGCGGGACGCGATGGCCGACAGCCTCGGTGACCCCGACCTCGTCATCGCCTATCCGATCAACGACGGCAGCCGCTATGTCGACGCCATGGCGCTTGCGGTCCAGCTCCCACCGGACGGCGATCGGCGAACTACGACGCTGCGGTACGCCGGCGCCGAGCTCGCCGTACTCGTGCATCGTCCCGGGCTGTTCGATGGTCCGGGTGCCGTGGGTGATCTGGTGTCCGCAGTACATCTGGGGCTGGAGAACGAGCGGCTGCAGGCCGAGGCGCTCGCGCAGTTGGCCGAGGTTCGTTCGTCCGGTGTGCGGGTGGTTGCCGCAGGCGACGAAGAACGCCGGCGCTTGGAGCGAGATCTTCATGACGGCGCCCAGCAACGCTTGGTCGGGTTGTCGCTCGCGCTGCGGCTTGCCCGGACCCGGCTTCCACCGGGGACCACCGAGTTGGACGCAGCCGAATCGGAGCTTCAGGCAACGATCGCGGACCTTCGGGATCTCGCGCACGGCCTGTCTCCGGTCATGCTCAAGGACGAGGGTCTGCCGGCTGCACTCCGGGCGCTGAGCGAGACCGATGATCTGATCGTCGGTGAGCTGCCGGTGCGGCGACTCCCTGATGTGCTCGAGACGACCGCGTACCTGCTCGTCGCTGAGGTGGCCCGGCAAGGGGCGACGTCGGTGACAGGTGCCGTGGGCAACGACTGGTTCTCGCTGGAGCTCCAGATCCAGGCTGAGCGGTTGGACCTGGGCGAGCTGCCGGACCGGGTACGAGCCGTCGACGGCACGCTGGAGGTCCGCCCAGGGCACGTCGTACTGCGGCTGCCGTTGAGGTCAGAGCGGTAGGCCGTTGTCGTCTGTTGTGAGGACTTGGGGTTTGAACTTGGTGAGGAAGGCGGTGAGTTCGCCGGTGGGTTGTTCGATGATGGTGCCGCCGTCTTGCCAGATTGCGTCGAGGTGTTGGAATTCGCCGGGTGGGTCGCCTTGGTTGTAGTGGATGTCGTGTACGCCGAGGCCCTCGTCGTACGGCGCGCCGTAGACGTAGACGCGGCGCGAGCCGGTGAGTAGTTGCTCGAGCAGGTCCAGGGCGTTGTCCGCCGTGCTCTCGACCCAGTCGGAAGGCGATCCCAGCAGGGCCGAGCGGAGATAGTCGAGTGCGCCGGAGTCCGGCGTGCAGTCGAGCAGGTGCCAACCGTCAGGGAGTGCGGCGGTGGCGGCGAACAGCTCCGCGTCGAGGTAGCGCACCTCGCGATACTCCACAGGTACGCCGCTGGGCGTCGACACGTCCACCGCGCCTTCGTACTCTCCTGCGGGCGCCGCGACGTACATCTTCCCGTGGTACCAGGAGCCGAAGTCGTTCGGATCCTCGCGCGCGAACCGAACCAACCGTCCGGCGAGGACCCCGTAGCTTGAGAGCGGCATGTCTCCTCCGATGTGTCAGGTCTCGGCGAGCAGGGTGTCGATCTTGGTACGCAGCGCGCGCCCACGGCCGGTCAGGCGAAGCTCGTTCGGAGCCGAGGTTGCGAGCAGACAGCGGAAGCGCACGTCGAGGCGCCACAGCAGGGCGACGACCTCGGGCTCGTCCGCGGACGTCGCCGGCCAGGCGATCACCGCGCAGCGGGCATCCGCAGCCAGACGTTGGCCGATCGCGCGGACCGATCCGAGGAGAACCACGAGCGGTACCACGAACAGCAGGACCAGAGCGAACACGACGGCGGTGGCCAGCGCGGATCGCCAGACCCAGTCCGGTTTGGCCGGCCACCACCAAATGAGGCCGACGGCAACGATCGCGTAGCAGGTCCCGTAGATGACGGACCACGTGGCCGCGACGCCGCTCGCGTTGCGGACGGCGCTGATTTTGTACTGCGGGACCCCCGTCGTGCTCTGGTCCGCCCAGCAGCGCAACCACCAGCCGGCGAAGTACCCGACCGCGAGGCCGACCGCTACGAACGCGATCGCGACGAGGACCAGCAAGGCTCGATCGTTCTTCCACTCGACTGCGTGACGGTCGATCCAGAACACCAACTGGGCAAGGCCGTAGGCGCCTGCGGCAACAACCGCGAGCCCGACCACGACCACCACGATCCACGCGATACCGGCGAGCAGCCGCAGTACGAAGCGTGGGAGTGGCAGCAACTCCGACGGCGTCACGCCGAGGTACTTCTTCACCAAGCCGTCCAGCGCGCGGTACAGGGTCGAGACGGGGCTCCGGACCTGCGACGGCAGACTGCCGAGGAACATCAGCGCGAGTGCGAGCGCGACGATCGTGCCTGCCACCGCGAGTGCGTGGTTCCGCCCGGTCTTGTCTCCCGCGACCCAACCGTCCGCCGCGAACGCGATCAGTGGAATCACGGGTGTCAGCAGTACGACGCTGTGCAGCAGCGTGCCCGTACGCGCGGCGGCGTACCCGAAGGCGGTCAGCAGCGCGCCGACGCCGATCGCAGTGGCAGGCCCGGCTGCCCATCCCCCGATGACGCCGAACAGGGATAGGGCTAGCAAGAGAGCGCCCGACGCGAGTGCGAACTGCGCCAGGAAGCGGGCGATGGTTCCTCCGCCCGCCAGACCGATGACAGTCCAGTAGGGCATCATCATGCCGCCGCGCAGGGCTCGCGTGATCGGCTTGATCGCCGAGAGGCCGGATCGGTTGCTGTCGGCGACGGTTACCGCGACGCTCGCGGCAGTGGCCGCCGTACGGATCAACTGGTCGCTGCGGGCTTCTTCGTCGAGCGGCTCGCGACCGATGCCGGCACGGTCGAAGGCACGGAGCGCCTCGCGACCGAGGTCGACCTCGGCCGGCGTCAAGCGGGTGTCCTCTGCCGGGGTGGGCGTTGTCTTGACCCGGTCGAGCAGCAGCTTGTTCTGGATGAGGAACAGTTCGCCTTTCGAGTCCGGGTTCGCGCGGTCGACGCGGTCGGCCGTCACGGCGGATTCGATGGACGGGAGCTCTTCGACGATCGCGCGCAGGTGCACGGCCCAGGCGGCCAGCGCTGACAGGTTCGGCAGGCTGGCGGGCAGGTCTTGCTGTTGGACGTCGTACACCGGGATCAGCTCGATCGCTGCCCTGGTCGCGAGGTCTTCCAGGAACTCGGGGCAGGGGCCGTCGAAGAGCTCGGCCACCATGGTGTCTACGAACTCGTGCGGCTGTTCCGGGTGCGCGCCTTGGCTGCGCTGGATCGCGCGCCGACGCAGGCGTTCTGGCGACAGGATGGTTTGGCAGAGCGTGGTTGCGGCGTCCATGCGGCCCCAGGCCCAGTCGTTCATCCGCCACGAGCGTTTGAGGAAGCCGCCGAAACGGTTCAGCGACATCCCGCCGACCTTGTCGTCGGCCGTGATCGACTGGGTGGCGAAGTCGTTCCTGGCTTGCAGCGAGAGCTGCACCAGCTCGACCGGTTGACTACTCGCTGCCCCGGACTCATCAGCAAGCGTCCAGGACACTACGTGCAGCCAGAGCATGCGCGCGAGCACCCGAGTCTGCGCGTCCGGTCCGTCGTACGACGACATGGACGGGTCCGCGAACACGGTCTGCCAAGGCGACAACCCAGCCGTCTTAGCGATGCCCTCAGCAACATTCCCCAACACCCCCAAACTCCCCGCCACCGCGTCCACAACCAGCTCCACGGCCCCCTCCGCCTCCACACCAAGAACCCCCGCCGGGCTACGCCGCAACCGCGCGAAGGCCCCACGCAACTCAACAACGCGAGCCGGAACCTCGGCCTGCTGGCCTGAGGTCCCCGGGGGAGCTTCCCCGGCGCCGCCGTCGGCGCCGGGGGTGGCCTCAGGCCCACTGCCGTGAGCATCGGGTGCAGCGCCGGGGGCAGGTCCGGGGCGGGGGCGCCAGCCTCTGAGTCTTGCGCGGAGCTCGGCTTGTCGGCGCTCGAATGGTGTGCGGCGATCGGGTTGGGCTCGTGGTGGCTGCTCTTCGACGTGTTCGGTTTGTAGGACTGCTTGCTCGGCGGCCTCTACCCGGCTCTCGTCGTTGAGCATCGATCGGGCGTAGTGCGCCAGGCGGAGGGTCCAGTACTCGGTGCCGGGGCGGAGTGTGCTCAGCACCCGGTCCTCCATCCACGGTTTGTCGATGCGGTCGCGGACGCCGCGCAGGTCGGTTCGGGCTTTGCTCACCTGCTCGCGTGCGCCGGCAAGCTCCCGACGCGTCGACGCATCGGACGTCACACTGATCAGCCGGTACATCAGGTCCATCGCGGCATCCGCGAGATCGAGCCCCGCCGTGATCCCCCACCGCCAATAGGTTTCCCGCTCGTCCGCCTCCGTCGGCAGGTACTGCGGCACGTACGGCAGCGACCGAACGTCCGGCACAGCCCACTCCCGCTGGGCCGTCTCCACCGCCTTGCCGATCCGCCGCAACGACCAGTCCACCGGCGCCTCGACCCGCGCAGCAAGATCGCGCGCCGCCCGCCGGATCCGCTGGTTGCGGTACTGCTCGAACACACACTTCGCCAGCCGCCGCAGCTCGTCCGGCGTACTGACGCTGCCCATGATGTCGAGCCGAGTCCCACGCCGCGCGGTCGCGGCCTCGTTGTGCTTGACGACCTCGTTGACGAACGTCCGGTTGCCCTGACTCAACAACGCACCCAGTACGCCGGTCAGCGCGCCCGTCACCGTGGGCGGCTCCTCGACGCGGTCGGGCGGATCCGGGCGATTCGTCGGAGCATGCGGATACACGAGCAGCATCACCCGCTGCACCAACCCACTCGCCGGCATCGCGGCGACCGCATCGAGCGCGGGCTTCGTCGGGGTGTTGGCCAGCAGGCCGCCATCCATCGCGTACCGGGACCTGTCCGGCGGCAGCGCCTCCCTCGGACCCGCCGTTCTCCAGGACACGTAGTCGCCAAGGTCCGGCCGGCGGCTCGGATCGGCCAGGTCATACGGCTGTTCGTACGCCGTGCCGACCGCCGCGCCCGGAGCACTGCGCGCCGGGACAAAACACGGCTCGAACGCGACCGGGAATCCCGCCGTACAACGAGCCGCCATCGCCAGCGCCGCCGCGAGCTTGTGGTCTTCACCAAGCTCGAAGTCCCCCGCGCCCGCCTCGCCGCGGCGGAACGTGAACGTGCCCTCATGCAACATCTGCGGCAACTGCTGGCCCAACGCATCGACCGTCACGATCCTGGCACCATGCAACAACGTCGTGGTCAGGATGAGCTCGATCGGATGATCGGCCGGCTCGGTCGCCTCCCACCCGGCGCACAGTTGCTTCATCGCCTCGTACAGCTTGGGCAAGAAGTACTCGTCACCCCGCAGCAACGACGCCGGCGATCCCTTGAACGGCCGCTGCAGCAGAGCTTCCATCCGCCCCTGCTCCGACCACAGATCCCGCATCAGGCCGACGTCGGCGTGCTTGTTCACCTGGCCGAGCGCGAGCGCCGCGCCGTTGATCCCGCCGGCCGACGTACCGGCGATGACGTCGGCCCGCGCCTTGACGTCGAGCAGCCCGAGCAATCGCCCGTACGGCCCCTTGCCGTGGGTCAGGCGGTCGATCTCGCGTACAACGCCGCCCATCCAGACCGCGAGGCTGACGCCACCGTTCATCACGACGGCGAACCGGATCTCCTCCGGTGCCTCGTTCTCTTGCACCATGACTTCCCCCCACCGGTCCCCGCGCCCACCCCTGGATCGCTCACCGGCCCCTGCCGGGATGGTACGCCCCGGCGCCTCCGGCACAGTAGAGCACAGAAGAAAATAGAATTAGAGAAAGAAAAGAGGGTTATTCAGAAGCTCTGAAGAGAAAGTACAAGAAAGAAACGGAAAGACGAAAGATAGAGTGGCAGTTGGGTGCACGGCTGGGTCCGGCGGTCCAGTGTCAGTCGGCAGGTGCCATCCGGCCGTCCGGCGACCGAAATCTCCGACTTCCCCTGAACTCAGGGCGCGTTGGGTTTGGCCCCTCAGATCTGCAACTCGTCAGGAGGTGTAATGGTGTCGGGCTCGGTCTCAGGCGTACCCGAGGGCCCGGGGCCCGCCGTTAGAGGCACACGTCCTGTCCAGATGCAGACCAACCAGCCGGATCGCACAGACCTGGCAGATGCCCGACCGGCGCTGGTTCGCCGAGTCGTGGAGAAGGGCCCTAAGCCGGTACGCCGAGTCGTGGACAGTGGCTGCAAAATATCGCCAGAACCCACGACTCGACGAACCCGACACCGGATCCGGCTGGTGTCGGGGCAGGCTTGGTCTTCAAGCTCTTCCCGGCATCCCACCGCGCCTCCACCACGCGGACTCACCCAGCACTTCTGAATAGCCCTCAAAGAAAGATTTAGAGTAGTGGCGAGCTTCGATGGGCCGCCGGAGGATTGTCTACACGGCGTCGGCCCCTCCCTGGTGTGCACAGTCAAACTTGCGGCTGACCACCAAATCTATCCACTACCTCAGATCTCTTTTCTTTCTTTCCTCTTCTTTGCTCTTTCTTTAGTGTCTGGTGGCTGTCGCGGATTCGTCTCGAGGTTTCGGTGCGTGACGGCGTGGCGATGATGGGACTGCGGATCGGCTCGACGAGAGGGATGGTGCCCGGATGACTTGGTCGTTCGACGACGATCGTGAGCAGCACATCGAGACGGGGAGTCGGCCGGCCCGGGTGCTGGCCTACGCCCAGGCAGCGCAGACGCTCGTGAGTCTCGGCGTACCGGTCGTGGGCTACTTCGGCTCGCAGCATCACGCGGACAGCGGCGCGACGGTCGGGCTGGACCTGCCGTACGTCGGTGGCGGTGACGCCGTCGACGAGGATCTAGTCAAGTCCCTCGATCCCGATCTCGTGGTGAGCGTTACGTACGGCGGCGAGGTGTACGGCCTCTCGGAAGGCGTTGCCGCCAAGGTCGCCGAGCTCGCGCCGATCCTCGCGATCGGCATCGCCGGGGACCGGACGCTCGACTCCGTCATCCAGCGCTTCCATGAACTGGCCGGGGCGCTCGGGGCCGACGTACAGGATCCCGCCACGGACCTGGCATCGGCGCCGACCGAGCTGCGGGTGGTCGCCATGTCCGGCGGCACCGACACCGACGCGTACGTGGCGAACCCTGCGTACTGGCCAAGCCTTCGCATGCTCGCCGACGCCGGAGTGCAGTTCACCCCGACCACCACCGCGGGCGGCTGGGAGGTCGTCAAGTGGGACGAGCTCGCGGCCAAGCACCCCGCCGACATCGTCCTGTACGACCAGCGCCCGAACTCGCTCGGCGCAGATCGTCTGGCCACGATCCCGGGCTGGTCCGAGGTGCCCGGCGTACGCGCGGGCAACGTGCTGCCGTGGAACCCGGAGCCGCCGCTGACCTACGGAGCGGCAGCGTCCTTCATCAACGGCCTCGCGCAGCGTTGAGCATCTCGTCGCGAGGCACGACCTTCACCCGCTCGCGACCCTGGGCCTGACCCAGCGCGATCTCGTGGGCATCGAGCCGGGCCCAGCCGGCCACATCGACGACGGGCCCGGGGAGATGCTCGAGGATCGCGGCCGGGTCGCTGATCTCCGGCGCCGGCAACTGGTCGAGGTCCTGCAGCAGACTGGCGATCGTCTCCGCGGCATCCGACTTCGTGTGACCGATGAGACCGACCGGCCCGCGCTTGATCCAGCCGGTCACATACAGCCCCGGCAGCGGTACGCCGTCCAGGTCGAGCACCCGGCCGCGGTCGTTGGCGATCACGCCGGCGTGGTGGTCGAACGGGATCTCCGGCAGGTGCGAGGAGAGATAGCCGACCGCGCGGTACACGGCCTGAACGGGAGTATCGACGTACTCGCCCGTGCCCTTGACCGTGCCGTCGCCTTGGAGCTGCATCCGCTCGGTGCGTAGACCTTCGACCCGGTCGGTGCCGAGGATCTCGATCGGCGACTGGCACAGGTGGATGTGGATCCGGTGCGGCGCGCCCGTCGGTTCGGCGTCGAGATGCTTGAGCAGCGTGTCGACGACGAGCCGGGTGCTCTTGCTCGAGCTGATCGCGGCCTGGCTCGCGTCGTCAATCTCGAAGCCCTCGGGATGCACGATCACGTCGACCGACGGTGAGTGGGACAGCTCCCGCAACTCCATCGGCGTGAACTTGATCTGCGCCGGACCGCGCCGCGCGAAGACGTGGACGTCGGTCGCTTGATTGAGCTTGAGGCCCTGGTAGACGTTGTCCGCGATCTCGGTACTCAGCTGCTCGTCGGCCGGCTTGGCGAGCATCCGGGCGATGTCGAGCGCGACGTTGCCCGCACCGATGACCGCGACCTCGCGAGCATCCAGCGGCCAATCACGCGGTACGTCGGGATGCCCGGCGTACCAGCTGACGAAGTCCGCGGCGCCGTGGCTGCCCGGCAGCTCGACCCCCGGGATGTCGAGCGATCGGTCCGCCATCGCGCCGGTGGCAAAGATGACGGCGTCGTAGTGCCGGCGCAGATCGTCGAGCTTCAGATCGGTGCCGTAGGCAACGTTTCCGACAAACCGGATCCGATCGCGGTTCACGACCCTGTGCAGCGCCTTGATGATCTCCTTGATCCGGGGATGGTCCGGCGCAACGCCGTACCGCACCAGTCCGAACGGCGCCGGCAGCCGCTCGATGAGATCGACCAGCACCCGGGGATGCTCCTGGGCGAGAATGTCAGCGGCATAGATTCCAGCCGGGCCGGCACCGACCACGGCGACCCGAGGGTCCGTCACGATTCACTCCATAAGTTAGGTAAGCCTAACCTAGTCAAAATGACGGATTTTGACATACTTTGAGACTCACTTCACAAGGCGATGACCGACGGCTAGCCTCCGAGGTGGAGAAACCCTGACTTCTCCGCGTACGCCGAAGGAACCGTTCGATGGCCAGCTTGGCGAGTTACACGACCCTGTACGTGACCGCGGTCGGGCTGAATGGCGACCCCGACCTCAAGCACATCGCTGCCGTGCGGTGGGACCCCGGCAGCCTCGACCCGGAGGAGTCGTCGCTCGCCGACTTCGTCCAGTGGCTCGACCGAGGCGCCGGCCGCGCCTTCGTCCGCCGCAGCGACGGCACCCGAGGCCCCCGCGTCCGGGTGAACTCCGACGGCATCACCCGCTACCTCCGAAGTAACCCCGACGACCGGTCGAACCAGGACGAACTACTGCTCCTCCCCACCTGGCAACTCCACCGGTCAAGAAAACACTCCCGCCGCGTGTGAGGGGTGACCAGCGATACCAGTGGTCTGATTTGTAGACCACTGGTATCCCTGGTTCTGCCGTAGGGTCTTTGCTAGGAACTCACCTGCAAAGGAGCCTGATGAGCAGCCACCAGGGAACGGCAGGGCGGTCGGCGGACGGGAGTGCGGGGGACGCGGATTACGGGCGGATCGGTGGCGGCTACACGTCGTACCGGCAGCCTGAGCCGCAGATCGAGGCGGCTATTCGGGACGCGCTCGGCGACGTACGGACCGTCCTCAACGTCGGCGCCGGGGCGGGGTCGTACGAGCCGCGTGATCTCGAGGTGACCGCGGTCGAGCCGTCGGCGCAGATGCGTGCGCAGCGACCGGCCGACCGGGTCGAGGCGGTCGACGCGACGGCGGAGGACCTGCCCTTCGACGACAACACTTTCGATGCCGCGATGGCGACGTTCACCGTGCACCAGTGGCCCGATCTGAGCGCCGGCCTGGCCGAGGTACGCCGGGTCACCCGCGGCCCCGTCGTCGTACTGACCTGCGATCCGACGCTCCTGCAGAAGTTCTGGCTGTACGAGTACGCGCCCGAAGCCATCGACGTCGAGGCCGGCCGCTACCCACCCGTCGACACGATCGTGTCCGCCCTCGGCGGCGGCATGGTCATGTCGCTGCCCATCCCCCTCCTCTGCACCGACGGCTTCGGCGAGGCGTACTACGGCCGCCCCGAACGCCTACTCGATCCCGGCGCCCGCAAAGCCAACTCCGCCTGGAGCTTCGTACCCCCGGAAGTCCACACCCGCTTCGAATCCCACCTGACCCAAGACCTGGCCAACGGCACCTGGGACACCAACCACGGCACCCTCCGCAACCAATCCCACTTCGACGGCTCCCTCGTCCTGATCGTGTCGACCTGAGAAATCCCGGAAAGTGCGTGAGGTCCGGCGGCTGTTCCATGATGAAGGGGTATGACATCGCTGTCGTGGGACGAACTGCTGCCGGGTCTCCGGGGCCGGCTGGTCGGGCGTGCCCGGCGGCTCGGGGTTGACGCCGAGGCTGCCGAGGATCTCGCCCAGCAGGCGCTGTACGAAGCGTGGCGGCTGCGGAGCCGAATCTACGATCCGGCCGGTGTCGACCGTTGGGTGTTCGTCATCCTCGGCAACCTGTGCAAGCGATGGCTGAGTGCACATGAGCATCTGGCGTTGGTCGAGGACGAGGCGACCGAGAGCAGCGTCGACATCGAGGCCGAGCTCGAACGCCGGGAGCTGGTCGAGCTGCTCGATCGCGCTCTCGGCGAGCTGCCCGATGAAACGCGTGAGGCGCTGGTGCGCAGGTTCGTCGAGGAGACGCCGATCGCCGAGCTGGCCGGTCGGCTCGGGCTGAGCGAAGGCGCGGTCCAAATGCGGTTGCAGCGCGGCAAGCTGGCACTGCGGAAGATTCTGACCACGACGTACCAGGACGACGCGATCGCGCACGGACTGATCGCCGAGGACGACGGAGGCTGGCAACAGACTCCGATCTGGTGCCCGGGCTGCGGGTCGAGCAGGTGGCTGGGGAGATTCACCGGGCCGGAGCGCCGGCTCGACCTTCGCTGCGCGCACTGCCAGGCATGGCATTACGGGGTCGACGAAACGGTGCAGGTCACGCGCGCGTACGGCGTCACCGGATTCCGCGGCCTGTATCGAAGGACGGCAGCCAACGCCTACGAGCTGTGGACTGACGTCTTCGAACATCTCGCCGAGCATCAGCACACAGTGTCGTTCGAGCGCGGGCGATCGCCAGTCGGGACGCACACGCGACGAGTGGACTGCCCGCAACGCGGGTTCCTGATGAGCTCGAGCCTTGAGGCACAGGCTCTCTTCTCGCCCGAAGGTATGCAGTTCTGGAAAGACCATCCCAGGATCCGCCGCAGCGGGTACGTCGAGATCGAGGTCGACGGCGTCCCGGCGGTGCACACGACGTACGAGAGCATGACGTCGCACGCGCGCTTCGACGCGGTGCTGACCTGCGACGAGTGGCGCCTTGTCCGCGCCGATCGCTCGTGACCAGGGACTTTCCTGCACTCCGCGGTATCGCCGGCGTGATCCGGTTGGTGGTAAGGCTCGGGCCGGTGCGGTCAGGAGTGGCGGGTACGGCGGTGTTGGTCGCCGCGGTTGTGCCGGTGCTGATCGCCGTCTGCACCGGGATGCTGATCGGGTCGATCCCGGCGGCTGCTGAGGGCGGGTTCAGCTCCGGGTCCGGCCGACGTACGTTGACGCTGCTCGGCGTGGTCGCCGGGCTGATCCTGCTGCAACGGATCGTGCAGCCGCTGCTGCGTCTGCTGATGACCGGTCTGGGGCGCGACCTCGATCGCCATCTGCAGGAAGTCGTGATGGCCGCTGTGGCGAGGCCGCCGGGCATCGGTCATCTGGACGACCCGTCAGTACAGGCAGATATCCGCATCGCCCGCGGACTCGGCCTGGAGTCGAGCAGGCCGAGTCGGGCCGTGGAGGCGTTGCCCGAGGTCTTGGCGCCGTCGCTGCAGGCCCTTGGCGCGGCCGCAGTACTGTCCGCTTTCCATTGGTGGCTCGGGGTGGCATGGCTGCTTGCGTGGCCGGTGTTGTTCTACCTGATGCAGCGCGAGTACGTGCGGGTCGGGCAGCTTGGCTACGGCCAGAGTCAGGCGCTGCGTCGCGCGGAGTACCTGCGTGATCTTGCCTTTGCCCCGGGGACGGCGAAGGAACTGCGGCTGTGGGGAATGCTCGACTGGCTCATCGACCGGTTCGATTCCACGTGGCAGGCCTCGATGATTCCGGTCTGGCGGGTACGTCGGCCGCGACTGCTCCTGGTGTCCGTGATCACCACGACGATTGTTCTGCTGAACCTCGGCTCGTACGGGCTGCTCGCCTTCGCCGGCGCGCGTGGCGATATCGCTCTGGGTGCTCTCGCGGTCTATCTGCAGGCGCTGTCGACGGCCAACGGGTACCCGGCCTTCAGTGACGCCAATGCTCACCTTGCCTTTGCCGCGGTCTCGGTACCTAAGGTGTTGGAGCTCGACGGGCGATTGATCGCCGACGGCTCATCGGGAAAGGATGCGCACGCTCCACGGGGCGAGATCTGTTTCTCCGGCGTCGGGTTCCGCTATCCGGGCACCCAGCGGAATGCCCTTGGCCCGATAGATCTCACGATCGCGGCCGGACAGTCGCTGGCGATCGTCGGGGACAACGGCAGCGGCAAGACGACTCTGGTCAAGCTGCTGTGCCGCCTCTACGAGCCAACCGCGGGCAGCATCACCGTCGACGGCCAGCCGCTGGACGGACTCGATCCGGCGGCCTGGCGGTCGAAGGTGGCGGTGCTGTTCCAGGACTTCACCCGCTATCACCTGTCGGTTCGCGACAACGTCGCGCTCGGTGCGTCCGATGCCGACGAGCTGATGCTGCGTGCGGCGGTCAAGGCCGGCGCTATCGAGCTGGTGGAGTCGCTCCCCCACGGGTGGGACACGATTCTGTCCCGCGAGTACGAGGGTGGCGTCGACCTCTCGGGCGGACAGTGGCAACGGATCGCGCTCGCCCGGGCGCTGTACGCCGTCGAGACCGGTGCCCAGGTGCTGATCCTGGACGAGCCGACCGCGGCCCTCGACGTACGGGCAGAGGCTGACCTGTACCAGCGGTTCCTCGAGCTCACTGCCGGGCTGACAACGGTGGTGATCTCGCACCGGTTCTCGACCGTACGGCGGGCCGAGCGGATCGTCGTACTGGCGGACGGCGGCATCGTCGAGGACGGCAGTCACGACGAATTGCTCGCCACGGACGGCCGGTATGCGTACATGTTCCGGCTGCAGGCGGAACGGTTCGCGGATGCGTAGGACGTGGCGGGCCGTCCGGGTCGCCCTCGGGTTCGGGTTCAGTGCCGCGCCGCGGGCGGCGATCTGGCAGTTGATCACTGGCGTCGTTTTCGAGCTGAGCGGACCGGTCGGTGCGTACGGCGCGAAGGTGCTCGTGGATGCGGCGATCGACGGTGATCTGCAAACCGGTCTGCTCGCGGCCGGGCTGCTGGCGGTTGCCGTAGGCACCTTCATCGTGGCGCTGTTCTTCTATGTGGACTGCGTGTTCTCGGTGATCGAACGAGCGCAGGCGCTCGCCGACAAGCGGCTGATGGAGTTGCTTGGTACGGCGGATCTCGCGCAGCGGGAGCAGCCGGAGTACCTGGACGAGGTGCAGCGGGTCCGCGAGGAACGCGACGGCCTGGGGAGCATGGTCAACGCGGTTGCCGGTCTGCTCCGCGCGGCCGCCGTACTAGTTGTCACCTCGGTGTTGCTGGCTCGGGTGGATCCGATTCTGCTGATTCTCGTCGCGGTTGCGCTCGTGTCATTGGTGATCAGCCGGCGCGCGAGAGATCTCCGGGTCGCCGCGCAGGAGGCCACGAGCGAACCGGAGCGGCTGCGGCGCCATCTCTTCGACGTGGCGACGAGCGCGAACTCGGGCAAGGAACTGCGGATCTTCGGCCTCGGCGCGGAGCTTCGGGCGCGTCATCACCGCGTGTCGGATCGGATCATCGGCGTACACAAGACCGCGGATCGCAAGGCCGCCGTACTGGAGTCGTTCGACGCGCTGGTCTCTGCTGCAGCGTTTGTGGGCGCGATTGTGCTGATCATCTGGCATGCGGTTCGCGGCACTGCGACGCCTGGTGATGTGGTTCTGGTGATCGGACTTGCCGGGTCTGTGGGCGGTGCTGTCGTCAACGGCGTCGCCTATCTCGGCCAGTTCTTCTGGGTACTTCGGGTCGCGACCCGGCTGGTCGCATTGCAGGACCGAACCCGAATTGTCGACCAACCGACAATCGAAACTGCCGCCGCTTTGTCGCGGGGCATTCAGCTCGAGAACGTGTCGTTTGCCTATCCGGGCAGCGATCGGCTGGTGATCGACAACGTTTCGCTGCAGTTGCCGGCTGGTTCGGTCGTCGCGTTGGTCGGTGAAAACGGTGCCGGAAAGACCAGCCTGGTCAAGCTTCTCAGCGGCTTCTATCGGCCTGACAGCGGAACGATCAGCGTCGATGGGATCGACCTGGCTGACATCCCAGCGTGGTGGCAACGAGTCAGCGGTACGTACCAGGACTACGCGACTTTCGAGTTCCTCGCCCGCGAGACCGTCGGCGTCGCCGACCTCAGCCGGATCACCGATGAGAACGTGCTGGCGGCGCTGGAGCGAGCCGGCGCCACCGACGTACCCACGATCCTTCCTCGCGGGTTGGACACCCAACTGGGTTCGGTCTGGGACGACGGCGTCGATCTCTCCGGCGGACAGTGGCAGAAACTCGCGCTAGCTCGCGGGCTGATGCGCGACCATCCCTCACTGATCATCTTCGACGAGCCGACCGCAGCACTCGATCCACCCACCGAACATGCACTCTTCGAGCAGATCGCCGGGCAAGCGAAGCGCGCGGGAACCGTAACCCTGCTCATCTCCCACCGCTTCTCCACCGTCACGATGGCCGACCTGATCGTCGTACTGTCCAACGGCAAAATCCTCGAAACCGGCACCCACCAACAACTGATCAAATCCAACGGAACCTACGCCGCCCTCTACCACCTACAAGCCACCGCCTACCGCTGACCAAACCCCTTGTGTAGGTAGAGATCGCGCAGGAGAGAGATTTCGGCGCCGTGGTGGATTAGTTCTACGTTTGAGTAGAGGAAGAGTTTGGCTACGGGGGCTTGGGCGAAGGCTGGGGGTTCGCCTTGGGGTTGGGTGAGGCCGGCGGTGCCTAGGTTGCGGACGCCGGTCAGCCAGTGGTTGTACTGGTCGTCGAGTTGGTTGAGGGCTTCCTGGGCGGTGCCGGGGTACTCGTAGGTTGAGATGGTGGTGGGTGGGCGGCCGAAGCGTTTGCCGTTGGTGGAGGCGTAGCTGCCGATCAGGTGGGCGAGGCGCCAGGCGATGGTGGTGACGGGTTCCGGGTCGTGGGGCGGCTCGGCGTAGTCCATGGTGAACTCGCCTGCGCCGAACGAGATCGGCGCGGAGCTTTCGCCTCGGCGGCTGAGCGTCCAGCAGTTGGGTACCGGCTGCCAGAAGTACTCGTCGTCGTTCAGGCCTTCGAGGCGTGGGCGGAGTCGCTCCTGCCAGTGCGTGTCGATTTGGTCGACGACCTCGGCGTTCCAGTCAATGGCCATCCCAGGACAGTACGGTGTGAGCGGAGGTGGGTGTACATGGGGTTTTCTGTGCGGGCGTTAGACACAGATAGCTGGGCGGCGTTTGCTGAGTTGGTTGAGGCTAACAACGGGGTGTGGGGTGGGTGCTGGTGTATGGGGTTTCATGTGAAGCTCGGGAAGGGCCGGACTGCGCAGCAGAATCGTGAGGAGAAGGAAGCGCGGGTTCATAGCGGGGACACGCATGCGGCACTCGTGTTCGAGGGTGAGAAATGTTTGGGGTGGTGCCAGTTCGGGTCGCCTGAAGAGTTGCCGGAAGTGAAGAGTCGTCGGCTGTACGAGAAGGGCCTGACAACGCTGCCCGACTGGCGGATCACCTGCTTCTTCACTGGCAAGGGATTGCGCGGCCGCGGCGTCGCAGATGCTGCACTCGGCGGCGCGCTGGCGCAGATCGCGCAGTACGGCGGAGGCGTGGTCGAGGGCTACCCCGAGGAGACCGACGACCGCAAAGTGTCCGGCTCATTCCTGCACACCGGCCCGATGTCCGCCTTCGAGAACCACGGTTTCACACGCACGAGGCCGATCTCGCCGCACCGCTGGGTCGTCACCCGCACCGTGTGATCAGGTCGACGGCGGCTGGATCCCGTAGTCGTGGATCTTGCGGTAGATGGTGGCGCGGGACATGCCGAGCGACTTCGCGGCGTGACCCTTGTGGCCGTCGTTCGCGATCAGGCTGCGAATGATCGCGTCGCGTTCGAGCGCTTCCAGCTGGCTGAGGCTGCGGCGGCTGATCGCCTGCGCGCGAGCCGGCAGGTCCGCGGGCGTGATCACTCCGGTACGACGACGCCGTACGACGACCTGCTTGAGCATCTGGCACAGCTCGGCGGTGTTGCCGGGCCACGCGGAGCGCATCAGTTGCTGCATGGCGTCCGGCCCGCACGTCAGCTCGCCGTGGCTCAACTGGTTGAGGAAGTACGGAACCAGCTCGCGAACATCCTCGATGTGGTGCCGCAGCGGTGGCACCTCGACGGTCAGCGGGAAGAGCGACAGCAGCTCACCAAGGTCAGGTGTGTCGGCGTCGTCGGACGTGAGGGTAAGCGCGATCCACGGCGGATCGGCCGGCCGGCGTTCGAGTACGTCGTACAGCGCCGCGATCGTCGCATCGACACCGCTCGCGTCCAGGCGCTCGACGTGCCGGATCACCAACGCCTGCACCGAATCGTCGGCCAGCTCGGACTCCAGCTCGGCGACGAAGCCGTCGCCCACCCGAGCAGCGTCGACAACGTGGAACAAGCCGGCCGGGTTGTTCTGATGATGCGCGGCGCGCGCCAACATGACCTTGCCGGTCCCCCGCTCGCCGCTCAGCACGACCCATTGGCCGGCCCGGCACGCGTTATCCACTTCACGGCTACTGCCCAACCACGGCGCGCTACGCCCCACCAGCCCAGGAAGAACAGGACGCGGCGGCGGGCGATGCCCGGTGGCCGGCGTACGAACGCCGACGCCTGGCGAGTGCGGGCTGACCTGAATGATTCCGCCGCCGCCACGACCGCCGGAAGAGACCGGGCGGCACATGATCCGGACCCAGGAACCGGTCGGCAGCTCGGCCACGATCGCCTCGGTCGTACCGCGGGCCAGCATCTCGCCCGCATAGCCGATCACGGCTCGCTGGTCCGACGCATCAAGCGACAGACCGGCCTTCGCGTTCATCAGCAGCAGGTCGTCGTCGACCGCGATCACCATGTCGCCGAGCCGGCGTGAACTCTGCAGATACGCCTGCAGCAGCGAGAGCTCCCGCGCGGAGCTGTCCTTGAGCAGCGCGGCCCGGATGTTCTCCGCCGTCGTCTTGGCGAGCGCCATCAGCAGCGACCCGGCGTCCTTGCGCCAGCAGGTCAGATCGATCGCGCCGATCGTCTTGCCGTTGACCGGATGCTTGATCGGTACGCCGGCACACGCGAGATCCTCGAGATCCTCGGCGTAGTGCTCGTGACCGAACACGTGCATCGGCCCGCCGCCCTCGAGCGCGGTGCCGATGCCGTTCGTGCCGGCGAACTCCTCGGCGTAGCTGAATCCCGGCGCCAGGAAAACCTTGTCCAGGTACCGGGCCAGGTTGGTGTCGGCGGTCAGCCGCTCCAGGACCATGCCGGTCCGGTCGGTGAGGATCACGCTGATCGGCTGGCCGTCGAGGTTCTGGTGCAGTTGCCGCAGTACGGGCGCGGCGCTGCGGGTCAACGGGATGTCGAGGTCCGGATCGGCGACGTACGGCAGCGTGATCCGGTCGGCCGGCAGATTCCACCGCCGCGACCGTACCCAGGAGGCAAGGATCGGCGGCCGGACATCCTGCGGCTTGACCGGATCGAGGGTGAGGAAGTTCAACCGGGCCGTAGCTGCCCGCCGGTTGTCCTCTGTTGAGGGGGCGAGTTCGTCCACGGGGCCTCCCACCAGGTCATGTCCCGTTACCCCGAGCGTAGTCCAGCCGGACACAAGTGGCGTCTCAGAATGAGACAACCGCCAGGCCTCTGCGGGCATGCGATGGAGATCAAACGACTGGAGGTTCCATGGACAACGATGTCTCGCCCCAGCAGGAGTCCTACAACCCGTGGACCGTCGTACATCTGGTCTTCGAACACCTCGCCGACGCCGGTCTGCATCCCGTTCTCGGAGCCACCGGCCACCCCGGCGAACCGGCCGCCGAACTCCTGCGCTGCCTGGGTATCCAGCCCGATCCGCAGGGTGATCACAGGCTCGTGGAGCAGAAGCAGGAGCAGCTCGCAGAGCTTCGCGAGGCCTTCTTCGGCGAGTCCTGAACCCTTCTCAATTTGAGACCTCACCCCGCTCGTGGCGGCGATGTACTTCAAGCACACAGCCGGCCACATGAGCGGGAGGAAAGCCATGAGTCGCCAAAGCGTGGCGAAGGCCCACCAGAAGATCCAGGAGTTGTCATGGGAACCGGCGTACCACGAGCCGGTCTCCCAGTACGGGACGGACTACACGTTCCGTAAGGCACAGAAGAAAGACCCCCTGAAGCAGGTGCTGCGGTCGTACTTCCCGATGCAGGAAGAGAAGGACCACCGGGTGTACGGCGCCTCGGACGGCGCGATCCGCGGCAACATGTTCCGCCAGGTCCAGGAACGCTGGCTGGAATGGCAGAAGCTGTTCCTGAGCATCATCCCGCTGCCGGAGATCTCGGCCGCGCGGGCAATGCCGCTGCTGTTCCGGACCGTGCCGAACCCCGAGCTGCACAACGGGCAGGCCATCCAGATGATCGACGAGGTCAGGCACTCGACCATCCAGCAGAACCTCAAGCGCCTGTACATGAACAACTACATCGACCCAGCGGGCTTCAACTCGAGCCTGCGGAACTTCCAGAGCGACTACTGCGGCACCATCGGCCGCCAGTTCGCCGAGGGGTTCATCACCGGTGACGCGATCACCGCGGCCAGCATCTACCTGACGATCGTGGCCGAGACCGCCTTCACCAACACGCTGTTCGTCGCGATGCCGGCCGAGGCCGCCGCGAACGGCGACTACCTGCTGCCGACGGTGTTCCACTCGGTCCAGTCCGACGAGTCCCGGCACATCAGCAACGGGTACGCGACGCTGCTGATGGCGCTCGCCGACGAGGACAACCACCAACTGCTCGCCCGCGACCTGCGGTATGCCTGGTGGAACAACCACCGCGTCGTCGACGCCGCGATCGGCACCTTCATCGAGTACGGCACCAAGGACCGCCGCAAGGACCGCGAGTCCTACGCGGAGATGTGGCGCCGCTGGATCTACGACGACTACTACCGCAGCTACCTGGTGCCGCTGGAGAAGTACGGACTCGAGATCCCGCACGACCTGATCGAGGAGTCCTGGAACCAGATCTGGAACAAGGGCTACGTGCACGAGGTCGCCCAGTTCTTCGCCACCGGCTGGCTCGCCAACTACTGGCGGATCGACCCGATGACGGACAAGGACTTCGAGTGGTTCGAGTACAAGTACCCGGGCTGGTACGACAAGTACGGCGCCTGGTGGGAGAACTACAACCGGCTCGCCACGCCGAACGGGCACAAGCCGATCGTCTTCGAGGACGTCGACTACGAGTACCCGCACCGTTGCTGGACGTGCATGGTGCCGTGTCTGGTCCGTGAGGACATGGTGATGGCCAAGGTCGACGGCCAGTGGCGGACGTACTGCCACGAGATGTGCAAGTGGACCGACGAGACCGCCTTCCGGCCGACGTACCAGGGCCGGCAGACGCCGAACATGGGCAAGCTGATCGGCCACCGCGAGTGGGAGACGCTGTACCACGGCTGGAACTGGGCCGACGTCGTCTCCGACATGGGCTTCGTCCGCGACGACGGCAAGACCATGGTCGCGCAGCCGCACCTCGACCTGAACCCGGACAAGATGTGGACCCTCGATCACCTGCGCAAGTGCCCGCCGCTGGCGAGCCCGAACGTACTGCTGAACGAGATGTCCGACGACGAGCGGACCGCGTTCGCGGCGCGCTACGTCAAGGGCGGCCCGGCCGGACGACCCGCTCCTGCTGACGCCTGATTCAGATGGGCGACAAGCACGTCGTGAGGTTCGAACCCGTCGGCATCGAGATCGAGGTCGACGAGGACCAGACGATCCTGCGCGCAGCGGCCGAGCAGGGCGTGATGCTCATGCACGGCTGCAAGGAGGGCCAGTGCGCGTCCTGCAAGTCGTTCGTCCTCGAGGGTGAGGACATCGACCTGGACCGCTACAGCACCTTCGCGCTTCCGGAGTACGAACTGGACGAGGGGTACACGCTGCTGTGCCGGGCGCATCCCTTCGAGGACCTCACGATCGAGCTGCTCAACTACGACGAGGACATGATCCGCTCGGGTCTGCCGATCCAGGAACGGACGGCGGAGGTCGTCGCGATCACTCCGGTGACGCACGACCTCCGGCACCTGGTGCTGAAGCTGTCCGAGCCCGGCGAGCTGAAGTTCTTTCCCGGACAGTACGTCGACATCTCGGTACCGGACACCGAGGCCACGCGCTCCTTCTCGATGGCGAACATATCGAGCCGGGAGAGCGGTCAGCTCGAGTTCGTGATCAAGGTGTACCCGGGCGGGATGTTCTCGGAGTTCCTGGACCAGCGGCTCCGGGTCGGTGACCGGTTGGACCTGACCGGGCCGTTCGGGGTGTTCACCCTCCGGGACAACCCGGACGCCCGGCTGGTCTTTCTCGGTGGCGGGGCCGGGATGGCGCCGATCCTGGCCCTGCTGCGATCGATGGCCGAACGCGGCATCGACCGGCCGACGACGTTCTACTACGGATCCCGGACGCAGCTGGATCTGTGTTTCGAGGAGGAGTTGCGCGAGCTGGAGCAGCGGCTGCCGCGGTTCCGGTACGTGCCGGCGCTGTCGGCTGCGTCGTCTGAGGACGGAGAGTGGGACGGCGAGAGCGGACTGATCACCGACGTGGTCCGCCGGCTCGAGCCGGACCTGACCGGAGCCGACGCGTACGTGTGCGGTCCGCCGCCGATGGTCGAGGCGGCGATCCCGCTGCTCGAACGGATCGGGGTCGCGACGAAACACATCTACTACGACAAGTTCACCACGACCGGCGACGCCGGTGACTCGGAAGTGCTGGAGGCAGGAAGCCGATGACCACCACACAGGACTCACCAAAGATGGAACGCAGTGTCCCCAAGCCGGTCTTCACCGATGCGGAGGCGGGCGCGCGCGAGTTCCCGGACTCGAACTCGCGACGGTACAACTACTACACGCCGCAGAAGCGCAAGCAGAGCCACTACGAGGACGTCACGGTCGACGTACAGCCCGACCCGCGGCACTACCTCAGCCAGGGCTGGCTGTACGGCTTCTCCGACGGACGCGGCGGCTACCCGCTGGACTGGACCGTGCTGAAGGCGTGGGGCTCGGACAAGCCCAGCCCGCAGCGTGGACCGGGCACCGGCGGAATGTTCGTGAAGGAATGGCCGGCTACCGGCTGGCACGAGTTCCGCGACCCGAACGAGGAGTGGGAGCTCACCCTCTACCGGTACAACTCGAACGTGGTCCGCCAGGTCACCCAGAACGTCGAGGCGGCCAAGGCCTCCAAGGCGTTCGAGCAGTGGAACACGAACTGGGTCCGCTTCGTCGAGCAGCACGTCGGCGCCTGGATGCACGTCGACCACGGCCTCGGTCTGTACCTGTACGCGAACGCGAACCGGCGCGCGCCGACGAACATGCACAACAACGCGATCTCGGTGAACAGCATGCACCGGATCCGCGCGGCGCAGGACCTCGCGCTCTACAACCTCACGCTGTCCGAAGAGGTCGAAAGCTTCGACGGCAGTGCGCACCTGGAGACCTGGAACAACGACCCGGCCTGGCAGGGCGTGCGTGAGGTGGCCGAGCAGCTGACCGCGATCGACGACTGGTGCGAGGCGATCTTCGCCGCGAATGTGGTCTTCGAGCCGCTCGTCGGCGAACTGTTCCGCAGCCAACTGGTGCAGCAGGCGGCCCCGCGCAACGGCGACTTCGTCACGCCGACGGTGGTCGGCGCAGCGGAGTACGACTTCGCCGAGCGCGATCTGCGCTACACGACGGCGATGTTCGAGCTGCTCACCAACGACAAGGAGTTCGCGGATCACAACAAGTCGATCCTGCAGGACTGGGCGTCGAAGTGGACCGCGCTGTCGCTGTCCGCGGCCCGCACGCTGCAGCCGCTCTGGTCGCAGCCGGACGCGAAACCGCCACGGTTCGAGGACGGCCTCGACCGGGTCAAGAGCCGGTTCGGCGGCATCCTCGGCACGCTGAGCCTCGACGCACCGAAGGAGCTGGGACTGTGACCACGCTGAGGACAGTTGCCGAGAGCCCGTTCAAGTCCGACAGCACGGCGTCCAACAAGTGCGGCGTCACGCTGATGAACAACCAGGTCGGCGCGGTCGTCGCGGAAGTGATGAAGGCGTACGACAACGTCACCGTCACGCCGCTGCCGTCGATGATCCGGGTCGACGCGGTCGGCCGGATGGACTTCGTCTACGACGACATCTCCGAGGCCCTCGGCGAGGAGCCCGGGTACTTCGACCAGGCCGAGTTCGAGGAGAACATGTCGACCCACTACGGGCGGATGGTCCACCTCGACGACCGGACGATCATGTTCGCCAACCCCGAGGACGCCGCCGAGTACATCGGCTTCGACCTGACCGCATCCAGCTGACACAAGGGGGTCTTCCGTGTACGAGAAGAATGGTGAGAAGTACTTCGTGGTCGACAGCCACATGCACATGTGGAAGGCCGGCCCCGACAACTGGGTGAAGGGTGCGGAGCAGTACGCGAAGGGCTGGATCGAGTGCTTCCACGCGTACCAGAGCCTCGGCCCGAAGGAGACCCACTGGACGATCGAGAAGTTCATGAGCTACACCGAGGACGACCTGATGAAGGACGTCTTCGAGGACGGCTACGTGGACGTCGCGGTGTTCCAGCCGACGTACCTGAAGGAGTGGTACACAGAGGGTTTCAACACCACCGAGCAGAACGCCAACCTCGGCGAGAAGCACCCGGGGATGTTCGTTCTGAACACCCGCTTCGACCCGCGCGACGGTGATGCCGGCCTGGTGGAGCTGGCGGCGAACGTCGAGCGGTACGGCTCGCGGGGCGTCAAGCTCTACACGGCCGAGTGGAACGCCGGCTCCCGCGGTTACAAGCTGACCGACCCGGCGGCCTACACCTACCTCGCGAAAGCGCAGGAGCTCGGGATCAAGAACATCCATGTCCACAAGGGCCCCACGATCTGGCCGCTGGACAAGGACGCGTTCGACGTCTCCGATGTCGACCACGCCGCGACCGACTTCCCCGAGCTCAACTTCATCGTCGAGCACGTCGGTCTGCCGCGGATCGAGGACTTCTGCTTCATGGCCACCCAGGAACCCAACGTGTACGCCGGTCTGTCGGTCGTCATCGGCGGTCTGATGCACGCGCGGCCGCAGTTCTTCGCCAAGGTGATGGGCGAGCTGCTGTTCTGGGTCGGCGAGGACAAGATGACGTTCGGCAGCGACTACGGCATCTGGGAGCCGAAGTGGCAGATCGAGGGCTTCGTGGACTGGGAGTTCCCCGACCAGCCGGAGTTCGCGGACTACCCGCGGCTCGGGGTGGAGGGGAAGAAGAAGATCCTCGGGCTGAACGCGGCCAAGCTCTACGACATCAAGGTGCCGGACGAGCTGCAACTGAAGGAGGAGACACCCGCCGCACAGGACGACTCGAAGCTGGTTGCGTCGTAATGACGGCAGTCTTCACGGAGAAGGACCGGGTCCTGGACGCACTGAGTGCGGTCCGGGACCCGGAGCTGGACGAGCCGATCACGACGCTGGGATTCGTCTCGACCTGCGTCGTGTCGGCCGCCGGTGACGCGGTCGTGCGGTTACGGCTGCCGACGTACTTCTGTGCGCCGAACTTCGCGTTCCTGATGGTCGCCGACGCGTACGACGTGGTGTCGGCGCTACCCGCCCTGCGGTCGGTCGACGTCGCGCTGGAGGATCATTTCGCCGCGGCCCAGATCAATGCGGGGGTGGCGGCGCGAGCGGGGTTCGTCGCCTCGTTCGACGGCGAGGCGGCGGCGGAGCTCGACGAGTTACGCCGTACGTTCGTCGCCAAGGCGGTGCTGGCCGGGACCGATCAGGTCTGCCGGCCTTTTGTTGCTTCTGGCACCGATCCGGCGGACGTCGCGCGGCTGACGATCGCCGACGTACCGCCGTCGGCCGAGCTCGACCGGCTGCTGCGTCGCCGGGCCGAACTCGGGCTGCCGACCGGACCGGACGCACCGCTGCTCATCGACGTCGCGACCGGCGAAGCCATCGCCGCGCCCGCGGCGGCGAGACACCTCGGGCTGGCCCGGCTGACCCGGACCGGCATCGAGGCCAACACCGGTATCTGCAGGGGAATGCTGAGGCACCGGTACACCGAATCCGGTGCGGGCGAGGAGGAGCAGGGATGAAGGCCGTTCGACTGCACGGGTACCACCAGCAACCAGTGGTCGAGGACGTACCGGAACCGGTCGTCAAGGGCCCGCTGGACGTCATCGTCAAGATCGGCGGCGCCGGCGTGTGCCGTACCGATCTGCACATCATCGAGGGACAGTGGGACGCGGCGATGCATCCGTCGCTCCCGTACACGATCGGCCACGAGAACGCCGGCTGGGTGCACGAGGTCGGCTCGGCCGTCACCAACGTGCAGGTCGGCGACACCGTCATCCTGCACCCGACCCCGACGTGCGGTCTGTGCCATGCGTGTCGGGCCGGGGACGACATGCACTGCGAGAACAGCTCGTTCCCGGGTCTGGACAGCGACGGGGGGATGGCGGAGTACCTCCTCACCTCCGCCCGCGCCTGCGTGAAACTCGACCCGAGCACGCGACCACAGGATGTCGCGGCGCTCGCCGACGCCGGCATCACGGCGTACCACGCGGTCCGGAAGGCGCTGCCACTGTTGCCTCCCGGCACGACGGCCGTGGTGATCGGCGCGGGCGGCCTGGGGCACATCGGCGTACAGTGCCTGGCCGCGTTGACGGCGGCGCGGATCATCGTCGTCGACCGCAACCCGGACGCGCTCAAGCTGGCCGAGCAGCTCGGCGCCGACCAGACGGTCGTTGCTGATGGCAAGCAGGTGGAGAAAGTGCTGGAGCTGACCGACGGCGCCGGCGCACACGTCGTCCTGGACTTCGTCGCCGAGCAGGGCGCGGAGCAGGACGGCTTCGCGATGACCGGCCGGGGCGGTTCGTACTTCGTGATCGGGTACGGCGGCCAGGTGCAGATCCCGACGCTCGACATCATCTCGACCGAGCGGAACATCGTCGGCAACATCGTCGGCACGTTCAACGAGCTGGCCGAGCTGATGGCGCTCGCACAGGCCGGCAAGGTCACGCTGCACACCCGGACCTATCCCCTCGACGCGGCCGTTGACGCGGTCGCCGATCTCGACGCCGGCCGGGTCCGCGGCCGCGCGATCCTCGTTCCGTAACAAGACCATTCCGGCCCTTCCCACCACCGTCTTTCTTTCCTTCCTTCCTCTATTCCATCCACCAAGACCATGACCGGAGGGTCATCATGGCCAAGGAACTCAGATTCGGTGAGACAGCCCGCGATCTTCTGCTGGCCGGCGTAGATCAGCTGGCCGATGCGGTGAAGTCGACGCTGGGGCCGAAGGGCCGCAACGTCATCCTGGAGAAGATCACCGGGTCGCCCGTCGTCACCAACGACGGCGTGACGATCGCACGGGAGATCTTCCTCAAGAACCAGTTCGAGAACATGGGCGCCCAGCTGGTCAAGGAAGCCGCGATCAAGACCAACGACATCGTCGGCGACGGCACCACCACGGCGACCGTGATCGCGCAGGCCATCATCCGCGAGGGTATGCACGCGATCGGCTCCGGCGGGAACCCCGTTCTGGTGAAACGGGGCATCGACCTGGCCGTCGGCAAGCTGGTCGACCGGCTGCGCGAGGTCGCGCACCCGGTCGTGACCGAGCAGGACTACGCGCGGGTGGCGGCGATCTCGGCGAACGACGACGACATCGTCGGCGCGGTGATCGCGAACGCTCTGCACACCGTCGGCGACGGCGGCATCGTGACGGTCGAGGAGTCCTCGATCAACGGGATGGGCGTGAACTTCGTCGAGGGGTTCGAGTTCGACAACGGGTACCTATCGCCGTACATGGTGACCGATCCGGGCAGCCTGCAGGCCGTCCTGGACAACCCGTACATCCTGTTGTGCAGCGAGAAGATCACCAAGGTCCAGGAGATCATGCCGCTGCTCGACAAGATCATGCGCGAGCCGCGTCCGCTGGTGATCATCGCCGAGAGCCTCGAAGGTACGGCGCTCAGCATGCTGGTGCACAACCACGTCAACGGGCTGTTCCAGTGCGTGGCGGTGAAGGCGCCCGGGTTCGGCGACCGGCGGCTGCACAAGCTGGAGGACATCGCGGCGATCACCGGCGGCGCGGTGTACAGCCGGCACTCGGGGTTCACCCTCGAGACGATGACGATCGACCAGCTGGGCCGCGCGGATCAGGTGCGGGTGACGGCCGACCGTACGGCGATCGTCGCGGGCACCGGGCACGACAAGGACGTGGCCTTCCGGATCGCGCAGCTGAGGTCGGAGCTCGAGCGGGCGACGTTCGGCGTCGACGAGGACGTCCTGACCGAGCGGATCGGCTCGTTGTCAGGCAAGGTCGCGGTGATCCGCGTCGGCGCGCCGACCCCGGCAGAGCTCAAGGAGCTCCAGCACCGGGTCGAGGACGCGCTGTCTGCGACGCGGGCCGCGATGGCCGAAGGGATCGTCGCGGGCGGCGGCATGGCCCTCCTGCATGCCGCATCAGCCCTCGATGGTCTGGACGTCAAGGGCGATTACAAGACCGGCGTCGATATCGTGCGCCGGGCGCTGCGCGAACCGGCGTACCTGATCGCCGCGAACGCCGGCTACAACGGCGCTGAGGTGCTGGAACGTACGTCGCAGATGGGAGTCGACGAGGGCTTCGACGCTCTGGACGGCGTCTACGGAAACATGCTCGCGATGGGCATCATCGACCCGCTCCGAGTGGCGCGCTCGGCCTTGCAGAACGGCGCGTCGGTGGCCGGTCTTCTGTTGACGACCAACACCCTCATCGCGGAGGAGCAGACGCCGTGGGGCGGCAGTGCCGCCCTGATGACGGAGTACGGCGCACTGGACGAAGGGCTGCACCAGCCGAGCCCCGACTCCAGCACGCCGCAGTCCCTCGGCCTCGGGCCGTCGGTCGGCTAGCAGTGCGTGGAATGGCTGGGGGTCGTTCGGAGACCCCCAGCCATTGAGTCACGTGAAGATACTGACGCCACCCGGGCCGACCAGCAGACCGATGATGATCAGGGCTGCGCCCCACATCACCTGGCCGCGGAACAGCGAGACAATGCCGGACACGACGAGGATCACCGCGATGATCCACAGGATGAATACCATGCTTCCTTCCCTTCGTCCGTTGTGATCCCCGTGTCGCGCTCCGGTGCCCGGGCCGTCGCCCCGCAAAACCCTGGGACCCCCACGTCGGGGTCGGGACATATATCCGGTGAAGGCCCTGTGACGGGGACGATCTGGAGGTGGCGGTGGGTGACGGGGAGTTGTGGCGGCGGGCGATGGACGGGGAGCCGGAGGTGTTCGGCGAGCTGTTCGATCGGCATGCCAAGGCGGTGTACAACTTCGTGTTCCGGCGGATCGGGTCGTGGAGTGACGCCGAGGACCTGACCTCGCTGGTGTTCCTGCACGCCTGGCGCCGCCGCGCCGACGTGGTGCTCGTGCACGACTCGGCGTTGCCGTGGTTGTTCCGTACGGCGGACTTCGTGGTCCGCAACGAGCGTCGCCGGCAGCGGTTCCGGTGGCTCAACCTCGCCCGGCAGACGCCCGCGACGGACGAACCCGATCATGCGGATCAGGTCGCGGCGCAGGTCGACGACGAACGGGAGGCGAGGCGGCTGCGGGCGTTGCTGCGGAAGTTGCCGCGGCACGAGCAGGAGATCGTCGAACTGTGCTTCTGGAGCGGACTCGATGCCCAGTCCGCCGCCGTCGCGCTCGACGTACCGCTCGGCACCGTGAAATCCCGGCTGTCGCGGGCCCGCAAGCGCCTGCGCGATCTCAGCGTCGACGTACCGGAGGACGAGGCTTTGGAGAGACTGCCATGAACGAGCTACTCACCCGCCGCACCGACCGGCCGCTGCCGCCCGGCGCACACGAGAAGCTGCGCGCCGAACTGCTCGCGGCGATCGAGACCGAGCCGGTCCGCCGGCCGCGACGGATCCTCGCCCCGGCGCTCGCGGCCGCCTCCGTCCTGATCGTGGTTGTCGGCCTGGTGGTCGCCGTACGGGCGTTTAAGACCGACAGTGCACCGCCTGCGACCGGTCCGGCGAAGACGAGGACGTTGACCGCCGAGGAGACCGCGACCCTTCGCACGCAGTGCCTGGCCGAGGCGAACCGGATCACCAGCAAGTCGCTGCCGCATCCGTTCACGGACTACAAGGTGATCAGCGCGTTCGAGTTCACCGGCGTGAAGGATCCGAACGTGGTGAACACCTGGCTGATCGGGTCCGGCCTGCAGACGTACCCGACGGGACCGAAGGGCTTTCAGCGCGAGAGCCATCCGGCGTACTGGCTGTGTAGTCGCACCGCCGGTGGGGTGGTCAGCGAGCCCAGCATCCGCTTCAGCCCCGGAGCCCGCCTGACCGGAGACCCGATGATGCGGATCGCCCGCAACGCGGGCGTCTACACCAAGTCGGTCGCCCGGGTCACCGTGCAGCCGAAGGGGCAGGCGCCGGTCGAGGCGTTCCTGCAGGACGGGTTCTGGTTCGCGCCGACCGTTGGCCGCACCAACTGGGGACCGTACGACGCCGACGACAACGGGTTCAACGACTTCGTGGTCCGCGGGTACGACGCCGTGGGCAAGCTGATCGTCACCGATCGTGGCATCGACCCGACCGCCGCGCCGGTGACCTGTCCGGTGGTGGTCATCACGCTGCCGAACGGGAAGGACGACACGGTCCCGAAGACTCCGACGCCGCCGGAATGCCGCGAGTACCGTTGGCCGTCCTGACCGTCGGTGATCACACTTGCAGACTTTTTGGCAGGTTTGATCAGTTTTAGTCTTGCCGTGAGTCGGCCGCTCGGGGTGAGATATCTACATGACGCAGACGCGGGCCGCGGGCGCGGTGGACGGACAGGGGTTCTCGTACCGTCCGTTCATCTGGCTGGCGGTCGCGACGTTCTCGATGGGGATCGACGGGTACGTGCTGGCCGGTCTGCTCCCGCAGATCGCCGGCGACCTGAACGTCACGGCCGCGGCCGCCGGGCAGCTGATGTCGGTGTTCGCGTTCACCGCCGCGCTGGCCGGTCCGGTGCTCGGCACGCTGACGTCACGCTGGGAACGCCGTACGACGATCGCACTCGCGCTGGCCGTGTTCGTGCTGGGCAACCTGATCGTCGGGATCGCGACGAACTACCCGATCGCACTCGGCGGCCGGGTGATCGCGGCGCTCGGCGGCTGTCTGCTGAACGCGGCCGTCACCGGGTACGTGATCGCGCTGACGCCGCCTGAGCACCACGGCAAGGCGCTGTCGTTCGTCCTCGGCGGCTGGATGACCGCGACCGCCCTCGGCGTACCGATCGGCCTGGTGATCGGGCAGTCGAGCTGGCGGTTCCCGATGATCATGGTCGCGGTGGTCGGCACGATCGCACTCGTCGGCATCCTGCTCCGGCTCCCCCAGCTGCACCTGCCCGGCGGATCGCTCGTCGACCGTCTCCGGCCCTTGAAGCAGCCGCGGCTCCTCGCCGGGCTGCTCGTCACCACCGGCATCCTCTGCAGCAGCTACACCTGCTTCACCTACGCGACCCTGATCCTCGGCCCACATTTCAAGGCCCACTGGGCGATCATCCTGATCATGTTCGGGTACGGCGTCTCGAGCATGGCGGGCAATGCGATCACCGGCCGGCTCGTCGACCGCTTCAGCGCGATCCGCGTGCTGACCGTGGTCCTCATCGGCCTGCTGCTGAACTCGATCCTCGGCATGGTCGCGCTGATGTTCGCCCCGGCTGTCGTGGCCGCGGTCTGGGGCCTGGTCTGGTTCTTCTCCGCGGGCGTCGGCAACGGCGGTGGCGCCGTACCTCAGCAGGCTCGCCTCGCAACCATGGCACCGGACTCGGCGACAATCGTGATCGCTCTGAACGGCAGCGCGATCTCGCTCGGCTCGGCCCTCGGCAGCGCCCTCGGCGGCGTCGCCCTGACAGCTGGCTCCTCGCCGGACGGCCTCCTCGGCGTCGCCGGCGTCATCCTCGCGATCACCGTCACCCTGCACCTCCTGGTCACCCGCGCAACCCGCCGCGCCACCGTGGCCTAGCGCACCCCCGGTCCAGCGCACTCCCGGGTCTAGCGCAGTCCCGGGTCTAGCGCAGTCCCGGGTCTAGCGCACTCCCGGTCTAGCGCACTCCCGGGTCTAGCGCACTCCCGGGTCTAGCGCACTCCCGGTCTAGCGCACTCCCGGTCTAGCGCACTCCCGGGTCTAGCGCACTCCCGGTCTGGCGTCAGCCGGACCTAGCGCCAGCCGCGGCGGGCGGCCTGGAGGCCGGCCTGGAAGCGGCTCGTGGCGCCTAGCTCCTCCTGGACCTGAGCGATGCGCCGACGCAGCGTTCGGCCGCTCACGCCGAGCTGACGGGCGATCGCCTCGTCCTTCATCCCGCTCGCCAGCAGATTCACCAGCGTCTGGTTGGGATCCGCGTTCTCGGACAACCGCAGCGGCGTGGCCTGACCCCACAGCTGGTCGAACAGGACCTGCAGCGCACTCGTCAACGCCGAGTCGGACACGACCACGGCTCGCGGTTGCCCCGGAGTCGACGGCCCGCCGGCCAGCGGCAAGATCGCGGTGGTGCCATCGACGATCAGCAGCTTGACCGGCACCTGCGGCAGCACCCGGGACTGCTCGCCCCGCTCGGCCATCGACCGCAACCGATCGACCCAGCCCGGATGGTCGAGCACCTCGGCCGCGTAGATCGACCGGAACCGCACTCCGCGATCGAGCAGCGCCAGCTCCGCGCCCGATACCTGCGCGCTCCCATCAGCGACGTACGGCGGGGTGTCCGTGCCGACGGCCTGCTGAGTGGCACCGCGCAGCATGTCATCGATCCGCGCCTCGATCGCGTCCCGGCCGACCGCGATCTCGATCAGCCGGCTCGGCTCGGCCTGCAACTGACCGGCACTGAACTCACGGGCGAGCTGATCGGTCATCGCCGCGACCCCGTCCAGGGCGGCCCGCCGTTCGCGGACGAGCATGCCCAACCCGGACCGCGGATCGACCGGCGCCGGCGAGGCTTCCGACCCACTCCGCACCAGCCCGGCCGCGACGAGCCGGTCAACAGCCTGCGTTACCGCTTTATCCGGTAACTCGAGGAGCTCACCCAGTTGACCCACCGGCGCACCCGGATCGCGCAGGAGCTGCCGATAGACCTGGGCATCGATTCCTGACAGCCCAACTGCTTCCCAATCAGCCACTCGTCGAGGGTAGTTGGCCGGGATCGGCGTTTGGCCGGAATGGGCGGCGCAATCGCGAGATCTGGGCTTAGCGTGTCCCAGGAAACGTCGCCTGTCCGAGGAGTGAACTGTGCGTCTGCATGCTGGCCGCAAGACGATCGCGCTGGTCGGCGCCGTCGTCAGCGCGCTTCTGGTCGGCTCCGGAGCCGACATCGCGACCGCCGATCCGACCGAGCCCGCTTTCGCTCCGCAGTCGATCGTCTGGCCGACCCAGACCGACGGCTACGTGCTCGGCGGCGTCACCTGCGGTACCAAAACCGGCACTGAAACCGGTGCTGCGACCTGTCCGGCCGAGGTGCTCGCCACGCACAACGGCGGCAAGACCTGGACCACCGCCGGCCGCACCCACAACGGGCTCGCGAAGAGCGGCGAGCCGGGCCTGACCAGCCTGCAGTTCGCGAACGCGAAGTTCGGCTGGGCGTACGACCCGTACCTCGAGGTCACCAAGGACGGCGGCAAGACCTGGACGCAGGTCCCGGTGCCCGGCGGTGACGCCAAGATCCTCAACCTGCTCGCCGCCCCCGACGGCACCTACGTCATCACGTCAGGGTGCGAGATCGGCACCGGCATCTGCGACGACCGCCCACTGAAGGTCTGGCGCGCGCCCGCCGGCAAGTCCACCGGCTGGAAGCAGCTCGACGTCCAGGTCGCAGCCGACGATCACGTCGCCATGGACGCCGAAGGCTCGACGGTCTACTTCCTGGCCGCGCCGTTCGTCGGCTCCGGCCGCCTGTCGACGATCCGCAACGGCTCGGTCGGACCGACGAGCACAGTCACCTGTGCCGACGCCGAGGACGCCACGATGACCGACCTCGCGACGAATGGTCCCGGTCGCGTCTACGTCCTCTGCATGGCGAACTTCGGCCGCGGCCACTCCGACAAGACCCTCCTGGTCTCCGGCGACGGCGGCAAGACCTTCCGGTACGACGCCATTCCCGGCGGGCTCGGTCTGGCCGGCCAGCTGTCGGTCGAGCCGGACGGCGCGGTCATGCTCTCCACGCTCACCGCGAGCCTGGTCTACAACCGCCCGACGCTGTCGAAGTCGTGGCGCATCGACCAGGAATGGCTCGAGAACAGCGAGCACATCCACGACCTGGTCCAGCAGAACGATACGACGGCGTGGGTCGTCGAGCGCGATGCGGCGTACACCCAGAACACGCAGCTCTGGGTGAGCCATGACGCCGGCGCGAGCTGGCAGCAGACCACTCTCGTCCCGGCGTGACGCCGATCCACTCAGGAGTACAACTGTGATCTCTTTGCGCCGGTTCGCGGTCCCGCTCGCGCTGCTCCTCGTCGCCGGTTCGACGACGGCGGCAGCCGCGGATACCCAGGAACCACCGAAGGTTGTCGCGAGCTGCGACCAGAACGTCAAGCCGGGCGAGTACACCTGCTTCGCGCAGCGGCGGGCCGACCTGGGGTTCCGCGCCAAGGCGCTGGGCGGTGCGCCGGCCGGGTACGGTCCGTCCGACCTGCAGTCGGCGTACAAGTTGCCCTCAGCAACGGCGGGCCAAGGGCAACGGATCTACATCGTCGATGCGTACGACGACCCGACCGCCGAGGCCGACCTCGCGGTCTACCGGAAGCAATTTGGTATACCAGAGTGCACGACCGCGAACGGCTGCTTCCAGAAGCTCAACCAGGACGGGCTGCCCAGTCCGCTGCCCGCTCCGTCGCGTTCGTGGTCCGGTGAGATCTCGCTCGACCTCGACATGGTGTCCGCGATCTGCCCGAACTGCGGGATCACGCTGATCGAGTCAGACTCTCCCAGCGACGACCTGCTCAAGGCCGTGAAGACCGCGAACGAGCTGGGCGCGAAGTTCGTCTCGCTGAGCTGGGGCGGACCGGAGTCGTCCGACCTGGCCGAGCTCGACAAGACGTACTTCAACCCGCGCGGTGTCGTGTACGCGGCGTCCACCGGTGACTACGACTACGACGCCGGCGTCTCCTACCCCGCCAGCTCCCCGGCCACGACCGCGATCGGCGGTACGACGCTCACCAAGGACGACTCGTCCCGCGGCTGGACCGAGACGGTCTGGAACAACGGACCCGGCCAGGGCACCGGCTCGGGCTGCTCGAGCACGATCGCCAAGCCGAGCTGGCAGTCGGTGATCCCGGCAACGACCTGCGCGAAGCGTGCGATCGCGGACGTCTCCGCGGTCGCCGACCCGGCCAACGGTGTCGCGGTATACCAAACCACCGGAGGCTCCGGCTGGGCCGTGTACGGCGGAACTAGCGCGGCTGCACCGGTCATCGCCGCCACCTACGCACTTGCCGGTGACCCCGCTCCGGACTCCCGTCCGGCCGGATACCCGTACGGGGCCACCGGCAATCTCAACGATGTTGTCGAAGGCAACAACGGCGAGTGCACCCCGGCTCCGCTGTGCACGGCGCAGCCCGGCTGGGACGGCCCCACCGGCCTCGGTACGCCGATCGGCACCCGCGCCCTGACCTCACCGACCAAGGCCAACCGGATCACGGTCACCGCACCGACCCAGCAGTTCAACGCGTCCGGCGATGTCGTCGTACTGCGGGCACGTGCGACGGACTCGGGCCACGGCCTGGTCAGGTTCTCGGCGACCGGTCTGCCCGCCGGGCTCAAGATCGACGCGCTGAGCGGGATCATCTACGGACGACCGACCACGCCCGGGACCTATTCGGTGACGGTCACAGGAACCGACTCCACCAAGGCGCGCGGCAACACCGTGATGAGCTGGGTGGTGAGCACCCGGAAGAATGCCGTGGTCAACGGGGACTTCGAGTCCGGCGCAGGCGGCTGGACCGAGACTCCGGACGTGATCCGGGCCGACGGTCAGTACAGCCACAGCGGGCTGGGATACGCCTGGCTCGGCGGCACCGGTACGACGCACACCGACTCGCTGAGCCAGCGGGTGAGCCTCCCCTCGTTCGGGCATCCGACGCTGCGGTTCGCGTTGCGGGTTGCCGGTGGTGATGACGTGCTCCAGTTGACCGTGGACGGTCACGCGGTGAAGACCTTCAGCCGAACTACGGCGTCGTACGCGATGCAGTCGGTCGACCTCACGCCGTACCGGGGCAAGACCGTCACGCTGGACTGGACCAGCACGGAGAACGAAGGTGCGCCGACGACATTCCTGCTCGACGACGTCTCGGTGAACTAGAATTCGGCTATGGCCGAAAAGCTACGGACGGTGCTGGCGGCGACGCCGTCGTTCCGCGACATGGTGTTCGGGGCGGCGAGCGTCGCGCGGTTGGAGGCGCTCGGGGACGTCGTCGTACTCGATGATCCCGGGGACGCGGCGGCGTTGACGGCGGCGTTGCCCGGGGCCGACGTACTGATCACGTCGTGGGGTGCGACGCCGCTGACCGCGGAGGTTCTGGATTACGCGGATCGGTTGCGGTTGATCGCGCACAGCGCCTCGTCGGTGAAGCATTTCGTCACCGACGAGGTGTTCCGGCGTGGACTGCGGATCACGCAGGCGGGTCAGGCGATGGCGGAGCCGGTGGCCGAGGTGTCGCTTGCGTTCACGTTGAGCCTCCTGCACCGGATCCAGCGCTTCGACCACCAGATGCACGACGGCGCCTGGCGGGTCGCCGCGCCGCCGCAGCACGGGCTCACGTCGTCGCGGATCGGCGTCGTCGGGGCATCGCGGACCGGCGTCGAGTACATCCGGATGCTGGTCGCACTCGGCGCGGAGGTGGTTGTCTACGACCCGTATCTGACCGACGATCGCGCGGACCAACTCGGCGTACGCCGGACCACGCTCGACGACCTGCTCCGAACCAGCAGGGTCGTCGCTCTGCACGCGCCGACCCTGCCCGAGACCCACCACATGATCGGCGCGCGCGAGCTCGCACTGATGCCCGACGGCTCGTCCCTGGTCAACACCGCCCGCTCTTGGCTGATCGACTCCCCCGCACTCCTCGCCGAACTTCGAACGGGCCGGCTCGACGCAGCGCTGGATGTGTTCGACGAGGAGCCGCTGCCGGCCGACAGCCCGTACCGGACCCTCGCCAACGTCCTGCTGACCCCGCACCAGGCGGCGGCGACCGTCGAGTGCTACCTCGAGATGGGCGAGATCACCGCCGCCGAGGTCGAGCGCTTCGCAGTGGGCGAGCCGCTCGAGTACGAGCTCACCGAAGCGGCGCTCGCTCGTATGGGCTAACAGACGGTCGCTGAGGCCGTCCGCACGGCCTGGCGGTGCAGGGCGTCGAGGTGGTGGCGGATCTCGCCGGTCGCGGTGGACACGACGAGCGAGATGTCGCAGCGGAGACCGGTCTGACGGAGGTGGTCGACGCGGACCAGCTCGGCCAGCAGTTGGGTGGTCAGCGCGTCGAGCTTCTCGCGGATGACGTTGAGGTCGGGCCCGCTGGTAGGAGCCTTGTCCGGGTGGGCGGCCCAGTACGCCAGCAGACCCCGCTGGACGACCTTGCTCGCATCGATCTGCGCCTGGAAGAACGCAGCGGTGGAGTCCGGGTCGATACCCAGCTGAACCGCGGACTGACGAACCGAGTCGAGGATCTGCTGCTCGCGGACCGGGTCGTCGACCGGCTTCCCGCTGAAGTACTTCGACGCCGCGACGTCGTCACCGATCACGATCCGCTGGATCATCAGCTCGGTGAGCCCGTCGAACGTCGCCGCCCGGGTCTCGTGAACGCCGACCGGCGCAGTCGACTCAGTCGGCGCAGTCAGCACGGTCGTCGCGTTAGCGGTCGGTGAAAGCAGCGCGAATCCGCCGACCGTGCTCGCGGCCACGGCTCCGGTGATCAGCTTTCGCAGCACGTTTGTTCCACCCTCTCCAGTGACAGTCCAGGACGGCTCGCGACTGTACGCCGCACCGGGTGCACGCCTGTTCACTTTCAAGAATCTCGAACCCATCCGGCCTGCGAGCGGCTCCGAAGTACCGGTGTCAGCCAACCTCGTCAGGAAAGAGATGACGTCATGTCCAAGCACCTCACCCGCGCCGGTCTCGCCCTCAGCGCGCTGGCACTCGCCGTGACCGCGTCCGCCTGTGGTGGTTCCGACGACAACAGCAGCTCCGCCGGTGCGCCGGCCAGCTCCGCCAGTACGCCGTCCGCGAGCACGACCCCGTCGATGAGCGAAGCGGCGTCCGCCATGGTCGGCCCGGGCTGCGCCGCCTACGCGAAGGCCAACCCGAGCGGCGCCGGCTCGATCGACGGGATGGCGGCCGCCCCGGTAGCAACCGCAGCCTCGGGCAACCCGCTGCTGACGACCCTGGTCGCGGCCGTCTCCGGCAAGCTCAACCCGAAGGTCGACCTGGTCTCCACGCTCAACGGCGGCGAGTTCACCGTCTTCGCCCCGGTCGACACGGCCTTCGCGAAGATCCCGGCCGCGACCGTGAACACGCTCAAGACCAACGATGCGCTGCTGACCAAGATCCTCACGTACCACGTGGTCGCCGGTCAGCTCGACCCGTCCGCGGTCGTCGGCACCCACCCGACCGTGGAGAAGCAGACCGTCACGGTCACCGGCTCGGGCGACAGCCTGAAGGTGAACGGCGCGAACGTGATCTGCGGCGGCGTACGGACCGCGAACGCTACGGTGTACCTGATCGACTCCGTACTGATGCCCCCGGCAAGCTGACCCGTGAACGAACCCACCGCGCTTCCCTGGCCCGTCGGATCGCCTGTGCGATCCGACGGTGACCTCCTCGCGCTCACCGCGACCGGTGACACGGCCGCGTTCAGCGCCCTCTACGACCGGGTCGCCCCCTGGGTGTTCGGCCTGGTACGCCGGATCCTGCGCAACCCGGCCCAGTCTGAGGAGGTCACGCAGGAGGTCATGATCGACGTCTGGCGGACGGCCACCAGGTACGACGCCGACCGCGGTTCGGCGCACTCGTGGATCCTCACGATCGCGCACCGCCGGGCGGTCGACCGGGTGCGCTCCGAGCAGGCCTCGGCGGATCGGACCGACCTGGCCGGCGCCCGGTCCGTCGAGGTCGACTTCGACCAGGTCGCGGACACTGTCAGCACGCGCCTCGAGGCAGAGCAGGTACGGCGCTGCCTCGGGGCGCTGACCGATCTGCAGCGCGAGTCGATCGAGATGGCGTATTACAACGGTTACACGTACCCGGAAGTGGCCCAGCAGCTCGGGGCCAAGCTTCCGACCATCAAGGCGAGAATGCGCGACGGCCTGATCCGCCTCCGCGACTGCCTCGGCACCACGGAGGGGCAAAGGTCATGACGGATCCCGACGTACACACCCTGACCGGCCCGTACGTTCTCGACGCACTGCCGTCCGACGAACGCACGCGTTTCGAGGCGCACCTCACCGAGTGCACGTTCTGCACCACGGAGGTCGCCGAACTGCGACAGGCCGCAGTCAAGCTCGCCACTCAGGTCTCGACCCCACCGCCCCCCGGGCTGAAGGCGAACGTGATGGCGGCGATCGAGGACGTTCGCCAACTGCCCCCGCAGGTACCAGTCGCCGCCTCGACGCCGAAGCCTCAACGCTTCACCCGGCGCTCGGTGCTCGCCCTTGCCGCAGCGGCACTCGCGGTCGCGGCTGCCGGCGGAGTCGCGATCGATCAGTACCAGGACCGTTCTGCCGCGGAGCGCGCCAACCAGCAGATGGCCGCAGTACTGGCCCAGCCCGACGCCCGCACCGTCCACGGCACCGTCGAGGGCGGCGGCCAAGCCACAGTCGTCCTGTCCACAAAGGCCGACAAATCAGTCGTCGTACTCCGCGATCTCCCGAAGCTCCCCAAGAACCACATCTGGCAACTCTGGATGATGGACCCAGCCAACAAGGCCACCTCAATCGGCCTCTCCACCGGCGACATCACCCAACTCGTCAACGGCTCCACCACCGGAATGGCAACCTTCGGCCTAACCATCGAACCCGACGGCGGCTCCCCCACCCCAACCCTCCCAGCCGCAGCCGTAGTCCCACTAACCTAAAGAAGAAACAAAAGAAAAGAAAAGAAAGAGGGTTATTCAGAAGCCTTGGGTGAGCCTGCAAGGAAGAGGTTAAAGAAAGGAACAGAGAAAAGAAGAGATACTGAGGGGGGTCGACCTCGGTGATCGACAGCGAGTTTGACAGCGCCCGCTTGGCGTGTCGAAGCAGACATCGACCCATCGCGATCGAGGACCAAGTGCGAGCCTTTGGTGGTCCGCCGGCGCTCGGCTTGTATCGGCAGGTGGTGCCGGTGGTGATGTATCTGCGGCAGAACGTGGCTCAGACCCGACGCCGGCGGCCACCCGGTCGGCTAGTTCGCCGAGTCGTGGAGAAGGGTCCCGGGCCGGTACGCCGAGTCGTGGACAGCGGCTGCAAAAAATCGCCAGAACCCACGACTCGACGAACCCGACACCGGATCCGCCTGGTGTGTGAGCGGGGCCTACTTCGAGCACAGGCACGACTTGGCGGTGCAAGCCAACCCCGGACCGGACATCGAAGCATCTCTTCTTCTCTGATCTTCAAGCTCTTCCCACGGTCCCACCGCGCTTCCGCGGCGCGGACTGACCCAGGACTTCTGAATAGTCCTCAAAGAAGAGAAATAGAGTGGTGGCTGGCTTCGGAGATTAGCCGTAGGTTTGTTGGCACGACAGAAATGGAGAGGGACTTGGACGCGTGCGCGCAAGCATGCGTTGCGGAGGTTGAAAGAGGTGTGCGGCGCCAACCGCTGAAGCCAACCACCACTACATCTTTCTTTCCTTTTCTCTTCTTTTGTTCTGGAGTTTGGCTTTCTGGGCGGACTGTTGGGCTAGTAGTCTCGCGGGATGGTGGAGGCGGGTGCTGAGGTACGGGCTCGGGTGCAGGAGAGTTTTGGGCGGCAGGGGTTGATGGAGCACCTGGGGGCGCGGGTCTCGTATGTCGGGGCTGGTGAGGTGCGGATCGAGTTGCCTAGCCGGCCTGAGGTTACGCAGCAGCATGGGTATTTTCATGCGGGGGCTACCAGCTCGATCGCGGATAGTGCGGGTGGGTACGCGGCCTTCACCCTGTTCCCCGAGGGGACGACCGTGCTCACGGTTGAGTTCAAGATCAATCTGCTTGCGCCGGCGGAGGGTGAGCGGCTCGAGGCTGTCGGCACGGTGATCAAGGCGGGGCGGACGCTGACGATCTGCAAGCTTGAGGTGTTCGCGGTCGCGGGTGACCGCCGGACGCTGGTTGCTGTCGGTCAGCAGACGCTGATCCAGGTCGAGGCCCGGCCTGAGCGCTGAAAACTTGTTCTCATCGCAGCGATGAGTTCGGCCCTCGCCGCCGGTCTGTATTGGTGTGAAGCAATCTTCTGCACGAATGACAGGTCAACAACGATGGGTTCTAGGGCTGACCTCCTTGGGGTCGGTCATGGTCGCGTTGGACACCCTCGTGGTCGCTGCTGCCCTGACCACGATCCGGAGCGACCTCGGCGCGTCGGCCGAGCAGCTCGAATGGACGGTCAACGCCTATGGGTTGAGTTTCGCGATGCTTCTGATGACGGCCGCCGCGATCGGCGACCGTCTGGGCCGGCGACGTACTTATGCGGCCGGGCTGGCTCTGTTCACCGCGGCCTCCATCGCGTGTGCGCTGGCCACCACGCTGCCGTTCCTGATCGCGGCCCGGGCCGTGCAGGGCGTCGGCGCGGCGATGGTGATGCCGTTGGCGATGGGCCTGCTCGGCGCGGCGTTCCCGCCGGAGCGACGCGGTCAGGCGATCGGCGTGTTCAGCGGCGTGACCGGTATCGCCGTACTCGGTGGACCGCTGATCGGCGGCGCGGTGACCGAAGGGCTGTCGTGGCAGTGGATCTTCTGGATCAACGTGCCGATCGGCGTGGTCGCGATCGCGTTGGTGCTCGCGAAGATCCCGGAAAGCACCGGACCCGCGAGGCGGCTGGACCTGATCGGCGCGGTGCTGATCAGTCTCGCCGTACTGGGGCTGGTCTGGGGCACGGTCCGCGGCGAGTCGGCCGGCTGGACAAGTGCCGAAGTACTCACGGCGTTCGCGATCGGGGTCGTGATGCTGGTGGCGTTCGGGCTGTGGGAACGGCGGACCGACCACGCGATGGTGCCGCTGGCATTCTTCCGCAACAGGACGTTCACGGCGTCGAACTCGGCCGGCTTCTTCCTCACCGCTGCGCTGATCAGCGCAGTCTTCTTCCTCTCGCAGTACATGCAGGCAGAGCTCGGGTCGGCGCCGTTCAAGGCCGGACTCCAACTGCTGCCGTGGACGGCGACGTTATTCATCGTGGGGCCGATCGCGGGCCGGCTGGTCGATCGCATCGGTGAGCGTCCGCTCGTCGTCGTCGGTATGGCGTTGCAGGCGATCGGCATGCTGTGGCTGAGCCGAGGCGCCGATCAGTACTACGAACTCGTCGCACCGCTGGTGATCTGCGGCTGCGGGATCTCGTTGGCGATGCCCGCGGCGCAAAGCGCGGCGATGTCTTCGCTACCGCGGGAAGCCGTCGGGATCGCGTCCGGCATCTACAGCATGAACCGTCAGCTCGGCGGCGCGGCCGGGGTCGCCGTACTCGGATCCGTCTTCACGGCGGCCGGTGGCTACACGGGTAACGGATTCGAGCGGGCGCTCGCGGGTGGCGGCGTACTGTCGTTGCTCGGGGCGCTCTCGGGCTTGGCGATCGCGGCGCGGCGACGTCGTACCGGAACCGGTGACCGGGTCGACGAGTTGGTGGTGGAAGGAGTCTGATGAACCTCGAGGAGAAGTTCGCAGAGCACCGGGGCGGGCTGGTGGCGCACTGCTACCGGATGCTCGGCTCGCTGCACGACGCCGAGGACGCGGTCCAGGAGACGTACCTGCGCGCGTGGCGGGGTCATGCGGACTTCGAGCACCGTTCGACGATCCGCACCTGGCTGTACCGGATCGCCACCAACGTGTGCCTGAACCTCCTGCAGCACAGCAGCCGCCGGGTCGTCCCGTCGGCGCTGGGTGCCCCGGGCAACGACCCCGAGGACCTGCACGCGCAAACGCTCGAGGTGCCGTGGCTGGAACCGTTCCCGGATCAGTTGCTCGGGGCGGATCCGGCCACGGTGGTCGGCGACCGGCAGAGCTTGCGTCTGGCAATGGTTGCCGCGATGCAACATCTTCCGCCGCGGCAACGCGCGGTACTGATCCTGCGCGAGGTGCTCACCTGGCCGGCCGCCGACGTTGCATCGTTGCTCGACACAACGACTGCGGCCGTCAACAGCTCGCTGCAGCGGGCGCGGGCCGAGCTCGCCCGGCTGAAGCCGCGTGAGGACGAGCTGCGCGAACCGCCCGAGCCGTTGCGGCGGGCTCTGCTCGACCAGTTCCAGGCGGCGATGGAGAGCAAGGACCTCGTCGTACTGGAAGGGCTGTTCACCGAGGACGCGCGGTGGGAGATGCCGCCGATCCCGACCTGGTTCAGCGGTCGTCCCGACGTACTGCGGCTGCTCGACTCCAAGCTGCGGCCCGGTCCGGATCAACGGGCGCTCGTCGAGACGTCGGCGAACGGTCAGCCGGCCTTCGCGCTCTACATCCGGGGCACCGACGACCAGTACCACGCGCACTCGATCAAGGCGCTGACGCTGACTTCCGCGGGCATCTCGTCGGTGCTCGGTTTCCACCAACCTGCTTTGTTTCCGGCCTTCGGGCTGCCTCTGATCCACAGGAGCTGATTTCGATGTCATTGGCAACTACTCTGCGGGAGCTGCACGTTCCCGGTACTCCGCTCGTCGTACCGAACGCCTGGGATGCGGCGTCGGCGCGGGTCATCGAGGCGGCCGGCTTCGGCGCGGTCGCCACCAGCAGTAACGCCACGGCGGCAATCCTCGGGTACGACGACGGCGAGCACGTGCCGGTCGACGACGTACTCGCCGCTGCGACGCATATCGCGCGCTCGGTGTCCGTGCCGGTCACAGTCGACTTCGAACGCGGATACCGGCTGGCACCGGCCGAACTGGTCGAACGCTTCCTCGCCACCGGCGCCGTCGGCCTGAACCTCGAGGACTCCGATCCGGCGACCGGAGAGATGGTCGATCCGGCCGAGCAGGCGGACTTCCTCGCCGCGGTTCGCGCCGCAGCCGGGGATGCACTCGTCATCAACGCTCGCATCGACGCCTTCATCCGCAAGGCCGGTTCGGCGGAGGAACAGTTACAGACCGCTCTCGATCGCGCGGACCGCTACTTCGCCGCCGGCGCCGACTGCGTGTACCCGATCGGGGCCGGCGAACTCGACCTGATCGGCACACTGACGACGCAGATCGACGGCCCGGTGAACGTCGCGTACGGGCAGGGCGCGCACTCGGTCGCCGACTACACAGCGCGAGGAGTCGCCCGGATCAGCTTCGGCCCGATGTTCCAGCGCCACCTGTACGGCGTGTTCGCGGGCGCCGTACTGCCGGCCCTGCAAGCGGACCGGAATCCGTTTGCCGGTTGATCACCCCTTGTGTGGAATGACCGCGATCGGGTAATAACGGCGTTGGTAGAGCAAGGCAACCATCGATAGAACGGGGAAAGACGATGGGCATGTTCGACAACATGAAGGACAAGGCCACCGATCTCGTCAACGAGCACGGTGAGCAGGTCGGCGAGGGCCTCGACAAGGCCGGCGACTTCGTCGACGAGAAGACCGGCGGCAAGTACGGCGACAAGATCGACCAGGGCACCGACGCCGCCAAGGACCAGCTGGACAACCTCGACGGCGAGAACGACGACATCCCGGACGACCAGTCCTGACAATCCCGGCCGTTCGAGGGGGGATTCGCCCCCTCGAACGGCGGGTCAGCGCCAGATGACGGCTTCGACCTCGCGGCGCTGCTCGGAGAACAGGCCGTTGTCGGCGGCCTTCGTCAACAGCTCGCGTAGGTCCGCCTCGAAGGCGGGCAGCTGCGCGCCGAGCTGATGCGGCGTCGAGCTCGACAGCGAGAACACCGCAGCGACGACATCGCCCACGGTGCGCTCCTCGATTTCGTTGCCACCGACGACTACCCGCGTCGGTCCGCGGTACCCGGCGGCGCGCATCACCGTCTCCTCCCCCGGACGCGTTCCAGCGGGCAGCACGCTCTGACCGGCACGCCGTACCGGACCGAGGTAGCGCGCCACAAGTCCCTCGATCGCCTTCCACGGCGGGCGCGGATGCGGCAGATCGTCCGCGCCGTCGAGCCCGCGATGGGTGGTCGCACCCACATGTACCCAGGCACCGTCGGACTCGAGCATGCCGCGCACCCGGTCCGCGACCAGCGCCTGATCCATCCAGTGGAACGACTGCGCGAACGACACGACCTGGAACGTCCCGAGCTCCCCCGGCAACTCCTCCGCCCGCATCTGCCGCCATTTCACATTGCTCAACTTCTGCTCAGCGGCCCGCGATGCGGCAACCTCGACCATCTCACCGTCCGCATCCACCCCGACCGCTTCCGCGAAGTACGGCGCCAACAGCAACGTCAGCGAACCGGGACCACAGCCGACGTCCAGCAACCGTCCGAGACCGTCCAAACCCAGCGCGTCCCTGATCGCCTCCCCCAACGCCACTGGGTAAGCCATCCGCCCCACCGCGTAGTGCCGAGCACTCCCGGCATACAAGCTCGCATCCCACTGCCAGTCCCAGTCGTTGGTCACCGAGCGAGGCTACCGACCGCGCCGAACGAGGCGCACACTCTTTTGTGGGGGAAGGAGGGGGCTCATGTGGTCATCGGACGGATGGGATGTGCGCACCCGACTCGGAGTACTGATACCGCACGGCGACGTGGGCCCCGAGTCAGAACTACAGGCCATGGCACCGGACGGTATCTGCATCCACTCGGCCCGCGTTCCGTTCGGCGCGATGGCGGCCGGCGGATTGATGGATCCGACGATCCCGCTGGCACCCGTACAGGCCTTCGTCGAACCGCCCGCGATCGACGAAGCCACGGCCCTGCTGGCCGCCGCACCGATCAATGCCATCGGCATCGGCTTCACCAGCTCGTCGTACGTCGGCGGCCCGGACGGCGAACGCAAGGTAGTCGATCGCTTGACTGAACGCGCCGGTCTGCCGGTGGTCGCACCGTGTGCAGCTGCGGTCGCCGGATTCGGTGCGCTAGGCATCGATCGCATTGCGTTGTTCAACCCGCCTTGGTTCGATTCCGAACTGGACCGCTACGGCGCGGAGTACTTCCGGTCCCAAGGCCTGGAAGTCGTCGTCCACGCGTCCTGCGAACTACCGAGCAACCAACGCAGCGTCAACCCTTCAGAACTCTTCGCCTGGATCGTTGGGCACACCCCGGCAGACGCACATGCGGTCTTCATCGGAGGCAACGGCTTCCGCGCAGTCGGTGTAATCGGCGCCCTGGAAGAGGATCTGCGGGTTCCGGTGGTGACGGCGAACTCCGCATTGCTCTGGGGCTTGCTCCAGGCTGCCCGTAGCGCGGCCCGCCCGACCACCTACGGCCAACTCTTCGGCGTGCGGTAGGCAACGACACTCAGCGGACACTCAGCTGCTGATCAGAAACGCCGGAAGGGGTGCATTTAAAGGGATTTGCGTCGTAGGCTGCATGCCCAAGGGGATGTGGGGCACGGCAGGGGGTACTGCGCGATGCTGGATTTTTGCCTGGGCTCGGGGATGGGAAAGTGACTTCGCTGCGGCGGATCCTGATCTGGATTTCAGGAGCCTCCGCAGGGCTGGGGGCTGCGTTGGCGGCGACGATTCCGTTCGAGAACGCGGAGCTGATCGACATCTCGCGTCGTGGTGGTACGGCGGGGGCACATCACGTCGCCGTCGATCTGGCCGAGCCGGCGTCGTGGCCGGTGGTGGACGACGACTTCCAGCAACGGATCGCGACCAACGATCCGGAAGTGGTGATCTTCATCCACAACGCCGGGACGTTGACGCCACTCGGATCGGCCGATCACGTCGACACCGCGCAGTACACGCGCAACGTGCTGCTCAACTCGGCTGCCGCCCAGGTGCTCGGGCACTCGTTCCTGCGCGCCGTGTCAGGCCGGCAGTGCGAGCAGCACCTGATCATGATCTCGTCCGGCGCCGCGATGCGGCCGCACGAAGGTGAGGCGAGCTACTGCGCGGGCAAGGCCGGGATCGACCAGTGGGTGCGTACGGTCGGGCTGGAGCAGCGGCGCCGAAGTCCCGGCTGCCGGGTGATCTCCGTGTCACCCGGCGCACTCGACACCGATATGCAGGCCGAGCTCCGGGCCTCCAGTCCCGCCGAAGTCCCGGAGTCGACCCGCTTCCGCGAGATGGACGCACTCGGCCAACTCTCGAAACCCGAGAACGTTGCCCGCATCATCTGGTCGCTTCTCGACCGCGACCTGGAGAGCGGCGCAGTCCTACACGTTCACGACCTGATCTGACAGCTCAGCGGGACACCTGCACTCAGCGACAACTCCTGACGCTGATCGCCATGCCGAATCACAACCGTCGTGTCCCGATCCGCTGTCAGTACGGCGTTTGCACCGGCCGGAGACCACTCCAGGTCGACGCCGACGCCGCCACGCGCACGCAGGCCGGTGATCGCGCCTTCGGGCCACTCGGCCGGAAGCGCGGGGAAGATCTCGAGCTCGTCCGTGTGGCTCTGCAGCAGCATCTCCGCGATCCCGGCGGTGGCGCCGAAGTTCCCGTCGATCTGGAACGGCGGGTGCGCGCAGAAGAGGTTCGGGTACAGGCCGGAACCGTCGCCGACATAGTCCGTCCCGGAGTCGCCCGCGGGCTTGAGCAGCTCGCGGACGAGGCGGTGTGCGGCTGCGCCGTCGCGCAGTCTGGCCCACAGCGAGATCCGCCAGGCGAGCGACCAGCCGGTGCTCTTGTCGCCGCGGAGTTCGAGCGTTCGGGCTGCGGCTCGCGCGAGTTCCGGCGTACCGTCCGGGGTGATCTGGTCGCCGGGGTGCAGGCCGATGAGGTGGGAGGTGTGCCGGTGGTGCGGCTCGGCTTCGGGCAGGTCCTCGAGCCACTCCTGTAGTTGCCCTCGGCCACCAATTTGCGGGTTGGGAATCCGCTTGCGGGCTTTAGCCAGGTCGTCGATGAGCGGGTCGGTCAGATCGAGCTCGTTGGCCGTTTGCGTGCAGCGGTCGAACAGATCGGCGATCAGCGACAGGTCCATCGTCGAGGAGGTCGTGACCGAGGCGGGGCTGCCGTCCGCGGCGATGTATTCGTTCTCCGGTGAGGTGGACGGCGCGGTGCCGAGGGTGCCGTCCGGGAGTTCGATCAGCCAGTCGAGGCAGAACTCGGCGGCGCCCCGCAGTACCGGCCAGACGTCTTGGAGGTACTCGCGGTCGCCGGTGAAGGCGAAGTGGTCCCAGAGGTGGCGGCACATCCAGACGCCGGCCATCGGCCAGTTCGCCCACTTCGGGTTGCCGTCGACGGGCGCGGTCCAGCACCACGCGTCGGCGTTGTGATGCGCGGCCCAGCCCTTGGCGCCGTACAGGTCCTCGGCCGTACGACGTCCTGCTTCGGCGAGGTTCTTGACGTACGTGAGCAGCGGCTCGTGGCACTCGGACAGGGATGTGGTCTCGGCCGGCCAGTAGTTCATCTCGGTGTTGATGTTGACCGTGTAGTTGCTGCTCCACGGCGGCTGGAGGTGCTCGTTCCAGATGCCCTGCAGGTTGGTCGGCAGGCCGCCGGCGCGGGAGCTGGCGATCATCAGGTAGCGGCCGAAGTTGTAGATCAGCGCGGCCAGGCCGGGATCGTCGGACGCATCCGCCAGCCGACGGTCGGTGGTCAGGTCCGCGGTCGACGGCAGCGTGAGGATCGAACGCCGGAAGAGACTCTGATAGTCGGCGACGTGTTCATCGTGCAGCTCTTCCGATCGGTCCAGCGCGTTGAGAACGGCGGCGTCGGCGGCCTCTCGGCATTCGGGTGCCGTGCGGGTCGGCGGAGTGTGCGGGCCTTCGTAGCCGGTGGCGGTCGAGAGCACGAGCAGCAGTTGCGTCGAGTTACTGATCGTCAGCGCCTCGTCGGTCGACGTGATGGATCCGTCGGTACGGGCGCGGAGTACGACGGCGGCGTTCATCCCGCGGTCGTCGCCGTCGGAGTACTCGATCTCCATGCCGGCCCGGCCGTGCGGCGGCGGGACGGACGACGGGCAGGTGGCGAGCAGCGCGAGCCCGTTGTCGCCGACTGCCTCCGTCGTTGCGCGGAGTTGCGAGGTCAGGCTGATCGTCACGTCGAGTGGCTGCGAGGCGCCCAGACGTAGGATCAATGCCTGCGCCGGCGCGCTGACGAAGACCTCCTGCCAGACGTCGACTCCCGCGACCTCGTACTCGGATCGCGCGACCGCGGTGTCCAGATCAAGCCGGCGTCGGTACTTCGTGACCTCGCCGTCGACCCGGAAATCGAGCAGCAGATCGCCGAGCGGGAGATACGCCTGCGAGTGCCCGCTGTGGAACCCGTGCGCGAGCTCCTCGGCCGTGCGTACGTCGCCCGCGGCCAGCGCGGCGCGGATCCGATCCACCGCGGCGGCGCCGACCTCGCCGACCGGCGTGGCCAGGCGTCGGGTGGTCTCGGGGCTGCCGGACCAGAGGGTCTCGTCGTTCAGCGCGATCCGGTCCTGGCCGGGGCCGCCGAACGCCATCGCGCCGATCCGGCCGTTGCCGAGCGGCAACGCCTCCAGCCAGTTCGCCGCCGGGGCGTCGTACGTCAGTTCGGTGGCCGCCGCAGTCATCCGATCTCTCATGCGCTGATCCTCCCCCGAGCGCGTGCCGCCACGCGACCGGGGGTCCAGCTGGCGGTCAGGGCCTGCCTAAGCTGCCTTGGCGAACTGGGTCGCGTACAGGTCGGCGTACAGGCCGCCCGCGGCGAGGAGTTCGTCGTGGGTGCCGCGTTCGCGGATGCGGCCCTCGTCGAGGACGAGGATGACGTCGGCGTTGCGGATGGTCGACAGCCGGTGCGCGATGACGAGCGACGTACGACCGACCAGCGCGTTGGCTAGTGCCGCCTGGACCGCGGCCTCGGACTCGGAGTCGAGGTGGGCGGTCGCCTCGTCGAGGATGACGATCGACGGGGACTTGAGCAGGAGCCGGGCGATCGCAAGGCGCTGGCGCTCACCACCGGACAACCGGTAGCCGCGATCGCCGACCACAGTGTCGAGGCCGTCGGGCAGGCTGTTGACGAGCGTCGCGATCTGGGCGCCTTCGAGCGCTTTCTGCAGATCGTCGTCGCTGGCATCCGGGCGAGCCAGGAGCAGGTTGGCGCGGATCGTGTCGTGGTACATGTGCGAGTCCTGGGTGACGACGCCGATCGCCGCGCGGAGAGAGCTCTGCGTGACTTCACGTACGTCGTGGCCGCCGACGAGGACGGCTCCGCCGGTTGCGTCGTACATGCGGGAGACGAGCGAGGACAGCGTCGACTTGCCGGCGCCGGACGGGCCTACGACGGCGACCAGCTGGCCGGGCTCGACGGTGAACGTGACGTCCTTGAGGACCTCTTCACCGGTCTCGGCCGACAGCGTCGCGACCGACTCGAGCGAGGCGAGCGAGACCTCTTGGGCCGACGGGTAGTGGAACGACACGTGGTCGAACTCGATCGACGGCTCCACGGTCCGCGGCAGCTCGCGCGCATCCTTGCGGTCGGCAACCATCGGCGGGAGGTCGAGGACCTCGAGCACGCGCTCGAAGCTGACCAGCGTGGTCATCACGTCGACCTGGATGTTGGACAGGGCGGTCAGCGGGCCGTACAGGCGGTTCAGGTACGCCGTCAGGGCAACGACCGTACCGATGCCGAGGGCACCTTCTACCGCGAAGACACCGCCGACGCCGTACACCAGGGCGACTGCGAGCGCGGCGACCAGTGTCAGCGAGACGCGGAAGATGCTGCCGTACATGGCGGTGGTGACGCCGATGTCGCGGACGCGGGCGGCCTTGCCCGCGAAGTCACGCGACGAGTCCTGGGTCCGGCCGAAGACCTTGGCCAGCACCGCACCGGCGACGTTGAAGCGCTCGGTCATGGTCTGGGCCATCGTGGCGTTCAGCTTGTACGTCTCGGCGGTTGCCTCACGCAACTTGCCGGCGAGGAGCCGGGCCGGGATGACGAACAGCGGCATGACGACGAGGGCGAGCAGGGTGATCTGCCACGACATCACGAACATCGCGCCGAGGACGAGGGCGACGCTGAGCAGGTTGCTGACGACGTTCGACAGTGTCGAGGTGAACGCCTGCTGGGCGCCGAGGACGTCGCCGTTGAGCCGCTGGATCAGGGCGCCGGTCTGCGTCCGGCTGAAGAAGGCAACGGGCAGTTGCTGCACGTGGTCGAAGACGGCGGTGCGGAGGTCGTAGACGAGACCTTCACCGATGCGCGCGGAGAACCAGCGCTCGCCGAGGGTGATCGCGCTGTTCGCGACCGCCAGCATGGCGACGACGAACGCGAGCCAGACGACGACCTGGGCGTGGCCCGGGACGATCCCCTTGTCGATGATCGCGCGGAACAGCAGCGGCGTGACCGCGCCGGTCCCGGCGTCGAACGCGACGAGTACGAGGAAGAAGGCAAGGTAGCCGCGGTACGGACGGGCAAACCCGAGAATCCGCCGGAGCGTGCCGGCGGAAAGCTTGTGGTGACGAACGGAGGAGTCTTTCATCAGCGAGCGCATCGCACGCCCGCCTCCGCCTCCCCCGCCAGGAAGTCCAGAAATCTGTGACATACAGACCCTTTCGGCAGGGAACAGTTATACTGAGGTTAACTCACTATGAGACAACCTCACAAGATCCCCATTTGTTCCCTCGCGTGCGCGACGGTCCTACGGGCCGCGCGCCACTAGGCTCTGCTCATGCACGGGCCGGATGATGCTGCGGAACAGATCGCTGCGTTGCTGGACGGGATTGTCCGGCGGCAGCGGCGGGCTTCGCGGGAGGGTTTCGGGGAGAGCGTCACGCACGGGCAGTTCCGCGTACTGCGGACGCTCGACCGCGCGGACCGGGCCCTCCGCCTGAGCGAGCTGGCCGCCCAACTCGGCATCGTCCCGCGCTCAGCCACCTCCGTCGTCGACGACCTCGAGGCAGCCGGCCTGGTCGAACGCCAACCAGACCCCCACGACCGCCGTGCCACCCTCGTCGACCTCACCCCCAACGGCCGCCAGATCCTCAACACCCTCCGCGAGAAGCGCCGCGACGTGATGGTCAGCCAACTCTCCCGCCTGAGCGACACCGAACAACAAACCCTCGCCCACCTCCTCCAACGCCTCGCCGAAGACTGAAACGGCGCCGCCCCCCGAAGAGGAGCGGCGCCGCGGAGAAGGAAGGTCAGGCCTTCTTGAGGTGGGCGATGATGCCTTCGAGGTCTTCGAGCATGCGGTTGGGGCGGACCATGTGGCCGCCTTCGTCCTCGTGGGCGGTGTAAGGGATGTTGGCGTTGTCGAGGGCGGCGCGGAATTCGCGTTGGCCGGCCAGGACCTGGGTTTCGTTGGCGTAGTCGAAGGGGTCGGGGCTCGGGCTGGTGCCGGCGACCAGGAAGATGCGCTTGCCGCGGTAGCGCTCGAGGTTCTCCATCGGGTTGTCGGCGGTGACGCGGGCCTCGTCCCACGCGGGAGCGCCGTAGATGGTGCCGCCGGCCAGGTCGACAGCAGCGGAGGACACGTTCGCCCAGTGCACGACCAGCCCGTTGTCCCGTCGTACGCTCGCAGGCCCGGAGTGCGCGCTGACCGAGGCGAAGTGGCCGTAGTACTTCGCGGTGTACTTGAGCGCGCCGAAGCCGCCCATCGAGAAGCCTGACACGGCGCGGCCGGCGAACTCGGCGTACGTGCGGAAGTTCGCGTCGACCCACGGGACCAACTGGTTGAGGTGGAAACTCTCCCAGTTGCGCGGGCCGACGTTCGTGCTGACCGGGTTCGAGTACCAGCCGGCCTTGCCGCCGTCGGGCATCACCACGATGAGCGGCTTGTCCGCGGTCCAGTCGCGGACGCCGAGGTTGTCGAAGGCAATGAAGTCCTGGTTGCCGCCGTGCAGCAGGTACAACACGGGGTACGTGCGGCCGCTGGTGTGGTAGTCGCTCGGCAGCAGCACGTTGACGGCCGGCGCCCAGCCGATCTGGTCGGTCTGGAAGCGGTAGTACCACATCCGCGGATCGTCTTCGTTCCGCTCGGTGATGTGCAGGCCGAAGCCGTCGCCGGCCGCGTTGGCGGCCAGGGAGGTGGCCAGAATCGTGCCGGCGCCGAGGCCGGCCGCGACGGTCAGCCCGCCGGCGGCCTTAAGAATCGTGCGCCGACTGGGGCGTGGTGCGCTCACCATGATCTCCTGAGGAGGTTAGGGACGGATCTACTCACCGTCGGTAACGGTGTCGATCTAAGTTAGTAGCATAACTTTGGGGTCAGCCCCGGCAGAGGAGACTTGTGACAGCCAATCCGCCCCGCCGCAAGACCGGCGGCCGGCAGGCGCAGATCACCCTCGCGGACATCGAGCGCGAGGGTGTGCGGCTCGGCCTGACCAACCTCACTGTGAACGGCGTCGCGACCGCGCTCGGCGTGTCACCGACCGCGCTGTACCGGCATGTCGACGGCAAGCTCGGGCTCGAGGCAGTGGTCGGCGAGGCGGTACTGCGGGAGCTGCACATCGCCGACGACCCGTCCGACGACGTCGAGAAGCACCTCTTGTCGTTCGCGCAGCAGCTGCACACGTTCGTGCTCGATCACCCGGGGCTCGCGGCGTACATGCAGGCCCTGTTCCCGCGCGGCGAATCCGGCGTACGGCTGCAGCGCGAGGCGATCGAGGCGCTCGGCCAGCGCGGGTACAGCCCGGCAGGCGCCGTACTGATGTCAGGCACTGTGGCCTCGCTCGCGATCAACCTGACGGCAGCTGAGGAGCGGCATCGCCCGTACTTCGAGGGTCCGCATCGCCGCGAACTCGAGAAGGTGTACGTCCTGCTCGCCACCGACGAGCTCCTCCTCGCGGCGCACCAGGAGCTCCCGCAGATCAGCTCCGAGGCGTACTTCCGGATGGTGATGACCGGCTGCATCCGCGGCCTGGTCGCCTCGGCGCCGCCGAACCGCTCGGTGATGGACGTGCTCACCGACCTCGGTCTGGAGTAGCCGCGCCGAGGAACTCGGCCACGTCGCGCACGCGATCCTTCACCAGGTAACCGTACCCACGTGCGACGCGGGATCGACCGCAGGGCTGCAGCTCGACAGCGCGCGCAGGGACTAGTTGCCCGCAGCAATGGCTCTGGCGGTGGCCAGGTCGTAGAGGAACGTGTTGACCGGCGTGGCGACGCCTGCCTCGTTGCCCAGGCGGACTACCGCGCCGGTCCAGGCGTCGAGCTCGGAGGGGCGGCCGGCGATGAGGTCGCGCTGGAGGGACGTGGTGCCGTCGGCGGGGAGGCTGTCGATCCAGGCGAGGGTGCGGGGTACGACGTCCTCGGCGAGGTGGATGCCTCGGGCAACGGCGACGTCGCGGATCTCGGTGGTGGCGTCGGTGAGGAGTCGCCGGGTGGCTGTGTGCGTGCGGAGTACGCCGTACCCGGCGCCTGTCGCTGTGCCGAGGCCGCCGCTCGGAACGACCGAGAGGAACTTGGCCCACAGCGCGGCCCAGATATCCTCCGAGACAACAGCTTGCAGCCCGGCGGCGACGAAGGCCTCCCGGAGCGAGTCAGCGCGCGACGACTGCCGGTTGTCCCACTCGGCGAACGTCAGCTTGCCGCTGCCGAGATGCCGGATGATCCCCGGGCCGTCGACATACGCGATCACCTCGGCCGCACCGGGCAGTACGGCGTCCCGACCGAACGACTCGGCGACCTGGTCCGGCGCCTCTACTCCGTTCTGCACCGTGACGATCGCGGTGTCCGGACCGACGAGCGGCTGGATCGAGTCGATCGCCTCGGACAACTGCCAGGTCTTCACGCTGACCAGAACGTAGTCGACCACGCCGAGCTCGGCAGGCTCGCTCGTGGCCTGCACCGGCAACTGGAGATCGCCGACAGGGCTACGCACCACCAACCCGTCCGACCTCAGCGCCTCAAGGTGCTTGCCCCGCGCCACGAACCCGACGTCCTGCCCGGCCGCCGCCAGCCGCGCACCGAAGTACCCACCGACGCCGCCCGCGCCGACGATCCCGATCCTCACAAGCCGCTCCTTTGTTACCGGTTTAACTGGTAACACAAATGATAGGCTACGGCCATGAACACGCGCTTCACCTGGGTCGCCAGCCGCCCGTCGGTCGACTTCACCGCGACCGTCGGCAAGCGGGAGCAGGCGCCGTTCGAGCGCATGCTGGAGCCGGCAGATCTCGCTCGCTGGTTCCGCGAGGCGGGCCTCACCCGGGACGAGGTGCCGGTCTCGCGTCGCACGTACGGTCAGGCGGTCCAGCTCCGGGAGGCGCTCTACCGGCTCTTCACCGGCGTGACACTCCCTGCCGACCTCGATGTCGTCAACCAGTGGAGCAGCCGCCCATTGGCCGGCCCGCGCCTGACCCCGGATCGTCGCGTCGCCACTGTCCTGACAGACGTCCCGGAGCTGCTCAGCAGGTTGGCGCGGGACGCCGTCGACCTGCTCACCGGACCGCTGGCCGAGCGGATCCGGGTCTGCGCGTCGGACGACTGTTCCCTGCTCTTCGTCGACGCAAGCCGCCCCGGCCAACGGCGATGGTGCTCGATGAACACCTGCGGCGCCCGCGCCAAGATGGCGACCTACCGCACGACGGATTGAGAAGTTCGCGCAATCCACCAGGGCGTGGGTAGTCCGGCTGATTGATTGTCGGCATGCGTACACCGACTACTACTCCGGCGCAGGCGGCCGGAATGATCCGCCGGGACCAAGAACTCCTGTTGAGCCGGGTCGAAGGAAAGAGCGAGGACGAGCTGCAGGCGCCGTACGACGTGACCGCCGGTCCGCTCGGGGACTTCTGCGACTCCTTGCACGACCTGGTCGCCCACGTGCTGATGTGGGACGAGATCAACCTCGCCGTACTGCGGGATGCCAAAGCGGGTCGGCTGCACTGGAGCCTCGACCCGCGCTGGGAGACCGCCGAGATCGGGCGAGCGCTCAACCTGGGCGGCGTCGAAGCGGGACGGCGGATCCCGTCCGAGCTGGTTCTCCACCGATTCAACAGCGTCGGCGCCGCGCTCCTGGCCGAGATCGAGCAGTACGACGACCAGGCGTGGGCCGATCCAACGACCGGTGCCGGGTTCGACGGCGGCATCGGGGCCTTGGCTGAATACGTATCCACAACGCCGGACGGATTTCTGTTCGCCCACGCGGCCCGCCACCTGCAGCCGGTCGCCGCGTGAACCGGGAGCTGATCGATAGCCCGGAGTACGGCTCGGAAACCGACGCGCTCCTGAAAGTGCTGGCCGATGCGCCCGAGATCGACGGTTCCTACGAGGCGTTGCTTCTGGATCGGGAAGATCTGCCGGATCCCGCGTTGGCCGGCCGGCCCGATCCCCGCGTTTCGTTGGACGACCTGACGATCGAACTACCGGGACGCACGCTGGAAGCGCGGGTCTACCGGTACGCGACGCAGCCCCGGCCGATCGTGCTCTGGCTGCACGGCGGCGGTTTCATCGGCGGTCACCTACGTGACATCGAGTACGCGACCTCCGGGATCGCTGCCAACGGCAACGTCACCGTTGTCTCGCTCAACTATCGCCCGGCACCCGAAAACCCTTATCCAGCAGGTCTTCACGACACCTACGAGACCCTGCAGTGGATCCGCGAACACGCAGCCGAGCTCAACGGCGACGGCCGGATCGTCATCGGCGGTCAAAGTGCGGGCGCGGCGCTTGCCGCAGGCACCTGCCTACTGGCACGGGACGAAGGCACCCCACTCCCCGATCGCCAAATCCTCTGCTACCCGACCCTGGACCTGCACCCGGACGCAGACTGGCACGAGTGGTACTTCGCCACGACCGAGAACCTGGACGAGATCCCCGCGACCGCCGTACCGCTCCAAGCAGACTCGCTCGCAGGTCTCCCGCCGACCCTCATGCTGGCCGCCGGCCGGGATTCCCTGCGACCGGACGCCCTCGCCTACGCCGGCCGTCTCGCAGAGGCCGGTATACCAACCAGGCTGGTCGAGTACGCCGACACCATGCACGCGTTCCTCAACTTCCCCGCCGCGTTGTCGGCCGGACGTCATGCGGTCGAGTTGATCGGCGCGGATCTCCGCTCGACGTTCAGTGCACCCCGCGCATGAGTCGCCGGATCGCAGGCGTCGCCAGCGCGAGCAGCCCACCCAGTACCAGCGCGACCCCGCCGAGCACACCGAAGTACGGCGTCTCGTGGGCGGTGCTGTAGAGCTTCGCGAGTACGCCGGACATCGCCGTACCGAGCGCGACCGAGAGGAAGAACAGGGCGACCATCTGGGTGCGGAACGCCTCGGGTGCGAGCTTTGTCGACAAGGAGAGACCGACCGGCGAGAGCAGCAGTTCAGCGATCGTGAACACCAGCAGGATGCCGGTGAGTCCGAGCAGCGGCGCGCTGTTCGGACCGCCGCCGGCCATGGTCAGGAACAGCAGGAAGGCAACGCCCATGATCGCCAGCCCGGCGCTGAACTTGATCGGCGTCGACGGCTGCCGGGACCCGAGTTTCGTCCACAGCGCGGCGAACACCCCGGACAGGATGATGATCATCACCGGGTTGATCGACTGCACGAACGACACCGGCATCTCCCAGCCGAAGATGTTCCGGTCGAGGCGCTGGTCGGAGTAGACGGTCACGACGGTGAACTGCTGCTGGTAGAGCGACCAGAACGCCGCACTCGCGATGAACAACGGGATGAACGCGAGCACCCGGCTCCGTTCGACCTCGGTCAACCGGCCACTGCCGAGAATGATGACGAAATAGGCGATCGCCGCGAGCGCGCTGATCACCGCGACCGCGAGCGCGTACCGCGCGGCCGGCAGAATGCCGGAGATCAGGATCCCGACGACGACCACCAGCGCCACCGCGGCGCCGACACCCACCCGGCGCAGCGCATCGGCGGTCAGCGGGTTCGGCACCCGGCGGGCCTCGTCGCTCAGTCGATGACGCCCGGCGCCGTACTGGACCAGGCCGAGGAACATCCCCACCGCAGCCAGGCCGAAGCCGTAGTGGAAGCCGACGTTCTTCTGCAACAGGCCGGTCAGCAACGGTCCGGCGAAGGCCCCGAGATTGATGCCGAGGTAGAACAGGGAGAATCCGGCGTCCCGGCGGTCGTCGTCCTCGCTGTACAGCGTCCCGACCAGCGAGGTGGCGTTCGCCTTCACGCCGCCGCTGCCCACGGCGATCAGCACCAGACCGACCGCGACCCCGGCCATGCCGGGGATCAACGCCAGCGCGATATGACCGGCCATCACCACGACCGCGGCGTAGAACAGCGTGCGCTCCGGACCGAGCAGGCGATCGGCCAGCCAGGCGCCGAGGATCGTGGAGAGGTAGACGAGTCCGCCGTACGCGCCGACGATGCTGGTCGCCGTAGCTTCGTCGATGCCGAGGCCCCCGCGATCGGCGGGGTAGTACAGGTAGATGAGCAGGATTCCCTGCATGCCGTAGAACGAGAAGCGTTCCCAGAGTTCGACGCCGAAGAGGTTGGCCAGGACGGGCGGTTGGCCGAAGAACGTGCGTTGCGGTTGTTCGGTCTCCGGGCTGGTCACGACAAGACTCTCCTCGGTGATTGGCTCAGATGATCAACTTCAGTGCTCGGCGCGGTGGGTGAAGAAGCGCGCGGGGTTGCCGGCGGCCCGTGGGTTCGACGCGATCCAGGTCGCGAACGAGTCGGGGTGGCGGCGCTCGAGTTCGTCGAGATAAGCACGCCGTACGTCGACCATGGCCTGCCGACGGTCCGCGCCGCTGGCCCGCTGGAGCTGGGTGAAGCTCCGCCGCCAGGCCAGGCACAGCTCCTCGTCGCTCAGCTCGCCGACGCTGCGTACGACAGCCGCGAGGTACTTCGGCATCGGCCAGTCCTCTGCCGTACGGCCGTCCGACTGGACCACCTGCAGCAGCTCGGACGATGCCGTGGGCAACTTGATCGGCCGGCGTCGCCGTACCTCACGAGGCGACCGGTCGGGCGTCCCGGAGCGGAGCCAGCTGACGACGGGCGGGGAGGCGCCGACGATGAGGAGCATCAGCGCGACCGTCCGGGCTCCGACGGCGGCGGCGTACCCGCAGACCGCGAGCACGAACAGTCCGCCGAGCACGGCCCAGCGCGGGAGGAGGTAGACCAAGTCGGCGGACGGCAGGTCGCGGCCCAAGCCGATACTCAGGCAGACCGCTCCCGCTGTGAACGCGGCGACCATGAACGCGACCAGGTTCGTCGACGGGGAGACGAAAACCAGCGACGCGACGACTCCGATCGCGGCCAGCAGGCCCACGGCTGCCCGCCAGATGCGCGAATACCGCAGCTCGACGTCCACCATGTTCATCCCAGTGCCCCATCGCCCGATCGTCCAACCAGGCGTTCCACTCCCCAGTGTCACTCGCCAGTGGCCATCAATGAAGACACCGTGACCGGTAAGACAGCGGACGTGTCGCCCGAGCCCCGGCAGGGCGTGGACGCTCAGGTAGTTCTGCAACCGGTTGCACTATCGTGGGTGCATGTCGCCACGTCTGCAGCGGGCGCCGGGGGTCACCATCGGCGATATCGCTGCCGCAGCTCAGGTCTCGCGGTCGACGGTGTCGCGGGCGTTCACCCGGCCGCAGTTGCTCAGTCCGGAGACCGTCGATCACGTCCGCGAGGTCGCGGTCCGGCTCGGATACGTCGGGAACCAGGCGGCGCGGGCGCTGTCGACCGGGCGGTTCGGGAACATCGCGGTCGTCGTACCGGATATCGCGAACCCGTTCTTCCCGCCGCTGGTCCGTAGCCTGCAGTCGGCCGCGGAGACTGCCGACCTGGCGGTGTTCCTGGGCGACTCGGACGAGTCCGCGGAGCGGGAGGCGAAGCTGATCGCCCGGCTTGCACCGCAGGTCGAGGGGTTCGTGCTGGCGTCGCCGCGGCTGTCCGAGGAGCTGATCCGCGAGCTCGCCGCCACTCGTCCGGTCGTCCTGGTGAATCGCGATCTGGAGGGCATTCCCCGCGTGCTGATCGACTCTTCCGGCGGGATGACCGAGGCGGTGATGCTGCTGAAGAAGCTCGGTCACGAGCGGATCGCGTACCTGGCCGGCCCGCGTGACTCATGGTCCGACCAGCAGCGCCGGGAGGTTCTGACCTCTGCCGCCTCGGGTTTGACCGTTGAGGTGATCGAGGTCGGCCGCCCGACCTATGCGGCTGGGCGGGACTCCGTGTCGGCCATCGTGCGGTCGGGTGCGACCGCTGCGATCGCATTCGACGACGTGGTCTCACAGGGCGTGCTGGCCGGGCTCGAACTGCGCGGCATCTCGGTGCCCTCGGACTTCAGCCTGGTCGGCTGCGACGACACCCTCGCCGCGCTCACGACGCCGGCGCTCACCAGCGTCTCAGCGGGCGCGGCGACCGCTGGTACGGCGGCCGCGAAGCTCCTGATCCAGCTGCTGGAGGACCCGACGGCGGAGTGCATCACGATCGCGACCCACCTGGTGATCAGAGCGACGACGGCCGCGGTGACACGTTGACGTGCAACCGGTTGCATGCTGGAATCACGAGATGACTCGGATCGCCATCGCCGGAGCTGCCCATCCGCACGTGGCCTATGCGACCGCCGAGGTCGACGCTGTCGACGCCCTCGAACTGGTCGCGGTAGCGGATCCGAGCCGGGAGATCGCCGAGCGATGGGCTGCGCCGTACGACGCGAAGGTGTTCACGGATCACCAGGAGATGCTGCGCGAGGTCGAGCCCGACATCGTCATGGTCGCCGGCATCTACGGCGACCGCGGTCGGGCAGTTGTCGATGCCTTGAACGCCGGTTGCCACGTCATCGCCGACAAGCCGCTCTGCACGACCCTCGAAGACCTCGACGCGATCACCGAAGCCGCGCAACGCACTGGCCGCCACGTCACGCTGCTGCTGGAGAAGCGCTACTACCCCGTCACGGTCGCGGCGCTGGAGATCTCCAGTCAGCTCGGCACGATCCACGGTGTGACCGCATCCGGTCCGCACAAGCTCAACCGCCCGACCCGCCCGGACTGGTTCTTCGACCGAGCGCAGTACGGCGGTTTGCTGAACGATCTTGCCGTCCACGACATCGACGCCGGACTGCTCTTCACCGGCCTGACCAGTGGGACCGTGAGCGGCTTCGTGGTGGACGCTTCGTACGGCGTGGCGACGCTGAGCGGACCCGGTGCGCTGATCACCGCCGGCGTGGACTGGATGAATCCGGCCGGCTCCCCGATGCACGGCGACTACCGGATGAAGCTCGTCGGCACCGACGGCACGGCCGAGCTGCTCTGGGCGCGCAACCGTCTCGTCGTCACCACGACCAACCTCGCACCCCACGACGTACCGCTGCCGGCCGGTCATCGCCCCGCCGAGCTCCCCCTGCAGGCGCTTGCCGCGGGCAACGAACCGGACATCACCACGTCGCGCGGTCTGCTCGCGACCCGCTTGGCCCTGCTCGCACAACAGTCCGCCGAGACCGGCGGCGTACCGCTCCCTTGGACGACTCCCTGATCCCCAGATCCCTTGATCGAAGAGAGAGGTCTCATGCGTTTCGCCCTGATCGGTGCCGGCGCGATCGGCACTGTGCACGCTCGCCTCATCGAAGCCCTCGGTAACGAAGCCGAACTGATCGCGGTCGTCGACCAGAACCTCGACCGCGCCGGCAAGCTCATCGAGCAGTACGGCGGCCAGGCGTACGCCACCCAGGCCGAGGCGTACGCCGCTTCTTCCGTCGACGCCGTGGCGATCTGTCTGCCGAGTGCGCTGCACGCGGACAATGCCATCGAAGCGTTGCACGCCGGCAAGCACGTGATCGTCGAGAAGCCCGTGGACATCACGCTCGAGGCCGCGGACCGCCTGATCGAGGCGCAGCGTGCGACGGGCCTCACCGTCTCGGTCATCAGCCAGCGTCGCTTCCAGCCGCCGGTCGCGCAGATCCGCGCGGCGATCGAGTCCGGCGCGCTCGGCCGCGTGACGTCAGGGATCTCCGAGTCGGCGTTCTTCCGGCCGCAGTCGTACTACGACGGCGACGACTGGCGCGGCACGCTCGCGATCGACGGCGGCGGCGCGCTCATGAACCAGGGCATTCACGCGCTCGATCTGCTGGTGTGGATGCTCGGACGCCCGGTCCAGGTCAGCGCACAGACCGGCATGCTCGCCCACTCAGGGATCGAGGTCGAGGATCTGGCCGGCGCTTCGATCCTGTTCGAGAGCGGGGCGATCGGCTTGCTGCTCGCCAGCACTGCGGCGTACCCGGGTCGTCCGGTGCGGCTGACGATCCACGGCGATCAAGGTACGGCGGTGCTCGACGACGATCAGCTCGCGTACTTCGCGTCGGCTGAGCGCGGTGAGCCTGAGGCGCCTGTGCTGGAAGGACCGGCCGATTGGGGTCCCGTCGAGCTCGCGCATCTAGCGCAGTACCGCGACTTCATCGCCGCCGTTCGTGACGGGCGCGATCCGGCCGTGTCGTTGGAGGCCGGGCGTCGGTCGTTGGCGACTGTGCTCGCCGTGTACGAATCCGCCCGCCTCGGGCGTCCCGTCGAGCTGAAGGAGAACTGATGCGCATCGCCCTGGTCGGGACGGAGAACAGCCACGCGGACCACATCGTCCGTGCCTTGAACGTGGACCAGATCTCGGACGCGCGGGTGGTCGCCCTGGTCGGCGACGACGAGGAGACCCGCAAGCTCGCGGCTCTTGGCGGAATCGCTGACGTCGTCTCCACATCCGGCGAGCTGATCGGCTCGGTCGACGCGCTGATCGTGACCAACCGCGACGGCGCGGTGCACCGCGAGCTCGCCGTACCGTTCCTCGAGGCCGGCACCCCGGTCTGGGTGGACAAGCCGCTCGCGGCCAGTACGGCGGATGCCCGGGCGATCCTCGACGCGGCGCGGCTGGGCGGCGCACTCGTGACGTCGTACTCGGCTGTGCGGTGGGTCGCGGATGCTGATGCTCTTGCGGCGGCTCAGGTTGGCGAGGTGCAAACGGTTACGGTGACGGGACCGGCTGATCCGGACAGTGAGTACAGCGGGATCTTCTTTTACGGCATCCACATCGCCGACCTCGCGCAGCGGCTGGCGCCTGGTGAACCGGGTCCGGTCTCGGTCGAGCGCGTCGGTTCGACTGTCGTTGCGCGTTATCTGTGCAACGGCGTTCTGGTGACACTGCAGTTTGTGAAGCCGACGGATGACGGGCGGGTGCCGTTCCACGCGGCGGTCGTCGGGCGGACCGGGTTGGTGAGCCAGGCGGTGGAGTTGGACGCGGAGTACGTCGTACCCGGTCTGAAGGTTTTCTTGAAGATGCTCGAGAGCGGCGAGCGGCCGCTTGACGATGCGACCTTGCTGGCGCCGATCACGGTCCTCGAGCAGTTGTGAAGCGGCTCATTGCGGCGCTCGTGCTGTTGTTCGCGGTCGTTCCTGCTGTGCCGGCCGAGGCTGGGCCTGGCCGGCCGGTGCAGCAGCACAGGTACAACCAGGATCGGGCGATGTGGGTGTGGGAGCAGGACTCGTACCCGGCCGTGTTCGACCGGGCGGCGCGGGACAAGCTCGGGCGGATGATGGACGACACGACGACGTTCGGGTCGGATCCGGTGAAGACGCTGTACATCGGCGTCGCGGCGTACAACGGGCGGGACATGCTGCGGGACTCGCGGCGTCAGGTGGCGTCGTTCGTGCGGTGGGCGCGGGGCCGCGGGTACCACGTGCAGGCGGTGATCGCGGGTGGTACGAATCCGCCGTACCTCGGGGTGCTTCCGCAGTACCAGCATCTTGCGATCGGTGAGTTCACGAAGGTGCTCGACTACAACCGCGCCGTACCGTCGGATGCCCGGTTCGACGGGGTCAACGTGGATATCGAGCCGTATCTGCTGCCGGAGTGGAAGGAGCCGGGAACGACGCTGCCGACGATCTGGCTCGATCTGCTGGCGAAGTTCATCCAGCTGCGGGATGCGTCGCGGCAGAAGCTGCTGGTCGGGCCGGCGATTCCGTTCTGGTTCGACAGCTCAGAGTGCTGTACGGCGATCACGTGGCATGGGAAGACTGCGCCGCTGAGCGATCATGTGCAGGACCTCACCGACTACGTCGCGCTGATGGACTACACCGAGACCGCGACCGGGATTGTGTCGCGGGCCGAGCACGAGATTGCGTACGCGGCGTCGATCGGCAAGCCGCAATCGGTGGTGATCGGTGTCGAGAGCAAGGATCTGTCCGGCACGAGCGATCCGGAGACGGTCACGTTCTACGAGGAAGGTCGCACGTATATGGAGGCGGAGCTGGACAAGGTTTACGCCGCCGAGGCCGGCTCTTCCGCGTTTGCTGGGATCGCGATGCACCACTACGGGAGCCTGCTTCTGCTGCCTTCGGTTTGGGGTGCCGGCGGGGTGTACTACCCGTCGTAGCCCTCACACGGTCGCGGGCTGCGGCGTTCCATCTGTATGAACAAGTACGAGCGACGAGTGGCCGGAGCGGACTGGGACGCGGTGACGGCTGAGGTGAACGATCTCGGCTGTGCGTTGCTTCCCCAGTTGCTGACGCCAATCGAAGCCGGCCGGATCGCGGCGCTGTACGACGACGTTTCGCGCTTCCGCGCGACGGTTGACATGGCGCGGCACCGGTTCGGCGAGGGGCAGTACCGGTACTTCGACCATCCGTTTCCTGACCCGGTCGAGGCGTTGCGGCAGGCGCTCTATCCGCGGCTTCTGCCGATCGCGCGCGATTGGTATTCGAGGTTGGGCCGGGTTGCGGAGTGGCCGGACACGCTCGACGAGTGGCTCGAGGTCTGCCATGCAGCCGGGCAGACGCGGCCTACGCCGATCCTCTTGCGATATGGCGCTGCGGATTGGAATGCGCTGCATCGGGACCTGTACGGCGACAAGGTGTTTCCGCTGCAGGTCGTCATCAACCTGAACGACCCCGGCGTCGACCACACCGGCGGCGAGTTCCTCCTGGTTGAACAGCGGCCTCGGGCCCAATCGCGAGGCACCGCCACCCTCATCCCCCAAGGCCACGGCCTCCTCTTCACCACCCGAGACCGCCCAGTGAAATCCGCCCGAGGCTGGTCCGCCTCCCCCGTCCGCCACGGCGTCTCCCCCATCAAATCCGGCCAACGCCACACCCTCGGCCTCGTCTTCCACGACGCCAAGTAAAAGGCCACCGCTCCGCGGCGGCTGTCCAATTGGCCGCCTCCGGCGGCGGGGCGCGAATCGTCAGCACGCCCGGACGTACTCGGCGAACGAGAACTCCGTGACCGCCGGAGGCGAACCCCGCGCACTCAATAGGAGACCGCTTCGCGGCGGCTGTCCTATTGGCCGCCTTCGGCGGCGAGCGCGAGCCATCACCACGCCCGGACCCATCCGGCGAGCGGGATCCCCCGTCATCGCCGGAGCCAATCGCCGCGTGCTCATCGGACACCGCTTCGCGGCGGCCGTTCTATTAGCCGCCTTCGGCGGCGGGCGCGGATCGTCGGCGAGCCCGGGTGTACTCGGCGAGCGGATCCCTGCACCGGCCAGAACAAGCCGTGGAGCGCGATCCGGCACCGTCTCCCCGCGGCTGTTCAATTGGCCGCCTGCGGCGGTAACCACGCTCAGCTCACCCGGAAGTACGCGGCGGTACGGGGCCCCAGCGCGGTGAGGGCAACTCTCGGGGCTCACCGCGCTCAGCTTGTCGGACTGATGGTGCCAGTCAGGTCTACGGGGTCGGCGATCTTCCAGAAGGTGATCGGGATGTCGGACTCGGCGTTGAGGTTCGTCATCGTGGTGTCTACGGGGGCCGTTGACCACAGCGAGACGCTGATTCCGGAGTAGTCGTGGTTCGGGCCGGTCGAACTGACGACGTCTCGGTGATCGGCGAGGACTTGGCGTGCAACCGGATCGAGATCCGCCAGCGAGTACCTGGTGGCGTGGAAGATCACTGGCACCGGCTGCGCAGCGGCGAGGCTCTGCAGTTCGGCGGGCGGCGTGCCCTTCCAGTAGACCGCCACCGCCTCGCGGTCTCGCAGAATCGCAACGCCGCCCACGTTCGCATTCGGGTTCTCCGCGATCCAGTCGCGCAGACTGCGGGCCGCGGTCGACGTAGGCGTCGGCATCAGCTCCGCTGGCACCGAACCCGAGATCGCCTTCGGATCGCGATGCCCGCGGCTGTCCGCTCCGTCCTTGGCCATCACCTTCAGCACTCTTCCACCAACGCGATGCAAACGCACCGGGTCAGTCTCCGGGTGTGCATCTCGACAGGAGGTGTCGGGTCTTAGGGGCTGCGCTCCCGCGTAGGTACGCGGGAACTTGGCGGCAGTGGACGTATACGTCCTGTCGAGCTGTTCGTCAGCGCCTACGGACGACGGGTCAGGCGTGCAGGGTGGGGTGGTAGGTGAGTTCTTGGGTGCGGTTGTCGAAGGTGTGGGATTCGAGGAGTTCTAGGTCGAAGTCGGCGGCGCCGCCGAAGACGGGTTCTACGCCGGTTTGGCCGGCGATTACTGGGAAGACCGTGAGCTGGACGCGGTCTACCAGGCCGGCGGCCATCAGGGCTCGGTTGAGGGAGAGGCTGCCGTGGGAGCGGAGGGGTACGTCGGACTCCTCCTTGAGGCGGGTGATCAGCTCTACGGCGTCGCCGGTTACGACGGTTGCGTCCGGCCAGTCGAATGGGCCTTCGAGGGTTGACGAAACCACCGTGGTCGGCATCGGCCGCATCAGCCCGTTCACCGGGTCGAGCGCGTCGGCCCCGATCACGCTCGGGCCGATCATCTGCATCATCAGCCGGAACGTGTCGGCTCCGAACACCATCCGCTGTGGCTCGTCGTACTGCGCGATCCGCCGCTGCAGGAACTCGGGGCCCTGCTTGCCCCAGTACGGACCCCAGTCGGCGTTGTCGTACGACGCGAATCCGTCGAGGCTGGCGAAGACGTCGAAGGTGTAGGTCGCGGTCATCTCGTTCTCCCCTTGAAACCTCTCGGCAACCCCCACGGGCAGCCATTCACCCGTGCGTCGAACACAGAGCCCCTGATTCGACACCACCCAGGCAAGTCAGAACCACCCTTGCAGCCCACGTCGAAAAGCCGATCGCTAACGACTCTGGGCGGGAGGCATCAGGTGGTTAGTTCGGTGCAGATGTCCCACGCCGCCTGACGGAGGAGTGCGGCGGTGTCCGGGGCGAGGCCCTTGACCGGCGTGTCGATGCCCACCGGGTCCTCCTGCAGGAGGGCGATGAGAAATACGCAGCCGGCGAGATAGCTGCCGGCCAGGGCTGGGTGGCTGTTGTCTGCGTCGTGGAGGACCGGCTCGTCGTGGGTGGCTAAGAAACGCTCCCAAACCAGGCCGACCGGGATCAACGCGGCCCCGAGCTCCACCGCGGCCCCGCCGTACGCGTCGGTGAGAGCCTTCTGGGTCTCCGGAGCATTGCGCCGCGCCCAAGTCAGGTAGAACGCCGTACGCGCGCCTGCCGCGGTGATCGCGGCATCGAAGTCGCGGGCGCTGTCGCGGAAGCGGGCCGGGCTCTTGATCGGGAGCGTGCTCTGCTCCTGCAGTACGACGGTGTCGAACCTGCCGCCCGCGATCTCCTCGAGGGCCTTGCCCGCGTTGAGATGTTGCCGCAGCGAGGCGCCGCCTGCGGAGATCAGCTTGTGCTCGACCTCGATCCCCCGCGCCGCGGCCAGGCCCTTGATCAACCCGGGCAGGTTGTTCCGCGACGTGAAGCTGTTACCCACAAAGAGAATCCGCACACGACGTGACGTTACTATGCCCGGATGACGGCTGGGCTGCGGATCGTGCGGGTGACCGACGACGCCACGCTGCTGGACTGGCAGCGGGTGCACAACGAGATCATCCCGACAGCGCCGTTGTCGGTCGACGACATCCGCGAGCGGCTGACGCGGAACGTCCTCGAGGTCGCGTACGACGGTGACGTGCTGGTCGGCTGCTCGACCGTCCGGCCGCCGTCGGAGGAGACCGCGGCGGTGACGGTGATCGCGCGGGTGCTCCCGGCGTACCGACGGCGTGGATTCGGTGACGCGATCTATCAGCACTGTCTGCAGCGAGGGCAACGGCTGGGCGACACCTTCGAGACGCACATCCTGGCGAGCAACGAGGACGGGCTGCGGTTCGCGAAGGCGCACGGGTTCGTCGAAGTCGAGACGTACCTGCTGCCCGGCGACACGATTCCTTTTGTCGAACTACGGTTGGGCGAGTGACGATGCGCTTTTCGATCAATATTCCGAACTTCGGGGACTTCGCCGACGCCCACACGGTCGCGCGAGTGGCGGCTGCTGCGGAGGAGGCCGGCTGGGACGGGCTCTTCCTGTGGGACCACGTCGTGCACAGCAAGGAGCAGCGGCGCGGGCAGCCGTTCGGCGATCCGTGGATGCTGATGACGGCGGCCGCGCTGGCGACGTCGCGGATCAAGCTCGGCCCGCTGGTCACACCGGTGGCACGGCGGCGACCCGAGCAGCTCGCGCGGCAGGTGGCCACGCTGGACCTGATGAGCAATGGACGCGTGATCTTCGGCGCGGGGCTCGGCGGGCCGATCGCGGACGAGTTCGGCAGCTTCGGCGACACGACCGATGCGAAGGTGCTGGCCGAGCGACTCGACGAGGGACTCGACCTGCTGGCGGCGTACTGGGCCGGCGAGCGGGTCAACCACACCGGCAAGCATTACCAGGTTGATGATGTGGAGATGCTGCCGGCAACGGTTCAGAGTCCGCGCCCGCCGGTCTGGATCGCGGGCTACTGGCCGAAGAAGGCCCCGATGCGGCGTGCCGCACGCTGGGACGGCGCCGTACCGCTGTTCTCGAGCGCCAACCACGGCGAGGCCCCGCCGGTCGACGAGCTGCGCGAGCTGGTCGCCTTCATCGAGGAGCAGCGCGAAGACCGGAAGACGCCGTACGACGTGATCGTCGGCGGGATCAGCCCGGCCGACGCGGCCCGGTCCCGCGCGATCATCGAGCCGCTCGCCGAGGCGGGCGCGACCTGGTGGGACGAGCGGCAGCTGATCCGCGGCAAGGAGTTCTACCGCCTCGAGCCGGTCCTGCGCCGGATCGAGCAAGGCCCGCCGAGTCTCAGCTGATCCGTACGGCGGCCTGCATCGCCTCGAGCGCCTTCAGTACGTCGGGCAGCACCTCCGCCGGGATGTCCGCGGTGATCGCGTCGGCGACCTCGTCGAAGATCGGCTTGATCGCGGGAACGAGCTTGCGACCGGCAGACGTCAGGGCGACCGTGATGGTACGCCGGTCGTCCGCGGCCGGCAGGCGGTCGAGGTAGCCCTTCTCCACGAGGCGGTCGACCAGACGCGTCATCCCGGCGGTGTCGGTCCCGAGCAGATCGGCAAGCTTGCGCGGACTCGTCGTACCGCCGGAGACGTGCAGGAGTACTCCGGCCTGTTGCGACGTCAGACCCAGCTCGCCGAAGCGCTGGTCGAGTGCCGTCCGGACCCCGCGAGCCACCTGGGTCACCAAACTGGTCAGCACGAGCCGTGGACCCGGCATGTCCGGCCTCCTTCAGCATTGCTGTCGCGACAGCTACTGTCTAGACTGCTACCCCGACCTGATCAAGGGGGTTCGATGAAGGTACGCGATGACGTGGCCGAGTTCTTCGACCGGTTCGCCACTGCGAGCGACGGAGCAGGGTTCCATCCCACCGTGCTCACACTGGATCCGGTGTCGGTGACACCGGTGACCCGCGAGCAAGTTGTTGCCAGTCTGCCCAGACGCAAGGAGTTCTTCGCCGGGCTGGGCATCACCGGAATGACCCTGGACTCGCTCGACGAGTCGCCTGTCGACGAGCAGCACACGCTGGTGCGGTCGACCTGGCGGCTCGAGCGCACCCCATCGTCGAGCATCCCGGCGGGCACGATCTTCACGTCGACGTACCTGCTCCGTAGGGTCGACGGCGAGTGGCAGATCGTGGTCTATCTCAATCATCAGGACCTGAGGACGCTCGTTTCGGCGTGAGTTGAGAAGCTTGGTGGTATGAACGACGAGCACCCGTCCTGCTGCGCGCCCTCTCGTGATGAGGCGTCTCCGCCTCCGCCGGCTCCGGTGGGGCGCGGTGAGCACAGGATCGAGCAGGTGGTGCTCGAGGGCGGCTCGTTCGCGATGGGGAACACGAACGGTGACGAGAACGACGGCGACGGCGAGACGCCGGTCCACACGGTCGAGCTTTCGCCGTACAGCATCGACGCGACGAGCGTGACGAACGCGGACTTCGCCCGGTTCGTCGACGCGACCGACTACCGGACTGAAGCCGAGATCTTCGGGTACTCCGCCGTGTTCCATCTCGCCCTCGCCGCCGCGCCGGATGAGGTGATGGGGCCTGCGTCCGGTACGCCGTGGTGGGCCGGCGTCCGCGCCGCCGACTGGAAGCACCCGGGCGGCTCGCGGTCCGACCTGGACGGCCTCGACGAGCACCCCGTCGTACATGTGAGTTGGAACGACGCGGTCGCGTACTGCAAATGGGCGGGACGGCGACTGCCGACGGAGGCTGAGTGGGAGCACGCGTCCCGCGGCGGCCTTGACGGTGCGCGGTACCCGTGGGGCGACGACCTGATCGACGACGAGTGGCGCTGCAACATCTGGCAGGGCGACTTCCCACGGACGAACACCGAGGAGGACGGCTTCCTCACCACAGCCCCGGTCCACACATTCCAGCCGAACGGCTACGGGATCTGGCAGATGGTCGGGAACGTGTGGGAGTGGTGCGGCGACTGGTTCGGCCCGCGGTACTACAAGTTCTCCCCCGCCGAGAACCCGACCGGACCGTCGCTCGGCGCGGCGCGGGTGATCCGCGGCGGCTCGTACTTGTGCCACGACTCGTACTGCAACCGCTACCGCAACGCGGCCCGCTCGTCGAACACGCCCGAGTCCTCGATGGGGAACGCCGGCTTCCGTACGGTCGGTCTCACGCGTCCTGAGTGACCGCGGGCTTGCGCAATCCCGGCGTACCCGCGGCAACTGCCGCCACAGCTGCGACGCAGAGCAACGCACCGGATGCGAGGGACGCGACCGGCGAGGTGAGTTGTGCGACCACGCCGCCGCGGAGATTGCCGAGGTCGGGACCGGCCTGGCCGACGATCTGCTCGGCGGCGCTGACCCGTCCGAGCAACTCGGACGGCGTGTGCAGCTGAACGATCGTGCTGCGCGAGACGACGGCGACCGTGTCCGCGGCACCAGCGAATGCCAGACAGACCAAGGCCAACCACGGGATTGGCGAGAACGCGAACAGCAGCAACGCGATCCCCCAGGCCGCCGAACCGCACAGCATCACGACGCCATGCCGCGGCAGGCGCGTGAACGACCCCGAGAACAGAGACGCGGCGACCCCACCGACGGCAATCGCGGTCAGGAACAACCCCAACGTCCGCGGATTGTTGCCGAACCGCTCGGCATTGATCACCGGGAACAGGCTGATCGGCATCGACAGGACGGTCGCCGCCAGATCGGTGATCAACGCCCCGCGGATCACCGGCGTCGATGAGATGAACGTCAACCCGTCCCACACCCCGCGCAGCCCCGGCTTGGCGGTGGTCCCCGCGATCCGCATCCGGGGAAGGCCGAGTACGCCGTACAGCGCCGCGAGGAAGCTGAGCGCGTCGATGGAGTAGCAGACGCCGACGCCCCACACGCCGATGATCACGCCGCCGAGCGCCGGACCGAGCAACATCGCGCCCTGGAACCCGATCCGGTTGAGTGCGATGCCGGCGGCGAGCTGGTCGCGGGACAGCAGCTGCGGCAGGACGGTCCGCGCGACCGGGCCGGCGGTCGCGCCGAACGATGCCTGTACGGCGATGAGCGCGAGAAGCACGCCGACGGGCACGTGGCCGAACAGCAATTGACTCGCCATGACGGTCGCTGTCAGCAACTGTCCGCAGGTCGTGATCAGGTAGATCCGGCGGCGTTCGAGCCGATCGACGAGGGTGCCGGCGAACAGGCCGAGCACGATCATCGGCAGCGCCTGCGCGAGGCCGACGGCACCGGTCCAGGCCGGGCTCGACGTCTGGTCCCAGACCTGGAACATGACCGCGACGAACGTCAACTGCCCGCCGAATCCGGACAGCACCTGCCCGATCCACAGGCGCCGGTACGCCGTGACCCGCAGCGGGCCGAGGTCGATGAGCGCGTGCTTCACCGGCCGGACTCCGGCAGCTTCTCGGTGATGCGGTCGTGGAAGCTCTTGCGGGCCAGGGCCTGCTCGATGTCGCGGACCACCTGCGTCATCGGATACGGCAGCTCGGCCTCGAGCTCGGCGATCGCGGCCTCGGTCGCCTGCCACTCGGCCGTCAGGAGCTCGACGAGCTTCTTCGACTTGGCGGTGAGCGTGACCTTCTTGCTGCGCGCGTCGGCGCCGGGCACGGTCCGGACCAGGCCGGCGGTGCGCATCGCGGAGACCTTCTGACTGAGCGCCGAGTGGGTCCGGCCGATCGTGTCGGCCAGCTCGGTGATCGTCATCGGGCCCTTGAGGTGCAGCTGGATCAGCTCGCGCACGTAGCTCGGCTTCAGGCCCTTGATCTGCCGATCGGTGTAGATCCGCCCGATCTCGGCATCCATCCGGCCCAGCAACTCGTGCAGCGGCCGCCACTGACTCTGCTCGGTGGGGTCGTCCATGCGGCGATCATAACAGTACTTATATAAGCACTGTTGTTTTTGACCGTCGGTGGGACGTCGACAGCCGGAGGGCGGCGAAGGCGGCGGAGAGGACGCTGATCAACGCGAGTACTGCGAAGCCGTAGCGGGTGTCGGTGTGGCCGGTGACGAGGGACGCGATCAGCATGACGACGATCGTCGCAGCGAGCCCGTAGCCGTTGGCGATCCCGAACGCCTGGCCGACACGGGATTCGTCGACCGAGGTCATCAGCAACGAGCGGGTCGCGATCCGCGCCTGACCGAAGAGGAACGCGCCGAGCAGCACCAGAGCCATCAACGCGGGCACACCGAACAACGGCTGAAGCACCAGCAGACCGCTACACACCAGGAACCCGCCGGTCGCCAGCCTCAGATCACCCAGCCGCGCCGCCGACCGCCGGTATACCGCGGCAGCAAGCAGGAACCCGACGCCGCCGACTGCATCAACCACGCCAAGAACAGCCGGCCCGCGATGCCACTCCCCGATCAGCAGCACCGGAAGCAAGGCGTTGAACACAGTCACCACAACAAGCCCCTGCCCGAAGAGCAAGGCGAGCGGCGCAAGCGGCAGACCGTTCAGTCTCACCTCATGCTTGATTGCCTGCGGCAACTCAGTTACGGGCCGGCGTTTCGAACCGACTGCGAGGACCAGGGTGGCTGAGAGCGCGAAGGTTAAGGCGTTGAAGGTGAAGAGGGGTTGGGGGCCGAAGTATTGGAGGGCTACGCCGCCCAGGGACGCCGAGAGGAGCATGCCGGATTGGAGGGCTATTTCGTAGTGGGCGTTGAAGGGCCGGAGATCCGCGGCGGGGACGCGTTCGCGGATCAGGGCGGCGCTGGCGGGGGTGAACTGGGCGGCGACGATCGCCAAAGCGAAGTTGGTGGCGTAGACGAGCGGTTGTTGCGCGACGCCTAAGGCGAGGCCGACGGGAAGTGCCAGAGCGGCTACGGCGCTGACCACGTCACAGGTGACCCACAGGCGGCGCCGGTCGAAGCGGTCGGCCAGGCGGCCGAAGTACGGCGAGAGGACTGCCTGCGGTACTGCGACGGCGATGAACAGCCAGCCGACGTCGAGCATCGAGCCTTGCGCGCGGACGAGCAGCAGCGCGGCGCCGAGGAGCTGGATGTTGTTGCCGAGGGACGTGATGAACGCTGCGGGCAGCAGCAGGCGGGTTCTCGAAGTCACGGCATCCACGGTGTCAGCAAAACCTGCCATTCTCTGGCAGTGATTCTTTTACGCTACGCCGGTTGCGTAAATCTCCGGCAGCGAGCTACTCTCATTTCGACACCGCAGTAGCGAAAAGAGGATGGCGATGGTGGGACGAGGCCGACCGCGGGACGCCGGCGTCGAGGGGCGGGTGCTCGAGGCCGCCATGACCGAGATGCGAGCCCGTGGGTACGACGGCATGTCGGTCGACCGCGTCGCCGAGCGGGCCGGGGTCGCGAAGACCACGATCTACCGGCGCTGGCCGAGCAAGGCGGAGCTGGTGGTCGCGATGATCGCCGGCCTGCGCAGCGCCGTAGCGTTCGAGCCGAGCGGGGATGCGCGACGTGATCTCACCGAGCTCGTCACCGGCATCGCCGCCACCCTCGAGGTCATCCCGACCACGCTGGTCGCGGATCTCGCCGCCGCGGCCGCCCGCGAACCGCGCGTCGGCGACAGCGTCCGCGCCCTCTGGGCCGAGCGCCACGCGGCCGTCACCGCAGTCATCGCCCAAGCCCAGTCCGAAGGGCTGCTGCTCGCGCACGCCGATCCCGGCGTCGTCGTCGACCAGCTCGTCGGACCGCTGTACTACCGGCTCCTCATCACGGGTGAGCCGATCGATCCCACCTACGTGAGGGCGCTGGTGCACAGCACTCTCGGACCGGAGAAGACGTCATGAAGAAGTTCCTCGTTGCCCTCGGCAGCGTTCTCGTCCTGCTGGCCGGCTACACCGTCTACACGGTCGTCAAGCCGTTCACCCTGCACACCGAGCTCGATATCGACGCGTCACCCGAGCAGGTCTGGAAGGTGCTCACGGATCGCCAGACCTACCCGGAGTGGAACCCGTTCATCATCTCCTCGACCGGCGACCTGAAGGTCGGGGACAAGATCACCAACGTGCTTCGCGACACCAAGGGCGGCGAAACGAAGTTCACCCCGACGCTGCTCGCTGTCGTCCCCGACCAGGAGCTGCGCTGGATCGGCAAGGTTCCGCCGGGCGCATTGTTCACCGGCGAGCACTCGTTCCGGTTGACCGCACTGCCGGGCGGCCGCACGCACCTGGTCCAGCAGGAGAAGTTCACCGGCGCGGCAATCCCGTTCACCCAGTCAATGCTGAAGAACACCATCAAGCCGCAGTTCGACGCCATGAACCGTGCCATCGCCGCACGGGCGACTGCTTCCTAACCGAACGACGGAGTGGTTGCCTGCGGCACCAATAGCTTGGGAGCCGTGGTGAGGCCGACGGACCAGATATCCAGGGTGCCGACCTCATTGCGGACCGGGTAGATGATCGTGGAGTTGCCCTGCCAGACGGGTTGGTCGTCGATGGAACGGGTCTCCAGCGGGTGGGTGATCTGGTGAGTGGCAAGATCGAGTACGGCGAGACGCCAGGTGCCGGCGGCAACCTTCTGCTTGAAGGCGATCCGGCGGCCGTCGGGTGAGAGGGACGGGCACTCGACGTTCTCGGCGACCGCAGTTCCGCGGTACGCGCGGAAGTCGGCCTCGATCAGGTACGTCCTCCCCTTGCTGCCGAGGGTCAGGTAGAAACGGTTGCTGTCAGCACCGAACGTGATCCCCCAATAGTTCACGTCCGAGGCGAAGTACCGCTTGCCGTGAACGAAGACCGCGAGCTCCTCGATCGTCTTGACCAGCCGCCCGGTGTCCGCTTCGTACAGACCGGTCCGGGTCGAGAAGCCGGTGGCGGCGTACGAGTCGCCGGTGACGAACAACGTCCAGTTCACGATCCGGCCGTCCGGCGACACGCGGGCTCGACTCGGTGTCCCAGGCAACGTTTCGCGATGGCGCTCGTGCAGGTTTGCGTCGAGGACGATCATGTCCGTCAGCGGCGGTAGCGAACCGGGCTTCAAGCGCAAGCAGATCGCCGTACTGCGCGCCGCGGCGAACCGGTCGCAGTGCAACTCCCCCACGCGCCGGGCAGCGCCCGGAATACTCACGGGCACGGCGGCCAGTTTGCCGGCGTCCGGTCCTTCGGCGAGGTTGCGGAAGAAGAGCGTTCTCGCGTCGAGCGTCATCGGTTGACCCGTGACGACCGGTACGGCGTTCTCGGTCGCGCCGCCGGTGCGGGCGTGGACGACGTACGTGATCGCGCCACCGATGAGCGTGACGACAGCGATCGCGGCGAGGAGGAGTCGGCGGTTCATCGGCGTACCTCCAGGGGCTTGAGGATGGCGGCGGCGATGGTGACTGTAAGAAGGGCGAGGGTGATGGCGAGGATTGCGGGGCGGAGGTCCCAGAGGGTCCAGAGGAGACCGACGGTGACGGCGGCGGCCATGCGGGCTAGGGCTTGGCCGGTTTGCAGGACTGCCAGGCCGCTGGCGCGGAGGTGTTCGGGGAGGAGCGGCCCGACTGCTGCTGGGAGTACGCCGTCGGTCGCGGCGTAGAAGGTGCCGTGGAGGGCGAGGACGAGCCACCAAGCGCCTGTCGGGCCACAGATGAGCAGTAGGGCGAGGACCAGGGTCAGGTGGCCGGCGAGGAAGACCTTCCAGCGGCCGATGCGGTCGCCGAGGCGGCCGAGCGGGACGGCGAGGAGCAGGAACGTGCCGGCGGTGCCGAGTGGGAGGAGCGGGAACAGGCTGGTGGTGATGTCCCAACGGCGCTGTACGGCGAGATAGACGAACGAGTCGGTGATCGTGAACAGACCGAGTGCCGCCGCCCAGAAGCAGCACCGCCGGAAGTCGCGATCACGCAGCAATCCGAAGACCGGCAGCTGAGTTGGTGCAGGTGAGGGTGGTGGGGTGCGGTCGCGGACAAACGTGGTGAGGAGGATGACAGCGCAGGCTGCCAGGCAGAAGCTGGTGACGAAGACTGAGTTGTAGTCGTTGAGGCTGGCCCATAACACCGCCGTGGCTACTAGCGGGCCCAGGAAGGCGCCGACTGTGTCGAGGGCTCGATGGACGCCGAAGGAGCGGCCCATCGTTTCAGGCGGGCCGCTCAACGAGATCAGTGCATCTCTAGGCGCAGTGCGGATTCCCTTGCCGGCCCGGTCGATTGCCAGAACCGCGCCGATTGCGGGCACGGTGGAACCGGCCGCCAGGAATCCGAGTTTCGAGATCGCGGAGAGCGCGTAGCCGATGCCGGCGACGGTCTTCAACCGTCGCCAGCGATCGGCCACATGTCCGCCGACCAGTCGCAGTACCGCGGTCGCTCCGGCGTACAGGCCGTCGAGCAGGCCGAACTGCAGTGGGTTCAGCCCGAGCCCGAAGACCAAGTACAGCGGAAGGATCGCGGTCACCATCTCGGCCGACACGTCGGTCACCAAGCTGACGATGCCGAGGGCAACAACATTCCCGGGAACTCGCCGGAGTGGTGTCCGCAGCGGGCCGACGGACGCGAGGTACATCAGTGGCAGGTGTACGTCGGGCTGCTGTCCAGGACCTTCCCGTCCAGACCGATCAGCTGGCTGGTGAACGTGGTGTCGGTCATCGACAGCTTCAGCACGCCGAAGTCCGAGATGATCTTCGCGGTCGCGGGATGCGCGGCGTGCACCGGATACAGCGGCGCTCCGCCCATCCCGCCGATGATCTGCACCGGCCCGTTCGGATCCAGGTTGCCGTTCGCGTTCTGCGGCAGGAACCGTTCGTAGTGATGGTCGTGCCCATTCAGCACCAGGTCGGCCTTCGCGGACACCAGCGTCTGCCACAGCGGCGCGGCGTCGGGGTTGTCACCGTGGTCGCCCGAGCTGAAGCGCGGATGGTGGTAGTACGCCGCGATGCAGCCCTTCGTGTTCTTCGCGAGGTCCTGCTTCAGCCAGGTCAGCTGCGCCGGCTCGCGGAGATCCTCTTCCTTCACGAAGTCGTTCGAGTCGAGCGCGATGAAGTGCCAGTTGCCGAGGTCCCAGCTGTAGTAGTTCTTGCCCTGCGGCGTGGCGATCGACCCGAAGTACTTGTGGTACCCCTCGTACGGCACATCGTCGTACGTCTCGTGGTTGCCCGGGATCGGATGCGTGATGTCCTTGAACTTCCCCCACGTCTTCGCGTAGTACTTCTGGAAGTCCGTCAGATGCGCGTCGTCGTACTGGTTGTCGCCGATCGTCAGCACCGCGGCGGGCTTGATCGCCTCGACCAGTTTCGCCGTCTTCGGATGGATGCAACTCGAGTCGGACGCCGTACACCGATCCGCGATGTCACCGGCCGCCGCGAGCACGAAACCGCCCGTCCCGCCCGCACTCGTCGTGACGGTGATCGCTGCACTTGCCGCGGACACATTGCCGGCCAGGTCCTTCGCCCGCACCGAGTAGCGGTACGACGTGTTCGCGGTCAGGCCGGTGTCGTTGTACGACGTACCCGGCGTCGACGCGACCACGACACCATCACGCAGTACGTCGTACCCGCTCACTCCCACGTTGTCGGTCGAGGCGGACCAACTCAGCGCGACCGAGCTCGCTGTGGCGCCGGTGCTCTTCAAACCGGTCGGCACCGAAGGCGCCTGCGTGTCGCCGCTCGAATCCGAGGTTCCGTAGACCTCCAACTCCCACAGCGAATAGCCGTACGACGTCGCGCGTTGTGTGCCGACCAGGCGGAGATAGCGGCCGTGTGCCTGCAGGCCGGTCAGGTCGTCGGTCGCGCCGTTGCCATTCGCAACCTCCTTGACCGAACTGAACGTGGTCCCGTCGTCGGAGACCTCGAGCCGGTACGCCTTCGCGTACGCGGCCTCCCAGCTGAGCTTCACCCGGCCGATGGCGGCCGGCTGGCCGAGATCGATCCGGATCCATTGCGGATCGGAACCTTCGGCACTGGCCCAGCGGGTCGACGTGCTCCCGTCGACCGCCTTGGATGCGGCGAGTGTGTCGCCTTCGGTGCTTGAGGCAATGACCGGTTTGCCCTGCGAGAGCAGGGTATCGGCGTTCGTGCGGGCATCGGCCGCGGATCCGCCGAGAGCGGCGAGCAGACCGATCGGGAGCACCAGCGCAAGCAGGCGCAGTCTCATGATGTACCTCCGGGGGCGCGGAGCAGAATTGTTAGGAAGGTTACCTAACAGTTGCCAGGAGGTAAACCCTTGGAGTCTGTTATGCACTGAGCGCATCAACTGATGGCAGAAGATTCATTGGACGGATGAACCGTCGACTGGTTGAGTCGACGGCATGGATATGCGCGGATTGGGACGAGCACGGATCGAGGTCAGCCCGGTCGGATTCGGGTGCTGGGCGATCGGCGGTCCGTTCAGCAACCCGGCCGGCGAACCGCTGGGCTGGGGTGAGGTCGATGACGACGAGTCGGTGCGGGCGATCCGGCGGGCGGTCGAGCTCGGAGTGACCTTCTTCGACACGGCCGACGTGTACGGCGCGGGCCACAGCGAGCGCGTGCTCGGCAAGGCTCTCGCCGGGATGCGCGACCAGGTGGTCATCGGGACCAAGTGGGGCAACACGTTCGACGAGTCGACCAGGGTCATGCACCACCAGGACACGACACCTGAATACGTACACAAAGCCGTGCGGGCTTCGCTCGACCGGCTCGGGACCGACTATCTCGACCTGTACCAGCTGCACTTCGACACGACCGACGAGATCGCGTTGCCGCTGCGTGCGGCGTGTGAGGAACTCGTGCGCGAAGGGCTGATCCGCAGCTACGCGTGGAGCACCGACACGCTGCACAGCGCGGAGCTCTTTGCCCAGGGCAAGCACTGCGCCGCCGTACAGCACGAGGCGAGCGTTCTGCACGACGCGCCGGACTTCTTCGCGCTGTGCGAGCGCGAGGATCTGGCGAGCATCAACCGGACTCCGCTCGGGATGGGCATCCTCGGCCGCCGCGATGCGAGCAGGCCGGCGACCGGCGCCGACATTCGTACGCTGCCGCCGTCCTGGCTGCGGTACTTCGCGGAAGGCGGCGTACCGGCTCCCGAGTGGTGGGACAAGGTGTCCGCGATCCGCGAACTCCTGCAGAGCGACGGCCGGACGCTGGCCCAAGGCGCCCTCGCGTGGCTGTGGGCGCGGAGCCCGAAGACGGTGCCGATCCCCGGCTTCCGGACGGTCGCGCAGGCCGAGGAGAACGCCGGCGCGATGGCGTTCGGCCCGCTCGGGAGTGACAAATTGACGGAGATCGCCGCCCTGATCGAGAACTAGTCACTCATAGCCTCGGCCCGGTAGCCGCTCAGCGACGGTTCCGGGCCGAGGTCTTGTCACGAGCGAGGTTTATCGATATACCTCTGCGCAACAACTTCCCGCTGCGTGACGAGGTGGACCGTGGTGTCAGACGACAGGCTTGGTGGTGCCGCGCTGGATCAGCCGTGCCGGCGCGATCAGTTCCTGTGGTTCGCCGCCGGGACCGCCGTTGATCTGCGCCATCAGCAGCGCGACGATCGAGTCCGCCATCTCCTCGTTGCCAGGGTTGATGCTGGACAGCGCCGGGACCAGGTACGGCGCCTCGTCGATGTCGTCGAAGCCGATCACCTGCACGTCCTCCGGCACCCGCAGATCCGCATCGGCCAGCGCCCGAAGCGCGCCCAGGGCAACCACATCGGTGAGCGCGAACACCGCGTCGAAGGCGATGCCGGCATCGAGCAGCGACCGGACCCCGTCGTACCCGTCCTGCAGTCGGAAGCTGGACCGGACGGTCAGCGCGGGATCCATCGGTACGCCGGCGTCGGCGTGCGCGAGCGCATAGCCCTCGGCCCGCAGGCCCGGCATGGTCGCGACACTGTCGGGGTTGCCGCCGAGCATCGCGATGCGCCGGGCGCCGGTGGCGAGCAGGTGGGCGGTCGCCTGCCGGGCGCCGTCGACGTTGTCCATCATCACGTGGTCGTACTTCGACGGCAGCGCCCGCTCACCGATCATCACCACAGGCGCGTCGTTGCGGAGCTGGGTCAGCTCGGCCGGGTCGCTGTCGACCACGCTCAGGACCAGCCCGTCGTACATCCGCAGGCGGGAGAACGCGACCGCGTCCGCCTCCCCCTCGCGGCTGGCACCGGTGCGCTCCATCACGATGCGCAGCCCGTGGGCCTCGAACCGGTCCGCGAGCCGGCCGGCCAGCTGGGCGAAGTACGGGCGCTCGAGCTCCGGGACGGCGAGACCGACCACTCCGGTCCGGCCGGCGCGCAGGTGCCGGGCGGCCAGATTGACCTGGTACCCGAGGTCGCTGATCGCGGCCAGGACCCGCTCGCGCGTCGCGGCGCCGACCCGCGGCCGCCCGTTGATCACGTTCGAAACGGTCATCGTGGACACCCCCGCGGACCGCGCGACATCGGCCATCGTCACCGCAGTCGTGCCCTTCTTCATGCCATCCACCTTACGTAAAAGGAGTCTGCGATGAGACTGCGCCGTACCTTAGCCGCTCTGGCGGCGGTCGCGCTCGCCCTTCCGCTCGCCGCCTGCGGCGGATCCTCCGGGAGCAGCGGCAGCAGCGACGGGAAGCTGACGTTCTTCTCCTGGGACGGAGAAGACACGATGAAACCGGTGATCGACAAGTTCCAGCAGGAGAACCCGGGCATCAAGATCGAGTTCTCCAACGCTCCCCCGGTCGCGGAGTACATCTCCACGCTGCAGTCCCGGATCCTGTCCGGTACGGCGGCCGACGTGTTCGCGATCGCGGCCGAGAACAAGACCAACCTGATCAACGGCAAGCATGTCGTGGATCTGAAGGACAAGCCGTTCCTGAAGAACGTGCCGAAGTTCAACCAGACCACGTACGGCGGTCAGGACGGCGCGGTGTACGGCCTGTCGGTTGCGTCGTGGGGCGCGGGAGTCCTTTACAACAAGGACCTGCTGGCCAAGGCCGGTGCGACCACGATCCCGCAGACCTGGGACGAGTTCCTTGCCCTGTGCCACAAGCTGAAGAACGCCGGCGTCACGCCGTACCTCGAGTCCGTTCAGGCGATGTCGACGCCGCTGTCCGCCTTCCTCGGCGCCGAGAGCGCGGCGGACGGCAACTCCATGGACAGCAAGATCTTCGACGGGTCCGCGAAGTTCAAGGACTACTGGGTCGAGCCGCTGACGCAGTGGTCGCGGCTGTGGACCGAGGGCCTGGTGACCCCCGCGGTCGTCGGCCTGACCGGTGACCAGGTCCGGACCGAGTTCGCCAACGGCAAGGTCGCGATGATGATCGCCGGCCCGTGGGACATCCCCGGCGTACGCAAGGCCGCGCCGAAGCTGAAGATCGAGATGGCGCCGATCCCCGGGATCGCCGGTCGTCCGGCGTACCTGGCGGGTGCGGCCAGCCCGGGCTACGCGATCAACTCGAAGGCGAAGAACCCGGCGGCCGCGGAGAAGTTCCTCGCGTTCCTCGACACGCCGGAGGCGATGGCCCTGTACCAGAAGGCCACCGGCGCGATCACGGTGACGACCGACTTCCAGCCCGCACTCGACCCGGCGCTGCAGCCGATCGTGAAGGACGTCCGGGCCGGAAACATCTACCTGCCGCAGATCGCCTGGAAACGGGCGGAGGACATCCTGAACGTCGAAGCGACCGCGCAGCTGCAGCTGCTGGTCCAGGGCAAGGCGACCCCTGAGCAGGTCGCGAACGCCCTCGACACCAAGCTCGCGAGTACGTCGTGAGCACTCCCCTGCTCACTCGGACCGAGGCCGCCTCACCGGCTCCGGTCCGAGCTGAACGCTCGACCTGGGCGCGGGCGCGCGATACGTCCGCGAACCAGCTGTTCCTCGTGCCGGTCGCACTGGTGTTCATCGTGCTCCTGGTGATCCCGCTGACGCAGACGTTCTACTGGAGTTTCACCGACTTCACCGGCTACTCCGCGGACGTGAAGTTCGTCGGGCTGTCCAATTACCACAAGGTGCTCACGGACCCGTCGATGCTGGCGGGTCTCGGGTTCACGCTGGCGTACACGATCGGTACGGCGGTGCTCATCACGGCCTGCGCGATCCCGCTGGCCGTCGTACTGAACAAGAAGTTCTTCGGCCGGAACTTCGTCCGGTCGGTGTTCTTCTTCCCGGCGATCCCGAGTATCGCGATCCTCGGTCTGGTCTGGGGCTACATCCTGTCGCCGCTCGGCTCCGGCGTACTGAACTCGGTGTTGCAGAGTCTGTTCCACGCCGGGCCGTACCCGTGGCTGTCGGACGACACGCTCGCGCGGCTGTCGGTGATCGTGGTCGCGGTCTGGGGCGGCGCGGGATGGCACGCGATGTTGTATCTCGCTTATCTGCAGTCGATACCGGCGGATTACTACGAGGTGGCAACCATCGACGGTGCGTCGGCACGGCAACAGTTCTTCCATCTGACGCTGCCGTTGCTCACCCCGGCCATTGTCATCAGCAACTTCTTGCTGATGACCGGCGGTCTCAAGGTGTTCGATCTCCCGTTCACGCTGACCAAGGGCGGGCCGGGGTACTCGACGTACACGATCACCCAGTCGATCATCACCAGCGGTGTCGCGCAGGGCCGGTACGGATTGGCCTCGGCACTGGCGGTGCTGTTCACCTTCGCGGTCGCGCTGGTGGCCGTCGCGCAACTGTGGGCCTCACGCCGAATCGAACGGAGGGTGTTGTGAAGCAACGACGTTCCCCGGTCACGAGTGTGGTGATGATCGCGCTCGCGTGTCTGGTCGGCGTGCCGCTGTACTACATCGTCGTCAACACGTTCAAGACGCAGCAGGAGATGGCTAAGTCTCCGTTGGCGCTGCCAACGAGCCTGTTCCTGGACAACTACCAGCGGATCTTCGAGACCGTGCCGCTCGGGCGCAGCTTCCTGAACACGCTGGCCGTTACGATCGCCGCGCTGCTGGTGCAGCTGTTCGTCGGCTCGACTGCGGCGTACGCGATGGCGATGCGGGCGAGTCGCTTCAACCGGATCTTCGGCGCACTGCTGCTGCTCGGGTTCATCGTGCCCGGACAGTCGACGTTGATCCCGCTGTACCGGCTGCTCGTCGGCGCCGAACTGGTCGACACCCTGCGCGGTCTGGTCATCATCTACTCCGGCGGCGCGATCTTCTGCTACTTCCTGATCCAGGCGTACATCAGCCGGCTGCCGTTCGAGATCATCGAGGCTGCCCGGATCGACGGCGCCGGGCCGTTCCAGATCTACTGGCGGATCGTGCTGCCGTTGATCCGGCCGATCCTGGTCACGGTCGGGATCTTCCAGACGATGGGGATCTGGAACGACTTCATCACCCCGAACGTCTTCCTCAGCTCGCCGGAGAAGTCCACGCTCGTCCTGCAGGTCTACCGCTCGGTCGGCGAGTTCTCCACCGACTGGCCGGCCTTCATGACGATGAGCGTGCTCGTGCTGGTCCCGATGGTCGTGTTCTTCGTCCTCACCCAACGCCATATCGTCAGCGGCCTGCTGGCAGGAAGCGTGAAATCGTGACCCTTCTCTACACCGACCCGGTGCATCTCGCGCCGACAGATCCGACGTTGATCGCCGGGCCGGACGGGTTCTGGTGGATGTTCTACACCCAGCGCCGGGCCCGCGAGCCCGACGGTGGCAACCGCTGGGTGCACGGCACCGATATCGGCGTCGCGCGCTCGTACGACGGAGGCCTGACCTGGGAGTACGCCGGCGTTGCCGAGGGCATCGATCCGCATCCGGGACGGAACACGCTCTGGGCGCCCGAGGTGATCCGCGCCGGCGATCGGTTCCACATGTTCACCAGCTACATCCCCGGCGTACCGGACCAATGGGCAGGCCATTCACGGACGATCCTGCATCACACCTCGACGGACCTGACCGACTGGCGGTACGACGGTGTGCTGCCGCTGTCGTCGGACCGGGTCATCGATGCGTGTGCGTATGAACTGCCCGAGGGTGGCTGGCGGCTCTGGTACAAGGACGAGGCGGCCGGCTCGACCACCTGGTCTGTCGACTCGCCTGATCTGACCCACTGGTCGGCGCCGGTGCAGGCGATCGCCGGGGACCCGCATGAAGGACCGAACGTGTTCCGGCTCGGTGAGTTCTACTGGATGATCACCGACGACTGGCGTGGACAGGCGGTGCATCGGTCGCTGGACCTGACGAACTGGGAGCGGGCCGGGCGGATTCTTGACGAGACCGCCCTCGGCTTCGGCCACCATGCCGATGTCGTCGTGGGGCGGGACGAGGGATGGATCTTCTACTTCACCCATCGGCGCTTCGGATTCGCCGACGGTGTGGTGGATCCGCACCGGCTGACCGACGTCCACGTCGCCGTACTGCGGGCTGAAGGCAACCAACTCGTGTGCGACCGCAACGCTCCGGTCGCACCGAACTATCTAGCTCAAGGAGAAATCCGTTGTCCATAGCATCTACTGCCCGGGTCGTCATCGATCTCGACGTACCCGGTCCGACCATCAGCCGGCACCTGTACGGGCACTTCGCCGAGCATCTCGGGCGATGTATCTACGGCGGTTTCTACGTCGGCGAGGACTCCCCGATCCCGAACGAGGGCGGTATCCGGCTCGACGTGGTCGACGCGCTGCGGGCGCTCGACATCCCGAACCTGCGCTGGCCGGGCGGGTGTTTCGCGGACGAGTACCACTGGAAGGACGGGATCGGGCCGAAGGCGGACCGGCCGTCGATGGTCAACACGCATTGGGGCAACGTCGAGGAGAACAACCACTTCGGCACCCACGAGTTCATGGCGTTGTGCGACCTGCTCGGCGCGGAGCCGTACGTGAACGGGAACGTCGGCAGCGGGACCGTGCGGGAGATGAGCGAGTGGGTCGAGTACCTGACCCGCAACGGCGACAGCCCGATGGTCCGCGAGCGCAAGGCGAACGGCCGGGACGAGCCGTGGAAGGTCCCGTTCTGGGGTATCGGCAACGAGACCTGGGGCTGCGGCGGCAACATGCGGGCCGACGCGTACGCCGATCTGGCCCGGCAGTACGCGACGTTCCTGCGGGACCACGGCGACAACAAGCTGTACCGGATCGCGGCCGGTGCGTCCGACGACGACCTGGCGTGGACCGAGGCGCTGCTCAAGGCGGTCAGCTGCCTCGGCTGCGAGCGTGGTCCGAAGAACCTGTTCCAGGCGATCTCGTTCCACTACTACACGGTCGCGGGAACGTGGGATCAGAAGGGCAGCGCGACCGACTTCGGTCTCGACGAGTACTACGACACGATCCGCAAGGCGCAGGACATCGACCGGGTCATCCGCGGGCACTCCGCGCTGATGGACGCGTACGACCCGGAACGCAAGCTCGGTCTGGTGCTGGACGAGTGGGGCACGTGGTGGGACGTCGAGCCGGGCACGAACCCGGGCTTCCTGTACCAGCAGAACGCGATGCGGGACGCGCTGGTCGCCAGCCTGCATTTCGACGTGTTCCACAAGCACGCGGAGCGGTTGGTGATGGCGAACATCGCGCAGACCGTGAATGTCCTGCAGGCGATGCTGCTCACCGACGACGAAGGCGGGCTGGTGCGGACGCCGACGTACCACGTGTTCGAGATGAACAAGGGGCATCACGACGCGACCGCCGTACCGGTGCATGTGGTCGAGCAGCCGACGTACGAGTCGATGGAGCTGGTGTCGGCGTCCGCGTCGGTGAAGGACGGCCGGGCGCTGGTTTCGGTCAGCAATCTCGATCCGAGCGGGCCGCTGGACGTCGTACTGGATCTGCGCGGTGCCGACGTGCGGGAGTCGGTCGGACGGTTGCTGACGGCATCGAAGCCGCAGTCGTACAACACGGTCAGCGATCCGGACGCGGTGGCTCCGGCTCCGCTCACTGTGGAACCGGAGCCCCGCGGGCTACGGGTGACGCTGCCGCCGCATTCCTTCGCGACGGTCAGCTTGGCTTTGTGACCGGGATCTGGAACTCGTGCACCCAGTTCGCCGGGTTGTCCGGGTCGAACTGGAGCGTGACCTCGCGCGCGTACCCCTGGCTGCGATAGCCGTTGTCCTCGATCCATTGCGCCAGCGTCTGCATGCTGCGCTCGGCCTCCATCATGTCGCCCTTGTGGACGATGGTGGCCGCCTGCGTGATCTCGGGCAGCTCGAGGACGTCGACGTCGGCACCAGTCCCTGAGCTGGTGCCGGCGTCGACCGGTACGGCGGCGTGGACCCGAACCGCCTCGCCGTCGGCGGCTTCGTAGTACGCAACCGGTGAGCCGCACGGATTCAGACCAGCTGCGCCGAGGCGCTCGAAGAGCTGGCCGAACAGCGGTTGCAGGACGGGACCGATGTCCTCACCGTCGTAGCTCGGTGAGATCGCGGACAGCTCGGCGACCTGTGTCGGGGCGATGCGTTTGAGGACGACGTCGTCGGTAGGCATGTGACCTTCCCTCTCGATGAGTCGGAGCCTCGCCTCGACGCTGGTCAACCGGGCGGTGCTGCGGGCGAGCTCGTCCTCGAGCTGGGCCTGCCGCAACCGCAGCATGCCGCGCAGTTCCTCGGCCGACAGCTTGGCGTCGACGATCTCGCCGACCTGCTGCAGGGTGAACCCGAGGTCCTTGAGCGCGACGATCCGGTTCAGCCGGCCGAACTGCTCGGCCGAGTAGAACCGGTAGCCGGTCACCTCGTCGACGACGGCCGGGCGCAACAGCCCGAGCGCGTCGTAGTGCCGAAGCATCCGCGCCGACACCTGACCGAACGCGGCGAAGTCTCCGATAGTGAACATGCCACGACCTTCCGGCTTGACACAGTGTCAAGGTCAAGCCCCGAGCGTACGGCGGTACCTCCCGGGCGTGCTGCCCGTGGCCGACCGGAACGCCTTGCTGAACGCCGACTCCGAGCGGTACCCGACCCGGCCGGCGACCGTTGCCACCGTCTGGTCGGCGTCGGTCAGCAGATCGGCGGCCACCATCATCCGCAACTGCGTCACGAAAGCAGCGACGCTGGTCGGGGTCAGTCGGGCGAAGTGCCTGACGAAGGTTGCCCTGGACATCGACGCGGTCGCGGCCAGCCGCTCCAGGGTCCAGTCGGCGCCGGGATCCCGCAGTACGGCTTCGACCGCGGTCGCGATGCGCGGGTCGGCCAGTGCGGTCCAGGGCGCTGCGCCGGGCAGGCCGCCGCGGCGGAGCATCATCGCGAGCAGCGCGGCACACAGTGAATCCAGGATCGCCGCCGTACCCGGGCCTTCTTCGCGGGCCTCGGCGCGCAGCAGCTCGGCGACCGTCCGGACCGACTCATCGGTGCCGAAGGACACGAGCAGTGGATCGGGCAGGCTGCGCAGGAGCAGTACGCCGGAGCCGGATCCGACCGTGTAGTGGCCGCAGAAGATGTCGGTGGTCACGTCTCCGGACGGGCTGTTCACGGTGTCGAACGCCGTACCCGGTGTCTCGACGGACGCCCGCGGCTGGTCCGCGCCCGGCGTACGGATGATGTGCGCCGGGCTGTCGGACAGCAGGACCGCGTCGCCTGCGGTCAGCTGGATCGAGCGGTCGGGCAACTCCAGCGTGCACTCGCCGTCGAGAATGAAGTGGAACGCGGCCTCGTCGTCGGCGTACGCGGGAACCTTCATCTCGGTGTCGGCCGCGAACAGACAGCGCTTGTCGACCCTTGCCCCGATACGGGCCAGGCCGACGAGATGGCTGATCAGATCCATGAGACGCCTCAGCAGGAAATTGAGCTCTTATCGACTGTTCCGTCTCAAGAGTAGGTCGCAGACTCAAAGACATGACTTCCAACCTGACGGCAGATGTCGTCGTGATCGGTTTCGGCAAGGGCGGGAAGGTGACGGCCGCCGCGCTCGGCCGGGCCGGTCGTCGGGTGATCCTGATCGAACGCTCCGACCAGATGTACGGCGGGACCTGCCCGAACGTCGGCTGTGTGCCGACCAAGCAACTGGTCCACCACTCCAGCAAGCGGCGGCCGGACGACTCGGCCGAAGAGTGGTTCGAGCGGTCGATCGCCGAGGTGCAGGCCCTGACGTCGACGTTCCGGGCCGGCAACTACAACGCGCTGAACGAGGCCGAGAACATCACCGTCCTCACCGGTACCGCGTCCTTCGTCGACGAGCACACCGTCGCGGTCGGCGACGTACGGATCGTCGCTGAGACCATCCTGATCAACACCGGTTCGGAGTCGGTGATCCCGAACATCCCCGGTCTGCGCGAGAGCCCGCGGACCGTGACCAACGTGGACCTGATCCACACCGCGCACCTGCCCGGTCGGCTGGCCGTGATCGGCGGCGGGTACCAGGGCATCGAGTTCGCCTCGATCTACCGCCGGTTCGGAACGCAGGTCACCGTGCTCGAGTCGTCGGACCGGATCCTCGGCCGCGAGGACGACGACGTCGCGGCCGTGGCGGCGGACATCCTGACCGGCGAGGGCGTGGAGATCGTTGCCGGCGCCGAAGTACTGGAGATCCGTGACGAAGACACCGTCGTCTATCGCAAGGGCGGGCGCGAGCACACGCTCAAGGTCGACGCGATCCTGGCCGCGACCGGACGGGCGCCTGCCAGCGCTGAGTTGAAGCTCGAGAACGCTGGCGTCCGTACGACGGCGGGCGGCGCGGTCGAGGTCGACTCGTATTTGCGGACCAGCCAGCCGCACATCTTCGCGCTGGGCGATGTGAACGGCGGACCGCAGTTCACCTACATCTCGCTGGACGACAGCCGGATCGTGGTGGACCAGTTGCTCGGGAGCGGGAAGCGGTCGACGGCCGATCGCGTCGCCGTACCGCAGACGCTGTTCATGTCGCCGCCGCTCGCGACCGTCGGGTTGACCGAGAAGGCCGCGCGCGAAGCCGGGTACCGGGTCCGGATCGGGATGGAGAACGTCGCGGACATCGTCGCGATGCCGCGCGCGTACATCGTCGAGGAGACCCGCGGCGCGATGAAGTTCGTGATCGACGCCGAGACCGACGAGATCCTCGGGGCGGCGCTGCTGAGTGTGGACGCGCAGGAGCTGATCAACGTGGTCACGCTCGCCATGCGGCACCGCATCACCGCCACCGAACTCCGCGACTCGATCTACACGCACCCGTCCTCGACCGAGGCCTTCAACGAGGTCCTCGCGACGATCGTCCGCTGATCGTCTTTGAGCACCCATCAACCATCGATCGGCGTCGGAAACGGTTGGTGGGTGCTCAACGTGAGGCTCAGGAGCGGGCGACGGTGCGGCGGTCGCTCAGGAGCGGGCGACGGTGCGGCGGTCGCGGATGGCGGCGACTGCGACAGCCGTGACGATGAGGGCTGCGCCGCCGGCGCCGAAGCCGGTGACCAGGTTGCCGCGGCTGCTCAGCCGGGCGTCGCACTGCATCGGCGTGATGCCCTTGTCGGGCTGGAAGACCGAGCCGCAGCCGTCCCCGCCGATGTGCACCGGCCGAACAGCGAACACCGCCCCGACGACCAGTAGGAGAAGACCCACCGCGCCGAGGACCTTGCTCAGCACCGGCCGTCCTCTCGGGTCGCGGCAGCAAGGATCGACCACTGTTGCCTGGCCGGATCCTGTCTATGCATGCTCACGCTCCCTGACAGCTCGGTAAGATTTGATCAAATCTAACGCAGCTAGCAGTCAGCTCTGAAGTTCAGCCGCCCCGCCTGGTGGAATCTTCACCCAGTTCTAACGCTCACCTATCTAGTTGAAACGTCCCACGCGACGAACCGGTTCAACCGTCGAGGACAGCAACCAGAGAGCCGCTCGCGCGACCGTGGGCGACGTCTGCGAGAGCTTGGTCGACCTGGTCGAACGGGACGACCGTCGTGTGCGGTCGGACCGGCAGGCGGGCCACTAGGCGGAACAGCTCTTCGCCGTCGCGACGGCGAAGAGCTGTCCGCCAGCTCTTCGCCGTCGCGACGGGTGTTGGAGGTGACGCTGCGGAGGTCGCGCTCGTGGAAGAGATGCCGCTCGTAGTTCAGCACGGGTACGTCGGACAGGTAGATGCCGGCGACCGCGACCGTACCGCCGGGCTTGAGCGCTTCGAGTGCCTGCGGGACTACGTCACCGGCCGGCGCGAACACGATCGCCGAATCAAGCGGCACCGGCGGGCGGTCGCCGACGTAGGCCGCACCCAGCTCGCGGGCAAGCGCGCGGTTCCTCTCGCCACGTGTCACCACGAACAGCTCGGCACCCTGCGCGATTGCGAGCTGCGCGGTCAGGTGCGCGCTGGACCCAAACCCGTAGATCCCAAGCCGCCCGCCAGGCGGCAGACTCGCACGAACCAGGGACCGGTAGCCGATAATCCCAGCGCACAGAAACGGCGCAAGCTCCTCCGCGGGCCGATCGGTCGGCAGCGCGTACGCATACTCCTCAGGCACCACGGCGTACTCCGCAAGCCCACCATCGGCATCCCACCCGGTGTACGCCGAGCGAGCGCAGAGGTTCTCCCTACCTACCCGACAGAACTCACAAACCCCACACGTCCCCCGCAGCCAGGCGATCCCCACCCGCTCCCCAACTCCAAACCGCCCACCAGCCCCGACGCGCTCACCGCCCGCGAAGCCCTCGCCAGTCGCGAAGCGGTCGCCGGTCGCGGGGCGGTCGGTCGCCGCGACCTGGCCGGTCATCGCGTCGTGGGCCGTCGCGCCTCGGCGGTCCGTCGTGCCTCGGGCGACCACTGTGCCGACGGCCTGGTGGCCGGGTATGACGCCGGGGCGTTTCGGCTGGAGGTCGCCTTCGGCGAGGTGCAGGTCGGTGCGGCAGATCCCGCAGGCCTCGACCTTGACGAGGACCTCACCTGGTCCGGGTTCCGGGACGGTACGCCGTACCTGGCGGAGCGGACCGCTGTCGATCGGACCGGGATGTTCGACGACCCACGCCTGCATCATCTGTCCATCATGCGACGCGGCGGAGGGCTTGCTCGCGGCGTTCGGCGACCTTCGAGCCGGACTCGCGGCGCGCCATCCGCCGCAGTACGACGGGGGCGAGCAGCAAACCGACGACCGCCCAGACGCCGAGGACCGCGGCCGTCTCGAGGTGCCGCCAGGACTCGCCGACCTCGACCACGACCGCTTCGGACGGGAGGAGTGCCGAGCGCATGCCGAGGCCCATCCAGTAGATGGGGGTGAGCTGGCCGATGGACTGCAGCCAGGCGGGCAGGGCGGTGATCGGGTAGAAGATGCCGGAGATGGCGATCAGGGCCAGCATCGGCAGTTGGATCAAGCCCTGGGAACGCGCGGTGGTCAGCAGCGAGCCGAGAACCGCGCCGATCGGCAGCGTTGCGACCAGGCCCAGCAGCAGGACCCACAGCAACGTGAACCAGTGGGCCGACCCGAGCGCGACTCCGTCGACGATGATCAGGCCGGGGATCAACAGGATCGCCAGATCGACCAGCAGCCCGCCCGCGACCGACACGACCTTGCCGATGAGGTAGCAGACCATACCGTTTGGTATGGCCTTCGCGCGGAGCAGCGTGCCATCGGCACGATCGGCCGTGAGGAGTTGGCTCATGCTGACCATGCCCATCGCGGCGTTCATCCCGAGGATGCTCGGCAATGCGATCGCGCCGAGCAGCAGGCCGGTCGAGCCGAAGTCGCGATGTCTGAGGAAGAACAGCGCGATCAGCATCAGGACCGGCCAGAGGAAATGGCTGGTCAGCTCGGCCGGGTTCGTGAACGACTGCCGTAGTTCGATCAGTCCGCGCTGCCAACCGGGTCGGAATCTCATCGGTGCTCCTGTCGAACCAAGGCCAGATAGGTGTCTTCTAGTGATCCCGCGTCGGCCGCCGCGATCAGATGGGAGGCAGTACCGGACGCGATGATGCGGCCCGCGGCGAGGACGAGGATGCGGTGCGCGAGCTTGCTCGCCTCGTCGAGATCGTGAGTGGTGAGCAGGATCGTCGTACCCTGATCGACCGCGAGCCCCCGGACCAGCTCGTGGAACTCGTACCGCGCCTCCGGATCGAACCCGGCCGTCGGCTCGTCGAGGAACAGTACGTCGGGGCGACCAACGATCCCGATCGCGACGTCGAGCCGCCGGCGCTGGCCTCCCGACAGCGTCCTGATCTTCTGTTTCGCCTGCCCGGCGAGCCCGACCGCGTCGAGCAGTTCGTCCGCCGGCCACGGTGTCGCGTACGGCGCGTAGTACGAGCCGAGGTGATGCAGCAGCTCGCGCACCCGCCAGTTGCCGTGGTCGCGCCAGGACTGCAGCACGATGCCGATCCGCGACCGCCACCGTTCGTCGCCCGCGGCTGGGTCGACGCCGAGCACCTCGACCCGGCCCGCCGAACGAAGCCGGAAGCCTTCGAGGATCTCGATGGTCGTGCTCTTGCCCGCGCCGTTGGGGCCGAGCAAGGCGACCACCTCGCCGGCGCCCGCGTCGAACGAAACATCATGCAGGACCTCGGTGTCGCCGTACCGCATCCGCAGGCCATCAACTGTTAGAACCATGACCTGGAAACTACGTTGCGTTCACCGAACCGGCAATCGTCATTGACAGACCCCAGCTCGCAAAACCCTGTAATACATGGCATTCTGTGCAATGAGACTGCAAGAGAATGCAATGCGTTGCAATGACCTGACGATAAACGCGCGGAGGTGCCGGATGCCCGGAGGCAGGCTGAGCCATCAGGACCGGCTCGACATCGCGGCCGGACTCGCCGACGGATTCGGGTACGCCGAGATCGCGCGGCAACTGCAGCGACCGACGTCGACGATCAGCCGCGAGGTCGCGCGCAACGGCGGCGCGGGTGGCTATCGGGCGGACCATGCGCACTACGCGACGGCCTCGCGGGCACGCCGACGGCGGCCGGACGAGGGTCGTCGTACGGCGGGCACGAGCCGGCTCGGCGATCCGCGAGCGGCGTACGTCGAGCGGTTCGCGGAGATGATGGTCGACGGCGGGTTGCCGCGGATGGCGTCGCGCGTGCTCGCACTGCTCTATACGTCGGACTCGCGCACGCTCACCGCCGCCGATCTCGTCCGGGAGTTGTGGGTAAGCCCGGCGTCGATCTCGAAGGCGATCGGATACCTCGAGCGGGTGGGCATGGTTCATCGCGAGCCCGACCCGGAGCGCCGGCTCCAGCACTACGTGATCGCCGAGGACGTCTGGCTGAAGGCGTGGGAGATCAGCGCGCGGACCAACTTCAACTGGGCCGAGACCGCGGCCGAGGGCGTCGACCTGGTCGGGCGCGACACCCCGGCGGGCGAGCGGCTGACACAGATGGCCGAGTTCTTCCAGCGACTCAGCGAGGACATGTCTGGTGGCGCGGGCTTCCAGGACTGCCTCTCTGTTCTCGCCGTCCTCTGGAAGGCCGATCGGCTACTCAGCCCCGACGAGCTGGCGACCAAGTTGGACTGGCTTGTCGAGCGCGTGACTGATGCGGTCGACTATGCCGTCAAGGCAGCAGCTTCCGGAGCAGGCGGCGAGTGAGGTAGCCGTCGGCGAGGCCCAGCTCGACGAGGTCGTCGAAGATGCCCTGGTCGGCGTCGGCCGCGCGGATACCCGCGTCGAGGATCCGATCGGAGCGGCTGAGCTGGGCAACGATTGCGGTATGGCGCAGGTGCCTCGACAGCAGGCGGGACGTCCGGCGACGGTACGGCGTACCCGCGTCCGAGTCGCCTGTCCGCAGTGCGTCCGCGATCGAGCGGCCCGCGAGCAGCCCGGTTGCGACCGCGTAGTAGATGCCTTCACCGGTCATCGGGTTGATGAGACCGGCCGCGTCGCCGGCGAGCAGCACCGGTCCGCTCTGCGGTCGCCAGGACCAGCCTGCGAGCGGCAGATGATGGCCCCACCACGACTCGCCGCCGTTGGTCGCTCCCGGCAGGAGTGTCTCGAGGTTCTTGAGCAGGTCGGCTCGCGTCGGACGGGTGCCGGCGAGGAGTTCGCCGTACCCGACGTTCGACCAGCCGTCGCCGCGATCGAAGGACCACGCGTACGACGGCTGCCGGCCCGGACCGTACGCGATCACCTGACTCGCTGCCCGCGCAGTCGGCGTCGGTGCATATCCGCGGATCGCGAGCGCGACCGGACCGGGCTTGGTCCCGAGCTCCTGCCGTACGACGGAATGGGCGCCGTCCGCGCCGACCACGAACCGGCCGTGCAGGTCGTCGTCGACCGTGACGGACTGCCGCTGGATCGCGAGGCCGCGGACCCGTCGCCGGATCAACTGAGCCCCGGCCGCTTGCGCAGCCTCGACGAGCCGCTGGTCGAACACCATCCGCGGCACCACCCAGGTCGGGCGAGACATCTCCCGATCCACGCCGGCGGACCCGCGGTTCAGCACGAACCGCCGTACCGGGGTCCAGTCGTCGAGGATCCCCTTGACGCCGACGTCCGCGAGCAGATCGAGTACGTGCGGCGCGATCCCGTCACCACATGCCTTGTCCCGCGGAAAGTCGTGCCGATCGACCAGCAGCACCGACAGAGTCGGATCCGCCCCCAACGCCCCGAGCGCGGCCGCGGCTCCCGCCGGGCCGGCCCCAACAATCACCAGATCCCACACAGGACCAGTCTCGCAGCTTACGTCCCGGGGCGACGGCCCGGCTTGTTGCTGCGGCGAGGAGTACGGCGCATGCGCGGGGTGTGGGGTGCGATCTGGCCGGACGTGGTCACCGGGCGGGCCTCGTCCGGATCCACCACCTTGAGGGGTGGCGGGACGAAGACCGGGATGGTCTCTTCCTCATCCTGCGGGACCACCGGTGGAGGAGGCGGTGGGGCGGGCCGGGCGCGCGCGGCCGACTCCTTGCTCACTCGCGGCCGCGGTGCGAGTAAGACAGTCGGAGCCGGAACGGGTCGGCGGCGATGCGGCAACTCGGTGCGTAGTTCGATGCCGAGCGCATCGATCAGTTTGCTGCAGGCAACGATCGAGAGCGCGACGGCGAGCACCGAGCACCCGGCGAAGAGGACGGACTGGCCGCCGGACGACCAGTTCGACGGGTCGGTGCGGGACATCGCGGCGATCATCGCGACCACGATCGAGTTGGTGATGCCGAGTGCGATCGCCAGACCGACCGTACAAAGAAGTACTCGCCGCTCCAGGCCGACATCGTCGGCCGCGGCCACGAGGCCCGCGATCAGACCGGCGAGCACCGGCACCGTATAAACAAGCGCTAGTGTGAGGCCGGGGCTGGCGACGAGATAGAAGACGTCGAACACGACTGCGGTGCCGGCCAGCGCGGCCGCGAAACACACGATCATCGGCGGGTACGCGCGCACTACCGAGACCGCGTCCGCAGGCACGGTCTTGAACATGCGCAAGGCCAACAGCAACTACGTATCCCCTCGTCCTCCCCCATTGTGCCGCCACCCGCCACCGACGGTGAGGTCCAGCGACCCGCGAGTCTAGGGTTGACGCTGTGGAGGTGGGCGCGTCGGGCGGGCGATGGGACCGACGTACGTGTCCCGTCGTACAGGTGGTGCGTCGGTCCGCCGCAGTTCTCTGTGGCGACGGACCGACGGCACCTGGCGTCTCTACTACCACCAGGGCACGGTTGCTGCGGGCAACTCTTAGGCCGCGGCCTGGACCGGGGCGAGTTTGTCCCGCAGGTCGTCGAGGATCCGGCGCAGGACCCGGGATACCTGCATCTGGCTGACGCCGATGTCGTTGCCGATCTCCGACTGCGTCCAGCCTTCGATGAAGCGCAGTTGAAGGATCCGGCGGTCACGCTCGCCCAGATCGGCGAGCACAGGCTCGAGCATCTCGACCGTTTCCAGCTGGTCGATGCTCGCGTCATCGTCGTCGGCGACCACGTCGGCCAGCGTCAGTTCGGCGTCGGCCTCGGCGGGACGGTCGAGCGACAACACGTTGAAACAGCCCTTCGCCGCAAGTGCCTGCTCGACCTCGACCACCTCGACCTGGAGGTGCTCAGCGATCTCGCTCGGCGTCGGCTCGCGGTTCAGCTGCTGCTCGAGCTCCGGCAGCTTGGTTGCGATCGTGCCCTGCATCTCCTGCAGCCGGCGCGGGATCCGGACCGTCCAGGCGCAGTCGCGGAAGTACCGCTTGACCTCGCCGCGGATGGTCGGGATGGCGAACCCGATGAACGGGGTCTCCGCCTCGAGCCGGTAGTGGTGGGCTGCTTTCACCAGCCCCAGGTACGCGACCTGCTCCAGATCGTCCGCCTCGGCGCCTCGCCCGCGAAAACGGCGCGCGATGCCCTGTGCCATTTCCAGGTTGAGTTCGACGACCTGTTCGAGAAGTTCCTGCCGTTCGCCTTCGGCGGTACTGGCAGCCCGGCGTTCCATCAGCTCCCGGGTGGCTGCTTCACGTGCGGCCCGATCGGCCGGAGTGGCGCAGCGGGTGGAAACCCGCTCCATGATGCTCGTAACCATTGGTATGACCTCGCGACTGTCTAGTCACGGCGTGGCACTTCGCTGAACCACGGTCATGCCTGCAAGAGAAGTCGTACCCAGCTGCCGGGATCTCATGCATGGGCCCCGAAATCGTCACTGATCGCGACCGGACACGCCGGAGAACGGGCGTTTGACCCCGACACCATCACTGGAAGTAAGGGAGCGGACACGCGTGCCAAAAGTGTGTACGATGCAGATGCAAGGCCAAATGCACGTGCATATGCCAAGGACGTATGGAAGGTGCAGCTGATGACTGCGATCTACAACGGCATGCCCGGCGACTCGAACAGTGAGCTGATCTGGAAGAAGAGCCAGCGCAGCGGCCCTAACGGCAACTGTGTCGAGGTTGCGAAGCTCTCGGACGGCGGTGTGGCGGTGCGCAACTCGCGCTTCACCGACGGCCCGGCCCTGGTCTTCACCAAGGCCGAGATCGAGGCGTTCCTCGGCGGCGTTCAGGACGGCGAGTTCGACTACCTCGCCTGAGCTTCACACAGCAGTACAGGGCAACACGAAAAGCAAGGGCCCCTTCGCCAGGCGAGTGACGAAGGGGCCCTTTCGTGTGCCCTGAGATCGGCCTCGAAGGCCGGTAACGCGAGTGTGGACGCAAGGTCGATCGGCGGCCGGCAGATCCGGCTCTGCGCGGACCGCACAAGACATGGAAACGCCAGGGCCGACTCTCCGGCGAGAGTCAGCCCTGGCGTGTCTGAGGGGCGAGTACGGAACTACTGGACGGTGAGCGGCCAGAGCTGTTCGCTCGGCAGTTCGGATGCCTTCCCGGTGGCCGCATTGTCAACGGTGATTCGCAATCCGGTGAACTTCGGCGTCATCACCCGCTGGTACCGCGATGCACGGTCCGGCTCGGCGACGTACTCGGCGATCAGGTGGTCGCCCAGCCAGATCCGCACCATTTTCCGTCCTCCTACTGCTCTATCGGTGGTCATGGAGCCAGGCTCACGATGGGGTCGCCGTCGAGTTGGCGAACGCCGCGCAACCAGCCCTCGAAGGCCCAGCGCTGTTGCTCGGGGCAACGCGCAACCAGATCCTGGATCTCCCGCTCCGTCAGCTCCTCGGGCGCGCGGCCGTCGACCATGCCGGCGGTCTGCTCCACAACTTCACTGTCGTTGTCGTTCATCGACTCGGGTTCCCCAACCAGTCAAGCCAACGGGGGGCCATTGGCGCTCTGTAAGGACCGGCCTGCCGGATCACGCGATGTCACTTTTCGCGAGATTCAGCTCACCTTCTGTGCATGAAGCAATCATGGCGTCGGCACGCGACGAATGCAAGCGCCCGATGCACGTGCATCCGCACGTTTTCCAATTCGAGACCACAACGAACCCCATTCGGCCCCTGTTACGCCTGAACCAGGCTGGATCGACCGTCGCCGAACGGTGTTCGACGACACGCTTGACGGCTACTATGTACTGACAAATCAGGCGTGATGCGGATCGGCTACTCTTACGCTCCGTGATCGCTGCTGCGGATTCGCCGCTCTTTTGTAAGAACTTCGGCAGATCAGAGCCCTGCCGTGCGATGATGTGCACTTGCGGGTGAGGTTGATGTTGATGGAGACCGCTGGGGCCGCTGGGAGGTTGGGGTGACGGAGTCGGGCGCGCAAAGCGGACCGACCGCGCTGCGCGTCATTCTCGGAGCGCACCTTCGCCGCATGCGGGCGGCCGCCGGTATCAGCCGGTCCGACGCCGGCTGGGAGATCCGCTCGTCGGAGTCCAAGATCAGCCGGATGGAGCTGGGCCGCGTCGGCCTGAAGGAACGCGACGTCGGCGACCTGCTCAGTCTTTACGGGCTCGACGACGAGGAAGAGCGCGAGCGGCTCCTTCGTCTCGCGCGCGAAGCGAACAACCCGGGCTGGTGGCATCGGTACGGCGACGTGCTGCCGAGCTGGTTCCACTCTTATCTGGACCTCGAAGCCGCGGCGCAGCTGATCCGTGTGTACGAGCTGCAGTTCATTCCCGGATTGCTGCAGACGCCCGACTACATCCGTGCGGTGGTCCAGCTGGGTCGCGGCATGATCCCGGGCGATGAGGTCGAGCGTCGCGTGACGCTGCGGACCAACCGCCAGGGCGTCCTGACCCGCCCGGAGCCGGTTCGCCTGTGGGCCGTGGTGGACGAGGCTGTCCTGCGCCGGCCGATCGGTGGCGTCAAGAGCATGATCGAGCAGCTCAACCACCTGATCGACGCCTCCCAGCTGCCGAACGTCACCCTCCAGGTGATGCCGTTCAGCGTCGGCGGCCACGCAGCCACCGGCGGCGCCTACAGCATCCTCCGTTTCCCGGAGCAGGACCTGCCCGACATGGTCTACATCGAGCACCTCACCAGCGCCCTGTACCTGGACAAGCTGGAAGACCTCGACCAGTACACGGCCACCATGGAAGCCCTCTGCGTCGCAGCCCCGCCCCCGAACAAAACCCGCGACATCCTCACCGACATCCGCAAAGACTTCGAACGCTGACAAACGCCAGTCCCAGACTCTCTGAGACTGGTCGACGATCGCTTGCGGCCGCCCGGTCGACCTGTTGGGCATAGTCGGTCCTTCCGATCTGCAAGGTGTGGAAAGCGGGACGGGCACGGGCGACAGGGATCCGGCATGCCCGCCCCGCTGCTCAGGGAGTGCGTCCTGTGAAGACGAGTGGATGACGGGTGATCTCTTCGAGGAACAGTTGCCATTCATACGGGCGGCCGAGCGGGATCAGGTGCCCGCGGTGGGGTACCGCGACCGCGGTGCCGCCAGGCTGGGACGACACGGCATCGATGAGTGCCTGCATCGCCGTACCTGAGCTGTCCTCCTCGACGAACAGCGCGCCGAGGACGAAGCCGCGTTCGATCGCCGCCCGGCCTGCGGCTTCCTGAACTGCGACGAGATCTCGCAGCTTAGGGGCGAGGCGTTCGTGGGCGTAGCAATAGAGCACGCGGTGTGCGCCCGACCTCGGCCCCATCGAGTTGCCGGCCGAGATGGCCAGGCTCGTCGCTGCGGTCGTCATGCAACGACCGTACGGAGACCGGTACGGGTCGCACCATCCGAATCTCTGCGGGCTGGAGGGGCGGGCCGGGGGTCGGATCCGGGTGGCGCAGTACCGTCGGAAAGCTGAAATGCGAGGTTGTGGATAACCTCACTGGGCGATCAGCGTGGCGATGAACGTGCTGGTGTCGCGCGGGCTGAGCGCTGTCGCCCGCAGGTGATCGAAGACCAGGCTGTGCCGGTCGATCTCGGCTTCTGCCTCCAGGAAGATGTCACCGGCCACGCTCTCCACGTAGACGATGTCGGGTGCGACCGAACCGAACTTCAGCTGGACGAAGGCGCCGAGCATGCCGGGATGCGTCCCGCGATCGAACGGGATCACCTGCAGCGTGACGTTCGGGCGCTCGCTCACTTCCAGCAGTCGGCCGAGTTGGGCGCGCATCACTGAACGACCGCCTACCTCTCTGCGCAAGGCGGCCTCGTCGAGCACCGCCCAGAGCTCCAGAGGATCGCGTCCGTCCTCCCGCCGACCGAGAACGCGCTGGCGCTCCATCCTGGTCTGCACGCTCAACTCGAACTTGCCCGAGTCTCTCGGAAGGCCGTCGACGAGAGCCGCACGGGCATACTCCTCGGTCTGCAGCAGACCCGGCACGAACAGCGATTCGTAGTTGTGCGCGACCTTGGCCTCCGACTCGAAGCTGATGTACGCCGCATAGCTCTGCGGCATCAGGTCCTTGAGCTGGCGAAGCCACCAGGGTTGCTTCCCGCCACGCGCCAGCTCGAGCAGTTCGACGCGGCGAGCTTCCGGGACGTCGTACAGGTCGAAGAGGGTTTCGAGGGTGCCGGTGTGGGGTTTGGCCTGGCCCTTCTCGATGCGCCAGAGGGTGCCCTGGTTGACACCGGTCTGTTCCTGCACCTGTTCGCGGGTCAGCTGCGCCTCGGCGCGAAGGCTCTTCAACTCAGCCGCAAGCCGACGAAGCCGAACAGTCGGCGGACCAGCAGCCCTCGGCATTTTCCACAACCTCGCGTTTCCGACCTCATGGATTCAAGATCACCGCCATTATCGCTGGTCGGATTCGCACCGTACAAGCACCCTCACGTTCCGTCAGGTGTTGTCGGTTAGCCAGGTTAGGAGGGGTTTGGTGGATTGCCAGTCGGTGCGGATCTGGGTGGCTAGGTCGGGGGTGTGGATGATGGGCTCGAAGCCGTAGGACTTGGAGACTGTGAGGGACTTGTGGCGGAGTAGGTCTATGCGGGGGTGGTCCGGGTCGTAGCCTCGGGGGCTGGTTTTCAGTTTGTCGCCGCCTACGGTCCAGCCGGCTCGGGTTAGTTTGGCGAGGAGTTTCTCGAGTTGTTTGCCTCGGCGGTCGTCGTCGATGGCGGTGCGGACCCTCGCGAGGCGCTCGGAGGTTGCGTCGTAGAAGCCGGCGGCTACTCGTACGCCGGGGGCGGAGACCTGGACATACCAGCCCGTCGCGGGAGCCAGGTCGATGAACGCGCCCTGGTGGGTCTTGTACGGCGTCTTGTCCTTCGCGAAGCGGACGTCGCGGTACGGGCGGAACAGCTTCGCCGTACCGAACTCCTCCTCGAGCTCCGCGAGCAGCGCGGTCATCGGTGCGCGGACCGACTCCTCGTACACCTGCTTGTGCGCCGTCCAGAACGACTTGGTGTTGTCCATTTCGAGATCGTCGTAGAAATCCAGCGCCGCCGCCGGAAAACCGGTAAAACTCATGCGGCAACGATAGTTCGCCCGACAGAACGGACAGACACCCCCATGCGCGCGATCCAGGTCACCCAGTTCGGCGGTCCCGAGGTCCTCGTCCCGACCGAGCTCGACCCACCGGTCGCCGGACCGGACCAGCTCCTCGTCGAGGTGACCGCCGCCGGCGTGAACTTCGCGGATACGCATCGCACGGACGGTTCGTACCGCGGCGGCGTCAAGCTGCCGTTCGTCCCCGGTGTCGAGATCGTCGGACGCACCGACGCGGGTCGCCGCATCCTCTCCCCCATCTTCGAGACCGGTGGCGGGTACGCCGAGTACGCCGTCGCGCCGGTCGATCGCGCAGTCGACGTACCGGATGCAGTCAGCGACGGGCAGGCGCTCGCGCTGCTTATCCAAGGACTGACCGCCTGGCACGCGCTGAAGAACAGCGCGCGGCTGAGCCCCGGCGAGACTGTCCTGGTCAACGCAGCCGCAGGTGGCGTCGGGTCGCTGGCCGTTCAGCTCGCGAAGTACTTCGGAGCCGGGCACGTCATCGCGACGGCATCGACCGACGCCAAGCGGGAGCTCGCCCTGGAGCTCGGCGCGGATGTTGCCGTGGACAACAACCCCGACGGTTACGCCGAAAGAGTGCTCAAGGCAACCGATGGCGTCGACGTCGTACTGGATTCGACCGGTGGGGCAACGATGCTGGCCGGACTCGAATGCCTCAACGGGTTCGGCCGATTGGTGAACTACGGCAACGCCGGCCGCGAAGGACGACCGTCCGTCGATCCCAGTGCGCTTGCCCAGCGCAACCTATCGGTCGCCGGCTTCTGGCTCGTCCCGGCGATGGATCTCCCCGGCGGGTACGCCGAACCGCTGACCGAGCTCCTCGCCCTGACCGCTGCCAAGAAGCTCAGCCCGCTCGTCGGCGCGGAGTACCCGCTCGAAGAGGCGCGTCGGTCCCACGAGGACCTCCTGGCCCGCCGTACCACCGGCAAGCTGATCCTCAAGCCCTGAAGAACGCCCCGATGTCGGCGGCCAGCACGGAGGGCTGTTCGAGAGCAGCGAAGTGGCCGCCGTGCGGATGGCTTGTCCAGCGGACGACGTTGTCGGTGCGAGCGACCTTGTGCCGCAGCGGGATGAAGTTCTCGTGCGCGAGGTCGAGCAGCGCCGTCGGCGTACGGGATGGCTCGGCCGGCTGACCCCAGTACGACGCGTGCGCGCGCTCGTAGTAGATCGCGCCCGCCGATCCCGCGGTCCGGGTGAGCCAGTAGAGCATCACGTTGGTGAGCAGCGCGTCGCGGTCGATCGGTGACGCCGGATCCGACCAGGTCGCGAACTTCTCCGCGATCCACGCCAGCTGCCCGACCGGCGAATCCGTCAACGCATAAGCCAGCGTCTGCGGTCGCGTCGACTGCAGATCGGCGTACCCCTGCTGCTCCGAAGCGAACGCTTGCTGACGACGCCACGACGCCCACGTGCGTTCCTGCTCAGCCTGATCGAGCGGCGCAAGCTCCTCCGGCGTCGGCTCTGACGTAGCGCCCGCACCAGGGATGAGATTGAGGTGTACGCCGATCACGCGCTCGGGGTCGATGCGCCCGACCTCGCGCGAAATCGCCGCACCCCAGTCGCCGCCCTGTACGCCGTACCGCTCATAGCCGAGCCGTGTCATCAGCTCGGTCCACGCGCGGGCGACGCGCTTGAACTCCCATCCCGGCTCGCCCACCGGCCCGGACAGCGTGAACCCCGGGATCGTCGGGATCACCAGGTGGAAGTCGGTCAGCAGCTTCGCGACCTCGGTGAACTCGACGACCGACCCCGGCCACCCGTGGGTGAGAACGAGCGGGACCGCCGCCGGGTCCGACGACGGAACATGCGCGAAATGGACCTGAGCCCCGTCGATCACAGTCGTGTACTGCGGCCACTCGTTCAACCGCGCTTCAGCGGCGCGCCAGTCGTACCCGTCCCGCCAATAGGCAACCAGGTCTTGGAGATACGCCAACGGGACGCCGCGAGACCACTCCGCGCCGGGCAGCTCAGCGGGCCAACGCACTAGGTCCAAACGCCGACGGAGGTCGTCCAGCTCGCTCTCCGGCACATCCAGCCGGAACGGTTCGATCGTCATCCCGGCACCCTGCCACAGCCGAGCAGATTGCTTCAGGCGACGACCTTCGCGTGAGTCCGATCGCGGACCACCTTGACCGCTACGGCGGCGATCAGGCACAGCACGCCGACGCTGATCACGATCGTGACCAGCGTGCTCGCACCGTTCAGCGCGTTGTCGCAGGCCATCGGCGTGATCCCGCCGGCCGGCTGGAACGCCGAACCGCAGCGGGTGCCACTGGCCGAGACCGAGCGGAACCCGAGCAGGCCGCCGACGAGCAGCAGCACCACCCCGGCCGCGCCGAGAATCTTGTTCAGCGTGATCACGGTCAGACCGGATCCGCTGGTTGTGGGCATGCCGACGGCACGCCCCGTGAGCCCCGTAGCACTTCGATCACTCCTGACTTCGACGGACCACCCAAGAATCGAACTTACGGTCAGGCCCGCGATGATCCCCACCCGAGCAGGCCGTCAGGACCGATTCTTCACAGAGTCCTTACTCAGAACATGACCGGCTGTGACGGTGATCTCAGATCAAATGAAAGTCACTGTCACTCGGAATCTTCTTCCATCGGCCGGCCGCAGAGAACTCTTGACAGCCGCGTCCGGGCGGCTTACTTTCGGACTAAATTTAGTCCTGAAGGAAGTGATTCGGTGAGCGGTCAGAGCCCTCGCGGTGGTGAGCTGGTGCCGTCCGGCATCGTCGTACTGCTCGGCACCCGTGGTCCCACGTCCCGGACCGCGATCGCCCGCAGCCTGGACCTGAGCCCGGCGACCGTCACGCAGGTGACGAAGGATCTGATCGCACGTGGGGTCGTCGAGGAGCTCGAGTCGGTCCCGTCGAACGGCGGCCGGCCGAGGCGACTTCTCGGTCTGGCCAGCCGGGCCGGCGTCGCACTCGGCGCGAAGGTCACCGCGGACCACGTCGCGGTTGTGACCGTCGAGCTCGACGGCACCGTTCGGTCGAGCCGGTCGCACGACTACGATCCGGCGGCCACCGACGCGCTCGACCGGCTCGGCCGGATCCTGACCTCGGAGGTCGCCGGGCTCGACGACGAGCTGCTCGGTGTCGGCGTCGGCGTACCCGGGTCCGTCGACTCGCAGGCATCCGGGATCGTCGACGCGCCGACCCTCGGCTGGCGAGCGATGCAGGTCGGGCCGATCCTGCGACAAGCCGTCGGTACGCCGGTGCTCGTCGACAACGACGTGAACACGCTCGCCGCGGCCGAACGCCTGTACGGGATCGGTCGCGAGCACTCGTCGTACCTGGTGGTCACGATCGGGCGCGGGATCGGCTGCGGGATCGTCGTCGACGGTGCGATCTACCGCGGCGCCAACGGCGGGGCCGGCGAGATCGGCCACATCCCGGTATGGGCCGCTGCCGACGAACCGGTCTGCACCTGCGGCTCGACCGGTTGCCTCGAGGCCTATATCGGCGCCGACGGTCTCGCCCGGACGGCGCGCGACCGCGGCGTGATCGGTCCACGCGGAACCCTCGCCGGACTGTTGCGCGCGGCAACAACTGGGGACGGGCCGGCCCGGGCGGTCTTCGCCGAGGCCGGCGAGCTGCTCGGCCGGGCACTGGCCGGCGTGATTCACACGGTCGACCCGGAGGTCGTCGTACTGCTCGGTGAAGGGGTGGACGGATGGGAGTTCTGGCAGAGCGGGTTCGAGCCGTCCTTCCGGCGGTCGTTGCTACCGGCACGCAAAAGCGTGCCCGTGCTGGTCGAGCCGTGGACGGAGGACCAGTGGGCCCGCGGGGCGGCGTCACTGGTACTGGCGTCACCGTTCGACGCCGCCGGGAACGGGGGCGAGCAGAGCCGACTGGTCCGCGCCCGGCTGGGAGCCTCGTGAGGGCGAAGAAACTGGGTTGGGTGCTGTTCTTCCTGCTGCCGAGCGCGATCCCGCTGGTCGCGTTCACGTTGGTGCCGATGGTGTCCAGCCTGTGGGTCAGCCTGCACAAGTGGAACCTGATCTCACCGATGCAGTGGGTCGGCCTCGACAACTACACCAACCTGCTGACCGACCCGACGACGCGCCAGGTCTTCCTGCACACGCTCGTCTACGTCGTCGGCTACCTCCCCCTGGTGTACGCCGGGGGGCTCGCGCTGGCGCTGGTGCTGAACCAGCGGTTGAAGGGCCGCGCCTTCCTGCGGGCGACGTACTTCCTGCCGGTCGTGACCAGTTGGGTGGTCGTGGCACTGGTCTGGAAATGGCTGCTGAACCCCGCGAACGGACTGGTCAACCAGATCCTCGGATTCTTCGGCGTACCCGGGCCCGGCTGGTGGACGGACCCGCACTGGGCGCTGCCGGCGGTGATCCTGTCCTCGGCCTGGAAGGATCTCGGCTTCGTCATGGTGATCCTGCTCGCCGGGCTGCAGTCCATACCGTCCGACGTGTACGAGGCCGCGCTGGTGGACGGCGCGAACGCGTGGCAACGGTTCTGGCGGATCACCCTGCCGCTGCTGTCGCCGTCGACGTTCTTCGTCGTGGTCATCTCGCTGATCAACGGCTTCCAGGTCTTCGACCAGGTGTACGTGATGACCGGCGGCGGCCCGTCGGGCAGCAGCCAGGTGGTCGTCGGGCACATCTACGACCTGACGTTCCGGTACGGACGCGCGGGTGAAGCCTCCGCGCTGTCCTGGATCCTGTTCGCGGTGATCCTCCTGATCACCGTGCTCCAGGTCCGTGGCCAGCGGAAGTGGGTGCACTATGCGTAGGTTCTGGCTGTACGCCGCGGTCGTGGTCGGCGCCGCCGTGATGCTCTTCCCGTTCCTGTGGACCGTGATCACCTCGATCACCCCGGACGGTTCCCTGGCCGACGGGCCGAAGCTGATCGTGCACAACCCGACCGTGGACGCGTACCGGACGCTGCTCGACGCGATGCCGATCTGGCGGATCCTGGTCAACTCGCTGCTGATCGCGATCGCCTCGACCGGGTTCCAGCTGATCACCGGATCGATGGCGGCGTACGGGTTCGCCCGCCTGCACTTCCCGTTGAAGAACGTGGTCTTCGGCTGCTACCTGGCCACGTTGATGGTCCCGCTGCAGGTGCTCGTCGTACCGCTGTTCATCGAGATGAAGACGCTGAACCTGCAGGACACGTACTTCGCCCTGCTCGCGCCGACCATCGCGTCCGCGTTCGGCGTGTTCCTGCTCCGGCAGGCCGTCAGCGCCGTACCGGCCGAACTGGACGAGGCGGCCACCATCGACGGCGCTGGGCATCTGCGCATCTTCACCACGATCGTGCTGCCGCTGATCCGGCCGGCTCTCGCGACGGTCGCGGTCTTCGCCTTCATGGGCAGCTGGAACAGCTTCCTCTGGCCGCTGGTGGTGATCCGGTCACCGGAGTTCATGACGCTGCCGCTCGGTCTGTCCACGCTGCAAGGCCAATTCACCACGCAATGGAACGTCGTGATGGCGGGGTCGGTCGTCTCGATCCTGCCGATCGCCGTCATCTACCTGCTCGCGCAGCGCCACATCATCGCCGGTGTCGCACACACCGGTATCAAGTAGGAGGGGAAACACCACCATGCGCCTCATCAAATTCGCGGCCGTCGGACTGACCGCCGCGCTCGCGCTGACCGCCTGCGGGCAGGGATCCGCGACCAAGCAGGCCGCCGCGCCGGAGGGCAAGTCGGTCGTGCGGTACATGAACTTCTCGTCGAACGACGGTCACGAGAAGGACCTGACCGCGATCGTCAACGCCTTCCAGGCAGCCAACCCGAACATCACCGTGCAGGTCGAGACTGTGCCGTACGCCGACTACTTCACCAAGCTGCAGACGGCGGTCGCCGGCGGCACCGCGGCCGACGCGTTCGAGCTCAACTACGAGAACTTCGTGACGTACGCGAAGAACGGCTCGCTGGGCGAGCTGAAGAGCGTCGACGCGTCGGTCTACAAGAAGTCGCTGTACGACGCCTTCAACTCCGACGGCAAGCAGTACGGCGTACCGGAGTCGTTCTCCAACGTGGTCCTGTTCTACAACAAGGCCCTGTTCAAGCAGGCCGGGGTGGCCGAGCCGACGGCCGACTGGACCTGGAAGGACGAACAGGCCGCGGCTGCCAAGCTCACCAACAAGGCGACCAAGGTGTGGGGCGACTACCAGCCTGTGTCGTACAACGAGTTCTACAAGGTGCTCGCGCAGAACGGCGGCGCGTTCCTGAACTCCGATCGCACCGAGGCGACGTTCAACTCTCCGCAGGGCGTCGAGGCGGCGAAGTTCCTGGTGGACAAGGTCGGCAAGACGATGCCGACCGAGGCCGACGGCGCCGGTACGCCGGACTTCGATACGAAGCTGTTCACATCCGGGAAGCTCGCGATGTGGCACACCGGGATCTGGATGTTCTCCGGGCTGGCCGGCGCGAAGTTCGACTGGGATGTGGTGGTCGAGCCCGGGAACACACAGAAGGCGTCAGCGATGTTCGCGAACGGCCTGGTGGTGAACGCGGCATCGAAGAACGCGGACGCGGCGCAGAAGTGGATCACGTATCTGTCGTCGTCCGACGAGACCACGAAGACGCGGCTCGCGTCGTCGTGGGAACTGCCGCCGATCGCCGACGAAAGCAAGCTGAAGAGCTACCTCGACCAGCCCAAGCCGGCCAACCGCGAGGCGGTCTTCACCGCGCTCGAGCAGCCGATCCTGCCTCCGGTCGTCGAACGTCAGCAGGAGATGCAGGACACCGTCACCCAGGAACTAACCGCTGCCGCGGCTGGTCGCAAGACGGTGGAGAAGGCTCTGGCTGACGCGCAATCCAAGGTGAACGGTCTACTGAAGAAGTGAAAGAAAGAACAGGGAAAGAAGCCCCCGCCCCCTCGCTCCGCTCGGGGGCGGGGGGAGGGGTGGCGCCCCTGCGCTCGGGGGCGGGGGGAGGGGCGGCGCCCCTCCGCTCGGGGGCGGGCATGCCAGGCCGCCAGCCCGTCCTGCACGAGGGAGGGGCGGTGCCGGCGGATGTGGAAAGGCTGCGTGAGTTGGCCGAGTACAGCCACGCGGTCATCACCAAGCATCAGCATGTTGGTGGGGCGTACCCGGCTGCGCCTGCCTTCTCGGCGTACCGGGGGTATGCGTGGTTGCGGGACGGATCGTTTACCGCGGAGGGGATCTCGCGGTACGGCGACGTCAGGTCGGCGGGGCGCTTCCACGACTGGGTGGACGGCGTACTGCGGAGCCGCCGTCGCCAGGTGGATGTGCTGTGTGCGGCGCACGCACGCGGGGAGAGGCCGGACGATGCCGCGATGTTGCCGACCCGGTTCACGTTCGACGGCGCCGACGGGTCGGATCCGTGGTGGGACTTCCAGACCGACGGCTACGGGATCTGGCTGTGGTCGCTGGTCAACCATGCGGCGCGGCACGGGCTGGAGCTCGACCGGTGGCGGGGCGGCATCGATGTCGCGGTCGATTACCTGGTCGCGTTCTGGGACCGCCCTTGTTACGACTGGTGGGAGGAGCACGTCGAGCAGCGGCACGTCTCCACACTCGGTGCGATCTACGGCGGATTGGTTGCCATTGCGCCGTACACCGACGTCGCCGTACTGGATGTTGCCGAGCGCATCCGTTCACTAGTGCTTGCTGAAGGCATCTATGACGGTCGGCTGACCAAGTGGCTCGGGACGTCGGCGGTCGACGGTTCGCTGCCGGCCTGTGTCGTCCCGTTCGGACTGGTCCAGGGCGAGGTCGGCGCGGCAACGCTGGCCGCGGTGGCCGACGACCTCGACGCGGACGGCGGTGTGCACCGCTTCACGGCGGATGTCTTCTACGGCGGCGGCCAGTGGATCTTGCTGTCCGCACTGCTCGGCTGGAATCTGGCTGCCGCCGGCGACACCGCCGGCGCGTGGCGACACCTCCGCTGGATCGCCGAGCAGGCCACGCCGGACGGCGAGCTCCCCGAGCAGGTCCCCCATCACCTGCTCCACCCCGGCTCCCGGGACGAGTGGATCGCCCGCTGGGGCACTGTCGCCACTCCCCTGCTCTGGTCCCATGGCATGTACTTGATCCTCGCCGACGAGCTCGGCGTGCTCCCCGAGAAGGTCTGAATGCTCATCCATCGCCCGTACGGCATCGAACATCCCTACGCCAACTCGCCCGACCAGCGGGTGCCGGTGCTCCCGCTCGTCGGGGAACAGGTCCGCCTGGGGGTGGTCGCTCCACCTGACGTCACCGCTGTCGTGTGCGAGTGGGGTTCGCTGACGCTCGACATGTCACGAGCCGAGACGGCGACGGCCGACGCGGCGGCGCTGGCCGGTGGCGAAGGCCATCTCAGCGAGGCGCAGGCGAAGTCGCTCGGCGCGGATGACGGTTGGTCGGTGGTGACTCCGCCGGTGACCGAACCGGTGCGCTACCGGTTCCGGAGCTCGGCCGGGACGACTGCCTGGTTCGAGGTCTCACCGGCGCGGTGGACACACGAAGGTGGCGAGCTGCGCGGCGGCGAGGGTCGCGTGACCGGCGTCGAGTGGCTCGTGTCCGCGGAAGGTGTCCATCGGGCCCGGTTCAGGCTGCCGTTGAGCGCCGGCGATCACCTGGTCGGCTTCGGCGAGCGGTACGACCAGCTGGATCAGCGCGGGAAGCAGCTCGACGCGATGGTGTTCGAGCAGTACAAGGCCCAGGGTGTGCACGGGCGAACGTACCTGCCGATGCCGTTCGCCCACGTCGTCAACGGCGGCTGGGGATTCCACTTGAGGACCTCCCGCCGGGCGTGGTTCAGCTCCGACGACTCGGGACTCACCGTAGAGGTTGCCCTGGGCGACGAACCGGTGGTTGACCTCGGCATCTACCAGGGATCGCCGACCGAGGTGCTGACCGCTTTCCTGGACGAGGTCGGCCGGGCGGAGGAGCTGCCGGACTGGATCTTCCGGTTGTGGGCCTCCGGCAACGAGTGGAACACCCAGGACCTGGTGATGGCCCGGATGGACACGCACCGGGAGCTGGAGATCCCGGTGGGCACGGTGGTGATCGAGGCCTGGAGCGACGAGGAAGGCATCACGATCTGGCGCGACGCGCAGTACGCCGTCACGTCGGACGGCACCGCTCACAAGGCCGCGGACTTCAGCTACCCGAAGGACGGCGCCTGGCCGGATCCCGGGGCGATGATCGACGAGTTGCACCGGCGGGGCATCAAGGTCGTGCTCTGGCAGATCCCGTTGCAGAAGAGCGAGTTCGACACCGGGCAGGTCGCCGCCGACGCCGCCGCGATGGTGCGTGCGGGGCACGCGGTCCTGGAGACCGACGGTACGCCGTACCACAACCGCGGATGGTGGTTCCCGAAGGCGCTGATGCCCGACCTGTCCGTGCAACGCACCCGGGACTGGTGGACCGAGAAGCGCCGCTACCTGGTCGAGGAGTTCGACGTCGACGGGTTCAAGACCGACGGCGGCGAGCACGCCTGGGGTCACGACCTGAGATACGCCGACGGTCGCCGTGGCGGCGAGGGAAACAATGTGTTCCCGGTGCACTACGCCCGTGCCTTCGGCGACCTGCTGCGGTCGGCGGGCAAGGCGCCGGTGACGTTTTCGCGGGCCGGTTTCACCGGTTCGCAGGCGCACGGCATCTTCTGGGCCGGCGACGAGGACTCGACCTGGGAGGCGTTCCGGTCGTCGATCACAGCCGGTCTGACCGCGGCGTCGTGCGGCATCGTCTACTGGGGTTGGGACCTGGCCGGCTTCTCCGGCCCGGTCCCGGACGCGGAGCTGTACCTCCGCGCGACAGCCGCGTCGACCTTCCTGCCGATCATGCAATACCACTCGGAGTTCAACCACCACCAGCGTCCTCTCCGCGATCGGACGCCGTGGCACGTCGCCGAGACCACCGGCGACGACCGTGTCATCCCGATCTTCCGCGAGTACGCCGTACTCCGCGAGCAGCTCGTCCCCTATCTGGCCGAGCAGGCTGCACGGACCATCGCCACCGACCGTCCGCTGCTCCGTCCGCTCTTCTTCGACCACGCGGACGACCCGGAGATCTGGAACCACCCGTACCAATACCGGCTGGGTGACGATCTGCTGGTCAACCCGGTCCTGGAGCCGGGCGTCACTACCTGGACGACGTACCTGCCCGAGGGCAGCTGGTACGACGCCTGGACCGGCGAGCCGGTGGCCTGCGGACTGGTCACCCGCGACGTGCCACTCGATGTCGTGCCGGTGTACACGCGAACACCCGGAGTGAACCTCAGCCGAGGCGTTCTTCCAGGTAGACCGTGATCTCGTCGCCCGGCTCCTTGCCGAGGAGGGTGCGCAGGTCGCCCTTGACGGGCAGTTTGTGGGTGCCGTCGCCGAGGGCCATGAACGAGCTCTCGAACGGATGGCCATCCATGGTTCCGCGGACCTTGACCAGGCCGCGCGTCCCGAAGTACTCGGCCGAACCCGGCATCTGCACGTAGGTCCAGCCGCCCTTGGCGTCGCTCTTGAGCAGCGGCGCGGTGAAGGTCTTGTCCAGCTTTCCGGTCTTCTGGCTCATGGTGAGCTCCTCTCTACACCTCTTGGTAGAGACTGCGGACGGGCTTTCGACATCCACCGGCCAACCTATTCTGGGGACTGTGCAGATGACGATCCGCCGGGCCGGGCGGGACGACGTACCGGCGGTGCTGGCCCTCCTCGACGGGGCGACCGAGTGGTTGGTCGCGCGCGGGCGAACCGACCAGTGGGGTACGAGGCGGCATTCGACCAGCCCGCGACGGGTCGCGCAGATCACCGGGTTCGCCGACGACGGCGGGCTCTGGGTGGGCGAGACCGACGGCCGCGTGGTCGGTGCCGTTGCGGTCGGTACGGCGCACGCGCACATCCCGCCGGTCGACGAGCCCGAGCTGTACGTGCGGCTCCTGGTGTCCGACCGCGCGTCCGCGGGCCAGAACATCGGCGGAATCCTGCTCGACCATGCCCGGAAGCTGGCCCGTGAGTCCGGCGTGGGCCTGCTCCGGGTCGACTGTTTCGCGGGCGGCGACGGCGCTCTGGTCCGGTACTACGAGCGGCAGGGCTTCACCCGCACCGAGCCCTTCACCGAGGTCAGTGGGTCGGAGGAATGGCGGGGCCAGGTGCTCGCCCAGCGGTTGTGATCGACCGATGTACGACGCCGTGCGCGTCGCTGCAGTGCGCCTCATCGGCGGCCGCGGTCGCGTGATCGACCTGGAGCGTGGAGTGCGTCAGGTGGTGCCGCTCGGCCAGCACCTGCTCGATCTGGATCCTGATCTGGTGACAGTCGAGGCCCTCGGCAACCAAAATGTGCGCGGACGCGGCCGGCTCGCCGGAAGTGATCTCCCAGACGTGCAGGTCGTGGACCTCGACGACGCCCTCGATCGCGCACAGCTCGGTGCCGAGCGCCTGCGGATCGATCGCGCTCGGCGCTGCCTCGAGGAAGATCCGGCCGGAGTCGCGGACCAGCCCGATGCCGGCTTTCAGCATCAGTACGGCGACCACGAGCGCGGCGATCGCGTCCGCCCGGGCAAACCCGGTCAGCAGTACGACGAGACCGGCGATCGCGGTGGCGATGAACGCGAACAGGTCGTTGAGGATGTGCTGGAACGCGCCCTCGACGTTCAGGCTGGACCGGTTCGCCTTGCTGATCAGCCAGGTGGCGAGCAGGTTCACCGCGATGCCGACCACGCCGGTGATCAGCACCAGCGCGCCCTTGACCTCGGGCGGATGAATCATCCGGCTGACGGCCTCGTACACGAAGTACGCCGCGAGCAGCAGCAGCGTGATGCCGTTGGCCTGCGCGGACAGGATCTCGACCCGCTTGAAGCCGTACGTGAATCCGCCCGCCGGCGGCTTCGCAGCCAGCCGGATCGCGAGCAGTGCGAGCGCGATGGCGATCGCGTCGGTCAGCATGTGCGCCGCGTCGGTGACCAGGGCCAGCGAACCGGCCGCGAACCCGACGATCACCTCGGCGATCATGAAGCCGAGGATCAGCGCGAGCGCTCCGCCGAGCAGCTTCTTGTCCGCGGCAGCGCCCACCGAGTGTCCGTGTCCGTGCCCGTGGCCCGCGCTCACGACTCGGACCTCTCCGGGTGGATGGCGTCCGTGTGTTCGGTGTGCGCGACGGCCAGGTCGACGAGCATCCGGACGTGCGCGTCGTCGAGGCGGTAGAACGCGTTCCGGCCGTCACGCCGTACCGAGACCACTCGGTGGGCGCGGAGCAGGCGCAGGGCATGCGAGGTCGCGGACTCGCTGAGACCGGTGATCGCGGCGAGATCGCAGACGCACAGCTCCCCGTCGAGCAGGGCGACCAGCAGCTTCAGCCGCCGCGGGTCGCCGAGCAGCCCGAAGACGTCAGCGGTATCGACGATGTCGTCCTCGCCGGGCATCCTGGCGTTGACGCTGGCCACGCGCTCAGGATTGACCAGGCGAACCCGACAATCGTCGATACCCTGCACATCTGCAGACTTGTTCATACGTCGAGATTAGAGGATCGACCGCCCCCCGCACAACTAACTGGTGAACGTCCCGGGCAGGAACAGGGTCGTGGTCTTCCCGGTGACGATGCCGCTCGCCCACTGGAGCGCCCCGACCCGCCCGGCGCCGTCGTTCTCGTTCAGTGCAAGCGAGAGCGCGACCGGGCCAGCCGGCTGACTCGCGAACCCGAGCGACGTCCACGGCACCTTCACGCGGTACGACGTGACGCCGTCTGCGCGCGTGATCGCCGCGGTCGCGCCGGGTGTGGTCCCGGTCGGGCTGCCGTCCGACGTACCGAACGTATAGACGGCGGGACCGGTTGGCAGCAACGCGGTGCCGAGCTCCGTCGCGGTCGCATTCTCGCCGGGCAGGCCGTTGCTGATCGCGAACTGCAGGCTGTCGCCGCGCCACAGGTTCGGGGCGGTTTCAGTCTGCGAGAAGACGTCGTCCGTGACGGCGGCGTTGATGGTCAGACCAGTTGCGTCGTACTGGAAGTTGGCCGAACCGGAGAGGTCGGCGGCGCCGCCCCAGGGTCGGGTGAAGGCGATCCAGCTGGCGTCGGTGGCGAGGTTGATCGAGCTCGCCGGAGTTGTTGCCGAAGGCACGATCGGGTCGAACGCCGTGGTGCCCTTCGCGGAGACTTTGTTGCCGTCGGACGTGGTCAGGTCGACCGTGTACGCGTAGGCCTTCCACGGCGCGAGTCCTGTGACCGGGATGCTGATCGTTGCCTTCTGCCCCGGTGCGATCGATTGTCCCGCGCCCGCCGTACCGTGCTGGCCGGCGATGGTCCAGCTCAGGTCCTGGATCGTCGCCGACGAACTGGCTCTCGTGTTGGTCAGCTCTACGCCGAGACCGGTCGGCGCGGAGGCTGTGAGCTGCGGGACGACCCGGACCTTCGTCGCCGGTTCGACACTGGTCCAGGCAACCAGGCGAGCGGTCGTCTTGCCGAGCCGGGAGACGGTCGCGACGACATGCCGCAGACCGAGCGTGTCGCTCGCCGGGACCGGGATCGTGACGGTGGTCTTCTTCCCGGGCAGCACCAGCGCCTGCTTGGTCTGACCAGCGACCGTCACCGTTGCCGGGCCGGCGTTGTGTACGGAGCCCTTGATCGTCACCGTGACCGCCGTCGGCTCCTGGGAGTTCGACGGGTCGGCGGCGGCGACCGTTGCCTGGGGCGTCGCGGTGACGGCGACGCCCGTGGCCGCACCCTTCACGAAGACCGGGTCCTGGTCGACGGTCATCGTGACCACGCCCGCGGTCGGCGTCAGCGTGGTCTTGTGGCCGTACATGTCGGTGACCGCGAGCGGGACGGTGGTATTGAGCTGCACCGTGGACGTTCCGGTGCCGGTCGACCAGAGCACGCGGGTGGTCGACGTACCGGAGCCGAAGCGGTACGAGTAGAGCGGCGCTGCCAACGTGTCGCGGCCGCTGTAGGCGAGGCCGGTCAGGGCGCGGATCGTGGTCGCCTTCGCGACCAGGCCCGGCTTCGGCGCCATGCCGGCGATCGGTCCGGCCGGTGCCTGCAGAAGGCCGAATGTGCTCTCCTTGTCGTCGAGGTTCGTGCCGTCGTTGAGCGCGTCGTACCAGTAGAACTGGCTGACGTTGTTCGCGATCATGATCGTGTCGTTGCGGATCGACTTGCGGGCCTGGTCGAGCATCGAGCCGCCGAAGCTCGCCGCGGTCGGGTAGCCCTCCTCGCTGATCCAGATCGGCTTGCCGGCGCCCCCGTGCGCGTCGGACTGGGTACGCAGGCTCTGGATCTGGGTGTCCAGATCGCCTTCGGGGCCGCCGAACGTGTAGATGTGCGCGTCGATCGTGTCCACGTAGGCCAGCCCGCCCAGCGACAGGATCTGGTCACGGAACGACGTGTCGCCCTTGTTCGGGCCGATGTCCGCGAGGACGTTCGCGTTCGGGTTGTCGGCATGGGTCTGTTCGTACGCCGCCTTCATCAGCTGGACGAAGCACGCACCCGTGATACCGCAGGCGCTGTCGTTGAAGCCGGGCTGGTAGTACTCGTTGTACGTCCCGATGTCGTTGGTCGTGCCTGCGAAGTGCTTCAGCCACCAGCTCTGGTAGCGGCCGTATGCCGCGAGGCCTTCCGGTGTGCTCGGCGTGTGACCGCCGTCGTAGAGCGGGTTGCGGTAGCCGGTGCCCAGCAGCGGAGTCAGACCGTTCGCCTTGGCGTCCGCGATCACCGCGTCCTCCTGCGGATCGACCGCGTAGTTGCCCGGTGAGCCGGACTCGATCCGCGGCCACTCGAGGCTTTCCCGGATGTGCGAGAAGCCGGCGAGAGCGAGGGTGCGGATCAGGGCGCTGCTGAGGTTGTAGTAGTGGTTCATGTGGGTGTTGACACCCCACTTGCCCTGTGGGGATTGGGTTCCGGCCGGGAGCGGTGGGATGACGGCCAGCGTCGTACCGACGACCGTGTCACCCGCGGTGAGGCGGAGGTTGTAGAAGCCCGGCCCGAGGTTTGCGACGTTGACCGAGCCGTTCGTGGTGTTGCCTGAGGCAACGGGCAGGTACTGGTCGTCGGTGATGCTCCAGGCAACTGACGACGCGGTCGAGGTGAGCGCGACGCTACCGGTCCCCTGCTGGAAGACCAGGCTCTGGTTGGTCACCGTGATGCCGGTCGTGTCCGCGAACGAGATGCTCACCGAACTGATGCAGACCGAGTTGATGACGCCACCAGGCGCATTCGCCATCAGCCGGATGTCGGCGCCGTTCGCGCGGTTCTGGAAGTTGACGTTGGACATCCGGAACTGCGTGCTCGCCCATGCCCCACTGCCTGGAAACGTGAACCACGGCAGCGGGGTGAAGGCGGCGCTGACGCTGTCGTACTGCGCTGTCAGCTGCTGGCCCGGGGTGTCGAAGTAGTTGACCGTGAGCACCGCGTCCGTTGCGCCGGCCGGGATCCGCGCCGCGTCGATGTTCAGGTAGATGTACTGGTCCTTGGGGTCGTTGCTCGTCTGCCAGCACGGCACTCCGAGCCTGGTCGACGCGGCGTGCTCCGGAGTCTTGTCCGCGTCGCCGGGCCAGGCGGCGATGCCGTCGGCGGCGACCGGATTGCTGAAGACGATCCCGGGATCACCCGCGGCCTGCGCAGGTACGGCGAGCTGGGTGGCGGCGAGCAGCCCGACCGCCAGCCCTGCCACGAGCTTCCGAATCGAACCGTGCATTGGCGGCCTCATTCCGAATCTACACGAGTAGGCGAAAGCGCTTTCGCAGATCACACACCGAACCCCGGCCGGCTGTCAACGGTTCGGTGCCCGAACAGTCGACCGACGCCTCAACCGAGAGTCAGCGGGCGGCCGACCACTTCTCTTCGATCCGGGCGTACTTCCAGATCGCCTGGGCGGTGATCCAGGTGAGGACGAACAGGCCGACGATCGCGTAGCCGACGTAGTTCAGGTCGACGCCGGCGATCGCGGCCAGCGGGCCGTGATCGATGTGCAGTTTGTCGGTGAGGATCGAGATCAGCTCGATGCTGCCGATCACCAGCGCGACTGCGACCGACAGGCCGGTGATCGTGATGTTGTAGTAGACCTTGCGGACCGGTTTCGCGAACGCCCAGCCGTAGGCGAAGTTCATCAGGCAGCCGTCGATGGTGTCGAGCAGGCTCATCCCGGCCGCGAACAGGATCGGCAGCGTCAGGACGGCGTACCACGGCAGGCTGAACGCGGCCGCGCCGCCGGCCAGCACCAGCAGGCTGACCTCGGTCGCGGTGTCGAAGCCGAGACCGAACAGGAAGCCGATCGGGTACATCTGCCACGGACGGGTGACCGCCTTGGTGACGCCGGCCAGGATGCGGTTCATCAGGCCGCGCTTGTCGAGGTGCTGCTCGAGCGACGCCTCGTCGTACTCGCCGGTGCGCATCCGGCGGAACACCTTGACGACGGCTACCAGTACGGCGAGGTTGAGCGCGGCGATCAGGTACAGGAAGACACCCGAGACCGCCGTACCGATGACGCCGGTGATCTGCTGCAGGCGGGACGAGTCGTCGGCGACCTGTCCGGCGAGCGTACGGACGCCGATCCCGAGCAGGAAGCAGAGCACGAACACCACGGTCGAGTGCCCGAGCGAGAACCAGAACCCGACCGACAACGGCCGCCGCCCGTCCGCCATCAGCTTCCGGGTCGTGTTGTCGATCGCGGCGATATGGTCCGCGTCGAACGCATGCCGCATCCCGAGCGTGTACGCCGTCACGCCGAGCCCGACCCCGAACACGCCGGCCGATCCGAGCAGGTAATGCCGCGGCGCCACGATCAGCGCCAGCACACCCCAACCGGCCAGATGCAACAGCAGCACGAACGCTGCCATCCCCAGGACCGACACCCACTCCCGCCGAGTCACTTCCCATCGCCTCACAATCCGCCAGTAAACGCCGCCGGGCTCAGCAGATGCAACCCAGTCGCAAGAACAACCGGTGTTCGGACCGTGAAGGCGAGCGGATGGGTCAGGCGAGGCCGAGGCGGTAGGCGTAGGCGACGGCCTGGGCTCGGTCGCGGAGGTTGGCTTTGGCGAACAGGTGGTTGATGTGGGTCTTGACGGTGGCTTCGCTGACGACGAGATGCCTGGCGATCTCGGTGTTGGACAGGCCCTCGGCAATCAGGCGGAGCACCTCGAGTTCGCGGGGCGTGAGACCGGTGTCGGTGGGCTCGGGCGGTTTGACGGTGGTGCCTTCGATCAGGCGGCGCTGGACCTCGGCGTCGACGATCGACTGACCGTTGGCTGCGGCCTCCAACGCGCGGCCGATCGACTCTGCGTCGGCGTCCTTGGTGAGGAATCCGCGGGCGCCGGCCCGGAGCGCGGACAGCACCGAGTCGTCATCGCTGTACGTCGTGAGGACGACGACCTCGGTCCGCGGATGATCCGCGCGCACCTGCCGGGTCGCCTCGACGCCGTCCATGGTCGGCATCCGGAGGTCGACGAGCAGCACGTCCGGGCCGTGCTCGGCCACCAACTGGACCGCCTCCTGGCCGTCCGACGCCGCCGCGACCACATCGATGCCGGGCAGCAGTTTGAGCAGCGTGACGAGCCCGTCCCGCACCACGGTCTGGTCGTCCGCGACCACCACTCGCACTGTCATGCCTTCACCTTGAGCTCGACTCGCCAGCCGGTGGATGTCGGCCCGGCGTCCACTGATCCGCCGACCAGGTCGGCCCGTTCGCGCATCCCGACCAGACCATAGCCGCCGGGCGCCGCGCGATCCGGTCGCTTGCCCGGCCTGTCCTCCACGGTCAGGCCGACCCTGTCGCCGTACGACAGCTTGACCTGCACCGGCGCACCCGGCGCGTGCTTGCGGGTGTTCGCCAGCGCCTCCTGCACAGTCCGGTACAGCGTGCTCATCACGTCAGCCGGCAGCTCCCGCGGCGTACCTTCCACGTCGAACTCCGCCGTCGCCCCACTCTCCAGCCGGTACGCCGTGACGAGGTCGCCGAGCGCCCGTACGTCGGGAACCGCGTCCTCCCGCAGCGCCGCGACCGCCCGCCGCGCTTCGGCCAACCCATCAGCTGCCAGCCCCTGCGCGCGCGTCACCTGCTCGACTGCCTCCGCCGACGCGCCGTCCCGCACGAGCATCAACCGCGCACCCTGCAGACTGAGCGACAACCCGGCCAGCGAATGAGCGAGTACGTCGTGCACGTCGCGCGCGATCCGCGCTCGCTCGGCCAGCGCCGCGGCCCGCTCATGCTCCTCGATCGCGGCCTGCTTACGAGCCAGCGACACCTCGAGGTCCTCCAGCTGCTGCTCCCGGTTCCGCCGGTTGACCGCGGCCAGGGTCAACGCGACCACGCCGAAGGCCGCCCCGATCGCACCCGGCGCCGAACGCGTAGTGATGTACAGCGGCACGCTTCCACCGATGATGGCGATCGACACGACGATCCACTCGAGCAGCCCGGCCCGGTAGTAGCGGACCGCTATCCGGCTGACCCAGAACGGGACGAAGAGCATCACGCTCTGCGGGAGGGCGTACCACAGCAGCGACCCGGCGATCGCGAACGCCAGCAGGGCGTAGGCAGTCCGGCCGGGCGGTTCGCCGTACCTCAGCCGGAAGAGCGAGATGTTGCTGGCGACAACGATCACGCCGAGGGCGACGATCACGCCGTACGGCAGGCGCTGCTGGTCGTTGTCCCGGCCGGCGAAGGCGACCGTGACGATCGTCAGGACGGCGGGGACCGCCCGCAGCAGCAGACCAGGCACGGAGGAAGTCCGCACCTGGTCGGCAAGCCTGGAGCTCATGCCCTCATCATGCCCGGATCAGACCCGTTCGGCGGCGAAGGGGATGTTCATCGCCAGCGAGCGGCGGTAGATCATCGCGCTCTGGGCGGCGAGCGTGACGCCGATGGTCAGCGCCAGGGTCGACGTACCGAAGCTGTTGTGCGGCCAGAGCGCGGCGGAGGCGAACGACGTACCGACTCGGAGCGCGATCGTCACCAGCCAGAGCACGAGCGTCGCAGCGGTGCCCTTCTGGAACAGGCCCTGGTCGGTCGGCGAGAGCCGGACGCTGGCACCGCGGGCGACACCGAAGCCGGCGAGCACAACACTGTCGAGGGCGAGGAAGGCGAGCTCACCGGACGTCGCGTTGTGCACGGCCGACGAGAGCGAGAGCAGGCCGACGCCCAGCAGGATCACGGGCATCAGGAACAGCGACTTCTGAGTGACGAGCGAACCGGTCACCTGCCGGCCGATCACGCGCACCAGCACCAGCAGACCCACCAAGATACCGATCACGGCCGACATTTCTGTGGTTCCTTTCGAGGAATTGTTGTTGATGACAACACTCCTCGGAACCGGCCGCCCGAACGTCAGCCCGGAGGTGAGACCCGGGTGGAACCCGAGCCTCAACCCCAGGGTTGACTCATGCGAGCGACACCAGCTCCAGGTAGTCGTCGGACCACAGATCCTCGGTCGCGTCCGGCAGGATCAGCACTCGATCCGGACGGAGCGCCTCGATCGCGCCCTCGTCGTGCGTGACCATCACGATCGCGCCCGGGTAGCTGCCGACCGCGCCCAGGACCTCGTCCCGCGACACCGGGTCGAGGTTGTTGGTCGGCTCGTCCAGCAGCAGCACGTTCGCGCTGGAGTGGACCAGCCCGGCGAGCGCGAGCCGAGTCTTCTCGCCGCCGGACAGTACGCCGGCCGGCTTGTCGACATCGTCGCCGCTGAACAGGAACGAGCCCAGCACGTTCCGGACCTCGCCGTCGGTCAGCCCGGGTGCGACCGCCGCCAGGTTCTGCCGGACGGTGCCGGCCAGGTCGAGCGTGTCGTGCTCCTGGGCGAAGTACCCGAGCCGCAGGCCGTGACCGGGTACGACGCGACCGGCGTCCGGCTGTTCGCGGCCCGCGAGGAGCCGGAGCAGGGTCGTCTTGCCCGCGCCGTTCAGCCCGAGGATGACGACCCGGCTGCCCCGGTCGACGGACAGGTCGACACCGTTCAGGACCTGCAGTCCGCCGTACGCCTTCTTCAGGCCGACGGCCGACAGCGGGGTCTTGCCCGACGGCGCCGGTGCGGGCAGGCGGATCTTGGCGACGCGCGCGGACCGGCGTACCGGCTCTAGGTCGGAGAGCAGCTTGTCCGCGCGACGGGCCATGTTCTTGGCCGCCATGGCGGTGCTGGCACCGGCCTGCATCTTCGCCGCCTGGGCGTGCAGGACCGCGGCCTTGCGTTCGGCGACGGCACGCTCGCGCTGCCGGCGCCGCTCGTCGACTTCCAGCTGTTCGCGGTATTTCTTCCAGCCGGTGTTGTGGATGTCGATCGTGAGCCGCTGCGGGTCCAGGTGGAAGACCCGGTTGACCGTTGCCTTGAGCAACTCGGTGTCGTGGCTGATCACGATCAGGCCGCCGGCGTACGACTGCAGGAACTGCCGCAGCCAGAGCACCGAATCGGCGTCGAGGTGGTTGGTCGGCTCGTCGAGCAGCAGCATCTCATGCTGCGCGAACAGGATCCGGGCCAGCTCGACCCGGCGGCGCTGACCGCCGGACAGGTGACCGACCGGCTGTTCGAGCGCACGGTTGGGCAGGCCGACACCGGCCGCGAGCCGGGCCGCCTCCGCTTCGGCCGCGTAGCCGCCGCCGGCCTGGAAGGCTGCTTCGGCGCGGGCGTACGCCGCCATCGCCTTCTCCTGCGCCTCGCCGGTCGCGGTGCTCATCGCGGTCTCGGCCGCGCGGAGATCCCGTACGGCGGTGTCGAGGCCGCGGGCGGACAGGATGCGATCGGTGACGGTGATCGCGGGATCGGCCGCGCGCGGGTCCTGCGGCAGGTAGCCGACGGAGCCGGTCACGGCGATGGTGCCCGCCGCCGGGCGACGTTCGCCGGCCAGCGTGGTGAGCAGGGTGGTTTTGCCGGCGCCGTTGCGGCCGACGAGCCCGACGCGGTCGCCCGCACCGACTGTGAACGAAAGATCGGCCAGCAGCAGCTGAGCGCCGACACGAATATCAACACCGCGAGCGGTGATCATGATGGTTACTCTCCGTGATTACTAGTAGACGCACTTCACCTGTCAGATGGAGTGCGCCAGCTAGACACAGAGGCAAGTAGCCATGCCCCCAGAGTAGCCGGGGGCCGAAGAACCGTCAGCTGCTTTTCGCGGGGAGCTCGACGATGAAGCGGGCGCCGCCGCCGGGGCGGGTGGTTACCTGGATGGTGCCGTGGTGCCATTGGACGTGCCGGGCGACAATGGCCAGGCCCAGGCCTACGCCGCGGCCTCGGCCGGAGGTTTCGCCGCGGCCGAAGCGTTCGAAGATGCGGGTGCGGTCCTCGGCGGCGATACCGGGTCCGGCGTCGTCGACGGTGATGATGACGCCCAGACCGCCGGCCTCGACGCCGACGCCCTTGCAGCCGCCGGCGTGGTCCTCGGCGTTCTCGACCAGGTTCGCGATCACCCGCTCGAGCCGGCGTTTGTCGGCTTGCAGCGTGAGCCCTTCGGCTTCGGGCTCGACCGTGGTCACCTCGCGTCCGGCGGTCGCGTCGGCCGCCGCGCGAACCAGGTCGGCGATCCGGACGATCTCCCGGCTCCCACGGTCACCGCCGTCGTCGCGGGAGATCTCGAGCAGGTCGATCACCAACCGGCGGAAGCGATCCAGGTCGTCGCCGAGCAGTTCGACCGGCTCCCGTACGGCGGCCGGCAACTCAGCGCGATGGTTCTGGATCAGCTGCATCGAGTTGAGCATCGTCATCAACGGCGTCCGCAGCTCATGGCTCACATCACCCGCGAACCGCGCGTCGGCCGCCACCCGGCGTTCCAGCGCCGAAGCCGTCTGGTTGAACGAACGCGCCAGCCCGCCGAGATCCCGGTCCTCCTCGGCCAGCAGCCGCGCGTCCAGCTTGCCGCGCGCGACCGCGTCCGCGACCCGGGTCAGCTCTGCCAGCGGCCGCAGCGCCAGCGTGCTCGCCAGCCGCCCGACCGCGAGCCCGACCAGCGCCGTCGCGATCGCCGCCGCGATCAGCGTGAGCTTCAGCTTCAGCAGCGTGTTGTCGAGAGCCGTCAGCGGATGCCACTCGAAGAACGCCTCTTCCGGACGCCCGATCGGTACGCCGACCGCGAGCACCGGCTGACCGCTGACCTCGATCCGGCGACTTACGACGGTCCCGTCGAGTGCTGTCTGGATCAGGTCCGGCGGCAGGTCGGACGGCTTGCCGGTCAATGCGTGCCAGTGGCCCTCGAAGTACATCATCGACGCCGCAGCATCGGAGGACGGCAGGCTGTTCAGCAGGTCCATCACCTGCACGCCGGGCACTTTCTCCAGGCTTTCGCACTCGCCCCGGATCCGCGCCGGGTTGCACGGCTGCGGTACGCCGAACAGCCCGTACCGCAGGGCCGCCGCGTTGTCCGCCGTCACCGCGACCGCCGACGAATCCCGCTGGTTGTTGAGGTAGTCGGAGACCACGCCCCAGGTCACGATCGCCAGGACGGTCGACAGCACGAGCGCTAGCAGCCCGTACGCCAGCATGACGCGATTCCGCAGGCTGAACCGTCCCAGCAAGGTCAGCTCACCAGTCGGTAGCCCAGGCCGCGGGCGGTGACGAGATGCTTCGGGCTGGCCGGGTCGCGCTCGATCTTCAGCCGCAGCCGGCGGATATGGACGTCGACGATCCGGCTGTCACCGAAGTACCCGTAGCCCCAGACCTTCGACAGCAGCTGCTCGCGGCTGAGCACCTTGCCCTCGGCGCCGGCCAGCTCGGCCAGCAACTTGAACTCGGTCCGCGTCAACGGCAGCGCCTCGCCGTCCCGCGTCACCTCGGCACCCGGTACGTCGATGCGCAGATCGCCGATCTCGACCAGCTCGGCCTGCCGCGCGTTGGACGGCTCGACCCGGCGGAGCAACGCCCGGATCCGCGCCGACAGCTCCTTCGCGACGAGCGGTTTGGTCACGTAGTCGTCCGCGCCGGCCTCCAGCCCGGCGACCACGTCGTGGCTGTCGGTCCGCGCGGTCACCATGATCACCGGTACGTCGCTGGACCGCCGGATCTCCCGGCAGACGGTGAATCCGTCCCGGTCGGGCAGCATCAGGTCCAGCAGCACCACGTCCGGCGGCTCCCGGCGCAGCGCGGCCAGGGCGTCGTACCCGTTGGCCGCTTCCGCCACCTCGTAGCCCTCGTCCTCCAGGGCAAGTCGCAGTACCCGCCGGATCCGCGGCTCGTCGTCGACCAGCAGCAAGCTGTGTGCCACGGACCCAGTGTCGCTCACGGACGGGCGCAATGGCCGTTACGGCTGTCATGAATCCGTCATGTTCGGGCGGGCGGCGATTGACATCTGTTTGACGGTTGCGTGACCGCGGTTCCGGCTGGGCCCGGAAGTCCTAACTTCGGCGCTATCGAGTCCCGGAGGAGGACCAATGGCCAGAAGACGGCTGGCGGCGCTATCCCTTGCCGCCGCCGCGAGCATAGTGCTCGCGGCTTGTAGCAACGGCGGTGGAACAGTATCCGGATCCGGAGGTTCTGCCGGCACCCCCGTCAGCGGAGGCACCCTGAACATCCTTGGGGCCGGCGATGTCGACTACATGGATCCCAACCTCAGCTACTACGCCGTGGGCTATCAGAACCTGCGGATGTGGAGCAGGCAGCTGTTCACCTACCCGGCGGATCCGGGTGGCAAGAACACCACCCCGGTCGCCGACCTGGCCACCGAGCTCCCGACCGTCGACAACGGCGGGGTGAGCAAGGACGGCAAGACGTACACGTTCAAGATCCGGCCCGGCGCCAAATGGAACACCTCGCCGGCCCGCCAGGTGACCGCGGCAGACATGGTCCTCGGCGTGAAGCGCACCGCCAACCCGGTCCAGCCGTTCGGCGGCATCCCGGACTTCGCCGACCTGATCGTCGGCTACAAGGCGTTCGCCGACGGGTTCGCGAAGGCGCCGAAGACGATCGCCGGGATCAAGGACTACATCGACAAGACGCCGCTCCCGGGCGTCGAGGCCAAGGACGCCACGACGGTCGTCTTCCACCTCAACCAGCCGGCGGCGTACTTCACCGGCATGCTGACGCTGACGGCCTTCTCCCCCGCCCCGGTCGAGTCGCTCAACTACCTGCCGGCCAGCACCGAGCTCGGTAACCACTTCCCGTCCGACGGCCCGTACAAGGTCGACTCCTGGGTTCCGACCAAGTCGATCTCGTACTCCCGCAACTCCGCCTGGGACCCGGCCACCGACCCGGTCCGGAAGGCGTACGTCGACAAGATCCTGGTCAACGAGACCGTCACGCAGGACTCGGTCCAGCAGCAGCTGCAGACCGGATCGCCGTCGGCCGACATGGAGTTCGACGTCGCGCCGCCGCCGTCCCAGCTGCCCGCGCTGCAGGCCAAGAAGGACCCGAACCTGAACATCGGTGACACGGCGAGCTCGAACCCGTACGTCATCTACAACACCGCATCGCCGAACAACAACAAGGCGTTGCAGAACCCGAAGGTGCGGCAGGCGATCAGCTTCGCGATCAACCGCGACCACATCCTGCAGGTGCTCGGCGGCAAGACGCTCAACCCGCCGCTGACCCACGTGCTGCCGGACGTGATCCTCGGCTCCAAGCAGATCGATCCGTACCCGTACAACCCCGACAAGGCCAAGCAGATGCTCGCCGAAGCCGGGTTCCCGCACCTGACGCTGAAGTTCCTGTACCGCAACGCGACCGAGGGCAGCAGCAAGTCCTTCCAGACGATCCAGCAGGACCTGTCCAAGGTCGGCATCACGGTCGTCGGCGTGCCGTCGCCGAACGCGGACTTCTACGTGAAGTACCTGCAGGTGCCGACCGTCGCCCAGCGCGGCGTCTGGGACCTGTCGCTGGCCGGCTGGGGCGCCGACTGGTACGGCAACGCGGCACTGTCGTTCTTCAACCCGCTGTTCTCCGGTGAGCCGTCGTTCCCGCCGGTCGGCAGCAACTTCGGGCTCTACAACGACCCGGAGACCAACACGATGATCAAGCAGGCGATCGCGGCGCCGACCGACGACCAGGCCGCCGACCTGTGGGCCAAGGCCGACGCCCGGGTGATGGAGCAGGCCGCGTTCTACCCGCTGACCAGCAACAAGCAGGCGAACTACCACGCCTCGCAGGTCCACAACGCCGTCTATGTCCCGTCGATGCAGAACTACGACCCGACGAACGTGTGGCTGTCCAAGGACAAGCAGGGCGGCTGACAACCTCATGGCTCTGCTTGAAGTAAGGGACCTCAGGGTCTCCTTCGACACCCCGGACGGCACCGTCCGCGCCGTCCGGGGGCTGTCGTACGACGTCGAAGCCGGCCAAACGCTCGCCGTAGTAGGCGAGTCGGGCTCCGGTAAGAGCGTCTCCACCCAGACCATCACCGGCCTCACCCGCGGCGCCACAGTCTCCGGTACGGCGTTCTTCGACGGCACCGACCTGATCACCGCGGACCAGTCGACGTTGCGCCGGCTGCGGGGCGCCCAGATCGGCATGATCTTCCAGGATCCGTTGTCCAGCCTGCATCCGCAGTACCGGATCGGCTGGCAGATCGTGGAGATGATCCGGGCGCACGACCGCGAGATCAGCAAGCAGGACGCCCGGAAACGGGCCGCCGAACTGCTGACCCTGGTCGGCATCCCCCGGGCCGCGGAGCGGATCGACGACTATCCGCACCAGTTCTCCGGCGGGATGCGGCAGCGGGTGATGATCGCGATGGCGATGGCGCTCGACCCGGCCCTGCTGATCGCGGACGAGCCGACCACCGCGCTCGACGTGACCGTGCAGGCCCAGGTGCTGAACGTCATGCGCCGGCTCCAGGAACAGTTCGGTACGGCGATCATCCTGATCACGCACGACCTCGGCGTGGTGGCCGAGATGGCCGACGAGGTCGTCGTGATGTACGCCGGTGCGGTGATGGAACGGGCACCGCGCCGGGACATCTTCTACCGCAACCATCACCCGTACACCCAGGGCCTGCTGGCGTCGTTGCCGGCCCGCAGCGGTGACCGGCTGACCCCGATCCCGGGGACACCGCCGAGCCTGATCAGTCTGCCCAAGGGCTGCCCGTTCGCGACCCGCTGCCCGCACGTGTTCGACAAGTGCCGCACCGAGGCGCCGCCGCTCATCGACGTCGCCCGCGATCCCCGGCACCAGTCGGCCTGCTGGCTACCGCATGAGAACAGCGAGGCGATCGCTTCATGAACGAGGATGTGTTGCTGAAGGTGGAGAACGTCCGCAAGGAGTTCCCCACGCACTCCAAAGAAGTGGTGCAGGCAGTCGCCGGCGTTTCGCTCGAGGTACACAAGGGCGAGACGCTCGGCCTGGTCGGCGAGACCGGCTGCGGCAAGTCCACGCTGGCCCGCTGCATGGCGCATCTGTACGACGTGACGTCTGGCTCGGTGACGTTCGAGGGCCGGGACATCACCAAGCTCTCCCGCAAGGCGATGCGGCCGCTGCGGCGCGACGTACAGGTCATCTTCCAGGACCCGTACGGCTCGCTGAACCCGCGCCGCCGGGTCGGATCCATCATCGGCGACCCGTTCGCGATCCACAACATTGCCTCGGGCAATGAACGGAAGAAGAAGGTCCAGGAACTGATGGAGCTGGTCGGGCTCAACCCCGAGCACTACAACAGGTTCCCGGCCGAGTTCTCCGGTGGCCAACGGCAACGGATCGGGGTGGCGCGAGCGCTCGCGCTGCGGCCCAAGCTGGTGATCTGCGACGAGCCGGTGTCGGCACTGGACGTGTCGATCCAGGCGCAGATCATCAACCTGCTCGCGGACCTGCAGAAGGAGTTCGACCTGACCTACGTGTTCATCTCGCACGACCTGTCGGTGGTCCGGCACGTGAGCAACCGGATCGCTGTGATGTACCTGGGCAAGATCGTCGAACTGGCGCCGACCGACGAACTGTTCAGCCAGACCAGGCATCCGTACACCCGCGCGCTGCTGTCGGCGTTGCCGGTGGCGGACCCGGACACGGCGGACAGTCGCGAGCAGATCATCCTCGGGGGCGACATCCCCTCCGCGACGAACCCGCCGGAGGGGTGCAGGTTCCACACGCGGTGCCCGAAGGCGAGGCTGGACTGCGCGGCCGAGGAGCCGCCGCTCGAGGCCGTGCTCGACGATTCCTGGCAACACCGCACCGCCTGCTTCTACCCGTTGACGGTGGGCGAGGACCTGTCCACCGCCGTACCTGATCTGAAGGCATCATGACCGCTGCCATCGAGATGGTTGATGTCCTCGACGAGCCGAAGGCGATCGAGGGCCGGAGTCCGTTCGTCCTCGCCATGCATCGGTTGCGCAAGGACAAGGTGGCGATGATCTCGCTCGTCGTGATCCTGCTGATCGTGCTGATGGCGATCTTCGCGCCGGTGTTCACGGCGCTCACCGGGCATCCGCCGAACGAGCAGTACCGCGACATCGGGCTGACACCGGACGGCCTGCCGCGCGGGCCGACCGGGACGTTCTGGCTCGGGACCGACGATCTCGGCCGGGACATCCTGGTCCGGATCGCGTACGGCGCCCGCGTCTCGCTGCTCGTCGGCGTGATCGCGACCGCGATCACCGTCGTCATCGGAGTCGTGCTGGGGCTGGCTGCGGGGTTCCTCGGGGGGATCACCGACACCGTCCTGGCCCGGCTGATCGACGTCGTACTGTCGGTTCCGTTCCTGCTGGTGGCGATCGCGCTGGTGTCGGTGACGGGTCCCAGTCTGACCGTCACGGTGCTGGTGATCGGCTGCTTCAGTTGGGCATCCGTGGCCCGGATCGTGCGTGGTCAGGTGCTGTCGCTGCGGGAGCGCGAGTTCGTCGAGGCGGCGCGCTCGCTGGGGGCGGGCGACGGCCGGATCATGTTCGTCGACGTACTGCCGAACGTGATGGCGCCGGTGATCGTCTACACCACGCTGCTGATCCCGGTCGTGATCGTCACCCAGGCGACGTTGTCGTTCCTCGGGCTCGGTCTGCCACCGCCAACCGCGGACTGGGGCGGGATGATCAGCTCGTCGCAGAACTATTACACGACCGCGTGGTGGTTCATCCTGTTCCCCGGTCTGGCGCTGCTGATCACGACGCTCGCCTTCAACCTGTTCGGTGACGGCGTCCGCGACGCCTTCGACCCCCGCGCAGATCGGACCTGAACCATGGCCATGTTCCTGATTCGCCGGATCGGTCACGGGATCCTGGTCCTGTGGCTGATCAGCGTCGCGGTGTTCGGCCTGTTCTTCGTTGCTCCGAGCAACGTCGCGCAGACGCTGGCCGGCCGGCAGGCGACGCCGGAGACGATCGCGCTGATCAAGCACCGCCTCGGGCTCGATCTGCCGGTCTGGAAGCAGTACTTCCACTTCCTCGGCAACGCGCTGAAGGGCAACCTCGGCTACGACTACTACCACCAGGTGGCGGTCACCAAGATCATCGCGCAGGCGCTGCCGATCACGGTGTCGCTGGCGCTCGGTGCGGCCGTGCTGTGGTTGCTGCTGGGCGTGTTCAACGGCGTGATCTCGGCAACGCACCCACGGTCGCTGGCGGACCGCGGACTGACGTTGTTCGCGCTGTTCTTCTACTCGTTCCCGTCGTTCCTGCTCGGGCTGTTGCTGCTGTACTTCCTGTACTTCCGCCTCACCCTCGCAGGGTTCAACTGGTTCCCGGCCGGCGGCTACTCGCCGATCGCCGGCGGCATCGGGCCGTGGGTCCAGCACCTGGTGCTGCCGTGGATCGCGCTGGCGTTGTTGCTCGCGGCAACGTATACCCGGTTGACCCGCGGTTCGATGCTGGACGTGCTCGGCGAGGACTACATCCGGACCGCGCGATCGAAGGGCATCCGGGAGAGCCGGGTGGTCGTGGTCCACGGTCTGCGGAGTGCGCTGACGCCGGTGATCACGCAGTTCGGCATCGACCTCGGTCAGCTGATCGGCGGCGTGGTGGTCACCGAGACCGTGTTCAGCCTGCCCGGGCTCGGTCAGACCGCCGTGGTCGCGATCAACCAGCAGGACCTACCGGTGATCATCGGCATCGTGCTGTTCGCCTCGGCGGCAGTCGTGGTGGCGAACATCCTGGTGGACATCGGGTACGCCGTACTCGATCCACGCGTTCGACTGCATTAGCTCCCGGGGTTCCTTGGTCGGGTTTCGCCCTGGGGTGGTAACCGAAGGACAGGAGGTGTGCGTTCTACCTGGCGGTCTTGGGCGGGCGCCAGGCGGAACCTCCCGAACACCTCCTGTCCTTAGGTACGTCGGCTACGTTGTTTCGGTGAAGATCGTTGTGTACGGCGCCGGCGGGATCGGGTGTTATGTGGGCGGACGGCTCGCGGCTTCCGGGACTCGGGTGACGTTTGTCGGCAGGCAGCGGATGGCTGATGAGGTGGCGGCGCACGGGCTGCATCTGACCGACTATCTCGGTGCGGATCTTCGGGTGGCTGACGTTGACTTCGAGACGACTGCGGCGGCTGCTGCGGGCGCAGATCTGGTTCTGGTGACGGTGAAGTCGGCTGCTACCGAGGGTGCGGCTGCTGAGCTGGCGTCGGTGTTGAAGCCTGGTGCGGTGGTGGTGAGTTTTCAGAACGGCGTACGGAACGGGGAGCTGCTGCGGTCGCGGTTGACCGAGCAGATCGTGGTGCCCGGGATGGTTCCGTTCAACGTGCTCAACCGGGGCGCCGGCGTGTTTCACCAAGGCACCGAGGGGGCGCTCGATGTACGGCGGGATGCCGCGTTGGCGCCGTACTTCGAGGCGTTCCAATGGGCCGGGCTGCCGCTGACGCAGCACGACGACATCCTGCCGGTGCAGTGGGCGAAGCTCCTGCTGAACTTGAACAACCCGATCAACGCGCTGTCCAACCTGCCCTTGCGCGACGAGCTCTCCCAGCGCGCGTACCGGCGTTGCCTGGCCGCTGCGCAGGCCGAGACGCTCGGGATTCTGGAGGTTGCCGGGATCGAGCCGGCACAGTTGCTCGCGGTTCCGATGCACCGGTTCCCGACGATCCTGCGACTGCCCAACTTCCTGTTCCGCCGGGTCGCGTCGAAGATGCTCGCGATCGACCCGCTCGCGCGGACCTCGATGTGGGAGGACCTGGAGGCAGGACGGCCGACCGAGATCGACTACCTGAACGGCGAGGTCGTCCGGCTCGCGGAGTCGCTCGGGCGATCTGCGCCGGTCAACAGCAGGCTGGTCGAGCTGATCCGCGCGGCCGAGACCAATCGCCGGGCCTGGTCAGGAGCTGAGCTGCTCCGGGAACTCCAGCGGTAGGTTCGCGCGGACGTTGATGCTCACCGCGGCGTAGCTGAAGCCGAGGTGCTCGTTGAGCCGTCGCATGTTCGCGTTGCCCTGCTGGGTCCACGTGTAGACCTCACTGATGCCGTACTCGGCCGCCCACGCCATGCTCGTCCGCTTGAGCGTCGACGCGACCGCCTTCCCGCGCCAATCCCGGCGTACGGCGGTGTAGGCAACCTCGGCGCGCTCCGGCTTGTCGGTATCGAGCATCAGCCCGGCCACCCCGATCACGTCATCCCCGACCACAGCCACGAACATCGCCGCCGGCTCGTTGATCCACTCGGTCGCCCACTCCTCCGCCGACACGTCGAGCGGCGTCGGAGTGTCCATGTCCGGGAACGTCGGCAACGCAACCTGCTCGTACGCCGCCGCCCACAGCTCCGGGCGCTCCGCAACGGTCACGATGTCGTACTCCGTCGGTCGCGCGGGCCAAGCTTCGTCGCCTATCCGGCGTACCTGCTCGACCTGACGCCCCGTCTCGACGAAGCCGAACCGCTGGGCGAACGCGAACGATCCCTCATCCTCGACACCCGATCCGACGACCTCGAAGCCCAACGCACCGGCGTGATCCGCCAGCACCTCGAGCAACTTCGTGCCGACCCCGCGCCGGCGCGCCTCGGGCCGAACCCGTGGCGACACGAACCCACGCCCGGCCTCGTCGGAGCTGTCCGCGAGTCCGTTGGCGACGACCTCGCCGTCCAGCACGGCGAGCACCAGCAGGCGCTCCTCCGTCTCCAACTCCCGCAGCTCGGCCACGCTCGCACACCGCTCGTGCGGGAGGACGGCGATACGGACCTGACGCCAGGCCTCGTAATCGGCGTCCGTCGTCACCGGCCGGATCTCGATCATTCGCCCATTAGGCAACCTGCGGTCATCTCATCGCTCGCTAATTTTAGAGTATGAGACGAATCTTCTCGTATATTGATCAGATGGATGTAGCGGTGATCGGTGGGAGCCTGGCGGGACTGCAGGCGGCGTTGACGTTGGGCCGGGCGCGGCGGCGGGTGGTGCTGTTCGACGACGGGCAGCCGCGGAACCGGGCGGCTGAGCACGTACACAACTACCTGGGCGCGGAGGATCCCGCGCCGGGTGAGTTGCTCGCAGCCGGGCGACGGCAGATCGCGGCGTACGGCGTTGAGATCCGGGACGCGCGGGTCGACGACGTGACCGTGAACGATGACGGGTTCGTGGTCGACGGGGTGCAGGTTCGGGCCGTCGTGCTGGCGACCGGGTTGTGGGACGAGTTGCCCGATGTGCCCGGCGTGGCTGAGGGATGGGGCCGGTCGGTGGTGGCCTGCCCGCATTGCCACGGGTGGGAGGTGCGGGATCAGCCGCTGGTGCAGTTGGGGATGCGCGGTACGCCGGATCGCTCGGTCGCGCGGGCGTTGTTGCTCAGCCGCTGGAGCTCGGACGTCGTGCTGTGCACGGACGGAGACGAACTGACCGACGCGCAGCTGGATCGACTGGCCGTTGCCGGGGTGAAGGTGCGGACCGAGCGTGTCGCGGAGGTGTCAGCGCCTCGGGTAGTGCTCGCCGGTGGCGAGGTGCTGGCACCGGAGCGGGTGTTCGTCGTGGTGCGTCAGCATCAGCAGAGCGATCTCGCCGAGCGACTCGGTTGCCAGGTCGCGGACGGAGCGGTCGTCGCGGACGAGGGCGGTCGTACGACGGTGCCTGGCGTCTACGCGGTTGGCACGACGACGGCGCCGGCGCTGCTCGCGATCGGGGCAGCGGGTCACGCGAGCACGGCGGCTGTCGCCGTACACAACGATCTGCTCGAGCTAGATCTGGGCGGCGGGTGGTAGGCGGGTCGGGTCGGCGATCGGCCAGTCGGCCGGCGGTGTGCTGAGCACGTCCAGTTGGAGGAGGCACCAGGGCGACAGGTCGGGGAAGTCGCGCAGTTCGTGCCATTCGACCCAGCGGTACGCCGCGACCTCGGCCGGGTTCGGTCTGGGGTCGCCGGTCCACCTGACCCGGTATACCGGGCAGATCTCGTTCTCGACGATGCCTGTCGGCATCTCGGCGCGGTACCGGAACTCCGGCATCACGAGGTCCACCGAGTCCACGACGATCCCGAGCTCGTCGGCCAGCCGTCGCCGTACCGCCTGTTCGACCGGCTCGTCCGGAAGTGGGTGCCCGCAGCAACTATTGGTCCAGACGCCGGGCCAGGTCGGCTTCTCGAACGCCCGCTGTGTCAGCAGCACGCGACCGGCCGCGTCGATCACGTAGCTGGAGAACGCGAGATGCAGCGGCGTCGCCGCGTGGTGGACCGTTGCCTTCGCCTCGGTCCCGATCGCGTGCCCGCCCTCGTCCACCAGCACTACCCGCTCGTCTCTCACGCGGTGAAGCTTAGGCCCTGTCTGGTGGTCCAGCGCCGTAGCGAGGAGGTGCTCGGTGCGGTGCATCGGCGCGCGGGGGCGAAGGGGTCGATGCGGAGCATCGTCACCTTTGCACCCGTGCGGCGAGGTGCCGTGCCGAGTACCCCGCAGTAGGCGCTGGATCACCAGACAGGGCCTCAGTTGGGTCTGTTAATCTGAGCGCGTGATCAAGCGACGCGTGGCATATCGACCGGCTCTGGGAGGAGCCGGTATTCGGTAGTACCCGCACTCGCTCCACCCAGAGCCTCCGAGGCAGGAACCGTCCGGTTCCTGCCTCTTTCCGTTGCCGGAGGCACTGGCGGTGCCTCGCCGTTGAGAGGAACCCTCACGTGAACTTTGTGATCGAGCGATTACGCCGTACGACCGACACCGTCATCGGCGCAGACGACCTGCGTGAACGGCTGGGCTCCGGACGCCCGCTGCGGATCAAGTACGGCGTGGACTGCACCGCGCCGGATCTGCATCTCGGCCACGCGGTCAACCTGTGGATGATGCGGCAACTGCAGGATCTCGGGCACCGGGTCGTGTTCCTGCTCGGCGACCTCACCACCCGCGTCGGCGACCCGACCGGCCGCTCCGAGACCCGTCCGGTGCTGACGCCATCGCAGATCGACGCCAACGCCGCGTCGTTCCTCGAGCAGGTGTCGCTGGTCCTGCGCACCGACCCCGAGGTGTTCGAAGTACGGCGGAACTCCGAGTGGTACGACGGGATGCCGGTGGCCGAGCTGCTGAGCCTGCTCGCACAGGTGACGCAGGCGCAGTTGATGAGCCGCGACATGTTCCGCGAACGGGTTGCGGCCGGGCGGGAGATCGCCGTGCACGAATTGGTATACCCGGTGCTGCAGGGCTACGACAGCTTTGCGATGGAGAGCGATCTGACGATCGTCGGGTCGGACCAGCTGTTCAACGAGCAGTTGGGACGGCACTTCCAGCAACGGCTGGGTGCGCCGCCGCAGGTGGTGATCACGACGACGATCACGCCCGGAATTGATGGTCGGGCCAAGCAATCCAAGTCGCTGAACAACTACATCGGGCTGACCGACAGCCCGCGGGACAAGTTCGGCAAGCTGATGAGCATCCCGGACGAACTGGTCGAGCCCTACGCACGGGTCTACACCGAGCTGCCGCTGGAGACGGTCGCTGCCCTTGCGGACTCCGCGGCGACGGGTGGTCCGGCGGCCCGCGACGCCAAGCTACGGCTGGCCGCTGCGGTGGTCACGCGGTACCACGGCGCGGGCGTTGCGCGCGCAGAGCTGGCCGCTTTCCGGCAGACCTTCTCGGATCGCGGCCAGCCTGCGGAGATGCCTTCGGTGGTGGTTGCCGGTTCGGCTGCGACCGCCTTCGACCTGCTGCGCGCGGCTCGGCCTGACGACAGCAACTCCGAGCTGCGTCGCCTGCTGCGGCAGGGCGCGGTCACGATCAACGGCGTACGGACGGACGATCCGGCGGCGTCTGTCGATCTCAGTGCCGACGTCGTACTGAAGTCGGGCGCTCGCACTTGGCACCGGATCACGCGACAGTAGGCCGGTGGAATTCAAGACAGTAGAGGCCTTGGTGAGCGTTGGCGCCCGGTACGTCGGCCGGGCGCCGACGTTCGACGTGGAGCCTGGGTGGTGGTCCGAGGTCGAGGCCATCACCCGGCATCTCGATGAACTGCTGGGCGTTCCGACCGTCGTACTGCGCTTGGTGCAGGCGGACGAGGCTGTGATCGGACGCGGCGGGCGGGTCGTGTATCACGTCGAGGCGATGGGCGAGCCGCGTTCCGGCGTACTCGATGAGACTCCGTTGCCTGACTGGGATTCGGTCATCGCGGCGCAACCGCTCCGGTCGACCTGGGCCGAGGTCGGCGGACCGGCTCGGCTCATCGCGTGGGCTCGGAGCGTCATCGGACCAGTCGACGCCGTGCAGGTGAAGACGTGGAATCTGTCGTGTTTGGTGCGGCTTCCGGGCGCGTGGGCGAAGGCGACCAGCCGGTTCTGCAGTGTGGACGCGGACATCATCGAGCATGTCCGGCTGTACGACGACACGCTTGCGCCGGCCGTACTTGCGACGTCGCGTGTCGACCGCTGGTCGCTCCTCGCCCATGCGCCGGGGACGGACTGCTGGGAGCCGGACCGGGCGTCGGTCGAGAGCGTCGTACCTCGTTGGGTCGCGGCCCAGGCTGCTCTCGCCGGCGAGGTGGACGAGCTCGACGCACCTCGGCTGTTGCCGGACGAGTTAGCGGACGAGATCGCGGCGCTGATTCCGCGGGTGGCCTTGTCCGACGACGAGGTGAGCGGGCTGCTGAAGCTGGTCGATCGGCTGCCGTCGATCGTCGGTGAGCTCGAGTCCGCGGGGCTGCCGATCTCGTTGGTGCACGGGGATTTCCATCCGGGGAACTGGCGGTCGGACGGTACGCATCGGGTGATCGTTGACTGGGCCGACACGTTCATCGGTCACCCCGCGACCGACATCAGGCGCCTGCACGATTTCCTGCCGGCGGAGAAGCGCGAGCATGCACGCGAGGTGTGGTCAGCGGCCTGGCGGCGGGAGCTCCCCGGGTGTGAGCCGCTGCGCGCGCTACGGCCGATGAGTGTGCTGGGGCCGCTGACGTATGCGCTGATGTACCAGCGCTTCCTCGACAACATCGAGCCTGACGAACGGATCTACCACGAGGACGATCCGGGGATCTGCCTGCGGTCGGCCCTCGATATGGCAGGCTGCGAGCTATGACGATTCTGGTGACGGGCGCGACCGGCAACGCGGGTGGCGCGGTCGTGCAATCGCTTGCAGAACAAGGCATCCCGGCCCGGGCGCTGATCCGCTCCGCAACCACCCTGCCGAGCGGCGTCGAGCCGGTTCTTGGCGATCTGAACAAGCCGGACACCTTCGCGGACGCGCTGACCGGCGTCAGCGCGATCTTCCTGCTGAGCGGCTACGACCGCCTCGAGGAATTACTCGCGAATGCAGTCGATGCGGGGGTTGGGAAAGTCGTGGTGCTGTCGAGCAGTTCCCTCGACGGCGAGCTGACGAACGCGGTCGCGGCGTACCACCACGCAACGGAAGAAGCAGTCCGCGCGACGACATTGGAGTGGACCTTCCTGCGCCCGAACTCCTTCATGTCCAACACCTTGCGCTGGCTGGACCAGCTTCACGCCGGCGACGAGGTGCGGGTGCAATTCCCTGACGTTGCAGTGTCGACCATCCACCCCCGTGACATCGCAGACGTTGCCGTCCAAGCCCTGCAGGGCTCGTCGGATGGCAAGGTACTGCGACTCACCGGCCCGGTCGCACTAACACCTGTTGAGCAGGTAGCGATCCTCGGCGAAGCCATCGGACGCCCTCTCACGGCGTACCCGATGACCCGCTCAGAAACCCACGACGCACTACACGCCTCAATGCCCGCGCCATACGCCGAAGCCATCGAATCCTTCTTCGCCGACCGCACCATCGACGAAACCTCCGTCAACAACACAGTCACCTCGCTCACCGGCCAACCCGCGCGCACCCTACAAACCTGGGTCCAGCAAAACGCCGCACTCTTCACCTAGTACAGCCCGCACGGTGCTACGCGCGACTCCTTGGTCGCCGTGCTAGGCGCCGCCCCACCCACGCTCCGGCCACCACCGGCGCGGGCTCTCAGCCAGGTCATCCCGGAGTGCCCACTGCAGCCCGGCACATCCCAGCCCACCCAGCCCACTCGGCCGCATCCGCCCCGCCCAACCCCAACCGGCCCCACCGCGTTCCCCCGCAATCCGCCCCACGCCAGTCGCCTCCAGCCGGGGCCCACCGCAGTCAGCCCGACCCCAGTCAGCCGGACCACAGTCACTTCACCTACAGCCGGCTCCACCACAGGCGGTCTGCACCCGGCCGCACCCACTCGGCCGCACCCACCCCGCCCAACACCAGCCGGCCCACCGCGTCCCCCGCAGTCCGCGCCACACCACCCGCCGCCAGTCGGCGTCAGTCGGCGCCCACCGCAGTCAGCACGGCCCAGTTAGCCGAACCGCAGTTACCCACAGTCGGCTCCACCGCAGGTGGTCTGACCCCGGCCAGCCCCACCCGGCCAGCCCCACCCGGCCAGCCCCACCCGGCCAGCCCCACCCGGCCAGCCCGACCCCGTCAGCCCAGCCGGGCCAGTCGCACCCCGGCAGCCCAGCCGGGCCAGTCCCACCCGGTCAGCCCACCGGTCCCATCGCGGCAGACCCAGCCGGCCAGCCCACCCAGTCAGCCCACCCGATCAGCCCGGCACTGCAGTCAGCCCCTGTCCAGCCGTCCAGCAGACGACCGGCTAGCTGTCACCCGCGAGCAGCAGCGAGCGGACCGCGGGCGGCGCACGCAGCTCTCGGCGGTAGCCGGAAAGGATGCGCCGGCGGTCGCCGGAGGGTGGGTGGGGCGGCGCGTAGCACGGCGCGCAGGAGCCGCGCGCAGTACCGCGGTGGGCTCGCGCAGTACCGCGGTGGGCTCGCGCAGTACCGCGGTGGGCTCGCGCAGTACCGCGGTGGGCTCGCGTAGTACCGCGGTGGGCTACTTCAGTGCGTTCAGGTACTCGGTGGTGGTGCAGGCCTCGCCGACGCGGGGGAAGACGTGGGAGACCGCGAACTCGTGTGACGCTGCGTCCAGGCCGGTCATTGCGTCGGTGATGAAGAAGGTTTCGTAGCCGAGGTCTGACGCGGCGCGGCCTGTGGACTCGACGCCGAAGTTGGTGGCGATTCCGGTGAGGGCGACGTTGGCGATCCCCCGCGACTGGAGTTCGGCGTCGAGGGGTGAGCGGCCGAAGGCGCCGATTGCGCGTTTCACGATCTCCAGGTCGCCCGGCTGTGGGACGACCTCGGCCGCGAACGAGCTCCCCTCCGGCTGTACGTCGACACCAGGTCGCTCGACCCGCACATTGACCACCAGCCCACCCGCCGCCCGGGTCGCCGCGGCCAGCGCAACAGACCGCTCGAGCACCACCGGCCCGCTCAAGGGCGCGGTGTCCAGCGCGATGATTCGCGGCATCAGGTCGATCAGGATGAGGGCAGTACGACGGGACTCGAGAGGATTCACGAGCCGAGCCTAAGGTCCGGCCCGTCCACGCCGCCGAGTGAAAAAGCTGCCGCCCAGAGGGAGCTGCTGTCCACCACCTGGCACCCGCTGGACGGTGGGGTTGGCAGGGGCAGCAGACTGGTGCTCGCACACAACTTGAGACTGCGGGAGATTCCATGAGTTCTGCCAAAGCCCAGATCGGTGTCACCGGACTCGCGGTGATGGGTCGCAACCTGGCCCGGAACCTCGCGCGCAACGGGTTCAGCGTCGCTCTGCACAACCGTTCCCAGGCCCGCACGGACTCGCTGGTCGAGGAGTTCGGTTCCGAGGGCGACTTCGTCCCGTCGACGGACCTGGCCGGCTTCGTCGAGTCGCTGGAGCAGCCGCGCAAGGTCATCATCATGGTGAAGGCCGGTGCGCCGACCGACGCGGTCATCGACGAACTGGTGCCGCTGCTCGACGAGGGCGACATCGTCGTCGACGCCGGCAACGCGCACTTCCTCGACACCCGGCGCCGGGAGAGCGCGCTGAAGGAGAAGGGTCTGCACTTCGTCGGCAGCGGCGTGTCCGGCGGTGAGGAGGGCGCGCTGAACGGCCCGAGCATCATGCCGGGCGGTTCGCCGGAGTCGTACGCGGCGCTGGAGCCGATGCTGACCAAGATCTCCGCGCACGTGAACGGCGAGCCGTGCTGCGTGCACGTCGGTCCGGACGGCGCGGGCCACTTCGTGAAGATGCTTCACAACGGCATCGAGTACGCCGACATGCAGCTGATCGCGGAGGCGTACGACCTGCTCCGGCACGTGCTCGACCTCAACCCGTCGGAGCTGGCCGACGTGTTCCGCGACTGGAACACCGGTGACCTCGAGTCGTTCCTGATCGAGATCACCGCCGAGGTGCTCAGCCAGACCGACCCGACCACCGGCGGCCCGTTCATCGACATCGTCCTCGACCAGGCGGAGCAGAAGGGCACCGGCCGCTGGACCGTGCAGTCCGCGCTCGACCTGGGCATCCCGGTCAGCGGCATGGCCGAGGCCGTGTTCGCCCGGTCCCTGTCCGGTGACGTCGTACGGCGGGAGGCGGCGGCCGGCGTACTGCCCGGGCCCGCGGAGGCCAAGCTGGACATCGACCGGCAGGCGTTCATCGACGACGTACGGCACGCGCTGTACTCGTCGAAGCTGGTCGCGTACGCGCAGGGCTTCGACGCGATCCGGGCGGCCAGCGACGAGTACGACTGGGATATCGACCTCGGTGCGATGGCGACGATCTGGCGCGGCGGGTGCATCATCCGGGCGCGGTTCCTCGACCGCATCAAGGAGGCGTACGACCGGAACCCGGACCTGCCCTCGCTGCTCGTCGACGACTACTTCAAGGAAGCAGTCGCCAACGGGCAGGAGGCCTGGCGTCGGGTGGTGGCTGCCGCCGCGACGGTCGGCGTACCGGCTCCGGGGTTCTCGGCGGCGCTGTCGTACTACGACGGCCTGCGGGCCGAGCGACTGCCGGCTGCGTTGATCCAGGGTCTACGCGACCTGTTCGGCGCGCACACCTACAAGCGCGTCGACCGTGAGGGCAGCTTCCACCTGGAGTGGTCGGGCGACCGCTCCGAGAGCACCCAGTAGACGGCTACCGCAGCTACGCACAGGAAGCCGGCCGCTCCGAGGCTCGCCACGTTGAACCCGTGGACAGCATCGGAGTGGGCGGCGACCGTGCCTGCGACTGTGCTGAGCAGCGCAGTCCCGAGTGATGCGCCGACCTGCTGAGAGGTCATCACCATGGCGCCGGCCACCGCAGTGTCGGGGCCGGCGCCGAGCGTCGCAGTGCTGTTTGCGGCGATCAGGACCCATCCGGTCCCCAGACCGACGAGCAAGAACACCGGCATGACGTGCAGCCAGTAGCTGCTGTCAGCCCTGAGCAGCCCGAGCAGTGCGAGCCCTGCGGCGATGGTGAGCAGGCCAGGGCAGATGAGGGACCGCACTGGCGTTTTGGCCAGCAGACGGCTCACCGCACGCACGCCGACCATCAGCCCCACGGTCAACGGCAGGAAGGCCAGACCGGCTTTCACAGGTGAGTAGTGCTGGATGTTCTGTAGATAGAACGTCAGGAAGAACACCGCGGCGAACATGCCGATCGCCAGGCTGAACACGGCCAGGTACGAACCGCTCCGCCTGGGGTTCGCCAGAACCCTCAACGGCAGCAGTGGCGACTTCACGCGGGCCTGCGCGGCCAAGAAACCCGCCAGCAACACCACTCCGCCTGCCAGCGATGCGTACGTCGCCGGTGCGCTCCAGCCGTCCGACTCTGCCCGAGCGAACCCGAACACCACCGCCATCAGCCCCGCGGTCGCCAGCAACGCACCTACTAGGTCGACTCGCACTCCGCTAGCACGCGGGACCGGACGCACGGCGTAAAGGACGCCTCCTGCTGCCAGTGCGGCGACCGGGAGGTTCACGAACATGCACCACCTCCAGTCGAGGTACTGCGTGAGCACGCCGCCGATCAGCACGCCCAGACCGGACGCACTGCCCATCGCCGTCCCGTAGATGCCGAATGCCTTCCCGCGCTCAGCCGGCAACGGGAACGACGAAGCCAGCGTCGCCAACACCGCTGGGGTCAGCAGCGCGCCGAAGGCCCCTTGTAATGCACGTCCGGTCAGCAACATCGCCGGACCGGTCGCAGCACCACCTAGCGCTGACGCTGCCGCGAAACCGGTCAGCCCGACGAGGAGCGCGCGGCGCCGCCCGATCAGGTCGCTCATCCGTCCGCCGAGCAGCAGCAGACCGCCGTACCCGAGCGCGAACAGCGTGATCACCCACTGCCGCGCCGGGTCCGACATCCCCAACGCCCGCTGCATCGACGGCAGCGCGATATTCACGATGGTCAGATCAATCCCGACCATCAACTGAGCTGTGGCCACCGCGCCGAGTGCCCACCACCGCCGCACGTCGAGCTCCGGCGGCGCGATCTGTTCCTTGTGTACGCTCATCGTCATCCTTAAGTGAACAGCTGTAGTGCTACGACTGTAAGGCAACGTGCGTTGCAATACAATCGGCTTTATGGACGCTGGAACGTCGCGGAACCGGAACCGTCGCGGGCAGGGTGAACTGCTGCGGCAGGAGATCATCGAGGCCGCGCTGCGGATGCTGAACGAGCTCGGTGACGACGAGGCGCTCTCGCTACGCGCAGTCGCACGGGAGGTCGGGATCGCGGCGACGTCGGTCTACATCCACTTCGCCGACCGCGACGAGCTCGTCTTCGCGGCGCTCGAGAAGTCCACGACCGACCTCCTCCGCGACCTCGAGCAGGCAGAGGACAGCGCCGGCGACGATCCAGTACGCCGGCTCCGCGCGCGGCTCATCTTCCTCGGCACGTGGGTGCGCGAGTACTCCGGTCTCTACAAGGTGCTGCACGAGAGCACGCTGAACCGGCGGATGAATCTGGCATTCAAGGAGGAGTTGGGGATACGGGCGAAGGCCGCCGTGCAGGCCTGTATGGATGCCGGCCTGGCACCCGCCGACGACGCGACCGCGGTGGCGTTCGATCTGCGGGCCGCGGTGCACGGCGCGGTCTCGATCCGGATCAACGAGCCGGAGGCCGACCTACCGCCGCTGGCAGACCAGATCGACCGCTTCCTGGTGAAGCTGGTTGGCCTACGAATCGAACATGTGTTCTAATAGTCACACAGCGCCAGTCCCAGAAGGAGATCGCCGCAACGATGACTGTAGACACTCTGGCAGTAGAGACGCCGTCCGACCTCGCCGACACTCCCGACCTCATCAACCCGTCGGCGGCCGCGGCTGAAACGACGCCCGAAACGGCTGAAGCCACGTCCGCTCCGGTCGAGGCCCCGAAGCCGAAGAAGGCGCCGGCGAAGAAGGCCGTCGGCAAGAAGGCGAAGACCATCGAGCTCACGCTCACCGTCACCGGGACGGCGGACGGCGAGTGGCACGCCGAGCTCAAGCAGGGCACGACGTACCTGGCCCGCGACCTGGCCGTTGCCGCGGCCGCGGTGTCCCGCGCGGCCAAGGAGCTGCACGAGGACCTCTCGACCCCGATCGACGAGGTCATCGAGGAGGCCCGCTCCCAGCAGGCCGCCAAGGTGGCCGCGCTCGAGGCCGAGCTGGAAGCCGCCAAGAAGGCTCTCGCCGACCTGGACTGAGCTTGACCTGATTGAGCCAGACCCGATTTCAGCTTGAACCGATCCCGACGCACGACTCCCCGTGGTAGTCACCTTCCCTGATCACCACGGGCAGCAAATGCAGAACCCGTCCGCAACTGTGTGAGGTGGTTGCGGACGGGTTCTGGGGATCTACCCTGATCTACCCTGCTTGGGTCTTGAGCACGATGCGGAGGTTCGCCTTGGGCTGGTGTTGCCAGGCGTCCTCGGCCTGCTCGAGCGGGAACGTCTCGATGATCGGCCGGATGTCCTTCAGCACCGCGAAGTTCAACGTGTCCTCGGAGTCCTGTGCGACCCCGGAGTACCAGCCGGACACCGACAGCCGGCCCTCGGAGAGCGCGTGGCCGGTGACCTGGATCGGGTCGCTGCCCTCGAGCACGATGAGCTCACCGTTCGGGCGCAGACCCTTGACCAGGTCCGACTGAAGGTCAGCGCGAGAGACGGTCGCGAGTACGACGGCCGCACCCCCGAGCGCCTGCAACGCCTCGCCGGCGTCCCCCTCGTTGCTGTCGATGTACTCGTCCGCCCCGAGCTGACGAGCAAGCTTCTCCTTGTCCCGGCCGCGGTTGATCGCCACCGTCCGGAAGCCCATCTTGTCGGCGAACTGGATCGCCAGGTGTCCGACACCGCCGACGCCGTGCACCGCGATCGTGTCCCCCGGCCCCGCCTTTGCATGCCGGAGTGCATTGAACGCCGTGATCCCGCCGCACATCAACGGCGCCGCGTCCTCGAAGGACAGTCCCTCCGGGATCCGCGCCACCGCGTCCTGCGGCGCCACCATGAACTCGGCGTACCCGCCGTCGTACGACATGCCGACGATCGTGCGGCTCACGCAGTTCGTGAAATCGCCGCGCCTGCAGTACTCGCAGGTGAAGTCGACTCCACCGGACCAGCCGACGCCGACCCGCTGACCGACCTCCCAGACCGTGACGCCCTCGCCGACCGCGTCCACGACCCCGGCGATCTCATGCCCGGGGATCCGCGGCAGCACAGTGCCGAACAGCGCGTTCCGCGGAATCGCGTCACCGCCACAGATCCCGCAGGCATGAACCTTCACCCGGATCTGCCCGGCCTTGGGTTCCGGGATCGGCACATCGGTCACTACGAACGGGCCGCCGGCCTGCTGTACCTGGGCGGCACGCATCGTTCCAGTCATCTCTCTCCCTCAGTAGGTTCGGCCAGGGCATGTCTGATGATCCAGCGCCGTAGCGAGGAGGTGCTCGGTGCGGTGCATCGGCGCGCGGGGGCGAAGGGGTCGATGCGGAGCATCGTTCCCTTTGCACCCGTGCGGCGAGGTGCCGTGCCGAGTGCCCCGCAGTAGGCGATGGATCATCAGACATGCCCTTAGTGCATTCCGCCGTCGGCGACGATCTGCTGGCCGGTGATCAGCCCGGCCTCGTCGCTGGCGAGGAAGGACGCGATCCCGGCCACGTCCTCGGTCGTGCCCAGCCGCCCGATCGGCACCATCGCGATCAGGCTCTGCTTGTACTCGTCGTTCGCCGGGTCGGTGAAGATCCCCGCGCCGTCGATCGGGCCCGGCACGATCGTGTTGACCGTGATCCCGCGCGGCCCCAACTCCAGCGCGAGCACCCGGGCCAGGTAACCGGTGGCGACCTTGCTGGTGCCGTACAGTCCGACGCCCAACTGCGGGACCGTCGTCGTGTTCGACGAGATCGTGATGATCCGGCCGTTGTCCGCGATCCGGCGGGCCGCCTCGCGCAGGACGAAGTACGGGCCCTTGGTGTTGACGCGGAACAGCAGGTCGAAATCCTCCTCGGTGACCTCTGCGACCGGGACGTTCACCTTCTCCATACCGGCGTTCGCGACCACGATGTCCACCTGGCCGAACTCGTCCACCGTCGCGTCGTACAGCCGCTGGATCCCGTCGACCTGGGACACGTCGGCCGCGACCGAGATGGCCTGCACGCCGAGCGCCTTGGCCGCGTCGAGTACCTCGTTCGCGGCGGACTCGTCGCGGGAGTAGTTGACCACGACGTTCGCGCCCTGGGCGGCGAGGCGGAGCAGGATCGCCCGGCCCAGCCCCTTCGACGACCCGGTGACGAGCGCCGTTTTCCCCTTGAGCGTCATCCTCTTGTTTCTCCCTTCACGAGACCTGCTTCGATCGTCCTGCCAGATCGCAGTGGGTGGAAACAGAGACTTGTTGGCGCAGGCACAACAGATCGTTGTGGCACGATGGCCGGGTGGATGCGAGGACGGCGTGGATCTGAGCCTGCGGCTGCTGGAGGCGCTCGAAGCCGTTGCGGCCGAGGGCAGCATGACGCGCGCGGCCGGAGTCCTGAACCTGACGCAGCAGGCAGTCAGCGGACAGATCCGTCAACTGGAGCGGGTCATCGGGACCCCGCTGGTCGAGCGGCGCCCGACCGGCATCGAGCTGACCGCGGCCGGCGAGGTCGTCCTCAAGCAGGGTGCGGCGCTGTTGTCGTCCGCGCAGGCGATGGTCACCGAGGCGCGGTTGACGGCGGCAGGCCGGCCGGATCCGCTGCGGATCACGTTCAAGGCGCAGAGTACGGCGCACTTCATGCCCGCGGTCGAGGCTGCGCTACGACGAGGAGAGCCCGAGGTCGACGTACGGCCGATCGCGTCGCACACGCTGCCGGACGAGATCGCCGCGCTCGTCGAAGGACGGGCTGACGCGGCGTTCCTGTGGCTGCCGATCGGCGACGACCCGCGCTTCACCGTCCATCCCCTGCTCGAGGAAGATCGCTGGGTCGCGCTACCTCCCGGCCATCCGCTGGAGACACGTACATCGTTGTACGTCGAGGATCTCGCCGACGTACCGGTGGTCGGGCCGCGGGACGGGATGCCGGAGGCCGTGGTGAACTTCTGGTTCATCGACCCGCGGCCGGACGGCAGCCGTGCGGTCTTCGGGCCGCAGGCACGGACTCCAGAGGAGTGCCTGCACCTGGTCGCGGCAGGACACGGCTGCTGGATCGCGCCGGCGTCGACCGTCACGTACTTCGCCCACCCGAAGCTGACGTGGCTGCCGCTCGTCGACGCGACACCGAACGTGCTGGCCCTGATCTGGCCCAAACACACCGCGAACCCGCTCCTGCACCGGCTCCTGGAGGAGACCCGCCGCGCACTGCATCCCTTGCCGACGGCAACGACCTAGCTCAGCGCGGTGGTCAGCGTGATGGTGAGCAGGGTCATCGTTGCCATGACGGCGATCAGGGTCCAGCGGGCTGCGGCGTTACTCATGGATTCATGGTCGGCAGCGGCATCGCCGGTGGGAATGGCTGAGCCGGGGTTTCAGGGGACGGTCCGGGGTGCGGTCCGGTGAAGTCCTGACTGCCGAAGCCTCGGCCGCCACCTCGGGGAACGGGAAATGAACGGGGTGTGACCGAAACGGCACGCCGGTGCTGTGGGCGGGGGCGGGTGGTTGGCCTTACCGTGGGTGACCTGGGTCGGTCCGAAGGCCCTGATCTGTTCGAGCGATTTGGCCGCTCCGGGGTGAGAAGGGGTCAGATGAGCACTTTCGAGGACTTGGGTTCGCTGCTGCTGGTGCGCGGCGCCGACGAGATCGACCACGCGGGCGGAAGCCTGTACGTCCACCTGCACCGGGTCGCCAAGCGCCTGCGCTCTCTCGGCGCCTCCGACACGCTGGTGACCGCCGGCCTGGCCCACGCGGCGTACGGGACGGACGGCTTCCCCACCCACCTCTTCGACTGGCAGACCGAACGCCCGGTCCTGGAGTCGGTGATCGGCACCGGGGCCGAGCAGATCGTCTACCGGTACGGCGCCTGCGACCGCGAGACCACGTGGCGCGACCTCGCCGAGCACCGCACGGTCACCGACCGCTTCACCGGTACGTCCGAAGAGCTCGGCTCCGAAGACCTCCGCGACTTCGTCGACCTGACGATCGTCAACGAGCTCGACGTCCTCGACAACGATGCCAAGCGGGCGGTCAAGCTCGGTCCGTTCCTCACCGAGCAGATCCCGCGCTGGCAGTCGCTGGCCTCCCCCGCCGTCCTCAGCGAGTCGCAGCGCATCCTGCAGCTGTAAGACTGGGGGCGTGAAACGGTTCCTGTGGCGGGGGTTCCTGGGACTTCTCGGGCTCTGGCTGATCGTCACCGCGGCATCGCTCGGCTACAACCTCGCCACCAACGGGACCGCCGCACCACCTCCCGGCCTGAAGTACGTCGAGACCGGCGACATCAACACCCGCTACGAGACCTGGGGTACGTCGGGCACGCCCGTTGTACTCGTCCACGGCGCCGCGGAATCCGTCGACACCTGGTCACGACTCGTTCCGCTGCTCGCGACGAACCACCGCGTCTACGCCTACGACATCACCGGCTACGGGTACTCCGAGCGCAAAGCGCCGTACACGATCGAGCATCTCGCGGCGCAGCTGCTCGGATTCCTCGACGCGATGCACCTCGGCGGGCCTGGTGAACCGCGGCCGATCCTGGTCGGGCACTCGCTCGGTGCGGGCGTCGCCGCCGAGGCGACGCTGGAGGCGCCGAACCGGATGGCCGGGATCATGTTCCTCGACGGGGACGCCCTGCCGTTACCCGGCGGGCAGGCCGGGCCGCCGCGGTGGCTGATCGTCCCGCCGTACCGGACCTCGCTGTTCCGGCTGGTGCTCGACCAGGGCTGGCTGCTCAAGAAGATCTACAGCAGCGTCTGCTCTCCGGACTGCCCGGCGATGAACGTCGATGACTGGACCCGGCCGTTCCGGCAGCCGGGCGCCGAGAAGGCGGTCTGGCAGATGACCGCGCACGGGATCCCGGCCGTGTCGGCTGATCGCTTGGCCAAGCTCCGCGACCTGCCCGTCCCGAAGTCGGTCGTGTTCGGGGCGCTCGACACGAACGGCGGCAACGCAACCGAGACGGCCACTCGCATCGGAGCCCCTGCGCCGACGCTGATCCCGAACGCGAATCACCTCACGCTGATCTCCAACCCGACCGAGGTGGCGGCAGCGATCAACGAACTTCGTTGATTCCTGGAAACCGGCGACGGATGATCGATTCATGGCCCGTTACGAAGTGGTTGCGCGTGCGAAGACCGATCGACGACTGACCAATTCCGCCTACCTCGAGCTCGCCCTCAAGTCCTGGTCGCTCGACAAGGGCATGCGGTTCCAGCGGGTCGAAGACCTTCCGGACGGGACGATCGCGATCGTCCTCCAGCAGAACCTCTCGCCGCGCAAGCACGACGCCGCGTGTGCGATGGCGAACCGGAGCCTGGCCCAGCTCGGGATCCCGGCCGGCCAGGTCCAGCAGATCGACCTGGTCCGAATGACCCGCAAGGGCGGTCGCGCGCTGGTCCGCTCATGGGTCGGCCCTGGCAACCCGCCCGGCCCGGACACCGCCGGCGATCGTGAGCCGCGGCGCCCGAAGCCGATGCCTCCGCACCTGAACGCGTACCGCGAGCTACCTACGGAGTGAAGACCTCGAACCGCGCGCCGTACTTCGTGCCCAGCTGAGTGCCGGTCGGACGCGAAACGCCCTCGAGGAACTCCTCCGGGTCGAACCCGCGGTTCAGCCCGTCGATGTAGGCCTGGTGGGCCTTCAGCGACTGCAGGCCGAGGTCAAAGCTGTCGGTGGTGTCCACCCCGTGCCGCGAGTTGGGTGAGCCGGCCGCCCAGACCTGCCGTACGCCGTCCCACTTGTCGCCGGCGTCCGGGAAGATCCACCGGTTCGCGGCGTCCCGGACGGCGTCGACGACCGCGCGGCCGGTGTTGATGTGGTCGGCCTGGTTCAGCGCCACGTCGCCGTCCCAGGTATCGCGGAAGTTGCCGGTGATGACGATCTCCGGCTGATGCCGGCGGATCGCGGCGGCGATGACGCGCCGCAGCGGTACGCCGTACTCGATCGTCCCGTCGGGCTGGCCGAGGAACTCGACCGAGGACACGCCGACGATCCGGGCAGACTCGATCTCCTCGGCCTCCCGCAGCGGTCCGCACTCGGCCGGGTCGACGCCGTCGATCCCCGCCTCGCCGGAAGTCAGCAGGCAGTACACGATCTGCTTGCCCTGACCGGTCCAGCGCGCGATCGCGGCCGCCGATCCCCACTCGAGATCATCCGGGTGCGCGACAATCGCCAGCGCCTTCTGCCAATCCTCGGCCAATGGCTCGAGCCCCTCCGCAGCATTCATGCACCGAAGGCTAGCCTCCGGCGGGGCGTCAGCCGAAGACCTGGCGGGTGTACTGGTTCTCGAAGGTGCGTTGCGGGTCGAGACGGTCGCGGACGGCGAGGAAATCGTCGAAATGCGGGTACCGCGCTTGTAGGTCGGTCGCGGTGAGCGTGTGCAGCTTGCCCCAGTGCGGCCGCCCGTCGTACTCCGCGACGATGTTCTCGAACGCCTGGAAGTACGGATCGTGCGGCAACCGGTGGTACTGGTGGATCGCGATGTACGCCGTCTCGCGCCCCGACGCCGTGGACAGCCAGATGTCGTCCGGCGCGGCCACCCGGACCTCGATCGGAAACGGGATCCGCGACCCCGAGGTGTCGATCCAGTCGCGCAGCCGGCGGATCACGTCGACCACGTGCTCGCGCGGTACGGCGTACTCCGACTCGCGGAAGATCACGTTGCGCTCGGAACAGAACACCTTGTACGACGAGTCGACATACTCTCGCGCCGACAATGCACGCGAGGCGAGCTGGTTGATGCGGGGAACCATCCCAGGCCGCCGCACGGCGAGCCGGTTGGTCAGCTCGAAGACCTTGTTGGACAGCAGTTCGTCGTCGACCCAGCCGCGGATCCGGCCGACCGGCGACGCGTCGACGCCCGCCGCGACCCGATTGTTGCGCTTGGTCAGCGCGATGTCGGTGTGCGGGAACCAGTAGAACTCGAAGTGATCGTTGCCGTCGGCAAGCTCATTGAAACCGTCCAGTACTTCGGCCAGCGGCAGCGGCATCTCCTGCGCGCGCAGCAGGAACGCCGGCACGCACTGCAGCGTCAGCGAGCTGATCACGCCGAGCGCGCCGACCGAGACCCGGGCCGCGGCGAAGACGTCCGGATTCTCCTCGGCCGAGCAGTGCAGGACTGAGCCGTCCGCGGTGACCAGGTCGAGCGCGACGACCTGCGTGGCGAGGCCGCCGAGCCCCGCGCCGGTCCCATGCGTGCCGGTGGAGATCGCGCCGGAGATCGTCTGCTTGTCGATGTCGCCGAGGTTCGCCATCGCGAGGTCGAACGCGGCCAACCCCGCGTTGAGCTTCCGCAGATCGGTCCCCGCGCCGACTGTCACCCGCCCGGAATCCTTGTCGGCGTGGGTGATCGCCGACAGGCCGTCAAGGCGGATCATCACCTGCTGCGGCACCGAGCAACCCGTGAACGAGTGCCCCGAGCCGACTGCCTTGAGCTTCTTGCCCTGCTCGGCGGCGGATTTGACCGCAGCCGCGAGCTCGTCGGTCGACCCCGGCCGCAGGGTCTCGATACCGGTCGCCGACTCCGTGCCGGACCAGTTCCGCCAGGTGCTCATCCGAAGTTCTTCCCTTCGCCGCGGTAGGTGACGAACTCACTCACCTGATCGGCGTCGATCGCGTGCACGACGTCGAACCGCTCCAGCATCTCGCCCGCCTTCGCGTAGCGCATCCATACTCTGTCGCCGAGATTCAGCCGATCGGCTGATTGTCCCTGGACCGGAGTCTGTACCTCGCCGGCGCCTTCGGTCCCGAGCAGCTTCAGGCCGGACGGCCAAGCAGGCAACGGCAACCGCGACTTCTTCGCCGGCCCCGACGCCACGTATCCGCCGCCGAAGAGCGTGGCGATGCGGGGCGCGGGACGGCGTACGACGTCGAGGGCGTAGGCCATCGCGGGCTCAGGCTGGAAGACGTCGTACTTGTCGAAGAGGGTGGGGCCGTAGAGACCGGAGCCGGCGGTGACCTCTGTGACCGACGGGTCGGCGCTGCTGATCTCCAGGCTGCCTGTTCCGCCGCTGTTGACGATCCGGAGCCCGGCGACCTGCTTGACCGCGTCCACGACCGCGCCACGGCGATCGGCGAGCTCGGCGGCCGAACGGCGCTTGACCCAGCGGACGGCCGGTGAGGTGTCGGGCAGACCGGCGATCTGCGCCTCGTAGAACATCACGCCGGTCAGCTCGAACGCGTCGTCGTCGGCGACGGTGCGGGCGAGGGCCGCGACGTCGGCGGGGGTGCGCAGCGGCGAGCGGCGTACGCCGAGATGCTGGCCGAAGACGCGGAGCGAGGCGTCGACGTCGAGGCAGACCTGGACGCGGGCGCTGCCGGCCGCGACCGCCTTGATGTACGCGAGGTGCTCCGGCGAGTCGATCATCAGCGTGATCCGGGACGCCGCTTCGGGGTCTTCGGAGAGCTCGCTCAGAGCGGAGCGGTGGGTGGTCGGGTAGCCGAGGAGGATGTCGTCGACGCCGTTGCGCGCGAGCCAGAGGGCCTCGGGGAGCGCATAGCTCATCACGCCGTGGAAGCCGGGGCGCTCCAGCGCAGCGGTGATCAGCGCGCGGCAACGGACCGACTTGGAGGCGATCCGGATCGGCGTACCCCCGGCGCGGCTGACGAGGTCGTCCGCGTTCCGGCGGAAGGCGTCGAGGTCGATCACCGCGTACGGCGCGTCGAGGCCCGCGGTCAGACGGGCATACCGGTCGAAGTCACCCATAACCGGAGTGTAGGTCACGAAATACTGAAAGGTAATACAACTTTAGGATTCGTCGATCACCAGTTCCAGGGCAGGTACGACGGTGTGTGCCCAGTCGGACTGCTGGTCGGGGTTGGCGGAGGTGGTTGCCAGGAGGGCCACGGTTGAGCCGTGCACTACGGACAGGTCGACGTAGGACTCGGCTGCGGCGTACGAACGAACAGCGGCAGTTGCTGTGGTGGTTGTCCAGAGCTGTTTGACAGACAGGTCGCCGCCCGACCCGCATGCCTTCATCCGGGCCTGGTACCCGGCGTAGTAGCTCGTCGCCTGCCCGGAGTCTTTGAAGCGCAGGAGGAGAGCGGTCGCGGGCTGGTTGTCGGCGGTGCGGTAGCTGCCGGTCAGGGCGTACGCCGGGATGGGGAGCGTGCCGGTGACGGGCTTGCCTGCGCAGCCGGAGGGTAGGGCTTCATAGGAGGCCTGGTGGGGGTCGCGGCGGCGGGTCCAGGTGTTGTTGCCGATGAATCCGGCCTCAGCGCCGCCCGGGTCGGTGTAGGTCTTCCAGCCGGGGCCGAGCTTGTCAGGAGTCGGCAGGTTGTGGGCTGTGAGCGGTCCGGCGTTGGCAGGTGGCGGTGCGGTCGCCTGCTCCGGCACCTCCGGTGGGACGGCCGCGTCCGTGGGCTTAGCGGTGCTCATAGTGGCGGGCGGCACCGGCACAGTCCCACCGACAGTGCTGGGGATGACCGGCGTCGCGGACTGCTGGACTACACCCGGTTGCTGGGCAGCCGAGTTTGAGGTGCAGCCTGCAAGCACCACCAGCAGCACGCCGGCGGCGCCTAGGCGCAGGCCAACGCGGCTCACTTCGGCTCGAAGTGCTGGTAGTCGGGCTTGGCCCAGCCGGCGCCCCAGAAGTAGCCCTGCGCAACCAGCGCCTTCGTGGCGACACTGCTCGCGAACAGCATGCCGGGACGTGCCGGCGTCCGCGTGCGGTACGCCAGCCCGTTCGACGGGTACCAGACGCCGTTCGCGGCCAGGTACGGGTTCTCGACGGTGTTTATGTCGATCGCCCACCCGTACGAGTGCGGCGACAGCGAGTACGGATCACCGGTCACCCTCCGGCAGTTGAACGCCGACGTGTTGTCAGCTGCCATCGACTTCACGTCACTGCCGCCGAACACGTCCACCCGCCGCATCTGCCGGATCGGGAACTTCGACGCGAACGTCGTGGTCCAGACCGTGATCATCTTCGCTACGGCGGCGTCCCGCAGGATCAGCTCGCCGCGGTGTACGTGGCCGTCGAAACCCCAGTAGTTCAGCTGCAGCAGCCGCAGCGACGCCGGCGCGACCGGGCACCCGGCCCGGTACGTGTTCGGCACCATCGCGGCGGAGACGGCGTACACCTTGGGGTTCAGGGCAGCTTTGATGACGATCGTGGCCAGGCCGGAGTACTCCATCGCGGCCTGACTGACATACCTCGTGACGACGCGCACCGTCCGGGTGGCCGGTAGGTCGTCGGGGACCCGGAGCCGGAAGTTGCCCTTGGCATCCATGACCCCGATGTTGAGCAACTGCCACTTGCCGCTGCCGAGATAGCTCTGCAGCGCGAGCTCCTTGCCCGGCTCGGCGGGCACCATCCGGCCGGTGACCGAGACGCCGGTCAGCGTGGCGTACCAGGACGCCGGGGTGTTGATCAGGATCTTCCGGTCCTGGATCGGCACGGTCCGGTACGCCGAGATGGCGAGCGCCGTCTCCGCCTTCACTCCGATCATCGTGCGGAACGCCCAGGTCCCGGTGTACGCCGAGATGTAGCTGAAGCGGTACACGCCGCCGGCAGTGGTGCGGGTCGACGCACGCAGCACCCAGGCGCCGGGGACGCGCTGCCAGAGCGTGATGTACGACCCGGTGATCGGCTGGCTGATCTTGCCGGTGAAGATCGTCGGCTTGTCCTCCCAGGACGCGGCCGGCTGATCCAGCGTGATCGACCAGGCCGGCGTGGGAGTCGCAGCATGTGTGGGAGTGGCTGCCGGCGTGGGAGTAGCCGCCGGCGTCACCACCGGCTTGGGCGTAGGCGTCGACGCTGGAGTCGACACAGCGGTCGACGCAGGCGTCTCGGTCGGTGTGACGCTCGGCGACGGGGAATCGTCCGCGTACGCGACACCCACCGGCCCCAGACCCAGCAGCACCGCAACAGCGACCCCAACGAAGCGTCTCATCCGCCTCACCCTCCCCTTGACGACTCCTACCCCCTATAAGAGGCGGCCACACCGGGAGATGTCACAGGGGAGCGCAGACTTTGTTTACTCCTGCAGCCGCTTGACCGCGGAATCGATGCGCTCGTCGGTCCCAGTGAGCGCGACACGGACGTGCCGCTCACCAGCAGTTCCGTAGAACGCACCCGGAGCGACCAGGATGCCCCGGTCCGCCAGAGCCCCGACAGAACCGTACGCGTCGTACGACGGGTGCGAGGCCCACAGGTAGAGCCCGCCGTTGGACAGCGTGATCTCCCAGCCCCCATCGGTCAGCGCGTCCCGCAGTACCGCACGCCGACGGAGGTAGCGGGCACGCTGCGACTCGACATGTACGTCGTCCGCGAACGCGGCAGCCATCGCAGCCTGGATCGGCGACGGCACCATCAGCCCGGCATGCTTGCGTACGGCAAGCAGCTCGGTCACCACGGTCGGGTCACCGGCGACGAAGCCACCGCGGTACCCGGCCAGGTTGGACCGCTTGGACAGCGAGTGCACTGCGAGCAGGTTGTCGAAGCTGCCACCAGACACGTCCGGGTGCAGCACGGACACAGGCTTCTCGTCCCAGCCGAACTCGGTGTAGCACTCGTCGCTGACCAGCAGTACGTCGTTCGCCCGCGCCCACTCCACCGCACGGCGCAGATCGTCCGCTGGGGTGATCTCACCCGACGGATTGCGCGGAGAGTTCAGGTACGCGACCCGCACCGGCCCGTCGTACGTCGTGGGGTCCGCAACCGGCACGCTGGTCGCGCGGGCGAGCGCAGCGCCCGCCTCGTACGTCGGGTACGCCAGGTCCGGGATGAGGACGGTGTCGCCAGCGCCGATGCCCAGCAGCGTCGGCAGCATCATGATCAGCTCTTTCGTGCCGATCACGGGCAGTACGCCGCTCTGCGGGTCCACTCCGGTCACGTCGAGACGCCGGGCCATCCAGTCCACAGCCGCCTGCCGCGCAGCCGACGTACCAAGGGTCGTCGGGTACGACGGGGCGTCCGCGGCGTCGGCCAGCGCCTTCTTCACCAGCTCGGGCACCGGGTCCACCGGACTGCCGACGGACAGGTCGACGATGCCGTCGGGATGCTCAGCCGCCTTCTGCTTGTAAGGGGCGAGCTTGTCCCACGGGAAGTCTGGCAACCGGCTGGAGGTCTCGAAGATCACTGGCCCATTCTCCCCCGTCCGTCGATCGAGCCGCCTCCGCCTGCCCGCTCCGCGAGAAACTCAGCAGTCCTTGCCCGGGTCGACCTTGGCGAGAATCGTGTCGGCAATGTCCTTCAGCTGCGCCAGTTGCTCCGGGCTGAGCACGTCGACGACGTACTCGCGAACGGTCGCGACATGCCCCGGCGCGGCGGCCACAAGGAACTCGTAGCCGCTGTCGGTGATGGTTGCGACGGTGATCCGCCCGTCGTCCTCGGCCGGCCGGCGTTCGACGAAACCACGCTGCTCGAGGCGCTTGACCACATGGGAGAGCCGCGACAACGAGCCGTTCGCGAAGCCGGCCAGGTCGCTCATCCGCCGCGACCGCCCCGGCGACTCCGACAGCCCGGCGAGCACGAGGTACTCGAAATGAGTCAGCCCGGAGTCCCGCTGCAGCTGGTAGTCCAGCACTCCGGGCAGCTTGAAGAGCAACGCGGCCAGCGACATCCAGGTCGCCAGCTCCTCCCGCTCGAGCCACTGCGCATCCCCCGCCATGACGCCATTCTACCGAATACTTGACGCTTCAAGTCATTTACCTCTAGCTTTGAGTTGACGCATCAACCAATGACCGAGAGTGGGACATGAACGTCTTTCTGTGGATCGTCGCCGGAGTGCTGGCCGCCTTCTTCCTGGCCGCCGGCGCCACCAAGCTGAGCCAGAGCCGGCGCAAGCTGCTGGCCAACCCGAACATGACGTGGGTCGAGGACTTCTCCGCGGGCACGATCAAGCTGATCGGAACGGCCGAGGTGCTCGGCGCGATCGGCCTGATCCTGCCGGGCGCTCTGGACATCGCGCCGGTGCTCGTCCCGCTCGCCGCGACCGGGCTCGCCGTCATCATGGCCGGCGCGATCATCACCCACGGCCGCCGCAAGGAGCTGCCGCCGATCGCCATCAACGCGGTCATCCTGGTCCTGGCCGTCCTGGTGGCGATCTTCCGGTTCGGTCCCAACAGCTTCTGAGGCTGCCCCGGTCTCCGTACGCTGCTGCAATGACGTACGACGTGGCGGTGGTGGGGGCCGGTGCGATGGGCTCGGCGGCGGCTCGTGCGCTGGCCGCGGTCGGGCGGGAGGTCGTCGTACTGGAGCAGTTCACGCTCGGGCACGAGCGGGGTGGATCGCACGGCGGGACGCGGTTGTTCCGTCCGGCGGCCGATGACGCCGAGGTGGCCGAGCTGACCGAGCGGGCCCGGCCGTTGTGGCGTGAGCTGGAGGCGGACTCCGGCGAGACCCTGCTCGAGGAGACCGGTGGGATCGACCACGGACTCAGTGACGAGTCGGTCGAGACGTTCCGGTTGTTGCATGCGGCAACCGGGTCGGTGCTCGCCCCGGAGGAGGCGGCCGAGCGCTGGCCCGGGTTCCGGTTCGAGAGTCCGGTGCTCTACCAGCCCGGTTCAGGTCGGCTGTACGCCGAGCGGGCCGTGCACGCATTGCAGACGGTGGCTGCTCGGCTAGGCGCGGAGTTCCGCGTGCAGTCGCCAGTGCGGGCGCTGCGGATGCATGACGAGCTGGTGGAGCTCGACGTACCTGGTGGGGCCGTGCGGGCCCAGCAGGTCGTTGTGACTGCTGGACCGTGGACTCCGAAGCTGCTGCGTGGGCTGGCACCGTTGCCGCCGTTCAGGGTGACACAGGAGCAGCCTCGGTTCTTCACTCCGCTGTCCGAGGACCTGGAGTGGCCGAGCTTCGTGCACTGGGGGCCTGACAGCTATGGCCTCTATGAGCCAGGGTCCGGAGTGAAGGTCGGACTGCACGCGAGCGGGCCGGAGGTGGACCCCGACACCAGGGACTTCCGGCCGGAGCCGGAGCGGGACGCAGCCCTGCTGCGGTACGTCGAGCAGTGGTACCCCGGACTGGACCCGACACTGTCCACTGCGATCAGCTGCCTCTACGACAACACGCCCTCGTCGACCTTCGTGATCGACCGGGCCGGACCGATCACCGTGGCAGCTGGGTTCTCCGGGCAGGGCTTCAAGTTCGTGCCGCTGGTGGGCGCGTTCATCCGTGACCTGGTCACGGGTGGGCCGGCGACCCCGACCCATTTCCGGTTTCAGAGATAGAGGCCGGTCTGGCCGTCTTCGAGACGGCCGGCCGCCACCGCGTGCAGGTCGCGCTCACGCAGCAGGATGTAGTCGTCGCCGCGCACCTCCACCTCGGCCCGGTCCTCCGGGTCGAAGAGAACGCGGTCGTCGATCTCCACGGTCCTTACGTTCGCGCCGACCGCCACCACCTTCGCCCACGCGAGCCTGCGGCCCATCTGCGCGGTGGCAGGGATCAAGATGCCGGCCGACGACTTGCGCTCGCCCTCCTGCTCGAGGGAGACCAGGACGCGGTCGTGCAGCATCCGGATCGGGAGTTTGTCGTCGGACAGCCGCTTGCGTGGAGTCACCGGCGACCCACCAGCCGGCGGATCACCAGCAGTACGCCGACCACGCCGACCACCGCACCGGCGACCGCGACGATCTTCTGGGTCCGCAGCTGACCCTGCTCGTCGAAGACCTGGGACTTGGCCTGCTCGACCTGCCGCAGGGCAACGTTCTTCGGGTTCGCGCGGTCGACCAGCTCGTCGACGGTCGAGGCCAGGCGCAACCGGGTAGCGGCGATATCCGCCTCGATCTGCTCGGCGGTCCGAGCCTTCGTGTCCGACACCTGTCGACGCTCCTTCCATCCGCGGGGCATGCCCCGATCTGCCCCTCGTCACCCACCATCCTCGCAGGTCATCCCTGCAAGTCCACGACCACCTTGATGTCATCCGGTTCCCGCACCAATGCATCCGGCCAGTGCGACAGCGGCACGGTCCGGGTGATCAACCGCTGCAGCCAGGCCCGGTCAGCCGCGAGCAGCACCTCGACAGCGTCCGCGTAGTGCCGTTTGCCCGCATTCACGGTCCCGACCAGCGCGGCGTTGCGCACCACGAGCTGCCGGACAAGTGCGTCCAGCTGTACGTCGACAGTCGCCGGCCCGGGGTGGATCCCGGCCAGGCACATCACACCGGCCGGTGGGAGCAGCGACGCGCAGTCGAACACCAGCTGCCCGGCTCCGGTCGCCTCGATCACCACATCCGGTACGACACCGAGCTGGCCCAGGTCTGTCAGATACGTCCCGCCCAACTCCCGCACCAGCTCCGGCTTCGGTCCGTCCGTGACCCTGTCCAGCACATGTACGTCGTACCCGCGCTGCCGGGCGATGAGCGCTGCGAGCAGCCCGATCGGACCAGCACCTGTGACAAGCACGTGCTGCGGGCCGAACCACGACCGCCCGCCGACCTGATCCACCTGCTCCCACGCCTTGGTCATAATGCTGGCCGGCTCCACGAGTACGCCGAGCTCTCCCAGCTCAGCAGGCACCGGTACGGCGAAGTACGGGTCGACCCGCCAGCGCTCTGCGCCGTACCCGTCCATCTCCTTGATGCCGCGCTCGGTGTACTGCCCGTTGCGGCAGAAGTCCCACTCGCCGCGCGCACACGCCGGACAGGGCACGGGGTCCGGTCGGCGGACCACTCCGGCCACCAGGTCGCCGGCAGCGAAGCCAGAGCCCACAGGTGCTTCCAGCACGCGTCCGAGCGACTCGTGTCCGATGACGAGGTGGTCCGATCCCGGACGTCCGCTGCCGAACGCACCGGAAACCAGCTCGAGGTCGGTCCCGCAGATGCCCGTCAGCAGGCCCTCCACGAGGATCGAACCGTCGGCAACGGGAGGCTCCGAGACCTCGCCTACTGTCGCCGAGTCGGACTTGCCCGGCGTCACTGTCATGGCCCGCATGAGCTCAGGCTAACCGGGTCATGTCGACGGTCACCTCGATGGCCGTCGCCGCGCCACCGGAGTAGATGCCCTTCAGCGGTGACACGTCGCCGTAGTCCCGCCCGGTCGCCACCCAGACGTGCCGGTGACCGATCGGGATGTCGTTGGTCGGGTCGAATCCCCACCACTCACCGGTCCACGCCTCCACCCACGCATGGCTCTCACCGACGACCGTCTCGCCCACTGCCGCGTCCGGCTTGGTGTGCAGGTAGCCAGAGACGTAGCGGGCCGGTACGTCGACCGCCCGCAGCATTGCCAGCGTCAGGTGCGCGTAGTCCTGACAGACGCCTTCACCGGCCTGCCAGGCGTCGACAGCCGACGAGTGCACACCAGTCGTGCCACGCTGGTACTTCAACGTGTCGTGCACCCACTTCGACACAGCAAGCACGGTCGCCTGCGCCGTACGGCCCTTCCGTAGCGAGCGCGCAACCGCAGCGAGCTCACGGTGCTTCGGGACGTAGCTGGTCCACTCCAGGTACTCCGCATACGCGTCCAGTACCTCGGGTGACTTGAGCTGGGACCAGGTTGCGTCGATGGACGGGGCAGTCTGGTCGGTCGTCTCGACTACGGAGGCTGCGATGACCTTCAGCTCGGTGTGTGGAGTGTGCAGGTCGAACGAGTTGACCTCAGTACCCCAGTAGTCCGTGTACTTGTACGCACGGGTCGCGGGGACTGTCTCCAGCCGCGCCACCATGAGGTTCTGCCGATCGTCGTGACGCGGGGTCAGCCTGGCCTCGTTGTACGACTGCGTGACAGCAGTCGCGTACCTGTAGCCCGTTGTATGCACCACCCGGAGACGCCACTGTGCTTGATTCCTTCCCCGCCCCACCACCCCGGTCACAGGTTCACCTCCGCGTTGTTCCACTCGATCCACGGCACCGCATGGAAGTACTGGCGGGACACGGCCTCCCCCACTTCGCGGACTGTGGTCTGCAGGTCCTGCAGTCTGCCGGTGAGGTTGTCCAGCAGGTCCGCAGGTCGCAGGAACTCCAGATCGCTCCGGGCCTTGCCCAGCAACCGGGCTGCCTCCGCACCAGCACCGATCCGCGCGGCCGGCCCGCGGTCAAGGTCGTCGAGACAGGACTCCGCCTGCTGCAGCGCATGGAACACCGACCGCGGGAACAGGCGGTCCATCAGCAAGAACTGCACGACCCGCGACGCATCCAGTGCCCCGCGGTACGTCCGCAAGTAGGTGTCTTGGGCACCCGCAGAACGCAGTACGGTCACCCAGCCTGGTGAAGTCGGGCGGTCGCCGACTCGGGACATCAGCATCCGGACGATCATGTCCACGCGCTCCACCGAGCGACCGAGCACGAGGAACCGCCATCCGTCGTCGCGGCTCATCGTGGAGTCGGCCAGCCCCGCGAACATCGCCGCCCGGTTCTCCACGAACGTGAAGAACTCATGCGGCCCCACGCGCCGCGCAGCCCGCTGCCGCTCGGGTACGGCGTTCCACATGGCGTTGATGCACTGCCACAGCTCGCTGGACACCACCTCGCGCGCGACGCGGGTGTTCTCGCGAGCGCTGCCGATCGAGGACACGATCGACCCGGTCTCCGGCGACATCGCGACCAGCTCGGTCAGACCCCACACGTCCAGCGTGCTGCCGTCGGGCGGGGTGATGCCGAGGACCGAGAGCAGTCTGCGGCTGGCCGTGTCCGCGTCGACGGTGGCGTCCTCGAGCAGTTGGTGGACCGAGACGTCGAGGATCCGCGCGGTGTCGTCCGCGCGTTCGACGTACCGGCCGATCCAGTACAGCGACTCGGCGTTGCGTGCGAGCATCGTCAGCACCTCCCCATCACTGTTGCTGCTGCTGTTGGGCGACGTTCAGTTCCGGACCGCGCTCCGGCGTCGATGCGCTGTCCTGCTTCACCGTCGCCGTACCAAGACCGGGTCCGCGGAGCTCGGCGTCCTCGTCGGACGCTCTGGGCGCCAGGACCCACGTGTCCTTGGAGCCACCGCCCTGTGACGAGTTGACGATCAGACTGCCCTCGGGAATCGCCACTCTGGTCAGCCCACCTGGGAGAACGAACACGTCGTCGCCGTCGTTGACCGCGAACGGCCGTAGGTCCACATGGCGCGGCTGCAGCCGTTCACCCACCTTCGTGGGCACAGTGGACAGCTGTACGACGGGCTGCGCGATCCAGCCGCGCGGATTGGCCCTGATCCGACGCCGCTGCGCCTGGAGCTCCTTCGGCGAGGCATCCGGCCCGAAGACGATGCCGTACCCACCAGAGCCCTCCACCGGTTTGGTGACCAGCTCGTCGAGACGGTCCAGTACTTCGGTCTGCTCCGCGGGCAGCCAGCACCGGTACGTGTCGACGTTCGGCAGCAGGGGCGTCTCGCCGAGGTAGTACTTCAGGATCTCGGGCAGGTACGTGTAGATCAGCTTGTCGTCGCCCACACCGTTGCCGATCGCGTTGGCGATCACGACGTTGCCTGACCGCGCTGCATTGACCAGGCCGGCCACACCGAGCGCTGAGTCGGGCAGGAAGTGCACCGGGTCCAGGAACTCGTCGTCGATCCGCCGATAGATCACATCGACTCGCTGCTCGCCCTCCGTGGTCCGCAGGTAGATGACGTTGTTGCGGGCGAACAGGTCGCGCCCCTCGACCAGCTCCACCCCCATCTGGCGAGCCAGCAGCGAGTGCTCGAAGTACGCCGAGTTGTAGACGCCCGGTGTCAGCACTACGACGTTCGGATCGGTCGCACTGGTCGGAGCCGCGGCCCGTAAGGCCCTGAGCAGGTGAACTGCGTAGTCGCCGACCGCGCGCACCCGGTGCTTGGCGAACAGGTCCGGGAACACCCTCGCCATCGTCCGGCGGTTCTCCATCACGTACGACACCCCGGACGGGCTGCGCAGGTTGTCCTCGAGCACGCGGAAGTCACCCTGCTCGTCGCGGACCACGTCGATGCCGGCCACGTGGATGCGTACGCCGTTCGGCGGTGCGATGCCGGCTGCCTGCCGGTGGAAGTGTTCGCAGGAGGTGATCAGCCGGCGAGGCAGGACCCCGTCCGCGACGATCTGCTGGTCGCCGTAGATGTCAGCGAGGAATGCCTCCAGCGCCCGCACCCGCTGGACCACGCCGCGCTCCAGCCGGGACCACTCCGCCGCAGTGATCACGCGCGGCACCAGGTCGAGCGGGAACGGCCGCTCCTCCCCCGACAGGCTGAACGTGATCCCCTGGTCGACCAGCGCCCGGTCCAGCGCCTCGGACCGGGTAGTCAGGTCCGCAGGTTGCAGCGGTTTGAGCGAGTCGTGCAGCCGCTTGTACGCCGTACGCACACCGTCGACCGGGTCGAACATCTCGTCGTACGCCCCCGCGTGCGGGCGGCGCGGATCCAGATAGCCGTCGAAGAGTTGGCGGGGACTCATGGGCGCATCTTGCCCGTACGATTGCGGCACTTCAATCAATTCCTGGAGGACCTGATGTCCGATCGTCTGTCCGTCGGCGACACCGCACCCGACTTCACCCTGCCCGATGCCGACGGCAACGACGTGGCGCTGAAGGATCTGCGCGGGAAGAGCGTGATCGTCTACTTCTACCCGGCCGCGATGACCCCGGGCTGCACCAAGCAGGCCTGCGACTTCCGCGACTCGCTCGACTCGCTGCAGGCCCACGGGTACGCCGTACTCGGGGTCTCCCCGGACAAGCCGGCCAAGCTGGCGAAGTTCCGCGAGCGCGACGGCGTGACGTTCCCGCTGCTCAGCGACCCCGACAAAGAGGTCCTGCAGGCCTACGGCGCCTTCGGCGAGAAGACGATGTACGGCAAGAAGGTGACCGGCGTGATCCGGTCCACGTTCGTCGTCGACCCGGACGGCAAGATCGCCGTCGCGCAGTACAACGTGAAGGCCACCGGGCACGTCGCCAAGCTGCGCCGCGACCTGGGCCTGTGAATCCACGCTGTTAAGAGCAGTGTGAAAAGGCACCCTGCCCTGGGCTGTTCCGGAGGGAAACCTTCGACAGTTTCACGGAGATGGTCCATGGAACGGTCGTTTGACCAAACTGGTTGATGTGATTTGGATCACACCAGGATCTCACCGGACCGCGACGGCGCCGATACGGTCGGTGAGTTTTACAGCGTTCTTGTGAAAGAGCGGTACTGCGGGGACCACCCGCGTTCAACCACAGCTGTGTCAAGAATCGTCACGGCCTTCGCCCTGACCTGCCGAAACCGGGTAATCTGCGCGCGCAGTCAGCCTCTGGGAGGGAGGGACCTGCCGCGATGGGAAAACATTCCTCTGCGGTGACGGGAAGTAACAACAACCGCCGTTCGGTGTACATCACCGCGGTCGGCTTGTTGGTGCTTTCACTGGGAGCGGTGTTCGTGGTCCGCTCCTTCGGATCGGAGTCGGGAGCCGACGGATTCCTCGGCGGCAACAAGGCGTGTGACGACCCGACACAGATCCAGATGGCGACCACGCCCGAGATGCAGTCCTCGCTCGAAGCCGCGGCCAAGTCGCTGGCAGCCAAGGGCGGCAAGGACGGCAACCCGTGCCTGCAGTTCACCATCACGGCGGCCCCGTCGTCCCAGATCGCTCGCGACGTCGCACATGGCAGCGACAACCGGCCTGACCTCTGGGTGCCGGACTCCTCGCTGTGGGTCGCCCAGGCCGACGACGGCCAGAGCGTCCCGACCATCGCGGTCCAGTCCATCGCGACCTCGCCGTTGGTGCTCGTCGGCCGGCGGACGAACTTCGCCGACACGTCCTCGTGGCTGCGCATCATGAGCAAGACCCAGCCGGCCTTGCTCGACCCGCTCAGCACCTCGCCCGGCGCGCTCGCGCTGCTCGCGGTGCAGGCGGAGCGGGCGAAGACGTCCGCGTCGGAGACCCAGGTGTCGCAGGTGATCGTTCCGCTGGCCCAGCGCCTCGGTTCGATGGCCAAGCCGTACACGGACGCCGAGGCGCTGTTCGGCCGGGCGGACCAGGACGGCAGCACGACCATCGTGCCGGCGTCCGAGCAGAGCTTCGTGAAGTACCAGGAAGACCACCCGGACGCCCAGCTCAAGGCGATCCAGCCGACCACCGGCACGCTGTACCTGGACTACCCGATCGTGGTCACCACCAAGTCCGACACCGACGCCGCGTCCAACGCCGCCCAGGCGCTGGCCGGTGAGCTGCTGACCGACTCGGCCGGGCAGGCGCGTGACCAGGCCGGGTTCCGCGACACCCAGCTGAGCCCGCTCAGCGGCGGGCGTGGTGTCGGCGACGTCAACCAGCTGACCAAGCCGACCAGCGAGGCGATCGACACCACGCTGCAGAACTGGACCCGGCTGTCGCTGCTGACGCACTCGCTGGCCGTCATCGACGTATCCGGTTCGATGGCCGACAAGGTCGGCTCCAAGACCCGGATGCAGCTGACCATCGAGGCGGCGATCGGCGGCCTCAGCCTGTTCCCGGACAGCGCCTCGCTCGGCCTGTGGACGTTCTCGACGAAGATCGGCTCTGACGGGGTGGCCGACTACAAGGAGCTGGTTCCGATCTCACCGCTGTCGAAGCGGCAGCGCGGGAAGATCGTCGACCAGCTGAAGATCCAGCACCCGATCGCCAACGGCGGCACCGGCCTGTACGACACCGCGATCTCCGCGGTGCGCACCGTCCGAGCCAGCTACGACCAGCGCGCGGTGAACTCGGTCCTGCTGTTCACCGACGGCAAGAACGACGACCCGGGCAGCCCGACCCTCGCTCAGGCCGTCAACATTCTGCGCGGTCTGCAGGACCCCGGCCGCCCGGTCCGCATCATCGCCCTCGGTATGGGCCCTGAGGTGAACGCCGACGAGCTCAGCGCCCTGGCTCAGGCCACCGGCGGCCAGGCGTACGTCGCCCGCCAGCCCAGCGACCTGAAGAGCGTCTTCATCGACGCCCTGCAGAGCCGCTGACGCAGTCGCCTCCCCTAGGATGTTCGTCTAGGGGAGGCGTCCGCGCCTCTTCAGCCAGAGTGGTGGAACGGCAGACACACCGGCTTTAGGTGCCGGCGCCCCCGGGCGTGCGGGTTCAACTCCCGCCTCTGGCACATGCACTTGAACGAGTACCAGCAGGCCGCCCTCCGGACCGCCGCCCCGAAGGACAAGCCCAACGAGGTCTTCCAGCTGCTACTCGGACTGGTCGGCGAAGCAGGCGAACTCGCCGAGAAGGCAAAGAAGATCGTCCGCGACCAGGACAGCGACTTCACCCAGTGGGACCCCGAAGACCTCGCCAAGGAACTCGGCGACACCCTCTGGTACGTCGCAGTGCTCGCCGACTTCTTCGACGTACCACTCGAAGAAGTCGCCCAGCTCAACCTCACCAAACTCGCCGACCGCCAGGCCCGAAACATGCTCAGCGGCAGCGGCGACAACCGCTGAGCCTTGCGGGTTCAGGCCTGGCGGATGGTCAGCCGATCTTGGTCCAGGAGCCGCAGTAGCGGGTTTCGAAGGCCTTGTCGGTCTTCTTGATGGTGATGACCTGGTTGCCGCCGTTGCCGTTGGCGATGATCGCGTCGAGATCGCCGTTGGTGCTCTTGAGGCGGGCCCAGTAGCAGTCGCCCTCGTTGCCGTTCCGGTAGGTGCCAGGCTTGATATCGGCGCCTACCAGGTACACGCCGTCCTCGGAGATGGCGGCCTTCGGTGCGGGCGGTGGCGCCGTCACCGTCTTCGCCGGTCCGGGCACGGTCTGAGTGATCGTTGGGCCTGGGACGGTGGCGCCGGCCGGTCCCGGAACGGTCTTGGTCACCGTCGGTTGCGGCGCACCGGCGCTCGCGGAGGGTGACACGCTGTTGCCGCTCCCCGCGGAGCCGATGATCAGCCCGAGTACGAAGGTGCCGGCGGCAACGGCCCACGGGACCCAGCGTCGCGGCTTCTTCGGCTGCAGCTGCTGTGGCGGTCGCGGCGGTTGCTGCGGCGGCTGCTGCGGCTGCTGTGGCTGCTGCTGTGGCGGGAACTGCTGCTGGTACTGCGGATTGAACGGCGGTTGGGTGGCGGCTCCGTGGCCTGCCGGGAACTGCTGGTTCGGGTCGTGCGTGTACTGCGGGTATTGCTGAGACATGATGATTCCTCCCCCGGTCCCCGAGCCCCCCTCGGGATCCACGGCCAGACAGTAACGGCGAGTAACAGTTGCTGCCTAGACCGAAAGAGCCTCCAGATCGAAACGTCAGTCGATTCGTTACTTTCGGTCACAGGTGAATGGTGCCGGTAGTGCCGTTGATGGTTAGCGGGGTGTCGTCGGGGATCTGGGTGGTGGCGTCCGGGACGGCCAGCACGGCCGGGATGCCTCGTTCCCTCGCGATGATGGCGGCGTGGGAAAGAACGCCCCCTTGCTCGGTGATAACGCCGGCAGCGATGGACAGGAGTGGCGTCCAGGCCGGGTCGGTAAAGGGACAGACGAGGATGTCCCCGGCGCGAACCTGAGGAAAGTCGGCCGCACCACGGACGACTCTCGCGGGGCCGGCCGCAGTGCCGTGACTGCCCGGGGTGCCGGTGAGGGTGCCGGGGATGCCGGTGAGGGTGCCTGGGATGCCGGTGAGGGTGCCTGCGGTGCCGGTGCCTGCGCTGCCCGTACCTGCGCCGCCCGTACCTGCGCTGCCCGTACCTGCGCTGCCCGTACCTGCGCTGCCCGTGCCGGTACCAGCGGTGCCCGTACCGGTGCCAGCGGTGCCCGTGCCAGCGGTGCCCGTGCCGGTGCCAGCGGTGCCCGTGCCTGCGGTGACGGTGACGGTGAGGGTGCCTGGGGTGCCGGTGGGCGGGGCTGGGGTGCGGGTTGCGGGCGTGGGTGGGGACGTTGGGGTGGGTGGGGGCTGGGCGGTGATGGGGCGGGATTGTAGGAGCCAGGGAGTGTTGGCGGCGATGGCCCATTCGAGGTCTTGGGGGGTGCCTAGGGCGGTTGCGGCCTGGTGGGCGAGGATGGCTAGGTGTACGGCGGTTGCGTCGGAGAGGGTGGGGATCCCGCGGCGGGTGGTGGGGACCTGGTGGGTGCCGGTCAGGGTGAGGGTGGTTTGTTTGTCGGCGATCGTGCGGGTGACTCTGCCGTCGGCCACCTCGTATCTGTCGGGGGTCACGCGGCCTTCGACGACGCTCGGGCCCAGACCCCAGGAGGCCTCGATCGTCGTCGTGCCGTCAGTGGTGAACATGACGCCGGAGACGTCCGAGTCGAGTTGGAGCTGGACGATCACGGCCATCGGCGGGGCCTCGGAGCCGTTGCGGTAAGCGACCGCGCGGGGCGACCACACCGACGCACGGCAAGCCTGTATGGCGTCCAGAACCGCAGCCAACCCTCGTACGCCGAGGAAGCTGTCGTGCTGACCCGCTGCCGAGGTGTGTGCGGTGTCTTCGTTCGCAGCCGACGACCGTACGGCGACCAGCGGGTCACCCATCCGCTCAAGCCACTCCCCAAGCTCATCCGCAACCGCGCCACGAGGCACGACAGCACGGTCCACGACAGCGTCGGTGGGCGCGTTCAGGAGAGCGTCGGCGGGGACGACCACACCGGCTGGGATCGGGAGGCCGGCGCGGATTAGGGCGGCTAGGCCGGCGGCCTTGCCGCCGTGCTGGTCTGCGGTCGCTTCTGCCAGCGGGACCAGCATGGCTTCCCCTATCAACGGAGCGTTGACAACGGAATGTTGACAACGTTTTGTTGATGATCCACTGTTGGTGGATGCGAAGCAAGCAGGATGCGGATCAGGGGCAGGCTGAGCGGCAGCGCGAGGCTCGGGAGCGGCTGTTGACGAGGGGTGCGAAGGAGTTGGCGGCTCGGCCGTGGCGGCCGGCGCCGGTGCCGTTGTCGGCGGTGGATCTGACTCAGTTTGCGGCCTGGCGGTCAGCTGACCTGACTGACGACGACCTGTTGGCTGCGCTCGCGCTTCTGCCAGCAGCACGCGCTGAGGTGGAGGAGGTCGAGTCGGGCCTGCTGTTCCTGGCGAGGAGCTCGGGGCTGACCTGGGCGGAGATGGCCGACGCGATGGGGTTCAGTTCGCCGCAGGCCTGTCAGCAGCGGTTCAACCGGCTCGCCGCGCGGATGGACTCATGATGCATCTCGTGCTGCACGCCGTACGGCTGCTGGGATTCGCAGACACCCCGCAGATCGCCAAGCGTTTCGACCTCCCGCAGCAAGCAGTCGAGGAAGCGCTCAACGACTCCGAGGCGCAGGGCTGGACAACCCGCAGTACGTTCGCCGGCACCTCTGGCTGGTCGCTGACAGAGGCCGGCCGCGCGGAGAACGAGCGCCGACTCGCGGCGGAGCTTGCCGACAAAGCGGACATAAGCACGGTGTACGCCGACTTCCTGCCGCTCAACGCCCTTCTCCAACAGGCCTGCACCGACTGGCAACTACGCCCAACCCCCACCGACCCGCTCGCAGCGAACGACCACACCGACCCCGCCTGGGACGCCGGCATCCTCCACGAGCTGAAAATGATCGACAGAGCCCTAGCCCCGATCGCCGCCAGACTCACCAGCGTCCTGCCCCGTTTCCAGGGCTACGACACCAGATTCACTGCCGCACTGGAACGCGCCACCGCAGGCGAGACGGCCTGGGTCGATCGGTCCGACGTCGACTCCTGTCACCGCGTCTGGTTCGAACTCCACGAGGACCTGATAGCAACCCTCAACCTCAAGCGCTAGTTGCCCAGAGCATCCAAATACGCCGCGCCTCGAGGGCTGAGCTCGTAGCCGATCTCGAGGCTGTGGGTCAGGCCGAGGTTCTTGAGCTTGCGGACGTCGAGCTTGAACGGTGCGGTCTCCCGCCCGACCGAGGCTGCAAGATCTGCCGCCCGGGTAGCAGGCCGAGACTGGATCAGCTGGAGCGTCTCCGTGGTCCATGCACCGTGATGGCTCAGCTGGTCGAACTGGGCCAGCCGAGCGCGCAGATCATCCAGATCCTGAAGGCCAAGCGACGTCTGCGCCGCCAGCTCCTCACGCGGATCCGGTCCCTCGACGAGATGGAAGCGGATCAGGAATGTCGGCATCGACTCGTCACCGCGCAACCGCCGCCGGACATCCTTGGCGTTGCGGCGGTCAGCCAGAGCGACTTCGGCATCGGTGTCCGCGATCAACTCCGGATTGACCGTGCGGATGCTGTCGATCTCGATCCGGCCCGCGTTCGTGCGGTAGATCCGTCCCTCGACCACCCGCGGCTCGGCCCACCGCCGGTAGGCGACGGTGATCTTCCCGTCCGCAACCCCGTCCCGATCCGATCCTGCGAACAACATCGTTAGCTCCCCAACGCCTTCGCGACCAGCGGCGCGAGCGCGCGCAGCGCCTTGCCGCGGTGGCTGATCGCGTCCTTCTCCTCGATGGACAGTTCGGCCGTGGTCCGGTCGTACCCCTCGGCCTGGAACAGCACGTCGTACCCGAAGCCGCCCGTCCCACGCAGCGAGTGGATGACCGACCCGCGCATCTCGCCGATCACGACCTCGTCGTCGGCATCCGGGCGTACGAACGCCACCGCCGCCACGAACGACGCCCCGCGCCGCTCGTCCGGGACGTCCTCCAGCTGACCGAGCAGCAGCAGGTTGTTGGCCTGGTTGTCCTTCAACGGCCCGGACCAGCGGGCCGACAGTACGCCGGGCATCCCGTTCAGCGCATCGACGCAGATGCCGCTGTCGTCCGCGATCGACGGCAGCCCGGTCGCGGCCAGCGCGGCGTGCGCCTTCAGCAGCGCATTCCCCTCGAACGTCGGCTCGGTCTCGGCCGGCTCGTCGTACGCCGGTACGTCGCCGAGCCCGAGCACCTCGATGCCGGGCACGATCGGCGTCAGGATCCGCCGCAGCTCCTCGAGCTTCTTCTTGTTGTTCGACGCGAGCAGCACCTGACTCATGCCAGCGCCTCCTGCTGCAGCTTCGCCAGGTCAGCACAGCCTGCCACACCGAGCGAGAGCAGGCTGTCCAGCTCCAAACGGTCGAACGGCGCGCCCTCGGCCGTGCCCTGCACCTCGATGAACTTGCCGTCGCCGGTGATCACCAGGTTCATGTCGGTCTCGGCCCGGACGTCCTCTTCGTAGCAGAGGTCCAGCATCGGCGCCCCGTCGATGATCCCGACCGACACCGCCGACACCGTCCCGGTCAGCGGCTCGCTCTTCAGCAGCTTCTTCTCGCGCAGGAACGACACCGCGTCCGCCAGTGCGACGTACGCGCCGGTGATCGCCGCGGTCCGCGTCCCGCCGTCGGCCTGCAGTACGTCGCAGTCCAGCAGGATCGTGTTCTCGCCGAGCGCCTTGTAGTCGATCACGGCCCGCAGCGAGCGCCCGATCAGCCGGGAGATCTCGTGCGTACGGCCGCCGATCTTGCCCTTCACCGACTCGCGGTCCGAGCGGGTGTTGGTCGCCCGCGGCAGCATCGCGTACTCCGCGCTGACCCAGCCGAGGCCCGACCCCTTGCGCCAGCGCGGCACGCCCTCGGTCACGCTCGCCGCGCACAGCACCCGGGTCCGCCCGAACTCGACCAGCACCGAGCCCTCGGCGTGGTCGAGCCAGTTCCTGGTGATCGTCACCGGGCGGAGCTCGTCAGCGTTACGTCCATCAATTCGGGCCATGAATCAGACCCTATGCCTCCAGACGCTGGACCTCCGCATTGGACGAAGGCGGGAGGGCGACGGACGACGGCAGGTCAATGGACGACGGTGGGAGGACAAGCGACGGGCGGCTGAGCGGCCGGACCTGCGTGACCGCCATCCTGGCCGCCCACGGCAGCAGGTCGTTGGCCCGGCGCCCGACCCACGGCACGCCTTCGCGTACCAGCCACATCGCGTCTGCCCAGCGACTCGGCGGCCGGTAGGCACAGTCCAGATCCGGCCGTACCTCGATCGGCAGCCCGCGGATCGCCAACTCGTCGGCGAACGCGCGGGCGAGCTTGCGATGCCCGCGCTCCCCCGGATGCAGCCGGTCGATGCTCCAGAAGTCCCGCCGGTACACCTCGGGGTAATCGGCCATGTCCAGCCGGATCCCGCCGTACCGCGCGTGCAGGTCGTCGAACACCACGTTGACCTGCTCGATCCGGTGCCACAGCGGTCGCCGCAGCCATTTCGGCAGGCCGAACACCTTGCCGTGGTCGTGGAACCGGACCGTCAGCAGCAACGCGCCGCGGGCGGTCAGCTGGTCCGCGATCTGCTGCAGGTGATCCCGGATCCGGCCGGCGTCGAAGGTCGACCGCAGGGTGTCGTTCACCCCGACGATCAAGGAGGCGATGTCGATCGGACCATCACCGGTCTCGGGCAGTTGCTCGGTCGCGACGATCGGCACGGTGGCGCCGCTGGTCGCGAAGTTGGAGAACGTCACACGGTGGGAGCTGGCCAGGGAGTCGGCGAGCAGCGAGGCCCAGCCTCGCCACCCCTCGCCCGGGCGCGCACCGGCACCGGACAGGTCGGTTGTACTGCTGCCGTTCATCGGGTCCCCGACACCTACGGTGGTCGAGTCCCCCAGTGCCACGTAGTGGAGGCTCACATTCCGCCATGGTGGGCGCACGGAGCGAGACTGTGATGTTCGGCGGATGACGAGTGGGGCAACGTCATGTCAAAGGCAGGTGATTGAGGATCAGAACTGCTCGGAGTTAGGCTTCTGGAAACAACTATGTGCAGGAGTGCCTGGTATGAGTGATCTTCGGTTTGGCGTGGTGGGTCTTGGGGCCCGGAGTCGGATCGCGAAGTACGCGCACCGGCCCGGCGAGGGGTCGGAGGTCGTGGCTGTCGCCGACCCGTCCGCACCCCAGCGGGACGCGACGCTCGAGTTGTACCCGCAAGCTACGGCGCACGCCGAGCACACCGAGCTGCTGGACCAGAAGCTCGACGGTGTGTTCCTGACGACGCCCGACGACCTGCACGAGGGGCCGGCGATCGACTTCCTCCGGGCCGGGGTCAACGTCTTCGTGGAGAAGCCGCTGGCGATCACCACCGAAGGGTGCGATCGCGTGCTGCAGGCGGCGTACGACTCCGGCGCACGGCTGTACGTCGGCCACAACATGCGCCACATGTCCGTCGTACTGACGATGCGCAAGCTGATCCAGGACGGCGCGATCGGCGACGTCAAGGCGATCTGGTGCCGGCACTTCGTCGGCCACGGCGGTGACTTCTACTTCAAGGACTGGCACGCGGACCGTCGCCGTACCACCGGACTGCTGCTGCAGAAGGGTGCCCACGACATCGACGTGATGCACTGGCTGGCCGGCGGCTACACGACCCGGGTGAACGCGATGGGTGCGCTCAGCCTGTACGGCGGGATCGAGGACCGGCAGGATCGCTCGGACCAGCGGTTCAAGGAGTTCGTCAGCGAGAAGAACTGGCCCCCGCTGGAGCAGAAGGGCCTGGCTCCGGTGATGGACGTCGAGGACATTTCGCAGGTGAACCTGCTGCTCGACAACGGCGTGATGATGAACTACGAGCAGTGCCACTACACGCCGGACTACTGGCGCAACTACACCGTCATCGGCACGCACGGCCGGCTGGAGAACTTCGGCGACACCGCGGGCGGCGTGGTGAAGGTCTGGAACAGCCGTCGCTCGGGGTACCGCGAGGACGCCGACCAGGTCGTCGAGATCTCCGGCGAGACCGACCACCACGGCGGCGCCGACCCGCACCTGGTCGCCGAGTTCGTGAACTTCGTCCGCGACGGCGGCGCGACGCTCACATCCCCGGTCGCCGCCCGCGCCGCGGTCGCCGCCGGCTACGCCGCGACCCAGTCGCTCCGCGCGAACGGCGTACCGCAGGACATCCCGCCGCTCGACCCGACCCTGGTCGCGTATTTCGACAATGGCCAAACGCGCTGAGTGCTACGATCCTCGACGTGACCTGGTACGCCGCTATGCGAATGCTGAGCCCTCGATGCGGGTGACTTCAGCGGCGTAGGCACGTGTGCTTGCAGCGAGAGGCCCCCGATGTCGGGGGCCTCTTTCGTTTCCCAGACGAGCTGCAACCCACCAGGAGCCTGCCATGTACCCGATCACCTACATCACCGACTGTCACGACGGTAACGCTCGCGCCAGACTCAGCACCCGGATCGGCGCCCTGTTCGGCCAGTCGCCGACCATCGTCGCCGCCGACGGACCCGATCCGGAGTCGTTCGCCGCGCTGACCCTGCTCGACTGCCTGCTTGCCACTGAGTCCCTCGGCGAGGACGGCCACCCGACCATCACCCTGCTCAACATCGCGCCCCGCGACGGCGTCTGGCCGAACGGCGTACCGTTCTGCTTCTTCTGGTACGGCAAGCACCTGGTAGCGAGCACCTTCAACGCCCGCGCCCTCTCCTTGGTACGCCGGGAGCTGGGCATCAGCCACGTCTACGTGACCGATATCCGCGACGCCGTGACCGCGGCCGGATTCGCGCCGGACGAGATCGAGAAGATCGCCGGCACGCAATTCCGCAGCCTGTGGTACCTGCCGTTGCTGGCGAAACGGGTCGCCGACGATCGCGCCGTACCCGCGGTCGAGACCGCCATCCCCGAGACCCTCGACGAGGATCCGATCGTTGCCGTCGTCGACAACTTCGGCAACTGCAAACTCGATCGCGATCTCGGGCTCACCCCCGGCGAGGTCGTGACTGTTGCCCAGGGCAAGGACGTGACCTGCTACCCGCACCTGACCGCCGTACCGCGGAACACGCCCGGCATCATCCAGGGCAGCTCCGGCACGGGGTTCACCGAGCTGGTGATCCGCGGAGGCTCCGCGGCCGCCGCCTTCGGCCTGCGGCCGGGCGATCCGTTGTCCGTGCAGGTCGCCGAGAAGGTGGCCTGACTACGGTGCGAGCCGGAGCCCGCCGAGCTGGTCGAAGGCGCGGTCCATCGTCTCGAGGTACTTCGGGAGCGGCCCGTCGACCTCCAGCTGCCGGTACGTCGCCATCACGACGCCGACGACCGCTCCGGCCCAGGCCCGTACGGCGATGTCGTCCGGGGCCCGGCCGGTGCGTTCGGCAGCCAGGGAGGCGAGCAGGTCGATGCCTTCGTAGAGCTGGTCGAGCATCCGCACCCGCAGTTCTGGAGCGTTCATCACCAGTTCCTGGCGCTCGGACTCGAGCGCCCACTCGTCCTCGGTCAGGGTGTCGAGGCTCTGCCTGATCGCAGCGCGAAGGGCATCGGTCGGGCTCATCTCGGCAGGCTGAGCGCGGAACAGCTCGATCATCACCGGGTCCAGCCGGTCGAGGACGATCGTGTCCTCCTTGGTCGGGAAGTACCGGAAGAACGTCGCCGGCGAGATCTCGGCCGCGGCGGCGATCTCCTGGACGGTCGTCTCGGCGTACCCCTGGTCCCGGAACAACCGCAGGGCATGCTCCTGGATCGCCGCCCTGGTCTTGGCCTTCTTCCGTTCCCGCAGCCCGCTCATGCTCTGATTGTGACAACTTCCCGGTCGGGAACCGCGGTACGGCGTGGCAGAAAGGCGATCGCGAGCACGATCGAGGCCGCCGCGAGCCCGCTGCACACCCACAGCGTCACGTCCATGCCGTTGACGAACGCCGCCTGCGCCGACCGCGTCAGGCCGGGTGAACCGATCGCGATCGCAGCCGACGCACTGTCGCGGGCCACGTCCGCGGCCGCGGGCGGCAGTCCGCTGACATCCAGCTGACTCCGGTACGCCGCGTTGAGCACCGTCCCGAGGATCGCCACGCCGAGCGTGCCGCCGACCTGCCGTGACGCCTGGATCAGCGCGGACCCGGACCCGCTCCGCTCGATCGGCAATGCCGCGAGCGCCAATCCGTTCATCGGCGGCAACGTGAATCCGATGCTCACCCCGACCAGACTCACCCAGATCGCCGTGAACCCGTAGCCGTCGCCGGCCTTCGTGAACGCCCCGATCACCAACCCGGCCAGCATCAACGAGAACCCGATCACCACGGTCACTCGCGCCCCGACCCGCTCGAGCAGCCGCTCGGCAACCTTCGCGCCGATCAGCATCCCGCCGATGATCGGCAGCAACCGCAGCCCGGCCTGGAACGCGTCCGCACCCTGCACAGCCTGGAACAACTGCGGCAGCACGAACAGCAACCCGACCAAGGCGAACGACGCCAGCGTCGCAAGCACGGTCCCCCACGTGAACCCCGCCGACCTGAACAGCTTCAGGTCGACCAACGGATCTGCCGTACGCCGGGCCCACGCCCAGAACGCGGTCAGCAAGACCACGCCGACGGCGATCCCACCGAGCGCCCACGCCGAGCCCCAGCCGTGCTCGCCTGCCGCGATGAACCCGTACGTCAGCGCTACCAGCCCGGCCGCGGTGAGCAGAATCCCCGGTACGTCGATCCGCCGCGACCGGTGGCCGGCCATCGTCGGGATCAAGAGCGCCACTGCAACTAGTCCGATTGCAACTAGTGGCAGGTTGATCAGGAAGATCGAGCCCCAGCGGTAGTGATCGAGCAGCCAGCCGCCGAGCAGCGGACCGAGCGGGATCCCGATCGAGTTCGCCATCAGCCAGATCGTCATCGCCCGCTGCCGTTCCTCGGGCGCGAACAGCAGGTTGAGCAACGACATCGACAGCGGGATCAGGAACGCCGACCCGACCCCGAGCGCCGCCCGGGCCGCGATCAACTGACCAGGCGAGCTCGCGAACGCGCACGCCGCCGACGCCAGCCCGAACACCACGAGCGCGCCGAGCATCAGCCGCTTCGGCCCGAACCGGTCGCCGAGCAGCCCGGCCGGGAGCAGCAGCGAGGCGAGCACCAGCGTGTAGGCGTTCGCGAACCACTGGAGCTGACTGGTCGACGCCTGCAGATCGGTGGCCAGCGTCGGCAGCGCGACGTTCAGCACGGTCAGGTCCAGCCCGACCACGATCAGGCTGATGGACATCGCACCCAGCGCCCACCACCGGCGCGGGTCGAGGGTCGTAGCGGTCATGACGAAACACCTTTCTGAGATCAACTCTAATTTGAGAGTAGATCTCAGAATTGCGAAATGTCTAGTCCCGCTCAGCCGCCAGCCCGGTCAGCACATGCTCCAGACTCCGCGCGAACAGCCGGTCGAACCGGTCGGCCGCGTGCGGCGTCTCGGCCTCGATCATCATCCGGCTCAGATGCGGGTAGTCGCCGCTCCCGATGACCTGTTCGGCGTACTGCTGCGACTGCTTGGTCAGCCAGTCCGTCATCGTCGAGCCCGCCTCGCGCTCGGTCAGCTCCTCCAGCGCATGACCGCGAACGAAGGTCAGCAAGGTCGCCGCCTGCGCCAGCACCTCGTCGGCAGCCAGCTCTGGTACGTCGACCGCGGCGTACGTTGCCTCGAGCCAGGCCAGCGTGTTCGGACCGAGGACGGGCCTGGTCGCGGGCAGCCGGACGAGCCACGGATGGCGCAGCATCATGGCGCGCTGCGCATGGGCGACCGCCGCCAGGTCGACGCACCAGTCACCCGTCGGCACCGGCGGCCGGCTGTCACCCATCGCCCGGTCGACCATCAGGTCGAAGAGCTCGTCCTTGCCGTCGACGTAGCGGTAGAGCGAGGTCGTGCCGGTGCCGAGCTCGGTCGCGACGCGCCGCATCGACACCGCCGCGAGTCCTTCGGCATCCGCGACCCGGACGGCGGCTGCGGCGATCTCCTCGCGACTGTGCGCCGGCCGCGGCCCGCGGGCGGCTCGCTCCGGGCGGAGCCAGATCGATGGTCGGTCCATGGGCAGGAGTTTACTGCGCACGCTGTTCGCAGTACTGTTACTGCGTACAGCGTGCCCGGGTTTTTGGAGGAGGACGGATGTATCGCAAGGGATCTGTGGTGTCGGCCGACGGCACGACGATCGGCTTTCGTCGGTTCGGAAGCGGGCCGGGTGTGGTCCTGCTGCACGGTTCGATGCTCGCCGCACAGGACTTCATGAAGCTGGCCGAAGCGTTGGCGGACGACTTCACCGTCACGGTGCCGGACCGCCGGGGACGCGGCCTGAGCGGACCGACCGGTGCCGACTACGGGATCGAGCGCGAGGTCGAGGACCTGCAGGCGCTGCTCAAGGAGACCGATGCGTCGCGGGTCTTCGGACTGAGTTCAGGTGCGCTGATCGGCCTTCGTACGGCGCGCGTGACGCCGGCGATCGAGAAGCTCGCGCTCTACGAGCCGCCGCTGTCCATCAACAACTCGGTCCCCGTCGAGTGGTTGCCGCGGTATCGCCGCGAGCTCGCCGACGGAAAGATCGCGGCAGCGCTGGTGACCGTGCTCAAGGGTCTCGAAGCAGATCGCGTGTTCCGCACGGTCCCGAGGTTCATCCTCGTCCCGCCGATGAACCTCGGGTTCCGGTTCCAGCGCGAGGCCAAGGGCGACGACGTACCGATCCCGGACCTCGTCCCGACGATGTCCGGCGACATGCGGCTCGTCGCGCAACTCGCGGACACCACAGACGACTACGCGACGATCGACGCGGATGTCCTCCTGCTCGGCGGATCGCGCAGTCCGGCGTACTTCGGGCGCTCGCTGGAGGCGCTGACCGGCGTACTGCCCCGCTCGGGGCGGATCACGATCCCCAAGCTCGACCACTCCGGCCCCACCGACGACGGCGGCCCGGCCGAGGTCGCTCAGGCTCTACGCGGCTTCTTCGCCTGACACGACGCGACGCAGCACACTCCGAAACACGTCCGGCTGCTCCAGCCAGGGCGAATGCCCGGCGGACGGGATCAGTTCGAACGTGTGATCCGGGACGTGCGCGGCCAGGTCCCGCACGGTGGACACCGGCCGCGGATCGCCGTCGCCGTGAATGAACGTGGCCGGGCACTCGAGGCCCGCCGCCAGCCCCGGGAGGAAGTCGTCCGGCCAACTCCGGATGTCGACCATGAGCGCCCTGTTGGCAGTGAAGTTGATCGGGAGATCGACCGACGCACTCCGGTAGGCCCACTCCATCGCCCGGTCCCGGTCGGCATGGTCGGTGAACCACGACAGCATCCGGAACTCGGTCTCCTCGGCCGGAGTGCGCTGGCGGCCGGAGAGCTCGTCGAGCTGCGCAATCTGCTCCGCGGTCATCCGGCGCAGCTGCTCCGCGCGGGACGGCGTACTCCAGTCGCCGATGCCGACGCCGCCGAGGTAGATCAGACCCGCTGTTTGGTCGCCGTACGTCCCGGCGTACAGCAGGGCGAGCGTGGCGCCGAAGGAGTGGCCGAGGACAACGATCTGCTCATGGCCGAAGTACGCGCGGAGCTCGTCGATGTCCTGGGCGTGCCGGGCCATGGTCTGGAGCTCGGACGGATCCGACCGGCCGCAGCCGCGCTGGTCGAAGCGATGCACGACGGTGAGGTCGTCGATCATCTCCGCGAGCACGGCGTAGTCGTCCCAGAGTCCCGGCCCGCCGTGCAGGATCACAACAGGCGGCCTGGACGTGGCCGTACCGGTGGTTGCGGTCCACAACCGCACACCGTCAGATGTCGAAAACGGCATGCGGCGTGGCGATCTCGACCGGACCGGAGAAGGTGCGGCGGGCGTTCTCGGCTTGGGTGACGCGGTCGTACCAGGGTGGGACGTGGGTGATCACGAGCCGTTTCACGCCGGCCTTCTTCGCATGCTCGCCAGCATCCGCCGGCGTCAGGTGCAGGTCAATCGGATTGTGCGGATCGTTGTCCGGGAGCGCAGCCTCGGAGAGCAGCACGTCGGCGCCGCGAGCAAGATCGATCAACGCGTCGTTCGGCCCCGTGTCGCCGGTGTAGACGAGCGACTTGTTGCCGTGCTCAACGCGGATCGCGAACGCCGGCACCGGATGCACCATCGGGGCGGTCCTGATCGTGAACGGCCCGACGGTCTGAACCTCCTGCCAGGCATGGAAGTCCAGTTGCTCCTCCATCCCCGGATCGAGCGGCAGGTCGTAGGCGAGCGCCATCCGCTGCGCCGTGCCGGGTGGGCCGAAGACGGGGATCCGCGGGATCGGCGCGCCCGGCGCGTACTTCGCCGCGACGTACAGACCGCACAGATCCATGCAGTGGTCAGGATGCAGGTGGGACAGGCCGATCGCCCCGATCTCCGGCACGGCGAGGTGCCGCTGGAGCGAACCGAGCGCGCCGCTGCCGAGATCCAGGATCAGGTTGAACCCGTCGGCAGAGACCAGATAGCTCGAGGCGGCCGAGTCCGGCCCGGGCACAGACCCGGAGCAACCGATCACGGTGAGCTTCATACTTGGAACACTACCGGCGAGTTCCGACGTTCGCAGGAAGGCCCGACGCGTCGATCCGCCTGCCAGACAGGCGTTCCGCGGTTGACCGATGCCACCGACAACATCTGCGTGCGACCCAGGTCACACTTCAGCGAACCCAAGCGAACTGGTCAACGCTGGACAGGACCGGCCCGAGGAAGCGCGAGCCGATCGCCGCGAACTCGTCCGGGCTTCCGGTGGTGACGAAGCGGTGCTGCGGAGCCGGCAGGTTGTCGGGGCGGAGCAGGCCCGTCTTCGTCAGCATGCTGTAGACGTCCTTGGCGCACTCGTCGGCGCTACTGACCAGGGTGACGTTGTCGCCCATCACGTACGAGATCACGCCGGTGAGCAGCGGGTAGTGCGTACAGCCGAGGATCAGCGTGTCGACGCCGGCCTCGACCATCGGGTCGAGGTACTCGTGCGCGGCCTCGATCAGCTCCTGCCCGGACGTCACGCCGGCCTCGACGAACGGCACGAACTTCGGGCACGCCTGGGTGAACAGCTCGATCTGCGGCGCCGCGGCGAAACCGTCTTCATACGCAAGCGATTGAGCTGTTGCCCTGGTGCAGATCACGCCGACGCGCTGATTGCGCGTCGCGGCAACCGCTCGCCGGGCCGCGGGCAGGATCACCTCGACGACGGGTACGTCGTACCGCTCGCGGGCGTCGCGCAGCATCGCGGCGCTGGCGGAGTTGCAGGCGATCACGAGCATCTTCACGCCGGCCTCGACCAGGTGATCGAGGCATTCGAGCGCGTACTCACGCACCTCGGCGATCGGCTTCGGACCGTAGGGCTGGCGGGCGGTGTCGCCGAGATACAGGATCGGTTCGTGCGGCAACTGATCGAGAACCGCGCGGGCGACGGTGAGTCCGCCGAAGCCTGAATCGAAGATCCCCACCGGTGCGTCAGCCACGGGTGAAAGCTTATACAGGTCCGCGGACGGGCAGACCCGAAGGGAGCCTTACCTAACCTCACCAGGAGACACGCCGAGGTTATCCACATCTTTACGTTATGGAATTGCCTTTTCGCGTGATGCGCGCCACTCTGGAGCGATGTTTGTTCGACCGCCCCTCGTGATGCCATGAACTTGGCGCACCACTTCGCGGTGGTACTGGGCACCGCACCAACTCCACAGCCTGACCACGTGACCGCCGCAGGACAGGCGGCCACTCAGGCCTCGGACTCCAACACGGGCACTGCCGCAAGCATCCTGACGGCCATCGGGCCGACCGGGATGTTGGTGCTGCTCCTGATGGCGGCGTTCGCTTTGTACGTCGTCTCACTGTCCCTGCACCCGAACGCGAAGTGCGGCCGCTGCAAAGGTGCCGGCCGGCACCACGGCGGCGTCTTCAGCTACGCCCAACGCCCCTGCAACAGCTGCAAGGGTCGTGGCATCCAGCCCCGGCTGGGCCGCAAGCTCTTCTTCAAACAACAGTAGGGGGACATGACGCTTTAGGTGCCTAAGGCAACCACAAGGCGCCGTCAGGCCCAGAGCTGGCCTTCGAGGCGGTCCTCGGCTTCGTCGATCGTGCCTTCGTAGGCGCCGGTCGACAGGTACTTCCAGCCGCCGTCCGCGACCACGAACGCGATGTCCGCGGTCTCGCCGTCACGCACGCACTTGGCCGCCTGGCCGAGCGCGGCGTGCAGGATCGCGCCGGTCGAGATGCCCGCGAAGATCCCTTCGTTGTCGAGCAGCTCGCGCACCCGGCGGACGGCGTCGCGCGGGCCGACCGAGAAGCGAGCGTCGATCAGCGTCTCGTCGTACAGCTCGGGGACGAAACCCTCGTCGAGGTTGCGCAGGCCGTAGACGAGTTCGCCGTACCGCGGCTCGGCGGCGACGATCTTCACCTCGGGCTTGTGCTCGCGGAAGAACCGGCCGGCGCCCATCAGCGTGCCGGTGGTGCCGAGGCCGGCGACGAAGTGCGTCACGGACGGGAGGTCGTCGAGGATCTCGCGCGCGGTGCCGTCGTAGTGAGCGAGTGCGTTCGACGGGTTGCCGTACTGATACAGCATCACCCAGTCCGGGTGGTCCTCCGCGACCTGCTTCGCCACCCGCACGGCCTCGTTGGAACCGCCCGCGGCCGGGGACGAGATGATCTCGGCGCCCCACATCCGCAGGATCTGGCGGCGCTCCTCGGAGGTGTTCTCCGGCATCACGCAGACCATCCGGTAGCCGCGCAGCTTGGCCGCCATCGCCAGCGAGATCCCGGTATTGCCCGACGTCGGCTCGAGGATCGTGTTGCCCGGGCGGAGCCGGCCGTCCTTCTCCGCGTCCACCAGCATCCGCAGCGCGGCCCGGTCCTTGATCGAGCCGGTCGGGTTGTGGTCCTCGAGCTTGGCCCACAGGCGCACATCACCCGACGGCGACAGCTTCGGGAGGCCGACCAGCGGGGTGCCGCCGACCGAGTCGAGCAGGCTGTCGAAGCGCATCGTCAGACCGTGCTCGTGGAGCCGCCGGCCACCGCCGGCAGTACGACGACGACGTCGCCGTCCTTGACCTCGGTCTTCAGGCCACCGGTGAAGCGGACGTCCTCGTCGTTCACGTAAACGTTCACGAACCGGCGCAGCTCCTCCGGCTCACCCTCCACGATGCGCTCCTTGAGGCCCGGGTGGTTGCCGTTCACGTTGTCGATGAACTCGGCCAGGGTCGCGCCGGCACCGTCGACCGCCTTCGCGCCACCGGTGTAGGTGCGCAGGATCGTCGGCACGCGCAGCTCGATCGCCATATCAGTGTTCTCCTTGAGAGGTTTCTTCATAAGAACCAACTACGCGTACTTCTTCTTCCGCGACCTCGCCGTCGACGATCCGGTACGAGCGGAACTCGACCGGCCCGTCGTACGCCGGGGATTCCGCGCCGTCCCGCGTCGACACCAGCACGTAGTGGGCGCCGGGCTCCTGCGCGAGGGTGATGTCGGTGCGTGACGGGTACGCCTCGGTGGCGGTGTGCGAGTGGTAGATCACCACCGGCTCCTCGTCCCGCTCGTCGAGCTCCTTGTACAGCCGGAACAGGTCCCCGGAGTCGAACTCGTAGAACGTCGGCGACATCGCCGCATTCAGCATCGGGATGAGCCGGGTACCCCGATCCGACCCCTCCGCGCCCGCAACCACCCCGCACGCCTCGTCCGGATGATCCTTCCGGGCATGCGCGACGATCGCGTCGTACGTCTCCTTCTCGATGACCAGCACGCCTCCACGGTACGGCGACCGCGTGACCGACCCCGCCAACCGCGAAGTCGGTCCACGATGCGGACAGCGTGTTACCAGCGGTCGTGGATCTGCGGCCGGATCAGCTCGTCGTACGTGTCGCGCACGGCGGTCAGTTGGTCGTCGGTCAGCGGAGCGAGGGCGGCGGCGGAGACATTGCCGGCTACCTGCTCGGGGTTGCGGGCACCGGGGATGACGACCGAGACGCCGGGTTGGTCGAGGATCCAGCGGAGCGCGAACTGGGCCATGGTGGCGCCGGCGGGGAGCCAGGGCATCAGGCGGCGGACGGCTTCCAGGCCGGTCCCGAAGTCCACGCCGGAGAAGGTCTCGCCGACGTCGAAGGCCTCGCCGTGGCGGTTGTACGTGCGGTGGTCATCGGCGGAGAACGTGGTGTGCTCGTGGTACTTGCCCGAGAGGAGACCGCTGGCCAGCGGGACCCGCGCGATGATGCCGACACCGGCCGCGGCAGCCGCGGGGAGCACCTCGTCGAGCGGCTTCAGCCGGAATGCGTTCAGGATGATCTGCACGGACGCGACGTTCGGCCGCGCGATCGCGGTCAGGGCCTCGGCGCAGGTCTCGACGCTCACGCCGTACGCCGCGATGCGCCCCTCGTCAACCATCGAGTCGAGTGCGTCGAACACCGCGTCGTTCGAGTACACGGCCGTCGGCGGGCAGTGCAGCTGGACCAGGTCGATCGTGTCCACGCCGAGGTTCTGCCGGGAGCGGTCGTTCCACGCGCGGAAGTTGTCCGGCGTGTAGTTCTCCGGCACCTGCTCGACCCGGCGGCCCATCTTCGTCGCGACGGTCAGCCCGTCGTGCGATTTCAGCACCTGTCCGACGAGCCGCTCGCTCCGCCCATCGCCGTACACGTCCGCGGTGTCGATGAACGTGACGCCGCCCTCGATCGCCGCATGCAGTACGCCGAGCGCATCGCTCTCGTCCACCGCGCCCCAGTCCGCGCCCAACTGCCACGCACCGAGCCCGACCACACCCACATCACGGCCGGTCCGCCCGAGCCTCCGCGTCTCCATGCCGTCCAGTCTCCCGTAGGCGGATCTCCAACACTGACCAACCCCCGCTCACGAGCCCGATCGTGGGCGGATTGAGCGTGCCGCCGACCCGGCTGCGGGGGTTGATCAGTGGCAGGCGTCCGCCTACCCGGCCTTCTCGACGCCGACGGTTAACTCCGGGCCCGCCTCGATCGCAACGGACACAGCCAGCGTCTCGGCCATGATCAGGTCGCGATGCTGCTCGGCCGCGGCTGTCGTGCCGGGGTCGGCCGTCAGCGTGAGATGGATCCGGTCGGTCACCTCGAGGCCGGCGTCCCGCCGGGCTTGCTGGATCGAGCGGATTACATCCCGCGCCACCCCCTCGGCCGCGAGCTCTGGCGTGATCGTGGTGTCGAGTACGACGAAGCCGCCGCCGGACAGCAGACCGCTTGCGGCCTGATCGTCGGCCAGCGTGGTTTCGAGGGTGTACTCGCCGTCCTGCAACTCGATGCCCCCGGCAACTACTACTCCGTCCGGGGAGACCGACCAGTCGCCGCTCTTCGACGCCTTGATCACTTGCTGCACCTCCCGCCCCAACCGCGGACCGGCCGCCCGCGCGTTCACCGTCAGCCGCCGCTCCATCTGCGTACCGACGCTGTCCGCCGGCGTCAGCACGACCTCGCGGACGTTCACCTCAGCCGCGATCAACGGCGCCAGCTCAGCCAGGTCGGTCGACGTTGCCACGGTCAACTTGAGCAGCGGCTGCCGAGCTCGGATCCCGCTCGCCTTCCGGATCGACGACGCCACCGAACACACCTCACGCGCGCGCTCCATCCGCTCAACCAGCTCAGGATCGTCCGGGAGTTCAGCGTACGAAGGCCAATCGGTCAGGTGCACCGACCGTTCGCCGGTGAGGCCGCGCCAGATGTCCTCGGTCACCAGCGGGAGCAGCGGTGCCGCCGTACGGCACAGGACCTCAAGGGCGGTGTAGAGCGTGTTGATCGCGTCCTGCGAGCCGGACCAGAAGCGGTCTCGGGAGCGGCGGATGTACCAGTTGGTCAGAATCTCGGTGTAGCCCTGAACTGCATCGCAAGCGGACGCGATGTCGTAGCTGTCGAGGTGGGTCTGGACGTCGGCGACCAGCGTGCGGAGGCCGGCGAGGAGGTAGCGGTCCAGGACGTGCGGCGACGTGGTCGACCAGGCGCCTTCGGTGTTGGCGGCGTTGGCGGCGTTGGCGTACAGGGTGAAGAAGGACCAGGCGTTCCAGAGCGGGATCAAGGTCTGGCGGACGCCGTCGCGGATGGCCTGTTCGGTGACGATCAGGTTGCCGCCGCGCAGGATCGGGCTCGACATCAGGAACCAGCGCATCGCGTCCGCGCCGTCGCGGTCGAAGACCTCGGTGACGTCCGGGTAGTTCCGCAGCGACTTGCTCATCTTCTGTCCGTCGTTGCCGAGCACGATCCCGTGACTCAGGCAGGACCGGAACGCCGGCCGGTCGAACAACGCCGTCGCCAGCACATGCATGGTGTAGAACCAGCCGCGCGTCTGGCCGATGTACTCGACGATGAAGTCGCCCGGGAAATGCTCCTCGAACCAGTCGGTGTTCTCGAACGGGTAATGCACCTGCGCGAAACTCATCGACCCCGAGTCGAACCACACGTCCAGCACATCCGGAACCCGCCGCATCGTCGACCGCCCGGTCGGGTCGTCCGGGTTGGGCCGGGTCAGCTCGTCGACGTACGGCCGATGGAGATCGCGGACCTCCACCCCGAAGTCCCGCTCGAGCTCCTCGATCGAGCCGTAGACGTCGATCCGCGGGTACGCCGGATCATCCGATCGCCAGACCGGGATCGGTGAACCCCAGAAGCGGTTGCGGCTGATCGACCAGTCGCGCGCGTTCGACAGCCACTTGCCGAACTGCCCGTGCTTGACGTGCTCCGGCACCCAGGTGATCTGCTCGTTCAGCTCGACCATCCGATCCCGGATCCGGGTCACCTCGACGAACCAGCTCGACACCGCCTTGTAGATCAGCGGATTCCGGCACCGCCAGCAGTGCGGGTAGCTGTGCACGATGCTGTCCTCGCGCACCAGGGCCCCTGCGGCGCGCAGATCGCGGATGATAGGCCGGTTCGCCTCGAAGACGTGCAGACCTTGGTACGGCGGAACGACCGCCGTGAAATGCGCCGCGTCGTCGACGGTCAGCACCGTGGGGATCCCGACTGCGTCGCAGGCGAGCTGGTCCTCCTCGCCGTACGCCGGTGCCATGTGCACCACGCCCGTACCGTCGTCGGTCGTGACGTGGTCGGCCGCGATCACCTGGAAGGCATTGTCGGTGCCGGCGAGGAAGTCGAACAGCGGGGTGTAGTGAAGCCCGATCAGGTCTGAGCCCTTCAAGCGCCGGACGACGTCGGCATACCCGTAGGCAGCCAACCGAGCCTCAGCGAGAATCGTCTCCCGGCCATCCACCAGCACAACCGCGTAGTCGACGTCCGGCCCCACCGCCATCGCGAGGTTGCTCGGCAGTGTCCACGGAGTCGTCGTCCAGGCGAGCAGCCTCTCGCCCGTCTCCAGCTCGACCGCGACCGTCACCGACGGGTCCTGCCGCGGTTGGTAGACGTCGTCGTCCATCCGCAGCTCGTGGTTCGACAACGGCGTCTCGTCGTTCCAGCAGTACGGAAGGACGCGCAGCCCCTCGTACACCAGGCCTTTGTCGTAGAGCGTCTTGAACGCCCAGATCACCGACTCCATGTAGTCGGGGTTCAGCGTCTTGTAGTCGTGCTCGAAGTCCACCCACCGCGCCTGGCGAGTCACATACGAGCGCCACTCATCGGTGTACTTCAGCACCGAAGCCCGACAAGCATCGTTGAACTTCTCGATCCCCAGCTCGAGAATCTCCGCCTTGGTCTTCAGCCCCAGTACCCGCTGAGCCTCCAACTCAGCCGGCAACCCATGCGTATCCCACCCGAACCGCCGCTCCACCCGATGCCCGCGCATCGTCTGATACCGCGGCACCACATCCTTCACGTACCCCGTCAGCAAATGCCCGTAATGAGGCAACCCGTTGGCAAACGGCGGCCCGTCATAAAAAACGAACTCGTCCTCCCCCTTCAACGACGCCCGAAAAGTCCCATCCCCCTCCCAGTACTCAAGCACCCCACGCTCAACCCCAGGAAACCCCGGCACCCCAACCCTCGGATAACTCACCCCCCGCATGCTACGCAGCCCCCAGCCAACGCAGTCTCCGTGACGCGACCGCCAAACACCCGCTGTCGTCAGCCGTTCAAGCGCCGCCCGCGCCGACCACCTCCACGCGTCACACCCCACGCGTCCGTGGCGAAGGCACCAACAAGCAGTCACCACCACAGGCATGCCCTCCACCGTTCGCCGGACCACCCCCGCCCGCGCCAACCAGCCCCGCGCCCGACCACCTGCTGCGCCTGCGCCGAAGGCGCCAAGAGAACAGCCGCCGCCGGAGGCGGTGTCCTTTGGCTGGTGTGGTTAGCGCATGTTGTGGAGGAGGGCTGACTGGAGGTAGCCGAGCCAGTCGTACAGGTCGTAGGTGAGGCGGCGGGGGTCTTCGTCGGGGAGTTTTTCCCAGGTGGAGTAGTCGTCCTCGTCCTTGATGTCGAGGCGCGTACCGATGGCCAGGCGAAGGTCATTCAAGGCGCGGAGCCACGAGAGCTGCTCGTCGGGCTCCAGCGCGATCTCGTCGGCGCCGGACTCCTCCAGGGCCGAGAGGACCCGCTTCGCGTCGGTGACCTTGCCCTCGCGCAGGCCGCGCTCGGTGAAGCGGCGGAACTCGGACGAGGCCATGTCGTCGGTCTTGTAAGCGTCCGGTAGCAACCGCTGCAGTACGACGTCCTCCGGCGGCGACGTCGGCCCGTCCGACTCCAGCAGTGCCGCGAGCGGATCCGACGACTCGGCCGAGCGCGGGGGCAGGCCGTCGTACAGGAGCTCGACCAGGTTGCGGAGCAGGTTCGCCAGGATGTCCGCCTCGTGTTCGGCGAAACTGACGACGACGGTCTTGCGGCGCTTGCGGAACCGGGTCACGACTTCTCGCAGGTGGCCCACAGGCCGTAGGAGTGCATCGCTTCCACGTCGCGTTCCATCGCTTCCCGGTTGCCGTTCGAGACCGCGGACTTGCCTTCCTGGTGCACTTGCAGCATCAGCTTCTCCGCCTTCTGCTTGGAGTAGCCGAAGTACGTCTGGAACACGAACGTGACGTAATCCATCAAGTTCACCGGATCGTTCCAGACGATCGTCATCCAGGGCGGGCTCAGCTGGATCGCCTCGGTGACCTCGGGGCTGTCCAACTCGCTCGGTGCGGTGCTCACCCGTCCATTCTCCCCATCATCGGTTCGAGTCTCGCAATAGGCTGCCCCTGTGACAGACACCGCGCCCCACTCGACGGCACTTCTCACGGACCACTACGAGCTGACGATGCTGCAGGCCAGCCTGGCCGACGGCACGGCGCAACGCCGCTCGGTCTTCGAGCTGTTCGCCCGCCGCCTGCCGGACGGCCGCCGGTACGGCGTGGTGGCCGGCGTGAACCGGCTGCTCGACGCGCTCGAGCGGTTCCGTTTCGACGAGCAGACGATCGCCTTCCTGGCCGATCGCGGCGTCGTGGACCAGGCTACCCGGGACTGGCTGGCCGACTACCGGTTCACCGGCGACATCTCCGGTTACGCCGACGGCGAGATCTTCTTCCCGGGCTCCCCGGTGCTGGTGGTCGAGTCCTCGTTCGCCGAGGCAGTCCTCCTGGAAACCGTTTTCCTCTCGATCTTGAACCACGACTCCGCGGTCGCCTCGGCCGCGTCGCGGATGACCTGGTGGGCCGGTGGGCGGCCCTGTATCGAGATGGGCTCACGGCGTACCCACGAAGAAGCCGCCGTCGCCTCCGCGCTGGCGGCGTACATCGCCGGCTTCACCGCGACCTCGAACCTGGAGGCGGCCCGCCGGTTCGGCATCCCCAGCACCGGTACGGCGGCGCACTCGTTCACGCTGCTCCACGACCGCGAGCGGGACGCGTTCCGCTCCCAGGTCGACGCGCTCGGCAAGGGCACGACGCTGCTCGTCGACACGTACGACGTCGCCGAGGCCGTCCGGACCGCGATCGAGCTGACCGGGCCCGAGCTCGGCGCCGTACGGCTGGACTCGGGCGACCTGCCCTCACTGGCCGGCCAGGTCCGTGAGCTGCTCGACTCCCTCGGCGCGGCCAAGACCCGGATCATCGTGACGAGCGACCTGGACGAGTACCAGATCGCCGCCCTCGCCCCGGCGCCGGTCGACGGGTACGGCGTGGGTACGTCGCTCGTCACCGGGTCCGGCTACCCGACCTGCGGATTCGTGTACAAGCTGGTCGCCCGCGAGGACGAGAGCGGCACGCTGGTCCCGGTCGCGAAGAAGAGCCCGGACAAGATCTCGATCGGCGGCCGGAAGTGGGCGCTGCGGCGGCGCTCCGCAGCCGGGGTCGCGGAGATCGAGCTGATCGGGGTCGGCGAGCAGCCGGTCGACGACGGTGACGACCGGCTGCTGCTCAAGCAACTGGTGGAGGCCGGGAAGATCGTCGGCCGGACCACGCCGGCGGAGTCGCAGGCGTTCCACCAGAAGGTCCGCGACGAGCTCCCCCGCTCCGCCAGCCAGCTGAGCCGCGGCGAGCCCGCCATCCCGACCGAGTACGAAGGCGACTACGACGCCCGCAACCCGTTCCACCCCAGGAGCCACACGTGAGTACCGCACCCGGCCAGGCGGGATGGTCGGCCGACGCGCCTGCTGATGAGGCGGATGTGCTGGTTGCGCTGCGGTTTGCCGAGCGGGCAGCGCGGAAGGCGGTCGCTGAGGAGCTGGCGGGCAGCGGGTTGCACACCGGGCAGGAGCTGGTGCTGGCGAAGCTGCTGCATCACGGCTCGCTCCCGGTGGCGAAGCTCGCCAAGGTGCTGGACGTCGAAGTACCGACCGCGACCAAGACCACCCAGCGGATGGAGGCCGCCGGCCTGGTGCGCCGGGTGAAGAGCGCGGCCGACGCCCGCCAGGTCGGCATCGAGCTGACCGATCGCGGCGTCGAGCTCGCCCACACGGTCCAGGAGATCTACGACCGCGCCGGCCGCCGCGCGCTCGCCGCCCTCTCGCCCGAAGACCGTCGCATCATGCGCAACCTCCTCTGGACCATCACCACCACCCTCGAGCCCTGAGGTGTACGCCGACCGGCGGCGCGCCTAGATCGGAATCCCCGGGAGGCTCGGCGGCGCCTTGCTACGGCGTTCCCAAACAGCTATCCCGGCGGCGCCGGTGAGGAAGATGACCGCGAACAGCCAGAAGTTGTCGGCCACGTCCCACGGCAGGAAATCGGCGAGGACAAAAAGCACAACCGCGGAGAAGAGCCCTAGGACGAGCAGTCCGATGGCGACGCCGAGGGTGGACTCCATCGCCGGGGTCGCGCGGCGGCGTCGCAGCCGCCAGCCGCAAACGACGATCGTGACCAGGCCGCTGGACGCCAGGACCAGCGCCAGCATGTCGGGCGCGCCCCCGTTGACCGGAGCCCTGCTGGTCTCCTGGGCGGCGCCGTCGGCCGCGATCTCGGTCAACCGGCCTCGCCAGATCGTGCCCGTCACCCGGTCGCCATCGGCGAGTTGCTCCAGGACCGGGCCGCTGTGGCCGTACCCAGTGGTCCACCTGACGCCGGACGCGCTGGTCAGGACCGCGCTGCGGTCGCCCGTCTTGGACTCCGGGACGACGCGGACGTCGGACACAGTGAACTCCTCCGTCCACCGGCATTCGGCCGGTGCGGACGGAGCCACCGGGCAGCGCGGCGCAGTCTGATAGGCGTGGAGCTCGCGGACGTTGTCCGGCGCCACCACCGTGCTGAGGTCGGCAGCGAAACCGACCAGGGCAACACCACCCAGGAGAGCGAAAATCGTCGTGACAGTTCTGTCGAGGATCCCCACATGTCAATGACGCAGGCGACAGGCTCGGCAGTTGCTGTCCGTCGGTGTGATCCGCGCGACATCCCGTCAGCGGCCGGCGCCCAGTGATTCTGCGTCGCCGGACAGTTTCTGGGCCAGCCACACCGGGATCACCGAGATCAGGATCAGTGCTGCCGCGACGACGTTGACGATCGGCGCCTGGTTCGGCCGGAAGAGGTTGTTGAAGATCCAGATCGGCAGCGTCTGGACGTCCGCGCCCGCGGTGAACGTGGTCACGACGATCTCGTCGAACGACAACGCGAACGCGAGCAACGCGCCGGCCAGCAAGGCCGACCGGATCAGCGGGAACGTCACCAGGCGGAACGTCGTGAACCCGGACGCACCCAGATCCGCGGAGGCCTGCTCGAGCGCGACTCCGGTACGGCGCAAGCGGGCGATCACATTGTTGAACACCGTCACGATGCAGAACGTCGCATGCGCGATCACGATCGTGACGAACCCGAGCTGCCAGCCGAAGATGGTCCGGAAGGCGTTGTTCAGCGCGATCCCGGTGACGATACCCGGCAGCGCGATCGGCAGGATCACCAGCAATGACACGACTTCCCGGCCGTAGAACTTGAACCGCTGCAGCGCGAACGCGATCATCGTGCCGAGCACCAGTGCGACCACGGTCGCGGCCAGCCCGACCCGCACGCTCACCCAGAGCGCGTCCAGCGCGCCCTGACTCTCGGCCGCCCGCCGCCACCACTCGAGCGTGAAAGCCCGCGGCGGCCACGCGAACGTCTTGTTCACGCTGAACGAGTTCACCAGCACGAGCAGCAGCGGCACATAGATCAGCCCGAGAACGAGCACGGTCAGGATCCGCAGCACGATCCGGGTAGAGCGCGACATCGTCATCAGAGGCTCTCCATCGCTCCAGTACGACGTACCGCCGCCAGGTAGACCACCATCACGACGACCGGGACCGTCGCCACCGCGGCCGCGAACGGCAAGTTATTGGCCGCACCAACGTTGTCGTACACGACGTTGCCGAGCAGCTGATTGGTGCCACCGACGATCCGGACGGCGATGTAGTCACCCAGCGTCAGGCTGAACGTGAAGATCGAGCCCGCCGCCATCGCAGGCAGGATGGTCGGCAGGACGATCCGCCGCAGCGTCTGCAGCGTCCGGCCCCCCAAGTCGGCCGATGCCTCCAGCAACGAGTTCGGCAGCCGTTCGAGGCCGGCGTAGATCGGCAGGATCATGTACGGCAACCAGAGGTAGGCCAGCGTCACCACCGTCGCGGTCAACCCGTACCCCGGCGACTTCAACCCGACCGCCTCGAAGGCCGACGACACCAGCCCACCCTCGGAGAACATTCCGCGCCACGCGTACGCCTTGACCAGATAGCTGGCCCACAACGGCATCAGCACCGCCACCAGCAGGAACCGCCGCAGCCCCGGCCCCGCCACCTTCGACATATACAGAGCGATCGGAAACGCCACCAGCGCATCGATCACGGTCACCAGTATGGCAACCCCAACCGTGCGCAACGCGATCGTCCGATACACGTCGACGGTGAACAGCGTCTTGAAGCTGTCCAGCGTCCACACCCGCTCGATCTGCCCGGTGAACCCGTTCTGCGTCCACAAAGCGGTGACGAACAGCGCCGCCAACGCCCCCAGATACGCAACCCCGAGCCAGACCATCGGCGGCCCGAGCAACAACCCCAACCGAGCCCGCGACCGCCGATCCCGAGCGCTCATCCCTTGATCTGTGTCCAGGCTTGGGTCCACTTGGTGTAGTCGGTGCACTTGACGTCGGTGCGGCCGTCGAGGCATTGCTCGATGGGGGTGGTCCAGTACCAGATCTTTTCGGCGTACGCCGAGTCGCCGGCGTGGTAGGTCGTGCAGTGGTTCTTGTCGGCGGTCAGGGCGCAGGCCTTGCCGTTGGCGGGGGCCTCGCCGAAGTACTCGGCCACTGCCGCGTTCGCCTCTGGGCTGATGATGTGGTTCATCCACAGGTAGGCGCAGTTCTTGTGCTTGGACGTCGCGCTAACCATCCAGGTGTCGGACCACCCGGTCACGCCTTCGGTCGGCACCGTGACCTGGACCGGCACCTTCTCACCGGTCACGATGTTCGCGATCACCTGCCACGTGGTGCCGACGACCGTGTTGGCGCTGGTGAACGCCTGCGCCGCCTTGAGGTAGTCCGACCAGTACTCCGACACCAGCGTCTTCTGCGTCTTGAGCAGATCCACGGTGGCCGCGAACTGCTTGTCGTCCAGCGCGTACGGGTTCTTGATGCCGAGATCAGGCTTGGTCGCCATCAGGTACATCGCCGCGTCAGCGATGTAGATCGGCGAGTCGTACGCCGTCACCGTGCCCTTGTACGGCGAGCTCGCGTCGAACACCACGCCCCACGAGGTCGGGGCCGGCTTGACCTTGTCGGACCGCCACATCAGCAGGTTCGCGCCCCAGCCGTGCGGGATGCCGTACATCTGGCCGTTCACCGAGTTCCACGGCCGGTTCTTCAGGAACGGGTAGACGTCCGCGTAGTTCGGCACCAGGTCGGTGTTCACCGGCTCGACCTGTCCGCCCGCGATCAGCCGCAGCGTCGCGTCGCCCGAGGCCGACACCACGTCGTACTGCCCGGTCTTCATCAGCGTGACGGCCTCGTCGGAGGTGCCGAACGTCTTCACTGTCACCTGGCAGCCGGTCTGCTTCTCGAACGGCGTCACCCAGTCGACCTTCGGGTCGTTCGAGCCGTCCTCGGCGTACCCGGGCCAGGCCAGCACGCTGAGCTTGCCCTCCCCGGCTCCGAGCTTGTCCAGCTTCGGCAGACTCGGCGCGGAGAATCCGCTGCTGCTGCCGGCCTTGGTCGTAGAGTCGCCGCCGGAGGTGCCACAAGCGGCCGCGACCAGGGCGAGCACTGCCAGGCTCGCCGCCACACTGAGTTTGTTCATCCCAAGCTCCCTCAAGGTTCGGGGCGGAGACTGCTACTGCGGACCGCCGATCGCGACGGTGTGTTCGCGGGCCCAGGTCAGCCGGACCCCGGTACCGCGAAGTTCGAGCTTGTCCCGCACCGATCCGTGCTGGTTCTGCTGCAGGACGATGAGCGAGCCGCCGGCGTCCAGGTCGACGACTGTCTGGGTTGCCGACCCCAGGTACACCACCTCGCGGACCACTCCGGTCGCCGTACATGTCCCGGGCTCGGCAGCGGTGTCGCGCACCTGCAACCGGATCTTCTCGGGCCGGACCGTGAACAGGCCCTCGGTCCCGAGGATCGCCTTCGCGATGTCGCCCTCGAGCAGGTTGGACGTACCAACGAATCCGGCGACGAACGCGCTGGCCGGGTGTTCGTACAGCTCCACCGGGGTGGCCAGTTGCTCGATCCGGCCGCCGTTGAACACGGCGATCCGGTCGCTCATGGTGAGTGCTTCTTCCTGGTCGTGCGTGACGAACACGAAGGTGATGCCGACATCGCGCTGCATCGCCTTCAGCTCGATCTGCATCTCGCGCCGCAGCTTCAGGTCGAGGGCGCCGAGCGGTTCGTCCAGCAGCAGCACCTTCGGCCGGTTCACCAGCGCCCGCGCGAGCGCGACTCGTTGCTGCTGGCCACCGGACAGCTGACTCGGCCGGCGGTCGCCGTACCCCTCCAACCGGACTGTCTCGAGCGCCTCGACAGCCCGCGTACGGCGACTCCGCCGGTCGACCCCCTTCACCCGCAGCCCGTACTCGACGTTCTGCAGCACGTTCATGTGCGGGAACAACGCGTAGTCCTGGAAGACCGTGTTCACGTCCCGTGCGTACGGCGCCTGGTCCGTGACGTCGGTGCCGCCGAGCAGGATCCGGCCGGCGGTGGGCACCTCGAAGCCGGCGATCATCCGCAGCACCGTGGTCTTGCCGGAACCGGACGGGCCGAGCATCGAGAAGAACTCGCCCTCGGTCAGGTCGAGATCGATCCCGTCGACCGCGGTCACATCCCCGAACGTCTTCCGCAGGCCGCGCAGGCTGACCGCGGCGGCATCTGTCGCCACGGCCTGCACCTGCGCGTCCACGGAACTCATCCGATCGCCGACATCACGTGCTTCACCCGGGTGTAGTCCTCGACGCCGTACAGCGACAGGTCCTTGCCGTGCCCGGAGTGCTTGAAGCCGCCGTGCGGCATCTCCGCCACCAGCGGGATGTGCGTGTTGATCCAGACGCAGCCGAAATCGAGGGCTTTCGACAGCCGCATCGCCCGGGAGTGGTCGGCGGTGAACACACTCGCGGCGAGCCCGAACTGTACGTCGTTGGCCTTGCTCAGACCCTCGTCCTCGTCGGCGAACGACTGCACGGTGATGACCGGCCCGAACACCTCGTCCTGGATCATCTCGTCGTCCTGCTGGAGCCCGGTGACGACCGTCGCCTCGAGGAAGTAGCCGTCGGCAAGCGCTCCGCCCGGTCGTCCACCGCCGAGCGCGATCGAGCCGTGCTCGGGCATCCGGGCCAGGAAGCCGCGGACCCGATCGAGTTGCAGGCTGCTGTTCAACGGGCCGAAGAGCGCGTCCTCGTCCTCGGCGAGCCCTGGCTTGGCATTGTCCCGCGCCCAGTCGACCAGAGCCTGTACGAACTCGTCGTGGACCGAGGCATGGACCAGAACGCGGCAGGCCGCCGTACAGTCCTGGCCGGCGTTGAAGTAGCCGCCGACACCGATGGCCTCGGCCGCTGCCGCGAGGTCCGCGTCGGGGAAGACCAGCACCGGCGCCTTGCCGCCCAGCTCGAGGTGCGTGCGTTTCAGATCGAGTGCCGCAGTACTCGCGACCTCCGAGCCGGCCCGGGTCGAACCGGTGATGCTGACGAGGCCCGGCGTCGGATGTGCGACCACGGCCTGGCCGGTCGCGCGGTCGCCGCAGACGACGTTGAAGACTCCCGGCGGCAGCACCTCGGCCGCCAACTCCGCCAGCATCGAGGTCGTCACCGGTGTGGTCTCGGCCGGCTTCAGCACGAGCGTGTTCCCGGCCGCAAGCGCCGGCCCGATCTTCCAGACCGCCATCATCATCGGGTAGTTCCACGGCGTGATCTGCCCGACGACGCCGATCGGCTCGCGGCGGATCCACGAGGTGTGGCCGGCCAGGTACTCACCCGCCGACTTGCCTTCGAGCATCCGGGCCGCCCCGGCGAAGAAGCGCAGCTGATCGACCATCACTGCGAGCTCCTCGGTCCTGGTCAGCTCGAGCGGCTTGCCGGTGTTCTCCGACTCGGCGGCGACCAGGTCGTCACCGCGCGCCTCGACCAGGTCGGCGAACCGGAGCAGCATGCGTTGCCGCTCGGCCGGCGTGATCCCGCCCCAGCTCGGCACGGCCGCGGCCGCTGCCCGGTACGCCGCGTCCACATCCTCTTCGCTGGACAGTGGAGCCGTGCCGAAGAGCTTGCCGGTGGCCGGGTCGATCAGCTCACTGGTCGCGCCGCTGAGCGCGTCCCGCAGCTCTGCGTTGATCAGGTTCCGCACTGTTCTCATCAGCACTCCCGAACGCTGGTTGAGCGTAAACATATGAAACCAGATGTTAAAGTTCAAGCCATCGACGAGAATGTCCGCGACCTGTTTCGAAGTCGTGTCGTGAGGGTGGGTGGGATCGGATGGCGCTGCGGTTCTACGGCAGTGGCGCGGCGGCGGTGTTCGCACCGCTGGAGTCGCTGAGCCGATCGGAACTGGTGGCCCGCCGGCTGACCGACGCGATCGCGCTCGGCCTCGTCCCCGACTCCGGGCAACTGCCGGGCGAGACCGACCTGGCCGGCATCTTCGGCGTCTCCACCACCACGATCCGGGAAGCCCTGTCGTCGTTGCGGCAGCGCGGCCTGATCGATACCCGCCGGGGTCGCGGCGGCGGCAGTTTCGTCCGCGCCCACCAGGAGATGTCGACTGCGATCGTCCGCGATCGGTTGGCCGAGCTGAGCCTCGCGCAACTACGGGATCTCGGCGACCACTACAGCGCGATCGCGGGGACGGCGGCCCGGCTCGCGGCCGAGCGCGCGACGCCTGACGACGTACGACGGCTCACGGCGGTCTGCGACAGCCTGGAGAACGCCGAGGGTCTGGGTGGACGCCGGCGCGCGGACGCGCAGTTCCACATCGAGGTCGCCGCGACCGCGCAGTCAACCCGGCTCTACCGGGCCGAAGTGAGCCTGCAGGCGGAGGTCGGCACGTTGCTCTGGCTCGCGTTCGGCGATGACGAGAGCCACCGCCGGACGGTGGAGAGCTGCCGCGAGGTGGTCGCGGCGATCGACCGCACCGACGGCGACGCGGCCCGCACCGCCGCGGAGGAACGCGTGGCCGACTCGACGGCACGCCTGATCGACCTCAGACTGGCGTTGGAGGACACATGAGCACAGAGTCTTTGACCCTCGACGCCGGTCTCGAGACGGTGCTCGAGCTGGTCGAGTCCGTGGTCGGGGAGGCGTTCGGGCTGGCCGAGCAGATCGGCGCGGCGACCGCGGCCGTCTTCGACCTGCAGCCGGCCGTCCGCCGTGCGGACCTCGGCGGCGTGCGCGAGCTCGTCCAGCCCGCGCTCGAGGCCCCGGCCGGGTTGATCCAGGGCGCCGGCTTCGTCGCCGCGATCGACGCACTGGACGACGCCCAGTGGTGGCTCGAGTGGTTCATGCTCAGCAACGGCGTCACCGAGCGCCTGATCGTCGACATCGACCCGCGCGGGGAGAACTTCTACGACTACGAGGCCTTGCCCTGGTACGACGTACCGCAGCGGACCGGCCGTCGGCACATCACCGGCCCGTACGTCGACTACCTCTGCACCGACGACTACACGCTGACGTTCACTGTGCCGGTCGTCGTCCGGGACCGGTTCGTCGGCGTGGCCGGGGCCGACGTCCGGGTCTTCACGTTCGAGAAGGCGATCCTGCCGTGCCTGCGGGCGACCCACCGGAAGGTTGCCATCGTCAACGATCAGGGCCGGATCGTGCTCAGCAACAGCGCCCGCCACGTCGGCGGCACGCTGCTGCGGACACCGGCCCCGGCGTACCGGATCGAGGATCTCCCGCTGTCGCTGGTCGAGCTCAGCTCGTAGGCAGGAACGTGTCGAGGTACTCGTTCCGGAACTTCCCGGCCGGGTCGTACCTCGTCGCCAGCTCGATGAAGTCCTTCACCCTCGGGTACCGCTCGGCCAGCGTCGCGGCATCGGCAGCGAAGACCTTGCCCCAGTGCGGTCGTACGTCGAGCGAGGCGAGCCCCTCCTCGATCGCAGCGACGACCGGCCGGACCGCGGCCTCGTCCTGGATCCACGTGAAGTGCAGCGCGACCGTGTCCCGGCCCTGGCTCGGGCTCAACCACAGCTCGTCGGCCGCGATCGTCCGCACCTCGGACACCTGGATCACCGGCGCAAACTGGTTGCCCAAGGCCCGTAATACCTCGAACGCCTCGGCCGCGCGCTCCCGCGGCACGAAGTACTCCGACTGCAGCTCGTCGCCGTTGCTCGGCGTGAACTCGAGCCGGAAGTGCGGGAGCCGCTCGTTCCACGGACCCGGTACGCCGCCCTGCTGGGTCGCGTAGTCGGCCGGCATCACCTTGATCGGGTGTCGCGGCCCGTCCGCGAGACGAGCACCCAGCCACTCCGGCGCCGGCTCGCCGAGGTCACGCGACTTCCGCCAGACCATCACATCCGGGTCGACCCAGTCGGTGAAGGCGCTGACGCTGTACGCGCTCCCCATCACCTCGCCGAAGTCCGACCCGAGGCGCTCCACCGGCAACCCGTCGTACACCACCTGACTGATCTGGTACGCCGGTTGCACGTCGAGCGTCATGCTCACCGCCACGCCGAGCGCACCGAGCGAGACGATCGACCCGGCGAAGTCCTCGTCGTCACGGGTCAGCGTGACGAGCTCGCCGCGGGCGTCGACGAACGTGATCGCGTTGACCGCATCCGCCAGCGGCCCGTTCCCGTCCCCCGACCCGTGCGTCCCGGTCGCGCAGGCGCCCGCCACCGAGATGTGCGGCAGCGAACCGAGGTTGTGCAGCGCGAGCCCCTGGGCCTGAAGCGCAGCCGTGATCTCGCCGTACCGAAGCCCGGCCGAGACAGTCACACCACGCTCGCCGACGGCGATCTCCGTCGGCAGGTCGGCGACGCTCACCAACGTGCCGGTGCTGTCCGCGATCCGGTTGAACGAGTGCCCGGTACCGAGCACCCGCACCTTCTCCGCCGCCGCGACCAGCTCCTGCAGTTCCTCGACGGACCGAGGCCGCTGCAGCGCACTGGCGAATCTGACGTTGCCGGCCCAGTTAGTCACACCGCTCATGGCGTCAGCCTCGCACATCACCACCCACCGTCAGGCGGGAGTCTTATCCTCTGGCCCGCGCCGAAAAGTTTCGCGCGGCAGGCAGCAGCCGGCCGGAGAAATCGAACAGCGCCTGGTTCTCCCAGGCGTTGCCGGAGGCCGGGTCCGCGGGGTCCCACCCGGCACCCGCAACCGAGGTCCAGGCCGGCTCCCAGTACACCGTTCCGATGCCCCGGCCGCTCTCGGCCGACGCGACCGCGTCCTGCACCGCCCGGAACGCGGCTGCCTGTCCGGCAGGCGTCGCCGGATACCCGGGGACCAGCTGACTGGCGTCGTTGATGATGTTGGCGAAGGCGGGAGTGTCGTCGGCGAGCGTGAACGGATACGCCGTCTCCACCACGAGTACGTCGCGGTCGTACCGGCCGGACAGCTCGGTGATCGCCCCTTGCAGGTCCGCGAGGCTGCCGTGCCAGTAGCCGTAGTACGACAGGCCGATCAGGTCGAACGGCACCTTCCGCGCCACGACCTCGTCGAACCACCACGCCAGACTGCCGTTGTTGATATTGGTCAGATGCAGCAGCGTCTTGGTGGAACGGCTGGCCTCCTTGACCGCCCGAGAGCCCGCGGTCAGGAACGAGGCCAGGTTGTCCCATTGCGGGTCGACGACCCCGTCCGTCGGATCGACGTCCCAGGTCTGACCCCACGGCCACAACATGCCCGGGTTGATCTCGTTGCCGACCTGCACGTAGTCCGCCGTCGCCCCGACCGCCTTCAAGGCACGGAGTACGTCGTAGGTATGTTCGTGCACCGCATCCGCGAGCTGCGGCGGTGTGAAGCCGTGCCACGCAGCCGGTACGGCCTGCTGTCCCGGGTCGGTCCATCGGTCGGAGTAGTGGAAGTCGACGAGCAGCTTCATCCCGGCCGCCTTGATCCGCTTCCCCATCGCGACGACGTGCGCCTTGTCGTTGAACCCGTCGGCCGGATTCACCCAGACCTTCAGCCGGCCCAGGTTCATCCCTGCCCTGGCGAGGATTTTGACGGCATCGCCGGGTCGCCCGTGCGCGTCGGCGTACCTGGCACCGAACGCTTCGTTCTTGGCCAGGCCGGACAGATCGCCGCCGCGGATCGTCCGGTCGCGCGCTGCTGAAGCAGGCAAGGCGCCGGCACCGCCGAGCGCGATCGCTGCTGCACCACCGAGTGCTGCTCTTCGGGTAATCATCTCTAACCTCCTCGGGCGACACGGACGACGCGGGATCCGCCGGGTTCGAGCTTCAGCGAGTCACCCGCCTCGCCGGTCAGCAGATCGGTTCCACCGGCCGGCAGGTCCACCGGCCGATTGCCGTGATTGACCGCGATCAGATAGTCGGCACGATCCCCGTGCCGCCGGATGATCTCGACCTCGGCCGGCCCGTCGGCCGGCGTGATCCCAGCGTCCTGATAGGCCTTCCGCAGTACGACGGCCAGCTCGTCCACCCCGAGCCGGGTGGCGACGTACCAGGCCGTTCCCGCCCCCAGCGCGTGCCGGGTGATGGCCGGCTTCCCGGCTCCCGGACCGTCCTCGAAGGCGGCGACCACCTCGGCTCCGTCGAGCGCGACATCATCCGCCCAGACGTCGCCACCGAGACCGTCGAGGGTGAGCCGGACCGTCTCCCCCGCGCGCAGCGGGAGGAACTCCTCGACCGTCAGCCCGAGAACGTCCCGCAACGGCGCCACATAACCGCCGGGATGAACGGCGTCGAACTCGTCCACAATCGCGGAGAAGTACGACACGACCAGCGTGCCACCGCTCTCGACGTACCGGCGAAGGTTGCCGGCAGCAACTTCGGTCAGCAGGTACGACGCCGGCGCGACAACCAACTTGTACGCCGAGAGATCCGCCGAAGGGTGAGCGAAGTCGACCGTCAGCCCGTCCCGCCAGAGCCGGTCGTAGAACGTGTCGACACGCTCGCGATGGGACAGATCCGCACTCGGCCGCCACTCCAGATCCTGAGCCCAGAACGACTCCCAGTCCCACAGCACGGCGACGTCCGCGCGCACCTGCGATCCCAGCACCTCCCCCAGCCGGCCGAGCCCGTCACCCAGGGCGCACACCTCTCGCCAGACCCGGCTGCTCGTGCCCGCGTGCGGCAGCATCGCCGAGTGGAACTTCTCCGCACCGGACCGGGACGCCTTCCACTGGAAGAACATCACCGCATCGGCACCCCGGCCGAGGTGGGACAGCGCGTTGCGGGCGAGTTCGCCGGATCGCTTGGCCAGATTGCGCGGCTGCCAGTTCACGCCGGAGGTCGAATGCTCCATCAGGATCCAGGGCTTGCCCCGGGCCAGCGACCGGGTCAGGTCGGCCGACAGCGCCAGACCGACATGGCTGCGCGCGTCGGCGGCGACCAGATAGTGGTCGTTGGCAACGATGTCGACCTCGTCGGCCCACTTCCACAGGTCGACGGACGGACAGGTGCCGGCCATGAAGTTCGTCGTGATCGGGATGTCCGGCGACTCCGCCCGGATCGCGTCCCGTTCGGCGACGAAGCACCGCAGCAACGCGTCGGAGGTGAAGCGCGCGAAGTCCAGGCGCTGTGCCGGATTCACCACGCTGGCAGCGATCGCGGGCGCGGACACGTGGTCCCATTCGCCGTAGCGCTGACCCCAGAACGCCGTACCCCAGCCCTCGTTGAGCGCGTCGAGTGAGCCGTAGCGGTCCTGCAGCCAGGCGCGGAACGCGATGGTGCTCTGCTCGGAGTAGCACTCGGACACCGGAGCGCCGTACTCGTTGTGGACATGCCAGACGGCCAGCGCCGGGTGGTTCCCGTACCGCTGTGCGAGGGCGCGGGCGATCGACGTACTCGCTTCCAGGTACGCCGGTGAGCTCGGGCTGGCCATGCCCCGTGAACCGAAGCCGAGGACGGTGCCGTCCCGGGTCACCACACGGGCCTCGGGGTGCTGGTGGAAGAACCACGCGGGCGGCGAGGCGGTCGGCGTACCGAGGCTGATCCGGATGCCCGCGGCGTGCAGCAGGTCGAACAGCCGGTCCAGCCAGCCGAAGTCGTACTCACCCGGCCGCGGCTCGATCAGCGCCCACGAGAACACCCCGATGCTGACCAGGTTCACCCCGGCCTGCCGCATCAGCTCGATATCGGCCGGCCAGGTCTCCTCCGGCCACTGCTCGGGGTTGTAGTCGCCGCCGTAACTGATCGCCGACACACCCGAAAGCCACCCCATGAATCCTCACAATCTGTGCACGCACACAGCCGATCGCCGGTCTGCAACAGCTAGGAAACAGGACGAAACGAGCTGTTGACAAGGCCTGGAACAGAACATCACTGTGAACGTGCACAGCCGCCCCGACGGCTGGCTTCCCCTGAGGAGGACACACGCGATGCGACCACACAGAAGTCTGTGGCTGACCGCGCTCGCGGCCACCGCGACGCTGCTGGCGGGGTGCTCGAGCGGCAATTCGGACGAGCCGTCGGCCCAGCAGTCGACGGCGCAGCAGAACGTCAAGCTCACGTTCTGGACCTGGGCGCCGAACATGGACAAGGTGGTGGCGACCTGGAACGCCGCGCATCCCGAGATCCAGGTGACCGTGAACAAGCAGGACGGCGGCGACCCGGCGGTGACCAAGCTGCTGACCGCGATCAAGGCCGGCAGCGGCGCCCCGGACGTGATGCAGGCGGAGTACCAGAAGATCCCGACGCTGGTCTCGGCCGACGCGCTGGCCGACATCTCGAAGAATCTCGACCAGAGCATCGCGGGGCACTTCCCGGACACGGTGTGGAAGTCGGTCACGCTCGGCACCGACGCGGTGTACGGCGTACCGCAGGACTCCGGGCCGATGATGTTCTACTACCGCACCGACGTCTTCAAGCAGTACGGCCTGCAGGTCCCGACCACCTGGGACCAGTACGCCGAGGTCGCGAAGAAGCTGCACGCCGCCGACCCGAAGAAGTACCTCGGGACGTTCTCGGCGAACGACCCCGGCTGGTTCGCCGGACTGGCACAGCAGGCCGGTGCGTCCTGGTGGGGCATCGACGGTGACAAGTGGTCGGTGTCGATCGACGACGCGGCAACGCTGAAGGTCGCGGACTACTGGGGTGGCCTGGTGCAGAGCGGCGCGATCGACAACAAGCCGATGTACACGCCGGAGTGGAACGCGGCGCTCAACAACGGCACGCAGGTCGGCTGGCTCTCGGCCGTCTGGGCGCCCGGTGTGCTGGAGGGCAACGCGGCCGCGACCAAGGGCAAGTGGGCCATGGCGCCGATGCCGCAGTGGACTCCGGACCAGCCCGCCACCGGTAACTGGGGCGGCTCCGCGACCTCGGTCACGTCGCAGTCCAAGCATCCGGCCGAGGCCGCGAAGTTCATCGCCTGGATGAACACCTCACCGGAGGCCGTTAGCGCGCTCGCCAAGGTGAGCGGTGTGTACCCGGCCGACCAGCCCGGCCAGGCTGCCGCGCTGTCGGCGCCGCCCGCGTTCTTCTCGAACCAGGCGGACTTCTATCCGAAGGCGGCCGAGATCGCCAAGACCGCCCGCAGCTTCACCTTCGGCCCGAACGTCAACGTCGCGTACTCGGCGTACAACGACGAGTTCGGCAAGGCCGCGCAGGCCAAGTCCCAACCGGGCTTCACGGCGGCGGTGAAGGCGATGCAGAAGACCACGCTGGACAACCTCAAGAGCTCGGGGTTCTCGGTCAAGTGAAGAAGTCTCGTGCGCCGTACGTCTTCCTCGCTCCGGCGGTGCTGCTGTTCGCAGCGTTCCTCGCGCTGCCGATCGGGTACGCCGTCTACCTGAGCCTGCGCACCGTCAAGGTGCGCGGGCTCGGGCTCGGCAAGGGCTCCCGCGAACAGGTCTGGGCCGGCCTGTCGAACTACAGCAAGGCCCTCACCGACCCGGACTTCGCCGCGAGCGTGCTGCGGGTCGCGGCGTACGGCGCGATCGTCGTACCCATGATGCTTGGGCTGGCGCTGGTGTTCGCGTTGCTGCTGGACAGTCCGCGGGCCCGGGCGCGGCGGTTCTCCCGGCTGGCGATCTTCCTTCCGTACGCCGTACCCGCAGTCATCTCGTCCTTGCTGTGGGGCTTCCTCTATCTGCCGTCGGTGAGTCCGTTCCACCATGTCGCCGGCCAGTTCGGGTGGAGCCTGCCCGATCTGTTGTCATCCGGGTCGGTGATCTTCGCGGTCGCCAACATTGCCGTCTGGGGCGGGGTCGGGTTCAACATGGTGGTGATCTTCACCGCCCTGAAGGCGATCCCGACCGAGATCTACGAGGCCGCCGAGCTCGACGGCTGCGGGCAGTTGGCGATTGCCTGGCGGATCAAGATCCCGGTGGTACTGCCGTCGCTGATCATGACGTTCGTCTTCTCGATCATCGCGACGCTGCAGGTGTTCGCCGAGCCGGTGACCTTGCGGCCGCTGACGAACACGATCTCCAGCACCTGGACCCCGCTGATGAAGGTCTACCGGGACGCGTTCACCCGGGACGACATCTACTCGGCGGCGGCGACCTCGGTGATCCTCGCGGTGGCGACCTTCGTCCTGTCGTTCGGCTTCCTGCGGCTGGTCCAGAACCGAGCCTTCAGCCAGGAGAACCGTTGATCCGGCGCGCAGGCACGCACAGCCCGGCGGCGACCGCGATCCTGCTGGTCGGCGCGGCGTACTGCCTGCTCCCGGTGGCCTGGGTCCTCGTGGCGTCGTCCAAGAGCGGGGCCGAGCTGTTCTCCACCAACACGTTCAGCCCGTCGACGCACCTGTTCGGCAACATCGCCGACCTGACGGCGTACCGCGGCGGTCTGTTCTGGCGGTGGATGGCCAACACCGCCTTGTACGCCGGAGTCGGCGGTGTGCTGTCGACGGCGGTGTCCGCGGCGGCGGGGTACGGGCTGGCGAAGTACTCGTTCGCCGGCAAGAAGGCGACGTTCAACGTCCTGCTGGCCGGAGTCCTCGTGCCGGGCGTGGTGCTGGCGATCCCGCAGTACCTGCTGCTGGCCAAGATCGGGCTGACCAACACCTACTGGGCCGTGCTGCTGCCGAGCATCATCAGCCCGTACGGCATCTACCTGGCCCGGATCTACGCGGCCGCGGCGGTCCCCGACGATCTGGTCGAGGCCGCCCGCACCGACGGCGCCGGCGACTACCTGATCTTCCGGTCGATCGCCGTACCGCTGATGGCGCCCGGCCTGGTCACTGTGTTCCTGTTCCAGTTCGTCGCGATCTGGAACAACTTCCTGCTGCCGTACATCATGCTCGGCGACGATCACCTGTTCCCGATCACGGTGGGTCTGTCCGGGCTGCTCAACCAAGGTGCGTCCCAGCCCAGCCTCTACACCTCGGTGGTGACCGGGTCGCTGCTGTCGATCATCCCGCTGCTGGTCCTGTTCCTCACCCTGCAGCGCTACTGGAAGGTCGACCTCGCGGCTGGCGGGGTGAAGAGTTGAGGTGAGGCTAGACTCCGGATCCGTGGAGCAGAACGGCGGCCGCAGGCGACCGACGATCAAGGACGTCGCCGCTGTTGCCGGCGTCTCCCGCGGCACGGTCTCGCGGGTGCTGAACGGCGGCCACTGGGTCTCGCCGGAGGCGCTGACCGCCGTCCAGGCCGCGATCAAATCCACCGGGTACGCCGCCAACCGGCACGCTCGCAGCCTGGTCACCGGCCGGGCGAACTCGGTCGCGTTCCTGCTCACCGAGCCGCAGCAACTGCTGTTCGAGGACCCGAACTTCTCGGTCTTGCTGCGCGGCGCCGCCGACGCGCTGGCCAAACGCGACATGCCGTTGCTGCTGATGGTCGCCGGCACCCCGGAGGAACGGCAGCGGGTCACCGACTACGTCACAGCCGGTCACGTGGACGGCGTACTGCTGATCTCGTCCCACGCCGGCAACCCGGTGGTCGGCTCGCTGCTGCGCAACGGCGTACCGACCGTCGCCTGCGGGACCCCGCTGGGGCACGAGGGCAAGATCGGGTACGTCGCCGCCGACGACATCTCCGGCGCCCGCGAGATGGTCCGGCACCTGCGCGACACCGGCCGGAAGCGCATCGCGACCATCACCGGCCCGCTCGACACTCCCGGCGGGGTGCAGCGGCTGCAGGGATACCGCGACGAGCTCGGCGACGCGTACGACGAGACACTCGTTGCCCACGGCGACTACTCGCGTCTGGCCGGGCAACGCGCGATGACCGAGCTACTCGAGCGCCGGCCCGATCTCGACGCGGTCTTCGTCGCGTCCGATCTGATGGCGGCCGGCGCCCTGACCACCCTGGCGGCGCAGGGCCGACGGGTGCCGGACGACGTGGCGGTCGGCGGCTTCGACGATTCCTACCTTGCCGCGACGATGACCCCGGCATTGACCACGATGCGGCAGCCGTTCGAGCGGATCAGCTCCGAGATGGTCCGGCTGCTCGGCGATGTCATCAACGGCGAGCAACCGGCCGCCGTCATCGTGCCGACCACGCTGGTCCGCCGCGACTCGACCTGAACCTGCACCGCGCGGGCGCCACGGGGTGGTTGGATAGCAACGATGTACGCCTTCCTGATCGCCGCGTTCTGGTTCGTCGTGTTCGCGGTCAGCTTCCTGCGGGACCGGCGGCTCTTCAAGAACGGGATCTTTCTGGTCCTGACGCTGATGTTCGCGGGGATCGGGATGATCTTCGTGGTCGACGCGTTCAACGACACCGCGGCCCGCTGGCTCGTGCTGGCGATCCTCGGCATCATTCCGCTGGCGATCGCCGTACTCGCGGTGTTCCTGGTCGTCAACGGCATCACGATGCTGCGCCGGGAGGGCCGTCGGCCGAAGAACCTGCTGTCGCTGCTCGCGGGCCTGGGCATCATCGGGTTCGTCGTGTTCAGCGTGGCAGTGCAGAAGATCGGCTGGGAGCCGCTGGCCGCGCTGCGCTCGGTGCTGATCGGGGTGCTGACCTACATCGCGTTCCTGTTCGTCTGCTTCCTCGTGTACGCGTTCGTCTACAGCCGGGTCCGCTCTTCCCGGAAGGTCGACTTCGTGATCGTGCTCGGCGCCGGCCTGCGCGGGTCGCGGGTCACACCGCTGCTCGCGAGCCGGCTGGATCGCGGCAAGCAGGTGTACGACCGGGCGCTGCGCAGGGGCCGTACGCCGATGATGATCACGTCCGGCGGTCAAGGTCCCGACGAGGACGTCTCCGAGTCGCATGCGATGGCGTCGTACCTGATCGAGCGTGGTGTCCCGGACGAACGGATCCTGCGCGAGGACCGGTCGACCAGCACGCTGGAGAACCTGACGTTCAGCCGGGAGCTGATGGTCGCGCGGACGCCGAAGTACCGCTGCCTGATCGTGACGAACAACTTCCACGCGTTCCGCGCCGCGATGACGGCTCGCAAGGCCAAGGTCAACGGCCAGGTGATCGGCTCGCCCACCGCGGCGTACTATTGGCCGACGGCAACGATCCGCGAGTTCGTCGCGATCCTGTTCAGCCACCCGTACCTGAACGGCGGCATCTGCCTACTGATCGCGGTCGCGGCCATCTCACAGCACGTCTAGCGCAACATCAGTACGGCGGCGACCACGCCGGCGAGCATGATCAGCACCCGGAGCAGGGTTTCCGGGAGCCGCCGGCCGATGTGGGCGCCGACGTACCCGCCGACGATGGAGCCGGCCGCGAGCAGGCCGCTCGCGGTCAGGTCGAGGTCGGCGATGAAGATGAAGATGATGCTGGCGACGAGGTTCGCCGCGAGGAGCGCGAGCGTCTTGAGACCGTTGACGATCCGCAGCTCCAGGTCGAGCCCGAGGCCGAGGACGGCCATCATCATGACGCCGGCGCCGGCGCCGAAGTAACCGCCGTACACGCCGGTCAGCGCGGTGAACACAGTCGTTGCCGGTGACATCGATCGCCGCAACCCATGCGGGTGGTCGGACCGGGCGCGCAGCCACCGGGAGATCCACGGCTGAACACCGACGATCAGGCAGGTGAAGAGGATCAGCCAAGGCGCTGCCGACGCGAAGACCTGCGACGGCAACGCCAGCAGGAGCGCGGCGCCACCGATCGCGCCGACGGCACAGATCACTACGACGGCAACCGTCTGGTGGCGCGGCACCTCGCGCAACTCGCGCCGGTACCCGACCGCGCCGCTGAGGGCGCCAGGCAGCAGCCCGAGAGTGTTCGACGCGTTGGCGACCACGGGCGGGATTCCCAGCGCGATCAGCACCGGGAAGCTCAGGAGCGAGGCGACGCCGACGGTCGAGGTCAGGATGCCTGCACCGAGCCCAGCAGCGATCACCGCCAAGTGCTCCGCGCCCGTCATGCCGACCACCCAATCACACCTGCGCCGGTGAGACGCCGGTGCCCGGTGATCCGGCGCCAAGGCAGACTGCGATGGGTGACCTCTCCGCTACGGATCGAGCTGACTCATCAGCTGAGGTGACGTAGCCGAGCCAGCGGGGACAGGCTCAGGCAGAGCGGGGAGAGAAGCAGCGCCAGAGTCGACATCAGCAACGCAGCGCGGATTCCCAGTCCTCCGGCCGCGGCGCCGCCGAGCAACGCTCCGAACGGAGTCAGCCCCAACCCGAGAAAGTTGATCGTGGCAACGACTCGGCCCTGGACGTCGAGTGGGGTGACCAGTTGGCGGATCGCGGTGACCGCCACGTCGACGGACTGGCTGAGGGCGCCGTACAGAATGTTGATGACGATCAGGGCGGCGATCGTCATCGGTCCGGAGCCGTGCAGCGTCGAGGTGGTCAGCATGACGAGATCCGAGATCAATGCGGCGAAGACGACGACCGGGCCGTAGCCGAAGCGTCTCGGCAGCCAGGCGGAGAGCAACGAGCCGATCAGTACGCCGGGGCCGAACGACGCCAGCACCAGGCCGACGACCGCGCTCGGCAGGTCGAGGGTGCGGCTCAGGAACAGCAGATAGACCGTTGTCAGTGCGGTGAAGCCGAACTGGTACACACAGGTCGCGGCCGCGATCGCCCGCAACGACTTGTCGTGGCGCACGATGCGGAGACCCTCGCCGATCTGGCGCAATACACCTGTCCGCGGAACACCGGTTGTTGTCCGGTTGCGGATCTGGGCGACGGACAGACTGGAGAACGCGAAGAGCGCGGCGCTGGAGAGGACCGCGATCGGTGCGGTCAGCAACGACACGAGTCCGCCGCCGAGCGCCGGCCCGGAGATCTGTGCGGCGGATCGCGTCGTCTCGAGCATGCTGTTGCCTTGGGCAAGCTGATTGCGCTCGACGAGACGCGGCAGCGCGGATTGGTATGCCACGTCGAAGCAGACCGTGAACGTCCCAGCCACGAAACCCACGACATACAGGAACGGCAACCCGAGCCCCAGTCCGAGCGGTACCGAGGCGAACACCAGCGCACGCCCCAGATCCGCAGCCACCAGCACAGTCCGGAACCGCCAGCGGTCGACCAGTACGCCGACCACCAGCGAGAACAACAGGATCGGGAGTTGTTGCACGGCACGCAGCACGCCGAGTTGTGTGGCGGCGGCGCCGAGTGAGGTGACCGCGACCAGCGGCAGCGTCACCTCAGCGGCGAAGCTTGCGAGTTGAGATGCACTCTGGCCTATCCAGAGCCGAACGAAATCACGATGCGTCCACAGCGACATGACGAAGCCCCAAGGAAAGGTGCCACTCCGCGACGACTGCTGCAGGCGGCACGCGATGACGATGACTGTCAGCGCGTGCCCGGTTGACCGGGCATCCCCAACTCCTTTGAAGGTTTCGACTCGACGGCGAGCGTAGATCATCCCCGCCGCGGCCGCACCAGATTTGATTCGTAGGCGGCGATCACCAGTTGCGCGCGGTCCCGAGCGTGGAGTTTGGCGAGCAGATGGCCGATGTGAGTCTTCACCGTGCCGGCGCCGACGTGCAGGTGGTCACAGATCTCCTTGTTCGACAGGCCCCGCGCGATCAGCGACAACACCTCGCGCTCACGATCGGTCACCCCGCCGAGCGCGGTCGACGGCGCCTGACGCGGCTCGGCGAGGCGGGCGAACTCCGCGATCAGCCGGCGCGTGACGGACGGTGCAAGCAGCCCTTCACCCGCCGCAACGATCTTGATCGCCTGCAGCAGGTCGGCCGGCGGCACGTCCTTCAGCAGGAAGCCGCTCGCTCCGGCCCGCAAGGCGGCGTACACGGAATCGTCCAGATCGAACATGGTCAGGATCAGCACCCGCGGCGTCGGGCCGGCCGCGCAGATCTGCCGGGTGGCTTCGATCCCGTCCACCCGCGGCATCCGGATGTCCATCAGGACCACGTCCGGGCGCTCTTGCCGGGTCAGCTCGACCGCCTCGACCCCGTCGGCGGCCTCGCCGACCGTCACCAGCCCGGGCGTCGTGTCGATCAGCACGCGGAAGCTGCCCCGCAACAAGGCCTGATCGTCGGCGACCAGCACCCGGATCATGCGCTCACCCGCTGGAACGGCAGCCGTACGACGACCTCGAACCCGCGCTGGTCCCGCGGCCCGGCCCGGTACGACCCGTCGTACATACTCACCCGCTCCCGGATCCCGATCAGCCCGTGCCCTTCCACCGCGGATCCCCCGGTCCCGTCGTCGGTCACCTGCACTTGTACGGCGTTCGCGTCGGCGCGAACCGTCACGTGGCATCGGCCGGCGCGCGCGTGCTTGGTCACGTTGGTCAGGCACTCCTGGACGATGCGATGGACGGTCAACCCGACCGCCTCAGGCAACGGCTCGGGTACGTCGACCTCCAGCTCGACTCGCACTCCGGTCGACTCGACGCGGGATACCAACTCCGGCAGCGCGGACAGGCCGGCGGGCGGAGCGAGGTCGGTCGGCTCGTTCGACGTACGGAGGAGGCCGAGCATGTGCCGCAGTTCGACCAGGGCGTCACGGCTCGTCGACTCGATCACGGACAACGCGTCGGACACCTCTTCGGGACGCACCGCAAGAACATGGTTGGCCACGCCGGCCTTCACCGCGATCAGACCCATGCTGTGGGCAACGATGTCGTGCAGCTCGCGCGCGATCCGCAGCCGCTCGTCGGCAACGGCCCGCTCGGCCAGCGCCTGCGCCGCACGCGCTGCGGCGGCCCGTCGGTCCCGGACCACCCGGCCGAGCATCCACGCCCCGTACAGCGCCGCGAACCCGGTCAGCACCAGCGTCACATCCGTCCGGCCGGCCGGTGCCCCCGCGATCAATGCGAGAACCAGCACGACCAGTCCGACGCTGCTCCCCAGGCCGATCAAGCGCCGACTGGACAGCGGCCGCGGCGACGCGCGGGTGAGCGCGACGACGTACAAGACATAGGCGGCGGCGAGCAGCGGGTCACGGAGTACGTCGGCGAGAACAGCAAACACCGAAACCAAGGCGACCATCGCGAACGCAGGCACTGGCCAGAGCCGTCGGCCTGCGATCGCCGCCGCAAGCCCGAGCGCGGTGAGGATGCTCCCGAGGCCCCAGCCCGTCGACGTGGTGAGCAGGACGGCGTACCCGATGGCGACGACGCCGTCGGCAACGATCAGCTGCCGTCGGCTCAGCCCGTACTCCGCACCCTCTGTCACAGGTCGAACCTAACCGAGCCGACGGACCACCACCTCGGCCCGAGGTCCGTCGGCCCGTGGTCCGATGTACCCGAAGCTTGCTGCGGCGATCAAGAGCCGCGACGACGGACGACGCATCCGGGTTCGTGCCAGAGCCGCCGAACGCGCCGTTGGCCCGGCACGCGCTGTTGAGTTAGCGGACTTTGACCTTGGCCGTTGGGCTCTTTTGTACGTTGCGGCCGTCGCTGACCTCGAGGTGGTAGGACAGGGCCTGGCCGCTGGTCAGGCGCGCGTCGGTGACGGTTGTGACGGTTGGTTTGGTCCACGAGTTCGACGTACGGGACCAGCTGCCGATGCGCGTGCTGCCGCGGTACAGGAGGTAGGTCAGCGTCAGGTTGTCGCGGTCGAGGACGGTCGGGAAGCTGATCGTCACCTTGTTGGCCCGGGCGCTCGCGACCTTCGGGGCGGCCGGCCGGATCGGTGCGGCTCCACCCGGTGCGCTGCTGAATCGCGTCAGGCCTTCCTGCGGTACGCCGTTCACCTCGGTGAAGTCGCCGCCGGCCCACAGGTCGTTGCCGCCGGACGCGAACGCCAGCGGGCCGACGAGAGTCTCGCCGCCGGCGTCGGTGTTCGGGAACCACGGGCCGAGCTTGCCGGTGATCGTGCTGTAGACGAGCAGGTGGTGCATCCCGGTCTTGTCCGGGAACCCGCCGTCGGCGCTGCAGTCGTGCGCGTGCGATCCCTTGTACAGCCAGTTGCCGATCGCCTTGATCGCCTCGGTCGCGCCCAGGCAGTGGCTCTGCCAGATCAGCTTGCCCGTCGTCGCGTCCGCGGCCAGGACCCCGTCGTAGCAGCCGAGACCCGAGCCGGCGTTGGCCGCGAAGACCTTGTTTCCTTGGACTTCGAGGTCCTTCACCTGGCTGTCGCAGCCCTCGGTCTCGGGCGGGATCGCCCCGGACGCGCGCATCGACAGTAGTGCGCCGGTCTTCGCGTTCAGCATCGCGAGCGCGTGATCGTTCCGGCCGTCGATCCGGGTGAAGCCGCCGCCGACGAACACCCGCTCGCCGTCGGTGGACATCTCGATCGCGTGGACATCGTCGTTCGCGTCCGGGCTCCACGGCAACAGCGTGCCGGTGCTCAGCGTGACCGCGGCGAGACGGCTGCGCGCCATCTTGTCCACCAGGCCGAACGAGCCGCCGAGGTACACCGTCTTCGCGGTGATCTTCAGTGCCGCGACCCGGAAGTTGACCACCGGGTCCCACCCGGAGACCAGCTTGCCGGTCGCCACGTCGAACATCGCCACCCGCGACCGCGGCACACCGTCGACGACGGTGAAGTCGCCACCGATCACGACCCACCGGCCGTCGGGCGACGTGGCCACACTCCACACCGGCCCGTTGACCTGCGGCGCGAACCGCGTCGGTACGCCGGTGGTCCGATTGAGCACGACGAAGTACTTGCGTGCGGCGTCACCGACGCCCCGGGCCTTCCCCGGCGGCCGGACCCGGGTGAACAGCCCGCCCGCGAACACCAGGTTGCCCGCCACGGCGACCGCGTTCACGCTCGCGTTCGTCTGCCACGACGTCTGCTCCACCGACGACAACGCCGAGCCGAAACCAGGCGGCGCAGTGTGCGCCTGCCCAGCCGACTGAGCCGACTCGGCCGCCTGCACCGCAGGCCCCGACGGAACCAGTGCCGCGGCGACCACAGCCGCGCCGGTGACAACTGCCAGGACAGCCTTCTTCATGAACGAACCCCCCTCGGTGACTATGCGCCGTCAAACGATAACTGTCAGCTCACATTGTCACGAAACCAGGTCCGGAGTTTGCCGGGGTTGCGGACTCCCCAGATGTGCTTGATCCAGTCCCCGACGACCTCGAACGCGTACACCGTCACGGTCACGCCGTCCTGCTGCGCGACCAGCCCGGGCTGGCCGTTGACCGTACGTTCCACGATCGTCAGCTCGCGGAGCTTGCCGGCGAACTTCTGCATCGACCGCGCGATCCGCTCGGCGCCCTCGATCGGCCCGAGTACGGCGCTGACCAGGCCGCCGCTGTCCGCGACGACCGTGGCGTCGGGATCGAGCAGGCCGACGAGAGCCTCGATGTCCTGGGCCTCCCACGCCTGCTTGAACTCCCTGATGATCTGCGCCTGCCGGGCGGCCGGTGTCGCGGGCGCCTGCGAGTCGCGAATCCGTCGGCGCGCCGACGATGCCAGCTGGCGGCAGGCCGCCGGGCTTCGGCCGACGATCTCGGCAACTTCGGCGAACGGGTATCGGAAGACGTCGTGCAGGATGAACGCGACGCGCTCGGCCGGAGTCATCGACTCGAGCACGACGAGGAAGGCCATGTTCACCGACTCGTCGAGCGTGACCCGATCGGCCGGGTCGAGGCTCGTGGGTTCGGGCAGCGGCTCAGGGATCCATTCACCGACGTACGTCTCGCGCCGTACTCGCGCCGATGAGAGCAGGTTCAGGCAGAGACGACTGGTGACCGTCGTCAGCCAGGCGCCCGGCGACGCGATCGCGTCCCGCTGCTGCGGAGACATGGCATACCAACGGGTGTAGGCCTCCTGGACAACGTCCTCCGCGTCGGCCAGCGAGCCGAGCAGGCGGTAGGCGAGGTTGATCAGCTGGCGCCGTTCGTTCATGTCCGTACGACAGCGCAGCGCGGCGAAATGTGAGGCCTCACGTTCCGAGGGACTCGCTTGTCGGACTGGTGAGACAACGAGAGGAAAGTCCACCATGTCTGAACACAAGGTCGTCGTCATCGGCGGCGGGTACTCCGGAACGCTCGCGGCGAACCATCTGCGGCTCCGCGCCGATATCGACATCACGCTGGTCAATCCCCGCCCCAAGTTCGTCGAACGCATCCGGCTGCACCAGTTCGTCGCTCGGACCGGCGAGGCCACGATCGACTACGGCACCCTGCTCGGCGAGGGCATCCAGTTGGTCGTCGACAGCGCGACGTACATCGACACCGCCCCGCGCACAGTGCGGCTCGCATCGGGCGAGGTGCTGGACTACGACTACGTCATCTATGCGGTCGGCAGTACGGCAGCGATTCCGTCGTCGGTGCCCGGCGCGGCAGAGCACGCGTTCGACATCGCGGAGTACGAGGCTGCGCAACTCCTGCGTAGTCGGCTGGACGAGTTGCCTGGCGATGCTCCAGTCACGGTGGTCGGCGGCGGGCTGACCGGTATCGAGACGGCTGCCGAGCTGGCTGAGCAGGGGCGCAAGGTCACGCTGATAGGTGGCGGAAAGCTGGCGCCGACCTTCAGCGCGCAGGGTCGTCGATACATCGCGAAGTGGCTGGCTCGGCACGGGGTCGTCGTACTCGAGGCGGACAGGGTGACCGAAGTACGGGCGGATGCCGTCGTGCTGTCCGACGGGGCTGTGCACGCGAGTTCGTTGACGATCTGGTCGGCGGGGTTCGGCGTACCGGAGTTGGCGGCTGCGAGCGGACTGCAGACCGACACGCTCGGTCGGCTGCTCACCGACGAGACGTTGACCAGCGTCGACGACGACCGCATCGTCGCGACCGGTGACGCAGCCGCGCCGTCGGGCCGGCCGTTGCGGATGAGCACGTACGCCGCTGGGCCGCTCGGGGCACAGGCGGCCAACACCGTACTCAGCCGCATCGCGGGGACCGAACCGGCAGCGCTCGACCTCGCCTTCACGGGGGCCTGCGTCAGCCTCGGGCGCCACGCCGGCATCCGGCAACTAGCGCGCAAGGACGACACCGCGGTGAACCTTTACATCGCGGGCCGGCTGGGCGCGGTGATCAAGGAGACGGCCTGCAAGTTCGTCATCGAGAAAAGGATCCGCCGCGAGGCGCAGGAGCCCGGTTCGATGGGTTGGCCCAAGGGCGGGCCGCGCGTCTCAACTGCTTGAGGCGGCGTACTCGTCGTAGCGGGACTTGGTGTCGTCCGCGAGTAGCTGGGTGGCGTCGAGTAGCCAGGTTGGTGGGAGGGTTTCGACGTGGCGGCGGGCGTCGTGGAGGTGGTGCGGGATGACGCCGTGGACGTCGGCGGCGGCTCGGGCCATCGAGGTCAGGACGAGTTCGACGGCTTTCGGGCGGAGGGATTCGATCGTGATGCGTTCGACGTCCGGGGACAGTGCGCGGAGTTGCCAACCGTCGATGCGACGCATCGGGTAAGGTCCGCGGACTGCACTCAGGACGCGGCCGTAGAGAAGGTCGTCGGATTGCGCACCGATCGGGACATAGCCGGCGGTGGGTGGACCGACGACCTTCACCTCGCGCGCAATGTCTTTGCCGACAGCAACCATCCGCGGATGGCCAAGGGATCCGGTACCCGCCTGGCGATGATGCCAGGAGGCGTTGTCGATCTTCACGGCCGCCTGGACGCTGGCGGGCAGTACCGACGGGTCCGCCGGGGTGCCTTCGCGCAGCTTGCCGTAGTACCGAGCGGCGTCGGTCTCTTTGGGCACCAGCGCACGCAGATGCTCAGCGCCCGGGTCGGCCAGATCGACCGCGCGACCCGGTTTCGCCGTGGACCAGGCGTCGAGGAGCAGTCGACAGATCCGCTTCGGGCTGATCGACACCTGCGGCGTCAGCACGGCCGAGACCGCGAGCCGGAGCAGGTCGAGTGCGGGTGAACCCCAGCCCAGTTCGTCGAGATCGTTGACGCCCCAGCGCCGTACGCCGCGATGGTCGAGCCATGTCCCGAAGTTCTGCACATGCAGGTCGCCGACGGCCGGCACCTGCGGACCGGCCAGGACGGTCGGCGCCAGCTCGGTGACGCGCTCGAGCCAGAGGTAGTACGTCCCGCGCAGGAAGCGCAGCGGATCCGCCGCCAGTTCGCGGTGCTTGAGCTCGAGATCCTCTGGTACGACGGGGATCCGGTTCGCTAGCCAGCGTTCGTACGCCGCGGTCGCCGCCACCGGATCGGCCGTCACCCCGACACCGCCTTCGGCGAGACCAGCCCACGCCGTACGGCGATCCCACCCGCGACGACGCCGGCCGCGATCGTCACCAGCGCACCGAGGATCAGCGCGGACGGCTCCCCCGGCTGGAGCACGTGCAGCGTCGTACCGACCGTGGCCGCCGCGACAGGTACCCCGAGCTGGGCCGACGCCAGCACGCCGAGGCTCGCGGGCTGCCGAGTCAGCATCCCGGACAGGTGACTGATCACGGCGCCGAGGCCGAGCGCCGCGCCGAGGCCGGTGAACTCGGGTTTCGTGCCGAGCTCCCGCAGGTCGAGCGACGCCCCGAGCCAGACGAAGAACACCGGCCCGAGGAAACCTTCGGTCAGCGCGAACAACTGCCGCGCCAGCCGCCGCGGCTCGCCCACGGCCGCGACCGCGAGCCCGAGGACGAACCCGGCCAGCATGATCGACACGTGCGTCTCCGTCGCCAGGCCGGCCAGCGCGAACAGCACGATCAGACTGACCCGCAGTTCGACCGCGAACTGGCGGTCCTCCGACACCTTGTGCGCCCGACGCCGCGCACCGGACCGCTCTGCCCAGTTCAGCAGGACGTACGTCACCCCGCCCGCACCGATGACCGCGAGCGCACCTAGCGCCGCCCGGCCGGCGTGCGGCGGATCGATCGCCAGCGGCAGCGCCACGATGCAGGCGGCGTCGGCGATCGCGACCTGAGGCAGTAGCTCGACCACCGGCCGCCCGCCGAGTCCGAGCGAGTTGACGATCGGCAGGACCAGCGCCGCGGACGAGGAGGCCATGAGTACGGCGTACAGCGCGACGTGCCCGGTGTCGAAGATCGCGTTCAGGGCGTAGGCGAGGCCGGTCGCGACGATGCCGGTCACCACCGCGCGGAGCAGCCCGGGCCGGATCGCCTTGCGCAAGCTCTCGTCCCGGACCGGAACGTGGGTCCCGGCAACGAACATCACCAGCCCGAACCCGATATCGGCGAGGAACGTGAACTTGTCGTCGGACGCGACCAAGTACCCGAACCCCGTCTTGCCCAGGATGACGCCGGCCAGCAGCTCGCCGAGCACGACCGGGATGTGCCAGCCGCGCGGCAACGCCAGCAGCGGACCGACCAGACCGACTGCAACCACCACGGCCAGCATGGTGAAGCTCACCGCAGCTCCTTTCCCCAAGAGAGCGCCATTGTGCTCCCGCAAGCCTGAGATTCGGCGGACGTGGTCGGGTTGCGTCGGATTAATTAGTCGGCTAAGTTTTCTGCTTAGCCGACTAACAAATACCGGAAGGACGGGTCATGGACCTGGGATTCAAGGGCGCGGCGGTGCTGGTGACGGGCGGGTCGTCGGGGATCGGGCGGGCCACGGCGATCGCGTACGGCGCCGAGGGGGCGCGGGTCGCGATCACCTACAACTCGCGCAAGGACGCGGCCGAAGCGGTCGCGGCGGAGATCGAGGCGGCGGGCGGTACGGCGTACGTCGTCGGTATGGAGCTGGGTGTGCCCGAGACGATCGCGTCGGCAGTCTCGTCCGTCGTGGAGCACTGGGGTGGGCTCGACGTTGTGGTGGGGAACGCGGTCGACTGGGGCAATGCCGGGTTCCACGAGCGGCCGACCAAGGTCGAGGACGGGCCGGCGGAGTGGTGGGTTCCGATCATGCGGGCCAACCTGGAGGGCAACTTCCACCTCGTCCAGCAGGTGGCGCCGGCGCTGCGGCGGTCCGGACACGGGCGTCTCGTGCTGATCTCGACGGACCTGGCCGAGCGTGGTCTGCCGGGCTCGTGGCCTTACAGCGCGGCCAAGGCCGGACTGCACGGGTTGGTCGCGAGCGTGCAGCACGACCTGGGTGCGGACGGCGTACTGGTCAACGTCGTCATGCCAGGTATCACGCTCGAGAACGGCGAACACCGGGTGATCCCGCAGGCCGCGCTCGAGCAGATCGCGGCCGGATTCAGCGCGCGGCACCTGCCGGAGACGACCGAACTCGCAGACGCCATCCTGTTCCTGACCTCGCCGCGGACCAAGGCGATCCAGGGCCAGATCCTGCGCGTCACCGGCGGGACCCTGCTGCCTGCCTGACGCGCAATACCGCCGCGACGGCGTCGACGCTTGTACCGTGGGCAGAGGGAACTCCCCGATGAAGGAGCGTCGCGATGGCCCGGGCACTGATCGTGGTGGATGTGCAGAACGACTTCTGCGAAGGCGGAAGCCTGGCCGTCGCGGGCGGCGCCGACGTTGCGTTCCGGATCGGCGAACTCCTCCACCAGTGGCACGAGGCGGAGCCCGACGAGCGCCAGTACGCGTACGTCGTAGCCACTCGCGATCACCACATCGATCCCGGTGACCACTTCTCCAGGGAGCCTGACTACGTCCAGTCGTGGCCTCGGCATTGCGTAGCCGGGACGGACGGGGTCAGCTTCCATCCGAACCTGGACCCGCAGCCGTTCGACGCGATCTTCGACAAGGGTGAGTATGCGGCGGCGTACTCGGGGTTCGAGGGGAAGTCCCACGAAGGCGGTCACGCCCTGGCCGATTGGCTGCGCGGCAAGGGCGTGACCGACGTCGACGTCTGCGGGATCGCTACGGACTATTGCGTCCGCGCCACTGCGTTGGACGCCCGCAAGGAGGGCTTCGACACCACCGTCCTCATCAACCTGACTGCCGGGGTCGCTCCGTCCAGCACCGAGCAGGCACTGAGCGACCTGCGCACAGCCGGGGTCAACGTCACCTGACGGGTGCGCCTGGGCCCAGAGGGATGCCTAGGGCCCACCAAGCCAGGAACAGCAGGGTCCACGCGATCGTCATCGATACCGCCAGTGGCACGGTGTACGACGCCAGCGTGCCGACGCCCGCGTCCTTTCGGTAGCGCTGCAGGAAGCCGAGGGCCATCACGAAGTACGGGCTCATCGGGGTGATAGCGGTCGAGCCCGAGTCGGCGATGCGGAAGAGCGCCTGCGTGGTCTCGGCGGGGACGTTGAGCAGGAGCATCATCGGGACCAGGATCGGCGCGGTCACCGACCACATCGCCGAGCCGCTGGTCACCAGCACGTTGATGATTGTGAGCAGCGCGAGGATGCCGAGGAAGATCACCACCTTCGGCGCACCGAGATCGCCCAGCCAGCGGGCCGATTCCGCCGACAACAGGTCGCCGATGTTGCTCCAGTCGAAGTACGCGAGGAACTGCGCGATCGCGAAGAACAGCACCAGTACCGGCGCCATCTGTTTGATGCCCTCGGCCATCAACTTCGGTACGTCGGCCGCGCGCTCGATCGCCTTCACGGTCACGCCGTACGTGATGCCGACGAGACCGAACAGCACGGCGACGACCATCGCGATCCCGTCCAGGAACGGGGAGTCGACGATGCTGCCGTCCTTGCCGCGTAACGGGGAATCGTGCGGCAGCAGTACAGCGACGATCGCCACCGCGGCGATCAGGAACACGATGCCCGCCCTGCGTAGACCCTTGCGCTCGGCAACCGATACCGCCAGCTGATCCGGGTCGTCGCCGGGTGCGTCAGGGTCGGCGTCCAAGTCGGTCCGCTTGCTCAGCACCAGCCTGGTGACGAGCGTGATCACCAACGCCAGCAGGATCGACGACGCGATGTTGAAGAACCAGTTCGACAGCACCGAGATGTGCGCATTCGGGTCGATCGTCTTCGCGGCCGCGGTGGTGATGCCGGCGAAGATCGCGTCGTTCGGGGTCGGGATCGGGCTCGCGTCGTACCCGGAGGCGATCGCGGTATACGCCACCACGATGCCGAGGATCGGCGACCGCCCCACCGCACGGAACGCGAGCCCGCCCAGCGGCACCAGGATGATGTACGCCGCCGCGGACGCCACGTGCGCCATCGTGCCGGCGAACGCGACCGCGAACACCACCATCGACGTAGGCACCCGCGACACGCTGACCCGCATCAGCGCCTGCAGGAACCCGGTCCGCTCGGCCAGCGCGACACCCATGATCACGACCACGATCGTCGCCATCGGCGGGAACTCGGCGAAGTTCGAGATGGCGGTCGAGACCGCCATCTGCAGCCCGTCGCCGGACAGCAGGTTCTGTACGGCGACCTCCTTGCCGTCCTTGGGCGAGAGCACCGAGACATCCAGCGCCGACAGGATCGCGCTGACGACAGCGAGGATCGCGGACAGGATCCAGAACAGCCAGAACGGATGCGGCAGTGCGTTCCCGACCCGCTCGATGACAGCCATCGCCCGGACCAGCCGGGGCAGCTCCCTGCGGTCGGCGGTTGTAGCCGTACTCATGTCAGCTCCTCAACCGGTGCGCTTGGAAGAAGGCGCCGATCAGCTCATGCGCTTCGAAGGTCTGCGTCACGTAGCCCGGTCCGGACGTGGAGTCCGAGCCCGGCCAGCTGTGCCCGCCGTCGGTGACCGCGACGTGTACGACGTCAGCCTTGCAGCCCTTGTACGTGAACTTCAGTACGTCGTCACCGAGCTGACTCGTCTTCGGATCGGGATTGCAGTGATCGCGGACCGTCCAGTCGCGGACCCAGGTCTGGACACTCGGCAGGTCCCGTTCGCCGTCACCGCCGTACGGAATCGTCGTGTCGCCGGTGCCGTGGATGTCGAGTACCGGGATCGGACGGCTCGGCGCGCAGTGTGTGCCCTCGATGTAGAACGCGCCGGAGACCGGGGCGATCGCCGCGAACCGGTCGGCCATTTGGCATGCCAAAATCCCGGTGAATCCCGCACCGTTGGATTTGCCTGTCGCGTAGACGGCGCGCGTGTCGACGCAGTACTTCGACTCCAGGTCGTCGAGCAGGTCGGCGGTGAACTTCACGTCGTCGACACCCTTGGCGGCGTACGGCGCTCCTTGCCAGGCCTGCTTGTCCTCGTCGCCGATCACACCGTTGGGGTAGGCAACGATCGCGTCGAGTTTCGACAGGTCGGAGAACGCTTCGGTCTGGGCGCCGGTCTTGCCGCGACCGTGGTATACCAAAATGAGCTCGGACGCCTTGGAGCTCTTGTAGTTGTCCGGAACGTGCAGGCGATAGGTGCGGGTGATCCCGCCGCTCTGGATCGTGTAGTCGCCGCTCGGGGCGGCTTGCTTGCCACAGCCGGCGGTGCTGGACGCGGCGGATGCTGTTGCTGTGGGCAACGTGGTGGCGGCGGTCACCAGGGCCGCCGACGCCAGCAGTGCGCCGATCCGCCGGGTGGTATACCAACCGCTGAGTGTTTTCGGGCGTGCGAGGTTCATCAGGGGTGCCTCCTCGGGCAGGCGGCCTGCAGGCGGGCAGGCTCGCGCCTGGACCTCCCTGAGCGAAGGTCCAGTGTTCGGGGTGGTGCGGCGTCAGGCCGAGAGCAACTCGTCGGCGAAGGCGGCTATCCGGTCGGCGGCGGTCTCCACCAGGAGACGGCCGTCCTCGGCGGTGGCGCGACGGGGGTCACCCAGTACGCCACGCTTGTGGTACGCGTCGAACCCGACAGACAGCCGCGGACCGCGCGTCTGCCGGGACAGCCGGGCTGTCGTGGTCAGTTCGTCGAGCATGGTGGCGCCCGGCTCCAGACGATCGGCCTGGACCAGGTCCGGGGCCAGGTACAGCATTTGTGCGGTCTCCGCCTCGCCGGCGTGACCGTGTACCTCGCTGACTCCTGTGATCAGGTCCGACACCACGGACGTGACCGGGGTCCACGCGAACGTGAGCTCGCTGCGGACGTACTCCTGCGCCAGCACGGAGAGGGCGGCGTTGTTGCCTCCGTGCCCGGTGATCACCAGGAACCGTTGCCAGCCGTGTTCGTGCAGGCTGGCGACGACATCCCGGAGTACTTGCATGAACGTTGCCGGAGACAACGTCATGGTGCCGGCGAACGCCATGTGGTGCGGCGAAACGCCGTACGGGACGGCCGGCGCGATCACCGCGCGACCGGCCAGCCGCTCCGCGACCCGCTCGGCCACGCCGACGGCGCGAACGGTGTCGGTGGACATCGCCATCCCGCCACCATGCTGCTCCTGCGCGCCGACCGGAACGATCACCAGCGGGGAGCGGCGTACGGCGACGAGCGCTTCGTCGGTCGTCATCTCGGCAAGGTTCATGACCACTCCGGGGCGGACTCGATGGCGCGGCGGATGTTGTCGAGGTGCTCGCGGGTCAGGCGTTCGGCCTCGGCGGCATCTTGGGCACGGACGGCCTCGACGATCGCTTGGTGCTCTTCGTGGTCGCGCTCGCGGTTGTCGTACAGGGCACGGATCTGCTGCTGCTCGCGGACGCGCACCTTCAGCAAGGACGACAGAACCTCTTGCAGTAAAGGGTTCCCGGACGCGGCGGCGAGCTCGACGTGGAAGTTGAGCGCGAACGCCGGCCCGCCGGGCGGGATGAGCGCGTTGGTGACCGCGGCCTCGAGGCGCTCCAGGTTTTCGGGCTGGCGTGCGACCGCGGATTGCGCGGCGACGGCCGGCTCGAGTACGAGCCGAGCGCTGATCAGCTGCAGCACCGAGTCCTTCGTGATCGGCGGCCGATGCGGATTCGCCAGTACGACGTTGTTGATCGTCGGCCCGACGTACGTGCCCGAGCCGTGCCGGAACTCGACCGCCCCGGTCGCCTCCAGCTTCCGCAGCGCCTCGCGCACCGTCGGCGTCGTGATCGCGAACCGCTTCGCCAACTCCCGCGCAGACGGAATCGCATCCCCCGGCCCCAACCCGCCGTCCCGGATGATCCCGAGAATCGACTCGGTCAACCGGTCCGACAGGCTAGGCGGCACCTCAGCCGCTGAGTAAGTCACAAACTGACTAAATCACTTAGCCTTTCCCGGGTCAAGACCTGCTTCAATGAACCGCGCCGTCGGGCGGAACCGGGTGGGTGCCGGTGTGGTCGACATGGAACGTGAATCCATGAGGACTGATCCACTCGATGGCGCCAGTAGGCAGACGCCGGTTACGCCAGCCACCGAACGTCTTGGCGCGGTGATGGAGCCGACCTTGCGGTATGAGGTTGTGAGTCCCGGTTTGCCCCGGCCGGCCTGGTGGGCTGGGTGCGCCGGTCCGGTCGTATGGAGTGATGTGGTCCTGATCCATGCGCATGGTGGCTTCGGCGCCGCTGTACGGGAACATGTCGACCGGGTACTGAAGGCGGACACGCTCCCGAATGCGGTCAGGAATCTCATACGCATGCACGCTGACCTGGTCATGCAGGTCAATCACCGGCTTAACAACGATCCGCTCATGGCCAAGCAGCTCGCTGAGCTGATGCGCCAGCAACGGGCCAAGTTCCTCAACCCGCAACACGCCGGTCCCGGTGGCAAGCGTCTGATCAGTCAAGTGCACGTACACCGTGTGCCGTCTCGCCCGCCCACTACCAGCACCAAGACCGTTGCTATAGGCATCCTGCTTAATCGCAGCAAGCCGCGCTGCAAGCCCACCAGCCAACACCCGCCGCGTAAACGCATCCTCGTCATCACAGTCACCGACGGCCGTCCGCGCAAACGAGTCCTCACCATCGCAACTGCCGGCAGCCGCACGTGCAGCCACGTCGCCCGGCACCGCGGCCCGCAGGAATGCGCCCTGGCAGGTCACACCCGAGCCGCCACGCGCGCCAACTCCCGAGCCGGACCCATCTGAGCCCTCCTCGTACGGCACCTCGTGGCATGACGCATCGTCGCGCGGAGGCTCGTGACACGACAGCTCCTCGTACCGAACCTCGTGGCACGACGCCTCGTCGTACGGTGGCTCGTCGCCATACGGAGGCTCGTCGCAAGACGCCTCGTCATGCGGAGGCTCGTCGCACGCGCCGTACGGCACCTCGTCGTACGGCCGGTCGTCACGCGGCACTGAGTGGCGCCAGGAGGCACTAGGCGTGTCGTGCGGGGCTGCGCCATCTGGTGCGGTCTCGTGCGGGGCGGTGCCGCGCTGGTCGACATCGCAGGCGGCAGCGTCCGCGTCGGTGGCGGCCGTGGTCGGCGAGGCGGAGGCAGTTGCTGAGCGCGGTGGGGATTCGGCCCGACTCGAGCCAGCTGCGTCGTTGTGAGCTGGAGCCTTCAGGGACGCGTCGGGCGGGGCCGCTTCGTGTGGACCGGGGTCGTGGGCGGTGGCGCCGTGCGGGGTGGGGGTGTGGGTTGGTTGGGTGCGGGCTAGGTGGCGGGCTACCTCTAGGAGGTGGTGCGCTGCGGCGGGGTCCGAGATCCAGCCGATGGCTTTGGCTCGGCGTTGGTTGAGGGAGTCGGTGTCGCCGAGGGTTTTGAGGGCGCGGGCCAGGTCGTCGATGGTGGCGTCGAATCTGATGACGTCGCCGGCGGCGGCGCGGACCCAGAAGCGCTTTGTGCCGTGGTCGTCGGAGGGGGTGATGAACACTCCGCGGGCCCGGGCTGCGGCTTCGGCTTGGGCTTTGGCTAGTTCGGGGTCGGCCTGCCAGACGGCGGCGGAGACGATGGTGGCGAGTTTGCCGGGGGTGACGGTGTCCACGATTCCGACGACGCGTCGGTCGACGATCGCGGCGGCTTCCAGTGACAGGGACATGCAGGCTTGGGCGATCTTGCGGGCGCGCCATGCGATCGCATTCCCGGACAGGACTGCGGCCCAGATCCTGGGGAGTCGATGGCACAGGGCGAGCGCGTCGCCGATCAAGGACGCGGCCGCGCCGCTCGACATGCGCAGCACCGCGCCGAGCTCGATCGGCGCGAACTCCGCGACGCCCGGGCAGCCGTCACCGCCGTACACCTGGATCCGTTCGTAGCCAGGGAGGACGGGATCGCCGGACACGACGGCGTTGCGGTCGGCGAACGCGAGGGCGGCTTCGAGGGTGCGGACGGCGGCGCGTTCCTGGATCCGGGCGAACTCAGCTGCCGTGGTCAGTAGGTCCACGGTGGCGAGGTCGTTCAGATCTCCTTCGAACATGTGTTCTATTCTAGGTCACGATCAGGTCTCGGCCAAATCGGCGGGTACCTCGAACCCCTTACTTATAAGGAGAAACGGCCGGGGTTCTAGGCCAAGCCGGCGTCGTGGATCAGGAGGGCGATCTTGGTGCGGTTGGGTACGGCGAGCTTGGCCAGGATGTGCGTGACGTGTACCTTCACCGTCGACTCCCGCAGCTCGAGCCGCCGTGCGATTTCCGCGTTGCTTAAACCCTCGCCTACCGCCATCGCAACCTCCCGCTCTCGCGGCGTCAATTCCTCCAGAACGTCGTAGCCCCACGCGCCGTCACCGCCCGAGGCCGCTCCAGCTCCGCCTCCCTCGCGTGCAGCATCACCCCACCCACCCGCACCACCTGAGCCACCCGAGGCCGCCCCGCCTCCGCCGCCCTCATCGCGCGGACCATCTGCGCCGCGCGAGGCTGCTCCGCCTCCGGCTCGCTCGAGTACAGCACCCCACGCGCCCGCACTACCTGAGCCGCCCGCACCAGCTGCGCCGCCCACACCACCTGCGCCACTCCCGCTGGACGTGCTGGACGTGCTGCCCGCGCCTTTCCTCCCCGCGGCCCCTCGCCGCCATCCCGGTGGAGCTGGGCGGGCGGTGTAGGCCGCGATTAGGCGTTTGGTGATCTGGGGCGACAGCATCGAGTCGCCTTGGACGGCTTGCTCTACGGCGTCGACCAGTGCCCTAGGGGCGATGTCCTTCAGGAGAAAGCCCATGGCGCCTGCCTGGAGTGCTTCGTAGACGTACTCGTCCAGGTCGAAGGTCGTGAGAACTACAACAGGTGGTGGAGCTGGCAGGGCGTTCACTCGGCGAGTGATCTCGATGCCGTTCACCTTGGGCATCTGGATGTCTGTCAGCACGAGGTCCGGAGTGTACTTCTCGACCAGTTCGACCACGCGCGAACCATCGGTGTCCTCGGCAACGACCTCGGCCGTCCCGCCGGCCTGCAGGATCAGCCGGATGCCGCTGCGTACGAGCTCCTCGTCGTCGAGGAGCAGCACCTTGATCGTCATTCCTCCGCCTTCAGCCCGAACACCGCCTTGACCCGGAACACTCCGCCGTCCCACCCGGTCTCGAGCCGACCGCCGGCCAGCGAGACCCGCTCTCGCATCCCTAGCAACCCGTACCCCGACCCTGGTACGGCGACTCCCACGACGCCCCGCGGATTCGTCACCTCGACGGTCAAATCGTCGCCCTCAGCAACGATCCTCACGGTTACGCGAACACCCGGCGCGTGCTTGGCCGCGTTCGTCAGCGCCTCCTGCACCACCCGGTACGCCGCCCGCCCGACGGCAGACGACGCCTCGGGAACCGGATCCGCCAAGTCCAGCGAGACAATCTGCCCCGTCGATTCCGCGTCCGCGACCAGCACAGGCACCCCACCGATCGACGGCGCGACATGGCCCGGCTCCCAGGGCAGCTCGTCCCGGAGTACCTGAAGGATCTCGCGCAGTTCGGTGAGCGCCGACGTACTCGTCCTGCGGATGATCTCGGCAACTTTCTCGGTCTGCTCGTCCGGCGCGGTCATCGTCAACGCGCCCGACTGCAGCGCAATGGCGCTCACTCGGTGCGCGACCACGTCGTGCATCTCGCGGGCGATCCGGCGTCGCTCGTCGGTCACCGCGCGCTCGGAGCGGAGGTCGCGCTCGCGCTCTGCCTGGTCGGCGCGATCGCGAAGGGCGGCGAGCAACGCGCGCCTTTGGTATGCCCAAAGTCCGAGCAGGACCGGACCGCCGACGAACAACGCGACAGAAGCGGCCTGTTCGGCCCAGGAGAGGTGGCTCCGCCCGGGGACCGGCCACACGACGATCACGATCGCGCCGATCACGGCCGAGACTGCGGTATACCAATGCAAGCCCTTGCGGCTCGCCGCGGTGTACGCCGCGATGCTCACCGGCACGCTCGGGAACACCTGACTGACTGGAGCGAGCACGGCGAACAGCAAAGGAAACCGCCGACGGATCACCATCCCGCAGAACAACACCCCAAGGAACACGGCGCCGTACCAGCGCAGCGTGCCGTTGTTCGTGATGTCCAGCAGTGTGCCGGCGGTAACCGCCGCGGCGAGCAGAACGTCGAAGATGAGGGTCCGGACCTTGCCGTCCCACCACGCGAGCCGCATGCCACCACCGTAGAGCCTTCGACGAACCGATGATGGTCTACCACTTTGGTACTAGGTCAGTTTGAGCTCGAGGACCGATGTACCCCGGGCCGTTGTCAGGAAGTCTGGGGGTACATGGCAACCAGACGACGGCTCGGTAGTTTGCTCGCGGCAACCATCGTCCTGCTCCCGCTCGGGGTGAGCAGTGCCTACGCGGCGACGCCCGGTGCGCAGGACCTCGGCGATCGGCTGTTTCCGGGACTGGGCAACGGAGGGTACGACGCGCAGAGCTACGACGTGAGTTTGGTATACCAAACTGGGACGACGAAGATGCCCGGCGCGGTCACCATGCGGGCGGTCGCGACGCAGGACCTGTCGCGGTTCGGGCTCGACTCGGTCGGGCAGGCGATCTCGTCGGTCACCGTGGACGGACGACCGGCGAAGTACCAGCAGGCCGGCGAGAAGTTGACGGTCACCCCGGCGCGGGCGATTCACAACCACCTCCCGTTCACCGTGCGCGTCGTCTACACGGCCGATCGGTCACTGAACCCGCCGCCCGCGAGCGTGCATTGGCCCGCCGGCACGCCGTACCCGCTCGAGTTCTGGAACAACACCGCGGACGGCTTCGCCATCATGAGCCAGCCGGACCGAGCGCATCTCGCGTTCCCGTCGAACGATCACCCGAGCGACAAGGCCAGGTTCACGATCCGCATCACGGCGCCGAACGATCGGATGGGTGTCGCCGGCGGTCGGCTGATCACGAAGTACCGGATCGGCAGCGACACCACTTGGGTATACCAAACGGCACACCCGATCCCGACCGACGTCGTACAGATTGCCGTCGGCAAGTTTCGTGAGCTCCGCCAGACAGGACCGCACGGATTGCCGGTCCGGAGCTACCTCACGAAGCTGTCGCTGCAAGGACATCCGCTGACGGACGCGATGGAGGTCACCGCGAGGGAGACACCGGCCCAGTTGGCCTGGCTGCAGGGGCAGATCGGGCGACCGTTCCCATTCGAGCAGTACGGCGTACTCGGGCTGGCGAGCGGGTACGACGGTGTCGCGCTCGAGACCGCCACGCTGTCGACGTTCGGTGCCGGGCTCTCCCTGCCGCCGAAGGACGAGGCGCCGACGCTCGTCCACGAGATGACGCACCAGTACTTCGGTGACGCGGTCGCCGTCCGCAGCTGGGACGACATGTGGCTGAGCGAAGGCCACGCCCGCTACTACGAACGCAAGTACGCCGCCGCCCGCGGCTTCACCGACCTGAACGCCGAGCTCAAGGACCTCTACGCAGCCGACCAGCAGAACCGCGACGAGTCCGGCCCGATGGGGCGGGTCGACAACCCGATCGGGCTGCTGTTCGACACCGACGCACCCGGTCAGTTGATGCTCACCGGCCTGAACACGATCGTCGGCGAGCAGACGTTCCGGCGGATCGAGCAGACCTTCTTCGACCGCTACCGCGACCGGAACGCGACGACGCAGGACTACATCGACGTCGCGAACCAGGTCAGCGGGCGCAACCTCACGCAGTACTTCGACAACTGGCTCTACAGCCCTACAACCCCTCCCATGCCAGGCCACCCGGACTGGCACAGCACAGCGAAGGCAAGCGTCAGGCGGTGATCACGATCGGGGTGCCGTTGGAGGTTAGGGACCAGTCGACCGTGTGGAAGGTGGTTGGGTCGACCTCGCCGGTGGCGGTGACGTAGTCGATCATCAGTTGGCGGATTTCTACCTGGCGGTTGTAGACGACCGGCGCGGTGGAGACGTGCGGGAAGTTGCCGCCGCCGGACTGGCGGTAGTTGTTGACTGCGACAACGAATTGCTGGTCGGCCGCCACCGCGACCCCGTCGTACGCAAGGTCCGTGATGCGCGCCCCCACACCCTTGGCGATATCGATCTTGTAGGTCAGTGGCTTGGTCAGCCCGCCGAGGACGTCGTAGTTGTAGTCCGGCGTACCGTTCGGCGCGGTCGAAGTCGGCGCGTTGGTCACCTGGTCGGACGGGAACGGCCCGGCCCCGGTCACCTGCTTGTAGTACTGCGCCGAGAACTCCAGATAGTCCTTGATCTCCGCGCCAGTCATCGTCACCGCGAGCAGCGTGTTGTCAAAGACGTACAGCCCGGCGACATCGCGGATCGACACATCGCCGGCCGGAATCGCAGCCGCCCGGTTGAACGGCGCGGCGATCGCCAGCACAGGCAGCGACTCCTGCGGCGTACCGACCAAAGCCTTCGAGACAGCATCCGCCTGGATGAAGTTGACGAAGTCGAGCGCGGCCGTGTCCTCCCACGGCGCCGTGGCCGCGGACATCGCCTCGGTGCAGGTGCCGATCTTCGAGTTGACGTACTCGACGACCTTGTCGTGGTCCTTCTGCAGCAGCGCGACGACGGCAGGATCGGCGTCGACCGTGTTCGCGTTCAGCACCTGGCTATGCCGACCGACAACCTTCCACTGGCCACGGACCTTCTGCAGGTCGAGGTCGATCAGGGACAGCCGCATGCCCCACTTCAGCGGCTCGCTCAGCACGACCTGCTCGCCGCTGGTCTTGTTCGTGACGAGGCGCTCGGGGATCTCCAGGTGCGCGTGACCGACGAGTACGGCGTCGATGCCGGGGACCGTCTCGGCCATCAGGACGGACGCGTTCTCCGGGTACGGCAGCGCGTCGCCGTACGACGAGGACAGGTCCATGCCCGAGTGCACGGACGCGATCACGATGTCGGCGCCGGCCTTGCGGACCCGCGGTACCCAGATCTTGGCCAGCTCGACGATGCCGCCGAACTTCAGCTTGTTCTCGACGTTCGCCTTGTCCCAGATCGCGATCCCCGGGTTGGTCAGGCCGAGGATGCCGACGGTGATCGGCTTCTCGCCCGGCACCTGCACCCGCTTCAGCACGTACGGCGGGAACGCGGGCAGCCCGGTGGTCCAATCCTGAGCGTTCGCGCCGAGCAGCGGGAACCGCAACTGCCGCTGGAACTTGCGCAGGATCTCGATCCCGTAGTTGAACTCGTGGTTCCCGAGCGCGGCCGCGTCGTACCCGATCTGGTTCATCGCGGCGGCCATCGGGTGCGTGTGACCGCCGGTGATGGGCTCGATCTTGGCGAAGTAGTACGACAGCGGGGTGCCCTGGATGGTGTCACCGGCGTCGAGCAGGAGCGGGCGCGGCGCGTGGCGGTCCGCGGCGATGCGGTCCCGGACCGCGGTGACGAGGATCGAGATCTTCGCCAGGCCGATGTCGTTGTGCGCGGAGTCGTCGTACTCGGTGTTCTTGAAGTAGTCCCAGTTGAAGACATTGCCGTGCAGGTCGGTCGTGCCCATCACGCTCAACCGGACGGTCCGGCCGTGGCCGGGTCCACCGGCGTACGCCGGGACAGCCGTGAACCCGGCTGCGGCCAGGGCGGATGCTCCACCGATCAGGGTTCGTCTGGTCATCGTCGTACGCTCACCGCTGTCGGTCATCAGCCGCCTCACTGGTCTGCCGCCGGGATCTCCGGCCTGAGGGCCACCCTAAGGGCGACCCGGTGCCCGGATGAACCACCCGGCGCGAGAGGATGCCGTGCATGACCAAGCCGCCCGGCAAACTTCTGCCGTTGGTCGCCGCCCTGCTCTGCGGTGCCGTCCTAGCCCAAGCCGCCAGTCCGTCCAAACACTCGACCACGTCCGCGAAACCCGCGGTCCAGGCGTCGAGTCACGGACTCCTGAGTACGTCGACCACGTCCAAGCGAGGCGCGCCGTCGTCGACGAAACCCACCCAACCGGCCGTCAAACCGCCGGCGCCCAAGCCGCCCGTCGACGACTGGAACCTGACCAGCCACGGCAAGGTCCTGTACCTGACCTTCGACGACGGCCCGCAGCACGAGTGGACACCGAAGATCCTGCAGGTACTGCGGAAGCACCACGCGCAGGCGACGTTCTTCGTCATCGGGATCCAGGTGGCGCAGTTCCCGGAGCTGGTCACGGCCGAGCGCGCCGCCGGGCATCACGTCGGCAACCACACGTACGACCACAAGACGCTCACCCATCTGCCCGAGGCGAAGGTGCGGCAGGAGGTCGGTCAAGGCATGAGGTCGAAGTGCCTGCGGCCGCCGGAGGGTGCCACGAACGCGATCGTCCACGCGGTCGCTGCGGAGTACCACCAGCGTGAGGTCCTCTGGGACGTCGACACCGAGGACTGGGAGAAGCCCGGTACCGCCCACATCGAGCACGCGATCATGTCCGGCGCTCGCCCTGGCGCGATCATTCTGATGCACGACGGCGGCGGCAACCGCTCCGAGACCGTCGCGGCCCTGGACAGCGCGCTCACCAAGCTGACGAAGCTGGGCTACACGTACCGCTCCCTGCCCTGCTAGAGCTAGCGCCGGACCTGCGCAGTGCCGCCGGAGAAGTGCTTCATGGCCTCGTCGATGATGTGGACGGGCTGGTCCAGCGCCTTCACCAGGAACAGGCCGGTGGGGCGCAGGAGCGGGTTGGGCTTGACCACGCTGCGGACCGGCGCCTGATCAAGACCGCGGACACCGGCCGTGGTCGCGCTCACACCAGGCACCAGATCGAGGTCGAGCACGTACTGACCCAGCAGCTTCTGCTGCCGGAAGCCGCGGACCGCGTGCCACTGCAGGACGACCGGGTACGCCGCTCCGTCGCACGCGAGCTCGAGCCCCTTGAGCGACATCCGCATCGCGACCGGTTGCAGCTCGTTGGAGGCGTACCACTGCTGCCGCTCGGCCTGCAGCCGGTACACCATCACCGTGCTGAGGACCAGCGGGATCATTGCCAGGATCAACAAGATCGCGAACGGCCACATCCCCGAGCCGCGGAAGGCCAGCATCGCGTAGATCGCGGCGACGATGCCGACCACGCCGATCGCCAGCGTGATCCAGGCGCCGCGGCGCTCCACGGTCCGCACGACCTCGCGCCGGCGTACCACTGCGTCCCGGTCGATGCCCACGACAAATGGCGCCCCGGGGTCCCGCGGCGGCACCTGCACGTCCACCTCCGGCGATTCACCCGACTCCGGTTCCGGCTCCGCTGAAAGCTCTTCGACTACCTGTTGCGATGTGTCCCCGTCCTCACTCACACGGGAAAGAATCCCACAGACCGTTACGACTTGCGGCGACCCGCCCAGGTCCAGGCGTAGACGCCGTCGTCGACGGCCCGGCCGCCCTCGCCCAGTTCGAGCGGGCGGAAGGTGTCGACCATGACGGCCAGTTCCTCGAACCGCTCCGCTCCGAGCGAGGCCTCGATCGCCGACGGCTGCGGACCGTGCGCGTACCCGCCGGGGTGCAGCGAGATCGAGCCGAGCCCGATCCCGGAGCCCTTCCGCGCCTCGTAGTCGCCGCCGCAGTAGAACATCACCTCGTCGGAGTCGACGTTCGAGTGGTAGTACGGCACCGGCACCGAGAGTGGGTGGTAGTCGACCTTCCGCGGCACGAAGTTGCAGACCACGAAGTTGTAGCCCTCGAACACCTGATGCACGGGCGGCGGCTGATGCACCCGCCCCGTGATCGGCTCGAAGTCGCTCACGTTGAACGTGTACGGGTACAGACAGCCGTCCCAGCCGACCACGTCGAACGGGTGCGTCGCGTACGTCATCCGGCTGCCGACGATCCCGCCGGCCCCGTTCCCGCGGTGCTTCACCAGCACCTCGACGTCGGTCCCGTCGACGACGAGCGGCTCGGTGGTGGGGTGGAGGTCGCGTTCGCAGTACGGCGAATGCTCGAGGAACTGCCCGTAGCGGGACAGGTAGCGCTTGGGCGGCGCGATGTGCGAGTTTCCCTCGATCGCGTACGCGTGCACGCCCTCCGGCCCGGGCAGCCAGCGGTGCGTGGTCGCGCGCGGGATGATCACGTAGTCGCCCTGGACGGCGTTCAGTACGCCGAACACCGTCTCGACCGTCGCCGAGCCCTTCTCGACGTACACGCACTCGTCGCCGATCGCGTTCCGGTAGTACGGCGAGGGCTGCTCCGCCACGACGTACGAGATCCGGACGTCACCGTTCCCGAGCACCAGCCGACGGTCCTCTACGGCGTTCGACTTGGAGGTCTCGGTGAACAGGTCGTGCAGCTTGAGGTGTCGCGGGGTGAGCGGGTGGTTGGCGACGGTGGCCAGGTCGGGGAGGTCCCACACCTGCGAATCGACGATCGCGGACGGCACGCCGGCGTGGTAGAGCAGCGACGAGTCCGACGAGAACCCCTCCTCCCCCATCAGCTCCTCGTAGTACAGCCCGCCGTCCGGTTTCCGGAACTGGGTGTGCCGCTTCGGCGGAACTTCCCCGACCTGCCGGTAGAACGCCATCAGAATTGCTCCAGAGTATCCGATAATCGAACGCGTGCGTCCGCTTACCGAAAGCATCCGTTAGGCTCAGGGCCATGTCAACCGTCCCCGCCTTGTTCCGGCACCTGGTCGACGACGCTGCTATGTTCCCGCCGGGGAACCTGCCGATGGCCGAGGCCGTCACCGCACACCGGGCTCATCTGACCTCGCCGTACGCCGAGCTCGTCGGGCCGTTCGTCTGCACCGACGAGGACCTGATGGACGTCGCCGCCGAGGCAGCGCGCTCCGCCGACGGGCCGCTCCGCGTGTCGGTCGTGATCTCCGGAGGCGCCGGCGGGATCGAGCCCGCGATCCGCTGGGGCGACCGCTCGAAGGACGTCGAGGTGACCGCGGTCGAGGTCCGGCTGCGCGACGAGGACGACCTGTCGCGGAACGCGCTGCGCGTCGTACGGGCGTGTGACGACTGCTTCGACGAGGAGACGGCGTACGTCGAGATCGGTCTGAACGGAGCGTGGGAGCGCGCGCTCGACGTGGTCGCCGACGCCGGGTACGCCGCCAAACTCCGGACCGGCGGACTCGACGCGTCGCTGTTCCCGTCGGCGGACCAGGTGGCGTCGTTCGTCATCGCCTGCCTGGACCGCGAAGTGCCGTTCAAGTGCACGGCCGGGCTGCACAACGCGGTCCGTCATACGGCGGAAGACTCGGGCTTCGAGCACCACGGCTTCCTTAACGTACTGCTGGCCACGCGGGCGTCGCTCGACGGCGCGGCGCACGACGAGGTGACCTCGGTTCTGAACGAGCGGGACGGGCAGGTGCTTGCCGTTCGGGCCCGTGAGCTGACCGACGATCAGGCCGTGAGCACCCGGCGATGGTTCACGTCGTTCGGCTCGTGCAGCATCGACGAACCGCGGCACGACTTGACGACACTGGGTTTGATGGAGGGTTGATGAGCTGGATCGACATCCCGGAGGGTTCGCCGTTCGGGCCGGACAACCTGCCGCTCGGCGTGTTCCGGCACGGGGACGAGGAGCCGCGGGTCGGCGCCGCGATCGGGGACCAGATCATCGACCTCGCGCCGGTCGCGTCGGCGCAGATGCTGGACGGGGCGCAACTGTTCGCCGAGCCGACGTTGAACGCGTTCCTCGCCCTGGGCCGGCCGGCCTGGCGGGCGACGCGTAGTTGGCTGCTCGAGTTGGTTCGCAATGCCAACGACCGGGACACGGTCGAGCCGCATCTGATCCCGCAGTCCGCGGTCACCATGCAGCTGCCGTTCCAGGTCGCGGACTACGTCGACTTCTACGCCTCCGAGCAGCACGCGACGAACCTCGGCCGGCTGTTCCGTCCGGACTCGGAGCCGCTGCTGCCGAACTGGAAACACCTCCCAGTCGGGTACCACGGCCGGGCCGGCACGATCGTTGCCAGCGGCACCGATATCGTCCGGCCTAGCGGTCAGCGCAAGGCGCCGGATGCGGTCGCGCCGACGTTCGGTCCGTCGCAGCGGTTGGATATCGAGGTTGAGCTCGGGTACGTCGTCGGTGCGCCCTCGATGCTCGGAAAGCCTGTGTCCGTTGATGATTTCGAGGATCACGTGTACGGCGTGGTGCTCGTGAACGACTGGTCCGCGCGCGATCTGCAGGCGTGGGAGTACGTCCCCCTCGGCCCGTTCCTCGGCAAGTCGTTCGCGACGTCGATCTCCCCGTGGGTCGTCTCCCTCGACGCGCTGGGCACTGTCCCGCTGCCGGCACAGGACCCGCCCGTCCTTCCATACCTGGCCGGGGAGAACCTCCCGAACTACGACATCACGTTCGAGGTCCGCCTCAACGGTCACCTCGTCAGTACGCCGCCGTACCGCGACGTCTACTGGTCCCCTGCTCAGATGCTCGCCCACCTGACCGTCAATGGCGCCACCGTCCGCACCGGCGACCTGTACGCCTCCGGCACCGTCAGCGGCCCCGCCAAAAACCAACGAGGCTCGTTCATAGAACTCACCTGGGGCGGCCGCGAACCCCTCGTCGTAGCCGGCAAGGAACACACCTTCCTAGAAGACGGCGACGAGGTAACCATCGCCGCCTGGGCCACCACCCCCACCGGCACCCGCCTAGGCCTAGGCGAGGTAACCGGCCGCATCACCCCCACCCACCAACCCCCAGCCTGACCCAGCCCCTCCCGGCACCACCACCCACCTCGCCCTGCCGGCACCACCACCCACCTCGCCCTCCCGGCACCACCACCCACCTCGCCCTCCCTACGCCACGACCACCGCCCGGCCACCGCCCGGCGAGCGCCCTAAAACCACCCCCGCCTTTCCCGTGCCGATGCCGAAGGCGAGGCGAAAGTTGTTCATTAGTGTTCGTTTCTCTTGACGAGTTAGCGGTTACGTGCGAACTTTTCCGGCATGAAACGTTCAGTGGGGTGTGGAGTACTGGCTGTAGCGTTGGCTGCCGGTGTGCTGAGCGTGCCCTCAGGTGCGCACGCCGCCGGCGACCTGACCCTGCGGTCGAACGAATTGACGGTCACCGTCGGGGCGGACTCTCCCCGGGTGATCAAGTACATCGACAACGCCTCCGGGCAGGTCCTCGGCGGCCAACCGGACGCGATCTCGACGGTCACGATCGACGGCACCGCCCGGACCGCGCATCTCACGCAGGCGCCGACGGTCCGCAACGGGCGCGCGTCGTACACGCTCGCCTTCGACGCACTGCCCGACGTCCAGCTCGACGCGAGTCTGAGCGTGTCCGGGCGGGTGACGAAGTTCGCGATCGACGCGGTCCGCGACAGCGAGGCGAGTCGCGTGCACACAATCGACATTCCGAACCAGGACCTGGTCTCGGTCGCGAGTACGGACGCCGGCGCCACCACCGCGTTCACCACGCTCGACCCGGACTCGACGCGCACCGCCGACAAGATCACGCCGGTCACCGCGGCCACTCCGGGCGAGACGTCGGCGACCGGAGCGGCGTACGCGTTCGTCAACACGAGCGGGCTGGCCGCGGGGATCGAGTCCAACTCGACGTACGACAAGCCGTCCGGTCAATCGGTCGACGACGGCGCCCGGTTCTGGCATCAGGCCCGTAAGGGCGCGGACGGCAGTACGCGCGTCGGCGTCTGGAGCGGTCAGTGGACGTACCGCGCCGACACCTCGCCGTACACCGAGCCGCTGCCCTGGGCGAAGGTCGTGGTGACGCCAGACGCGAACCACGACAAGACCGTCGACTGGGAGGACGGCGCGGTCGCGTTCCGCTCGATCATGGTCGAGCCGAACGGCGGCGACCAGGTCAAGGACCGCGTGATCACGCACATCCCGTTCAACTTCGCCAGCCAGGCGACGCACCCGTTCCTGCGGACGCTCGACGACGTCAAGCGGATCTCGCTCTCGACCGACGGGCTCGGCCAGATGGCGATCCTCAAGGGGTACGCGTCGGAGGGCCACGACTCGGGTCACCCGGACTACGGCGGCAACTACAACCTCCGCGCCGGCGGGCTGACCGACCTCAATACCCTGCTAAAGCAGGGCAAGGACTGGAACGCCGCCTTCGGCGTCCACGTGAACGCGACCGAGTCCTACCCGGAGGCGAACGCGTTCAGCGAGGACCTGGTCGACAAGACGGCCAAGGGCTGGAACTGGCTGAACCAGAGTTACTACATCAAGCAGCGCCCGGATCTTGCCTCCGGCAACATCGTGAAGCGGTTCCAGCAGCTCCGCGACGAGACCGACAAGAACCTGCAGGAGCTGTACATCGACGTCTACTACCAGTCCGGCTGGCTCGCCGACGGCCTCACCCGTCAGCTGTCCGACCAGGGCTGGCAGATCGCGACCGAGTGGGCCGACCGGCACGAGCGTACGTCGCTGTGGTCGCACTGGGCCAACGACCTCGACTACGGCGGCCCGACGAACAAGGGCCTGAACTCGCAGATCATCCGCTTCGTCCGCAACCACGAGAAGGATGTCTGGAACAACGACCCGATCCTCGGCCAGGCCAGCATCGTCGAGTTCGAAGGCTGGACCGGCGAGACCGACTGGAACAAGTTCTCCGCGAACATCTGGAAGCAGAACCTGCCGACCAAGTTCCTCCAGCAGCAGAAGATCCTCGACTGGAACGCGAACGACATCACGTTCACCGGCGGCGTCCGCGGCGCGGTCGAGAACGGCAAGCGCGCGGTGTACGTCGGGAACGCGAAGGTGCTCGACGGCGACAAGTACCTGCTCCCGTGGGACAACAACAAGAAGCTCTACCACTACAACCCGACCGGCGGCCGCACCACCTGGCAGGTCCCGTCAGCCTTCGCCGGCGTCAACACCTTCACCGCCTACCAATTGACGGACACCGGCCGGACCAAGCCGACCACCGTCCGGGTTCAGCACGGCGCTGTCACGCTTGATGCGATTGCAGGCAAGCCGTACGTGCTTTACCCGGTGGCCGCGCCGAAGCCGCGGGACGCCGCCTGGGGTCAAGGCACGCACCTTCAAGACCCTGGGTTCAACGCGGGCAATCTGAAGGCCTGGAACGCGACCGGTGGCGCGACCATCGACACTCTCGAGAACGGCCAGCACGTCGCGTCGCTCGGGACAGGCAAGTCGTCCATCAGCCAGCCCATCACCGGGCTGACGGGTGGTCGGACCTACAGCGCGTCTGCTTGGATCGAGGTCGAGCCGGGCAAGTCGCGGCCGACAACTCTGAGCGTCGATGGCGCGAAGAACGTCGTGACCAGATCCACGGCGCAGAACATGGTTGCCTCTGACGACAAACAGGGTGCGTACTACCAGCGAACCCGAATCGTCTTCACAGCAAAGGGAAGCACCGCTGATCTAGCACTGGGTGCAGACGCTGGGGCCGCAAAGGTTCGGGTCGACGATGTGCGGGTCATGGAGACCAAGCGGCCGGCGGCTGGCTTGGTAGACGACTTCGAGAATGTGGATCAGGGATGGGGTCCGTTCGTGAAGGGGGACGCGGGCGGGATCACCGATCCGCGGACGGTGCTGGCGAAGAAGCATGCGCCGTACACGCAGGCCGGCTGGAACGGGAAGTTGGTCGATGACGTGCTCGACGGTGACTGGTCGCTCAAGTCGCACGAGGAGAACGCCGGTTTGGTATACCGGACCACCCCGTCGACCGTGAACTTCCAGCCGGGCCACAAGTACAAGGTCAGCTTCGAGTACGAGAGCGGTCGCGCCGGCCAGTACGCGTGGGTCCAGGGCGTCGATCGTCCGGACTCGGTCGAGGTCAAGGCGACCCCGATCGGCGAGCAGCGGACCAAGGCGACGTTCAACCAGGAGTTCGTGGCCGGTTGCGGCGGCGACTACTGGGTCGGTCTGCGCAAACTCTCCGACGGCGGCGACCAGACCGACTTCATCATGGACAACTTCGCCGTCACCGATCTCGGTACGACGTCGGAGCCGGCGGACTGCACCTCCGTCGCGGTGTCGGGCGTGACCGGTCTTGTATCCGGCGAGGCCAACACTGTCACCACGACGTTCACCAACAACGACGTGGTTGCTGCCAGCAACATCACATTGGCACTGACCGCACCGGACAGCTGGACTGTCACGGCGACCACTCCGGCGACCCACGCCACTGTCGCGGCGGGAGCAACTGCGACGACGACATGGGACGTCACCCCTCCGGCTGGTACGCCAGAAGGAAAGTACGTGCTGACGGCAACGGGTGGTCAGGCAACGATCAGTGCGGAGGCGACCGTGCTCCCGCCGGGGATCGTGCCGCAGTCCCGGATCAAGGTGACGGACGTCGACAGCGAGGACGTCGCCACCGGCGGCGCCGCGACGATGGCGATCGACGGAAACCCCAGTACCATCTGGCATTCCGCCTGGTCGGAGGTGCCAACTCCGGCCGGCTTCCCGCACCACATCACGCTCGACCTCGGGTCGACGTACACCGTGAACGGGTTCAGCTACCTGCCCCGGCAGAGCGGGACGAACGGAATGTTCAAGGGCTATGAGATCTATGTCAGCGCCGACGGTCAGGACTGGGGTACGCCGGTTGCCACGGGCGAGTTCCCCAACTCGACCGCGGTCCAGCGCATCGACTTCACCCCCAAGCCCGGCCGCTACGTGAAGCTGGTCGGCACGAGCTCACTCAACGGCGCCGTCTTCGGCTCCGCCGCCGAACTCAACGTCTACGGCACGCACTAGCAAGACCCAATGGGGACTGTGAATAGGCAATGGCCTATTCACAGTCCCCATCTTCGGTGGCGCAGCTCCCCCGAAGCTGCTCCTCCCGGACTACTTGGTGATGGTCACCGAGGCCGCGGCGGAGGCGGTGCCGGCTGCCACGACGCGGAACTTGTTCACGCCGACGCGGCCGCTCTGCACCCACACCGAGTAGGTGGCCTTGCTGGTCACCTTGGTGGTGGCCGGGAAGTTGACCCACTTGCCGTTCTCGAGCCGTTGCACCTGGACCACGGTGTTCTTCGCGATGCCGCTGGTCTTGCCGGTGAACGAGACCTTCGCCCACGCCTTCGCGGTGGCCTTGTCCGACCTGATCGTGATCGACTTCGCCGCGACCGACGCGCTCGCGACGGTGGTGTACGTCGTGGCGGCGTTGGCCTGCAGGGCGCCGGCGATGCCGAGGCCCCCACCGGCCAATGCGAGACCGGCGACGACGGCAGCGGAACGGCGAATGAACTGAGTACGCATGATGTTCTGGTTTCCCCTCGTTTTGTTGGTGTTACGGAGGGGAAGACGCGATGGCGGCGCGAAAGGTTGTGTTACGACTGCGTCTCAGGCTCGGCCGGCAGTACGAGTCGCGCCAGTGCACCGCCGCCCGGCGCCTCACCGAAGGTGAGCTCGGCGCCGAGAACCTTCGCGTGGCCGGCTGCAATCGTCAGACCGAGGCCGTGCCCGACACCTCGTTCGGCCATCCCGGACCGGAACCGACGCGGGCCCTCGGCAATCAACTCCTCCGGGTAACCGTTGCCGTGGTCAACCACCTCGACGGTCCGGCCGCTGACCGTCACCTCGACCGGCGGCTTGCCGTGCCGTAGTCCGTTGACAATCAGGTTGGCCAGGATCCGCTCGATCCGGCGCGAGTCGGTCGACACCGTCTCGTCCGGACCGAGCAGGAGCACCATCACGCTGTCCGGCGCCAGCGCCTGCTGCATCCGCAACCGGGCAACAGCCGATCCGACGAAGGCGCCGAGACCGACCAACTCCAGGTCAGCCTGCTCGACACCCGAGTCGAACCGCGCGATCTCGAGCAGGTCCTCGACCAGACGCCGCAGCACCTTGGCCCGGTCGCGAACCAGCTCGCTCGGTCGCCCGGGCGGAAGCAGCTCGGCCGCAGTGGTCAGCCCGGTCACCGGCGTACGAAGATCGTGGGCCACGTCCGCGGTGAACCGGCGCTCCGCTTCGAGTTGGCCACGGAGCGAGCTGGCCATCGTGTCGATCGCGGTCGCCAGCGACTGGACCTCATCCTTGCCTTTGCCAACGGCTCCGGCTGCCGACGCGTCGAGGTCACCGGCCGCGATCCGCCGCGCCGTCCCTGCCACGGCAACAATCCGCTTCGACAGACTGCCCGCCAGGATCACGCTGACCAAGGCGACCAGCGCGACCGTGCCGATGCCGCCCAGCAGCAACGCCTGCTGCAGCGCCTTCATCGAGTCGTCGCTGGTCTCGTAGTCCTGCTCGATCGAGAGGATCTTGCCGTCCTTGACCGCGACCGCCGCCCACATCTTCGCGTGCGGCGATCCGGTCTTGAACGTGGCCCGCTTGCCCTCGAGCACGGCGTCGCGCAGCTGCGGCGGCAGCTCCGGATCGTCCACCTTCGCCCCGAACACCGGTACGTCGTTGGTGTCGTAACTCTGCGCTGCGAGCTGGATCCGCTCGTCCGCGAAACTGCGCGTGCGGTCCAGCCGGGCCGACTGGGCCTGGGTGTAGACCGCAACGCACAGCACGAGGATCGCGAGCGCGGAGACCAGCAGGAAGATGAGACCGAGCTTGCCGCGCAGTCCCATCAACTTGGTCCTGTCTGGTGATCCAGCGCCGTAGCGAGGAGGTGCTCGGTGCGGTGCATCGGCGCGCGGGGGCGAAGGTCTCGATGCGGAGCATCGTGGCCTTCGCACCCGTGCGGCGAGGTGCCGTGCCGAGTGCCGCGCAGTAGGCGCTGGGTCACCAGACAGGACCTATACCCCATCAGTTAAGCCCGCAGCTTGTACCCGAAGCCGCGGACGGTTTCGATGCGGTCGGCACCGATCTTGGTCCGCAGCCGCTGCAGGTGTACGTCGACCAGCCGGCCGTCGCCGCCCCACTCGTAGTCCCAGACCCGTTGCAGCAGGGTCGATCGGCTGAGCACGACGCCGGGGTTGTTGGCGAACTCGATCAGCAGCTTGAGCTCGGTCGGCGTCAGCTGCACGGTCGCGCCACTGCGCCGTACCTCCAGCGCTTCCCGGTCCAGCTCGAGGTCGCCGAACGACTCGACGCCGGAACCGGCCGCCGGCGCCGGGCGCTCCGGATCGGACACCGCTCGCCGCATCACCGCCCGCAGCCGAGCCACCAGCACCTGGGTGTCGAAGGGTTTGGTCACATAGTCGTCGGCGCCTGCTTCCAGACCGAGTACGACGTCGAGCGCGTCTCCGCGGGCAGAGACCATCACGATCGGGACCGTGCTGGTCTCCCGGACCCGTCGGCAGACCGAGATGCCGTCCAGCCCGGGCAGCATGATGTCGAGCATCACGACGTCCGGGTGGATCTTCTCGAATCGCTCGATCGCCTCGAGGCCGTCTTCGGCCGTAGTGACGTCGTAGCCGTGCCGTTCGAGGGTCAGTTGGGTCGCCTCACGGATCACCGCGTCGTCCTCGACCATGAGAATGCGCGCTGCCGGTTCTTCCGGTACCACCGAACTTCAGTCTCCCTACTGGTCCGTCGAGCTCACCTTGATCATCTGCCGACCGTTCCAACGGTAGACCTCGACCCGTCGGCCCGACGGGCAGCAGACCGGGTCGTTGATCGTAAAGATCTTCGACTCGACCACCAGGTCCCCTTCGGGGCTGGCGTTCACGGTCGGTTGCTCGACGTTCAGGTTCCAGATCGGTCGCGGGCCCGAGGACTCGATAGCGATCAGGAAGATACCGAAGACGAACTTCTCCAGAGTATGGATCAGGACGATCTGCTGAGGTGTACCGCTGTGCAATACATCAACGGTCTTACCCCTGCTGAGGCAACGCGAAATCACGGTGCAATTCGAAAGAACTGTCCGCGCGTAGCTGGACAGGTGCCGATCGGCGAGCAGTCTGACCCTGACTTTGGCCAGGTCGACGGCCACCTCGGGGGTCTTCGCCGGGTGCGGCTGGGTGGTGCCGAAGGCAACGGACGGCGTCGGGCTCGACGGCGGCGGGGACTCGGGGCCCTCGACCCGCAGGCCGCCGCCGTTCGCACAGGCCGACAGCGCCGCGGTCGCGACCACAGCCACGACGGCAGGCAGCACGGTACGGCGCCACAGACTCATCGGGCGCCTCCTACCCTGCATCCAGTCCCCCCGCGAATTCAGCTAACTACCTTCCATAGTGTCGGCCGGACGTCACAGTCGACGGGCATGGACGTCGAATGGCCTCGACAGTTCTATTGCGGTTGCGTCACAGCGCCGTACTGCCTCACTCGGCAACGATCTTGCCGGGGTTGAGCAGGTTTTTCGGGTCCAGCGCGTTCTTGATCGCCCGGTGCACGTCGAGCGAGACCGGCCCCACCTCCTCGGCCAGCCAGGCGCGCTTCAGTACGCCGACGCCGTGCTCGCCGGTGATCGTGCCGCCGAGCTCGAGCCCGATCTCCATCACCCGGTCGAACGCCTGCTGCGCGCGATCGGCCTGATCCGGGTCGGTCTGATCGAACACCACGGTCGGGTGCATGTTGCCGTCGCCCGCGTGCCCGAGTACGCCGATGGTGATGTCCAGCTCCGCCGACAGCTGCTCGAGCCGGCCGATGAACTCCGCCAGCCGGGACCGCGGTACGGCGACGTCGTCGATCATCGTCGTACCGAGCTCCTCCAGGGCCGTCAGCGCGACGCGACGGCCTTCGAGGAGGAGCTCGCCCTCGGCGTCGTCCTCGGCCTCGATGCACTCGAGAGCGCCGTTGTCGCGGCACAGCTTGGCGACCGTGGCGACATCGGAAGCGCCCGCCTCTCCGCCCGCGTCGGACTGCGCGATCAGCATCGCGGCCGCCTCTTCGGGCAGGTCCATCCGCTTGTACTTGTTGACGGCCTGGATCGTCGTGCGGTCCATGATCTCCAGCAGGCTGAGCGACACGCCGCTGCGGATGATCTCGAGGATCGCGTTACCGGCCTCGACACCGGAGCCGAACAGTGCCGCCATCGTCTTCGGCTTCGCCGCCTGCGGCCGCAGGGCGAGGGTCGCCTCGGTGATGATGCCGAGCGTGCCCTCGCTGCCGACGATCAGCTTGGCGAGGTCGTACCCCGCGACGCCCTTGACGGTCTTCCGGCCGGTCCGCAGGATGCGCCCATCCGCGAGCACGACCTCCAGACCCAGCACGTAGTCCGTGGTCACGCCGTACTTGACGCAGCACAGGCCGCCCGAGTTCGTGGACAGGTTGCCGCCGATCGAGCAGAACTCCCAGCTCGACGGGTCCGGCGGGTAGAACAGGCCCTGCTCGGCCACGGCACGTGACAGTACGGCGTTGTACACGCCCGGCTGCGTGACGACGTACCGATCGACCGGCTCGATGGCCAGGATCTTGTCCATCTTCTCCAGCGAGATGACGATGCAGCCGTCGAGCGCGTTGGCGGCGCCGGACAGCCCGGACCGCGCGCCCTGCGGCACGATCGGTACGCCGGCCTCGGCCGCGATCCGCACCGCCGCCTGCACGTGTGCGGTCTCCCGCGCCAGCACGACGGCAAGCGGCACCCCGGCCGGGCAGAACATCGCCCGGTCGTACCGGTAGCTCTCCATCCGGTCCGGATCGGTCACCAGTGCTTCCGGCGGCAGGACCTGACGCAACTGCTCGACAACGTCACTCATACTGTCGAGCCTAATAACTACTGCGCGGTACCGTGCAGCGTCCCAGTGTCCGGATCAGGTCAGCGGGTGCGTTTGGTGGCGTTCTCCGAGATCTCCTCGTAGCCGCCGCCGTAGTTGTGGTACTCCCGGCCGATCGCGGCGAACGTGATGCCGCTGCCGCCCTTGACCTTCGGTGTCCGGCAGGTGCGCTGCCCCGCGATCACCGAACCGTTGCCGCCACTGCTGTCGCAGCTGAGCACCCGGCCGTTGTTACCGCCGCCGTACTGCACCACGAAGGCGTTGGCCTTCGCATTGGCCACTACCGGCGACGCCATGCTGATCTCGGCCCAGTACTGCGAGCAGCTGTCCCGGACCAGCCGGACAGTGCCCCAACTGGGCGGTCTGTGGTCGCGCAGCATCGGCGCCGACGCGATGGATCTCGCACCTGAACAGGTGGCCGTTTCGGCTGCCTGGGCCGGCGCGGCGGCGGCGAAGGTGAGCACGCCGACTCCGGCCAGTCCCGCGGTGCTGAGCAGAATGCCCAGTGTCTTCATGACGAAACCCTTCCTGAGTGCACGCCCCGACGCCCACTCAGGAAGGCACACTACGCGAACGGAGCTTGCCCCAACAGTCATTCCGGTAATCGGACGGCGACACGCCGTGTTCAGTTGCGCCCGGCAAGCTTTTGATCGTTCACAGGTTGCCGCGTCGCTCTTGTTCGCGCTCGATCGCCTCGAACAGCGCCTTGAAGTTGCCCTTGCCGAAGCCGAGCGAGCCGTGCCGCTCGATCAGTTCGTAGAAGACCGTCGGGCGGTCGCCGATCGGGGCGGTGAAGATCTGCAGCAGGTACCCGTCCTCGTCCCGGTCGACCAGGATGCCGCGCGACTGCAGCTCCTCGATCGGCACGCGGACGTTGCCGATCCGGGACCGCAGCTCGGGATCTTCGTAGTACGAGTCCGGGGTGTTGAGGAACTCGACGCCGTTGGCCCGCATGATGTCGACGGTGCGCAGGATGTCGTTGGTCGCGAGCGCGATGTGCTGCGCGCCGGCGCCGTCGTAGAACTCCAGGAACTCGTCGATCTGCGACTTCTTCTTCGCCACCGCCGGCTCGTTCAGCGGGAACTTCACCCGGTGGTTGCCGTTGGCGACGACCTTGCTCATCAGCGCCGAGTAGTCGGTGGCGATGTCGTCACCAATGAACTCGGCCATGTTCACGAAGCCCATGACTTTGTTGTAGAAGGCAACCCACTCGTCCATCTTGCCGAGCTCGACGTTGCCGACCACGTGGTCGACCGCCTGGAACAGCCGCTTCGGGTGCCCCTCGGGACGGGTGACCTGGGTGGTCGCCGCGATGAAGCCGGGCAGGTACGGACCGTCGTACTTGCTCCGGTCGATCAGCGTGTGCCGGGTGTCGCCGTACGCCGCGATCGCCGCGCGCCGGACCGTACCGTGCTCGTCGGTGACGTCGTTCGGCTCCTCGAGGACGACGGCGCCGACCTTGCGGGCGTGCTCGATGCACTTGTCCACGTCCGGGACCTCGAGGGCAAGGTCGGAGACGCCGTCGCCGTGCCTGCGGTGATGGTCGAGCAGCGGGCTCTTCGGGCTCACGCCGCCGGAGATGACGAAGCGGCCGGAGCCGGACTTGAGGACGTAGGACTTGCTGTCCTTGCTGCCGGTCTCGGGACCGGAGTACGCGACCAGGTCCATCCCGAAGGCGAGCTGGTACCACTTCGCGGTCTGCGTCGCGTTGCCGACCACGAACACCACCGCGTCCATCGCGGTGACCGGGAACGGGTCGGTGCTCTCGTCGTACGGCACCAGGCCGACGAGCTGCTTGAGCTGGTCGAGGTCGAGATCGGCGTCGAGCTCTGCGGGGGTGAGGTCGGTGCTGGTCATCGGGGTCCTCCCGGGTCGGGTACGTGCACCGAGCCTCGCGGGATGGCGACAGGTTGTGCAACAGTTCGTTATTTCGCTGATCAGGTTGCACAGTATGCTGGCGACTTCGCTGGACTATTTGGTCAGTCTGACTATCTCCGGAGGTGCCTCGTGTCGGTGGACGAACTGGACGGCCGGATCCTGCGGTTGTTCGCAGCCGAGCCGCGGGTCGGCGTACTCGAGGCGTCGCGGCGGCTCGGAGTCGCGCGGGGCACTGTGCAGGCGCGGCTGGACAGGTTGCAGCGCGACGGAGTGGTGCGCGGCTGGGGCCCTGACATCGACACGACCGCGATCGGCTACCCGGTGACGGCGTTCGCGACGTTGCAGATCGAGCAGGGCTCAGGTCACACGACGGTCGCCGAGGCGCTGGCCCGCATCCCCGAAGTACTCGAGGTCCACACGATCACCGGCGCCGAGGATCTGTGGTGCCGCATCGTCGCGCGCTCCAACGCCGACCTGCAGCGCGTGATCGACCAGGTAGTCATAGTCCGAGGCATCCAAAGAGCCTCAACAGTCATCGCCCTGGCGGAGCAGATCCCCCACCGCGTGCTCCCTCTAGTAGAAGCAGCCACCAAAAACTGAAACCCGGCGAGCTCGCTGCGCTCGCTCGCCGGGGGAGGAATGGGGCGTCGCGTCGAGGGGCGAGGGGCCCCGGCGTTTACGCCAGGCGCTTGGCTACTTCTACTGCGGCTCGGGCTACTCGGGGGCCTACGAAGTCGCGGTCGAGTTTGCCGAGGACGACTACGCCGATCGAGGCTTCTACACCTGGGACGCCTAGGACCGGGGAGGAGACGCCTTGGGCGCCTGCCTGGAGTTCGCCTGAGGTGACGACGAACGGGCGGCCTGCCGGGTCGGGTTTGCGGCGGCCGGCGAGGATCGCTTTGCCGGCTGCGCCCTGGTCCAGCGCGTGGCGGGAGCCCATCCGGTACGAGACGTGGAAGTCTGTCCAGCTCGGCTCGATGACCGCGATCGCGAGCGCCTCCTCGCCGTCCGCGACAGTCAGGTGAGCCGTCGCGCCGGTGTCCTCGGCGAGCGAACGCAGTACGGGAAGGGCGGCGTCACGCAGCGTCGGCTGCACGCGCCGGCTGTAGTGCAGTACGGCGAGACCGAGCCGGGCTCGCCCCTCGCTGTCACGACGCACCAGCCGATGCAGCTCGAGCGTATTCACCAGGCGGTAGACGACCGTCCGGCTGACCCCGAGCGCGGCGGCCAGTTCGGTGATCGACAGACCGTCCGGCGCGTCCGCGAGCAGCTCGAGGACGGTCAGTCCCCGATCCAGCGTCTGCGAGGTCTCGGCGGGCACCTAGAAAGAGTATCCGTTATTCGGGCGCGGACCGATGGCCCCGTATCTTGCTGCCGTGCGAAATTACTGGTCGCTGCTCCCCGCCGTCCTCGTGGCCGTGGTGCTGATCCTGGTCTATGCCATTCCGACCCTGATCAACCCGCAGTGGACGAGCTCGATCATGGCCCTGTTCCGCACCGCTCCGATCCCCGCCGACGCGACTCCCGAGGAGGCCCGGCGCGCGGCCGGCGTACTCGGCCCGCAGCAGTTGCGGAGCCGCCGGATGCTCGCGATCGCACTGGTCGTCGGCGCGTTGATCCTGGTCGGCTTCAACATCTCGTTCAACCGTGAGGCGGTCGGCTGCTACAAGGCCGCGAAGGCGTTCGGCGCGATCGACGGCCCGGACATGAAGGACCCGTGCGTCGACATGGTGTTCGGCACGTTCCTCGGCGACGGCAAGGGCCCCACCTCGGAGAAGACTCCGCAGCCCGTGCAGTACTACCAGCTGATCAAGGGCAAGAAGCCGCACTACCTGAAGTGGATCCAGAACGCCCCGAAGTACGACGAGTACGACATGGTGATCGGGACGGGCCTGTCCTGCGCCGGCGATCTGCGGGTGGAGGAGCAGGACGACAAGGTGCTGGTGTTCGTCGACGTCGACACCCCGTGCCCGCCGGACAGCAACGCCTCGCTGACCCCGTTCAAGCTGAAGAAGCCGTTGGGCGATCGCAAGATGGTGACCGTCGGCGACAAGCCGATGACCGAGATCAACCCCGACATGGACTCCTGGTTCACGGTCCTGAAGAAGCTCGCGACCGGCGGCTGATCAGCTGAGCGCGCGGGTCTGCGAGTCGTAGACCCGGAACGGCCGGTTCCGCGCGAGCAGGATCAGCAGGCCGGTGATGCAGACCGCGGCGCCGCCGAGCAGCGCGATCGTGGGGCTGGTCAGCGACGCCGTCGTACCAGCGACGAAGTCACCGAGCCGCGGCCCACCGGCCACGACCACGATGAAGACTCCCTGCAGCCGCCCTCGCATCGCGTCCGGCGCCGCCGACTGCAGCACGGTGTTCCGGTACGCCGAACTCACCATGTCGGCCGCACCGGACATCGCGAGCAGCGCCACCCCCAGCCAGATCGTCCGCGACAACCCAAACAGTCCGACAGCCGCCGCGTACGCCGTGATCGCCAGCACGATCGCGACACCCTGACGGCGTACGCGGGTCACCCAGCCGGAGAAGATCACGCCGATCAGCGCCCCGATCGCCGGCGCGGCCTGCAGCAGCCCGACCGTCCGTACGCCGCCGCCGAAGAACGCCCCGGCCACCGCCGGGAACAGCGCCCGCGGTTGCGCGAACACCATCGCGAGGATGTCCGCGAGGAATGTCGCGAGCAGCGCCGGCGCGGCCCGCAGGAACGTGAACCCCTCGAGCACCGACCGCAGTCCAGCCCGCCGGATCGCACCGGTCGGCGGCACCGACGGCAGCCGGAACAGCGCGTAGAGCGCCGCGGTGAACGTAATGACGTCGACGAGGTACGCCGCCGCGAACCCGTGCCAGGCGATCACCGCCGCGCCGAGCAACGGCCCGGCGGTGAAGCCCAGGTTGAACGCGGCCTGGCTGAGCGTGTTCGCGGCCGGGAGCAGCTCGGGGCGGATCAACCGCGGGATGATCGCGGACCGCGCCGGGTTGTTGACCGCGAAGCACGCCGACTGACAGGCCACGACGGCGTACAGGACCCACACCTTGCCCCAGTCGAGATGCGACTGCAGCACCAGGACCATCGACAGCAGCCACAACCCGGCCGACGAGACCAGCGACAGGATCCGCCGGTCGATCGCGTCCGCCATCGCCCCGCCGTACAGCCCGAAGACGACCAGCGGGACCAGCGAGAACAACCCGACGAGCCCGACCGAGAACGTCGAATGCGTGATCGCGTACACCTGGATCGACACCGTCACCGCGGTCATCTGCTGACCGAGCTGCGACACCGTCGACCCGACCCACAACCGCCGGAAATCGGCTGACTCACGCAACGGACGGATGTCGGTGAGCAGACGCACAACGACAACTTATGTCACAACGTGAAAGATTAAACAGTCGGGAACATTTCGTGATCGAGCGGGACGCCGACAGTCAGGCCGAGGCCGTCTGTGACCACATGGCCGACGCCCGTGTACGTCGCCTCGGCGTCGAGGTAGATATTGACGTGCGCGATCCGCGGGTCGTCGGTGAGGTTCGGTGTCGCCGAGTGCGCGAGGTACGCGTTGTGGAAGGTGCAATCGCCGGCCTGCAGCGGGATCGTCAACCGCTCCTCCCAGCGCAGATCGGGCGAGGCACGGAACAGGTCGTCGCGGTCGGACAGGTCCTGGCTGCGCAGGTTCTGATGGTCCTGTGAGCCCGGGATGAACGTCATGCAGCCGCGCTCGACCGGTACGTCGACCAGCGCGATCCACGCCGACAGCGAGGCGCGGGAACCGGCATGCGGCCAGTACGGCGCGTCCTGGTGGAACTCGGTCGCGGCGCCGTTGTGCGGCGGCTTGATCAGCAACTGGTCGTGCCAGATCCGCAGCGGTACGCCGGCCAGCGCGGTCGCCGCCGCCGCGAGGCGCGGGTCGAGGGTGAGTTCCCGCAGTACGTCGTTGTCGCGCCAGACGTTGACGTACTGGTTGAAGATCTTCGACTCCTTGAACAGGTCGTCGGCGTTCGCGGTCGCGGCCACTGCGGCATCGCGGAACCGGGCCGCTTCCTCGCGGCTGATGATGTTCTTGATCCGCACCACGCCGTCGCGTCGGTAGGCGGAAATCGTCTCGTCGTCGAGAGTGAGCGGTGTCGTAGGCTCGGTCGTGGTCATCGAGGCGCTCCTGGATTCCGTTGACTGGAAGGTGTTTCCAGCCTCGCCTCTCGCTGCTCCCACGGACAGGCAGTGGTTGACCAGGACTTGACTGATCTTGACCTCCTGGAGGCGGTCGTGCACAACGTGCTGAGCAGCGAGGTCTTCCCGGACCCGCGGCTACCGGTCGCGGGCGAGCGGCTCGAGCTGGTCGCGGACGTCGCCGTCCACAGCCATGCGTTCTTCGAGATCGCGGTGGTGGTAGCTGGGCGGGGCGTGCATGTGTCGGCGGCCGGGGAGGTCGAGTTGGGGCCGGATTCGGTGGTTGTACTGCGGCCTGGGGAGTGGCACGGGTACGTCGAATGCGCCGGGCTGGTGGTCCGTAACGCTTACCTCGGGCCGGATGTGTTCGGGCTGCTCTCCGGTGCGTTGGTGCCAGGCGCTCCCGCTGCGCAGGCGCCCGCGCATCCCGCCGTTCAGCACGCCATGCGTCTGCTGGAGGCCGACCTCGCCGAGCCTTGGACCCTCGAGCAGTTGGGGGCACGCGTCAACCTCGCGCCCGGGTATCTGATCCGCCTCTTCGGCAAGTCGGTCGGCATGTCCCCGATGGCGTACCTGAACCGCATCCGCGCCGAGCGAGCCGCCGGCCTCCTGATCGAGACCGAACTCCCCGTCGCGAGCGTCGGCGCGATGGTCGGCTGGCAAGACCCGAGCCACGCGACGAGAAGATTCCGCTCAACATTCGGACTCAGTCCATCCCAGTACCGGTCCGCTTTCAGACCGTAGGTCTCGTCTGGTGCTCCCACGCCGTAGCGAGCAGGTGCTCGGTGCGGTGCATCGGCGCGCGGGGGCGAAGGGGTCGATGCGGAGCATCGTTCCCTTTGCACCCGTGCGGCGAGGTGCCGTGCCGAGTGCCGCGCAGTAGGCGGGGGAGCACCAGACGAGACCTTAGGCAAAGATGTGTACATGACGTCGTCGCTGCAAACGCCTGACCCGAATCCCGGTTGGCTGTCCGAGTTCGCGCTCGCCGAGACCCGTACGCGGGTCCCGATCCTGTACGTCGAGGCCGTACCGGCCCGGGTCGACGCCCTGGGCCAGATCGAGCACATCGGCGTCCTGCTGCGGACCTCGGCCGCGACCGGCGAGATCATCCGCACGCTGGTCTCCGGCCGGGTCATGCACAACGAGTCGATCCGCGACGCGCTGCAGCGCAACATCGAGAAGGACCTCGGCCCGTCCGCGTTCCCCCGGCTGCCCGCCACGCTGGTCCCAGTCACGATCGCGGAGTACTTCCCGTTCCCGGGCGTCACCCCTCTGCACGATCCGCGCCAGCACGCCGTCGCCCTCGTGTACGTCGTACCGGTGACCGGCGAGTGCAACCCGCGCCAGGACGCCCTCGAGCTCACCTGGCTCACCCCCGAGGAAGCCCTGGCCCCGAGCCTCCTGAACGACCTCGAGGGCGGCCGCGGTCAGCTCCTCAAGCAGGCCCTGGCTTGGTCCGGCGCCATCGTCTGACGCTCCGCCGGCGGGGTCGCGGCTACCAGGCGAGGCGGCCCTCTTCGGCGTACACATGACCGGTCGGGCCGTCGGCGCCCAGCGTCGCGAGTCCGACCGCGACCGCCGCACCTTGGGCGGGCGTGCGTGCCGCGGTCCAGCCGCCCATGTCGGTGGCGCAGTTTCCCGGGTCGGCGGCGTTCACCAGGATGCCTGTGCCGCGGAGTTCGTTGGCGAGCATGACCGTGACCATGTTCACCGCCGCCTTCGAGGAGTTGTAGCCGAGCGTCAGCACGGTCGACATCCGCGACTCCGGATCCCCGACCTGCTCGAACGACGCCAGCGACGTGGACAGGTTCACGACCCGCGCCGCGTCCGCCTTGTGCAGCAGCGGCAGGAACGCCTGGGTGACCCTGACCAACCCCACCACATTCGTCTCGAACGCCTCCCGCAGTACGCCGATCCCGATCCGCGACACGGCATCGTCGCCCTCCGGGATGATCGCAGCGTTGTTGATCAGCACATCCAATCGTCCGTACGACGCCTCGACCCGCTCGGCCGCGGCCCGCACCGACGCCTCGTCCGTGACCTCCAGCTGGATCCCGACCGCATCGAGGCCCTCGGCAACCAGTTCCTTCACCGCCAGCTCGCCGCGCTCGACGTCGCGTGACCCGAGCAGCACGGTGAACCCGGCCTGCCCGAGCTGCCGCGCGATCTCCTTGCCGATGCCCTTGTTGGCGCCCGTGACGAGCGCGATCTTGTTCGTGTTCATGCCGTCAACGCTCCGGCGGATCGCGCCGGCCAGGCAGAGCGAGCCGACCCTGGGATCGGCAGTCCCTGGTTAGGCCTACACCCCGGCTGCGATCCTGGGACCGTGGATCGGGACGGACTGGCCGGGTTCCTTCGGGTACGCCGGGAGGCGCTGCAACCGGCCGATGTCGGCCTGCCCGCCGGACTGCGCCGCCGTACGCCGGGCCTGCGGCGGGAGGAGGTGGCGAGCCTCGCGACCATGTCGACGGACTACTACACCCGGCTGGAGCAGGGTCGCGGACCACGCCCATCCCGGCCCGTCTTGACCGGTCTCGCCCGGGCGCTGCGGTTGTCCGACGACGAGCGGGACCACCTGTTCCGGCTGGCCGGCGAGCAGCCCGGTCCGCCGCCGGGACCGCCCGCCGACGTGCGATCCGGCGTACTGCGGATGCTCGCGCGCCTCGACGTACCGGGGCTGGTGCTCGACGCGAAGTACGACGTACTCGCGTGGAATCCGTTGGCCGCTACGTTGATCACGGACTTCTCCGCGTTGCCTCCGCGGGAGCGCAACCTGCTGCGGCTGCGGTTCCTGACGGATCGGCGGGGTCGGCAGGCTCGGCTGTTCGGCGAGGAGGCGACGCGGGAGTTCGCCCGCGAGGTCGCGGCGGATCTGCGGGCCGCAACCAGCACGTACCCGGACGATCCGGAGATCGCGCGGCTGGTGCGTGATCTGCTGGACGGCAGCCCCGAGTTCGCGGAGATCTGGGCCCGGCACGAAGTGGGACGTCAGCAGTCGCTGTGCCAGACGATCTTTCATCCGCAGGTCGGCCGGATCGACGTGATCTGCGAGGTCCTGGTCGTGCCGGAGCGCGACCAGCGGGTGGTGCTCTACACGGCCGAGCCCGGGTCGGAGTCCGACCAGGCGATCCGGCTGCTCGACGTGATCGGCATGCAGGAGTTGACAACCCGCTCCTGATCAAGCGACTGTTTGATCCGTTGGTTTCCGACGGAGAGGTCTAGCTGATGCGTAAGTTACTTACGGCCTTGGTGGTGCTCGGCTTGTTCGCCGTACCGATCCGGGCGGCCGACGCCGCGCCGGGGAAGCTGGTGTTCGCCGACGAGTTCGACGGTACGGCGATCGACCGGACGAAGTGGGCGATCCACTCGAACGCGGAAGCCGACCAATGCCTCGGCAACAAGGGCAACCAGCAGCTCGAATGGCATACCTGGGACGCGCTGTCGGTCGGCGACGGGAAGCTGACGATGACGGCCCGGAAGAACAACCCGGCGCCTGGCTACGAGTGGTCGGGCGCACTGATCACGACCGGGCAGGCCTGCGGGCACGAGCCGGCGCAGTCGTTCGCCGTACAGCCCGGCGACTACATCGAGACGCGACTGAAACTCCCTGCGGACAAGGGGTTCTGGCCTTCGACCTGGACGTGGAACGGCAACGGGTCGAACGAGCAGGACACGTACGAGTTCTACAGCGACAACCACAACGCGCTGTACCTCACCAACCACCAGTCCCCCGGCGGCGCCTGCACATACCAGTCGCCGACGGACCTCACCGCCGAATGGCACACGATCGCCGAGCAGGTGGGACCAGACCATACGGTTTGGTATGTCGACGGCAAGGAGGTCTGCCGCCAGGGCGCGTACTCCGGCACCGGCGACGCGCTGATCCTCGATCTGTTCGTCTACGGGAAGATCCCGCCGACCGTCGAGTCCGAGTCGATGCAGATCGATTACGTCCGGGTGTACCGCCCGGAGTGACTCAGGCCCGGCGCTGGGTGGCCCAATCGCGGATCAGCTCGATGCGCTCCTTCAACTGGATCGAGGACGCGTGGGCGGCCGCGGGGCCACCTAGTTTGCGCCTCAGGTCGTTGTGGATGACGCCGTGGGGCTGGCCGGTGCGGTGATGCCAGGCGGCGACCAGACCGTTCAGCTCGCGGCGCAGGAGGGCGATCTGCTCGTGGGTGGCGAGCTCGGTGGGCGTCGGGTCCTCGCGTTCCGACGTACCGGAGCCGCGCTGGCCGCGTTTCTGCGCCGCCAGGGACTTCTGCTGACGTTTGTGCAGGAGCTCACGCACCTGGTCCGGCTCCAGCAGGCCGGGCAGGCCGAGGAAGTCCAGCTCCTCATCCGAGGCCTGGTCGCCGCCCGTCCCGTAGTCGCCGCCGTCGAACACCACCCGGTCGAAGCTGGCGTCCGACCCGAGCGCCTCGAAGGTCCCCTCGAGCTCGTCGCTGGCGCCCTCGGTCTGGTTCGCCTGCTTCAGCAGGTCGTCCTCGAGCGCGAAGATATCGCCGTCCTCGTTGCTGTTCTTCCGGCCGAGGACGTGGTCCCGCTCGACCTCCATCTCGGCCGCGAACCCGAGCAGCCGGGTCACCGACGGCACGAACACCGACGCTGTCTCGCCCCGCTTCCGCGCCCGCACGAACCGCCCGACCGCCTGCGCGAAGAACAGCGGCGTCGAGGTCGGCGTCGCGTAGACCCCGACCGCCAGCCGCGGCACGTCGACACCTTCGGACACCATCCGCACGGCGACCATCCAGCGCGATTCGCCCTCGGAGAACTTCTGGATCTTCTTGCTCGCCGCCTTCTCGTCGGACAGCACGACGGTCGGCGCCTCGCCGGTCAGCTCCCGCAGGGTCTTCGCGTACGCGCGGGCCGTGTTCTGGTCACCCGAGATCACCAGCGCACCGGCGTCGGGCATATGCCGCCGTACTTCGGTCAGCCGCTTGTCCGCTGCAGCGAGGACAGCCGGCATCCACTCGCCCGCCGGGTCCAGAGCGGTCCGTAGCGCCTGCGCGGTCAGATCCTTGGTCAGCGGCTCACCCAGTCGTGCGGCGACCTCGTCACCGGCCTTGGTCCGCCAGCGCATCTCCCCGGAGTACGACATGAAGATCACCGGACGTACGACGTGATCCTGCAGCGCGTGCCCGTACCCGTAGGTGTAGTCCGCCTTGCTCCGGGAGACCCCGTCGTGACTGTCTTCGTAGGTCACGAACGGGATCGGGTTGTCGTCGCTGCGGAACGGCGTACCGGTCAGGCAGAGCCGGCGCGCCGCGGGCTCGAACGCCTCCCGCACACCCTCGCCCCAGCTCAGCGCGTCACCGCCGTGGTGCACCTCGTCGAGGATCACCAGGGTCTTGAACCGCTCGGTCCGGACCCGGAACGCGAGCGGGTTGACCGCGACCCCGGCGTACGTCACCGCGACGCCCGTGAAGTCCTTGTTGGTCTTGCCGCGCCGCCCGGCGAACGCAGGGTCGAGCGCGATCCCGGCCTTGTCGGCGGCCTCGGCCCACTGGACCTTGAGGTGCTCGGTCGGCGTGACCACGGTGATCCGCTCGATCACCCGCCGGTGCAGCAGCTCGGCGGCCACGGTCAGCGCGAACGTGGTCTTACCGGCGCCCGGCGTCGCCACCGCGAGGAAGTCCCGCGGGTTGGCGTCGAGATACAGCTTCAGGGCCTCGGACTGCCACGCGCGCAGCTTGCTCGCGGTACCCCACGCCGCACGCTCCGGATACGCCGGCGGAAGAACGGGCGGCGCGGCAGGCAGATGCGAATCCACGGACGGCATACTCCCCCGATAGTCGACTGTCGGCCGTGCAGGAACGTTACCTGACGGACGTGACAACCGTCGTACGGCATGTCGGGGTACGGGCAGTCTGTGGATAAAGTTCCCGGATCGCCTGGTGGGACGTCATACACTCAGGGGTATGAGTACTCAGCTGACCCCGGGTGCGGAGACGGTTGTCGATGAGCGCACGCAGACACTCGAGGGCGGGGACCACGAGCGGTTCTCGCACTACGTGCCGAAGGACAAGCTGACCGAGGCCATGGTGATGGGCACCCCGGTGGTGGCCCTGTGCGGCAAGGTGTGGGTGCCGAGCCGCGACCCGGAGCGCTTCCCGGTCTGCCCGGAGTGCAAGGAGATCTGGGACTCGCTGAACCCGGACGACGGCAAGGGCGGCGACGACGGCGGCGAGTAGCCCCGGCCGGCTCCTGGGCTAGTTCATCGTCGGGTCGTCGGGGTACGTCGCCAGGTAGGCCATCTGGTCGCTCTGGCGGCGCAGCACCCGGCGCCACAGCGTGTCCGGGTCATGGCCGAACACGTCCTCGGGCACCGACTCGACGACGTACCAGGCGCCCTCGGCGATCTCGCCCTCGAGCTGACCGCTGGACCATCCGGCGTACCCGGCGAAGATCCGCATCCGGGTGATCGCGCCCTCGAGCAAGACGGGCGGTACGTCGAGGTCGACCAGACCGATCCGGCCGAAGCACTCGCGCCAGCCGGGCGGGTCCGCGGACTCGACCACCTCAGCGACCGCGAGCGCGCTGTCGGTCCCGACCGGCCCGCCCATGAACAACACGCCGGGCTCGTCCACGGCCGTCGACCAGTCCGGGAGCACCTGGTTCACCGCGAGGTCGGCGGCACGGTTCACCACCACCCCCAGTGCACCGTCGTCGTCGTGGTCCAGCAGCAGGATCACCGACCGGCGAAAGGGCGGTTCGTCGAGCAACGGGGTCGCCACCAGCAGCGATCCGGTCAGGGTCGAGACCGTCATACCTCCATCATGGCGTACGACGGTTCGCTCTGAACCCCAGCCAAGCTCCGAGTGCGACCCCGGCCAGGTCGGCCAGCGCATCCAACGGGTCACCGTCGCGCTGCGGCAGCAGCCAGTGCTGCACCAGCTCGCTGACGATCGCGTTCGCGGCCAGTGCTCCGAGCAACCATCGTGCCGGTACGCCGACCTTCAGCCCGGTGAACGCGACCGCCGCGAACAGGAAGCAGTGCGCGATCTTGTCGATCTGCGGGATCCCGACGTGCGGACCCGCCTCACGCGGCGAGTAGACGCCGTACAGCTGCAAGGCGACCGCCGCGACGAACACGATCCGCCAGAGCCAGACCGACCGTCCCGTCTTCGTCTCGTCCGCTACCTGCACGGTCACGCCGGAGTGTCGTCCGGGTAGTTCTCGTGCGCCGGGGCATTGCCGCCGGCCGCGTCGCGGACGGCGTGCGCGACGCGCGTGTGCACCTCCGGATGGAAGACGCTCGGCACGATGTACGTCGCGTTCAGCTCTTCGTCCGTGACGACACCGGCGAGCGCCTTCGCGGCCGCCAACTCCATGTCGACCGAGACCTTCGAGGACTGCGCGTCGAGCAGACCGCGGAACACGCCCGGGAACACCAGCACGTTGTTGATCTGGTTCGGGTAGTCGCTGCGGCCGGTCGCGACGACCGCCGCGTGCTCGCCCGCCTCGCCCGGGTCGACCTCGGGCACCGGGTTCGCCAGCGCGAACACGATCGAGTCGTCGTTCATCGTCGCGATGTCGTCGCCGGTGAGGATGTTCGGCGCGGAGACGCCGATGAACACGTCCGCGCCCGCCAGCGCACCCTTCAGGTTGCCGCTGTACTTCGCCGCGTTGGTGTTCTCCGCGATCCAGCGCAGCTCCGGCGACAAGCCGACGCGCTCGGCGTGGATCACGCCGTCGACGTCCGCGACGACTGCGTCCTTGACACCCGCCTTGAGCAGCAGCTTGAGGATCGCCGTACCGGCCGCGCCGGCGCCGGACAGCACCACCCGAACGTTCGTGATGTCCTTGCTGACCACGCGCAACGCGTTGTAGAGAGCAGCCAGTACGACGACCGCCGTACCGTGCTGGTCGTCGTGGAAGACCGGGATGTCGAGCTCCTCGCGCAGCCGGGCCTCGATCTCGAAGCAGCGCGGCGCGGAGATGTCCTCCAGGTTGATCCCGGCGAATCCGGGGGCGATCGCCTTGACGATCTGGACGATCGCGTCCGGGTCCTGGGTGTCCAGGCACAGCGGCCAGGCGTCGATCCCGGCGAACCGCTTGAACAGCGCGGCCTTGCCCTCCATCACCGGCAGCGCGGCCTTCGGGCCGATGTTGCCGAGCCCGAGTACGGCGGAACCGTCGGTGACGACCGCGACACTGTTGCGCTTGATCGTCAGCCGGCGCGCGTCGTCCGGGTTGGCCGCGATCGCCAGGCAGACCCGCGCGACACCCGGCGTGTAGATCATCGACAGATCGTCACGGTTGCGGATCGGGTGCTTGGCCTCCATCGAGATCTTGCCGCCGAGGTGCATCAGGAACGTCCGGTCCGAGACCCGGCCGATCTCGACGCCCGGCACGGCCCGCATCGCCTCGACCAGCCGGCCGGCGTGCTCGGTGTCGGCCGCGGCGCAGGTGACGTCGATCCGCAGCCGCTCGTGGCCGGACGCGGTCACGTCGAGCGCGGTGACCAGACCGCCGGCCTGCTCGACCGCGGTCGTCAGCTTGCTCACCGTCGAGCCACCCGCGGGCACCTCAAGGCGAACGGTGATGGAGTACGAAACACTCGGCAAGGCAGTCACGCGGGTGATCCTCTCACGCTACTGGTAATGCCCCGAGGTTACGTACGTAAAGTGCATGACTAGTCGTCGAGCCAGGCCCGGACGGACTCGTTGTGCTCGCCCAGGCGGGGCGGCGGGAGGTTGGTCTCGCGGGCGCCGGCGTACGGGTTGTCGTCGAAGCGGAGGGGCGGGCCGGGGAGCTGGACGGTGCCGAGGATGGGGTGCTCGACATCGATCAGGAGGCCCTGGGACCGCGTCTGCTCCCACTCGTACACCTGCTGGAAGTTGCGGACCTTGCCGGCCGGGATGCCCTTCTCCGCAAGGCGTTCCAGCCACACATCGGCCGGTTCGGCGGCGAACGCGGTCTCGATCGCGGCGGTCAGCTCGTCGCGGTGCGCGACTCGTCGGGCGTTGACGGCGAAGCGCTCATCGGTTGGATCGAGACCGACGATCGGCGCGAACGTCCGCCATTGCCCCTCGCTACCCACCGCGACCTGGATGCTGGTGTCGGCGGTGCGATACATCCCGTACGGCGCGATCTGCGCGTGGTGGTTGCCTACCCGCTCAGGCAACTGATGCGCGACCGTCCACTTCGTTCCGTGGAACGCGTGGACGCCGACCACCGACGCGAGCAGGCTCGTCCGTACGACGCGACCCTTGCCGGTGATCGCTCGCTCGTGCAGCGCGGCGAGCGCACCGTAAGCGCCGTACATGCCGGCCAGCAGGTCCGCGATCGGGGCGCCGACCTTCGTCGGCTCGACCGCGCCGGTGATGCTCATCAGACCGCCTTCACCCTGCGCGATCTGGTCGTACCCGGCCCGCCCGCCGTCCGGCCCGTCGTGCCCGAAGCCGGTGATCGACAGGATCACCAGGCCGGGGTTGAGCTCGTGCAGGCGGTCTGTTGAGAACCCGAGCCGATCGAGCACGCCCGGCCGGAAGTTCTCGATCAGTACGTCGGCCTTGCGGACCAGCTTGGTCAGGAACTCCTTGCCCTCGGCCGACTTGAGGTCGGCAGTGACGGACTCCTTGTTCCGGTTCGCCGACAGGTAGTACGTCGACTCGCCCTCGACGAACGGCGGACCCCAGCCGCGGCTGTCGTCGCCGCCGTTCGGGGTCTCGACCTTGATCACCCGGGCGCCGAGGTCCCCGAGCATCATCGCCGCGTGCGGACCCGCCAGCGCACGGGTCAGGTCCACGACCACGACGTCGGACAGGAGGTTCACGGGTCGAGCGTAGGCGAGTACGCCGCGGCAGGCCGTGACGCGACTCTCAGGCCGACACCTTGCGGGCCAGGGACGCCAGGCGGTGGGTCACGTCGCGGGGCCGTTCCTGCATGAGCATGTGGCCGGCGCCGGGGTAGATCCACAGGCGTGCACTCGGAAGCTCAGCAGCCATCCGGTTGGCGTGCCGCGGCGGCAGCAGCCGATCGCGCGTCCCGTGCATGATCTCCACCGGCAGCTGGTCGAGCACCTTCAACACGTGCCCCCGCTCGTGCTCCAGCATCGCCTCGAAGAAGCCGCCGTACGACGGCCCCGGCACAACCGCCAGATCCTGCAGAAACAACTCGACCTCCGCCGGATCCGCATGCTTGCCAAACACGACCCGCCGCAGCGCCGGCTTCTGGAGGTTGGCGGCAAGTGCCGCAGCCCGCCTCCTGGCCGCGGCCAGCCTGGCGGCGCGATGCACGGCTGTGTCGGCGGCCGGCTCGCCACTTGTTGTGGCGGCGCGGCGAGCGGCTCGTTTGTCGGCTCTGGTGCCCACTGCGTTCAGGATTCGGGGAGCGATTCGGGCGGCAGTGGGGTCGAAGCGCGGTGGTATACCAAGCGCGCCCTCGGTCAAGTGACCTGAAGTGGTGCTGACCAGTGCGGCCGCACGGATGCGTGAGCCGAACAGCTCCGGGTACTGATCCGCGGCCGCCATCAACGTCATGCCGCCCATCGAGTGCCCGGCGTACACGACCGGACCGTCCCCGACGACCTCGTCCAGGACCGTCACCAAGTCGTCGGCGAGCTGATCAAGCCGCATCGACCCGGCGGGCGCAGCCTCCGACCGGCCGTGCCCGCGATGGTCGTAGGTGACGACGCGTACGGCATCAGGCCCGAGGACCTCCGGCAGCTTCTCCACCTGGTTGTGCCAGGACCGCGTCGAACACGTCCATCCGTGCACGAGTAACACGGTCACCGGCGCGTCAGCCGGTCCGGTCACCTCGACGTTCAGCCGTACTCCGTCGCGAGCAGTGACCCCGGACCGCTCCAACTGGATCGTCACGCAATCTCCCGTTCCCGTTCGCCGGCTGCCAGGTGAGCCGCACGCGCCCGCCCGCCGCGGGCACCACGCCCGACCAGCCAGGCGATCCCGATGATCTCGAGCAGCCCGACCACCGCGAGCAGCGCATAACCGGCGTTCCACATCCATCGTGGCACGTCGGACTTCTCCTCGCGCCGCAGGATCTGCTGCTCGTTCACGAACTCGACCGTCTGGCCGTTCGACACCTGCACCGCGGGCTTCTCGATCGCCGCATCTTCCGGCGCGTACACCCAGGCCGCCACCAGGTCCCGCTGCCCCTGGTGCAGCCGGATCATCGACTTCCACTTCCCGTACATCGGCAGCGCGCCGGCCGACCGGTACGTGCCGTCGGCAACCTTCTCCATCGGCTGGTATACCAAACCGCCGCCCTGCCAGGCCAGCGCCTCGAACCAGCGCGCACCATCGGCAGCGTCATCCGGCGACAGAGCGATCGTGACGTACGCCGTCGGCTCGGCCCCCGTGGCCACCCGCTCCAACGACACGACACCTGTCACGCCCGGGTCCGCCGACCGCGGCACGCAGAAGAACACCGTCGCCACGACCGCGACCAGCCCGACCGCGCCGAGTTGATGCGTACGCCGGACCGCGACCGGCCGGATGTGCTTGATCCCGACGGCGCGTTCCTCGCCCGCAACCTCGGCGTACCGCGTCGCGAGCCAGGCCCCGACGAGACCGGCTCCGACTCCGACGATCACGCCGTACCCAAGAGCGGACGGCAGCATCGACGACGGCCAGGCGATCGGCATCCAGACGTGACTCCAGGCGTACTCCGCAACCACGCCGACCGTCCCGATCAACCCACCGGCGACCGCGCCCAGGCGGAACCGGTTCTTGTTGCCCAGGGCAAATGCGACCAGCTCGACCAGGACCGCCTCGACGATCAGCAACGGGAAGTGCCCGACGATCTGGCCCAGCGGCTCGGCCACCGCCCAGGCGATCCCGCCGCGGATGATCAGGTATACCGCCAGCGCGGCAAACGCCGTACCCGGACCACGCCGCGCCCGCAGGATCGTGAATCCCAGTGCGGCGCCGAAGACGATCAGGATCGGCTGCAAAACAAGGGGAAACTGCGGTACGCCGTAGTTGAACTCGGTGCTGAACAGGTCCCACGCAATCAGCAAGGCACCGACCGACACGATCTCCTGGAACAGCCGCCGCTTGTTCGGCCCGACCAGTTGCTCGACCTCCGCGATCGCAAGCACCCGGGCGAAGATCGAGAAGACCACCCCACCGATCATCAGCAGGTGGGTCGGTCCCCAGAGCGTGACATCCTCACCGAACAGCCGGTGCCACACGTCGTCGAGCGGGAACCCGACCAGCGCGAACGTCCCGCAGACCGTCACCAGCGCAGCGCTGCACGGGATCCGCCAGCCCTTCGTCAGCTTGATCGTGCGAGCCGGCAGCGGCTTGCCGGCGAGCGCGATCGGCAACACGCCCGAGATGATCACGCCGAGGATCCCGAAGAAGATCGGATAATGCGCCGCCGTACCGAACGGGCCCGTGTCGCGGCCGCGGTCGATGTGGATCGCGATGTCCCACCACACCCCGAACGCGCAGGCAAGCAGCGAGACCGCATGCAGGTACGGCGTCAGTGCGGCCCATCGGGGGACTCCGTCCAGTCTCCCGATGGTGTCCGCAAACCTACCTACCAGCGTGACGCGTCCGGTCCGTTCCCGCCACAGCAGCACGGCGAGTGCGAGGTATACCAAACCCACGACGCCGGTGACGATCGCGATCTGGTCGAAGCTCGCCGTACCGGTGGTCGCCAGCGGGATCGCCATCGAGACTCCTTACATCAGACATGCGCCATGCTTGATGTTACATCTACTATGTAACGTGGAGTCTGGAAGACTGTCAAGGGTGGAAGAGGAGCTCACTGTCGACCAACTGGCCGCCAAGGTCGGGATGACGGTCCGCAACGTGCGCGCGTACGCCGGACGCGGGCTGATCCCGCCGCCGCGCCTGGTCGGCCGGACCGGCTACTACGGCGCCGAGCACGTGGCCCGGCTGACGTTGGTCCGGGAGCTGCTCGACAAGGGCTACACGCTGGCCGCGGTCGAGCGGATGTTGGGCGAGCTGCCCGATGGTGCACTCGCACTCGGCGTCTTCGAGACCCTCGTCAACCCGTGGACGCCGTCGGAGCCGGAGGTGCTCGACGGCGAACAGCTCGCCGACCGGGCCGGCGTGCCGTACGACCCGGCGGTGATCGAGCGGCTGGTCGAGCTAGGGATCGCGGAGCGGCTGGAGGACGGCCGGCTACGCATCCCGAACTCGGACCTGCTCCGCACCGGCCTCGAGGTGATCAAGCTCGGCGTCCCGATGGAAGCGATCTTCGAGATGCTGCCGAAGCTGTTCGCGCAGGCCGATGCGGTCGCCAAGACGTACGTCGAACTGTTCCGCTCGACCGTCTGGCGCGACTTCACCAACGCCGGCATGCCCCCGGACGGCTGGCCAGAGATCCAGCGAACGCTCGAAGGAATCATCCCGCTGGCCGGCCAAGCCCTGGTCGCAGCCTTCCGCGAGGCCATGGCCCGCGAGATCGAACAGGTCGCCTACGAAGAACTAGGCCTCGACCCGAAGGCCCTCCCCTCCACCGGCTGAAGCCCCTAGGTAGCCCTACATATCGGTCAGCCGATCCCCTACCTCCTCCCCGAGCCCGCATCAGGGATTCCTCGGGAGGTAGATAGGTAATCCTCCGCATGCGTGAACCGCCACTCACGCGCGACCGTATAGCTACCAGAACAGACCAGGCAGGAGGACGGCGATGCGCCAGATCCAGATCCGTCGGCGACCACGCACCACGACGACACGCCGACAGACCAAGACCCTCGACCTCCGGACCCCGTCCGGCCGTCCTCTGCCCTTCTGAACCCAGAGCTGAACCCGAGAGCTGAACCGCCATGAAGCTTCGACTGCACGTCCACCACATCCGCTCCGGCGGCTGGTGCGCCGACATCGACGACGACAACGACCGTCAGCCCGACGACCCGTACTGGTGCGTCGACCAGTGGCCCACGCTCGAAGCCGCACTCAGCGCGGGCTGCTCCGAGCTCGCCAAGCTCGTCACGCTCGCAACACCCATCCGCCTGAGCGGGTACTACGAACCGGCTCTGGCCGCCTGAAGCCACGGGGAAACAACGGGGCGAGGCCCGGCGAACCGCAGGGGGTTCTCCGGGCCTCACTTTGTCCGGGCGTGCTGCGCTTGATCAGGCAGGTCGCCGAGGTCGGCGTTCCAGTCGTCCTCGTCCTCGTCGGGAAGGTTTGCTTCGTTGCGGCGGGCGATGCGGAGGAAGGCGGCGATCAGCAGGATCGGGCCGAGGACCATCGCGGTCTCGGGGATGCCGCCCATATGCAGGGCGATCATGATGCCGTCACCAGCGCGATGCCGCCGGCGGTGAAAGCGACCATCGCGGCGAGCATCGGGTACTGCGCACGTCGCAGCTGCCTGCGGCGGAACAGGTCGGCAGCGCGATCATGCGCGGACACGACCCCGAGTACGTGTCCGAGCACGATCGCACCGATCTGGACCCCCGCGATGAAACCGGTACTCAGGAACGCGTAGTCGATCCGCGTCCCGCTGGTCCCGAGCAGGTCCCATCCGCGCGCGAACGGGTCCGACGCGAGCAGCCAGCCCTCCTGCCCCTGAAACATCGCGAACGAGAAGTAGTGCGCGACGGCGTACCCGATCGCGATCGGCACCAGCGAATGCACGAACGCGCCGGGCAGTCCGGCCGGCCCGATCCCGCCCGGCCTTGTTTGCGCCACTCCGGTCGTCCGGGCGGCCAGCAGGAACAGGCCTGTCACGATCGCGACCGCAATGATGAGCCCGAGGGTGTAGACCACCAGGTGTTGCGGGCGGCTCAGCTCGCCTGTGCGTCGGGTCCACGCCGACCAGCGGGAGACCCCGTCGAAGGCCGTTGACCCGAGCAACAAACACAGCAGGCCGACGATCCCCGGGTGCTGCGGCATCGTCGCCAGGCCCGCCAACGGGTTCCGCAGTACCAGCTGCCCGTCGGCGCCGCGTCCGATCGGGCTCAGTCGCGCGAGTACTTCGGCGTACACCTCGAAGCTGTCGCCGGTGGTATACCAAGCCGGACCGTAAACGATGCCTGCAGCAACATTCGCGATCGCGTAGCTGCTGACGGCAATGGCAACGACGAGCGGCTCGGATCCGTCCTGGTATACCAATTCCAGCCAGAGGAAGCCGGCCAATCCCGCCACGGCCGGCCAGTAGGCGATCCGGTCAGGCAGTTGCCGGTACGACGTACGCCGTACCAGGCCCGCGATCGTGCGCAACGGATTCGCGAGCCGCCAGATCGGGCCGCAGACAAGCGAGAGCGGGATGATGCCGACCCAGATCCACACGTACAGCCAGGTCGGCGCCGGGTTCCGCGACGGCTCGGGATCGCCGAACCACGCGGCACCCAGCAGCAACGCGAACGCCGCGAGACCGGCAACCTTCAGTACGACGCGGGTCGCGCGGTTGTCGACGATCCGGGTCAGTGCGCCGAGCGGCCTGCCGGTGATCCGCTCGAACCGCGGACGCGACCAGAACGCCGCGAGCGCGAAGAACGAGACGGCGACCGCGGCGCCTGCGGAGTAGATCGCCAGCCACATCGGCACCGGCAGGTCCCCTCGACCGCCGATCCCGTGGAGCGGGAGGAGCAACTCCAGCACCGCGCCCTCCGATCAGCCCCTGCTTCCAGACCACACCAGCATCCGACCGATCGAATGTAACACGCTCGATGTCACATAGCGAGCGTCTGATACTCGTCGGGGTCGAAGTGCCTGGTCAGCCGGCGGAACCGGAACGTGAACGACGGCCAGAGAGTGGTATTGCGGCCCTCCGAGTCCAGGTACCAACTGGTGCAGCCGCCGCGGGTCCAGATCGTGTTCCGCATCGATGCGCGGACCCCGTCGACGAACGCGCGCTGCACCTCCCGCCGTACCTCAACCTCTCGCAGCCCCTGCGCGTCCATCGTCTTCAGCGCATCGAGGATGTAGGCGATCTGGGACTCGATCATGAAGACCATCGAGCTGTGGCCGAGGCCGGTGTTCGGGCCGATCAGCATGAAGAAGTTCGGGAAGCCGGCGATCGCCGTACCGAGGTGGGCCTCCATACCATTGGTCCACGCCTCCCGCAGCGAGACGCCGTCGCGGCCGTGCACCATGTCCATCACCGGCAGGTCGGTCACCTTGAAGCCGGTGCCGTAGATGATCGTGTCGACCTCATGCTTCACGCCGTCGTCCGTGACGATGCAGGTCGGTGTGACCTCGGCGATCCCGTCGGTGACCACCTCGACATTGGGACGTGCGACCGCCGGGTAGTAGTCGTCGGAGATCAGCACCCGCTTGCAGCCGAGGGTGAAGTCCGGCGTCAGCTTGGCGCGCAGCAGCGGATCGCGGACCTGGTGCGCGAGATGCTTCTCGGCGACCTTCTGCGCCTGCTTCATGATCGCCGGCAACTTGGCGAACCCGAGCACCATCGACTCGCGACCCCAGTAGATGCCCGCCCGAATCGCCTTCTGCACAAGGGGAAACCGCCGGTATACCATCTTCTCGGCCGCGGTGATCTTGCGGTCCGGACGCGGCATCACCCACGGCGGCGTGCGTTGGAACAGGTGCAGTTCCTCGACCTCGGGCTGGATCGCCGGCACGAACTGGATCGCCGAAGCGCCGGTTCCGATCACCGCGACCTTGCGACCGCTGAGGTTCAGGTCGTGGTTCCACCGCGCCGAGTGGAAGACCTCGCCCTCGAAGTCCTCGATCCCCGGCAGCTTCGGGTACGACGGTTCGGCGAGCGGACCCATGCCGGACAGGAGAATGTCCGCGGTGAACTCGCCCTGGCTGGTCGCGATCCGCCAGCGGCCGTCCTCCCAGCTCGCCGACTCGACCGCGTGACCGAAGCGGATCTGCGGGCGGACGCCGAACGCGTCGGTGACCTTGCGCAGGTAGTCCTCGATCTCGGGCTGCGGCGAGAACGTCGACGACCACTCGGGGTTGGGCGCGAACGAGAACGAGTACAGATGCGACGGCACATCACACCGGCAGCCCGGGTACGTGTTGTCGCGCCAGGTGCCGCCGACCTCATCGGCACGCTCCAAGACGACGAAGTCGTCGTACCCGGCCTGCTTCAGCCGGACCGCCATTCCGATCCCGGCGAACCCGGTGCCGATCACCACGATCCGATGCTGCTCAGTCATCCCTGGCCTCCCGCTCGGCTGGAACTTACTCCCAGTAAGTTACTCGGAGTCAGTTAGACTGCGCAAGTGACCTCGACCACTGCCCCGAAGCGACGCCGCGACCGGGCCGCCCGGGAACGGGAGATCCTCGAGGCGGCCGAGCGGATCTTCGGCGAGCGCGGGTACCAGGGCACGTCGATGGACGACGTCGCCGCGCAGGTCGGCGTCTCGAAGCCGCTGATCTACCAGTACTACGGCTCGAAGGACGGCCTCTTCCTCGCCTGCCTCGCCCGCCTCCGCGGTCAACTGCTGGACACGGTGTCCGATGCGGTGATGGCGGCGCCGGATGCCGAGGACGCGCTGTACGCCGGGTTCGTCGCGTGGTTCCAGTTCCTCGACGACCATCCGCAGGCGTGGTCGGTGCTCGTCGACGAGGGCATGCTCAGCGCGGGCCCGGCCGCGGAGGCGACCGATGAGGTACGCGCGGCGTTCATCGAGCTGATCGCCACGATGGTCCGGATGAACCTCCCGGCCGGTCGCCCGGTCGACGAGGACGAGGTCCAGATCGTTGCCCAGAGCATCTCAGGCGCCACCGAACGCCTGGCCATCTGGCGCACCCGATCCGCCACCCCGCCAAGCCCCGAGAAGGTAGCCCGCACCCTCCAAGACCTCCTCTGGCAGGGCCTCCACACCCTCAAGTCCACCTGATGCACATCGAGTCCCACCCCGAGCCCGCCGTCCCCACCGCCCTCCGCCACCAAGTCCACGCCCTACAGAACCAAGCCTGGCCGCCCACACAGGCCTCCTCCCCGGTCGACTCGCTCGCCGATGACCTGGTTCACGACCCGAGCCTTCACCCGTTGTCAGTCCTCCTCATCGACAACGAAACCGTCGTGGCCGCTCTCGACATCCTCCACAAGACCCTCGACCACGCCGGCAACACCTTCCGTGCCGGCGGTCTGAGCACCGTCGTCACCCGCAAGGACCTTCGCGGCCATGGCTACGGCCTTCGCCTCGTCACCGCCGCCCGCGCGGCAATGACAGACCTGGACCTGGCCCTCTTCACCTGCGACCGCCCGCTGCAACCGTTCTACGAACGTGCCGGCTTCCAACTCCTCCCCGGCACAACCCTCATCGGCGGCACCCCCGACGACCCGTTCCCCAGCGACCAACCAGGCTTCGACAAAGTCACCATGGCCGCCTTCTTCACCCCCGCCGCCCAGCAAGCCGCCGCCACGTTCCACAATGCCCGGATCGCCCTCTACCCCGGGCGCATCGACAAACTCTGGTGACTACCGCCCGGCGAAGTCGGTGAGGACGTCGGCGATGTATTCCTGCCCGCCGCGAATGGTGTCCGGGTCCCGGTGCATGTAGTACGGAATCGCGATCAGCGAGAGCGACAATGCCCACCCCCGAGCCCGGAGCCAGGTGTCGTCGTCCACCTCGAGGGCCTCGCGATAGACCCGTCGGGACTCACCTTCGAACAGGAACCACGCCGCCAGCACGTCACCGGCCGGATCGGCGGCACGCGCCGTACCGAAGTCGATCACGGCGGAAAGCTTGCCGTCAGCAACCAATACGTTGCCCGCCATCAGATCGCCGTGGATCCAGGTCGGCGTACCGTCCCAGGTGTCCGCCGCCAGCGACTCCTCCCAGGCCGCCAGCAGCAGGCCGGTGTCGAAGTGCTCGCGGAGTTCGTCCAGCGCCTCACGGAACATCGCGTCCCGCGGCGCCAACGGCGTACCACGGTCGAACGGGTTGTCCGACGGCACCGGCGCTCCGGTGGTGTCGACCTCCCGGAGCGAGCGCACGAACTCGGCCAACTGCCGCGCCAGCGCAACCGCGTCGTCCGACGAGTCGTCGAACGGCCGGCCCGGCAGCCATCGGTAGACGCCCCAGCTGAAGGGATATCCCAGTCCCGGCTCGCCGAGCTGCAGCGGCTCCGGGATCGACACCGGCAGGTGCGGCGCCAACCGCGGCATCCACGTCAGGTCCTTCTCCACCTGCCCCTGGGTCGACTCGGTCCGCGGCAGCCGTACGGAGAGCTCATCCCCCAGCCGGAACGTCACGTTGTCCGTCCCCGACCGCTCCACCACCCGGGCCGGCAACCCGGCCCACCGCGGGAACTGCTCAGCAACGAGCCGTTCCACCAGGGACGTGTCGATCTCGACCTCGTCGTCATGCAGCTTCGCAACCCGATCCACCCACCGGACCCTGACACTCCACAACGCTCCGGTCAACGACATTTCGGCAAGGATGGGCTCATGACGACGGACTCAGCGGACCTCCTCCCACAGGCGTGGCGGGATGCCGAACTGCCGGACCTGCCGGCCCTCGGCGGCGAGGTCGGCGGAGTTGTCGAGGTTGTCGACGAGTTCGCGCGGACGATCTACGGGCGGACGCCTGATGGTGGACGGCTGGGTGAGGTGGTGTTGCAGTCGCGCGACGAGGGTGTGTTCGGTGGGACGGGTGATCGGCTGCGGCATCGGGCGGTGATTGCCTGTCCGCTCGGCGATCTGGAGCTCGACACCCTCCTGCACCTTCCGGCGGATGCGCGCCCGGCGCCGGTCATCGTGGCGCTCAACTTCGCCGGCAACGACCAGACGATCGACGATTGGCCGTACGCGAAGGTGATGGACGCCGGGTACGCCGTACTCACCGTCGACTACCAGCAGATAGAGCCCGACGACCCAGACGCTCGCGGCGTACGCGCGCTCTTCCCCACTGGAGAACCGTGGGGCGCGGTCGCAGCCTGGGCCTGGGGGCTCTCGAGGTGCCTGGACATCGCCGCCGACATCCCCGGCCTGACCACGGACGGCGCGATCGCACTCGGCCATTCCCGCCTCGGCAAGGCCGCCCTCTGGGCCGGCGTACAGGACGAACGCTTCGCCGTCACGGTCCCGAACGACTCCGGCTGCTGCGGCGCGTCCCTTTTCCGCCATCCCGGCGGCGAGGACATCGCCGCGATCACCACGAAGTTCCCGCACTGGTTCGTGCCGTCGTTCTCGACGTACGCCGGGAGCCAACCGCCCATGGACCAGCATCAGTTGCTCGCAAGCATCGCGCCCCGCCGCGTGTACGTCGCCAGCGCCGAGGACGACGCCTGGGCCGATCCGATCGGCGAGTACCTGGCCGTCGTCGCGGCAACCCCGGCGTTCAAGAACGGCGACCTCGGATACCACGTCCGCCCCGGCGGACACGCGCTCCTCGAGGAAGACTGGCTGCGCGTGCTGGACTTCGTCCGACGCTGAATCAGTCGCCGAACATCTCGTGGATGGCGGACTCCTGGTCGTCGCTCAGGTTGATGTGGATGAGCTTGGCCCGGAGCCTCGTCTTCTGGAACGTCTCCCGGACCTTGTCGGTCATCTCTTCGCTGGACAGCAGGAAAAGCGCCGACGTCCCCGGCGTGACCTTGGCCCGCACTTCCTTGATGAAGTCGTCGTCGATCCCGACGTCGATGAGCCTGCCCGCCACCGCACCTGCCGCGGCCCCGATCGCGGCGCCGGCGAACGGCATCAGGAAGATCGTCCCGAACAACATCCCCCAGAACGCCCCGCCGACCGCGCCCGGCCCGGTCATGTTCCGCACCTGCCGGGTCCGCGGCCGCCGCTTCTCCGGCTGCCACGACACCGTCGCGGCGTCATGAATCTTGATCAGCTTCTGCTTGGCCAGGCTCTCCAGCGTCCCGATCGCCTGGTTGGCCCCGTCCCAGTTCTCGAACTGCCACACGGTCAACGTCGCCATCTCGCTCCTCCCCTGCCACCCTCCCACTCGTGCCCGGAGTTCGACCACCTCAACCACCCCCTCTGCACCAGTGGACGGTCCATCCCGCCGAATAGTTGGCTGACGGATGTCATGGATGGGTCGTGACGAGCGATCCAGGGCGTGTACGCCGTGCTCGGACAAGCTTCTGGGTATGACGACAACGACTGCGGTCAGCCTGCGGGGTGTGACCAAGAAGTATGCGGACGTGCAGGCCGTCGCCGGGGTGGATCTGACCATCCGGGCCGGCGAGGTGGTGGCGTTGCTGGGCCCGAACGGCGCCGGCAAATCGACCACCATCGAGATGCTGCTCGGCCTGGTGAAGCCCGACAACGGCACCGTCCAGGTGTACGGCGGTTCCCCGACGGACGCGATCGCCCAGGGGCAGGTCGGCGTGATGCTGCAGAGCGGCGGGATCATCGAGGACGCCAAGGTCGGCGAACTGCTGAACCTGGTCGCCGGTCTGCACCGGGACCCGATGCCTGTCGAGGAGGCGCTCGAGCGCGCCGGTATCGCCGACCTCACCGGCCGCACGATGAAGGCGCTGTCCGGCGGTCAGAAGCAGCGGGTGCGGTTCGCGATGGCGATCATCCCGCAGCCCGACCTGATCGTGCTGGACGAGCCGACGACCGGGATGGACGTCGAGTCCCGCCGCGACTTCTGGGCGTCGATGCACGAGGAGACCGCCCGCGGCCGCACGGTCCTGTTCGCCACCCACTACCTCGAAGAGGCGGACTCCTACGCCGACCGCGTCGTACTGATGCGCAACGGCAAGGTCGTTGCCGACGGCACCGCTGCGCAGATCAAGGCGAGTGTCTCCGGCCGCACCATCCGGGCCACGATCCCCGGCGCCGATCTCGCCGCGCTCGCGTCGCTGCCCGGCGTACGGAATGTCGAGACCCGCGGTGAGGTCGTCCTCCTGCAGTGCGCGGACTCGGACAACACGCTGCGGCACCTGCTGGACAACACCACCGCCCACGACATCGAAGTAACGTCCGCCGACCTGGAGGACGCCGTCCTCGCGATCAGCGCGGCCCAAGAGGAGACGCTGGCATGAACCGCAACTACCTGATCTTCGACATCCGCCGGACCCTGCGGAACCGGCGGGTGCTGATCTTCTCGATCCTGATGCCGCTGGTGCTGTTCGCGATCTTCGGCATGACACTTCCGAAGAACGCGAGCGAGGGCGGGATCTCCGCGATCGCCTACGTGATGGTGAGTATGGCGATGTTCGGCTCGATGTCCGCCGCGATGAGCAGCGGCGGTGTGATCGCGGCGGAGCGCGACGGCGGCTGGAACCGGACGCTGCGCCTGACCCCGCTGAAGCCCCAGGCGTACGTCGTCAACAAGGTGATCCTCTCGCTGCTGCTGGCGATCCCCCCGCTGCTGGTCGTCTTCGCCTTCGGGATGATCTTCGGCAACGTCCACCTGAGCCTCGGCCAGTGGATGACCGTCGCGCTGGTGTCCTGGCTGGGCGCCCTGCCGTTCGCCGCGATCGGCCTGGTCATCGGGTACATCGCCAAGCCCGACAGCGTGCAGCCGATCACCGGTCTGAGCACGATGCTGATCGCCGCCTTCGGCGGACTGTGGCTGCCGGTCGACCAGATGCCGTCGGTCATGAAGCACATCGCGCAACTGACTCCGGCGTACTGGACCGGGCTGACCTCCCGCAGCGCCCTGACGCAGGGCGGGGTCGACACCCAGGCACTGCTCGTGGTGCTCGGCTGGACCGTCGTGCTCGGGTTCATCGGCCTGCGCCGGTTCCGCGCCGACACTGCCCGCGCCTGAGCACCAGAGCGGTAGCGTGACCACCGTGAAGACCAACCGCGGCCCCAGCATCATGGACGGAATGGCCGACCGTGTCGGCGCCGGCCCGGGACGTTGGGGCTGGCTGGCCGCGGGGGTCTGGCTGTTCTACCTGGCGCAGCCGCTGCAGAAGATCGCGGAGCGCAAGGACGGCATCAGCCAGGTCCTCGGGTTCCTCACGGTGATCCTGTTCGCGGCCAGCTACCTGGGGTTCTTCGGAATCCTGCGCCGGATGGCCCGGAAGCACCTGCTGGCGACGTGGCAGCAGGTGGGCTATCTGGCCCTGATGCTGACGCTGTGCCTGCTGATGATCCCGACCGCCGGCCAGACCGCCCTGACCGGGCTGGTCTATATCGCGTCGGTAGCGATGATGCTGCTGGACCTCCGAGCCGCCGTCGCGTTCGTCGCGATCCTGCTCGCGGGCGCCGAGATCTCGATGCGGGTCGTGCCCGGATGGACCGATGATGGCAGCTACGGCTTCGCGATCTTCCTCGGTGCGCTCGCGGTGTTCGGGCTACGGCGGGCCATCCAGCGCAGCATCGAACTGAACGCGGCGCGCAAGGATTTCGCCGAGCTCGCCGTGCAGGAGGAGCGGAACCGGTTCGCCCGGGACCTGCACGACATCCTCGGGCATTCGCTCACCGTCATCACGGTGAAGGCGGAGCTGGCCGGCAAGCTGATCGAGGCCAACCCGACGCGGGCGGCCGCCGAGGTAGCGGACGTCGAGAGCCTGGCGCGGGCGGCGCTGGCCGACGTACGGGCGGCAGTCGCCGGGTACCGCGAGCTGAGCCTGGCCGGCGAGCTGGTCTCGGCGCGGGCCGCGCTGCAGGCCGCCGAGGTCAAGGCGGATCTCCCGACCACGGTGGACGAAGTACCGGAAGAGAACCGGGAGCTGTTCGCGTGGGTGGTGCGGGAGGGCGTGACGAACGTCGTACGGCATTCCGGCGCGAAGCGTTGCACGATCCGGATCACGGCGACGCAGATCGAGGTACTGGACGACGGGAAGGGACCGACGCCCGGCGGCGGCGCGTCCGGTCACGGGCTGGTCGGGCTGCGGGAGCGGGCGGACCAGGTCGGTGCGAGTGTGCAGGTCGGTCAGGCACCCGGTGGCGGGTTCCGGTTGGCCGTCCGGGTCGGCCTGTGAGGATGGACCTGTGAGCATCCGATTGCTGATTGCCGACGACCAGGCGCTGGTGCGCGGAGCCCTGGCCGCGCTGCTCGACCTCGAGCCCGACCTGGAGGTGGTGGCCGAGGTCGGTCGTGGCGACGAGGTGATCGACGCCGCGAAGAACTCCCAGCCTGATGTCGCGCTGCTCGACGTGGAGATGCCGGGGCTGGACGGGATCGAGGCGGCCGCCGCGCTGCGCACCGCCGTACCCGGGGTTCGGGTGCTGATGGTGACGACGTTCGGCCGGCCCGGGTATCTACGCCGCGCGATGGAGGCCGGCGCGGCCGGGTTCGTCGTCAAGGACACGCCTGCGACGCAGCTCGCGGACGCCGTACGGCGGGTGCACCAGGGGCTGCGCGTCGTCGATCCGTCACTCGCCGCGGAGACCCTCGTCGCGGGCACGAGCCCGCTCACCGGCCGCGAAGCCGACGTACTGCGGGCCGCCCGCGAAGGCGGGACCGTCGCCGACATCGCCAAGGAACTGCACCTGTCCGAGGGAACGGTCCGGAATCACCTCTCCGCCGCGATCGGCAAGACCGGCGCCCGCACCCGCGCCGAGGCCGCCCGGATCGCCGTAGACAACGGCTGGTTGTAGACGGCCCCCAACCTCTAGGGTTGGTGCTGGGGGTGGGATTGTGGATTCAATCGAGGAATTCAGTGTCCGGGGGCGGTTGGCGGACACCGGTGAGGGGATCACCGCCGACGAGTTGCAGCTCGCGGCGCGGAATCACGGGATGCCGCTGGAGAGCCTGCGGTACGACGTGACGCCGCCGGGTCTGCACTACGTGCTGGTGCATTACGACATACCGGCAACGAATGCGGGCGATTGGCGCCTCGAGCTGAACGGGTGCGTCGAGCAACCGTTGTCGTTCGGGCTGACCGAGATGCGCGCGATGGGACGCCGTACGATCCGGGTCACGCTGGAGTGCGCGGGCAACGGACGGGCCACGTTGCAACCGCGGCCGATCAGCCAGCCGTGGTTGTCGGAAGCGGTCGGTACGGCGGAGTGGACCGGGGTGCTGCTGGCGGACCTGCTGCGGTTGGCCGGGATTCGCGAGGATGCCGTGGACGTGGTGTTCACCGGCGCGGATCGCGGGGTCGAGCGGGGCGTCGTACAGGACTATCAGCGCGGGCTGTCGATCACGGAGGCGATCGAGTCGGGCGCGATCGTCGCGTGGGAGATGAACGGCGGGCCGCTGCCGCCGCAGCACGGATACCCGCTGCGTCTCGTCGTGCCGGGGTGGTACGGGATGGCGAGTGTGAAGTGGCTGCGGTCGATCGAGGTGATCGATCACGAGTTCGACGGGTTCCAGAACGCGGTGGCCTACGTGATCCGGCAGCGCCCTGACGATCCGGGCCGGCCGGTGACCCGGATCGAACCGCGGGCGCTGCTCGTGCCGCCGGGGTTCCCGGACTTCATGAGCCGCCACCGCTTCGTTGCCGCAGGCACCGTTCCGCTGTTCGGCCGGGCCTGGTCCGGCTGGGCCCCGATCGAACGTGTCGAGGTCAGCACCGACGCCGGCGTCAACTGGCACGAAGCCACGTTGGATGCCCTCGGCAACGACGAGCTCGCCTGGCGCGCTTTCGCCTACGACTGGGAGGCAACGCCGGGCGAACACGTGCTCACGGTCCGCGCGTACGACGCCAGCGGCCGCGAGCAACCCATCGAAGCCGACTGGAACCGAGGCGGTTTCAGCAACAACACCGCGCAACGCATCACAGTCCTCGTGACCTGAAAACCCGCGTGTCGTTCACCGCCAATGCCGCACGTGCGTCACATCCTGAAGACGTACACGGTTCTCACTCCAGGAGTGGTGGCGGTGAACGACAACCATCTACACGCGCGAGTCTTCAGAACCCTCGACGAGTGGTACGCCGACGTCGACGACGAACTCGACTCCCAGCCGGACAACCCCCTGTGGTGGGGCTCCTACACCTCCCAGCAAGCAGCACTCGACGCAGCCTGCTCGCGCCTGGCCGAGCTTGCATCCTGACGGTCAGAAGAACAGGAAGGCGAAGAAGCCCGCACACAACAGGGCAGCTAGAACGAAGATCGGGTAGAGGTACCAGTGGACGCCCCAGTCAGCGTCCGCGGCGAGCACATTCGACGGGTCGCTCGGATCGACATGTACGCCGATCCGGTCCCCCGCCTGCGGCAGCTGCTTCACCTGGTCGGCACCGTCGATCTCCACCTTCGAGCCGTCGCGGGGATTGCTCACGGCGATGGTCACGTCGTGGTTCTTGGACCATTTATCGACGCTCACCGAAACGACGACCGCCTGCTCGACCGGCGTATTCTCCGCGACCCGCTGGTCGTGGAGCGAGCTGATCATGCCGAACGGCGCGATCGCGAGCCCACCGAGCACCAGCGCACCGCCAACGACCATCCGTAGCAGGCTCAGCGGGCCGATCCGTCCCCGACCGGTCCGGCTGTGGCGGCCGCCGCCGTCTTCGGCTCGGCGGAGGCGCGCGGCCTCGCGGGCCTCCGCGAGGGCTCTACGGCGGGCGCGGTCGCGGCGGGCGAGCGTCCGGCGCATCGGTTGCTCCAGGCGGTTCCACCAGGTGAACTGTTCGGCCAGCCAGCGGGCGGGGTAGCAGGCCCCGCCCGCGATTGCGGCGCAGGCGATGGGGTTGTCGTAGAGGAAGCTAGGGCGGGTGAGCCAGCCGACGAAGTACAGGCCGCCGCCGACCGTGCAGAAGAAGAGCAGCAACAGCGCCAACTGTCGGCCGTGGAGGTCGTCGTCGGGGTCGCTCACCGGAACATCATGAGTGATTGACGCCGGGCAACCGGCGCTGGTTCCGCTACTCGGGTTCGTTGTGGGAGTGGCCGCCTACTTGGTAGGGGGTGGTGATGCCTTCGTACATGAGGTGGGTTACCAGGCCTTGGGAGGCGTGGGGGAGGTTGTGGCAGTGGTCCATCCAGAGGCCGGGGTTGTCGGCTACGAAGGCGATCTCGTAGGTCTCCTTGTTGCCGACCTCGAGGGTGTCGGTCCACCAGGGTGAGCCGGTGGCGGCGACGCCGTTGCGGGACAGGACGACGACGTGATGGCCGTGCAGGTGCATGGGATGCGCCTGGCCGCTGGTGTTGGAGATCTTCATCTTGACGATGTCTCCTTCGGCGACCATGAACATCGGTACGTCGGGGAACTTGTGCCCGTTGATCGTCCACCACAGCCCTGGTATGCCATCGAGGAAACCTGCGGTCCGCCCGATCCGGTACTCGAAGTTGCGGTTCGCCTTCGCCGGGTCGAAACCGAGCGGCGCCGGTGTGCCGTAGGTCAGCAGATCGACGTTGTTCCCCGGCAGTTCCGCCTGAGGTGGATCAGCGGGGCCGATGCCTAGCGACGTTGACGCCGTGCCCGCGTCCAGCCGCATCCCGCCGGCCGGTACGACGGCCTCCAGGTCGACGCGTCCGCCTGCAGCTAGCGGATAGGCAGCCGTGGTTGCGGTCGGCTCGTGTACGTCGCGTCCGTCGACCGCGACCACCTTGAATGGCATACCAATCAGACCGACCCGCAGGATCGCGTTGTCGGTGTTGATCACCCGGACGCGCGCCGTCGTACCCGCCGGAAGATCGACCCGCGAGGTCCCGGTGCGGCCGTTGATGGTCCGCTTGCCGTCGTACGTGTGAATCGTGGCGAGGACCTCGCCAGGAACTGCCGGCGCGATCACGATCGGGCCGAACAGGCCGCCCTTCACCTCATCGGCCGACACCTGATGCGAGTGGTACCAGTACGTGCCGGCCGCCGGCGCCTTGAACCGGTACACATGCTTCCCGCCCACCGGCACGGCGTCCTGCGTCACCCCGGCGACCCCGTCCTCGGCGTTCGGTACGTCGATCCCGTGCCAGTGCAATGTCGCGCCATCGGGGACCGACTCGTTCACGAACGTCACCTGGATCAGATCGCCCACCCGCGCCCGGATCAGCGGACCCGGCGACGTCCCGTTCACGGTGTACCCGTCGACGGTCTCCCCGGACGCGAGCTGGAACTTCTGCTTCCGCGCCGTCAGCGTCACGTTCACATTTGGTATACCAGACTTCGGCCCGGTGAGATCCGCGACGCTGGTCCCGCTCATGCCGCTCATGCCGCTCATCCCGGCATGGTGCTCGTGATCCATCGACTGATCCATTGACGGGCCGCCGCCGTAATCGGCGTACCCCATCTCCGCCGGGTTGTACGAGCCCGGGACCAGGCTGGTCGCCCAGAGATACCCCAGCGGTACGAGTACCGCCAGGGTGATCCCGAGTGCGACCAGCCGGCCCCACCGCCGTTTCTTGACCTCAGCCACTGGTCACAGGCTGGTTGGGTACGGCGGCCCGTCGAGCCCCCATGCTCGCGACAGCGGCGATCGCGAGCCCGTTGATCCCGTGCAGCACGCCCAGCGCCGGGACCCCGAAGGACACCACAGCGAGCAGGAACTGCAGGACCACCAGACCGACCACGATCCCGGCCAGCACGCGACCCCGCGGTACGTCGGTCAGGAACGAGACGATCAGGAAGACCAGCGCGAGCAGGCCGATCACCGTACCGGCGATGCTGTGGTAGCTCTGCCCGAAGTTGCTGTAGTCCGCCCCGATCGCGGTCCCGTCGTCCGCGTCCTTCGCGATCGTGAACCCGGCGAGCGCGATCGAGGCGATCTGCAGCACAACCGCGATGGCGATCAGCAGACCGAGCGTCCGGTATACCGTCCTCATGCCCGGCGCTCCGTCCGACGCTTCCGGATGACGATCACGGCGGCCACGATCAGCGCAATCGGCAGGAACGGCGGATGCCCGCCCAGCACCACACACCCGAACGACGCAAGTACCCCGACCACCCCGAGCACGAGCAACAACGGCAACGGAACCCGCCCAAGGAATCCCCGCCGCGCCCACTCCGGCCGCGGCCCACCAAACGGCCCCGCACCAGGTCCGGTAGCGCCTGCCGCGTTCTGCGGTGCGGTCCACGGCGGCTTTCGCCAGCCCCACGGGCCGGCCCATCCCTCACCGGTGCCGCTCTCGCCCTCGGCGCCGAAGGCGGCGTCGCCTGCCTGGTGTGCGCCCGGCAGATCCGTGAACAAGCCGTCCAGGTCCACTCCAGTGCGCGCCTTCAGCGCCTGCTCGACCCGCTCGGAGTGCTCTTCCGCGCTCAGCCGGCCGGCTTCGTAATGCTCGCCCAGACGCCTGACCGCGTCCTCACGCTCGCTGTCGCCGATGCGGATCGATCCGCCCGGCCTCTCGTCGCTCATGATTCTCCTCGATGCTCGTCGGTTCTCCGATGGCACCAAGGTTGTCGTTCCGGCCCCCGTCTCCGCGTCGCCTCAGCGGCGACACCTCACCTACCCCCGGAGGAGCACCCTGCGCCTACCGACGCAGTACGACGTACTCCCCCGGGCGTAGGCCCGGCCAGGGTCAACCCTTAGCTGTTCCCTTCAGCTGTTCACCGCGAGGATCTTGTTCACGTCGTCGTTCGCCTTCGCCAGCGAGCTCGGCGCGGCCTCGAACGACATCACCGACTCCATCGCCGGCGTCATCACCGCGGTCACGTCCGCCGCGTTCGGGTTGGCCGGGTACGGGAACACGTCGCCCGCCTCGACCGGCTCCAGGAACGGCGTGACGTCCCAGCCGCTCTTGGCGAACGCCGCCTTCGCCGCCGGCATGCTCGCCGCCACCGCCGGGAACACGACACCCGCCTTGGCGACGATGTCCTGAGCGGTCTGCGAACCGAGGAACTTCACCCAGGCCCACGACGCGTCGCGCCGCTTCGTGCCGGCCCAGATCGTGTCCGCCAGACCGTTCATCATCGACATCCGCTTCCCGACCGGACCGATCGGCAACCGTGCCAGCTTCGTCTTCACCTGCTTCAGCTGCCCGTACGTCCCGAGCATCCACGACCCGTTCGGCGTCATCCCGTACTTGCCGGCGCCGAAGGAGGTCGTCACGTCCACGCCGGATTTCGCCTGCGCGTACGTCGGCATCAGACCCTTGGTGATCAGACCCCGCCACCAGCCGATCGTGTCGGTGAACTTCGGGTCGCCGTAGAAGAACTTGGTGCCCCACGGTTCGCCCTGGGAGTACTTCCAGCCGTTGCTCGCGGCATACCAACTCCAGCTGGTCTGCCCGTCGCCACCACCGGCATCGGCGTACCCGAGTCCGTAGACCTTCACGTTCTCCTTGTCGAACCCGGACTGGTCGCCGCGACGCCCCTTCGAATCCACCGTCAGCCGGCGGACGATCTGCTCGAACGTCCCGCCGTCCTGCGGATTCCAGGTCATCGAGTTGAGCTGGTCGGTGCTGATCCCCGCCGCCTCGGTGAACGCGCTGTTGTAGAAGTAGACCTCGGTATCCCAGTCCTTCGGCAGTCCGTACCGCTTGCCGTCGGCACCGATCCAGCGATCGGCGAGACCCTTCTGGTAGATGCTCAGATCAACGTTGTCCTTGGCAACGTACTCGTCGATCGGCAGTACCTGTCCCTTGTCCGCGAACAGCGGGTACTTCGACGAGTGCCCGGTGAACACGTCCGGTGCCGTCTCCGAGATGAACCCGGTCACCAACTTGGACCAGTAGTCGTTCCACCCGTACTGCTCGATGGTCACGGTGTACTGCGGGTTCTGCTCGTGGAACACCTTGGCGCACTCGGTGTACATCGGCAGCTGGGCGGAGTCCCACAGCCAGTAGATGACCTCGCCCGGTCCGCGCGCCGCGGCGCCGTTGTTGCAGGCGGCAAGCGACGGTACGGCGAGAGCGGCGATCCCGGCCTTGAGGAGATTGCGTCGTGAAATCATTGGCCGTCCCTCACTTGATCCCGGAGAAGCCGATGGAGTTCGTGATCCGTTTGGCGAACGCCAGGAACAGGATGATCATCGGCAGCGCCGCGATCAGCGTCGCCGCCATCAGCCCGGCCCAGTCCGGACCGCCCTGCGGCGTCTGCGACCGGAACACTCCGAGTGCGACCGTCAGCACGCGGACGTTCTCCTGCTGACCGACGAGCAGCGGCCAGAAGTAGTCGTTCCACGAGTTGATGTAGGTCAGGATCGCCAGCGTCGCGATCGGCGCCGCGCTCATCGGGATGATCAGCCGGAAGAAGATCAGCCGATGGCCGGCTCCGTCGATCATCGCCGCTTCCTCGAGCTCCCGATTGATGCTGAGGAAGAACTGCCGCAGGAAGAAGATCGCGAACGGCGTCATGAACGCGCCGGGCAGGATGATGCCGGCGAAGCTGTTCAGCAGGCCGAGGTTCTTGATCAGCACGAAGTTCGGCAGCACGGTGAAGATCGGCGGCACCATCAGCGCGGCCAGGAACAATGCGAAGACCTTGTCCCGTCCGGGCCAGCGCAGCCGGGCGAACGCGTACGCCGCCATCGCGCTGAAGAACACCTGGCATACCGTCGTGATAGTTGCCACGACCAACGAGTTCCGCAAGTACAGCCAGAAGTTGACTGCGGCACCGGAACCGCCTTGAGCCTGTGCCTCCTCGATACTCGACAACCCGAGCACCCGCTTGAACGCGCCCAGCGTCGTCTCCACCGGCAGCAGCGAATTCGGGTGACCGGGCAACTGCGTGTTGTCGGAGAGCGCCGTCCGCAGCATCCAGTAGAAGGGGAACAAGGTGACGATCAGCAGAATGAACAGCAGGACCCAGGCGACTGTGCGCCCGACATTCACCTGCCGTACCGAACCAGCTGCGATGCTCATGCGAGATCACTCTCCCGCGCCCGCAGCAACCGCAGCTGGACCAGCGAGACGACCGCGAGGATGGCGAACAACACCAGCGCCATCGCCGACGCGTACCCGAAGTCGAACCGGGTGAACGCTCGCTCGTAGATGTAGTAATAGATGACTCTTGTCGCGTTGATCGGACCGCCCTGTGTTGTCACCGCGACCGTGTCGAAGATCTGGAACGACCCGATCATGGTGACCACCAGGACCATCACCAGAACAGGCCGCAGCAGCGGCAGCGTGATCCGCCAGAACGTCTTCCACTCGGTCGACCCGTCCACCTCGGCCGCCTCGTAGACGTACGACGGAATCGTCTGGAGGCCGGCGAAGACCAGGAGTGCGGTATACCCCATGTGCCGCCAGACGTTGATCCCGGCAACGGTCGGGATCGCCCAGTGCGAGTCGCCGAAGAACGCGATCGGGTCGATCCCGACCCAGCCCAGGAACGTGTTCACGACGCCGACCTGCACGTCGAGCATCCAGTACCAGACCAGCGCGACCACGACGTTCGCGACCAGGTACGGCGCGAGGATGATCGCGCGTACCGTGATCGATTTGGTCAGCCGGTACATCAGCATCGCGATCCCGACGGCCAGGACGGTCTGCAGGCCGATGTTGATCACGACGTACTCGACCGTGACGCCGAGCGCGTTCCAGAAGAAGCTGTCGTGGATCATCCGGTCGTAGTTGGCGAGCCCGTTGAACTTCGGTGCCGAGAGCAAGCTGTACTCGGTGAAGCTCAGGTACGCGCCGCGCAGCGTCGGCCAGATGTAGAACACGACGAAGCCCACGGTGGCCGGGGCGATGAAGATCATCGCCACCTTCAGGTCTCCCAGGCTTCGCCGCTTCCCCGGCGGTGCTCCGGAGTCCCCGTGACTTCGTGTCGTTGTAGGTGGTGCGTTGGTGGTGGCGGTCACGGGGATCTCCTCTTCTGTCTGCGATCGGGTGGGCTTACCCGATCGCGGTAACTTCCAGCAAGATCGCGCTCTCGGGCCATTGCACGGGCATGAGTACTCCGACCGAGGCGAGGGCGGCGCCGTTCAACTCCACGCTTCCACGGTCGGCCGACCAGGCGGTGGACCGCGACTCGGGTCCGGGTGTCGCGAGCTTGCTGACTCGATAGGTCCGCCGCGGGTCGAGGCCGGGCAGCCTGACCCGTCCGACGGCGGACGTCACCGACTGCTTCACCTGTACGACGCTGAACAGGCCTCGGACGCCGTCTTGTGCAACGACGCCGTGGACGAGCACGTCCTCCGGACCGCGGTCAGCGCGGACGACGCGACCGGTGTGGAGTAGCGGCCGCAGCTTCTTGTGCAGCGCGACCCAGCCCTTGAGTTCCTCGCGTTCCTCGGGACCGGCCGACGCGATGTCCCACTCGATACCGAAGTGGCCGAACAGGGCAGTGATCGCGCGGAACGACAGTGTTTGCGTGCGGCCGGTGGTGTGGGCGCGCGGCGGGCCGACGTGGCAGCCGATCAGCTCCGGCGGCAGCAGCAGCTGTGTGTACCGCTGGATGGTCTGCCGCTCGAGGGCGTCGTTGCTGTCGCTGCCCCAGATGCGGTCCGTGCGCTCCAGGATGCCGAGGTCGACCCTGGCGCCGCCGGACGAGCAGGACTCGATCTCGAGGCCCGGGTGCCGGCGCTTGAGCTCGTCGATCAGCCGGTATACCGCCAGCGTCTGCTCGTGGATCCCCGCCGTACCGGTCAACTGGTTGCCGCCGTCAACGAAGTCGCGGTTGTGGTCCCACTTCAGGTACGCGATGTCGTACTCGGACAGGATGCTGTCGAGCCGCTCGAGGATGTAGTCGTAGGCGGCTGGTATACCAAGATTCAGGCCGTGCTGGTGACGTGCGGTCGGCGGCAGCCGGTCGCCGGCGGCGAGGATCCAGTCCGGGTGCTCGCGCGCCAGGTCGGAGTCCGGGTTCACCATCTCCGGCTCGACCCAGAGGCCGAACTGCAGGCCGAGGCCCTTCACGTGGTCTACCAGCGGGTGCAGGCCCTTCGGCCAGATCCCTTCGTCGACGTACCAGTCGCCGAGCCCGGCGTGGTCGTCGCGGCGGCCGCGGAACCACCCGTCGTCCAGGACGAATCGCTCGGCGCCGACCTCGGCGGCCGCATCCGCGAGCGCCTTCAGCTTGTCGAGGTCGAGATCGAAGTACACGGCCTCCCACGTGTTCAGTACGACGGGGCGCTCGGTCTTCGGGTGGTTCGCCCGCGCACGCAGGTAGTCGTGGAAGCGGTGTGAGACCTGGTCGAGTCCGACGCCGTACGAGCCGTAGATCCACGGGGTGCTGTACGTGCCTTGCGGCTGGAGGCGGACCTCGCCCGGGAGCAGGAGCTCGCCGCCGCCGATGACGGCGTACCCGCTCATGCCGCGCTCGGCGTAGGAGCGGTGGTTGCCGCTCCAGGCGGTGTGCACGGCCCAGATCTCGCCGTCGCGGAAGCCGAAGCCGGGGGTGCCGGCGAACAGGAGCAGGGTTGCGTCGGCGCCGGTGCGGCCACGCCGGTTGTCGCGGATATGCGCGCCCTGGGTGAATGCGTGGCGCTGCGGGTGGCGCTCGCCGATGTGCCGACCGGTGAGGTCGAGCAGCTCGGTCGCCTCGGTCGGGACCGGCAGCGCGAGCAGCAGGCCGTCGACTGTGTAAGGCGTCGCGGCCGCGTTCGTCAGGTCCGCCTTGGCGCGCACCAGACCGGAGTCGGTCAGCTCGATGGTGAGCTTGAGGTCGAGGCCAGCCTCGGTGTCGGCGGCGTCGACCTGCACGGTGTTGCCAGTCTGCGCGACGCTGGTCAGCCGGAAGCTCGCGGAGAAGTCGTGCCCGTCGCGGTGCCCGCTCAGGCCTGGTATACCAAACCAGCCGGCCGAGTACTCCGGCACGATCGCGATCGGACGGTTGTCGTCCAGGCCGTTGCCGTCCTGGACCGCACCTGCGCCGCGGCGCAGTTCAAGCAGAGCGCTCTCGGTCAGCTCGCCCAGGTCCGCACCCCAGTGCAGGACGGACGGAAGGCCGGGACCGGAGCAGTCGAGCACCAGGCTGACCGCGGCGGCCCGGAGCTGCAGGATCTCGATGTTCGACACTGTTGATTCACTCTGCTTTCTGATTGATTTCAGGACGGAACTATTTACCCCGCCAGCCTCAATGTCAATGCTTCACGAAGTTAAGTAATTACCCTACGACTGTCCAGCGTTGTCATCCCAGAATCCGGCAACCGTTATCCAACCCACAGCCAAGCAACACCCCCCAGGCCGCGCGGGCGGGCGGGGTGCGGCGTTCCCGCGTGCCCCGCTCCCCCGTGCCCCGTTCCCGCGTGCCCCGTTCCCGCGTGCCCCGTTCCCGCGTGCCCCGTTCCCGCGTGCCCCGTTCCCGCGTGCCCCGTTCCCGCGTGCCCCGTTCCCGCGTGCCCCGTTCCCGCGTGCCCCGTTCCCGCGTGCCCCGTTCCCGCGTGCCCCGTTCCCGCGTGCCCCGTTCCCGCGTGCCCCGTTCCCGCGTGCCCCGTTCCCGCGTGCCGCGGCGGGTGGCGTTAGGTGAGGCGGGTGCGGATGAGGAGGGCGTTCAGGGCGGGCTCGGCTGTTGGGCGGTCGGGGAGGTGGCTTGCGGCCTCGGCCTCGTCGAGGGCTGCCTGGAGGCGGGTGACATCCTCGGACAATTGGTCGGCCGACGGGCCGTCCAACGGCGCATGTTCGGCTTCGGCTTTGGCGGCCATCAGGTCGGGTAGATAGGCCGGTGCGCCGTCGAGCAACTCGCGCAGATCGGCCTGAACGACGCCGGTTCGCATCAGGTTGATGCCCGTGAGCAACACCGGAACGTGTACAGGAGCGGCTGAGGTCACCGTTCGAGCGCGAGGGGCGGCGAGATCTTGCGTAGTGCGTCCAGCCTACGGCGGCTCAATGCAATCTTCGCTGCCCTACCAGCTCAGCGATGCGAAGATGACCGTCTCTCCCCAGCGAGTCCATGATCCGTTGTCCCACCACGATGGTCTCAGGCTGACCACTATCGAGCGCTGCAGCGATGACGGCTGGCGCATGCTCAATCAGGTCATAACGCTCGAACGGTTCGTGGTGTCTTGAAAGAAGGCGTTCGAGTACATCAGCAACGAGTCTCGGCGCCTTTGGCGCTGTATCCTCCAAAACCTCGCCCAGGAGACCTTGAGAATCGAAGTCATCGGAGTCTGACGCGACATACAGGCGGGGTAGCCACCAGGCACTACCGAACTTTCCTGACAGAACCCACCAATGGAATCCCGACAATTCGTCCACTGACGACCCGCTTTGCGTCAGCGACTCGGCCCGAGAATCCCAGAGGGTCTGTGCCCGAACGACCATTTCGGGCGGCACATCGTCGGACCGCATGAGCATCCAACCCAGGTGGCCAAGGACACTCGACCGAGTTGCTACGGTTGCCGTTGCAAAGAAATGTTCCAATCGAGCATCATCAGCCGCGATTTCATCGCGCATTAGTAATAGAATCAGATGATCACCGAACATCTCTTGCGGAGAACGATCCGTCCTCCAACCTGCCACCATTGTCCCGCCAGTTGCAAGTCTCTCCAGTACGTCGTGCGCAGCGGCCGCGACGAAGTCGATCAGACCCAAAGACGGGCTATACGTCGCCAGAGCGGTGGAGAGAACGACGTCACCAAATCCGTCCGGCGTCATCAATTTATCCCTATGCGCAGCCGCCCAGTCGGGATCGATCCAGATCAGCAGCCCAAGAGACTCACCAAAGGCCGCCGCGACAGCGAGACTTTCATCTCGATCTGGCACTAATCGCATGTCGAGTACATCTAGAGCCTCAGAAATAGTGAGCGCCATGTCAATCGCAGAGCTGGCCACGCTCAGTTCGCGAGCCTTTCCCGCGATTCGAGCGATAGTTCGTATCGCAGAGGGTCGAGTAGTGTTCAACGACAGCGTCAGCGGATCCATATTGGATCCGCCGTACTGGCTTTCATGCTCCGGGGTGGGATCTGCATGGTCGGCAAGCGGCGCGATCGCTGCGACCGCCTCCCCCAGCAGACTGGCTGGGATTGAATTCTCTCCTTTGGTCGACACTCCGCTCTCAAATAAAGAAGTCACCGCCCGTTGCGCGAAGCGCCACACCACGTCCTCATCCATACCCCCGGCACCTTCAGTCCCATCATCCGATCTTCGTGAGACTACCGCGCTGGCGCGAATTACCGGCACCCAATCAATCTGAGCTGCGGACTTGATGGCATCGGACAGCCCAGAGAAGAACCCTCTCACATAGGTGGGATCTAGATCCGCGAACTCGATGGCTACTTCAGCGAATTCCCATGGACGACCAGCAACTACTGTTTGAAGTATCCTCGACAGGCCTTCCTTAGAATCTCCCCAAGGAGCAGTTTGCCTGGGCGTCCAGCCAGTCAGAAACTGGCGGACCTCATCGACGCTCTTACTCGACAACTCTTCCTGGTCTACTGGGCTTTTTGGCCCAGACCACGATGACATAAAACTAGGAAAATCCGGATGTTCAGGCTCGCCGTAGGTTTCTACAAGCTCAGCTCGCCGCACAGCGGCCCGGCCAGGCAATATTTCTTGCCCGATCGCACACAAGATGTTAAGTTGCCAGACGTCACTGTATCTCCGTGCCGCATCCTCGCTACTTTCTCCTGGCTGAATATTACGATTACCTCGGTCGCGCAGCGCATCTTCGTCTAACGGTGGCCCGCCGAGGATCATCGCTTCCCAGTCCCCGGAGGACTCTTCATCGAGGAATGGCAGTAGGGCGCGAGCGAGTTCCACGTATTCATGTCTATAGTCGGCGGCCATATAGCGACGATCCATCAAACAACGCTTACCTTCGGCGCGAGTCGCGCTGATGTCTGCCGTCGTTTGCGCCAACACGTGCATCCCGATCCGAGCGAGGATCGGACGGCCACTGCGTTCCAAGACCACCATGACCTCGTTGACCGGACGCCCCCGGACAACGTCTGCGAGTGCGCGATCCCTCACCGCCTCAACCAAGAAATCTCGCAACTCATGATGACGATGGTTCTGGGCGTGGTCACCGATCGCTGGTCGCCAGACATAACTGGAGTCAGTGCCTGTCCTCGGATCATATTCACCTAGAGCGTCCTGAAGCTCTTCCAGCCAGGCAACGAGAACCGTCAAGACTTTATCGGCCAGAACCTGGTCAAGTGCCACGACAACTCGCCCGAGCAACTCGCCATACCAGTAGTGATCAATTCCGGCCACCACCCGTCTCCGCACGGGAGGATCTTGCGGCTGCGTTTCTGCCGCCCGCGGCCGAAACGCGGCTTGTGCGATCCGGACGGCAGGCTTGCGTAGTCCCGCCGCGGCGAAGCTCTCGATCAACGCGACGATCTGTTCACCGTTGTGAAGCGTTCCTCCGATCAGATAACCACCAATCGCCGAAGCCAGTCGCCGCGCTTCATCGGCCGGAAGTCTCAGAGCAGCACGAACCACGAGATCATGCACGTTTGGATTGTCGCTATCAGAGATGCGCTCCAGGATCTGAGCGATCGCCCGAGGGACCATGGACGCCATACGGACGAGATATTCACCCTCCGCCCATGGCAGCCAAAGTTCGTGACCTGCCGCATCAACGGCCATCTCGGGCGGGGAGTCGAAGACATTGTGCGCGTCGAGTGCAGTCACCCAGCGCGGGTTGTCGAGACGCTCGAAGAACACACGCCGATGCTGGCGATCGCCGATCCGCGACAGCGCCCGTCGGATGAGCTCCTCATCCGGCTCGCTCCAACCTGCCAAGGGGTCATCAGTCATTGACCATCGACTCCGTCCCGCTCGTTGGCGGCATGGAGGATATCTCCAAGGTCCTCTACTGCCGCAAAGAAGCTGCCCATTCGTCCCTCAAGAGCACCCTCGATGATCTCCAGGGCTTTGACCAGCCTCGGGAGAGTCTCCGCGGATACCGTCACGTCTCGACCACGCTGAGGATGTCTGAGTCGCTCGAAGATGGCGACACTCTCGCGAAATACCTTGACCGATGCATCTAGTCGGACCTCTACGCGTCCAAGGACCAATGCACTGTGACGCTGGCGCGCGTTGAGTTCTCCCGTGCGGCTAGCCACGACCACCCTGCGGGCTGCTTGGACCACTACACCTGGAACGGTCACCCGAACTCCAGCGACCCGTCCATCTTCCGACAGCGTGTCTTCCATCTCGGCGGGCCCCAGGATGTCTTCGTGCTCGGCCCATACTTCCGACAGCTCGCGCGCCGGCTTGCTCATAGGGCTGTACGGCGGGACCGAGTCGACGTCGGCGAGCACATCCGGAAGACCGTTGACCAGATCTCGGATGCAATGACCGGCGATCACAAGCGACCCACGTCTCAAGGGCTGTTCGTTCAGTGAGTCTATTGCTCGTCGATAGAGGTCCGCGAACAGCTCATCGCGCTGGCCCAACGCAGCCTGCAGGCGTCGCCTGCGCGCGCTCCACAGGCCGTTTGCTGCTGATGGGCTGATCGGCCAGCCGATCGCGTCACCACCATCCATGCGCCCCCCAGTCTCGACGCTTGAAGCTACCCGATGACAACCGAGCCAAACCGCGCGACACGACACATCACGCGCCGAGTCGACTCAGTCTTGACAAATTTTCCTGACAATTGGAGATTGAGGACATGCTGCGCTACGTCGAGGAGCCGGAGAAGGTGCGATTGGCGTTGTCGCCGATCCGGCGGCAACTGCTCGAGTTGCTGCGGGAGCCGGCGTCCGCGACCCAGGTGGCCGCCACGCTCGACCTGCCTCGGCAGCGGGTGAACTACCACCTGCGCGAGCTGGAGAAGGCCGGTTTGGTCGAGCTCGTCGAGGAGCGGCAGCGGCGCGGGTTCACCGAGCGGATCCTGCGGGCATCGGCCGGCCTGGTGGTCGATCCGGGCGTGATGGGTCGGGCGTTCACCGAGATCCAGGACCAGTACGCCGCCGAGCACCTGGTCGAGGTCGCCGCCGGCACGGTACGCGATGTTGCGCGGATGCAGAGCGCGGCCGACGCCGAGGGGAAGCGGCTGCTCACGTTCACGCTCGAGGCCGAGGTGCGGTTCGCGGAGCCGGGTGATGTGCACCGGTTCACCGATGCGTTGACCGCGGCAGTACAGCAGGTCGTCGAGCAGTTCGACAGCGAAGGCGGACGGCCGTACCGATTGATGGCGGGCGGTCATCCGGCACCCCGCCGTACCGAAGGAGAGTCATGAAGATCGTGGTCACCGTCGCGGCGCCGGTCGAGGCAGTGTGGGACGCCCTGCGGAACAAGGAGAAGATCCGGCACTGGCACGGCTGGGAGTACGAGGGGCCGCAGGGTGGATTGGAGGAGGAGATCGACCTCATCTACTTCACCGAGACGACCGAGGACGGTACGACGCTGACGCTCGGCCACGGCGACCGGTTCGAGGTCGAGCCGTTCGAGGGCGGGTCCCGCGTCACGCTGACTCGCGCAGCGCGCGGCGCCAATCCCGAGTGGGAGGCGTACTACGACGACGTCACCGAAGGCTGGATCACCTTCCTGCACCAACTGCGCTTCGCCGTCGAGCGGCACCCGGGCGAGCCCCGGCACACGCTGTTCTTCTCCGGCACGGGCGCGGTGTCGCCGATCACGGAGCTGGGCATCCCGGCCGAGTCAGCCGGCGCACCCGTCGAACTTGAGCTCATTGGTCAGCCCATCAAGGGCGAGATTTGGTATACCAGCGAGCATCAGGTCGGTCTGACAGTAGATGCCTGGGGCAACGGTCTGCTCGTGCTCAGCCACCTCCCGCCGGGCGAGCAGAAGCCGGACGGCGCCACGATGGCGATCCTGTCCGTGTACGCCGACGTCGACCGCGACGAGCTCGAGACCCGCTGGCGCGCGTGGTGGCAGCAACGCTGGCCGGAGGAACTCAACCTCCTCGGCTGACCTGAGCCGCGACCGGACAGGCCGGACGGGGCCGGACGGACAGGCCGGACGGGCCGGCCGCGGGGCTGTCACGGTGGTGACAGGGCGCAAACGTGTCAGTACGCTCGGTCTACCAATGATGGTTACCCGGGAGTACCTTGACGCCGACGGTGATCTGGTGGGGGTCCTGAGATCACCGAACTCCGGCGAGAGAGGCCTTCCGGGTTATGAAAACTCCGAGAAGTCGTCGAGTGTCCGCAGCAATCCTCCTACTCTCCCTGACCGGGCTCGGCCTGGTCGCTCCCCCGGCACACGCCGACGGTCCCGGCTCTGGTACGCCGTACGTCGTCACCGTTGGGGACTCCTACATCTCGGGTGAGGCCGGCCGCTGGGCCGGTAGCTCGAACGACTCCGAGGCACCGGCCGACGCGCTCGGTGCTCACGCCTACCACGACAACGCGAGCCACACCGCCGAGCAGATCCCGCGATGCCACCGCAGCCAGTCCGCCGAGGCGTACATCGGCGGCGGCGTCGGCGGACTGAACCTGGCCTGCTCCGGCGCCAAGACCACGACCGCCGCCGGCGACTACTTCAAGCCGGGCATCGACTTCTACGACGACGGCGCCGGCAACCTCGGCCAGGCGAAGATGCTGCAGCAGTTCGCCGTCAGCCACAACGTGAAGCAGGTCGTCGTCTCGATCGGCGGCAACGACTTCAACTTCGCGTCGATCGTCACCCAGTGCGTGCAGGACTTCCTGCTGTCGCCGTCCTGGGATCCCGACTACTGCAAGGACGACTCGTCGGTCGTCGCCAACTTCACTTCCGCCAACATCACCACCGTCCGCGCCAGAATCGCGACTGCGTTCCAGAACGTCCGCACCGCGATGCGCAACGCCGGGTACGGCGACACCGCGTGGAGCCTCGTCGTACAGACCTATCCGTCCCCGATCCCGGCGGCCAGCGGATTCCGGTACAGCCAGAGCGGCTTCACCCGGCAGAGCACCGGCGGCTGCGGCTTCTGGAACGCCGACGCCGACTGGGCCAACGCGACCGCGCTGCTCACGATCAACAACACCGTCCGCGCCGCGATCGGCCAGTCCGGCCTCGGCAATGCCCGCCTGCTCGAACTCCAGTCCGCCTTCAACGGCCGTCGTCTCTGTGAGAACACGGTCGGCCTGTACGAGGAAGTCGGCCTGACCTCCTGGACACAGCCCACCGCCGTCGACAAGACCGAGTGGATCAACCAGATCCGCACCGTCACCACGGTCGGCTCGAACTACTTCATCCAGGAGTCCCTGCACCCCAACTACTGGGCCCAGCTCGCACTCCGCAACTGCGTCCGCCAGACCTACACCCAGAACCGAGGCGGCACCTGCACGATCGCCGGCACCGGCCTGCTCAACGGCGAGCCCAGGATGTCCCTCAACTGAACAGAGCCGGCCGCCGCACCCCCGAAGGTGCGGCGGCCGGGTTCTTTTCAGGGGGTCAGCTCAGGTTGAGGCCTGTGTCGTCGATGACGAACGAGGTCTGCAGGGAGCTGTCTTCGGTGCCGGTGAAGCTGATCGACACCGTCTGGCCGGCGAACGACGAGAGGTTGAACGACTTGAGCGAGTAGCCGCTCGCCTTGTTCAGGTTCGAGTACGTCGCCAGCGTGGTCGAGCCCGCCTTCACCGTGAGCTTGTCGTACTGCGTAGTCGTGGTGGTCTCCGCAGAATCGATGTGCAGGTAGAAGGTGAGCGTCGCCGCGCAGCCGGACGGGATGGTGACCGACTGGCTCAGCGTGTCGGTGTGCGTCTGGCCGTAACCATCCATCCATGCCTTCCAGGTGCCGCTGTGCGCGGGCTGGGAGGCGGTGTTGTCGATCACTCCGGCCGAGGCCGACCACGGCGACGCCGTACCGGTCTCGAAGCCCGCGTTGCCGAGCTTCTGGCCGGGCGAGGAGCAACCGCCGCCGACGGAGCTGACGGTGATGCTGAACGACGTGCTGCCGGATCCGCCCGCACTCGCGGTGGCCGTGGCGGTCACGTTGTAGGTGCCGGCGGTGGTCGGCGTACCGGAGACGGTGCCCGTGGAGGAACCGATGGTGATGCCGGCCGGCAGACCGGTGGCGGACCAGGTGTACGGCGCGGTGCCGCCGCTGGCCGTCAGCGTGAACGACCCGATCGCAGTACCGACCGTGGCGCTCTTGTTGCCCGGGTTGTTGACCGTGACGCCGCCGGAGACGGTGCATGTCGGGTCACCCGACTGCGCCGGTACGCTCACCGCGTCCCACGCCGCCTTGACGGTGTTGAACTCGGTGCAGCTGCCCGGGTACAGGTTCTTCGCCGCGGTGAGGGTCCAGGTGCGGTACTTCAGGTACGAGCTGCTGCTGGTCTTCATCAGCATCGCGTTGTACATGATCTTGATGGCCTTCTGGATGCCCAGACCGGTCACCGACGAGCTGTTGCAGGTCGGTACGTTCGGGTTGCCGCCGCTGCCGATGGAGAGCAGGACGAACCAGTGGTCGCCGGGACCGGCTGCCGCGTGCACCTCGGAGCCCGGGATCGAGCTCGAGTAGCAGTTCGGGTCGCCGACCGCGGACGGGTTGTACATGTTGCGGATCGGGCCGCTGCCGACCAGGTTGACCTCTTCACCGACCAGGAAGTCCGGCGGGTCGTAGGCCGAACCCTGGTTGCTGTAGAACTCCGTGGACGCGCCGAAGGTGTCGGCCACGAACTCCTGCGTGCCCGAACCCGAGATGCCGCCCGGGGTGTGGTCGTCGATGCCGTGGCCGAGCTCGTGGCCCACGACGTCCATCGAACCGATCCAGCCGCCGGCCGTGTTGTGGCCGACCTGCACCTGCGAGCCGTCGTAGTACGCGTTCTCGTCGTTCAGGCCGACGCGGATCGGCCAGCCGCCGCCGTTGCCGTCGAAGCCGTTACGGCCGAGCCAGTCGGTCAGCATGTGCCGCTCGGTCTGAGCGGTGAACAGCGCGTCGACGCAGCCGGTCTCCTTGTTGCTGGCGGTGCCGTTGCCCCAGTTGTCGTCCGGACCGGAGAACGTGGTGTTGTTCGCCGCGTCCTGGCAGGACTGGTTGGTGGTGTTCGGGTCCTTCATCGAGTACGTGCTGCCGGACAGCGTGGTGTCCAGGTGGACCGGGTTCGGTCCGCTGTACGCCGCGGTGCCGTTGCCGGCCATCACGTGCTCCTGCGTACCGAGCACCTTGCCGCTCTGCGCGTCGACGTACACCGACAGACTCGACGGCTCGCTAGCGCTGCGGCCGCTGACCCGGGACTGCCAGGCGAGCTTCGGGGTGCCGTTGAGCGCGTAGACCGCGAGCGTCGGAGTGGTCGAGGAGTCGACCTTCTTCAGCTGCTTGGTGGCGGTCTTCAGCGCGGCCGCGGCCGTCACCTTGGCCGTCGTCGACAGGTCGGGTACGGCGGTGGTCTGGGCGACCGAGGTGGATTTCACGGCCCCCTTGGCGTCGGTGACGACGACGAAGTCACCACCGATGACCGGGAGCCCCTTGTACGAACGCTCGTACGGGACATACTGCAGGCCGGACGGCTCCGAGATCACCGATTTCGCGGTGAACTTGTCGTCCTTCGAGGCGTGCAGTGCGCTCGGCCGGCCGGCGACCAGGGACGACGCGGAATCGACGGCGAACGCCTTCGACTGCGCCTGCGAGGGCCGGGGCGGAGGTGCCGCACTCGGCGCGGCCCCTGCGGCCGACGTACCGAATCCGGCGAGTGCTGCCGCGGCGAGGCCGGTAAGCCCCAGTACGACGGTAGGCTTGCGAGAACGCTGGAACAAGACCATTGGTATTGGTCCCTTCGCGAATACGGTGCTTTGGGCGGGTTGCGCCTCGCCGGACTGCAGGCGGTGCACCACTCCGCCTGGAACCTCCGGCCTACTCATCGGGCCTGTTACTGGGTCCCCCTTTTTCATCCGGCCCCGATGAATCGCGCGGGGGGACACTATGTCCGCGACCTCACCCGGGCAAGGCGCTACCGTGCCGTTGGCACCCCAAGGACAACTGACCGCGTTGTCATCGCTACTAACAGCTGACAAAGGCGACCGAATCCTGAGATTTGTGACAACCGGAGGCTGTACGCCGGGTGCGTCGGGCCGGGCTGTGAGGGTGCTGTCGCGGAGGGTGCTGGTGGGGTACTGCCGGTGGTCCGGAGCGGGCGCGGATGGCAGAATCGCGCAGACGGGTTGGCTGCGGCGGGGTGCGACGCGCCGGCAGCGGCGCGACGGAACGCGATCAGGATGACGCCGGCTGGGGTGTGAGTGGAAACCGAATTCGTGCTGTCGCTCGGTGAGCAGCGCTGGACGCTGCCGGCCGGGACCGACACGTTCACCATCGGCCGGGCCTCCAACGCCGACATCCGGCTACAGGCGGACGACCAGATCTCCCGCATCCACGCCCGCCTGTCCCGCGACGGCGCCACCTGGACCCTCCACGACGAGTCCCGCAACGGCACCGGACTCAACGGCCACCGCATCACCGCACCCACGGCGCTCAGCACCGGCGACCGCATCCACATCGGCCGCTCAGTCCTGACCTTCCACAAATCCACCATCCCGGACCCGGTGGTCCCGGCCGCCGCCCAGCCGAGCGAGGCCGGGTCGGGTGAGGTCGGTTCGGGCGAGGCGGGGTCGGGCGAGGTCCGCGGCGCGGCTCACCAGTCCCCACCGCAAGCCGCTCCGGGTCCAAGCGCGGCCGCCGGTGCGGGTGCGAGTGCTGCTCCGGGTGCGGCTCCGAGTGCTGCTGCGGGTGCGGGTGCGGGTAGAAGCTCCGGCCCGGCCGCGTCCGAGTACACACCTGCCGAGCCCGAGTACGAGCCCGGCTCCGGATACACGCCCGGGGGCTCGGCGGCGGCTCGCGGGCACGAGCCCGGGTACACGCCTGAGCGCAGGTCCGGGGGCTCGGCCGATGGCCCCGGGTACGCCGGATTCGCGGCGCAAGAGGCGTCTTCGGTTGTCCCGCCGGCGCCTGCGGGGCCTGCGCCCGGTGGGGCGTTTCCGTCCGCGGAGGATCCGTGGGGGGCCAACCGGGATCCGGGCGGCGGCGAGCCGTACGGCGACTTCACACCGGAGGAGGCAGTCGCACCGCCGGCCGCCGCCCCTCCAGCTGCAACCCCACCAGCGTCCGCGGGGCGTGCGCCCGGTGGGGCGTTCCCGCGTGCTGAGGAACCGTGGGGGGCCGACGGGGGTGCGGGCGGCGGTGAGCCGTACGGCGACTTCTCGCCGGAGGAGGCGGTCGCGCGGCCGGCTGCTGCCCATCCGCCTGCCGCCCCACCGGCGTCTGCGGGGCGTGCGCCCGGTGGGGCGCGTGCTGAGGAGCCGTGGGCCGGCGGGGGTGCGGGCGGGGGCGAGCGGTATGGCGAAGCAGACCAGGGCGACGCTGCCCGGTATCGGGCGGGCGATGCGGCCGGCCATCGGGCCGACGAGGTGGTCGGTGGTGAGGAGTACGGCGAACCGGCGTACCAGGGTGACGCTGCGGCCGGGTACCAGGCAGGTGACTCGGCCGAGGACCGGGCGGGTGATGCGGCCGGCTACCAGGGCGACGACGTAGTCGGCGGCGGTGAGGAGTACGGCGAGCCGGCAAACCAGCGTGACGCTGCGGCCGAGTACCAAGCACGCGACTCGGCCGGGTACCAGGCGGACGACGCGGCCGGGTACCAGGCCGACGACGCGGCCGGGTACCAGGCCGACGACGCGGCCGGGTACCAGGCCGACGAGGTAGTCGGCGGGGGTGAGGAGTACGGCGGACCGGCGTACCAGGGTGACCGAGCTGAGTATTCGGGCGACCAGGGGGATGAGTACGGGGCTGCTGGGGTTGTGCCTGGGTTTGAGGTGGAGGATCCGGTCGGGCGGGCGGGTGATGGGGGTTGGGCGGCTTATCCGTCGGCTGACAATCCGGAGCCGGTTCGGTCGCCGTGGGAGATCTCGGCGCGGGTCGAGCAGGCGGAGCCGAACTGGAACCAGTCGGACAACTGGCCCGAACCGAGCCGAGCGCCGGCGGAGCGACGGTTGCCCGGCGCAGACCGGCGTACGAATGCGGATCGACGCGCGAACGCAGACCGACGTACGAACGGCGAGCGCGGCGCGGGCGCAGACCACCGGACGAACGCCGAGCGCGGCACCAAAGCAGACCGTGGCACGAACGCAGAGCGCGGCGCCAGCGCAGACCGGCGCACGAACGCCGCACGGGGCACCAGCGCAGACCGCCGTACGAACGCCGAGCGGGGCTCGAGCGCGGACCGGCGTGCGAATGCCGAGCGGTTGCCCGAGGCGGACCGACAGGCGGCGGGGTTCGAGGGGGATGCCGTTGGGACGGTGCGGCTGCCTCGGCTGCTCATCGTTAGCGCGGGGATCATCGTCCTCGGGCTGATCGTGAACTTGATCGTCACGTTCCTCGCCGACGGGCCCGGTGGCGCGCTGCGGTGGCTGGTGCCGCCGGGGATTGCACTGGTGGTGGCGATGGTGCTTGCGTTGCTCGATGCGGCCGCGCCGAAGGACCAGCGTCCCGGGCGGCTCGACGTGTCGATCCTGATCGCGATCGCCGTCGTGCTCGTCGGCGTCGGCGTCGGCGGGTTCGCGCTGACGGCGGGCACGGAGTACGTCGGCGGCTACCTGACCGGCAACGAATCCGGTGAGGACCGGCTGGTCAAACCGATCGCGAAACCCTCCGGCGAGGTCACCGTCACGGTCGAGAACGTCACCTACACAAGCCATTTCACTCGCGTCGAGGTCATGCTCGCGAACGGTGCGAAGGAGCCGGTCACGATCCCGATCGCCGGCGCGACGTTCACAGCCGCGGACGGCACCGCCCTGCGCGCCGACACCCGCCGCAGCAGTTGGCCGAGCAAGGTGGCGACCGGCGGCACCCAGCACGGCACGATCACGTTCAAGGGCAAGCTCCCGGACAGCGCGGACGCCGCCGTCCTCACGCTGAAATCCGGCGAGACCGCGTTCGCCGTACCTGTTGCCCTCAGCAACTGACTTGAACATACATCGAAAATTGATATAGTCGTCGGCATGGATGTCGATCGGCTGACGACTGTCATCGAGGACTTCAACACGATCTTCATCCGGCTGCCGTCGGTGCGGAGATTCAACTTCTCGACTCTGTCGGTGCTGCACACGCTGAACCGCAAAGGCCCACTGCGACTCACCGAGCTCCTCCCGACGGAGCAGCTGAAGCAGCCTGCCCTGACCAGCCTGGTCGCGAAGCTCGAGCAGGACGGTCTCCTCGAACGCCGCTCCGACCCCAGCGACGGCCGGGCCAGCCTGATCTCACTGACCAGCGCGGGCCAGGAGATCGTCCACTCCCGGCACGCGCACCGGGTCGCGAAACTGACCGCACTCGTCGACCAGTTGACGCCCGAAGAGCGTGCCGTGCTCGCGGGCTCCGTCGACGTACTCCATCGCTTGACCGAGCTTGCGGAGGATTCCCCATGATTCCAACGCCCATCCACGTGTCCGACGACGTTCTCGAGGATCTCCGTCGGCGTCTCCTGTCGACGAAATGGCCCCGCGACGCCGGCAACGACGACGGCTTCTACGGAGTACGTCGTACCCGCCTGCAACCGCTCGTCGAGTACTGGGCCGACGGCTTCGACTGGCGGGCCGCCGAGCGCGCGATCAACGCGTACGACCACTACCGGGTCGACGTGGGCGACGTACCGGTGCACTTCATGCACAAGCCGGGGGTCGGCCCGAACCCGATCCCGTTGATCCTGAGTCACGGCTGGCCGTGGACGTTCTGGCACTGGTCGAAGGTGATCGACCCGCTCGCCGACCCCGGGTCGTACGGCGGTGATCCGGCGGACGCGTTCGACGTGACCGTGCCGTCGCTGCCCGGGTTCGGTTTCTCGACGCCGACGCGGCCGGACATGAACTTCTGGAAGATCGCCGACGTCTGGCACTCGCTGATGACGGAGGTTCTGGGACATCCAAAGTACGCCGCGGCCGGGTGCGACGTGGGCGCACTGGTGACGGGGCAGCTCGGGCACAAGTACGCCGATGAGTTGTACGGGATGCACATCGGATCGGCGCTGAAGCTGTCGTTCTTCAACGGCGATCGCGGGTGGGACCTGAGCGGCGGCAACCCGATCCCGGCCGGTCTGCCGCCGGAGATTCACGCCCGGATCATCGAGCTCGAACACCGCTTCGCGTCGCACCTCGCCACGCACGTCCTGGACCCGACCACACTCGGTTTCGGCCTCGCCGACTCACCCGCCGGCATGCTCGCGTGGATCCTGGAACGCTGGCAGAAGTGGGCCGAGAGCGAGAAGGCGTTCACCGACGACGACCTGCTCACGCACGCGACGATCTTCTGGGCCGGCAACGCGATCGACACCTCGATCCGCACCTACGCCAACAACAACCGCTACCCGTGGACGCCGTCCCACGACCGTACGCCGGTGATCGAAGCGCCGACCGGGATCACCTTCGTCGGCCACGAGGACCCGCCCGGCGTACACACCCCGCAGGAACGCGTCGACAACTTCCTCGCCGGCGACCGCGCGCCTTGGTACAACCACGTCAACATCACCGCTCACCCGAACGGCGGCCACTTCATTCCGTGGGAGCTCCCAACGGAATGGACCGACGACCTCCGGCGTACGTTCCGCGATCTGCGCTGACGCACGGGTCAGCGGACGGCGGTCGACAGCGCTTGGTAGGCGGCGACGAGCTCGGCCCGGTGGGACTCGGTGTCGGTGCGCTCGCTCCCGGCGAGGTACGCCGCGAGGTTCTCGGCGTGGATCTGCCAGCCGATGCCGAAGTACTCGATCTTGTCCAGCGGGACGCCACGCACCTCGATGGTCAGGATCGTCTGCTCGCCGTCGGCGGTCAGCGTGGCTTCGATCGTCTTGTCGAACGGCGCCGGGCCGTTGCCTCGCTCCGCCGATTCGACGGTCTCCCTGGTCGTGACCCGCACGTTTCGCGGCGGTTCGCAGACGTCGACGCGTCCGGTGCTGTGCAGGTCGGCGGACTCGACGTACAGGGTGAAGGCGCCGCCGAGGCGAAGATCGCCGTCCACCTTCCCGTACCATCGCGCCAGCCGGTCCGGCTCGGTGACGGCCGACCAGAGATCGTTGATATCTGTGTCGTAGCGGTCCTCGATCCGGACGACGCCCGCTCCGTCGGCCACAGCTAAGCGGCCCAGAACCCGACTTGCTCCGCTGGATGTCATTTGTCGCTCCTCTTTCCCCTGGCGATCTCGGTGTGCAGCGCGTCCAGCCGCTGCTCCCAGAGAGCGCGGTACCGTCCCAGCCATTCGTCGAGCTCGGCCAGCGGCTCGGACCGCAGGCTGTAGACCCGACGCTGCGCTTCCTGCCGGCTGTCCACCAACCCCGCCTCCCGCAACACCTTCAGATGCCGCGAGACCCCGGGGCGCGCGATCGGCAACAGCTCCGCCAACTCGCCCGCGGTCGCAGGACCGGCGGCCAGCGCCTCTACCAGCGTCCGTCGCCCGTCATCGGCCAGAGCCCGCAGTACAGCTTCCATGGCTCTTATGTAACCACTCGGGTACGTAACCGTCAAGGTACATAAGCGGTCAGATAATCGGCAGCGACGCCTCGAGGTCGTGGTCGACGTACCCGTGGCGCTCCCCGCGAACGAGGTGCAGACGGATCTGCTGGGCGATCGTGTCCGGCGCGTTGACGTCGGGGGCGTTGTGGTCGAGGCCGGGCAGGATCGTGTACTCCGCGCTCGGCAGGATCGTCGCGAGCTGCGGGAGTACTCCGGTCAGGTACGCGGGCGACTTCTCACCACCGAGGAGAAGGGTCCGCGACGCGATCCCGGCGTACCGGCTGCCGTCGGAGTCGAGCCGGACGACCTCGCCGATCTCGGCCGGCGTCGTCGGCATCATCTCCCGCGTCTCGCGTCCACCCGAGCCGCGCAACATCAGCAACGAGATTGCCCACAGCAAAGGACTGGCCCGGAACGGCAACAAATCAGTGCCTTTGAGGAATGTAGCCATCGCGGCCACCTTCCGCCCGTCACCCAACTGCTGCCTGAACACATCCAGCCAACTCGCATCGAACGACCCGCCGATACTCACACCCGGCTCATACGCGATCAACGCATCCAACGGCTGCCGCAGCCCCACGTGCAGCGCGATCAACCCGCCGTAACTATGCCCAAACACCACCCGAGCACCTGTGCGCTCCATCACCGCAAGCACATCGTCAGTCTCGGTCTCAATGCTGTACGCCGTACCGCGCGGCGCGCTAGCACCCCGCCCACGCCGCTCAACCACATGCACCGTATGAACCCCGGCCAGCCCCCGAGCGAGCCGCTCGTACTGATGAGCCCGCCGATTGTTCCCCGGAATCACCACCACCCCAGGCCCGGCCCCCGTACTGGACACCTCGACCCCGTCGACCACTGACCGCCGCCACACCTCGCTACGCCCCATCCCCAACCCTCCCTGATTCACACCCCTACCATCCCCAACACCCCTGGCACGCCTCTGTCTTCCCACTGACACGAATTCAGATGGATCGACTGACCCATTCGGCTTCGGACTGGTCGAGCGCCGTACGAATCCGGGCGACCTCGTCACTCCCCGTGGTCGGCAGTCGCCGCAGCGGCATCTCGTAGGCCAGGAAGATCTCGTCCTTGAGCTTGTCTCGTCGCAGCTGCATGGGGTCGTTCTCGTGGAACGCGAACCCGTCCACCTCGATCCCGAGCAGCGGCCGGTTGCTCACCCGGTTGTAGACGACGAAGTCGACGGAGGCCCGATTGGCGATGTACGTCGCCTGCGCCTCGGTGAGCGGCCTGTCTCCCAGGAACAGGTTTCGCAACAGGATCTGCGCTCGTACGGTCAGATGCCGGTACTTCGCATCGGCGAGGATGTCGTGGAGCAGGGTCCAGATGATGTCCTCGGACCGGTGCTTCTGCTCGTTGCGCAGTCGGCCGGCGAGCGCCCGCAGCCGCTCGTTGTAGTCGCGGTACAGCAGGTCGAACACCGAGACGATGGAGCTGTCGACCACACCGGCGTCGAGGGCCTGGTAGTCGATGTAGCCGATCAGGTCGCGGATGTACCTGCTCTTCGAGAGCAGGCTGTGGTTCGTCACCAGGATGAACTTCCGCACGGCCCGCGACATCGCGACGTTGACCAGCTGCGGATCGTCGACGAACGCGAGCCCGGTCTGCCCCCGCCAGGTCTCATCGAGAACCGTGGTCATGATCATGGTGTCCTTCTGCCGGCCTTGGTACCGGTGAACGGTGTCCGCCTCGAGCTTCTCGATCGCGTCGACGAACTGCTCGACGACTTTGCCGGCCTGCTTGCGGTACGGCGTCGCGACACCGATCTGATCGCGCGGTACGCCGGCGCAGTCCTCGGGGATGACTTCGTTGACGATGACATCGATCTCACGCTGGTTCGAACGACCGCCGCCGCGGTGCTGGCGCATGTGATTGCCCTCGGCGGTACGGCGTACCACCATCGGCTGCTCGCTCTGGGAACGAGTGAACGGAACAAGCCGGCCGCCGTAGAACGTCTTGTTGCAGAAGCCGATGATCGCCGGGTCGCAGCGGTAATGCTCACGCAGCAGGGTGCGCGGAAAGTCCTCCGGATAGACGGCGCCCAGCGATGACAGGATGCTTTGGTGCTCGTAGTCGTAGGCCACGCTTGGTGCAGCGACACCACGCGCCGCATCGTTGTCGACGATCGGCGGAAGCTGCTGTAGATCACCGACCACGATGAGATTCCGGCATGAGGCGAGCGCGACTCCGGCGGCCAGCAGGTTGACCTGGGACGCCTCGTCGATGATCAGGTAGTCGAGCAACTGCCCGAACGGCAGGTTGGCACGGAGCGCGTGACAGGTGCTCAGCAGCACGGGATATTCGGCCGCGAATCGCTGAAAGTTGTTGCGATAGCTCTTCGCGCTGTACGTCGTGCGCGTCGCCGCGTACCGGTCGCCGAGCGCTGCGTGAAGCGCCTGCACCGATAGTTGGCTGTGCTCCTCGACGAGCCGCTCGAAGTCGGCCCCGCTCAGTTCGTTGTCCAGTTTCGCAAGCTGGGCGGTAAGTTCAGCGAGCTGGCGGTCGTAGAACGCTCGCTGGAGTCGCAGTACGACGGAGGTGTCGGCGGGGTTGAGTCCGCGCAGCGATCCGTACCTCAGGTACTTGCGGATCCGCCCGACCAGTCCCACGCGCCGACCATTCTCGAGCGCGGTCTCGGCCAAGTAGTCGAGGATGAGGTCGGACGATCGGCGCAGTAGCGGAAGGCGTTCGAGCTGCGACAAGTCACCGGGCTCGACGTGCTTCTCGAAGTGCTGCAGCTCCAAGCTGTACGCGTCGATCTCCTGCCGCATCCTGGCTCGTTCGCGGTCGGCCTCCTGGAGTCGGCGCAGCCGGGTGTCCAGCTCGGCCAACCGCTCGGGCGGCGGCGGAGGCGGAGTACGGCGGACGAAATCCTCCACCTGGGTGTTGCGCTGCGCCTGTCCCTCGAAGAACGCGTCCACCAGCTCGCGGCGTCCGAGCCTGGCGATCACGTGCCCGAACCCGAGATCGTCGAGCTTCTCGCGGACGTTGTCGACCGCCGAGTTGCCGTACGAAACCACGCCGACGGTCGCCGTGCCACCCACGATGATGTTCGCGATCAGGTTCAGGATCGTCTCGGTCTTGCCGGTGCCAGGCGGTCCTTCGATCACGGACACGGAGTGGGTCAGGGCATTCTCGACCGCCTGGCGCTGGCTGAGGTTGCTGCGGAAGGGATAGATCGGCGGCGATGTCAGCTCATGTAGCTGGATCGGAGCACCGGTCAGATACTGCGCCAGGGCGCTCTCGGGATGGACGAAGCTCAGCGACTCGTACACCGGTCGGAGCGGGTCGTCGGGACCGAGACGGGACACGATGTTGCGCCAGTACCCCAGGATGTCCGCGACACCTGGTGTGTCGGTAGCGCTTGAGATGACCCGGACCCGCGGCGCCGTACGACTGGCCCACCCTTCACCGTCGATCTTCCGGTAGAACACGTGCGCCCACTCGCCTTCGGGCGCGACGAATCGCCGTACCTCTGTCGCGTTCTCCCAGATCTGGCCGTCGACTTCGAGCTTCTGCCCGTCACGGACCTCGATCGCCACGGGATGGGCGAGGATCCGCACGCGGTTCCGCCCGTACTCGTAACGCCGGCCGCCGTTGTAGGTGATCGCGATCCGCCCATTCGCCGCGGGCTCGTGCCGAACAACCTCCCGAGTCTTGTCAGCGAACCCTTCAGGCCCGGAAACCAGCACAACCTCACAACGGGCATCGACCACGCTTCCCCCAATCCGCAGTCAAGCCTAAGGAACCCCACTACAGAGCGCGACCGGACAACGACAACAGCGCGTCGCAAGAATTCGCTCGACTAGGCACCCGTTTCCGCGTGCGGCCGGCCGGTTCCCATCCGCCGTCGGAGGGTCTATAGCTGTAGGGAGGGACGTGGTCCCGGGGGAAGGCTTTCGCCGTGGTGCCGTTGGCATCCGGGCCGATCCGACACTGCGCAACTGGGGTGAACAGCGCCCCCGGCCGCGCGACAGGGGAGGCTCTCATGGCGAGCATGAACGACAACATCAAGACGGTCGAGGCCATCTACGACGCATTCGGCCGCGCCGACGTCGGCTTCATCGTCGACCAACTCACCGACGACGTCGACTGGTCGTCCGTCTCGGAACTGCCGATCGCGCCCTGGCACGGCGCCCGCCACGGCACGGCCGAGGTCCAGACCTTCTTCCAGCAACTGGCCGAGACGATCACCGTCACCGAGTTCACACCACTGTCGTTCGCCTCCAACGACACCGACGTGATGACCATCGTCCGCTTCAGCTCAACCAGCATCCGAACCGGCAAGTCCGGCACGATGGAGCTACACCACTGGTGGCGCTTCCGCGACGGCAAGGTCTACCACTACCGAGGCACCGAAGACACCGCCCTAGCCGCCCAACTACTCACCGACGACTAACGCGCAACAAGCTGCGGTAACAGCTGTCGGCCGAACCACGATGTCCACCCCGAGACGGGGACGCCATGGGAAGCGTCGACGGACTGAACCTTGCCGCGGCTGCGATGAACACGCGCAAGACCGCAAACTGATCGGAGCCCAGAACCTGCAGCCTGGCCGCGCAGGTAGAACTACTCGGGGCTGTCGCAACCGAGCTGGCACGCTCAAACCAGCTGGCCCAGGAAGCCAACCAGCACGCCATCGCCCTGGTCAACGAGCAACTCCGGACGAATCAGCTACTACAGGCACTCCTAGCCAAGCAGTGACGCCAGCGCACCGCACGGCGGCCGAGCTGACGGCCCGAAGGGAACGTCGGAGTCACTCGTCCGGGATGAATGCTGTCCCGGACGAGCGGCTGCGCCACACCCAGGAGCCGAGCGCAGCGAAGGCGCAGGGGGTGCGGGTGGCGGAGCCCCCGCTTGCGGCAAGCGCAGCGCAGCCGCACAACACGACGAAGGCGACGCGGCCTGCGCTTTCCGCAGGCACACGTCGCCTATCGCCTTCGTGGAGGTGGCGGGAATCGAACCCGCGTCCTTCGGCGGGGTTTCAAGACTTCTCCGGGCGCAGTCTGAATGGCGCTTTTCTCAGCCCCAGCGTTTGTACAGACATCTCGCTGACAGGCTCAGTCACTGTAAATGTCCCGTGTTAACCCCGTGACCGGGCTAACACAGCAAGCTTCCTAGCTGAGGCCAGGAACCGGGTCGGAAGCATCCCCGGGCTGACCGCTACTTTAGTGCTCGGCCGTCAGGCGGCGAGAGCGTAGCTAGTGCGCGTTTTATTGGCACTTATTGGTTTCCAGAGATCGTTAACGAGATAACCCTGGATCCTCGGCCCGCTTCCCTTGGAACCAACGTCCAAAGTCGAAACCGTTCACCCCCTGTTGAGTTGTCAAACTCCCACCGCCCCGGAGGGTGGTGGAAGATCCACACTATCAAGTCCAACGGACCGACCGCATCCGACATTCCCCAGGCGTCAGTCCGCGGGTGCCACCAGGAAGATCACCGCGGCCGCGCAGACGACGGCCCCGGCCAGCGCGATCACCCACCCAGTGGTGGACCGAAGCAGCAAAGCACCTACTGCGGCCCCGGCCAGCATCGCCGCGATCGAGCCCAGCCGGCGGTACGGTGACGCGGAGCGCCCGCTCCCGAGCACGCTGTCCGCGGCCAACCCGGTCAGAGTCAGCGTGAGCACCGTAGTCGTCATGTCACGCGGCGCGACGTGTCGAACGGTCGCGTTCTGCAGGCCGAAGCAGGCTGCGAGCGCGGCGATCAGCAGGTACGACGTCCCGCCCGACTCCCGCAGTACGCCGACGCCGACCAGCAGCCCGCACAACCACAGCACGACTGCCTGCGTCCCGAAGGCGATCCCCAGCCACCGCCGAGGTCGCGCCTCGAGTACCCGAGCCGCCCGTCCCCCGCCCAGCGACCCGAGCACGAACCCCACCACCGCGACCACCGGCGGTCCGAACCGGAACCCCGAATCCGGCGCCACCGCGAACCCGAGGAACACCACGTTCCCCGTCATGTTCGCGACGAAGGTATGCCCGAGCTTCAGATAGCTCACCGCGTCGATCAGCCCCGTCGCCGCGGTCAACCCCAGGAACGCCCCGACCTCCCACCGCACCCCGACCGGAACGCTCACGCAGAAAGCGTAGGGCTTACTTGATCAGCCGGAGCGTGAACGGGTAGCGGAACTTCCCGGTGGCTGCGGTGGCCAGGCCGCCGATGCCGGTCAGCAAGAACCAGAGGATGCCGAGGATGGGGAACAGGAACCCGAAGAAGCCGTGAGTGAACCCGGTGATGATGCCGAGGGCGGCGAACGCGCCGACGGCGGTCAGCTGGAAGTTCAGGGCCTCGACGGCGTGGCGGCGTACGGCGGGGTTCTTCTGGCCGGTGGTTGCGACCACGATGGCCGGACCGACGAAGAAGGTCGGGTACCCGAGCCAGTGGGCGACCGTGCCCATGCCGCGGCCGTCACCCCGGTACTGCTGGATCGGCGCAGGACGGGTGAAGGCGGCCGGCGCGAACGTCGGGACCGGCCGGGCGACCAGGCCGTCGAACGTGCTGTTCAGCTCCGCGCGGGTGCGGGCCTTCAGGGCCTTCTCGAGCCGGAGGTCGAACTCCATGTGGTCGAGCCGGCCGTCGGCGTACATCTCTTTCAGGATCTCGACTGCGCGGTCCCGTTGGGCCGGCGTCACCAGCAGGTCTGAAGTGGACATGCTTCCACTCTGCGTGCAGCCGGCCGTTCACCCCATCGGGTTCAGCCCCGAACAGCCCCTGACCGAACCCCACCTGAGCTCCGGGCCGGGCGCCGCCGCCCCGCACCCTGCTCTTCCTGCTTGAGCGTATCCGCTTCCATCAGTTCGCCGGCGGCGTTGTCCACAGGCGAACCGCCGGTCAGGGGCGGTGGCGGTCGGAGAGGGCTCGTTGGGCTTCGCGGTTGGCTTGGCGTTCGGCCAGGGCGTGGCGTTTGTCGTAGTCCTTCTTGCCTCGGCCGGTTGCGAGCTCGACCTTCACGTAGCCGTCCTTGAAGTACAGCGAGAGCGGGATCAGCGACACACCCTGCTGCTCGACCTCGTGGATCAGCTTCTGCACCTCGTCCTTGTGCAGCAGCAGTTTCCGCGCACGGCGCGGCTCGTGGTTGGTCCACGTGCCGTGCTTGTACTCCGGGATGTGCATGCCTTGCAGCCACAGCTCGTTACCGCGGACGGCGGCGAACGCGTCGACGAGGGAGGCCCGGCCCTGCCGGAGGGACTTGACCTCGGTCCCCGTCAGCACCAGCCCGGCCTCCACCACGTCCTCGATGTGGTAGTCGTGTCGCGCCTTCCGGTTCTGCGCGATCGGCTTCTGCTGGCCGGTCTGTTTCACCATCCGACCAGTATCTCAGACCGCCTAGAGCCACTTCATGGGGTTAATGACGTTGCCGTCCTGGTAGACCATGAAGTGCAAGTGACAGCCGGTGGAGTACCCAGTCGTCCCGGACCAGGCGATGATCTCGCCTCGCCGCACCCGCTCGCCGACATGGGCCTTGTACTTCGACAGGTGGTTGTAGACGGTCGTGATCGACCGGCCGTCCATCACGCCGTGTGAGACGAACAGCCGGTTCCCGTAGCCGCCGTTGTAGTACTTGTCCGTCACCACCCCGTCGGCCGCGGCGCGCACCGGCGTACCGCAGGGGGCGCGGAAGTCAGTGCCGTCGTGCAGCTTCCAGTAGTGCAGGACCGGGTGGAAGCGCATCCCGTACGGCGAGGTGATGTAGCTGCTCACCGGGTAGCTCAGCCGTCCGTCGCCCGAGCCGCCCGGGTCCGGGATGTTCCGCGGCGGCCGGTGCTCCTTGCGCGCCTTCTCCCGCTCGGCCTTCTCAGCTGCTGCCTTCCGGCGCGCGGCCGCCGCCTTCTCGGCCTTCGCCCGCGCGATCAGCACCTGCTCGACCCGCGCCCGCTCCCGCAGCAGCGAGTTGTACTGCGCCAGCTCGCTGTTCTTCTCCTTCTCGGCGGCCTTGAACGCGACCAGCTTGACCTTCGCGACCGCCGCTGCCTCGGCCTTGTCGGCCGCGACCTGCTTGGTCAGCTCGGTGACCCGCTGTACCGTCGCCGCCGCCTCGGCCCGAGCGGCCTCGGACGCCTTCTCCGCGGCCGCCACCTTGACCCGACGGCTGGCGAGCTCCGCCTGCGCGTTGTTCAGGTTGGTGATCGCGTTGCTCTGGATGCCGAACACGTTCCGCTGGATCTGCATCCCGGTGGCGATATCGGCAGGCGCGGCGCCGCGCAGTGCGATCGACAGCCCGACCAGGCTGTTCTGCTGCTGGTACGCCGACCGTACGGCGCGACCGGCGACGGCCCGCTTCTCCGCGATCAGCCTCTCGCCGGCCTCGACGTCGGACACCGCCGTACGCAGCGCCGCCTCGGCCGCGGCAAGCTTGCCCGCGGCAACCGCATCGGCGGCCTTCGCAGCGGCCAGCTGGCCCTGCGCGGCGGCGTACCGGACCTGGACGGCCTGGTACTTCGTCTCGGCTTGGTTGTACGCGGCAACGGACTTGCCGAGCTGGTCGGATGCGTCGTCGAGATCGGCCTTCTGCTGGCCGAGCTGCGCGTCGAGCTGTTTCTTCTTGGCGGCTGGATCCGGCGGTTTCGCCTCTGCCGGTGCAGAGGGAACCGCCGCCAGGACTCCGGCGGACAGGGACAGGACAAGGCAGCATGCGGCAACCACCGTCTGCCGGCCCGGCGGTCGCGTGCGTGATCGCTGGTACGGCGTGGTGGAGGTGCCGGTGCTGTCGTCTCGCTTGATGCTCCCCCGCTCGCGCGGGTTCGCACCGGGGAAGTGCGGGACCACAGGTCGACCCCTTGCTCTGGGTTCAGTTGTGCGTAACAGGAGTGACTGCTGTTACTCCTGTTAACGCACGATAAGGCACCCGGGTCAGACTTTGAGGTATTTCCGCGTCGTCAGGAATGTCGGGATGACGGCCAGGATCAGGCCGACCACGACCATGATCAGGGTCGCGCGGAAGGTTTCGGTCGCGCCGACCCACTGCCAGACCCGGAACGTCTCCTGGGCCCGCTGCATGACAACGAAGTACACCCCGACCCACAAGGTGCCGCAGGCAAAGACCGCGCCCACCAGGGCCGCCAGCACCGCTTCCAGCAGGAACGGCAGCTGGATGTAGAAGTTCGAGGCGCCCACCAGGCGCATGATGCCTATCTCCCGTCTCCGGGCGTACGCCGCCAACCGGATCGTGTTGGAGATCTGCATCAGGGCAGCGACCAGCAGCAGTCCGGCCGCTATCAGCGCGCCGACTTGCAGCCCATTGAGGGCCTTGAACAACGGATCGAGGTACTGCCTGAGGTCCTGGACCGTGTCGACGCCTGGTAAGCCGCTGACCGCACTCACCAGGTTCTGATATCGCTGTGGATCCTTCAGCTTGACCCGGAAGGACTCCTGCATCTGGTCCTGCGTGACCGTGCTGACGATCGGCGAGTCCTTGTACAGCTTCTTGAACGACTCGAACGCTTCGGACTTCGACTCCGAGAAGACGCCGTCGGGCGCGGTGTCGGGGTTGGTCTGGATGACCTGCTGGATCCGGTTCTTCTGCTCCTGGGTCACCTCGGTGCCGGCGCACCCGCGGCCGCCGGAGTCCTTGGTGCACAGGAACACCGAGATCTGGATCTTGTCGTACCAGTTCCCCTTCATCAGGTCGACCTGCTCGCGGGCGAGCAGCGCGCTGCCGAACAGTGACAGCGAGACCCAGATGGTGACGACGACCGCGATCGTCATCGACATGTTCCGCTTCAGGCCGATCCCGAGGTCGGACAGGATGTAGTTCAAGCGCATCAGTCAGTCAGTCCCCTGGTCAGTGCTGGTAGCCGTAGACGCCGCGCGACTCGTCGCGGACGACGTGGCCGTTCTCCAGCTCGATCACGCGCTTGCGCATCTGGTCGACGATCGACACGTCGTGGGTGGCCATCACCACGGTGGTCCCGGTGCGGTTGATCCGGTCCAGCAGCTTCATGATGCCGACCGACGTACCGGGGTCGAGGTTTCCGGTCGGCTCGTCGGCGATCAGGATCATCGGCCGGTTCACGAACGCGCGGGCGATCGCCACCCGCTGCTGCTCACCGCCGGACAGCTCGTCCGGCATCCGGTCTTCCTTGCCGTCCAGGCCGACCAGCTCGAGCACCTCGGGCACGGTCTTGCGGATGTGCGAGCGCGGCTTGCCGATCACCTGCAGCGCGAACGCCACGTTCTCCGCGACGGTCTTGTTCGGCAGCAGCCGGAAGTCCTGGAACACGGTCCCGATCTGGCGGCGCATCTGCGGGATCCGCCAGCTGGCCAGCCGGTTCAGGTCCTTGCCGGCGACCATGATGTGACCGCGGGTGGTCCGGTGCTCACGCAGTACCAGGCGCAGGAACGTCGACTTGCCGGACCCGGAGGTGCCGACCAGGAAGACGAACTCGCCTTTCTCGATCTCGACGTTGACGTTCAGCAGAGCGGCCTTGGACTGGCCCTCATACGTCTTGGACACATTCTCGAAGCGGATCACGGGTTCATCCGGCCGTGGTCGGGAACAGGAAGCGGCGCGACGGTAACCACGAAGTGCACCGTACGCCACCGGAGCGGCCGGCGATCAGTCTAGGCGTTCCCGGGCGTGCCGCCGACCAGGCCTGCCGGTCCGTACGGCCGCGTCCGATACCCGGTGCGTTTGAAACGGTCGTGTCAGGCGTCCGACTGGCGCGCGATGGTTGCCGACGCCCGGCGAACGATCGGGACCGGCCCCTCGGGGAGCACGTCACCGATGAACGTGTAGTGCTCGAGGACGGCCGGGTCGACCTCGCCGGGGCGGTGCCGGGTGTGGTCGCGGACCCAGTCGATGATGTCGCCCCATCCCGGCGCCGCGAGCGATCCGCCGAAGTGCTGGACCGACAGCCCGGCACAAAGGTTGCCGAAAGCAAGCCGATGGGCCAGCGGCCAGCCGCGGAGCGTGCCGAGGACGAGCGACGCGAGGAAGACATCGCCGGCGCCGGTCGGGTCGTACGAGCGGACCGGCAGCGCCGGCACCTGCTCCTCCTCACCGGTCGTCGAGTCGATCGCGAGTACGCCGTCCGCGCCGTTCGTCACGACCGCGAGCGGCACCCGATCGGCCAGCTTGTGCAGCGCGGCCTTCGGCGTGTCGGTCCGCGTGTACGACATCGCCTCGGTCGCGTTCGGCGTGAAGGCGTAAAACCCTTCCAGTACGTCGAGAACGGCCGGGGACCACTCGTCCGTGGGGTCCCAGCCGACATCACCGAACAGCAGCGCGCCGGACTCCCGCGCCTCGACGGTCCAGCCGGGCAACTCGTCGGCGACCGGCACGATCGCGGACCGTGTCTTCAGGCCGGGACCGACCAGTTTGCTCGGATCGCCGGGCGCCTCGTGGGCGTGCGTGACCATCGCCCGGTCCCGGTCGATCGACATCGAGACGGTGACGGGCGAGTGCCAGTGGCCGATCCGGCGCGAGTGGGACAGGTCCACGCCCTCCTGGTCGGCCAGGGTCCGCCAGCAGAAATCGGCGTACACGTCGTCGCCGAAGACGGCGGCCAGGCCGCTCTTCAGGCCGAGCCGCGCGGCCGCGATCGCGAAGTTCGCGACGCCGCCCGGGCAGGAGCCCATTCCCTCCGCGAAGATCTCGGTCCCGGTGGTCGGGGCGGTTTCCAGGCCGGTCATCACGATGTCGTAGAACACGGTCCCTTGTACGAACACGTCGTACATCTCGGGTTCGTCGGTCACGGTGACACCGCTCCTTGTCATCCTGGGTCAGCTCTGTCGGTTCTGTCGGTGTTTGTCGGGGGCGGGTGGAATGCTCCTTCGTAACATCATCAACCGGTCAACACCATGCAATTGGGAGGCGCGTGAGGTGATCCCCACCTGGATCTCGATCGTCGGCGTCGTGATGACGGTGCTCAGTCCGCTGCTCGCGCTCGGCGGCGTCTTCCTCGGGTCGTACCTGGTCCGCAAGTCCGATCGCGAGCTCGACACCTGGCGGCACCGTGAGGAGACCATGCGGATGGTCCGCTGGGCGGTCGAGCAGATCCTCGACGGCGCGGACAACGCGGGCACGGACGCCGGTGTGGTGACGCTGCGTTCCCTGATGCGGTCGGAGTTGTTACAGCCTGAGGATTACGACCTGGTCGCCGCGCTGACTGCCGCGGTAGCGATCGACCGCGTCGGCGCAGCCGCGTACGCTGATATTGCGGATGCTGATATCGAGGTCGTCGAGGGAGACAGTGACAATGGCTGAGAAGAGGACCGTGAAGGTCTCCCGCCAGGCTGTCGAGCTGGCCCGGTTGCATGTCGAAGCTGCCCGCAAGGCCGGCCGCAAACCCGATGCCGGCGTCGCCCGGATCGCGAGTGCCCGCCCGGACAACGGCGCAGGTGCTGCGCCGGCCCCTGCCTGATCCCTGGAATTACCGTCTTGGACGCCCCGCCGCCGACGTAGAGTCAGCGGATGCGCACGGGCTGTGGGACCGTGCGGGACTGGAGACGGCGTGATGAGCGGTGGGATCAGCAGGCGGAGCGTGCTGGGGTTCGGGGCCGGGCTGGCGGCGATGGCCGTCGCCGGATGTGGTTCCAACAGCGGACGGCCCTCGAGTAGCGGCAGCGGCGAGAAACCGACGCTCCAGCAGTGGTACCACCAGTACGGCGAAGCGGGCACGCAGCAGGCGGTCGAGAAGTACGCGAAGGCCTATCCGGACGCGACCGTGACGATCCAGTGGTCGCCGGGCGACTACGAGAAGAAGGCCTCGACCGCGCTGCTCACCAACCAGGGACCGGACACGTTCGAGTACCCGAACGGTCCGACGATCGACATGATCAAGAGCGGCCAGGTCGTCGACCTCAGCGGCATCCTGGGTGACGCCAAGGACGACTTCAACGCAGCTCTGGTCGAGCGGATGTCGTACCAGGGCAAGCTGTACGCGATCCCGCAGGTGATCGACATGCAGCTGATGGTCTATCGCAAGAGCATGCTGACCGCGGCCGGCGTACAGCCGCCGCAGACCGTCGACGAACTGCTGGCGGCCGCGAAGAAGCTGACCAACGACAAGGTGAAGGGGCTGTTCGTCGGCAACGACGGCGGCGTCGGCGTGCTGGGCGGACCGGCGCTGTGGTCGGCCGGGCTCGACTATCTGACGCCCGACAACCAGTTCGGGTTCGACGACCCGCTCGCCGCCGAGTCGCTGAGCAAGCTGCGCGAGCTCTGGACCTCGAAGGCTCTGTTGCTCGGGGCACCGACCGACTGGTCCGACCCGTCCGCGTTCACGCAAGGGCTGACCGCGATGCAGTTCACCGGGCTGTGGACGCTGCCCGTGATCGAGAAGGCGTTGCCGGGCGACTACGGCGTACTCCCCTGGCCGAAGCTCAACGCGACCACCGGCAAGGCGAGCGTGCCGGTCGGTGGGTACGGCGCGTGCGTGAACGCGAAGTCGAAGAACATCGACGCGGCGAAGAAGTACATCAAGTGGTTGTGGGTCGACCAGACCGACGACCAGCTCGACTTCGCGCAGTCGTACGGCTTCCACGTCCCGGCCCGCAAGAGCCTGGCCACCAAGGCCGACAAGCTCAAGTCCGGCCCGGCCGCCGACGCGGTCAAGCTGCTCAACGAGAACGGCCACCCGCAGAACCCGATGCTGTGGTCGCCGAAGGCCAGTACGGCGTACTCCGACGCGCTGAACCGGATCATCCGCAGCGGAGCCGACCCGGCGGCCGAGATCAAGAAGGTCCGCACCGTCACCGAGGCGGAGCTGAAACGCATCGCGGGCTGACGAACGGCCGCGGCCCCCCACCATCCGGTGAGGGGCCGCGGCTGTGCCGACTCGGACTCAGACGATCTTGACGTTCTCCGCCTGCTGACCCTTCGGGCCCTGGGCGATGTCGAACTCGACCCGCTGATTCTCGTCGAGGCTACGGAAACCGTCGGTCTGGATGGTGGAGTAGTGGACGAACACGTCCGCTCCGCCCCCGTCGACGGTGATGAAGCCGAAACCCTTCTCGGCGTTGAACCATTTCACAGATCCCTGTGCCATGTTGTTGCTCCTTTTCCTGAGATGGGCGCACCGCGGTCGCGGCAGGCCCGGCCGTTCGTCGCACCGGCGGCACACCATCTCTCGCAAGGAAAGATCGAGATCAACCACAGCTACTGAAAACTAGACCTGGCACATCAAACCACGCCCCCGCACGGTTCATTCCCCCAGCCCCGACGATCACGACCTCACCAGCACCCGCGCGCCGCCCCGCGGGCGTGGCAGGGTGGGCGCATGCTCTCCCTGCAATCGCTGACCGACGACGACCGCGAGCTGATCGAGCTGGCCCGTCGTACGGTCGACGCGAACACCGACGGACCCGACGGCGTCTACACGATGGGCGCCGCGGTCCGCGGTATCGACGGCCGGATGTACGCCGGCATCAACCTCTACCACTTCACCGGCGGCCCCTGCGCCGAACTGGTTGCCCTCGGCCACGCCCGCGCATCAGGCGCCCGCGAGCTGACGACAATCGTGGCTGTAGGCAACGAAGGCCGCGGCGTCGTCGGCCCGTGCGGCCGGGACCGCCAGGTCCTGGTCGACTACCACCCAGGCATCCGCGTCATCCTGCCGACCGAGGACGGCCCGAGATCCGTCCTCGCCACTGACCTGCTCCCCGGCGCCTACCGCTGGACGCCTAACCCAAGCTGATCTCGCCGTCGCGGAACCACCACGTCAGCACCTCGGCCTCCAGCATGCCCGCCTGTACCGCTGGGTCCTCGGCTGCGTGTTTGAGGGTCTCCTCGATGCCGGTGCGGTAGACGCACAGACCCCGCAGTACCTGGTCGTCGTGATCGCGGAACGGGCCGGCCGCGCCCATCACGCCGGCTGCGCGCTTGCCGTCGAGGAAGTCCAGGTGAGCCTGCTGGATCCGGTCGGCCTCGTCGTCGGTGAAGTCCGTCGGAGTCGCCGGACGGCGGAGCAGGACCAGCGTCAGGGCCTCCATGCCCGGGCGCGGCGGCGTGCTCACACCAGTCTCTCGGCGAGCATGAAGGTGTTGCCGTCCGGGTCGTAGAAGGTTGCGAGGCGGACTTCGTCGGCGATCTGTCTCGTTTCGCCGTCGAAGCGGGTGCCCAGCGACTCCAGGTGTCCGCGGGACTTGTCGATGTCGCGGACGCCGAACGTGACCACGACCCCGCCGTCGGTCTTCGGGTCCTCGACCTGGCCGAGGCCGATCGAGATCCCGGGCAACGGTGTACTCAACTCGGCCCAGCCCCAGGACTCCAGCCGGTGTACGACCTCGAAGCCGAGCGCCTGCTCGTACCACTGCACGGCTCGCTCCAGGTCGGAAACGTCCAGCGCACAGACCGCGCGCCCGTCGTACTCGATCCCGCCCATAGTCCTGTTTTTATACTAAGCTTACTTTCGTGTCAACGCTTGCCCGCCTGGTCCATTTCCGCTGGGCCGTCCCGGTGCTGGCCGAGCTCCACCGCGGCCACGGCGGCCGCTTCGTGAACCTCAGCCACGCCCTGGGCGTAAGCCGCGAGTCGCTCCGCCGAACGCTGGCCTTCCTCATCGAGACCGGCCTGATCCAGCGCAACCCGGGCAAAGGGCACCCGCTGCGCCCGGAGTACCTGCTGAGCGACCCGCGACTCGGCGCGGACGCCGCCGTACTCACCGACGTCCTGGAGGACCTGGGCGTCACCGACGTGGGCCTGAAGAAGTGGTCACTCCCGACCCTCACCTTGCTGGTCGGCGAACGACGCTTCTCGGAGATTCGCCGCGCCCTGCCCGACGTCACGCCGCGCGCGCTGACACTGACGCTCAAAGATCTCGAGGCAGCCGGCCTGATCAGCCGCACCGTCACCGACGACTACCCGCCCGCAACCGTCTACCGCGCCACCACCCCGGGCCTGCAACTGGCGCACGCGGCTCAGAAGGTCGGAATGACGTCCTTGCCGTAGGCGGCGAGGGTTTCTTCCTTGGCATCGTGCTGGAGGTAGAGCGCGAACTGGTCTACGCCGAGGTCCTTCAGTTGGTTCAGGCGGGCGAGGTGGTTCTCTACCGGGCCGAGGATGCAGAAGCGGTCGACGACCTCGTCCGGGACGAAGGTGGTGTGGGTGTTGCCGGCGCGGCCGTGTTCGGCGTAGTCGTAGCCCTTGCGGCCTTCGATGTAGTCGGTCAGCGCCTTCGGCACGGCGCCGCTGGACCCGTAGCGCTCCACGATGTCCGCGACGTGATTGCCGACCATGCCGCCGAACCAGCGGGTCTGTTCGCGCTGATGATCAAGGTCGTCGCCGACGTACGCCGGGGCCGCGACGCAGAACTTGATCGCCATCGGATCGCGGCCCGCCTGCTCCGCGGCCCGCCGTACCGCGGTGATCATCCACTCGGCGATATCGGGATCCGCCAACTGCAGGATGTAGCCGTCACCGACCTCCCCCGTCGCGGCCAACGCGCGCGGACCGTACGCGGCGACCCACACGTCCAGCGCACCGTTGTCGACCCACGCGAACTTCAGTTGCTGCCCGCGATACTCGACGGTCTCGCCGCGGGCCAACGCGCGTACGACCTCGACGCACTGCTTCAGCTCGGCGATCGTTCCGGGCTTCGCGCCGAGCGTGCGCAGGGCGGAGTCGCCACGACCGATCCCGCAGATCGTCCGGTTGCCGAACATCTCGTTCAGCGTGGCGAACTGGGACGCGATCACGGTCCAGTCCCGCGTCCCCGGGTTCGTCACCATCGGCCCGACGATCACCCGCTGGGTGGTGGCCAGGATCCGGCTGTAGATGACGAACGGCTCCTGCCACAGCAGATGCGAGTCGAACGTCCACACGTAGTCGAACCCGGCGTCCTCCGCCTTCCGGGCCAGCTCCACGACCGCGGACGCGGGCGGATCACACTGGAACACCACACCGAAATCCACGATCTCCCCCTTACTTACATCAGATACGACGAGAGACCACGCTTCAGGAACTTCCCCCGGCCCTTGCGGCCATGGTAGTTGCCGTCAGCCACGATCACCTCGCCGCGCGAGATCACTGTGCCCACCCGGCCCTGGATCTCGACCCCCTCGTACGCCGAGTAGTCCATGTTCATGTGATGCGTCTCGACCCCGATCCGCGTCGTACCGTTCGGGTCATAGATCACCAGGTCGGCGTCCGAACCGGGCTGGACGATGCCCTTCTGCGGGTACAGCCCGAACATCCGGGCCGGCGTCGTCGCGATCGTCTCCACCCAGCGCTCGAGCGAGATGTTGCCGTCGACAACACCCTGGAAGATCAGGTCGACGCGATGCTCGACGCCGCCGATACCGTTCGGGATCTTGGAGAAGTCACCGATGCCCATCTCCTTCTGATCCTTCATACAGAACGGGCAGTGGTCGGTCGACACGATCGCGAGATCGTTGCTGCGCAGGCCCTTCCACAGGTCGCGGGCGTGCGACTCGTGCTTACTGCGCAACGGCGTCGAGCAGACCCACTTCGCACCTTCGAACCCAGGCGCCCCGAGCTGATCCTCCAACGTCAGATACAGGTACTGCGGACACGTCTCCGCGAACACATTGCGCCCGAGGTCCCGCGCCTCGGCAACCTTCGCCAGCGCCTGACTCGCGGACAGGTGGACGATGTACAGCGGGCAGTCCTGCGCGACCTCGGCCAGCGCGATGGCACGGTTGGTGGCCTCGGCCTCCAATGCGGCCGGGCGGGTGATGCCGTGGTAGATCGGATCCGTCTCGCCGCGTTCCAGAGCCTGCTGGACGAGGACGTCGATCGCGATGCCGTTCTCCGCGTGCATCATGATCATCGCGCCGTTGGCCCGCGCGGTCTGCATCGCCCGCAGGATCTGCCCGTCGTCGGAGTAGAAGACGCCCGGGTAGGCCATGAACAGCTTGAAGCTGGTGATGCCCTCGTCGGCGACCAGCTGATCCATCGCCTTCAGCGCGTCGGTGTCGACGCCGCCGAGGATCATGTGGAACGCGTAGTCGATATGGCATTCGCCCTCGGTCTTCGCGTGCCACGCCGCCAGCCCGTCCTGCACGACCTCGCCGGTCCGCTGGATCGCGAAGTCGATGATCGTCGTGGTCCCGCCGTACGCCGCGGCGCGGGTCCCGGTGTCGAACGTGTCGCTGGCCGACGTACCGCCGAACGGCATCTCCATATGCGTGTGCGCGTCGATCCCGCCCGGGATCACGTACTTGCCGGAGGCATCGATCACCTCGTCGGCGGTGACCGTCGGCGTGAACGACGGATCGAGGACGGCGACGATCTTCTCGCCCTCGACCAGCACGTCCGCGACCCGTGTCCCGGTCGGTCCGACGACCGTTCCACCCTTGACGAGCAAAGACATGTGCGTCCCCCTTAAGGCTTCGTCAGGTCTCCGTAGGCGTCCGGGCGGCGATCGCGGTAGAACTGCCAGCGGTCCCGGACGGTGTCGAGCAGTCCGAGGTCCAGATCGCGGATGATCAGTTCCGGATCGTGGTCATGGCCGACGTCGCCGACGAACTTGCCCTCGGGGTCGACGAAGTACGACGTGCCGTAGAAGTCGTTCTCGCCGAACTCGGACTCGATCCCGACCCGGTTGATCGCGCCGATGAAGTACTCGTTCGCGACCGCGCTCGCGGGTTGCTCCAGCTTCCACAGGTACGCCGAGAGCCCGCGACTCGTCGCCGACGGGTTGAAGACGATCTTCGCGCCGGCCAGGCCGAGCGCGCGCCAGCCCTCCGGGAAGTGCCGGTCGTAGCAGATGTAGACGCCGATCCGCCCGACCGCGGTGTCGAAGATCGGGTACCCGAGGTTACCCGGCCGGAAGTAGAACTTCTCCCAGAAGCCCTTCACCTGCGGGATGTGGTTCTTCCGGTACTTGCCCAGATAGGTGCCGTCGGCATCGATCACGGCGGCGGTGTTGTACAGCACGCCCGGCTGCTCCTGCTCGTACACCGGGAGCACCATCACCATCCCGAGCTCCTGCGCCAGCGCGGCGAACCGCTCGGTCGTCGGGCCCGGCACGGACTCGGCGTACTCGTAGTACTCGGCGTCCTGCTTCTGACAGAAGTACGGTCCGTAGAACAGCTCCTGGAAACAGATCACCTTCGCATCCGCCGCGGCCGCCTGCCGCGCGTAGTCCTCGTGCGCCTTGATCATGGACTCTTTGTCACCGGTCCACGCCGTCTGCACCAAAGCCGCCCTGACAACGTCCGCCACAAGACCTCCCCAAGTAGCCGAGCACTCATCCTCCATCCGACCCGACAGAGAGTCAACGAGCCCGCAGCGCCTCAGCGGCATCGAGACCGGCGGCAGTCAGGTCATCCGTCACCTTGTGCACGAACACACGCACGGACCGCTCCACCTCGGTCCAGGACACCGGATCGCCGATGTCAGACACGAAGACCGAGCCGAAAACCCAGCCCGCTCCCTCTCGTCGGACAGTAAGCGCCCCCAATTCCTCAAAGGACATCGAATCGAACACGAAGTCCAGTCGATCAGGCTGATCCAGCCACCTCAACAGACCCCATGCCAACTCGACCACCGGAAATGAGCGTTCCTCATACACAAGCCGCTCACCGTCCACCACCCGGAAGTCCGCATCCACCGCGACCAGAACGTCCCCCTGCCTCGTCCCCTGAAGCTCGCTCACATCGAGCATTCCGTAAGTCAGCAGCATGGCCTCTCACTTTCAATCGGCGGATCTCATCCACGTCGTGGGACACGCGATGCGCGGTTCAGACATTCAGCGTCAGTGAGCTCCAGCCGGCCGTTATAACGTGGTTGACTACTTTCGCTCGGTCATGAGGTTCTGGATCTCTTCGACGCTGGGGCGATAGTGCCGCCGGCTCTGCATTCGCAACTCCCGGAGTTCGGGAAGATCGGCGATCGGGCTCAGGTCCCCGTCCATGATTCTCGTAGAGCCGTACAAGAAGAGATCCTGCAGTTTCGTCAGCGCACGCAGTGGTTCAGCGCTCGAGAAGCTCGCTCCGTCACTCAGGTTGAGAACCTCGAGGTCACCACACGTTGCAATGTCGTCGAGCGTCGTCACCTTCTTGCAGGCTTCAAGATGTAGTTCACGCAGAATTGCCCCACGGACCGCGCCGGTGTCAGAGAGCCGCCCAGCGAGATAGATGCCGAGATGCCGAAGGGCCGCGAGGCCGGGCAGGCCGTCGAGCGACGTCAAACGCGGCCGATCCTTCATTACCAGAGTCTCGAGGCCGGCAGCCGACGCGAGTACCGACAGGTCGTCCTCCGTGTATCGCCGCACGAACAGTCGCACGAGATGAACCGCAAAGCCGAACGTCTGCCTGATCTGGCCCCAGTCCGCCCCGACCTCGGTCAGCCCGGGCAGGCGTTCGAGATCAACGGTCAACGCAGGATCCACAGTCAGGCTCATGCTTCTCAACGTCGATGCAAGGCTGTAGATCGGATCCAGCGACTGCAGGCGCCGATCGATGACTACCAGGTTCCGCACTGGCAGGCCGTCGAGAAATCGGAGGTCGGGCGTGTCGAAACCAAGGGCATGGTTCAGCACCAGGGTGCCGGCGCCTTGGTCGACGAACGCCGCGCCGGCCTCGTCCGACCACGGCCCAGTGACCACGATCTCGATGGTCCCATCCGGTCGCGACCCAACCGCAAAGGGAGCCGTGCTCATTGCACGACCTCTCCCCCACCGAGCATCGCGTCCAGGCGCCGATAGATCGCCGTGTACTGATCGCTGGAGAACACCGGCGGTTTCCAATCCACGGCCTCGAAATGCCGAAGGGCAGCCTCAGGTATGAAAATCCCGTACTCGCGTACGTATTCAGCCCCGTCCAACCGCCAGTAATACACCCCGTCGGAGGCGATCGCGGAGCCACCACTCACCCCGAACCGGCCGCCGATGAGATCCGTTGTGAACTCCATCCAGGCCAGGAAGACCGGGCATCCGGCAAGATAGTCCGCGACCATCGCTCGCAAGTCCGTCGCCATGACAACCGACCTGTCGAGACCCTCAGGCGACCACCCACTTCCCCGAGGGCCAGGCGCCAACGAGCCAAGCGGCTGCAGCTCGCCCGCCATCGACTCTGGCATCAAAGTCTCCCGGTGCGCTGGGTTCCGATTCGGACGTGGCCGCCGACGGTGGCGTGGGTTGGGGGTTCGTGGGTTGTGTAGAGGTGGGAGCCGGTGCCTTGGATGATGTGGAGGTTGCGGGCTAGTTGGGCGGTTAGTTGGGTTACGGCGGAGCCGGTTGCCTCGTCTTCAACGACGCCCATGGCGGGGGCGAAGGCTCTCGCTCGGATGACGGCGTTGGGCTCGTCTTGCCAGGACCAGAGGTAGGTGTGGCCGGCGTCGTACGTCGTGGGGTCGGCTGCCAGGACCGCCTCGGGTGAGGCGAGTTGGTGCCACTCCCAGGTGCTGCCCCAGGTTGTGTCGGCGCGGACGGAGAAGAGGTCGTCGCTGCGGGTGACGGGGATGGGGCCGGCGGGGACGTGGAGGGTGTCGACCGGCTGGCCGGTCGAGTGAAGCCAGGCGGCGGCGCCGACGGTTGGGTGGCCGGCGAAGGGCATCTCGCCGGTGGCGGAGTAGATGCGGAGCGTGCCGGTCGCCGCGTCGTCGACGTACACGGTCTCGCTGTAGCCGAGGTCGGCGGCGAGCCGTTGCCGATCCGCAGGTGGGACGAGGCGGCCGTCGACGATGCCCAGGGGGTTGCCGAACCGGCCGTCCGGGTCGGTGAAGACGTGGACGACCTCGACGGTCAGAGCGGTCACATCAGGTCTGGTCAGGTCAGAGAACTGCGATTGCGGCGATCACCGCGATCAGCAGCACCGCCGCACCGATGACGGCGAGCACGCGGCCGTTGATCTTCGGATCGCGGGTCGTCTCGGTCGAGCCCTCGTTGACGAACGCGCGGAACATCTGCGTGTTCGCGCCCGGGTCCTGCTCGTTCTCGACGTTCTGCGGGACGTTCTGGTCAGCCATGGCCACAGACCCTACCTGTACTGCGGACTCCCACCACTGACCAAGGGTCTGGTTTTACCCGCCTCTCACGCTCAGTGCGACCTCCGCGCACGCTCGGCGGAGCAGTTGGTCAGTGCTGCAGGTCCATGTACCATTTGGTACATGCGCTTCGATCATTCCAGCACGATCCAGGCCTCGCCAGAGCGGGTCTGGGAGGTTTTCAGCGACGTCGAGCGGTGGCCCGACTGGACCCCGACCGTCGATTCCGTCGAGCGGCTCGACGCGGGCCGCATCCACATCGGCGCCCGCACCCGCATCCGCCAGCCCAAGCTCCCGGTCGCCGTCTGGGAGGTGACCGAACTGAAGGACGGCGAGTACTTCGAATGGGTCTCCAGCGCCCCGGGGATCAAGACCACCGGCGGCCACCGGGTGATCAGTACGCCGGAAGGCACGGTCGCGACCGCGACGATCATCCAGGAAGGTCCGCTCGGCTGGCTCTTCGGCCGGCTGTACGCGGGCCTGACCAAGCGCTACATCGCCACCGAGACGGCCAAGTTGAAGGAGATCAGTGAGTCGCGACAGTCTGCTGGCTGACGCGGTCGACCATTTCGCCCGGAACGGGATCGGCGACGCCAGCCTGCGCAGTATCGCGACCTCGGTCGGCACCAGTCACCGGATGCTGATCTACCACTTCGGCTCGCGCGAGGGGCTGCTTGCCGAGGTGGTCCGCACGGTCGAGCAGCAACAGCGCGACCTGCTGGCCGAGGTGCTGGCCACCGATCTCCCGATCGCGGAGCAGAGCGAGCTGTTCTGGCGCCGGGTGACCGAGGCGGCGCTGATCTACGGTCCGCTGTTCTTCGAGCTCAGCGCGCACGCGATGCAGGACCTGCCGCACACCGAGTCGCTCAAGGCGGACCTGATCAACGTCTGGTTGCCGCCGTTGATCGAGCTGTGTATCCGCGCGGGCCTCCCGGCGCACGAGGCACCGGCGTACGCGCGGCTCGGTCTGGCGGCGTCGCGCGGTCTGCTGTTCGATCTGCTGCTGACCGGCGATCGCGCGGGCGTCGACGAGGCGTCCGCGCTGCTCAACCGGCTGTTCAGTCTCCCGGTTGAGTAGGCGTCTCCACCCAGCCGGCCACGATCGGCAGCCGCGACTCCCGCAGTACGGCGGTGAACGCGAACGGCCTGTCCAGCGCGAGCTCGAGCCGGCGCTGCTTGGTCGTGATCATCGCGGCGCGGGTCATCGCCATCGCGGTCACGGCCGCGGCCTCGAACCCGGTCGCGAAGAAGCGCGCGAGCACCTTCTGCTTCGCTTGCCCGACGCGCAGCGGGGTCGGGCTGAGCGCGCTGAAATGGCCGTGATCGCCGGGATCCGACGTGACGGCGGTCAGGCCGAACAACTCGCGTGACTGCATCAGGTCGTGCTCGACCTCGACACTGAACGACGGCAACGCCACCTTCAGATCCGGCCGCGCGGAAGTCGTCTGCCCGATCCGCAATCCCGGGCCCGGCTCGTCGTCGTCGATCAACCGACTGCCTGGTACGCCGTCGTTCGGGTGGGCAGCTGCTTCGAGCAGGCCAGCAAGTACGTCGTCATCGCCGATGCCCAGAAGCACATCGACATCGGCATCACCCTGCACGGTGACAACGGTCAGGTCGCCGTACCGTCGTACGGCGTCCAGGTCTGAGTCGACGCGCTCCAGCCAGTGCCACGAACCTGCCCACGGGCCGCTCGGCACGTGGCGCACCTGCTCGGTGAACGGGCGGACCCAGGTCGTGCGCAGCAGCAGGGCCGACGCGAGCACGAGGAGTACGTCGGGGTCGAGCTCGAGCGGCATCTCGCGGATCAGGTCGTCGGTGTGCTCGGCGGCCCACGCGTCGAGCTTCGGCTTGTCCACCGCGGGGTTGCCGGTGAGCATGCCGACGAGCGGCGCCGGCATCACGGCATCGAACGACTCCGCGAGCTTCAACTGCTCACTCACCCACACACCGAGCGCAGCGTGCAGGTCGGCGGAGTCTTCGATCGCCTCGATCAGCCGGATCGCGTCGGTCGAACCCGTCGCCGCGTCCACCCCGGCGGCCGCAGCAAGTTCGCTCCGACCCGGCTCATCCGCACCGGTCGCGAGGAGCGCGAGCAGCGGCCACAACCCGAGGCCGGACACAACCGTGTTGCCCGCCGGGAGACTGCGCGCCCAGCGAGTGGTGAGGTCAGTGACTGCGCGCACCACGTCGGGATTCATACCCACCACACTGCCACGCCCGGATCCCCAGGCCATCACAATCGCTGACGACCACGCCTGTGCAGGCGGCCGGCCGAGGCCGGCGGGCCGTTGTGATGGCCCGGAGATCCGGCCTCTTGATGTTGATTTTCATTTCCGGCGGAACTCTGCCAGCATTCCCGCATGGCAACGGCCAAGGAGGAGACCTCGGGGTCTTCGATCGCGTTCACCGCGACGTTGATCCTCCTGGTCGGTACGGCGCTGTTCGGGCGGCGGATCTTCTCCGGCTGGTTCACCGCGGACGGGATCCGCACCTGGGCGACGATGTTCGTCGGCGTGACCGTGCAGGCGATGCCGTTCCTGGTCCTCGGCGTGCTGCTCTCGGCCGCGCTGACCGCGTTCGTTCCGGCATCGTTCTTCGCCAAGGCACTGCCCAAGAACCCTGCCCTCGCGGTGCCGGTGGCCAGCGCGTCCGGCGTCGTCCTGCCGGGCTGCGAGTGTGCGTCGGTGCCCGTGTCGGCCGCCCTGATGAACCGGGGCGTCACGCCGGCCGCGGCGATCGCCTTCCTGCTGTCCGCGCCCGCGATCAACCCGGTCGTGCTCACATCGACAGCGGTCGCGTTTCCCGGGCAACCGAAGGTGGTGGTCGCTCGCGCGGTGACCTCGCTCGCGGTGTCGATGGTCCTCGGCTGGCTGTATTTGCTGACCGGTAAGGGGATGAAGCCGCCCAAGAACCGGCATGCGCACGACGCGGGCAAGTTCGACGTGTTCCGCTCGGCGATGCTGCACGACTTCCTGCACGCCGGCGGGTTCCTGGTCATCGGCGCAGCCGCCGCGGCCACGCTCAACGTCGTCGTACCCCGGACCTGGCTGGATCACGTCGCCGGGAATCTGCTGCTGTCGGTCGTCATCCTCGGACTGCTCGCCGTGCTGCTGGCCATCTGTTCCGAGGCGGATGCGTTCGTCGCGGCGAGCTTGTCGCAGTTCTCGCTCACGGCGCGGCTCGCGTTCATGGTGGTCGGGCCGATCGTCGACGTGAAGCTGATCGCGTTGCAGACCGGGACGTTCGGGCCGAAGTTCGCCGTACGGTTCGCGCCGGCAACCTTCGTCGTCGCATTAACCGCCAGTCTGCTCGTCGGGTGGTGGTTGCTGTGAAGCGGAGCGTCGCCGGGCTCGTGATGGTGTTCGTCGGAGCGGCGGTGATGCAACTCGCCACATCCGGGACGTACCTCCGCTACGTCAAGCCGGGCATGCGGTGGATGCTGCTGGCGGCCGGGCTGATCCTGATCGCTCTCGCCATCACCGACGTACTGGTCAAGACCCGCGAGGACCACGACCACGGCCTGCCGCGGACGGCCTGGCTACTACTCATCCCGATCTTCGCGCTGCTCGTTGTCGACCCGCCTGCGCTCGGCGCCGACGCCGCCCAGCGGCAGTCGCCAGTCGCGGCGAAACCGGCTCAGCCTCAAGGCACGTCGTGGCTGGGCGGGAACACAAGCGGACCCACGACTCTCGCGGTGCGCGACTACGCCGAGTGGGCGGTGTGGGAGCAGGACAGCATGCAGGGCTACTCGTTCCGGCTCACCGGCTTCGTCACGCCGGCGAAGAACGGCGTCTGGTACGTGACTCGCATCGGCCTGACCTGCTGCGTCGCGGACGGTACGGCGTACATGGTCGAGGCCCGCGGGCAGGTCGCACCGCCGAAGAACCAGTGGGTCACCATCACCGGCCAATGGGCCCAGCCGACCAGACGGGTTGACGGCGACGTCGCCGCGCTGACCGTCGAGACAATCACCCCGACGACGGCGCCGGTCAATCCGTACGAGTAGTCCCCTCACACATCTGGGCTCCAAGCCGTTCCATTCGCATGAAGCGAACTGTCGAGCCCAAGGTCTTGTACTTCGGTACGCCGGTTGTCCTGATCAGCTCCCTCAACCCCGACGGCACTACGAACCTCGCCCCGATGTCGTCGGCCTGGTGGCTCGGATACACCGCGATGTTGGGCATGGGGACCAGCGCCCAGACCGTGAAGAACCTCGTCGAGCGGCCGGAGATCGTCCTCAACCTGGTCGACCCGGACATGGTCGCGGCGCTCGACCGGATCGCCTTGCTGACCGGGTCGCAGGAGATGTCCGACGCGAAGCGGGCACGCGGGTACCGGTACGAGCCGGACAAGTTCGCCGCGGCCGGGCTGACCCGCGAGCCGAGCGAGCTGTCCGACGTGCATTCCGTCGTCGAGAGCCCGATCAACCTCGAGGGCCGGATCGTGGCGATCAACGAGATCGGCGGGCCGGACTCGCACCTGTGCTCGCTGGAGATGAAGGTCGAGCGCGTGCGGGTCCGCGAGGACCTCCTGATGAGCAACGACCGCTACATCGACCCGCTGCGGTGGGATCCACTGATCATGAAGTTCACCGAGTACTTCGCCGGCGGCAGCCCGGCGTACGCGTCCTCGCTCGCCCGCGGCTGGCAGATGCCGCCGATGCCGATCCCCGTCGGATCAGGCGACTGACGTCAGCTCCGGATCGCCGGACTCCACCGCGCGCGGGGTCCGGCGCCGGATGACCGTGCAGGCCATACCGCCGATCACCAGCACCGCGGCGATCCCCTGCTGCAGCCCGACGGCCTCGCCGCGCAGTACCCACGCGGCCGACATCCCGACGATCGGCACGAGCAGCGAGAACGGCGCGACCGTGCTCGCGTCGTACTGCCGGAGCAGGTAGCCCCACACCCCGAAGCCGAACAGCGTCGCTCCGAAGGCGAGGTAGGCGATCGCGCCGATGCCGCTGAGGTTGAGGTCGCGCAGCGCGTCGACATCGGCCTGCGGTCCTTCGGTGATCAGCGACAGGATCAGCAGCGGTACGACGGCGACCGCGCTCACCCAGACCATGAAGCGCAGCGTGTCCGGCGGCTTGGCGTACCGGGTGATTGTGTTCGACACACCCCAGAAGCCGGCCGCCACGATGACGAGAACGAGCGCGCCGAGCGGTGCCGACAGCTTGCGGTCGAGCACGATCAACGCGATCCCGACGCAGGCGATCACGATGCCGGCGAGCTGCGCCGGCCGCGGGCGTTCCCGCAGTACGGCGATCGCGAACAGGACCGTGAAGATCACCTGCGCCTGCAGTACGAGCGACGACAGACCGGCCGGTACGCCGTGATCCATCGCGATGAACAGCAGACCGAACTTCGCCACGCCGAGCGCGAGCCCGACGCCGACGACGTACCGCCACGGGACGCGGGGTTTGCCGAGCAGGAAGATCGCCGGCACGGCGGCGAAGAAGAACCGCAGGGCGGACAGCAGGAGCGGCGGCACACCCTCCAGGCCGACCTCGATGATGACGAAGTTGATGCCCCAGACAACGACGACGGCGAGTGCGAGGAGCAGGTCACGAGGCTTCATACGGTCCAGTGTGGGTGGCGGTACACTTAAGGACCAGCACCGATTTCTACCGCCTTCAATGTAGGAGTGCTACATGATCGATCTCGGTCGGCTCCGCGCGTTGCACGCGGTCGCGCAGTACGGCTCGGTCAACCGGGCGGCCGAGGTGCTCGGCTACACACCCTCCGCGGTGTCGCAGCAGCTGGCGAAGCTCGAGCGCGAGACGCGGACGACGCTGATCGAGCGGCAAGGGCGTGGGATCGTGCTGACCGACGCGGCCCAGCAACTCGCGTCGACGGCGGCCCGGATTCTCGCGCTGGTCGAGGACGCCGAGCTGACGCTGGACGAGCAGCGCGGGCAGGCGATCGGGACGCTCAGCATCGCGGCCTTTCCGACCGCTGCGCGCGGCTTGCTGCCGCCGGCGCTGGTGCGGCTGCTCCACGATCACGACGGGCTGGATATTCGCGTCCGGGAGACCGATCCGTTCGAGGCAGTGGCGGCGGTCAACCGCGGCGAGATCGATGTCGCGGTCGTGCACGACTGGCACAACACACCACTCGCATTGCCGGAAGGTTTGTCGCGGGCGAAGCTCGGCACGGATCCGGCCGACGTACTGGTGCCGGCGTCGCATCGCCTTGCCGGCAAGGAGTTTGTGCGCGCGGAGGACCTGGTCGGCGAGCGCTGGATCTGCCAGCCGGTCGGGTCGATCTGCCACGAGTGGCTGATCCGGACGATGCGTCGCGCGGGCGTCGAGCCGGACGTCGCCTACTCGGTCGCGGAGTACCAGACCCAGCTCGCGATGCTTGCCCGCGGCATCGGCATCGGCCTGCTTCCCCGCCTCGGCCGCGGCCCGGTCCCCGACGGCGTGGTCGTCGTACCTCTGCAGCCCGCGCCGACCCGTCGCCTGTACGCCGTCTGGCGCACGACCACCTCGCGCCGCCCGGCGATCGCGGTCACGCTCGCCACCCTGAAAGCCGCCTGGCCGGACCGCGACACCGCCTGATCAGGCGTGATCGACGATCTGCCGGAGCTTGGTCTCGGTCTCCTCGTCGAGAGCCGTGTACACGGTCACGCGCAACGGCCCGACCGGCGACAGCCACAGATTGATCGGATCGATCCGCAGGATGCCGTACCCGTCGATCTCCAGCATCTTCGTCCGGGTGCTCGGCGCTGCGACGTCGTACCGCTCCCACAGCTCGGCGAAGTACGGCGAGCTCCTGAGCAGGCTCTGGATCAGGTCCTGCCACAGCGCGTCGCCGAGGTGGTCGGCCGATGCCGCGCGGAACGCCGCGACCATGTGGTGCTTGGTCGCCTCGGCGTCGACGAAGCTGCAGTTCCACTCGTTCGAGACGAAGTTCAGCCAGAGCAGGTTCCGGTCCTCGACCGGCACCTGCTCCAGATCGATGATGACCCGGCAGTACGCCTCGTTGAAGGCGAGGATGTCGTACCGCTTGTTCAGCACCACCGCCGGGTACGGCGAGACCGCGTCGAGGGTCTTCTGCGCCGACGGCGGCAACGCCGAGCACAGTCCCGGCGTCGGAGCGGACCGGCTCCCGGCAAGCCGGTACAGGTGGCTGCGCTCCTGGCGGTCGAACCGCAGCGCCGTCGCGATCGCGTCCAGGACCTGCGCGGACACGTTGATCTCGCGGCCCTGCTCGAGCCAGGTGTACCAAGTGACTCCGACCCCGGCGAGCAGCGCGACCTCCTCGCGCCGCAGTCCCGGCGTACGCCGTCGGCCGCCCGGCGCGAACCCGACCTCGTCCGGCTGGATGCGCTCGCGCCGGCTGCGCAGGAACACGCCGAGCTCCCGCCGCTCGGCAGTCACGGTTCTGTCGGTGGCGGCTGGGACAGTGGTCATGGTTCCATCATGGGCACAGATCGATCCTGGTGCCAGGTGCTGTCGGTAATAGGATAACCAGGCTCTCACCACCAGGCTCCGATCGCGTTCAGGCTGGACGCATGACAGACCAGCTCCAAGCCGCCACCACCGGAGCGCCCGTCCGGCCGCAGGCCGTCGCGGCGCCGCTGAAGCCGGTGGCCCTCACGACTCTCATCTTCGGCGCCTTCCTGCCGATGCTCTCCTTCTTCGTCATCAACGTCGCCCTGCCCGCGATCGGCTCCGACCTGCGGGCGACCTCCGGCGAACTCCAACTGGTGGTCGGCAGCTACGGCATCGCCGTCGCCACCCTGCTCGTGGTCGGCGGTCGTCTCGGCGACACGTTCGGACGCAAACGCCTGTTCCTGATCGGTCTGGTCGGCTTCACTGTGATGTCGCTCATCTGCGCCGTCGCCCCGACCATCGGCGTCCTTCTGGTCGCCCGAGTCGTCCAGGGCGCTGCCGGCGCCGCCGTGACCCCACAGGTGCTGGCGACGATCACCAGCCTGCTCACCGGCGAGCACCGCGCCCGCGCCATGGCCATGTACGGCGTGGCCGGCGGCGCCGCTGCGGCGTTCGGTCAGATTCTCGGCGGCGTACTGGTCGAGGCGAACGTGTTCGACCTCGGCTGGCGGGCCGTGTTCCTCGTCAACGTGCCGGTCGGCATTGTGGGCGTGGCTGCGGCCATCCGGCTGATCCCGGAGACCAAGGCCGCCAAGGCTCAGCGGGTCGACCTCGTCGGAGCCGCACTGCTCGCGCTGACGCTGGTCCTGCTGCTTCTGCCGCTCACCGAGGGCAGGCCGCTCGGCTGGCCGCTGTGGACTTGGCTCTGCCTGGCCGCGACGATTCCGGCCGTACTCGCCCTCGGCGTACATCAGCACCGGTCCGAGCAGTCCGGCCGGTCTCCCCTGATCCCGCCGACCGTGCTGCGGCTGCGGGCGATGCGGATCGGCCTCCTGCTGGCAGTCGCGTTCTTCACCACGTTCGGTGGGTTCATGTTCGTGTTCGCGATCGCCACCCAGGGCGAGGCGCACATGTCCCCGCTGGAAGGCGGGCTGAGCCTGCTGCCGATGGCGGTCGGGTTCCTGATCACCTCGATCTACGGACCGCGTCTGCAGATGCGGTACGGCGCCGGCCTCATCGTGCGGGGCTGGATCATCCAGGGCGTCGGGTATGCCGTACTCGCGGTCGCGGCGCTCACCTTGTGGCCGGACGTGAACCCGCTGAAGCTCGCCCTGCCGATGCTGATCGCCGGCTTCGGCTCCGGCCTGGTCATGGTTCCGCTGATGGGTGTGGTGCTCAGTCAGGTCCCACCTGCGCAGGCAGGCCTCGGTAGCGGCATCCTGCTCACCAGCCAGCAGACCTGCCTGGCTCTTGGCGCAGCCACGGTCGGCACCGCCTACCTGTCGCTGGCCGGTGGGTCCTGGGGCCAGGGCGGCGCGTTGGCCGCAGTAGCGCTGGCCATCACCGCGATCTCGCTACTGATGACCCCTGTGACCAACCAGCTCCGCAGTCCCTAACGCGGAGCTGGTCCGGTCGACTCACGGACTACGAGCCGTGGAACGAGCGACTCTTGCCGACGAGGTGACTCCGGGTCCGCCAGGCGCGCCCGGAGTACCTCGACCGCTCTGCGACCGACCTCCAGCTTCACCGGCGACACAGCGGTCAGTGGTACGTCGGACAGCTCGGCGATCTCGTCGTCGTAGCTGATCACCGACAGCTCACCCGGTACGTCGATCCCATGGGCCAGCGCCACGTTGAGGAGCAGGCTGGCCTCACGGTCCGCGAAGCAGATCACGGCGGTGACCCGCTCCCGCCGTACCTCGGTCAAGAAGCGTTCCACGTCCACACCGGTCCAGCGGTCGAGCGCTCGGCTCAGCACCGGCACGTCACCCAGCCCGGCCCGCACCTGCGGCGCGGTATGCGGGCTGGTGCGTTCGAGGTAGGCGATGCGGGTGTGCCCGAGCTCCTTCAGGTGTTTCAGTGCCAGCCGAGCACCCGCCGCGTGGTTGGTACCGACGAACTCGTGCAGGGTGGCCGGATCCTCCAGTCCGCGCTCCACCAGCACCACAGGCAGATCCAGCTCCTCGAACTCGGCTGTGTCCGGTGCGACGATCAGGCCGGCAACACCAGCGCCGACGAGCCCATCGATCGCCAATCTGGTCTCTGCAGAGTTCCACTCGGTACTGCGGAGCAGCATCTGGGCGCCATGCTTGGACAACTCGCGTTCGATCCCCACGATGATCCGCGGGTAGTAGTACGTCATCGACGGCACGGCGACGCCGATCAGCGGACCGGTGCTGGGGCTCGCGATGTACATCCCGGAGCCCTGACGGCGGTACACCAGCCCGTCCTGGACCAGCAGGTCGACCGCCCGGCGCACGGTGTTGAGGCTGACGCCCCGCTCGGCGGCCAACTGCTGCTCGGTCGGCAGCTTGCCGCCCGGCCAGCGCAGCTCGGCGATCCCGCGGCGCAGTTCAGCGGCCAGGTGCCGTGCCTTCTGGCCCCGTACGACGTCAGTCACAGCGCTGACTCTACCGGGATGAATCCAGAAATTCATTCTCATGAATCTGTTGCCAAAGGGAATGACTTGTCACAGACTCATTCGTCAGCAGCGCCTCAGTGATTTCCGCCACCACTGCAGGAGACCTCATGAAACGCAGGACGTTCCTCGCCGCCTCGACCGCAACCGCCGCCGCCATGACCCTGAGCCCTCGCGCGTTCGCCGATCCCACCGACTTCGCCGCTCTCCGCCGGAAATGGGCCGACGCGCTCACCGGCGGGTCGGTCCTCGATCCGTCCGACCCCGACTTCGCCGCTGCGCTGACCCGCCTCGACGCCGGCGCGACAGCATCGCTCGCCAGGCTCGACCGATCGGCATCGCGCACACAGGTCTTCACCGACTACCCGCTGACCGCCGATCCCTCGGTCGCGAACACGTACGTCCGGCTGGAACAACTCGCCACCGCCTGGGCGACGCCGGGTTCGCAGTACCACTCCAGCGCGAGCCTGCTCGCCGACGTCCAGGCCGCGCTGGAGTCGATGAACCAGCTGATCTACAACCCCGGACAGGCCGAGTTCGGCAACTGGTGGTCGTGGGAGATCGGCGCGACCCGGCCGCTCGCGAACACGATGGTCCTGCTGTACGACGTCCTGCCGGCCGAGGCCCGGGCGCGGTACTGCGCCGCGATCGACCACTTCGTGCCGGATCCGTACCAGATGTTCCCGCCGTCGCGCGCCGTCGTGTCGACCGGAGCCAACCGGGTGGACCTGTGCCAGGCGGCCATCGTCCGCGCGCTCGTCACCGAGGACGAGGCGAGGCTCGTACACGCACGGGACGGGTTGAGCGACGTCTGGCAGTACGTGACGACCGGCGACGGGTTCTACCGCGACGGCTCGTTCGTCCAGCACACCTGGGTCGCCTATACGGGCACCTACGGGCAGGTGCTGCTGGGCGGGATCGGGAAGCTGCTCGCGCTGCTGGCCGGTTCGCCGTGGGCGGTGACCGACCCGAAGCGGCAGATCCTGTTCGACTCCGTCGCCAGGACGTTCCTGCCGGTCGTCCACGATCTGCGGATGATGGACTTCGTCCGCGGGCGCGCGGTGTCGCGCAACACCGAGTCGGACCACGACGACGCCTACATCGCCGCCGAGGCGATCCTGCGCCTGGCCGCAGGGGTCGACGCCTCGCTGGCCGGCCCCTGGCGCGCCGCGGTCGCCGGCTGGCTGGAGCGCGACACGTTCGGAAACATGTTGTCGGGGGCAAGCATTCCGCGGGTGGCGCTGATCAAGTCCGTGCAGGGTGTGGCGCCGGCCGCGGAGGCGGACGGACACACGTTGTTCGCGAGCATGGACCGGTCGGTGCACCGGCGCTCCGGGTGGGCGTACTCGATCTCGATGGCCAGCCGCCGGATCGCGCACTACGAATGCGGTAACGGCGAGAACGACCAGGGCTGGCACTCCGGGTCCGGGATGACCTATCTGTACGACCACGACAACGGGCAGTACGCCGATGCCTTCTGGCCGACCGTCGATCGCTATCGTCTCCCCGGCATCACCGTCGACAAGTTGCCGCTCGCGCCGAAGGCCGGCGGCGAATGGGGTGCGGCCCGGCCGACGACCAGCTGGGTCGGCGGCACCACTCTCGACGGATACGCCGCTGTCGGCCAGGACCTGCAAGGGCCGTCGTCGCCGATGCGTGCGCGGAAGTCGTGGTTCTGCCTGGACCGCTACGTCGTCGCTCTGGGTACCGGCATCGCCGGCGGCAGCGGGCATCCGGTGGAGACCGTGGTGGAGAACCGGAATCTGCACAGCGACGGGACGAACACGCTAACTGTCGGCGGCCAAGTACAGGTCCCGGCGCCAGGCGACACGGCGACGATCGAAGACGCGCGATGGGCGCACCTGGAAGGTGTCGGCGGATACGTGTTCCCGTCGGGTGCGGACGTGCACGTGTTGCGAGAGGCCAGGACAGGGGCGTGGCGGGACATCAACACGGGTGGCCCGACGACACCGATCACGCGGCGGTACGCGACCATGTGGATGGATCACGGGGTGGACCCGGCGGGGGCGTCGTACAGCTATCTGGTCGTTCCGGGCGCTTCGGTCGCGCAGACCAAGGCGTTGTCGCGGAACCCAGGGGTTCTGATCCTCAGCAACACCACGGTGGTGCAGGCCGTGCTCGATCTCGGACACGGTCTGACGCTGGCGAACTTCTGGCAGGCCGGTCGGGTCGGTGGGCTGGTTGCGGACGACCCATGTTCGGTCATTCGCCGGATCGACGGGCCGACCATTCAGATCGGCATCTCGGACCCGACCCAGCTCGCGACGTCGCTCCGGCTGCACCTGCTCGCACCTGGCGCACGGCTGGTCGAGGCGGACCAGGGCGTGACAGTACGCCGTACGCTGCTGGGCGCCGATGTGACCGTCGATGTGACCGGAGCGGCCGGCGCGACGCAGTACGTGACGCTACGGCTGTGACCAGTGCGCCGGTCGCTCGACGGCCGGCGGGAGCTTGGTCGCGTCGTCGCCGCGCGCGGCGTTGATCTGGGACTGGGTGAGGAACAAGGCGCCCCTCAGGTCGGCGCCGCGCAGGTCTGCGTCCCGCAGGTCCGCGCCGATGAGGTCGGCCTGGCGCAGATCTGCTTCGCGGAGATCGGCGCCGATCAGGTAGGCACCGCGGAGGTTGGCCTTGGCGAGGTCGGCGCCGCGCAAGCGGGCTCCGATCAGGTCGGCGCCGCGGCGTTCCTTCTTCTTGCTCTGCTTGCCGCGGACGCGTTGGCTGGTCTTGAGGAGCAGCTCGTTCACGGCCGCACGCTCGGCGTTCACGTCGACGGTTGTGAGGTCCGGTGTACGGCTCACTTGGTGGATGTGGGCGATCGCCTCGCGGGCGGTCTCGTCGTACTCGAGGACTTCGGTGAGGTACCAGAGCAGCTCGTGCAGCTGGCGGAGGATCGGTAGCGCCGCGAACATCTCCGGCGCGGACTGTCCGCGGCTGGTGATCGCCTGGCCGGCGCCGAAGCAGTCGTACACCGTGCAGCCCTGGAAACCCTTGCTGCGCAGGTCTTTGTGGATCGTGCAGCGGAAGTCGTCACTGAGATTCGGGCACGGCTCACCCGCCGGTTTGTCCAGCGCGAAGTCCGCCGACTTGGTGAAAGTCAGCGCGATGCAGCACAGGCCGACGCAGTTAGCGCAGTCGGCGCGGAGTTCAGTTCTGCTCGGCAACCGTGTGGCCGGTACGGCGCCAGCGGATGCCGGCTTCGATGAACTCGTCGATCTCACCGTCGAAGACCCCGGAGGTGTTGCCGGACTCGAACTGCGTCCGCAGGTCCTTCACCATCTGGTACGGGTGCAGGACGTACGACCGCATCTGGTCACCCCACGAACCGGCCACGTCACCGCGCAGCGCGTCGAGCTGGGCCCGCTCCTCGGCCTTCTTCAGCGCGAGCAGCTTGGCCTTCAGGATGACCATCGCGCTGGCCTTGTTCTGCAGCTGGGACTTCTCGTTCTGGCACGAGACCACGGTGCCGGTCGGGATGTGCGTGATCCGGACCGCGGAGTCGGTGGTGTTGACGCTCTGACCACCCGGACCCGACGACCGGTACACGTCGATCCGCAGCTCTTCTTCCGGTACATCGATCTCGTCGGTCTGCTCGAGCACGGGGACCACCTCGACCGCGGCGAACGACGTCTGCCGGCGACCCTGGTTGTCGAACGGCGAGATCCGCACCAGCCGGTGCGTCCCCGACTCCACACTCAGCGTGCCGTACGCGTACGGCGCCTTGACCCCGAACGTGGTCGACTTGAGGCCCGCCTCTTCGGCGTACGACGTGTCGTAGACCTCGGTCGGGTAGCCGTGGCGCTCGGCCCAGCGCAGGTACATCCGCTGCAGCATCTCGGCGAAGTCGGCCGCGTCCACACCGCCCGCGCCGGAACGGATCGTGACCAGCGCCTCGCGCTCGTCGTACTCGCCGGACAGCAGCGTGCGGACCTCGAGAGACTGGATCGACTTGGCCAGCGAGCTGAGTTCCTTCTCCGCCTCGGCCAGGCTGTCGGCGTCGTTCTCCTCGCGGCTGAGCTCGACCATGATGCCGAGGTCGTCGACCCGGCTGCGTAGCGCGGTCACCCGCTCCACATCGGCCTGCAGGCTGGAAAGCCGCGACGTCACCTTCTGCGCGTTCGCCTGGTCGTCCCAGAGGTCGGGCGCAGCGACAGCCTCGCCGAGCTCGTCGATCTCCTTGCGCAGTGCGGGGAGATCAAGCACTTTCTCGATCGAGGTCATCGTCGCGTCGAGCTGCTTCAGCTCCGCGTCAAAATCCAGTCCAGCCACAACGAAACAGCGTACCTCAGGCCAGACCGCGACGAAGAACGGCGAAGACCTGGGCAATCGCCTGCTCGAGCTCGGTTTGGGCGGCTTCGAGCTCCTGGGGCGACGCGTCCTCGGCTAGGACGCGCATCAGTTGTTCCTCAAGCACCTTCTGCGCGGCGGCGTACTGCGCTGCGATCAGCCGGTTGCGCAGGTGATCGAGGCCGCGTTCGTCGAGCGCCGCGGTCAGCGTGGTCTCCAGCTCGGCGGCCTGCAACCGACGACGGGCCTCCAGCGCCGGGCTGTTCTCGATCGTGCGGACGAACTGCTTCCAGGTCGCCAGATGCCCGACCTCGAACCGATCCCGCGTGCCGGCCAGGTAGTGCGCCTCGAGCAGATCGATCGGATCCGCATCCTCCGGCGCCTCCCGGATCGCTTGCGCCGGCCCCAGCCACCACCCCGACTCGTCGAAGAACAGATCCTCCTTCGCCGGGAAGTGGTTGAACACGGTCTGTACGGCGACGTCGGCCGCGCGCGCCACCTCCGCAACGGTGACGGCGTCGAACCCACGCTCGAGGAACAGCCGCGTGGCCACGTCCGAGATGGCGTGCCGCGTCTGCTGCTTCTTGCGTTCCCGCCGCCCGAGCTCCATTGCACCGAGCGTAGGGCATCTGCTTTACTGATTCCAATCATGTAGTCACTACATTTTTGGAGCACATCCAATGACTATTCTCGTCACCGGCGGCCGTGGCGCGATCGCCCGCGCCGTCACCGCCGGCCTGATCGCGGCCGGACACGACGTCCGCGTCGCCAGCCGAGAGCCCTCCGCTCTCCCGTCGGCCGTCGGCTACGACCCCGCCGACCCGGCACCCGCTCTCCGCGATGTCAGCCAGGTCTTCCTGTACTCCGATCCGTCGACCGCGCCTGCCTTTGCGGCCGCAGCCGAGGCCGCCGGCGTGAAGCAGGTCGTGCTGCTCTCCTCGCTGTCCTCACTCGGCGGTCCCGACGATCCGCACGCGAAGACCGAGCAGGTGATCGCCAACGGGTCGTATGCGACGACCCGTCTGCAGCCCAGTGCGTTCATGAGCAATGCGAAGTACTGGGCGCATCAGGTCCGCGCGACCGGTCAGATCCGGTTGCCGTACCTCGACGCCGAGGAGGCGCCGATCCATGAGCGGGACATCGCCGACGCGGCTCTCCGCATCCTCCTCGACGGCCCCGGCAACGGGCATGACGGTCGCGGCTATCCGCTCACCGGCCCGGAGTCGATGACCCGTCGGCACCAGATCAGCCTGATCACCGCGACCACCGCCGTACCGATCGAGGCCGTCGACCTCACGCCCGACGAGGCGCGTGCCGAGATGCGTATGCGCGACGAGGGTCAGCGCGAGACACTGCTGGCCTACTGGAAGTCCCGCGTGGGCATGCCCCAACGCATCGAGCCCGGCGTCGAACTCCTCACCGGCCACACCGGCCGGACCTTCCAGACCTGGCTGACCGACCACCCCGGCCTGTTCAGCTAACCAGCTACCTGGCCGCGCCCCCACCCGGGTCGACACAGCTTCTCGGGGTCCGACACAGGAAATAACCTGTGCCGACCCACCACAACCTGTTGAAACGCCTCCCAAGGCAACGCGGGCACGGCGGTTCAGCGGATCGGGACGATTGCGGCGGCTTCGGAAGAGAGGTCGGTCGAGGTGGGGAAGCCTGGCGGGTGGAACGGGAGGTTCGCGGTGGAGGTCAGGCGGACGGTGACCGTCGTACCTTGGACGTCGACCGACCAGCCCAGGCTGTCGAATCTGTTGCTGGCGGCAACTTCGTTCAGGTAGTCGGCGGTCAGGCGGGCGGCCTGGTCGGGGTCGATCGCCGCGTTGCCGCCGGCGCCGGGCTGGGCGTAGACCGCGGCCAGACCGTTGGCGGCCGCGAGGACGGCGCCGTCGGCCGTCGCGTCGAGGTCGCGGCGGACGAGGAAGGCCTTCGAGATGTCGGTCACCACCACGATCATCAGCAGGATGACCACGGTGAACCCGATGATCAGGACGGTCATCTGCCCGTCCTCTCCCCGGCGCCGGCTCATCCGTTGCCCTTGGCTTCGCGGTAGTCGCCGAACGCCTCGGTGTGCGAGGCGCTGATGCGGATCGCGGGCGGTTCGCCACCAAGCGCGTCGGGGATCAACGGCAGGCGTACTTCGGTGTTGAGCGTGACGGTCACCGTCGACCCCGGCTGAAGACAGGCCGAGCTACAGGTGATCGTGAGCTCGTCAGTGCTGAGCTCCATCCCCTGGTCCTTCATCGCCAGCTTCGCGGCCTCGAACGCGCGCGACCGCGCCTCGTCCTCGGACACGCCGTCCGGCACGATGACGAACGCGCGTCCGGCGGCGCGGGTCGCCGCGGTCGCGCCGTACGAAGCTCGCTGGACGTCGAAGACGCCGAGCATGAAGTACACCAACGGGACCATCAGCAGGATCGCCAACCAGGAGAACTCGACGATCGCACTCCCGCGCTCGTCCCGCCGGCGCCTCATTCGCCTGTCTCATTGACCGCATGCCCTTGGACGCTGAACGAGATACCCGGTCCCCACAGCCCGAGCGGCGGCATGTGCGCGTCGACGGTGACCTCGACGCCGGGCTGCCCGTCGATATTGGTCGCCTCCGCCGATACCGAGTCGATCAACTGGTCCCGCACCACGCCGCTGATCAGCTCGCGGGTGCGTGCCTCACCATCGGCCGGCTCCCGGTTGAGGACGGCCGCGTAGTGCGCGCCCTCGGAGGCTGCGGCGGTCACCGTGTTGCGCACATACAGGAACAGGCCGACCTGCAGGATCCCGAGGAACAACGGCACCACGAGCGTCGAGACCAGGACGAAGTCGACAACCGCCGCGCCCCGCTCGCCACGGGCCTTGCGCATTACTTGTTGGAGACCGACGACAGCGCGTCCTTGAGCATGGTGGCGAGCTGGTCGCCGGCCACGCGCCAGATCACGACGACCAGGCCGGCCGTCATCACGGTGATCAGCACCCAGCCGGGGACGTCGCCGCGCTCTGTCCGCGCCGGGCGTGGCTTCAGCAGCAACGCCACGAACAGTCTCGTCAGGTGTAGGGACATGACCTCTCCTCGATTCATCCGGCGATCAGCCGGATTCCGACAGCGCCCGGGTAGAAGGCGAAGGCGATGGTCACCGGGAGGACCAGGAAGATCACCGGCACCATCATGGCTACTTCGCGGCGCGCGCCCGACTCGATCAGCTCACGCGCCCCGCTTCCCGGATATCGGCGGCCTGTGCCCGCAGTACGTCGGCCAGTGGGGTGCCACGCTCGAGCGCCACCGCCAGCCCGTCCGCGAAGCGCGAGAGCGCCAGCAATCCGGTGCGGTCCGCGAGCGCGTCGAGCGCGCGGACCAGTGACTCCCCCGCCCTGGTCTCCGCCAGGACCCGTTCCAGCTCGTCGGCCAGGTCGCCCCGGCATGATCGCGTCACCCGATCGAGTGCCGCCGCCGGCCCCTCACCGGCGGCGACCGACAACGCCAATAGCTCGGCAACCGTCGGCAACTCAGCAAGCAGCCGCCGCTCGCGGCGACGTACCTGCGAGGTCAGATAGGTGTCGCGGCCAAGCACTCCGACGACACCGAGAACCAAGCAGAACACCATCAGGGCGACCGGATCCCCGGTGTCGAACGCCGCCGCGATGATCGAGATCACCAGACCGGCGCCGAAAGCCAGCGCTCCCCACAGCAACTGCTCGATCCGGAACTCTTCGACGGTCCGCTGGATCCCGGCCCGCTGCAGCCGTCGCCGGACCGTGTTCGCCCCGCCGAGGATCCGCTCGAGCCGTGCCGCGGCCGACCGCAGCGACGGCCCGAACAACCGCAGGATCGCGTAGAACGGCGACCGCGAATCGACCACGCCGACGAACACGTCCGGCGCCCCGAGATCCCGCAGGTACGGCGAGATCCGCTCGTCGACCGTCGGTTTGCGCAAGAACGGCAACCGCAGTACGACGACGAGCAACCCGGCGCCGAGCAATGCGCCGAGGAAACCGCCGAGCAGCATCGGGCTCATCGCAGCACCCGCTCGGGCTCGGGCAAGCGACCGATGCGCAGCATCAACCGGTACGCGAGCACGCAGATGACTGCACCGCCGGCGATGATCAGCGCACCGACGGGCGAGTTGTAGCGCTGGATCACATCACCCTGGAACGACAGCATCGCCAGCACCAGCCACGGTGCGGCGACCGCGACCCGAGCACCGTTAACCGACCACGACTGCCGCGACTCGAGCTCGGACCGGGTCCGCGCATCGTCACGCAAGAACGTCGACAGCGATCGCAGCAGCCGACCGAGATCACCACCGCCGACCTCGCGCGCGATCCGCAGCGCCTCGACCACGCGATCGCCGACCGGATCGGCCAATCGTGCCTTCAACCGGTCGAGCGATTCGGCGAACCGGCCTGTCGACGCGTAGTCCGCACCGAACCGGCGGAACGGCTCGCGCAGCGGCAACGGCCCGCGCTCACCCACTTGAGCCAATGCCTCGGACAACGACAACCCGGCACGAACCGCGGACGCGACGTTGTCCACCACGTCCGGCCACAACTCGCGGAACTCCGCCAGCCGCCGACGAGCCCTCGATCGCACCAACGCGATCGGCAGCCAGCCCGCCATCAACCCGAACACCGCACCGACCGGCAAGGCCCTGGAGACGAGGAACATCAGCACGAATGCGGCCAGCCCGGTGATCACACAAGCGCCCATGAAGGCACCCGGTGTCAGGCCTTCGATCCCTGCGCTCGCAAGCAATTCACGACTTCGACGACGCAGTCGCCCGTCCGTGCCGGCCACCGCCTCGGACGGCGACACGAACGCCGCGATGATCAGCAGCAGGCCGACCCCGAAGAACAGCCCGATCAGGAGGCCCATCAGCCCGCGCTCCGGGGCAACTCGGTGAGCAGCCCGGCCACGTTGTACCCGGCCTGCTGGAAACGCTCCGCGTGCGGCAGGTGTCCCTCGGCCCGGCGCAGATACCCGTCGTACGTCACGAAGAGCGACTCCGTCTCGATCGCCTGCTCCTCGACCCGCCCGGTGACCGCGACGATCTCGCGCACCCGCCGATGGCCGTCCGCCGCGATCCCCAGATGTATGACGATGTCGACGCAGCCCGCCACCGTCGGCAGCACAAAGCGGCTGCCAATGTTCTCGCCGGCCAGCAGCGGGAGCGTGCACATCTTGGTGAGCGCTTCGCGGGCCGAGTTCGCATGGATCGTGCACATGCCGGGCAGTCCGCTGTTCAGCGCGAGGAGCAGGTCGAGGCACTCCTCGCCGCGCACCTCGCCGACGATCACCCGGGACGGCCGCATCCGCAGCGACTCCTTCACGAGGTCACGCAGCCGCACCTCGCCGGTGCCCTCGAGACCGGCCTGACGGGTCTGCATCGAAACCCAGTCGGGGATCGGCAGCTTGATCTCGAAAACCTCTTCGCAGCTGATCACCCGCTCGCTGCCGGGGATCGAACCGGCCAACGCGTTCAGCATCGTGGTCTTGCCGGCCTGCGTGCCGCCGGAGACCAGCACATTGAGGCCGACGGCAACAGATGCCTCGAGCACCGCAGCTGCATGCGGCGTCAGGGAACCCAGCTGAACCAGGTCGGTCAGCCGGGTCGCGCGGACGGTGAACTTGCGGATGTTGATCGCCGCATACCGCTGGGTGATGCCGCCGAGGACGATGTGCACCCGGCTCCCGTCCGGCAGGCGCGCATCGGTGAACGGCTGCGACACGTCGATCCGGCGACCGGTGGTCTTGAGCATCCGCTCGACCAGATCGCTGACCTCCTCCTCGGTCAGAACGGTCGTGGTCAGCTCGTGCCGGCCCTCCCGGGCGATGAACACCCGGCTCGGCTCGTTGATCCAGATTTCTTCGACGCTGGGATCGTCCAGGTAGCGCTGCAGCGGCCCGAAGCCGGCGACCCGGTCGTGCACCTCACGGCTGACCGCCTCCACGTCGCCGATCGGCGGGACGACCCCGGTCAGGCTGCGCTCGTCGTACTCCTTGACGACGAGGGCGACGATCGCGCTCACGGACCCGGGATCGCGGAGCGGGTCGATGCCTTCGCGGCGCACGACGTCGCGCACCTGGGCGTCGATCAGCTCGATGGCACCGTCCCAGCCGGATCGGTGCGCGTCGAGCCTGTCCGCTGTCATCGATCTCCCCGTATGTGTCCCGTCTGGCGACCACGCGGTCACCATGCGCGACCATCCTTTCAAGTCCAGAGCAGCCGGCGCCACTCGCGCAGGCGGCCCTGTGGATAACCGTGACATGCCGAAGGCTCACTCACCGTATCCATCGCCTCACCACCGGTCCAGGAAATTGCAGCTAGTTGCAATTCGGCGGTAACAGAACGCCGACTCGTGGCGTCGAACCGGGTGAAGGGACCTCGGGAGGGTGCTTTGACACGGTCTACACAGGACTTCGAGGAGTTCGCGCGGGCGCGGACGCCCCAGCTGTACCGGTCGGCCTGGCTGCTCGCGGGCGAGCATCACCTGGCGGAGGACCTGGTCCAGGAGACGCTGGCCAAGCTCTACCGGGCGTGGCGGCGGGTGGAGCAGGCCGACAACCCAGCGGCGTACGCCCAGACCGTGCTGGCACGGACGTACATCTCGCAGCGACGGCGCCGGAGCTCGACGGAGCGGCCGGTGGAGCGGACACCCGACCGCGCGGACCCTCCGGGTGACCACGAGCTGCGCCTGTCCCTGCTGCAGGCGATGGCAGAGCTGTCCCCGCTGGACCGTGCAGTGCTGGTCCTCCGGTACTTCGAGGACCGCAGTACCGAGCAGGTAGCGCAGGACCTCGGCAAGAACACCGGTGCGATCAGGACGCGTACGTCGCGCGCACTGGGCCGCCTACGAGCGGTGCTCGGCGACGAAGCCGTCCACCTGACCGCGCATTGAGCTGGGAGCACCATGACCAACCTTCACGACAGCCTCCCCGACCTGATGCGGCGGGCCACCGAGGACCTCCAGCCGGCCACTCCCGAGCTGGTTGCCCGGGGCATCCGTCGCGGCAAGGTCCTGCGACGCCGCCGGACCGCACTGGCCAGCCTGTCTGGGGCAGCCGCCGTACTGGCGACGGTCGGCATCATCGTCGGGAGCACACAGCTGCTCCAGCACGACGCAGCTGTTGAGCCAGCCAGTACGCCCAGCGCGCACCGCCCGACGCCGCTGACGCCTGCGGAGACTCTGGCCGCAGTACTGCCCAAGAGCCTGCACCGCGGTCACATGACCACATCTGACGACGGCACCCTCTCTGTGGTGCTCGACGACGGTCACGGCGCCGGACTGCTCACGGTCGACATGATGACCGCGCAGGCGAACACGAACTGCAACGGCTCCCCTGCCGGCGCCTGCACAGTCCAGCCAGACGGCACGGTGTACGTCGCCTACGCCAACCGGCCGCTGTACACGGACGGGTCGAACCCCGGTGGCATCACGGTGACCACTGTGGAGCTCTTCTACCCGGATGGGCGACAGATCAGCATCAGCAACTACAACGCGACTCGGGACCAGGGCGTTGAGCACAGCCGGACCGCTCCGGTCCTGTCGATCGCACAGCTGACGCAGATCGCTCGCAGCAAGCAGTGGGTGTACCCGCCGCGCGTCTCTTAGCGGTGCACCAGCGTGTGCTCGAAGGAGTACCGGCTCGCGCGGTACAGGTGGGCGCCGTACTCGACCGGCTGCCCGTGGTCGTCGTACGTGACGCGGGTGGTCGCCAGGAGCGGTGAGCCAGGCTCCTCCGACAGCAGCCGTGCCTGCTCGGGTGTTGCTGGGATGGCTGAGATGGTCTGGTGCGCCACCTTCAGGCGGACGCCCTCAGCGCGCAGCAATTGGTAGAGGCCCCGCTCGGCCAGCGTGGTCGGGTCGGTCTCCAGGAGCTCCGGCGGCAGCCAGTTGCGCATCAGGGCCAGCGGCTCGCCATCTGCCCGGCGCAGTCGCTCCAGCCTCAGCACGCGGTCGCCCAGCTCGCACTGCAATGCTGTGGCCACTTCTGCGGTCGCAGGCGAGATGCCGAAGCGCAGGATCTCGGTTTCGGGCTTGCGGTGCGCCGCGGCGAGGTCGTCGTACAGACTGGTCAGCTCGAGGGACCGGCGCACCTGACCGGAGTTGCCGACGACCTGCGTACCGACGCCGCGCTTGCGGACGAGCAGGCCCTGGTCGACCAGGCGGGCGATCGCCTGGCGCACTGTCGGCCGGCTGAGGCCGTACGCCTCGGCCAGGTCCACCTCGTTGCTCAGCCGGGAGCCGACCGGCAGTTCACCGCCCTGGATGGCCGCTTCGAGCTGGTGCGCCAGTTGAACGTGCAACGGCGTACGGCTGTTCCGATCGACCTGGACCTGGACGGTACTCATGGGCACATCTTGAATGCTGGGCCCGATTCCGTCGACCCACCACCCGGATTTGATCAGATCCGCACCGGACGGTGCTCTTCGTACGACGCCATCGCCGCCAGTGCGACCTGCAAGGCGTTCCGAGCGTCCTGGCCGGTCACCGGCGGTACGCCGTTCGTCCGCACCACGTCCACGAAGTCCGTGAGCTCCTGCACGTACGCGTCGTGGAACATCTCCTCGTCACTGCGCAGCGTCTGCTGGTGTACTCCGTTGGCGTTGTAGTGCGCCAGGGCACTGCTGGCGAGCTGACCGGCCACGACCATGCCCTCGCTGCCGAACACCTCGCCGCGCACGTCGTACCCGTAGTACGACGAGAAGTTCGCCTCGGCCGTCGCGATCGCGCCGTTGTCGAAGGTGATCATCACGACCGCGGTGTCGAGCAGTCCGGTCTCCTTGTACTCCGGTGCCACCAGCGCGTCTGCGCGGGTGTAGACCTCGACCGGCCGTGCGCCGGGATTGAGCCAGAGCAGCGTGTCGAAGTCGTGAATCAGCGTCTCGCGGAAGATCGTCCACTGCGGAATGCGGTCGGCGTACCGCAGGCCGCCGGGACCGCTGGGGTCACGGGTGATCGAGCGCATGAGCCGCGGCGTCCCGATGCCGCCGTCCGCGATCGTCCGGCGCGCCGCGGCGAAGTCCTTGGCGAACCGCCGGTTGAAGCCGACCTGGAACGGGACACCGGCGCGGTCGGTCGCGGCGATCGCCTGGTCCAGCTCCGTCAACGTCAGCGAAGCCGGCTTCTCACACCAGACAGCCTTGCCGGCCTCGGCCGCGCGGGTGATCAGCTCGGAGTGCGCGATCGCGAGTGAGGTGATCACCACGCCGTCGAGCTCCGGATCCTTGAGCAACTCGTCGACGGTGACGGGGGCGGCGTCGTACAGGTCTGCGAGTTTCTGGGCGGCCTCAGGCCTCATGTCGGCGACCGCTGCCAGCTCGGCTCCGGGCACGTGCCGGGCGATGTTGCCGGCATGCATTGTGCCGATCCGGCCGGCCCCGATCAGTCCCAGCCGTACCACTGGCAGCCCGTGGTCTGTCCGCATGGTTAAACCCTAGAACGCTTCAGACCCGACTGGTACGGCGATACTCCGACGGCGACTGCCCTGACTGCGCGCTGAACACTCTGCTGAGGTAGAACGCGCTGCGATAGCCGGTGTGCTCGGCGATGACCTGGAGCGTCTGGTTGGTCTCGGTCAGCAGCTCACGGGCCTTCTGTAGGCGCAGGTCGCGCAGGTAGCCGACCGGTGTGGTGCCGCGGACCGCGCGGAAGCGTCGGGAGAGCTGCGACGGACTGATGCCGAGGACGGCTGCCAGCTCGGTCAACGACATGCCCGGTGAGGCGTAGTGCTCGTTGAGGTACGTCAGCGCGCTGCGGACCACTGGGTCTTCTGGGGAGCCGGTGCGGCTGAGCATCAGGACGAGGTCGGTGACGACGTGCGTGGCGATCGGGGTGGTGGCATTCTCGAGCAGCGTGAGGTTGCCCCGGAGACGGTCGAGGTCGCGGACTCGCGTGCGGCCGGTTGGCGGTCCCAACTCGGTGGTGAAGCGGGCGTGGAAGAACGACGTTCGCGTGCGCATGCGGCGGTGGAGGATGCCGCCGGGTGGACAGATGACGACGTCGCCGAACTTGGCGGTCCCGTGCGCGTCGCCGACCCGGTAGTCGAAGGAGCCGTTGGCCGGGAGCAGAAGGCACCAGGTGTCGTAGGTGTCGAAGGGTAGAGCGAACTGCGGCCGGGGCGGCGCGAGGAGGTAGCCGTCCAACTCGAGCATGACAAGAAAGTACATGGACCTGCTCAGAACCGCTATTTTTCCGTCAGCCATGTCTGTTGCAGAGTGCATGACATGGTGGATGTCTGTGTTTACGGAGGAACGGCCGCTGGCTGTGTCGCGGCGATGACGGCGTATCAGGAAGGTGCGTCGGTGGTGCTGATCGAGCCGAGTCGATGGCTCGGCGGCATGCTCGGTGCGGGGATCAAGCCGGCGCAGGACTGCCCGGTCCCGGCTGCCGCGGGCGGGCTGACGCGGGACGTCGTGTTCGGCTTCGGCAATCACCCGCACGAGGTCATGCGCGCGTTCCACAAGTGGATCGCCGCGGCCGGCATCGAGGTGATCTTCGAACGCCGCGTGCGATCGGTGACGCGCACGGGCAACCGGATCACCTCGATCGAGCTGGAGACGTCGACGCCGGACCGATGGGGCGTCCCGGCTGCCGAATCGCTGCCCGATCGCGAGATCCAGGCGGAGTTCTTCATCGACGCGTCGTACGAGGGCGACCTGATGGCCCTCGCCGGTGTCCCCTACCGAACCGGACGCGAGTCCCAGGACACCTTCGGCGAGGAGATCGCAGGCGTCCGTCCGGCCACCAACTGGACCCCGATCGACCCGTACGTCGTCCCTGGTGACAGCACGAGCGGACTGCTACCGCTGGTCGACGAGGACCACGCCCTGGCGATAGGTGCAGGCGATGACTACACGCAGGCCTACAACTACCGCTTCTACGTCACCACAGACCCTGCCAAGCGCGTGGAGCTGACACCGCCCGACAACTACTCACCGGCCGACTACGAGCTGGTCCGGCGGTACCTCGAGTACGCCGAGGACCTGTCCGGCATCTTCCCCGGCTGGATCAATTCAGGCGAGTACAACTACCAGCGTGGTTCTCTGATCACCAACGCTCCGCTCGGACTGAGCCGCGAGTACCAGGACGGCAGTTGGGCGGTCCGCTCGCGCATCTGGCGTCAGCACCTCGACTACCTCCGGGGACTGCACCACTTCCTGTCGACGGACCCGTCTGTGCCCGCAGCGTTCCGTGCGGAGACAGCTGCGTACGGACTGGACGGAAGCGTCTTCCCGGAGACAGACGGCTGGCCGCCGCAGCTGTACATCCGGGTCTGCCGGCGGCTCGAAGGCCAGTACACGATCACTCACGCCGACGTGATCAACCAGACCGAACCAGCGGACAGCATCGGTCTTGCCCTGTTCGGTGTAGACGTCTATCCGGTACGGCGCATCGCCAGCCGCAACGCATCCGGCCAGCTGGGCGTGGCCACCGAGGGTGACATGTTCATCGGCGGCCACCTGGGCACCGGCCGGCCGTACCCGGTCCCCTACCGAGCCATCACTCCGCAGCAGACCGGCAACCTCCTGGTCCCGGTCTGCCTGTCCGCGTCCCACATCGGGTACGCCGCGACGCGGATGGAACCTGTCTTCTGCGTACTCGCGGAGTCGGCTGCTGTGGCCGCAGTGCAATCGCTGAGCGCGCGGACCGATGTACAAGATGTAGATGTGGAGAAGCTGCAGGCCAGACTGCTCGAACGTGGACAGGTGCTCAGCTGGTCAAGCAATCTGTAGCCATGTGGCTGAACCCTGCCGACGCCCGGCTCGACGACCTGCTGACCGTCCTTGAGGACAAGACCGATCCGACCGACTACCCCCATGCTGCGGCCGTCGAGCAGCAGGTCCCGGTGTACGACGCCGCGCGGGTCCGGGCGGCCGATCCACGCGACGTGCAGACCGAGTTCGTCCGGGCGTTCGCCGACGGGCCGGGGATCGTCGTACTGAAAGGGGCCTTCAGCAACGATGTGGTCGATGCCACGACCGTCGAGTTCAACCGGCTGATCGACGAGCAGCACCAGTCCGGCGTCACGGCTGGCGACCACTTCGCGAAGCCGGGTGCGAACGACCGGGTCTGGAACGCGCTCGAGAAGCTCGCGGTCGGTGCGCCTGACGTGTTCACGGCGTACTACGCGAACGATCTGCTCGCGTTGGTGTCGGCGGCTTGGCTCGGGCCGGCGTACCAGGTCACGTCGCAGGTGAACGTGGTGAACCCGGACGGCGAAGGGCAGACGGTGCACCGCGACTATCACCTGGGATTCCAGTCCGACGAGGTGGCAGCGCAGTACCCGGAGCATGTGCATCGTCTGTCGTCCGTGCTGACTTTGCAGGGCGCGGTCGCGCACTGTGACATGCCGGTCGAGTCGGGACCGACGCTGTATCTGCCGCACTCGCAGAAGTACGGGCTGGGATACCTCGCGTACCGGCGGCCCGAGTTCCAGGCACATTTCGTCGAGAACCACGTGCAGCTGCCGCTGGAGAAGGGCGATGCGGTGTTCTTCAACCCGGCGCTGTTCCATGCTGCCGGGAGCAACCACTCGGCCGACATCAAGCGGATGGCGAACCTCCTGCAGGTCTCGTCCGCGTTCGGCCGCGCGATGGAGAGCATCGACCGGGCCCGGATGATAGAAGCGGTCTATCCGGCCCTGCTCGCCCTGATCGCCGTGGCCGATCCGGCAGCGATCGAGAACGTGATCGCGGCGACGGCCGAGGGCTACGCGTTCCCGACCAATCTCGATCGCGACCAGCCGATCGGAGGCCTCGCGCCACGGTCCCAGGCCGACGTACTGCGCTCAGCGGTCACGGAGCGTTGGCACCCGGACCAGTTGCACCAGGCACTCGTCGAGCACGCCGACCGGCGACAGACAGACGACAGAAACGCGTGAACGTTGGGTGAACCGCGTCCGGATCACGGGCAGCCGCTGTCGGGCCGGAGTGATCGTCAGGCAGGATGGCGCGTTCGCTGTCCGATCCGGGAGCTACCCTTACCGGCGGAACAAGCGCCTCGTGGACGAACCGCCGTACGCCGCCCGTGCGGCCGACCCTCGAAGGAGAAGGCATGGAACCGTTGCGGATCGGGATTCTCGGTGCCGCCCGGATCTCGGGCCGGGCCATTGTCGAGCCGGCCAAGCTGACCGGCGCCCGGCTGGTCGCGGTCGCCGCGCGCGACGCCGACCGCGCCGAGGCCTTCGCCGCCGAGCACGGGGTCGAACGGGTGCACGCGTCGTACCAGGCGCTGCTCGACGATCCCGAGGTCGAGGCGATCTACAACCCGCTGGCCAACGGCCTGCACGGGCCGTGGAACCTCAAGGCGCTTGCCGCGGGCAAACATGTGCTGACCGAGAAGCCGTCCGCCAGTAACGCCGCCGAGGCGAGGCAGGTGCGGGACGCCGTCCATTCGTCCGGACTGGTGTTCATGGAGGCGTTCCACTACGCGTACCACCCGGTGATGCGCCGGCTGCTGGAGCTGGTCGCCAAGGGCGAGCTCGGCGACCTGCAGCACGTCGAGACGACGATGGTGATGCCCCCGCCGCCGGAGGACGACCCGCGCTGGTCCCTGCCGTTGGCCGGCGGCGCCGTGATGGACGTCGGTTGCTACGCGCTGCACGCCCAGCGGATGTTCACGCCGTACGCCGGCGGCGCGCCGCGGCTCGTCAGCGCGCGGGCCGGTGAGCGGAAGCGGCTGCCTGGCGTCGACGAGTGGCTGAACGCCGACCTGGAGTTCCCGAACGGCGCGACCGGTGCGGTGCGGACCAGCATGGCGGCCGAGGAGGTCGAGTTCAGCCTCAAGGTCGTGGGCAGTCGCGGTGAGGCGTTCGCGCCGTTCTACGTGCTGCCGCAGCGCGACGACCGCGTGGTGGTGACGACCAAGGAGGACACCTGGGTCGAGCACCGCGGCACGCGGACGTCGTACACCTATCAGCTCGAGGCTTTCACCGGGGCCGTCCGCAACGGCGCCCCGGTGCTCACCGACGTCGACGACGCGCTAGCGACGATGGAGCTCATCGACGCCTGCTATGTGGCCGCCGGGATGACGCCGCGGCCTGCATCTGCCCTCTGAGCGGCGGCGCGCGCGAACGCCCGGATGAACGGGTGGGGTCGCGTGCCGTCGCCGGCCAGTTCCGGCTGGAAGAGCGTGGCGAGATAGAACGGGTGATCGGGTAGCTCCGCGATGCGCGGATCGCCCTCGTCGTCGTACCCGCTGAAGACCAGGCCGTGCTCGCGGAGCAGGTCGAGCCTGGTGGTGTCGAGGCCGTACGAGCAGTGGTAGCGCTCCATCGACCTCTCGACGCCCAGGAGCGCGGCTGCCCGGGTGCCTGGGGTCACCTGGATCGCGCCCTCATGACCGTCGAGTGAGCACGCGAGCGGGACGATCAGCAGGTCGTCGGCGTCCGGGGTGCTCTCGCCGTGCTGGGCCTGCGACGCACCGCAGACGTTGCGGGCGAACTCGAGCATCGCGTGCTGGAACCCGGCACACGTGCCGAGGAACGGGATGCCGCGCTCGCGGGCGATCCGGATCGCGGTGATCGCGCCGGCCTCGCTGTGGTACGGGCTGCCAGGGAGGAGCCAGATCCCGTCGAAGCCTTCGAGGGACTCGTCCACCTGCTCGGTCGGGATCCAGTAGGCGTCGAAGTCGAGGTTGTCGCGGTCACGCAGGCGGTCGAGGAGCCCGGGTACGCGGACGTGCGAGCGGACATGCGGCGAGCGATCACCGACGAGGGCGATGCGTCCGGAGTAGGCGTTCATGGCTCCATCCTCACGGTGATGCTTGTATCAGCGCCAACGATGATCTCTGCACTGTGCATAAGCGATACTGATCCGCGTGGATCCTCATCTGCTCCGGACGTTCGTGACGGTGGCCGAATGCGGCTCGTTCTCCGCCGCGGCAGAACGCCTCGGCTACACCCAGTCAGCCGTCTCCCAGCACATCTCCGCCCTCGAGAACGACCTGGGTACGCCGCTCCTCCGCCGCCGCCCGGTCACCCCGACCCCGGCCGGCGAACGCCTCCTCGAACACGCCGCCCCCATCCTCCTCCGCCTGGCCACCGCCCGGGCCGACGTACGCCGCACCCTCGCCCAACCACCGACCACTCTGACCCTGGCAGCCACACCACTGGCCACCGCCGGCGCCGCAGCTCAGCGCGGCGCGCTCGCCGTGGCGTTGCGTGAAGTACGGCGGTCGCACCCAGGCACCGAGGTGACTCTGACTGTCTGTGGCCGGGACGAGGTTGTGGAGGGTGTGGCTGCCGGGACCTTCGCCATCGGACTCGTCGACGGAGTAGCCGCCCCGAGTGATCCGCTTCGGCTCTCGGACGCCGTGCATCTGCGCACCACGCCGGTCGCGCACGACGATCTGATTGTTGCCCTCCCCAACGACCATCCGTTGGCCGGCCGGCGAGGCCTGTCCTTGCAGGACCTCACCGACGCCCGCTGGATCGACGCACCGGACCTCGCCGCGCCGCTCGCCGTCCTGCGCGCAACCACCGGCTCCAACGGTTTCCGCTCGGCCTTCACTTACGCCGGGACCGACCTCCACACCCTCCTCACCCTGATCACCAGCGGCCATGGCCTGGCCGTCCTGCCCCGATCAGCTCCAGCTCAGGCGGCTGTGCCTTTGACCAGTCCGCGCCTGGTCCACCGAACAGAGCTCCTCCACGGCGACCTGTCCGAACCAGCCGCCCTTCTACTCTCGAATCTCAAGTAGTTGCTCGAGGCCCGCACGAGTCATCGGCCGGTCGAGCACCCCGACCGCCTCGCGCTCGGCAAACTCGGCGTGGTCGGAGTCCTGCGGATCGATCGCCTCGCAGATCGCGTTGTACGCCCAGTTCAGCCAGCCGCTGATCGCCACGCCGAACGAGGACAGCTCCATCGCCGGCCACTCGCCGTACCCCTCCCGGAACGCCGCGAGCGCCTTGTGATTGACGGTCGGCCGCATCACCCACTGCGTCAGCGCCGATCCCAGTTCCAGCGCAGGCGTCATCGAGCCGGTGAAGTCCCACTCCATCACGATCAGCTCGTCGTCACGCCCCAGCCGGACATGCGTCGGGATCAGATTGCTGTTGCAGAGAATGAGCTCCGCCGGATCGACCTCTGCCTCGATCGTCTGCAGATCAAGCCACAGCGGCAGCACCGCCTCCAGCCGATCAGCCCACGGCTTGCCGGCTGTCCGGGCCCGCTCGAGCAGTTTGTCCCACTCAGATTCAGGCCGCCGCCACACGACGTACGGACTCATCGGCATCTCAGTCGGAAGCGCCAGCGCATGCAGCTTCCCGTACGCCGCACCCGCGCGTCGCGCCACCACCGCGGACACAGGCAACGCCGGCGATGGCCCCACCTCGAGCCACTCGTGCACGCGCCAGTTCTCGCCCTGCACGCTCTCGACCAACCGCCCCTGTGGACTCCGTACGGCGACCGGCGCGGCCACTCCCACCGCCGCCGCAGCATCGCGCAGTCGAGCGCCGAGCTCCGCCTGCTCTTCGGTGATCCAGTCAAAGACCGTGACCGCCAACCACCGCCCCCTGTCGGTGGCGAGGTCCCAGCACCGCCCCATCGCCGTGAACGACACAGGTCGCGGCGGGCGAACCATGGCGCCTAGGCCGAACGCTTCGGACAAAGCGTCCGCCAGTCCGTCCGGCGCGGCGGGTGTCACCCCGAGCCGGCGCTCGACTTCGGCCTTCAACGCCGGCCAGTCGCGCAGTCCATACTCGCCCGCCAGCGCCCGCTGCGCATCCGCCAACGAGGCGTCAGGCTTGCTCTCGCGGAGCGCGGCCAGCAGGTCCTTGGCCTCTTTCCGCAGGAACTCGAGGTTCGGCCGATCCGGAAGCAGTTTCATGACGCGTCCTCTCCAGCCCGGACTCGCACGGGCCGCAAGAGAGCGTCGACAACCGCGCTCAGCCCAGAGGAACGTGAGGTGGCTTCCAGCCTTCCGGCGAGTCTCGACGCGTCCTCACGACGCCCTCAAGAAGTTACCCAACCTCGTTCGACCGGTCAACGCCCGGAAGCTCCCTGGCACGGGGCCAGGGAGCTCGGCTACTCGGCCACGCCGAGCAGCTGACGGTTACTTCCGTCCCTGCTTGGTGGGCGGGATGATCGCGCTATCGGCCGGCTTGGCCTTCGGCTGTTTGGGTTGCTTGGGTTTGCGGACCTCACGTCCGCCTTTGCTCTTCGACATGACGCACTCCCGGGGCTGATGTTCGCTGAGGTGGGCAGGGCCGACAGGTCCTTCGTACGCCGCGGTACTCCTCATGCCCCGGGGGTTGCGTTCGACGCTACACCCCGGCGGCCGCGGTGAGCAGCGTTTTGGCGGCGTACTCGATGCCTTCGAGCTGGCCGAGCTCCTGGTCCTCGTGTTCGATGTTGACGGCCATGTCGGGATCGATCCGCTTGATCGCGGCGAGGAAGGCGGTCCAGAACGCGACGTCGTGGCCGCGCCCGACGGCGACGAAGTCCCACGAGGAGTTCTCCGGCCAGCGGCTGAGCGTGTCCTTGCCGCCGAGGCCGATGGCGCCCGGATCGGTGGGCAGCACGCGGCCGAAACGGTCGTCGAGTACGCCGTTGATCTTGGCGGCCTCGTTGATCCGGGTGTCCTTCGCGGCCGCGTTGTAGACAAGCCCGCCGAGGCTGTCGAGCGCCGCGACCGGGTCGATCCCCTGCCAGAACAGGTGGCTCGGGTCCATCTCGGCGCCGACATGCGTCGCGTTGATCTCCTCCGCGAGCCGCACCATCGTGGCCGGGTTGTAGACGAGGTTGTGCGGGTGCATCTCGATCGCGATCTTCACGTCGGCGGCGGCGGCGCGGGCCTGGATGTCCTTCCAGTACGGAATCGCCACCTCGTTCCACTGGTAGTCGCGGGCGTCCAGGTACACGCTCACCCAGGGCAGCACCGTCCACGACGGCGCCGTACCGCCGGCGTGCGCTTCCGGCAGGCCGGACATCGTGACGACCCGCTTCACGCCGAGGAGTGCGGCCAACTCGATCGCGTCGATCACGTCCTGGCCGTGCTTGCGGCGTACCTCGGGATCGGGGTGCAGCGGGTTGCCGTTGCAGTTCAGCGCGGTCAGCGTGATGCCGACGGCGTCGAACTGGGCGAGGTACTCGTCACGCGCGTCCTGACTGGCGCGGATGTCGTCGATCGGCAGGTGCGGAGCGGGCAGGAAGCCGCCCGAGTTGATCTCCGCACTGTCCAGCCCGAGACCGCTCAGCGTCTTGAGCGCGTCGGCAAGGGGTACGTCGTGCAGGCAGGCGGTGTAGGCGCCGAGCTTCATGGTGAGGTCCTTGATCAGTCGATGGTGACGGCAGCGCCGCCGGAATGGGCTGAGGAGACGACTGCGCCGAGCAGCCGCAGATTGCGGAGACCGTCCTCGAACGTCGGGCACTCCGGCAGTCCGTCGACGCCGGCCACCTGACCGAGGAAGGCCCTGGCCTGGAAGGCGAACAGGTCGTTCTGTCCGTGGCCGACACCGGGGAAGTCCATCGGCAGACCACCGGTGATGTACGGGTGCTCAGGTCCGACCAGCACCTGGCGGTACCCGTTGGTCGCGTGCGGCGCTTTCCCGTCGACGAAGCCGAACTCCGACGCGCGGGCAAGGTCGAACGTCGCCGCACCCTGCTCGGCGAAGATCTCGAAGCCGAGCCCGTTCGGGTGTCCGTACGCCGTCCGCGAGGCCGACAACGTCGCGGTAGCCCCGGACGCGAACCGGGCGGTGAAGCTGACCAGATCCTCGTTCTCGACGGGCTCGGTCTCCTCGCTCACCTCCGCCAACGCATGCCCGACGACCGCGCCGATCGGCAGGTGCCGCTCGGTGATGTACGTCGCCAGTACGGCGCCACTCACCGACTCGATCGGCCCGCACAGGAACTCGGCCAGATCGACCAGGTGCGCACCGATATCCGCGAGCGCGCCCGATCCCGGACCGCCCTTGTAGCGCCAGCTCATCGGGCCGAGCGGGTCGCAACCGTAGTCACACCAGTAGTGCCCGTCGAGATGCACCGGGCGGCCGATCGAGCCTAGTTCGAGCTGAGCGCGGATGGCGTTGATCGCGGGCGAGCGGCGGAAGGTGAAGCCGGTCGCGGCCTGCCGGCCGAACGCCTGCGCGGCCGCGACCATCGCCGTCGCGTCCTCGACGCTCGGCGCGAGCGGCTTCTCGCACAGCACATGCTTGCCCGCGGCAAGCAATCCCTCGACGATCTCGCGGTGCAGGGTGTTCGCGACGACCACGCTGACGACGTCGATGTCGGGCGCCTCGGCGATCGCCTGCCAGCTGGTCTCGGCCCGCTGGTACCCGAACCGGTCGGCGGACTCCTTGGCGACCGCGGCGTTCACGTCACCGACGGCGACGAACCGCACCTCGGGCAGGCCGGCGCCGTGGATCGCGGTCGCGGACCGGTACCCGGCCAGGTGCGCCCGACCCGCCATCCCCGCACCGATCACAGCCACCCCGATGGACGAAGCTGACATGGTTTCTCCTACGCTGGTGAGGTTTCAAGCGCTTTAAGACTCTAGTACTATGATTGTCCTGACAAATCACTGTCAAGGGCTCGGAACCAGGAGAATCGTCGGCATGAGCGATCGAGGTACGACGGGGCGGCGGCCGCGGCTGGAGGACGTGGCGGCGGCGATCGGGATGTCGCCGTCGTCGGTGTCGCTGGCGCTGTCCGAGCGGCCGGGGCCGAGTGAGGAGACGCGACGACGGGTGCGGGAGGCGGCGGATCGGCTCGGGTACCGGCCTGATCGGACCGCGAGTCTGCTGGCGCGGCGGCGTACCCGGCTGCTGGGAGTCATGCTGGACATCCGCAGTCCGTTCCATGCCGAGCTGGTCGAGGATCTGCATCACGCCAGCGCGGGTCGCGGGTATGAGTTGGTGCTGAGCACGGTCACGGCGGAGCGCGACGAACGGCGGGCTGTCGAGACGCTGCTGGACTTCCGGTGTGAGGCGCTGATCCTGCTCGGTCCGGCGGGGGCGATCCCGCACCACCAGCTGCCGGTTGTGGTGATCGGCAAGCAGAGCGGGAGCGACTTCGACGTGGTGCGGGCCGCGGATGATCTCGGCGTGGCGCAGGCGGTCGCGCACCTGGTGGAGCTCGGCCACCGCGACATCACGTTCATCGACGGCGGCAAAGGCCCGATCGCCGCCCTCCGCCGCCGCGGCTACCGCACCGCCATGCGCGACCAGGGCCTCGCCGACAACCTTCACATCATCCCCGGCGGCCACGACGAACGCGCCGGCGCCCGCGCCGCCCAGGCCCTCCTCGACTCCGGTGACCTACCGACGGCTGTCGTTGCCTCCAACGACATGTGCGCCGTTGGTCTGCAGGATGCGTTCACGCGAGCCGGCGTGCAGGTGCCGGAGGACGTCTCGCTCGTCGGGTATGACAACAGCACGCTGGCTCGGCTTGCGCATATCGACCTCACGTCGGTCGATCAGGACACGACCCAGCTGGCGAAGCATGCCGTCGAAGCAGCAGCCGATCGTCTGGAGAACGGCCGGACCACCACCGAGGAGTTCGTCCTCACCCCACACCTCGTCGTCCGAGGCAGCACAGCACGTCCGAGGTGATCTGCAGCTCGACAGGTAGTGCGCCTGTGTACGCCGTACGCGCGGAGCAGATTCACGCTCAGGTGCACTACCCAACCACCCGGAATTGCCCGACACCTCCTGTTGAGCTGCCGGTCAGCTGACCGGTACGCCGGACTCCGCCGACTGCCTCACCTGCTCGAGCACCCGCGCCTGCTCGACCGCGTCCTCCCGGCCGAACCCGAGCTCCCCCTCACCACTCAGGTACGCCGACACCGTCTCGAACTCGATCCGGTACACGTCGGGCTCCGCACCGGTCAGCCGGTACGACCCCTCCGGATCCACCGGCACCCGCTCCGCAACCCCGTCCCTGACCAGCTCGACCCCGCCGTCGCGGCAGACCCACGGATCGCCGACCACGATCTTTCCCGCCGTACCTATGAGCTCGAGCTCGTCGCGACGAGGAAGATCGAGGCCGACGTCCAACTGCGCGAGTACGTCGTCCGGCATCCGCAGCGTCGCCGCGAGCCGGAGGTCGACTCCGTCACCAGCAGTGTCGATCACCTGCTCGGCGTACACCCGCTCCGGCTTGCCTGCGAAGAGCCGGATCGCACTCACGCAGTAGCACCCGAGATCAAGCAGCGCGCCGCCACCGAGCGCGCGGGATCGCCTGATGTCTCCGGTCCCCACACTCACGCTCAGCGCGGCACGGACCGTGGTCAACCGCCCGATCGCACCCTCCGCGACGAGTCTGCGTGCCAGCAACGTCTGCGGATGGTGCCGGTACATCAACCCCTCGACGCAGTTCACGCCAACCGCTGCATCGAAGCAACGAGACGCGTCGGAAGCGCTGGTGGCGAAGGGCTTCTCGGTCAGCACATGCTTGCCGGCGGCAAGCGCTTTGAGCGTCCACTCCGTGTGCAGCGCGACCGGCAACGCGACGTACACCGCGTCGACGTCCGGGCTGGCGAGCAGTTCGTCGTACGAACCGAACGCCAGCTCGAGACCGCACTCGTCGGCGAACTTCTGTGCCTTCGCGACCTCGCGGCTCGCCACCGCGACGAAGCGGGTCCGCGACGAGCCGGCGGTCGCGTCCACGACCACCCGCCCGATCGCGGCCGTGGACAGCAGACCCCAACGAACCACGGGCTCAGTCGTGCGTCGGGAAGCCGAGGTTGATCCCGCCGTGCGACGGGTCCAGCCAGCGCGACGTGACAACCTTGCCGCGGGTGAAGAAGTGCACGCCCTCGGTGCCGTGCGCGTGCGTGTCACCGAACAGCGAGTTCTTCCAGCCGCCGAACGAGTAGTACGCCATCGGGACCGGGATCGGCACGTTGATACCGACCATCCCGACCTCGACCTCGTTCTGGAACCGTCGCGCGGCGCCGCCGTCGTTGGTGAAGATCGCCGTCCCGTTGCCGTACGGATTCGAGTTCACCAGGTCGAGCGCGTCGTCGTACGACGCCGTACGCAGGACGGACAGCACCGGGCCGAAGATCTCGTCGGTGTAGACCGACATCTCCGGGGTGACCTTGTCGAACAATGTCGGGCCGAGCCAGAACCCGTCGGCCGCGCCGTCGAAGTCGCCTTCGCGCCCGTCGACGACCAACTCGGCGCCTTCCTCGACACCGGCAGCGACGTACCCCGAGACCTTGTCGCGGTGCGGACCGGTGACCAGCGGGCCCATGTCGCAGCCGCGCGTCCCGTCGCCGGTCTTCAGCTTGCCCATCCGCTCCGTGATCTTGCCGATCAACTCGTCCGCGATCGGCTCGACCGCGACCAGCGCGGAGATCGCCATGCAGCGCTCGCCGGCCGAACCGAAGCCGGCATTAACCGCGGCGTCGGCGGCGAGGTCGAGGTCGGCGTCCGGCAGCACGATCATGTGGTTCTTCGCGCCGCCGAGGGCCTGCACCCGCTTGCCGTTCTTGGTGCCGTTTTCGTAGACGTACTTGGCGATCGGGGTCGAGCCGACGAACGAGACCGACTTGATGTCCGGGTGCTCGAGCAGGCGGTCGACGGCCTCCTTGTCGCCGTGCAGGACGTTCACGACGCCGTCCGGCAGGCCGGCCTCCTTCCACAGCTCCGCCATCGCGTTCGCCGCCGACGGGTCCTTCTCGGACGGCTTTATCACCACACTGTTGCCACAGGCAACCGCGATCGGGACGAACCACATCGGCACCATGGCCGGGAAGTTGAACGGCGAGATCACCGCGCAGACACCGAGCGGCTGGCGGATCGAGTACACGTCGACCTTCGTCGACACGCCCTCGCTGAACCCGCCCTTGAGCAGGTGCGGGATACCGCAGGCGAACTCGATCACCTCGAGACCGCGGGTCACCTCACCGAGCGCGTCGGACAGCACCTTGCCGTGCTCGGCGGTGATGATCGCGGCGATCCGCTCCTTGTCCCGGTTCACCAGCTCGCGGTACGCGAACAGGACCTGGGCGCGCTTGGTGAGCGACGTCTGCGCCCAGCTTCGCGACGCCTCGTGGGCGACCTTCACGACCTCGTCGACGGTCGCGGCCGAGGCGAGGTCGAGCTCGCCGCTGACGGCCCCCGTCGCCGGGTTGTAGACCTTGCTCGTCCGCTCCGAGACCCCGGTCCACGGGGCGCCGGCAACCAGGTGGGTGATTCGCTCGGTACTCACAGGTGCATCCCTTGTTTCGTCATAAGTTCGGTGATCTTGTCGCGCATGAAGGTGCTCGACTTGCGGGCGCGTTCCTCCCACGCGAAGACACAGGTGGTCACGGTGCCATTGAAACCCGCCGCGGCCAGTGCCGCGAACATCTCGTCGAAATCGACCTCGCCCTGGCCGATGTCCAGGTGCTGGTGCACGCGGACGGTGGAGCCGGGCGGGTTGACGATGTAGCGCAGGCCGGATGACCCGGTGTGGTCGAACGAGTCCGCCACGTGGATATTTGTCACCAATTCACCTGCGTAACTGATGATCCCGGGCGCGTCGTTGCCCATGTGGAACGTGTGCGGAGCGCAGTACAGGAAGGTGACCAGCGGGCTGTTGATGCCGCGGATCAGGTCGACCGCGGCCTTCCCGTCCTCCTCGAAGTCGTCCGGGTGCGGCTCCAGCGCGAGTTTGACGCCCTCGCGCTCGAACACCGGCAGCAGCTCCTCGAGCGAGCGCCAGAACTGAGCCTCGCTGCGGGCCGCCAGCTCGGGCCGGCCGTTGAACTCCGAGTTCATCGTGTCGGCGCCGAGCCCAGCGGTGATCTCGATCGCGCGCTTCCAGTACCGGACGGCGGCCTGCCGGTCGTCCTCGTCCGGGCCGGACCACTTGAACAGCGGCAGCACGCTCGAGATGCCGACCCCGGCCGCGGCCAGTTCCTTCTTGAAGGCGGTCACGGTCGCGTCGTTCACGCGCGGGTGGTTGAAGAACGGGATGAAATCGTCCCGGGGCGACAGCTCGATCCACTTGTAGCCGAGCTCGGCGACCAGGCGCGGCAGCTCGAGCAACGGCGTCCTGCGGAACATGTACGGGTCCAGGGCGAGTTTCATCCGTCACCCCTTCGCGTAGAAGTCGGGGCGTTCGTGCGAGGCGACCTCGACCCGCTGACCGGTCCGCAACGCCTCGATGCAGGTGTCCGACGCCACCGCCGCGAGATGACCGTCCCACGCGCTCGGGCCGGTGAACCCACCGGACGCGACCGCATCGATCCAGTCCTGCAGCTCGATGTCGTACGCGCGGATGAACCGCTCCCGCCAGTCCGCCGGCACACGTCCGGCGTACCGGCCGTCGTTCTTCACGACCGCGGCGCCCGTCTCCGCGAGCGCCGCCGTACCGAACTCGCCGACGACCTCGCCGCGGATGTCGTACCCGAAGCGGATGTTCATCGACAGCTCGACGTCGACGAGGATGCCGCTCGCCATCTCCAGCAGCAGCACCAGCGGGTCCTGCATGTCGTCGGCGGCGTTGCTGTTGCGTCGCGGCTTGAGGACCGTTGCCGCCGCGATGTCCTCGTCGAACATCCACCGCACCAGGTCGATCTCATGGATCGCGGAGTCGGTGATGATCATCTCGGTGGTGAACCCGTACGGCGGGACGGACGGGTTGCGATGCGCGCAGTGCATCAGCAACGGCGCACCGATCGATCCGTCGTCGACGGCCCCCTTCACCGCCTGGTACGCCGCGTCGTACCGGCGCATGAACCCGACCATCACGAGCCGCCGCCCGCTGGCGACCTCGGCGTCGACGATCCGCCGGCAAGCCTCCTGCGTGGTGGCCAACGGCTTCTCGCAGAACACCGGCTTGCCCGCCTCGATGGCGGCGAGCACGAACTCTTCGTGCGTCGGCCCCCACGACGTCACCAGTACGGCGTCGACTGCGTCGTCCCGGATCACGTCCTGCCCGGTCGAGTGGACCGTGCAGCTGGACAGACCGTCCGCCACCGACTGTGCGCGGGCCGGATCCACGTCCGTGATCGCGACCACCTGCGCGCCGGACAGCACGTGCGTGAGCCGGCGGATGTGGTCCTGCCCGATCATGCCCACGCCGATCACTCCGACCCGGACCGTCATGACTGGTCACCTCCGATTCCCACGCTGCGCAGATAGTCGTACGTCCGCCGTGCGATCGGCCCGGGTACGTCGAACTCGCACGGATACAGGTCCTGCTCGACGATGACGAACAGGTCGTCCCGGTCGAGCGCCTCGAGCGCCCGGACGATCGGCTCGACCTTCGGCTCGGCGTTCGGCGGCTCGGCCATCACCCCGCGTTTGACCGCCTCGCCGAACGGCAGGTCCTCGGCGTCGACGACCTTCAGCACGTCCGGATCGACGCCCTTGATGTGCAGGAACCCCAGCCGCTCCGGGTACTTCTCGATGATCGCGACGTTGTCGCCGTGGCGGTAGGCGAGGTGCCCGGTGTCCAGACACAGCGACACGTACTGCGGGTCCGTGTCGTGCAGGAATCGCTCCACCTGGATCTGCGTCTCCACGTGCGAATCCGCATGCGGGTGGAACGCCAGGGTCAAGCCGTACTCCTCGCCGATGACCCGGCCGAGCTCGTTGTTCTGCCGGATCAACGTGTTCCAGCTGTCGGCGTCGAGCTCACGGCTCGACGTGACCGCACCGGTCTTCCCGTCCCGGTACTCCCCGGGCAGGATCACCAAGAACTTCCCGCCGACCGCGGTGATCAGCTCCGCGACCCGCCGGGCCTCGGCCAGCGTCGGCTCCCACTGGCTGCGGTCGTGCAGTGGGGCGCCGACGGCCTGGCCCGAGGCCCGGAGACCGCGCTTGCCGAGCTCGTCGGTCAGCCGGGCCGGATCGGTCGGCAGGTACCCGTACGGGCCGAGCTCGATCCACTGGTAGCCGACACCGGACAACTCGTCCAGGAACCGGTCCCACGGCGTCTGCTGCGGGTCGTCGGCGAACCAGATCCCCCAGGAGTCCGGGCAGCTGCCCAGATGCAGCTGGGGGCCGTCGATCGTCGTCATGAATCAGTGGTCCTTCCGGATGCGGTCGATTCGGAGATGCCGAGCTCCTGTACCTCGGCCACCTCGGCCTGCATTTCCTCCGCCACCTCCGCGGCCAGACCTCCACCGCTCTGGAGCTCGTGGTGCAGCTCCTCGAGCTCGGCGCCACCGGCCATCAGGGCGGTCAGCTCGTCCCGGGTGATCTCGTCCTTCGCGTGGTATCCGAGGACCCTGCCGCGTTTGAGCAGCAGGAAACGGTCGCCGACCGGGTACGCGTGGTGCGGGTTGTGGGTGATGAAGATGACGCCGAGGCCGCGTTCGCGGGCCTGGATGATGTACTTCAGCACCACGCCGGACTGCTTGACGCCCAGCGCCGCGGTCGGCTCGTCCAGGATCAGCACCTTCGCGCCGAAGTACACCGCCCGGGAGATCGCGACACACTGCCGCTCCCCTCCGGACAGCGTGCCGATGGGCTGGTCGACGTCGCGCAGGTCGATGCCCATGTCGAGCAGCTCTTTCTTCGTGGTACGCCGCATGAAGTCGATGTCCAGCCGGCTGAGCGGCCCGAACTTCCGCCGTACCTCGTTGCCGAGGAAGAAGTTGCGCCAGACCGGCATCAACGGCACGACTGCCAGGTCCTGGTACACGGTGGCGATCCCGCGCTCGAGTGCCTCGCGGGGCGAGCCGAACGTGACCGCCTCGCCCTCGACCTCGTAGGTGCCGTGACTCGGTTTGTGCAGGCCGGCGATGATCTTGATCAGCGTCGACTTGCCCGCGCCGTTGTCGCCGAGCACGCAGGTCACCTCGCCCGCGTCCACCTCCAGCGACACACCGCCGAGGGCGATGATGTTGCCGTAGTTCTTGTCGCAGCCGGTCAGACGGACCAGTGGCGCCTTGGCCGGCGCGTCCTTCAGCGTTGCGGTCATCGGGATGCCTCCGCACGTCGACGGATGTAGTTGTTGAGCAGGATCGCGCCGAGCAGCAGGACGCCGACGAAGAAGTAGAACCAGTCCGGGTTCCAGCCGGCCAGCGTGATGCCCTGGTTGGACATCCCGAAGATCAGCGCTCCGATCGCCGCACCGACCGCCGAGCCGTAGCCGCCGGTCAGCAGACAGCCGCCGACGACCGCCGCGATGATGTAGTAGAACTCGTTGCCGACGCCGTTGCCGGACTGCACGGTGTTGAACGCGAACAGGTTGTGCATGCCCATGAACCAGCCGGTGAACCCGACGGCCATGAACAGCCCGATCTTCACCTTCCGGACCGGTACGCCGACTGCGCGCGAACTGTCCGCCGAGCCGCCGACCGCGAAGATCCAGTTCCCGACCCGCGTGCGCAGCAGGACCCACGTCGCCACCAGAACGAAGAGGATCCACCACAGCAGCGTGATCTTGAGCTCCGCGCCGCCGACCGTGACCGAGGAGGCGAAGACCTTCCGGGCCGACGTGAACCCGTCCATGTTCGAGACGTCGTCGGTGGCCACGTTGCCGGTGATCACCTTGGTCATACCGAGGTTGAGGCCGCGCAGCATGAAGAACGTCCCGAGGGTGACCAGGAAGCTCGGGATGCCGGTCCGCACTACCAGCCAGCCGTTGATGAAACCGATCACCAGCGAGAACACCAGCGCCAGTACGACGGCCAACCAGACGTTCGTGCTGAGCTGGAAGGCGAACATCGCCGCGAACAACGCCGAGCTGATCACCGCGACACCCGCGGAGAGGTCGAACTCGCCGCCGATCATCAGCAGGGCCACCGCGACCGCGGGAATGCCGTACGTCGAGCTGACGTAGAGCACGGTCGCCAGCGCGCCGGCGCCGCGGAACGGTTCCGCGACCGCATAGAAGAAGATGAAGATCAGGATCGCGCCCGCGAGGGCGCCGACCTCCGGACGTCCCATCAGACGCTGGAGCAGCGACTTCTGCTTGACCCGCTCGTCCCGCGCCGCCGGGGCGGGGGCTGGAGCGGCCACTGTCTTACTCATCCGATACCTCCGGTTCCCGGGGCTCCGGGCCTGCCCGCCTGCGGCAGGCGAGGCCCGGAATCACACCTAGCGGGTGCCACCCGACGCGAACTTCGCGAACGCGTCGACGTTGGACTTGTCGACGAAGTACGGACCAGTGGGAACCGTCAGACCGCCACCGATGACGTTGCCGTTGGTCTTGTAGAGCCACAGCGAGTCGACCGCGAGATAACCCTGCAGGTACGGCTGCTGGTCGATGACGAACTGCACCTGCCCGTTCTTCACCGGGTCGATGATCTGCGGGTTGCTGTCGAACGTGCCCAGCTTGGCCGAGCTGCCGGCCGCCTTGATCGACTGGATCGCGGTGAGTGCGATCGGCGCGCCCAGGGTGATCACGTAGTCGATCGTCTTGTCCTGGGTGAGTTTCGCCGTGATCGTCGACTGCACGGACGGCATGTCGAGCTGGTTCACATACAGCTTGTCGTACTTGCCGCCGGCCGCGGTGAAGCCCTTCTGGACACCGTTGCAGCGGGTCTCCAGCGCGAGCGAACCCTGCGCCTGCGGCACACAGAGGATGTGCTTGGCGCCGGCCTCGGCCGCACGCTTGCCGGCCTGTTCACCGGCCTCTTCCTCGTTCGAGCCGAAGTACGACAGCGCGCCGCTCTCCTGCCAGGCCTGGAAGCCTTGGTTGAAGACGACGACCGGGATCCCGGCGGCGTTCGCCTTCTTCACCATCGGCGTGATCGCGGCCGGGTCGGACAGCGTCAGCGCGATCCCGTCCACCTTGCTGTCGATCGCACTCTGGATCAGGCTCGCCTGCTTGGTCGAGTCCGGGTCGGACGAGTACTTCAGATCGACATTGTCCTTCGACGACGCCGCGTTGGCGCCCTTGCGGATGATGTCCCAGAACGTGTCGCCCTGGGCCGCGTGGGTGATCATCGCGATCGTGATCTTCGGCGTGTCCGCCTTACCTGCTGCTGCGGCGTTCGCGGAGGTGTCCGTGGACTTCTTCCCCCCGCTGCTGCTGCACCCTGCCGCTGTGACCACCAGACCCACAGCGAGGGCGGCAGACAGCAACCGCCTCCTTGACTTGTACATCTTTGCTTCCCCTTCGTGGAGGAGTCATCTGCGTGCGGAGCCGGATGGATCCCGGCCCGTGAATCGCGTACCCCCGTGCACTGCGGGCCGCCGTCAGTCGTCCACCTCCCGCGTGTACGTCACCGGCGCCATGTAGGCGCGCTGCCCCGCCTTGGACTCCTCGTACGCCGCCCGCGCCGTCGAGGTCGACTCGAGCGTCGACACCTCGCTGACCGGGACGTCCCACCAGGACTCGCTGTCCGGAGCGCCGATCAACGGATCGGTCCGGACGTGGATCACCATCGGCCCGGCCGCGGCCTTCGCGATGCCGATCGCCTTCTCCAGTTCGGCGCGGCCGTCGACCTCGATCACCTCGACGCCCAGGCTGCGGGCGTTCGCGGCGAGGTCCACGGGCAGGTAGTCGCCGTCCAGCCGGCCGTCGCCCGAGCGGTAGCGGTACGACGTACCGAACCGTTGGGAGCCGAGCGACTCCGAGAGCGCGCCGATCGACGCGAAGCCGTGGTTCTGCACCAGGACCACGATCACCTTGACGTTCTCCTGGACCGCGGTCACGAGCTCGGTCGCCATCATCAGGTACGAGCCGTCGCCGACCATCACGAACACATCCCGATCAGGTGCGCCGAGCCGTACGCCGATGCCGCCGGCGATCTCGTAGCCCATGCAGGAGTAGCCGTACTCGACGTGGTACCCCTTGCCGTCGCGGGTCCGCCAGAGTTTGTGCAGGTCGCCCGGCATCGAACCGGCCGCACAGACGACGACGTCGCGTGGGTCGGAGAGCTCGTTCACACAACCGAGCACTTCGCCCTGCGTGAGCAGGCCTGCGGCCAGCTTCCCGGTCACCTCGGCCGGCGGGTTGTAGGTGCGCTCGACGATCGCGTCCCACTCCTGGGCGAGTTGGAGCGACTCGGCGCGGTACTCGTCTTCGACCGACCAGCCGTTGAGCTTTGCCGTCAGTGCGGTCAGCGCCTCGCGGGCATCGGCCACAACCGGAAGGCCGGCGTGCTTGCCGCCGTCGAACCTGGCGACGTTGAGGTTGACGAACCGGACGTCGGGGTTCTGGAACGCGGTGCGTGACGCGGTGGTGAAGTCGGCGTACCGGGTGCCGATGCCGATCACCAGGTCCGCGGATTCGGCGATCGCGTTGGCCGCCGTCGTACCCGTCGAGCCGATCGCGCCGAGGGACTGCGGATGATCGTAGGGCAGGGACCCTTTGCCTGCTTGGGATTCACCGACCGGGATGCCGGTCGCCTCCGCGAACGTTCGCAGTACGTCGTTGGCTCCGGAGTACGCGACGCCGCCGCCGGCGACGATCAGCGGACGGCGCGAGGTGCGGATCAGCTCGGCGGCCTGATCGAGGATGGTTGTCTCAGGCAACGGTCGCGCGACGTGCCACTCGCGCTCGGCGAACAGTTCCTCGGGCCAGTCGAACGCTTCGGCCTGCACGTCCTGCGGCAGCGCGACGGTGACCGCGCCGGTCTCGACCGGGTCGGTGAGTACGCGCATGGCGTTGAGCAGTGCGGACGGGAGCTGCTCGGGGCGGCTGACGCGGTCGAAGTACCGCGAGACCGGGCGGAACGCGTCGTTCACGCTGATGTCGCCGGCGCCGAGGTTCTCCAGCTCCTGCAGTACGGGCGTGGCGATCCGGGTGGCGAACGTGTCCGACGGAAGCAGCAGGACCGGCAGCCGGTTGACGGTCGCCAGCGCGGCGCCGGTGATCATGTTGGTCGAGCCCGGGCCGATGCTCGCCGTACAGGCGTAGGTCTGCAGGCGGTTCGTCGTACGGGCGAAGGCGGCGGCGGTGTGGACCATGGCCTGCTCGTTGCGGGCCAGGATGTACGGCAGCGCGTCGGGATCCGCCAGCTCGGACTGCAGCAGCGCCTGGCCGACGCCGGCCACGTTGCCGTGACCGAAGATGCCGAAGCATCCGGCGAAGAGCTTCTGCCGTTGGTCGTCGCGCTCGGAGTACTGAACACTCAGGAAGCGCACGAGGGCCTGGGCGACCGTGAGGCGGACCTTCATGACTCTTCTGCTCCTTGTCCGAACGGCAGGCGGGGATCGATCTGTTGGGAGTTCCACAGTTCGCGGACCCAGGCGTGTTGCGGGTCGTCGGTGATCAACCATTGCCGCTCGGTGCCGGGGCCGGACATCACGTTGAGGTAGTACATGTCGTAGCCGGGCGGCGCCATCGCCGGACCGTGCCAGCCGTGCGGGACGAGCACCAGGTCACCGCTGCGCACCTCGGCCAGTACGTCGATCGGCCGGTCGTCGGTCCCGTACACGCGCTGGTAGCCGATCGGATCGTTGCCCTTCACACCTTCCGGTACGTCGTCGGACAGCTGCAGCTCGAAGTAGTAGATCTCCTCGAGCTCGCTCTCCTTCCCCGGCTTGTGCTCGTCGTGCTTGTGCGGCGGGTACGACGACCAGTTGCCGGCCGGCGTGATCACCTCGCAGGCGATGATCGAGTCGGCGTCGAGGACACCGGGTACGCCGAAGTTCCGGACCTGGCGCGACGAGACGCCGGCGCCGCGGAGCTCGGTCTCGACGTCGCCGGCCGCGATCCGCTGGAACGGGAGGTCGCTCGCGGCCTTGGCGTTCGGGAACGCGATCCTCGCGCCGCCTGCGCTGACTACCGCGAACGTCGTGTTGCGCGGGACGTAGGCAAGGTCCGTCGTACCGGCGAAGACATCTGCGCGACCGCCGAGCGGGACCGAGTCCCCGTCGACGATCACCTCGGCCGATCCGCTGAGCGGGAGGACGATGTACTCGCACTCTCCGGTGTCGATCTCCACCGACTGGCCTGGGAGGAGCGTGCGGATGGAGAGTCCGGTGTGGTGCCAGTCGGGCTCGCCCGGCCGGACCATCAACTCGAAGCCTTCGTACGCCGTTGACCCAGCGGGCCGGAACCATTCGGTCATGCGGCGCCTCCGTGGACGAGCATCGCGGCGTGGTCGACGGCTGCGGCTACGTCACCGCCAGGTGGGAAGAGGAGCGCCCGGCCGACGACGAGACCGCGTACCGAGGGGAGGCTGAGCGCCTTGCCCCAGGATGCGTACGTCGCTTCCGGTGCGACCGTCGGATCGCCGCCGAGGAGCAGGGTCGGGAGGGTCGTTGCCTCCATCACCCTTTCCAGTTCGTCGACCACTGGCAGCTTGAGCCAGGTATATGCGCTCGTCGCGCCGAGGGCGGAGGCGATGTGGATCGACTTGATCACCGAGTCCGGGTCGAGCAAGTTGGTCACCCGGCCGTCCTCGGTGCGGGTCGACCAGAACGGCTCGACCATCGCCATCAGCTTGTGCTCGGCCAGACCGGTGACCGCGGCGGCGCTCGACTCCAGGGTGGAGACGGTGCCGGGATCGCCGAGGTCGATGCGGGTCAGCATCTTGCCGCCGTCGAGCCGGCGGGCAGCGATCTCTTCGGCGGTCCGGTAGGCCGTGAAGCGGTCGTCGACCTCGAAGGCGGCGCCTTGCAGGCCGCCGCGGTTCATCGAGCCGATGACGACCTTGCCTTCCAGCGCTCCGAGAAGCAGAAGGTCTTCGAGGATGTCCGGGGTTGCCAGGACGCCGTCGACGCCGGGGCGTTCGAGGGCGGTCATCAGGCGGGCGATCAGGTCCGGGCGGCTGGCCATCGCCATCCGGTCGCCCCTCACCCCGAGCGCCCCTCGCGCCGGGTGGTCGGCGGCAACAATCAGCAGCCTGCCGTCGTCACCCACCAAGGCGCGCGTCCGCCGCTGCTGCCAGGCCTCGGCCAGCCGCTCCGGATGCCGCACCCGAATCTCCGTCAGCTCCGCCAACCGATCCCCATACTCTCCGTACCGCGGCTGAACGGCCTGCTCCACAGGCAGTTCAAGATCCCCGATCACCGTGGTCTGCCCATCCGGCGACCACTCCCCCCGCTGTACGCCGGCCTGCTGCACCACGGGCCGCTCAACCGTCGGCTCCTCCGACCCAGGCCGCGAAACTGCACGCTGAGCAGGCCCCGCCGAGGTGCCGGAGCTCGCGGTGTTGCTGTGCACGGGACGGTCGGCAGCAACCGTCGGATCGTTCGGCCCGGGCCCCGGGCGCTGGGCGACAACTGTCGGGTCGTTCGCGCCCGGCTGCGGCGCGAACGGCGAGTCGCTCGGTGGGCGGCGGACCGCGATTGTGGGGTCGTTGGGGCCCGGTTCGTAGATGGTTTCTTGGTCGGGGGTGGGGCGTTGGATGGGGATGGGGCGGGCGTCTTCGTCGTACGGGTCCTGGTCTCGTCTGGTCATGAGGGGTCACCCAACTTGGACAGGACTTCTTCGGTGGTGGGCATGGCGGTGGAGCATTCGAGGCGGGAGGCGACGATGGCGCCGGCGATGTTGGCGAAGCGGATGACCTTTTCGAGGGGCCAGCCGGACAGCAACCCGTGGCACAGTGCGCCGCCGAAGCCGTCGCCGGCGCCGAGGCCGTTGACGACCTCGACCGGGTACGGCGGGACCTCGACGCGCTCGTCGCGAGTCCGCGCCAACGTCCCGCGCGGGCCCTGCTTCACGACAGCAAGATCCAGCCCACGATCGAGCAGCGCCTGCGCCGCCTTGTCCGGGTCCGTCTCGCCGACCGCGACCTCACACTCCTCACGGTTGCCTACAGCAACCGTGCAGTACTCCAGCGCCCGCGACACCTGCTCGTGCGCCTCGCTCGGATCGGCCCAGAACATCGGCCGGTAGTCCAGGTCCAACACCGTGATCGGCCGCCGCTCGCGCGCTTCCCAGGCAGCGAAGTGCGCCGACCGCGACGGCTCCGCGGACAGCCCGGTCACCGTCGACCAGTAGATCCGCGCCTCCCGGATCGCGTCCAGGTCGAGCTCGGACGGGTTGATCACCAGGTCCGGCGCCTTCGGGAACCGGTAGAAGTACAGCGGGAAGTTGTCCGGCGGGAAGATCTCGCAGAACGTGATCGGCGTCGGCAACCCGTCGACCGGCGAAACGAACCGGTCATCGACGCCGAGCTCGCCCAACGTCCGGTGGATGAAGGTGCCGAACGGATCGTTCCCGGTCCGGCTGATCACCGCCGACTTCCGCCCGTGCCGCGCCGCCGCGACGGCAACGTTCGTCGCGCTCCCGCCGAGGAACTTCCCGAACGATTCCACGTCCTCCAGGTGCGTCCCGGCCTGCAACGGATACAGGTCGACCCCGATCCGCCCGATCGTCAATACGTCGTCCATCGTCAGACCATCCCATCCACCCGGGTCGGCGCGAACCTCATCGGACTGCCTCGGCGATCGCCAGCAGGTGATCGATGCTGGCCCGAACGTCCACCACCGGCCCGTCGTCGGTCGGCTGCGACTGCAGGATCGTGTCCTGCTCCAGGACGTACCAACCGTCGTACCCGGACTTCTCCAAGGTGCCGACGATGGTCGCGATGTCGATGTCACCGGCGCCCAGCGGCCGGTACATCCCCTGACGTACGGCGTCGGTGTACGAGACCGAGCCGGCCTGGACGCGGGCCGCCCAGGTGGCGTCGACGTCCTTCAAGTGCGTGTGCCGAATGCGATCGGTGTGCTTGACCGCGAGAGCGACCGGGTCGACACCGCCGATCAGCAAGTGACCGGTGTCCAGCGTGAGACCGATCGAGGACCCATTCAGCACGCGCGAGACGTCGTCGGAGTTCTCGACCATCGTGCCGACATGCGGATGGATCGTCGCGAGCACCCCAGAAGCGGCCGCCGCCGCGGCCAGCTTGTCGAGATTGGCGAGCAACGTGTTCCAGCCGATCTCGTCCAGCACCGGACGGTCGTCGTACCCCTCCTGGCCGGTCGCGGCCGCGAGCACCAGCGTGGTCGCGCCCGCGGCAACGAAGCCCTCGAGTGCCGTGGCAACAACGGGAGCAGGGTCGTACGACGGATCGTGCAGCACGACCGGCACGAAGCCTCCAACCGCCCGAAGCCCCACGTCCGCAAGGGTTTTCGCCTTCTTGGCCCGGTCGTCCGGCAGGAATCCGTCCGGCCCGAACTCCGTTGCGGCCAGACCGGCGTCGCGCATCTCGGCGAGAACTGTCGCGGCGTCGTACTGCCAGCCCCACCCAGGTACCTCGCAGACTCCCCACGAGATCGGGGCGCCGGCAATGCGAGCAGCGAGATCAGTCATACGAGTGGGTCTCCTCAGAGGGTGATGATGCGGTTCTCGTGGCGGGACAGTTCGCAGGCATCGGCGATCCGGAAAGCGGCGAGCGCGTCCCGGACCGTGCACGGGACCTCGCGGGTGCCGGCGACGAGCTCCGCGAAGGCAGTCAGCTCCGCGACGTACGCGGGCTGGAACCGGTCCATGAAGGTCATGTGCGGCTTCCCGTCCGGGAACGTGACGCCGGGTTCGGCCGATCGCAGCGCGGTGTGCGAGTCGAGCCCGACCGCGATCGATCCGAGGCTGCCGTGCAGCTCCATCCGTACGTCGTGCCCGGCGCCGTTGTAGCGCGTCCCGCTGACCGCGACGAACGTGCCGTCGTCGAGCGTGAGCAGCGCGGCCGCCGAGTCCACGTCGCCGTACTCGCCGAAGAAAGCCTCGCCGCGGTTCGCGCCGGTCGCGTAGACGCTGACCACCTCGCGGCCGGTGACGTACCGGATGATGTCGAAGTCGTGGACCGTACAGTCGCGGAAGAACCCACCGCTCTGCGGGATGTATTCGTGGTGCGGCGGGAACGCGTCGTTGGTGTTGGCCCTGATGTGGTGGACGAAACCGAGCTCGCCGGACCGGACCGCCTCCCGCGCTGCCTGGTACCCGGCGTCGAACCGGCGCTGGAAGCCGATGTGCACTGGCACGGTCGATGCCTCGACCAGCGCCACCACCCGCTCGGTCTCCGCCAGGTCCAGCGCGACCGGCTTCTCACAGAACGTCGGCACACCCGCGGCAATACCGGCTTCGATCAAAGAGGCGTGTGCCGAGGTCGCGGCCGCGATGACGAAGCCGTCCGGACGGCTCGCCAGCAGCGTGGCGACGTCGGGTGCGAACTCCAGGCCGAGATCCTTCGCGACGAGCTCCGCCCGGCTCGGATCCGCGTCGGCGACGACCACCTGATCCACCGCCGGCAAATCCTTGAGCGTCGCGGCGTGGAACGCCCCGATCCGCCCGACCCCGACCAACCCGATCCGCATCCCGGTCACCTCTCTGTTCACCCCAACACGTCAGCCAAACACGTCGGCCCAAGCACGCCGGCCCAAAGCACGCGAGCCCGAAGCACGCCTCCGCCAGCCTTCCCGGCCGCTGACAGGGTGTCAATACTTTGTAAACACATTTTCACGTCAAGACATACATACCTTCCTCATGTAACATCCCGGCCATGATCGCTCTCCCGGTCAGTATCGATCGGGCCAGTCCGGTGCCGCTCTACCACCAGCTGGCCGAGCAGCTGACGTCCGCGATCACCGACGGCTCACTCCGCCCGGGCGACCCGTTCGAGAACGAGATCGCCATGTCGGACCGGCTCGGCCTGTCCCGGCCGACCGTGCGGCGCGCGATCGCCGAGCTGGTCAACCAGGGCCTGCTGGTCCGCCGGCGCGGCATCGGCACCACGGTCGCGAGCCAGATGGTGCACCGCAAGGCCGAGCTGACCAGCCTGTACGAGGACCTCCAGCGCGAGGGCCGCACGCCGCGCACCCAGGTCCTGTCACTCGACTGCGAGGCGCAGGACGACCACGCCGCGTCGGTGCTCGAGCTCCCGCCCGGCACCCCGCTGGTCTCGATCGTCCGGCTCCGCTACGCCGACGACGTACCCCTCGCGATCATGCGCAACTGGTTGCCTCCGGCCCTCAACAACCTCACGCTGGAACAGCTCACGCACGGGGGCCTGTACGCCGTACTCCGAGCCCGCGGCATCCGCCCGACGGTCGCCCGCCAGCGCATCGGCGCCCGCAACGCCACCGCGGACGAACGCCGTACCCTCCACATGTCCAAGGCCGAGCCGCTCGTCACCATGACCCGCTCCGCCTACGCCGCCGACGGCTCCCCCATCGAGTACGGCAACCACTGCTACCGTGCCGACCACTACTCGGTCGACGTCGTCGTGTCCGAGCGCTAGCCCGGGATCTTGTCGGCCACGCCGGGGACGATCCCCCAGTAGCGTTGCGTGTCGGCCAACGACCGGGACTCGGCCTTGCGCGGGACCTTCTGACGAGACTCGATCAGCAAACCCTGCCCCGCATAGAAGTCCTCGTCGAAGGCGCGGACGCCGAGCGCTGCGGCATATGAGGCCAGCATCTCCGAAGTGAACTTGTCCCGGACCTTCCGCGCCTCGTACTGCGCGGGCTGCTCGAACGGTTGCACAGTCCCGCTCGCGTCGAACCGCCACCGGCTGCCGTCGTGCGTCGCCGAGATCGTCCGCACGTAGTTGAGGAAGTCGGTCGGCAACGGCCCGAACAACTCGAACTGCACGGCACCGTAGCGCCCCGGCTCCTCCAGCGACGTGCCCAGCGTGTGCGGGGTCGAGTCGAGCGCCAGGCCGTGGCACTTCAGGTTCTCGGACAGATACCCGACCGCGCTCACCGCGTCGGTGCCCTGGAAGCCGCAGTCGAAGTACGCCGTCCATTTGTCGCCGGCCGTGCCTACGAGGAGCTCGCGCGGCCGCACACCACCCGTGAGTGGCGGCAGCCGCTCGAGCAACTCACCCAGACTCCCTCCGACCGGCGTCGCCTTCGCGCGTCCGTACAGCTCCTGGCGCCAGGCCAGCAGCCCCTCACCCGCCGCCTGCAGCGGCAGTTCGAGGAAACCGAAGCGCGAGGTGATCGGCGCGTACCGGTCGGAGAGAAGTGTGATCACGCCTGGATCCTCCTATGGAACGTCGTACAGATGCACCTTTGCGGTCGGATCGTTCGAGATGATCCTCTCCTTGTGCGGTACCCCGCGGTTCGAGGCGGGAGTGTCGTACTCCGCATAGTTTCGCCGCCCGTTCAAGGTGTACTGGAGGTCCGGACGGTTGACGCCGACCCGGTCCCCGCTGATGTTGACCTGTTGCTGGTTCACCCGCATATCGGTCGCACCCCGTGCCCGCAGCGCCCGGATGTCCTGCTGGAGCTGGGCGTTCTGCGTCGGACTGTTCCCGATCGGCCGGCGCAACGGCAACGCGGCCGGCGGTTTCGGGTTGACCGCGACATCCCGGCCGACCCTAGGTTTGACCTTCCCGGTCGCCTGGCGAACGACGGCTGCGACCTTGCCTGCGGTCTTCCCGCCTGCCGTCTTCACTGCTCCGGTGACAGCCTTCGCAGTCGTGGAGATCGCCTTGCCCGCTGCGGAGTTGGCTATCGACGTACCGGCCTTGCTCGCCACGGCCGTGACGGCCTTGCCCGCGGTGGTGTTCGCGAGCGCCCGAGCGCCGGCTCCGACACCCGCACCGATGCCTGCGGTCAGACCGCCAACTGCGGCGCCGACCCCGACCTCGGTGGCGAGACCGCCCCAGGAGAACTCCTTCTTCCCGTCAGCGACATCGACCCCGTACCCGGCCGCCGCACCGGCTGCCCCTGCCGCGACACCTGCCGCGATCACACAGCCGACACCGGTCGCACAGACCGCGCCGATCGCGATGCCGACACCGATGCCGACGGCAATGTTCGTGATCAGGCCCTTGTGTTCGTCGACCCAGTCGACCGCCTTGCTGACGCCGCTCTTGATCGAGTTCCAGGCGCCGGACAGGCTCCACAGACCGGTCGGGTCGACATAGGTGATCGGGTTGTTCTCGGCGTACGAGTACGGATTCGCCGCCTGGGCAGACGATCCGTCACTCGCCGGATCCGGGGACAGGAACCGGCCGAGCGAGGAGTCGTAGTACCGCTGCCCCAGCGCGTTCAGTCCGGTCGTCGGATCCTTGATCTTGTCCAGCCAGCCGTGCTCGGACGGCAGCGACGGCAACAGGTTGCGGATCTCGCCGTACGGCGAGTAGTAGGTGCGATCAGCAAGTCCGGTGCCATCGGCAACCGAAATCTGCGCCGAGCCCTGCTGGTCGCTCAACTGCCAGACCACGTTGCCGAGCGTCTGCCGCAGCGCCACCGACGTACCGGCCTGGTCGTAGAACCGGGTGGCCGCCTTCAGCAGCCCGGCCACGACCGTGATCTCCTCGCCGTCGATGTACAGCGTCGCGGCGACGCCGAGCGGATCGACCCGCGCCAGCCGCGTGCCGTCCGGCGCGTAGACGAACTGCGTCTTGCTCACCAGCGTGCTGGTCTCGGACTCCAGCTGTCCTTGGGCGTCCCAGTCGAGCTGGGTCGGAATCAGTCCACCGAGCAGTCCGGGTCGTTGGACCATCGCGCCGTTCGCGTCGTACTTGAACGACTGCGCTCCCGCCTTGGTCACCGCGTGCGGGTGTGCCGCGTCGCCGTACGTGTAGTTCTTCGTGAGCCCGAGCGTGCTCTCCGAGGTGACGTTGCCGTCCGGCGAGTAGGTCCACGACTGGTTGTAGCCGGCCGGACCGTCGTGGACCGTCTCCGAGGAGCCGTCCGCGCAATCGGTCTGGTACGTCGTCCAGCTGTGCGTGAGCCGGTCGAGTCCGTCGTACCCGTAGCAGGTCGCGACCGGCTTCGGCCCGGTGACATCGGTGATCTGCTTGATGTTCCCGGCCGGATCCCAGCTGTAGCCGTCGTCCTGCACTGCCTTCTCGTCACCCGTCAGCGGGTCGCCGACCAGAGTCTGGATCCGGGACAGCCGCTGGGTCTGCGGTTCGTACGCGTACGCGCGCTTCAGCGAGTGGTGCGCGTTCGCGTACTCCCGGCCGGCCAGCTTGCCGTCGGCCGCGTAGCCGGTCGACGTCAGGTACTGGTCGGTGTGCGTGTTGCCCGTCAGCGGATCGGTGAGCTCACCCGACAGCGTGGTCGGATTGCCCAGGTTGTCGTACGCCGTGGTGACGGTCTCCTTCTGGATCCCGAGCACCGGGTCCACGTACGTCTTCGAGACCAGGTTGTCGTCCTCGTCGTACCCGTAGTTCACCGTGTACGACGAGCCGTGCAGCAGACCGCCCACACCCTGCGGGAACGTCCACTTGCGACCCGTCACCCGACCGCGACCGTCGTACCCGGTCGCCTCGCGGGTGAAGGCCTTCCCGCCGGAGTACGTCGTGGTGGCCCGCCCGCGACCGATGCCGTTCGGGATCTCGGTCGAGTCGTAGGTCCACGCCGCGACCTTCTCCCCGGTCCCGGCCGGGCCGGCCCAGCGGGCGGTCGGCCGGTCCAAGGCGTCGTACTGCGTGGCGAGGGTCGGACCGGGACGTCCGGACGCGAGCGTCTTCGCGTCCCACGTCGCGGTCACGTTGCCCTCGTCGTCGTACTGCGTCCGGCTGCGGCCCGAGTCCGGATCGAGCGTCTCGACCCGACGATCGAGCAGGTCGTAGCTGTACGTCGACTTGTGGCCGCCGGGATCCGTCGTAGTGGCCAGCTGCCCGGACGGGTAATAGGTGTACGTCGTCGCCGCGATCGACGATCCGGTGCCGTCCTCGGTCTTCACCTGACGGCCGCGGACGTCCGTCCACGTCGTCTTCACCACGTCACCGGCCGGCGGGACGGTCCGCTGGTGATCGCCGAAGTACGACGTCGTCGAGGCCCACAACTCCTTGCCCTGGGCAAAGTGTGTGTCCTTGACGCCCCGGCCGAGCGCGTCGTACGTGTGCCGCGTCTCGACCACCTGATCGGCAGGAATGGCCTGCAGCGCATCGCCTGCGGCACCGTCGACGACCACCGGCAGCGATTCGGCGGCCACGTGGCCCGCGTCGTCGTACCGGGTGTCGGTGACGATGGTCTTCGGCTTGTCCCCGGTCGACGCCGGCGAGACCTCCTGGCTCTGGCGTTCGCGCCCGGTCGAGTCGAGGAACGACCACGACGTGACGTACGTCGTCCCGGACTGCAGCTCCTTGGTGGTCACGAGCGGCGGCTGCTTGTGATCCGGATCGAGCCGGTAGGTGAAGACCTTCGCCGGTGGAGCGTCCGCCGCCTGCCCCGGTAGCCGGACCGTGGCGAGACGGCCCATCGCGTCGTACGTCTCCGTGGTGACCTGGTTGTTGGCGTCCTTGACCGTGACCGGTTGCTGGCGGTCGGGTTCCATCGTGGTGACCTCGACCTGGCCCAGCGGGTTGGTCTCGGTGATGGTGTCCGGACGGCCGGTGGCCGGCGTGTAGGCGGTCTTCGAGATGTGGCCGTTGGCATCGGTTTCGGTCAGCGTCCGGCCGTAGGCGTCGAACGTCGCCGACGTCGTGGTGGTCTTGGTGATGTTGTCGGTGCCGGTCGCCGTCACCGCGGTGACGCTCTTGGAGACGTCCCCCTTGGTGACCGGTCCGCCGACGGTGTCGGAGCCGTCGTAGTACTGGTCCTTCGCCGAGATCAGGCTCTTCGGCGCGGCACAACTGCCTTCGTACGTGCGGATCCGGTACGGGAACGCGAGCATCCAGTCGGCGACGGTCGCATCGTCGCGCGCGTAGCTCGTCCGCGTGCACCGCACGTCGTCGCCGGCCTTGTCGACGACCTCGGTCGCCTGGCCGTAGTCGTCGTACGTCGTGGTCATCGTCGTCGTCCGCGTACTGCGCGCGTCACCTGACTCGGGTACGACGGTCTCCCGCTTGACCGAATCGCTCTCGACCACGAGATGCGCGTCGTCGTCCTCGTTCGTCTTCCCCGGATCGAGCGGGGTCGTGTGCGCGGAGACATAGCTGTGCAGCGAGCCGCCCAGCTCGTACGTCGGATTGCCTGACGCGTCCAGCTGGAACTGCTGGGTCTCGCGGTCCTTCCCGCGCAGCCACGGCACGTCCTTCACCGATCCGCCGGTGGAGTCGACCACGTCGACGGACTTCTTGCCGCCGTTCGCGAGCCGGTCGCCGTCCATGCCCTGGAAGAACAGGTTGCGGGTGATCTCCAGCGGCTTCGCGGCCTGGGACATCTTGACCACGTCGACCGAGCCGTACCCGCGCCAGTCGCTCCAGGTCTTCCGCTTGGCCGGCGTGACGTCGTCATCGTCGTAGTGCCAGGACGGCTTGCCCCGGTAGCGGTACTCGTTCACCTGCGGTGGCGCACCGCCGGCCTGGTCGACCACCGTGACTTTGCTGACCAGGTACCGGTGCCACCAACCGAAGCCGGAACTGTCGCCGTTCGAACGCCAGGCCGGGAAACAGGTCTGGGTGTTGGTATCGGCGTGTCCCTCAGGGAAGTTGTCGATCGTGCAGCCGTCTGGCTGACCGTAGTCGACCTCAACCCGGCGGCCGAGCTCGTCGGTGACCGTGGTGACCCGCAGCTTCTGCAACTTCGGCACACCGCTGTCGGGAGCGGCGTCGACCCGGTTCGGCGACTCACGACCGGCGATCACCACCGGTGGCAGCGTCTCCGTCCCGGATCCGCCGAGGCCGACCTGCTGGAACTTCTCCAGCCACAGCGACGCGCTCGTCCCGTCCGACGGCTTCGGGAACGAGTAGGTGAAGTCGACCCGGTCGACATCCACGAAGTTCGTGCCGTCGTTGCGCTGCGCAGTGACCGAGCGGAGCAGCTGGTTGGTGAAGAAGCTCGGCGACTTCTGCTCATCGCCGGTGCAGCTGCCGGTGCAGACCTGGTCCATCGGTACGTCGGGATACGACGACGCATGGTCCTTGTCGAACGCCGGGCACGTGCCGGATCCACCGGCCGCCTCGATGCAGCGCAGGCCGGCGTCGAAGTGCAGTCGCGCCGGTGCCGTCGTACCCTCGTCGCCGGTCCGCTGGGAGTAGACGATGTCGCGGACGTGCCCGCCGCGGATGTACTCCGTCGACTTGCCGGACTCGCCGTTGCGCGCGTACTTGTTCTTCTCGACGTCGTAGAAGTACGTCGTGCTGTTGCCGTGGGCATCTACTACGCCGTCGAGGTTCCAGCGCCAGGCCTGCGTGCACCAGGAGTCCTCGACGCTGCCTTTGTGGCACGGCTCGCCGTCGTCGTCACCGAAGACCGGGACGGTGAAGACCGAATTGGTCGCCGTACCGGTGGTCGCCTGCTTGCCGCGGCCGAAGGTGAACGTCATCCCCTGCGGCGTCTGAACGGTCCAGTACTCGCCGTCGTTGTCGCCGTTGTCAGCGTCCTTCTTGCGCTCGATCCGCCAGCCCGGATCCTGTTTGGCACGCCAGACATCGCCGCCGGCCGCCTTGTCCTTGACGAGCTCGGACGAGGTGCCTTCGAGCGACAGCATCAGCTGGTCACCGGCCCAGCACAGGTCGCCGGTGTCACCGCCGTCGTCCGAGCAGCCGTTGTACCGGCGTTCCAGGTACGGCGTCTCGAGGCTCCAGCCGAGACCGGTCCAGCCGGGCTGGGCGTTCTCGGCGGCGGTCAGGCCGTCGACCGCCTGCGACGAGTACGACAGGTCCAGGTCGGGCGCGTTGCCGGAGACCGCGGCGGCCTTCGGGATCGGGTAGCTCCAGTTGAAGTCACCGGACTGCAGGCCGACCGACCACTTGCTCGACGAGGCGAGCTTGGTCGCGGTGTACGAGCCGGCCTCGCCGCTCGGCGCGGCGGCCACGATGTACACCATGCCCTGCTGTGCGACCGGAAGGGTCGCCGTGAGCTTGTGGGTGACGAGGTCGATCTTGCTCGCGACCGGTTGCGACTTGGTGCACGCGACCGAGGCCGGGGTGGTCAATGCGCAAGCAGGCTTGGCGATCAGGCGCAGACGGGACTCGAAGTCCCCGCCGTACGCGCCGGCGAAGCCGCCGACGTCGACGCTGACGCCGACCGGTGCGGAGCGGCGGCTGCCGTCGGCGCGGGTCAGTTTCAGGGCGACGCCGTGGCCGCCGAGCTTCTCGGCGACCTTGTGGTCATAGGTCGCGACGGTCACCTGCTCGGGACCGCCGGACATCGGCTGCAAGGCAACGGCTCCAGCGCTACGAGAGCTGCTGGAGCCGGAGAGTGTGACTGTTGTGGTGCCGGCGGTGGGCCAGACGACCTTCGACGGTGTCGCTTGCGGTCTGGCGGTGCCGGCGGTGGACGGATCGAGTTGCAACGGGACCGATCTGTCCGGCACGGAGACGACCGAGTCCTCGGCCGAGACCGCCTTCGGTTTCTTCGGATCGGCAGCCGACGCCGGCGGAGCATGCAGTCCACCGATCAGTACGGCTAGCGCAACGACACCTGCAGTGATGGATTTCGGGCGGGACGAACCCATGCCTCACTCCCCCAGAGTGTTGGCGTCACGTCGCGTTCGGGCGTAAACACGACGTGACCCAGCCTCTCCGAGGAGTCACCGCCTCGTCAATACCGTTCTAGGCCTGATTCGCGATCAGGGTGCGGACGAGGCGTAGGCCGACCGATAGTTGGGCGAGTTCGGGGCCGTCGGTCTCGACGATTTCCTCGAGCATCGAGGAGGCGCGGGACAGGGCGACTGCGTTCTGGTCCTGCCAGGTGATGACTCGGTCCTCGGGATCGGCCGAGGCGTCGGTGGTGGCCAGGACCTGTTGGGTGAGGCGGGAGTGGACGGCGTGCAGGTCGTCGCGGAGGGCGGCGCGGGCCATCGTCTGCCAGCGGTCGGTGCGCGGCAGGCCGATGATCCGCTCCAGGAAGCGGCCGAGTTGCAGCCGCTCGCCCAGCGCGAAGTGAACCTTGGCGACCTCGAGGATGTCGATGTCGTCCCGCGATGCGGTCTCGACGATGCCGAGTCCGGCGTACGCCGGGGGCAGCACCGCGATCCGGGTCGCGAAGTCGTCCGCAACACCCTTCTGCACAAGGCTTTCCCGGCGCTGCTCGAACAGGGCCAGCTCACGACCCCGCAGTACGTCGGGCAACGCCGCCGTCAGCTTCGCGATCCCCGGGCCGAAGAACTCGATCAGATCCTCGATGTCGACCGGTGGCCGACGGTTGCTGACCAGCCAGCGCGTCGCGCGCTCGACCAGCGTCCGGGTCTCCAGCCGCATGTGGGTCTGGGTCTCGGCGTCGACGATGTTGTCCAGCTCGGCGTTGCGCGAGAGCAGCTCCGGCTGCGAGAAGATCCTGCTGGCCGCGAGGTTCGCTCGTACGACGTCCTCGACCGTCCCGCCGGTCTCCAGCGAGAGCCGGTGGTACGCCGTGATGCCAGACGTGTTCACGAACTCGTTGACCACCTGCGTGGTGATGATCTCGCGCCGCAGCTGATGGCTCTGGATCTGTTCGCCGAACCGCTCCTGGATCGCCTTCGGGAAGTAGCTGGCGAGCTTGTGCTTCAGGAACGGGTCGTCCGGCAGCGTCGTCGTGAGCAACTCGGCTTCCATCACGATCTTGCTGTACGCGATCAGCACCGACAGCTCCGGTGAGGTCAGCCCGCGGCCCTCGGCCTTGCGCCGCTTGAACTCCGTGACGCTCGGCAGGAACTCCAGCTCGCGGTCGAGCAGTCCCTGACGCTCCAACCGGCGTACCCAGTCCTGGTGAACGTGCATGAGTGCCGCGGCCTGGGCGCCGGCGTTGGCGAGCGCGATGTTCTGCCGGTAGTTGCTCTTCAGCACCAGCGCGCCGACCTCGTCGGTCATCGACGCGATGATGTCGTTGCGCTGCTTCTCGGTCAGGTCGCCGTCGGCAACCACCTTGTCCAGCAGGATCTTGATGTTCACCTCGTGGTCGGAGGTGTCCACGCCGGCCACGTTGTCGATGAAGTCGGTGTTGATCCGGCCGCCGGCCGCGGCGTACTCGATCCGGCCGAGCTGGGTGAAGCCGAGGTTGCCGCCCTCGCCGACCGCACGGGCCCGCAGGTCGGAACCGTCGATCCGGATCGCGTCGTTGGCCTTGTCGCCGACGTCGGCGTTCGACTCGCCCGACGACTTCACGTACGTGCCGATGCCGCCGTTCCAGAACAGGTCGACCGGCGCCTTCAGGATCGCGTTCATCAGCTCGGCCGGCGTCAGCTTCACCGGACTGCCTTCGATGCCCAGCGCGTCACGCACCTCGGCCGAGATCGGGATCGCCTTCTCGGTCCGCGGGAACACGCCGCCGCCGGCGGAGATCAGCGACGCGTCGTAGTCCCCCCAGGACGACCGCGGCAGGTCGAACAGCCGCCGCCGCTCGGTGAACGACGAGGCCGCGTCGGGCGTCGGGTCGAGGAAGATGTGCCGATGGTCGAACGCCGCGACCAGCCGGATGTGCTCGGACAGCAGCATGCCGTTTCCGAACACGTCACCGGACATGTCGCCGACGCCGACGACGGTGAAGTCCTCCGCCTGGCAGTCGTGACCCATCTCGCGGAAGTGCCGCTTGACCGACTCCCACGCGCCGCGGGCGGTGATCCCCATCGCCTTGTGGTCGTAGCCGACCGAGCCGCCGGACGCGAACGCGTCGCCCAGCCAGAAGCCGTACTCCTTCGCGACCCCGTTCGCGATGTCGGAGAACGTCGCGGTGCCCTTGTCCGCGGCAACGACCAGGTAGGCGTCGTCACCGTCGTACCGGACCACGTCGCGTGGCGGAACGATGTCACCGGCAACGATGTTGTCGGTGATGTCCAGCAGCCCGGAGATGAAGGTCTTGTACGACGCGATGCCCTCGGCCAGCCACGCGTCCCGGTCGACGGACGGATCCGGCAGCTGCTTGGCGTAGAACCCGCCCTTCGCGCCGACCGGCACGATCACCGAGTTCTTCACCATCTGCGCCTTCACCAGGCCGAGCACCTCGGTGCGGAAGTCCTCACGCCGGTCCGACCAGCGCAGCCCGCCGCGCGCGACCGCGCCGAACCGCAGGTGCACACCTTCGACCTGCGGCGAGTACACGAAGATCTCGTACGCCGGCCGCGGCTGCGGCAGGTCCGGGATCGCCTTCGGCTCCAGCTTTAGCGACAGGTACGACCGCGGCTGTCCGTCGGGACCCGGCTGGAAGTAGTTGGTCCGCAGCGTCGCCTTCATCACGGTCAGGTACGACCGCAGGATCCGGTCCTCGTCCAGGCTCTGCACGGTGTCCAGTGCGGCCAGGATCTCCTTCTCCAGCTGGTCCGTCCGCATGGTCCGGTCCGGGTCGTCGGCCGGGCCGCGCGCCGGGTCGAAGCTGGTCTCGAACAGCTGCACCAGCAGACCGGCGACGTCCACGTGGTTCAGGAACGTGTTCTGGATGTAGTCCTGGCTGAACGGTGTACCGCCCTGGCGGATGTAGCGCTGGTACGCGCGCAGGATCGACACCTGCCGCCAGCTGAGGTTGCCGCGCAGCACCAGCGCGTTCAGCTTGTCGGACTCGGCCCGGCCCTCCCAGACGGCCTGGAACGTGTCGGAGAACAGCTTGCGCAGTTCCTCGCGCTCCTGGGTGTCCTCGGGCGCCTTCAGGCCGAAGTCGTAGATGTAGGCCATCGTGTCGTCGTCGCAGCGGATCTCGTACGGCCGCTCGTCGATTACCTCGACGCCCATGGCGCTCAGATGCGGCAGCACCTGCGACAGCGACAGCGCCGTACCTCTCCGGAAGACCTTGAAGCGGCGCTCGCCTTCCCACTCCTCGTCGATCGGGTTGTAGAGCGACATGGCCAGACCGTCCTCGGCCGGCAGGCTCTCCAGGACATGTACGTCGTTGACCGCGACGCGGGCGTCGAAGTCCTCCTTGTACGCCTCCGGGAAGGCCTGCGCGTACCGGCGGGACAGCTTGGTGACCGCACCGTCGCCGCCCTGTGCGTGCAGCGCCGCCGTGAAGTCGTCGGCCCACGCACGGGTCGCGTCGATCACCTGCTGCTCGAGCAGGTCCGCGTCGTACTCCCCGACCGTCTCGCCCTGCTTCATCCGGACCACGAAGTGCACGCGGGCCAGCACCGACTCGGTGACGTACGCGGCGTACGTGACGGTCTCCGCGCCGATAGCGTCCTTCAGGATCTGCTGCATCTTCAGCCGGACCGCAGTGGTGTAGCGGTCGCGCGGCAGGTACACCAGACAGGACAGGTACCGGTTGTAGACGTCACGCCGTACGAACAGCTTGACCGCGCGCCGCTCCTGCAGGTGCAGCACCGACTGCACGATCGGCAGCAGGTCCTCGACCGGCGCCTGCAGCAGCTCGTCGCGCGGGTATGTCTCCAGTACGTCGAGCAGGCCCTTGCCGCTGTGGCTGTTCGGGTCGAAGCCGGTCAGGCGGAACAGCTCGAGCGCCTTGCGCCGCAGTACCGGCACTTGCATGACGCTCTCGGTGTACGCCGTCGACGAGAGCAGGCCGATGAACCGGCACTCCCGCACCGGCTCGCCGTTCTCGTCGAACTGCTTGATGCCCACGTAGTCGAGGTAGGTCGACCGGTGCACGGTGGAGCGCGAGTTCGCCTTGGTCAGGATCAGCAGCTTCCGCTCCTGCGCCTTGGCGCTCACCTCGGGCGGCAGCTTGCCGGAGCCCGGCTTCGGGTCCGGCCGGAGGATGCCCAGGCCCGTCCCGGGGCGGCCGCGCAGGATGCCCTGCGGGCCCTCCATGGTGAAGTCGTACTCGCGGTAGCCGAGGAAGGTGAAGTGCTCGTCGGCCAGCCACTCGAGCAGCTCGCGGGCCTCCTCCACCTCGCTCTCGGAGACCGGTAGGTCGTCGGCCGTCAGCCCGGCGGCGATGCTGACCGCCTTCTCGTGCATTTTCGGCCAGTCCTCGACCGCCTCGCGGACGTCGTGCAGCACCTTCTGCAGCGCCTGCTCGAGGGCGCGGTGCTCGGCGACGTCGGAGATCCGCTCGATCTCCAGGTGCATCCAGCTCTCGCGGACCAGGTCGTGCCCGTCCGCGGCGGCGCTGTCGTCCAGGACCTCCTGCAGCGTGCCGGCGACGTCACGGCGTACGACGAACTGCGGGTGGATCAGGAGCTGGAGCTCGAGGTTGTGGTCAGTGATCGCCATCGAGGCGCTGTCGACCAGGAACGGCATGTCGTCGACGACGATCTCGACGACCGTCCGGCCGCTCGCGGACCAGCCGTGCTCGTCGACGGTGGGGGTGAAGACGTGGACCTTCGCCGTACCCTGCGGGCGGCTCATCGCGGACTTGTAATGGTGGCGCGCGGCGCCCAGGCAGTCGTTCGGCTGGCGCTCGGCGACGTCCTCTGCGGCGACGTGCCGGTAGTACTGCTCGAGGAACGTCCTCAGCTTGCCCGGGTCGACCAATTTGTCGTGCCCGTGGGTGCCCGCGGCCACCGCCTTGGCGAGCACATCTGCCTTCTGGACGTCCAGCTTGCTCTGCATTCCCCACCGTCTCCACACGTGACGTCGGCGTCGTTTCTCGCCGGACCGCACGCCGTTGTGCGGTCACTCAGAGATTAGTCCACCTTTGTCACTGGTGTGGTGTCGGGACGGGCCTGTCATCGATTGTTGAGGCGCAAGGCAAGAGCCGGACATGCGAGGACTGCGCGGCGCGCATCCGACAGCTCACCGGCGGTGATTTCACGGCCTCGCAGCACCGGGAATCCCCACTCGTCGAGCAGGATGTCATCGGGCACCAGGCCTGCGCAGAGGCCGTGCCCGTCGCACCTGGTCCAGTCGATCTCTAGCTTGTTCATCGGGTACCTCCGAGGACTCCCAGGACCGGCCGGCCGCAGCCCTGACCGGCGAGGTGATGCTGTACGTCGTCGTCGAACACCTCGAGCGCGGACGTGAGGAATCTCGCAGTCCCGTCCGGATGCGCACAGGCTCCTCGCCCCGGAACCAGACCGAGATGCCGGTGTGCGTCGTGCCAGCCCTGCGGATCGCCGACCGTCAGCCGGGCGAAGTCGTCGACCAGAGCTGCCAGACCGAAGACGCAAGGCCCGCACTGGCCAGCAGACTGACTGGACAGCCACTGGGTGACACGGGTGATCTCACCGAGCGGGCAGGTGTCGGATCCGAGCGCCAGGATGATTCCTGCGGACACCTCCGGTCGCTGCAGCGTCACGCCCTCGGTCCGCTGTAGCCAGCGGCCGTGGTAGCCGCCTAGTAGTACGGGACCGGCTTGCGCGCCGGCGTACTGCAGGACTGTGTCGAGTGGGACACCGGTCGGTGTCTCGATCACGCCGGGCCGCGCTACGGCACCGTCGATCGTCAGCAGTTGGGTGCCGGGCTCACTGATCAGTCCGGTGCTGCTGAAACCGCGGGAGCCGAGTCGCGCCAGTACGGCGAGCTGGGCGAAGGTCTCGACGTTCGACAGGAACGTCGGACGCCGGTGGTATCCCTTGCGCGTCGGCAGCACCCGCCGGCCAGGCGGTACGGCGGTGCCACCCTCCAGCGCGCTCAGCACAGCACGGGCCTCCCCTGCGACGAAGCGCCCAGGAGTCTCCTGTACTTCGATCGCGAGCCGGTCGTCACGCTCCATCAGCGCTTCACGGATCGACGTGGCTGCTGTTGCGTCATGTACGGCTATCAGCACGTGCGGTGCGCCCAGTGCGTGCGCTAGACCGACGGCACCGTCCAGGACGAAGTGCGGCGACTGCGTCAGAAGCAGGCGGTCCTTGCGGCTGACTGGCTCGCTCTCTGAGCCGTTGACCACTACAGCTTCTACTCCGCGAGCTGGGAGGTCCTGCAGCTTCAGTGCGACCGGGAACGCGGCCCCACCGCGTCCTCTGAGTCCTACTGCTTCACACAGCTTGGTGTAGTCGTCCCGGGTGAGCGCAGGCAGGCTGCCGTTAGTGCTGCGATGACGCTGCAGGTCCAGGCGGCCCTGGTCGAGTCCGGCGAGGACTCTGGCCTCACCGATCACCCGGGTTTCGTCGACGGCGATCATTGAGTCCTCCAGGCACGGGTGAGTTTCGGGGCGGCGTTGAGGCGGTACACGCCCGCAGTGGCGACTGCCGCCAGGCAGCTGATGGTGATGGCGAGCATCCACGGCGTACTGCGGTCTGTGCCGGCCAGCAGCGCGTGCCCGATGGACAGCAACCAGCCGACCGACGCCGCGATGTGGAGCTTGCGCCAGTACTTCGTGAACGTCGCGGACGCGGCCAACCGACCACGGGACGCGCCGACCAGGGACGCCAGTACGAGGCTGTAGAGAGCCAGCACGCCGACTGTTATCGCGAACGGTCGGTAGCCGGAGCCGAATGGCCAGACCAGCACGGTCGGACTGATCGCCACGTAGCTGTCGGCGATGACTGCGACCACGTGGGTCGTCAGCAGGACCAGTCCGGTCACTGCGGCCGAGCGGTGCACGTACTGCAGCCAGAACCGGCGCTCGGGTCGGCGTACGTTCGGCATGACCATGCCGAGTACGGCCGACAGCGTGAACATGACCATGGTGACCACGCCGGCGGCGCGGGCCAGGTACCACAGCGTCATCAGGCAGCCCTGCTTGTGGTCGGCCAGCCCGACAACTCGGTGACCTCGCCGTCCTCAGCGACCAGCCGGGCAGGGTGACCAGCCAGCTTCAGTCGACCGAGCGCGGCGTCCCCAGTGGCGACAAGCGCAGTACTGAAGGTGTTTGCCCGTACAGCGGTCGGAGCCCAGACGGATGCGGTCCGGTACGGGCCTGCCGCGGGGAGTCCGGTGCGCGGGTCGATGACGTGGTGGTTGTAGCCGGTGGGCGTCTGCCAACGCCGTACCGTGCGCGTCGACGTGGTCAGACCGCCGTGGGCGAGCGTGACGAGCACGCCCTGCTCGCCGGCGCGCTCGGCGACAGTTATTACCCATGGCTTGCTCGGCGTACCAGCGGCCCTGAGGTCACCGCCGATCTCTACGAGGACGGCGCAGCCGTAGCGCTTGCTGATGACGTTCGCGGCACGGTCCGCGGTCCAGGCCTTGGCCGTCGCACCCAAGTCGAGCGCACAGTCCCTCGGTACGCCGAGCAGGGCGAGCTTGCGGTTGAGGCGAACCTCCTGCCAGCCCGCGACCGGCTTCGGGGCGACCGGTGCTTGCGGGAAGCGGCGGCGTACCGTCTCGATGTCGGCGTCGTACCCGGCCGCGATCACCGCCGCGCCGACGGTCGGGTCGACCGCGCCGCCGCTCATCTGGGCCGCGACCAGGCTGACGTCGACGAGATCGACGAGCAGGCGGGACACCGGTACGAGCGCGCCGGCGCGGCTGTTCACGGCCGACACCTCGGAGTCCGGGCGGAAGCGGCTGGCGGCCTTGTCGACGCGGTCCATCAGCGTCTTGAGCTCACCGCAGGCCGCCCCCAGTACGGCGGGGTCGTCGACGGTCAGCCGGACCGTACAACTCCACGCGGTCCAGGTCCGGGAGGCGGTCATGACCCGTTGCTCCCACCTTGGGAGCTGGAGCTCGAGCTCGACGAGCCGAGGCCGCTCGAGCTACTGCTGTCGTCCGAGCTGCTGCTCGATCCGGAGCTGGAGCTGCTGCTGGAGTTGGAGTCGTCGGAGCTGCTGGTCGAGGTTGACGTCGTACCGGTGCTGCCGCTGTCGCTGTTCTTCGACGACACGACAGCGACCGAGATCCCGGTCGCGCCGACGCCGAGGACGGCGGTGGCTATCGCGGCTGCGGACGCCCGGTGCAACCAGCGCCGGCGAATGGACTGGGGTTTGTCTGTGCTGACCATGCCCCAAGACTCGGCCGAGGCCCCTCAGCCGCACTCCAAGAGAAGATCAAGCCACCGTCAAGTCTTGCTGAAAGCTCTCTGAGAGCTCTTCTCAGGACCGGTCGGCCAGCGGGCAGTCAGTGTCGCAGTGCTTGCCGATCGTCGCGACGACCTCGTCGGACACCTCACCGAGGACCGTCATCCGGTCGGGGCCGAACACGTCGACGAAGAACTCCCGGACCCGGGCCGCATGCGCCGGCGCGCACTCCTTGATTGCAGCCATCCCCGCCTCGGTGATAGCGATCTCCGGGTAGCGGGACTCGCAGGCCTCCTTGCGGATGAGGCCGCGCTTCTCCATCCGGGTCAGGTGGTGCGACAGCCGGCTCTTCTCCCACTGTGTCGACCGGCTGAGCTCGAACGCCCGCATCCGGCCGGACTCCGACTCGGACAGGTTGACCAGGATCTCGAAGTCCGACTTGGACAGGCCGAAGTCCCGCTGGAGGTGTCGCTCCAGGTGCGTCTCCAGCGTCCGGGTCATCAGCAGGTAGCTGCGCCACGCCTTCTGCTCGTCGTCATCGAGCCACGGTCCCTTGCTCACGAAGCCATCCTACCGGGTCGGGTTGACACATCAACCAAACGAGCTACGATCGGTTGAGTTGACACATCAACCTAAACTTTTCTGGGAGTGGATATGAGCAAGCTGATCGCTGTCGTCGGCGCCACCGGGAACCAGGGCGGCGGCCTGGTCCGCGCGATCCTGGCCGACACGTCAGGCGAGTTCGCCGTCCGGGCACTGACCCGGAACCCGGACTCCGCCAGGTCCCGCGAGCTGGTCGCGGCCGGGGCCGAGGTGGTCGCGGCCGACCTCGACGACGAGGCGAGCGTGCGGGCCGCGTTCGACGGCGTGTACGGCGCTTTCGTGGTGACGAACTACTGGGTCGAGCGGACCCCCGAGGAAGAAGCCGCCCGCACTCGCGCCGAGATGGAGCTCGACCAGGCAGAGATCGCCGCACGGGCCGCCCGCGACGCCGGCGTCCAGCACGTGGTCTGGTCGACGCTCGAGGACACGCGGACGTTCTTCGCCGGGCGCGACGACGTACCGAGCCTGGACGACGGGCGCTACAAGGTCCCGCACTTCGACGCGAAGGGCGAGGCCGACGAGATCTTCACGAAGTACGGCGTACCGACGACGTTCCTGCGGACCACGTTCTACTTCGACGCGTTCATCAACGGCCTGCCGCCCGCGCGCAACGCCGACGGCAAGCTGACCATCACCATCCCGATGGCCGACCGCCCGCTGTCCGGCGTCGCCTCCGAAGACATCGGCCGCACCGCCTTCGCGATCCTCAAGCACCCCGACCTGATCGGCGAAACCATCAGCATCGCCGGCGACCACCTCACCGGCGACCAGTACGCCGCCGCCCTGTCCGAAGCCTTCGGCGAGGAAGTCCTCTACCACGCCCCCACCTGGGAAGAGTTCCGCGAATACCCCTTCCCGATGGCCGTAGAAATGTCCAACATGTTCCAGTTCTACGCCGAAGACCACACCCGCTTCACCGGCGACCGCGACCTCACCAAAACCCGCGAACTGAACCCCGACCTGGAGTCCTTCGCCGACTGGCTCAACAACCACAAGGACGAACTCAAAGCCTCGCAAAACTGACGATTCCAGCTCCATGACCGCGGCCGGTCCGGGTTTCACACCCAGGCCGGCGCGGCCAGGTCAGGGCTAGCTGGAGCAGCGGTACGTTCCGTCGCGACCGGATCCAGGCCATGATGAAGCAATGAACTGATCGGCGAGGTCATGGAGGCGGGCTATGGCTGTCGAGGTGGCGACCGAGGAGCGGGCCGCGCCGGAGCTGAGCCGGCGCCAGATGAACGTCCTGTTCGGCACCATCGCCTTGGGCATGTTGCTGGCCGCTCTGGATCAGACGATCGTGGCGACCGCTCTGCCGACCATCGTCGGTGACCTCGGCGGCGGAGCCCATGTGTCCTGGGTGGTGACGTCCTACCTGATCACCAACACCATCGCGACGGTGCTGGCCGGCAAGTTCGGTGATCTGTTCGGGCGGAAGCGGGTCTTCCAGATCAGCACGGCTCTGTTCGTGATCGCCTCCGGGCTGTGCGGTCTGGCCAACTCGATGACCTGGCTGGTCGGCTGGCGCGCGGTGCAGGGCATCGGGGCCGGCGGGCTGATGGTTACGGCCATGGCGCTGATCGCGGACATCATCCCGTTGCGTGAACGCGGCAAGTACCAGGGCATGCTCGGCGCGGTCTTCGGCGTCGCCACCGTCATCGGCCCGCTGCTCGGCGGCCTGTTCACCGACCACCTCAGCTGGCGCTGGTGCTTCTACGTCAACCTGCCGATCGGCATCGCGGTCATCCTGATCTCGGCCCGGACCATGCCCGCCGTCACGGTCAAGCTGAAGCCGGTCATCGACTACCTGGGCATCGTGCTGGTCGCGATCGGCGCCGGCGGCCTCACCCTGGCGACCAGCCTCGGTGGCCAGACGTGGGCGTGGGGCTCGCCGCAGATCATTGCCATCTTCATCGTCTCGGTCATCGCGATCGTGGCGTTCGTCTTCGCCGAGCGAGCGGCCCCAGAGCCGATGCTTCCGTTGCGGCTGTTCGCCAACCCGGTCTTCGTCGTGTCGTCCGCGGTCGCTCTGGTCGTCGGATTCGCGATGCTCGGCGCGATGACGTTCCTGCCGACCTACCTGCAGTACGTGCACGGAGTCAGCGCGACGTCCTCGGGGCTACGGACCCTGCCGATGGTGGTCGGCCTGTTCGTCGCATCCACCACAGCCGGCACCATCGTCGGCCGCACCGGCCGCTACAAGATCTTCCCCATCGCCGGCTCGGCCCTGATGGCAGTGGGGCTCTACCTGTTCTCGCGGCTGGACGAGTTCACCTCGTTCTGGATCCTCTCGGCGTACCTCGTCATCTTCGGCGTGGGACTCGGGCTGTGCATGCAGATCCTCACGATCATCGTCCAGAACACCTCGGAGTACCGCGACCTCGGTGTCGCGACATCCGGGGTGACCTTCTTCCGCTCGCTCGGGGGGTCCTTCGGCGCGGCGGTCTTCGGCGCGATCTACGCCAACCAGCTCGCGCAGCACCTGCCTGCAGCGCTGGCCAGGTCACCGCGGCTGCCTCCGGCCGACGTAGCGGTCCCGGAAAGGCTGCACTCCCATCCCACCATCGTCATCGCTCCCGTTGTCCACGCCTATGCCGTGACCATCCAGACCGTGTTCCTGTGGGCGGTGCCGGTCGCGGTGATCGCGTTGGTGCTCGCGCTCTTCCTCAAGGAGGTGCCCTTGCGCGACGCCGCACGCGCGAGTGCGACAGACATCGGTGAGGGCTTCAACGCACCGGAACCGCTCGACCCCGAACGCAAGCTCGAGATCGCCATCGCCCGGCTGATGGCCAAGGAGGGCCGGACGGCGATTCCGGGAATCCGCGAGCGGTCCGGCACCATGCTGGACATCGGCAACGGCTGGTGCGTCGCGCAGGTCCACCTACGCCAACGCCACCGTCAACCGACGAACATGGACGCGATCGCCCGGCAGGTCCTGGTGCCCGCCGAGGTCCTGCTGCCCGCATTCCAGAACGCGGTCTCGGCGGGTTTCCTCAGCGGCGGTCCCGGCGCCTGGAGCCTCACCGACACGGGGCAGCGTGAGTGGGACCGGTTCTCCCTCGCGCTGAAGGACTGGCTCAGCGAGCGCCTGGACGTACCGCTGGCCGACGACCGGGCCCGGGTCGACGCCGCGTTAGGCCGCCTGACCGGCCGGTTCCTCGACGAGGAGACCACCGCCCGGGTGCGGGGACGGCTGCTGGAGCCGGCCACTGCCGGGCCCCCGGCCACCGCGGGGCCGAGCGACAGCGGCCCAGCCACTTCCTGAGCGACCGTGGAGCAAGAGGCCATCCCGGCTCTCGTGAAGACCGTGAGCTGACGAGCCCGTGGTACCGCGGTACTACGGGCTCGCCAAAGATGAGGCCGCGGTACCAGGGTTCGGCGGCCGTTGATTCCTAGGTTGGTCGACGAAGGGGCCGGGAGGTCCGGCTCCCGGAGTCGAGGGCGACGCGATGATCGAGGCAAGACAGCTCACCAAGCGGTACGGCGAGACGACGGCGGTCGACGGTTTGGAGTTCACCGTGCGACCGGGGTCCGTCACGGGGTTCCTCGGGCCGAACGGTGCGGGCAAGTCGACGACGATGCGGATGATCATCGGGCTGGACGCGCCCACCAGCGGATCGGTCACGGTCAACGGTCGGCAGTACCGGGAACACACCGCTCCGCTCCAGGAGGTCGGCGCCTTGCTGGAGGCGAGGTCCGTCCATCCGGGCCGTTCGGCGTACAACCACCTGCTGGCTCAGGCCCAGACGCACGGTATTCCGCGCCGACGGGTCGACGAGGTGATCGAGCTGACCGGCCTGCAGTCCGTGGCGAAGAAGCGTGCCGGGCAGTTCTCGCTGGGCATGGGACAACGGCTCGGAATCGCCGCCGCCCTGCTCGGTGATCCGGCCACGGTCATGCTCGACGAGCCGGTGAACGGACTGGATCCGGAAGGCGTGCTGTGGATCCGCAACCTGCTCATCGGCCTCGCCGCGGAGGGACGGACCGTGTTCGTGTCCTCCCACCTGATGAGCGAGATGGCGCTGGTCGCGGACCGGTTGATCATCGTCGGTCGCGGTCGTCTTCTGGCTGACACGACAGTTGAGGACCTCGTCCAGCAGTCCGGTGGCGACACCGTTCGGGTGGCGACCGCCGATCCCGCACGACTGCGCGATGTGCTGGCCGGACCAGGAGTCGAGGTTCTCGGGCAGGCCGGTTCGGAGGAGCTGGAGGTCACCGGCCTTTCGGCCCGCGCGGTCGGCACCACCGCGGCCGAGCACGGCATCGCGCTGTACGAGCTGACGACCGCGAAGGTTTCACTCGAGGCGGCGTTCATGGACCTGACGCGGGACGACGTCGTCTACCACGGCACCACCGAACTCGCGGAGCGTGCCGCATGAGTATCGTCACCGAACCTCGCCCTGCCAGTGGCGGGCCGGCTGCAAAGCCGAAGCCGAACTATCGAGTGACCGGCCGCCGGGTGCTGCGGTCGGAATCCACCAAGCTGTGGTCACTCCGCTCCACCTGGATCACCCTCGGCCTGGGACTCTTGTTTTTGGTTGCCTTTGGCATCATCGCGGCGGCCAGATACCGGTCCAGCCTCAACTCGGGGCGGCAGCTCGACCCGGACTTCGCCGACGCGACAACGCTCAGCCTGTCGTTGTTCGGGGTTCCACTGGCCCAGCTGGCCCTCGGCGTGCTCGGCGTACTCGTCACCGCCGGCGAGTACTCGACCGGGATGATCCGCTCGACGCTGGCCGCCGTACCGCGGCGACTCCCGGTGCTGTGGTCGAAAGCCGCCGTGTACGGCGTCGTGGCCCTTGCGCTCGCACTGGTCGGAGGATTCGCCACGTTCCTCGTCGACAGCGCGATCCTGCACAGCACACCCACCGCGCTCACGATCTCCGACTCAGGTGTGGTCCGAAGCCTGCTCGGCGCGACGGTCTATCTGGCTCTGGTCGGCGTGATCGGGGTAGCTCTCGGGGCGATGCTGCGATCGGTCGCCGGTGCGATCTCTGCCTTGGTCGCGACGCTGATGCTGGTGCCCGGACTCATCTCCCTGCTTCCGACCGCCTGGCACAACGCCATCCAGCCGTACCTGCCCAGCGAGGCGGGTCAGGCCATGTATTCGTTGCATCAGGCACCGCACACCCTGTCCCCCGGCATCGGTTTCCTGGTCTTCGCGGGATGGACTGCGATCGCTCTCGCGGGTGCGGCCTGGCGCCTGTCCCGAAGCGACGCCTGATCCCTCGCGAGCGACGGGTCACAATGGACAGGTGAGCACAGTGACCGGCGGTGGCGCGGCACAAGCGGTAGGTATTCAGGCCGCTGCCGATCCGGATCCGTTGTGGCGGCACCCCTTGGTGCTCCGCTTCGGCCGGATCGGGCGGCGGCTGCGCCGGGCCGACCGCGCTCGGCCGTGGGTCGTCGACACCCTGGTGGTGATCGGCGCGTTCCTGCTGTTCTGTTTGCCGGATCTGATCCGCGGCGGAGGACCACATGAACTCGAGGGGGTGTTCAACCAGGTTCCACTCGGCGTGATGGTCGCCTTCCAAGCCGGGCTGATACTCCCGCTGCTGCTTCGCCGCCGGGCGCCCATGACGGCGTTCGTCATGACTGCGGCGGTGTTCGCCGCGCAATGGTCGCTGCAGGTGTTCCTTCGCGCGGACGTCGCGTTGTTCATCGCGCTGTACAGCCTGACTCTGCACAGTTCTCTCCGTCGCCTGCTCTGGGCGTGCGCGATCACTGTCGCGGTGCTGACGCTGGCCGTCGTACAGATCTCCGCCGTCGCCTCAGTGCCGGAGGCGGCGTTCTTCCTCGTCTGTGCCAGCACGGCCGCGGTCGCGCTGGGTTTGGTCGTCCGGATCAGACGTTCACAACTTGCCGCCCTGCGGGACCGCGCCGCGCAACTCGAGATCGAGCGGGACCAGCGCAGCATGCTTGCGGTCGCGGGTGAGCGTGCGAGGGTCGCACGGGAGATGCACGACATTCTCGGCCATAACCTCTCGGTGATCATCCGACTTGCCGACGGCGGGGCGTACGCCGTACGCGTCAATCCTGATCGGTCCGCGCAGGCGCTCACGCTGATCGGCGAGACCGGGCGGGAAGCGCTCAACGATCTCCGGCGGACGCTCGGCGCGCTCCGGGACGACGCCGCCGTACCGGATCTCAGCCCGCAGCCGGGGATCGCCGATGTCGACGGCCTCTGCGACCGGTTCCGCGCAGCTGGTCCGCGGGTCAGCTATCGCACCGCGGGCGAGCTCCCGGCCGATCGCGGGCTCCAGTTGGCGACGTACCGGATCGTCCAGGAAGCGCTGACGAACGCACTCAAACACGCCGGCCCGGATACCGAAGCGCGGGTCTCACTCGAGGTGGTGCATCAACGACTGCGGATCCAGGTCGAGGACACCGGCCCAGCGGTCGGCTTCGAGCCGGCCGCAGACTCCAGCGACGGGCAAGGCCTGATCGGAATCCGAGAACGCGCGGCGCTGTACGGCGGAACTGTGACCACCGGCCGCACCCGAGGTGGCGGCTGGACCGTGCAGACCGAACTGGAGCTCGCGCCCGCCCAGGAGAGGACACCATGACGACAGTCCTGATCGTCGACGACCAACCCCTGCACCGGCTCGGACTCCGCATCCTGCTCGAGTCCGTTCCGGACACACAGGTCGCCGGTGAGGCAGGCAGCGGCTCCGAAGCAGTACGCCGGACGGCCGAGCTCCACCCCGACGTCGTGCTGATGGACATCAGGATGCCTGGGTTGGACGGAATCGAAGCCACCCGCCGAATAGTGGCCACCGGCAACCGATCGAGAGTCCTCGTGCTGACCACCTTCGACCTGGACGAGTACGCCTACGCAGCGCTCCGTGCCGGGGCCAGCGGCTTCCTGCTGAAGGACGCACGCCCCGAGGAACTCCTCGGCGGGATCCGCGCCGTCGCCGCGGGAGACGCGATCATCGCGCCCGGCCTGACCCGCAGACTGCTCGACGCCTACGCCGACCACCTCCCCCGCGCAACCCAGGCAGCCGACGAGGAGAAGCTCCGCGCCCTCACCGACCGGGAACGCGAAATCCTGGTCGCCATCGCCCGTGGCTGGACCAACCCGGAGATCGCCGGGCGTCTGCACCTGTCGGAGTCGACTGTGAAGACCCATGTCGGCCGCGTCCTCGCCAAGATCGGCGCCCGCGACCGCGTCCAGGCCGTCATCTTCGCCTACGACATCGGCCTGACCTTCCCCCATCCGGCCTGATCAGGTCGCGACGACTGCAAGGCGGCCCGGCCGGAACCTGCACGCCTCCTTCGCTCACGCCCGCCCGGCTACGGGCTGTACGACACCGATTCGGCTGGCGCCAACAGTCCTGGCCTACCTGCCTGAGGCGTACGTCGTCGACAGCATCACCGGCACCAACTGGGAAGGTGTCGGCGTCGTACCCGACGTCACGAGCCCACCCGACACTGTGGTCGAGACCGCCATCGCAGCGTTGCGCTAACGGCCATCGACGAGCCGGGCCGGATGTCCGTGGCCGCTTAGTGTGAACCTGGTCTGCCGACTTGGCGCACGAGTACGAAGCCGAGGAGCAGGAGGCCGAGGATGAGGGATCCGAGGGGGATCCAGACGGAGATTGCCTGGAGCTGTGCTGCCTTGGCCTGGTAGCCGCCTTCGGCGATGTTGTTCTCCTTGGCGCCCTTGACGTTCTTGTGCACGGTGGCGTCGTCGTAGGCGATGGTGACCTTGGTGGCGGTGAGTTTGTCCTCGCCCTTGTACGCGATGGTCGCGAGCTGCTGCTCCTGGCCCTTGATGATCGCGCCGGTCACCGGCTCGATCCACAGGGTGCGCGTGTTCTGGTAGGTACGCTGCACCGCGACCGACGGCTTGCTGGGGTCGTCGACGAGCGTGCCTGGGACCATGAGCGCCTTCGCCACCGGGATGTTCTGCTTCGGGATCACCTGCTCGAACACGTACACCTTGAGCCCGCGCAGGTGCTCGACCCGCTTGTACTCGATCGGGAAGGCCTTGCGCAGCGTGGTGTCCCAGAACGTGTAGTCCTTCTTCTGGGTATCGAACGGGAACTTCAGCACCAGGCCTTCGTGGCCCTTGAAGAGCGCGCTGTTCCGGTTCGGCTTGAGCCGATCCGCCTTGTCCAGCGTGGTGGTGATGTACTCGCCACTGTTGTCGTTGCCGGTCGGGTTCCAGGGCACCGCCTCCCCGGTCTTCGCGTCCAGCACAACCCGCTCCTGGACGAAGCTCAGCGGCATCTCAGCGGTCTTGGACGCATCGTCGGGGAACTGGTAGTTCTTCGAGTCGTCGGTCACCACCGCGGTGTCGAAGACGACCACCTTGCGGTTCAGCGCCTTGCTGATCTTCTCGGCCGCGACGACATCGCCGCGGACGGTCCGGCGCGCCTCGAGATCGACGTGGTCCTTCTGCTTCAGGTCCGCGGCGCTGAAGATTGTGGCGTCCGCCCCGGTCGACACAGTGTGCGCGACCTGCCCTGGTGGCGCGACCGCCAACGTCGGGTATGCGTAGAACCTGCCGAGCGCCGCAACGCCGACGAAGAACACTCCAAGCCCCACCAGCGCCGCACGACTACGAGTCCCCACTGCATCCCCTCCCGGTCTGTGCGCGGGACGCTACCAGCGAGTAGTGACGTTGACCAGACGCCGGAGACGACGAGTTCGAAACGGTCCGGACTGGCATATAGTCGCGGCCCATGAGGGGGATCTCAGGCCGGCCTGCGACGCCGGAGACATCGGTTCTCCGCGGCGTGGTGGTCGCCGTCGCGGTGCTGCAGACGGTCGGGCTCGGCCTGCTCGCACGCCGTGGCTCCTGGTTGACCGACGACCTCGAGTTCCTGGTCCAGGGCGACCGGGGGTTCGCGCCCAAGGAGCTGCTGACGCCGCTCAACGACCACATCGCCCCCGGCCTGCGGCTCGTCTACGCGGCCTTCGCGGCGATCGCGCCGCTCAACCACGACGTCACGATCGGCTGGCGGATGGCGATGCAGGCGATCGCGACCGTGCTGATGGGTCTGCTGCTGCTGCGGATCCTCGGCCCGACCTGGTGGGTGGCCATCGGTACGGCGATCTACGCGCTGGTGCCGGTCAGTATGCCGTCGTTCCTGTCGCTGTCGAGCGGCGTGAACAACTTGTCCGCCCATGTCTTCGGCCTTCTGTTGCTTCATGCAACGATCGACTGGTACGGCGGGCGTCGCCGCCGAGCCGTTGCCTACGGCCCGCTCTCGCTGCTGATCTCGCTGGCCTGCTGGGAGAAGTCGGGCCTGATCCTCTTCACGGCCGTTGCCCTTGCCCTCTATTTGCGTGACGAGCCGTTCCGCAGCTGGTTGCGCCGTACCCTGCCGTACGCGGCCGCGCTCGGCCTTGCCGTGATGGGGTTCGGAGTCCTCTACCTGACCACCGGCAACCCGTCGGCCGGCCGCGTGCCATCGCCGGCAGACCTCGGCCGACTGGTCGCGCAGAGCTTCGAGGTGCCGTTGACCGCAGTCGTCGGCGGCCCCTGGCGGTGGGCCGACACCGGGCAGGTGTTCAGCCTCGCCGATCCGCCGATCGCGGCGATCGTGTTGGGCGGATTGATCACCGCTCTGCTGCTGGCGGTCGCCTGGCGGCGAGACCGACGTGCCCTACCGCTGTGGGGCGCGGTGATCGGCTACGTGCTCGCGACAGTCGCGCTCTTGTCGTACGGCCGGTTCGGCGTCTTCGGATCTGTCTTCACCGTGCACTACCACTACTGGTCCGATCTCTCGATCCCGCTGACGCTGGCCGTCGTACTGACCGCCAAGAACCTGCGGATCGTCGTACCGGCCGTGGTGCTGGCCGGCGCACTCGCCGGGGTGGTGGTATCGGACGCCGGGTTCGCCGGTGAATGGGGCAAGAATCCGGCCAAGGCGTACTTCGCGACCGTCGACGCTGAGCTGGACCGCACCGGACCGAACGTGAACCTGTGGGACACGACGATGCCGCCGCCGATGGCCAGCGCGCTCATGTCCGACCGACGGCTGTCGCCGGTACTGCGGATGGCCGGGCGCCGCTTCCAGCTGCAGGAACCGGGCAGTGAACCGCTCCTGGTCGATGACAGCGGTCACATTAGGCCGGCCCAGTTCGCCGTGTGGTCCAGGGACAAGCCGGCGGCGCAGCCAAACAACTTCTGCAGCCTGTTGCTGCACGGGACCGGACCGTTGGTCATCCCGCTGGTTCCGACGCAGGACGAGGTTGCGACCTCCGAGTGGTTCGTCCGGGCCGCCTACTTCTCGAACCGCGAGAACCAGGTGTCCGTCGAGTTGGTCGACGATGCGGGCCGGGTCGCCGCGCTGCCGGCCAAGAACTGGCCGGGCGGCGTGGGCACGATGTACTTCGGTCCGTCGGAACGGATCCGGGCCACCCGGCTGCGACTGCGTTCCACCGATCCAGCGACCAACCTCTGCGTCGCGAACCTCCAGATCGGACTGCCCCGATGAAAGTCCGGTTCCCGGCGCTGGACGGGCTGCGCGCGATCGGGGCGCTCGCCGTCCTGACCACCCACGTCGGGTTCCACACCGGCGCGTCGCTGAACGGCCCGTTCGCCGGACTGCTGGCCAGGCTCGACGTCGGTGTCGCGATCTTCTTCGCGATCTCCGGGTTCCTGCTCTGCCGTCCACACGTCGCCGCCTGGTTCGACGGCACTCCGCGACCCAGGACGGCGCCGTACCTGCGGAACCGCGCGCTGCGGATCCTGCCCGCGCTGTGGATCGCTGTTGTGCTTGCTGCGCTGCTGATGCCGCACAGTGCCGACGTCACGTGGGTCATCTATCTCCGGCACGCAACACTGACGCAGATCTACCTCGACGGACCTCCCGCGGACGGTCTGACCCAGCTGTGGAGTCTGTCGACCGAGGTCGCCTTCTACCTGCTTCTGCCGCTGCTGGCGAGACTACTGACCGGCCACGGCCGCCCGAGCCGGCGTGGCGTCGCAGTGCGTCTCTTCGCACTCGCAGTGCCAGTGCTTGTCGGTCCGGTGTGGATGGCGTCGATAACGGCCACCGGACATCCACGGGCCGGGTTGTGGCTGCCCGGGTACGTCGGCTGGTTCGCGGTCGGCATGGGATTCGCCCTCTGGCAGGTGGCACGTCAGCATGGCGTTCTCTCCACCCCAACCCTCGAGACACTGGCCAACGTGCCCGGCACAGTGTGGACCGCGGCCGTAGCCCTGTTGCTGATCGCAACCACCCCTCTAGCCGGGCCGTACAACTTGACGGCTCCGTCTGCCGGACAGGCGTTCATGAAGACGCTGCTCTACACAGCCATTGCAGCCTGCGCCCTCTTCCCCGCGCTGACGCCGACACCACGATCCGCTCGGGTCCTGGGCGGCCGGGCGGGACATGTCGCCGGTGACATCTCCTACGGAGTGTTCGTGTACCACCTGATCGTGCTCGGCCTGGTCGAGCGGGTCACCGGCTACACCTTGTTCAGCGGGCGGTTCCTTCTGCTTTTCCTGCCCACCCTGGTGATCTCCGCGCTGGTCGCTGCCGCCAGCTACTACGGGCTCGAGCGACCCATCATGCGCCTGGGCAGACGGGACAAGTCGTACGACGTCTCGCCGGCGAGCAGCGCCAACGCCGAGCCGAACAGCACCGACGCCTGGACCATGACCGAGGTCACTCCGGCATCTCCGCCCGGCCAGGGCTGAACGGCAGCCACCAACGTCCCGGCGCCGACCACGGTCGCCACCAAGCCGAACGCGACGCGTCGCGGTACCAGCCATGAGCAGACGATCGCAGCAGCAACCGCTGCGAGGCCGATCCACCCCGACATGAACACGCCCGCGACCAGCCCGCCGCCCGCAACGACCCACGCACATGGACGACGTGCACCAACAAGAGGATCAGGCGCTAGCCGCCGCGAGAGCAGCGCAACGCCCAGCACGAGCAGGCAGCACACCAACCCCACCAGCAGACCGGTCCGGTAGCCACCGTCCGGTCCGAAGCGTGCAGTCACCAGCTGCTCGGCGCCCGCAGGCAGGATCCAGCCCTGCTGCCAGCCACCGACCCGGATCGGCGTCAGCTTGCGCCCGCTCTCGTCGTACGCCTCCCAGCCCTCGTTGTAGTTCTGCGCGACCACGAGCACCGACTGCTCGTCCCGTGCTGGAACGTCGGTGGTCAGCTCGGTCGGACTCGAGCGCACGACATCGACACTCCGTTCGGGCGGCGCATAGCCCGACGTCAAGGCACGGACGGTCAACTTCGCCTGGATCGGAACGAACCCGCCGCCGGGCAGGAAGTCCACGGCATGGCGTCCCGCTCGCAGCGGGACGCCGGAGTCCTTCCCGCAAGCCGTGATCGGCACCGGCCTGCGCTGGAGCAGCTCCCGAACGGTCGCCTTGACCTGCGTGTCCACCCGTGTGCCGTCAACCTGGACACCGGGTCCGTAGCCGCAAACCGCCCCAGAAGGACCGTTCGGGTCGAGTGCTTTGCGCAGGTCGTCCGCCCCGACGACACGCACCTCGGCAACGCCGACCGGAGCGGTGCGCGCGATGCCCGTGGCGGAGTCGAAGTCCAGCAACGGCCTGGTGCGAGTGAACCTCACCTCGACAGTTCGTGCCGTCCGCGCCGCGAACCGCACATACCCTTCCGGATCAACCGCGGCGCGTGTCGGCGGCCCGCCGTCGAGGGAGAGCTCCACCCCTGTCGGCCGGGACGCCGTCAGGTACGGATCGGTCAGGAACTGCAGGGCGGTCACGCTTCGACGTGCGGGCAGCCGCAGCGTGAGCCGCGGTGCGGTGTCGTCCGGAGCAGCCACCCAACCGGTCCCGAGATCGCGGTCCACAGCCGCGCCCGGCCGGCCCTCGGGTGCTGCCACAGCCCGGGACGATGCGGTGGCCGTGATCGCTCCTGGTACGACGAGCAGGTGTTCCAGCGCGTCGCCGTCCTTCGGCAACGCGGTACCGAACAGCTGGTACGTCGCGCTGTGCGGTACGTCGACGCTCCGCCGCATCCCGGTCGGCTCCTCCGAATCAGCGGCCTGACTCTCGCTGCACAGCGGCCGCGTACCGACGCGCAGACAGGCAGATCGGCCGATCTGCTGGTTCCTGAACACCAGCGCGCTCGGCTGCCTGACGGACGCGGGCACCAGCAGCCTGCTCGCCGCCGTCATGCCAGGAACAGTCACCTCCGCGATCGACACCCCGTTCGGGTCTTTGCCGTCTGTGGTCGCGATGCTGAGCCGGAGCCGCTGCGTCAGGCGCGGCGGCGTCGGAAGGTGCTGTGGATCGCTAGTGGCCGACACCACCGACGTCAAGGCGCCGGCGTCGGTCTCCAACCGCAGCGTCCGCACCGGTTCGGTCGTTGGAGCGGCCAACGAGAACTGCACGGTCAGGCCGTCCACCGAACGCGGCGCGGCGAATGTCAGCTCAAGCCACTCGCCGCTGGCTCGACCGAACCGCCCGGAGATCCAGCGCGTCGACGGATCGCCGTCCACCGCGGCGAACGGCCCGCTGCCGGCGCCTGTGTGCAAGGACGCGGCCGCGTCTGCGGCCGACGACGACGCGCGGACATCGACGAGGTCGCCGTTCCAGACCCGCGTCGTCTCCTTCCCGTTCACGGCGTACCCGAGAGCTCGCCGGCCCTGCGTACCGGAATCGGAGGCAGTCAGCACGGGTGAGTAGTTGTTCGCGGGCCGCCCGAACGACACCTCACGGCGCTGCACCCCATCGGTCTGGATCAATGGCAGACCGGTCAGTTTCCCCGCCGCGTCGGACGATGTGATCGCGCTCCGGTCGCCACCCAGCGCGGTCAAGGCGGCGGGCACGTCCTCGGGTGCGCCTTGGACCTCGACCAGCCGGGACCGCGGCAGCAGTACGCCGGAGCTCGTCTCGCCCGCGTCGTAGATCTCGACGCTCGGATACGGCAGCCGTGTGTGGCTGTCGAGCGTCGCGTCCGGCTGCTCGATCGTGCTGCCGGTAACCGGCCCGAACTGCGCGACGCGATCGATGCCGGCGTCCGCGAGGCTCTCGTGGACGGCGAGCAGCGGTGTCACCTGCGCGTCGTACCGCAGGTCGTTGCGGACAACGACGTAGCGGACACCGGCTCGGGTCAACGCCTGGCGCAGCGTCGCGTCACCCACCCCGGAGCCGAGGCGTCGTTCGATCTCGTCGAGCCATCGCGTCGCACCCGCGGATCCGAGCGGTACTGCGTCGCGCACCGCCATCGGGCGCTTCAGCAACGCCTGGAACGGTTCGTCCTTCGTCGAGCCCCAGGTGAAGTCCGCGAACGAAAAGGCCGGCACCACGAGTACCGAACCCGGTCCGGGCTGCCGGTCGAGCCAGGTGGCAGCATCACGCCAGTAGGCCGGGACAGCGTCGTACCCCTCGCGTCTGGGCAACTGGCCGAGGACCGCCGGTGTTGCTGCCGAGACGATCAGACAGGCGACGAGCACGGGTACGACGCGACGGTGCAGCCCGCGCGCTGTCGCCAACTGGGTCATTCTGTGCAGCGAATGCGCCGCAGCCAGTGCCAGCGGCAGGCGCACGACCAGCTCGAACTTGTGCGTGTTGCGAAGTGCTGCGAGCGGTCCGTCGAGCAGGTCGTGCAACTGCGGTACCAGCGGCGAGCCGGCTGCGCCTGAATGTCCCAGCGTCAGCAGCAGAAGTCCGACGACGAACGACAGCTGGAGAAAGCCGCGGTGGCGCAGCGAACTCATTCCTAGACCGAGCAGGCCGACCAAAGCGATCGCTGCACTGACCAGGATCAGAGTCGGCTGCGTCACGTACAGCCAGCCGGCCGGCCAGCTCGGTCCGCCGCCGCCGGACAGGAAGTTCAGCCACTGCGACGTACCGCGGAACGACTCGAACGCGCTGGCCATGCCGGTGGTCACGGCCGCGTTCTCGATCCAGTCCAGGAATGGTGGGCTGTACCGGCCGAGCAGCACCAGCGGCACGAGCCACCAGACCGAGACAGCTGCGACGCAGCCCAGCCAGGCCGCCGCGATCTTCACGGTGCCGCGCCTGGTAATCAGCCAAAGCGCAGGAAGAACCAGTGTCGCGCCAGTCGCCACAGCGTTGACTCCGCCGACCAGCGCGAACGCCACGGCAGACCAGCTGACCCGCCACCACATGGAGCGTCCTGTCGGGGTCACGAGCGGCAAGAGAACCCACGGCGCCATCGCCATCGGCCATACCTCGATCGAGGTGATCGAGAGCTCGCCGAGCATACGGGGGCTCGTGGCGTACAGCAGTGCGACGGCAAAGCGAGTCCATGGAACGCCGTACTGCAAGGCGTTGCAGAGCTTCCAGACACCGACGAAGGCGACGCAGAGGACCACCGACCACCACAGGCGCTGAATGATCCAGTCCGGCACGGACACGGTGTCGAGCAGCCAGTGGAACGGACCCATCGGCAGCAGGTAGCCATACGCCTGGTTCTGCAGCTGGCCGAAGGCGCCTTGCGGATCCCACAGGTGCAGAGCCCGTCCGAGGAAGGCGCCCGGACCCGCGGTGAGGTCGAGCTTGGTGTCCGGCACGATCTTGCCGGGCGCCTGGTGGAAGCACAGCGCAACCAGCACCAGGCAGCCCACGACGACTCGAGTCCGCCAGATGACCTTCATCGGCGCCTTAGCACCAGCACGAGGTTCCAGGTGACGACCTCCCGCAGCCCGGGCACAGCGAGTACGCCGTACGCCCAGCGCGGGTGGTACCGCGGCACAGCCGCTACGAGGTCAACGTCCGGACACGTGCGCGCCCATCGCAACCCGCTCGCGACGGTGATCGGAAAGAGCGACTCCCCGAACCTGTTCTTCGGTGGACGACCTGTACGTCGCTGGTAGCGGCCGGCCGCGCGGTGACCGCCCAGGTAATGCCACGGCGCGGTCTCGTGACCACCATGCGGCCCCCACCAACCGGTGTAGGACAAGAAGACCGTACCGCCCAGCCGAGTGACCCGGACCATCTCGCCGGCCATCAGCCAGGGGTCAGGGACGTGCTCCAGCACGTTTGAGGAAAAGCAGACGTCCACCGACTCGTCCGCCACCGGCAGGGCCATCCCACTGCCGAGTACAGTGCCCGGCGCGGGAGCTCCACGGCCGCTGAGCTCGCCAAGGTCCGAGTCGACGGCGAAGTACGCCGCACCTGCCCGACGGAACGCGTCGGCGAAGTAGCCGGGGCCTCCGCCGACGTCGAGCATCAGCGCTCCGTCCAGCCCGACGTACTCGCTCAGCTGACCGACGGAGTCTTCAGCAAGCGTTTCATAGAAGAGATCCGGGTCCGACTGCTCGACGCCGAAGGCGCGGAACAGCCGCACCGATCGGCCGAGATCGGCCCGCCACCCCCGATGTGCTGTTGCATTCGTCATCCCCTGCACAGACGGACATTAACGGAACTTCTGAGGTCTGGTGGAGATCGTTACTCCTTGGTAACGTCCGCGCCCATACCTCGGGGGAGGTGACCAGAGGGTGGGGCTGATCAGGTGCGTCCGCACAGCGTGCTGTTGCTGAACTGGCGTGACACGACGAACCCGGAAGGCGGTGGCTCGGAACGCTACGTCGAAGAGGTAGCGGGTGGCCTTGCGATGCTGGGCTGGACAGTGACCGTGCTGTGCGCGGCGTACCCTGGAAGTCCGCGAGAAGCCCGCCGCGGCGAGGTTCGGTACGTGTATCGCGGCACGAAGGTGACCGTGTACTTGCACGGCCTGCTGTACACCTGGCTGCACCGGCCGGACCGCGTTGTCGACGTCCAGAACGGGCTGCCGTTCTTCACCCGGTTGGTCCGGCGGGCCGTCGTCGTCCTCGTGCACCACGTTCACCGCGAACAGTGGCAGGTCGTCTACCCGGGCTGGCAGGGCCGGCTCGGCTGGTGGCTGGAATCGCGGGTCGCACCAACGTTGTACGCCGATTGTCCTTACGTGACAGTATCTTCGGCTTCTCGCGATGAGCTGGCCGGCCTCGGCGTCGGCAACATCACCGTTGTGCATAACGGAGCCGACCCGGCACCGGCGCGGCAGCGCGCGCAAGCCGCCATGCCGACGGTGGTGTGCGTCGGCAGGATCGTTCCGCACAAGCAGCTTGAGCACGCGGTGGACGCGATCGCGGTGGCTCGCGAGACATTGCCAGAGACACGGCTGATCGTCGTCGGCTCCGGGTGGTGGGAGGACTCACTACGGGCGTACGTCGAGACGCGCGGGCTGACCGAGGCTGTCGAGTTCCGCGGACAGGTCAGCGAGGCCGACAAGCACGCGGCGTACGACGAGGCCTGGGTGCTCGCGTTGCCGAGCCTGAAGGAGGGCTGGGGTCTCGTCGTCGGTGAGGCGGCCGGGCACGGCGTACCGACCGTTGCCTACCGCAGTGCCGGCGGACCGACCGAGTCCGTACACGACGGGGTCACCGGCGTGCTGGTGGACAGCCCTTCCGAGTTCGCGGCGACCATCACCTCGTTGCTGGCGAACGCCCCGCTGCGCCGGCGCTTGTCAGCAGGGGCCTTGGCGGATGCGGGCCGGTTCACCTGGCCCGCAGCCGCTCGGGCGTTCGACGGACTGCTGGCGCCTACTTCGAGCCGTAGTTCACGATCGGGACGTCGGCCTGCCCCTGGGTCTGACCCTGCGGCGGCGCCGGGTCGTCCTTCACCGACTGAACCACCCCGACAACGGTCGTCGTAGCCACTGCGAGTCCAGCGAGCACGGCGATGGCCGCACCGATCAGCGATCCCATGAAAAGCGTCCCCTCCCGATCAAGTGAACCGAAGAGTAACAACGCTGTCCCACCGACGCCAGGGCCGGGAGCAAGGTCAGCACGGCGATCCCCCAGGCCACCAGAACGGTCACCGTTCGCCAGATCGGAAGCCGCTCGGGCGCCGGCGTACCGGCAACCTGGTAGACCGCGATCGTCGGGCCTTCGAACCGTTTCGTGAGTCCCCGGATCATGGTGTCGGGCGCTGGGCCGCCGGCCTCGCGGTCGACGACGATCCAACCCACGCCGTTCCGCAACAGCACCGGCGCCGGGTCGGCCCCGTTCCTCAGAGCGTTCGCGATGTCTGCTGCCTGCGGGTCCTCGCCACCGAGCCGGCGGCCGGAGACGATCAGTTCGTCCGGCACGATCGACGGCTGCGCACCGAAGTACCGCGGCATCGGGTCGAGCACCGCGCGGTGGCCGTTCCAGGAGGGGGCACGGTAGGCCTCGAAGGGCCACGGGATGAAGCGACCGGTCAACGCCTGTTTCGCCTGCGGCCAGTCGCCCGGGTAGTGCGACAGGTGCAGTCCCGCACCACCGGCCAACGCAGGTAGGGCAGCAACCGGAAGCAGTGCTGCGGTGAGGCCGACGACGAGCTTTGGTTTGACCTGCGCCTGCAGCCAGGCGGCAGCGACACCGAAGCCGAGCGACTCGAGCAACGCCAGCGGCGCCAGGTAGCGCTGACCATCACGAAACAGGCCGGCGCCCGGGACGTGCTGGACCACCTGTGCGAACAGACCCGGTACGACGACTCCGGCCAGGGCAATGAGCAGCGCCACAACCGCAGGTACCACCAACGCACCGGCGAAGCGATCTCTCCGCCACCACAGCTGCACGCCGGCCAGCGACATCAGCAGCATCGCGAAGGCGAGGACGAGCCCGAGCGGTTCGCCGCGGCTGCCCGGAACGACGTCCGCATTCCACACCCCGCCCAGCGTGAGCAGCGTCGGGAGCGTACCGCCGTAGCCCTCGTCACGAGCTGCGAACGCAGGCACCGAGGCGCCGTCGGTCGCAAGGCCGGAGTGCGTGATGCCTGCCACCAGCCAGGGTGCGTTCAGCAGTAGGGCTACTCCCACTGGCCATCGGCTGGAGGCGCCTGGTCGCCAAAGCAGCACTACACCGCTCACGAGCAGGCCCACCACACCACCCGACGCCGTCAGCGCACACAACGCCGCGGCAAGGACGAAGCCGGACCACCCCCGTCCCTGACGCAGCCTGATCGCACCCCGGACCAGCCAAGGCAGAGCGGCGTACCCGAGAAGTAGCGCCCACGCGCCGAGCCGCAGACGCTCGGCCACAAAGGGATTCCAGACGTACAGCGTCGCGGCCGCGGCTCCAGCCAGCCGGCCACCACGCCGGAGCTCCCGCCACAGCACGGTCACCCCCAGCCCGGCCAGCAACGGGATCGCGACCAGGACCGCCTTGTTGAGCACCTGGCCACCACCGAGCTCGTCGAGCACGGCAACCACGACATCCGACGGCACCGCCCGCGGCATCGCCGCCGAAACTCCGAACAGATCCAGCCGCACCGGCAGGTCTGGCACGAACACCATGTCGTAACTGACGACAAAACCCGGCGCCAGCAGCGGACCTGTGATCACTGCCGTGAGCACCAACGGCCAGACCATCGGCACGATGCGCCTCATGTGATCGGACAACAACAGTCCCCGTTTCCTCCGCGCCACAGCACCCGAGCGTCGGTTCAAGACCGTTGCCGTGCGACAGTCACGACCATTGACGGGTCCGGCACTGGGATGTGTGAGAGGAACTTACAACATTCGGAACCCTCCAGCGGTTGCGTTGCGCCACCACAGGGCGATCGACTAGCGCGCCTCGGACCACGAGGTGACGGCTTCCCGCAGGTGCCCCGGGTGCCGGGTCGGGACGATCCAGGTGAGGCTCTCTTCCGGGGTGAGGAACGTCCGGAGGGGTCGGCCGATCGCGTTGGGGAAGAACCTGGCGCGTCGGGTGCTGGGAAACCGGGCTTCCGCAGTTCGTCCCGGGTGATCCGTATCCCGGTGGGCCAGTTCCGGTAGAGAAACGCCGTGCCGAGCGCGACCATCGGCCATCGGACGGCCGGGCGGGTCGAAGGTCGGGTCCGTGAGCAGACGCCAACCCGCGACCTCGATCAGCGTGGTCGGACCGCCGACATGGGTGATCCGGACAGCCGTTATGGCGTGGTCGGCTTCGCGTGGGTCAGGGACCAGTCGAGGACCTCGTCGGCGATCTTTTCCCAGCCGGCTTGGGCGGGTAGGAGGTGGGCGTAACCGTCGTACAACTTGACCTCGGTCACGGTGTCCGACTTGTAGTGCTTCGCGTTCGAGTGTTGGACCTCCGGCGGCATGATGTGGTCCTCCGAGCCGGAGACGAAGAGCAGCGGCACCCGGTTGTCGTTGTGATAGTCGACCCAGGTGTCCTGGTGACCGGGCTGGAAGTTCGCGAGCACGCCGCCCCACAGGATCCCGCCGCTCGCCGGGATCGCGTACCGCTCGTACAACTCCCGTGACTCCTCGTCGGTGAAGGTGTTCGTGAACGCGTACTTGAACTCGTCGAACGACAACGGGATCGCCTTGTGCCGGTTCGCCGGGCTCTTCAGCACCGGGAACGTCGACTTCAGCTGCGACAGCGGTACGACGCGAACGCCCTCGGTCGGCGCCGAGTTCATCGCCACCCCGACCGCGCCGCAACCGTGGTCGAGCAGGATCTGCGTGAACGCGCCGCCGGCGGAGTGCCCGATGATGATCGGCGGCGCCGGCAACTCGCGGATCACGGTCTCGAGGTGGGCGATGATCTGCGGGACGGTCAGCTTGAGGATCGGGGTCGGGTCGGCGTTCAGCGACTCCACCTCCACCTCGAACCCCGGGTAGCCCGGCGCGAGTACGCGGAAACCGCGTTGCTCGTAGTGCGTCACCCAGTGCTCCCAGCTTCGCGGTGTCATCCAGAAGCCGTGCACCAGAACGATCGTGTCGGGAGCAGCCATGATCAGAAACCCCTCCAGGTCAGGCACCGTGGCCGCAAACGTAGCCAGCGGAAAGTCGGCCGACATAGGATCTGACTGCACGGTTCAGGGCTGCCGGTGCACAGCCTTTGGGAGGGGCCGGCCATGGCGCTCATCCTCGATACCGCCGATCTTCCGCCCCACGATCGTGCCGAGGCGTTCTACTCCGCGATGATGTCCGCGAGCGTGCCCGCACGCGTCGAACACGAGGATCGGAGCGGCGCCGTCCATGCCCGGATGGACTTCTGGCAGCTCGGCGTACCGGACCTGTTTCGCAACGAGGGCTCGGGGATCCGGCTGGTTCGCACGACCAAGCACGTGCGGATCGGAGCGCCGGAGCGGTTGGCGCTCGCGGTGCAGGTGACCGGGGTCGGTGCGTTCGATCAGGCCGGGCACCAGCAGCGGGTTCACACCGGTGAATTGATGCTCGTTGATCTGACTTCGCCGTACGAGTTCGCGTGGAGCGGTCATGGTGCATCCCTGGCGTTCCAGATCGACTACAACGAGCTGGGGCTGAGTGTCGAGACTGTGCGAGCTGCGGCGGCGCGGTTGCCCAGCAGTCCGATGTACGAGCTCGTCCTCCACCACCTGAGCGCATTGCCGCGCGTCAGTGACGCACTGCACCCCACGCGATCCGCACCCATGCTCGGGGCCGCTACGTCTCAGTTGGTCCGCGCACTGCTCACCTCGGCTGCGGACGACGACAGCCATCACCGGCCGGCAATGGCCGACGTCCTTCTCTCGCGCATCACTTGGTACGTGCGCCAGCATCTCGCCGACCCGCACCTGACACCGGCCCGGGTGGCGTCGGAGCACTTCATCTCGCTCCGGTATCTCTACAAACTCTTCGCCGGCCACGACCTCAGCTTCGAACAGTGGCTCATCACCGAACGTCTCGAGGCTGCCCGCCGCCACCTCGCCTCAGCGCCCGACCTTCCGATCGCCGCCATCGCGGCCCACTGGGGCTTCGCGGATCCCAGTCACTTCACCCGCCGCTTCCGCCAGGCGTACGGCGTCCTCCCGAGCGAGTGGCGCCGCTCGAGACCTGATGGGCCACCCACGTGAGGCGCATTCTTACCTGAGGTATTTAAATGCGTACAATGCTGTCGTGACAGGATCGTTTCCGCGGGCGGCCACCGATCAGACCCTGTTGCGGCGGCTCAACGAGTTGTCTGTGTTAGGTGCGCTGCGGGGCAACGGGGCGCGGCCGCTGCGGGACGTCGCTGACGCTACGGGGCTGTCGTGGCGCTCCGCGCAGGTTGTGGCTGAGAAGCTTGGTGAGCAGGGCTGGCTGGCCGAGATAGAGGCCGAGGCCGACGACAAGCGGATCGGGCGCCCGGCCCGGCGGTATCGCTTTCGTTCTGAGGCCGGGTATGTGGTCGGGCTGGACGTCGGACAACGCAAGATCCGGGTGATCATTGCCGACTTGGACGCGACCGTCGTGTCGAGCCATCAGGTGGAAGTCTCTGCCGGGGACAGTGCGGACGCCAGGCTCGCGAGTGCGGATCAGGCGCTGCGCGCGGCATTGTCGACCGCCGGAATCCGGCCGCGCGATGTGTGGGCGTTGACGATGGGGACCTCGGGTGTCATTGCCCCCGACGGCACCATCACCTCGGTCCTGCTGCCCGGCTGGACCGGACTCGATCCGAGAGCCAGGTTGACGGCGGTAGTGCCGTGCCCGGTGACCGTGGTCAACGATGCCAATCTCGCCGCGCTCGCCGAACGGTGGCGCGGCCGCAGCGCCGACAACATGATCTACCTGCTCGTCGGGATGCGACTGGGGGCAGGTCTGATCATCGGAGGGAACCTGCACACCGGTTCGGGTGGGGCTGCCGGCGAGATCGGCATGCTGCAGGCATCGGGATGGAACGACGCGTCCGAACGGCTCGCCGCTGCACCTATCGCCCCCATCAACGAAAGCCCCGAGGATCGTGACCTCGCGGCCATGCGGATTTTCCAGGCCGCCCGTGACTCACACCCAGCGGCGCTCGCCGCCGTGGACCGCTTTGCCGCTGATCTCGCGCGCGGTGTCACACCGATGGTTCTCACCGTCGATCCGGATCTCGTGGTGCTTGGCGGCAGCTTCTCCCATGCTGCCGACCTGCTGGTGCCTCGGCTGGAAACTTTGCTGGCCGGGAGCTGCGTGCACACGCCGCGACTGGAGGCGTCCGAGCTCGGCGACGACGCGGTCGCCTACGGCGCGCTGCGGCTCGCCCTGGACACAGTGGACCAGCGGATGGCGTCGCTGGACAGTGCGGCGCCGTTGATCCCGGCCGCCGTCCGGGGGCACTGACAGCCCCTGCGAGTCACGCCCGCCGGCCGTACCGAGGCTGCGGGAGTCGTTACCTGACCTGCACGCGAGCGGGCTCGGCACGTCGTACCACCCCTTGACAGACTCATATTGAAGACACTTAACTTATCTCACTTAGTTATCTGCCATCAATTAATCAACGAACGATCGGGCGGGCCCATGGCACGTAGCAGACGAACGCTGATCGCGGTGCTGAGCGCAGTGGGGGTGACGGCGGTGGGCGTGGTCGCACAGGCAAGTGCATCGCCGGCGTCCTCGACCGGCACCACCTATTCCATCGAAGTCGGCCCGGCGAAATCCCAGCCGTTCACGAGTGACACACCGGCGTACCCGATCATCGACAAGGAGGGCACGTTCTACGCCCAGCAGGCCGAGGCGCTGTACGGGCTCAACGACCCGCGGCACTGGCGGTTCTACTCCGGCACGAACTACGACGACGCGTTGCCGAACGCAACACTCAACACCTGGGCGAACCCGGCCAATCCGGTGGACAAGAACAACAACACCACGTGGCGGTGCAACAACAGCCCGACCGGCGTGGAGTCGACACTCGCCCCGCCCACATCCCCGTACGCGCAGCCGAATTACTGCGACCTGATGGGAATGTGGGTGGATCCGGACACCGGAAACTGGATCGGCCTGGTACACAACGAATTCACGCCGCAGCCGTTCGGCGACGGGATGCACTACGACTCCATCGACTACGCGAGGTCCACCGACCAGGGCCGCACCTGGACCATCGTCGACCACGTGCTGACCTCGCCGTACAGCACCAAGCGGGCGGACCGGACGGCGTTCCCGAACCAGACCTACAAGTACGGCGACGGCGACCAGCGCCTGTTCGTCGACACCGCGTCGGGATACTTCTACATCTACTACGGCTCGTCCGTCATCGACAAGCCGGGCGGCGGCGGCGCGATCCACCGCCTCGAGCACGTAGCCCGCGCGCCGCTCTCGGGGAAGATGGCCCGAGGCACCTGGAAGAAGTGGTACAACGGCACCTGGTCTGAGCCAGGTGTGGGTGGCCGGGAAAGCAACATCGTCCCCGCGGACGCCGGCAACCCGAACGGGTACACCGATCCAGCCAAGGACTACCAGCCCACGAACTCCGGCTATGTCAGCCAGCAGCTCGCCGCCGGAACTCTGCCGCCCCAATCACCGCTGCTGTACATGAGCGTCACCTACAACGCCTATCTCGGCCTGTACATCGCTGGGGCCAACCCGCTCAACCCGAACGACTCCAAGCACGCGGAGCCGTTCTATGCGACCGACGACCTCTCGACGCAGAAGTGGCACAAGATCGGCGACACCGGCTCCGCCCTGTACGGCGACTACTGGTACCACTGGTACGCCGACAGTGTGAACGCCAGCAGCGGCACCATCGTGGGCAGGACGTTCCGCAACTATTGCGAGTACAACTGCTCGTCCGACGCCGCCGAGTACCGCAACATCACCATCGAATCCAGCGATCCGGCCGCGTCCCCCGCGGACCCGTCGAAGACCTACCGGATCAGCAGCCGCGGTGGCCTGGCTCTGACCCAGCTGTCAGGCAGTTCGTCGACCACTTCCGTGGCCGGACAGAAGGCTTCGAACCTAGCGGCCTGGGCGTTCGTCCCCAACGGCGACGGCTCCTACCGGATCATCAACGCCGCCACCGGCCAGGCGCTCGGCATCGACTCCAGTATCAGGACCAGCCGGGCGTGGGGAACCAATCCGATCGTCTCCCCCTACCGGGCCGCCGTGGGCCAGCAATGGTTCTTCATCAAGAGCAAAACCTCGGACGGCAGCTACCGGCTCGTCAACCGATACAGCGGTCTGGCGCTCGCCCTGTCCGCGGACTCCCGTCGCCGGGTCGAGACCACCCCACCACGCTATTGGTCCAACAAGACAGGCAACTCGGTCGGCGGCAACCGCAGCGAGACCGAGCAGCTTCTCACCCTCACAGCGGTGGGAATCAACCCACCGCAAACCGACATCGCCCAGTTCAAACCCGCTACCGCACAGAGCGAGCAAGGCGTGAACACAGCAGACCTGGCGGTCGACGGTGACCCGGACACCTACTGGGGCGCAGACCCGTATCCACAGTGGTGGCAGATCGACCTGCTCGGCGTCCACAGCCTCAACAATGTTGCCGTCACCAACTATGCGGACGGCACCCGCTACTACAAGTACAACATCCAGGCCAGCACCGACGGCACCAACTGGACAACCATCGCGACAAAGGAAACCACGACGCCGGCCACCCCCGCGGGCGACAGTTATCCGGTTGACGTTCAGGCCCGCTACCTACGGGTCACCGTGACCTACAACTCGGACAACAGCGGCGTCCACATCACCAACTTCACCGCCAGCGGCATCTGACGCCCATGGAGACACCTGTGTACGACGATCACGCCGTTCCTGCGGAGGTACTCGCCGCGTCAACCGCGGGTCTGTTCGACAACGGCACCACGACCACGGCGATCACACCGCTTCAGGCCTACGGCGCAAGCTACATCCGGAACAGCAACGTACTGCGACTTCCGAGCGGACGTTGGCAGTATCTACCGGCCGGTCGAACGGAGCCGGTCACCGTCGAGGCGGACGACCCGGGCGCGTTGCGGCAGATCGCCGAATCGCGCGCCTGGCTGAAGCTCGGCACCGTACCCGGCGTGCCCGGCCCCCAGCGGGATGCTGCCGCTCGCGCGCTGCTGTCCATGCGTGCACTACTACAGCCCAACGGCGCCTCGACGGCGGCGTGGCACTCGATCTGGAAGTACTCGTGGCCGCGTGACTCCAGCTTCGTATCGGCGGCGTTCGCGCACACCGGGCACTCGAGAGAGGCCTACCAGATCCTCACCTACAACGCGGCTACCCAGCGAGCCGACGGAACGTGGGAGGCTCGGACCAAGCTGGACGGGTCCGGTCCACCGGACGGACGAGAATGGCAGCTCGACGGCAACGGTTGGGTGCCCTGGGCAACTTGGCAGTGGTACCAGACGGCTCCACTCGACGACCGGCAGGCCCGGCTTTCCAGCCTGTACCCGATGATCCAACGTGCCGCCGATTATGCCGCCGGCTCGCTGGATGCCGCCGGTCTGCCGCCCGCGTCGCCGGACTACTGGGAACTCGGCACCGAGACCGCGAACATCGGTACCGCGGCGCCTCTGCTCAGTGGGCTGAACTCGGCGGTCGACCTCGCCAACGCGCTCGGACGCTCCGACGATGCCGCCCGGTGGACGATCGCGGCCGACCGCCTGTCCACCGCGATCAGCAAGCACTTCGCGCCACTCGGATACCAGCGCACCGTCGATGGACTGCACGGGTTCGACAGTGCTGCGGCCTTCATGGCGCCGCCGTTCAACGACGCACCGGCCGACCTGCCCGCCGCGCTCGATACGACGTACCACGCACTTGTGCGACCCAACGGTGGCGTTGTCCCCGGCAACGATCCGGACTTCGACTGGGGCGATGTCACCTGGACCCCGAGCACCTCGTTCTTCGCTCTCGCCTGGGCAGGCCTCGCCGAGACTGGCAAAGCACAGGCGGCGCTCGACTGGCTCCTGTCCAAACGCAACCTCCTCGGCGAGCTCCCCGAACTGGTCGACGGCAACGGCAACCCGGCCTCCACCGTGCCCTTGGCCTGGACCGCCTCCCTGCTGCTGCTGATCCTCATCCAACTCCAAACCCACAGCATCAAAACCCCACCACCGGCCCACTGAAGAATTCAGTCAACCGGCCGGGATCGGGTGGGTTCAGCGGAGTTGGAAGCCTTGGGAGTGGAGGGCTTGGCGGAGGTGTTCGCGGCCGTTGAGGCCGGCGATTGTGCCGAAGCGGTTTGCGACTCGGTTGATCCAGCCTGTGGGGAGGCCGGCTGTGGTGTAGAACGCGTTGAGTACGGCCTCGTAGGTTTGGACGTGGGCGGTCTGCAGGTCGAGGTCGTACTGCTCGTGGTGAAGGACGGCGTCCTGTGGGAGGCGGGGCTTTACCGAGGTCTCGGCGAGGCGATCGGGGTGGCCGACCGTCAGTCCGAAGACCGGGAAGACGTGTGGCGGCAGGCCGAGCTCGGTCGCGATCTCGAGCGGGCGGTTTCGGATCGCCCCGACGAACACCGTCCCGAGGCCGAGCGACTCGGCGGCCAGTGAGGCGTTCTGGGCTGCGAGGGCGACATCGACGAAGGCGAGCACGGCAGCCTCGACGAAGTCGGCTCCCTCGGCGGCGCCGGACGCAAGCTCGGTCGTCACCTGGCGCGCCCGCGCCAGATCGGCCAGCCAGACCAGGAACAGCGGTGCCTGCTCGATGAAGTCCTGATCACCGGCGAGAGCGGCCAACCTGGTACGCCGTTCGTCGTCGCGGACGGCGACGACACTCCACAACTGCAGGTTGCCGGAGGTCGGAGCCGATTGCGCTGCGGCGATCAGAGCCGTCAGCGTGTCGTCGGAGACTGGGTCCGGACGATAGCTACGCACCGAACGGTGATCCAACTGCCGCGCAATCACCTCCGACCACGCTGCCGGCGGCTCGAACGGCACCTCAACGCCGTACCTCAGTCCGAAGGGCGAGGTGGTCATCGTTCTCCTCGGGTCAGGACCGCTGTGCGGTGCCGTGGATGCCGTACTGATCGATGCGGGCGAGATCCTCGTCCGTCAGCACCGGGAAGTCGAGCGCAGCGACGTTGTGATCCAGTTGGGCGGTGGAGCTCGCGCCGATCAGCGCGGTGGTGATCTCCGGCCGCCGCAGCACCCATTGCAGGGCCAGTTGAGCCAGTGACTGGCCGCGATCGTGGGCGATCTTGTTCAGCGCTGCGGCTCGCTCGCGGTAGACGTCGTCGAGCTGCTCCGGCTTGAGGAAGGCGCTGGCGGCGGCGCGTGCGTCCGGCGGGACGGTCCCGTCCAGGTACTTGTCCGTCAACAGCCCTTGCGCCAAGGGGCTGTAGGCGACCAGCCCGAATCCCTCGGCCGACGCGAGGTCGAGCAGCCCGCTGGTCTCGGGAGTACGGTCGAAGATCGAGTACCGCGGTTGATGGACGAGCAACGGCACGCCGGCGCTCCGCAACAGCGCCGCCGCTTCGCGCGCACGATCGGTCGGGTAGTTCGACACGCCGACGTACAGCGCCTTGCCCTGGTGCACGGCACTCACCAGCGCACCAACGGTCTCGTCCAACGGCGTCGAAGGATCGAAGCGGTGGTGATAGAAGATGTCGACGTACTCCGTGCCGAGGTCTCGCAGGCTGTGGTCGAGCGACGCGAGCAGCGACTTGCGTGATCCGCCGCGGAGATAAGGGCTCGGTCCGATCGGGTTGCCGGCCTTCGTGGTCAGGATCAGTTCATCCCGGTACGGCGCGAGGTCGGCACGCAGGACCCGCCCGAAGAACTGCTCGGCGGCCCGATGCGGTGGACCGTACCGGTTCGCGTTGTCGAAATGGGTGATGCCGAGGTCGAACGCATGCAGCACGATCTCCCGCTGCCGCTCGAACGGGTAGTCGGCGCCGAACTTCTGCCACAACCCGAGCGACAGCGCCGGAAGCACCAGCCCTGATCCACCGGCCCGCCGGTACTCGAGCCGCTGATATCGCTCGTCGTTCGCACGGTAGATCGTCACAGCACCCGATTCTCCCCGGAGTCAACCAAAGGGGTGGACTATGTCCACGATGCGTGCGGTCAGCGGGGTGGGCGGAGTACTGCGAAGGGGTCCGTGACGGTGAGTTCGCGGGCTGCGAATGTGTAGACGGTTGCGGGGCGGCCGCCACTCTGGCCGGGGCTGGAGCGGCGGGCGGTCGGGTCGATGACGTGGCGTCGGGTCAGGACGCGGGTGAGGTTGGTGGCGCCGAGCTCATACCCCAGTGCGGCCCCGAACAGATCGCGCAGCTCGGCGATCGTGAACTCTCGGGGAGCCAGCGCGAAGCCGATGTTCGTGTACGACAGCTTGGCGCGCAGCCGTCCGACGGCGGCATCGATGAAGAAGTGATGGTCGAACGCGGTCTGCGGCAGGTCGTCGACCGGATGCCAGACAGTGTCGGACGGCAGCACCGGCCGTACGTCGGACGGGACCAGGCCGAGGTAGGCCGTCGCCAGGACGCGGGCCCGTGGATCGCGATCGATCGCGCTGTGGGTGGCCAGCTGCTCGAGGTGCGCTACGTCGCGAACGTCGACCTTCGTCGCGAGGTGCTTGGTGATGGCATCCCGGAGCCGCTGCGTGGGCTCTACCCCGCCGCCGGGAAGGGCCCAGCGACCGCCGTACGGGTTCTGTGCGCGCTTCCACAGCAGGACGCACAACCTGCCGTCCCGGACCGACAGGACCACGGACAACACCTCGTGCGGATAACTCTGGAAGTTAACCGGATCACCTTTCTTGGCTGTGGGCACGACGCCGATGGTAGCGTGCAAGCTAGTTATCGCCTCTGAAGCGAAAACATCACGGAAGGTCGGAGTCACACATGCAACTGACAACCGAGACGGTCCGGACCGCGGTGACGGCCGCATTGGCCGAGGACCAGGCGGTGGACGACGTCACGACGCGATGGAGCGTCCCGGCCGAGCTACAGGTCGAGGCGACGATGGTCGCCAAGCAGGCGGGTCGCGTGGCCGGCCTGCCGCTCGTGCAGGGCGTGTTCGCCGCGATCGATCCCGCCGTCACCGTGCGGCCGGCTGTCGCCGACGGCGATCAGGTTCTCCCCGGACAGCCGCTGGCGACGATCAGCGGATCGGCTCGCTCGATCATCACCGGCGAGCGGGTAGCGCTGAACTTTCTCCAGCGGATGTCCGGTATCGCAACCCTCACGGCGGCCTTCGTCGCTGCGATCGGAGCGCGCCCGGTCCGGCTCCTCGACACCCGCAAGACCGCGCCCGGCCTCCGGGCCATGGACAAGTACGCCGTCAACTGCGGCGGCGGCACGAACCACAGGCTCGACCTGGCCGCCATGGTCCTGCTCAAGGAGAACCACCTCGCCGCGGCCGGTGGCGTCCTCCCCGCCGTACGCCGGGTCCGGGACGGCATGATCGCGGAAGGCCGAGGTATGGCGATCGAGGTCGAGGTCACCACCGCGGAGGAAGCCCGCGAGGCGCTCGACTGCGGGGTCGAGTGGATCCTGCTGGACAACATGCCGGCCGATGAGATGGCCCGGATCATCGAGTGGCGCGACAGCTCCGGGTCCACCGCCAAGCTCGAGGCCTCCGGCAACATCACGCTCGACACCGTCGCAGACGTCGCCGCCATCGGTGTCGACGCCATGTCGGTCGGCGCCCTGACCCACTCCCCCACAGCCCTCGACATCAGCCTGCTGGTCGCATAACCATCCCCAGTTATCGCCTGTCAAGCGAAAATCTCCCGAGAGAAGGACCTGTTGTGACCGTTGGTACAGCAATCACCTGGCAGGACGAGGTACGCCGCCTCGCCGAGGAGCGCGATGCGGTGATCCTCGCCCACAACTACCAGGAGCCGGCGATCCAGGACGTCGCCCACCACGTCGGCGACTCACTCGCACTGTCGCGGATCGCTGCCGAAACAGACGCGTCCACGATCGTGTTCTGCGGCGTGCACTTCATGGCGGAGACCGCCAAGCTCCTCAGCCCGGACAAGACCGTGCTGATCCCGACTGCTCAGGCGGGTTGCTCGCTGGCGGACACCATCGACGCCGACCAGCTACGGGCCTGGAAGGCCGAGCACCCCGACGCAGCGGTCGTTGCCTATGTCAACACCAGCGCGGCGGTGAAGGCCGAGGCCGACGTCTGCTGTACGTCGTCCAACGCGGTCGAGGTGGTGAACTCGATCCCGGCGGATCAGCCGATCCTGTTCCTGCCCGACCAGTTCCTCGGCGCGCATGTCCGGCGCCAGACCGGCCGGGACAACATCGAGGTCTGGATGGGCGAGTGCCACGTGCATGCCGGGATCAGCGCCGCCGACCTGCGCGCGCAGGTGGCGGCCGATCCCGAGGCCGAGGTCCTCGTGCACCCCGAGTGCGGCTGCGCGTCGTCGGCGATCTGGCTCGCCGGCGTCGGTGATCTGCCGGCCGAGCGGACCCACATCCTGTCCACCGCGGGCATGCTGGACACCGCTCGCAACCTGACCTCGAAGACGGCCTTGATCGCGACGGAGATCGGCATGCTCCACCAGCTTCGCAAGGTCAACCAGCGAACGAATTTCGTCCCGGTCAACCCGAAGGCCTCGTGCAAGTTCATGAAGATGATCACCCCGGAGCTGCTGGTGCGATGCCTGCGGGAGGGACGCGACGAGATCGAGCTGCCGCCCGAGGTCGTCGAGCGGGCCCGGCGTTCGGTCGAGCGGATGGTTGCCATCGGCAAGCCTGCGGGTGCTCGATGACGCGCGCCGTGGACGTGGTCGTGATCGGCTCCGGCGTGGCGGGCCTGTCGACCGCTCTCGGTCTCGCCGCGACTCGCGACGTACTTCTGCTCAGCGCGGGCGACGGCAGCACGCCCTGGGCGCAGGGTGGCGTCTCGGCCGCGTACGGCGAGGACGATCCTCTCGACCACTGGCGCGACACCGACATCGCGGGCGCGGGATTCTGCGATCCCCGCAATGTTCGGGCGCTGGTCGAGGAAGGACCGCAGCGGCTCGCCGAGCTCATCGCTCACGGGGCTCACTTCGACCGCAACGCCGACGGATCGCTGTCGAGAACTCTGGAGGGCGGCCACAGCCGTCCCCGGATCGTGCACGCCGGCGGTGACGCCACCGGCGCGGAGGTGCATCGCGCGCTACGGACCGCCCTGCAGCAGACCGGCGTACGGACGATGACCGGACGGACCGTCGGCCTGCTGCAGTCGGACTCCGGAAGCATCGTCGGCGTGCTCGTCGAGACAGGCGGCCAGGTCACGCAGCTCGACGCGCGCGCCGTCGTACTGGCCACGGGCGGTATCGGCAACGCATACCTGGCGAGCACCAACCCGTCGACCGTGCGCGGTGACGGCATCGCCCTGGCATTGCGAGCCGGCGCATCGCTGGTGGACATGGAGTTTGTCCAGTTCCACCCCACCGCGCTCCACACCGGTGAGACCAGTGGTCAGTTGCCTCTGGTCACCGAGGCCGTCCGCGGCGAAGGTGCCGTACTGCGAGACGCTCACGGCCGCAGGATCATGGACGGACTGCACCCGCGAGCCGATCTGGCTCCGCGAGACGTCGTCGCCCGGGCGATCGAGGCGACGATGCGCCGGGACGGAACCGACCACGTCTGGCTGGACGCGACAGGTGTCGCGCCCGACGTGATCCGGCGGCGATTCCCGACCGTGCTCGCCTCCTGCGCGCGGATCGGCGTCGACATGGTGTCCGAGCAGATCCCGGTCGCGCCGGCCGAACACTTCCTGTGCGGCGGCGTTCGGACCGATCGGAACGGAGCAACCGACGTACCAGGTCTGTACGCCGTCGGCGAGGTCGCCGCAACCGGCGTACACGGGGCCAACCGGCTCGCCTCCAACAGCCTGCTGGAGGGATTGGTCTTCGGACGCCGGGTCGCCACGGCCCTCACGCTCGACCTGCCGGCGGCGGACCACGGCCGCACGCACGAGGTCCCGCTCGGCGAGGATCGCGAACCGGAGCGGATCCGCGCGATCCTCACCAGGTACGCCGGTATCCGTCGCGACGGCGCAGGGCTGAATGCTGCCGCTGACGAACTCGATGCCCTAGGCAACGGGCCGCTCGCGACGGTGGCGCGATCCGTCATCGTGGCAGCGACCGCCCGCCAGGACAGTCGCGGTTGCCACTGGCGCTCGGACCATCCCCACTCCGACAAGCGCTGGGACGACCACATCGTCGTACACCTCGACGACGAAGACCGCCCGACCACCCGCCAACTTCAGCGTTCGGAGGTCTGAGGATCGGCGGCCAGTTGGCGGGCCGCCGACCTCGTCTCGTCGTTCATCGGGAAGAAGCACTCGATCCGCAGTTCCTGCAGCGTCACGTCCTGCGGCGTGCCCAGGGTGGTGACCGTGGAGAAGTAGTCGAACCGCTGGTCCCCGTACACGTAGCGGATGGGCACGATCGGGAGAACGGGAGCCGTCACGTCCAGTGACCGCAGATTCGCTGGTACGCCGGGGTAGTCCAGCACCTCCTCGAGGATGCGCTGGGCACGCTCGTCGGTCACGCCGCCGACCGCCTCGCGGCGTGCCCGGCGTACCAGCGCTTCGGCGACCTCCGGCCAGTTCGCCACGTGCCGCCGTACGCCGTCCGGGTGAAACATCCGGCGCAGCACGTTGGCCGGCCCCGGTGGACCCTCCGGCTTCCCGTCATCGAGGAACGCGAAGAACCGGCGGGCGGCCGCGTTCGTACTGCGGATGTCCCAGCTGCGATCCATCACCAGCGCCGGAAACGGCTCCTGCTGCGCGAGGATCGTGTCGAGAGCGGTCCTGACGGCGGCCAGGGCCGGCTCGTCGAGGGCCGACTCCGGGTACTCCGGCGAGAACCCGGCGCTGAGCAACAACGTATTGCGTTCACGCAACGGCACCTCGAGCACGTCGGCCAACTTGAGCACCATCGACCGACTGGGATTCGACCGCCCCGTCTCGACGAAACACAGGTGGCGCACGGAGACCGCGGCCTCACTGGCCAACGCGAGTTGACTCAGCCTCCGAGCGCTTCTCCAGTGCTTCAGCAATTCACCGACCTCAGCCACCCGTCGAGTATTCCGGTTTCCAAGCGTGCGGCGCTACCGCTTCCTCCAGGTCGGGTCGGGCGATGTTGCCCGTGTAGTTGGTCATCGTCGAGACGGCCACCCCGATGATTGCCTCCAGCACCTGTTCGTCGGTGAAGCCGGCCGCGGTGAAGGCAGCGACGTCGCTGTCGTCCAGGTGGCCGCGCTTGTCGATCAATGTCCGGGTCAACCTCGACAACGCAGCCATCCGCGGGTCCTCAGGAAGCTCTCCACGTCGCAGCGCCTCGACCACGTCCGGCTGGACACCATCCGCGAGCGCCTCGAGCGTGTGGAACGCGACCGCCCATTCGCTGCGGTTGGCCACCGCGTTCGACAGCAGCAGTACCTGCCGCTCGTCTGCACCGAACGTACCGAAGCCACGGAACTGACCGAAGGCCGCGAAGAAGGAGCTGAGTAGCGGCGACGAGTTCGCCATCAGCCCTGCCACAGCAGGCACGAACCCGAAGGCATCCTGCAGGACCTGCAGAGTCGCCTTCGACGGCTCGGCCGCGGAGTCTGGAGTGTAGATCTGGTAAGTGTTCACAACCTCTAGACTCCGCGGCCACCTACCTCGAAACAATTCCCCCAGAGGTAAATTCCAGTGCCGTCAACGGTTGAGCTGGGCGACCGACTCGCGCAGGACGACCGGGCAGGGCAGCCAGGTCGGATGGGTCGAGCGGTACCACGAGGTACTGCTGCTCTGGACGAGCCGAGTCAGGGTGGCAACCGCCCAGGCACCCATCTCGTAATGCGGCAGGGCGACTGTGGTCAGCGCCGGGTACACACTGGCCGCGATCGGTGCCTGGTCGTCGAAGCCGACGATCGAGATGCCGTCAGGAATTCGCAGTCCGAGCTCCTGGGCCGCCCGGTAGGCGCCCATCGCCATCCGGTCGTTGTAACAGAAGATCGCGGTCGGCCTGTCCTCGCGATCGAGCAGTTCGAGACTCGCCTCGTATCCTCCGGCCGCCTCCGAGACGCCCGACGCGATGAGCCGGTCGTCCCGTGGGATGCCTGCCTCCTCGAGGCCCCGGAGGTAGCCGACCAAGCGCCCCTGCGTGGCTGGAACTTCGATGCTCGAGTTCGCGAACGCGATGCGCCGATGCCCGGCGTCGACCAGCAGGGCGACGAGATCGGCCGCGCCACTGGCCTCGTCCGGCAGGACGGCGGGTACGACGCCCTGCCGGTCCAAGGCTCCTATCAACACCGCCGGCACCGCGCGCAACTCGCGCGGCACCGACACCTCGTGGTGGAACACCGTCGCGTAGATGATGCCGTCCACCTGACGCTCGATCAGGGCCCGGGCGTCGGCGCGGCGGGCGTCCGCGCCGGCGTCGAGATGCGAGTTGATGATCGCGAGCGTGAGGTTGTGCCGGCTCGCCTCCTCCTGCGCACCGAGGATGATCCGGCCGGCGTGCGGGGTGGTCGCGATCTCCTCGGTGAGCAGCCCGATCATGTCCGACGTACGGGTTCGCAGACCGCGGGCGAGCCGGTTCGGGGTGTAGCCGAGGTCCCGCGCGATCGAACGCACCCGGTCCCGGGTCGCCTCGCTCGTCCGGGTATGTGGAGTCTCGTTGAGCACATGAGAGACCGTCGTGACGGACACGCCCGCGGCGCGTGCGACATCCCGGATGCCCACCTTCGGCACGACCACATCCTCGTCAGGCATTACTCGTCCCACAGTCCGTGTTCCGGCCATCGTCGCGGCAGCCGCTCCTCGACCGGAGGAAGATCGGCATGCGGGGCGTGCTCGCCCAACTGGTACCAGTAAGCGACGCTGGAGTAGTCGTTGCCCTGGTCGTTGGCGTGTCCGTGCTCGATCGACACCCGCAGGCTCTGCTCGAACCGGACCGGGTCCTCGATGTGCCAGCGGAACATGCTCCACAGTCCGAAGTGCTCCTGCGGGCTCGCACCGAGTGTGATGCCGTGGTACGGCCCGGCGTACTCACCGCTCGGGAATCCCCAGGCCGCACCGAAGTAGTCCTCCGTGCCGGTCCCGTGCAACGACGGCGGCCACACCTCCCCGTCGATGAAGAACATGTCGTCGCCCTCGCCCGGCCAGGAGAACACCTGGTTGGAGGCGTCGAAGTTGTCGATGCTGAGCACGCAGCCAACGTAGTGCCCCGTGCCGGTCGCATCGAGAATCACGTAATTGTCGTCACCGGTCAGATTCGTCCCCGGCAGGTCCCACGGCGCCGGGTTCTCGAGATCGGTGGTGTGCCGTACGGCGGTTGTCGGCTTCTCCTGCCGGTAGTACGCGTGGAAGCGGGCCACGTCGTCCGGGATCGGCTGTTCACTGAGCTCGTAATCGACGTAGTAGAAGAGGTTCTCGATCGGCTGATCGCTCTCGTTGCGGATCTGGATCTTCGCCTGGCTGCCGAACGGCATCGGGAAGTAGCTGTTCATCGCGGCCGCGAACGGCCCCTTGGGACCGCGCCGGGGCCCGAACACGGCGTTCAGCGGAAGGGAGATGTAGTGCTTCGCGACCGCGTGCCCGACACCGAAGAAGTCGCCGAGCGGCGCGCGTACGCTCGGATTCTCCTCCCCGTCCCAGAACATCTCGATCACGAGCTTGCGCAGGTACTTCTCCGAATAGCAGCGGGTCGTGAGCCAGATGTGCTCGATCCGCCCGGCGCCGGCGATGTCGGCGATCACGAAGGTCTCGCCCGCGGGCACCACCGCGAAGTCCCGGTTGCCGCCGGTGCGGTCCCAGCTCGACTCGCGCCGCGACCGGCCGGACTTCACATGGGCCAGGCCGCCGAGCGGGCTGTTGGGTTGCCAGAATTCCATATCTTCTCCATCTTTCTCAGAAACGGTGAGAGGTGTCAGCCCTTGACGGCGCCGAGGGTCAGGCCGGCGACGATGTGTCGCTGGAGCCCGAGGGTGAGCAGGATGACGGGGACGGAGTACACCGCCGAGAGCGCGGTCATGCCGCCCCAGTCGAGGCCGAACTGGGTCTGGAAGTTGGCGATCACGATCGGCGTGGTCTGCGCCCGGACCGACGTGAGCAGGAGCGCGAACAGGAACTCGTTCCAGGACGCGAGGAACGCGAAGATGGCCGTGACCGCCAGGCCGCCGGAGACCACCGGCAGGACGACGTGCCGGAAGGCCTGCAGCCGATCGCTGCCGTCGACCTTGGCGGCCTCTTCCAGCTCGATGGGAACCGCCTCGAAGAAGCTCGACATCAGCCAGATCGACAGCGGTAGCGAGATCGTGGTGTGCGCGATCGCCAATCCGATCGTGGTGTCGGAGATGCCGAGCCGCCGCATCGTCTCGACCAGCGGCGCCCCGACGGCGATCGTCGGCACCATCCGGGTGACCAGCGCCGCGACCACGAAGATCCGCCCGCTCGGCGTTCGAAAGCGGGTGATCGCGTACGCCGCGGGCACCCCGAGCGCGAGTGAGAACGCCGTACTGAGAACTGCGGTCGCGACGCTGTTGATCAGCGCCGGTACGACGCCTTCCTTGCTGAGGGCGGCGACGTAGTTGTCGAGGGTCCACTGCGACGGCAACACCTGGGGCGGTACGGCGATCGCGTCCAGCGGCGTCTTGAACGAGGTCAGCAGGAGGTAGACGAACGGAAAGCCGTACAGCACCAGCACCGCAGCGAGCGCGACCCAGAGGATGATGCGCGTCGGGCGGCGACGGGTTTCGAGGCCGTTCATGCTTCATCACCTCCGGGCCGCCAGATCGCGAAGATCGCGATCGCGGCGACCGCGAGCATCACGATCAGATAGACGGTGCCCATGGCGCTCGCCAGGCCTGGATCCCCGTTGCGCGTCATCGTGCGGTAGATCAGCAGGCTGAGGGTCGTCGTACTGTCCTGTGGCCCGCCGTTGGTCTGGATCAGGATGATGTCGAACGCCCGGGCCGCATCGATGCCGCGAACGATCAGCGCCACGGCGATCACCGGCCGCAGCAGCGGCAGGATGATCCGGAGCAGCAGCGTCGGGAACCGCACACCGTCGATGCGAGCGGCCTCGATGACATCACCCGGCACGTTCTGCAGGCCCGCGAACAGGACCAGCGTGATGAACGAGGTCGTCAGCCAGATGTCGGGCATCGCCACCGCGAACAACGCGATCTTCGGGTTGCTCAGCCAGCCGATCTGGTCCGTGCTGTGCAGCAGTCCGATCCGGCGCAGCAGCTCGTTGAGAATGCCGAAGTTGTCGATGAGCAGGAATCGCCACAGCAGGCCGGCGACCACCGGGGCGACCATCAGCGGGTACATGAAGACGGTCCGGAACACCGCCGACCGGCTGCCGAGCGCTGCGAAGACCAGCGCCACGGCAAGCCCGAAGGTGAACTCGAGCGCGACCACGATGACCGTGTAGACGATCGTCCGCAGCGCCGCTCCTTGGAACGCCGGCGAACTGAACGCGGTCGCGAAGTTCTCGAAACCCACGAACTTCCGTGGGCCGCCGGCCATCGGCGAGATCTCGTAGAACGCGTTCGAGACGAATCTGAGCAGTGGCCACGCCACGAACGCGGCGAGGAACACTGCGGCCGGCGCGATCAGTACGAGCGCGAACCGGCGGTCGGTGAGGCGCACAGGAGTGTCCTTCGGGGTCGCAGGTACGGCGGTCTACTTGACGATGGCTTGGATCTGCGCCTTCGCCTGTTTCAGTAGTGCCGCGTTGTCCGCGCCCTTCACGACCGCCTTCTGCAGCATCGGCGTCAGCACCGAGGTCACGATCTGCTGCCACTTCGGTGTGGCCGGCCGCGCGATCGTCGCGGGAGACTTCAGCGTCGTGAGGATGGCCGGGTAGTTCTCGTGCCCGGCGACACCGGCCTGCGACTCGAACGCCGAGATCCGCGATACCAGACCTAAGGAGGTCTTGATCGAGAGGTCGTTGTGCGCGTAGGCGAAGGCGACGAACTTCTTGGCCTCGGCCTGCTTATCGGTTGCCTTCGGCACCGAGAGGTACCACGCGCCCGGTACGCCGGCGATGCCGCCAGGCCCCGCGATCATCGGAGCGACACCGATCTTGCCCTTCACCGCGGCGTTGGCCGGGGTCTGGGTGTAGGCGTGTCCCCAGAAGCGCATCATCGCGAGCTTGCCCTGGTAGAAGAGGTTCTGCGATCCGGCCCAGTCGAGCTGGGCGGCGCCGGGCGGTGCATAGGGCAACAAGCTGGTGTAGAAGTTCAACGCTGCCAGGTGATCGGCGTCGTCGATGGTGACGTCGCCGCTCTTCGGATCGAGAACCATCGTCTTCTCGCCGGTCTGCGACACCGTGGCCAGCCATTCCGTCTCGACCGCACCCTTCACATCGGTGCCGTACAGATCGGTCTGGCCGTCGCCGTTCGTGTCGCGGGTGAAGAACTGGGCCACGTCCTGGTACTGCTTCCACGTCGTCGGCGGCACGAGCGGGTACCCGTACTTCGCCTGGAACGCGGCCTTCTCCTTCGGGTCGCCGAACAAGTCGGTCCGGTAGTAGAGAATCTCGGAGTTCGTCCAGACCGGCATCCCGACGTACGACCCGCCGACCTGCGCCTCGGTCACCAGGCCCGGGAACAGATCGCGCTTCACCTCGTCGGTGAACAGGTCGTCGAGCGGCGAGACACCGGCCGAGAACGCGCTCAGCCAGATGGCGTCGAGCGCCGCGACGTCGAACGACGTCTTGCCGGAGCCGAGTTCGGTCTGGATCCGGTCGTAGAGACCGTCGTAGGGCAGTTCGACCAGTTCGACCGTGGTGCCGGTCTGCTTCTGGTAGAGATCGGCGATCGGCTGGAGCTCGGCCTTGCCGCCGCCCTCCACCAGGACGGTGAGCTTGCCGGCGGCGCCCGCCGAGCTCCCACCGGCACCGCAGCCGGCGATGGCAAGAATCAAACTCGTGGCGACGGCAATGCCGGCCATCGCGGTCCGGAGACGACCGCTCGTGCTGCGAAGCTTCATGCTCCGACTCCGTTCAAGGCTTGTGGTTAAACGTTTTGGCAAAACGTCTTGGCAGCAGTGTTCGACAGCCGGAGCCGCTCGGTCAACGCCAAACTTCTGCCAAACAGGTGCCAAAACTTTTGGCATCGCGGACGATCTTGCCGCCGTCCGGCGGCGGTCCTACCTTCGGATCAATTCCGCTCTGCCAAAACCTTTTGGCAATCTCTCGAAGGAGCCGCCGTGAACTCCTCCACCCCGCCGGACGCACGTCTGTCGCGCCGCCTCTTCCTGGCCGCCGCGGCTGCCGTGAGCGCCGCCGGCTATCTCCAGCTCCCGAGCGCGCCGGCGGCCGCCGCCGCCACTGTCGTGGCCGCGGAGCCGCGACCGCACAACACCCTCCTCGGCCTGCTCTGACCGCTCACCCCGCCGCTCACCCCAAGAAAGAGACGACGATGCCCTCGACGATCTACGACGTCACCACCTGGACGATCTCCGCCAGCCCATCGACCACCGCCTACACCGACATCGGCGCGATCGTGAACAGCATCATCGCCGACATCAAGACGAACCAGCCGACACAGGCCTCCAAGCCCGGAGCGGTCATCTACATCCCGCCGGGTGACTACTCGCTCAAGACGCGCATCGTGATCGACATCAGCTACCTGCAAATCAAGGGATCCGGGCACGGCTTCACCTCGTCGAGCATCCGGTACAACTCCGGCGACACGTCCGGCTGGCACGAGATCTGGCCGGGCGGCAGCCGGATCCGGGTGGAGAACACCGACGGGAACGCCGAGGCCATCCTGATCAGCCGCAGCGGCGACCCCCGGCTCAGCTCGATCGAATTGCTGGACTTCTGTCTGGACGGCCTGTCGTTCACGCCGAACCAGAACAGCTACCTCAACGGCAAGATCGGGATCCGGTCGACAACAGCCACCGACTCCTTGCGGATCCGCGGCATGGGGATGATCTACCTGGAGCGCGGGATCGTGATCACCGACGCCGACGCGCTGCACATCCAGGGCAACTTCCTCTGCGAGAACGGCAACTGTATCGAGCTGGTCGGCTCCGGGCAGGCCAGCATGGTCAACGACAACATGATCGGCGCCGGCTACGTCGGCTTCTCGATCTTCGCCGAGGGCCACTTCGGCCTGATCATCTCCGGGAACAACATCTTCCCCCGGGGCAAGAGCTCGGTGCACCTGAAGAACTCCACGAACAACAACATCAGCGCGAACCGCCTGCATGCCTTCTATTCGGGGATGATCCAGTTCGAGGGCGCCTGCCACAACAACCTGATCGGGTCGAACCACTTCCTCCGGGTCCCCGAATCGTTCCCGGCGATGACGGGCTTCAACAACGGGCTCGACGATCTGTTCGGGCTGGTGCAGCTCAACGGCAGCGGCAACACCGTGGTCGGCAATCACTTCTCGTTCGACGTACCGTCCGCGAACATCACGCCGTCCGGCGCGACCCCGACGATGGTCCTGGTGAAGTCGGGGAGCAACAACTACGTCGCAACCAACCACACGGCCGCGAACGTCGGCGTACACACGGTCGTGCTCGATGGGTCGACCGTCAACACCAAGGTCCTCGACTGCGGCAGCACCGCGGAGTTCCAGGCCCTGAGCGGAGCGACGTACGGCTTCCGAGCCACGCCATGACCCGGGTCGCCGCCTTCCTGGCCTGGGTGCTTGTCTTCATCGGTCTCACGGCGGTCCCGGCCGCCGTGGCCGGTTCACCGTCGGACTATCCGGAGTATCCGTACGCCGCCACCGACTACACCGAGCCGTTCCGTGGTCAGTTCCACTTCAGCCCGCAGAACGGATTCATGAACGACATCAACGCCCCGCTGTACTACCGCGGTGTGTACCACCTCTTCTTCCAGCACAACCCGCACGGGCTCGGCTGGGACGCGGCGGTGCACTGGGGGCACGCGACGAGCACAGACCTGGTGCACTGGACGCAGCAACCGATCACGCTCGAACCGGGTGTGCAGAGCGGCAATCTCTGGTCGGGCTCGGGCTGGGTCGACGTGAACAACGTGACCGGCTTGAAGGTCGGGTCCGACGACCCGATCCTGCTGTTCACCAACACCGACGGCGTGAGCATCGCGTACTCGACCGACGGGGCGAAGACGTTCCAGATGTACAACGGCGGGGCGAAGGTCATCACCGACCCGGTCGAGAGCCGCGACCCGAAGGTGCAATGGGACCCGGACCACAGTCGCTGGGAGCTCGTCACGTTCCGGGCCGGGACTGGCGCCGCCTTCTACACCTCGACCAATCTGCTCGACTGGACGTACCGCGGCGCCTACTCGGCCAGCTGGTTCGTCGAATGTCCCGACCTCTACCAACTGCCGGTGGATGGGAATTCCGCTTCGAAGAAGTGGGTTCTCCAGGATGCGAGCGGCGAGTACGTCATCGGCTCACTCGACGCGAACGGTCTGTTCGTGGCCGACTCCACGACCCAGCAGCGGATGGAGTGGGGCATCTCCGGTGGGGCCTTCCCGCCGTCCACCTGGTACGCGCCCCAGACCTTCAACCAGCTGCCGAACGGCCGCGTCGTGCAGATGGCCTGGCAGCCGAGCAACGTCGGGGTGACCTGGACCGGAAACGCGTCCTTCCCGGTCGAGCTCGCGCTGAAGACCTATCCGGAGGGCATCCGCATCACCCGCAATCCGGTGAGCGAGATCTCGACCATCCGTACGTCGACGCAGACGTGGGGATCGCGCACGATCACGACGGATCCGTTGACCGACCCGCTCAGCGGTGTTTCGGCCGACACGTACGAGATCAGCGCGCAGTTCGACCTCGGCGGCGTCACCGCCTCGGAGTTCGGCTTCCGGCTGCACGCACGCTCGGACGGGTCGAGCGATCGCACAGTTGCGTACTCGGTCGCGGCTCAAACCCTCTACGGGGCGTCGATGCCGCCGATCTCGAACCTGGTCACGATCAGGATGCTGGTGGACCGCGGGCAGCTCGAGGTCTTCGGCAATGGCGGGAAGACCGTCGTGAGCGACAACGTCGCCTTCGACTCCTCGGCTGGGAGCCTCGGGATCAGGTTGTACGCCGTGGGCGGCGCCGTCACGCTGACATCGCTCAGCTTCTCCCCGATCGGGTCGACCTGGACTCCCGCCCCCGAAGGCACAGCTCCGGCCGGCGCGATCGTCTCGACCACGCGGCAGGACATGTGCGTCGACCGCGACGTTGCCAGCGGCAACGTCCAGCTGTGGACGTGTCTGGCGAACGCCAACCAGACCTGGAGTCTCGACAGCCTGGGCGAGCTCAAGACAGGAGGAGTCTGCCTGGAGGTTCCGTCCGGCCAGACGGCGAACCTGACCTTGGTGCACGTCGCGACCTGCTCGGGCGACGGCAATCAGAACTGGCGCCAAGGAAACTTCGGCACGCTGATCAACCTGACCTCCGGGCGGTGCCTGGACCTACCCGAGGCCGACTTCACCAACGGCCGCCAACTACAGATCTACGACTGCGTAGGAACCCGCAACCAAAGCTGGGTCGGCCCCGACCACACGACGTGAACCGGGATCCCGGACCGTCCAGAATTAAGAGGGTTATTCAGAAGCTCTGAAGAGAAAGTACAAGAAAGAAACGGAAAGACGAAAAGATAGAAGGGCAGTTGGGTGCACGGCTGGGGTCCGGCGGTCCAGTGTCAGTCGGCAGGTGCTGTCCGCCGTCCGGCGACCGAAATCTCCGGCTTCCCCGGGAACTCAGGGCGCGTTGTTCGGTCGGCCCGCGTCGCGCGCTGGGCTCGTCGCAGGAGCCGGGCCTGGGGGCAACCTCGGACCTGGGCCACCGCTGGCTTCGGTCTCACAGGTGTTGGGGTCAAGGGTCCATCCCTCGGGTTTGGCCCCTCAGATCTGCAACTCGACAGGAGGTGTGACGTGTCGGGCTCGATCTCAGACGTACGCGAGGACCCGGGGCCGGCCATTGGAGGCACACGTCCTGTCCAGATGCAGACCAACCAGCAGGATCACACAGACCTAGCAGCTCCCCGACCGGCACTGCCGCTTCCCGGCACCCAACTGCCCGCGCCGCGGTCGGCCGGTCCGCCGAGTCGTGGAGAAGAGCCCCGGGCCGGTACGCCGAGTCGTGGACAGCGGCTGGGTGGTTTCAAGGGGTGGTGGCAACACCGCGTGTGGGATAGGGGTTTGAGAGTAGTTGGTTGAGGGCTTCGGCGGGGGTTTGCCAGTTGAGGGTTTTGCGGGGGCGGCCGTTGAGTTGGACGGCGACGTCGGTGAGGTGTTCGGGTGTGTGGGTGGACAGGTTGGTGGCTTTGGGGAAGTACTGGCGTAGTAGTCCGTTGGTGTTCTCGTTGGAGCCGCGTTGCCAGGGGCTGTGGGGGTCGCAGAAGTAGATCGGCAGGTCGGCTGCGAGGCTGAGTTCGCGGTGGCGGGCCATCTCGCTGCCCTGGTCCCAGGTGAGTGAGCGCCACAGGTGCCGGGGGAGGGTGGCGATCGCGTCGAGCATGGCGGCCTGGACCTGGTCGGCGGTGTGTTCGGTGGGTAGGTGCAGCAGCATGACGTAACGGGTGGTGCGCTCCACCAGGGTGCCGATCGCGGACTTGTTGGCGGCGCCGGTGATCAGGTCGCCTTCCCAGTGCCCCGGCACTGCCCGGTCGGCGGCCTCGGCCGGCCGCTCGGAGATCATCACCATGCCGGGGATCCGGCCGCGGCGTTCGTCCGGGCGCCGCTGCGGGATCCGCAGCGCGCGGCCGGTGCGCAGGCAGCGGGTCAGCTCGCGGCGCAGCCCACCACGGCCCTGCACGTACAGGGCTTGGTAGATCGTCTCGTGCGACACCCACATCTCCGGTGCATCGGGAAAGTCCTGGCGCAGCCGCCGGGCGATCTGCTCCGGGCTCCACCGCAGCCGCAAACCGGCCTGCACCCGCCACCGCAACCGCTGCTGCACCGCCAGTCTGGCAGGCTTCGGCCGCCGCGCGGCCTTGTCCGCCCTCGACTGCGCCAAGCTCGCGCGATACAACGGCACCGCGCAACCGTCTCGGTCCGGCCGGGAACGGTACAGCCGGGTCGCGCTGTAACGCCGGATCTCGCGGCTTACCGTCGACGCCGACCGGCCCAGCCGCCGAGCGATCTCCCGAACACTGCACCGCTCGGCCAGCCCAACCGCGATCTCCTCCCGCTCGGCCAGACTCAGATACCGCCCCGACACACCGCTCAGATCAACCATCGGCATGCCGCCACCCTGACGCACCCACCTGCGCGCGACCGTCGCCGCCACCCCCACCACCCGCGCCGCATCCTCATAACCCAACCCCGACCGCACCCGCAACCAAAACAACCGCTGCAACTCCCGCGCCACCGACGGCCTACCAGCCTCAGCCATCACAACACCTCCAAGAAACCCAGGTGTTGCAACCACCCCATGAACCCAAGCTGCAAAATATCGCCAGAACCCACGACTCGACGACTCCGACACCGGATCCGGCTCGTGTCGGGGCAGGCTTGGTCTTCACGCGGACTCACCCAGCACTTCTGAATGGCCCTCGCAGAAGGATCGAGAGCAGGCCATGGTCCGGCGGGCTTACCGGAAAGAAGTTTGCGCTCAGTGCCAGCGATGTTCCGGAAAGGCGGCCGCGGGCAGCGGACCGGGTAGATCCGCGCCATCCGGGCCTGGCTGCCGCGCCCTGGCCGCCGAGGAACTCGTCACCCGACGGCCAGACAGCACCCGCCGATCACCAGACCTCCCGACCCAGACAGGCACCCAACTCCCACTCTGTCTTTCGTCCTTGCCCGTCTCTTTCTTGTTTTCTCTCCTCAGAACTTCTGAGTAGTTGTACAGATTCGGTGTGCCGGTGGTCGGCGGGAGGGTGCCGGTATGTCGAAGATCTGGGTGTTGGGTGGGGCGCTGGTGGTTACCGTTGTTGCGGTCGTGCTGGTGGTGATCGCCGGGGTGTCGTTGCAGGAGATCTTGTCGTTGTTCCTGGCGATGGTTTGCCTGCTCTGGCTGGTTCTGCTGTTGATTGTGCCGTGGAACCTCTCGTTTCAGGCGCACGCGCTGATTCATGAGATCCGGACGAGTCGGGCGCGCGGTATCGACGTACCGGATGAGCGGGAGCCGGAGGCGCGACGGATCGCGGTCCGGATGCGATGGTTCGCGATCGGCGCGCATCTGGTGTCCGCGGGAATCGTCGCTCTCATCACGTACGTGTCGGGCGGCGCGATCGGGTACTACCTCGCCGCGCTCTACCTGGTCAGCACGTTCTTCCGGCCGGCCGGAGCGTACTTCGCGTATCTGCGCGACCGGATGACCAGCATGCTGCGCGACGTCAAGCACCCCCGCGACGACCTGGTCGAGACACTGCGCCGCCTCGAAGCCCTCACGGCCGACCTCGACGTCCTGCACGACGAATCCGCCGAACAGAACCGGCGCCTCGCCCGTCTCGAGCAGGGCCTCGCCACCGCCGACATTGTCGCCACTGCCCGCGACAAGGCCTTGCATGCCAAGGTCGACGCCCACGCCCGTCAGTTCGAGCACTCCCTCACCCGCCTCACCGACAACCAGGAAGTCATCGCCGGCCTGAAGGCCTTCCTCAGGCTGGTCCGCGAAGAACCAGCCTGAGGTCCTGACCTATGAATTCCAGATCTGGAGTTCGGAGAGTTGAGCGGCCGGCCAGCCGCTGTTGGCGGTGAAGTTGAGGCGGACGTACCGCTGGGTGGTCGGGGTGAAGGTGATGGTTGCGGTGTTATTGCTGGGGGCAAGGGAGTAGGTGGCCGACGGGACGATGGCGGTGAAGGTGGTGCCGTTGCTGCTGCCAACGACGGACAGCGTCTCGGTGCGAGAGCCCCATCCTGCGGGCAGTTGCAGCACGATCCGGCCGGCGCTGACGGCGGAGCCCAGGTCTACCTGGACCCATTGCGGGAAGGCGTTGTTCGCGCTCTCCCAGTACGTCGACTGGTTGCCGTCGGTCACGTTGCTCGACGGGTAGACGTCGTTGTGGCTGGACTCGCTGGTGGGCTTGCCCGCTGCGAGGTTGGTGTTGGTCGCGCCGGCGCCCGTACCAGAGAGCACGACCGTGTTGCTGTTGACCGTCAGCGTGCCGGTGCGAGAGCCGGCGGCAGTCGGGCGGAAAGTGACGTTGACAGTGCAAGACGCGTTTGGTGCGAGGCTGCCGCAGTTGTTGGTCTGGCTGTAGTCACCAGTGATGCTGACGTTGATCGAGTCAGCGACGGTGCCGTTGTTGGTCACGGTGACTGGCTGGGCCGCGCTGTTGGTGTTGAGCGCTTGCGAGGCGAAGGTGAGCGAGGACGGGCTGGTCGTGAGCCCCGGAGCCGCTCCACCGCTCGGGTACACCTCGAACTCCGACACCTGCCCGGCCGGCCAGCCGCTGTTGGCCGTGAGGTTGACCCGCACATAGCGCGCGTTCGTGGCCGGCACGGTGATGTTCACGACGTTGGTCGGCGAAGTGAAGGCGTACGTCGCCGACCCGACGGCTGTGCTGAACGACGACCCATCGGTGCTTGTCTGGACCGACAGCGTCTGCGTCCGCGTGCCCCATGCCCCTGACGGCGGCAGCTTCAGCGTCACCTTGCCGATGCTGTGCGCCGTACCGAGGTCGACCTGCAGCCACTGCGGGAAGGCGTTGTTGGCACTCTCCCAATAGGTGTTCGCGTCGCCGTCGGTCGCCGTGGCCGGGATCTGCGTGCCGTTGACCTGGCTGCTGGCCGAGGCCGGCTTCCCACGCGCGAGGTTGGTGTCGGTCCCGATGCCGTTACCTGTAAGGGAAATCGACGTCGGACTGTTGTTGGCGTTGCTGGTCACCGTCACAGCGCCGGTACGCGAACCCGACGCGGTCGGCCGGAAGGTGACCGTGACCGTGCAGGACGCGCCGACGGTGAGCGTCGAGCAGTTGTTCGTCTGGCTGAAGTCGCCCGTAGCGGCCACGCCCGAGACGCTCGCCGACGTCGTACCCGAGTTGGTCACCGTGACGGTCTGAGCCGACGAGGAGCTGCCGACCTGCGTGTCCTGGAAGGAGAGGCTGCCCGGGTTCGCGTTGAGGATCGGACCGGGTGCGACGCCGGTGCCCGAGAGCGGGACGGTATTCGTGATGCCGGAAGCGTTGACGGTCAGGTTGCCGGTCCGGCTGCCCGCCGCCGTCGGGTGGAAGGTGACGTTGACCGTGCATGAGGCGCCGGCCGCGATGCTCGAGCCGCAGTTGTTGGTCTGACTGAAGTCACCGCTGGTCGCGACGGAGCTGACCGGCGCCGCCGCAGTACCGCTGTTCGTGACCGTGACGGCTTGCGGCGAGCTCGCCCCGCCGGTCGCGACAGAACCGAAGCTGAGCGCGGTCGGGCTGATCGAGATCTGCGAGCCGTTGTCCGGCAGGTACGGCGGGAACGCCGGCGACGCGATGTTCTGGCATTGCACCGGAGCGAAGATCCCCGAGTTGCCGCCGCCGTCGGTCAGGGTGAACCCGACGCCGCAGCTGTAGATCGGTCCCGGCGCCTGGGTACCGGTGGCGGTGCTGTTGGTGATGGTCGCCGAGCCGCCGACCTGCTCCTGGACCACCCAGGTCCCGGTGTTCTGGATCGTCGCGTTGTTGATGTGGACGTTGCTGATGTTCGAGCCCGAAACGAACTGGATCGCCTCGTACGGGCTCTGCTGGATCAGGATGTTGTCGACGTTGGTCAGGCCGGACATCGCGCCGTCGCGGGCGTCGAACCACAAGGCGCCGACGCCGAACTGCCAGTTCGGGTCCAGGCTCCCGGACCGGATGATCGTGTTCCGCAGTACGTCGGTCCGCCCCAGCGTCGTCGAGCCGAACCGCTGCGCGACGTGGATGCCGCCGCCCTGGGTGAGGCCGGCGTCGATCACGCGGTTGTCGGTGACGAAGTTGTCGTGGCCGCCATAGATGGCGATGCCGTTGGCAAGGATCGGGTACTGCACGGTGTTGTGGTCGAACGAGTCGTTCGCGTCGGCGTTCTGCTCGGCCCAGGTCGCGAGGCCGTCGTCGCCGAGGTTGCGCAGATCGCTGTTGGTGACCTTGGAGTTGGTGACGCCGTTGTGGAAGTTCACGCCGTCGGCCGTCACGTTGCGGATCCGCATACCGTTGAAGACCAGGTTGGTGAACGGCCCGTCCATCCAGGCGCCGACCTTCTCATGCTCGATCCACACCCGGTCCACGGTGGAGTTGTTCAGCGCGCCGCCGATGCCGTTCACCTGTGCGCCGTCGTTACGCTCCTGGACGTCGCCGAAGATCGCGAAGTCCGACAGGTGTACGCCGCTGCTCGCGTTCGGCGCGTAGTTGCCGTAGAAGCCCGGTGCCGCACCGACGACCGTCGAGCGCCACATTCCCGCGCCCTTGAACGTGATGTTGTTCAGGATCAGGTGGCCCGGGATCTTGAACGTCCCCTCCGGAATCCACACGGTCCCGCCGGCACCGGCCTGGGTCATCGCCGCGTTGAACGCCGCGGTGGAGTCCGCAGCGCCGGTCGGGTCCGCGCCCGTGCTGGTCACGGATACCGAGCCCGCCGGCTGACTCAGTGCACCAGCGACATTCTCGAAGTCGGCGAAGTCGACCGTGTACGACGAAGCGGTGTCCTCGGCGTCGACCTGCAACCGGAACTTCGTGCCGGCCGGATAGGTGGTCGGGAACAGCCGGTGCACCTCGTCGTAGAAGTGGTGCGGATTGCTGCCCGGCTGGTTCGTGAACGGATAGCCGCCGTAGTACCAGCTGTAGGCGTTGGTCAGGGTGAAGTTGGGCTGCTTGGTTCCGTTGACATACAGGGACAACTGCGGCGTGTAGACCGAGCCGGACCCGGTGTCCGGGATGCTGTAGCGGAAGACGATCGAGTTCGTCGCCGCGGGCGTCGTGAACTCGACGAACTTCCCGGTCCCCTGCAACGTGACGGCCTTCCGGTACGACGCCTCGGCCGCCAGCGTGTTGTACGCCGCGCTCGGGCCGATCACCGTCCCGTTCGTGGACGCGTTCTCGGCCTGCACTTCGACGTACGGCAGCGTGGCGCCGACACCGCCGGACGCCGCGGCCCACGCGGGCGTCGATCCGAGGACGGCAAGACTCGCGGCGACCAGCGCACCGCAGACGGAGAGCACGCCGGCTCTCCAGGATTTCAATGACCGGAACATGCGCGACTCACTCTCAACGGGGCGGTTTGCGCCAGACCGTAACCCCGTAGACACGCACGCGCAATATCTCGATCAATTATTGCAAGAAGTGGACGACGAGCGGTTCACGGATTCGATGTATCTGGTGGAGTCCGGCGCAGGTCCGTCCAGATAAGAGCGCCCTGGTGAGTAGGGCGCCTGCTTGGGGGGAACCCGAAATGACAGATCCCAACTTCGACGGCCTTGCCGGTCTCGAAGGCTCGGTGACCGCGGTGGCGATCATCGACCACGACGGCAACCCGAACCGCGTCCTCGACGACGAGTTCCCGTTCGACGTCACGATCGAGTGGGCGGTCGAGCCGCCGGCCACGGCCGTGCTGCTCGACGGCAACTGGACCGTCAAGGCGTACGCCGAATCGATGGGCCCCGGTCCCGAGGTGCTCATCGGCAGCAAGGTCGTACCGGCGAACGGCGGTCCGTCGTACGCCGCCAAGATCACCGTCCCGGCCAACACGCTGCCGCCGGACAAGGCGCCGGACTCCGGCGTGTACAAACTCGTCGTGGTCATCACCTACCGGACCGCACTGAACGTGCTGACGGAGATGGCCGCCTTCAGCGAGGGCCCGACGTTCCTGCTCCGCGAGCCCTAGGCCTGCGGAACCGGGAACATCACGGGGAGGCACGCCATCGCAGGGGGGATCGATGGCGTGCACCTCTCGCACGAAGCATCACGTACCACCCGGGAGCGGGAATGGAACAGGATGTCTCACCAGTCACCGCACTTGTAGTCACCGCAGCCGCGGGCGATCAACAGGCGTGGCGGGAGCTCGTCGCACGCTACGCGCCCCTGCTCGTGTCGGTCATTCGCGGGTTCCGGTTGACGCCGGCCGAGACCGAGGATGTCGCACAGACGGTCTGGCTGCGGCTCGTCGAGCACCTGGACAGCCTCCAGGAGCCGCGAGCGATCCCCGGCTGGCTGGTCACGACCGCGCGCCGGGAGTCGATCCGCTACCTGTCCTCGCAACATCTCCGCAGGATGAGTGACCCGTTGAATGACGACCAGCCGCCCGTCGCCGATGTTCCCGATCCGGACGAAGGACTCGTCCGGTCCGAGCGGCACCAGGTGCTGCTCGCCGGGCTCGCCGAACTACCGAGCCGGCAACGCGAACTGCTGTTGCTGCTCATGCAGGACCCGCAGCCGTCGTACGCCGAGATCAGCCGACGCACCGGGATCCCGGTCGGCAGCATCGGTCCGACGCGGTCCCGCGCACTCGCGCGGCTCCGCACAACTCCAGCCGTCAGAGGGTACGTCGCATCCGAACCGACAGAAGGTGATCGGCATGACGCAGCATCGTTGGGATGACGATGACCGTCTTCTCGAGGACCTCGCGGCGGCCGTCCGGGCCACCGAACCGTTGGCGCAGACGATCGCCGAGCACGCCGAAGGCGCCCTGTCGTGGCGCACGATCGACGACGACCTGCTCCTGGCGAGCCTGACCTTCGACTCGTCGATGGCGTCGGCCGGCGAGGTCCGCGCCGAGTCCAATGCAGACCGGGTGCTGGTGTTCACCTCGACGCCGCTGTCCGTGGAACTGGAGGTGTTGCGCTCCGAAGTCGTCGGCCAGATCCTGCCGCCCAGCGCAGCCGAGATACGCGTCGAAACCGCGGACGGTACGACGTACGACATCGTCGTGGACGAATCGGGCTTCTTCGAGCTGCCGACGCTGCCGGCCGGCGCCATGCGGTTGCGGTGTGACACGGCTACCGGCCGCGTCGTCACGGACTGGGTGCAGTTGTGACCCGCACTCACGCGCCGAGGGCGACAAAGGACTGGGAGGTCGCGTCGTCGGAATCATGTGTCCGGGCAAGCGCTTCGGCGAGCCCGTCACCGGCGCGCAACTGTTCGTGCAGGCGCAGCATCAGCGGAACGGTCGCAGGGTCGGACACAGGTACGACGCTCGCCACCACGCCGGCCGATCCGAGCGCCACCAACGCACTGACCAGACCCACCAGCTCGTCGGCACCACTCGGTCCACCGAGCGCCGAGCTGCAGCTGGACAGCACCATGCGGTGCGGCGCCCTCTTCAGGCGTTCGAAGTCGTACACCGTGAGCGGGCCGTCATCCAGCTCGATCGCGGAGAAGAGCGGACTGTCCGCGCGGAACGTGCCATGCGCCGCCACATGCACGAGCGATGCCCCGTCGATCGCCTCCAGTACGGCGTCGGCGGTCGCGCTGCCGTCCGCGAGCACGACAGCATCCGGATACAGCTCGGCAAGCCGCCGTACCTCCTCTCGTCCGGCCGCCAGATGCGGTCCGCCGATCAGTACGACGCGGTCGACCGGTGGAGGCTCAGCCCGCATCGCGCGTACCCACGCTGCGGCTGACGGGACCACCGACGTCGGACGGGTCCGCAGCGACGGCAGAAGACTCCAAGGAACCGCATGCAGCCGACCGGTCGGTACGACGACTACCGGTTCGTCGCCGAGGTGCTGCAGCGTGTCGCCCAGCAGGGCCGATTCGAGCCGCGCTCCGATCGTGTCGAGCATGAGCTCATGCTTGCCACGCCGGGCGTTCTCGCGACGGAGTGCGAACAGGGCATGCGAGAGCGTATGAGTCGCCGCCGAGGTCGGCCCGATCGGCCGCAGCCGAACCTGCCTGCGCGAAGCCACCACGGCGTACAGCCGATCCTCGAGGTCGACAAGCTCCACCAACGTCCGCTCACCAAGCTGTTCAAGCAACTCAGCAACCCGAAGCCGCTCACGCCGCCCGTCGAGCTCCCCAGGCGTCAACAAAACCCGCTGCCGCACAGCAGCCTCGAGCCGCTCGCGCTCGCGATATTGGTGACCGGTGCCCGGCCCACGATCGTGACTCGACTCCATGCGCTGGGTGAGATCGCGCAGCGCGGCGAGGTCCGCGACCAGTCCGTCATCTGCTTGCGGCCGTACCGGTGGAATGGCGAGAACCGTCGCGCGCCAACGCTCGCTCCACTCGAGCACCTGGCGACCGCTGCCGTGCTCGACGGCGTACCGAAGCGCCATCGCTGCGAGTTCTGCGCCCTGGGCTGTGGCCAGGGCGCGCAGTTCGGTTGCGCCCAGAGTCCGCACGTAAATCTCGATCAGGCTCAAGCCCTGCCTACACGCGCCCAGCATGCCGCGCGATCGGCCACCGTCCTGGTGCAGCAGCGCTTGAGCGAGCCAGCCGGCACCGCGCGTTCGCAGGCCACGCTTCCGTGCTCTGGCCGCGATGCTCAGGTGGCGCACCGCTTCGGGGCTGTCCTTTCGGGCGAGTGCGATCCGGCCGGTCAGCAGGTGTGCCTCCGCGGCGAGATCCCGGTCGAGCTCGTCGAGCACCGCACTGACCCGTTGACCGGCTCGCAGCAACGGCGCCGTCCGGCCGCCGTTCGCAAAGCGAGTCTGCAGCAAACCCAGCTCGGCCCGCGCTGCCCACCACGGACGTTGCTGTCGCTCGAACAGCTTCAGCGCATCGCGGTTGCGGCGCTCGGCCAGCTCGAACTTGCCGGCCGCGTGCGCGGCCAGACCGGCGCACAGCAACAGCTCCGCGTGCCGCGCCGACGAGCCACGCTGCGCCTCGATCCGGTCGAGCGCGCTGTTGATCTCGACCAGGGCTTCGTGGGTCAGACCGGCAGCCAGCAGCATCAAGCACTTGTTGGCGTACAAGTCGGGCTCGAGCACGCCGAGCTCCTCGACCATCCGCTGTGCGTCGTCCAGGAATTGCAGCGCAGCCGGCAGATCACCTCTGGCGAGCGCGGTGGCGCCGCGCGCCTGCCGCGCATCGGCGTACTCGACTTCCTGGCCGCCCTTCAGGAACAACTCCTCGCTACGGGCGTAATCCGCGTCGGCGCGATCGATCACGCCCATCGCGAGCAGCACCATTGCCCGCATGTGGAACGCCCGAGCCTCCCAGACGAGGTCGCCGGTGTCGGCCAGGGACTCGACTGCCTGCTCGGCATCCGCGAGCGCCTCGGTGTACCGTCCGAGCAGAGCTCCGAAGACCCAGGAGCGACGGATCAACAGCCGGCCGGTCAGCACGCCGGTCCGGCCGGGTACGACGGCGTCGAGCGCGGCCAGCCCGCGCTCGGTCTGACCGCCCATCACCAGAGCCACACCGAGCGTCGCGAGAATCTCGGCCTCACGGTCGTGATCCGTCGTCCTGCGAATCGATCGGTACGCCGCCTTGAGTTCCGCGATCGCCTCGCGGATGTCGCCGAAGTCGCGATGGACGAGACCTGCCGCATGGTGGGCCGCGGCGGCCTCGGCGTCGGACGGGGTTCCGGCCAGCACGTCGTGAGCGATCCGCAGGGCCTCGGTGGGACGCGACAAAGCAAGCGCATGCATGTCGTCTGCGTCCATCGCAGCACCCGCCCTCCCATACGCGGACAAGTCCGATCGTAGTACGGCAATTTCCAGGTCAAGGAAGGGCAAGGGAGGGTGCAACATGTCCGAGCAACAACGTCTCGTAGAGGCTGTCGAGCTCATTCTGGAACAGGACCCCCGCGCGGAGGCCTATCCGCCGGACTGGCGAGACGAGGTACGTGTCCAGTACTTCTACCGCCGCAACAGCATCCTGGTCCGGACGCCGGACGCCGACCGCGTGCGGCAGACTCTGCGGGGGATTCTCTCGGGAGGCGATGAGAGCGTTCAGCGGGACATCGGCATCGGTGATGCGCCGGTGATTGCCGGGGTCGTCAAGCTCGAGTGGTCCGGCGACGACTTCTCGGTGCCCGAGATTCTCGAACAGTTGGACGAGTTGCTCGAGGCCGGGATGGCAACCCCGGTCCATGGATTGTCGTTGTGTCCCGGCAGCGGGCACCCCTGTCCGGCGACCGAGCCGGCAGTCGTCTCGTCCCAATCCTTCAGTCCGGTGCCGCCGGTGAGCGATGGGATCTGCTGCGGGACCCACGGCTGGGACGGTGACGGTGTCATGGTGGGCGTCGTGGACGGCGGTCTGTTCAAGGACGCGCCGACCAGGTGGCCGTGGATGGCGGGCGTAGACGGCGATGAGGATCCGCTCGTGAAGAAGACCATCGAGCCGTACGCCGGTCACGGCACCTTCGTCGCCGGATGCGTACGGTGCGTCGCGCCGCACGCGGACATCTATGTGGAGCGGGCGACGCAGCATGCGGGATTCTTGTTCGAGGACGAGATCGTCCCGCAGCTGGTCGAGGCGATGGACCGTGGCCCCGACGTCATCGTCTGCGAGTTCGCCGGGACCACCCGGTTGCACCTGCCGATGCTCACCTTCAGTGCCTTCTACGACGAGTACCTGCGACAGGTGAACGTGGTCCTCGTCGCTCCGGCCGGCAACGACACGAGCCGGCTGCCGTTCTACCCCGCGGCGTACTCGTGGGCCGTCGGAGTCGGCGCCCTGTCGGCGAACGGGACCTCTCGGGCGGACTTCTCCAATTACGGCGGCTGGGTCGATGTGTACGCACCCGGCACGGATCTCGTCAATGCCTTCGGGGTCGGCGACTACCTGACCATCCACGAGCACCCGCAACAGACACGATCCTTCGTCGGACTGTGCAGCTGGAGCGGGACGTCGTTCTCGGCTCCGTTGGTGGCTGGGATGATTGCGGCGCGGATGTCTGCGACCGGTGAGAACGCACCGCAGGCGACCGAGGCGCTGCTGCGGTTCGCCCGTAGCCAGGCTGTCCGTGGAGTCGGGCCGGTTCTGTTACCCGACCAGGTGTGCGGTACGCCGCGCGAGGCATGCCACCACGGCTGCGATTGCGCCTGCAAATGAGTGGTGTTGTTATGAAGTATGGCCAGAACGCATCGGATGGAATGCACGGCAAGCCCAGCCGGCCTGCTGTTCGAATGTCTTGACGGCTGCGGCCGTCGTGTCGTGGTCGACGGGGCAAGCGGAGAACTCACCATCGTCGACCACGGCGACCGAACCGCGCTGCACCAGGGCTCGAACGGAGGCGTCAAGCTCACTGCCACAAACGTCGACTGACGTGCCGCGTTGACACCTCAGTGGTGCGCGACGGTGAAGCTGATGACGTCGGCGGTGCCGTCGGTGGTGAAGAAGGCGAGGTGGGCGGGGGCTGTGGTGTAGTGGCGGAAGGACAGGGCTGTTTGGTTGTCGAGGATGGCTTGGCCGGTGGTTCCTTGGAGGCGGACCTGGAGGGTGTGGCGGCCGGGTGGGAGTGGGTGCGGGCGTTCCAGGTCGACGGCGTGCGGGATGTCGCCGTTGACCTGCCACTGGGCGGGACCGGTGCGGCCTCGGGGCCAGGTGTCGAGGACCAGGCGGTTTTGCTTGGGCTCCAGGCGGAGGATGGTGGCTTGTTCGCCGTCGGGAGACGCGTGGAGCAGGAGGCCCAGGGATTGGGTGCCTGGGGCAACGTCTACGGTGAGGTCGATGAGGCAGTCGGCGGGGACCGGGTCGCCGATCCAGGCGGAGTAGCGATCAGATGCACCTTGACCCGGCTCGCTCGCGGCGCCGTCGACGGGCTTCAGTGAGACCTGCTGTACGTCGGAGTACGCCGCGCGAAGCTCCTCCGGCAACGTGAAGGCCAGCGTGCCGTCGGCGGATTGATGGGCTTCGAGGACGGCGAGATCGCCCGCCCATTGCCACGCACCGTCTTGTTTTGTAGGGATCCAGCCGATGAAGAAGCGGCGTCCGTTGTGTTCGACGGACTTGGCTGCGTAGAACGCTCGGCCGTCGACGGTGTCGTGGGCGGGGGCTAGCCAGGGGCCGTCCGGGTCGCGGGAGATCCGATAGCGGGTCTGGAAGGCGTCGCTGAATTCGGAGTACACCAAGTACCACCAGTCCCCCCATTGGAAGACGTCCGGGCACTCCTGGGTGATGTATCGGTGCGGCTCCCACAGCGGCGGTGCCAGAGTCCATTGCTCCAGGTCGGTCGAGGTCAGGCGGGCGACGACACCACACCGGCGATCCGGTCGGCCGACGTACCGGGCCGCGAGGACCATTTGCCATGGCTGATCCGGCGACACCCTGTAAACAAAGGGATCTCGCCAGTCCTGCGGCACGTAACCATCGGGCGCACCGAAGGTCAGGTCAGGCAGCTTGGTCCATCGCGTCGGATCCCCATCGCTGACCGCGTGGCAGACGACCTGGAACGAGCCGTCGGCATCCCCGAGGCGCGGATTGTGGCCTGTGTAGAACAGGTGCAACTGCGAGCCGTCCGCGATCACGCTGCCCGTGTAGCAGTCGAAGTCGACAGCGTCGCGGTCACCGGCGGGCAGCACGACGCCATGGTCGACGTACTCCACGAAATCGGTGGTGGACACGAGCGCCCACGGCATGCCGGTCGGCTCGTCCAGTCGCTCGTCCAGCAGGTAGAACAGCCAGATCCGGCCGTCGTAGCTGAACGGGATGACGTCGCCGACGTACCCGCTCATCGACGACTCCTCGGCGGTGCGCCGACCGACTCACGCTCGACCAGTTCACAGTCGACGATGATCCGTTCGGGCGCGTCGTCCGGCGAGCCCAGCACCAGTTCGCCGGCGCGACGGCCGAGCATCAGGTGCGGCAACGCGGCCGTGGTCAGCCCCGGACGCACCTGGTCTGCGACATCAGGCTGATCGTCGAAGCCGACGATGCTGACGTCCTTGGGGCAATCCAGCCCGAGAGCATGCAAGGCGAGCATCGCCCCGATCGCCATCCGGTCGTTCCCGCAGACCAATGCGGTCGACCGGTGCTCGGTCACCACCTCGGTGGCCAGGTCGTACCCGGATCCGATCTGGTAGTTGCCGTACCGATGCACGAGGTCGGACGGGCGCAGACCGGCCGCTCGGGCGGCATCGTCGAAACCGCGGCGGCGCTCCTTGCAGGCATAGTCGTTGCGCATGCCGCCGAGGAAGGCGACCTCGCGATGCCCGCGCTCGAACACCGACGCCGCCGCGGCGCGACCACCGGCGTACTCGTCGGCGAGCAGGACCGTGTCGGCCTTGCCCTCCTCCGGCCAGCAGTTCACGAAGATCGTGCGAATGCCATCGAGCCGTGGGCTGCGATGCAGCGGCTTGGGCGCGAGTGACGCGTAGACGATCGCGGCGACGCCCTGCCCCACCAAGCTCGCCACCGCGTCGTCCCCCTCGCCCGGATCGCCGGTCGTGTCGACGACCATGCAGACGTAACCAGCCGGCTGGACGACCTGTTGGAGACCGAGCACGATCAGACCGGCGTACGGCTGGGAGACGATGCCGCTGGTCACGACGCCGACCGTGAACGACTTGTTCGACCGGAGCAGCTGGGCCGCCCGGTTCGGGACGAAGTCGAGCTCGGCCGCGGCCTCGAGCACGCGCCGCCGGGTCTCCTCGGCAACCGCGACGTCGCGGCGATCGTTGAGGACGAACGACACGGTGGGCTGGGACACCCCGGCGCGCTTCGCGACATCGGTCATCGTGACGCGCTTCGGCCGACCGGCCGGCTGCTTCGCCATGGTCCCCCTTCACGGTGAGCGGCTGCGTTACCGCAGCCAATTTTCTATCACAGCTGGACCCAATACGTATTGCGCCCTACCGTACACCGCTGCTACCGTCCCCAGTCAATACGTATTGGGTGGCTTGCCGGGCCACTCGAGCGGCCAAGGAGGAACCCCATGACAGGCATCCATCCCCCCGGTGGCCCGATCGCCCGCCGTACCGTGCTGAAGGCCGGGGCGGCCGGTGGACTCGGGCTCGCAGCGCTGGCCGATCTGGCCGCCTGCGGCAACAGCGGCGGCGGCTCGTCGTCGAAGTCACTCAAGATGCTGTACTTCGGAGAGCAGGCGGCGGCGACCCAGCTGCAGAACCGGTTGCAGCCGCAGATCTCCAAGCTCGACTCGACCATCAAGTTCGAGATCTCGGCCATCAACGGCACCGACTGGAACGACTTCCTGGCCAAGGTGCTGACCCAGATCGCCGCCGGGACCCCGCCCGACATCATCAGCGTCGCGACCGAGGGCCTGCAGCTGATGGCGTCCAAGGAACTCGCGGTCCCGTTGGACGACTACGTCACCAAGGACCTGTCCGCGCTGAAGGAGTATTTCGCCGATATCCACCCCGCGCTGGTCGAGTCGATGATGTACCAGGGCCACCTGTGGGAGCTGCCCGACAGCTTCAACGCCGGGAACATGTTCTACAGCACCGAGCTGTTCCAGCGGGCCGGCGTCGTACCGCCGAGCGAGGGCTGGACCATCGACGACTTCGAGTCCGCGGCAACGAAGATCGCCAAGTTCAAGGGCATCAACGCCTTCGGCTGGGTGGTCCGCCTCTGGGGCAGCTGGACGTCGTTCATGTACGCCAACAACGCGAACCTGCTCGAGGAGGGCAAGTACGACGGCGGCGACTGGCTGTGGAACAATGCGTACGCCGGTGATCCGGCCGCCGCGGGCCGTAAGGGCGGCTGGAAGTGGGGCGCGCCGACCGCGAACTCCGAGGGCACCGTCGAGGCGCTGAACTACATGATCGAGCTGACCAAGAAGGGGCTGTCGCCATCGCCCGACGTCGGCGGTGGCGGCACGCTGCAGGGCCTGTTCGCGTCGAACCGGATCGGCATGTCGATCGGCGGCGGGTTCTGGGCCGGCGGGCTGACGAACGCCGGGATGAAGAACGGCAGCTTCGACGTACAGCTGTTCCCGAAGTGGAAGAGCCAGCGGCACCTCTTCGGCGCCGGCGGCTACGCGATCTTCAAGTCGTCCAAGAAGAAGGATCTCGCCTGGGAGGTCCTGAAGCTGCTGGTCAAGCCGGAAACGTTCGACCTGGTCTTCCCGGGCAACGTGACCACGCCCGGCCGCAAGTCCCTGGTGACGGCCGAGCGGTACGCGAAGACCGGACCGAAGCACTGGTCGGTCTTCTACGACACGCTGACCAAGCACCCGGAGACCGCGCCGATCCCGGCCCCGCCGTACTACAACGCGCTCGCGACCGCACTGAACCAGCGCACGACGCAGGCGATCTCTTCCGGCGACGCGAAGGCTGCGCTGGACGGATTGCAGTCCGACCTCGAGAAGGCAGCGGGGGCTAGCTGATGTCGGCCGCCACCGCTGAGGTGCCGGCTGCCATCGCCAAGCGCCGCCGGCACCCGTCGTCGCATCGGGAGGCTCCGTTCGGCTTCGCGATGATCGGGCTGTCGTGTCTGTTCGTCGCGGTCTTCACCGCGATCCCGATCGTCGCGTCGCTGGGGTTGTCGTTCTTCTCCTGGGACGTCATCTCGAGCCCGCAGTTCGTCGGGTTGGAGAACTACCAGCGGCTGTTCACCGACGGTCCGGTGCTGAAGTCGTTCGGCGTCACGTTGGGCATGGCGCTGGCTGTCGTCGTGCTGCAACTGACTCTCGGTCTGGGGCTCGCGGTCCTGGTCAACCAACGCAAGCTGGTGTGGATCCGGACCATCTTCCGTACTGCGTTCTACCTGCCGCTGCTGGCGTCGACGGCCGCCGTCTCGATCTTCATGGGCTACATGTTCGACTACAAGTTCGGCGTCGTGAACTACTACCTCGGGCTGCTCGGCATCCCGAACGTGCCGTGGCTGACGAGCGGATTCGGAGCGGCCACGACGATCGTGCTGGTAGCGGTGTGGCAGCAGGTCGGGTTCACGTTCGTCCTGTTCGTCGCCTCGTTGATGTCGGTGCCCACCGACGTCCTCGAAGCCGCGCAGATCGACGGAGCCGGGCCGTTGCGGACGCTGTTCCGGATCAAGGTCCCGTTGATCAGCCCGACCATCCTGTTCGCCGCGGTCGTTGCCCTGATCAACGCGATGCAGCTGTTCGACCAGCCGTACATCATGACCAAGGGCGGCCCGGGGACGGCGACCACCACGGTGACGATCTCGATGTACCAGAAGGGCTTCCAGAACCTGCAGTTCGGGTACGGCTCGGCGATCGCGATCGTGCTGCTGGCGGCGATCCTGATCATCACCGGACTGCAGTTCCTGGCAGCGCGAAAGCTGGTGTTCTACCAATGACAGAATCCACCGGAACCCTCGCCCGGATCGGCCGGATGACCGGCATCGTGGTCCTGGTCCTCGCCGCAATGGTTGCCCTCGGCCCCTTGCTCTGGACGGTCACCACCTCGCTGCGGACACCGGCCGAGGCGTTCAGCAATCCACCGCAGTGGATCCCCCTGCACCCGGACTTCTCCAACTACAGCGCGGTGTTCGACCGGATCCCGATCGGCCGGTTCTTCTTCAACAGCGTGGTCGTGACCGGGCTGATCGTGATCGGCCAGACCATCACCTGCACGCTGTCCGGCTACGCGTTCGCGATGGTCAGCTTTCCCGGCCGCTCGGTGATCTTCGGGATCTTCCTGGCCACGATGATGGTGCCGCTGCAGACGATCATCATCCCGGTGTTCGTGATCATCCGGTACCTCGGTCTGTCGGACAGCCCGATGTCGCTGGTGGTCTCGGCGCTGGGCAGCGCGTTCGGGACGTTCCTGATGCGCCAGTACTTCATGCAAATGCCGAAGGAACTGGGAGAGGCGGCGCGGATCGACGGCGCCGGCCACTTCCAGACCTTCCTGCTGATCTACGCCAAGATGGCCGGTCCGGCGATCGCCACGCTCGCGATCCTGAACTTCTCCGGCTTCTGGGCGGAGTTCTACCGGCCGCTGATCTTCCTGCAGACCCAGGACAACTTCACGCTGCCGCTGGGCCTGGTCGGCCTGCAGGGAAACCTCGGCACCGGTTCGATCTCGGTGGTGCTGGCCGGCGTGGTGCTGGCGATCCTGCCGAGCGTAGTGCTGTTCATCTTCGCCCAGCGGTACTTCATCGCAGGCATCACGGCAGGAGCTTCACGGTGACCCAGACCCGATCCGCACACCGGTCGACCGGGACGGTGGCACACCTCCGTCCCAGGTACCACGTCCGGCCGCCCGGCGGATACCTCAACGACCCGAACGGGCCGATCGAGCTCGGTAGCGACGTACACCTGTTCTTCCAGTCGCGGCCGACGCTCGACCTGCAGGCACCGGTCGAATGGGGGCATGCCACCTCGACCGACTACGTGCACTGGACGCTGCACCGGCCCGCGATGGCGCCGCAGCCGGGCGGGCCGGACACCGACGGCTGCTGGTCCGGCAATACCGTGCTGGACGACGGCCGGATCCGGGCCTTCTACTCCGGGCGCGTGGACGGCAGCCCGTACCAGTCGGTTCTCACGGCTGTGTCTGACGACGGCGGCGCGTCGTTCGGACCGGCGTACCAGGTGGTCCCGGATCCGGATGAAGCGGTCATGTTCCGGGATCCCTTTGTCTGGAAGGAGAACGGGACCTGGTGGATGGTGGTCGGCGCCGGGTACGTCGATCGCGGTGCCAGCCTCGCGCTGTATCGATCACCTGACCTGTCGGAGTGGACGGCAGTCGACCCGCTCGCCGAGCTCCCTCGTACCCGGGTGGGAGGGGAGGACACCGGGTCGGCGTGGGAATGCCCGCAGATGCTGACGATCGACGGCCGGCGGATCGCCGTGGTTGCTTCGTGGTCGCCTGAGGGCGGGCCGGGCGAGGTGCTGTCGTTCGATGTCGACGTACCACCGGCACCGCAGCGGGTGGATCACGGCACCGACTTCTATGCGGCGTCGGCGGTGCGCGAGAGCCGATTCGGTCCGCTGCTGTTCGGCTGGCTGCCGGAAGGGCGCGATCGTCCGGGCTGGAACGACGGCTGGGCCGGGGTGATCTCACTCCCCCGCGTGGTCTGGCTGGGAGCGGACTCTTCGCTGCGGAGTGCGCCCGTACCGACGATGGACACGCTGCGGACCGATTCGCCCGCCAGCACTGCTCAGCTCGAGATCGTCGTACCGGAAGGCTCAGGACGCGTCGTCGTTCACTTCAGCGACGAGGAGTACCTGACCTTCGAGCTGGACGCCGACACCTTCACGATCGACCGGAGCCACGCGAGCGTTGCGCCGTACGCCCACGGTGGGCGGATGGAGGTGACGGACGCCTTCGATCCGGCGTCGGACCGGCCGGCGCTCCGGATCTTCCTCGACGGGTCAGTGGTCGAGGCCTTCACCAGCGCAGGTCGCGTGCTCAGCACGCGCGTCTACCCGACGACCCCGCCCCCCTGGCGAATCGAGGCCCCAGCAAACACGCAGTGCTGGGGCCTCGCTCGCTGATGGAACTACTACTCGCTGACCTCTTGGTCATAGTGCGTGGTGAACGAGACGTGGTCCACGCCGTTGAAGACGGCCCCCGGGATCGGGCCGTAGTTCGTCATGGCAGTCGCGGTGCCGTTGAACTTGCTGAACGCGTACTGATTGCCGGACTGCGTGGCATTGTCGACGGCAGTCACCAGGGTGCCGCCGCGGGTGCCGCAGCCCTGAGCGACGAGCGACTCGTACTTGTCGAAGCCCGAGGCGCGGATCAGCTTCATCACCGGCTTCGCACCGGCGGCGATCGGGATGTGCGCGGTCCAGAGCGCACCGGCGGTGGTGGTCATCAGCAGCGTGTCGTACGTCGCGGTCTCGCTGACCACCGTCATCGTTTTGAAGCCACGGAAGCCCGGGATGGGGCCGAGTGCCTTGAAGCCCGCGCCGACGATCTGGTAGCGGTACAGGCTGTTGTTGGTGTTCAGGCCGTACAGGTACGCGTGCCTGGGGTTCGCGATGCTGTAGTTAGAGGTGGCGATCGTCTTGAAGTTGGTCCAGCCCGTGCCGACCTTCTTGAACGTCGGGACCGGCGGCTTGGCGTCCGGCAGATACGTCGTCTGGCGGTACAGGCTCGAGCCCTGCAGCATCAGGCCGTAGTAGTAATACTGCGTGCCGGCAGCGTTCACCGCGCCGTACCAGGTCGCGTTCGCGCGGGTGGCGACGTAGTTGAACGGCTCGAACGATTCCGCGCTCGGAGTCGCACCGGCCGTCACGTCGATCTCCTGCATCATGCCCGCGGCCGTCGGCACGCCGACGTAGTTGATGCACGGGCCACCGACGGCCAGTGCCTTCACGGCCCCCGGGTGGGCGACCTTGTCAGAGAAATGAGGCTTTGGGTCGGTCTTTCCGGCGAAGGCCGGAACCGACGAGACAGATGCGCCCAGCAGGCCGATCCCGGCCAGTGCGAGCGCAAAGCGCTGCAACTTCATAGGAGTTCCCCCTCCGTTTTGGTCTCGATTAACTCGAGATCGCGCTGACTATAGCGGAGGAAGGGAGCATTAGTGCATACATTGCAGCTTGATGCAAATCGGCCCGACGCCCTCCAGCCCGTCACCTGGAGGGCGCCGGAGCTGGTCAGGCCCGGGTCCGGCGGAGTCGGGCGGGCCGGCTGGTGCGGGGTGACCTTGACTGTGACCGAATTGGAATTGTCGCTCGGATCCGGGTCCGGCCTACTGCGCAGGTGATCTTCTGCCCGATAGTGCACCGGTCCGGCTTGCTTGCCAGGCGGAGCCCGGCGGGGAGCTCGTCGGTGACCGTCACCCCGGCCGCCAACGACGGTCCGGTGTTGTGTACGGCGATGACGAAGCGCAGCTTGTTCCCGGCAACGACCGTCGTCGCAGACGCTGTTCTGTGGACGCTCAGGTTGCGGACTGCGACCGCCGCGTCCTGCGGCCTGATTGCTGGGGCGTCGCGTCCAAAGCGAGTGCGCCCGGCGGCGGCGTGAGCGCTCCGGCCCGCTCGGTCAGCACGGTCAGTCAACAGGCCGGCGAGGAGGCGTCTACCTCACGAGGCGGGCTGCGCAGCCAGCACAAGTGGATGGCGCCACGGGGCCAAGGACGCTCGACCCACCCCATGGGCGGCACCACCTGGCAGTCGCACGCGCGGCAGCCCGCAGGTCCGGCGGCAGCCGGAAGGTCCCGGCGGTAGCCGGAAGGGGTGCTCCGGCACTGAGCCGGGGGTGGGTGGGTAGCGCGCGCAGCGGACGCGCCGAGGAGCGCAGCGACGAGAGGCGGCTGCGTAGCACGCGGGGGCTGCTTACACGACGTACGCCGCGGTGGCTTGTTCTACGTTGGTGCGGGTTACGTCGGGGGCTAGTTCGACGAGGTGGAAGGTGCCGTTGGCAACGTCTAGGACGGCTAGGTCGGTGATGACTCGGTGGACTACGTGGCGGCCGGTTAGGGGGAGGGTGCAGGAGGTTACGAGTTTGGGGGCGCCTTTGCGGGTTAGGTGTTCCATGAGGACGACTACGCGGCGGGCGCCGGAGACTAGGTCCATTGCGCCGCCCATGCCTTTTACGACGGCGCCGGGGACCATCCAGTTTGCTAGGTCGCCGGTTGCGGAGACCTGCATTCCGCCCAGGATTGCGACGTCCACGTGCCCGCCGCGGATCATGGCGAAGCTGGTGGACGAGTCGAAGTACGACGCTCCCGGTACGACGGTGACCGTCTGCTTGCCGGCGTCGATCAGGTCCGGGTCGACCTCGTCGTCGTACGGGAACGGACCGACGCCCAGCACCCCGTTCTCCGCCTGCAGGGTGACCGACGAGCCGGCCGGTAGGTGGTTAGGGACGAGGGTCGGCAGTCCGATTCCGAGATTCACGTACTCGCCGTCGTTCAGCTCCGCCGCCGCTCGGGCGGCCATCTCGTCTCGGGTCCACGGCATGTCAGGCCTCCGGTCGCGGGCGGGTCGTGCGCTTCTCGATGCTCTTCTCCTCGGCCTGCTCAGGAGTGAGAGGTACGACGCGCTGTACGAACACGCCGGGCAGATGGACCGCATCCGGATCGAGCGCTCCGACCTCGACGACCTGCTCGGCCTCGACGATCGTCAGGCGACCGGCCATCGCGGCGACCGGGTTGAAGTTGCGCGCGGCGGCGTGGAACACGCAGTTCCCGGCGCGATCGGCGACCGCGGCGCGGACCAGCGCGACGTCGGTGACGATCGCCTCCTCGAGCACCATCTCCCGGCCCTGGATCGTGCGGACCTCCTTGGGCGGCGACGCGACCGCGACGGTGCCGTCCGCGGCATACCGCCACGGCAACCCGCCCTCCGACACCAACGTCCCCACGCCGGTCGGAGTGAAGAATGCACCGATCCCGGCGCCGCCCGCCCGCAGCCGCTCGGCCAGCGTGCCCTGCGGAGTCAGCTCGACGGTCAACTCCCCCGCGAGGTACTGACGCGCAAACTCCTTGTTCTCCCCGACGTACGACGCAATCACCCGACTGATCCGCCCTTGTTCCAGCAGCAGTCCAAGGCCCGCACCGTCGACACCGCAGTTGTTCGACACCACGGTCAGGTCCCGCGCGCCCTGGTCGAGCAAGGCCCCGATGAGGAACCACGGGATGCCGGCCAGACCGAATCCACCGACCGCCAGACTGCTCCCGTCCGGGATGTCAGCGACCGCGTCGGCCGGTGTCGCGAAGACCTTGTCCACGCTCATTCGTAGTCCTCCTGAAGGTGGGCGATGACGGCCGGCGTCACCAGGTCGGGTCGTTCGGCGGCGGCCAGGTGAGCGGCGTCCGGTACGACGAGAAGTTTGCCGTGGGCAACTGACGTGGCGATCCGCTCGAGCTGCCACGGCGGAGTAGCCGGATCGTCGGCGCCGGCGATCGCGAGCGTCGGCGCGGTGATCGCGGGGAGGTCGTCGATCAGGTCCATCGTGGCGATGGCCTCGCAGCACGCGGCGTACCCGTCGGCCGGCGTCGAGGCAACCATCTCTTCACACGCAGCCCGCACCTCAGGATGCTCAACCAGCCAGCCCGGCGTGAACCACCGTCGTACGACGGCCTCCGCCACGGCCGCCGTGCCCTTCGCGCGGACAAGCTCAGCCCGATCGGTCCAGCCGCTCAAGGGATCGAGGCGGGCGCCGGTGCAGAGTACGACGAGGCGGTCGATGCGGGACGGATCGCGCGCGGCCAAGCGCAGGCCGGTCATGCCGCCGAGCGAAAGTCCGACGAAGTGGGCGCGCTCGACAGCGAGATCGTCGAGCAACATGACGACGTCGTCGGCGAGGTCGTCGATCGTGTACGGGCCTGGCGGGACCGGGGAACGGCCGTGGCCGCGGGTGTCGAAGCGGACGACGCGGAAGTGCTGCTCCAGGCCGGTGAAGTTCGCGTCCCACATCTCCCAGGTGGAGCCGAGTGAGTTCGCGAGTACGACGACCGGGGCATCAGGTCGACCGGTGACGAGATGAGCCACCGTCATCTGACGGCCTCGAAGATTGCCGCGATGCCTTGGCCGCCGCCGATGCAGATGGTTTCCAGGGCGTAGCGGCCGTTGCGGCGGTGGAGTTCGTGGGAGAGCGTGGCGAGGATGCGGGCGCCGGTGGCGCCGAGCGGGTGGCCGAGGGAGATGCCTGAGCCGTTGGGGTTGAGGCGGTCGTCGGTGGGGTCGAGTTTCCATTCGCGCAGGCAGGCGAGGACTTGGGCGGCGAAAGCCTCGTTGAGTTCGATCAGGTCCAGGTCGTCGAGGGTCAGGTCGGCCCGGGCGAGGGCTGCTGCGGTGGCGGGGACCGGGCCGATGCCCATCACCTCCGGTCCTACGCCGGCGACGGCCCACGAGCGGAGGGCGACCAACGGACGAAGACCGCGGCGCTCGGCCTCGTCGCGCGTGGTGACGATGCAGACCGCAGCCCCGTCGTTCTGCCCGCTCGCGTTGCCGGCGGTGACGGTCGCGTCGGGGTCGCTCTTCAGCATCACCGGACGGAGTGCGGCAAGCCCGTCGAGCGATGTGTCGGGCCGCGGATGCTCATCGACGGAGACGAAGGTGGTCTCCCCCCGACGACCTGCAACCTCGAGCCCGACAATCTCATCTGAGAAGTGGCCTTCAGTCTGTGCGGCGATGGCGCGTTGGTGGGACCGGAGGGCTAGCTCGTCCTGTTCCTCGCGACTGATGCCGTACTTCCGGCGCAGGTTCTCGGCGGTTTCGAGCATTCCGCCGGGGACCGGGTGGTACTTGCCGCCGGCGGTTTCGCGGGCTCGGATCAGCCTGTCGTCTAGCTCGACGTTGCCGCGTACGCCGGTGCGCAGACCGAGCGCGTAGTGCTCGACCTGCGACATCGATTCGGTGCCTCCAGCAACGACCACGCGTGCCGCGCCGGTCGCGACCATGCCGGCGGCGTACAACACGGCCTGCAGACCGGAGCCACACCGGCGGTCGATCTGCACCCCCGGCACCGACACTCCGAGCCCGGCGTCGAGCGCGGCGATCCGGCCGATCGCGGGGGCTTCGCCGTTCGGGTAGCACTGGCCGAGGATGACGTCGTCGACATCACCTTCGCCCAGACCGGTACGCCGTACCAGCTCCGTGAGCGCCGCGGTGGCGAGGTCGGCGGCCGACAGCGTGGACAGTGCCCCGCCGAAGCGGCCCACCGGCGTACGGATCGGTTCGCAGATCACCACATCGCTCATGCCCTCGACGGTAGGCCGTACGGACCGATATGGAGAAATACTCATTTACGCTCGATCGAGACTCTGAGAGTATGAATCGTGGAGCTGCGTCACCTGCGGTACTTCGTCGCCGTCGCCGAGGAGCGGCACTTCGGTCGCGCGGCGGCCCGCCTGCACATGGCCCAGCCGCCGCTGTCGCAGCAGATCCGTCAGCTCGAGGGCGAGCTCGGCCTGGAGCTCCTCAGAAGGACGACGCGCCGGGTCGAGCTGACCGCGGCCGGTGAGGCGTACCTGGTCAGAGCCCGGCAGATCATCCGGGCAGTGTCGTCGGCCGCCGGCGAGGCGCAGCGGATCGCAGCCGGACTGCAGGGGCGGTTGGTGATCGGGTGCGTGGGCTCGGCGACGTACAGCCTGCTGCCGCAGTTGGTGCGGACCCTGCGGGAGGAGCTGCCGGACATCGAGGTGGCTGTGCAGGGCGAGATGCTCGCGCCCGACCAGGCACGGGCGCTGGTGGACGGGCGGATCGACCTCGGTCTCCTCCGGCCGCCTGTCGACGACGATTCGCTGCAGGTCGAGGTATTGCGGGCCGATCGGCTGATCGTGGCGGTGCCGGACGGGCATCGCTTGGCTGCGCGACGTCGGGTGCGGCTCAAAGAGCTGGCGGACGAGGACTTCGTGATCCACGCCGGCGGTGGGCGGTCGGTGATGCACGACACGGTGCTCGCGCGCTGCCGGGCGGCCGGGTTCGAGCCGCGCGTTCGGCACGAGGTGGCGGAGACCTCGACGTTGGTGACCTTCGTGGCGGCCGGTCTCGGGATCGCGGTGGTTCCGGCGCCGGTGGCGGAGCTGATGGTCCCGGGCGTCGCCTATCGCGCCCTCAACGGGCAGGCAACGGTCGAGTTGGCGGCGGCAACGAGGGCTGGCGACGAGGCGCCCCACCTGCAACGCGCGCTCGCCGTCCTAGCCAGCCTGGTTCAGTAGAAGCCGTCGCGAGAGTGCGCGTCCAGGCGGCGCGTTCCACCCAGCAGGCGCAGATCCTCGGCGATAGCCGCCGCGGTCTCCTGCATCAGCGGGATGACCTTCTCGACGATCTGGCTCTCGGTGCGCCGTCCGACAGTTGTCGAGTACGCGAGGGCCGCGAGTACGGCGCCATCCGGCGTACGGACCGGGACCGCCGCTGACAGCAGTCCGTCCTCAAGCTCGGACTCCACGACGGCGTACCCGTCCTGGCGCACCCGATGCAGCGCATCCCGAAAGACCGTCGGGTCGGTGATCGTGCGCTGCGCCAACCGCGGCAACCCGGCCGACAGCACCGCGTCCACGACCGACGCATCGGCCCACGCGGTCAGCACACGTCCCATCGAGGTCGCGTACGCCGGCACCCGGCTCCCGACGTCGACGGAGACCGCCATGATCCGGCGGACCTGGACGCGGGCGACGTACACGACGTCGGTCCCGTCGAGCTGCGCGAGTGACGCCGATTCCTGCGTCTCCTCGGCCAGCCGGAGCAGATGCGGCTGCGCGGTCTCCACGAAGGTGTGCGTCGCGGCGTAGTGCTGCCCGATCGTCAGGACCCGCGGCGTCAGGGTCCAGCGGCTGCCCACGGCGGCGACGTACCCCAGCTTCTGCAAGGTCAGCAGGATCCGGCGTACGGCGGGACGCGACAGCCCGGTCGCCGTCGCGACCTCGGCGAGGGTCGGCGTCGGCCGGTCGGCGTCGAACGCCAGCAGTACGGCGAATCCGCGCTCGATGCTCTGCACGTAATCGCGCTCGCTCCCCTCCCCAACCATGCGGGCCATCCTTCCACGGAAAGTTGTTGAGCCCTTGACAGTCGCCGCCGAGGGCTCCAGTGTCTTGTCGTACGCCAAGCGTACTTGCTGTACGCAGAGCGTACATCCGAAAGAGGTGACGCAGATGGACTCGCGAGAACTCCGGAACGCGTTCGGCCAGTTCGCCACCGGCGTGACCGTGGTGACCTGCACCAGCGAGGAGGGCCGGCCGCACGGCGCGACCGTGAACGCCTTCACCGCCGTCTCCCTCGAGCCCGCGCTTGCGCAGGTCACACTCGGCCGCACATCGAAGGCCTGCCAATACCTGGACGGCAAGCCGTTCGCGATCAACGTGCTCGCCGACGACCAGCTCGACGTCGCCTGGCATTTCGCCGGGCGGCCCATCGACAAGCCAGACCGCGCGCCCGGCTGGGTCGACGGTCCCCTCGCTCCGCTGCTCGAAGGCGCGGCCACGACGATCTCGTGCCGGCCGTGGCGGACGTACGACGGCGGTGACCACCTGATCGTGATCGGCGAGGTGGACGCGGTCGACATCACCGCCCGGGACCCGCTGCTGTTCCACGGCGGCCGGTTCCGCAACCTCGGTCCGGTCGAGACCCACTGGTCGGGATCGCTGGACTGCCCCGAGCGCGGCTGGTTCGACGCCGCGGCCGTCTTCACCCCGCTTGCCCTTGCCTGAAAGGACTTTCCATGACTACGACTGTCGAGCCGCAGACCACGACCAAACGCCCGATGACGGGAGCGGAGTACCTGGACTCGATCCGCGACGACCGCGAGATCTGGATCTACGGCGAACGCGTCAAGGACGTCACCGAACACCCGGCGTTCCGCAACCCGGCCCGGATGACCGCCCGGCTGTACGACGCCTTGCACGATCCCGCCACCAAGGACGAGATCACCGTCCCGACCGACACCGGCAACGGCGGCTACACGCACGCGTTCTTCCGTACGCCGCACAGCGTCGAGGACCTGCAGAGCTCACGCCGCGCGATCGAGCACTGGGCCCGGCAGACCTGGGGCTGGATGGGCCGCAGCCCGGACTACAAGGCCAGCTTCCTCGGCACGCTGGGCGGGAACACCGACTTCTACGCGCCGTACGAGGAGAACGCGAAGCGCTGGTACAAGGAGTCGCAGGAGAAGGTCCTGTACTGGAACCACGCGATCATCAACCCGCCGGTCGACCGCAACCTACCGCCGGACGAGGCCGGTGACATCTTCATGCGGGTCGAGAAGGAGACCGACGCCGGCGTGATCGTGTCCGGCGCGAAGGTGGTGGCAACCGGTTCGGCGATCACCAACTACAACTTCATCGCGCACTACGGGCTGCCGATCAAGAAGAAGGAGTACGCGCTGATCTGCACGGTCCCGATGAGCGCCCCTGGTGTGAAGCTCATCTGCCGGCCGTCGTACACCATGCAGGCCGACGTGATGGGCAGCCCGTTCGACTACCCGCTGTCGAGCCGGCTGGACGAGAACGACACGATCTTCGTCTTCGACAAGGTGCTGGTGCCGTGGGAGAACATCTTCCTGTACGGCGATGTCGACAAGATCAACGGGTTCTTCCCGCAGTCCGGGTTCATCCCGCGGTTCACGTTCCACGGCTGCATCCGGTTGTCGGTCAAGCTCGACTTCATCGCCGGATTGTTGCTCAAGGCCCTCGAATGCACGGGCAGCAAGGACTTCCGCGGCGTACAGACCCGGGTCGGCGAGGTGATCGGCTGGCGCAACCTGTTCCGCTGCATGGCCGACGCGATGGCGCTGAACCCGGACCCGGGACCGAACGGGACCGTCCTGCCGAAGCTCGACTACGGGCTGATCTACCGGCAGTTCATGATCACCGGATACCCGCGGGTGAAGGAGATCATCCAGCAGGATGTTGCCTCCGGCCTCATTTACCTCAACTCCAGTGCGGTCGACTTCAAGACGCCTGAGGTCCGGCCCTATCTGGACCGCTTCGTCCGCGGTTCCAACGGGTACGACGCGGTCGAGCGCACCAAGTTGATGAAGGCGCTGTGGGACTCGGTCGGCACCGAGTTCGGCGGACGGCACGAACTGTACGAGCGGAACTACTCGGGCAACCACGAGAACGTGAAGGCCGAGATCCTGTTCGCCGCCGAGGCGCAGGGCGAGACCGCGGCGATGAAGGGCTTCGCCGAGACCATGCTCGCGGAGTACGACCTGGACGGCTGGACCGTCCCCGACCTGATCAACCCGACCGACGTCAACCGGATCCTGAACCGCTGAAGGAGCGCATGATGACTACTGTGCAGGACTCTCCCACCGCCGCGGGCTCCGGCGCGAACGCGAGCTCGAACTTCAAATCGACATCACGCTCGGCTGCCGAGGTCTCACCCGAGCGCGTGAGTGCTGTGGTCACTGCCGTCCTGCAGGGCGTGCACGCGGCGATCCGCTCCAACGAAGTCACCTACCCGGAGTTCCAGGCCGCGAAGGCGTGGCTGATGGAGGTCGGCGAGGTCGGCGAATGGCCTTTGTTCATGGACGTCTTCGTCGAGCACGTCGTCGAAGAGGTCGCAGCCTCGTCACAGCACGGGACGAAGGGAACGATCCTGGGCCCGTACTACCTGCCGGACCAGGTTCGGCTCTCGTCGACCTGCGAGTTGCCGCATCGGGCCGACGAGCAGGGCGAGCCGCTGGTGCTGTCGGGGCAGGTGCGCGATGTGGACGGTACGCCGCTGGCCGGCGCCGAGGTGGACATCTGGCATGCCGATGCCGACGGCTACTATTCCGGATTCGCGCCGGACATCCCGCTCGGCAATCTACGGGGCCTCGTGACGACCGATGCCGAGGGCAACTTCGCGATCCGCACGGTGCAGCCCGCGCCGTACCAGATCCCGACCGACGGACCGACCGGCAAGCTGATCGGCGCCGCCGGCTGGCATCCGTGGCGGCCGGCGCACCTGCACCTGATGGTGCGGGCTGATGGGCACCGGACCGTCACGACCCAGCTGTACTTCGCGGGCGGCGACTGGCTCGACTCCGACGTCGCCGAGGCGACCAAGCCCGAGCTGATCCTCGACCCGGTCGACGACGGCACCGGCGTACGGCGGGTGTCCTACGACTTCGAGCTCGAGCAGGGCTGATGGATCTCACCATCGACCGGCTGGAGACGGTGATCATCGACGTACCCCTCCGTCGACCGCACCGGTTCGCCCGCGTCGCGATGACCGCCCAGCCGGTCCTGCTGGCCTTCGTCCACACCCGCGACGGTGTCGTGGGCGAGGGCGAGGGGGTGGTCCCGGGCGGCCCGTGGTGGGGCGGCGAGTCGGTCGAGTCGATGAAGGTCACCCTTGACACGTACGTCGCCCCGCTGCTGCCCGGCCGGTCCGTCGCGGACATCGCCGGGCTGTGGTCCGATATCTCGGATCGGGTGGGTGCCAACCTCTACGCGAAGTGTGCGGTCGAGGTCGCGCTGCATGACGCGTGGGCGCGGTCCCTCGGCGTACCTGTGCATGTTCTGCTCGGCGGACTCGCACGTACGTCGGTCGACGTCACGTGGGCGTTGGGCGCCGAGCCGGAGGAGGTCGTGGTCGAGGAGGCGTTGGCGAAGCTGCGGGACGGGCACCGCAGCTTCAAGCTGAAGATGGGCGCGCTGCCTCCGGAGGAAGACACGCGCCGGGTGTGCGCGATCGCCGAGAAGCTCGCTGATGCGGCCGGGGTGCGCGTGGATCTCAACGCACGCTGGGATTTCCTGACGGCTTCAACCTATCTTCCCCGCCTGGCCGCGGCCGGCGTCGAACTCGTCGAACAGCCAGTGCCCGGCGAGCAGGTCGAGGCCCTGGCCGAGCTCAATCGTTTGCTGCCGATCCCGATCATGGCCGACGAATCGCTGCGAACCCCTGTCGATGCGTTGCGGTTGGTGAATCTGCGCGCTGCCGACGTCTGGTCTCTGAAGACCACCAAACTCGGCGGCCTCCGCCGCTCGCGAGACATCGCCGCCATCGCCGCCGCCGCCGATATCCCTTGCCACGGCGGCACCTCGATCGAAACCGGCATCGGCACCGCAGCGTCGTTGCAGCTGGCATGCGCCGCGCCGGGAGTCACCTGGGGCAGCGAGCTCTTCGGCCCGCTGCTGTTCACCGAGGAGATCCTGCGTACGCCGCTGTCGTACGTCGACGGCGCGTTGCAACTCCCCGACGGCCCCGGCCTCGGCGTACAACTGGACCTGGACGCAGTCGCCGCCCTCCGCCGGCAGCACCTCACCAAGGAGACCTGATGCTCTTCCACGTCCGCATGGACGTCCAGCTCCCACCCGACCTGGATGCAGCCCCCCTCCTCGCCCGCGAGAAGGCCCGCGCCATCGAGCTGCAGCAGTCGGGCGTCTGGCCCGGGCTGTGGCGGGTCGTCGGCGAGTACGCCAACATCAGCATCTTCGACGTACCAACCAACGACGCCCTCCACGAAATCCTCTCAACCCTGCCGCTCTTCCCGTACATGAAGATCCACGTAACCCCCCTCGCAACCCACCCCTCGAAGATCTAGAGCACCCTCCGGCTCCGGGCCAGCGCGGCGCCCACTGACCCGTCAGCTGGAGGCGAGGGTTAGTTCTACCTGGTTGCGGTGGATGGTTAAGCGGCCGCCGGTGGATTCGGCGTAGCGGCGGGCTATGTCTAGGCCTAGGCCGGTGGAGCCTCGGTCGGAGCGGCCGCGTTCGCCTGCGCCTAAGGGGATTCCGGGGCCTTCGTCAGCGACGGTGATGTGGATGTGGGAGGCGTCGCGGGTGAGCGTGATGTGAGCGGGAGTGCCGTCAGGCGTGTGCGCGACGACGTTCTCCACCAGGGCGTCGAGGGCAGCCGCGAGGTCCTCGGCAGAAGAGCGGACCATGGCAGCACTCGTTGGTAGGTCCAACGTCAGCTCCCGGCCCTGGTCCTCGAACAGCGGTTCCCAGAAGGCGGCTCGGGTACGGGTCACCTCGACGGCGTCGCAGTGCGGGACTCGTCCTTCACGCTGCGGCCGGCGGGCGGCGCTGATGACGGCAGTCAGCGTGCGCTCCAAATTGGTGACCTGCGTGTTCAGCTCCTCAGCACTCTCGCGATCGTCGAGAGCCTCGACCTGCAGGCGAAGGGCGGTCAGCGGCGTACGCAACCGATGCGACAGATCCGCCACAGCCTCACGTTCGACGGCGATCACCTCGTCGATCCGGTCCGCGAGTCCGTTCAGCGCGGCCCCGACCTTCGCCACCTCCGCCGGACCGGTCGTCGGAGCGCGCGCTTCCATGTCGCCGGCCGCCAGGCGTTCCGCCGTACTCGCCGTCTCCTCCAGCGGCCGCGCCAACCGCCGCGACACCAGCTCGGCCCCAACGATGCTCAGCAACAACACCAGCAGACTCCCGCCGATGAGGATCAGCAGCCGCGGCACCAACCCGTCGTACAGCTCGTCGGCAGTCAGATAAAGACAAACCGAAGCCGGCCCAGTGGGCGTATCGACGGCGACATCAACCGCCATCCCGCCGTTCACATCGCGATAGTCCGCGTCGCCGAGCTTGGGCGGCCCCTTGTCGTCGCCGTCGCCGTCGTCGTTGTAGTCGGCCGGCATCGACTTCGGCTTCGGTACGCCGCCCGGCGGCGGGTCGCCGAGCGTCGTACCGTCCGGCATCCGCACCGAGATGTTCCCCGGCCCGTCCTTCAAGCCGTTGATGTACGCCGTGATGTCGTCAGCCGTGTGGTCCTTGTCCCCGACGTAGTAGGCAACGGTCTCGGCCCGGTACAGCGCCTTGTCCTTCGCCTCGCTGGCCGTCGTACTGCGGAGCAGAATCACCAGCGGTACGGCGAACGCGAGCACGACCAAGGTGGTCATGCCCACCGAGAGCAGCAGGATGCGGCGGCGCATGCTCACCCGTCCGCCGCGAGCTTGATCCCGACCCCGCGAACGCTGTGCAGGAACCGCGGCTCGGCCGCCGTCTCGCCGAGCTTCCGCCGCAGCCAGGACAGGTGTACGTCGACCGTCCGGTCACCGCCGCCCCACGGCAACCCCCAGACCTCCGCGAGCAGCTCCCGCTTCGTCACCACCGCACCGGGCCGGCGCGACAACGCCAGCAGCAGATCGAACTCCTTGCGGGTCAGCTCCACCGCGGCCCCGTCCACGGTCACCTCCCGGCTCCGCGGATCGATCCGCAACCCGCCGACCTCGACGGTCGACTCACCCTGCTGGTCCTGCCCGAGACGTCGCAGTACGGCGCGAATCCGCGCATCCATCTGCGCCGCGCTGAACGGCTTGATCACGTAGTCGTCCGCGCCGGCGTCGAGCAGCCGTACGACGCTCGCGTCGTCGTCCCGCGCAGTCGCCACAATCACCGGTACGTCGCTGACGGACCGCACCATCGCGAGCACGTCGCGCCCATCCAGATCCGGCAGGCCGAGATCGAGGAGCAACACCTCGGGCTTGTCGCGCGCGACGGCAGCCACCCCGTCGGCTCCGGCCGCGACTGCGGAGACGACGTGTCCGGCCGCCGTCAGGGCCTTGCCCAACGACGTACGAATCGCATCATCGTCCTCGATCAGCAGCACCCGCGCCATGCCACCGAGCGTAGCTTCAGCCCCGTCAAGAGAGCGTCAAGCGGCAGTTAAAAGGCATGTCTGGTGATCCAGCGCCGTAGCGAGGAGGTGCTCGGTGCGGCGAGGTGCCGTGCCGAGCGCTGGATCATCAGACATGCCTTACGTGGGTGGTTTGATGCCGTTGGAGCGGAGTTCGAGGGTCGCGAGCTGGGCGATGACGGTCTGGTCGCGCTCACGCCAGGCGCTGACGGGGTCGTCGGAGATCTTCGCGAGCTTGTGCATCGGCTGGTTGGCCATGGCGCGGAGGGCGAACAGGTCGAGGTCGGCCGCACTGTCGATGAACCGCTGCGCCGCCGTCGCCCGGCGCGAGAACCGGATCCGCCGCGGAAGCCAGATCAGTACGGCGAACAGCACGGGCAACGCGATCGTCACACCGGCGAGCACGTACGCCAACTGCTCCACCGCGTGCGCCATATCCCGCCCCGCCTGCGCCATCTGCCCCGCGGCACCCGCGGCACCATCGATCGGCGACCGCAGCTGATCTCCCACCGCCGGCACCTTCCCGATCGGCTCCGACAACCGCCGCAACTGCCCCGCCAACCCGTCCCCCGCCGAAGCAGCCTTACGCCCCGGCAACCCCAACGCGTTGGTGATCTTGAAGACGATCAGCCCCAACTCCACACAAACCAGAACCCAGGCCACAAACACCAGGTCCCCCACAAGCTGCCCAACCCGCTGCACCCCCACATCCGAGTAGAGCTTCACACCCAAACCCCTCCTCCACGCCAACCCACACACCCGTGCGACGCGACCCTAGCGGTGGAGGTGACGGCCTACGAGGTTTGCGAACACTTTTCGTCACCAAGTGCCCATTTGTTTCCGGAAGAGCTCAGAGTGCGGTGCGGAGGTTCCAGAGGAGGGGGTAGTAGCGGAGGTCTAGGCGGCTTCGGAGGTAGTTGGCGCCGGAGGAGCCGCCGGTGCCGGGTTTGGTGCCGATCATGCGTTCGACCATGACTACGTGGCGGGCTCGCCAGGCGGCAGCTAGTTCGTCGTGTTGGAGGAGGGCTTCGGCGAGTTCCCAGATGGCGGCGTACTGCGACCTGTCGCCGGCGACCTTCCGCAGCGCGTGCCGGATGGCATCCTCGGTGTCGGTGTCGAAACCGGCCTTCCGGAGTACTTCGAGGTAGGCGTCCCACAGCGTCGGTTCCTCCAGACGCTGGCGCAGACGCTCCTGCTCGATCGATGTCAGCCCGCGGAAGCGTCGTACGAAGGAGGGGTCCTTCGCCCCGGACAGGAACTCGATCTCGCGGAACTGCACCGACTGGAACCCGGATGCCGGCGACAACCGGTGCCGGAATTCGCCGAAGTCCTGCGGCGTCATCGTCTCCAGGATGTCGACCTGCTGGGTCTGCACGCGCTCGATCGTGTGCACCCGCCGGAGCAGGTGCTCGGCCAGCCACAGCTCCCCGGCGAGCATCGCGTCGCGGGAGGCGGTCAGCTCGTGCAGGACCTGCTTGAACCACAGCTCGTACACCTGGTGGATCGTGATGAACAGCAGCTCGTCGTGCGCCGGCGGATCGGACTCGAGGTGCTGCTGGTCGAGGAGCTGCGGCAGGCGCAGGTAGCTGCCGTACGTCAGCCGCCCGCCGTCTTCACCGAAATGTACGTCGGTCCCGCCCCACTGCCCCGCAACCCCGTCACCAGTACCCATGACACGGAGACTAACCGACCACCTCGTGACCGGTCAGTGATTCGTTCGTTGGACCTGGGGTACGCCGAGTTGAGGAGCTGCATGACCGCCACGATCGAGACCCCGATCGTTCCGGGTCCGATTCAGGGCCCTACCAGGGAAGAGCCGTTGGTCGAGGCGCTGCTGCTCGACGACTATCGCTCGCTGGTCCACCTCGCCTATCTGATCCTCCCGCCTGCGATCAGCCGGGCGAGGCGGGTGGCGGCGGCGCACGCGGTGGTCCAGCGCGCGCTCCCGCCTGACCTGCAGCTCCCGCGTGAGCTCCCGTACAGCCTCACCGCCCAGCCGGACGTCACCGTTCCCGCCACGCGGCACCGCGAGTTCCTGCGCCGCCGTGTCGTCCAGGAGGCGACCCGGCAGGCTGCCGAGCGTTCGATGCTGGCGCGACTCGGCAGCGTGATCGCCCCGGCCGACGGCCTCGAGTTCGACCCGTGCACGATCCGCCCGGACCGGACTGCGATCGCCCGCCGCTGCGCCCGCGGCCGCAGGCTGGCGATCGCGGCCACGCTCGCCGCCACCGCCGCGATCCTCGCCGCCCTGCTCATCTCCTGACCACCGGATCTCCAGCCCATCACAATCGTCACAACCGGCACGGCCGCAGCGCGACCGCGCTCATCGTCGGCGATTGTGATGGCCTGTGGATCCTCTTGACGTAGTGCCGCTACCCGCTTACCTTCGGTGACACCGCTCTCTTCCTACCGCCCCAGGGAGATATGTGATGTCCGTTGGAATCGTTTCCAGCCTTGCCCTGCTCATCGCACCCCTCGGCGCGCCCCCACCGGCGCCAGCTACGCCGGAGGTGAATATGTCCGTCCAGGCAACGATCTGCAACAAGTACTGCGATGCCCACGACCCCGCACTCGCCCCGAAAGATCGCACCCCCGTCTCCACGACCCTGTTCGGCCGCACGATCACGCTGCACCTCGACGATGACGACGCGATGGGCTGGGCCTCGATCGACAACGGCAACCCCGGTGACGAGGTCTGGCTGGACCGCTCGATGGACGGCGGCCGCACCTGGTCCGGCGGCAGCCGCCTCGGCAACACCGCGATCCCTGCCGGACAACGCGGCTGGCGCACGCAGATGTACAACGTCGACGACTGGAACAACCTCGGCGTCGGCGCCCTCCGCGCCTGCGGCAAGGCCGGCGACCGCGCCGACATCGCCTGTACGCCGTGGGCGCGCGCAACCTGGAACGCCTGGGACCGTCGTACGGCGGCCGCGACCGCACTCATGCAGGACTACAACCTGTCGACCGGCCTGTTCGACACCACCGGCTGGTGGAACTCGGCCAACGCACTCAACGCGCTGATCGACAACATCCGGGTCAGCGGCATGCACAGCTACGAGTATGCGATCGCCCGCACGTACGACCTCAACCTCAACGCCGCCGAAGGCCAGTTCCGCAACGACTACATCGACGACACGGGCTGGTGGGGTCTCGCCTGGGTCGCGGCGTACGACGTGACCGGCGACGCCCGCTATCTCCAGACGGCACGCGCGGACGCCGACCACATGGCGGCGTACTGGGACAACACCTGCGGCGGCGGGGTCTGGTGGAGCGAGGCGAAGACGTACAAGAACGCGATCTCGAACTCGCTGTACATCCAGCTCAACGCGCAACTGCACACGCGGGTCGCGGGTGACTCGACGTACCTGCAACGCGCGCAGGCCGGCTGGACCTGGTTCCAGCAGACCGGGATGATCAACGACTCGAACCTCGTCAACGACGGCATCGACCTGTCCACGTGCAAGAACAACGGCGACACCGCGTGGACGTACAACCAGGGCGTGCTGATCGGCGCGCTCACCGAGTTGTCCAAGGCAACGAACAACTCGGCGTACCTGACCTCGGCACGCCAACTCGCCGACGCGTCGACCAGCGCCGCGTCGCTCCACACCGCCGACGGCATCCTCCGCGAGCCCTGTGAGAACGGCGACTGCGGCGGCGACGGTCCGTCGTTCAAGGGCGCACACGTCCGCGGCCTCGGCAAGCTGAACGCGGCCCTCCCGGACCATCCGTACACGTCCTACCTCCAACGCCAGGCCGACCGCGCCTTCGCAGCCGACCGTACGCCGATGGACCAGTACGGACTGCGCTGGTCCGGACCCGTCGACAAGCTCGATGCAGCCCGCCAGCAATCCGCGCTCGACCTGTTCAACGCGGCCCCCTGATGCAGGTTTGATCCAGGACGCATCTAGGGGTGATCCAGGGCGGGTCCAGACCGGTACGGACGCGCCTTCGGGCGGCTTGATCCGATGCGAAGGTGGTTGAACGAGCCGGCGAGCGTCCGGTTCCAGACCACCTGACAGCTGGGGGTGAGCCGGGTGCCGGATCCGATCGTCGACGAGTTGCGCAGACTGGCCGGGCCGGAGCTCTACCGGCGGAACGCCTTCCGGATCAGCGGATTGCTCGCCGATGCGGACGGACGAACCACCCGGCAGGTCTCGCAACGGCTGCGTGCGGCGCTGGAGATGGGCGCCGACGTCGACCTCGGTACGGCGACCTCGAGCGACCCGCACGAGATCCAGGCGGCGTGCGACCTGATCCTCGGCGACCCGCGCCGGCGGTTGGTGCACGAGGTGTTCGCACCGTGGGGCACCGACGTCTCCGACTGCGGCTGCTCCATCGAACTGCACAAGAACCACGACCTCGCGGTCAAGGCGCACAGCAACGCCATCGCCCGCGAACAGTCGGGCGAATGGGGTAAGACACCGCCGGACAGTGAGTGGACCCGCGCCCGTCAGAGCTGGGGCAAGGTCGTCCCCGGGCTCGCGCGTCATCTGGAGTACCGCGTTCGGGACCTCGACGACCGGCAGCTCGACAAGTCGGCGGTCGGGGAGATCCGGCGAGAGTTGCCGAGGGCACTCACCCAGCCGGCCGTCGACCTTGCCGTATCCGGTCCGACCACGCGTGCCGCCCGACTCGTCTCGCACGCACAGCGATTCCCGAATGCGGCCGCCGTACATCGCCGCCTGCTCGTGTCCGCGGCGAACCCCCTATACGAAGAGCTCGAGGACCGGCGTACGCAGATCGCGCAGCGGATCGGCGACGGACCGGTCGACCCGATCGTCGCCGAGATCGAGGACGACCTGCTGCCTCGGCTGGCACGCCTCGACGCACTGCTCCCACCCGGCAAGAACCCCCGGACCTCGGCGCTGCACGACCAGCTCGCGATCCTGCTGAACAACTGCGCCGTCGAGCTGATGAACCGCGGCGAGTTCAACGACGGCCGCGCCGAGCGGTACCTGGAGCGAGCCGCGACGATCGCTATCGACCAGCACGAGCTCTCGCTGGTGCGCGACAACCGGCAGATGCTCGACGAGAACCGGCACGCGCTGGAGTCGTTCCGCTCGCAGGTCGATCAGCTCTACCGGCTGGAGGGCAGGTACGCCGCTGTGCGGTTGCTCCGGCAGGTACGTCGTGAGACGAAGCTGCCGACGTTGCGCGCCGAGATCGACCAGATGCTGGCCAGCATCGCGGCCGGCAGGTCTCCGTCCTCTCCGTACCGACCGCCGGTCAAATCGCGCCCGGTCAAGCCGGCTCGCCCGCCGCGCACCCGTGCGCAACGGCGCCGTCGCCGGATCCTGACCTGGCTGATCGTCCTGGCACTGATCGGACTCGGCGTCTGGCACTGGTGGCCGCGGGAAGTGAACGTCTACCACGACAAGATCGCGGGCAACCCTCCCGCCGGGACCTGCCTCGGCAAGCAGGCCGACGACTGGCTGTCCGAGCCGACCAAACTCCGCGGCAGCGACTGCGACAAACCACATTGGGGCGAGGTCCTCGCATACGTCAGCATCACGAAGGCGCCCGCGCCCTACCCCGGAGCTGCACAGACGACCGCCCTGGCGAACTTCCTCTGCGGCGAGGCGCTGGTGCAGCACGAGCTGAGCGAGACGGAGTACGTCGTCAACGCGATCAACGCGTCCGCCCAGTTCTGGAACACCGGCAAGAACTCCAGCAAGTACGAGAACTACGCCGCCTGCGTGATGCACCGGCACGACGGCGCGAACATCCCGGCGATCGATGCGCCGCGGCCGAACAAGCCGACCGGTCCGAAGCCGGTCTCGATGAGTCTGTTCACCACGAACATCGCGCAGAACGCACCGGTCGGCACCTGCGTGCGGGACGCGATCGGGGATCGGCTCACGGACACGGTGAAGATCGTGCGCTGCAGCGAGTGGCACTGGGCTCAGATCGTCGGCTACCCGACGATCTACAAGCCCGGTCAGCCGTGGCCCGGCGACAACGCCGTTATCGCCGCGGCGCAGAAAGCCTGCGCGCGACAGATCCCGAGTCTGCGGGGCTTCACTAGTTGGGCCGGCTCGCCGGACAGCAGTTGGTGGAAGGACCCGAAGCAGACGAAGTACGCCTATTGCCTGGTGTACCGGGCGGACGACAAGCCGTTCAAGGGAGCGCTCAAATGAAGGGCCGGAACTGGCGGCAGTGGCGGCAGCACAAGGCGTTCCGGATCGCGGCGCCGCGCTGGTCCGGGACGGAGTACGACGACCTGGACCGGTGTCTCGCGGAACTCGGCGACGTACTGGAGCAGCCGTCTCCCGATGACGACGACGACGCATTGGCCGAGGCGGCAACCAATCTCTGGCGCGCTCGCCGGAAACTTGCTCAGGGCAACGATGGTCAGGGCAAGCAGGCCGCCCGCTACCTGCGGACGTGTGCCGAGGCGCTCGCCACCGCGGGCATCACCGTGCAGGACCACGACGGCGAGCCCTTCCACGCCGGCCGGTCGGTCGACGTACTGCTCTACTCCGACGACCCGGAGGTGACGGTGGAGACCGTCGTCGAGACGGTGCGGCCGGCGGTGTACCACCACGACCGCCGGATCCAGACCGCTCAGGTGATCGTCGCCGTACCCGCCACAACTCATCGCCCGGACAGCGCCGATAGTGAGGACAGCCATGCGTGACACGATCGACATCGGAATCGACCTGGGTACGACGAACAGCGCGATCGCCCTGGCCGAGGGCGACGCGGTGACGGTGATCAAGAACGTCGAGAGCCAGGACACGACCCCGTCGGCGATCTGGATCCCGCGCGCCGGCGAGATCCGGGTCGGCAAGAAGGCACGCGACCGGGCCGAGAGCGATCCGGACAACACCGCGGCCGAGTTCAAGCTGGAGATGGGCCTCGCGGATGTGACCCATACCTTCGCCAGAGCCGGGGTCAAGCTCACGCCGCCGCAACTGTCGGCCGAGGTGCTGAAGTCGCTGCGGAACAGCGCCGGCAGGTACCTGAACGACGAGGTCCTGACCGCGGCGGTGATCACGGTGCCGGCCGCGTTCGCGCTGAACCAGAACAAGGCAACGGTCGAGGCGGCGACCTTGGCGGGCTTCGTTCCGGGTTCGCCGCTGCTGCAGGAGCCGACCGCGGCCGCGTTCGCGTACGGGCTGCAGGACACCAGCGATCGCGCGTACTGGATGGTGTTCGACTTCGGCGGCGGGACCTTCGATGCCGCGGTCATCAACAAGCGCGACGGCGAACTGCGGGTGCTGCATCACACCGGCGACCCGTACCTGGGCGGCAAGCTGATCGACTGGGCGCTGGTCGAGCGGATCCTCGCGCCGGCCGCGGCGGACGAGTTCGGCTTGAAGGACTTTCGGCGGGACAACCCGCAGTACCGGCACACCTTCGCCCGGCTGAAGGCTGCGGCCGAGGAGGCGAAGATCGCGCTGTCCGGCATCACGTCGACGTCGGTGCTGGTCGAGGTGGATACGCCGGGCGGCGGCGAGACATTCGACTTCACCCTGACGCGGGACGCGCTCGATCAGGTCGCCGAGCAGTACTACGTTCGCGCGATCAACCTGTGCCGGGAGGCGATGCGCGAGAACGGGCTGTCCCCGGACGCGATCGACAAGTTGCTGCTGGTCGGCGGTGTCACGCTGTCCCCCGGGTTGCGTGAACGGCTCGCGGATCCGGCCGAGGGGATCGGCATCGAGCTCGAGACCCGCCTCGACCCGTCGACCGTGGTCGCTCGCGGTGCGGCGGTCTTCGCGTCGACGATTCGGCATCCCGCGCCGCTGGCCGCCGCGCCCGCCGCCGGCGAGTTCGCCGTCGAGCTCTCCTACGAACCGGCAGTCACCACGACCACGACGACCGTGGCCGGGCGGCTTCGGGTCGGGCGCGACCTGGATTGGACCGGGTACTCCGTGGTGCTGGCCAACCCGGAAGGACGGCCGCCGTTCCGGACTGCGAACATCGCGCTGAACCGGGTCGGCGCGTTCGCGACCGAGGTCGACCTCGACGAGCGTCGTACGTCGCGCTTCACCATCGAGCTGATCGATCCGGCCGGCGCGCCGCAGGAGGTCGTCCCGAACACGCTGTCGATCACGCACCGGACCGAGACGTTCGGGGGCGCGCGGCTCGCGCACTCGCTGGGTATCCAGCTCGCCGACAAGACGTTCTCGCCGCTGCTGCGCAAGGGCGCCGGCGTACCGACGACGGCCCGCGGGATCTTCCGTACGTCGAGCACGCTGCTCCGGCGCGACGACGACGCGATGATCCGGATCCCTGTGGTGCAAGGCGAACGAGCGCGGGCGAACCGGAACCGGCCGGTCGGGATGCTGACGATCCGTCCGGTGGATCTGCGGATGGATCTGCCGTCGGGGACCGAGGTCGAGGTCACGTTCGAGGTGGATGCGTCGAACCTCGTCACGGTGGTCGCCGACGTACCGCTGATCGGGGCGCAGTTCGAGGCGGAGATCGATCTGGCATCGGTGCGGACGCCGTCGTCCGACGTACTGACTCAGCAGTTGGCGGAGGGCGGAGGATCGGTTCTCCGTTTTGCAGCGGTCGGCGGAGTTGCCGGATGTGGATGATCGGCTGCGGCGGTTGGAGGCTGAGGGGACGCTGCCGGTTGTCCGCGAGCAGGTGCGGGCGGCGGCAACGGATGCGGGTGCGGCGGCTACGGCTGAGGATCGGTTGCGGGACTTCCAGGCGGAGCTCGACGATATTGACGAGTTGGCGGAGCTGCCTCGGCGTACGCGGGAGTTGCTTGATCTGCTGGCCGAGGCCGGTGAGATCGTGCAGCAGGCCGGCGCGGTGCGGGACGAGCAGGAGCTGACGGCGCTACGCGAGGAGGCCCAGCAGGCGATCGACGAGCGCGATCTGACGGCGATCGAGTCGGTGACGGAGCGGGTTGCCGTGTTGATGGCGAGGCTGCATCGGCGGCAACCCGGGTGGTACCAGGACGCGTTCTGGACGATCGTGCAGCAGCCCGGTCTGTTGCCGGCGACGTCCGAGGCCGACCGGTTGGTGCGCGAGGGACGCGACGCAATCAACCAACGCGACCAACGGACGCTGGAACACGTTGTACAGCAGCTCATTCGCCTGCTTCCGCGCGACGAACGCGAAACCATCATCGGACTCACCAAATGACCACCGTCGCAACCCTCCGCCGCCAGGTAGCCCTGAGTCGAGCTGCGGAGAAAGCTCACCAGGGCGATCTCTCCGGTGCCGCGAGCCTGCTCGAGCAGCTCGACGCGATCGGCGAGGCGTCGCCTGAGGTTCTGGATCTCCTCGCCCGCATCCAGGCCCAACAGGAGAACTGGGTTGAAGCCGACGCCCTCTGGGCGCGAGTCCAGGACATGGCACCCGCTAACACGGACGGGGCGGACGCGGTCTCGGCGGAGTTGCTTGTGGCGGCGGCTGCGGGGCGCAGGACGGTTGCAGATATTCGGGATCGGCGGCGGGCCTCGCGGCCGTTGTTGCCGGTTGCTGTGGCGGTGGCGGCGGTGCTGGTGGTTGTTGGTGGGGTTGCGGGTGGAGTGGTGGCGCTTGGTGGGTCGGATGAACCGGTCGCGCAATCGACCTCGACGCAGCCGACGCCCGGCGACACCCCAGGCGGGACCTCTAGTACTGCGCCCACGACCATGCCTGGGGCTGAGGAGCGGGCGGCTGAGTTGGCCCGGCGGTTGGCGGCGTTGGAGGCTGCGGGGCGGGCTTCGGCGGCCGCGCGGGCTGGTGAGGTGGAGGCGATTGCGCGGCGGGTCGGTGGGGCGGGGGTGGTGGTGCAGAGGCAGCCGGGGGCCGTGAGGGTGTTGTTCAGCGAGGGGGTGTTCTCGGCGGGGACCGAGCTCAGCCCGGCGGGGGCGACTGCGCTTGAGGGTTTGGGGAAGCGGCTGACCGGGTTGAAGGCGACGATCACGGTGACTGGGTACTCGGTTGTTGTGCCGGGTGGGAGTGGATCCGGCGGCTCGCGGACCGGGCTGTTGCGGGCTCGGATCGCGACCCAGCAACTGAGCGCAGCGTCCGGGCTGCCGTTGACCGCGTTCACGATGCAGTCCGGGGATCAGGCGCATCCGCCGTACGGAAGCGACGCGCAGAACAGGACCGTCACCGTGACGCTCACGCCGGTGACCGACGAGTAATGCCATGATGAACGCATGGAGCTGAAGCTGTCGGCGTCGTACGACGCCACCCCCGAGGAAGTGTTCGCGATCGTCACGGACACCACCTTCCGCGAGCAGGCCTGCCAGAAGACCAAGGCGCTGTCGTACGACGTCCAGGTGAGCACGTCCGGCGCCGACACGATCGTCCGGGTCAGCCGGAAGATGCCGGCCGTCGACATCCCCGACATGGCGAAGAAGTTCGTCGGCGACACGCTGACCGTCGTACAGACCGAGACGTGGCACGCGCCCGCGGCCGACGGTTCGCGGAAGGCGGACGTGTCGGGCGAGATCGCCAACACGCCGGTCACGCTGAAGGGCACGGCGAGCATCGGGCAGAGCGGGTCCCAGACCGTGCAGGCGATCGACCTGGACGTGAAGGTCGCCGTACCGCTGATCGGGAGGAAGCTCGAGCCGACCGTCGTCGACGCGATCCGCGCCGGCCTGGTGAAGGAGCACGACCTCGGCCGCGAGTGGGCCGCGAAGTAACCGTGTCGCTGCGGTGAGCGCGCCGCCTCCGGTGGCAACCTGAGAAGAAGGTTGCACCGGAGGTGACTCGTTTCATGCGAAGTTCCAAGCGGAAGAAGACCGCGCCTGCCACTGAGGTCGAGCAGTTCTGTGTGTTCTGCGCGACCACGATGCCGTTCGAGTGCATCGAAGCGGCGGACCATCTGGTGGACGAGCCGGACGAGTGGATCTGCGTGCAGTGCGGATTCGCGCTCCTGGTCGACCCACCGCTACAGCAGGCCAGCCACACCGCCTGATCTACAGCGGCGGACCGAACGCGCAAACCACCCGGCTCGCGTGGGCCGGGTCGAGCGCATTGGCGACCAGCTGAGCGACCGTCGGATCAAAGGCCAGGCCGACATGCCCGACCGGATCCAGCGGGCAGCTGTCCTGGACGTACTCGTTCGTCACGCCGGGCTCACGGATGAACGACGTCTCGTGCGGAGTCACGAGCGCGTCGAAGCGCGAAGCGATCACCGTGTACTTCGTCCCGGGCTGCGCGATCGGGCCGGTGGTCAGCGCCTTCACGGCCGACCCGCCGACGATGAGCTCGTCGCAGGCCGCGCACCCGAACCGCTGCAGCACCTGGTCGACGAGCGGACCGAGTCCGAGATAATCCCCCACGCTCACGAGCCCGCCGAACGTCGTACCGTGCGTCGGCGGCGCCAGCGCGACCACCTTGCCGACCTGACCGGCGTACCCGCGGACCTTCGGGCCGTAGATGCTCTGGAACCCGCCCTCGGAATGCCCGAGGATGTCGACCTTCGCGGCACCGGTCGTGGTCCGGACCCGCTGCACGAACGCCTCGATCTCGACGGACGAGCGGGCGATCGAGACCGTGCCGCCGACCGGGATGTTCGGGTCGGCCTGGCCGTAGGTGAGCGTGAAGGCGCAGTACCCCTTCGCGGCCAGGAACGGACCGAGGTACGAGTAGTTGCCGGGGCCGTTGCCGCCGAGTCCGTGGAGCAGGACGAGCGGGTCGGGGTGGGCTGCGGATGGCTTGCAGGACCAGTTGTCGAACCCCGACGACGGCACGGCACTTGCCGTGGTCGCAGAGGTGACCGACGCGGCCAGCAGGACGGCGGCGAACAGGCCGGCGGCCGTCCGCCGGAGGCGATTGCGCATAACAAACTCCCCGTGATGGTTTCAGTCGGTGACCAGTGAATCACGGGTAGTGGAGCATGCCTGCTGGTTACAAACAAGGGCTCGGGTTGGAAATATGTTCCCCTCGGTTACGACTCGCGTACCCGGGGTAGTGTCCAGCGCATGAGCAGGACCATACGGGGACTCGACGCCGAGCAACGCCGGGCCGAACGACGCGAGCAGCTGCTGGACGCAGCGCTCAAACTCTTCGCCGCTGAGGGCTATCTCGGTACGTCGATCGAGCAGATCTGCAGTACCGCGTTCATCGGGACGAAGAGCTTCTACGAACTCTTCGCCAGCCGGGAGGACTGCTATCTCGCGCTCCTCCAGCGGACGTCCGAGCGGCTGGAGGAGCGGATGGCCGGCGCCGCCGCGCAGGCCGCCGGCAACGAGCGGCAGGAAGCGCCGCGGCTGCTGGCGACCTTCGTGCATGCGCTGGTCGACGACCCGCGCATCACCAAGGTCACCTTCGGCATGGCGTCGGGCATCTCGGCGGCGGTCGAGCGCCAGCGGCGTACCAACCGCCGCTGGGCCGCCGGTTTCCTGGTGCAGCTCTGGGACCGGTACGACGGGCCGCAGCCGGAGGAGCAGCGCGCCGTCCGGCACAGTGTCGCGATCGGGCTGGTCGGCGGCATGTTCGACCTGATCTCGGACTGGCTGCTGGAGGCAAACCTGTCCAACCAGGGCCAGATCGAGGCCCTGGTCGACGACCTGACAACCTTCTACATCACCGTCCGCCGAGGCCTGGTCCGCTAGCCCTGGTGCGCCCGCCCCACCCCTCTTCTTTGTTTTCCTTCCCTCAACCCTGGTGCGGGTAGCGGTAGTCCGTCGGCGGGGCGAAAGTCTCCTTCATCGAGCGCGGGGACGCCCAGCGGATCAGGTTCCACATCGAGCCGGCCTTGTCGTTCGTGCCGGACGCGCGCGCCCCGCCGAACGGCTGCTGCCCGACGACCGCACCGGTCGGCTTGTCGTTGACGTAGAAGTTGCCCGCCGCGAACCGCAGGTACTCCGCCGCCTCCGCGACCGCATGCCGATCCTGCGCGATGACCGCACCGGTCAGCCCGTACGGCGCCGAGTGCTCCATACCCCGCATCACCGCGTCGTAGTCAGCGTCGTCGTACACGTGAACGCCGAGGATCGGGCCGAAGTACTCCGTCGTGAAGATCTCGTCGGTCGGGTCCTCGGAAACGAGCAGCGTCGGACGGACGAAGTACCCCTCGCTGTCGTCATAGGTGCCACCGGCAACAACCTCGATCGAGTCGGTCGACCGAGCCCGGTCCAGCGCCGCCTTGTGCTTGGCGAACGCGCGGTCGTCGATCACCGCGCCGATGAAGTTCGACAGGTCGCTGACGTCGCCCATGGTCAGCGAGTCGGTCTCCGCGGCGATGTCGTCCTTGATCAGGTTCCAGACCGAGCGCGGGACGTAGGAGCGCGACGCCGCCGAGCACTTCTGGCCCTGGTACTCGAACGCGCCGCGGACCATCGCGGTCTTCAGCACCGCCGGATCCGCCGACGGGTGCGCCAGGATGAAGTCCTTGCCGCCGGTCTCGCCGACCAGCCGCGGATAGGTCTTGTACGCCGAGATGTTCGTGCCGACCGTGCCCCACAGGGACTGGAAGGTCTTCGTCGAGCCGGTGAAGTGGATGCCGGCCAGGTCCGGGTGGGTGAGCGCGGCCTTGCTGACCTCGATGCCGTCACCGGTGACGAGGTTGATCACACCGGCCGGCAGGCCCGCGGCCTCGAGCAGCCGCATCGTCCAGTGCGCCGCGAACTGCTGCGTCGGCGACGGCTTCCAGACCACGGTGTTGCCCATCAGCGCGGGCGCGGTCGGCAGGTTGCCGGCGATCGCGGTGAAGTTGAACGGGGTGATCGCGTAGACGAAGCCCTCGAGCGGCCGGTAGTCGACCCGGTTCCACACACCCGGGGACGAGATCGGCTGGTCGCTGACGATCTGCCGCGCGAACGCCACGTTGAACCGGAGGAAGTCGATCAGCTCGCAGGCGGCGTCGATCTCGGCCTGCTGGATCGTCTTCGACTGGCCGAGCATGGTGGCCGCGTTCAGGGTGTCGCGCCACGGGCCGGCCAGCAGGTCGGCGGCCTTCAGGAAGATCGCGGCGCGGTCGTCGAACGAGAGCGCGCGCCAGGACGGGGCTGCCGCGAGCGCCGCGACGACCGCCGCGCGACCGTCCGCCTCGGTCGCGTTGCCGAGCGTGCCGAGCACGTGCGCGTGCTTGTGCGGCTGCACCACGTTGACCGGCGCACCGCCGCCGAGCTTCTGCTCGCCGCCGATCGTGCAGGTCAGGTCGATCGCACCCGCGGCGTTGAACTCCTTGAGCTTCGCCTCCACGCTCGCGCGCTCGGCCGAGCCGGGCGCATACCCCTTGACGGGCTCGTTGGCGGGCGTCGGGACGACGGTGACGGCATCCATTCTGCGAAGCTCCTCTGCTGGCTGGGGGCCGGTGTAGGTGGGCGGCCTGCCCATCGGTGACACAAGCATGGTGCCATGACTGACCACTGGAAACGAACCTGACCACAGACCTGACCAGGAGACCAACTGGTCCGCTCAGGAAGCAACCACGCCATGCCGCAGCATCTGTAGCATACGTTTCACCCGACCGGGCTCTGCCGTGGCCATGCCGGCGCTGAGAACCAGCAGGTCGAGGGGGTCCACATCCGGCCGCAGGCGACCGTCCCGCTGCGCGCGTTCGACCAGCCGCCCCGCCGTCTCCACCATTGATTCGTGCCACGCGTCGTGCAGCTCCGACCGCCGTACGGACGGCTCCAGGGTGCGAGCCAGATCACCCTTCTCGGCCACATGCCGGACGAAGCGTTCCAGCCAGTCGAACAGGTCCACGCCGTCGTCGACCGCGCACAGCTCGGCCACCTCCTCGGCGTACACCGCGACGATGAGGTCGTCCCGGGTCGGGAAGTGCCGGTACAGGGTGGCGTTGCCGATCCGGGCCCGCCGCGCGATCTCGTCCAGCGGCGCCTGCGTGCCGAGCTCGACGAAGACGGCCCGGGCGGTCGCGACGAGCTGGTCGCGGTTGCGCCGGGCATCGGCTCGCAACGGCTTGGCTGATGACATCCCTGTTAGGCTAGCGCGAAAACGGGGATCTCCCCGGTTAGGAGCGCCGATGGATCTCGAGGACCGTATTGCGATCACCGAGCTGATCTCGCTGCACGGCCACTTGGTCGACGCAGGCGAGCCGCCGGATCGCTTGTTCACCCCGGATGTCAGGTACGACGTCTCGGCTCTCGGCGGCGGCGTACTGGTCGGTCCGAAGCCCGTCTGGGAGGCCGGGCTGGCCCTCGGCGACGGCAATCCGGTCGGGCATCACGTCACCAACGTCGTGCTGACCGAGGTCGGTCCGGACGAGGTCGCGAGCCTCTCCAAGGGGCTCGGCGTGATGGCGGACGGCAGCTGCGGCAGCGCCACCTACGAGGACACGCTCGTCCGGACGCCGGCCGGCTGGCGGATCAGCCACCGCAAGGTGCTTCCCCGCCGCCGGCCTCTCGGGCGCTGAACGGCTTACTTCCGCCAGGGCATGTGTTGGAGGGCCCAGGTGTTGCCGTCCGGGTCCTTGAACCAGGCGTAGAACACACCGCCGAGGTCCTCGGTCTCGCTGACCTCGACGCCCCGGCCGATCAGCTCGGCGCGGGACGCCTCGAGGTCCTTCACCACCAGATGCAGACCGCGCTGGGAACCGGGCTCCAACGCCATCTGCGCCAGGCCGGTGGTGAGACTGATCGAGCAGTACGAACCCGGTGGCGTGAGCTGCACGATCCGGACGCCTTCAGCCGGGCTGACATCGACGTCCGCGACGAACCCGCACTGCTCCACGTAGAACTGCTTGGCCCGGTCGACGTCGGTGACGGGGATCGGGATCAGCTCGAGCAGGTACGACCCCGGCACAACCAGGGGGTGCGCCGGGTCGACCGGGATCTCGGATTCGTCGGCCGGGACTTCGGTGCGCTCGGTCATGCCGACTTCTTCGCGGCCTTCTTGGCCGTCTTCTTGGCCGGAGCCTTCTTAGCCGCTGCCGCCTTCTTGGCCGGGGCCTTCTTGGCGACTGCCTTCTTCGCCGGCGCCTTCTTGGCCGGCTCGGACTCGCCGCCACCGCCCGCACGCCGGGCCTTGGCCGCCTCGACGGACGCACGCAGCGCGGCCACCAGGTCGACGACCTCGGCGCCCTCGGTCTCTTCGTCCTCGGACTCCGGCAGCGGCACGCCCTCGGCCTTCGCCTGGACGACCTTCTCCAGCGCCTCGCGGTAGTCGTCGTGGTACTGCTCCGGGTCGAACTCACCCCGCAGCGTGTCGATGTACGACGACGCCATCGCCTTCTCCTGCGACCGGATCTCGACGTCCTCGGGCGGAGCCGCGAACGACTTGTCCCGGATCTCGTCCGGCCACAGCATCACCTGCAGCACGAGTACGTCGTCGACGGTCCGCAGCAGCCCGAGGCTCTCCCGCGACCGCAGCGCAACCTTGACCAGCGCGTACAGCTCGGAGCCGTCGAGCGCGTCCCGGAGCAGAACATACGGCTTCGCGCCCGGTCCGCCGTCAGCGGCGAGGTAGTACGACTTGCCCAGGTACAGCGGGTCGACCTGGTCCGCGGGCACGAACTCCAGGACGTCGATGACCTTCTTGCTGGACAGCGGCAGGTCGGCGAAGTCGTCGGAGTCGAGCACGATCATCCGGCCGTCGGGCATCTCGTAGCCCTTGCCGATATCGGAGTACGGCACCTCTTCGCCGTCGACCGAGCAGACCCGCTTGTACTTGATCCGCCCCCCGTCGGCGACATGCACCTGACGGAACGAGATGTCCTTCTCCTCGGTCGCGGAGAACACCTTGATCGGGATCGTCACCATCCCGAACGAGATGGCCCCCTTCCAGATCGCCTGCATCGCCATCAGCTCCCGTCAGTTCGATCCGTTCGACCCGTTTCGGCCCCGCGGCCCCTCCGCCGCGAGCAGGTCGGGAATCTCTTGCGTCGCATACCACAGCAGGTCTTCACCCTCGCACGAATCCAGGGCGAACACTGCGTCGTCATCACCGCTCTGCGCGGCCTCCCAGAGGTCGGCCGCCTTCCTGATCACCGGGATCGCGTCGGTCGCATCCATGTGGACGGCTGCCACCCCACGCCACGGAATCACCACATGCAGCTCCAGCCGGGCGTCGCCGAGCTCCACCGATCCGTCCGCCGGCGGCACGGCGCTCACCTCGGCCGCGATCACCACTCGTCTCCGCGCGATGCCCGCGTCCTCCGAGAGCAGCCCCACCGAAGCGCGGGCCGCCTGCGCCATCGCGGCGTACTCCAGCTCCTCGTCGTCGCCCTGGGCGTACCACTCGCGCAAGGCCGGCGTCACGGCGTACGCCGTCAGCGGGGCCGGCCCGATCTCCCCCGCGTTGCACGCCACGCTCAGCAACCGGAGCGTGGATGGGATGTAGACCCTCATGAACCCGCCTTCTTAGGCTGTGCGTCTTTCGAGGTTTGGCTGCGGGGTTTCTTCCGTCCCCGGGAGGCGCGGTTCCGGCTGCCCTTGGTGGTGTCCAGCAGTTCGTCGAGCGCATCGGTCACACATTGGGCGAAAACAGCGAGGTCCGGCATCGCGGTCCGGTCCGCGTTCAGACCGTAGTACACCTTCCCGTCGTAGGACGTGACGCCGACGGACAGGCTCTGCCCCGGCATCAACGGGACCACCGGGTACGACGCGAGCATCGGCGCACCCTGCGCATACAGCGGGAACTGCGGACCCGGGACGTTGGTGATCACGACGTCGTCGATCGGGCGGACCGTGGTGGTCGCGACCCGGGCGGCCAGCGCGTGCAGCGTGGTCGGGGCGAACCCGGCGATGCCGACCAGCGAGCGGGCGCTGACGGCGCGACCGGTGTCCTTGTGCACCTTGGTCTGGTACGAGATCTGGTGCACCCGCATGACCGGGGAGTTCTCGCCGACCGGGAGGTTCACGGTCGAGGCGATCACGCGGGAGCCGAGCGAGGTCGGCTCCTCGTCCTCGTCGTCGCGGATGCTGACCGGGATCACCGCACGCACGCTCCGGGTCGGGCCGACGCCCTCGCCGCGGGTCATCATCCAGGCCCGGAACGCACCGGCGACCACGGCGAGGATCACGTCGTTGACCGTGCCGCCGTGCGCGGCGCGAACGGTCCGGTAGTCCTCCAGGTCGGTCTGCACGGTGGTGAACCGGCGCTGGCCGGACGTCTTCACATGCAGTGAGCTCTCCTGCGCGTGCCGCTGCGCGACCAGCGAGCCGACCACGTCACCGAGCACCTCGCGGACCGAGGTGGAGCCGGTCAGGCTGGCCATCTCGGCGCGGGCAAGCTCCAGGACCGCGGTCGGATGCTTGGTCGCATCGGAGAACACACCGGCGAGCAGCTCTAGCGCGGACGGCGGGTGCTCCGGCTGCCATGTGTCGGTCGGGGTGTCGCGCGGATGCGCGGTCGCGTCCAGGACGACCTGGCCGATGTCGACCGTGCTGTTGCCGTCGACAAGCGCCTGGTGGGACTTCGAGATGATCGCGAACCGGTCGCCCTGGAGGCCCTCGACCAGGTACATCTCCCAGAGCGGGCGGGCGCGGTCGAGCCGGCGGGACATGATCCGGGCGACCAGCTCGAGCAGCTGCGCGTGGGTGCCGGGCCGGGGCAGGGCGGAGCGCCGGACATGGAAGGTGATGTCGAACTCTTCGTCGTCCACCCAGACCGGGCCCGCGAACCTGCCGGGCACCTGCTGCACCCGCTGCCGGTACCGCGGGACGAAGGCGATCCGGTCCCGGATCAGGGCGACCAGGCTCTCGTAGTCGAACCCCTCGTCGCCGTGCACCGGCGGCTCGAAGATATCGACCGTCCCGACATGCATCGGGGTCGCCGGCGACTCTGCCTTCAGGAAGGTGAGATCGAGCGACGTCAGCCGGTCAGGCATCCGGGTCACCTTCCTCTCTCTACGGGTTGTTTCACCCTAGCGGCCACCGCCGACAGTGGGCTGCGACACTGGCCGTACGGGAACACTGAGCTATCGGTGTTCGTCAGGCAAGAGGGTGTGTCCGCACCCTGAGAACTTCATGTACCCCTCGAAAGGCTTCTGGACCGATGCGTTCGACGCTCACTCGCGGTGCCGCCACCGCTCTCCTGCCCACCCTCGGCATGCTGGTCCTGGCCGGCTGTGGTGGAGGCGACTCCGACAGCGGCTCGAGCACCCCGTCACCGAGCGCCCCGGCGAGTACGCCGACGTCGAGCCTCCCGACCAATACCCCGACCCCGGGCTCGCCGAACACGAGCTCCCCGTCGAACACCGCGGACCCGTCCGGTGAGCAGGCCGACGTGACCATCGACGTCACCGTTGCCAACGGCAAGGTCAACCCGAGCGGCGCGACGATCAAGGTGAAGGCCGGCCAGACCGTGCTGGTCAAGGTGATCAGCGACGCCGACGACGAGCTGCACATCCACGGGTACGACAAGGAGCTCGAGCTGAGCCCGGGCAAGCCCGCCTCGGTCAAGTTCACCGCGAACATGAAAGGCACCTTCGAGGTCGAGACCCACAAGAGCGGCAAATTGGTCGCCAAGCTCGTCGTCTCGTGATGATTCCCCTTCACGGGATCGGTGGGCGGCAGGATCTGCCGGTTCCGTTCGGGCTGGCGGTGGGTGGCGCCGCGGTCGCCGTGACGCTCTCGTTCGTCATCCTCGGGCTGGCCTGGCGCAGTCCGAAGTACCGCGGCAATGCCTCCGGGAAGCCGTTGCCTGCCGCAATCACCCGGACGGTCGACGCGGGCTGGTTCCGGTGGATCGTCCGCGTGGTCGGGCTGGCGACCTTCCTCTACGCGATGGTCTCGCTGATGTTCGGCGTGGACCGGCTGACCAACCCGATCTTCGGCTTCATCTACATCCTGGTCTGGGTCGGGCTGGTACCGATCTCGATCGCGCTCGGCCCGGTCTGGCGGACGCTGAACCCGCTCCGCACTCTCCACCTCCTCCTCTCGAAGGCCCTTCGCCAACCGCCGTCCAAGGGCCTGTTCGAGCTCCCCGCATGGGCGGGCCTTTGGCCGGCCGCGCTCGGCATCTTCGCTTTCACCTGGCTCGAGCTGGTCGCACCGGACCGCGCGACCATCCCGGTGCTCCAGGCCTGGATCGCGCTGTACGTCGTGATCATGATGTTCGGGGCGATCCTCTTCGGCGACCGCTGGTTCTCGCAGGGCGACCCGTTCGAGGTCTACGCCACGCTGATGTCGCGGTTGTCCCCGTGGGGTCGTCGCGACGACGGCGCCCTCGTCGTACGGCGTCCGCTGGAGAACCTCGACGGGTTGAAGCCGCAACCGGGCCTCGTCGGCATGGTCGCGGCCCTGCTCGGCTCCACGGCGTACGACGGATTCTCGAACTCGTCGACCTGGATCGGCTGGGCGCAGAACCAGGACATCTCGATGACGTGGCTCGGGACGGCCGCGCTGATCGTGTTCATCCTGTTCGTCCTCGGCACGTACTCCGGCGCCACCGTCCTCGCGGGCCGGCTGTCCGACAGTTCGCGGACGTCACTGCCGGGCCTGTTCGCGCACTCCCTCGTACCGATCGCCTTCGGGTACGTCGTCGCGCACTACCTGACCCTCTTCATCCTGGAAGGGCAGCGGACGCTGATCTATCTGAGCGACCCGCTCAGCAACGGCGCGAACATCTTCGGCACCGGTCTCCTCGCCGTGAACACGGGCATCACCAATCACAGCACGGCGATCGCGGTCATCCAGGTCCTCGCAGTGGTCTGCGGACACCTGCTCGGCGTCATCTCGGCCCACGACCGCGCGGTCAGGTTGTTCCCGCGCGCCAAGGCCCTGGCCGGGCAGATCCCACTGCTGGTCGTCATGGTCGGCTACACCTGCGGCGGCCTGCTCCTACTGTTCTCCTCTTGATGTACACGCCCGCCGACCGCTCGACCCTGCGCGACGCACTCGTCGTGCAGGCTCGAGCAGACGCGCGCATCACCGGCGCCGCCCTCACCGGATCAGCCGCGATCGGCGCGGAAGACGAGTGGTCCGACATCGATCTGGCGTTGCGCCTGGCACCGACCGCCGACCAGGACGCGGTGCTCGCCGACTGGACGCAGCTCATGTACCGCGAGCACGGCGCCCTCCACCACACAGATATGTGGTCAGGCCCAACGATCTACCGGGTCTTCCTCCTGCCCTCGACCCTCCAGGTAGACATCGCCTTCGCTCCACCCGGAGCCTTCGGCGCCCTGGGCCCCACCTTCCAACTGCTGTTCGGCGAGGCCGCCGAACTACCCGCCCGGAGTACGCCGCAGCCGGTCGACCTGATCGGCATGGCCTGGCTGTACGCGTTGCACGCCCGCTCGAGCATCGCCCGCGGCAGGGCGTGGCAAGCGGAGTACATGATCAGTGGGGTACGCGATCACGTACTGATGCTGATGTGCCTGCGCCACGGCGTGCCGCACTCCCAGGGTCGGGGGCTGCATTTGTTGCCTGCAGCCACCGCCGTCGAGGCGACGCTGGTTCGATCGGTGGACCTGGACGAGCTGGGACGGGCGTTCCGCGCGAGTGTCGACGTGCTACTGGCCGAGATCGCTGCGGTCGACGCCGAACTGGCGGTCAGGCTGACTCGGACGTTGCGGGAGCTGTCGGCTTAGGCAGGCTGCGGCTGGTGACGGCGAGCAGGATGAACGCGATCATGCCGACGATCAGGTGCGAGTTGCCCGGGATCGACTGCCAGAAGGTCCAGTTGAGCTCGCGGTCGTCGCGGTACGGGACCCACCAGATCGACCGCAGTACGAACAGGCCGTAGAACAGGACGCCGGTGATCACCGCGGGGTTGAGGCCCCAGACGCGGTTGATGCCGCGGATCAGGCTGACGCCGAGCGGGATGATCCAGACCCAGTGGTGGCTCCACGAGATCGGCGACGCGTACAGGACCGCCAGCGCCATCACCGAGATCGCGGTGACGCGCTCGTCGGCCAGCCAGTAGCGCCTGGCCAGCCAGAGGACGAGCAGCCCGAAGACGACCGAGACCACGAACCACGTGGGCTGGACCCAGCTCGCGTCGTTGCCGATGCGATGCAGGAAGCCGTTGAACGACTGGTTGCCGGTGTACGCGATCCCGCCGACCCGGTTCGCGTCCAGGATCACGTCGGTCCAGTAGCGCCACGACTGGTGCGGCACGATCGCGAACCCGATCGCCATCGTTGCCAGCAGCCCCAGTACGGCGTTGCGCAGCGCCCGCCACTGCTTCGTCACCACGAGCAACGCGAGGAACGGCAGCGGGGTCAGCTTGACGCCGATCGTCACGCCGACCCAGAAGCCCCGTAGCCGCGTGTTGTTCGGCCGGACCAGGTCCAGCAGGATCATTGCCGTCAGCAACAGGTTGATCTGGCCGAACTGGATCGTCTGCCAGACCGGCTCGAGCAGCAGCGACAAGACGGTGAGCGCGACCAGCGTCGCGGTGCGCTTGCGCTGGCTGATGAACGACCAGAACGTCTTCGGCAGGCTGGTCCGCCACAGCGCGGTGATGCAGAGCACCGAGATCGTCGTCCATGTCACCAGCGCGACGCCCCACGGCACGGCGGCCAGCGGGACCATCGCGATCGCGGCGAACGGCGGGTAGGTGAACGGCAGACCGGAGCCGGCCAGCTGCGCGTCGTACAGCGACTTGCCGTGCAGCAGCACCGAGCCGCCCATCCGGTAGACGCGCAGGTCGATCATGCCGCCGAACAGGCTGCCGACCCAGGCGCCGAGCGCGACGAGTACGGCGCAGCCGACGATCGCGAGGATGACGCGACGGCTGGCCGGACGGGCTGGGGAGGAGGGAGGGGTGGTCACAGTCACGTCAGGTCGGCTCCGAACAGGGTTTCCAGCGCTCGCCGGGTCTCGTCGTACTCGGTGTGAAGAATCGCGGTCATGCCGACCGCGCGGGCGCCGTCGACGTTGAGTTGCAGGTCGTCGATGAAGACGCACTCCGACGGCTCCAGGTTCAGCCGGCGGGCGGCGAGCAGGAAGATCTCCGGCTCGGGCTTGCGGAGTCCGACCTCGCCGGAGATGACGATGTCGTCGAACATCCCGTCCCAGGTGTGGCGCGGGTAGGTGTTGCCCCACGAATTCGACAGCAGGGCGGTCTTGATCCCGCGCTCGTTCGCGCGGCGGACCAGCGCGGACATCGCGGGCTGGTGCTCGAAGTGCGCGAACATCCGCTCGATCAGGCCCTCCGCCGGCACCGGCGTACCGTCGCGGCGGACGAGCATCGAGGCGAGCTTCCGCTCGAAGTCGGGTACGGCGATCTGGCCGCGCTCGAGCGCGTGCACCGGGTTCAGCTCGGCTTCGGCCGCGGCCTCCTCGGGCGACGGGGAAGGCAGCCATTTCAGCACTGCTTCGAGGTACGAGTCGAAGTCGAAATCGTCCACTTCGGCCCAGCGCCGCAGCGCCGCTTCCAGCCCTGAGGTGAGTACGCCGCCCCAGTCCACCAACAGACCACGCGGCACCACCTGCACCTCAACCATGCCCGCAAGCCTACTCAGACCGGGCCTGTGATCACGCTTCCGGCCCCGGCCCTCACTCCCTGTGGTCAGTGGTTGTACTCGATGGTGACGTCGCCGGATGAGGTCTTGGCCTGGATGGTCCGGGTGGCGTTCGGGTCGATCTTCACGTTGGCCGACTCGTCGCCGGAGGAGGTCTTGGTGTCGACCTTGTACGCCTCGACGCCGGACGGGATCCGGATCGAGACGTCACCCGAGCTCGACTTCGCCTCGACCGACTGCGGGGCGACGGAGAAGTCCAGCGAGGCGCTGCCGGAGCTGCTGTGTGTCGTCACCGACGTCGCGGTCAGTCCGTCCGCCTCTACATCGCCGGAGCTCGACTCGAGCTGCAACGGTCCGCCGACATCGTGCACCTCGATGTCGCCTGAGCTGGTCTTCACCTCGGCGCCGCCGGCGAATCCGGAAAGCGTCACGTTGCCGCTGCTGCTCTCGATCGTGAGCTTCAGATCCCGCGGCACTGTCAGGACGTAGCTGGTCTTGCACCCGAACGACAGGAACCCGCAGCCACCGCTGTTCAGCTCGAGCTTGCCCTCGTCCTCGTGGTACTTCTCCTTCGGGTCCGAGCCGAACACGTTCCGCTCGAACTGCCGATCGATCTTCACCTCGGTCCCGTCCCCGGGCCGCACTTCGACCTCTGCCGCACCGCCCTTGACCAGCAGCGAGTCGCCCTGGACCGTGTAGCTCTCCTGGCTGTTCTTGGCGCCCTCGGTCAGTCCGGTGAGCGCCCAGTACGCGCCACCGAGGATGAGGGCGACCGAGATGGCAATCCCGTACCGACGGTTCGTGCTCATCGAGCTCGGCGGCCGGCCCTGGACATCGGACATGACACTCCCTGCGGGTCGAAGTACTGCCAACCCTGGCACATCGTCGGCGGGCTGTCGGCGGGGTTATCCCCTGGTTCCCCACCGATCCGACCCTGACTTCCGGGGCGCCGGCTCAGGTCCTGTCTGGTAATCCAGCGCCGTAGCGAGGAGGTGCTCGGTGCGGTGCATCGGCGCGCGGGGGCGAAGGCCTCGATGCGGAGCATCGTGGCCTTTGCACCCGTGCGGCGAGGTGCCGTGCCGAGTGCCCCGCAGTAGGCGATGGGTTACCAGACAGGGCCTATGCGGGCACGAGGTCCTTGACGACGGTGTTGGCCAGCTGCTGGAACGACTTGCGGAGCTTGCTGGACTTGGCCGCGTCCGCGAGGCTGCGGCCGTGGGACATGGCGGTGTCGACGGCGCCCAAGTCGTACGGCAGGAGGGCGGCCGGCTCGATCCCGGCGTACTGCCCGAGGGCCTCGGCGGCGGCGTCTCCGGGTGATCCGCCGAGTGCGCCGGAGCGGAGGCGGTTGACCACGACGCGGACGTTCGTCGACGGTACGACGGCACGCACCTCGTGGACCGCCCGGATCAACCGCGTCAGACCGACCGGATCCGCCGTACCGACGATCATCACCTCGTCGGCCTGCTCCAGCGTCGCGACCGTCGCGCCGTTGCGCCGCGGGGCCAGCGAGTCGAACGAGATCTCCTCGTCGGTCTCGATGCAGAACCCGACGTCGACCACCGTGACCGGCGCGAGCTCCCGCGCCGTCGACCAGATCGCCTCGATCGCCGCCGGCCGCAGCTCCGTCCAGCGGTCGGCCCGGCTGAGCCCGGTCAGCACCAACATGTGCGGCGCGACCTGCCGCGCGTACTTCGCGAGCGTGACCATGTCGAGCGAACCGTTCGACGCCGAGCGCGCCGCGGCGGCCAGCCCGGAGGTCTCGTCGAGCATCCCCAGCATCTGCGCCACGGTCCCGCCGTACACATCCGCGTCGGCGAGCAGCGTGGGCACCCGCTTCGCGGCCAACTCGGACGCGAGGTTGACCGCGACCGTCGTCCGGCCCGGCGCGCCGGTCGGACCCCAGACGGCGATCAGCCGGCCGGCGCCCTGGGAGTACGGCGGGGGCTCGTAGTTGGCGGCCGTCTCCGGGGTGAGCGGCACGAATCCGCCTGAGAAGTGAGCGGTCGAGATCTCCGGGCCGGACTCGACGGCCTCGGTGACAGCGCGACCCAGGTCGGTCGGACTGACGTCGGCGGGCAGGATCCGCTCGATCCCCATCCGGCTGAGCCTGTCCTCAGGGCCGAAGGGCGCACCGTCCTCCGTCGGGTCGACCAGGGCGAGTACGGCGATTCCGCGCGCGTGCAGGGCGGCGACGGCGTCGGCGGAGAGTCGGGCCAGGGCGTCGGCCAGCAGCACGGCGCGAGCCTGACCACTCGCGGCGGCGGCCATCACGTCGGCGATGTCGACACAGCGCCGTACGACCTTGATCCCCGGCGCGCGCTCCGTCCGCTGGACGACATCGGCCTCCCAGGGTGCGCCGGTGACGGCGAGCAGAACCGGGATCGACATCAGCCGGCCTTCCGAACCAGGGTCGGCTCACCGGCGCCGAGCGCGGTCAGCGCGGCCGGGATGCGGGGCAGATCGGCCGTGGTGAGCCCGATCAGCACCTGTCGTCTGGCTGTGCTGCCCGAGACACCCTTGACCGAGTCGATCTCCAGCACGCGGACGCTGCTCCACAACGGCCTCGCGGGCTGGCCCTCCTCCTTCGGCACCACCCAGACGTCGACGATGTCGCCGACCGCGGTGTCGGACGGCAGGCGGCCGGTCGCGACCGACAGCGGGAGCTCGGTGCGGTCCTGGTCGGACTTGGCGACGGCCGCGTCCTTCGGCAGGAACTCGCCCTGATCGATCGCCCGGCCGACGACCAGACCCTTCACATCGGCGTCGGCCGCGAGATACCGCTCGGAGTCGTTGGTGCTGGTGAAACGGACCCGGACCGTGGTCAGGTCGTCGTCGGTCAGCGGGACCCCGACCTTGAGGTCGTGTTTGGCGGCCCAGATCGTCGTGGTGTCGTCGGCCGACGACAGCAGCTTGGCGCCGGCCAGCGCGGTGACGGCGACGAGCAGCACGCCGAGGACCAGGCGACCGTCCTTCCACCGGGCCTTGCGGTTGCGCTGGGCCGGGGCGGACGGCGCCCCGAATCCGCTTCGCACGGCTGTCTCGACCACGTCGTCTCCCCAGTCAATCGATCGTTCTCGGGCGACATTCTGCCTGGTTCCCGATCGCGGCGTGAACGGTCATCCACAGGCAGTCACAGGCTGGGGACAAACCCGGTCATCCATCCGCCAACCGTGGCAAACTGAAACAACCAGCCACTATGTGAAGGAGTCCGACGGATGCCGGGTCCCCGCTTCCTCCAGCTCGCCGACGTTGCCGAGGTGCTCAACATCTCCGCCAACCAGGTCTATGCGCTGGTCCGCCGCGGTGACATCCCCGCGGTCAAGATCGGCGGCCGCGGTCAATGGCGGGTCGAGGCAACCGAGCTGGAGAAGTACATCGAGCGGCTCTACACCGAGACCAAGACCTTCATCGACGCCCATCCCTTCGGCGAGGAAGCCGAGACCCCGGAGGACGCACAGCTCTAGGCGGCGGTCGCACCGGCGGGCTGGCGCTGGGTGCGAAACACGTGAGGTTGTCACAGGAAGTGGGAGCTCGACACAGGCAATAACTTGTGTCGACCCCCGGGTTCCTGTGTCGAGCCGCGCCGTCAGCGGCGGCGGAGGGCCCTGAGGGACTGGGTGGGGACGAGGCGGACGTTGTAGACCTCGGAGCGGCGGCGGGGAGCGTCGAGCGGGTGCTCGGCGAGCTCCAGGAAGTCTGCGCCGACGCGGTCGATGGTGCCGGTGACGGGACCGCCGCCGCTGCAGAACAGCGTGACTGGTGAGCGGTCGCGGGCGATCCCCCGGAGCAGATGGGCGAGCCCGAGCTTGCCTTCGACGGCGCCGGCGGGCTCGGCCCACGGGCCCAACCGGTGTACGGCGACGAGGGCGGTGACCGGGATCAGCCACTCCTCGTAGCGCTCGGTCTCGAGCAGCAGGCAGTCCTTCCCGACCCGGCTGAGCATGCCGCGGACGGGCTCGGCGTCGTTCAGTTCGACGCGTACGACGGTGTTCACCGCGCCGCGGAGCCGGTCGAGGACGGTGATCTTCCCGACCTCGGTGCGGATCCGGTCGGCCACTTCGCCGTACAGATCTGTGTCCTGGAGCGCCTCGAACTGCGACTCCAGGTCCGCGAACAACGCATCCCACCGCATGACCGCGAACCTACCGGTCCGGGGTGCTGTCGCGCCGGTCCGCCGTCACCCTCTGCACTGGAAACCGACGCTGCGTGCGTTAAGGACTTGCAAAGCTGGCCTATAACCGGTCTATAGTGATCAAGCCAAAGCAAACTAACGCAAACTCATAGGTCGGGAGCGAAGCGGGATGAACGCGATGATCCGGGCGCTGAAGGGCACTCTCGCGGTGCTGGCGCTGGCCGGTGTCGGCCTGCTGCTGCGGTGGGTGACCGCCGGGTCGATCAGCGGCGCACGGACGTACGACCTGGACTCCCTGACCGTGCTCGCGGTCGGGACGGTCGCGTGGATCGCGTACGTGTGGCTGGCGCTGGCGGTCGTGACCACGGTGCTCGAGCAGATCCCCGGCGTGGTCGGGGAGCTCGCCGGCGCGGTCGCCGGGAGGATCACCACCAAGACAGCGCGGGCCCTACTCCGCTCCGGCCTCGGCGTAGCCGCCGTCACACCCCTCACAGTCGGCGTGGCTCAAGCCACGCCCGGCGACAGCTCCCACGTCCTCCAGTGGAACCAGACCGACCCCGCCTCCACCATCCACCTCACCGACTCCAACTGGCGCACCACCGAGCCCCGCTCCACCCTCGAGCTCGGCGGCAGAGCCACCGGGCCGACATCAGCCGCGAAGACCAACCTGCCCCCCGCAGCCGCCCAACAGCAGCAATCCGGCAACACCACCACCTGGCGCCCAACAGAGCCGGCCTCAGGCTTGCAACTCGGCGACGCCGACGCGCACAGGACCGCTGCAGCCCACCCGGAGTCCGCCAAGTCCCACCAGGACACCAGCAACACCTCACGCTCGACGGAGCCGGCTTCAGGTCTGCAGATCGGTGGCGGCGACGCGCACCGGACATCCGCGGCGCAGCCGGGGTCCGCCAAACCCCTGCAGGACTCCACCCGGTCCGGGCAGGACTCCAACAACACCTGGCGAGCCACCGAGCCCGCCTCGGACCTGCAGATCGGTGGCGGCGACGCGCACAGGACAGCCCGTGCCCAGCAGCCCACCAAGTCGCAGCAGGACACCAGCAACACCTCACGCTCGACAGAGCCGGCTTCAGGTCTGCAGATCGGCGGCGCCGACGCGCACCGGACATCCGCGGCGCAGCCGGGGGCCGCCAAGCCCAAGCAGCACTCCACCCAGTCCGACCAGGACACCACCAACACCTGGCGAACCACCGAGCCCGCCTCGGGCCTGCAGGTCGGCGGTGGCGACGCGCACAGGACCGCCGCCGCGCAGCCGGGGGCCGCCAAGGCCCAGCAGCACTCCACCCAGTCCGGCCAAGACTCCACAGACACCTGGCGAGCCACCGAGCCCGCCTCGGGCCTGCAGATCGGCGGCGACGCCGACAGGGCAGCCGAGGCCCGGCAGGAATCCGCCAAGGCCCAGCCGGGCTCGGCAAAGGCACAGCAGGACGCCACCAACACCTGGCGTTCGACGGATCCCGCCTCGCAGTTGCAGCTCGGCGGCGGCGACACGCACAGGACAACCGCCGCGCAGCAGGACACCGGCAAGGCCCAGCCGGGCTCCGCAAAGGCACAGCAGGACTCGGCCGAGGCCCAGCAGGAGAGGGCTGGTCGGCCGGCTGTGAGTGGGCGGGTGCGGGTGGGGGTGCCGGATCGGCCTGCTGATGGGGCTGCTACTCGGTATACCGAGGTGCGGGGCGGTGGGGCGGTGCGGGTCGTCGTACGTGAAGGGGACTCGCTGTGGGCTCTTGCCGCTCGGGAGCTCGGAGCGGGCGCCTCGAATGAAGCGATCGCCGCGTGGTGGCCGGAGTGGTACGCCGCGAACCGGCATGTGATCGGGGCCGACCCCGACCTGATTCTTCCCGGGCAGGTACTCCGTGTCCCGCCCGCGTCCACCGGCCACCTCCCGCCCACCCATCAGGAGCCGTGACATGAGCCAGTCCCAGAACCTCGCCACCACGAACGCGACCTCAGCACCGGAATCGATGGAGGCTCTCATGGCTGTCACCAACCCGACCTCGGCGGCGACCGAACCCACGGCGTCCCCGGATGTGCTCGCTTCTGTTGCCCGGCCGCGGCTGCGGTCGGTGCGCGGCGAGCACTCCGTCCCGGCAACGGCCCGGTACGCCGCTGACCTGACGGATGGCGCGCTGGCCCTGCGCTTGCAGGCGATCACCCGGCTCGGCGTCGCGTCCGCACCGCGGCGGTCGTCGAGCTTCGCTGCGTTCACCACCCACCAGCCGCAGGCCCGCAAGCTCACCGTGGTGCCGGCCACCGACAAGCAGGCGGCTGGGCACCCTGACGGAGCCCAGCCGCCGCACACCACGAAAGCAGCCCACCCCAGCGAGACCACCCGGTCCAGCCAGACCGTCGAGGCAGCCCGACTCACCGAGGTCGCCCGGTCCAGCGAGGTCGCCCGGACCGGCCAGACAGCTCGGCCCACCCAGGCCGCCCAGACCAACGAGGTCGCCCGGACCGGCCAGACAGCTCGGCCCACCGAGGCCGCGCAGACCAGCGAGGTCGCCCGGCCAGGCGAGGTTGTCCGGCCTGGCGAGGTTGTCCGGCCTGGCGAGGTTGGGGTGCCGGAGGCTCGGGTTTGGGGTGGGCGGTTGGCTCAGGCTGTGGCGGAGGTGCTGGCTGGGGATCGGCCGATTTCGCAGCTGGTGCGGTTTACCGATGACGAGGTGTTCATGGAGCTGAACCGGCGCGTCCGGCTGCTCGGGTTGAACACGACCGCGACGACCCGCGGCGCGAAGGAGAAGAGCGCGGTGCAGTCGGTACGGGTGTTCATGCCGGAGCCGTTCATCGCGGAGGTCGCCGCGCATGTACGTCGTGGCGACCGCTCGCGGGCGATCGCGCTGCGGATGGAGATCCGCCGCAACCGCTGGGTCTGCACCGCCCTTGAGATCGGCTGAGATCCGAACTCTTGGCAGTGGTGCGGCGTCATAACCAGCGCAATCGGATCGAGCGGTTGCTGTCATCTGAATGGGCTCGCGGCGGCGTACGGTAACCGAGGTCGGCCGCGGGGCCGGCCAACTCGTTCGGGGGAATGATGTCCGAGACCACGATCGCCACACCAGTGCACGCATCGGCGTCGACTGGGGTGACGCCGGGTATGCCGTGGCGGGTCGAGGTACACGAGCTGAGTGACGCGGAGCGGGCCCGGGTACTGCCCGCGATGCACCATCGCCGGTGGAGCGAGCGGATGCCGCTGCTCTACCCGCTGGCTGTGCGGTATCACCGTGTGCTCAAGCGGCTCGAGTGGATCAGGTCCAGCACGCCGTACGCCGGAACGCGCGCGGCAACCGATCTGCCCGTCAGGATCAAGCGGCACAAGTCGCTGCTGCTGCGCCAGCTCGGTGAGACCGAGATGTGGATGCAGCACAACAAGGTGACCAACCTGAAGCTTGCCTGCGCACAGGTCGACGGACTGCTGATCCACCCGGGTGAGACGTTCTCCTTCAACAAGCTGGTCGGCAACGCGACCCGGCACAAGGGTTACGTGAAGGGCATGCGGCTGTCGAACGGACAGGCCCGGCCGGGGATCGGCGGTGGCATCTGCCAGCTCGCCAACCTCCTGCACTGGATGGTGCTGCACTCGCCGCTGACCGTGACCCAGCGGTCGACGCACAGCTTCGACCCGTTCCCGGACAACGGCCGGGTGCTGCCGTGGGGTGTGGGCTGCAGCATCGTCTACAACTACGTGGACCTGCAGTTCCGCAACGACACCGACCAGACCTTCCAGCTGCACGTCGACGTCGGCGACCGCTACCTCGAGGGCGAGATCCTCGCCGACGTACCGGCCGAGTCGTCGTACCGCGTGTTCGCCAAGGACGAGCGCTTCCTCCGCGTCGGCGCCGACTACTTCCGCCGCAACGAGATCTGGCGAACCGTGATCGACCGCCGCACAGGCACACCCCTCCGCGACGAGCTGATCCGCGAGAACGTTGCCCTGGTCAAGTACCTGCCGACCGGCGTACCGGTGCTCGACGTCGTGCTCCCGCGCTGAGCGAGAAACTGTCGGCGGGCCGTAGCAGACTGGCGGTATGACAGTCACGGTCGAGCCGTATCGGGAGCGTGTTGCGCGCGTTCCGGGGGCTGACTTGTGGACGCGGACGGCTGAGGGTGGGGAGTATCGGATCCTGCCCGATGGCTGCATGGACGTGCTGCTGATCGACGGTGATCTGGTGGTCGCCGGGCCGGACAGTCACGCGTGGACGGGCAGTGCCCCGAGGGGGACGCAGTACGCCGGGATCCGGTTCGCGCCGGGCGCCGCGCCCGGGTTCCTCGGTGTGCCGGCTCGTGAGCTGCTCAACGAGCGGGTCCCGCTGGCTGACCTGTGGTCGCCAACCCGGAGCCGACAGCTCCTCGACCGGATCAGATCGGCACCCGACCCGGCGGAAGCGCTGGACGTTGAGGTCGCCAAGCTGGTCGACGAGCCGCCGGACCTGTTGGTCAGCTACGTACTGCGCAACGTCCGCGGCGGGCTGCTCCGCGGCAGCGCCGGCGTTTCCAAGTTGGCGGGGACGATCGGGTTGAGCGAGCGGCAACTGCATCGACGCTGTCTGGATGCGTTCGGTTACGGGCCGAAGATGCTCGACCGCGTCCTCTGGATGAACGTTGCCCTCGACCACGCCCGCACCGGCCTGGCCCTCGCGGACGTCGCCACCCTCACCGGGTACGCCGACCAGGCGCACTTCACCCGCGACGTCAAAGCGCTGACCGGTCTACCACCTAAGACGCTGCTGGGCTGAGCCTCGCCCGCATGTCAGCATTGCTTCTCATGACCGGTCACCCGGAAGTCGGTACGGCGACTCTGCGCCACAACCCGCTCAATGCGGTGACGGCGACCGTAGAGCGCATCACGTATGCCGACGGCCGCACCGCCGTACGCAAGCAGCTCCAGAGTCCGGCAGACTCCACAGGTCCGTGGGCCGCGTCGACAGACCCGCGCCACTGGAACTACTGGCGTCGCGAGCTCGAGGTGTATCGGGACGACGAGCTCCGCGGCCGGCTCGCGAACGCCGGGCTCGTGCTGCCCGAGGCGCAGATCGAGGAGTGGCCGGACGGCGCCGTACTCCTGATGGAAGACATCGGCGGGACCTCGGGCACCCAGTTCAGCCTCGCCGAGCATGCGGCACTGACCCGAGCCTTCGGGCGCTGGCAGGGGCAGCCTGTGGCCGAACGGCCTTGGACGTCGACAGGATTCCTGCGCGACTACTCGACGACCCGCGACGTGCCCTGGCATTTGCTGAACGACGACGCCGCCTGGCAGCAGCCGCTCATCCGCGAGACGTGGCCCAGCCAGCTGCGAGAGGCCTGGACCCTGCTGATGGTTCAGCGCGAGGCACTGCTCGACCTCGTCGCGAGTCTCCCCCGCGCCACTTGCCATCTGGATTTCTGGGTCTCCAACGTGATCCAGCGGCCGACCGGCGAGCTCGCGCTGTTCGATTGGGCGTTCACCGGTGACGGCGCGCTCGGCGAAGACATCGGCAACTACATCCCGGACGCGGTCTTCGACATGTTCTGGCCGGTCGAGCGCCTGCCCGAGCTCGCCGAGACGTGCATCGCCAACTACCTCGACGGTCTGCACGAGGCCGGTTGGCGCGGCGATTCGGATCAGGTGCGGCTGGCGGTGATGGCGTCCGGGGTCAAGTACGCGTGGCTGCTGCCGGGTCTGCTCGGCCGCGCGTCCGACCCCGCCCACAACGCCTATCACCGCCAGGTCGACAGCCGGCGCCTGTTCCACCAACGCGGTCAGGCGCTGATGTACGTCGCCGACTGGTGTGCCGAGGCGCTCAGCCGAGCACGACGGTAAAACCACCGGGTACGACGAGAGCCCGCGAGGCGTTGCCCCGAGCAACCAACCGCCCGGCTGCGTCGTAGGTGTAGGAATGCTTGCCCGCCACACTCATCACGCGAGCATGCGTATCCACACTGGCCAGCAACACCGCGTCCCCGATGCGCAAACTGCTGACGGTCGGCAGAAGCAGCAGCGCATCCAGCTGAGCCGTCCCTTGCGCCTTGGCCGTGATGGTGGTGGCGCCGGCCGGGAGCGGGTTGGCCAGCGTCAACGGCAGGAGCGCGCCGGGTGCGGCGGAGATGCCTTGCGGACCGCAGACGTGGGTGAGCGTGCCAAGTGCCCTAACCCCGGAGGTCCAGGTGGTGCGAGCCGGGGTCGGCGTGTCGGCCAGGTTGACGACCGGAAGGACCAGCCGCTGCTGCGATGACGCCGGCACGGTCCAGGTCGCCGTACCGTCGACGGAGAGGTAGGAGCCGTTGCTCCATTGGGATTCGCCGGTCCAGGCCGAGGGCGGGGTGACGACCTGGCCGCCGGTGCCGGATTCGGCCTCGATGATCTGCAAGCCGTCGTACGACGGGGTGCCCGTCAGGCGGGCGACGTCCGGGTGGGCGTCGAGGGCGAGCATCGACAGCTGGCCATGGATGCTCGACTCGGCGCCGGAGTTGCGGTTGATCGTGCCGTCGCCGGAGATGCCGTCGTACGTGCGGCCGGTGGTCGGGTCGTACATCGGCTGGCCGGCGCGGTTGGCGCCGAAGTACCAGGCGGCGACGAAGGCGGCGACCTGCTTGAGCCCGACGGAGAGCACGCCCTGGAGGCGGGCGTCGACGCCGTACGCGATCTGGGTGCGGTCGATCGGCGTCGGCAGCCACCCGTTGTCGGGTCCGCCGGCGGTCATCAGGAGTGGGGTGAAGCCTGCAGTGTCGCCGATGGCCGCGGCACGAAGCTTGGGTGCGTCGAGAGCGTGAGCCGCGGCGGCGAGGGCGGAGGGCATCTGCGCGCCCCACGCGTGCCAGTCGGACATCGACTCGCCCCACGGCATCAGCGCACGGAACGGCCACTCGCGCGTCGACCCGGCCGCCATGGCAGCAATGCCCTCGGCAAAGCGGCTGAGCGCCCGCCGCGCCGAGGCAGAACCGCCTGCTTCCACATATGCCGACAGCCCAAGAACGGCTTCGCTCGTGGCGTCCGCGCCGTTGACAATCAGCCAGGCGGGGAGACGGCGGCCGTCGACCACGTTGTACTGGCCGTAGCGGACGAGGACCTGACGCTCAAGCGCGGCGATCGCGAGCTCGAGGCGGTCGCGAAGGAACATTGCGAACGCGCGATCGAGAGAGCGGAAGACGGCGTACCCCTCCCCCAACGCCCAGACCGTGCGAGCCAGCCAGTACGACGGGCCGGAGTCGGACGGGTCGGGGAGCTCGACGGGGTCGGCGCTCGGGTTGAGCGTGCCGTCGGGCTGCATCCACAGGACGACGTTGCCGTTGGGCGACTGCAGGAAGGTGAGACTGCGAAGCAGCCCGCGGGCGGCCTCCAACGAAGCCGCAGAGTGGAACTGCTTCCAGTGCCGGAGGTAGACGACAGCAGCCCGGGCGATGTCGTCGGCGTTGAACGCGCCCTGGCCATAGGTGTTCGACGCCGCGTCGTAGGCCCCACCACCGATGCGCTTGTACGAGCCGTCGGCCTGGCGATCGGCGTACGTCCACAGCACGCCGACCGGTCCACTCCCGAAAGTGGTGTGACCGGCGGCGGCCGGCGGTGTCACCGACGCACGAAGGAAGTCGAGGTGCGCGAGGTTGGAGAGCCGGCCCGAGGCGGAGGCCGAGGCCGAAGCGGAGGCCGAGGCGGGAAGGGTGACGGTTGATGCGGCGGCTGCTGCGAGGGCTCCGCCGATGACGGTGCGGCGGGTCGGGTTCATGGCAGACGGTCCAATCTGGCCACGCCGATGGCGGCGTCGGCCATGCCGTAGAAGACGTACTGGGTGCCGTTGACCTGCTCGATCGCAGTCGGGAAGACGACGTTGCCGACCGTGCCGATCTTCTCCTCGTCGGTCTCGGGGACCATGAGGGGTTCGGTGGTACGAGTGACGACGCGGGTGACGTCCTCGGCGTCGAGGATCAGCGCGCCGGCGGCGTAGCAGACCTTCTGTGTGGTCGGGTCGAAACCCTCCGGCTGCTCGCCGGTGACGCCGTGGTGGATCACGAGCCAGCCCTCGGGGATGCGCAGCGGTGCCGGTCCGGCGCCGATCTTCAGCTCCTCGAACGGGTACTCCGACATCGCGACCAGCCGGTGATTGCGCAGATGAACGAGGTTGCGCACGTCAGCCTCGACAGCCGCCACTGGCACGAAGGAGACCCAGATGCCCGGCCGGTCATCGGTCACGCCGGCCGGCAGGTGGACGCCTTCGCCCTCGCGGAACCAGCCGAGGTCCCACATCGGCCGGTGCAGCATCGCGTACGACGGTTCGCCGTCCGGGCCGGGCACGGGCTCGGGGAAGAAGACCGTGTCCTTGTTGGGGAACAAGTTCAGGTCGGTGTCGAGGTCCGGCTGGTACTCGAAATGCAGCGGACCGAGCCGGCGCCATTCCCGCAGGTCCGACGAGACCGCGAGCGCAGGCTTCGGGCCGAGCGGGCCGTAGGCGACGTACGTCATCACATGCAGGCCGAGGGACGGGATGAACGTGACGCGGGGGTCCTCGACGCCGGCGTTGTTCTTGCCGCGCTCCCAGCCCTCGTCGGGTGCGAGTACGACGCCCTCGCGCTCGACGCCTACCGGCACGCCGTCCTCGAGTTCCACGCGGGCCAGGCCGACGCGAGAGATGTTGCCGTCAGCAACTAGCCGCGGCAGCAGGTAGAGCGCGCCGTCCGGGGTGTGCCCGGTCGCCGGGTTGAGCACCCCTTCAGCCTCGAGCTCGTTGCCCGGCTCGGCGGTCATCAGTACGCCGACGCGAGTCAGCGTGTAGGGAACAGTCACGAGAAGCCCTTCAGAGGTTAGCCTTTGACGCCGGACGACAGGTTCGTCGAGATGAACCGGCGCTGGAAGATGATGAACAAGGTGACCGCCGGCGCGGCCAGCACACAGGCCCCGGCGAGCACCGCACCGAACGGGTTGGCCGCCCGCGCCGACACAGTCGTCAGGTAGTTGGACAGCGAGACCGCGAGCGGCTGCAGGTCCTGTTGCTTGGTAATGAGGAACGGCCAGAGGAATTCGTTCCACGGCCCGATGAAGGTCAGCAGTACGCCGGTCAGCAGCGCCGGCCGCACCAGCGGCACCGCGACGCGCCACAGGATGCTCAACTCAGACGCCCCGTCGATCCGGGCCGCGTCGAACAGCTCGGCCGGCAACTGCAGGAAGTACTGCCGGAACACGAACACCGCAGTGGAGTTGATGAGGAACGGCAGGATCATGCCCATGTAGGAGTCAGCGAGTCCGTAGCTGCGGACGATCAGCACATACAAAGGGATCGTCAGCAGTTGGAAGGGCACGACCTGGATGAGCAGCATCAGGTTGAACACCAGCCCGCGGCCGCGGAACTGCAATCGCGCCAGCGCGTAGCCGGCGAGCACTCCGAAGACCAGCGTCCCGAGGATCACGCCACCGGTGAAGATGCCCGAGTTGATCAAGGACCGGCCGAGGTGAATCGACTTGTTGATCTCGCTGTAGTTGTGCAGCGTCAGGTTGCTGGGTTTCGGGAACGCGCCACTGACCGAGGGGTCCGGTTCGGCTTGTAGCGAGCCGATCAGCATGTAGTAGAAGGGAAACAGGAACACGAAAGCGCCCACGAGCAGCGCGATGAACTTGCCCTTCATCAGTCCTCCTCCCTCCCCACGAACCGCCGCTCGATCAGAGCAAGCAGCAAGACGCCGATCACCAGCAGCACGCCGATCGCCGACCCGACGTCTGGGTGTCCTTGCTCGATGCCGCGCTGGTACATGATCAGGACCGGCGACGCGGAGGCCCCGTCTGGTCCGCCGCCGCCGGTCAACAGATACGGCTCGGTGAACAGGTTCGCGCCGGTCACCGTCGCGACCAGAACCACGAGAGTGGTCGCGGGTCGCACGCCAGGCACGGTCACGTTGAGGAACGACTTCCAGCGCCCGGCGCCATCCATCGACGCTGCTTCATACAGGTCCTTGGACACGTTCTGCAGCGCAGCCAAATAGAGCAGGATGAAGAAGCCGAGCTGCTTCCAGGTGACATAGATCGCGACCGTCGGCATCGCAAGCTTCGAGTTCACCAACCACGACGGGTCTGGCGCCAGCGGCCCGAGGATCGAGTTGACGAGACCGTTGGAGTTGAACAAGAACAGCCACACGCCCACGACCGCGACGCTCGCGGTCACGTACGGGACGTAGTACGAGACCCGGAAGAACGTGCGCCAGCGGATCGCCGCGTTCAACGCGTTCGCCAGCCCTAGCGACAGTACGACGGTGAGCGGGACGTTGATCACCAAGAAGACCAGCACGTTGACGAACGCCCGCTGCACCGCGGGATCCGACAACACCGTCACGTAGTTGTCGAACCCCACGAACGGCCGGTCCACGACCGCGCCGGGCGCCGCGAAGAAGTAGTCGTGGAACGACATGTACACGGCGAACCCGAGCGGATACGCGAACACCGCGGCCAGGAACACGACGTACGGCGTGACGAACGCGGTCCCGGCCGGATGGTCACCCAGGATCCGGCCGAGGAACCCGCGCCTCATGACTGTTTGACGAGTTGATCGACCTTCTGGGCGGCGCCGTCGAGGGCCTCACCGACGTCTTGCTGGCCGAAGATCACCGACTTGGAGTAGGCGTCACGGAAGGTCTGCCAGATCGTGATCGAGTTCGCCACATTCGGCACCTCGACCGTGCGCGAGGCCTGGTCGGCGAACACCTTGTAGTCAGGGTTCTTCGCGAAATAGTCCGCATACGTGGCCGCGACGTCCTTACGCAGCGGCATCTGCCCGGTCGCGGCCAAGAACTTGCCATCCTGGTCCTTGCTGGTCGCGAACTTCAACACATCCCACGCCGTGCCACGGTTCTTGCACGCCGAATACATCCCAACGTTCTTCGCATCACTGAACGTGTGGATCTCCGAGGCCGGCTTCCCCGCCGAGGTCGGGACCGGGACGACACCCCAGTCGACCTTGCCCTTATAGGTCGCGATCGCCCACGGACCCACCACCGCCATCGCCGACGTCCCGTCAACGAACGCATCACCGGTGTACTTCTCCGGCGAAGCCAACTTGTCCTGATACATCGTCCGCCAAAAACCCGCGACCCGCTTCCCCTCGTCGGAGGCGAACGTCGACTTCCCGTCCTCGATCAACTGCTTCCCGCCGGTCTCGGCCGCATACAACGGATAGAAGTCGAACCACGACTGATAGAACTCGTTGCTCGGCGCCGGATAGATCGCCACCTTCGCCGCCTTCGCCGCCACCACCTTCCGCGACGTGGCCAAGAACTCGTCATAGGTGCCAAGCGCCGGAGTGGTGATACCGGCCTTGGCGAAAGCCTTCTTGTTGTAGAAGATCATCACCGGGTTCGACTTCCACGGCAGCTGGTAATACTTCCCATCCGTCGACTTGTACTGCTGCGCCACATCCCCCGACCGATCCTCGATATACGACTTGCCGTCCGGGAACGAATCCAGCGCCACCAGACCGCCCTGCTTCTGGAACTGCGACACCGACGCCGGCGAGGTGTTGAAGATCAGACACGGCGCATTCCCCGCCGTGATCGCCGCCCCGATCACCTCCTCCGAACTCTTCCCGGTCGGAATCTCCTGCGCGGTGACCTTCTGATCCGCATGCTCAGCGTTCCAGGCAGCCACCATCTGCTTGCCCCAGGCCACTTCCTCGGCATTGTTCGAATACCAGATCGTGATCGGTCCACGTGCCTTGGCCGCGGCGTCGGCGTCACCAGAGCCGCCGCCGCTGTCGCCACACGCGACGAGGGAGCCGGCCAGGACAACGGCCAGCAGTCCAGCTTGCAACTTCATGTTTCCTCCAGGGGACTACACGGGGGGACTGCGGTGGGGCTACACCGCGGGCGATGCGGTGGAGCCGCGGACGACGAGCTGCGCGGGCGGGAGCTCGGCGTCGGGTACGTCGTCCGCACCGTCGACGAGCTGGTTGAGCGTCAGCGCCGCCGCCTCGCCGAAGCGGAACGGGTCGGCGCGGACGGTGGTCAGGCCGGGGTGGACGTACTCGGCGAGTTCGCTGTCGTCGAAGCCGGCGATGCTCAGGTCGTCCGGCACGGTCAGCCCGGCTGCCTGGGCCGCACCGAGACCGGCGATCGCCATCCGGTCGTTGGCATAGAAGATCGCGGTCGGAGGCTTCGGGAGGGCGAGCAGTCGGCGCGTGGCCTCGATCCCGCCCGCGGCGGTGAAGTCACCGGTCTCGGTCAGCGGCTCGAGCCCGGCCGCGGCCAGCGTCTCGATGAAGGCGGTGGTGCGCGCGGTCGCGTGGACGAAGGCGGGCGGACCGGCGACCTGGGCGATCCGCGTATGACCCAGCTCGACCAGATGCTCGACGACGGCCCGAGTCCCAGGCCGGTCGTCCAGGATGACCGCAGGGAACGGCGACTCGCCGTCCGGCCGGTTCAGCGTCACCGCGGGCAGACCGAGCTCGAGGAGCAGATCGATCCGCGGATCGTCATGCCGGAGGTCGGACAGGAACACCCCGTCGACCCGCCCGTCCTGCGCGAGCCGTCGGTACCCGTCCGCTTCGGACTCACCGGCCGTGACGACCTGCAGTACCAGCGCCTGACCACGTGTGGACAGAACGCTCTCGACTCCGGCGATGAACGCCGGGAAGAACGGATCCGACGACAGCACGGCCGGGTCCCGGGTGATGACGAGGCCGAGCGCGAACGCCTTCGAGACCGACAGCGAACGGGCCCGGTTGCTCGGCCGCCAGCCGAGCTCGTCGGCGGCCGCGAGGATCTTGTCGACGGTCGCCTGCGCCAGCCCGGGCCGCCCGTTGAGCGCGAATGACACCGAGCCCTTGGACACGCCGGCCCGCCGGGCCACATCCGCGATCGTCGGGCGCTTGCTCACTCGATCCTCCATTTAAACCGGTTTAAACAGAACTTAAACCGGTTTAAATCCATCCGTCAAGGGATGGGATCAGACTGCGAGGGTGGTCGTGACCGCGCCCAGTTCGCGGAGCTGACGCTGTCCCCGCGCTCGGGCCGCACGGTCGGGAGACGTCGCCAGCACGACAGCCTGCTCGTAGCGCTCGCCGAGACGGCCCCACGCATCGGCGGCCGTTTCCCAGTCGCCGGCCAGCGTCGCCGCCCACGGTCCGGGCGCGTCGATCGGAGCCGGTACGTCGATCCCGGCACGGTTCAGATACGCAACCAGCTCGCTGTGAACAGATGGGTGTCCGGCGGCCAGCGCGAGGGCCCGCCGTACGTCGTCGGTGAGCGAGCCCAGCGAGCCGTCCAGCCAGGCGAGTTCGACCTGCGCCACCGCCAGTTGCGTCGCCACGAAGCTGTCGTCCGCAAACGCCTCGTCCGCAAGCGCAGTCGCCAGGACCTCGCCGGCTTCCGGATCGCCGCGCCGCGCGAGGAGCCGGGCGAGGAGGCTCCGAGCGAGCGCTGCCATCCCGCCTGGTTCCCCCGGCGCGTCCAGCAGTTCCCGGAGGACGGCGATCGCGCGGTCCCAGTTTCCGCGGCTCGCCTGAACCGCGGCCGTGGTGAGCCGCAACCGATACTGCCCCGCGAAGAACTCCCCGTCGGCCGCAGCCCGGAGCCCACCGGCGACGTACTTCTCCGCGTCGTCCAGGCGGCCACTGCGATAGGCGCCGCCCGCCGCGTTGACGTAGCACCGCACCAGCGTTTCGACCCGGCTGTCCGCCCCTGCCAGCGAGATCGCGCGCTGTAGATCCGCCTCGCCGCGTGAATCGCCCCGGGCCAGGCGGGCGTCGCCGAGATAGCAACTGGCCTGCGCTTCCAGTTCGGGCCGGCCGAGACGCTGCGCGAGCTGGAACGCCCGCTCGGCCGCCGCCTCCGCGCGCTCGATGGGCTCGGCGACGATGCCGACCGTCGCAAGGTTGCTATGGGCGCGGGCCACCTCGATCAACGCGGCCGCAAGCCGGGCATCGTCACCCAGCGGTTCGAGAACCTCGACGGCCTGGTCCGCCGCCTGCCTCGCCCGCATTGGACCGCGCGCGAACATCGCGACTCGGGCCAGCACCAGCAACGCCTCGGCTCGCAGTACGGCGTCGTCGGCATCCGCGGCAGCCCGGACACCTGCCTCGGCGGATTCCAGCCCGGCCGCGAAACGGTTGACGACGTACAGCGAGTAGGCCCGCCGGGTGAGCAACTCTGCAGCAACGCGCGGAGCGAGCAGCGCACGATGCCGCAGTACGACGTCCAGTACGCCGACGGCCTGTCGATGCGCACCGAGCCGAGCAGCCTCGAGCGCCGCGGCCGGACCGTACTCGAGGATGACGTCGATCCGCCCGGCCCGCTCGGCGTGGTGCACCAACCGGGACGGCTCCACCTCAGGACGCCCGAGGAGTACGTCGAGCACCTGTTTGTTGGCCTCGATCCGCTCTCCGGCGGTCAGCGCGGACTCGATCGCCTGCCTGGCCAGCTCATGGCGGAAGGCAACGGTCGCGTTGGTCCCGGTCACGATCCCGGACCGCTCGACCTCGAGCAGTACGCCGGGATCCGCAAGGTCCTCGGCCAGCCAGCGCTCCGCGCGGGTCGGGATGACGGACAGTCGTTCGACCAGTGTCCGCGCAGGAACCGACAGCGTGCCCAGGCGCGCGAGGACGGCATCGAGGACGGTGTGCGGTACGCCGGTCCCGCCGCCCGCGAGCACCTCGGTGACGAAGAACGGATTCCCCTGCGTCACGCGATGAATCTCGACCGCCTCCCCCGGACCCACCGCGCCAAGCCGTCGTACCGCCTCGACACTCAACGGCGGAAGGAGCACCCGCCTGACCGACGGACCGGTCAGGCTGCCGAGCAACTGGCGGAGCGGATGACCGGCATCGATCCCGGTGTCGCGGAAGGTCAACACCAACACCGCGGGGATGCCCGGGAACCTGCGCGCGAGGAAGCGGATCGCATCCAGGGTGGCGTCATCGGCCCAGTGGATGTCTTCGACCACCACGACCGACGGACGCTCGGAGAACACGCGCAGCAGCCCAGCCGGACGGTCACCGGACAGCGCCGCTGCTAGCTCGGCATCGTTCTCCGCCATGTCGCGGAACGGCCCGAGGCTCCGCGGCGCCAGCAGGTCGTCACACCCGCCGACTGCTACCCGGATCGCAGGATCCAGTTGATCGAGGAAGGCGCGCACCAGGGCAGACTTCCCGGCGCCCGCCTCACCCGAGACGAGCATGACGACACCACGGCCTTCGTCTACGGCGAGATCGCACGCCGTACCGAGTTGCGCCAGCTCCGCGTCGCGCTCGACCAAGTGCGTCCGGCCGGCAGCCCGGAGTACCGGCGGAGGCTGCTGTCCGGGATCGACGGCCAGCAAGCGATCACGCAGTACGACGGCTTCGGGCCCTGGCGCGAGACCCAGCTCGGTGTGCAGGACTCGTTCCATACGCGCGTAGCGACGCAGTCCGTTCGTGCGATCTCCGGCGAGCACGGATTCGCGGAGGAGTTCGACATGCGCCTCCTCGTTCGCGGGGTCCAGCGCGAGGAGGTCCTCCCACCGGCCGGCACCGCGGAGGAGGCGCAGGACCCGTAGGCGCAATCGTTCGCGGGGTTCTTCCAGCCACGACTCGGACAGGTCGTCGGGCAACAGCTCACCGGCCAGCTTCAGCGCCTCGGCGCAGGATTCGGGCGATTCAACGGCGAGCGCGCCCTCGGCCGCGGCCTCGAAGGTGGCGGCGTCGACGTCGAGCCGCGCGCCCGGGAACAGCGCGATCACCTCGCCCTTCAGCACGACCGCATCCCGATCACCGAGAACGCCGCGGGCATAGTGCGCGGCCTTGTGCAGCCGTGGCAGTGCGACGTCCAGCGTGAGTTCCGGCCACAGGGCATCGACGACGCGGTCCCGATGGAGCCGGCCGTCAGGCGACAGGGCCAGCAGTTTGACCAGCGCGGCCGCACCCCGCCGGGTCCACCGGTCCGCGGTGATCGGCGCACCGTTCACGAGGACGACGAAGCCGCCCAGCAGCTGCACGCTGACCTGCATGTCTCGGATCGTAGGCGTCAGAGGAATCCCCTTCTACAGCACGAACTGCGTGACCTCGGCTTTCATCGCCGAGCTGACCTTCCGCAGCAGCTCCCGAATCTCGTCGAGACTCCAGGTGTACGACGCGACCGACTCTGTCGCCTCGAACAGCGCGATCGAGAGCTCATCGCGCGTGGCCTGGTACTTCGTGAGCGCCACCTCCGGTCCGGTCAAGGCATCGCTCAGGAGCTCGGCGTCGCGCAGGGCGTCGGTCATTCCGTGCGTGGTGATCGGGTCCTTGTAGTAGCCCGCGTCGCCGACCAGCGCCCAGCCCGGTCCCCACGCCTGCCGGAAGAATCCAGCTGCACCGGCCCAGCCGTGCATCCGATCCACAGGAGTCGCCGGGATCAGCAGGTCGGTCAGGCTCGGCGCCATGTCCGCGAGCACGGTCGCGAAGGCCTGCTCGGCACCGTCGCGGCGGAGCGATCGCATCCGTGTCGGCGTGGTCGCAACGAAGACACAGGTCGCGCCGTCCGTTGTGGGCAGCAGACCAGCGGCCCCGCCCGGTGCGTAGGCCCACTCGTAGCCCGTGGACTGCACGCCGGCGTAGTACCGGTACAGGACGGCGCTGCACGATCGACCCCGGCGTACGACGGGAGCGCCGGTCGCCGACGCGACGGTCGAGCGAATGCCATCGGCACCGATCGTGATCCCGGCGGTGAGCTCCGAACGATCCTGCAGGCGTACACCGGTGACCCGACCGTTCTCGTCGCGCAGCAGCGCGGTAACAGCTACTCCGTGCCGGATCTCCGCTCCCGCATCGGCCGCGGCATCGACGAGGATCCGATCGAGGAGTTGACGACGCGGTGCGTACAGGGCATCCACCCCACCACCCGGACGGATTGACACTTGCTCGGGCTCGCGATCGCTGTAGTGGAACGTCGTACTCCGGATCGGCGGCGTACCGGTGAGCTTGTCCAGCAACCCCCACCGCGACAACTGCATGGTGCCGGCACGCATCAGGCCATGGGTCGAGACGGTGTCGCTGCCATACGCGGACCGCTCGACCAGAGCGACCTTGGCCCCGGCCCGCGCCAGCAGCATCGCGGTCGACGCTCCCGCAACCCGGCCGCCCACGACCACCACGTCGTACTGCGCGTTCATGCGGCAGGCTCCGCCCTGCACGCCAGCAGGTGCTGGACGACATACGCCGCGTCATAGCGCGCTCCGTCGATGAACGCCGAGTCGCGTCGATGCTGGAAGCGCTGGCCGACGACGTACACACCGGGTGCCGCGGTGATGCCGCGAGCCTGCTGGATCTGACCGTCCGGACCCGTTATCGGCAAGCGGAGCCAGGGGTAGTCGGGTCGGTATCCGGAGGCGACGAGCACGGTGCTGATGCCTGCGCGGTGCACGTCGACGACGGGTGTTGGCGCTGGCGCCACCAATGCAGCGGGCCGCTCGAGCGCGGCGTCACCGACGTACTCGTCCAGTGCGTCGAGCAGGCGGTTCATGCGCGCATCGGCCGCGGCCGCAGTCTCGGCCAGGTCCGGCCGGAAGCATGCCCGGCTCCCGTCCATTCCGTCGAAGCGACCGAGTAGCCGGACGCCTCCGGCCTGCAGTGTGACCAGGTCGAGCTCCCCGGCGCGGCCAGCCAGCTGCATTGACGGTTCCCGTCGGGCCGATGCCGGATCGCGGACCTCGTCGATGGTGCGGGCCAGCCGCCCGGTGCGCTCCAGCCACCAGAAGACATCCTTGCCGCGGTACGAACGCGGCACTCGCGTGTGCCGGCCGACCGACAGGTACACCTCGCGACCGGCCCGGTTGAGCTCGTCGGCGATCTGCACGCCGGAGGCCGAGGCCCCGATCACCAGCACACCTCCCGGCGCGAGCTGCGCCGGGTTGCGATAGGCGGCCGCGGTCACGACCTCACGCAGCCCGGCCGGTACGCGGGGTACTCCTGGACCGGTCGCGATGATGACGTGCCTGGTGCGCCAGGTGCCTCGATCCGTGACCAGCCGGTACGCACCGCACCCTGCGGTGGACAGCTCGAGCACCGTGGCGCCGGAGACGACCGGCGCGCCGAACGACTCCGCGTAGAGCTCCAGGTGCCGTACGAATCTGCGGGCCGGCAGGAACCCGTCGGCGTCCGGCCCGCCGTACTCCCAGTGTGGTAGGCGCATCATCCAGTTCGGCGAGAGCAGCCGCAGCGAGTCCCAGCGCGCGGTGCGCCAACTCTCACCGATCCGGCCGCGGTCGACGACCACATGATCGCGACCGGCCTCGGCGAGCAGCCGACTGACGGCGAGACCGGCATGGCCGGCGCCGATCACAACAGTGTCGATGGTGTCGATGGTGGTCATCCCGGTCCCCCTCGGCTCGTACGGCGGTTGGTCAGGCGCAGATGACGTCGATGGCGACAGGCGTCGGGTTGACGAGGACGTCGTACACGGCGGACCGGCGGCGGGACTGCTCGACGATGCCGCGCAGCGTCTCCTCGTCCGCGTCGCCCTCGATCGTGAACGCGACCCGGATCTGCTCGTAGCCGTTGCGGACCGAGCCGTCGGACAGGCCGAGGATCCCGAGCAGGTCGATGTCGCCGGTGACGGTCGACGTGACCTTGGTGAGCTCGACACCGCGGGCAGCGGCGATGTTGGCGACGCCGGCCGTCAGGCACGCCGCGATCGCGTGCAGCAGGTACTCCACCGGCGTCGGCCCGTGGTCCGTGCCGACCAGAACCTCGGGGTGGTCGAACTCGACCACGGTGTCGGACTTGTGCCTGAGCTCCTGCATGGCGCCGAAGAAGTCCGACGCGGTGGAGCGGCTGTGGGTCCCGGACACCCAGGTGTTGCTCGCCCGGAACTGGAACTTGGCGATCTCTTTCTGCCCCTTGACGGCGTCGATCGTCGCGAACAGCGTTGCGGTGTCCACGCCATTTCGGCGTGGGCTCTCGGTTGCGGTGGTCATGGTCCCCTCCTCGCTGGGTGGTGTCTGCCGAGGACGCTAGGAGGGCTGCCTTCCCGGGCTCTTCCCTCGACCTTCCCGTGCGCAGTGCCGCGCTATCAGGGGGAATTCGCGCACTTCTTTGCAAGTTTGCCCTTGACCGCACGGTCATCTCGTCGCTTAACTTGTTCGGCAGTGACGCACCCAGCCGGTAGCAGGCCGATGGCCTGAAGTCCGGTTTTCCGGCGCCAGGGTTCAGGTGAGACCCGAGGCGGGGTCGCGTCCCCGGGACCGATGGAGCAAATCGTGTCCAGACTCTCTCGCCGCCTCCTCGCCGGAGTCGCGGCCACCGCCCTCGCAGTCACAGGAACCGTTCTCACCCGCACCTCTGCCGACGCGGCCGTCACCCTGCCGCCGACGCACGCCAAATTCGACTACCAGATCGGCGGGGCCTACACGCCGCCCGCCGGCGTCCAGGTGGTCACCCGCGACCGGACCGCCGCACCGGCGGCCGGGCTCTACAACATCTGCTACGTCAACGCCTTCCAGGTCCAGCCCGGCGAACAAGGACAGTGGGACTCCGACCTGCTGCTCCGCGACGCCAAGGGCAAGCTCGTGATCGACCAGGACTGGGGCGAACCGCTGCTCGACTTCCGTACGGCGGACAAGCGGAGCCGGATCGCCGCCAAGGTCAACGGCTGGATCGACGGCTGTGCGGCCAAGGGGTACAAGGCGATCGAGCCGGACAACTACGACAGCTATACCCGCTCGAAGAAGCTGCTCACGGCTGCCAACGCGAAGGCGTACCTGACGCTGCTCGCCACGCACGCACACTCGAAGAACCTCGCTATCGCCCAGAAGAACACGGTCGAGCTGGCCGGTTCCCGGCAGGCGATCGGCCTGGACTTCGCGGTCGCCGAGGAGTGCGGCACGTACGACGAGTGCGGTGACTACGTCGATGCCTTTGGCAACAACGTGATCGTGATCGAGTACACCAACAGCGGTCGCACCAAGGCCTGCTCGCAGTACGGCGGGACGTTGACGATCGTGCAGCGCGACGTCGACGTCTCGACTCCGGGTGATTCCGGATACGTCCGCAAGACCTGCTGAATTCCTTCCTCCATCGCTCTGGAGACCCTCATGCATGCTCGAACTCTGTCCCGCCGCGACGTCCTCCGGGCCGCGGCCGCCGCAACCGTCGCGGGCTCGCTGGCCGCGTGCGGCAAGAACGACGACGAAGGCGCCGATGCCAACGGTGTCGTCACGCTCGACCTCTGGCACGGCCAGGTCGACACCGGTAAGGCCGCGATCGATTCCTTGATCACCGCGTTCAACAGCAGTCATCCGAATATCAAGGTGGTCGGCGGCGGTGGCGGGGTCACCGCGGACAGCATGCTGCAGAAGGTCACCGCCGGTCTGGCGGCGGGGTCCTACCCGGATATCGCGTACATCTTCGGGTCGGACCTCGCCAGCCTGACCAAGAGCCCGAAGGTCGCCGACCTGACCGGCGCCCTGAAGATCGACGACTACTGGCCGGCCGCGAAGGACGCGGTCAGCGTGAAGGGCAAGGTCCGGGCCGCGCCGGCGCTGCTCGACTCGCTCTGCGTGGTCTACAACAAGAAGTTGTTCGCCGCGGCCGGCGTACAGCCGCCGAAGGACGGCTGGACCTGGGACGACTTCGTTGCCACCTCGAAGCAACTGACGAACCCGGCGAAGGGCATCTTCGGCACCGGCTGGCCCGGGGTCGGCGACGAGGACACGGTCTGGCGGATCTGGCCGATGATCTGGGACCTCGGCGGCGACGTCGTCAGCAGCGACGGGAAGAAGGTCGGCTTCGACTCGGTCGGCGCACAGGCGCTGGGCACACTGGACCGGCTCCGCACCGACAAGTCGCTGTACGTCGACCCGAAGCCCGGCAGCGAACAGCTCTACCAGGTCTTCCTCGGCGGGCGGATGGGAATGGTTGCCACCGGCCCCTGGCAGCTCCCGGAGCTGAAGGACGCCGGCGTCGACTACGGCGTCGTACCGCTGCCGTCGTACTCCGGGAAGCCGTTGACGATCTCCGGGCCGGACACCTGGACGGTCTTCGACAACGGCAAGGCGAAGGTCAAGGCGGCCACCGAGTTCGTCGCCTGGCTGGCCGAGCCGGCGCAGGACATCCAGTGGGACATGAAGGGTGGCAGCCTGCCGATCACGAAGGCCACGGCCGAGCTGCCGCAGTGGAAGAAGCATTCCACCGAGACGAACGGGCTGGACGTGTTCGTCAAGGCGCTCGACACGGCGAAGGTGCGGCCGACGATCACGACGTACCCGCAGATCTCGCAGCACCTGGGCGAGGCGATTGCCTCCGTACTGCTCGGGAAGGCGAGCCCCGATGACGCGTTGAAGCAGGCCGTTGATCAGTGCAACCAGGTGCTGGCGGTGCCGAACTGATGGCCAGTGTGGTCGGGACGTTCACGCTCGACCCGCGGAGCAAGGCAGCGAAGCGGCGCGCGCGGGGTGAAGGTGCGACCGGATGGGCGTTCGTCAGTCCGTCGGTGGTGATCATCCTCGGGCTCAGCGTCGTACCGGTGTTGTGGTCGTTGCTGTTGTCGTTCCAGGTCAACGATCTGGTGTCGCCCAGTGAGTGGGTCGGACTGGCGAACTACAAGGCGTTGCTGAAGGATCCGGCGTTCGGATCGGCGGTCTCGCACACGCTGATCTACACGGTTCTGTATGTGCCGTTGAGCGTGATCGCGGGGTTGGCGATCGCGATCGCGCTGGATCGGAAGATCGCGTTCATCGGGTTGTACCGGACGTTGGTGTTCGTGCCGTTCGTGGTGTCGGCGGCGGCGCAGGGCGTGCTGTTCTCGTTCGTGCTCGACCCGGAGTTCGGCGTCGCGAACTCGGTGCTGCACAAGCTCGGGTTGCCGGCGCAGGGGTTCTTCAGCGATCCGGGGCAGGCGCTCTATCTGCTGGTCGCGATCTCGTTGTGGAGCGGGACCGGGTTCTGCGTGATCGTCTATCTGGCCGGCCTGCAAGGAGTTTCGAGCGAGCTGGTCGAGGCGGCGCGGATCGACGGCGCCGGGCGCTGGGGCGTACTGCGGCATGTGACGCTGCCTGCGTTGACGCCGGTGACGATCTTCCTGGTGCTGTTCCAGACGATCAACGCGTTGCAGGTGTTCGATCTGGTCTTCGTGACCACGAAGGGCGGGCCGCTCGGGTCGACGACGGTGATCGTGTACTTCATCTGGGAGAAGGCGTTCAAGACGTTCACGGCCGGCTACAGCGCGGCGGCGGCGTACACCTTGGCTGTCGCGTTGCTGGTGATCGGTGTGGCGCTGCAGATCTACCGGCGGAGGGTGGCTTCGCGATGAAGCGTTTGCCCTTCAGTGCTTGGCACTTCGTCCTTGCGCCGTTGGCTTTGCTGTTTGCCTTGCCGCTGGTGTGGTTGCTGGTGAGCTCGGTGATGAGCAACGCGGAGATCAACCGGTTCCCGCCGGCGCTGTGGCCGCACGGCATCAACCTCGGCGGGTACCGGTATGTGCTCGGGAACGCGTTGTTCCCGCGGTGGTTCCTGAACTCGTTCATCGTCTCGGCGGTCGCGGTGACGGCGAACCTGGTGCTCGGTTCGCTCGGCGGGTACGCGTTCGCGCGGATCCGGTTCGCCGGGTCGAGGATCGTCCTCGGGCTGATGCTGGCCACGATGGTGATCCCGTTCCAGCTGACGATGATCCCGACGTTCCTGGTGATGAAGGAGCTCGGGCTGATCGACACGCTCGGCGCGCTGATCGTGCCGTCGCTGGTCACGCCGCTGTCGGTGTTCCTGTTCCGGCAGTTCTTCGTCTCGCTCCCCCGTGAGCTCGAGGAAGCGGCCTGGATCGACGGGTGTGGTCGGCTACGGATTCTGATCTCGATCGTGCTGCCCTTGGCGAGGCCGGCGCTCAGCACAGTCGCCGTACTGACGTTCCTCGCGACCTGGAACGACCTGACCTGGCCGTTGATCGCGATCAACAGCGACTCGACGTACACGCTGCAGCTCGGCCTGACCACCTTCCAGGGCCAGCACCACACCCAGTGGGCCGCCGTGATGGCAGGCAACGTGATCACCGTGCTGCCCGTACTGCTCGGTTTCCTCCTTGCCCAGAAGGCGTTCATCCGCTCTCTGGCATCCACCGGACTCAAGGGATGACATGACTTTCGACCTTCTCGTGATCGGTGACGCGAATCCCGACGTGGTGGTCGGGCCGGTCGCGCAACCGATCCTCTTCGGGCAGAAGGAACGGCTGGTTCCTTCCGGCTCGCTCGTCCTCGGCGGCTCGGCTTCGATCATGGCATGCGGCGCGGCACGGCTCGGGCTGAGCGTCGCGTTCGCGGGCCGGGTCGGGGACGACGCCGCCGGGGCCTTCGTCCGTACGACGCTCGCTGAGCGCGGGGTCGACGTGTCCGCGCTGGTGACCGACCCGTCGCTCCCGACCCCGCTCACCACCATCCTCACGTCGGGGGACGATCGCGCGATCCTCACCTCCCCCGGCTGCCTGCCGGCCGTCACTGCGGCCGACATACCAAACCGTATGGTCTGCTCGGTGCGGCATGTGCATGCGGGCTCGTTCTATCTGCTGCCCGAGTTGGCGGTCGGGTTGGCGAGGATCTTCAAGGAGGCCAAAGCCGCGAAGGCGACTACCTCGCTCGACCCGAACGACGACCCGGCTGGCACGTGGGACCGGACGGTTCTCGATCCGATCCTGCGAGTCACCGACTACTTCCTCCCGAACGCTGCCGAGGCCCTCGCGCTGACCGGCCATCATTCGGTCGTCGACGCGGCCGGCATCCTCGCTCGCCGCGGTCCGCTGGTCGTGGTGAAGAACGGAGCGGAGGGCGCTCTTGCCCACAACGGTTCCAGGGTCCTCACCGCACCGGCTGTGAAAGTGGAAACAGTCGACACCGTCGGCGCAGGTGACAGCTTCGACGCCGGATGGGTGGCCGCCGTACTCAACGGGATGAAACCCGACCGTGCCCTGGCGATCGCGGCCGCCTGCGGTTCGCTCTCCACCCGCGCAGCCGGCGGAACCGCCGCTCAACCGACTTGGGAAGAAGCCACAGCATGACGAAGATTGCCTTCATCGGTGCCGGCAGCGTGGTGTTCACCCAAGGCCTGCTGGCTGACCTGTTCGACCTCGACCTGGGTCCGTTGCACATCGCGCTGCACGACATCGACCCCGAGCGGCTCGACACGGCGGCAGCAGCCGCGTCGTACCTGGCTCAGGACCGGCCGGTGCAGATCACGGCACACCTCGAACGGCGGGCAGCCCTCGAGAACGCGGACTTCGTGATCAACATCGTCCAGGTCGGGATGAACGAGGCGACGAAGCTCGACTTCGAGATCCCCGCGCGGTACGGGATCCGGCAGACCATCGGCGACACGCTCGGCGTCGGCGGCGTGTTCCGCGCGCTCCGGACCTTCCCGGTACTGCGTGGGCTCGCGGCGGACATCGCCGACGTCTGCCCGGACGCATGGCTGCTGAACTACACCAACCCGATGGTGATGAACGTCTGGTACCTGAAGGCCCTCGGCGTACGGAACGTCGTCGGCCTCTGTCACTCGGTCTACTGGACGATGCAGGGCCTGTCCGAGCTGGTCGGCGTCCCGTACGAGGACGTCACCTACCTGGCCGCCGGCGTGAACCACCAGTCGTGGGTACTGCGTTTCGAACGCGGCGCCGAGAACCTGTACGACCGGTTGGACGAGGCCATCGCCGCGGATCCCGAGCTGCTGCGGCGGGTGCGCGTCGACATGTACCGGCGGCTCGGGTTCTACCCGACGGAGACCAGCGAACACTCCTCGGAGTACGTCCCGTGGTATCTCGGCCACGCTTCGGAAGTCGACCGCCTGCGGTTGCCGATCGGCGCCTACCTGGAGATCGTCGCGGAGAACCTCGCGTCCTACGAACAAACCCGCGGTGCCTTGAAGGCCGGCGAGCCGCTGACTGTCGACCCGACGATGGAGTACGCCCCGCAAATCATCCACAGCATCGTGACCGGCACCCCACGCACCGTCTACGCCAACGTCCCCAACACCGGCCTGATCCCCAACCTGCAGTCCGGAGCCGTCGTCGAGGTCCCCAGCTTGGTAGACGCTACGGGCGTCCAACCCACCGCGGTCGGCGAACTCCCACCCCAGTGCGCGGCCCTCAACCGCTCGTACCTCAACGTCGCCGAGCTCACCGTCCAGGCCGCCATCGACCAAGACCCGCGCGCGATCCGGCAGGCCGTCATGGTCGACCCGGCAACGGCCGGGACGCTACCGGTCGAGAAGATCTGGGCCCTGTGCAACGATCTGGTCGTTGCCCACAACAACTACTTGGATCCGTCGTTGAGGGCGGCCCTCAAGTAGTCGCGGTACGACGCGAAGCCGGCCAGCACCTCGGCCGCGGTGGGCTCGCCGGTCAACGCTCCGACGCCCTCGCCCGCGTAGATCGACGCGCGGGCGGGGTCGGCGGCCTTGCTGCCGTCGACGTACTCGGCATGGCCGGCGTCGTCCGACTTCAGCTCGTCCTCGCGGCCTTCCCAGTTGTCGAAGTACGCGTTCCGCAGGGCCCGGCCACCGAACTCGTCCGGCCAGCCGGCCCGCGATGCGGCGTCGAAGACCGTGCCGTAGACGGTGGCCGTCTCGTCCGCTGCGATGATCGCCTGACGCGCCGGTGCCTTGGTCTGTGCCTCGACGCAGGTGAGGAACGCCGTCCCGATCCACCCACCAGCAGCACCGGCCGCCATCACAGCAGCCAGACCGCGTGCTCCGGAGATCCCGCCGCCCGCGAGCACGGGCAGGTCAGTCAGGTCGAGGATTGCCTGCAGCAGCGGCAACGTAGCCACCGAGTTCCGCCCGTGCCCACCGGCCTCCGCACCGCGGGCCACGATCAGATCCACCCCGGCGTCGATCGCCTCGCGCGCATCCGCGACCGTGCCGGCCTGGGTCGCGACCACGATCCCGGCTGCCTGCAGCGTCCCGACGTACGGCGCGTAGTCGCCGAAGCTGAGCGATACCAGCGCGGGCTTCAGCTCCAGCACGGCCTCGAGATGTTCCGGGCACTCCTGCACCGACCACGCCATCAGCCCGATCCCGTACGGCTTGCCGCTCTCCGCCGCGATCGCGCCCTCGGTCCGGATCCAGTCAGCCGTCACCGCCGAGCCGGCGCCGAGCATCCCCAGCCCGCCGGCCGTCGAGATGGCCGCGGTCAGCCGGCCGCCACTCACATTCGCCATCGGCGCACCGATCACCGGCACGGACAGCCCGAACGTCTCCGTCAGCCACATGTGCTCATCATCACCCATCACAACCTCGGGCGGTCCGTGCGCATCGAGGGAGTGACGAAAGGAACCTGACGTGCGGTTTTGGCGGAGTTGGTGTGCGGTCGCGGGAGTGCTGGCCGCGCTGGTGGCCGTGGCAACGCACACCTCACTCGTGCCTGCCACGGCGCGACAGGCCACGCCCGCGGCACAGCCGGCGTGGAGTGCTGCGTGGATGACCGCGCTCCAGCAGCCCAATGCGAACCAGAACTGGTCCAAGCAGGGATTCGCCAACCAGTCGGTGCGCCAGGTGATCCGGCTGAGCTCGGGCGGGTCTGACGTACGGATCAGGATCAGCAACCAGTACGGCGTACGGCCGCTGGAGCTGACCGGTGCGACTGTCGCCAAGGCGGCGAAGGGCGCGGCGGTCGTGCCTGGATCGGTGCAACCGATGCGGTTCGGAGGCGCCGACTCGGTCAGCATCCCGGCGGGCGGTCAGCTCACCGGCGACGCGGTTCCACTGCCCAGCTTGACCAGCGGCACTCAGCTCGCGATCACTCTGTACTTCGCTGGCCAGACCGGTCCGGCCACTTTCCACGAGTTCGGCGCGACGGGGGCGTCGTACCGGGCGGCGGGCGACCAGCTCACCAACGGCGGGAAGGCGTACAGGGAGACGAGTGGTGGCTGGTATTTCCTGGCCGGTGTCGACGTGACCCCGGCCAGCGGCGGTTCGGTGGTTGCCTTCGGGGACTCGATCACAAACGGCTACACCGCTGCGCCCGGGCGGAGGTACCCAGACCTGCTGGCCGCACGCCTCGCCCCGTCTGGCCGCCCAGTGCTGAACGCCGGGCTCGGCGGCAACCGGCTGCTGACCGATTCAGCCTGCTACGGCGAGAGTGGCCTCACCCGGTTCCACCGCGACGTGCTGGACGAGCCCGGAACCACGACAGCGCTCGTCCTCATCGGCGTCAACGACCTCGGCTACCCCGCGCTCCCGCCGACGACCTGCACGACCCCGAATCCCCCGATCACCTCCGCCCAGCTCATCTCCGGCTACCGGGCGCTGATCCGCGACGCCCATGCTCGCGGCATCATCGTCGTCGGAGTGACCCTGAGTCCTTTCCGCGGCGCATCGGTCTACACCGCCCACAGCGCGCAACTCCGGACGGCCGTCAACGCCTGGATCACCACGAGCGGCGAGTTCGACGCCGTCGCCGACTTCGCGAGCGCTCTCGCCGACCCGGTCGATCCGGCCCGGCTGGCGCCGAAGTACGACAGCGGTGATCACCTGCACCCGAACGAGGCGGGCTACCGGGTGATGGCCGACGCCGTCGACCTCAAAACCCTGTGAGCACAGCGAAAGGGCCGGTCCACCTGGACCGGCCCTTTCGCTACGTGCTGCTCAGAACTTGTAGACGTCCGACTGCGGGTCGCCGTGGCAGCGCTTGTACTTCTTGCCCGAGCCGCACGGGCAGGCCGCGTTGCGCGGAGTACCGGCGTACTCGAGTTTGCCACCCTCGACCGCGTCCTCGTGCTGTGCGACCTCGTCGTCACCGTCGATGGTCGGCGCGGAGTACGTCAGCCGCTGCGGGCGGCTCTCCGTGCTCAGACCCTTGGCGCGCAGGCGCGGCGTGTCCCGCGGCCGCGGCGTGTCCTGCGGCCGGTCCTCGTCGTCGCCCTCGGTCCGGCCGGCGAACTCCGCGACCGGCGCACCCGGGGTGAGGATGTCCTCGATCCGGCGGCCGGCCAGGTTGTCCTCATCGGCCAGCGCCGCCTCGGAGGCCAGCTCCATCTCGGCCCGCATCGCCTCGATGTCGACCTCGACGTTGAAGATGAAGCCGACCGACTCTTCCTTGATCGATTCCATCATCGAGGCGAACATGTCGTAGCCCTCGCGCTGGTACTCGACCAGCGGGTCGCGCTGCGCCATCGCGCGCAGGCCGATGCCCTCGCGCAGGTAGTCCATCTCGTACAGGTGCTCGCGCCACTTGCGGTCCAGCACGCTCAGCACGACGCGCCGCTCCAGCTCGCGCATCGCCTCCTCGCCGAGCAGCTCCTCGCGCCGTTCGTACGCCGCGTTCGCGTCCTCGAGGAACCGCTCGACCAGGAAGTCCTGCGTCAGACCGGCCTTCTCGCCGCCGGCCTCCTCGACCAGGTCCTCCTCGGTCAGCTCGGTCTGGTACAGCGTCTTCATCGCGGTGAACAGCGCGTCCAGGTCCCAGTCCTCGGCGAACCCGTCCGCGGTCGCGCCCTGCACGTACCCGGTGACGGTCTCCTCGAGCATGTCGTGCACCTGGTCGCGCATGTCGGCGCCCTCGAGCACGCGGCGGCGCTCGTCGTACACCACGTGGCGCTGCCGGTTCATCACGTCGTCGTACTTGAGGATGTTCTTCCGGGTCTCGAAGTTCTGCGCCTCGACCTGGCCCTGTGCCGACGCGATCGCCTTGGTGACGATCTTGTTCTCCAGCGGCTGGGTGTCGTCGTCGTTGCGCGACATCGCCCAGTCGACCATCTCGCGCTTGAACAGCCGCATCAGGTCGTCCTCGAGCGACAGGTAGAACCGGGACTTGCCCGGGTCACCCTGCCGGCCGGCGCGACCGCGCAGCTGGTTGTCGATCCGGCGGGACTCGTGCCGCTCGGTGCCGAGGACGTAGAGGCCGCCGAGCTCGCGGACCTCTTCCTGCTCCTCCTTCACCTGCTTCTCGAACTGCTCGAGGAGGTTCGGGTACTCCGACTCGTACTCCTCGACGTCGTCCGCCGGGTCCAGGCCGCGGGCCCGCAGCTCCTTGTCGGCGAGGAACTCCGGGTTGCCGCCGAGGATGATGTCGGTACCACGGCCAGCCATGTTGGTGGCTACCGTGACCGCACCGCGGCGGCCGGCCTCGGCGACGATCGCGGCCTCACGGGCGTGCTGCTTCGCGTTCAGCACCTCGTGCGCGATGTTCTCCTTGAGCAGCTGCCGGGACAGCCGCTCGGACTTCTCCACGCTCGTGGTGCCGACCAGGATCGGCTGCCCGGTCCCGTGCACGTCGACGATGTCCTTGACGACCGCGTCGAACTTGGCGTCCTCGGTGCGGTAGATCAGGTCCCGCTCCTCGACCCGGATCATCGGCTTGTTGGTCGGGATCGGGACGACGCCGAGCTTGTAGACCTTGGAGAACTCGTTGGCCTCGGTCATCGCCGTACCGGTCATGCCGGCCAGCTTGGAGTAGAGGCGGAAGTAGTTCTGCAGCGTGATCGTCGCGAGGGTCTGGTACTCCTCCTTGATCTCGACGCCTTCCTTGGCCTCGATCGCCTGGTGGAGACCCTCGTTGTAGCGCCGGCCGTGCAGCGTCCGGCCGGTGTGCTCGTCGACGATCAGGACCTCTTCCTGGCCCTGGCTGCCGACGACCACGTAGTCCTTGTCCCGGTGGAACAGGTCCTTGGCCTTCAGCGCGTTGTTCAGGTAGCTGATCAGCGGGGTGTTGGCCGACTCGTACAGGTTGTCGATGCCGAGCCGGTCCTCGACCTTCTCGATCCCGCGCTCGAGGATCGCCACCGTACGCTTCTTCTCGTCGACGTCGTAGTCGGCGACCCGGCGCTTGGTCTCGTCGATCTCCAGGTCGGTGACGCGGGGGTTCTTCCGCTTCAGCTCCGCCTCGTCGCCGAGGGTCCAGGCCTTCAGCACGTTCGCGATCCGGGCCATCTCGACGTACCAGCGCTGGGAGTCCTCGGCCGGGCCGGAGATGATCAGCGGGGTCCGGGCCTCGTCGACCAGGATCGAGTCCACCTCGTCCACGATCGCGTAGTTGTGCTCGCGCTGGACGCAGTCCTCGATGCTGCCGGCCATGTTGTCGCGCAGGTAGTCGAAGCCGAACTCGTTGTTGGTGCCGTAGGTGATGTCCTTGTTGTAGGCGATCCGGCGCTCGGCCGGGGACATCTCCGGCAGGATCACGCCGTAGTCGAGGCCGAGGAAGTGATACACCCGGCCCATCCACTCGGCCTGGTACTTGGCCAGGTAGTCGTTCACCGTGACCACGTGCACGCCCTTGCCGGACAGCGCGTTCAGGTACGTCGGGAGGGTGCCGACCAGGGTCTTGCCCTCACCGGTCTTCATCTCCGCGATGTTGCCCAGGTGCAGCGCCGCGCCGCCCATGATCTGCACGTCGTACGGGCGCTGGTGCAGGGTCCGCTTGGCGGCTTCCCGGACCACGGCGAACGCCTCGGGCATCACCGTGTACAGGTCTTCCCCGTTCTCCACGCGTTGCTTGAAGTCCGCGGTCTGCCCGCGCAGTTCCTCGTCGGACATGGCGACGAAGTCGTCCTCGATGGAGTTGACCATCTTCGCGATGCGGGTGAGCTCGCGGAGGATCTTGCCCTCGCCGATCCGCAGGACCTTGTCGACAACCTTCATGGTGGGGAGTTCTCTCCTTGCTGCTGCTGCCTGGAAGCGGGCGACGCCGCATGGCACGGCCGACCCCAGTGGGAAGACGTGCGTCCCCCATCGTACGGGGCCGGGTGTGCCAAGCCACGCCCGCAGCGTGCCCGAGCGACTGTCACAGGGTTATCCGACCCACGCTCGAGCGGGCCGGAAAGTTCCCAGCACTCTCTCAGAAACCTCGCAACGCGTCACTGAGCGCTGGCGAAAGGTCACCGCCACCGGCCACCCGGACCTGGTCCAGCCCGAGCCAGCCGGCCAGCTGGACGAGCTCGGCGGCCAGCTCCTCGGCGGTCTCCACCGGCGCCTTCGGCTCGGCGTGCGCCGACTGGACCAGCAGTACGCCGCCGGTCCGGTCGGCCTTCAGGTCGACGCGGGCGACCAGCCGATCACCGAGCAGGAACGGCAGCACGTAGTACCCGTAGATGCGCTTCTCCGCCGGGACGTAGATCTCGATCCGGTACCGGAAGTCGAACAGCACCTCGGTCCGCGTGCGCTCGAACACCAGCGAGTCGAACGGGCTGACCAGGGCTCGCGTGTTCACCCGGCGCGGAAGCCGCGCGTCCTTGTGCAGGTACGCCGGGCGCTTCCAGCCGTCGATCCGGACCGGGACCAGCTCGCCCTCCTCGACCAGCTCGGCGATCGCCTGCAGCGTCGGCTCCGGCGCGGTCCGGAAGTAGTCCCGCAGGCACTGCGCCGTCGCGACGCCATGAGCCCGCGCCGCGATCGAGACCAGACCGCGGTGCGCTTCGTCGAGCGTCGGCGTCGGCGTCTCCACGACATCGCGGGGCAGCACCCGTTCCGGTACGTCGTACAGCCGCTCGAACTGCTGGTTGCGGCGGGCGACGGTGATCTCGCCCGCGAAGAACAGGAACTCCAGGGCCTGCTTGACGTCCGACCAGTTCCATCCCCAGTTGTCCTTGGTGCGCTCGACGTCGTCGTCGATCTCGCGGGCGGTCAACGGGCCGTGCGCGCGGACGTCGGCGAGCACCTGCTTGACCAGGTCCGGACGCTTCTGCGCGATCGACCGCGGACCGCCCCAGGCCTCCTCGGTCGCCCGCGCCATCCGCCAGCGCATCAGCGGGTGGGTCTCGACCGGGATCAGCGACGCCTCGTGCGCCCAGTACTCCACCAGGCGTCGCGGCGCCTTGCCGGCTGCCCGATCGAGCAGATCTCGCGGATACGGCCCGAGGCGGGAGTAGAGCGGCAGGTACTGCGTGCGGCTCAGCACGTTGACCGAGTCGATCTGGACGAGCCCGATGCGGCCCAGCACTCGGCTCAGGGCCCGCATGTCCGGAGTGCCCTTGGGCCTGGGGTCGGTGAACCCCTGGGCCGCGAGCGCCACCCGGCGCGCTTGAGCGGTCGAGAGCTGGAGCTGCGTCGTCATGGGGAGATTCTGCCGGGTAGCACCGACAGAAACCGTGCAGTACCTGGGCGGGCATAACTCCGGAGTTACCGAAAGTGGGAGGTGCGCTACGGATGGTGTTCGGGAGAGCCTGCGAGGAGGCCACCCGCCCGCGTGGCCCCTATCTCCCTGGAGTGAGGCATGACAGGAAAGAAGCATGTGGTCCGCGCTGCCCTGGCGGCCGGCGTACTGACCGCGGCGTCCCTAGGTGCGGTGGCCGTAGCCGGCTCCGCGTCGGCCGCGCAGTCGCCGGACGGACCCAAGACCCGGATCGTCGGCGGCACCGTCGCGCACACGGCCGACACGCCCTGGGCCATCCAGCTCTCGAACAGCGGCTCCCCCGACCCGACCGGAGAGTACTGCGGGTCGACGCTGGTGGCGGCGAACAAGATCGTCACCGCGGCCCACTGCACCACCGAGGCCGCGTCGACCTACACCGCGATCCAGGGCCGGGATGTGCTGAGCGACAAGTCCACCGGCAAGGAATCCAAGATCAGCAACATCTGGGTGGACCCGGAGTACGGCAAGTCGCCGGGCCACGATGTCGCGGTGCTGACGCTGGCCACGCCGTTCGACGGCGTACCGACGCTGGCACTGGAGACCGACAAGGCAGCGGACACGGCCGGTGCGGCGTCGATCGTCTACGGATGGGGCGACACCGAGGACACCGGACCGGCGGACACCTTCCAGAAGGTCGACGTGCCGGTGCTGGGTGACGACTACTGCGCGAAGGCGTACGCGAGTGAGGGCTACGCCCCGGACGGCGAGATCTGCGCCGGCTACGAGGACGGCGGCAAGGACTCCTGCCAGGGCGACTCCGGCGGTCCGCTGGTCCTGAACGGCCGCCTGTTCGGTGTCGTCTCCTGGGGCGTCGGCTGCGCGGACGCCGGCAACCCGGGCGTGTACGCCGAGGTCGCGACGTACGCGGCCGAGCTGCAGGCCCAGATCGACGGCTGACCACTCGTAGGGCGAAGCGAGGGGCCGGGCGACTGCCCGGCCCCTTCGTCGTGCTCCTCCCGAGGTCTAGACGGCCAGGCGGATCACGCCGTAGTCGTAGCCGCGGCGGCGGTAGACGACGCTGGGCTGGTTCTCGTCGGCGTCGACGAACAGGTAGAAGTCGTGCCCGACCAGTTCGAGCTCGTAGAGCGCCTGGTCCAGGGTCATCGGCTTGGCGGTGTGGGTCTTCTCCCGCATCACCAGCGGTCCATCGCCGGTGACCAGGACAGATCCGTACTTGTGTGTCGCCACCTCGTCCTCGGCGACTGGTTCCTCCACTACCGGTGCATTGCCGTTGAGCGGCTGCTTCGCGTTCACGTGCCGCAGGCCCTCCGGGCCGCGCTCACCGCGGTGCACCCGGCGGCGGTCGGCCGCCTTGCGGACCTGGGACCGGAGCCGGTCCAGGCAGACGTCGAACGCCGCCTGCTTGGTCTCGCCGCAGGCTTCTGCGCGGACCACCGGACCCTTGGTGTACATGGTGAGCTCGACACGCATCGCCCGATCGTGCTGTCGCGGGTTCTTTTCCTGGCTGACTTCCACCTCGCAACGCAGTACCCGGTGATCGACCTTCTCGATCCGCTCGAGTTTTTCCTCGACGTACTGCCGGAAGCGGTCACTGACCTCGCAGTGATGACCCTTGACAACGACGTCCACGGAAACCTCCATCGATCGGCGACTCTCTGTTACGTCTCCGGACCCCCGTATTTCGTGTCCTCGCTCTGTCGGTGGCGATTGGGGCGCCCGAAACGAGAACACCCGCGGACGAGCCGGTCGGACTCCGCGGCCAGGAATCCGGCTGATCCGGTCCTGCGCCACTCCACTGCCCGACAAGCCCCTGCGGGTGTCATAGGCCAACGCTAGTCGGCTTCGGCGAAAACCGGTAGGGAAGTTCTCATGAACCAGACGCCGAAAGCCGTTGTGTCGCGGCCAGAACGGCACAGCCCAGAACCGGAATTCCCCGGGATTCCAAGGCGCGGCAGGCTTCGCTGAGCGTGGAACCGGTGGTGATCACGTCGTCGACCAGCAAGACCGGTTGATCCATCAGCGTTTCAGCCCAGCGCGAACGCAGCTCGAAAGCCCCGTCCAGGTTGGCGGTACGGCGTTCCGCGGACAGCCCGGCCTGGTCCTCGGGACGCCGTACGACGCGCAGCGCGTCGGCCGGCCGGGCGTCGATTCCCTGTCTCCGCAGGGATCTGACGGCAGCCTTCGTAATCCGCCGGAGCGGATCGTGCCCGCGCTGCCGGACCGTTGCCGGTGACGACGGGACCGGGCACAACCAGGCCGCCCGCCGGTCTCCCAGCGCGGTCCGGACGACGCTTGCCAGTAGCCGGCCGAGGGGCTTCGCGAGGGCGTACCGGGCGTGCTCCTTGTGGGCCAGGATCAGCGCGCGCAACTCCCCGGCGTACGGCGCGGCGGCGGTCGGCGTACGGAGTCCGGGCGGTGGCGGGTCGGGCCATGCACGGAACGGAGTCAGCGGCGTCAGTAGCCCCCGGCAACCATCACAGAGAGTTACGCCGGGCCGGTCGCAGCCCGCGCACCGGCCGCCCAGGACGAGATCCACGAACGCGTCCCGGACCGGCACCGCACCACCATCCGCGAACCGGCCGCCGACCGCAACCACTCGGCCGCCGGCCTGTGGACAACTGTCAGCCGGGGTACGTCGGGGTGATCGCCGCCGAGCCGAGGCCGGCGGAGTCCGGCGAGACCCAGACCAGGTCCCGGCTGAGCCAGTGGATCCGGCCGGCGTCGTCCTCGATCACCGGCAGGGTGTCCTTGTTCGGGTTCGAGGCGACGTACTGCGGCCTGAAGTCCGGCGTCGAACCGGGAAGCAGCTGCAGGCTGGAGCCGTCGGTGTTGACCAGCCAGGCCTGCCGGGCCGAGTTGGTGGTCTGGTTGCTGGCCCCGATGACCACGATGCCCTGCTTGTTCCAGGCCGCGTCGGTGATGTTGTTCAGGGCCAGTCGCAGCTGGCGGAGCTGGCTGAGCACCAGCTGCTTGCCGCTGCCGGTGGTCTGGATCGTGCCGGTCTGCACGTAGTTCTGCCCGCCGGACTTCGGTTTCATCACCAGCAGGACGCGGACGCCGTCAGGCGCCATCCGCAGGTCCAGCGGGGTGTCGCCCTTGAAGTCGACCGCGACCGAGGCCAGGTGGCCGTCGTGATCGCGGACCCGCAGCCGCGGATGAGGGTTGGTGGCCCGGTCCAGGATCCACAGGTTGTCCTGGTTGTCGAAGCTGGGCTGCAGCGTCTGTCCCTCGACCGTGATCGCGACGGAGTCGGCGTCCTTGTCGGTCGTGTCCAGCGGCCCGTACAGGACCTCGTTCCCGGCGGCGGTGACGATCGCCCCCGCCTCACCGCGCAGGCTGACCGCGAACGACTGGGCCTTGTGCGCCCACAGCGGACTGGAGTTGAGCGGCTGGGCGGCGATCTCCGAGGCCCCGTCCAGGCCGACGATGCGCTGCACCTTCTGGTGCTGCAGGCCGTACAGCTTGGTCTGGGACCCGGCCGACACCTGCGGGTCGTACTGGTTGAAGTTGGCGAACGGCAGCACGTCCGGGTCGTCCGGCAGCAGCGGTGCGCCGCCGACGGTGATCTTGGCCCGGAGATTGAGCTGGTTGAGGGTCCAAACGATCTGGGCGGCCAGCATCCGCCGGTCCGGATCTCGCAACGCACCTGCGGCGTCGTTGAGCGCCACAGTGGCCACGCCCAGGTCCACTGGCACAGAAACCTGCACTTCGGTGCCCGGTGGAGCCAGAGTGACCACACCGTTGCCGAGCCTGCTGGTCGGACCCTTCAACAGCTCCTGGATCAGCTGGGTCGCCCCTTGGCCGGGCGAGAGGTTCTGCGGCAGGTAGACCGGGTCGGGCACCAGGATCTTGAGGCTCGGGTTGAAGAAGTACAGGTCGCGGGGAGCCAGCTTCAGGTCGACCTGGTTGCTGCCGAGGTACGCACCGGGCGGGACCGAGTCGACGCGGAGCTGCCCGTCGATCTTCTTCAGCTTGAAGAGGAAGTCGGCCCGGTCGGTCGCGGCCGCCGGGATCCACTCACCGCGCTTGCCGATCGTCGCGATCTTGAGGGCGCTCAGCTGTACGTCGTCGCCCACGCGGGTCAGTGACTCGGGACTCTGGTCGTACACCACGGTCTGCGCTTCGGGCTGCCACTTCGCCGCGGCTTCCGGTGTCATGTACTGCCGAGCCACGTCGAAGGCCTGCGAGTCCGACATGGCCTCCAGGAACCCGCTGACGATGGCCATCGCGCCGACGTTCGCCCGCGGCGGCTTCGCCTCGACACCGACGCCCCCGAGGTCCTGCGCGCGCCCCTGCCGCTCTCCGCTGCGGATGGTGCCTTGGGTCGGTACGGCGGCGCAGCCCGCGAGCAGCACTACGGCAGCCAGCAGGACGACGAGCAACCTGCGCCTCACCGGTCCTCACCGCCGTTCAGCTTCTGGTACGGCGCTCCGACATCGACGAGCTCGGTCACGATGCGGGTCGCGTCGGGCGGCCGGGGCGGCAGCGGCGAACCGGTGAGCGCCGTATCGGGCCGGCGCGGCAGTGTGAGCCGGAAGTACGCGCCGTCGCCGGGCGAGCCCCAGGCGTCCAGCCGTCCGCCGTGCAGCCGGGCGTCCTCGAGTGCGATCGACAGGCCAAGTCCGGTGCCGCCGGTGGTCCGGGCACGAGCTGGGTCGGCCCGCCAGAAGCGGCTGAACACCATCTCCGCTTCCTCGGCGCGGAACCCGACCCCGTGGTCGCGGACGGCCACGGCGGCCGCGTCCTCGTCGTACGCCGTGCTGATCCGGATCGGCAGGCCCTCGCTGTGCTCGATGGCGTTGCCGATGAGGTTGCGCAGGATCCGCTCGATCCGGCGCGAGTCCACCTTGGCTCGGCACGGCTCCGGCATGTCCAGCTGGACCTCGCAGCCCTTGCGGTGCAGCAGAGTCTCGTGGTTCTCCAGGACCCGGCTGACGATGTCGCGCAGGTCGACGTCCTCAAGGTCGAGCGCTGCGGCGCCCGCGTCGAACCTGCTGATCTCCAGCAGGTCGGCGAGCAGCTCTTCGAACCTGTTGAGCTCGTTCTGCAGCAGTTCCACCGAGCGGCGGCTGATCGGGTCGAACTGATCGCGGGTCTCGTGCAGCAGGTCCGCGGCCATGCGGACGGTGGTCAGCGGCGTACGCAGCTCGTGGGAGACGTCGGAGACGAACCGGCGCTGCAGGCGGGACAGCTCCTCCAGCCGGCGGATCTGGCGCTGCAGGTTGGAGGCCATCTTGTTGAACGACACCGCCAGGCGGGCCAGGTCGTCCGTCCCCCGGACCTGCATCCGCTCCTCGAGCTTGCCGGCGGCGAGCCGCTCAGCGATCCGCCGTGCCATCCGGACCGGCGTCACGACCTGTCGGGTGACCAGCCAGGCCACAGCACCGAGCAGAACGATCAGCAGCAGACCTGCGGTCACCAGGGCGCGCTGGACGACGTCGAGCGTCTCCTGCTGCGCGGTGAGCGGGAAGAGGAAGTAGATCGCGTACCGGTCGCCGGTGGAGTTGATCCGGATCTGCGAACCGATCACCAGCCCCGGCACGCCGGGGGCGTCGCGGTAGTTGATCTCGGTGTAGGTGTCCCACAGCTTGGAGTCGTCGCTCATCACCGAGGACGCCAGCGCCTCCGGGATCGAGTCGCTGTCGACCAGACCGGTGTAGCGGATCGCGTTGGACGCCGCCTGGTCGGTCGGGACGAGCAGTACGTCGTACAGACCCGGGCGGTTGGAGCCGAGGACCAGCTCGGACAGCTGCTGGTTGATCGTGTTGCGGTTCGCGGCGTCGATCGTGATCGACAGCTGGGCCAGCTGCGCCCGTACTTCGGCCTGGGCGCTGGTGCGACGTGACTCGAGGACGCCGTCGGTCACCTGGCTCATCATCACCCAGCCGACCAGGATCAGGACCAGCGTCGACATCAGCAGGGTGCCGGTGACGATGCGGGCCTGGATCGAGCGGCGCCAGATGTCCGGCCAGTGCTTGGGATGCGTCCGCCAGATCGGCTGCGGCTGGGCAGACCAATCCGCCGCGGTGACGTTCACGAGCTCCGTCCCGCGGGACACCGGCGCCTCCTGCTCCGGAGGTGCCGTCGACTGCCCTTGCTGTTGACCGGCCTGCTGCCCGGTGTGTTGTCCGGTGTGGTCCTCGGCTACCGGGTCGGTAGCCGGGTCACCAGTGGCAGCCTGCGACTCTTGGCCGCGTCCGTACTCGATCAGTCCGCACCCGCCTTGTATCCGACCCCGCGGACCGTGACCACGATCTCCGGGTGCTCAGGGTCCTTCTCGATCTTGGAGCGCAGCCGCTGGACATGCACGTTCACCAGCCGGGTGTCGGCCGCGTGACGGTAGCCCCAGACCTGCTCCAGCAGCACCTCGCGGGTGAACACCTGCCAGGGCTTCGACGCCAGGCAGACCAGCAGGTCGAACTCCAGCGGCGTCAGCTGGATCGTCTCGCCGGCCCGCTTCACCGAGTGGCCGGCCACGTCGATGGTGAGGTCGCCGATCGTCAGCGACTCCGGACCGGGCTCGTCCATCCGGCGCAGCCGGGCCCGGATCCGGGCCACCAGCTCCTTCGGCTTGAACGGCTTCACGACGTAGTCGTCGGCGCCGGACTCGAGGCCCAGCACCACGTCCACGGTGTCGCTCTTGGCGGTCAGCATCACGATCGGCACGCCGGACTCGGCCCGGATCGCCCGGCAGACATCGATCCCGTCCATCCCCGGCAGCATCAGGTCGAGCAGCAGCAGATCGGGCTTGAACTCCCGGAATGCCGGCACCGCCTTGTCACCGGTTGCGACCAGATAGGTGTCGTAGCCCTCGTTGCGCAGCACGATGCTGAGCATCTCCGACAACGCGGTGTCGTCGTCGACGATGAGGATGCGGCCCCGCATCGTCCGGTTACCGTCTGCCACGCCCTACTCCTTGCCGTCCGATCGGTGTGCGCCCGGCGGGTCCCTGACCGTACGCACTACGGATAGTGTCCCATTCCCCCGGTAGTGCACACGCCGGATCGCCGTGTGACCCCGAGTTGGGCTGTGATCATCCGGGATCATGGTGCACGGCCGGGGTTCACCACAACTCACGTGCCGGGCGGTATGGCGGTTCAAACGGGTTCAAGCGGGGTTCAGACGGGTTCGCCGGGGAGGAGGGACGCAGTGGCCGACCAGAACATGCACCTGCACGACGACGTGGCCACAGAGCCGCTGCGGCCGTGGCTGCCGGCGGATCTGCTCGACAACGCCGCCCGGACGATCTCCGACAACAAGACGATCATGCTGGGCCTTCCGGTGCTGGCCGGTATCGCACTGGTCGCGGTGCAGGCCGTGCTGACCGAGGTCGCCGTACCGGGTGGGCTCCCTGGGTTCTTCGGCGCGGACGACCCGTTCGGACAGGCCGGTGCGGCGCTCTTGCTCACGTACGGCGTACAGGTGGTCCTGTTCTCGGTCGTGTCGAGCATGCTGTCCGGAATCATCGCTCTGGCCGCGGTGCGGAGCCAGCTGGCGCACCGGGTCGGTCCGCGTGAGCTACTGCGGCTGGTGCGACCTGCGCTGCCCGCACTGGCTCTTGTCGGTCTGATGCAGTCGCTGTCCTTCATGCTGCTGATCGGCGGCTGGGGGCTCGCAGTACTCGGGATCGGTGCCGGTGCGGACGCAGCCATCTCCTCCGACGTGGCCGGTGCGGTGGCCGTTGTGATGATGCTGGTCGGCGGCGTACTCGTGCTGGTCTTCGGGATCAGGCTGGTGCTGGCCGGGACCGTCGTACTGATGGAGGGCCGGCACGCGCCCGACATCGGGCTCTACATTCCCGTCCGGGTCGGTGTCTGGGGCGCGCTGCGGCGGTCCTGGCGGCTGGTGAAGGGCAAGTTCTGGCGGGTGTTCGGGATCTTGCTGTTCGGCGGGCTGGTCGTGCAGATCATCGGGTACGCGCTGCAGTTCGGGATCACTGCCCTGGTTCTCACGGTCGGCTCGTGGGCCGACAGCAATGGCGCGACGGTGGTGACCGTTGTCGTCAGCGTGGCCGTGGGGATCTTCACGCTGATGACTCTGATCGCGAGCCTGGCGTTCATGTCCGCCGTACAGGCCCTGATCTACCTGGACCTTCGGGTACGGCGGGAAGGTCTCGACCTGTGGATGCGGCCGGCCCTGCGCTCCGAGGAGACTGCGTGATCCTCTTCTTGCAGGAGCCGCCCGTCGACATCGACAGGGAGCGAGCCGCCCGAGAGGCCGCCGAGGAGCTGTCCAAGTCGACGTACCGGGACTCCGGCGGTTCGCTGATCCAGAAGGCGATCGGCAAGGTGCTGGACTGGATCGGCGACCTCTTGAACAGCCTGACCGGCTCATCTCCCAACGGGCACGCCGGTCTGGCCATGCTGATCGCTCTGCTCGTGCTGGTGGTGCTCGTGGTCCTCTGGCGAGCCGGAGTACTGCGGACCAGCCGCAGAGTGAAGTCGCAGGCCGTTTTCGACACGGCCCGGCCCGCTAGCGCGGCGGAGTACCGCGCACTGGCGGAGCGGGAGGCTGCGTCTGGCGACTACGCGTTGGCGATCCGCAGCCGGTTCCGGGCGTGCGTGGCGGAGCTGACCGAGCGGACCGTGCTCGACGAGCGGGCAGGACGTACGGCGTACGAGGTGGTTGCCGATGCGTCGCGTATCGCTCCAGTACTGCGTGAACCGCTGCAGCCGGCCGCACTGGTGTTCACGGAGGTTGTCTACGGCAACCGTCCGGGGACACCTCAGCGGTACGCCGCTGTAGTGGCTGCTGATGACGCTGCGCGGACTGCTCGGGTGGCTGTATGAGCACGCCGCTCGGGCGGAGCGCTGGTGAGAGCTGGCGGGTACTGCGGACGCCGCTGCTCGTCACTGGACTGATTGTGCTCGCTGCGATCGTCATCCTGATCGCTACCTCGGCTCGGACGTCAGGGCCGTTCAGTCCGGACTCCACGGACTCGGACGGGGCACGTGCGCTGGCAGCGTTGCTGGAGAACCACGGCGTCGACGTACACAGCACGGAGACGCTGGACGACGCCGTACAGCCGGGTGAGGGCAAGGCGCTCATCATCGGCCCGGCCGGCTCACTCGGTCGCCCTGACCTGGAGCGGATCGCTCAGGCTCGCTGGAGCCACCTGGTGCTCATCCGGCCCGGTAGTCGGGCGCTGGAGATCCTGGCGCCTGGTGTGCAGCAGACGGGTGATGTGCTGTCGTCACGCAGTCGGGAGGCACAGTGCGACCTGCCGGCTGCCGTTCGAGCAGGCACGGTCACCGTCAGCGGCCCGACGTACAGTGCGCCGCCAGCGGCTGTCGCTTGTTACGGCGATGGCATCAACAACACGGTGGTGCGGTTGGAGGTCGATGACCGGATCGTCGATGTCGTTGGTACGCCGACGTCGTTCACCAACGCGCAGCTCGCCGACGACGGCAACGCGGCACTGGCGCTCAACCTGATCGGTACGCACCAGGACCTGACCTGGTACCTGCCGCAGTTCGAGTCGACGGACACAGGTACGGGCGACTCCGGCAGTGCACCGCTGATTCCGCCGGATGTTCGCTACATCGGGTGGGCGTTGGCGTTCGCCGTACTGGTCGTGGCGATCTGGCGTGGGCGGCGGCTCGGTCCGGTCGTGGCTGAGCGGTTGCCGGTGATCGTGCACGCGGCGGAGACGACTGAGGGCCGGGCTCGGCTCTACCGACGCTCACGGGCTCGGGACCGCGCGGCGGCAGCATTGCGGGAGTCAGCGCTCGGCCAGCTTCACGAGGCGCACGGCATCCCACGGCTGGCCGATCCGTCGGCGGTGGTCGCGACCGTCGCCGCACGGACCGGACGGGACCCCGTCATGCTGTACGAACTGCTCTACGGCCTGCCGCCGCTCTCTGACGCCGCTCTGATGTCTTTGTCCCATGAACTCGACGTACTGACGCAGGAGGTACGGAAACCGTGACGACTACCGAAGTCACCGCCGAACAGGCCCGGCAGGCGCTGGTCGCGCTGCGGACCGAGATCGGCAAGGCGGTGGTCGGCCAGGACACTGCGGTGACCGCACTGGTGCTCGCCCTGCTCTGCCGCGGCCACGTGCTGCTGGAGGGCGTGCCTGGTACGGCGAAGACGCTGATGGTGCGGGCGCTGTCGATGGCGATGCGGCTGAACACCAAGCGCGTGCAGTTCACCCCGGACCTGATGCCGGGTGATGTCACCGGGTCGCTCGTGTACGACGCGAAGACGTCGGAGTTCGAGTTCCGCCCCGGGCCGGTGTTCACGAACATCCTGCTGGCGGACGAGATCAACCGGACGCCGCCGAAGACACAGGCGGCGTTGCTGGAGGCAATGGAAGAGCGGCAGGTCACTGTGGACGGCGAGCCGCGCAAACTGCCGGTTCCGTTCGTCGTGGCCGCGACGCAGAACCCGATCGAGTACGAGGGCACCTATCCATTGCCGGAGGCCCAGCTGGACCGGTTCCTGCTCAAGGTGACGCTGGATATCCCGCCGCGCGACGCTGAGATCGCAGTACTCGCTCGTCATGCGCAGGGGTTCGACCCGCGGGACCTGGAGGGGGCTGGGCTACGCCCTGTTGCCGGACCGGAGGATTTGCTGGCCGGGCAGAACGCAGTACGGCGGGTTGCGGTGCGGGACGACGTACTGGCCTATGTCGTCGACCTGTGCCGGGCGACGCGGCAGTCTCCGTCGCTGCAGCTCGGGGTGTCGCCGCGTGGCGCTACTGCGTTGCTGGCGGTGTCGCGGGCGTGGGCGTGGCTGTCCGGGCGGGACTACGTGATTCCGGATGATGTGAAGGCGATGGCGCGTCCTTGCCTTCGGCATCGAGTCCAGGTACGCCCGGAGGCCGAGCTCGAGGGTGTGAGCGCGGACGCCGTACTGGAGAGCGTGCTGGCGACCGTCCCAGTCCCGCGCTGATGGTGCTCACCGGGCGGGCTGCTCTGCTGGCGGGTGCTGGGGTGGTCTTTGTTGCCCTGGTGATGCCGTCGTGGGCTGGGGTCGGTCTGGTCGTCGCTGTCGTGCTTGTCGTGTGCGTGGTTGACCTGCTGCTGGCTGGGTCGCCGCGGCGGCTCCAGTTCAGTCGCGACGGGGACAACGCCGTACGGCTCGGTGAGCAGGCTGTTGTGCAGTTGCTGGTGACCAATCCGGGTCGGCGGGTGCGCGGGTGGTTGCGGGACGCCTGGCCGCCTTCTGCCGGCGTACTGGACCCACCGCACAAGCTGGACCTGCCGTCTGGCGAGCGTCGGCGGTTGGTGACGCATCTGGTGCCGACGCGGCGCGGCGACCGGCACGCGGTGCGGGTGACCGTGCGGGCGTTCGGGCCGCTGGGGTTTGCGGGGCGGCAGGGGTCGCATGAAGTGCCGTGGACGGTGCGTGCTTTGCCGCCGTTCAACAGCCGCAAGCACCTGCCTTCGCGGTTGGCGCGGTTGCGTGAGCTGGACGGGCGTACTGCCTTGTTGGTGCGCGGGCAGGGGACGGAGTTCGATTCGCTGCGGGACTACGTGCCCGGGGACGACGTACGGAGCATCGACTGGCGGGCCACGGCTCGGCGCGGGAACGTCGTACTGCGGACCTGGCGTCCTGAGCGGGACCGGCAGGTCGTCATCGTGATCGACTCCGGTCGGCTGTCTGCGGGGCGGGTCGGGGATGCGCCGCGGCTGGACCATGCGATGGACGCTGCGCTGTTGCTGGCCGCGTTGGCGACTCGGGCCGGGGACCGGGTTTCGTTGCTGGCTTGCGATAGCGCGGTGCGTGCCGACGTACGGCGTCCTGCGCCGCAGGATGTGCTGCCGTCGTTCGTGAACGCGCTGGCGAACGTCGAGGCCGAGCTGGTGCAGACGGACTTCCGGATTGTGGTGTCGCAGGTGCTGGAGCGTTTGGGTCAGCGCTCACTGGTGGTGTTGCTGACCGGGCTGGATCCTGCTGTGATCGAGGAGTCCTTGCTGCCGGTCATAGGCCCTCTCCTGCGGCGGCACGTGGTGGTCCTGGCGTCGGTGGCGGACCCGCGGCTGACCGAGCTCGAGGCCGCGCGCACCGACCTACCCGAGGTCTACGCCGCAGCCTCCGCCGCCCGCACACGCCTCGACCGAGACCGCCTAACCGCCACCCTCACCCGCGCCGGCGTCACAGTGGTCGACGAAAACCCGGACCACATCGCGCCCGCTCTCGCGGACACCTACTTATCCCTCAAGAAGGCCGGACGCCTGTAAGGGCTGCCTCGAAGGTGGCGCGGTTGGTTGTTGTGAAGTTGTGTTCGCGGTGGGACCAGGTGATGCGTTCGGCGGCCGCGTCGCAGGGGTTTTGCGTCCAGAACTGGGCGTTTTGGAGTTGGCGGGTGAGGGTGGCGGGGATCAGGCCGGGACGGTCGGCGGCGGGTAGGGCGTAGGCGTCGGCCAGGACTCGGACCTGGTGAGCCTGGCGAATGGGGTCACCGTGCTTGGAGGCTATGCACCAGGTCCAGGCGGCGTACCCGAGGTCTTCCAGCGGGTCGCCGGGAGCGGCGAAGTCGAAGTCGATGAGGGCGACCGGGAGGTCGTTCTGGAAGACGAAGTTGTTGGGGCCTGGGTCGTGGTGGCAGACGACAGGGTGGGTGGTTGTCAGGCGGCTGTTCCGGGTGGCGTCGTGGAAGGCGCGCAACAGTGAGCCTGCGGCGGCGACCTGGTCGTCGGACCAGCGTTGGAAGCGGACCGGGACCCAGCCGTCCAGGTACGTGAGGATTTCGCGGGCGGACTCGTCGACGCCGAGGTGCTTCGGGGCGGCCGTGAAGCCTCGTTCTTCCAGCAGGTGCAGGAGCTCTGCGGTCAGCGGACCGGCGGGGCGTCGTACGGTGTCGCCAACGCGTACGACGCCCGGCGTCATGCGACCGCCTGTCAGTGGTTGCTCGGTCATGACACGCCGGGGCGGTCTTGGGCGAGCCACTCGGGGATCCAGTGGATGACGTTGCGCCAGAAGTAGAACGCCAGCTTGCCGCCAGGGAGCAGCGACTGTACGACGGTGACGCGGCAGCCCGCACCGGTCGCGGCGAAGTCGATCCGGGTCTCGGTGTCATCGACCGAGCTGCGGTACGCGAAGAGCCCGCCGGGCTCCCAGTCGGTGATCCGGCCGATTTCGAGTACGTCGTCCGGCGGCGAGTACACCTCGAGGACCCGCCCGCCGACGCCCGGCTCGATCTGCATCGCGGTGGCGCGCGCTGCGTCGAAGAAGTTGATCGGACCGCGGACCCACCACAGGTCGATCTCCTCGGTGAAGACCTTGAACGCGGTCGCCGGATCGACGTCGACCTCGATGAACGCGGTGGCTGATGCTTCGGTCATGACTGCGTCGGACGCGCTTGGAGGAAGGTCCAGCGATGGCCCTCGAGGTCCTCGGCTTCGTACGAGCGGAAGCCGTACTGGTGGATCTCCTGGACGATCTTGGCGCCGTTGTCCTGGCTGTGGATGAAGTGTGCGTCGAGGTCGTCGACGTACACCCAGGCGGCGTGGTCCGCGGCCGGCGTGCCCGGCTCGGTTCGCTTGAGGAGGATGATCGAGGAGGCGCCGGCGTGGAGCTCGAGCCAGCTCGGCTGACGACCTTCCTCGGGGATGCGATCCCACGTCTCCAGGCCGAACACCGTGTGCAGCCAGCGTGCCGCGGCGGCGGGATCCTCGTAGTACAAGGCGATTGCGAGCCGTCCGACCTCGCGGGGCGTCGACGGTGCGGTGTCGCGACGCGTGACCCAGGCCGGGAACCAGTACAGGACGTTCTGCCACGCGTAGTCGGCCCTGGTGCCGCCGTCGACCAGCGCTTCGACCACGGTGACGCGCGTACCGCCGTCGATCGGATCGAACGTGATCGTGGTTTCGGTGTCGTCGACCGAACTGCGGTACTCCAGGCGTTCGCCCGGCTCCCAGGCGGTGATCACGCCGCGTTCCAGCGCATCATCGGCGTACACCTCGAGGATCCGGCCGCCGACGCCCGGCTCGATGCGTACTTCGATCGCGCGGGCCGAGTCCCAGAAGTTGATCGGCCCGCGGACCCACCACAGGTCGATCTCCTCGGTGAAGATCTTGAACGCGGTCGGCGGCGCGACAGGTACCTCGACTGCGACCTCGACGGACTGCTCGGTCATCAGGACTCCTTCTGCTCGACGTGGCGTTTGAACGAGCCCAACTGGTCTCGCCAGTGCGCCTGGACCTGATCCAGCCAGGCCTGCACGGCGACCACGGGCTCGGGATTGAGCCGGAAGACGCGAACGCGGGCATCGTCCGGCACCCGCTCATCAGCCACCAGACCGGCCTCCAGCAGGATCCGCAGGTGCCGACTCATCGCCGGCGAGGACGCCCCCGTCGCCACCGCCAACTGCCCCGCCCGCCGCGGCCCCTCCCCCAACAACCGCACCACCTGCCGCCGCGTCGGATCCGCCAACACCTCAAAAAACCGATCCACAGCATCTTCCACCATCCCGCAATAGTTCTACCATTTGTTAACTATTGTCAACCACCAGAACCACCCAGTGCGTGGGGCGGAGCTAGCCGGCGATCAGGTGGCAGGCGACTTGGGGGGTCGGGGTGGCGGGGAGGATTGGTAGTGGGGTTGTGGTGCAGGCGCGGGTGGCGTTGTTGGTGGCTACTTGTTGGCAGCGGGGGTGGAAGCGGCAGCCGGTGGGGATGTGGGTGGGGTCGGGGGGTTCGCCGGTGAGGATGATGCGTTGGGGGGATTCGGGGAGCACGGAGAGGAGGGCTTGGGTGTAGGGGTGTTGGGGATTGGTCAGGATGGTTTCGGTGGGGCCGGACTCGACGATGCGGCCGAGGTACATGACGGCCACGCGGTCGGCGATGTTCCAGGCCAGGCCCAGGTCGTGGGTGACGACCAGGGCGGAGAGGCCGAGGTCGTCGCGCAGGCGGAGGATGAGGGAGAGGATCTCGCCGCGGACCGAAGCGTCGAGGGAGGCGACGGGTTCGTCGGCGATCAGGACCTTGGGGTCGAGGGCGAGTGCACCGGCGATGACGACGCGTTGGCGCTGACCGCCGGAGAGTTCGTGGGGATAGCGGTGGAAGAAGCGCTCGGGCGGGCGCAGGCCGGCACGCGAGAGGGCCGACGAGACGACAGATTCCTCGTCGGGGAGGTTGTGGATTCGGGGGCCTTCAGCAACTGCTTCGTAGACGGTGTGCCGAGGATTGAGCGAGCCCATCGGGTCCTGGAGGACGAGTTGGACCTGGCGACGGAACGCCTTCAGGGCGCGGCCGGAGTAGTTGAGCGGCGTGCCGTCATACGCGATCTGGCCGGCGGTGGGCCGTTCCAGGCCGAGGAGAGTGCGGGCGAGGGTGGTCTTGCCGCAGCCGGATTCGCCGACGAGGGCGACGATCTCGCCGGCGCCGATGGAGAGGTTGACGCCGTCGACGGCACGGGCGCGCCGACCGCTGCGGCCGGAGAACTCGACATGCAGGTCAGTTGCCTCTAGCAAGAGTCACTCCCTACCAGGATGCAGGCGGCGGTTCTGTCGCCGACCGGACGCAGCTGTACGTCGGACGTCGCGCACGTCTCGATCGCGACCGGACAGCGCGGATGGAACGAGCACCCGCCCGGCAACTGCTGCGGATCAGGTGGATCTCCGGCCAACCCCTGCGGGGCGAGGCGCGAAGCCGGATCGCCGACCGTCGGGAACGCAGCGGCCAGCGCCTGGCTGTACGGATGATGGAAATCGCCCGACGAAGGGCCGAGCTCGACCAGACGCCCGGCGTACATAACCGCGAGGCGGTCGCAGACGTCGGCCAACACCGACAGGTCGTGCGAAATCATCAGCAGCGAGATCCCGTGTGAGGCTATCAGCTCGCGGATGAGCGTGAGTACTTGCGCCTGGACCATCAGATCGAGCGCTGTCGTCGGCTCGTCGGCGATGATCAGTTGCGGCGAGCAAGCAAGCGCCATCGCGATCATGACTCGTTGCCGTTGGCCACCACTCAGCTCGTGCGGATAGCTGCGAGCTCGCCAGGCCGGCAGCCCGACCTGCTCGAGCAACTCCCGCACTCTTGAGGCGGCAGCCGAGCCCGACGCCAGCCGATGCACCGCGAGCGGCTCCGCGATCTGGTCACCGATTCGCTGGACCGGGTTGAGGCCGTGCTGGGCGCCCTGGAACACGATCGAGGCGGACGACCAGCGTACGGCGCGCAGCCGGCCCCACTTCATCGCGAGCACATCCTCGCCGTCGAGCAGGATGCGTCCGCCGACGACGGCCGATCGCGGCAGCAAGCGCAGCAACGCCAGCGCCACCGAGGACTTGCCGGACCCCGACTCGCCCGCCAGGCCGACCGCCTCGCCCGCGGCGATCGACAACGACACACCCCGCACAGCAGGCACATCACCGGACCCGATGCTGTAGTTCACGGTCAGGTCGTCCACCTCGAGCATCAGGCTCCCCCGGTTCGTAGGCGCGGATTGAGCACTGTCTCCAGAGTCCTTCCACACAAGGTGAAAGCCATCACGACGATGACGATGCAGAGACCCGGCAACAAGATGTACCACCAGGCTCCGGCAGTTGCCGCGCCCCAGTCGTACGAGCCTCGCAGCATCGTCCCCCACGACGTCTTGTTCGCGCTCACGCCGAGGAACGCCAGCGTCGACTCCGTCACGATCGCGCTCGCGACCTCGAGCGTCGTACTTGCCAACAGCAACGGTGCGACGTTCGGCAGCACGTGCCGGGTGGTGATGTGCCAGTGCCCGCCGCCGAGCGCCAGCGACCTCTCGATGTACGGGCGTGCCTCGACGGCCAGCGTCTGCGCGCGGATCAGCCGCGCCGTCGACGGCCACGACGTCACCCCGATCGCCACGATGATCGTCGCCGTCGAACCACCGAGAATCGCGGCCAGCACCAACGCGGTGACCAACGACGGCAGCACGAGAAACCAGTCGGTCACCCGCAGGATCACCGCGCCGGCCCACCCTCGGAAGTGCCCGGCCGCGATCCCGAGCACGGTCCCGATCACCATGCTCAGCAGGGCCGCCAGGAACCCGATCAGCAGCGAGGTCCGCGAACCCCACCAGATCATCAGCAGCACCGAACGTCCCGACTCGTCCGTCCCGAGCGGATCGTCGAGACTCGGCGGCGCCAGCTTCGCGCCGGTGCCCGACACCACGTTCGTCACGCCGGCGTCGATGAACAGCGGCGCGATCAACGCCAGTACGACGGCCACCGCGAGAATCACCAGCCCGGCGACCCCGGCCCGGTGCGTGCGGAAGTCGGACCAGAACCGCCCGGCCGCGCGACGTCGACGTACCCAGGTCACGTTGCTCATGCCGACCTCACCCGCGGATCCAGCAAGTGATAGATGACGTCCGCCAGCGTGTTCATCAGGATGACCGAGACCGTGATCAGCAGGAACGTTCCCTGCATCAACGTGAAGTCCGGCACCCGGATCGCTTCGTAGAACAGCTGCCCGAGCCCCGGCCAACTGAAGATCGCCTCGACCGTCACAGCACCCCCGACCACGAATCCGATCCGCATGAACACCAGCGTCACCGTCGGCAGCAGCGCATTCGGTACGGCGTGCTTCCGGCGTACGTCGTCATCGCGCAAACCCTTGGCCCGCGCCGTCGTGATGTAGTCCTGCCCGACCTCGTCGATCACCGACGACCGCATCACCAGCAGGTACTGCGCATAGACGACCGCAACGAGCGTCAGACACGGCAACACCATGTGTACGCCGACATCCAGCACGCCGGCGAACCCGTCGGGTTTGTCGACGCTCGAACTGCCGCGCGTCGGGAAGACCCCCGGAATCGGCCCGATCCCGGCCGCGAACACCATCAGCAGCAACAGCCCGAGCCAGAACGTCGGAACTGACCAGAGGACAAGGGAGATCGCGGTCGACAGCTTGTCGAACCGGCTGCCCGGCTTCCATCCGGCGCGAGCACCCTGCCACAGGCCGAGGCTGACCGCGATGACCAACGCCGTACCGGTGAGCAGCAGCGTCGCCCCGATCCGCTCGCCGATCAGGTCGACCACCGGCCGCTTGTACTCGTACGAGATGCCCAGATCGAACCGCAGGGTCTGTTTGACGAAGTGCAAGAACTGTTCGGGGATCGGCTTGTCGAGCCCGAGCCGAGCGCGTTCCAGGTCCAGTTGTTCCGGCGTCATGTTCCGTCCCTGGGCCAACGCCCTGACCGGATCGCCGGGCAGCAGACGGAACAGGAAGAACGTCGCGACGATCACCATCGCGATGCTGAGCAGGGCCCCGCCCGCCTTGGTCGCCGCATAGCGCAGCAGACCGTGGCGAGCAGTGCTCCGCTCAGGAGCTTCGACCGTGACCGTCATTCGCGCTCGTCGGCCGCGCCCTGACGGCGTCGCAGTACGAAGAACCCACCGATCAGTACGACGACCACGGCCGCCGCGATGCCCGCGATCACGCCACCGCCCATCCCACCGCTTTCGGCCGTGGCGCCATCCTTCGAGACCGCCTCCAGCGTGTAGAACGGCCAGTACCCGGACCCGCCGTACAGCAGGCCCTTGTCCTCGGGGATCGGCGTGATGCTGGCGATCCGGTCTTTGCGATAGCCCTCGAGATCGTTCGGGTAGTACAGCGCGATCACCGGCGCATCGACGTACAGCCGCTCCTCCATCTTCTTGATGATGTCGGCGCGCTTGGTCCGGTCGAGCTCCTTCTGCTGCTGCAGGTACAGGCTTTCGTACTTCGGGTCGCAGTAGAACGACTCGGTGCCGCCGCCCTGGCCATTCGCGGTCGGGCGCCGGCTGCAGAGGTGTGTGCCGAGCACCTCTTCCGGATCCGGGTTCACCGACCAGCCGCTGATCGCGATGTCGAAGAGCGCCGTCGTACCGGTCTCCTCGGTGAACTTGCTGGAGTCGAGCCGCTTGGTGGTCAGCGTGATGCCGATCTCCTTGAACCAGCCCGTCAGGTACTCCGCGAGCTTGTCCTCGATCGGCGTATCGGTGTGGATGCTGAACCGGAACTGCAGTTTCCGCGACCCGTCCGGCATCGTCCGTACGCCGTCAGGACCCTTCTTGTACCCCGCGTCGTCGAGGATCTTGTTGGCCTTCGCGAGGTCGAACGTGACCTTCTCGGCGCCGCTCGCCTCCCAGAAGAAGTCCTTGTACAGCGGCGGAATGATCGACCCGTCCGCCGGTTTCGCGAGGCCGCCCTGCACCTCGTCGACCAGCTTCTGCTTGTCGATCGCGTAGTGCAGCGCGGTGCGGACCTTGGGATCCTTGAGCGCCGGGTGGCCGTCGCCGATCGGCTTGTCGTCGCTGGTCGTCGCGCCGTGATTGATCTGCAGGTACGCCGCCCGCCGGCCCTGCGTGTTCCACTGGACGATGCTGTCATCGCCCTTCAACGACTCGAAGTCCGGCGGGTTCAGCCGCCCGATCAGGTCGATGTCGCCCTTCTTCAGCCCGACGATCGACGCCGCCGGATTGTCGTAGAAGATCACCTGCAGCTCGTCGATCTTCGGCCGCCCACGCCAGTACTGCGGGTTCGCCTCGAGCCGCACGAACTGGTCCTTCTTGTGCTCGACCGCGACGTACGGTCCGCTGCCGACGGTCGGGTACACCTCAGCGTCGTACTCCGAGATGTTCTTGACCTTCTCCCAGACATGCTTGGGCATGATCGGGACGGGATTGTCGAGCATGGACGCCTGCGGGGTCTTGAGCTTGATCGTCAGCTCCTGGCCGTTCGCGGTGACGCTCTGGAAGTTCGCAACGGCCGGGCCGTTGCCGGTCTTGGCGCCGTCGTCGGTGATCATCTTGTTGAACGTCCAGGCCGCGTCGTCGGCCGTGATCGGCTGCCCGTCGGACCACTTCGCCTGCCGGATCTTGAACGTCCAGGTCAGCCCGTCCGGCGACGTCGTCCAGGACTCGGCGAGGTCCGGACTGGGCTGCAGCGTCTTCGAATCCGGCACCGTGAGGAAGCCGTAGATCATCCGCTGGATCGAGCCGGTCACCAGCCGCACCGCCAAGAACGGATTCATCGAGTCGACCGACTGCGTCACCCCGATCTTGATGACCTTCTTCGGCGCATCCTCCTGCGGCCGCGCGTACGCCGTACCGGGCACCACACCCAGCAAGCACAACGCCGCCAGCCCCGCCAACAGCTTCCTCATGGGCCGCCCCACCTTCCCCAGCCGGTGTTGGTGTCTGGGGAAGAAACCACACCAGCAACCACCCCTCTGTCAACAAGCTACGACCCTTTGTCACATTGAAGTAACCTTCTTACCGGTCGGAACTGGTCCAGTTGGAGGGTGGATCCCCGCGTGTGAACTGGTCGCCCCACGCGTGCTCCGCAGCCGCTTTCTTCGTCGCTGCGCTCCTCAGCGCACCCGCTTCGCGCGCTCCCGCCCGCCCCCGGCTCAGCGCCGTACATCCCTCCCGGCTACCGCCGGGGTTTCCGGCTAGCGCCGGGATCTGCCGGCTGCCGCCGGCGAGTTGCGAGCTGCCGCTCGCGGGTGACTGCTCGCGCCGGCGTTGGGAGGCCGGTCTGCGTGGGGACGCTTCATCGTGGGTGTTGCTTGGCCGGGGTGGGCTAGTGGACACGATGCTTGCGTTGCCGACGCCGGGTCGAGCAGAAGCCAGCTCGGGACGCGCCGCGGCGACGGGCCCGCGCTGGTTATCTTCCACCCGGTGTGGCTCGCCGCCTGGAGATGCATCTGGCCCGGCACTCGAGCTGGGGCGCCTGCGGCGGGGCCAGCTCCGTAGACGCGCCGCGATCGAGGTCGGCCTGGCCGGATCCTGGGACTCGGCCAGGCCGGTGCGTCGCCATGGGGCGCGGTCGGCGGACTTCTGTGGCCGAGGGCACCGTGATGAGTTGACCTATTGCGTTGCGGGAATTGGTATTTCGTGGCTTGGTTCGGGGGTCGTTAGCGTCGGATTCATGGAGTGGATCTTTCAGACGGCCGAAGAGTTGTTGGCCGCATTGCGTGCCGGTGAAGTGACTTCGAGAGAACTGACCGATGACGCGATTGCCCGGATCGAGCGCGACGACAAAGCGATCAACGCGATCTGTCTGCCGGACTTCGACCGCGCGCGGGCCGCGGCGCGCAACGCGGACGCAGCGCGTGCATGCGGTGAGGACCGGCCGTTGCTCGGGATTCCGGTGACGGTCAAGGAGTCGTACAACATGGCTGGGCTGCCGACGACCTGGGGCATGCCGCAGTTCCGCGACTTTGTGCCGGCCGAGGACGCCTTACAAGTGTCGCGACTGAAGGCCGCGGGTGCGGTGATCCTGGGGAAGACCAACGTGCCATTGGGTTTGCAAGACATCCAGAGTTTCAACGAGATCTACGGCACCACCAACAATCCGTGGGATCACGACCGTACGTCGGGCGGCTCCTCCGGCGGATCAGCGGCGGCGCTCGCGTCGGGATTCGGCGCGCTGTCCATCGGCTCCGACCTCGCCGGTTCGCTGCGTACTCCCGCGCATTTCTGCGGCATCTACTCGCACAAGCCGACACTCGGCCTAGCAGCAACCCGCGGCATGGTCGCACCGCCGGGACCAGCATGGCCGGTGGACATCGACCTCGCCGTCGTCGGTCCGATGGCGCGCAGTGCCCGCGACCTCATGCTCCTGCTCGACGTCATGGCCGGACCGGACCCGCTGACGCATGGCAAGGCGTACGACGTGACGCTGCCGCCCGCGCGCCACGAGCGGCTCGGCGACTTCCGGGTTTTGGTGATCGACGAGCATCCGCTCATCCCGACCGGATCCGCTGTGCGGGCGGGCGTGAACCGGGTGGCCGACGCGCTTGCCGACGGCGGCGCCCGCGTCGAACGGCGTACTCCGCTGCTGCCCGATCTGACCGAAGCCGCCATGATCTATATGCAGTTGCTGTTCTCGGGCTCGGTCGCGCGTTTCCCCGTCGACGCCTACGAGGAGCTGAGGATGCGGGCCGCCGCACTGAGCGCAGACGACCAAAGCCTCGACGCGGTGCGGCTGCGCGCGATGGTGTTCAGCCACCGCGACTGGATCGAGACCAACAACCGTCGCGAGATCCACCGCCACGGCTGGCGACAGCTCTTCGCCGAGTTCGACGCCGTGGTGTGCCCGATCACGCCGACACCCGCGTTCCCGCACGACCACAACCCCAATCCGCTCGAACGCCGCCTCGACATCGACGGCGCCGCCTACCCGTACTTCGACCAACTCGCCTGGGCCGGCCTCCCCACCATGCCCGGCCTCCCCGCCACCGCCATCCCAACGGGCCTGTCCCCCGAGGGCCTGCCGGTCGGGGTCCAGCTCATCGGCCCAATGTTCGAAGACCGCACCCCGCTACGCCTCGCCGAACTCCTCGAACAGAAGCTCGGCGGCTTCCAGCCACCCAGGTAGTCACCTCGACAACCAGACCGCGTTCGCATCAGACGCGAAGCCTCCGCGTCTGATGCGAACTGGATTTCGCCTGACAGATCACCGCCCAACCGACGAGCAGACCGCACGCACCCCGAACGACGGCAACACCTGTCGCACACGATGGCGACGTGACAGGCATGGCTGGCCTGTCCATCCCGCCGTTCACGAGCCGAACGGCCTCCCCCTGCGGGCACCCCGTGGAACTGGTCAGTCGCCTGATCGCCGACCGTTCATCGTCCAGGTGTGATGGACGGTCGCCGGTCTGACGAGAGACGAGTTGATCAACGCGGAGGTTCACACACTCGCCACATCATGACGGCCAACTCGTCAGTGGACGGTGCCAAGCAGTCACCCCGCGAGCGGCAGCTCGCAAGATCTCGGCGGCAGCTGGCAGGTCCCGACGATAGCCGGCGGCAGCAGCTGGAAAGGATGTACGGCGCTAAAGGCGGGGGCGGCGGCAGAGCGCCAGCAGACTCGCTGAGGAGCGCGACGACGAAGGACCCGCGTGCGAATCAGGCGGGGGGAAACCACATTCGCCACATCACCACGACCCGCTATCCCAAGGACGGCGCCAGCAGTCGCCCTGAGCGGTAGCTCGCAACCCGCCGGCGGCAGCCGGCAGATCCCGGCGATAAGCCGGCACAGTCCGGCGATAGCCGGAACCCCGGCGGCAGCCGGAAGGATGCACGGCGATGAGCCGGGGGCGGGCGGGAGCGCGCGGAGCGGGTGCGCTGAGGAGCGCAGCGACGAAGGAAGCGCCCGCGAAGCACGCGGGGGGAACCACCTTCACCACATCACACGGCCCACCCTTCGAACGACCGCGACCAAGCAGTCACCTCGCCAGCGGCAGCTCGCAACTCGCCGGCGGCAGCCGGCAGATCCCGGCGACAGCCGGCACAGTCCGGCGATAGCCCGGAAACCCCGGCGGCAGCCGGCACGGTCCGGCGATAGCCCGGAAGGGATGCACGGCGCTGAGCCGGGGGCGGGCGGGAGCGCGCGTAGCAGGCACGCTGACGAGCGGAGCGAGGAAGGAAGCGCCTGCGAAGCACGCGGGGGGAACCACCTTCACCACATCACCACCCTTCACCACACAACCACCACCTTCATCACCGTATTCGGCTTGACTACACGGTTGTGTAGTAGTTTGCTGTTGTGTGTAGGGAGAGGAGTTGGTGATGGATCGAGCGGCAGAGGACCTCACGGCGCGGGCTCGGATTCGGGATGCGGCTATCCGGTTGTTCGGGGAGCGTGGGATCGAGGGTGCTTCGATTCGGGATATCGCTGCGGAGGCGGGGGTGTCGTCCGGGCTCGTGCGGCATCACTTCGGGTCGAAGGAGGCGTTGCGGGAGGCCTGCGATCGGTACGCGAAGGATCGGATGATCCAGATCGGCGCTGAGCTCACGCAGGACGGTGATCTCACCGGGCTCGATCCGCTCCTGCTCCATCCGATCGCGTTTCCGCTGCAGATCTACATCGTTCGCTCGATGATGGACGGCTCCGAGACCGCGACCGCGCTGTTCCTCGAAGGGGTCGATGCGGTCGAGGCGTGGGCCGGCAGTTACGGCATCAAGCCGAACGATCCCCGCGGGTACGCCGCCGCGCTGGCCGCGATCAAGCTGAGTGTCTTCATCCTGCGCGATCAGGTCTCGAAGGCGCTCGGCGAGGACATCACCACCCCTGCGGGCTACAACCGGATCGGCAAGGCCTTGATGGAGGTCTTCACGATCCCGCTACTCACTCCGGAACAAATCGACAAGATTCGGAAACAGGAGAAGTGATCATGCCGGCTGCGATCAGCACGGAAGGTCTGGTCAAGTCGTTCGGGCGGACCTTTGCCCTGGACGGTCTCGACCTCACGGTGCGAACCGGTGAGGTACATGGGTTCCTCGGCCCGAACGGCGCGGGGAAGACCACCACCATTCGCATCCTGCTGGGCATGACCCGCGCGGACGAGGGGACGGCGCGGGTCCTCGACGGCGATCCCTGGTCGGACGCGACCGACCTGCATCGCCGCCTAGCCTACGTTCCCGGTGACGTGACGCTCTGGCCGAACCTGTCCGGCGGCGAGGCGATCGACCTGCTCGGCCGGATGCGCGGCGGGATCGACAAGAAGCGCAAGGCAGAGCTGCTCGAGCGCTTCGACCTGGACCCGCGGAAGAAGGCCCGCGCGTACTCGAAGGGCAATCGCCAGAAGGTCGCCCTGGTCGCCGCGTTCGCCTCCGACGTCGAGCTGCTGCTGCTCGACGAGCCGACGAGCGGCCTGGACCCGTTGATGGAGGAAGTGTTCCGCGAGGTTGTGCAGGAGATCAGCGACCGTGACGGCCGGACGGTTCTGCTGTCCAGCCACATCCTGTCCGAGGTTGAGGCACTCTGCGATCGGGTCACGATCATCCGGGCCGGCCGTGCGGTCGAGAGCGGCACGCTGTCCGAGCTGCGGCATCTCACGCGTACGTCGATCCAGGCCGAGCTGGTCGGACCGATGAACGGCCTGGCCCAGCTGACCGGCGTACACGATCTCAAGGAGAACGACGGCAAAATCCAGTTCGACGTCGACACGGACGAGATCAACCCGGTACTGCGACGTTTGACGGAGATCGGCGTACGGAGTCTGGTGAGCCAGCCGCCGTCGCTGGAGGAGCTGTTCCTGCGGCTGTACGAACCCGAGGCCGTGAAATGAAGAACCTGGCGGGTACCGGCGGACTGATCCGGCTGATCCTGCGCCGCGATCGGATCGTGCTGCCGTTGTGGATCGTGCTGCTGGTGGCGATCTCGGTCAGCTATGTGAAGGAGTACGGCGATCTGTTCCCGACGCCGGACTCCCGAATCAAGTACGCGAGCAACGCCGGCTTCATCACCCTGTACGGCGAACTGTCCGGGTCCAGCCTCGGCGAATTCGTCACCTGGCGACTCGGATTCGTACCGGTGATGGTCGGGCTGATCAGCCTGCTCACGGTGATCCGGCACACCCGCGTCGAAGAGGAGACCGGACGTCGCGAGTTGCTCGGAGCAACTGTCATCGGCAGGCACGCACAACTCGCGGCCGCGCTGGCAACAGTCTTCGGCGCAAACCTGACACTAGGAGCACTGCTTGCCCTAGGCATGCACAGCCAGAACCTACCGGCAGCAGGATCCGTTGCTATTGGCCTCGTTTATGCCAGCACCGGCTGGTTCTTCGCAGCAGTTGGCGCGGTGGCGGCACAGCTGACGGCCAGTGCAGGTACGGCGCGCGGGATCGCGATCGGCGTGCTCGGCGGCGCCTACGTACTACGAGCGGCCGGCGACACCAGCGCACACACGGACGGACCGCTCGCCTGGTTGTCGTACCTGTCGCCGATCTCGTGGGCGCAACAGATCCACCCGTACGCCGAGAACCGTTGGTGGCTGGCCGTCATATTGCTAGCGGCAACCATCGCGCTCACGACGACCGCCGTCGTTCTCGCAACCAAACGGGACATCGGCTCCGGCCTGTTGCCGGACAAGCTCGGCCCGGCGGACGGGACCCTCGGTACGCCGCTCGCACTCGCGTGGCGGTTGCACCGCGGTCTGCTCCTCGCATGGACGGTCGGATTCGCCTTGCTGGGCTTGTTGTTCGGCGGTGTGGCCAAGGGCGTCGGCGACATGATGAAGGACGATCCGACCATCCAGGAGATGTTCCAGCGGATGGGCGGGTCGGCCGGCTTGATCGACTCGTTCCTGGCCGGCGTGATGACGCTGGTCGGGTTGATCGCGTCGGCGTACGCCGTACAGGCCACGCTGCGGATGCGCGTCGAGGAAAGCAGCGGGCGAGCCGAGCCCGTGCTGGCAACCGCGACGAGTCGCTGGCAGTGGGCCGCGAGTCATCTGGTCTTCAGCCTGCTCGGGCCGGCGGTTGCGTTGCTGGCGGCAGGTGTGGCCGAAGGTCTTGCGTACGGCGTCGCGATCGGCGACGTCGGCGGGCAACTGCCGCGGCTGATCGGCGCGGCGCTCGCACAACTCCCGGCCGTCTGGGTGTTGGCCGCGATCGCCATCGCGATCTTCGGGTTCTTCCCGCAGGCGTCGATGATCTCGTGGGCCGGACCAACTGTCTGCATTCTGATCGGCCTGGTGAGTGCGGGTGTCGCCACAGCCGGCTGGATCCGCAACATCTCGCCGTTCACCCACCTCCCGTCGCTACCGGGTGGATCGGTGTCGGCCGGCCCGCTGATCACCCTGCTGGCCATCGCAATCATCGTGGGCTTCGCGGGCCTGGTCGGGCTGCGGCGGCGCGATCTTCCTGCCTGACCATGTCGAGAACGGGGTACCGGCTCCGACGTGGCCGGTATGAGACAACACGAACGAGCAGTTCACGACAGCACGGCACTCCCGCCGGTGGTGGATCGAGCAACGTTCGACGCGGACCTTGATCAACTGCGCGCCAGGGAGAAGGCACACACGCACGAAGCAGACGCGATTGCGGCCCAGCGACGCAGGCTTCCGATGGTCGAGGTCGACGCGAGCATCACGGTGACCGGGCCGAACGGTCCGGTCACCCTGCTCGAAGCATTCGAAGGCCGCAAGCAACTCCTCGCCTACTACTTCATGTGGCACACAGGCCATCCGGCCGAAGAACAGTGCCAGGGCTGCACCTGGTGCACAGGACAGGTGCAGGAGATCTCGTACCTGCACTCGCGCGACATCACGTTCGCCGTCTTCGCCCAAGGCCCGTACGCCGAGAGCCGCGCGTACCGCGACTTCATGGGCTGGACGATGCCCTGGTACTCCGGTGTCGGATCGCTGGAGCGCTTGCTGGTCGGGCGGAACATCGGGCAGATGTACCTGATCTCGTACGTACGTCAGGGCGACCGCGTCTTCGAGACGAACTGGACGACCATGCGCGGCGTCGAGGTGATGGACAACAACTACGCGCTGATGGACCTGACGGTCTACGGACGCCAGGAGCCGTTCGAGGACTCGCCGGTCGGCTGGCCCAAGCAGTGGGCGCTAGAAGACCCGGTGTTGCCGAAGACCATCGACGGCCGGCCGACCTCGCAGTGGTCGCGGATCGAGGCCGGCCGCTCCGACGATCTCACTTCTTAGCGTTGCGGGACCAGCTGAAGCAGTACAGGCCGAAGGCGGCGAGCCCGAGCGCCAGAACGGTCAGCAGTACCGAACCGAACGGCTGGCCTTTGATCGTGCGCAACGCCGTATCGAGGCCGCCCGCCTTCTTCGGGTCGTAGCTGATCGCGGCCCAGCCGAACAGTACGCCGACGACCGCGAACGCCACGCCCTTCGCGGCGTACCCGATCCGGCCCAGCAGGATGGTGACTTCGGAGACGCCGCCGATCAGGTCCTCGGTGAACTTCTTCGTGATCGCCTTGTGCAACTGACGTGCACCGACGGCGATGATCCCGATCCCGATCACGACGATCAGCACCCGGCCCGCTCCGTGCTGCATGACGCGGGCGGAGAGCGACTGCTGCTGACTCGTGCTGGAGCTCCCGGAGCCGATGGCGACCTTGACTGCGCTGATGCCGAGGACTATGTAGACAGCCGCGCGGCCGATCGCGGAAAGCTTGTGCTCGAGGTCAAGGTGGCCGTACACCAGCTGCAGCACGCGCCAGGGGACCAGCGCGAACAATCCGATCGCGACAACCCACAGCAGGATCCCGCCGAGCGGTTTGCCTGCCAGTTCCTGCAGTGCTCCCTGCTGCGACGCCTCCTGGGACGACTGGCCCCACGCGAGTTGCAGCGCGATCCATGCGATCAGCAGGTAGACGACTCCGTAGGCCATCAGGCCGACGGTGATCGCCACGCCGTACGCACGGCTGTGCCTCACTTCCTGGTCCATCCTCACCCTCACCCGGTGCCCATACGGGAAACCGATCAGGCGGAGACAGGTGCGCTGGCTTCCCGGTCTGCTTCGTCGATGTCGCCGTACTCACCGTGACGATAGGCGCGGCGGCCGAGGGTCCAGACGTAGATGAAGAACGCCAGCTCGACGAGGATGCCGATCGTCACGCGGACCGGTGCCGGCAGGAACGGTGTCACGAAGCCCTCGATCAGACCGGTTACGAGGAGTACTGCGGCCAGACCGATCGCCATACCGATCGTGGCGCGTCCGGTCTGGGCGACGGCGTGCATTCGAGTGCGGGGACCGGGAGCGACCCAGGACCAGCCGAGACGCAGTCCGGCGGCGGTGGCGACGAACACCGCGGTCAGCTCGAGCAGACCGTGCGGCGCGATCAGACTGAAGAACAGGCCGCCCTTGTCGTGGCCGATCATCAGACCGGCGCTCAGACCGAGGTTGATCGCGTTGTCCCACAGGATGAAGACGGACGGGACCAGGAGAATGCCCAGCGCGAGTACGGCGGCACTAAGAGTCGCGTTGTTGATCCAGACCCGGAGCGCGAAGTCCTGCGCCGGGTTGTCCGAGTAGTACGACTCGAAATCGTGCTCCACGAGCTGCTTGATCTGGTCCGGCGTACCGATGGAGTCGATCACCTCCGGATGCGCCAGCACTCGCCAGGCCGTCCAGGCCACCACCAGGTAGAAGAGCAGACCGATGGTGAGCCACCAGCGTCTGGAGGCGTACAGCGCCGCCGGGAAGCTCACCAGGAAGTACTTCGAGATGTCGCGCCAGACAGGAGCCTGCGCACCGGTCACCGCACCACGAGCGTCAGCGATCAGGCCGGAGAGACGACCGATCGACACCGGATCCGCGCCGGCAGCCCGCAGCGCGGCCAGGTGGGTGCCGACACGCTGGTAGAGGACGACCAGCTCTTCGGCCTCCGCACCGGACAGGCGGCGCTGGCGGCGAGTCAGGTAGGCAAGGCGGTCCCACTGCGGTTGATGCACCGATACGAACGCTTCGACGTCCACAGCTACCCCCTCCTCCACCCCGACTGCTGGCAGACTAGCCGGACGCAGTGTCTAGGCAGGAGGGGGCGACGACGTGTCTCAGCTGGTCACCGGCGAAGCGGTCGTCCTCCAGGTGCGGATCGCCCGGATGCCGACGCGGGCGCTGGCCTGTGCGATCGACGTGGCGCTGCAGGGCGTCGTACTGGTCGTGATCGTCTCGTTGCTGGCGGGGTTCCTGCTCGGGGGCGAGTCCAGCGAGGCGCTGGCGGTCGCGCTGATCTTCATCGTCGTACTGCTCGTCGCGGTCGGCTATCGGGTCCTGATGGAGACGCTGACCCGCGGGCGGACGATCGGCAAGATGGTGCTCGGGCTGAAGGTGGTCCGCGACGACGGCAGCTCGATCCGGTTCCGGCACGCGCTGGTGCGGACGCTGATGTGGTTCTTCGTCGACTTCGCGCCGTGGTTCGCGGCGTGTCCGGGGATCGTGGCGAGCCTGATGAACAAGCAGGGCAAGCGGTTCGGTGACATGGTCGCCGGTACGGTCGTCATCCGCGAGCGCCACCAGCCGATGGCGTCACCGCCGCTGTTCGTCCCCGGCCAGCTGGTCCAGTGGGCGCAGTCGCTGGAGCTCTCCCGCCTGTCCGACGACCTGGCCAACTCCGCCCGCGACTACCTGGCCCGCTACACCGAGCTCCTCCCCGGCCCCCAGATCGCTCTCGGCGAAGCACTGGCCGCCCGCATGTCCGCCGTAACAGCCCCTGCCCCACCAGTGCCGATCATCGCCCCCGCGTACCTCTCCGCGATCCTGGCCGAACGCCGCCGCCGCGAACTCATCCGCCTCTCCACCCACCGCACGACGCAGACCGGCCCCTTCGCGAACCCGTCGTACGCGATCCCAGCCGGACCCTTCACCCCACCCAGCCCGTACGGCGCACAGGCCCCCGTGCCGGCGCCGAGTCCGTTCATCCCGCCCCCGCCACCCCCAGGACCTCGCCCAGCCACCGTGAACCCCCAAGGCTGGGCCGCCCCAGGCAGCAACGAAGCCGGGTGGTCCTGACAAAGCGAAGCGCCCCACAGGAAGACCTGTGGGGCGCTTGCTGTGGGGGGGAATCAGTAGCGGTAGTGCTCCGACTTGTACGGTCCTTCGACCGGTACGCCGAGGTACGCCGCCTGCTCCTTGGAGAGCTCGGTCAGCTTCACGCCCAGCGCGTCCAGGTGGAGGCGGGCGACCATCTCGTCCAGGTGCTTCGGCAGCACGTAGACGTCGGTCGGGTACTCCGCCGTCTTCACGAAGAGCTCGATCTGGGCCAGGACCTGGTTGGTGAACGAGTTCGACATCACGAACGACGGGTGGCCGGTCGCGTTGCCCAGGTTCAGCAGGCGGCCCTCGGACAGCACGATGATCGTGTGGCCGTCCGCGAACCGGAACTCGTCGACCTGCGGCTTGATGTTGATCCGCTCGACGCCGGCGGTCTTGTACAGGCCGGCCATGTCGATCTCGTTGTCGAAGTGGCCGATGTTGCCGACGATCGCCTGGTGCTTCATCGCCGCCATGTGGTCGGCGGTGATGACGTCCTTGTTGCCGGTGGTGGTGACGAAGATGTCGCCGATCCCGACGACGTCGTCCATCGTGCTCACCTGGTAGCCGTCCATCGCGGCCTGCAGCGCGCAGATCGGGTCGATCTCGGTCACGATCACCCGGGCGCCCTGGCCGCGCAGCGACTCCGAGCAGCCCTTGCCGACATCGCCGTACCCGCAGACGACCGCGACCTTGCCGCCGATCAGGACGTCGGTCGCGCGGTTGATGCCGTCGATCAGCGAGTGCCGGCAGCCGTACTTGTTGTCGAACTTCGACTTGGTCACCGAGTCGTTCACGTTGATCGCCGGGAACAGCAGCGCGCCGGCCTTGTGCATCTCGTACAGCCGGTGCACGCCGGTGGTGGTCTCCTCGGTGACACCCTTGATGCCCTGACCGATGGTGGTCCACAGCTGCGGCTCCTCGCGCAGCGTGCGGGTCAGCAGCGACAGTACGACGGCGTACTCCTCGGAGTCCGCGGTCGACGGGTCCGGCACAGCGCCGGCCTTCTCGAACTCGGTGCCCTTGTGGACGAGCATGGTGGCGTCGCCGCCGTCGTCCAGGATCATGTTCGGGCCTTCTTCACCGGGCCACTTCAAGGCCTGCTCGGTGCACCACCAGTACTCCTCCAGCGTCTCGCCCTTCCAGGCGAACACCGGGACACCGGCGGGGGCGTCGGCCGAGCCGTTCGGGCCGACGACGACCGCAGCCGCGGCGTGGTCCTGGGTGGAGAAGATGTTGCAGGAGACCCAGCGCACCTCGGCGCCCAGAGCGATCAGCGTCTCGATCAGCACCGCGGTCTGGATCGTCATGTGCAACGAGCCCATGATCCGGGCCCCGGACAGCGGCTTGCTGTCGCCGTACTGCTTGCGCATCGCCATCAAGCCGGGCATCTCGTGCTCGGCCAGCCGGATCTCCTTGCGCCCGAACTCGGCCAGGCCGAGATCCGCCACCTTGTAGTCGAAGGTCATGCCGCTCCCCTGAAGACTGTGATTGGTACCTGCCTGAGCCTAGAGGGGCGAGCCACGCGGTTTGATCGCTCCGGGCGCGATTTTGACACCGAAATGTCAAGATTGAGATATGCGCATCACCGAGGCCGCTCGCCAGCTGGGTACCACTCCACGCATGCTGCGCTACCGGGAGGCGCTCGGGTTGCTCCCACGGTCTCGGTCCGAGCACACGGCCCAGCGCCAGTACGACGACCGCGACCTGGCCGCCGTGCAGCTCGCGCTCGACCTCGAACGCCGGTACGACGTGACGCCGGCCGCGCTGGCGTTCGCGCTGCGGGCCCTCGCCGAGCCCTCCGTGGCCGCCGACATCCGCAACCTCGGCTACCGCACCGGCCGCCTCACCGCACCCCCGACCCAGGCCCAGATCGACCGCGACCGCGCCCTCAGATGGCTAGGTCGGTCGGGTGTGCTGCCACCGAAGCCTCGCTAGTGCGAGGGGGCCTCGGGGACGGCGGGGCGCTCGTCGGGGACGTGGTTCTCCTGGTAGACGTCGGGCTCGAGGTAGATGTGCTGACTCATCGGCTCGGCGGCACGGATCGCGCGTTCGGCCGCGTCAATCGTCTCGGCCACGACCGCCGCATCGGTGGTCGGCTCGACGCCGACCTTGGCGGCGACCAGGACCTCCTCAGGGCCGAGGTGCAGGGTCTTGATGTGGATCAGCTTCTGCACGCCCGGGGTGCTCTCGATCGCCGCGACGATCTTCGCCTGGGACTCGCTGGTCGCGGACTCGCCGAGCAGCAGCGACTTCATCTCGATCGCGAGGAAGATCGCCACGCAGACCAGCAGCGCGCCGATCGCCATCGACCCCAGACCGTCGAACACACCGTTGCCGGTGGCAAGCGTCAGGACGACGCCGATCAGCGCCAGCACCAGACCGGTGAGCGCGGCGAAATCCTCCAGCAGGATGACCGGCAGCTCCGGCGCGCGGGCGTTGCGGACGAAACGGACCCACGGCACGTGTCCGCGGATCTTGTTCGCCTCGACGATCGCGGTCCGGAACGAGAAGCTCTCCATCAGGATCGCGAGCACCAGCACCGCGATCGGGACCCACTTCCAGTTGTCGATCCCGTGCGGGTCGTGCACCTTGTGGTAGCCCTCGTACAGCGCGAACAGACCGCCGACGCTGAACAGCACGATCGACACGATGAACGAGTAGACGTACCGCTCCCGGCCGAACCCGAACTGGTGCAGCTCGTCCGCGGACCGCTTGGCCCGCTGGCTGCCGACCAGCAACAGCACCTGGTTGCCCGCGTCGGCGAGCGAGTGGATCGCCTCGGCCAGCATCGACGCCGACTGGGTCAGGGCCCAGGCGGCGAACTTGGTGACCGCGATCCCGGTGTTCGCCAGCAAAGCCGCGACAACGGCCTTGTTTCCGCCACCAGCCATGGTGTTCAGGTCCTCCGTGAAATCAGCGTGCCGATACGACGAAAGCCGTACCGGAACCACGCAAGATACAGGGTCCTTCGGGTCCCGCGGCGAACGCGGACCGGCCCGCGGACAACGTCACAGCAGATTCTTTGCCCCCAGCATCGATCGTCCCCGCCACACAGCACACGATCCGCGGACCGACACCTTCCACGACCCGCTCGCCACCGTCCAGCTCGACCCGGTGGATAGCGAAGTACTCACAACCCGTCTCGTAGACACCGGCCTCCGAGGCGGTCAGCACCGGGTTGTCCAGCGGCTCGAAATCGACCACCGAAACCAGCTCCGGTACGTCGATGTGCTTGTGCGTCAGCCCGCCGCGCAACACGTTGTCCGAGTTCGCCATCACCTCGAACCCCAGCCCGTGCAGATACGCGTGCACGTTGCCCGCCGGCAGGTACACCGCGTCGAACCGCTCCAGCCGCACCCGGTTCAGCAGCAATGCCGCGAGTACGCCGGGATCGTCCGGGAAGTCCGCGCACAGCTTCGAGAGCGTCTCCCGCTCCAGCTCGAACGCGTCCCCGACGTACTGCGCGACCGCCTCGCCGAGCGCACCGACCAGCGGACGGATCGCGTCGCGGTCGGCACTCATGAAGTCGGTGAACGCCTCCCGGAGCTTCCCGTCCCGCAGCTGATCGGTCAGCTCACCGAAGCCGGCCGGCGCCAGCGCCTCGAGCAGCGCGATCGTCCGGTCCAGCGGACGGAAGCCCACCAGCGCGTCGAACGGCCCCAAAGCGATCAGGATCTCCGGCTTCGGCCAGGCGTCCTTGTAGTTCCGGTCCGCGGCGTCGCGGGGAATCCCGGCCGCCTCGTCCCGCTCGTACCCGTCGATCGCCTGGTCGCGGGAGGGATGCGCCTGGATCGACAACGGCTGCCCGGCCGCGAGCAGCTTGGCCAGGAACGGGAACCGGCCCTCGAACCGCTCGGCCGTCTCCTCCCCCAGCACGGCAGCTGGGTCGTCGGACACAACGTCGTACAGCGTGTCGCCGTTCGGCAGAACTGACGGCGCGGACTCATGCGCGCCCATCCACATCTCGGCCTGGGGTTTGCCGTCCGGCGCCACCCCGAGCAACTCGGCGAGCGCGGTCTCCGAGCCCCATGCGTAGTCGCGGATCGTGTTCTGCAGCGGAACTACCACGCCAGGTCCTCCGAGGGGTTCCCCGACCCCGCCGGGTCGTCCACGGTCGGCATACCGCGCCGCCCGAGGCCGATCCCGAGGTACGCCGCGGCGTACCGGCCCTGCTGGGTCAGAGCGGCGTACCGCGCGACGTCCGTGCCGTTGGCCTGCGTGATCGTGTGCACGCGAACGTCGTGGGCCTCCGCCTTGGACTCCAGCTTGCGGCGGTGCTCGGCGACGCCGGCCTCCTCGATACCGTCGTCGAGGATGATCAGCGCCGGCCGGAGCTCCGCCGGCTTGTCGAACGGGTCCGCGAACAGGTCCCGCGGCGGCTGGTTGAGCACCGGCAGTAGATGGCCCGCGTCAGCCGCCAGCGCCGGCCGGCCACTGGCCAGCCGCAGCGCCTCGACCACGCGGCGAGCAGCACGCGCAGCCAGAACAGAGCCGCCCCAGACCAGCGGCAACGCGTCCGCCAGCACCAGAGCGAGGTCCTTCGCCGGGTTGGAGGCAACGTCGTTGTTGGGCGAGCAGTCGATGGCTACGTCGTCCAGCAGCGCCGCAACAGCCTTGTAGTCCACCTCCGGCCCCAGGTCCATCTGGTGCAGCGCCTGCAGTACTGCGACAGCCGCAGCCAGCTGGTCGTCCGACTGGGACGGCAGCCGGATCGCGTGCCGGAGACCGGCCGACGCGATCGCCACCGGGGAGTCCTCCGGCGCAGCCACCATCAGCCCGCAACCGCGGCGTACCGCTTCGCCGGCGGCCGACACCGCGTCCGAGTCCTCGGCGGCACCGCCCAGCACGACCACCAGGTCCAGCGGACCGGCCCAGCCGGGCAGCCCCGGACCAGGCCAGGCCAGGAAAGGCACCGGGCAGACCGGCTCGAGCACAGCCCGCACCAGCCGCGCATCCCGGCCGGCCGCGACCACTGCCCGCGGCCGGAAGCCGTCGGACTCCACTGCGGACAGCACGTCGGCGGAGGCCTCCAGCTCGGCCCGGATCCGGGCGCCGGCCATGGCCAGGCGGCGGAGCAGGTGGTCTGCCGCCTCGAGGGCGGCCGGGTCGTCCAGTCGGGTGTCGTCGAAGACGCTCATCAGCTCTCCGTCAGCTCTCTGTCGCGGCCGTTTCCCTGGTGTCCCGGGCTTCGTCGATCAGCAGCACCGGGATGTCGTCACGCACCGGGTACGCCAGCGCGCACGACGCGTTCGTGCAGACGAGCTCGTTCGCCTCGTCGTCCACGCGGAACTCCGACCGGCACTTCGGGCAGACCAGGATGCTCAGCAGGTCCGGGTCCAGATTGACTGCCATTCAGTTCTCCTCCACCGATGCGCCGGTGATCAGGGCCAGTACTTCGTCACGGACACGTTCCATCTCCGACCGGTCCGAGGCCTCGACGTTCAGCCGCAGCAACGGTTCCGTGTTCGACGCACGGACGTTGAACCACCACTGTCCCGCCGACACGGTCAACCCGTCCAGATGGTCGACGGTCACGCCTTGGAGGCCAGAATACGTATCTTCGATCGCCGCGACCGTCGCCGCCGCGTCCGCGACCTTGTTGTTGATCTCGCCGGACGCGACGTACCGCTCGTACTCGGCGAACAGTTCGCTGGCCGGCCTGTCCTGCTCACCCAGCGCGGCCAGCACGTGCAGCGCGGCCAGCATGCCGGTGTCGGCCCGCCAGAAGTCGCGGAAGTAGTAGTGCGCGGAGTGCTCGCCGCCGAACACCGCGTCGGTCTCGGCCATCTTCTGCTTGATGTTCGAGTGCCCGACCCGGGTCCGGACCGGGACGCCGCCGTGCTCGGTGATCAGCTCCGGAACGGCCTTCGACGTGATCAGGTTGTGCAGGATCGTCGAGCCCGGGTGCTTGGCCAGCTCCCGTACGGCGACCGCGCCGGTGATCGCGCTCGGCGAGATCGGGTCGCCCTTCTCGTCCACCACGAAGCAGCGGTCGGCGTCGCCGTCGAACGCGAGCCCCAGGTCGGCTCCGGTCTCGCGGACCTTGGCCTGCAGGTCGACCAGGTTCTTCGGGTCGAGCGGGTTCGCCTCGTGGTTCGGGAAGTTGCCGTCGAGCTCGAAGTACATCGGGATGATCGTCACCGGCCCCTTGGCGAAGACCGCCGGGACGGTGTGGCCGCCCATGCCGTTGCCGGCGTCGACGACCACGGTCAGCGCACGGATGTCGCTGAGATCGACCAGGTCGTGCAGGTGATCGGCGTACGCCGTCAGCAGGTCCTTGTGGGTCACATGTCCCGATGTCGAGGCAGTCGCCGGGCCTTCGGTCAGGGCCTTCGCGACCAGGTCGGCGATGTCGCGCAGACCGGAGTCGGCGCCGACCGGGGCAGCGCCCGCGCGGCACATCTTGATGCCGTTGTACTTCGCCGGGTTGTGGCTCGCCGTGAACATCGCCCCGGGCAGGTCGAGCCGGCCGGACGCGAAGTACAACTGGTCGGTGGAGGCCAGGCCGATGTCGATTACATCCGCGCCGGTGCTGGTCACCCCCTCCGCGAATGCAGCCGCCAGGCCCGGGCTGGACGGTCGCATGTCGTACCCGATCACGACCGCCCCCGGACCCGCGAGGACGTCCAGGACCTCGACGAACGCGGCGCCGGTCGCCCGGGCCACCGATTCGTCCAACTGGTCCGGGACGACCCCACGCACGTCGTACGCCTTGAAGATCGCCGCAACGTCAACCATGCGTGGACCCTATCCGGCCCACGCACGAACCTGTATTTCAGGCCTTCTCGAACCAGCCGATGTCCTTGCGGTGGTGCACCGTCGGCAGCTGGCGCGGGACGACCGGCGCGGCCCACTTGGCGGCGTTGGCGAGGATCTGCTGGACCTCGTCCTGGTGGTACGTCGGGTACTCCTGGTCACCGGGGCGGAAGTAGAAGACCCGGCCCTGGCCACGCCGGTAGCAGCAGCCGGAGCGGAACACCTCGCCGCCGGTGAACGAGCTGACGAAGACCAGCTCGTCCGGCTGCGGGATGTCGAACAGCTCGCCGTACATCTCCTCGCGCTCGATCACCAGCGGGTGCGGGATGCCCTGCGCGATCGGGTGGCCGGCCGCGACCGTCCAGATCAGCTCGCGGTCGTTCTCGGCGCGCCAGTCGAGCGAGCACGTCGTACCCATCAGCTTGATGAAGATCTTGCTGAAGTGCGCGGAGTGCAGCGCGATCAGGCCCATGCCGGACAGCACGTGCTGCTGGACCCGCTCGACGATCGCGTCGTCGACGTCACCGTGAGCGGCGTGCCCCCACCAGGTGAGTACGTCGGTGTCCGCGAGCACCTCCTCGGTCAGACCGTGGTCCGGATCCTGCAGCGTGGCGGTGCGTACGACGACGTCCGCGCCCAGCTTGGCGCGCAGCGCGGCCGCGATCGTGCCGTGCATGGTGTCGGGGTAGACCTTGCGCACGGACTCGTCGCGGCTCTCGTGGACGTTCTCGCCCCAGACGGTGACGCGAATCGGATCAGTCATGCAGCACAACCTCTCGTCCCGCCTTCGCCGAGGCGTAGCAGGCGTCGATGACCTCGGTCCGCAGCAGCGCCTCGGACCCGTTCTGCCCTTCCCACTCGCCGGACTTCACGATCCGGACGAACTCCCGCACCACGCCACGGTGGCCGAGCCCCGCGCCGGTCGCGGGCTTCACCTCGGCGGCGACGCCGGCGACATCGGTGAAGATCCGCAGCGTGTCCTCGGTGGTGTAGTTCTGCACGTCGATCTTGGCGCCGCCCTCGGTGCCGAACAGCTCGATACCGAAGTTGTCTCCCGGCGCCCGGTACGTCGCCCAGCTCGTCTCGAGCTGCAGCGCCCCGCCGCCCTGCAGCCGCAGGTACGCCGTGGCCAGGTCCTCGACCTCGAACTTCGAGCCGAGCGTGTCCACGGTCGGGCGGTCCGGCGTACTCGAGCTGCCCCGGCCGCGCGGCCCCAGCTCGGCGAACGTGTTCGCCGACACCGTCGTCACCTGCGGCTCGCCCAGCAGGTGCAGCGCCATGTCGAGGATGTGCACGCCGAGGTCGATCAGGGGACCGCCGCCGGACAACTCCCGGTTGGTGAACCAGCCGCCCATCCCGGGGATGCCGTTGCGGCGCATCCAGTGCGCCTTCGCGTAGTAGATCCGGCCGAGCTGACCCTCGTCGATCTGGTGCTTGAGCGCGATCACGTCACCGCGCTCGCGGTGGTTGAACACCACCTTGAGCACCCGCCCGGCCGCCTTGGACGCCTCGACCATCGCCGTACCCTCGGCGACGGTCCGCGCCAGCGGCTTCTCGGACAGGACGTGCAGGCCCTTCGCCAGCGCCGCGAGAGCAATCGGCGCGTGCAGCTGCGTCGGCGTACCGATGCTGACCGCCTGCAGGCCCTCGGTCTCGAGCAGGTCCTCCCACTTCTCGTACAGATGCGGTACGCCGTGCTTCTCACCCAGGCTGGTCAGGATGTCCTTCTCGAGGCCCGCCAGCGCGACCACCTCGACATCGGGCAGCTCGGAGAACGCCTCCAGCGCCGTCCGCCCGGCAAAGCCCAGCCCGACAACTCCGACCCGCAGTCTTTGATCGTTCACAAATACGATCCTCTCCCGATGACAACGACGGACACAAACCCCTTCCCACACTACGGAACACGTTCGAACACCGCCGGGAGAGGGGTGTCATGGGGCTGTGTCAGTCGTCGTCGGCGTCGAAGTCGGGGTCGATCTGCTCCGGAGAGAGGGCGAGGACGTCGGCCAACTCCAGGACGAGCGCGCTGCGGACCAGCCAGGACAGGCCGGAGCCGGACCGTTCGGCGCGGAGCTCGATCGGGCGGCGGAAGACGACGATCCGGTACGGCTCGTGGGAGGTGCCGCCGGTGGCGTGGGTGAGCGGGATCTCGGTGGCGTCCAGATCGAGGTTCGGCACGTCCTCGATCGCGAACTCGACCCGCGCGACCACCTGCGGCAGGCGCTTCTCCAGCCGGGTCACCTCGATCGCGACAACCTCGTCGAACTGGGCCGCGGCCGACCGCTGCAGCGGCAGACCGCGCGGCGCGAACTTGCTCGGCCGGCTGATCGGGCCGAGCATGCCGCGGCCATGGCGGTCGATGTGCCTGCGATGACGGCGAGCCTCGGTCACGCGCTCAGCCTAGTGGGGGTAACGTCTGTGCGTGAGCATCGCCAGGATCTGTTCGCGCGCCGGGTGTCAGAAACCTGCCGTATCGACGCTCACCTACGTCTACGCCGACTCGACCTGTGTCATCGGTCCACTCGCGACGTACGCCGAGCCGCATTGCTACGACCTGTGCGCGGACCACGCCGACCGACTGACCGCTCCGAACGGCTGGGAAGTCATCCGGCTCGCTCCGGACCCCGCCGCCGCCGGTCCGTCCTCCGACGACCTCGAAGCCCTGGCCAACGCAGTCCGCGAGGCCGCACGCCCCTTGCCGCGCCGCGAGCCCGGAGCGGGTACGCCGGGAGCACCAGTCGAGATAGCCCGCCGCCGCCACCTGCGGATGCTCCAGGACCCCGGCGCGAACACCTCCGAAGGCTGAGAACTACCGCAGAGCGGCGCTCACGTCCGGCTGGGCACCCAGCTGGGCACGGAACACCAGCGACGTCGTCAACGGCCACGCCGCCACCTGCGCCACGTCGTCCTTGGCCGGCTTCGCCGCCGGCATCAGCGTGACGCCGGCGACCACGGTCCCTCGCGTCTGCTGCACCATCAGGTACGTCGGTCGCGGCTGCGCCGGGAACGAGACCTGCGACGTCGCACCGCCGACCACGTCGAGCGCGCGGGTGATCATCGCCCGCCCGGCCGCGTCGCGCAGCTCGAACTTCACGCTCCCGGTCTTCCCCGGCGCGGTCACCTGCAGCACGACCGGCTGCTTGTGCGCCGGTAGCACGAGGTACGCCGGACCGGTCAGCGCATCCGCCGATCCGATCGACGCGAACTCGGTCCGGGCCGCGTCCGTCATCCGCATCGAGGCGGTGACCGGCTGATCCGACGTCACAGTGATCGCACTGGGGTCACCGTGCAGCACCGGGTCGAGCATGATCGTCTTCACCGAGCCGGCCGCAACCTGCACAGTCTCGAGACCGGCCGGCTTGAACGACCCGTTCGGCCCGTTGATGCTGAGGCTGGCAGTCGCCTGGAGGTCCGACGGGTTGGCGATCGACAGGATCCGCAGTCCGCCACCTGGCGCGACCGCGGGCACGAAGACCTTGGTCGCAGGCGCCGCCGAGGTGTTCAGCCAGTCCACTCCAGCAGGCACGCTGTTCCCGGTGGACGCGTTGGAACGTACGGCGGCCGCCACACGACCACCGGTCGACTCCACGTGCATGGCGATGTCCCGCAGGTTCGGAGCGATCTGCTTGAGGAACAGCAAGGACGTGCCATGGGCGGGTACGACGATGCCGCGTGCGGCGGGCAGGTCCTGCTGACCGTTCCGCGCGTACACGGTGACGTTGACCTCGGCGTTGATGCTGTCCAGGTTCGTGAGAATCAGTACGTCGCGCCGATCACTCGCCCCCGATGCGCCGACGAACCAGAAATCCGATCCGGGCTGCTGGCACGGCACGCTCGCCATACCGGAGTTCACCCCGTCCTCGGAGGTCGTCGTGCTCGTGCCGACTGTGCCGGCAGCGAGCGGACCGGTGCCTTGGATGGACAGCGGCTCCGGCTTGACGACCACAGCGCTCGAACCGATGAAGCCGCGCTTCAAGATCGAACCGACCGGGTTGGACGTGGCCGCCAGCGGAGCGATCGTCAGCGGTTGGGCACTGCCCGACGCAGTCGGCGTACCTTCGGGCAGCGTCGGCGACACACCGTTCACCACGCTGGACATCTTGCCGCCGGCCGCGAGCACAGGGCACGACAGCGCCGTACGGTTCACCACTGTGCGAGCCGGCTCGGTCGCAGCGGCCGCAGGGCTCGTGTCGGGCTTCTTGGGATGCGTGACGACGCCGATCCCGGCCAGGACGGCCATGGCAGCGATGACGGCCCCGAGCCGGAGGCGCGGGTCGGACAGCAACCGGCTCACCGCGGGTCCCTCCTCGCGTGGGTGCCATGCGGTACGGCGACCGTCCGGCGAACTGTCGGCAGGCAGAACACCAGCGCGATGATCCAGCCGATCAGGCCGAGGATGCGCCACATGGTGTGCGTCTGGTCGTTCAACGGCGTCTTGCCTTCGATCTTCGACCGGTCCACCAGCCACGAGGCATCGCCGTCGTTCGCGCTGGCCCTGGTCAGGCCGGGCAGCGAATCGAGCGTTGACGCAAGGGTCGGGTCCACCGGACCGGGCAGGTACACGTAGTCGATCGCGAGACCGGCCAACTGCCGGCCTTCCTCACCGCTACCGCCACCACCCAGGGTCGCGAGCACATCGGTGATCGGCTTGCTCTGCGCCGGGGTCGGCGCCGCCTCCAGCGCACCCATCCGCGGTCCGCCGTCCTTCACCAGCGCGAACCGCATCTGGCCGGCCGGTGCCTTCCGCACGACCAGGATCGACTGGTTCTCCGGCGGATCCTGCGAAGACACCAGGTACGCCGGGAGGTCCTGAGCAGGCCCGCTCCACAACGGACCGTCGGTCCCCCGCACCAGCCAGAAGCCCGCCGTCACGACGGTCGTCAGCAACACGATGCCGAGCACGCCCTGCACGATGATCTCGGTGGACTTGCCGACCGAGTCCCACGCAACCGTGACGGCGATGATCCAGCCGGCAGTCATCAGGAACATCAACGGCCCACTGCCACCACCCAGACGGCTGGCAACCAGCGTCGCGGCCAGACCGGCCAGTGCGGCGAACCAGCCGAGCAGTTCGTACCGCTGGCGAGACTCACGCAGCAGACTGACCAACGCGACCAGAATCAGCGGTACTGCGAACCACCACGGCGCCGGCGCACCAACCGGCGTACCGGTCAGCAGATGTTGCAAGCTGTCGCCCGGACCGACCGCAGCGGTCGGCGGACCGCCCGCCTCCTGGCCCAGCTTCGACGGGTGCTGGATCAGGTCGATCGTCCACGGCAGAACGAGCAGCAGCCCCAGTACGACGGAGAACACCAACTGCCTGCCCTGCCGACGCCAGCCGAGCCCGAACACCGCGCCCAGCACGAGAATGACCGCGATCAGCAGACCAAGCGCCGGCGTGAACGCGAACAGCACGGCCAGACAGATCCCGGCGAACCACGCGGCCCGCCAGCTGCCCTGCACGTACACGCGCCGACGCCGAGCAACAGTGTGTACGGCGGCACCGAGCAGCGGCAGCACGATCGCTGCCACGCACGTCCCGAGCCGCCCCTGCGAAATAGCGCCGTTCGTGAACACCGCCAGCCCGTACGCCGATGCGCCCCACGCACGCGCGACGCGGTCGACGACGAACGAACGCAGCATCACCCACGCAGCCAGACCGGCCAGCGGAACCGCGCCCAGCAGAAGGATGTTCGTCGCACCGTCCGGACCGAACATGACTGTCGAGAAGGCGGACAGCTGTGCCAGCCAGGCCGGCGGAGTCACTCCCGGAGGAGCGGACGCTGCCGCGTGCCAGAGAGCTGCGAGGTTGTCGTGGGCCGGGAGAAGCAGGTTGGACCGGAGGAACCCGCCGCCGATCAGATCGCGCGCAGCGATCAGCGCACCGATCGCCAGCACGACCCACGCGCCGAGGAACGGCCGGCGGATCAGCTGACGGCGCCACCGCGGCTGGTCGACCGCCACGCGGGCCGTTGACTTGGCGCGCCGTGCAGTGGTGACGACCTGCTCTTCCGGCTCGTCCGCCCAGGCTTCACGGATCCGCTCGGAGATCGTGCTGGTCGTCTCCTCCAGGTTGTGCCGCAGTGCGTGCACCGACCTGGAGAACAGGCCCTTGATGTGGTCGTACGGGACCTGGTCGAGATTTCGTCTGCTCTTGCGGGCCTGCGTCCAGCCACCGGCCAGCAGCGTGCCCAGCAACGCAGTCCACTCGTCGACAGCACCTGACGGCGTCTTGCCGATCAGGAACCAGATCGAGCGAAGTAACGCGCCGAACAGGAACCGCAGGATCAGCAGCGGGAGCAGCTTGCCGGGAGCGTTCGCGAGAACCGTGTAGTAGGCATGCGCGCGGTCCAGCTGGTACGCGTGCCGCCTGGTGCCGGCCAGCGCACGCTCGCCGGTCGCAGCGGCCTGTGCGTGGTAGATGACCGCGTCGGGCGCGACGCCGACCTGGTACCCCGCGCGGCTGGCGCGCCAGCCGAAGTCGATGTCGTCGCGGAACATCGGCAGCCGCGGGTCGAAACCGTGCAGCGCCTCCCAGACGTCGCGACGGACGAGCATGCCGGCCGAGCTGACCGCCAGTACGTTCCGCGGCTGGTCGTGCTGGCCCTGGTCGAGCTCGCCGATCTCGATCCCGGTGTCGCGGCGGCCGCCGAGCGACGTGGTGACGCCGACCTCGAGCAGCTCGCGGTCGCGCGGCCAGAGTCGCAGCTTCGGGCCCCAGACGCCGGTGGCCGGCGACATTGTGGCCTGAAGCAACAATTTCTCCAGCGCCTTCGGCGCCGGCGCGCAGTCGTCGTGCAGCAGCCACAGCCACTCGACCACGGGCATGTGCCCGTCATCGCCGTACGGACCGACGGCGCTCGGGATCGGCGCGAAGCCGTGTGCCTCGAGGCCGCGGGCGACCGCCACACCGAAACCGGTCCGGGCCGAGACGCTGACGACGGGCTCGACGCCGGGCATCGCGGCGAGCAGCTCAGCGGTCTCGTCGGTGGATCCGGTGTCGACCGCGATCAGACGGTCCGGTCGCGGGTTCAGCGCCCACAGTGCCTCGGACAGTCGTGGCAGCCAGGCCGCACCCTCGTGACCCACCACCACCGCGGTGACGACATGCCGGACCCGCGGGCGACCCATCGGGTCGTCGATGTGATCGGTCGGGAAGTCGACGGAGTCGAAGAATTCCCAGCCGGCCGGAGCTTCTTGTTCCATGCGGAGCTGTGACACCTCGATGCTTGCGGACGGTCACCGAGACCCGCAGGTCCCAGCGAGGACTCACCATACAGCCGCCTACCGAGTCTCAAGAAAGCCGCGGGCCCCGGGCGACGTTCGCCCGGGGCCTCGCGGAAGTCCTGATGTTGTTGTGCTTTGGTTACCGACGGTCAGACGGCTCTCTTCTTCAGCTTGCGGCGCTCCCGCTCCGACAGGCCGCCCCAGATCCCGAAGCGCTCGTCGTTCTGCAGCGCGTACTCGAGGCACTCGCCGCGGACGTCGCAGCCCAGGCACACTTTCTTGGCCTCGCGGGTGGAACCGCCCTTCTCCGGGAAGAAAGCCTCTGGATCGGTCTGGGCGCACAGCGCCCTTTCCTGCCAGTTCGGCTCCTCCTCGATCGCCTCACCGTCGACAATCGCCATCAGCTCTGTCACGGTACGACCTCCTCGACCCTGTTCGTTCCCCTGTACATGTGGGTTTGCGGTCCACATGCCTGACCTCGTCCGTCCTGCGCTCTGCAACGGTCCCCGATACCGAGTGTCCAACGAACGACACGGTTGAAATTACATTCCTGCAATCCACGAAAGTCAAGCCGTGCTCTGCTATTGGGATCATCCGCAACATGGCCGCAAAAGAACGAGAGGCCTGCAGATACAGGCCTCTCGCGCTGTGTGCCCCGGCTCAAACCTCATCCGGCCGGGATTTTCCTGCTAGCTCGGGCAAGGGCTTGCCGCCCGATTCCTTCCCTGTCAGGAAGGCTGGGACCACCAGCCCTGCTGTCCCTGACCCTGCTGGTTCGGGTCGTTCTTGTCCGGCTCGACGCGCGGGTCGACCCGGGTCTCGTCGGCGGGCTCGGTCTGCGCGGGCTCCGAGGCGCTCGGCTGCGACTCGGCGGCCGGGGTCTCGTCGGCCTGCCAGGCCTGCTCCTGCTGCCACGCCTGCGGCTCGGCGTCGGACTGCTCGTGCGAGCCCTCCTCCGTCACCGGGTGCTCCTGCTGGGCCCACTCCTGCTGACCAGGCTGAGCCGGCTGGGCCTGTCCGTACTCCTGACCGGCCCACTGCTGCTGGCCGGCCTCTGCGCCGCCCCACTGCTGCTCCTGCGGCCACTGCTGGCCCTGCTGGGCGGCGTCCTGGCCCCACTGCTGCTGGCCTTCGGAGCTCCACGGCTGCGTCGGCTCGGCGCCCTGACCCTCGGCGGTCCAGGCCTGGTCGCCCTGCGGCTGACCGGCAGAGTGCTGAGCGGAGTGCTGGGCCTCGGCCTCACCGGCCGACCAGGCCTGCTGCTCGCCCTGGCCCCAGCTCTGCTCCTGCGGCCACTGCTGCTGCTCGCCCTGGCCCGCGGCGTACCCGCCGGCAGCACCGGCCGCCGCGTATCCGCCGTACTGGCCCTGACCCTGGTCGTACTGGCCGCCGTACTGCTGGCCCTGCTGGCCCTGCGGCGCGTAGCCCTGCTGTCCCTGCTGCGGGTAGCCCTGCTGACCGTACGGAGCGGTCTGGCCGTACTGCTGGCCCTGCTGCTGCTGGAACTGACCTGCCTTCGGCGCACGCACCGGCGCGGGCAGCGACTGGAAGGTCTTCAGGATGTAGAGACCGGCAGCGCCGTACAGCGCGAGGCCGCCGAGCGCGTAGATGAAGCCGACGATCTTCATGCCGGCGGTGCTGGTCTCGTTGAAACCGGCGAAAGCGGTGATCAGGCCGATCAGCCCGGTGACGCCGATGATGACGAGTGCCGCCAGGGCGACGGTGCGCGCGTTCGGGGTCCGCTCATCTTCGTTGACCAGCCACACGGCACCGACCAGGACGAGGAGAATCACCAGCCCGGAGATCGAGGGTGGGGTGACTACGCCTTGCACTGTGCCTGCGGCGGCCGTGAAGCCGGCTCCGCCGACGAACAGCCGGATCAGCGAGGCCAGCGCGAGCAGGCCGGCGAATGCGAGCAGGATGTACGCGACCGGCTCTCTGAGCTTCTTGGTTGCGTCGGTGACCACGAGGGCTCCTCGGATGTTGGGGGGCCGTACAACTGAGCTGTGCGGATGGTTCGGACCCACCGCAGCATAGTCCCGCGGTGGTTCGACCGATTGACGACTCGTGCAGACTCTTCCCATGCGATTGACAGTGCTGGCCGGTGGCATCGGCGGTTCCACCTTCCTGCGCGGGCTGCTCCAGGCCCGGCCGGACGCCGAGATCACCGTCGTGGGGAACACCGCCGACGACATCACCCTGTTCGGGCTGCGGGTCTGCCCCGACCTCGACACCGTGATGTACACGCTCGGCGGCGGCATCTCGGAGGAACGCAAGTGGGGCCGCGAGGACGAGACCTGGGTGATCAAGGAGGAGCTCGCGGCGTACGGCGTCGAGCCCACCTGGTTCGGGCTCGGCGACCGCGACGTTGCGACGCACCTGGTGCGCACGCAGATGCTGGACGCCGGCTACACCCTCAGTGCGGTCACCGAGGCGCTGAGCACGCGCTGGAAGCTCCCGGTGCGGCTACTGCCGATGAGTGACGACCGGGTCGAGACGCACGTCGTGGTGGAGGACCCGGACCAGCCGGGACGGCGCAAGGCGATCCACTTCCAGGAGTACTGGGTCCGCTGGCACGCCGAGATCACCGCGCACCAGATCGTCGCCGTCGGCCAGGACAAGGCCAAGCCGGCTCCCGGCGTACTCGAAGCGATCGCGGACTGCGACGTGCTGATCATCCCGCCGTCCAACCCGGTGGTCTCGGTCGGCACGATCCTCGGCGTCCCGGGCATCCGCGATGCGGTCCGGGAGACCAAGGCTCCGGTCATCGGGCTGTCGCCGATCATCGGCAGCAGTCCGGTCCGCGGAATGGCCGACAAGGTGCTCGCCACGGTCGGTGTAGCGTCCACTGCGTCGGCAGTCGCGCGGTACTACGGTTCGCGTGCGACCGGCGGCGTACTCGACGGGTGGCTGATCGACACGTCGGACGCGATGCAGGCGGACTCGATCGCCGGCGCCGGAATTCACGTCCAGGCCGTCCCGTTGTGGATGACGGACGAGACCAAGACCGCCGCGATGGCTGACGCGGCGCTGAACCTCGCGGAGGCCGTGCGGCAATGAGGAAGCACCTGGAGATCTTCCCGGTGACCGGTCTGCCCGAGGTGGCGGCCGGAGCAGACCTGGCCGCACTGATAGCGGACGGGACCGACCTGCGCGACGGAGACGTCGTCGCGGTCACGTCGAAGATCGTCAGCAAGGCGGAGGGCCGGCTCACGTACGGCACACGCCAGGAGGCTATCGACGCTGAACTCGTGCGGGTCGTCGCACAACGCGGCGAGACCCGGATCGTGCAGACGCGGCACGGCCTGGTGATGGCTGCTGCTGGCACGGATACCTCGAACACAGCGCCCGGCACGGTCCTGCTGCTTCCGGTCGACCCTGACGAGTCAGCACGGGTACTGCGGACGGCGCTGAGGGAGCGGTACGACGTCAACGTCGGCATCGTGGTGACCGACACGCTCGGCCGCCCGTGGCGCAACGGTCAGACCGATCTGGCCATCGGTGCGGCCGGAGTGCGGGTCATCGAGGACCTGCGCGGTACGACGGACAGCCACGGGAACGTCCTTGCTGTGACGGAGCCGGCGCTGGCGGACGAGATCGCCAGTGCGGGTGAGCTGGTGAAGGGAAAGGCGGACGGCGTTCCCGTCGCAGTACTGCGTGGGCTGCAGGACGCCGTACTGCCTGTCGGCGAGCACGGGCCGGGTGCGCGGGCGCTGGTGCGGGACGCTGAGTTCGACATGTTCAGCCTGGGGACGCGAGAGGCCGCGCGGGCTGCGGTGTTGTCGCGGAAGGAGCCGTCCGGTCCGCGAGAGGTGGATCCCGCGGTGTGGGCCGGGTTGCTGCGCGACGTGGACGACGTACGGCTCGAGTTGGGTGACAGCGCTGTCACCGTGTTCGGTGTGGAGCCGGTGACCGTTGGCGTGATCGCCGAGAAGCTCGCCGTCCTGCTGCACGCGGAGGGGTACGGCGTGAGCGTGCGGCCGGGGCCGGGCGCTGAGGCGACGGTCACGTTCGGCTCACGGTCGCGGTAGTTTTCTAGGCAACTTCTTAGGGTTGCCTCGTACACTGCCTTCGCATGGCGGCGCGGTGGCCGCCCTTAGCCGGGAAGACCAACACTGTGGGTAAAGCCTCGTCGCAGAAGCAGTCGCGCCGCGAGATGATCGAGAAGATGCAGCGCGAGCAGTCCCGGTCGGACCGCCGCCGCACCATCATCATCGTGGCGTGCGCCATCGTGGCCGGCCTGGCGATCATCGCCTACCCGGCGATCAAGCTGGTCCAGGACTCGAAGACCAAGAACCAGGCGCTCACCGACTTCGGCGTCGCCGCGTCGGCCGCCTCCTGCGCGGCGATCACCAACGACGAGGCCGGCGGGACCCAGGACCACCGCCCCGACGGCGAGAAGATCCTGTACTCCGTTTCGCCGCCGTCGTCCGGCCCGCACTATGCGGTCTGGGCGCCGTTCGACAAGAAGTTCTACACGCCGAGCGACCGCCCGCCGGTGGAGAACCTGGTCCACAACCTGGAGCACGGCTACACGATCCTCTGGTACCGCGACACGCTGCCGAAGGACCAGATCGACCAGATCGAGAAGATTTCCAAGTCCAAGCTCCCGGACAGCTCGGTCGGCAAGTTCATCGCCGCGCCGTTCAAGGAGTCCGACGGTAAGCCCTGGCCCGACGGCAAGAACCTCGCCTTCGCCCATTGGAGCAGCCCGGACGCCTCGCAGAAGTCCTTCGGCCACCGCCAGTTCTGCGGCTCGGTCAGCGGCGACGCCCTGAAACAGTTCATGGAGAAGTACCCAGCCGCAGACGCCCAGGAACCCAGCGCCGGCTGAGGTTGCAGCAACTGGAAACGCCCCCGGGAGTTGTCCTCCCGGGGGCGTCTTCTTGTGGAACTAGATGTAGTTCGCGTGGTCGGACTGGACTCGGGCTACCAGGTCCTTTACGCGCTCGCCGTCGGACAGTGGGCAGACCATCGTTACGTCTTGGGTGTGGACGATGATGTGGCCGTGGAGGCCGACTGCGGCGACAAGATGGTTCGGGTCGTCGGTGACGATGATGTTGTCGTGGGAGTCGAGAAGGCAGCTCAGGGTGACGCTGTCGGTGCGGTTGCCGTTCGGGTCGGCGTCGTACGTGTCGGCCAGCGCGGCCCACGAACCCACGTCGAGCCAGTGCACGGGCATCGGTACGACGACCACGTCCGCGTCGACCTTGCCCTGCGACGCCGGCTCCATCACCGCGTAGTCGACCGAGATCTTCTGCAGGTTCGGGTAGATCTCCTCGAGGGTCGCGTCGCGCTCAGGCGTGTCCCACACCGCGGCGACGTCACGCAACCGTGCGGCCGACTCGGGCAACAACGAGTCGAGCACCGAAAGCACCGTCGATGCCTGCCAGACGAACATCCCGGAGTTCCACCAGAAGCGCCCGGTCGCCAGGTACTCCTCCGCCGTCGCCCGATCCGGCTTCTCGCGGAATCGGTCCACGACAAAGGCCCGCGTCCCGTCGATGGCATCGCCACGCTCGATGTACCCGAGCCCGGTGTGCGGATGCGTCGGCTCGATCCCGAACGTGACCAGCGACCGCCCACGAGCCTCCACAACCTCGAAGCCGTGCTCGATCGCCGCCCGGAACTCGTCCTCCGGGCTGATCAGGTGATCCGAACCGACGAAGGCGACCACCGCGTCGGGATCGTTCCGCGCCACGACAGCAGACGCGAGCCCGACAGCGTTCGCGGTATCGCGGCGAGCCGGCTCGCCGATGATGTTGTGTTCGCCGAGCTCAGGCAGTTCCTTGCGTACGACGTCCGTGTACGCGCCGACCGTGCACACGTAGATGTTCTCCGGCTCGACCAGTCCGCGGAGCCGGTTGAACGCCACCCGGAGCAGCGATTGTCCCGCCGCCAGCGGCAGCACCTGCTTCGGCCTGTCGTCTCTGGACATCGGCCACAAGCGCGTCCCCGAACCACCCGCCAGGATCACCACGTTTCGCATGAGGAAAGACCCTACCGGTCGTCACCAGGTGCTTGCGGAATCCGTAGGTGCTTCAGGTCCGGGGGAATCGGCGAATCCGCCGGTTGCCAGAACAGTTCGGGTTCGCCGTCGAGTGCCGTGGCGGGTGCGTCGGTGAGGTTGAAGCGGTCGCGCAGCCGCCCGTAGAAGTCCGTCGGACGCAGCCGCACGAGCCGCAATCGCTGCGGCGACCCGTACACCCCGATCCAGTCCCCCGGATCGAGTACGCCGCGCAACTGGCCGTCGATGCTCACCGCCGCCTGCCCCGAATGCGGCAGTACGCGCAGCGCGATCGGCTCGTCCGGCGCCGCGATCACCGTCCGGTTGAAGGTCATGTGCGGTGCGACCGGAGTGAACACGATCGCCTCGGTGTTCGGCGACAGGATCGGCCCGCCGGCCGCGAAGCTGTACGCCGTCGACCCGGTCGGTGTCGCCACGATCACCGCGTCGGCGGAGTACGACGCCAGCAGTCGACCGGACAGGTACACGCCGAGCGCGACCTGGTGATCGCGCGCCAGCTTCTCCACCACCACGTCGTTCAAGGCGGTGACATCGAGCGCCATCCCCCACCCGTCGCCCTCGGCCATCTCGTGCCGTACCGGCGGTGGCGGCAACGCCGGACCGTGCCCGTACCGCAGCAAGGACTCAATCCCCTGCGGGATCTCCAACGGCCGCGACGCCCGCATGGTCAGCGTCATCCGTTCCTCGTACGTCGCTCCGCCGTGATGCACCGCTTCCAGCGCGGCCTCGACGTCGCGGCACGCCACCTCGGTCAGGAAGCCGACCTTGCCGAGGTCGACGCCGAGTACGGCGGCGTTGTTCTTCGCCGCGATCCGAGCCCCGCGCAGGAAGGTTCCGTCGCCGCCGAGCGTGACAACGAGATCCGGATCGCCGGCGTGGTGCAGCTCGTCGGTCCCGCTCCGCCGTTCCTGGTGGTCCTTCCAGACGTCGATGTCGGTGCAGCCGATGCCGTGGTCGGTCGCCCACTTCCGCACGGTCTCGGCAGTCTGCACCGCAACCGGCCGCCCCTGGTGAACCACAAGCCCAATCCGGCTGATCGCCACGCCACCCCTCCTCCAGGACAGTTTCTGCCTACAAGGTAGCCGGACTAGTCACCCTTGGCCGCGCTGATGATGGGGTCGGTCTCGTCGTCGAACTCGCCGATGACCTCTTCGAGGAGGTCCTCGAGCGCGACCACGCCGATCGCCACGTCGCCGCCGCAGACCACGGCGAGCTGGGAGCGTTCGTCGCGCATCGTGCGGATCGCCGTCGCAACCGGCGTACGCTCGCCGAGCTCGAGCGCGGCCATCATCAGGTCGGATGCGCGCACGTTCGTGTCGCCCGCGGTGGTTGCGCGGGCCGCGTCGCGGACGTGCACGATGCCGCAGATCGTCGTACCGGAGCTGACCACCGCGAGCCGCGAGTGCCCCTCGCGCCGGCTGGTCAGCTCGACCTCGCGGGCTGAGGCGGTCGAGAGGACCGTCGACAGCTCGGCGATCGGCGTCATGACCTGACCGACCGTGGTGTTCTGCAGTGCGAGCATCGCGGTCAGCAGCTCGTGCTCGGGCTCCTCGAGCGTGCCGTGTTCGTGCGAGGACTCGATCAGCAGCCGCAGCTCGTCCGGGCCGTGTGCGTTGGCGATCTCGTTCTGCGGCGTGACCTTCACCAGCCGCAGGCACAGGTTGGCGAGCCAGTTGAGCACGATCAGCAGCGGCCGGAAGACCCAGGTGAACGCGCGGAACGGCATCGCCAGGACCAACGCCGACCGCTCGGGATCGCTGATCGCCCACGACTTGGGCGCCATCTCGCCGAGCAGGACGTGCAGGAGACCGATCCCGCCGACCGCGATGATCAGCGCGATCACATGACCGACGCCCTCGGGGACGTTCGCCAGCTCGAACAGTGGATGCAGCAGATGCGCGATGGCCGGCTCGCTCAACGAGCCGAGACCCAAGGTGCACAACGTGATGCCGAGCTGCGCCCCGGCAAGCATCAGCGACAACTCGCTGACCCCGGCGAGCGCGGCGCGGGCAGCCAGGCTGCCGGATGCGGCCGCTTCCTCGAGCCGGTGCCGCTTCGACGCGACCAGCGAGAACTCGGCGGCGACGAAGAACCCGTTCAGCGCCAGCAGTACGGCGGAGATGATGAGCGCCCACGTCGTACTCATGCTGTCCGCTCCATCATCACGATGCCGGGCACGCGACGTTCGATGGTCTGCACGGTCAGCCGCACGAACTCGGCCTGGATCGGCCGGCCGTCGTGGTCGATCCGCTGCGGCAGCTCCACCGCAATCTCATCACCGACCAGCGGGAGGCGGCCGAGCCGAGCCAGCACCAGACCGGACACCGTCTCGTAGTCATCGCCCTCAGGCAGTTGTACGCCGGTTGCCTCCTCGACCTGATCGAGCCGCCAGCGAGCCGGCACCACCCACGACCCGTCGCCGCCCTGCACCAACCCGGTCTCCGGCAGATCGTCCTCGTCGCGGATCTCGCCGACGAGCTCTTCCGCGATGTCCTCGAGCGACACGATCCCCGCGAACCCGCCGTACTCGTCAACCACGATCGCCAACTGGCGGCGCGCGACCCTCAACCGCTCGAGTACGCCGGGCAGCGGCAACGTCGTCGGCACGGCGACCGCGGGCGACGCCAACGAACCAACCGCGATCGCCGCCCGATCGGCCGGTTCCAACTCGACCACGTCGCCGATCGCGACCACGCCGACCAGCTCGTCGACCGAGTCGCCGATCACCGGGAACCTGCTGTGCCCCGTGTCCTGCAGCTCGACCACGCGGGTCAGCGGCTCGTCGCGATGCATCGTCACCACATCGACGCGCGGGACCATCGCCTCGCCCGCCGTACGGCCGCGGAAGTCGAGCCCGCGATCGAGCAGCCGCATCGTGTCCTGGTCCAGCAGGCCTTGCTCGTACGACGTCTCGATGATCCGGTCGAGCTCCTTCGGGGTCGCGCCCTGCGGCAGCTCCTCGACCGGTTCGATCCCGACCCGGCGAAGGATCCGGTTCGACGCCGAGTCGAACAGATGGATCACGGGGCCCGCGAGCCGCAGGTACCACAGGGTCGACCGGGACAGCCGCAGCGCGATCGCCTCGGCCTTGGCGATCGCGAGGTTCTTCGGCGCCAGCTCGCCGAGCACCATCTGAATGATCGTTGCCAACAGCAACGCCAAGATCACCGAGATCGACCTGCTCACGGCCTCCGGTACGCCGGACGAGCCGAGCAGGTCCTCCAGGCCCGCACCGAGATACGGCTCCGCGAAGTACCCGGCCAGCAGCGCGGTGATCGTGATGCCGACCTGCGCGCCGGACAGTACGAACGACAGCCGCGACGTGACCTTCAGCGCACGCGCGGCCGACGCGTCACCGTCCTCGGCCAGCGTGCGCAGGCGGCTCCGGTCGACGGCGACGTACGCGAATTCCTGCGAGACGAAGTAGCCGGTGGCAACGGTCAGCACCAGGATCAGCCCCAGGCCGGCCAGGATCAGCATGGGACGACCTTATGAGAACTCCAGCGATTGCAGTACTGCGGGGTCCGTGACGTCGAGGCCCTCTTCTCCTGCCTTCGCGAACGCCTGCATCCGTACGGCGTCCCCGCGCTCCGAGGTCTCACCGGCGATCCAGTAAGCGACTGTGTGCAGATCGTCGCGACTCACGCCGAGGTCGTCCACGAGGTACGGACGGATAGATCGGACGACTCCCGCCTCGGCCGCGCACCACGCCTGCAGGCGACCGGGCGGCCGCCGGAAGGTCCGGACCGCCTGCTCCAGCGCGCTGTCCGGGCCGGTCGGCGGCGGTGAGTGGGTCCACTGCACGTCGCCCTTCACCAGCGCCCGCTCGGCCGGCGTCTCGGACTGCAGGTAGACGGTCGACGGTACGTCGAGACTCTCGACGATGCTCGCGATCGCCGGCAGCGAGGTGGAGTCGCCGATCAGAAGATGATGGTCGACGTCCCCGGCGTGGAACTCACGCCGCATGCCGAGCAGTACGGCGGTCTCGCCCGGGCGGGTCTTCGTCAGCCAGGTGATCGCCGGGCCGTCACCGTGGAGCGCGACGTCGAACGTGAGCCGCCGGGTGTCCGGGTCGAACGTGCGGACGGTGAACCCGCGGGTGAGGGGCGTCGGGCGGTCCTGCGGCCAGACGGGTACGCCGGTCGGGCTGACCTTCGGCATCCGCACGCTGCCGATGCCGTCCGGCGGGATGACCAGCTTGAAAGCGTCGGCCGGCCGGATCGTCTGGTACGCCGCGAGCCCGTCGCCCTGCACGATGACGCGGCTGAAGCGTGGCGTCAGTTGCTCGATCGCCTCCACCCGCACCGGGCAGATCACCCGGGAGTCGCCGGATCGCGTCAAGCGCCTGATCTCACCGCGTATCGTCGTACCCCTCACGAAAGTTAGGCTAACCTAACTGGCTCCGCCCGGGCAGGGGGCTACCGAGGGGTGGACGGCTTCCACGCGACGACCTTGCCGTCGCGAACGAGTTCGCCGTACAGCGCCGGATCGACGTGGTCGGCCAGGAGCAGGTCGACGATCGGTTGGACTGCTTCCTCGGGCGACTTGGCCTGACTGAAGTCGTCGAACCACGGCCTCGAGGCGCGGGTATCGACCAGCCCCGGACAAACCGACGCGACCAGGGTGTTGTCGGCCAGATCCCGCTCACGCCGCTCAGCCGCCACGGCCCGCACTGCCGCCACCTGAGCAACCTTAGACGGCAGGTTAATCCACTCCGGCCATCCCTGCGCCGCCGCCGTCCCGTCGTGCACCGCTCCCCGCCACTCCTCCACAACCTTCTCCACGTCCTCCAAGTTCACTCCGTCAAACCGCCCCCACAACTCCTCCGGCAACTGCTCCAACGTCCCCAAAGAACTAGCCACCACAACCAACCGCCCACCCGCCCTCAGCCTGGGCCCGAACGCCCGCAACACATACTGAGCCCCCAAATTCGCCACATCCACAAACCCATCCACCTGCTCCCCAGCCGCCACCCCCGGCTCCAACGGCCCCACCGCGTTGGACACCACAATGTCCACAACCCCCAACTCCTCACCCAACCGCCCCACAGCCCCCTCATCGGTCACATCCACCACCCACCCCTCAACCCGAGCCCCACCCCGCGCGGGGATCGGCCGAGACGCCTGGCCCCCGCCTGCACTCGAGTGAGGCACCCCGCCACCCGCACCGCCATCGACGGGAACCGCACGAGGTGCCCCGCCAGCCACTCCCGCGGCTCCGCCTTCGGCGGCAGTCGCCGGAGGTACGCCGTCCACTCCGCCCCCGGCGGACGTCACACGGCCGATGCCACCCACTGCACCAGCAACCCCGCCATCAGCGGGAACAGCCTGAGCCACCCCACCCGCCGCACAAGCAACTCCGCCATCGGCCAGACCCGAGTACGGCGCCCCGCCAGCCGCACCAGCAACTCCGCCTTCGGCTCCCGTCTTTCCTCCCGCCGAGGCGGCGCCGGAGGCGGCGGCGCGGCGGGTGATCTCCTCTACCGCGGCGGCGACTCGGTCTGGGTTTCTGCCGGTGAGGAGGACTAGGTCTTCTGGGTTCATCCTGCTGGCGAGTTCTTCTACCAAGGCATAGCCGATGCCTTGGTTGGCTCCGGTTACTAGGGCGATGCGTGGTTGTGTCATGGGGCCAACGTAGGTCTGGGGTTGATATGACTCCAGCGAAAGTTCGGCATAGGTGGTATGCGTAGATGTCATGGACATCACCGACGTCTCGCTGGTTGCGTTGCGGGTGTTCCGGGAGGTGGCGGAGCGGGGTACGTTCACCGCCGCGGCATCGGCGCTCGGCTACACGCAGTCCGCGGTCTCGCGTCAGATCGCCGGGCTCGAGCGGGCCGCGGGCAACCAACTGCTGGAACGCCGCCGCGAGGGTGTCGCGTTAACAGCGGCCGGTCAGGTCGTACTGCGGAACGCCGCCGTCGTGCTCGACCAGCTCGACGCGACCTCGCGCGAACTCGCCGGGCTGCCGGTCGAGGGCGGGACCGTGCGGCTCGGCTGGTTCCCGAGTGCCGGCGCGGTTCTGTTGCCGCGGGCAATCAGCGCGGTACGTCGTATGCACCCGGCGATCACCGTGACAACCAGGGAGGGATCGACACCCAACCTGATCCGGGCGCTCCGGGCCGGGACGATCGACCTCGCGTTGATCGCCTCCGCGCCGCCGTTCCGCCCGCCGGACGCCGAGTCGCCCGCGCTGAAGCTGGAGACTCTTGCCGAGCGGAGCCTGCGACTGGCCGTCCCAACCGGGCACCTGCTCGCGGCCCACGACTCCGTCGACGTCGCGGACCTCCGAGGTCAGCGCTGGATCGCCGGACCCACGTCCTCCAGCGAACTGTGGATGGGGGTCTGGCCCGGCCTCGACGAACGCCCGGTCATCGCCCACACGGTCCGCGACTGGCTCGCCAAACTCCACCTGGTCGCAGCCGGCGCCGGCCTGACCACGATCTCCGCGTCCATGGCATCCGCGGTCCCGCCAGGCGTCCGAGTGGTCACAGTCCACGGCGGCCCACAAGAACTCCGCCGCACGATCCTCGCCCGCCTACCCGGCCGGGCCCCGGAACCGACCGCCCTACTGGCCGCCGCCCTGCGAACCGCAATCCTCGAAATCAACCCACCAAGCTGACCCCGCCCTCCGCCAACGGCTGCTGGGCAGACCTGACCGCCAGAGGCGAGCCGGCTGGCCGTCCGTCACCGGCTGGGTCGGCCGAGCCGGCGCTGCCTGAGGCTGAGGTGAGCAGAGCCTGCTACTGCGCGGTGCCGCCCTCGACATCCGTCGGGCAAGCCGACAGGCCGTCCGTCACCGGCTGGGGTCGGCTGAGCCGGCGCTGCCTGCGGCTGAGGTGGGTCGGGCCGGCTACTGCGTGGTGCCGCCCTCGGCATCGGTTGGGCGGGCCGGCTGGCCGTCTGTCAGCGGCTGGGGCGGGGCTGGCTGGGGTTGTGCTGGTTGGGACTCGGGCTGCTGCGTCTGGACTGCCTGAGCGGGTGCTGGCTGCGCCGGAGCTGCCTGGGCTGGCTGCGCGGGTGCCTGGGCCGCCTGCACGGGAGCTGCTTGGGGCTGGGGTGGTGCGGGTGCTACCTGGGGCGGGGTTTCGTCGTCGTCGCCTTGGCGGGCTTTCTCGAATTCTTTCATTGCGCGGGCGGCGTTCTTGGTCAGCTCCGGCAGCTTCTTCGCGCCGAACAGGAGGACCACGATGACCAGGATGACGATCCATTCGCCGCCTTCGGGCAGCGCGAGCTGTGGCACCATGACAAGCCTTCTTTCGAGAAAATCCCCCACCACGGTACGCCGGAGTACGAACCGTAGGCTGGGCCATATGTCACGAGTCCTCCCCGAGCTGTTCGCGGCCGCGGTCCGCCGGGACGGCGGCGCCCCGTTCCTCACCTACTACGACGACGCGACCGGCGAGCGGATCGAGCTGAGCGCGGTCACCACCGCGAACTGGGTCGCCAAGACGGCGAACCTGCTGGCCGACGAGTACGACCTGGAGGCCGGCGAGACCGTCGCGATCGGCCTCCCGCCGCACTGGCTCGGCGTCGTCTGGGCGCTCTCCACCTGGTCGGTCGGCGCCTCGCTGACCAGCAAGACCGGCGCCCTCGCGATCACCGGCCCCGACTTCACCGTCCGCGGCGACCGCGAGACCGTCGCGTCGGCGCTCCTCCCGCTCGGCGGCCGCTTCCGCGAACCTCTCCCGGACGGCATCCAGGACTACGGCGCCGAGGTCTACAACCACCCCGACGTCTTCGTCCCGTTCGACCCGCCGACGCCCGGCTCCCCGGCGTACGACGACCTCACGCACGAGGATCTGATCAGTACGGCGGAGCCGATCGCCGATCGCATCCTGGTCCAGCGGACGCTCACGGATCGGGACGGTCTGGGACTGCTGATCGGCGTGATCTCCGGGGGTGGTTCGATCGTGCTCTGCCGCAACCTGGACGCCGCCAAGCTGGAGCGCCGGGTCGCGGACGAGAAGGTCGACCGAGTACTCGAGTAACAACGGAGGGGTTAGCGTGCGTCGGTTCGAAGGAAAGGTCGCGCTGGTCACGGCGGCGGCGCAGGGCATCGGGTCCGCGGTCGCGCGGCGGCTGGCCGACGAGGGCGCGTCGGTGGTGGTGACCGATCTCCAGGTGGAGAAGGTCGGCGAGGTCGCGGCCGGGATCGGCGAGCAGGCGCTCCCGCTGCGGGTCGACGTGACCGACCGCGACGATGTGGACGCGGCGGTTGCGGCCGCGGTCGAGCGGTTCGGCCGGCTCGACGTGGTCGTCAACAACGCCGGCGGCTGCATCGTGTCAACCGTGCCGGAGGACACGACCTCCGAGGAGTGGCACGCGCAGCTCGACCTGACCCTGGTCGGTGCGTCGCGGTGCATCCAGGCGGCGCTCCCGCAGCTCGTCAAGAACCGCGGCAACGTCGTCACGATCAGCTCCGTCAACGGACTCGCTGCCTTCGGCAACATCGAGTACGCCGCGGCCAAGGCCGGCCAGATCGCGATGACGGTCAACTACGCGGCGCGGTACGGCGATCTCGGCGTGCGCTTCAACGTCGTTGCCCCAGGCACCATCCGGACGCCGAACTGGGACAACCAGCCCGACACGCTCGAGCGCTTCGGGAAGATGTACCCGCTCGGCCGCGTCGGCGAGCCCGAGGACATCGCCGCCGCGGTCGCGTTCCTGGCCTCCGAAGACGCGTCCTGGATCACCGGTCACACGCTCCCGGTGGAAGGCGGCGTCCTCACCGGCCCAGGCATGATGGACCTGTCGACGAACGGCTACTTCAAGAAGAGCTACTAGCCCTTGGGCCAGGCTTCCCATGCGGTCGCGAACATGTCGTCGACCGTGTACGTGTTCTTCCACGCCAGGTCGCGGGCGGCGAGCTCGCCGTTCGCGACCACGCGGGACGGGTCGCCGGGACGGCGCGGGGCTTCGCCCGGGGTGAAGTCGATGCCGGTCACCCGGCGAGCGGCGTCCATGATCTCGCGGACCGACGTACCCGTGCCGCTGCCCAGGTTGTAGACGCGCTCGAGCGTCTTGCCGGACTCGAGCGCGCGGGCGGCCGCGACGTGAGCACGCGCGAGGTCGGCGACGTGTACGTAGTCCTTGACCGACGTACCGTCCGGGGTCGGGTGGTCGGTGCCGTAGATCTGCGGCACCTTCCCCTGCGTCAGCAGGTTGCAGACGATCGGGAACAGGTTGTACGGGCTCGCGTCGTACACCGTCGGATCGCCCGATCCGACCACGTTGAAGTAGCGCAGCGAGGTGTGGTGCAACTCGGCCGCCGCGGCCTGGTCGCGGAGCAGCCACTCGCCGATCAGCTTCGACTCGCCGTACGGCGACTGCGGATCCGGCGCGGTGTCCTCGGTCACCACCTCGTCGCGAGGCGTCCCGTACACCCCGGCGCTCGACGAGAAGACGATGTTGCGCACCGACTTCTCCGCCATCGCTTCGAGCAGCGACACCATCGCCGTCACGTTCTGCGTGTACGTGTGCAGCGGCCGCTCCACCGACACCCCGGCGTACTTGAACCCGGCGAGATGTACGACGCCGTCCACGCCGTCGAGCGCCTCCCGCACCGCCGTACCGTCCAGCAGGTTCGCCCGCACGAACGGCACACCGTCCGGTACGAACTCCGCCTTCCCGCTCGACAGGTCGTCGATCACGACCACGTCGATCCCGTCGTTGCGGAACGCCCGCACCACATGCGCTCCGATGTACCCGGCACCACCAGTCACAAGCCACGTCATGTCTCAGATCCTGCCACCCAGATCCCCCCAGTCCCCCACAAACGGGCCGAACCTGTACCAACTAGCAGACGGTTGCCAGCCAGAAGTAAGTCAACTCGGTCCACTCCACCTCGGCCGGCGCCACGTCCGCGACCAGTTCCTCGCGCGACGGAAAGTTCTTCAACACCTCGTAAACCCGTCCGTCCGACAGCGACCGGTTCTGGTAGGTGTCGCCGCCGTCCGTGGTCCGGGTGATCGGATAGTTGCTCCCCTCCACGTACCTGTTGTCCGCCAGGATCACCACCCCGCCCGGCTCGACCCGATCCAGCAGGCTCAGAGCAAACCGCCGTACGTCGGCCCGCGGCACGTGCGACCAGAAGAAGCCCGCGAAGATCGCGTCGAAGCGACCCGGAGTTGCCGCGAGGTCGTACGCGTCCGCGATGGCGAACTCCACCTCACCCGGACCGTAGGAGCGCGTCCGCGCGACGGCCAGGGTTTCCTCGTTCACATCCGTTGCGAGGACCGAGGCGGCCGTGGTGGACAGCGCGGTCGTCCAGTAACCGGTGCCGGCGGCAACTTCCAGGACCGAGCGGCCGGCGACGAGGGGCGGCAGGAGGGCCCGCAGGCGGGCGAGGTCCTCCTGCCGTTCCGGTTTGTTGTAGACCGCGTCGTACTCGCCGGCGCGGTCGCGGTAGTAGTCCGCCAGCTCACTCATCGGGCGAGTGAGCGGGCTTTGGGGGTGAGGAGGAAGGCTCCGGCGTAGAGCAGGGCGGCGATGATCAGTAGGCCGTGAAAGCCGATGATCAGGGCGGCGTACTCCAGGCAGCCGCCGAGCATTGCGCCGAGGAGGTTGGCGCCGAAGGAGGCTGTGCCGTCCGCCGTATCGGTGAAGCGTTTCGCGAAGATCACGTTCGCGGCGAAGATCGGCGTGAACGCGATCAGGACCGCGACGATCACCCGCAACCCGACCGGCATGCTGAGCAGCCAGCTGTCCGGGAAGATCCACGACAACGCGAGCCCGCCGAACAGTACGGCGAACATCACCTTGATCGGTGGTGTCCTGAACCGTCTCGTCACTTCGACCGCCGCAAGCACCGCCACCAGCACGCCGGCGAACACGATCGCGTTCACGACCCACGTCGTACCGAACAGCAACGCGAAGCCGGTGATGCTCTTCGTCTCCAGCAGCATGAAGCCTGCGCCCAGCAGGAACAGGTCCGCGTACGGACGCATCCGCCGGTACGATGACCCGCCGCCCGCGATGCCGACGCCGACGAGACCCGCGACCAGGATCAGCCCGAGCGTGACCAGATACAGCGACGGAATCCGGTCCGTGAACAGGTACAGGAACGGCCGGTTGTCCGTGGCGGGCGGCGGCGTGATCGCGGCCGGACCGGGCCATTCAGCGGCACACGTCTGGTCCTGCTCGGTCAGACCGACCGTCACGACGGCCTGCTGCAGACCGTCGCCGATCTTGTCCACACACGGCTTGTGCCCGAAGGCCTCCTGCGCCGTCGACGCGAGCCGGTCGATCAGCCAGGTCTCGCGGTAGTAGTTGTACATCGCGAAAGCCCCACCCGGATTGAGGTGATCGCGAGCGCTCTCGAACGCCTGCTTGGTGAAGAGGTAGCTCTCCAGCCGCAGCGAGCTCGCGCCGTTCACCAGCGTCAACGAGTCCGGCAGCGCCAGCAGGATCAGGTCGTACTTCTTGTTCGTCCGCGACAGATACGCACGCCCGTCGTCGATGTGCGACGTCACGCGCTGATCCTGGTACGGACGGTCCGGGTGCAGCGCCTTGCCGAGGTCGCGGATCCGCGGGTCGATCTCGACCGCGTCCACGTGCGTCGCGCCCTTCTTCAACGCGATCGCGACATCCGACCCGGATCCGGCGCCGATGATCAGCACGTTCTTCGGCGTCTTCCCGACGTTCGCCCGCTCGTACGGCAGTCCGTACTGCGGCTCCCACTGCAACCGCGCGTCGGCGGGGATCGCCTGCTGATGCGGTACGCCGTTCACCGTGATCGTCAGCAGCGGCACGCCCTCCCACGTGTACTGCTTGGTCTGCACCTTGTAGTACGGCGACCAGCTGTTGTTCGCCTTGGTCGACTCGTGGAACAGCACCCCGAGCATCACCAGCAACGGCGCGAGCACCATCGCGGCGCTCAACCCGACGGCGACAGCCCGGCGACCCGATCCGGACGACCGCGGGATCATCAGCGCGGCGAACATGATCGTGACGATGAGCCCCCACCAGATCGGCGGCGCACCCAGGAACGACAGCCCGGTGAACGTCACGATCCCGGCCAGGCTGCCGATCAGATCGAAGCGGTACGCCGTCAGCCGCGGCAGCTCGGCGAAACAGCGGCCGACCAGCTCGGCCGGACCGGCGAGCACCACCGCCGCCGCGATGAAGATGACCGGCAGGATCACCCAGACCGGCGGGCCGGTGGTATTCAGGCTGGTGAAGTAGATGACGCTCGACGAGCTGCCCCGGTTGACCGTCACCGGTTTCCAGGCGATCACCAGGACCAGCAGGCCCAGCATGATCGGCGAGTAGTACGGCAGCCGCTTCGCCCGGCCGGATCGCAGTACGCCGATCCCGATGCCCAGGAACGAGCCGAGCAGCACGAAGTTCGAGAAGTAGCTGAGGTGTACCACGTTCGAACCGGTCCACCGGATCAGCGCAAGCTCGGTGAAGAGCATCAGCGCACTGGCCGCAACCAGCCGCGTCCGTACTCCGAACGGGCTCGGCCAAGTGGTGGTGGTGACGTGGTCAGTGGAGGAGTCGACTGCCATGCGGGGCGACGTTACCGGATATCGAAGTGGTCTGCGTCACCCCGCACGTCCTTATTACGGACAGTCAGCGACGACGGGTCGGCTTCGGGAGTTCGCAACCGGACTTGTTCAGGTCGATCGTGCGATTCGCGGTCAGGCAGGTGTAGAGCCACCAGGTCTGCTGGCCGTACGCCGCGCCCTGCTCGACGGTGACGTTGCCGTCGGCGTCGACCTCGCACGGGTTGTTCACCGTGCAGCGCTCGCCGTCCTCGTTACCGGTGTTGTTGATGCCGATCATCTCGCCGGTCGTGGTGCTCACGACGGGCGATCCCGACGTACCGCCGATCGTCTCGCAACCGGGCTGCTGGTACTTGATCGAGTTCTGCCAGGTCCAGTCACCCTCGCGCAGTTGCGGGATCGTCGCCTGCACCGAGCAGGTGTAGATGCGCTTCCAGTAACCGGAGACGACCGCCATCCCGGCGCCGTCGGCCGGGCCCTGCTTGGCCAGGGTCAGCGGGGTGACGTTCAGCCGGCTCTTGATCGACGCGTACGTCTCGTTGACCTCGTAGACGATCATGTCGGTCTTGGTCATCGTGCCGAACAGGATCTTGTCGGCGCGGACCGTGCCGGCGCGGTTGGAGTCCGGCTTCAGCAGCGTGATCGAACGCGTCGACGCCTTGTTCACCAGCACCTGGCCGGGTTGCAGGAACCCGCCCTCGTAGCAGTGCCCGTTGGTGAGTACGAGCGCCTTGTCGGTGCTGACGGATTCGGCGTACCGGACCAGGGATGCGGAGCAGTTGCTCAGCGCGGCGATGCCGGTGAAGTCGGTACCGGGCGCCGCGGCGTGTGCGGACGTCGTACCGAGGAGGGTGGTGGTCGCGACCGCTGTAACGGCCAGGACTGAGCGGAACAGTTTCATGGGGCGGTTTCCTCACTGGTTGTACTTAGAAGACTTCGTAACGCATCGATCCGCCGCCGACCATCACAACTGTGTGAAGCAGGGTCAGTGCACGGGTTTTCCTGCGCTGAGTGAAGAGACTGCTACTCTTCGTCTCCGGATCCGCCTCCGCCCGAACCAGTTTGTCGCGCGGCACGTCGTACCTAGCGACAAGTGAGGACAAGGTACGGTCGGTTGAGACCGCCCGGTTGGAGAACGGAAGGACGTCATGCCGCAGGAGAAGCCAGACCTGCGCAACCTCCGCGAGCCGGTCCGGTTCAAGCGGGCGCTGACGCTGTTGCTGATGACGCTGATCCTGCCCGGGTCGGCGCAGATCGTCGCGGGCAGCCGCCGCGCCGGCCGCTGGGTCTGGCGGGTGGTCTTCGGCCTGATCGCGATCATCGTGTTCCTGATCGTCCTGGGCCTGATCTGGCGCTCGGGGACGATCAACTTCCTGGCCCGGCCGGGGACCCTGCGGCTGGTGCAGATCATCCTGATCGTGCTCGCGATCGGCTGGGCGGCGCTGTTCATCGACGCGTACCGGATCTCGCAGCCGCTGACGCTGGAGCGCAATCACCGCCTCATCACGAGCATCCTCGACGGCGTACTGATCTTTGTCGTCGTCAGCGCACTGGTCTACGCGAGTGTGATCGTGAACACCCAGCGCGACTTCGTCGCCAGCGTGTTCGGCAGCGGGAAGTCCTCGAAGGCCGAGAAGGGCCGCTACAACGTCCTGATGATGGGCGGCGACTCCGGCGCGGACCGGATCGGCACCCGGCCGGACAGCATGACCGTGGCCAGCATCGACGCGGACACCGGCCGGACCGTCCTGATCGGCCTCCCGCGGAACCTGGCCAAGGTCCCGTTCCCGGCCGGTACGGCGATGGCCAAGCAGTTCCCCGAGGGCTTCATGTGGAACAAGTGCGCTGCCGAGTGCCTGCTCAACGCCGTCTATACGTACGCCGCCAACCACAAGGCGCTGTTCCCCGGCGACCCGAACCCGGGCGAAACCGCCACCACACAGGCGATCGAGGCTGTCACCGGGCTCAAGGTCAACTACTTCGTGCTGATCGACCTGGCCGGGTTCCGCGACCTGCTCAACGCGGTCGGCGGGATCACGCTGGACATCGGCAAGCGGGTCCCGATCGGCGGCGGCAGCTCCCCGATCAAGGGCTACATCGAGCCCGGCAAGAACGTGCACCTGGACGGGTACCACGCGTTGTGGTTCGCCCGGTCCCGGGCCGAGTCGTCGGACTACGACCGGATGACCCGGCAGAAGTGCGTGATGTCGGCGATGCTGAACCAGCTCTCGCCGTCGACCGTGCTGACCAAGTTCCAGGGCATCGCGTCGGCCAGTAAACAGGTGGTCAAGACCGACATTCCGGCCGGTGAGCTGGGCACCTTCACCGATCTCGCGCTGGACGCGAAGAAGCTCCCGGTGTCAAGCTTCTCCGCGGTCCCGCCGTTGATCCACACCGGCGACCCGGACTTCGCGCTGATCCGGACGAAGGTCGCCGAGGCGATCGCCAAGTCCGAATCGCTGGACAAGGGCGGCTCAGGAGGAGACGGTAAGACCTCGACCACTCCGCGTAGTACCACCGGCACGACGAAGAAACCGAGCACCGGCTCCACCAAGAAGCCCACCGCTTCACCGACCACACCCGCCACCGGCGTCGACGACGTCGCATCGATCTGTAAGGCCTGACCTGATATGCCGCTGTCCCACTGGCCACCCGTATCCGTCGTGATGCCCGTGCTGAACGAGGAACGCCATCTCGAGGAGGCGGTCGGCCGCGTCCTCGAGCAGGACTATCCCGGTGAGCTGGAGGTCGTCCTCGCGATCGGCCCGAGCAAGGACCGGACGCAGGAGATCGCGGACAAGCTGGCCGAGAAGGATCACCGGATCAGCATCGTGCCGAACCCGACCGGCAAGACCCCGGCCGCACTGAATGTCGGCATCGCGCACGCCAAGCACGACATCCTGGTCCGGGTCGACGGGCACGGCGCGCTCACCGACGGGTACATCACCCGCGCGGTCGAGGTGCTGGAGGAGAGCGGCGCAGACAACGTCGGCGGCGTGATGGCGGCCGAGGGCCGGACCCCGACGGAGATGGCGGTCGCCTGCGCGTACCGCTCCCGCTTGGGTCTGGGCGCGTCCACGTTCCACCAGGGCGGCAAGGCCGGGCCGGCCGACACCGTGTACCTCGGCGTGTTCCGGCGGGCCGCTCTCGAGCGGGTCGGCGGCTTCGACGAGACCATGCACCGGGCCCAGGACTGGGAGCTCAACTACCGGATCCGCAAGACCGGCGGGCTGATCTGGTTCACCCCGGATCTCTCGGTCACCTACCGGCCGCGCTCGTCGCTGTCCGCGGTGGCCAAGCAGTTCTTCCACACCGGCCAGTGGCGCCGCGAGGTCATCCGCCGGCACCCGGAGACCGCCAACAAGCGGTACCTCGCGCCGCCGGTCGCCGTGATCCTGCTGGCCGTCGGCACGATCCTCGGCATCGTCGGCCTGGCGACCGGCGTCAGCTGGCTCGACCTCGGCTTCATCGCGCCGCTGGGCTACGCGCTGCTGCTGATCTTCGGCTCCGCGATGGAAGGCCGCTACCTGCCCTGGAAGGCCCTCTTCTGGATGCCGCTGGTCTGCGCGACCATGCACGTCTCGTGGGGCCTCGGCTTCCTGATCGGCCTCCGCGAAAACCCGAAAGCCGTCTGACCGGCCGTTCGCCAACGCGAGGGGAGATCCCTTCGTCTTGGGGGTTCTCTGCTGGCATACGGGCGAAGAACCCACAAGACGGATGGATATCCCGTCATGCCGGCCGGCGGTGGCGTCTCAGAACACGGAGTAGGCCGGCTGCGAGATCGGCGGGCCGGTCGAAGTCGGACCAGTCGGTACGGACGACGGTGAGGCCGAGAGCGCGGAGCCGGTCCTCGCGCCGCTTCTCCCGGATCAGAACCTCGGGTGATCCGCCGCCGTACTTCAACGCGCCGTCGAACTCGACCACCGTCCAGTCCCCGTCGAAGTCGAAGTCGACCCGGCCGATGAGTCCGAGACGATCGCGGAACTCGGTCTGCAACCGGGGTCGCGGCAGCCCGTGCTCGTACATCAGAACCCGAAGTCGCGACTCACCGACCGACTCGGACAATCCGGTTCCGAACCGCAACGCTTCGCGGGCGGCGACGGATCCGGGCCAGAACGCCATCACGGACCGCAGGCGCCGTACCTCGTCCTCTTCGAGGTGACCAGCGCGCAGCGCGGCGTCAACACCGACCACCCCCACCTCGAACGACGCCAGACACGCGGATTCGAGGGTCGCGCGCGCGACGCTGGTCGCGAGCAGGCCGTCGGCGAAGCTGAGATCGGCGTCGGTCAGCACTCCGAGGTGGTGCTGTACGCCGGCGACGACACCACCGGATCGCCCGTCGACCCGGGTGACGTGCACGCGACTGAGGTCGAGGCCCCAGATCGGCAGACCGTGCAGGACCAGCGCCGACTGATGACTGACAGCGACGGAGCCCGGGCGCATACCGTTCACCGCGGCGTGCACCTGCCGGCGGTGCAGCATCCGGGCGCGTTCCCAAGGGGGTAGAACAGTCAGGTCGAGCATCTCGGCGTACTGACCGCGTCGGATCTGTTCCCAGCTACCGTCCCTCAGGCAGCGGACGATCTGGTCGTGGGTGCATCCACTCGCGAGGGCCTGGCGCCGGCTGAAGACGCCACCTTGTCGCTGAGCGATCAGTCTGAGCCGTTGGTTCACCTGCCAAGCATCCAACGACGCGGCAGCGCCCGGGCCCGCTGCCGCACATCTGTGGATAAGGGGATATCCACTCGTGTTGGGGGTCCTTCACCCGAGTACCAGTGGAGGACGCTCATCACCAGTGGATATCCACTGGTGCTCACGACTTAGCCCGCGCGGGTGGAGCGGATGTAGGCGTCGACGACCTCTTTGACCGGGCCGTCGAGGCGGAGTACGCCCGCGTCCAGCCAGATCGCGCGGTTGCACGTCTCCTGGACCACGTCGAGGCTGTGGCTGACGAGGAAGACCGTGCCGGCCTGGTCGCGGAGCTCCTTGATCCTGCGCTCGGACCGCACCCGGAACTCGGCGTCGCCGGTGGCCAGCGCCTCGTCGACGAGCAGGATGTCGTGGGTCTTCGCGGACGCGATCGCGAACTTCAGCCGCGCCGCCATCCCCGAGGAGTACGTCGACATCGGCAGGTCGATGAAATCGCCGATCCCGGAGAACTCGACGATCTCGTCGTAGCGGCGCTGGACCTCGGCCGGGGACATGCCCATCGCGAGGCAGCCGAGGACCACGTTGCGGTCGCCGGTGAGGTCGTTCATCATCGCCGCGTTCACGCCCAGCAGCGACGGCTGCCCGCTGGTGTAGACGGCGCCGGACGCGGGCGGCAGCAGGCCGGCGATCGCGCGCAGCAACGTCGACTTGCCGGAGCCGTTGCGGCCGACCACGCCGATCGCGTCGCCCTTGTTCGCGGTGAAGCTGACGCTCTTGACCGCGTGGACTTCGCGGATCGTCGGCCGGTCCTGTCGTTTCAGGATCCGCCGGAACGCGGTGGCCGCCGTACCCTTGCCGCCCTGGCCGGCGATCACCTTGTAGATGATGTCCAGCCTGTCGGCGATGACCGTCGGTTCAGCCTCGGCCATAACGGTCCTCCGCCCGCCAGAAGTACCAGAACCCGGCCGCCAGCATCACGAACGACCAGACGATCGCGATCGACCAGGCGTGCGGCAGCTCGTTCTGCTTGTGCTCCTGGAGCAGCGATCGCCGGACGATGTCGATGTACGCCGAGATCGGGTTGAACGCGAGCACCTGGACCACCCAGCCGGGAGCGTTGAGCTCCTCCAGCTTGGCCGGCAGCGAGAAGAAGATGCCGGACGCGTACAGCCAGGTGCGGGTGACGAACGGCAGCAGCTGGGTGACGTCGGAGACGAACGTCCCGATCCGGGCGAAGACCAGCGTGATGCCGATGTTGAACATCATCTGCAGCACCATCGCCGGCGCGATCAGGAACCAGCGCCACGCCGGGCCGTCGGTGAACCCGACCACCACGAACAGGATCGCGAGCGAGACCAGCATCTGGTTCAGCTCGTTCAGCACGTAGGCCAGCGGCAGGGTCGCGCGCGGGAAGTGCAGCGTGCGGATCAGCGACAGGTTCAGCGCGAGTGAGCGCGAGCCCTCGGTCATGCAGCGCTGCGTGAACGTGAAGACGAAGATCCCGCTGAGCAGGAACGCGACGTAGTTGTCGATCCCGTTCTTGGTGCCGAGCAGGACACCGAAGGCGAGGTAGTACACCCCGGCGTTGAGCAGCGGCGTCAGCACCTGCCAGAGCGAGCCGAGGCGCGCTCCGGCGTACATGGCGTAGGTGCGTGCGGTGGCGTAACTGAGGACGAACTGGCGACGGCTCCACAGCTCACGGAGATACGAGCTGAGCGGGGGGCGGATCGAGCTCTTGGAGAGTCCGTAGCGTTCGGCCAAGGCCGCGGGGTCAATGGCCCCGGTCGGCTCTGCGGCGGTCGGCATTGCGTTAATGTACTGCGCTGCGTGATCTGATAGTGACGCAGGTCAGTCGACTAAGCGGGCTCTCAGTTTCGCGAGGTCCTTATCTGTAAGACCACCGTGCCGCAGGTATGCCTCCGGTCCGCCGTACTCCGTGTCGAGGTGGCGCAGGATCGCGACGATGGACTCGGCCCGGGTGTCGCGGAACTCGATCATCTCCGGATGCTTGGACGGATCCGGCTCCGCGGCCAGCTGCTCCTCCAGCCACGGCGCGAGCCGCTCCTGGGTCAGGAAGTAGTCGGCAACGATCTCGTCCTCCGGTACGCCGGCCACGCTGAGCGCCAGCGCGACGACCATCCCGGTCCGGTCCTTGCCGCCGTGACAGTGCACGACGACCGCGCCGTCCTGCTCGTCCGCGATCGCCTTCACCGCGGCCGCGAACAGCTCGGGCCGCCGATCGAGCATCCACGTACACGCCTCGACGATGGTCGGCTGCCCGTGATCCGGATCCGCCGGATCCTGCAACGCCTGCCGCACGGCCAACGGCGTACCGGTGAACGGCGTCGGGTACGCCGCAACCTCGCCGTCCCCCCGCAGATCAAGAATCCGCCCCACCCCGGCCCGCCGTACCGCGTCAACGCCGTCATCGGTCAGATACTGCAAACTCTCCGACCGAATCAGCACGCCTGCCCGCACCACGCGTCCGTCACGCGTGGGCAACCCACCCACATCGCGAGCGTTCGGGCAGCCTGCCCAGTTGAGATCCATCGCGGTCACCGGTCCTGGGGGTGGTCGGGGTTCGGGCCTGGGTTGTAGGGCGGGGGTGGGGGGAAGTTGTAGTTCGGCTGCTGGGGGTAGCCGGCCTGCGGGTAGTTGCCTGGGGCACCTGGTTGGCCGGGGAAAGTCGGCGGCTTGTTGCGGCGGGACTTGCGGACGGCCCAGATGATGAGGAAGACGATGCCGAGGCCGACGAAGATCAGGAACGAGAAGATCGTGCCGAGGATCGACAGCACGAACGCGACGATCGACGACTTCGGGCCGGCGGCGTACGTCGCGCTGGTCTCGTCGTCGGTGCACGAGATGCTGTAGACCCCGGCCGGCACAGGCTCGGCCGACCGTGCGACGACGTACCAGCTGTTGCCGTTGATCGTGATCGTCTCCGAGCCCGTCTCCCGCTCGAGCGGTACGTCGTTGCCGTCGGCGTCCTGCGCCTTGCACGGCGGGGTCAGCACCGGGACGGACGAGTAGATCGTCAGCCCCTCCTCCTTCAGCTCAACCTGCCCGGACTCGATCGGCTGCGGCGTATGCGGCGCGGTCACCACGATCCGCCAGATGAAGAACCCGACCAGCACCGCACCGATGACGAAACAGGCGATGGCGATCATCGGAAGAACCGACTTCTTCGGCGCTGGCATCGGCAGGCCGGGCTGCATGGTCATGCCCGCACGGTACCTGCTACGGGGACTGCCGCGTGACCGTCAGATCGTCACAGAAGCCGAACCCCGCACCCGCCCGAGCGAAGCAGTAGACCGTCGCCGTCGTCGTACTCGGGCCGGTGGTGAACGTGACGCTCCCACCGCGCCACGTGGTGTTCACGAAGGCCGGCGCCCGCACCTCCGACGTACCGCCGAACGCCTTCGCGCCGATCACCAGCTCCGTGTCGTACGCCGAGACCCGCCCCCAGCCGGAGAGCACGTACGTCGTGTTGGGCTGCACCGGCACGACCTGCTCGGCGCTCGCCTGGGACGGACCGAGCTTGAGGCTGTCGGCCCCGCTGTGCACCGTGTCCGTCGCGATGAATCCGCGCCCGGACGTCACGCTCCAACTCGACGTCGTGCCGGACTCGAAGCCGCCGTTCTGGACCAGGTTCGTCCCGGCGCAGGCCGCGTCGTCGAACGTCGAGCGCTGATGGAAGCCGACATCCGGCCTGCAGTTCACCGGGACCGGATTGCCGAAGTAGTCCTTGGGACTCGAGCCGACCAGGTTCAGCCCGGTCCGCAAGGCCGGCGAGCCTGACCCCAGTTGGTATCCGGACGGCGCCGAGCTACCGGGCGCAACAAGCAACGGGTTCGCGGTCGACTTGTACGGGTCGGCCGGCTCGGACGCAGGATGGCTGCCGTAGTACAGGTTCCCGCGGAACACGTAGTTCGCGGCCTGGTCGTATCCGCCGCTGCCGAGGTTGTAGATGAGGTTGTTCGTCCACGTCGCCTTGGTGGAGCTCGACCCGTTGTCCTCGATGATCTTCGTCGACGATCCGCTCGGGATGTAGAACGTGTTCCCGTAGATCTGCGCCGCGCTCTCGCCCGCGGCGTACAGGATCCGGGACTTGTCGTTGATCGAGAGGTTGTAGCGCACGATCGTCCCGGACGTGCTCCAGCCGCTGGAACACCCGCAGAACAAGACGAATCCGCCCTCATTGTCGTGGCTGAAGTTGTACTGGAAGATCACTCCGCGGTTCCCGCCGTCGGAGTCGAACGCCATCCCGTCGTTGCAGCACGGCCGCCGGACCCGATACACCTCGTTGTACTGGACAACGGTCCGGTCGCTGTTGATGGTCCAGATGCCCGCATTGTTGCCGGCCGAACGCATCCAGATGTCGTACGCCGTGTTGTGCTCGACGACCGCATCGGCCCCGATCCGCATAACGATCCCATCTCCCCCGATGTCGTGGATGAGATTGTTCCGGAAGACGACGCCGGTGTTCGCGGTCCACGCCGGACCGGACGTACAGGCGTAGATCGCACGGCATCCCCAGCTCGACGAGGTCGTGAGGCCCTCTCGATCGACGTGGTAGATCTCCGAGTTCTCGACGGTGACCCCATTGAAGTGCGTCGGCGTCGTCGTACCGCTCACGCGGAACTGGATGCCGTTGCTGTTCTTCGTGTCGCCGCCGTTCACGTCGTGCACGTAGACGTTGTCGACCACATAGTGCGAGCCGGTGCCGAAGTCGGCGAGCTCGACCAGGATCCCGTTCCGTTCGGCCGCGGCAGCGCCCTGGTTGGTCACCTCGAGACTGCGGATCTCCCAGTACTGGACGTTGTAGAGGTGGACGGCCGCATAGACGGTGCCGCCGCCCGCGATGATCGGGCGGGCGCTGCCGGCGCCGTAAGCGTCGACTGTGATCGGCGACGCGGCAGTACCCGATCCGGACGGTTTCAGCTGACCCGCGCAGGAGACCCCTCGGGCGAAGAGCAGCCTGTCGCCGGCCGCGAAGGCATGCGCGTTGACGGCTGAGAGCGAGTTCCATGGCGAGGACTGACTGCCGCTGCCGGCTGTCGCAGCCGAACAGTCGACGTAGTACGAGGATCCTGCCGCCGACGCACTGGCGCAGGTGAGCGCCGAGGCGACGAACAGCACCACGAAGGCCAGCGCGAGCTTCAGTCTCATCCTGAAAGGTCACCACGGCGGCCGACGACGGCGCGCCGATTCGGACAAAAGACGACACGTCCTCCCGTATCGTCCTGGGAGCATGAGGCAGCTTCTCGGGTCACAGCGCAGAGAGCTTCTGGTCAAGTGGATCGAGCGGACCGGCTCGGTCTCCGCCCTCGAGGCCGCAACCGCGCTGGGCGCGAGCGTCCGGACAATCCAGCGGGACATCCACGAGCTGTCCACGACAGGACGGCTGACCCGCGTCCACGGCGGCGCCGTCGGGGCTGGCCGACGCGATCCCGTACGAGCGCAACTGCGGCTGGGGATCTTGGTCCCGACGCGGGGCTACTGCTTCGACGCCGTACTCGCCGGCGCGGAACAGGCAGCGGCCGCGAGTGGCAGCACTTTGGTAGAGGCGGACTACGACTACACCGACGCGCTAGCGGCAGCGCGGTACGCGCGGATCACCAGCCTCAAGCTCGACGGACTACTCGTCACCCCGCATCTACCGGCGGCCATGTGGGGTCAGCTGTGCCACACCGACGTACCGGTCGTGCTGATCGAGCGGCCGTGGGAGCTTGACTGGGTCCGGGACCTTGACGCGGCGACGTCCGTTGCCGCCGCCCGCTCTCCTGTGGACCACGTCTTCACTGACCATGAGGCCGGAACGGTCCTGGGCCTCGATCACCTCGCCGCCCTCGGGCACACGAAGATCCACTGCCTGATCCGCGACACCCCTACCGCCCCCGCCCTGCTCCGAACGGCATCGGCGTACGCCGAGACCATCGCGCCGGCGCGCAATGTCGCTCTCGGGATCACCCGGTTGCGACGATCCTCCGACCAGAGGCGCGTGCTGAGCAAGGCGCTGGAACACGTCTTCACGGATCAGAAGCCGACCGCGCTCTTCGTACACACCGACGAGGATGCGGTCGCCGCGCAGGAGTACCTGCACGCCCAGGACGTGTCGATCTTGTCGTACGACGACGGGCTACCCAGCAACCCCGCCAGCGGCCTGAGCGCGATCGCACCGGATCGGGGCGCACTCGGCAGACGAGCCGTCGAGATGATCACCGACCGCCTCTGCAGCCGAGGCCGCCACACCCACGAAGTCCACCCACCCACCAAACTCGCCATCGTCCCCCGGCTCCACCAGCGAGCGACCACGAGTCCGCCTGGCGGGTTATTCGCCGGCTGACGTGTTACAACCCGTCAGCGGGGCGAACAAGCCGCTATCCATGCCCTCAGCAACGAAGTCACGGTACGCCGAGAAGGCGCAGGCCGGCTGCGGTTGCCGCAGCAGCCACCACGACCAGCACGAACGGCGCCTTCCGCCAAGCGAGCACGCCTCCGACCAGCACGCCCGCCGGTCGCGCGACTCCCGCCGGCCCGTGCCCGTCCATCAACGCCGACGTGGCAACCAACGCCGTCAGCAACACAATCGCCGCCACCGCCAGCAACTGCTGCGCCCGTTCCGGTACTTCGAACCGGCTCCGCAACGCAGGTCCGGCGAACCGCAGCGAAAAGGTGCCCACAGCAAGCACCAGGATCCCCACCAACAGCACCGGGGTATTCATCGACTCACCTCCAACGCAGGCTTCGGCGCCCGATAGAACAGCAACCCCACCAGCGCACACAGCACAGGAAGCCCAGCCGGCAAGAACGGCGTCGTCGCCAACGCAACCAGCACACCCACGAGAGCCGCCGTACGCGTCGACCGATCCCGCAACGATGGCAACACCAACGCAAGCAGCACCGCCGGGAACGCTGCATCGAGCCCGAACGCATCGGTGTCAGTGATCACCGACCCAGCCAACCCACCGACCACCACGCCGATGTTCCAGCAAATGAAGATGCCGATGCCGCCGGCCCAGTACGCCGCCCGCTTCTGCTCCAGCTCGTCCTGCCCCATCGCGAACGCGACGTTCTCATCGGTCATCACGTGACTGCCCGCGAACCGCCGCCAGCCGCCGCCGATCACGTCACTGACCGCGAGGCCGAACGGGATGTGCCGCGTGTTCACCAGCAGCCCCGCGATCATCGCGGCGATCGGGCTCCCGCCGGCCGCGACGATCCCGACGAACAGGAACTGCGACGCGCCGGCGAAGACCACGATCGAGAGCAGGATCGGCACCCACAACGGCAGCCCGCCGCCGACGCTGATCGCGCCGTACGAAAGGCCCACGACACCGTCGGCCAGGCAGACCAGGGCGATGTCACGGGCTAGTCCCCGGTCGAGTGTTCGCCAGATCGAACGCATGGGCATTATGATGAACAACGATCCGCACGTTCGTCAAGCCGAACAAGTAGACCGATGGAGCGAACACGCGATGGACAACAGGGCACCACTGGACGTGATCGCCGCGTCCCTGCGCCGGCACCGGGCCCGCACCGGGCTCTCCCTGACCGAGGTGGCGAAACGCGCCGGCGTCGCGAAGTCCACGCTGTCGCAACTGGAGTCCGGCACCGGCAACCCCAGCGTGGAAACCCTGTGGGCGTTGGCCGTTGCGCTCGACACCCCATTCGCGGCGCTGCTCGATCCACCGCGCCCGAAGGTCCAGATCATCCGCGCCGGTGAAGGCCCTGCGATCTATTCCGACCAGGCCGACTACAGCGCCACCCTCGTCGCCTCCAGCCCGCCGAACGCCCGCCGCGACATCTATCGCATCGTCGCCTCCCCCGGCCCCGGCCGGAAGTCCGAGCCGCACATGCCCGGCGTCGTCGAACACGTCGTCCTGGGCTCCGGCCGAGCCCTCATCGGCCCCACCGACGACCCGATCGAGCTCTTCCCCGGCGACTACATCGCCTACCCGGGCGACCTCCCGCACATCTTCCAAGCCCTCGAAGAAGGAACAGCAGCAACGCTCGTTTCCGAGCATATGTAACGTTAACCGCTCACCTCTGGACATCTCCGCGCACGTCTGCGCATCATCAAGTCGAGAGAGCTCTCTGGTCGAAGTCCGCCCCACTTCGCTTGGAGGTAAGACCCCCGATGAGACTCAAGTCCTTACTGCTCTGCGCCCTTCTCGGCCTCGCCGCCGCTCTCGTTCCCGGTAGTGCGTCGGCGATCGGTGTCACACCCGGCACCTACGTCAACTACACGTTCGACACCGCGTCGCTCACGCAGGCCGAGTTCCGGATGACGATCAACAACTCGCCCGGACGCGCGAACGTCTACTGGTCCAACCAGTTCGACTTCACCGGCGGTGACGTCGGCGGATACACGGGCATGCAGACCCACCGCGACGGCGGCGGCATGTTCCTCTACTCGCTCTGGAACTCCACCGACATGCGCGTCGGCGACGCCGGCACCTACTGCATCAAGTTCCAGGAGGACGGCACCGGCGGTAGTTGCCGCCTTGACCGAGCCCCGACCCCCGGCCACACCTACGCGTTCGCCGTCGCCAGCGAGGGCAGCGGCTGGTACGGCGTGACCGTCCGCGACCTCACCGCCGGTACGTCGTTCAAACTCGGCAGCCTGCAAACCGGTTCCGGCAACACGATCAGTACGTCGGGAATGGTGAGCTGGACCGAGTACTTCGACTGGAACAACGACAAGGCCACCTGCGACGACGAGCCGTACTCGAAGCTGACGATGAACCTGCCGACCAGCGGCAGTCTCACCGCACACTTCACCGGCAGCTCGGAGAGCACCGGCTGCGCAGCGGACAGCCAGGTCACACTCAACGGATCGACCGCCGTCCAGGAGAACGGCATCGGCAACTCGGCCTCGGGCGACATCCGCGGCAGCGGCGGCTGCCTGGACGTCTCCGGCTCCGACGGCACGACGATCTTGCTGTACACCTGCACCGGCGGCGACAACCAGAACTGGGTGCATGCGGAGAACAAGACGTTCCACGCCCAGTTCAGCTGCCTCGACTCGAGCGCGACCCAAGCCGGCGCGGTGATCCTCTACAGCTGCCACGGCGGCGCCAACCAGCAGTGGACCCAGCCCGGCGACGGCACCATCCGCGCCAATAGCCTCTGCCTGACCGCACCAGTTGCCCTCGGCAATCCAGTAACCGTTGCCTCCTGCAACAACTCGGCGGCGCAGCACTGGACGTTCTGAAACAGCACGACGCCCGGGACCGGCGAGCGGTCCCGGGCGTCACGGCGTACTAGCTCTTGCGGCCGACCGCGCCGACGATGCACTCCTCGACCTGGTTCAGCGGCTTGAGCCGCGGGCCGTCCGGCCACCAGTCGTCGCAGAGCACCAGGCCCGGGGCGACGAGCTCCTGATCGGGGAAGAACTCCATCAGCTCCTTGCGGGTCCGGAACCGGCCGCTGCCCATCGGGCTGTGGATGAACGTCTCCTCCATCTTCACGGCGACCGCGGAGTGCTCCGGAGTCTCCGGGTCGTAGAAGTGCGAGATCACCGTGTACGACCCGGGCACCACCGCGTCGACGTACTTCTGCATGATCTGCGCGCCCTCGGTGCCGATGTAGTGGTGCAGCGTGCCGGCCTGCATCACGGCGATCGGCTCGCTGAAGTCGAGGAAGTCACGCACCTCGGGCTTGCTCAGCACCTCGTCCGGATCGAAGATGTCGGCGCTGACGAACAGCGTGTTCTCGTTCTCCTCGAGCAGCGCGCGGCCGTGCGCGAGCACCACCGGGTCGTTGTCGATGTAGAGCACCTTGGCCTCGGGCTGGATCCGCTGCACGACCTGGTGGGTGTTCTCGGCGGTCGGCAGACCGGACCCGCAGTCGAGGTACTGCGTGATACCCGCCTGGCCGGCCAGGAACCGGCAGGCGCGGATCAGGAAGTTCCGGTTCGACCAGGCCAGGTCCTTGGCCTCCGGCGCCACGGCGGCGACCCGACGCAGTACCTCGCGGTCGACCTCGAAGTTGTCCTTGCCGCCCAAGAAGGCGTCGTACACCCGGGCGATGCTGGCCCGGCTGGTGTCGACGCCGACCGGGATCGAACTGGGTGCCTGTTTGGCATCGGGCATCGGGTGGACCTCGCAGAGAGTGGTCGGAAATCTGTGAGCCCGACTCTACTGACCGTAGGGCCCGTTGGACACACCGTATCTGCGCGTCGGGGTGGACGAGGTCACTATCTGTTGTGAAATGATCAGCTGTTGCATCGGGACACCACGGGGACAGCGCTGGGAGGCATGAGGTGACCGAGCCGGGCGCGTACGGCGGTCCGACCGCCCTGCGCATCATGCTTGGCGTGCACCTGCGTCGTCTTCGCGAAGAAGCCCAGATCAGCCGCACCGACGCGGGCTGGGCGATCCGCGGCTCGGAGTCCAAGATCAGCCGGCTCGAGCTCGGCCGGGTCGGCTTCAAGGTGCGCGACGTCGACGACCTGCTGACGCTCTACAAGGTCGAGGACGACGTGGAGCGCGATCGTCTGCTGACCTTGGCCCGCGAGGCCAACAGCCCGGGCTGGTGGCAACGGTTCGACGACCTCACGCCGCAGTGGTTCCACTCCTATCTCGGGCTCGAGATGGCAGCGGATCTCATTCGTACGTTCGAGTTGCAGTTCGTCCCGGGTCTGCTGCAGACACCGGAGTACGCGCGGGCCGTCATGCAGCTCGGCCGGCAGGACGCTCCGTTGTCGCGAGCCGAGCAGGATCGCCTTGTTTCCTTGCGAATGAGCCGCCAGGACGTGCTGACGCGGCAACGACCCGCGCGACTCTGGGCGGTCATCGACGAAGCCGTACTGCGACGTCCGATCGGCAGCCCGGCGATCCTCAGAGCCCAGCTGAAGCACCTGATCGAGGCGTCGCGACGGCACAACGTCACGTTGCAGATCATCCCGTTCTCCCAGGGCGGATACACCGCGACCGGCGGCGCGTTCACCCTGCTCCGCTTCAACGACGCCGACCTCCCGGACATCGTCTACATCGAGCATCTGACCAGCGCGGTCTACCTCGACAAGCGCGACGAACTCGACACGTACGTCGTCACGATGGACGCCGTCTCGATCACCGCCGCCCAGCCCCGCGAGACCGAAAACCTGATCCGTCAGGCGATCGAGCGTTTGCCCTAGCGACGCTGGGCGCCCGGGCCGGGGCGGAAGGCAACTTCCCTGGGGCCTGGCTGATGGCCGGCCTCGCAGTGCATGGTCACGGTGACGCGTTCGCCGCAGTCGCCGCGATGGCGCGGCTCGAGCGGCGCGCCGGCGGCGAGCGGCAGGTACTGATCGCCCCACTGGATCATTGCCACCAGCACCGGGTAGAGGTCCAGCCCGGCCTCGGTCAGCCGGTACTCCGAGCGCTCCCGCTGGCCGGGCAGCCGGTACGGATGGCGGCGGATCAGGCCGCGCTCGATCAGCGCGGCGAGGCGCTCGGTGAGGACCTGGCGCGGGATGCCCGCCCGGGCGCGGATGTCCTCGAACCGTCGGACACCGACGAAGACCTCGCGGAGGACGTGAAAAGTCCACTTGTCGCCGAGGATCTCCATCACCCGGGAGATCGTGCAATTCTCCGTCGACCAGTTCATCGCCTCGGGCATCTGCTCACTGACTGCCGTACTCATGGGTTCATGATAAGTCCACTTGACAGACTCAGCCAAGCAGGTAACGCTGAATCCGTGAACCAGACTCAGGCGAGGCCGCCACTCGTCCGTCGCGCCGGCGAACCCGACGCGGACGAGCTGGCCAGGATGCTGTCGGGGCTGACCGATCTCAGCCGCTACTTCCGCTTCCAGACCGCGATCGGCTCTCCGCCGCGCGCGGCGCTACTGCTACGCCTGCTGTGCCCCACCGGCGCGGCCTTCGTGGCAACGCGCGAGGACACAATCGTCGGCCACGCGATGTGGGCGTGGGCGCCCGGTGAGTCGACGGCCGAGCTCGCAGCCGTCATCGCAGAGGACGATCAGCGCCGCGGGCTCGGGATCCGGATGCTCGCGATCGCCGCCGCGGACGCGATCGCCTCCGGCGCGAAGCATTTTCTCTTCGTCATAGGTGCGGCCAACGAACGTTCGATCCGGATGGTCCGCCGTCGTTGGCCGGATGCGACCGTGGAGCGCGACGGCACGCTGCTGACGTTCGTCGCGCCGGCCCGCCTACCGGACCAGCCGGAAGAACGCCCGGATGTCGTCGACGAGCAGGTCGGGAGCCTCGAGGGCCGCGAAGTGCCCGCCACGGCTGAACTCCGACCAATGGACGATGTGGTGCCGGCGGTCTAGCACCCGGCGGATGGCCGGATCCGTCGGGAAGACCGCGACGCCCGTCGGCACACTCGGCCGGATCTCGTCGGCGGCGCGGCGATTCTCGTAGTACAGGTTGGCGGACGTCGCGCTGCTGTTGGTGAACCAGTAGATCGACACGTCCGTGAGCAGGTGGTCCAGGTCGACCGCGTTCTCCGGCAGCGCGTGCTCCGGATCGGTCCACTCCCAGAACTTCTCCAGAATCCACGCCAACTGCCCGACCGGCGAATCGCTCAACCCGTACGAGACCGTCTGAGGCCGGGTCCCCTGCAGGTCGGCGTACCCGGTCCCGACTGCACGCAACCGCTCAGCCGCCGCCAACCGCTCTCGCTCGACGTCGGTCCGGACATCACCTGGCTCGACCTCCGGAAACGCCAGCCCGCCGTTGATATGTACGCCGACCACATGTTCCGGATCGAGCTGTCCGAGCAGCGGTGAGACGACCGATCCCGTGTCGCCACCTTGCGCGCCATAGCGCTCGTATCCGAGCCGACTCATCAACTCCGCCCAGGCACGCGCGATTCGCCCATGGTTCCAGCCGTCTTGCAACGGCAGCGAGAACCCATGCCCCGGCACGGACGGCGCGACGATGTGAAAGGCGTCGCGCGGATTCCCGCCGTACGCCGCGGGGTCGGTCAGCGGCCCGAGCACTTCGAGGAACTCTGCCACCGACCCCGGCCAGCCGTGCGTCAGCACCAACGGCAACGCATCCGGCTCCGGCGATCGCACCTGCAGGAAGTGAATCGTCTGCCCGTCGATCTCGGTCGTGTACTGCGGATACTCGTTGAGTCGCGCTTCCCAGACGCGCCAGTCGTACGCCGCCCACCGCTCCGCGACCCGCTGCAGGTAATCGACCGGGACGCCGCGCTCCCACCCGTCCCCAGGTAGTTGCCGAGGCCAACGAGTTTGCCGGAGCCGCTCCCGCAGCGCGACAACCTCCGCATCCGGTACCGCGATCCGGAACTCAGAGATCATTCGCCCGCGGATGCAGCGGCTCGTACAAACCGACCCGGCCGCCACCAGGCAGCCGGAACGACGTCAGCACACCCCACCGCATCCGCTCGACCGCCTCGAACTCCACCCCGCGGCCGCTCAGCTCGGCCATTGTCTGCTCGAGGTCGTCGCACATCAGCAGCAGCTCGTGGGACGCGACCTCGGCCGGATGCACCGCCACCTCGGCGGGCGGCAACTTGAAGATCAGCCACCCGTGCCCGGCGTCCACCGACGGGTACTCCAGCACGTCGGAGAAGAACGCCCGATCCGCCTCGGCGTCCGTGCTGTAGATGATCACATGCGCTCCGTTGATCATCTCCGACACGATACTCGGGAATACGGACACCGCTCGGCCGAGTTGCCGCAAGCATGATCCTCGTGACGGGCGCCACCGGAAACGTCGGCCGTGAACTGACCGCCCTCCTCCCGGAGGCACGAACCCTCACCCGCGGATCCGGCGCCGACCTCGCCGAACCGGAGACCCTCACCCCCGCATTGCAAACCGTCGACACGGTCTTCCTGATCTGGCCGTTCCTGACCGCCGACGGCGCCGAGGCGACCCTCGGCAAGATCGCGCAGCACGCCCGACGCGTCGTCTACCTGTCGTCGTCCGCAGTGCGCTTCGGACCGGACACTGATCCGATCACCAGGCTGCACTCTGACCTCGAAGCCGCCGTACATGCGTCCGGGCTCGAGTGGACGATCCTGCGAGCCGACACGTTCGCCTCCAACGCGCTCGGCTGGGCGGGACAGTTGCGAGCCGGCGACATCGTTCGGGGACCCGACAGCGCCGCGACCGCAGTGATCGATCCGGCTGACATCGCGGCAGTCGCAGTACGTCTCCTGACCGATCCGCAGCCCGGGACCACGCACACCGTGACCGGGCCGGAGGTGCTGAGTCGTGCTGATCAGGTCGCGATTCTCGGTACGGCGCTCGGGCGGCACCTGACCTTCGAGCCGACGCCGTTCGCCGAAGCTCGTGCACAGTTGACCGCTGACGGCAGACCGCCCGCGCTGGTGGAGGCGCTGATCGGGAGCGCCGAGCGACGCCCCCGATCCGACCTTGTCACCACCACGGTGCAGGAGCTGACCGGTCGGCCCGCGCGCACTTTCCGCGTGTGGGCCGACCGGAATGCAGCTGCATTCAGCTGATCAGTCCTCGACGACGATGGCCAGCGCCGGGCACACGGCAGCGGCCTGGTGTACGTCGGCGGCTAAGTCGTCCGACGGGTTGTCGGTGAGGAGTACGACGATGCCGTCCTCGTCACGCTGGTCGAACACGTCGGCGGCCGCGGTGACGCATTGGCCGGAGGCGACGCACTTGTCCTGGTCGACGATGATCTTCATAGGTTGTCCTTTCACCACGTCACGGGGAGCGAGTAGACGCCGTACACGGCGCCGTCGTGCTTGAACGGGATCTCGTCCAGCTCGACGGCCCGGCGCAGCGTCGGGATCCGGCGGTAGAGCGTGCTGTAGACGACCTGCAGCTCCATCCGCGCCAACGGTTGCCCGAGGCACTGATGTACGCCGAACCCGAACGCGACATGCCGCCGCGCGTCCCGGTGCACGTCGAGGATGTCCGGGTCGGAGAACATCGACGGATCCCGGTTGGCGATGTCGTTCGGAAGGATCACGCCCTCGCCGGCCTTGATCACCTGGCCGTGCAGCTCGATGTCCTCGAGCACCGCCCGGCGCCGGCCGTTGTGCGTGATGTTCAGGTACCGCAACAGCTCCTCGACCGCGCCCGCAACCAGCTTCGGGTCGTCGGTCTGCCGCAGTACGGCGAGTTGCTCCGGGTGCTCCAGCAGCGCAAGGGTGCCGAGGGCAATCATGTTCGCGGTGGTCTCGTGCCCCGCGATCAACAGCAGCACCCCGATCCCGGCCGCCTCCTGCCGGGTCAGCTCACCGGCCTTGACCCGCTCGGCGAGGCCGGACAGCAGATCGTCCTGCGGGTTCGCGAGCTTGTCGCCCATCAGCTCGTTCAGGTAACGCCCGATGTTGTTCCGGGCCTCTGTCCGCGCCTCGACCGACGCGGTCGTGCGGATCAGGATGCGGCTGTTCTGCTGGAAGAACTCGTGGTCGTCGTACGGGACCCCGAGCAGCCGGCAGATCACCAGGGACGGCACCGGGAGCGCGAACGCCTCCACGAGGTCGACCGGCTTCGGGCCTGCGAGCAGGTCGTCGATCAGCCCGTCGACGATCGCCTGCACCTGCGGCCGCATCGCCTCGATCCGCTTGATCATGAACGGCGCGGTGACCATCCGCCGCAGCCGCGCATGCTCCGGGTCGTCCATCAGGATGAACCCGATCCCGGAGTCCTCGCCGGTCGGTAGCGCCCGGGCAACGGTGTTCGGGTAGCCCGGCTTGTTCACGTCGGAGCTCAGTCGCGGATCGGCGAGCAGCGCACGCTGGTCGTCGTACCGCGTGACCAGCCAGGCGGTCGTGCCGAAGATCTGTACCTTGACCAGCGGCGCTTCTTCCTGCAGTTCGCGCAGTTGCGGCGGCGGGTCGAACGGACAACCTTCTGCCCGGGTCATCGGGTAGACAGGAGTGGTCATACGAATCCTTCCCCAGAGAGGTTTCGAGTTACACCAGGTGCTCCCGGTGCAGGCGGGTCTGTTTCGGCATGTTCCAGCCGAGTACTGCGGTAACGCGGCCGCCGCGGCGGTAATGCGCGACGAACCGCTCGCCGATGTTGCCCTCAGCAACGGTCACCTCGGCGTCGGCGGACGGACGGCCGTGGACCTGGATCTTCACGGCGAACTGGTCGGTCCAGAAGTACGGAATCGGTCGATAGGGCTGCTCGTCGCCGAGGATGTTGGCCGCGACGCACATGGCCTGTTCGGTCGCGTTGGTGCGATTCTCCAACCGCACAAGGGAATCGTCGTGCTGCCACCGGGCCACATCACCGGCGGCGTAGATCCCGTCAGCGGCCCGGCAGTACGCGTCACACACGACCCCGTTGTCGAGCCGGAGCCCACTCCCCTCCAGCCACTGGGTCGCCGGCGCGGCGCCCAACGCCACGACCACCACATCCGCAGGCAGTACGTCGCCATCAGCCAGCTGTACGCCGCTCACCCGGCCATCAACCGCCGTCAGCCCAGTCACCGCTGCACCGAGACGAAGGTCGACACCTTGAGACCGGTGCAGCTCACCCAGCAATCCTCCGACTGTCGGGCCAAGCTGAGCCTCCAGGGGCGTGGCCTGGGGGCCCGCGAGCGTAACGGCGAGGCCGAGCTTCCGTGCGGTCGCGGCGACCTCGGCCCCGAGCACACCATCCCCCACGACGACCAGCCGATCGCTCTCCACCAGATCCTTACGCAATGCGGCCGCATCATCGAGCGTCCGCAGCACATGCACCCCCGCGAGGCCGGCGCCGGGCAGGTGGCGTGGCGTCAGGCCGGTTGCGATGACGACCGCATCAGCCGTCAGCGAGCGGCCGGCGGCGGTTCGGACCAGTTTGCGGTCGGCGTCCAGCGAGACGGCAGAGTCGCCCAGGACGAACTCGGCGTCCAGGGCCGACAGCATCGTGTCGGGGCGCAGGCGGGTGCGGGCCTCGTCCCAGTCGCCGCAGAGGAACTGTTTGGACAGCGGCGGACGGTCGTACGGCGGGTGCCACTCGGCGCCGAGGACCGTGATCGGTTCCCGATATCCCTTGCGTCGCAGGGCTTCTACGGTCGTGAGGCCGGCCGCGGAAGCACCCACCACGAGCACGCTCACGAAGTCACCGGTGCGGTCAGCAGACCGACGATGCCGTCGATCAGACCGTCGGCCATCTCCTGCCAGCTCGCCCGCGCCGTCGGCGTACCCTCGGCCTGCGCCCGCTCGAACTCCGCGGTCATCTGGATGATCAGATGCCGGGCCATGTCACCGCGCTCCATCCGAACCGCCGGCGGAAGCTCCGCGAGGTGTTCGGCGAGCCCTTCGATGACACGTTGCAGGGTCGGTGAGTTGAGCGACTCCTGGAGCTGGATCTCCCGCAGCGACGGGTCGTACATCAGCTGGGCGCTGAACCGCGCGAGCCAGCTGGGCGGACCCAAGCTGCTCATGTGGTCGGTCGCCGACCGGACCAGCACCGTCACCCAGTCCCTGACATCGGGATCCGCGCCGAGCTCCGCGATCAGCTCGCGGCGCCGCTCCTCGACCGGGAGCGCATGCTTGCGCACGATCTCCCGGACCAGGTCGGTCTTGGTCCCGAAGTGGTACCCGACCGCGGTGTTGTTGCCCTGGCCGGCCGCCTCGCTGATCTGCCGGTTCGACACCTCGTGGACGCCGCGCTCAGCGAACATCCGCTCGGCCGTCGCGAGGATCAGGTCCCGAGTCGCATTCACCCTCGCGGACCGATCCGTCTTCGACATCATCATCACCACATCACCCTTACCTCCCGCAGCCCGCCGACGAGCAGCCCTTCGACCAGGGGCAACTCCGCGGACGGCACCGCCAGTTCCAATGTCGGCAGCCGGCGCAGCAAGACCTCCAGTACGACCTGGAGCTCCGTCCGCGCCAACGACTGACCAATACACGAGTGCGGCCCGGCCCCGAACGCCAGGTGGACGTTCGGGCTGCGGGTCAGGTCCATCTCGCCGGCATCCTCGAAGATCCGCTCGTCCCGGTTCGCGGACGCCATGCTGCACACGGCCGTCGTACCGGCAGGCAGTACGCCGTCCGGGAGCTCGACCTCCTCGGAGACGTAGCGGACCATGCCGAAGCCGGCGTTCGCGTCGTACCGCAAGGTTTCCTCGACGGCGGTGCGGACCAGGCCCGGGTCGGCGAGCAACTGCTCCCAGCGGCCGCGGTCGGCGAGCAGCATCGCCATCATCTTGCCGATCATGTTGGTCGTGGTCTCGTGGCCGGCGATCAACAGCCCCATGCCGGTGGTGACGAGCACCTCGTCGCTCAACTGCTCCCCTGCCGAGTCGGTGCCGGTGATCAGGTCGCTCAGCAGATCGGTGCCCGGGTCCGCGCGCTTGATCTCGATATGGCCGCGCATGTACGTCGCGAACTCGCCGTGCGCGGCAGCCATGTCGTCCGCGGTGTAGCGGCTCAGGTTGAGGAACGTGTCGGACCAGTACGAGAACCGCTCCCGGTCCGACGCCGGTACGCCGAGCAGCTCGCAGATCACCCATACCGGCAACGGAAATCCGACGTTCGCCTTCAGGTCGGCCGGCTGCCCACGCTCGACCATCTCGTCGACAAGCTGATCCGCCATCGCCTCGATCGACGGCCGCAGCGCCGCCATCCGCTTGGCGGTGAACCATTTGGTGATCATCCGCCGCCAGCGCTGATGCTCGTCCCCCGACTGCGGTACGCCGCCCCGCGGCCGGTCGAACGCGCCAGTGCCTCCCGCCGACACCCGCGCGGCACCGTCCGCCGTCCGGGGGAACCGCGGGTCGGACAGGACCTGCCGCACATCGTCGTACCGCGTGAGCAAGGCGGCCTGGTCGCCGCTCGGCAGCCGGACCTGCGCCACCGGGCACTCCTGCCGCAGCCGCTCCCACTCCGGCGGCGGCTCGATCGCGTCGACGGGCGGGATCGGGTAGTCGACAATCTGATCGCTCTCGGTCACTGACCATCACCTCCGTGTGGTTTCCCTCCCAGCTTGCCCCGCGGACTTGTTTAAGTCAACTGCCTGACTTAACGTGTAGTTGCACAAACCAACTATCTTTCGCTGCCTTCGGAGGCTGATGATGTCTGCTGCTCCAACCGTGCGTGCCGGTGCTGTCGTGCCGGTGCTCGCCTCGGCCGGTATCACGGTCGCGCTGATGCAGACGCTGGTGATCCCGCTGGTTCCCGAGCTGCCGCGACTGCTGAACGCGTCGGCCGCCGGGACTGCCTGGGCGATCACCGCGACCCTGCTCGCGGCCGCGGTCGCGACCCCGATCATGGGTCGCCTCGGCGACATGTACGGCAAGCGCCGGATGCTGCTGATCAGCATCGGCATGCTGGTGGCCGGCTCGGTCGTCGCCGCGCTGAGCAGCTCACTCGTGCCGATGATCGCCGGCCGCGCCCTGCAGGGCTTCGCCGCGGGCGTGATCCCGCTCGGCATCAGCATCATGCGCGACGAACTGCCGAGCGACAAGCTCGGTACGGCGACCGCGCAAATGAGCGCCTCGCTCGGCGTCGGCGGTGCACTCGGCCTGCCGCTGGCGGCGCTGCTCGCCGAGAACTTCAACTGGCACACGCTGTTCTGGCTGTCGGCCGGCCTCGGCGTGATCGTGTTCGGACTGGTACTGCGCTTCGTCCCGGAGTCGTCCGTACGCTCCGGCGGCCGGTTCGACCTGCTGGGCGGGCTCGGGCTGTCGATCGGCCTGATTTCGTTGCTGCTGGCAATCTCTCAGGGCGCCGACTGGGGCTGGACCGGCGGCCGGACGCTCGGCCTGTTCGCCCTCGGAATCGTCGCGCTGCTCGCGTGGGGCTGGTGGGAACGCCGTACCAGCGAGCCGCTCGTCGACCTGCGGACGACGGCTCGCCCGCAGGTGCTGCTGACGAACCTGGCATCGATGGTGTTCGGGTTCGCGATGTTCGCGATGTCGCTGGTCCTGCCGCAGCTGCTGCAGATGCCTAAGGCAACTGGTTTCGGACTCGGTCAGTCGATGCTCGCATCCGGTCTGGTGATGGGCCCGTCGGGCCTGGTCATGCTGATCGCCGCGCCGTTCTCGGCGAAGATCTCGAAGACCCGCGGCCCCAAGGTGACGCTGATGCTCGGCGCCGTCGTGGTCGCCGCCGGGTACGGCGTCGGCAGCGTGCTGATGGGATCGGTCTGGGAGCTCGTGCTGGTCTCGCTGCTGATCGGCGCCGGCATCGGCCTGGCGTACGGCGCGATGCCGGCGCTGATCATGGCCGCCGTACCGGTCTCGGAGACCGCGGCCGCGAACAGCTTCAACACGCTGATGCGCTCGATCGGAACGTCGGTCTCCAGCGCGGTCGCCGGCGTGATCCTGGCCAACCTGACGATCAGCCTCGGTAGCTTCACCCTGCCCTCGCAGACCGGCTTCCGCACCGTCCTGCTGATCGGCGCGGGCGCCGCCCTCGCCGCACTGGCCATCGCCTCCTTCATCCCCACCCGCCGCGACAAGCCGCAGGTCGACAGGACGTATACGTCCACTGAGGAATCAGCCACGCTCAGCAGCTCGGCCAATCAGGCGTAGTGGGCCTATACGTCCTGTCGAGCTGCACAAGCTAGGCGAGGAAATCCAGCGTGCGCTGCATCAGGAGTTTGGCCGCGGGCTCGTCGTAACCGGGGAGCGACGAGTCCGCGAACAGGTGCTCCTTGCCGGGGTACAGGAACAGCTCCACGGAGCCGTTGGAAGCGACCAGGGCGCGGGCGGCGTCGATGTCGCCGCCTTCCTCGGCGAAGAACGGATCCTCCTCCATCGCGTGAACCTGCGCCGGCACGCCCTCCGGCCAGGCGCCGAACTCCTCCGCCGGCAGGCAGGAGTAGAAGAACAACCCGCCGACGGCTCCCGGGCGCGTCTGCGTGAGCTGCTGGGCGGGAACGACGCCGAGCGAGAAGCCGGCGTACACGACATTCGGCGGCAGCTGCTGCGCCGCCTCGACGCCGCGCTCCGCGATCTTGCCGAAACCCGTCGCCCGCGCGTAGTCCATGCCCTCGTCGATGGTGGCGTACGTGTTGCCTTCGTACAGGTCCGGTGTGTGGACGGTGTGCCCCGCCTGCCGGAGCTCCTCGGCGAACGCCTTCACCCCGTCGGTCAGGCCCTGCGAGTGGTGGTACAGAACGATCTCAGCCATCGTCGGCTCCAATGATCCAGATATCTCGAACAATCCGCGATGCTAGTCTATTCGGATCATGTCGATCAACAGCTCGGTCCCCGATTACGAGCTCGCGGACACCGTCGAGCTGACCACCGCGGAGCAGGTGCGGGCGATCAGCGACCCCTTGCGGACGACGATTCTCGGGCTGCTGCACGAGCGGGCCGCGACGGTGACCGAGCTGGCGACCGCGGTCGGCCGGCCGAAGAGCACGGTCGCGCACCACGTCAAGGTGCTGACCGACGCGGGCATCCTCCGGGTGGTCCGGACCCGGCGGGTGCGGGCGATCGAGGAGCGGTTCTACGGCCGCGCGGCGCGGATGTTCTACGTCGGACTCGGTCGGCAGGGAGCGGACGGGATGCTGCCGCACGACTTCAACGACTTCGAGGTCGCGGCCGAGGAGTCCAAACCGGCGTACGACGCGGGTGAGATGTTCTCGCTGATCAGGCACGCCCGGATCCCCACGGACCGTGCGAGCGAGTTCTGGCTGCAGGTCGCCGCGCTGGTGCACGACTTCGACCAGCTCCCCCGGTCGGGTGACACGACGTACGGCTTCACCGTCGGTCTCTATCCGATCGTCGACTACCCCACCTTGCCGCCGACCGAGGACGAGATCTGAGCTTCATGTTCGGCTGACACCCGGTCGAGGATCTCGACGATGCGGTCCAGGACGTCACGGGCGACGGCGTACTCGTGGTCGCCGAACTCCTCGGCGAAGCGTGCTTCCAGGTCGATCAGATACTGGAAGCCGTCGCCGGCCACGGCCAGTCCGTGCTCGGAGTAGGTCACCACCTTGGCCCGGCCGTCCTCCGGATCGGACCGCATCTCCAGCAGGTCGAGCGCGACCATGTCGCGGATCACCTCACCCATCGACTGCCGGGTGATCCCCGCCCGCATCGCCATGTCCGCGGCCCGCGCACCCTCGGCATGCAGGGTGCCGAACACCGAGTTGTGCGCCATCTTCACCTCGGTGTGCCCGTCGAGATGGGCCCGCCGGACCATGTCGGACTGCAGCGCGCGATTGGCCCGCTCGACCAGCGCGATCAACGGCTTCTGATCAGGTCGTGGCACCTCAGCTCTTGACATGTCGTAAGGATACCTTCCAATATTTCGACAGGAAACCTTACGGTATCAGGGAGGGCCCGATGGATGCCATGGAACTTCACCCGGTGGTCGCGGGCCTGTTCACGCGGGGACGCCGGCGGACGGTCCGGATCGCGGCCGAGCAGGAGTACGTCGTCGCCGACGCGGACGGCGGCGTGGTCCCGATCGAGCGGGTACGGCGGGCCGCCGCGGGTGCGATCGCGGCGCCGTACATCACCTTCGAACCGGGCGGCCAGCTCGAGCTGAGCCTGCCGCCGTCGCTCGATCCAGTCGGAGACCTGGAGGTGCTGACGGCGGATCTGCGGAGTCGGCTCGGCCGTGAAGGCATCGGCCTGCTGACGATCCCGGTGGATCCGCGGACGGATGTGCCGCTGCAACTGACCTCTGAGCGGTACGTCGCGATGCAGCGGCATTTCGACACGATCGGGCCGGCTGGGCGGCGGATGATGCGGCGTACCGCGTCGACGCAGATCTGCCTGGATTGGTGGCCGGGTGCGGCGGGGATCGAGCAGTGGCGGGTGCTGAATCTCGCCGGGCCGTTCCTGTCGACGGCGTTCGCGCGCGATGGCGAGCGGTTGAGCACTTGGCTGGAGGTCGATCCGACGCGCACCGGCTTCGACGACCTCGTACTTCGTGGCGATCCGGTCAGCTCCTACACCGCCTTCGCGGCCGGGGCGTCGAAGTTCTTGGATGGGGCGGCGGCACACGTGAGCACGCTGTTTCCGCCGGTGCGTCCACGCAGCACGTACCTGGAGGTCCGCTTCCTCGACGCCCAGGAACCAGCCGGCGTCGAACGCGCGATAGGCGCACTCGGCCGCCTGATGTACGACGACGCAGTCCGCAGCGCCGCACTTCGGGCACTGGAACCCGAGCGCCCTCAACTGGCAGACCTCTGGCGCGCTGCCGTCGCGGGCGAGCACGTTCCAAACACTCGGCTCTCGCACGACCTGGCACTCCCCGACTCCGCCGTACCATACGGTTTGGTATGGCCGCCGGAGGTGGCGGCATGAGCGGCGGCGTGCTGTTCGTGACCGATCCGCTGGCCGGGCTGGTCGGGGATATCGACGCGAGCGTCGGCTTGATGAGCGCGACTCAGGAGCTGGGGTTCGAGGTCTGGTGTTGTGGGCCGGAGGAGCTCGCGGTTGTCGACGGGCGGGTGCGGGCTCGTGCTCGGCGGATTCGGCTTCGGCCGCGGTATGCGGTCGGTGGTGACCATCGGTGGATTGTCGATGCGACCTGGTGGGACGAGCTCGAGACCACGGTTGTCGACGTTGCGTCACTCGACCTGGTGCACCTGCGGATCGATCCGCCGGTTGATGCGCGGTACCTGCACACGACGTACCTGCTGGATCTGGTCGAGCAGGCCGGTACGCGGGTGATCAACCGGCCGGAAGGCATCCGGGCGATGCACGAGAAGCTGGTCGCGCTGCACTTCCCCGAGCTCTGTCCGCCGACCTACGTCGGTGCGGATCCCACCGAACTGCGATCGTTCGTCGCACGCGTCGGTACGGCGGTGGTCAAGCCGGTCGACGGGTTCGCGGGACTCGACGTGTGGCTGGTGCACGACGACCAGGGCGCGGTCGCACTGCTGGAGTCCGCGAGCCACGGCGGGCGGCGGCTGGTGATCGCCCAGCAGTATCTGCCAGCTGTTGCGCACGGCAACAAACGGTTGTTCCTGCTCGACGGCGACATCGTCGGCGCAGTACTTCGCCGACCGGCCGTCGACGACTTCCGGATCGGACCGCCGATCGCACCGGCCGAACTCGACGAGGACGATCACGCGATCGTCGCCGCCATCGGACCCGTCCTGCGGAAGCACGGCCTCGCCATCGCCGGTCTCGACGTGATCGGCGGCCGGCTGATCGAGGTCAACGTCACCTGCCCGGGCGGCATGCACAAGACCGACGCCCTGCTCGGGACCCAACTCAGTCAAACCATCGTGAGCCGTTTGTTCGAAGGAGTACTCGTATGAACCTCGACACCGTCACCATCGTCTGCATCGCCCTGATGGGCATTCTGCTCTTCGTGCTCGGCGCCAACGTCAGCCGGAACCGGGCCCTCCGCGGCGCGGGAAACCAGCTGCCGAGCGACCCGTCCGACAAGCTGCTGATCGCAATCCGCGCGCACGGCAACGCCGCCGAGTACATCCCGACGATGATCGTGCTGCTGCTGGTCTGTTCGGTGCTGTCCGACAGCTGGGCGGTCGACGTCCTCGCGATCGCCGCCGTGTTCGTCCGCTACGTGCACGCGTTCGGAATGCTGGCCTCGCGCAGTCTCGCGACCCACGGCCCGCTCCGCGATGTCGGTGCCATGGGCACCTACCTCGTCGGGATCGCACTGGGAGTCACCGCGCTGGTGACGATCTGAACGCGGTCGGCGTCGTCCCGGTGAGCTGACGGAACACGCGAGCGAAGTGTTGGCTCGAACTGAAGCCAAGGCTCACGGCCAACGCGGTGATCGTGATGTCGCTGGTCTCGAGGAGTTGGCGGGCGCGCTCGATCCGCCGTTCGTTGAGATACCGGTGGGGCGGCTGGCCGAGCTCGGTGGTGAACAGCTCGGCCAGGTACGCCGGTGCGAGCCCGGTGCGATCGCCCAACTCCCGCAGCGTCCACCGCTCGTGAAACTCCTGGTCCAGCAGGCGTTTCACGGTCCGCACCGCCGGGTGCATCGCAAGCTGCGGTACGGCGGCCGGCGCGAGACACCGGGATACCGCGAGCATCAGGTGGTCGACCGCGAGCGTCAGCCCGGTGTCGGCGTATTCGTAGCGGGTGGTGACCTCGCGGACGAGTTGCGCGAAGGCGTGCGTGAGCTCACCCGCTTCACGATGTACGACGGTCTTCGGCCAGGGCAGTGCGAGCGCGGGCTGGCGTCGTACGACGGGTTCGCGGTCGATCGCGGCGAAGTAGAAGTGGTGGTTGCCGGAACGGCCGGCCAGGTGATGAGTGACACCTGGCGGTACGGCGAAGAGATGCCCCGGGTGGAGGACGTAGCTCTCGCCGCCGGCCACCCAGTGCGTGCTGCCGTGCTGCTGCAGGTAGATCTCCCAGACGGGATGCTCGTGCGGCTCGATCAGGAACTGCTCAGGCACCCACTGCTCGCCGGCATGCAGCAGACCGCTGTCCCCCGCGAATCCCTCGGCGTGGAATCCGGCGCGGAGCCCACTGGGCCGATGCAACGACACCTGAAGATTGTGTCCAGTTGCCTGAACATCGGCAACGCCATACCGGTCGCTCGATTCCTAGATTGGTCCGCATGGAGCTACCTGGAGCAGATGACATCGCCTTCTTCCGAGAGCACGGCTACTGGATCTCGCCGGCGATCGTGCCGTCCGACGTACTCGACGCGGCTGAGCGTGGGATGGAGCGGTTCTACGCCGGCGACCACGACCACACGCTGCCCGAGCTGCCCGCGACGCGAGGCTGGCAGCCATCGGATGGCGACGTACTGCGGAAGAACGACTACTCGTCCTTGCGGGTCGACGAGTTGGCCGCGCTGGTACAGCACCCGGCGATCGGTGCGACGGCGGCCGCGTTGACCGGTGCGGACGGGATCCGGTTGTGGCACGACCAACTGTTGTTCAAGCCGCCGGGTGGTTCGGCGAAGGTCGGATGGCACACGGACCGGCAGTACTGGCAGTCGTGTACGTCGGACGACATGCTCACCGCGTGGGTCGGGTTCCACGACGTGGATGAGGAGAACGGGGCCGTCGGATTCCTGCCTGGCAGCCATCGCTGGTCCGTGACCGGGCTCGACTTCTTCTCGCAGGACAACGCCGGACTCGAGGCGTCGATCGCGGAGCAGGGGTTCGACCCGACGCCCGTCGTACCGCGGATGAAGCGTGGGCAGGTCAGCTTCCACCATTGCCGGACCGTGCACGGGAGTTCGGCAAACTTGAGTACGGCGCCGCGCCGGTCGATCGCGATTCACCTGCAGCCGGCGAGCAACCGCTGGCGTCCCGGCTCGGCCCATCCCAACGACACGCTCGTCCGGCAGAACCCCGACCCGGATTACACGGACCCGGCGATCCAGCCGACGCTCTGGCCACTTGATAACCGGACCACGGTCCGTTAGCTTCGTGGCATGCAAGGACTTGAGCGGATCAACGAACTCGGGCGGCAGGATCATTTTCTGGCGGTAGCGATCACGCAGCGACGGTCCGGCGAGCCGGCCACCTCGGTGGTGAACGCCGGCGTCCTCGACCATCCCTTGACGGGTGAGCCGGTCGTGGCGTTCGTCGCGCGCGGGCACACGGCGAAGCTCACTCATCTGCGCCGGACCCCGCAGGCGACGCTGGTGTTCCGCGCGCACTGGGAGTGGATCGGCGTCACCGGATCGGTCGAGCTGGCCGGACCGGACGATCCGCTCCCGGGCATCGACGCGGAGCGCCTGCGGGTGTTGCTGCGCGACATCTACGCGGCGGCGGGTGGCGTACATCCGGACCTCGACGAGTACGACCGCGAGATGGTCGCGGACCGGCGTACGGCGGTATTGATCCGGCCGGAGCACTTCACGAACAACCCGGCCGGCGCCGACCACCAGGAGGACGCGTGAACGTCGCACCCGGGACGATCCAGGTGTGGTCGAACCTGCTGTGCCCGTTCGCGCACGTGGCGATCTACCGCCTGCGGACCGCGCGGACGAAGCTCGGACTGGACGATGCTGTGCGGCTGGATCACCACACGTTCGCGCTCGAGTTGTTCAACGGGCCGCACTCGCGACCGGGCACGGACAGCGAGGCGGTCGGGCTCGGACAACTGGCGCCGGAGATCGGGTTCCGGCTGTGGACGCAGCCGGACTGGACGTATCCGTCGACCGTCCTGCTCGCCGCCGAGGCCGTACATGCGGCCAAAGCCCAAGGATTGCAGGCATCCGAGGACCTGGACGCCGCGCTCCGCCGTGCATTCTGGTTCGAGTCCCGGACGATCGGCCACCGCCAAGTGATCCTCGAGGTCGCCGCCGAAGTCGATTCGGTCGACGCCGCCGCCCTGGCGGCTGCCCTCGACGACGGTCGAGCGCGCTCCGAGGTCATGGCCGATCACGCGGTCGCCGTCACGGACGCCGTACAAGGCAGTCCACATCTGTTCCTTCCCGACGGCAGCGCCATCCACAACCCCGGCATCGACGTCCACTGGGAAGGCCCCTGGGCCTCCGGCTACCCCATCGCCGAGCCCACCGATCCGGGATGGCCTGAGCGGGTTTTGAACCTCGCCGCGAGCTAGGCTCGGCTCGACCACTCACTGTGATCGAAGGAGTACTCATGGCCAACGAGGATGCCTGGAGCGGAGTCGTCGTGAAGAAGTCGCGGGCAATGTTCGACGGCTCGAACCTATACCGCCGGCTCGAGGTCGAGCTCGCCGACGGCGAGAAGCAGAAGGTCAAGGTGCCCCGCGACCTGTGGAAGCAGCTCGAGGTGGGCGACCGCGTAACCAAGGAAGCCGGCGCAGACCCACAGCGTGGCTGAGCCGCCGAAGATCCTCGCGTACTACTTCCCGGACTGGCACCCCGATCCGCGGAACGCGCAGTGGTTCGGCGAGGGCTGGGACGAGTGGCGACTGCTCGAAGGGGCCAAGCCTCGTTTTGAGGGCCATCGGCAACCACGGGTGCCTCTTGACGGGCGATTCAACGAGGCGACGCCTGCTGCCGCGGAACACCAGATAAGTCTGGCCAAGAAGTACGGCGTCGACGGTTTCTTGGTCGACTACTACTGGTATGACGACGGTCCGTACCTGCAGGCGGCCCTCGACGACGGGCTGCTCGGCGCGCGGAACAGCGAGGACATCACGTTCGCGCTGATGTGGGCGAACCACGAGCTCGTCGACATCTTCCCGTACGACGATCCGGCCGACCCGCCACGGCAGCTCAAGGACGGCGCGATCGATCGGGCCGCGTTCGAGCGGCTCGCCAGGCAGGTGATCGACGCGTACTTCTCTCGCTCGAACTACCTCACCGTCGACGGCCGGCCCTGGCTGTCGATCTACGAGCTCGGCAACCTGATCGCCGGTCTCGGCGGCGTCGAGGAGACCGCGGACGCGCTGAGGTGGTTCGACGAGCAGACCCGGCGCGCCGGGTTCGAAGGGATTCACCTGGATGCAGTTGTCTGGGGCATCGGCGTACTCCCGACGGCGATCACTCTCGACGATCCCGCCGGGCTGGTGCGAAGGCTCGGCTTCCGCTCCGCGACGTCGTACGTCTGGGTGCACCACGCCGACCTCGGCGGGTTCGAGTTCCCGCGCGCCGAGATCGGGCCGCTGCGGACGGCCGCGTTCGCGGAGTACGAGCGGTACGCCGCGGAGCTCGACGTACCGTTCTATCCGAATGTGACCGTCGGGTGGGACGCGTCGCCGCGGACCGCCCAGGATCGCGAGTTCGTCCGCGGCCGGTACCCGTGGACGACGACGTTCGATCCGTCGCCCGAGGAGTTCAAGGCGGGCCTGCTGATGGCCAAGTCGTTCCTCGAACGTCACGGTCAACCGCATCCGATCATCACCGTCAATGCCTGGAACGAGTGGACGGAAGGCTCGGCGCTGCTGCCGGACACCCACAACGGCTACGGCTTCCTCGAGATGATCCGCCACTCGCGCGGGTGATACAACCGCTGTCATGGAGACCGTTGAGTTGAGCAAAGCTGGGATGTCCGTGTCGCGGGTCGTGCTGGGGCTGATGCGGATCAAGAACCTCAGCGACGCCGAGATCCGCGAGCTGGTCGGGACGGCGCGCGATGCCGGTGTGACGATGTTCGACCACGCCGACATCTACGGCGGCTCCCACGGCTGCGAGCAGCGGTACGGCGACGCGCAGGCCGTGCCCGAATCCGAGCGCGACCAGATCACGATCCAGTCCAAGGTCGGCATCCGCTCCGGGTACTTCGACTTCTCCCGTGAGCACATCATCTCGAGCGTCGAGCAGTCGCTGGCCGCGCTCCGGACCGACCACCTCGACATCCTGCTGCTGCACCGCCCCGACACCCTGATGGAGCCCGACGAGGTCGCCGAGGCCTTCGACGAGCTGCACGCGGCCGGCAAGGTCGCGGCGTTCGGCGTCTCGAACCACACCCCCGGCCAGATCGAGCTGCTCGCCCGGTCCGTACGTCAGCCGCTGGTCGCCAACCAACTCCAGTTCAGCATCGCGAACGCCGCCCTGGTCGCGCAGGGCCTGGCCGCCAACATCATGGGCCTCGACCAGTCCGCCGACCGCGACCTCGGCATCCTCGACTACAGCCGCCTCAACAACATGACCATCCAGACCTGGGGCTCCGTCCAGAAGCCCCCACCCGGAGGCGTCTTCATCGGCGACCGCGAAAACTACGGCCCACTGAACGAGGCCTTGGACGAACTGGCGGCCGCGTACGACGTGACTCCGGACGCGATCGCCATCGCCTGGATCGCCCGCCACCCCGCCAACATGCAGATCGTCATCGGCACGACCAACCCGCGCAGGGTCCAAGAATCCGCCACCGGCGCAGCGATCCGCCTCACCCGCGAAGAGTGGTACCGACTCTTCACAGCCGCCGGCCACACCCTTCCGTAGCGGCCCCTCACTCTCCACTAGCGCCGGACAGGCGGAAGATGGGCCATGCCAACTCGGTGCGCCAGGTGTTCGGGTCGGAGTTGTCCTGTGGGCCGACTGTGTAGGTCTCCTGGATCGGGCCGGCGACGGCAAGGGCGTGGTCGTGAACCCAGGAGCCGAGGCGGCCATAGGTGACGTCGATGTCGTCGTGCGGCCCGGAATGGATCGTCACCGCGAGTTCGGCAGCGGGTAGTTCCATTGGTTGCACGCGACCGCGGTTCGGTGGATCGGCGATCGGACGGTAGACCAGGACCGTGCCGCGACCGACCGTGAAGAGGTCGTTGCCGTAGTGACCACCGGGCGGCCCGAGCCGCGCCCGGGCTGCAACTGCCGAGTCGATCTCCGCCATGGCACCGGCGTACCACGACAGCACGTCAGGCAGGTCGAGCACATCGGTGATCCCGGCAACCAGTCGCGCGGGCTCCGAGCGCAGCTCAACGACCACGTCACCCGGGACAGGGCGAAGCAACCGTTGGAGCGAGGTTACGGCGGCGCGAGTCCGATCCAATGACTCCTGCAACCGATCGAGGTGTTCAGCGATCAACTCCGAGCGGACCGCAGGATCATCGGTAGCGAGAATCTTCCTGACCTCGGCCAGCGGAACCTCGAGCTCGCGCAGCTTCTGGATCACCTGCGCGGAAGGAATCTGCTCGGTCGTGTAGTACCGGTACCCGCTCGACCGATCCACCGTCGACGGCACCAGCAATCCACTCTCGTGATACCGCCGCAGCGTGCGCACACTCAGGTGCGTCACCACCGCAAACTCCCCGATCGTCAGCCCTCGCCCCACGCCGCCACTGTGCACCCTCCCCCCGAGAGAGAGTCAAATCCCTTGACCCTCCCCAGCCGGGAACCGGGACCGTGGCCGACATGAACCTGAAAGCCCGCCGGCTAGTCGTCACCGACGCCGTCCGGGCCAATCTCGGCGCCTTCCTGGTCTCGCCGAATGCACATCCCAACGATCTGCGGAGATCGCCATGCTTCCTGACACGATCACGAACTACCTCACCAGCCACATCGCCCGCGACATCGACGCCGCCATGCAGTGGTACGCCCCCAACGCCGAGGTGACCGACGACGGCAAGACCTACCACGGCCCCGACGAGATCCGATCCTGGCTCGGCAACGCAGCAAGCGAATACACCTACACCGCCGAACTAACCGCCACCCGCCAACTCGCCCCACACACCTACCTCGCCACCCACCACCTAGAAGGCAACTTCCCAGGCGGCTCAGCCGACCTCAACTTCACCTTCACCCTAAAAAACAACCTGATCACCACCCTCACCATCACCTGACCCTCGCGCGAGTGGGCGGTCCGGCGAGCAGGCCACTCGGCGTGGTGATTGCCCTCGGCATCGATAGAAGCTCACGACCGCACAGAGACACCACAGGTAAAACCCGACGGCCCGATCACGGTCTCGGTGCGCTCGTCGGAGCGGCGCGCAGTACGGCGACGGAGGAGCCGCGCGTGGCACCGCGCGGGACTAACCACCTCCCCGCCGCAGCCCGCTCACACGCAGACGATCACCAAGCTGTCACCCGCGCGGCAGCGCGCACTCACCGACGGCGGCAGCCGCAGACCGCGAGCGGCAGCTCGCAATCCCGGCGCCAGCCGGAAGCACCGAGCGATAAGCCCGCGCCCCGCGGGTGGCAGCCGCAAACCCCGGCGGTAGCCGGAAAGGATGCTCCGGGCGACAAGCCCGGGGGCGGGTGGGAGCGGCGCGCAGCACCGCGCGGGACCAACCACCTCTTCCGCCGCAGCCCGCTCGCACGCAGACGACCACCTAGCAGTCGCACGCGGCGGCAGCCGCAGACCGCGAGCGGCAGCTCGCAAAACCCCGGCGGCAGCCGGAAGCCCACGCGGCAGCGCGAGACCGCGGGCGACAGCCCGCAACTCCCGGCGATAGCCGGGAAGGATGCACGGGCGATAAGCCCGGGGGCGGGTAGGAGCGGCGCGCAGCACGGCGACGAAGGAGCCGCGCGTAGCACCGCGCGGGACTAACCACCTCCCCGCCGCAACCCGCTCACACGCAGACGACCACCTAGCAGTCGCACGCGGCGGCAGCCGGAAGGGATGCACCGGCGATAGCCGGGGGGTGGGTGGGGGCGGCGCGGAGTGGGTGTGCCGAGGAGCGGAGCGACGAGAGACGCCCGCGCAGCACCGCGGGGGGCTGTCTTACCCCAGACCCTTGAGCAGCTGGCGGGCCATGACTATGCGTTGGACCTGGTTTGTTCCCTCGTAGATTTGGGTGATTTTGGCGTCGCGCATCATGCGTTCTACCGGGTAGTCGTGGGTGTAGCCGTAGCCGCCGAGGAGTTGAACTGCGTCAGTGGTTACCGCCATCGCCACGTCGGACGCGAAGCACTTGGCTGCGGCGCCGAAGTACGTGAGGTCGGCGTCGCCGCGCTCCGACCGCGCGGCGGCGGCGTACGTGAGCTGTCGGGCCGCCTCGATCTTCATGCCCATGTCGGCGAGCATGAACTGCAGGCCCTGGAACTCGGCGATCGCCTTGCCGAACTGCTTGCGCTCCTTCACGTACCCGAGCGCGTAGTCCAACGCCCCCTGCGCGATGCCCAGGGCCTGGGCGGCGATGGTGACGCGGGTGTGGTCGAGGGTGGCCATCGCGGTGGCGAAGCCGGTGCCTTCCGAACCGATCAGGCGCGACGAAGGGATCCGCACGTTGTCGAAGTACACCTCGCGCGTCGGTGAGCCCTTGATGCCGAGCTTCTTCTCCGGCGCACCGAAGGACACGCCCTCGTCGGACTTCTCGACGACGAACGCCGAGATCCCCCGCGACCGCGCTGAAGCATCCGTCACCGCGAAGACCGTGTAGTAGTCCGACACCCCGGCGTTCGTGATCCACCGCTTCACGCCGTTCAGCACGTACGAGTCCCCGTCGAGCACGGCCTTCGTCTTCATCGAGGCCGCGTCCGATCCCGCCTCGGGCTCCGACAGGCAGTACGAGAACATCGCGTCGCCCGCGGCGACCGGCGGCAGGTAGCGCTGCTTGACCTCGTCCGAGGCGGACAGCAGCAGCGGCAGCGAGCCGAGCTTGTTCACGGCCGGGATGAGCGAGGTCGACGCGCAGGCGCGGGCGACCTCCTCGATCACGATCACCGTCGCGAGCGCGTCCGCGCCGGCGCCGCCGTACTGCTCCGGGATGTGCGGCGCGTGGAAGTCCGAGGCCTTCAGCGCGTCGTACGACGCCTTCGGGAACTCGGCCAGCTCATCCACGTCCCCGGCGTGCGGGGCGACCTTGGCGTCGCAGACGTCCCGGACGGCTTCCCGGATCGCCTGGTGCTCCTCCGACAGCGCGTACAGCTCGAATGAGTTACTCACGAGTCACACAGTACGACGAACAACCCGGCCGAGCAGGGCGTCGTACCCCGAAAGTGAGCAAGAGCGCACTCCACAGACATGAGCCGGTCACCGTCTGATAACCACGATGGGTAGAGTCCCCGACATGAGTGAAGCGACCTCCCGCCCCCTGCGGATCGCCGTCATCGGCACGAACTACCTCGGCGCGAACACTGCCGCCGGGATGGCCGAGTTCGGTTTCGACGTCATCGGGGTCGAGATCGACGAGCACCGGCTGAAGCTGCTGAACGACGGCAAGGCCCCGTTGTACGAACCCGGTCTGGACCCGCTGCTGAAGAAGCACGTCGACTCCGGACGGCTGCGGTTCACCAAGGACTACCGCGAGATCGGCGACTGGGCCGACGTCTACTTCATCTGCGTGGGCACACCGCAGCTCGAGGGCAGCGAGGCGGCGGACCTGGCCCAGGTGCACTCGGTCGTCACCATGCTCGCCCCGCTGCTGACCAAGCCGACCCTGGTCGTCGGCCGCTCCACGGTCCCGGTCGGTACGTCGAAGATCGTCGAGGCCCGCTTCCACGCCGAGGCCCCGGTCGGCAGCGGCGTCGAGATCGCCTGGCAGCCCGAGTTCCTCCGCGAGGCGCACGGCGTCGACGACACGCTGCACCCGGACCGGCTGGTGTTCGGCGTACAGTCCGACGCCGCCGAGACCCGCCTGCGCGAGGTGTTCGCCACCCCGATCGGCGAGGGTACGCCGGTTGTCGTGTGCAACCTCCCGACCGCGGAGCTGGTGAAGGGCGGCGCGAACGCCTTCCTGGCCACGAAGATCTCGTTCATCAACGCACTCGCCGAGATGGCCGACGCGACCGGCGCCGACGTGACGCTGCTCGCCGACGCGCTCGGGTACGACAAGCGGATCGGCCGCGGCATGCTGAACGCCGGCCCGGGGTACGGCGGGGGCTGCCTGCCGAAGGACCTGCGCGCGTTCATGCACCGCGCCGGCGAGCTCGGCGTCGAAGAGGTCATCACGTTCCTGCGTGAGGTCGACGACATCAACCAGCACCGCCGCGCCGGGATCGTGGACCTGACCCACGAGATGCTCCGCGGCGAATGGGTCGGCAAGAACGTCACCGTCCTCGGCGCCGCGTTCAAGGCCGGGACGGACGACGTCCGCGACTCGCCCGCGCTCGACGTGGCCGGCCGGATCCAGCTGCACGGCGCGAACGTGACCGTCTACGACCCGGAGGCGATGGAGAACGCCCGCCGCGTCCGCCCGACGCTGCGCTACGCCCCGACCGCCGTCGAGGCCTGCCGCGACGCCCACGCCGTACTGCACCTCACCGAGTGGCCCGAGTTCCGCGAACTCGACCCCACCACCCTGAAGGAGATCGTCGCCACCCCGGTCGTGATCGACGCCCGCCTCAACCTGAACGCCGAAGCCTGGCGCGCCGCCGGCTGGACGTACCGCGCGCCAGGGAAGCCCTAGACGACCGTTGCAGCCCGAAGGACGGGGCGCGTCAGTACGACGCATCCGGTGAGTGCCGCGGCCACCGAGATCCCGAGGCACACACCGGTGATGCCCACCCCGTCCAGATCGGCGAGAGCGCCGAGCACCGGGTTCATGATCACCAGCGCGAGACTCTGGGCGAGTACGACGATGGACTGCAGCCGGGACTGGAACTCGCGCTCCACCGAGTTCATCAGCAGCGGGAGCACATGACCCGTGAACGTGCCGACCCCGATCCCGCTCAGCATCCCGGCGGCAAAGGTCAGCGGCAGCGGATCGAACACCGAGAGCCCGAACAACCCGGCCGCCGCCACCAGTAGACCGAGCGCGGCGAAGATGCCGGGACGGGGAAATGCCCCCCGCATGAGGATGCGCAGGGCAATTACCCCCACTCCGAGGCTCCGGCTCGCGACCAGCAGACCAGCAGTTGCGGCGTTCCATCCGTGCGAGCGAGCCAGCAACGGAAACAGCAACGCGTCGAGCGGCATCAGCAGACCGGCCGCAACGGTCATCGTCAGTAGCAATGCGCGCGTCAGCGGCCGTCCGAAGGCGACCTGAATACCGGCAGCGATCGAGCGCAGCATGCCCGACGGCATTCTGCCGGGGGGCGCGATCGTCTTCCGCAGCAGAATCAGCACGATGATCATGACGCCGAACGTCAGGGCGTCGAATCCGGCCGCTGCGGTCAGGCCGGCCCAGCTGACCAGCACGCCGCCGACGGCCGTGCCGCTGACGGCGAAGACGACGCCGGTTACCTGGAAGCTGGCGAGGGCGCGGGGGACCTGTTCCGGGGGGACGAGGAGGCGGGGCATGGCGCGGGACGACGGGAGGAAGAAGGCGTCGATGACTCCGACCACGAGGGCGAGGACCACCAGCAGCCAGATCGGTTCGTCGAAGGCGAGGGTGGCGGGTACGAGGGCCAGCGTGACCAGGAACATCGCGATGCAGCTGACGAGCAGGACGCGGGGGGCGCCGTAGCGGTCTCCGATCGCGCCGCCGATCAGGAGGAGTACGGCGCGCGGGGCGGCGGCCAGGAGCAGGATGAGACCGGCGACACGGCCGCCGTGCTGGCTGGCCGACCATCCGATGGCGAACGTCATCGTCAGGTCGCCGAGCAGAGACACGGCAGCGCCGAACAACCAGATCCAATAACGGACCGGTATGCGCTGCGTGTCCGAATCAGTGGGCGGAGTCACGATCGACGACCTTAGACGACAACCAATGGGATCTCACGACTACCCGCCCCCATCCTGTGGAAACCAGCGACTGCCTCAGCCTTTACGCAACTCTGCCGCCCCGTCACGCACTGTGCTGCCCTTCCCCCGTGCCACGTCGGCCAGAGATTCCTGGAACGCCAGCATCTTGTCCCGCAACTTCTCGTCCGCCGCGGCCAGGATCCGTACCGCGAGCAGCCCCGCATTCCGAGCGTTCCCGATTGACACCGTTGCAACCGGGACTCCGGCCGGCATCTGCACGATCGACAGCAGAGAGTCCATTCCGTCGAGGTATTTCAGCGGAACCGGTACGCCGATGACCGGCAACGGTGTCACCGACGCGAGCATGCCGGGCAGGTGCGCAGCCCCGCCGGCGCCGGCGATCAGCACCTTGAGCCCTCGCTCGTGGGCTGACCGTCCGTAGTCGATCATCTCGGTCGGCATCCGGTGCGCGGACACGACGTCTGCCTCAAAGGGCACGCCGAACTCCACGCACACCTCGGCCGCCGCTTTCATCGTCGGCCAGTCGCTGTCCGACCCCATCACGATGCCAATCACTGTCTGTCCTATTCGTCGATGGTGCCGGTCAGGTACGCCGCCGCGTGCCGGGCGCGCTCACGTGTCTGTTCGAGATCGTCGCCGTACGCCGTGACGTGGCCGATCTTGCGGCCCGGCTTCACCGACTTCCCGTAGAAGTGGACCTTCAGCCCCGGGTCGCGGGCCATGCAGTGCAGGAGCCCGCGGTGCATGTCCTCGACGTCGCCGCCGAGCACGTTGACCATCACGGTGTACGGCGCTCGCGCGGCCGGCGAGCCGAGCGGCAGGTCGAGTACTGCGCGCAGGTGGTTCTCGAACTGCGACGTGACCGCACCGTCGATCGACCAGTGCCCGGTGTTGTGCGGGCGCATCGCCAGCTCGTTGACCAGCAACCGCCCGTCGCGCGCCTCGAACATCTCCACCGCGAGTACGCCGACCACGCCGAGCTCACCGGCGATCCGCAGCGCGGTCTGCTGCGCCTGCGCGGCCCTCTCCGGCGCCAGGCCGGGCGCGGGTGCCGTGACCTCGACGCAGATGCCGTCCTTCTGCACCGACTCGACGATCGGGTACGCGACCGCCTGGCCATGCGGCGAGCGCGCCACGATCGCGGACAGCTCCCGGACGAAATCCACCTTCTCCTCGGCCAGGATCGGTACGCCGCTGGCGAAGGCGGTGGCGACGTCCTCGTCGTCCGGCCCGTCGACGAACCAGACGCCCTTGCCGTCGTACCCGCCGCGGGTGGTCTTGAGGATGATCGGGAACCCGCCGACCCGCTTCGCGAAGTCCTCGACCTCGGCCGGCGTCTCCACGACCTGATGTGCCGGCGCCGGGGCATCGAATGTGTCGAGCCGGGCGCGCATCACGGCCTTGTCCTGGGCGTGGACGAGCGCATCCGGGCCCGGGTGGACCTTCAGGCCGTCCGCCTCGAGTGTGTGCAGGATCTCGGTCGGCACGTGCTCGTGGTCGAACGTGACCACGTCACACTCCGCGGCAAACCGCCGTACCGTCTCGAGATCCTTGTAGTCGCCGACCGGCGCGTCCGCGACCGCCTGAGCAGCCGACACGGTGGGGCCTTCGGCCAGCACGCGGAGCTGGATGCCGAGCGCGACGGCGGTTTCCTGCGTCATCCGGGCCAATTGGCCGCCGCCGACCATGCCGACGACCGGCGTGCCGACAGGGAGGTCTTCTCGATCGAACTTCACAACCGGAGCCTAATGTCCATACAACAAGAGCCGGTCGGCGGCCACCCGCGCCACGCAGCCGATTTCGGGGTCGGACCTGTCGCCGGGTACCGTGGGAAGCTGCCCCTCCCGTCGCTGTGTGATCACAGAAGGTTCCGAAGACCGTTGAAGCTCGTCACCACGCTGTACCGCCAGTTCCAGCACCTGGTGCACGAAGTGGCCAAGTTCGGTCTGGTCGGTCTGCTCGGTCTGGTCGTCGACCTGCCGATCTACAACTGGCTCGTGTTCGCCAACCCGCTGGTGCTCGCCGACTCCGGCGAGGGCATGCTGCACCACAAGCCGCTGACCGCGAAGCTGATCTCGACCACGGTCGCCACCGTCGTGACGTACTTCGGGAACCGCTACTGGACCTGGCGGCACCGGGAGCGCAGCGGTCTGCACCGTGAGTACGTCCTGTTCTTCGTGCTGAACGGGATCGGTCTGCTGATCGCGGCCGGCTGTCTGGCCTTCTCGCGGTACGTGCTGGACCTGCACACCTGGCTGTCCGACAACATCGCCGCGAACTTCATCGGCCTCGGACTCGGCACCCTGTTCCGCTTCTGGTCGTACCGGAAGTTCGTGTTCAAGGAAGAGATCGAGCTGGACGAGGCCGAGCACACCCCGACGCCGGACTCCCCGGCCGAGCTCGACACCGAGAACACCGGCGATCTGCCCGTCGTCCGCTGACCGCGGCCGAACGGATGAGCAAGTCTCCATCGCGCCTGCACCCGGCGGTTGTCGTCAGCATCGTTCTCGGTGTACTGCTGGTGGCCGCCATCGGCTCGGGGATCGCTGCTGTCGCCCTCGTACGGTCGGATGCGAACACACAGCAGAAGCGCGCCGACGACCTGCAGCAGAAGCTCGACGAGGCAGGGCCCGACGAGCAGCTGCGGAAGGACGTCCTCGCGGCCGCACAGACGAATGTGGTCGCCCTGTTCAGCTACGACTATCGCAAGCTCGATGATTACGCGGCAGCGACGCGGAAGGTCACGACGGAGAAGTTCGGGGCCGAGTTCGCCCAGACAGTGGCCGCCATCCGCCCACAGCAACTCAGCCAGCAGGCCGTCGCCAAGGCCGCCGTCAAAGAGGCCGCAGTCCAGGACGCGACCGCCACGACGGCCCATGTCCTCCTTTTCGTCGACACCACTACAACCACCAAGACTCTGAAGACGCCCAGCGTCCAGCGAACCCGGGTAGTCCTCACGCTGCAGTCAGTCGCCGGCCACTGGCTGATCGACAACGTCGAAGCTGTCTGAGAGTCACTCTCCGAACGGCGGCTTGAAGGTGGCGTTGCCGTCGGTCCAGTGGAAGTAGACCGGGTCGGTGAAGGTGCCGGGCACCTTGCCGAACGACTGGATGACGGTGGTCGGCCCGGTGGCGTGACCAACGGCGTACACGTAGCCGGTGTGGGTGTCGCGGTCGATGCCGAGCAGGAGCGTGCCGTACTGGCCGCACTGCTGCGCGAGCAGCGTCTCGAAGCCCTGCCACGTCGCGCTGCGCACCTGCTTGACGATCGGCTTCATCGGCGCGGTGGTCGGGATGTGGATCGTGTACAGCGCCCCGCCGCGGGTGTTCGCGAGGAACGTGTCGTACGTCTTGGTCGAGCTGATCAGTGCCATCGACTTCACCGAGGCGAACCCGGCTGCGGATGCTTTGTTCCGCCAGACACCCTTGCTGTCGATGGTCCAGCGGTACAGCGTGCCGTCGTTGCTGAGTCCGAAGGCGTTGCTCCGCTTCCCCACTGTGCCGTAGTAAAAGGTCGTGTCGAGAGCGACGAAGCTTCCCCAGCCACCGCCGATCCGCTTCAACGGCGGACGATCTATCGTGCCGTCTGTCGAGGCGTACTGGGCGTAGTACAGCGCATCCCCCAGGACGCTGTAACCGGACACGAAGGCGATGCTGACTCCGTCATCGCCCCACGACATCGAGGAGCTGATCCGAACCGCTCCGTCGGGGTACACCCCGCCCCCAAGGATGGTGCTGGCCGACGCCGTCGGCGGCAGAGCCGCGAAGACGCCCTGGCCCCGGTGGTCACCCCCCGCCGTCACGGACCCCACCGACACCGCGCAGCCCCCGACAGACGCCGCACTCGGCGTAGCCACTCGGTTCGGCCCTGCAACCGCTGTTCCGGGGATCAGGCCTGCTGCCATCAGCAGAGCCGCCGTCGTCGCTCCGAGAATCTTGATCATGTGCACCACCTCTCAGCTGCCTTGATGCTCGCGTGAGGGCTGTAGTTGTCGGTAGGGCGTGTGAAGATGCGGTACGTGACCGATATCGAGGTGCGGACGGCCCAGGCGAGCGAGTACGACGCGGTCCAGGCCGTGTTCGGCGCGGCGATGATGTTCGAGGTGACGCCCGACGATCTCGGGCAGCAGCTGTTCGAGCCCGAGCGCGCGCTCGTGGCGACCCACGGCGGCGAGATCATCGGTACGACGCGTGCACTGACGCGCGACCTGTCGGTGCCGGGCGGTGTCGTGCCCGCGGCGCATGTGACCGGAGTCGGCGTGAAGTCGACGCACCGACGGCGTGGCGTGATGTCCGGGCTGATCGGGCAGCAGCTGCGCGAGGTGCCGGAGGCGATCGCGGTCCTCTGGGCCAGCGAGCCGGCGATCTACGGCCGCTTCGGGTACGCCGCTGCCGCGTGGGGCACGTCGTACGAGGTCGATCTGCACCGCGTCGGCCCGCCGACCGGGCCGATCCGCCCGGGCGAGCTCGGCGAATTGTCTGCGGACGAGGCGCTCAAGGAGCTGCCGCGCCTGCTGGTCGCGATGCAGAAGCTCCGGCCCGGAGTGTCCGATCGCTCGGAGCTGCGCTGGCAGAAACACCTGGAAGACAAGCCGGACGACCGCGGCGGCCGAACCGCCCTCCGCATCGTCGTCCACCGAGACGAGACCGCCACCGTCGACGGCTACGCACTGTGGCGCGGCAAGATGGTCTGGGGCCCGACCGGTCCGGCGTACGAGGTCCACGTGGACGAGCTGGTTGCCCCTTCGCCCGCGGCCTACCGAGTCCTCTGGCAACACCTCCTGACCATGGATCTCAGCGCCAAACTCGGCTACGGCTACGCCGCGATCGACGAGCCCCTCCTGCAGTTGGTGAGCACACCGACCGCCCTGGACCGCCGCGTCAGCGAGTCCCTCTGGATCCGCATCACGGACGTCCGCCGAGCCCTCCAGGAACGCCAGTACGCCGTCCCCGTCGACGTCGTCATGGAGGTCACCGACAACCTGATCGAGTCCAACACAGGCCGCTACCGCCTCACCGCGACCGGCTCGTCCGTCTCCTGCCAACCCACAGACGACAGGGCCGACCTGACCCTCTCGGTATCCGAACTAGCCGCGGCCTACCTAGGCGGCCGCCCACTAGCCGAGTTCGCAACAACCGGCCGAGTCACCGAACACACCCCCGGCACCCTCAACCAAACAACTGCAGCCTTCCGCTGGCCGCTGGCACCAGTAGGCCTCGAGGTCTTCTAGCGGTCGTCGTCTGAGCTGAAAAGGGTTTGGCCGTCGTCCGATCCGGGCTGCTGGGGCTGTTGCGGTTGTTGCGGGCGGCGGCGCATGTGTTCGGGCGGGTCTTCGTTTTCGAGGATGCCGTCGCCGGGCTTGCCCTCGGGGCCGCCGAAGAGGAGGTCTGACATCTGCAGGTGGACGTGCTCGACGTGCGGTACGTCGGGAAGAACCACCTGGCCGCGCTCGCCGGCGGACTCGATGTGGAGCGTGCCGCAGCCGAGGATGCGGTCGATCAGGCCGTGTTCGTAGGACACGTCGTTGACCCGCATCAGCGGGATGTCCCGCCCGGTGCGGGTGAGGATGCCGTGCCGGGTGATCAGCCGCCGGTTCGTGATCGTGTACGTCGAGAAGAACCAGTTCAGGAACGGCTTCAGCGCGAACGTCGCCAGGATCACCACACCGACGGCGAGGATCGCGATCCGGGCCGGGGTCTGCAACGACCCGGTCGGCACGATCGCGGCCAGGAAACCACCGGCGCCCGCCACCACGAGCAGCAGCAGCACCGGCCCGATCAGCGCCTTCCAGTGCGTCCGGGTGCTGACGACGACGTACTCGTCCTCACCCAACAACTTCGCCGAGATCGCCATACCCCCAGTCTCACAGCTACCGGGTCCGATTGCCCCCTCCCGACACGAACGGGGGCAACCGCCCGGTACCGAACAGGCAGCAAAGTGGTTCAACACTTCACAAAGTGCATACAGTGAGCCAAGATGCGCGAGGGGTTATCAACTGGGGGACGAGAGGGAGCCGTGATGGCAATCTTGTCGATACTCGATCGGGAGCACACGATCGCGCCGCCCGGGTACAGCCGCTGGCTGATCCCGCCGGCCGCGCTGGCCGTTCACCTGTGCATCGGGCAGGCGTACGCGACCAGCGTCTACAAGACCTCGATGGTGAAACACTTCGACAGCAGTCAGACCGCGGTCGGCGTGGTGTTCAGCATCGCGATCGTGATGCTCGGCCTGTCCGCCGCGGTCGGCGGCACCTGGGTCGAACGCAACGGCCCACGAAAAGCGATGTTCGTCGCCGCCTGTTTCTGGGCCACCGGCTTCCTGGTCGGCGCCCTGGGCATCGGTACCAGCCAGCTCTGGCTGGTCTACCTCGGGTACGGCGTGATCGGCGGTATCGGTCTCGGCATCGGCTACATCTCACCGGTGTCGACCCTGATCAAGTGGTTCCCGGACCGCCCGGGTCTCGCGACCGGCCTGGCGATCATGGGCTTCGGCGGCGGCGCGCTCGTCGCGAGCCCGCTGTCGCGCCAACTGCTCGGCCTCTACGACTCCAACTATGACCCGAACGTCAGTACGTCGGTCGCGGGCGGCGGCGCGCTGGTCGGGCTCTTCGTCACGCTGGGACTCGGCTACTTCATCATCATGATGTTCGGCGTCTTCAACATCCGCGTGCCTGCCGAGGGCTGGACGCCGGAAGGCTTCGACCCGCAGACCGTGCAGCAGAAGGCGCTCGTCACCACAGCGAACGTGTCGGCCTCGAACGCGATCAAGACGCCGCAGTTCTGGTTCCTCTGGGTCGTGCTGTTCTGCAACGTGACCGCGGGGATCGGCATCCTCGAGCAGGCCAGCCCGATGATCCAGGACTTCTTCCGCGGTGACGACGGCAAGTCGAGCGTCGCGGTGGCCGCGGCGGCCGGGTTCGTCGGTCTGCTGTCGATCTTCAACATGGCCGGCCGGTTCGGCTGGTCGACGACGTCGGACGTGATCGGCCGCAAGCCGATCTACGCGATGTACCTCGGCGTCGGAATCATCGCCTACGCCCTGCTCGCGACCGTCGGCCACACCAGCACGGTGGTCTTCGTACTGCTCGCCGCGATCATCATCTCGTTCTACGGCGGCGGATTCGCGACAGTTCCGGCGTACCTGCGGGATCTGTTCGGCACCTACCAGGTCGGCGCCATCCATGGGCGGCTGCTGACGGCATGGTCTGCCGCGGGCATCGCCGGACCGCTCATCATCAACGGTTTCCTCGACCACGAAGGCAAACCGGGCACGCTGACCGCCTCGGCGTACCGGCCGGCGCTGTTCACGATGGTCGGCGTACTGGCGGTCGGGTTCGTCGCCAACCTCATGATCCGTTCGGTGTCCGCGCGGTTCCACGAGAAGTCTGAGTCCACGGTGGAGGCAACCCAATGAACCAGACCCCACGCCTGGTGATCTCCTGGCTCCTGGTCGCCGTCCTCCTCGGGTACGGCGTGATCGAGACGCTGATCACCGCCGCAAAAATCTTCACCGAGTAAAGCGAAAACGATCAAGCACGACGACCCGGGCGGCGGCACGATGGTGGCATGACCACCGACGTGCTCGCCGCCTTCGTCGACGTACTGGCCGACGCGCTCGACGACCACGCGGTCAACGCCGCCGACCTCGCCACGCGGCTCCAGCTCTCGCGGTCGCATCTCGATCGGATGGTCGCGGCCGCGGCCGGCGAGCGCCCGGGCGCGCTGCGACGGCGGATCCTGCTCGAGCGGTCGGCGTACCGGCTGCTGACCGGGCCGGGGCACATCCTCGATGTCGCGGTCGAGGCCGGGTACGGGTCGCACGAGGCGTTCACGCGTGCCTTCGGTCGGGCGTACGGCGTACCGCCCGCGGAATGGCGTGGTCGGCCGGACCGGATCCGGCTGGACGCGCCGAGCGGCATCCATTTCCACCCGCCGAACGGGCTGCGGGTGGCGGCCAGGGACGAGGTGAGTTCGATGGATCTGGTACGGACGATGGTCGATCACCACATCTGGCTGCTCGGGGAGATGGTCGGGCAGGCGGCGACGCTGACCGACGAGCAACTCGACCGGCCGATCGAGATCTCGGTCGAAGGGATCGACGACCACCCGACGCTGCGCTCGCTGCTGTCCCGGCTGGTCGGTCAGCTCGGGATGTGGCATGCGAACCTGACCGGCCAGGAGTACGACTTCTCGGTCGAGCGGGGCGAGAGTGTGCAGAGCATGCGGCGCCGGCTCGAGGTGGTCGGACCGGCGTTCGCGGGCGAGATCGGTGAGTTGTGTGCGGCGAACCGGCTCGACGAATTGATCGTCTGCCCGGGCGAGAACGCCGAGGTCTACACGGCCGGCGGGATGATCGCGCATGTGCTGACGTTCGCGTCGTACCGCCGCACGCTCGTCGCCGGCGCTCTGCACGACGCGGGCTGCGACGACCTGGACAGCGGCGATCCGATTCGTTGGATCAGCCAATGAATGCGCGGGTGGTGGCGGTCAACGTTGTGCATGAGGTGATCCGCGGGCCGACTCGATGGACGGCGATCGACAAGCGGCCGGTGCGCGGGGCGGTTCAGGTTGGCGAGCTCGGGCTGGTCGGTGATCGGCAGTGCGATACGCGGTACCACGGCGGGCCGGACAAGGCGCTCTACGCGTACGCCGAGGAAGACGCGGGCTGGTGGTCCATCGAGCTGGATCGTGACATACCGCCGGGGCTGTTCGGCGAGAACCTGACGACGTCCGGGCTCGACATCACCGGCGCGATGATCGGCGAGCGGTGGCGGATCGGCGGGCCGAAGAACGGGATCCTGGTCGAGGTAAGTTCGCCGCGTACGCCGTGCGGGAACTTGTCGGGGCGGATGGGGATCCACCGGTTCCACCACCGCTTCGCGAAGACCGGTCGAGTAGGTGCCTATCTGAAGGTGCTGCAGACGGGCTCGGTGCGGGCAGGCAACCGGATCGTCGTGGTCCACCGTCCGGACCAGGGCCGCACTATTGGCCAGCTGTCCTCAGGTGCGTGACATCGCCTGCTGCCAAGGGTCTCGGGCCATCAGCGGTGTCGACGATGAGCCGACCATCGTCAGCCAGGTCACGGGCAGTGCCTTCCAAGAACGTGCCGTCCGGTAGCTCCACCCGCACAGCGCGCCCCAGCGTCGCAGACAGTTCACGGTACTCCGGAAGCACCACGCTGGGGTCACCCTTGGCGTCGACCCAGGCCTGGTAACGAGAGGCGAGTTCACGCAGTACGGCGGCCATGACCGTAGCGCGATCGGTCGTTGCGGCCTTCTCCAACTCCAGCGACGTCGCGGCCTCATGGGGCTTCTCCGACTCGCGCAGCGTCACGTTGAGGCCGATGCCGACCACGGCCGCGGGTCCCTCGATCCGCTCGAGCAGGATGCCCGCCAGCTTGCGGTCCTCGACCAGGACGTCGTTCGGCCATTTCACCTGCGCCGGGACCTCAGCAACGGCACGCACTGCAGCCGCAACAGCCAGCGGAACCAGCAGACCGAGCCACGGCCAGCGAGCCGCCTCCACCGTCACCGGGCGCAGCAAAACGGACATGAGCAAGGCAGAGCGCGGTGGTGTGGTCCACGTCCGCCCCAGCCGCCCGCGACCGGACGACTGGTACTCCGCTGCGACAACCAGCCCCTCGGCCTGGCCACCAGCGGCCGCGGCGGCCACGACCGCATTGGTCGACGGCGTCTCCGCGAGTACGTCGATCTGGGTCCACAGCGCACCGGGACGCACCAAGCGGCCCCGCAGGAACTTCTCGTCCAGCGGGGGCCGCTCCAGGTCGCTGAATCTCATCCGGTGTTCTGCAGACCGGCGGCAACGCCCGAGACGGTCAGCAACAGCAGCCGTCGAGTGCGGACGATCTGCTCCTCATCCAGCGAGTCGTCGGTGCGCAGGGTCCGCAGTGCACGCAGTTGCAGGTAGCTGAGCGCGTCGACGTACGGGTTGCGCAGCTCGACCGCACGGCCGAGCACCCGCCGCCCCTGGAGCAGTCGCTCCTCGCCGAGCACCTTGAGCACCCATTCGGTCGTCAGCGCGTGCTCGTCGAGCATCAGCTGCGTCAGCTCCGGCCGGTCGCCCAGCTCCAGGTAGCGGCCGAGGATGCGGCGGTCCGTCTTCGCCAGCGACATCTCCGCGTTCTCCAGCATCACCTGGAACAGCGGCCAGTTCTGGTTGGCCTCCTGCAGCAGTGCGACGTCCCCGACGGCAGACAGCGCCGTACCGAGGCCGTACCAACCCGGTGCGTTCACACGGGCCTGCGACCAGGCGAACACCCACGGGATCGCCCGCAGGTCCTCCAGCGACGACACCGCCACACCACGCCGCGCCGGCCGCGACCCGAGCGGCAGCTGACCGAGCTCCTCCAGCGGAGTCACCCGGCCGAACCACTCCGCGAACCCGTCCGCCTTCACCAGCTGGTGGTACGCCGTACGCGCGGCCTCGTCGAGCGTCTTCTCCATCACCGCGAACCGCTCCGCCGCCGCCGTGGCCCGCTCCTCCACCGCCGGAGTGGATGCGAGCAGCGTCGCCGCGGTCACCTGCTCAATGTGGCGCTGCGCGATCGGTGCGTTCCCGTACCGCGCCGGGATCGCCTCGCCCTGCTCCGTCAGCTTGAACCGGCCGCCGACCGACCCGGGAGCCTGCGCAAGTACGGCGCGGTTCGCCGGACCACCGCCGCGACCCAGCGCGCCACCGCGACCGTGGAACAGGGTCAGCCGGATCGCGTTGCGGTGCGCCCACGCCGTAATCCGCGCCTGCGCGTCATACAGCGCCAGCGTCGCCGACACCGGCCCGACATCCTTGGCGGAGTCGGAGTACCCGAGCATGACCTCGAAGCGCCGGTCGTTCGCGGTGAGCCGGTGCCGCACCCGGGTGAGCTGGATCGCGTTGTCCAGCACCTCCACCGAGTTCTGCAGGTCCTCACCGGTCTCGAACAGCGGTACGACGTCCAGCTCGATCGGGCGCCCGTCCAGCGCAGCGTCAGCCAGCTCGTAGACGGCTGCCAGGTCGCCGGCGTTGCGGGTGAACGACACGACGTACCGACGGCAGGCCTCGGGGCCGAAGCGCTGCTGGATCTGACCGATGACCCGGAGCGTGGCCAGCACTTCTTCTGTCTGGTCGGAGAGCTCCCCGCCGCCCAGCACCTCTTCCAGAGCCTTGGCGTGTACTGCGGAGTGCTGGCGGATCTCCAGCTCGGCCAGGTGGAAGCCGAACGAGTTGACCTGCCAGATGAGCTGCTGCAGCTGGCCGTACGCCTGGCGTGGTGCGCCGGCTGTCACCAGCGAGTCCTGCAAGACCTTGAGCTCGTGGAGGAAGTCAGCGGCCCGCGGGTAGCCGAAGTCGGCGTCACGGGACCGCGTCGCGGCGAGCCGGCGCGCTGCGAGCAGCAGGAGCTGCCGGTGCGGCTCGGCCGGCGAGCGGGTCTCGATGTCAGCGATCAGCTCCGGGTTGACCGCCCGGGCGTCCTCCAGGATGCGGCGGACCGGCGCGGACGGCGGAGTGGTTGCGGCGTCCAGCGTGAGCGCGCGGCCGAGCTCCTCGGTCGCCTGCTCGAGCGCCCGGAGCACGTGGTCGGCCTGGATCTGCATGGCCTCCCGGGTGATCGCTGCGGTGACGTTCGGGTTGCCGTCCCGGTCGCCGCCGATCCAGGAACCCAGGTGCACGAACGGCGCGACTACCGGCGTACGGGTGCCGGCTGCGTCACCGGCCAGCGCGTCGTCGAGGCGGCGGTACACGTTGCCTACGACATCGAACAGGGTCTCTTCGAACACGGCCATCGCGGACCGCACCTCGTCCAGCGGAGTGGGCCGGCTGGTACGGAGTTGCGCCGTACGCCAGAGGACGTCGACCTGCTCGACGAGGCGGCGACGGTTCTCCGCGAGGTCGCTGTCGCCTGCCCGCGGGTCGTGGCGCTCGTCCAGCAGCGCGGAGATGCGCCGGATCGTCGCCAGTACGGCGCGGCGCCGGGCCTCGGTCGGGTGCGCGGTCAGCACCGGGCGGAACTCCAGCCCGTTCAGCAGGGCGCGGGCCTGCTGCTCGCCGCTGTCGCGGGCGATCTGCTCGACGGCCTGGGCCAGCTCGGACACCACGGCCTCGCTGCCGGCGCGGTCGCGCTCCCGCAGTACCCGGGCGCGGTGCAGCTCCTCGCTCAGGTTGGTCAGGTGGAAGTAGCAGGTGAAGGCCCGCGCGACATCCTCGGCCCGCTCGTGCGGCCACGACGCGACCAACTGCTCGGCCGCGGCGCCGTCACCGGCAATGGTCAGCTCGCGCAGTTTCTCGACGTCGTCGAGCAGCGGCTGCCCGGCGTACTCGACCAGAACCTTGCCGAGGATCTCGCCGAGCAGGCGGACGTCGGCCCTGAGTTCTTCAGGCACCTCGAACCGCGCGCGGGTACGGGTCTCACTACCGGTCTCGCTCACGTTCGCCCACCCTATCGGCGGACGCCCATCGACGCCGCACAGTCCAACCACTGGAAGCCGATCGTGACCGCGCGTTCAGCTACTTCACAGTATGTCGCGCTCAGACGTTGCCGAAGCCGCCGGCGACGACCTGGGAGACGGTCTTCGCCAGCTCGGCCGGGCTGCGGTCCGTGCCGTCGACGACGAGCATCCGGGCGCAGGACTCGGTCATCGAGGCGAGCAACTCGGCGAGGACCGGGAGGTTCGCGTCGGGGTCCGCGACGCCGGGGAGGGACTGGAGCAGGGTCAGGCGCAGGCTCTCGACCAGGAACGCGCGGGCGGCGCGGACCCGCTCGGCGACGACGGGCGCAGCGCCGTACTGCGCGCCGAAGACGATGCGCCACGACTGCGGCTGCTTGGACACCGCGGTCAGGAACGCGGTCAGACCCTCGAGGACGTGCTCCTCCGGGGTACCGACGCTCGGGTCCGCGGGCAGCGCGGAGACGATCGAGACGACCAGGTGCTGCTCCTCGCGGCCGAGCAGGGCCAGGAGCAGCTCGTCGCGGTTCGCGAACGAGTCGTAGACGACGGGTTTGGTGACGCCGGCCGCGTCCGCGACGGACTGCATCGTCGTACCGGCGAAGCCGTTCGCCGAGAAAACCTCGAGCGCGGCATCCAGGATCAACGGGCGACGGCGCTCCGGACCGAGATGACGAGCCCGCCGACGTCGTTCAGGGTCCTCGACCACTTGACAAACCTACCGCATCGTAGGAAATTCCTACAGTCCGGTAGGAACTGCCGCGGGGGTGGTCGATGACCGAACGAGGCAGTGCCGGTTGGCTCGAGTCCGAGGGCATCACGACCTTGGACGCGAGCGAGCTGGCCCGATTGGTCGACCGGACGTCGGAGCGGGAGCTTCGGCATCGTCTCATCGGGGGAGTGCGAGAGGTCGCGTTGCGCGAGATCTTTCGCCGGATGCCGGAGTACCTCCGACCCGCCCGGGCCGCCGGGTTCGACGCTGTGATCAGCTGGCAGATCACCGGCGCGGGCGGGGACGGTCACTCCGTCGACGAGTACTGGATCCACGTCCACGACAGCCGATGCACGATGCTCTCGAGACAGCCCGCTCCCGCGGACATCTCCATCCGCACAGACCCCGCCACCCTGCTCCGAATAGTCACCGGCAACGAAGACCCCATCGTGGCAGTCCTCAAACAACGCCTCTCCGTCCGCGGCGACCTAGCCCAAGCCGCCCGCCTAACCAAACTCTTCACCGTCGGCCCCACCTGACGCCGCCCAGCGGCCGGGCCTGCCTGAAGCTGGTCAGCGGTCGGGCCTGCCCTGGAGCTGGTTCGCGGCCGGCCCGCCTGAACCTGGTTCGCGATCGGACCCGCCTGCAGCTGGTCAGCGGGTCGGACCTGCCTGAGGCTGGTTGCCCTCGGGCTTGCTCTGGAGCTGGTTCGCGGCCAGCCCGCCTGGAGCTTGTTTGCGATGGGGCCTGTGTGCTTAGCGGCTGGGGCTGTCTGTAGAGCGGCCGGCGGACTGCTCGGTCTGGTGCGCACCACCGCGATGAGCGGACGCCGCCTGCCCCTGCGCCATTCGCGTAGCTCCCGCCGCCGGCGCCTGATGATCAAGCACAGCCCGCAAGGCCGCCACATCCTGCGCACCCGAGCCAGGCGGCTGCTGCGGCCCCTGCTGCTGTTGCGGCCCTTGCTGCCACCACTGCTGCTGCCCCGCCTGGGCCTGCTGTCCCGGCTGGGCCTGCTGCCCGGGCAGTGCCTGCTGCTGGCGAGCCTGCTGTTGGGGAGCCGGCTGCTGCTGGCGAGCCTGCTGTTGGGGAGCCGGCTGCGGCTGTCCGTACTGCGTCGGAGGCGGAAACTGCTGCCGCTGAGAAGCCTGCGGCGCCGGCCACTGCCCAGCCACCGGCTGCGGAGCCCCCTGCGAGTACTGCGTCCCCGGCGCCTGCTGCCACTGCCCCATCCCCTGCCGCCCAGGCTGCCCCGCCTGCTGCTGGCCCTGCTGCTGGCCCTGCTGCTGGCCCTGCTGCTGCGGTTGCTGCTGCGGCGGCGGCGAGTGGAACACCTCATGCTGCGGTCCACGCGGAGGCTGCCACTGCCCCGGCTGCTGCTGACCCGACTGCGACTGCTGCTGCGATGGCGAGTGGAAAACCTCGTGCTGCGGACCACGCGGCGGCTGCCATTGGCCCGGAGTCTGTTGGGGAGGAGGTTGTTGCGGCTGCTGCCACGACTGTCCTGGGGTCTGCTGGCCCGGCGCCTGCTGTGGCTGCGGGTAGGCAGGAGCCTGGGGCTGCGGGTAGGCAGCGGCTTGCGGCTGCGGGTACGTCGGAGCTTGCGGCTGTGGTTGTTGCCCGCGTTGCTGCTGTTGCGGGTTGCGCGGCTGCTGCGACTGCTGTTGCGGCTGGCGCCTCTGCCACCACCGGCGTCGGGTCTCCTGCTGGGCCAGTGACTGCTGCTGGCCCGGCGCCTGCTGCGGCTGGGTGTACTGCTGCTGCAGGCGGGTCTGCGGCGACGGATAGGCCGACGCTTGCTGCGGCTGTTGCGGCTGGGCGTACTGCGGCTGCGCAGGCTGCTGCGGCTGCAGCTGGCCAGGAGTCTGTTGCGGGAACGCCGACTGTTGCTGCGGCTGTGGGGGCTGCGGCTGCTGCCACGGCTGCGGTTGCTGCTGGGCCCGCTGCGGCTGGCCGGGAGTCTTCTGTGGCTGGACCGGCTGCTGCTGCGGCCACCACTGGGCTTGCTGGCCTGGTGCCTGCTGCGGCTGCGGGTAGGTAGCTGGCTGCTGCGGTTGGGCGTACTGCGGCTGCTGCTGCGGTTGTGCGGGCTGCGGCTGGGCTTGCTGCGGTGGCTGGTACGCCTGTGGCCGCGGGTAGGTAGGTGGCTGCTGCGGCTGGGTGTACTGCGGCTGTTGCTGCGGGACGACCTGCTGCGGCTGAGCCTGCTGCGGGTACGCCGGTGGCTGCTGCGGTTGAGCCTGCAGCGGCTGGACTTGCTGCGGTGGCTGGTACGCCTGCTGCGGCTGCGCTTGCTGCGGCTGCTGCGGTTGAGCCTGCGGCGGCTGGACCTGCGGTGGCTGGTACGCCTGTTGGTGCGGCTGTGCCTGCGAGGGCTGCGCTTGCTGCGGTTGGTACTGCGCCTGCGGCTGCGGGTAGGCCGGTGCCTGGGGCTGCTGCGGCTGAGCCTGCGGCGGCTGAGGTTGAGGCTGCGGTGGCTGGTACGCCCGCGGTTGAGCCTGCAGCGGCTGCGCTTGCTGCGGTTGCGGCTGCAGCGGCTGCGCTTGCTGCGGTTGCGGCTGCAGCGGCTGCGCTTGCTGCGGTTGCGGCTGCAGCGGCTGCGCTTGCTGCGGTTGCGGCTGCGGGTAGGCCGGTGCCTGCGGTTGCTGCGGTTGAGGCTGCGGTGGCTGGTACGCCTGCGGCTGAGCCTGCAGCGGCTGCGCTTGCTGCGGCTGCGGGTAGGCCGGTGCCTGCGGCTGCGGTTGTGCCTGCGGCGGCTGGGGTTGCTGTGGTGGCTGGAAGGCCGGGGGTTGCTGCGGCGCCTGTGGCTGCGCCGACTGCTGCGGATGCTGCTGTGGCTGCGGTTGCGGCGACGGCTGCGGCTGGGGTTGGGGTTGTCTTGGGGGGTGGGGTTGGAGTATCGGGAATTGGGGGTGGGTGGGTTGGACCGTCTGTTGGGGTTGGGGTAGTTCGATGGTGGGTTGTTCTCGGTTGGTGGTTTGTTGCAGTTGTTGGGTGTGTTGTTGTGCCAGCTGGTCGCGGTACTGCGTCTCGGTGGCGCGGACTGCGTCGGTGAGGGAGTCGGCGATGTCGGCGCCGCGGGTGTGGGAGATTGAGCGGAGGTTGGGGGCGGTGCTGTCGTGGAGCTCGCGGAGCTTGCCGAAGTCCTGGTTGATCTGGGTGGCGAGGCGCTCGCGGACGGCCTCCTGTTCCGCGGCGGGCACGAGGTTCGGCAGGTCCGAGCTGTCGAACATCACGTCGGCTGCGGCGCGCGCCTTCGACATGGGCGGCTGGCTCGCCATCCGACGGAGTACCTCGTTGCCGGAGAGGTTCGCCTCGGCGCCGATCTGGTCGGCGAACGCGCGGGCCGCGGGTTCGTACCCGGGGTATGAGTGCGGCACCCGGACCGCCTTCACCTGTGCGGCAAGGTCCGGCGGCAGTACGCGATCGGCGGTCGCGTCGAGCTGCGCCTGACTCCACGCCTCGGTGACGCCCTCCTCGAGCGGCCGGTACTCCAGCGGCTGGAGGTCAGCCTTCCAACGAGCGTGCGTGAACCCCTCCGGCCCGGCGAGATGGTCGAACTCGTGGCAGACCGTCTTCAGCGCGTTCCGTCGGATCCCCCACTGCTCCAGCGTGGCCGGCTGCCCGCGGGTCTCGTACATCTCCTGCAGCGGCTGGACCACCAGCGTCCGGTTCAGCCGAACAGTGCCGTCCGAGTACGCCGCACCGCGGATCGTCGGATCGTCGGTGTAATGCAGATCCCCGTTCCACAGCGACACCGCAGAACCCGACTCCGCCGCCACCGCGTCGCGGACGCGTTCCCACAGCCCGTTGTCGAGGTCCGGGATCTCGCTGTTCGCGCTGCGGACCATCCCGCCGGCCATCTACTGCTCCGCGGACCCCAGGTCGATCATCTCGATGATCTGCACCAGGGTCTCGTTCATCTCGAGCGCGGCATCCCGCTCGCCGGCGGTCGGGGCGGCATACGCGATCCGCGCGATCTCGGCCATCCCGGCCTCGGCACGGGCCCGCCGCTCGGCCGGCGTACCGTCCGGACTCGAGGCCCGCATCATCACGTCGGACGCCTGCCGGACCGGAACGCTCTCCGGCGTGCGGGCTTCGAGGACGAGGTCGTCGAGCGTCTTCAGATAGCGGATCGCCTTCGCCTGGTCGGCCTCGCCGTCGACGGTCGCGGCCTGTTCCCGGAGCCGCTCGACGGCGGCGGCCAGCTCTTCGGGGTCGGTGATCTCCGTGCCCCACGCGCGCACGACGCGACGGCGTGCAGCATCGAAGTCCCCGTACTCCATCGGGTCATCATCGCATGGTCACAGATCGCGACCGGGCGCCTTGGGTCCGGTCGACAAGGCCGCCGCGGTCGACCGCGATCCGGGTGCCCCTTTCGGAGCCACGATCCGGCCTGCCGGTGCCACCGCAGTGTCGACCGCGAATCTGGCGGTCTGGTCGTCGACGTCAGGGTGCGACGCCGCGATGACGGCCAACGGTTCGTTCATCTCGAGTACGGCGTCGCGCTCGCCGGCGGTCGGGGCCTCGGCGGCGATCTGGGCGATCTCGGCCATCCCCGCCTCGGCCCGTGCGCGCTGCTCGGCCGGCGTACCCTCAGGCCCGCTCGACCGCATCATCACGTCGGAGGCCCGGCGGATGTACTCGCTCTCGGGTTCCGAGGCCTCGGCGACCAGTTCGTCCATCGCGATCAAGTAGCGCATCGCGCGGTCGGATCCGCTGGTGAGATTCGTCGCCTGTTCGTGCAGGTCGGCGACTGCTGCGGCGAGTTGTTCGGGGTCGGTGATCTCGTTGCCCCAGGCGTGGATGATGCGGCGGCGTGCGGCGTCGAACTCGGCGTACTCCACCGCCCCATCGTGGCACCCGAGGGGTTCGGTTCACCGGTCCAGGGTCGGGCGCTTTGGATCGGGGTTCGACGTGGGGCGGTTCGTTGTCGGAGCGGAGTCGCGAGGCTGTGCTTGCGGGCGGGCTAACGCCGGGTCGTGTCCGGACGCGAAGCGCGCCATCGGTTCTCGTTGGTGTGCCATCGACACGGCCATCTTGCCGATATCGGTGCCGTACCGCTCCGGATCGCCGGTCACCGTGTCCAGCGCGTCGAACTGGCGATCGGCCTCGTCGGTGATCCGACCGGCGGCGAACGGCCGCTCGATGTTCGGTACGGCGGAAGCCGCCACCAACTCGTCGACAGCCGACTGAACCATCAGGACCCGCCCCTCGCCGGCCATCCGGCGCAGCGTCTCGCCCTCCTCGAGGCCGGCGGCGTTGTCGATGACCGCCGCGAACGCGCGGGCCGCCGGCGCGAGCCGCTGGTCCGCAGCCGGCGGATGCGCGTGCCGCACCTGGATCGCCAGCTCGTACGGCAGCGTCCGGTCGGCGAGCTCGCGCACGTGGTCCTCGGCGTACGCCGTGCCGACGGCCTGCTCGATGTTCACGTACCGCGGCGCGACCGAGTCGGCCGCCGCCTCGTGCCGTTCGTCGTACTCCTCCGGAACGGCCCAGCGTGCGTACTCCGCCGCCACCGCCTGGAACGCCGAGCGGGCGGCGGTCGCATCCGCGGGACTCAGCGGGTGAGTCCTGCTGCTCTCGATCAGCTTCCGGAGCGCTGTCGCCTGTTCCATAGGGAGGACGAGAGTGGTGCCGGCGCCAGGCTCCCGCTTGATCTGGCCGTCCCACCGCGAGTTCGGCGCGTCGAGGGCTTCCCCCACAGCGCCTTGGATGCGGCCGCACAGCTCGTTGACCGAATCCGGTGTCTCAACGGCCGGAGGCCAGCCGATCTTGTCGAAGAACTCGTGCAGATGAGCGATCTCCTCGTTGGCGTCCTGGCTTGCCGTCGTGATCGCGGTCGAGCCGAAGCCGGCCAACTGCTGCCGATCCGCCAGTACGGCGCCGATCTCCGGCCCCGGGGCCTGCCGCTCGTGGTTCTCGAACTGGGCTTCGAGATGATCGGCGATCGCCGTCGTGAGCTCGTTCCGCTCCGGCGCGGGCAAGGCCGTGAAACCGGGGCGGGACTGGAGCAGCAACCGCGCGGCGGCCGTCGCGTGGGCGCCGCGCCCGGCGGCGACGAGCTCACGCAGTACTGCGGGCTCCGGACGCCCGGTCCGCGCACTGATCGCCACAACGGACGCATGCGCAGCCAGCAGGTCGCCGTCGATCATCGGAGGCAGGAAGACACCGAGGTCGTCCGACTGCCCGTCCGGACGAAGCTCAGCGACCAGGCGCGGCGTCTCGTACTGCGCATACAGCCGGCTGTTGGCCGTCTCGAACCGGGACCGGCCGGAGGGATACAGCGACTCCTCGACCGACTCCCGCGGTTCAAGTACGCCGGCGCAGCTCGCAACCGTCTCGACCAGAGCGGCACGGATCTCCACGCGCCGGTCGTCCTCGCGGGGCCGCGGCGCGAGCCGGGCCGGGATGTCGAGGTTGTCCGCGAGCAGCCGCAGCTGCCGCTGGTCGGACCGCCCCACACGGTGGGTGATCTGGTCGCCGATCGCCAGCGAAAAGCTCCCCGTGTCCCGCTCGACGAGCCTGTTGATGCTCCGGATCAGACCACTGACCTCTGCGTCCGCCACGACGAGAACCTAGCGGCGGCCAGGTTCAGCGGCGCGCTGCGGCGGACGTCACAGGCGGTACGGCGTACTGACGCGTAGGCTGCGCGTTCATGGGAGAGACGGTGAACATCCACACCACGGCCGGGAAGCTCGCGGACCTCGAGCACCGGCTGGACGAGGCCGTGCATGCCGGGTCCGAGCGCGCCGTGGAGAAGCAGCACGCGCGCGGTAAGAAGACCGCCCGCGAGCGGATCGAACTGCTGCTCGACGAGGGCTCCTTCTCCGAGCTGGACGAGTTCGCCCGGCACCGCTCGACCAGCTTCGGCCTGGACGGCAACCGCCCGTACGGCGACGGCGTGGTGACCGGGTTCGGCACCATCGACGGCCGTCAGGTGTGCGTGTTCGCGCAGGACTTCACCGTCTTCGGCGGCAGCCTGGGCGAGGTCTTCGGCGAGAAGATCGTCAAGGTGATGGATCTGGCGATGAAGATCGGCTGCCCGCTGATCGGCATCAACGACTCCGGCGGCGCCCGGATCCAGGAGGGCGTGGTCTCCCTCGGGCTGTACGGCGAGATCTTCCGCCGCAACGTCCGCGCGTCCGGCGTGATCCCGCAGATCTCCCTGATCATGGGCCCGTGTGCGGGCGGCGCGGTCTACTCCCCCGCGGTCACCGATTTCACGGTCATGGTCGACGAGTCGTCGTACATGTTCATCACCGGTCCGGACGTGATCAAGACCGTCACCGGCGAGGACGTCACTCAGGAAGAGCTCGGCGGCGCGCGGACGCACAACACCAAGTCCGGCAACGCGCACTACCTCGGCAGTGACGAGGAGGACGCGATCGAGTGGGTGAAGGCGCTCGTCGGTCACCTCCCGCAGAACAACCTCGAGGACCCGCCGGTGTACGACGCCCCGGCCGATCTCGAGCCGACCGAGACCGACCTTGCCCTCGACACCCTCGTCCCGGACTCGCCGAACCAGCCGTACGACATGCACACCGCGATCGAGGCGGTCGTCGACGACGGCGAATTCCTCGAGGTGCACGCGCTGTTCGCGCCGAACATGATCGTCGGCTTCGGCCGGGTCGAGGGCCGCCCGGTCGGCGTGGTCGCGAACCAGCCGATGCAGTTCGCCGGCACGCTCGACATCGACGCGTCCGAGAAGGCGGCCCGCTTCGTCCGGACCTGCGACGCGTTCAACCTGCCGATCCTGACCTTCGTCGACGTACCCGGCTTCCTGCCCGGCACCGACCAGGAGTGGAACGGCATCATCCGCCGCGGCGCCAAGCTGATCTACGCGTACGCCGAAGCGACCGTCCCGATGATCACCGTGATCACCCGCAAGGCCTACGGCGGCGCGTACGACGTGATGGGTTCGAAGCATCTCGGCGCGGACATGAACATCGCCTGGCCGACCGCGCAGATCGCGGTGATGGGCGCACAGGGCGCGGTCAACATCCTGCACCGCCGTGAGCTCGCCTCCGCCGAGGACGTCGAGGCCCGCCGGCAGGAGCTGATCACGGAGTACGAGGACCACCTCGCGAACCCGTATATCGCGGCCGAACGCGGTTACATCGACGCGGTCATCAAGCCCAGCGAGACCCGCGCCGAGATCATCCGCGCCCTCCGCCTCCTCCGCACCAAGCGCGACACCCTGCCCCCGAAGAAGCATGGGAACATCCCCCTGTGACCACAATCCAAGTCACCAAAGGCAACCCCACGCCGGAAGAGCTGGCCGCCCTGATCACCGTCCTGGCCGCCCGCTCCGCCGCTCCCGCCCCGGCCGCAGACCCCGAGCGAGCCAGCAACTGGGCCACCTACTGGCGCAACGCCCGCACCCCGTTCCACCCCGGCCCCGGCCAGTGGCGCGCGTCAGCCCACCCGTAAGCCCGTCTGCAGATCAGGCGCGGCGGAATCGGATGAGCGGGTACGTCGGAGCCTGGCCGGTGTTGCGGGTCGGGCCGGGGAACGTTGTCGCGCCGTCCAGCACGAGGCCATAGCGGGCTGCGACTGCGACGAGGTGCGCGATGGCGTCCTGGGAGCGGTTGTCGTCCGGGCCGCGGTCGTCGGCGTAGCGGCTGGCGTCGGACTTGTCGGTTGTGGTGACGAAGACGCCGTCGGTGCGTAGGACCCGGGCGACCTCGGCGATGACCGGCTCGCTGTTGTTGAGCAGGTGCAGGAGCCACACCGCAACGACCGCGTCGCACCGGCGGTCCGCGATCGGCAGCCGCGTCGCGTCGGCCGCGGCGACGTGGCCCGGGAGCCGGACGCGCGCGTGCTGGAGCATGGCGGTCGAGATGTCGACGCCGTGCACCAGATTGCCTAGGGCAACGAGTTCGGCGCCGACGATGCCGGTGCCGACGGCCAGCTCGAGGACGCGACCGCCCTTGGGGAGCAGCGAATCCACTGCTTCGGCGGCAGCCGCGGCGCGGACGACGCCGCCGCGTGTGTCGTCGTACGTCGAAGCGACGGTCTCGTCGTAGACGTAGTCGGAGGTGGTCTTCCACAGCTCGGGCCAGGCGATGCCGACCTGCGCGAGCATACGCCGCAGCAACGGCAACGACAGGCCGACGACGTTGTGGTAGTCGCCCTCGATCGCGGTCACGAACGGCCCGCCCAGCCCGTCGACGGTGAACGCTCCGGCGACGACGAGAGGTTCGCCGGTGGCGACGTACGCGTCGATCTCGTCGTCGGTCAGGTCGGCGAAGTGGACAGTGGTCGACGCCAGCTCCCGCAGTTCCTGCTTGGCCGAGGTGTCGATCAGGCAGTGCCCGGTGTGCAGTACGCCGGTGCGCCCGCGCATCATCCGCCAGCGCTCGCGTGCGGCGTCGGGCGTCTCGGGCTTCCCGTACGGCTCCCCGTCGAACTCGAGCACAGAGTCGCACCCGAGCACCGTCGCATGATCGCTCAGGTTCGCGACCACTGCGCGCGCCTTCAGCGTCGCGAGCAACCGTGCCAGCTCGCCCGGATTCTCCGCGGTCACGTCGTCCTCGTACACGCCGGACACGATCACCTCGGGCTCGATGCCCGCACTGCGCAGCGTCTTCAGCCTGGCCGGCGACTTCGAGGCCAGGACGAAACGGATGCTCATAGCTTCGCCAGCGCCCGGCGCAGCGGGTCCAGGCCGATCGAGCCGAGGTTCAGCGCGTCCGAGTGGAACGTCCGCAGATCAAAGGCGGATCCCTTGCGCTGCTTGGCTTCCTCGCGCGCCTGCAGCCAGATGCGCTCGCCGACCTTGTACGACGGCGCCTGCCCCGGCCAGCCGAGGTACCGGTTGAGCTCGGCCTGCAGGAACTCGACCTCCATCCGGCAGTGCGCCCGCAGGAACTCGAACCCGAGCTCGGCGTTCCACCGCTCCCCCGGCCGCCAGCCGAACGGGTTGTCGCGCGGAACCTCCAGCTCCAGATGCATGCCGATGTCAACGATCACCCGCGCCGCCCGGAACCCCTGCGCGTCCAGCATGCCGAACCGCGCGCCCGGCTCCTCGAGGTAGCCCAGCTCCTCCATCAGGCGCTCGGCGTACAGCGCCCAGCCCTCGCCGTGACCGGACACCCAGCAGGCGATCCGCTGCCAGCGGTTCAGCAGGTCGGTCCGCAGCATCGTCTGCGCGACCTGGAGGTGATGCCCGGGCACGCCCTCGTGGTACACCGTCGTGACCTCGCGCCAGGTGGCGAACTGCTCGACGCCGTTCGGCACCGCCCACCACATCCGGCCCGGGCGGGTGGTCAGGTCCTCGCTCGGCTGCGTGTAGTAGATCGAGCCGTCCGAGGTCGGCGCGATCATGCACTCGAGCGTGCGGATCTCGTCGGCGATGTCGAAGTGGGTGCCGCCCAGCTCGGCGACGGCGGCGTCGGACAGCTGCTGCATCCAGTCCCGGAAGGCGTCCTTGCCGCGGATCGTGCGCGCCGGGTCGTTGTCCAGCAGCGCAGCCGTGGCCTCGATGCTCCGGTCGCCGCCGTTGAGGCCGGACGCGATGTCCTGCATGTCGTTCTCGATCCGGGCCAGCTCGGCCCAGCCCCAGGCGTACGTCTCCTCGAGGTCGATCGCTGCGCCGAGAAAGCTGCGCGAGGCCAGCTCGTACACCTCCCGGCCGCACGCGTCCCGCTGCGGCGCCCGCGGCGCGAGGTCGGTCGTCAGCCACGCGCCGAACTGGTCGAACGCCTTCCGCGCCGACGCCGCCGCGGCCTCGACCGTCGACTTCACCGCGCTCTGCGGAGCCTGCGCGGCCAGCCCGGCGAAGAAGTCGTCGCCGTCGGCACCGGTCCAGCTGGCGATCCGCTCGGCCAGCCCGTTCACCTGGCGCACCGCGGAGATCCGGCCCAGCGCGGCCTGCTCGAGCAGCGTGTCGCGGTACCCGTCGAGCGTCGTACCGATCTGGTTGAGCCGGATCGCGACCGTCTCCCAGTCCTGCTCGGTGTCGGTCGGCATCAGGTCGAACACCTGCCGCAGCGCCGCCGGGACCGACGAGATCGCGTTCAGCTGGTGCTGCGGTACGCCGGCCTCGTAGCGCTCGAGCTCCAGCCCGAGGCGCTCCACCAGCGCGTCCTTGGCGACCTCCTCGCGCGGGCTCGCGGGCTCGATCGCCTGCGCCTCGCCGAGGGTCTGCCGGGTCAGCTCGACCCGCGCCTCGAACCCGGCCGGCGTGAAGTCCGGCAGCTCGTGGTCGTGGCCGGCGATCCCCAGCTCGGTGGCCGTGATCGGGTCGAGCACGATCTCCTGCTCGAGGTGCCGTTCAGCCAGCTGGTCGATCGGGCTGTTCGGTGTGCGGGCATCAGTCACGCTGCCGACCCTACCGTCCAGGGGCGCGCGATACTGACCTGTTTGTTGCCGATACTGTGGCGGTCGCTTTCTGACGCACAGGAGAGGAACGGCGTTGAGCCAGCCACCCTACGGGCCGCCCGGCCAGAACTCGCCGTACCCGCCTAATCCGCAGCAGTACCCGCCGCAGCAACCGCAGTACCAGCAGCAACCGCCGCAGTACCAGCAGCCCGCGTACGGACCGCCACAGCGTCAGTACGGCGGGCCGCCGCCGCAAGGCCCGGGCTTCGGCTGGGGTCCGACCTTCGGCCCGCCCGGACCCGGCGGGCAAGGTGGCGGTCCGGGCTGGCAGCCGCAGCGGCCGCGGAAGAAGTCGAAGGCGCCGCTGATCGCGATCCTGTCGATCGTCGGCGTCGCGATCGTCGGCGGGTGGATCATCGGCGTCGTCAAGAAGAACGCCGACGACGTCACGACTCCGCCGGTGAGTCCGAGCCGCTACACCCCCGAGCCAACCGGAGCCCCCACCGAGGAGCCGACGGAGCAGCCCACGGAGCAGCCGACCGAGCAGCCGACCAGCACCGAGACGACGACCACGACCGCGCCGAAGGTGTCGGATTCGACGGTCGTCGCGAAGAACGCGCTCTACCAGGCCGGCCAGATGAAGACGGTCAACTGCAAGGAGCCGAGGGTCCGGCCGACCAACGCGCGCAACGCGGCGGCGTACTGGACCGCGATCAAGCCCTGCCTGGACAAGGCGTGGGCGCCGCTGGTGGCGAAGGCCGGTTACAAGTTCCGTCCGCCGACGATGACGTTCTGGGCGGGTACGAACGCGACCGGCCCGTGCGGCACCGGCCCGGTCAGCGTGCCGTACTACTGCTCGGCCAACAACAACCTGTACATGAAGGTCGACGTGTTCGTGCAGGCGTACACGGAGTACCCGGACGCGGAGTCCAAGGCGTACGCGCGGATGTGGTACACCCGCTCGGTCGCGCACGAGTACGGGCACGGCGTACAGAACATGACCGGCATCCTGCAGGCGTCGGACAACATCCGGTACGAGCTGACCAACTACGACGACCGGACCCGGCAGACCCGCCGGATGGAGCTGCAGGCGAACTGCTTCGCCGGCGTCTTCCTCGCGGTCAACAAGCGCAGCTACCCGATCAGCGGCGAGATGCTCTACGTCTGGAACAAGTGGGTCCTGACGGCCGGCGACAAGCCGGAAGAGGGCGACCACGGCAGCGTGGCGAGCCAGCAGCGGTTCATGGGTACGTCGTTCAAGACCGGCAACCCAGCCAGCTGCAACACGTTCGCGGTGTCACCCAGATACGTCAGCTGACCCCGGCGGCGCGACCTGCTGCCAGGAGTCGAGCAGGATGTCGTGCAACTCGTCGGCGTCCTCGAGCGCGGCAAGGCGGGCCCGAACCCAGTTCGAGCCCGCCTCGTGCTTCGGCACCCAGAACTTCTCGGGTTCCGCCGCGATCAACTCTTCACGTTCCAGCCGTGGACACCGGACCGCGAACGACGTCTGGTCGTCCGGCACCGTGACGAACATCCGCCCGGCCACGTCGAACGTCGGGTGTCCCCAGCGCTTCTTCTCCACCGTCTCCGGGAAGGACAGCGCGATCCGTCGTACGTCGTCTGCGTCCAGCACGGTCACACTTTAGAGCGACCCGGCAGCAGGAACGCGACCAGTGCACCGGCCGCGACGATCGCGGCGCCGGTCCAGACCGCGGGCACCAGGCCGGCGGCGTAGCTGGTCGGTGACTCGTACGATCCGGCCGAGGCGAACACCGACGCGAGGACGGCGACGCCCATCGCGACCCCGACCTCGCGGATGGTGTTGTTCGTACCCGACGCCACGCCCCGGTCCGCGTCGGACGCGCTGTTCATCACGACGCTCGCCGACGGCGCGAAGGTCAGCCCCATCCCGATCCCGGCGAGGATGAACGGTGCGACGAGATCGCCGTACTGCGTTGTCGCGGTGGTGATCAGGGCGATCCACCCGAGCCCAGCGGCCAGGAGCAGCTGTCCGGTGACGATCAACGTCCGCGGGCCGACTCGATCGACGATCAGACCGGCGATCGGTGCGACCACGAGCGGCGCCGCGGTCCACGGCAGGGTGCGTACGCCGGACTGGAACGGCGTGTAGTGCTGAACGACCTGGAAGAACTGCGCGAGCAGGAACACCGATCCGAACACGCCGACCGCGAAGGTGAACGAGACGATGTTCACGACGCTGAACGAGCGGACCGAGAACAACCGCAGCGGCAGCATCGGCGCAGACGTCCGGCTCTCCCAGCCGATGAAGGCTGCCAGCAGTACGACGCCTGCGATCAGCGAGCCGAGTACGCTGCCGGACGTCCAACCGTCGTCGGCTCCGTGCACGACACCCCACACGATCGACAGCACGCCGGCCGTCGCCAGAACCAGTCCGAGCAGGTCGAGCCGCTTCGCCGTACCCCTGGACTCGGACAGGACCCGAGCGGCGAGCAGTACTGCGAACACCCCGACCGGGACGTTCAACCAGAAGATCCACTGCCAGTTCAGGCCGTCGACAACCGCGCCGCCGACCACCGGACCGACGGCGACACCAAGGCCGGAGATGCCGCCCCAGATGCCGATGGCCGCGCTCCGCTGCTTCTCCGGTACTGCGCCTGCGAGCAACGTCAGCGACAGCGGCATCACGGCCGCCGCACCGATGCCCTGGATCGCGCGGAAGGCGGTCAGCATCCACGGCTCGGTCGCCAGCGCGCAGGCGGCCGACGCGAGCGTGAACAGCACGATCCCGGCCAGGAACATCCGCCGCCGGCCGAGCCGATCGCCGATCGCGGCCGCGGTCAGCAGCAGCGCGGCGAAGGCCAGCGTGTAGGCGTTCACGAACCACTGCAGGTCCGACAATGACGCGCCCAGCTCGGTCTTGATCACCGGCAGCGCGTTCGTCACGACCAGGTTGTCCAGCGTGACCATGAAGGTGGGAATCCCCACCGCGGCCAACACCACCCCGAGCCCACGGCTCCGGGTCCCCACCACATCCCTCTCGACGAGAGCGGTCATCTCGAGCTCCTAGTTGTAATTCACTGATAACTTCACCGATGACGAGAGTATGCATCCACTGATAACATGTCAAGCAGACGGAAGGAGCTGGGGACATGACGAGGGTCAGGCTGACGGCCAAGGAGCGGGGCGAAGAGGTCTTGCGGGCTGCGGTTCAGGCGTTTGCGGCGTCTGGGTACGAGGGCACCAAGACCGACGAGATTGCGCGGATGGCCGGGGTCTCGCAGCCGTATGTGATCCGGTTGTTCGGGACCAAGCAGCAACTGTTCCTGGCCGCTGTGGACAGCGTGTGCCAGCGGATCGAGGAGATCTTCCGGGAGGGGGCCGCCGAGTCCCCAGAGCTCAGCGCATTGGGCCGCAACTACAAGCGACTGCTCGGCGAACCCGAGCTGCTCCTCGTCCTGCTGCACGGCTTCTCAGCCAGCGGGGATCCGGCCATCGGCGACTGCGTCCGGGAGCGCTTCGGCAGCATCTACGCGCTCATCCGCGAGCTGACCGGCGCGTCACCGCAGGAGGCCCGCGAGTTCCTCTCCGCCGGCATGCTGCTGACCGTCATGTCCGCCATGCAGGTCATCGGCCCTGATGCCATCCCGATGAAGTGGGCCCAGGAGATCGAGGACACCCTCGGCTAACCCCGGTCCAGCTTCTGTCCCGCGGCGAACCAGATGGTCGCCGTCCCCAGTCCCATCGCAAGAACCGTCACCACCAGCGACCCCGGCACATCCGCGCCTTGAACCAGCGCAGCAGCCAGCGCCACCACCGGCACCAGCAACAAGGCGATTGCTGTAGGCAACCACCAGCGCCGCAACGCCGCCGGATGGACCCGCGCGTACGACGGCAGCTGAGCGGCGAACGCGGCCGCAAGATGCACCAGCACAAGCGCCACCGCGGTCAGCACCAGGCTCCAACTGATCTCGGCCGGCGCCCGCATCAACCACCCGAGCGCGACCACCAGCAGAAACACGAAGCCCGCCAGCGAATCCGGCAGCACGATAGTTGCCAACAGCATCGGTACGCCGACCAGCGGGATCAGGTCCAACTGGTCCCACGACTGAACAGCCGGTACGACGAGCGCGACAGCACCGGCGACCGCGATCACCAGCCGGGCATACACGACAGCCCGCCCGGACGAGCGCAACTGCGCCAGCCAGAGCGTGATCTTCTCGGAGGTATTCATGAGCGGATCCTCGGTGCGGCGGACAAGCGCGCGGCATCCCGCAGTACCTCATCCAACGTCCCGGAGCCGCGCCACGGAACCGTCGGTACGCCGAGGTCGCTGAGCCGATCGAGATCGCGGCGGCGCTCGAGCAACCGCAGGCGCCAGGCGAGCGGCCACGATCGCGTGTCGTGGGCGTCGATGTCGATGATCGACGTGACGTCCGGCGGCAACGTGTCGATCGCGATCACCGTGCACCCGGAGTGGACAAGCGTGACGATGTAGCCGAGCATCACCGGACGCAGCAGCGGACTGAGCACAAGCACCAAACTGTCCGACCGGACCCGGTTACGACGAGCCAACTGCTCCTCGTCCTGCTGCCGACCGCGCCGATCCGCATGGACCAGCGTGTCCAGGATCCGCCGCAGATGCGCGCGCCCGCTCCCCGACCGCACCCCGCGGAACAGGCTGCCGGTGTCGATCAACCGCACCCGGTCGCCGTTGCGCAGGTAGTGCTCCGCAACCGCGGCGGCCGCTCGTACGGCGGTGTCCAGGCTCGACGACCGCCCGTCGATCCCTTCGCTGACTCCGATCTCGCCGCCGGTGTCGACCATGATCACGACCTCGGTGTCGCGGTCCGACCACGTCGACGTGACGTGCAGCTCCTGCGTCCGCGCCGACACCGCCCAGTTGATCCGCCGCAACCGGTCACCGGTCCGGAACGGCCGTACGCCGGCCAGCTCCGTCCCCTCACCCGGCCGCCGCGACCGGTGCAACCCGACCAGCCCGGCAGGCCGCGGTACGGCGTCGACCGCCTCGAACCCCTCCCGCAGCGGCAACGTCGTCACCGCCTGCGACTCCACCGACGTCACCTGGATCCGGTACGCCCCGACCGTGGACGTCGCCGTGACCGTTGGCCGCTCCAACGACCGCAGTCCCCACCGCTTCGACCGTACGCCGACCTCGAGCGTCACCTCACCGTTCGACACCGGCTCCGCGATCGCCGCCTGCGGCGGGTCGTACTGGAACCAGGCCGTCCGCGGCAACGCCGCCACGATCAGGTCGATATCCGGATCAACCCCGTCCGGCACCCGCAGCCGGTACGTCGTCGCCTGCCCCTCGAACAACACGTCCGCGTCGAGCTCGGTGTGCACCTCCGGCCGGTCCCGGGGCCGGAAGAAGCGTCCCCACGCCGCCAGGAACGCCAACGGCAACCCGAACACGGCGGCGTCCGGCCGCCGGAAGAAGACGGCGACCGCCAGCAGCACCGCAGCCACGCAGATCGCCCGGATCTGCGCGTGCGTCGGACGCCACCTCATGTAGCGGCGACCACAGTGGGCGGCGCCGCGACAGATCCGAGCACGGTCCGCACGACGGTCGCCCCAGTCACCTCATGCAGCCACAACTCCGGACGCACCGTGATCCGATGCGCCAGCGCAGCCACAGCCACCGTCTTCACATCCTCCGGTACGACGTAGTCGCGGCCCTTGATCACCGCGTACGCCCGCGCGGTCAGCAGCAGCGCCAACGAGCCACGCGGCGACGCACCTACCAGCACCTGCGAGTCCCGACGGGTCGCGGCGGCGAGGTCGACGCAGTACTGGCCGACGGTGTCGTCGACAGTGACCCGCTCGACGGCTTGCTGCGCAGCGAGCAGGCCGGCTGCATCAGTCACCGCGTCGACTGTCTGGTCTTCACGACGACGGCTCATCCGGCGACGCAGCACCTCCCACTCCTCCGCGGGGCTGGGGTAGCCGAAGCCGATCCGCAGCATGAAGCGGTCGAGCTGTGCCTCCGGCAACGGATAGGTGCCTTCGTACTCCACCGGGTTCGCCGTTGCGAGCACGTGGAACGGAGTCGGCAGCGGGAAGGTCTGCCCCTCGACGGTGACCTGGTGCTCCTGCATCGACTCCAGCAGCGCAGCCTGCGTCTTCGGCGGCGTCCGGTTGATCTCGTCGGCCAGCAACAGGCCGGTGAAGATCGGGCCGGGCCGGAAGACGAACTCGGACTCCTTCTGGTCGTACACGAACCCGCCGGTGACGTCCGACGGCAGCAGGTCCGGCGTGAACTGCACGCGCCGGAACTCCAGCCCGAGCGCCTGCGCGAACGACCGCGCGGCCAGCGTCTTCGCGAGACCCGGGTAGTCCTCGAGCAGCACGTGCCCGCCGGCCAGGACGCCGGCCAGCACCAGCTCGAGTGCGTCGGCCTTCCCGACCACGGCCTGGCTGACCCGCTCCAGCACCTGCCGGCTCAGGTCAGAAACCTCACCCAGAGTCAGCTCGCGATCAGTCACAGGTAGTCCTCACAGGTTCTCGATGGTGTGGATCGCGTACTCGATCTCGTCGAGCGACGCAGTGCGCTTGTCGTCACCGGTGATCAGCTGCCAGAGCCGGTCGCCGGTGATCTCGCGAGCCCGGTCCGGCTCGAGCTCAGGGTCAACGCCGTGCCGGTGCACCAGGCGGTCGGTGGCCAGCTCGAGCAGCATCGGCCGCACCCGGCGTACGAACGTCTGGGAGCCTTCGCCGGCACGCCGCTCGCGGCTCGACTCCTGCAGCCAGGTGGCGATGAACTGGGTCCGGTTGTCGCTGGTCCGCGTACGCAGCGCGGCGAGCTTGTCGTCGTGCTGGCCGGGCCAACTGGTCTCCACGACCTGCGGCAACACCAACCGGATCGCGAGCGACCCGATCCCGAGCGCGAGCGCGGCACCCACGAACCAGAGCGGCCGCGGCGCCATCCCTGCCGCGCCGAACACCGCGACCAGCAGCAAACTCGCCAGCACCGCGATGCCGATGTGCTGCAGCAGCATCTTGTTCAGCCGCAACGACCGACTCTTCTTGACCTCCTGCGGCGGCCCTTTCTCCTCCAGGGCCGACCAGCGGTACGACGTCATCCGGCTACCTCCGCGGTGTCGGGATGAGCCGCCGCGAGGTCATCACGCAACCGCAGCAACGCCGCCCGCGCCTCGGCCCGCGCCTCCTCGCTCGAACCGTGCGTCGAGTACCGCGCCTCGCGATACAGCGCGCCGAGCCGGACCAGCTGCCCCTCGGAGATCCCGCCGATCCCGAGCACGCGCACGGTGAACTCGGCCGGCGTCTCCGACGGATCCCGCGGTACTCCGGCTGACGCGGCCGCTTCCTCCAACGCCACCCAGCACGCGATCACCGCATCCGTCGCCTTGCCGGAATCGATGCGCGCCAGGCCCGCGTCGACAGCCTCGGCCAGACGCTCGGTCTTCACCCGCTCCCAGTCCGTGTCGTCGGGCTCGGCCTGTGGCAGCCGCACCTTGCTGATGATCCGGTAGATCACCAGGCCGATGAACACCAGCAATGCCGCGATCGCCAGGTAGATCACCGCCTGCCACAACGCCTTCAACCAGGCCGGCATCTCGACCGGCTTGATGTCCCGCGGCGACGCTGTGGCCGACGGCGGCGGCGCAGCGGTGTCGGACGGCGTGAACGTCGGCAGCGGTCGCGGGCTGGCCTTCAGCGTGCTGTCGCTCACCGGCCGGACCGGCCCGCTCGCCGACGCGAGCACGACGAAGCCGGCCGCGACAACCCCGACGAGCACCACGGCGGCCACCGCGAGCGCACCCCGCCGCTGCGTCTGCATCTGGGCAGGCTACCCCGTCAAAAGCCCGTATCGAGGAAGGGGAGTCGAGATGTGGAAAACGCTTCCGCAGTCGTGGACAGGGCGCCGGCCGTGTGCTCGTCGACGAGACCCGCCCGGCCGAGCCTGGCCAATGACGGGCGACCGAGGTAGACGGCGCCGAGGTCACGCACGTGCAGTGTCAGGTCGGCGTCCCGGGACGTCGAGCCGCAGCTGGCACCTTCCGGCCCGCCGTCGAGGTGCCAGCGGCCCGCGTTCCACGGCAGGAAGTCGTCGACCACCTCGATGACCACGTCGACGTCCCGCGCATAGGTCCGCCTCGCGAGCGCCGTACCGACGTCGACCGGCCGGACCCACAGGCCGTCCCGGGTGATCGGCGACGGTGCCCGCGGGTCGAGCAGGAGGTCCAGCAGCGGGTCGTCGGAGGCGAGCATCTCGCAGCGCGTCTCGCTGAGCAGGTCCGGCTCGAGCAGGTACCTCCACAACGCCGCATGGGACGCGATGTCGACCGCATGCACGCGGTGGACGTCGACGTACCCCTTCTCTGCCCGTTTGGTCCGGTAGTGGGCGAACCCGGTCAGCTCGCCGTCACGCTCGGCCAGCACGCAGCGGACCTTCGACGCGTTCGCAGGATTGCCGGTCAGGTTGTCGCTGATCGTGTACTCCTGCCAGCGCTCGTCGTGCTGGAACATCCCGGGCCGCTCCAGCGCCAGCTTGTTCCGCAGGTCCGCGCAGCGGGCGAGACTCTCGCTGACGTCGACGTACCGGATCGTCACGTCGTCGATGCCGGCCACCGGGCGCAGCGTGCGCGACACCTTCGGTACGACGATCTCCTGGTGATCGGCCGCGAGCCCGTACCCGAACCGCGGGTAGATGACCGCCTCGCTCGCCGTCAGCGCGGCCAGCGGCTCCGTGCCGGCCTCGTGAATGTCGGTCAGCTGCGCCCGCATCAGGTCACGCAGGATGCCCCGCCGCCGATGCGTGGCCCGTACGCCGACCATCGTCACGCCCGCGACCGGCAACTGCCCGCCGGGCACCGCCATCCGATGCGAGAACGTGCCGGTGTGCCCGACCAGCTGTCCGTCGTCGATCGCGACCGTCGACCGCTCTCGCTCCCAGATCTTCCGCTCGGACTCGTACTGCGCGTCGGTCCACGGCGACGAGAACGCCATGTCCAGGAGCTCCAGGAGCTCGTCCCATTCACCGCTGAACTGCCCGATCTTTATCGCCATACTCCTTACCTATCAGACAACCGGACCTCTGGACTGATGAAAACCGTTTTCATATACTCGGGAGATGACCGCCCGAGCGAAGACTCCGTTGTCCCTGTTGGTGGGGCTCTCCACGACGTTGCGGGAGCCTGTACTCGATGCGATGACCGACGCCACCACAGTGGTCGTGGTCGTTGACCAGGACGAGCTGCCGGAGCGCGGCGTGCTGTCGTGGCGCGTTCAGGACGCGTCCGGACCGGTCGACGCCGGCGAGTTCACAGTCGGGGACGACTGCGGCGCCTGCCAGCTGATCGAGTCGCTCGTGCCGTTGCTGGAGGCACTCGTCGCGCGGGCCAACTGGGACCACGTTGTGCTCGCGGCGCCGCCGGCGATGGAGGCACGTCCGCTCGTCGCCACGCTGGTGTCTGCCCTGCCGGAGATCGCCGTCGACACGGTCACCTGCGTCGTCGACGCCGTACTGCTCGTCGAGCAACTGTCCGGTGACGAGCTGCTCGCGGAGCGCAGTCTCGCCCTCGGTCTACCCGATCGGCGCAATGTCGCCGAGCTGACCGCCCGCCAGATCGAGTACGCCGACGTGTGCGTGCTCGCCAACGCACACCGCAGCGCGGCGGCTGACCGGCTGGTGCACCTGCTCGAGCACCTGAATCCGCGTACGGCGGTCGTCACCGCGGACGTGGTCGGCGTACCGACCGGGCCGGTTGCGCGGACCGGGCGGTTCGACTTCGACGCGGCCGAGGCGTGGGCCGGTGAGCTCACGTCGTCGGACCGGGTGCAGCCGAGCGGCGACGGGGTGACGACGGTGTTGTGGACGTCGACGCGTCCGCTGCACCCGACCCGGCTGAACGACGCGCTCGAGGACATCGTCGACGGCGTCGTCCGGAGCCGCGGCGTGGTCTGGCTGGCGAACCGGCCGACCCAGCGCGTCCGCTGGGAGTCCGCCGGGTACAGCGCGTCACTCGGGATGCTCGGCGAGTGGTCCGAGACCGAGCACCTCGCGGAGTGCACGGTGGTCGCGACCGGCATGGGCCTCGATCCGGCGCGGTTGCAGGCGATCCTCGACGCCTGCCTGCTCACCGAGTCCGAGCTGGCCGGCCTCGACTGGCAGGAGCTGGAGGATCCGTTCGCCGGGGTGTTCTAACCCAGCAACGGCAGGCGGCTCGCGTGCGGGCCGAGCATCTCCAGGTCGTCCTCGTCGAGCGGCAGTCGACCGGTTGCCTTCAGCACGTACGTCGTGGTGTCCCAGCCGATCACGTCCCACGCGTCCGGACCGAACAGACCGTCCAGCGTGCGTGCGGTCACCTGCAGTCCGTGCGGATCCGGTTCCGGCGCGTCCGGTAGCCCGACGGTCAGGTCGAGGTGGTGAACCGTTGCCTCAAGCACCAATGTCGCGACGAAGTCGACCGACCGCAGGACGTGACCCTGGGTCTCGATCCGGCGGCCCTTCGTGGCCAGCCCCAGCGCGGACGCTCGTACGGCGGCCTCCGAGACCTCACGCCAGTGCTGCACGAGCAGACCGGGCTTGCGGTACGACGCTGCGATGCCCTGGACGAAGCTCGTGTCACCGTCGGGGTGCGGCGCGAAGTCTTTCCAATAGCTGACGAAGTCCCGGTCGGGCTCGACCACGGCCGGGCTGGCGAAGGCGATCAGCGCGCGCTGGGCGTCGTACAGCAGATGGACGAGCAGCGGGCCGACGGGCATGCCGGGGCAACGGGTCTCGCGCTGGAAGTCCGCATCGGTCAGCCGTTGCACCGTCTCGGTCAGTCGCCCGTACGTCCGCCCCAGCGTCGCCGCCAGTCCCTGCGGCAACGCGCCGCGCTCGGGTGCCTTCATCCCCGGCCTCCTTGGGTTGGTCTCTTCGAACCTAACCCGAGAAGGCGCCGGGGTGTTCCTAGGACCTTGCGGTGTCGAGGTGCGCCGCGGCGATCGCCTCGAGGTGGCTGAGGTCGGAGGCAACGGTCGCGAAGCTGTAGCCCTGCTCGATCCGGCGCTTCGCGGACTCGCCGTCGAAGGTGTGGATTCCGGCAGCGATCCCGGCCTCCTGCGCGGTCCGCGCGATCAGCTCGACCGCCTCCTCGAACGGGCCCTCGATCTCCGGGTCGCCCGGGAACCGTGCGCCGAGCGCGAGGCCGAGGTCCGACGGGCCGACGTACACGCCGTCGAGGCCGGGCGTCGCGCAGATCTCGGCGACGTTCTTCAGCCCGAGCGGCGTCTCGATCATCGCGAGTACGACGGTCTGCGCGTTGCTGTCGGCCGGCACCGGGCCGATCCGCAGCGAGGCCCGCATCGGCCCGAACGAGCGCGCCCCGACCGGCGGGTACTTCGCCGCACGGACTGCCCGCGCGACGTCGTCGGCGGTGTCGATCAGCGGCACGATCACCCCGGTCGCACCGGCGTCGAGCGCCCGCCCGATCGGCGTCGGATCGTTCGCCTCGACCCGCACCAGGCCCGCCGTCGGCCGCGGCCCGATCGAGGCCCCGGCGTCGATGGCGAGCAGGCCGGTCATCAGGCCTTGGTACCCGATCAGGCCGTGCTGGCCGTCGAGCACGACGTAGTCGTACCCCAGCTTGGCGATGCGCTCGGCGACCGGTGGCACGTCCAGCGTGATCCAGTAGCCGACCAGCTTTTCCCGAGAGCGGACGCGGCCCGCGAAATCGTTTGCACTCACGGGTGCAGACTATCTACACCGGCGGTACGCCGTGCCGGCGGTGGGAGAAAGTCCGGTCCTTGGACTGCGCCGCGGCGAGGCGTGCGATCAGGTCGTTGCGGAGGTCCTCCGGCTCGACGATCGCGTCGATGACGAGGTCGGCTGCGAGGCGCAGGATGTCGATATCGGTCTCGTACTCCTCGCGGAGCTTCGCGACGTACTCGACTCGATCGCCGGAGTCGGCGATCTCCTGGATCTTGTTGTAGTACACGGCGTTGATCGCCGCCTCCGGACCCATCACAGCGATCTTCGCGGTCGGGAGCGCGACGCACGCGTCCGGCGAGAAGCCAGGCCCGCACATCGCGTACAGGCCGGCGCCGTACGCCTTGCGCACGATCACGGACACCGTCGGCACGGTCGCCTCCGACACCGCGGTGATCATCTTCGCGCCGTGCCGGATGATCCCGGCCCGCTCGACCTCGCTGCCGATCATGAACCCGGGCACGTCACACAGATAGATGAGCGGCACGTTGAACGCGTCGCACAGCCAGATGAACCGCGCCGCCTTGTCCGCCGAGTCGACGAACAGCACACCGCCCTTCACCGCCGGCTGGTTCGCCACGATCCCGACCACCTGCCCGGCCAGTATCCCGAACCCGACGACGAGCTCCGGCGCGTACGCCGGCTTGATCTCGAAGAACGTGTCCGCGTCGACGACCGCGTCGATCACGTCATGGATGTCGAAGCCGACGCTCTCCTCGGCCGGCACCAGGTCGCGGGTGAAGTGGCGGCCGGCGTCCGAGGCGTCGTACGACGGCGGTCGCGAGCGCCACGAACCGGGGAGGTAGGAGAAGTACTGCTTGGCGAGCTCGATCGCCTCGGTGTCGTCGGACGCGAGCAGGTCGCCGCAGCCGGACACGCTGGTGTGCATCCGGGCGCCGCCCATCTCCTCCAGCGTGACCTTCTCGCCGACGACCATCTCGGCCATCCGGGGCGAGCCCAGGTACATCGAGGCGTTGCCGTCGACCATGATCACGATGTCGCAGAACGCCGGGATGTACGCGCCGCCCGCCGCGGACGGACCGAACAGGCAGCAGATCTGCGGGACCTTGCCGGACAGCGCGACCTGGTTGTGGAAGATCCGGCCGGCGCCGCGACGACCCGGGAACAGCTGGACCTGGTCGGTGATGCGGGCGCCGGCGGAGTCGATCAGCCAGAAGATCGGCAGCTCGTCGCGGAGCGCGACCTCGGTGATCCGGACGATCTTCTCGACCGTCCGCGCACCCCACGAGCCGGCCTTGACGGTCGGGTCGTTGGCGACGATCAGCGCCGGACGGCCGTCGACCAGCGCGCGGCCGGTGACGACGCCGTCGGCTGGCAGACCGGCGTTCAGCGCGTTCGCGAGCTGAGCCTCTTCGACGAAGCTGCCCTCGTCGACGAGTAGCGCGATCCGGTCGCGGACATAGAGCTTGTTCTGGCTGTCGAGCTTGGTCTTGGCCTTCTCGGGCGGTGCCAGCGTCGCTTCGCGGGCGACCTTGACCTCAGTCCAGTGATCGTGGGTCATGCATGCATCATTCCACCGGGAGCCCGAGGCTTCGGGCAATCAGCATCCGCTGGACCTCCGACGTACCCTCGCCGATCTCGAGGATCTTGGCGTCGCGGTAGAAGCGGGTGACCGGGTACTCCTCCATGAAGCCGTAGCCGCCGAAGACCTGGGTGGCGATCCTGGTAGCACTCACCGCCGCCTCGGTCGCATACAACTTGGCGACCGACGCCGCCTGCTTGAAGTCGGCCACGGACGCGCCGGCGTCCTTCAACGCAGCCGCCCGGTAGACGAGCAGCTCGGCCGCGTCGGCCATCACCTTCAGGTCGGCGATCTGGAACGCGACCCCCTGCTTGCGTCCGATCGGGCCGCCGAATGTCTGCCGCTCACCGGCGTACTGCACCGAGAGCTCGAGGCAGGCGCGGATGCAGCCGAGCGCGACCGCCGCGATCGCGACCCGCCCGTCGTCGAGCGTCGCGAGGAACTGGGCGAACCCCTTCCCGCGCTGGCCGAGCAGGTTGGCCTCCGGGACGCGTACGCCGCTCAGCGACAGCGGATGTGTGTCGCTCGCGTGCCAGCCGAGCTTGTCGTACGCCGCCTCCGCCACGAAGCCCGGCGTACCGGTCGGGACGATGATCGTGGAGATCTCCGGCTTGCCGTCCGCGCGCTCACCGGTCCGCGCGGTGACCGTCACGCAGGACGTGATCGACGAGCCGGAGTTGGTGATGAACTGCTTCGAGCCGTCGATCACCCACTCACCGCCGTCGAGCACCGCGCGGGTCTTGGTCGCGCCGGCGTCCGAGCCCGACTCCGGCTCGGTCAGGCCGAACCCGGCCAGCTTCTGCCCGGCCACCAGGTCGGGCAGCCAGGTCGCCTTCTGCTCGTCGGTGCCATACGTCAGGATCGGGTTGATGCCGAGCCCGACCGCCGCCTCGAGCGTGATGCCCATCGACTGGTCGACCCGAGAGATCTCCTCGATCGCCACGCACAGGCTGGTGAAGTCACCGCCGGCGCCGCCGTACTCCTCCGGCGCGGTCAGCCCGAACAGGCCGAGCTTCCCCATCTTCTGCACGACCTCCACCGGGAAGTAGTGCTTGCGGTCCCACTCGGCCGCATGCGGCGCGATCTCCGCCTCCGCGAAGTCGCGAACGCTCTGGCGGAACTCCCGGTGTTCCTCGGACAGCTCGAACATGCGGCACCCCTTCGTGCTTGACGCTTACGTAAACGTAAAGCACGCTGGGCTGCATGCACAATAGCCGGGTGTCCGCTGAGACCTGGTCGATCGCCGAGCTCGCCACCGAGTACGCCGTCACGCTGCGAACGATCCGGTTCTACGAGGACCGCGGCCTGCTCACCCCCGAACGCCGCGGCACCGCCCGCGTCTACCACCCCCGCGACAAGGTCCGCCTAGGCCTCATCCTCCGCGGCAAACGCCTCGGCTTCTCCCTCGACGAAATCGCCAAGATCGTCGACATGTACGACGCCGAACCCGGCGAAGAGGGCCAACTCGTCTACCTCCTGGACCAAATAACCCACCGCCGAGCCGAACTCGAACAACGCCGCCGCGACATCGAAGAAACCCTCGCCGACCTCTCCGAAGTAGAAACCCGCTGCCGAACAGACCTGTCCGCCCTCCGCAACAGGCCCTGACCTACTGCTCGAGGCGCACGAGTCCCTTGCGCTCGGCGTCGCCACGCTGATGCTCGAACGCCGCCCCGTCGACGGCGAACCGGGCCGGATCCTCGGCAGCGACGCGGCGCAGGACCCACGGAACGCCGGGCTCGGCGTACAGCAGGGTTGCGGTCGAAGGCTCCGGCCTCAGCTCGAAACCGGCGATCATGAGTTGGGACGTCGGCGCGGGCCCGGTGGCCGGCTCCGGCGGGAGATAGCTCATGGGGTCGTCGAACCAAGGCGCCAGCTCGGGCCCACCTGCCGTACGCCACTGCTCGATCAGCCGCCGGAACGCCGCGTCCCGGCGTACGGCGGATCCGGCCGCGAGGATCGCCGTACCTGCGCCGGAGAACATCCGACCGAAGGCCCGCACCGGGACCGCGTGCGTCATGCTCAATGCCCACACCGAGCGGGTCAGCAGCATCGCATCGCGCAACAGACTCGCCGCCTCCCGCGCCGCTCCGCCGAGCGCCGTACGACCTGACCTCTTCGACTGCCTCGGCTCCGGCGGCAGCTTGCCTGCGGACCAGGCCCAGTTCTTGTGCTGGACCCAGAGAGCGACCTCCTGCGCCATGACATGCCCGTCGGCGCCGAAGGAGAGCAGCGGTACTCCGTCACGCCAGGAGATCGCGAGGCCGAGCCGGTCCGCAGCGTCGAACCGCAGCGCCTCGACCCCGGAGCAGTACACGTAGATGTCCGGCAGCGCGTACGACACCTCGGTCTGCTCGACGACTACGGACATCCTGCACTCAAGTCGACCTCGGGAACGTTCGATCGTCAGCTCAGAAACCTCTGCGCCGGGCAGGTCGAACCTGCGGCCCAGCTCCTCACCCACCCCCGGCGTCAACCGTTGCTGCTCCGACTCGCTCGTCCGCCAGTCGTAGTACGCCATACCGTCGCGCGCCAAGCCCTCCCCCACCCACGGCCGGCGCGCACACGCGGCACGCACAAACGGATAGATACCGTTGTCCCACCCATCGGCAATCCGATTGATCCTCACCCGATCAAACGTGCGCGCATCAGCCGAGATCTCCGCAATCTCCCCCCACGCCCCATCAAGCCGCGCAGCCCACGCACGCAACACCTGCCCCAAGGTCAGACGCCTTGTGTTGCTGTGGGCAGGCGGCGCTGCCAGGTCAGCGGGCCGACCTGGATGCGCTGGTTCGAGGAACCGTTCCACGTCACCGGAAGGGCGTGTGCACGCAGTACGTCGGCTATTTGGTGGCCGACAGCGGTTACGCGGTCGGGCCATTCGGCTTCCGGTACGTCGAACGCGCCGTACGCGAGGAACAGATCTGCGGCGTCGTCCGCGAGGCGTTCGGCGTCCTGCGAGTGGAAGAACACGTACCCAGTGGAGGGACGGTCGGCCGGGCGCTCGTCGAAGATCTCGGTGGATCCGCAGGTCTGGCAGCAGGTGAAGTTCATCCGGGCGACGACGCCCGCGGCTTCCAACTCGGCGAAGGCCGCACCTAGGTTGTCAGCATCGGTCCGGGCCGGCCAGTGCTGCTGCTCGGCCAGACGGGCGTGCCACAACTCGTCGACGAGTTGCTCGATCTGCTGGTCCGTCAGCAGATCCTCCTCCAGGTACTCCGTCGCCGCCCGGATCACCTCGGCCCGATCCATGAAGCCGGGCAGGATCCAGGCCTGGATCTGACCGCGAGCCCCCTCCAGACCTTCAGGATCGTCGGTCACCTTGAGCAATTCGTCATAGATCCCCACGTGCGCAGACTAGACGGCGACGGGGACACCTACCGCTCAAGTGCGTCTTCGTAGGCTTTCAGGGTTTTGATTCCCACGCCTCGCCGCAGACTTCCCCGAGCTCAAGCCCACCCTCGACCAACTCATCGCCGACCCAGCCCAGGCGCAGCACCTTCGCGCCACACTCACCCAGCTAGCTGCGGACCTCGAGATGCACTACGCCTACGAAGAGGCCCACCTAGGCCCGGCTCTGGACGGGGCCTAGCTCTCCAGGATCTGCTTCGCGCGGTCGAGGGCGGCAACCTCGGAGTTCATCGACTGCTGGACCGGCTTGGTCATCAGCAGCTTCTTCAAGCCGGACAGCTCCGCGGAGAGTGTGAACGTGACCTCGGTCCCGTCCTCGACCATCTCGAACCGGTAGTCGCCGACCGGCCGCACCGGCCCGGCCGTGACCTCGAACGCCAGATGCGTGTCCGGTTCGTACGCCGTGACGCGGTAGTCCGACGGGATCGCCCGTCCGCCCGGTCCCGCGACCCGCTGCCGGTACGTCGCCCCCAGACCGACCGGACCGCTCCGGACGATCTCTTTGACCGCAGGACGCCATTGCGGGTCGTTCTCGCCGTCCGCGAAGTACGCGAAGACGGCGGACCGGGGGCGATGGATCCGGATCGTATGCGCGGCCTCAGGCATGCCGCCCTCCCCCAGCTAGTCGGTCTTGCGGCGGCCGTAGAGCCAATAGGCGATCGGCGCGGTGCCGACCGAGTTGAACAGGGTGAGCACCAGAGCCCAGAGCGGCTTCGGTCCTCGGACCTGAGCGGCCGGCCGTCGGGCGAGATCGGCCAGCGCAACGGCTTTCATCAGGCTCTCCACGACAGCCGCGATGACAACCAGCCGTCGGTGTCCAGGACTCAGGTCGGCCCACTTCTTCCCGCTCACCCCTCCACCATGCGCCCGCAGCATCACGCAGGCAAGCACGCTGTGCTGATCTGCAGCTCGACAGGAGGTATCCGACTGGACGACCCCGACACGCCGGGGACAAGCGCTTGCCGCAGGCTGCAGCGGTCGACACCTCCTGTCGAGCTGCAGGTAAAGCGATGGAGGGCGAGGGCTGCCAGGCGGGGGTCGGCGCCGAGGGGCGGGCTGACCAGGTGGCCCCGAGCGTGGCGTCGGACGAGGGTCTCGAAGAAGCCCGGAGCCAGCAGGTATGTCGCGACCGCCACCCGCCCCGGGGTTCGAGCCAGGACGGCGGGCAGCCGTTCGCCGGCACCGGACACGTATCCAACTCGCACCGGCCGACCGATGCGGTCGGACAACAAGGCGGCGGTCTCCGAGCAGTCGAGGAGCGCACGTGGGTCGGACGAGCCAGCTGCCGCCAGCACGACATGGTCGACGCGGGACAGATCGCCAAGCCTGTCGGCCATGATGTCAGCGAGGACGGGATCGGGTCCGAGCGCAGCCGCCGCGTGCACCTGCCCGGAATAACGCTCCACCTCGGCCGCGACATCGACGTACACGTGATAGCCCGAGCTCAGCAACAACGGCACCACGACGGCCTCGTTGCTATCAGCAACCACTCGGCGCATCAGCTCGGGAAGCGCGGGAAGGTTCAGGTCCACGAACCCGAGCGAGATCGCCAACTCGGGACGCTGTCGCGCCATCTCACGCACAAGCTCATGCACGACCCGGATCCCCCGCGGGTCCGCCGTACCGTGAGCGACGGCAACAAGATCAGTCACGAAGGCACCCCCGCAGGCTCGACGGCAAGCCGATAACCCCGGCGGACCACTGTGCGGACCAGCTCAGGCCGACCGACGGCTGTCCGGAGCCGGTTGACGGTGACCTCCACAGCATGAACGTCCTCAGCACCAGGAAGCACAGCAAGCAACTCCGGCCGGGACACCACATCACCCCCCGCAGCCACCAAGGCCGCGAGCACAGCGCGAGGCCCCGGCCCGAGCGGGAGTACGACGCCGTCCAGCACCGCCGCCCCACCGCGAATCACCAGCAACCCGAACTCCGTCTCGATCGACCGAGCGTTGTCGTCAGTCAGCCGATCAGTCACGATCCGGATCAACGCCCCCAGCCGAAACCGATCCGGCACCAGCGGCTCAAGCCCCAACGCCACAAACGGCCCCGCGGTCACCGGCCCGACACACGCGTTCAGCACGCGCCCAGTCCGCAGCGCCGACACCAGCGCGTCGTACTGCCCGGTCAGCGCCCCCGCGTCAAGCATCGCCTGCGCACCCGGCGCCGACGTATGTACGACGGCATCCACGGTCCCCGCACAGATCTGCGAGATCATCCGCTCGACGACAACCGGATCAGGCGCCGGCCCCCAGCGATACACCTCCAGCCCGCGTACCGACGCCCCCGCCGTACGCAACGCATCCTGCAACGCCGGATCCGACAGTCCATGCAGCTGTACGACGATCTTCCGCCCGTGCACGCCCTGCGTACGCAACCACTCCACCACCTCGGCCGTCGTCTCCGACCGCGCCGACCAGTGCTCGACCAACCCGGCCGCCCGGATCGCGCCGCGCGCCTTCGGACCGCGCGCCAGAATCCGCGACTGCTCCAAAGTCCCGAGCAGATCAGCCGCGAGTCCTGCGGTGTCGGCTGCCTCCACCCACCCGCGGAACCCGACCGCGGTCGTAACCACGACATCGTCCGGCGGATTCGCGATCACCCGCCGGGTCGCCTCGATCAGTGCGTGGTCGTCCGCGACCGGCACGATCTGCAGCGTCGGCGCGTGCAGCACCTTCGCGCCGCGCCGCTCGAACGACGCGATCAGATCCTCCGCGCGCCGATGCGCGGTGATCGCGATCGTGCAGCCGCTGAGCGGCCCCTGCTTAGCCACCGGAGCCCACCACGACCTGACCGTCGACGACCTCGACCGGATACACCGGCAGCGAGACCTCCGGGTCGTCCAGGCACTCGCCCGTACGCAGCGAGAAGACCTGCTTGAACATCGGCGACGCCACCGTCGGTACGTCGCCCCGGCTGCCGACGATGCCGCGCGACATCACGTTCGCCCCGCTGAACGGGTCCTGGTTGCCGAGGGCAAACACCTCGCCGTCGTGGGTGCGGAACAACGCGATCTGCACCTCGCCGAGCAGGGCCGCGACACCGCGCTCCGGCAGCAGGACGTCGTACTCACAGACCATCATCGGCGTACCTCCAATCGAGGGCCGGCCAGCAGGACCGGCTCCAACTGCCCGCGCTCGGCCGGGCTGGCCGGGCGCGGCTGGCTGCGCTCGACCACGTAACGCAGGTCGGCGTCGGGCTGGTCCGGCGCGTTCACGAACGACACGAACCGGGCCAGCTTCTGCGGGTCGTTCAGCGTCGCCTGCCACTCGTCGACGTACGAGTCGACATGACGAGCCATAGCGGCATCCAGATCGGCGGCGATCCCGAGGCTGTCATTCAGTACGACGTCGCGCACGTGGTCGAGGCCGCCCTCGAGCTCGCGCATCCACACCGCCGTCCGCTGCAAACGGTCCCCGGTGCGGATGTAGTACATGAGGAATCGATCCACAGTCTGGAACAGCTCTTCGTCGGTCAGATCGGATGCGAGCAGCTCGGCGTGCCGGGGCGTCATCCCGCCGTTGCCGCCGACGTACACGTTCCAGCCCTTCTCGGTCGCGATCACGCCGACGTCCTTGCCGCGCGCCTCGGCGCATTCGCGGGCGCACCCGGACACGCCGAGCTTGAGCTTGTGCGGCGACCGCAGCCCGCGGTACCGCAGCTCCAGCGCGATCGCCATCCCGACGGAGTCCTGTACGCCGTACCTGCACCAGGTGGACCCGACGCACGACTTCACCGTCCGCAGCGCCTTCCCGTAGGCATGCCCGGATTCGAACCCGGCGTCGACCAGCCGCGTCCAGATCGCCGGCAGCTGTTCGATCCGCGCGCCGAACAGGTCGACCCGCTGCCCGCCGGTGATCTTCGTGTACAGCCCGAAGTCGCGCGCCACCTCGCCGATCGCGATCAGACCCTCCGGCGTGATCTCGCCGCCCGGGATGCGCGGTACGACGGAGTACGTGCCGTCCTTCTGCATGTTGGCCATCACGTGGTCGTTGGTGTCCTGCAGCGTCGCGCGCTCGCCCTCGAGGACGTGACCGGCCGGGTCCAGGCTGGCCAGGATCGACGCCACCACGGGCTTGCAGATGTCGCAGCCGCGCCCGGTCCCGTGCCGCTCGACGATCTCGCTGAACGTCCGCAGCTCGGTGATCCGTACGACGTCGAACAACTCCGCCCGCGAGAGGGCGAAGTGCTCGCACAGCGCCTTGCTGACCTCGACACCGGCCTTGGCGAGCTCTGTGTTGAGCAGGTTCTTGACGATCGGCAGGCACGAACCGCAGCTGGTCCCGGCCTTGGTCTTCCCGCACACGGACTTGATGTCGGAGCAACCTTCATCGCGCACGGCGCACCGGATCGTCCCCGCCGACACGTTGTTGCACGAGCACACCGGCGCGTCGTCCGGCAGCTCGAGCTGCACCGGCGCGGCACCCTCCGGCAGCAGGAACGCGGCCGGGTCCGCGCCGAGCTCGCGGCCGACCATCGGGCGCAGTCCGGAGTACGCCGATGCGTCGCCGACCAGGATGCCGCCGAGCAGCGTACGAGCGTCGTCGGACAGCACGAGCTTCTTGTAGACGCCGGCCACCGGGTCGGCGTACACGATGTCGAGTGCGCCCTCGGTCGCGCCGAACGCGTCACCGAAGCTCGCGACATCGACGCCGAGCAGCTTCAACTTGGTCGATGTATCCGCGCCGGGGAAGGTTGCCTCACCACCTAATAGGCGGTCGGCAACTATCTCGGCCATCGTGTAGCCGGGGGCAATCAATCCCCACACACGGCCCTCAATACAAGCGACTTCACCGATCGCCCACACCCCGGGCACCGACGTACGGCAGGCCTCGTCGACAACGACACCGCCGCGCTCGCCGATCTCCAGACCGGCTTCCCGGCCGAGCTCGTCGCGCGGACGGACACCCGTCGCGAACACCACCACGTCGGCCGGCAGATCGGGGCCGTCGGCAACAGCCATCGCCCGGGCGGCACCTTGCGAGGTGAGCTTGACGCGTTGGCACTGCGTTGCGGTCAGTACTTCGACGTCGAGCCCCTCGATCAACCGGGCCAGCGCGGAACCGCCGCCCTCGTCGACCTGCAACGGCATCAGCCGCGGCGCGAACTCGACGACCTTGGTCGCCGCATCCAGCGCCCGCAGCGCACCGGCCGCCTCCAAACCGAGCAGACCACCGCCGACGACGACACCGTTGACCTGTTTGCCTTCGGACTTCAGGCGCTCGACGTACACCCGCAGCGCGGCGACATCGTCGATGGTCCGGTAGACGAAGCAGCCTTGCGCGTCGTTGTTCTTCACGGGCGGGATGAACGCCGCGGAACCGGTCGCCAGGACGAGTTCGTCGTACCCGACCTGCTCGCCGCGCGCGGTCGTCACGGTCTTCGCCGTCGTGTCGATCGAGGTGATCTGGACGCCCTTGCGCAGGTTCACCGCCGGGTCGTCCCACAGGTCGGGATCGCCGAGGGAGAGGTCGTGCGGGTCGCGGCCGGAGAAGTAGCTGGTCAGCGCGACCCGGTCGTACGGGAGGCGTGGCTCCTCGGCGAACACCGTGATGCGATAGGTGATGTCGGTGTCGCGCTGCCGGAGTGCCTCGACCAGCCGGTGGGCGACCATGCCACCGCCTACCACCACAACATGTTTGGCCTTCTTCAGCTCTGCCATCGTCGCCCTCCTGCTCGGGACTGGTTCGGTCTCGCCGCGCCGGAAGCGGTCGAGCAGTTCGCCGACGGCGCCGGTGCAGCTCCCGCACCCGGTCGTCGCCCGCGTCGTGGCGGCGATGCCGTCGACACTGTCGGCACCCCCACGCCAGGCCGCTTCGATCGCGGCCCTCGTAACTCCGTTGCACCGACACACGGTCGGCACCCTCTTGGCCGGTACGGCGGGCTCCGCGAGCAACCCGTCCGCAACGACCGGCGTCCCCCGATCCGCCAGCAGCACCAACTCCGCCGCCACCTCCGGCGCACCCACCACCACCGCCGACCGCACGACGCCGTCCCGCAGGACGGCCCGTACATACCTGCTGCCGTCCTCGAGCCGAACAACCTCGCCGGCCTCGTCCTTGTCCCCCAGCACCAGCACATCCAGCCCGCCGGCCGTCAGCCGCACGACCTCGTAGTCGGGCAGCCCCTCGGTCTCTCCCAAGAACTGTCGGGACAGGGCTTCGGCGTGTGCCCATGCGGAGGCGACCGTGCCAGTTAGGCGACCTTCTACCTCGGCGCAGTCGCCGATTGCGTGAACGTCAGGGTCGTCGGGGCTCGTGAGGGTGTGGTCGACGAGGATGCCGGTGCGGACAGTGAGACCGGTCGCCAACTCGGTGCGCGGTCGCACGCCGCACGCGACCACCAGCAGCTCGCCGAACACCTGCCGCCCGCTGCGCAAGTTCAACGCCCGGAAGCGCCCGTCCCGAACGTCGGTCCCGTCGAGCGTCGTGTTGAGGAGTACTTCGACCCCCAGCTCCCGCACCGCCCGCGTGACCCGCCGCCCGGCAGATGCCCGGATCGTCTTGTCCAGAAGGGTTTCCCCGTCGTGCACCAGCGTCACCGCAACCCCGCGCCCCCGCAGCGCACAAGCAGTCTCGACGCCGAGCACACCACCGCCCAGCACGACCGCCCGCCGTACCGCCCCGGCCGACGCGACAATCGCTCGCGCATCATCAACCGACCGCAGAGTCTGCACCCCAGCCACCGCGACAACCTCCGCAGGCACCGTCGGCACCGCCCCAGTCGCGAACACCAGCCGGTCATAACCCCACTCGCGCCCAGTGGCATCACGCACCACGCGGCGGTCGCGGTCCACCGCCACGGCGGTAGCCACCGGTTCGCCGCCCATCAGCGGCTCGGCGCGGCCGGCGACGTACTCAGTCAGCCTGCTCCGGTTGTACGACGCTTCGTCGCCGAGCACCGTCACGTCGTACGACGGCAACAGCTCGGCCAACCGCCGCCCGGCCATCCCGCCGCCGATGATCACTACCCTCATGCCGACACTCCCGTCGCCGGTACAGCGGCAGCGGTGACTTCGACGGCACACGCTTTGAACTCAGGCATCCCCGACACCGGGTCGAGCGCATCGTTGGTCAGCTCGTTGACAGCCTCGACCCCGCCGAAGTGGAACGGCACGAACACCGTGTCCGGCCGTACGTCGGTCGTCACGCGCGCCGGCAGCACCATCGACCCACGAGCAGTACGCAACCGCACCGGACGGCCGTCGCCGATCCCCAACTGGGCGGCCACCCGCGGATGAATCTCCGCGAACACCTCCGGCTCCGCCTCAGCCAACTCCGGCACCCGCCGCGTCTGCGCACCACTCTGGTAGTGCTGCAACAGGCGCCCAGTCACCAAGTACAGCGGCGATTCGGCGTTGAGATCGTCCGCCACCGGCCGATGATCGACAGCCACCGCGTGCGCCCGCCCGTCCGGCGTCGGGAACCCGTCCGCGAACAACCGCGGCGTACCGGGATGTCCCTCATGCGGCACCGGCCAGAACAACGCCTCACCGGCGTCCAACCGCTCCCACGTGATTCCCGAATAGTCGGCCCGGCCGCCGGCACTCGCCCGCCGAAGCTCTTCGAAGACCTCAGCCGGATCGGTCGAAAACCCTTTACTACCGAGCCTTTCAGCCAGCCCGGCGAACACCGCGAGATCGCTCCGCACCTCACCAGGAGGCGGTACGGCGGTACGGCGCCGCAGTACCCGCCCCTCGAGCGACGTCATCGTCCCGTCCTCTTCGGCCCACTGCGTCACCGGAAACACCACGTCGGCCAGCAGCGCAGTCTCGGACGGCACCACGTCCGCAACCACCAACAGCTCCAGCGAAGCAAGCCGCTCACGGACGGAGGTGAGGTTCGGCGCCGACACCAGCAGATTGCTGCCGTGCACCATCAGCGCCTTGGGACCGTCCGCCTGCCCGAGCGAGTTGATGAGCTCAACCGCACTCTTCCCTGGGCCCGGCAACTCCTCGACATCCCAAACACGCATCAGGTGCGCACGAGCCGCCGGATCGGAGATGCTCCGATAACCAGGCAGCTGATCCGCCTTCTGCCCGTGCTCCCGACCGCCTTGCCCGTTCCCCTGCCCCGTGATGCACCCGTACCCGCTCCGCACCCGCCCGGGCAGCCCAAGCGCCAGCGCCAGGTTGATACAAGCAGTCACTGTGTCGGTGCCCTTGCTGTGCTGCTCAGCCCCACGCCCGGTCAGGATGAACGCACCCGCGCCACCATGGACCGGAGCAGCCGCCGCCAGCACCCGCGCGGCCTCACGGATCGTCGCAGCAGGCACACCGGTCACCCGCTCGGCCCGCTCCGGCCACCAGGAAGCCGTGGAGCGAATCAGCAGGTCCGGATCATCGACCCGCTCGCTCAAGTACGCGGTGTCCGCAAGGCCCTCCTGCAGAACCACGTGTGTCAGAGCGAGCACCAACGCGAGGTCCGTGCCGGGTGTGGCCTGCAGGTGGATGCCACCGTCGTCGGCTGTCAACCCAGCGGTGGCCGAGCGGCGCGGGTCGACGACCAGAAGTCCACCCGCATCCCTTGCGCCTTGCAGATGCCTGATCGCCGGCGGCATCGTCTCCGCGATATTGCTGCCGACCAGCAGAATTGCTCCCGCACCGCCCAGATCTGCCAGCGGGAACGGCAGTCCCCGGTCGATCCCGAACGCCCGGTTCGTCGCGGCTGCCGCCGACGACATACAGAACCGGCCGTTGTAGTCCACGTTCGCGGTCTTCAACGCCACCCGCGCGAACTTCCCGAGCGCGTACGCCTTCTCGTTCGTCAGCCCGCCGCCGCCGAACACCGCCACCGCGTCCCGGCCGTGCGCCTCCTGCAAGGACTGGATGCGTGCGGCAACGAAGTCCAGCGCGGTGTCCCAACTCGTCTCCACCAGCTCGCCCGCGGCGTTGCGGATCAGCGGCGTGGTGAGCCGATCCGGCACCGTGAGTACGTCGGGAGCCGTCCAGCCCTTGCGGCACAGCCCGCCTTGGCCGGCGGGGCGCACCTCCACGGCACCCGGTCGTGCGACCGGGTGCAGCGTGGTGGCGCACTGCAGAGCGCAGTACGGACAGTGAGTAAGGACAGAGTTCACACGCGCTCCTGGCTGAGCGGTCCGCCCTTGCGGAGGTAGCAGAAGTACGTCACCGCCAGGCACAGCACGTAGAACCCGCAGAAGACATACAGCGCCGGGATCAGCGATCCGAAGTGACTCGTCGACATCGCGAACCCGCGCGGCACCAGGAACCCGCCGTACGCACCGACCGCCGACGCGATCCCGATGCAGGCCGCCGCCTCGCGCCGCGCCCGGCCCGGGTCGTCCGGCGTCGTCAGCCGGAACACCGCCGGGATCATCCGGTACGTCGACCCGTTGGCCGCGCCGCTGGCCACGAACAGGACGAGGAAGCTGATCAGGAACGCCGCGAAGCTCCCGGACTTGAGCGACACGATCGCCGCAAGGATGCCGAGGCCCATCACCACGAACGAGCAGACTGTGATCCAGGCGCCGCCGACCCGGTCGGAGAGCTTGCCGCCGAACGGCCGCGCCACCGACCCGACCAGCGCGCCGAGGAACGCGAAGTGCGCCGGCGTGATGTCCGGGAACGTGGTCTTGATCAGCAGCGGGAACGCCGCCCCGAAGCCGATGAATGACCCGAACGTACCGATGTACAGGAACGAGATCACCCAAGTGTGCGGCCGCTTCGCCGCGGCGATCGACGTACGGAACGAGGAGTTCGCCACCGAGAGGTTGGCCATCACCTTCCACGCCCAGAACGCGGCCAGCACGATCAGCGGCAGCCACATCAGCCCGGCCCGGTTCAGCGACAGTCCCGCGCCGGCGACGATCACGATCGGCACCAGGAGCTGTACGACGGCGACGCCGAGGTTGCCGCCGGCCGCGTTGATGCCGAGCGCGAAGCCCTTCTCCCTCTCCGGGTAGAAGAACGAGATGTTGGTCATGCTGCTGGCGAAGTTGCCGCCGCCGACGCCCGCGGTCGCCGCGACCAGCGCCATCAGCCAGAACGGCGTGTCCGGCCGGGTCATGAAGTATGAGATGCCAGCGGTCGGGATCAGCAGCATCAGCGCCGAGAAGATCGTCCAGTTCCGCCCGCCGAACCGCGGTACGGCGAACGTGTACGGCAGCCGCAGCGTCGCACCGACCAGACTCGGCAGCGCGACCAGCCAGAACAGCTGGTTGGTGTCGTAGCCGAATCCGGCCTTGGGCATCGACACCACGACGATGCTCCACAGCTGCCAGACGGAGAAGCCGAGGAACTCGGCGAAGATCGAGGGCCACAGGTTCCGCCGCGCGATCGTACGGCCCTTCCCGGCCCAGAACGTGGCGTCCTCGGGATCCCAGACGTCGATCCAGCGTCCGCGCCGCGGCGCCTCGACCGTGCCCACCGCGCCGCTTCCGTCGCGGGTGGCGACGGCCTCTGGTCGTGCCTCGAGCGTCATCGCAAGTCTCCGATCATCCGACCTCATCGATTAGGCCTGGACGTTATGACCGGGGTGTTTCCGCGTAGTCATCTTGTTGTTACGCCGCCGAAACGGCTCCCGCACACCCACTGCCGGGTGGTGAGAGATCGCGGGTACTGTGCCGAGCGTGAACCGATGGACGTGGCGGGCGGCAATCGCCGCAGTACTGATCGGCTGGCTGGTGCTGGGCGCCCTGGGCGGCCCGGCGGTCGGGAAACTGAGTGAGGTCCAGCAGAACGACAACGCAAACTTCCTCCCGAAGCAGGCCGAGTCGACGTTGGTGGCCAACGAGTCCGCGAAGTTCATCGACTCCAAGGCGCTGCCGTACTTCGTCCTGATCGAGCGTGAATCGGGGATCACGCCGGCGGACCTGGAGGCGGCCAAGGCGTTCATCGGCCGGATCCCTTCGCTGGATCTCGGTAACGGGAAGAAGCTTGGTGAGTACCTGACTGCGCCGGTCGGACCGGCAGTCCCGTCGGCGGATCACAAGGCGCTGCTGATCACCGTCCAGACGAACGGCGACCGCGCCGACGAGGTGGTCGAGCAGGGCACCACCGTGCTGTTCGCGGTCGCCGACACGCTGCGCACCGACATCAAGCAGAACCTCACACCGACCGGTCTGCAGGTTTATGTGACCGGTCCGGGCGGGGTGTTCGCGGACTTCGTCGTCGCGTTCAGCGGAATTGACGGGATCCTGCTCGGGGTCGCGCTGGCGGTCGTGTTCGTGATCCTGCTGATCGTCTATCGCAGTCCGATCCTGCCGATCGCGGTCCTGCTCACCGCGGTCTTCGGCCTCGCCCTGGCCGCGCTCGTCGTGTACCCGCTCGCGAAGAACGGCGTACTGCAGTTGAACGGCCAGAGCCAGGGCATCCTGTTCATCCTGGTCGTCGGGGCATCGACCGACTACTCGCTGCTACTCGTCTCTCGTTACAAAGAGGAGTTGCACGACTACGAGAGCAAGTATCAGGCGATGCGGGTCGCCTGGCGTGCCTCGATCGAACCGATCGCGGCCAGCGCGGCGACGGTCATCCTCGGTCTGCTCTGTCTGCTGCTCTCCCAGCTCGGCAGCACGAAGGGCCTCGGTCCGGTCGGCGCCTTCGGGATCGCCGGTGCATTCATCGCCGCCATGACATTCCTCCCGGCGATCCTGCTCGCGTTCGGCCGGCGGATCTTCTGGCCGTCGATCCCGCACGTCGACCATGTCCACTCCCGCGACCAGGTCGGCGGCAAGCGTCTCTGGGGCCGCATCTCCGGGCTCGTCGGGCGGCACTCCCGCCGGGTCTGGGTGATCAGCGCGCTGGCGTTGCTGGCGTGCGCGGCGTTCCTCCCGACGTTCAAGGCGAGCGGGACCTCACAGGAGGACCTGTTCCTGAACACGGTCGAGTCGGTCACCGGGCAGCAGGAGTTGGCCAAGCACTTCGACGCGGGCTCGGGTACGCCGGTGCAGATCCTGACCCCGGTCGCGCAGGCGGACCAGGTGATTGCGACAGCGTTGAAGGTCGAGGGTATCGCCGCGGCCTCCGCCTCGGTCGCCCCCGGCGTACCGCCGAAGGTTGTCGACGGCAAGGTGCTGGTCCAGGCCACACTCAAGGTGCCCGCCGACTCACCCGACGCGACCAAGGTCGTGAAGCATCTGCGGTCCTCGTTGGACGCGGTCAGTCCGGACATCCTGGTCGGCGGAAACACTGCGATCAACCTCGATGTGCTCGAGGCCGCGCAGCGCGATCTCCGCGTCATCATCCCGACGATCCTCGCGGTGATCTTCGTCGTACTGATGCTGCTGCTGCGGTCGCTGGTCGCCGCCGTACTGCTGGTGATCGCCAACGTGCTCTCGTTCGGCGCGACGCTCGGGGTCAGCGCGTTGATGTTCAACCACGTCTTCAAGTTCCCCGGCGCGGATCCCGGCATCCCGCTCTACGCCTTCGTCTTCCTAGTTGCCCTAGGCATCGACTACTCGATCTTCCTGATGACCCGCGTCCGCGAGGAATCCCAGGAACACGGCACCAGACCCGGCATCCTCGTAGGCCTCGCCGTCACCGGCGGCGTCATCACCTCAGCCGGCGTAGTCCTAGCCGCCACCTTCTCCGCCCTGGCCGTCCTCCCCATCCTCTTCCTCGCCCAAATAGCCTTCATGGTCGCCTTCGGCGTACTCCTCGACACCACAGTCGTCCGCTCCCTCCTGGTCCCCTCCCTGGCCCACGACATAGGCCCCCGAATCTGGTGGCCCAGCAAACTCGCCAAGGAAACCCAAGAGGGCCATTCAGAAGATTTGGAAGACCTTCAAAAACAAGAGTAAAAGAAGAGATTTGGAGTCGTGGCCGGCTTCGGCGATCAGCCGGAAGTTTGACCGTGGCTCCCGACCGACCGCGACAGAAGACTTCAGCAGTAGTGCCAGCTCGCGCTCTCGTCGCAGCTCACTCAGCGGTCGACCGTGCCGCCCAGTTGGACGGCGAACCTGTCTGCCATGGGGCCGTTGATGATCCAGTTCGGCCCGATCAGACGCGGGTCCGGCTTGAGCTTCTGCTCTGTCATCAGTTCATCAAGTGCACGCAGGGTATCGATCGCGGTCTGCAGATCGTCGTCTGTCGCGTACGTCGACAACACCGTATCCTCGGCGCAGTTCCCGGACTCAGCGGCACTCTGCACCATGTTGTCCTGCACCCAAGTCGAGCACGGCAACCCCGCCGCCACAGCAGCATCCTTCAACGCAACCACAGTTTGAAACCGCTGCGCAGACGGCGGCGACGTAGCCGTCGCCGAAGGCGCTTCGCTGACCGCAGCCTGCTTAGTGCCGCAGCCGGTAACGATCAGGGCGAGCACAGCCGCGCCCCCCGTGATGTATCGCATGGTCAATCCCCCCGCCCGGTACATCGCGGATCTACAAAGGGCGCTACGCCGCGTCAGCGACCGGTCCTCACAGAGGCTGCCGACGCCGGCCCTAGAACCTGACCGCGATCGCCGCGACGCGCTCGTTCGGCTTGTAAATAAGGGGATTCGACGGTCGAACCGATTTGGCAGGCGGAAGCTGATCCGATAGAATCGAACACATGTTCGAGAACGATCTGAGTGAGCTCTCCACGGCCGACCTGCTCGAGTCCGCCGCCGAGCACCGCGCGATCGCCAACCAGGCCGATGCGCGGCTGCTGCAGCACGCCCAGATCTACGCCGACCGCTTCCACCCCTCCACCTGCGGCATCCGCCCCGGCCGCCGGACCGCCGACGGGCGAGAGCGGGCCGTGGTGCTCGGCGGTGACGGCTGCCCGCCGATCGCCGAGTTCGCCATCGCCGAGTTCGGCCTCATGCTCGGCATCTCACCGATGGTCGCACGCCAGTTCCTCGGCGAAGCACTCGCCTTACAGCACCGGTTCCCGTTCACCTGGGCCCGCGTCCAAGCCGGCGACGCCACCCCCTGGAAAGCACGCCAACTCGCCACGCTGTGCCTGAAACTGTCCGAACAAGCCGCCCGCTCCGTCGACAAACGCGTCGCGTCGCTGATCGACTCCATCACCCCGTACCGCCTGAACAAGATCATCCGCGCCGCCAAAGCCCACGCCGACCCCGACCTGGCCCGCGACGAGGCCGCCGAAGCAGCAAGCGAGCGTGGCGTCTTCGTCGGTCGCAGCGACGACCACGGCAACAAAACCATCTACGCCAAGGCCCCCGCCGGTGCGGTCATCCGCCACGACGCCACCATCACCGCCATCGCCGAAGCCCTCAAAACCATCGGCGACACCCGCCACCTCCAACACCGCCGCGCCGACGCGATCGGCATCATCGCCGACCCCCGCTTCACCCAAGAACTCCTCACCCAAGCCCGCACCCAGCCAGCGCCAACCACCACCCCGGCCCCTGCCCCAACCACCACCCCGACCAGCATCGCCCCAACGCCGTCCGCCAACCCCGCCGCCTCACCCACAGATACCTCGAGCCCAGCTTCGAGCCCTGGGAGGCGTTCGGCGAAGGCGAGCTCCGAAGCCGCCCCTGGCCCGCACCCCGCAGCAGCAGACCCGCAAACAGCCGCCGGTACGCGATCCGCAGCAGCGGGCTCGACGTCAGGTGCCAGCACGGAATCCGCAAGAGCGGGCGCAATGTCAGGTGTCGGCGCGCGATCGGCGGCAGCGGACTCGCAGGTAGGCGTCGGCACGGGATCCGCAAGAGCGGGCGCGACGTCAGGTGCCGGCGCGCGATCGGCGGCAGCGGACTCACAGGTAGGCGTCGGCGCGCGATCGGCGGCTGCAGGCCGCGGCGCGCTCGACCGGTCGAGCGACGCGCCGTCTACGTCGGCGGACCCGGCTCACGCTGGCACTACGGCGTTCCCGGTGAGCCCGCCGTACGATGGCCCGCCGAACCGCTCGAGCGACACACCGTCTATGTCGGCAGACCCGGCACGCGGTGGCACCACGACGCGCACGGCAGGCCCGCCGTACGACGGCCCGCCGAACCGCTCGAACGACACACCGTCTATGTCGGCAGACCCGGCACGCGGTGGCACCACGACGCGCACGGCAGGCCCGCCGTACGACCGCCTGGATGCTGGCGACGCCCAACTGGCCGATCACATCGAACTGCGGGATCCTCCGTTGGCCGACGAGGCCGGGCCGTACGATCCCGATCCACCGAGTGACCCGTTCGACACTCGGCCGATCGAGTACGTCCCGGGCCCGCGCAGCCAGCCCGACGACGGCATGCCAATGGACACCGCCGCGCAACGGGCGCTCGACGCACGCCTTGCGGAGATCAAGCTAGACGCCTACGCCAACCCCGCGAGTTCCAGCGGACAGGTGCGTCCCGGGCAGGTCGAGGTGTTCGTGCACCTCACCGACCTCACGCTGGCCACCGGCAACGGGGTGCTGCGCGCCGAGGGGATTGGTCCGCTGCTGGCCGACCACCTCACCGAACTCATCGGCCACGCGCCGTACACCGTCAAACCCGTGATCGACCTCAACGACGCCGTGAGCGCCGACGCGTACGAGATCCCGAGCCGGATCCGCGAACGCGTGCGGCTGACCTACCCGGTCGAGCTGTTCCCGTACGGGACCCGCGAGACCCATCGCAGCATCGACCTGGATCACATCGAGCCCTACGACCCGTACGGCCCGGGCGGTCAGACCAGCACCCGCAACCTCGCACCGCTCAGCCGGTTCGCGCACCGGGTAAAGACCCACGCCCGCGGCTGGGACGTCCGCCGCGTCGATGTAAAGACCCTGGAATGGACCACACCCCACGGCTTCACCTTCCAGGTCGACCCCACCGGGACACACCGCCTCAATACTTCCCCAACAGACAGCTGACGTGGCCGCTCAGTCGCCGGACTGAACGACGCGACTCGCCCAGCTCCGCCGACGGGCCGGCGTCGTGGCGCTCCGGTGCCGCCCCATGGACAGTCGCGATGCCGACGAACGGGCCCGGTGCGCGCCATCTCACAGCGTCACTGGCGGGGTCACGAGACGCCGGATGCAGCTGGACGCTCGGCCGCACGGCGGATTTCGTGCTACCGCGATCCGAACGCAGGGGGTGTTAGGTCGAGCGCTTGGCGCGTAACCGTTGGAAGGGGATGCGCAGAGGCGTTCGCCGTGTGCTGCGGTGGTTGTTGGATGTTGCCGCCGATCACGGTTCGAGCACCGTTCGCGCTGCTCGTGGTACGCCTACCTACGCTCGACGCCAACGCGGCGCAGCGCCACTCGCCACTCGCCGGTCGCCGGTCGCCGGTCGCGCCAGTCGCACCGGTGGCAGCAACTGGCCGCGGGGCAGCGCCGTCAGCGCCGTCAGCGCCGTCAGCGCCGTCAGCGCCGTCAGCGCCGTCAGCGCCGTCAGCGCCGTCAGCGCCGTGGGCGGTGTCAGTGCGCGGTGTCAGCGCCGGGCGCGGTGTCAGCGCCGGGCGCGGTGTCGGCCATCGAGACCCTTGACCTCCCGTATGGCCCGAGACGCCCGGGCTCCCGTATGGCCCGAGACGCCCGGCCTCCCGGGTAGCCCGAGACGCCGGGCTCCCGTGTGGCCCGAGGCCCTGGGTCGCCGTGTGTGGGTCCTGGGTCTTGGGTGCCGGCTGCGACGTGGGCACGTCGGCGGCAGGCTCACGCTTGATTGCCTGCGCATTGGGGCCGCCGTCGGCGGTTTGTGCGGGGCGGCTATTGGAGGGTGATTGCGTCGAGGGTGGGCCACGGGGGGCCGTTGTGGAGTAGGCGGAGGAATTCTTGGCCGAATTGGGTGCCGTTGGGGAACTGGTCTTCGATGTCCCAGCGCCAGGCTGCGACCATGGCGAGGACGAGTTGGCGGCAGTCGTCCAGTAAGGCTTGGTCGATGCCGGGGTAGTGGCGGCTGACCTCCACAGGGACGTGGGCGAGGTCGAACTCGACGGGTCCGCGGCAGCAGGTCTCGAAATCGATGAACAGCGGGCCGTTCTTCGTGCAGAGTACGTTGCCTGGATGTGGCTCGCCGTGAAGCAACTGCTCTGGAGCGCCGTGGTCTTCGATCGCTTGTCGAAGGCTTTCCAGTCTGCTGCTGAGGAATGCGCGGTCCGCGTCGCCGAGCGCCGGTGAGAGATCCGGATTGGTGACGAGCTCTGACGCCTCAGCGATTCGGTCCGTGAAGCGTGGGATCGGTACGTCGACCTTGCGCATGCCGACGTGCAACTGCTCCAGCGCCGCCGCGAAGTCGGCTGGTGAGACGCCAGGTGTCACAGGCTCGTAGTAGGCCCACAGGGTGATCGCGAACCCATCACGCTTGTACACCAGCGGATCCACCCGAGGCTCCAGGGCGGCCACGGGAGATCCGACCTCGGCGAGCCGTTGGGCGAGCTCGATCTCGAACTGTGCGACCTCCTGCCCCTCAGGGGCGACCCGGGCGAAGACGTCGCACGGCGTCAGCCGCAGCGCCAGCTTGTTCGAGTTGTGGAGAACGACTGTGTCGGTCGCTTCCAGGTCGAGCGACGAGGCGACTGAGGTCGCAGCTGCGATCGCACGCGTCAGCTCGGGCTTCTCCATGACTGGCCAAGCTACACGCGTGATCTTCCGCTGTCCTTCGTATTAGCGTGGGCGGCATGGAGACGTTCGAGGGGCGGATCGTGGTCAACGACGGCGGCGGCGCCTGGGTCGAGGTGCCGGGTGACGTGATCGCCGCGCTCGGCGGGGGCGGGCGGATCCCGGTACGGGCGACGTTCGACGGCATCGACTACCGGGGATCGATCGCGTCCATGGGCGGGTGCATGGCGCTCGGGATTCTCAAAGGTATCCGGAGCGAGCTCGGCAAAGGTGAAGGTGACGCCGTGACCGTGACAGTCGAGCGGGACACGGCTGAGCGGACGGTCGACGTGCCCGAGGACCTCGCGACCGCGCTGCAGGAGGAAGGCTTACGGGAGGCGTTCGACAAGCTTGCCTACAGCCACCGGCGCGAGCACGTCAACGCGATCAACGACGCGAAGAAGCCCGAGACGCGACAGCGGCGGATCGACAAGGCGTTGGAGATGCTCAGGGCTTCTTGAGCGAGGCGAGTTCGGTCCGGTTGGAGACGCCGAGTTTGGCGTAGACGTGGGCCAGGTGGGTCTTGACCGTCCCACGGCTCATGAACAACCGCTCGCCGATCTCGGGGTTGCTGAGTCCCTCGACGGCTAGGTCGACGACCTGCTGCTCGGTCGGAGTGAGGCTGGCCCAGCCGGAGGACGGTCGGCCGCGAGCGCCGCGAGTACGGCGTACGTAGGCGACAGCCTCGTCCAATGACAGCGGCGGGTCGTCGGAGGAGGTTGGCAGTTCAGGATGGTCCGGCGGAGTGGCCAGCCCAAGGGCCAAGCGGCCAGCGGCTGCGGCGGTGGCGAGGCGCGCGGCGTCAGCGGGGCGGTTGGTGTGGTTTGCCAACAGAGCAAGGGATTCCAGGCTGTCGATGACGTACGTACGCAACCCGTGATCCACCCGGATCGTCAACGCCTGATGCAGCAGATCAGCGGCTTTCTCCGGCTGTGCACTGATCGCGACCCGACCGAGCTGATCGAGCGCATCCGCAAGGATCCGTGGCATGTTGTAGCGACGAGCCAGTACGACGGCGCGCTCGAGCAGTTCCGACGCATCATGCCCGCCGGCACGCCGAGCCGCCGCAACCGACGGCAGCAGCATGGCGGGTACGAATGTCTCCGCCAACGGACCATCCGCAGCCGTATCACGGGCCATCCACTCCACGGCAGCGTCGTACTCGCCGCTCCAGTAAGAGATCAGCCCCATCACCTGCCCGAGATTCGGTACGACGGCGCCCGCGGTCTCGGCCAACTCGAGCAGCGGCTGCATCAGCGAGCGCGCCTCGTCGAGCCGACCGGTCCGCACCAGCAGCGTCGCCAGCTGCCCGCGCGCGGTCCCGACCCGGTGGAAGTCAGCCAGCGGTTCGGCCGCAGCCAGCGCGCGCTCGCCGACCTCGACCGCCTTCAGCGGTTCGCCCGTCGACATCAAGCTCTCGGACCACACGGTCAGCACGGTCGACGCAATCCCGCGTTCGCCGCTGGTGATCAGGCCATCGGCCGCCAGGTCGAGCAGCGGCCGTAGCTCGTCGTGCCTGTCCCACAAGGAAAGCAGGACGCATTGCAAAGCGATGTTCGCATTCCGCGCCGGCTCGTCATCCCCTGCCAGCAGCACCCCCTCAGCCGTCAGATCCCACGCCTTCTGGAAGTCCGTGAAGAACTCGCCGACCGCCACCAGCGCCAGGAAGAGCGACCGCAACCGGTCATCACCCAGCTCGGTAGCGAGCGCGAGCCCACGACCCGCCGCGTCGTACCCGAACGGATCGACAGTGTCGGCAACCGTCGCATAGCCGTAGAGCAAACGGGCCTGAAGCAACGACCGGTCGTCCGGCGCGAGCTCGATCGCGCGGCGCAGGTAGCCGATGCCCTCGTTGCCCGTCGCCTGCAGGTTCCACAACCACCGCAGAGTGGCGGCCAGCCGACGGCCACGATCGGGGTCCGCCGACAGACCGTGTTCCAGAGCGGCCCGGTAGTTCTCCCGATCAGGCTCGATCCGCGCCCGCCAAGCCTCGCGATCCACGTCCAGCAAGGGCTCTGCGGCCTCGGCCACCGTCAGATAGTGCTCAAGATGACGGGAGCGGGTCTCCAAGGTCTCGCCGGCCTCTGCCAGGCGCGCTGCGGCGTACTCACGGATCGTCTCGAGCAGGCGATACCGCCCGCCCTCCGCCACCACGAGCGATTTGTCGACAAGCCGCGCAAAATCTTCGAGTACGACGTCGCACACCGACGCCGCTGCATCCAGCGTGAAGCCGCCCGCGAACACCGCCAACTTCCGGAACACCTGGCGCTCGTCCGGAGAGAGCAGGTCGTAGCTCCAGCCGATCGACGCAGCGAGAGTCTGCTGCCGCGCCGCAACCCCGCGAACGTTCTTGGTCAGCAGGCCGAACCGATCGTCCAGGCCGGCTGCGATCTGCGAGGGCGTCAAGGTGCGGACCCGAGCGGCGGCCAATTCCAGCGCCAGCGGGATGCCGTCCAACCGGAGGCAGATCGAACGGATGGCCTCGTCCGATTCGGGAAACTCCAAGCCGGCGCGTTCGAGGAACAGTGCTCGCGCCTCGGATGGAGCAAGTGCGGGCACTCGCCAGATCGCCTCGCCCGGCAGGTCGAGCGGCTCCCGGCTGGTCGCGAGTACGGAGATCTCCGGGCAGCCGGTGTGCAGCGCGAGGACGAACTCCGCAACCCCGTCGATGATCTGCTCGCAGTTGTCGAGGCAGATCAGCGCCCGCTTGGTCCGCAATTGACCGAGCAGCAGACGGTCACCAGACTCCACGAGCAGACCGATCGCGCCCGCGACAGCCTCCGGGATCTGCCCGGCCTCGGTGATCGCAGAAAGATCGACCCACCAGACCCCGTCGGGCCAGCGCTCGGCCAACTGGGCTGCGGTCTGCGCGGCCAACCGGGTCTTGCCGCTGCCGCCGGGGCCGGTGAGGGTGACCAGCCTGCTGCCGGAGAGTTGCGTTCGAAGCGCGGCCACCTGGGTCTGTCGGCCGACGAAGCTGGTGAACATCACCGGCAGGTTGTTCGGCACCTGGTCGAGCGAGCGCAACGGCTCGGTCGTCTCGGTCAGCTCGAGAATCCGCTCCGGCGAACCAAGATCATGCAGCCGATGTACGCCGAGATCGGCAACGCCCGTCACACCGACAGCCGTCGTTGCCGTGAGCAACGTCTGCCCTGGATTGGCGATCGCCAGCAATTGCTCGACATGCCGGACGGCCGGCGCGGTGGTCGGCGCTGTATGCAGGGCGATCCGGAGCAGCTCCCCCGCCGGTACGAGCGACGCCGCCTCACGAAGCTCAGCCGCGGCAGCGATTGCCTCGGCGGCTTCGTCGTACACGAGAACGGGCCAGCCGGCGTCCCGTCGTACGAGCAGCTCCCCCGGCAGTTCCGCAGCCAGCCCGGCCAGGCGTGCGTAGGCCGGCGCGCTGGCGGCACCGGCGTACGACGCGGCAAGAACAGTCACCCCACCCATGCCGGTCAGTCTGCCATCCGGCTGTGTCGGGTCGCCGTTGTCGACAGTATTCGTTACCCTCCGGGCAGGGGGTCGAGGAGAGTGAGGAGCCTGATGGCAGACACCACATCGACTGACCACGGACGATTCGCACTACCGACCAAGAATCTGCCCGCACCGCAAGTTCGCGACCTTCCCGAGCCGCCCACGAAGACCTGGAAGATCATCGGCCCCGGCATGGTCGGCGCCGGCGTGGGACTGGCCTCGGGCGAGTTCATCCTCTGGCCGTACATCTCCAGCCAGGTCGGCCTGGTGTTCCTCTGGGGCGCCGTCGTCGGCGTGGTGGTCCAGTGGTTCCTGAACATGGAGATCGAGCGGTACACGCTGGCAACTGGCGAGACAGCGTTGACCGGCTTCAACCGGTACGGGAAGCACTGGGGCCTGTTCTTCGCGATCATGACGTACTTCGCGAACATGTGGCCGGGCTGGGCGACCAGCTCCGCAAGCATGCTCACGTACCTGTTCGGCGCCGGCGATCCGCGCTGGATCGCGATCGGCATGCTGCTGCTGATCGGCGCGATCCTGACGTTCGCGCCGGTCGTCTACGTGATGCTCGAGCGACTGATCGCGGTGAAGATCGCCGCGGTCGCGCTGCTCGTGATCCTCGCGCTGGTGTTCGCGATCCGCGCGAAGACGTACGGCGCGCTCGGCGACGCCGTCACGCATCCGCAGTTCCCGGCCGACCAGCTCGGGTTCGCGCTGGTGATGGGAGCGATCGCGTACGCCGGTGCGGGCGGCGGCCAGAACCTTGTCCAGAGCAACTGGATCCGGGACAAGGGCTTTGGCCAAGGCGCGCACGTGCCGCGGTTGACCTCGCCGGTGACGGGTGAGACCGAGGCGGATCCGACCGCCAACGGGTACACGTTCACGCCGGAGGACGCGAACCTGGCCCGCTGGAAGCGCTGGTGGAAGTTCGCGAACATCGAGCAGGCGGCGACGTTCGTCGCGATCACCGTGATCACGATCGCGTTCACGTCGATGCTTGCCCATGCCACCCTGTTCGGGAACCCGGACGTGAAGAACAACATCGGCTTCCTGAAGATCGAGGGTACGACGCTGCAGACGCTCGTCGGCGGCTGGTTCGGGTACCTGTTCTGGGCGATCGGCGCGTTCTCGCTGTTCGCCGCGGCGACCGGCATCGTCGACTACACGTCGCGCCTGTCGTCCGACATGATCAAATCCCGCTACCTCCGCGAATCCAAGATCACCGAGTCCAAGCTGTACTTCTGGCTGGTCTGGGGACTAGTTGCCTTCGGCATCATCGTCCTCCTGGCCGGCCTGACCCAGCCCTTGGTCCTCCTGGTCATCTCCGCCTGCACCGCCGGCACGATGATGTTCGTGTACTCCGGCCTGCTCTGGTGGATGAACTCGCGAGCCCTCCCACACGCGATCCGCATCACCACCTGGCGCACCGCAGTACTGGCCTTCTCATTCCTGGCCTTCGGCTTCCTAGCCATCTTCACCATCATCGACCAGCTCAAAGAGCTGTAGAGAGCTGCTCTGCGAGCCGCCACTGCTCCTGAGCGGGCTCGGATTCCCCGAGCCCGCTCAGCGCATCGCCCAGCGAATGCCTGATCCTCGCCTCGAACTCACGGCTGTTGTCACCGATCAAGGCCAGCGCTTCCTCGAGATGGCGCCGCGCCGATGCGTACGCCGCCAACTCCACCTCGGCCGCACCTAGGAGCTGGAGATGGTCGGCCAGCGCGAACGGGTTGGCGGAGTCCCTCACTGTGGCCAGTTCCGTCTGAAGCCAGCTGCGCGCTCTGTCCGCCCGGCCGGAGCGTAGATAGGTGTCGCCGATGGAGCGGGACAGCCAGCCGAAGCCAGTCGGTTCGTTGCTCCGGACCAACGTTGCGGCGAGCTCGAACTCCCGGTCCTGCTCGGCCGGCTTGCCGAGTCGACCGGCGAGAACACCGAGGGTGAATCGCGCCTGCCCCTCGACAGCCTCGTCACCGCCGCTGAGGGCGAGCTCCAGGCCGGTCTCAGCGTGCGTCATAGCCTCGTCCAGCCGGTCCAGGCGCTCCAGGAACTGAGCAAGGGCAAGCAGGCTGTGGATCAGCATCCACTCCTCGCCCGGCGCCGCCGACAGCTCGACCGCGACCCGCATGTGAGCCGCCGCCAGCTCGAAGTCCGCCATGACCCCGTAGTGCTGCGCCAGGTTGTGCCTGATCGAGGCCTCCACCCGGGGCGGTCCGCACATCGGATCGCGCCGCAACGCCGTCACCGCCAGCTCTCCGAGCTGCGCGCCCTCGGCGTTGCGTTGACGGTCGGCCCAGAACAGCACCATCCCGGCCGCGAGTCTGACGAGGATCGTGAGGTCGGGCCAGGGCCCCGTCATCAGCCGGCGAGCAGCGGCGAGAACTTCGTGCGCCTCGGCGTCCAACCAGGCCATGACCTCCTCGTGCTCGAGCCCCTCGGTGCCATCCAGCCACCGCTCGTCGAACCACGCCCGCGAAAACGCGCCGAGGCGCGGCAGCCGCGCCCGCCAGGCCATCGCCACGTACAGGGCCACCACCCGGTCCCTGGCCGCGCGCCGCTCGGACTCGGAGGTCCGCGCCGCGGCAAGTTCTTGTGCGTACGCGCGGACCAGGTCGTGGAACTGATACCGCCGCGGTCCGTTCGACTCCAACAGGTGCAGGTCCACCAGCCGTTCCAGCCGGTCCTCGGTCTCGGTGACCGGGAGATCGAGCAGCCTGGCGGCGACCCGGACGTCCAGCTCGTCGCCCTCGTGCAGACCGAGCAGCGAGAACGCCGCGACCGCGCCGGCATCCTGTTCGGTTGCCGCAGCCAACGACACCTCGATGCTCATCCGTACGTCGAGATCGCCGAGCGCCAACTCGTCGAGGCGCCGGCGGTTCGTCCCCAGCCGTTCAGCGAAGTACTCCGCGCTCCACGACGGTTGAGCGGCGAGGCGAGCGCCCGCAATCCGGAGTGCCAGCGGGAGGCCGCCGCACAGCCGGACGATCGCCTGCGCGTTGACAGGATCCGATTCGATGCGTCCGTCTCCGACGACCTGCGCGAGGAGCTCGAATGCGTCGGGCTCGGGAAGGGCACCCAAAGGGAGATGCGCCGCCCCCGGCAGACTCGTCAGCGAGCGACGGCTGGTGATGAGGACCGCGCAGGTCGAGGTCCCCGGCAACAACGGCAGCACCTGCGCCTCGCTCGCGGCGTTGTCCAGGAAGACGAACACGCGACGACCGGCCAGCGCTGAGCGGTATCTCGCCGCGCTCTCATCGACGGTTGCCGAGCTGTCGCTCTGTACTCCGAGACTGCCCATCAGCCGGCTGAGCGCCTCAGCGGCGGTCATCGGCTCGCCGGGACCGAAACCGCGCAGGTTCAGGTACAGCTGACCATCCGGAAACTGGTCAGCCACCTGGTGCGCGACGTGGACGCCGAGCGCGGTCTTGCCGACGCCACCCATGCCGGCGATGGCGGAAATCACCACGACACCCTGCCGAGCCTCGCCGGACGAGAACAACTTCTCGACGTCGGCGACCTGGTCGTCGCGGCCCGAGAAGTCCTGCAGGTCGTCCGGCAACAGCTGGATCGTCCGCGGTCGGGTGCCAGCGGCAACGAGCTCGGCGTGCTCGCCATCCGTCAGCCCGAGACCGTCGGCCAGGAGCTTCACCGTCAGCGCGCGGGGATGCCGACGCTTGCCAGACTCCAGAGCCTTGATCGCCTCGACGCTGACACCGGACGCCGCTGCCAGCTTTTCCTGCGAGAGACCGGCTGTCTGCCGGAACTTCCGCAGTACCTGGCCGAACTCAGACACGAGGTCCGTAGGCCTCCGGGGCGCCGTTCGCGGTGGTTAAGAGGGAGTAGACGGAGGTTGTTGCGGTGATGAAGAGGCGGTTGCGTTTCGGGCCGCCCCAGGTGAGGTTGCTGACGGTTTCGGGGACGAGGAGTTTGCCGAGGAGGGTGCCGTCGGGGTGGTAGATGTGGACGCCGTCGGCCGCGCTGGCCCAGACCCGGCCGGCCGTGTCGAGGCGGAAGCCGTCGAAGATGCCGTTGCCGCACTCGGCGAACAGTTCGCCGCCGGAGAGCTTGTCGCCGTCGACGGTGAAGACGCGGATCGTGCCCTCCTCCGAGTCGGAGATGTAGAGCAGCGACTCGTCCGGCGAGAACGCGATCCCGTTCGGCCGGTTGAAGTCGTCCGCGACCCGGGTCAGCGCGCCGTCCGTCGCGACGCGGTACACATGGCACCCGCCGGTCTCGATCTCGCCCTTGTAGCCCTCGTAGTCGCTGTCGATCCCGTACGCCGGATCCGTGAACCAGACCGACCCGTCACGCTTGACCACGACGTCGTTCGGGCTGTTCAGCCGCTTCCCGTCGTACTCGTGGGCCAGCACCGTGATGCCGCCGTGGTGCTCGGTCCGCGTCACCCGCCGGTTGCCGTGCTCGCAGCTGACCAGCCGGCCCTCGGTGTCGCGGGTGTGGCCATTGGTGTTGCCGGCCGGGTGCCGGAAGACGGAGACCTGGTACGACGTCTCGTCCCAGCGCAGGATCCGGTCGTTCGGGATGTCGCTCCAGAGCAGGAACCGCCCCGCGGCGGAGTACACCGGGCCCTCGACCCAGCGCCCGCCGGTCCACAGCCGCTCGAGCTTGTTGTCCCCGCGGACCCCGGCGAACCGGTCGTCCAGCTTCTCCCAGACCGCCGGTGCGGTCCCTGCCAGCGGTTCCAGAATTCCCGTCATCACGTCAGCCTATCCGGGGTGGCCCCCTCGGCCGGAAGGATGTGCGTGGCGCCGAACGGGGGCGCAGAGCACGGCGCCGGAGTCAGACACCGTGATGTGGAGACATCCTTTGACGCTCGACACTGTTCGCGAAGAGAAGGCGATCGAGAACCTCACCCGCCGTCTCAACGACACCTTCGCCGACATCCATACTCCTGAAGACATCGAAACCGCCGTCGCCGCGGCCCGCCGCCAGTTCGACGGCGACCGCGTCCGCGACTATGTCCCGATCCTGATCGAACGAATGGCCCGCCAGGAACTCACCCCGCAACCCGAGCCGGACGCCGCCGGCCCGCCAGCTGGGGGTACGCCGACGCCCGCGCAGCAGGCCGCAGAGCCGGGTAGCTGGCGACAGCGCATCCCGATCGCCCTCCCGGCCGCGGTCGCCGGCGTGCTGGTACTCGCGACCGTCGCGACCGTGCTCGTCGTCCGCAACGGCAGCGACGTACAGGCCCAGACCGGTCTCATCACCGTCAGCGGCGTGATCGGCTCGGAGAAGCGCGCCTTCTTCGAGGACCCCGACGTGAAGGCGGCGCTGGCCAAGCACGGGTTCGAGGTCACGATCGACACCGCCGGGTCGCGCGAGATCGCCACCTCGGTCGACCTGAGCAAGTACGACTTCGCGTTCCCATCCAGCACCGTCGCGGCGGAGCGCATCCTGCAACCGACCGCCGGCCGGCCCGCGGTGAGCGGCAAGAAGTACGCCGTGTTCTCCTCGCCGATGGCGATCGCGACGTACCAGCCGATCGTCGACCTGCTGTCCGCGACCGGGATCGCCAAGCAGATCAACGGCATCTGGTACTTCGACGTCCGCAGGTACGTCGACCTCGCGAAGGCGGGCTGGCGCTGGACCAACATCCGCGGCAACACGACGTACCCGGTGAACAAGAAGATCCTGGTCACCACCACCGATCCGCGCACCTCGAACTCGGCGGCGATGTTCCTGTCGATCGTCAGTTATGTTGCCAACCACAACAATGTGGTGCAGAGCGAGGCGGACGAGAAGAAGGTGCTGCCGCTGGTCGCGCCGCTGTTCGTCAACCAGGGTTACACCGACAGTTCCAGCGAGGGCCCGTTCGACGACTACCTGGCGCTCGGGATGGGCAAGTCGCCGATGGTGAACATTTACGAGGCGCAGTTCGTCGACGCCGCCGTACACCACAAGCTCAAGCCGGGCATGGTGCTGATGTATCCGTCGCCGACGATCCAGTCCAAGCACACGCTGGTCTCGCTGAACGCGAACGGCGAGAAGCTCGGCGAGCTGTTGTCGACCGACACCGACCTGCAGGAGCTCGCGGCCAGGCACGGGTTCCGGACCGCCGACGAGTCGCAGTTCGCGAACGTCGTCAGCCAGAACCGGGTCCCGGTCGCGAAGGACGTCATCGACGTGGCCGACACCCCGACGTACGACACGCTCGAGCGACTGCTGGACGGTGTGTCGAAGTCCTACCGCTGAGCCGTCGTCAACCACGACCAGACGGACGTCGTGGCGGTGATGAACAGGCGGTTGCCCTTGGGGCCGCCGAAGGTCAGGTTGGACACGACATTCGGCAGCAGTAGCTTGCCGATCAGAGTGCCGTCCGGGTCGAAGCAGTGGACGCCCTCGTGCGTCGCCGCCCAGACCCGGCCGGCGCTGTCCACCCGGATCCCGTCGAACATCCCGGCCTCGCAGGGCGCGAACACCTCGCCGCCGATCAGCTTCTCGCCGTCGACGTCGAAGCGCCGGATGTGTTTCCCCGGTGTGTCGACGACGTACAACTGCTGCTCGTCCAGCGTGAACGCGAGCCCGTTCGGGCGGATGAAGTCGTCCGCGACGACCGTCAGTACGCCGTCCGGCGCGATCCGGTAGACGTGGCATCCGTCGAGCTCCTGCTCGGCCGCATGCCCCTCGTAGTTCGAAGTGATCCCGTACGGCGGATCGGTGAACCAGATCGAGCCGTCACTGTGTTCGACCACGTCGTTCGGGCTGTTGAGCCTCTTGCTGCCGAGGTGCGAGGCGAGCACGGTGCGGCTGCCGTCGTACTCCGTCCGGACGACCTGACGATCGCCCTGCGAGCAGCTGATCAGCCGGCCGGCGCGGTCGACGGTGTTGCCGTTGACGTAGCCGGACGGCTCGCGGAACACGCTGACGTGTCCGGAGACCTCGTCCCAGCGGAGCATCCGGTCGTTCGGGATGTCGCTGAAGATCAGGCAGCGCCACGCGGGCGAGTACGCCGGTCCTTCGAGCCAACGGCCGCCGTCGTACAGGCACTCGACGTACTCGTCGCCGGCGATGCGGGCGAAACGCTCGTCGAGCACCACCAACTCGGCGCGGATCCGCGGCAGAGTGTTGGTCAGGGTGATCGTCATGTCCGAACCGTATCCTGTTATCTTCGGTTTGAACAGAATGAGATATGGATAAAGGTGTCTATGACCATAGATGATGTGGATCGCAAGCTCCTGGCCGCGCTGCAGGAGGATGCCGGGCAGTCGTACGCCGCGCTCGGGGAGGTCGCCGGGCTGTCGGCCGGATCGGCCCACGAGCGGGTGCGCAAGCTGAAGGCGGCCGGCGTGATCCGGCGTACAACGATCGAGGTGGACCCGGCCGCGCTCGGCCGCGGCGTACTCGCTTATGTCCTGCTCGAGGCGAACGCGTGGATGGGCGATTCCCGCGCGGCGCTGCTGGACATCCCGGCGGTCGAGGAGGCGCACATCATCGCCGGACCGGCGTCCGTGCTGGTCAAGGTCCGCACGACGACCACCGAGGGCCTGCAGGCCACGCTGCGCGCCCTTCACGAGGTGGACGGTGTGACCAGCACGCAGACAGTCGTCGTACTCGAGTCGTTCTTCGAGCGGCAACCCGCCGTGATGTGAGGAACGCCCTGTCTCCTTGAAGGGCCGGTTCACCCTAGACTCGGGCCAGCCGAAGGGAGCAGCTGTGTCCGACAGCAAGCAGATCACCAAGGTGCTGGTGGCCAACCGGGGCGAGATCGCCGTCCGGGTCGTCCGGGCCGCCGCCGACGCGGGGCTGGGCAGCGTCGCCATGTACGCCGACCAGGAGCGCGATGCGCTGTTCGTCCGGCTCGCCGACGAGGCGTACGCGCTGGACGGGTCGACACCGGCCGACTCCTACCTGAACATCGCCAAGATCCTGGATGTGGCGGCGCGGTCGGGTGCGGACGCCGTACATCCTGGGTATGGGTTTTTGGCCGAGAACGCCGCCTTCGCCCAGGCTGTGATCGACGCGGGGCTGATCTGGATCGGGCCGCCGCCGTCGGCGATCGACTCGCTCGGCGACAAGGTCAAGGCGCGGCACATCGCGGAGAAGGTCGGTGCGCCGCAGGTGCCCGGTACTCCGGACCCGGTGGCCGGTGCGGACGAGGTCGTTGCCTTCGCCGAGGAGTACGGGCTGCCGATCGCGATCAAGGCGGCGTACGGCGGTGGTGGTCGCGGGATGAAGGTCGCGCGGACCATGGAGGAGATCCCGGAGCTGTTCGAGTCCGCGACCCGCGAGGCTGTCTCGGCGTTCGGGCGGGGCGAGTGCTTCGTCGAGCGCTACCTGGACAAGCCGCGGCATGTCGAGACCCAGTGCCTGGCCGATGCCCACGGCAACGTTGTCGTGGTGTCGACGCGGGACTGCTCGCTGCAGCGCCGGTACCAGAAGCTGGTCGAGGAGGCGCCGGCGCCGTTCTTGTCCTCTGAGCAGCTTTCGCTGTTGTACGACTCGTCGAAGAAGATCCTGCGCGAGGCGGGGTACGTCGGGGCGGGGACGTGCGAGTTCCTGGTCGGGCAGGACGGGCTGATCTCGTTCCTCGAGGTGAACACGCGGCTGCAGGTCGAGCACCCGGTGTCCGAGGAGGTCACGGGGCTCGACCTGGTGCGGGAGATGTTCCGGATCGCTCAGGGCGAGCCTTTGGGCTATGACGATCCGGAGGTTTCGGGGCACTCGATCGAGTTCCGGATCAACGCCGAGGACGGCGGGCGCGGGTTCCTGCCGGCGCCGGGGACGCTGACGCGGTGGCATGCGCCGTCGGGTCCCGGCGTACGGCTCGACGGCGGGTACGACCAGGGCGAGACGGTGCCGGGCGCGTTCGACTCGCTGGTGGCGAAGCTGATCGTCAGCGGGCGGGACCGTCAGCAGGCGCTCGAGCGGTCGCGGCGGGCGTTGCGTGAGTTCGTCGTCGAGGGGATGCCTACTGTGATCCCGTTCCACCAGGCCGTCGTGTCGGATCCGGCGTTCGTCGGGACGGACGGGTTCAAGGTCCACACGCGGTGGATCGAGACCGAGTACGACAACCAGCTCACGCCGTACGACGGCCCGCTCGCCGAACCGTCCGAGGACGGCGAACGCGAGAAGGTGACCGTCGAGGTCGGCGGCAAGCGGCTCGAGGTCGTGCTGCCGGCTGGTCTGGGCGCTGTTGGGGCCGCTGTTGCTACTGCTTCCAAGAAGAAGCCGTCCCGGCGCGCCGGCGGAACCAAGAACTCCGCCGCCTCCGGCGACTCCCTCACCTCACCGATGCAAGGCACGATCGTCAAAATCGCCGTCGAGGAAGGCGCCACCGTCGCTGAGGGCGACCTGATCGTCGTCCTAGAAGCCATGAAGATGGAACAACCCCTCAACGCCCACAAATCCGGCACGGTCACCGGCCTATCCGCCGAAGTAGGCGCCACCGTCTCCGCCGGCGCCCCCATCTGCGAAATCAAAGACTGACCCCACCCCAAAAGCCCTCTGACGGCGGCAAGCAGCGATCTGGCGTCGCGCGGCGGGGAGTGGGAACAAGCTATTGCTTATCTCCAGTCACTGTCTGGTGCGCCAGGTCGCTGCAGACGGCTCGGGCTTTTGGAGCGGATGCTGCGCGACCGCGAGATGATGCGCCGGATTACTTCCTCGGTCTCTCCCGATCGAGAGCTGTCCGCCGAGCAGGACCCGGCTGGTACTCGCTCCTTCGACTGGCTCGACGCGTTCCTCCCGATCGGCGACGCCGGCACCGACTGCAATCTCTTCGTGGACCTCCGCGAGGGCGAGCATCACGGTTGCGTCGGCACTTTCGACAACGAGTCAGAGGGGTTCTCCATCCCGGAGTGGTTCAGCATCGGCGAGATGCTTGCTGACGTGGCCGATTCGCTGACGCTCGGTCAGCCCGCGCTTCAGGATCACGGCCGGCGGATGCACGCCGCGACCCCGTTCCCGGCGCATCCGCCCTACGGGTGGTCGCCGTACATCGACGAAGGCCGGCTTCGGTGGAGTCTGGTCGAGCTTTGAGAGCATGAGGGCGTGAGTTCTGTTGAGCCCGTTCGCGTACGTCGTACGCGGATCGGGTCGGGTGTATCCATCGGATCAAGCTGGGACGGATTGACAGACAGTTCTCAGGTTTTCGCTGTAGGTTCCCGTGCAGGCATTCCGGTGAGGAGGGTTACTGCATGTCCAAGAAGACCCATCAGCAGCAGCTGGCGGCGCGGAAGGCGAAGCGGCTGGCCGAGCGGGAGATCGAGCGGCGCCGGCAGCGGCGGAACCTGGCGGTCACGATCGCCTCGGTCGCGACGGTCGTCGTGGTGATCGTCGGGGTCTTCGTGGTGTTCGGGGTGGGTGGTGACGACAAGCCGGCGGCCGCGTCGGGCGATCAGGCTTCGGCGGGTCCGGACAACAAGCCGTCGAGTATTCCGACCGCGATGGCGGCAGCGCCGAAGCGGGCGACGCCGCTGGCGGCCGAGGTCAACTGCACGTACAAGAAGAGCGCTGAGCCTGCCAGCAAGAAGGTGAACCCGCCGGCCGACGGGAAGACGAAGGCGTCGGGTACGTCGAAGGTCAGCCTGGACACGTCGATCGGCGATCTGCAGCTGACGCTGGACAGCGCGCTGGCGCCGTGCACGGTCAAGAACTTCCTGAGCCTGGTCGGGCAGAAGTACTTCGACAACACCAAGTGCCATCGGTTGACCGTCAGCGAGGGTCTGCAGGTGCTGCAGTGCGGCGACCCGACCGGGAGCGGGTCCGGCGGGCCGGGGTACAGCTTCGCGGATGAGGTTTATCCGACGCTGAAGTACGGGCGCGGGATCCTTGCGATGGCTAACTCCGGGGCTAATACGAACGGGAGTCAGTTCTTCATTGTGTACGGCGATGCGTCGGGGTTGACGCCGCAGTACACGGCGTTCGGGACGATCGACGAGGCGAGCGCGAAGCTGATCGACAAGGTGGCGGAGGCTGGTGTGACGCCGCAGAACGGGCCGCAGGACGGGACCCCGATCACCCCCGTAGACATCAAGACCGCAACAGCAGCAGCTTAAGTGGAAGAACCGCGCCGCCCGTCCCCTGCGGGGGACGGGCGGCGCGTTGTTTGTCAGGCAAGCAGGTGATAGCGGGAGCGGGGCCAGGCCAGGAGAGCGTGGATCTGGGTGATTCCTGACTGTTGCAGGAGCTCGACTGAGCCCTCGCCGAAGTTGTAGAGGTTGGTGGCGGGGTCTCGGGTCGTGGTCCAGTTGTAGGTGGCGTAGGACTGCATTGCCTTGCGGTAGCTGGGGTTCGGGGCTACCGAGTCCAGGATCAAGAGGTTCTTGAACCAGATGGAGTTGAAGGCGGCGCCTTGTTTCGCGAGGATCTCGGGGGTGTTGTAGAACGCCAGCGACGCGGACGCGACCGACTTCGCGTCGCGGAGGTACTTCGGGTTACCGGTTGCCTTGAACAACAGAACGCCGGCGCCGAGCATCACGCCCTGGTTGTAGCTCCACTGGGTCTTCTCGACGTTGCCGGCCAGGTCGATGTGGTCCCAGTACAGGCCGTTCGGGGCGAGCATGCAGGTCTGCGCCCACGTGTACAGCCGCTGCGCCCACGTCAGGTACGACTTGTCCCGCGTCAGCAGGTACAGATGCGCGCCGAGCTCCGCGCCCGGTCCGTTCGACACCGTGTTGCGGTCCTGGCTCCACGGGGCCTGGGTCCAGAAGACGCCGCCGGCGCACGGGTGCGACGGATCGGTGTCCCAGCCGTGGACGACGAGCGCGAAGATGTCCTTCGCACGGGCGAGGGCGGCGCGGTCACCGGTCCGCTGGTACCGCTGGATCAGGTTCAGCCCGATCCACTCGTTGTCGTCGTAGAACTTGTCCCCGCCTTGGCCGTTCGGCGGCCGCACGTACGAGTCGTACCCGGTCGGCGTCGTACCGGAGTTCCAGTAGAACTCGTACGCCGCGAGCCGCCGGTCAGCCTCGGCCGCACCGTTGCGGCCGGCACCGGGTACGCCGGCCAGGTCCTCGGCCGCGATCGACGCCTGCGAGTACGGCCAGACGTACGAGTACGGGTTGGTCTGCGTGTTCGGGTACTCCTCCAGCAGCAGTCCACCCTTGCCGGCGTCGAAGTACTTGTTGATCGCGTCGTACGACGCGCGCGCCCGAGCTGCGTTCGGGTCGGTCCCCGCGTCGGCCGTGGTCATGCTCAGCGACCCGAGGACGGTGACCGCGAGTACTCCGGCGGCCAGACGAGTTGATATACCAAATTTCCTGCGCATCGAGCTGATCCTCCTGGGCGGTGGCGATTGACATCGATGTCACGTTCTAACCGGCGTACGGACACGACGTCAATGGCTCAGCGACCAGGCTCTTCCACGACGCTAGTTGGCATATCAAGCTTGCGGGCCGGGAAGCTGATCCAGCCGGACTTCAGATGCAGCCGGATCCGGACCTGGTCGGCGGTCAGCACCCGCTTGCCCTTCGACCCGACGGCCTCGATGGTCAGCGCCCGACCGCCGCCCGGTCCGACGCCGCTGCGCTTCAGCACCCGCACGTACCGGATCGACCCGACGGCGAAGACGGACTGCATGTCGGCCGCCGACCGCGTCACGGTCCACGTCACGTTCGGGTTCCCGTTCTTCGGGTACGCGTCCCAGCCGTCCGCCTTCATCAGCTGGTACGGCACGTCCCCCGTCGCGGTCGCCCCGCCGTTCGACGACGAAAACTCGGCGATGATCGGCTTGCCCTTGTACAGCCGGATCTGCCCCGCGGTCGCCGCGATCGCACTGTTCGTGGACGTCTCCTCCGAGTCGTACCCGCCGTACACCTGGCAGGACGTCGTGTCGCACAGGTCGTACGCCTTGCTCGACGCGCGATCGCGATGGAAGACCGAATAGGTGCGCGCGGCAACGGCCTGGGCTTGCAGTGCGGCCGGCCTCCAACTGGACACGGCCTCCCGCGGCACGACGCCGCGCAGGTAGTACTCCAGCGGTACGACGTTCACCGTGTCCAGATGCGTACCGGACACGTCGATCGCCCGCAGCGCGCCGCGATACCGCCGTACGGCGCCGCTCGGCAGGATCAGCCCGATCACGGCAGGTCCCTCGAACTGCGCCATGCCCGTGAACGTCTTGTACAGCGTCCATTTCTTCGTCTTCGCGTCGTACGAGCTGAGCTTCGTCCCGTGCTCGCCGTTCGGGTCGACCGACCACTGGTTCCGGGTTGATGCCTTGGGCAACACATAGACCTTGCCAGTGGCAAAGGACCGGACGCTGAGCTTGTTCACCGCGCCGACCCGTACGCCGTCGGTCGTGTCCGCGCTGACCCGGACGCGGATGCTGCCGGTCGCCTTGCCGGCCGTCGTACCCGGGTAGTAGAAGTCCAGGATCTGCTTCACGGGCTTGCCGGCCAGCGCGGCACCCTGCGCGCCGTACTGCGACAGCCCGCGGCCGTGGCCGAATCCGCGACCCATGATCGTCGTGTCCGGGGCCGTTGCCGTGGGCACGATCTGGCGCGCCTGAGCGGTGGCGCTGATCACCGTGGACGACAGGACGATAGCCGCGATCGCACGCCCAGAAATCGGTACCGTTCTCATGAAGCTCTCCCGTACACAAGATTGACCTGACGTGTGCGGCGGTCCCAGACGAGCCAGCCGCGCTGGAACTTCTGCCGGGATCCGCCCGGCACGCGGTACGTGTCGGTGATCGGCAGTCCGAGCCGCGCACTGCCGGCGCCGAGCCGGCGGAAGCGCGTCCGGAACGCGCCCGCTGTCGAATGTGTGCCGCTGGCAACGGAGTAGAAGACGTCGCGGGTGGCGAAGTACGTCGACCAGCCGGTGCGCGTCCGATGCTCACCCCAGAACGGCTGACCGATGTTCCGGAATCCGAGCTTGCGTGCGTATTGGTAGATCGGCGTCGAGAAACTGCCGCCCATCAAGGTGTTCACGCGTTGCCGCAGCCAGCCGAGCTTGTTGTAGAGCTGCGTCCCTGGGCACGCGGTCGCCTTGGTGTCGCGATGGCCGGAGACGGTGTGCAGACTGCTGCCGTCGAGGCGGATCGTTGCCTGGGGCGACCGATAGTTGGCGTCCAGCTTCCACGCGATCACCCGTGCGGTGGACTCCAGCATCGCCGCCGGCGGCGCGGCCTTTTCGAAGTTGCCGATCACCGCGACCCCGAACGAGTTCGAGTTGTACGACGCCGTATGCGCGCCGAGGACCGGCAGCTGCGCCCCGCCGTACCTGCCTTCGAAGACGCGGCCGAAGCGGTCGACGAGGAAGTTGTACCCGAGGTCGCACCAGCCGCGGCTCTTCACGTGGTACGCGTACATCGCCCGCACCATCGCCGGGACCTGCGTCCGCGTGTAGTCGTTGCGATCGGCGGTGTGATGCACGAACGCCGCGAGCACGGTCGTCGTGTACTTCGGACGCGCGCACGCGGCACCGTTGTGACTGCGAAGTCGCTCGTCAGCACCCCAACGCTTCCGGCTCACCATCAACGGCATCGGGTACGGCGCTCGCGAGGCGGCCGGCGCGATCGACTGCGCGGAGGGCTCATCGGCATCTGACGCGAGCACACCCGGCTGGATCAGCACGACCTTGGCGCCGGCGACGGTGCCTGCTTCAGTTACAGCGCTGGCCTGGACGCCGGTGGCATTTCCGACCCACAAAGGTTCGGTGCCGCCACGCTGAATTCCTTCAGGCACTAATGGATCGGGCCCGTGTTCGTCCTCGACAGGTAACGATTCCCAGTCGGTCCATTGTCCGTCGCGTTCCACGCGGATCTTCGCGGTGACGTTCTGTGCGCCCTCGGGCCACGTCACGGCGACCATACCAAACGGTATGGTATGGGCCTGGACGGTCACGCCGTCCAGCGGGATCTCCTGGTACGAAGGGTCGGAATCGTTGTGCTGCAGGGGAATCAGGGTGGCCGCGGTCAGCACGAGTGGGAGTAGTCGGGCAGTCCTGCGCATGAGCCAGCCTTCCGGCGGTGTACGACGGGCGCTGGGCGGTGTCACCGATTATGCGCGGTCGGTGATCGTTTTCCGGGGATTGCGTCACCGTGCGTGGCGTCGGTGTCTTGAGGGATTCGATACGCTCTCAGGAAAGCCCCCGAGAGAGGCCCGACATGGACTACATCCTGATCATCGCTGTAGTGGTGATCGCGGTGCTGGCATACCGCTCGTACCGTCGGACCCAGTTGCAGAACAAGAAAAAGCACGAGATCACGGCCGCCGAGCTGGAGTCGGTGAAGCGCACCGCCGACGAAGACATCACCCGCTTCGGCGAGGAGCTGCAGGACCTCGACCTGGAGATGGTCGGCAAGGACCTCGGCGACGGCGCCCGGCAGGACTACCAGCGCGCGCTGGACTCCTACGAGTCCGCCAAGCAGGCGATCGGCCAGGTCACCCAGGCCGACCAGATCAAGCATGTGGTCGAGATCCTCGAGGACGGCCGGTACGCCGCCGCCTGCGTGAAGGCCCGGGTGAAGGGCGAGCCGCTGCCGCAGCGGCGGCCGGCCTGTTTCTTCAACCCGCAGCACGGCCCGTCCGTGGTCGACGTGACGTGGACGCCGCCGGGCGGCGCGCCGCGTGAGGTACCGGCCTGTGCGGCCGACGCCGAGCGGGTCCGCGCCGGCGCCGAGCCGGACGTCCGCAAGGTCATGGTCGGCCCGCAGCGCGTGCCGTACTGGGAGGCCGGCCCGGCCTACTCGCCGTACGCACAGGGTCTGTTCGGCGGCGTCGGCGGTGTGCTGACCGGCATGTTCATCGGCACCGCACTCGGCGGCATGTTCGCCGGCGGCGGGTACGGCGACTACGCCGCCGGCTACCAGGACGGCCAAGCAGACGGCGGTGACGGTGGCGACGGCGGCGGAGATGGTGGCGGCGACGGCGGAGGCGACGGCGGAGGCGACTTCAACCCCTTCGACGGCGGCGGAGACGGCGGCGGCTTCGACTTCGGCGGCGGAGACTTCGGCGGCGACTTCTGATCGACGACAGGGCCCCGGTGACCTGCAGGTCACCGGGGCCCTGTCGCATCAATTCAGTCCCCGTTGAGGGGCGGGTTGCCCTCAGCGGTGTCGAGGAAGTAGGCCGGGTCCTTGTAGGTGCCCGGCAGTTTGCCGAGACCCTTGATCGCGGTGGCCGTGCCGTTGGTGTGGCCGACCGCGTAGAGGTACGCCGAACCCGTGTCCTTGTCGATCGCCGTCAGCAGCGTGCTCTGGTTCCCGCACTTCTCGGCGACCAGCGCCTCGAAGCCCTGCCAGGTGGAGGTCCGGATCGCCGTGACGATCGGCTTCAGCGGCGAGGTCCGCGGGATCCGGATCGTGTAGAGGGCACCGCCGCGCGTGTTCGCGAGGAAGGTGTCGTATGTCTTCGTTTCGCTGATCAGCGCCATCGCCTTGACGGACGCGAAACCGCCGGCGGTCTCGTGGCGATAGATGCCGTCCGGGCCCGCGGCCCAGCGGTGCAGGACGCCGGTCCCGCCGAGCAGGCCGTACCAGGCGAGGAAATTGTCGCCGGACCCAGGCGCCTTCTGCCAGAAGGACTGCTCGACCATGGTGAAGCTGCCCCAGCCGGACCCGACCTTGTCCAGCCGCAGCGGCGGCTCGGTCGAGCCGGTCGTATAGGTGGCCTCGTACATCGAGTCGTTCAGGATGACGAGTGCGCTCGACGCGGCGGTGCCGTCCGGCCCGGCCCCGCTGTTGGTCCAGGTCGAGCTCGCCTTCGTGATCCCCGCAGTGAAGACGTGTGATCCGGTGGTCTGCTTGGCGGCCGGCGGCGCCGAGGCCGTGACGGCGGCGTCGGCGAAGTTGCCGCCCGAGGTGATCGAGCCGACGGTCATCGTGCAGGCGGCGGTCGCGGATGCGCTCGCAGTCGTGGCTGGGAGAGTTGCCACGGACCCGAGCAGTACGGCGGAAGCCGCGACCGCGGAGACTCGCTTCAGGGTCATCACATCACTCACCGAAGAGGGACGGGGTGCCCTCGGCGGTGTGGAGGTAGTAGACGGGGTCCTTGAAGGTGCCGGGGACCTTGCCCAGGCCCTTGATGACCGTCGCGGCGCCGTTGGCGTGGCCAACGGCGTAGAGGTAGGCCGAGCCGCTGTCCTTGTCGATTGCCGTGAGCAACGTGCTCTGGGTGCCGCACTTCTCCGCGACCAGGAAGTCGAAGTTCTGCCAGGTCGACGTGCGGACCTTCTTGACGGTCGGCGCCGCAGTGCTCGTCGGGATGTGGATCGTGTACAGCGCGCCGCCGTTTGTGAGCGCCAGGAAGGTGTCGTAGGTCAGCGTCTCGCTGATCAGCGCCATCGTCTTGACGGCCGAGTAGCCGGCGTACCGCGTGACCTGCTTGTTCGGGCCGTACCGGTACAGCACCCCGTCGCCGCGCAGCCGGTAGTCCGACCCGCGCACGGTCTTGCCCCAGTAGAACGACGACTCGATCGCCTTGTAACCCTGGTACCCGACGCCGAGCGACTTCAGGCTGCTCGTCGGCTTGCCGGTCGAGTCGTGCCCGTACTCGCCGTAGTACAGCGTGCCGTTCACGACCACCTGGCCGTACGTCGTGTCCTCGCCCGCGACGCCGACCGTGGTGGTCCAGGTCGACGCGATCTTCGAGAGCCCCGGACCGAACAGATGCGGACCGACCCCGCGCGACGACTTGATCGGCGATGAGGCAGTGACGCCCGTGTTGGCGATGTCCCCGCCGGCCGTGATCGAACCGACGGACATGCTGCAGGCTGCGGTGGCAGTCGCGGGAGCGGCGTTCGCGGTACTGCCCGAGGCAGCCGCCAGACCACCCAGCACCACGGCGGAGGCCGCAGCGGCGGCGGAGGCTCGTTTCAGGAGGAAGTTGTTCACACCTCACCCGATGCGGCCTCCGCCGCCGAAGTTGCGTTATCTGGTGATCTTTATGGGGACGGACAGCGCGGTCGGGGCCGAGGCCGGGCCGAGCAGGAGCTCGCCGTTGTAGCTCTGGCCGGGTGTCATCGCCTTGTTGTAGTCGACGTGCAAAGTGACCGGCGTACCGGCCGCGACCGGGCCGGTGGGCAGGCCGCTGACGGTCAGGTCGTTGCCCTGGATCGCGTTGACGTTCAGGGTGAACGCCGGCGTACCGGTGACGGAGAACCCGTGCACCCAGATCTGGTAGTTGCCGTCGGGCGGGTTGACCAGATCGACCGCTTCGTTCGCTGTACCGCCGGCCGACGAGGCGACGATCTCGGACGGCGAGAACACGCCGTCGTTGTTGGCGTCCCGGACCACGTACAGGTCGAGGTCGTTGCTGTCGAGCGCCGTGCTGACACTCAACCGCGAGGCGTGCGACAACGTGATGTTCTTCTTCACGCTCGCCGTCGACGGGTCGTCCGGGTTGTCCTGGTGCGCCGTCTCCGTCGTCGTACTCGGCTGACTGAGACCGAAGGCCTCCGCCTTCAGCCCGTCCAGCGGCACGCTCGAGTCGAACGTCACGTCGAACCCACCGGTGTCACCGGTCGCGGTCTGCACGACCGAGGACGGCGTCACCGACGCACTCCCCAGCTGCACCTTGAACGGCGTGTTGAACTTGTCGCCCTGCCAGCTGACCTGGTGCAGCGCGAGCGCCTGCAGCCCTTCCTGCGCCGGTGCGGTGACCACATCGGCCGGCCCACCGGTCGCGGTGTTGAACAGCCAGGCCCCCGTTCGGACGTTGGTGTTCGGACTCTTCCCGACCGTGTCGATCGTGTACGGCGCGCCGTACACCGAATCCGGCTCGAGCTGGAAGTGGTTCACCGATCTGCCCATGATCAACGTGTCGAGGTCGGTGTACGGACCCGAGTCCTCCCAACTGGTGTTGGCCAGGAACTTCGTGCCCTCCGCGGGTGTCTTCGGCACATCGAGATAGAAGAACCGCCAGTCACCGGACTCGGCCCGCCAGGTCCAGTCGTTCGCACCGAACACCGTGCCGTTGTTGTACGTCAGGTTCCGTTGCGACTGAGCCACGTCGTCACCGCCGAAGGTGACGGCTCCGGTGATCTTGCCGTTCGCGTCCTGCGTCACCTTCGCCGCGACCGCGACGGACACCGGCACGACCATCGAGTCCGAGCCACGGGTCAGTACGACGGCACCGGAGTACATGCCGTACGGCGCGTTGCTCGGCACCTTGATCGACGCGTTGAACGAACCGACAGCCGTGTGAGGCGTGCTGACCCACTTCCAGTCGGTGTTCTGGTACCAGTCGATCGACACCTTGAAGTCGGTGACCGGGATGGCGGCGTTCTTCGTCGAGTGCTGCAGACCGAGGAACAGGCCGTCGGCCATCCGCTTGGCGGGATCGGCGACGTACGACTGCAGTGCGTTGGAGCCGGCCCGGTGGTACATGAACCGGCTGTACTCGCCCTGCTCCATCTCCGACTTGGCGAAGTCCAGGTCGAGGAAGCCGTCGATGTTCGAGCTGGTGGTCTTGTCGGTGTGGTTGACGACGCCGTTGTGGTTCTTGTCGGTCCACAGCTTGCCGTCGTGGTTCACGTCGGTCCAGTTGTACGTGAGCAGCCGCCACGCCTGGTCCTCGGTGAGGTCGTTGTTGCCGTCGAACTCGTTCCGCGGGTACTCGAGTTTGACCACCATGAGATCCGAGTTGCGATGCTGTTTGACCTGTTTCGTCAGGTCTATCAGGTAGTCCGGCGCATTGAAGTTGCCCGTACTCTCCTGACTCAGATCCTTGCTGCTGAAGGACAGCGTGCTGGAGTCGGTGCGGACGAGTTGCCGGTCGCTGACCTGCCAGGCACCGGGGCCTTGCAGCGTGAACTTCTGCGTGTCGGTGCCGCCTGGCGAGATGATGTTCGCGAACACCGGGTACTCCGTGCCGCGGTAGTCACCCACCCGCCATTCCGTCGGCGACACGCTGGCCCGCTGGCCCAAAGCTGTCGCAACCGCCTTACCCGCGTCGATCGAGCCGGAGCCTTGGACGTTGGAGTCGTACCCGAGGTCCTTCGCCGAAGACTTCAGGATGTCCTGCGCGGTCGAGTAGAAGCCGGCCGGTACGGCGCCGTGGTGCGCCTTCTCGTAGGCCTGGTAGACCAGCGCCGTCGCACCTGCGGCGACCGGGGTCGAGCGACTTGTGCCGCCCCACGTGACCCAGGCGTTGCGGCCGTCGAGGATCGTGTTCAGGGTCGCGTCGCCCGGTGCATAGGCGCCGTCGGCAACTACATCGACGCCGTTGGTCGCGTTCGCGCCGAACCCGCGGTTCGACCACACCATCACGTCGTTGTCGGTGATCTGACTGGTCCGCACGATCGAGTCCCAGCCAGTCCCGCCGAACTGCGTCGACGCTCCGACCTCGATGGCGGTCGACGGCGCGGCGGCGGTCGCCGTACCGAAGCCCGGTGCGCCGTTGCCGGTGGAGAACAGGGCTGTGGTCTTGAAGCCGTCGTGGATCACGTCGGCTTCCTGGCTCGCGGCGTCCCAGCCGTCGTTGTCAGTGGTCGATTCACCGTACGAGTTCGACGTGACGTCGACGCCCTTGCGGGTGGACAGCAGGTACCCGAACTGGGTAGAGAAGTCGAAGCCCATGTAGATGTCACCGAACGGCGCCAGCTTGGCCTTCGGCGCACCGCCCAGCACCGCACCGGCGTACTTGCCGCCGGGGAGGTCCTTGAACGTCGGCGCCTTTCCGTTGATGACCGCCTGACCGACGATGTTCGACGCGGTCAGCGTGCCGTGGCCCTCGATCGCCGGGTCGAAGTCACCGGTCCACGCGACCAGCTGACCGGAGCCGTACGACGTGTCGTCGACGCCGAACATGTCCAGGCCGCCCGGGATCGGGGTCTTGCCGTCGGAGATGTAGTAGAGCAGGCCGCCGGACAGGTCGGTGTAGCCGTCACCGTTCATGTCGCGGTACGACGCGGGCGACGACTTGCTGACCGGCTTCTCGTCGGCGAAGGAGTAGTCGTCGTCGAGGTCGACGTACACCGTGTCGTAGACGCCGGCCGTGTGCGGGTCCGTGATCAGGAAGCCGGGGCGCTCGCCGTACAGCTGGAGCAGGTGGTCGTCCGGGTGGCTGCCGAGCATGACCTTGCCGGACTTGCTCCACTTGGACGGGAAGCTGTAGGTGTGCTCCTTCGTGCCGACCGGGGCGCTGAAGTTGCGGGACGGTCCGGTCTTGGTCGCGAAGTCCACGGAGCAGGTCTTGGCACTCAGCGTGCAGGTGGCCGCGGTCGTCTTCGTGTACCAAGAGAGGCCCTGGTCAACTTGGTCGGGTGCCGAGAGCCACTGAAGGGTGCCATAAGGATCGAAGGCCTTGGGCCAGCCGTTCCAGCCGGCCTTGTCGCCGGTCTGACCGCTCCATGTCTGCCAGGTGTTGACCAGGTCCGGGTGACCCCAGTCGGTGCCGCCGTCGAGGACGCCGACAGTCACGCCCTGGCCGGTGAAGCCTGCGTTCCAGGCACCGGTGAAGTTGTGGGACTTGGCGTCGAGGAGGTTCTGCTTGCGGAGCTTGTCGAAGTTCGAGCCCCGCAGCGGCGGAGCCTGGTCGTACGGCACGTCGTCGGACTTCACCTTGGCGAGCGCGGCCTTCAGCTCGGCCGCCGTCGGCGCCTGGTGCAGGCTGGGATCGGGGTCGGACAACGGCTGCCCGGTCCGGGCCAGCTCGACCGGCTGTACCGAGACAACCCCTGGTACGGCGGCCAGTTTCGGCAGCGCCTGCACCGGGATCGAACCCATCACCAGCGCGGCGTCACCGGACTTCGCCACATGGGCCTTGTCGAGCACCTGCTGGGCCTTGGCGGTGTTGCCCTGGTCGCCCTGCACGGTCGCGAAGACGGCCACCGGAGCGGTATCACCCTTCTTGACCTTCGCCTGGAGCTTCGGGTCGAGCTTCGACGAGGCGGCGTCGCTTGCCGATTGCACCTGCATCGCGCCCGGACCCTGCCCCGGCGGCGAATGGTCCTGGGTCGCGGCGTGTACGGGTGCCGACATCGACGCGATGATCAGGCCGGTCAGGCCGACGAGCGCAGCAGAGTACCTCAGGCGACGTCTCATACTTTCCCCTCCGCAGTGGAGCGGCTCCCCCGAGCCGGCCGCGGGATCGACAAACGGAGAGTAAGCCGCCCGTCGCCTCTCCGGTAGCGATCGGCGGGACCGTCTTCGATAGTTGCCTCGCACAACGGTAACTATTCGTGCCCAATGGATTCCCGGGGTCCGATTCTTCCCGGAATCACGCCCGCCCGCCGACTACTCTGAGCGACCGGACGGCCTGCAGGTTTTCCCGCAACTTTCCGATCCCTTGCCGGTGCGGAGCGGTCCGCCTAGCGTCGGGAAGGTGCATGAGCTCGCCCTCACGGAGAGCATCGTCGATGCGATCGTCGAGAAGATCGGCGACGGACCGGTCGCGGCCGTCCGGCTCGAGATCGGGCGGCTGTCCGGGGTGGTGACCGATTCGATCCGGTTCTGCTTCGAGATCGTCGCCGGCGGGACCGGGCTCGAAGGGGCGCGGCTGGACATCGACGAGCCACCGGGGCGCGCGTACTGTCGGGACTGCCGGCTGGAGTTCAGGCTCGACGATCCGGTCATGCTGTGCGAGTGCGGCAGCGCCGATCTCGACGTACTGGCCGGCCGTGAGCTGCGGATCATCTCGGTGGAGGTGCGTTGACATGTGCAGCACCTGCGGGTGCGGGGGCGAGGACGGCAGCACCCGCGTGACGCTGGTCGATGGTCACACCCACGATCACGACCACGACCACGCGCACCCCCACACGCACACGGTCGTGCTCGAGCAGGACATCCTCGCGAAGAACGACCAGCTCGCCGCCCGCACCCGGAGCTATCTGGCCGAGCACGCGATCACCGCGATCAACCTGATGAGCTCTCCCGGCTCCGGCAAGACCACTCTGCTCGAGCGCACCATCACCGACCTCGGCGGCCGCCGCGAGACCCTCGTGATCGAGGGTGATCAGGAGACCTGGCTGGACGCGCAGCGGATCCAGTCCACCGGCAGCAAGGTCGTCCAGATCAACACCGGCGCCGGCTGCCACCTGGACGCGGAGATGCTCGACCGCGGCCTGGCCGAGCTCGCGCCGCCCGACGGCTCGCTGGTGTTCGTCGAGAACGTCGGCAACCTCGTCTGCCCGGCGCTGTTCGACCTCGGCGAGGCGGCGCGGGTGGTGATCATCTCGGTCACCGAGGGCGCGGACAAGCCCGCCAAGTACCCGTACATGTTCCGCACCGCCGATCTCGTCCTGCTGAACAAGATCGACCTGCTCCCGTACGTCGACTTCGACGTCGACCTGTGCCTCGAGCTGATCCACCGGGTGAAGCCGGACGTCGAGCTACTTCCCGTCTCCGCGACCCGCGGCGACGGCCTCGACGCCTGGCACGACTGGCTGGCTAACAGATCCTAGGCAGCTGCTCCCCGATCGGGGTGTCCACGACGCGGGTAGCGCCGAAGGCCGTGCGCGTCACGACCATGCCCGGATGCGCCGCCACGCACTCACCGATGATCGTGGCGTCCGTGCCCAGCGGGTCCGACCGCATCGCCGCGAGTACGGCGTCGGCCTCGTCGCGCGGCACGATCGCGAGCAGCTTGCCCTCGTTGGCGACGTACAGCGGATCGAGTCCGAGGAACGAGCAGGCGTTGGCGACCGTCTCGGGCACCGGCAAGGCGCTCTCGGTCAGCTCGATGCCGACGCCGGCCGACTTCGCGATCTCGTTGAGCGAGGTCGCGACGCCGCCCCGGGTCGGATCGCGCAGGACGTGCAGGTCGCGGCACACCGCGAGCATCGTCGCGACCAGGTCGTTCAGCGGCGCGCAGTCGCTGACCACCTCGGTGCCGAACGAGATGCCCTCCCGCACACTCATGATCGCGATCCCGTGGACGCCGATCTGGCCGCTGACGATGACGATGTCGCCCGGTACGGCGCGCTGCGGACGGATGTCGACGCCGGCCGGGACCAGGCCGATACCGGCGGTGTTGATGTAGACGCCGTCGCCGTGCCCCGCGTCCACCACCTTGGTGTCGCCGGTCGCGACGGTGACGCCGGCCCGCCGCGCCGCGTCCCCGAGGTCCGCCGCGATCCGGCCGACCACGGACAGCTCGACGCCCTCCTCCAGGATGAACCCACAGGACAGGTACGCCGCCTGCGCGCCGCTCATCGCGAGATCGTTGACCGTCCCGTTCACGGCCAGGTGCCCGATGCTGCCGCCGGGGAAGAACAACGGCTGGACGACGAACGAGTCCGTCGAGAACGCGAGCCGCGCGTCCCCGAGGGTGAACACCGCCGAGTCCGTCAGGCCGCCGAGGACAGGGTTCGCGAACGCGGGGACGAAGAGGTGCTCGATCAGCTCGGCCGACATCTGTCCGCCGCCGCCGTGACCCATGACGACGTTCGGGTGGTCGCGCAGCGGCAGCGGGCAGGTCCAGCCGTCGAAGTCGAGCACCGGTTCAGCCACCGGTCGTCACCACCTCGGTGGGTGTCTCCAGCCGGCGATACAGGTAGTACGCCGCACACGCACCCTCGCTCGACACCATCGTGGCCCCGAGCGGGTTGCGCGGCGTACAGAGTGTCCCGAACGCCGAGCACTCGTGCGGCTTGATGAGACCCTGCAGGACCTCGCCGCTGCGGCACACGGTCGACTCCTCCGTCGCGATGTCGCGGACGTGGAAGCGGTACTCCGCGTCGTACTCGCGGTAGCGCTCGGACAATCGCCAGCCGCTCTGCGGGATCATCCCGATCCCCCGCCACGAGCGGTCGGTGGACTCGAACACGTCGGCCAGCATCGCCTTCGCCGCTGGGTTGCCCTCGTCCTTCACCGCCCGGCGGTAGGCGTTCTCGACCACGTGCTCGCCCTTCTCCAGCTGGCTGACCGTGCGCAGGATCCCGGCCAGAATGTCCAGCGGCTCGAAGCCGGTCACGACGATCGGTACGCCGTACTTGTCCGCGAGCTCCGGGTACTCCATCGTGCCCATCACGCTGCAGACGTGGCCGGCGGCGAGGAAGCCCTGGACCCGGCAGGTCGGCGACTGCATGATCGCCTCGATCGCGGGCGGCACCCGGACGTGCGAGACGAGCAGGCTGAAGTTCGGGATGCCGAGCTTCTTCGCCTGGTAGACGGTCATCGCGTTCGGCGGGGCAGTCGTCTCGAACCCGATGCCGAAGAACACGACCTGCTTGTCGGGGTTCTGCTGCGCCAGCCGCAGCGCGTCCAGCGGCGAGTAGACCACCCGGACGTCACCGCCCTGGCTCTTGATCCGGAACAGGTCGCGACCGCTGCCGGGCACGCGCAGCATGTCGCCGAACGAGCAGAAGATCACTCCCGGCTGGGCGGCGATTTCGAGCGCCTTGTCGATCGTCTCCAGCGGCGTGACGCAGACCGGGCAGCCGGGGCCGTGGATCATCTCGACGGCGTCCGGCAGCAGTTGGTCGATGCCGTGCCGGACGATCGTGTGCGTCTGCCCGCCGCAGACCTCCATGATCGCCCACGGTTTGGTCGCGGTGGCGTGGATCTGGTCGACCAGCTTGCGGGCCAGCACCGGATCGCTGAACTCCTCGAGGTACTTCATCGCTCAGCCTCCCAGTCGGTACCAGGTGGGCGGCGCTCACCGGCTTGCCGAGCGGCCAGACCCCACTGGTCGCCGAACTCCTCCTCGAGCGCACCGAGCTTGCGGTACAACGCGAGTGACTGCATGGCGGACTCCTCGTCGAGTCGCTGCAACGCGAAACCGACATGCACGATGGTGTATTCGCCCACCTGCAGATCAGGCAGGTACTCCAGGCAGACGTCCTTCAGCACACCGCCGAAGTCGACCTGCCCCATCCGGGTACCGTCTTCGTCCCGGATCTCCACGACCTTTCCCGGCACGGCCAGACACATGATGTTCCCTCCCCTACCGGACCCGAGCTGCCACGGCCAGCTGCCCGAGGGCGATCCCGGCGTCGGTCGGCGGCACCCGGCGATGCCGCAGTACGGCGAAGCCGGCGCCGGTCAGCGCCCTGGTAGTTGCCGATAGCAACACTTTGTTGACGAACACGCCGCCGGACAGCCCGACGGTGGTCAATCCTTCGGCGGCGCGGACCCGTTCGGCCACCGTCACCATCAGTTCGGCCAGCCCCTGGTGGAACCGGGCGCTCACGACGCTCGGCGGCACTCCGGCCAGCACATCCCCCACGACCGCGGCCAGCATCGGCGCCGGGTCGATCTGCTCTCCCTCGACGTCGAACTCGTAGGCGCCGAGTCCTTCATCGGACGAGGCCAGTCCCTCCAACTCGATCGCCGCCTGCGCCTCGTAGCCGACCCGATGACACACCCCGGCCAGCGACGAGACCGCATCGAACAACCTGCCCATGCTGGAGGTCGGCGTACACGCGATGTCGTGATCCAACTGGGCCTCGAGCAGGTCCAACTCGCGGCACGCCTGTACGGACGGCAAGCGTGGATCCCATCGCAGTCCCGCGGCGCGCAGGTGCGACAACGCCATCCGGCACGGATTGCGAACCCCGGCATCGCCGCCCGGCAGCGGTACGTACTTCAGATGCGCATACCGTTCGAAGCCTTCGTACCCGGTCAGCAACACCTCGCCGCCCCACACCGCGCCGTCGTCGCCGTACCCGGTCCCGTCGAAGGCGAACCCGATGATCTCGCCGCAATACCGATGCTCCGCCATCAGCGACGCGAGATGCGCATGATGATGCTGTACGCCGACCACCTCGCGACCGTCCGCGTGCCGCTCGGCCCACTGCCGCGAGCGGTACGACGGATGCTTGTCCGTCACGAGCAGCTCGGGCCGTACGCCGGTCAGCTCCTCGAGGTGCTGCTCGGCCCGTTCGAAGGCCTGCAGCGTCGCGAGGTCGTCCATGTCGCCGACATGTGCCGAGAGCCAAGCGTAACGCCCCTCGCCGAGGCAGAACGTGTTCTTCAGGTCACCGCCGACCGCCAGCGCGGGCCGGACCGGGATGGGCAGGTCGACCGGGAACGGCGCGTAGCCACGAGACCGCCGTACCGGCAGCTCGGTCGTGTCGACGATCCGTACGACGGAGTCGTCGCAGGGCACGTGGATCGGACGGTCGTGACCGAGCCATGCGTCGGCCAGACCGCCCAGCCGGGTCATCGCCTCGTCGTCAGTGGTCACGATCGGCTCGCCGGACAGGTTGCCGCTCGTCATCACCAGCACGCCAGGACCGGGCTGGTCGAACAGGAGCCGGTGCAGCGGTGTGTACGGCAGCATCACGCCGAGATCAGGGTTGCCGGGGGCAACGGCTTCTGCGACCGTCGCGCCCGGCCGGCGCCGGAGCAGCACGATCGGGTGGCGGATGCCGGTGAGCAGCTCCTGTTCGTCGGCGTCGACCTCGACGATCCGCCGGGCCGTGTCGAGATCGGCGGCCATCACGGCGAACGGCTTGTCACCCCGGTCCTTGCGCTTGCGCAGCGTCGTCACGACCGCCTGATCGCCGGCATCGCAGACCAGATGGAAGCCGCCGATCCCCTTGACCGCAAGGATCGCCCCGTCGACCAGCAGGGCGTGCGCCGACGCCAGCGCGTCTTCGTCGTACGCCGTCTCGAGGCCGGGCTGCACAAGCTGCAGCCGCGGGCCGCAGGCCGGGCAGGCGATCGGCTGCGCGTGGAATCTGCGGTCGGTGGGATCGGCGTACTCGCGGGCGCAGTCGGGGCAGAGCGGGAAGCCGGACATCGTCGTGGCGGGCCGGTCGTAGGGCAGACCGGTGATGATCGTGAAGCGCGGTCCGCAGTTCGTGCAGCTGATGAACGGATGCCGGTAGCGCCGGTCGGACGGGTCGGCGAATTCGGACCAGCAGTCCGCGCAGGTCGCGACATCCGGCGAGACCAGCGTGCGGCCGGTTCCGGCCGTGGAGTCGAGGATGGTGAACTCGGTGCCGCCCACCACCGGCAGCGACTCCGTTGCAACGGTCGAGACCACGGCCAGCGGCGGCGCGTCGATGCGGATGCGGTCCGCGAAGTCGGTGACCGCCGCGTCGGGTCCTTCGACCTCGGCGACGACTCCGGACGCGGTGTTGCCGACCTGGCCGGACAGCCCGAGCTCCCGCGCCAGCGAGTAGACGAACGGACGGAAGCCGACGCCCTGGACGACGCCAGTGACCAGCACCCGGGTGCGTACCCGCTCCGGTTCGTTCGTGATGCTCACCCCGCCGGGCGAAAAGAAATGGCGAATTCCGCGATCAACGGACAAATCGCACACTAAACCCGCGCCCGGTCCCATGCCAGAGATCACGGACCGAAGATCTCGTGCACCTTGCGGAGGTCCCGCATACGCGGTTCGGTGTCGCCGCGTAGCCACCTGCTGATGGTCCGCACCGACACCCCGATCCGCTGCGCGGCCGCCTCCTGGGACAGTCCCTGGCCACGCAGTACGCCGGTCAGCCAATCGGCGAACGGCTCGGCTGCCGGCTGCACCCGGTGCATGCCGGCGCCGTGCAGTACTTCGACCTCCACGCCGTCGGGGAAGATCCGTACGGTGACGTCGAAGACGTTGTCCTTCGCCCCGGCGGCGGCCAGCAACGCAGCCGTGATGGCCTGGTACAGCGCCTGCCGCTCCTCGGTCTCCAGCCTGATCGGCTCAAGCGCCTCGCGGACGAACTGCTCGGCGTCCGGCAGCGAACCCGGCCGGGCCGGGAAGACCTGGGAGGCCACGACCACGGGCGAGACGAACACCTCGCGACCGGGATCGTCGTCCATTGCCTGAGAATATCGGTGGAAGAGCGGTAAAAAGCTCCTCCGGAATGTCCTGGAATCCCCGAATCCCGGATTTCCGGACACCGCCATTAATAGCAGACACAAGTGTCTGTCCGTCCGCCCGCGACCGTCGTACGGTCGAAACGATCGGCATTGCGGGAGTGACGGAGGGTGGGGTCGTGTCCACGACGCTGGAACCGGGGCAGGCGGAACAGGAGACCGACGAGGGTGTCGTCCACATCCTCTGGATGAACGGCGGACTGAGCTGCGACGGTGACTCGGTCGCCCTGACCGCGGCCACCCAGCCCAGCATCGAGGAGATCGTCCTCGGCGCCCTGCCCGGGCTGCCCCGGATCGCCGTGCACTGGCCGCTGATCGACTTCGAGTGCGGGCCGGAGACCGGCGCGGACAACTTCATCGCCTGGTGGCACAAGGCCGACCGCGGCGAACTCGAGCCGTTCGTGCTGGTGGTCGAGGGCTCGATCCCGAACGAGGCGGTGCACGGCACGGACGGCTACTGGGCCGGCTTCGGCAACAACCCGGCCACCGGGCAGCCCATGAAGACCTCGGAGTGGCTGGACCGGCTGGCCCCGAAGGCCACCGCGGTCGTTGCCGTCGGCACCTGTGCGACGTACGGCGGGATCCACGCGATGGCAGGAAATCCGACCGGCGCCATGGGAGTGCCCGACTACCTCGGCTGGAGCTGGAAGTCCAAGGCCGGTCTGCCGATCGTCTGTGTGCCAGGTTGCCCGATCCACCCCGACAACCTGTCCGAGACGCTCGTCTACCTGCTCTACCAGGTCGCCGGCCAGGCCCCGATGATCCCGCTGGACGCCGAACTGCGGCCGCAGTGGCTGTTCGGCCGGACCGTGCACGAAGGCTGCGACCGGGCCGGGTACTACGAACAGGGCGACTTCGCCAAGGAGTACGGCTCGCCCAAGTGCCTGGTGAAGCTGGGCTGCTGGGGTCCGGTGGTCAACTGCAACGTGCCCAAGCGCGGCTGGATCAACGGCGTCGGCGGCTGCCCGAACGTCGGCGGTATCTGCATCGCCTGCACGATGCCCGGATTCCCGGACAAGTTCATGCCGTTCATGGACGAACCGCCGGGCAGCAAGATCTCCACCACCGCGACGATGGTCTACGGCACCGTCATCCGCCGGCTCCGCAAGTACACGCAGAACGCCGGCAACAAGGAACCCAAGTGGCGGAGCAAGGGCTCCGAGCTCACCACCGGCTACGAGAAGGTGTGGTAGGCCATGACCACCACCGACCCCAAGGTCAAGCCGGAAACGACCAGTTCGAAGAGCTCCGACGTCGTCGAGATGGCCTGGGACCCGATCACCCGGATCGTCGGCAGCCTGGGTATCTACGCGAACGTCAACTTCAAGTCGAAGACCGTCGAGGAGTGCCACAGCACCTCGTCGATCTTCCGCGGCTACAGCATCTTCATGAAGGGCAAGGACCCGCGGGACGCGCACTTCATCACCAGCCGGATCTGCGGGATCTGCGGTGACAACCACGCCACCTGCTCGGTCTACGCGCAGAACATGGCGTACGGCGTCGCGCCGCCGCACCTCGGCGAGTGGATCGTGAACCTCGGCGAGGCAGCGGAGTACATGTTCGACCACAACATCTTCCAGGAGAACCTGGTCGGGGTGGACTACTGCGAGCGGATGGTCAAGGAGACCAACCCCGGCGTACTCGAGCTGGCGAACCGGACCGAGGCGCCGCACGCCGCCGACCACGGCTACCGGACCATCGGCGACATCATGCGTTCGCTCAACCCGCTGGAGGGTGAGTTCTACCGCGAGGCGTTGCACGTCAGCCGCTACACCCGCGAGATGTTCTGCCTGATGGAGGGCCGGCACGTTCACCCGTCCACGCTGTACCCGGGCGGCGTCGGCACGGTCGCGACCATCCAGCTCTTCACCGACTACCTCACCCGGCTGATGCGCTACATCGAGTTCATGAAGAAGGTCGTGCCGCTGCACGACGACCTGTTCGACTTCTTCTACGAGGCGCTGCCCGGCTACGAGCACGTCGGCGAGCGGCGGATCCTGCTCGGCTGCTGGGGCAGTCTGCAGGACCCGGCGGTCTGCGACTTCAGCTACGAGAGGATGGAGGCCTGGGGCCGGCGGATGTTCGTCACCCCCGGCGTCATCGTGGACGGCCAGCTGGTCACCAACAGCCTGGTCGACATCAACCTCGGCCTGCGGATCCTGCTCGGCAGTTCGTACTACGAGGACTGGGCGGACGGCTCACACGAGAAGTTCGTCGACATCGACCCGCTCGGCAACCCGATCGACGTCCGGCACCCGTGGAACCAGCACACGCTGCCGAAGCCGCAGAAGCGCGACTTCTCCAACGCCTACAGCTGGACGATGTCGCCGCGCTGGTTCGACGGCAAGGACCACCTCGCCCTCGACACCGGCGGCGGACCGATCGCCCGGCTCTGGTCGACGGCGCTGTCCGGCCTGGTCAATACCGACTACATCCAGGCGACCGGGCACAGCGTGAAGATCCAGCTCCCGCGGACCGCGCTCAAGCCGGCCACGGAGTACGAGTGGAAGATCCCGCAGTGGAGCAACGCGCTCGAGCGGAACCGGGCCCGGACCTACTTCCAGGCGTACGCCGCCGCGCTCGCGCTGCACTTCTGCGAAAAGGCGATGGCCGAGGTCCGAGCCGGCCGGACCGAGACGTGGACGCCGTTCAAGGTCCCGGACGACGCAATCTCCTGCGGCTTCACCGAGGCGGTCCGCGGCGTGCTCTCCCACCACATGGTGATCCGGGACGGCAAGATCGCGAACTACCACCCGTACCCGCCGACCCCCTGGAACGGCAGCGTCCGGGACAGCTACGGCACCCCCGGCCCGTACGAGGACGCCGTACAGAACACGCCGATCTTCGAGGAGAATCCACCCGAGCGGTTCAAGGGCATCGACATCATGCGGGCGGTCCGCAGCTTCGATCCCTGCCTGCCGTGCGGTGTGCACATGTATGTCGGCAACGGGCAGGAGAAGACGCACCTGCATTCGCCGTCCATCGCCGTAGCGCCCTACTGAGATGGACAGACACGACGTCCAGGAGCTGAGCGAACGGATCGACGTACTGCTGGACGAGGTTCAGCGGCGCGCCGACCCCAAGCTCGCCGGACAGGTGGAGGAACTGGTCCGCGCGGTGCTGACTCTGCACGGCGCCGGCCTCGGACAACTGCTGAGCCTGCTCGACGAGCCGCAGGTACGGCAGTTGGCCGGGGACGACCTGGTCGCCGGCCTCCTCCTGCTGCATGACCTGCATCCCGACGACATCGCCACCCGGATCCAGCACGCGCTCGACTCGGTCCGCCCGTACCTGGGGTCGCACGCGGGCGGGATCGACTACCTCGGCATCGACGACGACGGCGTCGTACACCTGCGGCTGCAAGGCAGTTGCGACGGCTGCCCCGGGTCGACTGCCACGGTCCGCCTGACTGTCGAGAACGCGGTGCTCGACGCGGCCCCGGAGGCGATCGCGGTCGACGTCGAGGGCATGGTGAAGGAGAAGCAAAACCTTTTGACCATCGAGCCGTTCCGGCCCCATCGGGACGGCTGGCACCAGCTGGACCTGGCCCCACCCCCCGGCCAGGTCCAGCACCGAACTGTCGGCGGCCTCGACGTGCTGCTGGCCAACCTGGCCGGCACGTTGTTCGCCTACCGAAACAACTGCCCGGCGTGCTCGTCCGCTCTGCACCACGCCCAGCTGGACGGCGATCGACTCACCTGTCCGCGCTGCACAGCGGAGTACGACGTACGCCTGGCCGGGCGGGCTGTCGAGGGCGCACCGCTTGAAGCGCTGCCGCTGCTGCCCGACGGCTCAGGCTGGAAAGTCGCGATCCCGGGGGTGCAACCGGCGTGAAACCACCCCCCACCCTGCGTTCGCTCGCACGGAACAAGCCTCGTCCGGTCGTCGATCCGGTCGCGGTTCTGCGCGAGTTCACAGGTGGGGTCCGGGAGCAGGCGGCACCAGGTGAGCAGTGCGAGATGTGCGCTGTCCCGATCGGGATTCAGCACTCGCACCTGGCCGATGTGCACGACCATCGGCTGCTCTGCACGTGCCGCGCCTGCTATCTGCTGTTCACCGGTCAGGGCGCATCGCACGGACACTACAGAGCGGTGCCCGAGCGGTATCGGGCCGACACCGAGTTCGCCCTGACCGCTGCGCAGTGGGACGCGATGGGGATCCCGGTCAACCTAGCGTTCCTCTTCTACCAGTCGGACCAGGGACGGTACGTCGCCTTCTACCCGAGCCCGGGCGGCGCCACCGAGTCGCTGCTCGACCTGACCGCCTGGAACGAGGTGGTGGCCGACGATCCGCTCCTGCAGGAGCTCATCCCGGATCTGGAAGCCGTGCTGCTGCGTCGGGTCGACGGCGGATTCGAGTGCCACCTGGTGCCGATCGACGCGTGCTACCAGCTGGTCGGGATCGTCCGGCAGTACTGGGAAGGCTTCGCCGGCGGCGAGGACGTCTGGCGGCGGATCGACGAGTTCTTCGCGGGGATCCGGGAGCGCGGCCGTGGTTGACCTGGACTTCAGCTGTACCGGCGCCGAAGCCGATCGGTACGCCGCAGCGCCGTCGATCCGGCTGGGGCTGCGGATCGAGGAGACAACCGGCACGCCCGTCCACGCCCTGGCGATGCGCTGCCAGATCAGGATCGAGCCGATCCGGCGCCGCTACACCGACGAGGAGGCCGAAGGGCTGGCCGACCTGTTCGGCGAGCGGGCCCGCTGGGGTGAGACGTTGAAGCCGCTGCAACTCGCGTTCGTCACCCAGATGGTGCCCGGCTTCACCGGCGCGACCGAGGTCGACCTGCACCTACCGTGCAGCTACGACTTCGATGTCGCCGCCCACAAGTACCTGTACGCGGTGCGCGAGGACGCCGTACCGCTGCTGCTGTTGTTCAACGGGACGATCTTCACCGGCCGTCCCGGCACCCTCTCGGTCACACCGGTCGCCTGGCAGAAGGAGACGACGTACGAGCTGCCGGTCGCGGTCTGGCGGGAGGCGATGGACCAGCACTTCCCGGGTGCCGCGTGGCTACGGCTGCGGCAGGACACCTTCGACCGGCTGTACCGGTACCGCACGCGGGAAGCCCTGCCCGGCTGGGACGACGCGATCGAGCGACTCCTGAAGGAACAGCTGGAATGAACGAGTTCGACGCCGTCCAGGAGCTCGCGGACGCGCTGCTGTTCGAGGGCTATGTCCTCTACCCGTACCGCGCCTCGGACGGAAAGAACCGGGTCCGCTGGCAGTTCGGCGTCCTGATGCCGCCGGACTACGCGCTGGTGGACCCGTCCGAGCGGTCCTGGTCGCAGACCGAGTGCCTGCTCGACGGCGACGACGCACTGCTGACCGTGCGGTTGCGCTTCTTGCAGGCGCAATGGCGACACGTGCTGAACGCGGACAAGGCCGAGGTCACCTTCCTGGCGACCGACGACGCGACGTACCGCCCGTGGGACGAGGCGGTGGTGCGCACCGTCGACATCACCACGCGCCTGCAGAAATTCCCCCGTGAGGTGCCGTTCCACCTGGCCGGCGGCACCGAGACCGAGGCGATCGGCACGGCCGGTTTCCTCCGCCGGACCCGGAAGCCGATCACCGGGACCGTCGCCCTGAGCCTCAAGAAGCTGAACGGCCCGTACGGCGTCACCCGGCTCCGGATCCGGGTCGAGAACACCACCCCGAACGGCAGCTCGGAGCGGGTCGGCGCGCTCCGGCAGGCGTTGATCGCCCACCACGTCATGGTCGCCGCCGACGGGTGCCGGTTCCTCTCTTTGCTGGAGCCGCCCGAGTGGGCCGGCGCCTACGCGGCCGGCTGTGAGAACGTCGGCCTCTACCCGGTGCTGGCCGGCGACCTGCTGCTGTCGTCGCCGATCATCCTGTACGACCACCCGAGGATCGCGCCGGAGAGCACCGGCGACCTGTACGACGCGACCGAGATCGACGAGATCCTCAGCCTGCGCACGATGACGCTGACCGAGGAGGAGAAACGCGAGGCCCGCGGCACCGATCCGCGCACGGCCGAGCTGCTCGACCGGATCGACTCGATGCCGCCGGAGTTCCAGGACCGGTTGCACGGAACGATCCGCTACCTGCGCAAGGTGACCGAACCGGAGCCGGTCAGCAAGCCCTGGTGGGATCCCGGCAACGACGCGTCGGTCTCGCCGTCGACCGACACGGTCCAGGTCGGTGATGTTGCCGTCGGCAACGGTACGAAGGTCCGGCTGCGGCCCGGCGTACGGCGGGCGGACGCGCAGGACATGTTCCTGACCGGACGGCTCGGCACGGTGGTCGCCGTACTGTCCGATGTCGACGGCGAGACGCACGTCGCGGTCGCGCTGGACGGCGAAGAAGGCGAAGTACAGCGCTCGCACGGCCGGTACCTGTATTTCAGCCCGGATGAACTGGAGCCGTTGAAATGAGTGTTCTCGTGGCGGGCCTGGGCAATCTGTTCTGCAGCGACGACGCGTTCGGCGTGGCAGTGGTCGAGGAGCTGTCGGAGCGCAGTCTGCCGGACGGCGTGGAGGTGCGGGACTTCGGAATCCGCGGGATCCACCTGGCCTATCAGCTGCTCGAACCGTACGACCTCGTCGTACTCGTCGACACGGTCGAGCGGGGCGGGCCGCCGGGGACGGTCTACCTGATCGAGGCCGAGCCCGGCGGCGAGCCCGGTCCGGAGGTGAGCATGGACGCCCACGACCTCGGACCGGACGCTGTGCTCTCGCTTGTGCCGCGACTCGGTGGCACTGTAGGTCCTGTTGTCGTGGTCGGCTGCGAACCGGCCGCCGTCGACGCGGGGATCGGACTGTCGGCGGCAGTCCAGGACGCGGTCGGGACGGCGGCGCAACTGGTGGTCGACCTGGTCACCGGACAGGTCGCCGGACCGGCATCCCGGCCCGGTGTGGTGGAGGGGACGTTGTGATGCGCTGGATGCTGATAGCCGTCGTACTGCTGCTGCTCGTCGGGGTGGGCTACTACGGACTGGAAGACGTTCGCCGCTACCTCCGGCTGAGGGACATGTAACGCGATGTGCCTGGGCATTCCGGGCCGGGTGGTCGATTGTCCCGACGGCGCCGCCCTCGGCCGGGTCGAGGTGGCGGGAGTCGTCCGCGACATCAACGTGACGCTGCTCGACGGGCCGTTCGTGCCCGGTGAGTACGTGCTGATCCACAGCGGATTCGCGCTGGAGCGGATGTCGCCGGAACGCGCCGCCGATGCGTTCGCGTTCTTCGGGGCCGAGCTGTGAACGGGCCTGCGATGTTCGCGCGGTATGCGTTCGCGCCCAACCAGCTCGGGTACTGCGGTCCCGCGGACGCCGGCGCCCTGCTCGAGGGCCGGACCGGCGTCAGGTTCCGCGCGCTGGCCAAACAGTTCGAGGGCGCGTGGCCGCAGCTACGGGTGATCGCCGCGGCCACCGGTACGGCGGATCCGCTCGACCGCGAGGTGGTCGAGGCGTACTGGGTCGGCAATCGCTTGCTCGACCGGGCCGGCAGCGCCGACGACGGGCTGCCGCATCACAGTTTCCAGGTGTTCTGCCATTACCCGTGGGCGGGCCTGCTGCACGACGAACGCCGTACCGAGCATGCACTGCAGGTGCTCGACCAGTGCCGGATCCGCTGGGGCAAGGTGATCTCGGCGGCCGGCGGCCAGGTCGTCGTCGAGTCGCGACCGCTGGTCTGGGACGGCGTACGGCTGGCTCTTGGTCTACCCAGCCGGGACACCGCGACGCTCGGGCTCGGCAACGTGGAACTGATCGAGCCGCTGCGGCCGGGCGACTGGGTCTCGCTGCACTGGGGCTGGGTCTGCGATCGGTTGTCGCCGCCGCAGTTGGTTGCCTTACGCCACTATTCGGCGTACCACCTGGAGCTGGTGAATCAGCGCCTCGGCGGCCGGACCGGGATGTCCGGGCCGAGGATCCCGTGACCGTCGGGCTGGCCAACCACACCGGGTGAGTTCAGCACCGCGGGCCGCGCCACCTGCCGGTGGTCGGGCGGACCGGACCGATCCGGCTCCCACCGAGCCGGATCCTCGGTCATGCCGAGCAGATAGGTCACGGTGCAGTCGAGCGCACCGGCCAGCTCGGGCAACCGCACCACGTCGACCCCGGCGCCGTGCTCGAAGCTGGACAACGTCTTGTTGGTGGTCCGGATCCCGCGGCGCGCCAGCCGGCTGACGAGCTGCTTCTGCGTCAGCCCGAGCTGCAACCGCCGGGCACGCAACCGATGGCTGACCACCAGATGCCGGTCAACAGCGACCTCGCTGCGATCCTCGAACATGCACTACCCCCTGCTGCAAACCCTCTCGTGCAGGTCCGGGCGCGTCAATCTCCCGGCGGCCTGGATTCCATCTCTGCCAGGGCGTGCACCGTGTACCGCGCGAAGTTGAAGACCGGAGCGCGCCCCAACAATCGTTCGAACTCCTCGTGCGAGTCCACCTCGTAGATCCACGCCCCGCCGTGCGATCCGACCACGTGGTACCGCGCCAGCACCTTGCCTTCCCGCTCCAGCCGCTGCCCGTACTCCGGCATCGCCCCCACCGCCCGAGCCATCTCCGGCGACAGCAAACTCAACTCCATCCGCCACAACACCAGAAACTTCATACCCGGACAGTAAGTGCCCCCAGACGCTCCGGCGACCCTGAAGGCTACGTTTGATCCATGGAACGGAACGAGTCGGAGATTCGGGTGCAGCAGGAGATGAGGCTGGCACATTTCCGGGCCTATGCCGCTCTACCCGGCAAGATGCCCGAGCTGATCGAGCTCTATCGCGCCGCCGCCGATGACGAATCCGAAGATCAGACGGTGACACGCATCAGCGAGTTGTTCGGGTCTTCGCGGGATGTCGCTTTCGCCATCCACAATTGCCAGTTGTTGTATCTCCACCCGGCCAAGCAGGCCCATATCCGGCAAGAGATCCGGGAACTGGAGCGGTATCTAGGACAGGACGCCTAGCCGCGCACGTCGAGACGTGAGTGGCGCGCCGGATCCGGCCAGGCACCGAACTCCCTCTCCGTCTTCTTCTTTCCTTGTCTTTTCCTGTGTGTTCTTGTCCTTTGTTTCTTCTTTGTTTGTCGTTCAGCTCCTCAGGTGGAGCCTTCGGGCGGCTTCGGCGATCGAGCCGGAGATGGATGGGTAGACGGTGAAGGACTGGGCTACCTGGTCGACGGTCAGGCGGGCGCCTACGGCTAGCGAGATGGGGTGGATCAGTTCGCTGGCTCGGGGGGCTACGACGACGCCGCCGACGATGATGCCGGTGTTGGGGAGGCAGAAGAGTTTGACGAAGCCGTCGCGGACGCCCTGCATCTTGGCGCGGGCGTTGTCGGCCAGCGCGACCTTGACGACCATCGCCGTACTGCCGCCGGCGTCCACGACCGCCTGGGACAGGCCGACCGTGGCGATCTCGGGGGCGGTGAAGACGTTCGCGGAGACCGTTGACTGGTCCAACGGTGTGACGGCGTCGCCGAGGGCGTGGGCCATCGCGATCCGGCCCTGCATCGCGGCCACCGAGGCGAGCATGAGTACGCCGGTGCAGTCGCCGGCCGCATAGACGCCGCGGGCCGTCGTACGCGACACCCGGTCGACCTGCACGAAGCCGGCGTCGGTCAGCGACACGCCCGACTCGACCAGATTCATGTCATCGGTGTTCGGCAGCGATCCGACCGCAAGCAGCGCGTGCGAACCCTCGACCTTCCGGCCGTCGGTCAGCGTCACCACGACCCCGTCGCCCTGCCGCTTCACCGACTCGGCCCGGGACTTGCTCAGCACCGTCAGACCGCGCCGCTTGAACACGTCCTCCAGGACCGCTGCCGCGTCAGCATCCTCGCCCGGCAGGACCCGGTCCCGGGACGACACCAGGACGACGTCGCTGCCGAGCGCGTCGTACGCGCTGGCGAACTCGGCGCCCGTCACCCCGGACCCGACCACGATCAGCCGCTCGGGCAGCTCGTCGAGCTCGTAGACCTGCTCCCAGGTCAGGATCCGCTCGCCGTCCGGCTCGGAGCCCTTGAGGATGCGCGGCCTTGCACCGGTAGCGATCAGGATCACATCGGCGTCCAGCCGCTCGTCGCCGACGACCACCGTTTCCGGCCCGTCGAGCCGGCCGCGGCCCCTGATGATCCGCACCTTGTCGGAGTCCAGCCGGCGCTCGATGCCCTCGGACTGGGCGGTCGCCAGCGCCTTGACCCGTTTGTTGACGACGGAGAGATCGACACGCACGGAGTTGGCCGGATTGTCGTCCCCGTCGTCGAGCCGCACCCCCAGCTCGCCGGCCTCCTCGACCTCGGTCATCACCTCGGCGGTGGCGATCAAGGTCTTGCTCGGAACGGCGTCAGTGCGCACCCCGGAACCGCCGATTCCATCGGAATCGACGACCGTCACCTCCCCGCCGAGTTGGGCGGCCGCACTCGCCGCTTCGTACCCGCCAGGACCGCCACCGATGATCACAACTCGCGCCACGAGAGGCCATTCTTCCGTATCCTCTTTTTCCGTGACCCTGTACGCCGCGTTTGCGTCGAATCTGGACCCGAACCTGATGGCCGACCGGTGCCCGTACTCCCCCCTGCGGGGCACCGGGTGGATCCACGGCTGGCGCCTCACCTTCGGCGGCGAGGAGCTCGGCTGGGAGGGCTCGATGGCCACCGTGGTCGAGGACGGGTCCGACCCGGCCAACCAGGTCTTCGTCGCGCTGTACGACGTCCACCCGAAGGACGTCGAGCGCCTGGACGAGTGGGAGTGGATCGACCAGGACGTCTACAGCAAGATCCAGGTCCGGGTGCAGACCCTGGACGGCGAGCAGCTGGCCTGGATGTACGTGCTGAACGCCTACGAGGGCGGCCTGCCCTCGGCCCGCTACCTGGGCATCCTCGCCGAGGCCGCCGAGGCCGCCGGCGCACCGGACGACTACGTCGCGGACCTGCGTTCACGCCCCTGTCAGTCGTCCGGTCATTAGAGTTCGCATGTGACTGTAGATCTGAAGGCTGCCGCTGACGCCTGGCTGAGCGAAGACCCCGACCCTGACACCCGCGCCGAGCTGCGGGCGCTGCTGGATTCCGGGGACACCACGGAGCTGGCCGACCGCTTCGCGGGCACGCTCGAGTTCGGTACGGCGGGTCTGCGCGGAGCAGTCGGCGCCGGACCGAACCGGATGAACCGGGTCGTCGTGATCCGCGCCGCCGCCGGACTCGCGGCGTACCTGAAGGCCAAGGGTCTGACCGACGGTCCGGTCCTGATCGGGTACGACGCGCGCCACAAGTCGGACGTGTTCGCCCAGGACACCGCGGCTGTGATGCGCGGCGCCGGGCTGGACGCCGTACTGCTGGACCGGCCGGCCCCGACGCCGGTCGTCGCCTTCGGGATCGGGCATCTGCGCGCGGTCGCCGGCGTGGTCGTGACCGCGTCGCACAACCCGCCGCAGGACAACGGCTACAAGGTCTACCTGGGCGACGGCTCGCAAATCGTGCCGCCCGCGGACGCGGAGATCGCGGCCGCCATCGCCGCGGTCGGTCCGCTGGCCGACGTACCGCGCGGCGACGACTGGCAGACGACTGGCGACGACCTCCTGAACGCCTATCTGGACCGCATCGCCGACCTGGTGCCGGCGGATGCGCCGCGCGAGCTGAACGTCGCCTACACGCCGCTGCACGGCGTCGGGCGGACCCTCGTCGAGGCCGCTGTCGCCCGCGCGGGGTTCGCCGTACCGCAGGTGGTGGCGTCGCAGGCCGACCCGGACCCCGACTTCCCGACCGTCTCGTTCCCGAACCCGGAGGAGCCGGGCGCGATCGACGCGGCGCTGGAGCTGGCCCGTTCGATGGGCGCGGATATCGCGGTCGCGAACGACCCGGACGCGGACCGGTGCGCGGTCGCGATCCCCGACGCGTCCGCGGACGGCGGCTGGCGGATGCTGCGCGGTGACGAGCTGGGCGCGCTGCTCGGCGAGTTCCTGCTGGCGCCCCGCCCGAACGGTGTCGCCGCGTGCTCGATCGTGTCGTCGTCGCTGCTCGGCAAGATCGCCGCGTCGTACGGCGTTCGGTACGTCGAGACGCTGACCGGGTTCAAGTGGATCGGGCGGGTGCCGGAGCTGGTGTTCGGGTACGAAGAGGCGCTCGGGTACTGCGTCGATCCGGCGGCTGTGAAGGACAAGGACGGCGTGTCGACGCTGGTCCGCGTACTGCAGCTGGCCGCACAGGCGAAGGCCGCGGGGCGCACGTTGCAGGATCTGCTGGACGATCTCGCGGTCAAGCACGGTCTGCACGCGACCGACCAGCTGGCGGTGCGGGTCGACGACCTTTCGCTGATCGCTCAGGCAATGGACCGGCTGCGGTCCACGCCGCCCACGACTCTGGGCGACTACACCGTCGAACGGATCGACGACCTGAGCCAGGGGTCCGAATCGCTGCCCCCGACGGACGGTCTGCGGTACACGCTGTCCGACGGGGCCCGCGTCGTCGTCCGGCCGTCCGGCACGGAGCCGAAGCTGAAGTGCTACCTGGAAGTGGTCGTGCCGGTCAGCACAGATGTCGCTGACGCTCGGCGCCGGGCAGGCGAGAACCTGACCGGCATCAAGCAAACCTTGTCGACCGCGCTGGGTCTGTAGCCACGAAGCAGCTGGGGAGCACCTGGCGGGTGGCTCCCCGGCTTCAGCGTGCGGCTGCGGCGGCTTCGGCTTCCTCGGCGTGCAGGGAGCTCTGCAGCGACGAGTGCAGGATGCGGAGCGTGCTGGTCGACTGCATCAGCGCGTCCCGCTCGTCCGGGTTGCGGTTGGCGAGGGCGCTGATGTCGTTGATGCTGGCCTCGATCCGGGCGATCCGGTCGGCGACCGAACCCTCCTGGCTGCTGGCCTTGCGGATCGCGTCGGACGTGACCGTCCAGACGTCTTCCTTGTCGTTGGTCCGCCGCGACATGTCCACCATCTGGCTCAGCGCCGCGAGGTCGTGGTCGACCTGGGTGCGCTCCACCGGTGAGGTGATGCCGGTCGTCGCCTGCCGGAGCCGGGTGACGTGCCCGGACAGCTCCGACCAGGTGGAACGACCGCTCTTGATCTTGTCCAGCACCTTGGCGTACTCGGTGTTGAACTCGTCGTAGTTCACTGTCCTTGACTCCTGCCGTTCGAGGCTCGACTCAGAAACTGTAGGGCGTCCGCACCCGAAACAAGTAACCACACGATCGCGGATCGTGCAGGTGTCGCCAAAACGCAACAGCCGCCCGGTACGCCAACGCGTACCGGGCGGCTGAGTTACGTCAGATTCGCAGCGAGATCAGGCGACGTACGCCGAGCTCGCGTTGAAGGTGTTGCAGTTGCCCGCGACCGTGTAGCTGTGCCGCGCGTTGAAACCGGCGGTTACCCAGAACGCGTGGTTCTTGATCGAACCGTGGTCCCGCACACCGCCCGGCTGGTCGCCGCTGTTGCTGATCACCCAGTTGTACTGGGTCATGAAGCCGCCGCTGAACGGGTAGTTGCGCTTGTTCGCGCCGTCCACGGCACCGCCCAGGCAGGACGCCTGCAGCTCACGACGACGGCTCTCCTCGAGCTGCGCGGCGTAGGTGCTGAAGGCGTTCTGACGCGCCCAGGAGGCGTTCAGGATGCCGGTGAGCCACTGGACGTGGTGACCGTACTCGTGCGACAGCGTGAAGGTCGCGTACGCCCGTGCCATCGTCGGGCTCTGCGCCCAGTAGTTGCTGATCACGTACGCCGGGATGTAGATGTACCCGTGGTCGACACCGCAGAAGAACGCGGTACCGCCGGTGACCACACCACACTTCGAGTTCACCGCGCTCGAGTTGTGGACAACCAGCTTCGGCGCCACCTTGTACGCCGCGCCGGCCTGCTTCAGCGGCAGGGCCCAGGAGCCGTAGAGGCACTTGAACAGGTTGTTCTCGTAAGCGACGACTCCCGCGAACGTGCGCAGCGAGACGTTGAGCTCCTTGCACTTCGACGTGGGGATCGCGCCGGTCTTGTACAGCTTGTTGTAGCGCACGACGTTCGTCAGCGACGACTTCGTGGTGAGGCCGTCTCCAGCCGGCGGCGGACCGGCCACCAGACCGGTGCCGATCTCGATCGGCTTCGTGTCGGCGGCCTGCGAAGCCGCAGCCGTCGTCGTGCTGGAGGTCTGCGCGGCCTGGGCGTTCGGCAGCGCCAGCGCGGCGAGGCCGGCCAGGGCACCGACCGTGGCCACGCCACGCAGGGTGATGCGGGAGAGGTTGACCATGAGCTCCACTCTCGATGTGTCTAGGGACCTGTCGGACCAATCCTGGGGTGCACAGGGGTTCACCCGAGCTTGAACACGGGTTCTGACGCGGCGATTCACGCCACAGTTCCCCTCACTGCCCCAATTTTCCGCCCAGGAATCGCAACTGGTCAGGGAGCATACGCCGCCAGTAACCAGGGGTATGCGCCCCGGCCTGCTGTCCACCGCCCGCGTGCAACTGCGCGCGCAACTCGCGCGCAGCCGACGCAAACGGATCGTCCCGACCACAGTCGATGCGAACGGCAACGTCCTCGAAGCTCGTCGGGCGACCGAGCACCTGATGACGGTCGAAGTCGTCAGGCCCGTCGAACGCTCCCGCCTGCGCTTGGTCGTACGAGCGGAACAGTGCCGGGCTGAGCGCCCCGACTGCGATCGCCCGCGACGCCGGACGCCCCTGCTGTGCCACCCGGAGCAGTGCGCCGTACCCGCCCATCGACCAGCCGAGGACGCCGTACCGGCCGGTGCGCAGACCGCGATCGGCCAGCAGGGGAAGGAATTCCTGGTCGAGCATGGAGCCGGGATCGTTGCCGTCGGTCCGTCGATGCCAGTAGCTGTTCTGGCCGCCGTCGACGGTCGCGAGCGCGAAGGCCGGCGTACCTGCCTGGACGGTCGCGGTCAGGTACCGGTCGATGCCGAGGTCGTTGATCGCGGAGGTGTGGTCGCCCCCACGACCGTGCAGGACGAGTACGACGGGCAGCTCCGCCGACGCGTCGTACCCATTCGGGTAGATGACGCTGTAGCCGACGGAGCCGAAGCTGCCGGAAACCACCGGGCCGGCGGGCACATCGGGTACGACGCCGTCCGGGCCGGTGAGGCCGAGGGCGTCGTGCAGTCGCGCCCGGCCGGGAATTGCGCCGGTCTCCAGGGCGGCTACCCCGGCGACTCCGACCACGCCTGCCGCGACCCCGGTACGGAGAAGGACGCGGCGAGTGAGCACGCTCAGCGGGCCAGCGCTGCCACGATCGCGATCGCGGCGAGGGCTCCGATTGTGATCAGCTCGGGCTTGGCCCAGCTGGTGATCACTTCGCCTTGCGACTGCTCGGAGTACTGGCCCTGGAGGGTCTCGATCCGGCTGACCACGAAGTCGGCCTTGGACAGGGAGTTGTCCGCCGCCAGCTTCCGGCCGCCGACACGCTGCTTGCGAAGGTCGCGCATGATCAGTTGGACACCGGGCGCACGGAATCGGTTCGTCTCGGTGTGCACCCGGAGGATGTCGGTCACGTCGACGCCGGTCACCTTCGACCACGGGATCAGGTGGTCCCGCAGGTGGTTACGTAGCAGCAGATTCTCGGGGCTCAGCGTGACCGACGGCCGCATCAGGCCGGCGTACGCCAGGACCATGACGATCGCGATGATGCTGCCGACCAGCAGCCCGGTGGCGGTCCGCCACTCCAGGACCACGTCGACCAGGCCGAGGACCCCGATCACCAGGACGATGGCCCCGGTGATCCGGTTCGACGCAGACAGGTACTGCTCGCTCTCGGGCGACTTCGACTTCACCCGGACAAAGTAACTGGCTGTCCGGAACAGCACTAGCCGTGGGCGGTGGTCCCGCGCCGTAGCGAGCAGGTGCTCGGTGCGGTAGCTCGGCGTGCGGGAGGGAAGGCCTCGATGTGGTTCATCGTGGCCTTTCCTCCCGTGCGCCGAGGTGCCGTGCCGAGTGCCGCGCAGTAGGCGCGGGGCCGCCGGCCACGGCTAGACTGCCACAGGTGACCACACTCGACAGCGGCGTCGACAGCCTGGCCGACGTGACCTCGTCCGAGGACCGGCTGCGCCGATTCCTGCTCGGGCTGCCGGGCGTCGACCAGGTCGGCGCCGAGGCCCGGGCCGCCACCCTGAGCACCCGGTCGATCAAGACCACCGCCAAGGCCTACGCACTCGACCTGGCGATCTCGATGATCGACCTGACCACGCTGGAGGGCCAGGACACTCCCGGCAAGATCCGGGCCCTGTGCGCGAAGGCGAAACGGCCCGACCCGGCCGACCCGACCGCTCCCCAGGTCGCCGCCGTCTGTGTGTACCCCGACCTCGTGGCCACCGCGAAGCACGAGCTGAAGGGCTCCGGGATCAGCGTCGCGAGTGTGGCGACCGCCTTCCCCAGTGGACGTTCCAGCCTCGCGATCAAGGTCCAGGACACCAAGGACGCGGTCGCGGCCGGCGCCGACGACGTCGACATGGTGATCGACCGCGGCGCCTTCCTGTCCGGACGGTACGGCCTGGTCTTCGACGAGATCAGCGCGATCCGCGAGGCCGCCGGCGACGCGCATCTGAAGGTGATCCTGGAGACCGGCGAGCTGGTCACCTACGACAACGTCCGTCGTGCGTCCTGGCTGGCGATGCTGGCCGGCGCCGACTTCATCAAGACCTCCACCGGCAAGGTGTCCCCGGCCGCAACACTGCCCGTGACGCTGGTGATGCTGGAGGCGGTCCGCGACTACCACGAGGCCACCGGGCTGCACATCGGCGTCAAGCCGGCCGGCGGGATCCGGACCGCGAAGGACGCGATCAAGTACCTGGTCACGGTCAACGAGACCGCCGGACCGGACTGGCTGGACCCGGAGCTGTTCCGGTTCGGGGCGTCCAGCCTGCTGAACGACCTGCTGATGCAACGCACCAAGCTGGCCACCGGGCACTACCCGGGCCCCGACTACTTCACCTTGGACTGACAGGCATGAGCAGATTCGAGTACGCACCGGCCCCCGAATCGCGGGCGATCGTCGACATCAAGTCGTCGTACGGACTGTTCATCAACGGGCAGTTCACCGACGCGACGGACGGGAAGCCGTTCAAGACCGTGTCCCCTGCCTCCGAAGAGGTGCTCGCCGAGGTAAGCGAGGCCGGTCCCGCCGATGTGGACAAGGCGGTGAAGGCGGCGCGCAAGGCCTTCGAGAAGGTCTGGGGCCCGATGAGCGGCAAGGACAGGGCGAAGTACCTGTTCCGGATCGCGCGTCTGATCCAGGAGCGTTCGCGTGAGCTGGCGGTGCTGGAGTCGCTCGACAACGGCAAGCCGATCCGCGAGTCCCGCGACGTCGACATCCCGCTGGTGGCCGCACACTTCTTCTACTACGCGGGCTGGGCCGACAAGCTCGAGTACGCCGGTGTCGGCGACGACCCGCAGCCGTGGGGTGTCGCGGGCCAGGTGATCCCGTGGAACTTCCCGATGCTCATGCTGGCGTGGAAGATCGCCCCGGCGCTGGCGGCCGGCAACACCGTCGTGCTGAAGCCGGCCGAGACGACTCCGTTGACCGCGTTGGCCTTCGCGGAGATCTGTCAGCAGGCCGATCTGCCGCCGGGCGTGGTGAACATCGTCACCGGTGCGGGCCGGACCGGGCAGGCGCTGGTCGAGCACGAGGGCGTCGACAAGGTCGCGTTCACCGGTTCGACCGAGGTCGGCCGGGCGATCGCCAAGTCGGTCGCGGGCACGCACAAGGCGGTCACGCTCGAGCTCGGCGGCAAGGCGGCGAACATCGTCTTCGAGGACGCGCCGATCGACCAGACCATCGAGGGCATCGTCAACGGCATCTTCTTCAACCAGGGCCACGTCTGCTGCGCCGGCTCGCGGCTCCTGGTCCAGGAGAGTGTGTACGACGAGGTCCTCGCGCGGCTGAAGCGCCGGATGGGCACGCTGCGCGTCGGCGACCCGCTGGACAAGAACACCGACATCGGCGCGATCAACTCCGCCGCCCAGCTGGCCAAGATCCGCGAGCTGTCGCAGATCGGCGAGGACGAGGGCGCCGAGCGCTGGTCGCCGGAGTGCGAGCTGCCGGCCCACGGCTACTGGTTCCCGCCGACCGTCTTCACCGGGGTGTCGCAGGCGCACCGGATCGCCCGCGAGGAGATCTTCGGCCCGGTGCTGTCCGTGCTGACCTTCCGTACTCCGCAGGAGGCGGTCGAGAAGGCGAACAACACGCCGTTCGGCCTCTCCGCCGGGATCTGGACCGACAAGGGATCGCGGATCCTCTGGATGGCGAACCAGCTGCGCGCCGGCGTGGTCTGGGCGAACACGTTCAACCGCTTCGACCCGACCTCGCCGTTCGGCGGGTACAAGGAGTCGGGCTACGGCCGCGAGGGCGGTCGCCACGGCTTGGAGGCCTACCTTGCCCACTGAGACCCAGAGGCTTGAAGTGCGGAAGACCTACAAGCTCTACATCGGCGGCGCCTTCCCGCGCAGCGAATCGGGCCGGTCGTACGTCGTGTCCAATGCCAAGGGCAAGTTTCTCGCCAACGCGTCGCAGGCCTCCCGCAAGGACGCCCGCGACGCCGTGGTGGCGGCCCGCAAGGCGTTCGGCGGCTGGCACGGACGGACGGCGTACAACCGCGGCCAGGTGCTCTACCGGATCGCCGAGGTGATGGAGGGCCGGCACCAGCAGTTCAGCGCCGAGGTGTCCGCGTCCGAAGGGCTGTCGATCTCCAAGGCCCGTGCGGTCGTGGACGAATCGATCGACCGCTGGGTCTGGTACGCCGGGTGGGCCGACAAGCTCGCCCAGGTGGTCGGCTCCAGCAACCCGGTCGCCGGCCCGTACTTCGACTTCTCGTTGCCTGAGGCAACCGGTGTGGCCGCGGTGCTCGCGCCGCAGGACTCCAGCCTGCTCGGCCTGACCAGCGTGATCGCGCCGGCGATCGTGTCCGGCAACACGGTCGTCGCGGTCTCGTCGTTCGAGCGCCCGCTGCCGGCGATCACGCTGGGCGAGGTGATGGCGACCTCCGACGTACCGGGTGGGGTGGTCAACATCCTCACCGGTTCGGCGTCCGAGGTCGGCCCGTGGCTGGCCTCGCACATGGACGTCAACGCGATCGACCTGTGCGGGATCGTCGATCCCGAGGAGGCGACCGAGCTCGAGATCGCCGCGGCCGACAACCTCAAGCGGGTACGCCGTCCCGCCGACGAGGACTGGTCCGCGGACCAGGGCATGTCGCGCCTCACGCAGTACCTCGAACTGAAGACCGTCTGGCACCCGATCGGAGTCTGAGCCTTGTTGAAGCCAGGTGACCGGGTCGCGATCGTCTCGCCGTCCCGGGGGCTGCCGGAGATCTTCCCCGGCCCGTACGAGTTGGGGCTGCGACGGCTGCGCGACGACTTCGGGCTGGAGCCGGTCGAGTATCCGACGACCCGGAAGCTCCGGTCCACGCCGGAGGAGCGGGCCGACGATCTGCACGAGGCGTGGTCGGATCCGTCGATCCGCGCGGTGTTCGCGAGCATCGGCGGCGACGACCAGCTCACCGTGCTGAAGTACCTGGACCCGGCCGTCTTCCAGGCGGACCCGAAGCCGTTCTTCGGGTACAGCGACAACACGAACCTACTCAACTTCCTGCACACGTTGGGTTTGCCGGCCTTCCACGGCGGAAGTGTGATGGTGCAGTTCGGCCGCGGCGGCGCGCTGCACCCGGATACCGAGCGATCGTTGCGGGCGGCAATGTTCACCGGCGGCGAGTTCGACCTGACGCCGGCCGAGGGGTGGACCGACGTCGACCACGACTGGGCGGTCCCGGAGAACCTCGAGAACGAGCCGCCCCTGTTCCCCGGCACCGGGTGGACGTGGAGCGGCACGCAGACGGTCAGCGGGAAGCTCTGGGGCGGCTGTATCGAGATCCTCGACTGGCAGCTGTCGGCGAACCGCTGGATGCTCCCGACCGAGTCGTACGGCGGGGTGTTCTTCGGCGAGACGAGCGAAGAGATGCCGACGTCCGAGGAGGTCTACCGGATGCTCCGCAACCTCGGCGAACGCGGCCTGCTCGAACGCTTCGACGCGGTCCTGTGGGGCCGCCCGAAGTCCACGTCGCTCTTCCAGGAGCTGACGCCGGAGCAGTCCTTCAGCTACGTCTCCGGCCAGTACCTCGCCGTCGACCGCGCGCTCACGGAGTACAACCCGACCGCCGTGGTCGTGAAGGGCCTGGACATCGGGCACACGGATCCGCAGTTCGTGCTTCCGTACGGCGGCCAGGTCCGGATCGACCCGTCCGCCGAACGGATCACGGTCGTCTACTGAACGCGGGTCCTGGTGAGGGCCGGGTTCGGATCGGGATAGCAGGCGACCGGGGCCGTAGTGGAGAGGAACTTCCACTTGATCTTGGCCTGCAGGGTGAGACCGGGGTCGTCGTAGCTCGTGCCTTTGAGCTTGGTCTCGATCGTTGTGCCTTTGCGGCCGGATTTGAGGCGGACGCTGAGGGTCGGTAGCTGGTAGCTCGCGCCGCCGGGGATCGGACCGGCTACCTTGACGACCGCTGTGTTCCCGTCCAGCTGCACAGATGGCGTGGAGTTGAGGCCCGAGCCGCCGGTCAGCTGAGCGCTGACGTACGACGTGTTGGCGGGGATCGGGATGCGGAGGGCGAGGTCGCGGACCTCCTGGAGCTTGAAGCCTTTGACTTCGCTGGGGAGCGTCCCCGGCTGAAGATCGACGGCCACGGTGAAGCGCGTGTTCGGCCGGACGGTCGCCGGCGCGGTCGCGTTCACGGCTTGGCGCAGCGAGAGGGTGTGCCGGCCGAACTTGGTGTCGGCGCGGCAGGCGTAGCTGACTATGGGTTGGGTCGGAGTCAGCAAGGCAAGAGTCACCACGAGACTGCAGAGAGTAACCATATGACTACTCTATGAAGTTATCGCCCGAAGAGGAACCAGCCGCCGACACCCGCTGCCGCGAAGACGACCGGCAACGCCAGCAGGAACCACATCCGCGTCCGGCGGCGTCGCCGGACCGGTGGGTCCGTCGCGACCGTGGTGTCCAGGTCTTCGTCGGTGATCTCGGTGCGCTCCTCGGCGCGCAGCGGGGCCTCCTGCTCGAGCCGGTAGGCCTCCGCCTCGAGCCGCTCGGCCAGCGTGTCCGCGCGCTCCCAGCGGTCGTCGACGCGATAGGCCAGCGCCCGCCCGAAGATGTCGTCGAGCGGCCCGATCGAGTCGTGCAGCACCGAGCGCAGGCTCGGCGGCGGCAGGTCCGGGTCGCGGTTCAGCACCTCGCCGATCGAGCCCGCGACGTACGGCGGATGCCCGGTGATCAGCGCATAGGTGACCGCGCCGATCGCGTAGATGTCCGCTCGCTCGTCGAAGCCACCGTCGCCACGGCCCTGCTCGGGCGCCATGTACGACGGCGTACCGACGGCCTGCGTGAGTCCGGAGGCCTCCGCGGCCCGTTTCGCCAGGCCCAGGTCTGCCAGCACGATCCGATGCGTGCCGCCGCCGGACTCGTCGCCCGGTCGGAGCAGCAGGTTCGCCGGGGTGACATCGCGGTGTACGACGCCCTCGCTGTGCAGCGCGGCGACAGCACGGGCCAGGTCCGCGCCCCACCACAGCGCGTCCACGGCGTCCAGCGGCCCTTGCTGGAGTACGTCGCCGAGCGTGCCGCCGCCGATGTAGTCCATCACGAAGTACGGGCGGCCGTCGTCGAGCTTGCCCAGGTCGAAGACCCGGACGACCCGGTCGCTGGCGATCCGGCGCATCAGGCGCGCCTCGGACAGGAAGCGTTCGCGCACGTCGGCGCGCGACGCCCAGTTGTCCGCGAGGACCTTGACGGCGACGTCGACATCCAGGTCGTCGTCGTAACCCCGCCAGACTGTCGCGAACGCGCCCGCGCCGATCTTGTCCCGTAACCGGTACCGCCCGATGACATCCATCCGGGCTATTGTCGACCACAACCAAGCTCAAAAGGGGGAGCATGACCGAGGAGTTGGAAGAACTCGCGGCCCGCGCGGCGTCGGGGGACAAGACAGTGCTTCCACAACTCCTGCAGGCGATCCGGCCGCAGGTGCAGCGACGGGTGGCGAAATTCCTCCCCTACCGCGAGGACGCCGAGGAGGCGGTCCAGGACACCTTGCTGCAGGTCGCCAACAAGGTGCACACCTTCAAGGGCACCGGCAGCTTCGCCGGCTGGGTGACGATCGTGGCCACCAACCAGGCCCGCCAGACCTACCGGTCGCTGAAGCGCCGCTCGGTCGAGCAGTCCGCCGAGGTGCTGCCGGAGTCGGTCGACCCGCGCACCACGTCGGTGATCGCCGGCTCCCGGCTCGACCTGCTGGAGGCCCTCGAGCAGCTCGAGTCCAGCCACCCGCAGCTCGTCCAGCCGCTGGTACTGCGCGATCTCGGCGCGCTGTCGTACGCCGAGATCGCCGACGAGCTCGACGTACCGCTCGGGACCGTGAAGGCCCGGATCCACCAGGCCCGCAAGGCCGTCGCGGAACGTCTCACCGTCCGCTAGGGCACTAGACCTCAGCCGAACGTCCGGCGGACCGCCACCGCCCGGCGCAGATCGTCGAGGAAGTTGGCGGTCTGCCGGCGGATGCCCGGCGACACGCTCTCGTCCGCGATCAGCGCCTCGGCCGGCGCGATCAGCTCCTCGTCGATCGCGTACTTCGGGGCGATCCTGCTCGCGGTCAGGCCGACGACCATGCCGGCCCGGATCTCCGCGGTCCGCGGGATGTCGGTGAAGAACCGCCGCACGTACGGCGCGGTGATGGCTGTCTGGCACGGATGCCAGAACCCGTCCGCCGTGGCGAGCAGTTCCTGTACGCCGATCGCCGGGTCGGTCATGATCCGGGCCCAGGCCGCGTCCTTGCCGTCGGGCAGAGCCGCGCGGCAGCGGGCCGCGTGCGTTACTCCTTCCGTGGACTTGTCCCGGGCCAGCTCGGCGTCGATCTCGGCCGCGCCGAACGCGCCGAGCCGGACCAGCCGCAGCACGATCGCCCACCGGAGATCGGCATCGACGACCAGACCATCCGGTCCACCATCGTTGAGCCAGGACCTCAGCAGGTCGGCATCATCCGTCGTCGCGACAAAAGTCCGAGCGACAATCAGCTGCAAGCTACTGCCCGGCACTGTCGTCGCCAGCTTGTTGCCGAGCGCGTCGGCCACCGGCCCGCGGTGCTGCTCGTAGTCCAGATAGCGCCCGAGCACCCGCGCCTCCAGCCACTGCGCCAGCGAGCCGACTGCGATATCGCTGTCCTCTTCCGGAAGAGCGGCAACGAACAGTTCGAGCGCCCGCCGGGGATCCAACTCGGCATCCGCCACCGAGTCCCGAACCGAATTCCACACCACCGCACGGGTGGTGCTGTCCGCGATCTTCGGCAGCACCTCCGGCAGGTTCGCCAGACTGACGGCGTCCAGCCGAATCTTCGCCCAGGTGTCGTCGTTCGCGTCTGCGACGATCACATCGTTGCTCAGCGCAACTTCTGCGGAGTCCTGGGCCAGCACCACCTCGACCGACGTCGCAGACCCGTCGGCGGCGTACCCACCGACACTCAGCTTGTGCAGCCGGCGCGAGCTGTCCGGACTCTTCCGATGCAGGACAACGCCGGAGTCCGTCCGCTCAACGCTGATCGTGTCCAGCCCCGACGTCCGCAACCACTGCTCCGACCACGCATCCAGGTCCTGCGCCCCGGCCTCGGTCAGCTTCGCGATGAACTCACCCAGCTCCGCGTTCCCGTACTCGTGCGCCTCGAGATGCGCGTTGACCCCCTTGAGGAACACGTCATCACCGAGGTACTTCGCCAGCTGCTTCAGGACCGCCGCGCCCTTGGCATACGAGATCCCGTCGAAGTCGTCCAGCGACTGGCGCGCATCCTTCAAACTGTCCGGCGCGACCGGATGCGTCGAACTGCTCTGGTCCGTCTGCAGCCCCCACCACTTCCGCACGAACGCGAAATCCGTCCAGTTGCCGCCGTAGCTGGTCGCGTCCTCCGACACCCGGTGCGCCATGTACTCGGCGAACGACTCGTTCAGCCACATGTCGTTCCACCACTTCATCGTGACCAGGTCGCCGAACCACATGTGCGCCATCTCGTGCACCAGTACGCGCGAACGGGTACTGCGTTCGGCCTCGGTCACCGGCCCGCGGAACACGAAGTCGTCGGAGACCGTGACGCAGCCCGGGTTCTCCATCGCGCCGAGGTTGAAGTCCGGCACGAACACCTGCCAGTACTCGCCGAACGGGTATCGCTGCCGGAACATCCCGTGATACGCGTCGAAGGCTTCCCGGGTCGACCGGAACAGATCCTCGGCGTCGCGTTCCAGGTGCTCGTGCAGCGATTGCCGGCAGGCGAGCCCGAGCGGGATCCCGTCGTACTCGCTGCGGATCAGGTGGTACGGGCCGGCGACGAGGGTGACGAAGTACGTCGACAGCGGCTTGGTCTCGGCGAGCGCCCACTCCCCTGGCGCAGTCCGCGTGGCGGCTCCGTTGCCCAGGACAACCCAGTCCTCCGGGCACTTCACCGTCATCGTGTACGGCGCCTTGAGGTCGGGCTGGTCGAAGCAGGGGAAGTACCGCGGGGCCGACTCCAGCGACGACATGCCGTACGTGTAGACGCGCCCGTCGGCGGCGTCGACGGAGCGCACCAGGCCCTCGCCGTCCGCGGAGTACTTGAGCTCGGCGTTCACGACGAGCTCGTTCTCGGCCGTGAGGCCGGTGAGCGGGAAGCGGCCGCCGTCGAGTGCGCCGACATCGAGCGCCTGACCATTGAGTACGACGCTGATCAGCCGCTCGGGCTTCACATCCACCCAACTCGTGCTGCTCGTCGCCCCGAAGCGGATCCGGCTGGTCGTGACGAACGTGTCCCCCGAGCCGGTGAGGTCGAACGCGACCTCGTACGACCGCAGGTCCAGGTCTGCCGCCCGTTGCCGGGCCTCTTCTACCGTGAGCGCGCGCATGACCAGCACGCTATCCCGGCGGGGTGGTAGCGGTGGCCGCCGCCAGCTTTGCCACGGCTCGAATCTCCTCGTTCGTCGTGTTCTCCAGCACGCCTGCGATCAGGTCGGCATCCGCAGGCTCGGCCAGGACGGTCAGCACGTTCAAGGCGCTCACGTGATCGAAGCCGGCCCGAAGGTCTTCATCGGGTTCGGCCGGCGGCCGGGACAGGATCCCGCGTGCGACCTGCCGGACCTCGCCGGCCATCGGTTCGAGCGGGTTGCCGCCGCTCACCCGCGTGTACGCCGCCGCCACCTGGTACATGTTCAACGCCCGGCACACCATGCCGATGTTCTGGCTGTGCAACAACGCACCGAACGCCTGCAGCGGAACGCCGACCTCGTCCATATATGCACGCTAGCTGAAGAACGCGAGCACCTTCTTGGCGGCATCGGGGCCGGACATCATCTTCGCGACCTCTGCCGAGCTCTCCGCGACCTTGGCGGTGCGCTCGAACATGGCCGGCTCGTACTGCTCCAGCGCGGCGTCCAGGTCGTCCGGATGCGCGGCGATCGCCTGCGCGAGTTCGGCGGCGTCCCGCATGGACTGGTTCGCGCCCTCGCCGTGCGACGGCATGAGGTGCGCCGCGTCCCCGAGCAGGGTCACACCCGACCGGCGCGGCCAGGTCATCCCGATCGGCAGGAGGTACGCCGGGCGCACGACGAACGGCTCGTCACATGCGGCCAGCAAGCGCCGGAACTGCGGGGCCCACTCATCCGGAAGGTCGGTCGCCGCCGCAGGGTCCAGGTCGGACGGACCGTAGATCGACACGCTGACCTGGACCACGCCGTTGCCGTTGCGCTGCGCGCCCAGCATCCGGTCCGGTCCGAACGCCCAGTAGTTGCCGCGGCCAACCATCTCGGCCAGTTCGGGCTGGGTGCGATCGGCATCACGGATCGAGCTCTGCACCACGACCTTGCCGGAGTACGTCGGCTCGACGTCGGTGAGGAGCGGACGGACCCGGGAGTTCGCGCCGTCCGCGCCGACGAGCAGGTCACAGGTGGCGGTGCTGCCGTCGGCGAAGTACAGGAGGTTTCCTTCTGCATGGGTGAAGGCGCTGCCCCAGCGGACCGTGTGCGCGGGGAGTGAGCTCAGCAGGATGTCCCGCAGGTCGGCGCGGTCGATCTCCGGGCGCAGCATCGGCGCGTCGTCCGGGGTGTCCTCCTGGAGCAGCATCGTGCCGGTGTGGTCCAGCATTCGCAGGTCCTGCCCTTCGCCGCGCGCGGCCGCGAGGAACTCCCGCTCGAGTCCGGCGGCCTGGAGGGCGGCCTGGCCGGTGTCGGTGTGCAGGTCGAGCATGCTGCCCTGGCTGCGGGCGTCGCCGGACGCGTCACGCTCGAACACGACGGAGTCGATGCCGTGGACGTGCAGGATCCGGGCGAGCGTGAGGCCGCCCGGGCCGCCGCCGATGATCGCGATCATGATCCGCTCCGCTCTCGATACAGTGTATTGCTTCATACACTGTATCGAATCGCGCAGGTGTATCGTTTGGCCGGTGACCGACAGCCCCCTGATCTGGGAGCGGCCCGAGCCGACCGAACGGCGCCGACCGAGCCCGCTCAGCCGCGAGCGGATCGTCCGCGCAGCGATCGACCTCGCCGACGCCGACGGGCTGGACGCGGTGTCACTGCGGAAGGTCGCGGCCGCGCTCGACGCCGGCCCGATGCGCCTCTACCGGTACGTCGACACCAAGGACGAGCTGCTCACGCTGATGGTCGACGCCGCGTACGCCGAGATTCCGGCGCCCGGCGGAGCGACCTGGGACGCCGTGCTCAGCTCGATCGCGACCGGGATCCGCGGCGTAGCCCTGCGGCACGAATGGTTCGCGGAGCTGCTCGGCGGCCGGCCGCATCTCGGTCCGGCGACCCTGGCCCACGGCGAAGCGTCCCTGACCGCTTTGCGTGCCACCGGGCTCGACGATCTCGGCACCGTCACCGGCGCCCTTGCGACGTTGAACATCTACGTGATCGGCGCGGTCCGCAAGGAGGTCGCCGAGCGCCGGGCCCAGCGCGCCAGCGGCCTCGACCAGCGGCAGTGGCAGCATGCGACCGCGCCGTACCTGCTTCGGATGTTCGCGACCGGTGACTATCCCGCGATGGAGGAATGGGTCCACGACGCGCCCCATCTGCAGGCCGACGAGGTGTTCGAGCTCGGCCTGACGTACCTGATGGAAGGCATCCGGAGCAGCCTGCGCAACTAGGCGCCTGCCGCCGCGTGCAGGTGACCGGCCAGGAGGTGGGCCGACTGAGGAGCGTTGGCGGCGTAGCAGAGCAGATGTGCGCGGGTCGACCAGGCGTCCTGCAGCGGGCAGATGTCCAGCGCGGCGATCGCATCGACGGCCCGGCGCGGGACGATCGCCAGTCCGACGCCCGCTGTAGCGAGGGTGATCAGCGTGTGCAGGGTCGGTACGACGGTGCGGTAGCGCGGCGCCGGCGCGTGCGGGCCGAGGCGCTCGTCCATCCATTGAGTCAGCGGGGACTTGCGGTCGAGTCCGACCAGCGGGTGTTCGGCGACCTCGGCGTACGCGATCGAGGTGCGGCCGGCGAGGGTGCCGCCGGCCTGGCCGATGACGACCAGCGAGTCGTCGGCCAGCGGCTCGGTCCGCAGCGAGGTCGGTTCGTCGTCGAGGATCACGCCGAGGTCGGCCTCCCCGGCCGCGAGCAGTCGGACGCTGCGGACGGTACGCCGCTCGCTCACGGTCACGTCGTACTCCGGATGCTCGCGGAGGAACGTGGCGAGCGCGACCGGGACAAGCTGATGCATTGCCGAGCCGCCGGCGACGAGCCGGATCGGGGCGGTCCTCGAGACGGCGTACGACGCGACCGCGCTGTCCAACCTGATCGTCTCGGCGAGGACCTCGCGGGCATGCCGGGCCAGCGTGGCGCCCGCGGGAGTCAGCCGGACGCCGCGCCGCTCGCGGATCAGGAGCGGTACGCCAGCTTGCGCTTCGAGTGCTCTGACCCGCGCGCTGGCCGAAGGCAGGCTGAGGTGCATCACCCGCGCGCCGGCGGTGATCGAGCCCTCTGCCGCGACATGTGTGAAGAGGCGGAGATCGTCGAGGTCGTAGCGCATGGGATCAGCCTACGTCTCAGCCTGAGGCTGGCTACGGAGATCACGCATTGTGGAAGGCGCTTGCAGCGCTGATCCTCGAAGGGTGCTGCTGATCCTTCTGGCCGGTGTCGCCGCCGGCGCGCTGAACGCCATCGGCGGTGGCGGGAGCTTCGTGGCACTCACCGCGCTGGTCGCGGCCGGCATGCCGCCGGTCACCGCGAACGCGACCACAACCGTCGCCCTGCTGCCCGGCAACGCGACGAGCGCGTGGGTCTACCGCCGGGAGTTCGAGGCGCTCGCCCAGCCGTCGCCGACGCGGCTGACCCTCGCCAGCGTCTGCGGCGGCGCGATCGGCGCCGGCCTGCTCCTGTGGTTGCCATCGGCATCTTTCGACGCCGCGGTGCCGTGGTTGCTGGCGTTCGCGACCGTCGTCCTCGCCTTCGGCCGGCGGTTGACCGCCGCGCTGCGGCTGGGGCAACCCGGGCCGGCGGCGGTCCTGGCCGGGCAGTTCGTGCTGGCGATCTACGGCGGGTACTTCGGTGGCGCGGTCGGGCTGATGATGCTCGCGTTCTGGACCGCGACGACCTCGCTCGACCCGGCCCGCGGGAATCCACTGCGGGTCATGCAGGTCGCGGCCGTCTACCTGACCGCTGCGGTGATCTTCGTCTTCGCCGCCGACGTACTGTCGCAGCCGGTCCGCCTGGTCGCCTTGCTCGCCGGCGCCGTCGTCGGTGGCTACCTCGGCGCCCACGTCGTACGCCGACTGCCGCCGACTGTGTTGCGCGTGCTGGTGCTCACGACCGCGATCGCGATGACCGCCGTCTTCTTCGTGCGGGCGTTCGGATGAACCGCGCTCAGTTGGCGATGGCCTACCAGGCCTGCGAAGTCGCGGACCTGGCGACTGCTGCAGTCACGCTCGAGGATCCGGCCGTGGCGCGCGAGCAAGCCGCTCGCATAGTGGCGGCCGCACACCAACTCATGGAAGCCGCCGACCGGCTCACCGATCCGTCTGCGCCGACGGACTCCCTGCAACTGTTCGCCTATGAGCATCCCGAGGAGGCGGCGGCTGACATCAGTGCGTGGGTCCACCGGTGCCGAGGTCACGATTGCCCAGGCGCTGACGCTCACGCTCGCGGTTGAGGTAGAGGCCGGTAGCCGTCGACACACTGGTGAGCAGCCAGACGGCCACGCCCGCGTCGTCGGTCACCCCGATCAGCGGCAGCACGTCGGGCAGGATGTCGATCGGCGAGATCAGGTAGACCAGCGCCAGCACCCAGATGAACGGCCGGCTCTTCGGCAGGTCGGCGTACGCGCCCTGACGGACGTCTCGGAGCAGCCGCGGCAGGGCGCGGGCCCGCTGGAAGATGTCCCCGACCGGCACCGGTTCGCCGTTGGCGATCTTGCGACGGCGGACGCGACGTCGCCGTACGACGTCGAGCGCGCCGATCGCCACGCCGACCACGAGCAGCACGCCGCCGACCAGTGCCGCGGGCATCCCGGCCACGTCCCCGTCCCGGAAGATCAGGGTCGACAACCCGATCAGCGCGAGAAACCCACCGAAGTACACCATTCACCAACTGTAGGCGCGAAAGTCCGCCGAAAGCGGAGGGCCGGGGGTGTGAGCGGCGCGTCTACCGTGGAGGCGTGCGACTACTGGTGGTGGAGGACGAGGAAGGGCTGGTCAGTGCGTTGCGCTCCGGACTCGGCCGGGCCGGGTACGCCGTCGACGCCGCGACGACCGGCGGCGCGGCGGTGGAGAAGCTCGCGACCACGGCGTACGACCTGGCGATTCTGGACATCACGCTGCCGGACACCAGCGGTCTCGAGCTGTGCCGGGCGGTGCGGCGGGGCGAGATCGAGGTGGCGTCCGGGCGGGAGCTGCGGGTGCTGATGCTGACGGCGCGCGCCTCGCTGGCCGACCGCGTCCGCGGGCTCGACGAGGGCGCCGACGACTACCTCACGAAGCCGTTCGCGCTGGTCGAGTTGCTCGCGCGGATCAGGGCGTTGCTGCGTCGGGACGTCAGCAACGGGACGACCCAGTTGCACGTCGGCGACCTGGTGCTCGACTCGTCCCGCCACCTCGCCACCCGCTCCGGTCGCGAGCTGACGCTGACGTTGAAGGAGTTCGGCGTACTGCGGTATCTGATGTCGCGCCCGGGTCATGTCGTGTCGGCCGAGGAGCTGCTCGAGCACGTGTGGGACGAGAACGCCGACCCGTTCACGCAAAGCGTCCGCGTGACCGTCGGGACGCTGCGCCGCAAGCTCACCCAGGACGGCGAGGACCCGGTTCTCGAGACCGTGATCGGCCGCGGCTATCGGCTCCGAGGTGACGAATGACGTTCCCTGCCTGGATGCAGACGATCCGGTTCCGCCTGACCCTGACGTACTCCGCCGTACTGATCGCGCTGTCGGCGTTGCTGCTCGGCGGGGTGTACCTCGCCCTGGAGCAGATCCTCGATCCGAAACCGCTGAACCAGATCGAGGTCAAGAAGTACTACAAGGACGTCCAAGGTGAGTTGCACCTCAAGCCGGGTCAGGTGATCCAGGCGGCCGAGTTGTCGAGTGTGCAGTCCGCGGTGAACTACCAGACGCTGCAGAGCCTGCGGAACTACTCGGCTGCGGGCATGGCCTGCCTGTTCCTGGTCAGCCTCGGCACCGGCTGGTGGCTGTCGGGTCGGGCGCTTCGGCCGGTACGCCGGATCACGGCAACTGCACAGGAGATCTCTGCGACCGATCTCTCCCGGCGGATCGCGCTCGATGGTCCGCGGGACGAACTCCGGAACCTGGCCGACACCGTCGACGACATGCTCGGCCGGCTGGAGTCGGCGTTCGTGGCGCAGCGGCAGCTTGTCGACGACGCGTCGCACGAGCTGCGCAATCCGCTCGCGGTGATTCAGGCGAACGTCGACGCCGTACTCGCGCATGACGACACACCATCGGAGGATCGGGCGCAGGCGACCGCGATCGTCAGCCGGGCGATCGAGCGGATGACGCGGTTGGTCGAGGATCTGCTCGCCTCCGCACGCCGTTCGTCGCCGGCGTTCGTCGATGCGGACGTGAACCTCGCCGCGATCGCGGGCGAAGCAGCCGAGGAGTACGAGCTGCTCGCCGCGGATCGAGAGCTCCACGTCGTACTGCGGCTTGCTCCGGGGCCGACTGCTGCCGGTGATGCGTCGGCGCTGCGGCGGGCGGTCGACAACCTGCTCTCGAACGCAGTACGGCTGGCCCGCGGCGGCAGCGAGCTCATCCTCGCGGTCGGAAGCCGCGACGGCTGGGCGTGGATCGCGGTCCGCGACGAAGGCCCTGGTATCGCGGCCGACGACGCGGACCGGGTCTTCGACCGCTTCTTCCGCGCCGGGCAGCGGCAGGCGCCCGCGACCGTACCGTCGAGTGGTGAGCGCCGGACCGGCCTCGGTCTCGCCATCGTCCGGCAGATCGCCGAGTCCCACGGCGGCAGCGTCGCGCTGTACTCCGAACTCGGCGTTGGCAGCACGTTCGTTCTGTGGCTACCGGAGCGCTCACTCACCAGCACCACCCGGCGGTCGCCGGCGCCGCCGGATCAGGATCCGCTGGGTCCGCGGCCCAGCTGACCTCAGCTCCTGTTGTACGGGGACGACAGGAGCGGGCGGGTGTTCGTGAGGACCTGCTCGTAGTTGGCGCGGATCTTAGCGGCGTCGACGGTGATGGCGGGCTCGGGCTTGCCGACGGGGACCTGCCAGGTCGGGAGTGCGCCGGTGAGGGCCCACGCTGCTTGGCGGGCGGCGCCCAAGGCGACGTACTCGGCTGGTTCGGGGAGAACGACCTCGGCTCCCAGGAGGGCCGGGGCCAGGGCCTGTACTGCGCGGGAGCGGGCGCCGCCGCCGAGCAGGAGGACCCGGTGGACGGGGAGGCCCTGGGCGCGGAGTGCGTCGACCGCGTCGGCGAGGCCGCAGAGGAGGCCCTCGACTGCGGCGCGGGCCATCGTCGCGGGCTGCATGGTCGCGCGGGTGAGGCCGTAGATCAGGCCGGTGGAGTGCGGGAGGTCCGGCGTACGTTCGCCGTCCAGGAACGGGAGCAGCACCAGGCCGTCGCTGCCGGGTGAGGTGATCGCGGCCTCGTCGAACTCGGCCAGATCGAGGCCGAGCATGGTCGCGGTCGCCGACATCACGCGGGCCGCGTTCAGCGTGCAGACGAGCGGGAGGTATTCGCCGGTCGCATCCGCGAAGCCCGCAACCAAGCCGGTCGGGTCCGCGGTCGGATTGGCAGACCGCGCAAACGCCGTACCACTGGTCCCGAGCGAAACGGCAACATCCCCAGGCTGCAGATCAAGCCCCAACGCAGCCGCCGCGTTATCCCCGGTCCCAGCCCCCAGAGCTGCACCGAACGCCGTCTCCCCCACAATCTCAGCCGGCCCAGCAACCCGCGGCAACGCCAGCTGTCGACCGAACGCAAGCTCGACGAGGTCCGTCCGATAACTGTTCGTCGCCGCCGACCACCACCCGGTCCCCGACGCGTCACCGCGATCAGTGGTAATCCCGTCGATACCGGTCCGATCAGCCGCCAACCGATGCGTCATCCAGTCATGCGGCAGCACAACCGCCGCGGCTCGGGATGCAGCTTCCTTGTCCCGCACCCAGCGGAGCTTGGTGACCGTGAAGCTCGGCACCGGGACTGAGCCGATTGCTTCGGCCCACGCCTCGGGGCCGCCCAGTTCGGCGACGAGTTGTTCGGTGGCGTCGGCTGAGCTGGTGTCGTTCCAGAGGACGGCGGGGTGGACTACCTCGCCGGAGTCGTCCAGCAGGACCATGCCGTGTTGCTGGCCGCCTACCGCGATCGCCTGTACGCCGTCCAGCAGGCCGTCGGACGCGATCTCCCATGCCTTCCACCACTCGGCGGGGTCCACCTGGGTGGCGTCCGGGTGTGGCGCCCGGCCCTCGCGAACCACCGCGCCGGTCTCGGCGTCGCACACCAGAACCTTGGTCGCCTGGGTGGAGCAGTCCACCCCGGCGACCAGCCTCAGCTCAGTCATGCTCCGACGCTACAGGGCTTCGAGCGTGGCGCGGGCACCGATCTCGTGGAGCGACTTCAGAGCGGCCTCGTACTGCGTGACGAACCGCTCGTCCGACGCGAGATCCCCGAACAGATCCGGATCCGAGATGAACACCAGCGGATCCTCCCGGTTGTGCTGCGCCCGCTCGACCAGCTTGTCCCGCAGCCGGTCCACGACCTCGATCGCGCCGCCCTGCTCGTCCGTGCCCTCGGCGTACCGCGCCCACGACGCCACGACCAGCACCGAACGTTTGATCTCGCGATCGGCCGCCAGCTGCTCGCGCACCACCGGCAGCAACCACTTCGGGATCCGGTCCGAGCTCTCCGCGCACAGCCGCGCCAGCGTGTCCCGTACCTCCGGGTTCGCGAACCGCTCGATCAGCTGGTGCTTGTATCGATCAAGGTCGACCCCCGGCACCGGCGGCAGCGTCGGCGTACCTTCGTCGTCCATGTAGCCGAGCAGGAAGTCCACGAACAGCTTGTCCTGACACACCTCGTGCGCGTACCGATAGCCGGCCAGATACCCGAGGTAGCACAGCGCCTGGTGACTCGCATTGAGCAGCCGCAGCTTCATCAGCTCGTACGGCTCGACGTCCTCGACGATCTGTACGCCGACATCCTCGTACGACGGCCGGCCGAGGCCGAAGTCGTCCTCGAGCACCCACTGCGTGAACGGCTCGCACACCACCGGCCAGCCGTCCTCGACCCCGAACCGTTCGGCCAGCGCCTCCCGGTCCGCGTCCGTGGTCACCGGCGTGATCCGGTCGACCATGCAGTTCGGGAACTTGACCTCGGTCTCCAGGAACTCGGCGATATCCGCGTCCTTCAACCGGGCGAACGACGACAGCATCTTGCGTGCCACATGGCCATTGCCCGGGATGTTGTCGCATGACATCACGGTGAACGGCGGTACGCCGGCCGCCCGCCGCCGCGCGAGCGCCTCGACGATGAACCCGAACGCGCTCCCCGGCGTCGCACCCGGCTCCAGGTCGGCTGCCAGCGAGGGGTCGGACGCATCCAGCTCGCCCGTCACCTGGTTCACGTGATACCCGCCCTCGGTGATCGTCAACGACACGATCCGCGTCGCCGGGTCGACCATCCGGGCGAGCACCGCTTCCCGATCGTCCGGCGCGAACAGGTACCCGACGATCGACCCGATCACCCGAGGCTCGAGGGTTCCGTCGGGATGCTTGATCACCAACGTGTACAGGTGATCCTGCGCCGACAGGACGTCGTACATCCGCCGGTCCTGCGGCAGCACCCCGACACCGACGATCCCCCAGTCCAGCGCCTTCCCGTCACTCATCAGCCGGTCCAGGTACATCGCCTGATGCGCCCGGTGGAACCCTCCGACCCCGAAGTGCACGATCCCCGGCGTCACCGCCGTACGGTCGTAGGAGGGCACACCGATGTCATTGCCCAGGGCATCGAGAGCGGCGGTGGACAATTTCACTTGACCGCCCCCAGCGACAGACCCTGGACGAGCTTGTCCTGTGCGGCGAACCCGGCGATGAGCACCGGCAGCGACACCACGATCGACGCGGCACAGACTTTGGCGAGGAACAATCCTTGGCTGGTCACGAACCCAGTCAAGAACACCGGCGCGGTCTGCGCCACTGTGCCGGTCAGCACTCGGGCGAACAGCAGCTCGTTCCAGCTGAAGATGAAGCAGATCAGAGCGGCCGAGGCGATACCCGGTGTGACGACCGGTGCGACCACGGACCGCAGCGTGCGGGTCAGCGACGCCCCGTCGACGGAGGCCGCCTCGAGGATCTCGACCGGCACCTCGGACAGGAAGCTGCGCAGCATCCAGACCGCGATCGGCAGGTTCATCGAGGTGTACAGGATGATCAGCAGCCAGATGTTGTCCAGGAACCCGACCGACTGCGCGAACAGATAGATCGGCAGCAGGCCCGCCACCACCGGCAGCATCTTCGTGGACAGGAAGAAGAACAGCACGTCGGTCCACTTCTTCACCGGCCGGATCGACAGCGCGTACGCCGCCGGGAACGCGAGCAGGATGACCAGCGCGGTGGACAGGATACTCGCGGTCAGCGAGTTCGCGATCGACGGCCATGGTCCGCTGTCGAAGAACGACCGGTAGCCGTCGAGCGTCAGCGGCGCCGCGACATCCGGCGGGTTCTTCGCCGCGTTCTCCTCGGAGTGGAACGACGTCAGCAGCATCCACAGCACCGGGAGCACGAACAGGATGCCGACGATCCAGGCCACCCCGGACAGGACGAACCCACCACCGCGATTCTTCTTGCCGGTCACGATCGTGACTTGGCCGCTCATTTGCCGGTCTCCTCTCGGAACAGCGTGGACACCGACCGCAGCGCGAACGTCGCGATCGCGATCGTGCCGATCACCACGATGACGCCGGCGGCGGAAGCGCGGCCGTAGTCGTGTGCGGTGTAGAAGGTCTGGTAGATCGTGTACGGGAGGTTCGCCGTACCGAGGCCGCCGGACGTGATCGTGAAGACCGCGTCGAAGTTCTGGACGACGTAGATCGAGCCGAGCAGCGCGGACAGTTCGAGGTACTGCCGCAGGTGCGGGAGCGTCATGTAGCGGAAGATCTCCCACTGGTTCGCGCCGTCGATCCCGGCCGCCTCGATCACGTCGAGCGGACGGCTCTGCAGACCGGCCAGCAGGATCAGCATCATGAACGGCGTCCACTGCCAGACCAGCGCGAAGATGATCGACCACAGCGGCTGGTTGCTGATCCAGTCCGGCTGCGGCGCGTTGTCACCGAAGATCCACTTCAGCACGCCGTTGAACAGGCCGTACGTCGGGTTGTACAGCGCGTGTTTCCACAGCAGCGCCGCGGCGACGGGCACGACCAGGAACGGCGTGATCATCATCGTCCGGACCGCACCGCGGCCGCGGAACTTGCGGTCCAGCAGCAGTGCGATCAGCAGACCGAGCACGAGGCTGATCAGGACGACGCCCGCGGTGAGCAGGATCGTCACCCAGATCGCGTGCCGGGTGTTCACGTCGGTCAGCACCCGGCGGAAGTTGTCGATCCCGGCGAACCCGCGCTCGTCGGGGTAGTAGGCGTTCCAGTTCATGAACGACACGATGATCGTGACCACGAACGGCAACTGGGTCACGATGATCATGAACACCAGGGCCGGCAGCAACGGTCCGCGCCGGGCCCAGTCACCGGCCTTGCGCATGATCGTGCCCTCCGAGCCCGGCGGCGTCGTACGCCGGTTCGGCTTCACGGCCGCGGGCTTCTTGGCGTCAACGGACATGAGCCGCACCCCTCACTTCGCTGCGCGCGAGCGGTACCGCTCGGCGACGTCGTCGGCGAGCGTCTGCCCGCGTTTCAAAGCCTTGTCGACGCTCATCCGCCCGGCGATCGCCGAGCTCACGTCCTGACTGACCTGGGTCCCGAGGTCCGGGAACTCCGGGATGTCGACGAACTGGATCCCCGGCGCCGGCCGCGGCTGGACACCCGGGTTCTTCGGGTCGGCGTTCTCGATCGCCGACTTGGTCGGCTCCGCGAACGCGGCCGCATCCTTCACGTACTCCGGGATCTCGTACGTCGACGCGCGCTTACCGGCCGGAACGTTGGACCAGCCAACCTTCTCGCCGACGAGCTTCTCGTAGTCCTTGCCGGAGGCCCAGGAGATGAACTTCCAGGCGTTGTCCTTCTTCTTCGAGGCTTCCTGGATGCCCCAGGCCCACGCGTACAGCCAGCCGGAGCTGTCGGTCTTCACGACCGGAGCCGGCGCGTAGCCCATCTTGCCCTTGACGGGCGAGTTCGGCGCCTCGAGCGAGCCGGCCGCCGAGGTTGCGTCGTACCACATCGCGACGTTGCTCTGGATGGTGTTGTTCAGGCACTCGGTGAAGCCGGCCTGCGGGGCGCCCGCCTCGCCGTGCGCGCGGACGAGGTCGACGTAGAACTTGGTCGCCTCGGTGAACTCGGGTGCGTTCACCTGGGCCTGCCAGTCCTGGGTGAACCAGGTGCCGCCGAAGGTGTTCACGACGGTGGTGAGCGGGGCGAAGAGCTGGCCCCAGCCGGGCTGGCCGCGCAGGCAGATGCCGCGCATCCCGGGCTGGGCGTTGTCGACCTTGGCCGCGATATCCGCGACCTGCTGCCAGGTCGGCTTGGCCGGCATCGTCACGCCCTTGGAAGCCAGGATGTCCTTGCGGTACATGAGGAACGACGACTCGCCGTAGAACGGTTCGCCGTAGATCTTGCCGTCGTCCGCGGTCATCGACTGGGTCATCGGCTTGAGGATGTCGTCCTGGTCGAACGACGAATCCTTGGCGATGTAGTCCGACAGCGGGGCGATCCACTTGCTCTTGGCATAGATCGGGATCTCGAAGTTGCTGACCGACGCCACGTCGTACTGACCGGCCTGGCTGGAGAACTCCTGGCTGATCTTGTCCCGGACGTCGTTCTCCGGGAGCACGGTGAAGTTCACGTGGATGCCGGTCTGCTTGGTGAAGTTGTCGGCGGTGAGTTTCTGCAGGTCGACCATCTGCGGGTTGTTCACCATCAGCACGTTGATGCTGTAGGCGCTGTCGCCGCCACCGGCGCCACCACCCCAGCCGGCGCACCCGCTGGCCGCGCTCAACACCAGCGCGACACCGACCGCCATAAGCCTTCTTCCGGGCACTAGCCGCTCCTTCGGTCCGCGAACCCCCGCCCCGCCGAGCGAAGCGAGGCGGGGCAGGTGGTCTTCGTCGCCCCGCTCATTTGAGCAAGGGTGCGCTCACAGGATGAGTGAACTAGGAAGGGACTTGACCTGTCAAGGGTCTGTGCAACACTTGGGTCCGATGGTGCTCATATGAGCGGGGAGGCTTTGATGGAGTCCTTCGGGCCGGCGCAGCTGGTGCTCACCGCGTCGATCGCGCGGCGGTACTACGTCGACGGGCGGTCGAAGGTGGAGATCGCGGACGAGTTCCGGCTCAGTCGGTTCAAAGTCGCGCGATTGCTCGACCAGGCGCGCAGCAGTGGGCTGGTGCGGATCGAGATCAGCCACCCCGGGGCCATCGACCTGGAGCTGTCGGTCCAGCTGCAGGAGGCGCTCGGCCTGCGGCGGGCGATCGTGGTCGACACACCTGAGGTCGACGAGCCGGCTCTGCGGACCCAACTCGGCAAGGCGGCCGCTGATCTCTTGTCGGAGATCGTCACCGCAGAGGACGTCCTCGGCCTTGCGTGGGCTCGTGCGGTGACCGCGATGACCGAGCAACTGACGACGCTCGCCCCTGTGCCGGTCGTCCAACTCACGGGTGCGCTCACTCGGCCGGACGTCGAGGCGAACTCTGTAGAGCTCGTACGCCACACGGCGCGCTTGTCCGGCGGACCGGCGTACCTGTTCTATGCGCCGCTGGTCGTGCCCGATGCGGCGACGGCGCGGGCGTTGCGGCAGCAGCCGGAGGTCGCGGAGGCGATCAGCCACTTCGACTCGGTCAGCAAGGCCGTGGTCGGGCTCGGCTCGTGGGCGGCCGGGCAGTCGACGCTGTACGACGCGATGGACGAGAAGGCCTGCGAACAGCTGGAGAAGCGCGGCGTGGTCGCGGACATCTCCGGGGTGTTCGTGGATGCGGACGGCGAGCCGGTGCAGAGCCGCGTCACCGATCGGGTGATCGCGATCAACGCCGAGCAGATGGACAAGATCGACGAGGTGATCGCGATCCCGTACGGGCTGGCGAAGGTCGCCGCGGTGCGCGCCGCCGTACGCAGCGGGCTGGTCAACGGGATCGTTACCCACGCACCTCTGGCGAAGGCCCTGCTGAACGAGACAAACTGACCCGCGATGCCCTTGCCCGAGGTTGAGACCCAGTTGCCCGGCGGTACTGCGAACCGTGGGCTGGTCGTGCGGGTCGCGAACACCGTCCGTCGTCCGCTGCGTCCCAGCAGCCTGGCGACGCATGCGTTGCTCGAGCACCTGGAGCGGGTCGGGTTCGAGGGCGCACCGCGGTTGCTCGGGATCGACTCGCAGGGGCGAGAGGTGTTGTCGTACCTGCCCGGCGAGACGGTCACCACGCCGTACCCGGACTGGTCGATGACCGACGAGGCGCTGGACAGCGTGGCGCACCTGCTGCGGACGTACCACGAGGCGGTCGCGGACTTCCGGCCCGTCGGGTTGAAGTGGGCCGAGCCGGTGCCGTCGGCGTACGTCACCGGGCTGATCAGCCACAACGACCCGAACCTGGACAACGTGGTCTTCCGTGACGGCCTCGCGGTCGCCCTCATCGACTTCGACCTCGCCGGCCCCGGCTCGCCCCTCTGGGACGTCGCCACCGCGGTCCGCCTGTGGGCGCCGCTCCGCCCCGACGCGGACATCCACGACGTGCGCCGAGGCCGCTCCTTCACCCGCCTACGCCGCTTCGCCGACGCCTACGGCCTGACCGGCCCCGACCGCCTCCGCCTGGTCGACGCAGCCGCCGACAACCACATCTGGTGCATGGCCTACGTCCGCCAAGGCGCCGAATCCGGCCACCCCTGGTTCCACCAACGCTGGACCACCGGCGAGTCAGAACTAACCAACCGCACCAACACCTGGTTCACCGAAGCGGCGGCCGACCTTCGTCGGGCGCTCCTGTGACCGCTTCCGCCACCCCCTCGTCGTACTTCTCCTTCAGCCGATTGACCCAGTGCGGAATGAAGACCGCCGTCGCAGTCGGGAACGGCGAGATCCCTTCGGCGTCGGTCAGCAGCGACAGCACGAACATGACCGCGGCGAGGCCGACGACGAGGGCCCAGCCGTTGCGGCAGATCCATGGCCCAGACTGGCCTGCCAGCCCCCGCCGAGTCACCGCGCCTACGGCGAACAGCAGCCCGTTGAGCGCGAACACGATCGCACTGGCGATCTGCAACCACCGCTCGGCGTCGGCGTACGCCCCGAACGGCCGAAGGACCAGCACAACGGCGGACGCGAGCCACCCAGCCGCGATCAGCGCGTAGAAGGCGGCGCCCAGCTTCATCTTCGGCATGACTGATTATCGGTGGGTGGGATTGGCCGTTACTGCACCGGCTGGCGGAGAATGTGGGGGTGCGTTCACGGGTGGTGTTGTTGGCGGGGCCTTCGGGGGCGGGGAAGTCGCGGCTGGCGGAGTTGGTGGGGTTGCCGGTGGTGCGGCTGGACGACTTCTACCGGGACGGGGACGACGAGGCGATGCCGCGGTCTTCGCTCGGGATCGTCGATTGGGACGACCCACGGTCCTGGGACGGCGAGCGTGCGGTCGCGGCGCTCGAGCAGTTGTGTACGACGGGGGCCGCGGACCTCCCGATCTACGACATCGCCGCCGACGGCACCGTCGGTCACCGGCCTGTCACCACCGGCGGTTCCGCGCTGATCGTTGCTGAGGGCATCTTCGCCGACCAGATCGTCGGCGCGCTCCGGGATCGCGACCTGCTCGCCGCCGCGATCTGCGTCCGTCACCACCGGCTCGTCACGTTCTTCCGCCGCTTCCAGCGCGACCTCCGCGAGCGCCGCAAACCCCCGCTGACGCTGCTCCGGCGCGGGCTCCTGCTGCTCCGCGACGACCCCGCCGTCGTACGGCGCTGCGTCGAGGCCGGCTGCGAACCACTCCATCCGAAGGCCGCCCGCCGCCGGATCGAGACGCTTCTCACTCCGTCGACGTCCCAATAAAACAAGACTGTTTGCCTGGAGTTAACCAACTTCTGATGGCATCGGCCTCGGAACTGTCGGATGCGCTCGGGGGCGAGTAGCTGGACGGAGAGGGACCGTGACGCGGACTGCGCGGAGTCAAGCCGTGGGCGCTGCCGTTGTAGTAACCGCTTTGCTGCTGACTGTGACTGCCTGCGGCAGTGAGGACGGTGCGTCGGCCACCGCCGCCGAGACCCCCGCAGCCAAGCATTCGCTGTCGGGCCCGGCCCAGAAGGCGACGGGCTCGCTCGCCGGCCTCGCCGTACTGCCCCGCGGCTATGTCGCGGACCCGCGCGCCAACGTCACCGGCCCGTTCACCGCGACCGGCTTCCTGAACACCTGGTCCGCCGACCCCGCGTTGGACCGTGCCCTGCTGCTGAACGCGAGCTTCGTCGAGGGGTACCGCGCGTCCCGGCTGAGCCCCGACAAGAAGAAGCGCTTCACGCTGCAGCTGTTCAAGACCGGCTCGGCCAGCAAGGCCGTGGCCCTCCAGAAGGGCTTCTGGAACCAGGACGCCCACGAGCACCCGTTCAACCTCCCCGGCGCGCTCTCCGACGCCCGGGTCGAGTTCGACGGCGGCACCTCCCAGTCCACCGCCGTCGCCGAGGTCAGCCTCGCCGTCGGGCCGATGGTCGTCGAGATCAGCGTCCGCGAGGTTGGTCCCATAGGCAGCAATCTCACCCCGGACACCGCCCTCGTCACGGCGCTCGCGAAGGACCAGCGAGCCCGCTTCACCGCAACCTCCAGCTGAAGCCCTTAACCGATCCGGTCTATCACCAACGGACCTGGTTCATAGGAGTCCGCGATCGCTACCGCGTCGGTCAGAGACTCCAGCGCACGCTCGATCCGGCTCGGGTCATCCGTATGAAGGGTCAGCAATGGCTGACCTTCCTGCACCTGATCGCCCGGCTTCGCATGCATCTCGACCCCGGCCACCGCTGACACCGGGTCCTCCTTGCGAGCCCGGCCGGCCCCGAGCCGCCACGCAGCCACACCAACAGCCAGCGCATCGAGCTTGGACAGCGTGCCAGACGCAGGAGCCGGTACGACGTGTTGCTCCGGCGCGACCGGGAGCTCCGCGGACGGATCGCCGCCCTGAGCCGAGATCATCGCGCGCCAGGCGTCCATCGCCGTACCGTCGTTGAGCTTCTCGGCCGGGTCGACGTCGGTCACGCCGGCCGCGGCGAGCATCTCCTTGGCCAGGGCAACGGTCAGCTCGATCACATCGGCGGGACCGCCGCCGGCCAGCACCTCGACCGACTCACGGACCTCGAGCGCGTTGCCCGCGGTCAGACCGAGCGGGACTGACATGTCGGTGAGCAAGGCAACGGTCTTCACGCCGGCATCGGTGCCCAGCGCAACCATCGTCTCGGCGAGTTCGCGCGCGTCGGCCAGATCCTTCATGAACGCGCCGGAGCCGACCTTCACGTCCAGCACCAGCGCGCCGGTGCCCTCGGCAATCTTCTTGCTCATGATCGAGCTGGCGATCAGCGGGATCGCCTCGACCGTGCCGGTCACGTCACGGAGCGCGTACAGTTTCTTGTCGGCCGGAGCCAGGCCGTCTCCGGCCGCGCAGATCACCGCGCCGACGTCCTCCAGCTGCCGCATCAGCTCGTCGTTCGACAGTGCGGCCCGCCAGCCCGGGATCGACTCGAGCTTGTCCAGCGTGCCGCCGGTGTGGCCGAGGCCCCGGCCCGACAACTGCGGTACGGCGACCCCGCACGCCGCCACCAAAGGTGCCAGCGGCAACGTGATCTTGTCGCCGACACCGCCGGTCGAGTGCTTGTCCGCGGTCGGCCGGGACAGCTTGCCGAAGTCCATCCGCTCGCCGGACGCGATCATCGCCGCGGTCCAGCGGGCGATCTCGCGCCGGTTCATCCCGTTCAGCAGGATCGCCATCGCGAGCGCGGACATCTGCTCGTCGGCAACTTCGCCCTTGGTGTAGGCGTCGATCACCCAGTCGATCTGCCCGTCGCTCAGCTCGCCCTTGTCCCGCTTGGCCCGGATGACATCCACCGCGTCGAAACTCATCAGTTCTCCAAGTCCTCCGGCCCGAACGCGTCGGGCAGCAACTCACGCAACGGGCGCGGTCCGGTCGGCGTCTCGAGGAGCAGGCCGGGCCCGCCGTTCTCATGTAGCAGCTGGCGGCAGCGCCCGCACGGCGTCAGCAGATCCCCGTGGTGATCCACACAGCTGAACGCCACGAGTCGCCCGCCGCCGGTCCGATGCAGCTCGGAAACCAGCCCGCACTCCGCACACAACGTCAGCCCGTACGAGGCGTTCTCGACATTGCACCCAGCAACAACCCGCCCGTCATCCACCAACGCCGCGGCCCCCACAGCAAACCCGGAGTACGGCGCGTAGGCCCGCCCCATCACCTCTACAGCAGCAGCCCGCAGCTGCACCCAGTCCACGTCCACCACTTCAGCATCCCCCATCACACCACCCGGGCTATTCGGTGACGTAGGGCTCACCGTCGGCCTTTGGTGCTCTCACTCTGCCTACCAGCCCGGCTACGGCGATGATCGTGGCCAGGTACGGGGCCATCAGCAACAGTTCGCCCGGGATCGGGGTCTGGATGATCTGCAGTTGCGACTGCAACTGGGTGGCGAAGCCGAAGAACAGCGCCGCGACCGTCGCGCCGATCGGGTGCCAGCGGCCCATGATCAGCGCGGCCAGGGCGATGAACCCGTTGCCCGCGGTCATCTCCTTCGAGAACGAACCGGCGTACCCGACCGTGAAGAACGCGCCGCCGAGCCCCGCCAGGATGCCGGCCGAGAGTACGGCGGAGTACCGGATCCGCTTGACGTTGATACCGACCGTGTCGGCGGCCTTCGGGTGCTCGCCGACCGCGCGGATCCGCAGGCCCCACCGCGTCTGGAACAGCACGAACGTGACGACCGCGACCGCGAGATAGGTCAGATACACCAGGATCGTCTGGTTGAACAGGATCGGGCCGAAGAACGGGATGCTGGCCAGACCGGGGATCTTCACCGCCGACAGCACTTCCGGCGTGTTCAGTTTGTTCGCGTCCGGTTGCAGGAACTCGTCGAAGAGGAAGCCGGTGATGCCGGTCGCGAAGACCACCAGCACGACACCGAGCACGACCTGGTTGACCAGGTACTTGATCGAGAACACCGCGAGCAGCGCAGCCATCAGCACGCCGGTCGCGGCCGCGGCGATCAGCGCGGCCGCGGCGCTTCCCGTCGTACTGGAAACGACGGCCGCGGTGAACGCGCCGGTCAGGAACTGGCCCTCGATCGCGATGTTGATGACGCCGGCCCGCTCGGACAGCACACCGGCGAGCGCGCCGAGGATCAGCGGGGTGGCGAAGTTCAGCGTGCCCTGGAACTGGTTCGCCAGCGGGAACGTCTTGCCCGCCGAGGCCCAGCACAGGAACGCGCCGATGAAGCAGATGCCGAGCAGCGCTGCCAGCCAGCCGGCGTACCGCTGCGGAACCCGGCGGACGACGTACGCGGCGGCCGCGGCGACGCCGAGGATGCCGAGCAGCAGACCGACCGCCTGCGCGGGCAGATGCAGCAGGTTGTTCTGCAGATCGCCGGAGACCAGCTGGAACGTCGCTTTGCCGCTCTTGGTGAAGATCGCCAGCAGCAGACCGATCAGCGCGAACACCAGCATCAGGCCGCCGACCCGCAACCGCCGGGTCCGATCGGCCGGCGCCTCGATGACCTTGGGCTTCGCGGGCGCCGCGGGCACCGCGTCGGGAGTCGTCTCGGTCATCCGTTCCAGCCTTTCGCGAGGACGGCGCCGGCGCCGCGTTCCTTGGGCAGGAAGCGGAAGATCGAGCGCACCAGAGCCGGGGCCGCCACGAACAGCACGATCACGGCCTGCAGGACCGTGGTCAGCGTCAACGGGGTCTGCGTGATCAGCTGCATCTGCAGACCGCCCGCGTTCAGAGCGCCGAACAACAGACCGGCGAGGACCGTGCCGAGCGGTGTGCCGCGGCCGAGCAGCGCGACCGTGATCGCGTCGAAGCCGACCGATGCCGCGACGCCGTCGGTCAACGGCAGGTCCGTCCCGAGCACCTGCTGGGTCCCGGCCAGACCGGCGAGCGCGCCCGCGACGACCATCGCGATGATGTACGCCCGGCCGACCGACATACCCGCTGTCCGGGATGCGTCGGCGTTCGCTCCGACGGCACGCAGCTCGAAGCCGATCGTCGACCGGTTCAGCAGCCACCAGACGAAGATCGCGGCGAGCACCGAGAGGATGAAGCCGCCGTGCAGCCGGGTGTCGCCGAACTGCGGGTACTGCGCGTTGGCGTCGACGATCGGCGAGATCGGGTCGGTCCGCCCGGGCCGCTGGAACGCGGACGTGGTCAACAGCCAGGCGAGCAGATAGATCGCGACGTAGTTCAGCATGATCGTCACGATCACCTCGTGCGCGCCGGTGCGGGCCTTCAGCACTCCGACGATGCCGCCCCACAGCGCGCCGCCGAGCAGACCGGCGAGGATCGCCACGATCAGGTGCAGACCGGGCGGCAGGTGCCAGGCGAACCCGACGTACGCCGCCAGGATCGCGCCGGCGATCAGCTGGCCCTGCGCGCCGATGTTGAACAGTCCGGTGCGGAACGCGAGCGAGACCGCCAGACCGCCGCAGATCAGCGGGGTTGCCTGGGTCAACGATTCGCTGATCGCGGTGACCGAGCCGAACGCGCCGAGGGCGAGCGCCTTGTAGGCCTCACCGACGGCGCTCGCGGCCGCGGAGACGGTGTCCATCGGCGCGGCGCCGAAGTACCCCATGGCGGTCTTCACCTGGTCGTCGCTGACGATGATCAGGATCGCCCCGACCACCAGCGCCAGCACGATCGCGCTCAGCGAGACCAGGCCCTGGATCGCCCACGACGGCAGGCCGGAGCGCTGCGGTTCCTTGGCCGGTACGGGCGCGGCGGGCTCCGGCTCGACCGTTGTGTCTGTGCTCATCTAGATGGTTCCCAACGTGGTCGGGTTCTCGATCGCGACGTCGTGCGCCTCGGACTTGGAGGCGCCGGCCATCATCAGGCCGAGCTCGTCGCGCGGGGTGTCGGCCGGTACGACGCCGACCACCTTGCCGCGGTACATCACCGCGACCCGGTCGGTCAGCGCGGCGATCTCGTCCAGCTCGGTGGACACGATCAGGACGGCGGTGCCGTTGTCACGTTCCTCGACGATCCGGGTGTGCAGGAACTCGATCGAGCCGACGTCGACACCACGGGTCGGCTGCGAGGCGACCAGCAGCTTCAGCGGCCGGGACAGCTCGCGGGCCAGCACGACCTTCTGCTGGTTACCGCCGGACAGCGACGACACCGGCAGGTCGATGCTCTGGGTGCGGATGTCGAACTCCGCCACCCGCGCCTCGGCGTTCTTCTCGATCTCGTCGGTCCGCAGCGCCAGCCCGTTGCCGAACGGCGCGTTGCGGAACAGGTCGAGGATCAGGTTCTCGGCGACCGTGAACGAGCCGACGAAGCCGTCGTGGGCGCGGTCCTCCGGGACGTACCCGATACCGGCGTCCAGCCGCTGTCTGGTCGACCTGCCGGTCAGGTCCTCGCCGTCCAGCGAGATCTTCCCGGCCGCGATCTGGATCAGCCCCAGCAGCGCCTCGGCGAGCTCGGTCTGACCGTTGCCCTGGACACCGGCCACCGCGAGGATCTCGCCGGCCCGGACTTCCAGGTCCACGTCGTCGACGGCGGTGAACCCGCGCTCGTCGATCACGGTCAGCCCCTCGACCCGCAGTACGACGTCCTTCGGCTGGGCCGGCTCCTTGTCGACGACCAGGTCGACCGCGCGGCCGACCATCAGCTCGGCGAGCTGCTCCTCGGTCTCCGACGGCTCGGCCTGACCGACCACCTTGCCACGGCGGATCACGGTGATCTTGTCCGCGATCGCCTTGACCTCTTTGAGCTTGTGGGTGATGAAGACGATCGACGTGCCGTTCTCCTTGAGCTGGCGCATGACCTCGATCAGCTCGTCGATCTCCGCCGGGGTCAGTACCGCGGTCGGCTCGTCCAGGATCAGCACCCGGGCGTCGTTGCTGAGCGCCTTGATGATCTCCACCCGCTGCTGCACGCCGACCGGGATGTCCTCGACCAGCGCCTCCGGGTCGACCTCGAAGCCGTACCGGTCGGACAGCTCGGTGACCAGGGCGTCGGCCTTCTTCCGGTCCAGGACGCCGCCGGCCCGGGTGTTCTCCCGGCCGAGCATGATGTTCTCGGCGACGGTGAACACCGGGACCAGCATGAAGTGCTGGTGCACCATGCCGATACCGTGCTTGATCGCGTCACTCGGCGAGGTGATCTTCACCTTCTCGCCGTCGATCAGGATCTCGCCCTCGTCGGGCTGCAGCATCCCGTAGAGCATGTTCATCAGCGTGCTCTTGCCGGCTCCGTTCTCGCCGAGCAGGCAGTGGATCTCGCCCGGTTCGATCACCAGGTCGATGTGGTCGTTGGCAACCAGCGAGCCGAAGCTCTTGGTCAGGCCGGACAGCTCGAGATGCATGCGGGCAGCCTCCCCTTCAGACGGCGAGCCAGGAAGGCTGGGACCGGTGGGTCCGCTGCCTTCCTGGCTCGCACCGTACTACGCGAACGCGCGATCGATCAGGACGCCTTCGGCTGTACCTTCGACTCGATCGTGATCTTGCCGCTGATGATGTCGGCCTTGATCGTGTCCAGCTCGGACTTCACGTCCGCCGGGACCTTGCTGTCGAAGTCGTGGAACGGCGCGATCGCCGTACCGCCGTTCTGCAGGGTGCCGGTGAACTGGGTGTTGTCGAACTTGTTGTCGACGACCGAGATCACCGCGTCCTTCACGGCGACGTCCATACCCTTCTCGACGCTGCTCATCAGCACCGAGCAGTACTCCTCGGCGCTGACGCAGCCGTCGGTGTCGACCCAGATCGCGTTGACCTTGCCGTTGCTGGCCTTGGCCGCCTGCAGACCGCCCAGACCCGACGGGCCGGCGACCGGGAACAGCACGTCCGCGCCCTGGGTGATCAGGTTCTGCGCGTTGTTCTGGCCCTTGGCCTTGTCCTCGAAGTCGCCGGTGAACAGACCCTTCTGCTTCTGGTCGTCCCAGCCGAGCACCTGGACGTTCTTGCTCTTCTGCGTGTTGTAGTACCGCACGCCCTGGGCGAAGCCGTCCATGAAGATGGTCACGGTCGGGATCTGCAGACCGCCGAACGTGCCGACCTTGCCGGACTGCGTCATCGCGGCGGCCAGGTATCCGGCCTGGAAGCTGGACTGCGCGGTGTTGAACAGCAGCGGCTTCAGGTTCGCGATGGGCGCCTTCGGCGCGGAGTCGACAATGGCGAACTTGATGTTCGGGTTCGCCTTGGCGGCCGCCTCGGTGGCGTCCTCGAGCTTGAACCCGACGGCCACGATGACGTTGCACTTCGCGCTGACCATCGCGGTCATGTTCGTCGTGTAGTCGTTGTCGGACTTCGACTCGGCCTTGACCTCGGTCAGGCCCTTCTCCTTCACGGCGTCCTGCAGGCCCTTGTACGAGGTCTGGTTGAACGACTTGTCGTCGAAACCCCCCGAGTCGGAGACCATGCAGGCCTTGAAGTCCTTGTTGGCGCTGCCGCTGGAGCTACTGTCGGTCGGCTTGCTCCCACAAGCGGCGACGGCGAGCGTCAGCACGCCCACGATCGCCGTTCCCCGCACGTACTTCTTCACCGGACGTCTCCTTCGTCGACCAGAAAATCTTTGCCCGGCACGCCTTCCCCCACGTGCCGCATCCGCAGACTATAGGGCGCGCCCCGTCATTCTTTGAACGTCGCGCAGGCCTCGATACCGGAAAGTGACCGGCATTCTCGTCACATTTCGACAACTTCTCCGGTACGGTCACCGGCTGCGCCACCCACGTCACGGTGTGCACGCTCCGTGGCGGCTCTCACGGACTGTGGTCGTCGCCGTGGGGCATCGACCGACTCTGGTGCACAATCTCGGGATGAGTCATCAGTTGCTGGTCGCGGACGTACTCGCGCGGGTCGAGGCGGTACGCGAGGAGATGGTCGACGTACGGCGGGATCTGCACGCGCACCCGGAGCTGGGGTGGCACGAGGTACGGACGACCGAGATCCTCGAGAAGCGGCTGGTCGAGGCCGGGCTGTCCCCGCGCGTGTTGCCGACCGGGACCGGCCTGATCTGCGACATCGGCGCCGGCGACTCCTGCGTCGCGCTGCGGGCGGACATCGACGCGCTGCCGGTGCCTGACGGCGTGGACGCGCCGTGGCGGTCGACGATCGACGGGGTGGCTCACGCGTGCGGTCACGACGTACACACGTCGGCTCTGCTGGGTGCGGCGCTGGTGCTGGCCGGAATGGCGCGCGACGGGCAGCTGGACCGGCGGGTGCGGGTGATCTTCCAGCCTGCGGAGGAAGTGATGCCGGGCGGAGCGCTCGGCGTCATCGCAGCCGGCGGACTCGACGGGGTCCGCCGTATTTATGGGCTCCACTGCGACCCGCGGCTGCAGGTCGGACAGGTCGGACTGCGGGTGGGCGCGCTCACCGCGGCCGCTGATCGGATCCTGGTGCGGTTGACTGGGCCGGGCGGTCACACGTCGCGGCCCCATCTGACTGCGGACCTTGTCTACGCGCTCGCGACTCTCGTGTCGGAGCTCCCCGCTGCGCTGTCGCGGCGGGTAGACCCGCGGGCCGGCATGTCGCTCGTCTGGGGCCGCATCACGTCCGGCTCGGCCGCCAACGCGATCCCGTCCCGCGGCGAGGCTGAGGGAACGCTGCGCTGCCTCGACGTCAACGCCTGGCGGCTGGCCGAGGAGCTGATCCCTTCGCTGGCCGAGCAGATCGTCCGCCCGTACGGCGTGGAGGTCGACACGGAGGTCACCCACGGCGTACCGCCCGTCATGAACGACACCACCGCGATCGGGGTCCTGCAGAACGCCGTACAGCAGACGCTCGGCTCTAGCGCGATCGCGCCCACGGACCAGAGCCTCGGCGGCGAAGACTTCGCCTGGTACATGGAACACGTCCCCGGCGCCATGGCCCGCCTAGGCGTCCGCCACCCCTCCGCAGAAACCGCCGCCGACCTCCACACCCCCGGCTTCACCCCCTCCGAAGAAGCCATAACCCTAGGCACCACAGTCCTAACCTCAGTCGCGTTGTTGGATTAGCAGATGACGACTTATCCGTTGCTTGACGTGCGGGTCAGTACGCCGGTGTTGGAGTTGCGGGGGGCGACCGACGAGCTGTTGGGCGAGTTGGCGGAGGTGGTTCGTGCCGGGAAGACGGATGCGGACCCACCGCCGTACGACGACCCGATCTCGCTCTACGAGCCCGATCCGGACCAGCGGGTGGCCAAGTGGATGCGGGCGATCTGGCGTGGTCGCGGGAAGGTGGAGAGCGACGCCTGGCGGCTGTACTTCGTGGTTGTCGTCGACGGGCGCCCGGTCGGGATGCAGGACCTCATCGGCGTGAACTTCTCCACCCTCGGCACGGTCACGAGCTTCTCGTGGCTGTCCGCCGATGAGCGCGGCCGCGGTCTCGGACATGAGATGCGCGCCGCGATCCTGCACCTCGCGTTCGAGGGCCTCGGGGCGAAGGAGGCGGGCAGCGACGCGTTCGTCGACAACCACGGCTCGAACGCAATCTCACGAGCCCTCGGCTACGAACCCAACGGCACAGACTGGGCCACCCGCCTAGGCGAACCCGCCCTCCTGAACCGCTGGCGCCTAACCCGCGAAAACTGGCAAACCCACCGCCGCCCCAACATCCACCTCCACAACACCGAGGCCTGCCAGACCTACCTACCCCTGTCGTGACACGACCAGCGCGAGCACTTACCGAACCTCGCTGATCAGGTCGACCGCTTCGTCCATCCCGTACTTGTCTCGGAGCATCTCGAGGAACTCATCGACCGAGATCGGCGGGTTCTTGCACCGCTGGGTCAGTTCGGCGACCGCCTTCAGCGCCCGCTGCGGTGAGACCGCCACAGTGTTGGCCGCGAACTCACTCGGCAACAGAACCTCGACACCGCGCGGAACCTTGTCAGCCGGGAAGTCCTTGAGATTGTTTGTGACAACCGCGCCTGCATTGCCTGCCACGGCGGCCGCGATGACGTGCTCGTCGTAGGGGTCGGGTAAGCCGAATGTGCCCTCGTACGGCTCCCAGTTCTGGACTTCGGCGTCGTCGAAGTGCGTACGCATCTGCTCGATGAGGTACGCGGCCCTGGTCTCCGCGTCGGCCTCGGAGAGTCCGTACTTCGTTGTGTGCTTGTCGATCTCACAGGCTTGCAGCTCATCGAGGATCGCGCTGCTCCACAGCGGGCGATAGAGGTTTTCCACGGCAAGACTGAGGATGAAGTCCCGCTGCCGGCTGGGCCAAAGGACGCAAGTATCTAAGAGGGCGGCGAACACACCCCAATACTCTCAGAGATCGGTAGGTCGCTTTCTGTGCTCGGCTCGCTGCTTCCTGATCCGCTTGAGTCGCTCGCTTACGACGGCGGGGTCCTCATCCTCACTCACGTCGACCGACATGTCGGCGATCGCCTGGTACTGCCGCTGGCGCCTCATCTCGCGGTAGGCAAGGAGATCCCGCAGGAGAACCTTCCGGCGATTGCCGATCCGTTCGCAGGCGAGCTCGCCGGAGTCGATCAACCGGACCACGGTCGGCCGGCTGACCCCGAGAAGATCTGCGGCCTGCTGGGTCGTCAACTTCGGCATGGTCGGCGAGATCGTGACCGCCTTGCCGGCCTTCAGCGCCGCGACAGCCTGAACCAGCACCAGGTGGAGCGCTTCAGGGACCTCGATCTGCTCGTGTTCTTCAGCACCCGCGAGGAAGTATCGCCGTTCCGGGCGCTCGCCCGTCTTGCTGTGGTGCGCATCGAGGAAGCTGGCGATAGTCGCCATCTGCTCCTGCTCTTCAGGCAGGTAGGTCTGCGACTCAAAGAGCTCGGCAGCCATGACACCTCCTGTAACGAACACATCGAACGGACTTTCGCAACGTTCGAATATCGTCGCATGCAACGCGCGGTTTAACAAGCCAAGCTGCAGGACGGCTGGACGTCTGGCGTCGAGGCGCTCGCTCTTGTACGTCGACCTGGACCTGGTCCTCGACCACCGCCCGGCGCCGAGGACGTCCACCCCACGGCGCATGACGCGCACACCGCCGAAGGCCGCCAACGACCAGCCGCCGCGCAACGGCGACCTTTCTGCCTGCTCACCACATCAGCCCGCGCCCACCACATCCGCCCAACAGCAGATGGCGCGCACGCCGCGGAAGCCGGCCAACAGTCAACTGCCGCGAGGCGGTGTCGCTCCCCTGCGCCTCCTCGCCCATCCCGTCGCCTGCGCCTGGGCATGCGCGCGTGGACGGATATGCGCCGGCGCCGGGGCATGCGCGCGTGGACGGACCTGCGCCGCCGGAGGCGGCCAACCAGACAGCCGCCGCGCAGCGGTGTCCTTTTGCCTGCTCACCACATCAGCTGGCGCCCACCACATCCGCCCGACAGTGCAGGTGCGCACGCCGCCGGAGGCTGCCGACAGGCAGTCCCCGCGCAGCGGTGTCCGCTCCGTGTGGCTGCTCGCTCAGTTGTTCGCTTGCGCCGGAGCATGCGCGGGTGAACGGACCTGCCCCGCCGCCGGAGGCGGCCAACAGGAGAGCCGCCGCGCAGCGGTGTCCTTTTGCCTGCTCACCACATCAGCTGGCGCCGACCACATCCGCTCGACGGCGCACGGCGCGCACGCCGCGGGAGGCGGGCCAACAGGACAGCCGCCGCGAAGCGGTGTCCGCTCCGTGTGCCTGCTCGGCCACCTCATCGCCCGCGCCGGGGCATGCGCGCGTGGATGGACGTGCACCGCCGCCGGAGGCGGCCGATAAGACAGTCGCCGCGGAGCGGTGTCGTTTCGAGGGTGTGTTTGGCGGTGTTCCTGGTTTAGAAGGTGTCGGCGGGGACGTAGGTGCCCCAGACTTCTCGGAGGGTGTTGCAGACTTCGCCGACTGTGGCTCGGGCTTTTAGGGCTTCTTTCATCGGGTAGAGGCAGTTGTCGTTGCCTTGGGCAGCCTTTTTCAGGGCGGCGAGGGCTTCGTCGACGGCTGCCTGGTCGCGGGTGGCGCGGAGGTCTGCGAGGCGGGCGGTTTGCTGGGCCTCGATCGTGGGGTCGACGCGGAGAGGCTCGTACGGCTCCTCCTCGGCGATCTTGAACTTGTTCATCCCCACGACCACACGCTCGACCGAGTCGATCTCCTGGGCGATCTGGTACGCCGACCGCTCGATCTCCTGCTTCTGGAAACCCTTCTCGATCGCGGCGACGGCCCCGCCGTACTCCTCGACCTGGTCCATCAGCTCCACCGCGGCGGCCTCGACCTCGTCGGTGAGCGACTCGACGACGTACGAGCCGGCGAACGGGTCGACCGTGGCGGTGATGTCAGTTTCGTACGCGAGGACCTGTTGCGTGCGCAGCGCAAGACGGGCCGCCTTCTCGGTCGGCAGCGCGATCGCCTCGTCGTACGAGTTGGTGTGCAGGGACTGCGTCCCACCGAGTACGGCGGCCAGCCCCTGGATCGCGACGCGGACGAGGTTGACCTCGGGCTGCTGCGCTGTCAGCTGTACGCCGGCAGTCTGGGTGTGGAAGCGCAGCATCAACGACTTGGGATTGCGAGCGCCGAAGGAATCCCGCATCACCCGCGACCAGATCCGCCGTGCCGCACGGAACTTCGCGACCTCCTCCAGCAGCGTCGTCCGCGCGACGAAGAAGAACGACAGCCGCGGCGCGAACTCATCCACGTCCAATCCGGACGCGACCGCGGCGCGGACGTACTCGATCCCGTTCGCCAAGGTGAAGGCGATCTCCTGCGCGGGCGTCGCCCCCGCCTCGGCCATGTGATAGCCGGAGATCGAGATCGTGTTCCACCGCGGCAGCTCCGCCTGGCAGTACGCGAAGATGTCGCTGATCAGCCGCAGCGACTCCTTCGGCGGGTAGATGTACGTCCCGCGGGCGATGTACTCCTTCAGTACGTCGTTCTGGATCGTGCCGGTGAGCTTGTCCGCGGACACGCCCTGCTCCTCGGCCACCAACTGGTAGAGCAGCAGAAGCACCGACCCGGGCGCGTTGATCGTCATCGACGTGGAGACCTGGTCCAGCGGGATCTTGTCGAACAGCACCCGCATGTCGTCGATCGAGTCGATCGCCACCCCGACCTTCCCGACCTCACCAGAAGCGATCGACGCGTCCGAGTCGTAACCCATCTGCGTCGGCAGGTCGAAGGCCACGGACAGACCGTGAGTCCCGTGGTCGATCAGCTGGTGGTACCGCTGGTTCGACTCGGCCGCGGTCCCGAACCCCGCGTACTGCCGCATCGTCCACGGCCGCTGCGTGTACATCGTCGGGTACACGCCCCGGGTGTACGGGAACTGCCCCGGCTCCCCCAGCTTCCCCGCCGGATCGAACCCCTCGAGCGGCTCGTACACCGGAGAGAACTCGAACCCGGACTCGCTGCGATGACTCATTCCCCCACGGTATTCCGAACCACCGCCGCACTGGTATGCACCAGCGCACGTCGCCGATGTGTGCTCCGGCACACGCCTCCGTTAGATTTCGTCTTCCGCCCTGAAAGGACTCCGATGTCGACGCACCGGCCGACGGCGGGCTCACACTCGCGGACGGCGTCTTCGCCGGCGGCACGATGACAGGTCAGGCGAAGGCGCTCGCCGACGCGCTCACCACACGTGGTCTCGAGTGCAGCGTGCGATTCACCAGCGCCGACGGCGGACACTCCGGCTGTTTCGCCACATCGGGTCGTACGACGCTCGCGGTCGCCTTCCAGTACAAGCAGGGCGGCGCGGTCAGCGCGCTCACCATCAAGGCCACCGGCAAAGGCGAGACCGCGCCGGCCCTGCAGTCGCTGGTAGCCACGGTCGGACCGGTCGCGTTCCCCGCGGACCTGGAGAAGCTGACCGGAGTACTACGGCAGACCTGGGGCGGCGCGATGGAGGGCAACTGGGGGAAGTACGAGATCGTCGCCCGGGGTCCGAAGACGGTGATCAACGCCGAGAGGTTCGGCAACCAGCAGATCAAGGTCCCGGTACTGCACCTCGACACCACCGAGCCCGAGTTGGCGAAGGACCTGACCGGCGACGGCTACACCTGTGCGACCGACAACGAGACGTGTCAGCGCAAGCCGGGGCTGGCGCTGAAGTTCTCCGGCGCGGACACCGGTATCACCTATCTCGTCGCTACCGGAGCAACCTCCGCGCAACTGTCCGAAGACCTACTCGACCGGCTTCACGGCAGCGCCGTCGCGCCGATCCAGGATTGGGTATCCCAGCACCTCGACGGGAAGACCCACATCGCGTACGTCGCCGGCTGGCGTGTCGACCTCGAGGTGATCGGCAAGCAGCTCCGCCTCACCCTCTTCAACGAGGAGTTCTTCCTGCTGATGACCTGATCAACCCCGGGTCCCGGTCCCCAGAGTTCGCGTGCGACTAACCGAGCACAGCCCGGTGGCAACCTGAAGGACACTTCAAAGCCCTGCACCTGTCGACAGGGCATCCACGCGGGGTCACGAGAGCGTCGCCCAGGGTTCATGCACGGTGAGGAACCTTCGAAGTGTGCGAATCGTGATGGTGGCCGAGACTTTCCTGCCGCAGATCAATGGCGTGGCGAACACGGCTCGCCATGTCGCCGACCGGCTGCGCGCCCGTGGGCACGCACTGCTGATCATCGCCCCCGGACCCGGGCCGGACGCGTACGGCGACGTACCGGTGATCCGCGCCCGCAGCTTCCGGACGCCCGGCTACAAGGAGTACCCGGTCGGCCTGCCGGATCCGTCGATCGAGCGGGCGATGGCCGACTTCAAGCCGGACCTCGTGCACCTCGCCTCGCCGTTCATCATCGGCGCGTACGGTCTGCGTGCGGCCCGCAAGCTCGGGCTGCCGACGGTCGCGATCTTCCAGACCGATATCGCCGGCTTCGCCCGCCAGTACCCCTGGTACGCCGCCGCCGACCGCGGCATCTGGCGCTGGGTACGCCGGACGCACTCGCGCGCCGACCGCACGCTCGCCCCCTCGTCCTCGGCCGTCGATGCGCTGGTGCAGCGCGGCGTACCGCGGGTGCACCTCTGGGGCCGTGGCGTGAACCTCGACCTCTTCGACCCCGCGAACCGCAGCGAGCAGTGGCGCCGGGAGATCTCGCCGGACGGCAGGCCGATCGTCGGGTACGTCGGCCGGCTGGCCGCGGAGAAGAAGGTCCGCCGGCTGGCCGAGCTGACCGAGCTGGACTGCCGGATCGTGATCGTCGGCGACGGGCCGGACCGCGCCTCGCTGGAGAGTGCGTTGCCGACGGCAACCTTCCTCGGGATGCGCCGGGGCGCCGACCTGGCCTCGATCTTCGCCGGGCTGGACGTGTTCGTCCACACCGGCGAGCACGAGACGTTCTGCCAGACGATCCAGGAGGCGCAGGCGTCCGGCGTCGCCACCGTCGGCCCGGCCGCGGGCGGCCCGCTCGACCTGATCCACCCGGGCCAAAACGGCCTGCTGTTCGAGCCGGGCAAGGCGGGATCGCTGCGCGACCAGGTGAAGATCATGCTCGACCACCCGCAGGCCCGCGGCCGGATGGCGGCCGCCGGACTGGAACGTGTCCAGTCCCGGACCTGGCCGGCCGTGGTCGACGACCTGGTCGACCGGCACTACGCCGACGTACTGCGTGAGGCAGCGGCGATCCGGCGGGTCGCGTGACGGGGCTGCGGATCGCCCAGCTGGCGAACTTCGTCGGGCCGACGTCCGGTGGCATGCGGACCGCGATCGAGCAGATCGGCCAGGGGTACGTCGAGGCCGGTGCCGAGCGGATCGTGATCACACCGGGCGAACGCGACGAGGTGACCGAGACCGAGTTCGGCACGGTGGTCCGGGTGAAGGCGCCGAAGGTGAGCGGCGGGTACCGACTCATCACCAACCCGTGGAACGTGATCGACGTACTGAAGAAGTTCGGGCCGACGACGGTCGAGATCTCGGACAAGTCGACGCTGCTCCCGGTCGCGCGCTGGGCCCGTCGCAACGACATCGGCACGATCCTGTTCAGCCACGAGCGTCTGGACGCGATGCTGGCGCTGGGTTCGGCCCGTCCCGGTCAGCTCGGCGGCCACGACGTACTGCGTCCCGGCCGGATGCTCGGCGAAGTCAGCCAGCGCACGAGCCGCTGGACCGGTGAAAGCGTCCAGCGCCGGGCCGAGGGTGTGAAAGCCAGCCAGCTCCACGTGGTCGCGACTGTCGCCGCGCTCTACCGGATCCTCAGCCGCACGTACGACGCGGTGGTGGTCACGTCCCGCTACGCGGCCGCGGAGTTCGACGAGGTGACGACCCCGCTGGTCCGGATCCCGCTCGGGGTCGACCTGGAGACCTTCCACCCGTCACGGGCCGAGCCGGTCGACGACGGCGTACTCAAGTTGGTGCACGCCGGCCGCCTGTCGCGGGAGAAGAGCCCGCACCTCGCGGTCGCCACCGCGGTCGAGCTGCACCGCCGCGGCGTGAAGCTGCAGATGGACGTGTACGGCACCGGCCCGCACCTCGACGAGCTGATCGAGATCGCGGGCGACGCGCCGATCACCTTCCACGGGTACGTCGACGGCCGCCAGACACTCGCCAGGCATCTCGCCGAGGCCGACATCGCACTGTCCGTCTGCCCCGGCGAGACCTTCGGCCTGGCCGTCCTCGAGGCCCTCGCCGCCGGCACCCCGGTCGTCACCGCCAACACCGGCGGCGCCCGCGAACTAGTCGACGAAACCTGCGGCCGCTGGGAGGCCGCCAACCCCTCCGCCTTGGCCGACGCGGTCCTCGCGCTGGCGAAGGTCCCCGGCCGCCGGGCCGCCGCCCGCCACCGAGCCGAACGCTACGAATGGCAAACCTGCGTCAACCGCATGCTCACCCTCCACCACCGCGTCGCCCACTCCCGCCTCGCTGCCTGACTGCAGCAAGCTGCAACCAGCTTGCGGTCTGGTCCGTTTTCGGGATAGTTCTTTCCCTTTCGCCGGTGTCGCTCGGGGTGCGCCGGAGTCCCCTGCCCTGGAGATTCAATGCGCCGCGCCCGCAAATCGACCCTGTTCCGCGCTGCCCTGGCCACCGCCCTCGCAGCCATCACCCTCCCCTTCATCGCCCACGCCGCCTTCGGCGACGAAACCGCCCTCAGCGGCCCGACCGCACAGGTGTTCCCGACCCGCGCAGGCGTCGGTATCACCTGGAACCCCGTCGACGCATCCGCCTACCGCGTCGAGCGCAAGGAGGGCAGTGCCGACTGGGGTAACGTCAGCGGCCCGCTGAGCGCCGCGAGCGTCAGCTGGGTCGACGACAACATCGCCCCCGGAACTACGGCCTCGTACCGGGTCGTCGCGACCGCCGACGCCGAGACCGCCGCCGGCGCCCCGGTCACGACCACCCGCAACACCACGACTCCGGCCGTCGGCGACATCGACGTACTCGCTCTGGACGTGGACCCCGGCACGACCTGGCCGCACGACGAGATCGCCGATGCGGTCACGGCGTCCGCACCGGCCGACGGCTCTCGGACGCTGTCCGCGGGCACGGTGAAGGTCCGGCTTCCTGCGTTCATCGCCGGTCCGGGCAACTACTCGCTGACGCCGTCCGAGCTCGAGCTCACCCAGGGCGACCACAGCTGCACCGCGAGCGGATACCTGTCGGTCACCGCCGTGGCTTACACGGCCGCGCTCGAGCTCGATACTCTCACCGCAAGCCTGCGCATGCACGATTGCGACGGCAGTCCGGTCTTCCACGCGATCGACCTGCGCTACCACAGCACGGTCGGATACCAGGCGCTGTCGGTCACGCCCGAGAAGTACGACTTCGGCAAGGTCAGGTACGGCGTGGGCGCGGCCGCGTCCTTCACGGTGAAGAACACGGGAACCGCTCCGGTCCAGATCACCGGCGTCTCGCTGACCATGGTGGGGAACGCCTGGCGGCTGAACCCGGACGCTCCGCACGACTGCTCGCAGACCTTGGCGCCGGCGGCAACGTGCTCCGTGAGCGTGCGGTTCCTGCCCGAGACGACCGGCCCGGACTCGGACACCCTGACCATCTCGGACTCCACCTCCTTGGGGCGTCACACGGTCGCCGTGACCGGTTACGGCGTCGACGTGCCGCAGGCGCAGGAGGTGACGGTGCGGTCGACGTACAGCGGCCACACGGTGAGCTGGGAGTCGCGGCAGACCGCGGCGGGAACAGCCGTTCGCGGCTACAACCTGCACCGCTACCTGAACGGCGCGGATACCGTCGAGTGGTTCCCCGTGAAGACGTCCACGGCCGACTTCACGGTCGCCGAACCCAGCACGAAGGTCGGCATCGAGTACGCCGTGTCGGTCGTCAACGAGGTCGGCGAAGGCCCTGTCGGCGCCCGCAAACCCGTCCCGCCGGCGACCGAGCAGATCGCGATCACGCAAGGAGACCAACCGGACGCCCTGGACCTGGCCGCCGCCGACCTGTACGGGCACGTCGTGCCGTTCCCGGCCGCCGCCGACCCGGTCACCCCGAAGGAGGGCCTCGCCAGCTCTCCGGACGGGCGGTCGCTCGCCTACGTCACGAACACCACCGAGCGGTCGCTGTGGACGCAGCGGGTCGAGCCGGGCGATCTCGGCGTACCGGTGAAACTCTGGACCTCCACAGCGCCGATCACTCACCTGTCCTGGTCGCCGGACGGCACCCGGATCGCGTTCCAGGCATCGGAGAACGCCACGCCGTGCGTGTACGTGATCGCGGCCGCAGGTGGTACGCCGCTGAAGGTCGACTGCCGGCTGTCCAGCCCGAGCTGGATGCCGGACGCCCGCACCTTGGTGGTGTCCGACCACCGCATCACGCCGAGCCGGCTCGCGACGGTCGAGGCGACGGCCGGCGGCAGCCGAACGACCACGCTGCCGGATCAGACCGAGGTGGCGGACGGCCGGCCGGTTCGAGTCTCGGCCGACGGCCGGTACGTCGCGTTCGGCGACGGCTCGACAGTGCGACTGGCCGGGACGCAGCGAACGAGTCCGTCGCTCGACTCGGAGGTGCGGGCGATCGCCTGGTCCGGCAACACCTGGATCCTGGCGCTGACGGCCGGCGGCCGGGTCTACCAGCTCGGCCTGGATCTCGGCGGCGACCTGTACGTGTACAACGAGCTCGCCAGACAGACGGCTACGCATCGGGCCGACGTCGCCTGGCAGAAGCTCGGGGTCGTGATCGGGCCGACGCCGGCGGTGATGGGAACGAACATCTCGATCCCGTTCGACGGCTCCGCCTTCCCGGCGGGCACCAAATTCACGTGCGAGGTGAAGGGATCGTTCAGGCCCGCCGAGCCGTGCACCTCACCGTTCACGGCGCCCGAACTGCGGTCCGGTAACTACCAGGTCGTCATCGGCGGGGCGTACCGGGACATCACGGTCGACGCGACCGGACCGGTGGCTCGGATGGTCGGCCCGGCGTACCAGTCCTCGGTCGCCGCAACGGCGACCCTGAGTGTGTCGGCCACGGACGCGAGCGGGGTCGCGTCGTACGACGTGCAGTACCGGCGGGCCACATCTGCCGGGCCGTACAGCGCCTATGTGCAGCCGTGGACGAAGACGACCGCGACGTCCATGAACCTTGCGGTCGCGGCCGGGTACGAGTACTGCGTCTCGGTGCGGGCGTGGGACAAGCTCGGGAACGTCGGCCAGTGGAGTGCCGAGCGCTGCTTCTCGCGGCCGTTGGACGACCGGTCGTTGGCGATGGCAACGACCGGGTGGGCGCGCGGGTCCTCGACGAAGTTCTACTTCGGGACGGATACGCAGACCACGGCCTCCGGCGCGGCATTGACGCGGACCGTGCAGGGCAAGCGGTTCTTCCTGATCGCGACGCGGTGTCCGACCTGCGGGGCCGTCGCGGTCTACGCCGGGAACCGGCTGCTGACCACGCTCAACCTCGCCTACCCGACGACGCACTACCAGGTCGTGCTCGGGTTGCCCGTGCAGAGCACGCTGTTCAACGGAACGCTCACGTTCCGCACGGTCAGCGCCGGGAAGATCGTTCAGATCGACGGATTAGCGGTCGGCAGGACCTGACCGGTGCGGCCGGACGTCCCACAAGACGTCCGGCCGGCGGCTCAGGTCAGGTGGTCGTAGTCTCCGCGGGTCCAGGCTGCGTGGCGGTCGGCGGAGCGGCGTACGACGGCTTTGGCGTCGGTTGGGATCGAGGCGCCGAAGTTGTTGTAGAGGCGGTCGTACTCATAGGGGTCGAGGGAGCGGGCGACCCGGTCGACGACCGCGCCGGACAGCGGGATGCGGTTCGGGTAGCTGCGCATGAAGCTCACCGACGTGCGGTCGGGGTTCGCGAAGATCGTGTCGCCGGACAGGATCACACCCTTGCCCTCGGCACCGTTCTGCCAGTGCACGACCGCGCTGCCCGGGAAATGACCGCCTGGTTGGAGAACCGTCACTCCGGGTAGCGGCGTCAGCTTGCCCGACCAGGTCCGGATGACCGGGTCCAGGCGGGCGACCCACTCCTTGTCGGCCTCCGAGACATACACCGGTACGTCGCCGAGGCGGTGGCTCCACTCGACCTGGACGCCGTACATGTGCGGGTGGCTGGCGATGATCCCCGCCACGTCGCCCAGCTCGCGGACCCGGCGTACGGCGTCGTCGTCGACGTACCCGATCGGGTCCCAGAGCAGATTGCCCTCGTCGGTGACGACCAGCATCGACTGCTGACCGATACCGATCGGCGGCTTCGAGCGGACGCCGTACAGGTTCGGCTCGACCTCGTCGATAGTGACCTCGGTCCCGGCCAGCTCCTCGAGCGTCGTCCAGTGCTGCCCGTCGGCGGGCACCCACTGGCGTTCGTCGGCGCAGATCGCACACACGTCGACCTGCTCGGAGTGCTCGACCGCACAGGTCGCACAGATCCAGAAACTCACTGTAGTTCTCCCCTTCGGTTCTGATGTGCCGTCAGCCAACGTGTTCAAGCTCGGTTGAAGTCAAGCTACGACGCGACCGAGATCACATCCACCGCGATCGATGTCACAGCTGTCAGGACATTTCACCGCGGCGGGCGGGTCTAGCATCAAAGACGATTCGGCGAAACCCGTTCGAGGAGGATCTGGTGCCCAGCAAACCAGCCGGCACGCTGTACCGCGGCCGGGAGGGCATGTGGTCATGGGTCGCGCACCGCATCACCGGTGTCGGGATCTTCTTCTTCCTGCTGGTGCACGTGCTGGACACCGCGCTGGTCCGGGTCTCGCCGCACGCGTACAACGAGGTCATCGGCACCTACAAGAACCCGATCGTCGGCCTGCTCGAGGTCGGGCTGGTGGCCGCGATCCTCTTCCACGCCTTCAACGGCATCCGGCTGATCCTGATCGACTTCTGGGCCAAGGGCCCGCGCTACCAGCGGCAGCTGATGATCGGCGTCGGAGTGATCTGGGTCGTGCTGTTCGTGCCGTTCGTGATCCGTCACCTCTCCCACGTCTTCGGAGGCTGAGATGAGCGAGATCGCGGCACCCCGGTCGAGCAGCCGGTCGCGAAGCCTGAAGGGCGGCGGCCGGAACCGCTCGGGCCAGACCAACTTCGAGCTGTACAGCTGGCTGTTCATGCGGCTGTCCGGGCTCGCGCTCGTCATCCTCGTGCTCGGGCACCTGTTCGTGAACCTGATGCTCGGCGGCGGCATCACCGCGCTGGACTTCGGCTTCGTGGCCGGCAAGTGGGCCAACCCGCTCTGGCAGGTCTGGGACCTGCTGATGCTGTGGCTGGCGATGCTGCACGGCTCGAACGGCCTGCGCACGATCATCAACGACTACGCCGAGAAGGACCAGACCCGGTTCTGGCTGAAGGCCCTGCTGATCACGGCTGCGCTCGTGGTGGTCGTCCTCGGCACGCTGGTGATCTTCACCTTCGATCCCTGCCTCGACCCCAACTCCACATTGTCTGTCTGTAACTAAAGGAATTTCATGCAGCAGCACCAGTACGACGTCATCATCGTCGGCGCGGGCGGCGCAGGAATGCGGGCCGCTCTCGAGTCGAGCAAGCGGACCCGGACCGCCGTACTCACCAAGCTCTACCCGACCCGGTCGCACACCGGCGCGGCCCAGGGCGGCATGTGCGCCGCGCTGGCCAACGTCGAGGAGGACAACTGGGAGTGGCACACCTTCGACACGGTCAAGGGCGGTGACTTCCTGGTCGACCAGGACGCCGCCGAGGTGATGTGCCGCGAGGCCGTCGACGCGGTCCTCGACCTGGAGAAGATGGGCCTGCCGTTCAACCGGACCGCCGAGGGCAAGATCGACCAGCGGTTCTTCGGCGGCCACACCCGCAACCACGGCGAGGCCGTCGTACGGCGCTCGTGCTTCGCGGCCGACCGTACCGGTCACATGATCCTGCAGACGCTCTACCAGCAGTGCATCAAGCAGAACGTCGAATTCTTCAACGAGTACTACGTTCTCGACCTGCTGATGACCGACGGCAAGGCCAGCGGCGTGGTCGCCTACGAGCTGGCCACGGGCGAGCTGCACGTGTTCTCGGCCAAGTCCGTGATCTTCGCGTCCGGCGGTTTCGGCAAGGTCTTCCGTACGACGTCCAACGCGCACACGCTGACCGGCGACGGCATGGGCATCGTGTGGCGGAAGGGCCTGCCGCTGGAGGACATGGAGTTCTTCCAGTTCCACCCGACCGGCCTGGCGGGTCTCGGCGTACTGCTGTCGGAGGCGGCCCGTGGTGAGGGCGGCATCCTGCGCAACAACGAGAACGAACGCTTCATGGAGCGGTACGCGCCGACCGTGAAGGACCTGGCGCCGCGGGACATGGTCGCCCGCGCGATGGCCAACGAGGTCCGTGAGGGTCGCGGTTGCGGTCCGGACGGCGCGTACGTGATGCTCGACCTGACCCACCTCGAGCCCGCGCACATCGACGCGAAGCTGCCGGACATCACCGAGTTCGCGCGGACGTACCTGGGCGTGGAGCCGTACACCGAGCAGATCCCGGTGTTCCCGACCGCGCACTACGCGATGGGCGGTATCCCGACCAACATCAAGGGCGAGGCGCTGGCCAACAACGAGGACGTGATCCCGGGCCTGTACGCCGCCGGCGAGGTCGCGTGCGTCTCGGTGCACGGCGCGAACCGCCTCGGCACGAACTCGCTGCTCGACATCAACGTGTTCGGCCGGCGGGCCGGGATCGCGGCCGCGGAGTACGCCGCGACGGCCGCCTTCGAGGAACTGCCGGACGACCCGTCGGCGTACGTCGTCGAGCTGGTCGAGGGCCTGCGGACGTCGACTGGCGAGGAGCGGATCGCGGCGATCCGGTCGGACCTGCAGGCGACGATGGACCTGAACGCGCAGGTGTACCGGACCGAGGGCTCGCTGAAGCAGGCGCTGGTCGACCTCGAGGCGCTCAAGGTCCGATTCGCGAATGTCGCCGTCCAGGACAAGGGCAAGCGGTTCAACACCGACCTGCTCGAGGCGGTCGAGCTCGGCTTCCTGCTCGATCTGGCCGAGGTGCTGGTCGTGTCGGCGCTGGAGCGCAAGGAGTCCCGCGGCGGGCACTTCCGCGAGGACTACGCCACCCGTGACGACGTCAACTTCATGCGGCACACGATGGCGTACCGCGAGGTAGATGCCGACGGCAACGAGACGATCCGGCTCGACTACAAACCGGTCGTCCAGACCCGTTACAAGCCGATGGAGCGCAAGTACTGATGGACGCACACGTCAAGATCCTGCGGTACAACCCCGAGGTCGTCGACGAGGCCGAGTGGAAGACGTACACCGTAAGTCTTGAACCGACCGACCGGGTGCTGGACGCGCTGCACAAGATCAAGTGGGAGCAGGACGGCACGCTGACGTTCCGGCGGTCCTGCGCGCACGGTGTCTGCGGCTCCGACGCGATGCGGATCAACGGCCGGAACCGGCTGGCCTGCAAGACGCTGATCAAGGACCTGAGCCCGGACAAGGAGATCACCGTCGAGCCGATCAAGGGCCTGACGGTGCTCAAGGACCTGGTCGTCGACATGGACCCGTTCTTCGAGGCGTACCGCGCGGTGATGCCGTTCCTGGTCACCAGCGGTCACGAGCCGACCCGGGAGCGGATCCAGTCGCAGGCCGACCGCGACCGCTTCGACGACACCACCAAGTGCATCCTGTGCGCCGCCTGTACGACGTCGTGCCCGGTCTTCTGGTCCGACGGGCAATACTTCGGCCCGCAGGCGATCGTCGGCGCGCACCGGTTCATCTTCGACAGCCGCGACGAGGGCACCGAGCAGCGGCTGGAGATCCTGAATGACAAGGAAGGCGTCTGGCGCTGCCGCACCACCTTCAACTGCACCGACGCCTGCCCCCGCGGCATCGAGGTCACCAAGGCCATCCAGGAAGTGAAGCGCGCACTCATCTTCCGCCGGGTGTGATCGGCTGCGCCCGCCGTCCCTTAAACTTCATCCCGGTCAATTCGTGGGTTACCGGGGGTGAGTGTGGAGCAGCGCGTCCGTGAGTTCGTCGACCGCTACTACCCCCGGCTGGTCGAACTGCTGGAGCGCTGCGGCATCCCGCGGAGCAAGCCGCCGCTGCTCGTGCTCGGCGTACTGGCCGCCACGACGTCCATCGTGGTGACGACGGTGCTCTGGATCTCGCACCGGGTCGATGCTGAGTCGGGGCCGGTGGCCATCGAGCCCGCCTCCGCCGGGCCCGCCGGGACGGCGGTGGTGAACGCCGAGCGGGCGCAGGTGCTGTCGATGACGATGGTGACGCGGAATCGCTGGGCGGCCGGCTGGTCCGACTGCACGAGCGGCCCGAACTGCCGGTACGCCGCCGTACTCGATCGCGACGGCGCCCGTGCGACCTCGCCGGAGTGGCCGGTCCCGTACGCGACGCTGGCGACGGGTGACGAGGCGATCGCGGTCGCCCCGCCGCGCGAGGGCACGCTCACCGGGGACACGACGATGATGTTCCGGATGACGTACGACGGCCCGGTGCTGACCCGCCTGCGGTACCGGCTGTCCACTTCGACGTTCGAGCCCGGTGAGATCCTGACCGACCAGATCGTGCCGGGCCGGATCGTGGTGGTGAACCCCAAGGAGTCGTCGGTCCGGATGCTCGAGACCCGCGGTAGCCGGTCGCCGGTCTGCGACACGAGCGGGCGGTGCTGGGTGCTGACCGGGGTCGGGCGGACCGACATCATGTGGACCGACGACGGCGGGAAGACCTGGCGGTCGCAGGCGCTGGACAACCGCAACCAGCTCGGGAAGCTCGCCGTCAGCCCGGACGGCCAGACGCTGGTGTCGACCTCGGTCATCGTCGGCGACAGCGGGCAGGCGGTCGCGAAGATGCGCATCTCGACCGACCGTGGACAGACGTGGACGCTCGTCCAGCATCCGCCGCAGAGCCTGAACACGCCGCCGCTCGCGTTCGACGACGGTACGGCGATGATGCTCGGCGGTCGGCTGGGCGACCGGCCGCGGCTGTACCGGGTGCGGGACGGGGCGGCCAACCTGGACCGCGGGTATCCGGGTGATCTGGCAGATCTCGCCGGGGACGAGCACTTGATGTACGGGTTCGAGGTGCCCAAGCGGCGTACGACGGAGGTCGTGCTGAGCACCGACGAGGGCGCCACCTGGACGAAGTTCGCGCCTCGCTAGTCGAGCTGTGATGCCAGGCAGGCGAGGTAGAGCGTGAGAGTGGCGCGGTGGTCGCGCCAGGGTTGGCCGGTCAGGCGCTCGACCTTCTCCAGGCGGTAGATCAGCGTATTGCGATGGATGTGCAGCGCCTCCGCGGTCCTGACCAGGTTGAAGCCGCTCTCACACCAGGCGATCAACGTCGCCCTTAGATCGAGCCAGTCCGTCTGCGTAGCCAACTCCCCGGCAACCAGCTTCAACAGCCGAGCCCGAGCCCGATGCCCCACCGCCGCCAACACCTGCTGCCCCCGCAACTCGTCAATGAGGTACGCCGTCCCGCCCGGCGCACACTCCTTCCCCAACCGCAAGGCATCCCCCGCGTCGGCGTACGCCTCCCGAAGCCCCACCACCCCACGAGCAACCCCACCAACCCCCGCCCGAGCCCCAAACCCATGCCCCAAGCCAATCGCCCGAGCAGCCCGCTCCCCCAGCTCCCGCCGGCTGCCCCGCTTCAGCGTCGGGAGGAGCGCGAAGCGGCCTGCGGTTATCGCCGCCACCAGGTCGGAGGGGCCGAAGGCCTGGCGGAGGGTGCGGAGTAGTTCCGGGCGGACTGCTGCGACGTCGGCGGCGGCCGGTGTGGGCTCGTCTACCTCGACGATGATGACCGTGCGCGGGACGGTCAGGTCGAAGCCGAGTTCTTTGGCTCGGGCGGCCAGGAAGGCGGGGTCTACTACGTCCTCGTCGAAGGAGCCGATGTCGCGGACGAGCTCTTCCAGGGCTCGTTCGCGGAGCAGCCGTGAGCGCAGTTCGACCGACTCCTGCAGCAGGATCTCCGTCTGCCGTCGTACGACGAGGCCGAACCGCCGCACCTGACGCGGCGAACCGGTGATGCCGACCGTGCCGACCGCCTCGCCGTCGATCACGATCGGCAGTGTCATGCCGGGCTTGACCCCGCGCAGCCGGGCAGCCTCCGCCGCCGTATGCCAGGCCGCCTGCTGGGACGCGAGCACCTCGACCGACGCCTCGTGGAAACTCCCCAACCGCGAGGCGTCCCCGCTCCCGATCACGATCCCGCGGTCGTCGGTGATCAGCACGTTGTAGCCGATCACCTCGGAGGTGTCCCGGGCGATCTGCTGGGCCAACGGAGCAGAGAGCATCTTGTACGAAGCGTACGACGAACAACGTCGTACGTCAGCAAATCATGGACCGATCGTCCAATGACGGCGTACTCCGTCATCCCTAGCCTTGAAGAAATCGGGGTGAGGCCACGAAAGGCATGCCATGTCGAAAACTCTCATCGCACGATCCCGGATCGCTCCCCTGCTGACCGTCGCCGCGCTGCTGATCGGAAGCCTGACCGCCTGCGGAGACGACTCCAAGGCACCGGTCTCGGACGCGGCCGCGGCGCTCGGCACCCTCGAACCCGGGGTGCTCAAGGTCGCGATCCAGCCGTACGCGCCGTACACCTCGCTGGTCGGCGACAAGATGTCCGGCCTCGACGCCGACATCCTGAACGCGGTCGCGGACAAACTCGGCCTGAAGGTCAAACCCGAGCTGACCGACTTCGCCGGCATGCTGGCGAGCGTCCAGTCCCGCCGCGTCGACATCACCATCGGCGGCGTCGCATGGACCGCGGAACGGCAGAAACAGGGCCTGTTCACGGACCCGCCTTACTACTCCCCGCCCGCGATGGCCGTCCGCGCCGGTGAGCACTACCAGACCGTGAAGGACCTGGAGGGCAAGAACCTCGGCACCGTCGAGGGCTACGTCTGGGTGAAGTCGATCCAGGCCGTCCCCGGCGCCAAGCTGCACGCGTACCCGGACGGCAACGGCGTCTTCGACGACCTCGGCGCGGGCCGGATCAACGTCGGCTTCCTCGACCCGCTGCTCGTCCTCGCGGCCCAGAAGGAACGTCCGGAGCTCAAGGTCGAGACGCAGTACCTCACACCCCCGACGGCCGCCGACGTCGCGGCGCATCCGGCGTACCAGTACTTCCAGCAGTACATGACCGCGTTCTACCTGCCGAAGCAGGCGACCGCGCTGGAGAAGGCGATCTCCGAGCAGATCCGCGCGATGTACGCGAACGGCGAGCTGACGAAGCTGATCCAGAAGTACGGCGGCGACCCGAACCAGTTCCTCAAGCCCGCGCCGGAGATCGCCAAGACCCGGCAGAACGTCGACCGCCCCGCCGACTGGCAACCGCCGTCCATCTGAGGAGGTCGTGATGTTCCAGGTTCCCTGGGGCGATTACGCCCCCGCTCTGCTGGACGGTCTCGAACGCACCGTCCTCTACACGATCGCGAGCTTCGCCGGCGCCGCCGCACTCGGGCTCGCCCTCGCCCTGCTCCGGGTCAGCCGCCATCGCGCGCTCCGGATCCCGGCCGCGATCTACACCGAGGTGTTCAAGAACATCCCGCTGCTCGCGATCATCTTCGTGACGTACTTCGGCCTCGCGTCGGTCGGCCTGAAGCTGGGCGTGTTCAGCGCCGGCTGCGTGAGCCTGATCGTCTTCTACGCGGCGTATCTGTCGGAGATCTTCCGGTCCGCGATCGCCGGCGTCCACGCCGGTCAGCAGGAAGCGTCCGAGGCACTCGGACTCGGCAAGGTCAGCACCTTCGCGTACGTCGTGTTCCCGCAGGCGCTGCGCTCGGCGCTCCCGGGTACGAACACGATGCTCGTCGACCTGCTCAAGTCCACGTCGTTGCTGGTCACGATCTCGGCGGCCGAGCTGATGTCCGAGGGACGGCTGATCACGTCGGCGACGTTCCGCGCGCTCGAGGTGTACCTCGTGATCGCGGCGATCTACTTCGTGCTCTGCTACCCGCTCTCCCAGGGCCTGCTCTGGCTGGAGCGGAAGATCCGGGCCGGCGTACCACTCACGCCTCGGCGTCGTCGACGGCTGAAGGCGGCGCGGGCCATGCTGGAAGGAGCCTCGGCATGAACGTCAGAGCTTTGAGTGATGTCGTGGTGCGGATCGAGGGTCTGAACAAGTCCTTCGACGGACGGCTGGTGCTGGACGGGGTCAGCCTGAAGGTCAAGCATCGGCAGATCGTCGCGATCATCGGGCAGAGCGGCGGCGGCAAGACGACCTTGCTGCGCTGCCTGAACCTGCTCGAACAACCGGACGAAGCCTTGATGGAGGTCGCCGGGGAGACGATCTTCAGCGGGTCCTCGTTGCAGTGCCGGGATCTGGCGAAGCTGCGGCAGTCGGTCGGCATGGTCTTCCAGCGGTTCAACCTCTTCCCGCACCTGACCGCGGTGGAGAACGTGATGCTCGCTCAGCTGCGCGCCGGCGTACCCGAGAAGGACGCGCTGGAGCGGGCCGTGCAGCTGCTGCGTCGTGTCGGCCTGGCGCACAGGGCGCTGGCGTACCCGGAGCAGATGTCGGGTGGTGAGCAGCAGCGCGTCGCGATCGCGCGGGCGCTGGCGTTGAAGCCGTCCGTCCTGTTGTTCGACGAGCCGACGTCCTCGCTGGACCCGGAGTCGACGGCCGAGGTACTGCGGGTGATGCGCGAGCTGGCCGCGGACGGGATGACGATGGTGCTGGTCACGCACGAGCTGCCGTTCGCGCGGGACGTGGCGGACTGGGTGGTGTTCGTCGACGGCGGCAAGATCGTCGAGCAGGGTGCGCCGGCCGACGTACTGGGCAAGCCGCAGGAACTGCGGACACGGACGTTCCTTGCCTCCTACGCAGCGGGGCAGTAGATGCGCATCATCGTGATCGGCGGCGGCGTCATCGGCCTGTGGTCCGCCGTCGCCCTGGCCGAGGCAGGCGCCGACGTCACCGTGCTGGACGCCGGGCCACAGAGCGGATTCGCCTCGCCCGCCGCGGCCGGCTGGGTCGTCCCGGCGCTCTCCGCGCCATTGTCGGGGCCGGGTGTGCTGCTGCACTCCGCACGTCAGGTGCTGCATCGTGAAGCGCCGTTCAGCGTCGCGCCGCGGCTGACGTCGACGTTGTTGCGGTGGATCGTCGGGTTCGTGCGGAGCGGTTCGGCCAGCCAGTACGCCGCTGGGCTGCGCGCCGTACTGGATCTCGGGGCCGGGTGTGTGGACGACTTCAACCGGTTGCAGGAGACGTCCGACCTGGAACTGCGGCAGACCGGGTTGTTGATGACCGCGCTGACGCGGGCCGGGTTGGACGAGGTCGCGCAGTTGGCCGAGGCGACGACGGCGGCCGGATACAAGGGCGGTTACGAGATCCTCGACGGGCCGTCGGCGCGTCTACGGGAGCCCGCGTTGGGTCCGGCTGTCCTCGGGGCCGTGCACGCGGTCGATGAAGTCCAGGTGCGGCCTGAGCAGGTTCTGCGCGCGTTACGCGAGCAGTTCACCGGCCGCCTGGTGAACGCCACAGTCAGCAGACTGCGGCCGGGGTGGGATGTCGAGACCAGCGTCGGGCGATTCAGTGCGGATCGGCTGCTCGTTGCCGCGGGTGCTTGGTCGACCGAGTTGCTCGCGGTGCTCGGCGTACGGATACCGTTGCTGGCGGCAACCGGTTACAGCATCACCACACCGGGCACGGGTCTGGCTCCCCGGCTGGCCGTGAAACTCGTCGAGCCGAGTATCGCGGTGACGCCGTTCGCGGACGGCGTGCGGGTTGCGGCGCGGCTCGACCTCGGTCGGCCGGGCGGTCCGATCACGGAACGCCGGCTGGCCGCAGTACTCGATCGGACCACGCCGTACTTCGCCGACTGGCGACCGGGGTTGTCGACGGCAACGTTCGCCGGCATGCGGCCCGCGACGCCGGACAGCCTGCCGCTGATCGGGGCGATCCCCGGCCACCGCGGGCTGTACGTCGCCACCGGGCACGGCATGCTCGGGTTGACGTTGGCGCCCGGGACCGCGCGGCACGTCGTACCGCTGGTGCTGGACGACGTACGGTCGCCGGAGCTGCAGCCGTTTGCGCCGGAGCGGTATCTCAGTGGTGCATGGCGGCGCCCTTGAGCACCTTGTCGACCGCGTTCTTCGGCCCGTAGCAGGCGATCCCGACCAGGTCGAGGTCCGCGGTCGACACCGCCTTCAACGCCGCGCGATTGTCGCGGTCGTTGCCCGTAGCAAACAAATCCTGGGTGAAGACGGCATGCTCGAGCTCGCGGCGGAGCGCGCGCTCGTGGGCGGTCGCCATGAACTCCTTGCTGCCCTCGAACACCAGCACCGGCTGCCGGAACATCGGCAGGTAGCCGGTCCCGTCGCCATCTTCGTAGGGCTCACCCACAACCTCCGGGTGCGTCGCCGCGATCCCGCTGACCAGGAACGCGGTCACGTTCAACCGCTGCCACACCGCCAGATCGTCGCGCAACAGCACAGCGATCTTCGTATCGAATCTGATCGGCTCATCCACAGCTTCGATGCTCGCGGACGACCCCGGTGGCGGTCTTGTACGTTTTAAGCCACCTTGGTCAGCAGCTTGTGTAGCGTCGCGCGCTCCGCCGCGCTCAGCGGGCTGAGTGACTCGGTGAGGACGGACTCGAGGATCTTGCCGCCGGCCTTCCGGATCCGCTCGCCCTCTGGGGTCAACGCATGGCGTACGGCGCGACCGCGGCCCTCGACGCGCTCGATCAGGCCGCGGGCGATCATCCGGGTGGCCAGTGAGCCCATCGACTGATCGGTCTGGAACGTGCGCTGGGCCAGGTCGTGGAGGGAAGCATCCGGAGCCTCGTGCAACCGGCGGAGCACGTCCCACTGCGGCAGCGAGACGCCGAGCTCGGCCAGGCGCTTGCTCGCCTCGGTGTGATGACGCCACTGCAACCGCTTGACTGCGATCCCGATGTCCTGCACGGAAGGCTCCACGGCGATCACAATAGCAGGTTGTTTATATAAGGATGCTGATCTAAGGTTCCTTATATGCTGACCTTCGAAGAGCACGGCACCGGCCGACCCGTCCTGTTACTCCACGGCGGAGGCGGCCCGCAGACCGTCGCGCCCTTCGGCGTACGACTGGCGGTCGAGCTGCCTGCCCACGTCGTCGTACCCACGCATCCCGGCTTCGGCGGGACCCCGCGCCCCGATGACCTCACCACGATCGCCGGCCTCGCCACGTCGTACGCCGACCTGCTCGACCGGCTCGACCTCGAGGACGTGCTGGTGATCGGCAACTCGATCGGCGGCTGGATCGCGGCCGAGCTGGCTCTCCTCAACTCGCCGCGGGTCACCTCGCTGGTGATCGTCGACGGCGTCGGCCTGCAGGTCCCCGGCCACCCGGTCGCGGACTTCTTCTCGCTGACCTTCCCCGAGTTGGCTGAGCTGAGCTACTACAACCCCGACACCTTCCGCATCGACCCGACCCAGCTCCCGCCGGCCGCGCAAGCCCAGCTGGCCGGCAACCGAGCCGCCCTGGCCGTCTACACGGCCACGATGGAAGACCCAACGTTGCAAGCACGCCTCGCCGCGATCACCATCCCCACCACGGTCATCTGGGGCGACAGCGACCGCATCGGCGATCCCACCTACGGCCGCGCGTACGCCGATGCCATCCCCAACGCCACCTTCGAACTCCTCGACAACACCGGCCACCTCCCCCAACTAGAGAGCCCCGACCTCCTGCTGGCCAGCCTCAGCTTGAGAATCAGCGCTAAGGACAGGAGGTAGTGCCGGTTGGCGCCCTCGGCGAGCCAGCTCTGAGCGTGCGCCGACGCCGGACCGCCCACGACCTCCTGTCCTTAGCCAACCCCACCCCGACGAGTTTCAGCAGTACGGCTGGTTGGACGTAACGGCTGTGCAGACGCGCAGGAACAGGTTGAAGAGGCGGTAGAGCTGGAGCATGTCGCCTTCGACGGTCACCGTGCGGTCGTCCTGTCGCTCGACACCCGGGATTGCCAGGAGGTGCAGGGCGACGGACGCGGACTGCCAGCGGACGGTGAGGCGGTGGGGACCGCGCTCGGCAGGCGGCGTTGTCAGGTTGGCCAACGCATCGGTCGTGGTGGTCTCGATGGACTCGCGAGCCTCGGCGACCGGCACCAACTGAGCGGCGAAGCGGTCCTTGGCGAATTTGACCGGGACGGTAGCGACCGTGGGGTCCCAGGCCTTCGTCTCGTCGCAGGCGGAGTCGTCGCCGGTCAGGAGCGCGACGGGTACGCCGTATGCCGCTGCCGCCGCGTGGAGCAGGCCGATCTCGCCGGTGGGCCGGTCGTCGAGCCAGATGTCCTCGATCTCGTGGCCCATGAAGCTGTGACTCAGTACGCCGAGCACGCCGGCGCGGGCGTGGAAGCCGATGCAGAGCACCGCGTCGTACTCGGACGACAGGCCCTCGATCATGCCCATCGGCTTCGGGCGGCCCTTGATCAGGCGGGCACGCGGGTCGAGGAGGTCGGGGAGGAGATTGCGCATCGGGCCGTGGGCGTCGTTGACCAGTACGGCGGTCGCGCCGGCGGCGTACGCACCGCGGATGGCGGCGTTCACGTCCTCCGTCATCATCACCCGGCTGCGCTCGTAGTCCCGTCCCGGCGGCTGCACGTCCTCCGCGTCGACCAGTCCGGTGATGCCTTCCATATCCGCGCTCACGTAAACCTTCACGCCCAGAAGCGTATGTTCTGAGGTATGAGCAGCGGCGCCGTGGTCCGGGCGTGGCGGCCTGGGCTGGCCGGGGTCGTCGAGGTGTTGCACGCCCATTTCCCGTCGCATGCGTACCCGACGCACACCCACGACGCGTGGACCGTGCTGATCGTCGACGAGGGCGCGGTCCGGTACGACCTGGACCACCGCGAGCACGGTCTGGCCCAGGCGCAGGTCTCGCTGCTGCCGCCGCATGTGCCGCACGACGGGCGGTCGGTCCTGCCGCAGGGGTTCCGGAAGCGGGTCCTCTATCTGGCGCCCGATCGGCTCGGTGGCGACCATCTGATCGGCGCAGCCGTCGACCACCCGGAGTACGTCGACCCGATCCTCAGACACCGGATCCATCAGTTGCATCGAGTGCTCCTTGACGGCCAGGAGGATCTGGAGGCTCAGAGCCGTCTGACGTTGATCGAGGAACGACTCTCGCAGCACCTACGTCGCACCGTCGTCGCCCCACCGGATCGCTCCGACTCCGGCGTGGCCGCACAGTTACGTGAACTGCTGGACTCGAAGGTGACCGACGGGATCACGCTGGAGGACGCGGCGAAGGTAGTGCATGCGCATCCGGCGCATCTGGTGCGGGCGTTCAGCCGCGAGTACGGCATGCCGCCGCACCGGTACCTCACCGGCCGCCGGGTCGATCTGGCCCGGCGGTACCTGCTCGACGGCCACCCGGCCGCCGAGGTGGCGACGCTGGCCGGGTTCTACGACCAGTCACACCTCAACCGGCACTTCCGGAAACTGCTCGGTGTCACACCGGCGAGCTTTGTGAAGCCTTAGCCGCCTTGTACGCGCGCACACCCCAGGTGCCGAGCAGTACGGCGATCAGCAGGTTCACGATGACCAGGATCGTGTGTGCCACGTAGTACCCGGTCGGGCGACCCTCGGTGTCCATCAGCGCTTTGATGAACCGCAGGTAGGTGATGACGTTCCAGGCCGCGATGGCGAGCAGGACGAGAGCGTGTTTCCGTTCGAGCTTCACCTAACCATTGTGACCGGGCCGGTCCACCATGCGGAGCAGTTGGGTGCGGTTGGCGACCCCGAAGCGCCGGTACAGGCGGGTCAGCTGGGACTCGACCGCCTTCACCGACAGGTACAGAGCCGCGGCGATCTCGCGGTTGGTGGAGCCGTCGCGGACCATCGAGACGATCTGCTGCTCGTTGTCGGTCAGCTCCGACGGCTGCCGGCTCCGGCTCGGTACGTCGAGGCGCGCCAGCTCGGTCTCGGCCACCTCGCGCCAGGCGGGAGCGCCGTACGCCTCGAACTGCTCGATCGCGTCCAGGAACGCGGTCCGCGCGACCGAACGGCGACGGGCCTGCCGGGCGACGCGGCCGCGGGTGAGCTCGCAGCGCGCGAGATCGAGCGGGTAGACGCGATCCCCCGCCGTACTGATCGTCTTCTCCAGCAGGTCGAGCGCCGCGGCCGGGTCGCCCTGCTTGGCGATCAGCAGCGCCTCGGACCGGGCCAGGCCGATCATGATCACTTCACGGTCGAGGTTCTCGGCGCGGGTCCGGATCTCGGCAATCAGTGCGGCCGCGTCGTCCAGCCGGCCGGCCGCGACCAGCGCCTCCGCGTAGTCGGCGTGCCACGGGATCACGGCCGGGTCGTACGGCATCGCGGCCTCGCCCGACTCCGCGATCGCGTCGAACGACTCGACCGCCCGCTGCGGATCGCCGGTCAGCACGGCCATCAGCCCGATGCTCGCCAACGCGGGGCCGGTCCACTCGTCGTTCCCGACCAGGCGGACGCCTTCCAGCGCGGCCTCGGCGAGCTGCCGGCCCATGGCCGCCGAACCGCCGACCCACTCGGCGCGGCTGGCGATGACCATGCCGACCTCGGCCTCGTCACCGATGTCCTGCATCAGCTGGTAGCACTCGTGACCGGCAGCCAGTGCGTCGGCGCCGCGCCCGCTCCGCTCGTAGATCGCAGTCGCCGAGATCAGCGCGGACGCCAGCCAGCGCATCGCGCCATGGTCGCGTACGTCGTCCACCAGCGCCGTGATCCGGGTGATCGCCTCGTCCATCCGCCCGCGGAACAGCTCCCGCATCGCGGCCATCTGCCGCGCATTCACCACGGTCTTGGTGAGCGGCAGTCCCTTCGCGAGCTCGGCAGCCTGCTCGAGCACCGCGTCCGCGGACTCCTCGGCATCACGCGCGAACAACACCGAGCTCGCTGCGCTCAACGCGTCGACAACTGCCTCGATGTCACCGGCCTCGCGCGCCAGAGCCTCGGCGACGCGGGCGTCCTCCTGCGCGTCGTCCAGGCTGCGATCGAAGTAGTGGCTGTGGCTGCGCTCGATCCGCACCCGCGCCTCGAGCCGCTTGTCGCCCTTCGCCGCAGCGAACGCCTCCGCGAGCAGCTCGACCCGGCGGTCGCGCTCCGGCCAGACCGCATCCGCGCTCAGCAGCAGCGCCGGCACCTTCGTCTCAGGCTTCGTCGCAGCCTGTACGGCGAACTGGGCCATGTCGGCCGACTCCGCAAGATGCCCAGCGGCCGCGGCGTCATCGGACGCCCGGGTCAGACGGCGGGCGCGATCGTCCGGCCGCGTGATCGGCGTACGCTCCGCGCTCAATCGCCACAGGGTCGCGGCGGCGCCGGGCGCCCCACGGCCGGCGGCGACGGTGGCGGCCTCTTCGATCGCGGCGGCCAGCTCCGGGTCGGCCTCCTGGGTGGCCAGAGCGCGATGGGTCGCGTTCTCGACCGGCTCGTCGACCACGGCCGCGAGCTGGGCGTGCGCCTGGCGACGCGCGGCTGACGTCGCCTCGGCGTACACGAACTCGCGAAGCAGCGGGTGGGTGAAGCGAAGGCGCTCGGCCGAGATGTCGATCAGGCCGAGGGACTCGGCCTCGGCGAGGTCAGCCTCGATCGGGCGGTCGAGGGACCGCGCGAGCTGGGTCGTGGTCGGGCGCGGCGACGACGCGGCATGCAGGAGCAGCTCGTGCGCGGCGGGCTCAAGCGTGGAGAGGCGGTCGCCGAGCAGCGTCTTGAGGCGGCTGGACACGGGGAGCGGGTCGTTGGGCGAGACGCTCTTCGGGTGCCGCAGTACGGCGCGACCGAGCTCGAGGGCCATGAACGGGTTGCCGGCGCTCGCGGTGAAGATGCGGCGGGCAGTGCGGACCGGGAGCGGGTTCGAGAGTCGCTGGCGGAGCAGAGCAAGGACATCAGGCTCGGTCAACGGCGGGACTTCGAGCTGCAGCACGGGCTCCGGGCACGCGTCGACCATCATCGGGAGATCGCCGTCGGCCACCTGCTCGGTGGCGAGCAGATGCACGCCCTCGGACAGGCGGCGGGCGCAGAACGTGAGCACCTCGAGGCTCGACGGGTCCACCCACTGGATGTCGTCGACGACCAGCAACACCGGGCCGGTCGTGGCCAGACGGCGCAGCACGTGCAGCACGGCGAGGCGTACGGCGAGCTCGTCGCGCACCGTGTCCGGGGCGCTCGCCTTCAGCAGCGCCACCTCCAGCGGCTGGCGGAGGTGATCCGGGAGCACGCCCCAGGCGAACTCGAGCTGGTTGGACAGCAGGTCGAGAAGCGTGACGTACGGGAGGCCGGCCTCGGAGTTGGACGGGGCCGCGCTGAGAATCCGGCAGCCCTTGCGGCCGCGATCCGCGACCAGGGCGCGCCCGAGAGCTGACTTGCCGATACCGGTCGGGCCGTACAGCAGCACACTGCCGCTGGTCTCGAGCTGCTTGGTAGCACGCTCAACCAGTCCTGCTCGCCCGACCAGTTCGTCGTCAGTCATCTAGCTCCCCGAAGGATTCCCCTCGTCGATTATCACAGGAAACGACCGTTCGACACGGCAAGTGTCACATGAGGAAATTTGATGGTCACCATCCTGTCACCCACTCTTGCCCAGATCCGAGCAGTCACGACGGCACGATCGTGCCGGGGCACCGGATGGTCTGCGCTTGTAGACAAAGTTCAACCGCCTGCCGCGATCTTGCGCGACAGGCGGTTGAATGCAGGACTAGATGGACTCGAGATCTCGTTCTATGGCAGCCAGTTCTTCCTCGCTGCCTTGGACCTTGGGGCCGGTGAACCAGGTGCGAGCGGACAGGAACCAGTACGCCGCCGCGAAGCCCAGCACGACCAGAACCGCGATCGGCGTGTAGTTGAACGTGCTACCGGTGACCGGGCTGACCTGCGGCAGCATGAACAGGATCGTGATGAACGCGACCCAGACGATCGCCACGATGCCGATCGGCCGGCTCCAGCGGCCGAGGTTCCACGGGCCGGGCTGGAAACGGTCACCCTGCATGAGCCGGAGCAGCGTCGGCAGGACGTAGGCGATGTAGAGGCCGATCACCGCGATCGACGTGACCGCGGCGTACGCCGTCGCGTTCCACAGGTACGGCAGGCCCAGGACGAACGCACCGGCCGCAGCCAGCCAGATCGCGTTGGTCGGCGTCCGGGTGCGGTGGTTGATCTTGTGCCAGAACTTCGAACCCGGCAGCGCGCCGTCCCGGGAGAACGCGTAGATCATCCGCGAGTTCGCCGTCACCGACGACATCCCGCAGAACAACTGCGCCCCGATCACGATCAGCAGCAGGATCTTGCCGGTCACCGCACCGACCGCGTCGATGAAGATCTGCGCGGGCGGTACGCCGGTGGAGCTGTGCAGCGAACCGTCGTAGTTCTGGATCGCGAACGTCAGGCCGATCAGCAGCACCCATCCGGCTGCCAAGGACACGAGGATCGACATCACGATTCCACGGGGACCGGAGCGCGCCGCGTCATGCGTCTCCTCGGTCATGTGCGCCGAGGCGTCGTACCCGGTGAAGGTGTACTGCGCCAGCAGCAGGCCGAGCAGGGCGACGTAGAAGGTCGAACCCCAGCCGGTGTTGTTCACGAAGTGGCCGAACACGAACGACGCCGACTGGTGCTTGTCCGGCACGAACACCAGCGCGCCGACGATGATCAGCACGCCGACGATGTGCCACCAGACGCTGATGTCGTTGAGCCGCGCGACCAGCTTCACACCGAACGAGTTCAGCAGGCCGTGCAGCAGCAGGATGAGCCCGAACAGCAGGATCGTGTGCCCCGGCGTCGCACTGAATCCGAACTGCAGGTCCAGGAACGCATTCAGGAAGAACGCCGCCCCGAAGTCGATGCCGGCCGTCACCGCGACCTGGCCGAGGAAGTTGAACCACCCGGTGAACCACGACCAGGCCGCGCCGTTCGACGGCGCGAGTTTCGCGGACCAGTAGTACAGGCCACCGGCGGTCGGGAAACTCGAGCACACCTCCGCCATCGCGAGGCCGACGAACAACGTCATCAGCCCGACGATCGGCCAGCCCCAGACGATCATCACCGGGCCGCCGGTGTTCATCCCGAACCCGTACAACGTCAAGCAGCCGGACAGGATCGAGATGATCGTGAACGACACCGCGAAGTTCGAGAACCCGGACATCGTCCGGTTCAGCTCCTGCGCGTAACCCAGTTGGTGCAGGCGATCCTCGTCGTCAGTCATTGAGCCTCCTAGACCCAGACAGCACAGCGCCTCAATGGTCTTCCCCCAGACCTTTACGCAATTGAGGCACCCGGCATCCCGGGTGTCAAGGAGTCAGGCGAGAAAGCCGTGCAGCAGTACCGCCGTACCCGAGAGGTGTTCCTGCATCGCCTGCCGGGCGGCGTCGGGATCGCCGGCGAGGATCGCGGTGACGATCGCCTGGTGCTGTTCGTTGGAGTGCTGGATGTTGCGCTCGAGCAACGGGATCGCGTCGAGGAGTTCGTTCAGGCGCATGCGGACGTCCGCCATCGCGGACGTCAGCGACGGCGAGCCGGTCACCTCGGCGATCGCCAGGTGCAGGCGGGAGTCCAGGCGGCGGTAGTCGGCGAGCCGGGCGGCCGACGTGTCGGCGAGGCATCGCTCGAGATGGTCGCGTTCGGCTTCGCTCAGCTCGCGGGTCGCAGCGGCTTCGGCGGCGCCGGTCTCCAGCACGAACCGCAGCGTGAGTGCGTCATCCAGGCCGTCGGCCAGGTCACGCGCGAGCCGCTTGGCCGGCGTACGGCGGGGTTTGGGCAGCTGCTCGTTGACGAACGTGCCGCCGTACCGGCCGCGCCGGGACTCGACGTACCCGGCCTCGGTGAGCGCGTGGATCGCCTCCCGGAGCGTCACCCGGCTGACGTTCAGCCGGGCTGCGAGTTCCCGCTCCGGCGGCAACCGGTCGCCGGGCACGACGACGCCGAGCTTGATTGCCTGCAGCAACCGCTCGACCGTCTCCTCGAACGGGTTCCCGGCCCGGACCGGCCGGAACACCGCCTCGTTTGCCTGAACGACCATGGCTCCAGACTAGATCGGTGTGACGTAGGCGCCCGAGATCCCCCCGTCGACGAGGAACGTGTTGGCGGTGATGAAGGACGAGTCGTCGCTGGCGAGGAATGCGACTGCGGCGGCGATCTCGTCGGGTTCGCCGAAGCGGCCCATCGGGACGTGGACCAGCCGGCGCTGGGCACGCTCGGGGTCCTTCGCGAACAGCTCGGTGAGCAGCGGCGTGTTCACCGGGCCCGGGCAGAGCGCGTTCACCCGGATCCCCTGCCGCGCGAACTCGACCCCGAGCTCGCGGCTCATGGCCAGTACGCCGCCCTTGGAGGCGGAGTACGAGATCTGCGAGGTTGCCGCGCCCATCACCGCGACGAACGACGCGGTGTTGATGATCGAGCCCTTGTTCTGCCGTTGCATGTAAGGGATCGCGGCCTTGCAGCACAGGTAGACCGAGGTCAGGTTGACCTCCTGGACCTTGCGCCACGCCTCGAGACCGGTGTCCAGGATCGACGCGTCGTCGGGCGGCGAGATACCCGCGTTGTTGAACGCGATGTCCACGCTGCCGTAGGTGTCGAAAGCCTGCTTGAAGAGGTTCTCGACGGCGGCCGCGTCGGTGACGTCGGTCGAGACGAACAGCCCGCCGACCTCGTCCGCGGCCTGCTTGCCCGCGTCCGGGTCGAGGTCGCCGATCACGACGTGTGCGCCCTCCGCGGCGAGCCGCCGTACCGTGGCCAGGCCGATTCCGCTGGCCCCGCCGGTCACCACCGCGACGCGGCCCTCGAGCCGATGCGCCTTGACGTCCATTCAGTCCTCCGTGCTGATGAAGATGTTCTTGGTCTCGGTGAACGCATTCAGGGCGTCCGGGCCGAGCTCCCGGCCGAGGCCGGACTGCTTGTAACCGCCGAACGGCGTCGAGTACCGCACCGACGAGTTCGAGTTGATTGAGAGGTTGCCGGCCTCGACCCCGCGGCCGACCCGGATCGCGCGACCGACATCCCGGGTCCAGATCGAGCCGGACAGCCCGTACTCGCTGTCGTTCGCGATCCGCACCGCGTCCGCCTCGTCCTCGAACGGAATCACCGCCACGACCGGCCCGAAGATCTCCTCCCTCACCGCCCTGTCGCTCGGAGGCGCCAGCACGGTCGGCGGGAACCAGAACCCGGGCCCGCTCGGCGCAGTCCCCTGGAATGCCGGGTCCTCGACGTACGACGCGACCTGCTCGAGTTGGGCCTTCGAGATCAGGGGACCCATCTCGGTCGCCGGATCACTCGGATCGCCGACCTTGAAGTTCTTCACCGCAGGCTCGAGCAACTCCATGAACCGGTCGTACACCGTGCGTTCCACGAGAATCCGCGACCGCGCGCAACAGTCCTGCCCCGCGTTGTCGAACACGCCGTACGGCGCCTGCGCTGCGGCCTTCTCCAGATCCGCGTCCGCGAAGACGACGTTCGCCGATTTGCCGCCCAGCTCGAGCGTCAGCCGCTTCACCTGGTCCGCGCAACCGGCCATGATCTGCTTGCCGACCGTGGTGGATCCGGTGAAGACGATCTTGCGGACGTCCGGGTGGGTCACGAACCGCTGCCCGACCGTCCTCCCGGGACCCGGGACGACTTCGAACACACCCGGCGGGAGGCCTGCTTCGAGGGCGAGCTCGCCGAGGCGGATCGCGGTGAGCGGGGTGAGCTCGGCCGGCTTGAGTACGACGGTGTTGCCTGCGGCAAGCGCCGGCGCGAAACCCCAACCTGCGATGGGCATCGGGAAGTTCCAGGGGACGATCACGCCGACCACGCCGAGCGGCTCCTGGAACGTCACATTGATGCCTCCGGCAACAGGAATCTGCTTGCCGAACAGGCGTTCCGGCGCGGCCGCGTAGTACGTCAGGACGTCGCGGACGTTGCCCGCCTCCCAGCGGGCGTTGCCGATCGTGTGGCCGGCGTTCTCGACCTCCAGCGCGGCCAGGTTCTCCAGGTCGGCGTCGACAGCGTCGGCGAATCGCCTGAGCAGCCTGCCTCGGTCGGCCGGGTTCACGTCCCGCCAGGACTCGAAAGCCCTTGCTGCTTTCGCGATCGCGGCGTCCGCCTCGGGCTCGCCGGCGAGCTCGATGGTCCGGATCACCTTCTCGGTGGCCGGATTGAGTACGTCGTACGTCATTGCGTGCTCCTGATCAACGCGGTGAACAACCGCAGGTCCTCGGGGGTCTCTTCCGGGTGCCACTGCACGCCCAGCGCGAAGTCGCGGCCCTCCACCTCGGCCGCCTCGATCGTCCCGTCGCCGGAGCGGGCGGTGACCTTCAAGCCGGGTGCGACGACGTCGAGCGCCTGGTGGTGGTAGCAACTGCCGCTCGCCCGCTCGCCGAGGATCCGGCCGGCCAGCGAGTCGGGCTCGACCTTGATCTCGGTGGTCGCGAAGACCCCGGGTCCGCCACGATGGTCGTTGGTGATGACGTCGGGCAGGTGCTGGTGGAGGGTGCCGCCGAGCGTGACGTTCAGCATCTGCAACCCTCGGCAGACCGCCAGCAACGGGAGGTCCCGCTCGAGCGCGCCGTGGATCAGCACCCGCTCGTGCTCGTCACGTCCCGGTCGGGTGTCGACGGTTTCGGGGTGTGCGTCCTCGCCGTACGCAGCCGGGTCGACATCACAGCCGCCCGATACGACCAGTCCGTCGAGGATGTCGAGAACCGTGACGTCGGTCCCGATGGGCGGCAAGAGGATCGGCGTACCGCCCGCAGCGGCGACGGCGTCGAGGTAGACACGCGGGAGGACGGCCGCCTCCCGCTGCCAGATCCCCCAGCTTGTCGGCTCGAGGTACGTCGTGATGCCGATGCGCGGTCTAGAGACGTTCGAAACCACGGATCCGCTCCCAGTCGGTGACGGCGGCGTCGTACGCGTCGAGCTCGATCCGCGCGGTGTTGGTGTAATGGTCGACCATCTCGTCGCCGAACGCCTCGCGCGCCAGCTTCGAGCCAGTGAACAGCGCCGCGGCCTCGCGCAGGGTGGACGGCACGTGTTCCTTGTCGGACTCGTAGGCGTTGCCTTCGAGCAGGGGCTCGAGTTCCAGTTCGTTCTCGATGCCGTGCAGGCCGGAGGCGATGATCGCGGCGACGGCGAGGTACGGGTTCACGTCGCCGCCGGGGAGACGGTTCTCCACCCGGAGCGAGTCGCCGTGCCCGACCACACGGAGCGAGCAGGTGCGGTTGTCGAGACCCCACGCAACCGCGGTCGGGGCGAAGCTGCCGCGGACGAATCGCTTGTAGGAGTTGATGTTCGGGGCGAGCAGATAGGTGAACTCGGACAAGCAGGCTAGCTGTCCCGCGATGAAATGCTCCATCAGCTGCGAGAACCCGTAGTCGCGATCGCCGGCGAGAACGGGATCGCCATCGGTGGAGCGAAAGCTCAGGTGGATGTGGCAGGAGTTGCCTTCACGTTCGTCGTACTTCGCCATGAACGTGAGGCTCTTGCCGTGTTTGGCGGCGATCTCCTTCGCACCGGTCTTGTAGATCGAGTGGTTGTCGCAGGTGGCGAGCGCTTCGTCGTACCGGAAGGCGATCTCGTGCTGGCCGAGGTTGCACTCGCCCTTCGCGGACTCGACGTACAGGCCGGCGCCGGTCATGCCGTTGCGGATGTCGCGCAGCAGCGGCTCGATGCGGGAGGTGCCGAGCAGGGAGTAGTCGACGTTGTACTGGTTCGCCGGGGTGAGGCCGGTGTAGCGCTTGTTCCAGGCGGTCTCGAACGTGTCGTCGAAGACGATGAACTCGAGCTCGGTCCCGACGTACGCCTTGAGGTTCTTCTCCGCCAGCCGGTCGAGCTGCTTGCGTAGTACCTGCCGCGGGGAGGCGACGACGGGCTGACCATCCAGCCACTGCACGTCGCACAGCACCATCGCCGTACCTTCGAGCCACGGGACCAGCCGGAGCGTGTCCAGATCGGGCGCCATCACCAGGTCGCCGTACCCACGCTCCCACGACGACATCGTGTAGCCGTCGACGGTATTCATGTCCACGTCGACGGCCAGCAGGTAGTTACACCCCTCGGTCCCGTGCTTCAGCACTTCCTCCACGAAGTACCGAGCCCCACACCGCTTCCCTTGCAACCGCCCCTGCATATCGGTGATCGCCACCAACACCGTGTCAACCTCACCGGCCTCAACCAGCCCCCGCAGCTCCTCCACACCCAACACAGCCACTCCCGGAGTCTATTGGTCTATCTCCAGTCCATTGACTCAAGCCTAGCCCGGAGTGTCAATGCGGTGCCGTGGCACCAAGCGGTCAGGGAATGGGTTGGCACTCCTCGGGATCGTGGGGAAAATCGGCGGATTCGGCCGCACCGCCCAAGCGGCCCGATTCTGGAGGACCGCTATGCGATCTTTCGTTACCCGTCCCCGCGCCCTGGCCGTTCTGCTGGCTGGTACGGCGCTTGCTTTCAGCCCGCTCGGTGGACAGGCGACTGCTCAGTTGCCTGTCCACCAGACCGGGAACCCGGCGTGTTTCACGCCGGAGGACGGAGCCGCCGCGCGTGGTGGCTTCGGTGCTGACCACCGCGACCTGTCGGTGGCCGAGCAGAAGGCCATCGACGCCAAGACGGCGGCGATCCTCAAGGCCAAGCAGGCCCGTGGACTCGCACCCACGGCCGGCAAGCTGGCCGCGGCCAGTGTCCCGGTGTACGTGCACGTCATGCTCAGCACGTCCGGTGCCGGTGACGTCACCTCGACCCAGATCAACCAGCAGATTGCCGAGTTGAACCAGGACTACGCGGGTCAGGAGTCGTCGCAGGCCGCTAACACCGGCTTCACGTTCTACCTGGCCGGCACCAACCGCTACAAGAACAACCAGTGGCACAACGACCGCCAGAGCACGCAATACCGGTCACAAACGCGCCAGGGCGGTAAGAACGCCCTGAACATCTGGCTGGTCGACTTCTCGTATCTCGGGATCGCCACCTTCCCGTGGGACTACGCCAGCAACCCGAGCATCGACGGCATCCGGGTCCAGTACAGCTCGCTGCCCGGCGGCTCGGCGACCAACTTCAACCTCGGCAAGACCGCGTCCCACGAGGCCGGCCACTGGTTCGGGCTCTACCACACGTTCCAGGGCGGCTGCACGAGCACGAACGACTCGGTGTCCGACACGCCGGCCCAGAGCAGCGCCTCCAGCGGCTGCCCGACCGGCCGGGACTCCTGCTCACTCCCGGGGCTGGACCCGATCCACAACTACATGGACTACTCCTACGACTCCTGCTACAACCAGTTCACGCCCGGCCAGTCAACCCGCATGAGCAACATGTGGACGGCCTACCGCGCCTGATCAAGGACAGAGACCCGACTGTGACATCTGCACCGTAGGGCAACTAGAGTGCCCGCGATGCGTTTGCTTCTGACGGCCTGCGCGACCACCGCATTGGCGGTTGCCGGACCTCTGACAGCGACCGCCGCCGATCAGGGCCCACAAGGTCCGGTCGGCGGCGAGCTGCTGACGGCGAAGCCGACGGTGATCGCCGACGGGGCGGCACCGCCGGCTGTGCAGGCGTCGGCGTACGTCGTGGCCGACCTGGACACCGGTCAGGTCCTGGCGGCGAAGGCTCCGCACGCGAAGCTCCGCCCGGCCAGCACGCTCAAGACGCTGACCGCTCTCGTCCTGCTGCCCAGGCTGAAGAAGACCGATCCGGTGGTCGGTTCGGACGCCGACGCCGGGATCATCGGCAGCAAGGTCGGCGTGTACCCCGGCCTGCACTACACCGTCGACCTGCTCTTCCAGGGCATGTTCCTGGCCTCCGGGAACGACGCCGTCCATGCGCTCTGCGCGCACGACCAGGGCGGCATCCCCGCGACCATCCAGCGGATGAACACGAAGGCCAAGGAGATCGGCGCGCTCGACACGCACGTGACCGACCCCACCGGCCTGGACGCCGACGGGCAGTACTCCAGCGCCTACGACCTGGCCCTGTTCGCACAGGCGGGGCTCGCACGCCCGGACTTCGCGAAGTACGCGTCGACGAAGTTCACGAACTTCCCGAACGCCGGCAACAAGGGCACGTACCAGGTCGCGAACCAGAACAAGCTGCTGTTCAACTACGACGGCGCTCTCGGCGTCAAGACCGGCTACACCACGCTGGCCCGCAACACGTTCGTCGGCGCCGCCCGGCGCAACGGCCACACGCTGGTCGTGACGATGATGAACGCGCCGCACGGCATCACCGAGGACGCCAGCAACCTGCTGACCTGGACGTTCGCCAACTACGGCAAACTCAAGCCGGTCGGCACGCTGGTGAAGGCCGACGCCCCGCCGAAGACCACGACCCAGGGCAAGCCCGCCGACAAGCCCGCCTCAGGTACTGCGCGGCCGCAGCGCAGCCGGACGGTCCTGAGCCCCGGCCAGGCTGTCCAGTCCCTCGCCTTCCGCGTCCCCGTCTGGGCGTACGCCGGACCGCCCGTCCTGCTCCTCGGCCTGTTCCTGCGCCGACCGCGCACGCTCCGCCGGCGCCGTCACTAACGACGTACTGAGCGCACCGCCCGGATCGCCTGCACGGCGACCGTGGTGAGCGTGGCGCCCAGCACCGCACCGGCGGCCACCGCGACCGTGTCGGCCTTTCGCTCCGGGATCGGGACCACCTTGTACCGCTTGCCGGGCGGCCCGAGCAGCAGCGGCTCTTCTTCTTCCTCAACGACCTCAGGCTCGGCAGTGGCCTCCGCCGGTACGACGACGGTCGCTTCCTTCGTCCACGCCGCGACCAGCATGATCACCCGCGTCATCAGGTAGATCCACACGAGCAGCGCCAGCGGCAACGCCAGAGCGCCGTACGCCGCATTCGCGCCGATCACGTGGCTCACGTACAGGTTGCCGAGCCGCTGGGCGAGGTAGTACACGATGCCGCCGGCCAGCGCGCCGATCAGCAGGACCTTCGGCGGCACCGCGATCCGCGGCAGCGCTGTCAGCAGGTACCCGAACAGGAGCGCCCCGGCGGCGATACCGATCACGATGCTGATCACCTGGAGACCCCAGTCGGCCAGCCAGGTGCCGTCCAGGTTGCTCGCGTCGACGATCCGTCGGGACAGTCCGGTCAGGACGGACGAGGCGCCGGTCGCGATCAGCCCGATCAGCCCGAGGCCGATCAGCGCGCCGGTGTCGGCGAGCTTCTGCTGCACCGCGTTCCCCGGCTGGTCGTCCAGCTCGTGCATCAGCCGGATCGAGGCCCGCAGCGCGTCGATCCAGCCCAGGCCCGTCAGCAGCAGGCCGATCCCGGAGATCAACCCGATCGTGCCCGCGTGGGCGATCAGTGCGTCGATGTCGATGTTGTTGCCGATCCCCGGCAGGTTCTGTTCCAGAGATTTCTTCAGCGTCTCGATCGCGTCGTCGCCGAGCAGCGGTCCGATGATCGCCGCCGCCAGCACGATCAAGGGGAACAGCGACAGGAACCCGAAGAAGCTCGTCGCGCCGGCCAGGCGGTTACCGCGCTGGTTCCCGTACCGCTGCCAGGCCCGCCACAGCTGCGTCCGGCCGAACCATTGCCAGGCGGCCTTGAGCTTTTTCATGAATCTCCTGTACCCGCCGACGAGGAGGCTCAGCCTGCCAGTGGGAACGACCGCTGCGGCCGCCACACGCCGTCGGCGCCGTGTTCGTAACGGCTGAAGTACTCGACGTCGAACGCGCAGTCGTACTCCGACAGGGCGTCGTACGCGCGATCGAGGGCATCCTTGTCGAGGTCGTGCGCGACCGTGACGTGCGGGTGGTACGGGAACCGCAGGTCGACCCGCAGCGGGCCGGACCGCACCTGCGACTGCAGTACTTCGCACGAGGAGATGCCCTCGGCCAGCGGCACGAACACCACCGGCGAGATCGGCCGGAACGTCGCCGTACCGCGGAGCCGGATCCGGAACTTCGGGAACCGCGCCGCCACCTCGAGCAGGTGCGCGTCGATCACGTCGAGGTCCGCCGCCTCGATGTCGGTCGGCGGCAGCAGCGTGACGTGGGTGGGGATCGACGCGGCCATCGGATCGCCGAACTCGGCCCGGAACTTCTGCAGCTCCGAGCCGTACGGCTCCGCGATCGGGATCGCGACACCGATCGTCGTCATCCGGGGCTACCGGCCCTGCGGCGGGCCGGCGACGAACCCGAGCCGGTCGTAGACCCGGGCCAGGGTCGGCTCGGTGACCGCGCGCGCCCGCTCGGCGCCCGCGGCCAGGATCGCGTCCAGCTGAGCCTTGTCGTCGAGGTAGCCGAGCGTCTTCTCCCGGAACGGCGTGACGAACTCGACCACGACGTCGGCCAGGTCCTTCTTGAAGTCGCCGTACCCGCGGCCGGCGTACTCGTCCTCGAGCTCGCTGATCTTGCGGCCGGTGAGCGCGGAGTAGATCGTCAGCAGGTTCGCGACGCCGGGCTTGTTCTCCTGGTCGAAGATCACGTCGCGGCCGGAGTCGGTGACCGCGGAACGGATCTTCTTCGCGCTGACCTTCGGGTCGTCGAGCAGGTCGATGATGCCGGCCGGGGACGAGCTGGACTTGCTCATCTTGGCCGACGGGTCCTGCAGGTCGGAGATCTTCGCCGTCTCCTTGACGATGTACGGCTCCGGCAGCCGGAAGGTCTTGCCGAAGCGGTGGTTGAACCGCTGGGCGAGGTCGCGGGTCAGCTCGAGGTGCTGACGCTGGTCCTCGCCGACCGGGACGCGGTCGGCCTGGTAGACCAGGATGTCCGCGGCCTGCAGGATCGGGTAGGTGAACAGGCCGACGGTGGCGCGGTCGGCGCCGCCCTTGGCGGACTTGTCCTTGAACTGCGTCATCCGGCTGGCCTCGCCGAAGCCCGTGATGCAGCCGAGCACCCAGCTCAGCTGCGCGTGCTCGGGCACCTGCGACTGGACGAACAGGGTGGACCGCTCCGGGTCGATCCCGGCCGCGAGCAGCTGCGCCGCGGACCGGCGGGTGCGCTCGCGGAGCGCCTTCGGCTCGTACTCCACGGTGATCGCGTGCAGGTCGACGACGCAGTAGAACGCCTCGTGGTCCTCCTGCAGGGCCACCCACTGCCGCACCGCGCCGAGGTAGTTGCCGAAGTGGAAGGAGTCCGCCGTCGGCTGGATCCCGGAAAGCACGCGAGGGCGCCGCTGGGAACCGGCTGCGGAGGGGTCAGACGCAGCTTGGGACATACGCACGATTCTGCCAGCGACCCCGGTCCAGCCATCACCCGGGCGGTATACCTACCAGGACCACCCTCGGGAGGCCAGTTCCTGCTCCTCCTGCCAGCGCTTCTCTTCGGGTTGTTTGGCGTCTGGATCGGGTACGCCGGCCAGGCGGCACGCCTCGTCCAGGAGGTCGTCGTACGCCGCCTCGAGCGCCATCAGGCGGTGAGCCTTCGCGTAGACGTGCGGCGTGGACTCCACCCGGCGGATCTTGGTGGACAACGTCCCGAGCCGCGTCTGCAGCCGGAGCGTGTCGAACGGGTCCGGCAGCGGGACCGGGCGACGGCGGAACCGACCGTGCGCTCGCGCCGTCACACGCTGCATCCGGCGCCGCCAGCGGCTCGGCGGCGGGTTCGGCAGCAGGAGGTTGAGCAGGGCGCAGAGCATCAAGAACAGAACCGCTGCTCCGAGCCATGCCATGTCGCCACTCCTCAGCAAGAGAGTACGGCGACCAGCGCCCGACGGCGATAGCGTTTTTCAGTCCCGGTGGTACTTCGTTACCGCGTTGTCCTGCTTGAGCTTGTCCGCCGCGGCCTGGATCCGCGCGGTCCACTCCGACTGCTGCAGGCCGCCGGCCATGAATTGCCCGGTGGCTGCGGCGGCTGCGTTCGCGAAGTCCGGGTACCAGGTGTCGAAGTACCAGGTGATGACCTGGTCGCCGGCCGCTGTCAGTAGATCGCGGGCCGAGCGGAGCGCCGTCCCCATCTCCAGGCCGTCGGCCGCGCCGCGGACGATCGTGAGCTGGTTGGACTCGGAGCTCACTTGGGCCGCGACGTCCTGGGACAGCAGCGCGCGCAGGTACTCGAGGCCGCCGGCCTTGTTCTGAGCCTTCTCCGGCACCAGGAACGGCGCGGTCGCGGCGACATGCAGCCCGCTCGCGAGCGCCGGCGAGGCGTCCAGCGCCGGTACGGCGAACATCGTCAGCCCGAACCGCTGCGGGATCAGCCCCTTCATCTCGTTCTCGAGCCAGTTCCCGCACGGCAGCATCCCGGCCTTCGCGGCGAGGAAGCGCTTCTGCGAGCCGATGTGGTCGTACTGCGCGCTCCCCGCGGCGATCAGGCCGCGCTTGGTCAGCTCCCCGACCGCGGCGATCGCCCGGGTCACGCTCGCGTCCTTCCAGGCGCCGGCGTCGAGGTTGTCGATCCGTTTCAGCACGTCCGCGCCGCCGGTCTTGGCGGCCAGCGTGAGGACCAGCTCGAGGACGTAGTACGGATGGGCGCCGGCGTAGATGAACGGGCCGAGGCCGGCCGCCTTCATATCGGTGCCGAGGGCAAGCAAATCCGGCCACGTGTGCGGCACGTCCCAGCCGTTGGTCTGGAACAGGCCGGCCGAATACCACAGCCCGTAAACGGTTGCGACGTAGTTGAGCGTGCGCTGCGTTCCGTCGTACCGGCCGATGTCGAGCAGCTCCGACAGCAGTTGGTCCTTGACCTTCGCGGCCTGGTTGTCCCAGGACGGCGCGTCCAGCAACTTCTGCAGGTCGGTCAGCTGCCCGTCCTTCACCAGCCGACCGAGCTCGAGCTCCTGATCGCCGGTGCTGAGCACGACGTCAGGCGGGTTGCCCGCGGCGAACCGCGGCAGCAGAGCATCCGACAGCTGCGGCGTCACCTTCGGCGTGACGGCGGCGCTCGCATACTTCTTCCGGTACGCCGCCGCCGCGAACCCGCCGTACTCCTCGCTGATCACGACGTCGAGCGGAGCGTTCGCGTCGACGTCGAAGGGATTCTGCGGGGAGACAGGCCGGGCCGGCGGGGCCGATGAGCATCCGCTCAGGACCGCGCCGGCCAGCGCACCCTGCAGCAACGTCCGCCGTTTCAGCATTTCGGCAGGCTAGTACTTCAGGGTGGCTCAGTTCAGGCAGTACGACGGATGCGACCCGCGTACCGCGCTTCGAGAGCATGGTTGTGCTCGTCGCCGCCGGGGATGTTCGCGGACAGATAGACCGGCGGGGTCTCGCCGGCATCGGTCATCCGGCGCAGTACCTCGGCGACCAGCATCTGCGCGATCAGAGCGGCGGTGATCGACGAGACCGCGCAGACCTTGCCGCCGCCGTCGGGCAGGTCGAGGACGGAGTCGCCGTACGGCGCGTGGTTGTCGAGCACCACGTCCGCGAAGTCGATGAGCTTCTTGCCCGACGGGTGCCGGGAGTCCATCCCACCGGTGTGCTGCATCGAGGTGATCGCGATCAGCGGGTGGCCCTTCTCCTTCACCACACTCGCGAGCTCGACGATCGAGCCGTTCACGCCGGAGTTGGAGGCGATCACGAACAGGTCGCCCGGCCGCGCCGCGGACAGCTCGTAGAGCTTGCGGGAGTACTTCGGGTCGCGCTCGAGCTCAGCACTGCGCAGCAGCTCCCGCGGTTCGCCGCCGAGCAGGACGAGGTCCCGCAGCGCGATCCGGTTGGTCGCGATCAGGCCGCCGGCGCGACCGGCGATCTCCATCGCGAGCGCCTCGGAGTGCCCGGAGCCGAACGCCTGGATCACGCCGTCGGCGCGCAAGGACTCGGTCATCAGGTCGGCCGCCTGCTGGATCGGACCGTCGATCTGCTCGGTCACCGCGGCCAGAATCGGGGTCAGCGTGTGCACATAGGACTGCGCGCTCACGCCACCCGTCTCCCCGGATCCCCCGTGCTTACTGCTGGCCATCAGCGGCCCACCCCTCGACTAATCTGCTGGCTACGACACTCCGGGTGCCGACAAGTGCGCAAGTTTGCGGTTTGCTGGACAGAACTTTTCTCAACTGGCAGCTAAAGTCAAGGCTCATCCCTGTGATCTCCACGGATCGGGACCGTCGCGTGATTGCTTTGTGCTTGTAAATAGGCTCTTTTGAGCAGTTTGGAGCATTGCGTATGTCGGTCGAACGCCCCCTACCGGCCGGACCGCTGGTCCTGGGCGGTGACCTGGGTGGCACCTCCACCCGGATCGTGATCGCGGACTCCGAGGGCAACGTAGTCGGCCGCGGTGCCGCCGCGGGCGGGAACCCGACCAGTCATCCCGCAAGCGCGGCGGCCAACTTCGGTCAGGCGCTTCACGCGGCCCTCGCCGGGCTGGACGCGTCCGAGGTCAAGGCCGCCGTGGTCGGCATGGCCGGCGGCTCGGCCCTCGGGCGGCCCGACGTGGCAGCCCGGTTCGACGAGGCCTGGACCGGCGCCGGCCTCACCGTGGCCCCCGACTACATCGGCGATCTCGAGGTCGCGTTCGCCTCAGGTACGCCGCAGCCGGGCGGAATCGTGCTGATCGCGGGCACCGGCAGCAACGTCGGACTGGTCCGCGATCACCAGCTCGTGCGGACTGTCGGCGGGCACGGCTGGCTGCTCGGCGACGAGGGGTCCGGGTTCTGGCTCGGCCGGGAGGCTGTGCGCAGTGTGTTGCAAGCCCTCGATCTTCGCGAGCCGCTCGGCCTGCTCGAGCAGACCGTCGTACAAACAGTTCTGCCCGATCGGGACCCGAATTCCGTTGCACAACGTGAAGGGTACGACGCGCTGCGCGACGATCTGGTGAGGACGGTCAACAGCCGGCCACCGGTCATGCTCGCCGAATTGGCTCCGGCCGTCATCGCGGCGTACGCCCAGGACGACGAAACCGCCCGCGGATTGGTGAAACGCGCAGCCGAACTGCTCACAGAAACAGTCGCCCGCCTGAAGACCAGCTCGGACCAAGGCCCGATGGTGCTCGCGGGCAGCGTCGCCGGTGAATCCTCCCCGGTCGGCCAACTCATCCGCCAGCACTTCGCCGGCGAGGTCCTGACCGCCCGGGACGGCGTAGGCGGCGCCACCTGGCTAGCCCTCGGCGCCCTCGACCCGACCCTCGCCACAACGGCAAACCACTCCCGCCTCGTCGAACACTGAAGTGCGATCAGCCCCACGCTGGGTGGGGCTGACCGCAGTACGTCAGTCGAAGACCGAGACCGGGCGGACCTCTACCGCGACGAACTCGGCTTCGGGGATCGTTGCGGCGATCTCCTCGGCTCGCTCGGGACTCTTGACGTCGATGAGGAAGACGCCGGCCAGTTGCTCCTTCGCCTCGGAGTACGGGCCGTCCGTGGTGGCTCGAATGCCTTCGCGAACCCGGACCACGCGGGTCTTCGCCGGCGGGTCCAGCGGGACCGCGTTGATCAGCTCGCCCGAGGCGTCGATCTCGGTCAGGAGCTTGTCGAGTTGGGCGGCGAGGGCGTCGCGGGCCTTCTTGGGGAGTCGCTTGCCTTCCTCGGTGTTCAGGAAGGAGGGGTGGCCCCAGGTGATCGGGTTGCTGTGAATCAGCAGCAGGTACTTCATCTTCGGGCATCCTTTCGGGATCTGTAGGGATCTTCGCAGCAGAGGTCGGACACGATCGGGAGCACTCGACATTTCGGCGATTTATCGTGAACGGCATGGACGAGATCGACTTCCGCCTGGCCGACGGACGAATCCTGCACGGGTACGACAGCGCCCCGGGTGACGACGCACGCCTCGCCGTGGTCTGGCATCACGGCACACCGAACCTCGGCGTCCCACCGGCGCCGCTGTTCGACGCGGGTGAGTGGCTCGGCGTCCGGTGGATCTCGTTCGACCGGCCCGGGTACGGCGGATCGACCGCGGCGCCGGGCCGCACGATGGCGTCGGTGGCCGACGATCTGACCACGGTCCTGGACACGCTCGGAATCGGCACCTTCGCGCTGATGGGGTACTCCGGCGGCGGCTCGTTCGCGCTCGCGTCCGCCGCGATCCTCCGTGAACGGGTCGAGGCCGTGGCCACGTTCGCCGCGATCGCGCCGTACGACGCCGAAGGCCTGGACTGGTACGACGGCATGGTCGCGTCCGGGCTCGCCTCGCTCCACGCGGCCGCCGCCGGGCGGGATGCGAAGATGCGGCACGAGACGTCAGGTGTCGAGTACGACCCGGAGTTCACCGCGAGTGATATCGCATTGTTCGACGGCCCGTGGGGCTGGCTCGGCTCGGTCGCCGGTGACAAGGCCATGCCCGACGGCCCGGACGGCGTCATCGACGACGACTGCTCCTATGTCCTGGACTGGGGCTGCGACCCGACCACGATCACCGCCCCGACCCTGCTCGTCCACGGCACCGCGGACGGCATCATCCCCTGCTCACACGGCAAATGGCTGTCCGCCAACCTGCCGACCGCCGAACTCGAACTGCACGAGGACCTCGGCCACGTCTCCGTCCTGACCCACGCCGAGCCCGCCCTCGAGTGGATCCGCGAGCAAACCGGCTAGCACATTCCAAGCAATGGCTTGACATCTGATTCGGTGCGGCGCATATTCCAAGCATGTCTTTGGAGAAGGATTCGCGGCGGTCGCGGTTGCTGGATGACCCGTTGGCGATTCGGGCGATGGCGCATCCGGTGCGGTTGGATCTGCAGTCGTTGCTCGGGCGGGAGGGGCCGATGACCGCGGCCGATGCGGCGCGGCGGCTCGGGATCAGTCAGGCGCTGGCGTCGCATCACCTGCGGCAGCTGGCGAAGTACGACTTCGTCGAGCCGGCTCCGGGGAAGGACAACCGCGAGCGGCCATGGCGGCTGGTGTCGACCTCGCAGTCGTGGCGTGATGCGGCGCAGACCCCGGAAGGCGCCGCGGCGGCCGACGTACTCGAGCAACTGCTGGCCGAGCGCGCGCTCGAGCGGTTGAGCCAGTGGCAGCAGCAACGGCAGACCGAGGACGCGGTCTGGAGGGACAACTCAGGCATCGGGCAGAGCGGGTTCTACCTGACCGCCGACGAGCTGACCGAGCTCGTCGGGCAGGTCGACGCGTTGCTGCAGCGCTGGATCGACGAGCGGCCGATCGACGACAAGTCCGTCCGCCCGCCCGGCAGCCGGCACGTCTCATTCACCCAGATCGTCACGATCTCCCCCGAATAACAGAGCGGAGTAGGCAGATGAAGGACTTGTGGGGCGTCCTTGCCCGCCAGCGCGACTACCGCCTGATGCTGAGCGCCGGCCTGATCTCGCTGATCGGCGACTGGCTGCTGCGGACCGGCCTCGCGTTCCAGGTGTACGTGCTGACCGGCTCCACGCTGGCGAGCGGTGGGCTGCTGCTGGCGTCGTTCCTGCCGGCCGTCTTACTCGGCTCGCTGGCCGGCGTCTTCGTCGACCGCTGGAACCAGCGGACCACGATGATCGTCACCAACGTCCTCAACGCGGTGGTCCTCCTGCCGCTGATCGCCGTGAACGACGAAAGCAAGATCTGGATCGTGTACGGCGTAGTGCTGGCGCAGAGCTGTCTACAGCAGTTCTTCCAGCCGGCCGAGCAGTCCCTTGTCCCGGTGCTGGTCAACGACGAGCAACTGGTGACGGCGAACGCGCTGAACAGTCAGATCCGCGACCTCGCCCGGCTCATCGGCGCAGCGCTCGGTGGTGTCCTCGCGGCCGCCGGAGGACTCACCCTGCTCGCGCTCGGCGATGCGGCGACGTTCCTGATCGCCGTCGTACTGGTCGCGCGGATGCGGCACCGCCAGGTACGGCCCGAGAACCCGGAGCGGACCGCCGGCGGCGCGATCAAGCGCCTCAAGGAAGAGTGGACCGAAGGGCTGCGGTTGTGCGTCGCAGGCCCGGCGATCCGGCTGTTCTTCGTGTTCTGCATGGTCACCGGTGTCGGTGAGGGGATCATGAGCACGCTGTTCGCGCCGTTCGTCAGCTCCCAGATCGGCGGCGACGGGAAGGTGTACGGCCTGATCGTCTCGTCCCAGGCGGTCGGCGGGATCGTCGGCGGTCTGGTCGCCGCCGCGATCGGCTCGCGCTGGCCGGCCGCCAGGCTGTGGGGCATCGGCGCCCTCGCCTTCGGCCTGATCGACATCACGCTGTTCCTCTACCCGCTGGCGTCGGACAGCGTGATCCCCGCGTTCGTCTGCATGATCGTCGTCGGGCTGCCCGGCGCGCTCACGATCGCCGGGATGATGACCGTCTTCCAGAACCTCACCGTCGACGGCACCCGCGGCCGCATCTACGGCGCGGTCGGCGCCGCCGAGAGCGTCGCGGTGCTGATCGGCATCACCGCGGCCGGCTTCCTCGGCGACGCTGTCGGCATCATCCCGGTCCTCGTCTTCCAGGGCCTCGGGTACGTCGTCGGCGGGCTCGTCGTCATTGCTCGACAGCGGGTGCTGGAGACTCGACCTGCTCCGCTTCCGGTTTGATCCGGTGCAGGCGGACCCGGGCGACCCGGCGGCCGTCCATCTCGGTGACAGTCATCGTGTAGACGCCGAAGCGGACCTCGTCGCCGGTCGACGGGACCTTCCCGAGCTGGGCGGCGAGGAAACCGCCGACGGTCTCGTAGGGGCCGTCGGGCAGCTCGATCGTGGTGGCGTCGGCGAAGTCGTCGAGGTTCAGCAGGCCGTCGACGACGATGTCGCCGCCGCCGAGGCGGGTGGTCTCGGCCGCTTCCTCGTCGTACTCGTCCTTGATGTCGCCGATCAGCTCTTCGACCAGGTCCTCGAGCGTGACGATGCCGGCCGTGCCGCCGTACTCGTCGAGGACGATCGCGAGGTGCGTGCTACGGCGGCGCATCTCGGTCAGCGTCGGCAGCAGCTTCGCGGTGTCCGGCAGCATGAGTACTTCGCGTGCGAGGTCGCCGACCCGCACCGAGCGGGAGGCGACCGCCGGGTCGAACAGGTCGCGGACGTGGACGAACCCGACGATGTCGTCGGCCGAGCCGTTCATCACCGGGTATCGCGAGTGCGGCCGCTCGGCGGCGAACTTGACTGCCTTGTACGCCGGCATCTCGCCGTCGAGGAAGTCCACCTCGGTCCGCGGCAGCATCACCTCGCGCAGCTGCCGACTGCCGGCCTCGAAGACGTCGTCGACGATCTTGCGCTCTTCCTCGCCGAGCGACTCGTGCGCCGAGACCAGGTCGCGGAGCTCCTCGTCGGACATCACCTCGCGGTTCGCGTTCGGGTCGCCGCCGAGCGCACGGACCACCAGGTCGGTCGACTTCGACAACAGCCAGATCACCGGCCGCGCGCCGGAGGCGATCCGGTCGACCAGCGGTGCCAGGCCGAGCGCGAAGGTCTCGGCCCGCTGCAGCGCGAGCCGTTTGGCGGCGAGCTCACCGATCACGATCGAGACGTACGAGATCAGGATCGTGATCAGGATCAGCGCAACGGTGTCGGCCAGGCCCTCGGGCAGTCCGAGCTTCTGCAGGTGCGGCGAGAGGCTGTCCGCGAGCGTCGCGCCACCGAAGGCGGCGGACAGGAAGCCCATCAGGGTCACGCCGATCTGCACGGCGGACAGGAACCGGTTCGGGTTGGCGGCGACCTTGGCGACGGTCTCGCCGCGCTTGCCGCGGTGCGAAAGGGCCTTCAGTTGGCTCTCCCGCAGAGACACGAGGGCCATTTCCGCGGCGGCGAAAACACCGCCGATCATCACGAAGACCAGAATCAGAACGATGTTCAGTAGCAGGGTGTCGTTCATGGGTGGGATTTCCTAGCGCCCTCTCGACAGATCACGAGAGGGCGGGCGTTGGGCGTAGTCGTCCATTGAGCAAGACTACCGGCCGCCCGGGCTACCGTGCTTGTTCGAGTTTGTTGGTTTACGATGATTCCTGGCCGGACGCGTCGTACGGCCGGGAGGGTCACACGATGAAAACACCCCGCGGCGTACGCCGTACCGACACCAAACTGTCGGACGGACGCGAGCTGATCTACTACGACCCCGCCGACACGCCGGTGCGGGTGCCGCTCGAGGACACCCGCGGCCTGCCCGCCCCGCAGCCGCAGGTCGACCTGCGCACCGACCCGCTGACCGGCGACGTGATCACCTACGCCACCCACCGCAACACCCGGACGTACCTGCCGCCGGCCGACGAGTGCCCGCTGGATGCGAGCCGGCCGGGCAAGCCGACCGAGATCCCGGACCACGACTACAACGTGGTCGTGTTCGAGAACCGGTTCCCGTCGTTCGCCGGCCCGGGCCGGACCGAGGTGGTCTGCTTCACCAGCGACCACAACCAGTCGTTCACCGATCTGTCCCAGGGCCAGGCCCGCCTGGTCGTCGACGCCTGGGCCGACCGGACCGCCGAACTCGGCGCCCGCGACGACGTCGAACTGGTCTTCCCGTTCGAGAACCGCGGCCGGGAGATCGGCGTCACGCTCAGCCACCCGCACGGCCAGATCTACGCCTACCCGTTCATCCCGCCGCGGATGCGGACGCTGATGGCGCGCGCCCGCGAGCACCAGGAAGTTGCTGGCAGCAACTTGTTCGCCGACGTACTGGCGGCCGAGCGCAAGGAGGGCACGCGGGTCATCGCCGAGAACGGCAACTGGACCGCGTTCGTGCCCGAGGCGGCCCGCTGGCCGGTCGAGGTGCACCTCTACCCGCACCGCCAGGTGTTCGGCATCGACGAGCTGTCGGTCGGCGAGCGCGACGACTTCGCCGAGCTGTACCTCGACGTACTGCAGCGACTCGACGGCCTGTACGGCGAACCGTTGCCCTACATCGCCGCCTGGCATCAGGCCCCGGTCCGCATCGATCGTGAGCTCGGCTACCTGCACCTGGAGGTGTTGTCGATCCGCAGGGCGAAGGACAAGATCAAGTACCTGGCCGGCTCGGAGTCCGGCATGGGCGCGTTCATCAGCGACACCCGGCCCGAGGACGTGGCCGAGACTCTGCGGAAGGTCGGTTCGTGAGCTTCAAGGATGTTTTCGGTACGGCGCCCGACGGCAGCTGGCGCGCACCGGGACGGGTCAACCTGATCGGCGAGCACACCGACTACAACGACGGGCTCGTCCTTCCGATCGCCCTGCCGAACCGGATCGTCGTCACCGCCTCGAAGCGCGACGACGGCCGGATCGCGGTCGCTTCGGCCGGACACAAGGGCGTCACCGAGTTCGCGATCGACGAGCTCGCTCCGGGATCGGTCGGCGACTGGGCGGCGTACCCGGCCGGCGCGGCCTGGATCCTGCGCGAGTCCGGCTACGCGGTCGGCGGCGCGAACCTGCGGTTCGAGTCGGACATCCCCTCCGGCGCCGGCCTGTCCTCGTCCGCGGCCCTGCTCTGCGCGACGCTGGTCGCCTTGCTCGGCTTGCGCGAGATCGAGGTCGACCCCGGCGAGGTCGCCCGACTCGCACAGAAGGCCGAGAACAAGTACGTCGGTGCGCCGGTCGGACTGATGGACCAGATGGCCTCGATGTGCTGCACCGAGGGCCACGCGTTGTACTTCGACATCCGCGCGATGTCGACCGAGCAGATCCCGTTCAACCCCGCGGCCGACAACCTCGCTCTGCTGGTCGTCGACGTGAAGGCACCGCACCGGCATGTCGACGGTGAGTACGCCGCGCGCCGGAAGAGCTGCGAGCAGGCGGCGGCCGAGCTCGGCGTACCGGCTCTGCGGTCGATCGCGTTCGAGGAGCTCGACGATGCGCTGGCGCGGTTGTCGGACGACGTCGTACGGCGTCGAGTGCGGCATGTCGTGACCGAGATCCGCCGGGTGGAGGACGCGGTCGCGCTGATGCACGCCGGCAAGCTGCGCGAGGTCGGCCCGCTGTTCACCGCGTCGCACGCGTCACTGCGCGACGACTTCGAGATCACCGTGCCGGAGCTCGACGTCGCGGTCGATACCGCGCTCGAGGCCGGTGCGCTCGGAGCGCGGATGACCGGTGGCGGTTTCGGCGGTTGCATCATCGCGCTTGTGGAGGCGGATGCGTCCGAGTCGGTGCTGGCCGCGATCGAGAAGGCCTTTGCAGAGCACGGTTTCAGCGCACCCAGCGCCCTCGCTGCGGCTCCGTCAGCCGGCGCCTCTCGCCTCAGCTAGCGATAACGAGGGCGCAACCCGTGTCGCGCATGGCCTTGCGGGCGGGGGTCGACAGGCCGTTGTCGGTGACGATGACGTCCAGGTCCGACCAGGTCGCGAACGTGCTCAGGCCGACGGTCCCCCACTTGGTGTGGTCCGCGACCACGACGATCTCGCGGCTGGCGGCGATGAACGACCGGTTGGTCTCGGCCTCCATCAGGTTCGGCGTACTCAACCCGTGCTCGGCGTCGACACCGTGCGCGCCGAGGAACAACAGGTCGAGGTGCAGCGACGCCAGCGCTGCGGTCGCGATCGGCCCGACGAGCGCGTCCGACGGCGTACGGATGCCGCCGATCAGCACGACGGTCCGGTCCGAGCGCCCGTTGCCGTGGAACACGTCGGCGATCCGCGCCGAGTTCGTCACCACGGTCAGGTTCTCCACCCGGAGCAGCTGACGAGCGAGCGCGTACGTCGTCGTACCGGCGCCGATGCCGATCGCGCTGTCCGGCTGGACCCGGGTCGCTGCCTCGGCCGCGATCGCCTGCTTGGCCGCGGACTCCTGCGTCAGCTTGGCGTCGAAGCCCGGCTCGTGGGCGCTGCGCAGGCCGACCGACGTCGCGCCGCCGTGCACCTTGTGCAGCAGGCCGCTGGAGTCCAGGGCGTCGAGGTCGCGCCGGATCGTCATGTCCGAGACACCGAACCGATCGACCAGCTCGGCCACCGTGATCGCGCCCCGACTGTTGACTTCGGCAACGATCGTGGCCTGTCGCTGAGCGGCCAGCTGCCCACCCCGGCCGCGTGGCGGCTCCCCTCCGGCTGCGTTCACAGCTCACAGCCTAATCTCGATTGCTCTCCGTGTCAGGGAAATGCGTTGCCGGGCCGGTGGCAGCGCGTCACCCTGAGATATGCGATTCCCCGAGGACGTCCCGGTTCTGACCGACGGAGTGGTGACACTGCGTGCCCACACCGTCGACGATGTCGAGCCCGCCTACCTGATGTGCCAGGACCCGGTAATGCAGGAGTGGACCACGATCCCGGTGCCGTACCTGCACGAGCACGCGGTCAGCTTCCTGACCGAGCTGGTCCCGAACGGCTGGCGCACGAACACGATGTGGGCCTGGGCGATCGAGTACGACGGCCGGTACGCCGGCACGATCGATCTCGGTGACGGCGAAGGCGGCGTCGGCGAGGTCGGGTTCGCACTGTCGCCGGACGTCCGCGGCAACGGGGTGATGACGCGGGCGCTGAAGCTCGCGGTGCGGTACGCGTTCGACGGTCTCGGCTGGGACCGGGTGATCTGGCGCGCGTTCGTCGGGAACTATGCAAGCCGCCGGGTCGCTTGGAAGGTGGGCTTCCGCGAGCTCGTCCGCGTGCAGGGCGGCGGCCGCACGCGCGGTACCCGGAAGAACGAATGGGTCGCGACGCTCGGCCGTGACGATGACCTCGAGCCGCAGGGCAACTGGTGGTCGGCGCCGATGCTCGAAGGCGGCGGCATCCGGTTGCGCGGACTGCGGGACTCGGACGCGCAACGCGTACAAGAGGCCTGCAGCGACGAGCGGACGCAGTACTGGCTGTCCGGCATGCCATCGCCGTACCGGCTGGAGGACGCCGAGGGATTCATCAAGACACGGCTGCACATGATGGCCGGCGGTGACGGCGTCGCCTGGGCGATCGCCGATCTGGCCAGCGACGAGCTGCTCGGGAATGTCAGCATCTTCGATCTGAACGACCGGATAGACCGGACGGTGGGCGAGATCGGGTACTGGATGCACCCGGACGCGCGCGGCCGTAAGTTGATGACTTCCGCGGTCGAACTGCTGATCCCGCACGCGTTCAAGCCTGTCGCGGAAGGCGGTCTCGGCCGGCGCCGGCTGGTGCTGAAGGCTGCCGAGGGCAACAGCGCGTCCGCGCACGTTGCCGAGGCCAACGGATTCACCCACGTCGGCACCGAGCGCGCGGCCAGCCCGCGCCGCGACGGTGACTACGACAACCTGCTCACCTTCGACCTGCTCGCCGACGAGTACGCCGCCCGCTGACCGGCTGTGAGGGGTTGCGCAGCGGGCGGCCGAGCGGTAGTGGTGACAGCCTGCAGGCGGAAATTCACGGCCAGTTGGTGTCAAGCGACACCAGTTCCCCTCGCCGTGGCGGGTGCGGGCTGATTGAATCGACGGGTGAGAGATCGTGAGGAACTCGTCCGCCGCTGGCAGGCCGGGTGGTCCGTCTCGCGGGGCTGGACCACAGTGGAGGACGACAACGACGGCATCTTGATCGTCCGCGCGGGTGAGGAGAGCCGGCCGACGGAGTACGTCGTACTGGATGCCGACGACAAACCGGAACGTGTGGAGCGTGCTGCCCAGCTGGCCTCGGCCGACGGCGGCGGGCGCGGCGCGGGCTGGATCACCCTGGCCACCGATGACAAAGAAGCCCGGATCGAGCAACTGGAGGACCTCGGGCTCGAGGTCCAGCAGGACCAGGACTGGCTGATGACGATCCAGCTCTCGGAGCAGCCGGCGTTGAAGCTGCACGAGCGCTATGCGTTGCACACCGAACTCGAGGACAACCTGATCATCACCCGCGCCACCATGCACGGCGGAGTGGTGTCGAGCGGGCGGATGGCGGTCGTCGGTGAGGACGCGGTCGCGGACCGGATCGAGACCGATCCGGCCCATCGGCGACGCGGACTCGGCAGTGCCGTGATGGCGTCGCTGGTCGAAGCGGCCGCGGCGAAGGGCGCCAAACGCGGCATCCTGATCGCCTCGATCGACGGCCTGCGCCTGTACCGGAGCCTGGGCTGGAAGGTCATCGCCGACATCGTCATCGCGCGGTCAACCACCTGAAACCCCCCACCCCACCCGCCGCGAAGCGGCGCTGTCTTTCCGTTGCAGCCGTTTGAAACGACTGCGATAGTCAAAGGTTTGTCAAGGGCGGTCTTGGTAAGGGTGGGCAAACGTCTGCCTGGGCAAGGGTGCTCACCATGACGAACCACAAACGGTCACTTGCCAGCGGCGTGGCCGGTCCTCTCATCGCGTCGCTGTCTGCTCTGGTCCTGCTGGTCGGCGTCGGGTGGTTCGTCGTACGTCAGACCGGCAACAGCAAACCGACGAGCCAGGAGAATCCGATCACCTCCGTCGCGCCGGCCAGCGACGACGCCCCGAAGGCGACTCCGAGCCGTCCGACGACTCCGTCGTACACACCCAGCGCGCCGACGCCGACACCCACGCCGACTCGCGCCACGACGAAGACCCCGACCCCGAAGCCGACCCGGTCGACAACGGCCCCGAGCCGGGACAGCTCGCGTACGCCGAGCCCGAAGCCCACCAGGACGACGTCCAAGCCGACGACGAAGCCGAGCCACACCGCGACTCCGAAGCCGACGACGACTTCCAAGCCCAGCGGTGGCTCTGCGGCACAAGTGCTTGCCCTCACCAACCAGGAGCGGGCCAAGGCCGGCTGCGGACCGCTGCGCACCAACAGCGCCCTCACCAAAGCGGCCCAGGCGCACGCCTCCGACATGGTCGACCAGCACTACTTCGCGCACGACAGCCTGGACGGCCGCAGCCCGTTCGACCGGATGAAGTCGGCCGGGTTCAAGGGCGGTGCGATGGCCGAGAACATTGCCGTCGGCTACTCCAGCCCGTCGGCGGTCGTCACCGGCTGGATGAACAGCCCGGGCCACCGCGCGAACATCCTCAACTGCACCTACACGATGATCGGCATCGGGTACGACAGCGGCCAGGTGAAGCCGGACTGGGGCAACGGAAGTTGGGTGCAGGACTTCGGCGGATGATCGGCCGTTCAGGCCCTGTTCGTTAATCGTTGCCCGGAGAACCTTCGGGAATCGTTAAGAGCCGTCGCAGACCTGTAACGATGACCTCGCGGGTCCGTTAAGGTTCCTGTTCGGTAACCAGGGGGGACCTGGCTGGACCAACGGGGAACGACGCGACACTCGGTACGACGAAAAACGAAGAGGATTCGCCCATCCCATGACGGATTCGCCTACCCCCCGGCGGCACCGCGGCAACAGACGTGCTCCTCGGCGGAGCCGTGGCCTGGTGGCCCCTGTCGTCAGCGCTTTGTCGGTACTGCTCGCGATCGGGCCGGTCGTCTGGCTGATGTCCCACGACAACTCGCGGACCGACGACGCTGCCAAGGTTCTGAACGTCTCCGAGGACACGCGCATCGACGGCGGATCGGGCGACAACGCCGGTACGCCGCTCGTCACGATCACCAAGACTTTGCCGAACGGTCGCACGACCACGTCAGTCGTCGGTACGCCGGCACTCGGCCCGGGCGCGATCTCGTCGTCCACGTCGGCGACTCCGACCAGCCCAGGTACGCCGGGTGTCACGCCTACCGGCGTACTCACGACTCCGACTGCTCCGACGGTCGGCGTGACGACCGTGACCGTGCCGCCGAGCTCGCCGGGCACTACGCGGACGACCAGCGGTGGCGGGCGGCCGAAGCCGAGCTACCCGACGAAGACGTCGAGTTCGACGCCTAAGCCGACGAAGACCCGCACCACCGAACCGACTCCGACCGACACTCCTCCGCCGCCCAGTGGTGGCGGCACGAGTACGCAGGAGCGGCAGGTCCTCGACTACACGAACCAGATCCGGCAGCAGCAGGGCTGCGGTCCGCTGCGGCTGGACAGCGCGCTCGTCGAGGCGGCCGGGAAGCACGCGTCGGACATGGTCCGGCGGCACTACATGGACCACACCAACCCCGACGGTCAGGACCCCGGCGACCGGATGAAGGCTGCCGGGTACCGCGGGTCGAGCTGGGGCGAGAACATCGCGGCCGGCTACGACACCGCCCAGAAGGTGGTCGCCACCTGGATGCAGAGCGACGGCCACCGCGAGAACATCCTCAACTGCCGGTTCACCACGATCGGCATCGGATACGACCCGGGGCAGGTCAAGTCCAACTACGGACCGGGCAGCTGGGTCCAGGACTTCGGCCGGAGCTGAGTGCCGTTGTGGTTGTCATTGTGTGCAGATCACCGAGTGCGGGCGAGACGTTGTCTCAGGCCCACAATGTCCGGCCGGTTCACGGCCGGTCGCCGCGGGTAGATCCGACCTTGTCATGTCGCCGGACGTTCCTGGGGGGCTCCGGTGAGACGGCTGATGAGGCACGTCTTGGGGGCGCGACTTTGAGAGGAACCACGGAATAATGTCCGAGTCCGGAAACGGCCGGTACAAACCACGCAGGAAGGCGACCCGAGCAGCGTCACGCTCGTCGCGTTCCGGCAACCGGTCCACCCCGCCCGCGGAATCGACCCCGCCCGCGCCACCCGAACCACCGCGGTACGCACCGCGCTCGAGCGACGAGTCCCCGTTCTGGGCCACGGCGCAGAACGCTGGTGCGTCCAACGAAAACCCGTTCTGGGCCGGAGGCAACCAGTCCCGCCCGGCAACCCCGCAGTACGCCCCGCGCGGCGCGCTCCCCAGCTACACCGCACCCGAGGACGCAACCTCCGGGCTGCCCACGCGGACGCCTGCTGGTACGCCGTCGTGGGTCGAGCAGCCGATCGCCGGCGCCGAACCGGAGCCACCCACCCGGGCTCGCCGTGCAGCACGTCGTTCGGAAACCCCGGAGCCGACAGAGCGCACCGGCCTGGGCGAAACCGCCGGCACCTGGTCCGTCCGCCGCGCCGCCGACGACTGGGCGTCGCTGGACACTCCTTCGCGCTCCACCCCAGCCGCCTCAGCAGCCGACGCCCTGGCCGCCACCGGCCGAGCAGCACGCACCGAGACAACAGAAGGTGCATCCGGCGTTGGCGCGGCAAGTGCCGCAGCCGCCTTCGACGCCGCCGGCGCAGGCGCCGGTCTAAGCGAATCCGCCAGAGCAGCACGCACTGACACCTCTGGACTCACCACAAGTGGCGCCGCCGCGGGTGCTACCGACTTCGGCCTGGCTAGTACCGGCTCCGCCGGCGCGACAGGTGGTGTCGGCCACGGGTTGGTGGCTGCCGACTCGGCTGGCGCCGGCGCTTCGAGCTTCGGCTCCGGTAGCCGAGGCTCTGCAGGTGCCGGTGTATCCGACTTCGGAGCGGCTAGTGCCGGCGCGGCGGGTGGTGCTGGTCTCGGGTTGGCGGGAGCCGAGTCGGCTGGTGCGGCCGGGGCTGGGGCTTCGGGCTTTGGGGCCGGCGGCGGAGGCGCTGCGGGTGCTGGTGTGGCCGACTTTGGGTCCGGCGGCGCGGATGGTGCTGGCTCTGCTGGTGCGGGCGGTGGGCGTGGGGCTGCGCGCGCTGCTGGTGGGCGTGGGGGTTCTGGGCCTGGAGGTAGTGGGCCGGGGCGTGGTTCGCGGCGGGCTGGGTCTGGAGAGCGGGGCGCTCGGGGGCGGCGGTCGATCATTGCCATGGCTTCCGTGGTGCTGGTGATTACGCCGATCTCCTGGATCCTGCTGCATCAGCCGCAGAACGACGACGCGGACGCTTCGGTGCCGATGGTCACGCGGACCGATGACACGTACATCACCCCGGCCACCAAGGCTGCCGTCGCCACCCCGACGACGCGGCCGACGGTCCCGCCGACGGCGACCCCGACGAGTTCGCCGACGGTCACCCCGAGCACGAGTCCGACGGCGAACCCGACAGACACCCCGACGGACTCCACCTCCCCGACCACGGTCCCGTCGGAAAGCCCGAGCACCATCGAGCCGACCGACTCCCCCACCTCGGACAAGGCGACCAGCGCCCCGACGTCCCCAGGTCGCACGATCTCCACCGGCCGCCCGACCCAGACCCCAACCACCACCCCACCCCCGCCACCACCGGTCGACGGCCAGATGACGAACGACGAGCTGCAGCTGTTCAACATGATCGACAACGCTCGCGTCGACCAGGGTTGTGCACCGCTCAAGCAGGATCCGAATCTGACCGGCGGCGCGCGTGGAGACGCGGGTTCCCGGGCGAAGTCCGGCTCGGTGAACGCAACGGGCAGCTCTATGAGCGCGGCCGGCGGCGACAAGTGGTCGGCGCAGAAGGCGTACAACCAGATGATGTCGCAGAGCCGGAGCACAGTTATGAACTGCGGCTTGACCACCCTCGGTGTCGGCTTCGGAACAGCACAGCGCTGCACTCTGCAGGTCATTGCCTGCCTCAGCTGGACAGACCGCAACTCCTGGGTGGCGGACTTCTCGTAGGAACTGCGGCACGAATCCTGCTGGTTGGTGTGATCATGGTTGGACGACCTGGTCCACCAACCTGCGGGAGGCTGGATGTTCTCCGAGCGTGACGACGTGGATTCAGCCGGGCCGGCGCACTACGGGATTCATCCGGACGCGTTCGCCGAGGAGCGGCCTGATCCGCGCCCCGAGGAGGCCAAGCGGATGGGGCTGAGCCGGCACACCGAGGAAGGCGCCGTGCTGTACTTCGCCTCGTCGCTCGACCGCGGCAAGACCGGGCACCGGATGATGGCCTGGATCCTGCTCGTCACGTTCGCCGCGCCGGTGATCTACATCCTGCTCGTGCTGCTGTAGAACTCCTGCCGATGCCGCTGCGGCGTCGTCCCCAGCAGCGTGTGGAAATGGTGCCGCAACGCATCACTGCTCCCGAACCCACTCGACGCCGCCACCCGCTCGACCGGCAGATCGGTTGTCTCCAGCAACAGCCGCGCCCGGTCCAGCCGTTGCCGCAGCAACCACGCCTGCCCCGAGCTCCCGGTCCGCGCCCGGAACTGCCGTGTGAACGTACGCCGCGACAGCGCCACCGCCCCGGCCCACTCGTCCAGCGACACCGGCTGGTCGAGCCGCGCCCGCGCCCACACCATCGCCTTCTCGATCACGTCGTCGCCCGGATCCGGCGGCACCGGCACCGGGATGTACTGCGCTTGGGACCCGCTCCGATGCGGCGCGACGACGATGTCGCGGGCAACCTTCTCCGCCTCCTCGACCCCGTGATGCATTCGCACCAGGTGCAAACAGCAGTCGAGCGACGCCGCCGTCCCGGCCGAAGTGATCACATCGCCGAGATCGGACCACAGCACATCGGCGCGTACATCGAGCTCCGGATGCTGAACGCGCAGCTCGTCCGCCCACCGCCAGTGCGTCACCACCTCGCGCCCCACCGCGATCCCGCTCTCCGCCACCAGGAACGCCCCGATGCACAACCCCACCACCGTCGCCCCGCGCGCATGCGCCCGCCGGATCGCGTCCAGCAGTACGTCGGACGCCTGCCGACCGGGCTCCCAACTCGGCAGCACGACGACATCGGCCCGCTCCATCACCTCGAGCCCGTGATCCACGCTGATCCCGAACCCGGCGTTCGTCCGCATCGATCCCGGCTGCTCCGCACAGACGAGTACGTCGTACCCCGTGGCGCGGCCCCGCCGCTCGCCGAGGACCAGGCAGGGCACGGACAGGTGGAACGGGCTCATCCCGTCGTACGCGAGGACCGCGACAGTACGCATAAGAACAGTATGGCCCGATCTTCGGCAACTATGGCTCCCGGGCCAATGGCCGGACGGCTCGCCGCGACGGAGGATCGTGGTCATGGAGATCACGCACATCGGCGGCCCGACCGCCGTCCTGAACCTCGGCGGCCTGACATTCCTGATCGACCCCGCCTTCGACGAGCCCCGCGACTACCAGCTGCCGGGTCGGGTGATGACCAAGCTGATCGGCCCGGCGATCCCGGCCGGCAAGCTCGGCCCGATCGATGTCGCGCTCGTCTCGCACGACGAGCACAAGGACAACCTCGACGACGCCGGCCGCGCGCTGCTGGCGAGCATCCCGACCGTACTGTCGACCCCGGGCGCGGCCACTCGCATCGAAGGCGTCCGCGGCCTGGAGAACTGGGAGTCGATCGACCTACCCCGACCGGACGGCGGCGTCGTCACGGTGACCGGCGTACCCGCGCTGCACGGCCCGGAGGGTGCTGAGAAGGTGCTCGGCGTCGTCACCGGGTTCGTCCTGCAGGGCGAAGGGCTGCCGACTGTGTACGTCGCCGGCGACAACGCGTCGCTCGGGCTGGTGAAGGAGATCGCGGACCGGTTCGCGCCGATCGATGTCGCGGTGCTGTTCGCCGGCGCCGCGCGGACCGCGCTACTCGACGGAGCCAACCTCACGCTCACGTCCGCGGACGCGGTCGAGGCAGCGCGACTGCTCGGTGCGGCGACGATCGTCCCGGTGCATACGGAGGGTTGGGCGCACTTCACCGAGGGGCCCGATCAGCTCGTCTCCGCGTTCCGTGAGGCCGGGCTGGAAGAGCGCGTGAAGGTGCTCGAGCACGGGGTCGCGACACCCGTTGGTTGAGCCCTTGACGAGCACGGAGCGTAACGAGTAGCGTCTGCGACCGCCGGGGGGAACCGGCAGCTGTGTTCACCGGGCCGGGGGGAGATCGGCCCACTGCCGAAGGGGATTATCTGTGTTCGCACGACGCTTCCGCACGCTCTTTTCCGCCGCGACGGCCGCCGTGGTGCTGGCCGGTGCGGCGGCCTTCGCGCCGCTGACGGCCGACGCGGCGATCACGGCCGTACTCAGCGGGATCCAGTACGACCCGCCGGGCACGGACGTCCGCACCAACGCCCAGATCAACAACGAATTCTTCACTGTCCGCAACATCAGCAGCCGGCCGATCAACCTGTCCGGCTTCCGGGTCGCCGACGTGGCCAACCACGTGTTCGTGTTCCCGCGCGGCTACGTGCTGCCGGGCCGGTCGACGGTCATCGTCCGCACCGGCAAGAACCGCAACCGGGCGCTGACGCTGTACTGGAACCAGAGCTGGTACGTCTGGAACAACACCGGCGACACCGCCCGCTTCCAGACCCCGGCCGGCAAGACCTTCGACACCTGCACCTACAAGGCCGTGACAGGTCGCTCGCGCGTCGGCTGTTAGTCCTGGGCGGGATCGGTGCCGTCCGGGATCCATTCCTGGACGGCGATCTCGTCGCCGACGCGAATGGTGCCTCCGGCAAGTACTGCGGCCTTGACGCCGAAGCTGACGCCGCCGCCGTACGCCGGTTCGCGCCGGTACGTCGCGAGCGTCCTGGTCGGCTCCGGCCCTGACTTGGCACCGGTCAGCTGATCCACCGTCGGAACCGCACACCGGATGCCGCGCGCCGAGTAACCGATCTCGACCGCGCCGGCCGTCATCCGCAGGACCTTGTCCTCGGTGTGCGGCTCCGGCCAGCCGGACACGACGATGTTCGGCCGGAAGCGATTCATCGGAATAGCCTCGCCGCCGCGCTCGATGATGCGCGCGTTCAGGCCGTCGAGTGACGACAGCGACGTGATCATCAGCGCATGCGCGTCGCCGTACCCAGTGAGGCCGCGATGCGCACCCCAGCCGGGCCGTTCGTGCTCCGGCGTCACGCGGACCAGCGCGGCCGGCGTACCGAGGCGGGCCGTGAACCATTCGTCCGCGGCCGGGTCCTGTACGACGCCCTGGCCGAACCATTTGCCGAACAGGCTGACGTCGCGCCGCTTGCCGTCGTACTGGCTCGCCAGCTCGAGATCGGGCGCGTCGGAGGCGGACAGCCGGAGGGTGTCGCCGGCCAGCTCGGCGCGGAGGGTCGCCATCGCGGGGAGCTTGCGTTGGCTGAGGAAGCTGCCGTCCGGCTCGACGAGCATGAACAGCCGGTCGTTCAGCAGGCCGGTCGGACCGACCTCAGCTGACTCGACGGGAATCCCGGCGAGACCTTTCACCGGGTAGTAGGCCAGGGCGGCAACCTTCGCGACAGACACAGGGTCAAGCGTAACTGCCGCTTGATCTGTTGAAACATGTTGAGTTATGTTTGAACACGTGGAAGCTTTCGCGGACGCGCTGCAGCGAGTACGACGTCATGCCGGGCTGAGCTACCGACAGCTGGCCGATCGCGCGCACTACTCCCATCCACACCTGATCCGCGCGACCAACGGCAAGCAACTGCCGACATGGGAGGTCGCCAAAGCCTTCCTGACCGGGTGCGGCGTGCCCACCGACCTGCTACCGGTCTGGCGCCGCCGCTGGGAGGCGGCAAGCCGAGATCCACGGGACATCGTCGGGCTGCTGGAGGCAGCGCAAAGCCTGGAGGAACTAGGAGCTGCTCTGGCAGCACTCGCCCGCCCACGTTCGTTGCGGACTCTGGAGCAACAGACCGGTATCCCGCGGGCGACGATCCAGGCATGGCTCTGTGGGGCCCGCCTGGCGGGTCAAGACCGGCTCGATCACCTGGTCCGGTCAGTTGGCGGATCGCCTGCCGAGCGAGCGGCGGCGGCGGACGCCATCGAACGACTGAGCCCCAGCCGCGAGCGCCTGGGCTCCGGCCGCTAAAGAGCCTTCGGCCGACCGATGCGCCGGCTCAGCTCCGCCGCGGAGCGCCTCGGCGCTCGAGGAGCTCAGCTTCGGAAGGCTGAGGGGGGCGCCTGCGGCGTGACGTAGCCTTCGGCGTCGGTGAGGGGCGACGCCTTGCCGGCCAGCTCGTCGAGCGGCATCACGTCGTACGGCGGTTGGGCGCGCCGCCCGGCATCCGTCAACGCGGGAACGGGCTGCCGCGACGCAACCATGATGACGTTGCCGAATCCCTTGCCACGCAGGATCTTCCGCTCGGCGAGCACCACCCCGGCCCCCATCGCGGCCCGCACGGTCGCCGCAGTACGCCGGATGAACGGCAACCCTGCCTTCCCGTCGATCAGATTCGCCACCAGTACCCCGGTCGGCCGCAGTACCCGGGCGCACTCCGCGAAGAACTCCGCGGTCACCAGATTCGCCGGCACCGCCTCATGCTCGAACGCGTCCAGGATCACCACGTCCATCGAGTCGTCGTACACCTCGCCGATCCCGGCCCGGCCCGTGACCGGCCGCACCTTGATACCCGTCCGTTTCGGCAGCGGCAGCGCCTCGCGGACGAACTCGGTCAGGTCCTCGTCCGGCTCGAGCACGATCTGCCGGGACCGCGGGCGCGTGACGGCGACGTACCGCGGGATGCTCAGCGCGGCCCCGCCGACGTGCAGGACCGCGACCGGCTGACGTCGCGGCGCGATCGCGTCCACGACGTCGCCGATCCGGCGCATGTACTCGAACGGCAGGTGGGTGGGATCGGCCAGATCGACCTGCGACTGCGGCGACCCGTCGACCCGCAGCACGAACGTCCCGTCGGGCTGCGCCTCTACACTCGCCAGCCCGGAGGCCGTTCGCCGTTCCACCTGCCCATCATTTCAGTCAGCGAGCTTCCTTCTCCTCGGCCACCGCGATATCGGTGTTGTCGGTGAACAGCCCGTCGATCCCGGCCTTGCGGTACGCCGCGATCTCGCCGAACAGATTGCCCGAGTCGTTCGGGTTGACCGAGCTGTCGAAGTCGGCCGGCAGGAAGGTGTTCTCGACCCGGAATGTGTACGGGTGCACGACCAGGCCGGCCTTGTGCGCGTCGGCCACGAGGCTGGTCGGCTTGCCCAGCTTGCCGGCCGCGTCCAGCGGGATGATCTGGTCCTTGCTCGGCCCGACCCCGTCGGCGTACGTCGCGACCTCGCGCAGACCCTTCGCGCTGACGATGTCGGCGTACGTGCGCTTGTCGCCGGACACCACGAAGTCGTACGGCGCGCCGGCCGAGCTGGTCAGCTGCACCAGCGGGACCCGGAGCTGCTTGTCCAGCGCCTTCAGGTTCGACACCTCGAAGGACTGCACGAAGACCTTGGCGTCCGGCCGGTTCAGGCCGTTGCGGTTCAGGGTCTTGATCAGCTCCGGCTCGAGCGGCAGGCCCTGCTGCCGGAAGTACGTCGGGTGCTTGGTCTCGGGGTAGATGCCGATCGGGCGGCCGAGCTCCTTGGACAGGCGCTTGCTGAGGTCGATCACTTCCTGGAAGGTCGGGATCTGGTAGTGCCCGTCGAAGACCGTGTTGTGCTGGCGGGTCGCCGGGATCCGCTCCTTGGCGCGCAGCGTCTTCAGCTCGGCCAGCGTGAAGTCCTCGGTGAACCAGCCGGTGACCGCGACTCCGTCGAGGATCTTGGTCTTCTTGCGGCCGTTGAACTCCGGGTGGTTCGCGACGTCCGTCGTACCGCCGATCTCGGGCTCGTGCCGCGTGATCAGCACGTGGTCCTTGGTCGTAACCAGGTCGGGCTCGATGTAGTCGGCACCCATCCGCGCGGCCAGCTCGTACGACGCCAGCGTGTGCTCGGGCCGGTAGCCGGACGCACCCCGGTGGCCGACGATGACGAAGTCGTCGTGCTTGGCCGCCTGGACGGACTGCGGCACGAGGACCGACGCGACCACTGCGATCGCCGAAACAGCGACCGGGACCAATCGCTTCATGGGTTGCTCCTTACAGATCAGGGACTTTGCGCCACCCTCGGGCACGGCGTCGGCCCCTCGACGTACGCGGGATGACCGATCGGTGAATGATGTATTGGGATGTGAGCTATTCGGTCGCCCCCAGCGTTGGTACCGGACGCCGGGCTTGCTAGCGTCCGAAGCACACCCAACAATGAGTTTCTAGGAGCGTGTCGTGAGCACTACACCGGTGAAGGTGGCCGTTACCGGGGCCGCGGGGAATATCGGATACAGCCTGCTGTTCCGGATCGCGAGCGGGGCCCTGCTCGGGCCGGACACCCCGGTGGAGCTGCGGCTGCTCGAGATCACCCCGGCGCTGAAGGCACTTGAGGGCGTCGTGATGGAGCTCGAGGACTCCGCGTTCCCGGCGCTGGCCGGGATCGAGATCGGCGACGACCCGAACGTGGTCTTCGACGGTGTCAACGTCGCGCTGCTGGTGGGTGCGCGGCCGCGGACCAAGGGCATGGAGCGCGGTGACCTGCTCGAGGCCAACGGCGCGATCTTCACCGTCCAGGGCAAGGCGCTGAACGACCACGCCGCCGACGACGTCCGGATCACCGTCACCGGCAACCCGGCCAACACGAACGCGCTGATCGCGAAGAGCAACGCCCCGGACATCCCGGCCGAGCGGTTCTCCGCGCTGACCCGGCTCGACCACAACCGGGCGCTGGCGCAGCTGGCCAAGAAGACCGGCGTGCACGTCACCGATCTGAAGAAGCTGACGATCTGGGGCAACCACTCCGCGACGCAGTACCCGGACATCTTCCACGCCGAGGTGGCCGGCAAGAACGCGGCCGAGGTCGTCAACGACCAGGCCTGGCTGGAGAACGACTTCCTCCCGACCGTGCAGAAGCGCGGCGCCGCGATCATCGAGGCCCGGGGCGCGTCCTCGGCCGCCTCCGCCGCGGCCGCCACCATCGACCACACCCGCGACTGGCTGGCCGGCTCGGCCGACGGCGACTGGCTGTCGATGGCCGTCGTCTCCGACGGTTCGTACGGCGTCGCGGAGGGCCTGATCTCGTCGTTCCCGGTGACCGTCAAGGACGCGAACTGGGAGATCGTGCAGGGCCTGGAAATCAACGACTTCTCCCGCGGCAAGATCGACGCATCGGTCGCCGAGCTCGGCGAGGAGCGCGACGCGGTGAAGGCCCTCGGCCTGATCGGCTGATCGGCTGATCACCACACGACAGAACGCCCCCGCCGGTCGGCGGGGGCGTTCTGCTGTTCTCACCGCATGGTGTAAGCGGCGATTACCGTTTGGATCGTGCTGTTGCCGGCGGCGTCCGTCGCCGTCGCACGCAGCGAGACGGTGTTACCCGCGGGCGTCGGGAAGATCGCCTTGTTGCCGGCGACCGGCGCCTGCTTCCAGGTGGCTCCGCCGTCGTCGGAGTACTGGACCTTCACCGTCCGCACGCCCTCGGCGGTGAACGGCAGGACCGTGACCGGCGTGCGCACCATCGTGTTGTTGCCGTCCACATCCGGCTGGAAGGCAACCGTGTGGATCGGGATCTTCGGCTGGTCCGCGGACGAGGTGAACGTCGCCTCCAGATCCATCCGCGTCGCGAACGGCCAGACCTCCTGCGTGCGGGTCGCAACCAGCTTGTACGACGCCTTGCCCGCCGGCTGCCCGGCAGCACTGATGCCGAACCCGTCCGAGGACCCGATCTCGGTCCCGTCGCGGTACAGCGTCGTACTCGCGGACGTGGTGTCGATGAAGCCGCTGTGGCCGTCCGCATCGGTGAGGCTGTTCAGGTAGATGTCCAACCGGTCTGCGCGGCGAGCAGTGTAGGAGAACACCGACGGACCGAACGCGGCCGCGTTCCACCGCTCCTGGTAGTGCCGTCCGGTCTTGTAGACAACCGGTGTGCCCTCGAGGTGCCACTTCGGGAACGGCAGGTCAGCGCCGTCGGTGTCCTCCTCGGTGGTTCCGAACCAGCCGTACGGCGTCTGGTCGACGTAGTAGCGGATCGTTCGCGGCACGTCGAGCCGGATCACTCTCGCCCATCCGCCGTCACCGTTCGGCCCGGCCGCGGACAGCATCTTGAAGACCCGGGACTCGGCGGTCGCATTGACCGTACTGTCCACGGTCGCGAGATCGGATTGCTTCACCGTGCGGCTGAAGCCGGTCGGGAAGTCGCCGGGCTGGAAGTTCGCGATCCCGTACAGGTACGGCGTATTCGTGAACAACCCGTCCGCGCCGGGCACACCCCACTGGGACATGACATGACCGGTGAGCTCGGACGCGGGCAGCTTCGGGCCGGCGTTGTAGGTGAACATCGTCCCTGACAGGAATCCGGCGGCGGAGTAGGTGTACACGCCGCTCTTGATCGTCCGGTCGAACCCGATGTCGGAGTTGGCCTGCACCGCGTCGGCGTTCGGCACCGAGGTGGTCACCGGCTTTGCCTTCCGCGCATCGAGGACGACCGTCTGGTCCCCGGTGAGTTTCACACTCGGCGCGAGCAGTGTGAAGAAGATCCAGTCCTCCGTCCCGCGCTCGAACTCCTGGAACTGGTTGAGCATGTACTCGCCCTGCGCCAGCCTGAGTGTGACCGTGCCGTTCTCGTCCGGCGAAACCGTCTCGTACTCATCGTTGTCGACGCCCGCGACGGACACCGGGTAGTCCGGGTCCGGTGCACCGTTCGGCTTGATCAGCTTGACGGTCAACGTGTACGTCGGGACTTCCTTGTCCACGCCCACCGGTACGACGACCGTCTGGCCGCCGCCCGTGGCGGTGACGCGACCGCTGTAGAGGCCGTCCGCGCCGCCGAGGCTGGTGTCCGACGTTGCCTGCACGGACGCCGTACCGCCGGGCGGAACGGTGACCGAGTCGGCACTCAGCTTCAGTGCGCCCGCAGGAGCCGCCGCACCGTCGGGGCCGTTCAGCACCGACGACAGCGACAGCGTGACGGCCGCATCGCCGAGGTTGCGGTAGGTCACCTCACGGGTGACCGGCTCGTCATCGGTGTGCGGGTACGACGCCTTGCCGAACGAGACGCTGCCCGGCTCGGAGACCACGCTCGCCTTGATCGCAGTGGTCAGGTCGATCCGTCCAGCTCCCTGCTGGAAGGACGTCTGGTCCGCCGCGACCTTCGCCGAACCCATCAGCGCGGCCTTCAACTCGGCCGGTGTCCAGGACGGGTGTTCCTGCAGCAGGATCGCGGCCGCGCCGGCGGTATGCGGCGTCGCCATCGACGTACCCGAGAGCCGCAGGTACTTGTCGCCGACCGGCTCACCGATCGTCGAGTCCTTCGACTTCGCCGCGACGATATCCGTGCCGGGCGCGGTCACGTCCGGCTTCACCGCGCTGTCACCGATCCGCGGACCACGACTGGAGAGCTCGTTGAGCTGGTCCTGCTTGGTCACGTTGCCGACGGTCAGCGCCGCATCCGCGCTGCCCGGTGAGGCGATCGTCCCGTCGCCCGGCCCTTCGTTGCCTGCAGCAATCACAAACAGGGTGCCGGTCTGCGCGGTCAGCCGATTCACGGCCTCCTCGAGCGGGTCGAGGTCCGGGGTATCGGTACCGCCGAGGCTGAGGTTGACAATCTTGGCCTTGACGTCGTTCGCAGCCCAGTCCATACCGGCGAGGATCGCGGACTCGTCGCAACCCCAGACCTCACAGACCTTGCCGTCGTAGATCCGGGCGTCGGGCGCCACGCCCTTGTACTTCCCGTCCGAGGCAGCACCGGTGCCGGCGATCGTCGACGCGACGTGGGTGCCGTGACCGACCAGATCGTCGGCTGACTCGGTGGTGAAGTTCTTCTCGCCCACGACCTGCGTCGCGAGGTCGGGGTGGGTCGCGTCGATGCCGGTGTCGAGCACCGCGACCGAGACGCCCTTGCCGGTGTACCCGGCCTGCCACGCGACCGGTCCGCCGATCTGCGGCACCGACTGGTCCAGCAGCACCTTCCGCTTGCCGTCCAGCCACAGCTTGGTGAATCCGCCGGAGCTCATGAACGTCTTGGCATCCGACTTGTTGACCTTCATCGCCGCGCCGCCGATCGAGGGCAGCTGGCGGGTGACCCTCGTCCCGGCCGGCACGGCACGCTTCGCAGTACCGGCGTACGTCGTCAGCACCGGGATCGTGCTCGTCGAGGCGTCGTCGTACTTGTCCTTGACCAGCTCGGCGACATCGAAGAGCCGGCGGTCGATCTTCCCGTCGCCGACCGCCTTGGTGACGTCGGCCGGGATCACATACGAGTGATCCTTGGTCCGCGAGGTGACGAAGCCGACGTGCTGCCGGCCCGCGCCCGGTTCGATCGTCGCCTTGGTCAGGTCGCCGCCGGGCAGCACGACCTTGTCGCCGGTGATCAGCGTGACGCTGACGTCTTTGCTCCCCGCGGAACGGGCGGTGGCCGCCGGGCCGGACGGAACCGCGTGAGCGGTTCCTCCCAGACCGGCGACCAGACCCGCGACCGCCAGTACGGCGATCGCGGGCGTTCCTCTGTGCGTGAATTTCACAGGGCCTCCCCAGAAATCGGTTGTCTGCGCGACCTTCACAACGTGACGACCGGTCTCCGGGGTTGCATGGTCAGCTCAACGGATAGGCGCCGATAACGGTCAGTTCCGTAATGTTTCCGGCTCCGTCGACCAGATGGGACTTCAGCGAGATGCTCTTGGCGCCCTTCGGGGTAACGAAGATCGCCTTGTAAACGCCGTGCCCGGTCGGTGCGACTGCCGCGTCGTGCCAGGTCTTGCCGTCGTCACCGGAGAACTGGATCGTCAGCTTCCGGATCTTGGGCAGAGCCTGGCCGGGCTGCGCCTCGACCACGAGAGGCAGCACGGTGACAGGCTTGCGCTCGGCCACGTTGTGGCTGTTCACCGTCGGCTGGTAGCGGATCCCGAGCAACGGCAGCGGCTGCTGCTCGTCGGTCGCTGCCGAGGAGAACGTCCAGCGCAGATCCGTCCGCGTGCTGAACGTGCTGAACGACTGCCGCGTCTGCGTCGACTCCAGCGTGTACGTCGACTTCTCCGCGGGCAGACCGGTCGCGTCGACATACCCGAAGTACGGCGACTCGGCGACGACCTTCCCGCCCTGGATCAGCTTGCTGGACTCGGCGTCGGTGGCGCCGTAGCCGTTGTTCCCGTCGGCGTCGGCCAGACCGTACGCGGACACGATCAGGTCGTTCTGCGCGCGGGCCGCGAGATCCGGCGCCGTCGTGAAGGCCGCGGCGTTGAACCGCTCCCGGTACGACTTGCCCGCCCGGTACGACTTCACCGGTGACATCAGCCGGCTGATCGTCTGCGGGAACGGGTCGTTCGGATCCGTGCTCGGGATGATCTCGTCGGTCTCCAACTGCCAGGTGGCCGGCTTGCCCTCGGCGTACACCGTCGTGGTCAACGGGGCCTTGCCGTAGTCGAGGACCGGCGACCAGCCGCCGTTCATCCCAGGACCGTTGCCGATCAGGACTCGCTCGATGGCCCTGTCGCTCGTGGCATTGGTGCTCTGTTTGACGACGGCCTGGTCCTTCGCCTTGACCGCCCGCACGAACCCGGTCGGGAACACCCCGGGGAACGTGTTCAACTGACCCACGACGTACGGCGAGTTGTTGAACGAGCCGTCCGCGTCCGGTTTTGCCCACTGGGACACGACATGGCCGGTGAGTTGCTCCGGCGGGAGCGCGGGACCGAGTTGGGCGCTGTAGACGGCGTTGAAGTCGAACGCCAGACCCGCGTAGCCGAATCCGTAGCTGCCGTCGGCTGACGTCCGGTCGAACCCGACATCGGCGAGCGCGACCTTCGCATCGGCCTGCGGAACGGTCACCTTGACCTGCTTGGTTGCGCGGGCGTCGAACACCACCGTGGTGTCCTTCGTCAGCTGGATGGAGGGCTGCACCAGGCTGTAGCTGGAGAAGCTGCCGTCCGGCTGCTCGAGGAACTGGCTCGCCTGCACCAGGTACTCGCCCTTCAGCAGCCGCATGGTGATCGTGTCGTTGCCGTCACCGAGGAACTGGAAGAAGTTCCGCTCCATCGCGGTCAGGACGCCGTCGACCGGAGCCGGCTTGCCGTCCGGACCGATCGCCTTCAGGGTCAGGGTGTAGCTCTCCTGCTCCTTCTCGACACCGATCGCGCTGGTGACGGTCGTGTCGCCACTCGTCGCGGTGATGCGGCCGGAGTACAGGCCGTCCGGGCCGTCGTGCTTAGTGTTCGAGGTCGCCTGCACGGACGCCGTGCCGCCGGCCGGGACGGTGACGGAGGTTGCGCTCAGCTTCAGCGCATCCGCCGGCGCCGGGCTGCCGTCCGGGCCGTTGAGCGACGCGGCGAGGGTGAGCGTGACGGCCTGGTCGCCGAGGTTGCGGTACGTCAGCGTCTTGGTCACCGGGGTGTCGTCGTCGTGCGGCCAGACCGCCGTACCGAACGAGACGTTGCCGGGCTCGGCGATCACGGTCTGTTTGATGCCCTTGGCAACATCCACGCGGCCGGCGCCCTGCTCGAACGCGGTCTGGTCGGTGGCCGGCTTGGCCGAACCCATCAGCGCGCCCTTGAGCTCGGCGGCCTTCCAGTCCGGGTGCTCCTGGGCCAGGATCGCGGCGGATCCGGCCACGTGCGGCGTCGCCATCGACGTACCGTCGAGGCGCAGGTAGTCGTCGCCGACCGGCTCGCCGATGATCGAGTCCTTCGCCTTGGCCGCGACGATCGACACACCGGGTGCGCTGATGTCCGGCTTCACGGCTCCGTCGCCGACGCGCGGTCCGCGGCTGGAGAAGTCGGCCAGCCCGTTCTGTTTGTCGACGGCGCCGACGGTGAGCGCGGCATCCGCGCTACCCGGCGAGCCGATGGTGCGCTCGGCCGGTCCATCGTTGCCGGCGGCAATCACGAAGAGCGTGCCGGTCTCGGCGGTCAGCCGGTTCACGGCCTCCTCGAGGGGATCGATGCCCGGGGTGTCGGTGCCGCCCAGGCTCAGGTTCACGACCTTCGCCTTGACCTCGGTCGCGGCCCACTCCATGCCGGCCAGGATCGCGGAGTCCGGGCAGCTGCCGAAGTCGTCGCAGACCTTGCCGTCGTACAGCCTCGCGTCCGGGGCCACACCCTTGTATTTGCCGTTCGACGCGGCCGCCGTACCCGCGATCGTGGAGGCGACGTGGGTGCCGTGGCCGAAGTGGTCGCCGTCCGGCGCGTCGGTGAAGTTCTTCTCCCCCACCACCTGGGTCGCGAGGTCCGGGTGCGACTTGTCGATGCCGGTGTCGAGGACGGCGACCGGGATGCCCTTGCCGGTGTACCCGGCCTGCCACGCGACCGGGGCGCCGATCTGCGGGACAGACTGGTCCAGCGTGACCTTGCGCTTCCCGTCGAGCCAGATCTTGTCGATCCCGGCACCGGTCTGGACGCGTGCGGGCTTGGTCACCTGCAGCGCCGCGCCGTTGATGACGGGCAGCTGGCGTGAGACCTTCGCGCCCGGGATCGCAGCCCGCTTCTGGGTCTTCCCGCTGTACGTCACGATCAGCGGGAGCGTGGCGCTCGACTTGTCGTCGTACCCGTCCTTGATCAGGCCGGTGACGTCGAACAGCCGGCTGTCGAGCTTGCCGGTCGACAGTTGCTCACGGACGTCCGACGGCACGACGTAGAGGTGGTCCTGCAGCCGATACGAGCTGAATGCGACGTTGGTCCGGCCGGCGCCGGGGCGCACCGCGGGCTTGGCCGGATCGCCGCCCTTCAGCGTGATCCGGTCACCGGTGATCAGCGTGACGCTCTTGTCTGTCGGCTTGGCGGCCTTTGCCGCGAGTGGATGACGTTGCGGTACTGCGGATGCATGGCCCGGGGCGGAGAGCCCGAGGCTCAAAGCGGCGATCGAGGCGACGGCGGCTAGGCCGAGGCGCCTCGATCGTGGTGTGGATACCACGATGAGTCCCTCCCGATCGTTGTCCTCACATCGGACCGCCCGACGCCTCCTCACGGAGCGGAGCCGAGCGGCCACTCACCGGTAGATGTCCGGACCCGACCAAAAGGTTGCCTGGATGACCTGCCACGGCAGGTTCCTGCCTGACTACTGCCCGTAAGGGCAATCAGGCAGACGGAGCGACCGTCGCGTCTGCTTGGCCGGACGCGACAAGGGAGGCGGCGATGAAGCCCGAGGCCTTGAGATCCTCGATCACGTCGTGGAGGTGGGCGACGGTGTCGGGGTGCTTCGACCTGGCGGTGCCGACGGCCTGCCGGATCTGCATGAACCGCTCGTCGATCACGCGGAGATCAGGGTGCTCAGCGACGTACGCCGCGATCGGCTGCCGGATGCCGGCCGCTGCCTCCAGCCCTTCCGCCCGGAACACGTCGACGCCTTCCGCACCGCGCACAACCGTTGCCTGCCGCAACGTTCTGGTCAGGTAGAGGTCGTACGCCGAGCCTTGCTTCACGCCGACCCGCACGCCGTCGGCGTCGACCTCGGCGACCGTGGCCAGCTTCGAATCCCGCGGCACGGCGTACACGCCTTCGATCACGACGTACGGCGCGGTGAAGGCGACCTCCTCCGCGCGGGCCGGGTCGATCGCGAGGAAGCAGATGTCCGCCTGCCCGGTCGTCATCGCCTCGAACGACTTCCGCGCCGCATCGAAACACACCAGCTCCAACGGCAGGTCGAGGCGCTTCGCGAGCTCCCGCGCGATGTCCACCGTCACCCCGCCCGGCGCGTCCGGCGTACCGTTCGCCAGCACCGGGTTCCCCAGGTTGATGGAGGCCCGCAGCACACCGGTCGGCGCAAGATCCGCCTGCACAGTCGTCATACCGCGACCCTATCCGGGGAGTATCAAGAGTTTTTTGCAGAGTCATTGTGTAAGTCGGGGGGCGGTCCTACTGTGTGCGCATCAACTCATCCGATGGGGGTGCAATGAAGCGTCGGAGTGTGGGGCTGCTGGTTGCGGCAGCGATGGTCGTTCCAACGATTGTCGCCGTACCTGCCGAGGCCCACGGTGACAACAAGCGTGTGGTGGGCTACTACACCAACTGGAGTGGGTACGACCGGAACTACCTGGTCAGCGATCTGGTGAAGACCGGGGCCGCGGCCCGGCTGACCCACATCAACTACGCGTTCGGCTTCGTCGACGCCGCGGGGAACTGCATCAGCAGCGACGCCTGGGCCGACTACCAGCGACCGTTCACCGCCGAGCAGAGTGTGAACGGCAAGGCCGACGAGCCCGGACAGGTGCTCAACGGCAACCTCAACCAGTTCAAAGAGCTGAAGAAGAAGTACCCGAAGCTGCGGATCAGCATCTCGCTCGGCGGCTGGACCGGCTCGGCGCACTTCTCCGACGCGGCGCTCACGCCGGCCTCCCGGGCCGCCCACGTGAAGTCGTGCCTGGACATGTGGCTCAAGGGCAACCTGCCCGGCCTCCCTGCGGGTGCCGCGAAGGGCATCTTCGACGGCGTCGACCTCGACTGGGAGTGGCCGGCCAGCGAAGGCAACCCGGGCAACGTGATCCGGCCCGAGGACAAGCAGAACTTCACCGCGCTGGTGCACGAGTACCGCAAGCAGCTGGACAAGCTGTCCGGCCGGCACGGCAAGTACGACCTGACCGCGTTCCTGCCCGCGAACCCGACGATGATCGACAAGGGGTTCGAGGTTCGCAAGCTGTTCAAGGACCTGACCTTCGGTACGACGCAGGGCTACGACTACCACGGTCCGTGGGAGACGCTCACCAACCAGCAGTCCGCGATCGACGGACCGAAGGGTGATCCGACCTCACCGGAGTTCAGCTCGCAGGTCACGATCGACGCGTACCTGTCCCGCGGCGCACCGCGTGACCAACTGGTGATGGGCGTGCCGTTCTACTCACACGGCTGGACCGGCGTGACGAACGCGAACCACGGTCTGTTCCAGCCGTCGACCGGCCCGGCTCCGGCGACGTACGAGGCAGGCACCGAGGACTACCGCCTGCTCAAGGCTCACCTGTCCGACTACACCGTGTACCGCGACAACAGGGCCGGGTTCGCCTGGCTGTTCGACGGTACGACGTTCTGGACCTGGGACGACCCGGTCGAGATGGCCCGCAAGGCGCAGTACATCTCGCACCGCGACCTGGGCGGCGCAATGATCTGGTCCCTCGACGGCGATTCAAATGGGGAGCTGATCTCAGCGCTGCACCGTAACCTTCACTGAGTGGATCTGAATACTCTTCAAGACCGGTTCGGCGCGTCGCGCGCCGAACCGGTCGTCGGCGGTTGCTCGGGAGCGACCGTCGTCCGCCTCGATCGTGGGGCCGAACGCCTCTACTACAAGGCCGGTCCCGGCGTCGGCCTTGAGGCCGACCGGCTGGCATGGCTGGGCGGGACCGGATTTCCCTGCCCGCAGCTCGTTGACCGGGGCAACAATTGGCTCCTGGCCACGGAACTCGCCGGGCGCGACGCGTCCGAGGTCTGGCCGACGGCCGACCGCCCGGCGGTGCTCGCCGCGATGGCCGACGGTCTCCGCGCGCTTGACGAGCTATCGGGCTGTCCGTTCCCGTCACCGTTCCCCGGCGCCGGAGACGCCGTCACGCACGGGGACTACTGCGCCCCCAACATCTTCATCGACCCAGGGACGCTGCGGTTCTGCGGAATCCTCGACCTCGGGCGCCTCGGGGTCGGCGACCGCTACCTGGACCTCGCGCTGATGTTCAAGAGCCTGCGCGGCATGAACCCGCAGTACGGCGGGCTGCCGGCGGCGCGTCGGTTCGTGGAGCTGTATGGCGAGGATCCGGACGACCCTCGGATCGAGCACTACATCACGCTCGACGACAGCGGCGACTACATGCCCTGATACGCCCGGCGGTAGGCGCTCGGGGTTGTCTGCAGAGCGGTTTTGAAACGTCTCCGGAGATTGGTCGCCGAGGACAGGCCGACCTTGGTCGCGATTGTGTCGACCGGGAGGTCCGTTTCCTCGAGCAAGACGCGGGTTCTGGCGATGCGTTGGGTGAGCAGCCACTGGCCGGGTGCCATGCCGAGCTGGTCGGCGAAGCGGCGCGCGAGCGTGCGCGGTGAAACGTTGGCTTGGCCGGCGAGGTCCTGGAGCGTGAGCGGGTCGGCGAGGTGATCGGTCGCCCAGTCGAGGAGTTCGCCCAACGAGTCCACCGGTGCCTGATCCTCGGTGCGGTACTGCGTCTGTCCGCCTTCGCGATGCGGCGGCATCACCATCCGCCTCGCGACCCGCGCCGCATGAGCAGCCCCGTGATCGCGTCGCACCAGTTGCAGACACAGATCGATCCCGGTCCCTGATCCACCACTCGTCGCGACGTCGCCGTGATCGATGTACAGCACATCCGGATCCACTTGTACCGCGGGGAATCGGCGCTGCAGCTCATCGGCGTACCGCCAATGCGTCGCCGCCCGGCGTCCGTCGAGCAGCCCGGTCGCCGCGAGTACGTAGGCGCCCGAGCAGATGCTGACCAACCGGGCTCCCCGCCGATGTGCCCGAGCGAGCGCCCGCAGCACCGGACGGCTCGGCTCCCGATTGATCGGCAGCCACCCCGGTACGACGATCGTGTCGGCGCGATCCAGGGCCCGCAGACCGGACGTGACCACCATGTCGAAACCCTCGGTGGTGCGGATCGGCCCCGGCTCCTCGGTGCACACGCTGAACCGGTACGGCGCCTCGCGGAACACGGCCGCCGCACAGCCGAGCTCGAAGCTCGCCTGCGGTGCGCTGACCAGAGCGACGACACGGTGCATGGCAAGAAAGTACCCGATCAGGACTATCCAGACACTGGGTCACGACGCTCGGAATGCAGAGGATCAGAGGTATGCAGAACTACGAGTGGGCGTCCGTCGACGACGCACCGGTCCGCGAACTCTTCCCCGGCATCACGCTGCGACCGCTCTGGTCCGGCGAGGTCGCGAAAGCCTTTGTCTTGCAGATGGATCCGGGATCCTGCTGGGAGGGCATCGACGTACACGATCCGGGACCGGAGGAGGTGTTCGTCATCGACGGCGTATTCAACGACGGAACCCGCGACTACCCAGCCGGTTCGTTCATCCACGCCCCGGCCGGGTCCTCCCACGTCCCACAGTCCCCGAAGGGCTGCACGCTGTTCCTGTTCTACCCCGAGGGTTGATCAGTGCTTGTCGATCTGGACCACGTTGAAGTCGGTGCCCGGCGGGGCGCCCGGTCCGAGCGGTGGCGGGAACCCGAGATCGAAGCGGGCGTTGACCAGCGCGAGCCGGTGACCGTCCTCACCAAGCGCCGTCGGCACCCGGAACAGGGTATTGGTGACGGTGGCAACGATGCGGCCCTTGCTGAGGTTCGGGCTGAGCTGGATCTTGACCAACTGGTTGGCGAAGTTCTGCACCACCCAGAGCGTCCGGCCGTCCAGGAAGATGCCGTCCGGCGTACCGGGTGTCAGCGCGCCGCCGGTGAGCGGGATCGTCCGGCTGGCGCCGCTGCACGGATCCACCAGGTACAGCTCGGCGCGCGACGATTGGCCGAGAATCAGCACCCGGCCGTTGCTGGGCGCCGCGATGCCGTTCAGGTTTGGGAAGTCCCCGAGAACGGCGGCGGGTCCGCTGAGCGGGATCGTCCGAGGCTTGCCGATCCGGCCGCCCGGCCCGATCGGGACCTGGTAGATCACCGCATGGAACGAGTCGGTGAAGAACGCGCCGCTCTTGGTGATCATCACGTCGTTGATCAGGCTGTCGCCGGGCGAGCTGAGCACGAGGTCCGCGATCGTCGAACCGTTCCGCGTGCTGTAGACGTAAGCATGTCCGGTGAAGCCACCCGACACCCACAGCCGCTGCGCGGACGCCTCGACCTTCATCCCGGCGGCCGACCGGCCCGGCGGAGCGTCGACGAACAGCCCGCCCTTCCCGGTCCGCAGGCTCCCCCGGTAGATGTCACCAGTGGTGAGCGACCCGACGTAGAACGTGTGCTTCGGACCGGTGGCGATCCCCTCCGGCTGGAAGTCGTTCGGCAATGGAATCGACGCCGGGAACGGTGCGGCCGCGGCGACCGTCAGTGCCACCGCGGACACAATCAGCGCAAGTTTCCTCACGATGGACATGACACCCCCTTGAGATCACGAATCCCCTTGTTTTGAAGGTAGATCCGGGACCCCGGGGCGTCCAGGGCAACTATTCGGTACTGCGCAGGTCGGTTGGCGCGCCGTGGACCGCGGGGATGCTGCCGAGCTTGCCGGCCTGGAAGTCCTCGAAGGCCTGGACGACCTCGGCGCGGGTGTTCATCACGAACGGCCCGGCCATCGCGATCGGCTCGCGGATCGGGCGGCCGCCGATGATCAGTACGTCGAGGTTCGGCTCGGCCTGCGGTTGCGTCGTACCGGCCTGGGTGCGGATCGTGTCGCCCGGACCGAAGACGGCCAGCTGGCCCTTGCGGAACGGCCGCCGCTCGGCGCCGACCGTGCCCTGACCGGCGAGGACGTAGACGAGCGCGTTGTAGTCCGGCTGCCAGGGCAGGACCAGCTCGGCGCCCGGGCTGACGGTCGCGTGCACGAGGGTGATCGGCGTGTGGGTCGAGCCGGGGCCTTCGTGGCCGTCGACCGAGCCGGCGATCACGCGGATCAGCGCACCGCCGTCTGCAGTGGAGAGCAGCGCAGCGTCCCCGCCGCGGATGTCCTGGTAGCGCGGCGCGGCCCACTTCTGGATCTTCGGCAGGTTCACCCAGAGCTGGATGCCGTGGAAGAGGCCGCCGCTGAGCACCAGGTGCTCCGGCGGGGTCTCGATGTGCAGGAGGCCTGAGCCCGCGGTCATCCACTGGGTGTCGCCGTTGGAGATGACGCCGCCACCGCCGTTGGAGTCCTGGTGCTCCATGATCCCGTCGAGCATGTACGTGACGGTCTCGAAGCCGCGGTGCGGGTGCCACGGGGTGCCCTTCGGCTCGCCCGGCGCGTACTCGACCTCACCCATCTGGTCCATGTGGATGAACGGGTCCAGGTCGCGGAGGTCCACGCCGGCGAACGCACGCCGTACCGGGAAGCCCTCGCCCTCGTAGCCGCTCGGCGCGGACGTCACCGACTTCACCGGGCGCTCGTGCGCGATCGCCGGATCCGGCTGGGTGATGCGGGGCAGGACGGTGATGTCACTGACGGTCACGGCGGGCATGGTGGCTCCTCGCTGGTTGATAGTTCAAGAATAAACTACCTGCCCGAACCACGGCAAGAGCGCGGGCATTCCCGGCTCACAGGAACCTCCCAGCCGGCGTCCAGGGTGGCCGGAGCCGAGGTTGGCACCGTCGTCAGTGGAACCCATCCGCGAACTGGAGACGATCATGACGACGCTGCTCGACCGACCCCGCCTGGAACAACCCCCAGCCGAACCACCCCCTGGCAGGTTGCGGCGATTTGCGCGCGGACCGGCCTCGCAGGCGGCGTACGTCCGGCCGGCCGCACTCGCGATGCTCGTCGGCACCGCGTTCCTCTACCTGTGGAACCTGACGGACTCGGGATACGGGAACAGCTTCTACGCCGCCGCGGAACTCGCCGGGACGCAGAGCTGGAAGGCCTGGCTGTTCGGGTCGCTCGACGCGGGGAACGCGATCACGGTCGACAAGCCGCCGGGCGCGCTCTGGGTTGCGACGGCGTTTGCGCGGGTGTTCGGGTTCAACAGCTTCACCGTGCTGGCGCCGCAGGCGTTCATGGGGATCGCTTCCGTCGGACTGCTGTATCTGGCGGTTCGACGGCTCGCGGGTCCGGGCGCGGGGCTGATCGCCGGTTCGGCGTTGGCGTTGACGCCGGTGGCGGTACTGATGTTCCGGTTCAACAACCCGGATGCGTTGCTCGTGCTGTTGATGGTGGCCGCGGCGTACTTCGTCGTACGGTCGCTGGAGAAGGCTTCGGCGCGGTGGTTGGCGCTGGCCGGGGTTGCGATCGGGTTCGCGTTCCTGACAAAGATGGGGCAGGCGCTGCTGGTCGTGCCGGCGTTCGGGCTGGTGTATCTGATCGCGGCGCCTACGTCGTTGCGGCGGCGGATAGTGCATCTGCTGGGGGCGTTGGGTGCGGTGATTGTCAGTGCTGGTTGGTTCGTGGCACTGGTTGAGCTCTGGCCTGCTTCGAGCCGGCCTTATATCGGTGGGTCGACCAACAATTCGTTGCTGGAGCTTGCTCTTGGCTACAACGGCCTTGGTCGGCTGCTGGGTGGACAGGGCAACGGTGGTGGCGGAGGTGGCGGTGGTGGGAACACCGGGTTTGGTGGGAGTACGGGGATCACGCGGATGTTCGGCTCGGCGTTCGGCACCGAGATCTCGTGGTTGTTGCCTGCGGCACTGATCGCACTGGTCGGCGGGTTGTGGCTGACTCGGCGCGCGGCGCGGACGGACCTGACTCGAGCCGGGTTCGTGCTGTGGGGCGGTTGGTTGCTGGTGACCGCCGGAGTGTTCAGCTTCATGAGCGGGACGATTCATCCGTACTACGCAGTTGCGCTGGCGCCGGCGATCGCCGGGCTGGTGGCGATGGGCGTTCGGCTCGCGTGGCAGCAGCGGTCTTCGATCGCCGCCCGGGTGACGTTGGCGGCGATGGTGCTGGCGACGGGCGCGTGGGACTACGTGCTGCTCGGTCGTACGGCCGACTTCGTACCGTGGGCCAAGTACGTCGTGCTGGCTGCCGGCGTGGTTGGCGCTGCGTTGGTGCTCGTCGGGCGGCGGGCTCGGCGGGCGTTGCCGGCCGTCGTACTCGCGCTTGTTGTGTCGCTTGGGCTCGGGAGTACGGCGTATGCGGTGTCTACTGCTTCGCAGACGCACAACGGGTCGATCCCGACCTCGGGTCCGAGCAGCAGCGCGATGGGCGGCGGAGGCGGAGGCGGGATGCCAGGAGGCGGGTCCGGCGGCGGACCGGGCGGCTCCGGCGGTACGCCACCTAGTCGCTCGGGCACGACCGGCACGACCGGCACCTCCGGCACGACCGGCACCTCGGGCACGTCCGGCACCTCCGGCACGACGGGATCCGCCGGCTCGACCGGGTCGTCGAGCTCTTCCGGCTCGACGGGCTCCTCGAGTTCCTCGGCTTCGTCTGAGGCGGGGGCGCAGCAAGGTGGGGGCGGGATGGGCGGTGAGGCCAGCAGCGAGTTGACCGCGCTGCTGTCCAAGACCACGACCACCTGGGCGGCCGCGGTGAGCGGTTCGCAGTCGGCGGCATCGATCGAGCTGTCCACCGGGAAGTCCGTCATCGCCATCGGCGGCTTCAGTGGTACGGACGACGCGCCGACCCTCGCGCAGTTCAAGGAGTGGGTGGCCGAAGGCAAGATCGCGTACTACATCTCCGGCGGCCAGGGCGGTGGCGGCGGCAACTCCTCCGCCGCCTCCGAGATCCAGTCCTGGGTCACATCCAACTACACGGCCACGACCGTCGGCAGCACCACGGTCTACAAGCTCACAACCTGAGGATCCCCAGGCCATCACAATCACCTCGCCCGGCCGCACCGCCGCGTGGCCCCGCGGCCGGGCACCGATTGTGATGGCCTGGCGATCCGGACCTCCGGCACTCACCAACCCGCCGCAACCGTCCGACGTCGGGCGGGTTCACGCTCAGCGCATGTCGCGGGAGCGGGGTTGGTGAGTGGTGGAGGTCCGGTGCTGCGCGGCGCATGGCAGACTCTGGTGGCGTGACGGCTCAGATTCTGGATGGCAAGGCGGCGGCGGCGGCGATCAAGGACGAGCTGAAGGTCCGGGTCGCGAAGCTCGCCGAGCAGGGCGTGGTGCCCGGGCTCGGCACGATTCTGGTCGGTGACGACCCAGGGAGCCGCGCGTACGTCGCCGGCAAGCACCGCGACTGCGCCGCGGTCGGGATCTCCTCGATCCAGGTCGAACTACCCGACACCGCGACCCAGGACGAGATCGCCGCGCAGGTCCGCGAGCTCAACGAGAACCCGGAGTGCACCGGCTTCATCGTCCAGCTCCCGCTCCCGAAGCACGTCGACACCAACGCGATCCTCGGGCTGATCGACCCCGTCAAGGACGCCGACGGCCTGCACCCGATGAGCCTCGGCAAGCTTGTCCTCGGCCAGGACGGCCCGCTCCCGTGTACGCCGAAGGGCTGCGTGGAGATCCTGCGGCGGTACGACGTACCGATCGCCGGGGCCCACGTGGTCGTCGTCGGGCGTGGGGTGACCGCGGGGCGGCCGATGGGGCTGCTCTTCACCCGGCGGAGCGAGAACGCGACCGTCACCCAGTGCCACACCGGTACGAAGGACCTCGCCGCGGTGGTCCGCACCGGCGACATCGTGATCGCAGCGGCCGGGTCCGCCGGCCTGATCACCGCCGACATGGTCAAGCCCGGCGCCGTATTGCTCGACGTCGGCACCAGCCGCAATGCCGAGGGCAAGATTGTCGGCGACATCGAGCCCGCCGCCCGCGAGCAGGCCGCCTGGATCGCCCCGATGCCCGGCGGGATCGGCCCGATGACGCGAGCCATGCTCCTCACCAACGTCGTCGAAGCGGCCGAAGCGAGCCTGCCCCAGTGACCACCGGACCCGTGCTGAAGGTGAGAGTGACGTGCTGATGGCAGGAGAGGCCCAGCGGCGCAGCCAGTGGCCGCTAGCGTTGTCACTCCTGGCCGCCCTCACCGGCCTGGTCGTGCTGTGGTTCTACGACTGGCGCAACGGCGTACTCATCTTCGCCGGCGCCGTCGGCCTCGCCGGCCTCCTCCGCGCCGCCCTCAACGACACCGCCGCAGGCCTCCTCCACGTCCGCAGCCGAATGTTCGACACGACGTTCCTGCTACTCACGGCAGCCGCCATCGCCGTACTCGGCCTGATCATCCCGAACTGACCACGAATGGCTGTAGAGCTACGCCCCTAGAACGACAAGCAGAATGCCGCCCGCCCGAGTGCTCACCGTCTGCAAGCTGGCCGACCTGCTGATGGCTGCGATCGGCGTACGGCTTCTGAGGGCCGCCCGCGGCAGAGCGTCCCCAAATTGCGGGGCCTGTTCACGGTCGTTCGTTCGGTTGTCAGTCGGTGCACCGACCGTACGAAGCGCCGCTTTCAAATCGCTTTCAGTCCCGCGGCCGCGGTGGAATCATCCAGCTCATGCCGACCATCCGCCCCGCCACCCGCGCCGACGCGCCACGCGTCGTACAGATCTATGTCGACTCGTGGAACGACGGCTTCGGCGACCTGATGCCGCCCATCGAAGTCAGCGACGCCCGCATCGCCCGCTGGACCGAAACCCTTGCCGACGGCAACTGGTGGGTCGCCGAGATCGACAACACACCGCCGGCCTTGTCGGCATCGGCCCCAGCCGGGACCCCATCGACCCCAACCTCGGCGAGCTCGACACGATCGCTGTCGACCCGGCGTACTGGCGCCAGGGCGTAGGCAAAGCCCTTATGCAGAAGGCATTACAGGCCCTCGCTAGCACGTACCCCGAAGCCATCCTCTGGACCCTGGCCAACTACCCCCAAGGCCAACACTTCTACGAATCAACCGGCTGGACCCTCGACGGCGGCTCCCGCGACAACGGCCACCAGATCTCCTACCGCCGCCGCTTCTAGATACTCCAGTCCCACGGCGCGTAGATGCTGACATGCACTGCGTCGAGGAGCGGCGAGGTGTACTTGACCGAACACCCCTTGGCATAGTCGTTGCGGGCGGCAAGGACCTTGGCTCGGGTTAGGTTGGCGCGCTTGACCTGGTACGCCGTGACGAGCTGCCGATCGGGCCAGGAGTCCTCGGTGTACGACCGCGCCATCCACTCGTCCGACGTCGGATCCGCCTCCGACCCGAGCGCCCGACCGACCTCGCTGTTGGTGATCGCGCCAAGCATGTCGCCGGCTTTGTCACCCCGCAAGTGCCGTCCGGGCGGGTTGTAGTTCGTCTGCACGTTGTACTCGTACTGCAGACTCCACTCCTCGTAGGAGCACGCAAAGATCACCTGCGCGTACCCGTCTGGCGGCAACTGAAGCGCGGCATTCGGCGCCCGCATTCGGACCACGCGGATCTGCTGGTACGCCGACGCAGGCAGCTCCGGCCTTCGTGGCAAGGGAGTCGTCGGGTACGACGCGGGCTGCGTCACCCCGGGCGTCTGAACTCCGGGCGACTGGGCCGCGGGTGTCTGGGCGCTCGTCCCGGACGGCTCGATCGCGCGCAGTCCCAGGCTCGGCGTACTCCGCGCCCGTGGCGCCGCCTCGTCGCCGCAGCCGGCCAGCGCCAGCGCGAGAACCAGCAATCCCCCCAGCCTCCGCATGTCCCTCCCCAGTTCGGATCGTCAGTGGGCGGTGAGTGCGATCAGCGCGTCGGCTAGTGAGCCGCGCCAGCAGGCGTAGTCGTGGCCGCCGTTGTATTCGGTGTAGTCGAGGTCGTAGCCCTTGGTGCGCAGGATCGTACGCAGGTGGCGGTTCGTGACCAGGATGGACGGGCCGTGATCGGGGGTCTGCCCGCGCTCCATCAGCCCGGCCTCGAGGTAGAAGCGGACCGGCTGGTGCTCGGCCTCGGCGTACTGGCGGGTGAGCCACTCGTGCTCCGGATCGTCCTCCGGGCTCCACCAGAACGATCCCGACTGCGAGATCACCTTGCCGAAGACGTCCGGGCGCCGGAGGCCGGCGAATGCCGCGGCCTGACCGCCATGGCTCTGCCCGGCGACGATCGTGCGCGCGGGGTCGGTGGTGATCCGGTATTTCTCGCGGACCCACGGGAGCAGCTCGTCGGTGAGGTACTCGAGAAATGGCCCGCCGCAAGGGAGTTCGCGGTTTCGGATCTCTTGAGTCAAGCTGTCGACGAGTACGCCGACCATCGGCGGAATCCGGCCGTCCGAGATCAGGTTGTCGAGAATCGTGTCCACCGGCATCGGGCCGCGCACTGTGTCTCCGTCGAAGAACACGAACAGCGGGTACGGCTCGTCGTCGGGTTGATAGCCGGGCGGCGTGTAGACCCAGATGCGACGCTCGTTGTCGAGGATCTCGCTCCGGTGCGCGTACTGAACGAGCTCGCCACGCGGTACGTCGGCGCGCGGCGCGATCCACGGCTGCTTCGGCGCGTCCGGTAGCTCGATCAGCGAGACCACGGTCTCGTCGCTGCCCAGAGCCTCGTCCGCGGGAAAGACGAACGTCGCGGGGTTGAGCGGATCCGCAAACCAATCCGCCGTACGCTCCCGCCAATCCAGATCCGGCTGGTCCACGTCGTCGACCGCCAGCCGATAGGTGCAGCGCAGGTCGCCCCGGACGCGAACAGTCAGGTACCAGACGTCGGTCCCCTCGAGCCGACGCATCTGGTTCCCCGGCGCATCCCACCCCGCAGGCCCGCCGAACACCGACACCCCACCAACCGCGTCGGTAGCCCGATAAAGAAACGTCAACCAGACTTCCCCATCCCCGACCGCCTCAACCAACGGCGTGCCCTGCTCGGCAACCTCCGCCCAGAACTCCCCAACCCGATCCCGATCAAGCCCCTGCAACCGCGGACTATCAACCCGACCAGACAAAAACCTCACCCCAGCGACCTAGCGGACACCCACACGCCAACCCGACCCATTATGGTCGCCCCACCCGTCCACCGCCCGTCGAGCGAGTGGCACCACTCCGTGGAGAACTGGACAGCAGGAGCGCACGGCTGCGCTGCATGCGGGGGTAGATCACAGCCCCCGCATGCAACGAGAAAGTGGTTAGTGGAAGAAGTGGCGGGTTCCGGTGAAGTACATGGTGATGCCGGCTTTGTTGGCGGCTTCGATGGCGGCTTCGTCTCGGATGGAGCCGCCGGGTTGGACTACTGCCTTGACGCCGCCTTCGATGAGGACCTCTAGGCCGTCGGGGAAGGGGAAGAAGGCGTCGGACGCGGCGACGGATCCGGTGGCGCGGTCGCCGGCGCGGGAGACGGCGAGGCGGCAGGAGTCGACTCGGTTGACCTGGCCCATGCCGACGCCGACCGAGGCGCCGTCGGACGCCAGCAGGATCGCGTTCGACTTGACGGCTCGGCAGGCCTTCCAAGCGAAGGCCAAATCAGCCAGCACCTCAGGCGAAGCCGCAGTACCAGCAGCAAGCGTCCACGCGGACGGGTCGTCGCCGGGTGCCTGGAAGCGGTCGCGGTGCTGCAGCAGCAATCCACCGCTGATCGCACGCATCTCGACGGTCTCGTCGGTAGACACAGCCGGCGCGACAAGCAGCCGGATGTTCTTCTTGCCCTGCAGGATCTCGACCGCGCCGTCCTCGAAGGCCGGCGCGACCAGCACCTCGGTGAAGATCTCCGCGACCTGCTTGGCCATCTCGACCGACACGGGCGCGTTCGTCGCGATCACACCGCCGTACGCCGACACCGGGTCGCACTCGTGCGCTCGCCGGTGCGCCTCGGCAATGTCCTTGCCCACGGCAATCCCACACGGGTTCGCGTGCTTGATGATCGCAACCGCCGGCTCGCTGAAGTCATACGCCGTACGCCGAGCCGCATCAGCGTCGACGTAGTTGTTGTACGACATCTCCTTGCCGTGCAACTGCTCCGCCGCAGCCAGACCGCCCCGGCCGTTCAAGTACAGCGCCGCCGGCTGGTGCGGGTTCTCGCCATACCGCAGTACGGCGGACTTGTCCCACGCCGAACCCACCCACGCCGGGAACCCAGACCCCTCCGAGGTGTCCGTCAGAACAGACCCCATCCACGACGCAACAGCAATGTCGTACTCCGCCGTGTGCACGAACGCAGCAGCGGCCAACCCAGAACGCTCCTCCAGCGAGAACCCACCCTCGCCGAGCGACGCATAAACCGACGCGTACTGCGAAGGCGACGTCACCACGGCGACGTTCGCGTGGTTCTTCGCCGCACCGCGCACCATCGACGGCCCGCCGATGTCGATCTGCTCGACGCACTCGTCCACCGAAGCCCCGGACGCGACCGTCTCGCTGAACGGGTACAGGTTGCTCACCAGCAGCTCGAACGGCTCGACGCGCATCTCGCGGAGCTGCTCGACGTGCTCATCACGCCGTACGTCGGCCAGCAGCCCGGCGTGCACCATCGGGTGCAGCGTCTTGACCCGTCCGTCCAGGCACTCCGGGAACCCGGTCAGCTCCTCGACCTTGGTCACCGGTACGCCGGCTGCCGCGATCCGGGCCGCGGTCGAACCGGTGGAGACGATCTGCACCCCGGCGGCGTGCAGCGCGGAAGCGAGCTCCTCCAGACCGGTCTTGTCGTAGACGCTGATCAGCGCCCGGCGAATCGGCCTGCGGTCGGTGCTCACTTCAGTCGAACCTTTCGTCCGGTGATGGTCCAGCCGTCGCGGACGAGGCGGCCGACCCACTCCACCAACTGGTGGCGTTCGACCTCCTTGATCCGCTCGGTCAGGTCTTCTTCGCTGTCGTCATCGAGAACAGGTACGACGACCTGCGCGATGATCGGCCCGGTGTCGACGCCGCCGTCCACGAAGAACAGCGTCGCGCCGGCGACCTTCACGCCGTACTCCAGCGCGTCCCGCGGACCGTGGATCCCCGGGAACGCCGGCAGCAGCGCGTTGTGGGTGTTGATGTACCGGTCGCCGAACGCCTCGAGGAAGTCGTCGCCGACCAGCTTCAGGAAGCCCGCGGACACGACCAGATCCGGCTTGTACTCCGCGACCGACGAGGTCAGCGCCCGGTCCCAGTCGGCCCGCTCGTCGTAGGCCTTCACTTTGTGCACGAACGTCGGCACTCCGGCGGCCACGGCCCGGTCCAGCCCCACGATCCCCTCGCGGTCCGCTCCGACGGCGACCACCTGAGCGCCGTACGCCGGGTCCGCGCAGGCGTCCAGCAGGGCCTGCAGGTTCGATCCCGATCCCGAGACGAGCACGACGAGGCGTGCAGCAGAACCGGGATCAGAAGCAGAAGTCACGGCGGGCAGCCTATCGCTCCGCGTCAGCCTCTTCCGCAACCGGTCGCCGGGAGGCGGCCACGGCGGCCGTGATCGCGGCCCCGATCGCCATCCCGGCAGCCAGTACGCCGGCCGCCGGCAACGCCCCCGGAACGCCGACCGACGCCATCCGCCCCGGCCCCGCCGAACCACCCGACATCGCCAGCAGCGCGAAGATGATGATTCCCGCGAGCAGCGCCGCCATCGCACCGCGTAGCGCGAACGCATCCCAGCCCAGCATGTCGCCGTCCCGATCGACCAGCCCTCGCCGTACGACGACCAGCCCCGCGACCGCACCCGCGACCAGCGGCACCACCGCCGTCAGCACCAGCAGGTACGACGGAGTGGCGCCGTCGGCAGGCACCGCGGCCAGCAAGGGAAACGCCGGCAGGTTCCCGACATCCACGCCGGTCGGCGCGATCGTGGTCCCGGTCCCCAGCTGGAATCCGGGCCCCGCGAGGAACGCCACGACGTACAGCACCACGTTCGGCACCAGCATCAGGCAGATCGCGAACAGCACGACCGACCCGATCGCGCCCGCGTCCAGCAGCTCGAGCATCCCGGTGATCCGCGAGAAGTGGACCGCGAGCAGTATGGCAAACAGCAGCGAGGCGATCGCGATCACAGTCAGTACTGCGGCGAACGCCGCCGGAACCACGTCTCGCAAACCGGCCGGTGTCGCATCGGCGATGTCTTCCGCCGCACCGGACTCGACCAGAATCCCGGCGATGCCTGCGACGAAGGCCAACGAAAAGGCGCCGAGGAACGCAGACAGCGGCGACACCTTGAGCGCGCCGTCCGACGTGAGCAACGCCACGACCAGCGCCCCGAGGCCGTAGACCAGCGCGAACGCGCCTGCCAGCGAGATCAGGTCCCTGGTCCGATCGGCCGCGCTGGACCGAGCCGCAGACTTGCCGCCGCGGTACAGACACCAGACGAAGAACAGAGTCAGACCGAGCGGTGCGACGCTGATCCGGCCCGTGCCGATGGTCACACCGGCCTTGTGCGCGACCAGCCAGGCGGAAGCCCCGGCCCGGACCGCGCCGGACGCGCCGCCGAAGGTCGCCCCCAACCAGCCGATCACCGCGACCGCGGCGCACGTGAGCAGACCGGTGAGCAGGCAGGCTCCCGCGGAGATCACGGCCGACACGACCAAAGGCTTGGTCTGGGCGGCGATCTCAGACGGGGGCGTAGCGCTCGATTCACCGTCCCGGGCGCCCGGGCGGCTCAGCATGTCGGTCATCTGACTCCCATCGTCTCCCCGCGTACGGACGCCACTCGTCCTGACACGCCGGATGTGGGAGACTTCAGCCCGCTTGCTCACGCTCAGTTCGTAGGTGTTCGGCTGGTGGTAGCGGAGTGGGAGTGGCGTTGGTCTACCCGGTACTGTCGGGTGGAATCAGTCAGGAGGTCGAGCATTGGCCGGTTCCCACCGCGCATCACGCGGCGGCGGTCGCGCCGCTGCCCGGGAGGCGCGTCGCGAGAAGGCGCGCAAAAGGAACCAGACGATCGCCGCCGGGGTCGCGGTCGTGGTGCTGGTCGGCGGCGGCGGTGTCGCAGCGCTGAACGCGTTCGGCGGCGACAAGACACCCGACCCGAAGGCCGGGAGCAGCGCTTCGGACGACAAGCCGACCAACTCGAACGTGCTCGCCGACGACAAGGCGCTGCTGGACGCCACCGGCGCGAAGACGCTCGGCGCGACCGGCGCCTGGGCCGTCACCAAGACCGCTGACGGCGATTCGGCGCCGGACACCGCGTTCGTCTGCCAGGCGCAGCGGTTCGCCGACCCGGCCGGCCTGCGGACCTGGGTCCGCACCTTCCAGAACGCCACCACCAAGGAAACGGCCGTCCAGTACGTCGACGTGTCGAACGACAAGGCCGCCGCGGCCAAGACCTACACCTCCGTCGTCCACTGGCTGAGCCAGTGCACCGCACCGCAGACGCGGCTCTCGGCCGGCTACGTGACCACCGGCGTCGGCGAGCGCGGTGTGATCGCCGTGTTCGGTCAGCTGCCCGGGTCCAAGACGAAATACAAGACCGTCGCGGTCACGTTGGCCGGCCAGGCCACGATCGTGGTCGAGCACGACACCGTCGCCGCCGCGCCGCCCAAGCCGGACGTCGTGCTCGCCACCGCGAACACCGCGGCGAAGAAGGTCTGCGCCCAGTCCGGCGGCTGCGGCACCGGTGCGCCGGTCGCGAAACCGGCCCTCCTGCCGAACGTCGACGCGCCCGGCTTCATGGCCTCGGTCGACCTGCCGCTGCTGTCCGAGATCAACAAGCCGTGGGTGAGCGCCCCGGCCGCGAAGGGCAACAGCAGCGGCGGCTGCGAGAAGATCGACTTCAAGAAGGCCAAGGCACTGAAGTTCGGCACGGTCACGTACGTGACGCCGGAGGCGAAGGTGCCGACCGAGTTCGGGCTGGACGACACGGTCGCGAAGTTCGCGAGCGCGAACGCGGCGGCGAGCTACGTCACCCAGATCCGCAAGAACGTCGACACGTGCGAGAAGAACGTCTCGAACGCCGACGTCAAATCGACCGGCCTCATCCAGACCAGCACGATCAAGGGCAAGAGCTGGAAGGCGACGTACGACACCGGTGACGGTAAGAAGTACATCTACCGGATCGGGGTCGCCGGGTCCGGGGACCGCGTGGTCTACATGCTGTTCCCGGTGCTGAAGGAGCTCGACATCACCGACACTGCGTTCAACGACACCGTCGCCCGCGCCGTAGACCGCTCAGCCGCTTACAAATAAGAAACGGGACCTGCTCCCGAAGGAACAGGTCCCGCTTTCAGCAGTAACTACTTGCTCAGACCCTGCATGATCTCGCGCATCAGGTTGGCGGTCTCGGTCGGCGTCTTGCCGACCTTCACGCCCACGGCCTCGAGGGCCTCCTTCTTCGCGGCCGCCGTACCCGACGAGCCCGAGACGATGGCGCCGGCGTGGCCCATCGTCTTGCCCTCCGGCGCGGTGAACCCGGCCACGTAGCCGACGACCGGCTTGGTCACGTTCTCCTTGATGAACGCCGCCGCCCGCTCCTCGGCGTCGCCGCCGATCTCACCGATCATCACGATCGCGTCGGTGTCCGGGTCGTCCTGGAACGCCTTCAGCGCATCGATGTGCGTCGTCCCGATGATCGGGTCACCGCCGATGCCGATCGCCGACGAGAACCCGAAGTCCCGCAGCTCGTACATCATCTGGTACGTCAGCGTGCCCGACTTCGACACCAGGCCGATCCGGCCCTGGCCGGCGATGTCGGCCGGGATGATGCCGGCGTTCGACTCGCCCGGGGTGATGATGCCGGGGCAGTTCGGGCCGATGATCCGGGTCTTGCCGGTCGCCTGCGCGGCGGCGAAGAACGCGGCGGTGTCGTGCACCGGCACGCCCTCGGTGATCACCACGACCAGCGGCACCTCGGCCTCGACGGCCTCCAGTACGGCGTCCTTGGTGAACTTCGGCGGGACGAAGATGACCGACACGTTCGCGCCGGTCTCCTTGACCGCGTCCGCGACGGTGCCGAACACCGCGACCGACTTACCGTCGAAGTCCTGGCTCTGCCCGGCCTTGCGCGGGTTCACGCCGCCGACGATGTTGGTGCCCGAGGCAAGCATCCGGGTGGTGTGCTTGGTGCCCTCGGAGCCGGTCATGCCCTGGACGATGACCTTGCTGTCCTTGGTCAGGAAGATAGACATTGTTCGGCGATCCCTTACTTCGCAGCCAGCTCGGCGGCGCGCTTGGCGGCGCCGTCCATCGTGTCGACCCGCTCCAGACCGGCGAGGCCCGCCTCGTCGAGGATCCGGCGGCCCTCCTCGGCGTTGTTGCCGTCCAGCCGGACGACCAGCGGCTTGGTGACGGCCTCGCCGCGGCTGGCGAGCAGCTCGAACGCCTGCACGATGCCGTTGGCGACCGCGTCGCAGGCGGTGATCCCGCCGAAGACGTTCACGAACACGCTCTCCACCTGCGGGTCGGAGATGATGATCTCCAGACCGTTCGCCATCACCTCGGCCGAGGCGCCGCCGCCGATGTCGAGGAAGTTCGCGGGCTTCTGGCCGCCGAACTCCTCACCGGCGTACGCGACGACGTCCAGCGTGGACATGACCAGGCCGGCGCCGTTTCCGATGATGCCGACGGAGCCGTCGAGCTTCACGTAGTTCAGGCCCTTGGCCTTGGCCGCGGCCTCCAGCGGGTCGGCCGCCGAGATGTCCTCGAACTCGGCGTGGTCCGGGTGCCGGAAGTCCGCGTTCTCGTCCAGCGTGACCTTGCCGTCGAGCGCCTCGACGTTCCCGTCCTCGAGCTTGACCAGCGGGTTCACCTCGACCAGCGAGGCGTCCTCGGCGATGAAGACGTCGTACAGCTTGACGATCTCCGGTACGACGGCGTCGATCACGTCGGCCGGGTACTTCGCGGCCTCGGCGATCTCGCGGGCCTTCGCCTCGTCCACGCCGGCGGCCGGGTCGATCGAGATCTGCGCGACCGCGTCCGGGTTGGTGTGCGCGACCTCTTCGATCTCCATCCCGCCGGCGGCGGAGGCGATGCAGAGGTAGTTGCGGTTGGCCCGGTCGACCAGGAACGAGAAGTAGTACTCCTCGGCGATCGCCGCGGCCGGGACGATGTTCAGGATCTTGACGACGTGACCCTTGATGTCCAGCCCGAGGATCTCGCGGGCCTTCTCTTCTGCCTCGTCCGGGCTCGAGGCCAGCTTGACGCCGCCGGCCTTGCCGCGCCCACCGGTCTTGACCTGGGCCTTCACGACCACCCGGCCGCCGATCTTCTCGGCTGCCGCGCGGGCTTCCTCCGGAGTCGTGACAACCGCACCCACGGTCGTCCGCACTCCGTGCTTGGCGAAGACCGTCTTCGCCTGGAATTCCATCAGATCCACGAGTGTGGTCCCTCTCTCGCCTGTACGGGGCTTCTGACACTAGCCACCCCGGGAGCCGGGGCAACAGCCGGGGTCGCCGCTGAGACGACTGTCACAGCATCCCGTGTCCCTCGTGTCAGGCTAGGTCACATGAGTGATCCAGGAAGCAGACCAGCTGACGACTGGTGGCGTAGCGCCGTCGTCTACCAGGTGTACCCGCGCTCGTTCGCCGACGCCGACGGCGACGGGACCGGCGATGTGAACGGCATCCGCGCCCGGCTGCCGTACCTCGCCGACCTCGGGATCGACGCGATCTGGATCAGCCCCTGGTACCCGTCCCCGCTACTCGACGGCGGGTACGACGTGGCCGACTACCGCGATATCAACCCGGAGTTCGGCACCCTCGCCGACGCCGACGCGCTGATCGCCGAGGCGCACGCGCTCGGTCTGCGGATCCTGATCGACCTGGTGCCGAACCACTGCTCCTGGGAGCACCCGTGGTTCCAGGCCGCGCTCAAGGCCGGCAAGGGCTCGGAGGAGCGCGACCTGTTCTGGTTCCGCGACTCCAAGGACGGCGGCCCGCCGACCAACTGGCCGGCCGCGTTCGGCGGTGGCGCCTGGCAGCAGATCGAGGACGGGCAGTGGTACCTGCACCTGTTCGACATCTCCCAGCCGGACTGGAACTGGGACCACCCGAAGGTGATCGAGGAGTTCGACGCGATCCTGCGGTTCTGGTTCGACCGCGGCGTCGACGGGTTCCGGATCGACGTCGCCGATTCGATGGCCAAGGACCCGGCGCTGCCCGACGTACCGCTGCACAACGGTGAGCCGACCCGGGAGAAGTACGTCGGGAACCCGTTCTACGACCAGCCCGGCGTGCACACCATCCATCAGCGCTGGCGCGCGATCGCCGACGAGTACGCCGATACGCCGCAAGGTGCCCGCGTGTTCGTGGCGGAGGCGTGGCTGTCCCCGGCGGAGCGACTCGCGCAGTACGTACGGCCGGACGAACTGCAGTCCGCGTTCAACTTCGATGCCCTGCGCGCAACGTGGGACGCGAAGGACCTGCGTGAGGTGATCGATCACACGACCGAGAACCTGTGGGCGGTCGGGGCGCCGGCGACCTGGGTGCTGAGCAACCACGACACGATCCGGCACCGCACCCGGTACGGCCGCGACAAGCGGGATGCGCTGGAGGGCGCGGGCGTCGTACCGACCGATCTGCAGCTGGGACTACGCCGGGCACGGGCGGCGGCGCTGCTGGAGCTGGCGCTGCCGGGCGGCGCGTACATCTACCAGGGCGACGAGCTCGGGCTGCCCGAGGTCGAGGATCTGCCGGAGGACGTGCTCGACGACCCGACCTGGGCGCGTTCCGGCCACACGGTCCGCGGCCGCGACGGCTGCCGGGTGCCGATCCCGTGGTCCGGCGCGGAGCCGCCGTACGGCTTCGGCCCCGGCACCAGCCAGCCTTGGCTCCCGCAGCCCGCCGACTGGTCGGGCCTGACCGCCGAGTCGCAGGTTGGGGACCCGGACAGCCACCTGAGTCTCTACAAGGCGGCACTCCGGATCCGCCGTGACCACCCGGCTCTCGGTGAGGGCCGCCTGGTCTGGGACGCCGACGCTCCGGCCGGTGTGCTGTCGTTCACCCGCGAGCCCGGGTTCCGCTGCGTGGTGAACCTGACGGACACACCAATCCCGCTCCCCGACCACGTGAAGGTGCTGCTCACCAGCGAGCCCCTCACCAACAACGAAGCACCCGCCGACACCACCGTCTGGCTACAGATCTGAGCAAGGCTTGACCATCGGAATGCCCGATCCCAGCTGTGCGCGGTGGGGTCGGGCTACCATCGACTCGTGGCCGATTGGTGGTCCGCGGAGGTACTAGACGGGGCTGATTCGTCCGCGTCCAAGTGGTGGCATATCTATGGTGAGGTGCTGACTGCCGCGGCGATCGGTCACGGTATAGAAGAGTGGAACCTGATCGACCTCGAGCACCTAGTGGTCTTCGAGGTTGGGTTCCGAGCAGCGACCGACTGGAGTGCCTTTCGCCGGCTGGGTGGCGTCGAGTCTGCATTGGACGCGGTACCAGACCCCGTCAACGGCCTGATCGTCTATCGCGGGCGAGGTGGAACCTCTGGGTCGTCGCAGATGCGCCGATCAGGGCCGCACGGCGGTGGAGACAGCATGGCTCTGCCGCTGCCTCCTGACGACGTCCGGCTCGACCTCACCAAGGGTAGGCGTGATCAGTCTGGTCGCCGGCTCGAAGCGCCTGGCGAGGATGAGACTCCGCCTGGCGGCAGCTGACCTGTTGACTCCATTGCAACAAGGTGCAATTTCCTGGAACCAATTGCCTGCGTATGCCAGGCTCCCACTGGGAGTCGTTTCGAAATAGCGATCCCAAGGGGAAGGCCCAAGGCGGAGCAGCAACTCCGTCTGAACGGTTATGCGATCGACTACGCATAGTTCGGCAGGCCAGGCGACCGTCATGAGCATCTGCGCCGTGACTGCGTTGCCTAAGGAGGAGGTCAGAATGCGCAAGTTTCAACTCGTTCTCATCGCTTTGATGCTCTGCCTGGCGGGGGCTGTCTTGAATCCGGTCACCGCCGCTGCAACCTCGAGCGGAGCTCCACCCGCCCCGACAACAACCAACCACCCCGACAGCGTAACCGTTGCGCCAACGTGTTATACGTACGCTTGGACACCCCAGAAGATTTCCACTCCAGCGCCCGGATTCGTGCGCGGATACGGCACGATGAAATGCAATGACAATCTCCCGTCACAGTGCACGACTCACGTCTACCTTCAACAATTCAGCGAGTACTACAAGAGGTGGGTGAACGTCAGGGACAAGTGGACCTACACCTGCCCGTCCAAAGTTGGGGTGCCCATGGCGGTCTACTCAAGCAATTACAACTGCAGTAGCAGTTCACCAATCATCTCGGACTGGAGGACAGTCATCTACCAAACCTGGGTCTACAACGGCCAGACCTCCAACGGTTCTGCCGTCAGCGCCGACACCCTCTGGAAGTGCTGAACCGGCACTGGAGCTGAAAGAGAAACGGCCGGAGCTCGAGGCTCCGGCCGTTTCCTTTGGCTAGCGGTACCGACGATCGCGGTCTTCCCGGTCCCGCCGGTCCCGATCCTCACGATCGCGACGGTCGCGATCCTCCCGGTCCCGATCTTCGCGGTCGTGGCGGTCCCGGTCGTCCCGGTCCCGTCCGAACGGGCTCACTTCACGCCACCTGCCGTCAGACCGGCGACGATACGGCGCTGGAACAGCAGTACGGCGATCACGAGCGGGATCGTGACCACCACACCGGCGGCCATCTGGCTGCCGAACGGCTGGTCGCGGCCGGTCGTTCCGGTGAACTGCGCGATGATCACGTTCGCCGTCTGGATCGACTTCTTGTTGGTCATGCTCAGCGCGATCAGGAACTCGTTCCAGGCTGCGATGAACGTGATGATCGCGGTGGTGAACACACCGGGCGCCGCCAACGGGATGATGATCTTGCGGAACGCCTGGGCCGGCGTACAGCCGTCCACCATCGCCGCCTGCTCGAGCTCCTGCGGCATCTGCCGGAAGAACGCGGTCAGGTTCCACACCGCCAGCGGCAATGCGAACGACAAGCTGGGCACGATCATCGCCTGATAGGTGTTGATCCAGTGGATGTTCACGAACAGCTTCAGCAGCGGCACCACCAGCGAGATGCCCGGGAACATCGACGTGGTGATGATGATCGCCAGGACGATGTTCTTGCCCTTGAAGTCGAGCCGGGCCAGCGTGTAGGCCGCCACCATGCCGATGAGCAGCGTCAGGATCGTCACCGACCCGGCCACGATCAGGCTGTTCAGCAGACCTCGGCCGAAGCCGTTGTCGCCGCTGAACACGTCCTTGAAGTTCTGGAACGAAAACGGTGCCGGGATGATCGAGTTGGAGAACTGATCGGACGGCCGGCGGAAGGCCGAGACCAGCATCCAGTAGAACGGCGCCAGGCAGTAGAGCACGATGATCGCGACACCGGCCAGCGGCGCCCACCGGCGCAGCGGGCCGGCCTCGGCCGGCTGGGGAGCTACGGCTGCCATTACTGTCCACCTCCACCCGAAATAGTGACGGCGCCGACAGTGGTTTCCGGCGCAGCCTTGACCGCGTTGTTCTTCCGCCAGCGCTTGCCGTTACCGCCGCCGCCCGGCTTCTTGGCTCTGGCCTCACCGATCACGTCGGCGCCGAGGATCTTCACGAACATGTACGCGACGACGGCGACGTAGATGAACAGCACCGTCGCGTAGGCCGCCGCGGGTCCGAACCTGACGTTGAACGCCTCGTCGTAAGCCAGCATCGAGAGCGTCTCGACCGAGTCCTTGTGCGGGCCGACCAGCACGAACGGCAGGTCGAAGATCCGCAGCGTGTCGAGGATCCGGAATAGCACCGCCACCAGCAGCGCAGGCTTCACCAGCGGCAACGTGATCCTGGTGAACGTCTTCCACGCGTTGGCACCGTCGACCTTCGCGGCCTCGTAGACCTCGGCCGGGATGGTCTGCAGCCCGGCCAGGACCAGGAGGCCGATGAACGGTGCGGTCTTCCAGGTATCCGCGATCACGATCGACGCCTTGGCCTGCCAGCCGTCGGTCGACCACAGCACCTGGGTGCCGATGATCGCGTTGAAGATCCCGTCGGCCTGGAAGATCCACTTCCACAGCAGTGCCGAGATGATCGTCGGGATCGCCCACGGGACCAGGATGCTGGCCCGGACGATGCCGCGGCCCTTGAAGGCCTTGTGCATGATCAGCGCCATCGCGACGCCGAGGACGGTCTCCAGTACGACGCAGACCACGGTGAAGAACGTCGTATTGTAGAAGGCGTTCCAGAACCGGTGGCCGGTGTCGCCACGGAAGATGTCGGCGTAGTTCTGCAGCCCGACCCACTGCGACCCCTGGACGACGAACCCGTTCGCGTCCAGGTGCTGACCACTCTGGAACAGCGACTCACGCAGCGCCGAGATGATCGGGAACAGCACCACGAGCCCGAGCACGATCAGCGTCGGGGAGAGCAGGATCGCGGCCAGCCGGCCGGTGCCCTCGTCGAAGCGCTGCTGGCGCTTCGGTTTCTTGACCGGTCGTTCCGCGACCGGTGCACTTACTGTCACCTGAGACTCCTTTGCTCCCCGAGCTGCACCCGGGCAGGGACGGACCGGGGCCGGTGCGTGGCCACGACAGCTCCACCCACCGGCCCCCGCATCACGATCAGTTCGTGATCAGCGACTGCAACTTGGTCTGCAGATCGGCGAGAGCCTTGTCCGGCGCGACCGAGCCGCTCAGTGCGCCGTATGCCGCCGCCTGAATCGCTGCCGTGACGTCGCCGTACTTGACCACCTTCGGCCGCGGCTGCGCACCGAGGATCGACGCCTTCAGCGGAGCCAGGTACGGGAACTGCTTGGACAGCGTCGGGTCGTCGTACAGCGACTGCCAGGTCGGAGCCTGCGAGGTCGCCTCCAGGTTCGCCTTCTGGCGGTCCTCACTCGCCATGAAGTTGATGAAATCGACCGCGGTCGCCTTGTTCTTGGCGAACGCGCTGATCGCATAGTCGTGCCCACCGAGCGAGGACACGCCCGGGCCGGTCTTGCCCGGCAGCGGTGCGACCGCGAACTTGCCGGCGACCTTCGACGAGCCGTCGGTCTTGTTGGCCAGCGAGTACACGTACGGCCAGTTGCGCAGGAAGAGCAGCTTGCCGTCCTGGAACGCGCGGCGGCTCGGCTCCTCGGTATAAGTGATCGCCTCCTTCGGGATCGCACCGGTCTTGAAACCGTTCACCAGCTCGTCGAGCCCGGCCTTGGCCTCCGGCGTGTTGACGTTCGGCTTGCCGTCCTTGTCGACGATCACACCGCCCGCCGAGTTGACCGCCTCGGAGAAGTTCACGGTCAGGCCTTCGTACTTCTCGAACTGGCCCGCGTAGCAGCTCATGCCCTTGGCCTCAGGCAGCGTGGCTACCTTCTGGCAGGCGGTGAGCATGTCGGCCCACGTCGCCGGCGGAGTCGTGATGCCGGCCTTCGTCAGCAGATCCTTGCGGTAGTACAGCAGGCCGCCGTCGGACGTGATCGGGACGCCGTACAGCTTGTCGCGGTACTTCCCGGTCTCGACCGTCGCCGGGATCAGCTTGCCCAGGTCCTGCACCTTATCTTCGGGGATCTCGGTGATCCACTGGTTCGCGGCGAACTCCGACGTCCAGACGACGTCCATGTTCAGCACGGTGAACGCGTCGGACTTGGCCTGCGCGTTCTGGACCATCTGCTGGCGCTGCGCATCCGCGCTCTCCGGCAGCTCCTTCAGCTCGACCTTCTCGTCCGGGTGCTGCGAGTTCCATGCCTGGATCTGCTTCGGCAGGAAGCCCGACGTGTCCTTGCCGGTGGCAAACGTGATCGGCCCCCGACCCTCGAGCGCGCCGGCGGCCGAACTGCCCCCGCCGCTGCTGCTGCCGTCATCGCCACTACCACACGCGGTGGCGAGCAGCGCCAGGCTGCTTGCGACAGCCACAAAGGCCGTCCTGCGTGCGTGTGATCGTTCAAACCTCATCGTTTACCTGCCCTCTCCCGATGGGACGTATAGCTTGGTCCGGCCCGGTTGATCGCAGACCCCCACCGCACTGCGATCCGCCATGTCCGGACAGTAACCGAGAACGGGGCCGATGTGTTCTGAGCCACACACAGTCCCATCGACGGTCTCTGAAACGGACAGCCGCATGGCTGTATGCGACCGCGTTTGGGAAGCCCGCACAACCGGGCATTTCCTAACGATTCGGTATTACCGATTAGTAACCTGGCTGAACCGGGCAGGACTGTTCAGAACGACTCCGGGCAGTCGCCATCACGCTCCGGAGCGGATTCGCGACTCCGGTAGGACCTCAGGCAGGAGACGCCGACGCGTCGCCGACATTGCCGCGGACCCACGCGACGATCTCGGTGGTGGTCGCGCCGGGAGTGAAGATCTTGTGTACGCCGAGCTCGGCCAACGGCTCCAGATCGGCGTCCGGGATGATCCCGCCGCCGAACACCACGATGTCCTCGGCGTCCCGCTCGGCCAGCAGCTCGCGCACGCGCTTGAACAGCGTCATGTGCGCTCCGGACAGCACCGACAGCCCGATCGCGTCCGCGTCCTCCGCGATCGCCGTCTCGACGATCTGCTCCGGCGTCTGGTGCAGTCCGGTGTAGATGACCTCCATGCCGGCGTCGCGCAGCGCGCGGGCCACGACCTTGGCGCCGCGGTCGTGACCGTCCAGACCGGGCTTGGCGACGACGACGCGCAACGGGCTCGTAGCAGGCATGCTCGCAGGCTAACCGGTGAGAACCTCACGGATAAGACACGGAGCCGTGTGTTCCCCGCCACGCACGGTGGGAACCGGTTACCGTTGAAAGAGATCGGACCAATCGGGGGGTCTGGTTTGTGTGAGGAGTCGCCCATGAGTTCCTGGCAGGACGACATCCGCGGCGCGCTCGACGGACTCGCGTACGGCGCCCGCTCCGCACTCTCACCCAGCGTGCTGCAGGGTGCCGCCGTCGAGATCGGCTGGCTGACCACGCACCTGGCGATGTATCCGCTCGGCCTGGTGAGTGGCTCGTCGCACGTACTCCCGTCCCGCTTGAACCTGGCCGGCCTCGGTCCCGCCCAGCGCGGCCTGCTGGTCAGCGACGTCCGCGCCGCCGGTACGCCGATCCTGCTGGCGCACGGGATCATCGACAACCACACGATCTTCGCGCTGATGCGCCGGCACCTGGCCCGTCGCGGGTTCAGCAGCATCCACACGTTCTCGTACTCACCCCTGACGCTGGACGTCCGTCGTACCGCCGAGCGGATGGGCCGGGAGATCGAGGCGATCTGCGAGGAGTCCGGGTCGGACCAGATCCACGTCATCGGGCACAGCCTGGGCGGACTCATCGCGCGGTACTACGTCCAGCGGCTCGGCGGGGACGAGCGGGTGCACACCTGCGTCACGCTCGGTACGCCGCATCAGGGCACCGTCGCGGCCAAGCTGCTGCCGTGGCCGTTGGTGAAGCAGGTCCGGCCGGACAGCGACCTGATGGCCGAGCTGGGCGAGCCGGCGCCGGACTGCCGGACCAGGTTCGTCGCGTTCTACAGCGACGTCGACCAGCTGATCGTGCCGCAGCGGCGGGCCCGGATCCGCCATCCCGACCTGCTGGCGAGCAATGTCCGCGTGCACGGGGTCGGTCACCTGTCGCTGCCGTTCCACGGCGAGGTCGTGCACCGGATCACCGGGATGCTGGCCCACCTCGACGAACAGCCCAAAACTGCCTGACCGGTCAGCCTTCTTCGCGCTCACGGCCGATGCACGTGCAGGCGCGCATGCAAAAGTTTCGTGAAGGAGAGGCGGAAAACACCGGGACAGGGTTTGTGGCCCCGTGACTGATCCGTTATCGTGCGTCAGGTCCCTAGCGGGAATAAACCCCCGACCAGGGATGGGAAGAGCCTCCCTAGCTCTTTCTCAAGCCCCTCCCCTGTGACCGAAAGGCCACGTTGTGTCCCAGCACCGTGCCGCGGGAGACCGCGTCACGCCCGGCAACGCTGCGCGCAAACCCGGCGCAGGACGTCATAGTGCCAAGCATCGCGTCGCCAGGCGTAATACCCCCAGCAGTACTCAGATCGTCGGACTGACCGCCGCGCTCGCCGCGGCAGCCGGAGCTGTCGGATTCAGTGCCAGCACGCTGGCGTCGCCCACCCAGGCGAACTCCGCGGTGAACCTTGCCGCGCTGAGCCTGAACAGCGGTCAGCAGCTGTCCGGCATCACCACGGCACGGATCCAGGCGCGCCAGCTCGCCACCCGCGACTCCTCCCGGGTCCAGCTGGCCGACACCACCAAGAAGCAGTCCGCCGCCGCGCAGCTGGCCAAGGCCCGCGCCGCGAAGCTGACCGCCACCCAGGCACTGACCGCGAAGCGCGCGAGCGCCCTGGCCGTCGCGAAGGCGAAGGCCGAGCTGGCCGCAAAGACCGCCCGCGAGTCGGCCACCCGCTGCCAGATCATGGTCACCGGCTACCACATCACCGCGACCTTCGGTCAGGGCGGCAGCCGCTGGGCCCACAACCACACCGGCCTCGACTTCGCCGCCCCGATCGGCACCCGGATCGGCGCCGTGATGAAGGGCGTGGTGATCTTCGCCGACTGGGCCGGTCCGTACGGGCGTCAGGTCCAGGTCCGGCACGAGGACGGCACCGTCACCTGGTACAACCACATGTCGAAGTTCAGCGTGACGGTCGGCGAGACCGTGTACGCCGGTGACCAGGTCGGCGCGGTCGGGATGACCGGCAACACCACCGGCCCGCACCTGCACTTCGAAGTACACCCGGACGGCGGCACAGCGGTCGACCCGGACCCGTGGCTCCGCAACCACTGCGGCCTCAACCCGTACACCGCCGGCTAGTAAACCCGAGCAGTGACTTGGCCTCACGGCTAAGCTGCGGCGCATGCGTCCGGCAGCTGGTGAGGTTCTGCACTTCTCCGAAGATCCGACGATCACGACCTTCCGTCCGTACGTCGCGCAGACGAACGGGGAGGTCACGCCGTACGTCTGGGCTGTCGGCCACGACCGCGCCCCGGACTACTGGTTCCCGCGGCAGTGCCCCCGTGCGTTGGCATGGGTGGGCCCCGCGACGACTCCCGAGGACCGCGACCGCATCATCGGCGCCGGCTCCGGCACCCGCGTGCACGCCGTTGAGTACGGCTGGCTGGACGCGATCCGCTCGGTCGAGCTGTATGCGTACCGCCTCCCGGCCGACGAGTTCGTGGAGCATGACGCCGCGGTCGTCGCAACGACCGAGGTCCGGCCGCTCGGTCCGGCCGAGCGTGTCGGCGACCTGTTCGCGCTGCACGAGGAGGCCGGCATCCAGCTGCGGGTCCTGCGGCGACTGCACGACTTCTGGGCCGAGACCGTCGCAAGCACCCTCGAATGGAGCGGGATCCGGATGCGGAACGCCAAGCCATGACGTACGGCGATGTGGCTGAGGCCGCCTGGGCGTGGGTGCGGAATCAGGTCCGGTGGGACGACGACGGGCCGTGGATCCCCGAGGCCGGGGGTGGTGACAAGCCCGTCGAGTACATCGACGGCATGCACAGCGGTATCGGCGGGCTCGCGTACACGCTGGCGGAGATCCGTCTGACCCGTCCGTGGACGAGCGCCGAACAGGACCTGGCAACGGGGATCGCCGACCGTATCCGTGCCCTCGTCCCGAAGGACGGGTCGACCACGTTCTTCGACGGTGAGGTCAGCTCGATCGGGATCCTGAGCGCTCTCGATGAGCCGGGTACGGATGCCGCGCTGCAACGGATCCGGGAACTCGCGACCGAAGACGGCTGGCCGGAGAGCTTCCTCGACGAGCCGCGGTACGAGCCGGGTGCGTTCGCGAACGATGTCACCCTCGGCACCTCTGCGGTCCTTCTCGGAGCGGTGTGGGCGATGCGCCGTGGCTCGGACGCGTCGGGGCTCGCCTCGCATGCGGCCGACGTGGTGCTGGGCGAGAAGGAGGAGACCCCGATCGGCGTGAACTGGCAGTTCGTGTCGCGGCGGTTCCGGACCGACGAGCCGACCGAGATGCCGAACTTCACGCACGGCGTCGCCGGGATCGCGACGGCGCTGGCGGTCGCGGGCGTGGATCTCGACCGGCCGGAACTCATCGACGTGGCACGGCGCGGAGCCGAGCATCTGGTCAGCATCGGAATCAACGACGACAAGGGTTTCCGGGTCGCGCGGGTGATTCCGTGGGCCGAGCGGCACGGCGACGAGTTCACGTACAACTGGTGCCACGGCGGGGTGGGGACGGCATTGCTGTTCAGCGCGCTCGAGTACGCCGACGTGAAAGAGGTGGCGGGCGAAACCCCGGAGACGTGGCATCGGCGTTGTCTCGACAGCGTCCGGTACTCCGGGATCCCCGAGCGACTGCACCCCGGCTTCTGGGACAACGACGGACGCTGCTGCGGTACTGCGGGAGTCGGCGATGCGTTCCTCGACACCGGCGACAACCAGGACCTGGAATTCGCCGTACTGATGGGTGACACGTTGCTCGACCACGCGCATCACGACGGCAGTCACGCGTACTGGCGGTTCATCGAGCATCGCAACGAGGATCCGCTGCTGCCGCCCGGGGTCGGCTGGATGCAGGGGGCGGCCGGTATCGCGGCGTACCTGTTCCGGCTCCAGCGGGTGCTGGGTGGCGATCAGCGGGTCGTGGAGCGGATGGACAACTGGTGGGCGCTCAGACGGTGATGACGACCTTCGCGCGGGCGTGTTCGCCTTCCAGGTAACGCATTGCGTCGGCCGTCGCGGCGAGCGGGTAGGTGCGGTCGATGATCGGCGCGACCTTGCCGGCCTCGGCAAACTCGCGGAGGGTCGCGAGGTTCTGCTGGCTCGCTTTCACCGTCAGTAGGACGATCCGGCGGCCGACGAACCGCGACAGCAGCGTGCCGCGCATCATCAGGCCCATCGGGCCGAGCAGGCTCCCACCCTTGTAGACCCCGCCGCCGGACAGGACCAGCAGACCACCGGGCTTCAGGACGCGGCGGAGGTCGGACAGCGAGCGATTGCCGACGAGATCGAGTACGACGTCGTACCGGCGATCCGCGCGGGCGAAGTCGGTCGTGGTGTAGTCGATCAGCTCGTCGGCGCCGGCCGATCGGACCAGCTCGAGGTTCCGCCAACTGCAGACGCCGGTGACGTTCGCGCCGTACGCCTTGGCCAGCTGGACGGCGAAGGTGCCGACGCCGCCGGATGCGCCGTTGATGAGAATCTCCTGGCCTGGTTGGAGTTTCGCGACATCGCGGATGCCGATCAGCGCGGTGTTGGCGGCCAGCGGCATGGCGGCCGCCTGCTCGAAGGTGAGGTTGGCGGGCTTCCTTTCGATCCGCTGCTCGGGAGCGCAGACGTACTCCGCGAAGGCGCCGTCGGCGTCGCCGTACACCTCGTCGCCGGGCTGGAAACGGGTGACCGCGGGGCCGACCGCTTCGACCGTGCCGGCGAAGTCGGTGCCGCGGATGCGCTCGTTCGGGCGCCGCCAGCCGAGGTCCGCGGACGGGCGGGCGATGTACGGGTCGCCGCGCAGGACGTGCCAGTCGCGGGCGTTGAGCGCGGCCGCGCGGACCCGGACGAGCACTTGGTCGCCGGTCGCCCTCGGGGTGTCGACGTCAGCGAACCGGAGGACGTCGGGCGAGCCGTAGCGGTCCTGGACGATGGCCTTCATGTTCCACCCCTTACATTGTAAGTCTCTCTTACGTCGTAAGGCTGGCTTACACCGTAAGAAACGTCAAGACCTCGGGCGAGAGGAGGTCAGCCGGGGGCTGGCGAAGCGGAGCGCTGGGGTGCTAGCGGGCGGGTGCTAGCGGGCGGCTAACCGGTCGAGGCCGTCGAGGATCAGGTCGAGGGCGAATTCGAACTCTTGCTGGTCGTCGCACCAGCCGATGGTTGAGTCGGGGTCGTCGTGGGCGACTTCGGCGAGCATGCCGGCCAGGTTGGGGACCTGCTCGGCCAGGTCGGCGAGCATTCGGGCATCGGCGTCCGGGTTGGGGGTCGCGTCCGCCGGGTCGAACAGTTCCTGGGTGAAGCCCAGGGCGCGGCTGCCGAGCGCGTGCAGGGCGTGATGAGCGAGGTCGTACGAGAAGCCGCCCGATCGCATCAGCCCGACGAGCCGGTCGTGGTAGATCACGACCGCCGGGCGCATCGTCGTACGACTCTCCAGCAGGCGCGGGGCCCAGGGGTGCCGGAGGAGCACGGCCCGCGCGGTGAGGATGCGGTGCCGCATCGCGGCCTTCCAGTCCTTGACCACCGTCAGCCGGTCGACGGCTTCGTTGAGCTCGGCCATCAGGACGTCGACGATGCCGTCGAGGAGATCGTTCTTGTTCGCGACGTGGTAGTACAGCGACATCGCCTCGGCACCGAGCGCTTCGCCGATCCGGCGCATGGTGACGGCATCGAGGCCGTCGGCGTCGGCAATCTCGACCGCGGCCCGCAGCACCCGGTCGCGGCTCAGCGGCGTCCGCGGCGCCGGCGCCTGACTAGCCACTATTGATCCTCCAAACGCTGATTCGTACAGCGTAAGGGGTCAGCGCTGCCAGACCTCGGCGGTAGTGAGGAACGCGGACGAGCCCGGCTTGTCCGGCGAGCCGTCGACCTGCACGAAGCCCGGGACCGAAGCGCCGCCGATCGACACGGTCGCCGACCTGACCGGCGCGATCACCAGGCTGAGGCTGTGATTCCCCTCGGCGAGCTGGAAGTTGTCGGTCGCGAACAGCCGCCGGTCGAGGACGCCGCCCATCTCGATCTGGATGTCGGCGGCTTTGGCGCTCAGCCCGTCCGCGAGGTTCATCGAGACCTGGACCAGATCCCGCTCGACGGCCGGCTCGTGCCAGGGCAGGCCTTGCACCTCGAGGAACGAGCGGACGAAGTACCGCTCCAGCCAGGAGGCGAGGTCGACGTCCTCGGAGACCACCCGGACGATCCCGTCGAACCACAGCACGACCGCCGTACCCGAGCCGCAGATCGACCAGTCGACCATCCAGATCGAGGCGTAGGCCGTCACCTTGCCGTTCTCGTCGAACAGCCGCAGCCCAGGATTGGCCCCCGCCAGGATGATCCGGCGGTTGTTGCCAGACGACTTGGACATGTGGGAGGACGCTTCCGGGAGGGGCCGAAGACCCTTGATTGTCTCAATCTCCGGCCCGAATGCAACGCGACCGTCCAAAAGGTTGACGTGGACTTGCGATTACCGGCCGCCGCCGACCCGCCGCGAGGAGTCAGATCTTCTCGACCGGCGCATACCGCAGCAGGAGCCGCTTGACGCCCTCGGAGCCGAAGTCGATGTCGGCCTGCGCCTGCTGGCCCTCGCCGCGGACCACGACGACCGTGCCCATCCCGAACGTGTCGTGGACGACGCGGTCGCCCGGGTTGAGGCTGATCACCGGCTTGTCGGAGCTGCCACGCGAGCGGGTCGGCTCGTACCGGCTGGGGATGCCGCTGCCGCGAACAGTCCCGGTGCCGGACCAGCGGGTGATCGCGGACTCGTCGCGCCGCCAGTCGAGCAGCTCGCTGGGGATCTCCTCCAGGAACCGCGACGGCGGGTTGTGCTGCGGAGCGCCGTACGCCGAACGCACCGCGGCCCGCGAGATCGCCAGCCGCTGCCGGGCGCGGGTGATGCCGACATACGCGAGCCGGCGCTCCTCCTCGAGCTCCTTCAGGTCGGTCAGCGAGCGCGAATGCGGGAAGACGCCGTCCTCCATGCCGGTCAGGAACACGACCGGAAACTCCAGCCCCTTCGCGGTGTGCAGCGTCATCAGCGTGACCACGCCGTCGGTGGCCGCATCCGGGATCTGGTCCGCGTCGGCGACCAGCGCGACCCGCTCGAGGAATGCCTGCAGATCGGCGGCTTCACCGGCCGCTGTCCGCTCCTCGACGAATTCGCGGGCCACCGAGATGAACTCGTCCAGGTTCTCCAACCGGGTCTCGTCCTGCGGATCCGGCGACTTCTGCAGCGTCTCGTAGTACCCCGAGCGGTGCAGCGCCACGTCGAGGATGTCGTCCGGCGGCGCACCCGAGTCGACCATCGCGGTCAGCTCGTCGAGGATGTCCACGAATGCCTGGACGGCGTTCACCGAGCGCGAGGCCATCGCCGGCGCGTCCTCGGCCCGGCGCATCGCGGCCGCGAACGAGATCCGGTCGCGGGCCGCCAGCGCCTCGATCGCCGCCTCGGCCCGGTCGCCGATCCCGCGCTTCGGCTCGTTCATGATCCGGCGCAGCGAGACGGTGTCCTCCGGGTTCGTCAGCACGCGCAGGTACGCGAGCGCGTCGCGGACCTCCTTGCGCTCGTAGAACCGGACGCCGCCGACCACCTTGTACGGATGGCCGGTCCGGATGAAGACCTCTTCGAACACACGGGACTGCGCGTTGGTCCGGTAGAAGACAGCGACGTCGGACGGCTTGATCCCGTCGGCGTCGGTGAGCCGGTCGATCTCGTCCGCGACGAACTGCGCCTCGTCGTGCTCGTTGTCGGCGACGTACACCGCGATCTGCTCGCCCTGGCCCTGGTCGGACCAGAGGTTCTTCGCCATCCGGCCTTCGTTGCGGGCGATCACCGCGTTGGCCGCGGACAGGATCGTCTGGGTGGAGCGGTAGTTCTGCTCGAGCAGGATTGTCTCGGCGCCGGCGAAGTCCTCCTCGAAGGCGAGGATGTTGCGGATCGTCGCGCCGCGGAACGCATAGATCGACTGGTCAGAGTCGCCCACCACCATCAGCTCGGCCGGCGGCGCGGTCGGACCGTTGCCATCTGAATTGTCTATGGCAGCCGGGTCCTCGCCGCAGAGCTCACGGATCAGCGTGTACTGCGCGTGGTTGGTGTCCTGGTACTCGTCGACGAGCACGTGACGGAAGCGACGACGGTAGTACTCACGGACTTCGGGGAAGGCCTGCAGCAGGTTGACCGTGGTCATCAGCAGGTCGTCGAAGTCCAGCGCGTTCGCCTGGGCGAGGCGCTCCTGGTACGTCCGGTAGCACTCGGCGTACGTCTCCTCGAGATGGTTCTCGGCCTTGGCCGCGGCCGTCTCGTGGTCGATCAGCTCGTTCTTCTGGGTGCTGATCCAGTTCAGCACGGCGCGCGGGTTGTACCGCTTCACGTCGAGATCGAGCTCGCGACAGACCAGCGTCATCAGCCGGCGCGAGTCGGTGTCGTCGTAGATCGAGAACGTCGAGCTGATCCCGAACCGCTTGATGTCGCGGCGGAGGATCCGGACACACGAGCTGTGGAACGTCGAGACCCACATCAGCTTCGCCCGCGGGCCGACCAGGTCCACGACCCGCTCGCGCATCTCCGCGGCGGCCTTGTTGGTGAACGTGATCGCCAGGATCGACCCGGGGTGCGCGTCGCGGGCCGCCAGCAGGTAGGCGATCCGCCGGGTCAGCACCCGGGTCTTGCCCGAACCCGCACCGGCCACCACCAGCAGCGGCTTGCCGGAGTGCACCACGGCCGCGCGCTGCTGCGGGTTCAGCCCCTCGAGCAGCGAATCTGGGTCGGTCCGGGACGTCTTCGGCTCCTCCAGCGGCACTGGGAGCTCATCAGGCGAGAACAGCGTAGTCATCACTCAACACCTTAGGCGCTCTCGCCGACACTTTCCGAAATGGCCTGACGCGAGCCCTGGGCGGCCCTAGGGTGCTCGGCATGGATCTGACCGCCCGGTACGACGACCTCATCGAGCGTCTCGATGCGCTGTACGAGGCGCAGAAGTTCGACGAGGCCCTCCGCCTGCTGGACACGGACAGCGCTGGACTCGAGGCGTGGACGGCGGAGCTGTCTCACCTGAAGGCCTGCGTGCAGGGCTTGAGCGGTGACACCGACGGGGCGCTCAGGACATTGCAGGCCGCAAGCGCGGCTGGTGCCTGGTGGGAGCCGGGGCTCCTGACCGATGACGACGACCTGGCCGGGCTGCGCGGAAAGCCGGAGTTCGACGAGTTGGTCGCGGTGTCCGCGGCGCGGGTTGCTCCGGAGACGGTTCCGCCGCTGATCGACGTACCGGATCAGACGCCGGTAGGTGTGGTCGTGGCGCTGCACGGAGCCGGTCAGACCGCCGAGCACGCGCAGAAGAACTGGCGAGGTGTGCTGGACCACGGCTACGCGCTCGTGTGTGTGCAGTCGTCCCAGCTGACGTCGTCGAACTACAGGACCTGGCCGGATCCCGACGAGGCGGCAGCGGACGTCGCCCGTGCACTCGCCGCACTCCCGCCCGAGCTGACCGCTGCGCACCTGCCGCTGATCGCCGCAGGCTTCTCGGCTGGTGGACGGGCTGCCCTGAACTGGGCGCTCACCGCCGAGCCGACACCGGTTGCCGGCGTACTCGCGATGGCGCCCGCGATCCGTCAACTGCCGGACGCCTCCGCCGGAAAGTTGTCTCCGGCAACGATCTGGATCGGGGCCGACGATGATCTGCGCCAGGTCGTCGAAGGCGTGGCCGAGAAGCTTGAAAGCTTCGGATGCACGATCGAGCGGATTCCGGGACTGACACACACGTTCCCGGCCGACTTCGACGATCGGCTAAGAGGTCTGGCGGGTCAGTTGTAGCACCACAGGTGTGGGCCCGCCGATCCAGAGCAGCTTGGCGTTGTGGTCGTCGTACGACGTGATGCGCAGGCCGGGGACGCCTTCGATCTGGCCTTCGTAGTCCTTCGCGGCGAGATGCGCGACGACGTCGGCGAGCTCCGGTCCGTCCGACCACTCGATCCGCGCCAGGTCGGGACGCGCCTGCCACATGTCGACCCAGGCCGCCGGGTCCTCGCTGAACAGCGTCGTCCGCAGGATCATCGACGCCGCACCGAGCAGCGTCGCCGCCGGAGTCGCGGTCAGTTCCAGCAGAGTGCGCTCCTGCGCGGTCAGATCGTCAGTCAGAATCACCTGCCGGAGCCTGCCACACCCCTTGGCTTTGCTGTGGGCAGACTTGCCGTGAGCAGAAAAGCTGGGGTACGGGGTTCTGCCCGCGTCAGGGTGGATGACATGGCAGAAGACATGAAACCGCCGATGTTCAACGAGACGGCTCGGCAGCGGCTGCTCGGGCAGCGGATCGTCGTCCTGGACCGGGTCCTCGACGACGACATCGGGACCTTGCTGGCCACCCAGATCATGACGCTCGCGGCCGAGGACCCGGACACAGACATCGCGTTCTGGATCCACTCGCCCGGCGGCTCGGTGCCGTCGATGCTCGCGATCCGCGACGTGATGCGGATGGTGCCGTGCGACGTGTCGACCCTCGCGATCGGGCTGGCCTGCAGCGCGGGCCAGTTCCTGCTGTCGGCCGGTACGCCGGGCAAGCGCTACGCCCTCCGGCACGCCCGCGTGCTGATGCACCAGGGCTCGGCCGGGATCGGCGGCTCCGCCGTGGAGATCGAGATCCAGGCCAACGACCTGCGGCACATCCGCGACACTGTGCTCGGACTGATCGCCGACGACACCGGCCAGCCGTTCGAGACCGTGCATGAGGACTCGCTGCACGACCACTGGTACACCGCCGACGAGGCCCGCGAGTACGGCTTCATCGACCACGTCGTCGAGTCGTTCGACCAGGTCATGCCCAAGAAGAAGGAGGTGGCGGCATGAGCAGCTACACGATCCCGAACGTCATCGCGCAGCACCCGCGGGGCGAGCGGATCATGGACGTCTACTCGCACCTGCTCAGCGAGCGCATCATCTACCTCGGTACGGCGATCGACGCCGGCGTCGCGAACGCGCTGATCGCACAGCTCCTGCACCTCGAGGTCGACAAGCCGGAGCAGGAGATCAACCTGTACATCAACTGCGAGGGCGGCGACATGACCGCGATGCTCGCGATCTACGACACCATGCAGTACATCCAGTCGCCGGTCGCGACGTTCTGCGTGGGCCAGGCGATCTCGGCCGGGGCGGTCCTGCTGGCCGGCGGTGCGGCCGGGCGTCGCGCCGTACTGCCGCATGCGCGGGTCGTGCTGCACCAGCCGGCGGCGAGCGGCCGGGGGACGATCCCGGACCTGATCCTGCAGGCCGACGAGGTGGTGCGGGTTCGCAGCCAGGTCGAGACGATCCTCGCGCGGCACACCGGGCAGACGATCGAGCAACTACGCCACGACACCGATCGCGACCACGTGCTGACCGCGGAGGGCGCCAAGTCGTACGGGCTCGTCGATCACGTGATCAGCGAGCGGCTCGCGGTCCCCGCGCTCGCCTAGCCTGCGCCTATTCAGCAGCCTCTAGGACCTTGTCGGCGACGGCGGCGTGGTGGGCTTGGTCGGCGGTGGGACGGCCGACCCGGTTGGTCAGGTACGCGTAGGTGATCTGGCGATCCGGGTCGGCCCACCCGATACAGCAGTTGCTCCCGTTGTGACCGAAGGTCCGCGGACTGCTCAGCGAGCCGAGCGACGTCGACGCGCCCTCGATCCACCGCGGACCGCCGAGCTGGAACCCTTGCGACCAACGAATCGGCGCCCGCGCGGTCCTGTCGATATCACCCTCGCTGCTCGGCTCACACGCCACCGCGAGCGTGTCCGGCCGCAGCAGCGCTCCGCCGAGCAACGCCTGGTAGAAGGTCACCAGGTCCCGCGCCGTCGTCGACATTCCGGCGGCCGGTACGAGGGCCTCGCGCGTGCTGCGCCGATTCACCACGGACTGGATGAACGGTCCGAGCGGACCTGCGGCACGGACCGGTACATGTCGCTCCCACAGGTCGGGGGGCAGCCCGAGGTGCGTGTCGGCGACGCCGAGCGGTTCCAGGACGAACCGTCGTACCAGCTCGTGGATCGGGACGCCGCTGCAGCGCCGCGCGACCTCGCTCAGGATGAAGCCGAAGGCGAGCGGACTGTACGCGACGGTGCCGATCGGCCAGCGAGGCTTGGCCTCCTCGATCCGACGGAGCGAACGGTTCCAGTCGGTCATCACGCGGGCCTCACCGACGTACGAGCCGGCGTTCGTCACGCCGGACCGGTGCCGCAGGACATGACGGACGGTGATCTCGCGCTTCCCGTTCTCGCCGAACTCCGGCCAGTACGCCGCGACCGCGTCGTCCAGGTGCAGCCGGCCGGCCTCGACGAGCTGGTGGATCACGACCGCGAGGTACGGCTTGCTCGCGGAGAAGAGCCAGAACAACGCGTTCGGTGCACACCCGAAGGAGCGATCCACAACCACCCGGCCGTCGCGCACGACACACAGCTGGGCGATCGCACCGCGGGCCTCGATCAACTCAATCGCTTGTGTAAGCCCAGCAGGATCGAGGCCGGCGTCCTGTGGATCGCACGTGCCGCCGAACTCCATGAATTCAACTGTGCCCGGCCGGGCAAACGGTTAGGGTCTTGGCGTGACAGTGCCTGAGGCGAATCCGCGGCCGGACAGTGAAATCGAGCGGGTTCTGGTGGTCGTCGCGCACCCCGACGACATCGACTTCGGCGGCGCCGGGACGGTCGCGTTGTGGACCAAGGCCGGGATCGACGTGCACTACTGCGTCGTCACGGACGGTCAGGCCGGCGGCTTCGAGCCGGACCGCGATCGCGCCGAGATTCCCGCCGTACGACGGGCCGAGCAGACGGCCGCCGCGGAACACGTCGGGGTCCACGACCTGCACTTCCTCGGGTACGCCGACGGCGCGGTCGAGCCGACGTTCGAGCTGGTCCGCGACATCAGCCGGGTGATCCGCACGGTCCGTCCGCAGCGCCTGCTCACGCAGTCGCCGGAGCGCGTGTGGTCCCGCCTGCAGGTCTCGCATCCGGACCACCTGGCCGCGGCCGAGGCCGCCGTACGGGCGTTCTACCCGGCGGCCGGCAACCCCTATGCGTACACGGATCTGGCCGAGGAGGCCTGGGACGTCGACGAGCTGTGGATGATGGACCACCCGGACATCAACCACCACGTCGACATCACCGACACCTTCGACCAGAAGCTGGCCGCGCTGATGTCCCACACCAGCCAGCACCGCGACCCCGACGCCCTGCTCAACGGAATCCGCACGCACTTCGCCGAGGTCGCCGCAAGGGCCGGCTTCCCGCCGAACCACTACGCCGAAGACTTCACCGTCATCCGCATGCGCTAATCGGTTTGCTGGAAGCCGGTCCGACCGGCGATGGTTCGACCATGACTATCTCTTACACCGTGGTCGGCGACGGGCCGACGGTCCTGCTCGTGCACGCGGGGGTCGCCGATGCCCGCATGTGGTCCGCCCTGGTGGAAGACCTCCGCGACGACCACCGGGTGATCACACTCGACCTGCGTGGGTACGGCGAGACGCCGCTCGAGGCCGGAGCGAAGTACTCCGATGCCGGTGATGTGCTCGCGGTGCTGGACGAGGTCGGCGCTGGCGCGGTGTCTGCCGTCGGAGCGTCGTACGGCGGGTACGTCGTACAGCAGGTGGCGAGCCGGGAGCCGGAGCGGTTCGCCCGCGTGGTCCTCCTGTGCGCGCCGACCGACAACGTCGAGCCCGACGAGGCGCTGCGCGCGCTGTGGGCCGAGGAGAACGCCCTGATCGACGCCGGCGATGTAGCGGGCGCCACCGAGCTCACCGTGAACCGCTGGATCGGCCCCGACGCGAGCGCCGAGGCCCGCGACCTCCTCCGCACCATGCAGCAGCACGCGTACGACGTCCAACTGGCCGCCGGCGACGTCGACAACGAGGAATGGCCGGTCGAGCCCGAGCGGATCACCGCCCCCGTCTGGCTCGTCACCGGCGCCCACGACTTCCGCTTCTTCACCGACAGCGCCGACTACCTGGCCGACCGCCTCCCCACCTCAGAACGCATCGACCTCCCCTGGGCAGGCCACCTCCCCCTCCTGGAACACCCCACCGAAACCACCACCCTCCTCCGAACAGCCCTCACCGAACCTGTTGATGAGTAACCAGGCGTACCACCCGATCGCCACCGGCACCGACCTGACCACAGCCCTGGGCATCGTCGACCGCCTGCTGACGTACGCCGGAAACCGAACCACCGTCGAAGTAGAGCTGGCCGTCCGCACCGACTCCCACACAGCCATCGGCTTACTGGACGGCCCTGGCCGGCGCTCGGTCGAGCTGCACGCCACTCGGGACGTGATCGACGCCCTCAGCCCATACCTCCCCGCCCACGACCATCGCCGTACTGCCGACGGCCTCGGGGTCAACGACGGCGAGGGCAAAGCCTGGCTGTCCATCGGTCCGTCCGACACGGCCGCCCGCACCGCTCTGGCGAAGCTGCCTCCGGTGCCGACGGAGGTGAACCTCGTCGATGTGCCACTCGCACTGTTCGACATCCGCACCATCCCGAACGCCGAAGCCGCCATGGTCGAGTGGAGCCTGGATCGCTGGCCTGATGTCCCTGAGCTCGAACTGCAGGCAGATGTGAAGCATGCGGGGATCGCGTTGAGTGTGAACAGCTGTGGGCTGTGGGAGCTGACGCCGGCTGGGGTCGGGTGGTGTTTGTACGTCGTGACGCGGGACAGCGATGAGCTGCGTCGTCATGCCGCAGTGGCTGCGGCCGCGGTGGGGTGCTTGGTCGGCGGGCCGCCCGAGAGGTACTGAACGTAGAACGGACCCCGGCCGGGGGCCGGGGTCCGTTTATTAAGTGGTTGGTTAGTCGGCGAGGGCGCCCATTGGGTCCCAGGCCGGTAGGACGATCGGCTCGTCGTCCAGGCGGGCCTGGAGGTCGGCGGGGAGGGAGGAGCGGCGGACGGCGATTTCGAAGACGTGTTCGCCGAACCAGGAGTCGTTCATGGTCCAGAAGCCGCTGTCGGCCTTCTCGTCGCCCCAGCTGTTCTCGACGCGCCAGCGGCGCGGCTTGCCGTCGACCAGGTCGACGCCGGTGAACAGCATCGCGTGCGTCATCAGCGTCTCGTGGTGCACCAGCCGCTCGGCCTTGTCCAGCGTGAACTCGGTGTCGTAGACCGAGCCGTAGTCGTACAGCTTGGCGTCCCAGAAGCCGAGGTCGGAGTTCATCTGCTTGCCGACGTCGCAACCGAACCAGACCGGCTCGCCGCTGACGATCGCGTCCTGAGTGAGCTGCTTCATCAGGTCGATCTCGACGTTCAGGTAGACCACCGGCGGGGCGTCGATGACGTTGCCGAGATAGTCGACGGTGAAGGTCTTGCCGACCGGGCTGGTCGCCCGCGGGTCGTGCACCAGGCAGACGTAGTCGTCGACCGGCAGCTGCACGTACGCCGCCGCGAACTCGGTCGGCGTGGTCCAGCCGTCGCGGTGGAAGCCCTTGTCGGAGTCCTTCCACTGCCACAGGAACTTCTGCGGCGGCGTCCCGAGGTGGATGCTCAGCACCCGGTGCACGGTGGTCAGGATCTCGCGCTTGCGCTCGCGGCGGGCCTCGTCACCCTCCAGCGCCCGCAGGTCGCGCGCGCCCTGACGCAGCAGCTTGCGCAGCGCGTCGTTCAGCTGGCCGGTCGCGGACGAGCTCTCGGTCTCCGGCATCGCCGCCTTCGGCACCAGGCCGTGCTTGCGGACGATCGCGATGAACATGTTCCATTGGCCGCCGTCGCTGATCGGGTCGGACAGCAGGTGCGCCACCGTCCGGTCGTCGGCGTCCCGGTCGGCGGTCTCGATCATCGCCTCGAGGAAGAAGTTGGCCCGCTCGAACTTGTCCCAGAACAGCACGTAGTTCTGCGAGAACTCGAAGTCCTTGACCCCGAGCTTCCCGGCCGCGCCGACCCGGAGCAGGTTCAGCCCGGCGAACATCCAGCACCGGCCGCTCTTCTTCTGGTTCGTCACCTTCCAGTCGTCGAGAAGATTCGACACCGAATGGTCGATCGACGTGACGACCTGACGGTCGAGGGCAATGCTGTTGATCGGCGTCTGCGTGACGGCGTTCTGCATCACCCGGTACTGCGGGTTCGACGCGAACTCCTTCTCGAAGAGCGCGAGCTGATCGGCTGTGAGATTCCGCTCCATAAGAGTCGACGGTATAACAGCCACCAAGCCGGGACCGCCGCTACCGGGGTGGCGAATCCATGCCCTGGCCGAAACGCGCCACTCATGGACGCTTGCGTTACGCTAGTTGAAAACGACATTCAAGAAGGAGTGCCGCCATGGCCCGACGCCCGGCCCCGACCGGTAAGCGCAAGCCGAAGCAGAACCCGCTGGACCGCGACGGCATCACCTATATCGACTACAAGGACACCGCGCTACTGCGGAAATTCATCTCCGACCGCGGCAAGATCCGCTCCCGCCGGGTCACCGGCCTGTCGGTGCAGCAGCAGAAGCAGGTCGCCCGCGCGATCAAGAACGCCCGCGAGATGGCCCTACTGCCGTACACATCGGCCGGCCGCTGACCCAGCCGCTGACCGTCCGCTCTTCCTTTCCGCTGACCGTCCGCTGACCGGAAGCGAACGGTTTCCAGTGAGTGGAAGGCGGGCCGTACTGCCGGGATGACGGCAAGTGTGAGCTCGCGACTACTGGCGGTGTTGCGCACCTTCAGTCATCGCACGCCGTCCCAGACCCTGTCGGAGATCAGCCGTCGCTCGGGGCTGCCGCCCACCACCGCCCACTGGCTCCTCCACGAACTGCTGCAGGGCGGTGCGCTCGAGCGGGACGAGGACGGCCGCTACCGGATCGGCCTGTGGTTGTGGGAGCTCGCAGCGCTGGCTCCGCGCGGCCTCGGGCTGCGTGAACTCGCGATGCCGTTCCTCGAGGATTCTTCGAGGCAACCCGGCAACATGCGCAGCTCGCCGTACTCGACCGTGCCGATGCCGTGTTCCTGGAGCGCATCTCCGGCCGCGGTGCGGTGCACGTGTTCACCCGGGTCGGTGGCCGGCAACCCTTGCATGCGACCGGCGTGGGCCTGGTGTTGCTGACCCACGCCGACCGGGAGTTGCAGGAGAGCGTGATCGCCGGCCCGCTGCAGCGGTTCACCCGGCACACGGTCGCCGACGGTGAGCAACTCCGGCGCCCGCTCGCGGCCATCCAGCGGGACGGATACGTAATCAGCAGCTGCGATCGAGGAGAGCAGCCTCTCTGTCGCGGCTCCCGCGTACGGCGCCTACGACTGGGTCGCGGCCGCCGTGTCCACAGTCGTTCTGTACGGCCAGTACGACCCACTCACCCTGATCCGTTGATCCGGGCCGCCGCCCGCGGCCTGTCACGCGTGCTCGGCGCTCCCAGTGCTTCCGGTCTCCCCAAGTCGGTCCGCCGTACGCCGCTTCCCCGGCAACCGAACTGGGAGATCTCAGCGAACCTCGCCCGTCGACCCCGCGCGGTACAGGGTGCAAGGAATCAGCTGCGGTGGAGTGTCGAGGCCGCGGTCGAGGTGATCGACCAGCATCTTGACACCGAGCCGGCCGAGTTCGTCGCCTGGCGAGCGCATGATCGTGAGAGCGGGTTCGGACATCGTCGAGATCTCCGTCGTGGTCGTCAGGGACAGGACCGAGACGTCCTCCGGAACGCGCAGGCCGGCCTGACGGACTCCCAACATGACCCCGAGGGTCGCCTGCTCGTTGCGAACCATGACTGCGGTGATATCGGGATGGTCTGCGAGAAGTTGACGGGTGACGGCCGCTCCCGCGGCGGCCGTCTGGCCGCAGCCGACGGTGACCGAGCTCAGGCCGCGCGCCTCGACGAGTCGGGCGAAGGCGGCGTCGGTGCGAACCTGCGGGCCGTAGGCGAGGAAGTCCTTGTTCGCATGACTTTCCTCGACCAGCGCGATGTGTCGGTGGCCGAGGGATTCGAGGTGATCGAGCGCGCCCGCCACGGTGGCGTCGAAGTCGATGTCGACGTACGGCAGTCCGTCCGGTTCGGCGGTCCGGCCGATCATCACGAACGGCGTCTTCGACTTCTGCAACGCGGCCACCCGGGGATCGTCCAGCAACACCTCCATCAGTAGGACGCCGTCGACGACACCGACCGAGACGAGATCGGTCAACTCACTCGCGTCGTTGCTGACCGGCCACAGCGTCAGGTGGTAGTCACACTCGTTCGCGGTCCGCGCCGCTCCGGTCAGGAACTCGATCGAGGTCGTCCCCAGCCGCCGGTCGAGCGCCGGGAAGACGAGCGCGAGACTCTGCGTCCGCCGGATCGCTAGGGCGCGTGCGGCCCGGTTGCGCTGGAAGTTGAGCTCGGCCATCGCCGCCTCGATCCGGGCCCTGGTGGCCGGCGCGACCGGCTTCGTCCCGTTGACGACGTACGAGACGCTGGCGATCGACACCCCCGCCCGATCGGCGACGTCCTGCATCGTCGACATGGTCTCCCCATCCGGATCGGAACCTTGGCCGGCTCCATCCTATTCGCTGCCACTCGGTCACCCCCAGCCCTTGCGCACAAGGAGTTAAGCGCTTAGCTTACTTCCTGAGAGAGCTCTCGTCGAGACCCGGCCGGCTCCTCCTGTCGACACACCGGACGCCGCCGCACGAGCCAGCGGCGACCGGACACTGCCCTGCGGCACCGAGCCGCCGATGCCGCCGTGGACCTGGCCAGGTCCACGGCCACTGTCTCCTGCCCCGAGCCGCTGTGTGGCGATACGAAGGAGGGCCGATGAAGCGCACCTCGACACTGGAGTTCTCGTCCTCGATGGACGATCTCGATCGCGGCTTCCGATGGGCCGAACAAGTCGCCCTGCGGACGGTTCGCACCGGCGATCCCGGCGCGATTCCGAGCTATCACGCAGGTCTGCTCGACCGGCCGATGTTCTATGCGCGCGACGTCGCGCACCAAGCGCTGGGGGCACATCTGCTCGGCCTGGACGAGGAGAATTTCACGATGCTGCGGCACTTCGCAGCCTCCGCGACCGCCGCCCGGCGGTACTACCCGCTCTGGGCGTTCACCTTCGACGGCAGGCCGGCCGCCATCGACTACCGCTCGGACACCGACTTCGTGCGCGAGACGCCGGCCCCGTTCGAGATCGCCCAGAAGGCCCTCGACCTGCACCGCTGGACGGGCGATGACCGCTACCTGAGTGATCCCGTCCTGACCGCCTACTACCGGCACCTGATCGAAGACTTCATTCCGCTGCACGACGTTCAGGGCAACGGCCTGGCGGGCGAGCAGGAGACGGTCGACATCTTCGCCGGGACACCGACATACAACGAGCATTCCGGACTGCCCGCGATGCAAATCGCGGCGGACGGAGTCGCCGCGCAATGGGCTGCCCTGCAGGCGATCAGCGAAGGCGTCACCGACCTGGCCGATCGCGCAGGCACAGAAGCGGCCAAGGTACTCGCGCAGTTCGACGACAGCTGGTGGGACGATGCCGCACGCAACTATGTGGTCGGCCTGACCGTAACCGGCCGGATCGACGGTCTCGCCTCCGAGGCCTCCTGGTTCCCCATGGTCAAGCAGATGCCGCTCCCGGCCGACCGGGTACACCGGCACCTGACCAAGCTCGCCGAGTGGGTGCGCAAGCATCCGCCCCAGTTCCTGGAGTCGACGAGCTACTTGCCTGAGGCATTCTTCGCGCACGGCTTCGACGACGACGCGCTCTACTGGATCCGCCGCCTGATCGACTCCGGCTGGGAGTACCCGGAGATCCCTTTCACGATCGTCTCCCATCTGGTCGCCGGCCTGACCGGCCTCGACATCGACCGCGACGGGACGGTCTCGACCCGATCGCACCTACCGGCCGGCGAGTGGGTGGAGGTCCGCGACATACCGATCGGCGCTGCCGTGCTGACCATCCGGCACGACGGCCGGAAGCACACCGAACTGACGACAACACCTGACTCGGCACCGTTGCGCTGGGCGGCTTCCTTCGACGACGGACCGCCCCACGTCGTCATGGTCGCCCCCGGCGCCACCGTCAAGCTCAGCCGCTGAAATCCCCGACCCGAAGGTGGACCCATGAAGAAGACCCGGATGCTCGCCGCCCTCGCCGCGGCCGGCCTCGCACTGACGCTCGTCGCCTGCTCCAGCTCGAGCGGCGGCTCGTCGGACCAAGTGACGCTGAAGTTCGCACACTGGGGCAGCAACGAGGAAGCCAAGACGCTCGCCGCGATGATCGACGCGTTCCAGCAGGCCAATCCGACGATCAAGGTCGAGGACAACTGGATCCAGAGCGACTACGAGCAGAAGCTCACCACCTCCATCGCCGGCGGCCAGGCACCTGACGTCGCGCAGACGTCCAACACCCAGCTCGCGAACTTCCAGTCCGCCTTCCAACCCGCCCAGGTCGACCCGTCGAAGTACTACGCCGCCAATATTCCCGACGGCATGAAGGTCGGCGACCAGTACTACGCCGTACCGTTCGTGATCAAGCCGAAGGTGATGGCAGTCAACCTGCAGTTGTTCAAGAAGTCGGCAGTTCAGCCTCCGTCGCTCAGTGAGCCGATGACCGTCGACCAGTTCGTGGCCACCGCGAAGCGGCTCACGGCCGGTAGCGGGAAGAGCAAGACCTACGGTTCCGCGCCGCTGTGGTTCAACGGTTGGCTGGTCGCCGAGGGCGGCGACTTCTTCACCGCCGACGGCCAGTCCTGCACGCTCGACACTCCCGCGGCGCTGGCCACCGCGAAGCTGCTGATGCAAGCGCAGGCGAAGGACGGCTTCGCTCCGACCACACTCGATGCCCAGGGCCAGGACATGTTCTATTGGCTCAGCGTCGGCCGGCTGGCCATGCAGCCCGACTTCGGCCCCTGGGACATCGCCAAGCTCGCGGGGCTGAAGAGCGGCGAGTTCCAGCTCGTCCCCGTCCCCGGCAAGGGCTCCCAGCTCGAGGTGAACGGACTGTCGTTGTCGAAGTCGATCCGGGACAGCAAACTGGACGCCGCGCGGAAGTTCACGGCGTTCATGAGTACGGACGACCGCGCGCAGAGCCTGCTGACGTCGAAGGCCTCCTCGCTCGGCGTACCCGTCACCGACTCGGGGCTGAAGAGCTTCGAGGCCGCGGCGCCGAGCCTGAATCTGAAGGCCTTCGAGACCGCCGCAGGCCAGTCCCGGCTGGGCGCGTCGGTGAAGAACTACGGCCAGATCACCGGCGCGATCGGCGACGCCCTGGGCTCGCGGACCGCGATCGGCGCGGGCCACGAGGATCCGGCGAAGGTGTTGTCGGATCTGCAGCAGAAATGCCCCGCCGGTCTGACCACGAGCTGACCAGCGCATGGATCCGCTCTCCAACCTCGAGGACCTCCTCGGCCGGCTCGGGCTGGCCGAGGGTCTTCGGCCGATCGCGGTATTCGTCCTGCTGGTCGCGGCCTTCTACGGGGTGTTCCTGGGTGGCCTGTGGCTCGCCATGGCGCGGCGGTGGATCGACCGGTCCACCGCCGCGTTCTGGATCTTCATCTCGCCCTGGGCAGTCGGCTTCCTGCTCTTCACCGCTGGTCCGATGGCGTTCTCGCTGGGTCTGTCGTTGTTCCACTGGAACCTGCTCGACCCGGCCACGTTCGCCGGGCTCGGCAACTACCGGAAGGCCGCGACCGACCCGCTGCTCGGCCAGGCGATCAAAGTGACCCTGCTGTACGCCGTACTCAGCGTGCCGCTGTCGACCGCGCTCTCGCTGGCAGTCGCTCTGCTGATGAACACCAAGGTGCGGGGGATCCACTTCTTCCGGACGGTCTGGTATCTGCCCAGTCTGGTCACCGGCGTGGCCCAGACAATCCTGTTCCTTTGGGTGTTCAACCCGCGCTACGGCCTGCTCAACGGCGTGCTGGAGTCGGTAGGCCTCCACGGCCCGGCCTGGTTCAACTCCACGTTCTGGTCATTGCCCGCGGTGGTGCTGATGAGCCTGTGGACCGTCGGCGGCAACATGATCATCTACCTGGCCGGCCTCCAGGACGTCCCGGCAGAGCTGTACGAGGCCGCCGAACTGGACGGAACCGGCCGGTGGCAACGGTTCTGGAACATCACGCTGCCGCAGATCAGTCCGGTCATCTTCTTCAACGTCGTCACCGGGCTGATCGGCGCGATGCAGGTGTTCACCCAGGGCTACATCGTCACCCAGGCCGGTGGTGGCCCGAACAACTCGCTGCTGTTCCTGGTTCTCTACCTGTACAAGAACGCGTTCCAGTTCTTCCAGTTGGGCTACGCCTCGGCGCTGGCCTGGATCCTGCTGGTAATGATCCTGATCCTGACCGCTCTGGTGTTCCGCGGCAGCGCCTTCTGGGTGTTCTACGAGTCGGAGCGACCGACGAAGGAGAATCGTGTTCGAACGCCGTGACCGCCCCGAAGCCCGACGCCGGCAGGTACCTCGCGAACTCCCTCGCCCCGAGCGGGTGCTGGCGTTCCTGAGTCTCCTGGTGGGCTCCTTCGTGTTCGCCTATCCCTTCCTCTGGATGGTCGCCACCTCGCTGCGCACCAACCAGGGGGTCGCCGCGGCCGGCATCAGCCTCTGGCCGATCCAGTGGCGGTTCGCCAACTACGTCGACGGTCTGGCCTCTTTCCCGTTCTGGCGCTACCTCGGCAACTCGGTCCTGTCGACCGTCATCCCGGTCGTCGGCACCGTACTGGTCTCTTCGCTGGCCGGCTTCGCCTTCGCGCGGATCCCCGCTCGCGGTGCCGCTGCCGTGTTCGCGCTCGTATTAGCAACCATGCTGCTGCCTGGCGAGGTGACGATCGTGCCGCAGTTCATCCTGTTCCGGATGCTGCACATGATGGACACGCTGTACCCGATCATCCTGCCCGCGCTGTTCGGGTCGCCGTTCTTCATCTTCCTGTTCCGCCAGTTCTACCTGCGGTTGCCCGACGCGCTCACGGACGCGGCGCGGATCGACGGAGCGGGCTGGTTCCGCACCTGGTGGTCGATCTACCTGCCGCTGTCCCAGCCGGTCGTGGTCGCCGCGGCTGTGCTGCAGTTCATGAGCTCCTGGAACAACTTCCTCACGCCCGCGATCTACGTCACCACCACCACCTGGAAGACGCTGCCACTGGCTCTGGCCGGCTTCTCCTCCGTCAACTCCACCGACACGACGCTGCTGATGGCGACGACGATCGTCGTGATCGCGCCCTGCATCGCGATCTTCTTCCTGGCGCAGCGTCACATCGTCGGCGGCATCTCCTTCACCGGTAGCCGCTGACGGATCAAGCGCGGACAGGTCCGGATCCAGCCGGCGCCTGGTCGACCACCAGGCCCGCTCGACCAGGCTGACCGCTATTGCTCCGAGGCGGTCGACGCCGCGAGATGGCCCTGCTGCCGTACACGTCGGCCGGCCGCTGATCCGCTACTGCAGCCGGACGCGGGGATCGATGACGCTGTAGGCGAGGTCGACGATCAGGTTCATCGCGACCAGCAGCACGGAGCCGAGCAGCACCGTGCCCATGATCACCGGCAGGTCGTAGTCGCTGACGGCGTCCAGCGCCAGTACGCCGAGCCCCGGCAGGTCGAAGATCTTCTCGGTGAAGATCGCCCCGGACAGGCTGGCGGCCAGGTCGAGGCCGAAGATCGTGACGACCGGGATCAGCCCGGCCCGGAGCGCGTGCTTGTAGGTGACGGCCCGGTCCGACAGGCCCTTGGCGCGAGCGGTCCGGATGAAGTCCTCGTTCAGCGTCTCCACCATCGACCCGCGGGAGTAGCGGGCGTAGTCGGTGCACCCGTACAAGCTCAGGATCACCCACGGCGCCACCAGGCCGGTGAACCAGTGCCACGGACTCTCGAGCGGCGACACCCATCCGCTCCGGGGCAGGATCGGGTAGAGGATCGTCAGGTAGAGCGCCGCCATCAGACCGACGATGTAGTACGGCACCGAGCTGATCAGCAGCGTGCCGCTCATCATCAGCCGGTCCCCCGACGTACCGCGTCGTCTGGCCGCCATCGCGCCGGCCGACACGCCGATCGTCAGCACGAGGATGCCGTACCCGAGGACCAGCGAGGCGGTCACCGGCAGCCGGGACATCAACGTGCCGGTCACCGGGCGGTCGTTCTTGAAGGAGAAGCCCAGGCAGGGCGCCGAGCAGTGCTGGACGACGCCGGACGTCTCGAAGTCGCGGCCGACCACGATGCCCTGCGCGTACCGGCTGAACTGCTGGACCTTCGGCTCGTCGAGGTGCAGGTTCGCCCTGATCTCGTTGTACCGCGACTGCGGGCACTTGCGCTCACCGCAGATCGCGGCGGCGGGGTCGGTCGGCGCGATGAAGAACAGCGCGAACGTCGCGACCAGGGTCACCGCGACCACGCTGATCGCGGACGCGACCCGGCGTACCACGTAATGCACCACGACACTGCCCCCCTCGAAACCCCACCTGACTGGTGGAGATTACCCCGAAGGGGGCAGCGAAGGTCAGACCAGGCGGCGGTCGGTCGCCCAGCGGGTCAGTTCGTGCCGGTTGGACAGCTGGAGCTTCCGCAGTACCGAGGAGACGTGGGTCTCGACGGTCTTCACCGAGATGAACAGCTCCCGGGCGACTTCCTTGTACGCGTAGCCTCGCGCGATCAGCCGCAGTACCTCGCGCTCACGCTGTGAGAGCCGGTCGAGATCCTCGTCCACCGAGGCGATATCGATCGCGCCGGAGAAGGCGTCCAGCACGAAGCCGGCCAGCCGCGGCGAGAAGACCGCGTCACCGTCGGCGACCCGGTTGATCGCGTCGATCAGCTCGGTGCCGGAGATGTTCTTGGTGACGTACCCGCGGGCGCCGGCCCGGATCACGCCGATCACGTCCTCGGCCGCGTCGGACACCGACAGCGCCAGGAACTTGATGTCCGGGTGCCGCTGGTGCACCTGCTTCATCACCTCGGTGCCACCGCCGCCGGGCAGGTGTACGTCGAGCAGTACGACGTCGGGCTCGGTGCCGACGATCGCCTTGACCGCGGTGTCGACGTCGGATCCCTCCCCGACGATGTCGACCGAGGAACCGATCTCGCTGCGTACCCCGGCCCGGAACATGTCGTGATCGTCGACGACGACTACGCGCCTGCTGGTCATCTGTCCATCTCCAGTCGCACCTCGGTGCCAGTCTCCGCATCGGACCGCACTGTTGCGCGGCCGCCGTGCCGTTCCATCCTGCCCATCACACTGTGCCGCAAGCCCAGCCGGTCGTCCGGTACCTCGTCGACGTCGAAGCCCTTGCCCCGGTCGCGGACGAACATCTCCACCCGGTCGCCGTCGACCTCGACGAACACGTCGATCTTCGCAGCACCGGAGTGCTTGGCGGCGTTCACCATCGACTCGCGGGCCGCCCGCACCATCGACGACAGCGGCTCGGTCAGGTCGCAGTCGCCGACCGTGATCACCTCGATCGGCACGCCGTGCGAGTCCTCGACCTCGGCTGCCGCCCGCTTCGCCGCGCTGGCGATGGTCTGATCGGTGGTGTCGTCCTCGTCGTACAGCCAGGACCGCAGCTCGCGCTCCTGCGAGCGGGCCAGCCGGGTCACCGCCTTCGGGTCCTCCGCCTGCTTCTGGATCAGCGCGAGCGTCTGCAGCACCGAGTCGTGCAGGTGCGCGGCCATGTCGGCACGCTCCTGCGAGCGGACCCGCTCGGCGCGCTCGGAGTTCAGGTCGCGGGTCAGCCGGTGCACCCACGGCCCGGCGATGACGCCGATGCCGACGACGGCAAGCAGCAGAGCGATGAGTACGTCGCCGACCATCGAGAGCCGGCCGTTCTGGACCAGGAACAGGGTGACCGCGGTACCGATCAGGATCAGGCCGACGGCGATCCGGATCAGCGACTTCCAGCCGCCCTTGCCCAGCACGAGGCCGAGGATCGGAACGCGGATGTCCTGCGTCCACTTGTCCTTCTGGTTCTCGTCCGCCTGCCGCCAGATCAGCGCGAGACCGGTCGCGGCGAACACCAGCGGCCAGAACAGCTTGCCGGCGATCCCGAATCCGGCGACCTGCAGCAGCAGGCACAGACCGATGCCGATGGCCACCAATGCAGGCAGCTGGCCGCGGCTCTTCTCCCGCTTCCGCTGCTTCGCCTCGGCGACCGGGGGCGGCGGCTCGTCGGAGCGCATTCCGCTGCGGGTGTGCGCGGCCAGGCCCGGTGCGCCCGGCACGTTGTCCGGCGCGAGCGGCATCAGGAACCACAGGGCCGCATAGATCAGTACGCCGAAGCCGCCGAACACCGTCGTCGCGATCAGCACCAGGCGGACGAGCGTGTCGGACACGCCGAGGTGGTCCGCGATCCCGCCGGCCACACCGGCGACGACCCGACCTTCGGTACGCCGATACGCCCGGCGAGGCGGGTCTGTGGGCTGCCGAGGGGGGAACGCGCCGGGTCCGGCTGCCGGTCCGGGCTGGCCGTACGGCGGCGGCGTCCCCGCACCACCTGCTCCCGCGAACTGCTGGCCGGCGGGGTGCGGCTGGCCCGCGGCGTATCGCTGGCCCCCGGCGGCCTGCTCCGCGGCCATGCGGGCGGCGTAAGCGGCGTACGGGCCTTGGTACTGCCCGGGGCCTTCCGGACCCCAGCCTTTATAGCGCCACTGCTCCTGCCCGTTCGGCGCAGGAGTCGGCTCGGGCTGGCCTCCGTTCGTGGAGGTCCCGCCCGGCGGCGCGGCTGCTGGCTGGCTCATCACAACGATCGTCACATGTGGACGGGCCGCACACCAGCAGGCTTGTCCCCGGCCGCCTCCTCAGCGCCCGCCCGCCTGGCTCAGGGTCGGCTCGGGGAGAACCCCGAAACCCCCGCCGCTGCCCTCGCCGGAACCGCGCCGACTCCGGGGATCGTCAGGGTGCATCCCGATGTTCCGCACGCGAGGAGGGTGTGAGTATCGATGACATGGAGCAGAACCAGAGTGGACCCGGTGGGTTCGACCGCGACCGCCTGCAGAACCCGCAGACATGGCGGCGCAGCAGGTCGGACCGTTGGGTCGCCGGTGTCTGCGGCGGCATCGGCCGCGCGCTGAACATCGACCCCGTGCTGGTCCGCGTGGTGATGGCCGTGCTGATCCTCAGCGGCCCCGGGATCATCTTCTACATCGCCGCCTGGGTCCTGATGCCCGACGAGGGCAGCGACCGCTCGGCGGCGCAGGGTCTGCTCGGTGACCGGATCCGTCCCGACCACCCGTGGTTGTGGCCGGTCGTGATCGGCGCCTGCGTGTTCGCCGCGATCGCGATGATGTCGTCGTTCGACTTCGGCCGCTTCGTTCCCGGTCCGCTGATCGTGGTCGCGGTGATCTGGGTGATTGCCAAGCAGCGCAAGAACGGCGGGATCGGCCGCGGCCGGCGGAGCCAGTACATGGGCGATCCGAACGCGAACTGGAGCGGCCAGGGCACCAACTGGACCGGCCGCCCGCAGGACACCACGCCAGGCCAGCAGGCCACTTCGCCGTACGCAACACCCCAAGGCGACCCGTCAGCTCCCCCGGCGGGTCCGTCGTCCTCGGCCACGCAGCGACCCCAGGACCGCACCGTCGAACCGGTCCAGGCTGTGTGGACCGAGGACGACCCTCTCGGCCTGTACATCGACGAGCCGGCCGGCACCACCCCGCCGGTCAGCAGCAAGCCCGCCGGACCGCCCGCGAAGGGCATGCGCGGGATCAAGTCGATCGTCGTCGTACTGACCGGTCTCGCGATCGGGATCGCCGCGCTCGCGGGCGCCTCGACGGCGACCATGCTGGTCATCGGCCTGGCCACGCTCGGCGCCGGCATGCTGCTCGGCGGGTTCGTCGGCCGGACGCTGGCCCTGCTGCCGCTGGGCATCCTGCTCGCGGCCGGTGCGGTGGCGAGCACGGTGTTCCCGAGCATTCCGCGCAACTTCGCCGACACCAACTACGTCGCGCCGCAGAGCCAGACCATCACCGCGACCGGGACCAGCTACCAGTTCGACGCCGGGTCGGTGCACCTTGACCTGACCCAGGCGAAGTTCGGCCCGGGCGCGAAGGTCGACGTCCACGGCGGAGCCGGCGAGGTCATCGTCAAGGTGCCTGAGAACGTCGACGTGACCGGCAACTTGTCGGCCGAAATGGGAGACGTCTCCTTCCTCGACCAGCACCAGGGCGGACATAATGCCGAGCTGACCCTCAACGACCTCGGCACGGACGGCAAGGCCGGCCCGCAACAGGTCACCCTGGACCTGGACGTCAGGCTGGGCAGCATAAAGGTGGAGCGCGGATGAGCCAGCAGCCACGGAAGACGAAACCGGATGTTCCCGGCGTCGTGACCGGCGCCGTGCTGACCGGTGCGGCCACGATCTGGATGCTGACCGAGAACGGGGTCCTGCAGACCGACGACCTCGGCGTTACCAGCGCCCTTCTGCTGGTCACCGCGGGCGTCCTCGGCCTGGCCGCCTCCCGCCGGGGCTAACTCGGTGGACGGCTCGTAGGCCGTTCCCTAAGCTCCCCACCATGTCCAGCCCGGAGGCCGACAGACCGTAACCACCGATGACGCATTCCATCGATGGTTTACGGGAGTATCTCCATGCCTTTCGTGCTGTACCTGCTCGGCCTGGCCGTGTTCGCCCAGGCGACCTCTGAATTCATGCTCTCCGGGCTCGGCCCGGACATCGCCCAGGACCTGGGCGTCTCGATTCCCACCGCCGGCTGGCTGACCTCGGCGTTCGCGCTCGGCATGATCCTCGGCGCTCCGGCGATCGCCGTCCTCGGCGCCCGCTGGCCGCGGCGGCGGACGCTGCTCGTCACGCTGACCGTCTTCCTCGCCGTCCACGTCGTCGGCGCGCTGACGACCAGCTTCGCCGTACTGCTGATCACCCGGATCCTGGCCGCGCTCGCGAACGCGGGCTTCCTCGCGATCGCACTCGCCACCGCGACCGGCCTGGTCCGTCCGGACGCGAAGGGCCGCGCGACCTCGGTCCTGCTCGGCGGTACGACGCTCGCCTGCATCGTCGGCGTACCGGCGGGCGCCCTGCTCGGCTCGTACTTCGGCTGGCGGTCGGCGTTCTGGGCGGTCGCGATCGTCTCGCTGCCTGCGCTGATCGCGATCCTGCGCTCGGTCCCGGCCCGCGGCACCGGTCCGACGACCATCGGGCGGTTCCGGGTCGGCCGGCGCCTCGTCGTACTGCTGCTGCTCGGGGCCCTCGTCAACGGTGCGACGTTCTGCTCGTTCACGTACTTGGCCCCGATCGTGACCGATGTCACCGGTCTCGGCGTGGGATGGGTGCCGCTCATACTCGCGTTGTTCGGGCTCGGGTCGTTCATCGGCGTCACGATCGCCGGCCGGTACGCCGACCGCGGCAACCAGCTCCTCACATTGGTTGCCGGTGGCATCTTGCTGCTCGGCTGGTGCGCGTTCGCGCTGACCGCGGCACACGTCGTACCGACTGCCGTTCTGGCTTTGATACAAGGCGGTTTGTCCTTCGCAGTCGGCTCCACGCTGATCGCTTATGCCCTGTACGCCGGTGCCGAATCGCCCGTCCTGACAGGCGGTCTCGCAACCGCTGCGCTCAACGTCGGAGCAGCCGCCGGGCCGGTCCTCGGCGGGCTCGCAATCGGGGCGTTCGGCTTCCGGGGACCGCTGTGGGTCAGCGCCGCGCTCGTGGGCACGGCGCTCTGCCTGGCGGCCGGCTCGGTTAGGCTTGTTCATCGCGAGGGGCCTGGATAAGCGGTCCCGTGGTCGAGGAGTTCCGATGGTGCGCGGCACCGTGAAGTGGTTCAACGCCGACAAGGGCTACGGTTTTCTTGCCGTCGAGACCGGTGGCGACGGCGACGGCAACGAGATCGACGACGTGTTCGTGCACTGGAGCAGGATCGTGTCGGACGGCTACAAGACCCTCGAGGACGGCCAGCCGGTCGAGTTCCAGATCGTCGACGGGCCCAAGGGCCGCGAGGCCGACGCGGTCACCCCGATCTAGCGGGCGGTCTGGTCCGGCAACCGATAACCTGACGTCTCATCGTGTGAGGGGTGGGACGTGGCAGAGCCGGTACCCGTGATCCGGAAGCTCGAGCATGCGCTGGCCGACGACGATTTCGCCTGGTCCCTGCTGCTCGTCGGCGAGGATCAGACCGACAAGCTCGCGACGCTGACCGGTGACCTGCGCGGGCCGGTGTCGACCACCGGTGACGGCAAGCAGATCACGTCCGGCTTCTCGTACTGGGGCATCGGCCCGACCATCGCCTGGGCGAACGCCACCAACGACCCGTTCTACCTGGTCATGAAGGCCGGCGCGGAGTCGTTCCTGCGGCACTGGCGCAAGGTCCGCCCGCACGTCGAGAACGGCGGCTTCCACCTGGTCAGCCTCGGCGTCGGCACCGGCGTGAAGGACCGGACGATCCTCAGCGACATGCGCCGGAACAACCGGGACATGTATTACATCCCGGTCGACATGAGCTCGGAGATGCTGCGGATGGGCACGCTGGAGCCCGTCCGCGGCGCCCGCTTCCCGGTGTCGCAGGTGCTGCCGGTGCAGCTGGACTTCTCGATCGCCGACAACATGGACGAGCTCGCGCAGATGCTCGCCCGGCTGATCGGCAACGACCCGATCCTGTTCACGCTCACCGGCAACACGCTGGCGAACTTCGAGAGCGACGAAGAGCTGCTCAGCACCCTGACCCGGGTGCTCCGGCCGCAGGACCGGCTGCTGCTCGAGGTCGCGAGTACGACCCGGCTGGACCAGGAGACCGCGGACGCGGCCGCCGACGAGTACCACCAGACCCGCGCGTTCGCCGAGTTCGTCACCAGCGCCCTGCGGTACAACACCGATCTCAAGATCAACAACGACCGGGTCAAGTTCATCGGCGAGGTCGAGGACGAGGACGCGCTGCTGGTCAAGATCCTCTGGCAGAACGACACAGACGCCGAGATCCGGATGGAGCTGCCGGACCACACCGAGGTGGTGCTGCCGATCGGCGACACGATCCGGCTCTACACCACCCGGAAGTACTCGACGGACCGGCTGAAGCGGCTCACCGAGGCCTGTCAGCTGACGCCGGTCGAGGCGATCCAGTCCCAGTTCCGGTACACCCGCCGTCCGAACCCGTTCGGTCTGGAGCTGCTCCTGCTCGCGCCGGATGCGGCCGGTGAGGCGGCGCACAGCCTCGCCGACGACATCTGGGCGACATGACCCGGCGGACCGTCGTCACTGTGGTGACGTACGGCCTGCTCGGGGTGGCGTTCGTTCTCGGCATCATCTGGTTCTTCTGGCCGGGAAACTCGCGGTGGGAGCCGGCCGTCAACACCCTCACGCTGGTCGCCGGGTTGAGCGGCATCTTCGTCGAGCGGCTCACGGCCGAGGCAGAGCGGCGTACCGAAGTACTGCGTGCTGTGGTGGACGAGCTGCAGGAGAACACCCGGCTGCTCAACGACGAGCGGTTCTCGCCTGACGCGCCGAGCTCACGGCAGGTGTACCCGCGGCTGGTGGTGTCCGCGGTGGATCTTGCGCTGGTGTCCGGAGCGCTCGGACTGCATCGGGACGCGGACCTGGTCGGACTGCTGCATCGCTGGCGGGACACGGTGCATCTGTTCAACCGCCGGCTCGACCTGACCGAGATCAGCACGTTCTCGAACACGATCTCTCCGGCCGAGCTGGCGGCTTTCCACCGCGCCCTGCACCGCGAGAACAGCTACTTCGCCGCAACTCGCGAGAAGCTGCAGAACCTACTCGCCACCATCACCCACCCTTAACGGCCGAGGCCGAAACCGGAGCCCCTCCTGCCAGTAGTGGCAAATCCGCCCGAGGCGTTGACTTCGGGATGTCGTCGGCGCTTCACTTTCGGACAGGACCGTAAATACGGCACCCCGGAGGCATTGCATGCGATCAGCCCGCTCGCTCATCGCGGTGGCACTCGCCGCCGTACTCGTCACGACTCTGACCACTCCCGCTGCTGAGGCAGGGCATCATCCGCCGACAGCGACACTGACCTCGTTGGGCGTTCCGCTGTCCGACGTACTGCTGATCGGCGGGACCGTCGCGCCCGGCCCGAACGGCAAGACCGCGATCTGGAACGTGTCCAGCGGCAGCCCGGCGTACCTGAACGCCATCGACCCGGCCACCGGCGACAGCCTGCTGTCCGCGGCACTGCCCGGCGCGGACGGCAGTTACGCGGTCGCCGCCGCGCCCGACGGCACGATCTATGCCGGCACCTACAACAACGGCCACCTGTACCGGTTGAAGCCCGGCGCGACCACTGCCGAGGACCTGGGCCGGCCGCTCGCGTCCGAGACGTTCATCCTGCGAATCACCGTCGACGAGCAGGGCAATGTGTACGGCGGCACGTACCCTCACGGGCGGGTGTTCAGCTACGACCACGCGACCGGCGCGGTCCGCGACTACGGCACGATCAAGGCCGGCCAGGGGTATGTGAAGAGCATCGACTACGCCAACGGCAAGCTCTACACAGGCACCGAGCCGGACGCGTACTTCTCCGAGGTCGACGTGGCCTCGGGTGCGATCACCGGGATCCCGGCGCCGCCCACGATGGGCGACCCGAAGGACAAGGTCGTCTACGACCTCAACGTCCGCGGCGGCCGCGTGTACACCCGGGTCAGTACGGCGTTCCCCGGCCCGATGTACGTCTGGGACATCGCGTCCAGGACCTGGGTCGACGAGATCGCGAACGAGCACGGGCTGGACATCTCGCCGATCGGCGCCGACGGCTCGCTGTACATGATCCAGGCGAGTGAGCTGAAGAAATACGACCCGGCCACCAAGACCCTGACCGGGACCGGCCTGACCTTCACCGGCAGGATCCAGAACGCCCGCTCGATCGGGTACGCCGATCTGGACCTGCCGGACTACCCGGGGACCAGCGTCGTCGGCACCCTGTGGCGCGGCGAGGAGTTCCGGTACAACCCGCAGACCGGCAAGTCCGAGATCTTCCAGACCAAGGTACGGCGGGAGCCGATCGAGATCCTGTCCGTGGCCGGCGGTAAGAACAACATCTACGCCGGCGGCTTCCTCAACGGCGGCGTGTCGGTCGTCAACCCGGACACCGGCGCCACGACGTTCAACCGGTTCTCCCAGGTCGAGGCGCTGATGGAGGGCTCCGGCGGCAACCTGTGGATCGGCGCCTATCCCGAGGCCCGGCTCTACGACTACGACCTGAGCAAGCCGTGGAGCAGCCCGGAGTACTCCCCAGGACCGCCCGGTACGCCGGACAACCCGGTCCAGGCGCTCAACCTGAAGGCGGACCTGTTCCAGACCCGGGCCCGCGCGCTGGCCGAGGTGAACGGCAAGATCGCGGTCGGCACGGTCCCGGACGGCGACCGGCTCGGCGGCGCACTGGTCATCTACGACCCCAAGACCGGTACGGCGGAGAAGTACCGCAACGTCGTACAGGACGAGTCGGTCTTCGGCCTGACCGCGAACTGCGGCATCGTGTACGGCGGCACGTCGATCGCCGGCGGGCTGACCACCACACCGCCGACCCGGGAAGCGGGCACAGTATTCGCGTGGGACGTGGCCAACAAGAAGAAGCTCTGGGAGACCGTGCCGGTGCCGGGTGCGGCGACGGTCTCGTCGGTCACGATCGGCCCGGACGGCCTGCTCTGGGGCGTGGCCGGCAAGACGGTGTTCGCGGTGGCCCCGGACAGCGGCAAGCTGAAGAAGTCCTTCACGCTCGGTACGACGACCTCCAGCGGCGACATCGTCGCGACCTCCGAGGCCGTCTATGTGAGCATCGACCTGAACAAGATTTACCGGATCGCGCCGGGGAACAAGTCCGTTCCGACGCTGTTCGTCGAGCACGCGCACCGGCGGCTCGGCGTCCGGGGAGACCACCAACTGCTGATGACGAGCGGGTCCGAGCTGTTCCGGATTGATATCAGCCGTTGACAGCAGAAATTCACCCCGGCTACTTTCGGTCCTGACCGTTATTCGGTGTAACTACTTCCGGCCCTGACTTCCGGACACCCTGGGGGTGCGATGAAATCCAGCGTCCGCCGCATCGCGGCACCACTCACGGCACTCGTACTCGCCGCCGCGCTCAGTTCCTGCGGCGGCGGCGACTCGGGCTCGTCGGACTCGAAGAAGAGCGTCACGCTCTGGATGTACCCGGTGATCGCCGACCAGGCGGCCAGCGACGCCTACTGGAAGAAGGTCGAGACCGACTTCGAGGCGGCGAACTCCGGGATCGACCTGAAGCTGGAGATGCAGCCGTGGGCGAACCGGGAGGAGAAGGTCGCGGCGGCGTTCTCCGGCAAGAAGGGCCCGGACGTCCTGCTGATGATCCCGGACCAGATCCCGCAGTACGTGAAGAGCGGCTCGCTGGAGCCGATCGACGACGTGGTCGCGCCGGACAAGGACAAGTTCCTGCCGGCCGCGATCCCGGGTCTGACCGTCGACGGCAAGGTGTACGGCGCACCGATCTACCACACCGTCACCTCGACGATGTACAACAAGACCGTCCTGGCCAAGGCGGGGATCGCCAAGCCGCCGGAGACCTGGGACGAGATCAAGGCGGCCGCGCCGAAGCTCAAGGCCGCCGGGTTCGCCACGCTGGACTACTCGGCGGCCCCCGAGGCGACGCTGAACCTGAACTTCTACCCGCTGCTGTGGCAGGCCGGCGGCAAGGTGTTCGCCGACGACGGCAAGTCCGTGACGTTCAACCAGGCTCCGGGTCTGGAGGCGCTGACGTTCCTGAAGTCGCTGTACGACGAGGGCGCGATCCCGAAGACCGCGATCGGCGCGAGCAACGTGGTCGCCGACTCGCCCTTCGGCAAGGGTCAGGTCGCGATGGCGATGACCAGCGTGCCGGCTGACGTCGCCACCGTCACCAAGACCTGGGGTGCGGCGAACGTCGAGATCGGTTCGCCGCTGACCGGCGAGAAGCAGGTCGGGTTCGGGCTGCCGGGCGGTCTGGTGCTGAACGCGGCGTCGGACAACGTCGACGCGTCGAAGAAGTTCCTGTCGTTCATGATGCAGCCGGCCCAGCTGGACCCGCTGAGTAAGGCGTCCGGGTTCTACTCGCCGCGGAACGACGCCAAGTCCGAGTCGACCGACCCGAACGCGGCCAAGTTCCGTGACGCCCTGCAGTACGCCGTACCGGGCGAACCGAACGCGTCCGCGCGCCAGGTGATGTCCTTCCTGAGCACGGAGATCCAGGCCGTTCTCACGGGCAAGAAGCAGCCCCAACAGGCCCTGGACGACGCAGCCAAACAAGCCAACGACCTCCTGTCGAGACAGCGTTGACGGAGGCACGCCAGGTGCCGGGCACGGGTCGGGCGGGACCCGTGTCCGGTCGGCGCAGATCCATCCGGCGCCCCTGGGTCGGCCTGCTCTTCGTCGCTCCCATGCTTGTGCTGTTCTTGGTGTTCCGGTTCTTGCCGGTGGTCGGCGCGTTCCTGCTGTCTTTGACCGACTACCGGCTCAGCGGTAAATGGGACTTTATTGCCCTCGACAACTACACGCGGTTGTTGTCGGACAGCGTCTTCCACCAGGCGCTTCTCGTCACCGTCACCTACACGGTGATCTTCGTACCGCTGACAGTCCTGCTCTCGCTCGGCACCGCAGTACTGCTCCATCAAGTGGTCTGGAAGCGCGGGTTCTTCCGCGGCGTGTTCTTCCTGCCGTACGTGACGAGCATCGTGCTCGCCGCGGTCATCTGGAAGTGGATCTACGACGCCCAGGACGGTCTACTGAACGCAGTACTGGGGCTCGTGAACATCGGCCCGATCGACTTCCTCACCCAGTCCGGCACCGTGCTCCCGTCGATCGCGGTGACGTCGGCGTGGAAGGGCTTCGGATACTCGATGCTGATCCTGCTCGCGGGCCTGCAAGCGGTGCCGAAGTCGTACCTCGAGGCGGCGATGATCGACGGCGCCGGGACCTGGCAGCGGTTCCGGTACGTGACGCTGCCCCAACTCCGCCCGGTGCTGTTCTTCGTGCTGGTGATCGAGACCATCGGCTCGTTCCAGGTCTTCGACGCGATGTACGTGATGACCGGCGGCGGCCCGGTGCGGTCCAGCTACTCGCTCGTGTACTTCCTGTACGACAGCGGTTTCAAGTACTTCGACTTCGGTTACGCCAGCGCGATCGGCCTGGTGCTGTTCCTGATCGTGCTGATCGTCTCGCTCGTACAGCGCCGGCTCGTCGGGAGGGACGACTGATGGTCAACATGCTCGAACGCCCGCCGGTACGGGCGGTCAGCGAGACCAAGGCCGTCGGGCGGCGTACGGCGGCCCGGTTGACGTTGCCGACCTTGCTGACGCTGACCGCGATCGTGACGATCGTTCCGTTCGCGGCGATGGTCATGGTCGCCTTCGCGCCGCCCAGTGGGCGGACCTTTCCCGATGCGCTGAACCCGGCGAACTTCACGCTGGACAACTTCTCGCGCGTGCTGTCCAGCTCGGACATCCCGCGGTGGACGGTCAACTCGCTGCTCTACTCGCTCGTCTCGGTCGTCTGCGTGCTGCTGTTCGCGTCGATGGCCGGCTATGCGTTCGCGAAGAAGAAGTTCCCGGGGCGGGAGATCATGTTCTGGGCGTTCCTGGCCACGCTGATGGTCCCGTTCCAGGCGACGCTGATTCCGTCGTACATCCTGGTCTCGCGGTTCGACTGGGTGGACAGCTACTGGGGCCTGATCGTCCCGACGCTGGCCAACTCGCAGGCGGTCTTCCTGATGCGCCAGTTCATCATGCAACTCCCCGACGAGCTCTTCGAAGCCGCGGAGATCGACGGGGCGTCCGAGTGGCGCATCTTCACGACAATCGTCGTACCGCTGATCCGCCCGGTGCTGGCGACGCTGGGAATCTTCGTCTTCCTGTGGCACTGGAACGATTTCCTCTGGCCCCTGGTCATCGGCCAGTCCGGCAACATGCAAACCCTCACCGTCGGCCTGGCCACCCTCCAAACCCAAGCCGTCCCCATCAACCAGGTCATGGCCGGCGCCACCATCACCGTAGTCCCCAGCCTCCTGGTCTTCGGCCTACTCCAGCGCTACCTAACCGACTCCATAGCCATGTCGGGCCTGAAGGCCTGAGTACTCCCCCCGCGTGCGGTGGGGTTTTGTCTCTCCTGGTTGGGGTTCCAGCACCCGTGCTGGTGGCGGGTGGTGGGGACAGGGTTGAGTCATGACTACACGACGTACGGCGATTGGTGTGGCTGTGGGCGCAGTGTTGGCCGGGATACTCGCCGGCTGTGGGCAGGCCGATAGCGCCGATACCCCGAGCGCCGGCACGACTGCCGGCACCCACATGGTCTCCAACGGCGGGCACAGGCTGGCCTTTCAGGTGATCCCGGGCAGCCAGCCTGCGGTTGTGCTTGATGCGGGGGGTGGGGCTGACTCGACGTACTGGAAGGAGCTTGCGCCGGAGCTGGCGAAGGAGACCGGGGCGGAGGTCATCACCTACGACCGGGAGGGGATGGGTGCGAGTGACGACGTACCCGGGCCGTGGAAGGTGCAGAACGCCGTCTCGGATCTGGAAGCCGGGCTCACCGAGCTGGGGGCAAGCCAGGTGGTCCTGGTGTCGCACTCTGAGGCTGGGGAGATTGCTACGTACTTCGCTCAGCAGTACCCGAGCCAGCTCAACGGCGCCGTCCTGGTCGACGCGAGCCTGCCGCCGTTCTACACCGACCCCGAGATCGCCCGGATCGCCGCGGCCACGCAGGCACAGGTCGACGGATTGAAGGGCCATGCCACCACGAAGCCCGAGCGCCAGTTGCTCGCGGTCGCCGCGGAGTACGTGCCGGCTCACACGGCGTACCACAAGATGACCTGGCCGTCCGGCGTACCAACCACCGTCATCGCCTCTGCCAAGACCCCGTTCCCGACCTCACCGCCCGACGCTCAGGCGTGGCGCGCCGCCCAGGCCGAGTTCGCCGAGGCCGCGCCCAACCGGCGCCTGGTCACGGCGGCAAACACCTCTCACGACGTTGCCCTGGACAACCCAGGCCTCGTGGAGGCCGAGGTCGAAGCCATGCTGAAAACAGCCGACTGATCACGACCGGGACTGTTTGCGGTCGAGCATCTGGCGTAGTTCGTCGCCGTGGACAGTCAGGGACCAGATGATGAGGACGTCGACGGCGATGGTGATCGTGGACCAGATGGGGTACGCCGCCAGGAACGCCATGTTGAGCAGGATGCTCGCGATCGCGACGATCACCCCGACCACGCGGCCCCAAGCGCGGCCGTTGAGGAGGGCGATACCGGCTGCCAGGACGAACAGGGCGACGCCCAGGTGGATCCAGCCCCAGTTGTCGTAGTCGAGGTGGATCGCCAGGCGGGACGGGCGGACCAGGAAGTACGTGTCGTCGAAGATCGCCACGAAACCCTGGAACGCGTGGATCATCCCGAGCACGATCATCATCACGCCGGCGAACAGGATCCCGCCGACCCAGCGACTGGTCCACTCCGGGACCTCGACCTCACCGGGCCGTCGATGGGCTCCGCTGGACAGTTCCTCGGGCTCCGGCATGGCGCTCTCCTCAGCTCACGGCTGCTTGCTCACGGCTTCGGCTGCCGTGGTCGCGCGGTACTCGCTGACCGGGTGGTACCGGTCGTAGAGCATCGTCAGAGTGGTGACCAGGAAGACGAAGAACAGCGTGTCCGGCAGCGACAGCGCGCCGTCGCCCCGCGTCAGCAGCAGGTCGGCGACGAGCACCAGCGCGATGTTGATCACCAGCAGGACGACGAACGAGAACGTGGCCGAGTCCCACCCGTACCCGCGCCGCGCGCTCCACAGCCCGATCGCGGAGTTCAGCACCACGAAGAACGCGATGCCGAGGAAGAGCCTGAGGTCGCTCGTCTGTACGCCGGGCAGCACCCGCCCGTAGATCACACTGATCAGGCCGATCAGCACGATCTTCTCGACGGCCGTCATGTCGAACACTCGGTTGTGTGCGGCGCGGTACGCCATCCGTTCGCCGGCCTCGTCCATCTCCACCGGCAACGGATCGGCGCTCAGCCGCAACGTCCAGTCGGGCGGCCGGAGTCGCGGCCGGACGACGAACCACAGGACTGCTGCGAGTACCAGTACCGCCGCGATCAGCGCGGGGAGGAACCACGGTACGTCGCGGATCGTGTCGGTCAGATCGAGCTTGAGGATGTGGATCCAGGTCTCCTGCGGCAGCTTGATGAAGATCCAGATCCCGGCCGCGACCTTGACCCAGAACCGGAACCCGTACCGCATCGGGTTCCGCCGCGCGCGCACGCCCTCGTACGCGATGAAGAAGTACTCGAACGTGTTCGGGAACACCAGTAGCAGGAACCGCAGCCCGGTGAGCTCGAACAGCACCACGCCGATCTGACGGTAGAAGAACAGGAACCGGCTGATCCTGACCGCCCCCGGGTTGCTCCAGTTGCGCAGGCTCGCGAGGTAGGCGATCGACAGGTAGAACACGTCCATCGCCTTGTCGTAGCTCTGATAGTTCGGCGGGTCGTAGCCGAACAGCTGGAAGATCGTCTGATCCACGCCGTCGAGGAGCAGACAGGCGATGATCGCCGGCAGCGGGTAGCGCAGGATGAAGAACGGCAGCACGAAACGCGCCAGCACGACGGTCCAGAACACCACCTGGACGTCCATTCGCCACCCCCATCCGTCCGACTCAGGCTACGACCGCAACCGTCCCGCGGGCCTCACCTCATCCCGGGGTTTCCCGGCGGCCCGATTCGGGGGGATCATCCAGGGCGGATGACGCGAGCCGGGGCTCGTCCGGGAATGGCGATGCCGCGGCGTGGCGGGTGCGATGCACTCAGGGGGTGGCAGACAGCGGCGTCCACCGTCTTCCGCCGGGTGAGCAGCGTCGGCTTGCGCGGAGATCCTTGCTGCGGTCGCTGGCCGGAGGGGCGGTCATCGTCGTGGGGTACTTCGTGCTCCCGATGGATGGGCTCGACGGGATCGTGGCGGTGTACCTGGGGCTCGGACTCCTCGTGGTCGCGGTGGTATTGGCGTGGCAGATCCGCGAGATCACGCGGTCGCCGTACCCGCGGATCCGGGCGGTCAACACGCTGGCGACCTGCGTGCCGCTGCTCCTGGTCGTGTTCGCCGCGGCGTACTACCTGATGGAACTGAACCGCGCAGGCAGCTTCACCGAGCCGCTGACCCGCTCCGACGCGATGTACTTCACGGTCACGGTCCTCGCCACGGTCGGCTTCGGCGACATCGCACCGGTGACCGAGGCGGCTCGCCTGGTCGTCACGGTGCAGATCATCGGGGACCTGCTGCTGGTCGGCCTGGGCGCGAAGGCGCTGCTGACCGCAGTACAGGCCGGTCTGCGCCACCAGCAGGACTGACTCACCCGTGACGTACGACGCCCGCCGCTGCCTCCTCCGGGACGCGTGATGCCGCCGGAGGGGATGTCGGCGATGTTCGAACTCCCTGGCCCGACGCGGAGGAGAAGTACGAGATGCCCGACTCCCCCGACGCCCCACCGGCGGACGCCCCGAACTCCTCGGACTCCCCAGTCGACCCGGCCGAACCGTCGCCTGGGGGCGCCGCCGCATCGTGGTCCCTTCCGCGGGGCGTCGTGGTTCTGCTGGGTCTGGCCGGCGCGATCATCACGGCCGGCGGGTTGCACGGGTTCTCGAGCATCGCCGGCCCGGTGTTCCTCGCGCTCATCCTGACCATCGCGGTCAGCCCCCTGCGCCGGCTCCTGATCCGGCGTGGCGTCCGTCCGTGGATCGCCGCCCTGATCGCCATCGTCGTCGTGATCGCCATCCTTGTCGGCCTCGCCGCTGCGCTGGCGCTGTCCATCGCGCGGCTCGCGACGCTGCTGCCGACGTACCGGGACACCTTCGGGCAACTCGTCAATGACGTCCGCGCCTGGCTTGCCGACCTCGGCGTCGGCGACCAGGAGATCCAGCGTGCCGTGCAAGCCCTCGACCTGGGCAAGGCCCTCGGGGTCCTCCAGAGCTGGCTGACCAAGTTGCTCGGAGTGTTCTCCGACCTCGGCTTCATCGTGATCCTGCTGTTCTTCATGGGCATGGACGCCAACAGCTTCACGAAGCGCCTGACCGAAGCCGCAAAACACCGCCCTGGAATCGCGAGCGCACTGACCAGCTTCGCGCGCGGTACGACGCGGTACCTGGTCGTCTCCACCATCTTCGGCCTGATCGTCGCCGTGGTGGACGTAGGCGTCCTCTACGTGCTGAGCGTCCCGCTGCCGTGGCTGTGGGGCCTGCTCGCCTTCATCACGAACTACATCCCGAACATCGGCTTCATCATCGGCGTCGTCCCACCCGCGCTGCTTGCCTTGCTGGACAACGGCTGGTCCTCGCTCATCTGGGTGATCGTCGCGTACTGCGTCATCAACTTCGTCTTCCAGTCGATCATCCAACCGAAAGTCGTCGGCGACGCGGTAGGCATGTCCACGACCCTGACGTTCCTGTCCCTGGTCTTCTGGGCCTGGGTCCTGGGCCCACTGGGGGCGATCCTCGCCATTCCCCTGTCCCTTCTGGCCAAAGCCCTCCTCCTGGACGCCGACCCCTCCACCCACTGGGTCAACGGCCTGATCTCCAGCAACGACGGGAGACCTGAGAAACCCTTGGAACAAGCCGACGAGGCCGCTCCAACCGCGGCGGCTCCGTAGCGCCTACAGCAGTTCTCCGAAGGCTTCGATCGAGCGCAGTGCGTCTGCCTGCGACATGCCCGGCGGCTGGATGCGGAGGATGATCCCATCGGCGCCCAGCTCCTCGTAGTGGGCCAGGCGGTCGGCGCATTGGGCCGGGGAGCCGATCAGGCTGCGGTCGACGATGTCGTCCCAGCCCTGGGTGTAGCGGCTGACATCCGTCGAAGTGCGCTTCCAGCCGGTGTAGGCGTCGTACAGGTCGCGTAGCGGCTCCTCCAGCGCCGTCCTGGCGTCCTGCGACGTCGGAGCGCAGTACCCCTCCCGGCAGAGGATGACCTCCTGCCCGAGCGTCCCCTCCCCGCGCGGATACGACAGGTACTCCGAGATCTTCGCCGGCAGGTCCGCGTCCAGCTCGTTGAACGACGTCGTCCACCCGTCGCACATCCGCGCGGTCCGCTCCAGCACCGCCGACACCCGCCCGCCGTTCCAGATCCGCGGCCGCGGCGACTGCACCGGTCGCGGCGACAGGTACGCGTCCTGGATGCTCGTGAACTTCCCGTCGTACGTGACCTCGTCCGACGTCCACAGCCGGGTCAGGATCTCCAGCCCCTCCTCGAAGCGCGCGACCCGCTCGGCCTGCGTCACGCCGTACAGCGCGAACTCCTCCGGCCGGTACCCGAGCACGAACCCGGCCGTCAGCCGCCCGCCGGACAGTACGTCGATATGCGCCAGCGTCTCCGCAAGTACGACGGGGTCGTACAACGGCGTCACGATCCCCGCCGTGGCGATCCCGATCCGGGACGTCTGTGCGGCCAACCACGTCATCGACGTGAGGATCTCGTGGTACCCGGGCCGGTGCAGGTGCCGTTCGCCGAGCACGACCCACTCGAACCCGGCCTGCTCGGCGAGCTTCGCCTGCTCGACCGCGTCGGCCAACTGGGGCCGCTCGTCCGGGGTGCCGTAGAGGTTCAGATAGAGACCCAGCCGCATCGGGGTGCCACCTTCCGTTGACAGAGAGCGCTCAGGGTATTTACGGTCTTGACCGTAAATGCTTTTCGATCGGATTGCGACCCTAGGAGCCGGTTATGAGTCTTGCAGTACAACCGGCGGGGTTGCCGGACGGGGCATCGGCGCCGATCAGCGCGATCAAGACCCGTGTGGTCAGCGCGCGGTACCGCCGTCCGTTCCAGATCAGCAGCGGGATCAGCACCGAGCTCATCAGCCTGGTCGTCGAGGTCCACACCGCCGACGGCGCCGTCGGGATCGGCGAGACGTCACCGATGACGGCGTACACCGGTGAGACGCTGGCCGGCGTACAGGCTGCGATCGAGGAGCACCTCGCGCCAGCCTTGATCGGCCGCGACCCGCTCGACCGGGCCGGTGCGCATGTCGTGATGGACGGCGTACTGCGCGGCCAGCAGGTCGCCAAGTCGGGCCTCGACATCGCTCTGTACGACCTGGCCGGTCGACTGAGCGGCTGGCCCGTGCATGCGATCCTCGGCGGCAGTGTCCGCGACCGCGTGCAGACCACGTGGGTCGTCGGCCTCGGCACGCTTGATGAGATGGCCGCAGAGGCAGCGGAGTACGCCGAGCGCGGGTTCATGCACCTCAAGGTCAAGGGCGGCCAGGACCCGGCCAAGGACCTCGAGCTGATCCGTGCGGTCCGCGCCGCGATTCCTGACGACGCTGAGCTGTGCCTGGACGCCAACGAGGGGTACGACGCGACCACGGCCCTCCCGTACCTCGCCAAGATGAGCGTCGCCGGGCTGACCTTGCTGGAACAGCCCCTGCCCCGCTGGGATCTTGCTGGGCTGGTCCGGCTGCGCGAACGCCTCGACGTACGCGTGATGGTCGACGAGAGCATGCACTCGCTGCACGACGCCATGGAGATCGCTCGGCGCGGTGCGGCCGACGTACTGAACATCAAGATTCTCAAGGTCGGCGGGCTCCACCGTGCGCTGCAGATCGCCAATGTGGCCGAGGCTGCGGGGCTGGCCGTGAAGGTAGGCTCGATGCCGGAGCTGGGCGTGGCCACGCTGGCCGCCGTACACCTGGCCGCCGCCGTGCCCGGTGCGACCGTCGCGGCCGACCTGGTGGGGCCGCTGATGGTCGACGAGGACCCGCTGGCGCCGAGTGTGTTCGCCGACTGCGACGGCTGGATCGACGTACCGAAGCGCCCCGGTCTCGGGCACTCTGTCTGACGCTGTCTGAGAGGACCTCATGCACTCACTCGTAGAGCGACTGCGCGGCACACTGCTTCCCGCTGTGGTCACACCGATGGACTCCGACGGCGTCGTCGCGTACGACGCTCTGACCGCGTACGCCGGTGCCCTGACGGCGCAGTCCGTCGGCGGGATCGCGGTGTGGGCGCACACCGGGCGCGGGCTGTACCTGTCGGCTGGTGACCGTGCGAAGGTGCTGGAGACGTGGCGGCAGGCCACCGACGTACCGATCGTGGCGGGAGTCGGCGTACCTCGCTCTGCTGAGGCGGCTGGGTTGCAGGAGGCGGCCGATGCGACGGTGGAGATGGCGCTGGCCGCTGCCGCAGGTGGGGCCGAGGCAGTGATGGTCTATCCGCTGGCCGCGCTCGGCGATCTGCCGGACGGGGACGCGCAGGCGGTGGCGCTTCACGAGCGGGTCGCGGCGGAGAGCGGGCTGCCGCTGGTCGGGTTTTACTTGCACGGGGAGGCCGGTGGGTACCCGTACTCGCCTTCGCTGATCCGCGAGCTGTTGTCGCTGGACGCGATGCTCGGGGTGAAGACGGCGACGCTGGACCGGGCCATCGGCTGTCAGGACGCGATCTGGGCCGGACGCGGCAGCGGCAAGCTCCTGATCACCGGCGAGGACCGCATGTACGGGCCGTCGTTCATGTGGGGCGCGGACACCGCGCTGGTCGGCATCGCATCGGCACAGGTCGAGCTGTCGGCCGCAGTACTGCGTGCTTGGACCGCCGGTGACCACTCCGGGTTCCTGACCGCGTCGGACCGGCTGGACCGGTTTGCGGCGGCGACGTTCTACGCGCCGATCGAGGGGTACGTGCAGCGGATGCTGTGGGCAGCCGAATGGGAGGGCCTGGTGCCGGCCGAGGCCGCGCACGATCCCTACGGTCCTGACCTGCCGCCGGGCGAACGCGACCTGGTGATCCGCTGCCTCGAGGAGCTCCACACCTAGCACGGGCAGTGGGGTGGCGCGCTCCCTCCTTCGCTCCACCACACCGCCGCCGTCCTGGACCGCCTGCAGGGGGTGGCGGCAATTGTGGTCTTGACCGAAACTAAAAGAGTCCGCCCTGAACGTCAAGATCTCAGCGCTCCCTGCGCTATTCTGCGAGTTGAGGGCCAGACCAGAAGTCGTCGGAGGATGCCGTGAGGATCAGCTCAGCTTCGGGGCCGGTGACCTGATGGCGCTCACGGTCGGCGTCGTCGGACCGGAGGACCTGGTCCAGCGCGTGACCGCGGTCGGCGCACCGAGCGGGACCACCCTGCACCCGCTGGCCTACCGGCACGAGACCGAAGCGGTCGAGCTGGTCTCGCAGGCGCACTCCGACGTCGACGCGTTCCTGTTCACCGGCGTCGTCCCGTACACGATCGCCACCGAGGCCGGGGTGATCGACCGGCCCGCGATGTACGTCTCGTACGACGGCGCGACGCTGTTGCGCGCACTCGTCGAGCTGCTGCGGCTCGGGCACAACGTCACGCAGTTCTCGATCGACACACTGCGCCGGTCCGAGGTGATCGAGACGCTGATCGAGGCGAAGCTCCCGACTGAACACATCCACGTGCTGCCATACCGGCCCGGGCTGACGTCGGACGACATCGTCGAGTTCCACCGCACCGCACGCGAGAAACACAACACGAAGGTCGCGATCAGCTGCCTGGGTTCGGCATTCCACCTGATCGAGAACGAAATGCCTTCGGTACGCCTCGCGCCGTCGCGCTACTCGATCCGCTCCACGCTGCAGGCACTCATCCTCACGACGACCGGTCAGCATGTCGGGGATGCGCAGGTCGCGCTCGGAGTGATCGATCTACCTGAGCCCGACGACGCGCTCGCCGCCGACCTCATCACGCTCGGCGGCAGCCTCGCCGCTCTGCCCGACGGACGGCACTTGGTCGTCACTACACGCGGGTTGCTGGAGCAGGCCACGGAGCAGTTCTCCCGCATGCCTTTACTCGACCACCTCGCGGCGCGACACAGCACGGCGTACGTCGGCTTCGGCGTCGGCCGTACTGCGGCTGAAGCCGAGGCGCTCGCCCGTCGAGCCGTCAGCCGTGCCGCGTCGATCGGATCCGTCGCCGGCGTTGTCTCGATGTCCGACGACGTCGAGATCGTCATCGAACCGAGCGGCGACCAGCCCACCACCGCCCGCGGCACAGAAAGCCTGCCGTTGCTCGCCCGCCGAGTCGGCCTCAACACCCAGACCCTCGCCCGCATGCGAGAACTCACCGCCACCCTCCCCGACGGCCTCACCACCCAAGACGTAGCCGACCACCTGGCCGTCCAACTCCGCACCGCCCGCCGAGTCTTGAAGCGCCTGGAACGAGCCGGCCTAGCCGCCCCCACCGGCACCCAACAACACGGCCGCACCGGCCGCCCACCCACGGTCTACCTGATCCGCCTCTAACTGCTGCCTGGTGTGATGACGGTGATGCCGGCTGTGGTGCCATCGGACAGCGCGGCAAGGGCAGCGGGGGTTTGGTCGAGGGTGATGGTGCGGGTGATGAGCTCGGCCGGTCGGAGCTTGCCTGAAGCAACTAAGGCCAGCATTTCGGGGTAGGCGTGGGCGGGCATGCCGTGACTGCCCAGCCACGACAGTTCCTGGCCGATCAGGCGGCCGACATCGAGCTGTACGCCGTTCGGCAGCAGGCCGACCTGGACGTGGCGGCCTCGGGGGCGGACGGAGGAGAGGGCTTGCTGGACGATGTCGTTGGAGCCCAAGGCGTCGATGGTGACGTGAGCCCCGCCGAGATCCTGGATCCGGGCGGCGACCTGATCCGAGGCCTGAAGGGTGTGCGTGGCGCCGTACTCGCGGGCCAATGCGAGCGCCTCGGGATTGGTGTCGATGGCAACGACTTCTGCGTCGAGGGCGGTGGCGATCATGACGGCGGACAGGCCTACGCCGCCGCAGCCGAAGACGGCTACGCGTTCGCCGGCTCGGACCTTGCCGACCTGGTGGACGGCGCGGAACGAGGTGGCGAAGCGGCAGCCCAGGCCGGCGGCGGTTGCGAAGTCCATATCGTCGGGGAGACGGACCAGATTCACGGAGGCATACGGCACAGCGACGTACTCGGCGAAGGAGCCCCAGTAGTTGAAGCCGGGCTGGAGCTGGTTCGGGCAGACCTGTTGGTTGCCCTCCAAGCACTGCTCGCACTGACCGCACGCGCAGATGAACGGCGTGGTCACCCGATCGCCGACCTGCCAGTCGGTCACTCCGGCACCGACCGCCGCGATCGTCCCCGCCAACTCATGGCCCGGGACGTGCGGCAGCACGATGTCGGAGTCGTGCCCCATCCACCCATGCCAGTCGCTGCGGCACAGGCCGGTCGCCTCGACCCGCAAGACGACCGCGCCGTCCGCCGCGACAGGTCGCGGAACGTCCCGTACGACGGGGACGACGCCGTACTCCTCGACGACTACAGCACGCATCAGGACAGCTTAATCAGCCGCCCGCCACCGCCGGGATGATGGAAACCTGGCCACCGTCCTTGATCGCGGTCTGCAGGCCTTCCGCGAACCGTACGTCGTCATCGTCGACGTAGACGTTCACGAAGCGGCGCAGCTCGCCCGAGTCGTCGAGGACGCGGCCCTTGATCCCGGGGTACGACGCGTCGAGCGAGTCGAGCACCTCGGTCAGCGTCGAGCCTTCCGCGGAGACCTCGGACACGCCCTGGGTGTACGGACGCAGGATGGTCGGAACCCGAACGCTCACACTCACTGCAGGCCTGCCTTCACGAAGGCGTCGTACGACGCGGGGATGGTCACCTTGGGGCCGACCCGGTCGGCCACGGCGTCGAGCGTCTTGAGCCCGTCGCCGGAGTTGATGATCACGGTCTCGGCCTCGGGGTCGAGCTGGCCGGTCGCGATCAGCTTCTTCAGCGTCGCGACGGTCACGCCGCCCGCAGTCTCGGCGAAGACGCCCTCGGTCCGGGCCAGCAGCTGGATGCCCTCGATGACCTCTTCGTCGCTGACGTCCTCGATCGCGCCACCGGTACGGCGGGCGACGTCCAGCACGTACGGCCCGTCGGCCGGGTTGCCGATCGCCAGCGACTTGGCGATCGTGTCCGGCTTGACCGGCTTGACCACGTCGTGCCCGTCACGGAACGCCTGCGCGACCGGAGAGCAGCCGGTCGCCTGCGCGCCGTACACCTTGTAGTCGGTAGCGTCGACGAGACCCAGCTTGCCGAGCTCGGTGAAGCCCTTGTCGATCTTGGTCAGCTGCGAACCGGAGGCGACCGGGATGACGATCTGCTGCGGTAGCCGCCAGCCGAGCTGCTCGGCGATCTCGAAGGCCAGCGTCTTGGAGCCTTCGGAGTAGTACGGGCGGACGTTGACGTTGACGAACGCCCAGCCCTCTTCCTCGCCGGCGATCTCGGAGGCGAGCTTGTTCACGTCGTCGTAGTTGCCCTCGACGGCGACCAGCGTCCCGCCGTACACGGCGGTGGTGATCACCTTCGGGCGCTCGAGGTCATGGGGAATGAACACGACCGAGCGGATGCCGGCCCGGGCGGCGGCCGCGGCGACGGCGTTGGCCAGGTTGCCGGTGGAGGGGCAGGCGAAGACCTTCATGCCCAGCTCGCGGGTCGCGCTGAGCGCGGAGGCAACCACCCGGTCCTTGAAGGAGTGGGTCGGGTTGCCGGAGTCGTCCTTCACCCACAGCTTGCGCAGGCCGAGCTCGCGGGCGAGGTTCTTGGCGTCGATGAGCCGGGTGTAGCCGGGCTCGGTGTTCGGGTAGCTGGCCACGTCGACGGGGACGGGCAGCAGCGGCTGGTACCGCCAGATGTTCTTCGGACCGGCCTCGATCTGCTCGCGGGTGATCGTCGGGTACTCGTATCCGACCTCGAGCGGACCGAAACACTCCATACAGGCGTAGAACGGGCCGAGCGGCGACTTCGCCCCACAGGCGCGACAGCTCAGGTGCGTACCGTTGCCGAAGGCACCTTCACGGATCGTGTGGGTGGCGGTCTGGCTCATGAGTGAGGTTCCCCTCTCATCTTCCCCGGGAGCCGGATCTCGGCGCGGGACGGATTTGGCACCGGTCCCTCGCTGAGATCACCCCGGACGGGGTCTCGACGGGGAGGGTTGCCGGGACGTCAACGGGCCGTTTCCCTCAGTCCCTCTGGATGAGCTGCCCCCGAGATTACCCAATCGGGTCCATATTGTGTCTTGTGATCCCACCATTCGAGACGGGCGATCTCAGTTGCGGAGCCGCTCAGGCGGCCCGGTCCCGGCGTACGTCGAGCATCCGCATCAGCGGTGTCGCGGCGACGCCGTGGACAACCACACTCAGCACGACGGTGAAGCCGACGGTCGCCCAGAGCCACGGTAGGTCGGTCCCGAAATCGGCACCGGCGTACGCCAGGTAGAACACCGACCCGACGCCGCGGATCCCGAACGCGGCGGTGACCCAGCGTTCGGAGCGGCGCATCGGCGTTCCGGTCAACGACACCCAGGCGGTCAGCGGACGGATCACCAGCACCAGCAGCAGGCCCAGCGCGGCACCGGCGAAGGTCAGCGGCCGCAGCAGCCCGGCTGTGATCGCCGATCCGAGGAGCAGCAGGATCCCCCAGGTCAGGATGTGTTCGAGCTGCTCGACGAACCCATGAAGGTCCTCATGGAAGTCGTGGTGCCGCTCAGCCGCGCGGAGTGTCAGAGCGGCGATGAAGACGGCGACGAATCCATACCCGTGCAGCACCTGGGCGAGTCCGTAGACACCGAGCGTCATCGCGAGGGCCAGCACGGGTTCACGCGAGTCGGCCAAGCGGAAGGTCCGCGAGGGTGCGGAGAAGGCCATCTTGCCGAGCAGCCAGCCGATCCCGAAACCGACCAGTACGCCGATCACGGTCCGCCCGATCAGATCCCAGGCGAACCACTCGAGTGCCCAGCCACCCACCGCACCCTTGGTCGCGCCGAACACCGCCGCATAGACGAACGGGAACGCCAGACCGTCGTTCAGACCGGCTTCCGAGGTCAGCGCGAAGCGAACCTCGTCATCCTCCTCAGGCTCGGCGTCCGCGCCGGTCGACGGACCCTGTACCTGCACGTCCGAGGCGAGAACCGGGTCGGTCGGCGCGAGTACAGCGCCGAGCAGCAGGGCGGTCGCCGGCGCCAGGCCGAGCAGCCAGCCCGCACCAGCGACAGCCGCGATGCACGCGGGCATCGCGACCAGTAGGAGCCGCCAGGTCACCTTCCACCGGTGCCAGCCGATCGGGCGGTCGATCGCCAGGCCGACGCCCATCAAGGCGACCAGGATCGTCAGCTCGGCCAGGTGCTTGGTGAGGCCTGACTCGACGATCGGACTGAGGTGGGACTGGTCGACAGCGAGGCCAAGGAGCAGTCCCGCACCGAGGAAGCCGATCGGCGCGGAGACGGCGTACCGGCGGAGCAGACGCGGCAGGACGGCGCCGAGCAGCAGCGCCAGGCCCGCCACGAGATACAGGCCGTCGCCGTTGATGGTCATGGTGTGGATCCAGTGCCCGGACTAGCGCAGGCGATGCGTCGCGCCCGGCGTGTGGGTGGGTAGCGCCATGCGCGGGCCGAAGCGGGGATGGTTGATGCCGGCCAGCTCCAACAGCCTTTGCACCCGGAAACGATGTCCTCGATACGGCTCGATCAGCTCGGCGCAGCCGTCGTCGTCCAACTCCTCGCCGATCAAGGCGTACGAGACGTTGCGCGACACGTGGTAGTCCGCGAACGAGAACGCATCCGCGTCCCCATGCGCTCGCTGCCGCACTTCGGCCGCCGTCCACACGCCGACTCCCGGGAGGGACCGCAGCCGCCGCTCGATCTCCTCGGAATCGGTCAGCTCGAGCGTCCGTTCCAACGCCTTCGCCCGCGTCGCCGCCGTCAGCACAACCCGCGACCGCCGCCCCTCGACACCCGCCCGCAGCCACTGCCAGGACGGGATCCGCCGCCAATCTTCAGGCGCCGGCGGCACCATCATCTGCCGCCCGTCCGGACCGCCAGGCCCCGGCGCAGGTTCGCCGTACTCGCGCAGCAGCAGCCGCCACGCCCGGAACGCCTCCTTGCCGGTCACGACCTGCTCGATCCCGGCCGCGGCGAGCGCCTCGAACACCGCCCGCGTCCGCGGCACCCGCAGATGTGGAAACCGCCGCGCCGCATCCACCAACGCCTGGTGCTCCGGCAGCGGCTCGAACCCGTCCCAACTGTCCCGATCCCCCAGCAGCTCCGGCACCCCGTCGAGCGCCCACTCAGCCCCGGCGCCCCACGCCTCGGCCTCCACGCCCCCGGCGTACGGCGTCAACCGCAGCTGCACCGGCCCGTCAGGCGTCCGACTAGCCCGCCACACTGTCCGGCGCCCCGCATCGAACACGTACGCCGGATCGCCCGGCCCCTTCCGAAGCCCTCCGATCACCGAATGCGGATCGACCACTCGCCCCGCGCGCCAGACCCGCACCACCGAACTCACCCGCCAAGTCTTACCCACCCCACCGACAGAACCCCATACTGGGCGGCATGACGGCCTGGCAGTGGGTCAAGTTGGTAGGGAACTTCCTCAATCTGTCCACGCTGGCCGGTGCCTTCGTCGGCGTCCTCGGACGCGCGAAGTTCACCCGCGGCCCGCGCGGTCTGTACTTCGCGAACGGCTACAAGCTCGGCTTCCCGGTCGCGGGCGCGTTCACGATCGGCAACGTCATCCTCAGCAAGAACGACCGCTCGTACTTCGACAACCCAGCGCTAGTGCGGCACGAGGAGCGGCATTCCTGGCAGTACTTCTGCCTGATCGGCCTGCCGATGCTGCCGCTGTACGTCGTCGGCGTGGTGATCTCGTTCCTGCTGACCGGTGATCCGGCGTCGCGGAATCCGTTCGAGCGGCTCGCGAACCTGAAGGAGGGCGGGTACGTCGAACGTCCGATCCAGCCGCTCGGGAAGACCGTGACGCAGGCGTTCAGCGTGCTGAGATCGCGTCCGAAAGGGCCGTGAGGACGGTCACCACACCGCTGGGGTCGTCGACGACGATGTCGGCGGCCTCGATCAGCTCGGTCGCGTTCGACGATCGCGTCGCCAGCAGTAGCGCGCTCAGCCCGGCTGAGCGCAGCGCCCCGATCGCCTTGAACGCGGCGAGGTCGCCCAGGTCATCCCCGGCGTACAGGATCGAGCGGGCGCCGGTCGACTCGACCAGACTGCGGATCGCGACGCCCTTGTCGATGCCGGGTGGTCGCAGCTCCAACACGAGGTTGCCCGGCTCCAGCCGCAGCTCGGTCTCCTCGGCCAGCGCAGTCAGCGGCCCGCGCAGCAGCTCAAACGCACCGGTCGGATCATCCAGCCGCCGCGTGTGCACAGCCAGCGAGCTGTCCTTGTCCTCCACAAAGGCATCGGGTACGCCGGCCTCGGTCAGCAGGCCCGGCAACCGGCCTCGAGCCGTTGCGACCCCCGCCGGCACCGGTGCGGTCGTGACCTTGCCGGTCGCAGCGTCCCACCGCTCCAGCCCGTAGTGGCCGAGCACTACGAGCTGGCCGAGACCAGGGTGAGCACTCACCCCCGAGAGCTCCGTAGCGACCAGCGCAGGGCGACCTGTCACGATCGCCACCTGGCCGACGGAGCGCGCCAGCCGGGCCAGCGCGTCCAGGGCGCCCTCGACCGGCCGGGACCGTGCGGGGTCCTCGACGAGCGGCGACAGTACGCCGTCGAAGTCGGACGAGATCACTGCAGTGGCCGGATCGGCGACGATGGCTTCCCAGCCTGCACGCCCGGCATCGGTCTGGATGACCGGAGTGCTCATCCGGCGTAGTCCGAGGTGAGGATCACGGTCAGGCGATCCATCTTCATGTTGTCCAGCGCGCCCTTGCTCCGGCCGATGCCGATGTCGTGAGCGAGCTGGTTCGCGGCCTGGAGCATGCCGGGCGGGTAGTAGACCGTGCTTTCGGCGACCTTGCCGTGCCAGTTGTCGGGCGAGCCTGCGACCGTCCAGCCGGCCTGCCGAGCGCGGCCCGCGACCTCGTCGGCCAGGCCCTTGCGCGGCGTGTTGTTGTACACCTCGATCGCCGGCCGCTCCTCCACCGGAATGGTCACCGGCTGCGTCCCCGGCGGCTGGGTGGGCTTCGACGTCGGCTCAGTCGGTGCTGTCGAAGGAGGCGCAGTCGAAGGAGGCGCTGTCGAAGAAGGTGCCTCCGTCGGCGTGACCTCAGGCGGAGTCGTCTGCGTGCCGGGCCTCGGGATGCTCGCACCGACCGTCGACGGACCCGAAGACGGCTCAGTGGACGGTTTGGTCGACGGCTTGCTGCTCGGCTTCGACGCAGCGCCGGACGGCTCGTCGGCCTTGCTGTCGTGCCCCCGGGTCCCGAACAGCACCAGCAGACCGGCCACGATCGCGACGACCGCGGCCACGGCGACGAGTGAGGACAGGACTTGACCTCGGTCGCCACGCGGGCGTCCGCGGGATGCCCGAAGGCGGGACATGGTCAGACCTCGATGCCCAGTCGGCGTGCGGAGCGGGCGCGCTGGCGGGCGGCGCGGAGGCGGCGCAGGCGCTTGACCAGCAACGGGTCGTGCGCGAGGGCCTCGGGCCGGTCGATGAGTGCGTTGAGAACCTGGTAGTACCGGGTCGCCGACATCTGGAACTGGTCCCGGATCGCCTGCTCCTTGGCACCGGCGTACTTCCACCAGTGCCGCTCGAACGCGAGGATGGCTCCATCCCGCTCGGAGAGCCCGGCAATGGCCGGCGGCGCAGCTTCGGCGGGGCCGGAAGAGCTGGCGTTGGCGCTGTCCATCTGCTGCTGACTCCTGTGCGGTCGGTGATCGTCCGTCCGCGCTCCACTGTACGTGTTGAACAACAGCGATGTCATTCACCCGTGACACGACACGGAGCGTGTCGTCGGCGGACGGCCGGGCGTCACCAACTCTGGCAGGATCATTCTAGTGAGCTCAACTCTTTCCAGCGTGGCGCTGGTGGAGGAGCTGCAGGCGCGGATCCGTGAGGTGGACCCGCTGGTCAACGCCATCTGCACGCCCAACCCCGCCGCTCTCACCGAAGCCGCCCGCCTCGACACCGAGCGTGACAACGGGCGCGTTCGCGGCCCGCTGCACGGCGTACCGGTCCTGGTCAAGGACAACATCGACACCGCCGACCTGCCGACCACGGCCGGCTCGCTGGCGCTGGCCGACCAGCCACCGCCGCCCGACGACGCCCCGCTGGTACGCCGGCTCCGTGACGCCGGCTGCGTGATCCTCGGCAAGACCAACCTGAGCGAGTGGGCCAACTTCCGCGGCGCGGCGTCCTCCTCCGGCTGGAGCGCGTACGGCGGTCTGACCCGCAACCCGTACGCCCTGAACCGCTCCGCGGGCGGCTCCTCGTCCGGCTCCGGCGCCGCCGTGGCCGCCGGGCTGGCGGAGTACGCGATCGGCACCGAGACCAACGGCTCGATCGTCTGCCCGGCCGCCCTGAACGGCATCGTCGGCCTGAAGCCCACTGTCGGCCTGATCCCGCAGCAGGGCATCGTCCCGATCTCGCACTCGCAGGACACCGCCGGTCCGATGACCAGGACCGTCACCCAGGCGGCTGCACTGCTGTCAGTCCTCACCGGCAACCAGACGGACTACACCGAGTCCTGCCGGGGCACTGACCTCAGCAACGTGCGCATCGGCGTACCGCGCGGGCCGCTGTGGGGCTACTCCAGCGGACTTGACCAGGTCACCGAACACGCACTGGAGCTCCTCAGCAGCTGTGGCGCGACTCTGGTCGACCACCTGTCCCTGCCGACGCCGGGTGGCGACGAGGACCAGTTGCAGGTGCTGTCACATGAGCTGAAGGTCGACCTGGCGGCGTACCTGGCCACTCGGGTCCCCGGCGGCCCACGGACGCTGGACGACCTGATCGCTTTCAACAAGGAGCACGCGGACCAGGAGCTGCAGTGGTTCGGGCAGGAGCTGTTTGAGCGGGCTGCGACCACGGAGGGCCTCGGCTCGCCCGTGTACGTCGCTGCGCGCCTCACCGCACTCCGCGCCGGCCGGGACGGCATCGACGACCTGCTCCGCGATAACCAGCTCGACGCGCTGGTCAGTCCGTCGTACTCACCGGCCTGGGCGATCGACCTGGTGAACGGCGACCACGTGCTCGGCGGTTCGTCCTCGCACGCCGCCCTGGCCGGCTATCCGCTGCTGTCGATGCCGTCCGGGATGGTCTCCGGACTGCCGGTCGGGATCACGTTCAGCGGTACGGCGCGGAGTGAGGTCACGCTCATTCGCTTGGCTCACGCGTTCGAAACCGCGAGAATCGCAGCAGACGGACCGTTCCCGACCCCGGAGTTAACCCAGTGGGTATAGATCGTGTCAGATGGGGCATCGTTGCTACCGGCAACATCTCGACCCAGTTCACGCACGATCTGGGGCTGCTCCCCGATGACGCCGTCGCCACCGCGGTCGCGTCCAGGTCCCAGGACAACGCGGACCGGTTCGCGGCGGAGTTCGGCATCCCCAGCGCCTACGACGACTATCGCAAGCTGATCGATTCCGGCGACGTCGACGTCATCTACATCGGTACGCCGCATCCGCAGCACTACGCGATCGCGCGGACCGCGCTGCAGGCAGGCATCGCCGTGCTGTGCGAGAAGCCCGTCACGCTGACGGCCAAGCAGGCGCGGGACCTGGTCGCGGTCGCGGCCGAGCACAAGACCCTGTTCGCCGAGGCGATGTGGATGCGGACCAACCCGGTCATCCAGGCCGTCTTCGACGACCTGGCCAGCGGTGTGATCGGCGAGCCCCAGCAGGTCGTTGCTGATTTCGCCTTCCACAATTCCTCCTTGCCGTCGCGGCTGCTCGATCCGGCGCTCGGCGGCGGTTCGCTGATGGACGGCGGCATCTACCCGATGACGTTCGCCTACATGGCGCTGGGCCGTCCGGCCGAGGTGAAGGCTGTCGGGTCGCTCAACGAGGACGGCGTGGACCTGAACGTCGCCATGGCCTGGCGGTACGACTCCGGTGCTGTCGCCGCACTCACCTGCGGTCTGCGCTCGCAGAACCCGTGGGTCGCCTCGATCAGCGGCCCGGAGGGCAGCCTGCAACTGCCGCACCGATTCCACCACCCCGAGTACTACGTGCGTACGACTGCTTCCGGAGCGGAGCGGATCGACGTACCGACGCATGGGCGTGGGTACCACTATGAGGCAGGCGCAGTAATGGAAGCGCTGCGTGCGGGGGCGCTCGAAGTACCGGCGTTGCCTCATGCCGCCACCCTCGAGATTCTCGACCTGCTCGACGAGACCCGGAGCCAGATCGGGGTCCGTTACCCCGGTGACGACGACGACCTGAGTGGATGACGCTGAAGATGCCGAACGGTAGGAGTTCCTTCGTAGTGGTGGCCAACCGGCTGCCGGTCGACCGGATCGAGATGCCAGACGGCAGTACGGCGTGGCGCCGCAGTCCAGGCGGACTGGTCACCGCACTCGCACCGGTGATGCAGAGCCACCACGGCGCGTGGATCGGCTGGACCGGAAGCCCGGACGAGAAGGTCGACCCGTTTGACAACGACGGTATGCACCTGGTCCCGGTGATGCTGTCGGCCGAGGACGTGCAGCTGTACTACGAGGGCTTCTCCAACGCGACGCTCTGGCCGCTGTACCACGACGTGATCGTGGCGCCGGAGTTCCACCGCGAGTGGTGGGAGTCGTACGTCGCGGTGAACCGCCGATTCGCGGAGGCCGCAGCGGACGCTGCCGACGACAACGCCGACGTCTGGGTGCACGACTACCAGCTGCAGCTCGTCCCGGCGATGCTGCGCCGGCTGCGTCCCGACGTACGGATCGGGTTCTTCCTGCACATCCCGTTCCCGCCGACCGAGCTGTTCGCGCAGATGCCGTGGCGGCGGCAGATCCTGGACGGGCTGATGGGCGCGGACCTGGTCGGTTTCCAAAGACCGGGTGCAGCTTCGAACTTCGCCCGGCTGGCCCGCAACCGGATGGGGCTGCGGACCCGCGGCGACCGCATCCACCTGCCGGACGACCGGATCGTCCGCGCGAAGGCCTTCCCGATCTCGATCGACGTCAACGAGCTGCAGAGCCTGGCTCGTCAGCCCGAGACCACGGCCCGCGCGGCCGAGATGCGGCAGGAGGTCGGCAACCCGACGCACATCCTGCTCGGCGTCGACCGGCTCGACTACACCAAGGGCATCCGGCAACGGTTGCGCGCGTTCGGCGAGCTCCTGGACGAGAAGCGGATCTCGGTCGACGATGCGGTGTTCATCCAGGTGGCGACGCCATCGCGCGAGCGGGTCGAGCAGTACCGCGTACTGCGGGACGAGATCGAGCTGCTGGTCGGCCGGATCAACGGCGAGCACGGCCGGATCGGTACGCCGGCGATCAATTACCTGCACACGTCCTACTCGCGGACCGAGATGGCGGCGCTGTTCCGGGCCGCGGACGTCGCCGTGGTGACACCGCTGCGGGACGGCATGAACCTGGTCGCGAAGGAGTACGTGTCGACGCGGTACGACGACACGGGCGCGCTCGTGCTGAGCGAGTTCGCCGGTGCGGCGGACGAGTTCCGGCAAGCTTTCCTCGTGAACCCGCACGACATCAACGGCATGAAGGACACGATCGTCGACGCGATGAACACCGACGACCGCCAGCTCGGCCGCCGGATGAAGGCGATGCGCAAGCACCTCGCCGCGCACGATGTGAACGTCTGGGCGCAGAGTTTCCTCAAGGCGCTCCATGACCAGGACTGACGGGCGCGTCCTCGCTCTCGATCTAGGTACGTCGTCCGCGCGCGCCCTGGTGCTGTCGGACGACGACGCGTCGCCGATCCCCGGCGCGCTGGCCCGGCACAAGATCGCCCCGACGTACGGCTCGGACGGCTCCGCGACGCTCGACCTGCACGAGTACGTCGAGGGGCTGCTCGGCTGCCTGGACGAGCTGCAGCAGAACGGTCATCTCGAGAACATCGGCGCGATCGTGCTGTCCTCGCAGTGGCACTCGATCGTTGCCCTCGACAACAAGGGCGACGCGCTGACACCGGTGATCACCTGGGCCGACACGCGCTCGGTCGACCTCGCCCCGTCCGTCGACGAACGCGCCTTCCACGCGCGCACCGGCGCCTGGCTGCACCGCCTGTACTGGACCCGCCGGATCCCTTGGCTGCTGTCGATCGGCTCCCCCGCGGAGTTCGCCGGGCTGCCCGATCTCGTGCTGGAGCGGTTGACCGGCGAGCGGGTGACGTCGGTGTCGATCGCGTCCGGCACCGGGACGCTCGACCTGGCCACCGGCACGTACGACGATGAGGCGCTCGACATCGCCGGCGTACGCGCTGACCGGTTGCCGTCGATCGTGCCGACCGGGTGGACCGGGTCGTTGTCCGCGGAGTACGCACGCCGTTGGCCGGGGCTGGTCGGCGTACCTGTGCATCCGCCGACGGGTGACGGGGCTGCGTCGAACGTCGGGACGGGCGGGTACGACGTGGGGACCGCTGCGGTGACGGTGGGGACGTCGGCCGCCGTACGCGTTGTGCATCCGATCGACGACGCGCCTGAGCTGCCGTGGGAGCTGTGGCGGTACCGGGTCGATGACAAGCGCGCGGTGACCGGTATGGCGTTCTCCGCGGCCGGGAACCTGCACGCGTGGCTGACCGGCGTACTGCAGCTGGAGTCCGACGAGCTGGCGGGCGTGGAGGTCGGGGCGTCGCGGGCGATCGCGATCCCGTTCATGGCCGGGACCAGGCCGCCGGCGACTGTGCCGAGCGGATCCGGAGTGTTCTTCGGGTTGTCGTTCGACGACACCGCGGCGGATCTGCTCGCCGCGTCGTTGCAGGGCGCGTCCCTGGAGGTCGACCGCGGGTTGCGCATGCTCGACTCGCTGTTCGGGCGGCAGCTGGACGTCGTACTGGGTGGCGGCGGCATTGACGCCTCCGAGTGGTGGCGCCGCTGTCTGACCGCAACCTTCGCGCGTCCGACTACGGTGTGCGCCGAGGCGGAGGTAGGCGCCCGCGGCGCGGCTGCGGTGGCGCTCGGGCTGTCTCCGGAGCCGGGTGGCGAGCACCTGACCCCGGTGGACGCCGAGGTCTCCCGGGTGGCGGCTATGCGTCCGCGGTACGAGGCGCTGCGGGAGCTAGCCGTACAGGCCTCTAAAGAACCGGCCTGAGGCGTACTGCGTTCGCGGTACTGCGGGGATACGGCTGGAGGACGACGCGGGGGTCTGGGCGGCCACGTAGTGTGAGCGTTATGGACGCGCGGTGGCGGAACCTGCGGGTGCACCCGTTGGTGCTCGACTGCGCCCTCGCGACCGTCATCCTGGTGGGGAACGGGTTGTCGCTGGGTCAGCGTCGGCACGGCGAGGCGTTCCTGACTCTGTCCGGGTCGTTGCTGATCATCGCCGGCGCCGTGTTCATGTTGCTGCGGCGGCGGGCGCCTGTGGTCGCGTTGGCGCTGACAACGCTCGTCGGGGTCACGTACACGATCACGCAGCAGGCCAAGAGCCCGATCGGGCTGTTCATGGCGTGCTCGGCGTACATGGTGGTCCAGCGGACCGAACGCCGGACCCGCGCGGCCGCGATCGTGTCGGTGATGGCTGTGACGGTGGTCGCGGCGGCCGTGTACACCGACGGCGAGCTGTTCGCGAACCTGGTGAACGGGCTGGTCGTGCTGGTCGGCGCATGCATCGGTGAGGCGACGCAGTACCGGCGTGCGTATCTGCGGGAGCTGGAGGACCGGGCGGTCCGGGCCGAGCAGACCCGGGACGAGGAAGCGCAGCGCCGGGTGATCGAGGAGCGGCTGCGGATCGCGCACGAGCTCCATGACGTCATCGCTCACCACATCGCGCTGATGAACGTGCAGTCCGGTGTCGCTGCGCACGTACTGCGTACTCAGCCGGACGAGGCCGAGCGAGCGTTGGCGCTGGTCCGCTCCGGCGGCCGCACTGTGCTGCAGGAGCTCACCGTCCTCCTCGGTGTACTCCGCCGCTCCGGCTCTCCCCTACCGACCGCACCGACACCGTCCCTCCACGAACTGGGCGCCCTGATCGACTCGTTCACCGCAGCAGGCGTCCAGGTCGACTGGGTCCCGCCCGACTCCATCGGCGACCTCCCGGACGTCATAGAACTCACCGCCTACCGCATAGTCCAGGAGTCCCTCACCAACGTGCTGAAACATGCCCCGGGCGCAACAGCTCGAGTCCGCCTCACCCGCTCCACCGGGGCCTTCACGGTCGACGTAACCGACAGCGGCGGAACCGCGGCTTCACCAGGCCGGGAGGGCCTCGGCGCGGGTCACGGGCTTGTCGGTATGCGAGAGCGCGTCGCCGCCGTACACGGTCAACTGACGACTGGGCCGGAGCCTGGTGGCGGGTTCGGCGTACATGCTGTTCTTCCTCTCGAGACGGGAGTTGTGGGTGACGATCCGGGTGCTGCTGGCCGACGACCAGACGCTGATCCGCAGCGGGTTCCGGGTGCTGGTGAATTCAGCACCCGATCTGGAGGTCGTTGCTGAGGCGGCGAACGGCCGGGAGGCGGTCGAGCTGGCCCGGACCGAGTTGGCCGACGTGGTGTTGATGGACATCCGGATGCCCGAGGTCGACGGTCTCGCGGCGACCCGGATGATCACCGCGGACGAGGCGCTGGCCGGCGTGAAGGTGCTGATACTGACCACCTTCGAGGTCGACGAGTACGTGTTCGACGCGATCCGCGCCGGCGCGAGCGGCTTCCTGGGCAAGAGCGTGGAGCCGGCCGAGCTGATCGATGCCATCCGAGTGGTCGCCCGCGGTGACGCCCTGCTGTCCCCGAAGGCGGTCCGCGGCCTGATGAACCGCTTCCTGGCCGAGCCGCAGGCCGGGCAGGACATCGGTCCGTCGGTGCTCGACGTCCTGACCGAACGCGAGCGCGAGATCGTCGGCCTGGTCGCGCTCGGCCTGTCCAACGAGGAGATCGCCGTACGCCTCGTGCTGTCGCCGTCGACCGCGAAGACCCACGTCAATCGCGCCATGGTGAAGCTCGACTGCCGTGACCGTGCGCAGTTGGTCGTACTCGCCTACCAGACCGGACTGGTTCGCCCGGGCGCCGTCGTACCGCAGACGCAGTAGCCCGTACGGCAGACGCAGTACGGCGAGGTGCCCGCGGCTGGCCGACGCGAGTGACGGAGCGCGGCCGGAAGCATCGGCTGCATGGCTACCTACCTGTACCGGCTGGGCCGGTTCGCGTTCCGCCGTCGCCGGCTGGTGGTTCTGGTGTGGCTGGGGCTCCTGGCCGCCGGTATCGCCGGCGCGGCCGCCCTGTCCGGCCCGACTGCCAACGGCTTCTCGATCCCGGGCACCGAGTCGCAGCGGGCGGCGGACCTGCTCCAGGACCGGTTCCCGCAGGCGGGCGCCGACAGCGCGACCGCCCGCATTGTCTTCCAGGCGCCGCCCGGCCAGAAGCTCACCGACGCCGCGAACACTACGCAGGTACGGCAGACCCTCGGCCGGATCGACCACGCGCCACAGGTCGCCCGGATCACGGATCCCTTCACCGCGAAGGCGATCTCCGCCGACGGCCGGACCGGCTACGCCCAGGTGACGTACGACGTCACGGCGCAGGAGGTCACCCCCGAGGCGCAGGACGCGGTGGCCACCGCGGTGGAACCGGCGCGCGCGGCCGGGCTCACAGTCGAGTACGGCGGCGACGCCATGCAGGCGCAGGACAGTCAGAGCCTGACCGAGGTGATCGGGATCGGGGTGGCCGCCGTCGTCCTGCTGATCACCTTCGGCTCGCTGATCGCGGCCGGCCTACCGTTGCTGTCAGCAATCATCGGGGTAGGCATCGGGGTGACCGCGATCTCGGCCGCCAGCGGGTTCATCGACATCGGCTCGGGTACGCCGATCCTTGCGCTGATGATCGGTCTCGCCGTGTCGATCGACTACGCGCTCTTCATCATGTCGCGGTACCGGCACGAGCTGAGCACCGGACTGGAACCGGACGAGGCGGCCGGTCGCGCGGTCGGCACGGCCGGCTCCGCGGTGGTGTTCGCCGGACTGACCGTGGTGATCGCGCTGGCCGGGCTGTTCGTCGTCGACATCCCGTTCCTGACGCAGATGGGCCTGGCCGCCGCGTTCACCGTCGTACTGGCGGTGGCGATCGCACTCACCCTGCTGCCCGCGCTGCTGGGATTCGCCGGACGCCGCGTGCTCGGCGGACGGATCCCGGGTCTGCGAGCCGGCGATCCCGAGGCGGCCGGACGGGTCTCGGCCGGACGTCGATGGGGCCGCTTCGTCACCCGCCGACCCGTGGCGGTGCTGCTGGTGACCGTGATCGGTCTCGGTGCGCTGGCGCTCCCGGCCACCGATCTCGAGCTCGGGCTGCCCGACGACAGCACCGCGGCACCCGATTCCACCCAGCGCAAGGCGTACGAGCTGCTCTCCGAGGGCTTCGGCGCCGGATTCAACGGTCCGCTGATGGTGGTCGTCGACGCCGGCGCGTCCGCCGATCCGCAGGCTGCGGCGGCTGCCACGGCCACCGCCGTACGCGGGCTGCCGGATGTGACGCTCGTGACACCGCCGACCTTCAACCCGGCTGGGAACACGGCATTGCTGACGGTGATTCCGGCAACCGGTCCGAGTGCGACGCAGACGCACGACCTGGTCAAGGCGATCCGGGCGCTGCCCGACGCAGGGGGCGCGGAGGTGTCCGTCACGGGCGCTACGGCGGTCAACATCGACATCTCGGACAAGCTCGGCGGCGCGCTGGTGCCGTACCTGTCGCTGATCATCGGACTGGCGTTCCTACTGCTGATGCTGGTGTTCCGGTCGGTGCTGGTGCCGTTGAAGGCGACCCTCGGGTTCCTGCTGACCGTCGCGGCGACGTTCGGCGCGGTGGTCGCGGTGTTCCAGTGGGGCTGGCTGGCCGGGCTGTTCGGGATCGAGGGGCAGACCGGGCCGGTGATCAGCATGCTGCCGATCTTCCTGATCGGCGTGGTGTTCGGGCTCGCGATGGACTACCAGATCTTCCTGGTCACCCGGATGCGGGAGGAACACGTCCACGGCGGTACGCCGCGAGCCGCCGTCGTCGACGGGTTCGCCCACGGCGCCCGGGTGGTGACCGCGGCGGCCGTGATCATGACGGCGGTCTTCTCCGGCTTCATCCTGTCCGGCCAGACACTGATCCGGGAGATGGGTTTCGGCCTGGCGCTCGCCGTCGCCATCGACGCCTTCGTCGTCCGGATGACGATCGTCCCGGCCGTGATGGCCCTCCTCGGCCGCCACGCCTGGTACCTCCCGCGCTGGCTCGACCGCCTCCTCCCGAACGTCGACATCGAAGGCGAGACCCTCCGCCGTCACCTCCCGCCCGCCCCCGACCCGCGCGAACCCGAACTGGTCAGCCGTGATCGCGGCCACTGACAACACGGCGCCGGGACCGGATCATGGCCGGCATGTGGCGCGAGATCATGAAGTCCAAGGTGCACCGGGCGACGGTGACGCAGGCGGACCTGCACTATGTCGGATCGTGCACGCTCGACGCGGATCTGATGGACGCGGCGGATCTGCTGCCCGGCGAGAAGGTCGACATCGTCGACATCACCAACGGGCAGCGGCTGTCGACGTACCTGATCGAGGGGCCGCGCGGGTCCGGGGTGGTGGGGATCAACGGCGCCGCGGCGCACCTGATCCACCCCGGTGATCTGGTCATCCTGATCGCCTACGGGATGTTCGACACCGCCGAGGCGAAGGTCTTCGAGCCGAGCGTAGTCTTCGTGGACGAGCACAATGCGATCACTCGTATCGGCTCCGACCCCGCCGAGGCGCTGCCCGACAGCGGCATGCTCCGCGGCGACCAACTGCACACCCCGCGTTGAGACGAGGACTGGTCGACGATGACCGAGAACACCGCTGACACTGCTGCCCCGAAGACCGCTTCCCACGACAACGAGCCGAGCCAGAAGCTGCGCGAGTTCATGAACTCGGGGTGGGCCGACTCGGAGCGGCACGACCTCGCGCTGAGCGACGTCGGCCTGTGGGCGGCGAAGCGGCGGGACGCGCTGTCGCAGGCGTTCCCGGGCGAGCGCCTCGTCATCCCGGCCGGCACGTTCAAGGTGCGCTCGAACGACACCGACTACGTCTTCCGCCCGCACACCGACTACGTCTGGCTGACCGGCAACCAGACCTCCGACGCGGTCCTGGTCCTCGAGCCGAACGGCACCAGCGGCCACGACTCGGTCCTGTACTTCCGCCCCCGCGCCGACCGCTCGCAGGGCGAGGAGTTCTGGCGCGACCGGATGTACGGCGAGATGTGGGCCGGCCGGCGTCCTTCGCTGACCGAGACCGCCAAGGAGTTCGGTCTCGAGACGCGCCACGTCGACCAGCTCGCCGACGCGCTCAAGGGCGACGTACCGACCCGCGTACGCCGGGGTGAGGACGAGTCGATCGCTTCGCTGCTGAGCGGCACCCGGATCGAGCAGCTCAAGGACGGGGAGTTCGCCGCGACGCTGTCGGAGCTGCGACTGGTCAAGGACGCGTACGAGCTCGAGCAGCTCCGGGACGCAGTCGCGATCACGCACCGCGGGTTCTCCGACGTACTCGCGGAGATGGACAAGGTTCGGCAGTACGGCGAACGCTGGATCGAGGGCACGTTCTGGCGCCGGGCACGGGCCGAGGGCAACGATGTCGGCTACACATCGATCGCCGCGGCCGGATCGCACGCGACCACGCTGCACTGGATCGAGAACGACGGCCCGGTGAACGACGGCACGCTGATGCTGCTCGACATGGGCGTTGAGAACCGGCAGCTGTACACCGCCGACATCACCCGCACGCTGCCCGTCAACGGCGAGTTCACCCCGCGCCAGCGCGACCTGTACCAGCTGGTCCTGGACGCGCAGAACGCCGGGATCGCGGCGCTCAAGCCGGGTGCGGCGTTCCGCTCCGGGCACGAGGCGGCGATGGAGGTCATCGTGCACGGCCTGGACGCGATGGAGCTGCTGCCGGTGTCGGCCGAGGAGGCGCTCGACCCGCAGAGCCGCCTGTACCAGCGCTACACGCTGCACGGCGTCAGCCACATGCTCGGCCTCGACGTCCACGACTGCTCCGCGGCCCGCGGCGAGACCTACCGCCAGGGCACCGTCGAGCCCGGCTACGTCCTCACTGTCGAGCCCGGCCTGTACTTCCAGTCCGACGACCTGACCGTCCCCGAAGACCTCCGAGGCATCGGCATCCGCATCGAGGACGACATCCTCATCACCTCCGACGGCACCGAGAACCTCTCGGACGCCATGCCCCGCACCGTCGAGGGCCTACAGAACTGGATGGCTTCCTAACATCGCTGCGAGCTCCACCCGGGCCTCGACCGCGTGGTCGGGGTGCAGGGTCAGGGTGTAGGCGCACTCGAAGTGGGCGCCGATGTCTTTAAAGGCATCGGCGGCCACTAGCAGTGCGTCGCGGTCGCCTGTTAAGCGGGCCGTAGCGCGGGTGAGGCAAGCTGCGGCCCAGTCGTTCTCAGCGGCGTCCGACGCGGTCGCGGCGAGCAGGTCGTGCGCGTCGGGAAGCCCGACAACCACGGCGAGCTCCGCGGCGGCAGCACGTGCGTACGGCACCCACCACCCTTCAAAGAGATCCCCAAACGCCCGCCGCACAACGACTTCCGCCTGCTGCACGCCCCCACCCTGCACGTCCCCGCCCTGAACGCCCCCGCCCTGAACGCCCCCGCCCTGAACGCCCCCGCCCTGAACATCCCCGCGCTGGACGCCTCCGCGCTGGACCTCCCCGCGCTGGAAGCCTCCGCCCTGCACGCCTCCGCCCTGGACCTCCCCGCGCTGGACCTCCCCGCGCTGGACGCCCCCGCCCTGCACGCCTCCGCCCTGGACCTCCCCGCGCTGGACCTCCCCGCGCTGGACGCCCCCGCCCTGCACGCCTCCGCCCTGGACCTCCCCGCCCTGCACGCCTCCGCCCTGGACCTCCCCGCCCTGGACGCCTCCGCCCTGGACGCCTCCGCCCTGGACGCCTCCGCGCTGGACGGCGACTCGTGCTCGCGCGAACGTGTAGGGAGCCGTCAGCCAGGGAGCATCCTCCACGTCCGTGCACCGGGCGACCTCGAGCGCACGTGCTTGCCAGACGTCGAACAAACCGTCGTCGCGCAGTCCGTGCACCATCGCGGCCGCGGACAATGCTGACGCCATCCACTCGATCGGCGGAGAGCCCGCGCCTTGCCAGCGGTCCCAGGGTGCGTCCGCGTGCTCCAAGCAGGCGTCGAACTGGCCGGTCAGCGCGTAGACCCGGATCCTGCGCGGCAGCGAGATGTACGGATGGTTCCCGACCGGATCGTCCGGCGCACCCACGGCCGTGAGCGCCGCCGGCAGATCGCCGACCGCGGTCGCCGTGGTCGGCGCGACGTGGAACGCGTCGATGATCTCGGCCGCGGCGTACGGCTCGTGGCGAGGCAGCGGGCCCACCAACCGCATCCGCTCGACGGCGTACGAGCGTGCGTCGCGCAGTCGCCCTGCGTTCCCGGCGGCCACCGTCAGCGCGTCGAGCGCACCAGCGATCAGCACCGGATCACCGGTGCGCCGGGCCGCGTCGACAGCCTCTTGGGCGAGCCCCGCATCCGCGCCGATCCGGCGGCCGCCGTACTCCCAAGCCCTTGCCATCGCGAGCAATGCGGTCACCTGCGGGTCCCCGGGCCGCGCGCTGTTCTCGGCTTGCCGGAGCAGCTCTTGGCTGCGCTCCTTGGACAGCTCGTACAGCGAGCCGGTCGGGTATCGGTTCACGGCAATCACGGCCAACGCCAGCATCGTCGCCCGAACGTTGCCATCAGCAACCGCTCGGTCGGCGGCGTCCAGCAGCAGCTCAACCCCGGTCTCTGCGTCCGAGATCGCGAGCGTGGCATCAGCAGCCGACCGAAGATCCAGCGCAGCAGCCACCCCATCGGGCGCCCGCTCAGCCGCCGCCCGGTAGTACCCAATCGCCTCCCGAAACTCTCGCCGAGCAAACCCAAGATGCCCAAGCCCCCGCGCCAACCGATGCGCCACCGGGTCGAACGCCGCGGGGGTGGTGGCGAGTGCGGCTCGGAGGTCGCTGGCTACTTGGTCGTAGGGGTGTTGCCAGTCGGGGGCGTCGAGCTGGTTCTCCAGTGTGGTGGCGGTGTTGGCGGCCCAGTGGAGCCAGCGGGTTTGTGCGGTGGTCAGTTCGTTCTCGGTCAGTTGGTCGCGGGCGAACTCCCGGATTGTCTCGAGTAGCCGCCAGCGTGATCCCCGGCGTACGGCGAGGCTCTTGTCCGTCAGCCGACCCAGCAAGTCGGCCACCTCACCCCGCCCGAGCTCTGGACTGGTCGCGCTGGCGGCGTCCAGGTCGAAACCGCCGACGTAGATGGAGAGCCGCCGGAACAACAGCCGCTCCTGCTCGTCCAGCAGTTCGTGGCTCCAGCCGATCACCGCGGCCAGCGACCGGTGCCGGGCGTCCACGCCACGCCCGCCCGCCAGCAGCCGGAGCCTGTCGTCGAGCGCGGCGTGCAGGCCGTCGGCTCCGAGCGAGCCGATCCTGGCCGCAGCGAGCTCGATGGCCAGCGGCATGCCATCCAGCCGCGCACAGATCTCCGTGAGGTCATTGGGCGATGCCGTGAAGGTCGGGTCGACGGCCCGCGCCCGGTCGGTGAACAGCTCGGTCGCGGCGTCCAAGGGCGGCAGCAGCACGGTCGCCTCCGCGGGTACGCCGAGCCGCTCCCGGCTGGTCGCGAGAATCGTCACCTCGGGACAGCTGCGGAGCAGTTGTTCCGCGAGTACGGCGACCTCGTCGACGAGGTGCTCGCAGTTATCCAGAACCAGCAGCCACCGCCCGGTCTGCAGATGCTCGATCAGGACCTGCTCCAGACTCTGCGGCGGGCGTTCAGTGAGCCCGAGCGCAGTTGCCACCGTGCGGGTCACCAGGCCGTCCCGAACCGGAACCAGGTCGACGAACGCGCCGGCAGCACCCACCTCGGCCGCCACGACGGCTGCCAGCCGCGTCTTACCCATGCCGCCAGGTCCGAGCACGGTCACCAGGCGCGACTGCCCGAGCGCCGTTCGGACGGCAGTCGTCTCGGTAGAGCGCCCGACAAAGGTGGTCCGTCCGGCAGGCAGCCCGCTCATCCCAGGACCGCGCCGCGATCCTGCCAGGTCGGCTAGCTCGCGCCGGTCGGTCACGCCGTACTTGCGGAGCAACGACGAGACGTGGCTCTCGACCGTACGGACGGAGATGTGCAGTGCCCGGGCGATCTGCGCGTTCGACCGGTGGCCGACCAGCGCCTCCAGTACTTCGGCCTCCCGCGCGGACACCTCGTTCACGCGCCCCATCATGACCGATCCGCGGATCCCCCGTGCTGGATCTGTGCCCGATCCGTGGTGGATCCGTGGTCGGCACGGATGTGGGCTACGGGTCACCGGCGCGAGGGTCGTCGTACCAGAACAACTCTTGGAGGCAGCGATGAGTACGGCGACGACGACAACGCGAAGGGTCCGGCCGGGCGTGGTGGTGCTGTGGGTGACGCAGGTGGTGCTGGCGGCGATGTTCGTGATGGCGAGCCTGCCGAAACTGACCGGTGACCCGGTCATGGTCGACCTCTTCGACGCGGTCGGTGCCGGTCAGTGGTTGCGGTACGTGGTCGGTGTGCTCGAACTGGCCGGCGCGATCGGACTGCTCGTACCGCGGCTGTGCGGTCTCGCCGCGCTCGGTCTGACGATGCTGCTCGTCGGTGCATCGCTCACCAACATCGTCGCGCTCGGTGCGTCCCCGGCGATTCCTGTCGGCTACCTGCTGGTCGCGGCCGTCATCGCCTGGTTCCGGCGGGATTCGATCCTGACGGCGACTCGACGGCTGGCCCGGCGATGACGATCGCGGCCTTCGACGGACTCCTGACCCGGCCTGGAGATGCGGACTACGACTCCAGCCGGGCGGTGTGGAACGCGATGGTGGATCGCCGGCCAGCCTTGATCGCGCGCTGTGCGAGTACGGCCGACGTGGTTGCGGCTTTGCGCCACGGCCGGGAGGCCGGGCTGGCGATCGGGGTTCGCGGCGGCGGGCACAGCTTCCTCGGGCTCCCGGTGGTGGAGGACGGTTTGCTGCTCGACCTGTCCGCAATGAACTCGGTGCAGGTCGACCCGGCCCGCCGCCGGGCCCGGGTCGGCGGCGGCGCGCTGCTCGGCGCACTCGACGTCGCCAGCCAGCGGTACGGGCTCGCGACCACGGCCGGCAACGTCTCCCACACCGGCGTCGGCGGGCTCACCCTCGGCGGCGGGGTCGGTTGGCTGGCTCGCCCGCACGGGCTGACGTGCGACAACGTCACCTCGTACGAGCTGGTCACCGCGGACGGCGCCGTACTGCGGATCAGCGCGACCGAGCACCCCGACGTGTTCTGGGCGCTGCGCGGTGGAGGCGGGAGCTTCGGCGTCGTCACCGCGTTCGAGTTCCAACTGCATCCCGTCGGGACCCAGGCACTCACCGTCGACATGTTCTACGAGCTGGACGAAGCCGGTACGGCGCTTCGCCGCTGGCGGGACCTGTTCGCGGACGCGCCGCGGCAGGCCACACCGGTGGCCCGGATCGGCCGGCGGGACGAGTACGGCGGACGCTTGATCGCGAGCATCGGCTACGTGTGGGTCGGCGATAGCGACGAGGGACGGCGGCTGCTTCCGTCGTACGAAGGGATCGGCAATCCGATCGGTCGACGGATCACGGAGCTCAGCTACCTGGACCTGCAGACCCAGTCCGACGACGCCGAACGCCACGCCCTCCGTCGCTACTGCAAGGGCCACTACCTGCGGTCCCTACCGGACGCTGCCATCGACGCGTTCCTTGCCTCGGACAACAATCCGGGAGCTCGGTTGACGCTGTGCGGCGGCGCCGTCGGCGATGTGCCGGACGCTGAGACGGCGTTCAGCCATCGCGACGCGCTGGTCGAGTTCACCACCGGTGACGACTGGAGCGATCCCGGCGAGGACGAGGCCCGCATCACCGCGGCGCGAACCTACTCCGCGGGTCTCGAGCCCTACACGAGTGGGAGCTACGTCAACACCATCGCCGACGAGGATCCCACCGCCGTGCACCGCGCCTACTCCCCGGACAAGCTCACGCGCCTGCACCAGGTCAAGGACACTCACGACCCCGACAACGTCTTCACTCGAACCGCATTGCACCGGTGAGCCCTGCCGGCCGGACCCGGAGTGGGCCGGCCGGCGGGGACGCAGTCACCAGATCCGGACCCGTTCGTCTGGAGCCAGCCACATGCCGTCGCCTTCTTGCACGTCGTACGTGGTGTGGAAGACGTCGATGTTCTTCACAACTGCGTTGCAGCGGAACTCCGGCGGCGAGTGCGGGTCGATGGTCAACCGCCGAGCAGCTTCCTCCGGCCGGGTCTTCGTGGCCCACGCGTGCGCCCACGCAGCGAAGAAGCGCTCGCTGCCGGTCTCATCCGCCTCGGCTCCGGCCTGGGACAATTCGTAGGCCACGTAGGCGATCGACAGGCCGCCCAGATCGCCGATGTTCTCGCCGAGGGTGAGCTTGCCGTTGACCTTCTGGCCGGGTGTCTCGGCCGGCTCGAGGGCGTCGTACTGCGCGACGAGTTTGTCGGTGCGCTGCTCGAAGGCGGCCCGGTCCTCGTCGGTCCACCAGTCGTTGAGGTTGCCGTCGCCGTCGTAGCGCGAGCCCTGGTCGTCGAAGCCGTGACCGATCTCGTGCCCGATCACCGCGCCGATCGCGCCGTAGTTGGTCGCATCGTCGGCGTCGAGGTCGAAGAACGGCGGCTGCAGGATGCCGGCCGGGAAGACGATCTCGTTCATCCGCGGGTTGTAGTACGCGTTGACCGTCTGCGGCGTCATCTTCCACTCGTTGCGGTCGACGGGCTGACCGAGCTTGGCCAGGTCCCGAGCGGTCTCCACCGCGACCGAACGACGCACGTTGCCGAACAGGTCGGTCGGGTCGACGTCGAGGGCCGAGTAGTCCTTCCACTCGTCCGGGTATCCGATCTTCGGCACGAAGGCACCCAACTTGTCCAGCGCCCGCTGCCGGGTCTCCGGGCCCATCCAGTCCAGCGCGTCGATCCGCTGCCGGTACGCGGCGACCAGGTTCTGCACCAGGTCGACCATGCGGGCCTTCGCGGTCGGCGGGAAGTGCTCGGCGACGTACAGCTTGCCGAGGGCCTCGCCCAACGACTGCTCGACGGCGCCGACACCGCGCTTCCAGCGCTCGCGCAGCTCGGGCGCACCGGTCAGGGTCCTGCCGTAGAAGGCGAAGTTCTCGTCGACGAACACCTGGCTCAGCAGCGGCGCGGCGCTGTGCACGATCCGCCAGCTCAGCCACTCCTTCCACCGGTCCAGCTCGACCTCCTGCAACGCGGCCGCGGCGGCGGTCAGGAAGTCCGGCTCGCGGACGACGACCTGCGCGAACGCGCTCTCCGGCACACCTGCCCCGGCCAACCACGTCGACCAGTCGAAGCCGGGCGTGAGCTCCTCGAGCCCGGCGCGGTCGAGCTTGTTGTAGGTCAGCTGCACGTCCCGGTCCTTCACCCGGTCCCAGTGGCCGTCGGCGATCCGGGTCTCCAGCTCCAGGATCCGCGCCGCGGACCCGGCCGGGTCAGGCAGTCCGGCAAGCTCGAGCAGCTTCGCCACGTGCGCGACATACGCCGCACGGATCTCGGCGAAGTTGTCGTCGTGGTAGTACGACTCGTCGGGCAGGCTGAGGCCGCCCTGGGTCAGGTGGACGATGTTCTCGTCGGACTTCTTCGCGTCGGCGTCGACCCAGTAGTGGAAGACGCCCGGCACACCCTGCAGCTCGAGCTGCCCGAGGACCGAGACCAGGCCGGTCAGATCCTTGGCGTCCCGGACCAGTGCGAGCTGATCCGCGATCGGCTCGGCGCCCAGCTGCTCGATCGTCTCGGTGTCCATGAAGCTCGTGTAGAGGTCGGCGATCTTCCGCGGCTCGCTGCCCTCCGGATGGCCGGCCGCGGCGGTCTTCTCGACGATCGCCCGGACGTCCTGCTCGGCGGTGTCCCAGAGCGCGTGGAACGCACCGTGGATCGCCTTGTCCGCGGGAATCTCGTGCTCAGCCAGCCACGTCCCGTTGACGAACCGGTACAGGTCGTCCTGCGGCCGCGCCGCGCCGGCCGACTCCGAGCTGTCGATTCCTGCTGTCATCCCTGACCCCTTTGTCCCAGTTCTAGTTGCTGCCAGCGAACATACCCGGTTCGGGATCAGGCCGGTCTGAACTATCCACAGGAGCCAGCCGTTCTTCCAGGTAAAGAACACGGATCAGGGAGGACCCCGCCAAATGCCGCACCTCGTCCGTCGACTCACCACCCTGCTCGCCGTGCCCGTCGTACTGCTCGGGCCGATCTGCGGACCGGACGCGGCAAGGTGATCAGCCACGGCCCGGCGCATCCACATCGGCGACGCATTGATGACCAACGGCGACGGGCTGCTGCTCATCGGCCGCACGCTGTACGTCGTCCAGAACCGCTCGAACCAGATCTCGGTCATCACGCTGAACAAGTCCGGCACAAGGGGCACGGTGGTCGACCAGCTCACCAGCCCGAGCACGCCGTACTGGGTTACCGCCGTGAGCCGTTCCCGAGTGCGGTAGATCGTCCTACCTTGATTGGGGAGGAAACATGAACAAACGCACCATCGCAGCTGTCATCGGGATCTCGGCGCTCCTGCTGGGCGGCATCACCACATCGTCCGCCGCGGCCGCGTCACCGCCGGCGTCCGGCCCGAGAGTCGTCAAGCACTCCATGGACGACGGCCACTGCGACCCGATCCGCTTCCTGAGCCCGTCGGCCCAGTAGGTAGCAGCAGTAGCTCAGCCGGCAGTGCGGAGGTTGCCTCGGGCCGCGGCCTTGAGGCGGCTTCCGCACGACAGACGCACGGAGTACCCGGCCGGGATCGACAGCGGCTCGCCGGTCTGCGGATTGCGGCCGGTACGCGGAGCCCGCATCACGCGCTCGATGCTGAGCAGGCCGGTCAGCGACACCTTGTCGCCACGCTGTACGGCTTCGGTGACGACGTCGCCGAGGGCGTCGAGGACCTTCTCGGCCTGGTTCCGCGGGATGCCCGCCTTGTGTGCCACGCCGGCGATCAGTTCATTCCGGTTCACGGCTCTCCTCCGACTCGGTTCGACTTCCGAGCGGCACCTTAACCGAAATGAATGTCGTTAGCGAGAACGTATCCGGATACCGGTCAGAGACCGTCCCTGTCGTGCCAGTGGTTCTGCCAGCGCGCGTCGATGGCGTCGCCGGCGAGCTGGTACCGGATGTCCGTCGACAACCGTAGCTCGCACGACACATTGTCCAAGGCGGCATGGACAGTGTGCGCGGTGTGGATGACCACGTCGCCGGCCACGTAGTCGGTGACCAGCCAGTTGGCGTCGTACTCCGTCGCCAGAGCGGGCAGGTCCGCCGTGATGGATGCTGCAGGCCGTTTGAGTCGCCCCGCGGCCTCGTCCTCGAGCACTCGGTGGTGACTGCCCTGCAGGTAGGTCAGTCCGCCGCGGCTGACCGGGCAGTCTCCCAGTGGGATCCACGCCGACAGCACCTGGTCAGTCCCGTCACGCAGGTACACCAGGTCATAGTGCGCCTGCGTCGCCGTACCGATGCCGTTCTCGCCCGGTGCCGTCTGGCGGATGATCTTCCGACGGTGCAGGAACGGCTCACCGCCGAGGAACCACTCGAACCAGCCCTTCAACGCCGGCTGCGCACAGAAGGCGGCGTACTCCGGCCCGGGCACGATCTCCTCGAACAGCACCTTGCGGTACGACGCCCTGTCCGTGGCAGCACGCGTCAACCCGAAGTAGTACTCGCGGAACTCCTCCACCACCGCAGGGTCGAGCAGTCCGGTCAGGAACAGGTACCCGTCCCGCTGCAACCGGGACCGCAACCGCGCCCGATCACCACGCTCTTCCTCGGGCACGGCGACCAGTTGGCCCAGCCGCTCCTCATCCAGCACATATCCGTTAGACGTCAGCACCCGTCCATTCCAGCCAACACCTGCGGCCGGCGGAATGGACAACAGTGCCGAGCTTCTTGGACTCTTGTGATGTGTCGGACTGGTCGATCTACCTGACTCCAGGTGCTATTGAGCGCCAACTTGGACTCTTCTGCCTCGGGGCGGGTGAGCAGACGCATGGCTCGGAGAACACCAGAGAACGCGCCCTCGGTTGTCATGCCCTCGTCTGGCTGAAGGAGGGCCGCGGTCAGTTGCTGCACGGACCTGACCGTCAACTGCACGAGGTCAGAGCGCCCGCGATGCTCTGGCTCTTCCCCGGCGTCCTGCACGGCTACCGGCCGACAACGAGGTGGCGTCAGGCGTGGACCCTGTTCAGCGGCTCCGCGGTCGAAGCACTCACAACACTCGGCCACCTGGATGCCAGCCGACCAGTCCGCCGCTTCGCAGACCCCCGTCCGGTCGACCGCGCATTCAGCCGGCTGCTGCGCGTCAGCACACAGCACAACCCAGTGCAGCTCACAGGTGCTCTCTACGACCTGATCGCCGCAGCTGCGACCACGACAGGTGATGACGTGGCCGCACAGCTCGCCGAGCTCGCCAGTACACCGATGAGCGTCCAGGACTATGCCAGTGAGCTCGGTCTCACCGTGAAGGAGTTGCGCGACGCAGTACGGCGTACGACAGGCTCAACCCCACATGAACTGGTCCTGACCACAAGACTCAGCAATGCAAAGGTTTTGCTCGCCGAGGAGGACCTGCCCGTCGCAGCAGTCGCCAGACGGGTCGGGTACGACGATCCGGCGTACTTCACGCGCTTGTTCACCGCCAGAGTTGGGATGTCGCCGGGCGCGTTCCGGCGATCTGGTTCGCTCTCGGGGCGGATTTCCTCCCTTTGAGGGAGGCGGTACCTACTTTCCGACGTGTAAAACCATTCAGTGGGGTGACGTGTCCGGGGGCCGGACACCGATACGGTCGTGGGTATGAGTGAAACGCAGCCCATCGACCCGCGATACGCGAACCGGGCGCCCAAGTCGGCCGGCCGGCCGAAGAAGCGGCGCAACTGGTTCCTCCGGACCGTCGGACTGATCGTCCTGCTGTTCGTTCTCATGCTGATCGCGGTCCCGCTGTACGCATGGAGCCGGATCGACAAGATCGACGCGATGCCGACCGGACAACGGCCCGCCGAGACCTCGGGTACGACGTACCTGATGGTCGGGTCGGACGCCCGCGAGGACCTCAGCCGGGCCGAGCGCGCCCGGCTGCACACCGGCGGCGACGCCGGACCGGCGCGGACCGACTCGATCATGTTGATGCATGTGCCGAAGTCCGGGCCGACGGTGCTGATCAGCATCCCGCGTGACAGCGCGGTCAACATCCCGGGCGTCCAGGGCAAGCAGAAGATCAACGCCGCGTTCAACAAGGGGCCGGCCCTGCTGATCCAGACGATCGAGAACAACACCGGGCTGCGCATCGACCACTACGTCGAGGTCGGCTTCGGCGGCTTCGCGTCGGTGATCGACAGCATCGGCGGGATCCAGATGTGCTTGCCGAAGGCAATGAACGACGACAAGGCGCATATCAACCTGCCGGCCGGCTGCCAGAAGCTCGACGGGGTGAAGGCACTGGGCTACGTGCGATCCCGGCATGCCGACGGCCAGAACGACTTCGGCCGGACCGAGCGGCAGCGGCAGATGGTCGGTGCGGTCGCGAAGAAGGCCGCGTCGCCGTCGACGTTCCTGAATCCGGTGCGGTACTACAACGTCGCGACCAAGGGCGTCGACGCGCTGACCGTGGACAAGGACATGAGCCTGCTGGACTTCGTCCGGTTCGCACGCGGTATGCGGGCGATCTCCGGCAGCGGCGGCGTGGCGCTGAGTGTGCCGACGAGTGACGACAACTACCAGCTGTGCTGCAACCGGGGCGACGCCGTGAAGTGGGACACCAAGAAGGCCACGGCGCTCTTCAACGCGATCAAGCAGGACAACACCAGCGGCCTGAAGAGCAGTTGATCTTCCTGGTCCATGCGGTGGTGAGCCTGGGCATGCTCATCGTCGTACCTCTCGGCCTCACCCTGCTCCCGACGCGAACCACCAGCACCCGCTGGTGGTTCGCGTTCGCCGTTCCGGGTGCGTTGTCGCTCTGGCTGCCGCGTGGTGCGGTGTCGATCACCCTCGCGTCGATCTACTTCGCCGGCACGGTTGTTCTCATCGCACTCGCCGTCCGGCACTTCCTGCGACAAAGGGCATTACAAGCGCGGCAGGTCGCCTTGTACACCGCACTGGCCACTCCATCGATTGCAGCGCTCGCACTGGTCGCCGAGCGCTCGTCGTACGAGCTCTTCGGCTTCAACCTCACTGTGCTGTCGCTGACGGTCGCCCACTTCCACTTCGCAGGCTTCGCGGCCGCACTGATGGCGTACCTGTCTGCGGACGGCCTGGCAGCTATCAGCGTCCCGCTGGGCACTGGGCTCGTACTGCTGGGGTTCTTCCTCGGTGATCCCGTGGAGCTCGCGGGAGCCGTCGTACTGACCGCAGGGATGTGGTTGGTTGGCTGGAGCCTCTGGCGGCGGTCGCGGCGGGCTGACCTGAGTACTGCGGTCTTGCTGGTGGTGTCTGGATCCGTGCTGGTGGTGACGATGCTGTTGGCGGTCAGCTGGGCGTTGGGGCATGTCGCGGGTACGCCGTACCTACCGTTGGAGTGGATGGTTGCGACGCACGGTGTGGCGAATGCGGTCGGGTTTGCGTTGTGCGGGGTACTGGCGATGCGACGGGAAGGGGTCGGATGAAGCTCGAGGACCTGGCGGGGCTGCGGTTCACGTACGACGTCGTGGGGTCGACGCGGTACGTCGAGACGCCCGCGGGCTACCACCGCCTGGAGTACCGTCAACGGATCGGCCATGGTGACGAGGTGTTCCACCGGGCGGCTGACGCCTTGCTGAATTGGCGGATGCAGCCGGCAGCCGGAGTGCCGATGACTGCGACCGACGCGCCCGCACAGATCGGCACCAACTCGCTCGGCCGTCTCGGATCGGGCCTGCTGATCGGCCCGTCGCCACTCGGCCGCATCGGCCTGCCAGTCCCCTGCCGAGTCGTCTGGACCGTCAACGAGCCGGACCGCATCGGCTTCGCGTACGGCACCCTCCAAGGCCACCCCGAGTCCGGCGAGGAGTCCTTCGTCGTCACCCGCGACCCCGACGGCATCTACTTCACCGTCCGCGCCTACAGCCGTGCCGCCACCTGGTACACCCGCCTGGCCGGCCCCGCCACCCGCAAGGCCCAGCACTACGCCGCCCGCCGCTACGCCAAGGCACTCCAACGCCTGTCCACCCCATAGCAAAGGCCCCGCAAGCTCATACCTTTGCGGGGCCGCGACCTTTGTACCCTGCGTGGCAAGGCCGGCGTTTGAGCGACACGCGAACAGTGGGTGACAACCCGAGGTGCACAGCAGGGCGGGGTGCTGCGAAACTGTGGCGGGTGAGTCCTAAGACGTTGACGGATCTGGTGGCGCCGGACTGGGCCGATGCTTTGGCGCCGGTCGAGGACACGGTCGCGAAGATGGGTGAGTTCCTGCGCGGCGAGATCGCTGCGGGACGGGCCTATCTGCCGGCGGGTGAGAACGTGCTGCGCGCGTTCCAGCAGCCGCTGCAGCAGGTGAAGGTGCTGGTGGTCGGCCAGGATCCGTACCCGACGCCCGGACACCCGGTGGGGCTCAGCTTCTCCGTGGCTCCCGACGTACGGCCGATTCCGCGGAGTCTCGCGAACATCTACCGCGAGCTGATGGCGGACGTCGGCGTACCGGCGCCGTCCAACGGTGACCTGACGCCGTGGGCCGAGCAGGGTGTGCTGATGCTCAACAGAGTGCTGACCGTGCAGCCGGGCAAGTCCGGCGCGCACCGCGGCAAGGGCTGGGAGAGCGTCACCGAGCAGGCGATCCACGCACTGGTCGACCGCGGCGGCCCGCTGGTCGCGATCCTCTGGGGCCGCGACGCCCAGACGCTCAAGCCGATGCTGGGCAGCACGCCGTACGTCGAAAGCGCCCACCCGAGCCCCATGTCCGCGGACCGAGGCTTCTTCGGCTCCCGCCCGTTCAGCCGCGTCAACGCTCTCCTCGAGCAGCAAGGCGCGACTCCGGTCGACTGGCGCCTGCCCTAGACAACCCCTCGCTGACAACGCGCCGGACCCCCGCGGTCACGGCGCGTTTTCACGTGTCCGGACAATTTGTTCGAATGATGCATTGCAGGATCGTTCAACAATCTCCTATGGTGAGCGGAATCGCCCTGTCCCTCCGGGAGGAACCATGTGGGTTCTGCTCGCCATTGCGGTGGTGGTCGTCGGGTTCGCACTCCGGATCAACTCGATGCTGGTCGTCACCGCGGCCGGGATCGTGGCCGGCCTCATCGGCGGCCTGTCTCCGGTCAAGATCCTGAACGCGTTCGGCGACGGGTTCGCCGGCAGCCGCTCCGTCACCGTCTTCATCGTCACTCTGCCCGTCATCGGTCTGATCGAGCGCTACGGCCTGCAACACCAGGCCCGCAAGCTGATCAGCAAACTCAAGGTCCTCACCACGGGCCGGCTGTTGGCCCTCTACATGCTGATCCGGCAAGGCACCGCCGCGGTCGGCCTGACCAGCATCGGCGGCTACGCGCAGGCAGTCCGGCCGCTGATCCATCCGATGGCCGCCGGTGCGGCCGAGCGTAAGTACGGCAAGTTGCCGGAGAAGATGCAGGAGAAGATCAAGGGCTTCGCGGCCAGCGCCGACACCGTCGGGGTCTTCTTCGGTGAGGACATCTTCGTCGCGATCGGCTCGATCCTGCTGATCACCGGCTTCGTGGACACGACGTACGGCCTGAAACTCGAAGCGATCGATATCGCCGTCTGGGCGATCCCGACCGGCATCTGCGCTTTGCTCATCCACGGCTCACGGCTGTGGTTGCTGGATCGCACGCTCGACAAGATGGCCGCTCAGGCCGACGCCGAGGCCGAGGACGAGGAGGTGGCCCGGTGATCAAGGTCGAGTGGTTCTACTGGCTGTGCGGGATCTTCTTCCTGCTGATCGCGATGCAGGCCTTCACCGACCGGACCAACCGCAAGCGCCTCGGCAGCGCGGCGTTCTGGGGCATCCTCGGACTGTCGTTCTGCTACGGCACGTTCGTGGTGCACAAGCAGGCGCCGTCGTGGCTGCTCGGCATCGCGGTGAGCGGTATCGCGGTACTCGCCGGCGCGGGCTTCCCCGGCCGCGGTCAGGAGCGTACGACGACGCCGGAGCAGCGGGCGCGCTTCGCCGACCGGTTCGGCAACAAGCTGTTCCTGCCGGCGCTCGTGATCCCGGTGGTCGCGGCGATCTTCGGCGCCTGGCTCGCCAAGGTCAAGCTCGGCGACGGCAAGCCCCTGCTCGAGACCGGCTCGGCCACGATCATCGGCCTCGGCGTCGCCTCGATCCTGGCGCTGGCCGTCGGCATGGTTCTGTTCCGACCGAGATCTCCCGCCGTACCGCTGCATGAGGGTCGACGGCTGCTCGAGCACATCGGCTGGGCGGCGATCCTGCCGCAGATGCTCGCCACGCTCGGCTTGCTGTTCACCGCGTCCGGTGTCGGCAAGGCGGTCGGCCGCGTCACGGATCACGTGATTCCCAAGGGGTCGCTGATCGCCGCGGTCGCGCTGTACTGCATCGGCATGGCGATCTTCACGATCATCATGGGCAACGCGTTCGCGGCCTTCCCGGTCATGACAGCCGCGGTCGGCTGGCCGCTGCTGGTGCAGCAGTTCCACGGCACACCGGCGGTCGTGTTCGCGGTCGGCATGCTGGCCGGCTTCTGCGGCACGCTCTGTACGCCGATGGCCGCCAACTTCAACCTCGTTCCAGCAGCGCTACTGGAGATGAAGGATCAGTACGGGCCGATCAAGGCCCAGATCCCGACTGCGATCCCCTTGCTGGCTTGCAACATCGTCATCATGTACATCTTCGCGTTCTAAGGAGTGCTATGAAGTACGCCGCCGCCTGGGCCGACATCGCCTGCCAGGTGCTCGAGACTCCGTACCCGTACGGTTCCTCCCACGCCTCTCTCGGCCCGGACGACGTCGATGTGACGCCGGACCGCCTGTTCCCGGCCTTCCACGGGTCGTACGACTGGCATTCCAGCGCACACATGCAGTGGTCTCTGACGCAGTTGCTGAGGCTGGCACCGGAGCAGGTCGGCGAACGGCCCGCCGACCTGCTGGACCGGCGTCTGACGCCGGAGAACATCGCTGTCGAAGCTGCCTACCTCAAGGCCCGGCCGGGGTACGAGCGGCCGTACGGCTGGGCCTGGGCGGCAATGCTGGTCGCATCGGGCCGTACGACGAAGTGGGCGGAGGCGCTGGCTCCGCTCGGTGACGTGATCGCGGACCTGGTACTGGCGTGGTTGCCGAAGCAGGCGTACCCGGTGCGGCACGGGGTGCACCTCAACACTGCCTTCGCCCTCGCCTTGCTGATTGAGGCGTACGACGAGCTCGGCCGGGCCGACGTGGTGGAGGCGGTGAAGGCGCGCGCGGTGGAGTGGTTCGGGGGCGATACCGCTTATGACACACGGTTTGAGCCGTCCGGTACCGACTTCCTCTCGCCGGCGCTGTCGGAGGCAGAGTTGATGCGCCGGGTGTTGCCGGGTGGGGAGTTCAAGGACTGGCTGTCCGCGTTCCTCCCAGGACTCGGCCAGGAGGGTAGGCATCAGGGCCTGCTCGAGGTGCCGGCTACCGACGACTCGGGCGATGGGCAGCTGTCGCACTTGGCAGGACTGGCGTTGAGCAGAGCTTGGCAGTTGCGGACGCTGGCGCCGGCACTGCCAGAGGTTGCCGACGTACTGCGGGCGGCCGCGGACCGTCAGGTGGAGGCTGTGCTGCCTACGGTGACCGGTGGGGACTTCATGTCGACACACTGGCTGGTGTCGTTCGCTCTCCTGGCTGATCAGGCGTAGACGTCCCGGTCCAGCTTCGCCACAGCTGCGCGTAACGCCCACCGGCTGCGAGCAGCGCCCTGTGCGTCCCAGACTCGACCACCCGCCCCTGGTCGAGGACGACGATCCGGTCTGCCTGCTCGGCCTGCGTCAACCGGTGCGCGACGACCAGAGTGGTCCGGCCGACAGTGGCTGCTGCGCTGGCTCGTTCCAGCTCGCGTGCGCCCGCACTACCCGCTTCCGCGGTCGCCTCATCCAGCACAGCAACAGGCGGATCAGCCAGTACCAGGCGCGCAAAGGCGAGCTGCTGCGCCTGCGCCCCGGTCAGCTGATGACCGTTCTCACCCACGACCGTCTCCAGGCCTTCCGGTAGCGCACGTACCCACGCCAGCGCATCGACACGGTCCAGTGCTGCTTCCACCTCGTCAGCCGTCGCAGCAGGTCGTGCTAGCCGTACGTCCTCGACCAGTGGGCCGGAGAAGACATGCACCTCCTGGCTCAGCAGTGCGACCTGTGCACGAGTCCGGTCCTCACCGAGCTCACGGATGTCGACACCGCCGAGCTTCACCGTGCCTGCTGATGGCACCAGAACGCCTGCTGCAATGGCTGCCAGCGTGGTCTTCCCAGCACCGCTCGCTCCCACCAGCGCGACTCGTTCGCCTGGTTCTAACCGCAGCGATACCCCACCAACGACCTCCGGACCGTCGTAGTTGTGGGAGATGTCAAAGAGCTCGAGCGACCGGTCGGCCGGCCCCGGACCCGCCGGCGGCGCCGGGGCCGCCTCGATCTCCAACACGCCGGCCAACCGGGACATACCCGCGGCCGCGGTCTGGATCTGGTCGAACTCCATCAGTACGACGTTGACCGGGTTGAACAACCGGTGGAAGTACAGCGCCGCCGCCGTCACCGCGCCCACCGTCACCGCATCCGCACGCACGAGGAAGAACCCGGTCACGAGGATCGCAGTCAGCCCGGTGAACTCCGCATGGTTGATCCGCGCCGAGAAGAAGCTGAACAGCCGGAACACCGTGATCGAGATGTCCCGCGCCGTCCCCGACGTCTCGCGGATCTTCGCCAACTGCCGATCCTCGAGCCGGTACGCGCGGACCGTCGCACTCCCTCGCAGCGACGCGATGATCGCCTCGGACCGCTCGCCCAGCGCCACCCGCTCCTGCTTGTAGTACGGCGCCGACCGCCGCAAATACCACCGCAGAGCAAGGAAATACATCGGTACGGCGAGCATCCCGGCCAGCCCGAGCCGCCAGTCGAGGGCGAACATTCCACCCACCGTCAGCACGATCGTCAACGCCGCACCGAGCACCGACGGCCCGACCTCGGTCAACGCGGACGCAACCGAAGCCACGTCGTCGCCCACCCGCGAGAGCAGGTCACCCGTCCGCACCTTCTCCAGCACCGGCGCGGGCAACTGCAGCACCCGATCGAGCACCTGCTCACGGATCCGCGCCAGCACGGTTTCACCGACCCGCGCCACCAGCGTCACGCCAAGCGCAGTCAGTACGCCGGATACCACCGCCGCCACGCCGATCATGACCACCACGCGCACGATCGCGGACCGGTCACCGCCACCCGAGATGTCGTCGATCAGCTGTCCAAGAGCCCACGGCGCGACCAGCCCGGCCGCACTGGCCCCGGTGATCACTACAGCCGCGAGCACGGACAGGACCGGCAGCCGCCGGATCTCTCGCCACAGAACGGTCCACGTCGCCCGCGGACCTGCGACCGGAAGCAGGTTCACCGCAGTACCGCCTCTCGGTAGCCGGCGTCTGCCGAGGCAAGGTCGGAATGGATGCCCTGGGCAACCACCGCTCCATCGGCGATGACTACGACCCGATCCATCTTCCCCAACAGTGCTGGGCTGCTCGTCAACACGAGCGTGGTCCGGCCTCTTCGCTCCTCGGCAAGTCCCTCCGCCAGCAATTCCTCGGTCACCGCATCGACCGCAGTACTCGGGTCGTGCAGCACGAGCAGTGGCGGCTCGGCCAGCAGTGCGCGCGCCAGACCGAGTCGCTGGCGCTGCCCGCCTGACAGTGCCTGGCCGCGGTCGGCGAGTGGACGGTCCAGCTCTTCGATGAGGTCGGCGGCGCCGGCGGCGTTCATCACGCGCTCCAGGCCGGTCTCTGCCAGGAGGTTGGTGCGCAGCGTGCCTTCGAAGAGGTCTGTCTCGTGGCGCTCCAGCAACACCGTTCGCCGCAGGACATCAACGTCCAGCTCCTCGAGAGTGGTGCCTCCGACGAGGACTGTGCCGGTGTGCTCCGAGGCTCGTCCTGCCACGACGTGCAGGAGGGCGTCAGCGTCGCGCGGGTCGTAGCAGAGGACGCCAACGGACTCGCCTGGATGGAGGACCAGGGTCAGTGAGGACAGGGTGCCGTGCGAAACGCCTTCCAAGGTGAGGAGGGGCTTCGTGGTGTCGATAGCTGTTGAGGTGCCAGTGACAGTCTGGGGAGGCGACGAGAGCACAGCGGCGAGGCGACCGGCGGATGCGCGGGCTCTGGCGAAGATCTGGCTTGCGTAGCCCAGTGTGCCGACTGGCTCGGCGATGAACTGGGCCAAGCCGACCACGGTGATCAGTTCGCCGATCGTGATCCGCCCATGCAGTGCGAACCACCCAGCTACCCCAGCGACAGCAGCAAGCAGCAGACCGCTGAGTGCGGTTGTCACGCCGTCCTGCAGTCCGTTGGTCGATGCCGCACGCAACGTTGCGCGCAGAGTGTCTTGGCTGGAGCGCCGGTACCGCGCAGCCGCGTTGTGCTGGGCCCCGATACCCCGCAGCGTCCGCAGTCCACTGACCAGGTCCGTAGCCAGCGCAGTCGTCTCCGCGACGGCCGCCTGCTGACTCGACGTACGACGGGTCAACAGCGGCGACATCGCCTGGATCCCCAGCACCAGCAGCGGTACGCCGATCAGCACCCCGAGCCCCAGCGGTACGTCGACCAGCAGCAAGGACACTGACGACACGATCAACGCCGTACACGCCGCTGCGCCAACAGAAAGGCCCCGCATCACCAGTGCGGCCTTCTCGGCGTCCGACGTAGCGATCGACAGCAGCTCACCCGACCGCAGCCCGGTGCGGTGACCACGTGGGTCCAGCACCCGTTGCGCGATCTCCAGCCGGAGCAGGTGCGTCTCGTACTCGATCGCCCACACCACCTGCCGCGCACCGGTCTTCCAAGCGTTCGACAGTACGGCGAACAGCACGACCATCATCAGCACGCACCACAACAGTGGCTCGACGCGTCCTGTCGACACAGCGCGATCCACGAACACACCGATCGCCACCGGCACGGCCGCTTCGGTCGCCTGATGCAGCGACAGCACCAGCACCCCCGCGATCATCCTGCCCCGATGCCGCCGGACCGCCCGCCTCAACAACTCCCCAGTGGACATAGTTAGGTAACCCTAACCGACGACCGCCGATTGACACCCGCCGAAGTCCGCCGTACGGTCTCGCGTTAATAGGAAACTTTCCTAACAGTTCGCGTATTCAGCGCGGCGAGTACCCGCGAGCGGCGAAGGGAGGCAGGGTTGGCTCATGGCAACAACACCCGGAACGCCGCGCCTGCTGCGCGCGATGAACGACCGCGCCGCCCTGGATCTGCTGCTCAGCCAGGGTCCGCTCTCCCGCACCACGCTGGGCAACCTGACCGGTCTGTCCAAGCCGACCGCGTCCCAGCTGCTCGCGCGGCTGGAGGCTGCCCACCTGGTCCGCCCGAGCGGCACCACGGCAGGCCGTCCCGGCCCGAACGCGCAGCTGTACGAGATCAACGGCGGCATCGCGTACGTCGCGGGCCTCGACGTCACACCAGCCCGGATCCGGGCCGCGGTCGCGGACCTGACCGGCAAGGTGGTCGGCGAGTACGAGCTCGCCACCCCTGGCCGCAGCGCCAAGGGCACGGTCGACCGGGTGGTCAAGGCGATCGAGGGTGCCGCCGGCGAGGCGGGCCTCAGCAAGGAACGTCTGCACCGCGTCTCGATCGGTACGCCGGGTGGCTTCGACCCGACGACCGGCCGGCTGCGGTACGCGACCCACCTGCCCGGCTGGCACGCGCCGCACCTGCTCGAGGAGCTGGCCGCCGCGATCGCCGTACCGCTGGAGGTCGAGAACGACGTCAACCTGGCCGCGATCGCCGAGCAGCGCATCGGCCACGCCCGTGAGCACGACAACTTCGTGCTGCTCTGGGGCGAGGAAGGCATCGGCGCCGCGATCGTGATCAACGGCCGGCTGCACCGCGGTGCGACCGGTGGCGCTGGTGAGGTGGCGTTCCTGCCGCTCCCGGGTACGCCGCTGGTCCGCAACGTCGGTCGCAACAACGCCGGCGGTTTCCAGGAGCTCGCCGGTGGCGAACCCGTCCTGGAGCTCGCTCGCGAACACGGCCTCAAGGCCCGTACGCCGGAAGCCGCGATCGCGGTCGCGCTGCAGACCGAGGGCGCGGGCGACGCCGTACTCGAGGAGTTCGCGCACCGGCTGGCCGTCGGTCTGGCCGCGGTCGTCGCGGTCGTCGACCCCGAGCTGATCGTGCTCGCCGGTGGTGTCATCACCGCAGGTGGCGAACGTCTGCGCGGCCTCGTCCAGGACGAGCTCGCCGATCTCGCCGTACCGCGGCCGCAACTGCTGATGACCGCGATCAGCACCGATCCCGTGCTCTCCGGAGCACTGCAGTCCGCGCTGAGCACCACCCGCGACGAGGTGTTCGACACCGCCGGTCCACCTGTCACCTAGGAGCCACAGCATGAAACTCACAGTCGTTGGTGGCGGGTCCACCTACACGCCCGAGCTCGTCGACGGCTTCGCCCGGTTGCGGGATACGTTGCCGGTGTCGGAGCTGGTGCTGGTCGATCCGGCGGCGGACCGGCTCGAGCTGGTCGGCGGCCTGGCCCGCCGGATCTTCGCAAAACAAGGGCATGCGGGCCGCGTGATCACCACGTCCGACCTGGACGCGGGCATCGAGGGCGCGGATGCCGTACTGCTTCAGCTGCGCGTCGGCGGGCAGGCAGCGCGTAACGAGGACGAGACCTGGCCGCTGGAATGCGGTTGTGTCGGGCAGGAGACGACAGGCGCCGGTGGTCTCGCCAAGGCACTGCGGACCGTGCCGGTCGTGCTGGACATCGCCGAGCGAGTACGGCGCACCAATCCGGACGCGTGGATCATCGACTTCACCAACCCGGTGGGGATCGTGACCCGTGCGCTGCTGTCGCACGGCCACAAGGCAGTCGGGCTGTGCAACGTGGCGATCGGGTTCCAGCGTCGGTTCGCCGCCATGCTCGGAGTCACGCCGGATGAGGTGTCGCTGGACCACGTGGGGTTGAACCACCTGACCTGGGAGCGCGCGGTCCGCGTCAACGGCGAGGACATGCTGCCCAAGCTGCTCGCCGAGCACCTGGACGAGCTGTCCGAGGACCTGATCCTGCCGGCCGACGTCGTACGCGAGCTGGGCGTCGTGCCGTCGTACTACCTGCGCTACTACTACGCGCACGACGCGGTGGTGAAGGAGCTGCTCACCAAGCCCTCTCGTGCCGCAGAGGTCGCAGCACTCGAGAAAGAACTGCTGGACATGTACGCCGACCCGAAGCTCGACGAGAAGCCCGCACTGCTCGAGAAGCGCGGCGGCGCGTACTACTCCGAGGCCGCTGTCGCACTGGCGTCGTCCCTGCTCAACAACACCGGCGACGTGCAGGTGGTGAACACCCTCAACAACGGCACGTTCCCCTTCCTCGCTGACGATGCGGTGATCGAGGTGCCGGCCACAGTCGGCGCGGAGGGTACGACGCCGGAGCCCGTCGCCCCGCTGGAACCCCTGTACGCCGGACTGGTCGCGCACGTCACGGCGTACGAGGACCTGGCGCTGGACGCCGCCGTGAAGGGTGGATCCGAGCGGGTATTCAGGGCACTGCTGGCACATCCTCTGGTCGGGCAGATCTCCCTCGCACAGGAGCTGACCGACAAGCTGCTCGCGCACAACAAGGCGTACCTCCCGTGGGCGCGCTAGTCCCGGGCGGAGTTCTCGCCTTCGACGCCGGCAACAGCAAGACCGACGTCGCACTGGTCGCCGCAGACGGGACAGTGCTCGGTACGGCGCGTGGTGGCGGGTTCGAGCCGCAGAAGATCGGACAGGTCGCCGCAGTGGCCGAACTGGAACCGCTGGTGCGTGCTGCGGCGGCAGAAGCTGGACTGCGATTGGGCGACGTACCCCTCGTGCAGCAGATCTCGGCGTGCCTGGCCAACGCGGACCTGCCGATCGAAGTCGAGCAGCTGACCACTGTGTTCGAGGACTGCGGTTGGGCGGAGTCGGTGTACGTCACCAACGACACCTTTGCGCTGCTGCGTTCCGGAGTAGACGAACCGCGCGGTGTGGCAGTGGTGTGCGGTGCGGGGATCAACTGCTCCGGGATGTTGCCGGACGGGCGGACCGCTCGCTTCACGGCGCTGGGGAAGGTGACCGGCGACTGGGGCGGTGGTGCACAACTGGCCGAGGAGGCGTTCTGGTCGGCGTCGCGAGCCGAGGACGGGCGCGGTCCTACGACCGCACTGCTGACCGCGCTGCCGGTGCACTACGGGTTGCCGTCGTTGGCCGCGGTGATCGAGGCGTTCCACTTCGGCGACCTCCCGATCGAGCGGCAGTTGGAGGCCGGGCCAGTGCTGTTCCAGGTCGCGGCCGCCGGCGACACTGTTGCCTTGGGCATCATTCAGCAACAGGCCGAGGAGATCGTCGCGATGGCGGTCAGTGCGTTGCGGCGGCTCGAGCTGCTCGACGAGCGCGTCACCGTCGTACTCGGCGGTGGCGTTCTGACCGCGGGACACTCCGTCCTGCTCGATCGCGTCACGCGTCTGCTCGCGGAGGTTGCTCCGAAGGCGGTCCCGCGCGTGGTCGACGTACCGCCGGTGGTGGGTGCGGCGTTGCTCGGACTTGACCACACGGCCGCCGGAGCGAACGCGCAGGAGCGTTTACGCGCAGCATTCGCGCCACCACCGGCTGCCTAACACATTGCAGCCCTGTTTCATTGGGGAGCAATGCAAACTCCCGGGTGTGATGTGGCGTCCCACGAGTAGGACCACATCCACTCGGGAGGTCGATGATGATTCGAAGGATCATAGGTCTGGGCGGTACGACGGCACTCGCGGTCAGCGCGCCATTCGTTCTCACCGCGGCCGGAGCGCCGGTCACTGCAACCACGACGACAGCCAGCTGTAGCCGGCTTGCGTCTGCGACGAACATTTCCGCGGCGGCGTACGCCGACCGCTTGGTGCGGGCGTGGGGCAGCGGTGCGACCGCAACCGCCAACTGCTACGCATCAACAGCTGTTACCCGCACGCTCTACGGACAGGCGTTGCCCGGCGGCATCCACTGGCGCCGGGTCTCGACCGAAGGCGCTGCCGGCACGATCTATGTGACGTACCACGACGACGCTCGCGGCGGGAACCTCACGATCGGCGTACAGAACGTCGGTCTGCGTGCGGCGAACGGCTGGCACGCGGCGCACACCGCGAAGTTCAGCGGCGAGCCGCAGGCCTGGAACGCGGTCCAGTGGTCGGACAATCTGGTCCGGGCCTGGGGACGCGGTGACACGAAGTGGACCGCGTACTACGCGACGCCGACCGCGGCCGCACAGCTGCACAAGGTCGCTGCGAAGGGCGGAGCGCACTGGACACGCATCTCCACCGAAGGCGCGGCCGGTACGACGTACGTGACGTACCGGAACGACGTCACCAGGCACACGCTGGTGATCGGTGTGTCGAACATCGGGCTGTCCCAGGGCGACGCGCACGCGGCGTACACGGTGCAGTACCGCTGATTGCTTGAGCTCGTCCTGTTGAGGTGTAATCATGATTACATGAGTACACAGACTGAGCAGGAGAAGGTGCGGGGCTGGCTGACCGGGCGGTTGCCGGGCGACTGGTTCGAGGGTGAGACCGAGCTGTCGATCGACCGGGACGAGATCCTGATCGTCGGCCGGATCCCCGCACCCGAGCAGAGCAAGGACGTGAGCGACTCCGAGCGCTCCGCCGCCGAGGCGGGCCGGGTCAAGCAGTTCCGCGAGGACACCCGGGACCACCGGATCGAGATCGCCCGCGAGCTCGAGCACGCCACCCGCCGCAAGGTCGCCTGGGGCGTCCGATGCGGCGAGACCAGGACGATCTTCACCTCACTGTCCGCGCCGGTGATGACCCGGCTCCGCCAGCCCGAACGCCAGGTCCTCGACACCCTCGTCGACGCCGGCGTGGCCCGCTCCCGCAGCGACGCCCTCGGCTGGTGCGTCAAGCTGGTCGCCCAGCACAGCGAAAGCTGGCTGGCCGACCTCCGCGAAGCCATGCGCAAGGTCGAGGACGTCCGCGAGGCAGGCCCCGACACCGAGAGCTGAATCACCCGGCACGCACTTTCTGTGCTCTGACACGGCCGCACCCTTCACGCCCAGGCGTGCAGGGTGCGGCTTTTTTTTGCGCCTATTCACGCTCAGGTGGTCACTGTCTACAAAACGTACCGACTTCAACCTCTTGCCTACATCGTGGGTCTATGCTCACATTATGGGCACACAGTCCCAGCACCTCCCTCGACTCCCCCTCGAAGGACTTCTGCCCATGACTTCTGACGTCGGCATCCTTGTCAACACCGCGGCCGCGATCCTCGGCATCGTGGTTCTCATCGTGCGCTTCCGGGTGAACCCGGTGATCTCCCTCGTGGTCGGCTCGCTGTACCTCGGCCTGGCCACCAAGCTCGGCCTCGACAAGACCGTCGAGACCATCACCAAGGGCTTCGGCGACATCATGGCCGAGGTCGGCCTGCTGATCGCCTTCGGCGTTCTGATGGGCTCGATCCTGCAGGAGCTCGGCGCGATCGAGCGCCTGGTCAAGCACCTGCTCAAGCTCTTCGGACCGAAACGGCTGCCGTACTCACTGGCGCTGACGATCGCAACCCTGCTGCAGTCGATCTATCTCGACGTGCTGCTGGTCATCTCGGCTCCGCTGGCCAAGTCGGCGGCCAAGCGGATCGGCCCGCTCGGCACCGCGCGGATGGCCACCGCAATGGCGATCGGCCTGGAGTGCGGCATCGTCCTGATGGTGCCCGGCGTCGGCGCGCTGGCGCTGTCCGCGCTGCTGCACGTGCCACTCGGCAAGATGCTGCTCTGGGGTCTGGTGCTGATCATCCCGACCGTGCTGATCGCGATCACGATCATGACGTTCCTGTTCCGCCGCGGCTTCTGGAACGAGGCCGTCGACGAGCAGCAGGTCGTCGTGGCCGAGGCCGTCACCGAATCCGTTGCGGTGAAGGAAGCTGTCACGGTCGGCGGCGGAGGCACCACGGAGGTGCAGCGGACCGGCGGTGCTGGTGACGCCGCGGAGTACGACGAGACCGGCCAGCCGCCGCTGTTCGTCCTGTTCGTCCCGCTGCTGTCGGCGCTGCTGCTGATCGGGTTCGGCGCCATCGCCGAGGCCGCCGACTGGAGCAACAAGGTCGTAGCGCTGATCTCCGACCCGGTCGTCGCACTGCTCGTCGGTCTGGTCGGCACCTGCATCGTCGGCCGCTACGCGATGGGTCAGCCGCGGGTCGAGAAGGCGATCGCCCGCGGGTTCAAGGAGAGCGGCCAGATCCTGATCCTCACCGCGGTCGGCGGTTCGCTGGCGGCGGTCGTCGCGGCCGGCGGGCTCGGCGACATCCTCCGCGGGTACTTCAGCGCGAACCACGTCGCCCCGCTCCTGGTGGTCTGGGTGATGGCCGCCGCGCTGCACATCGCCGTCGGCTCGGTCACGATCTCCGCGATCACCGCCGCCGGCATCCTCGCCCCGATCGCTCCGGCGCTCGGCCTCGACCCGGTCCTGATCGCGCTGGCGGCCGGCGCCGGTTCGCTGTTCGCCGTCCACGTCACCAGCAACACGTTCTGGTTGCTGCAGTCACTGATGGGACAGACCACCCGCGGCGCGTTGAAGAGCTGCACGATCGGCGTGTCCGTCGCATCGGTGGTCGCGATCGTCCTGCTGATGCCGATCAGCCTGCTGTTCTGATCCACCAACCCTTGGAGAACTGCTGATATGACCACGCCACTGGCCGGTGTCCGGGTCCTTGAACTAGGCAACTACATCGCCGCGCCGACCGCCGGCCGCCTGCTCGCCGACTTCGGCGCCGAGGTGATCAAGGTCGAACGCCCCGGCACCGGCGACGAGCTCCGCAACTGGCGCTTGTACGCCGGGACCACGTCGATGCTGTTCCGGACGATCAACCGCAACAAGAAATCGATCGAGCTGGACCTGCGCAGCGAGTTCGGCCGCCGGACGGTGATCGACCTGGTCCGGCACTGCGACGTCGCACTGGAGAACTTCCGGCCCGGCACGCTCGAGGCCTGGGGCATCGGGCCGGAGGTGCTGACCGAGGCGAACCCGGAGTTGGTGATCACGCGGATCTCGGCGTTCGGCCAGACCGGCCCGATGTCGGACCGCCCGGGCTTCGCGGCGGTCGCCGAGGCGCACGGCGGGTTCCGTGAACTCGTCGGCCACCCGGACCGTCCGCCGGCCAGGGTCGGGATCTCGATCGGTGACTCGATCGCCGGCCTGTACGCCGGGTTCGGATCGGTGATGGCGCTCTACCAGCGCGACGTACGTCGTACCGCGGGGCTTCCCCCGGCGCCGTTGGCCGAGCGGATCATCGACGTCGCGCTGAACGAGTCGATGCTGTCGATGATGGAGTCGCTGATCCCGGACTACGAGGCGTACGACGTCCTCCGCGAGCGCATCGGCGGGCGGATGGAAGGCATCGCGCCGTCGAACGCGTACCTGTGCGAGGACGGTGACAGCATCATCGTGGCCGGCAACGGCGACCGGATCTTCCAGCGGCTGATGACCTTGATCGGCCGTGTCGACCTCGCTGCGGATCCGGAGCTTCGCTCGAACGCGGGCAGGTGGTCGCGGCGCGACGAGCTCGACGAGGCGATCGGCGCCTGGACGGCGGGCCGGCCGGCCGCCAAGGCGATCGAGCAGCTAGAGGATGCCGGCGTACCGTGCGGGCCGATCTACACCGCCCGCGAGATCAGCCAGGACGAGCAGTACGCCGCCCGCGGGATGATCCAGCGCTTCGACGTGTCGAACGGCGTCGACGTACTGAAGAACGTGGGGTTCCCGGGCGTCGTACCGGTGATCGGGCCGCAGTCGTTGCCGATCCGGAGCCTCGGGCCGGAGCTCGGTGAACACACTCACCAAGTGCTGAGCGAGCTGCTCGGCCCTGACCATCTCGAGGAGGCGTCATGACCGGACTGCGTGACGTGACGCTCCGGGACGGTCTGCAGCTCACCGGCAAGCCGTTGCCCACGGCAAAGAAGATCGCCTTGGTCAGGTCACTGCTGGACCTCGGCGTACCGGAGCTCGAGATCGGGTCGATGGCCCGGCCGGACCTCGTACCGGCAGTGGCCGACACGCTCGACGTGATCCGCGCGCTCACTCCGGCCGAGCTGGCGAAGTGCTGGATCTGGGTCGCGACGCCGCGGCACGTGGCTCGGGCGGCCGAGGCCGGTGCGCGGAACTTCCAGTACTGCTTGTCCGCCTCGGACAAGCACAACCAGGCGAACATCGGCCGGTCCACCGAGGCCAGCCTGGCCGCGCTGCCGGCCGCTCTCGAAGCCGCGGATGCGGTCTCGGGTGAGGTACAACTGTGCATCGCAACCGCCTTCACCTGCCCGTTCGAGGGCGAGGTGCCGGCCGACCACGTGCTGGATATCGTGCTCGATCCACGGACGGACGGCACGAGTGAGGTCGTGCTGTGCGACACCCTCGGGCAGGCGATCCCGGCCCAGGTCCACGACCTGGTCGGCCGTACGGCGTCCGTCGACGACCGCCCGATCGTGTACCACGGGCACGACACCTGGGGCCTCGGGGTGGCGAACAGTCTGGCTGCGCTCGACGCAGGTGCGTCCACTGTCGACGGTTCGCTCGGCGGTCTCGGCGGGTGTCCCTTCGCACCGGGCGCGGCCGGGAACACGGCCACCGAGGATCTGGTCTTCGCGCTGCGGCCGGAGTGGTTGACGCCGGCGAAGTTCAGCACGCTGGTGCGACTCGGGAGTGAACTGCTTGCCGACCTCGGCGAGCCGAGTCGTTCCCGTGCCGCGAACGGCGCGCAGGCCAGTACGACGTCGTTCCCCTGGGCGTCATGAACGGCGATGATTTCGCGGTCGGCACGGTCGCCTACGCTGAACGCATGGCGACAGCGGATCCGGGGAGCGGTAACGGGCAGCCTCTTCTGGTGCTCGGCAAGATCGGGGAGATTCTCGACGCGTTCTCGCTGTCCCGACCGTCGCTCACCCTCGGCGAGATCCGCGACGCGACCGGGTTCCCGGTCTCGACCGTGCAGCGTCTCGTCACGAACATGGTCTCGCTCGGCTTCCTCGACCGGCAGGGCGACCAGGTCCGCGTCGGGGTGAAGATGGCGTACTGGGCGGCGCCCGCGGTCAAGGGCGTCGACGTACTCGATCTGATCGTGCCGGTACTGCGTCAACTGCGCGATGTCACCGGTGAGACGGCGTCGTTCTTCCGGGCCGAGCAGGGCCATCGGGTCTGCGTCGCGCTCGCCGAGACGCACCACGCGCTGCGCCGGGAGATGCATGTCGGCAAGATCATGCCGCTGCACGCAGGGTCGGCCAGTCGGGTCCTGCTCGCATGGGACGACGTACTCGCCAAGGAGATCCTGGCGAAACCGCTCGGCCCGATCACCGACAGCACGATCACCAGCGCCGAAGAGCTCGCCGCCGCACTCAAGCAGACCCGCGCGGACGGCTACGCGATCACCATCGGCGAGCGCGAACAGGGCGCCTCCGGCCTGTCCGCGCCCGTCTTCAAGGCGAACGGCGAACTCGCGGGCTGCATCACGATCAGCGGCCCGACGATCCGCATGCCGCTCGACCGCTGCCTCGACTGGCTGGACCTCCTCATCGAAGCGGCCGAGCAGGCCACCCGTCTGCTAGGCGGGCGTTTCCCCACCACGATGTGAAGTTGTCAGCACGACCAACTGCTGCGTCGCGCGGGTCATGGCGACGTACCGGTCGACTGCTCCCTCGAAGGTCTCGGGATCGATGAGTACGACGAGGTCGAACTCGAGGCCCTTGGACAGGACCGGCGTGAGCGAGCGGATGCGTGAGGTCGTCGGTACCGCGTCGCCGGTCGCGCTGATGACGCAGGCGACGCCATCGCCGTCCTCAGCGAGCCAGGCGTCGAGGATCGAGCCCAGGTCGGCGGCCGAGCCGTGGACCACCGGATGGTCGCCCGTGCGGATGGACGTCGGCACATTCGCGTCCGGAAGGACAGCCCGGATGACCGGTTCGGCCTCTGCCATCACCTGTTCCGGCGTTCTGTAGTTGACGGTCAGGGTCGCCACGTTGATCTGGTCGAGCCCGACCCGCTCGAGCCGTTCCGGCCAGGTCTCTGTGAAGCCGTGCCTGGCCTGGGCGCGGTCGCCGACGATCGTGAAGCTCCTGGACGGGCAGCGGAGCAACAACATCTGCCACTCGGCGTCGGTGAGCTCCTGCGCCTCATCCACGACGACGTGTGCGAACGGGCCCGCCAGTTGGTCCGGGTCCTTACGCACGAGTCCGGCCGGGTCGACCAATGCGTCCGTGAAGTCCTCACCGCGCAGCATCGACACGAGGCCACCGCCGTAGGCGTCGTCGGCGGCCGCGATCAGGTTGTCGACGACCTCGGACATGCGTTCCCGCTCCGCCGCGGCCACTGCCTTCCGCCGGCGTGCACGTCGCGCTGCCTCGGGGTCGCCGACGCGCAGACGGGCGGCGTCGAGAAACGGGAGGTCCTCCAGCGTGAACGCATACGGGTCCTCGCGCTGCAACTGCTTGATCTGTTCGGGTTCGAGCCAGGGCGCACATCTGCGCAAGTACGCCGGGACAGACCACAGGTCCGCGACGACGTCGTTCGGCTCGATCAACGGCCACGCCTTGTCGAACGTCGTACGCAGGTCTTCGTTCTGTTCCAGGGATCTGCGCAGCATCTCTTCCGAGACGTCCTCGTCGTCCTCCTTGTCGATCAGGATCGTCAGCAGCTCTTCCCAGACCAGGTCGCGCGCCTCGTTGTGCGGCGTACCGGGATCGGGCGATTCGAACGCGTCGGTCCAGTCGGCTGCGGTGAGTTCGAGCTCGGACCAGTGGGTCTGGACGATCATGCGTTTCGTCGGCGCTTCCTCGTAGAGCCGGACGGCCGGCTCGATCGCCGTCACGAGTTCGGCCGACGACTTGAGCAGTGCGACATCCGGGTCGCCCTCGGGCTTCGCCGCGGCGCCTTCGGGGACGAGGTCCCGCAGTGTGCAGGTTTGGACGCCCTCCTCTCCCAGGCTGGGCAGGACGTCGGCGACGTACGCCAGGTAGGGCTGGTGCGGGCCGACGAACAGTACGCCGCCGCGCCGCTCGCCGAGGCGCGGATCGGAGTACAGCAGGTACGCCGAACGGTGCAGCGCGACAACGGTCTTCCCGGTGCCGGGACCGCCGTCAACGACGAGTGCACCGCGGGAGCCGGCACGGATGATCGCGTCCTGGTCGGCCTGGATCGTCCCGAGTACGTCGCGCATGCGGGGCGAGCGGCTGGTGCCGAGGCTGGCGATGAACGCCGACTGGTCATCGAGCGCCGCGGCATGGCCCGCGAACTCGTCGGCGTTGAACACCTCGTCCCAGTAGTCGCTGATCCGGCCGCGGGTCCAGCGGTACCGGCGACGGCTGACCAGGCCCATCGGGTTGCCGTGCGTCGCTCCGAAGAACGGCTCGGCTGCCGGGGAACGCCAGTCGATCAGGAGCCGCCGGCCCTCGCTGTCGGTGAGGCCGAGGCGTCCGACGTACACAGGCTGCTTGGGGTCGTCGGCGCTGACGACGTGGCCCAGACACAGGTCGAGGCCGAAGCGGCTCAGGAGGCGGAGCCTGGTCGTCAGGCGGTGGACCTCCAGGTCGCGGTCCATCGCTTCCTGGCCGATGCCGCCAGGTGCCTTGCGGGCGGTCTCGAGGCGGTCGGTCAGGTCGGCGATCGATTGCCGCAGCGTCTCCGCGATGGCCGCGAAGTGTTCCTCGTCGCCGGCGATCAGCGCCTGGTCAGCTTTGGCGGCAAGATGTTCGGGAAGGTCGAACGCACTGGTGGACACGGTGGACGATTGTGAAGCACGAGGTGGGGCTTGCGGCAAGCCCGGTCTTCGGTTATAGATTGGAAATAGAGGGGAACCCGTTTTTGAGTTCCCCTCTATTTCTTTGCCTTGGCTACTGGCCGGACTGCCAGTTGGCGTTCGGCTGGGTGCCGTTGGCGTATCCGGCGCTGTGTGCAGCCGGGGGCTGCTGCTGGTAGCCGTTGTCGTAGCCGCCCTGGTTCGGGTACGACGGCGTACCGCTCATCGGGCCCTGGTCCGCGGTCGGCTTCATCATCTTCTCGCGGTCGAACAGGTTGGCCAATGCGCGACCGGCCATCTCGCGGCCCCCGAGGCCGAAAGCAAGGCCGAGGGCGAGCGCGGCGCCGGCGAGCACGATCAGCAGCGTGTTGCCGGTCAGCTGGACCGCGATACCGAGCTGGGTCAGCGCGGCGAACGCGGCGTACACGAGGATCGCGTACTTGCCCACCTTGGCGAGCGTTTCGTTGCCGGTGGCACCGCGGATGATCGCAGCCAGGAAGTTGGCAAACAACGCCGCCAGGCAGATGATCACGATCGCGGCGAAGATCCGCGGGATGTAGCCGAGCATGTTGCTCATGAAGTTCGAGATCTCCGGTACGCCGAGTGCGGAGGCGAACATCGTGAAGCTGATCAGGAACACGAACCAGAACACGACCTTGCCCAGCATCGCCGAAGCGGTCAGCCCCGTGCCCGACCGTTGCAGCACACCGGAGACGCCGGCTCTTTCCATCCAGTGGTCGAAGCCGACCCGGCCGAGGAGCTTGCCGACGAGTTTGCCGAGCACCTTGGCTACGAAGTAGCCGACCACCAGGATGACCAGACCGCCGAGCAGGTTCGGGATGAACGACAGCAATTTGCTGAAGGCATCTTCGAACGGCCCGGTGAAGTCGATCGCTAATGCGGACATCGGGACTTCCTTCCGACTTGGCCCGCATCCGCTGTCGCGCAGCACTGCACACGACCCCGGCACACGGGCGGATGCAGTGGTGTCCAGTATCACTCGTACCCTTGGTTGCGCAGGGCAAACAGCCCGGTACGGCGGGTCCCCCTAGGAAAAGTGTTTGCATAAGTTTGAGATGCTGCGACCATGCCCGAAACCGTGATCCGCCGCGCCACCGCTGCCGATGTCGGCCCGATCGTCTCGATGATCGCCGACGACCAGCTCGGCGCCACCCGCGAGTCCCTCGACGACCTCACGCCGTACCTGGCCGCCTTCGAGCAGATCGATGGTGACCCCAACCAGTTGCTGATGGTTGCCGATCGCAACGACGAGGTGATCGGCACGCTGCAGCTGACGATCATCCCCGGCCTGTCCCGCCGAGGCTCCACCCGCGGCCTGATCGAAGCCGTCCGGGTCGCCGCGCCGGCCCGCGGCTCGGGCCTCGGCACCAAGCTCATCCAGTGGGCCATCGAAGAATCCCGCGCCCGAGGCTGCGCCCTGGTCCAGCTCACCTCGGACAAATCCCGCACCGACGCCCACCGCTTCTACGAGAACCTGGGCTTCACGAACTCCCACGAGGGCTTCAAACTCAAACTCCGGTAACGCTGCTTGCCGGCGCGGCCCAGGTGTTGCAGCCACTCGGTCCCCTCGCCTTGAACGCCTGGCGCAGCCAGTGGTCGAAGTTGATCGAGTCCGCCGCGCCGCGGTCGTAGCCGGGATGCCCGTAGTGCGAGAGACGTTCACCGCGGATCCGGAATGTCTTCTGATTGGCGCCGAAGAAGGCGGCGGCGAAGCAGTGCGCCTGCATCTCGCTGCGGTTCTCCTCGACCTTCTGCGCGCCGCCGTCGGCTTCCGAGTAGCGGTCGTCGTACTGATCTGCTATCCCCGTCAGCCATTGCACATGATGGCCGTACTCGTGGGCGATGAGCCACTGCACCGACGCTGCGGTGTCTTCCTGCGTGGCGCCCGGGACGACGTACTCCGGCCAGTTGAAATAGATGCCTCGGTTGGAGTAGCAGTACAGACCGTAGTACCCCTTCTCCATCGGGCCGCACGCAGTCTTGGTACCGGGCGGCGACGGGTAAACGGCTCCCGGTGGGACGAAATCGAAGCCGGCGCGGGTGACGATCGGCCCCCACCCCTTGTTCAGGCACGCAACGAACGCGGTGGCGTACCTGATCATCGCCTGCTGGTTCGAGAGCTTGGCCGTGGGCAACGAACAGTTGACGGCTGTGACCTGCCCGGCGCGGTACAGCGGGTTGTACAGCAGAAACTCGTCCTTGATGGGCGCCGGCTCACCGACCTCCCGCGCGACGGGTGTCCGCGGCGGTGCAGTGGTCGGCGCAACAGTCGGCGTCGGTACTGCGACGTGCGGCGGACCCTCCGTACACGCGCTGACGAATAGCACGCACAGCGCGGCAGCTACCGCCAGGCGTTTCGGGATCTTCACGTGACTCGCTTCGCGGGGGCGGCCCAGGTGTTGCAGGCGGAGGGTGACTTGGCTTTGAAGGCGGCTTTGGCCCAGGCGGTGCTGCTCCGGCGCGATCCGTGGTCCGGCGTGGTCGCCGGGGCGTCGTCATCGCCGGAGTACGCCGAGTCCCGGTAAGCCTGGAGCCTTTCGCCGTACAGATCGAGGGTCTGCTGGTTCGCCCCGAGGAAGGCGGACGCGAAGCAGGACGCCTGGAGTTCGTGGCGGCGCATCTGCTCGAGGCGAGCTGCGCCACTGGCCTCGGACCACCGATCGTCGAAGTACGACGAGATCCCGGTCAGCTGCTGCACATGGTGGCCGAACTCGTGCGCCATCGTGAACTGGAGGTACACCCCGGCCCACGCGCGGTCGTCCGGACTCTCCTCGGTGAACTCGTCCCAGTCGAGATAGATCCCGGCTCCGGCGCAGTAGAAACCCTCGTCGTCCTTCCCGAAGATGCCGCAGCCCGTCTTCCAGCCCTGGTCGACGGCATACACGGCCGTGGCGGAGTACACGACGTCCGAACGCCCGACCACCGGCTTCCACGCTCTGTCGAGACAGCCCAGGATCGCGTTCGCGTACTGCTGCACCTGCTTCTGCGTCTGCAGCGGAATCTGCGGCAACTTACATGGGACCGCCGGCACCCGTCCCGCCGAGTAGACCTTGTTGTAAACAAGGTAGATCTCATCCAACGACCGGTACGTCGACGTAGCCTTCGGCACAACCCGCGCCGGCCTCGACGCAACGGGCGTCGAACTGGGCGTCGTGCTCGGCGTCGCGCTCGAAACCGCAACCGGCCCGGCCGACTGAGTACACCCAGCGGCCAACAAAAGAGCCAACCCGACCAGCGCCGTCGCCGGCCCGCGGCGCATTAGCTCACCTTGGCGGCGGGCGCGGTGAAGGTGTTGCAGGAGGCGGGGCTGGCGGACTTGAAGCCGGGGTCGGCCCAGGCCCAGTTGCTCTTGCGGGAGCCGTGGTCGCGGAGCTTCTTCGTGCTGTACTCGTCGCCGGAGTGCTGCGTCTCCCACTGCCAGACGTGCAGCTTCTCGCCGGACATCCCGAGCGCCTTCTTGTTGGCGCCGAGGAAGGCCGCGCCGAAGCAGGTCGCCTGCAGCTCGAGGCGGCGGGACCACTCGAGCTTCATCGCTTTGGAGTTCGTCCAGCCCTCGCGGGAGGTCTCCGCGGTGAGCATCTGGGTCATCTCCTGGACGTGGTGGCCGTACTCGTGCGCCATCGTGTCGAGCATCCAGACCCGGGCACCCTCCGGGCTGTTCTTGTAGTACGCGAGGTCGTTCTTCCAGCTGATGTTGATGCTCTCGTCGTAGCCGCAGTAGTACGCCGTATCCGACTCACCGGTGCAGGTGTCCTCGGACGTGGCCTGGCTGCTCTGCAGCTTCAGTTTCGGCGCCCGGAAGTCGTACCCGGCCCGCTTCACCACCGGCTCCCATGCCTTGTTCAGGCAGGGCAGCAGCGCCTGGTAGTACCGCAGGATCGCGGACTGCGAGTCCGGCTTGATCGCCGGCTCCTTGCAGCTGACCGCTGCGACCTTGCCCGAGGTGTAGATCTTGTTCTTCTGCAGACGAACAAGGTCCGGGATCCCCGGGACGGTGACGGTGACCGTTGGGTCCGGGAGGGTTGGGATCGGGAGTTGGGGCTTCTTCACCGAGGGTTGTGAGAGTGGGTTGTCGACCCTGGTGTCGTAGGAGTTGATCAGTTTGAAGCCGGCGACGGTGGCGCCGGTGAGCATGACGAGGACCAGGGCCGCGAGGCCGGCGATCACGCGGCTCGAGTAGTGGCGCGGTGGCTTGACCGGCGGCGGTTCGGTCGAGAACTGCGGTACGCCGCGGGACGGGTTCTTGTGCCAGCCCGTCGTCCGTTGACCGCCGATCCGGCGGGTGCCGGTGAGCGGCGGCAGCGGAGCGCCGGTGAGCGGTGCGACCGGCGGGCCGCTGTACTCGCTCGTGGTGCCCGGGTCGGTCGGGATCGGGCGTGCCTTCCGGCGTACCGGGGCGTCGTCCAGCGCGACCGAGCGGGCCTTCCCGAGGCCGTCGGGATGCCGGCTCTTCAGGATCAGCGGACGCGACCCGGCGGCCGGTTCCTCGCTGCCGCCGGGCAGGAAGTGTCCCGGCTTCGGCGTACCGTCCTCGGACTCAGGCATCGGCCATTCCCATCATGCTCAGCTGACCTTCGCGGATGCTGCGACGAAAGTGTTGCAGCTACCCGGGTTGGTTGTCGCGAAGCCCTGGTTCATCCACAGGGCCAGGCTCTTGCTCGAGCCGTGGTCGGGGGTCTTGTCCTTGGTCTTGTCGTCACCGCGGCGCTGGATCAGCCCGTTCCACTGGTTCAGCAGTTCACCGCGCAGCGGGAAGCTGTTCTTGGCCGCGCCGAAGAACACCGCGCCGAAGCAGTACGCCTGCAGGGCGGCCCGCCGCTGCTGCTCGAACTGCCTGGCCTTGTTCGCGGCCGTGTCGGCGAGGTTGTCGGCCGCCTCGGCCATCCCGGTCAGGTTCTGCACGTGGACGCCGTACACGAAGGCGAACGACTGCGCCATCTCCGCGCGGATCTCGGCCTTGTGCTTCGGGTAGTCCTCGACGATCTTCTGCCACGGCATCGTCGCGCTGCCGCCCTGGTCGTCCTGGCAGTACAGCGCGAGGTCCTTCTGTACGCCGCACGCCGTCTCGTCGCCCTCGTTGTAGATGATCAGCCGCGGCGACCGGAACTCGAACCCGGCCTTGGTCACGATCGGCTTCCAGGCCTTGTCCATACATGCCGTCAGGGCCTCGTAGTACGAGCGCACGTTCTCCATCGAGGTCGGGCGGAACGCGGGCTCCTGGCACTTCACCACCGGCATCGCGCCGGCCGCGTAGATCGCGTTCTTGCCGACGATGTCGGCGTCCGGCGTACCCTTCCCGACCGGCCCGGTGGTCGTCGGCCCGTCGGTCGGCTTCACGGACGGCGGCACGACCGGGTTCACGCTGAACTTGTCGGAGGAGAACACCTTGACGGCGAACGTCACACCGCCGCCGACGAACAGCAGCGCCGCGACGACCATCAGCGCGACCAGGCCCTTCGACCGCCGCTTCGTCGGATCGAACGGGATCGGCTGCGGGTGGAACACCTCCCGGTACGCGGCGGCTGCCCGGTCATCGGCCGGCGGCGGTCCGAGCCGGCTGCTGGACAACGTCGTACGGCGGGGGTCGATGCGGGTCCCCTGCAGCTGGGGCGGGATCGGTGGGGCCTCACCGCCGAGTCGCGGCGTCGGCGCGGCCAGTGGCCCGGCCGGCGGTGCCACGTTCGGTCGCTGAGCCTCCGTCGAGCCTTGTTCACCCTCGCCGCCAGGCAGGAAGTGACCAGGCTTGGGCGCCGGCTTGTCGGCCATGACTTCCCCGCTTCTCCCCAGTACCGGCCTCACGCCGGTCCCACCCATCCACCAGAACGGCCGGAACACCCCCAGTGCCGGCCGACGGCTGATGTTACGGCCTGGACCGCCTTGCCGAAAACCGAGTTGCAGCTATTGACATCGTTTCGCGACCGTCACCCGCTGGACATTCTTGCCCGAAGGGGCACTGCCGGTCAGCGGCGGCCGTGGGCCAGGAAGTGGAAGCCGGCGGAGATCAGGTTGGGGTCGGACTCGACCTGGCGGGCCAGGAGGACGGCGGAGGGGAGGAGGGAGTCGACGGAGTCGGGCGGGGTGTTCTGGAGGATGTTGGCGGCGGGGCCTTCGACTCCGAGGACCTCGACGTCGGTGAGGCCGGCGGTGGTGAGCTCGGCGGCCAGTTCGTCGGCGTGATGGAAGTACGCGACAGTGAAGCCGGACTTGCCGTCGTTGCGGCCGGAGGCGAAAGGTTCGGTGAACAGGTGGAGGTTCTCCGGGCTGAGGTAGCCGTTGCTTCCGGCCTCGATCAGACCGCCGTACCGGTTGATCCCGGCCGCGATGACCAGGCCGCCGGGGCGTGTCACCCGGCGCGCCTCGGACAGCGCCTGGGCGCGGTCGGACGCCTCGACCAGGTGGTAGAGCGGACCGAGCAGGAGCGTGACGTCGACGCTCGCGTCGGCCTGCCGCAGCCGGCGGGCGTCGCCGACCTCGGCGCTGAACGTGCGCACGGTCGCCGCCTGCTCGACATGCTCCACGACCGGATCGACCAGCGTGACCCGGTGACCGTCCTCGGCGAGCCAGCGCGCGTGGATGCCGGTCGCGCCGCCCACATCGAGTACGTCGGACGCGGGCGGCAGCCAGCGCCGGAGCAGCTCCTGGGTTCGGACGAACTCCAGGCGGCCGTGTCCGGACCGGATCAGCCGGTCGTCCTCGACGTACCGGTCGCGGTAGAACTCATGGATCAACGGATCAAGATCAACCATTCACCCACTGTGCCGCCCGAAAATACCGAGCACATCCCGTTTTCAGACCGCTACCCTGTGCGCGTGGTGGAGCTGAAGCACGAGGACTATCCGCGGGCCAACGGGTACGACGCCGAGTGGCTGCTGTCCGGCGACATGGGCCCGAATCCCCTGTGGTTGCTGGAGGATCTCGCCCGCGAGCTCGAGCTGCGACCCGGCATGCGCGTGCTCGACCTGGGATCCGGCAAGGGCGCCACGTCAGTCTTCCTGGCGAAGGAGTACGGCGTACAGGTGTGGGCCGCGGACCTGTGGGTCGACCCGACCGAGGCCGCCGCCTACATCGCGCCCCAGGACGGGGTGATGACGCTCAAGGCGGAGGCGCACACGCTTCCGTTCGCGAAGGGCTTCTTCGACGCGATCATCTGCGTCGACGCGTACGAGTACCTCGGGACCGCGGACAACTACCTCGCCTACATCACGAGCTTCCTCAAGCCGGGCGGTCAGTTCGGAGTCGCGACTCCGGCGATGACGAAGGAGGTCCGCGAGCTCGGCCAGATCCCGGAGCACATCAGGAACGTGGTCGGGTGGGAGGCGCTCGCCTGGCACACCGCGGACTGGTGGCGGTTCCAGTGGGAGATCACCGAACTGGTCGACGTCACCGCGGCCCGGCTGCAGGAGAACGGCTGGTCCGACTGGCTCAGATGGTCCCGCGCGGTCTCGGAGTACCGCGGTGAACGCGATGGCTCACTCGACATGCTGGAGACGGATCAGGGCGAGTATCTGACCTTTGTGATCCTGGCGGCCCGGAAACGCTGAGCGCCTGGCATGCTGGGGGCATGAGCTGGGCTGTCTATGCGGTGCGCGGGCCAGGAGGCGTACGTCGCCTCGACGACATGCCGATGGACTACGAGCCGCCATCGGTCGGTACGGCGACCGACGTGGTGGCCGCGGTCCGGGAGGTGGTGCCGGATGTCGACACGAGCAAGCCGTCCTGGCTGGCGCTGCGAAGTCCGGACTACGACGTCGAGATGACGATCGGCAAGGGTGTCGAGGTCCGCGACATCACGTTCTATCTGAACGACGGCCCGCGGTCGATCCCGATAGTGATGGAGATCAGCCGCAAGCTCGGCGTCACGCCGTACGACACCGAGTCCGGCGACTTCCTCACCGAGGAGTCCCGGCCGCCCGTCCCGCCGCCGATGACGCCGGACGAGATCAAGATGAACAAGCCGAAGTGGTGGAAGCTCGGCCGGAAGTAGCCCGGCCGGTCAGGCCGGACGGGTGGCGACGAGAACGCCGATCTTGTTGATGCGGTGTTCGGGGTTGCCGAGTTCGTCGTGCCAGTAGTTGCCGGCGGCGTGGTCCTCGATGGTCGCGCAGGTTGAGATGGTGATCATCGCCTGCGTCGGCCGGGCGCCCGGCTTCCCGGGTACGGCGGCGTTCTGCTGCGCCTTCTCGGCCGGCTTCCGGAACGAGATCGTCATCGTCCGGCTGACCACGTAGTCGTACACGGTCCTGCCGGCGGTGACCAGGATGTGGTCGCCGGTCCGCAGCTCGGGCACGTGCTCCAACGGGCGCCCGTGGCTGACGCGATGCCCGGTGATGATGAAGTTCCCGATCTCGCCAGGGCCTACGCCCCCGGCCTTCCCGCGCGGGCTCGCCGCGACTCCCCGGTTCTGGATCTTGGTCCCCGGCCGATCGTCCGCCGTACCCACATAGGCCACCACCCGCAGCCCCCGCACCCCGGCCGCCGGAATCGTCATGCTGACCGGGCCGGCCACGGTCGGCCGTGGCGTGGGAGTGGGCGTGGACGTGGACGGCCTGAGCGTCGGCTTCGGGCTGGTCGGGGTGACGGAAGGCGGGGCGGCTGGCGCCGGGGTCCGGCTGGTCGGCGCCGTGTCGGTGCAGCCGGCCAATACCGCCAGCATCACGATCGCCCCCACCAGCCTCACCCTCCGACGGTACGGCGCTCCGCCGAAAACCGCCCGAAACTCAATCCAGCAGGGTGAGCTCGGCCGGCCCCAGGTGGAGGGATCCGGAGGTCAGCGGCGTCGTGCGGATGCCGCCGTGGCCGCGTAGGGCCTTCATCGCGCCGGGTGCCAGGACCTCGTCCATCCAGGCGCAGGGGTTGGCCGGGCGGTTGGCTTGGAAGGTGATGGGGCCGGTGCCGGAGTCCAGCGTGAATTGGCGACCGACGACGCGGGTGCCGTCGGGTGCGCGATGGGCCGCGAGTGAATCGATGGGAAAGCCACGAAGGGTGATGTTGCGGCGGGTGAGATGCGGGTCGAGCGGTTCGGGCAGCCCGAGCACCCGGACGACCTCGTCGAGGGACGCCGCGTCGATCACCGTGATCGCCGCGTTCTTGTGGATCTGCTGGCCGTAGTACCTGTCGCCCACGATGCCCAGCCCGGCGCGAACCTCGATCGACGTACGCGCGACCGGCTCGGGATCCGGACGCGGTCCGTCCAGCGGCCGGCCTTCGAAGGCGTGCTGGCGGGAGACGACGAACGCAACGAGCTCAACCAGCGTGCGAATCACCCCCAGGTGAGTGGATCGAGCAGACGGAAGAACTGCAAGCGGCGCGAGTCAGGCTCCGGGAGCCCATACGCGTCAAGGAAGGGCGCCGGGTCGGCGGACCATTCGTCGTGCAGCTGGATCGTGGCGAGCGCCAGATCGGAGTACCGGTCCGCGACGCCCAGCCGGCCCAAGTCGATCAGCCCGGTCACTTCCAGCGTCCGAGGATCGAAGAAGACGTTCGGCAGGCAAGCGTCGCCATGGCACACGACAGGCTCGAGGACACTCTCGACATAGGGGCTCTCAGCAACTACCTGGGACAGCAGCTCGGACGGCTGAAGCAGTCGCCATTCGTCGATCAGGAAGGCCGGGTTCACCGCACCCCGGCGTACGACGTCCGCCGCCGCAGCGATCACCGTCGCCAACGGACGTTCGAACGGGCAATCGGTCAACGCATGCAAATCTCGCAACGCCGATCCCAAGCTCCGCATCGCCGCGCCATGCACCGAAGACGGAAGCGCGTCACCGGACACACCGGGTACGGCGGAGGTGACCAAGCAAGCACCATCGGAGGACTCGAGCCAATCAACGACTGCAGCGCCGGGAATTCCAGTGCCCGCCAGCCAAGCAACCCGATCTCGCTCGGCAGCCAGGTCAACAACGCCGGTCGCCCCGCAGCACTTCGCGAAAACGTCGCCCCGCCGGTAGACCGTCGCATCGGATTCGCCGACGTCCACCAACGTCCACTCGTCAACGCGCGGCGGTAGCAATTCTCTCCCTGGTGTGCTCGAGGATCGCCGTGACCGGACGCCCGGTCACCAGGTTGCCATCAGCAACGAACCCTTCCTCGCGGCCGGTCAGCGACTCGATCAACCGATCCCGCCACAACGCCCGCAACTCGGGGCGCGAGGCAACCAGATTCCGCAACTCCCCCGGATCCTCGACCAGGTCGAACAGTTGCTCCACCCCACGCTCCGACCCCCACACGTACTTCACCCGCCCATCCGTCACCCACTGGATCGACTGCCCGAAGTGCAGATGCTCCCCGTGCAACCACTCCCGCACCGGCACCGACGACCCGCGCAAGAACGGCGCCAACGAGCACCCGTCCACCGACGACGGAATCGGCACACCCGCCAGCTCCAGCAGCGTCGGCATCACATCCCGCAACTCGACCACCTGATCAACGACCCCGCCCCGCGCAGCTCCGGCAGCCGACGCTCGGTCAGCGACGATGAACGGAACATGCGCCGACCCCTCATAGGGCACCGACTTCCGGAACATCCGATGATCGCCCATCATCTCGCCGTGGTCGGACGTGAACGCGATGATCGTGTCGTCGTACACCCCGAAGTCGACCAGCGCCTCGCGGATCCGGTTGACCTGCAGGTCGATCTGCGCCATCAGCCCGTAGTACCCGGCCCTGGCCCGATGCACGACCCGGTCCGGCAGATCCCCGATCGACGCCTGGTAGTCCCCGTCCCGCCGGAACTCGTCCCAGTCGCTCTCCCAATCACCCAACGAGCGCTCGTACGGCGGCAATGCGTCGTACCGATCGAACGCCCACGCGGGCGGATCGTACGGCGGATGCGGCCGATGGAACGACAAGTACAAGAAGAACGGCTTGGTCGGATCCCGCCGATACAGCCAGTCGATCGTAGAAGTCCCGATCCATGACGTCGGATGAAGCGACTCCGCCTTGTCCCACGGCCGCGCGACCACCGAGTTGCAGTTCACGCCATGGTCGAAGTACTCCGCATCCGGCGAAACCCCCGGCTGCCGTCGCAACCACGGGACATAGTCGTCGAAGAACCCGAACTGTTGCCGATACTCCCGCCGTGAATGATGCAGGAAACCGTCATGCAGTACGACGTCGTCGAACCCGAGCCGCGCCCGCTCCGGCCACACGTGCATCTTCCCGATCGCCTGCGTGTGATACCCGGCCCGCCGGAACTCGCCCTGGATCGTCACCGGATGCGCGGCATCGAACGGTACGCCGTCCGTGTAGCCGACCCGTCCGTGCCGCTCCTGCGATTGCCCGGTGAACAACGCGACCCGAGCAGGCACACACGTAGGCGTCGCCGAATACCCCCGGCTGAACCGCACCCCACTCCGCGCCAGCTCGTCCAGATGCGGCGTCTCGACGTACGGATGGCCCGCGCACGACAGCGCGTCACCCCGCCACTCGTCCACACAGATCAGGACGACGTTCGGCTGAGTCATCCCCGGGACGACTCGCGCACGATCAACTGCCATGGGAAGTCGAACACCTCACCCGGAGCACCCTCTCGATCGGTCAGCCTGCCCACGATGATCTTCGCCAGCGCGTCGTTGAAGTCGACCGGCCCGACCGTCGACAACGACGGGTCGAGATGCTCGCCCTCCGGCGTGTTGCCGACGCCGACGATCGCCAGCTCCCGCGGTACATCGATCCGCAGCCGATGCGCGGCCCGTACGGCGGCGATCGCGGCGAAGTCCGTGGTGCAGTAGATCGCGGTCGGCCGATCCGGCTTGGAGAGCAACGCCATCGCAGCCCGGTACGCCCCTTCGGGATGCTGCTCGAACACCTCGATGTCGTCGTCCCGGATCGGCTTGCCGGCCGCGCGCAACGTAGTGAGATAGGCGTCGAAGCGGGCGAAGCCGATCGTCCGGGAGGTCAGCGCGCCGACCCGGTCGTGATGCTCGAGCAGGTGCTCCACCGCGAGATGACACCGCGGCTCAGCGCCCGACCGGATCACGTCGAAGCCCTCCGGCTCGAGCGTCTCGCTGAACGCGACGATCTGCACGCCTTGGGCCGCAAACGCCTCCAGTTCAGCGATCTGCGACGGATCCGGCTTGACGCTGTCGATGAAGATCACGTCCGGCGTCCGGTTTGCCAGCACGTTCCGCCAGTCGCCGTCGGCCACGATCAGCGCAGTCTTGCCGAGCGGAGTCACCGCCGTACTTACCGTGGCCGCGACCGCCTGCGACCACGGGTCGGCGAGCACGCTGAGCGAGAGCAGGACCAGATCCGACTTCCCGGTGCGGATCGCGCGGGCCGCATCGTTGCGTCGGTACCCGAGCCGCGTCGCCGCCTCGCGGACCCGGTCCGCGGTCGTGTCCTTGATCGTGTGGCTGCGATGACGTCCGGACAGCACGTAGGACACGGTCGCGACCGAGACACCTGCCTCCTTCGCCACCATGCGCAGCGTCGGCCGATCGGCCGCAGGTGAGGACATAGGACGATTGTCGCAGATCAGCCTTTGACGGCGCCGGTAATGACGCCCTTGGTGAAGTGCCGTTGCAGGAACGGGTACACCATGGCGATCGGGACCAGGGCGACCACGACGACGGCCATCTGCAGGGACTGCGGTTGCGACGGCGGATGTACGCCGAGCTGGTCCGCGGACAGCGACTTGCCCTGCAGCACATACGTTCGCAGGATCACCTGGACCGGCCACTTCGACGTGTCGTTCAGGTACAGCAGCGCGTTGAAGAACGCGTTCCAGAACCCGACCGCGTAGAACAGCCCGACCACCGCGACCACGGCCTTCGACAGCGGCAGCACGATCCGTCGCAGGATGGTGAAATCGCTCGCGCCGTCGATCCGCGCGCTCTCCAGCAACTCACCCGGCACATTCATGAAGAAGGTGCGCAGGACAACGAAGTTGAAGGCGCCCAACGCCCCGGGCAGGATCAGCGACCACAGGCTGTCGAGCAGCCCGAGCTGCTTCACCACCAGGAACATCGGGATGATGCCCGGCGCGAACAGCAACGTGAACAGCACCATCAGCAACACCGGCCGCCCGAACAGTACCGGCCGCGAGGTCGCGTACGCGAGTGCGATCGTGACGGCGAGCGCGATCGCCGTACCCACGAGCGTGACGAAGACGCTGACCAGGATCGCCCGGCCCATCAACCCGCCACCGAACAGCGTTTGGTACGCCTTGAAGGTCGGATGCGAAGGCCACAGCACATATCCGCCGGCGTCGATGATGTCGCGATCACTGGCCAGGGACGTCGAGATGACGACCAGGATCGGGATCACGATCACCAGCGCGAAGCCGCCCAGCACCAAGGCCTTGATCGCCTGGTACCCAGGAGAAGGACGCTCTTTCCAGATGGGTCTCATGCGCCGCGCCTTTGGAAGATCCCCGGCTCGCCGAGCCGATGGGCAAGTGAATTCGCGCCCCACAACAGCAACGCCCCGACCACACCCTTGGCCAGGCCGGCCGCGGCACCGCTACTCCAGTCGCCGCCGACCACGCCCGCGTAGTACGTGAACGTGTCGAGTACTTCGGCCGCCCCCGGCCCGACCGAATCGCGTTGCAGGATGAACTGTTCGAACCCGACGCTGAGGATGTCGCCGATCCGCAGGATCAGCAGCAGCACGATGACGGTGCGCAGGGACGGCAGCGTGATGTGCCACATCCGCCGCCACCGCCCGGCGCCGTCCGCCGCGGCGGCTTCGTACAAAGACACATCAATAGTGGTCAGCGCCGCGAGGAAGATGATCATCGCCCAGCCGGCGTCCTTCCAGACCAGCTGTGCGACCACGAGCAGCGGGAACGTGTCCGGGTTGGTCATGAACGGGATCGGGTCCAGTCCTGCGTGCCGGAGCAGGTTGTTGATGAACCCCGCGCCGCCGAGCGACTGCTGGAACAGCGTCACGACCAGCACCCAGGACAGGAAGTGCGGCAGGTAGGCGATCGTCTGGAACCATCGCCGGAGCCGGTTGCTCACCAGCGAGTCGACGATCAGCGCCAGCCCGATCGGCACCGGGAAGAACAGCAGCAGTTGTACGGCGGCCAGCAGCAACGTGTTCCGCAACGCGTCCCAGAAGTCCGGGTTGTCGTAGAGGTTGACGAAGTTCTGCAGCCCGTTCCACTCGCTGTGCATGATGCCGAGGTACGGCTGGAAGTCCTGGAACGCAACGACGTTGCCGATCACCGGCAGGTAGAAGAACACCAGCAGGAAGACGACGCCGGGGATCATCAGCAGCACCATCTGCCAGTCCCGGCGCCACTTCGCCGCCAGCGGCAGGCCCACTTTGGCCTGCCGCTTCGGAGCACTCGACTTCAGCATCACGAGCCTGTGACCGGCACGCTCGAGGGCAGCACGGCCGCGAACTCGTCGCGCATCTTGTCACCGCCGCCGGACTTCCAGCGCTTCAGCGCCGCGTCGTACGCGTCCATCTTCTGCCGGCCGGTGACGATGTCGACGATCGTGTCCCGGAACGCCGCGGTCAGCTTCGGACCGAGCTTGCTCGACGTGTCGGAGTACGTTCCCGCGGTCGGGTTCCGCATCGCGTACTTGAGCAGCTGCTGCTCGGTCGCGTAGACCTTCTTGGTGTCGTCGGGGAACGCCGGGTTGAAGATCACGCTCTCCGGCGAGTTCATGATCTGCAGCGCACTGACCAGACCGGGCGCCTGCGTGTTGCCGGCCTTGGTGAGCACCGGGTTCTTGCCCGCGTCCAGCTGGTACTGCTGGCCCTCGACGCCGAAGTTCTTGATCAGGTATTCCTTGGTGCCGAACGGTGCGGACAGGTAGTCCATCAGCGCGAGCAGCTCACGGATCCGGCCCTCGTCGGTCTTCTTGAACGGCGTGAACCCGACCGTGCCGTAGCCCATGTCGTACGTCGGTTTCGCCTTGCCGTCGTGGCCGAACGGGATCATCGTGTCCACGAACAGCGTCGGGTCCAGGTTGCGGAAGTCGGAGGTCGCCCGCGGACCGACCGTCACCTGCGCGGCGATCTGGCCGTTCACGGTCTTCGGCGTGGCGTCGGCGAGGTTGAGGTCCGGGTAGAACACCTTCGCCGCCCAGAGCTTCGCGGCGTACTCGACGGCGGCCTTGTAGTTGTCGGTTTCGTAGAGGTAGGTGAGCGACCGGTCCTGGTTCACCCGCCAGCCGTTCGGAGCGCCGAACCACTCGCCGAACATGTGCAGCATGTTGATGATCGCGGGCTCGAGCGCGTAGTTCGTGCCGTTGCTCAGCTCCTTGCACTTGGCAAAGAACTCGTCCGCGGTCGAGCACTGCAGGCCGCCGACCTTCGCCCAGGTCTTCGGGTTGCCCATCATCACCTGGCCGAACGGCGTCGACGGGATCGGCGCGCCCCAGATCTTCCCGTTCACCACCGCGGTCCGCCAGGAGGCCGGCTTCAGCGCGGCCAGGTTCGGGTACTCCAGCACCGCGTCACCGGACAGGTACTTGGTCAGGTCCTGGAACTTGGCCTCGAGCATCGGGCCGATGTTCGGGATGCCCTGGTTCGGCGGCAGCCACATCAGGTCCGGCAGCGAGTCGCTGGCGAGCAGCGTGGCGAACTTCTCCGGGTAGCCCGGGTCGGTGCCGATGGTCAGCTTGAGCTCGCCGCCGAGGGCGGAGTTCAGCGCCTGCCACATCGGGTTGCTGCCCATCGGCGGCGGAGGCGTCGCGAATGTCTCGGTCAGCGCGGTCACCGCGCTCTTCAGCGGCGGCGCCTTAACGCTCGAGATCGCGTCCGCCGGGAACTTGAGGAACCCGGGCTCGAGGCCGGACTCGGCCCCGGGGAAGTCCGGGTGCAGCCCCTCGAAGGGTTTGTACGTCGGGAGCTTGAGCTCACCGGACGCCTTCGCGCCGCCGCTCGACGCTCCGCCGTCACCACAGGCCGCCAGCGTCGTCGAGGTGGCAATCGCCGCACCGGTCACCTGCAAAAACCGTCGCCGACTGATCATAGTTGCTCCAAGTTTCGAAGAAGTGCTCACTAACACTCACTTAAACGTTAACCCGGACCGTAAACCTCTGCCGCCCCTGGATGCAAGGCATGAGACAAAAATGAAGCCGGCGACCGCGGGCTCGAGAACCCGCGGCCGCCAGCCGTCGTCGGTGTTTCAGTACGTTGTCAGCACGACACGATCAACCAGGTGAGCGCCCGGCAGACCTTGCTGGCCTTGTCGTTCGTCGCCAGCGGGTCGACCGGTGAGCTGGCCGTCCGGGTCGCCGTCGTGGTCAGCGTTCCGATCGTCAGCATCCCCGCGGACACGGTGAGCGTGCGGGTCGCAGTCTCGCCGCTGGCGAGGGATGCGATGTCACAGTTCACCGATCGCGTCGTCCCGACCCGCGTGCAGGTCGAGCTGGAGTACGCCAGGTTGGCCGGGAAAGTGCCGACCACCCGGACCCCGGTCGCGTCGCTCGGGCCGTTGTTCTTCACGCCGATTGTGTAGGTGATCCGCGCTCCGGTGGCCTTCCCGGTCAGCGACACGGCGATGTCGGCCGGCGCTTCCTTGATCGTCAGCTCCGGCCCGTCGATGATCTCGAACGAGAAATTCTCGCCGACGAACTGGTGCTGCAGCTGGATCGTCCCGAGCGGCGCGTCGTCCTTCACCCGGAAGGTGAAGGTGATGGTCCTGGACTCACCGGACGGTACGTCGCCGGTCCCGGCGCGGACGCTGGTCCCGAGCGTGTCACACGCCGTGGCCTCCGGGCACGAGACCAGGTCGACCATGTCCGGGAGCGTTGCGTCCTTGGCGTACAACGTCGCCTTGCCGCCCAGCACTGTGGACGAGTCCGAGTTGTACACGGTTTGCTTGATCGTAAAGGTCTGCCCACGGGCGACCGACGTCGTACTGACCTCGATCGCGCTCGTCGGCGGTGCCGCATGTGCGGCCACCGGGACCGACACCAGTGTCGCGCCGGCGACTGCCGTCACCAGCGCAGCACGAAACAACTTCCAGGCATGCATAAGCAATAGCCCCCCATCCCCATTTGAACCCCAGTAACATCTGCCCCCACAGACCGCCGATGGCGGTGCAAGCAGTATGGTAGGGACCTTCACGGCGGTCAACCACTCGCCGTTGCCTTGTACAACCGCACGCCTCAAAAATCCAGCCTCGAGAGCAGATCTTCGACGCGTTCGGTCCGGCCCGCCAGCCGGTGGCGCTCCCACTCCGGGCGGGAAAGTGTATCGCCGACCAATTCAAGTGCCTCCGCGAGCTCCTCGTCCTTGTAGGGGTTGACGATCTCCAGCCGCTCGCCCATCGCCTCCTCGGCGCCGAACAGCTCGGCCGCGCCGGCCGGATCGCCGCGGCGGAGCAGGATGTTCATCGCGGTGTTCGAGAACGCCATGGTCAGACTCGGGCTGCCGAGCGCCACCACGGTCGGCGTCAGGTGCCGAGCCAGCTCGGCGGCCTCGCCGACGCGATCAGCGAGCGCGAGCAGATAGGCCAGGTTCTGTCCGTGGATCGTGCTCTCGAACGCGTCCCCGAGGGACTCGCTGATACTCAGGGCCTCGCGCAGCAGCTCCTCGGCCCGGTCGAGGTGTCCGAGCGCCTCCTCGATACCGCCGAGATGTCCCAGGACCCTTGCCAGGCGCCAGCTGTCGTCGAGAGTACGGAGCCGCTCGACGGCTTCGGTCAGGGTCTGCCTGGCTGCGTCCAGCTCACCCTGCTGACGTTGCGCCGTACCGAGCACGGTCATCCCGAACGCGATGCCGGCCGCGTCGTCGAGCTCGCGCGACATGGCCAGGCTTCGCGCGGCAACCTCGTAGCCGCGGTCGGTTTCGCCCTGTAATAGAAGGAGATTGCTCAATCCGCGAAGGCAAGCGGCCAGCTCGGACGAGGACGTCGTACCGGCGGCTGCGACGACTTGTTCGTGCCAGCGGCGGCTCTCGTCGTGGTAGGCACCGAGCTGCCAGACCCAGCCGAGGGCCGAGCACAGGCGCAGCGCCGTCCGGAGGTCGTTGCCCGTGGCCCAGGCGAGCGCGGCGCGGTAGTTGTCGAGGTCGGCCTCCGAGCGCTCCATCGGCGGCTCGGCCATGGTCCTCTTCATGATCTCGAGTCGCTCGGCCAGGTCGGCGAAGTACGTCGCGTGATGACTGCGGATCGCCGCCGATTCGTCGGTCGTCCGCAGTTTGTCGGCGGCGTACTGATGGATGGTCTCGAGCAGCTGGACCCGCGTACCTTCCGGACCTTCGGCGAGGGTGATCAGGTTCGCATCGTGCAGCTCTGCCAGGGATTCCAGCGGATCGATGTCAGTAGCAACTTCTTGGATCGCGGCCAGGTCGGCGCCGCCGGAGAAGACCGCCAGGCGACGGAAGGTACGGCGGTGCTCGGGGCTGAGCAACTCGTACGACCAGGCGATCGTCTCCCGCAAGGTGCGGTGGCGTTCCGGGGTCACGCTGCTCGTCGACGCGATGTCGAGCGACTGGTCGACCCGGGCCAGCAACTCCTTCACGCTGAGCAGGCGAACGCGCGGCGCACAGAGCTCGATCGCGAGCGGAAGCCCGTCGAGCCGCCGGCAGATCTCCAGTACGTCGTCGGAGTACGTGAACGCCGGCTGCACGGCGCGGGCGCGCTGCATGAAGAGTTGTACGGCGGCCGAGTCCTCGTCCGTGACGGGCAGCGGCGTCACGGGATGCAGGTACTCGCCGACCAGACCGAGCGCGCGCCGGGAGGTCGCGACGATCTTCACATGCGACGCGCCTTCGATGATCTCGGCAACGATCTTGCCGGCGTCCGGGAGTTGCTCGAGGTTGTCGAGGACGAGCAGGAGCGTGCGCTGCGCGAGGTAGGCAACGATCCGGTTGCGCTCCCTCGGCGGTACGTCGAGGACTTCGGCGATCGTCGTCCACAGCACCGATTCGGACGTGGCCGCCGCGAGCGGAACGAAGTACACGCCGCCGGGGACCTTGGAGGCCGCTCCGATCGCGAGCCGGGTCTTGCCCGAACCACCGGGACCGGTGAGCGTGACGAGCCGTACGTCGGGTTGGTCCAGCAGGTCGACGATGCGGTCGACGTCCTGCTCGCGACCGAGCAGCGGGGTCGCCGGAGCCGGGAGGCTGGTCGACGTACCAATGGTGCGCGGTGGCGGGAAGTCGGTCTGCAGGCCGTCGATCGTGACCTGGAACAGGTGCTCGGGCTCCGGAATGTCCTTCAAATGATGGGTTCCGAGGTCGCGCAGCGTCACGCCGTCGGGCAGTTGCGTGAGCTGACCGGTGACCGCCGAGACCACGATCTGGCCACCCTGCGCGGCGGCCCCGATACGCGCTGCGAGATGGACGTCCATCCCCCAGTAGTCACCGTCGTACACACCCGGCGTACCGGTGTGGATACCCATCCGCACCCGCAGTCGCTCACCGCCCGGCCATCGATGCTCCTCGAGACCGCGCTGCCCGTCGACCGCCGCCCGCACGGCATCGCCGGCCGTCTCGAACACGACGAAGAAGCTGTCGCCCTCGGTCCCCATCTCCGTCCCGCCGTACGTCGCCCAGACCGCCCGCAGGATCCGGCGATGTCCCTCCAGTGCATCGAGGTACCGATCGCCGAGCCGCCGCAGCAGCACCGTCGACCCCTCGATGTCGGTGAACACCATCGACACCATTCCCCCACCCATGCGGCCAGTCTCAACAACTCGCAGGAGATCGTCGAGAGTTGGCGGCAACTTTTGCGGACGAGCGGGTGTCTCATTCGCTGCGCAGCCAAGGAGGCGGCGAAAGAGCTGGGGGTAAAGAAAGATGAAGCGGTTCGGGATCGTTGCGGGGGCTGTCTCCGGAGTCATGGCGCTGGCGGGTGCGGGGGCGCTCGTGCTCGGTGGGGCGTTGCCCAGCAACGCCGCCACCGAGCAGATCAAGACAGTTGCTGCAAGCAACAGCACGGCGTCGACGCCGGTGCGGTACAAGACCCGGTTCTTCCTCGGCTACAGCGAGGGCCACCACGCGATGGCGGTGCTGCCGACCACTTGGCGCGACGTCGAACTCGGGAACTGGCAGGCGCGCTTCGACGACAGCGCGAACAACCGGATGATCCGGTTCGACGCCAACTACAACTACAACATCAGCACTGTGACCGCGCTCAACCGCAAGATCGCCGCCCTCAAGGGCACCCGCGGTCTGCACATCGTCGGCACCTCGACGGTCGGGATGAACTCGACCAACCACCAGGGCCGGCTGACCGTGAGCACGGTCGTCTACACCTACAAGAGCGGCAACACCACCCGCTGGGTCGCGACCCGGTACGTCGGCCTGGGGGGCAGCAAGAACGCCGACGTCGAGATCTCGACGGCCGGCTCGACCGCCGACAGCAAAGTGCTCGGCGCGGTCATCAACTACGCGACGATCTCGCTGGCTCTCGCCGGCTGAGCTAACCGATACCGGTCGTGCTCTCGCGGACCACAAGGCTAAAAGGGGCCTGGAGGCGGACTGGTTCGCCTCCAGGCCTCTGGTCGCGGAGGGCCTGCAGCGCGAGGCGGGCGATGGCGACGCGGTCGGGCGCGACCGTGGTGAGAGTGGGCAGGGTCGCGAGGTCGTAGGGGATGTCGTCGAAGCCGACCACCGCGACATCCTGCGGGACCTTCAGACCGCGCAGCACGAGCGCCCGGATCGCACCCATCGCCAGCCAGTCGGTAGCCGCGAAGATCGCGTCCGGCGCCGGATGACCGGAGTCCAGCCACTCGCCGAGGGTTCGCTCGGCATCCTGACCGCGCAGCCCGCCGGTCGGCAGCACGACGTCCTCATCGACGGGCAACCCGGCCGAGGCGAGGGCGTCGCGGTACCCGTTGATCCGCTCGTCCTCCATCCCCGGACCCGGCGCCAGCGCCATCACCTGCCGGCGCCCGAGTGACAACAGATGCTCGGTCGCCACACGTCCGGCATCCCGGTTGTCTATCCCGACGTGGTCGGCGTGATGCTCCGCGCCGGCCTTCTCCCCGAGCAGGACCAGCGGCAGCGTCGGATCACGCCCCTCCACATCCTCGGGCGTCAAGCCGAGCGGACTCATCACGATCCCGTCCAGCCGGGCCGGGTGCCGCTCGTTCAGCAGCGGGAGCTCAGCCTCCCGGCGCCCACCGGTCTGGTGGAACTGCACGATCCATCCGAACGCCTCCGCCTCGTCGAGCATCCGCGCCGCAAGCGACGCGAAGTACGGACGATCGAGCTGCGGTACGGCGAGCGCGATCACCCCGCTGCGGCCCTGAGCGAGGTTGCGGGCGGCGATGTTGGGCCGGTACCCGAGCTTGTCGATCGCCGCGAGCACCCGCTGCCGGGTCTCCTCGCGGACATGCTCGGCCCCGTTGACGACGTTCGACACCGTCTTCATCGACACCCCGGCCGCCTCGGCGACGTCGGTCAGGCGCGGCCTCATACCTGGCAGGATCTCATTTGAGGCCGGTGTGGGCCATTCCGGCCAGGATCCGCCGCTGGAAGACCACGAACACCACGACCACCGGGACCAGCGTGACGACGCTCATCGCGAACAGGCCGCCCCACTCCGAGCTGCCGGTCGCGTCGAGGAACCCGCGCAGCGCCACCGGAACGGTCAGCTTGGTTCTGGTCGACAGGTAGATCAGCTGGCTGAAGAAGTTGTTCCAGGTCCAGATGAACGAGAAGATCGCGGTCGTCACCAGCGCGGGCGACAGCAGCGGCAGGATGATCCGCCGGTAGATCCCCCAGTACCCGCAGCCGTCGATCCGGGCCGCGTCGTCGAGCTCGACCGGGATCGACCGGATGAACTGCACCATCAGGAACACGAAGAACGCGTCGGTGGCCAGGAAACTCGGCACGATCATCGGCCAGAAGGTATCGATCCAGTTCAGCTTCCGGAAGATCGAGTACTGCGCGATCAGCGTGACGTGCGCGGGCAGCATGATCGTGCCGAGCATCAGCGCGAACAACGCCTTCCGGCCGACGAACCGCATCCGGGCGAACGCGTACGCCGTCAGCGAGCACGTGATCACGTTGCCGATCACGACCGCGGCGCAGATGATCAGCGAGTTCATGATGTAGACGCCGAAGCTCGTCCCGGTCGAGGACCACCCGAGCGCGTAGTTGCCGAGCGTCGGGTGCTCCGGGATCAGGCCCGGATGCTCGAAGATATCGGTGTTCTTGCGCAGCGAGGCGCTGACCATCCAGAGCAGCGGGTAGAGCATGATCAGTGCGCCGGCGGACAGTCCGATATGTGCCAGCACGCGCTTCATCGACGTACCCCTTCGTCTCCGTAGAACACCCAGGTGCGGCCGAGGACGAAGTTCAGTCCGGTGAAGACCGCAATGATCAGCAGCAACACCCAGGCCATCGCGGCGGCGTATCCCATCCGGAAGTTGCCGAATGCCTGCTGGTACAGGTACAGCGTGTAGAACAGCGTCGAGTCCGACGGACCGCCCTTACCGCCGCTGATCACGAACGCCGGGGTGAACGCCTGGAACGCGCCGATGATCTGCAGCACCAGGTTGAAGAACACCACCGGCGACAGCAGCGGCAGCGTGACCCGCCAGAATCGTTGCCATCGGCCCGCACCGTCGACCTCGGCGGCCTCGAGCACGTCGTCCGGGATCTGCCGGAGCCCGGCCAGGAAGATCACCATCGGCGCGCCGAACTGCCAGACCCGGAGCACGATCAGCGTCCACAACGCCGTGCCGGGCTCGGAGATCCAGCCCCGGCCGTGGATCCCGAAGACGCCGAGGATGTCGTTGAGCAAGCCGTCGCTGCCGAAGATCTGCTGCCAGAGCAAGGCGATCGCGACACTGCCGCCGAGCAGGCTCGGCACGTAGTACAACGCCCGGTAGACGGCGAGACCTTTGAGCCCACGATTGAGCAGTACGGCGACAGCGAGCGCGAACGCCATCTCGAGCGGGACCGAGACGCCGACGTAGATGAACGTGACACGCAGCGAGTGCAGGTAGCGCGGGTCCTGGAAGAGCGCGGTGTAGTTGTGCAGGCCGGTCCACTCGGGGGTGTTGAGCAGCGCGTAGTCGGTGAACGAGTAGTACAGCGACAACAGCATCGGGCCGATGGTCAGCCCGAGTACGCCGATCAGCCACGGCAGCAGGAACAGGTACGCCGGAAGGCTCTGGCGGATCCTTACGATCACTGGCCGAGGGTCTTTCCGGCCAGGTCCACGAACTCCTGCGCGCCGGCGTCCGGCTTGGTCTTGCCGAAGCCGATGTTCTCCGCGATCCGGCCGAAACCGGTCAGCAGTTCGCCGTACCCCTTCGGCCACGGCTTCGGCGACGGACCGACCTTGCCGGCGATGTCCTCGACGTACTTGATCGCCCGAGCACCGGCCGAACCGGCATCCGCCGAGACCAGGTCACGCGCCTTCTTCGACGGCGGTACGCCGAGCAGGATGCCGATCGTCTTGATCGCTTTCTCGTCGTTCAGCAGGTATCCGATCAGCTTGGCGGCATCCTCGGGATGCTTGCTCGCGGCCGAGATGCACCACAGGTCGAGCCCCTTGATGAACTGGCCCTTGAGATCGCCGGCCGTGTCCTGCGGTACGGGCAACACCGACAGCGGGCTCTTCACCACCGGCTGGTAGAAGGTGACTTGCTGGACCCAGCCGAACTGCAGCGGAGCTTTGCCCTTGGCAACCAATGACTTCTCGATCGCGGTCGTCTCTGCGCTGACGTTCTGCGGCGGCGCGGCCTTCGCGTTGCGCAGGTCGGCCCAGTACTGGAACCACTCCTGGACCGTGTCTTTGCTCGTGGCAAACTTTCCGCCGTCGTCGGAGAACAGCTCGGTGCCGTGCTGGCGCGCGTACACCTCGAACAGCTGGAAGTTCCCGGCCTGGTCGGTCGATCCGTACGAGCCCTGGATCGATCCGCTGTAGTCGCGGGCGAACTCGGCGAACTTGTCCCACGTCCAGCCCTGCGCCGGGACCGTGCCGCCGGCGCGCTTGACGGCGGCCTCGTCGACGTACATCGCGTAGCTGATCGAGCTCTGGCCGATGCCGTAGTTCTTGCCATCAGCAACACCGCTGTCGGCGACATCCTTGTCGATACCCGAGGTGTCGATTCCCAACGAACCAAGGTCCTTCAGCGCGCTTCGACCCGCGTAGTCGCTGAAGTAGCTCATCGACATCCGCAGTACGTCGGGAGCGTTGTTGCCGGACGTCTGCGTGGCGAGCTTGTCCCAGTAGTCGTCGAACGGCGCGCTCTCCGCGGAGTACTCGACGCCGCCGCTCGACTTCCACGCGGCCAATGCGGCGTTGAGCGCCTTGGTGACCGGGTCGGGGCCGTACCAGGAGACGCGCAGCGGCTTCTTGCCTCCCGAGCAACCGGGCAGGACTGTCGCGGCGGCAGTGGCGGCGCCGAGACCCAGCAGGGTCCGGCGGGTCAGTTTAGTCATGATTGGTTCTCCCTGCGTTGGGCCCAGCGCCAGTTGTGGGGCATGCGGAGCGGGACGTAGTTGCCGTTGGGGAGGTCGTCGGTCAGCCGTGCTTGCCAGCGGGCGAGCTGGTGGAGCAGTTGGGCCCTGACGGCCAGGTAGTTCTCGTCGTCGAAGAGGTTGTCGAGCTCGGCCGGGTCTTTGTCCACGTCGTAGAGTTCGCCGGCCAGGTCGGCGTGGACGATCAGCTTCCAGTTGCCGCTGCGAAGCATCCGGGCAGCGCCGGACTGCGTGACGGTGTTGAGCTCGTCGAAGGTCGGGCCGTCGTACGCGAAGTGCAGCGGCGGCCGGGCGGTGACGTCGTACGAGCGTCCGCCGAAGCCCTGCTCGGCGACGATGCTGCCGAACTCGGTTTCGGGCGCTGCCTCGCCCTGCGCGAGTGGCAGCAGGCTGCGGCCCTGGACGCCGTCGGGGATCGGCTGGCCGACGGCCTCGCAGATGGTCGGCAGTACGTCGACGATCGAGACCGGCTCGTCACGTTGCTGGATCGCGATGCCGTCGCCGGTCATGATCAGCGGGATCCGCATCAGGAAGTCGTTCAGGCCGGCGCCCTTGCGTTGCAGGCCGTACTCGCCGACGTAGTCGCCGTGGTCGGCGAGCACGATGGTCAGGCGCGGTCGTTGCCTCAGGCCCTCGTGCAGGCGGCGGATCTGGTCGTCCAGGAGGCGCAGCATGCCGAGGTAGTTCGCGGCGTACCGGCGCCAGTTGTCGTCGTACCCCGGTCGCTTCTCTTCCTGGAGCTCGCGCAACCAGGCGTAGGTGCCGCCCTTGGTTTCAGCTGCCTCGGGCCCGCTGATGCGGTCGGGGATGTCGTCGGGCGCGACGAGGTCGAAGTACGGCTGAGGGACTTGGTACGGGTTGTGGGGCTCGGGGTACGAGACCCAGAACAGACCGGGCTTGTCGGGGCCCGCGGTTCGCGCGGCCTCGAGTGCATCCGTGGTGATCCGGTGCGGCAGCTGGCAGCGCACGTCGTACGGCGTGGGCTCGTCGGAGACACCGTGATCGAGGTGCTCGAGCCAGTCGTCGAACGCCTTCTCTTCCGCGTCCCGCTCGGGTCCTTGGGTGTGGAAGTACGGGCCGGCGAAGGTGTCGAAGTCTTGCGCGCCGCGGTGCATGTGCGGTTTCCCGGCGAAGTGCAGCTGGTAGTCGGCGGCCCGCAGTACGTCGAGCAGGTCCTGGGAGAACCGCGCGTGCTGGGCGTTGCTGTTCTGCCGGACCTGATGCGCGCTCGGGAACCGCCCGGTGAGCAGACTCGTCCGCGCCGGGACGCACGCCGGCGCCGCCGTGTAGGCCTGCCGGAAGTCGGTCCCGCCGGCCGCCAAACCGTCGACGAACGGCATGGTGTCGACCGGATACCCACTCCGCCGAGTCAGCCCCACCCGCTGCTGATCGGTCATCACGATGACGATGTCGGGACGCATCTACTACCTTTCGGCCGCCATTTACAGCGCTGTATTTGCAGCGCTGTAAACCTTGCTGCAGACACCTTCGGGTCGTCAAGTGACGCGCATCACACTCGATCCTGGATTGCTCAGAGCAACTCAGATGTTCTGACTTTCATCGAGCAACTCAGCCGTCCCTGAAAGGACCCCTCTGTGAGCACTCTCGATCTCTCCGTCTCGGCCGCTCCGCGATCCCGCCGCAGCCTGAGCCGGCGCGGCAGCTTCTGGACGGCGGCCGCCGTCGCGGGCATCAGCCTGTGGACCAGCGCGGCCCCGACTACGACGTACCCGCTCTATGCCTCGACCTGGCACCTCACCCCCACGGCGACGACGGCGATCTTCGCGGTCTACCCGGTGGTGCTGGTCGCGTTCCTGCTGATCTTCGGCCAGGTGTCCGACTACATCGGCCGCCGGACCACGATGCTGTACGGCGTCGGCGCGATGCTCGCCGGCGTACTTCTCTTCGCTGTCGCCCCGTCGGTGGGCTGGGTGTACGCGGGCCGCGCGCTGATGGGCGCAGGCGTCGGCCTCGCGTTGACGCCGGCGACGGCAGCCGCAGTCGAGTTCAGTGCCCGGGGCAAAGAGCACCGAGCGGCGTCGGTCACGACCGTGGCGACCGCGACGGGGCTGGCCCTGGCGACGATCGTCGGCGGTGGGCTGATCGAGTACGCCCCGGCTCCCTTGCACCTGGACTACTGGGTCCTGGTCGCGGTCATCGTCGGCGTCCTCGCGGCGATCTGGCGGATGCCGCGGCACACGAAGGACGAGGCACAGGGCCGCTGGCGCCCGCGCCCGATTACCGTTGCCAAGGGCACCCGTCTGCTGTACCTGGCGGCGGCCCTCGCGGTCACCGGCGCGTACGCGTTCGGCTCGGTCTTCCTGGCCCTCGGCGCCGAGATCGTGCGTGACCTGGTCGGCACCGGAAACATCTTCGTGATCGGTCTGCTGCTCGCGATCTTCTCGGTCGCCACTGGGACGACCGCGATCATCGGCCGCCGGTTCCCCGCACAACGCCTGGTCCCGCTCGGCGCGGTCCTCACGCTCGTCGACCTCGGTCTGCTCGAACTCGCGGCGACAGGGCATTCGGTGCCGCTGTTCATCGCGACGACGATCGTCGGCGGCACGGCGTACGGCCTGCTGTTCTCCGGGGGACTCGGCCTGATCGCGGCCCACGCACCAGCGCACCACCGAGGCGCGACGGTCGCGGCGGTCTACCTCGTCGCGTACATACTGCAGGGCGCGATCGCGCTCACCCTCGGCCTGGTCGCGACAGCGTCTGGCCTGAGTACGGCGCTGCTCCTCGGCGTCACCGTGATCGGTACGCTGGCCATCCTGATCCTGGCGGCGGCCATCCTCCACACCACCCGCACGGAGGTGTCATGAGCACCCGCACCGCGGGCCGACCGAACTGCTCGATCGCCCGCGCCCTCGACCTGCTGCGCGACCGGTGGACGTTCCTGATCCTCCGCGAGGCGCACCTGGGCACGACCCGCTTCGCCGACTTCCGGGACGTGCTCGGCATCGCGCCCAACATCCTCACCAACCGCCTGACGGCGATGGTGGACGCGGGACTGCTGGAGCGGCGCGAGTACCGCGCGCAGCGGGAGCGCACCCGTTGCGACTATCACCTGACGCCGGCCGGCGAGGACCTCAAGCTCGTCCTCGCCGCCCTCCAGCAGTGGGGCGATGTCCACGTTCCCCGCGACGAGGGGCCCACCGTCGTACGGCACGCGAAGTCCGGCGAACTGGTCGACGTCGCGTTCACGACCGAGTCGGGGACCCGCGTGCCGGCCGCGGAGGTCTCCTTCGATCCGGTCCCCGGCAGCACGGCCGACCGCAGCGACTGGCGCTGACGCATCAGGCCGCAGGCTCCCAGGCGAAACCGTCGGGGTCGACGCGCGTGCCCGCGTCCATGGTGAGCGCGATCCGGTGCGCCCCACCGCCATCGGCAGGTACGCCGGCATCCTTGGCCAACGCCTTGCGGCTGTACAGGCCCAGCTTCACCGGACCCGTGCCGTCGAACTCGACGTACTTGCGCCCGAAGCTCCGCGCCACGGTCAGCCCGTTGTCCACGTAGAACTTCTTGCTCCCGGCCACATCCTCGCAGCCCAGCAGGAGTACGACGGAGTCGATCTCGCGCGTCGCGGGACCGGTGTCCTTCTTGGCGGACGTGGCCACCTTCCAGATCGTGCCGTCGGGCGCTTGCAGCGTGCCGCCGTACCCCCAGAGCGACTTGGTCACCGGCTTCACCACCGTCGCACCGGCGGCGATCGCGCTCTCGAACAGGCTCGTCACCGTGCTCGGCTGTCCTACGGTCAGCGACAGCGTGAAGCCGCGGAAACCGCTCGTGTCCGCGGCCGACTCACGTACTCGCACCCGCTCATCCAGCCCGAACGCTTCCTTCAGAAACCGCTCGGCCTCTGCAACGTCGGCCACTTCCAGAACCACACCACGAAGATTTGTCATGCCTTCAAGCTAGGTTCAGCCGACCCCGCACCGCTTCTTGATTCCTGACCACCTTCAACTGGTGAGCCGGAGGTAGTCCAGGTTGAAGCCACCGGTCTCGCAGTACACGGTAATCACCTGATCCCCATGCGGCAGCGTCACTTGTGTGGACACCGACTGATAGTTGGCCCAGCCGCCCGTGTCCGGGACTGTTGCTTTCGTCAGCGTCGCGTCTGATGCGTCGCGGATCGAAATGGCGTCCGTCGCCGGAGCGCCGGTGCCGTTGGCAACCCTGAGCTCAAGGTTGTAGGTGCCTGCCTGGGCAACGTCGACGCGGTACTGGAGCCAGTTCCCGGGCGCAGTCCATCCAACGTTCTTCCCGCCACTCGCGGCCGGGTTGCTCTCGACGAAGCTGGCACCACCATCGGTCACACGCACCTTGATGTCCACGGCTCCGGCAACCGTCGGATGCAGCGTCAGGGTGTTGCCCGCGAGGCTGACCCCGGCTGGGAGGTCGCGTGGTCGCGGCGCGGGACGTCGCCGTGCCAGCGGTACGTCGCGTAGGCGTTTGCTGGGACCGTTGCCGTGAACGACTTCCCCGCCAGTGTCACGCGGACCGTGCTGGGTGTTGCGTTGGAGTTGCCGACGATCGCGACGAAGTTGTCATGGGCATCTTTGTAGACGACATTGCTGATGCCGTTGGCCGTCGCGCTCGACTCGACGCGGGTGTGCTCCGGGCCGAGGTACTTCGCGAACTGCCCCATCGCGTACAGCTCGTCCCGGACCGTGAACGTCTTGGTGTTCGTGTCGACGGTGACCAGCCTGTTCGGCCACTTCGTCGTCCGGCCGACCTCTTCCCAGTCGACGCTGTTGTCCCGAGCCGGCGTCCAGTGCAGCGTGCCGCCGTCCTGGTCGGTCGTCTGCGCCCACATGATGTACGACGACGCATCGAGCCGGAAGTAGTTCAGAATCGTTGCCGGCGACAAATCACTCGTCTCCGTCATATGCACGGGCTTCCCGAACTCCTCGAACGCATCCCGCATCACCGTCGGGTCACCCCAGTACGGATGGAACGCGATCGCATCCGCGGCCTTACGCGTCTGCGGATCGTTGAAGATCCGGTAGTAGTTCTTCGTCTCCGTGCTGTTGGGATCCCGCCAGTCCCAGAAGTTGAAGTCGTGCACATACAGCTCGGTGCCGAGGCCCGCGTTGTGCACCTCACGCTTGATTGCCACTGACAACTTCTGCTGCTGCTCGACGCTGATGTCCATCGCCGGATACACCACGTCGATCCCGGGCTCGTTCAGCAGCGTCAGCGCGTCGACCTTGATCCCGTGCTTCGCATACGCCTGCAGGTACTTCACGTAGTACTTCGCGAACACGTCGATGCAGTCGTCGCGGAGCTTGCCCACCTGGCGGTACGACGTCGTGCTCCCGGGGTTCAGCGCGACCTCGCCGGTGAACCGGTTGTTGGTCTTCATCCAGGCCGGCGCACTCCACGCCGACGCGAAGAATGTCGCGCGCGGGTTGTACTTCTGGATCAGCTTGACCGTGTCGACGATGTGCAGATCCACGTCCCGCTTGATCGAGAAGTACTTCAGCGTGCGGTCCTCCGTCACGCCGGCCGGCAACTCGTCGTACGACCAGAACGGCAGGTGCTCGATCAGGTCCGGACTCCCGATCGTGAGCCGGAACCGGTCGAAGCCGGCGCCGGTCTTCGGGTCCACCAGCAGTTTGACGGCCCGCTCGCGCTCGGCCGGCGTCAGCTTCCAGAGGTTGGACACGCTGGTCTCGTCGAGCGAGAACCCGACGCCGGAGTACTTCTGCCGGAGCGTGCTTGGATCCACCACGACCGTCGCGTCGACAGAGCCGTTGTCATCTGCGCCGACGTACGTCGACGGCAACGGCTGCCAGGTCTGCGCCGAGCCGCTGGAGTACGTCCCACTCACCACCGCTCCACGCTGAGCCACCGCCGGCGACCCACCCGTCGCCAATCCGCTGGCCACCACCCCGACCACAACCGCCAACCCAAGAGTCCGCCTCACAAACCCTCCAAGCTCAGTGGAAAGCCCTTACAAGCAGGGCGACTCTAGGTGGCGAACTCGCTCCCCAACACCCCCTGCCGGTTCCGAAACTGGTTCCGCAACTCAGCTTCCGTACGTGGCGATGCCGCCTTCGAGCAGGTCGAAGGTCTGGTCGATGACATCGGCCTGCTCACGGCGTACCTTCTTGCCCGGCTCTCCGGCGATCAGCTTGTCGACGGCGACGCGCGGCACGATCGTGACGGCGGTCGCGATCAAGTTGGCGACGACCGCGGCCTGCATGCCCGGTCCGACCTCGGTCTCGAGGAGCTCGGTCAGCGCGTCGGCCATTTCACGGGTGTGCTCGAGGGTACGACGTACGAGCGCCGGGCTCGCGTCGACGATTTGGTAGAAGTGCTCGGTCCCATCGCGCGCGCCGGACAGCGGATGCTGTGTCGCGAGGAGCTCGTGCAGATGACGCCGTACGGCAGCGACGACGGACTCACCGGTCTCGCGAGCGCGGATGGCCCCCTTCAGATCCTCGACCAGGTCCGCGTGGCGGTCGAGGAACAGGTCCTCCTTGCGCGGGAAGTAGTTGAAGACCGTCATCCGCGCGACGTTGGCCGCCTCCGCGACCTCGGCGATCGTGACGTTGTCGAACCCGCGCTCGATGAACAGCCCCGACGCGACGTCCGCGATCCGCCGCCGGCTCTCCCGCTTCTTCCGCTCGCGCAGGCCGAGCCGCTCATCCATGGCAGATAGCATACTCGACATAAATTTAGACCGGGTACACTATTTGATGACGACGATCTGGGAGCTGACATGGACTACGACGTGGTGGTAGCCGGCGCAGGGCCGGTAGGACTCATGCTTGCCTGCGAGCTGCGACTGGCCGGGGTGGACGTGCTCGTGGTGGAGCGGCTGACCGAGCCGGACCTGACGATCAAGGCCGGCTCGATCAACCTGCCGACCGCAGAAGCCTTGTACCGCAGGGGTTTGCTGCCCACGCTGCAGGAGCACCAGCAACGCATGTTGCAGCAGTTCGCCCGCCCGGCCGGCGGCCCGGCACCTGCACAAATGAAGCGTCCACCCATCGCCGGCCACTTCGGCGGCATCCTGGTCGGTGCCGGCAGCGTCGACTTCGCCGGCCCCGAGTTCCGCGACGCCGGCCCGGCGTCCAGCATCTTCCTGATCATGCAGCAGACGATCGAGCAGGTCCTCGCGGAACGAGCAGCCGAGCTGGGCGTCGACGTACGCCGAGGCGTCGAGCTGACCACCTTCACGGCCGACGACAACGGCGTACGCGTCGTGCTGGGCGAGGAAGAAGTGTCGGCCGGCTGGCTCGTCGGCTGCGACGGCGGCCGCAGCATCGTCCGTAAGCTCGCCGGCTTCGACTTCGTCGGCACCGACCCCGAGATCACCGGCCACCAGGCGATGGTCGAGCTGGAAGGCGCCGAGAACCTGACCCTCGGCTGGCACAGCACCGACACCGGCATCTACGCGTACGGCCCGATCCCCGGCCGCATCCTCACCGTCGAGTTCGACGGCCCGCCGATCGACCGCGACGCCCCGATCACCGCGGCCGAGCTGGAAACCAGCCTCCGCAACGTGACTGGCGCCGATGTCACGATCACCAAGGTCATCACCGCGACGCGGTTCACCGACAACGCGCGCCAGGCAACGACGTACCGGCTCGGTCGCGTGCTCCTGGCCGGCGACGCCGCTCATGTGCACTCGCCGTTCGGCGGTCAGGGCCTCAACCTGGGCATCGGCGACGCCGTGAACCTCGGCTGGAAACTGGCCGCCACCATCCAGGGCTGGGCACCGGACGGCCTGCTCGACACCTACACCACCGAACGCCACCCGATCGGCGAGTGGGTCCTCGACTGGACCCGAGCCCAGATCACCATCATGCGCCCCGACCGCCACGCCCGAGCTCTCCGCCCGGTCGTCGCGGACCTCCTGAACACCCCTGACGGCGCGACCTACCTGGCCAAGAAGCTCTCCGGCACCTGGCAGCGCTACGACTTCGGCAGCGACAACGACCTGGTCGGAACCTCGGCCCCCGACCTCGAGTTCGCCGACGGCACCCGCCTCGGCGACCACCTCCGAGCCGGCAAGGCCGTCCTCTTCAACCTCACCGACTCGCCCCAACTACACAACCTCGCCGCGCCTTGGTCCGACCGCCTCCACCTCGTCAACACCAAACCAGCAACTCCCGGCGCCCCCACAGCCCTCCTACTCCGCCCCGACGGCCACATCGCCTGGACCACCGACAACGACAACCTCGACGGCCTCGCTCCGGCCCTCGAAAACTGGCTCGGCCAACCAGCCTGACCTGGCTAGGCGCCGGCCGCTCGCCTCGCGGACTCGGACGCGCGCGCGAAGGCGTCCTGCAGAATCCGCCAGACGTCGTCGGTCAGCCGCGCGCGCTCGTACTCCGCCTCGTTCGTGGCGACAGTGACGATTCCGTTCCGGACCGCCGGATGCTCGCGGGCCGTCTCCTGGACGGCCCGCTCGAGGAACGACTCCGCCTCGGACCGGCGATCGGTCACGGCCGCCATCAGCGCCAGCTCGAACAGGGTCGACGCCGTCCGGGCCGGCCAGGCGAGGCGGCGCAAATAAGCGCTGGTGGCCTCGTCGTAGCGGCCCAACTGGAACAGGCACCATCCCTGCAAGCCGGACACATTGGCGTCCGGCCCCGTCCGCAGGCCGATCAACGACAAGCTTCGCTCGTAGCTCTGCCGTGAGCTGTCCGCGTCGCCGATCCGGCGCAGGGCATCCGCCCGGCCTGCCATCATCCACGGGTCGAGCGCGTCCAGCCGGAGCCCCGAGTCGTACGCCGCAACCCTCTCGTCGGCCGCGTTCTCGGGCCAGTACCGCAAGCCCCAGCCGAGCTGGTCGTACACGTTGGAGACCTGGTACCAGCAGCCTGCCGCCTGCCGGGCCGTCTCGACCGCGGTGCGGTAATCCCCGACGGCCATCGCGATCCGCGCACGAGCCAGCCATCCACCCGGCTCGTCCTCGGCGGCCGCGGTGGCCCGAACCGCGGCCGCATCGGCCTCCTCGGGGTGGCCTGCGCGCAGTTCGCCGTACGCCAGTTCCACCAGCGGCGTGAGTAGATCTCCTTGCAGGTCGACGGCCCGTTGCAGGTTGCGCAGACCCTCCGCGGTCCGATCGGTGTCGAGGAGCACCCAACCGAGCTTGGCCACGAACAGCGGATTGTCGGCGTCGTCCCACAGCGCGCTCTCGATCAGCGACTCGGCCTCCTCCCAGCGCTCCAGCCTGGTCAGCACGTCCACGTAGACGCCCCGCAGCGCGGGGTCCGGCTGATCCTCCAGCTGCGCCGCGAGCCGCGACAGTGCCCGCTCGGCGTCGCCGTAGGTGAAGTCCAGGTCGGCCAGCCGGCCCTGTGCGTACGGTTCGCCCGGGTTCGCGGCGACCGCCTGCTCCAACGCCGATCGGGCCCCGTCGAGATCGCCTTGCGCGAGCCGAACAGTACCCGTCGTCGTCAGCGCGCTCGGGTGTTGCGGGTCGTCCGAGAGGACGCGGTCCAGTAGCGCGAGGGCCTCGTCGTACCGGCCTCGAAGCCGTAAAGCCTCGCCCCGCGCAGCCAGCACGTCAGGGGATTCCGCGAGCAGCTCGAGGTCCCGGACCGACTCGGCGATCCGCTCCGCCTCCCAGAGCACCTGGTACCGCTTGAACCGCGCCGACTCGTCGTCCGGCTTCGCAGCCAGCGCCTCGTCGAGGACGGCCCGTGCGCCGGGCGAGTCATGCAGCTTCACCAGCGCGTCCGCCTGCAGGACACGGAGATCTGGGTAGTCGGGCTCGAGATCCATCGCCTGCTCGTAGCACCGCAGCGCCCGTTTCAGATCGCCCGCGTCGGCGTACAACTGCCCGCGCCGGACCCGGTAGTAGGCGACCTCGGGGTCGAATTTCGAGGCCAGCTTGAACTTCTGATGGGCACGGTCCGGTCGGTCGAGCAGGACGAGCACCTCCGCCAGTTCGCCGTTCAGACTGGCGACGAAGGCGTCGTCCTGGTCCGTTGCCGTCGTTGCGGCCAGTTGGTCGGTCAGGATGCCCGCGGCCCGGACCAGGTCGTCGTGGTTGTCTGGGGCAACGGAATTGAGGTAGCGACCGCGCAACGCGGTCGCCAGCGGAATAGTCAGAGCGGGTTGCGGATCCAGCTCCCGTGCGCGCTCGAGGAGCACGACCGCCTCGTCGTACTTGTCCTGCCGGATCCGCACCAGAGCGAGCTCGGCGCGCAGAAAGGTCTCATCGGCCTCGATCGCCAGCGCCCGGTTCAGCAGATCGGCCGCGAGCACCAGCGAGGCGTCGTCAGAAGCCCCGCGGACGTCGTACCGCTCGCGCAGGGCTTGCCCGTAGCTGCCCAGCGCCCAGGCCCAGTCCGGCGACATCTCGACGGCGCGCTCGAAGTACTCCACGGCTTCGTCGTAGTGCTGCTCGCGACGGCGCACCTCGCCGAGGACGCCCAACGCTGACGAGGACGCGGGGTCGAACTCCAGCAAGCGCCGCGCCAGTTCACCGCCCTCGATGTTGGCGGCGACGTCACCCTTGTCCAGCAGGATCGCGGATAGGGTCAGCAGGGCGTTCGGCTGTTCGGGTTCGAGCTCCAGCGACTGCCGGAGGATCTTCTCGGCTTCCTTGTTGCGCCCGACATCCTTCAGCGCGAGTCCGTAGTCGGTCAACGTCAAGGGCCCGCTGTATCCCTGGTCGACCGCGATCTGCAGATGCTCAAGGGCGTCTGCTGGTCGGCCGGTCAGGCTCAACAGCCGCCCCAGGTAGGCGCGTGTGCCGGGATCGTCGATCTCCCTGAGCGCCGCGCGAAGATCGCTTTCGGCGTCGTCGTACCGTTCCAACTCACCCTCGAGCACACCGATCTGCGCGAGCGCGAGCACGTCGGTCGTGTCCAGCTCCAGAACTCTGCGCAGTACGTCGATGGACCGCTCGAACTCGCCCAGGTCATAGAGCGCGATCGCCACATCCCACAGCATCGATGTGTCGTCCGGGAGTTGGCTGACGCCTTCGCGCAGCAACTCGAGCGCCTGGTCCCGCCGCCCGCGCCGGAGCGCGGCCAGACCACGCAGATTCACCGCCAGCCCAGGATCCGCCGGCGCCAGAGCGTCGAGTACTCCGTCGAGCTCGTCGAAGCGGCCTGCGTCGAGGAGATGTACGGCGGCTTTGGTCAGCACGGAACCATCGGTCGACAAGGCGACAGCAGCGAGCGCGGCGTCCGCCGTGCCGTCCGCATCCCCGACTGCAGCCAGAACATCGGCGAGGTACAGCCGGGTCCAGGCCGACGGGTTGAGGCTGTCGGACTCGCGGAGTGCGGCCGCCGCCTCGTCGTACCGCCCGGCGGCGGCGTAACTGCGGCCCAGCGCCGCCAGCGAAAGGCCGCTGGGCTGGGCATCGACCGCGCGCCGGCCGGCATCGATCGCCTGGTCGATCTGCTCCGCCGCGAGCAAGGCTTCCGCGGCATCGGTCCAGGCCCTCTCCCGGACATCGGCCGGTCGATCGGCCTGGTCGAGGAGGGTCGCCAACAGGTGGTGGGACGCCGGATCGAAGGTTCCCCGCACGACCCCGGCCGCCAGCAGGTCGATCGCCTCCGTCTCCCGGCCGGAGGCGGCCAGCGCGGCCGCCAGGTTGCGCCGAACCACCGGCAGGGACTCCCCGAGATCGTTCAGCGCCCGTCGGAGAACGTCGACGGCCTCCGCGGCACGCCCGAGGGCGAGCAGGGCCGATCCTTGGTCAGCGGCCAGGTCACCCCGGATGTCGGTCGATTCGGGAGCTCGTTCGAACGCGGCGACCGCCAGCTCGAAGTACTGGCGCGCCCGCGTCTCGTCCCCCTGGTCGCGCAAGGCGGCTGCCAGCAGGAAGGCCGCCGTACCGAGCACCGCCTGCTGGTTCTGGTCCGCTGCACTCCGGGCCGGCCAGGCCGCCTCGACCTCCTCGAGCAACCGCCGTGCCGTGGTGACCGGGTCGGGCAACCGGCCGGCGCGGTAATCGGTCCTCGCCTGCTCGACCTTGGCCCAGATCCTGATGTAGCGCTCTTGCATGGACCCGGGGCGGGACCGGTCCGAGACGATCGTCGTCACCGACTCCGTGACCTCGGTGCGCGGCAGCCGGGGTTTGCGCGGTGGTACCTCCGGTGTCACTGTGACCGCCTCCGCTGCTTCGGTCCGTTCCACATGGCCTCGACCTGCTGGGTGAGCTCACCGACCGCGGAGGCATCCTGCAATCTGGCGGCCCACGCGTGGTTCAGCACGGCGAGCAGGTCGACGTCGTCGTCGAACATTGGCCGGCCGTCCTTCAGCTCCTCCCAGGTTGTCATCGCCTCCGTCCAGCGCCGCTCGTCGAACGCTCGCAACGACCTTCTCTCCTTGAGGTATCCGCGAGCAGTAGCGACGAAGTCGTCGATCCAGTCGGCCTCGGCCCCCGGCCCCCGGACATCGGCCTCGGCCTCGGCCTCACGCCCGGGAGCGGCTTTCGTCACCACGGCCTCGGTCCAGGTTTCCTTGAGCCGCTCGACTTCCGTCCGGTAACCGGTGCCAGGATCGCCCGCGCTCTCCAGCGCCAGCAGGATGAGCCGGGCCCGATCGACGTCCTTCGCCTCGGTGGGGCGGATCGGCTCGTCGTGGTGCGGGTGCAGCCGCAGCAACAGTGCCGCGTACGCATAAGCCGGCCCGAGGGTGTAGGCGCCGAAGACATCCGCGTACAGCTCGGCCAGCTGGTCCTCGGTCGCTTCGCCTTCGAACTGTTCCTGGAGTCTCGTGACCTCGTGAGATTTCTTCAGCGCCAAGCCGACCTCGTGTGCGACCAGCGGAACACCCCAGATGGACCATTCAGGGAATCCGAGCTTGATCACACTGTCCAGCGCGCTGCTGAGCGCGGCCGTCCGGGACGGGATCGGCACGAAGTCCCTGATGATCGAGTTGAACCGGCCGAGCAGTACGTCGGTCATCTCGCAGACCCGGTCGTCGAGGCCGGTGTCGCGCATCGTCAGTCCGCCGAGGAAGTCGACGTACTCGCCGAACAGCGGCCGGGCCCGTTCGTCGAGCAGCTTCTCGTAGTCCGTCCAGAAACCGCGCTGCTGCGGTTTGTCGTCGCCCGCGGCCCGCACTCGCTCGAGCAGGCCCTCGACCTCTCCGCGCAACTCGCTGCACTCCTTCTGCAGAGTGCTGTTCTCGCTGGTGAAGCGGGCGTTCACCTCTTTGGTCGTCTTCCGGATCCGCCGCAGCTCCCGGCGGATCGCGTTGACCTGGCGGTCGAGCTCCTTGAAGTCCGAGTCGGCGGCCTCGATCTGGTCGCGGAGCTCGGACGACCCCTCGTCGTCGTCGAGCAGGCCGGCGAGCTCGTCGTTGCGGCGGAACGCACCCGCGGTCTGGTCGTTCAGCCTGGCGAGCTGCTGGATCAGCTTGACCACCGACCGGTTTCCGTCGGTGATCGAACTGATGACCGCGTCCAGTTCGGAGCCGCGTTCTTTGGCCCGGTCGATCGCACGCTCGACCTTGTTGATGTCGTTGACGAGCACTTCGAGCCGGATCCGCAGCAACGGCTGTTGGGTCATCAATTTCCCCGATCGGTCGGTACGGCGGTGCACAGCGCGATGGCATGCTTGTCGACGCGCGATCGCTGGACGGGCGTCGCGTCCGGGTTCTGCCGCCGCCACCGCCAGGCGGCGTCGACGATCGCGGCAGGGCCGGCGTTCGACGGTACCTCGACCGGCCGCGGCGGCCCGGGCTCGGCGGCGGTCGTCAGCTCGTACTTCACCAGCACCGCGCTTTCCTTGTCGTCGTACGTGAGTTTCGGGGCGTGGCGCGCGAGTACGTCGACCGCCTTGTGTGCAAGGGCTTTCAGCTCCGGAGCATCGGGCGGGGCAGCCTGGCCGGTGAGTGCTTGCCACGCGGGCAGTACGAGCTGCGCGGCGGTGGCGGCGTACCGCTGGTCGTCGCCGATCTTGGTCATGTGGTTGAGCGCGGCAACCATCGTCGCGACGCGGCGTTCCCAGGACGGGTGCGTCGTACCGTCGGTGGCTCGTTGTTTCGCGTTGATCCGCCGCTGGATACAAGCGATCGGGTACGTCGCGCCGAGGGCGACCGTTGCGAAGACGTCGGCGATCAACTCGTGAACGTGGGATTCGTCGATGCCGGCCTTGGTGCCGAACGGGCCGGTGACGAGTGAACGCAGCGGACGCTCGTCACTGTGGGCGGCGTCGATGTGTGTCAGTTCGTGGACGGCGTGGTGACCGAACTCGTGGACTGCGAACGGCAGGTCCCACACTGTCGTGCCTGGAAACCGCAGCCGGACCAGGCCGATCGTGTGGTCGACGCTCTCGGTGTCGGGGCTGAATGTGACAAGCACACCGCGGTCCAGACCGCTCAACTCCTGCACGTCCTGCAGCAGTCGGCGTGCTGCCTCGGCGATGCCGTTGTCCAACCCCGCCGAGCTGAACAGGCGGCCCTGGACGAGGGCGAACAGCTCGGCCATCAGTTGTCGTGCGGCCTTCTCCTCGGTAGCGAACAAGTCCCAGCCGGCGTCCTCGGTCGCCGTGCTCAAAGCGCGCTTGACACTCTTGCGCCTGTCACCCAGCTTCCCGCTCAGCCTCGTCGCCACCTGGGGCTCGAGCAGATCGCGGATCAACGGCAGGTCCAGTTGCCGCTCGGCCAGCTCGAGTTGTTCGCAGACAGCGGCCACCCGATCTTCCAGAGCGGGTCGCGCCATCCCCATCACCCGACTGCGTCAGCAAGGACGAGTTTGACGCCCCGGATCGTGTGCAGCACAGGCCGATCCCCGACGTAGTCCATCGCCAGCAGCAGCACTCCGGCGACAACCGCGGCCAGCGCACCGGCAACGATCAAGGCCAGGTGCGGTACGGCGAGTTGCAGCAAAGCGACCACCGTACCCGCCACGGCGATCCCTTCGATGAGATTGGTCGCCAGCTTGCCGAGATTCGCGTACTTCGTCCCCAGCTGCTCCACATCGGCCGCGGCCTTGTCGAGCTGCTCGATCCGGTCGCCGCCGTACAGCTTCAGGTACGCCTTGACGTCGTCGACGCCGATGACGAACCCGACCGTCGCCGGGATCGGCTCGGCGCCGGACAACCGTGCATACAGGACCTTTACGTCGTCGCGCATGCCGGCGAGCGCTCCGCCGGGGAACATCCGCGTGAACAGGTCGAGCGCCCGCTGCACCGCCCGGACGCCGAGCTTCACCAGGCGACCCGCGTACTGGCCGAGATCGACCTTGTCACCGATCTTGTCGGCCACGTCCCGGATCTTCTCGGGCACCAGCTTCACAGTCTGCTTGAACGCCTCTGTCACCGTCCCCGCGGCCGTCGCGGCGATCCCGTCCGCAACTCGCTCGGCGGCCTCGCGAACCCGGTCCACTGCGGCCTCGACCGATTCCGAAGCGTCCGCAGCCTCGAACCCTTGCCTGCGGCCCGCACCGGCTTCGAGCCCGTCCAGCGCGTCGACGACATCGGCGAGCCGCGCCACCGCAACGCCGTACTCCCCAACCGCGTCCGCGCCCGGGTCAGCCTCACCGACCGCTTTTCCCGCCGCGATCAACGTGTTCCCGGCCGAAACCTGGACCACCGCCGCAATCAGCACGGCGGCGACATCCGTGTCCCCCTCGGCGCCGACAGCTTCGAACCCCTGCCGCCCACTGGCCTCGAGCTCGTCCCCCGCGACCCGCACAAGCGCCTCCACGGCGTACTCGTCCGGCCCTTCATCCCCCGCCAACGACTCCTCGACCACCCGAGCCACATCCAGAACAGCCCGAGCCGACTCCACCCCAGCAGTCACCCTGCCCCCCTTCACCCATCACACATTGTGTCCCTCCGACCTCCCTTTCGGAATCCCCTCGCGGAGGTCACGAGACATGTTGTGGGTCAGCGGTCTGGGAGGTTGAGGCGTTTTAGGCGTTCGTAGGCGCCGAGGATGTGTTTGTCGATTCCGTCCTGGGCGGCCTGTGGGTCGCCCAGGGCCAGGGCGTCTCTCAGTTCCTTGTGTTCGCTGTAGCCGACGTCGAGGAAGTCCGGGAAGCTTGCGTTGCGGGCTCTTAGGAAGACCGTTACCTGACCGCGGATCGATTCCCAGACTCGCAATACGCGGGCGTGGTCGCAGTACGCGTAGATGATGTCGTGGAACTGCAGGTCCAGCCGTACGGCGTCCTCGGGGTCGATCTTGGTGTCGACGCTTTTCATCTGTTCCAGGACCGCATCCATCTCGGCGAATCCCGCGCCTTGCATCCGCGTGCACGCCCGGCTGGCGGCCAGCTTCTCGATGGCGCCGCGCAGCGTGTGCACCTCCTCGACGTCGGTCTTCGTCAGCGTGCTGATGAACGCCCCGCGGTGGCGCCGGATCTCGACGTGACCCTCTTCCTCGAGCCGGGCCAGCGCCTGCCGGATCGGCCCGCGGCTGACCTTGAGCGCGTCGGCGAGCTCGGTCTCCTTCAGATGCTGGCCGGGCTGGAACTTGCCGCCGGTGATCATCTCCCGCAGCACGTCAGTCACCAGATCGCCAAGCCCGCGCTGCGACGGCAGCGGTGACACGACATCGTCGGGGATCATGCCCGACCACCTCCTCAGGGCAGCTACCGCCAAGTATCCGAGCAGGACGACTCTAGTCGCCGTCAGGTCTCTCTGTAGATTGTAAACAGTAAGTCATTGACAGTAAATCAATTGCAAGAGCAGACTCGGAGCCTCCACTCAGGCAGAGCGGCACAGCGCCGACGCCCCTCCCCCTTGGGGTGCGAAGTCGGCCGACCCCGTGAGGCAAGCCCGATCACCCGGGCAGAGAGAGGTCACGACGATGACCACCGACACAGCGGTTCACACCGGACGCACGGCCCTCGGCCCGTTCCCGCCGGCCGCTCCCCGGAATCCCGATGCGCCGCACGTCACCGCGGCGACGATCGACGTCGACGCCGGACAGGTCCAGGGTCCGCTGGCGCGGATCTGGGAGAGCTTCGGGTACGACGAGTTCAACTGGACGTACATGCCCACCGGCAAGCGGCTGCTGCAGACCTTCGCCGACTTCTCCGGCGCCGGGTACTTCGTCCGGCCGCACTACATGTACTGCTCGGGCAGCGGCTTCGGCATCCCGCACTGGAGCTCGGGCAACGTCTACCACGAGGACGCCGACGGCAATCCGTACTACGACTTCACGCTCCTCGACCAGGCGTACGACGCGATCATCGGCGCCGGCCATCACCTCCTGGTCGAGCTCGGCTTCACCCCGCGGGACCTCCTGCCGCCCGAGGCCGACGAGCTGACCGTGGTGTCCAGCCCGACGGCGTACACCAATTACGAGGCAGGCGCCTGGGGCTATCCGCCCAGCGACTATGCCAAGTGGGGCGGGCTGATCAGCGCGACGGTTCGGCACTGCCTCGATCGCTACGGCGAGGCGGAGGTGAACACCTGGCTCTGGGAGCTGTGGAACGAGCCGGACATCTTCTACTGGCGCGGCACCCTCGATCAGTACAACGAGCTCTACACCGCGACGGTGCAAGCGATCCGTGATGTGTTGCCTGAGGCAAAGGTCGGCGGGCCGGCGGTCACCAGCGGCGGCCTGAACTTCCTCCGCGGCTTCCTGGACTACACGTCGAGCCGCGACGAGCCGCTGGACTTCATCTCGTACCACACCAAGGGCTGCCACTTCCCGACGCGCGACTACAAGCCCTTCGCCGAACCGGCCGCCGAGCAACTCAGCCCGTCGTCGACGAAGATGCTGTACGACGTGCGCGAGTTCAACCGGCTGATCGGTTCTTATGAGGCGTACGCCGATCTGCCCGTGATCGTCGACGAGTGCGACGCGGCGGTGCCCGCGCACTTCGGACGGTACGACAACCGCAACTACAGCTTCCAGAACACGGAGTACTACCCCGTCTTCCAGGCGAAGCTGATGAAGAAGATCCTCGATCTGAACGACACCGAGCCGGCCAAGGTCGCCTACGCAACCTCCTGGAGTTTCTACTTCGAGGCCGAGCGCTACTTCGAAGGCACCCGGTCCTTCCTCACCGCGGGTGGCGTCGAGAAGCCGTTCCTGAACGCATATCGGATGTTGTCTCTGCTCGGTCCGGATCGGCTTGGTGCGACCTCGGACGCGGCCTGGAAGGTCGGCGAACTCGAGGAGACCGACGGCAGCAGCATGCCCGAGGAGGTCGACGTTCTCGCCTCACGTTCGGAGGACGGAAGCGTCGCCGTACTGGTCTGGCGGCACATCGACGATCAGTATCAGACCAGCGACGACCTGACGCCGGTGACCGTGACCGTGCGCAACCTGCCGGCCGGGTCGTACCGGTTGCGGCATCTGCGCATCGACGCCGACCACAGCAACTCCTTCACCGTCTGGCAGTCGCTCGGCTCACCGCAGGATCCGACAGCTGAAGAGCTTGCCAAGATCACCGGTCGACAAGGCCTCGAGGAGTTCGAGGCCGAACGCCGGTTGACGGTGGACGGCGACGTGTCCCTGGAGGTCGCGCTTCCGTTGCCCTCGGCATCGTTGCTGGTCCTCGAGCCGGGTAGCTGATCATGGTTGCTCTCAACAACGGAGTACAGATCCCCCAGCAGGGATTCGGCGTCTTCCTGGTCCCGCCGGAGGACACCCAGCGCGCGGTCGAGCAGGCGATCGAGATCGGCTACCGGCACATCGACACCGCGGCGGCGTACAACAACGAAGCTGGGGTCGGCGCCGCCGTACGGGCGTCTGGGGTCCCTCGCGAGGACCTGTTCGTCACGACCAAGCTGCGCAACGGCGAGCACGGCTATGAGCCGACGCTGGCGGCGTACGACGAGACTCTGCAGCGTCTCGGCCTGGAGTACGCCGACCTGTATCTCGTGCACTGGCCCAACCCGGCGGCCGATCTGTATGCCGACAGCTGGCGTGCTCTGGAACGTATCTACACCGATGAACGGGTGCGGGCCGTTGGTGTGTCCAACTTCCTGGCCGAACACCTGGACCGCTTGGCCAAGGAGAGCGAGCTCGTGCCGGCGGTCAACCAGCTCGAGCTGCACCCGACGTACCAGCAACGAGAGTTGACCGACCTCTGCCGCGAGCGGTCCATCGCGGTCGAGGCGTACTCGCCGCTCGGCCAGGGCGGCGATCTCGATCATCCCGTACTGGCGTCGATCGCCGCCGATCACCAGGTGACGCCGGCCCACGTCGTACTGCGTTGGCACCTCCAACGAGGGCACATCGTCATCCCCAAGTCGGTGACGCCCGCACGGATCCGGGCCAACTTCGACCTCGACGGTTTCGTATTGACCGACGACGAGATCGCGTCGATCACCGCGCTGGAGAACGGCAACCGGCTCGGCGGCGACCCGCGTACGTTCGCGATCAGCCAGATCAGGTAGCCCGGTCATGACGAGCAGATCGATGCAACTCAGCCGGCGGCGAACCGGCGTACGAGCTGTCGAGCAGCGGCCGCGGCACGGCTGGAAGAAGACGACCTGGATCTGGATCTTCCTCCTGCCGACCGTGGTGCTCTACGGCGTCTACACGATCTATCCGATCATCGCGAGCTACTGGTACTCACTGGTCGAGTGGAACGGCTTCGACTCCGGCCAGAAGTTCGTTGGCTTGAGCAACTACAAGGAAGTCTTCGCGGATCCGCTGTTCTGGAACTCGTTCAAGATCACGTTGCTGTTCATGCTGCTCGTCGTACCGGCGCGGGTGCTGCTCACGCTGCTGCTGGCGATGGTGCTGAACTCACCGAAGTTGCCGCTGATCGGCGTACTGCGGTCGGCGTTCTTCATCCCGGTGGTGACCACGACGGCGATCATCGGCGTGGTCATGCGCTTCGTCCTGGATCCGAGCACCGGGCCGATCAACTCCGTGCTGATGAAGCTCGGCTTTGGAGGCGTGGACTTCCTGGGCGGTCAGCACCTGGCGCTGCCGACCGCGGCCGTGCTGTACATCTGGAAGTTCTTCGGCGTCACGATGATCTACTGGCTCGCGGCGCTGCAGACGATCCCGTACGAGTTGTACGAGGCGGCCCGGATCGACGGCGCCGGCACCTGGCAGCTCTTCCGGTACATCACGCTGCCGATGCTCAAACCGTTCTTGATCATCATCACCGTGCTGACGGTCGAGGAGACGTTCCACAACTTCGACCTGATGTACACGCTGACCGCAGGCGGGCCGTACTTCCACACCGAGATCGTCGAGATCTACATCTACCGGTGGGCGTTCGCCGCCCCGATCCCGCAACTCGGGCACGCCTCCGCGGCCGCGGTGATCTTCGGGCTGCTGGTCGCGATCGTCGGCGCCATCCAGCTCTGGGGCGTGTACGCCGGTCGCCGGCTGAGAGGAGAACAGCGATGACCGCTGTCGTCGAAAGGACGGATCGGCACCGTCGGATACTGCATCGGCTGCCGTGGTGGCTCGCTGCGATCTTCCTGGTGGGGATCGCGGTGCTGTGGATCTTCCCGTTCCTGTGGATGCTGTCGGCATCGCTCAAGGACAACATGGAGATGTTCAGCGGCGGGCTGAAGCTCTGGCCGTCGAAGTTCGTCTGGGACAACTACGCGCGGGCCTGGAACGACGCGCATTTCGGCCGGTATCTGATCAACACCATCGTCGTCACGGTGATCACCGTCGTGATCGTCACCATCCGCTGTGCGACGGCCGGGTATGTCCTTGCCCGCTACAAATTCCGCGGATCCAAGCTCTTCCTCGGCGTACTGGTCGCGACGCTGTTCGTACCCACCGGCTACACGATCATCCCGGTGGTCAAGATCTCGATGCAGTTGCACCTGATCGACTCGCTCAGCGGGATGATCCTGGCACTCAGCGGCGGGGCGTACGTGTCGGCGATCTTGATCTACTTCGGCTATTTCCGGCAGATCCCCCGGGAGTTGGAGGAGGCTGCGCTCGTCGACGGCGCCGGCTTCGTTCGTACCTTCTTCTCGGTGATGTTGCCGCTGGCAATGCCGGTCACGGCGACCGTCGCAGTACTCACCTTTATCACCACGTGGAACGCGTTCTTCCTGCCGTTGGTGTTCACCTTCAGCCGGCCCGATCTCCGGACCGTGAGTGTCGGCATGCAGGCATTCGTCGGAGAGACCGCCACCGACTGGTCCGGAATGGCCGCGGCCGGCGTGATCTCGATCGTCCCTGTGGTCGTCCTCTTCATCTTCATGCAGCGCTACTTCGTCGAGGGAATCTCCGGAGCAGTGAAGTCTTGATCTAAGGAGTAGAAACATGCCTGGAATGACACGTCGCAGTTTGCTCGGCGCATCGGTACTTGCCGCTGTCGGCGCCGCGACCGGATGCTCGAGTTCTTCTTCGACTTCGAACACAAGTAGCGGCGCCACCGGGACGCTGGACTGGTGGGACCACTTCAGTTCGTTCAAGCACCTCAACGACGACTGGGCCAAGAAGCAGTCCGGTCCGCTGAAGACGAACGTGGCCCACACGTATTACGACGCCTCCAAAGCAACTCAGGCGTTGCAACTCGCGCATCAGGCCAACAAGATGCCAGACGTCTACTCCAACGTGGTCGGGCTGCCGTTGCCGGCGCTGGTCAGTGGCAAGTGGGTGCATGAAGTCACGATTCCCGCCGATATCAAGGCGAAGCTGCCCAAGGACGCCTTCAACGAGGGCATTACTCAGCTGGACGGGAAGCTCTACGGGTTCCCGATGTTCAGCCTCCGGCAGAGCTCCACGCTGGTGTGGGCGAACAAGGACCACTGGTCCAAGGCCGGGCTCGATCCGAACAACATCCCCAAGGACTTCGGGGCGTTCAAGGACGCGCTCGGGAAGCTCAAGTCGGCCGGGATCCAGCCGCTCACGTTGGCGATCGGGGCGGACGGCGGACGCATCCGCGACCAAGTAGACGACCTCGCGCAGGCCGCCGGGTTCCCTGGGTACCAAGGGCTGCAGTTCGCGGATGGTTCGTACATGTACCACCATGACGCCTACGTCACGGTGATCGAGTTCCTCAAGGAGCTGAACGACGACAAGCTGATCATGCCCGGCTCGAACAACTTCGGTGTCGTCGACGCCCGGACCCGGTACGCCTCCGGCGCGGTCGGCACGTTCATCGACGGCGTCTGGTGCGCCGGCGGCTCGAAGGCGCTGGCACCGCCCATCGTCGACAAGCTCGCATCCGGCCAGATCCTCGTGCCGACGGCCGGTACGAATCCCTGGTGCTACCGCGGCCGGCCGAGTTCGGGGTACTTCGTCTCCGCGGACAGCAAGAACCCCGACGCCGCCGGGCAACTGATCGCGTCCTTCATGACCGAGGAGTACCAGAAGGGCATGATCGAGGCGATGGACCAGCCGCCGCTGAATCTCGATCTCGTCGCGTCCTCGAACGCGGTCGACGCGTACAAGAAGGGCATCGAGTTCTGTAAGTCGAACGTCTTCCTCATGCCGCAGGCGATCGTCAAGAACCCCGCCCAGGCTCGCGTCGACGCTCTCCGCAAGCCCGTCACTCCCCACGTCGGCAACATTGTGCAGGGCTACCTGGCCGGCTCGATCAAGGATCTCAAGGCCGAGCTCAAGAAACTGAGCGACGCGACGTCGGCCGACCGCGCCCAGGCCCTGGCAAAGGCCAAGGCCGCCGGCGCCAAGGTCTCCGAATCCGACTACGTCTTCACCGACTGGAAGCCCGGCCAGGACTACGGAGCCGCCAAGTGAACCGCACCGCAATAGTCACCGGCGCAGCCTCCCCCCGCGGCATCGGCCGCGCCACCGCCCTGCTCCTCGCCTCCCAAGGCTGGAACATAGGCATCCTCGACATCGCCCCCGGCGACTCGTTGGCCTCCGAGATCACGTCGCAGTACAACGTGAAAGCCCACGCCGCTCAGGCCGACGTCTCGAACGAACCTGCCGTCATCACCGCAATCGACGAACTAGAAGCCGCCCTCCCACCCCTGGCCGCCCTAGCCAACCTCGCCGGGGTCAGTTCCCCCGTCCCCTACCTAGAACTCACTTCGGACGAGTGGCACCGGGTCATCAACATCAACCTCAACGGCGTCCACTACGTAACCCACCGAGTAGCGGAAAGCATGGTGAGGCATGGCTACGGCCGAATAGTCAGCGTCTCCTCCACCTCAGCCCAACTAGGTGGCGGCACCTACAGCAAAACCCCCTACTCAGTAGCCAAGGCCGGCGTCATCGGCCTAACCAGAGCCTTGGCCCGAGAACTAGGCCCGCACGGCATCACCGTCAACGCGGTCGCCCCCGGCCCCATCGACACCGACATCATGGGCGGCCCCCTACCCCCGGAACGCCGCGCAGCCTTGGTCGACACCCTCCTCATCAACCACCTAGGCCAACCCCAAGACGTAGCCTCCGCCATCGCCTTCCTCATGTCCGAGGATTCGGCGTACATCACGGGCCACACCCTCAACGTAGACGGCGGCCTCTACATGCACTGAAAATCAACTGCCGCCGCTCCCGTACGGACGGGTGATGATCTCCAGCCAGTGCCCGTCAGGTCCCTCCCAGTAGAGGCCGCGGCCGCCATCGCCGTGGTTGATCTCCTGCGGCTGACGCTTGAACGGGTCGGCCCACCACCCACGACCGTCCTCCCGCAAGCGACCGAGCACGAGGTCGAAATCCTCCTCACTCACCAGGAAGGCATAGTGCTGCCCATGGATCTCGCCCTCGGTATCCATGAAGTCCAGGCTCGCCCCGTTGTCCAACCTCAGCTCGGCGAACGGCCCGTACGCCCTCGCCTCCGGCAGCCCGAGTACCTCCCCGACATCATGAGCAGCAGCCCACCGATCCTTCACATGCACAATCGTGTGGTTCAGTTCGACACCCATCGAGCTCTCCCGTCCCATCTGCTCGTCTGACGCATGCTCACCACTGTGCGCCAGACGCAGGCTTCCGTGAAGACCCCTCCAGCCGACGTAGCCTGCGTGGATCGAACCTGACGGGCCTGGCGTCAGGCGTCGGCTGGGATCCCGGGGAGGTAGTCGACTCGCACCTGTAGTAGCGCATCGACAAGGCGGCGCGCTGCGCGTCGATGGCGCCCTCGCCGATGGCGAGGACATGGTTGAGCCACCGGTAGGGTTCGTGGTCGGTCTCGAAGGTCAGAACGTGCAGACCCGAGCCGTCTGTGACGTTCGACAAGCCGGTCAGCCGGAACATCACGAAGCCGCCATGGCCGACGTCGATCAACCCACGCGCGTCGGGGTGGGCGTACCCGCCCCGGAGCCTCGGGTTGTTGGACCACCGCGCGGTGCCGCCGAGCCGCCCCGTGAAGGCCGCAGTCCCCTGCCCGTACAACAGGCCGTCGCCTGCCGCCGACGGCTCAATCGTCTCGATCAAGTCGTACCGCCACTCAACATCACAGAGATGCTCAAGCCTCACTGCCCACCTCCCAGCAGCTGCCCCGAGTCATCCCCCAATGAGAGCCGGTGAGGGGACTTGAACCCCTAACCCCCGCTTTATCAGCCGAGGGTGTCCAACGTTAGGCGCTGATTGCCGAGCATGCTCGTGACCTGCATAGACACGCGAAACTGATTGCCGTGGCAGCGCATAACTGGCCGACGCTTGCCGACCAATCAGGTGAGTAAAACGGTGAGTCATCCCGGCCGACCGCCATGCAGCACACCGAGCCTCATGCTGGTGACGGTCGGCGACCACTTTGTTGTCCCCGACGAGCTGTGGCGCGCACTGTACTCCGGGCAGGGCTCGTCGACCGGATCGCCGCACTCACCCGGCTGAACCGGCAGCGCGGCGTCGGGCAGGTGATGGTGTCGCACACCATTTCCGACCTGCTCGCACTACCGACCGAGGAAGACCGGATGAAGGCCCGCGGGTTCGTCGAGCGCGCCGGCATGGTCATCTGCGGCGGCGTGCCCCGCGCCGAGATGAAGCTGCTGTCCGAAGCGGTCCACGTCGCCGACGCCGAGGTCCACATGATCACCGGCTGGCAGGACCCGCCCGCCTGGTCCTCCGACGACGACGACCCGACGCCACCCGGGCTGGGGAACTTCCTGATCAAGGCCGGTGGCCGCCGACGCCGGCATCGCGGTCGTTCGTGGCGCTGTTCTCGGGATCGGGCTGATCGTGTGGAGCGCGCTGCGGCTCGGCACCGCCTGGGCCGGTACGTCGACCGGCATCCCCACCAACCCGATCGCGCTGCTGTTCGGGCTCGCAGGCGGAACCGTCGCCTGGCCGAGGCAAGCCACCTACGCACTCGTCGGCGTCCTCGTCGTGGTCGCGATCCTGGCCGTGCTCGCCGCGTTCGCGGTACGGCGGATCCGCGGCGGCCGCCGGTCCCGGGTCGACCCCTCCGCCCGGCACCTCGGCCGCGGCCGCGACGTCGAGGCCACCTCGAAACCGGCCGTCACCGCCACCGCGAAACGGCTCGGCGTCACCAGCGACAACCCCGGGGTGTTCCTCGGCCGAACCGTTGCCGGTGGCATCAATGGCGGGGCTGCGGTGTACGGGTCGTACGAGGACATGATCATCGACATCGCCGGCCCCCGGACCGGGAAGACCACCTCGCGCGCGATCCCGATGATCGCCGAGGCGCCCGGTGCGGTGATCGTCACCTCCAACAAACGCGACATCCTCGACGCCACCCGCGCGCTGCGCGAGGCCGGCGACCAGGGCAAGGACGGCGTGTGGGTGTTCGACCCGCAGCGCGTCGCGGCCGAGGAACCCACCCGGCGGTGGAACCCGCTCAGCTACGTCGTTGACGACGACACCGCCCGCGAGCTGGCCCAGCACTTCGCCTACGCCTCCCGGGCCGCCGATGCCCGCGCCGACGCGTTCTTCGACTCCGCCGGCATGCAGCTGCTCGCCTGCCTGCTGCTCGCCGCGGCCCGCGCCGGGCAGCCGATCAGCAGCGTCTACTCGTGGCTCACCAACGTGAACTCCACCGAGCCCGAGGAAGTGCTGCGTGATTGCGGCGACATCACCCTGGCCAAGGCCCTCGAAGCGATCCGGTCCGCGCCGGAGCGGCAGCGCGGCGGCGTGTTCGGCACCGCGCAGCAGATGGCCAGCTGCCTCGCGTCCAGCCGCGTCGCGGCCTGGATCAACCCCGGCCCGGTCCCGCGGCCGCAGTTCGACCCGGACCAGTTCGTCCGCCGCGCCGGCACCCTCTACAGCCTGTCGCGCGAAGGCGCCGCCAACGCCGGGCCGCTGGTCACCGCCCTCACCGCGGCCGTCGTCAAGGCCGCCGAGGACTACGCCGTCACGTCCCCCGGTGGCCGGCTTCCCGTGCCGATGATCGGCGTCCTCGACGAAGCCGCGAATGTCTGCCGCTGGAAAGACCTCCCCGACCTGTACAGCCACTACGGATCGCGCGGGATCGTGCTCGCTACGATCCTGCAGTCCTGGGCCCAAGGCGTGGCCTGCTGGGGCGAGCGCGGCATGGAGAAACTCTGGTCCGCCGCCAACCGGCGCATCTACGGGGGCGGCGTCGACGACGTCGCCTTCCTCGAGCGGCTCACCAAGATCATCGGCGACCGCGAACTGCTGCGCGGGTCGACGTCGACCAGCAAGGACGGCCACTCGGTCAACCGGTCCCTGCACCGCGAACAGATCCTCGACGTCGCCCATCTCGCCGCGCTGCCCGCCGGCCGCGCGATCGTGTTCTCGTCCGGGTCCCGTGCGACCCTGGTCCGGGCCATCCCCTGGATGGACCGCCCGTACGCCGACCAGATCCGCGCCTCCATCGCCCAATTCGACCCCGGCGCCCGCAGTACCGCCGTACCGCCGTACCGCCCAACGCAGCGAACCAGCCGACGGGAGAGCCCTCGTGACGCAGCTGTCCGACACCGATTGGGAAGACCCCACGGACAGCAGCGGCAGCGGTCACGACGTCGACGAGCTCGAGGCGGAAGCCGCGGCCAGCGGCGACGTGCTCGACGCCGCGGCCGCCGAACAGGCCGAGCCGCAGACGTACTTCCAGACCCTGCCCGAGTTCGTCGACCAGTTCCTGATCAAGGCGTACCGGCGGCCCGTCACCGCGTCGACCGCCTGGTGCCGCGAATGGTGGAAACACGGCGAGGCCGTCTGCGTCCTGTCGGCGCTCTGGCGCGCCTGGGAAGCGCTTCGCCTCGAACCCGGCACCGGCATGTCCGTGTGGTGGCGCGACCACTGCTACCCGCACATGAACAGCCTGATGAACCCCCAGGGCACCTTCAACAAGTGCACCCTCGACGGCCACAACAAGAACGGCAAGGGCCTCGAACCGTTGCCCTGGGCCACCCCACCGGCTGCGCTGTACGACCCGCTCACGTACGGCGGGTGAGGTCAGGGGCTTGGCTCAGCTGGCACTCGCTGTGCGCCGCGGTAGCCGGGGCCGCCGGCGAGCGAGACGTCAGCCGTGGATGACCTTTGCCAGGGCGTCGAGCACCTGGCAGAGGTAAGGAGTCAGCGCGACTGTCAGGTAGAGCGCCCGGTCTGAGGTCGGAGAAGAGGGGGGCGGCCCCGGGATGTGAGGAGGGGCGGGCTGAGCCAGCTTGGACCGCTTGGACTTCGTGTCCGTTCAACGCGGCCAGCACATTCACCGTTTCTGCCGTGGACAGTAACACCGGCGCCTCGGTAGAAGGAATGGTATACAAATGAGTCTCCCACTCGATCGTGCCGGTGTACCGCTAGGGCCAATTGGTTCGCCTCTCACCACGACGCTGTCCGGACAGTGGATCAGCCAGAGGCGAGTGGTCATTGATCCCGACACGGGCGTCCGTGAGATCGAGGTGGTCCGACGGTTCATTCAAGAACGCCTCTACGTGCGAACCGCCGACTATGGCGACGTTCCGATCCTGTTCAGCCTGTCGGGAGCGCCAGTCGACCCCGTCGATTCCTAGTAGCGGCCGGCGGTTCGCGACAAAAGCATCACACCAATGCCAGATGGCACTCGGCCGTGAAGCAGAACGCAGGAACCAACAAGAACCGTCGAGCAAACGGACGGCAGCTCTAGGCTAAGCCTGATACAAGTGTTCGATTCTGACCTTTGGTGACACGCGCTGTAGCCGTCGTCAAGACATGATGCGATGGTGGCCTGTAGGGAATGGTCTAGGCCAGGGGGAATTGTGGACAAAGCCGCCGATGGCAGATGCGATTCAATCACTGCGCGTGGAGCTTGCCATGGCTATCGATGAGGGCGCAGGCCATGTCACCGGAGCCGCAGTGTCGCCGTCCTGGCGTCTCATGCCAACCGTCATTGCGAGCCTGGTCGGGATCGACGTCGTCAGCCGCGAGGCTGTCTGGGCCTCGGGTAGTTTCCTCGGCCCCGGCCTCGGAGAAGCTGAAGGTCCTGGAGTCGTGGTCCGGACGGTAGATGGCGGCGCATCCTGGCAGAACGTCACCCCGCCAGGTGGCGAACGTTCGGCCTTTCATGACATCGAGGCGTTCGACCGCGACCACGCCGTCGTGCTGGCGATCGGTTCTGGAAAAAAGTCGAAGATCTATCTCACCGCCAATGGCGGCAAAACCTGGAAGCTGGTGTTCGAAAACCAGGAGCGAAACGCGTTCTACGACGGCATCGCGTTCTTTGACCGGGATAACGGCATTGCGCTGAGCGACCCTGTCGGGGGCCAGTTCCGCATCCTGACCACCGGTAACGGCGGCCAGAGCTGGAAGGTTGCCCCCAGCAATGCAGAGCTAAAGGCTCGGCGCAACGAAGGTGTCCATGCGAGCGGGACCTCTCTAGTCACCAAGGGTCCTCAGGACGCATGGTTCGGCACGGTGCTACCAGGAGCGAACTCACGGGTGTTCCACACGCCCGACCGTGGTCGCACGTGGTCGGTGGCCGATACTCCGATATCCGCTGACCTAGGGGCCGGCATCTTCTCATTGGCCTTCTGGGACACCAAGCAGGGCCTCATCCTTGGAGGTGGTAATCCTGTCGGGAACGATCCAAGCGTGGTCGCTAGGACCACTGACGGGGGCATGACCTGGTCGCGAGTCGGATCACCGGCCAGCTTCCGCACCAACATGGCCCTGACGGACAGAATGGACAGCGCCGTCGCGGTTGGCTTCACCGGGAGCGACTTCACCACCAACCGTGGGGATACCTGGCAACTGTTCGACCAAACCGACCTGCGCGGTGTCGACTGCAAGCAGAACGCAGGTTGCTGGGCCGTCGGAAAGAACCTCACCGCCGCCAAACTGATCACATGACGACCGCCGGCCCCGGGGCCGGACCGCAATCGCCTCGGACCGGACCGCTCGACCAGTTCAGTGAACATAACCGTCCCACTTCGGCTCATACCTGCAGCCGCCCGGCAGAGCTGATTCCGCCGGGATCGACTCGACGGCCCGAGTCAGCTCGACGTCGACCGGCCCCACCAGGTCAGCCCGAGAACTCCAGGTCCAGGGAGAGGGAGCGAACGATGTCAGAAGCAAGAGCAGGCTCGCGAGCACTGTCCGCGGCCACCACACTGGCCGTCGTGATCGCTGGGACGGTGATCGCCATGGTGGCACCCGCCCGGGCCGGCGCCGTCCCTGCAGCGGTTGCTGTGAAGACGACTCTCCATTGCGGCGACACGATCACGGCCGACACCAAACTGCACGTCGATCTCGTCAACTGTCCAGGCGACGGCATCGTCATCGGCGCCGACAACATCACGCTCGACCTCAACGGACACACCATCGACGGGGACGGCCTACGGTCCGAGTGTCCCGACGGGCCCTGCGACATCGGGGTATCGAATCTGGACGGCCACGACCGCGTGACCGTCACCGGCGGGAAGATCCGCCAGTTCAGGGCCGGAGCGTTCGTCGCGGGAGGTGCCGCTCACAATCGTCTCCGTCAACTGGTGATTGCGGACACCAACGACGCCGGGGTCATCTTCGCGGACACCACCGACAGCATGATCGAGAAGACTTCGGTCGCCGGAAGCCTCGGTTTAGGCATCGTCCTGGCTCGCGTCGATGACAGCTCGATCGAGACCAATGTGGTCGGCGGCAACGACGAAGGCATCGGCGTCTTCGACAGTTCCCGCAACACTATCCGCGGAAATGCCGTGTCCCACAACGCCGGGGCCGCGATCGACATGGGCGGCGCCACCACCGCCAACCGCGTACAACACAACCAGCTGGCCGACAACGGCGACGGGATCATCCTCCAGGAGGTCGCCGGCAACCTGATCAGCGGCAACGTTGTGACCGGGACGGGATTCTTCGGCTCCGCGGAGACGGGCGGATTCGGGATCATCCTCGACGGCGCCAACCGCAACACGGTGGACCGGAACACCGTCACCGGCGGTCGTGGACCGGCCATCCTGGTGCTGACTCTCGATTCACCGACCGCTCCCGAGGGCAACCTCATCTCGCGGAACACCGTCAACAGCAGGCAGAGCGATGGGATCTACGTCGGCAACACGGCGATCGCGACCGTCGTGGAGCGCAACACGGCCAACCGCAGCGGCAATGACGGCATCCACGTCGACGGGCCCTCGACCAGGCTCACCCGGAACACCGCCAACAACAACCACAACCTGGGAATCGAAGCCGTCCCCGGTGTGATCGACGGCGGCGGGAACCACGCGAGCCACAACGGCAACCCCGCTCAGTGCACCAACGTCGTCTGCTGACCCCGGAAACGACCCAGCGCGGTGAGCCCAGATCTAGGCCCACCGCGCTGCCGCCGTGACACACGGCTCAGGCTTCCGGGGTCGGCGGGCCGTCGGCGAGCAGTAGGTAGTGCGCGCGGCGGGCGTCGGTCAGGATCTTGGCGGCCGGTGCGCTGGGCCTCCGAGCCGCGCGGGCGACCTGCCGGGTGGCTGATTGCAGCACCTCGATCAGTCCGCTGAAGTGCTTGTGGCCGTCATGATTAGCTCGCAGATAAGCAGCCCTACGTCAGGTGCGATCTCCCTTTATGCTCCTTATTGACCTCGCGCGGGCTTGATCAGAAGGCCGAGCCTTTCCCCAGCGCAGCGCGGGCGGTCCTCCACAGGATCGTCAGGTCTAGAGCGAAGGACCAGTTGTCGGCGTACCGCAGGTCGAGGCGCATCGACTCCTCCCAGGTCAGGTCGCTGCGGCCGCTGACCTGCCACAGGCCGGTCAGGCCCGGTTTCACCAGCATCCGCCGCGCGTCGTTGATCGCGTACTGCGCGACCTCGGCCGGTAGCGGCGGCCGCGGTCCGACCAGTGACATGTCCCCCCGGAGCACGTTCACCAGCTGGGGCAGTTCGTCGATCGAGAATCGCCGCAGGTACTTGCCGACCTTGGTGATCCGTGGGTCATCGCGCATCTTGAAGAGGATTCCGTTGCCCTCGTGAAGCGCGTGTAGCTCGGCCTTGCGCGGCCAGCACCTCAGCGAAGAGGCTCTCCTTGGCGCCGGTCACCGGGTCGTAGCGCCACGGGTCGGTCGGGATGACCAACACCTTCTGCGTTTCGCAATTGTGGCCGATCGAACACTGCCCCAGCTGCCGGAGAGGCCCGGGGCTACCGGATCGAGCGCCTCCTCCAGCAGCGCGTCGGCAACCGTTTGAGCGACGGCGTCAAGGGAAAGCAGATCGACCTTGGCAGGGCCGTCGAACCAGAGCGACAGGGCGCTTGGGTCGATCATGAGGTGCCTCCGAACCATAGCCGCGCGCCGCGCTGAGCCAGCTCGCGCTTGCGCTCGTCGTAGTCGGGCATGACGCGGGCGAGAAGCTGCCAGAAGGCCGGGCCGTGGTGGGCTTCGCGCAGATGCGCCAGCTCGTGGGCCAGAACATAGTCGACCAGCTGCGGTGAGAGTTGCAGGGTTGCCCAGTGGATGCGCACACGCCCTCCGGCGGTGGCGCTACCCCACTTGTGGCCAAGGTCAGCGACCTCGATGGCCACGGGTTCGACGCGCAGGCGTTCCGCCCATGCGCGGACGCGGGGACGCAGCCAGGTCTCGCCACACCGCTGGTACCAGGCGATCAGGTGCACCGGGCCGTCTGCGGCGAGTTCGCTGGGCATGACCAGTCGGCCGCGCTCGAGTCGCACCGCGCTGTCCGTCTTGGCGAGTTTGAGCCTGTGGCTGCGGCCGAGATACAGGAAGCCTTCGCCGTCGACGAGCTCCTTGGTGACCGGCTCGTTCTGGAGCACTTCCTTTTCGGCGAGCTTGCGGTAGACCCAGTCGCGTTTTGAGGCGAGGAATCGCGTCAGCTCGTCCGTTGCGACATCACCGGCCGCCCGCAGTCGCAGGGACCCGTCGGCCTCGATGGTGAGCTTGGCCTTGCGGCTGGCGCCGCCAGTCTCAACCGGGACGCGCAGTCCATCGAGGTGGAGCACGGCGGCACTCATGGGCGCGTCCCTCCGGCCGCGCGCTGGGCGATCAGAGGCCGATTAGCACGGGCTAGTTCCATGACCTTGTCGGCGACGGCGGCCTGCTCGGTGAAGGGGAACAGATCGCGGTCGTCGAGGGTATGAATGATCTCCTTACGCAGCTCGTCCTGGGCGTGGGGGTTGTGCCAGAAGCGGATGAGGCCGGCGTGATCGGTGAGCTCGACGACGATCTCCTCGGCCAGGTGCGCGATGTCCACGCGGATCTCGTCGGGCAGGCTCGCGTCGGTGGCGAACTCGCCCTCCAACAGCCCGTAGAACCGCGCCACAAGGGGATCCTCATGGGCACGATCCGCGCCACCGGACTCGTCGGTGGCATCCCCGAGCAGCACCTCTAGCGCCAGGCTGAGCTGCTCCCACTTGCCAGTGAGTGTCTTGAGGATTTCATCGAGGCGTTCGGAGAGCTTCGTGTAGCGGGCCGGGTCCTCGTCGAAGTTCTTGCGGATGTGAAACCGTAAGGCGTGTTCCATCTCCGACGCCTTGGCCTTATCCGAGGTGAGGCCCTTGACCTTGGCTAGGAAGTCCGGCGCGGTGATCGAGACAGGTGGGATCTTGGTGGCGATGTCGAGCGAGGTGACGTGCTCGTCGATGAGCGCTCGAACCTTCTCCCCGTACAGCGACGGATCAAAGTCGCCCATGCCGTCGTCCCGGTAGCGCCGACGTGCGACCTTCTGGATGATGCCCAGTCGCTTGGCGTCGCCCACGAACGGCAACGCGTCAGGGCGCGGCAGGACGGTGTCTAGCGTGGTCAGGAACTGCTTGAGCAGCACGCCAAAGCGAGCACGCAGCGCCTCGTCGGAGAGGACGTCTACGCAGGCCTCGATGTCCTCGTCGGTGTCGAAGGTGTCGATGCCTGCCTGCGCGAACACAGCCACTGTCCTGGCATGACGGTCGCGCAGATTGGGGACTTCGTCGGTGATCGAGGCCAAGGCTCCGATCGCGTCTTCGGCATCTTCTGGTGCGTACGCCTGGAGCGCCTTCTGTAGGTGGGCGCCGACGCCGAAGTAGTCGACCAGGAACCCCGCGGCCTTGCCCTGCGCGGTGCGGTTGACCCGCGCGATGGCCTGGAGTAGTTCGGCGTCCTGGATGAAGCGGTCGAGATATAGAACCTGCTCGACAGGTGCGTCGAAGCCGGTCAGCAACATGGTGCGGACAAGCAGGAACGCCACGGGACTGGCCTGTTCGCTGGTCGGGCCGAGCGACTTCTTGAAGTCGGCGATAACGGCATCCTGGCGGGCCTTGTCGGTCCACTGGACCCAGGTCGGATCGTCGTTGTTGCTGCTGGAGATGACGGGCACGAAGTCGAGGATCCGGATCAGTTCCAGATACGGCCGCGCCCGAACCAGGACCTGCCGGCGCCGGTCGAGTCCGTCGATGTCGAGGCTGCGATCGGCCGCGCCATTGACGAGGTGTCCAGGCAGACCTTCGATTTGGGTCACGAGGTCGTCGCGGGCAGCCAGCAACGCGTCGCGGTAACGAACTGTCGCTAGGCGGCTGGTGGCGGAGAGCTGAGCCTTAAAGCCACCGGGCAGCACCGTCGAGACGTAATGCCACAGCACCGACTTCGCCTTGGCTGCGATGAGCTTCGGGGCTTCGAGGACGGCACCGGTCGTGGCGTAGCGGGCCTTGAGCTTCTCAACCTCCTCGGTGGTGTGTTCGGTGAACATGTCCTCGAACAGTTCGTCGAGGTCACTGCCGCCGGCCACTGCGCCCTTGGCGGTGCGGCCTTCGTAGAAAATCGGGACAACCGCGCCGTCGTCCTCGGCTTGGCGGATCGTGTACTTGTCGATGAACGATCCAAAGATCGCGTCGGTCCGCTTCTTCCCCTCGCGCATGATCGGCGTGCCGGTGAAGCCGATCTTCGCCGCGTTTGGCAGCGCGGCCATCAGGTTGGCGTGCAGGGTAGAGGTTTGGGAACGGTGGGCCTCGTCGATCAGGATGACGACGGTCTCGTCGGTATTGAGGACGCCGAGTACCTCGTTCTTCTCATCACCCGCCATGCGCGTTTCGCCCGAGCCCGAGGCGGAGTCGCGGTACTTCTGGATCATGGCGAAGACCAGGGCCGGGCCCTTCTCGGCCAGGATCGTCTTGAGCCTGCTGGTGCGACGGGCCCGCTGAACACCCTCACCAGAGAGCTTCGCCGTCTCGGACAGCTGCTTCTCCAGATCGGTCCGATCAGTGACGATCACGACCTTGAAGGCTCGCAGGACCGGATCCGAGCGCATCGCCCGGACGAGGAAGACCATCGTGAGCGACTTGCCCGAGCCCTGGGTATGCCAGATCAGACCGCCGCGGCGGTCACTCTCACCGTCGACGCCACGGGTCTTGCCGGTGCGCAGCCGCTGCAACGCCCGACCCACCGCGCGGTATTGCTGGTAGCGGGCGACAAGTTTGATCCGTCGGCCGTTGACCTCCGTGAACAGCGTGAAGTGCCGCACGATGTCCAACAGAGTCGCCGGCGTCAGCATGCCGGCAACGAGCAGCTCCTGGCCAGTCAGCTCGGCCGCGGGCTTCAAGAGATGCGCGGAAAGCTCGTCGAGTGTAAGCGGAGCGGCGTCCTTCCATTCCAGGTAGTGCTCCGGACCTGAAGTGAAGGTGCCGACGCGCGCCTTGTCGCCGTACGTTGAGACGACGAATTGATTGCTCCAGAACAACTGCTCGTTGCCCTCCGGCGCACCGAGGCCACGCTGGTTGGCGTAGCGGCGCAGCTGGTTGATGCCCTCGGCCATCGGGTCAGTGACGTACGGGCTCTTGCACTCGATCACGACCAGTGGGATGCCGTTCACGAACAGCACCACGTCAGGAGCGACGAACTTCTTCGCCTGGCCGCCGGGCTCGTCCACCCGGAACTGGTTGATCGCGAGGAAGTCGTTGCGCTCGGGGTGCTCGAAGTCGATGAAGCGGATCCGCTGCGACCGCCCCTGATCCCACTCGGGTAGACCCGACACTGACACACCCTCAAGCAGGCGCTCGGTCATCCGCTCGTTGAGCTCGATGAGCTTGCCCACTTCAGATCGCGTCAGCGACGAGACGACCTCGGAGAGACGGGAGTCGTCCAGCCATGGCGCACCATCCCGACCTGGGTTGATCTTGAGCAACGCAGCCCGCAGGCGTTCCTCAAGAATCGAGCCACGAAAGGAGTCCCGCTCTGTGACAGCGGGATCCGACTTCGAACCCTCGATGACAGCCCACCCGAGACCCGCCAGCTGATCCAGCAGGGGTTTCTCGACGTGGGTGTACTCAGGGCCGGGACTCATGACGCGGCCTCGTCTGCGAGCCGAACTCGACCTGTCAGCAGGTCATCTATTAGGCCGGCCTTGAGAAAGCGCAACTTTTCGAGTCGGTTCAACTCACTGTCCAGCGCTTCCGTTGCAGCGCGAGTTGCCGCCTCTATTCGATCCTGCTCGGATCGCGACGGTATTGGCAGTGTCAATGTCTCAACCGTAGACTTGGTTATCTTGACCATGCTGCCGGACGTTCCGCTCGCGACATTCGTGATCTGACGTCTGACTCGCTGGGTATTGAGCACGGCTGCTAGGTATGTATTGCTCACGGTGCCCGACGGAACGAGCCGCATCATGAGATCTGGGTAGTAGCAAGGGGCGCCCACATCGCGAAATACCCCGGCAAGCCCGACGAGATCTCTCGTATTCGATCGAGAGATGAGAACGTCGCCGTCGCCAAGCTGGAACGGTTGCAAACGAACGTCACCTACAGGCGCATGCTTGAGCTGTCGGGGAACGAACCCTCGGACTGTTAGGCAGCCCAATCCAAGCATGTACTCGCCGGTTGACTCATGTGCAGCTACCGGCGAGTACCCATTTTTGGGCGGAACGAGTAGGTGATGTTTTAGTCGCACGTACGATTCCTTGGGAAGATCGTCCAGCAGATCGTCTAGGGTTGCCGTATGGATCGTGACGAGCTTTTCCGTAACTGATTCGGATGCTCGTATTTGACCATCCAGCGCGGCCAAGATCTCGGCAATGCGCCGCTGCTCTTCGATCGGTGGAGTTAGTATGCATATGCCGAGGAAGCCACTCTTCGCAATATTCTTCATGCTGCCACTTGTTCCGGTCGCCAGACGCTTGATCTCTGATGCAGCACGCGACTCCAGCAAAGCATATGAAAACCATCGCGCGTCAGCTCGCGACGAATCAACCCTTATCTGCCACAATCGATCAGGTAGGAACAGCGAAGGATCGCCAGCCTCGACGTAGCAAGATTCTCCCACGAGGCGCGGAGTGTTCATCCGACTAAACAGAACTGATCCGCCGAGCACCGGCTCCGCAACTCGTGAGCGGTCCCTCTTTGCAACAACCTTATTCTCGTCAGGATCGAAGGAACCGGCACCGACAGCGCTCGTCTTCAGGACCCCGATCTCACCAGGCCCCCTGGGGCGGTCGTCCGAGTTCACGCTCACACCCGAATTGATGGTGTCGACACAGTCCGCAAGTGTCGCTTGAACCCACTCCGACCTACTCATAGCCGAGCTCCTTGAGAAACCCAGCCAACTTGGCGGCAGCGGCCTCTCGCTCGGCTTCGAGTGTCGAGAGTGGCGTCTGGTACTTATCCCACCAGATCTCGAAGGCCGTAGTCACTGCTCGTCGGTGACGGATGATCCGGTCTTGAGCCTCGGCGAGCAGATCCTGCTCCATCGCGTCGAGCACGATCTGGCGAGCTGATGAGTCATCCAGCGCCTCGCTGGCCTCATTGAGCCGGTGAGCGAACGCCGACTTGTCAGCCTTGAACTGTTTCCTGATGGCGGTCAGCTTTGTCTTGAGCTTCTTGATCTTTGCGGGCGAGAGGGCGTCTTCACTCGGCTCAGCGTCGTCCTCGTCATCATCAGAAGTGGTAGCCATCTTGATCGTGGCGTCCAGCTCAGCAACGTCCGCCTCCAGCACGGCGAGCTGGTCGAGGTACTCGGGAAGCAACGCACGGGCGACCTTGTGATCGAGCGGGTTGACCTTCGCCTTCTCCTCGTCGAGAGCGTCGAGGACGGTGGCGACCCAGGCCTCGATAAGGCCGCGGTAACCGAGCGTGGCGAGCGCCTTCAGGTCCGGGAGACTGACGCCCCACCAGGAGGCGATGATGCCGCTGACAGCGAAGTGATCCAGCAGCGGTGTCGCCTCCAGGGCGACGCGGAATGTCTCGTTGAACTCCTGGCGCAGCTCAACAAGGTCGGCAGTCGACTGCAGCTTGTCGAACCGGGTCTCCTCGGCCTTCCACCTCAGCCCGATCGCGGTGGTTACTGTCGCCTCGGCTGCGATCACGCCGTCATCCGCCTCGATCAGGCGCCGCAGGTCGCGCCGGTCGGTGACGTCGCCGCCGTATTGCAGATAGTCCCCATTCTTCGGGACAAGCAGGTGGTCGGGGTCCATGCCGTGCGCGACGAAGAGGTCCGCCTTGACTTCGACCTCACGAATGGGGATGCCACCGAAGAGATGCGCCCGCACATCGTGCGGCTCGGGTTCGGGTGTGGTGTCGACGTAGCGGCGGATGTTGAGGTTGTCATCGTTCTCGGCCAGTTCATCCCGGTTGACGACGCGGGCGAAGGCGGGGACGTCTCCGAAGGTTCGGTAGGCCGAGACGATCTTCTCGATGTGCTCGGGCTCGAGGTAGTTCTGCGCCCTACCCTCCCGGTAGTCCCGGTCGGCGTTGATGAATAGGACCCTGCCCTTGCGCTCGACAGGCTTGGAGCCGAGCGAGCGCAGCACGAGGATGCAGGCGGGGATGCCGGTGCCGTAGAAGAGCTGTGGGCCGAGCCCGATGACCGCCTCGATGAGATCGTCGTCAAGGAAGCCGGTGCGGATGCGGCCCTCGTCCCCACCACGGAACAGCACTCCATGAGGCATGACGGTGGTGACCATGCCGCCCGGACGAGTGACACCCAGCATGTGCTGGACGAACATGAGGTCGGCCTTCTTACCCTTCTCTGGCGTGTAGCCATAGCGGAAGCGCTCCGGGAACGGGATGGCATCGGCGGAGTAGTTCATCGAGAACGGCGGGTTGGTGATCACCCGATCGAAGCGCTGCAGCTCCCCGCCAGTGATGTGGGCCGGGTCTTCGAGGGTGCCGTCGTCGTTGTTGCGCAGGTCGGCGTCGGGGATGCCGTGGAGCAGCATGTTCATCTTGGAGATGGCCCAGACGCTGCCGTCCTTCTCTTGGCCGGCCAGCGCGAGGTTGCGGCCGTCGCCGCCGGACTCCTCGACGTACTCCTTGGACAGGATCAGCATGCCGCCCGAGCCAGTGCACGGGTCGTAGACGCTCATCCCGGGGCGCGGGTCGGCGATCTGCACCATCAGGCGGACGATGTCACGCGGCGTGTAGAACTCGCCACCCTTCTTGCCCGCGGAGTCGGCGAAGTCGCGGATCAGGTACTCGTAGGCCGCCCCGAGCAGGTCGGGGAACTCGAAGTCCTTCTGCCGCAGCGGCACCTTGTTGAAGTGCATGATCAACTCACGCAGCTTCTTGTCTGACATCGACGACTGGCCGATCTTGCGGTTGAAGTCGATGTGCTGCAACACGCCGTCGAGTGAGCGGTTGCTGTGCTCCAGGTCCTCCAGTGCCTTGTTGAGGCCACTGCCGACCGTCTTGTGGAGGTGGTCGCGGATCTGCTCCCAGCGGGCGCGCTGCGGGACGTAGAAGGTCTTGTAGAACGTCGGAGCCTCGGCCCGCTGCTCGGCTTCCGCCTGCGAGCGGCCACGAGCCAGCTGGTCGGCGATGACCTGCTGCTGCTCCGCCTCGAACTGATCGGAGGCGTACTTCAGGAACAGCATCCCGAAGATATATTCCTTGTAGGCCGAGGCCTCCATGGAGCCGCGGAGCACGTCAGCGGCAGCGAACAGATGCCGCTCCAGCTGCGGCAACGTCAGGCGAGGCATCAGACAGCTCGTCCTTCCTGGAACACGACAGCCCCCGGCACGCAAGACCAGGGTGGTCCATGCGGGGCTAAATGCCCAGAGCCTATCTGCAGCCACCGACAAATCGGCGCAGGCCAGGGAGGCGCCAGAGCGTCGGCCGCACACGAGTCACGGCACCGCGCCGGTCAGCGCAGCCGGCCACTCCTCGCCGATCTTCGATCTCGAACGTCGACGTCGGCACTTGAAGACCACCGGCTTGACGATGCCTGCCAGCGAGTCGACAAGGGATGATGGCCGGGTGAATTGACTCAGGGCTTCGTGATGAGCCCCGCGCTTTCCGGACAGCTCTTTGATTGGTTATTCACGCTGCGAGCTGCGATTGCAGGTACTCGTCGTGGGACTGGTGTGCGGTCACGAGGACTTACACAGCAGGGCCGACAGCTTCGCCGCAGCTAGTGCCGCCTCCGATTGGCTTCGATCGAACTCGAGACGATTTGCCGGACGTGCGTAGCGTTGAACGGCTTCGGCGTAGCCAGGCCTGGCGCTATCTCGCTCGCTCCGAAGGCGCGATCTTTTCGAGAGCGATACCGGCGAGGCGACTTCGTCCCCTTCCTCAACTGGCGTGCTCGCTTGAGCGCCTTCGAAAATTTCGACTCGCCAGTCAGTTCGCAAAGCACTGCGCGCAACTCAGTCCGCCTGCGGCCCGCTGTCTGCGTCAGGGCTCGCCCACCCCTCGCTAGCCCTTCAAATTCTTTCAACGCCTTCAGTAGCGCTGACATGTCGATCGAGCTCTCGGACATCTGACACCTCCACCGCGTACATCGCGGGATCGCCCGCGCCGTTACCGCCAGGACCTACTGGCGGCGCAGCGGGCAGAGGACGCACGTGTCCGTTGCGATGCCCGATCGTTGGGATGCACGACGGCACGATCAGTGATCACGTGGGGTCCTTGGCGAAGGATTGCCCTTGGTCGACCGTGATCTCCAACCCGCGGGTCGGTCATACCCCGCCCCGGGCGGTGGCGTCGGTGTGCGACTACATCTCTAGTCGTTGCTGCAGGCAAGAATCTGCGCGGGTCCTCAGTGACCTGGGTCCTGCGGATCGACGGTGAAGTGGCGCTCATCGTCGAACGTCACCCGCAAGCCGGTTCGCCGACCGTTGACCGTCGCCTCGCAGTCCACGATGACGCCCTTGGCTGGCTTGAAGTCCTCGCAGGTCACGTCCGTGGCCGTCACGCCTCGCTGCGATTGAAGCGCCCGCGTCACATCGGCAGCCAGGCTGTCACCATCTTTGCCGCAACCCACAAGGAGGGGTGCGCTGATGGCGATGGCGAGCGTCGAGACGATCTTCGCGGCCGTGACTCGCGGTCGCCGCCTGATGTTCTGGGACATGGTTGAACTTCCCCCGTGGTCCTGAACCCTGCGCCGTTCGGCGCGGGTAACACGGTGACTATCGGCCAGCGAACACGGAGTGTTATAGCACCTCGGGGTGCGCGTTCGGTCGTGGCTGTGTGGGCCACTAGGTGGCACGCCGCAGCGTGTAGCGCTCGACCCACTCGGTCGTGCGGTCGCGGGCTCCGGTGCCGACCCAGCCGGTGAGGTTTCCGATGACGGTACGCGCGCCCATGCGGAACGTCTCGCGGGTGGTGAAATGCTCGGCGAACGGGTGGGTGGTCATCCGGTACTCCTCGCAGGCGCGGATGATGTGCAGTTCCGCTGGCTGCACCTTGTCGTGCCGCGCCTCGACCACCTGGACGACACGCGCGCCGTACCGCAGCCAACCTGGCAGACGGTCCATCCCGGCAAGGGTGCGTCCGATCTTGAGGAATCGGACGCCTCGCGCGTGGAACTGCACGAGGTAGAGCAGGTCGCAGGCGGCGAGGTCGATCGCGGTTGTCGGTCGCCATGGCTCGCCGCCGCAATGGATGCAGTACGGCGGCGCAACCTCGCCGGTCTTGTTATCGGTCTTCAAGCGCTGCCAGCGCGGCACAATCTGCCCACAGACCAGGTGACGTAGCCAGTGCACGGTGTTATGCGGCGACCTGCCCCCGGTGTTCAGCAGGTGGTGGTGGCTTCGGGCCACGAACTCGAAACCGGCAGCCAGTTCCCTCGCCCGGTACCGGTCTTCGTCAACCTGCGCCCACTTGTAGAGCTTGACATGATCGCAGGGCAGCCGCTGGCCGCGATGCACGGCGACCCGAATCCCACACGTCGAGCAGGTCAGGATGTCGACCGGGAAGCCTGGCACCTGTCGGGCGCGCATGCCACGCGTGCACTCCCGGCAGTACGACGCGCGGTGCGACAGCTGCGAGCAACCATCCACGGGTGCAACGGGTCGCCCGCATCCGGGGCACACGGTGTTACTGCTCATCACCGGCAAACAATAGCCAAACATCCGGAGCTCGCTGCCCAACGGCGACGCATAGACGAAGGATGCAGCAACACTGGCTGTGAATTTCGTCCAACGTGCGGGATTTTCAGCCGTGACTACTACCGACCCGAGTGTGCTGTTCTCGACTGCAGCTCAGGCCACGGCGGCGCAGGTGGCGATCGTTGGCGGCTTCTTGGTGAGCCGGCTGTCGCGCTGTCGTCGGAGCGAGGTTCGCTGGAGCAGAGAGTGAAGGAACTTGGCGTCTCGCTCGACCTCGCCGAGCGGAGGTGGCGCGAAGCGTACTCAGAGCGCTTCGCCGTGAGAATGGATTAGTTCATAGACAGTCACTTCGAGAACTTCATCAAGGCACGTGGTGCCGTGGACATCGACCCTGCCTTCAAGACTTCCTGCCAGTCGGGTCGTCGGCGGACGAAATGCGCCCAGTTGCCGAAGAGTTAGCGGAGCGGATCAGGTCCGCCTTTGAGCGGACTGCGGCGGCCTTTCATGGAGCCGAGCTTCCCAGCGGACGCATCGATCATCTGCGCGGGCACACCCCGGACATAGAAGAGGAAGACGTCACGATCTACCAGAGGGTTGGCAAGATCCTGCGCGAGCGTCGGAAGCTTTGTCCGTTCGGCATCAGCCCCATTGCGCTCAGACCGTGGTGGTTTGGGACGATCACGCCACAGATCGCTGTTCAGCGGCAGGATGCGCGGATCAAGGGCGAACTGCGGCTTCGGGCTGATGTCGATGCACTCATGCATGAACGCGACTTCGTGCAAACCGAGATACGCCGATTTGGAAGTCCCGAAGGTGTCGGTGTGGGCGTTCTCGTCCTCATGATCTTCTCCGTCGTCGGGATCCTCTTCCCAATGGTGATGATGAGCCTGCGCCCTGTGCCAGATGGTCCGTTCGTACGTGGGGCGGCGATCGCAGCCTTCGCGGCTGGGCTGCTGTTGCTTCTTTTGTACATCTGGTGGCTGGTCGGCAAGCTCCGGCCGCCGAAACAAGAGTGTCCAGCAGCGCCGAGCCCACCGCAGAGGTCCGAAGTCGTAAGAATAGGCAGAGGGCTCGACGCCGTGGCCGCCGTACTATGGGGTGAGGTCGAGCTTGCGGGTCGCCTTGTTCGGCGTCGGCACCGCGCGCGACCGCTCGGCCGTTACGTCGCGCGAGAGGTCACCGCGACGGGCGGTGCCGGCCACGCGGGCGCGGCATCACTGCAGCCCAAGACCGAGAGAGGCACGGCCTTCAAGGCCTGCGCGAACCTGGAAGCCGACCCGGTCGGTCAGGCATCAGGCCTCGTCGAAGAAGTCCTCATCCGTCTCCACCACCCGGAACACCTGCCGCTCCTGAACGCCTACGCCGTGCGTGACCAGCAACTCCCCCAGGCGCACGCCGTCGATCATCACCACCCGCGGCGTGATCGACCTTGCGAAGTCCACCGCATCCGCGCTGAATCGGCTCGTTGTGATGAACACGCCCCCGGCGGCGCCCACGTGGTGCAGCGCCCCCACGAAGCCTTGGATGGCTGGTCGCCCGACGGCGTTTTCGTCGGCGTACCGCTTGGCCTGGATGTAGATCCGACCGATTCCTAGCTGGTCCTGGTTGATCACACCATCGAACCCACCATCACCCGGCCCACCCATGTGGACCGCCGCCTCGTCGCTGCTGCCGTAGCCCATCGCCACCAGCAGCCGAAGGATCGCCTTCTCCAAGAACTCCGGCGCCATCATCTGCAGCCGCTGCACCAGCTCAGAAGCAACCTCGGTGTGGAGAGCCACAGGTACCTGCCGTCGACGTCGCGGACCCGGCCGATCCACTCCCCGTTCTCACGCACCCAGGCGTCCAGTACGCCGGCCGCGGAGTCGGCGGCCCTGCGTCCCTCGTCCACCATCCAGGCGGCCCGGTACCGCAACTCCTCGGCCGCCTCGGCGGCGCCCAGCAGGATCAACGTGCTGCTGCCGCGCGGTCCATCGACGCGGCCCCAGACGATCCAGTCCTCGCAGCTGCTTGCGCATCGCCGCGCGCTGTCGGTGGGCCGAGACGTTCGCGAACTACGGCTCACCGCGGCCGCGGTGGACGCCGCCACACGCCGAGTGAGGTGTGGCGTGGCTCGGGTTCTGCCTGGATGGGGGTGATGCGTGACCTCGCTGTCAGGACATTCCAGTGTGGGCGCTATGTCGGACCTGCGTGCGATACTTCCCCGGAAAGATCGGAGAAACGATGGACAGCAAGAAGACTGGTACCGCGGCTGGCGCGGCGATCGGTGTTGCAGCAGGCCTTGTCGTTGGCGGCCCGGCGGGAGCAGCCGCCGGGGCAGCGGCTGGTGCGGCTGCCGGGCGAGCGCTTGGCGACCATCTCGGCAAGACCAAGCCCGCCGAGGACAACCAGGATGACGACTGACGGGAGCGACGAGGAAGTCTTCCTCGTTCCCATCGGCGACGACGCCGTTCTAACCATACCGGTCGCTGCGCAGGAGAACTCCTCGGCGGAGATCGATGTCTCGACGCTGATCGAGGCCGTCGGCCCGCTGATTGGTGCTGTTCTCAAGCATGGAGGTAGAAGTGGTGCGCGTCTGTACGAGCTCAGTCCCGACTCGCAGCGCCAGCTGCGTGGTGCACATCGTGACGAAATAGGGAGCTACTTCCGGGGCGTACTGCGCGACGCAGATGGCCGCATTGCGCACCAGATCCAGTTACGCGAGGTGCACGCCGCTCCAGCGCCAGCAGGCTTCGATGCACTTGCCGCCGCCCAGATGGCTGCCATTCAGGCACAGCTGTCCCGCATCGAAGACACGCTGGGCGACATCGCGGCGTCGGTCACCGATGTCGTCGGCTTCTTGGAGCTCCAGCAGCGTTCACGGGTGGAAACCGCGCTCCAGATCCTTCGAGAGCTTCACGATCGGGCGCGGCAGACCGGTGCGATCACGCAGACTGACTGGGACCGCCTAACAGGTGTGGAGTTCGAACTAGAGAGCCAACTCAAGGCTGTGACCAACGAACTCGCGAGGTTGCTCGGCGGGCGGAGGTTCGGCAAGAGCCCGAAGAGTGACGCCGATCAGATGAAGGCGATCAAGCCGGAACGCGTACATGATCTCGTGCGGGCGCACCGGATGCTTGTCGGTGGCCTCCGAGGATGGAATGAACTCCTGCTGCTGCGGAAGTACGGGGCTGGAGAACTGTCCGAGGCCGAAGTAGCCGCCGCGAAGGACCGGCTGGCCAAGCTGGAGGGACAGCATCAGGAACTCCTAGAACAGCTCAAGGCAGTCGCCGAGGCCTCGAAGATGACGAACAGTCGCGGGTGGCTTGATCGACTGCGGACCGACGGCCTGGTCATCGGAGGGAACAACGACCAACGACATATGAGGACGGTCAAGTCAGGGCGGGCAAAGCTCACTGAAGTCGCGGAGGTGGCGAAGGCAACTCTGCCACCCGCCGTGGAACGCAGGCTGCTGACAGCGCCATCTGAGTCCGCGGACGGAGCGTCGACGTTCTAGTACGGCAGCCGGACTTCGCGATGGTCATGACTGGCGGCGCTTCGTCGAGAAGCGGAGAACAGAGGAACTCGAAGACCTCATTGCATCGGAAGGTCTCAAGCCCGACGAGACCCGCGCCTTCGTCGCCAGCGCCTTCCGCGACGTCGCCATCCCGACGGACCGGCACTGCTTTCACCAAGATCCTGCCACCCGTCTCGCGATTCGCGGCCGACAACCACGCCCTCAAGAAGCGAGCCGTGCTCGACAAGCTCGCGGCCTTCTTCGACCGGTTCTTCGGGCTGATGTGACGCGGACATCCATGAACACGGTACTAATTTCAGCGAGGAGGCCTGACTGTGAGCGATGAGGCCCGATATGGCCGTGGCGATTTAACCCCGCACACGGCGAGGCAGCATGACCTTGAGCGATACAAATTGAGGTTCGGCGACGCGACCAATCACGGAACGGAACTCCTCGCATACCTCGCCCGCTCAGGCTGCGGAGTCTGGCGATGTGAGCAGGATCAAGCGGACCGGCGTCGCTGGTGGCTCAACGTCACCCTTCCTGCGAATGTGGCGGAGATGTTTGATGCCCACTTGGAGATCCAGCTGGTCTACGCCGAGTACACGCAGGTCGAGCCCCGTCTGCTGGAACTGGTCCAGGGGCGAATGGCGAAGAACGCACGTATCGATCACGCGTTGTTCATCATCGCAAGTCTCGACCAAGACGTGGAGCGCCTTCTCCGTCGTCGCCGGGGGTCGTTCGCAGCCATCGACCTTCACCTGGGCGACCTCGGCAGCGACGCGCCCGATGTTCGGCACCGTATGTCGGAGGTGCTCACCGCGGTGGATCACTACGACATGACTACCCCGGTTCACGATCCCAGTGGCTTTTTCGGGCGTGCTCAGGAGTTCCAGGAGATCATCTCCGCGCTCGAGCGCGGACAGTCGGTTGGGGTATTCGGCTTGCGAAAGACGGGCAAGACCTCGCTGCTGAACTACGTCGCCGGTCGCAGGCGCGACGCCGATCGGCCAGTGGTGTGGGTTGATATCAGCGGGCTGTCCGATGCCGACGACTTCCGTGTCCGGCTTCTCGAGAAGACTTGGAAACGAGTAGCGACCCTCACCGCAGAGCGAGAAGAACTCCCACGGCTCCGGACATTGAATCGCAACGGCGAACTGAAGGTTTCCCCACAACTGATGCGGCTGCACTGGCTCCGAGACCTTGAAACGCTATCGCAGCACCTAGGTCAAAGACTTGAAGTCTTCATCGATGAGGTCGACCAGCTGCATCCAGACCGGTCGCACTTGGGCCCGATCGCAAACGAACTACTCATCGCTGTTACGCAACTGCGCGGCATGATCCAGAGCGCTGAGGTGGACTCGGGCATGGTGCTGGTGTGCGCCGGTGTCGATCCGGCGTTGTTCGAGCGGCCGCTCTTGAGTTCTGGAGCCGACAATCTGCTGTACAAGCTCGTCCGTCTAATGTTCCTCGCGCCACTTACCCGCGACGAGATGGCCGAGATGGTGCGGGATCTGGGGCGGCGCATGGGAATACGAGTGCGCGAGCACGAGGTGATCGACTTCCTGTTCAAGGAGTACGGCGGCCATGCCCTTCTCACGAGGAAAGCCTGCTCGTTGGCATCCAAGGAGCGATCCCGAGATGAGATCCCATGGCACATGTCTCTCGTCGCCGTCCAGTCGGCCGCAGCTCAAGATGGCGATGGCTCGCCGTTCCGGCAAGCTGCCGAGATTCTGATGTCCTTCGGACAGTGGTTCCCTGACGAGGCAGCCCTTTTGCGGGAACTGTGGTCTGGCGACTCTGAGGAGCGTGAGCTAGCCCAGCTCGTGTACGAAGAGGATCCTCGCCGCGTGGCGCACGCCGGACCGTATGGCCTCGTGATCGACGAAACCACGACGCCACGGATCCGTGCGATCGAAAGAGCCGTGCGTGGCATCGACAAGTAACTGGCTGCCCAGTGAACAGCATTGGCTCGACCGCGTCGCCGAGAGACTTCTGAGTGGCGACATCGTTCTTGCCCGCGCATTGCCCCGATGGGGTCTTTCAACGGCATGTGCGTCGATAGCCGGCGCGCTTGGCGATAGCGCTGTTCTCGTGGCAAGTCGGTCTTTCACCGAGTTGTCTCAGAAGGCAGCGCGCGTGATGCTCGATGGTGACGTGGCAGCAGCTGTGGCAGAAGAGGGATTCGCGCAGCTGGTCTTCGATGACTACGGTCACGCGATCCGGCGGTCGCAAGGCGGGGCTCTCCACTCCATGCTCTACCGACTGCTTGTAGACAGCCAGGACGCTCGTGACATCGGAGCTCTCTTGATCGCTCGATCTGGCGACATGCTGGACCTGAACTTCGCAGGAAGCCCACTCCTTAGCCGTGCGGAAATGGTGAGTCTGCCTTCTCTGTCTGAGGAAGACGCGCTTGCAGTAGGTGTCCCGTTCGGCGACCTCCGTCGTCAAGCCGGGGACTCGACCTGGCTGGCGCGGCGCTTCCTAGCACGCTCGGCGCACGAGGCCCGTCTTAGCGTCGTCGAACACCTCAACAACGATCGCCGGCGGATTGCCGCCGCGCTTCCAGCGGGGGCCGTTGAAGTTTTGGTCGGCGCACGTGCCTACAGGGAGGCGGATCCAGTGAGCCAGGAAGCCCTCCGTTGTCTGGGATCGCAGAACGGCGACACCGAATTCGAACTCGCCGCCCTTGTTGCCGAGTCCCGCCTCTTGGAAGAGATCCGCCTGAGCAGCCCTGGGTGGCCTGCATCTCGCGGGGAGTCGGTTCGTAGATTCGCGAGTCTTCTAGCAGGGGCAGACGACGCGATCTGGGTGGACCGCTACGCGTTCAGCAGGCCTACAATCACAAGGCGATTCCTGGATGAGTTGCGAAAGTTCACGACTGCTCGCCTACGGATCCTTGTCAGTAGGGATCACGACCACCCGACCCTGGCGGCTGAGATCGCCGCCGATCTTGATGGTGTCACGGCGGTCGAAGTCCGGTTCATGGCTCGCTTCGATCGGCATCATTTGCATGACCGGCATCTCGTGCTTCCGGTCACGAAGTCAGGTTTCATCATGCCGACGGCAGGGGTGATCCTCGGGGAGGACGACCCTGGCTCGGCCGTGTCTGTTGCCCTACCGGCGCTCCCCATCGACTATGCCGCGTGCTGGCAGCGCGGAGCGAGAGTCTTCCCGGTGTGACGATGGCCGCGCCGCTCTGAGATTCGCTGCCGAGGTCGTGGCGACGCCAGCCAGCGATCCGCACGCAGCCGGATCAGGCGGCCGTCGACAGGCCCTGCCGGCCGGCGTCCACAGCGGCGCCGGGTCGAGCTAGCGCTTTCTGAGGAGGGTACGGCTCAAACTCGCCGTGGTCCGCCAGGGTGTAGACGACGCCCCGGGGCTGCCGGACGATGATCTCGTGGCACTTCCCAAGACCTTCTGCGGTCAGGCCGTGGTCGGCAGTGCCGGTCCCTTCCTCGTGACCGTCGCGCCCGACAGTCCGCAGACGCGTGCTGGCGCCGAGGCGATCCTAGCCTGCGCTGCACAAGACCTCGCCACGCTCGAGGACTGGTTCAGTTACCGATGGAGCGACCAGCCGTACGGGCCCTGGGTCTCGGTCGGCGACGACGCCTCGCCGCACGCCGCCAGCGACTGGTTCTACGGGAACCAGTCGCCGCGCATCACGCTGTGGGGGGCCACCCTCGCCAACTCCGGCGGCAGCGCGACGATCCGCGACGAGCTCGCCCGGGCGATGTTCGTCTTCGAGCTGGCGGAGCTGTTCATGCACGCCGCGCCTACCAACTGGAGCCCGCACAACAGCGCCGGCGAGGCCCTGTCGCGGGTGGCCGGGGCGGAGCTGCACCCGACCGGCTACTACCGCCCCGCGGGCTCGCCGAACAACGGCCCGTACTCGACCGAGTGGTTACAGCTGCCCTGGCGCCGCCGCGCCGCCCAGCCCGACGGTATCGACGAGGACCGCTACGACTTCGTGACGCTGTCCCTCGGCACCGACAAAGACGTCCGCTCGTTCGGTTGCGGCATCCTCTTCCTCTACTACCTGCACGACCAGCTGCGGTACTCCTGGAAGCAGATCGCCAGCTCGAACGGCGACCACCTAGCCCAGACCTTCGCCGAGCTCACCGGGCGACCGCAGCAAAGCGCGTTCCCCGAGTTCGCCGACATCCTCGACGCGCACCTGCCGCCCGGCACCACCCTCGTACCACCGCGCGAGAGCGTCTTTCCGCTACGGACGCACCCGACGGTGCTGCTCTACGAGACCTACGGCACCTCCCACTCGGCCCCTCGCAACGACGGGCTGCACATGGCGAGCCTCAAGCCAGGCCCGGACTGCCCCAACGCGTCGTACGAATACCATGTGCTCAACGTGACGACGCGGGTCAGCATCACGGCACGGGCCCCGGGCTCGTTCGCGCCGACCTTCCTGTGGTTCGTCGGCGGTACCCGGGTCACCCGCGGGCCTGCCCAGCAGGTGACCGTGCGGGTGCGGGTCGTCGACACCCGGCCGGGCACGGGCGAACCAGCGCAGGACGACGTACCGCTGCAGCTCTGGTGCACCGTGACGGACTCCGCGACGACGAGCCAGCTGGACATCGTGAACCTCGACTTCCCCGGCAACACCGAGGGCTTCGAGGTGAAAACGGTGCTGTCAGAGGCTGGCATGAGCGTCATCCCGGGCCTGGTCAACACCACCACGACGGTCGCGCCGCGCACCCGTAGCTACGCGATGAGCCAGCAGTGGTACCGGGACGTCGAGCGCTGCAACGCGGACGCCCTCTGGCAGGTGGGGGTGTACCGGAACGCGCTACTGGCCAAGGTGTTCGACCTCAAGAACTGGCCCGACCCCCCGTCTCCCGAGGTGCTCGCCGACCTCGTCGCGGCGGCCGCCCGCTACGGCGACGCCGCGCAGGAGCTGACCCGGACGACGTCGGGCGTCGCAGACACCCTCGAGAAGCTCGTGCCAGCCCTGGCCGCCGGGCTCACCGCTACCGACGCCGCCGAGGAGGTCAGAGTCGACGGCCACGTGTTCCGCACATTGCCGGCGCAGGCGGCGGCACCGACCGACGCCAGCGACGCCAGCGGGTGACTTTTAAGGGGTCGACGACTTGTTGTATCAGATGCATCAATGTTGCTTCCAGGGTCGCTCCCCAGGTCATGGCCCGATGTGAAGCTACAGGAGTGGCTCAGCAGAGCCACTTGACCAGCGCAAAGAGTCGTCCCGTCATCAGGCGGAGTGTTGAATCGGATGCAATTCCTCCCATTTATGCTCCGGGACCTTGGCCCCCTCGCACTTCCCGCAGCGCCACTCGGCCACGACACCAGCATGTGCCCAGACGATCGGCGTTGCCCACGACAACTGCACGACCGCATGGTGGGTGACATGGACGTCACCGCGGCCGCGCTGCAGCTCTACGGGTTGCCACCCGAAGAGTTCATTGCTGCCCGCAACCAGTACGTCCAGCAGGCCAAGGACGCCGGCGACACCCGAGCCAGTGCTGCGCTGAAAGCGCTGCGCAAGCCCACGCTCGCCGCCTGGCTCGCCAACACTCTCGTCCGGGCCGACCCCGGCGGCGTCGACGAGCTCACCGAGCTCGGCGAGCAGCTGCGCGACGCGCACCGCGCAGGCGACGGCCGCCGCCTGCGCGAGCTCACGCTTACCCGGCACGGACTCGTCCGGCGACTCGTCCTCGCCGCCCGGGCACAGGCCCGCGCCCAAGGCCACACCGTCAGTACGACGACCGAACAGCGGCTCACCGAGACCCTCGACGCCGTGGTCATCGACCTCGGCGCCGCGCAGCTGCTCCGCACCGGCCAGCTCACCAGCGCCCTACGTCACGTCGGTTTCGGCGTCGTCGATGAGACCGGCGAGCCCGCCGAGCTCGCCCCTGTCAAACCCCGCGTCGTACGCAGCGCTCCCCCGGCACCCGCGACCAAACCCACCCGCAAAACCGCCCGGCGCCGCGCGCCGGCAGCACCGTCAGCTGTCGATGGTGCCGCGGCCGGTCAGCGGAACCGCACGACCGAGCTCCGGGGCCGCGCCCAGCATGCCGAACGCGAGTACGCCGACGCCGAGACCGAACGCGCCCAGGCGCAGGCCGATCTCGACGCGCACGAACACCACCTCGCCGACCTCGAGACCACGATCGAGCAACTCATCGAACAGCTCGACCAGGCCCGGCAGCAGCTGCGCGCCGCCCACCGCCGTACCCGCGCTCTCCAAGTCGAACTGAACCGCACGACCCGCAACGCGACCGCCGCCCAGCAGCGCCGCGACGCCAGCCAGCACCGGCTCGCCGACCTCGACCAGTGATTCCGCCGGCATCGGCCGGCAGCCCGGGGACCGGGTCCCGCAGATTGCATCTACTTGCAGTGCGGCCCGGAATGAGCCGGTGCCTCGCCCCGAAGGTTCCATGCGAGGCTGGGCAAATGGTGGCGGAGCAACAAAAGCACGACGGCGACGACCTGCCGATCGACCCGCTGCTCGGGCAACCACGCATGGTCGACGACCCACGCATCACGGTCGCCCAGGCCGCCGCCGTGCTGAACAAGACCCCTACTCAGGTCCGCCGGTACATCACCATGGGCCGGCTCCCCCGGCACGGCCCACCGAACAACTTCCGGCCGGTCCTGCTGTCCGACGTCGAGGCACTGCGCGACAAGGGCGAGCCCATCTCGCTGAAGGTCGCCGCCCGCAAGCTCGGGCGGTCGATCGCCGCGACGCTGGAGCTCGTCGCCGACGGCGAACTACCGCTCGTACCCGGCACCAAAACGATGGTCTACCCGGCCGACATCGCCGCGATCCGCAAGACGCTCACGCCACGCCGGATCCGGCAGCCCCAAGGCCCAGACGGCTATATCGACACCAAGCACGCCGCCGAACGTCTCGGGCTCACCGGCCCCTACGTGACCCAGTTGGCCGCCGAGGAAAAGATCAAGGCCGTCTTCCAGGACGGCCAATGGTGGTACGACCCCGGCCACATCGAGATGGTGCGGCGCGCCCGCCGGGCACGCCGTGAACGAGCGATCCCCCGCCGGCCCGGCCGGCGGCACCCGACGATCTACACCACCGACATAAACCCCGCCTCTGAAGGCCGCAGCTGCGCCAACACCTACAACCGCCCCGACTGAGTGGCACCCAGGCCATCTCCATCGCCACCGGCGGATCTACCCGCCGGACATGATCCGGCGACCGCGGCCCGTACACGTCGTGAGAGAGGCGACAGTGCTGATGGACGAACGCATACTGATGGTCTGTGACCGGCGAGAGGAGGTGCGGAAGTAGGACGGCCTGCTGACACCCTGGCTGACGCCAGACGTATCGGATGACAATGAGGCTTGTACGGGAGGATGGCGGCCCATGGAGCGGGTTCTACTGGACGGCACGACTCTGATGTCGGCGACTCGACTGCTGGCTGGTGACGACCCGCCAAGCGCGCTCAACGTGTACTCGCTCTCGCTCCTGATCGAGAGCCTAATCCTCCACGCTGAGCTCATCGTCCTGAACACGCTGCCTGATGACGACCGGCTCTCCCAGGCAGCGAGCGCATTCGGTGATGCCGTGTGGGTTGAGAACCGCAGCACGGAGGACATCGTCGAGCGCTACGCCATGCTGAACTGGCTGACGCCCGACGATCTCAATCACGGTCCTCCGGCGGAATGGTCTGGGAGCGGCAAGATGCCACCACACTTCGCGGCCGCCGAAGACGCTTCGATGCAGCTGTACGCGCTGTTGGCGAATGGGGCTCGCGACAAGCACGGGGAGCTCCGCGGTTATCTGGAGATGCTAGATGCGGTGCATCGCGAACAGTTCGAGCACGGCTCGAGCGGGTGGCCGAGAGTTGGTCGAACTGAACCGGTCCTGAATTCGGATGGGCACGGCATGCGTCTGGCTGAGTCGACCCAGCCTCGCGTCAACATAGCAGCCAACGTCGGGATCGCGGACCGGACCGAGCTCCGCGAGCTTGCCGCTGCAGGCTCGACCGCGGCGGCGTTCTCGGACTTTGTCAAGCGTCATAACTATCGCCGTGAGACTCTCTGGAATGCAGCCCGCCGCTCTCGGGAGACCTATCTCACAGAGTTCACGCCAGCTCTGCTCATGCGAACGCACTTCTACCTTCTCGCCTCAGAGGTGTTTGCTGCGCCCTACCGGCCAGACGTGTTGCGCGCTCCGATCTGCTGGAAGTTCTTCGAACGCGGCCCCTTCGCCGACCTCACCATCGATGAACGGATGGTCGACCTGGCCGACGCCACAGCACGTGCCAGGGTCGAGTCTGCTAACCAGCTCATCGGCCGACCCGTCTTGACAGCGCTGCCCCTGTTTCTCGGCCGGGTACTAGCCACCAGCTCCAAGCCCACCGAGATCGTGGCAAGGACTCTGCAGATCCGCGATTCGGCCGACGCTCGACGCTTCCGCAAGGCGATGACCGACCTGGCGGCGGCCCAGGCGGACGGAGACATCTCGGCACTCGTTCGAGACAGCGCACGATACTCCGATCTGCTCCGCCGCGAGTACGGCAGCGGGGGCACCGGAACTGCCGATGTGCTCTGGTCTCTTGCAGCCGACGGAACCAAGGCAGCGCTCGACCCGACCGCGACATCGTTCGTCAGTCTTGGGACCTCCGTCGGCAAGACCGCAGTCCGGACTCCAGACCTATTGCGGCGATGGTCGTACGGCCGCAAGGTCGCGCTGATCGGGCGAACGATCCGTGCAGCAAACAAGGCGAAAGCAATGCAGAACGAGCTGCAGCGGCTCTTCGGTGCCGAGCTGACCACAGGCGACCTCGAGTTCCTCGACAAGGTCGGCCGGCTGGGGTTTGACTGACCATTCGGCCACGCCGGCGACGGCACCGACCCACCGCCGCGCCTGCGCCAGACCTGGGATCAGCGGCTTGCCCTCAGCGTGCGTGCGGTAGTCCTTCAGCAGGGGTGAGCACGATCAGCACAGTTCCGAGCGTGACTAGACCCAAGCCAACGCCCGACGAGACCCTCCCCATCAGATGACCATCTGATAGGTGTGAGTTCCGATGGGACTCGATGAACCAGCGACTCCTCATTCGACAGGACGTGGGTGGCAGTTCTCCCCCTGCTGCCACACCCAGATAGGCCCAGACACAGGGCGCTGGTACGACAGCGGCCAGCTCGCCGGGTGATCGATCGGCCGGCCGTGCAGCTGGCCCATCACCTGCGCGGACCGGACACAGTCCAGGAAGTCCTGCTCGTAGTACTCCCACCGGTCTCGCGGGCCGCCCTGCAACCGGATCACCGGTCCCCTGGTCGTCGACGTCGGCCCGGGCATCAGAAGTCGGCCCGGCGAAGTTCGATCCCCGGGATCCAGGAGTACCGGCCGTTCCGGTCCTTCACCCGGCCGACCCAGATCCCCTGCTCGAAAACCCACGCATCCACGAAGCCCGCCGGCATCCAGGCCTTCTCCACCGGCACCGGCGGATCCACCCGCTGGACATGATCCGGCGAACGCGGCCCGTACACGTCGTACTGCAGCTCGAGATCCGCGGCCAGCAGGTGCGCGGCATCCTCGGACAGCCCCGAGCCACGATTTCCGTTGGCGGCGTTGTCGAAACGATCCAACCCGGGCCCGTCTCGCCGGTGCCCTCACGCGCATTGAACCGTCCCACCATGCCGCCAGAATACGACACATTCGAAAGCATGTTCTAGTGGGCCGGTGGTTAGTGACGCGGTGAACTGTCATGTCTCAAGACATCGGTGACAGTTCTGTATCAGGACATCGGTGACGCTCCCGGGGCGCTTGGTGGTGACACTTCTTCGGCCCGGCGTGCACGGCATGTCCTTCCGGATCTAGCCGAAGCGCGGACGTCGGTAGGCCAGCCGCCGACCAGCAGCAAGCGGCCGTAGAGTCGTGCTGTGGTCGACCAGTTCACACGAGGCATGGGGATGATGCGAAAGCACAATCCTCAGATCCAGGAAGATGGGTTCGGGCTCGTGAAGCAGGTCGCACACGAACACGTCGCCGACCTGATCACGGCCTACTCAGGCGAGGAGGATCATGGATTGCGCTGCTGGCTGCTGGAGTTGATCGGCGAGGCTCGCTCTGCCGAGGCGCTCCCCGTGCTGCGCGAGGCCCTCGCCAGTCCAGACGAATCCATACGTGACTGGGCACGGATAGGGCTCGAGCAGCTCGGAACCAAGGAGGCGCGCGCCCTGCTCTGGCGTCATCCGCCCGACAGCCCGCCGCACGCGGCCGCGCTGCGGCAACGCCTCGACGCGATCCGCGCCGGCGACGGCACCGCCACCTGGATCGCCCTGTAGCCCCTTCTATAGCCCGCTCTATAGCCGGTCGAACCACCATTGGCCGTCTTGAAAGATGGCCGGGACCTTTTCCTCGGCGGCCATCTGCGTTACGTAGACGGAGGTGAGCCCCAATCGCTCCCCAGTCTGCTTCGAGTTGAGGTAGCCGGGAGGTCCCTTCAGGCGAGGCAGGCTCCGCGCCTCTGCAGCCTCCCTTGCCGCCTTCTGCGCAGCCGTCTTAGCAACCCGCGTCTGAACCGCAAGCGCAGCCACGTCGCACGGATAGACCATCACCTTGGTTCCGGGGACCAGTGGCAATTGGCCTCCAGCGACCAATTCAAAGGTGGCAACGATTGAGCGACGGAGCGTCCGTGCCGCGGCTTTCACAGGGATCGGATCGCCCTTGGCGCGCAGCGCCTCGACCTCCGAGAGCAGTAGCGGCCGACCATTCTTGCCAGGGCCGTGGCGTGGCAGCCTGCCGAGGCGGACCAGTCGGTGGACCTGCGCGACCGTCTTGCCGAGCACAGTTGCGCCCTGTGCGATCGAGATCCGCGGGTCGTCGACCAGCCTCGGTTGACCGAGCAGCGGATCGATCGGCACCTCGCCGAGATCGTGGTCCTGGTCAGCGGCCATACTCCAAGCCTCGCATGGAACACTCGATCGTCCGGCTCAGCGGTCGAGTGGAGCCGTCACGATCCGAGTTGCCACCAGCATCCCGGGCTGCGCCAGGCCACTGCCTGTCTTCGGCTGAACTCATGTGAATGGCCACCTCGACGTCGACATGCCGTGTTCTCGCCGAAACGCGCGGCCATTGGCTATCAACTGGATGCGATCGGCCTCGAACCACCACCGGCCAAAGGCGTCCTGCTCGGCCGGCAGGCGACCACTCACGGCGAGCCGCCTCGCATACGACGGTGCAATCCCGAGGATCTCGGCTCCCTCCGTCGTGCCCATCCAGCCGCTCGCTCGTCGTCGTTTGGCCGACCAGAGCCGGCACTCGACCTCGACCCGGCCTGGATGCGCGGGATCTGACCGCGTCCAGCGGCGCCCTTGCTCAAGGTCGACGTCGACGCGCCTTATTGGCCGCTGCGCATCGCCCGTTGCGGGGAAGGGGCCGCGAGCGACTATCTCACCGGCATCTTCGCGGCTGCAGGACCAGATCTCCGCCGCCTCCTCGACTGTGAGCGTGGTTTCTAGGCCGATCACGTCAGACAAACGAAACTGTCGAGCCTTGCCACGGTCGGCATATCTCGTGAGTCGCCCCCGTGCGACCAGGCTCCGCACCTGGGCGCTCGTGATCCCGAGCAGGCGTGAAACCTGCGCACCTGTGATACAAGGGTCAGCCATCACAATTGGCTCACCAAGCAGGCGTTCATACCGCGAGGCACGCGATTCCGCGACCATCCCACCTGGGGTTTCGTCGGGTCGCGCCACCCGCATAGCTTGCCAGCCGTTACCTGGCCTCGCATCTAGGCACGACGCGAGCAATCGATCCTGACAGGTCGTAGTCTCTGTCTGACAGTCTGTGCGACGAACGGGGTAATAGTCGGATGCATGTTGTGCTCACCGTGGTGGACCCCGTTCTGGGTGTGAGTGCGGATGTCCTCGTGAGGGCCGACGCGGGGGCCAAGGTATCTGCGGTTGTGCCCCAACTTGTATCGGCGCTGAGCGGGTTGTCGTCGACTCCAGGAACCGCTTCGGTGACCAGTCTTCACAGGCCTCGCATTGATCCCCCGATCTACGTTGACGGCACCCTGGTCGATCAGAGCACCTCGATTGCCGACTCGCCGCTGCGCGAGGGCGCGATCGTCAGCCTTGGGGACTCGCGAGGCTGTCTGCCCCGGGAACCACAGGGCCTCGTCGAGATTCGACTCGTCAGCGGCCCCGGAGCGGGCGCCGTTCACCGGCTGGGCATCGGAAGCTACACGATCGGCACCACCAAGGACTCAGCCGTTCGTCTCGTCGGCGCCGGGATTCCAGATTCGGTCGGCACTGTGACCGTGACGACGGCTGGTGATGTGAACTTTCGATCCGACGTACCAGAGTCCGCTCAGGCGCCGGACAGGCCGCACGATGCTTCGGCAGGCCCGATCGTGCTCTCTGGCACCGACAAGTCGACTCAGATGCTTCAGCCCGGACATCGATCAGCGATGCTCGAAGTCGACCGGCGCCCACAGAGCTCCACGAACCGATGGTCTGCCAACCCATGGGCGCCAGGTTCGCAGGTAACAGTGGGACCAGTCGTTCTCGAGTTGGCCGCCGTCCAGCCGGCCGACGCGTCACTCTCCCATAACCCCAACGGCGGGACCCTCGATTTCAATCGCCCACCGCGGCTCCTACCTCCACCGCGGTTGACCGAATTCAGTCTGCCGGCCGAGCCCGAGAAGCCGCGCCGGCAGAGCTTTCCGTTGATGATGATGGCGTTGCCGCTCGTCGCATCGGTCGCGATAGCGCTGTTCATGCGGCAGCCAGGCATGCTGCTCTTTGGACTGCTCTCGCCGGTCCTCTATCTCGGCCAGTACTTCCAGAGCCGTCGCGAAGGCAAGACCACGTACAAACAGCAAATGGCTGACTTCCGCGACCGGAAGCGTCGGATCGAAGCTGCTGCAATGGACGCCTTGGACGACGAACGCAAGGCCCGTCGGTATGACCTACCAGACGCGGCGACCCTCCTCCTGCTCGCAACAGGCCCACGATCCAGGCTCTGGGAGCGCCGGCCGACCGATCCGGACTGGCTAGAGCTCAGGCTCGGCACCGCGGACTTGGCCAGCGAGGTTGTCGTCGAGGACGCGTCACAAGACAGCCATGTACGGCGGCGTACATGGACTGCTCCCGACGTCCCAGCGACGGTCTCACTGGCATCAGTCGGTGTCCTGGGGATCGCGGCGCCCAACGGCGACTCACAGCGCCTGGGCGCCTGGTTGACCGGGCAGCTGGCAACTTTGCACAGCCCCCAAACGCTTCGACTCATGGTCCTGTGTCCTCCGCCCACAACCGCAGACTGGAGCTGGACGCGCTGGCTACCGCATCTGCGCGGGGGCGAAGACGAGAGCTACCTCAATGCTGTAGGCAACGATGACGAGACGACTATGCGACGGATCGCGGAGCTCACTGCACTCGTCGAGGGTCGCCGCAAAGCGCTGGGCAGCACACTCTCCGAACTCCCGGTCTTCTCGAATCAGGTCGTCGTCATCATGGACGGAGCCCGACGCCTCCGTTTGCTGCCCGGAGTTGTGGCCCTCCTACGCGACGGCCCTTCCGTCGGCGTCCGATTCATCTGCATGGACGCCGACGAACGTCAATTACCGGACGAGGCCAAGGCGGTAGTCACACCGCACGGCTCGTGGTGGCGCCTGCGGCGCACGGGTGCGCAGACGATCGACGGTATTCGAGCCGACCTAGTCACTCCCCAGTGGCTGGATCGGCTGGCCCGATCCCTCTCGCCCATCAGAGATGTCTCTGGAGGCGAGAGCAGCGCCGCTCTCCCCGATAGCAGCAGACTCCTGTCTGTGTTGGGAATGGACCCGCCCAAACCTGAGCAGGTCGCAGCACTGTGGAGAGTTCAGGGCCGTACGACGCAGGCTTTGATCGGAGAAGGGATCGATGGCAACTTCGTCATCGATATCGTTCGGGACGGTCCACACGGCCTCGTCGCCGGAACCACTGGCGCTGGCAAGTCCGAGCTGCTCCAAACGCTGATCGCTTCGCTTGCCATCGGCAATAGACCGGACGAGATGAACTTCGTCCTGGTCGACTACAAGGGCGGCGCAGCATTCAAGGACTGCAACCACCTGCCGCACACAGTCGGTATGGTCACCGATCTCGACGGCCACCTGACAACCCGGGCACTGGCGTCATTGGCCGCTGAGCTCCATCGCCGTGAACGTCTGTTAAAGGCAGCAGACGCCAAGGACATTGAGGAATACCTCGAACGGATGAGCCCGGGCGACGAGCCGATGCCCAGGTTGCTGATCGTCATCGACGAGTTCGCCGCGATGGTCACCGAGCTCCCTGACTTCGTCACCGGCATCGTCGACATTGCCCGACGCGGCCGCTCCCTCGGCGTGCACCTAATCCTCGCAACGCAACGACCCGCCGGCGTCGTGACAAACGACATCAAGGCGAACACCAACCTGCGGATCGCGCTCCGCGTCACCGACGCCGGCGACAGCACAGATGTGATCGAAGCACCGGAAGCAGCCCACATCTCGAAGTCGACACCTGGCCGCGGCTACGCGCGCCTTGGGCACTCCTCGTTGGTTCCCTTCCAGACGTCTCGTGTTGGTGGACGACCCCCGACGCTCGTTGCGGCGTCTGTCATGACTCGTTCAGTGCCGTGGCACGACCTCGGCCGGCCTATCGCGTTCGAACTCGATTCGGGCGCCGATGACGACCCAATGACTCCTACCGACCTGGCCCTTCTGGTCCGGACCTTGCAGGAGTCGGCTCGTTTGACGGGCGCGGCAACGCCACCGAGCCCATGGCTTCCACCGTTGCCCACTCGCGTCATTCTCAGCCAACTCGAGCCGGGTCAGGTTGAGGACAGCGGACACATACCGCCGGCCCCATTCGGCCTGAGCGACCTCCCACATGAACAAACCCGTGCGGCAGCGACGTACGACCTCAACTCGTCGGGTCCGTTCGGCATCATCGGTATGCAGCGCAGCGGCCGCTCGGCCACGCTTCGTGCCATCGCTGCATCGATTGCGCAGATCGCCGAGCCTTCCGACGTACACCTTTATGGCGTCGACTGCGGCAACAACGCCCTGCTCCCACTCATTAGCCTCCCTCACACAGGCGCGGTGGTGGCCCGTGATCAACTCGACCGCTTGATGCGCCTCACCGACCGGTTGAACGCAGAAATCAGCCGGCGCCAGCAACAATTGGCGGCGAGCGGATTCGCGGACATCGCTGAGCAACGCCGCCGAAGCACGCCGGCGGACCGCTTGCCTTACATCGTGATCCTCCTTGACCGCTGGGAGGCGTTCAAAGCTGCGTTCGAGCAAACAGCCGGCGGCAAGCTCTACGACGGCTGGTTCCAAATTTTGCAGGAAGGCGCCGCCATTGGCGTAAAGACCATCCTGACCGCTGACAAGTCGGCACTCGTCGGCCCGATCTCGACTCATCTCGAGGACAAACTGATGCTCCGCATGGCCGAGCCATCTGACTTCATGACGATCGGGATGGCGATCAAGGACGTACCTCAGTCATTTCCGCCAGGTCGCGGATTCCGGGCTCAAGGTTCACGCGAGACGCAGGTAGCACTCCTGACCGACGACGACGCAGGCACCGCACAGGTCGCGGCGTTGCACGAGATAGCGGCGCACTCCACACCGCTAGCCGACATCCCCTTCGAGCGACGCCCGTTCCGCGTGGACCCGCTACCCGTCACGGTCGACTCGACGAGCGCGCTGGCGCTCGGTCCAACAGCACTCCAGGACTCCGAGATCCTTGTGGGCGTCGGCGGCGACACACTCGGCATCCGGGCTTTCGACGCACAAGTGCACGGACCCGGGATTCTCGTGGCAGGCCCGAACCGATCCGGCCGCAGCACGGCTCTCCTCACCATGGTCGAGTCGATGATCTCGCGAGGATGGAAGGTCGCCGTCATCGCACCGAGACGGAGCCCTCTGCTAGACCTCCCTGGTACCGAGGGCGTGGTCCGTGTTTTCGGAGCAGACGCCGACAGCGACGAAGTCAATGCGGTCCTTGACGGTCTGCGGACGCCTCACGCACTCGTGATCGACGACCTCGAGCTCATCGGCGAGCACACGCCCCTAGCCGAAACCATCGAATCTCGCGTCGGCCAGTACCGCGACACCGGCAACCTCGTCATCGCCGCGGGCACTACTGCCCAACTGAACAGCATGTACGTCGGCCCTGCCGCCGCCATCAAGAGGTCCCGCGCAGGACTCGTCCTCGCCGCGGAGAATTACGACGACGCCGAGATCCTCGGCGTCATGCTGCCCACAGGCCTACCCACCGGCTCACCACCCGGCCGCGCCGTAATGATCGCCGCCGGCAAGTGGGAACGCATCCAGGTCACCAAGCCGGCATAAGGCCCGCAAGTTTGCAGGTTCGTGCAACCAGGTCGCACCGAGCCAGCACGTTGTGTAACTATGCGTCCGACCGCGGCGCCACGACTCAATCTGTCGCGACCCGTGGCGCTGTGTAGTCTGAGGTCGGTCGTTTGCGAGAACGTCGGGGAAGGATGAGTGCCGCAATGCGCCGAGCGGGGATTGAACTGGTAGGGGTGCGCTGAAGTGGCCCAGACATCAGATGAAACCGCCAGTTCGTCGGCCGGTGGCACGGTACCGAACCCTCTGCACACCTATCTGAGCGACCTTCTGAAGCGTGTGCAGACAGCTCAAGAACGGCTGCACAACAAGCAGCAACGGCCGGCTGTGGCGATCGCAAACGGCTCCGCCTGGTCGAGTACGACAGCCACTCTCTGGGCCGGCGAGTTCTCGAAACAGGCGGCCAAGTACGTAGTGAGCGTGCGGGCTCTGAACGACGGAGTCGAGGAGCTGCTACGCCGCACGCCTGCGATGTGCACGGAAGAAGAGGCCGCTCGTTGGCGCGCCAAGCTCGGGGGGCATCGTGGCCGATAAAGCTGAGGGAGGTCGCTCCGGAGACGGAGACGGCTTCTGCGGGATCAATCCCACTGTCTTGAGCGGAGTCATCAAGGATCTCGCTGCGATCGAGGCCGCGATCACCGCAGAGGTTCCACGCCTCAAAACCGAGTTCGACAAGGTCGGCGTGCCGACCGGCCCGATCACCGACCTCGGAGGAATCGCTCGGTGGCTGCATGAGCAGCTGCCAATGCTGCGCCGACGCCAAGCCGCGGCTGCCCTGCTGGCCTCCCAAGGGCTGACCTTCACACCGAACACAAGTCTCCTGTCCATCCCAGAAGACTCCGACGCTGCGACCAAACAGGCGGCGGACCTGGCAGTTGTCCGCACCAAGGCGGGACTCGACGGCAAACCCGACAGCCGCGCCGGGGTTATTGCTGCCGGCAACGCGCTCGAGCGAATCCGCAACGCGAAGGGACGCTTGAGCCCCGACGACATCCTCTTCCTTGAAACGTACTACAGCCATCTCGGCAAGGATGTGTACAGGCTGCCGAGTTACTTCAGGGACGACAACAACTGGATCGCCCCGACCCGAACCAGCTACGCTCCCGGCGAAATCGTACCGACCGCCCTCGACGCCAAAGTTCGGGCCAAGCTCGCAGCAGCAACCGGCGGCGGCCTCCTCGCCCTCTCAGACGAATCCCGCGGAGGCGGCTGGAACCGCCTCCCAGCCTTCGTCCGCGAGGCCGCCGCAGACAAGCTCGGCGGCTACCCCCTGCACGACGGTGGTTGGGCACCAGACGGCGGGGACAAAGCCGGGCCACTCGCTGCCTTCCTTGCACAGTCCGAGCCGGTCGACCGAGCTGGCCTCGTGCTCAGCAAACGTCTCGCGATCTCGGCAGCACAGTCGATCCCCGCCTACAAGCGGCTACAGACCCCGACTTCTGTCCCAACACCGGAGAGTGATCAGCTCGCGCGGGTCTTCCTCCACATTTCCAGCCGCAACGAGCAGACCATGCATGACCTCCTCACAGGTCAAGGCATGGACCAGCCAGAAGACATCTCAAAGGGGATCTACCAGGGCTATACGACGTCGAAAGACTTCCTGGTGGCCATCACCACGCACGTATGGAGTGATAGCGGCAAGGCTGTGAGCGAAACTCTCAACTGGATCGCAGACGCCAAGCGATCACCGAGCCGCGCCCGCCAACTACTCGCCATCCAGGCCTGGGGAAGCGTCTTCGACACGCTGACGGATACATCGGTGGTCAATGCCGAACTCAATATCACGGCCGGCGAACCTCGCGGAACTGATGTCCTGGCGAAGGTGACGCCGCCGGCTCTCGGCGTCGTCAGTCCTGAGATCGCGCGCAGTCTTGCTCGTGGAGTTGCCGCGTTCCTCCGAGATCTGGCGACAAATGACAGCAGGGACCTTGCCAGCGCCCGGCTCTTCACGCTGATAGCAACGGACAAGGCGGCTGCGGAGTCTCTGGCCGGAGCCATCTACCTCGACAATGTCACAGGTATCCACAACACGCTCAAGCATCCAGGTGTTGGGCAGTATGTGAAAGACGCTGATCCCGCTGGAAGACTGCAGGCTCTCCTCGAGGCGGCATTGACTAATGTGGCGCTCGAACTTAACCAGGACAAGGCGAAGGCACAGGTCGCGGCTGACGAACTTCGAGGCAAAGCGCTCAGCGCCATAACAGGCTTCGTCACCAAGGGATTGGATGCGGAACTTCCATCCTTTCCGGGACTGGACCCCGTTGCCATTTTGGATCAATTGCTCGGTCGCCTGACCTCGGGGCACGCCGACCCATCTCAGCCTCAGACCGTGAAGTTCGCGGGCGTAAATCCTGTCGGCGCGACCGGCGGGCCGTTAATTGTGAGATACAACTTCACCAAAGCACTTATCGAGTCTGGGCAACTGAAGGTTGAAGATCTACCAGATGACTTGCGCAGTAAAGGAATCCCCCCTCATCTCACCTCACCTGCCGAGCGAGGAAATTTGCTTCAACAGGACCTGGAGGCCCTATATATCGAGGCGGTAGCGAAGGTGCCGAGAGCGAGCGAGAAGTTGACCAGCTACCTCATCGAATACCGATCGACGATAGCGAAGGTGCTTCTCAACTGCCAGTCGGACAGCACCCAGGAGTTCAATGAGAAGATCCTCGGCCAGTAGGAAGAGAAGGGCAATTGACATGCTCCTCGCCAATTGGCGTCGACGCTGGCAGGCGATCGGTCTGGTTGCGGCGGCGTTTCCGGTGCTGGCCGGCTGCTCAACACATGCGGATGACAAGTCGCCGGCACCAGAACCTGTAGGCCTGCCCCAATCTTGGATCTGGTCTGCCGCGTCTGGCCTGAACATTGACTCGCAGGACGCCCGAACGGTGCGTGGATGGTTCGAGTCGGCGAACCTCTTTCAGAACGCATCTGTCTCGTATCCGGGATTCACACAAGCAACGTCCGCGGATCTGCTGAGCGAACTGATGCCGGCGAGCGACGGGGTTCAAGGGGGCGGAACCGAAAGACTTTACATCCGATCGCTCGTCGTGAGCGGCGGCGAGCTCCGCGCGAGTGTCTGCTCAGACGGTTGGGACGAATCCACCTTCACCCCCGACGGTCAATTCTTCGGCGCGCAGGTTGCATTGGCCCTCCGAACGCTCGTGATGCGCCAAAGCGGACCGACGACCCAGCCGCCGAGCATTCCTGCGTCAGGTGCTCAGCAAGCCCTCATGGACGATACGTCGCCAGCCCCGATCGGCCGAACTCCCTACGCCAGTTGGCTCAAGGGACCGCGCGAGAACGTATTCAACAACTGGATCGCGATTAGTCGGGCCGTCGATGTCACTCCACCAGCCGACTGCGTCGCGTGGTTCAAGCGAAACCACCCAGACCTGTCCTGGCCCACCGGTTACCCCAACGACGGTCGGCCAAATCGCCCCACCTCGGCTCCGCCGCCAACGCTGCCAGCCAGCCCGGGCTGGTAGCCATTCTTCAATGACGCCGGTTGACTGCCGATATATTGCCGTCATCCGGCGCGACCGAGCAGTGGTATTGGTCGCGCCGGGACGACTACCAACGAGTCCCGCTCGAGCACCTGCGCTATGACAGCGTCATTGGCCGCCGGTGGCGATCGTGATGGCCTGGCGGTTCTTCTGGACTGCGGAGGCTGCGTTCGCGAGGTCGGTCTCGATGAGGCCGATGTTCTTCTGGCATTGAGTCCACGCCGCGCGGAAGTCGTTCGAGTGCCTGCCAGTCCACTGGGTACTCACGACGACCTTGCTTGCCGCCCCCTTCAGCTGGGCCAACTCCTCCGCGAACGACTTCAACTTCGCCGACAGCGCATCCAGACCTGCCAGATCTCCACCGGTCATACCTCCGCTTGCTGGTCCGCCCATCGATAGTTCCCCATCTCTTCTCATTGAGTCTGACCGTCGCCCGACGGACAGCTTGGCAAGGTCCAGCTGAACAGGTCAGCGCCCGACTACCTGGATCTCCTTGACTGTGATTGCCGCAGTGGCCGTGTTGTCGGGACCGTCGATGTCTGGCTGCTGGACGCCGCCCAGCCACCATTGGACGGTCCAGCTGACAGTTGCGGTCATCGTGTAGCGGCCGGCTTTGCTGTACGACACCGTGCACGCATTCGCCGGGTCGGCTCCCTTGGACCACGGGACGCCGATGCCTGTACAAGACGGCGCCGTGCCCCCGTCGCCAGGATCGATCGCGACCTTCGGCACGATCTGCCATCGCAGCGCGTACCCGAACAACGCGATCTGCTTCGACTTCACGGCGTACGCGCTTGGATTGTAGTTGCCCTTGGCATCGGTCAGCCATACCCAGGTTGGGACGTTCACCACGTTGGCACCCGGCTTCGGGCTGACGGCGAGGTGGGTCGCCGGGAACGGTAGCGTTCCGGCAACCCAGTACATGATCTGCTCCGGCGTCGGCCGTGTCGGAGGCGGTGTCTTGAAGAAGCGGAATTCGATCCCCGCCCTGCGCATGAAATTCTGACGCTTCATGAAGGACGTGTCATCCCAGGTCCCGGTCTCCACCTCCCACTGCGCAAACGTCGCGTAGCTGCCGAACCTGCAGAACCGCACGTACCACTGCCCATCCTTGCCTGCCGTAGGCTGGCCAGGCTCCGGAACGTAATCAGGTTGCGGAACCCAGACGCACAAGGGCGGGTATCCGCCCTTGGTCCACGTCGTCCTGTGTTTCGGGTCATCAGAGCCACCATTGCCTGGACAACGCAAGGTTGTATCAACCGAACTACCCGACGTCTGAATACCGTGAGTTGGATCGCAGGCCTGTGAGGCGGCAGCTGCTGTATCGGCAGCCACGACACTCCCCAGCACGAGCAGCACAGCAAGGCCGATCCGGGCCACCTTCATTTCGTGCATCCGTACGACTTGTCTCCGGTCTGGGTGGAATAGACCATCCATCGCCCCTTGACCACCTTGAGCAGGTCACGCCTGGAGATCTTTCCGCCTGGCTCGATAACCTTCCCGTTCTTGTCGACACCCCTGAGTCCGTCGACCACACAGGCCGTAACGGTCGCCGTCGCGGGCTTCGCTGTCAGGTCGATGTCGCTGACCCTCGACTCGAGCAGTAGCGACCTTCCTGTGATCTTGACCCTGCGAATCCCCTTGAGGACTGTCTGGTTGTCCCTGGCTGCGGTGAGCGCGGGACCTACCATCACACCGTCATAACGGTAGGTGGCCCCGCCGTACTGAAGCCCCTTGGTGAAGGTCGCATAGAAGACGGCATAAGCCGCGAGAACCTGTTTCCGCGCTGCCGTAGTCGGATCGAGTGGAGTCGGCTTCGGGATTGCGGTCGGGGCCGTAACCGGGGTGCTCGGGACGATCGGCGTTTGGTTGCTCGCTACCACAGGTTTATCGCTGCCGCCGCAGGCTCCGAGGGTCAGCAGCAAGCCCACTGCTACCGCCGTGGCGCGGTACCTGTTCACTCAGGCCTCCCCGAAAGTCTGATACAAACACCTGATTGTAGGTGACAGTTGGTCCTCAAGCGGTCGCCAAAAGTTGCAGGAAGATGCAACTGTTGGTGACCGAGAGCTGACCGGCAGTCGGGATACCCTGGCTCGGAACAGAGGCTCAGTCGCACGCCGAGCGGGGGCGGGCGCGATTTGTCATGACGAAGTGCCCGCTGATGTTTTGAGGAGAGCGGGTCAGATGTCCAGCACAGTCGGCACGGAGTCCGCTGATCGCCAGCGCCAGCGAGAGCAGCGCAGAGCCGGCACGTCGGGATCCTCAGGCACCCGATTGCCAACTGCGCCGCGGCGCCGGCGCCCTGCCGTGGCGGCATTGGCCGCGCTACTTGTCGTCGGAGGAGCCCTCGTCGCGGGCGTTCTGGCCGTAAGGATGGATGAGAGGCAAGCCGTCATCCAGGTCTCCCAGGACGTCGGTGTGGGGCAGAAGATCACCACCGCCGACCTCACGGAGGCCCGCGTGGCCGCGGACGTACCCGGCCTGGTTCCCGCCTCCCGAGCACAGGAGGTCGTCGGCCTCTTCGCAAAGGTTGCGATAAGCAAGGGTCAACTGCTCGACAAGTCAATGCTGACACGTCAGGGACCTTTGCAGCCGGGCAAGGCCGCGGTGGGAATCGTGCTCGCCGCCGGACGGACACCCGCCGATGGTCTGGCTTCGGGAGATCTTGTGGAGCTCGTGCGCATCGGCCAGGGCTCTGTGCCGTCCGCCGTGATCGCCCAGGCTACGGTCCTGGCTGTAAGCCAGGACAACGAGAAGAGCTCCGCCCTCGGCGACCAGTCCTCATCGAGTTCCGGGCCGACAGCGACTGTTCTGGTCGATCGGACGGACGTCCAGGCCGTGACTGATGCCTCCGGCAACAACAAGATCGCTGTTGCGCTCCTGCAGCGGGGAACCTCGCTGGAGGGCAAGTAGTGGGTCTCTACGTCCTCGCGGCCGCCAAGGGCTCCCCTGGCGTCACTACGTCGTCGGTTGTGCTGGCGAGCATCTGGCCGGGCGAGCCGATTCTGGCCGATCTTGACCCGGCCGGCGGCGACATCGCGCTGCGCTATCGAGACAGCTCCGGAGTCCCACTGGATCCGGACCGTGGATTGCTGTCTCTCGGTGCCGCCGTTCGGCGAGGGGTCGCGGAGGTCCAACTGTCCGATCACGTGCAGCAGATCGCCGGCGGTCTCGAGGTCCTGACCGGTGTCATCTCCCCGGACCAGGTCCAGGGTCTCGGTCCGACCTGGCAGCATCTGGCCCGGTCGCTGCGTTCGGTCCCTGACCGTGACGTGATCGCCGACTGTGGACGGCTGACGCCGGGTGCGGCGACCATACCGGTGTTGCAGAGTGCCGACGCCGTGCTGATGCTGGCGAGGCCAACCCTGGAAGGACTCTCGCACCTCCGCGAACTGATCCGCGGCCTGGCAGAGCTGCTGCAACTTGGCGGATACGACGCGGTTCCGGTAGGCGTCGCCCTGATCGCGTCTTATCGCGACTCGCGCACCCCCGCAGAAGTTCAGTCGATCCTGGATCAGGCCGGTCTCCGCGCGTCGGTTCTCGGGATCCTGGCCGACGATGCCAAGGCCGCTACCGCAGTCCGCACCGGAGACAGCGGACGGGTCCGGAACTCATTGCTCACGCGCTCTGCTGCCGAGATCCGAGACCGGCTCCTGACCGTCCGGCGCGACCTCTCCGGCGCCGTCGACAGAACGGTGCAGCAGACTTCCGGTGCTGGAGGGCCGTTCTGATGGATCAATCTCTCGTCCGCAGCCTGCGCGAAGAGGTCGCGGAGGTACTGGCCCGCCAGCGCCGTGAGGACACGGCCAACGGCTTGCCGCAGATGAACGCCGAGGACGAGCGGCAGTTCGCCCGCGCAGTTGTAGGCCGGGTCCTCGAAGCACACGCCCGGGGCGAGCTTGCCGCCGGCCGTACTCCCCCAACGGCATCGGAGGAGCAAGAGCTTGCCGACGGCATCCATGCCGCCCTGTTCGGAGTTGGACGTCTGCAGCCGCTGCTGGACGATCCGATGGTTGAAAACGTGGATATCAACGGCTGCGATCGAGTCTTCATCGGGTACGCCGACGGCCGTGAGGAACGCGGCGCACCCGTCGCCGAGAACGACGACGAACTCGTCGAGCTGATCCAGACACTGGCCGCTTACTCGGGACTCGCCAGCCGCCCGTTTGACGCCGCCAACCCACAACTGGACCTCCGGCTGCCCGACGGCAGCCGACTCTCGGCGCTGATGGGTGTCGTCCCTCGCCCGTCACTCTCGATCCGGCGGTCGCGGCTGTCTCGAGTAAGGCTGGAATCGCTCGTCGAGTACGGCACCTTGAGCCCTGAGCTTGCCGCATTCTTGTCGGCGGCGGTCAGTGCCCGGAAGAACATCATGATCGCGGGTGCCACCAACGCAGGGAAGACCACGTTGCTCCGGGCGCTCGCGAACGAGATTCCGCCGGACGAGCGGCTGATCACTGTCGAGCGAGCTCTGGAACTCGGACTCGGCGAGTTCGAGGATCTACATCCGAACGTTCTGTCCATGGAAGAGCGCCTGCCGAACTCCGAAGGACAGGGCGCGATTGTCATGGGCGAGCTGGTACGGCGCAGCCTCCGTATGAACCCGAGCCGGGTCATCGTGGGCGAAGTTCTCGGAGACGAGATCGTCACCATGCTCAACGCGATGAGCCAGGGCAACGACGGATCGCTCTCGACGATCCACTCCAACTCGTCGCTCGAGGTCTTCAACCGAATCTGCACCTACGCGATCCAGTCTGCTGAGCGACTTCCTGCGGACGCGACAATGATGCTAATCGCGGGCGCGATCGACTTCGTCGTGTTCATCGAACGCCGCAACGAGTTCGCCGACGGTGGCGCCCTGCGCCGGATCGTCACCTCTGTCCGCGAGGTCAATGGTGTCGACGGCCGGGTCCTGTCGAGTGAGATCTTTGCCCAGGGCACCAACGGCATCGCAGTTCCCGCAGCGCCGATCAGTTGCCTCCCCGAATTGCAGGCGGTTGGATACCGCGGCACTGCGGCGGCGGGGTGGGCATCATGACTCCGTCCTTGTCGCTGATCCTGATCGTCCTCGCCGGCGCTGTTGTCGGCGGGGCGCTACTGGTGATGATCCTGGCGCTCATCCCGCGAGCGGAGTCGACCGAGGTCAAGCCACCTTCGGCGTTGTTGGCGGCACTGAAACGAGCCGGTATCCGCCTGCCGATCGCGATCGCCGTCGCGCTGCTTCTGTTGCTCCTCACCCGCTGGCCGGTCGCGGCGATCGCGGGCGGCGTCTTGGTCTTCGCCTGGCCGCTGCTCTTCGGCGGCGCTCAGGAGGAACGTATCGCCATCGCTCGCCTCGAAGGCGTCGCGAGCTGGACCGAGTCCCTGCGTGACACGGTGGCCGGAGCAGTCGGGCTCGAGCAGGCAATCCCGGCAACGGCCCATGCTGCTGCACCAGCCGTCGCCAAAGAGTTGACCGCTCTCGCGGATCGGCTACGCGTGCGCGTTCCCCTCGGCCAAGCGCTGCAACGGTTCGCTGACGAAATGAACGACTCCAGCGTCGACCTGATCGTCGCGACCCTCATCCTGAACTCGAGGCTCCGCGGTCCAGGTCTTCGGGACGTGCTGACGTCGCTGGCCGACTCCGCGCGAGCGGCCCTCGACATGCGCCAGCGAGTCAGCGCTGGACGCCGCAGTACGCGGAGAAGCGTACGGATCGTGATCGGTGTCGCGCTCGCCTTCGTGTTCGGCCTGTCGATCTTCAACCGTGCGTACGTCCAGCCGTACTCGAGCCCCATCGGCCAGGGAGTGTTGCTGCTGATCCTCGGCCTGTATGCGATCGGATTCATCTGGCTACGGCGGCTGGCGACGTTCGAAATGCCTGAACGCTTCCTGCACGCACGCGACCGCCTTCCTGATGCCGAAGGGGCTGGTCGCCGATGACACTGATCATGTTGTGCGGCGCAGTCGTGGGAGCAGGTCTGCTTCTGGTGATTCGGCTGGTGGACAGGTCCGCGCCGGAGGGCACGCTTGCGCTCCTGCAGCTCGACGCGGACCGGCGCCGGTTCCGTCAGGAAGTCAGCCTCACAGCTGACCGGCGGCACGAAGCGGAGTCGCTCCGCATGCGGCGGCTGGGCGCGACTCTCCGACGGGAACTCGAGGCCCGAGGCGTTCAGCTTCCTGCGTCCGTTCGTGCTGACCTCGGCGTCACTGGGCGCTCTCTTGAGACGCACCTGGCGTCAACCCTGACCGCGGGCGTCGCCGGGTTCTTCGTGCCGATCTTGCTGCTGGCACCGATCACCGTGCTTGCCGGCGGCATTCCCGTCGTGGTTCCGATCTGGTTGTCACTGCTCGGAGTGATCTTCGGTTCCCTGTTACCGACCGCCCAGTTGCGCTCTGTGGCGGCTGATCGCCGAAGAGACTTCCGGCACGTGGTCAGCTCGTTCCTCGATCTCGTTGCAATGAATCTCGCCGGAGGCCGCGGCGTACCAGAGGCACTGTCGTCCGCCGCTGGGATCAGTGACGGCTGGGCGTTCGTCCGGATCCGGGACACGCTCGAGACGGCGAGACTGCAGGGCATCACGCCGTGGGCCGCGCTGGGCGAACTCGGGGACGAGCTGTCGATCGACGAACTGCGGGATCTCTCGACCGCGCTCGCACTGGTGGCTGAGGACGGCGCCAAGGTCCGCGAGTCGCTGACTGCCCGGGCGGTATCCATGCGGCGCCGCGAACTGGCCGAAACCGAAGGCAGGGCCGAGACCCGGTCGCAGTCGATGCTGATGGCACAGATGCTGCTAGGCGTCGGCTTTCTGCTCTTCTTGGCATATCCAGCGGTGGCCCGGGTGATGGGCCTGTGACCACCCCAAGGAAGGAACGACGATGACATATTCGACGCAGCAAGCGCTGCTGTACGCCCGGGTGCTGATCAGCGGCCGTATCGCGACTGCTCGCAAATCCGAGCAGGGTGTCTCGGTGGTCGAGTGGGTGTTGATCTCAGCACTCGTCGCCGGCATCGCACTCGGCGTTGGCTACATCCTCTACAAGAAGCTGACCGGCAAGGCTGAGAACCTGCCGCTCGGCTGACTGCGAGCGGTTCGACGATGGTACGACGACGGGGCCGGCTGCATTCGGAGCGCGGGACGAGCACCATCGAGCTGGTGATCTACGCACCGATCCTGATGCTGTCCATCTTCCTCACGATCCAGTTCTCGCTGATCTTCCTCGGGAACCAAGCGGCTGCCTCGGCAGCCCGGGAGGCGGCACGAACCGCTCGTACCACTCTAGATCGAAACGCTGCCGAGGCAGCCGGCTCCGACTATTCGGCGAAGATCGGCAACGGCATTCTCGAGGATGTCACCGTCACCGTCGAGCCGGTCGGTACCCAACAGGTCCGGGTGGTAGTTACCGGACACGCACTCAAGATCACGCCGTTCATCGATCCGCCGACTGTGAAACAGGTCGTCCAAGGCCCCTTGGAGGAGTTCCGTGAAGACCGCTGACCGTCGCCGCGACCGCGGCTCGATGTCGGTGGAACTCGTCATCCTGTTCCCAGTGATGGTGGCTTTCACCTTGCTGGTCGTGGCCTGCGGGCGTTATGTCGCGGTCCGCGGCGATATTGAGGCCGCCAGCCGCGATGCCGTCCGGGCCGCCTCGCTGGAGCGCACGCAGGACGCTGCCGAGCGAGCAGCCGACGGAGTCGCAGCGGCTGCACTGGAACATCCCGAGCGCTGCCAGCGGGTTCAGTTGAGCGGTGATTTCATTGCCGGAGGCACCATAACCGCCACCGTGACCTGCGATGTCTCATACGACGGTCTGGGACTGATCGGAATACCCGGATCGAAGCGGCTCAGCGCGACCAGTTCCGCGCCGCTGGACACCTACCGGAGGACCGGATGAGGCGGCGGAGTGAGCACGGATCGGCGACCATCTTCCTGCTCGGTTTCGCCACCGTACTGCTGGTCGGCGCCGGCCTGGTCATCGACGGCGGACTCGCACTGAACGGCCGCCAGCGCATCGCCGATGACGCCGAACAGGCATCCCGGTACGGCGCCAACGCCATCGACGAGGCGTCATTGCGCGGTCAAGGACAGGTGGTGGTCGACACGGACGCTGCTGTTGCGAGAGCAACTTCGTTCATGGCCGACAAGGGATACCGCAACATCTCCGTCTCGGTCGACGGCGACAAGGTGACAACCTCCGCGGAAGGCAGCGTCGACACCGCACTGCTCTCGTTGGTCGGTATCAACTCGTTCACGGTCCGGGGCGAAGCAACCGCAGAAGCTGTCGAGGGACGGTAGGAAGGCATCATGAGTCGAACGCCAAGCCCAGAGCGATTCCTCCAGGCCGAGCATGAGCCGCGGAAAGAACGCTCAGTCGGCCAGGCCCTGCTCGCAGTGCTGGTCCTGCTCCTACTCGTGGTCGCAGTCCCGGTCGCATTGGTCGCCTTCACCGGCCCACCGCCGTTTCCGCACAGTTGGCCGACGAGGGACACCCTCACAAGCCCGATTGGCGTAGATACCCTTCTGACGATCCTCACCTTTGTTGTGTGGCTCGCGTGGCTCCATTTCGTAGTCTGCGTCGTCGCCGAGTTCAGTAGCGCCATTCGGGGACGGGGGGTCCCACGATCGATTCCTCTCGGCGGAGGCAGTCAGCGCATTGCGCGGGTCCTGGTCAGCGCGCTGATCGTCACCGGGATCGCAGCTGGCCAGGCGTCTGCCGGAACCACAGGGCACGAACCGGCACCGCGACCGACTCACACGGTGTCTGTCACCCATCAAACGGCGCAAAGTGCCGGAACAACGTCCGAGCACCAGGTCGACTCGGTACAAGCCGTGGCCACCAGCAACAACCCACTGGCGGGCAAGAAGGTGTACGTCGTCAAGGCACCCCACACGCATCGCCACGACAGCTTGTGGGACATCGCGGAAAAGCATCTCGGGGACGGCCGCCGATACACCGAGATCTACGAACTCAACAAGGAACGGGTGCAACCCGACGGACAACGACTGCACCTCGCGCGCCTGATCATGCCGGGCTGGAATCTCATCATGCCTGAGGACGCGGTGGGTGTGTCGCGGATCCCGGTGCAGCACGTTCAGGAACAGCATCCCGAAGAGACACGAACAAAGGGCTCGGCTGAGGTGCACCACCGCGTCACCGCCGACGAGCACGGCAGCCAGGCGAGTCACGAAGACCAGGCAGGAAGCGATTCCGGCGTCGTCCAGACCGATGCACGATTCCGGCTTCCTTCCGACCTACTCGGTGGCGGCCTGCTCACCGCCGGCCTGCTCGCGCTCCTCCTCGCAGAGCGTCGCCGACGCCGCGGCAGCGACCCGGATCAGTCGGCGACAACAGCCGAAGTCGCCATCCGGGTCGGCGGCGACCCGAGCCGATCTCTCGCACTCGACCACGCCCTCCGCGCTCTTGGAGACCTCTGTGAGTCGAGCGGCGTGTCGCTGCCGCCGCTCTTCGCGGTGCTCGTCGACGACGAGTGGATCGAGCTTCTCCTCGCGCCCGCGCAGGGCAACGCTCCATGGCCATGGCAGGACGTCGACGACGGCCGGCGGTGGCGGATCGCACGCTCCGAGCTCGGACCGGACGTCGGCGGGCCGGCGCCGTACCCGGCGCTCGTCTGTCTCGGCCGTGACGAGGACGGGCGCGACGTACTCGTCGACCTCGAGGCGGCGAGCGGCGCCGTCAGCATCCACGGTGACGCGGTGGTCGCCCGCGAGGTCGCCAACTCGGTTGCAGTGCAGCTCGCGACCAACCCATGGGCCGACCTGCTCGAAGTCGCCGCCTGGTCGTTGCCCGACGGGCTCGACGAGATCCTGAGCGACCGGCTCCGGGTCATCCGCGACCTCGACGCGCTGCTGCCTGAACTCGAACAGGCCGATGAGCAGCCCGACGTGCTGACCGGCCAGGTCGCACGAGCCAACGACGAGATCCCGCAGTACGTCGTTCTCGGCGCCCCACCCAGCGACGACACCGCCGCCCGGCTCGCAGCACTCGCGAGCCGCCGCCGGAGCGGATTCGGCGTGCTCGTCGCAGGTGCGGTGACCGGCTCCCGGTGGCAACTCTTCGTCGACGAGTCCGGGATGCTGCGAGTTCCGGCTCTCGACCTCATCGTCCGCGCGAGCCGCCTGACCGAGAACTCACTCGACCTGGTGACCGACCTGCTGGCCTCCGCACGAAGCACCACAGCCGCAGATCCGACTGGGCAGCTACGCGTCCCGCAGAGCGGACGGGCCGGCGATGATTCGAGTTGGGTCACCGCCAACGTCCGGGTAGGGGTCCTCGGTCGACTCGATGTACGGTCTCCCAATGTGATCGAGCCTGCTCGGTTGCCGCTGGCAACCGAAGTTGCCACGTTCCTCGCGCTGCACCCCGGCGGTGTTCACCCGAGTGTGCTCGCAGCCTCGGTATGGCCGAGTGGGGTCACGGCCGAGGTGCGCGATGCAACCGTGCAGCGGGTCCGGGAATGGCTCGGCACTGACTCACAAGGCGCGCACCAGTTGCGAGCCGACGCGACCGGTCGCCTGCATCTGGGGCCGGAAGTGGCCGTCGATTGGGACTGCTTTTGTGAGCTGGTACGCCGCAGCAGAACTGCGCAAACCACACGTGACGAACGAGAACTGCTCCGAAGGGCGATGCATCTCGTCCGTGGCTCTTTCCTCAGCAATCGCAACGCTGCGACCTACTCCTGGCTCGCGAGGGTGCACCTCGAGCGCGTCGTACCCGATCTGGTCATCCACGCGGCGCACCGACTTGCGGAGCTCTCTCTCGGCGACGACGACCCCGCCGGCGCCGCAAACGCTGCCCGGGCCGGCATACGGCTCGCCGTGAACTCCGAGCGCCTCTGGCAGGACTTGTTGGTCGCCGAGTACCGCAACGGCGGTCACGCGGCCGCTGAGCAGGTTGTGCAGCTTCTGGGTGAATCGGCACAGGCTCAGGGACTGACGCTCAGCTCGGAGACCCAGTCTCTGATCGAGGAGCTCCTGCCCGGCCGAACGACTGCCCAGCGCGTGAGCTGAGCCCGGATCACCGCGAGTACCAGGCAGCAGAAGGCGACAGGCAGCCGAGTCGGTGAGTTCCGCCTCTCTCCGTCTTGCAACTTCCTGCAATTCTCAGGTTGCGATTCGTGACGGCATGGGATAGTTGCTGGCCAGACACAATGATCACGGGCCGTGACCCCTCGGTAACTACAATCTAGGTTGCATCGATACGGGGAGAGCGGGATGTCGTTAGCTCGGACGTTGAGCGGCGCAGTTCTTGCGGCTGGGCTTGTCACTGGCCTGGGAGCGTGCGGCGGCCAGGCTGACACTGCTGCGCAGGCGCCTGAGACGCCGCTGGTTCCGACCAGCAGTTCACCGACCTCCGTGCGTCCGTCACCGGCACCGGCCGACCCGACCGTGGCTGCGAAGGCCAAGATCATGGCCGACTACAAGGCATATGTCGCAGCGCGATCAAACGGAACGGTGACCAACAAGCCGTCCTATCCGTATGAACAGGTCATGACGGGTAACGCACTGTCGGTCTTGAAATCCCTACTCACTGGTGCCTATCTCGGCGGGACGACGTATGGCGGCAGCATCCGCTTCGTCAAAGGCCACGTCGCGGCCCTGAATCTGAAGTCCAAACCGGCCACGGCGACCGTCTACGGCTGCGTCATCGACAACCTGACTGCGACCAGTAAGAGCGGCAAGATCAGAAGGTCAGGGGGCATTCAACTGTCCACGCACGACCAACTGGTGCTCGTCGGTGGACGGTGGAAAACGACCGAGACGCATTCGCTCAACAAGGGAGCGCCCGGATGCGCCTGATCAAACCCTTCACTCTCGTAGGTGTCGGAGTGATCGCCGGCGCGGCGATGCAATGGCTGCCGGCATCTGCAAGCGTGACGTGCGATGCTCCTAGCGGCTCGATCCTCAGCAACCAGGACACCAGCACTGCGAACCTGGACTGCCCAGGATCTCCCACAAAGAACAATCCCGCAGAACGGCAAGAACACCAGGTCGACCAGCCACGGCAAGCCAGCGTGCGTCTGGGTGCCCAAGCCGGACTACCAGGGCCTGCCAAGTGAACCGGTCGAGGGCCACGGCGGTCACTGGTATCAGAAGTTCCGCGCCTTCGGGCAGTACAAGACGATCGCCGACTTGCAGCGCGCCCTTGCGAACATCGATGTCGCGAACACCCGGCAGAACGGACTCATCCGCCGGGCCGGGCTCGAGATCCGATTCTTCAAGACACCGCCGGCGGTACCGCGACGGACGCCCTTGCAGGTCATGCAGTCAGTGGTCGACTCGTTGCCATTCCCGAAGACCTACCTAGCTGTGAACCCGATCGCGACCCGGCAAGTCATCGGAGTCCCCACCTGGGTCTGGCTCACCGACGACCAGGGCCACTACGTGCCGACTCGCTACGAGCAGAAGACAAAGACGATCAGGCTCGAAGGCTACGCACTGCAGTGGCGCATCGTCCCGCAGATCAACCTGGCCCCCGGCGACCGCGGCCCATCGCAGCCCTGCGACGGCGCCGGGATCCCATGGTCCGCCTCCGCCGCAGACGACCCCGCAGCCTGCACCGTCACCTACGAGCAGAGCGGCAGCTACACGCTGACCGCCAGCGTTGGCTGGACGGTCCAGTGGTGGCTCGCCGGTGCACGCCAGCAAGACCTCACTGGCCCTACCAATACCGCGACACGCCAGGTCACGGTCAGCGAAATCCAGACCGTGACACGCTGACGAACCACCAGTCGATGCCGCGCCCGAGGACTGGACGCTGAGGCTCGTTCTAGGCCGGGCTGTGCCCGTTCCGCTGTCCTACCGCGAAGAGCAGCGGACTGGCATATGTCAGCTCAGGCAAAGGGTCCGCGAACTCAGCCGACGCGAGTGCAGTCGCCAGGGGAGATGGGCTTTGCAGGCTTGCTGGAAGGCAAGTCGTGCTGAAGTGCGCGTCCAACACATCGAGCAGCCAGCCGCCAGGGCCTGTGAGGCCGTATATGTCGATCTTGGAACTCACTGGGCTGAGCTCGGCTTCCAACTCAGCGACGGTATGACACGCCGCGGTCCGTTCGGGGATGTCCCAGTCGGTGGACTCGGAGCTCGATGGCTGCAGCAGGAGGTTGGTCAGCGTCGCTCCGATGAGACGAGCCATTCGGTTGATCGCGACGACAGCAAGTAGGCCGCCCGGCCGGAGGACCCTGGCGGCCTCTCGGATCACGGAAGAGCGCTCAGAGAACTCTCCGAGGGAGTACATCGGACCTGTCATCAAGACGACGTCGACGCTGTCTCGCTTCCACGGCAACGGACCTTGCGTGCCCGACCGCTTCATCCCCAGTCCATTGGAGATCTCATCCGCAACCCCGAGAACCTCAGCCTCATAGCCGTCCCGAAGCAGCCGACTCACATCGCTTCCAGGCCCTCGGCCTACTACAGCGACCCGGCCCGGCGCCGGGCACATGTGTCTTCTCAGCAACTCATGAACCCGTTGCTCCGCGAGACGCTGGCGTAGCCCAGGCGATGTCCAGTGGCAGCCCTCGTGTTCGCATTGGTGGCAGTGCCCGCCAGCTCCGGATCGAGACAACGGCGTACCTCTCTAGTCTGGTCAGTGCGTGCCTCGACGGCTGCCGAGTGCGCTCATGTCTGCTGGTCCTCCAGACTTCCCACGTGCGCAAGACATCGCGACCCCACCCGTGGACATTTCCGACATCTGTGGCGCTTGACTGGGGCTGCCCCGGCGGGTCTGACTGGCACGAGTGGCTCGCTGACGACCTCGGAGCGATCCCTGATGCTGCTTAGCCACGGACACTGCCGGGATGGCGTTGACCCGTTTTGACGGACAGGTTTGATGTGGCTGGTTCACGCTACTTGTGCGGTGGTGGCGATGGTGGTCTCGTAGGTGGCGGGGCTGAGGTAGCCGAGGGTGGAGTGTCGGCGGCGGGTGTTGTACCAGCCTTAATGGCAACCGCGGGGACGCCTATACCAGCCAGTGGCCACCGAGTCAGGGCATCGAGAGCGGCGCCTTTGCGGACGGAGTGCTGTTGCCGGCGTGGAACCCGGTGACCAGGGCTGAGCCCGGACGTCGTGCATCACCAGGGCAAGATGCCGGTGGCAGCACCCCTGCCGCGAGGATGATCGCATCCTTGACACCAGCAGGGACCAGCCATCATCTTCATTAGACCTCGAGTCTCGAACGAGTTCGGGCGCTGCTGGTTGCGGGGCGAGACGGCTGGTGAGATGTCGTGCCCAGAGCACTGTCCATTAGGGCGCCGGTGCCCCGCTAGGGATCCAACGACGAGGAGATTCGGGTGCCGGCAGCAGGATGTGGGATCGACTGGGCAGAAGCCCACCACGATGTGGCGATCGTGGACCAACACGGTGCGGTCATCGTGGCTGAGCGGATCAACAATGACGCTGCGGGATTGGCGCGGTTGCTGGAGATTCTGACCGAACACGACCCGATCGAAGGCGCACTGGCCGTAGCGATCGAGACCAGCAAAGGTCTGCTCGTCGCAGGGCTACGTGCGGCCGGCCGCCGGGTATTTGCGATCAACCCTTTGGCGGTGTCGCGCTATAGGGATCGTTACCGGTCGTCGCGAGGGAAATCGGATGCCTTCGACGCCATGGTGTTGGCCAACATCATGCGCACCGACCGCGACGCGCACCGGCCCTTGCCAACCGACAGCGTTGGAGCGCAGGCACTTCAGGTACTGACCCGCGCGCAGCAGGACGTGATCTGGGACAAGATCACGTTAACCAACCGGATCCGATCTCTGCTCAAGACATTCTTCCCGGCCGCGATCGCAGCGTTCGAGCGTGGTGGTAGGCATCGTCTGGATTCGGCTCCCTGCCGCGTGATCCTGGCTGCGGCGTGCACACCGCAGGCCGCCCGGGCACTGTCGACAGGGCAGCTGGCGGCGCTGCTCAGGCGTGCCGGTCGGCAACGCGGCATCGACGCCGAGGCCCTGCTGCTCCGCGAGTTGTTGCGCAGCGAACAGATTCGTCAGCCGGAGAATGTCGAACAGGCCATGGGCATGCAACTACGGGGTCTGGTGCGGCAGTTGGACGCGGTCTGTCAGGTCCTGGCCGAATTGGAGGAACAGATCGATCTCGCGTTCGGCGCGCATCCCGATGCCAAGGTTGTGGCCAGCTTTCCTGGTCTGGGGACCGCGCTCGGTGCTCGGCTTCTGGCCGAGATCGGCGATGACCGCACTCGGTTTGCTGATGCGCGGGGGCTGAAGGCATTCGCTGGCGCCGCGCCGGTCACGCGGGCGTCGGGCAAGTCCAGCTTCGTACACGCTCGGCGAGCCAAGAACGACCGGATCGCCGCGACCGGATACGTCTGGGCTCTCGCGGCCATCCGGCATGACCCCGACTGGGAGGCCCGCTACCGGGCCCGCCGGGCCGCAGGTGACCGGCACGCCGCCGCGCTGCGCAACCTGTTCAACCTCATGCTCGGCAAGCTGCACCATTGCCTGGCTACCGGTCAGGTCTACGACGCCTCCACTGCGTTTCCACCACGGATGCCAACCGAAGATCAATCAACTGCGGCTTGACAAGTTGAGTTGGTGAGATGTCTCGATGTAGTCGAAGATCGCGCTGGTTGCGGCTGTGTGGGTCGGCCAGGTGTGGCGGTGGATCAGTTCGGTTTTCAGGGTCGCGAAGAATGACTCGGCGACAGCGTTGTCCCAGCACTGGCCGCGGCGGCCGACCGACAAGGTGATGCCTAGATCTCTTGCCAGGTTGGCGTATTGAGTCGATGTGTACTGACAGCCACGATCGGAGTGAAAGACCACGCCGGGTGTAGGGCGGCGTCTGGTGACTGCGTTGGTGAGGGCGTCGGCGACCAGGTCGGTGCGCAGATGATCGGCGACGGCCCAGCCGACGACCCGGCGGGAGGCGAGGTCGATGACGGTGGCCAGGTAGAGCCAGCCTTGCCAGGTCTGGATGTAGGTGATGTCGCCACACCAGCGGGTATCCGGCGGCGCGGGCTGGGCGGGGTCGAGGCCGAAGGCGCGGCCGATCAGGTCCGGGCGTCTGGCGGCGGGCGGGTCGGGGGTGGTGGTCTTCTTCCACTGTCTGGGTGCTCGCCTGTACCGGCCGGCGGCTCGCATCAGGCGCCCGACCCGCTTGCGGGAACACCGCTCGCCTTGGGCACGCAGTTCGTGATGGACCCGCGGTGAGCCGTAGGTCGACTTCGAGTCGTCGTGGATCTCGATGATCTTGACGGTCAGCTCCGCATCGCGCAGATAACGACGTGACGGGCCGGCGGCGCGGGCGGTGTAGTAGGCGGAACGAGAGACCTTCAGCAGCTCACACGCCCGTTTGACGTTGTGGTTGCCCTGCTTTCCGCCTCGATGAACGGGTAGACGTTCACCGGGTCTCCTTGACACGAAGAAAGCCGTGGCCCGCTTGAGGATCTCGACATCCTCACGCAGCCGGCGGTTCTCGCGCCGAAGCTGCGCCAGCTCGTCGCGCTCGGTCGTGGTCATGCCGTCGTCGGGGGTGCCGGCATCGAGTTCGGCCTGCTTTACCCATGCGCGGACCGCGGTCTCGGTCAGATCGAAATCCTTCGCGACCTGACCCACCGTCCGCTCACCGCGCTGACACAACTCCACGATCTCGGCCTTGACTCAGGCGTGAACGAACGACGAGGCCTTGGCTTCTTCTTGCCCATGGACTCCATGATGAACATCCTTCCGGAGCAACCGCTCCCGATCTCGGATGTCCCTCAAAACGGGCCAGGTCCAATCTGTGTGAGTGAGGCCCCGGCCCGCAACCCCGCCACGACGACGGCGTCACGTCATACCGTCTAGGGCGGTCACGGATCAACCGTGAGGTTAGCGGAGAGGCAACGGCCCGAGCTTCGCACCAGCCTGATCGAGCAGTATGCGGAGCCGCGGGAAGAGTGGCCAGGCCTACCAAGGGGGCGACTCAAGAACGCTGTTTATGCTGCCGTCGAGCGCGAATCGGTTGGCGCGTGCTTTGCGGCTGAGGGCGCTCGTCACGTTGTCGGGATGTTGTTCGAGCTTCTCAAGGAGATCCTGAGATAGGTCGTTCCGCGCCGACTCGGTGCGGGGTTGTGCCGTGACGGTCAGCATGTAGGCCATGGCTCGTGCGGCAGGGTAGAACTCCGGCGACTGCAGCTGGCGGCTTGCGGCCAGGAGTTGCAGCCGACTGTCGATCATCTCGCGCAGATCGTCGATTCCATCTCTTGAGCTCTGGGCGCCGAGACAGTCGCCGATCGCGAACAGTGATGCGTGCAGTTCGGTGAGATCCGCATGACTTGGCCCGTCGCGCATCGCGCGATCGTGGGCACGAATGAACGCACCGGCAAGAATTCGAATGGTGGCCTGCGACGTGTTCTGCAGGAATCCGACGGCGAAGATAGCGCGGATCCGCAGCCAGGCGTCCTCGTCACCCAGTTCCTCGAGAACCTTACCCATCGCCGTCACGATCGGGCCGGTCATGCCGCCGGCGACCAGGGTGTCGATGGCCTTGCGCCGTTCGACCCCGGCGTTCTGCAGCAGGGTGTGCAGGAACAGTGTTTTGGTTCCGGGCAACAGGACCGACGGGATCGCGGTGTGGTCGAGCGACTGCGCGATCGCCTTGATCTCGGCAAGCCACGGGTGACGGACGTCCGGCCAAGCGTTGCAAGTAGCAACTTTCGTCTCGACGACGTACTCCAGAGTCGCGGCGCCCCATTCCAGTCCGTGGGCGATGTCCGGCCGGTGCCTGGCTTCGCTGGTGCGGAAGTCGGAGATCAATGGCTCGAGGGTGCGTCTGGCCTGCTCGAGCTCGAGGGCCCGCTTGGCGTTGAGGGCGCGCTTGGCCTCGGGGGTCCGCTTGGCGCGCGTGGTGTGGCTGGGGCCCTGGACGGCCCTCTGCCACACTCCGTGAGCTGCCGTGCAGCGTTCTCTCAGGGTCGCATCCTGGTTGCGCGCGCGCCCTAGGAGGACATGCGTGACCCAGTCATCTGCTGCGGGCGACCATTCGTGCGGGACGGCGATCGCCAGCTCGAGGTCCAGTGATCTGCCGGGGTACAGGCTGACCTTGCGGAGCGTCTTCGCGCTCTCGGTGAGAAGTCGTCTTACCGTGGACAGTAGAGCCCGGTTTCCCGCGGAGTCCACGGGCGCACCGCTCGGGTCGCGCTCTGCGAGCCGAACGAGCTTGGTGTAGGCACGCCAAACTCTGAATCCCAACGGGGATTGGAGCAAGGCGTGCTCCAATTCGTCATTAACCAGCGTGAATGCGTACGGCCCAAGGCTGCCAAGCATGATCAGAGCATCGAAGTTCCTGAAGGTCGGCGGGGCCGCACCAATCAGAATCAGTTGTTTGATTAATCGGCGCATGCTGTCGGCGTATCGGCCGCGGACAGCCTCAATACGCTCAGCACTATTCGGAGCACGGCTAGCCGTATCGAAAGCTGCCAGCAACGCGGACGACCGAATCAAGACACCGAAGTCATTCTTGGTGTCGGTCAACAGCAACTGCCTGGTCCACTCCGGCGGAGTCTGGGCGGTGAGCATCTTTCGATCCGTGATCCGCCGCAGGCGACTCGCAAGTGACGTCAAGCTGCCGGCGCCACTGAGGTCGCCAGCCAGGGCAACAACCGTCTCGTCGAGCTCCCACAACCAACGATCCGTCGCGTGCTTCTTACCGTTTCGTATCCGAGAAAGGTCTCCAGCTCGCCCCGTACCTGGCCCTCCGGTCCTCGCCACCACGTTCTGCGCGATGCCTCGTTCCTCAAGCCCAGCGAGCTGTGTCGCAACGGCAAAGCTTATGAGCTGGTCAGGACTACTCACGTCGCTAACGTCTCGCTCTAGTCCCTTGTTTCCTGGCAGCCCATTCATTGTGCGAACTTAGCGCTGTTGTTGTGCGTACACCAGGGCCACGTTGTACCTTCTTCAACCGGCCGGATCATTCCGCACACCAATATGCCTCTGACCTGCGGAAACGTGACCTGTATCAGTGCGCCGAGGCTTGTGCGCATTCTCCGTATTCAGGCACTCTAAATGAAGCGACCCCCTCAGCCACTGGCCGAAAGGGGTCGCGACGAGAGCCAAAGACACCGAGCCCTGATCAGCAGTCGGAGCCGGCGCCCTCCACCACCCCAGTGAAAGGACACTGACATGGGTGACTCTCCCGAGAAACACAATAGGCTGAAGGACCGCTGGAGGCGAGACCTTCCCTGGCTCGGTTCCGGGAAGAATCCGTTCTGGCTGAGCGGCGGCCGATCCAACTGGACCTCACTCGTGTTCTATGTGGGCACTGCGGGCCTCACGCGCACGACGTTCCACACCGTCGGCTTGGCCAACCCCTGGGTCGTGGGGGTCGCCTACCTCGCCTGCTCTTTGATGGCGGGTGCGGCAGCGAAACTCACCGCAGAACGCATCCGGTTCTCCAAGATCTGCACGGCGATCCTCGGATTCGTCGCGTTCACCGCAGCTCCGACCCTTCCAGCCTTGGCACCCCAGCCCGTGACCTCGCACGCAACGTTGACCTTGACGATCCTGCCTCTGCTCCCGGGCGTAGGACTCCTACTGATCAGTGGCGCATCAGAGCTGCTCTGTCACCTTTACCCGGCCGACAAGGAGTGAGCCGACCGACCGCCTCCCGAGATCCAAACTCAGGCTCGTCCCGTCACTCCCGGGGCGAGCCTTCCTCTGTGCCCGCCCCTGATCCAGGCCTCAGTCTGTGACCTTGAGGTTGGTGAAACTGAACGCGGAACCCCAGGTCCTGATCGCCATAGCACCGAACTCGGCCGAGCCGCTGAACGCACCTGCGAGAGTACCGTCGATCGTCATCGTCATGTGGCTCCCGGTCGCATGGATCTCGATGTGATGTGGTTGCCTGATGTCTGGCGCGACGGCAGGCCTAACCTCGACGGACCAGGCGCCGGCCGGAAGCTCCGCCGGACGGACGAAGCTGCCCGCCGCCTCGAAGTCCGGCCGGGCCTCGTGCTCGTATTGGATGGAGGCGCCCTGCGGCTGGTCATTCACAACCGACGCTCTCGGAGCGACCGCGAATCCGTAGTTTCCGAGGTCCGTTTTCTCGGCGACGACCTCGTCGAAACTGATGTCGACGCGGCAACGGTTCTCAGCGTCGATGACTCCCCACAGCGCCTCGTACGGGTTCACTTCCGGCGGATCGATCCGCAGGCCGGAGCCGTCGTAGGACCACTCGAATCGCTGCCTTGAGAAGCCGAAAGGCTCGAAGGCCAACTGTGGGTTGGTCGGTGCAGGCGATGGAGAGTTCTGTTCACAGGCGTAGAAGGCGCTTTGGTTTGGAATGGCGGTGTCGATCACGTAGAGGCGTCTGTGCGGTTCGTTCCGCAGACCGGCTGTCAGCCCGGCCGCGATGTCCGCAGCGCTGCTCTTGCAGGAGGCATCGAAGTCGACGCTGTTGTAGATCTCGCGGCCGTTCTTCTTGATATCGAAGCCGTAGCTCGGGAACTTGTCGGTCTCCATCGTTACCTGCAACCGATCCGGAGACGTGAAGGCGAATCTGGCCGCACCGTCGATCGCGGGCGAGTGCGCCTGAATCGGGTTGGCCGAGGAGATCCACAGCTCCGCGGTCGTCGGCGAGATAGCCTTCACGCCTCCGTCCTTTGTCGCCTGCTTGACCAGGGGAGCATCACAGCCGTCTTCGAAGAGGTGCGTCGCGCCGATCTGGGTGATGGGTCCATCGCCGTCGAGGTCGGCCATCACTGAGCCATCCCAGTTGAAGGAGTATGTGATCAGTACGCGGTGGGAGCCGGCGTAGCCGACATGACCGTCGCCTCCGTATCGCTCGCTGTTCCATTCCTCAGGCCCGTTGATATAGGCGCCCTCCGGACACACCGACGGAGACCCGGGTCCGGCAGGCGCAGTCAACTGAGGTATCCAGGCCTTGAACTCGACCGTGTATTTATCGACCTTGTTCGAAGGCGATGGTCCTGTGTCCACGGTGGACGGGTGGCTTGTGCCGCCGCATGCCGATATGACCAGGACGATGGGACCAACGATCAACCCCGACATGCGTGTGACCTGTTGGACGGCCGCGGATTCTCGCAAAGCATTTTTCCACCCCCTCCCCCGACCGACCTATCGGCCGCACGCGCTGGTCCGTTACGCCAGTCACCGTCCTGAACGCCTGGCCGGACACCGCGCCGACTCATCTCGAACCCCGTTCGAGCTTTCCAGAACCCAGCAGGGACGAGGTCAGCTCCGCGGACCAAAGCTCTTTCGAATCGGGGCCTGGAGCCACGTGCGCCCGCACCACATCGTTGCTGTAACGCTGCGTACAGGTCGGCGATTAACCCTTTGGGGAAGGGAGACAACTCGGTCGAGGGGAACCGAGTGTCGCAGCATCTAACCAAAGGGGGGAACGGGTCGATGACTCGTGGGGGGTTTTTCGCGCTGGCGCTGAGTGTGTTCTTGACCGGGGCGGCGATCGGGGAGGTCGAGCCGGCAATTGCCGCGACCACCCAGGTCTCTTTCAACTATCCGAACTTCTCGAATCCGAGTGACTTGATTATGAACGCCGGAGCGGTGATCGTCGGTTCGGCCCTGAGACTGAGTGACCAGAACGGCTACGAGTCACGGTCGGCATGGCACGGCACCGCCGTCGACGGCACGCAGTCCTTTGAGTCGAAGTTCACCGTCGCGATGCAGCACGGCGGTCCGGATCTTCCCGCCGACGGGCTGGCGTTCGTGATCCAGTCCGCCGCGACAGGCACATCCACCGTCGGTGAGTACGGCGCCGGCATCGGCTACAGCGGGATCAGCCCGAGCGTCGACGTCGAGTTCGACGACTGGCAGAACGAGTGGGATCCGGACGCCAACCACATCGCGATCAGCACCAACGGCGAGGTGTCGACACCGTTGGTGCTGGCTCCGCCGCCGTTCCAGCTGTATGGCACGCCGTTGACGGCCTGGGTGAGCTACGACGCGACGGCCCACGTGCTCTCCGTTTACGCGTCGCCGAGCTCGGTCAAGCCGGCTTCGCCGGTCGTGTCGACGACGGTGGACGTCGGCTCGGTGCTCGGGACCGCACCGGCGTACGCCGGCTTCACTGGGGGTACGGGCAGCAATTACCAGGACACCGACGTGACCAGCTGGTCGTTCGGTGCGCCCGGTTCGCCGCCGGCCTCGGGTGCGGTCTATGTCGGCATGGGCGACTCCTATTCGTCGGGGGAAGGTGCGCCCAACGACGCGTACTTCCCCGAAACCTCGTTCTACGACCCCGAGACCGGCGGCCAGACAGGCTGCCACCGTTCCAAGACGGCCTACCCGCTCGCGGTGGCCTCACGGCTTGGCCTGCCAGGCGCCAAGTGGCAGTTCGTGGCCTGCTCGGGTGCGGAGATCAAGAACGTGTTCGGCGCCAACTCCAGCTACCCGATGGAGGTCGAAGGTCCGCAGATCGCCGCAGTGTCCCCACAGTCGACCAAGTACGTGACGATGACGATGGGTGGAAACGATGTGGGTTTCACCGACATCGTGACCGACTGCACCTACGATCCCGGGGATGTAGGTGATGGCCGACCGGGCTGCCGCAAGCCGGGTCGTCTCGGCTACAACCGCGCCGAGGCTGGTCTGCAGGACATGGGCGATGGGCGGCTGACGAAGCTCTACACAGCGATCGGTCTCCGGATGGCACCAGGCGGGAAGCTGATCGTGAGCGGCTATCCGCGCTTCTTCGGCGAGAACATCACGAGGTACGACCTGCTCCCTACGTCGAGCGGGCGCGTCGCGTACGCCGCATGCGTCGTCGGTCGCGTCAAGGTGGTGGGAAGCAGGATCTACCGCGTCGGCATCGAGTACAAGGACGCGAAGTGGATCAACTCGATCATCGACAGAGGCGACCAGTTGATCGAGAACGCGGCGATCGAAGCCAACGCGGCTCTCAAGCCTTTCGGAGTCTCGGTTGTCTACGCGCCGGCGGACCGCTACTTCCACAGCCATCGCCTCTGCGACGCGAACGACAACTGGATCAACGGCGCCATCTTCAACGGCTCGAATCACCACCCCGACCGTCGGAGTTTCCACCCGAACACCGACGGCCAGTTCGCCTACGCCAAAGCCTTCCTCGCCGTCATCCCGAAGCGATAAACACCATCAAGTCCGCCGCGAGGGCCCCGGCCCCCATCGGGGCTCTCGCGATGTCCATTGCGGTGGCCAAACAGACAGGCTGACGGTGCGACCGGTGATTACTTCCGACGGCTGACCTCGCCACGTGGAGGTTCACGCACAGGGGACGACCATCAGGAGGTCCATCGACGGTTCGGTAGTCGCTCGCTAGGTCACGCAGAACAACAGCTGCGGCGGCCAGCTCATCAGGGTTTGGGGCTCGTCGTTCGAGATCTCGAATGTGGTGACCGGCACCTAGCTCAGCGGCCGGATCGATGAGGTGAGCAAGGAGAGTCATCGTCGAGAGGTGAGTGCATGTCCGGAAACCAGTCGTGGCAAGACCGTTCAAACGCGAAGTGGGAGCTCGCCAATCTCAACCGCAAAGCGGCTGAGCGACGGCGTGCAGGCGGGGACCAAGGCCCGGGTTTCGGGTGCTTCTTGATGTTTGTGCTCGTCCTCGTCACCGCTGCGGTCATCGTCTACCACGCGAATCCCTGGAAGCACGAGCCGCAGCGGGAGTCCGACGACCGCTCACTGCACCTCGCCGGCGACAAGGACGTCACCGTCGGTCCCGCCCGGCCGTTGACGCTGAAGTTCGGCACGAATCGTTCGCTGGTCCCGGGCGACGAGATGGCGCCGACGGCGCGCGTAACCCGGCAAGCGATAACCTTCACCGGCGCAACGGAGGCCGCCAGCGTCAGCACAAACCCCGTCTTCGGTTCCAACGCCTACGAACGATGCGAGTCGGCGGACGACTACGACGAGAAGACGTTCCAGTGGACTACCCTCCGGCCACCGATGCAACTGTGTGTCACCTGGGGAAACTCGAAGGACCGTCACCTGACCGGGGTCCTGATCACGAAGATCTCCGCCGCTTCCACCGATGTCACGATCCAGGACTGGCACTGGAAGGACTGAACGCCAGCGGCTGACAACGGCAAACTGCTGATCACCGCAGCGTCACCCAGGGCAGCCTGACGTGGCAACAACCTGCAGAATTCGCCGCCGGGGTTGGTATCTCCTTCCAACTTGGCGATTCGGTTGGCAGCATCCGAGATGGACCTCGGGGGTGGTGTCACGGGAGGCGGTTGTGGTGGGCGAGGTAGAGCCGGGCGGCCCGGGCAACCGGGCGCTGGGGGCGGCATTCTTGGCGTTCTGGTCCTGTTGCTCGCAGCGACCGCAGCGATCGCGCTGTGGGGTACTCGATCGTGGCCCTGGTGAATGCGCCACTTCTCGACTGGAACGACCCGACCCTGACAGTCACGGGTACGACGACCGCCTCTCGAGTGGCGCCGCGCGGACACGCGCACGGCGACGGGCCGCTCGTCCTCACCCGCGACGACCTGGAGGCGGTCACGTTCAAGAAGGCCAGCGCGCTGGTCAACGGCAACCTCGTCATCACGACCAAGGACGGTGCCAGGTGCCAGTTGCACTTCCGCAGAAAGCAGCGCGACGAGTTCCGCGACCTAGAGGCCGCCCTCGGCGCGACAGGCCTGTGAGATCGCGGTGACCAACACCAGCACCCACGGCGTCCGTTCGAACCGCAGTTCGGGCCTTGGGATCCCTGTGTTGAGCAGGTACGGCATGGGTGCGGGATCAGTCTTCGACCTGCTCGGTCGTAACGAGGTCGACCTGACGGCGGCGCTCGGCTGGGTCCTGGCGCACTCGCCGACCATGCTCGGCGTCGTCGCCGAGCAGCTCTGCCTCGAGGTCAACGCGGACCAGGTCGCCGTGGCACTGGAGGTCGCCGACGCGCAGGGCCGGACCGACATCGAGCTGACCGCCCCGGCGACCAAGGTTGTGATCGAGGCCAAGCAGGGCTGGCTGGTGCCGGGCGAGGAACAGCTCACCAAGTACCGGGGGCGCTTCGACGGGTTCGAGCACCGCCTGCTGGTGAGCATGTCGGACTCCTCGCAACGGTGGGCCCGCGATCAGCTCCCGCCGGACCTCGACGGAATCCCGGTGCGACATGTCCCCTGGGACACTGTCCGGGCCGCGATCCGGACCAGCCTGGGCACCGCCCACGGCCGGGAGCGGCTCTGGCTGGAAGAACTGGAGGCCTACATGGGCAGGGCAACCTCGACGAGGCCGTACGACAGCCAGTGGGTGTTCTGCGTCGTTGTCTCCGACACCCTTTTCGGCGGCATGACCTTTCGGGACTACGTCCTGCACGAACGGGTCTACTTTCATCCGTTCGGGGGAAACAACACGTGGCCGAAGAGGGCGCCGAACCTGCTTTGCTTCCGGTGGGGAGGTCGGGTGCGGCAGGTCAATCGCGTCGAGCGCTTCGAGGTCGTCCCGCACCTGAGCGACCGCTGGCCGGCAGTCACACCCGCAGAGGACGGGCCGCACATCGTCTACGACCTGGGCCCCGACATCCCGATTCCAGCGATCAGCACCAAGGGCACCTACGCCACCGGCCGCGTCTGGTGCCTGCTCGACCAACTACTCGTCCAACCAACCCTCGCCGACGCAGTGCGCACCAGCAAAGAACTCAGCGAATAGACCAGCGGTCCAGTCCTCGGCGGCCGACGGGCCGGGCCTGTTTCTCGTCGGTGTGGATCTCGGCGAAGGCGACGCGGGAGCGATCGTCGATGACGGTGTGCAGTAGGCGGTGCCGATATTGGCCTGGTGTCGGTGTAGAGAGGTTTCATGTCCAGGCTGCCTAAGCGGTGCGCGAACTGCCAGATCCCGCTACCAGCACGGGCGAACACAGGTTCGCGTGGACCGGACATCGCGTGGATGTGCCACTGCCGAGACTGTGCGCGGCTGGTGGAGGACTCGATCGTGATCGTCGAGGACAGACCTGGCGGGGCGCCCATCGTAATCTGGGAATGCAGATCGTGTCGGTCCACGCGGGCATGCCGCCCGGGATGGCGCACGCGGTGCCCGATTTGCCTGGACAGTCGCACGTCGCCGGGTAAGGCGGTCGTTCAGAACCTCGAGGACCATGCAGAGACTGAACCAGCGTTCCGCGCTCTTGCCGCGGAGACCTTCGAAATCCCTGCCGCGGATGTCACCGCAGAGCAACTACTGATGGCACAGTCGGTGTTGTGGCTCGCGCAGCGCGAGGATGAGTTCACCCGGCCGGGCTGGACTGTCCTTGCCGGCGACTGCGCCGGCATGCCATGGGGATCTCCTGATCCCAGCAGGTCGCACGGAACGTGGGCGACTCACGAGGTCTGCGGGACGGTGCAGAAGATCGGCATGGCTCGCCCGGAGTGCCGGACCTGCCCGCCGGCGGCCGACTCACGGACGCATCGTGCGAAGATAGACCAACCTCAGCTGCTCTACCTGATCCGGTATCTCGATCTACTCAAGTTCGGCCACGGCGACGGGAACCGCGTCCACGCACACCTCAGCGCGGGCTGTGAGGCGATCGAGGTCTTGCGAGCGCCCCATCAGCAAGTCGTCGCCGCGGAGCTGCGCATTCGGCGCACGATGCGAGACCACATCATCGACCCCGACGCTTGGGACCTACCGCCGACCTTCGGCGTCGGCAGCGAGGTCGTCCAGGACACGACAGCCCTAAGGCTGAAGGACTTCCTCTCCGGCCCGGACGTTCACCGACGTGACCGCCCGCTGGCCCGACTGAAACCGAGCTCCCCGGTTGCGGCGACCACAATGCCCAGACACTCAACGAACCGTGACCTCTTTCCGGGCGGCGGGCGGTTTGGCAGGCCCACGGGGAGCCTACGGCGGCAGGTGCCGGGATTGCCGCCGCGCTCACGGGCCCCCGGTCACGTCGACGTAGGCGGATGAGGCCGCCACCGCGTAGACGGTGCTTGGGTTCCGGCCGCATAGCGAGTTGACCTCGGCGATGAAGGCGTTTTGCATCTGTGTCGTCACTGTCAGGCCCTCGTTGTCGGCCATCGTCCTCAGGGTCCGCTTCTCGACGTCCGCTACCTGCGGGAGCGCCATTACCTCCGAGCAGGTGGCGGTGCGTACGTCGAGGGCTGAGCCTCCTCCTACGCTCCCGGTTGACGTGGGCTCAGGGGCCAGCCGGCTGGACACCCAGGCGAGCCCGAAGATCAGGGCGATCACGAGAAACACGAGAAGCAGCGGGCGGCCACCGGCCGTAGGTACCCGACTCGCGACGCTGGTGTTGCGCACGTAGCTGGTGAGCATGTCCAGCGCCCGGGCGTCCGCAGTGCTCTCGTTCGCCGTGCACTTCACGCGGACGCGCGCGATGTCGTTCAGCAGATCCTGCTCCTCGACCAGGGCGCCGGAGGCGAAGCCAGCAAGGGCGGTGCCACTCGAGGCATGCCAGCTGGCCACGGTCACCGCGGCGCGATCCGAGATCTCGGCCCTGCCGTATTTGAGATCGATCTCACGACGGACGTCGGCCGAGCGCTGCTGGGAGGCACGCACCTGTATGGCCCTGTCGCTCTGGTCTGTCACCGTTCAGTCCCCCAATCTGGGCATTGGCGTACATGGCAGCCGTTGGAGCTGGACCGCGACCTGGGCAGCAAAGCCGTGGTGAGCCTCCGGGAACAGAGTCCGTCATGCGTGGAGAGCTGGTAAGCGGGTAATCGGATGACAAAGCAAGACGACGGATGTCCCCCGTTCGGCCGACGCAAGCGCGCTGATTCGTCCCAAGCGGTCTCTACTGGTCGGTGTCTGGTTGTTAGCGGGTGACGGCGAGTGTCGGAGAATCCGAACCGCTTTCCTTCGTCGTGTGGGTTCAGAAATTCCCAGTCCTGCATGAGCCCATGACCTGAACCCGCACCCAGACGGCGAACCCGAGCGGGAGCAACGCGGACGTGATGCGAGCCGGGCCCGGTCGAGCGTGTCGACGGCTCCGCGGGTTAGCAAGGTCGTCGATACCCGCAGCCGAAAGCTCCTCGCATCGGCGCTGGAACCAAGTCCAGGGGATGTTCAGACAGCCGGCGATCGCCTCCAGACGGCGTCCGGAGGCGTGCTCCGCGGCCACTGAGGCGGCGGACACCTGGCCGGCTACGTCGCGGAAGACAGATCTCGGGACGGCGGCGCGCTCGCATCTACGTGCCAGAGCCCGGAACCGCCGAGCCAGTTCGCGACGATCGCCTCATTACCGAGCACGAATCCCTCGACCGTCGCGTGCTCGGGGCTCAGCACAACGGTGATCCCGAACGCCTCCATCAACGCCATCGCGAGCAACAGCAGGACTCGTTCGTACCTCGGGGAGTCCGCGACATCTGCCTCCGAGATGCATAACCCTCGGCGCATCTCCGGGAACCAACGTGATCAACGACGGAGGTATTCAAACTTGTGCCGCCACAGCGACCAGGACATCGCCTCCTCGCCCCGACTCTCCCGGGTCCAGAAGAACAGCTGCTCCGATAACCGATCGAAGTTGCGGGTGATGTGCCGGGCGCAGAATCGAGACCCCAGCCACTGGCCAGCGACCGGATTCAGCCTCGGCACCTCGGTCAGCGGTACGTCGGACGCGCGCCGCCGTTCGTAGTGCGCAAGCCCTTGCTTGACTGTGTGCCAACTGTGCATCGTCGGCCAGCAGCGCGACATCTGTATTCGTCGCGGCCCAGATGACGCCAACTGTCAGGTCGTCGAGAATCATCGCCGATGAGATGGGCTGCGGACCAGTACGGCGTCCCGCCCGGTCAACGAATCGGCGCCGTCTGAGACATAATGCCGATGCTCGTCATCGACCACCCGCAGGCAGCTCGAGCCGAACTGCGGTCTCCATGGAGGCACATCATGGTGGTGCCAGCATCTCCGCCAGCCACAGTACCCAGCAATCGTCGGGCGACCAGCTCACCCGCCAGGCTTGGGGGGCCCAACTGGGGCTTCGGGAAGGTCGGGGTCGACGGCCACGAATGCGAGCCCGTCGGTTGCGGTCTCCAGCTCTGTTGCGTAGGCGGCGTCGACTGTGCCGAGCGTGATCATGACCAGTCCCGATTCGGGATCCGGGCCTACTGACGTCACGGAGGTGCTGGCGCCATGGAGTGGGAGCAGGGTGTCCAATGCCCAGCGCATGATCCGGTCGAGCTCCTCCGCGGGTGGTCGCCAGCGACGAACGCGTAGCTGCTCCGGGCCCTGGAGGACCTGGAGCAGTTCCTGCCGTGCCCGGTGCATCTCGTCTCGTTCCGGCACGTTAACGACCAGGATCTCCTGGCCAGTTACGGGGCTAACGACCGTACTGAACCGCGCCTGAGCACCCGGATTGTGTTCGATCCACGCCTCGACTGCCCGACGGTCCGGCGGCGCCGGCCGATCCGGGCGGTCAGTAGGGCCTGCTTCGGTCACGTCAAAAACCGATCACGGTCGGTTGTCCGCCGAGATTGCCGTCGACGTCGGTGAGGACTGACCTCCATCGGCGCGGTAGAACTGGCATACATGGCACTGTCGGTCCGGCGGGCCGGACCGCATTAAACGTCCGAGGCCAAGAGATCGTGGCTGGCGGCCCATTGCCTCAGAGTGGATGCGGGCCAACTCGGCATGTCGTTGACGCGCCCGTCGGTACGGAGCAGTGGTCGCGTGGGCTCTGCGCCGAACTCGACGACCAGTTCCTGGGCAACATCCGCTGCTGCTGCGACCAAATCGCTCGACGATAGGACGATGCTGGCCGGAACCGTCCCGTCGAGTGAAGTGGTTCTTGAGAGCAGTCGGCTGCCCGGCACCACGCGCGCCATCCCGATGTCCCGGACGTTTTCGAGGACGGCAAGCGTTCCGGCTTCGTTAGCCAAGCCAACTGGATCCGGCTCAGCTGCGACGAGTTGCGCCCGAATCGCCAGATCGCCACCCGCGCCCGTACGGACCGCATGCGCGGCGAGAACCTCCAGGAACACGAACGACCAAACGGCGACCTTGTCAACGTGGAAGTACTGGGTTCCTTCCGGGTGATCCAGGCGAGCCGCGTCTGCGGGGCTCTGCTCGCGGGAAGTCAGGGCGATGGCGGCAAAGCCCGAGCCATCGGAATGAAGCTCCAGATGGTGGTCGTGGCTCTCCCCCTGGAACTGATACTGGTCAGTGAAGATGACCCGCCGCCGTCCCAATGCCAGGCCGGAGTCGACTGCGATTCCCCATGGCCTCGTCTCGAAGAACGATCGGAGCCACCCACGGTAACTCTCCCGGTCTGCCGTGAGTCGTCCGAGCTTGGCTGGCACAAGACTCATCGCCAGCCATCCTTCGGGCTGAAGGAGGCGTTCGAGCCCTTCTGTATTCACGGTGTTCAGTCGTGCCGATTGCCGGTCGGCACCGTCGAACCTTTCGCGGTACCGTGACGCGAGTTCCGGCTCATGCATCGGCCGTGTCGTGCGATCCTCCCGTACTGGCCAGTAGAAGCGCTGGTTGTACTGGACACCGTGCGGGGCAGCACCGCTTGCAGGTACCAGGATCAGAAACACTCCGGTGCCCGGCTCATCGGGATCACGCAGCTCGCCGATCTGCAGGTCAGGTATCAAAGGCGCGACGCTGCTCGAAAGAACGAGCCGCATCCGATTGCGCTCGTCGTCAAGCAGGGCAACCTTCGGCACGCCGTTCGCGCGCCCAGCTTCGTCCTCGGTCAGGCCGATGATCACGAGACCGCCACTCGCGTTTGCGAAAGCCGCGACGTCCTTGGCCAACTCCTTGCGGCCATCGTCGTTGCGCCGGTACGGCTCCCCCTTGAACTCGAGCGTCGGGCCTTCGGATACGCCCTGGGCGACGAGCTGCTCCACATCCGCCCACGTCAAGTCGGACAGCCTGCGACCCAGCACGGCTTCTAGGTGCGGGACTTGCACCCATGGTGGGACATGCCAGGTCGGTACGGCTGCTTCATCGTCTGACACTTTCGCTCCTCACAGCGGGCCTTCCGGACAATGGTCGCACCGCCACCCGCCTCCGACTCGACGTGGTCCTCGCTAGAGCCATGAGGACGGTCTCTTCTCTGTCAAGGCTGAGATCGCCGTAGTTGGATCGGCGGCCGACGGAGGCGGAGTACTCCGCCTCCGTCGGCCGCTCGGACCTCAGACGCAGGAGCCTTCCGCGAATCGGAGTCGAGCCTTCGAGCCTGTCCCAACATCTTGCCGTCTTGTTCGCACCACAACGTTCATCACGGTGTGGCAGTTAGGTGCTGACCATCGCATCGACGCGCTCGAGCATCCCGCTCACCCCGTCATGCGTAGCGTACGGACGCGCCAGGGATGCCATTGCCTGCAGTCGATCGCCAGCCCGCACGGAGTCGGTAGCCGAGGCCATGTCGACGGCCAGATGTCCGGCTGCCGCTGCGCGGTCCGGCTGGGCGTCGAGGACGTAGCCAGTGGTGATGCTGATCGCGTCAAACGTGCGGCTCCGCTCCTCCCCCGCGCCTCTGGTCGCGTACGAGCGTTCAGCATGATCGATCGCCCGCTCCGCAAAGCGGCTCCTGTGTTCTACGTGTGAGGCGAGGCAGCCATAGATGACCCCGGAGATTCCATCAAGGTCCGCGGGCGCGAGAAAGAACCTTGCCCACGAGGGAACCTTGCCTTCGTCGACACGTCCGAGCTCGTCTTGAGCACGCGCCAGCGAGTCCGACACTCTGTCCGCGGCGCCCAGCATGGCGTATGCCCAGGCCTCGTTGGCATGTAGGACGGCGACTGCGGCGAGGTTTCCGCTGTCCTGGGCAACGATCTGCCCGAGCTGCCATAGCCGCAGCGCCTCCTGCGCCCGGCCCAGATGGATCGAGACTCGACCAAGACGGTAGAAACCGCCGGCAATCAGGGCAAGTTCGTTGACCTCCCGGGCGAGGACAAGCCCAGCGGTCAGGTAGTGGCGGGCAGCCGCGTGGTCGCCGAGATCGTGACTCGCCCACCCAGCGACCTGGTACATGTCGGACAACGCGACCTTGAAGTCCACCTCGGTTCGTTCCGTCTCGAACCTGCTGTCCAACATGCCGCTGGCCCACGCGATATAGCTGGCTGCGGAATCCCGGCAGGATCCGCCGCCACGCGTGGCGTCGATTTGGCGGTGTTCATCGCAGACCGCGCGGACCAGATCAATGTGGGCTGCAGTAACGCGCTCAGGGAGATTGGACGCGGCCGGATGCTTGGCAGTCGCGTACTCGCTCAACTCAGCTGGAGCCGGGCCAACCGCCAGGGCAGCAAGTGACCCAACGAACCCTGGGGCTGCGCCCGGATCGCGCAGTCTGGCATCGGTCCTTGCTTCGCCACTCTGCACATGAGACCCCACGCCCAGCAGCCCGCGGTCGATACCGAAGCCATCCGCTATACGCACCAGTACGTCGTACGACGTCACCAACTGCTTGCCCTGGGAAATGCTTCGCACTCGGGTTTCCGTCAGGCCCGACGCAGCTGCGAGCGTGCTCCTGCTGTAGCCCCGATCCCTCAGGAACAAGAACAACGTCTTGATGTCTTGCGCGGCCAGGCGATCCCGCAGCAGCTGTCCCCCGTGCATCCCCGAGGTCCACCACTGCGGATCTGGCCGTACCACGTGCACTTCTCGCCCTCCTCTGCTTCTCGGTTTGGATACGATGAGCGAACCATGGCTCCCTCGGGTGGGACACAGGTTCGGACGTCGAGAGTGGTGAAAGCGGTGAACGAGCGAACGGGAAAGTTGAGCGCTGAACCGCGCCGCAACACCAAGCTCGCGGCCGTCATCGCGGAGGCAGGTTGGTCGCATGCCCAACTCGCGCTGGCGGTGGGTCGTGTCGCTGCGGAAGCCGGCAACGAACGCCTCATCTCGGTGGGCAGGTCCCACGTCTCGCACTGGGTCACGGGGTCGACGCCCTCGGGCGACGCGCCAGCAATCCTGGTTGAGGCCCTTTCCCGCCGCCTCCGCCGCGTTGTCACCGTCGATGAGATCGGCCTGTCCGGTCCGCAGCCGCCTGCCGCACTGGATTGGTCCGCAGATACGCTGACGACGCTCGCCGATCTGGGAAGAGGCAACGTGGACATCGAGCGCCGGTCTGTCCTGCGAGTCGCTGGCTACTCTGTGGCCGCACTCGCGGTGCCCACGGAGGCTTGGTGGGCCACAATGGCGCGCCGTGGAGCCGAGCGCTCTGCCCGGAGCGGCCGGGTGATCGGCGCCGGTGACCTGGAAGCGATCCGGGAGATCGCGGACATGTTCACCCGGATCGATCAGCGCCGTGGCGGCGGGCACGCGCGCACAGCTGTGACTCAGTACCTGACCTCGGACGTCGCCAGCGCGCTGAGAGCTGCCCACTCCAGCACTGACATTCGCCGGGATCTGTTCTCCACCGCCGGCGAGCTTGCGTACCTCAGTGGCTGGATGGCATTCGACAATGCCGAGCATGCGAGCGCGCAGAAGTACTTCACAATCGCCGTCCAGCTCGCGGCCGAGGCCGACGACCCCCCGCTGGCCGGCCACGTCCTGCGTGCGATGGCGCATCAGGCGGTCGATCTGGGCCACCCGCGCCAAGCTGTCCAACTCGCGAAGGCGTCGTTGGACGGGCGGCGATCGGCCCTGGCCAGCCCCCGTGAACGGGCGTTACTCGAAGTTGTCCATGCCCGGGCGCTGGCGGCCGACGGCGACGGCAGTGCAGCCGCAAAGGCCTTGTTGCGTGCTGAGGACAACCTTGCCAGCGCTACCGAGGGTGATGACGAACCCGGCAGGGTGTTCTTCTTCGGCGAAGCCAGCCTCGCCCACGAAACCGCCTGCACTCTGCGCGACCTCGGCGATCTGACCGCGGCGACATCCCAGTTCAGGCACAGCGTGCGTACCCGAAAAGCGGCGACCTTCACCCGCACGCACGCCGTGACCCTGGGATATCTCGGTGCGATTCAGGCTCGTCAGGGCGCGATCGACGAAGCCTGCTCGACCTGGTTGACGGCTCTCGACGCCATGGATGGTGTGCACTCTGGCCGGACGCGTCAGACAGTCGTCGACATGCGCGCGGCACTGTCGCCGTTCCGAGCCCGCCGCATCGCCGCCGCAACCGAACTCGACCATCGAGCGTCCCGCTACCTCGCGTCCGTGGCGAGGTGATCACCCGCGCCCATGCCAGCAACCTCGTCGATCGAAGGATGTTTCTATGACACACCGCACTCTCGCGGTCGAGTCCGTCGCCCAGGTCATCGGCGGCCGAAGCGAACCTACCGATGACAACTGGGGCGGCACGCGCTCCATCCTACGGATCGACAGCGAGCGGTTCGACGAACGATCCACCGTCGGGCTGGATGCCTTCTCTCACCTTGAGGTTGTGTTCTTCTTCCACCTCAGCGATCAGAGCGATCTGAACTTGGGCGCCCGTCGGCCTAGGGACAACCCGGCCTGGCCCCAGGTCGGCGCGTTTGGTCATCGGAACATGCGCCGGATCAACTGGCTCGGGATCTCCCGCTGCCGGCTTTTGAAGGTCGATGGACTCGACCTTCACGTCGAGGATCTCGATGCCGTGGACGGTACTCCCGTTCTGGACATCAAGCCGTGGTTCGACGAGTTCGGCCCCAGAGGCGCGACCCACCAGCCGGTCTGGACCACCGACATGCTCGTCAACTACTTCGCACCCACCGAATAGCGCTCACGGCTACGTGGGCGCCTCGCCTTCTCAAAGATCGTTCGTGTGGGCAACGTATCGAATCGCGACGTTCAACCCACGCGTCGAAAGCAGCCGACTACGCGGATGCGCGATGTCATCAACTCCCTCAAGTGCAAGCTCCGCGCATCGCCGTTGGAACCATGACCACGACACGTCCAGATGGTTCGCGATCGCCTCTAGCCTGCGTTTCGAAGACTGCGCTGTGACTGACGACCGCTCGCGCGCTTGCTCAGCGACATCGCCTAGCACCCCCCGTCGATCCGACCACGGTGCGCTCGCATCGACGCAGCACAGCCCCGAGGCGCCGAGCCACTTGGCGAAGTTCAACTCGTCGCCGCGCACGATTGGCTCGACCTCCGCGGGCTCACGCTCAGAACTCAGAGCCGCCGCGATTCCGAACGCCTCCATCAGCGCGGCCGCCAGCAAGAGCAGAACCCGCTCGTAGGTCGGCGAGTCCGCAACATCCGTCTCCGGGATGTAGAAGTCGCGCCGCATACCCGGGAACCAGCGCGAGGCACGACGAAGGTACTCGAACCTGTGTCGCCATAGCAGCCACGAGGTCGCATCCTCGCCGCTTCTCTCCCGTGTCCATAAGTACGGCTGACGCGACAACCGCTCGAGATTGCGAGTGATGTGCTGAGTGCAGAACCAGGACCCCAACCACTGGCTGGCGACCGGGGTAAGCGTAGAGCCCTCGGTCAGCGGCAGATCTGACAAGCAATGCATGTTGTAAGGCGCCAGCCCTGCCCGAAGAATCGAGAGGTGACCGTCGTCAGCCAGCAGCGCCACGTCCGTGTTTGTCACTGCCCAGATGATTCCAACCGTCAAATCGTCTACCGAGGTTGCCGACGGGACCGGTTGCGGGCCCGTTCGGCGTCTGACACGGTCAGCGAACCGGCGTCCGTCCATGATGCAGAGCTGCATCTTGTCATCAACGACCACCACAAACGTACGACGATCGGGCCGGTTCAGCGCGGCATCGGGTCCGGGGTCGACCATGAACCATCCGTCCCCCGGCGACACTGCCTCGAAACGATGAGCCTCGACGTCCACTCCGGAGAACGACCGGCCGTCAGGGATACGAAGGGCGTTGGACCGGGCCGAGGGCAACTGGCCAGCCAACAGGGCGACGAGCGAGGTGTGGTCCGGCGCCTGCGGCGTGCTGATACGTCGCTTGCTGAAGAAGCCGAGATCGGCGGGTTCTGGCTTCTGAAGCACACGACAGAGAGCCTGCCGAACATACGCCGGCGGCCAGGTGTACAAACCACACTCCCAGTCAGAGATGGACTTCGCGGTGATGACACTTTCCTCGCCCGTGGCTCTGTAGACCTCCGCCCTCACCAGGTCAGCGAGGCGGCGCTGTGTCATGGGACCTCGAGCTTTTCGCAGTAGCCTGTTCGGCTCCCGATCGGCCATGAAGCTGATTCCTCCTTCTGTCGGAGGAAGGATGCCGTGACCGCCCAGGACATCGACACGGCATCAACAGACGTCCGAAGATGTTTTCCTCCCGGCGAAACGCCTGGAAATGTCCTAGGTTGGTCTCCGTGGCTAACGAACGACTGCGCGCCGCGCTCGCCGAGCACAACCTCACCTACCTGGCGCTCGCCGGCGAGTTGGGCGTCAACGTCAAGACGGTCGAACGATGGGTAGCCCACGACTACATCCCGTTCCCCCGCAATCGCCATCGGTTGGCCACACGGCTCGGGCGGGACGAGGCCTACCTGTTCCCCACCGCAGTAACCGGTCAGCGCGCCGCAGCGGTGTCCGAGAGCGAGATCGTTCGGGTCTACCCCCAGCTCGCCGACATTTCGGGGGATGCGTGGCGAACGTTCTTCGAGTCCGGCGACAACGACATCGGCGTACTCGTGTACGCGGGTCTGTTCGTTGCCGAAAGCACTCAGCTGCAACGACTCATCCGCAAGAAGGCAAAGGCCGGCGTGAGTGTGCGGATCCTGCTCGGGGACCCCGACGACCCACATGTCGCAGAGCGCGGAAGGGAGCAGGGCATCGGTGAGGCATTAGCTGCAAAGGTCCGCAACTCCATGGTCCTCTTCAGCAACTTGGCTGCAGTCCCCGGAGTCGAGTTTCGGACCCACCGCACGATTCTTTACAACTCGATCTTCCGCGCGGATGACAGCCTCTTGGTCAACACCCACATCTACGGGCTGCCCGCCGCACAGGCTCCGGCGTGGCATCTGCGAAGGATCCCTGGCGGCCAACTCGCGAGCCACTACCTCGAGAGTTTCGAGCGAGTCTGGGAGAGTGCCTTGCCGATCGGAGAGCCATGATGCCCTGTCGGATCTCCGACGACACTGGTTATCAGATCCCGGAGGTCAGCTGAGCGCTCAGTGTCTGAAAGTGGGCAGCGACTCAGCCTGCGACCAGATGGTCTCGAAACTGGCGAGATACGACCGGAACAAATGGCCACCCGGAGCACGCCGATAGTGGAAGACCGGCGACTCGGCGGCCGCGATTCCATGGGCGTGCTGGTTGACCAGCAGCTGGTCGTCTGCGCGGTACAGCGAGTTGTAGAGAACGACGTCGTGCGTTCGGATCTCGAATCCGTCGTACGGCAACAGTGGCTGCAGTAGTGACACTGCGCTTCGCGCGTTCGCGACTCTCATCTCGGTCTCGGCATCGAGGTCGCCAAGTGCCGCCGTCGCCACCCCCGGAGCCCACAGACCCACTCTGACTCGAGTGCCCGCCGCGCGCTTCTCGCGGAGGCACTGCACGAAGTTCGTGCCCTGCAGAAGAAACATCGGGTCGTAGGCGACGATGCCGATGTCTGAGGCGGCAGACTCGAAGAGCGATAGCCAAAACTCGGGCATGATCGCCGTGCGACGAGGGTAGACGGCGACGAGATCGGGCTCACGAGCTCCATTCAGCTCAGGCCATGTCCGCTCCTCCTTGATGCCGAGCAGCTTGGTCAGGACGGCGCGATGGCGAGCTTGCGGCAACTGGCCGTGCAGCCAGTTCCGCACTGTCTTCGGATCGACGGCCACCACGGCGGCGACGTCCGTCTCAGTCAGGTTCGCGCCGTACATCGCTCGCCGAAGCACTTCGTTCATTGTGCCCAACCCGCCAGCCGCTAGATGTCCATGGATGTCTGTTGGACAGTAGCATGGAGATGTACATAAATGTCTGCTTGTCGAGCTCTCGCGTGTGCTCGACAGCCGGCAGGATCGGTGTCTGCGATTGCTACTGATAGGCCGCCCGCTAGCTTCATCACGGGGCGGTGGCGGAAGCACCGTCGTAGCGCCGATAGGACTGACGAACTTCTCCGTCCGCGGCGGGCTGGGCCGCCCGGCGTCGGGGAGTGGGCGAATGTGTTCTGAACGCTTTAGGGAGGCTAACTTCTACGGTGTGACGACTCTCAGCCGCGACGAACGCGATCGTCTCGACACGGCGCTGTATGAGATTGCTGCCGCTGCCGGCATCGACCCGACTGGCGCCCGGCTCTTGCGATACACCATGAACGCGGTGTTCTACGTTCCGGCAGCGGACGTCGTACTGCGAATCGCACCGGCCGATCACCTCGACGAGGTCCGCCAAACCGCCGCGGTCGCGACCCGATTCGCCGAGCTGGATCTACCGACCGTTCGGCTTGCACCGACACTTAGGAAGCCGATCGAGACGCCGACGTGGACCGCAACGGCATGGACTTATCTAGCCCAACCCGCTGGTCACCGGCATCAGCTGGTCGACCTTGCCACTCCGCTGCGATCCATCCATTCCATCCATCAGCTCGGTCTCGCCATCCCCGAATGGGATGTGATCGATCGCTGCGAGAATCGCGTGCGGAAGGTGGCCGAGGCAACGGGCGAAGCCATGGACTATCTGCACGCTTGGGCGAAGCGTGAGCTCAATCTGCCAATCATTCGCGTCGCCGATCGCCTGCTGCAGCGGTGCGCCGAGCTACGTATCGCCGTCGCGGCTGCCCAGTGGGCCTTGCCGGTCAGCGTCATTCACGGGGACGCACATGCTGGGAACTTGCTCAGTACACCGCATTGCGTGGTTTTGATCGACCTGGACTCAGTTCGTATCGGACCTCCAGAGTGGGACTTGGTCCCGGCCGCACATGGCGTGGAACGGTTCGCCGACTCGCGCCGAGACTACGAAGACTTCGCGTCCGCTTACGGCTTCGATCTGTTCTCCTCCCCCAATTGGCCAGTCTTGCGTGAGGTGCGTGGCCTCCAACTGGTGACCAGCGTGATCGCGAGACTCCTTGGCCGGCCAGATGTTGCGGAGGAGCTCGGCCATCGCTTGCGCAGCTACTTCGCCAAGGATGACGCGACCTGGCACCGCTTCAAGTAGTCCGTCTGTACCACGCGGCCCAATCGCATGGGGGTCCATCATGGACCCCCATCCTGGGCTGATCACACCGCAGTCAACGCGCCGACACTCGGTCATCTAGCGCAACACCGCGCTACCTGTGACCCGGGCATGTGGCTCGTCTCACGGGCCTGACTCACCCGGTTCACACGGGAGGCATACGTGAAAGAGTACTTGGGCATGCTGGCTCACCTCGACGCGATACCAGCGATGCTGGACACCATCCCGAGCTGGAACAGCACCCTCGCCTTCGGAGTAATGGCTGTTGTTGCCGCGAGCACCTACGTACAGATTGTCGCCGCGATCGACGACGAAATCCGAGGCGCGTGATGCCGGGGGATCGCCTTGAACCGCTTCACTGGGTCAGAGTGTGGTTCGGGCAACACGTGGTCGCCAGCTACACCGCCCCTGCCAGCCTCGCCGACCGGTATGCGTCCTCGATGGAACGTCGATTCGCCGGCCTGCGGGTGACCACGGATCCGCTACCGCCGACGACCGAGTCGGCGCCCGCAAGGGTCCGTTCGTGACGCCCAGGTTGATCGCGATAGGCCAGGAGATCGCGTCGAGGCACCCCACCAACCGTTCACGCTCTGAGCTGCGCGACAAATGTCCGCAAATGTCAGACGACACGGTTTTCCTGTCCAAGCCGGAGCATTGAGTCTTGAGTCACTGTCGATGACCAGCCGCCGGAACGAATCAGGGAGACGGAATTGATGCGTCGCGGGGAGCTGTATCGGTATCGAGATCCATCCAGAGTCAGCGGTACCGGCGTCGTTGCCCTACTGGTCGAGTTCCCACCGAATGAGGATGGCCATCAGTGGATAGCCGTCAAGTGGCTCGGCCACAACCCATACATCGCTTTCTGGCCGGGCATCGGCGAGCTCCTGGAGACCCACGGCCACCTCGGCGCATCGGAGATCCGATGGCTGGATCCCGATCCGTTCGATCCCGAAGGAGATCCGGCGATCACTAACACCGGCGAGTACCCCCTGTAGACCGGCGTGGCCGGCGTGTGAGCCTCACTTCCGCGTCGGTCACGCCCTTCCAATCCTCGTCGTGCACCCGGCGAGGGGCCGGGCCCTGCCACCGTCTCCCCTGTCGGTGGCAGGGCCTCAATAGCTCGGAGGACGTCAGTGGAGTGGAGCGATCTGAAGCACGGATACAGAGTCCACAGCTCCGACTACGAGCCAAGCCCTGTTTCGGATGTGAACCCCGAGAATCCGTCTGGCGCGAATCATCTCCTGACCGCCGCGCGAATGCGCACGGTGTCGCGCAACGCGCCAGGGCGACCGATGAGCCGGAGCGAACTCGCCCAGCGGATACGCGAGCTCCTGTACGCGGTCAGTACCAAGAGGTACCCAATCACCGGCCACTACATAGCGAAACTGGAACGGGGCGCGGTGCGGTGGCCATGTGAGGAGTACCGAGCAGCTCTCGGCCTCATCCTCGGCGCAAATGACGACGCCGAGCTGGGATTTCTCGCGCCGCGAGGCCGCCGGCGAACGCCCCGCTAGAGCCACTCGATTCGACCTCTACTGGTCATCGCTGTGCTCCATGAGGTCAATCCACTCGACCACAACACTGCGTCGGTAGCGCACGTGTCGCCCGATGCGGATTCCCTGCGGTCCGTACTTGTGCGTCCGCCAGCGGTAGAGGGTGCGCTTGGGCACCTTCAGGTACGCCGACACCTCGTCAATGTCCCACAACGGATCAGTCGCCTCTGGTGTCGACACGGTTGCCTCCTCCCTCAGGCAGAGGAGCCGTCGAGGCTGTTCTGGACGCTCGGCGTGCGGGCGCTCCACGCCCATACTCCGCCTTGACAACATTCCGGACGTGTCGCACGCTCCAACCGAGAATCTCAGCTGCCGCATCAGCGCTACCGCAGACCTTCGCGAGTTCAGCAGCCTGGGCAGCTGCAGTTCCCTCAGCAGCTCGAACTCGCTCATCGTGCCGCTCCGCCGCGAGTAGCCTCATCTTGATTGCCCGCTCCAGCGCAACCTGCGCTCGGCTCGCACGCGCAGTCGCAGCTTCGATGCGCGCCTGACGTTCGCGCGCCCGCCGCAGGGCCGCAACTCTTGCATTGGTCATCAACCTGGCTCCGTCACAACTCAGGACCCGCAACGGGGCCGTCAACGGTCTGGGGGCGGTTGGCGAGAGTGGCACGGGACAGATCGCGCAGCTCCCCCCGTTGGGGACTCGGCCCGCCGCCTCGAAGATGGCGATCAACTGAACCGATCAAGCGTCGTGCAACGGACACCACACGCGCGCCCGTCCGCTCGATCACCTTCTCCGGCTCACGCTTGTTCACCTGAGCGGCCCAGCCGGCGATGTACCGGAACGAGGATCCGCCGGTCGACCATCCGTGATGAGCCATCAGCAGGTAGGCGACCGACTCTGCATCGATCTCGCGCATCCCGCGGCACATCACGCTCGCAGGCGCAGCCAGCTCATTCGGGGCGTGCATGCGCAGGTGCGCCACCTCGTGGGCAAGCCGAGAAACAGCGGTTACCTCGTCGAGGCCACGTCGGATCACCACAGTTCGCTTCTGGAAATTGGTGAAGCCTTCAAGAGTCGCATCGCCAAGGTTGGTTTCAACGAGCTTGTACCCGGACGAACTGACCTCGTGCGCGAGCGCCCGCCAGAGCTCGCTCGTGGATGCGCCGACGGACGGCGCGGTCGGCTGGGGCAGCATCGGGCCGTCAGTCTGCGAGACGTCCCAGACGGCCGCGACCTTGAATCCGACCAGCCGACCGCCACCGCGCGCTTGCCTGGCACGTTCGAGCTCAAGTTCCGGCTGGCTCGCCTCAATGGTCAGTCGACGGCCGCGCTCCAGGATGACGGGCGCCAGGATTCGGATCTCCCGGTTCTGCTGACTGTTCTGGACGGATCTTCCGAGCTTGTTCCAGATATCGGATCTGGCGACTTGGCTTGCGTACGGCAGCTGGAGTGTGATCAGTACGACGTTCCTGAAGCTGTAGTTGCGAAGAGCAACTGACGCATCGAGCCATTTGACCCACTCGACGCCAGAGCTGTGCTTGCGGATCTCCGAATGCAGTGCGTCGCGCAGATCCTCGGGGGTGACTCTTGGGCGCTCCATCGATCCTCCAGATTGAGTCGGGGAAAGCTCAACGTTCGGGACCGGCTGGATCGCAGATGTTGTCCGAAAACAGGGCGTCGTACGGCGGCGGTGTCCAGCGCCAACGAGACTCGTGCACGATCGGCGGTCCGCTGAAGTGCTCAGGCCCGTACGGGCGCCGCAACGTGGACGTTCCTGCGATGCTCCGCGCTGCGTCAGCGGCGATCGACAGTTGTTTGGTCAGCTCCGCCAGGTCCGCGGTCAGCTGATCGAAGCATGACGCCAGGTTCGTCCTTACCCACGACGGCTGCGGATACTTGAGCCGCCAGGCATCCGGTCGGTTGTGGAATTCACGATCTCGCTTGCCGAGCTGTGGCTTTGGGACGAACAGTTGACCGCGAGCGATCTGCCACGCCACGGTCTTCTGCTGGAGCTCTGCCACCCTGACGGCCGAGTGCATCAGCTCGTCGACCACATCGCGAGCAAGCGCAACCGCTCCTCTGTCGGCGAGAAGCTGTCGTCGATCCTTCAGCCGATTTCCGTCGGACACCCATCTGCGGAGCTCTTGAAGCAACTCGACGAATGCCACCTCGGCTGCCGCGTCGCTGCGCCCACCCATGTCAGAAACGCGAGTCCGCAACGAGTCCATCACACATCGGGTGCTCAAACCCGCTGTCCGCAGAGCCCTCTCCAGTTCTCGGGTCGACTCGGCGCTCGTGGCTGCTTGATTCAAGAGCCCTATGAGATGACAGCTGTAACCGATGACCGTACGCAACTGGGCTGTCGTCGACCGGAGGTCGCGGGCCAGTACGCCGCCTGGAGTTGTCGCGTCATGCGTCGATTGCCAGCGGGCGGCCAGCAGGGCAACCCGCGAGCCGTTGGCGGCAGGTGCGTGCGGCAACGTTGTCGCCAGTCCAAGGAGGGGCCCTATGTCCGACGAACCGGATGTGCGGTGGAACTCGAGCTCCTCGATCACATCGACCAGGTGACTAAGCAACCGCCGGCTCGCTTCAACATCGTGCGTCTCGTGGCTTGCGAGCCTGATGACAGCCGCCCGGGCGGCCAGTCCGGTGATTGAAGCGAGCTCCGATCGAGCCGCCACTAACCACCGGTCTTCGAAGGCCCTGCTGGTGCTTCTGTTCTGCGATGCGAGGAGGTCACCTCCAGCGCCGAGCGATCGAGCGAGTACCGCGAGCGGGCCTGCCGCCCTGCCGCCGTCAACTTTCGTGAAGTCACCCGTCGACAACTCGAGACGCAGCCAACGGAAGTGATGGCGTGCTGCGGTCAGCGCTGCCTGCCAGCCGGTGATCAAGTCTGTTCTGTCGCCACCGGCCAGGTTGTATGCGGCTATCGCGTCTCGTCGCGCGACTCGGAGCAAGTCCTCATACGTCGTACGCATCCTGGACCATCCGGACGTCCGCGGCTGCCGACCTCAAAGCATCCGCCAGAGCGAGACGCCAGCTGAGATGGTCGATCGGTACATCGAGCTGGTCGATCTCGCTGGCGGCCTGCTCGTAGAGCTCGGCAGGGTCGCCGTCCAGATCACCGTCGTAGGGCTGGTACGGCTCACCAAGCAACTGGAGAGATCGAAACCGACTGAACGCCGTCATAGCCCATCGCCCACCAGGCGCCTTGGCCTCCGACGCCTCCACAATCGCCTCGGCCTCGACGACCAGCTCGATCACGCGGGTTGGTACTTCCAAGTTGTTCATGGAATTCCTTTCGTCACAGGGGAAGGTGCGCCAGAGCTGCCGCTGCTCGGCAGGCTCGGGCCAAATCTGTGGACAACTCCGCCTCTCACCGGGGCGGCACGAGACGTCGCAGAGGTTCAACGTTCGGGACTGCCCCAAGGCGCGGGCCACCTCTCGCCAGGTGGCGGTCGGCGAACGGGCTGGGCGCGTCCAGGCAGAAACCGTTCACACTTCTTGCATCCGAGGCGTTTCTGTCGCCGAAACGCTTCCAGGCGGTCCGACGTGGGCCCCCAGCGTTGAGCGTTCATGAAGCACACCGTGAGCAGCTCTGAGCGCTGTAAGGACCGAGCGTGCGAGCACTGTGCCGCGTTCTTCATCGCCCGCCGATCCGACCATCGATTCTGCTCGGATCGTTGCCGCCTGCGCCATTGGCGCTTACAAAAGTCGGCGGCCAACGCGGCCTTGCATGAGCGCTACTCAATCGCATCGCACACCCAGACGATCCGGAAGATCCTTCTCGGACTGATCGATGCCGGCCCACGGGCCTCTGTTGCCGAACAGCTTCGGGCGGCCTTCGCCGAGCTGGCGAAACTCGAGCAGGCGAGCGTCCGTCTTCAGCGTCGGAACGACGTACCGCAGACAGGCGATCTGACAGCCGGTGCGCCACCGGAAGATCGCGGCAGCACGTGCTGAGCATCCACCGATTGACGGCTGGCGACGGCTACACATATCTGCTCAAACACGTCGCGACCGGCGACGTGGATCGGCGAATGGCAACACCACTCACTGCGTACTACGCAACATCCGGCTATCCGGCAGGCAGATGGCTAGGGCGCGGGCTAAGTGGCCTTAGCAAGGGTGAGTTGAGCGCTGGAACAGAGGTCACTGAGGAACAGATGGCGGCGCTGTTCGGGCGAGCAGAAGACCCGATCACCGGTGCAACGCTCGGCGAGCCGTACCGTACCTACAAGGCACCGACCGAGAGCGCCGTGGACCAGATACGAGCCCTCGATCCAACCCTGCCGGCAGCATTGCGTGAGCTCGAGATCGAGCAGATACGAAAGACCGCAGCGCGCAAGAAGACGAAGCACGCCGTTGCCGGCTTCGACCTGACGTTCTCCCCGGTCAAGTCAGTCTCGGCGATGTGGGCGACCGCTGACGTGGGCGTGCAGGAACAGATCATCCTGGCACACCACGAGGCGGTCAACGACGTACTCGAGGTCCTGCAGGATCAAGCTGTGTTCACCAGAACCGGCCGCGATGGCGTCTCACAGCTCGACACCCGCGGCGTTGTCGCAACCGCGTTCGACCACTGGGACACCAGAAGCGGCGACCCGCAACTCCACACCCACGTCGTTGTAGCCAATCGCGTCCAGGGAGACGATGGATGTTGGCGCACAATCGATGGCAGGGTTCTGTACGCTGCGGCCGTGGCCTTGTCCGAGGTACACAACACGCTTCTCGCCGACAACCTCAGCCGTCGGCTCGGGGTCACCTGGCAACTCCACGATCGTGGAGAACGCCGATCACCAGGCTTCGAAATCGAGGGGATCCCGGAAGAACTGATCCGCGAGTTCTCCTCACGCACGGAGCAGATCGAGGCGAATCTCGCCACTCTGCTGGAACACCGCGCCGACGATTCCGGTCCACCAGGCCGACGTGAGATGTATGTATTGCGGCAACAAGCGACGCTGATGAACCGGCCGGCGAAACACCTTGCGAAGCCGCTCGCGGACCTCATGCGCAGCTGGCGCGAGCGCGCCGAACGGGTCACACACGAACAGGCCACCGCCATCATCGAAAGGGTTCTCGGTTCAAGAATGGACCGACCACTCACCGCAGGCGATCTGAGCGCGGAGACAATCCACGCGTACGGCGCAACGACAGTTCTGGCACTGCAAACGAAGCGTGCAACCTGGACACGGTGGAACCTCCTGGCGGAAGCGTCCCGCCAGACCCGCCTCCTCCGTCTCTCGACCACCGAAGACCGCATTCAGATGCTCGAGGCAATCGTTCACGACGCGGAACGGCAGTCGATCAGCATCTCTCCGGCCGCGAGCTTCACCACACCGGTACGCCGTGCAGATGGGCAGAGCGTCTTCACCATTCACAACGGCGAGATCTTCACGTCTCCGGTGATCCTAGGAGCCGAGAGCCTGCTCCTTGATCTTGCGTCGAAGCTCGACGCCCCGACCATCTCCGACCGTCGCCTTACGACCTCGAGCCTCAGCGACGACAAGATCCAGGCACTTCTGCGGATCACGCAGAGCGGTCAGACAGTCGAGGCTCTCGTCGGACCGGCAGGCACCGGCAAAACCAGCCTTCTCGCCGCGCTCCGCACGAGCTGGGAAGCGCAGCACGGCGACGGATCCGTCATCGCCCTGGCGCCTTCCTCTGCTGCAGCAACCGTACTGTCGGACACGCTGTCCCTGCCCGCGGACAACCTCGCCAAGTGGATCCACGAGGCCGTCGGCGTCGCAGCCGATCAACGCAACCGCTGGATCACCGAACTCGAACGAGCAGCACAGACAGCTGAGACAACCGGCCGCCGACGACGCCACCGGCGAACCATCGCGGAGCTGGCTCGTGCGTACGCCGACCGCGACCGATGGCACTTCCGCGAAAACCAGCTGGTGATCGTCGACGAGGCGTCAATGGCCGGCACGATGGAACTCGCTACCCTCGCTCGCGAAGCCGACAAGGCCGGCGCAAAGCTCCTCCTCGTCGGGGACGACGCCCAACTCGGCGCCGCAGATGTCGGTGGCGCATTCCGCCTCATCGCCCGCGACACCAACGCGGCCGAGCTCAGCGACGTCTGGCGTTTCTCCAACCAGTGGGAACGTGAAGCCAGCCTGGAGCTCCGCGAGGGGCACCCACGAGTCATCGATCTCTACGACGATCACGATCGACTGTCACACGGATCACTTGAAGACACGGAGGACGCCGCTTACCTCGCCTGGCAACGTGACACCAATGCTGGCAAGAGCAGTCTCCTGATCGCGGCGGACAACGCCACCGTCGCCCGCCTCAACGCCCGGGCGCGACTCGACCGAGTCACCACCGGAGAGGTCGAACCGGACGGAATCCTCCTCCATGACGGCACCCAGGTCGGCCTCGGCGACCACATCGTCACCCGCCTCAACAACCGCCGCCTCCGCATCGGCCGGCGAGGATTCGTTCAGAACGGCAACCGCTGGACCGTGATTCACCGCTGGGACGACGGGTCCCTTACCGTCCAGAACGACGACCTCCAGACCGTGACTCTGCCGAGAGCGTACGTACGCGAATCAGTCGAACTCGCCTACGCCACAACGGCCCACCGAGCCCAGGGCGCCACCGTCGACACCGCCCACCTCCTGATCACGGACAAGCTCACCCGCGCCCTCATGTACGTCGGCATGACCCGCGGCCGCCACAGCAACTGCGCGTACGTCGCCACGCACACGACGACCGCGGAGATGCACGAACCGAAGTTCCCCCAAACCATGCAGGACATACTCGAGGCCGTCCTCGAACAAGACGGCATCGAGCGCTCAGCCCACGAGACCATGCGCACCGAACTCGACAACGCCACCCGCCTCGACCGCCTCATCCCCATCCACGAACACCTCTGCCAACTAGACGCCCGAGAACGCTACCGCCCCGCCATCACCAATAGCGGACTCGACCCCATCGACCAAGCCGCCCTCCAATCCTCCCCCGCCTTCGGCCCCCTCATCACCGCCCTACGCCGAGCCGAACACCTCGGCCTCGACGTCCCCACCACCCTCCATCAGATCGTCAACCAGTCGTCCCTGACCAACGCCAACGACCTGGCCTCAGTCCTCCATGCCCGCGTCGAACGACTCATCACACGAACCGAACGACGTACGCGCCCGACAGCACCCACGCTCATCGCGGGCCTGGTCACCCCTGCCATCCACGTATCCAACCCCACCTTCAAGGCTGCCCTCAGGGAGATCGAGTCTCAGATCGCCCAACGGGCCGGATGGCTTCTCGAGCACGCCGCATCAGCCAACGAGTCGTGGTACCGGCTGCTCCCCGAGTCCGCGCCAGAAACAAGCGAGCTGCGCAGTCACCTCATCCGCGACATCGCCGCATACCGCGAGCTTTACCGGATCAGCGATACCGATCCCCTCGGCCGAGCGCAAGGGACCACACATGCCCAACAACGCCAACGCGGTCGACTCAGCGGTTTGTTGCAGCAGGTTCTTAACGACGGCCTCTCAAAGGATCCGACAGCTGATGCCAACCCGAGCACCAGCCCAAGATCCTCAACCAAGCCCTGGATCGAGCGCTAACATCTTTGGACCGGTACGGGCGCGGCCCGGCAGGAGCACGAACCTACATCTGCGCCTTCCCGGCAGTCACGGCCTAGCGTGCGAGAGGTTTGACGGTGGTGCTCTCCTCATTTCGGCGGGTCAAGAGTGTGTTCGCGGCTTGGATCGTCCGGCGAGTCGTTGATCCTTCGCCTACGGGTCATGGATGTCGCGATATGCGTCGTACACCCCATGGCGGATGACGCCCGTCGCACTTGTAAGGCGGTGGCGCTCTCCCGCGGCCACCTCCGCAAAGGCGACCTCGGCATGGCAACCATCGTCTGATGCGTCGGCTCATCTCCCCACGCCTTTGCCGTCGCTCTCGGCCGCCACCACGGCGAGCCCCCCTGGCCTCCGCCGCCAAAGACCGCGCACCGACGGCGGACGAGCCGTTCGTCCACTAGGAGGTCAGCGAGGCGGGCCGCCATGCTCCCCAGCCACTAGCTTCGCCAACGTCCGAGAGATTTCCGCAGCCGCACGAGGCAACCATCGTATTCGTTCACGTGAGCCTCAAGATCGCGGCGGTCGTCGTCTTGCACCTGCCGAATCTCGCGTAGCGAGTAAGACCTGGCCCAGATGACTCGACCCTTCCGAATCCAGTAGTGAGAGCGGCAGGGGATAGACCAGTTGCCCACTGAAGGGTTGAGCGAGATCTGCTCGCCGTCGTACGTGATCGACCACTGCGCCGGTGAGAGTGGTGTGATGACCTCCTCACTGCAGCCGCAGCAGCACAAGTGGCCGCAGGTGCGGAACTCGACCGAGATGTAGAGGACACCTTCCTTCAGGGGTTGGGGAAGGCTTTCGACAAACTCAGGTACGAGATGAGTCGTTCCCTTCATGGTTGCTGGTCTTCGTTGGCGATCGCGTTGGTTGCTACCGAGTACGTCGAGAACCCTTGGCGGGTCAGGTCGGCGAAGCAGCCCAGGTGACGCTTCCATCGGACGATGGCGAGCTGGGCGTTCAGGGCGTTCAGGTCGGCCGTCTGGATGTTGCGACCGTAGTCGTCCTCGTGGAGGTCCGCAGCTGGGAGCCTGCCGTTGGCGTGTGCATGATCTCGCCAGTTAGGCGGGCTGGTCGTGGCGCGCAGCAGCCCGGTAAGACGGCCGTCAACCTCCTCGATCCCCATGCCTACGTCGATGAACGGAAGGCCGCGCTCCTCGAGCCAGGCGATGATCGGTGCCTTGCTCAACGGATCGTCGGAGGCGAGGAAACGAATGTCGTCCCGGCCAGAATCTCGAGGTTGTCGTCGTCCAGGTACGTCGGCTCGGCCGCGGATGGTCTTGTGCCTGGGGGAGTAGATCGCCTGGAAGTACTCGGCCTTGGTGGGCCGCTCCCTGAGCTGCTGGAGGGTGGGAGCGCCAGGGGCTCGGAAGACGTGGTTCTCGAACACGTCGCCGTCGACCAGCAGGATGTCCGCGACGGGAGTCTTGGCCACCTGGTCGAGGATGTAGCTGCTGGTGCCGCCGAGCCGCGGCTCTGAGGCTCAATGGGTAAGCGACGGAACGTCCGTGACCGGCAATTGCGCCGATGGATCCTGCGGACGATGGTCGTGGAACGCCGCAACGGAGTCCGGCCGGCCGGCTATGACCCGCGTCACTTCGGCCACATCCTCCCTTGGTGCGTAGAGGCGCACCTGCTCCGAGGGCCTATCACCCCGCGAATGTCGCCGCAGATACCGCCAAGACGAGTGGCGGATAGCTCAACCTCGCATGCCTCGATGACGATCGGAGTCAGCCTGCCGACGTGGGCGTCGTTCCTCCGGCCCGAACCGCGAATAAAGTGCGAGTCTCGGGAGCAGCACACACCTTAAACATACGCCTCGATCTCGTTCCAGGCGGCACCAACTGAGCCCTGAGTGCTGATTAGCGCGAGCGTAACCGACGGCTGGTTAGGCGTCGCGCCGGACGTGCGCGCACCCGCGGCAGAGAGTCTGTTATTGCATGGAGGGCCTTCGTCGGTGATGTTGTGGCCGGCTGAGGAGAGTGGTCCGGCGAGCGCCGGTGGTGGTAAATAGGGAGGTCCGCCGGGTGGCTTCCAGTTGCGATCGCATCGGCGCCGAATGCCTCTTTGAGCAGCTAGTCAACACTGACGCCAGCAGGCCTACCGATGTTAGGCTCCGTTCGAGTCCAGCAGGGGGAGACAAAGTTGAGCTCAGATCCTTTCAGTGCATCCGCATCTGCATTGGGATACTTGTACCAGTGCAAGTACGCTCTCGTAGCCTGTCTGGAGCGGATGGACGGTGCGCCGCTGCTCATCGAGATCGAGTCGCTGGATGACGTCACGTTTCCCCAGAGCAGTGGTCCGTTGGAGCTACTTCAACTCAAGCACCACCAAGGCGAACGGCCTGTAGACCTGACGACTGCCAGCGTGGACGTGTGGAGTTCGCTGCGCGTCTGGTGCACGAGGCTGTCCGACGGTGACCTGACCGATGACGCGTATCTATTCCTTATTACCACGGCGGGATGCGCCGACGACTCCGCACCGGCATTGCTTGGTGTCTCGGATCGCGATGTTGAAAAGGCCGAAACGCTGTTATTCAGCTATGCGCAGGCCAGCGAAGCTAAAACGACTCGACTCGCTCGGGTGGCATTTTGTGGTCTGAGCCGTGCTCAGCGCCTCAACCTGCTCGACCGAGTGCGTGTGATTGCCGATGCTCCCGAGATTGACGCGTTGGATGATCGGCTGAATCAGATTCTCCGCTTCGCCCGGCCGAGCAAGGTCAATTACGTCCGCGAACGAATGGTCGAATGGTGGTACGCGCGGAGTGCCCAACACCTCAGTAAGAAGACGCCCGGACCCATCAACTCAGCTGAGATCGATCTGAAGATCGAGGCGCTCAGCGATGCGCTTAGTTCGGACAATCTTCCCATCGACGTGCCGGAACCGCTCGAAGACGAGCTCGGTGTGGTCGGAGGCAACATGTTCGCTCGTCAACTGAGCCTCCTGCCAGTCTCGAGCGCACGGGTACTGCAGGCGGCCAAGGACTACATGCAGGCATTCACGCAGCGGTCACGATGGCTCGGTTCGGAGTTGCTGACCGTTGGCGACCTAGCCGAGTACGAGTCGGAACTGGTGGCTGAATGGCGGCGACGCTTCAACGTCATGTCCGACGAACTCGGACCAACAGCTGCCGAGGAGGAGATGCGTCGCGAGGCCAAGCTGCTTTACAGGTGGATCGAACTTGAGGCTCACTTTCCGATCCGCCCGCGCTGCACTGCAGCGTTCGTCACCAGGGGCTCGTTTCATATCCTCAGCGATCAGATGCGCGTCGGCTGGCACCCGGCCTTCATGAGTATCCTTTCGGACGCCATCGAGGAGAGCACAGCATGACGGCCCTCGCCAGCTGGGAGGAACGGGTTCGCGAGGAAGCAAACCTCTTCAATCCTTACTTTCTCGCCATCGTTGTCAGGCAAGTGGCTCGAGCATACGAAACGGCGCGCGGTGAGGCATTGCCTTGGCCGTTCCCGTTCCTGTGTGTGCCGCTGCTGCTACATGAGCAGTCCCGCGAACAGCTGCCTTACAACTCACGAACCGATCTGGTCGTCTGGTTGACGGAGCACCCGGACATTCGGTTTCTTACGCCTGGGCGTGTGAGGCTGCTGCGCCCGCACGTTCGAGAGGCGCTCTTAGTTGGGGTAAGGGAGGGGATCCTGACCCTGGGTCGTCCCGCGCTGGCAATCAGCCACGGACCGACGCGAATAACACAGGCACGTCTAGACCGAACCGTCGCGACAGCTGGCGAAGTCGTGAAGGAGGCCACCAAACTCGGCCGTTGGCTGGCACGCAACGGTTCCTGGCAGTACCAGCTGACGCTTTGGGGAGTGACGGCGTGACCTTTCAGTTGAGTCGCATCGTCCTGTTCCCGTACGGTGACCGCGACCCGCGAGTCCTGCCTCTCGAGCTCAACGCGCTGAACATCATCACGGGCGACTCCGGCACTGGTAAGTCAGCGATCATCGATATCGTTGACTACTGCTTGGCCAGTGGCGAGTGCCGAGTCGCCGATGGGGTGATTCGCGACAACGTGGCGTGGTACGCCGTGGAGTTGGTCGTGCCTGGTTCGCGCGTCTTCGTTGCCCGCCGAGGCCCTGAGACGGGCTCGCCAGCCTCCAACGACGTGTGCGTTCTATACGACCAAGAGGACCTTCCCGCTGCGGCTTCGCTGGAGCCAGTCACCAACGTCGCGGGTCTGGAGGGGTTGTTAACCGAACTCGCTGGCATCTCGCGTACCGCCGATCCGGACGGACGGTTGGCGCCGACTTACAGCGCCACCATCAGGCACGCTTCTCGGCTGCTATTCCAGAGTCAAAACGAGATCAGCAGCAATACTCTGCTGTTCCATGGCCAGAGCGACGATTTCGTCAAGGCGTCAATCCGCGACACTCTCCCATTCTTCCTCGGAGCGGTAGACGCCGACGACCTCGCCACGGCTCGTCGGATGGCTGACCGGCGCCGTGAGCTGCGTCGCGTCCAGCAGCAGGTCAGGGAGTTGGAGAACCTTGCGGATGTCGAGGGCTCTCGCCTCTCGAGGCTGTTCCTTGAGGGTGTCGATCTGGGCGTCATCGAGCACGTTGCCGCTGAATCTGGCGCGCGCTCGGAGGTCATCGCAGCCCTCCGAGCCGTCACGCTGGAGGAGGTGGGCGAGCGCGAGATTGACGTAGCCGGCGTAACCGACCGAATCGGCGAGCGGCGACGCGCCCTGCGTGAGCAGATGCGGTCTCTGAGGGACGCCTATCAACTTACTCAGGAGCAGTTGACCGAGACCCGCGATTTCTATGACGTGCGATCCAGTTTCGACGCAGCAGCGACCGACCAACTCGAGCGCTTGCGACTCGGTGCCGAGCTGCCAGGCAGCGCAGAAGCTCTCCACGAGTGTCCGCTCTGTTCCTCCGAGCTCGACCAGAACCTGCCGACGCATGCTGACGTCCTCGCGTCGCTGCGCAGTCTCGAGCAGACAGTCGCGGCCTTCTCCCAGGATCCGCCGCAGCTGCGTGCTCTAGCTGAGGACCTCACCGGCCGCGCCAATGATCTGCGACGGCAGATGGTCAATGCTCGAGGGCAGCTCGAGTCTCTCGATCTCGAAGCAGCCCGCCTGCAGGAGAGCTTCGACCAGCGAGATCAGCGAATGCTCTGGTACGGCCGAGTCAGTCTGTTCCTCGAGTCTGTGGCAGAGGAAAGCCAGCTCGTCGACCTCCGCCTGCGGGTGTCGCGCCTGCAGGTCGAGATACAGGAGCTCGAATCAAGGGTTGGCAGCGCAGCGGTCCGCGACAGAATGGCATCAATCGTCTCGCGCCTCTCACAAGCCATGACCGCCTCTGCGGCTCCGCTCAATCTCGAGTGGTCGAACTACCCGATCCGATTCGATGCGCGTGAGCTCACCGTTGTGGTCGACGGGCCTAGCGGACCCATCCCTCTGCGCCGCGTTGGAAGCGGTGAGGCTTGGGTGGCGTATCACATGGTGACCCACCTCGCATTGCACCAGCAGTACGCGAGCGCGGGCCGTCCGGTCCCAAGGATGCTGTTTCTAGACCAGCCAAGTCAGGTGTACTTCCCGCGCGAGTCCGATGCAGCGACAGTCGCACCAGACCGAATCGGAGACATGGCGGCTGCGGAGCGGCTGTTGCGAGTTGCTTACAGCGCCACTCAAGGCGACGCCGGGTTCCAGGTAATCATGACCGAGCACGCCGAGATCGACGAAGACTGGTTTCGCGCCAGTCTCGTCGAGGATTGGCGCGACGGACGCGCTCTCATTCCCCAGGAGTGGCTGTGATGATTACGAACGACTCGGCCAGGGCCTGATTTGGTCATGCGATCGCCCGCCACCAGGTATGGATGGTTAGTCAGCACGCCGTATGGACGCACTGGATCCCTACCAGGTAGACGCGGAGCAAGCCACCGAGAGGCAGGCACAGCGAGCCTTGATCGAGGAGATCGCGGCCGGCTACCGACCCCCGCTGCGATCTGACTGGAGCGACGAGGGAAACCAACCTTCGATGTGACTCCTCTCATCCTGAGAATCGCGAGACCTGCGAGTCTTGCTCGCACTATTCCAAGCCGTGTTGGCTGGGCGGCTCAAGTGGAGCAGCGCACGCGTTCGAGTTGCGGAAGTCGATAATCGGTCGCGGGACGTCGTCGTAATGAATGCTCTCTGGATCGTCCGGATTGGGCCTGACCCTGGCCAACCTCGCAACCAGGAATGGGTTGTGGCCGCAGATCACCTCTCCCGCCCATGGGACGTGCCCCCGCGTGCCGTCCTCGCGGATCACAGGGCAAGTACCAGGCTGCGCAGCGTACGGATTGTGTCCTCGGCGCCTTGCCGCCTCGAGCATCTCCGCGGGCGTGTACTCTCGCTCGGCGTACAGCGTCTCGACAACCCGTTTTACAGAGTCGACGCCCAATTGAGCAGGTAGAACTGCTGCGATCTCCCGATCAACGGCAGCGTGTTGGCCGGCGGATTCCCACCGCACCACCCAGGCGGATATCGGTCTCTGGCGTGAGGTCACGAGTGAATTCTCGTTGAGGCCGCGCCGCAAACCAACGGCCGCTTCGAGCCCTTAGGCGATTCACCTGCGTTGTCCTTGTAACGGAAAGTGCTCGAAAGTGGATACACGGGGCAGGTGAAGCTACGTAGCGTGGCCGGTGGTCACGCTACGGCTGGGGTGGGGGCGATGGGGTACTACGACGACGAACGTGGTTTCAGTCTGTTGACGACGGATTCTCGACGGAGGTGGAGGCAGGCACAGCTCGGGGCGCTCGGCGCCCTGATTGGCTATTGGTCACTGCCGCGTCAACCTCCAGCCTTGGTGTCGCTCCCTACGGGGGCTGGCAAGACAGCAGTGGCAGTTGCCGCCCCACATCTCCTATTGGCTCGGCGGGTGCTGGTCGTCGTACCAAGCCGTGACCTGCGTCGGCAGGCGGTCGAGGCTTTTCGGGGCCAGGCTGTGCTGCGGCGAGTAGGCGCAATGAGCGACGAGTCCAATCCGGCCGTCCTCGAGCTCTCTGGGGTCACTACTGATTGGAGCCGTCTACGCGAGCACGACGTCATCGTCGCACTCCCCAACGCGATCAGCCCGGCGTACTACGAGAACGGATCGATGCCTCCCAAAGACGTGTTCGACCTCGTGATCGTGGACGAGGCGCACCACTCGCCAGCTCCCACTTGGCGTGCGATCCTCGACCACTTCAACGACGCTAACGCACTTCTGCTGACGGCCACGCCGCGACGGCGAGATCGGCAGCAACTGCCCGGTACCGAGCTCTATCACTACCCGGTCAGCCTCGCCTTGGAGAACGGCTTCTACAAACCGGTGGAGCCTCGGATCCTCGCGCTACCAGCCACACCTACGCAGGAAAGCGCCGACCAGCTGATCGCGACGGAGGCGATCCGCCTTGCTGGGGAAGCTGAACATGGGACGAGCTCCATCTTGATCAGGGCTCGGACACGTAGGCGCGCAGCTGCCCTCGCAGAGCTGTATCGAGGCCTCGGCATGGAGGTCGAGACGCTGCACAGCGGCATGGATGAGGTCGTGCGAGAGGATCTGGTGAGGCGGGTTCGGTCCGGGGAGTGCCGCGCAGTGGCAGTCGTCGACATGCTGGGTGAAGGCTTCGATCTTCCGAGACTTCGCATTGCCGCCTATCACGACAAACACAGATCTCTAACTGCGACGGCGCAGTTCCTCGGACGACTTGCACGAGTCGATGACAAATACCCACAGCCGTCAGTCCTGATCGCGGCCCGGGACATCGATGTGCATCCACACCTGCAGGGCGCCGTGCGCGAACTGTACACAGAAGACGTCGACTGGGCTCAAGTTCTTCCCGGACTGATCGATGACGAGATCGCTGAGGCCAGAGCAGACCGAACCTACGTCGCAGGTTTCGCCTCGGCACCTCCAAGCCTGGCCCTGAACGCGATCACGCCACTTTGCAGCGTTGTTCTCTACGAAGTCGACACTCAGTCCGGATACGAACCGCAGATCACGGCCGGTGAGGTGCCGGATGAGCTTGCGGAAGGCCGACGCCTTAGTGGACAGACCATCCTCTACAGCGGGGTCAACCCAAGCAACTCAAGCCTCGTTATCGTGACGACCGCGATGAACAGGCCTCGCTGGCACACTTCGAATCCTGGTCTTGATGCACCGATCTATGACCTTCACGTAGTCACCTGGATACGCTCACCACGTATCGATGAGCCGCATCTCCTGCTCCTCAACAGCGGCGATGGGACGGTCAGAAACCAATTGCGGGCTGCTCTTGGCGCCGAGCCACACGCACGGACTACCGATCCACAACGCCTGCAGGATGCATTCGATGCGCTCGACCGGATCTCTGTCTCGTCAGTCGGCGTTCGCAACACCTATCGCGGTAGCCCTGGCGTTCCGTCGTACACGATGTTCTCGGGAAGTGGCGTCGACCGCGGGCTGCGTGCCGCGGATACCGATCAGCGTGCGCTGGGCCATGCCATCGCACAGGTTGGCTCGGGGCGTGGGGCGTTCTCCGCTGGCGTGGCCACCGGCAAAAGCAAGTACTGGGAGGGCCGCTACCTCTCCTTGCGTAACTATGAGGTCTTCGCGGCCGACCTCGCATCCAGATACTGGCTGCCGACTGCGTCCGCGGCTGGTCGGCTACTGCCCAACGTGACACGAGGCCGACGCCTGACCGCCTTCCCAGAGTCTGACATCGCCGTGATCGAGCACAGTCCGAGCCTCCGAAACATGGATTGGAGGACCGTGGACAGTCGGCCAGTCGATGCGCTTGAGCTCCACGTTGATGTCTCACGACCGCGCACAGTTGAGCATCTCCCGGTGGTCGCGGTCGATCCGATGAATCCAGCCGAACCTGCCTGGGAGGGCTATCAGGACATCGAAGGTAGATTTCATTGCGCGGGTCAGACCTTGGAGGTTCGTCTGGGCTTCTTCGGCTCGCTTCTTCAGTTGGAAGAACTCCTCACCGCGAAGCCGCCGACCATCTTCTTCCTGGACGGCCACACCGCCATCGGACCGGTGTTGTACGAGTCTCGCGGCCAGCGGACGACACTGCCTCCTCTTGCTTACAACTGGCTCAGCTGGGAGGGGGTAGACCTGGAGGCCGAGACAAGGAAGAAGGCGGTGGAGAAGAAGCTCGGCCGGTCGATCCACGAGGAGCTCGAGACGTACCTCCGAAGTGAGCCGAAGCGGGCCAAGCACCGGTGGATTGTCTGCAACGACGGTGCTGGCGAGATCGCCGACTACATCGTCATCGAGGTCGACCCTGGTAGGCAGGTCACCTTGTCGCTCTGGCATGCGAAGGCCGCCGACAACACTAAGCCAGGCGTCCGAGTGAACGACATGCAGACCGTAACTCAACAGGCCGTCAAGAGCCGCGGATACATCACGGACCCAGCGTTCTGGCGGACCGTCGGAGCCCGTCTGGCCGGCCATGACTCACCAAAGATCACCATCGTGGAAGGTAACGAACGTCTGCTTCGAATCCTTTGCGGGCAGGTCTCCGACCATCCGAACTGGGGCTTCGCCCATCGACCACCACCGATCGCTGCCGGTCGAATCGGGATAGCGCAGCCCGGGCTGTCGATCAGCATGCTGCGCAATGCACTCAACGAGAGCGTCCCGACGATCGCCGCCAAGCAGGTCCGTGAGTTCCTGACAGTCCTACACGACGCCGCCTCAACTGTCGCCGAGATCGAGTTGCTGACGAGCGAGTAACGCGCCGCCAGTGTATGCCGGCCTTCGGCCGCCCACACTGACCAAGGAGGCAGGAAGGAGAAAGGAGTTCGACGCCCGTCACGGGCTCTCTGACCCCGGACTATGCCCCCGAAGCGATGAACTTCCGGGGTCAACTCATTCCGGCCTGCGATCGTCGCGAAGGGCGCCTCATTCCGTGTCAGGTCAGCCTGAAGACCCGCAGGCTCCGGACCGCGCCGTTCGGGTACGGCATCGGCGGGTCGATGTTCAACGAGGGACAGCTGAGTTGGGCGGGGCGCAAAGCTCTAAACTCCCGTCTCGACATGAGTCGCTGTGGCTCACAGGAGTCAAGCTCCGGCTTCGGCACAGAGGAGGGGTAATGGCTCAGTTCCTTATCTCGGGTCCGGGGACGCTGCAGCGCTTGGCGGGCAAGCTCCCGGGGACGAAGGCGATCGTCGCGGCTGTCGCGTACGCAACGCGCGATGACCACCTACCGCTTGGTGCCGGCGACGACATCATCGTCAATGCCAGCCTGAACAACGTGCTCACAGGCGTGACCGACCCTTCGCTGATCGAGAAGTGGCTCGAACTCGGTGTCACCGTGAGCAGCCACGATGACCTGCATGCGAAGGTTAAACGCGCGGAGGCTGGACCGCAGTTGGCTCCACGAACTTCTCGGAGCGGGCCAACCGTGTGGAGGAGGCCATCTGGCTTGGGAACGACCCCTCGACCTTGAAGCAGGTGCAACGTTTCCTTCGGCGGCTCAAGGACGACGCCGTTGCGCTGGACAGCCATTGGGTGACGGTCCACAGGCCCCAGTTCGCTACGAGGCGGCCTCACCTTCCGAGTGCGGGCATGGGCCGACGACCTCGCAGCATCCTCCCGGTCAAGCTTCGGAGGCTCGTTCTCATCGACGGTGTTCCTGACCAAACACCTGTACCGAAGTACGTCGAAGTCGCCCTCGGCGCCATCGCCGCAGGCGCCCGGTTCCAGTCGTGGGCCTGCCAGGTTGGGACTGGCAGCCGCGTTCGTCCCGGGGATCTGCTGGTCTGGGCAGACCAAACCACGGGCGAGATGGATGCGCCCGTGCTGGTCACGTCACGACCTCAGCGCGGCAGCGCGTCACCGTGGGCCGCAACCATCTACGACACTCAGCTCAAGCCCGCGAGACTCGCAGAGCTCTCGTCGGCGTTGAGATCACGGTTGATCCGGAACCAGGAAGCCGTGGTTGACGACTCCCGAACTGTGGGCGCGATTCTCTCCTGCTGGGGCCTCATTCCCTAGCGCATGGGCTCGCTGAACGCGAACTGGTCCGCTCTCGACGCTACCTCGCTTGCGTCATGCCTCCGACTCTCCATCCTTGGCAGGCTTGGTAGGAGTGCGACGTTCGGAGGGAGCCAGCACACGTGGACCTTCACCTGCTTGTGGTTTTCGTCAAGCTGGGCGCCACATGCCGGCAGGAGTTCCGCTCTTGGAGATTTCGCCTCTCGCCGGGGCCGACCCGCATACCGCTGGGCAGAGGTCCTAAAAGTTGCTGTAGGCAAGATCCTGCTCCGTCACAGCTCCGGGGGACGGTGCCAAACGCTAGTCACTGCTGATCATCATCGACGGACCAAACCGCAGGTCAGGGCTCTATTCGGCGATCTGCAGCCGAGCTGTTCGCCACGCTGGAAGAGATCTACGCCATCTTCGAAGGCAACTCATGCCTCTGGGGCGAGGGTTTCGGTTGGGCTTCGGGACGGTGTTCTGTTCTCGAGCAGCCGAGGCGGGAGGTCCATTCGCGGAGGCGGCGGAGGGCTAGGTCTAGCTCGCGGTGGAAGGCGAGGGGGCTGGAGGGGGAGGCGTCTTCGAGGTACGAGGCTTCCCAGAGCGTGCGGAGGGCGGAGAGTTCTTCGACGAGGGCGCCGTGGTGTGACCAGCAGGGTGGGATGACCTTGTGATCCAGGTTGTAGCGGCCTGTTAGCCACACGACCCAGGTGTCGAGGCGCTCGAGTTCCTCGGTGGCGGCCCCTGCGTCGAGGTCGCGCCAGCAGATGATGAACGGATCGTCGGTGGCGAGGTCGAAAGACTTCAGGAGGTCGTCGCGCGACGTCATTCAGGTGGCCTTCTGCCTCGGGTCGATTGAGCGATGCTGTTATGGATCTGGGCTGCATCCGGGCGGGCCGGCCAGGGAGTCATGTTCAGGAGGATCGGTGGCGCGGTACGGGCGAGGAGGATGCCGGTGCCGAGTGGGAGGGTTCGGATCACGTCGGGTGGGAGGATCGGGATGCGTCGGGTGCTGGTGGAGATGGTGCGTTTGCCGTCGGGACCGCGGCTCCAGTTCCGGATTTCCTCGTCCCGGTCGCCGCAGACGGCGGCCAGGTCCTGCAGGTCTCGAGGTTGGGCGGATCCGCCGAGGATCAGGCGGAGGGTCGCGGCGTCCCACATCGCTGCGGCGGCCTGCTCACCCCACTTGTCCCTCGCCTGAGCCAGGGACTGGATGACGACGAGAGTCGAGATACCTGAGCCGCCGCCGTCGGCCATCAGGGAGGGCAGCGACGGTACGGCGCAGAGGTTGGCGATCTCGTCGAGGATCAAAGCGAGTGGGGGCTCGAGGCGACCGCCTGGGTTGCCGGCGGCAAGCTGTCGGGCGGTCTCGGTGATGTCTTCGAGGAGGGCCGCGATGAACGCTGACGTTGCGCTCGCACCGATGCCGGTGCCGAGGAGGTAGATGGTGCCGCGGTTCGCGATGAAGGTCTTTGGATCGAGCCCCTCGCCGTCTGCTGGGTCGAAGGACTTTCGTACGGCGGGATCGGCGAGGGCGGAAAGAGCCGAGCGTACCCCCGCCCAGACCGCGTCTCGGGTTCGGCCGTCCATGCGGACGATGCCGTCGAGGGTGTCGCCCCAGCCTTCTGCGGCGTCGATCGATCGGTTGAGGATGGTGACGGCCTCGATGGCTGAGGCGGGTTCGAGGCTCCAGCGATAGAGCTGCGCCACACCGGCACCGTCGATGGCCGCCGCATGCAGTAGCCCACGCAACGCCATCTCCGTTTGTCCGTGCCAGAACGCACCGTCGGACACACCACCTTTGGTGAAGCCTGCGCCGGCAGCGAGCCCGCTGGCTCGCACGATTGCTGTAGTCGGGTTCTCGCAGCCACGAACCGGCGACCAGCGGATACCTTCGACCTGCCCGAGACCTTGCGGGTCGAAGATCGCAACCGGCCCGCGGGTACGGCGAAGCTCAACAGTAGCGACGAGATTGTCCGGCCGCGTGGAGGTGGTGACGACGGCACCGGGCGCGTCGATGATGGCACCGATGATCTGGTGGAGGCCCTTGCCGGAGCGAGGCGGACCGAGTGCTATCTCGGAGTCCTCGACCGAAGCCCAACACTCGCGCCCGTGCGATCGCCCCAGAAGCCGTCCCACATCTGACGGTTGCGGACGTCGTACGGCGGGCCGCGCGGACCGACCCCGGCCCAACACCTGGCCACGCCCAACCGACGCCTCGACGTCGGCAGCGGTAGCAAGCCCTGGCCGCTTGGCAAGAGATCTGGTACGACGTGCCCCGCCGGCCTGGCGTTTCGTCCACAGGTAGTGGACGCCGACTCCACCCGTGATCGGGATCATGAGCAGCACGGTGAGTACGACCCAATAGACAGCGGGATGAAACGCTCGGCTCGGTAGTCCGAAAACCCGCGCAGGATCGCCCGGATCGAGCACGACCTTGAGCGCGCCGACCCAAGGTGTTTGGATCCACTCGTGCGTTGTCAGAAGACTGCTGAGACCGCCTGCGAGATAAAGGATCCCTGCACTCGACAGCAATAGTGCGCCGCCGACGATGGCCATGTCCGAGAGATCCCTGGGAGATCGTCCCCCGGTGTCCATGTCACATCCTTCCGTCGGTGTCGAACAACCGAGCCTCGCGGGCGTGCCGAACGAGCTGTACGACGAACGACCTGCTCGGGAGCCGCCACAGTGCACGACCCTTGGGGAGCTTCGCGATGGTGGATACCTCGACGTCCGTGAGCCCTAGCAGGGTCGCCGTACGAGCGAGCTGGTCGGGTTCCTGCCGCAGCATGATCCGTGTGGAGCAGTCGGCCAGCAGCCCTTCGGCGAGGGCGCGGGCCTCCGACCCCAGATCGCCTACGGCGGCCAGGTCTGACAGGCGGTGGACGATCAGGATGTTGGAGACACCCCACGCGCGCGAGAGTTTCCACTGCTCCTGCATCCGGCGTAGCAGGGCGGGATCGCGCATCACGCGCCAGCCTTCGTCGTACACGATGAACCGTTTCCCGCCGGCCGGATCGGTGACGGCTGCCTCCAGCCATGACGAGGCACACGCGAGTGTCAGGCGCAGCGCCTGATCATTGCCTCCAGCACTGATCCACGACGAGTCGAGGGAGACCATCGGCAGCGATGGGTCGAACCGGGTCGTCGAGGGGCCGTCGAACATACCTGCCAGATCGCCGTGCACGAGCCGTCGGATCGCGTGGGCCAGCTCTCGACTGTCGGCCTCCGACGTACCATCACCGAGCCCAGGCGAGAACAGAGCTTCGACCACGTCGGGAATCGTCGGTACTGGAATCCTGGACGCGTAGTCGACGGCCAGATCGAGCGCGGTGTGCTCCACTGCTGACAACGGTCGGCCCAGCGTGGACTCGGCAAGTGTTCCGAGCAAAGCGCGCCTGCGGGATCGGACGATTCGGTCCCAGTCGTCGTCCGCGACGCCGCCAGGACGGCTTCCCGCGTCCAGGGGGTTGAGTCTGGTGGATAGGCCCGGCCCGAGCTTGATGACCGATCCGCCCACCGACTCCGCAACCGCCGTCCACTCCCCTTTCGGGTCGCATGGCACGTAGGCCCGATGGCCCAGGGCGATGGACCGTGTGATCAGCGCTTTGGCCGTAGAGGACTTCCCACTGCCGATGACTCCGGCTAGCAGCAGGTTCGGGTTGGTGATGACGCGCGACTGGTACAACTCCCACGGGTCGTATACGAAGGACCCGCCGCTGAAGACATCGTTGCCGATGTAGGTGCCGTTGGCACCCAACCCGCCTTCGGCGAGGAACGGGTACGCGATCCGGAGGATTCTGGTGGTCGCGCGATGGTTGTCCACCAGCAGCGGAAGCCTTCGACGCAGGCCGGAAATCTCGGCCGGCACGTGCTCGTCATCGGGCGAGCGCTTGGCGGGCGTCGTACTGCGCGACGCAACCCGCCCGGCCCGCCGATTGGCTCGCCTCGTTCTTCGATCTGTCTCGGTGGGTTCGAACCACCCTGCGTTCGCCTTCATCCGAGACCGACCCCGAACGGCAGAGCCGCTGCGAGGAACCCTTCCATCTGCTGGCCGGCGAGACGACGTACGTCGAGCAGCGCCTGCGACGCCGCGATCTCGATCTCGGTACACGCCTCGTCGAGACCGTCCTCGGTGTCCGCCGAAACCGCGATCAGGCCGATCCACCGTACGTCGCCGTGCCCGGCAGCAAGGTCCTTCTCTCGTTGAGCGACGTCGGCGTCGAGCTGACGGTCTTCTTCGGTTTCCATCTGTCCGACACGCTTGCGGGTCGCGCGATCAGTGACCCGTTCAACCTGGTGACGGCGGGCGTCGCGGAGCGCTTTGCCGATCGGGACTGGCTGCAGGACGAGTGAGAAGGTCCGTCTGATCCCTGGCTTGAGCAGGAGCGGACTGAGGAATGACGGCGTCGCTCGCAACCGGGGCCACTCGGTGACGACGTACACCCTGTGGAACGACGAGTCAGTCCGCAGGTGGTCCCAGGCCGCATCGACGGCCAGAGGCGCTGCGTCCACGGGATCGATGTCAGCGACAAGCGTCCGCGTGGCAGCAGGGTCGAAGGCTATTCGCAAACTCGCGGCCAGATCGGCGGCGTTGAGCCAGGCGCCTGCGACGCCAGCTGCCGCGAACGAGGTCTGGAATGCACGGGACTCCGAGTCCAGGACGGCCATGGCTCCGGCCAGTCCACCGCCGTACTTACGAACCTCTTTCGACACCGCTTCCAGGTTCAACGCAAAGCTGAACAGCGTCTCGTGCCGAGCCGCGGCCGGCGCCGCATGCTGCAATAGGTCACGGTAGATCGCTCCCGCGGGGCTCGATGCGTCCAGACCGCGCTTGCGCGCCCAATCGCCCAGTCCGTCGCCGGGATCTGGGATGGTCCGCTCGAGGATCTGCGCCCTGGCGATCCGGTTGCTCTGGCACAGGCCGGCGATCATTCGGCCGTACGCCGCGACGCGCCGGTCCTGCTCGTCGGAGTTCTGGAGGAGGTGTGCGGGTCCCTCGATCTTCGCGACTGCGATCAGCCGGCGGCGCCGCGGATCGTGTACTGCGCCGATCGACGATCGGGTGTCCAGGATCCGCAGCGGGCTGGCTTCGCCTGGCAGCTGTAGAGAACCGTGCGGTCGCGGCGTCAGTAGGTTGGCTCGGTACGACTGGTTCTTGCGCAGTCCGCGGATCACATGGGCTGCTCGCAAGACGACCCAGCGGTACGCCGGTAGTCCCTCGAAGCGACCGAATGCGGTGACTGCACAGACAACTGTGGTGGTCATACCAGCCATCCGGACCGGCGCCGACCAGCCGGCGAGCAGTGAGGTCAGGGACGAGACGATGCCGATGATCACCAGCGCTACCTGGATCGGTCGCAGACCGAGCAGCAGCGAGTTCCGCTGCGGTCGTGGAAATCGTGCTGAGAGCGCGTTCGACATCCTCAGTCACCCTGCTCTGCTGGCTGGCTCGACCCGTTTCCTGGCCCACCCGACTCGCCGTCGACCGAGACCTCCACTGCGATGGTTGTCGGTCCTGAGTCCGAGCCCGTCGTCGGTGGTGCTGCTGGTTCCGGCTGGGCCGAATCGCCCTGCGACTCTTGGCCGTTAACCGGATCTGAGGCGTGGTCGGTTTGCTCGGTCGACTCGTTGCCAGTGCCGCTCGTCGACCCGTCATCGGGATCCTGATCGCCGCCGACGACCGGTGATGGGTCGTCCTTGTCCGAGCCGCTGAAGTCTCCGGCTGCCCACTGCTGCAGGCGCTCGAGTTGGTCCTTGCCCGCCTCGACCCCCGCTGCGCCCTGCTGGAGGATGCGCGTCGCCGCTTGGCCCTGGTCACCGGCCCAGTGAATGAACGAGTAGGTCGCCATTGGAGCGAACGCCGCCATCGCGACCAGCAGGATGCCGGCGATGAACGTGCCGATATTCGGCGCATCGTCCTGTCCGGGCGCTCCCACAGCGGAGAAGCCAAGAGTGAAGACCAGCGCCATGGCGATCTTCGAGAACAACAGCGCGCCGACGATCTCGATCCACCGCCGAAGCCAATGACGGGTCGCCGACCAGGTCCAGCTGACCATCGCGACGGGCGCGAAGATGACGAACGCGACCAGTGCGACGTCGCGGATCAGCATGACGAAGTACAGCGAGAACATCGCAAGTAGACCGAGCTGGACAGCCAGCAGAAGGATGCCGCCCAGCGTCGGTGCGGTCAGGAAGACCGTGATGTCGGTCATCCTCTTGATGCCATCCGTAGCGGTGCTCCCGACGAGGATGCCTGTAGAGATCTCGTCGACGACACGTCCGCAGGTCGCAATAGCACCGACCGCCAAAGGCACCCCGGCCGTTCCGACCAAGGCGCCGACGGCCGCGTGGCCGAGGCGGGCGGGCTCGCGACGGATCACGGCGGAGACACATTGCAGAATGAAGACGGCGACGAGGATCGGGAGCGAAAGTCCGATCATCAGGTCCAGGTTGTCCTTCCACCACTTCTGGTCGAATGTCGGCGACGTGCTGGTGCTGAACGTTTGAAACACGGTCACCGACAAGTCGGACAGACCGTTCGCGGACCATCTGAGGAACGAGTCCCAGGCTGAGTTCGCGGCCTTGTTGCCCAGATCTCCGACGGCGCATCCGACGGGGTTCAGGAGGCATTCACTCCATGCCATCCCTGGCCCCTAGCCGATCTGGATGCCGCTGAAGAAGCGGATGATCGGGTTGGCCGAGGCGATCAGAATCGCCGCGCCTGCTGCTATCAGGCAGCCGAGTTTGCCCCGACCTGCGTAGTGCGAGTTGCTGCCAAGACTCCCCATCGCCCAGGCGACGGCGGAGATCACGAATGCGGCCACGCAGACGACGAGGCTGAAGGTTTGCAGCGCACCGACGATCTCGCGCAGTGCGGGGAGGCCGGGCAGACCGCTGGAGTTGGGACTGACCCCGGGATCTTGGAGTTCGAAGAAGCTGAGCATGCGTTGCCTCCTGGTGCTGAAGAGCACCACTGGGTTGATTAGGTGGTCGGGTAGATCGGTGGCGCCCAACCGAGATAGGCGGCGCCCCATTGCTTCTCGATTGCGCCGACGTCGACGAGGTACACGCCGCCCTGGCCGGGCGCGCGATCGCCGATGTCGTTCGACACGATCTGGCCGTTGCCGACGTACACCGCAACGTGCCCGTAGGGACCTTGGGTTGACCAGAACAGCAGCGCACCGACTGGCGGCCGGCGGTCATCGGGGCGGGCGTTCCCGCTGCTGACCATCTGGTCCCACTGCTCGGCTGCCGAGTAATAGCCGGAGTTGGAACGGCCCCAGATGTTCGACGCCAAGCGAGCGCACAGCTGGTAGTAGCCGCGGCTGCCGACGAGGTCGAGTGCTCGGCGAATGGCCATGTCGGCGCCGGGAAGCTGGTCTGTGTCGACAACTCCCCAGCTCCCGCACGCACCGACGCCGGGTGTCGAATTAACGAGCCCGGCCGCCATCTCATAGTTGCTCCGGTAGTTGCGGCCGTCCGCGAACGCCGACCGCTGCACCTCCTGCGCAGCAGCCCACGGCTTCATCGCGGTCCAACCAGGCACATTCGCGAGGGCTGTGTAGAACAGTCCCGCCGCACCGGCCGGGTCCATGCGGACCTCGACCGGGCCCCAGCCGTCACGCTGCTGGAACAGCCCACGCGAGTCTGGACCGCCTGCATCTCCTCGGTCCGTGTTCCGCAGAGATGACTCGGTCATGGCTGTCATGACCGCGATGACCTTGCCGGCTTCACTCATTCCGTAGCGATCGCCGACGCCGACGATCACTGCCAGGTTGGAGGCCTGCTCTGCGTCGAGACTGGAGGCCTTCGAGGTCTGGCGCGCTTCACATGCCTCCGCCCCCTTCGCCACGCTCACGAGCGGAGTCACCAGGCCAGCGGCTGTCGCCACGAAAGCGCCCACGGCTACGAGCTTGACGATCACTGTGGCAGCTCGTTGGTGGCCGACCAGAACGTGCACTGTGGCCGACAGATCACACTGACCGTCAGATGCCGCTCAGTCCTGGTCGTCGCACCGTCGACCACGTTGTCCTGCGTTCCGCGTAGGAGGAGAGCGTGCCAGCCCTTCGGTGCTCTGGGATCCCTCGCTAGTGCCTCCAGCTTGGGTGTCGTCGTCGCCGTCACGTCCCGCAGGCTCGCCCGTGCCCCGTGGGCCTTCAGCTCCTCCCATTGACTGGCGTACGGGAGCATGCTGCGTGCGATCGGCGCGGAGTCCGGCGCCTCCAGCGAGTCCGCGAACGACGACACGGCGTTCTGCCACTGGGCGTACGTATGAACCGCCGTGTCGTACGTCCAAATTGTCGTGCCGAACGCGATCGCATACTCGACCGGATCCGTCGTGGCGGGCCGTACCCAAACCGACAACGGCGCCGGACCAGGCGTCGACGTACCGGTCACGTGGCCGGGATCGGATTGTCCTGACCCGCTATGAGCAACCTGCGGAGTTTCTCGCCAACCGATCACGAGCGCCAGGATCACGATGACAAGCAGGATCAGGATGACGATCGGTACGACGAGCTTCGAGTTCGTGACTCGACGCATGTCAGAGTTCCCTTCGTGTCTTCGCCGACCTGAGCCGAGCGATGAGTGTGCGCGCGACAGGCGCGGGGATGATGCCGAAAGCGGCCTGCAGGCGCAGGTAGAAACGGAACTGGGCGAGGTAGTACCGAACGAGCCAGCTCCGGCGGAGTGGATGCCTGTCCAGGTTGTTCATGGAAGCTCAACGTCTGAGCCCTCGTGACCCCTGAGTAACTTCGAATCAGGCTGCGTGAGCGAGTCCCAGTCCGAGACCGTCATGCCACGACGCACCCGGCGGCCGACCGAACCTTCTGGATCGGTACGACGTACGAGGTGACCTCCCCGCAGCTTGGTCGATCCACTGCCGGACAACTGGATCCGCGAAGACCCCATCCGGCGGCTGCCCAGCCGCGAGGCGCGATAGCGCCGACGTCCGGATCGGTCCGTTGTGGAGGAGCCACGCCAAGCCCTCGGCTTGATCTCTCGGTACGCCGATGGCTCGCAGGCGTGATGTGATCGCGTGCTTGGAGAAGCCAGGGCCCTCAGCCGCGACAACCAGGCGCCGCCGCACTTCGCCAACCCGGAGCCCGGCATTCTCCAACCGCACTCCGATGCGGTCGAGCAGTGGACCCAGCTCCGCGAGCATGCTCGGCTCCACGGATTCAGGTACGAATTCCAGCAACGGATACCGCTGTCGCCGCCTCGCTTCCTGACGTACGACGTCGGCCAGCCGCCACCGCACCATGTTCGCCAGGTAGCCCCAGGTCACTCGGCCGACAGGGAGCTTCTCGGCCAACCGATGGCAGCGTTCCCATGCCACAACTCGTGCCATCTGGGCTGCCTCGTCGTGGCCCAGGGCGGCCCGAAGCCGGCCGGGCAACTCCGCGACGATGCGTTCCTCGATGGCAGCGGCAAGTCGCTTCGACGACTCCTCCGCCCACCCCGAGTGCGCTGCGTCGGCCAGGAGCGCCTGAAGTTCTTCAGTCACTGGCTCACTCCGTTTCCGATGTCTCGGACCCTGGCCCGAGAACTGACGCTTGCTGTCGGCACCAATCTCGACCGGAGCGGGTCGGATCTGAACCCGGAGTACGAAGTCCCGGAGTCCTGGATTTCGTCACAGGGACGGGCCTGTCGGCGACGGGTCAGGACTGTCGAACTCTGGTAGCTGCTGCCGGCTCGGCTTGTAGTCCGCCAGGGGTCGCGTCGAGACCATCGCGTCGTACAGACGCTGCGGGCCGTTCTCGGTTTTCAGCAGACTCGCCGCGGTCTGACCATCCGGGATCTCGACAGCGCGGACCCGCTTGTAGAAGTAGGACAGGTCAGGGTGCGAGGCGATCGCCGTACGACGCCACGCCGGATCGCTGTCCAAGGCAACGATCACGGTGTCGGTGACCGTGTAGCGGTACAGGGTCTTCGCCTGAGCCGAGGACAGCTGCGAACCACACATCGGAACACCTGCCCAGCGCTCACCTGCCAGGCGCCCGAGGTTCTCAATCGCAACCGCATCCAGCGGATCGTTGACGACTACGACAAACGCTCCCTCGGTCAGGATGTCTAGTTGCTCCTCGATTCCAACCAATGCGTTCGACGGACGGTGGATCAACGTCGTCGGGGACGCCGAGTACTCCGGCTTCGCACCCGGTCCGACGCCGACGAAACCGACAGGGTCGAGCCGTTCGTCCCGCGAAAGCAGCATGAGCCGATCACGAAACACATCAACAGCCGTACCTTCCTGCGTCCACTCGGACAGGCCGGCCCTGATCAGCGTGCGGAAGTCGAATCCCTTCTCACGCAGGTGATCGGTCAGCCGGGTGAACGAGTCAGGCGCGTACCCGATCCGCCACGACGAGCCCGTCTCCAGGACACCACCGACGCCGCGTTCCCGGACCTGATCGATCGGCCAGCCGACATTTGCCCTGAGCAACTCTCGCCGGTAGAACCTGGCCGCAGCCATGTTCGCCACCATCATTCGCTGACGTTCACCGCTGATCAGCACGTTCTCGGAATCCGATGACACAGCATTCATCACAACCTCCGTAGACCGACAACTCATTGGCTAAGAAGGTCGTCTCCGACGGCTCGACAAAGAACCCGGACTTCGACATCGGGGATTACCGGATCAAGGCGTCGGGAGGTTGTCGGGCGGGTCCATGGCGGCGGTCAAGTACGGCGGTGAGTGCGGCAGAGGCCGACGCGCCGAGCGACCGACGGACTCAAGGACCTCGCGCGAGATGATCTCCTGGTCGAGCTGCAGGACGTTCGCGAGTTTCCCAAGCTGTGCCGCCACCCGGTCGTGCGGCAACCTCGCTACAAGAGGCGCCACCCGGCGTAGCGCATTCACCCGACCACTGATGTGATCCAGCACCGGCGACCACCGCGCCAACTCGACCTCGATCGCCAACTCGGCAAGCGGTCTGGGCTCATGTAGAGCCTTGAAAAGCCGATCAGCACCCGCAGGTGTCTCGAGCAGCGAAGACGGGTCATGCCCTGACGGGAACTCAGCCACTTGCACACGCCCGAAGGCCGCCGAGAGGTCATCGAGCCACCTTCGGGCGGCAATGCTGCCGGCACTGTCTGCGTCCACTCCCACGATCACAGTGTCACTGTCCGAGTAATGGCGAACCATCGAGACTTGGTGTGACGACAACGCCGTCCCGCACACACCGAGACCGGCCCAGTCGCGAGAGGTCAACCGGCTCAGCTCGTCCACAGCCGCTGCGTCCATCGGCCCCTCGACGAAGACAGGCGTTGCCCCGCTGTCCAGGAGGTCGCGCTGCTCCGCGAAGCCGACGAGCGTCTGCGACTTCTGGTAGATCCGCGTCGCCGGCGAGTTCAGGTACTTCGTCCGCCCACCTCGCGAACGCCCCACGAATCCGACGAGCTCCTGGCCCGAATCCCAGGCAGGGAACATGATCCGGTCACGGAATCGATCGACCAAGTACCCGTTCTTGGTCGCACTCGCCAGCCCCGAGGCCAGCAGAGTCTCGTCGTCGAAACCCCGGGATCTGAGGTGCTCAACCAAGTGTGCCCAGCCATCGGGCGCGTAGCCGACATTCCAGTGCGATACGGATCTCAACACGTGCCCAAGGCCACGCTGGTTCAGGTGAGCAGCGGCCCAACCGGCGCCAGACTGCAGCAACTGCGCACGAAAGAAGTGTCCTGCGGCGATCTGTGCTGCCATCAACCGGCGATCGTCACGGCTCATCGCGCCAATCACCGCCTCAAGGTAGGTCCGGACCGCCCGGGTCCGTGGGCGCCTCTGTCTCAGCCGGCGAGTCACCCCAAAGGCCGGCCGAACGGGTCAGCTGCTCCCCCATCCGGTCGATCCCCTCGTCCAGCAACTCGATCGCCCGCCGGATCGACCACCCCAGTGGACCCGGCTCATCCGGCTGCGCGTCGCCTTCCCTGTCTGGTACTCGATCCATGACGGTCCCCTTCCGTGCATTGCTGACAGCAACGTCTTCGAGTCAGCGTCATGGCGTTGGACCGCGATCAGAACCCGGATCAGGATGTCCAGGAGTCCTCGATCTCAACCCTGCTGTGGCGTCGGTGAGAAGAGTCGGTTTGGCAGGATGGAGATGCGGCGGTGGCAGGTGCCGCTCGACAGCGTCGTGCAGACGGTTCGCGGCCGCTACGACTCTGCCGCCCAGTGTCTCGATCAGTCGGACAGGCGGCGTCCGGCTGACCACGCCGGTCGTTCTGGCGATCAGGTCCGCCGATGACTGATCGGGCAGGCATCCAAGCCGCGTGAGGACCAGGTACGCGGCTGACGTCGCTTCCAGCCTCATGACGCCGTGGCAGCTCGCGCCGCGGAAGCGCTTGTGCATCCGTAGGTGCGCCAATTCGTGAGCAAGGCTCACGGCTGCCATCGGCACGTCGAGATCGTCGGCGACGACGATCCGCCGCCGGCGATCGGCGGTTTCGGCTCCGTCCGCGCGCGATGGCAAAGGACCACGTTCGACGCTGTAGCCGCTGGCAATCGCAACCTCTTGCAGGGAGGCAAGGACCTCGTGCGGCGGACGGACCGGGGCCAGTCCGAATGGTCGGCCGTCTGTTTGGCTGACGTCCCACACGGTGGCCACACCATGCCCTTGCACTGGACCTGCTGAACGATCCACCTCGGCGCTCGCGGCAACGATTCTGATACCTGATGCGCCCCGGACGACGTGACGTCCTCTGCGCTGCCAACCGGGTCGAGCGTCGACCCAGCTTGCGTTCGGCATCTGCAGCTTGATGAGCACGACATTGCGGAACGACTGACCGCGAAGTACAGCAGCGGCCTCAAGCCACCGGGCCCAAGCCACATCAGACCAGTTCCGCCGTACGTCGGTCTCGAAGGCCCTGCGAAGATCGTCGACCGTTACCCGAACTCGGTTCACCTGTCCGAGCGTCGCGCTTCGCGGATCAACGCAGAACCCGGAACCCGAAGTCCAGGAGTCCCCGACATGGCGCGGCTCCATCCTTCCGGACAGGAAGGAGCCGGCTGATAACCCCACCCTCCGAGTCGCTACTCAGCGGTCAGCAGCTCTGCCTGACCGTCCGACCTCGAAACTGACCTTCAGTGCATCAGCGATGGCTTGACGAAGCTGGTCCATAACCCACCGGCGCCGCTGCCGGCCACGCGCATCCCGAGGATCAGCGATAGCGGCGCTGCGCTGAGCCATAAGGAAGACGGCACCACCATCAAGCAGCCCTGCCCACTCGACGACTACCGAACATCACCAGAACGATACCAACCGTGAATTTGGTCTGCCCACGCCAACGGAGCCGCAGCACCGAGATCCAGAATTTCGCTGCAAGCGACAGCCGAGCTCAGTAGATGCCCGCTCGGCGTCGTTGCCAGAGGCTACGGAACCGCCCAACCTGCAGCACGCCAAGCAAAGTCGCCAGTGCTCAAACGTTGAGCAGACCTCTGGGACTCGGTCAAGGAGGTCGTATGGGACGGGAAGCGTTGCCGCTTGGGACGTGGGGATCCGTGTCGTCTCGCGTGGTCAGCCGGGACAATGCTGGTCGACCACGTAAGTTCGAGGCACGAGCCTGGTACCGGGATCTGGATGGACGGACGCGCCCGGTGACGAAGTGGGGCAACTCGAAGACCGATGCAGAGAACAAGCTGCGCACAGCGCTCAAGTCACGGCAGCGGATAGGGCAGGCTAACGGGCTCCAGTCGAGAGACCGGGTCTCGACTGCCGTTGAGATGTTCCTGGCCGAGGTCAGCGACCTGATCGAGCAGGACGTCCTCGCACCGAACACCTATCAGACGTATCGGTACCAGTACGACAAGAACCTCGCTCCCCGCGTTGCAGAACTCCGGCTCCACGAGCTGACTACTCCCCGCGCGAACGATGTCATTAGAGCGATCCGCGATGAGGTCGGCGCCGCGACCGCCAAGACGTGCCGGACCATCCTGAGCAAGACCTGTTCCTTAGCGGTGACGCACGGAGCACTCACGGCGAATCCGATCCGGGAGATCACGATCCGCGCGACATCGAAGAAGAAGCCTCCGCGGGCACTGGAGGATGGCGAGCGCGAGTACTGGTTCGAACTTCTCCGCCAGGACGAGAGAGCCGTCCGAGCCGATCTGGTCGACATCACCAAATTTATGCTCGCCACCGGCGAACGCATCGGCGAGACGCTCGCCGTTACCTGGCGAGATCTGAACCGGCAGACCGCGGAGATCGACTGCAGCCACCAAATCCAACGGGTCAAGGGCAAAGGACTTGTACGGCGACGGGTGAAGTCGGCCGCGGGCGACCGCATCCTCGGTCTGCCCCCGTGGGCCATCGAGATGCTCGCCGACAGATGCCTTCCCGGGACATCGCTGGACACGCCCATCTTCCCGGACGCGAACGGCGGCTTCCGTGACCCGCACAACGTGCAGAAATCGATCCGCAACGCCCGCCGCCCGATCGGCAGCCAGCGACGCCGCGAACTCGGCAAGCTCCTGCGCAATCACCGCCGCGACGCCGGCCTGACACAGACTCAGACGGTCATCAAGCTCGGCTGGCGCAAGACCCGGATCAGCCTGATCGAAACCGGTCGGGTGAAAGTGACAGCCGACGAGGCCACCATCCTTGCCGACGCCTACGAGCTGAGCAGAACGGATCGCGGCGCACTACTGGAAGCGACCGAGCTGGCAGGTCTGCAGTCACTCGCTGATGAGATGGCGTGGGTTACCGCACATGCATTCAGAAAGACCACGGCGACGATCCTGGAAGACGCTGGACAGACGCCGCGCCAGGTCGCTGACCAACTCGGGCACGCACAGACATCGACCACCATCGACGACTACCTGGGTCGCCGCCGCCGCAACCCCGAAGCAGCCAAGCACCTCGAAGACGCCCTCCGCCACGTCCACGACCGGGATCGAGCCGACCCACCAGGCCCGCGGCTGTAGGACACCGTCCGCGGCACCGCCGAGCAATGCTGATCAAGGACGTGAAACGACGACAACCGATGCGCTCCGCGGCGCAAAACCTCGAGTAAACCTCGAGTAGCCGCCTTCCGTGAGATAAGCGGCTACTTATCTTCCCAGGTCAGAGAGCCGGTGACGGGACTCGAACCCGTAACCCCCGCTTTACAAGAGCGGTGCGCTGCCAGTTGCGCCACACCGGCCGGTGTGCTGGTACATAGTAGTGGATTGTGTGGGGAGTGCTGTGGGGGTCGGTGGGGTTTCGGCGGCTTTGGGTGGCTCGGTCGGTCTCGTTTTTGGGGGACTCGCTGGGGCTCGTGGCGTTGCTGCTGTATGTGCAGGCGTCTACGGGGGCGGCGTTGGCGGTGGCGTTGCTGTTGTTGGCGGGGGATTTTGTGCCGGGGTTGTTCGGGGCGCTGGCGGGGGCGATCGGGGATCGGTTTGATCTCAAGCGGGTGATGGTGGTTTGTGACCTGGTGCAGGGGGTGCTGACCGTTGTCATGGCGCTGGTTCTGCCGCCGCTGCCGGTGTTGCTTGTGATGGTTGCGGTCCGGAGTGTGACGGCGACGGTGTTTCAGGCCAGTTCGCGGAACGCTATGCCTGGGCTGGTGAAGGACGAGGAGCTCGAGGCGGCGAACTCGGCGCTCGGGGCGGGGACGAACGGGCTGGAGGCGGTCGGGCCGCTGATCGCCGGAGCACTCTTCCTGATCACCGACGTACGCGGGATTCTGCTGATCGATGCGGCGACGTTCTTCGTGTCGGCGACGTTCCTGAGCCGGTTGCCGCGGATCCCGCGGGCTGAGCCGTCGGGGCACAGTTTTCTGAAGGATGCGCGGGACGGGCTGGGGTACATCTGGCACGCCAAGGCGGTCCGGGTCATCGGGATCGGGTTCTTCGCCGTGGTCGCGTTCAACGGGGTGGATGACGTTGCGATGGTGTTCCTGGCGAAGGACGAGTTGCACGGGAGTGACTCGGCGTCGGCGACGTTGTACGCCGGGGTGGGGATCGGGCTGATCGTCGGGTTCATGATTCTGGCGCGGTACGCGGGACGCATGAAGATGCCGACTCTGATGCTCGCCGGGTTCGCGGTGAGCAGCATGGGGAATCTCGTCACGGGGCTGGCGTGGGCGATCTGGGCGGCGCTCGCGTTGCAGGTGATCCGTGGGCTCGGGATCGCGGGCGTCGACGTCGGCATCAACACGCACCTGCAGCGCGTCGTACCGGCGCACCTCAGGAGTCGGGTGTTCGGCAACCTGTACGGCGCGATCGGGATCGCGGCCGGGATCTCGTACGTCATCGGCGGGCTGCTCCTCCAGCACACCGACGCCCGTACGACGTTCATCACCGCGGGGGCTGGTGGGCTGCTCGCTACGGTTGCGACTGCGATCGGAGTTCGGCGATCGGGCGACGGAGAGCACGAGCCCCGGGTACGGCGATGAGCGCGATCGCGGCCATGACGAGGAATGCTGCAGTCGGATGATCGACCAGCAGGCCTACGACGACTGCGACGATCAGGCCGCCTAGGTTGCCGGACATCCAGATCAGGCCGGCGGCGGTGCCTTCGGCTTCTCCGGTACGGCGTTCTACCAGCTCGAGGACGATCGGGAGGGCCGGGAGTAGGAGCAGACCGATCAGCGTGATCGCGACGAAGCCGGTCAGTACGCCGGGGGCGACCGCGAGGAGGACGCAGGCCAAGGCGGTCGCGGTGAGGCTGACCACCAGGAGCGTGGATTCGGCGTGGCGGCGTACGACGAGGATGGGGATGATCGCGCTGCCGAGTACGCCGGCGATGACGTTCACCAGGAGGATGGTGCTGGCGGTGCCGCCGCTGACGCCGGCTGGTTCGAGGAGGGCCTGAGCGAAGGTGCTCATGGCAACGAATACGCCGAACGGGAAGAGTGCGAGGACGCACAGGCGGCGGATCAGCGGGTCGCCCCAGGCCGTCGCCAGCGCGCCGCGTTCGGGCCCGGACAGCGGGGCGGAGCCGGCAGACGAGCCCGAGTACGCGGCCGGCGCATCAGCAGGTGCAGCGACGGTGTGGGGGGCGGAGGGCTCTTCCTGTGGGGTCAGGGGGGTGTAGTCGAAGTAGGCGATTGTCGCGGATGGGTGGGCGGGCTCGAAGGGGCCGCGGCGGCGTACGACGAAGATCAGGACGGCTGCCGCCAGGACGCAGAAGACTGCGGTGAGCCACAGCATGGTTGGCAGGGATGACGAGGTGGTGAAGATGGCGGACAGGAGGAAGGCGATCACCATGCCGGCGAAGATGCTGGCGGTGCCGACCGCGATGCCGGTAGGGCGGTCCTTCTCCACGAGGTAGCGGCCGGTGATGCCGGTGACGGCGTTCAGGACAAGGGGCTGGGCTATCGAGGCGATGATTTGGCCGGCGAGGAGCCAGCTGAAATCGTCGCCGATCAACCTCACAAGCGCGCCGAGGGCGGTCAGGACGGCGCCGGCTATCAGGGCGGGGCGGAACCAGCGGTCCAGGGCTAGGCCGCAGGGGATCGCCAGTACGACGTACAGGAGTGGGAAGACCTGCGCGAGCCAGCCGATGGCGCTCTCGGAGACGCCGTACCGGTCGGCTGCGACGGTGGTGACGCCGGCGAAGTTGAGCCAGACGAGCTGGGTGGCTGCACCGACCAGGGAGTAGCCGACGATCGCCGGCCACTGACTCCGCATCCGCATCTGCGAACTGTAGCGCTGGGACTGGCGTACAAAGGAGGAATGGTTGATTGGGAGGGGCCGCTGTCCGAGGCGTACGAGCGGGCGATGACCTATCTGGAGGGGCTGCCGGAGCGACGGGTCGGTCCGCGGGCGACAGCAAAAGAGCTCCATGAGGCGCTCGGTGGACCGTTGCCGACCGGGCCGACGGATCCGCGTGAGGTTGTTGAGCACCTTGCGAAAGGGGTCGATGACGGACTGTTGCCGAGTGGAAGTGGGCGCTTCTTCGGGTTCGTGTTCGGGGGCGCCACGCCGGCGTCGCTTGCCGCGGACTGGCTCACGACGGTCTGGGATCAGAACGCGGGTCTGTACGCCGCGTCGCCCGCCGCGGCCGTGGTGGAGGACATCACCGCGCGCTGGCTGGTCGAGCTTTTCGGGCTGCCGCCCACGACCTCCGTCGGTTTCGTCACGGGTGCGCAGATGGCGAACTTCACGGCGCTGGCGGCCGCACGGCATGAGGTACTGCGACGCGCCGGGTGGGACGTCGAGCAGGACGGCCTGATCGGAGCGCCGCCGATCCGGGTGCTGGCCGGGGCGGAGCGGCACGACACGATCGACAGGGCACTGCGCTTCCTCGGCTTGGGGACCAACAGCATCGTGCCGATCGCGGTGGATGACCAAGGGAGGATGCGCGCCGACGCGCTGGCCGGGGCGCTCGACGCCGATCCCGGCCGGACCACGGGCCGCAGCGGGATCAACAGGCCCACGATCGTTTGTGCGCAGGCCGGCAACGTCAACACGGGAGCGTTTGATCCGATCGCGGAGATCTGCGAGATCGCGCACGCTCAGCAAGCGTGGGTTCACGTGGACGGCGCGTTCGGGTTGTGGGCGGCTGTCAGTCCGGGCCTCAGGCAACTAGTCGACGGGATCGACAGGGCCGATTCCTGGGCGACCGATGCGCACAAGTGGCTGAACGTGCCGTACGACTCGGGCATCGTGCTCTGTGCGCATCCCGAGCCCCACCGCGCCGCGATGTCGATCCGGGCCGCGTACTTGATCCAGGACGAGAACGGCGAGCGCGATTCGCTCGACTACAACCCGGAGTTCTCGCGCCGGGCACGCGGCATCCCCGTGTACGCCGCCATTCGTGCGCTGGGGCGTGATGGCATCGCCGAGATCGTCGACCGTTGCCACGCGATGGCGAATCGGTTTGCGCAAAACCTCAGGGCCAACAACATGGAGGTCCTCAACGACGTCGTGCTCAACCAGGTCCTCGTCAGGTTCGGTGACGACGCCATCACCCGGCGCGTGGTCACCGAAGTACAGAACGAAGGCACCTGCTGGATGTCCGGCACTACCTGGCAGGGCAAGGCGGCCATGCGCATCTCGGTCTCCAACTGGACCACCGGCCCCGAAGACATCGACCGCTCGGCAGCCGCCGTACGGAAAGTCTTCGATCAGCTGTCGATTTCCTAGGTAGTCGCTCGACGCACTGGCGTACGAACGATCACAGGAGGAGACGGACATGTCGTTTCAGGCGTACTTGGACAAGATCGAAGAGAAGACCGGCCGGACCCCGCGGGAGCTGGTCGACGAGGCCGTCAGCCGCGGGTACAAAGATGCCAAGGCCGGCGTGATCTGCGACTGGCTCAAGGCGGACTACGACCTCGGCCGCGGGCACGCGATGGCGCTGGTCCAGGTGATCAAGAACGGGCCGCAGATCAGCGACAAGCACGTCGGCACCAACGGCACCCATTCTGATCCCAGCAACATGCTGTGGCTCGACGGCAAGGCAACCAACCCGCTCAACGCGTAGTCGGGGCGAATGCCGCGCACGCCTCGAGCCATTCCTGATGCGGGCGGCAGTACGGCGGTGGTTATCGCGTTTCACCATCGATGGGCGATGTCGACGACGATTCGGCTGCCGGAGCCCGGACCGTCGAGGGTGAACACGCGGAACGGCAGACGGGCACGCAGGCCGATCCCTACCCAGGCGGCGCCTTCGTTGCTGCCGGCGTACCCGATCTGGCGAAGGGTACGGAACCCGGTGACGTTCGCGAGTTCCGAATCGTTGGCAGGCTCGAAGGCCCAGTGCCCGTCATCGTCGAACTCGCGGACACCGAGCATGATCTCCAGCTTCGCGCCACCGCGGAGTGGAACCAGATGGCCGGCGCCGTCGCGGTAGACGTTCGAAACATAGTGCGCGCTGTAGGCAGTCGGTGTGCCCGTGAGGTCGAAGACGACGCGGTCGAAGCAGGCGTGCCGGCCGGCGCGGACCGTGGCCAGCGTGGCGGTGCTCACCCTGTTGCTTGCCTCCGGCAAAGAACCCCAGGCGGTCTGGCAACCGGTGGCAGCCGAGGCGGTTGCGGGTACGGCGACAACTGGAACTGCTGCCACCGCGAGTAAGGCGATCGTGGTTCGGACAGAATGGAACAGCTTCATTTTGGTCCCCCCTTTGAGACACCTGTTCGATGCTGGCGGGGAGGCGGAAGTTGACATTTTGCCGGGATAATCTTTTGGTGCCTGGAATTCAACTCTGGGTGACGGCATTCAATTGCTTGAAAATGCAGGGACCCGCCGTTGCAGGACCGTGACGGCGTTCGGCGTACCGTAGGCGGGTGGAATCGAAGAAGTCGCCGCGGGACAAGTGGATCACCGTCTACGGGCGGAAGCCTGTGTTGGAGGCGTTGCACGATCCGAAGCTCTCGGTGGCGAAGGTGGTGCTGGCGGACAACGCGACCGGCGGGTCGATGCAGGAGATCCTGCGGGCCGCGGAGAAGTACGGGACGCCGGTCGAGCGGGCGACGGCCAGCCGCGTGAAGTGGCTGGCGGGGAACGGGAAGCACGACCAGGGTGTCGTCGCGGACGTGAACGCGCCGCGGATGACGCCGCTGGAGGAGTTCGTCCGGACCCGCGGGAAGCGGCCGACGAACGTGTTCCTGCTCGACGGCGTCACGAACCCGGGCAACGTCGGCATGATCCTGCGTACGGCGACCGGCGCCGGCTTCGACGGGGTGATCCTGCCCAAGGCCGGTACGCCGCACGTCGGGCCGCTCGTGATCAAGGCATCGGCCGGAATCGCGTTCCAGGCGCCGATCGTGAACGCGTCCACCGCGAAGGCGGCGGTCGACCTGCTGCGGAGCGCCGGGTACCACGTCTACGGCCTGAGTGCCCGATCGCAGGACTCGCTGTTCAAGGCCGAGCTCGCCCCGCGCGCCGTCTACGTGCTCGGCGGCGAGACCAACGGCATCACCGTGTCCACCGACTCCGACCTGCAGATCCCGCTGCACGCCGGCGTCGAGTCCCTGAACGTCGCCGTCGCCGCCGCGATCGTCGCCTTCGAGGTCACGAACCGCTGACGCAATCACCAACCGCTGATGCAACCGAATCTCGCGACGACGCGTTTATTGCGCAGCGCGAGTTGAGGAGGCCAGGTTGGACAGCGAGGCGGAGCGCGAGTACACCGCGTTCGTGACGCATCACGCCAACGCAATGTGGCGTACGGCGTACCTGCTCTGCGGGGACCGTCGACGGGCCGAGGACGCGACGCAGGAGGCGCTGCTCCGGCTCTACCGGCGCTGGCCGAAGCTGTCCCGCAAGGGCGGCATCGTCACCTACGCGCGAAAGGTGGTCGTCTCGGCGACGCTCGACGGCCTGCGCCGACGGTCGAGCACCGAGCTCGTCGGCGGTGACACCTACTTCACCGGCGAGACCGATCCCACTGACCACGTCGGCCGCGCCGAGCAGCGCCTAGTGATCACGCAGGCGCTCGCCGAGCTCCCGGAACGGCAACGGGCCTGCGTCGTCCTGCGGTACTTCGACGACCTGTCCGTTGACGAGACGGCCGACGTACTGGGCTGCCGGCCGGGAACCGTGAAGAGCCAGACGATGCGTGCGCTCGACAAGCTGCGCCTGCATCCGGCGCTCGCCGACTTCGACCTCGCCGAACTGGGAGGCTGACATGACGAACCAGCTCAAGGACCTGATGACCGAGGCCGTCGACGCGCAGGCGCCGTACGTGCCCGACGTGGACGCGCTAGTGCAGACCGGTCGTCGGCAGGCACGGCGACGTCGAGTGGCGACGGCGATCGCGACAGCCGCCGCGGTTGCTGTGGTGGCGGGTGCGACCACGATTGCTGTCGGAACGATCAGCCGATCCAGCGAAGAACCCGTCGCTCCGGTGCGGACACCGAGCCAGACGCCGCTCGGGCTACCGTCGGTGGGGCCTGGTGGCAGTACAGGCCTCTGCACGACTGCGGACGGTGTAGGCGCCACAGCCTGGAATTGGCCGGTCGTCCTGTACGCGCAGGACACGTTCGGGATGTCGGTCGTGCGGCGATCGAAGAGCAGCGTGGCGTTCTGCACGACCGAGTGGGGCAACGGGGCGAAACACTCCGTCGTACCAGGCAGCACGAAGATCGTGCTGCGCAAGGGCGCCGCGGAAGGGCGCGGCGCGAAACCTGGCTCGAGTGTGACGACTGTGTTCGGCGCGGTGCCGGCCGGGACTCCCCCGCGCGTGACAGTCGAGACTGCCGACGGGTTTGTCGGAGTCGCGAAGGTCAAGGACGGGTACTTCGTCTACCGCCGCGTGGAGCATTCGCCCTGGCCGGGGCCGGCTCCGCACGCGATCGTCCGGTTCAAGTACGCCGGCAAGGCGGAGTACGTCGCGGCTAGCCGGTGATCTTGGTGGCGAGTTCTTCGGCGCTGTCGCGGGTGTAGCCGCCGGAGATCTCGATCTTGCCGCCGGCGATCGCCGACTGGACGCTCGGGGCGGTGACGACCTGGCCGCGGACCACGATCGCCAACTGGTTCGCGGGCGGGGTCTGCTTGGCAAGGGCAGCGGTCAGCTGCTCGAACAGCGTGGCACCCTTCGAGTCGAGCGTCAGGCCGACATACCAGCCGCCGGCGCCGTTCTCCTGGATCGCCGACTTGACGTCGGTGACGTTGCTGCCGTCGAGCTCGACCTTGCCGAGCGTGTAGCGCATCCCCTTCGCGTCGCACGCCGTACCCGCGGGCGCCGGCGAGGGGCAGGTGCCGGCTTTGACCGTGAGGACGCGACGGAACTCGACCGCGGTCGGGTCGGACGGCTTGGTGCGAGCAGAGGGCTCGGAGGTCGGCTGCTTCCCGTCGTCGCCGCGGTTGACGATCACGATGACGGCGGCCGCGATGATCACGCCGAGCAGCAGGACAAGGCCGCTCACGAGCACCACGAGCCCACGGGACCGCTTCGGCGGCGGCTGAGAGGGGAAGAGGGGCGGCAGCGGCGGTTGGTTCGGCGGCGGTCCCTGCTGGTACGGCGGCTGGTTCGGAGGGACCGGCGGCTGCGTCATGGGACAACATGCTACGTAGTCAAGAAGTCACCTTGAGCAGGCGTGCCGCGAGTTCGGCGTTCCGCTGGGCAAACGTCCGCCACAGCTCCGGCGTCGCCGCAACCCGCTCGCGAGCCGTCGCTTGAGCCACCGTCCTCTGCGTCCACGTGCACATCCGGCCGGCCCGCAGTTCGAACCGTACGAGTACGCCGTCCGCCCACCCGTACACGTCCGCATCCCGCGGCTCGAGCCACGCGACCTTCTGCTCGGCGACGATCCAGTCAAGCGCCTCGATCTCCCCCTGCACCTTCGCGGCGAACTCGTACCGCAGTCCGGCCGCCGCGCGATCCCGACGACGCCCCAGCTCCTCCCGCAACGTCGCCACCGCGGCCGGATCCCTTTCCAGTACGGCGATCGCAGTACGCGCCAACGCCTCGCGATCCCCCGGCCCAACCCCGAACAGCCGGCCGAACTCCTCGGCCGAACCGTCGCTGGAGACTGTGTATTGCAACGGCAACACCCGATGCAGCCCCGAGATCGCCTGCCGGATCCGCAATCCGCCGAGGTACGGACCGAAGTGCTGCGACGAACCGGTGACCGTGTGCGAGAACGTCAACCCTGGCCGCGAAGCACTACCCAGCCGGATGTAGCCCACGACCTCCGCGCCGCCCTCAACCCGGTTCCATCGCGGCTTCGAATGCTCGAGCAGATTCCGCTCCAACCACGCGGCCTCGTGTTCGGAATCGCAGGAAACCCCTTCTACGCGGGCGATCCGCCGTACCATCCGGGTCAGATGCGGACGGTCACCGACGTTCACCCAATACGACTGCACACGTCGCCGCAGGTTGCGGGCGCGGCCGATATACAGCACCTTCCCGGCGTCGTCGCGGAAACGGTACACACCCGGCACTGTCGGCAACTCCCGGACACTGCTGATCATCAGCCCAGTGTGCCCGGTCCGACCGGGCGAGTGACATTCGGTTGAGTGTTTGAAACGAATGCAGATCGGGGGTTGCGCACCGCCGGACGCGGCAGTCATTCTGGCGTGCGATCCGAGTGCTCGTTGGGGGCTGTGAGGGCGAGCGCCGGACTTGGGAGGCTGGGGGGCTTCGTGAGGTTATCCGCCACATGGCTGCGTCATGCGCTGCCTGCGTTGTGTGTACTGGTGTTGCTGCCGCTCGCCGTGATCGCGCCCGCACAGGCCGCGGTCGCGCCGACCGGATTCAGCGAGCAGGTGGTGTTCACCGGGCTGACGAATCCGACGAACGTCGCGTTCTCGCCCGACGGCCGCGTGTTCGTCGCCGAGAAGAGCGGACTGATCAAGGTCTTCGACTCGCTCGACGATCCGACACCGAGCGTGTACGCCGATCTGCGCACCGAGGTCTACAACTACTGGGACCGCGGCCTGCTCGGCATGGCGCTGAACCCCAACTTCCCAACGGATCCACGCATCTACGTGCTGTACACGCACGACGGACTGATCGGCGGACCAACGCCCAAATGGGGTACGCCGGACACCAACGACGACCCCTGTCCTTCACCGCCCGGCCCGACCGCGGACGGCTGCCAGGCCAGTGCCCGGCTGTCGGTGCTGAACGAGAACGGCGCCGAGCAGGTGCTGGTCGAGGACTGGTGCCAGGTGTTCCCGAGCCACTCGATCGGCTCGATCGAGTTCGGTCCGGACGGCATGCTGTACGCCGGCGGCGGTGACGGCGGGAGCTTCAACTACGTCGACTACGGCCAGGACAGCTACCCGTCGTCCGACCTCACGCCCGACAACCCTTGTGGTGATGGGCCTGCGGCCGTCGGTACGACGCTGACACCGCCGACCGCCGAAGGCGGAGCACTCCGGGCGCAGGACGTACGGACGACCGGCGATCCGACCGGCCTCGACGGCTCGATCATCCGCATCGATCCCGACACCGGTCAGGCGGCGCCCGGCAACCCGGCGTTGAGCAGTGCGGACCTGAACACGCGCCGCATCGTCGCGAACGGCCTGCGCAACCCGATGCGGTTCACGTTCCGCCCGGGAACCAAGGAGATGTGGATCGGCGACGTCGGCTACTCGACCTGGGAGGAGATCGACCGGATCGTCGACCCGACGGCAAAGGTCACGAACTTCGGCTGGCCCTGCTACGAAGGTGCGGGCCGCCAACCGGGGTACGACGCGATCAACGTCAACCTCTGCGAGAACCTGTACGCCGCCGGCCCGTCCGCGGTCGCATCGCCGTACTACGCGTACAAGCACACCGACCACATCGCGACCGGCGAATCCTGCACCGTCGGCAGCTCGTCGATCTCCGGGATGCAGTTCTACGGCAGCGGGAACTACCCGGCGGAGTACAACGGCTCGCTGTTCTTCGCGGACTACAGCCGCCACTGCGTCTGGGCGATGATGCCGGGCGCGAACGGTCTGCCGGATCCCGCGAAGATCCAGACGTTCGCCTCGGGGTACGGCGCGACCAAACTGCAGGTCGGTCCCGGCGGGGACATGTTCGCCGTCGACTACGACAACGGGCGGATCCTGCGCTACGTGTACGACGCGACCAACAATCCGCCGACCGCGGTCATCCACGCGGACCCGTCGAGCGGGCCGACGCCGTTGACCGTGACGTTCGACGGGACTGCCTCCAACGACGCCGATGGCGACGCGTTGACGTACGCCTGGGACCTGGACGGCGACGGCGTGTACGACGACTCGACAGCCGCGACTGTCCAGCACACCTATACGACGGCGGGAGAAGTCGTCGCGCGGTTGAAGGTGTCTGACGGTCATACGACCGGTGCGACGTCGATGCAGATCAACGTGGCGAATACGGCGCCGACCGCGCTGATCACGTCACCCGGTCCGGCGACGACGTGGAAGGTCGGGGACACGATCAGCTTCTCGGGCTCGGCGACCGATCCGGAGCAAGGGACATTGCCCGCGTCGGCGCTGACGTGGACGCTGATCATGCATCACTGTCCGAGCGACTGCCACACGCACACGATCACGTCGATGACCGGGGCCAGCGGTACGTTCACGGCGCCGGATCACGAGTACCCGTCGTACCTCGAGCTGAAGCTGACGGCGACGGATGCGCAAGGGCTGACCGACACGAAGAGCGTGCGGCTCGATCCGAAGACGGTCGGGCTGAGACTCGCCTCGTCGCCTGCCGGGTTGCCGTTGACCTCGCTGAACACGACGGCGAAGACCCCGTTCACCTCCACGGTGATCGTCGGGTCGAGTGTCTCGGTGTCCGCGGAACCGACGCAGGCTTCGGCGAATCAGCTGTACCGGTTCGCGTCGTGGTCGGACGGCGGTGCGCGCGATCACAACCTCGTCGCACCGGCAGCGACCGCGACGTACACGGCGTCGTACGGCGCGAAGCGGAACCTGGCCCGCGGTCGACCGGCGCTTGCCTCTAGCACCTATATCGCGGGGCGGGAGGCGTCGAAGGCCGTCGACAATTCGATGGCGACGGCGTGGTCGAGTGCGCGGACCGATCCGCAGTGGCTCCGGATCGATCTGGGATCGGTGCAGGTGGTCAACCGGGTGCTGCTGAACTGGTTGTCGACGGCGTACGCGAAGTCGTACCAGATCCAGGTGTCCGGGAGCGGACGGACGTGGAAGACCGTCGCGTCGACGGTCAGCGGTGACGGCGGGAGCGACAGCCTCGTGTTCTCGCCGAACTACGCGCGGTACGTGCGGATCAACGCGACGAAGCGTGCTGTTGCCGGCAGCTACTACTCGCTGTGGGAGTTCGGGGTCTTCCAGGACACGGGGCTCGTGACCGGGATCGGGGGCAAGTGCATCGACGTCTACCAGGCCGCGAGCGCGGACGGTACGCCGACGACGCTCTACACCTGCAAGTCGTCGGCGAACCAGCTGTGGACGCCGTCGCTCGAGGACGGGACCGTGCGCACGATGGGCAAGTGCCTGTCGGCTCGCACGGCCACGCTCAACACCCCGGCGGTGTTGTGGAGCTGCGACGGTTCACCCGGCCAACGCTGGACGCCGCAGACCAACGGCACGTTGGTCAACGCAGCATCCGGCCTGTGTCTGAATGCCGCTGGCGGTTTGAGCGCCAACGGCACCAAACTGATCCTCGCGACCTGCACCACCGGGCTCGGCCAGAAGTGGGTGCTGCCGTAATTCAGTCGTTGTGACGATCGCGTCGGACCTATCGTCTGCTGTATGAGCAAGGGTTGGGTGGACGAGGGGTACGGCGCGGTCGCGGACACCTTCGCGGAGAACTTCTCGCTGTTCCCGGAGCTGGGCGCGGCCGTCACGGTGTACGCCGGTGGGCGCAAGGTGGTCGAGCTCTGGGACGGTGATGCCGCGCCGGGGCGGCCGTGGTCGCAGGACACCGTCGTACCGGTGTTCTCGTGTGCCAAGGGGCTGGTGAGCGTCGTCGTACATCTGCTGGCTCAGTCGGGGAAGTTGTCGCTCGACGAGCCGATCGGGACCTACTGGCCTTCGTTCGTTGCTAACGGCAAGGAGGCGATCACGTGCCGGATGGTGCTCGGGCATCGGGCCGGGATCCCGGTGCTGGACGCGACGCCGTCGTTCGAGGAGATTGCGGCGTGGACGCCGGTGATCACCGCGGTCGAGGAGCAGAAGCCGCTCTGGGAGCCGGGGACGACGTACGAGTATCACGGGCATGTGTTCGGGTTCGCGCTCGGCGAGGTGGTGCGCCGGCTGACCGGACAGTTGCCGGGGGCATACTTCCGGACCGTCATCGGTGAGCCGCTCGGGTTGCGGGCCTGGATCGGATTGCCTGCTTCCGAGTTGCCGAACTTGGCTCGGCTCGAGGAGGCCGAGGGGCGTCCGCCGGCGTTGGATCCCGAGCACCTGTTGATGCGGATCGTGACGATGAACGGGGCTTTGGTGTTCCCCGGTATCGACGAGCCGCACGGCTGGAACGATCCCGCGCTGCTTGCGATGGAGCTGCCCGGCGCCGGTGCCGTGGCCTCCGCAACAGGCCTTGCCGGTGTGTACGCCGCGGCGATCACCGGGCTCGACGGTGCGGATCCGCTGCTGTCGCGCGACACGATCAACGATGCGGCGCGCGAGGTCTCCGCCGGAACGAGCTACTTGGGCTTCGACGCCGGCGCTCGTTGGGGATCCGGCTTCCTGTTGGACTCACCCTTCCGCCCGACCCTCGGTCCGCGCAGCCTCGCGAACGACGGCGCGGGCGGCCAGTTCGCCTTCGGCGACGACGAGCACGGCATCGCCTTCGCGTACACCGCCAACAGGATGGTGGGCCACGGCGACGCCCGCTCGGCCCGCCTGGTCGACGCCGTTCGCACCTGCCTAGCTGAGTAGGAGCTTCGCGACGAATTCCGGGGCCTCGTTCATCACGTTGTGGCCGGTCGGGACGACGTGGACCTGCCAGGCAGGATCGGCCTGGAGCCGGGCGTGGAGCTCGGCGAACGGCGTCTGGTCCTCCCACCCCGTGCAGTAGACGAAGTCCCGGCGAGGGATCTCGTCGACCTTGCCGGTGAGCCGGATCGCCTGCATGAACGAGGCGAGCGGTTGAGGACGGCGACGGGGATCTTTGTCGCCCGGCGGGCGTACGGCGTACCCGCTGGTCGCGGCACCGGCCGTCGCGACTTGGTGGAAGTAGTCGTTCGTCAACGTCCACCACGACTCGCCGTCGTGCGGTACGAAGGCGTCGAGATGCACCACTCGCGAGATCCGGTCTGCTGCGCGATCCGCGGCGGCCGTGATCACCATCCCGGCATAGCTGTGCCCGACCAGCGTCACGTCGGTGAGGTCGGCGCGATCGAGCAACCGCAGTACGTCGTCGGTGTGCGTGTCGAGGTTGGCCGTCGCGACCGTCGCCTCGTCGTCGTCCGGTCGCAGCCCGGTGAGCGTCAGCGCATGGACCTCATGCCCCTCCAACAGCGGAACCACCGCCTCATAAGCCCACGAGCCCTTCCAGCCACCGGGAACCAGCACGAACGTCGTCATGAGGCAATCTCACAAGATCCGCGCGTGGCTTGCTACCGCTACGAAGCCAACTGATGCCCGTTGGCCGCCAGTGTTGAATAGAGGACAGGAGCTGACCACTACTGCGAGCAGAGTAGACCCATGAGCAAATATCCCGGTGGTAAGTCGACTGTTACTCCGTATGTGGCCGTTCGTGGGGCCGCGGCCTGGCTCGAGTTCGTGCAGGAGGCGTTCGGCACCCAGCCGGCCTTCGCCGTCCCCAACGAGGACGGCACGATCGGCCACGCCGAGATCACCATCGGCGACTCGGTAGTGATGGCCTTCGACTCCCAGCCCGACTGGCCGGACACCCCGAGCTTCCTCAGCGTCTTCGTCGACGACGCCGACGCGACGGTCGACCGCGCCATCGCCGCCGGCGCAACCATCGTCACCGAACTGACGACCTCGAGAATCGTCGGCGACCGCGGCGCCCGCATCAAGGACCCCGCCGGCAACATCTGGTGGATCCAAACCCACCTCTACGACGTAAACCCCGCCGACCTCCCCACCCTCTTCGCCGACCCACAAGAAGCCGCCGCCATGCGCCGCCTCCAAGAGTCGTTCGCCACCGAAATGCGTTCCCGCGCCTGAGCCTTTCAGTAGGTCTTGGGTGGTGTTCACGTGACGTTCACGCGGCCGGGCGAGGGTCGCGGGGACGTCTGTGAGGGGAGTTCGCATGTCTCGTGGTAAGTGGGTGGTGGCGGCTTCGCTGGTCGGGGTTGCTGCGCTGGTGGGTGGTACGGCGCAGACCGCCGTGGCCGGTGATCGTGGGCCGAAGGTGGTGGGGACGGCGACGTTGCCGGACATCTCCTTGGCGAAGTTCTCCAACGGGTTGATCCGCGGGTCCGTGGACAACGACCGGAAGGTCGACCTCGGCGGGATCGGGAGTGACATCTTCCCGGCCGGTAAGAGCGGTGAGTTCTGGACCGTGACGGACCGCGGGCCGAACGGGCAGATCAAGATCGACGATGTGAACCGGCGGACGTTCCCGGTGCCGGGCTTCGACCCGGCGATCGTGAAGGTGAAGGTCGACGGCAAGAAGCTGAAGGTGATCGACGCGATCCCGATCACCACCCGGCACGGCAAGCCCGTCACCGGCCTGTCCAACCAGGAGAGCCGCGACGAGCTCCCGTACAACTTCGACGCCTCCACGCGTCTCGGCATCAACCCGAACGGCCTCGACACCGAAGGCATCGTCCGGGCGAACGACGGGACGTTCTGGCTGGTCGACGAGTACAGCCCGTCGCTCGTGCACGTGTCGGGCCGCGGGCAGGTGCTCGCGCGGTACGTCCCGAAGGGCCTGAACCTCAAGGGCGCCGACTACCCGGTGATCGAGTCGCTGCCGGCGATCTTCCTGACCCGCAAGATCAACCGCGGCTTCGAGGGTCTGGCCCAACTGCCGGGCGGCGACCTGGTCCTCGCCCTGCAGAGTCCGCTCTCGAACCCGAGCAAGAAGGTCGGCGAGGCGTCGCTCAACACCCGCCTGCTGCGGTTCTCGCCGCACCGCGGGAAGCTGACGGCCGAGTACGCGTACCAGTTCGACCCGGTCGGCGTCGTCGACCCGGGTGAGGACGACACCAGCGAGCTGAAGATCTCGTCGGTCGTTGCCGCAGGCCCCGAAACACTGCTGGTCGAGGAGCGGACCGACAACGCCGCCCGGTTGCAGCGCGTCGTACTGCGGTCGTCCGCGAACATCCTCGGCTCGAAGTGGGACGACGTGGCAACGACCCCGTCGTACGAAGCCGACGCGACCGGCGTACCGGTCTTGAAGAAGCAGCTGTTCCTCGACCTGAACACGATCAAGGGCGCACCGAAGAAGATCGAGGGCATCGCGCTCGTGCACGACAGCCTGGTCGTCATCAACGATAACGACTTCGGGATGACCGACGGACCTGCGGCGTTCGATGCAGCAGGCAACCTGGTCGACAGCGGCATCGAGACGACGCTGGTCACGATCCGCCTGCACTGAGCTGCAGAAACAGCCCCCGGGAGAGATCCCGGGGGCTGTTTTCATGCCGTACGGCGTTTGTCGAGGCAGACCGCGGCGAGCCAGGTCCAGCCGAGTACGACGGCGATGTCGAACGCGATGATCGTCGGCCGACTGCCCGCACCAGCGCTGAGCCCGGCGAAGGCGCCGAAGAACAGGATGCCGGTGACGGCGGAGAACCGGGCGAACGCGCGGCGACCGATCGAACGGTAGTGCGCCGCGATCACCAGGCACCCGGCGATCAGACCGGAGAAGCCGATGCCGCCGGCAACGAAGTGGCCCATGCCGCGGGCGCTGATCTCGGCGTAGTCGGCCGGCGTGCCGACCGGGAAGCCGGCCGCCGGGTCCGCGGGAAACCCAGCCGCGAGCAACAGCCCGACACCGTACGCACCCACCAGCCAAGGACCCCACACCCGACCACGGCCGGAGATCGTCCGGCGCAGGCCGACCGCCCCAGCGATGGACAGCAACCCGCTGACGATGAAGTTCGCCGTCTGGATCCAGCCCGGCCCGCCGTTGGCGAGGAGGCTGGCAGGGTGGCGGGTGATGTCGAAGCCTTCTCGCGTGAACGCCTGCACGAGCCACACCGCGACGTACAGCGGGCCGGCGATCGCACCGCCGGTGAGCAGGGCACGGGTGGAGACGCCGCGGGCCGAAACGGTCACATCTTGAGTAGTCATCTCAGAAATTCCTTTCACAGGGGGAATCCGTCACCCCTGCGTCGAGCGACCACGCCCGGACTCGACACCACAGACGAAATAGCCCCGCGAAGTGTGATGTGCGTTTGTTCACGTCACATGACCTGCCGTCCCGGCGTCAGGTGTTTGTTCGATGAGGACAAACGCAAAGGAACGTCATGAACGCAGAGATCGAAGGATTCGGTGGAGAGATCGTCGGACCGGACGACGCGGGGTACGACGCCGCGAGCCGGACCGTGCTGGTCGGGGGCAGCCCGGCGTACGTCCTCAGGCCGGCGAGTGTCGAGGATGTCCAAAAGGCCGTCGCCTATGTCGCGGAGAGCGGGCTGCCGCTGGCGGTCCGTGGCGGCGGGCACGCGTTCGCCGGGTTCGGGACGAACCACGGCGGAGTGGTGATCGAGCTCGGCAAGCTGGCCGGGATCGAGCTCGTCGACAAGGAGCGGCACGTCGTACGTATCGGCGGCGGCGCTACCTGGGGGCAGGTTGCGGCCGCGCTGGCCCCGCACGGGCTGGCGATCTCGTCGGGTGACACCAAGAGTGTGGGCGTCGGCGGGCTGACGCTGTCCGGCGGGATCGGGTGGAAGGTCCGCAAGTACGGTCTGGCGCTGGACAATCTGGTCGCGGTCGAGATCGTCACCGCGGCCGGTGACGTCGTGCGGGCGTCGGCGGACGAGAACGCCGAGCTGTTCTGGGCGGTCCGCGGCGGTGGCGGCAACTTCGGGATCGTGACCGCGTTCGAGTTCACGGCGCACCCGACGACCGACATCTACTTCGGCAAGATCGCCTTCCCGGCGAACGAGATCGCCGAGGTACTCCAGGGCTGGGCGGCCTACCAGCGCACCGCGCCGGCCGAGCTCACGTCGATCGCGGCCTTCGCCAACCCGTTCCTCGGCGGCCCCGAGGCGCCGCTGGAGATCGAACTCGCGTACGACGGCGACGACGCGGAGCTCGCCGCGCAGGCCATCGACCCGATCCGCAAGCTCGGCACCGTGCTCGCCGACGACGTCGCGCTCCGGCCGTACGCCGAGGTCCTGGTCGACGGCGTGGTCCCGCCGCCCGGCATCCAGCTGATCACCCGGAGTGCCTTTGTCGACAAGGATTCCGTCCCGGAGGTACTGCGGATCCTCGCCGAGACCGGCGCCTCGCAGGGCTCGCCGATCATGTCCGTCCGCACCGTCGGCGGGGCCGTATCGCAGGTCGCAGCCGACGCCACGGCGTACGCGCACCGTGAGGCGGAGCTGATGTTCGCCACAACCACGATCGGCCCGCCACCGGTCGTCGAGGCGACCAAGCCGGCTCGCCAGGCGCTCTGGGACAAGCTCACGCCGCAGGTCACCGGTGCGTACGCGAACTTCCTGTCCGATGCCGAGGACGCCGACGTGGCTGCGGTCTACCCGGCGGCGACGTACGAGCGGCTCGCCGCGGTCAAGCGCGAGTACGACCCGGCCAACCTGTTCGCGGGCAACCACAACGTGAGGCCCGAATGAGCAAGGTCTGGTTCGTCACCGGCTCGTCCCGCGGGCTCGGTCGCCACTTCGTCGAGGCTGCCCTGTCCCGTGGGGACCGGGTGGCCGCGACGGCCCGCAAGAGCCTCACCGAGCTGGTCGACACGTACGGCGACGCAGTACTCCCCCTTGAGCTCGACGTCACCGACAAGGCTGCTGTCTTCGGGGCCGTCGAGCAGGCCAAGGAACACTTCGGCCGTCTCGACGTGATCGTGAACAACGCCGGCTACGGCCTGTCGGGCGCGGTCGAGGAGTTCACCGAGCAGCAGCTGCGGGACCAGTTCGAGACGAACTTCTTCGGTCCGGTCTGGGTCACGCAGGCAGCGCTGCCGTACCTGCGCGAGCAGGGCAGCGGTCACATCATCCAGATCTCGTCGGTCGCCGGGCTGACCGGGTTCCTGCTCGGCAGCGGGTACTGTGCGTCGAAGTGGGCGCTCGAGGGACTGAGTGAGGCGCTCGCCCAGGAGGTGGCCGGCTTCGGGATCAAGGTGACCGTGGTCGAGCCCGGCGGGTACGCGACGGAGGGCCTGACCGGCGGGGTCGCCGCGACACCGAACCCGCTGTACGACGGCCAGCGCCAGGCGCTCATGGACTACGTGGCGTCGGTCAACTTCGACGACCCCGCCGCGGCCGGGCCGGCGATCCTCGAGCTCGCCGACTCCCCCAACCCGCCGCTGCACGTGTTCTTCGGCCAAGGCTACGAACTAGTGAAGCAGGCGTACGAGGACCGGCTGAAGACCTGGGCGGACTGGCAGGAGCTGTCGCTCAGGGCGATCTAGATTCGCGATGCAGCCCGACTGCGACGACGATGATTGCAACCGCGGCCAGTTCGGCCGGCCGCGGGAACTGCCGGAGTACGACGGCACCGATCACCGTCGCCGTGGCGGGCAGCAACGCAAGCATCAGCGCGAACGTGGACCGCTTCAACCGTGCCATCGCCAGCTGATCCGCGACGTACGGGATCACCGACGAGCACACGCCGACTCCTACCGCCGCGGCAAGGAGTGCGGGATCGGTGAACGCGGGGACGGCCGCGTGTACGCCGACGGGGAGGGCGAGCACGGTCGCGACTCCCATCGCGAGTGCGAGTCCGTCGATCCGCTGCAGGCCTTGTGACATCCGGTGGCCCAGCACGACGTACGCCGCGAACAGCACGGCGTTCAGCGCGGTGAAGACCAGTCCAATCCAGTGGTGGGACAGCCGGATGTCGGTCAGCACGTAGACGCCGGCGACTGCGAGCACCAGCGCCAGCAGGTTTCGCAGCGAGCGCACGGCGATCGCCGCGAGCAGGATCACCGGCGCGAACTCGGCCGCGGCGACTGTGCCGAGTGGGATGCGGTCGATCGCCAGGTAGAAGCAGCAGTTCATCACCGCGAGGACGGCGCCCCAGGCGATCACCAGCCGGCGCGTGCTCCAGGACAGGAGCGGCCAGGCCCGCCACGGTCGACGCCAGACCGAGAAGATCAGCCCGGCCGCGGCGATCCGTAGCCAAGCCACTCCGAGCGGATCGATCCGCGCGAACAGCAGCACCGCGAACGCGGGCCCGAGGTAGTGGAAGACCGCGCTGACGATGAAATAGGCCTGTGGCGGGACCGTCCGTCGCATCACTTCACGGTAGGAAGCAGGACGCCGTACGGCCATGGCGTTTCGGTAAGCTCCAGGGCCTGATCCTTTCCACATGTGATACTGCGGTGGTGTTCGCTGCTCTGGCCAGTTCCTTGCTGCTGATCGTGTCGCCACTGACTGCTCAAGCGGAGGTGGAGGCCATCCCGCTGAAGACGCTGACGTTCAACATCCACCACGGCGCGGGTGTCGACGGGAAGCTCGATCTCGAGCGGGTCGCGAAGACAGTGGAGGCCTCCGGCGCGTCGGTCGTCGGCTTGCAGGAGGTCGACAAGTACTTCGATGCGCGCAGCAACTGGGTCGATCAGCCGGCGTGGCTGGCGGCGCGGTTGAAGATGAACTACGTGTTCGCCGCCAACCTCGACTGGGATCCGCTGGAGCCGGGCAAGCCCCGTCGCCAGTACGGGACGCTGGTGTTGTCGAAGTACCCGATCGTTGACTCGCGCAACAGTCTGCTGCCGCTGCATCCTGGGAGCGAACAGCGCGGTCTGCTCGAGACGCTGATCGACGTCGACGGTAGGCCGTTGCGCTTCGCCGACACGCATCTGACCACGATGGGCGACGGCGAGCGGATCGAGCAGGTGAACGCGATCGTTGCCTTGCTCAAGGATGCGCCCGAGGCAACAGTGCTGGTCGGCGACTTCAACGCCCAACCGACGTCGGCCGAAGTGAAGACGCTGACCACGCATTGGACCGACACCTGGCCGGAGAAGGGTCTTGGGCTTGGGTTGACCAGCCCGGCGCCGCTGCCTGCCAAGCGGATCGACTACCAGCTGCACAGTGCGCAGCTGGTGCCGACCGCGGTGTCAGTTCCGGTGAGCTTCGCCTCCGACCATCTCCCGGTCGCGGCCACCTATTCGCTGAGCTGACTCTCGTATGCCTCTGCGGACCAGCTGGCCGCGGTCTTCGTGACCAGCTTGGCGCCGAGGCGTTCGTAGAAGCGGTAGCCGGCCGTGTTCTCGAGGCGGAGACCCCAGCTGATCGGAAGGCGGTCCGGCAGCGCGCGCCGGGCGAGGCCGAGCATCAGCCGGCGACCGACTCCCGCGTCGCGGAACTGCTCGCGGACGTACAGGTCGTCGAGCGCGAGCTGATCGCCACCGACCCACAGGTACGGGCGGCGCAGCGCGGACACGTAGCCCGCCGCAACCCCGTCCACCTCTGCCAGCAACACGATCACCTCCTCGCGTCCGAGGAACCCTTGCCAGTCCTGCGGGCTCGCTGTCACGTACTGCTGCTGATCCTGGTACGCCGCCAGCTCCCCCAGCATGGTCAGCACCGTCCCCGCATCCGCGACCACCGCGCGGCGAATCTCAATGGACATGAACCCCTCCGGTCGAAGGCTTGAACGCCGGTACGACGATCAGCGCAAGGACAGCCGCCACCGCTGCGGTGATCGCGGCGAACGTGAACCCGCGGGCGAACCCGGTCGACACCGTGCCGGCGAGACTGGCCGCCGCCACACTCGATGCCACCGCGACGCCGAGCGATGCGCCGAACTCGTGGAACGTGCTCAGGATGCCGGACGCGAGGCCCGCCTCCCGATGGTCGATCTGCGCGAACGTCGTGGTCGACGACGCAACGAACGCGGCGCCGAGGCCTACCGTCCCGACGGTCATCCCGATCACGACCACGGCAGCACCCTCCCAGATCGCGGGGACAGCCACACCGATCGCAGTGATCGCGAATCCGACGACGGCGACCGGGCGTGCGCCGACGCGTCCGACGAGTTGGCCGGCCAGGTGCGCGCCGACGATCGCGGCGATTGCCACCGGCAAGAACAACAGGCCGGTACGCAGAGCGCCGTACTGCTTGAAGTGTTGGAGATAGAAGGATCCGAGGAAGAACATCGAGATCATCAGAGCCGTTGCGATCAGCAACATGAAGGTGCCTGCGGCAACGGGTCGGCGGGTGAGGATCCGGAGATCCATCAGCGGTGACCTGACTGAGCGCTGCACCCACGCGAAGACGCCGTACAGGACGAGGGCGCCGGCCAGCGTGCCGAGGGTTGCGGCTGAGAGCCAGCCGCGGTCGCCGGCGTTGATGAGCGCGTAGATCGCCGTACCCGTGCCTGCTGTGACGAGAAGGGCGCCTGGTACGTCGAGACGGCCCTGCGACCCGCTCGGGCGATCAACGGGGAGCATCCGGAGCAGGAGGACGAACACGATCACGCCGATCGGCAGGTTGATGTAGAAGACCCACTGCCAGCCGGGGCCGGCAGTGAGCAGACCGCCGAGCAGTACGCCGATCGCGGCGCCGCCACCGCCCATCGCGGACCAGATGCCGAGTGCCTTGTTGCGCTCGTCGCCGTCGAACGTCTTCGTGACGACGGACAATGCGGCCGGCGAGAGCATCGCGGCGCCGATACCTTGGGCGACGCGGCCGGCGAGGAGGACTTCGGGTCCTCCGGCCAGGCCGGTGACGAGCGAGGCCAGCGTGAAGACGATCAGGCCGGTCAGTACGACGCGGCGCGAGCCGAAGAGGTCCGCGGCGCGGCCGCCCAGGAGCATCAGGCCGCCGAACATCAGCGTGTACGCGCTGACCACCCAGGTGAGGGTCTCGCGGCTGAGCCCGAGATCGGTCTGGATGTTCGGGAGCGCGATCGCGACCACGGTCACGTCGAGGATCAGCATGAACTGCGCGACGGCGAGCAGCCCCAGCAGTCGCCACCGCCGGGGGTCGGGTTCAGTCATCGGTCGTCATCCTTAAGTCGAACAGGTATGTACGGTTTAGATCGATACCGTAACTCGTACACTGGTGTTCGACAAGAGGAATTCGTACAGCGGTGTTCGAGATGAGGAGGCGGTCGATGGCGGTGACCACCAGGCGTGCGGACGCGCAGCGCAACATCGCGGCGATCCTGACCGCGGCGGCGGAGTGCCTGACCCGCGATCCGGCCGCGAGTACGTCGGAGATCGCGAAGGCGGCCGGGGTCGGACGGGTGACGCTGTACGGTCACTTCCCGTCGCGGGCCGAGCTGGTCGACGCGGTGTTCGTACAGGCGATCGCTGGTGGCGAAGAGAGGCTCGCGCAGGTTGATCTGACCGGCGATCCGCGCGAGGCGCTGGCCCGGTTGATCGAGTCGAGTTGGCAGCTGGTCGACCAGTACCGCGCGCTACTCCTCGCGGCACAGGACGCGCTGCCGCCGGGCCGGGTGCAAGAACTGCACGCCGACCCGATGGCGCGGGTGGAACGTCTTCTGGAACGCGGTCGCACCGAAGGCGTCTTCCGCAGCGACCTGCCGACGTCGTGGCTGGTCAGCGTCATGCACAACGTGATGCACGGCGCCGCCGGCGAACTCCAGGCCGGCCGCATCACCTCAGACCAGGCCGCGCCGTACATCACCGCGACCTTGTTGGGCGCGTTTGCTCCTGTCTGACTACTCCAGCCAGATCGTCTCGAAGGTCGGGTTGGCGTGGATGTGGACGGCTTCGTAGCCGCCGGGGCCGGTGCGGAACTTGTGCGGGGTATCGGCGGGTACGACGAGGATCTGGCCGGCCCGGCCGACGATCTCCTCGGTGCCGACCGTGAACGTCGCCGTACCGCGGCGGATGATGAACGTCTCGGCGTACGGATGCTTGTGCAGCCGCGGCCCGGCGCCCTCCTTCGTGGTCGACTCGAGAATCAACGACACGCCAGCCCCACCAGGCAACTGGGTGTAATTCTCGGTCCACTCCTCCCCGTCGTCCCGCCCGTCGGCCCGGTTGATCACCGCGGCCCCCGATTTCGCGATCTCCGTCATGCCACCCTCCTCGGTAGACCTTGTCACGGTAGCCTCGCCGGAGGTCCTTTCAAATCCCTTTCACCCCTGTGCACGTTAGCCTCGGGCCATGGAGCTGACCCGGACTTTCTCGGCGGAGCAGTACTCGCGTGCGCTCGATTCCTGGGCTTTCCTCGACCTTGGCGGGAAGGCGCCGGCGTTCACCTCGCCGTTCGGGGACGTGTTCTTCCAGGCAGCCGACGGGTTCTGGTGGCTGGACACGCTCGAGGGCACGCTCACCCGGCCGTGGGCGACCGCGGACGAGTTGCGCGCCGAGCTGAACACCGAGGACGGGCAGGACCAGTACCTGCTGGCCGGGTTGGCCTTCGGCGCGGAGAGTCGTGGCGTCGTACCGGGGCCTGATCAGGTGTACTCGTTCACGCATCCTCCGCAGCTCGGCGGCGAGCTCGCGGTCGGCAACATCGAGGTGCTGGACTTCGTGGTGTCGCTGCACATCCTCGGTCAGATCCACAGCCAGACCCGCAACCTGCCGCCTGGTACGCCGATCACCGGGTTCAGCGTCAGCTGATCCGTTTAAGGTGTGGCGCATGCCGTTGTATTCGTTTGAAGGTAAGCGTCCGACCGTGCATCCGGAGGCGTGGATCGCACCGACTGCCACGCTGGTGGGGGATGTGGTCGTGGAGGCGGGGGTGTCGATCTGGTACGGCGCGGTGATCCGGGCCGATCTGGGGACGATCACGATCCGCGCGGGGGCGAACATCCAGGACAGCACGGTCATTCACGTCGGGCACAACGGCTGCGAGATCGGGCCGAACGCGACCGTCGGACACCAGTGCCTCATCCACGACTGCACGATCGGAGAGCAGGCTCTCGTCGGCAACGGCGCGATCGTGCTCGATGGGGCAGTCGTCGGCAAGCGCTCGCTGGTAGCGGCCGGCTCCACAGTCACGCCCGGCGCCGTCATCCCACCGGAATCGGTCGCGATGGGCAGCCCCGCGAAGAAGATCGTCCCGCTAGAAGGCACCGCCAAACTCTTCGTCGACCACAACGCCGCCGTCTACCACGCCCTCGCCGAACGCCACGCCGCCACCATCGAACAGGTAGAAGAATGATCGACGAGTTCGCCAAGTCCTACCTCCACGACGAACTGCGCTGGGTGCGCGAGTCGCTCCTGTCGACACTCGACGGCCTCCCGGAGTACGACGTACGCCGTCCACTCACCCGAACCGGCACGAACCTCCTCGGCCTCGTGAAGCACCTCGCCCTCACCGAGGCCCGGTACTTCGGGGAGATCTTCGACCGCCCGTACCCGGAGCCGATCCCGACCTTCGACGACCCCGGCTACGCGAACCACGACCACATGTGGGTCCGCGAACACGAGTCCCGCGCCGACGTGATCGCGGCGTACCAACGCGCCTGCGAGTACGCCGATACCACCATCGACGCCCTCCCGATCGACGCCCCCGGATTCGTCCCGTGGTGGCCGCGCCCCAACGTCAAACTCCTCAACATCCTGGTCCACGTAGTAGCCGAAACCAACCGCCACACAGGCCACGCCGACATCCTCCGCGAACAACTAGGCGCCCCCACCGGCTCACCAGACGTCGACTGGGAAGCCCACCACCACAAGATCGAGCAAGCCGCCCGCACCCACAGGTCGTGAGCGTGCAGCTCGACAGGACGTATATGTCCACTTGGCCCGCGGCTCACGCTCAGTCGATCGAGTAGTCCCTCGTAGTGGACGTATACGTCCTGTCGACCTGCACGTTCACGGGCGCCAGTGGTAGCGGCGTTCGGGGCGGCCGGTGGTGCCGTAGCGGAGGGTTACCTGGGCTTGGCCTTGGGTGCAGAGGAACTCCAGGTAGCGGCGGGCGCTGACGCGGGAGATGCCTACTTTTTCGGCGCATTCGGCAGCCGAGAGGTTCTCGGGCGTGGTGCGGAGGGCGGCGGTGACCAGGTCGGTGGTTTCCTGGCTGAGGCCCTTGGGGAGGCGGTTGACGGTTGGGCGGGCGGGCGCGAGGACCCGGTCGACGTCGGCCTGGGAGGTGACCTCGTCGGGGACGCTCGCGCGGCGGCGGGCGTACTCCTGCAAGCGAACCCGCAGATCCTCAAAACCGAAGGGTTTCAGCAGGTAGTTGACGACCCCTTGGCGTACGGCGCCACGGACCGCGTCGGCCTCGCGGGCCGCGGTGATGACGAGGATGTCGACATCCGGTTGTACGGCGCGCATGCGGCCGATCAGCTCGATGCCGAACACGTCTGGCAGGTAGAGATCCAGCAGCACCAGATCAGGGCGAAGCTCGGACAACGCCGCGACGGCCTGATCGCCGGAGTTCGCCGTACCGACGACTTCGAAGCCTTCCACGCGATCCACGAATCCGCGGTGGATGCGGGCGACCATGAAATCGTCGTCGACGACGAGGACCGTGATCATCGGGCTCCCTCGGGCGTGCGCTGGGCGGACATGCGGGCGACGAACGCCGCGCCGCCGTCGGAGTTGTTGGTGACCGCGACCTCGCCGCCGCGCCGGCGGCAGATCAGCCGGGTCATCGCGAGACCGATCCCGCGCTCACCCTCGGCCGCGGCCTTGGTGGTGAACCCGTGCGCGAACACCTCCTGCGCAAGCTCGGGCGCCACCCCCGGACCGGAGTCGCGGACCACGATCTCCACGCTGGTCGCGTCCTGTCGCAGTTCGACCTCGACCCACGCGGGCGACAGCGGCGTACCGGACTGGGCCGCGGCGTCGATCGCGTTGTCGACGAGGTTGCCGACCACCGTCGCCACGTCGGCGGACAACGCAGGGTCGAGCCGCAGCAGCGTCGTACGTTCAGACACGCGGAGCTCGACGCGGCGTTCGGCCGCGAGGGAGGACTTCGCCATCAGCAGGGCGGCGACCGCGGTGTCGTGGACCCGCCGGGTCACGGTCAGGTCGAGCGACTCACGGTACCGGTTGAGCGCACCGACGTACCTGACAACCTCGTCGTACTCCCCGATCTGGATCAGCCCGGAGATCGTGTGCAGCTGGTTCGCGAACTCGTGCGTCTGCGCCCGCAGCAACTCGGCGGACGAACGGAACGACCCCAGCTCCCGCTCCAGCTGCGCCAGCTCGGTCCGGTCGCGCAACGTCGTCACCGACCCGAGCGACCGCCCGTCCTTCGTGACCTCCATCCGGTTCATCACGAGCACGCGCCCACGCCGTACGACGACCGCGTCGCGCGCCTCGTCCTCGCCGGCGAGCACGTCGCGGAGCCGGCCCTCGATCCCGAGATCGTCCAGACTCCGGCCGACGGCGCTCGCAGGCAGGTCGAGCAGCCGGCGGCCGACATCGTTCACCAGTGTCACGCGCAAATGGGGGTCCAAGGCAACGACTCCCTCGGCCAGCCCGTACAGCATCGCCTCCCGGTGCTCGGCGAGACCGGCGATCTCGCGCGGTTCGAGCCCGAGCGTCTGCCGCTTGATCCGGCGGGCCAGCAACCACGACCCGAGCAGCCCGAGCACACAGGCGATTCCGAGATAGATCGCCAGGTACGACGATGCGCCGCGCAACCGTTGCCAGATCGTCGGAGCCTGCTCGCCGACCATCACGGTGCCGATGTGATCGCCGAGCGTCCCGTCCGGACGACCGCTCGAATCCGTGCCCTGGCTGAGCACAGGGACCTGTGAGACCAGCTCTTTCCCGTCTCCGAGGCGCAACTCGCCGGACCAGCCACGGCCTTGCGCCACCCAGGGATCACCGAGTGTCAGTGAGCTGCCGATCGTGGTGGGGTTCGTGGCAGCGATGATCCGACCCTGGGCGTCGGCGACCGTGATCGAGGTGACGCCGGACTGCGTCAACGTTGTCTGGAGCAACGGTGCGAGGACCTCCGCCGGGGCGGGATGGCGGATGCCGAACCGGAGCGTCTGGCTCCCGGAGAGCTGCTCGGCCAGCGCGGTCACCCGACGGCCCTCGACCCGGTTGAACGTGGCGGCGGACTGGGCGAGTGAGACCGCGGCGACGGCGACGAGCACGACCACGACGATCGCCAGTTGCAGCACCAGCAGCTGCCCGGCCAAAGTCGGACGTTTCCCGAGCCTGACGGCCATCTTCACCTCCCATAGGTCCTGCCGCATGATCACCGTTGCAGCGCTGGAGTGCCACACTTCACCCAGATTCCGCCTGTGACCACAATGAACTCAACCACCGCTGCGGCCACAATGCAGACGCCGTACCCGCTGGAGGTCCACGATCGTCGCCACCTGATCCCCATCGAAAAGGACACCTCCATGAGGCCGATGCTCTGGGTCACCACAGCAGTGCTCGCGCTGGTCAGCGCGACCGCCTGCGGCGCGACCGCGGACAAATCCGACACGAACGCCGACAGCGGCAAGCCCGCGACCGGGCTGCGGCTGATGGTGCCGAACGCGGCCGGCGGCGGGTACGACACCACCGCCCGGGTCGCCGCGAAGGTGATGGAGGACGCGAAGATCGCGACCGGCGTCCAGGTGTTCAACCTGCCGGGCGCCGGCGGCACGGTCGGCCTGCAGCGGGTCGTGAACGAGAAGGGCAACGGCAAGCTCGCCATGCAGATGGGGCTCGGCGTGGTCGGCGCGACGTACACCTCGAAGTCGAAGGCGACGCTCACCCAGACCACCCCGATCGCCAAGATGATCGAAGAGGCCGGCGCGATCGTCGTACCGAAGAACTCGCCGTACAAGACGATCGGCGACCTGGTCACGGCCTGGAAGGCGAATCCGAAGGGGATGGCGGTCGGCGGCGGCTCGTCGCCGGGCGGGCCGGACCACCTGCTGCCGATGCAGCTCGCGCAAGCCGTCGGCATCGAGCCGAAAGACGTCAACTTCGTCTCGTACGACGGCGGCGGCGAGCTGCTGCCCGCGTTGCTGGGGAGCAAGATCGCCTTCGGGGCCAGTGGATTCGGCGAGTTCCTCGACCAGGTCCAGAGCGGTCAGGTGCGCGTACTCGCGGTCACGAGTGAGCAGCCGATCGAGGCGCTGAAGGACGTGCCGACGCTGAAGGGTTCCGGGATCGACCTGGTGTTCACGAACTGGCGCGGCATCGTCGCGCCGCCGGGGATCAGCGAGACGGACAAGAAGGTCTGGATCGACGCGCTGACGAAGATGCACGACTCCGCGGAGTGGAAGTCCGAGCTGGAAAAGCACGGCTGGACCGACGCGTTCGTGACCGGTGACGAGTTCGGCAAGTTCCTCACCGACCAGGACAAGGCCGTCGCCGACATCCTCACGAAGCTGGGCCTGGCGGCATGACCGAGGCCGCTGTCAGGCGGCCGGATCGTGCGCAGTACGGAGTGTGCGGGTTCCTGGCGGTGGTCGGCGTCCTGGTGATCGTCGACGCTGCCCGGCTCCAGCACATTGCCAACAGCAACGATCCGATCGGCCCGAAGCCGGTACCGATCGTCCTCGGGGTCCTGCTGCTCGTCGTCGCCGTCCTGTACGCCGTGGACGTGGCGCGGGGCGGGACCGGTGAGGCCGAGGAAGGCGAGGACGTCGACGTGACGTCCTCCGTCGACTGGCGCACCGTGCTCACGCTGATCGCCGCGTTCGTGGTCAACCTGGCGCTGATCGAGCCGCTGGGCTGGGTGATCAGCGGGACCCTGCTGTTCTGGGGATCGGCGTTCGCCCTCGGCAGCCGGCACCACATCCGCAACGTGTTCATCGCGGTCGCGCTGGCGCTGATCACGTTCTACGCGTTCGCGATCGGGCTGGGCGTCAACCTGCCGGCCGGCGTACTGCAAGGGATCTTGTGATGGACCTCCTTCAGGGATTTGCAGATGTCCTGACACCGATCAATCTGCTTCTTGCGCTACTCGGCGTCACCGTCGGTACGGCGGTCGGCGTACTGCCGGGCATCGGGCCGGCGATGACGGTGGCGCTGCTGCTGCCAATCACCTACGGGCTCGAGCCGGTGCAGGCGTTCATCATGTTCGCCGGCATCTTCTACGGCGGCATGTACGGCGGCTCGACCACGTCGATCTTGTTGAACACGCCAGGTGAGTCGTCATCGGTGGTGACGGCGATCGAAGGCAACAAGATGGCGCGCGCCGGGCGGGCCGCGCAGGCGTTGGCGACCGCGGCGATCGGATCGTTCGTGGCCGGCACGATCGGGACGCTGCTGCTCGTGCTGGTCGCGCCGCAGGTGGTGAAGTTCGCGATCAGTCTGGGTGCGCCGGACTACCTGGCGATCATGCTGCTCGCGTTCGCCGGTGCGACCTCGGTGCTCGGATCGTCCCGGATCCGCGGGTTTGCGGCGCTGCTGCTCGGGCTGGTGATCGGGCTGGTCGGGATCGACAAGGTGACCGGCCAGCAGCGGCTCACGTTCGGCGTACCGCAGCTTGCCGATGGCATCGATGTCGTAGTGGTTGCCGTTGGCATCTTCGCGGTCGGCGAGGCGCTCTGGGTCGCGGCCCATCTGCGGCGGAACCCGGGCACGGTGATTCCGGTCGGCCGCCCGTGGATGGGCAAGTCGGACTGGCGTCGTTCGTGGAAGCCGTGGCTGCGCGGTACGGCGTACGGGTTCCCCATCGGTGCGTTGCCGGCCGGCGGCGCCGAGATCCCGACGTTCCTGTCGTACGCGACCGAGAAGAAACTGTCCAAGCATCCGGAAGAGTTCGGGCACGGCGCGATCGAGGGCGTCGCCGGGCCGGAAGCCGCCAACAACGCGTCGGCAGCCGGGACGCTCGTGCCGATGCTCGCGCTCGGTCTGCCGACGAATGCGACCGCCGCGGTGATGCTGGCCGCGTTCACGTCGTACGGCATCCAGCCCGGGCCGCTGCTGTTCCAGCGGGAGCCGAGGCTGGTGTGGGCGCTGATCGCCAGCCTGTTCATCGGCAACCTGATGCTGCTGCTCCTCAACCTGCCGCTGGCGCCGGCCTGGGCGAAGCTCCTGCAGATCCCCCGGCCGTATCTGTACGCCGGGATCATCTTCTTCGCCTCGATGGGCGCGTACGCCGTGAATGCGCAGCCGCTCGACCTGTTGCTGCTTCTGCTGCTCGGGCTGCTCGGTTTCGGGATGCGCCGGTTCGGTCTGCCGGTGCTGCCGTTGATCATCGGCGTGATCCTCGGTCCGATCGCCGAACGGCAGGCGCGGATGGCACTGCAGTTGTCCAACGGCGATGCCTCCGGGCTGATCGGTGGACCGGTCGCTTATGTCATCTACGTGGCGATCCTGCTGATGATCGCTTGGCCGCTGATCGCCAGACTCCGCCGAAAAATCATGACGAAAGATGTCGTATATTCCGGCGGACAGTAGGGGCATGACGGATTTGCAGCGCGCCTGGCTGGGTGTGGTCTCCGCGGACCACACCCAGCGGGCGGTCGAGGGCGGTTTCATCCAGCTCAACCACGGCAAGCGGTACGGCGTCGCGCGCCTGCGTGAGGGCGACGGGTTCGTGATCTACTCGCCGACCGAGCGGTACGGCGAGAAGCAGCCGCTCCGCGCGTTCACGGCACTGGGCGTGGTCGCCGACGCAGCGCCGTACCAGGCTGAACCGATGAACATGGGCTCCCACGGCATCGTGCAGCCCTGGCGCCGGCGGATCGAGTTCCTGCCGGTGCGACGGGCTGACGTCAAAGCGGTCGAGCTCAGGCTGACTCAACAGCCGAACTGGGGCTACCAGCTCCGACGCGGCCTGGTCCCACTCGAGCCGGAAGATTTCGAGACGTTGCGGACGGCCATGTCAGTCCAGTGAAGTCCGCTGCGTAGCGAGTGGGATGAAGACCTGGTCGACGATCTCGGTCAGGGTTTCTGGGGAGACTGCGGTCGCGCCGTTGAGGGCGTACTCGTTGCGGAGCAGATCGACGGCGACGGTGGCCACGCGTGGAGTGAGCGCTTGTTGGCCGACTTCGCCACGGCTCGCTGCGCGGGCCACGACGGTCAGCCAGTGTGAGATGCCGACGCGGGCGACCTGGTCGCGGAGTTCACGCATCCGCTCGGGGTCGGAATGAATGTCGGCGAGGAGTTGGCGCAGGATGCGACCGACCGGAGAGGACATGCGGTCGTTGGCACGGGTGAGCAGCGCGAGCGCATCACCGCGCAGCGAGCCGGTGTCGGGAGCTGCGTCAGGTCCGGTCGGGAGCATCTGTCGGTACGCCGCGATGCACAGCGCGGCCCGACTCGGCCAGCGACGGTAGATCACGTTCTTCGCGGTGCCGGCGCGGGCGGCGACGCCGTCCATCGTCAGCTCGCGGTACCCGACCGCCGTCAGCTCCTCGACCGCCGCCTGCAGGATCGCCTCCTCCAGCGCCGCACCCCGTCGCCGTGTTGTCACGATACTCAGGGTATCTCATGACATTCGGCCTAATCCGGCTGGTCCCGAGCTTCTTAAGCTACTAGCAGTATCTTAAGAAGAAGGGATCTGATCATGCGCAAACAACTCACCGGTCTGCTCTGGGACGTCGGTCTCCCGCTCGTCGTCTATTACGCGGGCCGCATCCTCGGGTACGACGTACTCCCCGCCCTCGCAGCCGCCGCGGGCGCCGCACTGCTGCGGGTCGCCGTCATTGCCGTCGTACGGCGGCGCTTGAACGGGCTCGCTGCGTTTGTCGGCGGGACGTTCGCCGTACTGCTCGTCGTCTCGTTGCTCACCGGGGATCCGCGGATCCTGCTTGCCAAGGAGTCTGTCCTGTCCGGCGCGGCCGGGCTGTTGCTGCTGGGCTCCTGTCTGCTCGGGCGGCCGCTCGTCTACGCGATCGCCCGAAAAGCCAACGCCGGTAAGCCGGAACTCCTGGCAGAGTGGGACGACCGTTGGCGCACCCAACCAACGTTCCGCAAACACTTCGCCACCCTGACCGCAGTCTTCGGCGGCGTACTCCTCGCGGACGCGATCATCCGACTGGTCCTCGTCTACACCCTCCCCGTCAACACGATGGCCAACCTCTCCCCGGTCATGCACGTCGCCGCCCTAGGAATCCTCATCGGCTGGTCCCTCTGGTACCGCAACCACCGCCAGCGCCGCGCCGTCAGCACGACCTAGTCGGTCAGCCTGCGGGCGTCACGAGCGATGGCCTCGAGCTCTTCCGGCGAAAGGACCAGTGAGGTCTCGAGCGTCCAGAGACGTCGTCGCCAACCGCCGTTCTGGAGTTTGATGTGGACAACCAGGTGGTCTGGTCCTAATGCCGGTCGAGGACCGGGGACGACCTCGAGCCTCAGTGCGCTGCTCAGTCCCCACGTCATGGACGAATTGTTCAGCTCGTGCCACTGCGCGACGACCTGGTCGAAGAACTGCACCAGGCCGGCGTACTCGTGTCCCAGGTCGAGCCTGACCTTGGCGGTCACGTCGCGGTTGCGGAGTTCGGCGTTCAGGTAGCGGCGCTTGTCTCTGGGCACGAACTCCGGTGCGCTGTCCGGCGGCCACCGTACGGCGGTCAGCCGGAGATACTCAGGTGGCTTTCCGATCGTGATGAACTGCATATGGCCAGTGTCGCGCTATAGGTTCGGTTCATGGCGGCCGTGGGTGATGAGATCTCCGTGGGGGTTGCTCGGCGGATTGCCCTGGGGGCGCAGGGGTTTGGGGACGGGCGGCCCAAGCGGGGGGATGTGCGGGCGGTGCGGAAGGCGATCGGGCGGGCCGGCGTACTGCAGTTGGATTCGGTGAATGTGCTGACGCGGTCGCATTACCTGCCGGTGTTCTCGCGGGTGGGGAACTATCCGCGGACGACGCTCGACAAGCTGTCGTGGGGTGCTGAGCGGGAGTTGTTCGAGTACTTCTGGGGCCACAAGGCGGCGCTGATCCCGCTCACGGCGTACCCGTTGATGCGGTGGCGGATGCGGGCGGCCGAGCGGCAGGTGTGGGACAAGGAGCTGAGCCCGGACGTGACCGCGCCGTGGTCGGTGGTGACAGGGATGCGGCGGCTGACCGCCGAGCGCCCTGGGTACGTCGACCAGGTGCTGCGCCTGATTACCGAGAAGGGCCCGTTGACCGCGGGCGAGGCGAGTCCGGACGGCGTACGGCGGAAGCGCACCGACCCGGATCCAGACCCGGGTACCGGCCGGATGTGGAACTGGCAGGACGCGAAGATCGCGACCGAGTACCTGTTCGTGACGGGCCAGGTGACGATCGCGGGCCGCCGCCACTTCGAGCGGATCTACGACCTGACCGAACGCGTCCTATCCGCCGAGCTACTCGCCTCCCCCGAGCTCACCGCCGACGAGGCCCGCCGCGAACTGGTCCGGATCGCGGCCCGCGGCCTGGGGGTCGCGACTCTCAAGGAGCTCTGCGGAGGCAGCGGCCAGGCACACTTTCCGTTGCCCGCGGCAACCGCTCGGCAGGTCATCGGCGAACTGACCGACGCCGGCGAGCTGATCCCCGTCCGCGTCGAAGGCGTCAAACAACAGAGCTACCGCTGGCACGAGGCCAAAGACCGCCCCATCGACGGCCAAGCGCTCCTCTCTCCCTTCGACCCGTTGATCTGGAACCGCGACCGCACCCACCACCTGTTCGACTTCTTCTACCGCATCAGCATCTACACCCCAGCCCCACAACGAATCCACGGGTACTACGTACTCCCGTTCCTGCTGGGCGAACACCTCGTGGCCCGGGTCGACCTGAAGTCCGACCGCGGAACTTCGACCCTCGTGGTGCCGACCCTCACGCCCGAGCCCGATACCCAAGACCCCACCGATCCCCTCGCGGCCGAGCTCCAACTGATGGCGGCCTGGTTGGGCCTCGATCACATCGAGGTGACAGCAACCAGCCCGCTCGGTCGCGCCGTCGCTCGAGCAGTCGCCGATTAAGGCGCCGCGGCGCGAGCGAGGCTGTCCTCGATACGCTGCAGCACCACGAGCGCTTCGGCCTGTTCAGCTGGCGTCAGATCGCCGGTCGCACTTTCCTCCAGCTTGGCCCAGATGCGCTCGACCTCGTGACGCACTGACTGACTGGCCGGGGTGGGTTCGACAACCGTGGCGCGCTTGTCAGTCGCGCTCGGCTTGACCCGCACGAAGCCGGCCTGCTCCAGGCGCCGAACGGTCCGCGTCATCGTGGCGGAGTCGGAGCCGAGCGTCCGGACCAGCTCCGTCTGGCTCTGCGGACCGCGCTCCCACAGCTGCATCATCACCAGCTCCTGCCCCAGGCGCAGGCCGACGCGACGCAGCAGTTGGGCGGCGATCGTCCGGTGCAAGCGAGCCACTCGGACGATCGCGTTGGTGAGTGGTTCAGCCGGCATCGAGGCCGGCTGAGAGTTCTCCGAGGGCCCCATTCCACCAAGCATACCTGTTCGATCAGCCAATGCGCGTCCGCTGGCCGCGATGAAGATCTTTGCGCAGGCGGAAGGCGGGCGTGTGAGCTGGATCACGGCGTTGCATGGAATCGGTTCCCGTGTTTACCTGTTCGAACAGGTAATACGAGCTGAAGATGGGAACCTGACCATGCCAACGGCATTCGACTCCTACGAGCTGGGCGGCAAGCGCCTGGCCAACCGCATCGCGATGGCCCCGATGACCCGCAGTCGCGCGTACGGCCCCGGCGCCAGCCCCACGCCGCTGACCGCGGAGTACTACGCACAGCGGGCAGGCGCCGGCCTGATCGTCACCGAGGGCACCCAACCATCGCCGGTCGGGCAGGGCTATCCCGACACTCCTGGCCTGCACACCGCAGAACAGATCGCCGCCTGGCGAACGGTGACCGACGAGGTGCACCAGGCAGGCGGGGTGATCTACGCCCAACTCCTGCACACCGGACGAATCGGGCACCCGAGCCTGCTCCCCCACGGCCTGCATCCGGTCGCTCCCACCGCAGTGGCCGCGAACGGACAGGTCTTCACCCATGACGGCCCCCAGGAGTTCGTCACGCCGAAGGAACTGACCGGCTCGGAGATCTCCCGCACCATCGACGACTTCGCCGCCGCCGCGCGCAACGCGATGACGGCCGGCTTCGACGGCGTCGAACTGCACGGCGGCAACGGGTACCTGATCCACCAGTTCCTGGCGCCGAACGCCAACCGCCGCCGCGACAGGTGGGGCGGCTCGGCCAAGGGACGCGTCCGCTTCGGCGTCGAGCTGGCGACCGCGGTGGCCGACGCGATCGGCGCCGAGAACCTCGGCTTCCGCATCTCGCCCGGCGTCCCGAACAACGACATCACCGAAGACAACGCCGAGACGACGTACGACGCGCTCGTCGAACGGCTTGCTCCGCTAGGCCTGAGCTACTTGCACCTGATGGAAGGCCCGGACCGCGACCTGACCAACCGCCTCCGCAAGCAGTGGCCGTCCACGTTCATCCTCAATCCCCACACCCCTCAGGAACGCACCGGCCCGGAGGCGTTGGGACTGATCAGCGACGGTACGGCGGACCTGATCGCCTTCGGCGCGCTGTTCCTCGCCAACCCCGACCTGCCCGCCCGCCTCGCCGCAGAAGGCCCGTACAACCGGCCCGACCAAACCACGTTCTACGGCGGCGATCACCGCGGCTACACCGACTACCCGACGCTCGCCGGCCACTGAGGAAGGTACTTCGACATGCCTGCAACACTCAAGCGATCCAGCTGGGCAGTGCTCGCACTGGCCTGTGTCAGTCAGTTCATGGTGATCCTCGACGCCTCGATCGTGAACGTCGCGTTGCCCTCTATCCAAAGGGATCTGGGCTTCACTGCCACCAGCCTCGCCTGGGTCGTGAACGGTTACCTGCTGACGTTCGCCGGCTTCATGCTGCTCGGTGGCCGCGCCGCAGACCTCTTCGGCCAACGCCGGATGCTGGTCGCCGGCCTGTTCCTGTTCTCGGCGTCAAGCCTGCTCGCCGGCCTCGCGTCCGCGCCGGGCGTCCTCATCGCGGCGCGCGTCGTACAAGGTGTGGGAGCCGCCATGCTGGCCCCGGCGACGCTGGCTGTGATCAACACCAACTTCACCGGCGAAGGTGAGCGTGCCCGAGCGTTCGGCGCCTGGTCCGCCGCGGGCGGCGTCGGCGGGATGGCCGGTGCGGTTGCAGGCGGAGCCATCACGACCGGACTCTCGTGGCGGTGGGTGTTCTTGATCAACGTGCCGATCGGCGCGGTGCTGATCTGCGCGGCATTGATGTCGCTAGAAGGCCCACGAGCGAGGCGACGGGAGCCGCTGGACCTCATCGGCGCACTCACCGGCACCGCAGGACTGGCGGCCCTGATCTACGGCGTCATGCAGAGTGCCGATCACGGCTGGACCTCCACGCGGGTCATCGGACCGGGCCTGGCGGGACTCGTCCTGCTCGCGGTCTTCACCGCGGTTGAGGCGCGAGCCAACCAGCCGATGATGCCTCTGCGGTTGTTCAGGATCCAAAAAGTGGCCGTGGGCAACGGAATGCTGCTGTTGTTCGGAGCGATCGCCATCGCCATGTGGTACTTCACGTCCCTGTACCTACAGGACGTCCTCGGCTACAGCGCCCTGCGGTCGGGGCTCGGGCAGACGCCTGCGGCGGTGACGTTCGTGATCGTCGCCCGACTCGCCGCCACGCTGCTGCCGCGGACCGGCGTACGTCGACTGATCCTGGCGGGAAGCGCCGGTTTCCTGATCGGGTTCGGCTGGCTCGCACAGGCCGGTGCGGAAAGCGGCTACCTCGCGAGCGTGCTCGGGCCGACGCTGCTCATCGCAGGCGGCATCGGGCTGACCTTCCCGACCCTGATGGCCACGGTGACCGCGGATGTCTCCGAGGGCGACGCAGGAATCGTCGGCGGACTCGCCAACACCGCCAGCCAGGTCGGCGGATCCGTAGGCCTGGCAGTGCTCACGACGATCGCCGGCACCAAAGCCGACCTCGCGTCCGGCTATGACCTGGTCTTCCTCGTGGCAGCCGGGCTCGGCGTGGCACTCGCGCTCGTCAGTCGACTGAGCGGATCTGGCGGACGAGTACGCCGGCCAGGACGGTGACTACGGACGCCAGGAGATAGAGCACCGGGTAGCCGCCGAGGTGTTTGACGATGGGGGCCGCGATTGCCGGGGCGAGGACCTGAGGGAGGGAGTTGGCGATGTTGATGACGCCGAGGTCCTTCGCTCGGTCCTGGGCGCTCGGCAGCACCTGGGTGAGCAAGGCGAAGTCGACGGCCAGGTAGACGCCGAAACCCATGCCGAGGATGATCGCGCCGACGATGGCGCCCGGCCAGGTCGGCCAGACTGCGAGGACGACGCCGGCGACGGCCATCACCCAGCCGGATGCGATGACGAAGACCTTGCGGCGTTCGGAGCGGTCCGACCAGCGGCCGCAGGTGATCGCGGTCGTGAGCACGCACACGCTGTAGATCGCTGTCAGGATCAGTACGCCGGTGTCCGGGTCGTCGACGCCGACCTCGTCCTGCAGGTAGTAAAAGAGGTACAGCGTGCCGAGCGCATTGCCGACGTTGAACAGAAACCGCGTCAACCACGCCCAGCCGAAGTCCGGGTACCGTCGCGGGCTGATCCAGAACCCACGGAGGAAATCGCGCAGCACAAACGTTGGACGCTCCACCAGCTGCACGTCATGACTGCGCAACAAATAAGGGACCACCGACAACAACAGGAACACCGCGCAGGCTGCGTACCCGAGCGCGTAGCTGTCGAAGGCCGCTGCAAGCGCAGTACCGACCAGTGCACCCAAGACCTGCGAGATCGCCACCCAGCCGCCGACCCCACCGCGTTGGGCGACGGGAACGCGATCCGGTACGACGGCTGTCGCCGCGGCGAGGAGTGCGTTGCCGAACAGTTGCATCAGGCACCAACCGAGCAGCATCAACACGATCAGATGCGCACCGGCCAGAATGCCCAGCCCGACCGCGCCGCCGACAGCACCGGCCAGCACCCACGGGACCCGCCTACCGAAGCGCGAGGTGGTCCGGTCGGAGATCGCGCCGAACGCCGGGTTCGCGAACACCGATACCGCGGCGCCGACCCCGGTCACCAACCCGAACACGAACTCCTTGTTGCCCGGAGCAACCGACTCGGACTGCTTCGCGAGCAGCACCTGGATCGGACCAAGCCAGGCCGCGAACACCCCGACGTTCGCCAGTACGACGGCCGCCGTCCACCCCGGCCGGACCCGCACGGTCGGCTCCGCCAGCGCGGACGGCACCACCCCCGGCTCGGGAATCATCGCCGGCTCTGAGCGATCAGCTCACGCAACCAGTGGTACGACGCTTTCGGCGTACGCTCCTGCGTCTCGAAATCCACATGCACCAGGCCGAACCGCTGCGAGTACCCGGCCGCCCACTCGAAGTTGTCCATCAGCGACCACTGGAAGTACCCGCGGACGTCGATCCCGTCGTCCATCGCAGCCTTCAACGACCGGAGGTATCCGTCGAGATAGTCGATGCGCCGCTGGTCGGACACCACGCCGTCGACGGGCTCGTCGTTGATCGCGCAGCCGTTCTCGGTGATGTAGATCGGTGGCAACCGGTCGCCGTACCGCTCCTTGAAGATCCGCAGGATCTCGCCGAACGCGTCCGGCACCACCGGCCAGCCGAAGTCCGTGGTCGGGTAACCGGTCAGTGTCCGCGGCTCGAACGGCAGCCCCGGCGGCAACAGCACCCCATCGGTCGCGGCGGTGTCGGCGTGGCCGGTGGCGACGCCGACCGAGACCGGCGCGTAGTGGTTGATGCCGAAGAAGTCGAGCGGCGTCGAGATGATCGCCAAGTCATCGGCGACCGGACCGGGCATCGCGTCGCCCATGCCGTTCGGATACTCGCCGAGCAGGATCGGGTCGGCGAACAGCCAGTTGATCAGATTGTCGTACAGCGCGGCCGCTTCCTTGTCCTCAGGACTGTCACTCGCGGGCCAGGTCGGCGCGTGGTTGCTCGCGATGCCGATCTGAGAAGCGCCGGCGGCTCGAAGCGCCTGCACCGCGCGACCGTGCGCGAGCAGCTGATGATGCGCGACCGGGAGAGCGTCGAACACCAGCTCCTTGCCGGGCGCATGCGCGCCGAGCGAGTACCCCATCAGCGTCAGCACCATCGGCTCGTTGATGGTCATCCACATCGGCACCCGATCCGCGAACCGGGCGCCGACCAGAGACGCGTACTCCGCGAAGCGATCCGCAATCGATCGATCAAGCCAACCGCCGGCATCCTCGAGCGCCTGCGGGGTGTCCCAGTGGAACAGCGTCGGCGCCGGCTGGATCCCGGCGCCGAGCAGGGTGTCGATCAGCCGGTCGTAGAAATCCATTCCGGCCGCGACAGCAGGCCCGCGACCCGACGGCTGGATGCGCGGCCAGGAGAACGAGAACCGGTAGGTGTCCACCCCGAGCTCCCGCATCAGCGCGACATCCTCGGCGTACCGGTGGTAGTGGTCGCACGCGACCGCACCGGTGTCGCCGTTCAGGATCTTGCCGGGCTCGGCGCAGAACGTGTCCCAGGTGGAGGGACCGCGGCCGCCTTCGGCCACGGCGCCCTCGATCTGGTACGCCGACGTCGAGACCCCCCACTTGAATCCGGGCGGAAAGACCAGGTCAGCTGTCATTGGCATCATCCTCATCAGGGGTGGAGTCCTGCGGCCGCGGCGGCTCGACCTTGTGTACGACGACAGCCGTGCCGTACGCCGCGACCTCACTCATCGTCTGAGCGATCTCGTTGCAGTCGAACCGCATCGCGAGGATCGCGTTCGCGCCCATCTGCTGCGCCATCTGGCACATCCGCATCACCGCGACATGCCGCGACTCGGCCAGCATCTGGGTGTACTCCGGCACCTCGCCGCCGCCCAGCGACCGGAAGCTCGCGGTGAAGTTCGACCCGAAGTCGCGGCTCCGCACGGTCAGCCCGAACACCTCGCCGAACACCTTGTCCGCGGTGTAGCCGGGCAGGTCGTTCATCGTCGAGACCAGCACCGGGTACGGCGAACCCTGCGGCGCGACATGCGGCGCAGGGTTCTGAGCCGGCTGGTAGTTGCCCGGCGCCTGGCCGTACCCGGGCTGCTGCCCGTACCCCTGCGGCGGCGGCCCCTGCTGGTAGCCCGGAGGCGGCCCCTGGTACCCCGGCGGCGGACCCTGCTGGAAGCCCTGCTGCGGCGGGAACGGCTGGTTCGGAGGAAAGTTCTGGTTCATACCCTCATCCTGGCATCACCATCTGAACACCTGGAACTCATACAGCGAATACCCGTAGGAGGTCGCGCGCTGAGTCCCGGTGACCCGGACATACCTCGCCTGGGTCGGCGCGAAACGCACCACGTCCTCGCCGCCGTCCCCGGTCGTCGTCGTATACACCTGTTGCCACGTCGCCCCATCCCGGGAGACCTCGACCTTGTACGCCTTCCCGTACGCCGCCTCCCAGTCGAGCACCACCCGGCGTACGGTCTGCTCGTTGCCGAGGTCAACCTTCAGCCACTGCGGATCCGACCAGTCGCTCGCCCACCGGGTGTCCGCCTTGCCGTCGACGGCCTGCGCCGGCGGCGAGTTGAACCACCCGGTCTCGTAACTGCTCGCCGTCGCCGTCTTCCCGACCGCCAGGTTGGTGACATCGTCACCGCGCCGGGCCGGGAACTCGACCACCTGCTGGTACGTCGGCCGGTTGACCCACGCGATCCTGTCCTGCGTAATGCCGCCCATCGGCTGATGCGCGATCTGGTCCGCGCAGAACTGGTCGCCCGCGGCACAGTCTGCCGTCGCCGGGTACGTCGTCGCGGCCGGCACCTTGGTTGCCGCTAGCAATGTTGCCGTCAACACGGATCGACAACCGGCCAGCGATCCGCCGCCGCAGTACGTCACCGGCTGAGCTGCCTTCACCGGGTCGCCGAGGACCTTGCGCATGTCCCGCTGGACGAAACCCCACCAGCCGCTCTGGAACGACGAACCCTGCGCACTGGGGCGCTCGTCGATCTTGAGGTTCGCGACGAGTGCGCCGTACAGATCTGGTCCGAGGTCCTTGAACTCAGCGGGGACGAGCAGCGGCCACCAGGCGTCGATGATGCGGATGGCGTCGGCGTTGTCATAGGTCTTCGACGACGCGCTGGGAGTCTTGCGGTGGGCACCGGCCTGTTGCCAGGCGGTCAGCTTGGCAACGGCGTCGGCGACCGCCGGGTCGGTGATCGGTGCGGACTTCAGGACTCTGAGCAGGTAGGGCAGGACCTGGTCGCCGCGCAGGTCAACCGTGGCCGCGTCCTCCATCGCCTCGACCAGCTTGCCGCGGGTGAACTTCTGTCCGTTGTTGATGACGGCCTTGATCCGGTCGTCGAGCGGCTGGCTGCGGTAAACCGCGTTGTAACCAAATTGCCCATCCGACGCGGAGTACCCGGGCGCCTGCTTGTTGTTCCAGCTGGTCAGGTAATCCTGGTTCACCACCTGCGGATGCTGCGCCGCCGGCGTGTACGTCGCGCGATTCGTGTCCGGGTTCCAGCCCTGCCACTCGTAGGAACTCCAGGTCGGCAGGTTCGGGTCGGCCCCGGCCGCGCGGACCGGGTTGTCGCCGGAGTTGAAGTACGCGATCGAATCCTTGTCGGTGTAGAACCAGTTGAACGTGTATCCGATGTTCGCGGCGGGCTTCTGGAAGTCCGCGGCAGAGTGGATCCGGTCCGGGTCGTTGAACTGCATGAACCCGAGCGCCGACCCGGCCTCGTTGCCGTACGTCGACCTGTTCTTGGTGAACAGCACCGGCTTGCCGCCGACGGTGCCGCGATGCGAGACGATGCCGTACTTGGTGCGCAGGGCAACCAACGTGTAGGAGCCGGCCGGCTCGGACGACCCGAGGCTCGCGTACCACGCGTTGTGCCGCTCGAGCCGCTCGATCGGGACACACTGCCCGCGGAACTCGTAGTACTGCGAATTCTTGGTCGGCGTCCCGCCACCGGGCTCACACAGCGGTACGGCGAACGTGTCGGTGATGTCCTGCCCCGCGGACGTCGCGCTCCACGAATAGTCGGGCCCGCGACCGATCAGCGTGTAGAAGTTGAGGCCGGCGAACGCGATGCCGCGCGAGCTGACCCCCGGGCCTTGCAGCTCTTGGCGCATGAGCAGCTGCGGCGCGAAGTACCCGGTCTGCGGGCCGTAGACCGCGATCGGATTGCCGCTCTGCGTGTGCGCGCCGGAGACCACCAGCGCGTTCGACATCGCCTTCTTGCCGAAGCCTTCGGGGAAGAGTCCGTCGTCGAAGATGCCCTTCAACGAGTCCGAACCCTTCGGCGCGGGTTTGGCGGCCGCGGTCTTGTTGGCGGTCTGATCGATGACCTCGGGCTCTGCGGTGACCGAGCCGCGGTCCGGCATCGCGCGGCCGGCCGGGTTCGGACCGGTCGTCCCGTACGGGAACGACGTGCCGTTGTGCACCGTCGTACTGGCTTCGGGATCGTTCTGCGAACGGAAGGACTCCCACACTTTGGTGCCCTGAGCAACGCCGTACTTCGCTTGTGCTTCAAGCAATGCGAGCGCTGACGTGACTTCCGCCCCGCCGCCGGTGCCGAAGATGCCCGCGACAACGGCCGCGGTGGCGACCACGTCGGTCACCTTCCAGTGCGGGGTCGGCCACTGCAGGCCGAGGGCGACATACTCACCGGGGTACGCGATGCCGATCGTGTCGATGTAGTGGTTGACGCCGTCGACCCAGGCCTGAATGTCCTGCTGCATCTTCACGCCGTCGGCGCCGTACAGGTCGTCGGCGTCGTCGAACTGCCGCTGGAGATCAGCCTCGGTGTACGGCGCGGTGCGCCAGAACTCCTGCTCGAACTCGCGGTTCGCCGCCGCTCCACCCGCGAACGGTGTCAGCTGGCCGCGACCGAGGTGACGGAACACGTCCATCACGAACAGCCTGTCCTGCGCTCCGGCGTACCCGGCGCCGAACATCGTGCCGAGCCGCGTGGTGCCGGTGATGTGCGGGATGCCGCGCGACTTGTCCCGCACGATCGTGACGTCGCTGCGCGGGTGGATCGTGCTCGCGACGTCGTCCGGTTTCACCCCGAACGACGAGTCGTCGTAGTACGGCGCGAGGCCGTCGTCGGTGATGCCTTGCGAGTTCCACACCAGGTCCTGATAGGGCTTCACCGTGTCGCTGAAGTGCGCCGGTCTGACCCCTAAGGCCTTGAAAGCAAGGAGATCCGTGAAGGTCGCGTTGCCGTTCTGACCCGGCGGAAGGATGTCGCGACATTGCTCGAGGCAATAATCTCCGGGGATCGCGGCAACGGCTTGTGGGCTCGCCTGCGTCGGTGCCGGAAGCGCGGCGAGCACGGCGGTGACGGCAACGGAGGCGATCGTGATGCGAAGGCGGGTTCGGAGTGCGGGGCGGGGCACGGTTCCCTCCTCAGATGGGGTAAAAGTGAGAATGACTCACCAGTAGCATTCGGGTCAAGAACTCACGTCCAGACTCTCGCCAATTGCTGTCCGTGACCACTACTGTCAGCTGGACCATGACAATTCATGAGCGTTATCGCTTGAGTGTGGTGATCAACGCCAAGGGGACGTTTACCCCGCTCGGGGTGTCCCGGAGTTCCGACGGGGTGGCGGAGGCTGTCGCACAGGCACTGCCCGAATTCTTCGTGATGGACGAGCTCGGCGATCGTGCCAGCGAGGCCATCGCACAGGTAACAGGAGCCCAGGCCGGCGCGGTCGTGCACTGCACCGCGGCCGGCATCACCCTCGCGGTCGCCGCCACGATGACCGGCGGCGATCCCCGGCGTACTGCGGCGTTGCCGGACGCAAGCGATATGCACAACCGCGTCGTACTGCCGGCTTGTCAGGTGATCGACTACGGACACACCAACCTGCAGGGGATCCGGCTCGCCGGCGCGCAGGTCGACCTGGCCGGCGACGAGGACGGTTGCACGATCGCCGAGCTGGAGGACGAGCTTGACGGGCCGGATGTGGCGTGCCTGATGCTGGTGTCATCCCGGCTGACCCGCGGCGAGCCGATCGACCTCGTCGCCGCGGTCCGTGCCGCGCACCGTCGCGGCGTACCGGCCATCGTCGATGCGGCCGCGCAGTTCCCGCGGATCGCGGACCTGCTGGCGACCGGCGCGGATCTGGTGCTGGTGAGCGGGCAGAAGTACCTCGGCTCACCGACCGCGGGGCTGGTCGCCGGGAGCTGGCCGCTGGTCCAGGCGCTGCGGGCCCAGGAGAAGGGCATCGGGCGGGTGATGAAGCCGACGAAGGAAGCGATCGTCGGCGTACTCGCAGCCCTCGAGGAGTGGCAGGCCTTCGACCGGGTGAAGTGGGAGGCGGACGAGCTCGCGAAGGTCGACGCGTTCGTCGACGCGGCCGCCCGGATCCCCGATGTCACCGCCGAGGTGGTCAAGGACCCGACCGGGCTGCCGGTCTCGCGGGTCCTGCTCAAGGTCGCCGACGCGAAGCGCATCGCGACCGAGCTCGAGGCCGGCACACCGTCCATCTACGTGATGACGGACCGGATGGCCGAAGGCGAGCTGATGCTCGAGCTCGTCCCACTGGACGGCGACGAGATCGCGACGATCCTCGCCCGGCTGTGGGCCGTCCTGACCTGAGGCTTACACAACAAACGGTGGGCCGACACAGGTTATTGCCTGTGTCGACCCACCGTTTCGTGTGTCAGCGTCAGTGCTGGTAGGACTTGCGCGGGCCGCTGCGACGCGGACCGCCGTTGCCGCCCTGACCACGGCCCGGACGGCTGCTGCCGCCGAACCGCTTGCCGCCCTTGGCGAACCGCTGCGGCTTCGGAGCCGGCAGCTTCACCGGGTAGCCGGACGGCTTGGTGCCGCCGGTCAGCTCGGTGACGAGCTCGTCACCCGGACGGGCCCGAACCGGCTCGGCCTTGACGCCGGCGGTCTCGGCCATCCGCATCATCCCGCGCCGCTGGTGCGGCAGGACGAGCGTGACGACGGCGCCCTTGCCGCCCGCACGCGCCGTACGACCGGCGCGGTGCAGGTAGTCCTTGTGCTCGGCCGGCGGGTCAGCCTGAACCACCAGGCCGACATCGTCGACGTGGATGCCACGAGCCGCGACATCGGTTGCCACGAGCACCGGCACCGAACCGTCTTTGAACTGGTCCAGCGTCCGGTTGCGGACACCCTGGGTCAGGCCGCCGTGCAGCGCCGCGGCCATCACGCCACGGTCGCGCAGCTGGGTGGCGATCCGGTCGGCGCCCAGCTTGGTCCGGACGAACACGATGGTCCGGCCGTCACGGCTGGCGAGCTCGGCGGTCAGCGACTGCTTGTGACCCGGCTCGATCACCAGCAGGTGGTGCTCCATCGTGCTGACCGAGGCCTGGCCGGACTCGGTCGAGTGCTGCACCGGGTCCTTCAGGTAGGTCTTCACGATCTTGTCGACGTCGTTGTCCAGCGTCGCCGAGAACAGCAGGCGCTGGCCCTCCGGCGGCGTCATGTCGAGCAGCGTGGTGACCGCCGGCATGAAGCCCATGTCGCACATGTGGTCGGCCTCGTCGAGCACCGCGATCTCCACGGCGCCGAGGTCGGCCGCACCCTGCTCGCACAGGTCGATCAGGCGGCCCGGGGTAGCGATCAGCAGGTCGACACCACGACGCAGCGACTCGATCTGCTTCGGGTACGGAAGACCGCCGGCGATCAGCTTGAGCGACACGTTCATCACGTGCGCGAGCGGCTCGAGGGCGTCGTGCACCTGCATCGCGAGCTCACGGGTCGGGACCAGGATCATCCCGCGCGGGCGACGCGACTCGGTGTGGCCGCCGGCCAGACGCATCAGCGTCGGGAGCCCGAAGCCGAGGGTCTTGCCGGAACCGGTCTGACCGCGGCCGAGCACGTCCTTGCCGGCCAGCGCGTCCGGGATGGTCGCGGTCTGGATCGGGAACGGCGCGGTGATGCCGTCGCGGGCCAGCCGCTGCACCAGCCGCGGCGCGAGACCGAGCGCGGCGAACTGGTTGTCATCGGCAACAGTGCCGAGGTCCACCGGCTGCTCCTCGAAGTCGCCGCGGCGCGCGTCCTGCGACGGACGCCGCTCGAACGGCTTGTCGTCCCGCCGGTACGACGAACGGTCGTCGCGCTGGTAGGACGGACGCTCGCTGCGCTCGAACCGGGGACGCTCGTCCCGCTCGAACCGCGGCTTGTCGTCGCGCCGGAACTGCGGCCGGTCGCCACGGTCGTCGCGGCGGTCGGTGCGCTCGGGCCGGTTGTACTGCGGCTTGTCGCCCCGGTTGTCCCGATTGTCGCGGCCGTCCCGGCTGTACTGCGGCCGGTCGTCGCGGTTGAAGCGCGGACGCTCGTCCCGGTTGTACTGCGGGCGGTCGTCACGACGCGGCGCCGGACGGTCGTCGCGGTTGTACTGCGGACGGTCGTCGCGGTTGCGGTTCTCGTAGCGCGGACGCTCGTCGCGGCTACGGTCGCCGCCCCGGTCGTCCGTGCGGTCATAGCTGCGCTGGCCGCGATCCGGGCGGGCCTGCTCGGAGCGGTAGCCCTTCACCGGCTTGCTGTCCTCGCGCGGTGCTTCGTGCGAGGCATTCGCGGCGAGGCGCTCGCCGTACGACTGGTTCTGGTACTTCTTGTGTCGGGGCTTCTTGGCCCGCCCGTCGGCGGACTCGGAATCGTTCTGGTGGTGCTGGGTCACGCAAACTCTCTCTCGGATTCACGGACGAATAGCGCCGGATCGCAGCCGCAACGAAGCTCCGGTCACGAAATCATGACCGGACAACGTGCTCAGCAGGAGACGGGCATCGACCTGCGGGTGCTATCGCGTTGCACCCATGTCGCCGGATCTTCAGCAGGATGCCGAAACCGACGGGTCGGAGCGCCTAGAACATCTCTGGTGACGCGACGACGCGCACCGACACGAGAAAAGTATAACCGATCGTGACGGCGCCCCTGACCACGCCGCCGATGACCAGACCACCCACCCGACTGGTGCTCCCGGCATCCACCCGGCACAGTTCAAGCGTGGTTGAGTTCTTGGAACGCCGTCCTAGGGTGGCGGTATGGCGGAGGAGAACGTCCCCAGCAAGGAGCACTGGCTCTCGATCGGGGAGATCGCACATCGGTCCGGGGTGGCCGCGTCGGCATTGCGGTTCTACGAGGACCAGGGCCTGATCGCGTCCCGGCGTACGGCCGGCAACCAGCGTCAGTACCAGCGGAGCACGCTGCGGCGGATCGCGTTCGTGCAGGCGGCCCAGCGGGTCGGTCTGGCGCTCGCGGAGATCAAGGGCGCGCTGGATTCGCTCCCCGAGGACCGGACGCCGACGCGCGCCGACTGGAGCAAGCTGTCGAAGACGTGGCGCAGCCGCCTCGACGAACGGATCGCCGAGCTCGAGCGCCTCCGCGACGACCTCGACACCTGTATCGGCTGCGGCTGCCTCAGCCTCCAGCGCTGCAACCTCTACAACAAGGAGGACCGCCTGGCCACCCGAGGCCCTGGCGCCCGCCTCCTCAACGTCGGCATCCCCGGCGAGTCATAACAACCCACGCTCCACAACCCCGACGAGTAGCTCGGCGGCGGCTGCTGCGTCGTACGCCGGATCACCCAGCGACTCGGACACGATCGCGTCGATCCCGCCACCGATCACCAGCGCCGCGGACCGGAGATCGACCTCCCCGGTGAGTCCGCGCGCGTCCCGGGCCGCGGCGATCAGGTCCGCCACCGCCGACCACCGCGCCTTCGAATCTGCCAGCGGCGCGACCGACGTCATCGCCTCGACGATCATCCGCACATGCCGCGGCCGCTCCCGCAGATGCCCGACCATCGACCGGATGTACGCCGCCGGCGCGTCGGCCGGCCCCGCAGCATCCACCGCCGCCCCGACCGCCTCCACCAGCTCCGACAGCACCCGCGCATGAGCAGCCTCGACCAGGGCCTGCTTCGACGCGAAGTGATAGAGCACACCCGCCTTGGTGATCCCGGCCCCCTCGGCAATCCGCCCGAGCGACGTCGCGGCGTACCCGTGGTCGGCGACCAGCTCGGTCGTGACGTCGATCAGCTGCGCCCGGCGCGCTTCCTCGGTGAAGGTGAGATTCCGGCCACGCGCTGAAGGCATGCGCTCAACTTACCGTATGGTGGGATTACCTACCAAGCGGTTAGGAGATGGAATGATCGGCGACTGGAACAGCCAAGCCGGACGCGATGACTATCGGGGTAAATACGACGCCGCGATGCAGGACTTGCCGGCACCGGCAGCTGTCCGTGACGTGAGGACCGAGTACGGCGAGGTGCGGGTGTACCGGTTCGCGGGCGCTGCGGGATCGGAGCCGCTGGTGCTTTTGCCCGGCACGTCGTCCGGCACGCCGGTCTGGGCTGACTCCTTGAAGCATCTGCTGGCGATCACCGATGTCTACGCGATCGACCTACTCGGTGAGCCGGGGATGAGTGTGCAGACCGCGCCGATCACCTCCGATGAGGACAAGGCGGCCTGGCTGGACCAGACGCTCGAAGCCCTGCCGGAGGAGCGCTTCAACCTGCTCGGGCTGTCGATCGGCGGCTGGACTGCGATGAATCTCGCCGTGCGGCGGCCGGAGCGCGTTGCGACTGTCACGACGCTGGATGCGGTCAACGTGTACGACGGAATACCGCTTGGGACGGTGTTGAGGTCGCTGCCTGCTGCGGTGAAGTGGCTGCCGCGGTCATGGCGGGACCGGTTCAACTCGTACACGGCAGGCGGCAAGCCGGTGGAACACGTGCCGGTCGCGGACATGATCGAGTCCGGCATGAAGAACTACACGATCCGTCAGCCGCAACCACGCCGGATCACCGAAGAGCAGCTGGCCGCGCTCCCGATGCCGGTGCTCGCGATCATCGCCGGTCGCTCGGTGATGCATCGCCCGGCGACAGCCCGCAGTACTGCGGAGAGGGCCTTGCGCACGAAGACCGTCGCGTTCTATCCGGACGCCTCGCACGCGATCAGCGGTGAGCACCCCGCCGACATCGCCGCCGACCTGCGCGCGTTCCTGCTCGAACACTCATAGGCCGGGAGCTATGGCCGACATAGAACGGCGATCGTGATTCGCGGGTTATCCCCTGGGTTTTCTGCGATGTGATGCGGAATTCCTGGGCGCTTGGGAGCATCCGATGGTGGCGATCGGTAATCCGCCCGTCGCTATCCGCCACCGATTCGGAGTGAGGCCCTCCATGTCGCATCGCCGTATCCTGACCAGTCTCGCGGGGCTTGCCGCCGCCGCGCTGGCCGTGCCCGCGTTGGCAGCGTCCCCCTCGACTGCCGCGCCCGCCCCTGATTCGCACAGCTCGCACGTCTCCACCGCCGCCACCCGCGCGGCGTACGTCGGCTCGCCGCAGGACGAAGCCGCCACCAAGGCGTTCTACGACGCCGTGATGAAGTCCGCCCGCGCCAAGATGGCCCAGCAGGCCAAGTCCGGCCGCAAGGTCACCGCCGTCACGGTCACGTACGCCGTCGACGCGCCGACCTACGCGTCCCAGATCGCGTCCAGCTCGTCGATCTGGAACTCGAGCGTCAGCAACGTGAAGCTCGTCGAGGGCAGCAACTACGACTTCTACTACACCGAGGGCAACGACCCGCGCGGTTCGTACGCGTCCACCGACGGCCACGGCAGCGGCTACGTCTTCATCGACTACGCCCAGTCCCAGGAGTACGACCAGACCCGCATCGTGGCGCACGAGACCGGCCACGTCCTCGGTCTGCCCGACCACTACTCCGGCCCGTGCTCCGAGCTGATGTCCGGCGGCGGCCCCGGCCCGTCCTGCACCAACCCGTACCCGGACTCGACCGAGCGCTCGAAGGTCAACTCGCTGTGGGCCAACGGCTTCGCCGCCGCAGGCAAGGCCGCCTTCCACACCTCCAAGTAACTCCCCAACCTCCGGCCCGGAGCCGCCCGGCAGGGGACGGCTTCCGGGCCGGAGCCTGCTTTGTGCACCCACCAACCACTTTCCGCCCCGGAGAATGGTTGGTGGGTGCACAAACAACCCTCAGCGGGCCGGGCCTGTGGAGCCGCGGACGACCAGTTCGGGGCGGAACAGGAACTCGGTGTGGGGCGTGGCGTGGCCGCGGACCTCTTCTAGCAAGGACTGCACCGCGGCAAGCCCCATCGCCTGCACCGGTTGGCGGATCGTGGTCATCGGCGGATCGGTGAACTCCATCATCGGGGCGTCGTCGTAGCCGACCACCGAGAAGCCACCCGGTACGGCGAGGCCGCGCTGGCGGGCGGCCCGGATGACGCCGAGCGCCATCATGTCGGAGCCGCAGACGACCGCGGTGACGTGCGCATCGAGCAACTGCCGACCCGCTGCCTCGCCGCCCTCGACGCCGAACATGCTCAGCGCGACCATCGGATCGATGTCGTCGTCCGACACCCCCAGCTGCGCCTTCATCGAGGTCCGGTACCCGGCGAGTTTCCGCTGTACGACGATGAACCGCTCCGGCCCGGACGCGAACCCGATCCGGCGATGGCCGAGGGCCACGAGATGCGCGACGGCCAGCTCCATCGCGGCGTACTCGTCCGACGACACGAACGGCGCCTCGACCGACGGCAGCCAGCCGTTCACGAAGACCACCGGCAGCCGCCGCTCCACCAGCGCCTGGTACCGGGCGTGGTCCGCGCCGGTGTCGGCGTGCAGCCCGGAGACGAAGATGATTCCGGAGACGCCGCGCTCGAGCAGCATCTCGACGTACTCCTCCTCCGTGGCTCCGGAGGGTGACTGCGTGCAGAGCACCGGGGTGAAGCCGCGCTGCGACAGCGCGGACTCGATCACCTGGGCGAACGCCGGGAAGATCGGGTTGATCAGCTCGGGCATCACCAGCCCGATCAGCCCCGCCGACCGCCGCCGCAACCGGGTCGGCCGTTCGAACCCCAGCACGTCGAGCGCGGTCAGGACGGACTGTTTCGTCTCGTCCGCCACCCCCGGCTTGCCGTTCAGTACCCGCGAGACCGTCGCCTCACTGACCCCCGCCTTGGCCGCGATATCCGCCAGCCGCGCTCTGCTGCTCACGAGCGGCACTGTACCCAGCCCACGCCTGACATTTCAGCAAGATCCTGCAAGAACTTGCAGGATGTGCATAGGTGTCCACAACGTGAACAGAACGGACACGTCACACGCCGCATACCTTGTCAGGACGAGCGGGCCAGGCGAGGATAGGCGGACTCCCCCGCCAGGGGGTGCCTTTACTCGGATCGTCCGGCACGTTCCTGCCGGTGAAGGGAAAGATCAGTCATGGCTACTGTTTCGTTCAAGTCGGCAACCCGGATCTACCCGGGCGGCGACACCCCCGCCGTCGACAAGCTCAACCTCGAGATCGAGGACGGCGAGTTCATGGTGCTCGTCGGCCCGTCGGGTTGCGGCAAGTCCACCTCTCTGCGGATGCTCGCCGGCCTCGAAGAGGTCAACGAGGGTTCGATCTACATCGGCGACCGCGACGTCACGCACCGTCCGCCGAAAGAGCGGGACATCGCGATGGTGTTCCAGAACTACGCTCTGTACCCGCACATGTCGGTCGCCGACAACATGGGCTTCGCGCTGAAGATGCAGGGCGTGTCCAAGGAAGACCGCGCCAAGCGCGTGATGGAGGCCGCCAAGCTGCTCGGCCTGGAGGAGTACCTCGAGCGCAAGCCGAAGGCCCTCTCCGGTGGTCAGCGTCAGCGTGTCGCGATGGGTCGCGCGATCGTGCGTAACCCGCAGGTCTTCCTGATGGACGAGCCGCTGTCGAACCTCGACGCCAAGCTGCGGGTGCAGACCCGTACGCAGATCGCCGAGCTGCAGCAGCGTCTCGGTGTCACAACCGTGTACGTCACGCACGACCAGGTCGAGGCCATGACGATGGGCGACCGGGTGGCCGTCCTCAAGGACGGTCTGCTCCAGCAGGTCGACACCCCGCTGAACCTGTACGACAACCCGAAGAACAAGTTCGTCGCGGGCTTCATCGGTTCCCCGGCAATGAACCTGATCGAGGCCGAGATCACCGAGACCGGCGCCAAGGTCGGCGACTACGTGATCCCGATCGAGCGTGCGGTGCTGGCCAAGGCCGGCAGCGACAAGACCCTGACCGTCGGTGTTCGTCCGGAGGCCTTCAAGGTCGCCGACGACGGCCTTCCGGTCAAGGTGGCCGTGGTCGAGGAGCTCGGCGCCGACGCGTACCTGTACGGCACCGCGGAGCACAACGACGAGCACCAGCAGATCGTCGCCCGGATCGACGCCCGGATGCCGGTCGAGAAGGGTTCGACCATCCGCCTCGCGGCGGTGCCGGACAAGCTGCACCTGTTCTCCACCTCCACCGACGAGCGGCTCACCGCCTGATCGTCAGCAGTCGTTTCGCCTACCGGCCTCGGGTGGTTCGTCCGCCCGGGGCCGGTGGTTTGTCCAGCCGGTCCACCGGGTTCATGTTGGTCTGCTTGAGCAGGTAGTGCGGGCGTTTCTTGGTCTCGTAGTAGATCCGGCCGATGTACTCGCCGATCACACCGAGCATGACCATCTGCAGGCCGCCGAGCCCGGTGATCGCCGCGATCAGCGTGACGTACCCGGGCATGTCGACCCCGTGCAGGAGCGCGGCCACCAGCACCCAGATCGCGTACCCGGCCGCGACCGCGGTCAGCAGCAGGCCGACGTAGATCGCCATCCGCAGCGGCTTGTTGTTGAACGACAGCAGCCCGTCGAGCCCGTACTCCAGCAGTCGCCGGAACGTCCATCGGCTCTTCCGGTCCGGCGCCGCCTTCACGTTGTCGTACTCGAACAGGATCGACTCGAACCCGATCCAGGCGAACAGCCCTTTCGAGAAGCGGTTGTACTCGTTCAGCTCCAGCAGCCCGTCGACCGCGCGCCGCGACAACAGCCGGAAGTCTCCGACCCCGTCCGTCAGCTCTACATCGGCCCATTTGTTGATCAGCCAGTAGTACGCCCGCGCGAACAAGGTGCGGGTGGCCGGGTCGCCGGTGCGGTTCCGCCGGGCGATGACCTGGTCGAAACCACGCTCGTGCTCCTCGAGCATCCGGCCGATCAGTTCCGGCGGGTGCTGCAGGTCGGCGTCCATGATCACGATGGCGTCGCCGGAGGCGTACCGCAGGCCGGCCAGCATCGCGGATTCCTTGCCGAAGTTGCGGCTGAAGGACAGATATCGGACCGACTCGTCGGTGGCTGCCAACCCCACGAGGGCCTCAAGCGTCCCATCACTACTGCCGTCGTCGACGTACACGATCTCGTACGGCCGGCCGGAGGCAGACAGTTCACGGCTGAGCGCCTCGTGGAACCGGTTGACCACCTCGACCTCGTTGTAACACGGCACCACTAGGCTCAGGCGCGTTATCGGGCTCATGCGCAACTTCCAGGAAGGGCAAGGGGACGGTCGGTGGCCTCAGAGGACGGCGAATCACCAGGGGCAGTACGGCGACGTTCGGCGCTGCTCGCTGCCGTCGTCGCCTTCGTCGTCGTGGCGGCGGTGTTCGCCACCTCCGGCATCATCCGCGGTACCTATCCCTTCGGTTCGCTGTCGCGCAGTACCAACGATCTTGGCACGCAGTACATCCCCTTCTTCGCCCACCTGTGGGACGTCCTGCACGGGCAGGCCCAGGGTGACCTGCTGTTCAACTGGCAGAGCGCGTTCGGGGTCGGCTTCCTGGCCGACCTCGGCGTCGATCTCGGCAGCCCATTGTCCCTGCTCGTGGGGTTGTTCCCCCGCCATCAGATCGACCTGGCCGTCTACGTCATCACCACCCTGAAGCTGAGCCTGGCCGCGGCCGCAATGGCCGCCCTACTGATGAAGATGCGTCCAGGACCCCGCTGGGTTGCCGCCATGCTAGGTGTCTCGTACGGCGTCTGCGGCTGGGCGCTCGACGACGGATCGTACGTGCCGATGTGGCTCGACGGCCTGATCGCCCTGCCGATGTTCTTCATGGTCGCGGAGTGGTCACTGCGCCGGACCAACCGGCTGCTCAGTGTGCTGGTGGTCGGCCTGTTCTGGCTGTCCAACTTCTACACCGCCTACATGGCAACGATCGCGGGTGGGATCTACCTGCTCGCCCGGTTGCTCACCAGCGACCTCAGATGGTCGCTGCGGCTGCGGGCGATCGTGCGGCACGGTATCTCGTTCGTGCTCGGCATGGCCTTGGTCGCGCCCATCCTGCTACCGATCATCATGACGAACCGCGCCGCAACGCCGTCACCGTCCGGGATCTTCCACCCGTCCGCGCTGGACGTCTTCCTGTCCCGCCTGCTGCCGTTGACCGAGGGCGTCGGCCGGACGGCGAGCCTGTACGTCGGAACCGTTGCCCTGCTGCTCGCACTGACGATGCCGTTCAACAAGTTCGTGCCGTGGTTGACCAAGCTCGTCTGGGTGATCACGACCGTCCTGATCACGTTGTCCTTCAGGTGGCCGCCCACACAGGAGTTCTGGCACGCGTTCGACACCCCGAACGGCAGCCAGTACCGCGAGGCGTTCGTGCTCTGCGGCGTGATCGTCGTGCTTGCCTGGATCTCGGTCTCGCACAAGCTGCCCGGCCCGATCGCCTTGCTGGGCGGGGCCGCGCTGCTCGTGGTGATCGCCGTGGTGTCCAACAGGAGCCCGTTGCTCAGCGATCACTCGCTGACGGTCCTGATCGTGTCCGGAGCCGTGACTTTGGTTGCGTTCGGCATCATCTGGACACTGCGCCGGTTCCCGGCCACGCGGCGGGTCAAGTGGCCGGTGGCAGCGGCATTCGCCGTACTGCTCGCGGTTGTGGCCGTGGAGACGACCTGGACCGCGGTCATCACCGACCAGTACCGCGGCAAGATCCTCGGCGCTTCGGCCGCGGCCTGGGACGACAAGCAGACAGCACGGTACGACGCGCTCCGGGCCGCCGGGCGATGGCCTGCGTACCGGACTGAGCCTGGTACGTCGATCACGCCGAACGACCCGATGTTGCTGGGCGGGCAAGGCGCCGGCCTGTACAGCAGTCTGTTGCCGCACTCGACCAACGAGCTGCTGACGAGTCTCGGATTCGGCTGGTCGGGGTACGGTCGCGCGTCGCTCACTCTCGACAACCCGGTCACCGACGCGATCTTCACGGTCGGCGCCCGGATGCGGCTGGTCGGCACCGGGCAACCGAACATCACCCGCTCCGATGCGCCGCCGCTCGTGACGGTACGGCGACGGCTCGGTGCCCCGACTTTCGTCGACACTGATGCGCCGAACGCGTATGAGATCCAGGAGCGGTTGCTCGGGAGCACGGTGTACGAAGTCCCGAAGTACAAGGGGACGCGCTTCGAGACCGGCGACGTCAAGCTGGTCGCAGCCTGCACCCCTGGTACGTCGGCGTACCTGTTCATGCCGCGGGTCGGCGGACGGGCTCGGCTGGCTGATGGGCAGTGGCACGAGCTGAGCGCGACGCGGCGGCCGGGGATCAACACGAGCAGCGCGATGGTCGCCCTCGGCTCCGTGCCGAAGACCGGGGTGGTGCTGATCGAGCTCAACTTCGGCGACGACCCGCAGGGCATCCCGCCTTCTAACGCGATCGGATGCCTCAACCACCAAGAGTTGGCGAAGGCGATCCGGCGGCTGCGCGAAAGCGGAGCGACCGATGTGGAGGCCGGCGGTCATTCCCTGCACGCGACGCTGCGCCCCGGCAGCACGGGGTACGCCGTGGTCGCCGTACCGAAGATCGACGGGTGGATGTGCTCGGTCGGTGGCGGCAAGGCTGCGGTGCCGCGGGATTACGGCGGGCTGATTGCTGTGCCGCTGACGGGTAGTGCCGACCGGATCGACTGCACCTTCGTACCGCCGGGGCTGCGTCGTGGACTGGCGATCGGCGGGGCCGCCGCCGTACTCACGCTCGGGATCGTGCTCCTCGGCGCGCTCCGACGGCGGCGACGCGTCGCTAGTTGACGTCGCGGCGGTGGAACACCCACCCGCCGAGCAGCACCATGACCACGGCCAGAGTCGCCAGGTACCAGGCGCCGTGCTCGAACGAGAGCGTCTTCTGGACGTAGTCGCAGATGTAGCTGCCGTCGTTGCCGGTCTTGCACTCGGTCACGTAGTACTGCGCGTCGTGGCGGACGAAGGCGTCGAAGTTGATCTTCACCAGCCACGGCTGGGCCTTGGCCAGAAACGCCGCGAACACGCCCTCGACGAGGACGAGGTACCCCATCACCACGCCGATCGCCGCCGCCGTGTGCCGCAACAGCAGGCCGACCACGCACCCGAGGGCTGCCGCGAGCGCGGTCGTCACCACGGCACGGCCGCCGATCGCGCTGAGATCTCCCCAGGTCTTGGTCGTCGTACCGGCCGTGTCACCTAGGTGGTCGACGATCAGGAACGTGCCCAGTAGCACGACCGCGAGCACTACCGCGGCGATCGGCACGAACCCGGTCGCGGCCGCAGCTTGCTGCCGTAGACCCGGAGCCGGCGCGGCTCGAACGTCAACCAGTTGCCGATAGCACCGGAACTGAACTCGGCGCCGAGGAAGCTGGCCCCGATCAGGAACGCGGCGAAGGCGAGGAAGTACGACGATCCTTGCAGCAGATCCGGCATGATCTGGGCGAACACCGTCGGCGGCTTGCCGTAGTCCTCCAGCTTGGGCTCCGGGTAGGAGCACATGTCGTCGACCGTCGGCTTCGGGTCGGGCTGGGTCTTCCAGTCCTCCTCGCATTGCGCGCGGTTCTCGGCGGCGTGGTCGACCCAGTCCTCGTGCGCCAGCTGGAACTGTCGCTCAGCCTGCTGCTGTTCGGCCGCGGACAGCGGTCGCGCGTCGAACCAGGTCGCTACGAGCAGCAGCGCAGTGATCAGCAAGAGTCCGGCGACGCCGATCAACGTGAGCCGACGAGCAGACAGACGGCGGAGCTCGACCTTGGTGAGTCGGATCATCACAGCCCCTCACCCTCGGTCAGCTCGAGGAACACGGACTCCAGGTCGGCGCGGACCGGGACCAGCTCCGACACGTACAGCTCCTGGTGGGCGAGGCGACGCGTCACGTCCGCCGGATCGGGCGCACCTTCGACGAGCAGGTAGTTGCCGTCGGCCCGCACGGTCATGCCGGCTGCGGTGAGGATCCGGGTCGCAGCCTCGTGGTTGCCTATAGCAACCTTCACTGTCGGCGCCGTACTGCCGCCGATGACCTCGGCAACTGTTCCGGAAGCGAGGAGCCGGCCGTGGCCGATGATCGAGACCGTGTCCGCGACCTGCTCGACCTCGGCCAGGATGTGGCTGCTGACCAGGACCGTCTTGCCCTGGTCACCGAGGCCGCGCATGGTCTCTCGGATCTCCCTGATGCCGGCCGGGTCGAGGCCGTTGGTCGGCTCGTCGAAGATCAGCAGGTCGGGCTCCTTCAACAGCGTGGCGGCAATCGCGAGGCGCTGCTTCATGCCGAGCGAGTACGAACGGAAGCGGTCGTTGCCGCGTTCACCCAATGAGGTCTGCTCGAGTACTTCGCCGACGCGCGTCCTCGGGGCGCCGATCGCCTCAGCGAGCAGTTCGAGATTCTTCCGGCCGGTGAACGCCGGGAAGAACTTCGGCGACTCGACGATCGCACCGATCCGCCCGACCACCTCGGGCAGCTGCGCCGGCACCGTCTTGCCGAACACCGTCATCGTGCCCGCATCGGCCCGCACAAGCCCAAGCAACATCCGGATCGAGGTCGTCTTGCCGGAGCCGTTCGGCCCTAGGAAGCCGTGCACGCCCCCGGTCGGTACTTCGAGATCGAGCCCCTGGACCGCGACCACCTTGCGACCCCGGCGAGTCCGGTACGTCTTACGCAACCCACGCGTACTGACGGCCACGTCGGACATCCACACCCCTTTCGTCAGTGAACAGACGCACAGCGTGACAGCTTTGTTCGTGTGCTGGTGGTTCCCCCACGCGCACTACGCAGGCGCTTGCCTCGTCGCGATGCTCCTCACCGCGCCCGCTTCGCCCGCTCCCGCCCACCCTCCGGCTGGCGCCGGCGTGTCCTCCGGCTCATCGCCGGGATGGCGAGCTGCCGCTCGCGGCGACTGCTTGGTGGAGCTGCTTCGCCTGACCGAGCATGTGGGTGGTGGAGGTGGTCCGCCCCACGCGCGCTACGCAGGCGCTTGCCTCGTCGCGATGCTCCTCACCGCGCCCGCTTCGCCCGCTCCCACCCGCCCGTCGGCTGCCGCCGACATTTGCCGACTATCGTCGGAGTGGCGAGCTGCCGCTCGCGGGGACTGCTTAGTGGACCTGAATCGTCGCGGTCGGACGTGGCGGGTGGTCGAGGTGTCCGCCCTGGCGTGCGCCGCATCTGGATCCGCTGCTGTGGGGTCCCTGACGCGATTGCCCGGTCGTGGGCCAAGAGTGGGGAGTGGCGGTGGGTCACGCCGTATTGCGAGCTGATCGAGCTCTGAACGCGCGAAACCCGGCTCACCAACCGTCCGGAAGGCTGCCGGGTCCACTTCCCAAGGGCTATTGCCCTGGGCTACAGCAATTTTATGCCCGTTTGGCAGCGTTAGGGCTCAGAGGCCCAGTTCAGTGAGGCCCGGGTGGTCGTCTGGCCGCGGCCCCGGTGCGTCCCAGTGGAACAGGCGGTCGGACTCCGCCATCGCCTGGTCGTTGATGCTGGCGCGGCGCACCCGCATCAGGCCGTTCTCGTCGAACTCCCAGTTCTCGTTGCCGTGCGAGCGGTACCGCTGACCGTCTGCATCGTGCGACTCGTAGACGAACCGCACGGCGATGCGGTCGTCGGTGAACGCCCACAGCTCCTTGATCAGCCGGTAGTCCAGCTCGCGCGCCCACTTCTGGGTCAGGAACTCGACGACCTCGGCCCGTCCGTTCACGAAGACGTCCCGGTTCCGCCAATAGGTGTCCGGCGTGTAGGCGAGCGATACCGCCTCCGGATCCTGCTTGTTCCACGCGTTCTCCGCCGCACGGACCTTCTGGACGGCGGTCTCGCGCGTGAACGGGGGCAATGGCGGACGCGAGTTCACAAGCAGCTCCTTAGGTAGCCAACAATTCCCGTTCAATCTTGGATCAAATCCCCCACCCGGTCTACGCACCCCGCCGCCCGCGGTCAGTGCGTGCTGTGGTGGAGCGGAGGTTGCTGAGCCCGCGGGCCAGATCCCGTCACCGCTTGGGCTAACCAGCGCCCCTCAGCCCACCCACTGCCGGCGGATGGGACAAACCAGCTCCACCAGCCATCGCGGCCCGCTCGACGAATCAGATCCACTTAGCAGTCACGCGAGCGGCAGCTCGCCACCCCGGCGGCAGCCGGAGGGTGGGAGCGGGCGAAGCCGGCGCGTGAGGAGCGGAGCGACGAGGAAAGCGTCCGCGTAACCACGCGTGGGACGAACCACCTTCACCACCCCACCACGCCCACCTCAACGAAACAGCTCCACCAAGTAGTCGCCGCGAGCGGCAGCTCGCCACCCCGGCGATGAGCCGGAGGAAACGCCGGCGGCAGCCGGAGGGTGGGTGGGAGCGTGCAGAGCAGGTGCGGTGAGGAGCGCAGCGACGAAGCGAGCGCCTGCGGAGCACGCGTGGGAAATACCCCTACCAGGTATGTCGCAGGACTTGCATTGGATACCCAGAGGGGGTAACTTCGGGATGTCGACATACCCCCGAGGGGTAGCTGAGGAGTTTGAGATGACCGACGAGCACGTACACGGATACACCGCTGAGAAGACCAGCCACCTGAAGCGGCTGCGGCGGATCGAGGGGCAGATTCGCGGTCTGCAGCGGATGGTCGAGGAGGACAAGTACTGCATCGACATCCTGACCCAGGTGTCGGCGGCCACGAAGGCGTTGCAGTCGTTCTCGCTCGAGCTGCTCGACGAGCACCTCTCGCACTGCGTGGTCGAGGCCGCGCAGAAGGGTGGTCCCGAGGCCGAGGAGAAGGTCCGCGAGGCCTCCGACGCGATCGCCCGCCTCGTTCGTAGCTGATCACCCGACGCGATCGCCCGCCTGATTCGTAGCTGACCACTGGACGCGATCGCCCGCCGCCGAGCGGGGTGCCGGATCTGGCGCCGGCCCACGCCTGGTTGGTAGCTGATCACCCGATGCGATCGCCAGCCTCGTTCGTAGCTGGATCACCCGACGCGATCGCCCGCCTGATTCTTAGCTAACCACCCAAGCAATCGCCCGCCTGATTCGTAGCTATCACCCAAGCAATCGCCCGCCTGATTCGTAGCTAACCCAAGCAATCGCCCGCCTGGTTCTTAGTTCATTACTCGAGGAGCAGCTGATATGACCACCACTACTTACTCCGTTGCCGGGATGACCTGTGCGCACTGCACGTCCGCGGTTACCGAGGAGCTCAGGAAGCTTGTCGGTGTGCAGGACGTGACGATCGATCTCGTTGCGGGTGGCACCTCCGCGGTGCACGTGACGAGTGAGTCCGCGCTCGACGAGACCGCCGTACGTGAGGCCGTCGACGAGGCGGGTTACGAACTGGCGGCGTCGTGAGCCGGGCCGCCGCGCTCCGGCTCGGCGCGTTCGCCGGTGCGTTGGCGCTCGCCTTCGGGGCGGCGTACGGCATCGGCACCGCGGTCGACCCGATCGCGGCGGCCGACACACCTTCGCAGTCGCAGGAGATGGGCATGGGCGACATGGGCGGGCACGACACCGGCGGGCAACTGCCCGGGCTCGCGGTGTCCGACGCGGGGTACACGTTCGCCCCGGCGTCGACGTTCTTCACCGCCGGCAGCAAGACCGCACTGCGTTTCACCATCAAAGGGCCTGACGGCAAGCCGGTCACGCAGTACACGAAGACGCATGAGAAGGACCTGCATCTGATCGTCGTACGGCGCGACCTGTCCGGATTCCACCACGTGCACCCGACCTTGGCGGCGGACGGGACGTGGAGCATTCCGTTCACGTTCACCGCCGGCGGGACGTGGCGGATGTACGCCGACTTCCAGCCGGCGGGCCTCGACAAGAACATCACGCTCGGCACGGACGTGAACGTCACCGGCCTGTATGTCCCGGTCCCGCTCAACGACCCGGCCGCCGTCACCAGCATCCACGGGTACGACGTGACGCTCGCCGGCACGCCGGTTGCGGGCAAGGAATCGCAGCTCACGTTCACGGTCAGCAAGAACGGCAAGCCGGTGACCGACCTGCAGCCGTACCTGGGCGCCTTCGGGCACCTGGTCTCGCTGCGCAGCGGCGACCTGGCCTACCTGCACAACCACCCGGCGCAGCACGCCGAGCCGGGGATGAAGGGCGGCCCGTCGATCGACTTCATGACGACCTTCCCGACCGCGGGCACGTACAGCCTGTTCTTGGACTTCCAGCACGCCGGCGCTGTTCACACCGCGGAGTTCACGGTGCACGTCGACTCGACCGGCACCACGATCACCCCGCCGACCGGCGTACCGACATCCACCGCGCATGAAGAGGAGGAACACGAACATGAGCAACCAGTCCGTTGAGCTCATCATCGGCGGGATGACGTGCGCCTCCTGCGCCGCCCGGGTCGAGAAGAAGCTGAACCGGATGGACGGCGTCACGGCGACCGTTAACTACGCCACCGAGAAGGCGAAGGTGACGTACCCCGAGGGCGTCTCGACCGATGACCTGGTCGCCACCGTCGAGAAGACCGGCTACACCGCGGCCTTGCCGACGCCGGCCGTCACGACCGAGGCCGAGGAGCCGGATGAGCTGAAGCCCCTGCGGCAGCGGCTGATCGCGAGCATCGTGCTCACGGTGCCGGTGGTCGCGTTCGGGATGATCCCGGCGCTGCAGTTCGAGTCGTGGCAGTGGGCGTCGCTGACGCTGGCGTTCCCGGTGGTCACGTGGGCGGCCTGGCCGTTCCACAAGGCCGCCTGGACGAACCTGCGGCACGCCGCGACGACGATGGACACGCTGATCTCGCTGGGCGTGGTGAGCTCGTTCCTCTGGTCGCTGTACGCGTTGTTCCTCGGCTCGGCGGGCGAACCGGGCATGAAGATGCCGTTCACGCTGATCCCGTCCCGGGGCAGCGGCGCTGAGGAGATCTACCTCGAGGTGGCGACGGCGGTCACCGTGTTCATCCTGTCCGGGCGGTACTTCGAGGCGCGGGCCAAGCGCCGCTCCGGTGCCGCCTTGCGCGCTCTGCTGGAGCTCGGGGCGAAGGATGTCGCAGTACTGCGGAACGGCACGGAGACTCGGATCCCGGCTGACCAGCTGGTCGTGGGCGACGAGTTCGTCGTCCGGCCCGGCGAGAAGATCGCGACGGACGGCGTGATCGTGACCGGCAGCAGCGCGGTCGACGCGTCGATGCTGACCGGCGAGTCCGTGCCGGTCGAGGTCGGCGCTGGTGACGCAGTCGTTGGTGCGACCGTCAATGCGGGCGGTCGGCTCGTCGTACGGGCTGTGCGAGTCGGCGCGGATACCCAGCTGGCGCAGATGGCGCGGCTGGTCGAGGACGCGCAGAACGGGAAGGCCGCCGTACAACGCCTTGCCGACAAGGTGTCCGGGATCTTCGTGCCGATCGTGATCGGGCTGGCGCTGGCGACGCTCGGCTTCTGGCTGGGCAACGGTTCGCCGGTGGAGGTCGCGTTCACGGCGGCAGTCGCCGTACTGATCATCGCCTGCCCGTGTGCGTTGGGGCTTGCCACGCCGACCGCGTTGATGGTGGGGACCGGTCGGGGTGCGCAGTTGGGCATCCTCATCAAGGGCCCGGAGGTGCTCGAGTCCACGCGTCGCGTCGACACCGTCGTACTGGATAAGACGGGCACCGTGACCACCGGCCGGATGGAGCTGGTCGACGTACTGCTGGCTCCCGGTCAGGAGCGGGCCGAGGTACTGCGGTTGGCCGGCGCGCTGGAGCACTCGTCGGAGCACCCGATCGCCCAGGCCGTCGCCCGGGCCGCATCAGCTGCCGGGAAGCTGCCTGAGGTCGAGGACTTCGGGAACGTCGAAGGTCTTGGGGTGCAAGGGATCGTCGACGGCCACGCCGTACTCGTGGGGCGCACGCGGCTGCTGGAGGAGTGGAGCCAGCACCTGCCCTCCGAACTCGCCCACGCGAAGGAACATGCTGAGGCGGAAGGCAGTACGGCGGTTGCGGTCGGGTGGGACGGGGTTGCGCGGGCCGTGCTGGTTGTTGCGGACACGGTGAAACCGACGTCGGTGCAGGCGATCTCTCAATTGCGGGAGCTGGGACTGCGGCCGGTGCTGCTGACCGGCGACAACGAAGCAGTTGCGTTGAAGGTTGCCGGTGAGGTCGGGATCGACGACGTGATCGCCGAGGTACTCCCGGCCGGCAAGGTCGACGCGGTGAAGAAGCTGCAGGACGAGGGTCGCGTGATCGCGATGATCGGCGACGGCGTCAATGACGCGGCCGCCCTCGCCCAGGCCGATCTCGGCCTGAGCATGGGCACCGGCACCGATGTTGCGATCGAAGCAAGCGACCTGACGTTGGTGCGCGGCGATTTGCGGGCGGCTGTGGATGCCATTCGGCTGTCCCGCAGTACGTTGCGCACGATCAAGGGCAACTTGTTCTGGGCCTTCGCCTACAACGTGTTGGCGCTGCCGCTCGCCGCCGCCGGTCTGTTGAACCCCATGCTGGCCGGGGCCGCAATGGCCTTCAGCTCGGTGTTCGTCGTGTCCAACAGCCTGCGGCTGCGTCGGTTCCGTTCGCTCACCTGATCCAGGCGGTCGCGTCGGTCGGGAGCTTGCCGTCGTCGAGGGGGATGCTGGTCAACAGCACCTCCTCGTGCGGCGGCAGTTCGATCGGTTCGGCGCTGAGGTTGGTGATGCAGGTGAGGGTCTCGCGCTGGAAGATGAGGACGTCGGGTGCGGAGTCCATCCAGGTGAGCGTCCCGTCCCCCAGCAGTTCGCGTCGGAACCGGAGGCCGGTGCGGTACAGGGCCAGCATCGAGTTCTGGTCATCGTGTTGGGATTCGACCGTCAGGTTCTTCCAGTCCGCCGGCTGCGGGAGCCACGGCGTACCGGCACCGAAGCCGAACGGCGGCTCCTTCCCCGACCAAGGCAGTGGGACCCGGCAACCATCCCGTCCTCGGTCGGCGCCTCCTGAGCGCGCGAAGATCGGATCCTGCAACAGCTCGTCGGGCAGGTCCTCCACCTCGGGCAACCCCAGCTCTTCGCCCTGGTAGACGTAGAGGCTCCCGGGAAGCGCCATGGCTAGCAGGGCGGCCGCGCGGGCTCGGCGCTCACCCAGCACCAGATCGGTCTGCATTCCGTGCTTGCGGTCCTGGTGGGAGAAGGAGGTGTCGGGGCGGCCGTACTTCGTCACCGGGCGGGTGACGTCGTGGTTCGACAGCACCCAGGTCGGTGGTGCGCCGATCGGGACATGCGTCGACAGCGTGAGGTCGATCGAGGCGCGTAGTTCGTCGGCCTCCCACGGACGCGACAGGAAGTCGAAGTTGAACGCGGTCTGCATCTCGTCCGGCCGCAGGTACAGCGCGAAGCGTTCCTGGTCCGGCATCCACATCTCGCCGACGAGGAAGCGTCCGTCGTACTGATCGGTGAGGTGCCGCCAGCCGCGATAGACCTCGTGTACTTCGTCGTGGTCGGTGTACGACTCCTCGACGCTGTCCAGGTCCTTGAACAGTACGGCGGCGCTGTCGATCCGGATCCCGTCGACGCCGCGATCCAGCCAGAACCGAAGGATGTCGTGAAATTCTTCGACAACTTCGGGGTTCCGCCAGTTGAAGTCGGGCTGCTCGGGCGCAAACAGGTGCAAGTACCACTCACCGTCTTCCACCTGAGTCCACGCCGGCCCGTTGAAGATGGACTGCCAGTCGTTGGGCGGACCATCGTTCCGGCCGGCGCGGAACAGGAACCGCTCGCGCTCAGGCGACCCCGGGCCGGCGCGGAGAGCTTCGACGAACCAGTCCTGCTGGTCGGAGCCGTGGTTCGGCACGATGTCGATGATCGTCCGGATGTTCAACGCATGCGCCTCCGCGATATACGCCTCAGCCTCCGCCAACGTCCCGAACGCCGGGTCGATCGCCCGGTAGTCGGCAACGTCGTACCCACCGTCAGCCATCGGAGACGGATACCACGGGTTCAACCAGATAGCGTCCACCCCAAGCTCAGCCAAATACGCCAACCTGCCGCGCAACCCGGCCAGGTCCCCCACCCCATCCCCGTTGCCATCGGCAAAGCTCCGCAAATAAACCTGGTAGATAGCCGCCCCGCGCCACCATTCGTCAGCCATAAAATCTCCTCTCAACCGGCCCTCGCTCCGCTCGGGCCGGTGATGTTTTCTCATGCCTGCCCCGAGCGCAGGTCAGCTGTCTAGTTCCAGCCCGCCCCATCCCGGGGCGGGGTCCAACCCAACCCAAGCCGGGCCGGCTCCAACCCGACCCAGGTCCGGGCGGGACTCCAACCCGACCCAAGCCAGGGCCGGGTCCAACCCGACCCGGGTCTGGGCGGCACTCCAACCCGACCCCGTCGGGGGCCAGCTCCCACTCCTCCCCCGTCCCGAGCCGGGGCGGCACTACCCGACCGCGGAGGCCGGCTCCCACCTCCCCCGCCCCGAGCCGAGGCGGGCCCAACCCGACCCCCTCGGGGGCCGGCTCCCTCTCTTTCCCTGCCCCGAGCGGAGCGAGGGGTGGGTTCTTTCATCCTTTGAGGCTTCCGGCTGTTAGGCCCGCCATGATGCTTCTCTGGAAGATGAAGAAGACCAGGATTGTGGGCAGGCTGGCGATTACCAGGGAGGCGATCAGGACGTTCTGGGGCATTTGGGCTGAGAGGGAGGCGATGCCTACGCTGATGGACATCTTGTCGGTCTCCGGGAGGACCAGGAGGGGCCAGACGAAGTCCTTCCAGACCGTCACGACGGACAGGATCGACACGACGCCGATGATCGGGCGGGAGACCGGCAGGACGATCGACCACAGGATCCTGGCGGGTGAGGCGCCGTCGATCTCCGCGGCCTCCAGGAGCTCCCGCGGGATCGAGTCGAAGAAACGCTTCAGCAGGAACACGAAGAAGCCGTTCGCTGCCGCCGGCAACCAAATCGCCCACGGGGTGTTCAGTAGGTTCGCGTGGAAGATCGGCAGGTCCTTCGCGACCAGGTACGTCGGCAGCAGCAGCACCATCGGCGGGATCATCAACGTCGCCAGCATCGCGCCGAGCACCAGCTTCCCGAAGATCGGCCGCAACTTCGACAACGCGTACGCCGCGCTGACGTCGACCGCGAGTGTGAACAGCCACGCGCCACCGGCGTACAGCACGGTGTTCTTCAGGAAGACCCCGAGCTGGAGCTGCTCCCACGCGTCGACGTACACGTGCAGATCGAAATGCTGAGGGAAGAAGCTAGGCGGGATCTGCGCGAGCTCGTCGGGTGACTTGAGCGCCCCCGTCACCATCCAGTAGAGCGGGAAGACGAACGCGCCGGTGAACCCGACAACCGTCACCGTCAGGATCGTCCAGTAGATCACCCGCCCGCGCGGGGTGCGGAGCGCGAGCGGCGAGACCAAGGTCCTCATCGGGCGTCCTCCTCGCGCGACACACGCAGGTAGACCGTCGAGAAGATCAGCAGCACGATCATCAACATCAGGCCGAGCGCGGAGCCGCCGCCGAAGTCGCCGAAGTTGAAGGCGTACTGGTACATCAGGTAGGCGACCGTCACGGTCGCGTTCTCCGGGCCGCCGCCGGTCAGCAGGTACGGCTCGATGAAGACCTGCATCGTCGCGACGATCTGCAGGAGCAGCATCACCAGCAGGATCAGCTTGGTCTGCGGGATCGTCACGTGCCACACCCGCCGGAACAAGCCCGCTCCGTCGAGCTCCGCGGACTCGTACAGATCGCCGGGGATGCTCTGCAGCGCGGCGAGGTAGATCAGCGTGCCGGTGCCGAGGTTCATCCAGGTCGACACGATCACCAGGCTGATGAGCGCCGTACTCGTCGAGTCCAGCCAGCTCAACGGCGGGATGTGTACGACGTCGAGCGCCTGGTTGAAGAGGCCGGCGCCGGGGTCGTAGAACCACTTGAACAGCAGTACGGCGACCGCCGGCGGAAGCATCACCGGCAGGTACACGACGAACCGCAGGTACGCCTTCGCATGCTTGAGCTCATTGAGCACGACGGCGAGCACGAACGGCACGGCGTACCCGATCACCAGCGCCAGCCCGCTGAAAGCCGCTGTGTTCAGCCACGCAGACCGGAACGCCGGGTCCGCAATTACCGTACGAAAGTTGTCGAACCCGACCCAGACGCCCGGATCCACGAAGTTGTTCTGCTGAAAACTCAGCACAACTTCCCGAACCATCGGATACCAGGAGAACAGCGCAAAACAGATCAACGCAGCACACAGGAACCCGTACGCGGTTAGGTTCCGCCCGAACGCTCGCCGCAAAGCACCAGCACCTACAGGAAAAGACAGCTCGTCATCAAAGCCCGCCCCCGGTGGCTGGCGGGTGAGGGCCGGGCCGGCTGCCGTGGAGCGGCGCTCCTTGTGCTCGCGGGCACTCCCGCTCGGCGGCTGCGCCTGCACCGCCGCCTCGTCCTGTCCCCCACCACCCGCCGTCCCCGCGGAGCGGGGGCGGCGGGTGCTTGTGGTTCGGTCTTCCATCAGGTGTTCTTCGCCAGGATCTTGTTCGCCTTGCTCTCCGCGTCACTCAGGAGCTTGTTGACATCGGCATCCTTGCGGGTGAGGACGGCGGACATTGCCACGTCGAGGACGGCGTAGAGCTCCTGCGCCTTGGGCGGTTCGAGCTTGTTGGTGATGTTGCCCTGGGCAGCGACGTACGGCTCGAAGTTGTCGACCGGGACCGTCGCGTACTGCTTGCGCAACGCGGTGATCTCGTTGCCTGGGGCACTGGTTCCGTACAGGTCCGGGATCGGCAGACCGACCGGGCGACCCTGCGACTTCGACCGGGCGTAGTCGAACTGGCCCTTGCCCGGCGTGAGCTCGTGGAACTCGAGCCACTGCAGACCGGCCTTGATCTTCTCCGGCGACGCCTTCGGGTTGAACATGTACCCGTCGCCGCCGCTCAGCGACGACTTCCCGTCCGACTCCGGTACGGCGGTGACGCCGTAGTCGTCGAACTTTCCCTTGAAGTCGTTGTTCACCGACTGCACGACATCGGGCGCACCGACCATCATCCCGAGCTTGCCGCCGCCCATCATCCGCATCAGGTCTTCCCACTGGAGCAGCTGCTTCGTGCCCATGGAGTTGTCGTCCCAACGCATCTTCTTCAGGTTCTCGAGAACCGCCTTACCCTCGTCGCTGTTGAACGCCGCGGTCTTCCCGTCGTCGCTCACCATCGACCCGCCGCGGGCGTACAACTCGGCCGCGAAGTGCCAGCCACCCGTATTGCCGGCGGAGTACTCGCCGTACCCGACGTACCCCGGGCCGAGCGCCGCGATCTTCTTCGCCGCCTCGCGGACCTCTTCCCACGTCTTCGGCGGGTTGGCCGGGTCCAGACCGGCCTGCGTGAACAGCTTCCGGTTGTAGACCAGGCCCATGTTGTAGTTGTTGCGCGGCAGTCCGTACGTCTTGTCGCCGTCCTTGAACACGCCCATCACGTCCGGACGCAGATCCTTGACCGCGCCGACGGTGCCGACGTACTGGCTGATGTCGGCGGCCTGCTTCTTCTCGATGATCTTGCGTACGTCGGTGTAGTAGACGTAGAAGAGATCCTCCTGCGTCCCGCCGGCCAGCTTCGCCTGGAACGTGTCGGGGTTGATGCAGGGGAACGCGTCCTTGCCCTGCACGGTGATGTTCGGGTGCGCCTTCTGGAACGTGGCGACATCCGCCTCCCAGGCCTCGCGCTCCTTCGGATTGCTCTTCGGCGGCTCGCAGCCGACTGTGATCGTCACCGGTCCGTCCGACGCTCCCCCAGCGGCCGGTTTGTTTCCGTCGTCCGACCCGCAGGACGCGGCCACCAGCCCGAGTCCCGCAACCAGCAGCAGGCTGAGCCCGCGGCGCGTTGTCGTCATTTCCACCCTCTCCCTCGGATCGTGTGGACACCGTAGGGAACTGGACGCATGATCGCAATACTTCGATCTGACATTGCAAAAACGTGACTTCTCGTGGGAGATTACCCGCTAGAGGGCAAACGACAGCAGCCGCCGACCAGAGCGGTCAGCGGCTGCCGGGGTACTGCGTGACGTCTAGATCCGGGCCCGTGCCGTCGAGGCGCGGACGACGAGCTCCGGCTCGAAGAGCAGCTCGTCGGCGGGTACGACGGCGCGCTCGATCAGGGCGACCAGCATGTCGACCGCGGCGCGGCCCATCGCGTCGATCGGCTGGCGGACGGTGGTGAGCGGCGGGTCGGTGCAGTTCATCATCGCGGAGTCGTCGTACCCGATCACCGAGACTTCGCCCGGGACGCTCAGGCCGGCTCGGCGTACGGCGCGGATCGCACCGAGCGCGAGGATGTCGCTCGCGCAGACGATGCCGGTCACGCCGGAGTTCACCAACCGGGTCGCGGCCGCATGCCCGCCCTCGAGGGAGAACATCGTGTGCTCGACCAGCTTCGGATCGGCCTCGTCCGCGGCGAGGTACGCCTCCAGCTTCCGCCGCGAGGGAATGTGGTCACGCGGGCCGAGCACCATCCCGATCCGCATATGGCCGAGCGCTCGCAGGTGCCCGATCGCCATCTCCGCCGCGACGTAGTCGTCCGACGAGACCTGCGGGAACCCGAGATGGTCGACCGCCGCGTTGACCAGCACGGTCGGCAGCTTGCGCTCCTGGATCAGCTCGTAGTGCTGGTGCGGCGCGTCGGCCTGCGCGTAGAAACCGCCGGCGAACACCACCCCGGACACCTGCTGCTGCAGGAGCAGATCCACGTAGTCGGCCTCGGACACGCCACCGACCGTCCGGGTGCAGAGCAAGGATGTGAAACCTTGCTGCGCGAGGGCGCCGCCGACGACCTCGGCGAACGCGGGGAAGATCGGGTTCTGCAATTCCGGCAGGACCAGACCGACCAGCCGGGCGCGATCGCCGCGCAGCTGCGTGGGACGCTCGTACCCGAGGACGTCGAGTGCGGTGAGCACCGCTTCACGGGTCGCCTCGGACACCCCTGGCTTCCCGTTCAGGACGCGGCTCACGGTGGCTTCGCTGACGCCGACCTTCTTCGCCACCTCTGCAAGTCGTCGTGTCATGGCGCAAACTGTACGCCCAATCACGCAAGAATTTGCAAGGACTTGCGTACCTCGCTGAACCCTCAGGATTCCTGACAGACTGGGAGCCGTGCCCCGATTCGTCGCCACCCGCCCGGACACCGGCCTGCTGTCGCTCCCCTGGGACGTCCCGCTGGAGGACTGGCCCGAGGACCAGCTGGTCGCGCTGCCGCGCGGTATCTCGCGGCACGTCGTCCGCTTCGTCCGGGTCAACGGCACGGTGTACGCGATCAAGGAGGTCCTCGAGCACCTGGCGCTGCACGAGTACCGGCTGCTCCGCGACCTCGAACGCCTCGAGGCCCCCTCCGTCGAGCCCGTCGGCGTGATCACCGACCGGGTCGACCGCGACGGCGAGCCGATCGACTCGATCCTGATCACCCGGCACCTGCAGTTCTCCCTGCCGTACCGCGCGCTGTTCTCCAGCACGCTCCGGCCCGACACGGTCAACCGGCTGATCGACGCACTGGTCGCGCTGATCGTTCGGCTGCACCTGCTCGGATTCTTCTGGGGCGACTGCTCGCTGTCCAACACCCTGTTCCGACGGGACGCCGGCGCGTTCGCGGCGTACCTGGTGGATGCCGAGACCGGTGAGCTGCACCAGGACATCTCCGACGGCCAACGGGCACACGATCTGTACACCGCGGAGATCAACCTGTTCGGCGAACTGCTCGACCTGCAGGAGGGCGGTCTGCTCGACGAGTCGATCGACCCGCAGGAGACGGTCGAGTCGATCCAGAAGCGGTACGAGGCGCTGTGGGCGGAGCTGACCGCGCCGGAGGAGTTCGCCGAGGACGAGATGCACCGGCTCGACTCGCGGATCCGGCGGCTGAACGAGCTCGGCTTCGACGTCGCCGAGATCGACATCATCACCGACTGGGACGGCAGCCAGGTCCGCATCCAGCCGAAGGTCGTCGACGCCGGCCACCACTCCCGCCGGCTGCTCCGCCTCACCGGACTGGACGTCGAGGAGAACCAGGCGCGCCGGCTGCTCAACGACCTGGACGCGTTCGCGGCGGCCACCGACCAGCAGAACGAGGACGAGGAGATCGTCGCCCACCAGTGGCTGACCGAGGTCTTCGAGCCCGTCGTCCGCTCGGTCCCCCGCAACCTCAACCGCAAGCTCGAACCCGCCGAGGTCTTCCACGAGGTCCTCGAACACCGCTGGTTCCTGTCCGAGCAGGCCGGCCACGAGGTCGACACGATGGAAGCGGCCCGCTCGTACGTGAACGACGTACTGGCGGCCAAGCCGGACGAGAAGCTGGCGCTGCCGACACCGTCTCTTCCCGAGCCTGACTGAGGTTTGCAACGTTCCGGCCCTCCGCGACGTGATCAAGGTGGGAGGTGCCGGATGGAGACGCCTGACTTCGACGACTGGGTCACTCAGCGAGGCGCCGCGCTACTGCGGTTCGCGTACCTGGTCACGCGCGACCACAACCGCGCGGAGGAAGCAGTCCAGGACGCGCTGCTCGCGGCGTACTCCAAGTGGACCAAGATCTGTCGCGTCCAGGATCCAGAGGCCTACGTACGGCGGTCCATCGTCAACGCCGACATCTCGCGCTGGCGCCGTTTCTTCCGCCGGGAGACTCCCGCCGAGGAAGTCGGCACCGGGACGACAAGCCCGGACCACGCTGCCGCACAGGCAGAGCACGACGAGGTGTGGGCGCTGTGTGCCACCTTGCCCGCAAAACAACGAGCAGCCGTCGTACTGCGGTACTACGAGGACCTCCCGGACGCCGAGATCGCCCTGATCCTGGACTGCTCACCCGCCACCGTCCGCTCCCAGATCCACCGCGCGCTGGCGAGCCTGCGCACCACCATCACCACCGAGGAGGTCAAGCACTGATGGACCGCTCCGAACAACTCATCGCCGACAGCCTGTCGAAGCACGCCGCGGACGCCCCATCGGACGACCGCCTCCTGGCCGGAGTCCACGCCCGCCTACGCCGCCGCCGCACCGGCCGCACGATCGGCGCCGCCGTCATCGCCGCGGCAGCCGTCGCAACCGCGATCACCGCAACCCACCTGCAACTGCGCACCGATCCGCCGATCGCCCAGAACCCGCAACCCGGTTGGCGATGGGAGTCCTTCAGGACGGTCCAGGTACAGGTCCCGGCGCGCTGGACGCAGTACGTGTCCGGACCGGCGCCGTGCACCTTCCTCGGCAACGCGGCAGTTCCCGCCATCGGGCGACTGAACGGATGGCCGGCGAGCAAGGTGTACACCTGCAGCACGGCTGTAGTCCCGCTGGCTCGACGGCAGCCGTACCTGTGGTTCAACGACGTTCAGGCGCCAGGCATCAAGCAGTACGACGGGGGCTGGACCGAAGAGACTCGGCTGGTCGGCGGCGTGAAGCTCAGCGTGCTGACGAAGGACGACGCGCTCCGCCGTACGATCCTCGACTCGGCCCGACCCATCACCGGCACGGACTACTACGGCTGCACCGCCCGGCAGCCCGCCGACGGACCGAACGGCAAGCCGACGGCCCAGATCACCGCGGCCTCGATCTGCGAGTACTGGAACGGTTCGCTGATCGCCGGCTCGAACGTCCCGGCAGATAAGGCCCAGCAGCTGGCCGGCCAGCTGCTCACCCCGCCCAGGCCACGCTCAGGCCCGGGCCCGATACCGGCCGGATGCCAGGATCCGGCCGGTCGCGAATACGTCATCCACCTCCGCGCCGGCAACCAGTCGTGGCCGGTCCACGTCTCCTACAGCACCTGTTCCATCAACCACCCCCCACCGGGCATCGACATCATCCGATCCGGCCCCCACCACCAAACCCAAGGCGCCGACCTCTTCGACCCGGTCAAACCCATTCCCTCCCTACCGCGATGACTTCCTCCTCACTTGATGCCCGAGGTTGAGAAGCCGCTGACGAAGCGGCGTTGCATGAACAGGAAGAGGACCAGGACCGGCAGGACGTACATGACGGCGCCGGCCGCGACCAGGTTGTTCATCGGGAGGCCCTTGTCGTTGACGTAGCCGGTGGCCATCGCGACGGCGAGCGTCGTGCTGTCCTGGCTGAGGAACATCGCGGGTCCGACGAAGTCGCCCCAGGCGTGGGTGAACGAGAGGATCACACTGGCCGCGATCACCGGCCAGGACTGCGGCAGGAAGATCCGCCAGAAGACCCCGACGTATCCACAGCCGTCGATGATTGCTGCCTCCTCCATCTCCCGCGGGATGCCGGCGAAGAACTGGCGGAACAGGAAGATCAGGAACGCGCTCCCGCCGAGCCCCCACGCGACCCACGGCCAGTAGGTGTTGACCATGTGCAGCTTCGCGAAGATGAGGTACGTCGGAACCAGCGTCACGATCCCCGGCAGCATCATCGTCGCGAGCAGCACGACGAACAACTGCTTCTTCCCCGGCGCCGTCAACCGCGCGAACCCGAATCCGACCCACGCCGAGCTCAAGGTGGTCAGTGTGGTGCTGATGAACGCGATCGTCAGCGAGTTCTGCGTCGCGCCGATGAAGTTCACTTGGCTGATCGCGTCGGTGTAGTTGGCGAATCTCGGTGCCGATGGCCACCACGACGGCGGGAACGACGCCATCTCGGCCGGCGACTTCAGTGACGTCGACACCAACCACAGGATCGGACTCAGCATCACCAGAACGACGGCCAGCAGCACGATGTAGAGCGCCCACCGGTAGGTCCGGGTCATTTCTTCCCCTCCGGCTCGACGGTGTAGAAGACGGTCCGGGCGCTCACCTTGATGATCAGCAGCGTGACCAGCAGGATCACCGCGAACAGCATCCACAACATCGCCGACGCGTAGCCGAAGCGGGATGCGCTGAAGTACTGCGCGAACACGTGGATCATGTAGAGGTAGTTGCCCTGTGGCACCGTCCCCGCGCCGCTCAGCGACCCCGACGACAACAGCAACGGCGCGAACGACTGCAGCGATCCGATCACCCCGGTGATCACCTGGAACAGGATCACCGGGGACAGCAACGGCACGGTGATCCGCGTGAACGACTGCCAGTACGACGCCCCGTCGACCTGAGCCGCTTCGAGCAACTCACGCGGAATGTCCTGCAGGCCGGCCAGCGAGATGATCATCGATCCGCCGCATCCCCACAACACCAGCGCGTACAGCACATAGCGCACGTTCGGATCGACCAGCCAGGTGATCGGATTCGCCCCGAGCCCGCTCAGTACGCCGTTCGCCGCGCCCGCATCGCGGTCGAAGATCAACCGGAACGTGAGCGCCGCACCCACCGGCGGAACCACGGCCGGCAGATAGATGAGCCCGCGAAGCAGTCCCCGGCCCTTGATCGGCTGGTTCAGCATCACCGCGAGCAGCAACCCGGCAAAGATCGACAGCGGCACGGTGACCAGCGCGAACAGCCCGGTCTTGCCCAGCGAGCTCAGGGTCAGCGGGTCGTGGAAGATCGCCACGTAGTTCTCGAAGCCGACGAAATGGGTCCGCGGCGACAGCCCGTCGGAGTCGGTCAGGCTGAGCCAGAACGCGTAGCCGAGCGGGAACACCGTCAGCGCCACGAACCCGATGATCCACGGTGCGACGAACAGGTAGAACGTCCGCGCCTTCCGCAGGCCGGGCGGCTTCTTCCGCCGGTCCACGGCAGCCGGCGCGGCCGGACGGCGTACCTCGGTCAGGACACTCACCGCAAGCGCTTCTTTCCATCGGCGAGCTGGGTGTTGACCTGGCTCATCACGGTGTCCGCGAACTGCGCGGCAGACGTCGTACCTTTGATTGCCTTGGGCAACTCACGGCCGATGATGCCGTCGATCGCGTCAAGCCGTAGGTACGGGGTGAAGGTCATCACCGAGAAGTACTTCTGCTCGGCCGACTGGACCTCGTACGCCTCCTTCTGGAACGGCTGGGTCTGCGGCATCAGCTTCTGCAGCGACTTCAGCGGCGGGATCCCCCAGCCGCCCTTGGCCCGCGCCTTGGCCGGATCGCCGGCCAGGAACCACTCCATCACCGCCCAGGCCGCGTCCTTGTTCTTGCCGGCCTTCGGCATCCAGAGCCCGGTCGCTCCGTAGCACGGGCTGATCCGTGCGCCGGTGCCGAACTGCGGCGCCGGCAGCAGATGCGCGAGCTTCGCGTTCTTCGCGTCGGCGCTGAACACACCGCCGAACCAGTAGCCGTCGGTCGCGATCGCCATCCGGCCGGCCTGGAAGGTCGGACCGTCCCAGCCGTTCGGATCCGGGTTGAGCACCGTCGGGCCGATGCCCGCCTTCGCGTAGTCGAGGTACCAGGTGATCGCGCGCAGCGCCTCCGGGCTGCTCAGATCGACCGATGCGAGGTCGTCGGCGAGCACCTTGCCGCCCGCGGAGGCAGTCATCCCGCAGAGCGTGATGAAGACGCTGAGGCCGTTCGCGTTCAGGCCGTAGGCGCTGACCTTGGCACCCTGCCGCTTCGTCAGCCTCTTGCCGAGATCGAGCAGCTCGTCGAACGACAGCGGCTCGGCCGAGCTCGGATGCGCCACCTTCGCGGCGTCGAACAGTGCGGAGTTGTACCAGAGCATCGCGTCCTGCGAATAGTCTTTCGCGAACCCGTACCGCGGGCCGGCGCCCTGTTTCTGCCCGTCGAACCGCCACAGGTCGTTCACCGGGTCGATGTCGTCGGCCTTGATCAGCGCGCTTTTCGCGAAGTACGGATCGAGATCCTCGGCGACCTGCCGGGCCGCGAGGTACGCCGTATCGGTAGCGCCCATGCCCCGGACCACGTCGGGTGGGTTGCCGCTGGCAAGCATCGCGGTCAGCTTGGTCAGGTCGTACTCGACCGTCTTCACAGTCAGGCCGAGCGCCTGCGAAGCCGCCTTGGCCTCCTTCGGGCCGAATTCTCCCGACTGGGACATCACGGTCACGGCGCCCTTGGCCTTGGATCCGGTGCCGGTCGCGACCGGAGTGTTGGTGGAGGACGCGGGCGAGCAGGCCACCGTGAGGGCACCGCCGGCCGCCACGCCGCCGAGCGCCAGGAACCGGCGGCGGGAGAGCCCTGAGTTCGTTGTGGTCATAGCCAACCTCTCAATCTGAAGTCTCGGTTTCGAAGAGCCGGCAGACCGGGCCGGAGGAGGGTCCGGCCCGGTCTGCGAACACTTCGCTGTCGTCCTCGGGCCGATACCCGAGCTCGTGCCGGGCCGAGGCGATGTCCCAGTGGTCCCGGGTGTTCGCCGACACCCCGAAATACGCGCCGTACCGCTCCTTGCTCTGCAGCGCTGCGAGCACCAGCCGGCCGGCGTCGTCGTCGGACAGCCACTGCCCCAGATAGCGCCGCTCCGTCAGCGGCCAGCCGGTCAGACCGAGCCGCAGACAGGTGACCGATGCCCCCACCCGCTCCGCATGTGTCCGCCCGAGCGCTTCGAGCACGACCTTGCCGAGCCCGTAGGGACAGCACGGTCGCGGATCGAGGCGCGGATCGACCGGCCAGTGCGCCGGTCGGTTGTACTCGCCCATCACATGCAGCGAACTCGCGAGGACCAGCTTCGGTACGGCGTGCGCCGCGGCGGCCTCGAGCACGACCTGGGTGGTCCGCACGTTGGCGGCGTACACGCTGTCCCAGGTCTGCCAAGGGCTGCTGTTCCCGGCCAGATGCAGGACCGCGTCCGCTCCCTCGAGCGCCCGGTACGCCGCCTCGGGATCGCCGATGTCGGTCCGGACGACACCGTCGGCAGGTGCTCGATCGACCAGCCGCAGCCGGTAGGTCTTGCGCAGCCACGGCTGCACAACCGTCGCCACCCGCCCCAGCCCGCCGGTGACCACCAGCAGCGGCACACTCGCGTTCTCCACAGCGTCCATGTCGTTGATCCACGTCGCCGGGCCCGGGTCGATTCCCGGACTGTGGGCGAAATTGTTCGAGCACTTCCGGGTTTGTGTCAAGAGTATGAACGCACTATGTCCGTTTTGTTGACGTCCGTACGCCGTTCCGCCGATACTCGTCCTCGTGACTGCGAAGGACACCGGATCACTGCGCGCACTGCGGCGTACCAACTCCGAACGGATGCTGTCCGCCCTGATGGAGCACGGGGCGCTGCACCGGGCCGAGCTGGCGCGGATCTGCGGGGTCTCACGGACGACCGTGTCCACGATCGTGGCCGACCTGATCACCGGCGGCGTCGTGATCGAGGCGGTCGGCGACCAGGTGGCCCGAGCCGGCATCGACGCCTCCGAGGTCGACGGCCGTGCCCGTGGGTTCCTGCAGGCCAATCCGGCGGCCGGCGCGGCTGCCGGTCTCGACTTCACCCTCGAACGCGTCTGGTGCCACGTCACCGACCTCGCGGGCAGGACACTGGCCAGCGACGGCGTCAGCATGGACCGGGACACGCCTTGGCAGGAGCGCCTCACGGCCGGCGTGGGTCTGCTCGACACCTTGCTCGCGCAGACGGGGGTTGATCGCAGCGCCCTGCTCGGCGTCGCCATCGGCGTACCGGGTCCGCTCGATCTGCAGACCGGCGTGGTCGGCCCGTCGTTGCCGGGGCAGGCGTGGGCAGGGGTGAACGTGTCGGCCGAGTTCGGGCGGCAGCTCGACGTACCGCTGCTGGTCGACAACAACACCCGGCTCGAGGCGGTTGCCGAGTTCACCTGGGGCGCCGGGCGGGGTGAGCGGGACGTGCTGTTCCTCGGGTTGTCGACGGGGATCGGCGCCGGGCTGCTTGTCGACGGCAACCTTCATCACGGCGGCTCGCGCGGCGGTGGCGGCGAGGCCGGTCACATCTCGGCGGACCCTGCCGGCGCGCAGTGCCCGTGCGGGAACCGCGGCTGCCTGGTGCAGTACGCGTCGCTGAACGCCGTGCTCGACACCCTGCACCTGGACGACATCGACCAACTCCTCGCGTCGGCGCAGGCCGGCGACCCCGGCACCGTGCGCGCGTTGCGCGCGGCCGGCGAGGTGACCGGACGGGTGCTCGCGAACATCTGCAACCTGCTCAACCCCGGCCTGATCATCATCGGCGGCGAGCTCGCCCGGACCGGCGATCTCATCCTGGAACCGATCCGCGCCACACTGCGCCGCTCCGCGATGGCGCTGACCCGCGACGCCGAGGTGGTCGCCGCACAACTCGATCTCGGCGTGCGAGCCGGCGCGTCCGGCGCTGCGGCCCTGGTGCTCCGGCAGACCGATCAGCTTGTCGCCGCGCTCCTGGCCGGCACGGACCTTCGACCGAATGAGGCAGTGTGAAAATCGTCGGGTACGAGACGTTTCTGGTGGCGCCGCGCTGGCAGTTCCTGCGCATCGACACCGATGAAGGCATCAGCGGCTGGGGCGAACCGATCGTCGAGGGCCGGGCCGAGGCGGTCCAAGGCGCCGTGACAGCGCTGATGGAGCAGCTCGTCGGCTCCGATCCGCTGCGGATCGAGGAACACTGGCAGGTCATGGCCAAGGGCGGCTTCTACCGTGGCGGGCCGGTGCTCTCGAGTGCGCTGGCGGGAATCGACCAGGCCTTGTGGGACATCAAGGGACGATTCCACGACGTCCCGGTGCACGAGTTGCTCGGCGGTCCGGTGCGGGACAAGGTCCGGATGTACACCTGGGTGCACGGCCGCGACAACGCCCAGCTCGTCGACGAGGCGCACGCCAGGGTGGCCAAGGGCTTCACCGCGCTCAAGCTCAATCTCTCCGAGGCGCTGCCGCCGATCCCGTCGGCCGCCCAACTCCGCGCCGCGGTCAGCAGAGTCGAGGCGCTGCGCGACGCACTGGGCGACGGTGTCGACATCGCCCTCGATTTCCACGGCCGCTTCAGTACGGCGGCCACCCGCCAGGTCCTGCCGTTGCTCGAGCCGTTGCTGCCGATGTTCATCGAGGAGCCCGTGCTTCCGGAGTTCGCCCGCGACCTGCGCCGGGTCGTCGAGTCGACCAGCATCCCGATCGCGACCGGTGAGCGACTCTTCTCCCGCTGGGACTTCCGGGATGTGCTGACGACCGGGATCGCGGTCGCGCAGCCGGACATCTCGCACGCGGGCGGCATCTCCGAGGTACGGCGGATCGCGGCGATGGCCGAGGCGTACGACGTGAGCGTGGCACCGCATTGTCCGCTCGGGCCGATCACGCTGGCGGCAAGCCTGCAGATCGACTTCGCCATCCCGAACTTCCTGATCCAGGAACAGAGCCTGGGAATCGAGTACGGCAGCGGCAATGAGCTGCTCGACTACTTGGTCGATCCAGGGGTCTTCACCTTCATCGACGGGCACGTGGAGCGCCCGACCGGCCCTGGGCTGGGGATCGAGGTCAACGAGGAGGTAGTCCGCGCGGCCGCGGCCAACCCGCACCGCTGGCGCTCACCGATCCTCCGCCACGACGACGGCTCCTTCGCGGAGTGGTAGCCGCGCAGACCCCGCCGATGGGGTGGAACAGCTGGGACTGCTTCGGCACCACAGTCACCGAAGACGAAGTCCTCGCGAACGCACAGGTCATGCACGACCGGCTGCTGCCGTTCGGGTGGGACACCGTGGTTGTGGACATCGCGTGGTACGACCCGACGGCGCGATCGCACGGCTACAACGAGAACGCGCCGATCGTCCTCGACGACTACGGCCGCCAACTGCCGGCCCCGCTCCGGTTCCCCTCGGCCGCGGGCAGCGCCGGCTTCGAACCACTGGCCACGAAGGTGCACGAGCTCGGGCTGAAGTTCGGGCTGCACATCATGCGCGGGATTCCGCGGCGGGCGGTCGAGCTCGACCTGCCGGTGTACGGGACCGAGTGGACGGCGCGGGAGATCGCGGACCCCGACCACGTCTGCGCGTGGAACCCGGACAACCTCGGGCTGAACCACGACCATCCCGGCGCGCAGGCGTACTACGACGCTCAGGTGGCGCAGTTCGCCGCCTGGGGTGTGGACTTCGTGAAGGCGGACGACATGCTGGCGCCGTACCACGATCGCGAGATCGCGGCGTACGCACGAGCGATCGAGCGGACCGGGCGCGAGATCGTGCTGTCGTTGTCGCCGGGCACCCAGCTGTCGACGCATCACCTCGATCATCTGCGGGGCAACGCGCAGCTGTGGCGGATCTCGGACGATCTGTGGGACCGGTGGGAGGACGTGTACGCGCAGTTCGCGCGGCTGGCGCGGTGGGCGCCGTTCCAGCAGACCGGCGGCTGGGCGGACGCCGACATGCTGCCGCTCGGCCACATCGGCATCCGCGCCGAACGCGGCGAGGACCGCTCGAGCCGGCTCACCCTGGACGAGCAGAAGACGTTGCTCACGTTGTGGGTGATGGCGCGTTCGCCGTTGATGATGGGCGGCGATCTGCCGACCTCGTCGCCCGAAACCCTTGCCCTGCTGACGAATCCAGCACTCGCCGAGGTTCTGAACACGTCGTACGACGCCCGCGAAATCATCCGCGAGCCCCTCGATGACGGCGAACTCATCGTCTGGACAGCCCGGGGCACAGATTGTTCCTATGCGGCGATCTTCTGGACGGGCTCCAGCGTCCGTCAGGTGTCCGTGCCGCTCGACTCTCTCGCCGGACCTGGTCCGGCACGAGACCTGTGGGACGGGTCGGAGCACCGCCCGGACGGACGCTTGGAGTGCAGCGTGCCGGCGCATGGAGCGCGCTGGTTCAGGATGACGCCAACGCCCTGACCAACCACTGCGAGACGGGGGCCTCGCCGAGTTCGGCGAGGTCACCGACCCAGCGGGCCTCGGCGATCTCCGGCGAGAGCCGGAGCGTGTCTCCGGCCGCCGTGGCTGCGAGGGTCGTCAAGGTGTCGTGCTTGCCCTCCAGCGTCGTGACGGTGGTGTCGAGGACGGTGAAGGCTTCGGCGGGCAGCGCGATGCCGAGTTCCTCGTGGATCTCGCGCGCGGCTGCCTCCGCGGGCGTTTCGCGGGTGGGTTTGTAGCCACCGCCCGGAAGCGCCCAGCGGCGGGTGTCGGCGTACGAGTGGCGGACGACCAGGAAGCGGCCGTCCGCCTGTCGCAGCAGGGCCTTCACGCCGAAGGTCGTGGGTTTGCGGATGCGGAACCACAGCTGCGCGAACGGCGAGCCCGCCCGCAACAGCAACGCGCGAACGCGCATCAGCGCGGCGGCATCCGCAGCGCGCCGTCGAGGCGGATGACTTCGCCGTTCAGCAGTTGGTTGTCGAGGATGTGCCGCACCAGCGCGGCGTACTCCGACGGTTTGCCGAGGCGCGACGGGTGCGGGACCTGCTGCTCGAGCACCGTCCGCGTCTCCTCCGGGAGCCCGGCGAGCATCGGGGTCTCCATCGTGCCGGGCGCGATCGTGACGACCCGAATCCCCTTGTCCGCAAGGTCTCTCGCCGCGGTCAACGTGAGCGCGACGATCCCGCCCTTGCTCGACGCGTACGCCGCCTGGCCGACCTGACCGTCGTACGCCGCGATCGACGCGGTCATCACCACGACGCCGCGATCGCCGTCCTCGCCCGCCGGCAACTCGATCATCCGCTCAGCAGCCAGCCGGAGGACGTTGAACGTGCCGATCAGGTTCACCTCGATCACCTGCCGGAACGTTGCCAGCGGCAACGGACCCTTGCGGCCGACGACCCGCCCCGGCGTCGCGATGCCGGCACAGTTCACGACTACCCGCAGCTCGCCCAGGCTCATCGCCGTGTCGAGCGCGGCCGTGACGCCGGCCTCGTCGGTGACGTCGGTCGGCGCGAACACGACCCGGTCGCCCAGCTCCTCCGCAACCGCCTTGCCCGCGGACGACGGCAGGTCGACGATCACGACCCCGAGCCCGTCCGCGGCCAACCGGCGTACCGTCGCCTCCCCGAGCCCCGAACCACCACCGGTGACCAGGGCGACGTCGGACGGGCTGAACTTCATCTACACGCTCCTGAGGACTTCGCGGCTGATCACTAGCCGCTGGATCTGGTTGGTGCCTTCGAAGATCTGGGTCACCTTGGCCTCGCGCATGTATCGCTCGGCCGGGAACTCCCGGGTGTAACCGTACCCACCGAGCACCTGCACCGCGTCGGTGGTGACCTTCATCGCCGCGTCCGTGCAGACCAGCTTCGCGACCGCCGCCTCGCGCGTGAACGTCCGCCCGAGATCACGCCGGCGCGCGGCGTGCAGGTACGTCGCCCGCCCGGACTCGACCGCGGCGGCCATGTCGGCGAGCAGGAACTGGATCCCCTGGAAGTCCGCGATCGCGTGCCCGAACTGCTGACGCTCCTTCGCGTACGACGCGGCGACGTCGAGCGCTGCCTGGGCCAGACCGATCGCACACGCGGCGATCCCGAGCCGGCCGGAGTCGAGCGCGGACAACGCGATCCGCATGCCGTCACCCTCCGCGCCGATCAGGTTGGCGGCCGGGATCCGGACGTTGTCGTAGTTGACGAGCGTCGTGGTCGAGCCGGTCAGGCCCATCTTCCGCTCCGGCGCACCGAAGCTCAGCCCCTCAGCCGAACCGGGCACGTGGAACGCGGAGATGCCGTGCTTCGGGTCCTCCGACGTCCGCGCGAACGTCGTGTAGAAGTCCGCGTGCGAGCCGTGGCTGATCCACGCCTTCGTCCCGTTCAGGACGTACGAGTCGCCGTCGCGGACGGCCCTGGTCGTCAGCGAGCTGATGTCGGAGCCGGCCTGCGGCTCGGACAACGCGTAAGCCCCCAGCATTTCGCCGCCGACCATGTCAGGCAGCAGCCGGGCCTTCTGCTCGTCACTCCCGAACGTCGCCAGCCCGTACGACGTCATCGTGTGCACGGAGACGCCGACACCGACCGACATCCACGCGGACGCGATCTCCTCGAGCATCTGCAGGTACACCTCGTACGGCTGCTCGGCGCCGCCGTACTGCTCCGGATACGGCAGGCCGAGCAGGCCGGCCTTGCCGAGGGTGCGGAACGCGTCCCTCGGGAAGGTCTCGCTCTCCTCGGCACCGGCGGCGTACGGCGCGAGCTCGTGCTCACACAGGTCCCGGACCAGGGCGAGCAGGTCGATGGATTCGTCGGTCGGCAGGAGTCGGTCGACAGGCATCAGGAACCCCCTCTTCAACAACTGCCAAAATGATACTCGGAACGATACTGAAGCACATAGTTCCGTATCGTTCTATGCTGTCTCAATATGACAACAGTCGTTCCGGGGCGGCGGACCCGCCGACAGTCCGAGCTCCTCGACCGGCTCCTGTCCCTGTTCCTCGAGCAGGGGTTCAGCCGCTTCACCCTGGACGACCTGGCCGCCGAGCTGCGCTGCAGCAAGACGACCCTCTACGCGCTGGCGCCGAGCAAGGAGCAGCTCGCCGTCGAGGTGGTCAAGCACTACTTCAAGAATGCCACCGCGCAGGTGGAGTCCGCGGTCGCGCGGCAGACCCGCCACGACCGCCGGATCGCGGCGTACCTGAACGCGGTCGCGGACGCGCTGCGGCCGGCCAGCCGGACCTTCCTGGACGACGTGGCGACGTTCGCGCCGGCCCGGTCGGTGTACGAGCGGAACACCCGGATCGCCGCCGAGCGGGTCCGGCAGCTGATCGAGGACGGGATCAACCACAAGACGTTCCGGCAGGTCGACATCGCGTTCGCGGCCGAGATGATCGCGCACACCATGCAGGCGATCCAGCGCGGCGACATCGCCCGGCGTACCGGCCTGAACGACGCCGAGGCGTACCGCGAACTCGCCTCGTTCGTCCTGCACTCCCTGCGCCTGGACTGAACCACACGGACCTTTAAGGTTGGGGATCGTCCTCTTGCTGCCATCTTGCGCATCAGAGCCGTACGCCCCGGAAGGCTGATGACTATGAAAACCCTGCGACGAACTGCGGCCGTGGTGGCGGCCGCCGCGCTCGCCCTGGCCGCCGCCGTACCGGCCAAGGCGGACCCGGTGAAGCCGCCACGACTTTCCGCCAAAGCAATCACCGAGACGCTGAACGACCAGATCAACACCCCTGGTACGGCGTGGATGACCAAGCCGGACGGCACCGTCGTGGTGTCGTACGACTCCACGGTCACCGGCACCAAGCTGACCAAGCTGACCGGTCTGACCAAGCAGCTCGCCTCGAACATCACGATGGAGAAGCTGCCCGGCAAGCTGCAGAAGTACATCAGCGGCGGCATGGCGACGTTCGGCGGCGAGTACAAGTGCTCCGTCGGCTTCAACGTGCAGCGGCGCGGTAAGTACTACTTCCTCACTGCCGGTCACTGCGGTGTCGCCGCGGCCCGCTGGTACCAGGACCAGAACCACGCTGTGTACACGGGCGCAGTGGTCAACGCCAGCTACCCGTGGAACGACTACTCGCTGGTCGTCTACCGCACCGACATCAAGATGAAGCCCCCGGGCGGCAGCGTGTACCTGTACAACGGGCACTCGCAGGACATCACCACCGCGATGAACCCGGGCCTCAACCAGCTGGTGTACCGCTCCGGCGCCACCAGCGGCCTGCACAGCGGCCGGGTGACCGGGCTGAACGCGACCGTGAACTACGGCGACGGGCGCGTGGCCGGCCTGATCCGCACCAGCGTGTGCGCCGAGCCGGGTGACTCGGGCGGTCCGCTGTTCTACCGGCAGTGGGCGTTCGGTCTGACCTCCGGTGGTTCCGGTGACTGCAAGACGGGCGGAGTGACGTACTTCCAGCCGGTGGTGGAAGCCCTCAACGTGTACGGCGTGTCGATCTACTGAAACGTGCAGGTTTCCCCTACTCTCCGGAACCCCTTGAATACTCAGGGAGATTGGGGGTAGGACTGGACACGGTTGAAGTCAAGGACGCCCCGCCCCGAAGGCGTCCTCATCGTGAGGAGGCTGAAACCGTGAACATGTCCCCATTCCGCCGTACCACCGCCGTCCTGGCCGTGGCCGGGCTTGCTGCCGCCGGACTTATGGCGTCGCAGGCCTCGGCCGCGCCGGTCAACCCCGCCGCCCTGTCCGCATCCGCGATCACGTCGACGTTGAGCGAGGACGCGACGATCCCGGGTACGGCGTGGCAGACCGACCCGAACGGCCGGATCATCGTGTCGTACGACGACACCGTCACCGGCGCGAAGCTGTCGAAGCTGACCGGTGTGACCAAGCAGTTCGGCAGCCGGGTCACGCTGGAGAAGATGTCCGGCAAGCTGACGAAGTACATCGCCGGCGGCGACGCCATCTACGGCGGGCAGTACCGCTGCTCGCTCGGCTTCAACGTCCGCAGCGGCAGCACGTACTACTTCCTGACCGCGGGTCACTGCGGCAACATCGCGTCGAGCTGGTACTCGAACTCCAGCAAGACCACCCTGCTCGGCACGACGTACGGATCGAGCTTCCCGGGTAACGACTACGCGATCGTCAAGTACAGCACGTCGTACACGAACCACCCCGGCACGGTGGATCTGTACAACGGCACCTCGCAGGACATCACGTCCGCCGGCAACGCGTCCGTCGGCCAGGCGGTCAAGCGCAGCGGTAGCACCACAGGTGTGCACAGCGGCACGGTCCAGGCCACGAACGCCACGGTGAACTACGCCGAGGGCACCGTCACCGGCCTGATCCGCACCAACGTCTGCGCCGAGGGCGGCGACTCCGGCGGCGCGCTGTTCGCCGGCTCGGTAGCTCTCGGTCTGACCTCCGGCGGTTCCGGCAACTGCTCCTCCGGCGGTACGACGTACTTCCAGCCTGTCACCGAGGCGCTGTCCCGCTACGGCGTCAGCGTCTACTGACCCTGAACACGTCAGCGCCCCGGACCTCCACGGTCCGGGGCGCTGTCGCGTGTTCAGCCCGCGCGGCGGCGGGAGATCTCGTACAGGGTGACGCCGGCGGCGATACCGGCGTTCAGTGACTCGGTGGCGCTGGTCATCGGGATCGAGACGATGAGGTCGCAGTTCTCGCGGACCAGGCGGGCCAGGCCCTTGCCTTCGGAGCCGATGACCAGGACCACGGGCTCGGTGGCCGCCTCGAACTCGGGGAGCTCGACGGCGCCGTCCATGTCCAGGCCGATGATCAGCAGGCCCGCGTCCTTGTAGGACTTGAGGGCCCGGTTGAGGTTGCCGGCCCGGGCGACGGGGATGCGGGCCGCGGCGCCGGCGGAGGTCTTCCACGCCGACGCGGACATCGACGCGGTACGACGCTCCGGCACGACGACGCCGTGTGCGCCGAACGCCGCCGCCGAACGGGTGATCGCGCCGAGGTTGCGCGGGTCCGTCACGCCGTCGAGCGCGACGATCAGCGGCACCTCACCCAGGTCGTGCGCCCGGGTCACCAAGTCGTCGGGGTGCGCATACTCGTACGGCGGGATCTGCAGGGCGACGCCCTGGTGCGAACCACCCGAGGTGACCCGGTCGAGCTCCGTCCGCGGCACCTCGAGCACCGAGACACCGGTCTCGACCGCGACCAGCAGCGCCTCGCGCAGACGTGCGTCCCGCTCGGTGCCCTCGGCAACATGCAGAGCGGCCGCCGGTACGCCGGCCCGCAGCGCCTCCACGACCGGGTTGCGCCCGTACACCCACTCGACGGTCGCGTCGCCGTCCTTGCGCGGCTGGCGCCGGGGCGCGCGCTCCCGATCCTTGGCGCGCTCGGCCGCCTTCGCCCGTTTGTGCGCGGGGTGCTTGACCCGGTCCACCGCCTTCGGCGTCGGGCCCTTACCCTCGAGACCGCGGCGAACCCGCCCGCCGGAGCCCGCCGTCGCGTTACCCCGCGGCTTCTTCCGGATGGCGCCCTTACGCTGACTACTGCCTGGCACTTCAGCTTCCTTCGTCTGTAGATGCAAGAGACCAGCGTGGTCCCTGCGGGGTGTCCTCGACGACGACGCCGAGCGCCTTCAGCCGGTCGCGGACGGCGTCCGCGGCGGCAAAGTCCTTACGTTCCCGGGCGGACTGGCGCTGCTCGAGCAGCGCCTTCACCAGCCCGTCGACGACCTCCGTGAGCTCGTCGCTGCCACCTGTGCGCGACACCCACGGCTCGGCCAGCGGGTCCAGCCCGAGCACTCCGAGCATCCCGCGCACCGACGCCAGCGTCTCCCGCAGCAGCACCGAGTCCCCGTCGGCGACCAGCTTGTTGCCGTCCCTGACGGTGTTGTGCAGTACGGCGATCGCAGCCGGCGTACCCAGGTCGTCGTCCATCGCGGTCTCGAACTCCGCGGGCAGCTCGGCCGCCGGCTCGACCCCGCCGGTCACCTCGACGGCCCGGGTGATGAAACCGTCGATCCGCTGGAAGCTCTTCGCGGCCTCGTCGAGCGCCTCGAACGAGAACTCCACCACCGACCGGTAGTGCGACTGCACGAGGTAGTAGCGCAGCTCGATCGGGCGCACCCGCTCGACCACGTTCCGTACGACGGCGCTGTTGCCCATCGACTTCGACATCTTCTCGCCGGCCGTGGTGACGAGTGCGTTGTGCATCCAGAACCGGGCGAACTTCTGCCCGACCGCGGTCGACTGGGCCAGCTCGTTCTCGTGATGCGGGAAGCGCAGGTCGAGCCCGCCGCCGTGGATGTCGAACTCCTCGCCGAGGTACTTGCCTGCCATCGCCGAGCACTCGATGTGCCAGCCCGGGCGACCGCGTCCCCACGGCGCCGGCCAAGAGGCGGTCCGCGGCGTGGCCTCGGTCCAGCCCTTCCACAGCGCGAAGTCGCGCGGGTCCCGCTTGCCGCGCGGGTCGGCGTCCTCGGCTGCTTCCATGTCGTCGATCCGCTGGTGCGACAAAGCGCCGTACGTCGGCCAGGACTTCACGTCGAAGTAGACGTCGCCGGATCCGTCCGGGGCGACGTACGCGTGCCCGTCCGCGATCAGCTGCTCGATCAGCTCGATCATCTCCGGGATGTGCCCGGTGGCGCGCGGCTCGTACGTCGGCGGGCGGCAGCCGAGGACGTCGTACGCCCAGTGCAGCTCGCGCTCGAACTCGTAGGCGTGCGCCCACCACGGGACGCCGCGGTCGGCCGACTTGGCGAGGATCTTGTCCTCGATGTCGGTCACGTTCGCGATCACGGTGACCTCGTAGCCGGAGCGCTCGAACCAGCGGCGCAGTACGTCGAAGACAACTTCCTTGTAGATGTGCCCGACGTGCGGGGCACCCTGCACCGTCAGCCCACAGTGGTAGATCCCGACCTTGCCCGGGTGGACCGGCTCGAAATCTCGCACTGCTGCCGTCGCGGTGTCGTACAAACGAAGTGTCACCGGTCAAGGGTAACGGGAGGTTACGTAGGTAAATAATCACCTGCATCACAGCTTCAAAGGTTGATTCTTTCCGGAGCCGGGTAAGAATGAGTTCCGAGCGCTCTGTCCGCCCCTCATCGCTCTGGAGGAAACCGTGAAGTCCGCCCTTTTCACGGGTGCCGCCGTGACTCTTGGCCTGTTGCTGGCCTCGATCGGCTCCGCCCAAGCAAGCACCATCGACAGCGACGGCAGCACGTCGTCCCATCAGCCCACGGCCCAGGCCCGTCAGCACGGCATCGAGAAAGCCGGCGACGCCTACATGGGCTGGGTGCAGAACAACACCACCACCGCAGCACCGGCCGTGATGGCGCCCGACGCCACCGTCGAAGGCATCGACGTGTCCAGCCACCAGGGGAACGTCAACTGGGCCTCGCAGTGGAGCGCCGGCAAGCGGTTCGCCTACACGAAGGCGACCGAAGGCAACTACTACACGAACCCGTACTTCGCCCAGCAGTACAACGGGTCCTACAACGTCGGGATGATCCGCGGCGCGTACCACTTCGCCACTCCGAACGACTCCAGCGGCGCCAACCAGGCCACGTACTTCCTAGCCCATGGCGGCGGCTGGTCCAAGGACGGCAAGACGTTGCCGGGTGCACTCGACATCGAGTACAACCCATACGGCGCGACCTGCTACGGACTCAGCCAGGCCTCGATGGTGGCCTGGATCCGCGACTTCCTGAACACCTACAAGGCGCGGACCGGCCGCGACCCGGTGATCTACACCAACCTTGACTGGTGGAGCCAGTGCACCGGTAACAGCACTGCCTTCAACTCGACCAACCCGCTCTGGGTGGCCCGGTACGCCTCGGCGCCCGGGACGCTGCCCGGTGGCTGGCCGTTCCACACCATCTGGCAGTACAGCTCGACCCCGATCGACCAGGACCGTTTCAACGGCGACCAGTCGCGCTTGGTCGCGCTCGCGAACGGCTAAATCCGTTGCGGCGGTCGCATAGTCTCGATCGGTGAGCTACACGCTGCCGATCGAGACTGACCGCCTGACACTGCGCCGCTACACCGAGACCGACTACGGCGACCTGCTCAAAATGCAGTCGAATCCGGACGTCACCCGCTACCTGCTGTACGACGTACGGACGCCCGAGCAGGTCAAGGAGGCTCTCGCCGGCCGGATGGCCGACGTACCGATGGACCGCGACGGTCAAGCGCTCACCGCCGCGGTCATCCTCCGGGACACCGGCCGGCACCTCGGTGAGGTCGTGCTGTTCCTGAACAGCGTCGAACAGCGCACCGGAGAGATCGGGTACGTCTTCCACCCCGAGTCGGCCGGTCACGGGTACGCCAGTGAGGCCGCGGTCGAGCTGCTCCGGATCGGGTTCGAAGAGCTCGGCATGCATCGGATCATCGCCCGGCTGGACGCTCGCAACGACGGTTCGGTCAACCTGCTGAAGCGCCTCGGCCTGCGCCCGGAGGCGCATTTCGTGCGGAACGAGTTTCTCAAGGGCGAGTGGACCGACGAGCTCGTCTTCGCGATGCTGAAAGACGAATGGGACAAGCGTTCGTAAGTTTTTTGCTACGGCACGCCTTCGTATGGCAGCGAGTGCCATCCGGGTCTAACGTCGAAGTTATGACCTCCGCCCGTTCCGTCACCGCCCTGATCGTCGGGGCGGTTGTGCTCAGCGCCGGCGTTCTGCCGAGCGAAGCCGTCAAGGTCGCCCCAGCCCGGGAGATCGCCTATCGCACGTGGACCTCGACCGCCGATTTCCTGGCCGGCGACCGGTTCGGCACCACCGTCACCGACGGCGCCCTCACCTTCGGTACGTCGACCGGCACCACGTCGTACGTCGATCCGTTCGGCGACGGCACCGCCAAGAACTACGACCAGACCAGCTGGATCTCTCCCCACGTCAGCACCGGCTTCGGGCTGACCGAGCTGGTCGCCTCCTGGAACGCCACCACACCGCCCGGGACCTGGGTCGAGGTGTCGATGGCCGGCGTCACAGACACCGGCGCCGCGACCAAGTGGTACGTGATGGGTCGCTGGAACAGCGGCGACGACACTGCGGCCGGTGACATCCACCGGACGTCGGTACCGAGTCAGGGAGACGCGAACGGATCTGTTGCCGTCGACACCTTCCAGGCAGCCACAGGTCACTGGCTGGATCGCTGGCAGCTGAAGGTCACGCTGTACCGGCTCAGCGGTACGACGCAGTCGCCGGTGGTCCGCTCCGTCGGAGCCATGGCGTCCCGGCTGCCCTCGGACAAGAAAGTTGCCGTGAGCCCCCTTGGGGGTGCCGAGGGCATGACGCTCGACGTGCCGACGTACTCGCAGGAGACGCACATCGGGCAGTATCCGCAGTGGGACGGTGGCGGCGAGGCGTGGTGCTCGGCGACGTCGACCGCGATGGTGCTCGATTACTGGGGCGCGGGACCCACCGCCGCCGAGACAGCCTGGGTGGATCCGTCGTACACCGATCCGCAGGTGGACCATTCGGCCCGGTCCGTCTTCGACTACTCGTACGACGGTGCGGGCAACTGGCCGTTCAACACGGCGTACGCCGGGAGTCGTGGCGTGGACGGGTTCATCACCCGGCTGCGGTCGCTGACCGAGGCGGAACAGTTCATCAAGGCGGGGATCCCGCTGGTGGCCTCGCTGTCGTTCAAGAAGGGTGATCTGCCCGGTGCGGGGTACGGGACCAACGGGCACCTGATGGTGATCGTCGGATTCGATGCCGCCGGCAACGTGGTGGTGAACGACCCTGCGTCGCATCTGATCGCGAGTGACGACCAGGTGCGGACGACGTACGACCGGGCCGCCTTCGAGAACGCCTGGGTGCCGCACTCGGGTGGACTGGTCTATGTCATCCACCCCGAAGGTGTGGCGCTTCCGACGATCTCTGGTCCTCAACACAACTGGTGAGACGACAGAGCCCGCCGCGCCGGGGCGGCGTGGCGGGCTCTGTTCTTTACGGACTAGCGGGCGAACAGTGCGCCCGTCAGGTTCGTGGTGAGGTTGCGGAGCGAGTCCGGCAGGTACTGCAGGTGCCAGCCGCGCGGACCGCGGTACCAGGTGAAGCCCTCGTCCTCTTGGTCCGGCGTGGTGTCGGTGGCAACCAGTGCGTCGATCCAGCGCTCCGAGCCGCCCAGTACGACGGCGTACGGCAGCGCGCGTGAGCAGAGCTCGGCGTGCTGGTCGGTCGGCAGTTCGCTGACGTCCATCTCCAGCAGCTCGCCGCGGATCGCAGCGACCTGGCCGAGGACACGGCCGGCGGCCGGAGCCTTGGCCGGCATGTAGCGCCCGACGACGAGCAGTCCGATGCCGACCAGGGTGATCGCGATACCGAGCAGACCCCAGGTCGACAGCAGGGCCAGCAGGACGGTCGCGACGACGCCGATCACCGTGGTGGCGATGCCGATCGTTGCCCACAGCGACCGAGTCCGGTCCGGGCGCTCGCTGAACCAGCCGCGCTTGACCACACCGTCGTACAGCGCGTCCTGCACCTGCTCGAGGTTCGCGCGGACCTGACGGCCGAGCTCGGAGACCAGCACCGAGTCGGCGTCGCCGAAGATCGCGCGGATCAGGACGTTCTCGTAGCGCTGCAGTTCTTCCGACGGAGCGTTCGAGACCCGGCGCAGCTCCCAGTCCGGACGCGAGTACTCCGTGCTGTGCTCCTGCTCGATGATCGTGATGTGCCCGCGGACGGCCAGATCGATGATCGTCGCGGTCACGTCGACCGGATCGATCCGTTCGTCGATCAGCGTGCCCACCTCGCCGGGCCGCAGGTCCGACGGCGGCGAGAAGTTGATCCGGGCATCGGTCCCGAGGCTGAACAGCGACGCCGGTACGACGCGACGCGGGTCGACCTGGTCACGGCCGCGCAGGCGGTACAGGGCGAACAGCGCGATCGCACCGAGCAGCAGCACGGCCAGTGCGGTGATCAACTGCGCCGCGTCGGTGGAGAAAGCGCGCTTGAAGGTGTGGCGGTACTCGACGATCGAGTTGGCCGCGATCTGGCCCTTCGGGAAGCCGACCGCCATCCGGACCGTATTGCCCGGCGGCAGGTTGGCCTGCTGGAAGGTCGGACCGGACGTCTCGCCGATCTGCGCCAGCGTGCACGGGATGTTGCTGTCGATCGGGCCCGCGAAACAGGAGACGTGCGAAACCTCAGGGACGCTGTAGACGACGTTCGCCTGCTGGATCGGGATGCTGATCCCGGTCAGCGGCGCGAACCGCACCTCGGTGCCGTCCAGGACCGTCGCCACCGCGCCCTTGACCGTGTACGAGAAGTCGAGCTCCGTCGTACCGCTGTCGATGCCGGGGACCGCGATCGACGTGACGTCGCCGTCGGTCTTGACGTCCGCCTTCTTGTCCTGGCCGCCGGCCTTGACCTGCAGGTCGCCGATCTCCTGGACGTGGTCGATGTCGTCGGGCAGGTGGTCCCGCGTGACGATGAACCGGGTGAAGGTCCCGTTCACGTTGCTGAGCTTCCAGGTCTCCGCGACCCGGAGCAGGCCGTCACGTTCGACCCGGACCTGGCTGTCGTAGTTGGTCACCACCGGATCGGCGGCAGCGCTGGATACGGCCGCGCCCGCCGGGACAGTCGACAGGCCGAGCAGGCCGAGGGCACACAGGGAGAGCCCGAGGAGACGTAGACGCATCGCCCAATCACACCGTAGAAAGAGGGGAGGTTGACACCGGGCACGATAGCGTCTGCGGGGTGTCAGGCAACCAATGGGGACCGCCTCCCGGGCAATCCGTCCCGCCGCAGCAGGGTTACCCGGCTCCTCCCCGGCCGCCGCAGTACTACGCAGCGCCGCCACCGCCCGGACCGCAGTTCGGGTGGGGTCCGTTGCCGCCGCAACCGCCACGGAAGAAGTCAGGCGGCGCAGGGCTACTGATTGTTGCCCTGGTGGCGGTGGTTGCTGCCGGTGGTGTGTTCCTGTTCGTCAAACTCGCGCAGGGCGGTGGTGAAGAGCCGACTGTCGCCACACCGCCGACTGTTACTACGCCGGTGCGCCCGACCACGGCTGTGCCAACGCCTACTAAGAAGACGACGACCGCTGCACCGCCGAAGCCGGTGCAGATCAACCCGGCGACCTACAACGCGACGCATCGGCTCTACAAAACCGGTGCGATGCGGACGGTGAATTGCAAGCAGGCGAAGACCGGTCCTGGTAACGGTGCGCAGGCATCGGCGTACTTCAAGGCGATCAAGGCCTGTCTGGACCACGCCTGGCCGCGACAGGTCGGTGCGGCCGGTGGGCGGTTCCGTTCGCCCGGTCTGGTCGTTTGGGGCGGCTCGGTGAACACACCGTGCGGGAGTGGGCCGGGGCGGTCGTTCTATTGCCCGACGACCCACACCATTTATATGGAGTCGCCGTCGGTCATCTCGTTCTACAAGCAGAACCCGACGTTCGGCCGGATGGTCGGCAGCTTCACGGTGGCGCACGAGTACGGGCACTCGGTCCAGTGGATGACAGGGCTCGGCGAGGCCTACGAGAAGCTTCGGTACGACGCAACCACCGACGGGCAGCTGCTGCTGAGCAGACGGCTCGAGCTACAAGCCTCCTGTCTGGGCAACGTGTTCCTCGGCTCCAACCGGGGCAGCTACGGCATCACCGGGTACGCGTACCAGATGTGGCTGTACGACGTGAACAACAGCGGCGACCGGCCGCCGTACCCGCGGGACCACGGCAGCACCACCAGCCACGGCGCCTGGAGCCGGGCCGCCTTCGCGAGTCGTAACCCGGCGAGTTGCAACACCTGGTCGGCATCACCCGCCCGGGTAAGTTGAGCCTGGGCTCCGATAGCGTCACCGCTGTGTCAGGCAACCAATGGGGTCCACCGCCCGGGCAGCAATACCCGCCTCAGCAGCCACCGCCGTGGCAGCCGGGGCCGGGTCAGCAAGCGCCTGGGTACGGCGGATCGCCTGGCCGCCCGCCGCAAGGACCGCCGGGACCGCCGGGACCACCTGGCCCGCCGCCGGGACCGCCGTACCAAGGTCCGCCTGGTCCGCCCTATCAGGGGCAGCCGTATCAGGGACAGCCGTTCCAGGGGCAGCCGTTCCACGGTCAGCCGCAGTTCGGCTGGGGTGCGGGCGCTCCGCCCGGTGGACCGCGGCCGCCGAAGAAGGGCCGCGGCGGAGTGATCGCGCTGTTCGTCGTCCTCGGCGTGGTGGTGATCGGAGTGATCGGGCTGAAGCTCGCCTCCTCGATCCTGAAGCACAACGGCGACCCGTCGTACGCCGAGCCCACCACGACGTCGTCGTACAGCCCCACGACCGAGCCGTCGACCGAACCGTCGGGGCAGCCGAGTACCAGGACCACCGTCCGGCCGCCCACGACCCGGCCGACCACGCAGGCGCCGCTGCCGACCACGTCCCGCTCGACGACCACCAGCACGCCGACGACCAACCCCGGGCCGAGCGACACCGACCTGGTGGTGCGGAACAAGCTGTACAAGGTCGGTGCGATGAGGTCGGTGAACTGCAAGGAGTCCAAGTCCCGGCAGAGCACGGCGGCCGGCGCCCGGGCCAACTACAAGAACCTGCTGGCCTGCCTGAACAAGGCGTGGGCGCCGATGATCACCAAGGCCGGCGGGCGGTTCCGGTCCCCGAACGTGGTCACGTTCAGCGGCACCGTGCAGTCGCCGTGCGGGGCCCACAGCGACAGCGGGCCGCCGTTCTTCTGCGGCACCAACGACACGATCTACATGAACCTGACCGAGGACGTCGGGAACTACAACAAGTACACGCAGTCGTACAGCAAGGTCTGGGCGCGGATGTGGATGCTGCACCAGTTCGCCCACGAGTACGGGCACCACGTGCAGAACCAGACCGGGATCCTGCAGGCGTACGCGCGGATCCGGTACGAGCGGGCGACGTACACGCAGGAGCTGCAGGACAGCCGGCGGCTGGAGCTGCAGGCGTCCTGCTTCTCGGACATCTTCATCGGCTCGAACCGGCGGACCTACCCGATCACCGGGCAGTCGCTGGTCCAGTGGCGGTGGCTGATCGCCAACACGATCGACAACGGGAACGACCACGGCGCCCCGCCGATCCACAACTACTGGGCGCTGCGCGGGTGGAACGGGCGCAACCCGAACGCGTGCAACACCTGGGCCGCATCGGCGGCACAGGTGAAGTAGTTAGTGACGAACTAGTTCGAGACGACTGGCCGGGGTAGCTAGCCTGGTGGGTCCGGATCGCGCAAAGTATGTCCGGGGGAATCGGCATCCGGCACCCCCACCCAGCAAGGTCGTGAGGAGCATCGATGTCGGACAACTGGAACCAGCCCCCGGGGAGCGACCCGGCTGAGGATCAGCCGAACCGCCCACCGGAGCACGGTCCCGGGCAGAACCCCCACCACCCCGGAGCAGACCAGCAAGGCCCCGAACAGGGCCGAGGCGCTCCCGGGGAGAGCAGGCGCGGCCCCGCCACGAGCGGGCGCGGTCCGGCAGGCGCGGACGGGCAGCGTGGTCCTCAGCAGGGGCAGGGCGGTCCTGGGGACGATCAGCGTGGGCAGTCGTGGTGGAGCGGTGACACCGACGCCAAGCGTGAGTTCCAGAACCCGTCGCAGGCCGAGCCTCCCGCCAACAACTGGTTCGAAGGCGGCTGGAACCCCGGCCGCCGCGAACACCCCGACCAGCCCGCCGGCCCGAACCAACCAGGCCCAGGCCAGCCGGGTCCGGACCAGTCAGGCCCAGGTCAGTCAGGCCCAGGTCAGTCAGGTCCGGGGCAGGGAGGCCCAGGTCAGGCAGGCCCGGGTCAGCCTGGCTTGGGTCAGCGTGGTCCGCAGCAGTCGGGTCCGGGTCAGCGCGGTCCGCAGCAGTCCGGTCCCCAGCAGTCCGGCTCGCAACAGTCCGGCTCGCAACAGTCCGGCCGCCAGCAGTCCGGTCCGCAGCAGTCCGGTCCTGCCCGCCCGGGCTCCAACCAGCCGGGCCCGAACCGACCAGGCTCGAACCAGTCCGCCTCGAACCAGCCAGGCCCGAACCGACCAGGTCCGAACCAGCCCGGCCCTCAGCAGCGCGGACCACAACAGCCCGGTTCGCAGTCAGCTCCTAACCAGCCAGGCCCGAACCAGCCGGGGCCGGGTCAAGCGGGTCCCGGTCAGCCTGGTCCCAACCAGCCGGGCCCATGGCAGGCAGGCCCGCCACAGGTCGACCTGTGGCAGACCAACGCGACGCCGTCCACCCAGCAGTCGGACTCGTTCTGGTCGCAATCCGCCCCGACCCAGCAGGGCCCCAACCAGCCCGGACCTGATGGCCCGTCCCAGTCGGGTCCTGCGCAGTCCCCCGGGTCCGACCAATGGCAGCCGAACCCGTCGCAGTCGGGCGCAGGCCAGTCCGGCTCACCGCAGTCGGGCGCATCGTGGTCCGCGCAGTCGTGGACGTTGCGGGATGAGTCTGCGGGCGACAGCGAGTCGCAGGACGAGTCCTCCGAAGCCGGTTCCGGCGCTGGGCAGGGCTGGTCAGCGACCGGCCAGTCCGGCTCGAGTGCTTGGCAGGCAGCGCCGTCCCAGCCGCAGCAGCGGGACCAGAACGGCCCGCACTCCGAAGGCTCCTACCTGTGGGGCCCACCAAACCAGGGTCAGGAGCCCTCCTCCCCCTGGAGCAACGCACTCCCACCACAGCAGCAGTCCGGTCCCCGCCACGCCGCACCGCAGGGCGGTCCGGGGCAGACCGGTCCGATGGGTCAGCCTGTCCAGCAGGCGCCGACCTGGCAGTACCCGCCGATCCCGATCCCGCAGCCGCCGGGTGGCAGGCGTCGCAAGAAGAAGAAGGCCTCGCGCAATCTGCTGATCGGCCTGGTCGTCCTCGCCGTACTCGTGGTCGGCTCCGGCATCACCCTGCTCGTCCGCAGCGTCGGCGGCGGCGATGACCCGCAGGCCAAGGACAGCCCGACGGCACCTGTGTCCGAGTCCTCCTCGTCACCGTCCGAGAGCACGTCGCCCACCCCGACCGCGCCGCGCGGCCCAACAGCCGACGAGGTCGTGAAGGGCAGTGCGCTCTACAAGATCGGCCCGGTCGCCGCGTCCAAGTGCGCGGAGCCGCCGTTCGCACCGGTCACGGTCGCCGCCGCGCAGCAGTACTACAACCGCCTGCTGCCCTGCCTCAACCGCACCTGGTGGCTGGCGATGAAGAAGGCCAACCTGCCGTTCCGCAACCCGAAGGCGGTCGTGTACGTCGGCAAGACGCCGTCACCGTGCGGTATCCAGCGCAGCGTGCGTGCGGCGTACTGCGCTGCGAACGAGACGATCTACCTGCCGTTCGCCGTCGACAACGGGTACTACAAGACCAACCCGGTGTACGCGCGGGCGGTCATGCTGAACACGTTCGCCCACGAGTACGGGCACCACGTGCAGAAGCTGAGCGGGATCCTCGCCTCGTCGATGTCGCGGCAGCAGTCGATGACGCCGAACCAGAAGCTCCTCGAGAGCCGTCGGCGCGAACTGCAGGCGACCTGCCTCGGTGCCGTCTACCTCGGTGCGAACGCGGCGTTCACCCCGATGAACGGCCCGCTGCTCGCCAACTGGAAGTTCCTGATCTCCCACTCCGGTGACGACTACGCCCGGCCGCGCGTGCACGACCACGGCAACCGGGTGAGCAACTACCAGTGGTCGATCACCGGCTTCAACGGCAAGAAGCCCGACGCCTGCAACACGTTCACCGCAGCAGACGTCCGGCTCAACTAGCCCAACAGCGCAGCCGCCGCCCGTCAGCCGAAGAGCCGGCGGGCGGTGGTCAGCGAGCCGCCGAACGCGGTCACGAAGTTGCTGAGCGACTCCCCGATGTCCGACAGGTGCCAGTTCTCCGGTCCGGAGTACCAGCCGATGCCGGCGTCGGGGTCGTCGTCGTCATCGGTCGCTGCGATCTCCAGCGCCCACTTCTCGGTCAGCCCCAGCACAGCGGCGTACGGCAGGCAGCGGGACGCGAACTCGAGCCGGTGGCTCTGCGGCAGGGTCGACGAGGACTCGTTGGCCAGGTAGTGCTGCAGACCGGCCACTCGTCCCAGCACCGCGGCACCGCGCGCGGTCCGGGCCGGCGCAGCCTGACCGACGAGTGCGAGCACCAGACCGGCCGCCATCACCGCGAAACCGACCAGACCGAACTTGGTGACGATCGCGAGCACGATAGTCAGTACGACGCCCGCACCGAGCAGCACCACGCCCGCGGTGGTCCATCGGTTCCGCACGGCGTCCGGGCGGTTGTTGAACCAGCCCTGCGTCACCACGTCGGCGTATAACTGCTCGCGGACGAGGTTGAGCCGCGGCCGCAGCGACGGGCCGAGCGCGGACACCAGCACCGAGTCGCCGTCCGCGAACACCGCGTCCAGCAAGGCCTTCTCGTACGGCAGGAGCTCCGGGCCGCCCGGGTGCAGCCGCTGCAGCTCCCAGTCCAGCTTGCCGAAGTGCGACTCGCGCGGCTGCTCGACGATCGTCAGGTAGTTGCGCACGGCAAGGTCCAGCAGCGTGGCGGTGATGTCGACGACGTCGGCCGTCTCGTCCACCACCGTGCCGACCTGGCCGGGCCGGATGCCGTCCGGCGCAGCGAACTGCGGTCCGTCGGCGCCGTCCAGCACCGGACGCTCCGGCGCGCCCTCACCGACCTTCGCGGCGTCGCGGCCCCGGAAGAACCACAGCCCGACCGCCCCGAGCAGTCCGATGCCGAACACGATCATGGCCAGGCCGATCGTGCTCGAGTCCACGGTGAACGCGTGGCCGAGTGACCAGCGGGTCGAGTACTGCGCGTTCGCCTGCACCGTCGCCTGATCGCTCAGCCCGGTCAGGAAGGTCAGCCGACCACCCGCCGGTACGCCGTTCTGCTGGATCTGCAGGTCTGCGGACTCGCCCAGCTGGGCCGACGTACACGGCATGCTCGAACCGGTCCGGCCGGCGAAGCAGGTCACCCAGGTCGCGAACGGGACGCTGACGCTCAGGTTGGCCGTCGGGACCGAGACGGCGAAGCCCTGCACGATCGGCCAGCTCACCTCGCGGCCCTCGGTCGAGTCGGCGACCACGTTGTCCACGGTGTAGCTGTAGACGATCTTCGACTGACCGGACACGTTCAGCGTGAGCTTGCGGCCGTCGTCCGTGCTCTGGTTCTCGAAACCCTGCGCAGGCTGGCCGTTCACCGTCGCCGAGACGTCCTTCAGGCCGTACGTGCGGTCGCGCTCGGAGTCGGACCGGACCCGGGTCGTCAGCGTCCGGCTGAACGTCGTACCGCCGGCGTTCAGGTCGACGGTCTCCTTGACCTGGAGTTGGCCGTCCTTGGTGAGCGTCGCATCCGCGGTGTACGCCGTGATCTGGTCGTCGGCCTGACCAGCTGCCTGGGCGGACACCGGGCTCAGGGCAACGAACAGGCCTGCTACCGGCGCGGTCAGGGAGATCAGCAGGGCAGCCGGGAGGAGGCGGCGCTTCGGTGACATGGGTCGAGAGTAGTCTCGTGCCGGTTCGTGCAGCGAACTCGACCGACCAGCCTGGAGGCCAGAGTAGTGAGCAGCCCGTACGGGTACGGCGGCCCGCCGCAGGGCCGGCCACCCGGCCCGCCGCCCGGCATTCTGCCACCGCCGCAGGCAGCCCCGTGGCCGCCGCAGCAGGGCCAGTACCCGCCCGGCCCGATGCAGGGCGCTCCGGTCCAGCAGCAGTACCCCGGTCAGTGGGCGCAGCCGTACTACGGACCTCCAGGCCACTTCAACGGCTTCCAGCCACCGCGCAAACGCGGCGGCCCGCTGCGACTCATCCTGTTCGGCTTTGTGCTGCTGATCTTCCTCGGCGTCTCGTTCGCCGTCGCGTCCGCCTTGCTGAACAAGAGCGGCACCGACACCGCAGACCCCGGGGTCACCGGTCCGTCGATCGTCCCGACCCCGACCACGAACCCGCAGAAGGGGTCTGCCGAGGACTACCTGCTGAACGCCGACGTCTACCGCACCGGTCCGCTCCAGGAGCAGAACTGCCCGGCAGCGAACCTCGGCAGCGGCAGTCTGGCCTCGCAGAAGGTCTACTACCAGCGCCTCTTCAAATGCCTGAACGACGCGTGGCGTCCGGTCTTCCACGAGCTCGGGCAGGACAAGCCGGACCCTGGCCTGGTCGTGTTCGACCAGCCGGTCCAGACCGCGTGCGGCAACTTCCAGCCGCTGTCCGGACGCGTACTGGCGTTCTACTGCTACGGCAACCAGGTCATGTACGTCGACGTCAAGCAGATGAACAAGGCGTTCGGACCGCAGCAGGACCTCGCGTACCTGATGACGATCGCGCACGAGTACGGACACCACGTCCAAGGCGTCACCGGACTGTTCTACGCGCGGGCCGTCTACCTGCAGGACCACCCGGACCAGAAGCTGGAGAGCTCGCGGCGGAACGAGTTGCAGGCCTCTTGTTTCGGCGGGGTGTTCAGCAAGTCCGTGGAGAAGTCGTATCCGTTGACGAAGCGACTGGACGAGTTCAAGGAGCAGTCCAGCAACAGCTTCGGTGAGTCCGCGGACACGCCGGAGGACGAGCGGACGCACGGTCTGGCCACCAGCCAGGGGTTCTGGATCCAGAACGGCTTCAACATCGGCGCCAACAAGGCGTGCGACACCTTCGCGGTGTCGGCGGACCTAGTGAAATGAACGCTGTGCAGTGAGCGGCCGCCTGATCGGGGGCCGCTACTTACTGGGGGAACCGCTCGGCTCGGGCGGTATGGGCTCGGTCTGGCGTGCCCACGATCAGCAACTCGACCGGATGGTCGCGCTGAAGCGTGCGCATCCCGGAGTGGACGACCCGGACGGACGCCGGCTGCGCCGCGAGGCACGGACCGGCGCTCGGCTGCACGATCCGCACGTAGTGACGATCTTCGACGTGGTGGCCGACGGCGACGAGCACTGGCTCGTGCTGGAGTACCTGCCTTCACGCAGTCTGGACGAGCTCGGAACGCTGCCATCAGCTCAGGTCGCACGGATCGGCGTACAGATCGCCTCTGCGCTGCAGGCTGTGCACGCGGCCGGCATCATCCATCGCGACCTCAAGCCCGCCAACGTCCTGGTGACCTCGGACGGTACGGCGAAGCTCGCGGACTTCGGCATCTCGCGGCGCCTGTGGGCTGAGGCCACGCTGACCGACAGCTCGACCGTCGGTACGCCGGCCCACCTCGCCCCGGAAGTGGCCAACGGCAACGAACCTACGACCGCCGCCGACGTTTTCTCGCTCGGCGCGGTGCTCTACACAGCGCTGGAAGGCCACTCGCCGTTCGGCAGCGATCCGAATCCGTTGGCGGTACTGCGACGCGCAGCGCGGGGCGAGCTCGAGCCGCTGCGCAAAGGTGGTGAGCTGACACCGCTCATCACCCGGATGCTGGCCGTCGATCCTCAGGACCGGCCTTCGGTTGCCGAGGTGGTCCAGGAGCTCGGCGGCACTGCGATTGCGCCGGTGAAGAGCCGAAAGCGCTGGACGATTCCGGTGACGGTAGCCGGCGTCGCTGTTGTCGTCGTACTGAGTGTGCTGATCGGGCGCGCGGTGTCGGGGCCGTCGGAGCCGTCGGGATCACCTGCGCCGTCAGCTGCATCCACGACGCCGACGAGGTCAACACCGACAGGTGGATCCAGCGCTTCCACGGCACCGGCGGCCGGGCCGGTCGGGGATCCGCTGACGGTTGATCCGTGCGCGTTGATCGACGAGAAGTCGCTGAGCCGGTTCGGCCAGACCACTCTCGAGCCGGCGTACGGGAACTTCGACCGGTGCGACGTGGTGGTGACCGGTAAGGGCGACCAGGAGGTCGACGTCCGGGCGGAGCTGAATCTGCCCTACACCGACTCGCCCAGAGGTGCGGTGCAGAAGTTCACCGGCAACCTGCGCACTGTGACGCGAGTGAAGTCCGGCGGTGACGACTGCGAGCGGGTGCTGGTGCTGTCCGACCGTACGCAGATCCAGGTGGAGGCCAAGCACACGGACGGCTCCGGGATGGACGTGTGCGCGATGGCGGAAGCCGTTACGCAGAAGGCGATCGGCGTAGTGCAGGCAGGTCCGATTCCGCGGCGTGCGGAGCCCTTACCTGCGACGTCGCTGGCGCACGTCAACGCGTGCACGTTGCTGGACAACAAGGCGCTCCAGCTGGTCCCTGGCGTGGACGCGACGCATCCGGACACGTCCTTCGGGAACTGGTCGTGCGGTTGGGACAGTACGACCAGCGACCTGTCGGTGGACCTGTACTTCGACCGGAACCAGCCTCTCGACGCGTCGGACGGGCAGCCGATCACGGTGGGCGGGCGGTCCGCGTTCCTTTCGAACGAGAATGACGGTCCGAAGACCTGCGCGGTAGTGATCGTCTACCGGACGTACGTCGACTCGAACGGGCAGGACGCGGTCGAGTTGGTGACGATGTCCGTCGGTGGTTCGGCGAAGCCCGCCTCGCTGTGCGGACTGGCGACAAAGCTCGCCCAGGCAGCCGTCGTGAAGCTGCCGAAGGCCTGACATGGAACCGATCCGGAGTCTCCCGCAGGGCCAGGCCAGCCTGGCGGGCGGCGTACCTGACGCCCAGCCGGGCACGATGTTCGTGCTGGGCGTTGGCGGTGGTCTCACAGTGGACCCCGGACCGCACCGGACGATTCTGTTCGGGCGGAACCGGCCTGAGGTCCATGTGTGCGTCGGTGAGGACGATCCGCGCGTCAGCCGGATGCACGGGTCGATCAGCTACCGGACCGGTCAGTGGTGGGTCGCGGTGACCGGGCGGCTGCCGGTGCGGTTTCCACGCGAGCAGACGCTGTTCGCCGGCGAGGACCCGATGCCGCTCGCGGCCGGGTACACCCCGCTCTTCGTCCAGGGCTCCAGCGGTCGCGAGCACCTGCTGGAGGTGTACGTCGTAGGCGACAGCGGCACCCGTCCGGTACTGCGACCACGCGACCCCACGCACCCGCCCCGCATCTGGCAGCTGTCCCCGGCCGAGAGGCTGGCGTTGACCGTCGTCGGCCAGCGCTACCTCCTACACGACCTGCACCCCCTGCCCCTGTCCTGGCGACAGGCCGCAGACCAGCTGGCCGAGCTACAACCATCTGAGAACTGGACCGCCAAGCGCGTCGAGCACCTGGTCTCCAACGTGCGCACCCGCCTCTCCCGAGACGGCGTACCCGGCCTGACCCGCGAGGAAGTCGGCGAGCCAGTCGGCAACGCCCTGAACGACAACCTCTTCCGCACCCTCCTCCTGACAACCACCCTGGTCCCCGCCGACCTGGCCATCCTCGACGACTGACCTCGGGAGGGGTCCCCACCAACCACCCCTACCGTCCCGCCATGCCCAACACAATCACCCCCACCACCCACGACAACTCCATCAACGTCCCGGTCTGAAAAGAAGACCAAGACAGACAAGACGAAAGATAGATGGGGAGTCGGGAGCCCGGCCGGATCCGGCGGTCCAGCGGCGCTCACAGACCCACGAAGTAGCCATCGACCGGACCATCTCCACCACGGGTGCCCACGATCGGACACCTCGAGAACTGCAGATTCTCGCTCGGGAACAGCCTCGGACTGCGGCCACCACGCTCCCCGCTCAAGGCTGTTCCCAAATCCGACGATCGCCGGAGAGCCGAGCCCAGCCAGGTACCCAACTCCTCTCTATCTTCTCTTTCCTTCCTTGAGGGCTATTCAGAAGTCTCGGATGAAGCCGCGGGAAAATGGATTCGGCGGAGTGGCTGACGCCGCCGGCCACCCGGTCGGCTGGTTCGCCGAGTCGTGGAGAAGAGCCCCGGGCCGGTACGCCGAGTCGTGGACAGCGGCTGCAAAATATCGCCAGAACCCACGACTCGACGAACCCGACACCGGATCCGGAAGCCGAGCGCAGTCGAGCTCGCGGTCGATCACCGAGGTCGGCCGCCACTCTGTGTCTCTTCTTTTTTGCTCTTCTTCCTTGTTTTTAGTTCCTTCCTTCGCTTTGGTTGTTGCGCCAGTCGGTGGGTGAGTGGTGGTGGGTGCGTTTGAAGGCGACGCTGAAGGCGAAGGGGTCTTCGTAGCCGACTTGGTGGGCGATGGTTGCGATGGTGGCGGTGGTGGTGCGGAGGAGGTCGGCTGCGAGGGTCATGCGCCAGGCGGTTAAGTACGTGAGGGGCGGCTGGCCGACCAGCTTCGTGAAGCGGGCGGCGAAGGTGGCTCGGGATAGGCCGACCTTGGCGGCCAGCTCTGCGACGGACCAGCGGTGTGCGGGGTCCTCGTGGAGGTGGCGGAGTGCGTCGCCGACGCCAGGTGCGGTGAGTGCCTGGTACCAGGACGGAGGCCCCGCCCCAGCGCACCATGCACGTAGCGCGAGCACCAGCACGAAGTCGAGCAGCCTTCGCAGTACGGCGTCCTGTCCTGGCTCCTCCCGGGCGACCTCGGTGGTCAAGAGATCCAGCGCCGGCCGGGTCTGCGGCGTAGCCGACACGACCGCCACCGGCGGCAGCAGAGCGAGCACCCGCTGGCCGACGTCACCGCGCAGGTCGTACGCACCACGCACCATCGTCGTCGCGCCGGGCAACCCATCACCATAAGTACGCGGCGCCAAGTACTCGCCCCGCCACTCCACCGGTTCGCCGTCGATCGTGTACTTCTGTCCGCCGCGGATCACGTAGTACGCCGGCGTCGCCGGATCGTCCGCGATCGTGTAGCTGCCGACTCCCGTGATCAGCGCGATGTCACCAGCCTCCAACTGACGAGGTACGCCGTCGTCCAGCCGCAGACAGGCGCTACCGCCGAGCGTCGCGACGACCGACAGCGACGGCACATCGGCGTAGGTCACGGACCACGGCCCGCGCGCAATGATCTGCCGGACCAGCGCGTCCGTCGCCTGCGCGCGCTGGAGCAGATCGCTGAGGACATCCACCCGTCCAAGCTAGACGATCACAAATGGATCGGCGACGCTCTCCCATGGATCGTCTGCTCCGAATCCAGTTGGCTTGCCACATGAACAAGTTCCTCGTCCTCGGCGGTACCGGCACCACCGGCCGCCGCATAGCAGCCCGACTCCGGTCCGCAGGCCACGAAGTCCGTACGGCGTCGCGCACCGCAAGCGACGTACGACTCGACCTCGACGACCAATCCACGTGGACGCCGGCGCTCGACGGCATCACCGCCGCGTATCTCATGGAACCCACCGTCCGCCCCGGCGACCGCCTCGCCCACTTCACCGAGCAGGCGCTGGCACAAGGCGTACGACGGCTTGTCCTCCTGTCGGCGTCCCGCGCATCCGACCCCCACCACCCCCTGCACGGCGTAGAGCAGACCGTCCGCGGTTCCGATGCCGAGTGGACGATCCTGCACCCCAACTGGTTCGCGCAGAACTTCACCGAAGGCCCATGGAAGAACGCGGTCCGCTCCGGCATTCTCGCCCTGCCCGCCGGCGACGGCCGTACGCCGTTCATCGACGCCAACGACATCGCCGACGTAGCCACCGCCTCCCTGACAACGTCCGATCACTCCGGCCGCACCTACGAACTGACCGGCCCAGAAGCCATCACCTTCACCGAAGCCGCCAACCAGTTGACCGAGGCCGGCCTGTCCGTCGAGTACGTAGCCCTGTCGCCGGCCGAGTACACCGAACAACAAGTAGCCAAAGGCGTTCCGCGGCCCGGCGCAGAGCTTCTCACCGACATCCTGACCTCGATCGCCAACGGACACGGCGGCGAACCGACGACCGATGTCCAGCAGGCGCTTGGTCGTCCGGCCCGTACTTTCAAGGCATTCGCACACGATCGGGATACAACAAGCGCTTGAGGTGTTCGCTTCGGGTTATCCAGCTGATAACCCGTCGGCGTACTATCCAGCCGTGACGTTGCGACGCGGGGAGTTGGCGACGGCCGCGCGGACGCTTGTGGATGTGCTGGAGGAGACGGCCACCAGGTACGCCGACGAGCCGGCGCTCGATGACGGCAGCGTGAGCCTCAGCTATCGCGAACTGCTGGAGCAGACGACCAAGTTCGCCAACCGCCTGACGACCGCGGGGATCGGTCCGGGCGACCGTGTCGGCGTCCGGATCTCGTCGGGCCACAACGACCTGTACGTCGCGATTCTCGGCACGCTGCAGGCCGGCGCGGCCTACGTTCCCGTGGACGCGGACGACCCCGAAGAGCGCGCCGAGTTGGTGTTCGGTGAAGCAGCGGTCGCGGCCACTGTCGGCGACGAGCTCGAGCTGACGGTGACCCGTCCGCTGCAGCAACCGATCGTCGACAATGACGCGGCCAACGGCGCCTTCGACTATCCGTACTCCGCCCGCATGGATGCCGCGACGGCGACCGATGCGCCGCGCGGCACGCAGGGCCCGGAGACGACCGACGACGCGTGGATCATCTTCACCTCGGGCTCGACCGGCGTGCCGAAGGGGGTCGCGGTCACCCACCGCTCGGCCGCCGCGTTCGTCGACGCCGAGGCCCGGCTCTTCCTGCAGAACGAGCCGATCGGGCCGGACGATCGCGTTCTGGCCGGTCTGTCGGTCGCGTTCGACGCGTCCTGCGAGGAGATGTGGCTGGCCTGGCGGCACGGCGCCTGTCTCGTGCCGGCGCCGCGCTCCCTGGTCCGGACCGGTATGGACCTCGGCCCGTGGTTGGTTGCCCAAGGCATCACTATCGTCTCCACCGTGCCGACCCTGGCCGCGCTCTGGCCGCCGGACGCGCTGGACCAGGTGCGGCTGTTGATCTTCGGCGGCGAGGCGTGCCCGCCCGAGCTCGCCGAGCGGCTCGCGGTCGACGGCCGCGAGGTCTGGAACACGTACGGCCCGACCGAGGCGACCGTGGTGGCCTGCGCCGCCCAGCTCACGGGCGAAGGCCCGGTCCGGATCGGTCTCCCGCTCGACGGCTGGGACCTCGCCGTAGTCGATGCCCAGGGCAACGAAGTACAAGACGGTGAGATCGGCGAGCTGATCATCGGCGGTGTCGGCCTGGCCCGGTACCTCGACCCGGTCAAGGACGCCGAGAAGTTCGCCCCGATGCCGACCCTCGGCTGGGAGCGGGCGTACCGCAGCGGCGACCTGGTCAGGTCCGATCCGTTGGGCCTGCTGTTCCAGGGCCGCGCCGACGAACAGGTCAAGCTCGGCGGTCGCCGCATCGAGCTCGGCGAGGTCGACGCTGCCCTGCAGGCGCTCCCCGGCATCACCGGCGCCGCGGCCGCCGTACGCAACAGCGCGGCCGGCAATCAGCTCCTCGTCGGGTACGTCGTACCGGAAGACCCCACGTCCTTCGACAACGCCAAGGCAACCGAGCGGCTTCGTGAAGCACTGCCCGCGGCGCTCGTTCCGTTGCTCGCCGTCGTCGACACGCTGCCCACGAGGACGTCGGGCAAGGTCGACCGCAACGCACTCCCCTGGCCGCTGCCCGGCATGGACAGTGACGGTCCGCCCGCAGAGCTGACCGGCACCGCGGGGTGGCTGGCAGAGCGCTGGACCACGGTCCTCGGCGCCAAGGTCACCAGCGCAGACAACGACTTCTTCCTGCATGGCGGCGGCAGCCTCGCCGCGGCGCAGCTGGTGTCGGCGCTCCGGGAGAAGTTCCCGGAGGTCACGGTCGGCGACATCTACGAGTACCCGCGTCTCGGCGCGCTGGCTGAGCGGCTCGACGAGTTCCAGCCGGCCGCGCTGGAGCCGGTCGAGATGCGTGACATCCGGCCGACGCCAAAGGGCACCCAGCTCCTGCAGACGGCGTTGACACTGATCCTCCAGACCGTCGTCGGCGTTCGCTGGCTGGTGTACGTCTTCACGCTGAACAACCTGCTCGCCGAGCTGATCGAGCCGCTGCCGTGGGCGCGGACCGTGTCGTGGTGGTGGATCCTGGCCGGCTGGCTGATCCTCATCAGCCCGGCCGGCCGGATGGGCATCGCGGTGCTCGGCGCCCGCATCCTGCTGCGCGGCCTGAAGCCCGGCACATACCCACGCGGCGGCAACGTCCACGTCCGTCTCTGGGCCGCCGAGAACCTCTCCGACGCCGCCGGAGCCGCGAACCTCGCGGGCGCGCCGTGGATCGCGTACTACGCTCGCGCGCTCGGCGCCAAGGTCGGCCGCGGCGTCGACCTGCACACGCTTCCGCCGGTGACCGGCATGCTCACGATGGGTCGCGGCGCGTCCGTCGAGCCCGAGGTCGACCTGGCCGGCTACTGGATCGACGGCGACCAACTGCACGTCGGACCGGTGACCGTCGGTGCGGAGGCCGTGGTCGGTTCCCGCAGCACGCTGCTTCCGGGCGCGGAGATCGGCCGGAACGCCGAGATCATGGCCGGCTCCGCTGTCTCCGGCAAGGTGCCCGCGAACGAGCGCTGGTCCGGCTCGCCCGCAGCCCGGCTCGGCCGCGCCCGGCATCCGTGGCCAGACCATCGGCCCGCTCGCGCGCCGTGGTGGGTCGCGGCGTACGGCGCCCAGTCCGCGATCATGTCCTTGATCCCGGTCGCGGCTGCGGCGGCGGCGCTCGTCGTACTCGGACAGTATGTGAAGGACACGCAGACCCTCGGCGACGCTGCACTCAAGGCCCTCGAAGCGATCCCGCTGATGACGCTCGTCGGTTTCGCGACGATGGCGATCCTCACGCTGATCGGCGTTCGGCTGCTGGGCATCGGGATCAAGCCGGGTCATTACCCGGTCCGCAGCCGAATCGGGTGGCAGGTCTGGGCGACCGAGCGGCTGCTCGACTCGGCTCGCACGCTGCTCTTCCCGTTGTACGCGAGCCTGCTGACGCCGTGGTGGCTGCGGGCGCTCGGCGCGAAGATCGGCCGCGACGTCGAGGCCTCGACCGTGCTGCTGCTCCCGAAGATGACGACGGTCGGCGAAGGCGCGTTCCTCGCCGACGACACGATGATCGCGTCGTACGAGCTCGGCGGCGGCTGGCTGCACGTGGCCGGCGCGAAGGTCGGCAAGCGCGCGTTCCTCGGCAACTCGGGCATGACCGCGCCGGGTCGCAGCGTCCCGAAGAACGGCCTGGTCGCCGTACTGTCGGCTGCCCCGAAGAAGTCCAAGGCCGGTACGTCGTGGCTCGGCTCGCCGCCGGTGAAGCTGCGCCGGCAGGCCATTGCGGGCGATCAGAGCAGGACGTTCAACCCGCCGTACAAGCTGAAGGTCGCGCGGGCGCTGGTCGAGCTGTGCCGCTTCGTCCCGATCATGTGCACGGTGCTGATCGCGCTAGGCGTGCTGTTCGCGCTGCAGGCGCTCGACATCTGGCTCGGTCCGTTGCCTGCGCTGCTGCTGTCCGGAGCGGTGATCCTGACCGCCGGCGCGGTCGCGGGTGGGATGGCGACGGTCGCGAAGTGGCTGATCGTGGGCCGGACACGCGCGGTCGAGTATCCGCTGTGGAGCTCGTTCGTCTGGCGCAACGAGGTGGTCGACAGCTTCGTCGAGCTGGTCGCGGCGCCGTGGTTCGCGAACGCCGCGGCCGGTACGCCGGTGCTCAACCTGTGGCTCAGGTCGCTCGGGGCCAAGATCGGCAAGGGCGTCTGGTGCGAGACGTACTGGTTGCCGGAGGCAGATCTGGTCACCCTGGGCGACGGTGCCACGGTGAATCGCGGCTGCGTGCTGCAGACGCACCTTTTTCATGATCGAGTTCTCTCCATGAGCACAGTCACCTTCGGGCCGGGAGCAACCCTCGGGCCCCACGGCATCGTCCTCCCGGCCGCCTCGGTAGGAGCAGGAGCTACCATCGGGCCGGTGTCTCTCGTGATGCGTGGTGAAGGTGTGCCGGCTGGCACGCGCTGGGCTGGGAACCCGATCGCTCCTTGGCAGGGCTGATGGTTGACCGTTATGTGCCCACCCATGGAAACGCCGGCTACAAGGTCGAGTCATATGACCTTGAGCTCGACTATCGGGTCAACAGCAACCGGCTGAGCGGCAAGGCAACGATCACGGCGTTCGCCACCCAGCCGTTGTCCCGGTTCAGCTTCGACCTGTCCGGACTGCGCGCGTCCAAGGTGCTGGTCAACGGCCGCCGCCCGCAGCGCTTCACCCAGCGCGCCGGCAAGCTCTACATCACCGCGAACCTGCCCGACGGCGCCGAGTTCAGCGTCGACATCCAGTACGGCGGGAACCCGAAGCCCGAGGACAGCCCGTGGGGCGAGCTCGGCTGGGAAGAGCTCACCGAGGGCGTGATCGTCGCGAGCCAGCCGAGCGGCGCGGCAACCTGGTTCCCGTGCAACGACCACCCGGGCGACAAGGCTCACTACCGGATCTCGATCACCACGGATTCGCCGTACCAGGTCGTCGCCAACGGACGGCTGGTGTCGCGCCGGGTGAAGGCGAGTCGTACGACGTGGGTGTTCGACCAGGCCGCGCCGATGGCGACGTACCTCGCGACCGTGCAGATCGGGTCGTACGTCGAGGTCGGCCTGGCCACGACACCCGTGACGACCAAGGGTGTGCTGCCGGGCCGGTTGACCCGTGAGTTCCGGAACGACTTCGGGCGGCAGCAGGACATGATGAAGCTGTTCAGCCGGCAGTTCGGGCCGTATCCGTTCGGCGGGTACACGGTCGTGGTGACCGACGATCCACTGGAGATCCCGCTCGAGGCGCAGGGCCTCTCGGTGTTCGGGAGCAACCACGTCGACGGTCGACGCGGGTCCGAGCGGCTGGTCGCCCACGAGTTGGCGCACCAATGGTTCGGCAACAGCCTCACCCCGGCGAGCTGGCAGCACATCTGGCTGAACGAAGGCTTCGCCTGCTACGCCGAGTGGCTGTGGTCGGAGGAGTCGCGCGGCCTCACCGCCGACCAGCAGGTCTCGAAGGCCCACTCGCGGTTGAGGGGGCTGCCGCAGAACCTGATGCTGTCGGACCCCGGGCCGGAGCTGATGTTCGACGACCGGCTCTACAAGCGCGGCGCGATCACCTTGCACGTCCTGCGGAAGCACCTGGGCGACGACGCGTTCTTCGAACTCCTGCACACCTGGACCAAGGTGCATCGGCACGGCTCCGTCACCACGACCGAGTTCATCGCCCTCGCGACCACGTTCAGCCCGGACGAGGAAGTACTCCGGCACCTGTTCGCCGCCTGGCTGGACTCCTACGAGCTACCACCCCTGCCCCGGAGGCGATGAATGAAGTTCATTCCGCTGGAGGTCTTCGGCGGGGTGTCGCTGATCCTCGTGATCATGATCATCGCGGGGCGTTACTTTCGGCGGCCGGGCGCGCCCAAGGGGCCGATGTGGCAGTACATCGGCGTGGGCTTCGCGCTGTTCGTGACGGCCGGCGTGCTCTACACCTTCCCGCCGCACACGATCGTCGCGGCGGCCCTGGTGATGGTGCTGGGCACCGGCTTCTTCACCTTCGGCATCGCGATGCTCGGCGGCGGCTATTTCGGGTTCTTCGGCGCCGTCGCCAGCGGGATGGCTGCGGTCCCGTTCCTGATGACTCCGACTCCGGTCGCTCTGACGCACGTCGGCCACACGATCACCTGCCACCTCCGCGGCCACCGGGGCGACGACGAGGTGTACGGCGAATTCACCGCGGACTGCCCCAGCGGACGCAGCTACAACTTCAACAAGCACGGCTCGCACACGTTCCCCGACGGCCAGGTCCAGGTCGTCGTCGATCCTCACGGCGTCCTGCAGGCGGAGTTCGTCGGCCAGGAGAACGCGAAGCTCGATCTCGTCACGGGCATTCTCGGCCTGCTCGGCGCGGCCGGCATCGTGGTGGCCGCCGCCGTCAATCGTCGTCGGCGGCACGGCGTGGTCAAGCACGTCGTCAATCCCAGGTACTCCTCCGGTCCCTAGGCAGCGTCAGTCGGAACAGCGCGCCGTCGTGCGCTGTCAGCGTGCCGCCGTGGCGTTCGGCGATCTCACGGGCGATGGCGAGGCCGAGGCCCGCGCCTCCGTCGTCCCTCGCACGCGCGTCGTCGAGCCGGACGAACCGTTCGAAGATCCGCTCGCGCTCTGCTTCCGGTACGCCGTCTCCGTCGTCGGCGACCTCTAGCACCGCTTGATCACCACGTGCCGTCAGCTCGATGTGTACGGCGGCGCGCGCATGCCGGCGCGCGTTGTCGAGGAGGTTGTCCACGACCTGCTTGAGCTGACTCTCCGAGCCGCTGATCCAGATGTCGGCCGTGACCTGAGCATCGGGCGCCTCGGCTCGCACCAACGCGGACAGGTCGACCAGCTCACCGGGCGGGGACTCACCGGAGTCGAGCCGTGCAAGGAGAAGCAGGTCAGCGGCAAGCTCCTGCAGCCGGACGGTGTCGTTAACCGCACCGTCGAGGTCGAGCAGGGCCGGATGCTGCGCGCCGATCTCCAGCTGGGTGCGCAAGGACGCGATCGGGTTCCGCAGCTCGTGGGAGGCGTCCGCGACGAACCGGCGCTGCCGGCCGACAGACTCCTGCAGCGCGGTCAGAGTTTGGTTCGTCGTACGCGCCAGCCGGCCGATCTCGTCGTGTGACGCCGGCACCGGGACGCGTCGAGCCAGGTCGGTGCTGGCGGTGATCGACGCCATCTCCTGCCGAATTGCTTCGACCGGTTTGAGGGCTCGGCGGGCGACCAGCCAGATCATCCCGAACACCAGCAGCAACAGCGGCGGCAGCCCGGCGATCATGCCCCAGCGGACGGTCGTGATCGCGCTGCGCTCGGTGTCGAGCTTCGCGGCGACGTACACGACGACCGGTTTGCCGTTGATCGCACTGGTCGCCATCGCGGCCCACCGGTAGTCACGCGGTGGCGGAGGAGGATCGCTCGGCGGCCCTGCGTCGTACGCCGCGTTCGCCAGCGAGGCATTCGCGGCCGGCGGCTTGCCGGCGGACGTCGGCTTGCCGCTGGAGGTCGGCTTGGCGCCTGGCGTCGGTTTGCTGCCCGGCGGTGGTTCTGGTGCGGGCCGGACGCCGTCCGCCCTCGACGGCGGCGGACCGGGCACCTGATGAACATTCTTGCTAGCAGCAACTACATGGCCGTCGACATCCTCGATCTGCACCGGGGTGTCCGACTTGGCGACCTGGCTCGGGTCGACGCCCGCCTGCAACGCCCACGCCGCCCGGTACGCCGCGGCCGCCGCCTCCGCGTTCGCCTTGTCGGCAAGGTCGTGCCGCAACAAGTTCAGCAACGCCATACCGGTGACGATCAACGCGATCGCGACCACGAGCGTGGCGCCGAGAGCCGCCCGGACCGGGACGCTTGCGAAGAACCTACGCATCGTCCACCAACCGATAGCCGGCCCCACGGACGGTCTCGATCGTCGCGGCGCCGAGCTTGCGCCGCAGCGTGCTGATGTACACCTCGACGATGTTCGGATCACCGTCGTACGCCAGATCCCACACGTGGTCGAGGATCTCGGACTTCGACACCACATCGCCCGGACGAACCACGAGCTGCTCGAGTACGGCGTACTCCTTGGTGGTGAGGGTGATGCGCTTGCCGGCCTGGACGACGCGGCGCGCGCCGCGGTCCATGCTCAGGTCGCCGACGCGCAGTACGGGGGTGGTAGTGCGCGCGCCCCGGCGGAGGAGGGCGCGGATGCGGGCCAGCAGGACCAGGTACGAGAAGGGTTTGGTCAGGTAGTCGTCGGCGCCGGCGTCGAGGCCTTCGGCTTCGTCGTACTCGCCGTCCTTTGCCGTCAGCATCAGTACGGGGGTCTCGTGGCCGCCGGCGCGCAGCTCGCTGACGAGGCGATAGCCGTTCAGGCCGGGCAGGTTCACGTCGAGCAGGATCAGGTCGTACGCCGTACTCGTGGCGCGGCAGAGTCCTTCGGTGCCGTCGTGGGCGACGTCGACCGCGAAGCCCTCCGCGGTCAGTCCGCGGGCGAGCGCACCCGCCAGCCGTCGCTCGTCCTCCACCATCAGCAGCCGCATGCAGTGAGTATTGCTCGCAGTACCTGAAGGGCCTTTCAGACTTCAGCTTGGCTTCAGCAAGCCTTCGGCAGGGTGGCGGTCGTTCCATCCCATCGAAAGGACACCATGAAGACCAAGATCGTCCTGGCCTCCTTGGCCGCTGCCGCACTCGTCGGCGGCGGTGCGGCCGCCGCCTTCGCGGCGGACGGCCCGGCCACGCAGGTCGCCCAGCGCACGGCAGTCACCACGGCTAGCCCCAGCGCGAAGCCCAGTTCGACGGCTCAGAAGCCCGGCGGGAAACTCCCAGCAAACTGCAAGCTTCCCGCCCCACCGAAGGGAAAGCCCACACTGCCGAAGGGCGCGAAGCCACCGGCGCCCCCGAAGGATGCCAAGACAGGCAAGCCCGCGGCCCCGCCGAAGGGCGCCAAGCCCCCGACTGGCGCGAAGCCGCCGGCAGGCGCCAAGCCCCCGGCGCCGCCCAAGGGCTCCAAGCCGCCGACCGGCGCGAAGCCCGGACCGATGGCCGGCTGCACGCCGCCGGCCAAGCCGGGCAAGCCCGCGCAGGGTCAGTCAGGTGCGCCGACGCCCGGCGTCCAGCCGAGCAAGCCGGCCGAGTCCAGCAAGTAACCGGACCAGGGCGGGGTGCCCTCACACCCCGCTCTGCCGGGCCACCTCGGCGGCAGCCTTCACGAAGCGTTCAGTCAGTGGGGTCCTCGTCGCCCAGGCGGTCCCGGTCCACCAGGTCGCCGCCCGTCCCGGCAGCGGCACCAGCCGGACCTCCGGCGGTGCGATCCGCTCAGCAGACTGCGGTACGACGGCGGGCCCCGCGCCGGCCGCGGTCAGAGCAAGCACGGTCTGGAGATCACCGGCTTCCTGAAGTACTTGCGGATGGCAACCAAGCTCGGCGTACAGGCTGTTGATCTGCGCCGTCAGTCCCGGGCCCCGCGAGGGTGTGAGCCGGATCAGCGGGCGGGAGTCGATCCAGTGGACCAGGTCGCGGGGCAGGTTCTGTCCCGCCGGGACCGCGAGCGTGAGCCGATCCCTTCGTAACCGAAGGTGTTCGAGACCGGCCGGCACCGGCAACCGGACGAATCCGATCTGCAGACTCCCCGCCAACAACCGCTCACACTGCATCGCCGACGACATGTCTTCCAGCGAGATCGTCACTCCCGGCCACCGACTCCGGAACAGCGCAACGGCCTTCGGGGCCAGCTCGATGCCGGACAGTCCGAACCCGATCGCCAGCGATCCCTCCGCCCCGGACGCGACCTGCACAGCCCGTCGTTCGAAGGCCTCGGACCGGTCGAGCAACTCCAGAGCGTCAGGAAGCAGCAGCTCCCCGGCCGGAGTCAGCCGGGCACCATGCCGGCCCCGGCTGAACAGCACCGAACCGACCCGACGCTCCAGCACCTGGATCTGCTTGGTCAGCGCAGGCTGACTGGTCGACAGTTCTTCGGCCGCGGCACCGAAGTTCCGCAGCCTGGCCACTGTGACGAACGCCCGGAGCAGACGGAGATCCATAACCCCAGGATATGGAATCGTCCTCAACGGCTATTGGACGTCATAGACCGATCGGCGTTTCGATGGTCGTATGACGTCCTTCCGCGCCGCCGTCGTCCAGTTCGAGCCGGCCCCCGATCAGCCCTCGACCAACCTCGCCACCGTCGAGCGCCTCGCCCGTACGGCGGTTGCCGACGGAGCCCGGCTGGTCGTGTTCCCGGAGCTCTGCCTGCTCGGCTACTGGCATCTCCGCCGGCACACCGCGGAGCGACTGCACGCGTTGGCCGAGCCGGCCGACGGACCGCTGGTCAGTCGGATCGTTGCCCTGGCCAAGGAACTCGAGGCCGGCATCGGCGTCGGCTTCCTTGAGAGTGCAGACGGCACGCTCTTCAACGCGTACGCCGTGTGCCTGCCGGACGGGACCGTCCACGTGCATCGGAAGCTGCATGCGTTCGAGCACGAGCAGATCGCGAGCGGGTCGTCGTACACCGTGTTCGACACGCCTTGGGGATTCCGGGCCGGCGTACTGATCTGCTGGGACAACAACCTGGTCGAGAACGTCCGGATCACTGCGTTGCTCGGTGCAACGGTCCTGATCGCACCGCACCAGACCGGCGGGACGAACTCGCGCAGCCCGCACGGGATGAAGCCGATCCCGCTCGAGGTCTGGGAGAGCGGGGATCGCGCGCGGATCGAGGAGGCGTTCAACGGGCCGAGCGGGCGGGGCTGGCTGATGCGGTGGCTGCCTGCACGGGCGCACGACAACGGGATGTTCGTCCTGTTCAGCAACGGTGTCGGGCGCGACGACGACGAACTCCGCACCGGCAACGCGATGATCCTCGACCCGTACGGGCGGATCGTCGCCGAGACTCCGGTGCCTGCCGAGGCCGTGGTGGTTGCCGATCTCGACCTGGATCTGGTGCCGTTGGCAACAGGTCGCCGCTGGCTGCGGGGACGACGGCCGGAGCTGTACGGCTTGCTGACCGAACGCCAAGGCAACGAACTCGGCCCTCGCGCAACGAGGTTCTCGACGGATCCTGTTAGTAGATGAGGGCGGTGGCGATCGCGACGATGCCTTCGGCCCGACCAGGGAAGCCGAGGCCGTCTGTTGTTGCCGCGCTCACCGATATCTCCGCGTCGCAGGCAGCCGACAGCACCTTCTCGGCTTCCTCCCGGCGGGTGCCGATCCGGGGGCGGTTGCAGACGACCTGCACCGCGACGTTCCCGATCTCGAACCCGGCCGCCCGCACTCGGCGCGCGGCCTCCGCGACCAGCGCGACGCCGGCCGCACCGGCCCACTCGGGCTCGGCGGTGCCGAAGTTCGATCCCAGGTCGCCCAGCTTCGCTGCCGTGAGCAACGCAGTACAGATGGCGTGTGCGGCAGCGTCGCCGTCCGAATGACCTGACAGGCCGGCAGGCTCGTCCGGCCAAAGCAGACCGGCCAGCCACATCGGGCGGCCGTCCTCCAACGGATGTACGTCGATACCGTTGCCGACTCGCGGGATCTTCACCTGAGCCGCCTCTCCGCCAGCAAGGCCTCGGCCAGCAGCAGGTCCTGCGGGCGGGTCACCTTGAACGCGTCCGGCGATCCTTCGACCGTCTGCACAGTCACCCCGAGCCGCTCGCACATCATCGCGTCGTCGGTCACGCCCGCATCAGCGCCGGCGGCGTGCGCGCGACGCAGCACCTCGGGGGCGAACCCCTGCGGTGTCTGGACGGCAACCAACGTCGAACGGTCGGGCGTGTCGACGACCTCGCCGTTCGGCCCGACCCGCTTGATCGTGTCCGTCACCGGCACCACCGGTACGACGGCCTCCGCGCCGGCTCGCACCGCCGCGACCACCCGCTCGATCGCGTCGGCCGGAACGAACGCCCGCGCCGCGTCATGCACGAGGATGCAGTCGATCCCGTCGACCGGGACCACGTCCAGGGCAGCCCGGACCGAATCGGGTCGCTCGGCGCCACCGGCGACGACGAGCAGCGTCGCGTCCCCGACGTACGGCTCGAGCTCCTTGGAGACGCTCTCCTCGGCACCCGGCGGTACGGCGACCACGAAACAGCTGAGGTCGGCGGCGGTCGCTGCCTTCAGCCCACGCACCGCGTGGACCAGCAGCGAATCGCCACCGACCTCTCGAAATGCCTTCGGTGTCTCTCCACCGAGCCGCAGCCCTAACCCGGCCGCGGGAATCACGACCGCGCTAGTCATTCAGAACTGCAGCTCCAGACTGTGTCAACAGTCTTAGGAGGCGAGGACCTCGTCGAGGATGGCCTCGGCCTTGTCCTCGTTGGTGTGCTCGGCCAGGGCCAGCTCGGAGACCAGGATCTGGCGAGCCTTCGCCAGCATCCGCTTCTCACCGGCGGACAGACCGCGGTCACGCTCACGGCGCCACAGGTCGCGGACGACCTCTGCCACCTTCAGCACGTCACCGGAGTGCAGCTTCTCCAGGTTCGCCTTGTAACGACGCGACCAGTTGGTCGGCTCCTCCGTGTGCGGTGCACGCAGCACGTCGAAGACGCGCTCCAGGCCGGCCTGATCCACGACGTCACGCACGCCGACAAGATCGAGGTTGCACGCGGGGACCCGGACGACCAGGTCGTTCTGAGCGACGATCCTCAAGACCAGATAGGTCTTGTCCTCACCTTTGATCTGACGGGTCTCGATGTCCTCGATGACGGCCGCTCCGTGATTGGGGTAAACAACCGTCTCGCCGACTGTGAAAGTCATGTGTGAAGTGCCCCTTTCCAAGATCTATCCTACCACGCAGCCGGTGGTCCGGTTCTGGCGTTTGCGCTGGTCAGGGCCCACTTCTCGCCTTGACAAACGCTCGAGTGCGTGCCTCGTACGCGCGCGACCTGTTGCCTACCGCCCCCACCGGGAGCATCCCGCCGTCAGGCCCGGGGAGCCCGAGGGCTACGCTTTGGGGCGCCGGAGGCGGCCGCCTGACGGCAACACGAACTGTCCCAGACAGTGTCGAACAAGCTTGCACGAGAGGGATTCCAGTGCCGATCACGTTGTCCTCGCGGTTCGCCCGGCGTACTGCGCTGGCGAGCGCCGCCGCCACTCTCAGTATCGCGCTGGCGGCGTGCAGCGCGAGCTTCGATGCGCCGACCCTGCAGCCGTACCAGGCCGCCGAGGGCTCGAACTTCGAGTCCGGCCAGCTCAAGGTCCGCAACATGCTGGTGCTGGCCGATGCCGACGGCAAGGGCGAACTGCACAGCGTGATCGTCAACGACGGTGACGAGGCGGACACACTGGTCAGTATCGCGCAGGCGCCGGCCGGTACGCAGGACGGCCAGGCGGGCGCCGACCAGCCGACCGACGTCAAGTTCGAGGGCCTGACCCAGCCGATCGACCTGGAGCCGCACACCGCGCTCCGCCTGCCGGGCGCCGACACCCCGCCGATCGCCGAAGCCGGGGCCACGCCGAGCGCGACCCCGTCCGAGACCCCGACCGCGGCGCCGACCGACACCCCGTCGGCCCCGACCCCGGGTGCGGAGGACGCCGGTCCGGCGATCATCGTCACCGGCGCGAAACCGGGCCAGATGGTCAACGTGACGATCACGTTCGGCAACGCGGCGCCGGTCTCGGCGTACATCCCGGTCCTCACCGACGACCACTACTCCCCCTCCCCGGCCGGGAACGAGTAGGTCCTGTCTGGTGATCCAGCGCCGTAGCGAGGAGGTGCTCGGTGCGGTGCATCGGCGCGCGGGGGCGAAGGTCTCGATGCGGAGCATCGTGGCCTTCGGTCCCGTGCGGCGAGGTGCCGTGCCGAGTGCCCCGCAGTAGGCGCTGGATCACCAGACAGGACCTAGGCCCACCGGCACGACAGAACGGGCCGCCCCGGCGCGGGACGGCCCGTTCTTCTTCGTACGGCGGGCTGGTGGCCGAAGCCCGCCGTACAAGCTCAGTTCTTGCCGGCTGAGGCCGCCTTCGACAGGCCCGGCAGCATCTTGTCCAGCACCCACGGGACGCTGAGCACGCTGACCGCGCTCATCCCGGAGATCACCTGCTGGTCCTGCAGCGCGTACGCGCCGCCGCTCTTGACCGCCTGCAGCGATGAGTAGACCGGGTCGGACAGGAACTTCTGCGTCCCGATCCCGTCGACATACGCGATCAGCACGTCGGCGTCGACGTCCGCGACCTTCTCCTTGCTGATCGTGAGCGAGAACTCCTTCTTGGTGTTGGTCTTCTCCAGCGCCTCGACGCCCGGCGCGTTCTTGAAGCCCATCTCGTTCAGGATCTGCACCCGCGGGTCGCCCGGCATGTAGATGTAGTTCTCCGGGCCGAACGAGCCGACCGTGATCGTCTTGTCCTTGAACTCCGGGTGCTCGGCGGCGACCTGCTTGATCTTGTCCTCGATGCCGGTGATCAGCTTCTCCGCGTCGGCCTTCTTGCCGAGCGCCTCACCGACCAGCAGCGTCTGGTCCTGCCAGGTGGTCTGCCACGGCGCCCCCGGGTACGCGACCGTCGGCGCGATCCCGCTCAGCGTCTTGTACGTCGCCTCGTCGAACCCCTCGTACGGGGCCAGGATGACGTCGGGCTTGAGCGCCGCGATCTTCTCGAACGGGTACTTGTCCCCGGTGTCGAGCAGCGTTGTCTTGGACTTGTCGAACTTGTCCGCGTCCCACGCGGTGACGCCCTCGGGGGTCGGCCCGTAGGTGACCTTCGGCATCCCGACCGGGGTCTCGCCCAGCGCATAGACGACGTCCTGCGCGTTCCAGCCGAGCGTGACGATCCGCTCCGGCTTCTTGGTGATCGTCGTATCACCGAACGTGTTCTTCAGCGTGACCGGGAACCCGGACTGTGCCGAATCGGCCGTACCGGCCGATGTGTCGGCCTGCTTGTCGCCGTCGCTGCCGCAGGCGGCCAGCGTGGTCGTGGCGAGCAGCACGGTGGTGACCGCGCTGACGACCTTGGTACGGGACCAGGACATGGTGACTCTCCTTAGACCAATTGCCTCAACTAAGGAGAGCCTAAGCTAACCCCCTGGGCCGGTGCGACCCTCGGGGGTGTGACTCAGGACTCGAACTTGTAGCCGAGCCCGCGCACCGTGACCAGATGGGCCGGGTTCGACGGGTCCTTCTCGAGCTTGGAGCGCAGCCGCTTCACGTGCACGTCCAGGGTCTTGGTGTCGCCCACGTAGTCGGCGCCCCAGATCCGGTCGATCAGCTGACCGCGGGTGAGCACCCGGCCGGTGTTCCGCAGCAGCATCTCGAGCAGCTCGAACTCCTTCAGCGGCAGCCGGATCTCGGTCCCGGACACCGTCACCACGTGCCGCTCGACGTCCATCCGGACCGGGCCCGCCTCGAGCGTGTCCGGCAACAGTTCGACGTCCTGCCCACGACGCAGTACGGCGCGCACCCGGGCCAGCAGCTCGCGCGGACTGTAGGGCTTGGTCACGTAGTCGTCCGCGCCCAGCTCGAGCCCGACGACCTTGTCGACCTCGGTGTCCTTGGCGCTCACGATGATCACCGGGACGTTGCCCCGGCTGCGCAGCGCCCGGCAGACCTCCGTGCCGGACAGACCCGGCAGCATCAGGTCGAGCAGGACGATGTCCGCACCGGCGCGGTCGTACTCGTCCAGCGCATCGGGTCCGGTCTCCGCGACGGCGACCTCGAACCCTTCCTTGCGCAGCACGTACGACAGCGCGTCGCTGTAGCTCTCTTCGTCTTCGACGACCAGCACTCGGGTCACGAAGCTGTCTCCTTTGTGATCTGACCTGACGGGGTAGGCGTCAGGGGAACGGCCGGCTCTTCCTGGCTGGAGGAGTCGGTCTGGCCCGGCGCGGGTTCTAGCCGCAGCGGGAGTCTCACGGTGAAGGTGGAGCCCTGGCCCTCGACGCTCCACACCCGGACGTCGCCACCATGGATGGAGGCGATGTGCTTGACGATCGACAGGCCGAGCCCGGTGCCGCCGGTCTCGCGGCTGCGGGCCCGGTCGACCCGGTAGAACCGCTCGAAGACCCGCTCCAGGTCACTGCTCGGGATACCGACGCCCTGGTCGGACACGGTCAGCTCGACCAGGTCGCCGATCGGGTGCGCGGCGACCGCGACCCGGGTGCCGTCCGGGCTGTAGTTGATGGCGTTCTCGACCAGGTTGCCGATCGCCATCGCGAGCTGGTCCTCGCTGCCCATCACCTCGAGGTGGGGCTCGGTCTTGACCACGATCTTGATGTCGCGGCCCTCGGCGTCGATCCGGCACCGGTCCACCGCGGTCTCGATGATCGCGTTGACGTCGACCGGGCCGGGGTTCTCCAGCGGGTCGTCGCCCTGCAACCGGGACAGCTCGATGATCTCCTTGACCAGGCGGCTCAGCCGGGAGGCCTCGATCCGCATCCGGTCCGAGAACCGCTGCACCGCCTCCGGGTCGTCGGAGGCCTCCGAGACCGCGTCGGCGAGCAGGATCAGCGCGCCGACCGGGGTCTTGAGCTCGTGGCTGACGTTCACGGTGAAGTCCCGCCGGATCGCATCCAGCCGGCGCTCCCGGGTCCGGTCCTCGACCAGCACCAGCACCAGTTGGCTGCCCAGCGGGGCCACTCGGGCGCTCACGTACTGCGTCGCGCCGAGGCGACCGCGGACGATCTCCAGGTCCTGCTGGCGGATCTCGCCGTCGCGGCGGACCTGACGGACCATGGTCAGGATGTCCTCGACCACCAGCCGCTCACCGCGGACGATGCCGAGCACGTGTGCCGGGGCACTGGCCTGCAGGACCTGGTCCTCCGGGCCCATCACGACCGCCGAGGAGCGCAGTACGGAGAGGACTGTGGCGACGCCGGTCGGAACGATCGGGTCCGAAGTCTCCGGGATCTTGCGCTGGGCCCGCTCGGAAAGCATCATCGCACCGAGCGAAAGCAGGGCCAGGGCCGCGCCGATGACGCCGCCCAGCACCGCAGCCAGCGTGGGGTCCACGGCAACGATGCTACGCGGGCAACCAGCAGGGAAAGACCGAATGAGCACCGGATGACCGGGACACGACCTAACTGTTCATCGGTCGTTCACCACTCGTCGCCGTCCGGCAACCTCGACGGCATACGGTCACCTGTGGGCGGATACTTGGCATGTGCTGTCGACCTCGTCCACGGCGGTATCGGACACCACAGATCGGATTCGAACACAATGCGCGACACCTACCACGAGCAGCTCGACGACATCCTCGCCGAACTGGAACGGATGACGCGGACGGTGTCCACCGCCGTACGCCGGTCGACCTCCGCGCTGCTGGAGGCCGACATCCGCAGGGCCGAGGAGGTCATCGCGGCCGACATCCAGCTCGATGCCGCCGGTGAAGGCGTGGAGGAGAAGGTCTTCGAGCTGATGGCCCGGCAGTCGCCGGTCGCCAACGAGCTGCGGATGCTCGTCGCCGCGCTGCGCATGGTCGCCGACCTGGAGCGGATGGGCGACCTGGCCGCACACGTCTCGAAGATCGCCCGGATGCGCTACCCGGCTCCCGCGATCCCCACCGAGCTGCACGACGTGATCGAGTCGATGGGCTCGGTCGCCGGCAAAATGGTCGACGCGGCCGGTGACGTGATCGCGTCCCGCGACGTCGAGGCCGCCGGCAAGCTCGAGGCCAGCGACGACGAGATGGACAAGCTCCGCTCCAACCAGTTCCGCCTGATGATGGACAACGCCTGGCCGCACGGCGTCGAGGTGGCCGTCGACATGGCCCTCCTCAGCCGCTACTACGAGCGCATCTCCGACCACGCGGTAGCCATGGCCCGCCGCGTCGTCTACCTGGTCACCGGCGAACTCCCGGTAGCCATCGGCGGCACCGCAGCCGGCTCCGGCGCCGGCGCCTCCACCCCGAACCCGAACGGCAACTGACCCTCCGATTTCTGTAGCCCCCGGCAACCATCGGTTGCCGGGGGCTTTTGTACTGTGAGGACGTCGAAAGGACACGCCTTCGGCGCGACTGCCTTTTGCCGGCTCCGCCGGGGAGCGCGAACCGCACGGCAAGCACTCGCCTCGGCGCAGGCAACTGCATCCCGCAGGCAAAGGACGCGCCTTCGGCGCGGCTCACTTATTGCCGGCTCCGCCGGGGGCGCGGACCGTCCTGCCGCACCACCGCACTCGGCGAGCAACTCCCGCTCGCACGCAAGGACGCGCCTCCGGCGGCTCACTTGTTGCCTGCTTCACCGGGGCGCAACGTCCAGCGGCGGATGGACCCGACGAGCAGCTGCAGCAGGCGGAAGGCATGCCACGGCGCCACCGTCTCTGCAGGCTCCGTGGGCGCGGAACGCAGCACAGCGCCGAGGCTCCGCCAGGAACCCGTGAACCTGCATCGAGGGGATGCGCATTCGGTGCGACTATCTGTCGTCTCTTCGCCGGCAGAGTCGGTTCGTCAGTCGGACGAGGCGGCACAGCCCGCCGTCATGGCCCTGGTCGGTCTGCTCGCCCTACGCCGGGCTCAACGACGGCAGCAACTTGTCCTGGACGTAGATCTCCCCGAGCGGCGAGATGGAGACCAGCCCGGACTCCTCGTCATATTCGACCATCACTTGCGCATCGAGTGAGCGAAGCACCTTCTTGTAGTCGCGCAGCCGCGCGTGCTTGAGATCGCTCGCCAGAACCGTGTCATTGACCCCGGTAATCGAGCCGTACAGGAGCAGGAGCGTCTTGTCCGCCAACTTCATGCTCGGCTGGAGGATCCGACGCCTTCCGGCGACCTCCCAGATCATCGGCACCGTGCGATCGACCAGCGCGTCAACCACCTCGGTCGCGACTACAACCTCAGTGTCGTGAAAGAGTCTGACCAGTTCGGCCATGACCCACTGAGCCGCGTACAGAACGTACGAAGCGTCCATGTGGTTGGCGTCGACGTCACCACCGACATGTCCGACGTCGCGGTTGTTTCGGATGTCGTAGAGCCCGACGAGAACCCTCGGGATGCCGAGGCGCACTGACTGCGGGAAGGTGGCCTTGTCGGCCTTACCCAGATTGCGGCACGCCGACGGAAAATCGTCCGGCTTGTACGCGGTGTCGGGGTACGAGCCGTCCACGTGACCCCTCAGGATTGAGTACACGATCTCGCTGAATCTGCCACCGTTGAGTTCGGCCACACGCCACTCGCGTCGAGAGAAGTTCTTAGCGATGCCGCCGTACTCCGCGAGCAGCTCACCGCGCAGGCTCTCGGGAAGGTGACCCAGAGCCTGCGCGGAATCGAGCATCGTCATGGCGTCATTCACCCGAGAGCTTGATCACCAGGTTCGGGAACTCCTGGATCCCGCCGGTCTTCGCGCGGATCCGGCGGTTGCTTCCCGAGCCGGTGATCACGAAGCCCGCAAGCGAGTTCAACTGCGACGAGAAGTTGGCTGAGTCGTAGCACTTGAGCCGCTGCGCCTCATTGCGGACCAACTCGACGGAGGTCCCATCCTCGTCCAGGCCGAATCCCCGGATGATGGTGAACAGATGCGCGATCGTGCGAGCACGGTCGGCGTTACTCTTCCCCAACTTGAGGCCGGGCAGGCTGACCCGCAGGTTGCCCTCGTCGAGGTGGACCAGATTCTCCAGCATGCCGAGATCGGCACCAGTGTGCTCGACGACCTTGGACAGCAGTTCACCCTCGCTCAACGTGATGTCACCTTCCGACGACTTCGGCCCACCTCCCGAGCCGGAGCCACCGGTGCGACCGCTTCCGCCCGGACCGCCGGACCCGCCGGCCGGCTTTCCCGACCCAGCCGGTCCCTGTCCCATTCCCTGCTGGACAGGCGTTTCTAAGCGCACCGCTTCACGGAAGGCCACCTCATGGATCTTCTCGGGCAGGTCCGCCTCTTTGACGGCCGCCCACGCCTTCTTGAGTACCTCGCTCGTCTCCATCCGCGACCTCCCAAGTCGTACAAAGCCTCACACTACGCAGCTAAACGGTGATGCGCAATGCTATGACATGTTTGAACACGCATGTAGCGATGCCATTGGTTGACTTCCCATCTTCATAGACCAGCATTCGCGCAGGTCAAACGCATAATTGCGATCCTCAATGTTGTCTGATCCGCTCTAGACGGAGGATGGCATGCTGATTCATGGGAACGGCTACTCGTTCATCGATTCTCATCCATGAGACCGAAACCGCACTGAGCTGCACTTTCATAGATCGGATGCGTTACTTCATGGCATCTGGCGTCTGTCATGCATGTCCTGATGATCATTCGAAGCTGCAGCGGACGGATGATCCCCTTGACCACTCAAACGCCTGCCGTCCGGGCGGGGGGCGGGGGGCGTCAGGATGCATCCCGCGTGGCCCACGCGACGCGAAGGCAAGCGGCGGGAGGCTGTGTCGGTTAGGCCCGACCGCGGCCATCTGGAAGATCGCGCTCCGTGCGCCAACGTGCGAAGCGGCCCATCGACGTGACAGCCACCGATCTGCCGGTGACGGCAGGCGAGGACCAGCATTCAAGGCCGACGGCCCCACCTAAGCGCCGGCTGCGGCGCTGATCCGGCCCGCTCTTTCAGGTGTTCTCGAAGTGGATCTCGATCCGGTCACGTCCGGTGATCGACGTAACGCCGGGTATGCGGCGCGCGATGGGACGGAAGTGACCTGAACTCGGCATCCGCCCGAGGACACTTTTCGTGAAAGAGGAACCGCCCATGAGACTGCAACGACTCGCCCTCGCGATGGCAGGGATGGGCCTGCTCGCTGCGTCCGTCGTGTCCGCGCCGGCCACCGCCGGTACGACCGACTCGAAGCCCTGGTCCGACCGGACCAAGCAGACAAACACCACCAAAGCCGGCTCGGCCTGCTTGGTCTCGACCGCCTTCCCCGGCGCGGCAGGCACCGTGTCGGAGGCCGACGTGATCGCCGGACGGCCGGCGGAGGGGTTGCAGTACGACGCGTTCAAGTTCGTCGGAACCCGCGCCAACGCATCGTGGTACCTGGCGTCGAACGCCGCGCTCACCCAGTTCTACTACTACGGCCTGCTGCTGCAGGGCGGGAACCTCTACCGGCACACGACGTACATCTACGAGGACGGCCGCGCCCCGCTTGCGACCTTCAAGAAGGTCGGCGGCGGCTGGACGACCTTCAAGACGATCGCCACGTCGAACCTCAACACCTACAACGCCCGCCACTCGTTCCTGTACGGCCTGAACAGCAACGGCAGCCTGTACCGGTACTCGATCGTCGGCGCCGGCATCAAGTCGTACGGCTCGTTCCCGGGCTTCAAGGGCTTCAAGACGATGACCGTTATCAGCGAGAACGCGGCGTACGACACCCTGCTGATGACCACCACGGCCGGCGCGCTGTGGACCGTGCGGATCCCGACCGCCGCCTCGACCAAGCCGATCCTCAAGCGGATCCGCACCGGCGGTTGGCAGAACTTCGAGTCGCTGGTCGTCGAGAACTGCGGTAGCCGCGGCGGCCTGCTGATCGTCGGCGTCGACAACAACACCCAGACCGGCACCCTCTACGCCATGAGCAAGGCCAACGGCGCGGCCACCGCACTGACCGGCTACGGCCCGATCCACGACGTCGTCTTCAACGGCGTCGACACCGTCCGCGAGGCGTCGTACTACGACCAACTCGTCGCCGAGTAACTCCAACCAAACAGCCCTCGGCAACCACCTGGTTGCCGAGGGCTGTTCCGTTGAAACGACACGCCTACGGCGCGGCTGCCCATTGCCGGCTCCGCCGGAGAGCACGTTGCGCCACCGGGCCGAGGTCCCAGCGCACCAACTGAACCGGTCTCGTAAACGACACGCCTACGGCGCGACTGTTCTATTGCCGGCTCCGCCGGGAGCGCGAACGCATCCCCGGCCGAGGTCCAGCGCAACAACTGACCCACCTCGCAAGACGACACGCCTCCGGCGCGACTGCCCTTTGCCGGCTCCGCCGGAGCGCGGATCACGCTGCCGGACGGATGTGCAGTCCAGCAGCCGCCCGGTCCCAAGGACACGCCTCCGGCGCGGCTGCCTTCTTGCCGGCTCCCGCCGGGACACACCAGCAGGCTGAGATTCCAGGCGCACCAGCCCAACTCGCCCTGGTAAGCGACACATCTGCCGCCCGACTACCCTTCACCGGCTCCGCTGGGCGCGAAATAGTTCTGACGGACGGACACTCCGGCGCAGCAACTACATCTGGCCGTCGAGCAGAGGCCGACACCACGGCTGTCTTCTACCGGCTTCGCCGCGGCGCGGAGATCGGCTCGCTGGCCTGCGGACGCTGATGCATCCCGACAAAAGTACGGATATCCCCACTATTGTGGGGATATCCGTACCTTTGTGCGACGCCGTCTCAGACATCGGAACCGGCGAGAAGTACATCCTCTGGTCGCCTGGCTCCTAGCTTGGAAAGCAGTGCTTGACCACCCGTGGCGGGCGTGCTGACCCCGGAGCGCTCGGATGGTTGCCGGCGCTACTCGTTTCTCCGGCGCCGGATATCGTCACTGCATGACAGACGCCTCCGAGACCGACCGCCTGGTCAACACCGACGTCTCCACGCTTACGCCCACGGAACTGAAGGCCCACCTGGCAGAGGTCGAACAGCGGATGAAAGACCTCCTCCGCACCGAACGCGACCTCCTCGAGGCAAACGCAGAGGCCCTGGCCAACCACCCGACCCTCCAAGCCCGCCTCACCGATCTCCGAACCAAACCACTCGACGGCCCGAGTTCTTAAGCATCTAGGACGGCAGACAGGCTCTGATCGTCACATCAGCTTTGGTCGGTCAAGAGCTTCGAGGCGCCGGCCACGAGGATCCTGGCCTGCCGCACAGCCTTCTTCACCTGCCCCGGACTGACGAACACCATTCCGTAATGCGCGTTGTCCTTGAGGTCGAGCAGCTGGCTCAGCGCTCGAGACATCGCTTTGCCGTCGGAACCGGCCTGAGCGACCAGGACCAAGGCCTGGCGATGATCTTGGCCGCGCGACCGGGTCCCGAGCGCCGCGCAGCAAGCAGCATCCGCTGCGGCAATTCCGGCGAGAACTGCCAGGGCGGCGGAGACGTGCTCGGTGGAGAGGTCGTTGTCCTCGCCCTCGACCAACTCAGCGACATCGAGGAACGCCCGCGCCTGGTTCAGTCGAACGTGGGCCTGGGCTCGATTGCAGTCTTCGCTTCGTCCCTTAGCCGCCCTCATCGACCCATCACCTCCTTGGCGATCTCGGTGTGGATGCGGCGGAAGTCAGGGCCGTAAACTGTGATGCAGTCGCGGAGCCACTCGTTCACCATCGGCTCACCGGCTCGGAGATGGTTGGCGAGCTCGTCGGTGCTGATCGCGTAGGTCTGCAGGAAATTGCCCGTCCACTGGTGAACCTGCTCGCCCAACAAGGCGATCTGATCCGCCATGACGGTCGGCGACTCACCCTCGGCATGCACAACGAGAAGGTCGATGTCGCTGTCGAGATCGCCTTCGCCTCGGGCCACGGAACCGAAGAGGCTGGCATGAACTGGCAATTCTTCCCACTGCTGGACAACTTCGGCGAGGTTGCGGATCAGCTTGCCGCGCAACGAGACGAGGTCGAGGACGGCATCGGCAGCCAGATGCTTGCGATTCAGCGCGTACAGCATGCTCTGCCCGGCGAGTGTGGTCGTCACCAGCCCGGTATCTGCGAGCCTGTTGAGCACCTTGCGCACGCCAGACTCGCTACCAGCCTCCGCAAGCTGATGAACCCGCCGCCCGGTGAGCGGTTGGGTCGTACGAGCGAGCACCGCCAGCACAGCACCATCCAGTGTCGGCACCAGTGTGCTGATCGGCCGGGCGAGGTCCATATCGGCTCCCTCCGAACGACGAAGCATCCCGACTATAGTACGGATATCCCCACTATAGTCGGGATATCCGTACTATAGTGCGACGCCGTTCAAGCCTCAGCTGAAGCAGAGAGCCCTCTACGTCATGCCAGGTTGCGGGCTGCGTCGCACCTGCGCCGGAGTTCCGTCCCACTGGCGTAACACGCTCTCCGGCGAAGCCGGCAATAGAACAGCCGCGCCGAAGGCGTGTCCTTCCCCGGCGAACTGCAGTAGCCCACGCCGGGACAAGTTGCTGGTGGAGCGGTCGCGCTCTCCGGCGGAGCCGGCAATAGGGCAGCCGCGCCGGAGGGGTGTCCTTTGGTCGGCGCGGCTGGGAGGTGTTTAGCGGCCCTGGTTCTTGACGGCTTCGATGGAGGCTTTGGCGGCTTCGGGGTCCAGGTATTCGCCGCCGGGGGTGAGCGGGTTGAAGTCGTCGTCGAGTTCGTAGTACAGGGGGATGCCGGTGGGGATGTTGAGGCCCACGACGGTCTGCTCGTCGAGGTTGTCGAGGTGCTTGACCAGGGCGCGGAGGCTGTTGCCGTGGGCGGCGACCAGGACGGTCTTGTTGGCGCGGAGGTCGGGGACGATCGCGTCGTACCAGTAGGGCAGCATCCGCTCGACGACGTCCTTCAGGCACTCGGTCGCGGGCAGCAGCTCGGACGGGAGTCCGGCGTACCGTGCGTCGCCGGCCTGGTCGTACTCCGAGCCGCGCTCGATCGCCGGCGGCGGGGTGTCGTACGAACGGCGGAACAGCATGAACTGCTCCTCGCCGAGCTCCTCGAGGGTCTGCTTCTTGTCCTTGCCCTGCAGGCCGCCGTAGTGCCGCTCGTTCAGCCGCCAGGAGCGCCGTACGTCGATCCACTGGCGATCGGCGACCTCGAGCGCGATGTTCGCGGTGCGGATCGCCCGGGTCAGCACCGAGGTGTGCAGTACGTCGGGGAGCAGATCGCGGTCGCGGAGCAGCTCGCCACCGCGCTGCGCCTCCTCGACACCCTGCGCGTTCAGGTCGACATCGACCCAGCCGGTGAAGAGGTTCTTGGCGTTCCAGTCGCTGTGGCCGTGGCGGAGCAGGATCAGGCGATAGGTCATGGCTGTGAGTCTATCGAGGCTCCAACCAGCCCTTGAACGCGTCCAGGTTTCGGGTGGATTCACCGCGCGCGACTCGCCAGTCGTACTCGCGCCGGATCGACGATGCGAAGCCCAGTTCGAGGATCGTGTTGAAGGACGTATCGGCGTACTCGAGCACCGCACCGAGCAATCGATCGACCTCAACGGGCGTGATCGCGTGCAGCGGGACGCGCCCGTCCAGGTGGATGTCGCCGACATGATCGACCGCGAACGCGACGCCGTACATCTTCAGGTTCCGCTCGAGCAGCCAGCGGTACACGGCCTCGTGGTTCTCGTCCGGGTGCCGGGCCACGAAAGCATGGACCTGGACCGCCTGCGCACCGACCGTCAGCGTGACGGTCGTCTTCAGCTTCCGCTCTCCCGGCAGATCCGCGGTGAACGCGCCGTCCTTCTCGGTGAACTCGATCTCGTTCTCGGTCAGCACCTGGCGGATCACGTCCGCCGCTGCAACTCTCACCCGGCCACCTCCGCGGCGATATCAGCCGCCATCGTGTCCGCTGCGGTTCCGTACGCCGCCAGCGTCTTGCGGGCGGTCACTTCCCAGCCGAATCCCTGCGCGTGCTTGACCGCCGCGGTGCTCATGCTCTCGCGAGTGGCCGGATCCGTCGCGATCCGGGCCAGCGCGTCGGCGAAGTCGTCGACCCGGTGCCCGCGGACGAGGTATCCGGTCCGCCCGTCCACCACCGCAGTACTCAGACCGCCCACAGCCGCGGCGACAACCGGCGTACCGCAGGCCTGAGCCTCCAAGGCGACCAGCCCGAAGGACTCCGAGTACGACGGAACGCAGACGACCGAGGCCGCGCGGTACCACGAAGCCAACCGCGCGCGCTCCATCGGCTTCACGAATCGCACTACAGCGTCGATACCGAGCGCCCGCGCCAACTCGGCGTGCGACTCGGGATGCTCCATCCCGTTCCCCGACGGCCCGCCGATGATCGCGACCACCAGCCTCGAGCGCAGCGAAGGATCCCGCTCCAGCATCCGCGCAGCCGCCCGGATCAGCAGGTCAGGCGCCTTCAACGGCTGGATCCGACCGACGAATGCCAGTACGACGGCATCCGCCGGCAAACCAACTTCCTCGCGGGCGGCCGCCTGCGAACCCGGACTGAACAGCTCCAGATCCACGCCAGGATTGACGACCCCGACCTTCGCCGGCTGCGCCCCGTACAGGTCGATCAGTTCGTGTGCTTCATCAGATGTGTTGGCGAGCAGACGATCCGCGGACTCCACGACCTGCTCCTCGCCGAGCAATCGCGCAGCAGGTTCCGGTACGTCGTCCTCTGCCAGGCTGGCGTTCTTGACCTTGGCCATCGTGTGCATCGTGTGCACCAGCGGGACCGCCCACCGGTCGCGGGCGAGGAGGCCGACCTGGCCAGAGAGCCAGTAGTGCGAGTGGATCACGTCGTACCAGCCGGGCTCGTGGATCGCCTCGGCGCGCAGTACGGCTCGGGCGAACGTGCACAGCTGGGACGGGAGTTCGTTCTTCGTCAGGCCTTCGTACGGTCCGGCGGCGACGTTGCGGACCACCACCCCGGGCAGCAGCTCGACCCGGGCCGGGAGCACCGACGCGGTCGCGCGGGTGAACACGTCGACCTCGATCCCGAGGCCGGCCAGCTGCTTGGACAGCTCGACGACGTAGACGTTCATCCCGCCGGCGTCCCCGGTCCCCGGCTGGTCGAGCGGCGACGTGTGCAGGCTGATCATCGCGACCCGCCGGAGGGGTTTATTCACGGAGTCAGGGTAACTCCGGGCTTTCCGCCGGGAATCGGGAATCCTCCCTATCCGCGGCCGTCCAGCTGGCGAGCAGACGGAGATTCTGCTCGGACGTCGATCCGGGCTCGACGGTGTACGTGACGAGCAGCTGATCCGGTTCGCCCGGCGGCTGCAGCGTCTCGTACTGCACAGTGATGTCGCCCACGATCGGGTGGTGCTGCGTCTTCGTGCCGAACGTCTTGTCCTTCACGTCGTGCCGCGCCCAGTGCTCGCGGAACTCCGGGCTGCGGATGGACAGCTCACCGACGAGCTCGGCGAGCTCCGGGTCGTCCGGGTAACGGCCGGCGTACATCCGCAGGTAGCCGACGGTCTCGTCCGCGACCGTCTCCCACTGCGGGTAGAAGTCGCGCGTCGCCGGGTCGAGGAACACCATCCGCGGGATGTTGCGATCCTTCAGCTCGAGGCCGTCGAAGTCGGCGATCAGGGCCGCGGCCAGCCGGTTCCATCCGAGCACGTCCATCCGGCGGCCGAGGACGAATGCCGGTACGTCGGGCATCGAGTCCAGCAGCCGTTGCAAGCCGGGACGCATGCGTTCCGCCGTACGGCGTCGTACCCTGCGGCGGGCCGGTTTCGCCAACAGGGCAAGGTGTTTGCGCTCGTCGTCGGTCAGACTCAGTACGTCGGCGACCGCGTCGAGGATCTCCTGCGAGACGTTCTCGGCCCGGCCCTGCTCGAACCGGACGTAGTAGTCGGCGCTCACCCCGGCCGCCTGCGCGAGCTCCTCGCGGCGCAGCCCGGGGACGCGGCGCCGGCCGTTGAACACCTTCAGTCCGAGGTCCTCGGGCTGCACCCGGGCCCTGCGCGACTTGAGGAATTCGGTCAGCTCCGCTCGACGATCCATGCCTCCAGTATCCAGGGCGGCCCGGATCGCAACCTGGTCCTGCCAGAACCAGGCTCAACAGACACCTGGGTAAGTCACGGCGACCGCTCCAGGATCGGTGACATCAACCCAAACCTGGAGGAACACCATGACTGATCTCACCGGCCGCATTGCTGTCGTCACCGGCGCTGCCAGCGGAATCGGGGCTGCGATCGCCACCCAATTGGCCGATGCGGGCGCCTCGGTCGCACTGGTAGCACGGCGGCAGGACCGGCTCGACGACCTGGCCGGGAAGCTCGGGTCGCGGGCGATCGGAGTCAGCCTCGACGTCACGTCGCAGGCCTCGGTCGATGCCGGCGTCCAGCAGATCCACGAGCGGCTCGGGCGGCCGGATCTGGTCGTGAACGCCGCCGGAGTGATGCTCGCTGCCCCGATCGCGGACGGCCGGCTCGACGACTGGACCCGGATGATCGACACCAACGTCACCGGCGTACTGCGGCTGGTCCAGGCGTTCACGCCCGATCTGATCGCGGCCGCCGGCGAAGGGCGGACCGCCGATCTGGTGAACATCTCGTCGATCGGCGCGCACGTGGTCTTCCCTGGGTACGCCGTGTACGGGGCGACCAAGGCTGCGTTGACTCAGCTGTCGACGTCGCTCCGCGCGGACTTCGCGCCGTACGACGTCCGGGTCACCAACGTCGAGCCAGGGCTGACCGACACCGAACTCGCGACGCACCTGGACAGCTCCGGGCAGGATCTGATCGCGTCGATGAACGAGCAGATCGGGCCGCTTGCCGCGGACGACATCGCGGATGTGGTGACGTTCGCGGTAAGCCGGCGGCGCGAGGTCAACCTGCGTCAGATCATCGCGCTGCCGACGCGTCAGGCGTGACGTCCTGCCCGGCAAGGTAGACAGCCGTTGGCGTGGCCAACGTTGTGATGTCTTCGGTGGGATTGCCTGGTACGACGAGGAGATCCGCGTCCGCACCGGTTCGGATGCGACCTTTCTGGACGCGGAGTGCATCCGCGGCGGACGACGTACCGGCTGTGAGGGCCGCGATGGGTGGGATGCCGGCCTCGACGTACTCGGCGAGCGTAGCGGGGAGGAGGCCGTGCGGTTTCGCGGGGCCGATCCCGCCGTCGGAGCCGGCCACCAGCCGGACTCCTGCTGCGTAGAGGCGGCGGACGGCCTCCTGCAGGATGGCCTCTCCGATCCCGGCTTTCGCCACCAGTTCCAGGACTGCGGGCGGTACGACGATCGAGCGGTCCGAGCCGAGCGTGCCGCAGACGGCGATCCCTTCCGCAGCAATCGCCGCACCGAGCTCGTCGTCGACGACTGCCCCTTCAGGAGTCAGACAAGTGCAGTGCTCGATGCCGTCGACCCCAACCGCCAATGCCTGCTGAACGGCTTTGAGCGCGTGAGCGTGGGCGGTGATCGGCAGACCGCATTCGTGGGCTGCGTCGGTGGCAGCTTGGAGCTCTTCGAGCGCGAACTGCGGGCTCATCGTGTCGCTGCCCGGGGTGAGTACGCCGCCACTCGCCATGATCTTGATGACGTCCGCGCCGCGGTCGGCCCGGGCGCGCACGGCGGCACGCATTTCGTCGGGTCCGGACACCTCGCCGCCGAAAGCCCAGCAATGTCCGCGAACGCTCGTCAGCGGAACGCCCGACGCAACCACTCTGGGCAGGCCAGGACCAGCGCCCGAGCCGACGGCAGTCGGAGCGCCCGCGCCGGGAGCTGCGGCCTGCCGCCAGCGGAGTACGGCGTCGTGGGGGTCGCCGAGGTCGCGGACGGTGGTGACGCCGGCGGCGAGGTGGATCCGGAGCGACTGCTCGATCGTGGCGCCGATCGCGTCGGCGTACTCAGGCTTCTCCGCCTCGGCAGGCGAAACGCCCAGCCGATCCAGCGCACCGGCGCCTCCGTCGGCGGTCAGGTGGACATGGGCATCGACTAATCCAGGCAGGATCGTCCCACCCGGCACCTCGCGAACCGGCCAGTCCGACGGAACCTCCCGTGCGACACCGACCACCTTGCCGTCGTCCACGAGCACGACGGTCTCGTCGAGGAGTCGTTCGCCATCGAAGATCCGCGCTGCCTGCAACGCAACCCTGGTCATACCCGGAGTCTCTCTCAGGGTGGGTTTATCCCTACCTGAGTTGGCGGATTCGCCCCACTGTGCTGCGGTCTCCGCGCCGAAAGCATGGATCACATGCGTACAGTCCTCGAGCAAGCCAAGTCCTGGCACCGTCCTCTCATGCTGATGGTGCTCGCCATGATGGGTCTCGTCGTCGCGTCGGGGATCGGCCTCGCGGTCGACAACCGGGAGATCCTCAACGAGTCCGTATGGCTCAAGCCGTTCAAGTTCGGCATCTCGTTCGTCCTGTACGGCGCGACGCTGGCCTGGCTGCTGTCGAAGCTGCGGAAGGCGAAGCGCTTCGGCTGGTGGACCGGCACGGTGTTCGCGGTCACCGGGATCGTCGACGTCGGGTTCATCGCCGTACAGGCTGCGCGTGGGACGTTCAGCCACTTCAACGACAACGCCGACACGTTCAACCAGGTCGGGCAGAAGGTCTTCATGTCCGGCGTCCTCGGGCTGTTCGGCGCGAGCCTGGTAGTCGCGATCATGCTGCTGTTCCAGCGCGTCGGCGACGCCCCGATGAACCGGGCGATCCGGATCGGCCTCGGGCTCGCGGTCGCCGGGATGGGCATCGCGTTCTACCTGGTCGGCGCCAACACCGATCGCCAGCAGGTCACCGACGCCTACGGCCACCCCGTCACCCTCGCCGGCAGCCACGGCATCGGCGTCGAGCCCGGGGGGCCCGGAATGCCGCTCACCCACTGGAGCACCGTTGGCGGCGACCTACGCATCCCACACTTCGTCGGCCTCCACGCAATCCACTTCCTACTCATCACCCTGCTAGTCCTCCACCTCCTCGCCGGCCGCCTCCCCTGGCTCCGCCCCGAGCGAGTCCGAGCCCGCCTCATCGCCGTCGCCGCCTTCGCGTACGCCGGCCTAATGGCAACCGTCACGGTGCAGGCCTTCCGCGGCCAGGCGCTAATCCACCCAGACCTGAAGACACTGGGCATGCTCGCCGGCGTCGCCGCGATCAGCCTCGTGGCCCTCACCGCCGTCCTCACCACCGCCCACCGCACCCCGCCCGTCGAGCCGCTCCAGCCGACCCCGGCGACCCCGGGACTCGAGCCGGCCCCGGCGACCCAGGCGACCCAGCCGACCCCGGCACTCGAGCCGAACCCGGCGACCCAGCCGACCCCGCCGCCAGCTGCCCGCGTCTGAGCACAGGGCATACCAAACTGTATGGTATGGAGGCCGATGGCGGGCTGAGACGGCCGTCTGTCGTGACCAGTGGGTTTGAGAGACTCGGGTTATGACTTCCGAGCGTCCTCTTGCCGTCGTGACCGGAGCTAGTAGTGGGATCGGAGCCGCGTCGGCGCGGTACCTCGCCCGGGCCGGGTTCGAGGTCATCTGCGCCGCACGTCGGCTCGATCGGATCGAGACGCTGGCCAAGGAGATCGACGGCCGCGCCGTGCAGTGCGACGTCACGTCGGCCGACGACATCGCCGCATTGACCGCAGCAGTCGGAGACGAACTGCAGGTGCTGGTGAACAACGCCGGCGGCGCGTTCGGCTTCGAGCCGATCGCCGACGCGGACCTCGACGCCTGGCGACGGATGTTCGAGGTGAACGTGATCGCCGTCGCGGCCGTCACAAAGTCGTTGCTCCCGGCCCTTATCGCGGGCCGCGGCACGATCATCGTGATGGGCTCGACAGCCGGCCAGGTCGCGTACGAAGGCGGCGGAGGGTACGTCGCCGCCAAGCACGGCGCCAAGGCCGTCGTAGACACCCTGCGCCTCGAGCTCTGGGACCAGCCGGTCCGCGTCACCGAGATCGCACCGGGCATGGTGCAGAGCGAAGGCTTCGCCCTGACCCGCTTCGGCGGCGACCAGGCCAAGGCCGACGCCGTGTACGCCGGCGTCCGCGAGCCCCTCACCGCCGACGACATCGCCGATATCGTCACGTACGTCGCAACCCGCCCGCCCCACGTGAACCTCGACCGCATCACGGTCCGCCCCCGAGCCCAGGCCGCCCAGCACAAGGTCTTCCGCGAGCAGTAGCTCGTCCGTAAATCCCTCACGTGAGCCGCCTCACGGCCGGTCTGCTTGCAATTGCAAGCAGCTTGCTAGCACACTGGACGCATGGCCAGGTTGAGTGATCGTGCAGCTGGGGCGGTGGGCTCCGTTGGGGAGTACCTCGCCGAGCAGCGGCGGCAAGCGCAGTTGTCGTTGCGGCAGTTGTCGGACCTGGCCGGTGTGTCGAACCCGTACTTGAGCCAAATCGAGCGCGGCCTGCGCAAACCGTCGGCCGAGGTGCTGCAGCAGCTCGCGAAGGCGTTGCGGATCTCTGCGGAGACTCTGTACGTGCGGGCCGGCATCCTCGATCCGGACGACAACGAGGAGGGCCGACAGGCCTCTGGCGTGGTCGACGCCGTCCTGCTCGACCCCGCGCTGAACGAGCGGCAGAAGCGCGTCCTGCTGGACGTGTACACGTCGTTCGTCCGGGAGAACGCCGCCCCGGAAGAGGCCCCGGCGAAGAAGACCTCCGCCCGCAAGCGCAGTACTGACTGAAACCTGCTGAAGACACCCCGAGGAGAAGCCTGATGGCTACCCGTACGCCTGTTACCCCGTTCTACGCGATCGCCGGCGCCGGCGACCTCGCGGTCGAGAAGTTCCGCGCGATCAGCGAGGACGTCACCGCCCGGTTCGCCAAGCTGGACCAGAAGACCCTGCAGACCGAGCTCACCAAGGCCCAGACCGAGCTGAACAAGCGCTTCGAGGCGATTGTCGCCGACGCGCGGACCGCTCCGGCCAAGCTGCGCGAGCTGCCGAAGACCGCGCAGGTCGGCTTCACCACCGTTCTCGGCCAGGCCGAGGAGACCTACGAGGACCTGGCCGGCCGCGGCAAGGACCTGGTCGAGCGGATCCGCCACCAGCAGGCCACCGAGGACCTGGAGACCCAGGCGAAGTCCACGGTCAGCAAGGCCAAGGCGACCCGGACCACGGTGAAGAAGACCGCCGAGACCGCGACCCGCACCGTGAAGGCGACCGCGACCAGCGCCCGCAAGACCGCGAAGGCGGCCGGTAAGGCTGCCGGGTCCGCCGCCGACAAGATCGGCGACTGACCCACCACTGACGGTGACAGTTCACCGATTGTTTGCGTGAATCCTCGCCCGGGCGGTCCACAGCTGCGACTCAGCAGAGGTGGACCGCCCGGTCTGTCAGCTAGGCTCGTAGCATGATCACCTTCCAGAACCTGATCCCCGGGTTCGGCGATCCGCTGTCGGTCATCTGGTGGGTGCTGCTTGTTCTCAAGCTGGTCGCGCTGCTCGACGCGGCGTTCCGGCCGCGGGCAGTGTTCATCGCCGCCGACAAGCTGACCAAGCCGGGCTGGGTGCTGATCCTGGTCGTGTTCACGCTGAGTCAGTTCTTCCAGGGCTGGCTGAGCTTCTTCGGCCTGATCGGCATCGTCGCGTCCGCCGTCTACCTGGTCGACGCCCGCCCAGCTCTCCGCGCCGCCACCGGTCGCGGCCGAGGCGGCTGGGGCGTGCGTCGCCGCCGCGGACCCCGCCCGCTCTAACCCACCCCCGCACTCGCTCCACCGCCCCGCCGCGACGCCCCACCGCGCGCAGCTCGCCGGAGGCTTACACAGTTAGTGGTGGGTCGGAACAGGCAATACCTTGTTCCAACCCACCACTAACTGTGTCAACCTCCGGCGTCGGTCGACCGTCCTGCGGCGGGGCGGGGCGGCGACCTACGAGCGGTAGACGATGACCTTGTCGCCGACGTGGACCTCGTCGAAGAGGACCTTGATCTTGGCGAGGTCACGGACGTTCACGCAGCCGTGGGACGCGCCGTTGTAACCGCGCGCCGCGAAGTCCGACGAGTAGTGCACCGCCTGGCCGCCGCTGAAGAACATCGCGAACGGCATCTTCGAGTCGTACAGCTTCGAGACGTGGTTCCGGCTCTTCCAGCCGACCGTGAAGCTGCCCTCGCGGGTCGCGGTCTTGACGGCGCCGAAGCGGACGTCCATCTGCATCTTCACGACGCCGTCGACGACGTACCGCAGCTTGCGGGTGGACTTGTCGATGCACAGCGCCACACCGGTCGCGCACCGCGCGTCGAGCTTCTTGCCGTTCACCACCGGCGCCGGCGGATACAGCTCGGTCTGGGTCGGCACATGGGTGACCTTGGCCAGCTGGTCCAGCGTGTTCTGGTCGACGTACCCGAGCTCGGGGATGCCCTTGGACTTCTGGAACTTCTTCACCGCGGACCGGGTCATCGTGCCGAAGTCGTCGTCGAGGTACTTCTTCTCGAGCAGCTTCAGCTGCACCAGGCGCGCCTCGACCTTGCGGACGTTGGTCCCGCTGGAGCCGTTCTTCCACAGCGCCTTCGGGTAGATCGGCAGCTCGCCGCTGACCTCGAACGGCACGGTCTTCAGATCAGAACCGGTCGCCGTCGCGGTCGTTCCGGAACTCAGGAGTGTCGCAATCACGCCGCCCACGATCAGCGTGCTCAGCGCCTTGCGAATGATCAGCCCACGCATCGGACACCCCTCTGGATAGACCGCGTCCCTACACTTGTAGGACGTCCTCACCGGTCATTTGGTTGGCCTAGCGTACCGGAGGAAGCACTCATGGAGACCGTGCCCAGCTCCGTGGACGTCGGCGCCCGGATCGCCTACCGCGAGAGCGGCAGCGGTCCTCCGGTCGTTTTCCTGCACGGGAATCCCACGTCGTCGTACCTGTGGCGCGATGTCCTGGGACCGGCGTCTGCGATCGCCCGCTGCATCGCACCCGACCTGGCCGGGATGGGCCGCTCGGGTCCGTCGCCCACTGGCCGGTACCGCTTCGTCGACCACCAGCTGTACCTCGACCGGTTCTTCGACGCGCTCGGGCTGACTAGCGAGGTGATCCTCGTCGGCCACGACTGGGGCGGCGTACTCGCGACCGACTGGGCCCGGCGGCACCCCGACGCCGTACGCGGGATCGCATACCTCGAGACCCTGGTCGCCCCGGTCACCTGGGACAGTCCGAACGCACCGGCGCCGGAACTGTTCCGCCGCCTCCGCAGCCCCGAGGGCGAAGAGCTTGTGCTGCAGCAGAACGTGTTCGTGGAGACCGTCCTCCCGAGCGGCGTACTCCGCGATCTGACCGCCGACGAGCTCGCGGCGTACCGCGCACCGTTCGCCGAACCCGGTGAGGGCCGCCGCCCGACCCTGACCTGGGCCCGCGAGATCCCGATCGACGGCACCCCGCCCGACGTACACGAGATCGTCGCCGCAAACGCCGCGTGGATGGCCGAGACGCGGGTACCAAAGCTCTTCATCAACGGTGATCCCGGCGCGCTGCTCACCGGGCCGCTCCGCGAACAGTGCCGGCGCTGGCCGAACCAGCGTGAGGTCACCGTCGCCGGATCGCACTTCCTGCCGGAGGATTCTGCCGGCGAGATCGCCGATGCGCTCCTCGACTGGATTCCGGGCTGCTGAAGGAGAGGGCGATGGAGATTGTGCTGAGTACGGCGGACATCACCACGGTGCCCGCGGATGCGATCGTGAACGCTGCTCATCACGCGTTGCGCGGCGGTGGTGGCGTCGACGGCGCGATCCATCGGGCCGGTGGTCGCGAGATCCTCGCGGAGCTGATCGAGCGGTACCCGAACGGCACACCCACAGGTACGGCGGTGTGGACGACGGCCGGCGCGCTACCGGCGTCGTACGTGATCCATGTGGTCGGGCCCAACTACCTCGCAGGGCAACGGGATCCGGCGCTGCTCGAGTCCTGCTACCGCAACGCGTTGCGGATCGCGGACGAGCTCGGCGCGAAGACGATGACGCTGCCGGCGGTCTCGGCCGGGATCTACGGGTGGCCGGCGCAGTCCGCGGCGGACATCGCTGTCGAGACGTTGCGCCGTACGCCGACAAATGTTGCCCAGGGCACCTTCTGTCTGGTGGAGCCGCGGCTGTACAAGGCGTTCCGGAACGCGACAGCGGCCGGGGAGTAGCTCCCCGGCCGCCGTCCTGAACGCTCAGCTCACTTGCTGTAGACGACAACCTTGTCGCCGACGTGGACCCGGGCGAACACCCAGGCGATCTTGTTCTTGTCGCGGACGTTGACGCAGCCGTGCGAGGCGCCGTTGTAGCCGCGGGCCTTGAAGTCCGACGAGTAGTGCACGGCCTGACCGCCGCTGAAGAACATCGCGTACGGCATCTTCGAGTGGTACAGCGAAGAGACGTGGTTCTTCGACTTGCGGTAGACCTTGAAGACGCCGCTGCGGGTCGGCGTCTTCATCGCGCCGAACCGGACGTCCATGACCTGGATCGGCTTGCCGTTCACCAGGTACACCAGCTTGCGGGTCTTCTTGTTGATGCAGAGGACCCGGCCCTTGGTGACGCATCGCCGGTCGATCTTGTACTTGGCGATGAGCTTGCTGGTGGACGAGGCGGGGGCCTTCGTCACCGCCTTCGGCGGGAGACCCGCCGGCTTCGGCGCCGTGGCCGACTTCTGCGCCGACCCCGCAACCTGGGTCGCGGCGTCAGCCGAGGTGGTCGCCGAAAGCGCCCCGACGCCCACGAACGCAACGGCCGTCAGAGTTGCGCAGACCTTACGCAGAATGCCCATGTTTCCCTTGTCCTTCCCCCAAAGAGTGCTTCCACAAGACAGACGTCGCCGCATGGCGTCTGGTTGGTAACGAATCAAAACTTCTTCCCCCACCGGCGACCGAGAATTATGTATCACACCGATGTAGTTGCGGTCGCGCGCTGTGAGCCACCGTGTCCACTTCGTGCCCTACGCGTTTCCCAGCAGCCACTTACGCCACAGGAGTTACTTGCCGATCAGCGCTTGCAGCCGGCGCAATACCTCTGGAGCGCCGAGCGCCTGGGCCGTCGCGTGCAGGTCGGGACTCCGCGTCGCACCGGTGATCGCGACGCGCACGAGCTGCGAGGCCTCGCGGATCGAACCGGCGTACGCATCCGGATCCTTCTTGTACTCCTTGGCGTTCGGCGCGAACCCGTGCTTGGCGGCGAGCTCCCGGATCTGGTTGAACCAGTCCTGCGGGTCGTCGAGGTGCTGGTAGCTATCGACAAGCTCGCGGGCGAAGGCAGTGGTGACGTCCGGCGCGACGCCGAGCGGGACCAGGCGTTCGTCGGTCGGACCGTCGACCGGGACGAACAGCTCGGTGAAGAAGAAGCCGTACGCCGAGCGGAAGTCCGACCACTTGCGCAGGTCCTTGCGCGGGTTCTCGACGCCGTCGCGCTCGACCGCCAGCGCCCGCAGCGCGAGCTCCTTCTCGTTGTCGAGCACAGGCACGAGCTCCGCGTCGTACTCCGTCGCCCACACGCGCACGGCGTCGAGGATCTGCTGGCCGCTGAGCGTCGCGATGTAGTCGGCGCTGATGTCTTCGAGCTTCACCAGGTCGACGAGCGGACCGGCAACGCCGCACTGGGCCAGATCGATCGGCGTCGTCAGCGCATCCGCCAACGGCATCTCCGCGAGCCGGCCGTTGGCCAGGCCGCGCAGGTAGTACAGGACTGCGGCAGCGGGGTACCCGGCGCCGATGTAGAAGTCGACGCCGGCCTCGGGATCCTTCCGCTTCGACAGCTTCCGCTTCCCGCCCGGGATCTGCTTCATCAGCGGCGCGACGTGTGCGTAGGTGATCGGCTCGAACTCGAGCGCCGCGAACAGCTGCTGGTGCAGCGGAACCGACGAGATCCACTCGTCGCCGCGGATCACCAGGTTCACCCGCATCAGGTGGTCGTCGACCGCGTGCGCGAAGTGGTACGTCGGAAGGCGGGGCGACTGGTCCGACGCCTTCAGGATCACCGCGTCGTTGCGATTCGCCTCGTGCTCGAGCCGGCCGCGGATCGCGTCGACGAAGCTGGTCCGCTGCCCGTCGGCGTCATCAGGCGCCCGGAAGCGCACGACGTACGGAACACCTTCGTCGAGCTTCGCCTGCACGTCGGCCGGATCGGCGTTGCGCCACAGCGCGTACTTCCCGTAGTACCCCGTCGGGACCTTCGCGGCCTGCTGGCGGGCGGTGATGTCGGCGAGCTCGTCCTTGGTCGCGAAACACAGGTACGCCTTGCCCTGCCGGAGCAGGTGCCGCACGAAGGTCAGATAGATCTGCTCACGCTGCGACTGCACGTACGGCCCGTACGAACCCTGACGCCGGTCCTCGTCGGAGCTGATGCGGAAGTAGGCGAAGGCGCGGTCGAACTGCTCGAGCGCGCCCTCGACCTCACGCGCCTGGTCGGTGTCCTCGACGCGCACCAGGTACACACCCTTGGAGTCCGTCGCGACGTCCCGATCGATCATCGCCGTGTAGATCCCGCCGATGTGCACAAACCCCGTAGGCGAAGGCCCGAATCGCGTTACCTTCGCCCCCTCGGGGAGCTCACGCGCCGGATACTGCCCCTCCCAGTACGCCGGCTCCGGAAGCTCGCTCGGGAACAGCCCGTCAACAACCGCACGATCCACCATGGCTCGGTGTCTTCCTTCTCGCTGGAGGCTAGCTCTTGTTCTTGCGGCCCAGCTTGGAGCGCTCGATCTGGGTGAGGGCGACCTTGCGCATCCGGATCGCGTCAGGCGTGACCTCGACGCACTCGTCCTCGCGGCAGAACTCCAGCGACTGCTCGAGGGACAGCTTGCGCGCCGGCACCAGCTTCTCGAACTCGTCCGCGTTCGAGCGGACGTTCGTCATCTTCTTTTCCTTGGTGATGTTGACGTCCATGTCGTCGGAGCGCGAGTTCTCGCCGACGATCATGCCCTCGTACACCTCGGTGGTCGGCTCGACGAACATCGTGCCGCGCTCCTGCAGGTTGATCATCGCGTACGACGTGGCGGCGCCGGCCCGGTCCGAGACCAGCGAGCCGGACGGGCGGGTACGCAGCTCGCCGAACCACGGCTCGTACCCCTCGAACACGTGGTGGGCGATACCCGTACCGCGGGTGTCGGTGAGGAACTCGGTCCGGAAGCCGATCAAGCCACGGGCCGGGACCAAGAACTCCATCCGGACCCAGCCGGTGCCGTGGTTGGTCATCTGCTCCATCCGGCCCTTGCGGACCGCGAGCAGCTGCGTGACGGTCCCGAGGTACTCCTCCGGGCAGTCGATCGTCAGCCGCTCGACGGGCTCGTGCCGCTTGCCGTCGATCTCGCGGGTGACCACCTGCGGCTTGCCGACGGTCAGCTCGTAGCCCTCGCGACGCATCTGCTCGACCAGGATGGCCAGCGCCAGCTCACCACGGCCCTGCACCTCCCAGGCGTCCGGACGCTCGGTCGGCAGCACCTTCAGCGAGACGTTGCCGACGAGCTCGCGGTCGAGCCGGTCCTTGACCAGTCGCGCGGTCACCTTGGTGCCCTTGGTCCGGCCGGCCAGCGGCGAGGTGTTCGTGCCGATCGTCATCGAGATGGCCGGCTCGTCCACGGTGATCAGCGGCAGCGGCTTCGGGTTGTCCGGGTCGGTCAGGGTGTCGCCGATCATGATCTCCGGGATACCCGCGATCGCGACGATGTCGCCCGGGCCGGCCGAGTCGCCCGGCACCCGCTCAAGCGCCTCGGTGACCAGCAGCTCGGTGATCTTGACCTTCTGGATCGTGCCGTCGTGGCGGTACCACGCGACCTGCGCGCCCTTCTTCAGCGTGCCCTCGTGCACCCGGACCAGCGCGAGCCGGCCGAGGAACGGCGAGGCGTCCAGGTTGGTGACGTGTGCCTGCAGCGGCGCGTCCTCGTGGTACTCCGGCGCCGGCACGTTGTTCAGGATCGTTTCGAACAGCGGCTCGAGGTCCTCGGAGTCCGGCATCCCGCCGTCGGCCGGCTGCGTCAGCGACGCACGACCGGCCCGCGCCGACGCGTAGACGACCGGGAAGTCCAGCGCGCTCTGGTCGGCGTCGTGGTCGAGCAGGTCGAGGAACAGCTCGTACGTCTCGTCGACGACCTCGGAGATCCGGGCGTCGGGACGGTCGACCTTGTTCACCACCAGGATCACCGGCATCTTGCGGGCCAGCGCCTTGCGCAGCACGAACCGGGTCTGCGGCAGCGGGCCCTCGGAGGCGTCCACCAGCAGCACGATCGCGTCCACCATCGAGAGGCCGCGCTCGACCTCACCACCGAAGTCGGCGTGGCCGGGGGTGTCGATGATGTTGATCGTCATCTGCTCGCCGTTGGCCATCTTGTGCCGGACGGCGGTGTTCTTGGCGAGGATCGTGATGCCCTTCTCACGCTCCAGGTCACCGGAGTCCATCGCCCGCTCGTCGACGTGCTGGTGGGCACCGAAAGCGCCGGACTGCCACAGCATCGCGTCGACCAGGGTGGTCTTCCCGTGGTCGACGTGGGCCACGATCGCGACATTGCGCAGGTCGTTACGGACAGGCATGAGGAAGCGCTCCAAGCAGTCAGGTGGGTTCAGGGCGGTGGCTACGGCTGGTTCACGTGCCACTCGACACAGGGCGCAGCGCCTCCATCCTACCGGTTACTGCGCGTGTCCCACGAACCGGGCAGACCTTTGACATTTGTTGACTGGACGTCCAGTCTATAGACGGCGCCTGGGGAGGGGCCGTAGTCACGGGGGGTCAGCCCCGGGGCGCCGGGCACACCGATGGGGGGTTGCCCGGCGCTTCAGGGCTCTGACCAGGAGAGGAATCCGTGCCGCGATCGGCCACCGTCAACCAGGAGATGCGCGAACGCTCCCGCGAACGCATCCTGGCGGCGGCCCTGGAGGTCTTCGCCGCGAACGGCTATGAGGCCGCCTCGATCTCCGACATCACCACCGCGGCGGGCGTCTCCCGCGGCCTGGTCTCGTACTACTTCGCCACCAAGGAACAGCTCGCCGCCGAGCTCCTGGACCGCTGGCTGGACGGCATCGCCGGCATCCTGACCATCCCGGGAACACCGGATGAACGTTTGGCCGGCATCATCGACGGCGCCCTGATGGCGGCCGCGACCACGCTGCACATCCAGCGGCTCGCGATCAGCCTGATGATGCTGCCGACCACGCACGACGTGTTCGCCCGCGTCGAGCAGGCCAAGTCCGACCGGCTCTCGCTGGTCGAGGACGCGATCCGCGACGTCTTCGCGGCCCGTGGCGCCGTCGATCCCGCCGTCGAGGAAATGTTGCTCAGAGCAACGTTAGAGGGTGTGACGGTCAAGCTCGCGATCTACCACGAGACCTTCCCACTCGAGGCGATCCGCCGCCGCCTGTACGCCGGCTACGACCTGCCCGCCCCGATCGCGCCACTCCCGATCCAGTCGCCCCCGGTCGACCGCCTACGCGCCAAGTAACCGCGCGTACGACAGACGGCGTACCTGCGAAGCCCCCGGTGGAGGATACCGGGGGCAGGAGTCACGCCGACCCACGCCTTGGTCAGCTGAACGTCGGAGCGTGGGGGCGGACTGCGCCGACGATGTTGTCGCCGCCGGTGAGGTCGAAGTGGAGGTGGTTCTCGATCGTCTCGTTGGTGATGCCGAGGCGCTGGAGGGTCGCTGCCATCACGACCTTGCGGGCGCGCGGCGTACCGTCCTCGAGCTTCAGCGCGATCCCGGTGCCGTCCGCGAGGCCGACGGCGTACACGCCCTCGGCACCCGCCTTGCAGAACAGGCCCTCGGTGGCTCGCATCAGCTCGGCCTCGTCGCGCGTACTCCCGCTGGCGTACTCCGGGTGCGCGCGGAACGCATCGGCGATCCGGCCCTCGTTGGTCTCCGGGGCCGCGCCGGCGAACAGGCCGAACGAGCGGGCCAGGCCGGACAGAGTGAGCGCGAAGATCGGCGCGCCGCAGCCGTCGACAGCGACGTACGACGCCTTCTCGCCGGCGGTGTCCTCGATCGCGGTGCGGATCTCCTTCTGCAGCGGGTGATCCGGCGACCGGTACGTCTTCAGGTCCCAGTCGTTGAGCTTGCTGGTGAGCAGCATCGCGGCGTGCTTGCCCGAGCAGTTCATCACGACCCGCTCCTTGCCGTGACCGGCCTTGACCCACGCGTCCCGGGTCTCGTCGTCCAGCGGGTACGCGACCGGCGTCAGCAGCGCGCTCTCGTCGAGACCGGCCGTCGCCAGGATCTTCCGTACGCCGTCCAGGTGGAACTGCTCACCGGAGTGCGACGCGCCTGCGAGGGCGAGCAGCTCGTCGGTGAGCGGCAGCCCGTTGCGGAGCATGCCGAGGGCCTGCATGGGCTTGTTGGACGAGCGCGGGAACATCGGCTCGTCCACGATGCCGACGGACCAGTCCACACTGCCGTCGGGACGCGTCACCACGACGGAGCCGCGGTGGTGGCCTTCGACGAAGTCGCTGCGGACGACGTCGGCCAGGATCACAGGTTCGGTCACGGCTGAACTGTACAGGTGCAAAACGCCGTGTTGCGAATGATTCCCCTCACAGCCGCGAGCGCACGTGCAGTCCGGCCTCGGGGTCGACGAGAACCTCCTGGCTCGCCTTCACCGTCGGCTGGTCGTCCGCGACCACGTCGAGCACGGCTTCGGGGTCGACGTTGCGTTTCACGACAGCCAGTGCAATCGGCCCGAGCTCGTGATGCCGAGCCGCCGACCCGATGACCCCGACCTGCTTCTCCCCCGCCAGTACGGCGTCGCCATGCTGAGGCAGGCGGTCCACCGAACCGTCCAGGTGCAACCGGACCAACCGCCGCGGCGGCCGACCGAGGTTGTGCACCCGCGCGACCGTCTCCTGCCCGCGGTAGCAGCCCTTGTTCAGATGTACGCCGACCCCGAGCCAACCGAGCTCGTTCGGAATCGCGCGCTCGTCGGTGTCCAGCCCGAACCGCGGCGCCCCGGCCTCGATCCGCAGCGCCTCGTACGCCCAGACGCCGGCGGCCGCACCCTCCAGGTTGGCCAGCTCGGCGCGCGGCAGGAACACCTCATGCCCGCCCAACGAGTCCTCACCGGTGCGGGTCAGGTGCTCGCCTTCCGCAGCACCTGGCCGCCAGATGATCGCGTAGTCGTCACTCACATCCGCGATCTCGACGCGAGACATGAACACCATCTTCTGCAGCCACTCCACCAGCGCCTCAGCGGCACCAGGCTCCGTGTGCAGCCAGAAGGTCTGACCGTCGTCCACGCCGTACATCACGTGCTCGACGTGACCAGTCGGCGAGAGCAACAGCGCCGTGGTCGACGTACCGGGCTTGAGGCCTTCGAAGAACTGTGTGGTCAGCGCATGCAGCCACGTCAGCCGGTCCGGTCCGGTGATCGTGACCACGTCGCGGTGCGAGAGGTCGACGAACGCCTCACCGGCGACCAGGGCCCGCTGTTCGCGGAGATCCGAGCCGTAGTGCGCGGCGACACCGGCGTCGAGTCCGTCGGCCTCGACCGCGGCGGGCCGGTCCAGCAGGGGGCTGCGCTTGCGTGACATGTCACCAGAGTACGTCGCTCGGCGTACGGCGAACGCCTCCCGTCGTGGGATGTGGACAGACCCCCGGCGCAGGGAGGCTGGAGGCATCAAACGACGGAGGGACAGGGCGATGAGCGACAGGCGATTCCGGTTCGGCGTGGCGGGCAGCCCGACGACCGGTGAGGAGTGGGTGAAGACGGTCCGGCAGGCGGCGGATCTCGGGTATTCGACCGTGCTGATGCCGGACGGCCTGCAGCTCCCCGCGCCGTTCTCCTCGCTGGCGATGGCGGCCGCGGTCGCGGACATCCGCGTCGGCACGTTCGTCGCGGCGGCACCGCTGCGTACGCCGCGGCAGGCTGCCTGGGAGGCGCACACGCTGACCGTGCTCACCGATGGGCGTTTCGAATTCGGCATCGGGACCGGTCGGCCGGTCGCGGAGCAGCAGACGGCCGAGATCGGTCTGCCGTGGGGAACTGCCCGGGAGCGACGGGAGCAGGTCATCGCGACCCTCGACCTACTGCGTGAGCTCGACGGCGATCGTCGTACGCCGATCATGCTCGCCGCCGCCGGGCCGAAGGCGCTGGCACTCGCGGCCTCGAGGGCGGACATCGTCTCGATCGCCAAAGACGCCACGACACCTCGCTCGGAGGTTGCAGCCGTCGCGCGGGAGTTGCGTGAGTTGGCCGGGTCGCGCGCCGACGATATCGAGCTCGCGATGAACCTGCTCGCGGCCGGCACCCGCCCGCTGCCGCCCTGGACGAAGCGCGCCTCTGGAGTGGAGCCCGACGAGCTCGAGGCGATGGATTCGCTGATGCTGCTTCGCGGTACGCCGCAGCAGATGGCCGACGAGCTCCTGCGCCGCCGCGAAGAGATCGGCGCCAGCTACATCAGCATCAACGCGGGCTACCTCGAAGACTTCGCCCCGGTGATCGAGCTGCTGGACGGGAAGTGATACGGATCCCCGGGCCATCACAATCCGCGCTCGCCGGGGCGGCGCCGCGGGGGACGGCGTCAGCCTGGCGATTGTGATGGCCTGGAGATCCGCAAGCGCAGCGCTGCCCGCCGGTCTGTGGCCCGGCGGGCAGCGCGTGGGAGGGGTGAGAAGTGGACTAGTGGTCGGACTGACGCGCCTCGACCGGCCGTGCGTCGACCTGCGGAGTCTCGGCGGCGGCCGGTAGGTCGCCCGCATGCGTGTCGCCCGCGGCGAACGCGACCTCGTCGAACGGGTCCTCGCCCGCAAACACTTGACGCGCCTGTTCCTTGTCGAACTCGCCGACCCAGTGCCCGACCAGGACCGTCGCGACCGCGTTGCCGGCGAAGTTCGTCAGCGCGCGGGCCTCGGACATGAACCGGTCGATGCCGACGATCAGGCCGACGCCGTCGAGCAACTCCGGCCGGTGCGACTGCAGACCGCCGGCCAGCGTGGCCAGGCCGGCGCCGGTGACACCGGCGGCGCCCTTCGAGGCGACGATCATGAACAGCAGCAGCGAAACCTGCTGACCGATCGAGAACGGCTGGTCCATCGCCTCCGCGATGAACAACGACGCCATCGTGAGGTAGATCGCCGTACCGTCCAGGTTGAACGAATACCCGGTCGGGACGGTGATACCGACCACCGACTTGTCGACGCCGAGGTGTTCCATCTTTCCGATCAGTCGGGGCAGGGCGGTCTCCGACGACGAGCTGGACACGATCAGCAGGAACTCACGACCGAGGTAGCGCAACAGCTGGAAGATCGACAGTCCGGTGACCAGCCTGAGAATGGTGCCTAGGACAACGATCACGAACAGCAGACAGGTGATGTAGAAGGCCAGCATGATCTTGCCGAGGCTGACCAGCGCATCCCAGCCGGTCGCACCGACGACCGCCGCGATCGCGCCGAACGCACCGACCGGCGCCACCCACATGATCATCGACAGGACCTTGAAGACCAGCCGCTGGATGTGACCGATGCCGGTCAGGATCGGCTGACCCTTCGAGCCCATCGCCTGCAGCGCGAACCCGATCAGCAGCGCGACCAGCACGGTCTGCAGCACCTGGCCCTCGGTCAGCGAGGACAGCAGCGTCTTCGGGATGATGCCGAGGATGAAGTCCGTCGTACTCGTGTGGGCGCCGGCGGCCTGGGCCTGGCCGGTCTTGCGCAGCTTGTCGGTCAGGTCGAGCCCTGCGCCCGGCTGGACGAGGTTGCCGACCACGAGGCCGATGGCGAGTGCGACCGTCGACATCACCAGGAAGTAGCCGAGCGCGAGGCCGCCGACCTTGCCGACGCTGGCGGCCTGCCGGACCGAGCCGATGCCGAGCACCAGCGTGCAGAAGATGATCGGGCTGATCAGCATCTTGATCAGGTTCACGAACCCAGTGCCGAGCGGTTTCAGCTCGACCGCGAAGTCCGGGAACAGGAACCCGACACCGATGCCGAGCAGGACGGCGACGATGACGGCGATGTAGAGGAAATGGGTCCGGTCGTTACGAACCGGAGTCGGGCGGGGTTCGGTCGGGCTCGACATTGGTGGGACTCCCTTATCGGCCTGGCGGAGGGGTAGTTGGGGCCTGGTGAGTAACTGTGACGTGACGCACAGGAGAAGTGCTCATTTCGTTCATATCGTTCGCAGTGCGGATTAGGGGCAAACTGTCCGCATGCGACACCGTGCGTGGGAGCTGCGGCGCCAGGTTCTCTGGCTGCAGACCGTCACGGTCACCGTCCTGATCGCGATGGTCTGGATCGTCATGGTCAGCCGGTCCCGCGCGCAAGCGGTGCGGGACGCGGCGGCCACCGGCCTGACCGCGCCGGGCTGGTGGGAGCTGGCCCGGCTCGACCTGCGCTCGATGCTCGGGATCGCGAGCCTGATGCTCGGGGTCGCGATCGCCGGCAACGCGCTCGTCACCTGGCGGGTACGTCGGGCGACGCGCGGCATGGGCACGCAGTCGCTGGCGCGGATGCTCGACTTCTACGAAGGCGTGCTGCACGCGGCGCGTGAAGGCTTGATCCTGCTGGACCTCGACGGACGGGTCCAGCTCGCGAACGACGAGGCGCTGCAGTTGCTCGGCCTGCTTGAGGTTGCCCCCGGCACTCCGCTGGAGGAGCTCCATCTCGGCGCTCCGCTGGCCGAGCTGCTCGGGACCGGGCGTACGGCGTACGACGAGCTCCACCTCGGCGTGCAAGGCGTTGTCGTCGTGAACCAGCAGCCGTCGGGCCGCGGGCGGATCGTCACGCTGCGGGATCACACCGAGTTGCAGCGGCTGCTCGGCGAGCTGGACGCAGTACGGAGTCTGGCGGAATCGCTGCAGGCGCAGAACCATGAGGCATCGAACCGGCTGCATACGGTGGTCAGCCTGATCGAGATCGGGCGGCCCGAGCGGGCGCGGGAGTTCGCGGTGTCGGAGCTGCAGTTCGCGCAGGCGATGACGGACCGGGTCGTCGGTACGGTCGGCGATCCCGTGCTGGCGTCGTTGCTGTTGGCAAAGTTGGCGCAGGCGCAGGAGCGTGGAGTGGTTCTCTCGCTCGACCTCGGGCAGGAGCAGCTGAACACGCGGCTCCCGGCGCAGGACGTGGTGACGGTGGTCGGAAACCTGCTGGACAACGCGATCGAGGCCGCGCGGGGCGGGCCGGCACCGCGGAAGGTGGAGTTCCGCGCGGCGGCCTTGCCCGGCGCGATCGACCTGATCGTGACGAATACCGGGGCCGAGCTGGGGTCGGTGGAGTTGGCGCACATGTTCGAGCGCGGGTGGTCGACGAAGGCCGAGCCTGGGCACGGATTGGGGCTTGTGCTGGTGCGGAGCACGGTCGAGCGGTGGCAAGGTTCTCTGATGGTTGATCCGGATTCGGAGCTGGACGAGGTACCCGCGCTGACCGTGCGGGTGCGGTTGCCGCGGGCGGTGGGCGCGAGTGCCTGACCCGCTCCGCGTCCTCGTCGTCGAGGACGACCCCGTTGCCGCAGAAGCCCATCGCACGTACGTCGATCGCCTGCCGGGCTTCGCCTGTGTGGGAATCGCCGGTACGGCGGGACGCGCACTGCAGGTGCTCGCGCGTGGCGACGTGGACGTCGTACTGCTCGACATGCACCTGCCGGACGGGCACGGGCTCGATGTGGTCCGCCGAATGCGGGCCCTAGGCAACCAAACGGATGTCGTCGCGGTGACGTCCGCTCGCGAGGTCGCCGCCGTACAGGCCGCTGCGCGGATCGGGGTCGTCCAGTACGTGCTGAAGCCGTTCGCCTTCGAGACGTTGCGGGATCGGCTGTCGGCGTACGCGCGGCAACGCCGGGCGGCTGAGGCGGGACAGGTTGTCGCGGATCAGGACGAGGTCGACCGGTTGTTGCATCCAGCAACGGTCTCGTCGGTGCCGAAGGGATTGGCCGGCTCGGTGCTGGACCGCGTCGTCCAACTCCTCGCCGACCGCGAAGGCTGGACCGCCGAGGAGATAGCCACCTCTCTGGGCACGTCCCGCATCACCGCCCGCCGCTACCTGGAACACCTGGCCGACCAAGGCCAAGCCCTCCGAACCCAACGCTACGACGGCCGCAGCGGCCGCCCCAAGGTTGAGTACTCCTGGGTCGCGGAGAGCTAACGCCGGAGAAGCGCGGCCAGGGGATCGGGCAACAGCAGATATGAACCAACCGCGGACAGCGTCGCTCGGTCGCGAACGCATACCTGAGATCCATGGCCCGCCCCCGATACCACCTCCGATACCAGCGCCGATACCAGCGCCGGCAACCGCTGGGTCTGATGTCACGACTCGGTCCGCGGACACGGATCCCGGGTTCACGAGCCTTCAGACGCCAGACGACTTCGCGCTGGTGTTCGACCTGCACGCCCCGGCGATCCATCGGTACATCGCTCGCCGGCTAGGTACCGGCGAGGCGGACGACCTCGTCGGTCAGACCTTCCTCACCGCTTTCGAGGGCCGAGACCGCTTCCGTGGGCCATCGTCCGGGGCGCTGCCGTGGCTGTACGGCATCGCGACCAATCTGATCCGCCGCCGACGACGTGACGAGGTCCGTCAGTACCGGGCGTACTCGCGCTCCGACCCGGGCACAGCGTCAGCCGGTGCGGACACCCTCTCCGCCGAGGTCGTCGATCGGGTCGACGCGGAGACGACCTCCCGCGCTTTGGCCGGTGTCCTTGCCGGCCTCCGGCAGACCGACCGGGACGTCCTCCTGCTCTACGCGTGGGAAGACCTCAGCTATCCCGAAATCGCCGCTGCCCTGAAAATCCCCGCCGGGACGGTCGCGTCCCGCCTGCACCGTGCCCGTCGAGTCCTGCGCGCCGCGCTCGGCTCCGACTTCCAGGAGAACCGCTCATGACCGAGATCGATGCGCTCAAGCGCCTGAACGACGACGTACCGCCGGCCACCCCGCTGGCGCTCGCCAAGGCCCGTCAGCGGGCGCTGACCCCGCGGTCCGCCGAACGCCGGCCCCCCGGGCGCCGCCGGATGGTGCTCGCCGGCGCACTCGCCGGAACGCTGGCCGTCGGCTTCCTCGTCAACGACGTCGTCACCAAAACCGATGGGACGGTGGCGCCCGGCGCGGTGGCCGACGCCGGCACGTTCCTGGCGACCGCCGCCGACCAGTCGACCGGTACCCCGGACGCTCCGATCCCGGCCGGCCAGTACCGGCAGGTCACCCAGCGGAGCCTGGAAGGATGGAACTTCGGTCCGCGAAACGCCTACCACGGCACTCGCCTCTCGGTCAGCGACTGGTGGGTTCCGTCCACCCAGACGCCGCCGTTCACCGCGATCTCGGTGCTCGGCGCCGAGCAAAAGTTCTCCAGCAAGGCTGCCGAGCAGCTCTGGCACAGGACCGATCCGCTGAACGTCAAGCCGCAGAAGATCAAGACCGCGGACGCCTGCGCCGTCATGACCGGCGGTGGCATTCTGATGCAGTCGAAGGGTACGACGAACAGCTGCAAGGGCAGCTGGCTGAGCCCGTCGACCTCCTTCGTCGCCGGGCTGCCCCGGGACCCGGCCGCTCTGCTCGCGGCACTGCGAAAGAACGACCACGCCTGGCCGGGTCTGGGTGATGCTCCGGCACAGGGCGACTACAGGGCCTTCGAGCGCGCCGGGAGCATCCTGGTGTCCGGGTTCGCGACGGCGGAGCAGCGAGCCACGCTGTACAAGGCACTGCGCGGCATCCACGGCATCCAGCTCCTCCCGGACACGGTCAATCTGGACGGGAAGGCCGGCCGGGCGATCGGTCTGGTGGAGCTGTGGGGTGTCCGCAAGGAGCTGATCATCGACTCGAAGACCGGCCAGTTCATCGGTCTGCGTGAGGTCGCTACGGTGACGGCACCGCTCAACGGCGACGGTGACCCTATGCCATACAAGACCGGCGACATCGTCAGCTGGACCTCGCTCGCGACACGCATCACTCCGAGCCACCCCAAGGTCTGAGGACGTGACGAGAGCAGGAGCCCAGGCCAGCGCCCTGGCCTGGGCTCCTGCTGAACCGAGGCCGGCGTAGCTCTGGACGGGGCTACGAACGTACGAGGGTGGCCCAGAGGTGGGGCTGGAGTGCTTGGCCCTCGGCGGCCATGTCGTACGCCCAGAGCAGTTCGCCGTTGACCAGGCCGTACAGGCGGTGCCCGGCGGTGACCTCTTTCGCGCTGACGGTGCGCGCGATGACGTCCGTCTGCAGCTCGATCTTGGCGCCGTCGATGTCGCCGTACCAGATCTCGGCGAAACCGGTCGGATGCGCCAGGATCACCTCGACCTTGTTGTCCGGCTGCGGCCGCCAGAACCCGGTCTCGACCGCGAGCGGTCGCTCCTTGGTGCCGTCCTCGCCGACGACGAACGTCTGGCTGACGTAGTGCAGGTACGGCTTGCCGTTGTGGCTGAAGTCGATCTGCTGCCCGAACTCGAACTTCTCGATCGTCGGGTAGTCGCCGTGCCCGCGCCCCTCCCACCGACCGAGCAGCCACGCCAGCGGCATCAGGTCCGGGTGCAGGTCCTGCGGAATCTCGAACGCCATCGAATCACTCAGCCCGCGTTGCGGCCGCGGTACAGCCGGTAGACGACAAACGCCGAGAACCAGGCCATGAACACACAGACCAGCACCAGCAACGAGGTGAAAACAACATGCAGCACGGCCCCCACTCTAGAGGATCCATCCCTCCTCACCCCGCCTCCCACGACGTGACCTCCCGCACCCGCGTTCCCCGCTGGTTCGGTTAGCGTGGCGGGATGTCCCGCACGCTGGTGATCAAACTGACCGCAGGCGCCGAGGAACCCGAACGCGCCAACCAGGCCTTCACCGTCGCCGCCACAGCCGTAGCGGCCGGCGCCACGGTCTCCCTCTGGCTGACCGGCGAGGCCGTCTGGTTCGCCGTACCCGGCCGCGCCGAGGCCTTCGACCTCCCCCACGCTGCCCCACTCGCAGACCTGCTGACCGCTGTACTCGAAGGCGGCCAACTAACCGTCTGCACCCAATGCGCCAAACGCCGCAACCTCACCCAACCCGACCTCCGCCCCGGCACCCGCCTAGCCGGCGCCCCCACCTTCACCGAAGAAATCCTCACCGACACCACCCAAGCCATCGTCTACTAATCCCAACCCAAGCCCCACCACCAAGCACCTCCCACGGCCCGCCACCAACTTGCCGTTGGAAGCCGGCGGGTGGGTCGTGGGCTGGGGGATGTTGTTCGGGGGAACGTGGCGGTCCCCCGCCGGGTGGGGATTGGCGGGGGACCGTGGGGTGGTTGGTGGTTAGCGTTCGCGGCCGTTGTCGTCTCGGCCTCGGTCGCCGCGGTTGCGGTCCTGGCCGCGTTGCTGGGCCGGGGTGCCGGGGCGTTCGCTGGTGGCTACGCCGCCGCCTTCGCGGCTGGTAGCGCCCGCCGCGGGTGCTTGGCCCTGCTGGGTGCGCGTCAGCGTGTCACGCTCGCCCGGTGGGATCTCGCTTCCCGGCTGGTTTGGGCCGCTCTTCGCTCGTTGTTCATCGAGCACCGGCTCCTCGGCGGGCGGGCGCCATTGGCTCTGGGCTTGGCTTTCCTGAGGGCCCTGGCTCTGGCCTTGCTCGTCGGAACCGAGCGAGGCGCTCTGGTCGACGCCCGACTGGGCAGCGTTGCCGACCTGCTGCGCGTTGAGCTGCTGCCCGGCCTGGTTGGGGCTTGGCTCTCCTGCCCCTTGCTCAGGTGCCTGAACCTGCTGCTCTTGCTGGGCCGCCTGCTGCGGCTCCGGAGCAGCAACCTCCGGCTCCTGCCCAGACAGCTGCTGATCCGGACCGGCCGTCCGCTGACCCTGCGTCAGATCGTCCTGCTGCTGGCCCTCGGCACCGATGGTCTGATCGCGTACGGCGCCGTCTTGGTCGACGAACTCGCCGCCCTGGTCCAGATCCGTGCCCTGCTGCTGATCCTCAGCACCGATCGTCTGATTCCGTACGGCGCCGTCCTGGTCGACGAACTCGCCGCCCTGATCCAGATCCGTGCCCTGCTGCTGGTCCTCGGCACCGATCGTCTGATTGCGTACGGCGCCGTCTTGGTCGACGAACTCGCCGCCCTGATCCAGATCCGTGCCCTGCTGCTGGTCCTCGGCACCGATCGTCTGATTGCGTACGGCGCCGTCCTGGTCGACGAACTCGCCGGTTTGGTCGAGGTCCGGGTTTTGCTGCTGGCCCTCGGCGCCGATCGTTGAGTCGCGGAGTGCGCCGTCCTCGTCGAGGAGCTGGCCGGTCTGCTGGGGGTCCGTGTCGAGGCCGGCCTGCTCGGCTGTGTCTGGGTTGAGCTGGTCCTGCTCGGCGACGTCGGTTTCGGCCTGCTGTAGGTTTTCGGCCTGGGCTGCCGGGTCCTGCTGCTGGCCGTCGGCCGCGAGGTCTTGTTGCTCCTGCTGCTGCAGGTCGGCCTGGCCCGGGTTGACCTGGTCCTGCTCGGCGACGTCGGTTTCGGCCTGTTGCAGGTTTTCGGCCTGGGCTGCCGGGTCCTGCTGCTGGCCGTCGGCTCCGAGGTCTTGTTGCTCCTGCTGCTGCAGGTCGGCCTGCTCGGCTGTGCCTGGGGTGACCTGGTCCTGCTCGGCGACGTCGGTTTCGGCCTGTTGCAGGTTTTCGGCCTGGGCTGCCGGGTCCTGCTGCTGGCCGTCGGCTCCGAGGTCTTGTTGCTCCTGCTGCTGCAGGTCGGCCTGCTCGGCTGTGCCTGGGGTGACCTGGTCCTGCTCGGCGACGTCGGTTTCGGCCTGTTGTAGGTTTTCGGCCTGGGCTGCCGGGTCCTGCTGCTGGCCGTCGGCTCCGAGGTCTTGTTGCTCCTGCTGCTGCAGGTCGGCCTGCTCGGCGACGTCGGTTTCGTTCTCGGCCTGGGCAGCTGGGTCCTGCTGCTGGAGGTCGTCGGCGTGGTCTTCGGTCGGCTCGTTGTCGAGGGCGTTGGCGGCCTCGGCGGCTCCGACGGCGGCCGGCACGGCGTCTGCGGCATCGACGCCGTCCTCGCGTTGCTGGTCGCGGCGGCGGTCCTCCTCCTGCTTGCGCTTCGCCTCGTCGTCGCGGGCCTGCTGTGCCTCGCGGTCCTCGACCGCATCGTCGACGCCGTCACCGTCGCGGTCGTTGGCGTTCTCGTTCTGCTGGTCGATCTCGTCGCGGCGCTCGGTCGCGTCGTCGATGTGATCCCGGTCGAGGTCGGTCCGGTTCTCGATGTCGTCGGGGATGCCGTCGCGGTCGCGGTCGTTGTTCAGCTGGGCGTCCTGCTGATCGAGCCGTTGCTGGGCGTCGTCCACCTCGGCCTGAAGCGCCTGTCGTTGCCCCTCCAGGCCACGGTTGCCCGCCTCGAGTTCCTCGGCCCGCCGGACGTCCGCGGCCGTGCGCTCGTAGTCGCGGGTGCGATCACGCGGATCCTGGTCCCGCGTCGCCTCGTGCTCATCGCGGTCCCAGCCTCGTCGCCTGACGCCTTCCTCGACCACCGCGCGCGTCCCTTGCCGGCGGCCCCAGTTGTCCCTGATGGCGCCGGTCATCCGTTTCCACTGGTCCCAGATCTCGCGGCCCTTGGCGAAAAGGATCTGCAGGTAATGGTCTGCGCTTTCTTCCTCAGCCATCAGGCCACCTCGCTGGCATAGACGGAGTATCCGAATCCGGCGGCACTGTCGTCCGGGCCCGGCTGGGACGCGTACAGGTGGATCTCGGCTCCCGGGCGCAGCCAGACGGCCAGGTGCCGGCGGCGGCCGCGCCACTCCGGCGGAACGCGGAGATCGGTCCCCGGCCCGACGAAGACCGGCGGTCCCCAGTACTGGCGTGCGAGCTCGAGCTGGCCGGGCCAGTGCTCGTCGAGCCCTTCCTCGGCCAGAGGCAGCTCACCGGAGGCGACGTCGTACGCCGACCAGCCGCTCCGCGGACTCTCCGGCAGCACGGCATCCGGCAACACGAGCATCACCGTCTCGCGCTGGGTCACCAGGCCCCATGTGTACCGATCGGGGTCGATGTTGCCCGGCGCCCACGGACGCCAGCCGGTGGCGGCGATAACGCGGTTCACCAGTGCACGGATCGCGTCCATGCCGGTGTCCGGCGGGCCCCAGACCGATCGCCAGTCCGCGACCTCGGCCAGATCCGCCATCGCACGCTCGTCATCCTCGGACGACCGCTCCTGCGTCTTCACTCCGCCTCACTCCTTTCGCCCCGTCCGTCAAGAGGGATCAGGCCGCCCAGAAATCACTCCAGCCACCGATCAGTTCGCTCAGAGTATGCCCCGATCGGTATCACCATCCGCCGTCCAGACGCAGACCTGTGGATAACTGTTCCGAGCGCAACTCGTGAGCGACCAGTAATACGACGTTCGCGAGCAGTAACCGGTGTACGCCGTACAGACGTCCCCGGCGGGGTTGTAGTGGAAACATGAAGCTGCCGGCGCCGCCGACCGAGAAGTCGTTCCCGTCGTCCCTGCACCACCCGAGGGTGGCGACGGTCATCGGCCGCTGGCTGGGGACCGCGGTCGTGATCTGCTTCCTGACCGGGCTGTACAGCCACTTCCAGCAGGACACCCCGAGCTGGCTGCCCATCCCGAGCCGCCCCGCCACGCTGTATCGCGTGACGCAGGGCCTGCACGTACTAAGCGGGACCATCGCCGTCCCGTTGCTGCTGGCAAAGTTGTGGACTGTCTACCCGAAGCTGTTCGCGAAGCTGCCGTGGCCGCTCAGCCGCAAGGCACTCGAGTCCATGCTCGAGCGCGCATCGATCCTGGTGCTGGTCTCGGCGATGGCGCTCGAGCTGTTCATCGGGTTCCTCAACACACTGCAGTGGTACCCGTGGCCGTTCCCGTTCCGCCAGACGCACTACGCGCTCGCCTGGATCATCGTCGGCGCACTCCTCGTGCACATCGCCGTCAAGCTCCCGCTGATCCGGGCGAACTGGCGGCGCATCGCCGAGATCGTGCCGAATTCCTTGCCCCCGGCAATCTCCGGCCTCACCCGCCGAGGCCTGCTCCGAACAGTCGCCGGCGCCGCCGCGTTGGTAGGCATCACCTCGGTCGGCCAATCGGTGCCCGCGCTCGGGCCGGTCGCCGTACTCGCGCCACGCAAGCCGAACATCGGCCCACAAGGACTCCCGGTCAACCGTACGGCGGAAGCGGCCGGAGTCACCGGCATCGACGACAACTGGCGGTTCACGGTCAAAGGACCACAAGAGCTCTCGTTCAGTCTCGACGAGCTGCAGCAGCTTCCGCAGAGTCGGTCGGCGTTGCCGATCGCGTGTGTGGAGGGATGGAGCCAGGGCGGGCGCTGGGAAGGCGTACGGATCCGCGACCTGCTCGAGCTGTGTGGCGCGCCGGCGCACTCGCGCGTGCGGGTGGTGTCGATGGAGAAGGGCGGGTTCTACGCGACGAGTGAGCTGCCGGAACAGTTCGCAGATGATCCGCTGACGCTGCTGGCACTCCGGCTCAACGGTGCGGAGCTAGCGCTGGACCACGGATTCCCTGCACGGATCATCGCGCCGAACCGCCCCGGCGTACTCCAAACCAAATGGGTCCATCGGCTGGAGGTCATCGCATGAAGATCCGGATGGGATTGGCCGGCGTCGGCGTGCTGGTAGGCCTCTGGGGCGTTTGGAAGTTGGCCACCACCGTTGACCTGCACGGGTTGGTGCGGTTGCCGCTCTGGCTAGGTGGCGCAGTCCTGGCCGACGACTTCTTCTTGGTGCCGTTGACAGTCACCGCCGGATGGCTGGTGACACGGTGGGCGAGCAGGCCGGACGGGCATCGGACCGTAGGCACCATCCGGACGACGTTCTTGTACGTCGGCATCACCAGCCTGATCGCGGTGCCGTTGCTGCTGCGTCAGGGCAAGGGCCCCAACCCGACGGTCCTCCCCCGCGACTACCTCCGCGACTGGTTATTGCTGGAGGCAACGATCATCGCACTGGGAATCGTCGGCTACTTCATCGCTTCACGTTCAGCAGGGAACGCGCTTCGTCCGGCGACATCGGCGGTCGTTGCGCGAGCGTGGCGAGGGTTGCGGCGCGTTCGACGAGCTCCGCGTTGTGAGTGACCGGCTGCCCTTTCGCCAGCGTCAGCGTGTCCTCCATACCGACGCGGAGATTGCCACCCTTCGACAGAGCGGCCAGCGCGACGGTGAGCGCCGTACGGCCGATGCCCGTGGCGGACCAGGACGTGACAGCGTCTGGCAAGGCGTTGACGGCCGCGACGAGTGCGTCCGCCGTACCGGGCATGCCACCGGGGACGCCCATGACCAGGTCGCAGTGCACGCGTCCGCCGTACGGTAGGCCGTACTTGCCGAGGAGCCGGTGCAGCGCGGCGACATGGCCGAGGTCGAACAGCTCGAACTCGGGCACGATCTCGCGCTCCTGGGTGAGCTGGTAGAGCTGGGTGACGAACGGCCACGGGTTCATGAACACGTCGTCGCCGAAGTTGACCGTGCCCATGGTCAGCGAGCAGGAGTCGGGTCCGGCGTCGAGCACGCGCAGCCTGTGATCGTACGGATCGGTGACCGCGCCGCCGGTGGAGAGCTGCACGATCAGCGCGGTGTTCTCCCGGACCGCAGCGACGGTATCGGTCAGCCGGCCGAGGTCGAGGGTCGGCTTGTGCTCCCCGTCGCGGATATGGATATGGATCATCGCCGCTCCCGCGGCCTCGCACCGCTTCGCGGTCTCGACCAGCTCGTCGAGCGTGGTCGGCAACGCCGGGCAGTCCGCCTTCGCGGTCTCGGCACCGGTGGGAGCAACAGTGATCAGAGTCGACGCCATGGACGAATCCTGCCAGATCGGTCATGAAAGCGGATATTTGCCGGTCCCGAGGTCCGATCACCGGACGATCTCCGGCAGGAGAGGATGGACCCATGAGAGCCGTAGTACAAAGAGTCAGCCGGGCGTCGGTCACCGTGGACGGCGAGGTGGTCGGAGCCATCGACGAGCCCGGACTGCTCGTCCTGCTGGGCGTCACCCACGACGACACCGCCGAGAAAGCGGCCGCGCTGGCCGCCAAGATCTGGACCCTCCGGATCCTCCACGGCGAACGCTCCGCCGCCGACGGGCACGCCCCGATCCTCGCGATCAGCCAGTTCACGCTGTACGCCGATACGCGCAAGGGCCGCCGCCCGTCCTGGAACAACGCCGCCCCGGGCCCGGTGTCGGAACCGCTCTACAACAACTTCTGCGAGTCCCTGGAATCCCTCGGCGCCAAGGTGGAACGCGGCCGCTTCGGCGCCCACATGGACGTCACCCTCACCAACGACGGCCCGGTCACTCTCATCCTGGACGCATAAAAGAACCGGCCCCCGGATCCGTGCGGGATCCGGGGGCCGGTGTGCTCTGGGTCGGTGAGGTTCGACTCAGATGGCGTCTGCCGACATCAGCTGACGACGCCCGCGGCCGAGTGGCCGACGACAACCTTGGTGTTCAGGCTGTAGACGTCGATCACCAGCGCGTTCACCGAGATGTACCGCTTCTGCCGCATGACCTGGTTGAAGGTCAGCCGCGCCACCCCGGGGATGTTCAGCGTCTTGTTCTCGCCGGTCGGAACCGCGTAGGACTTGCCGCCGACCCGGATCGACGCGATGGTCGACGACGAGCTCACGCCGGCCTTGTTGTCCTTGGTCTTCCACGCGGAGGCGGAGGACTCGATGGCGCCGATGGACAGGCTGCCCACCTTCACGCCCGCGACGTGCGAGGTGAAGTTGATGTAGGACTTGTTCGCACCGATGGCGCCGTTCTTGGTGGTGTAGACACCGCCGACGTAGGCGACCTTCGGGATGTTCAGCTCGCCGACCGCGACCCGGACCGTCTTGCCCTCAGTGCCCTGGCAGGTGGTCTGAAGGGACGTCGCGTCGGAGACGACCAGCTTGTCGGCCGTGGCCTTGGTGCCGTAGGCGTCACCGATGACCAGTGCGGTCGCCGGCTTCGAGATCTCCGCGCGGGTCTTCAGCACCGCGACGTCGACGCCCTGCGGGATGTACTGGTTCTTCACCGTCGCGTGCAGCACAACGGCCTGCGCGTAGGAGTAGATACCGGAAGCGGTCTTCACGCCGCCGACCCGGTTCAGCACGATGTAACCGAGACCCGGAACCGCGATCTTGGTGTTCCACTTCGGCTTGAGCAGCGACGGCACCGAGATCGCGCCGATCTTCACGCCCGCGAACGTGGTGTTGCCGGTGTACGACAGCTGGCCCTTGTAGTACCTGGCCGTCGTCGTGGTGTTCACGCCGGTCAGCGTGAGCAGGTTGCCGACGCGGATGTCGGCGGCCGTCGCGGTGCTGGTGACGCCCGTCCCGCCCTTGTTGTCGAAGGCATGCGTTTCGGTCTTCACCGAGCGTGCGATCGCCTGGTTGTTCACGTTCGCCGTGGACAGGTCGTTCTTGTCGTGCTTGGTGGCGTCAGTGGTGCAACCAAACTTGCTGATGACCTGCGGACCGCTGTTCGCCAGGCCGGATTCGACGTCGGTGCCGTACGAGTAACCGCTGTATCCGAAAACCGGCGAGGCGGACGCCGAACCCGAGGTCAGCGCGATCGTAGAAGCTACGCCGACAACCGCCGCAACTCCGACGGCAGCGAGCTTCTTGTATCCGATGCGGGGTCGCATTGACCCCTCCTCCCTGAGTGATGACGTGACCCGAAGCGCGGGTCAGGACACAGACACAACTCAGCCGGTTGCGGTAGGTGACGAGCCGACCGCGCTCTGAGACCCAACCGTTACATTGCTGCTCGCCCCACGAGATTTCCCCCGCCGACCCGTAACTCCACTGCGATGACCCCAAATCCCTGCCGGGTAAGCGATCCCGGGCATGCCGAAGGGCCCGGACGCGCAAGGTCCGGGCCCTTCGTGCTTACTTCAGGGTGGGCCACCGATGGGTGGTGGTGGCACCTTGTGTAACGACCGAGTGCTCAGACGGTGACGGCCACTTCCGCGACCTCGCCGTACTGCGCGACCACCTGGCGGTCGACCGGGTCGGCCTTCGGGGCCAGCGTCCGCAGCGTCCAGCTGCCGGGCGCCGCGAAGAACCGGAAGTGCCCGGTGGCCGACGTCGGCACCTCGGCGGTGAACTCACCGGTGGAGTCCAGCAGCCGCACGTAGGCGCCGCCGACCGGCTCGTCGCCGCGCAGCACCTGGCCCTGGATCACGGCTTCCTTGTCGACGTCGACACCCTTGAGGTCGAGGCCGCCCTTCGTTGCTCCGCACATGTGTCAGGCCTTTCCAGGTTCGTCGCCGAGGGCAACGGGTACGCCGACCAGCGAGCCCCACTCGGTCCAGGAACCGTCATAGTTCTTCACGTTCTCCTGGCCGAGGATCTCGTGCAGCACGAACCAGGTGTGCGCCGAGCGCTCACCGATCCGGCAGTACGCGATCGTGTCCTTGCCGAAGTCAACGCCCGCGTCGGCGTACAGCGTCTTCAGCTCGTCGTCGGAGCGGAACGTGCCGTCGTCGTTGGCCGCCTTGCTCCACGGGATGTTCGCCGCGGTCGGGATGTGACCCGCACGCTGGGCCTGCTCCTGCGGGAGGTGGGCCGGGGCGAGCAGCCGGCCGGCGTACTCGTCGGGGCTGCGCACGTCGACCAGGTTCTTCACACCGATGGCGTCGCCGACCTCGTCGCGGAAGGCGCGGATGTCCAGGTTCGGGGCCTTCGCGGCGTACTCCGTCGCGTCGCGCTTGACGACCTCGTCGGTCAGCTCGCGGCTGTCCAGCTCCCAGCGCTTGCGGCCGCCGTCGAGCAGACGGACGTCGCTGTGGCCGTAGAGCTTGAAGTACCAGTACGCGTAGGAAGCGAACCAGTTGTTGTTGCCGCCGTACAGCACGACCGTGTCGTCGTTCTTCACGCCGCGCTCGGACAGCAGCGCGCTGAACTGCTCCTGGTTGACGAAGTCGCGACGGACCGCGTCCTGCAGGTCGTCCTTCCAGTCCAGCTTGATCGCGCCGGCGATGTGGCCGGCGTCGTACGCCGAGACGTCTTCGTCGACCTCGATCAGGACAACGCCGTCGTCGCTCTTGTGCTCCTCGACCCAGTCGGCCGAGACGAGCGCGGATTCCCTGCTCATGTGTGCTGCCTCTCAGTTGGTAGCGGTGGTTGGCGTACGAATGCGGTGGATCAGCAGATAGGCCTCGCAGCCGAGGCAGAGCCCGACGGCCGCGTTCACGAACGCGGCGACCAGGGCGAATCCGGTGGCGACCACGCCCAGCACGGTGACACCGGTCAGGTACCCGATCAGACCGGCGACCGCGAAGACGAGGCCGACCAGCTGGGCGAACCGCGGCGGGGCCGCGTCCTCCAGCTCCTGCGGCGGACCGATCCGGGGCCGGATCAGCCGCTTGAACAACTGCCCGTACGGCGAGGCCTGCACGCCGAACGCGACCGAGATCGCGAACACCACAGCCTGCACGGCCAGCGGCCACGGGTTGTTCAGTACGAGCGTCAACGCCAGGACGACCGTGGTCACCCCGGCTGCGAACCGGAGTCCGCGGGGATCAACCTTCTGTGCCGCCGATGATTCGGACATGACGACTCCTGCGAGGAGGAGGGCTGTCGAGCCGGACCCGCCCGGGTATGCGGGGAGGCGACGTACGCGGAACCGTGCTCAGTGACCGGTTCCGCAGCGCTCGGGACGCCGCCTGGTCAGCGGCGTCGACACAGCGATGAGCGCACCCGGCAGTTGTCCACTGCCCTGCGCTTCGTCAGCCATGTCGTGTAAACCACAGATCGAGCGTACGGAACCCGGCCGGGCCTGCCGACCGTGGTCCCATTACTTGAGACAATTGATCACATAGTGATATCAGACACGGACGACGTTGGTGGCCGCTACCTTGTCGTGCAGCGCCTGCTTCTTGTCGTCCCAGAGCGGCCAGAGGTAGTTGATCAGCGCGATGAAGCCGGCCAGCGTGCCGACCAGCGGGATGATGCCGAGCACGCTGAGCCCGATCTCGAAGCCGTACCGCTTGGCCACCGCCGCGCCGGGCGGGTTGCCGGGGACGTCGCGCAGCCGGACCGCGATCCCGAGCGCCATCTTGCCCGGGGTGGCGCCCTTCTTGGTCAGGAACAGGTACTCGTAGGCGAACGACACCACGAGACCGATCAGGACCGCCGGGATCATCCACTTGTAGACCTCGGGCGGCAGCGTGGCCGTGGTCGTCGGGGTGCCGGCCTCGGCTGCGTCCATCGTGGACTTGAAGTAGTCCCAGAGAACCTGTGAGTACTGGTAGTAGAAGTAGCCGGTCAGCGGCAGCCCGATGATGCCGACGATGATCGAGTCGATGATCCGCGCGAACACGCGCCGCCACCAGCCGGAGAGCAACTGCCCGTCCGGAGTCGTGTGCGGGCGCTTGCCCGGGTAGCCGTAACCCTGCTGCTGCGGGTGCCCGTAACCCTGCTGCTGGCCGTACTGCGGTTGCTGCGGTCCGGCGTACTGCCCGTACTGCTGCTGCTGAGGCTGCTGGGGCGGGGCGTACTGGCCGTACTGCGGTTGGGCCGGACGGGTCGGCTCGCTCGGGGCAGCGCCGCCGCCGTACACCTGACCGTGCTGAGCGGCGCCGAACTGCCCTTCGTACGGCGGTGGGCCCTGCTGCGCGCGGCGCTGGTCAGTCCAGGTGTTGCCGTCCCAGTACCGCTGCTGGGTCGGGTCCGCGGGGTCGTCGTACCAACCGGCTGGAGAGCTCACCTGGAGAGTCTTGCTTACGCGCAGGTGCATGCGCCATTCGGTGGCACGTACCGGACGGTCGTCAGCTCGCCTGGCGGTCGATCGCGGTCGCCAGCGCGGCGATCACGTCGGGCTTGCGCGGTGCTCCGCTGGCGCGCTTGACCACGGCGCCGGTGCTGTCCAGCACCAGCGTGGTCGGCGTACGCAGGATGTCGAGGCGGCGTACGAGCTCGAGGTGGGACTCCGCGTCCAGCTCGACGTGGCGTACTCCGTCGACCATGCCCTCGACCTCGGCCAGCGTCCGCCGGGTCGCCCGGCACGGCGCACAGAACGCCGACGAGAACTGCAGCAGGGTCGCCCGCTCCCCGAGCTCCCCACCGACCTCCGCGGCCGTCACCCGCTCCACGTCGTCCTCGCTCTTCCCACGAAACCGCCCATCAACCCAAGCCTTGAGCGCACTGAGCACCACGCCGGCAGCCACAGCCCCGACCAGCACCCACACACCAAGACTCACAGTTACCCAAGGTACGACCCCTCATCCACCTTTCAACCACCCATTCCACCCACTGAGAACAGCCCGCGGGTCAACGGCCAGCCGGTGGCGGGAGCGTCCGGTCGGCCAGGGCAGGGTGTCGTCACCGTCGCCCGGGTACCGCGGCACCACGTGGATGTGCAGGTGGTCGAGGCTGCGGCCGGAGCCCGGTCCGCTCGCGTTCAGCAGGCAGACGCCGGTTGCACCGAGCCCAGCCATCATCCGGTGAGCTAGGCGCTGCGCCAGATCCATTACCTGGGCCAGGTCGGTGGGCTGGGCGTCCAGCACGCCCGCGGTGGTGTGGCGACGGGGGACGACCAGTGTGTGGCCCGGTGCGATCTCCTCGCCAGGGAGGGGGAAGAACGCGACGGCGGCGTCCTCTTTCACGAGCAGGTCGGCTGAGTCGGTGGTGATGAGGTCGCAGAACACGCAGGCACTCATCTGATGATTCTGACTTAATTGGGGTTGTGGAGATTGGGTTGGTGGTGCGGGCCGGGGTGGTGATTCCGGAGGGGGAGCTGGCTTGGCGGTTCTCGCGGTCTGGTGGGCCGGGTGGGCAGTCGGTGAACACCACGGACAGCAGGGTCGAGTTGAGCTTTGACGTGGCGGGGACGTCGGCGTTGAGTGACGTGCTGAAGGCGCGGGCGCTCGAGCGGCTGCAGTCGCGGCTGGTGGACGGGGTTGTGACGATCGCGGCCTCGGAGTACAAGTCGCAGTGGCGTAACCGGGAGGCTGCGCGGGAGCGGCTGGTCGCGCTGATGCGTGAGGCGATCGCACCGCCGCCCCGGAAGCGGCGGCCCACCAAGCCTTCGAAGGCGTCCGTCCGCCGCCGCCTGGACGACAAGAAGCGACGCGGCCAGACCAAGCGTCTGCGCGGGCGGCCGGACGACTGACGCGGCCCTCTGGCTGGTTACGCTTCCGGCGTGCAGGAAACGGGGAGCGGGGGGTCGGAACAAGAGGAGCCGGAAGAGCTCACTCCATGCCGTTCGGCGCAAGGATGCCTTCGGCAACGGCCCGTCTGTGGAACGGCAGCTCGCCACGCAGTACCAGGAACATGGTGACGTACATCGCGAGCGAGACCACGACGAGCAGAGCGAGTACTGCGATGCCGGCAGCCTCTGCCTTGTCCCCTGCTTGCACTGCGACCCACTGCAAACCCCGGTGTGCCAGCTGCGCCACCAGAAAGACCGCGAACAGGCGCGGCCAGGCCTTGCCGAACAGGACCCCCGCCCGCCCCACCGTAGTGAGTAGCGTCCCCGACTCCATCGCCACGCGACGAATCTACCTCTCGGGAAGCTCTCCCTGACCTGGCTGCTCAGCCGCCGGCGAAGGGTGGCAGCGCGTCGACCAGAGCGCCCTGCCGCAGCGGCGTGGCCGGGTCGGCGCGCTCGCCGTCCAGCAGGAAGGTGCAGATCGACAGGACCCGGGCCAGCTCCGGCCGATCGGTCGAAACGGTGCTGACCAGGTCGCGGATCGAGCCCGCCTCGGCGGTCGCCGAAGACTCCCCTGCGGCTGAACGAGCGGCAGCGAAGTACCTGATGGTGACTTCCGGCATCTGGTCGGCGCCTCACTAATCGGTTAAGTCTTCGGCTATTATGTCAGCTTGCTGTTATGCCCAGTGTGTCTCAGGCCCCCGGCAACGACGCCGTCGGGGCCTGACGTGCACGAGGACCGGATCGCACCCCCAGGATCCGATGATCAGCACGAGGAGACAGCGTGAGCACGTTGCTTCTGCTGACGAACGCGCTGCAGGCCTCCACCGAGGTCCTGCCCTCGCTCGCTCTGCTCCCGCACCAGATCCGGATCCTGCCGCCCGAGGTCGCCGCGCTGATCGACGCGCCCGACGCGGACGCGGTGCTGCTTGACGCCCGCCGCGACCTGGTCGCCGTCCGGAGCGCCTCGCGGCTGATCCGCACCACCGGCATCGACGTACCGCTCATCCTGGTCGTCACCGAGGGCGGTCTGACCGCCGTCAACGCCGACTGGGGCGCGGACGACGTGCTGCTCGACACCGCCGGGCCGGCCGAGATCGAGGCGCGGTTGCGACTCGTCATCGGTCGCCTTGCCGCGACCCGGAACGATGAGCCCGAGTCCACGCTGATCCGCAGCGGTGACGTCGTGATCGACGAGGCGTCGTACACCGCGAAGCTCAATGGGCGGGCGCTCGACCTGACCTACAAAGAGTTCGAGCTGTTCAAGTTCCTGGCGCAGCACCCGGGCCGCGTGTTCACCCGCGAGCAGCTGCTCCAAGAGGTCTGGGGCTACGACTACTTCGGCGGCACCCGGACCGTCGACGTCCACGTACGCCGCCTGCGCGCGAAGCTCGGCCCAGAGCACGAGTCGCTCATCGGCACCGTGCGGAACGTCGGCTACCGCTTCGTCGTACCGCCGACCACCCGTGAGCCTGCCGAGGCGAAGGCCTGAGCTCTTCTCAGACCTCAGAAGAAGAACTTCAGCAGCGTAAAAGCGAGCCCGGCCGCCGCGCACAGCGCGGCTTTCCAGGACCCCAGGCCCTGCCGGAACCCCGCCACGAACGTCCCTACCGTGACCGGCACCAGCATCACCAGCAACGTGACGCCGGCCGCGTGAACGCCGACGTGCGACTGGGCCGTGAGTACGAGCCCTACAACGAATGCAAACGTCAACCCGAGCCAGCTGGTGGTCTGGATCGGCCCATCACCGCTGCGATGCCCGCGATGCGACGAGCGACTGGCCCGTCGATGCGAGGTCGGAGCAACGTGCGCCATCGCTCACCTTCCGTAAAAGCCTGAGTACGCAAGGTATCAAAAGCTTTCGCGGAACGAAAAACCGTCGGGGTCCCGGCGTACTCCTCTCGGAGCACGCCGGGACCCGGCCTGGTCAGGAGCCGATGGAGATCCGGTCGGTGGCGACCGGGGTGTACGGGTCGTGCGCGGTCAGGTAGGCGGCGAACGCGTCGATATCGAGGCCGCCGAACACCTTGTTCGTCGCGGTGGTGAAGGCCGGGAAGCCGTCGCCGCCGTCGGAGAGGAAGTTGTTCGTGACGATGCGGTACGACGTACCGTCCACCAGCGGCTGCCCGCCGATCTTGATCGAGCCGGCCACGATCTTCGAGCCCGCCGCGGCCGCCGGGTTCCAGGTGTAGGTGATGCCCGCGACCTGGAGCACCTTGAACTTCGGCGCATCCGGACCGTTCACCCCGGAGAACTGCTGCTCGAGCAGCGTCTTGATCTGCGCCCCGGTCATGTCCATCGAGACCAGGAAGTTGTTGAACGGCTGCACGGTGAACGCCTGCCCGAAGGTGACCTCACCGTTGTTCGACGCGAGGTCCGCGCGGATGCCGCCCGGGTTCATGAACGCGGCGACGGGGACCTTCCCGCCGGACACCGCGGACGGGTCGGCCAACTGGGCGTCGGCGATCAGGTTGCCCAGCGGCGACTCGAGCGAGTCGTCGTTCGTCCGCACCACCGACGGGGTCGTGATGTGGCCGATCACCTTGGTCTCGATCGGCGCGACCAGCGTCTTGTACTTCGCGATCAGCTCGGCCGTCTTACGGTCCTGCACCACGTCCTGGGTGACGATCTGGTTGTTCGCCAGCGTGTTCACCCGGTCGACGTCGCCGGTCGCGTTGTCGATGCTCAGCCGGACGTCGGTGACCAGCCGGCCGAAGGACGACGCGCTGGTGACGAGCCGCGGCCTACCGTCCTTGTCCGCCAGCGAGCAGTTGTACGCCTGGTGGGTGTGGCCGGAGATGATCGCGTCGATCCGGGGGTCCAGGCGCGCGTTGATGTCCATGATCGGGCCGGAGATGCCCGGGCAGCTGTTGTACGCCTTCGGGTCGGCCGGGAACCCGCCCTCGTGCAGCAGCACGACGATCGACTTCACGCCCTTCTTCTCCAGCACCGGGACCAGCGCGTTCGCGGTCTCGACCTCGTCCTTGAAGGTCAGCCCGTCGACGCCGGACTTGGTGACGATGTTCGGGGTGTTCTCCAGCGTCATGCCGATGAAGCCGACCTTCTGGCCGTCCGCGAACGTCTTGATCGTGTACGGCGCGAACAGGGTCTTCTGGGTGTTGGTGAAGAACACGTTCGCCGACAGGTACTTGAACTTGGCGCCGGTGAACGGGTGCTTCGCGTCCGGGCAGGAGTTCTGGTTGTTCTGCCCATCACCGTCCGGCAGGCAGCCGCCGGTCTGCATCCGGAGCAGCTCGTGCCAGCCCTCGTCGAACTCGTGGTTGCCCACCGAAGCAGCCTCGAGCCCCATTCCGTTCAGCGCTTCGATCGTCGGCTCGTCGTGGAACGCGGCCGACAGCAGCGGCGAGGCGCCGATCAGGTCACCGGCGGCGACCGTGACCGAGTCCTGGCCCTTCGCCTTCGCGGCAGCCCGCAGGTCCTTCAGGTACGTCGCGAGGTACGCCGCGCCGCCCGCCGGGATGCCGTTGATGTTGCCGCCCGAACCCGTCGCCGGCTCGAGGTTGCCGTGGAAGTCGTTGATCGCGAGCAGCTGGATCTGCGTGTGCGTCGGCTTCGGCTTCTTCGCCTGGGTTGCTTGGGTGGCGTCGGTCGGTGCGGCGCCGGCGGCCTGGCTCACGGATCCCCCCGCGGCCAAGGCGAGCACAACGGCCGTCCCGGCGGCGAGCAGTCCGACCGCCCGCCGTCCCCCCGGCCGCGCTTTGTCTCGTCCTGTCATGGCCATGTCTACTCCGTTGTCTTGGTTGGTGGGTTCGCTGAAGTTACCTGAGCAGCAAACCCTCTTTCCAGAACCTGAGAATGAACTCAGCTGAACTCTTTTACTGTGTTCCGGTGACCCTCGAAGCCGTTCCCTCGCCGTTGCCCTCGGCCACCGCCGCCGCCGTCACGGAACTCGCTCGCGCCGCAGCACACAGCGACGGCGTGAACCCACTGTCCGAACGCACCCTCCTCCACCTCGACGGCGAGCATTCCGACGACGTCCACGTCCTCGCGTACGAAGGCGAACCGGGCACCATCGAGGTCACCGGCCTGCAAAGCGCCCGCAACCTCGTCGGGTACGCCGCCCTGTCCCCCGACGGCTCGGCCGAACTCGTGGTCGCCCCTTGGGCCCGCCGGCGGGGCTTCGGTACGGCGCTTCTGCGCATGCTGCTCGACCACGGCGGTTCGCGCACTCGCGTGTGGGCCCACGGACGTCTACCTGGCTCGGACGAGCTGGCCCGGCGGCTCGGTCTTGAGGTAACCCGTGAGCTCTACTTCCTCCGCCGTACCAGGGCTTCGCTGCCTGAACCGGTGTGGCCGGACGGGATCGCCGTACGCACGTTTGTCCCCGGGCAGGACGACGCTGCCTGGCTATCGGTCAACGCGGCGGCCTTCGCCGACCACCCAGAGCAGGGCAGCTGGACCGCCGAGGACCTGACCGAGCGCATCCAGCAACCGTGGTTCGACCCGAATGGCTTCTTCTTGGCCGTCGACTCGACCACTGGCGCCTTGGCCGGCTTCCACTGGACAAAGGTCGAGGACGGCGTAGGCGAGGTCTACGTAGTAGGTGTCTCCCCTAGCCACCAAGGCTCCGGCCTAGGCAAAGCCCTTACCCTCCAGGGCCTCCACCACCTCCAGGACGACCGCAACCTCGACTCCATCGTCCTCTACGTAGACGGCACCAACACCGCAGCCCGATCCCTCTACACCAACCTCGCCTTCACCACAGCCGCCCTAGACGTCCAATACGCCCCCGCCTGACACGCAGTTGAGCACCTCGCCGGCCTGACGCGCAGTTGAGCACCTCGCCCGCCTGACGCACAGTTGAGCAGCTCACCCGCCTGATCCTGTGAGCGCACCTCCGCCTGACAGCCCTGTGAACGACCTCACACCGAAGTCACCCCCTCACTTCGCGTCATAACCCCCCGCCCCCACCCGTCCCACCACCAACCAGGAGCCGTCCGAGCCTCTAACCCCCCAGCCGGGCGGCTCCTGGCCCCACCGCGTTATCCACAACTGCACCTTTTGACATCGAACCCCGAGCCCAACCCCCGTTACGATCATTTCGACTACGGAGGGCAGACACTCGTGACACACCGCAACAGGCCAACCATCACACTCCTGGCCTGCCTGTGCACCGCAACACTCCTGACCGCCTGCGGCAGCGGCAGCCCCGAAGCCGGGCGTCCAAACACAGCCCCACCGAGCCCGTCAACCGGCACGAGCAGTGGCCCATCCGCGGGCGCACCGACCAGCCCTGGCACCACGACGAGTACCGGATCTGGATCCGCGACACCGACAACTGCACCGGATCGGCCGAAGCCTGCCGAAGGGGTGACCCTCGCGGCAGCAGAGCAATTCGTCCGCTACTACAGCGATCTGATGAATTACGCAGCCGATACCGGCGACACGGCCGCGCTACTGAGCGCCAGCGATGCGGGCTGTGGGAATTGCCAGGCCTATGCAGACTTCATTGCGAAGTCCAATGCGGCGAACGGCCTGCTGACCGGCGACTACCACGAGCACATTACCGATGTGCCGGAGTTGACCAAGGGAAAGCCTGGATTTGCGGGTGGATCAGCCACGCTACGCGTTGGCGCGTATACCAGCAAGGAGACGAAGGCCGACACGCCACTGGACAGCAAACCTTCAACATACACGCGTGAATTTGCCCTGTTCGCCAAAGGTGGGAATTGGGTCATGTATGAGATGAAGCAGACAAAGCAATGAAGGCGACCCTCGGCATTGCCGCGTTCTCAATCGCTACCCTGACGGCGTCGGGAAGTGCCTGGGCATCACCTGACCAGGCACGCGCCGCCCAGGTAGTGACAACGTACACGCGGGACCCGGTCAAGCCCCCTGTGGTGAAGGTCAAGAACAACAAGGACAAGGTGACGGCCGGGGCGACGCAGCGCACCACCAACCGACTGGATCTAGGCAAGCCCAAGACGAAGACCTCGTCAAAACCCAAGAAGCCTGCAGTTGGCACCAACAAACCCCGCCGGTCCAAGGACGATCTGACAACCACAATCTCGGATCGAGATGACATCAAGCTGAACATCGGTGTCTGTGGTCGGATGCAGCCGGATGGCACTGTGCCCGGGCCCAGTCGCTGTCAGCCGGTGGGTGTGGATGAGCGCAACATGTCTCGCCGTCGCGAGCCCCGAGTGGTTACTCCGAGGCCTCAGGATGTCACCTGGGAGGAGATCCGGTCGGAGACCAAGGACATCATGTTTCCGGGGCTTCCCGTGAAGGTGCAGCCGAACGGACGGACGTTGGTGAACCTGGACACGATCGTCTACACCGAAGACAACGGGGTGGCGAGGACGTCTGTCACGCTTCTCGGGTTCCCCGTGGTCGTCGAGGCGACGCCTATCAATTACACCTGGCGCTTTGGGGACGGTAGTCCTGCCTTGACGACCAGTACTCCTGGGAAGCCGTACCCGTCTAAGGAGATCACTCATAAGTACATGAAGCGGGGCGATGTCAGCCTCACGTTGATCACCAGTTATGCCGCCCGCTTCAACGTCGCCGGCACCGGCTGGCAGTACGTGGACGGCACCATTCAGGTCACCGGGCCGTCGACGCAGCTTCTGGTTCGGGAGGCTGTGCCGGTGCTTGTGGATCCCGGGCGCTGAGTCGTACAAATGTCAGTTCGACGTGTCGGTTGGACCTGGGGACGCGTGGCAGTGTTTGCCGGCATCGTCGCCGTGTCGGGCGGGTGTGCGGCAGGTGGTCGTGACGCCAGCGGACCGGAGGTTGGGCGCGGCTCGAGTGTCACGATCTCGTCCGCGAGTCCGGAGGCGAGTCCATCTCGGTCTCCGCAGGTCGGCGCTGCGCCGATAAGGCCGGTTGCGGCGTACGGGCTCGGTCCGGCGGCCGCCGAACAGTTCGTTCGTCACTACGTTGAACTGATGAATTACGCATCTCAGACCGGCGACGGCGGCCCGCTGCTTGCCGCGAGCGATGCCGACTGTCTCGGCTGCAAGCAGTACGCCGACATCGCAGTGAGGATCAATGCCTCGAATGGGGGCCTCAAGGGGGACTACCGCGAACGCGTGTCTGATGTCAGCGACCTGATCCATAGAAGCAATGGTCGCCTGCGCGGCTCGGCAGCCGTCACCGTCGGGCGATACACGACGAAGGACTCTCCCACCGCGGCACCAGTCATCAGCAAGGCAGCGAGATACACGGAGCAGGTCGTGCTGTCTCCGAGCAAAGGCAACTGGGTGATGTTCGAGATTGAGCTTGAAGACCGCTGACAAAGCCATGGAGGAACGGGCTAATACAGCGCGTTTCGTAGGTGGTTGGTTAGGTGGGCGTGGGCTTGGCGGATTTTGCCGGGGACGGTTAGGAGGTTGGCGTAGCCGTGGCAGAGGGTGGGGTGGGGGATGTGGGTGATCGGGTTGCCGGCGGCTCGGAGGGCTTTGGCGTATTCGAGGCCTTCGTCGCGGAGGGGGTCGAAGCCGGCTGTGGTGAGGTAGGTGGGTGGGAGGCCGGTGAGGTCGTCGGCGCGGATGGGGGAGACGATCGGGTCGGGGCGGATGGTGGGGTCGGGGGTGTAGTGGTCGCGGTACCAGATGATGTCGTTCTCGCTGAGGATGAAGCCCTCGGAGAAGAGGTCTCGGCTGGGGCGGCGGGCTACCAGGTCGACGGCCGGATAGAGGAGCACCTGGAGGGCGGGGTGCGGGAGGCCTCGGCGTACGGTCTGCTGGGCTACTACGGCGGCCAGGTTGCCGCCGGCGCTGTCGCCGCCGACCGCGACCAGGGCTGGATCGACGCCTAGGTCGTCGGCGTGCTCGACGGCCCAGGTGAAGGCGGCGATCGCGTCCTCGGCGGCGGTGGGTGCGAGTGCTTCGGGGGCGAGGCGGTAGTCGACGGAGAGGACGCGGATCCCGGCGTCGGCGGCGATCGCGCGGCAGAGGCCGTCGTGGGTGTTCAGGTCTCCGACGACCCAGCCGCCGCCATGGAAGAACACCAGCAGCCCCCGGCCGGCTTCGCGCGGGATGTAGAGCCGGGCGCCCAGCTGACCATCGGCGCCGCGGACGGTCAGGTCGGTTACTCGTTGTAGTTCGGCGGGAGTGCCGGGGATCAGTTTGCAGAGACTGCGGAAGTGGGCGCGGGCGGTGGCCGCGTCGGTCTTGGTTGTGCGAGGCAACAGGTTGTCGACCCGGAGGAGCAGCTGGAGGTCGGGGTCGAGGACGTTGCCGTCGATCTGGATCGGTGCGCCCGCCAGGCGGCGCCGGACGGCCGCGGGCAGGGCGTACAGCGGGGTCAGCGCGTTGGCCTGCAAACCGGTCACCGAGTCACGCAGTACCGAATCCAGTCGTGAGTTCACAAGGAGTGACGCTAGCAACAGCAGCCCCCGGAAGCGGTCCGCAGGCAACGAACGGGCCACGAAAACGTCACATCTGCCAACGCGCGGACGGCTACCCCTTGTTCACCAAAGGATGCGATGCTTGACGGCGTGGCTGGAGACTTGCTGGCATCCCACAATCGGGAGTACGACGTCGAGCCGCCGTACGACATCAGTGCGGCCGGCGATCTTCCAGTTGACCGGTTCTCCGATCGGGAGCTGAGCTGGCTCGCGTTCAACCAGCGCGTCCTGGAGCTCGCCGAGAACGATCGGATCCCGCTGCTCGAGCGGGCCAAGTTCCTCGCGATCTTCGCCAGCAACCTGGACGAGTTCTACATGGTCCGGGTCGCCGGTCTGAAGCGTCGTATCGCGGCCGGAGTCGCGGTGCGGGCGGCCAGTGGTCTGCTCCCCCGCGAGGTCCTCGACCGCAGCCTGGCCAGGAGCCGCGAGCTGATGGACCGCCAGGCCGAGTCCTGGCGCAAGTCGATCCAGCCGGCACTGGTCGACCAGGGCATCGAGATCCTCCGCTGGGACGAGCTGGAGCACAGCGAGCGCGAGGACATGACCCGCTTCTTCCGGGACCGCGTGTTCCCGGTGCTGACGCCGCTGGCGGTCGACCCGTCGCACCCGTTCCCGTACATCTCCGGCCTGAGCCTCAACCTGGCGGTCGTGGTCCGCAATCCCGAGTCCGGCGGCGAGCACTTCGCCCGGGTCAAGGTGCCGCCGCTGCTTCCCCGGTTCGTGAAGGTCGCCGAGGGCCGGTTCGTACCGCTCGAGGACGTCATCGCGACCCACCTGGGCCAGCTCTTCCCGGGTATGGAGGTCACCCAGCACCACACCTTCCGAGTGACCCGCAACGAGGACCTCGAGGTCGAAGAGGACGACGCGGAGAACCTGCTGGCGGCGCTCGAGAAGGAGCTGCTGCGTCGCCGGTTCGGTCCGCCGGTCCGGCTCGAGGTCGAGGAGTCGATCGACCCGCAGGTGCGCGCGCTGCTGCTGTCCGAGCTGGGCGTCACCGAGTCCGAGGTGTTCGAGCTCCCCGGCCCGCTGGACCTGCGCGGCCTGTTCACGATCGCCAGCCTGGACCGGGCCGAGCTGAAGTACCCCGGGTTCGTGCCGTCGACGCATCCGCACCTGGCCGAGGTGGAGACCGCCAACCCGGCCGACATGTTCCACGCGCTGAAGCAGCGTGACGTGCTGGTCCACCACCCGTACGACTCGTTCTCCACGAGCGTCCAGCGCTTCATCGAGCAGGCCGCTGCCGATCCCCACGTGCTGGCGATCAAGCAGACCCTGTACCGGACCAGCGGTGACTCGCCGATCGTCGACGCACTGATCGACGCGGCCGAGGCCGGCAAGCAGGTCCTGGTGCTGGTGGAGATCCAGGCGCGCTTCGACGAGCAGGCCAACATCAAGTGGGCCCGTCAGCTCGAGCACGCCGGATGTCATGTCGTGTACGGCGTGATCGGCCTGAAGACGCACTGCAAGCTGTCGATGGTCGTCCGCGACGAGCCCGACGGCCTGCGCCGCTACGCACACATCGGGACCGGCAACTACCACCCGAAGACCGCCCGGCTGTACGAGGACCTCGGCCTGCTCACCAGCGACAAGGTGGTCACCGAGGACGTCGCACTGCTCTTCAACCACCTGTCCGGCTTCGGCCGCAGCGCCGGGTACCGGCGGATCCTGGTCGCGCCCCAGTCGGTACGGCGGGGGCTCGTCGAGCGGATCGACCGCGAGGTGCAGCATCACATGGCCGGCCGCCCCGCACGGATCCGCTTCAAGGTGAACAGCCTGGTCGACGAGGCCCTGTGCGACGCGCTCTACCGGGCGTCACAGGCCGGAGTACCGGTCGACCTGTGGATCCGCGGCATCTGCACGCTGCGTCCCGGCGTACCGGGTCTGTCGGAGAACATCCGCGTCCGCAGCATCCTGGGCCGGTTCCTCGAGCACAGCCGCGTGTTCCTGTTCGAGAACGGCGGTGAGCCGGAGGTGTGGATCGGCTCGGCCGACCTGATGCACCGCAACCTGGATCGCCGGGTCGAGGTGCTCGTGCAGCTGAAGGAGCCGGACCACGTCATCGAGCTGGGCGAGATGTTCGACCTGGCGATGGACGACACCACGGGCTCCTGGTGGCTGCAGGCGGACGACGCCTGGCAGCCGCAGCTGAACGGACCGGACGGGCAGCCCTTGCGCGACCTGCAGGAACGCCTGATCGCGACACGCGGACGCCGCCGGGCGATCGATCCCATCAGCTGACGGAGCACATTTCCTAAGGTGAAGGTATGAGCAACCCGGCGACTGTTATCGCCGCGGGTGGTGTCGTCTGGCGAGAGCGCCGCGACACCCGTGAGGTGCTGCTGGTGCACCGTCCCAGGTACGACGACTGGTCCCTGCCGAAGGGCAAGCTGACCGCGCATGAGCACGTGCTGCTCGCAGCGCGCCGGGAGATCGAGGAAGAGACCGGACTCCAGGTCCTGCTCGGTCCACCGCTCGGCGTGCAGCGGTACGCCGTCCGCAAGAACGGCGGGACCGCCCAGAAGCTGGTCCACTACTGGTCCGCCGTACCGCTGAACGAGGTCGACTTCGAGCCGAACGACGAGGTCGACGAGATCAGCTGGCTCCCGGTCGACAAGGCCCGCGACAAGCTCAGCTACCCGCGTGACGTGGACATCCTGGACGCACTGGAGCCCGCGGTGCCCGTGGTGGCCACAGTGGTGGTCGTCCGGCACGCGGAGGCGGTGAAGCGCAAGGACTGGGACGGCAAGGACACGGTCCGCCCGCTGACCAGCAGCGGTGAGGCGGTTGCGGAGCGGCTGGCCGACGTACTGGCTGCTCTGGGCGCCAACCGGATCATCAGCAGCGACGCGGAGCGCTGTGCCGCTACGGTGACGCCGTACGCCGCCTCTATCGACCGGCACATGCACCTCTTGCCGGAGATCTCCGAGCGTGGGTACGACGCTGACCCGGACGGGCTGCGCGGCTTGGCGGAGCGGATGTGGCGACCGGGCAAGGTGACCGTCGTCTGCTCGCACCGGCCGGTGCTGCCGGCGCTGTCCCGGGAGCTGGGATTGAAGGTGGGCAAGTTCTCCACCGGGTCGTTCCTGGTCGCGCACCGGCTCGCTGACGGCCGTCTGGTGCATGAACGCTTCGGTCCGCCGTAGCTGTGCGACACGGCTCGGTGACGATCCAGGCACAGCCGACGGGGCGGCCGGGTGACACTAGAGGTGACGGGTATGTTCCTACCCGAGGAACCGGCGCCCCACCGGGTGCCGGTCTGAGGAGAGGTTCGGGGCGCACCATGACGATGATGCGAGAACTGACACTGATCGGGATCCGGATGGAATCGCCCAACCGGGCCCCGGTGATGATGCTGCGCGAGACCGAGGGCTACCGCTACCTGCCGATCTCGATCGGCTCGGTCGAAGCAACCGCGATCGCGTACGAGGAGCAGGGCCTGCGCCCCTCGCGGCCGCTCACCCACGACCTGATGCGCGACCTGATCGAGGCGTTCGGCGTACACATCGAGGCAGTCGAGATCGTCGAGCTGCGCGACGCCGTCTTCTACGCCGAACTCGTCCTCGCCAACGGCACCCGCGTGTCCGCCAGACCGAGCGACTCGGTCGCGCTCGCCGTCCGCCTCGGTACGCCGATCCGCTGTACCGAGCAGGTGCTCCGCGAAGCCGGCATCGCCACCCCCGAAGAGGAACAGGCCGAGCTCGAACGCTTCCGTCAGTTCCTGGACAGCGTCGCCCCAGAGGACTTCTCCAGCTGACCCTCACATCCGCCGTGAGCTACGATCCGAGCTCGCACTGGTGGCAGGGGTCACCTCCAGGCGCCTTCACCTGGGGGACTCAGCCATGCGCAGAACCGTCGCCTCGTACGGGAACGGCGACGGGATGGTCTCGCTGCAGCGCTGGGACGGCAAGTACTGGCGCAGTGTGCTGACCGTGCCGGTTGCTAAAGGTAAGGCAACGATGTCCGTCCGGGCTGCCGGGCGCGGCACGACGACGTACTACCGTGTTGCCGTCCCCGGGATGACGTATTACGGACTGCCGATCCAGACGACGGGCAGTCGATCGTTCACGTTGACAGTGCGCTGAGCGTTACCGCAACGTGAGCCAACAGCCGTTTACATCGACAGAGTGTGACGGCTCTTAACTCAGTTCACCTAATGGCTGCCTGTCGGCATGCCAGGCGTCGCACACGCTACTGGAACCGTTCACCGCTCGTTCACCAGTGACGGACCGCTCGGTCACTTGCCCTCCTTACCGTCTGTGGAAGTTCAAGAAGTCTGATTCCCGCAGAAGGGCAACATTCTCGTGTCCGTCAATCGCCTGCTCCGCGTCGGCTCCGTCGCCGTGGCATCCCTCGGCGTCCTCGCTCTGAGCGCCTGTGGCAGTGACCCCGAGCCGGCCGGCTCCTCGAGCCCCGGTTCCTCGACGTCGTCCGCCGGCGCCGAATGCCCGCAGGGCACTCTGAACGCTGAGGGCTCCTCGGCGCAGAAGAACGCCATCGACGAGGTCATCAGCAAGTACAACGAGAAGTGCGCCGACGTCACGGTGAACTACAACCCGACCGGTTCCGGTGCGGGTATCAAGCAGTTCAACGCGAACCAGGTCGACTTCGCCGGCTCCGACTCGGCGCTGAAGCCCGACGAGATGACCGCGGCCACCAAGCGCTGTGGCGGCAACCCCGCCATCGACCTGCCGATGGTGATCGGCCCGGTCGCGATCGCGATCAACGTCGACGGCGTCGACAAGTTCATCATCGACGGCCCGACCGCCGCGAAGATCTTCCAGGGCTCCATCAAGACCTGGAACGACCCGGCCATCGCCAAGCTGAACCCGGGTGTGACCTTCCCGTCGGCTCCGATCTCGGTCTTCTTCCGGTCCGACGAGTCCGGCACCACCGAGAACTTCACCAAGTACCTGAAGGCCGCGGGCGGTGGCGCGTGGACCGGTGAGCCGGCCAAGAAGTGGACCGGCACGGGCGCCGGCAAGGAGAAGTCCGCCGGTGTCGCCGAGGGCGTCAAGAGCACCAAGAACTCGATCACCTACGTCGAGTGGTCGTACGCCGTCGACAACAAGCTGACTGTCGCCCAGGTCGACACCGGCTCGGGCACCCCGGTCGAGCTGTCCGCCGAGTCCGCCGGTAAGGCCCTGGCCGCCGCGCAGCCGGCCGGCACCGGGTCCGACCTGGCCCTGAAGCTGGACTACGCGACCAAGGCCCCGGGTGCGTACCCGATAATCCTGGCCACCTACGAGATCGCCTGCACCAAGGGTCTCCCGGCGGAGAAGACCGCGCTGGTGAAGAGCTTCCTGAGCTACTTCGCGAGCAAGGACGGCCAGGCTTCCCTGACCGACCTGAACTACGCGCCGCTCCCGGCCGAGATCCAGGCGAAGGTCGACGCCGCCATCCAGGCGATCAGCTGACCTCGAAGCAGTAAGTGATGCGAGCCCCGGCGGTCCGATTGTTCATCGGAGGACGGCCGGGGCTCGCCTCGTCAGATCCAGACGTGACAGATTCACGACCCAGGCGCTTGGAGCACCATCGATGAGTAGTCCAGACGGCACGGCACCGCCCGACCGGCCGGACGGCACGGCCGCCGGACAGGAACAACCCACGATCGAAGATCTGGTCCATGATGACGCGGGACCTACCCCGCGGTTCGAGGGCGTGGCCGAGGAACACGCCGAGCACGAGGCGGCGCAGCCCGACGAAGTGATGACCGAGTCCGGCATCGAATCCGCGGCCACGTCCACCGCCGTCCCGGCGGAGCCCGGCAAGAAGATGGAGCTGGGTCCGGTCGGTCACCTCGGTGACCGCCTCTTCAGCGCCTTCGCCCGCGGCTCCGGCGGCCTGGTGGTCCTGATCGTCGCGTTCGTCGGCATCTTCCTGCTGGCGCTGGCGATCCCGTCGCTGGCCGACAACAAGAGCAGCTTCCTGTTCTCCCGGATCTGGGAGCCCGGCGGAGACCAGCCGCGGTTCGGCATCGCCGCGATGTTCTACACCACCGTGATCAGCTCGATCATCGCGATGCTGATCGCGGTCCCGATCGCGATCGGTGTCGCGCTCTTCATCACCTACTACTCCCCCAAGCGACTGGCCCAGCCGGTCGCGTACGCCGTCGATCTGCTGGCCGCGGTGCCGTCGATCATCTACGGCCTGTGGGGCATCCTGTTCTTCGCCCCGATCCTGCAGCCGGTGATCAACGGCCTGTCCGACGTGCTCGGCTGGATCCCGCTGTTCGAGAAGCCTCCGGGCGACAACGTGGGTGTGGTCTTCACGGCATCCGTCGTACTGGCGATCATGATCCTGCCGGTGGTCACCGCGATCAGCCGGGAGATCTTCGCGCAGACCCCGATCTCGCACCGTGAGGGCGCGCTGGCACTCGGCGCGACCAAGTGGGAGATGATCCGGATGTCGGTCCTGCCGTACGGGCGTTCCGGCGTGGTGAGCGCCTCGATGCTCGGCCTCGGCCGCGCGCTCGGTGAGACCGTCGCCGTACTGATCATCCTGTCGGTGCCGAACGGCAACGACCCGTGGAACTCGTCGATCTTCGCCGGCGGCGAGACGTTCGCGTCGAAGATCGCCAACAACGCCGCCGAGTTCGACTCGCCGGAGAAGACCGGCGCCTACATCGCGGCCGGCCTGGTGCTGTTCGTCGTCACGTTCCTGGTCAACTCCGCGGCCCGGATCATCGTCGACCGCAGCACCCCCGGCAGAAAGCGCCCCCGCCGCAACCGCCGCGCCGGTGCAGCCCAAGGAGCATCGTCATGACCGCCATCACCGAGAACAAGCCGGCGTACGACGGTCAGGAGCTGGATCTGACCGGGAAGTCCGGGGCCCGCGCATTCAAGAACACGCTGGCCACCGTGCTGATCGTGCTGGCCTTCCTGGTCGCGATGATCCCGCTGCTGTGGATCCTCGGGACCGTGATCAGCAAGGGCTACCACCTGCTGCTGAGCGCGGACTGGTGGAGCCAGTCGCAGCGCGGTGTCACCGTCCGGCGCGAAGGCGGCGGCGCGTACCACGCCATCATGGGCACGCTGATCATGTCGCTGATCACCGCCGCGATCGCGGTGCCGATCGCCGTCCTCGGCGCGGTCTACCTGGTCGAGTACGGCAAGGGCACCAAGGCCGCCCGCGTCGTCAGCTTCATGATCGACATCCTCACCGGTGTCCCGTCGATCGTCGCCGCGCTGTTCATCTACGCGGTCTGGATCACGATCTTCGGCTTCAACCGGGTCGGCTTCGCGGTGTCGCTGTCCCTGGTGCTGCTGATGCTGCCGGTCGTACTGCGGTCCACCGAGGAGATGCTCAAGCTCGTCCCGGACGAACTGCGCGAAGCGTCGTACGCGCTCGGGGTGCCGAAGTGGAAGACGATCATGAAGGTGGTCGTGCCGACCGCGTTCGGCGGCATCGTCACCGGCGTGATGCTCGGTCTGGCCCGCGTGATGGGTGAGACCGCGCCGCTGCTGATCCTGGTCGGCTACTCCAAGAACATCAACCTGAACCCGTTCAACGGATTCATGGGCGCGCTGCCGACGATGATCAACCAGGACCGGACCGAGCTGGCGCTGCAGCCGGCCGCGGACCGGGTCTGGGCGGCCGCGTTGACGCTGATCCTGCTGGTCCTTGTCCTCAACGTGCTGGCGCGGCTCGTCGCCCGGTTCAGCACCATCAAGTCGAAATAGTCTGAGAGGTTCTGAGTCGATATGGCTAAGCGCATCGAGGTCAGCGGCCTCAACGTCTACTACGGCGATTTCAAGGCCGTCGAGGATGTGTCGATGACGGTCGAGCCCCGCTCGGTCACCGCGTTCATCGGCCCGTCCGGCTGCGGCAAGTCCACCTTCCTGCGGACCCTGAACCGCATGCACGAGGTGATCCCCGGCGCCCGGGTCGAGGGCAAGGTGCTGCTGGACCAGCAGGACCTGTACGGCTCCGGGGTCGACCCGGTCGCCGTCCGCCGCGTGGTCGGCATGGTGTTCCAGCGGCCGAACCCGTTCCCGACGATGTCGATCTTCGACAACGTCGCGTCCGGCCTGAAGCTGAACGGCGTCAAGGACCGCAAGAAGCTGACCGAGGTGGTCGAGCGGTCGCTGCACGGCGCGAACCTGTGGAACGAGGTCAAGGACCGCCTCGACAAGCCGGGTGCGGGTCTGTCCGGCGGTCAGCAGCAGCGGCTCTGCATCGCCCGGGCGATCGCGGTCGAGCCCGAGGTGATCCTGATGGACGAGCCGTGCTCGGCCCTGGACCCGATCTCGACGCTGGCGATCGAGGACCTGATCGAGAAGCTGAAGGACCAGTTCACGGTCGTCATCGTCACGCACAACATGCAGCAGGCGGCCCGGGTCTCGGACCAGACCGCGTTCTTCAACCTGGCTGCGACCGGTAAGCCGGGCCGGCTGATCGAGATGGCCCCGACCAAGCAGATCTTCTCCAACCCGACGGAGAAGGCCACCGAGGACTACATCACCGGCCGCTTCGGCTGATCCGCCGTACGACGGTTTGCTGCCGGCCGCCGCGACGAGGTTCGTCGCGGCGGCCGTCGGCGTTTCAGACGCAGAGCGAACGGGCGAAGTTGACCCGGGCAAGCACGTCGGCCACCTGTTGCGGCGAACTCACGCCGACGTGGGTGTTGTGGGTGCGGTTGCCGTTCTGCACGGTGATCTGGACGAAGCCGGTCGTCTTGCGCTCCTTGCAGAGCAGGAAAAGCAGGCCGAGCAGGCAGGCCAGCGCGAAGATGATCGCCAGCACGATCGCCCAGCCGGGGATCTTCTCCTCGGTCCGCGACATGTCCATCGCCGACCAGTTCGTCCCGTGGGTGGGCAGTACGCCGGCCGGCGTGACGATCCGCTGCTGTTCCACGGAGATGTCGCCGATCGTGACCAGCACCGGGCCCGCGGGCAACGCGATCAGCGGCTGCTGGGGCTGCTGGGGCTGCTGGGGCTGGTACGGACCGCCGACCGGCGGCGGGAACGCGCCCGGCTGCATCCCGTACGGACCGGGCTGGGCTGGTGGGGCGGCCTCGAAAGTGGGCGGCGTCGGGTACTGCACCGGGAGATGGCGGTCTGGATCGCCGCCAGGGCCCTGCCCGGGCGCGGGTTCGCGAGGGGTTTCAGTCACAGACGAGACCCTAAGGGTTCGAGGGACCGGTGTGGGGACGTGACCGCGAACCTGTGGAAAAGATAGCCTTCGGGGATTCCTCGACGTTCTCAGAAGGGAACCGCGGTGAGCACTCCGACGCCACCTCCCGGCGACGACCAGAACGACCAGAACCGGCCGCAGGACACTCCCGAGACCCCGGGTGAACAGCCGAGCCAGTACGGTCAGCCGAATCCGTACGGCCAGCCCCAGCAGCCGAGCCAGCCCGAGCAGCCGGGGCAGTACGGTCAGCCCCAGCCCGGCCAGTACGGCCAGCAGCAACCGGGGCAGTATGGCCAGCCGCAGTACCCGGGTCAGCCGGGCCAGTACGGCCAGCAGCCTGGTCAATATGGCCAGCAGCAGCCCGGTCAGTACGGCGAGCAACAACCCGGTCAGTACGGGCAGCAGCAGGGCTATGGCCAGCAGCAGGGCGGTTACGGCCAGCAGCAGCCGGGTGCCTACGGTCAGCAGCCCGGCCAGTACGGCGCGTACGGGCAGGGCGGTTACGGGTACGGCGCCGGCGCCGTGCCGCAGAACAACACCCCGCAGACGCTGGCGATCATCGGCATCGTCTGCCTGGTGATCTGTACGCCGGCCTCGATCGTGCTGGGGCTGATTGCCCAGGGCAAGTTCCGTGAGCAGGGCCGCTCGGACACGCTGGCGAAGGTCGCGTGGATCGGCGGCGCCGCGCTGACCGGCCTCGGGCTGCTGTTCTACATCATCGGTCTCGCGTCCAACTGACCTGTACCGTCGTGGGGCCTGCCCGGCCCCGCGACGGCATCAGTTCAGGTTGCGAGCGACGCCGTACACGACGAGCAGGGCGATGACGCCCTTGATCAGCCAGTCCGCGACGCGCGGGCTCATCGACAGCCTGGGCAGGCGCACCAACCGCAGCGACTCGAGGCCCCAGGCAAGCACTTGGTAGCCGACGGCAACTCCGACGAGCGGGCCGAGCACCAGGATCACGGGGTTGAAGTGCCAGGCGGCGTCCAGATCGCCGCGGAGCAAGGCGGCCGCCATCCGGGTCGACCCGCAGAGCGGGCAGTTCAGACCGGTGGTGGCGTGCAGGATGCACGGTACGCCGAGCCGGTCGCCGGACAGCTGGTACAGCCCGGCCAGCGCGAACCCGCCGACACCGACCGCGGACAGGCCCCACACCCGGCGGTCCAACGGCTGGACCGGACCGGCAGGCCGGAGTACGACGCTCTGCGAGACGCTCACCGCACAACGGTAACTCTCAACCGGTGGGATCCGTCCACGGGTCTGAGCCGTCGGACCCGTAGCCTGCATTTCACTCCTCAATTTGTCTTCAGTAGAAGGGATCGTCGTGAGCAATCCGACGCCACCGCCGGGTTACGGCCCGCAGGACCCACAGCAGCCGGGTCAGTACGGCCAGCCCGGCCAGTACGGTCAGCCCGGTCAGCCGGGGCAGCAGCCGGGCCAGTACGGGCAGCAGCCCGGCTACGGCGGCCAGCCGGGTTACGGGCAGCAGCCGGGGTACGGCCAGCAGCCCGGCCAGTACGGGCAGCAGCAGCCTGGTTATCCCCAGCAGCCCGGGCAGTACGGGCAGCAGCCGGGTCAGTACGGCCAGCCTGGGCAGTACGGGCAGCCTGGGCAGCAGCCGGGCTTCGGGCCGTACGGCCAGCCGGGCTTCGGCGGCGGGATCCCCGGCAACCTGGCGGCCTGGCCGAACCGGGTCGGCGCATGGTTCGTCGACGCGCTGATCATCGGCGTGCCGAGCGGTATCGGCTCCGCGATCGCCGGTAACAGCAACAACTCGGCGCTCGCGATCATCGGTCTGATCTTCTACCTGGTCGGCGTCGGTCTGGCGATCTGGAACATCCTGATCCGCCAGGGCGGCAGCGGTCAGACCGTCGGCAAGCAGGTGCTCGGCCTGAAGCTCGTCGGCGCCGAGACCGGCCAGCCGATCGGCGTGGGCAAGACGTTCCTGCGTCAGCTCACCCACATCCTCGACGGCGCGGCCTGCTACCTCGGCTACCTGTGGCCGCTGTGGGACGAGAAGCGGCAGACGTTCGCCGACAAGATCAACAACACCTACGTCATCAAGCTCTGACCTGACGTGAGCATCCCTCCCTCAGGGCCGTACGACGGTCAGTATCCGCCGCCTGGTCAGCATCCTGTGCAGGGCTACAACCCTTACGGGCAAGGCTTTCCGGGCGGCGGGTACGGCTACGCGCCACCGGGCCGGCTGGCGGACTGGCCGATCCGGGTCGGCGCCTCACTGGTCGACACGCTGATCATGGCCATCCCGTCGATCGCCGGAGTGCTGGCCGCACTGGTCATCGACGGCGACCAGGAGGAGCTGGGGGCCGGTGGCGGGATCTCGATGATCGCCGGGTTCCTGGTGGCCTTCGGCATCTGGGTGTGGAACCGCATCGTCCAGCAGGGCCGCACCGGCCAGTCGTTCGGCAAGAAGGTGACCGGACTGCGAGTCGTGGACGCGCACACCGGTCAGCTGATCGGTATGGGCAAGAACCTCGGTCGCGAGGTCTGCGCCCAGATCTTCAACCAGCTCTGCATCCTCAACGTGCTCTGGCCGTTGTGGGACGACAAACAGCAGACCTGGCACGACAAGGTCGCCGGCGACATCGTCATCCGCGGCTGACGTCAGTGTGAACGCAGTAGACCGGCACAGGTCACCGCCCACAGCACGCTGGTGAAGGTGCCGATGATGAACCGCTCGGCGACGGCCTGCGGAGTCACCGAGGCAGGCTGGTCCGGACTGCGGAGCTCTGGGTACCGAGCGAGGCCTTTGATTGCCAGTACTACTGCGATGCCTTCCGGCCAGCCGGCTACCAGCGACGCGTAGATCGCAGTCCGCTCGAGGGACCCGATCAGCGCGCCACCACGCAGTACCTCGCCGGCCTTCTGGGTCGACTGGGCTCTGGTGTTGTTCCGGTCGACCAGGGCGAGCACAGAGGTCGTCAGCGGGCCCCCACCCGTCACCGCTAGACCTCCGGCGAGCAGGAGCAGCACGTTCCACCAGCGCTCGGCCCAGTCGGCCACTCCGTGGCCCGAGAGCAGCAGAACGCCGACAGCGGCCAGACAGGCAAGCATGACGCCGCTGATCGCTATCTCGAGGTTGGAACCGGACCTGGGCACCCAGGCGAGCACAGCGAGGATCAGTCCGGCAGCCGTCAACGACAGAACCAGTGCCGTCACGCAGCGACTCCAGCACCGAGCAGATCCGCGGCCAGCACCCGGCCGCGCTGCTCCTCGGCGAATCCCGCCGCCTGCGCACGTTGGGTCACCGCTGACTGGCTGATGCCGAGTTTCACGCCGATCTCCCGCCTGGTGAGTCCTTCAGCCAACAGGTCTGCCACTGCCCATCCACGCTCGCTCCGCCGCCGCAGTACCGACGCCATCAGCCACAGCACCGTCTCCACCTGCTCCGCGACCCGCGAGTCCGCGCCGACCACGTTCACATGGTGCGGGCTCGACTTGGCCCGCGTCACCGCCTCGCGGGCGAGGACGAACGCCTCACCGCTCCCTGCTCTGGTACTGCGGGGCAGCGGCTCGGTCACCTCGCCGACCCCGAGGCCGACGTACCAGGAGTCCGCGCGCAGCAGCTCGACGATCACGTCGACGGTGGGCCGGGCCTCGGAGAGCACGCCCTGCACTTCGTCGCCGGCGGTCCGCTCGAACCTCCGCAGCAGGCCGGCCCGGCGCGGGCGGCGGTTCAGGGAGTTCAGCAGCTCGGGTACGAGATCGCTCGTGCTTCGGCTGCCACGCTGATCTACCGTGAGAACGAAGACCATCGCCCTGCACCTCCTTCTGAACGGCTTAAGGCTACAGTCTTATTCACGTAGAGTGAAGGACAAAACCTGAATCGCTTCACCCGATTACTCCCCGTGTCCGGCCCGGGAGGACGGTGAACCGGGCCGGACAAGGGCTCTCAGTCAGCCAGTGGCAGGTACAGCTTCTGGTCGGCGGCCTTGAAGGTCTCCGACATCTCGGCGAAGCCGGCCTCGATCGCCTCCGTCGACGTGAGGCCGTGCTCCTCGGCGTACGCGCGGATGTCGGCGGTGATCCGCATCGAGCAGAACTTCGGCCCGCACATCGAGCAGAAGTGCGCGGTCTTCGCGGGCTCGGCCGGCAGGGTCTCGTCATGGAAGGAGCGGGCCGTGTCCGGGTCGAGCGACAGGTTGAACTGGTCCTCCCAGCGGAACTCGAACCTTGCCTTGGACAACGTGTCGTCCCAGGCCTGCGCACCGGGATGCCCCTTGGCCAGATCCGCCGCGTGGGCAGCGATCTTGTACGTGATCACGCCGGTCTTCACGTCGTCACGATCCGGCAGCCCGAGGTGTTCCTTGGGCGTGACGTAGCAGAGCATCGCCGTACCCAGCCAGCCGATCTGGGCGGCGCCGATCGCCGACGTGATGTGGTCGTACGCCGGCGCCACATCAGTTGCCAACGGCCCCAATGTGTAGAACGGCGCCTCGCCGCACAGCTCCTCCTCGAGCCGCACGTTCTCCGCGATCTTGTGCATCGGCACATGCCCCGGGCCTTCGATCATCACCTGTACGTCGTGCTCCCAGGCGATCTTGGTCAGCTCACCCAGCGTCCGCAGTTCCGCGAACTGCGCCGCGTCGTTGGCGTCCGCGATACACCCCGGCCGCAACCCGTCGCCCAGCGAGAACGTCACGTCGTACGCGCGCAGGATCTCGCACAGCTCCGCGAAATGCGTGTACAGGAAGGATTCCTGATGATGCGCGAGGCACCACGCCGCCATGATCGATCCGCCGCGCGACACGATCCCGGTGATGCGTCGCGCGGTCAGCGGCACATACCGAAGCAGTACGCCGGCGTGCACGGTCATGTAGTCGACACCCTGCTCGCACTGCTCGATGACCGTGTCGCGGTACACCTCCCACGACAGCGCGGCCGGATCGCCGTTCACCTTCTCCAGCGCCTGGTACAGCGGCACCGTCCCGATCGGCACCGGTGAGTTCCGAAGGATCCACTCCCGCGTCTCGTGGATGTTCTTGCCGGTGGACAGGTCCATCACCGTGTCCGCGCCCCACCGAGTCGCCCAGACGAGCTTCTCGACCTCTTCCTCGACGGAGCTGGTGACGGCGGAGTTACCGATGTTCGCGTTCACCTTCACCAGGAATTTCTTGCCGATGATCATCGGCTCGCTCTCCGGATGCCGCCGGTTCGCCGGTATCACCGCCCGCCCCCGTGCCACCTCGGCGCGGACGAACTCCGGATCGGCGCCCTCCCGGATGGCGACGTACCTCATCTCCTCGGTGATCGTCCCCGCTCGCGCATGTCCGAGCTGGGTGAGGTCCGAGCACCCTGCGATCCATTCCCGCCGCAACGCGGGCAGCCCTTCCTGTACGTCGATCCGCGCCGACGCGTCGGTGTACGGACCGGACGTGTCGTACAGGTCGAAGTGTTCGCCGTCGGTCAGATGCACGCGGCGAGCCGGTACGCCGAGCTCCCCGCGATAGATCTTCTCCGAGCCCGAGATCGGGCCGGTGGTGACGGCCGGACGGATCGTGCTGACATTCACCATGCTGGTGCTCCCTACGCCGGAATTACCCGGACAGGTTCGGCGGTCGGCGGCGCCGGCCAGGTTCGATTCCTGGTCCAGCCGCCCTCTCAGCCCACTACGGTGCGAGCTCCCGCGATCTCAAGTTGTCACCGCCCACCCTAGACGAACCCTGTAGCGTCTAGGAATGCGCGACCTCGTGTACCCGCCTGTCATCGCCTTCGCGAAGACCTCGTTCAAGGTCCTCGACCTCAAGCTCCAGCTGACCGGCGCGGACAACGTGCCCCGGACCGGCGGTGCGCTGATCGCCCTGAACCACATCAGCTACGTCGACTTCATCCTTGGCGGGTACGGCGCTGTGCCGAGCAAGCGACTGGTCCGGTTCATGGCCAAGGAGGTGCTGTTCCGCAACCGGTACTCCGGTCCGTTGATGCGCGGGATGCACCACATCCCGGTCGACCGGGAGGCAGGCTCGGCGTCGTACCAGCAGGCGCTGGAGTACCTCGCCGCGGGCGAGGTGGTCGGAGTGTTCCCGGAGGCCACGATCAGCCGCTCGTTCGAGCTGAAGGAGTTCAAGTCCGGCACGGTCCGGATGGCGGCCGAAGCCGGCGTACCGGTCATCCCGATGATCCTGTGGGGTACGCAGCGGATGTTCACCAAGGACCACCCGCGGGACTTCTCCCGGCACCGCCCGATCTCGATCACCATCGGCGCACCGATGACCGTGACACGCGACGACGACGCGGGCGAGGCGACCGCACACCTGCGATCCACGATGGCTGGAATGCTCGACGAGACCATCCACGCGTACCCCGAGCAGCCCGCCGGTGCCTGGTGGCTGCCCGCGGCGTACGGCGGCAGCGCGCCGACCCCGGCCGAGGCCGAGCGACTGGACCAGGAAGAGCTCGCCCGCCGAGCCGCCAAACGTCGTTAAGACGGCGGACAGGACCTTGACCCTCGGGGCGGAACGAGGGTACGAAGGCTTTCGTTGAAAGAACAGGAACCTGGGGGGTCCCTGTGCGGCGGGCCGGCGGCGATGGCCCGCGGACACGAGCGGGCGGGGAAGGTTTTGTTCGATTCACCCGAAGAGCTGCATCTGTTCGACCCGGGCGCGATGACTCCGGCGCCGCATGTGGCCGAACATATCCCGGACGCCGGTGCGTTCTTCGTCGACTGGGCGATCCGCGGGTTGAACCAGGATCGCGCCCGCGAGATCGAGTCCGCGGTGAACGGCCGCCGCAACCAGAACGGCTGGTTCCCGCTCGAGACGCTGGACAGCATCGGCAGCAGGGGCTTCTGGCGCGGACCGCTGACGTATCTGGCCCGGATGACGGCCGATGACCCCAGGATCCTGCAGGAGTGGGCCTGTGACGGCCTGCGGGACGAGCAGGTGGGTCGCATCGAGGCGACGGTGGACCACCTGCTGCATCAGCAGGGCCACGCCGCCGCGGCGACGTGGGCGGTCGCAGTCCGACCGCGGATGTACCTCGACGCGGAGGTGCTGGGCGACCGGCTGCTGGCCGCGTGGGAGTACAACCTCGGCTCGATCCGGGCCAAGGACGTGGCCAAGTCGGTCCGACGCTGGAACCGCTGAGCCGTAACCACTGAGAAGGCGTACGACGGGCAGCCGCCAGACCGCCCGTCGTACCTCTCAATGCCTGTTGAGGGGCATCAGTGGAACTGCGGGATGATCAGGTACAGCCCGTAGAACACGGCGGCCAGGCAGGCCGCGAAGCAGAGCGCCGCGACACCGGTGTCCGCGACGGACGGCTGCCGCTTCTCGTCGATCGCGACCGCCCGCCGGGCCATCGCACTGACGCCGAGGGCGAACAGCACCACAAGGCCGACTCCGAAGAGCAGGCTGGCCCCTGCGACCTGACCGAGTGAACTCCAGTCGATGTGCATCGCCGTACTCCTCTCAGGCCGCCGCGGCCGTGCTGGCGGCCGGGGTGGAACTCGGGTAGTCGTTCACGTTCTCCGACGTCACCGGCTTACGCCGGGAGGCCGCGTAGATAGCGCCGCCGGCCACGACGGCGAGGATCGCGATGATCACCACACCGATGTTGCCGGAGTTGGCCACCCGTCCGGCCAGTGCACCGACGATCGCGGCGGCCGGCAGCGTGAGCAGCCAGGCGACGGCCATCCGGCCTGCCACCGTCCAGCGCACCTCGGCCAGCCGCTTGCCGAGTCCGGCGCCGAGGATGCTGCCGGAGCAGACCTGGGTGGTGGACAGCGGGAAGCCCAGGTGGGACGAGGCCAGCAAGACCGCGGTCGAACTGGTCTCGGCCGAGAAGCCCTGCGGCGACTCGATCTCGGTCAGGCCCTTGCCCATCGTCCGGATGATCCGCCAGCCGCCGAGGTAGGTCCCGGCGGCGATCGCCAGACCGGCCGACAGGATCACCCAGACCGGCGGCTTCGAGCCCGGGGCGAGGCTGCCGGAGGTGATCAGCACCAGTGTGATGACACCCATCGTCTTCTGCGCGTCACCGGTGCCGTGGGCGAGCGAGACCAGCGAGGCGGAGGCGATCTGCCCGCCCCGGAATCCCTCGGTGACCGACTTCTGCCGGGACCGCTGGGTGATCTTGTAGGCCAGGAACGTGCCGAGCAGCGCGACCACGCCGGCCACGATCGGCGCGGCCACGGCCGGGATGATGATCTTCTGCACGACGGTGGTGAAGTGCACGGCGCTGCTCCCGGAGGCGATCCAGGTGGCGCCGATCAGGCCGCCGAACAGTGCGTGCGACGACGAGCTCGGCAGGCCGACGTACCAGGTCATCAGGTTCCACAGCACGGCGCCGACCAGGCCGCCGAAGATCACCGGCACCGTCACTTTGGTGTCGTCGACGATCCCGCTGGAGATCGTTTTGGCGACCTCCGTGGAGATGAACGCGCCGACGAGGTTCAGGACGGCCGAGATGGCCACCGCGACCTTCGGTTTCAGCGCGCCGGTGGCGATCGACGTCGCCATCGCATTGGCGGTGTCGTGGAACCCGTTGGTGAAGTCGAACACCAACGCGGTGATGATCACCACGACGACAAGGAACGACAGATCCATCCCGATCACTTCCCTAGGCGGCCGGTCAGCAGCGTCGATCGACCGTAGGCCGGGTGAGTGAATTTGAAATGAATGGATCCAGGGAATTTACTCCAAGATCAGATGGGCCACCGCCCTGCGTCAGTGGAACTGCGGAATCATCAGGTAGAGCCCGTAGAGCACCGCCGCCACACAGGCGGCGAAGCAGAGCGCGGCCACCGAACTGTCCACGACCGACGGCGACTTCTTCTCCTCGATCGCCACCGCCCGCCGTGATATCGCGGTCACACCGAATGCGAACAGGATCGGCAGCCCGACCCCGAAGAGCACGCTGACCAGAGCGACATGACCCAGTGCGTTCCAGTTGATGTGCATCGCCGACTCCTCTCAGGCGGCCGCGGCCGGGTCGGCCGGGTTGGCCGGGGCGGCCTGGTTCACCGGGTCGGCCTGGTTGACCGGGGCGGCCGGCGTCTGGCTTGGGTACTCGGTGACGTTCTCCGCCGTCACCGGCCTGCGCCGGGAGGCGGCGTAGATGGCACCAGCGGCGGCGACTGCGATGGCCGAGACAATGACGACTCCGGCGTTGCCCGAGTTGGCGAGCTCGCCGGACAGTGCGCCGACGACCGCGGCGGCCGGCAGCGTGAACAGCCAGGCCATCGCGATCCGCCCGGCGACCGACCAGCGCACCCGCGCGCGGCGCCTGCCCAAGCCGGAGCCGAGAATGCTGCCGGAGCAGACCTGGGTGGTGGACAGCGGGAAGCCCAGGTGGGCCGAGGCGAGCAGAACCGAGGCTGAGCTGGTCTCGGCGGCGAAGCCCTGCGGCGACTCGACGTCGGTCAGGCCCTTGCCCATCGTCCGGATGATCCGCCAGCCACCGAAGTAGGTGCCCAGGGCGATCGCCAGGCCGGCCGAGAAGATCACCCAGACCGGCGGGCCCGAACCCTGCGCGAGGCTGCCCGAGGTGATCAGCACCAGCGTGATGATGCCCATCGTCTTCTGCGCGTCACCGGTGCCGTGGGCGAGCGAGAGCATCGACGCGGAGGCGATCTGACCGGTCCTGAACCCGCCGTGAACCGACGTCTTCCGGGCCCGCCTGGTGATCTTGTAGGCCACGAAGGTGCCTAGCAGCGCGACCCCGCCGGCCACGATCGGCGCGGCGACCGCGGGGATCATGATCTTCTGCACCACGTTCTGGAAGTTCACCGCGTCGCGGCCGGCCGCGACCCAGGTGGCGCCGATCAGGCCGCCGAACAGGGCATGCGACGAGGAGCTCGGCAGACCGAAGTACCAGGTCGTCACGTTCCACAGGATCGCGCCGACCAAGCCGCCGAAGATGATCGGCACGGTGATCTTCGAGTCGTCGACGAGGCCGCCCGAGATCGTCTTGGCCACCGCGGTGGAGATGAAGGCGCCGACCAGGTTGAGCACCGCGGACAGAGCGACCGCGACCTTGGGTCTGAGCGCACCGGTCGCGATGGACGTCGCCATCGCGTTGGCGGTGTCATGGAAGCCGTTGGTGAAGTCGAACACCAACGCGGTGATGATCACCACGACGACGAGGAACGTCAGGTCCATCTCGATCAACCCCCCACGATGTGCACCGTGCATCGACCGTAGGCCTGGTGGGTGAATTCGAAATGAACAACTGCCTCCGAATTTACTCGAAGATCAGATGGGCAAGCCAGTAACACAGCGCCGCGACGATTCCGGCGGCCGGGATGGTCAGGACCCACGCGATGGCGATGCCCTTGGCGACGCCCCAGCGGACCGCGGACAGCCGCTTGGTCGCGCCGGCGCCCATCACCGCGGAGGTGATCGTGTGCGTGGTGGAGACGGGGGCGTGCAGGCCGATCGCCATCACGTAGAGCACGGTCGCTGCGACCGCCTCCGACGCGAATCCGCGGGCCGGGTCCAGGTGGATGATCCGGCGGCCGAGCGTCCGCATGATCCGCCAGCCGCCGGAGTACGTGCCGAGCGAGATCGCGGTCGCGGCGCAGATCTTGACCCACAGCGGGATGCCGTCGCTCTGCTGGGCGTGCCCGGTGGTGACGAGCGCCAGGAAGATCACGCCCATCGTCTTCTGCGCGTCCTGGAGCCCGTGGCCGAGAGCCATCGCGGCGGCCGACAGCGACTGCGCCATCCGGAAACCGCGCGTCGTCTTCCCGGGATTGCTGCGCCGGAACAGCCAGAGGATGGCGACCATCAGCAGGAAGGCGCCGACGAAGCCGACCGCGGGCGACAGCACCATCGGAATGACGACCTTGTCGACGATGCCCGACCACAGCACGGTGCTCGCCGAGGCGAGGCCGGCGCCGACGAGTCCGCCGATCAGCGCGTGGGTCGAGGAGCTGGGCAGACCGAAGTACCAGGTGATCAGGTTCCAGGTGATGGCGCCGATCAGCGCCGCGATCACGACCACCAGGCCGTGTGTCCCGGACGGCGTGTTGATGATGCCCTTGCCGACGGTCTCGGCGACCTCGGTGCCGGCCAGCGCGCCGATGAAGTTGCACGCCGCTGCCATCGCGAGCGCCACCCGCGGGGTCAGCGCCCGGGTGGAGACCGAGGTCGCGATCGCGTTGGCGGCGTCGTGGAATCCGTTGGTGTAGTCGAAGGCCAGCGCGATGACGACGACGGCGATGACGAGCGCGAGCTCCACGCTCAGCTCTCCTTGACGGCGATCTGCTCGACCGTGTTGGCAACGTGCTCGAACGCGTCGATCGCGGCCTCCAGCAGGTCGACCACGGTCTTGAGCTTCATCACGGTCAGCGCTTCGTACTCACCGCTGAAGAGCTTCGCGACCAACCTGCGGTGGACCGCGTCGCCGGTGTTCTCCAGCCGGTTGATCTCGATCCAGTACTCCGCCAGGTCCTTCATGGTCCGCAGCCTGGGCATCGTCTCGGCAGTCAACTGCGCCATCCGCTGGAGTACTTCGATCTGCTCGGCGATCTCCTCCGGCAGCTTCTCCAGGTTGAAGAGGTGGACGGTGTCGACCGCCTCCTCCATGAAATCCATTACGTCGTCGAGGTCGGAGGCCAGCCGGTAGATGTCCTCGCGGTCGAACGGGGTGACGAACGTCGAATTCACCCGGCGGATGATCGAGTGGGTGGTCTCGTCGGCCGCGTGCTCCGCGTCCTTCATCTGGGCGGCGATCTGATGGCTCGCGGACAGCCCGGTGCCCGCCGTACTGCTGAGCAATTCGGCCATGATCCGGGATCCGTCCACGAGGTGGTTGGCGGACTCGGTGAAAAGGTCGTAGAACGTCGGGTCGTTCGGACGCAGACGTAACGGCACTTCAAGCTCCGGGTGAACGAGGGACAAACCGTGAACATGCTAGGGGGAACATGCGGTTGATGCGGCATCTGCCCTCGGCAACGTATCGCGTTGTGATGAACTGGGCAGCTGAGCGTTGCACAGTCGGTAACTGATCGGTTTCAGCGCGTTATCACGGCGTACAGGTCGAAGAGGCCGACGACCAGCACCAAGCCGGCCGCGACCCGGAGTACATGCTGGTGGCCGAGGAAGTGGGTCGCGCCGCCCGCGGTCCGGCGGTAGACGGCGCTGACGGCGGTCCAGCAGCCCAAAGAGAGCACGAGTACAACGATTCCGAGCCCGGTGCGGACGTCCGACGACCCGTGGCCGGAGGCAACCAGCAGGATGCCGTTGGCAATCAGGCCGAGCGCCGTACGACGCCACGCAAGCAAGGTCCGCTCCGGCTGCCGGCCGGGATCCGGTGTGCTCATCGCCACAGTGAGAACAGCAGGCCGATCAGGCCGACGACCGCGATAGTTGCCCCGAGCATCAAGGGCAGCCGGGTCACCGGCAACGCGCCGCCGCGGCGGATCGCGGTCAGATTCTGCTGCCAGCGGCGGAACGCACCGGCCGTCGTGACGATGCCGGCGCAGACCAGAATCACGCCGATGATGCGGGCCGGCCAGCGATCCGGGCCGAGGTCGAGGAACTGCACCGCGGACAATCCACCGGCGTAGCAGGCGAGCGACGTACGCAGGTAGGCGAGATAGGTGCGCTCGTTCGCCAGTGTGAACCGGTAATCGGGCTCCTCCTCGGTCATCCGCAACTCACCAGGCCGTGGTCCTGTTTCAGCGTCAGCACACGCCGCACGCTACTCGTCAGCTTCGCCGCGAAGGACTTGTCCTCCTGCGCCTTGGCGACGAGTGCGTTCACCATCGTCGTGGTCAGCCCGGCCTTGGCGTTGATGACGATGTCGCCGCCGGCCGCCACGAACCGGGTCGCGCGGGCGCCGGCCGGGACCGACGCGACCTCGGCGGCCGCGCCGACGTCGTCGGTGATCACGACGCCCTGCCAGCCCAGGTCACCGCGGACCATGCCCTGGATGACGGTCGGCGAGAAGATCGCGCGGTTCTTCGGGTCGATCTTGGTGTACGTGACGGTCGAGATCATCACCATCGACGTACCGGCCTTGATCCCGTCGGCGAACGGCTGCAGGTAGGAGTCACCGCGAACCGTGACATTGTCGACGACACCCGACGAGAAGTCGGTGTTGCCGCGGACTCGCCCGAGTCCCGGGAAGTGCTTGACCGACGTCGCGACTCCGGCCTTGCGCATCCCTTGTACGAAGGCCTGTACGCCGCGGCTCGCGTCCGCCGGCGTGTCGCCGTACTCGCGGTTGAGCTGGCCGATCGGGGCGTTCTGCGACTTCAGCGAACTGGGTACGACGTCGGCCACTGGGGCGAGGTCGACGTTGACGCCGGCCTGCTTCAACTGGCTGCCCCAGACCTGGGCCTGTGAGGTGAGCTTCGAGCTGGACCAGGTGCCTTGGACCGTTGCTGCGGGGATGCGGTCGAAGCCGGAGCCCTTGAGGCGCTGGATCTGGCCGCCTTCCTGGTCCGCGGCGATGAGTGGGCGGACACCCTTCACTGTGGCTGCAGTGTTGACCGCGCTCATCGCCGAGCGGGTGTGGGCGAGGCTCCCGCTGCTGCCCATCAGGAAGACGCTGCCGGACTTCTGCTGTACGACGGCCTTCTGGGCGGACGTCATGCCGCTGGCGTCGATGCCGGTCATGATGAGCTGGGCGGCCTGTTCGCGCAGCGTGAGGCTCTGCAGCTTCTGGTCGATGCAGCCTTCGGTCGGCGTCTGGGGCGGGGTCTCGCTCAGGGGCTCGGTCGGTGTGGGTTCCGGGCTGCTCGGCTGCTCGCTGGGCTCTGGTGTGGGCTCCTCCGTGATCGGCACTGAGGAGGACGGCGCTGTACTTGGACCTGCGGTTGGTGAGTTGCTGTCGCCGCAGCCGGCGACCACGAGAGCAGTCAGCGCGATCAGCGCGACCGGTCGCCTCATCTCAGTTTCGCTCCCAGGCGGCGCGGTCGACAGTGTCTCCGGAGTGACGGGCCAGTGTTGCGCACACGTCGTACAGGTGCTCGACCTGCTCCGCGGTGAGTGCGTCGAAGATCGACTTGCGCACCTCCTCGACGTGGCCGGGAGCCGCGTCGATGAGCTTCTGCCGGCCGAGCTCGGTGAGGATCGCGACCTGGCCGCGGCGGTCGGACTCGATACCCTCGCGCTTCACCCAGCCGTTCTGCTCGAGCCGGTTGACCGCGTGCGAGAGCCGGCTGCGTGAGCCTTGCGTCGCGACCGCGAGCTCGCTCATCCGCAGCCGGTTGCCCGGCGCCTCGGACAGCCGGACCAGGATCTCGTAGTACGTGTGGGGAATTCCGGCATCGCGTTGCAGCTGTTGCTCGATGCGACTACTCACTACTCGTTGCGCCGCGATGTACGCGCGCCAGGCCTGTGCTTCTCGTTGGTCCAGCCACCGGGTCTCCGCCATCCCCGCAGCGTACTTGTTCACCGATCCGGATCAGCAGTACGGCGACCGCACACACCAGCATGCCTGCGACAGCGAGCGCGCCGATCGTCTCGTGGAAGAGCAGGAACGCGAACACCATCGTGGTCGGCGGGACCAGATAGAGCAGCGAGCTGATGCGGGTTGCGCCGGAGAGTTTGAGGTTGACCAGGTACAAGCCCCACCCGCCACCGGTCGCCAGTAGTACTAGCCAGAGCACTGCGCCGTAGAAGCCGGGCTGCTCCGGCACAGTCATCCGGTGGGTCGAAGTGGCCAACGCCGTAAAGAGGACAGCTGACACGAGACTCTGCACAGCCAGCGCATCTAGCGACCTCGTACTCGGTTTGCGAGAGCGCTCCAGGCACGTGCCTGCCACGAGACCGAGGAGGCCACCAATCGGAAGGAGGAACAGTAGCGGCGATCCGTGGCCGGCCCCGAGGTCGTCGGCGACAACCAAGCCCACACCCGCCAGTCCGAGAATCAGGCCGAGCCATTGGCGTTGGCTCACACGTTCATCCAGCAGCGGCCCGGCCACCGTCGCGATCAGCAGCGGCTGAAGCGAGCCGATGAGTGCGGTCACGCCGGCCGTGATCCCGTGGTCGATACCGGTGAAGATCAGGCCGAGGTAGACGAACTGGGTCAGGAACGCCATCGAGATCTGCGTCGCGAGATCCCGGCGGGAGATCCGCGGCCGCCGGATCGCAAGGATCACGGCAGCGATCGCGCCCGCGACGAGAAATCGCCAGGCGAGCAGGTCGAACGCGTTCGTGTACTGCGTACCCCACCGCGCGCCGATGAAGCCGCAGCTCCAGAACACGACGAACCCGGCTCCGGCCGCCAGCGTGAGCGCCTTGTTCTTGGTCATGCAACGACAGTAACCACACCGGTCGGTATACTGTCAGTATGCTCGACCAGCAGGTGAGACTGATCGTGGACCGGCAGGTGCGTGCGGCGCCCCGGCTGACGCCCGCCGGCGAGCGCATTCTCGCGGCCGCGTCGACGCTCTTCTACGAGCAGGGCATCCGGACTGTCGGTGTCGATGCGATCGCTGCGGCGGCGGACGTCACCAAGAAGACGCTGTACGACCGGTTCGGGTCGAAGGATCGGCTGATCGCGGCGTACCTCGAGGAGCGTGACCGCGCCTGGCACCTGTTCCTCGACGAGCAGCTGACCGCGCGGCAGCCGACGACACCGGAAGACGTGATCCTGGCGTTGTTCGCGGCGCTGACCGACTGGCTCGCCGGCTCACGCAACGGGTGCGGATTCATCAATGCGAGCGTGGAGCTGGCGGCGCCGGACCACCCGGCGATGCCCGTGATCGTGGGCCAGAAGCGGTGGATGCGCTCCGAGTTCGAAGCGCAGGCGCGCGCGGCCGGTCTCGCAGATCCGGGTGAGCTGGCGGATCGTCTGCTGCTACTCCACGAGGGCGCGCTCGTCAGCTACCGAGTCGCCGCGATGACCGAGGCACCCGAGGTCGCCGCCCGAGCAGCCGCTGACCTATTGGCCAGCTGGCCACGCGCCTAGGCGTTACTGCCGTCTCCGCCCTCGCGCACCTTCTCGTGCGCGGCTTCCTCGCGGGAGGCGATGATGGCCGCGCGGCGGGCCAGCCGGTGACTCCGGCGGATCTCGGCCTCGCGCAACCGCCGCCGGTCCTCGTCTGTCACCGGAACGACCTGCGGCACCTCGCGCGGCTTGCCCTCCTCGTCCACCGCGACAAACACCAGGTACGCCGACGCCACGTGCATCTGCGGACCTACCGCGTCCCACCGATCGGCCGTGATCCGTACGCCGACTTCCATCGAACTGCGACCGGTCCAGTTCACCTGCGCGCTGAAATGCACGACATCACCGACGCGCACTGGGACCAGGAACACCATCTCGTCCATCGACGCGGTGACCGCAGGCCCGCCCGAGTGCCGCGCAGCGACGACACCCGCAACCGAGTCGACCAGCGTCATGATCACGCCGCCGTGCACGGTCCCGAGCAGGTTGGTCTCGTTCTGCGCGGTGATGTGCGACAGCGACAGCCGAGTCTCGGAGGGCGGCCGCGACGACGGGCTGCTGGACATACAGGCTCCTTCGGGGTCCCTGATGGGTCTGCGCAGAGTATCCCGGGAGTTGTCCACAGATTCGGAAATCGCGGTCTCCGGCAGGTGCCGATCCTCGTACTTTCTCTGCCGAGAAGGAGGACCACGATGACCATCGACGCAGCCACCGAATATGCCCAAGGCAACAACTCCGACCGCCCCGACCCCACCCTTACCCCACTGTCCCGCCGCCAGGCCACCCGACTCGTTCACCTCGCGCTGTCCAGCGCAGCCGAGCTGGGGCTCGATCTCGCGTACCAGGGCGGCGCGGCTCTGGTCCCGGCCGATCGCTCCGCCGACAACCCCGTGCTCGGTCTGAGCAACCTCGCTCGCATCGTCGCCCAGTTCGACGAGGCCCACTGGCCAGTGCTCGTCGAGGAGCACTTCGACCAATTGCTTGAGCAGCTCCGGCAAGGTCCACCGACACCGCCAACAGATCCCGAGCGCGAGCTGATCCAACGTCTCGTCCCGCGCGATGCTCTGCCCGCCAGCTGGACCGCGGACCGGCCCGACTTCCTGCCCGGCCTGCTGTCTGTTCCGTCCACGACCGACGACGGGATCGTGACGATGTTCCTCGAGCCTGCGGATATGGGCATCACCTGGGCGGATGCCGAACGCTTCGGCCTTGCCAATCTCCGCGGCCTGACCGACCACGTCGAGCATGTCGAACACGAGGATCTACAGGTCGACTTCATCACCGGGACGCCGTTCGCGGCCTCGCGGGCGCTCGTCCTCGACACCGTTCTCCGCGAGTCCCTCCGCGTGGACCATGCACCACACGGCGTGCTCGCAGCTGTGCCGGCGCGAGACACGCTGATGCTGCACGTGATCCGGGACCTGTCCCTCATCCCTGCTCTGGGGCTGCTGCTCAACGTCGCGGCGCGCAGCCACGCTCACGACCCTGGCCCGCTGTCACCCGAGGTCTTCATGGTGACGCCGGACTTTCGTTGGTTTCCGGCGACCACGGTGTCGCCGGACTACACGCCGCTGCGGTTGTCCGCCGAGCTCGAAACCCTCACCAGGGTGCTGGCCACGTCGGAGCTGCCGTCGCAGTCATGAACGGTGCCCTGAGCAACTAATCCGAGTTACCAGGAGGTGTGAAGTGACCAGGCCAGTCGGAGTGGCGGATCCGCGTGATCGAGCGGACCTCGCCGAGCGTGCTCCACTCGTCCTTACCGAGACGCGCGAGCGGTCGGAGCCGACGTACCTCGGGGTGATCGCCGTCCATCATCGCGGCGTCGATCGCGAGGTGCCGGACTTGTCCGATCACGAGCGTGCAGTCGCCGAGTTCGAGGGTGGTGTGCAGGGTGCACTCGATCGCGACCGGCGACTCGGCGACCCGCGGGACGGAGATCGTGCGCGACGGTTCGGTGGTCACGCCGATCGCCTCGAACTCGGAGACCTCCGGCGGGAAGTTCGTCCCGGAGGCGTTCACCTGCTCGTACAGCGGCTCTGCGGCGAAGTTCACTACGAACTCGCCGGTCGCCTCGACGTTGTTGAGGCTGTCCTTCCGCCCGACGGAGGTGAACTGCACCATCGGCGGCTTGACGCACGAGACGGTGAAGAACGAGTGCGGCGCGAGGTTCAGCACGCCGTCGGCCGAGCGGCTCGACACCCACGCGATCGGTCGCGGCACCACCACAGAGTTCAGCAGCGCGTAGAACTCTCGTCGCCCGACGGTCTCCGGATCTACATCGACACGCACGCCCGCAGTACATCAAACTCGGTGGATGCCGCCCCACCCCGCCTCGGGGATCCGGCCGGCGACTCCCGCGCGCGACGGAGAAGTGGATTGCCCGAGCATCAGGATTTCCTGCACCAGGTGACCACGGTCGCCCGCCGGCACGGCGTCGACGCCGAACACGTGAAAGAGGTAGCGGGCGGCGTGGCCAACCGCGCCTTCATCCTCGGCGACGACTTGTTCCTCCGGGCTTCCCGCCCCGGCTACGAAGACGACCTCCGCAAGGAAACCCACGTCGTCCCCGCCGCCCGCCTCGTCGGCGTGCTGACCCCCGAGATCCTCGAGTACGACGAAACCCACCGCCTCCTCGCCACTCCGTACGTCGTCATGGAACGCATCCACGGCGCCGAACCAACCGACGCCCCCACCGGCCTCGCCGAGGAACTCGCCCGCCTCCACCAGATCCAACACTCACCCGAGCCCACACGGGCGATCCCCGTCGTGCCGGAGGACGACTGGGGCGATCCGTGGCGCACGGTCGACGACCTAGCCACCCGCGGCTATGTGGACCCAGCAACAGCAAGCTGGCTGACCGGTTGGTTCACCCGGCTCGCCGAACGCTTCGACGACAGCGGACCCAAGGTGCTCATCCACGGAGACGTTGCCGCACACAACCTTCTCGCCGGCCCCGCCAACGAACTCCGAGCCCTCATCGACTGGGGCGACGCCGCCTGGGCCCCACGCGCCATGGAGTTCGCCAAACTCCCGCTGACCCAGGTAGCCAAGATCCTCCCCACGTACGCCGACCGGTCCCCCGAAACCGAGGCGGACCTGGCCGCCGCCATCCTCTGGTTCCACCTCTCCTGGGCTCTGGCCAAACTCCCAGCCCCACCCTGGCCCAACCAACGCCACTGGACCGCCCCCACCACCAGCCGCCTCCTCAACATCCTCCACTTCTTCACCACCACCCCACCCCCACCCTGGCCCGACCTCACCTGACCGCACTGGAACGCTGATCAAGAAGGTGGGGTTCTTGGTGTTAGTTGTGGGGTTTCTGCTTGAAAACAAGGGGTTTGCGATTGGTTGGAGATGGGGCAGACTGGGGTTTCGTGACTGATTATGTGGCGGCCGAAGGCCGGTATGACGACCAGATGAGTTACCGGCGGACCGGGCGGAGTGGGCTGCAGCTGCCGGCGATCTCGTTGGGGTTGTGGCACAACTTCGGCGACGACAAGCCGTTCGTGACGCAGCGCGACATCCTGCGGCGGGCGTTCGACCTCGGCGTCACGCACTTCGACCTGGCGAACAACTACGGCCCGCCGTACGGCTCGGCCGAGACCAACTTCGGGACGCACTTCGCGCGGGACTTCGCCAAGTACCGCGACGAGCTGATCATCTCGACCAAGGCCGGGTACGACATGTGGCCGGGGCCGTACGGTCAGGGCGGCGGCTCGCGGAAGTACCTGCTCGCCTCGCTGGACCAGTCGCTGAGCCGGATGGGCCTGGACTACGTCGACATCTTCTACTCGCACCGGTTCGACCCGGACACCCCGCTCGAGGAGACGATGGGCGCGCTCGACGCGGCCGTCCGCTCGGGCAAGGCGCTGTACGCCGGCATCTCGTCGTACTCCGCGGACCGGACCCGCGAGGCTGCCCGGATCCTGGGCGAGCTGGGTACGCCGCTGCTCATCCACCAGCCGTCGTACTCGATGCTGAACCGCTGGATCGAGGAGGACCTGCTCGACGCCGTCGGTGAGCTCGGTGTCGGCGTGATCGCGTTCTCGCCGCTGGCGCAGGGCGTGCTCACGAACCGGTACCTGGACGGCATCCCCTCCGACTCCCGCGCGGCGCAGGGCAAGTCGCTGAACCCGGACTCGCTGACCGAGGACACCCTCAAGCACGTCCGCGCCCTGGCCGAGATCGCCGAGGAGCGCGGCCAGTCCGTCGCCCAGCTCGCCCTCGCCTGGACGCTCCGCGACGACCGCGTCACCAGCGCGCTGATCGGCGCCTCCAGCGTCGCCCAGCTCGAGGACAGCCTGGCCACGGTCCGCAACCTGAAGTTCTCGCCCGAGGAGCTCGAGGCCATCGACGCCGACGCCGTCGAAGCCGGCATCAACCTCTGGAAGAAGAGCTCGGACGGCTGACCGTCACCCCTGAACCACCAGGCCGAAGCGCCCGCCGTACCCCTTGCGGCGGGCGCTTCTCTCTTGCCGAAAGGTTACGGAGCGGGGTGGGGTGGTTGCGGTCCGGCCGGGATGGGCACACGCTGGAATAGACCCCCTGGAGGTGGTTGAGATGACCGCTTCGACGCTCGAAATGGCCCTCAGCTACGAACACGCGAAGATTCGGGAGTTGGCCGAGCCGGCGCATCACCCGGATGCTTCCCACCCTGAGAACAGGCATCAGACGGACTGGTTCTACGCGATCGCCGCGCAGCACCTGGCCGCCGCCGAAGACGTGCTCCTCCCGCACGTCCAGCGTCTGCCCGACGGCACGCAAATGGTCACCAGGTACGTCGGCAACGCCAAGGAACTGGAGCGCTCGCTGCGCATCCTCAAAGGACGGCAGTACGGCGACAGCCGCTTCCTGGATCTCCAGCACGACGACCTGTGGCAGCACATAGATCGGCTGCTCGGGGAGCACGAGCGGATGGAGGCGACGTACAGCCGCCAGATCTGCGAGCAGCTCGAGAGCTTGGATGTGAACACGCTGACCGAAGACCTGCTGGAGGCCGAAGAGGTCGCGCCGACCCGCGCGCACCCGGCCTCGCCCCACACCGGGATGGCCGGGCGGCTGGCGCACCGGATGTGGCGGATGGCCGACAACGCGTGGGACAGCGCCGAGGGACGCGTGGTGCCGATCAAGTACCACGCGCACCCCAAGCGCGACTCCGCGCTGTCGCACTACCTGTACGGCACACCGATGCACGAAGGAACCGCGCTAGACAAAGGTGACCGGGCCCACCCGACGGATGCCTCCGCTGGATAGGCCCGGTCTGCCGGCACTCACAGCGCCTGGTTGTGGGGCCGGCGTCGGTCCCGTCGCCGCTGCGCCTGGTGTGCGGAGACGGGCCCTGCGTCCTCCCCCGCTGCGCCTGGTGTGCGGGGGAGGACGGTCTGTGAGCTGGTCACGAGCCGCTCCAGGCCCCTTAAGGTCCGGTGCCCACCTCGTAAACCAGCAAGCTGCTATTCCAGCCCGTCGATCGCCTTCTTCGCGCCGGGGTGCAATGGCACCGGGTCGGTCTTCTCAGCGTTCTCGAGCGTGATGCCCTTCGCGGCCGCGTTCACCGCGACCAGCGCATCCATGTTGTCGTAGATGACCTTCGTCAACTGCTCTGCGAGCTCGTCCTTCATGTCCTTGCGGACGAGCAGCACGTTCGGTACGACGATCGTCGGTACGTCGGCGGCCTGCTTGTAGGTCGCTGCGGGGATCGGCGCCTGCGTGTAGACCGAACCGTACTTCTCCTGCATTTTCGGCAGGAGATCCGTGATCGGCAACAGCTTCACACCCTTGCCCAGGCTCGTGGTCAGGTCGGTGATCCCGCCGGTGGGCAGGCCGCCGGACCAGACCAGAGCGTCGATCGAGCCCGACTTCATCGCGTCCACCGACTCCGGCAACCCCAGCCGCTGGGCAGTGACGTCGTGAGCCGGATCCAGCCCGGCCGCCTCCAGCAGCCGGCGCGCGATCACCTCGGTCCCCGAGTTCGGCGAACCGGTCGAGACCCGCTTGCCCTTCAGGTCCGCGATCGAGTTGACCCCGGCCGACGTCCGTACGGCGACCTGCGTGTAGTTGTTGTACAACCGCGTCAGCGCGACCACGTCCTGCTTGGACTTGAAGCTGTTCTCGCCCTTCACAGCGTCCGACGCCGAGTCGCCCAGCGAGAAGGCGATGTCGTAGTTCCCCGCCACCAGGCCCTGGATGTTCTGCACCGACGCACCGGTCTCACTGGCCGTCGCGCGGTACCCGGACACCTTGGAAGAGATCACCGAGGCCAGCGCACCACCGAGCTGGTAGTACACCCCCGTCGTGTTGCCCGTGGCAATCGTCAGTCGCCCGCCGCCGTCCGAGGACCCGGCAGGTTCACGCTGACCGCCACAGGCAGCCAGCGAGACGACAGCAACAAGCGCCACAACAGTGGTGCGGAGTCTCATGGGGCAACGGTTCCTTCCGCGGAAGAGGCCTGGCGCTGCCGCCGGACCAGATTGATGACGACGGCAACAAGTAGCAAACAGATTCCGACCGTGATGGTTACGGGCGCGAGGTACAGCAACAACGCCGCGGCGGGTACGCAGACCGCCCGCTCGAGCCAGGTCGCCCGGACGAAGACCCAACCGCCTGTCACGACAGCGAGTGCGGCGACGGCGAGCATCGACACCAGCGTGGTCCACACCATCCCGATGAACGATCCCTGACCGAGCAGGTGCGCGCCGTTGTCGGTGAGCACGAAGGCGAACGGGACCAGGAACGCCGGCAGCGTGTACTTCCACGCCTGCCACATCGTCGGCATCACCTTGCCGCCGGTGATCGCGGCCGTCGCGACCGCGGCCAGCGCGGTCGGCGGCGAGACCTCGGACAGTACGGCGTAGTAGAAGATGAACATGTATGCCTCGGGCTGCGTCACCCCGAGGTTCACCAGCGCCGGCGAGATGATCACCGCCGCGATGATGAACGACGCGGTCACCGGCACCGCGAGCCCGAGGATCAGTACGGCGAACCCGGACAGCACCACGGTCAGAATCAGGACCGCGGTGTGGTTCGAGGTCAGCCCGTGCGCCGCGTTGACGATGATCTCGGCCAGATTCAGCCCGAGACCGGTCTGGGTGGTGACCGCGACGATCACGCCCGCGGTCGCACAGGTCGCCGCCACCGGCAGCACCGAACGGGTGCCCTGGGCAAGCGCCTTGAACAACGGCCGACCTGTCAGCCGGTGCTCGCGATCCAGGAACGACAGCCCGAACTGGATGATCACCGCGTAGACGACGGCCTTGAACGGCGGTACGTCGACCGCCATGAACGCGATGATCACGAACAACGACAGGAAGTGGTACCCGAACCGCAGCAGCAACCGCCACGCCGAGTCCGTCGACGTCCCCGCAGAAGTCGTCCCGTGCTTACGGGCATCGATCTCGATCGCGAGCAGGATCCCGAGGTAGTACAGGATCGTCGGAATCACCGCGAACCCGAGGACCTTCAAGTACGACACCTGCAGGAACTCCGCGATGATGAACGCGGCCGCGCCCAGCGTCGGCGGCGACAGGATCGCACCGATGCCGGACGCGGCGAGCATTCCGCCTGCCGGTTCGGGCGGGTAGCCGGCCCGGCGCAGGATCGGCCACGACACGGTGCCGAGCGACACGGCGGTCGCCGTACCGGAGCCGGACACGCTGCCGAGCAGGAAGCCCGCGAGCGTGACCGTTCGGCCCGGCGCCGTACGGCTGCGTTTGAAGGCCGCGAAGGACAGGTCGATGAAGAACTTGCCGGCGCCCGAGTAGTCGAGCACCGCGCCGTAGATGGTGAAGAGCACGATGTACGACGCCGCGACACTCAACGGTGTCCCGTAGAAGCCCGCCGTACCCATCGTGAACTGCGCGATGATCGCGTCGAAGTTGAAGCCCTGATGGGCGAGCGACCACGTGTAGGGCAGGTAGCCGCCGTAGTACGCGTAGGCGATGAACACCAGGCTGAAGACCGGCAGGACCCAGCCCGTCGTACGACGACATGCCTCGAGCAACAAAATCAGCAGCAGAGCGCCGGCCACCACATCCAGTGTGGTCGGCGTCTGCCGGCGCTCGAGAAATCCGTCGAAGTCGAACAGCGGATAGACGCAGACTGCCAACGCGACGGCAGCGAGAATCCAGTCGGCGACACCCGGATCGTCATGCGTGCGAGCCCGGCCGGGAAGACGAAAGCCGCGATAACACAGCAGCGTGATCGGCAGAACCGCTGCGAGAAAGATCACCAAGTAGAACTGCGTGCCTTGTGGTAGTGGGAAGAAAACCTGTGCAAGGACGCCGACACTGACGATTGCGCACCAGACCGAAACAACCAGGTCCAGGGCAGGCCTGAGCCGCCGAGCGGGGCGTTCCTGCTCATACTCGGCCAGTTCTTCCTCGGAGGGCGTGGTCACGCCTCCCCCGGTACGAACACCGACAGTCATCTACCGGTTCCCTCCTGTGGTCGGAAGGCTAATGTTGCCGAACACTGCGTGGAGTCGCGTGATTACGTCTTTACCAAGATCTGACACATGAGGGCGTGACCTGGCCTACGATCACCGCATGAGTGGCGCGGTCCGGATTCTGCTGGTCGAGGACGATCTCGATATCGCCAATGCCCTGATACCCGCTTTGCGGCGCTACGGCTTGATGGTGACGCACGTTCGCACCGCCGCGGACGCCCTGGCGGCGGATCCCGGCGACCTGGTCCTGCTGGACCTGGGACTGCCGGACGGGGACGGCATCAACGTCTGCCGGCAGATCCGCACGGTGTCGGATGTGCCGGTGATCGCGGTGACGGCGCGCGGCGAGGCCGCGGACCGGGTGCGCGGCCTGCGCAGCGGCGCCGACGACTACGTGGTCAAACCGTTCGCGATTTCCGAACTGCTGGCCCGCATCGATGCTGTACTACGTCGTACCGGTCTCTTGCAGCCCCGCCCCCGGGTGACCGTCGGCGACCTGACCGTGGATATCGAAGCTCGCACGGTTCAGGTGGCGGACAAGCCCATCAGCCTGACCCGCAAGGAGTTCGACGTGCTAGCAGTGCTGGCCGCTCACCACGGCCGGGTGGTCCCCCGTGAACAGGTCGCCCTGTACGCCTGGCAGTCGGTCTTCGAGGCGTCCTCGCGGACCATGGACGTCCACGTCGCCAGCCTGCGCGCGAAGCTCGGCCGGCCAGAACTCGTGCAGACCATCCGCGGCGTCGGCTACCGCCTGGGTTCGGACTGACCGTTGCGCCGTCGACTACTGCAGTCCCTCGTCCCGATGGTGGTCGCGCTGGCCATCGTCGCCGTCATCCCGCTGGCGAACTTCATCGCCACGAGTACGTCGCGCACGCTGTTCCTGTCCCGGAGCAACGACGCGGACTGGTTCGCCACCATGGCGGAGTCCCCGCTGCAGACCGGTGACATCGCCAACCTGCGTGAGCTGGCAGTCCGGTACCAGGAGCTGTACAACACGCCGGTCTTCGTGGTCGACGTCGACTCCCGCGTCATCGCGACCTCCGTGTCCGGTGTGGACGTGAAGGAGCCGGCTATCGCGACCGCGCTGCACAGCACGCTGGCCGGCCGGCTGCCGCCTGAGCCGCCCGCACTGTGGCCGTGGCGCTCCGGCGAGATGATCGTGTCCCGTCCGGTCGTCAACAACGGCAGCGTCCTCGGTGCCGCCGTACTGCGGGTGCCGACCCAGAGCGCCCGCGACCAGGTGCAGCGTGGACTGCTGCTGCTCCTCGGCGGCCTGCTGATCAGCATCGGCGCGATCATCGTCGGTATCGTCCGGCCGATCACCCGCTGGGTGCTCCGGCCGCTGCAGGACCTCGACAACGCGACGCACCAGATCACCCGCGGCGCGCTCGACACCCGGGTCTCGACCGACGGCCGTGCACCAGAGCTACGCCGCCTCGGCGACAGCTTCAACTCGATGGCGCTGAGCCTGCACCAGGCCCGTCAGCGTGAGCGTGAGTTCGTCGCGGACGCGTCGCACCAGTTGCGTACGCCGCTCACGTCGGCCCGGATCCACATCGAGGGCCTGTCCCGGCTGTCACCGACCGCACGGTTCGCGCTCAGCGACATCGACCGGCTCGGCCGGATCGTCCAGCGGCTGTCCCGCCTGGCCGGCTCGGACCGCCCGTCCAGCGACGACGGCGGCGGCAGCGAGGAGCCGCTGGACCTTTCGCAGGCAGTGAAGGAGCGCCTGGTCGGCTGGAAGGCCGTGTACGCCGCGGACGACCTGGAGCTGATCATCGGCGAGATGGTCCCCGGTGGGGTCGCGCCGGAGCTCGAGGTCGACGACATCCTCGACGTACTGCTCGACAACGCGTCCAAGTACGGCGCTCCGCCGGTGGAGGTCTCGGTCACGCGGGACGGCACCGAGGTCGTCATGTCGGTCCGCGACCACGGCCTGGGGCTCGGTTCACGCGACCTGAAGAAGGTCGGCGAGCGGTTCTGGCGCAGCGCGCACCACCGGGAGATGCCGGGCACCGGTCTCGGTCTGGCGATCGTCCGCTCCGAGGCGGCCCGGGTCGGCGGCCGCGTGGTCGCCCGCCCGCCGATCGGCGGCGGCCTGGTGATCGAGGTCCGCGTCCCGCTGATCGACGACTACGACGTGTGAATCAGGACGCTCAGATGTGATTCTGCCGGTACCAGCGCTCGGCAGCGGGATGGAGCGGGACCGGCATCGTGGAGATGGCCGAGCGAGGGTCGAGGGCGCCGGCTTCCGGATGCTTCGGGATCAGGTCGTTCTGGCGGCGGAACAGCGTGTTGACCGTCCACCACGCCCACGAGTCGGACAGCCCCGGCTTCGCGATCAGGTAGTTCGGGACCGCCAGCGTCTGCACCGAGCTGGCCAGTCCGTACTGCGACGGCGGGATCGCCGACACGACGAAACCGCCGAACTCCTTCAGCGCGATCGTCTGCGCGACCTTCGTGATGTCCAGCAGCCGGAAGCCGAGAGTGCTCTGCAGCTTCGCGATCGGCACCGTCGGCACGCCGCCGCTCCAGATGAACGCATCGATCGAGCCCCGGGTGGCGGTGCCCTTCGGGGTCAGCGCCGCGACCGACTGCTCCAGGGTCATGTTGACCCGCGTGACATCTACCTTCGCCTCGTCGAGGATCATGTCGGCGACGATCTGGGTGCCGGAGCCCTTCGGCCCGATGCTGACGACCATCTTCCGCGCGGTCGGGTCGTCCTTGGGCCGATTCAGGTCCGTCAGCTCCTTGGCCTTCGAGGCCATCGGCACGACGATGTGCACGTAGTTGTCGTACACCCGGGCGAGCGCGCTGAACCGCAGCGGGCCCTTGCTGAACTGACCGGTGCCCTCGTACGCCGCGAGCGCCGAGTCCGACGTGCAGAAGCCGAGGTCGGCGGTGCGGGCCGCGACCTTGACCAGGTTCTCGACCGACCCGTTGCTCGGCAGCGGCTTCAGCTCCACGCCGGTGACTTCGCTCACGAGTGCACTGAGCGCCGTACCGAAGACGTTGTAGACGCCGCCGGGGTTGCCGGTGACGAAGGTCCCGGCCGCAGCGGGCGCGGGCTCGTCCGCTCGGCCGCGGGAGCAGCCGGGCACCAGCAGGGCCGACGCGGCTGCGGCTCCGAAGCCGAGAACATTGCGTCTCGTCATCCCAGTCGGCCGGGCAGGGGTCAGCAGGCGGGGGCGTTCCATGCACACAACCTAGACAACAACCGGGCCTCGGGGGTAGCCGCGCCCGCGCCCGCAACCGAACCGCTACCGACAGGTAAGCCTGGATACCGTGGCCAAACTGCGTCTGGACGGGCCAGGGGTAGGTGTGACAGCGTTGTCATCCGTGCGGCCGTCGCGGTCGCGTGAGGATCTCCCCCGGAGGCTGATTTCGTGCACGACGACCGTCAACTCATCGAGGAGCGGCTCAGGCGCGCCCTGCGGGAGCGGCTCCGCCCCGCGATCTACGGCGCGGCGGTCCCGCTGGACATCGAGGTGTGGCACGCACCCGGTGAGCCCGTGTCCCCCGCCGAGGCGCTGGCCCAGACCTACGAGAAGGCCGAGATCGGCCTGCCGTGGGGTCCGGCCTGGGGCACCGCGTGGTTCAAGTTCAGCGGCCAGGTCCCGTCCGAATGGGCCGGCAGCGAGATCGAGGCGGTCATCGACCTCGGCTTCAGCGGCGGCCCCGGCTTCTCCGCCGAGGGCCTGGTGCACACCACCTCCGGCAAGCCGCTCAAGGGCCTGCACCCGCGGCAGACGTACGCCCCGCTGTCGATCCTCGGCCCGGACGGTACGGCGGCCTCGGCCGGCGACACCGTCGAGTTCTACGTCGAGGGCGCCGCGAACCCGGAGATCCCGCTCGACAACGCCTACGCGAAGGTCGACATCGGCGCCAAGCTCGGCGACCACCCGATCTACCAGCTCGCCCGCGCCGACCTGGCCGTGTTCAACGCCGAGGTGTGGGACCTGATCCTCGACCTCGAGGCGCTCAACAGCCTGCAGAACGAGCTGTCCGCCCAGGAGCCGCGCCGTCGCGAGATCCTGCGCGCGATCAGCCGTTCGCTGGACGTCCTCGACTACGAGAACGTCGCCGGCACCGCCGCGGACGCGCGCGCCCAGCTGACCGACGTACTGAGTCGTCCGGCCCACGCCAGCGCGCACCAGCTGTCCGCGGTCGGGCACGCGCATATCGACTCCGCCTGGCTGTGGCCGCTGCGGGAGACGCGGCGGAAGGTCGCCCGTACGGTCTCCAACGTCGCCACCCTGGCCGAGGAGTACCCGGAGCTGGTCTTCGCGTTCTCGCAGGCCCAGCAGCACGCCTGGGTGAAGGACAACTACCCCGAGGTCTGGGAGCGGCTGAAGAAGGCCGTTGCCGAGGGCACCATCGTCCCCGTGGGCGGCATGTGGGTCGAGTCCGACACCAACCTGCCCGGCAGCGAGGCGCTGGCCCGGCAGTTCGTGCACGGCAAGCGGTTCTTCCTGGACGAGTACGGGATCGACACCCAGGAGGTCTGGCTGCCGGACTCGTTCGGCTACACCGCGGCGCTGCCGCAGCTGGTGAAGCTGTCCGGCTCGAAGTGGTTCCTGACCCAGAAGATCTCCTGGAACAAGGAGAACAAGTTCCCGCACCACACCTTCTGGTGGGAGGGCCTGGACGGGACGCGGGTGTTCACCCACTTCCCGCCGATCGACACGTACAACTCCGACCTGTCCGGTCGCGAGCTTGCACACGCGCAGCGGAACTTCCAGGAGAACGGCGCCGCGACCCGCTCGCTGGTTCCGTTCGGGTACGGCGACGGCGGTGGCGGCCCCACCCGTGAGTTCGTCGCGACCGCTCGCCGGGTGAAGGACCTGGAGTCCTCGCCGAAGGTGACGATCGAGTCCCCGACCGAGTTCTTCAGCGCCGCCGAGGAGGAGTACAGCGAGCACGCTCCGGTCTGGTCCGGCGAGCTCTACCTGGAGATCCATCGGGCGACGTACACCTCGCAGGCCAAGACCAAGCAGGGCAACCGGCGGACCGAGCACCTGCTCCGCGAGGCCGAGCTGTGGACCACGGCGGCCGTTGTCGCGGGCAAGCTCGACACGTACCCGTACGAGGACCTGGACCGGTTGTGGAAGATCGCGCTGCTGCACCAGTTCCACGACATCCTGCCCGGCTCGTCGATCTCGTGGGTGCACCGCGAGGCCGAGCGTACGTACGCGAAGATCGCCGACGAGCTCGACGCGATCATCTCCCGCGCGCAGCAGGCGTTGGCCGGCGAGGGTGACGAGCAGATCGTCTTCAACGCCGCGCCGCACGGCCGCAACGGCGTCGCCGGCCTCGGCGCGGGCATCGCTGCCACCGCGGGCCCGACGGTCACCGTCGAGAACGGCGTGATCGACAACGGCCGCATCCGGGTCACGATCGACGAGCGCGGTCTGATCACCTCGCTGTACGACGTCGAGGCCGAGCGCGAGGTCATCGCACCAGGTGCCGTGGGCAACCTTCTCCAGCTGCACGTGGACACCCCGAACCACTGGGACGCGTGGGACGTCGACTCGTTCTACAAGAACAACGTCCGCGACGTCACCGAGGTCGACAGCGTCGACTTCAGCACGGACGACGACGAGGCCGTCGTCGTCGTGACTCGCTCGTTCGGCCGGTCCACCGTCACCCAGACGCTGCGGGTCCGCCCGGGCACCAAGCGGGTCGACATCGAGACCGAGATGGACTGGCACGAGACCGAGAAGTTCCTCAAGGCGGCGTACCCGGTCGACGTCCACGCGGACCGGTCGGCGTCGGAGACGCAGTTCGGGCACATCTTCCGGCCGACGCACCAGAACACCTCGTGGGACGCGGCGAAGTTCGAGATCGCGGCGCACCGCTGGGTGCACGTCGGCGAGCCCGGGTACGGCGTTGCCGTGGTCAACGACTCGACGTACGGCCACGACATCAACCGGACCGCGCGTGCAGACGGCGGTACGACGACCACGATCCGGACGTCGCTGATCCGCGCGCCGCGGTTCCCCGACCCCAAGACCGACCAGGGCGTCCACGTGGTGAACCACGCACTGGTCGTCGGGGCCGGCATCCCGGAGGCGATCGAGGAGGGTTACGCGATCAACCTCCCCGAGCGCGTGATCACGGGTGCGGACGACGTCGAGCCGATCGTTGCCCTGGACAACGACAACGTCATCGTCGAGGCCATCAAGCTGGCGGATGACAAGTCGGGCGACGTGGTTGTCCGCCTCTACGAATCCACCGGCGGCCGCTCCCGAGCCACCATCAAGCCGTCCTTCCAGGCCTCCTCGGCCACCGAGGTCGACCTGCTGGAACGCCACCTGGCAGACCGCGAACTGAAAGACAACGGAGTCTCCCTCGACCTCCGCCCCTTCCAGATCCAGACCCTCCGCTTCAAGCGTTCCTGATCCCCCACCCCCGAAGGCCCGCCCGTCCACCAGACAGGCGGGCATTCGGCGTTTGGTGGGTACACCCACCAGACAACGGGTTGGCCAGCCGGAATCCGGTTGGCCAACCCACACTCTCGTGGGCGTACCCACCAAACGGGCGGGTCCCAGGGGGTCAGCGGGCGGCGGTGGCTACGAGGTCGGCGAAGGCGGCCATGCCGCGGGCGCTGGGGTGGAGGGGTGCTGCGGCTGAGGTGGGGATTAAGCCCTCGAGCCAGCGGTCGGGAACTGGGGCGCAGGCGTCGTGGGTGATGCTGGGGGTGCGGAGGTCTACGTAGTGGGCGCCGTGGGCGGCGGATTGTTGGGCGAGCATGGTGTTGAGGCGGTCGATGGTTGCCTGGAGGTAGTTGGCGTCGACCGGCCAGACGGGGATGACGGGGTAGCAGCCGTTGGGGCGGATGTACGTGCCGTAGCCGGTGACGAGGATGCGGGCGTTCGGCGCGAGCTGGTGGATCCGGTCGAGGGCTTGGCCGAAGGGAGCAGCGGTGGCCGCGATGCGCGCCGCGAGTTGGTCCTGGCCGCCGGCGGTGAGGCGCGCCTTGCACGAGGCCCCGGCGGGCGGTGGGAGCAGGTTGATGCAGCTCAGTGCCGCGGATACCAGCCCGGTGTCGTTCCCTCCGATGGCGACCGTCACCAGATCGGTCGTCGGCTTGAGAGCGTCGTACTGCGGTGCCTCGAACCCGAACTGCTTCCCGCTGAAGTCAGGAATGACCGCACCGGAGCAGGTCACGTCCTTCAACTGCGCACCGAGCAACTGAGCCGCGACATGCGGGTAGTTCACCCCGGACCGTAGGCACGGTACGTCGACCTGCGGCGGGATCAGCGGCCCCGCAGCAGACGAGTCGCCGAGTGCGACGTACTCGAGCGGCCCGTCCGCCCGCGCCACCGCCGGACCGGTCAGGAGCCCGGCCAGCAGTACGCCGACCGCCAGCAGACCTGTTCGCCTCATCGCCATCACCCTTCGTCGCCGATCGTTCACTACCCTTGGGTAGTAATGTTCGACCCCAAAGCGCCCGCCGGTCGCTAGGGCGAGACCCAGACTTCGAGGGGTGATCGTTGTGACGGATCACAACGAGCTGCGTTCCGGCGGCGTACCCGTGCACGAGATCCTGCGCACCGACCTCAGCCGCCTGGTCGACGACGTACTGCGCCGGCTGGTCGCCGATATCCCGCTCTACGCCCAGCTGCCCGACGAGGAACTGCAGGGCGATATCCGCCGCATCACCGAGCGGACGCTGCGCGCATTCGCCGAGACGTTCCGCACCGGCGTCGTACCGACCGGCGAGGCGCTCGATCCGCTGCGGGAGTCCGCGACCCGTCGCGCCGAGGAGGGCGTGCCGCTCGAGGCGCTGCTCGCGGCGTACCACCTGGGCGGGAGGGTCTGCGCGGATCACGTCGCGGCAAGGTTCCAACCTGACGAGCTCCAGGACGCGATCGCGCTCAACCGGCTGATCCTCGACTTCCTCCAGCGGGTGACCGCGGTCGTATCGGCCAGCTACTTCGAGGAGCGGCAGTCGATCGTCGGCGAGGACCAGGCGAGCCGGCAATCCGTCTTCGCGGCGCTGCTCGACGGCCGCCCGGTCGACGAGTCCGTCGGGCGAGGCTTGCGGTTGCCGACGAAGTACGTCGTCCTCGGCCTGACGGCGGGGTCCCATCCGGACGAACGCCGGCCCGGCGTCGACAGCGCGATTGTTGCCCGCCGCAAGCTCCGGCGGATCCGGGTGGAGCTGGACCGCATCCCGGGCAGCATGTCCGGCTTGAGCCCGGACGGCGGAATCGCCCTGCTCCCGGCACCGACCGGCGCAGACTCCGACGCGCCGCGGCCCCACTCGATCGAGCTCCCCGGCCTCCGGGACAGGCTGAGCCGGGCCGCCGGTGTCGACATCACGCTCGCCGGCACAACCGTCGTACCGGGCGACGTTCCGGCAGGAGTCGCCTTGGTACGCGACCTTCTGGACGTGGTCCGCGTTCACGGCAGACCGCCCGGCGTCTACGAGCTCGACGATCTCCTGCTCGAATACCAGCTGGGCCGCCCGGGTCCGGCACGCGATCGCCTAGCCGAAATGCTCACTCCATTGGCCGACCGAGCCGACCTGATGACAACCCTCAGGTCCTATCTGGGCAACGCGCGCAACCGCCGGCAGACAGCTGCCGACCTGCACGTCCACGCCAACACTGTCGACTACCGCCTCCGCCAGGTCGGCAGGTTGACCGGGCTCGATCCGGTCCAGGACGACCAGCTGCCGCGGATCGTCGCAGCCCTTGTCGCGTTCGATGCCCGGCGTTCACCCACCTGACGTAGCGTGAAGATATGGCTCCGACACCCTTGCTCGGTTCCCGGACTCTCGACCGGCAGACGGCCCGCACGCTGCCGCCAGGCCCGAAGCTCCCGACGCTCCTGCAGACCGTGCTGTTCGCGAGTCACCGCCGGACGTTCTTCCCGCGGATGCGGGCGAAGTACGGCGACGTGTTCACGATCCGCCTGGTGCCGTCGAGCCGGGTGTGCGTCGTACTGAGCCGGCCGGACCACATCCGTGAGGTGTTCGGCAGCCCGCCCGCAGTGATGCACGCCGGCGAAGGCAACACGGTGCTCGAGCCGATCATGGGTTCGCACTCGTTGCTGCTGCTCGACGACGAGGACCACGTCCGGATGCGCAAGCAGTTGATGCCGGCGTTCTCCGGCGCGGCGCTGCGCGGGTACGCCGGGATGGTGCTCGAGCTCGCACAGGCCGAGGTCGCGAAATGGCCGGTGGACAAGCCGTTCAAGGTGCACCAGCGGATGCGGAACCTGACGCTCGAGATCATCCTGCAGGTGGTCTTCGGCGTGACCGACATCGACCGGCTGAACACCCTGCGCCCGCTGATGGACAAGATCGTCTCGGTGTCGCCGGTGATCATGCTCGGCGGCTTCTACCCGCCGCTGCTCCGGATCCGGCCGTGGAAGACGTACCTCGACACCCAGCGCAAGGTCGACGAGATCCTGTCCGACGAGATCGCCAAGCGCCGCGAGACGTTTGCCGGGCGCAACGACGTACTCTCGCGACTGCTTGCTGCGGGCAACTGGTCCGACGTCGAGCTGCGGGATCAGCTGGTGACGTTGCTGCTGGCCGGGCACGAGACGACGGCGACCGCGATGGCGTGGGCGTTCCACGAGCTGGCCCGGCGGCCGGAGGATCTCGCGTTCGGGCAGCGGGCAGCGGATGCCGGCGCGGACGACGAGCTGGAGGCGATGGTCAAGGAGGCGTTGCGGGTGCATCCCGTGGTGTACCAGGTCGGCCGCCGCCTCACCGAGACCACCGACATCGCCGGCTACCGCCTGCCCCGCGGTACGACGATCATGGCCGCGATCGGGCTGGTCCACCGCGATGCCGAGCACTTCCCGATGCCGGAGGAGTTCCGCCCGCAGCGGTTCCTGTCCGACGACCCGCCGGCGCCAGGGACCTGGATGCCCTTCGGCGGCGGCGCCCGGCGCTGCATCGGCGCCGGCTTCTCGCTGATGGAAGGCACGGAGATCCTCCGCGCCGCCCTGAGCACCTACAACTTCCAGGCCCCGCACCCGAAGCCCGAACCACCCCAGGCGAAGAACGTCACGCTGGTTCCCCGCCACGGATCGGTGGTCAGCGTCACCCGGCGGTAGCTCGCTGGCTGGTTATGTGGTCGACGGCGCCCCTGTATGACGTCACCGGTGAAATAACCCGCCAGCGAGCGGCAACTCAGTCCTCGGGGTCGGTGACGTCGCCGAGGTCGACGTTGTCGTAGCTCTCGAGGTCTTCCTCGTCGTCGTCCTCGAGCTCGAAGTTGTCCTCGTCGTCCACGACGTGGACGGCTGCCTCTTCGGCTCCTGCCGCGGCGCCGTCGATGCCGACGTCTTCGGCGAACAGCTCATCGTCGTCGTCGCCGCGCGAGCCCTCGTCGGAGGCGACCAGCCGGCCGGAGCGCCGTACGCCGACCTCCGGGCCGCCGACATCCTCGCCGTCCTCGGCGTACGGGTCGGTGTCGGGGACCTCCTGGCCGAGCCGCTGATCCAGCGTCTCGCCCTGCAGCGCCTCGTCGGCCGTCGTGCCGAATCCTTCGCCCGCGGACCACTTCTCCGGCGGCGAGTACCCCTCGTCGAGCAGATCGTCGACACCCCGGTCGTTCAGGGTGTCCTCCTTCTGCAGCTGATCCTCATCGTCGACGGAGTAGCTGCCGTAGTCCTCACGGTTGTTGTCGCTCATGGGGCAACCTTGGCGCGTCGCAGGCGGTGGAATCAAGCTCGACGCAGAATGGGGCAGGTGGATCCGGTCAGGCTGACGTTGGACCAGTTGCGGGAGCTGCGCGACGATATCGCGCCGCGGGCCGCCCAGCGGTCGCGTGCCTCGATCGACCGGCGGATCGAACGCTGGCGTAGCCGGGCCTTCTTCATCACCCAGTGCGCGCTCGCCGCCGGAGTCGCCTGGGCGCTCGGCCGGTACGTCCTCGGCCACAAGGCACCCTTCTTCGCGCCGGTCGCGGCGATGGTGTGCCTCGGGTTCAGCTTCGGCCAGCGGCTGCGGCGGGTGGCCGAGCTGATGGTCGGCGTGGCGGTCGGAGTCGGCGTCGGCGACCTGTTCGTCCGCGGATTCGGCACCGGCGTGGTGCAGATCGTCTTCGTGATCGCGCTCGCGATGAGCGTCGCCGTACTGCTCGGCGCCGGCAATCTGATGACCACGCAGGCCGGCGTCCAGGCCGCGATCGTCACCACCCTGCTGCCGAACCCGAGCGCCGGTTTCAGCCGCTGGCTCGACGCGGTCCTCGGTGGCCTCGTCGCGCTGGCGGCCGCCACGATCGCCCCGGCCGCCGCGATCAGGCGTCCGCGGCAACAAGCCTCCGGCGTACTGAGTGAGCTGGCCGAGATCCTGATCGAGACCGCGGAAGGGCTCCGCACGCGCGACGAGGAGGCGGTTACCGATGCGCTCCGCCGCGCCCGGTCGAGCGAGTCCCAGCTCGACGACCTGCGCAGTGCCGCCGAGGAGGGCATCGCGGTGGTCCGGCTGTCGCCGTTCCGCCGTCGGCACCGCGGGCGGGTGCAGGAGATCGCCGATCTCGTCATACCGCTCGATCGCGCGATCCGGAACGTCCGGGTCCTGGTACGGCGCTGTGCGGTGTCCGTCTGGCGGGACGAGGCGATGCCCTCGGAGTACCCGATGCTGCTCGAGCGCCTCGCCGACGGTACCCGCCTGATCGGCGAATCACTGTTCGAGCCGGCCGCCGACGTCGCCGCACACCGCGTGCTGGGCGAGCTCGGCCGCCGTACTGCGGTGATGCCCCTGCCGCACGGGCTGTCCGCGGTCGTCGTGCTGGGTCAGCTCCGGTCGACGATCATCGACCTGCTCGAGCTGACCGGCACGTCGTACGACGACGCCCGGAAACTCGTCCCACTGCGGCTGGACGGGCTCGACGAGAAGTAGTGGTTCAGGTCACATCGCGGATTCCCGTCATACCTGCGCGTCGGGTGCGTCTCACTGGCATGACGATCCACCGACTGATGACCACGATGGCCAACGAGCAGGTCCGTGAGCTCGAGGACCTGCTGGCGGTCGACAACCAGACCACAGACGACCGGAGCGACGCCGCCGCCGAGCAGTAAGGCGCGAACCGGACGAACGGATCCCCGGCGGCGCGCCGGACGGTCTTGCCCACCGAGCTAGACCGCACGGAAGTCGCACCAACGCAGAGGCGCCCAGTGCGAGGCGCCGCCGGATCCGTTTCCGGTGCACCGCCACAGAGGTGCACCTAAAACCACCCGCCGACCATCCTGACGCCGCTTGCGCGAGGCTCAGGCCGGTCCGGCGGGTGGTTTTTGCCTGAAGGAACTGAAGAGACGGCTGTCCAACAGTCTCAGGCGAACCCGAAGCAAAAGAACAAAGAACAAAAGAGGATTCAAGGTCGTGGCCGGCTTGGCGATCGGCCGCCAGTTCGACTTATCCGGTCGCGGATCCACGACACCGTCGGCTGGCTGATTCCATACAGGTCCGCCAGCCGAGCGGGCGCAGTCAAACTCGCGGTCGATCACCGAGGTCGGCCGCCAGTCTGTGTCTCTTCTTTGAGGGCTATTCAGAAGTGCTGGGTGAGTCCGCGTGGTGGAGGCGCGGTGGGATGCCGGGAGAGCTTGAAGCCCAAGCCTGCCCCGACACCAGCCGGATCCGGTGTCGGAGTCGTCGAGTCGTGGGTTCTGGCGATATTTTGCAGCCACTGTCCACGACTCGGCGTACCGGCTTGGGGCTCTTGTCCACGACTCGGCGAACCAGCGCCGGTCGGGCAGCTGCCAGGTCTGTGTGATCCTGCTGGTTGGTCTGCATCTGGACAGGACGTGTGCCTCCAACGGCCGGCCCCGGGCTGCTCGCGTACGCCTGAGACCGAGCCCGACACCATCACACCTCCTGTCGAGGTGTAGATCTGAGGGGCCAAACCCGAGGGATGGGACCCTAGACCCCAACACCTGTGAGACCGAAGCCAGCGGTGGCCCAGGTCCGAGGTTGCCTCCAGGGCAGGCTCCTGCGACGACCCAGCGCGCGAAACGCGCCGACCGAACAACACGCCCTGAGTTCCGGAGCCAGCCACTCCTATGAATCCTTCTTCTTCAGGGTTTCCTGGAGGAGGTCAGGTGGCGATGGTGATCTCGGTGGTTACTGAGTTTGCGATGAAGCATTCCTGGTGGGACAGGTGGTGGATTTTTTCGATTGTTTCGGCGTCTGGTTCGGGGCCGTTCCAGACGATCTTGGGGTGCAGGGTGACCTGCGTGATCGCCAGTCGGCCCGCGGCGTTTGGTGCCATCACGCCGATCGCGTGGTCGTCGTACGCGTCTACTACCAGGCGTTTCCGGGCCGCGATCGACAAGAAGGTCAGCATGTGGCAGGACGACAGGGCCGCCACGAACGCCTCCTCAGGGTCGACCGGGCCCGGGTTGCCCAGGTACTTCGGGTTCGCCGAGCCGGGCACCGTGATGCCGCCGTCGAAGCGCCACTCGTGGTCGCGGTTGTAGCTGTCGTAGGCGAAGTCGTACTCGCCACGGCTCCAACTCACATCGACCACATGCTCCGACATCTTCAGCTCACCCTTCCGAGACAGCCGTCTTCGCGGTTGCGGTGACGGGATTGAATCGTACGGGAGTGTGCCCGGGCAGCTTCGCGACGAAGTCGCTGTCGTAGCGAGCAGCCATACCGGCGACCGGGAAGTCCGTGGTCACCCACTGCGCGCCGCTGTCCAGAGCAATCCCGAGCCGCGTGTAGTCCTTGTCGCGGATCGTTGCCATCGGCTCGTCGGACCGGGTCCGGACGAGGTAGCCCTTGCGAACCAGCCGCTGGATCTCGGCCTGGCCCGTACCGCGCGGGTCGTTCACCTCGGTGACCGCAGCGTCCGGCGCACCCTCCGGCCCGCGGGTGAAGACCGCCCGGCCCTCCAGGTTCGGCTTGCCGGCGGTGTAGGTGTCGCGGATCGCGCCCGGTCCGCCGTTGTCGAAGTAGAACATCACCTGACCGCGGACGTCCTTCAGCTTCGGCCAGCCCTTGGTCAGCACGGACTTCTCGAGCGTCAGGCCGGGCTTGCGTACGTCGTCCGGCGTGAGGATCTCGTTCTCCGTGAACACCGAGCGGATCTCGGTGTCGACGCTGTCCAGGTTGCCCGCGTCCCACGGCGGCGCGACGACGCCGCCGGCCGCGACCACGTTCGGGTCGGACTGCTTCAGTTCGAGGTTGATCGCGATCGGCACGTGGCTCGGGTGCGCGTCGGACCAGGTCTTCACCTGCTGCAGGCACAGCACGAAGGTGTCGCAGTTGGTGTTGTAGTCGAAGTCCGGGATGTGCATGACCTTGATCCCGGGCTTGGCCATCGCCGGGTCGGTCAGCGGTCCCTGGCCGGTCAGCTTCCGGATCAGCGGGTACGTGTACAGGCCGCCCTGCGGGTCCGGGAACAGGTCCAGCTCGAGCGAGCGGACGTTCTGGTCCTCGAGTTGCTGGGAGATCGGAGCGTGCGAGTACCAGAGGTCGACCGAGCCAGCGTTCTGCTGCTGCTGGACCTTCTGCTCGTTCGGGCTGAGCTCCCGGTGGTACGAGTTGTGCGACCCGACGACCTGCATCTGGTTCAGCCGCAGGCTGTCCCCGTCGTGCGAGTCGTGCTTGCTGACCGCCGTACCGGCGACCCCGGACGCGGCCAGTGCCACCGAAGCCAGGCCGGCCACCGCGGTTCTGCTGATGCGCATGCGAAAACGTCCCCTCCGTCGACTGCGATTGAGGGCAATCTGTCACAGGAAGGTGGCAACGTTGTCCCCCCGGACGATGGACAATGAGCGACATGGTGACTTCGGGGGCGTATCCGCTCCGCCGTACGCCGACCCAGGACCGCGCCAGCCGGCAGGTCGAGCGGATCCTGGACGCGGCCTGTGCCGAGGTGGTCGAGCGCGGGTACGACGCGGCGTCGACGAGCGGGATCGCGAAACGGGCCGAGATCGCGGTCGGCAGCGTGTACCGGTACTTCCCGGACAAGCGCAGCCTGATCCAGGCGATCGAGCGGCGGAACCAGGCGCGCTACACCGAAGCGGTCAGCGAGCGCCTGGCCGACGTGTCGAGCTGGCGGGCGGCGGTCGACGTCACGCTGGACACGTTCCGGGAGATGCACCGGACCGATCCGGGGTTCAAGGCGGTCGTGCTCAGCGGGCTCGGCGATCCGGAGCTGGAGTCGAAGCCGGGCGAGTTCGACGATCAGCACGCCGGTGAGTTCGCGGAGCTGCTCGCGGCGCGGTTCGGCGCGCGGGATTCGCGGGACTTCCGCCTGGCCGTCACGCTCAGCATCGCGATGGGCGAGTCGCTGGCTCATCTGGCGGATCGGTTGTCCGCGGACGAGGCGGAGTACGTGCTGGATCAGGGCCGGCCGGTGTTGTACAACCTGCTCGCCCCTCATCTGCCTGCTTGAGCCGGGGGTGGCTCAAGCAGGTGAACGGTCAGGCGGCCCGAGCTGCGGTGGGCAGCCCCAGGGCCGGCCAGTGGCTGACCCGGCCGGCCAGACGGGCCCGGCGGGGAGTCCGGACGTCGTACGCGACGATCACCCGGTCAGCCTTGGCGTAAGTAATCCTGCTCCCGACCGGGAACTTGCGGGCGACCTCGTACGGTCCCTCGCCCCGACGGGTGTAGTACTCGACGATGACCTCGGTGTAGACGGCCGGGGCACCGCTCTCCAGTTGGCCGCGGACCGGGCCACGCACCCGGATCACTCGTCCCGCGGTCTTCTCTTCCGTGCTGCTGGGTTCGTTCCGCCGGATTCCGGCCAGAACATCGGTCACGATGAACGCTGCAACCACCAGCACCAGGCCGAACCCACCTAGTACAACGATCGTCAACATGGCACTCACCCCCGACGCGCCGCCCGCGAGCGACGCGGTCGTTGTTGTCGTTCCTGCCTCGCGCGGCCTTCGCCGCACACCGGTGAGACGCCACCGGATTCCACTTGGTTCCAGGTAAGTACAAATTCTTTTCTACAGCATCATGGTAGAGCCCGGTGGAGCGGTGTTGCTAGAGGTAGAGTTGACCTGTAGTTGTCAGATTCCGCCCATTCCGAACTGGTACTGCGGCGGTACTGGCCGCTCTGTGCCGAGTGCCTGTTCGGCGGCGACCCAGTAGTCGGTGAGTGGATTCGCGCCTTCACGGACCGTCGCCAGCTGGATACCCGCGGCCAGCAGGTCGTGTGCTGCGGCTGGATCGCCGGCCTCCAGGGCATGCCGGACGCGCAGGAGCTGGATCCGCGGGTCGTCCGGGGCATGCTCGAGCAGCCGTTCCGCCCGTACGACGTCGGAGTCAAGGGCGGCCGCTACCGCCTCAACCACCAACGGAACCAGGCCAGGCAGCAATTCGACGGCATGTTCGTAGTACGACAGATCGCCCGTCACCAGACCCAGGTTGCGCAGCGCCCAGCCGTTGTCGCCGGACCGCTTCCACGCGTCGATCGCGCCGTCGACATCACCGTAGTAGTGCCGCGCGACTCCCCTGTGATACCAAACCAGCCAGTTGTCCTCGGCCACTTCCAGTAACTCCCGCCAGGCCACCAGCGTCCCATCCGGTACGCCGTCAACGGCCGGCAACTGCCCTTCGAGCAGGGGCAGCCAAGCCCGCTCCCGGGCAGTCATCGTGTCAGCGTCGAACGGTGTACCTGCCGACACCGCCCATCCGGTCCGGGCCAATTCCAACGCGCCCCACCCCGACCCCACCGCGAGCCGTTCTACCGGAGCCGCATCTACAACACCCAGCCAGTCAGCCTCCCGACCAGCCAGCCCATCCAGCACCCCCGCCAACGCAGCCGCCCCAGCGCGACGAGCTGTCTGCCAGTCCTCGGAGTGCGCAGCACCCGCGTTCATCGACAGACGCCCGTACGCCTCCATCCAGTGCCACTCCGTGCGCGCGGGCAGCTTCAAGTGCTCCATCTGCGTCCGCGCGAGCCCCGCCTGAATCTCGGCGTACCCGTCACCCTCAAGACCAGGCGACAGCCACTCCTGCCACCGCCGCCCGCCATCGCCCTGACCCCAGACAAACAGCTTCCGCCCCTGCAGCCGCTCGGTCGACGCCTGCACCAAGCCGGCCCCCGAGCCGTCCACCGACGCGATCCACGAGCGCTCCTCCGCCATCGGCTCGAAGAAGTAATCGACTGCCCGCGTATGGCGCATCGGATAGGTGAGGTCGGTCTCGACGTCGATCAGATCGAGCCGGCTCCCGTACCCAAACCGCCACGCCTGGTCCGCCGGCACCAGCACCCGAGTGTCCGGCGTCTGCGCGACCGCCATGTTCGACCACCAGTACGCCGGAACCTCGACGTCGGACGGGTTCTGCAGCCGGACGCCGACGTACAGGAACTCGGAATCAGCGGGCAGCCAGAAGTCGAGCTGGGTGACGAGGTTGCGGGTCCGTTCGAGCTCCCACAGGCGCAGCATCGGCGTACCGTCCGGGCCCTCGACGCGGGCGGCGTGCATCGGCGCGCAGGTGCCGGTCCAGTGGCCGGTACTGCCGACGTTCCACTCGACGCCGCCGGCGAACCAGGCGTTGCGCAGGGCAAGGTTCGCGGGCTGGAACACCGGGTTGCGGTAGAGCAGTTCCCGATCGGTGGCCTTGTGGACCATCGAGTACAGCCGTCCGCCGAGACTCGGGAGGACGGTCGCGCGGAGATGATCGTTCTCGAGCACGAGCGCAGGGAGCGAGGTCTCGACCAGAGTGCGGTCGTACCCGTCCTGGTTCAGGCACGGGAGCGGGCTGTGCAGCTGCCCGTACTCGATGTTCTCCCGCAGCCCGTCCGGAAGCTCGGCGATGTTCTCGACCTGATGCATCTCCCGCTGGGTCCGGAGCGGAGCGAGCGGGTTCTCCGGACCGAGCGAAGCTGCGGGAATCACGAGGTTTTGCGCAGAAAGGATCGTCACAGCCACATCTTCGCAAGTGCGCTATACATGGTCGACATGGACGCTGATGTGATCGTGGTCGGAGCGGGGTTGGCGGGGCTGGCCGCGACTGCGGAGCTGGCCGATGCGGGGCGGAAAGTGTTGCTGCTCGACCAGGAGCCGGAGGCGTCTCTGGGCGGGCAGGCGTTCTGGTCGTTCGGCGGGCTGATGTTCGTCAACTCGCCGGAGCAACGGCGGATGGGCATCAAGGACTCCCGTGACCTCGCCATGCAGGACTGGCTCGGCTCGGCCGGGTTCGACCGGCTCGATGACGAGGACAAGTGGGCGCGGCGGTGGGCCGAGGCGTACGTCGACTGGGCGGTCGGCGAGAAGCGTCCGTGGCTGCATGGACAGGGCGTGCGGTTCTTCCCGGTCGTCGGCTGGGCCGAGCGCGGCGGGTACAACGCGGACGGCCACGGGAACTCGGTGCCGCGCTTCCACATCACCTGGGGCACCGGTCCGGGGCTGGTCGCGCCGTTCGAGCGGCGCGTCCGGGAGGCAGTTGCGAAGGGACTGGTCGAGTTCCGGTTCCGCCATCGGGTCGACGAGCTGACCGTGACCGGCGGGGTCGTCGACGGGGTCGCGGGCAAGGTGCTCGAGCCCAGCGACGTACCGCGTGGGGTGTCGAGCTCGCGGGTCGAGGTCGGCGACTTCCAGCTGTCGGCGCAGGCCGTGATCGTCACGTCCGGCGGTATCGGCGGCAACCACGACCTGGTCCGGTCGTCGTGGCCGAAGCGGATGGGCGAGCCGCCGAAGCGGATGATCAGCGGAGTGCCGGCGCATGTCGACGGGCGGATGCTCGGCATCACCGAGAAGGCCGGCGGCCGGTACGTGAACCGCGACCGGATGTGGCACTACACCGAAGGCATCCAGAACTGGGACCCGATCTGGCCGATGCACGGCATCCGGATCCTGCCGGGGCCCTCGTCGCTCTGGTTCGATGCCACCGGCAAGCGACTGCCGGTGCCGCTGTTCCCCGGCTTCGACACCCTCGGCACGCTCGAGCACATCATGACGACCGGGTACGACTACACCTGGTTCGTGCTCACGCAGAAGATCATCGAGAAGGAGTTCGCCCTCTCCGGCCAGGAGCAGAACCCGGACCTGACCGGCAAGGACATCAAGGGTGTGCTCGGCCGGGCCCGTGGCGGGGCGACCGCGCCGGTACAGGCGTTCATGGACAACGGCGCCGACTTTGTTGTCCGCAGCAACCTTCCCGATCTGGTCCGCGGGATGAACGACCTCACCGGTGAGAACCTGATCAACCTCGACGACCTCGAGCGGCAGATCGTCGCGCGGGACCGCGAGCTGACCAACACCTTCACCAAGGACCTGCAGGTGACCGCGCTGCGCGGGGCCCGCAACTACCGCGGCGACAAGCTGATCCGGGTCGCGTCACCGCACCGGATCCTCGATCCGAAGGCCGGCCCGCTGATCGCCGTACGGCTGAACATCCTGACCCGCAAGTCCCTCGGCGGCCTGCAGACCGACCTGGATTCGCGGGTGCTGCGCGACGACGGCACGCCACTCCCCGGCGTCTATGCGGCCGGCGAGGTCGCGGGCTTCGGCGGCGGCGGGGTCCACGGCTACCGATCGCTCGAAGGCACGTTCGTCGGCGGTTGCCTCTTCACCGGCCGTACGGCGGGACGCGCCGCGGCCAAGGCGGTCTCGTGATCGTTCCGGGCGCGGAGTACGAGGAGCTCGCTCACCTCGACGACCTGACCACGACCGGCACCGTCGCGTCCGGCCACACCAACCCGGCCGACTACGTGGGTGTCACCCACGCTGATCTGCCGACTGTGCCGGCCGTGCCGGGGACCCAGATCGACGGGTACTTCCCCGACACCTCGCACACGAACACGAACCACGGCTGGAACCACGACGCGCAGTTCGTCATCCGGCTGCCGCGCGAGTGGAACGGCGGGCTCGTCGTGTCCGGTGCACCCGGCGTGCGAGCGCAGTACTCGAACGACCTGGCGATCTCGGACTATGTGCTCTCGCTCGGCTACGCGTACGCCTCGACCGACAAGGGCAACACCGGTATCGAGTTCTACAAGGACAGCAAGCAGCCGGGCGACGCGCTCGTCGAGTGGAACGACCGCGTGACCGAGCTGGCCCGCGCCGCCCGGGAGGCAGTCGAGAAGCACTACGGGCAGCCGGCCGACGAGGTGATCGCCGCCGGCGCGTCGAACGGCGGCTACCTGGTGCGGTGGCAACTCGAGAACCACCCCGAGCTTTATACCCGCGGCGTCGACCTGGAAGGCACGCTGTGGTCGGCCGACGGGCCGAACCCGTTCATGTCATTGCCTCAGGCAATCAAAGGGTACGAGCAGGGGTCGCCTGAGCTGATCGTCGCCGCCGGTTTCGACCCGGCGTCGGAGTTCCTATGGGAGTTCCACTACACGGTCTACTGGAAGCTCACCCAGCGCATCTACACCGCCGCGCTCGATCCGTCGTACGACGGCAGCGACGTGGACTACGACTACACCCAGCGGCCCGACGCCCGCGCGGCGCTCGAGCGCGTCACGCTGACCGGCAACCTCGGCCGTCCGCTGGCGACCATCCACGGCACGTACGACTGCCTGCTGCCGATCGGGCACCACTCCGACGCGTACGCCGACCTCGTCCGAAGCGCCGGCCGATCGGACCTGCACACGTACCGGCGGGTCGAGGCGGGCAACCATCTCGACGGTCTCGTCGACGCCCACCCCGACCGGTTGGTACCACTCGTTCCCCTGCTGCGCGAGGCGATCAGTACACCATCGTGAGCAGATCGGCGAACAGTTCCTGGTCGTCGATCTCCAGCCCGCGGCTGGTGAACCAGGTCGCCATGTTGTGGCAGTCGCGCATCAGGAAGTCCATGCCCTTGGGGTTACCGACGATGTCGACCACCTGCGGCAGGTCGATCATCACGATCCGGTCCCCCTGGGCGAGGACGTTGTACGGCGAGAGGTCACCGTGCGCGAGCCCGGCCCGGGCCAGTTCACGCATCCCGCCGCGGAGCTGCTCGAAGTACTGACCGAGCAGTTCCTTCGACGGCCGGACCTGGGCGAGCCGTGGCGCGGCCCCGCCCTCACCGTCGTCGATGAACTCCATCAGCAACTCGATGCCGTCGATCTGGACCGGGTACGGCACCGGGACGCCGGCTTTCCACAGCCGGTTGAGCGCGTCCCACTCGGCGTACGCCCAGTGGCCGGCCGCGACGCTGCGGCCGTGCGCGGTCTTCTTCTGCATGGCACGGCTGTCACGGCTGTTGCGGGTACGCCGGCCTTCGACGTACGACGTACTGCGATGGAAGGACCGGTGCTCCTCGCTGCGGTACCGCTTCGCGGCCAGCAACGAGGACTTGCCGGGGTTGTCGCCGATGGCTTCGACGGCCCGTTCGACCAGGAAGACGTCTGCTTCCTTACCGGTTTTGAGGACGCCGAGCTCGGTGTCGATCGCCGCCTGTTCCGTCACAACCCAATCGGGTCGTGGTTCCGGGCCGCGAGAACCGCGCTCGACGTCCAGCCAAGTGGACCACCGCTGATCCGGACCGAGCTCTTCGTCGACCGAGTGGAACTTGAAGACGAAAGCATCCGCGGGATCTGGTTGGGACTCGTCACTGGTGATCTCTGACCAGCGGGAGTCGAAGTCCGAAAGGTAGTTATCGGTGAGTTCGTACTCTGAAGACAACTGGGGTGCTCCTGAACCTAGAGATGGAACTGATGCGGACATGCCGCAGCACAGTGATGGCCATCCGTCAGCCCTCCTTAGGTCCAGGCAGCGTGCGCCGCCGCTCGGTCAGACCAGGATGCCCGGGGGTTCCGGGTCCCGCAACGTATTTAACGCAGGTGAGAACGTGCGGTCGGCCGCAGCCTCAGATCCTGCGCCGGCCCCGCGGTCCTGCAGACCAGTTCCGGCAGCACCCGCTCCTGCCACACCTGCGATCCTGCCAGCGCTCGCCGATGCTCGTCGTACGCCGCGTCGTCGGCGAACAGCGCGAACCAGGCGAGCACGACCTCGTCCCGCAACGGCAACGCCGGAAAGTTGTTCTCGGCAACCAAACTCTCGAACACGGCGACCGGTTCGGCCCCGGTGGCCGTGAGTACCGGCGCGACGTGATCGGTGAAGAACTCGGCGAACCCGTCGTCCTCCGAACCGCGGTGATAGACAGCCCCGGCGACAACCGAGGACGCGGGAGCAGTGCTGCCGATCGGCGGCCGGGGTGCGTCTCGCTCGGGGTACCGATCGTCGAGCAGGAGCGGCCGCAGCAACAGCGCGTTGTCCGAGTCGATCATGGTCGCGTTCGCGACCGCGGCGTGCTCGCGCCAGACCGGGCCGTAGTAGAAGGCCTTCAACGCGTCCGCCCGCGACGGCATGTCTGGGAATCCGCGGATCCAGACGAACCGGTCGGGGTCGTCCAGATCGCGGAACTGACCCGCGATATGCATCCCGGTCTCTTCCTGACCTTCGACGAAGTACGTGTCGAACGTCTCGATCAAGGTGTCACGCTGCCCGGGGTGCAGCGTGTACTGGCGCAGGTCCACGACGGCGCAGCACTCGTTCATAGCTGCAAGACAAGCATCGAAACCTGACAGTTACTGTCAGGCGACAGTCGTTTGAAACACCCGTAACAGGCTGGTACTTGAAAGCTCCGGCTGAGTTTGATCTGGTGGAGGTAGTGGTTCAGCCCCTGCCACTCGACCTGCACGACGACACGACGAGGTTTCTCCCGTGACGATCGCAGCTGCCGAAGACTCCAAGCAGACCATTGCCGACACGACCCACGAGCTCCTGCTCGAGGCGGACGCCGTCCCTGATCCGCGGCACCAGGCGTGCCTCGACGAGGTCATCCTGCTGAATGCCCCGGTCGCGAGGTCGATCGCCTCGCGCTACCGCAGCAAAGGCGTCGACGCCGACGACCTCGAACAGGTCGCGTACCTAGGCCTGGTGAAGGCTGCCAACGGGTACCGCGTGGACGCGTCGACAGCCTTCCTGTCGTACGCCGTACCCACGATCCGCGGCGAACTGAAGCGATACTTCCGCGACTGCGCCTGGACGATCCGGCCGCCGCGCCGGGTGCAGGAGATGCAGGGAAACATCGCCGCGGCGGAGCCGGAGCTGATCCAGCGCCTCGGTCACGTGCCGAGCGACGAAGAGACCGCGGCGGCGCTCGGCACGGATCCGGCCGAGGTCGCCGAGGCCGCGTCGGTCCGCGGCTGCTTCAGCACGCTCTCCCTCGATGCGCCGGGTGCGCCGGAGGGCGGGACGAGCCTGATCGAGACGGTCGCCAATGCCGAGGACGGCTACGACCTGGTCGAGGACGTCCACACCCTCACGCCGGCTGTCGCCGGCCTGGGCGATCGGGACAAGCGCATCCTCCAGCTGCGGTTCTGCAACGGATTCACGCAGGAGGAGATCGGCCACGAGCTCGGGGTCAGCCAGATGCAGGTGTCCCGCCTGCTCCGCGGGATCCTGGAGAAGCTCCGCGGCGAGCTCGCCACCGGCGTACCGGCGAACGGGTAGTAAGTCGAGGTAGGTGCGGTAGCGTCGCTTCCGTGGACTTCGAGGAGGCGGCGGATGCGCTGTATGCGGCGCCGGCAGCCGACTTCATTGCTACTCGCAACGAGCTCGCCAAGCAGCTGAAGGCTGACGGCGACCCGGTCGCGTCGACGCGGCTGAAGGCGATGCGCAAGCCGACCGTGGCGGCCTGGGTGACGAACCTGGTCGCCCGCAAGGCGCCGGACGAGCTGGACGACCTGCTCGCGCTCGGCGACGAGTTCCGCGAGGCGACCGCCGATCTCGACGGCGACCGGCTGCGGGAGCTGACGCCGAAGCGCCACGAGCTGCTGGACAAGCTGGCCAAGGAGGCTGCCCGGCTGGCGGGCGAGGGCGGCCAGAAGATCAGCGCGGACGTCGGCCAGAAGCTGCGCGAGACGCTCGACGCCGCCCTGGTCGACCCGGCCGCGGGCGACGCTGTCCGCGAGGGCCGGCTGAGCAGCGCACTCCGGCACGTCGGCTTCGGCGTCGTCGACGAGAACGGCGAACCTTCCAACGTCACCCCGCTGACGGACGAACGCCGCCAGGCCGCCCGCGACCGCCGCAAGACCCAGCAGGCCGAAACGGACGCCGCCCAGGAGGCCGCCGACGAGGAGGCCGCGACCGCTCGCGAGGAGAAGGAACGCGAGGAGGCTGAGCGGGCCAAGGCCAGGCAGGCCTTCGAGGAGGCGGTCGCCGCGGCGCAGGAGGCCGAGGCGAAGGTCGAGGACCTCGACACCCAGCTCGACAACGCCCGCGAGGCGCTCTCCGAGGCACAGTCCCTCGTCCACCGCCTGGGCGCCGACCTCGACGAGGCCCGCCGCACCGCCCGCGAAGCCCAGAAGGAAAGCCGCGAGGCCCGCAAACGGTACAACCGTCTCTGACCTGGGTACCGGCCGGGCCGACGCGGAGAGGAGCCGGCAATGGCACGGGCCATGCAGCGCGTACATCAACTTCGGCCTGAAGGCGGCCTGACGTAGGTTTGTCGGCGTGGGGGTGCTTCTGCTGGGTGGCGTTGTCCTGTTGGGGGCATCGGTTCAGTGGATGACCGGGATGGGCTTCGCCCTTGTCGCGGTGCCGGCACTGGTGCTGCTGCTCGGGCCGCATGACGGGGTGGTTCTGGCCAACTGCGGGGCAGGGGTGATCTGCCTGGCCGGGTTGTCGGAGGGATGGCGACAGGTCCGGTTGCGTGCGATGGTCCCGCTCATCGTCGCCGCCGCCTGCACGGTCCCGTTGGGCGGCTGGTTCGCCCGACGCCTACCCGAGCCCGTGCTGCTCGTCACCATGGGCGCTTTGGTGACGGCCGCCGTACTCCTGCTCCTCCGTGGCCTCCGGCTGCGCTCCCTGGGCGGCGTCACCGGAGCAGTCGGCGCCGGCGCTGTCGGCGGATTCATGAACGCATCCGCGGGTCTCGGCGGCCCGCCGGTCTCGCTGTACGCCGTCAACGCGGGATGGACGATCCGCGAGTTCGTCCCAAACGCCTTGTTCTACGGCGCCATCGTGAACGTGTTCTCGGTGGCCGCGAGCGGACTGCCAGGACTGAGCCCGCGTCGTTGGGGTGCAGTGGCCATCGGCCTGGTCGCCGGCGCGTTGGTCGGGCGGACGCTGGCCGGACGGGTGTCCGAGCCACGGGCCCGGCTGCTCGTGTTGATGCTCGCTCTGGTGGGTGGAGCGACCACGCTGCTCAAAGGGGTGTGGGGCCTTCTCCCGGCGTAGAGAGAAGGTAGCGACTGGGGTTTGCCGGGGCGCCGGCGTCGAGCCAACGGTGGAAGCCATCCGGGTTGCGGCGTTCGAACTCGTCGAGGCAGATGCGTCGTACTTCGGCGACGGCCTGCCGGTCGCGAAGGCCGGCTCCTCGGGAGAGCTGCGTCGCGGTGTCGGACCAGACGCCGCAGAGCTCCTCGATGCTGAGCGGGCACTGAAGCGACTCGATCAGCCGCTCGTCGTCCGCGAACTGAGCCTCGGTGAGGCGCTCCAGCCTGCGTTGCTTCCGGGACCGGCGCCGACGCGGCTCCCGGTCGGGCACGACGAGGTCGATCACGATGAAGAAGGCGGCGAGCATCAGCGCCGCCGCAATCCCGAGCGCACCCCAGGCGAGCAGCCGCACCAGCCCGGGCAAGCACAGCACCGCGGCCGCGCACGCAGCCGCGATAACAGCCGACGAGCCGTACGGCGCTTCGTCGGCCACATGCCGAACCACCGCAGCAAGCGGCCAGACCAGCAGGAACACCACGGTCAGCAGGATCGATGCGGCCAGCGGACCCAGCAGCAGCACACCGCAGAGCGCCCCGGCTGTCCCGATTCCGAGACCCGCCGCGACCCCCATCCGCTCTACCAGTGCAGACCGATGCATCACCGCAACTCACTCACCGTCACCACAGCCCAGATCCCCCTCCCCCGACGAACGAACGAGCCATCGGCACCGTTCCCCGCCCAGCGTGGCCCCAACCAGGTCAGGTGTTCAACCTGTGGGCCGAGCTGTGGCACGGACCGTCATCACGGATCATGTATCAGATGAGGACCTTCGCCGAACGCGTCCGCGGCCTCGCCCCGGCCCCGTGGGAGCACGACGCAGAGCTGCTCCGCAGTCTGTACGACGCCCAGCTCGGCAGCCGGCACGCGGACCTCGCCGCCCGCTGGATGCAGTCCCAGGGCACCGGCTTCTACACGATCGGCTCGGCCGGTCACGAGGGCAACGCGGCCGTCGCCGCCGCCCTGGAGCCGACCGATCCGGCGCTGCTGCACTACCGCTCGGGCGCCTTCTACCTGACTCGCGCGGCCCAGTGCGGCTCGAAGGAGGGACTGCGCGACATCCTGCTCGGCGTCGCCGCCGCGACCACCGAGCCGATCGCGGGCGGTCGGCACAAGGTGTTCGGCCGGCACGAGCTGTCGATCATCCCGCAGACCTCGACGATCGCGTCCCACCTGCCGCGCGCAATGGGCGTCGCGTTCTCGCTGAACCGGTCGGCGAAGCTCGGCGTACCGTCGCCTTGGCCGGCCGACTCGATCGTGGTGACCAGCTTCGGCGACGCGTCCGCCAACCACTCGACCGCGACCGGTGCGATCAACGCTGCGCTGCACGCGTCGTACCAGGGTCTGCCGATGCCGTTGCTGCTCGTCTGCGAGGACAACGGGATCGGCATCAGCGTGCGCACTCCGGACGGCTGGATCCGGCAGGCGTACGGCTCCCGCCCCGGCCTGCGGTACTTCGACGCGGACGGCACCGACCTGGACGCGGCTTTGTCGATGGCGACCGAGGCGGCGACCTTCGTACGACGCAACCGGCGCCCGGCCTTCCTCCGCCTGCGCACGGTCCGCCTGCTCGGCCACGCGGGCTCCGATGTCGAGACGGCGTACCGCTCGCCCGCCGAGCTGGCCGCGGACGAGGAACGCGACCCACTCCTCGGTACGGCGCGCTACCTGCTCGGCGCCGGCTACACCGCCGACGAGATCATCGAGTTGTACGAGGACAAGCACGCCGAGGCGCTCCGGATCGCGGCCGAGGTCGCCGGCCTCCCGCAGCTGTCGTCCGCCGAGACCGTCGCGGCCCCGCTCCGCTTCCCATCACCGGACGCTGTCGCCGCGGCCTTGCCTCAACCGACGCGCTCGACCGAGCTGTTGACGCTGAGCCAGTCGATCAATCGCGCCCTGAGCGACGTGCTCGCGTCGTACCCGGAGGCGATGGTCTTCGGCGAGGACGTCGGCCGGAAGGGCGGTGTCTACGGCGTCACCCGCGGGTTGCAGAAGGCGTTCGGACCGCCTCGGGTGTTCGACACTCTGCTCGACGAGCAATCGATCCTCGGGCTGGCGCTTGGCGCGGGCGTGTCCGGACTGCTGCCGATCCCCGAGATCCAGTACCTCGCCTACCTGCACAACGCCGAGGACCAGCTCCGTGGCGAGGCGGCGTCGCTGAAGTTCTTCTCGCAGGAGCAGTACGCGAACCCGATGGTGCTGCGGATCGCCGGGTACGGGTACCAGAAGGGCTTCGGCGGCCACTTCCACAACGACGACGCGATCGGCGTACTGCGGGACATCCCAGGCATCGTCATCGCGTCGCCGTCGAGGCCCGACGACGCGGCCGCGATGCTGCACGCCTGTACGGCGGCGGCGCGGTCGTCCGGCACCGTCAGCGTGTTCCTCGAGCCGATCGCGCTCTACCACCGGCGGGATCTGTACGAGGACGGCGACGACCGGTGGTTGTCGGCGTACCCGGAGGAACCCGTGGAGATCGGGCGCGGCCGGACGTACGGCGACGGGACCGAGCTGACCATCGTCACGTTCGGGAACGGCGTGCCGATGAGCCTGCGGGTTGCTTCCCGGGTGCCGGGTGTCCGCGTCCTCGACCTGCGCTGGCTCGCGCCGCTGCCGGTCGAAGATCTGTTGCTGCAGGCAAACATCACCGGGCGGGTGCTGGTCGCGGACGAGACCCGGCGGTCCGGCGGCGTGTCCGAGGGCATCCTGGCCACGCTGATCGACCACGGCTACACCGGGCGGCTGGCCCGGGTCACCAGCTACGACTCGTACGTCCCGCTCGGCGCGGCGGCGCACGACGTACTGCTCAGTGAGCAGACGATCGAGACCGCCGCCCGCTCGATGCTCAGCTGAACAGCCGCTGCCAGACCGATTTCTTCTTGGCCGGCCGGTGCTCCTCGACCTTGGACCGGGGCTCGGTCGCGGGGCGATCCATCCGCCACTGGGCGATGATCGCGTCCTCGTTCACCGGGCCGGTCGGGACGACCGGTCCGGTGGTGTCGCGGATGCTGAGCCGGATCCGCTTGTTCAGATCGGCCAGGTACTCGCGGACCTCGGACTCGCGCCGCATCCCGCGGATCTTCTCGTGCACCTGCTGCTTCTCCTTGCGGAGCAGCATCGCCGGCGGCAGCAGCGCCTCGGTCTCGATGTCCTCGCGGTTGAGGAACTCCTTGACCCACCAGTCCGGATCGTGGTGCTCACTCAGCTTCAGTGGTTTGCCGGCACCGGGCAGGTTCTCGAACTCGCCCTGGTTCTGAGCCAGCTTGATCTGCGACTCGACCCACTCCTGGTTACTCATACCCGGCGGTCTGCGCTTGGTCATGGCCACACCTCGCTGTCATCATCGACAGTTGCTTTCCGGTACAGATTACTAGCTTGTGAATGCAATCACAAGGCATACTCGGAATGTGCAGCTGACCGACGAAGAGATCGCGGCGATGACACCGGCCGAGCGGCGGGACCTGATCCTGCGGCTGGCGCCCCATCCGGGCGGAATGCCGTCCCGGCGAACCATGGACCGGCTGCGCAAGTGGCGGACCGTGCTGATGCTTGTCTGCGCTGCCGCCCTGATCCCGTGGACTGTCTATCTGGCGATCACGCTGCCGAGCCACTACGTCGCGCGGAACTGGGTCGCCACGTGGGTCGGCTTCGACATCCTGCTCCTCGCGATGATGGTGCTGACCGCACTTGCCGGTTGGAAGCGCAAGCAGTTCGTGTTCCCGACGGCGTTCGCGACCGGCGTGCTGCTGATCTGCGACGCCTGGTTCGACGTGATGACCAGCCACCGCGGCGGCGACCTCACCCAGGCGCTGCTCAGCGCTCTGCTGGTCGAGCTCCCGCTGGCCTTCGTCCTGATCGCCGGCCCGCTCCGCCTGCTCAGGTACGTCGCAATCCGGCACGGCATGATCCACCCGGACTCGCACCTGTGGCGGATGCCGATCCCGATCCCAGATCTCTACCCGGACAACAGGGTGCCGCTTAGGGTGGATCCTCACGACTGAGGAGGATGCCGCATGGCTGTTGAGGTCCTGTCCGTTGTCGGTGGCGAGCGGGTGGCGGACGCGGTACGACGTACTCCGTCGACCAATCCCGCCCGGTTGAGCGAGGTCGTCGGGACGGTCGGTAGCGCCGGGCCGGAGGTGTTCGTCCGGGCCACCTCGGTCGCGCATTCCGCACAGGCCGCCTGGGCCGCGACACCGGCGCCGCAGCGCGGGCAGGTGATCTCGAACGTCGGCCGGCTGATGACTCTGAACAAGGAGAGGCTCGCCGCGCTCGTCACGGCCGAGATCGGCAAGCCTCTCGCCGAGGCGCTGGGCGAGGTGCAGGAAATCATCGACACCTGCGACTTCTTCCTCGGCGAGGGCCGGCGGCTGTACGGGCAGACAGTGCCGTCGGAGATGCCGGACAAGCAGCTGTTCACGTTCCGCCGTCCGGTCGGGACGGTCGCGGTGATCACGGCCGGCAACTTCCCGGTCGCGGTCCCGTCCTGGTACATCGTGCCGGCGTTGCTCTGCGGCAACACAGTCGTCTGGAAGCCGGCGGAGTACTCCGCGGTCGTGTCGGACGCGTTCTACGAGATCTTCGCGCATTCCGGCGTACCGGCCGGAGTCTTCAACGTCGTGTACGCCGACGGGTCGGACACATTCACGGGTCTCGAGCAGGCGTTGCAGGCCGGGCTGATCAACAAGGTCGGTTTCACCGGGTCGAGCGTCGTCGGCGAGCGGATCGGTGAGCTGTGCGGGCGGCATCTGCAGACGCCGTGCCTCGAGCTCGGCGGCAAGAACCCGATGGTGATCACCGAGGACGCGAACCTCGACCTGGCCGTGGAGGGCGCGCTGTTCTCCGGCTTCGGTACGGCGGGACAGCGGTGCACGTCCCTCGGCACGGTGATCGTGCATCGGTCGGTCCATGAGGAGTTCCTCGACCGGTTCGCTTCCGCTGTCGGCGAGGCGGCGATGGGCGATCCGGCGCAGGACGTGTTGTTCGGGCCGTTGCTGGACGAGAAGTTCGCGGCCGGGTTCGAGAAGTCGCTGGGATGGATCGAGCCGCATCACCGGGTGCTCGGGCGGACCGGGCGGGTCACCGCGGACAATCCGCGGACCGGGTTCGTCGGCGATCCGTCGGACGGGCTGTTCTATCACCCGGTCGTCGTCGCGGGGGTCCAGCCGGACGACGAGCTGTTCCTGAACGAGACGTTCGGCCCGATCGTCGGGGTCACGCCGTACTCCGAGCTGGACGAAGCGATTGCTCTGGGCAACAAGTCGGGGTACGGCTTGTCGAGCTCGATCTACACGACCGACCCGAACAAGGCGTTCCGGTTCGCGCAGGGGATCTCGGCCGGGATGGTGAGCGTGAACAACTCGACCTCCGGGGCGGAAGCGCATCTGCCCTTCGGCGGGAACGGGAAGTCGGGCAACGGGTCGCGGCAGAGCGGGATCTGGGTGCTGGACCAGTTCACCCGCTGGCAGTCGATGAACTGGGACTACTCCGGCAAACTCCAGAAAGCCCAGATGGACACGGAGACGGTAGAGGCCGACTTGTCCTTCCAACTCCCGTGAGCGCCGCGTCGGAGCCTGACACAGGAAACCGGGGGTCGACACAAGCAATAACCTCTGTCGACCCCCGGCAGCCTGTTCAAGCCCCGGACCGGACCGGTCTCCCCGAGTCCGCCGACGTGGTGATCGTCGGCGGCGGGGTGATGGGGACGAGTATCGCGTTCCATCTGGCCGAGGCCGGGGTCGAACGCGTTCTGCTGCTGGAGAAGGATCAGCTCGGCTCGGGGTCGACGTGTAAGGCGGCGGGTGGCGTACGGGCAAATTTCTCCGACTCGGTGAACATCGCGCTCGGTGCTCGCAGTCTGGAGGCATTCGCGCGGTTCGGGGAACGGCCGGGGCAGGAGATCGACCTGCATCGGGTCGGGTATCTGTTCCTGCTGGAGACCGGCGAGCAGGTCGAGCAGTTCCGCGAGAGCACGCAGCTGCAGAACACGCTCGGCCAACCGACGCGGATGATCTCGGTCGACGAAGCGGTCGCGCTTGCGCCGATCGTCGCGCCCGACGGGTTGGTCGGCGCGTGTTTCTCACCGACGGGCGGGCACTGTACGCCGGAGTCCGTCGTACTCGGGTATGCGACCGCCGCCCGCCGACTCGGCGCGACGTTGCTGACCGGCTGCGAGGTTGTCGGGATCGATGCTGTCGGCAACCATTTGACTGCGGTGCGGACCAGTCTGGGTACTGTCCGTACGGGCACGGTGATCTGTGCGGCCGGTGCGTGGTCCGAGGGTCTTGCCGCGTCGGTCGGGGTCGAGTTGCCGGTCACTCCTCTGCGGCGGCAGATCGTGGTGACCGAGGCGATCCCCGATCTCCCGGCCGGCTTGCCGATGACGATCGACTTCGGCAGCACGTTCTACTTCCATCGCGAGGGTCCTGGCCTGCTGGTCGGCCTGTCCGATCCCGACGAGGAGCCTGGATTCTCGGTGAACCGGACCGACACCTGGATCCCGCGCCTGACCGAAGTGATGGCCCGGCGTGCACCGTCGCTCCTGGACGTCGGCCTCACCGGCGGCTGGGCCGGCCTGTACGAGATCACCCCCGACCACAATGCCCTGATCGGCGAGGCCGACCACGTCTCCCGTTTCCTCTACGCCACCGGCTTCTCCGGCCACGGCTTCCTCCAAGGCCCCGCGGTCGGCGAGGTCATCCGAGACCTGTACCTCGGCCGCAAGCCTTTCGTCGACATCAGCCCTCTAGACGCGCGCCGCTTCGCCCACTCCGCAAACCGCGCCGAAAGAAACATCGTCTGATGACACTCCTCCTCACCCGCTCCGACATCCTCGCGGCACTCAATATCCCAGCCGCCCTGGATGCCCTGCGCGCCGGCTTCGTCCACTCCGCCGCCATAGAACCCCTGAGAATCCGCACGGACCTCCCCGGCCCAGGCACAGCGACCACTTTGCTTCCGGGCCTCATCCCCGGCATCCCCGCCTACACCGTGAAGGTCAACGCGAAGTTCCCCGCTGCCTCCCCTGCCCTCCGCGGCATCGTCTGCCTGCACGACCTCACCGACGGCACCCTCCTGGCCGTCATGGACTCCACCACCATCACGAGCTGGCGAACCGGCCTGGCCGCCGCGCTCGCAACCGACCTCCTCGCCCGCCCCGAAGCGAGCCCGGACGCCGCAGAAGCCGGCACGGCCGGGGCCGGAGTCGAAGCCGGGGCCGGGATCGGGGCCGGGGCCGGGATCGGGGCCGGGGCCGGGGTCGGGGCCGGGGTCGGAGCCGGGGCCGGGTTCGGAGCCGGGGTCGGCGCGGCGAGGGCCGGGGTGGTCGGGGTGATCGGGGCGGGGGTGCAGGCCGCAATGGTGGTTGCCGGGCTGGCTGCGCTGCGTGGTGTCGGCCGGCTCGTCGTCCACGACGTCGATCCTGAGCGGGCGATCCGATTCCTCGCTCAGCAAGGGATTCCGGGCAGCGTGGCGAACTCGCCGCAGGAGGTCGCTGCGCAGACGGACGTTGTTGTGTTGGCTACTTGGTCACGGGAAGCCTTGCTGACGTTGGCGGATGCGCGGCCCGGGCTGCACCTCACCACATTGGGAGCCGACGAACCGGGCAAGGTGGAGTTGTCGGCTGACTTGCTGGATGCGGCGCGGGTGGTTGTTGATGATCGGCGGCTCGCGGTGGAGATGGGTGCACTGGGCAACGTTGGGCTGTCCAACGATGAAGTGAGCGCGACGTTGACCGAAGTGCTGACGGGTGTCGCACCCGGGCGGCGTACGGATGACGAGGTCACCGTGTATGCGCCGGTCGGGCTGCCCTGGCAGGATCTTGCGATCGCGTGGCCCGTCTTCCAGGCAGCGCGTGGGCGCGGGCAGGTCATCGACTTTCTGAGTTAGTTGACTACCGCGCCGGCCGTGAGATTGAGGGCGGTGCCGGTGATGGAGCGGGCCAGGTCTGAGGCGGCGAACGCGGCGAGGGTGCCGACGTCGGAGAGGGTCGCGGCGCGTTTGAGCATCGTGCTGTCGGCGGTGTGTTTTGCGATCGCTTGAGCCGCCTTCTCGGGGAAGTCGGCGGGGACGGCCTCCGGGATCCCGTTGGTCTGCAGCGTGACAACGCGAATCCCGTGCTGCCCGAGCTCCAGCGCCAGACCGCGGCGTAGCGCCTCGACCGCGCCGAAGCCCACCTGGAATCCGCCGAGATTCGCGGCCGGATCGCCGTACCCGCCGAAGGTCAGGATCACGCCCGAGCCCTGCGGGATCATCCGTCGCGCGGCCGCGCGCGAGGTCAGGTAGAACGTGCGGACCATCGTCGTGATCGGCTGCTCGAAGTCCGCGAGCGGCATGTCGACCAGCGGAGTACCGAAGAACTGCTGGTGGCCGATCAGGTTGAACGAGATGTCAATGCGGGCGAGCGAACCAGCGTGTTCGTCCACGGACTTCTCGTCGAGCGCGTCGACCACCGCGACGTCTGCGGTCCCGCCCGCGGTGCGGATCTCGTCAGCGATCCGTTCCAGCCGTTCCGCCGTACGTCCGGCCAGATGCACGGTCGCGCCCTCGGACGCGAAAGCGCGAGCGACCGCGCTGCCGATCGGTCCGGCCGCGCCGTACACGATCGCGTGTTTGTCGGTGAGCATCATCAGTGGGCCTCCTCGGCCAGTTCGGTGACGAGGTCGTCGAGCTTCTGCATCGACGCGCGGATCCCGCGCTCCATCCCGCCGGCGACGTACAGGTCGCGATCCTCGACCGCGAAGAACACCGTGTTCTGGGTCAGCGTGGTGACCCCGTCGGCCTCGTCGAAGGTGATCAGGTTCAGGTAGACGGTGCCGGGCGCCTGGTCGAACTCGTATGTCTGCACGATCCGCTCCGGCGTCGGCTCTCCGTGGTACAGCCCGTGGAACACATACCCCTTGCCGTCCCCGTCGTAGTGCGTCCACCGCCAGCGGCCGCCGTGCCGCGGATCGAGCTGGTTCACGACCAGTTCGAGGTCGGCCGGCCCGAGCCAGCGCTTCACCAGCTCGGGCTCGGTGTACGCGCGGAACAGCAGCTCCCGCGGTGCGTTGAACTCCCGCACGATGACGACCTGCGGTACGCCGGGCTCCGCCACGATCTTCACGGCTGCTCCTTCAGGTCGTCGAGCAGATCGTCGAGGCGGTTGAAGCTCTCCGCCCAGTACGCGCGGTAGTCCATCAACCAGCCGACCGCCTCGCGGAGCGGCTCGGCCTCGAGGTGACTCAGCCGCGCGGTCGCCCGCTGCGAGCGGCTGATCAGTCCGGCCTGCTCGAGCACCTTCAGGTGCTTGGAGATGGCCGGTTGCGACATGCTGAACGGCGCCGCAAGCTCCGCGACGGTCGCGTCACCGTCCTTGAGCCGGGTCAGGATCGCCCGGCGGGTCGGGTCGGCGAGCGCGGCGAAGACGCCGGTCAGCACGACTTCAGAACCAGATGGTTTCAGAACCATATGGTTAAGAATGCGTCCGGGGTACGCCGGTCGTCAAGGCCCGATCAGGGATGCTGCGGCGTTTCCCACCGGTCCGGGTCGCACAGGGACGGGTCCCAGCCGTGGTCGATGCAGTACTGCCGGAGGATCTCCTCGCGGGTCGACGGCCGGCTGGTCGGGCGCGTCGGCGTCGGGGTCTTCGTGCTGGTCTTCGTGCGCGTCGGATCGGGAGTCGGCGTCCGCTCGGTGGTCTTGGTGCTGCTCGGACGCCGGGTTGGCTGTTGGGTCGGCCGCTGCGTCGGCGCGTGGGTCGGCACGGGCGTCGTCGTCGGGACGCGCGGCGGCGTGACCGACGGTCGCGGTACGGCGGGTGGCGTCGTACTCGATGAGGCGGTCGGTGACGGGGACTGATTGCCGAGGACCTTCACCGCTGCGTCGTCCGAATCGCCGCCGAACAGGCCGATTGCGGTCACGGCCCAGAGGTTGACCGCGAGGAACAGGACAAGGGCGCCGCCACCGGCGTACACGACCCGGCGCGACGTACCGCCGTACTGACCGATCGGACCGCGGACCGGGTTGCCCTTGCCGTCGACCCAGAAGCGCCAGCCCTCCGGCGCGGGCGGCCAGGACGGATCCGGGCGCCACGTCTTCGGTGGGACCCAGCTGCGACGGGGTGGGGACGGCCAGTTCGGCGGTACCACGAACCGCTTCACTCGAAAAATCCTCCAGCTCTTCGTGCAGGCGCGCGCACCCAAGCCAACGACTCAGACCCGATGCAGGCTACTTGCGACTGGGCGTCACCTGCGTGTCGGGCTGGCTTTTTCGATCAACCTCCTGGATCAAACGGCTGTAAGTGAGGTTAGGCTTACCTAAATCTGCCGACTTTCGAAGGAACCAGCCGCCATGGCCCTGTCCCGTATCCGGTCCGTCGCGGCCGTCGCGGTCGCCGTACTCGCGCTCGGCGCCGGACTCACCGCCTGCAGCCAGAACGACGACACCAAGAACTCCGCCGCGGACACCGGCGACAACGCCGGCAACACGGCCGGCAACGGTGCCGGCTTCCCGGTGACGATCGACCATCTGTTCGGCTCGACCACGATCAAGGCCAAGCCTGAGCGAGTGGTGACGCTCGGCGGTGGTGACCTGGAGGCGTCGATCTCGCTCGGCGTGATTCCGGTCGCGGGCGCCGACTGGTTCGGGGACCCGCAGGTGCGCGGCTGGGTGAAGTCCGCGCTCGGCGATCGCCCGGCGCCGAAGCTGATCCAGGCCTCGGAGCCGAAGTACGAAGAGATCGCCGCGCTCAAGCCGGACCTGATCGTCTACATCAACACGATCAACGACAAGTTGCAGTTCGACACCCTGAACGCGATCGCGCCGACGATCGCGGCGCCGGCCGGGACCAAGAACGTGTACGGCGTGCCGTGGCAGGACCAGGTCCGCGAGATCGCGAAGGCGACCGGTACGGCGACCGCGGGCGACCAGGTCGTGAAGGACACCGAGACCCTGGTGTCCGACACCGCGAAGGCGAACCCGGACTTCGCCGGCAAGGTCATCACGGCCGGCGTGTACTCGGCGGACAGCCTGAACGCGTGGCTGCCGTCCGACCCGCGGATGCGGCTGCTGACCTCGCTCGGGTTCAAGTCCAACCCGCAGATCGACGCGATGGAGAACGGCGACTTCTACGTGAAGATCTCGCCGGAGCTGACGCCCAAGCTGGACGCCGACCTGATCTTCATGGCCGCGCTGGACGGTTCAGGCAAGCTCGATCCCGCGGTCGTCAACGACAAGGTGTGGAACGCACTGCCGGCGGTGAAGGCCGGACACGTCGCGTACTGGGGTGGCGCGCCGGTCATCAACACCGCGACACCGAGCGGCGAGTTCTCCAGCGCGATGTCGATCGGCGGCCCGCTCGGAATCAAGTACGCCTTGCCAAAGCTCGTCCCAATGCTGAAGAACGCACTGGCCGGCAAGAGCTGAGTCAGCTACAGCTCGGGTCTGCAATCGAGCGGCGTCTGCAGCTCGACAGGAGGTATACGTCCGCTACCCCCGCCCGCACGCGTGGCGCCAGCTCAGCCGCAGGCCCAGTGGGCGTATACGTACTGTCGAGCTGCATCTCCGGCCCGGGGTTAGAGCACTTCCGTCAGCAGGCGGGTGAGGTCCTCCCCGAACGGGCGGTCGGAGTCAATCGGAGGCACGACATCGTCGACCGCTTGGATGAGGTCCTGCAGTCCTGGTGGGATCGCTCTTGCTGAAAGCGCGAAGGCTTGGCGTACGGCGAGGAGCTCGCAGGCGACTGTCGCGCGGGTCAGGCGGATCGCTTCGGCGAGGTTGCCGACCGCTTCCCAGGAGAACGTCTGTACGTCTTCCTGACCGTTGGACGTCTCCGCCGTACTGATTGCCGTAGGCAACGTTAGGCGGCGGAGCTGGTGGGTGGTGGCGACGGCGCGTTTGTGGACCGCGACGAGGCCGGCTTGCGGGCCTGGTTCGCGGGCGAGCTGGGCGGTCAGGCCGGTGACGCTGGGGTCGAGTAGACGGTGCAACCGGGCCGTTGAGACCTCGGCGGCGTGGGCCAGCGCGGTTGTCAGGTGATCGCAGTACGCGGCGAGGTCGATGCCGTGAAAGCCCGCGGTGCCGACGAAGTCACCATCCAGGTACGCCGGTGAGTCGGACACACCTGTGAATGCCCGGTCGACAGCATCGCCCAACTGCTGCAATGTCCGCCTTACGTGAGCATTCACGTGCCCCGCAACCCTGAACGACACCGGCGCCTGCAGACTCCGCGGCTCCGGCTCGGGTCCGGCCAACTCTCGCAGTCGCGCAAACTCAGCCGCCAGTACGTCGTCCCCGCGCGCCGCGGCCGCATCGTACGGATCCCGGTTAGCCCCCACCACAGCAACAGCCCCAGCCGCTACCTCACTCAACCGCTCCACCAACCGCCGAACCTTCACCACCGCCAACCCCGCCCGCCCAGCCGCCCCAGGCGTCCCCGCAAGCAAGGCAATCCCCTCCTTAGGCCCCAGCTCAAACGCAGGCAAAAACCCATCCGCAGCCCGCAACCCGCCCACGTCGGCCGTGCTGCCCGGAACGCCCGTGCTGCCTGCAGCAGCCGAGTCGGCGCTGGTGGTTGGGGGGAGGAGCCAGCCGATGCCGACCAGAGGGCCGGTGGCGTGGGCTAGGGGGATGATTTCGCCGGCGGAGCCGGCTCCTTGGGTGGGGATGGCGGGGGTGTAGCCGCTGTTGATGAGGGCAACTAGTTGCTGGATGAGGCCGACGGAGACGGCTGAATCGCCGTTGAGGAAGGTTTTCAGGCGGCCGATCAGGACGGCGCGGGACTCCTCGGGTGACAACCAGGGTGGGCCGCCGACGGCTCGGCCTAGTAGGAGGTTGCGTTGGTGGACGCGTTGGTCGGCCTCGGTCAGGCGGACCTTGCTGAGGTTGCCCATGCCGGTGTTGACGCCGTACACCGGATCACCCGACTCGAGGGTGTGCAGAGCAGCAGCACGAATTGCGGCCATCCGGTCGAGCAGCGCCGGCGACAGCTCGATCGGGTTGGGGCTGGTGGGGTCGAGGTCTGTGGGTTCGTTGATCATCAGTGGAAGCGGAGCATTGTGCCGATGTCGGCGGACTCGGCTCGGCGGAGGATGAGATGGGCGATCGCGACGTCGAGCAACGACAACCCACGATGCCAGAAAAGGTTGCGTTCGGCATCGTTCTCGCGGCCGGGTTTGCGCCCCGCGACGATCTCGCCGATCTCGGCGTACAACGTCTCCGGCGACAGCCGCCCGGTGTCCACGTGCCGCCGCAACGACCCGAACCGCCCGGACTGCGCCTCGCGCCAGTCGTCCACGACCACCTTGTCCATCACGTCGACCAGATCCAGCTCGACCGCGGATACCGTACCGTATGGTATGGCGAAGGCTCCCGGCTTGATCGCCGCGGTCCGGAGCAGCGGTTCGGGTTCGGTCAGGCGGGTCGCCTCGACAAGGATGTCGGCGCCGTCGAACGCTTCCTCGGCGGTGGCGCACACCCGCACCGGCGTGGACAACTCGGCCGACAACTCCTCGGCGAACTTCTCCCGCGACTCGGGCCGCCGCGACGTCACCCGGATCTCGTCGAGATCGAGCAGATCGTCGAGCATCGTCACGTTCCACCAAGCCGTACCCCGTGCCCCGACATGCGCAAGGATCTTGCTGTCCCGCCGCGCCAGATACCGAGCGCCGACGGTGGTCATCGCGCCGGTCCGGGCCGCGGTGATCATCGTCGCGTCGAGCACAGCCAGCGGCATACCGGTCGTCGGGTCGAACAGCGTCGCCATCGCGAGCTCACTCGGCAGACCCTTCTGGTAGTTCGGGACGAAGTCGCCGACCACCTTCACGCCGCTGATCCCGTGCTCACCGAGTCCGTCGAGATGACCGCGGAGGACGTTGAAGTGGCCGATGCCGCCGTTGTCCGGCGTCAGGTGGACCCGCGGCTCGAACGCCGTACGTCCCTCGCCGTGCTCGCGGACCGCTTCCTCGACCGCGTCGACGATCTCCAGCCGGGTCAACCCCAGCGCGTCGATGTCCGGACCGCTGATGAACCTCAACCAGATGCCGTCCGCCACTTGGCTCCTTCGGTTGTCGTCGGTTGATACTTAAGTTTCTCCTCGTCACGCTACGTTCGGCTCATGGGGTCGACGACTGGGACGCCGCAGCGCACCGTGATCGGGCATTCGGCCGGTGACAAGGTGCTGCTGTTCGGCGGGTTGCCGCTGCTCGGGCTGGTGCTCGGGTTCTTCCTCCCACGGATCGCGGACTGGGCCGCCGGGCGGGCCTGGGTGCCGTTCCAGGGCGTGCTGAAGATGATCGCCGCATGGGACGGCTGGTGGGTCGTCGCGATCTGCGTTCTCGTCGGGCTGATCGCCGGTGTACTGCTGGCCGCGGTGGCGCTCGACGACATCCTGAAGGTGACGATCACCCATCAGTCGGTCGAGTTCCTGAAGAACCAGAAGACGGTGACGGTGCCGCGGGAGAAGGTCGCGGTCGCGTTCCTGGACGGCAAGGAGATCGTCCTGCAGGACCCGACGTCGCGCGAGCTGGCTCGCGAGAAGCACGACCAACTGAAGTCCGAGGCCAAGCAGATCCCGACAGCCTTCCGCGCCCACGGCTATCCGTGGTCCGACGCCGGCGACCCCCACGAGTCCGAGTTCCGCCGCTGGATCGAGGACGACCCCGACCTCCCACCCGCGGTCAACGCCATCCTCAAGGTCCGCTCGAAAGCGTTCGACCAAGGCGACAAGGGCAAAGCCGACCTCCGCGAACTCCGCGGTGAGCTCACCAACCTCGGCTACACCGTGAAAGACAAGGACAAGAAGCAGTACTGGCGGCCCACAGCCTGACCTCCCCAACCACCACACCCCCGCAGTACGATCCGTCGGGGGTGGGTCATGAACGCGTCGATCGGGATGCCGTCACTCGCTCGAGCTGAGTGGTTGGATTCGGCGCCGCTCGGTCCCGATGAGTTGCACGGTCGCGTCGTACTGGTGAACTTCTGGACGTTCACCTGCATCAACTGGCTGCGCCAACTGCCGTACGTCAGGGCCTGGTCGCAGGCCTATCGCGACGACGGCCTCGTCGTGATCGGGGTGCACACCCCCGAGTTCACCCTCGAGCACGACGTCGCGCGGGTACGCCGGGCCGCGGAGGAGCATCGGATCGAGTACGCGATCGTGATCGACAACGAGTACGAGGTCTGGCGTGCGTTCAGCAACCACTACTGGCCCGCGCTGTACTTCGTCGATCGGAACGGCTCGATCCGTGACACCCATTTCGGCGAGGGGCGCTACGAACAGTCGGAGCGAGTGATCCAGCGGCTGCTCGGCATCGACCGCGAACCGGCCAGCGTCACGGGCATCGGTGTGGAGGCGGCCGCCGACTGGGCCAATCTGCGGACACCCGAGACATACCTCGGCAGCGGGCGGGGCGGCGGGGTCGCATCTCAGGCGCTCGCCGGAGACTGGGAGGTCGAGCAGGAGCGGGTGGTGCTCACGAAAGCCGGCGGCCAGATCGCCTTCACTTTCCGTGCCCGCGACGCGAACCTCGTACTCGCCCGCGGAGCCGAGCCCGTGCCGTTCCGGCTGCTGGTCAACGGGCAACCGCCCGGAGAGTCCCACGGCGTCGACGTGTCCGCCGACGGACAAGGTCTCATCGACGAGGGCCGGCTCTACCAACTCTTCCGTCAGCAAGGTGAAGTCGGCGAGCGAACGCTGGAGCTCACGTTCCTCGCACCCGGTGCAGAGGCCTACGTCTTCACGTTCGGCTAGGGCCTGTCTGGTGATCCAGCGCCGTAGCGAGGAGGTGCTCGGTGCGGTGCATCGGCGCGCGGGGGCGAAGGGGTCGATGCGGAGCATCGTTCCCTTTGTACCCGTGCGGCGAGGTGCCGTGCCGAGTGCCCCGCAGTAGGCGCTGGACCACCAGACAGGCCCTAAGCGCCTAGCAAGTGGATGACCGCCTGGGCGTAGGCCTGTTCGGCGTCGTCGGCGGTGTGGGTGCTTTCGCTCAAACTCACCCGATAGCCGCCAGGGACCGACTCCAGCGACTGGAAGTGATCGCCCAGGAGAGCGCGGAGTTGTTCCTCGCGCGGGAGCCAGATCACCTCGCGTTGCTCGATGCTGTCCAGGGCCCACTCGGTGGTGCCGTTGAAGCCGATCACCTTGCTGCCCTGGTAGTCGTGCACCTCGACGGTCATGTCGCTCACCACGAACACGTCGTCGTCCATATCCCGGTCCGGCACGACGAATCGATCCCCTGCCGTCGGCGCCCACAGCACCCCGGCCTTGCGCAGTCGTCCAGCCTGCTCGATCGTGATCACCCTTCCATCCTCCCCACGACACGCAAACAGCGCAGGTTCGCGGCGAGCCGCGGGGGAGGAAGGTCAGCGGCCGAGCGCGCTGCGCAGCTCCTCGGCACGGTGCGCGATGCGGTCCCGGCACTCGGTCGTGAGCGGCAGATCGAGCAGCGCGGTCGCCTGCAGGTGGCTGAGTCCGAACTGGGCGCGGAGCCGTCGTACGGCGGTGTCGCGGTCGGCGGACGCCCGCAGTACCTCGGCCACCTCGTCGCGGCGGTCGAACGCGGCCAGCACGCCGTCGTAGATCTCCAGTTGCGTGTACGCGGACCGGTCCGGCTCCGGCACGGCGGTCACGTCTCCCTTCTCGCTGGAGCGGATCACCTGCCGCCACAGAGCGGGCACGGCCAGGCGGGCGCGGGTGTAGCGCCGGGTCAGGGGCTGCGCGTAGGTCATGGTCATGGTGAGTTCCCCCTTGGGTTTCAGTCAGCCTTGGCGACCGCGTGCGGTTCGCGCGGCGGACACTTGGTACCGGGCGCGGTCAGCGCCTCGAAGTGCCACGGTTCGTTGTCGTACCGGCGGCACACGCCGTACCGCCAGCCGTTCTTGTTCAGCCAGGTCATCGCGGCCGCCGGACCGATGTCCACGGCCTTGCCCTGCACGTGAGCGGAGTACTTCGGCGGCAGCACCCAGCGGGTCGCCACCTTGTACGAGCCGTACTTCTTGATCGCCGCGTTCAGCAGCCGCTGCTGCTTGGTCGCGCTGCGCCGGGCGGAGGTGATGCTGATCGTGATGCCGTCGGCCTTCGCGGCCGCCATCGCCTTCTTCAGGCGCGCCTTCAGCTTCGGCGACAGCCCGTTGATGCTCTCCTCCCGCACCGCCGTCGTCGTCGGCTCCGTCGTCTTCTTCTTGGTAGGAGTCGTCGACGGGGTCTTCGGCGGGTACGTCGGGCGGCGGGTCGGCGTCGGAGTGCTGGTCGACGGCGTGCTCGCGGGCGGCGCACCGATCGCCGGCGCGCTCACGGTCGATACCACCGGCTCCTTGTCCGCGGCGAGGCCGAGGAAGTCCCCGACCTGCGCGTGCCACAGCAGCAGCGAACCGGCGACCGCGCCGACCCCGACCACACCGATCACGGACAGCAACCGCGTCCGCACCGCGCCGGTACGGCGTGGCGGCAGGTCGTTCCTCATGGGGTACAGCCTTTCGGATCAGCGCGGTCGACACATCGGTCCCAGGGACCGTCCTCGCGCCCCACCTCTAGCCCCTGAGTATCAGTTCGGACGCCGAGCCTCCTCCAAAAGTTGGAGAGACCGCCCCTCCGGGCAGATGAAGCTTCGGCAAACTCAAGCTGACTACGCTGGGCAAGTGACCCCTCGGCGTTGTGGCTCGAGTGATGCTCGTGTCCAGGTGCGTGCATCGCGGTGCTGGACGAGTGGCCTCGATGCGGAGCATCGTGGGCGCTCGGCCAGTGCCGGGAGGCGCGTGCCTGGGCGCGAGCAGCGCCGAGCCACGACGCCGAGGGGTCACTAAAGTGAAGGGTATCTGGCGGCGGATGTCGCAGGGGCAGCAGGATCTGTTGCTCGCTGCGGTCATTGGCCTGGTCTGGATCGCGGCGCTCAACTTCATCAACGGCACCGGACTCCGCCCCCACAACCCGGCCGTCTCGGTGGTGACGGGCGTCTTTCTGGTCGCGACGGTCGCGTTCGCGCGGCGGATCCCGCGCACGATGCTCGTGATCGTCTCAGTCCTCTATCCCCTCCTGTACGCCGCCGTCGGCACCGGGCTGGCCGCGCAGGTCGGGCTGACGATCTTCGGCCAGCCCGAGATCAGCGACGCGGCGCTGCAGTCGGAGATCCATCTGGTCCCGCTGCTCGTCGTCGGCTACCTGGCAGCGTCGGCCGGCGTACGGCGCTTCACCTGCCTGTTCTTCACGATGGGCAGCCTGGCCGGGCTGATGATCGGGCTGCCGACCGTCGTGGCGTTCGTCCTCAGCCACGTGAACCGAGACGTCTTGCTGGGCGACCGCTACCGGAGCCTCCCGCGCGACGTACCGAGCCTGTACAGCTATATCGACGTGTCGCTGTTCGTCTTCGCGGAGGCGCTGATCTGCGGGATGGTGCTGCTGGGCGCCGACGCCCGGCGACGCCGCAAGAGCGTCGCCCTGCTCGAGCAGCGGAACGCCGAGCTGGTCCGCCTGCGCGCGGTCGAGGCCGAGCGGGCGGCCGTGGCGGAGCGGACCCGGATCGCCCGCGACCTCCACGACGTGATCTCGCACCACGTCAGCGCGGTCGTGATCCGCGCACAGGCGGCCGACCGGGTGGCCGACCAGCGCCCCGAAGTACTGCGGGAAGCGATCCGCTGGATCATTGCCAGCGGCAAGGAAGCACTGACCGCGATGCGGGAGACGGTCCGTGTACTGAACACCGCCTCGCCCCAGATCGCCGGCGACACCGGGTCGGGCGGCGGGACCGCGCCCGTGCCGGATCTGGCCGATGTGGCGCGGATGGGCGAGCGGCTGAAGGCGGTCGGAATCGACGTGACGATGGACCTGCCGCCGCGGCAGCGCCAGCTCACGTCGGCGGCGGACCTGACCGCAGTACGGATCATCCAGGAGGCGCTGACCAACGTGATGGTGCACGCGAAGGCGACCGCGGCGCGGGTGACCTGGCAGAGTGGGCCGCAGGGTGAGCTCCTCACCATCGACGACAACGGGAACGGCGGACCGCCGCCGGTGAACGTGCTGGAGACCGCGCGGCGCAGCGAGAGCGGCCGCGGCAACGGGCTGATCGGGATGCGGGAACGGGCCACAGCGGTCGGCGGGACCCTCGCCGTCGCGGCCGGCCCCCTGGGTGGATGGAGAGTGCAGGCATGGCTGCCGCCGCAGAACTGAACGAGTCGATCCGGGTCCTGGTCGCCGACGACCAGGGCGTGATCCGGATGGGGCTGGCGATGATCCTCGATCACGAGCCGGACCTGACCACGGTCGCCCAGGCCGAGAACGGCGAGGAGGCGCTCCGGCTGATCGAGCAGTACGACCCGGACGTCGTACTGATGGACATCCGGATGCCGGTGATGGACGGCCTGGTCGCGACCGAGCGGATCACGACGGCCAACCGGGAGGCTGGACGCGCACGTCCCGCCGTACTCGTGCTGACCACGTTCGACGACGAGGCCTATGTGCTGGCCGCCGTACGCGCCGGGGCGTCCGGGTTCCTGCTGAAGGACACCGATCCGGATCTGCTGGTCTCAGCCGTCCGCGCCGTGTACCGCGGCGACTCCCTGGTCGACCCGGCCTCGACGCGGGTGCTGCTGGAGCGCTGCATGGAGCTCGAGCGCCAGGTCGACGGCAGTACGCCGAACGCCGCGCCCGCCCAGCCGGATCCGCGCTGGGTCGGACTGCTCGCCAACCTCAGCGAACGGGAGCGCGAGATCCTGGTCTGGATGGCCCGCGGCCTGTCGAACCGCGACCTCGCGACGAAGCTGTTCGTCAGCGAGACCACGGTCAAGACCCACGTCAGCTCGGTCCTGTCGAAGCTCGGGCTGTCGAGCCGGGTCCAGGCGGTCGTCGTCGCCTACGAGGCCGGCGTGGTCCGGCCGGGCGAAGCCGACGTGCGCTGGGATTCCTAGAGAAACAACCAGAGCGCAACCGCCCCCACGGCGAGCAGAATCACTACGGTCAACGCTTGGCTCAGCACCGACGCCTTCTGGCGCCGGGGTAGGAAGTCCCCAGTCATGCTTCCAGAGTCGCTCGCGAAGGCGTTCCGCCCATCGGCCTTCAGGACGGTTCTGGCCTACTACCTGAGGATGAGGTCGTTGCCGCGAGCCCCTGCTTTAGTCACCGAAGTACTCGCGGCGGACCTTCTTCGGGACGCACAGCGACCAGGCGTCGAGGATCAGCTCGCGGAGTTCGTCGTAGTCGACGGCCGCGAGGTTGAGCTCGATCCACTGGAACCGTTCGTCGGACGGGCGCGGCGGGAGGAATTTGTCCGGTTCGGCCGCCAGCGCGGCGGCGCGTTCCTCACGCGGGAAACCGAGGCCGATGGTCTGCTCGTCGGCGGCGACCGCGAGGTACACGATCTGGCCGACGCGGAACTTGATCCGGTCCCGGACCAGAACTTCGTAGCTGCGCGGGAGGTCCGCGGTGATTTCGCGGATATCGGTGAGATCGACCACGTTCCCACGATAGAACGTCATCACTGACACCGAGTGTCAGTGATTTCGTCGGTACCTTGGTTGGATGCCCAGTTTCGTGAGCGCGGTCGAGGGAGCCGAGGTGGTGTTCCGCCTCGGTGACGCTCCGCATGCGTTCACCGGCGTTCGGTTGTGGCAGGAGCTCGGGCTCCCCGCCGAACTGCTCGAGTTCAAGCCGGTCGACTACGGCTGGGAGCTGCGGCTGCCGCGCCCGTCGGTGCACCGGATGGAGTACCTGTTCGACATCGCCGACCTCGGGATGCGGACCGATCCGACCAACCCGCGGGTCGTCGGCGGCGCGTTCGGCGACCATTCCTGGCTGCCGCTCCCCGGGTACGTCGAGCCGTCCTGGATCGCGACCGAGCCGATCGCGTCGACCTTGGCTCCACTCGTGATCGACGCCCCGGTCGGGCCCATCGACTTGCAGGTCTGGGCGCCGGAGGGCATCGCGCCGACGTTCGAGCTGCCACTGCTGCTCTCCCACGACGGTCCTGAATTCGCCGCGTACGCCGGTCTGACGCACTACGCGGGCGCGATGATCGCCTCCGGGAACCTGCCGGCCTTTCGGCTCGCGCTGGTCCGGCCGACGTCGCGGAACCTCTGGTACGCCGCGAACCCGCAGTACGCCGTGTCCCTTGCGCAGCACGTCGTGCCGGCCGTGCAAACGCAGTACAAGAGCAGGCGGCCCGTGATGATGGGCGCAAGCCTGGGCGCGCTGGCGGCGCTGTATGCGGAGTGGAACCATCCGGGCACGTTCGACGGGCTGTTCCTGCAGTCGGGGTCGTTCTTCACGCCGGACACCGATCCGCAGGAGTCCCGGTTCGAGTTCTACGCCGAGGTGACGGCGTTCGTCGACCAGGTGCTGACGGCAACCACGGCGCCGAGTACGCCGCTGGTCGGGATGACCGCCGGGACCACCGAGGAGAACGTGCACAACAACCGGGTGATGGCCGCAAGGCTCGCCGAGCTCGGCCTCGAGGTCACACTCGACGAAACACCCGACATGCACAACTTCACAGCCTGGCGGGATGTGCTTCATCCTGAGCTGACGGATCTTCTGCGGCAGACCTGGGGTGGGGCTGATGGAACGGGAGCAGGCCGAGTTGGAGGCACCGGGGCTTGATCGCCCCGGAACAGTGATCCGCTACGGGCATTTCGGCCGCCCGATGCTGGTCTTTCCGAGCGAGCAGGGCCGGGCCTGGGACTACGAGAACAACGGCATGGTCGACGCCGTCGCGGACCTGATCGAGGCCGGGCGGGTGAAGCTGTACTGCGTCGACTCCTACGACCACGTCAGCTGGTCCGACCGGAGCATCCAGCTCGAGGACCGCGCCCGCCGGCACGAGCTGTACGAGTCCTGGATCGTGAACCAGGTCGTCCCGGCGATCGGGGCCGACTCACCCGGGGTCAGCGACATCATCACAACCGGCTGCAGCCTGGGTGCTTTTCACGCGTTGAACTTCGCGTTCAAGCGGGCCGACCTGTTCCCGGTCGCGATCTGTCAGAGCGGGAACTACGACGCGAGCAGCTGGCACGCGTGGGGCGAGCGCGGCGACGCGACGTACTTCAACAATCCGGCCGACTACCTGCCCAACCTGTCCGGTGAGCACCTCGACTGGTTGCGGAAGCGTCTGTTCATCCTGCTCACGGTGGGTCAGGGTGACTGGGAGACGAATCCGACGGGCTCGTTGCCGTCGGCGCGCGCGACCGACAAGGCGCTGACCGAGAAGGGCATCCCGCATGAGCTGGACCTGTGGGGGTACGACGTAGCACACGACTGGCCGTGGTGGCAGCAGCAGCTCGCCCATCATCTGCCCCGATTCTGTTAGGAGATTTCCCTCCCCACCCCCCTCTTTTCTTTCCTTCCCTTTCCCCGATCTGTAGGAGATCTTGTGTCTGACCGTTCGCGTCATCTGATCGGGTTGTTGCTGGGCGCAGAGGAGGACTGGCCGCAGGCGTTCGAGGCGTTGCTGCAGCGGGTCGGGCCGGTGTCGCTGGACGGGGGCGAGCACGAGTTCGGGTCCCGGCGGCTGACCATCGAGCCGTTCGACCTCAACGATCCGGTCCGGGTCGGGCTGGTGATCGACCGGCTCGCGTACTGGTACTACCACCCGCGCGAGTGGCTGAAGAAGGCCGCGCTGATGAACGGCACATACCTGCTGAACTCCCCGTTCACGTTCCAGTCGATGGAGAAACACTCGGCGTACTGCGCGATGCTGCGGCTCGGGCTGAAGATCCCGCGGACCGTGCTGGTGCCGTACAAGAACCCGGTCGACAACGTGCGCTGGGCGTACACGTCGGCGAAGTACAACCGGCCGTTCGACCTGGACGCGATCGCCGACGACCTCGGCTACCCGCTGTACATGAAGCCGTTCGACGGCGGCGGGTGGCGAGGGGTGTCCCGGATCAACAACCGTGACGACCTGCACCGCGCGTACGACGAGTCCGACGAGATGCTGATGCACCTGCAGGCCACGGTCGAGTACGACAAGTTCGCCCGCGCGCTGTCGATCGGCGCCGAGACGATGGTGATGGACTTCCGCCCCGACGAGCCGATGCACAACCGGTACGCCGTCTCGCACGGCTTCCTGTCGCCGTCGGCCGGGCACCAGACGGTGGCGATCAGCCGGATCGTGAACGCGTTCTTCGGCTGGGAGTTCAACTCCTGCGAGATGCTGGTCGCAGGCGACGACGTGTACCCGATCGACTATGCCAACGCCTGCCCCGACGTCGCGGTCACCTCGCTGCACTACTACTTCCCGTGGGCGATCAGCGCGTTGGTGAAGTGGTCGGTCTTCTCACTCGCCACCGGCCGCCGCACCAAGGTCGACCTCCACACCGAGCGGTACTTCGAGATCGCCGACGACGAGTCGCTGGACTACGACGCGAAGCTCGACGGGTATTTGGCCCTCGCGGACGAGCACTTCGAGACCGCGAAGTACCAGGAATGGTGTGCCGCTCACCTGGGTGACTTCGACCTGCGGGTCCGCGAATGGGTCGCCGGCCCCGACTTCGACCGGTTGCTGCGCGAGACGGTCGTCGCGACGTACCCGAAGCACGAGCAGGACAAGTTCCACGCCCACTTCAAGGGCCTGACCGACCTCTGGGTGGCGGATCAGGCAGGCTAGAGGGCGTGCGTGACGCGGAGGTAGCGGCCTGGTGGCGGCGGCTCGGGTTGGACGGGCTGGTGGATGTGCATGTGCATTTCCTGCCGGACCGGGTGATGAATGCGGTCTGGGCGTACTTCGACCAGGCGTCGGAGCACTACGGGACCGCGTGGCCGATCACCTACCGGACGTCGGTCGAGGAGCGGCTGAAGACGCTCGACGCGCTAGGGGTTCGGGCGTTTCCGGCGTTGGTTTACCCGCACAAGCCGGGGATGGCTGCGTCTTTGAACGAGTGGGCCCGGGACTTCGCGGCAGTGACGCCTGGGTGTGTGGCGAGCGGGACGTTCTTTCCCGAGGCCGCAGCGGCTAGGTATGTCCGCGAGGCGTTGGAGTTGGGGACGCGGATCTTCAAGGTCCACGTGCAGGTCGGCGACTACGATCCGCGGTCCGGTGAGCTGGACGATGTGTGGGGGCAGCTGGCCGAGGCCGGTACGCCGGTGGTCGTGCACTGCGGCTCCGGCCCGATCCCAGGTCGGCACACCGGGCCCGGGCCGATGGGTGAGGTCTTGCGCAGGCATCCCCGGTTGACCGCGGTGATCGCTCATCTCGGGATGCCGGAGTACGCCGAGCATCTCGCGCTCACGTCGTACCCGAATGTGCATCTGGACACGACGATGGCACTGACGCCGTTCACTGAGGCGATGATGCCATTCCCCCGCTCGTTGGTCCCACAGTTGGGCGACCTCCAGGACCGGATCGTGCTGGGGACCGACTTCCCGAACATTCCTTATGAGTACGCCGTGCAGCTGGACGTGCTCGAGGCGTTGGAGCTCGGCGATGACTGGCTGCGGTCGGTGTGCTGGGAGAACGGCGCGCGGCTACTCGGCCTTGCAGGCGCCGCCAAGGGGTGAGCAGCAGCCCTCGCCTCGCCAGGCCTCGACGCCCTCGCGGACTGCTACCGCGGCGATGATCAGGCCGGCGATCGGGTCTGCCCACGACCAGCCGAGGGTTGCGTTGAGGAGCAGTCCGACCAGGAGGACCGCGGACAGGTAGGTGCACAGGAGCGTCTGGGTCGAGTCGGCGACAACGGCGTTCGAGCCGAGAGCTCTTCCGGTGCGGCGCTGGGCCCAGGAGAGGAACGGCATCACGATCAGCGACGCGATCGCGAGGCCGATACCTACCGGCGAGGCGTGCGGGTCGGCGCCGGTGATCAAGGTGCGGATCGATTCGAAGCCGACGTACGCGGCCAGGGCGAAGAAGGAGAAGGCGAGGAGGCGGAGGGCGCGGCGTTCGCGGGACTCCGGGAGGGGGTGGCGGAACTGCCACAGGATGATCAGGCCGCTGGAGACCTCGACGACCGAGTCCAGGCCGAATCCGACGAGGGCGACCGATCCTGCGACCAGACCTGAGGAGATAGCAACGACGGCCTCGATCACGTTGTAGGTGACGGAGGCGCCTGCCAGCAGTTGAGCGCGGCGACCGAGGCGGCGGCGTTCGGCCGGATCTACGACCCAGGCTGAGGCCGCGGTGCCGAGCTGCATCGGCTCAGTCATGGCGTGACCGTCAGTCCGTAGTTGGGGCAGAGGGCGACGGCATCGCCGGTCAGGCCGAGGAGGCGCTCGGCCGCGGCGAGCAGGTCCATCGTCGCCTCGGGGTGCGACAGGCTGAACATCGACGCCCGCCCCTGGGGACGCGACTCGACCAGACCGCAGTCCCGTAGACACGCAAGATGTTTGGACACGGTCGACTGCGCCAGCCCCAGATGCTCGGTCAGCTCGACAACCCGATGCTCACCCAACGCCAGATGCCGCACGATCGCCAACCGCGATCCGTCACTGAACCCATGGAACAAACACGCCGCAACCGCCAGGTCCGCACCGACAGCACTCATCGCCATTTGGCGATGTTATCGCAGATCGGTCACTTTGGACGAGTACGGGTGAGCACGTAGGCGGTCGGGGTGGCTCCGTTGTATTTGAGGAGGCGCTGGCGGACGAGCTTGAGGGCTCGCTGGCGTTGGATCGCGTTGTGGAGCAGGCGTTTGTCCTCGGTCAGGAGGACGGCGCGACCGTCGACGGTGAGGACTCGGCCGAGCTCGCGCAGGACGGCCGGGTAGAGCGTGCGGTTGAGTTCATGACTGCCGACCTGCTTGCCGAACGGGAGATTCGTGACGACGCGATCAATGCTCCGGTCTTGCAGTGGAAGCGCCTCCGCCTTGGCCTGTGCGAGCCGGCGGCATCCGTTCGCGGTTGCGATCTCGAGGGCGCGCGGGTCGTGATCCGTTCCGATGACGTGGGCCGCGGGTGCGCGACGGCGTACGGCCAGAAGGATCGTCCCCGTGCCGCAGAACGGGTCGAGGACATGCTGACCTGGCCGGATCTTCGCCAGCCGGACGATGACCTCGGCAACCACCGGATTGGTTGACCATGGCAACCGTTCCAGCCGCCCGAACCGCCGCATCCACGACAGCGGCGCGTTGCCGGATCCGGTGACGGTGAAGTAGAGAGCGCAGGCAACGAGTTCGTCCAACGGGCCGTCGACCGCGCATTCGACAGTCTCGGCGGACAGTTGGCGGATCGAATGAACGGACGACATCGCCCGAAGCTCCTCCACGAGGAGATCGGCGGCGCCGTCGATGGTGTGCAGCACAAAACGGCCGGTACAGCAGGACACCACAAGACTCCTGAAGGCTCGCGATCGACAAGAACAGCCGAAGCGCGGCGCACGCACGACGAAGCCGGCCGACTCCCACCGGAGCCCGCCTCAACCCGCCGTACCTACGCCTTCAGAAACGTCCCATCACCGGCAGCGTATTGGGTTTCGCCGCCTGCCATCATCTGGTTTTGTTGCCGGGTGGCAGACATCGAGGAACGATCACCGGAGGACGCCGAGCTGGCCGTCCTGCTGAAGGCCGCGTTCGACGAACTCGTCACGCGGAACGGCGCCAAGGGACGGACCCAGGTCAAGGACGGAGCGCGGTACTTCGTGGCGCTCGACACGGAGCGACAGCCCGTCGGGTGTGGCGCCTTACAGGTGTTCGGGACGGACACTGCTCACCCGGGCGACGCCGAGATCAAGCGGGTCTACGTGATGCCGGCCGCCCGCGGTCATGGGTATGCGCGCAAGTTGCTGGCAACGCTGGAGGAGGCGGCCCGCTCAGCGGGCCATCCGTTCTTGCGATTATCTACCGCAGAGCAACAGCCAGAGGCCATCGCACTCTACGAGTCGAGCGGCTACGTGCGGACGGCGCCGTGGGGCAAGTACGTCCACGAACCGCGGACCCGCTGCTACGGAAAGGCACTTTGAGGATGACGCGGATCTACACGGTCGATCAGCTGCTCGATGTCCTCGACCAGGTTGTGGGGGCGAGTGGGCGGGGCGATCGGGCTCATGCTTCCGCGGCCGACTACTGGACCGGGTTGTTGACGACGCCCGGGCATCCGTTGACGAGTCCGTTGCCGGACGAGCCGCTGGTCGATTGGAACGAGCGCGGTCTGCTCGGGGAACTGTCCGGCGCGCGGGTGCTCGACGTGGGCTGTGGCGGAGGCCGCAATACCCGCTGGTTTGCCGAGCAGGGTGCGACGGTCGAGGCCGTCGATCTCGCGGGCGAACTGCTGGACAAGCTTCGGCCGAGCATGCCGGCGACGGTCACTCTGACGGCGCTCGACGTACTGCGTGATGCGCTGCCGGCCGGTCCGTTCGATGTTGTGTACGACTCCGGCTGCTTCCACCACATCGCGCCACACCGCCGGATCACGTACCTCCAGCGGATCCTTCCCCTGGTCCGCCCCGGAGGCCGCTTCGCGATCGTCACCTTCGCCGCCGAGCGGATGGATACGCCCAGCGACCTCGACGTCGTCATGACGGGCGACACGTACGGCGGCATGACGTTCTCCGTCGACGACCTCCGCACGATCTTCGGCGCCCTCACCCCGGTCGAACTCCGCGCCGTAAACCCCGACCGGCCCGACACCTTCGCTCCCGACTTCCTCAACGCCGGGCTCTTCAGGAGTGTGGACCCCTCGGGCCTCTAGCGTGGTGGCCCATGTCTCGACGAACCGCCGCTCTGGTGGCCGGCCTGCTGGCGTTGGTCGCCGCGGCGGCCGCGTACTGGGTTCGGTGGCACGAGCGCCAGGACTGGCTCCACACTGTGGTCGGGACGAAGTGTCAGCACGTGCCGCCGCTCCCGCAGGTCGGCGTGGTGACCGTCGCTGGGATGGTCTTGTGCCTGGCCGCGGCCGGCTGCTTTCTCGCCTCCGCGCCGCGAGCCCGCGCGCTGACCCAAGCATTGGCAGGCGTTCTGCTCGTCGCCGCCGTAATCGGCGCGGCGGGTGGCGGGCTGGTCCTGGTCGACACCCCGACCAAGGCCAGCGACGGCCTGGATGGGTCCGGCCTCCCCTGCCCGAGCGGATGACGCATCCGTGAACACCCGTTGCTGGGGTTATTCCAACGTTGTACTGTCGTCCTGTCGCCATCGAGATCAGCATCTGGGAGAGTTCATGTCGCAGCCTCGTGCGGAGTATCCGCGTCCGCAGTTCGTTCGTTCGGAGTGGGTGAATCTGAACGGTGACTGGCAGTTCGAGATCGACCGGTCGGACTCCGGGTTGGAGCGCGGGCTGCGGGAGCGGGAGCTGACGCAGCGGATCGTCGTACCGTTCGCGCCGGAGACCGAGTTGTCCGGGATCGAGGACGTCGACTTCCTGGAGGCGGTCTGGTACCGCACCACCGTCACGATCCCCGCGGACTGGGCCGGCAAGGAAGCCGTGCTGCACTTCCAGGCCGTCGACCACGACGCGACCGTCTGGGTGAACGACGTCGAGGTCGTCCGGCACCGCGGCGGGTTCACGCCGTTCAGCGCGAACCTCCGCCACGTCGCCGCCCCCGGCGAGGAGGCGACCATCGTCGTCCGCGCGCGGGACAGCCACCGCGGTCCGCAGGCGCGCGGCAAGCAGAGCCAGCTGTACTTCAACCACAGCTGCCTCTACACCCGCACCACCGGCATCTGGCAGACCGTCTGGCTCGAAGCTGTACCCACGGTGCACCTGAAGCGCCCGCGCATCACCCCGGACGTCGCCGGCTCGAGCTTCCACCTCGAAGTACCGGTCTCCGCGAACAAGCCCGGATACAAGATCAGCGCAACCCTCAAGGACGCCGACGGCGAGGTCACCACGGCCGACGTACGCGCCGACCTCGACCTCGCCCCGCGCCTGACCCTGCAGATCCCGGCCGATCGGGTCCGCCTCTGGGACACCACGGACCCGCACCTGTACGACGTACACCTCGAGCTGATCGATGCTGACGGCAACGTTGCGGACAGCGCCGACTCGTACGCCGGCCTGCGCTCGGTCAGCATCAACGGCAAGGCGATCCTGATCAACGGCAAGCACGTGTACCAGCGGCTCGTGCTGGACCAGGGATACTGGCCGGAGAGCCTGATGACCGCGCCGTCCGAGGAGGCGCTGGTCCGCGACATCGAGCTCAGCCTGGCGGCCGGGTTCAACGGCGCACGCCTGCACCAGAAGGTGTTCGAGGAGCGGTTCCTCTACCACGCCGACCGGCTCGGCTACCTGGTCTGGGGCGAGTTCGGCGACTGGGGCTCCGGCGTCGGCAACACCGACAACGACAACCAGCAGCCGACGGCGTCGTACGTCGCTCAGTGGCTCGAGGCGGTCGAGCGCGACTACAGCCACCCGAGCATCGTCGGCTGGTGCCCGCTGAACGAGACCCACCAACTCTTGCACGACCGCATCACCCAGCTCGACGACGTCACCCGCGCGATGTTCCTTGCCACCAAGGCCGCCGACACGAGCCGCCCGGTGCTGGATGCGTCCGGCTACAGCCACCGCGTGCCGGAGACCGATGTCTGGGACTCGCACAACTACGAGCAGGACCCCGCCAAGTTCGCCGAGCAGATGGCGGACCTGGTGAACAACAAGCCGTACGGCAACACCGGCGGCCCCGAGGGCAAGCCGATCTCCCTCGGGTACGACGGCCAGCCGTACTTCTGCAGCGAGTTCGGCGGCATCTGGTGGAACGCCAAGGCCGCTGCCGCGGGCAAGGACGGCCGGAGCGCCGAGTCCTGGGGCTACGGCCAGCGCGTCGCGGACGAGGAGGAGTTCTACAGCCGCTTCACCGGCCTGGTCGACGCACTCCTCGACAACGAGCTGATGTTCGGCTACTGCTACACGCAGCTGACCGACGTGTTCCAGGAAGAGAACGGCATCTACAACTTCGACCGCTCCGACAAGCTCGACGTACCGCGCATCAAGGCGGTCCAGGACCGCCAGGCGGCCTACGAGAAGGACTGAAGTCCGAGGCTGCCGACCGCGACCAGGACCCAGAGGATCGCTCCGAGCAGGAGCGGCTTGGGTCCTGCGTCGCGCAGCTCGCGTGGCCGCAGCGACAGGCCGATCGCAGTGAGTGCGGCGGTGATGAGAGTGCTGCCGATGATCGTGAGGGTCGGCAGCCAGGATTCGGGTACGACGCCCGCGGAGCGCAGGCCCGCGGCGGCGATGAAGCCGATCAGAAACAGCGGGACGAGCTTGCGCCACGGCAGCGGCTTGCGAATCGACGTCGTGGCGCCGTCGTACGAGCCCTCCCCCGCAGCGTCGAGCGCACGAGCCGCGCGGTTCTCGCGCCGGATCTTCAGCGCGACCAGCGTCAGCACGATCGGGATCAGGGTCAGCGAACGGGTCAGCTTCACCACGATCGCCTGATCGCCGGCGGCCTGGCTGTACGCGTATCCGGCCGCGACGACGGACGACGTGTCGTTGACCCCAGTACCCGCCCACAGCCCGAAGGATTCCGAGCTCATGCCGAGCAGGTGGCCGATCGGCGGGAAGGTCAGGACGGCGACGATGTTGAACGTGAAGATCGTCGCCATCGCATAGGCGACCGACGAACGCCGAGCCCCGATCGCAGCAGTCGCGGCGGCGATCGCGGATCCGCCGCAGATCGCCGTACCGACGCCGATCAGGGTCTGAGTATCTCCGCGTACGCCGAGCAGCCGCCCGAAGAACCACGCTCCGCCGAGAGCGAGCGCGAGTGTCCCGAGCATGACCGGCAGCGACGAGACGCCGACGCGGGCGACCTGCTGGAGCGACAGACCCGTTCCCAGTACGACGATCGACAGCTGGAGCAGCGTCTTCGAGGCGAAGTCGTACCCCGGGCGGCAGGCCTCGCTGCGGAGCGGCCGGATGAAGAGTCCGGCGATCACACCCAGCACGATCCCGAACACCGGACCGCCCACGACAGGCACCAGCCGCCCGAGCGGGACCGCCACTGCGGTGATCACCAGGACAGCAGCCAGGCCTGGCATCCGGGACGGCGGCTTCGGAGCAGTAGTAGAGGTGTGCCGTGGCCTAACCTCAAGGTGCACCACTGAGCCCGGTCCTTCCCGCCGAAATGTACGCACATTTACGGTAGGAGATGACCGGACATTTAGCAACCCGGAAGGAACGGATGAGCGTGGGCAGGCTGGACCGTGCAGGCGGCGGGCCGCTGTGGAAGCAACTGCAGGAGGATCTGGTCCGGCGGCTGCGCTCCGGCGAGTTTGACGATGCCTTCCCCGGGGAGCTCGCGCTGGTCGACGAGTACGAGGTCAGCCGGCATACCGTTCGCCAGGCGCTCGCTCAGCTCCGGACCGACGGGCTGATCATCGCCGAGCGCGGACGCCAGCCGCGGGTCGCGACCGCGCCGGAGATCCGGCAGCCGATGGGCGCGCTCTACAGCCTGTTCTCCTCCGTCGAGGAGTCCGGCCTCCCGCAGCGCAGCGCCGTACGCGCGCTCGATGTCCGGGCCGACGGCGTGATCGCCGCCCGCCTCAACCTCGACGGATCCACCCCGCTGCTCTACCTCGAGCGCCTCCGGTACGCCGGTGACGAGCCGCTCGCACTCGACCGCGTCTGGCTTCCCGCGACCCTCGCGGAACCGCTGCTCGACGCCGACTTCACCCACACCAGCCTGTACAACGAGCTCTCCACCCGCACCGGCATCAACCTAGACCACGGCCGCGAAGACATCCGCGCCGTGAACCCGAGCCCGTCCGAACGAGCGCTCCTGCACTGCCCCGCGGACGCGGCGGTCTTCTCGATCGTCCGCCAAGGCACCGCACAGAACCGTCCGGTCGAGTGGCGGCACACCCTCGTCCGGGGCGACCGATTCGCTTTGTCCGCAGAGTTCTCCGCCAACGCCGGCTACCGCCTGACGCCGAGCACGACAGCCCTCTCTCAGGCCTGGTGAAACGGATCGTCCGCAGGTAACCAGGACGTCGCCGGGTCCAGGTCGACCTTCACGTCCCGGGTCAATGCATCAACAGCCGCAAGTACGGCGGGACGCGATTCGTCCTGCCGCGCCACCAGTGCCCAGGTCCACACCGGAACCGGATCGATCACCGATCTGCGGACGAAGCCCCGCGGCAACGGCGTCGCATCCCGTTTCGGCGAGCTGACGATCGGCCGGCCCAACCGTCGTACGTGATCGAAGAAACCAGGACCGGTGATCCCGTGATCCTCGATCCGCTCGACCGCGGCGCCGGTCGCCCTGGCGAACTCGACCGCGTAGATGTTCCACGAAGCCCACGCCTCGGTGTCCGCGTCGACCAGCACGACCGTGTCCCGCGCCCGGACTGGTGTCTCTTCGCCGGCTGAGACCGCAAACAACCGGTCCGCCCCGAGCAGCTTGCCAGACAGCTCTTGCTCAGCCAGATCGGTCGCACGAACCCAGCAGATCGCGAGGTCGATGCTCCCGTCCGCGACCCGCGCCGCCTGCGTGTGCGACGGCATCACCCAGGTGTCGACCAGCAGTTGCGCAACCCCGGACACCCGCTCGGCCAGATCCGGCGGCCGCCAGCTGACGTACCCCAACCGCACCGGCTCGCTCGCCGCGAATCCCCGCGCCGTACGCCGCAACGCATCCGCCTGCTCGAGCAACGCCCGCGCCTGCGGCAGCAAGGTCTCGCCGTGGGCGGTCAACGTCACGGTCCGGCGATCGCGCTCGAACAACCGCACGCCGAGATCCCGCTCGAGGGACTTGATCTGCTGCGACAACGACGGGCCGGCGATGTGCAACCGGGCCGCGGCCCGGCCGAAGTTCAGCTCCTCGGCGACCGCCACGAAGTACCGCAACTGCCGCAGCTCCACGTGCCACAGCGTAGTAGGCGGAGCCTCCCAGCTGGGAGCAAAGCGGTCGTGGAAAAGCTCGCATGGTTCGACAACCATCGAAGTACAACCACTTCGGATGAGGAGAACCATGAACCACCAGAAGGTTGCCGTGATCACGGGAGCGTCCCAGGGCATCGGGGCAGGCCTGGTCACGGCGTACCGCAAGCTCGGCTACGCCGTCGTCGCGAACTCGCGGAACATCACGCGCTCCGACGACCCGCTGGTGCTGGCGGTGCCCTGCGACATCGCCGAGCCGGGCGCCGGCGCGCGGGTGATCGAGCAAGGCCTCGACACCTTCGGCCGGATCGACACGCTCGTCAACAACGCGGGCATCTTCGTCGCCAAGCCGTTCACGGAGTACACCGACGAGGACTTCGAGCGGATCAACGGGATCAACCTGCGCGGCTTCTTCGACACCACCCGCGCGGCGATCGCCGCCATGCTGCAGAACGAGGACGGCGGGCATGTCGTCAACATCACCACCAGCTTCGCCTCGCACGCGTACAGCACGGTCCCGTCCGCGCTGGCGTCGCTGACCAAAGGCGGGCTGAACTCGGTGACCAAGTCGCTCGCGACCGAGTACGCCTCGCGCGGGATCAGGTTCAACGCGGTGGCGCCGGGCGTCATTCGTACGCCGATGCACCCGGAGGAGACGCACGAGTTCCTCGCGGCCCTACACCCGGTCGGCCGGCTCGGCGAGATCGAGGAGATCGTCGACGCTGTCACCTACTTGGAGAGCGCGAAGTTCGTCACCGGCGAGGTGCTGCACGTAGACGGCGGGCAGCAGGCCGGCCACTGAGATGTCGACCACTGTCGCGGTCACGGAGAGGTTGGCGGGCGGTCGCGCCGCTTGGCGGTTGGCCGGGCAAGGGGCGGCGGCGTTGGCCGGTGGGATGGGGATCGGCCGGTTCGCGTACACGCCGATCCTGCCGATGATGCATGCACAGGTCGGCCTGTCCCCGCGCCTCGGCGCCGCGCTCGCGACGGCCAACTACACGGGCTACCTGGCCGGTGCGCTCGCCGCGATCGCCGTACCGCGGTTGATCCACTCACGCTGGGTACTCCGCCTGTCGATGCTCATCCTTGCCGCGACGCTCGCCCTGATGCCGCTCGGTCAGTCGCTCTGGATCAGCTTGCGGTTCATCGCGGGGATCGCGAGCGCACTGGTGTTCGTGATCGCGGTCAACGCCGTACTCCCCCGATTGCACAGTCACCACGTCGGCTGGACTTTCGGCGGAGTCGGCGCCGGCATCGCCCTCTCGGGCGCAGTACTTGCTGGTGGCAACTGGCGTACGGCGTGGTGTCTCGCGGCTCTGCTTACCGTCGCCTGCACGATTCCGGCCTGGAACCTCACCGGGTCGGCAAGCTCAGCAACTGTTGCGCGAGGCACCAGATCGCGACACTTCAACGCTTTGCTGGCCAGCTACACCTTGGAGGGCATCGGCTACATCATCGCGGGCACGTTCCTCGTTGCCGCGATCAACGAAACGGCAACAGATGCTGTCGGCAACGGAGCGTGGATCATCGTCGGTCTGGCCGCACTGCCGTCGACTGCACTCTGGGCCTGGTTGAGCCGCTCATGGTCGCGATCGACGCTCCTCCTGGTCGCACTGCTCCTGCAAGCAGTCGGCATCGCGCTGCCGACGTTCATCCACGGGATCGCGGCCGCGCTGATCTCCGCGGCACTCTTCGGTGCGACGTTCCTCGGCGTCGCCAACCTCGCGATCGCGCTCGGCGCCGAACTCGCCGTGCCGCACGCGGTCGCCATCCTCACCACCGGCTACAGCCTCGGCCAGATCATCGGGCCCCTGGCCGTCGGACCCCTTCTCCACAACGGATACCACCAGGCGCTCCTGGTCAGCGCCGGCGTCGTGGCCCTCGCCGCGATGGCCGCGCTTCTGGTCCGCCATCAACCGAAGGAACTCACATGAACGACATCCTGTACGACGTCCTCGCCCAGTGGAAGTCAGCCATCGACTCGCACGATCCGTCGCGTGCCGCTGCGCTCTTCACCAAGGACACGATCTTCCAAGGCCTGCATCCGTACGGCGTAGGCCGAGACGCTGTCGCGGAGTACTACGAATCGCAGCCCGTCGGCCTGTCCCCGCAGTACGAGCTGCTGGAGACCCGCCGACTCGCTGACGACACGCTCCTCGGCTACCTGGCCGTTGACTTCACCTTCACCGACCGTCCGACGCTGTCCGTCAACCTGCTTGTCATCCTTCGGCATGTGGATGACGGCTGGCTCATCTCGCATTACCAGGTCTCGCGGTTGTAGATACTGGCTGCATGACGGTCAAGGAACTGCGGTTGGTGGTCACGGCGGACGACTACGAGGAGGCGGTCGCGTTCTACCGCGACGTCCTCGGGCTGCCGGAGCGGGCGTCGTACTCCTCGGATGACGGGCGGGTGACGATCCTCGAGGTCGAGCGAGCAACGCTCGAGATCGCGGATCCCGGACAGGCGGACTACATCGACGCGGTCGAGGTGGGCCGGCGGGTCGCGGGGAAGTACCGGGTCGCGTTCGAGGTGGAGGACTCCGCGGCGACGACGCAGAAGCTCGCCGACGCCGGCGCGACGGTGATCGCGGAGCCGACGCGTACGCCGTGGAACTCGCTCAACGCCCGACTCGAAACACCAGGCGGCATTCAACTCACGCTCTTCACCGAGCTTGACCTGAAGCAGGCTTGAAGTGTTGGGCTAGGGATCATGTGGAACATCGAGAGCCTTGACCTGGACGCCTACCTCGCGCGGATCGGGCACGCGCGGGTAGCGCCGTCGGCGGACGCGTTGCGGAGTCTGCATCGCGCGCATGTGCTGGCGATCCCGTTCGAGAACATCGACGTGATCCTCGGGACGCATCCCGGGATCGGCCTCGATGCGATCCAGGCGAAGCTGGTCGGTCGACAACGCGGTGGGTACTGCTACGAGCACGCGCTGTTGTTCGGGGCGGCGCTCGAGCGGCTCGGGTTCGACGTCGTACGGCGGGTTGGCCGGGTCCAACCGCACAAGGCAGGCCCGCGTACGCACGCCCTGCTGAAGGTTGGGGTTGACGGGTCGTGGTTCCTGGCTGATGTCGGGTTCGGGGCCGGTCAGCTTTATCCGACTCCGTTGAAGGACGGGGTCGTGGTCGATCAGGCCGGATGGGACCATCGGCTCACGCTCGACGGCGACGTGTGGACGCTGTCGAAGAAGACCGCGGAAGGTTGGGAGCCGCAACACGCCTCCAATGACGAGCCGGTGCGACCGATCGACTACGAGGTCTACCACCACTACGTCTCCACCCACCCGAAGTCCCCGTTCACCGGCCGCCCGGTGGTGATGCGCGTCGCAGACGGCGTCGTACGACGCTTGATCGGCAACACGCTCACCATCGAGCACGCCGACGGCCACACGGCGGAACGAACCGTGCCGACGCAGGACCTTCCCGACGTACTCGAGTCACTCGACGTACACCTGAGCGACGAAGAGGTCGACCGCCTGCGCTTGGTGTAACTAGACGCGCTTTCTGGGCGTTTCGGTGCGGAAGGACTCGCCTAGCTCTTCTGCTAGGCCGAAGTAGTGGCGGAAGTTGTAGATGAGAGGGGACCACGCCGCGGGGTTCACATGCGAGGTCCCCGGGACGACGATCCTTTGCTCGGCGTGAACTCGTAGTACCTCGGCCTGGGCGATGAGGAAGTTGCCCTTGGCATCTAGCTCTGCGTGGGTGACGGTTGCCTCGAACTGGATCAGGCATTCCGCTACACGGGGCGGCGCGACGAGCTCGGCCGGGACCGGCGTAAGCCCAGCCGCAGCGAACTTCTCGCGTTCGAAGCGGAAGCGGGCTTGCTTGTGTTCCGGAACTGGATCGCGACCGGTCAGTCCGGCGATTCGCTCAACGGCCTCCCACTGCGCGGGCGACGGGAAGTTGATGACCACGTCCGGGCGAGAGCGCAGGTTGATCGCGGTCTGACCGGTCATGCCGACACCAAGGACCACGACATCGCCGAGCGCCCACGCGGACGACATCGGCGCGAGGTTCACGGTCCCGTCCTCGTTCACCGTGCTGAGCAGGGCTACCGGAGTGCCGACGTACAGGATGGAAGGTTCGATGGTCAGATGGGTCATGTGAATCGACAGTAGGCACCGGATGATTCGGCGGTCGCCTAACTGTTGCCAGGGCATGATGGGCAGTATGAGTGCCGAAGGTGAGGAGCTGGCCGGCTGGGCGCGGATGCTTGCCGACGGGACGCGGGCGACGGTTTGTCTGGCCTTGCTCGACGGGCGGGCGTGGACGCCGACCGAGCTGGCGAAGTTGGCGAAGGTGTCGCGGCCGACGATCAGCGAGCACCTCAACCTGCTCGTCGGCGGTGGATTGCTGACCGAAGTACGGCAAGGGCGGCACCGGTACGTGAAGCTGGCCGGACCGGATACGGCCGAGTTGCTCGAAGGACTCGCCGCGCTGGCACCACGACGTACCGAAGTAGCGAACAGCCTGTCAGCGGTCAGCAAGCGAGACGCGTTCGCGAGAGCTAGGACGTGCTATGACCACCTGGCAGGCAAACTCGGCGTCGCCCTGGCCGATGCGATGACAGAGCGTGGCCTGATCGACTGGTCGGACGGGATCGCGCTGACGCCGGAAGGCCAAGCCTGGTTGGAGAATCTCGGCGTCAAGGTCGACGTACGACGTGGGCGCCCCGCCTTGAGATCCTGCTTGGACGTGACCGAACGACGGCCGCATCTGGCCGGCGCGGTCGGCGCGGCGCTGTGTTCACACGCGTTGCAACAGGGTTGGGTAAGTCACATACCAGGCGGGCGTGCCCTGAAGGTGAACGGCGCAGTACAAGCGTTTGGACTGTCGTCCGGAGTCTGAGAACTGTATGAGGGAACACGCTTTCAGGAAGCGCTCAGCGGCGATAGCACTTAACCTTCGGCCATGACTGAGTTCGAGCCCGGCACAGAGCTGGTGTCCCGTCTCCCTCTGCCCAGCCATGTGGTCGTCCAGGTTGACGGCCAGTGGCGTCACGGCTGGTTGATCGGCCGCGACCATGAGGAGTCGGGATGGACCGCTCTGGTGCAGTACGAGGGCGACGACGGTAACGAGCGGACGGAGCGCCTGCCGGCGAACCGGATCGCCTTGCCGGAGTCGGAAGGCACGGAGAGAGCGTCCTAGGGAGGGAACGCACACACGTCGGCCCCCGGGTGAGCATCACCGGGGGCCGACGTGTGCATAACGCCGCCGTGGCGCCTCAGACGAACGAGAGGAACCCGCCCCAGGCCCTTCGGGCGGTTGACCTGGGACGGGAACCTCAGTGGCGTTACACAGGGTGTATCGCCGATAACGGGGTGAGTGTTACAGGATCCCCGGAACTTTCTTCCAACCAGGTCACGTCCGGCGGGTCATGCCGCGACCCCGGTGCACGTCCCTGAACACCGGGGTCTGGATCGGCGGCCTCTCGAGCGACAACCGTTCGTGACCTTCAGGTGCCCCGACAGCCCGTGATCATTCATGCCCGGAAACGACTCAGAAGTGCACAGCGAGCAGAATCCGGCCGGTTTCCGAACTGCGGATGTCCAGCGCCTTGATCTCACTACGCTGCAGCTTCGTCGTGGCGGCCGGTTTTACCGTCGTACCGGGTGACGACGTCCAGCTCGCGATCAGCGACGCCTTGCCGGAGGAGTCGGTGACGAACAACTCATATCCGCGGGCGCGTTCGCTCGGCGTCGCGAGTTCGTCGTACCGGCAGCTGATCTCGATCGTCGTACCCCAGCGCTCCGGCACCAGCCGGGCGTCCGCGGACAGCTTGCTGTTCACGGTTTGCGCGAGTACGACGTAGTCGCCCTGCGGCTCGTCGTTCGTCAACGGGATCGCGACGACTGCGCCGATCGCGGCGGCCGCGACCCCGACGCCGGCGATCAACGCGCCGAGCCGGATGCGTTGCTTGCGCCGATCGCGCTGGACATTGCGGACCAGACCGGGCAACAAGTTCGGCGGCTCGGCGGTGATGGTCGCCAGCGCCCGCTCGGCCGGAAGGGCTGCGAGTACGCCGGGGACGCCGGCCAGCGATGACACCTTTGCCGAGCATTCGGCACAGGTCCGCAGATGCTCCTCGTACGCGCGGCGGTCCTTCGCCGACAACGCCCCGAGCAGGTACGCCGAATCCCACTCCCGGTACGGGTCGCTCACTGACTTGTCACCCCCTTCTCCTGCAGCGCGAGCTTCAGCGCGCGCAACCCGTAGTGCAGCCGCGACTTCACGGTGCCCGACGGGATGTCCAGCTCCTTGGCGATATCGGTGACCGTCCGGCGGCCGTAGTACGCCCGAACGATTACCTGCCGATGTTCTTCAGACAACTGTGCCAGGGATTCCGCCACCAGCCACGCGTCGAGTACTGCGTTCGCATGGTCGGCGCTCGGGTTCTCCGGAAGGTCGTCGCTGGCAACCTCCCGGCTGACCCGGGCACTGCGCCGGTCGTCGATGACGAGGTTGCGCGCCACCGTGAACAGCCAGGCCCGGGCACCCGCCTCGTCCTCGGACAGGATGTTCGGCCGGCGCCAGGCCCGGAGCAGGGTCTCTTGTACGACGTCCTCGGCCAGCCGATCGTCGCCGGTCAGCCGGACGACGAACCGCCACAGCGCGGGAGCATGCACGTCGTGCAGCTCACGCAGCAGCGCCGCCCGGTCGTCGGCCATCGGCGCTCCTGCTCTGTCGGACATCGCTCACTCGGCTGCTGCGGTTGCTCGCTGTGGCGCCGTTCTCGCCACCATTCTGCACAGGAAGCAAAGCAGCTGTCGGGTGCACAGTCTGGTTCAACTGCGCGTGATTTGAAGCTCACACTCCGAATCGGTTGCCTTGCGGGTCGCGAATTGGTAGCCGCGGGTGGCGAGCGTGAGGCCGGCACCCCAGACGACGTACGCCGGCACCGCCACCCAGAAGAACGCGTCCGGCAGCGGGATGTCGGCGAACATCGGCTTGCCCTGAACCGTGGCGACGATCATCTGGATCAGACCGACACCGAAGTACGCCGTCATGCCGGCGCCGAGCGTGAACCCCGGAACGAGCAGCACCCAGCGCGGGAAGCGCCGGCCGATCGGATGCACCAGCAGGAACGGCAGCAGCGTGCCGACAAGCATGAAGCCGGCTTCGAAGAGGAACAGCGACAGGTCCCTGCCGTACGGCGTTGCGCCGAAGCCGACGGCCGCTTGAGCCGCGAGCCTGGTGAGACACCCGGCAACCGCAAGGCACGCACCTAGAGTCGCGATCCAGTGGGGCAACGGCTTTGCCTTGGATTGGTGGGCCTTGGCGGTCAGGCCTAATAGGACCGCGCCGAGGATTGCGCCGACCCGGCAGAGCATGCCAAGCGGATCGAACGGAATGCCAAGACCTGGCAGCACAGCAGCAACGACGTCAAGCAGGATGAACGCGGCCGCACCAACCCACCCACCAGCCAGCACCCAAAACAACCACCCAACCCAAACCCCGCCGCGCTCGGCGCGGATGGTGATTGCGGCTAGGGCTGTGACGGCGCAGGCGGCGACGGCGAGCCAGGGTGGGATGAGGAGGTCGTTGCCGGGGAGCTTCCAGGTTGGGGCGTGGCCGGTGGCGAACCAGATCCGCAGACCGCCGTACGCCATCGCCCACGCAACCACCGCTCGCCTCATGCAGCCAGTCTGTTGAGCCTCGACCGCGACCGGATCACCCGCGCGAGGGAACGACCTCCATCGTCAGCGTGAAGCGTGGAGCTGCTGCAGGATGCGGAGGAAGGCCTTGCGGTCAGGAACCAGGAGGTTCTCGAGCACCTGCATCTCTTTGACCTGGATACCCCGGCGGACGGCCCGGCGGACGCGACGGCCCTCAGCGGTGATGGACAGCAGCCGGACGCGCCGGTCGTCGGGATCCGGCGTGCGCTCGATCAGGCCGGCATTCTGCAGCTCGTCGAGCGTGCCGATGATGCGGGACTTGTCCGCGCCGATCGCCTCGGCGAGTGCGGCCTGGGTACGGACCGGGGTGTCGTCGAGCGCGGTGAGGACCGAGTAGCCCCACATCGAGACCTCGTGTGCGGCGAGCACCGGCAGCTCGAGCGCGATCAGTTCCCGCACCAGCGGGTACAGCATCGCAGCCAGATCGGGGCGCTCGGTTGCCATAGCTGAAAAGGTAGCACTGGCGCAATCATATGCGCGGGCTTACGATAGGCACATGCCTACCGTTGAATACATCGCACTAGACGCCGAAGCCGTCCGCACCAGCATCGAGCTGGTCTCCACCGTCACCGACGCCGACCTGTCCAAGCCGACCCCGTGCCGGGCCTGGACTCTGTACGGTCTACTCGCCCACATGGCCACCCAGCACTACGGTTTCGCCGCCGCCTCCCGCGGCGAGTCCGACCCGGCAGTCTGGAAGCTCCGCGACCTCGGCGACGACCCAGTGAAGGCGTACGTCGAGTCCGCCGAGCACGTCCTCGACGCGTTCGCTCAGCCCGGCGTCGCCGAGCGCACGTTCCCGCTGGCCGAGTTCGGACCCGACGCAGCCTTCCCGGGAGCTCAGGCTGTCAGCTTCCACTTCATCGACTACATCGTCCACAGCTGGGACGTCGCAAAGTCCATCGGCAAGACGGTGACGTTCGAGCCCGCCACCTTGGAAGCCGCCAACACGGTCGCGCAGATCGTCCCCACCGGCGACGTCCGCCGCGCCCCCGGCACCCCCTTCGCCGCCGACATCCCCTGGTCCGGCGACAACCCTCTCGACCGCATCGTCGCCTACCTCGGCCGCAACCCGAACTGGCCGAACTGATCAGTCAGTTGATGTCGAACTCATTGCCTTCGGGATCCCTCATCCCGACCGCGTAGTGGTCGAGCCCTTCCTCGAACGCTCCGGTGATGGTCGCGCCCAACTCCGCCAACCTGGCCGCCTCAGCATCAACACGCTGAATCCGTGTCTCGATCGGGTCCGACCACTCACCGCTGGCGTGAATGTCGAGGTGCCACCGGTTCTTGACCACCTTGCCCTCCGGCACCACATGGAACCAGATATCCGGCCCCCGCCCCTCCGGATCACTGATCCGATCCGTCCCGTCCCCCAACTCCTCCTCCGGCACCCCCAACCGCCGATAGAAGTCCTTCCAGCTGGCAAACCCCTCCGGCGCCGGCGCAACCTGATACCCCAACGCCCCACCCCAGAACCGCACCATCACCTCAGCCTCAGCACAATCGACCACCAACTGAAACTCCGCACCCATCACTCCTCCTCCACACCCGGCGACCCGTCACCCCCAGCGTCCCCGAGCCCACCGACAACCCACCTTGGTGTCCTCCTGAGCCGCGGGGTACCTTGGACTATATGGTCCATATGGACGTGAGCGGCACGAGGACGTAGTGATGACTGATCAGGTTGTTCGGCCCGACGGAACGGGCTTCTCTCTCGTCGATGGTGAGCTGACGGTGGCGGGCGGGTACGGCGGGACCGTCGATGCCAGCGTTAGCGCGCGCCTGCTCGACGGATTCGATGTGACGCTGGCGAGCCGGAGTACGGCGGATCCGGGCGACGTACGGTCGGAAGGCGGGCGCAGCGTCCTGCCGTTGGAGACGCGGCCGATGATGCTCAACTCGCTGCCGAGCAGCGTGCGAGTGCGACTGCACACAGACACGGCCGAGAACGATTGGCGACTGGTCCTTCACTTCCGCAATCAGGCCGGATCGAGCCTCACCTGGCAGGCCGAGCTCCCCACCGAAGCATTCGATGCCGGCTGGGAGGCTCCTTTGGCCGACCTCCTGACCATCGATCGCACCGCCGATGAGCCGGCACCGCAGGCTCCGGGGGTATCCGTGGTCCACCACCCGGACGACGAGTACTACGAGCTCCTCGTCGACGGCCAACAGGCGGGGCTGCTCGTGTACCACGTGATCGGCTCGCACCTGTCGATCACGCACACCGCGATCGAACCGACGTACCGCGGACGAGGGCTTTCGTGGGCGCTCGTCGGCGGAGCACTCGACGACATCCGCACGAAGTACCCGACGGTGATGAACTACTGCCCGGTCGTGAGCCGATTCGTCGAGAAGAACCCGTCGTACGGCGATCTCCTGAGCCGGCCGCGGCGGGCCTGACGGCTGTGATTCGCGATGTGATCGAGGCTCAGTCGCGACTGGTGCTGAACAGGGAAGAAGGCCTCCTGGCGAGTGTGAGAACTCTCGGCGGATTACGGAGCTGGCGCGACGCGCTCGTCCAGGCGAACACGCGGCAAGACGGCTCCTACGGATGTGCTCTCGGTGCGCTGTGCGCCCAACTGCCCGACGACGATGAACAATCTCGCTCAGCGCTGGCGGCGGCGTTCGAGAGGTGGCATGAGCTGCTCATCGAGACACTGGCACGCCTGCGCGATCTCGACGTACGCACGAGCGACGCGGACCCGCACAAGCTCGGAACCGGGCTGCTTGCCGCTTTGCAAGGCGGATACATCCTCGCTCAGAACGCGCACGACCCGCAGCCCATGGCTGACGCGTTGGACATGGCTCTGGACCGCATCGACACCTTCGCCAACCGCTGAACTCACTGGGCGAGGAACGACCGAACATGGTCGAGCGCCATGTCGAGCGCGGTCTCCATCGGCGTGATGTCGTGCTGGGTCTCAGCGAGCAGATATCCGCCTTGCAGCGCCGCCATCAGTCCCACGGCGAGCTTGTCAGGGTCGGCTGCATTACTGAGTGAGCCGGCGTCCCGCATTCGTCGAAGGCCGGCGGCGATCAAGCCGGTCCACTCCGTGAAAGCCTCCGCCAGCGTTTGGCGGGCTTCGTCATCTTGGTCGGACAACTCGCTGGCCATCGAGCCGAGCGCGCACCCGTACGCCCCGTTCTGCAGGGCGTTGCGTTGGACCAAAGCGTCCCGCCAGCGTTGCAGACCGCGAAACGAACGTAGCCGCTCCAGGTACCCCTGCTCGCGCTCGAGGATCTGGCCGGCGCGCCGCGAGACGACCGCCCGGACCAGTTCGTCCTTGTCGGCGAAGTGCTGGTAGAGCTGCGACTTGCTCGTGCTGCTCGCCGCCCGAACATCGTCGAGCGTCGTGGCATTCACGCCTTTCACGTACATCAGGTCCGCCGCCGCGTCGACAATTCGCGCCCGGGTCGCCTGGCCGCGCGCCGTCAACTGGCGAGGCGGAGCTACGGTCACGCTTCCCGGTCGAGTCACGATCCCACGGTACCTTTTCGGACCGCGCCGGTCTCTTCGAATGGCGCAGCGTTACCTTGTATTGGACTATATAGTCCATTACAGGACATCGACGCACGGAAGGCACGGCACGTTGAGCACAGCGCTGCAGATCAGGAACAACACAGCCGACGGCGAATTCGAAGCCGTCCTCGACGACGAGGTTGTCGGGCGGGTCGGATACCGGCTCCGCCAGGACCGCGTCGTACTCACACACACCGAGGTCGACGAACCTCACCGCGGCGCGGGCATCGCGAACCAACTCGTCCAGGCCGCACTTGACGACATCGTTGCCACCGGACGGCGGCTGACGAACTTCTGCCCGTTCATCGCCGACTACATCGCCGACCACCCGACATACAAGACCCTTGTCGACCCCGAGCATCCGGGCGGCGCGGCAGTCCCGGACCGGGCTCCGCGCAACATCCCGTCCTGACCACCGTTTGTCGGCACAGCCATCCAGTACTACTGTGGACGAATTGGTCCAATCTCAACCCGGAGGTGCGTGATGAAGGCGATCGTTGTGACGGATGAGGCTGCAGGAACGGCCGGGATGACGCTGGGCGAGCGTCCTGAGCCGCCGGCGGCGATCAACGACGTCGTCGTCGAGGTTCACGCGTCTGGATACGTACCCACCGAGGTGACGTGGCCGTCGACCTGGACCGATCGCGCCAACCGCGACCGCAGTCCGTCGATCGTCGGCCACGAACTGGCCGGCGTTGTCGCCTCGCTCGGCTACGGTACGACGGGACTGTCCGTCGGGCAGCGGGTGTTCGGCCTCTCGGACTGGCATCGCGATGGCACGCTGGCGGAGTACGTCGCGATCGAGTCGCGCAACCTCGCACCGCTCCCGGGCGACGTCGACTTCACGGTCGGGGCAAGCCTGCCGATTTCGGGGCTTACGGCGTGGCAGGGACTCTTCCAGCACGGCCGCCTTCAGGCGGGGCAGAGCGTGCTCGTGCACGGCGCAGCCGGCGCGGTCGGGTCGATCGTGGCGCAGCTCGCGCATGAGTTCGGTGCGTACGTGATCGGCACCGGGCGTACTGCGGACCGTGAAGCCGCGCTCGACTTCGGCGTACAGGAGTTTGTTGACCTCGGCAACGATTCTCTGAAGGACGTCGGCGAGGTCGACCTGGTGTTCGACGTGATCGGCGGCGACATCCAGCATCAGTCCGCGAGCCTGATCCGAGTCGGCGGAACCCTCGTGACGATCGTCGGCCCGCCCGAGGCGCGCCCCGCGGACGGCCTGGCCATCGACTTCGTCGTCGAAGCCGACCGCGCCCAGCTGATCGAGATCGTCCAGCGGGTCCGCGACGGCCGCCTGCGCACGAACATCGGCACCGTCGCCACCCTCGACGACGCCGTCGCCGCCCTCAACCCGACCGAGCGCACCAAGGGCAAGACGATCATCCGGGTTCGGCCGTGAGCATGGATATCAAAGCAACCGCAGACGGAACGCTGCTGGCAGAAGCCCCCGCCCACGACGTCGTCGTCATCGAGGGCAACCACTACTTCCCCCAGGCCGCGCTCACCATCGGCGTACTCCGCCCCTCAACCAAGCCCTACGTCTGCCCCTGGAAAGGCCACGCCGAGTACTTCGACGTCACAACCCCAAGCCGCACCCTCTCCGACGCGGCCTGGACCTACCCCGCCCCGAAGCACTCCGCCATCGAACGAGTAGGCCGCGACTTCACCGGCTACATAGCCTTCGACCCCGTCCAGGTCAACGTCGCAATTCAAGGAGAGCGATGAGGAACAGGACGCAGGCCGACCGTCGCGTTGCTCCTCTGACTGATACTCGGAGTCGTCTCGCTAGAGATTGTCGATCTTGTAGACGCCGCCGACCACGGATACGACGTACGCCGTGTCTCCGACGAACTCCATCGACGTCGGGCGGTCGAGCACAAGTTCTCGTCCGTGGCGGTCGACCACCGGGGCCAGACTTCCGTCGTCCTGGACCACAACCAAGCGACCGGTGTTCGGTAAGGCCGGCGAGCCCTCGCCGACGCCGTCCCATTGCCCCTGCGACAGTGCGTACAGCCTGCCGCCAGGCCCGCGCTCGACATCGATCAGCAGGCTCGCTCCGCTGGCAACCTCGCGCGGAGGCGACCCACGACGCAGCGCGAGGACCTTTCCGTCCTCCGGTCGGTGCGGGTTCGGTCCGGCCAAGGTGATGAAGACACGGCTGTTGGTTACTTCGAGCCCGGTCGGGACGACGTTGCCGAAGGTCGCGACCTCGCTGATCCCGCCGTGCCGCGTGACGTGCAACACCCGGTTGTGGTGTCCGTCAGTGACCAGGAAACCACCGTGGTACGGCTCCATGGCGTACTGCACGCCGGTGTCGATGAAGAACGCCGGTGCCGGAGGGTTGTCCACCGACCACTTGCCGATGTCGGCTACAACCCTGAATCCGCCGTTGCGCTCGAGGCGGTAGATGCCGTTCTTGTCAGCGCTGTTACCGAACGGCGCGCCGGCGAGCTTACCGCTGACCAAGGTGACCAACACGTAGGCAGTGCGGCCGACGAATGCGATGTCAACGGGTCCGCCGATCGCACCGGGCGGCAACGCCTTCCGCGGCAATCCGGTCGCGTACGTGGTCACTCGTCCGCTGCGGCGATCGATCCGCAGCACACTGCCGGCGTTTCCGTCTGTGACGTACAGCGCTCCATCGGGACCGATCGTGCTTCCAGTCACGGACCCGCCGTTGCCGAAGCTGGCGAGCTGGGTCACCACCGGCCCTCGTCGATCGTGCGCACTCGCTGTCGGCGCAATCACCCCCGTCACAAGGCCGAATGCAGCAATGAACAGAACGATCCGACGTGCGGTAGACATGGGTTCCCCCCTCGTCAACCCCAGAACAACAATGGCCGCCGCCGAGCGGCGACCTGGCCTGACAGCCCCACCGCCCCAACCCGGGAACCATCGTCAACCCCCAACTTCACCCTCCACCCGGACTACCCCGGCGTCAAGAAACAGACCCCCGTCAAGCAATAACGCAGCACCGTCGCTCGCCGGTTAGAAGTACGCCGTACGTAAGCGGCGATGACGTCGCCGACTCTCACCCGCCGGCGGCATCGAGGGGCGGGTTGTCGTGTGTAGTGAAGCCGAGGTCCGCAGTCGAGGGTGGACCCTCGGCATCCCAGACTCTGGCATAGGCTCCTGCAACGAGCGGCCAGATCTGTTGCCGGCCGTCCTCGACCGAGTCGATCTCATCGGCTAAGGCGCCGGATACGACGAACTCGTGTGGGATGACGCGGCCGGCAGCATCCTTCCGCCCCAACGGATCGGGAAAGCGCAGCGCGACCTTCCCGGCGGAACGGCGCCACGTCGCAGGCTCGTCCTCAAGACCTGCGAAGCTCCGTTCGTAGTTCAGCAGTGGATCGGACCACCCTCCGTTGAGGAGAAACCGGAACCCCCAGGAACGCCCGCGAGTCGCCCAGATAAGGCTCCCGGGTAGGTCGAGAGCACTCACTTGAGGCTCCTGATCAGCAACTTGTCCTTGACGCCTTGGTCCAGGTCCAGCTTGAACTGCGTGAGAGTTGCGGTCAGAAAGTCGTGATCCTTCCGAGCCTGGGCGTTGATCTCCCTGACTTGCGACCCCGCCATCTTGGCGGCCGCAGCCAGGACAGGCAGCGCGATCTTGGCGACGGAGCCGATCCTCGGCAGCTTCCCCACCAGCTTGTCGAGAAGCTTCCCGCCGACCAGGACCGCCGCCACGGTCTCGGCACCGTCCGCCAAGGTGTCGAGAACTTTCCTCGGGATCTCCATCCGCTCGTTCCACTGAACGCGGCGCTCCAGCGGAAGCATGGAAGCCACCGGCAGGATGAGGTCGAGCCCAACCCGTTGGGTGACGTCAATCTCCGGGTCAGCCGCCGAGAGCTCGAACTTGGCCGAGGAGAGCAGCATGAAATCCTCGCCCACCGACAACGCGTCAGGCGCGTTCACGATGTCTTTGAGCGTCGAGCGGAGCTCGTCGAGGTGATTGGCCGCCTTCTCGATCACGAGGTCGCGGAAGGAGTAGACGTCCCAGTCCGGGAAGAGATCCGCCTTTGAGAGAGCCATGATCCAGATGCGCGGGAATTCGTCCAGGCGGTTCTCGTCGCCCAGCAGGTCGTCCTTGAGGCGCAGTACGCCTTGGCGGAAGTTCGTCAGGAGCGACTTGAGGTAGCGCTCCTCCTCGCCCGCGTAGTCCAGCAACTTCTGGCCATCCACCAACAGGAACGCGACATCTGATCGCAGCAGTGACCGGAACGTGTCGACACGGCGGTTCGACTCTTCCTCACTGCTCGGCGACTCCTCGAACCATTCCCCCGGGTAGTCGTGCCATGCGAGTCGCAGAGCGTCGAAAGGCCTCTTCTTCGCTGCGGCGTTGTCTCCACCCTTGAGCTTCACCGAGAAGTAGTAGGTCGTGGCAGCGAATCGGGTAGTCGACGGCGTCCTAGCGCGGTCTCTCATGCCGAGGTAGTTCTGGTAGAGCCGGTTGCCCTGGCCGGTGTCATCTGCAACGAGGTCCCAGAGGTCGTTCGAATACGACCCCTCCTGGGTCGCGCCGTAGAACGAGGAAACGAGCACTGTCTTCCCGGAGCCGCCCTCTCCGAAAACTGCGATGTGCTGTTCGCGGATCCTGGGATATTTCGCCATGGCGCGAACGTACCTCACCCTGGCTCAAGGTAGTGCGACCTCAACGCTCGTCAATGGGGCAGTGCGAGCAGGGCTACCAGGAACAGGATGAAGGCGATCCAGGTCGTGACCAGCTGGATCCAGTTGATGTTGAAGTAGCGCTGTCGGTCCGCCTCCCAGGTCGCGGGGAGGGCGTCGGGATCCCACGCCAGGATCACCTTGTACTGCGGGGTTTTCCAGACGTTCGAGACGACGTACACACCGAGGATCACGATGCCGAGCCCGATCGCGGTCAGCACGAACGACGCGGAGCCGGGATCGTGCCGAAGCAGTACGAGCGCGACAATCGGCGGTATCCCCATCCCCAGCGACCACGCGTAGTTGTATACCTTGCCCCAGCCGCTGTCGGCGTACCGAAGAAACGTCTCCATAAACCCGCGGAACTCCCGCCCACCCATCTCCGCCTGCACCGGCCGCAATATCAAACACAACCCACCCAAGAACCCCGCCGCCAACCCCGCGAAAAACGAGGCCCCCGCCAACACCCACTCCGCAGCCATCTCGCGCTCCTCCCGAACCACGCCGGCACAAGCAGTCTCGGTCGTCCGCGCTCGACTGTCACCCCTGAAACCAGCGCCCAGCTCGCTCGGGTCTGGCCGTTCCGTCGCTTCAGCGTTCGGGGGGTCTTAGCTCGTGGGCCGGGTCGCCGTACAGGATCGAGGTCCAGGCGGTCGTGAGGGTGTCGATGAGGACTTCCTCGTCGTCGAAGGGCGGGACTGAGGCGGCGGCGAGGTAATAGAGGCGTTCGCCCATCCAGGTCAGCGATGCGGCGACGGCGCGGGCGTTCGCGGAGCCGATTCGCGGGCCGGCGTGGGGGTCGGATTCGATGCGTGCGGTGGCGGCCTCGGTGAACAGGTTCATCTGCTCGAGCCATAGCTCGCGAAGCCCTTCGTCCGATCCCCAACTCTCGACGATCGCCATCAGAACGCCGGCGTTCTCGCGCCACAGCCGGGCTCCGTCGGACACCCCGGCCCGAAGCGCGCTGACCGGATCTTGCTCCCGCTCGGTCCAGGGGCGAGCCGCCTGCTGCCCCTGCGCCACCGCCTCGCGCACCAGGTCAGCGAGCACAGCCTGTTTGCTCGGGAAGTAGAAGTAGAAGCTGGCCCGGGACACGCCCGCGGCGTCGAGGATGTCGGCCACGCTGAGGCTGTCGAACCGGGAATCCCGCAGCAGCTCGCGCGTCGCGGACAAGATTCGCTCCCGCAACTCCGCGGAGGCCGGGGATGCAGCGGATCGACGGGCAGAGCGCACGGTGCGTCTGGAAGCCATGCACCTCATCATAGTGTCCGGACACCATGTATGGACGTCGTGACCATACACAATGTATGGTCACAACCGTGACTCAGATAGCGATGCATTTGGTCGTCAACGACCCGGATCAGGCCGCCTCCTGGTACGCCGAGGCGCTGGGCGCACGGGAGACGAGCCGCCTCACTCTTCCCGGCGGGCAGACGCTGACCGTCGAACTCCTGCTCGGCGACACGGTGCTCGCGGTGGCAGGAGAAATGCCCGAGCGAGGCATGCGCACGCCGGCCAACCTGGGCGGCACACCCGCGGCGTTCCGTGTCCGGGTCGCCGACGTCGACGCCGCCTGGACGCAGGCACTGCAAGCCGGAGCCACAGTCTTCGAGCCCGTGCACGACGCTTTCTGGGGTGACCGCACCGGCCAGTTCCTCGACCCCTCAGGTCACCGCTGGGCGTTGGATCAGCACCTGCGAGATGTGTCACCTGAAGAAGTTGCCGAGCGGGCCGCCGAGCTGTTCGCATGAAGTACCGCACCTTGGGTAGCAGCGGACTTCGGGTGTCCGAGTTGGTGCTGGGCGCGATGACGTTCGGAGAGCAGGGCGGGGTCGGCGCGCCGATGGCGGAGTGCCGGCAGATGCTCGACCTGTATGCCGAGGCCGGCGGCAACATGATCGACACCGCCATCAACTACCGCGACGGGGCCAGCGAGGAGTTCCTCGGCGAACTGCTGTCCGGCCGTCGTGAGTCGTTCGTCCTCGGAACGAAGTACACCGTCTCCCGCGACCGCGCGGACCCCAATGCCGCCGGCAACCACCGCAAGAACCTCCGCGCATCGCTGGAGACCAGCCTGCGCCGCCTCCGCACCGACTACCTGGACCTTTACTGGGTGCACATGTGGGACCGGCATACGCCGCTCGAGGAGACGATGCGAGCGCTGGACGACGCAGTACAGGCCGGCAAGGTCCTGTACGTCGGGATCTCCGACGCACCCGCCTGGGTCGTGGCCCGCGCCAATACCTTGGCCGAGTGGCGCGGCTGGAGCCCGTTCGTCGGCCTGCAGGTTCCCTACAGCCTGCTCCAGCGCGACATCGAACGCGAGCTCCTGCCGATGGCCGAGTCGCTCGGCCTCGGCGTCACCGCGTGGAGCCCGCTCGCCGGCGGAGTGCTGTCCGGCAAATACGCCCTCGCGACACCGGCCTCCAGAAGCCGGCTGGCCCCGGAATCCCTGTCAGCCAGGGACCACGCCGTTGCCCAAGTCGTGCAAGACGTCGCCGATGAACTCGACACAACGTCTTCACAGGTGGCGATCTCCTGGACGATGAACCGCTCTCCTTTGATCCATCCCATCATCGGAGCCCGCACTGCCGACCAGCTCCGCGACAACCTCGCCGCGGCGGACCTCGTCCTCCCACCCCAGGCCATCGCCCGATTGAACGAGGCCACCGCAGTCGACCTCGGATTCCCGCACGACTTCATCGCCCAGACATCCTCGTGGGTCTTCGGCGCCGCTTTTGCCGGCTCAGTTGGGTAGCCAGGTCCAGGGGAGGTTGGGGCGGCAGTCCTTGGGGGCGGGGAGGGGTCTTTCCGTGCCGATCAAGGCGTACGTGCGGCCTGTTGGGTCGGCGCGGCAGGCGACCTGTCCAGCCTTGCGGTCGGCCTCGGTCTCCGGGCTGGTGTAGACGAGGTGTCCGGTGGCGTCGTACCCGCGAACGACGTACGGGCGAGGGCTGCTGTCAGTCTGCGCCTTGCCTGCCGGAACAGGCCTCACGGGCGCGTAATAGAAGCCATTGCGGAGCAGTGCCTCGACGGGCTCACCGCCCTGCGGCGTGACGGTGATACGCGTGATCGACTTGACGTAGGCACCGCTGCCCGGCCCGCCGGCTTGCCCCTCGTTGAACAGCCCCAACCTCGGTGCCGCCGCCGTACCAGAGACCATGGCTCCGGCCTGGTCGAACCCGCAGTTCACCCAGAGGCCGTCGCCGTACCCGACGACCCACGTCCGGACGTACGCGTCGCTGGGCGGGTTCACGAATCGGAAGCCGTCCAGAACAGCGTGGCCCGTGGACGTCGCGAGGTTGTAGCTGACCAGGCAGCGCTGACCGAGATGCGCCTTGTCCGCGGCGCTCAACGGCTCGACCGCCGGCGCCGACGCAACCTGCTCGACGCGCGGGTTGCCGTCCTTCAGAACGAAACCAAGAGCCGCGACCAGGACGATCGCCGCGACCGCGGCCAGCGGAACGAGCAGTCGGCGGCGTGACGGCGTACCGGATTCGCTCTCGAGGATCGAGATCAGTTCGTCGCGCTGACGGTCTCGGGTCGACGGCCGCAGGTCGCCGTCGGGCAGCAGAATGTTCATGCCGGGGTCTCCAGATCGAGTTCGCGCAGGTGCTTCCGAGCGCGGGACAGCCGCGACTTGACCGTCCCGATCGGTACGTCGAGCGCTACCGCCGCGGCTGCCTGATCGAGTCCGGCCCAGATGCACAGCTCGACGATCTCGCGTTCCTGCCGGGGCAGACGTTTCAGCGAGGCCCGGATCGCCCGGATCCGGCTGTCGTCGTCGATCCGCCGCGCGACGTCGTCCGCGGGGTCCTCGACATCGCTGTGGATGAGATGGGCCGCGGCGAGCGCACGGCGGTAGCGGAGCTTGCTCCGCCACTCGTTGCGGACCGTGTAGTCGGCCGTCCGAAGCAACCAGGGCAGGGCCGAGTCACGATCGAGTACGACGTCAGCCCGCCGCCGCCACGCCTGCAGAAACACCGCGGAGGTCAGGTCCTCCGCGTCACTCCAGGATCCGGTCCGGCGGTGCAGGAAGTTGTAGATCGCCCGGGCATGCCGGTCGTACAGCTGCGCGAACGCCTCGGAGTCACCCTCCGCGGCTCGGGCCCACAGGTCCCGGTCCGAGACAGCAGGCACAGCCCGTATGCCGCCCACTCCACACTCCCCTCACGATTGCTCTTGCGATCGTTAGGTGTCGGCGCGAACGAGCAGGTTCCCAATCCAACGACGATTTCTCCACGGGTGCCACGAGTGATGCAGGACGTTGCACAAAGCTGCGGTCTGCTGGCCTCCACTGCCACCACCACCGCCAGCGCCACACCAACGGCCGCCGCCGCGCCCGGCTCAGCCGCCGCTGCTACCGACACGTGCTGGAACTCGGTCGTCTGGCCGACCACGGCGAACGTCGTGGACACCGTCGACATCACCGCGCACAAGCCGCCGACTCCGGTGTACCCGCCGTACGTGTACTCGAAGTTCTTCGCCACCCGCTTCATGGACAGGTGGTACCTGGCTTGGAACGCCGCGGGCACCCAGTACTACGCCTTCGGCCTGTTCCTGCTGGGCTCGAACCTATCCCCTCAAGGGATCCCGGCCCGCGTACCTGTACGGTCTGAACAGCAACAGCAAATCAGCGAGGAGAGGGCGTACGACACCCTCCTGATGACCACGAAGGCCGGCGCGCTCTACACGATCCACATCCCCACCACCGCCAAGGCAAAGCCGGTCGTGAAGCTGATCCGGAAGTCCGGCTGGGCGGCATACGAGTCGCTGGTCGTCCACAAGTGCGGCGTCAACGGGCAGCCCTCATCGGATTCCAATTCATCCTCCTGGGTGAGTAGCCGCAGATCCGAGAACGTTCGCATCCACGCCAGCTCGTGCTCGAGCAAGTGTCAGGAGTAGATAACGCGAACCCCGGCAGGGAGTTGAGTGCCTCCAGCGAGCAGCCGACCGTCCAGCCAGGCCTCGATCAGGTTCGCCAACTCCTCCGGGTGACTGAAGTTCACGGCGTGCGCCGCGCGTTCTACGAGCGCGACCACCAGATGCCCGGAAGCAAGCCGCGCCACCTCACCGACACGGGACGGAGACGGCATCAGCGGATCACGGCCACCGAGGACGGCCAACGTCGGAACAGGGCTGTGAAGCAATCGCTCCAGGGACGGGAAGCGGGTCAGCTGGTGGAACAGGCGCAGGCCGTTGATCGGCCCGAACCTCAGGTAGTCCGGCAGCGCGACCGGGACCATCGCGGGGCTCTCTCGCATCACGTCCAGAGCCAACTGACCGAGCCCGCGAGGCAGCGGCTGGTTCTGTAGGCCCCCGGCAGGAGACACCAGGACAAGGCGATCGACGCGCTCGGGCGCCTCATGCGCCACCTCGAGCCCGATCGGACAACCCATCGAGTTCCCGATCAGCACAGCCTGGTCGATGCCCAGTGCATCCAGGATCGACAGCAGGGCGCCAGCCAGAGCGTGAACGTCCAGGACGTGGTCGCGCCGTTCGCTGCGGCCGTAGCCCGGCAGGTCCGGGACGACGTTCAGCCATCGGCCGGCCAGGACTCGTGCCGTGGGCATCAGGTAGGCGCCAGAGATGCCGAAGCCGTGAATGTGGACGAGAGGCACACCGCTGCCACCCGAGCTGCGCTTCAGGTGGACAGACTTCCCATCGACGCGCACGTACTCCGTAACCCACCTGTCGGCCACCATGGCGGATTCTCCCACAGGCGGGTCGGATCCATCGCTGCTCTGGCCTCCCCGGCCGGGACCGGGCTCGACGCGCTGATGGGATCACTCGCGAGCCCGGCTCGTCCGCAGGAGGTGAGGTTGCCGGGCAGGTGGCCGCCCTACCGTTGCCTCGATCGGCCTGGCCGGGAACGGGAGGAAACGCATGGGCGACGCCGAACAGGTCAGTAACAAGGCCAGTGGGGTACTCGCGGCCACGTGCATCTCGACGCTCGTGGTCAACGCGAACACCTCGGCGGTCAGCATCCTTCTTCCCGCCATCTCGAAGGACACCGGCACTTCGGTCCAGACGCTGCAGTGGGCTGTGACCGGCTATTCGCTGGTCGGTGCCGCCGTGATCGTCACCTCGGGCTCGTTGGGTGACGTCTTCGGCCGCAGGCGGATCTTCCAGCTGGGCCTGCTACTGTTCGTGGCGTCGTGCGTGATGATCGCGCTTGCCGGGTCCGGCGGGATGGTGATCGCCGGACGCGTCATCCAGGGCGCGGCCGGGGCGACCATTCTCGCGTGCGGCCTGAGCCTGCTCACGGTCGCCAACGAAGGCTCCGCGCAGTTGCGGGCGGTGTCGCTGTGGGGCGCGGCCGCGGCCGTCGGCGCGGCCGCCGGCCCGTTGGCCGGCGGCGTACTCGTCGACCTCAGCGGGTGGCAGGGGCTGTTCTGGATCGACGCCGGAGTGGCTGTGCTCTGCATGGTGCTGACCGCCGCGACGGTGAGCGAGTCAAGGGACCCAGATCGACCGGCGACCATCGACTACGCGGGCAGCGTACTCATCGCGCTGACGCTGACACCGCTGATCCTCGGAGTCACCAAGAGCAGCGACTGGGGATGGCTGTCCTGGGCCACCCTGGGGTGCTTCGCGATCTCGATCGGTGCCGGGTACGCGTTCATCGTCGTCGAGGGACGGGTCGCCGTACCGATGCTGGACCTCTCGCTGCTGCGCAACCGCGTCCTGGTGGGCTCGACCATTGCGATTCTGATCGGTGCGGGCACGATCAACGCACTGATGTACCTGCTCAGCCTCTACTTCCAGGAACCCGCTGCCCTGAACTTCAGCTCGCTCGACGCAGGGCTGGCGACGTTGCCGGCGACCGTCGGTCTCGTCGTCGTGGCGCCTTTCGTACCACGGCTGGCGGCGAAGTTCGGCGGCCGGCAGACGATCGGCGCCGGGTTCGCCCTCTCCACGCTCGGATTCGTCATCGTGGGCTTCGTCGGCGCTTCGTGGACGTACGCCGCGTTCCTGCTGCCGCTGGTTGCCATCGCGGTGGGCATGGGACTGTCGAACGGTCCGTCGTCGTCGGCGGCAACGGCGTCGGTGCCGGAGAACGAGGTCGGCGGAGCCTCCGGTGTCTCCAACATGGCCCGGTACGTCGGAGCCGCGGTGGCGACCGCTCTGGCCGCCACCATCTACGGCACGGTGATCGGCAACCGGACCGCCGATGGCAAGTCGCAGGGTGATGCGCTGGCCTCGGGCCTGGCCGCGGCCTCCTGGACGATGGCGATCTTCAGTTTCCTCGGCGTTCTGATGGCGTTCGTGATCGGACGGCACCGCGCGGCGACCGGGACCTTGTACGACGCCGCCGCAGCAGCAGCCGCCCACACCCACACCCTGCCGACCTCGGCATCCGCCGGACGACCCAGCCCAGAGCAAGCCTGAAGCGAAGCCCGTTTCCGGGAGGAACAGATGACAACGACCCAGCCGACGGCACCGGCTCCGTTCACGGCCGAGGACTACTCGGCCCGGATGCGACGCGTCACGGCTGACGCTGAGACCGCGGGGTTGGACGGGCTCCTCATTACCCCCGGGCCGGACTTGGTCTGGCTCACCGGGTACCAGCCCACCGCCATCACCGAGCGGCTGACGATGCTCGTCCTGACCCCGGGCCGGGAGCCGACGCTGCTGGTGCCGACCCTGGAGCGGCCGGACGCCGAAGGGGCCGTGGGCGCGCCGGGCCTCACGATCGTGGACTGGGCCGACGGGGAGGACCCGTTCGCGAGGGCCGCCCGCTACCTCGGCGAGACCGGCGTCATGGGCATCGCGGACTCGGCGTGGGCGATGCACCTGCTCGGTTTGCAGGAGGCGGTGCCCGGATGCTCGTACCGATCGCTCACGCGGAGCCTACCGATGCTCCGGGCGGTCAAGGACGCTGACGAACTCGCCCGGCTGGACGCGGCGGGCGCCGCGGCGGATGCGACGTACGAGCAGATCGTCGGAGTCCGGTTCGCCGGCCGGAAGGAGACCGACGTCGCGGCCGATCTGGCGCGGTTGCTGCGGGAGTTCGGGCACGAGCAGGTCGACTTCACCGTGGTCGGCTCGGGCCCCAACGGCGCCAATCCCCACCACGAAGCCGGTGACCGCGTCATCGAGGTCGGGGACGTGATCGTCCTCGACTTCGGCGGGCTGATGTACGGGTACGGATCGGACACCAGCCGCACGGTTTGCGTGGGCGAGCCGTCGGCCAAGGCCCGTGAGGTGCACGAAATCGTGCGATTGGCTCAGCAGGCCGGTGTGGAGGCGGTCCGGCCGGGGGTCGCATGTCAGGAGATCGATCGGGCCGCGCGGAAGGTGATCACGGACGCGGGCTACGGCGAGCGGTTCATCCATCGCACCGGACACGGCATCGGTACGACGACCCACGAACCGCCGTACATGATCGAGGGTGAGGAGCAGCCGCTGGTGCCCGGGATGTGCTTCTCCGTCGAGCCTGGCATCTACCTGGCCGGCGAGTTCGGAGTACGGATCGAGGACATCGTGACCGTCACCGAGGCCGGCGGCCGTCGGCTCAACAACACCGAGCGCGACCTTCGAATCGTTCAGTAGGGCCCGATCAAACGACTGATGCCGAGGTGATGGCGCCCCCCGGCACCTTCATCCGGCGGGGATGAGGCTCGGGCAAACCGGCCGGTTCCAGACTGTCATCAGGGGCCCACTGACTGGGGCCCGGGGCGGAGGCTCTGTGATGGACATCCGAGCGCTACCTCGAGGAATGTCATGAGCGCAGCGGACGTACCGGCAGACGGCGCCGATGCCGTTGCCGCCGGACGCACACGTGCTGCCAGCACCCAGTGGATCTCGTGGGTCGCGCTGGGGATGATGACGACGAGTTCGGTGGCTAGCCTCAGGGCGGCACCGACAATGGCGGTTTATGGCCTGGCGTGCGTCTTCCTCTACCTGTTGCCGGCGGTCGTGTTCCTGCTGCCCACCTCGCTGGTGTCGGCGGAACTGGCGTCCGGCTGGAACGGCGGCGTCTACCGGTGGGTCTCGGAAGGCGTCTCGAAGCCGATGGGCTTCCTGGCGGTGTGGTGCCAGTTCGCGATGACGATCTTCTACTATCCGAGCCTGCTCGGATTCGTCGCCAGCACCCTCGCCTACGTGTTCAATCCCGACCTTGCCAGCAGTGGCGTGTGGACCGCGGCGGTCATCATCGTCGTCTACTGGTCCGGCGTCTGGGTCTCTTCGCGCGGCACCAAGGGCGTCGCCGGCCTGGCCAGCGGCGGTCTGATCATCGGGACGTTGATCCCGGGCGTCGTCCTGGTCACCCTCGGCATCGTCTTCCTCGGCCAAGGCAACGCCTCGGCCGCACCGATGACGTCGGACAACATCTTCCCGGCCTGGGCCGGCCTGTCGAGTCTCGTGCTCATCGTCAACAACTTCCTGTCCTACTCCGGTATGGAGATGAACGCGGTCCATGTGGGCTCGCTGAAGAACCCGCCGAAGGAGTTCCCGAAGGCGATCTTCCTGGCCATGGGCCTGGTGCTCGCGATCTTCATCCTCCCCGCGCTGGCGATCAGCTGGATCGTCCCCGCCAAGGAGCTCTCCCTCACTGCCGGCGTCATGCAGGCCTTCGACGCGGTCTTCGCCAACTTCGGCTGGCAATGGCTGACCCCGATCGTCGGGATCATGCTGGTCACCGCGTCCCTCGGCGGCATGCTGACCTGGCTGGCCGGACCGTCCAAGGGCCTGCTGATGATCTCCCGCCAGGAGGGCTACCTCCCGCCGTACCTCCAGCGACTCAACAAGAACGGCGTCCAGCAGAACATCCTGGTCGTGCAAGGCCTGATCACCACCGTGATCGGCCTCGCGTATGCGCTCATCCCCGATGTGTCGAGCGCGTACTGGGTCTTCTCGGTGATCACGACGCAGGTGTATCTGATCATGTACCTGCTGATGTTCGTGGCCGCGGTCCAGCTGCGACGCAAGGACCCCGACCACGCCCGTGGCTATCGTGCGCCGATGCTCGTCGCGATGTGCGGCGTCGGGTTCGCGGCCTCGCTCGCCGCTCTGCTGGTCGGGTTCATCCCGCCCTCACAGTTCGAGTCCGGCAACACCTGGTGGTACCTGCTGATCGTCGCCGGCGGTGCCCTCGGTCTCGGCCTGCTCGTGCCGTTCCTGTTCTACCGGTTCCGCAAGCCTTCCTGGAAGCAGCCTGAGCCCGAGGCGGTGCCGCCGTCATGACCACACCTGTCGAGACCCAACCCCGCCACGAACGGACGTGGATCTACGTCACGGCCTGTATCGTCCTCGGCGTCCTGCTGCTCGTGGGGCTGCTCACCTTCCGCTCCCAGAAGCAGAGCAACGAGGCCGACCAGAAGGCCGACCAGCTGATCGCCGCGCTCGCGGCCGCGGGGGCCCGCACCCCCGATCGGGACCAGATCGTCCGCGTGCTCGGGAACGACGGAGGAGCGACCTGCAACAACCCGAACGAGGCGCTCAGCAAGGGAACCTTCCTGTCACTGCTGACCAACGGCGCCGCCGGGCCCGGCATCCGGCCGGTGATCGCGGACAGCGGCATCGTTCGCGGTCAGCTGCTGATCATCAAGATCTACTGTCCCGACGAACTGGAGGACTTCCAGCAGTTCGTCGACGACCTCAAGACCGACGACGTGGCAGGCAGCTGAGATGGCGGACCTGCGGCAGCGCATCGCGGAACTGATGCCGGTGGCACGCGACGAACTCGCCGAGCTCGTCGCGCTGCGATCGGTGGCCGACCCCCGCCAGTACCCCGCGGCGGAGTGCGAGCGCGCCGCTCAGTGGGTGCTGGAGAAGTTCGCGGAGATCGGGTTCGCCGACGCCCATCTCGAAGAGACCGCGGACGGTAGCATGGCCGTCGTCGGATCCAGGAAGTGCTCTGACGCAGGGGCTCCCACCGTGCTGCTGTACGCCCATTACGACGTACAGCCTCCGCTCGACGACGCCGCCTGGCGCACGCGCCCGTTCGAGCTGACCGAGGTCGACGGCCGCTGGTACGGCCGCGGAGCAGCCGACTGCAAGGGCAATATCGTCATGCACCTGGCGGCGCTGCGGGCGCTCGGGGATGAACTCCCGGTCGACTTGAAGCTGGTGGTCGAGGGTTCCGAGGAGCAGGGCACCGGCGGCCTCGAGGCGTTCGTTCCGGACAACGCGGAGCTCCTCCGTGCCGATGCGATCCTGGTCTGCGACACCGGCAACGCCGCGGTCGGCCACCCGGCAGCCACCGTGAGCCTTCGCGGCATGGTCAACGTCGTCGTCACCGTCGAGGCCCTCGCTTCGGAGATCCACTCCGGGATGTTCGGCGGTCCCGCGCCTGATGCCCTCGCCGCCCTGGTGTCGATGCTGTCCTCACTGCGTGATGCGAACGGGAACACCACGATCACCGGGCTGGACAACACCCGCACCTGGTCGGGTGCGCCGTACCCGACCGACCAGTTCACCGCGGACGCCGGAGTCCTGGAGGGAGTCTCGCTGCTCGGAGACGGCAGTGTGTCCGACATGCTGTGGGCCCGGCCGGCGGTGACCATCCTCGGCATCGACTGCCCACCGGTAGTCGGCTCGGCTGCCGCCGTAGTCCCCAAGGCCGCCGCGCGACTGAACCTGCGCATCCCGCCCGGCCTGTCGCCCGAGGTCGCCCAGCGTGCCCTCATCGAACACCTGACTGCCGCCGCCCCGTGGGGCGTACACCTCACGGTGGACGTCGAGGCCGCCGGCGCTCCGTTCGAGGCGGCCACCGACGGCCCGGCGTACCGCGCCATGGCCACCGCCATGCAGGAGGCCTACGACCGACCGATGACAAGCCTCGGCCAGGGCGGATCGATCCCCCTGTGCAACGTCTTCCAGGAAACCTACCCACAAGCCGAACTAATCCTGATCGGCGTCGAAGAACCCCAGACCCTCATCCACGCCCCCAACGAAAGCGTAGACCCCACCGAACTAGAATCCATGTCCCTAACCGAAGCCCTATTCCTCCACCACTACGCCACCCTGACCCGGCAGCAACCAACAGCGACCTGACCCCAGTTCAGCCCCCAATTGCTCGCGGTCCCCATGGGACTCGAACCCACAACCCGCGGATTCTGGCAAGAATGCGCTCAGCATTTGTCATCATTTGGCAAATCTACCCGTCACCTGCGGATTCACAGCGCCAGCCTTCTCATCGGTGATGGTGCTCAACCAACGTCGTCCGTTGATTTTGCTGACTAATGGCGGACAACTCAGGACTGTTGCGACCCATCGGTTGTCTGCGAACATGTTCTCCGGTCGCGGGGCTCAGGGCGACAAGCGAGACGGGGTAAGAGCGATGGCGTCGGTAGAGCAACAGGTTCGGAGCGCGAACAGTGTCATCTGCCAGAACATCGCCAGCTCTGTCGGCGATCGAGGCTTCATCTCTCAGAATGTGCTCGCGCAGCTCCGGAATCTAGTCGAGGGGCTCGTGGTCTGGGCTCATCTCAACGACCGCTCGGTCGAGTTCCACTACAACCAGGTCGCGCCAGCGCTGGACCTCGTCAGGGCGATCGCAAGGTATCGGCTGCTGAGCCGGTTCCACGACCTGCTTCAGGCCAGTACCTCGCACTACAGCCTGGATGGCGATCCGTCTGAGCGCCTGATGCTCAAGTACTACGGGTATCTGCTCCGAACCCGAGATCTCGCGATGAAGCAGTTCGGCATCGCGATCCTCGACAACCTCGAGACATTCCCGATCGACCTTGATCCGTCATTGCGCGAGTACCACGAGAAGATCGCCGCGCGCATCGAAGCCACCCGCGTAGCGTCGACGGAGCCTCGTCGCGAGCGCTATTACGTCCACAGCTCGCGACCGTTCTTCCTGGGCGGTCGTATCTACTACGAAGTCACCTTCTCGCCGGCCCACGACTGGACGAGCAAGTTCAACCGCACGATCGCGTTCACCGACATCGATATGACGGACAAGTACGCGGCGCATCTGGGCCTGTCGAGCGACTCGATCACAGTGCTAGGCCAGACCATGCCGATCTTGATCATCCGCTCGTGGGAGGTCTCGATCCGCCCCTGCGAGTTCAACAACTTCGCTCGCTTCTTCAACCAGGTGTCGCGAGTCCAGTCGGGTCACACCGAGTACCGCAACCTGATGCAGTACCTCACCACGATGCATTCGAGCCTCCTCGATCTCGTCGACATGACCGACCAGAGTTACGCCCAGCTCCGCAGCTGGGCGCTCACGGGCTCGCAACGAGCAGCCCAGATCTTTCCGGTGCTCGACGAAGCGCGGAAGCTCATTCGCGCCGAGCGTCCTGGATCCAGCGTGCTGCGGTATCTGTTGCTTCAGATGCGCAATCAGGTCATCAAGGCCCAGTTCGACCCGGCTCCCTGCGCCCGCCTGTCGAACCTGCGATTGTCCTGGAGCTGCCTTCCGTTCGACACGATGCCGTTCTGCACGTCACCTCGCGGACACAACCCCCGCTTCGCGGACCTCGCCGCGAGCCTCGATGCCACGACTCGACCGCATGAGCTGCTGGCACGCCGAGTCAGGATCAACGTCGAACAGGACGGCACGATCTATACGCCAGCTGCAGAGTTCGAGGACCTTGGCGACGTCGACTCGCTAATTAACCGCTACAACCTGCTGCTCCCACCAACTGCTCGACACGCACCTCGGAAGCTCAAACACGAAATCGGGCACGTGTTCATGGTCGGATACGAGGACGGTACCGTCGCGATCATCGAGAAACTGCAGGACATCGCCGGCGAGGGACTCGATGAGCACGGCGACGGTGTCCAGCAGTGGTTGGATGCAAACCCGGACGCGATCGACGACCCATTGAAAGCGGACGCCTTGAAGGCCCTCTTCCGGCACTCAAAGGTAGCCCTCGTCTACGGCGCGGCCGGCACCGGCAAGTCGACGATGGTGAAGCACATCGCCAACTATTTCTCTGACGAGCGCAAACTCTTCCTCGCGCACACCAACCCAGCGGTCGACAACCTGAGGCGACGGGTCGACGCGCCGAATGCGGAGTTCAGCACGATCACAAAGCACCTTAAACGAAACTCGTCATTCAGTTCGCACCACGACGTATTGGTGATCGATGAGTGCAGCATCGTGAGCAACGCGAGCCTGCTCGAGGTGCTCGAGAACACAAGCTTTGACATGCTGGTACTCGTCGGCGACGTCTACCAGATCGAGTCGATCGAGTTCGGGAACTGGTTCAGCATCGCCCGCTCCTACATCCCGCCCGAGTCTGTCTTCGAACTCACCAAGCCCTTCCGGACCGATGACCAGGCGCTGCTCACGCTGTGGGACAGGGTGCGGAACCTCGACGACCGCATCGAAGAGTCCCTCGCGAAGAACGGCTACTCAGCTGTCCTGGGGAGCTCGCTCTTCACGCGCCAGAGCGACGACGAGATCGTGCTCTGCCTGAACTACGACGGGCTCTACGGCATCAACAACGTGAATCGGTTCCTTCAAGCGAGCAGTCCCAGGCCCGCTGTGAGCTGGGGCGAGTCCATCTACAAGGTCAACGACCCTGTGCTGTTTAGCGACTCCGACCGATTCCGCCCCGTCATCTTCAACAACATGAAGGGCACGATCGTCGGCATCGACCGCGTGCCCGGTCGGATCACGTTCGACGTCGATCTCGAACGGGACGTCACGGCACGCGACGTGCTCGGCACGGATCTGCGCTGGGTCGAGGGCACGACGGTCCAGTTCGACGTCTTCGAGCGCGCGAGCAGCGACGATGATGACGACACAGTCAACACGTTGATCCCGTTTCAGATTGCGTACGCAGTATCGATCCACAAGGCCCAAGGCCTCGAATTCGACTCGGTCAAGGTCGTCATCACTGACGCCAGCGAAGAACGGATCTCTCACAACATCTTCTACACGGCGATCACCCGAGCTCGCCAACAGCTTGCCGTGTTCTGGACACCGGAAACGCAGCAACGAATCCTCAGCCGATTGACCGTGCGCGAGAACACGAAGGACGAGAGCCTACTGAAGACTCGCCGCGGGCTCACACCGCTCAGCAAGCGGCCAAAGCTGCAGAAGACGCGCCAGCGTCCCTAGCCGCAGATTTCTACATTGGCAACCGTGGCTGTTCGTCCTGCGAACGAGAGCATGCGGGCCACTGTCTCGCGGCCCGATCTATCGGTGGAGGCTCGATCCCATGACGCCCGAGCTCACTCTCCATCGGCGGCGCCTGGCCGGTCACGATCAGGGGCGGCGCGGCGCGGCGCGACATCGACTCGCTGCCCGTACGGTCGGTCGTGCGTAGGGCCTTCAGCCATCGACCGCCGCCTCCACAAACCTATGTCGGCAGGGGACGTTGTCGGAGGGGACCTGCTTCGCCACGGTGCCGCGGCTGCTGGCGCGGCGAGGACTTGTCGGCAGATCCTCTGGGATCGGGACATGCTCGAGATTGCGTCTTCGGCCGCGACAACAATGGCGAACAGCACGACGGCACCAGCACTGAGGTCGACCAGACTGCTCCTGGTATCAGCAGTCCTCCGGATTGCTGCCTCTTCGCTCCACCAGCACACGTCATCGTCCGCCTTGGTGCAGCGTGTATTCGACTGGCTCGGAGCGCGAGTAGCATCCGGGGGTGGCATCGGTCTCCGTACCTGAGAAGACGCTCGAGCACTGGTCGAGCCTGTACCTGGCGTACCGGTACAGGTCGAATGCGGCACTGTGGTGGCCGGCCACGGGCGAGGACATCAACATCGACTGGTTACCGACTCGACCGGGCAAGGCTGTCCAGATCGAGCTCAAGACCTTGACGATGACTGGTCCGGACCTTCAGGACGTCAAGGTCGACATCGGACAGCTGTGGGAGTATCTCCATCGACCGCTGAGTCGCCAGCCGTTCTACGCCTTCCCACAACCCGATTGGACCGGCGAGCTTGCGCAGGAAGCGCAGCAAGACGGTGTGCCTGTAACTGAGCTCGCGTTCCGTCGCAGTGGATCGGCCTGGTGGTTCGCCGAGTGGATGGTCCTACTGACCACAGCCGACGTTGCCCGGGCGCTCTCACCCGAGCTCGCCACGCACGGCTCGCCGAAACGCGGAAACCGCAAGCGACTGGTGCGCTACGACTTCTCACACAAGAAGCGCCGACCAGCCGAAGCCTGGGGCGCGACCGGGACGATGCCGCCACCATCGTGCATACCGTGGCGCCAGTTCTGGGGAGCACTTCAACTGTGCGGACAGACCGACTGGCCTCAGCTCATACGTATCCCTCGGCAGTACCTTTCGGCGCGACCGCGGCACACCGCCGACGAGATGCGCCACCTGCTCCGGAACGTGGCGAATACTGCCGAGTTCCTGGCCAGCGACCTCGTCACCCTCGTGCCCGACTCGGATGGCGGGTTCGTGCTCGAGGAAGACGACGAACGGGCTCCGGTACGCGGAACAGACCAGACGGCGGACGGCACCGAGGATAATCGTCAACTGGTATTCCTCGATGCGAGCGTGATGTCGGGGAGCTAGCTGCCAGATGGCCGGCGTGGCACCGAATGCCTAGCCGCCAGCCTGGCGTCGAGGTTGTTGATGGCCTCCAGCAGGCCGTCCATCGCCACGGTGCCTCCGTTCGGCGATCCTGCGGCCTCGGTAGCGAGCTCGCTCCAGGCCAGCATCAGCGGCGACCACCACTCCTCGGCTTCCCGGAAATGATTGGCTATTGCGTAATACTCCCGAATCACCTTGCGGTCCACCGGGGCACCTGGGTTGCGATCGAGATGATCGATGGCCAGCAGACCCGGATCCGTGTAGAGCACTGACCTCAGATGTCGCAGCCGGGCAACACGCTCCTCATCCTGTCGATTCTGCGCCGCGGCCCGCGCCGCGTCCGCGCTCACCCCAAGCTCAACTCTGGCCGTCAGCCTTCGGTAGTAGCCGTCCGCGCAGTCGCTCGGGCACCCTAGCTCCGCGTTGATCGCGGCCTGAGCCGCCGACAGGTCGTCGGCGGCGTACGCCCTCGAGATGTTGGACGCGCTCTCGACAACCCGCGTCCGCACCAGGCTCTCCCGATCGAAGTGGTCCTTGCGACTGGGCACGAACCTGACGATCACGCGGGCGTCGAAGTTCACGCCGTCGAGTGCGGTACGAAGCCGGTTCGTCTCCGGGAACGCCAACTCGACCCGCCGTCTGCGCCACCTCATATAACCGTGAGGGCCTCAGGTGGCGCATTACCTCCGGCAGCGACCAGCTTCACCTTCGATTGGATGTCTCCCTCAGGATCGCGTCCCGAGAACCGATCCTCGCTACCGAAACGTGCGAGGAGCCTATAGAGCGCCATACCCGCGCCTTGCTGGACAGCAGCCGCCGCCACGGCGTCCACAACACGTGCGTAGTGAGTCTCGACGAGGCTCGCCTTGGCCAGGATTGTCACGATCGCATCATGAGTGATGTCGTCGGCCAACGCCTCCCCAAGCACAAGCTGCAGATCGATCTCGGCCGCTTGCTCGCTCAGCAGCCAAGGTAGACTGCCGACATCCGCACTCACGAGCACACGCAGCGCAAGCTTTGCCGAGGGCTTCGAAGCATCCTGCTTCAGCCACACCGCCGCGCTCGCGATGAAATGCGGTCGCGCCCCCGGATGCTGCAGAGCTGCTTCGAACGCCGCGAGAACAGACGCGCTGATCGTCTCCTTGCTCGTCTCGTCAGCGACGCGCTGTAGCCGTCGCACGGCGATCTCCGATCGCTCACCATCCAGCAGCAGTCGCTCTGCCACCGCGACGACGACGCCCTGCAGCTCCTCATTGAGAGCCCAGTCGTAGAGGACGCGCTCACACCGACGTCTCATGTGAGGATCCTTCGCCCCGTCGTACAGGACCTCGGCGAGCAGCCATGGGCAATCCTGCTCGATGGCTAGCTTCTGCATCTTCTTCTTGATGAAGTCCACGTCCTGGTGACGGCGCACCAGCTCGGACAGCCACTCCTTCGCGACCTGTTGCCGACCCGCGTCCTTGACCGCAAGGCGGATCAGCCACTCAGCGATCGGCGGGCGCGACGTCGGATAGTTGTCCCAAACATAACGGACTGCCGCATCGCCGAAAGCGGACTGATTGAAGACGACGATTTCACCCGGGCGCACACGCGCTTTGATGCGGGCGATGCGCCCACGGAGCCCGGGGCCGCCGAGGGCCTCGTATGCCGATGCCTTGCCATCGTCCCTGGGCTGCGGTATCCGCTGAAGGTACGCGGAGAGGGATTTGCTGACCGAATCCAGTTCGGCAAGCTGAACGCTCCGAAGGCACCCTAGAGCGATGAGCAGGCACCGATCATCGTTCGACAACAGCTCTGCCTGCGACGGGGTTCCAGACGGTACGAACACGCCGTTCAGCTCGCCGGTGTGATTGTCGAGAACCTTCGCGAGGTGATCGCACCACTCGGCTTCATCTTCTTCGACGGACAACAAGGCCCACTCGTGCAGGATCGTCTGCGCTGCCTCGGCAGCCTGGACAGCGCTCAACTCCTGAAGATGCGGCTTGACCTTCGGGTCATTTAGGTGCGGCACCAAGGCGGCAGCCGGCTGCTTGATTCGACGCTCGACCAAGCTCAGCGAGTCCGGCCCCTCGTCGAGCCGGAGAACATGGATGCCTGCGATCGGTCGGCTCGCGACTGCCCGCCAGAGGTCAGCCCGAACGGTCAGCACCAGGCAGGCCTGCATGTCCCGGTAGCAATCCGCGAGCTGCGTCAGACCATCCAGGAACTGCGGGGACAGCCGGTCCGTGTCCGGATCGCGGAGGTCGAGAACGTGCGCGTACCAGGGCCGCGGGCGAAGGACCGCCGTCGTTGGGCCGTCCCAGTCGCCAGGCTCGAAGGTCGTGAGCTGCATACCCATCGGCGCCTCATGAGCCAGCAACTGCTCGGCGAACGTCGTCGACCCGACCCCTGGCGCGGCCACGATGACGACGATATCGCCTCGTGCGAAAGCATCGCGAGCCTCGTTGCAGTGCTGCTCCCACCTCGGTGGCGGAACGAAGGTCTTGTCGGTGCGGCGTCCTTCGCGATTGATCGTGGATTCGGATAGCCGGTTCTGGTCTTTCAAGTCCCGGACCGGGCTTGACTCGACGGCAAACGTCGCACGCTTTCCGAGGAGTGCAAGCATCGACTCGATTCGGCTGATTTTGATGCGCCCCGACGACCAGACTCCCTGGCTGTTGTACCGATCCGTGAGCACCCCGATGACAGCGCCGTCACCATGGCGGAGAACTGGTGCTCCGCTCATCCCCTGCTGTACACCGTCCGCCCGAGCCCAGCCCAGTTTCGCTCCGGTCTCGTCAGTCGCCGTTCCCTCCCATCGGCCAGCCGTCGGCATCTCCCGGTAGGAGGCGTACCCCGTGCCCTCCGGCAACATCGCGTACCCGGTCAACGTGAACCTGGTATCGGAAACCTGATCGTCCGAGTACGCGACGTACGACGCGCTGGTGGGCAGATGCCCGTCGGTCGTCAAGACCGCGAGGTCATGCTCGACATCGGAAGCAACTAGTCTCGCCTCTGCCCTGTCCTCGCCAGCCCGCCCCGCCAACGGCTCGAAGCGGACCACACGTTCAGGTTGATCCTGGGACGCATCATCCACCACATGCAGAGCCGTCACCAGCACTCCTGGCGTGACCTGGAAGCAGGTTCCTACCGGACGATCCTGCGCATCGAGTATCCGGCCGTGAGACTGAATTGACGGCACGCTCATGATGCACTCGCCTCGCCCTGGCCTGCGATGCTCGTCCCCGTGGGGTCTGCCAGCGCATCGCCGTACACGATCTTGACGCTCAGGGACGCCTCGGTGCCTGCGCTCGCGATGACGACATCGCCCTGCACCGAGAACTTCAGTCCGAACTGGATCTCGATCTCATCGGGTTGACGGCTGTGGGCGGCGACTCGCTCGCCGACCTGCACGGCGGACAAGGCGAACTGCTCGATGATGGCTTGTGCCCGGGTGAACATGTCGTGCGCCCGCTCGACGCTGCCTGGTCTCGCGGTCTGCTGCGTTCCGGGCAAGGCCACGGCCTCGACGAGAACCGGCACCCCGCCGAGCTCAGTTGAAACCAACGACCACTGCATAGAGTTCCCCCAGATAGCTCCTCGACGTCACACCGTCTCGTAGCGTAGTGATCCATACAGAAATGCGTTCGCCGTACCGGCGAGTCCCGCTCTTCCCGATCCCTAAGGTGGTTTGTGACTCTCATTGGACGACACGTCGCGCTTCATCTCGCGCATCGAGTCTTCGGTCACCTGCTGACGGACGATGCCGATGGCGACCACGCCCGATTTCGGGGGGACGATGCTCGCATCGAATGGGCATCCGACGGCTGTTCAAACCGTCTGCAGCTGCCTGACGAGTAGTACGTCGAACGTCCCGACAGCATTCGCCGGCGCCATGTCAACGAGTGAGAGCGAGCGCATTCCTGCCTGCTGGTAAGCCGCGTGCCGTGCCGCTCCAACCGCTGTCGGCGCAGCTTCTCGGTATCCGGTGGCTTGCTCCCGAACTCGGGACCGAGCGGATCCAGATCAGGGCGTCTGAGGTGCGGCGCTGGAAGCGTTCGATGGGTGGGATCATGCCGATCCCCTGGTGCGGCCGGGAGTGGTTGTAGCCGCTGACCCAGGTGTCGAGTTCGGCCTGGGCGGTGGGCAAGTCGGGGAAGATCCGGTCGGCGCGGAACTCGGTGCGCAGGGTGCGGTGGAAGCGTTCCACCTTGCCGGTGGTGGAGGATGAGCGGGGTTCGGTCAGGCGGTGGGTGATGCCGTCCTCGCGGCAGATCCGGTCGAACAACACCTCGACGGTGGATGGTTGGACCGGCCGATGAAGACCTTGGCGTCGTCGATCAGGATCTGCTCAGGCACGCCGTAGGGTGCGCATCGCCAGCGCCAACCCGTCGCACACCTTGAGCGCGGTCTCGCGGAACATCAGCTACGCACACACGCAGTACCGGGAGTGGTCGCCGATCCCGGTGAGCGCCTTCGCGCGGCGGCCGTCGGCTAAGAGGAACCCGCCCACGACGTCCATGCCACAGCTCCATCGGCTCGGCCCGTTCCCAGCGTCGCCAATGCTCGTCGCGCCGCCTGGTCTGTGGGTCGATCACTCCGGCGCGGACCAAAGCTCGATAGATCGCTGACCGTGACGGCACCATCTCGTCGGCCACTCCCGGCGCGGTGTGTTGCAGGTCCTACAGGATCCGCCGTGGGGCCCAGCCAGGATGAACCGGCGCAGCTCGAGGGTCTTGGCTTCGACGACTCCGCCGAGCTGATGCGGACACGACGCTGGCCGGCGCGACCGCGACCAGACCCACCAGCCCCTCGTCTTCGTAACGGCGAAGCCATGCGTGCACCGACTGGCGTGACACACCCCACTGCTCCGCGACCTCGCTCACCGACCGGCCGTCGGACAACACCGCGAGTACTGCCTGGTACTTCTGCTCCTGCACGCTCAACTCCTGCAACATGAGTCGAGTGTCAAGAAACAACCGAAGCCACCGTCAAGCATCTACCGGAGCCACGTAAAGCAAGAACCCGAGCCAACCTGTCAAGGAAGACCCGGACTCAGACAGAAACTTGTAGGCCCCGTGGGACTCGAACCCACAACCCGCGGATTAAAAGTCCGCTGCTCTGCCAGTTGAGCTAGAGGCCCTCAGTTGGTGAGGGGAACAGTGTGTCAGGTTTGGGGTGGGATTGCTTGGCGGGGGTGATCCTGGTGCTGTTGCGGTACCGCACGGTAGGTCACAGAACCGACACAGCCCGCGGCGAGGCCTCGCGCCCGCGTTCGGGATGGTGGTACAGATCAGAATTCGCTCGGGTAGTCCGGGTGCTGACAATCCCGCCGCGGGGGGAACCGACGGCGGGTTGGGGGGAACACCGTGTTATTCATTCGTGCTGCGCTGATCGTGGCGGTCGGCGCACTCGCCGTCGGATGTGGAACGGACTCGGGTACGACGGCCGACCAGCCGGCCGCGATCGCCAGCGTCCACGTCACCACCACACCGCAACCATCACCGATCATCAGCGAGCCCACGACCGCACCGACGCCAATCACCAAGGCCAAGCCGACAACACCGAAGCCGACGACGACCACCACGTCGAAGGAGGTCGTCGAGCTCCGCACCATCCCGTTCAAGAAGAGGACGGTCACCGACGACTCGCTCCCGAAGGGCGAGAAGACGGTCCGCACCAAAGGCGTGAACGGCACGCGTCGCATGACGTACCGGGTGACGTTCGTGAACGGCGTACAGACGGCGAAACACCTGCTCAGGCAGGAGGTTGCTAAGGAACCGCGTACACAGATCACCGCCGTCGGTACGAAGGTCGACGAGCCGGAACAGCCCTCGGACTGCGACCCGAACTACTCCGGGTGCGTTCCGATCGCGAGTGATGTCGACTGTTCGGGTGGGAGTGGCAACGGGCCGGAGTACGTTGCTGGGCCGATCGAGGTGATCGGTACTGATATCTATCGTCTGGATTCCGATCACGACGGGATCGCCTGCGAGGACTAGGCGGCAACGAAGACCTGGAGGTCCAGGACCACGGTCGGGCCGACCAGGGCTGTGGTGAAGGCGTTCCAGTTGACCTGCCACCGGGCGCGTTCGATAGTCAGTGCGGCTGCGAAGGCGATGCCGCCGGCGGGCGTGGAGACGAGTTCGAAGGGGACCGTTACCGACTGTGTGATGCCGCGGATCGTCAGGTCGCCGGTTACTTCGAAGGCGGATGGGTCGACCTGCTCGACCTTCGTCGACACGAAGGTAATGATCGGGTATGTCGCCGCGCCGAGGAAGTCCTTGCGGAGTTGGGCGTCGCGGCGTCGGTCGCCGGTTTCGATGCTGTCCGCGCGGATCGTGAGCTGGGCGCTCGACCTGGCCGGATCGTCGCCGTCCAGGTGCACGGCGCCTTCGAACACGTCGAACCGGCCGCGCACCCGGGTGGCCATCCGGTGGCGCGCGACGAACCCGAGCCGCGTCCGCGCGGCGTCGAGCACGTAGTCACCGGTGAGCTGGTTGAGTGTCGTCGTCATGCCGGGTACGACGAAGCAGCGAGTCGAAGTGTCAGCCGATGACCCCCGTGGTGATGCGTCGCGGGGTGATGTCGAACATCGAGTCCTCGGGCGGATCGGCCAGGTACGCCGCGCGGAACTCCTCCGCCAGGTACTTGTCCACCATCGCGTTGAGCAGGTCAGGGCTCAGCGGAAGCAGCCGGGCAACACCTTGCATATTGAGGTACTTCGCGGTTGGTCCGTCAGCCGTCTGCACCGAGAGCGACAACTCGCCCGAGCCCTCGCGCTGCAGCCTCGCCTTCTTCGACTTCGCCGGCGTCATCACCTGGAATCTGTTCTCTCCGGGCAGGTGGTGAAACCACACCGGCGTCACATGCGGCGACCAGCCCGGATCGTCGATCGCCAGCACAGCAACCAGCGGCTGCGCCAGAAACTCAGCCGCTTCGTCATCCTCCATCGTGCGAAACCCCATGCTTCCTCCACTCGTGAAGTCGCCACCGACCCTTCCACGAGCCACCGACAATTACTGGCACACCACTTTGGCGTCGGCCCAGTCGGCGTGGTCGTGAGCGTTGGAGTCAGCGGCGTCGTCGACGGTCAGAGTCAGGTGTTGGGCGCCGGTCACGTCGACGTCAACGGCAAATGGGTCGGAGGAGTTAGTGAGGACAGGCGTTGTAGTGAGGGTCGACCCGTCGGCGGCAACGGTGAAACGGACCGAGCCATAGGGATCGACCTCGTCGTCAACGCCGGCGACGGCGGTGAAGCGGGTACAAGCCCCGCCGAGATAGAGGTCGACAGATCCATTGGCGTGCATGCCGACACCCTTGGGATACACGGTGCCGTTGAGGGTGATGGGCAGGCCGTCGCCGGCGGCCTGTTCGCCGTTCGAGGTGTCGCGTTCGATCGGACCCCAGCCGTTGCTGGTGGAGACGAAGGCCAGGTCGCTCACGTACTCCGTACCTGTCGGCGGCGGGATCGGAACCTGGACGACAGCCTTGCCATACGACCAATGCTGGACGGACCGCTGCGCATAGGTGGCCGTCACGGTGATCGGGTTCTCGGTCGGCGTGTCGCGCAGAGTCGGCGCGGTCGCCTGCCAGGTCGCGGTGACCGTCGTACCGGAAGCGACCTGGTCGAAGTGGACTGACGCCGGGTCGAACGTCCAGCCCGCCAGACCGCTCGGCGTTAGCTCGAGATCGTGCGCCGCAGGAGCTCCTGCTGGTACGGCGAACTTCGCCTGAACTGTGCCGGTCTCGCCGCGCTGCAACGTGGCAGGAGCGGTCACCGTCACGGTCGCAGGAGCGGGGCCATGCTTCGCCGGAGTGATCCGCAGGTTGTCGAACTGGTCGGTCTGGTAGCCGACGACGCCGATACCTGCGTTGCCGGTCGCGTACGTCGGGTCGTCCACAACGCCGATCGCCTTGCCGTCGAGCATCGCGGTTAGCGTCGTACCCGACAGCTGCAGCGCCGCCTGCTGCCAGCAGTGGATGCCTGGGGCAACTGTCTTGCCGGACGCGAGGGTGGTCAGGGTGGAGTCGATCGCGGACCGGACGATCGACCATGATCCGCGGTCGTCGATGCGGAGGAAGTAGCCCTCCTGGTGACTCTGCGGCCGGGATTGGTGGCCGGCGCGGCCGATGAGCTCGATGGTTCCGGGCTTGTCCCAGTACACATCGCTCGAGACGGTGTAGTCCTTCCACGTTGTGTCGCCGATGAGCGCGAACGCGTCGGAGTCGTCCTGCCAGAGGATCGGTTTCACGGGCGCCATTTGCCTAAGGCAAGTACCCGGTCGGCCGGCGCAGCGGACGGTCTCGTACGAGCCCTGCATGTCGGCGAGCAACCGCGCTTGCGACCCGGGACGGTAGCGCTCGAAGTTGTCGACGTACGGGAGTGGGAGGTCGGCTCGGCGCGGGCTGACGGCCTGGCCGGCACCCTGGCCGGTTGTGGTCGTGATCGTGTAGACCCGGCCGGGCTGGAGGGTGACGGTGAACGCTCCCGACTTGGCCGGTACGACGTCGGCGACGTGCACGAGATTGTCGTGGGCGGTCGGACTGCTTACGTCCGTTGTCCAGACGTGCGCGGTCGTCGTGGGCAGACCGCCGGTGATGTTGAGGTTGAGTGTTTGTGGGGAGGTCGCCGTTGTTGTCTCGGCGATCACGCTGTACGCCGAGTTGTCATGCGCTCGTAGCGATACATACGAGCCGTTTGCGCGGTCGCCGCCGAAATAGCCCGATGCCGCGTCGACAAATGTCCAACCCGGTTTGGCGAATTGGGTGATCTGGGCGGTGGTCCACAGGCTCTTGCCTAGGCGGTAGGCACCTGACCAGGGTTGATCGGCTACCGCCAGACCGACTGTGTCGTAAGGCATTCCGGGGTAGATTGCTGCTAGCAACGGCCAGTTCAGGTACGCCGTCATGCGCGCGTCGATGTACCCGCGGGTGATGGACCGGATCAGCTCGTCGGCGCCGGCGTCGAGGTCGAGGGAGCCGTTTTCGCTGGCCCACAAGGGTTTGCCGTTGGCCTGCGCAACGTCGCTGGATGAGCATGACAGGGCGCTTCCGCCGTCGCCGCCCTCGCACGGGTAGTGCGCGCCGATGATGTCGACGGCCGAGTTGAACGCCGGGTCTGCTGCCATCGAGTCGGCGACATCCCAGCCGGAGTCCGCGCCGACTACCTGGGTTCGGTAGCCGCGGGAGGCCAGGGTGGTGTGGAGGTTTTCGTACCAGGGTTCGTCGTACCCGCGTTCGTTCCAGCCGCCTAGGTAGTCGATCGCGAGCTTGTGGTTCTGCGCGCAGCCGAGCCAGCGCATGACGTAGTCGATCATGTCTTGCGACCAGAACTGGCCGTTGCCGATCCAGCCGGGGGCTCCCCAGGCGAGGCCGTAGAGCTTGATCGCCGGGTTGCGCTTCTTGGCCTCGGCCATCAGCCACCACTCGTACCCACGGTTGCAGTCGAGGTCGCTCGCGGTGTGCTGGTGGCTGGGCTCGGCGCCGTCGGTGGAGTTCGTGTCGCCGCCGATCTCGACCTTGAGCAGCTGCAGGTTGGCGCCGTACCCGGGCTTGAACAGGTAGTCGAGGATCCTGCTGCGGGCCGGCTCGGGGTAGTCGACGAGCAGCCGACTGTTCCCGCCTCCACCGCTGATGGCGCCGACACCGTCGAAAGTCCGGCCGCCTGCGCGCCCGTCGAGTGCCACCGAGGTACTCACGGCGGCGGGCGCCGCGCCGGGAACGGCCCGCGCGGCGGACGCCATCGGCTGCGTCACAGCCACGAGCACGGCGAGGGCGGCGGAGACAGCGGCGGCAAGCCTCAAGCGCAGCGTCATAGGTCTCTCCTCAGGAGACGAAGGGGCGGGGGTCGCCCGGTGGTGGGCGGGGGCGGGGGCTCGCTCGGTGGGCGGCCTGTGGGAGGTGGCGGTGGGCGGAGTGCGGTGGGCGGACTGGGGGTGGGCGGACTGGGGGTGGGCGGACTGCCGATTGCGGTCGCCCGGTGGACGGGTGCGGTCGGCCGGGACGGTCGGGTGGGCGAGTGGCTGGGCGAATGCGGCGGGAGGGCGGCACCCGATGGGTGTTGGGCGGCCCGCGCGCTGGGTGCGGTGGGGCGGGGGCAGGGCGCGCGCCTGTTGGGCGGTGCGGTGAGCGATGGGCGGTGCGGTGAGCGATGGGCGGTGCGGTGAGCGGTGGGCGGGTTGGTGAGCGGTGGAGGCGGGGAGAGCGGTCGGCGGGTTGGTGGGCGGAGTGCGGTGGGCGGAGTGCGGAGAGCGGTGGAGCAGGGCGGTCGCTCGGGGGCGAATGCGGTGGGCGAATGCGGTGGGGTTGCGGCGGGTGGGCGCGCAGCCGGTGGGGGTGCGGCGGCCGACGCGGTGGGCGGAGGGGCGGGTGGTCGCCCGGGGGCGGGCGGGTGGGTGGGCGGGTTGATCGCCATGACGGGGTGCGGTCGGCGGGGTGTGGATGGGGTGTGGCGATTGCCGTGATCGTTCACGGGAAGGTTCACGTCAGTATGGGGAGGTGGGATGGGAGGGGTCAACGGGTGGGATGTGGTTGGGGGGTCAAGTTGGTGGTTCATACTGCGGGCGTACGACGGACCTAGGAGGGGTTTATGAGTGATCGTGAGCCGGATGAGGTTGAGCCGGATCTGGTGGAGGAGGAGACCGAGGTCGGGTTTGATCTGGGGACGGATGTGGCGGAGCCGCAGGCGCAGTACGGGTCGGAGAGTTTTGATATTGCCGATGACCTTGGCTACGGCAACGGGCCGGCCTGAGTAGCGGGTCGTGCTGACTTACGAGCTGACTTCGCGGGATCTGGCGGAGGTGCGGTTTGCGGTGTCGCCGGTTGCGGAGATGGTGTTGTCGTTGCGTGCGTTGCGGGAGCCGGGTCGGTTCCCGTTGCAGTTGGGGTGGGTCAGGGCGGTCCAGCCGCGCGTGGCGGAGCTGGACTGGGACGTACTGCGGTGGCTCGTCAACGACACGATGGGGAGCCCGGATTTCCTGACCCCGCGCCCGACCTCCCCGCTCACGCAGCTCGCCGACGAGCTGCAACTGATCGGCGACGTGGACCGCGAAACGTACGAGCGGCAACTCGTCGCGGTGAACGGCGAGCTCCCGGAAGACCTGACCATCGACAAGGTCCTCGATGCACTGCGCCAGTACTGGGACGCCATGATGGCGCCGTACTGGGACCGGATGCGAACCCTCCTCTCGGCAGACATCAGTTACCGCGGGCATGTCCTCACCCAGCACGGGACCGGCGCGATGCTCAATGGACTGGCGCCGGCGATCAGCTACGCGGACGGGCTGCTGAAAGTCGACCGGGTGGCCGCTGTCAGCCGGACCGAGGCGATAAAGGGCCGAGGACTCGTGCTCCAGCCGAGCCTGTTCGGGCCGCACGCTGTGATCCCGTTCGACCCGGGAGCCGAACCGATACTGGGCTACCCGCCCCGCGGCCAAGCCAACCTGTGGTCGGTCGTCGAGCCGCCGTCGCAGCAAGATCTGGCCCAATTGATCGGTACGCCGCGCGCGCACATTCTCGAACTACTGACGCATCCCCGCACGACAACGGACCTGGCCGGCGAGCTGAAGGTGACGCCGTCGGCCGTGAGCCAGCATCTCCAGCTGCTCCGCCGTACCGGTCTCGTCGAGCCGCAACGCACCGGCAAGCAGGTGCTGTACCGCCCGACCGAGCTCGCCGCCCTCCTCACGGGAGCCGAGCTCAGCTGACACGGGCCGACCTCAGCTAACGCGGGACCGAGCTCAGGAAACGTGGGACCGAGCTCAGGAAACGTGGGACCGACCTCAGCTGACACGGGGCCGACCTCAGCAAAGGCGCCGGAAGCGGACAGTGGCGAGCTGTTGACACGGAGATCACCCACAGCGATAGTACAAATCGATTTGCATCACGTCGTGGCAGCCGACGTCTCACCTACACCGCCCTGATTCAAGGAGTCGGCATGAGACGTAGTCTTGCCATCGTTCTCGGAGTTCTCCTCCTCTGCTTCGGCACCGTCGCCCCGGCCCACGCGGCGACCCTCGCCCTCACTCCCCTCACCCTCGGCAACGTGTTCACCGACGGCCAGCAGGTGAAGATCGGCCTCAGCACCGACGCGTCGTCAGTCACTTGGTCGGCGGCCGACGTCAATGGCACCGTCGTCGCCACCGGCAGCCAAGCCACCGCGAGCACGCTCCAGGTCTCGGTCACCACCCGCGGCTGGTACAAGCTGACAGTCCAAGCAGGCACGGTCAGCGCACAAACAACCTTCGCGATCCTCAGCCCACTCAGTACGGCGTCGGTCGCCGGCCTCACCACCAATCGGGTCGGCGATTTCGAGAACACCGCGGAAGGCTGGACCTTCTACCCAGGCAGCGAATTCCCCGGCGCCACCGGAGGCTTCGCACTCGACACCACCGACAACCACTCCGGCACCAGCTCGGGCAAACTGTCCGGAAACTTCAGCGCCGGCGGAGCCTACGTGAGCGTCAACCGCACGCTCCCGTCGGTCAACGCGTCCAGCGTCAGCTTCTGGGCCAAGTCCCCGAACCTGACCTTCCTCACGTTCCGCATCACCGACTCCACCGGCCAGGTCCATCAGCAGCGCCTAACGTTGTCTGGGGCAACTGATTGGCAGCCGCTCAGCGTCGCCCGGTTCGACGGCGGCAAGCAGTACGTCCACTTCGGCGGTGCCAACGACGGTGTCTGGCACGGTCCGGCCAAGGGCCTCGAGGTCGTTCTCGACAAGGGCGCGATCACCGGCGCGACGAGCAGCAGCGTGAGCCTCGACGACTTCACCGTGAACGCGCAGTCCACCAAGCCGACGACGCCGCTCGGCGACTACGAGAGCGCGGCCGAGGGCTGGTCGTTCTACCCGGGCAGCGAGTTCGCCGGCGCGACCGGCAGCCTCACCTACGACACGACGAACCTGCAGGCCGGCGCGCAGTCCGCGAAGCTCTCTGGTGACTTCACGGGCGGCGGCAACTACGTCGCGATCCAGCGCACGATGACGCCGATCAACCTGACCGCCCTCAGCCTCTGGGTGAAGACGAGTCAGTTGTCGGCCATCGGTCTCCGGCTGACCGACGCGACCGGCCAGGTCCACCAGCAACGCCTCACGCTGTCGGGTTCGACGGCCTGGCAGCAGCTCAATGTCACCACCTTCAACGGAGGCGCCGGCTACCTGCACTTCGGCGGCGCCGACGACGGCGTCTGGCACGGGCCGGCGAAGGCGATCATGCTCACGCTGGACAAGAGCCTGATCATCGGCGGCGGTACGACGGCCTCCGTCAACGTCGACGCGGTCGCGGCGACCACGCCCACGACGTACAACGGGGTCGGCACGCACTTCGCCGGTTCCTGGGCGCCCGATGTGATCCCGCTGGTAAGTCAGGCCGGTGCTCGGACGGCGAGAGATGAGGCGTACTGGTCCGCCGCCGAGACCACAGCAGGCACGTACGCCTTCCCGGCCAAGGTCACGACGTACCTGCAGTCGTTCCAATCCAATGGGCTCGACCCGCTGATGGTCGCGGACTACGGCAACTGCCTCTACGACTGCCCCGATCAGCTCTTCAACGCGCCGTACACCGACGCCGGCCGGACCGCGTTCGCCAACTACGCCAACGCACTGGCGAACCAGAACCCGCAGGTCCACAACCTCGCGGTGTGGAACGAGTGGGACGTCAACGCAGCCGGTCCCGCCAACAAGACACCCGATAGCTACCTCGCGCTGCTGAAGGCGACGTACACGAAGGTGAAGGCCACCCATCCCGATCTCAACATCGTCGCCGGCGGCGACACCGACGTGACCCAGCAGGCCTGGTTCCAGACGTTCTGCCAGCTCGGCGGGCTGCAGTACCTCGACGTCGTATCCATCCACCCGTACAACTTCCTGCACGCGCCCGAGAGTCTCGGTACGGCGATCGATCAGGTGCGGGCAACGATCCGGCAGTACAACGGCGGTGTCGACAAGCCGATCTGGATCACCGAGGCCGGCTGGTACACCGGCTCCGGCAGCGCGGTCCCTGTCGACGAGCCGACGCAGGCGATGTACATGGCGCGCGAGATGCTCAACGTGCCCGGGCACGACGTCGACCGGTTCTACATGTACGACTTCAAGAACGACGGCATCGACCCGGCCGCGGCGGAGAACAACTTCGGGCTGGTTCACAACGAGGCCGACGCACTCGGCAAGTACACCCCCAAGCCGTCGTACGTCGCCTATGCCACAGCCGCACGGCAGCTCCGCGGCGCGACGTTCCTCGGCAAGGAGAACCCGGGCAACGGCCTGATCGACCAGGTCTACGCGGCGAACGACGGTACGCCGTTCCGCGCCATCTGGGCCGCGTCCGGATCCAACACGACGGTGACGGTCAACGCGACCGGCCCCGTCCAGGTCACGAGCCTCTACGGTCTGACCAGCACGATGACACCTAATGCGAACGGCCAGATCACAGTCACGGTAGGCGTCTGGCCGACGTACATCTCGGGCTCGACGGTGACGTCGGTCACCGCGCCCTAGGCGGATTCCCGCGGTACGACGGACGGCGCGAACAGAATGCGCTGCGGCAGGCTGGCGGCCGTCCCCTCCAGCCTGCCCAGCAGGACCCGGCCGACCGCGCGACCCTGCTCGCGCGGATCGCCCGCGATCGTGGTCAACGACGGCGAGATGAGCGCGGCAGCCTCGATGTCGTCGAAACCCATCACTGCAAGGTCGTCGGGAACCCGCAACCCGCGATCACGCGCGACGTCGAGTGCGCCGATCGCGACCATGTCGTTCGTGCACAGCACGGCCCGCGGCGGCTTGCGCAGTTCGAGCAGCTTCTGCAACCCCGCCGTACCGCCGGCACGCGAGAACTCCTCACGGACAACCAACTGACCGTTGAACCGCAGCCCGGCCGAGGTCAGCGCGCGCCGATAACCCTTCACGCGGTCGGCGGGCGGACCTTCACCGACAGGACCGGTGATGAAGCCGATCCGGTGATAGCCCCGGCCTATCAGATATCGCGTGGCGATCTCCCCCGCTGCGAGGTCGTCGGAAGTCAGTACGTCGATCCCCGCAGAGGCTCGACGCCCGCCCATCAGCGCCACCGGGATCCCCGCCTCGACGGCAGCCGCGACGTCGCTCGCCTTGCTGTAGTAGCCGGCGAACACGATCGCGTCGACGCTGCGAGTCACCATCCGCGCGACCAGATCCTTCTCGGCCGAAGGCGAGCCGTCCGTGTTGCCGATCAGCACCTGGTACCCGGGCTCGCTGACCACGTCGAGCAGACCGCGCGCGACCGACGGGTAGAACGGGTTCGTGATGTCCGGCACGATCAGCGCGATCGTCTGCGTCCGCTGCGTCCGCAGACTGCGGGCCAGCTGGTTCGGCTCCCAGCCGAGCTCGTCCATCACCGACCGCACCCGCGCCCGAGTCGCCTCCGAGACATGCCGCCGGCCCGACAGCACATGTGAAACCGTCGTCGGGCTGACTCCGGCCCGAGCAGCCACATCCGAGATCCCAACCCGCTTCGCCAAGACGGTCGCCTCCCCAGGCAGTTTCGGTCACGATAGCCACGCTATAATTGAGAAGTCCGCGGGAGCTCGCAGGGAGTGGGCTGAGAGGGTGACTACGCCGTCACCGACCGCTGAACCTGAATCGGGTAATTCCGGCGTAGGGAGGAAGCGCGATGGAATCCGTCTGGGTGAACGGTACGGCGATCGACGTACCGGCCGGCAAGTCCGTGGCCGAGCTGATCACGGAGTACTCCGATCGCACGACCGGTATCGCGGTCGCCGTGAATCAGAACGTGCTGACCAAGGCCGAGTGGGCGCAGACCGCGTTGCGGAGTGGCGACCGGGTCGAGATCGTCAGCGCGACGCAGGGAGGCTGAGATGGACGATCCACTGGAGCTCGGCGGACGGACGTACACGTCCCGGCTCATCATGGGGACCGGCGGTTCGGCCAACCTGGAAGTGATGGAGGAGGCATTGATTGCCTCCGGCACCCAGTTGACCACGGTCGCGATGCGCCGCCTCGGCACGGGGCATGAAGGCTCGGTGCTCGACGTACTCAAGAAGCACAGCATCGACGTACTGCCGAACACGGCCGGCTGCCACACCGCCGCCGAGGCCGTGCTGACGGCGAAGCTGGCGCGGGAGGCGTTGGAGACCGACCTGATCAAGGTCGAGGTCGTCGCCGACGATCACCTCCTGCTGCCCGACCCGTTCGAGCTGCTCGATGCCGTGGAAGCGTTGGTGGCGGACGGTTTCACCGTGCTGCCGTACACGAACGACGACCCGATCCTCGCCCGCCGGCTCGAACAGGCAGGGTGCGCGGCGGTCATGCCGTTGGCAGCACCAATCGGTTCGGCGCTCGGGATCCGCAACCCGCACAACATCGCGCTGATCGCGGACGCGGCCAACGTTCCGGTCATCGTCGATGCGGGGATCGGTACGGCGAGCGACGCCGCGCTGGCGATGGAGCTCGGCTGCGATGCGGTCATGCTCGCGACGCCAGTGACACGTGCGGAGAAGCCTGCCCTGATGGCCGCCGCGATGCGTGACGCTGTCTCCGCAGGACGAGCCGCACGCCTCGCCGGACGGGTCCCTCGCCGCTGGCAATCCGCGCTGGCGTCGTCGCCTACAACTGGTCTGCCAACGACTTAGCCTCGGCGAGTTCCACCGGCCGATCCAGCAGGAGCGCGGTAAGCGACAGCCTCAGCTCCTGGTTGGGTTGCAGCGTGAGCGGGCTGTCCCAGGCGAGCGCTGGGCACGCGCCGACGTACGAGTCGACGCGGAGGAACCACCGCCGTACGCCATCGGGCTGCACCAACAACAGACTCACGTCGCCCTGGACGAAGGCCAGCCACGGACTCGTCGAACCGAACGCGGCGTCGAGGCCCTCACCATCAGCTGAGAGCACCGTCGTCTCGGCCACAGGCAATCGCCAGAAGATCCCGCCGTACGCGGCGCCTTCTCGACCGGCCGTCGTCGGGTTCTCGATCTGCATCGAGCCGTAGCGCGCGGTCAGGACGCTTTGCCAGTCGAGTCGCCAGCCGCCGGCAGCGAGTTCTCCGGCGAGACGACGGCGTTCGACGAGCTGCGGCCGGCCTTGTTCGTCGTACCAGGTGATGTCGTCGATCAGCTCGTGATCGTTGGCGATGACGCCGCGGCTGCGTTGCTGACCGTGGTTCGTCAGCAGGGTCGGGCCCTGGTCGCGGACGTACGTCCGGCCGCCCCAGTGCGAGGTGCCGTTGACGACCGGTACGGCGAGCGAGACGCCGTAGTGATGCCGATGATCGACCGGGCTGACCTCGGTCAACGGGTGTCCGCCGAGCGTGCGGACCGGGTGCAGGTATGGCCGGGGCGCGTGCACTTGCGGCATCCGGCGTCCGAATTCGTACCGCGCGAGCATGCCCGAATCGCTCCCGAGCGCGAAGATGTCGCCCTGCTGCTGCCACCCGAGCCGACCAGCCGCCGTACCGCCGTGCAATCGCGGCTCCGGCACCGGCCCCGTGCTCGCACGCACCGCCAGCCGCAGCTCAGGTACGTCGTCCGCATCGCCGTTCGGTGCAGCGATCGACGCGTGCAGCCGCCGCCACGCCAGCTCCCCAAGGTCCTTCTGCGGCACGCGAACCGTCGTCAGCGACGGTACGGCGAATCGCGCCAGCCCGATGTCGTCCATCCCGGTCACCGACACATCAGCCGGTACGGCGACACCGACCTCGTTGAGCCTCGCCAGCAGACCGAACGCGACCAGATCGTTGAACGCGACCACCGCGGTCACATGCGACTCGAGCACCCGTTCAACTGCGGCGTACCCGTCCTCGATCGACCGCCCGCACTCGAGCCGGACAAGCTCCAGCCCCGGGATCTCCCGCTGCGCGACCTCGAGAGCCCGCAGCCGAAGCGTGTTCGACGCACTCGCCGCCGGCCCCGACAGGAACGCGAGCCGCCGATGCCCCAGCCCGACCAGATGATCGACGACGATCCGTACGGCGCGGCCGTAGTCGACCACCACCGACGAGACATCCTCCGGGCCTTGCCTGTTGACGAGGATGACCGGCTGCACCTGCGGCAACAGCTCGAGCAGCCGCTCCTCGTCCAACCGCGGCGAGACCATGATCAGCGCATCGCACCGCCGGCGCGCCTCGATCGCGATCTCGGCCTCGGCGGTCGGGTCCTCGTCGGTCTCCGCGACCAGCACCCGGTAACCGGCCGCCGCGGACGCGTTCGTGATGCCGCGAAGGATCTGCTGGAACAGCGGGTTGCCCAGATCGGGGACCACCAGTGCGACCATGTTCGTCCGGCCGAGGGACAGGCTGCGTGCCAGGTCACTCGGACGGTAGTTGAGCCGGTCCGCGGCCGCGCGCACCCGGGCGACGATCTCGGGTGCGACAGTGAGCCGGCCGTTCATCACCCGGGACACGGTCGCCCGCGACACCTCCGCCAGCCGCGCGACGTCGGCGATCGTGATCGAGTCCTTCGGTGTCCGGCCCACACCCGTATCCTCTCCCGATGGAAACCGGTTTCTCAACCCTTGCCGGGGTATATCTGGTGCATGAGCAACCTGGAGTATCCGCGCGCAGTTGGAGTTGCCCCGGGCAACGGTTACAGCCACGTCGTGACCGGTCACGGGCAGTGGGTGGCGATCGCCGGACAGGTCGCCCTGGACGCCGACGGGAAGCTCGTCGGCGTCGGTGATCCCGGCGCCCAGGCCGAGCAGGTGTTCGCCAACCTGGAGCGCTGCCTGGCCGGCGCGGGCGCGACCTTCGAGGACATCGCGAAGATGACGATCTTCGTCACCGACATGGCGCACATGCCCGCGATCCGCGCGGTGCGCGACAGGTACATCCCCGGCACCAAACCGGCCGCCTCCGCCGTCCAGGTGGCCGCCTTGTTCAACCCCGACGTCCTCCTCGAGATCGAAGCATTCGCGATCGTCTAACGCAGCAGATCGTCTAACGCAGGAGGTCGACGGCTACGCGGGCCGCCTCGCCGATGGCGGCGTCCACGCGTGGCTGGCGGACGTCGCCGCGCGCGGCGAGCGTGAAGACCGCGACCGCGTACGCCGTACCGCCCGGCAGCGTGACCACGCCGACCTCGTGCCGCAACGCCCCGAACGTCCCGGTCTTCCCCGCGACGCGTACGCCGTCGTGCGGGAAGCCGGACGCCAACCGGTGCAGAAACACCTGCCGCTGCATCGTCGCCTTGGCGAACTCGGTCTGCTCGGGCGACAGCAACTCCCCCGCCCACAACCGCCGCAGCAACAGCGTCATGTCGCGGGCGCTGGCTGCCGAGGCGTTCACTGCTTCATAGACCCCGGCCGGATCGGTCTGGTCGTTGTCCGCCAGTACGGCGAGGGCCGCGTCCGGATCGTTCGTTCTGGTCCGGCGTTGCAGATCACGCAGATTGCCCGCGGTACCGCGGCGTACCCAGGTCCTTTGCAGACCGAATGACTTGAGCAGCTCGGCCAGCCGCGGCAGCCCGACAACCTCCAGCAGTGCATCCGCGGAAGCGTTGTCGGACAGCGTCATCATCGAGAGCGCCAGGTCCCGCAGCGAGGCCGTGACCGGATCCGCGAAGGTGGACAACCCGGTAGGCCCGCCGGTCTTCGTCGACGGATCGAGCGTGAGCTGCTGCCGTGGATCGAGCTCGCCGAGATCCACGAGCCGGCAGAACCCGGCCAGCAACGGCAGCTTGTACACCGAGGCCAGCGGCACGATTCCGTCCGCGTCGACCTCGACCGTCGCGTCGGGTTCGTCCAGCGCGACCGCGTGCAGCCACCCGCGTACGCCGGCGTCCTCGAAGACCGCGCGGATGCGGGCGTTCACGACGCCACCAGCGCTTCGGTCAGTTGCGCGATCACGTCGTTCGGCCGGAGGAACGGCGTACGCGTCCTCGACCACACGAGCCTCAGCCGCAACGGCAGCGGATCGTCGGCCAATCGATGGCGGGTCACCCCGGGCGCGGTCAGTGCGGGGTCGGCGGTCACCACGATCGCCTGGCCCGCCGCGGTCATCGCCAACCCTGCTCGCTCATCGGTGACGACGACCGTGCCGCCGGTGGGTCGATGCAAGGCGAGCGTGTCCAGGAACAGGTCACGGGCCGCCGGAGCCTCCGTCCGCGGGCGAATTGCTACCGGCAACCCTTTGAGCTGCGGCAACCCCACGACCTCGTCGTCCACGAACCCGGCCGGCGCGAGCGCCCAGGTCGGAAGCAGCGAGACCGGGCCGGCTTCCAAGCCATCCAGTACGACGGGATGCAGTACGGCGGCCAACGTCAGCCGACCCGTGTTGACCTGGTTGATCAGCGAGCTCGTCGAGGCGGTGACGACTGTGACTCGACTGCCCGGGATCACCGCGCCGGACGCGGCGGCCACGGCAGCACCGGCTGATGGCGGGACTTCGGGCGCCAGACCGAGCCGGATCTCCGGGCCTTCGGGATCGCGGTCGACCGCGGCCTGGTGCAGCTCCTCGATCGAGGTCAGCGCGCGGCGTGCGTACGGCAGCAGGGCGGCTCCGGCAGGAGTGAGCTCGACCCGCCCGGCCCCGCGCTCGAAGAGCTTGACGCCGACGAGGGCCTCGAGGCGACGCAGGCCCTGGGACAGCGGTGGCTGGGTGATGCCGACGACCCGGGCCGCGTCGCCGAAGTGCTGCTCCTCGGCGAGCGCGATGAAAATCTGCAGATGTCTTTCAGTCAGCATGACGTGACTGACCTGCAGTGATATCTCCAGACAATCGCCTCATGCCTGAGAGCATATTCGACACCCTCTGCTGCGCTCGCCTTGACTGATGGTCCGGACGACAAGAGGAGACAGCGTGAAGATGAGTCGGAGAGGGATGCTGACCGGCGCGGCGGCTGTTGGAGCGGCCGCGGTCGGGGCGGCCGGTGTGGTCGGGCTTGAAGGCAGCAGTGAGGCAGCGACGGCGCCGGCCGCCAAGCGCGAGCCGGTGGAGTTGACCTGGTTCGGGACACACGCTTGGCAGCTCAAGTGCGGGAAGAGCGTCGTACTGACCGATCCGTGGCTGACCCGGTTCAAGACCGGAACGTTCACGCCTGAGGGTGCGGACCCGAAGACGAAGCTTGTGATCGAGCCCGAGGTGATCGACAAGCACCTGAGCACGGCCGACGCGATCCTGGTCCATCACGGGCACTACGACCACATGGCCGACGTTCCGTACGTCGCGAAGAAGACGCAGGCGACCGTGCTGTGCACCGAGACGCACGCCAACCTGCTCCGCGCCATGCGAACGCCGAATGAGCTGCTCTCACCGGTCCGCGGCGGCGAGTACCTGCCGTTCGACGGCTTCTCGATCGAGGTGTTTCCGTCGTTGCACTCCTGCAGCGGCAAGCGGCACACGTACGCATACCCGGGCTACCGGTACGACGTACCGCAGCGTCCGCGGGTGATCGAGGACCTGGTCGAGGGCGGCACACTCGCGTTCGTGATCACGATCGGCGGCCTGCGCATCCTCAGCCTGAGTACGGCGAACTTCGACCCGAACGCCTTGCGCGATCTCCAGGTCGACGTGATCTTCGCGGCCCCCGGCGGCGAGCCGGGCATCACCGATCGCCTGCTGCAGACCATCAAGCCGGTGCGCAAGGTGATCGCGACGCACTGGGACGACTTCGACAAGCCCCTCGACGACCCCGGTATCCCCTGGACCGACCTGACCCCGCTCCGCCAGTCGGTGGAGCGAACCGGCGCCGAGTTCGTCGTCCTCGATCACCTGCAGCAGGTCACGCTTTGACGCGGTAGTGGTAACGCGAGACGGTCCGGAAGCCGAGGTTGTCGTAGAGCGTGCGGGCCGGTGCGTTGTCTTCCAGCACGCTCAGCCAGACCCACCTGGCTGTTGCCGCCTGCAACAAACCGCGGATGACGGCGGAGGCGAGGCCCTGGCGCCGGAAGCGTTCGTCGACGGCCAGACAGTAGAGGCCGGCGGTGTCGTCGACGAGGGCCAGCCGGCCGATCGCCTTCGCCTGTTCGCCGTCGGGAATGGTCGCGTAGAGAGCCTTGCCGCGGGCAAGGATCTGCTCGGCGGTGGTCCGGTCGGCTGCGCCGCCGCGGCCGTCGACGCTCCACCAGCAGTCCATCCAGGCGGCGGACGGGGTCGTGGAAATATTCACCTCGTCCGCCGTCACGGGCAGCTTCGCGAGCACGTCGGGGAGCGCGGCACACTGCACCAGCGTGGGGTTGCGAACCGTGTAACCGCGGGCTTCGAGGTGGACGTCCAGGTCGCTGGGCTGGACCGCCGGGCTGATCTGGAACGACGGCGTGATGTCATGCGCGGCGTAGAGGTTTTCGACGTAGTCCAAGGCCCTGTGGACGTCGAAGGGTGCAGTGGCCGGCAGCACTGAGTTGGCTCGGAGCGTGACGCCCGCGTTGCGGCGGACCAGCCAGCCGTCGAGCTCCGTGGTGTCGGCGGCCGGCCAGGCCTGATTCATCAGCGAGTCCATGCGAGCTTCGGCGATCACTCCACCAAGAGTAGAACCGCTCGGATCGAATTGCAATTGAATGGATACTTATTCACTGAACCATTCCATACGGTTTGGTATGGTTCAGCGGCCGCCGCGGATCGTCGCAACGGCGTCGGCGAGCAGTTCGATGCCCTCGACAACTTCCTTCTGGTTGAGCGAGCCGTACCCGAAGACCAGCCCGGCCGGCCCCGATCCGGCCACCCAGTACGGCGCCAGCCCGTACACACCGAGCCCGCGCTCGGACGCCGCCGTCTGCACCGCGTCCTCGGTGAGATCCGGGGGCAGGAACGTCATCACATGCAGACCGGCCGACACCCCGACCGGCTCGAGCTCCGGGATCCGCGCCGCCAGTTCGTCGACGAGCGTGTCCCGCAGCAGCCGGTACCGCGGCCGCATCCGGCGCAGGTGCCGATCGAACTCACCACGCGCGACGAAGTCCGCGAAGGCCAATTGATCGAACACCGGCGACCCGCGATCGTCCATCAGTTTCGCGTGCGCCATCGGCTCGACCAGCCACGCCGGCAGGATCAGCCATCCGAGCCGGAGCCCGGGCGCAAGCGTCTTGCTCGCCGTCCCGGCGTACGCGACGCGCTCCGGCGCCAAACCCTGCATCGCGCCGATCGGCTCGCGGTCGTAGCGGTACTCCGCGTCGTAGTCGTCCTCGATCACCAGCCCGTCGCGCCGAGCAGCCCAGGCAACCAGCGCCGCCCGGGTCTCCGCCGAGGTCACCGCACCGGTCGGGAACTGATGGGCTGCCGTCACGAGCACCACGTCCGCGCCCGACCGCTCGAGCGCATCGACATCGACCCCCGACTCGAGCACCGGTACGCCGATTGCCTCGAGCCCTGCCGCCGCTGCGACCTCGCGCAGATCATTGTCGGACGGATCCTCGACAGCCAGTCGCTTGTACCCCTGCGCAGCCAGCACCTGCAGCAGCAACCGTGATCCCTGTGCGAACCCGTTGCAGATCAGCATGTTCTCCGGGCGCGCCGCCGTACCGCGGACTCGGTTGAGGTAGTCGGCGAGCGACGTACGCAGCTCGATCGTGCCGCGACCGTCGAGGTACGCGAGGCTGCGGTACGGCGTCTCGTTCAGCACCCGGCGGATCGATCGGAGCCACGCGGCGCGGGGGAACTGCGAGACGTCCGGCCGGCTGTAGCGGAAGTCGATCCGTGGCGGACCGCTCGCGGATCTCAGCGTGGCGGTCGGCTCGACCACGGCAATGTCTGCGACCTGCGTGTACCCGCCACCCCGGCTGACGAGATAGCCCTCGGCGACGAGTTGTTGATAGGCCTCGACGACCACGCCGCGGGACAGCCCGAGGTCCTGTGCGAGCGCGCGGGTGGACGGCATCACTGTGTCCGGCCGCAGCAGACCGGCCCGGATCCGCGTCCGGATCCCGCTCTCCAACTGCTGATGCAGCGGTACGCCGTTGTCGCGCTGCAGCTCGACCAGAAGTTCACCGGTCCCGGAACTGGTCCTCATTCGGCTCACAGAACTGGACCTTATCGGAGTACCGCTTCGCTGTCAGGGTTGTGGACAGACCAAAACGACAGACCAGAACGACAGGGAGTTGAGAGCGATGACCACGATGCTGCGCACCGGCGACGCCGGCTTCGACGAGGCCCGGACCGTCTGGAACGCGATGATCGACCGCCGTCCGGCCGCGATCGCCCGGTGCTCGAGCACCGCTGACGTCGTCGAGGCAGTGCGGTTCGGCCGGACGGCTGGGCTGGAGATCGCGGTCCGCTGCGGCGGTCACAACATCGCCGGCCTCTCGGTCCCCGATGGCGGGCTGATGATCGACCTGACGCCGATGAACGCGGTGCACGTGGACCCCTCGCAGAAGCGAGCCTGGGTCCAGGGCGGCGCGCTGTTGGGCGAGCTGGACAAGGCAGCGCAGGAGTACGGACTGGCGACGACGGCGGGGAATGTCTCGCACACCGGCGTCGGCGGGCTGACGCTCGGCGGCGGGATGGGGTGGCTGGCGCGGCGGTTCGGCCTGGCCTGCGACAACGTCGTGTCGTACGAGGTCGTGACCGCGGACGGTGCGGTTGTGCGGGCCAGTGCGGACGAGAACCCCGAGCTGTTCTGGGGTCTGCGCGGCGGTGGCGGGAACTTCGGGATCGTCACCCGGTTCGAGTTCCAGCTGCACGAGATCGGGACGCGGGCACTGATCGTCGAGCTGACCTACCCGGGGTCGGCCGGCTTCCACGTACTGCGCGGTTGGCGTGATCTGAACGAGCAGGCTCCACGCGAGGCGACGTTTGCCGCAAGCATCAAGCCGGACTCGGTGACGGTCGGATATGTGTGGGTCGGCGAGGGCGGGTACAGCCTGCTGCCGGCGCTCCGCGCGCTCGGCCCCGTGGTGGATGAGGTTGTCGAGGAGACGACGTACCTCAAGCTGCAGACCCGCGACGACAGCGTGCAGGGTCACAGGTATCGGCGCTACTGGAAGGGTCACTACTTCAAGTCCCTGCCCGACGACGCGATCCGCGCTCTGCTGCGTACGCCGGGACCGTCCGCGAGCCTCCAGGCATACGGCGGCGCGATCGCCGACGTACCGGATGGGGATGCGGCGTTCAGCCACCGGGAAACGCTGTTCGAGTTCGTCACCGCGACTCGGTGGGAGGACGCGGACGAGGACCAGGCGCGGATCGCCCAGTTGCGCGAGTACGCCGCGACGCTGGCGCCGTACGCGAACGGGGCGTATGTGAACACGCTGAACGGCGACCCGATCCAGCGCGCGTTCCCGTCGGCGAAGCTGGAGCGGCTGGTCGCGCTGAAGACGGCGTACGACCCGGCGAACGTCTTCCACCTCAACCAGAACATCCTCCCCGGCGAGGCGGGTGCGGAGAGCGCCGCCTGACTGGTACCTCTGGAGGGTGGACTTCGAGTCGGTGTTCGCCGATATCGCCCGCGTCATCGAGGGCGCGGGCGTGGTCATCATGGCCATCGGCCTCGCCGCCGTCCTCTTCCGGTACGTGTACGACGTGGTCCGCAAAGGCGCGGGGAGCTACACCGAGCTGCGGGTGAACCTGGGCCGGGTGATCCTGCTCGGGCTGGAGATCCTGATCGTCGGCGACATCATCCGGACGATCATCGTCGAGACCTCGGTGGAGAGCGTGCTCGTGCTCGGGCTGATCGTGGTGATCCGGACCGTGCTGAGCTTTGCGCTCGAAGTAGAGATTTCGGGGTCCTGGCCGTGGCAGCAGCGACGTACCGACCAGTCCGACGCGGCATGATGGAGATGTGACGACTGATCTGACGCCGGAGCTGGCTGCGACGATCGAGGAGGCGTTCGCCAAGCGGGACCGGGCGAACATGGGCCCGACGATCGCCTTCTTCGAGAAGCTGCTGAGCGAGCATCCGGACAACCCGCATGTGCTGTACGAGGTCGGCGGGTCGTACGACACCGCCGGCCAGGAGGAAAAGGCGGTCGGGTACTACGAGCGCGCGCTGCCGGGGCTGACCGGGGAGACGCGCCGCAAGTGCCTGCTGCAGTACGGCAGCACGCTGCGCAACCTCGAGCGGTTCGACGAGTCGCTGGCGGTGTTCAAGGACGCGTGCGCGGAGTACCCGGAATCGGACTCGCTCCGGGTCTTCAAGGCGCTGACGCTGAACGCTGCCGGGAAACATGGCAAGGCGCTGGCCACACTGCTGCTGGTGATCGCCGACAAGGTCGACTCGGCCGAGATCAAGCGCTACGAGGCCGCGATCCGCGGGAACGCGGACTACCTGGCCAACCTGGGCTAGGTCCTGGGCTGGTTGCCGGGCTAGCTCGAGGCCTTGCGGCCGACTCCGCCGTAGATGGCGTCGCGGATGTCGGCCGGGTGCTCCTCCTCGACGCGACCGCCGGGGACGTGCCACTCGCCCAGCGGGACGACGCCCGGCTCGAGGAGCTCCAGGTCGCCGAACAGCGACGAGATCTGCTCGACCGAACGGAACGCCAGGGTCGGGAACGCGTCCTTGACGTTCTCGAGCAGCTCGGTCACGAGCACATCGACCGGACCGCCGTCGCCCGGGTTGCAGGCGTGCGTGATCGCCAGATACGACCCCGGCGGCAGCGCGTCGGCGTACTTCGCGGCGATCTCCCGCGTCTGCTCGTAGTCGGCGATGTGGTGCAGCATCAGCGCCATCACCAGCGCGACCGGCTCACCGCCGGCCAGCAGGTCCCTGATCGCCGGGTCCGCCAGCACCGCGTCTGGCTTGGTCAGATCCGCGGCGGTGAACTGCGTCCGGTCGTTGTCGAGCAGGAGTGCCCGCCCGTGGGCGACCACGGACGGGTCGTTGTCGATGTAGATCACCGAGGCGTCGGCGTTGACCTTCTGGGCGATCTGGTGGGTGTTCTCCGCGGTCGGCAGGCCGGAGCCCGCGTCGATGAACCGCCGCACGCCGACCTCGTCGGCCAGCCAGGTGATCACTTCGCGGAGCCAGGCCCGGTTCGCCCGGGCCCAGACGGGTGTCTCCGGCGCGATCTTCATGATCTGCCGGTACAGCGCGCGGTCGGACTCGTAGTTGTCCTTGCCGCCGAGGGCGTAGTCGTACACCCGCGCCACGCTCGGACGCGTGGTGTCGATCCCGTGCGCGACCAGCCCGCCGTCATGTGTCGGCTGATCGGTCACACTGTCTCCTCGCGTCGAGGCGTCCAACGTCCAGTACGAGGGTAACGCACAGAGAGTCAGCGTTTCACCACGGCGAGTTCGATCTGTGTAAAACCTCAACGCTCACAGGGCTTTCAGCACGCGCACGCAACTCCACGTGGCGCGGTGAGCGGATCCGGTAACCGGCGATCGACCCCGTCGGCGGTCTCCACCGGCAGCCCTTCACGGGTCCAATACTCGAACCCGCCGATCATCTCCTTCACCGGATATCCCAGTTTCGCGAACTCCAGCGCCGCGCGGGTCGCGCCGTTGCAGCCCGGCCCCCAGCAGTACGTCACGACATCCACACCTTCAGGTACGACGGATGCCGCGCGCGCCGCGATCTCCCTGGTCGGCAGGTGGACCGCACCGGGGACGTGCCCCTGGTCCCAGCTCTCCTGACTGCGGCTGTCGATCAGCACCCAGCCCGTCACCCCGCCACCGATGTCCGAGGCGACATCCGACACGTCTGACTCGTACGCCAGCCGCTCGGCGAAGTGCGCGACGGCGGCCTGGTCGATCTGTTTGGTCATGCAGCCAGCGTCAGCCATCCGGCGATATGCGAACAGTGGCAGAAATGCCCTAGTACATCAAAATTCAGCCATGACGCTGTGTGATCTTGGCCCGCGCCCGCGCCACCTTGATCGCCGCCTTCAACGACTCCACGTCGTACGCGCCGTAATGCCGCTGACCGTTCACGAAGAACGTCGGCGTACCGGACACCCCGCTGGTGTCGGCGGACTCGACATCCTGCGCGACCCGGGCCGCGGCCACGTGCCGCTTCACCTCGTCGTGCAGCTTGTCCGCGTCCAGGCCGAGCTGCTCGGCGTACCGGAGCAGGTCGGCCGGCTGAAGGTCGTCCTGGTTCGAGAGCAGCAGGTCGTGCATCTCCCAGAACGCGCCTTGCTCGGCCGCCGCCTCAGCCACCTCCGCTGCGATCTGGGCTCTGGGGTGTACGTCGGACAGCGGCAGGTGCCGCCAGACGAAGCGGAGGTCGTCGTCCTGCATGACGTCGCGGATGATCGGCTCGGCCAGACCGCAGTACGGGCACTCGAAGTCGCCGTACTCGACCAGCGTCACCGATGCGTTCTTCGGACCGCGGATGTGGTCGCGCTCCGGATCGACCGGGTCGGTCAGGTCCTGCAACTGCTCCGCGTTGCCGAGCAGCGCGAACGCCTTCTTCGGCGGGGAGAGCAACTTGGCCGCGCGGAACACCACCCAGGTGAGCGCCGACGCGACGACCACCGCCGACAACAGACCGACCTTCGCCTCGGCCAGCTGCGGTCCGTCGAACGCGATCGTTGCGATCAGCAAGGAGACGGTGAACCCGATCCCGGCGATCGTGCCGCTGCCGAGCACCGCGGCCCAGCCGACACCCGCCCGGATCCGGCCGGCGCTGAGACGCTCCAGCAGCCAGGACACCGACGTCACCGCGACCGGCTTGCCGATCACGTACCCGAGCAGGATGCCGAGCGTGATCGGCGAGGTGAACGCGCGCCCGAGGAACGCCATGTCGATGGTCACGCCAGCGTTGGCGAGGCCGAACAGCGGGACGATGAGGTAGCTGGTCCAGGGGTGGTAGAGGTACTGCAGGCGCTCGTTCGGCGAGATCGTCGTGGTGAGGCCGACGGTCGCGGAGCGCGCGAGCTCCGGGGTCGGTTGCTCGCGGAACAGGCGGAAGAGGCCGGTCGCCTGCTCGAGCTCTTCTCGTCCGGGTGAGTACGCCGGGGCGGTCAAGCCGATCGCCAGTCCGGCTACGACCGGGTCGACACCGGACTTGAGCAGGGCGGCCCACATGAGTACGCCCAGCACGGCGTACAGCCAGGTTTTGCGGACGTGGAACAGCGAGAGGGTCAGCACGATGGCGAACGCGATGATCGCCAGCACGAGCGGCATCAGCTGGATGTCCTCGCTGTAGACGACCGCGATGACAACCAGTGCGAGCAGGTCGTCGACGACGAAGACGGTCAGCAGGAACACCCGCACGCGATCTGGTACGCCGCGGCCGACGAGCGCGAGCAGGCCGAGGGCGAGCGCGGTGTCGGTCGACATCGCGACACCCCAACCGTGCGAGCCCGGTCCGCCGGCGTTGAACGCGAGATAGATCAGTACAGGCAGGACCATGCCGGCGATCCCCGCGAGCATCGGCAGGATGAACCGGGTGCGGTCCCGGAGATCGCCTAGGTCGAACTCGCGGCGCGCTTCCAGTCCGACCACGAGGAAGAACAGCGTCATGAGGCCGCTGTTGATCCACTCCCTTAGGTCCAAGCTGAGTACGTCGTCGCCGAGGCCGATCGAGAGGTGGGTGCGCCAGAGGTCGTCGTACATGCCCGGGAAGAGGTTCGCCCAGAGCAGCGCGAGGACGATCGCTGCCGCGAGTACGCCGGAACTACCCGCTTCGGTCCGCAGAAAGGACCGCATCGGCGCGGCAACCTCTCGCCGCCAGTTAGTCCGCCCACTGAACAGACCAGTCAAGTCCGCCACAGAGGAACTGTAACCAGGCTGGCTAGGAAGTGTGGGGAGAGCCCATCGCGGTGCTACGCGCGACTCGTTCCTCGCCGTGCTACGCGCCGACTCCCACCCACCCCCGGGCTGCCGCCCGGAGCATCCTTCTCCGGCTATCGCCGGGATCTTCCGGCTACCGCCGGACCTGCGCGCTGCCGCGCGGTCGACCGCTCCGTGGTGCAGCTGGTCCGTACTTGTTGGGTGGGATTGTGGGGATCCCCCGCGGTGCTACGCGCGACTCCTCCGTCGCCGTGCTCCGCGCCGCCCCACCCACCCCCGGGCTGCCGCCCGGAGCATCCTCTTCCTGCTACCGCCGGGATCTTCCGGCTACCGCCGGACCTGCGCGCTGCCGCGCGGTCGACCGCTCCTTAGTGCGGCTGATCCGTATCTGTTGAGGTGGATTGTGGGGATCCCTCGCGGTGCTACGCGCGGCTCCTGCGTCGCCGTGCTCCGCGCCGCCCCACCCACCCCCAGGGCTGCCGCCCGGAGCATCCTTTCCCGGCTACCGCCGGGATCTTCCGGCTGCCGCCGGAGTTTGCGGGCTGCCGCCCGTACCCGCGCGCTACCGCGCGACCGACCGCCGCGTGGCACCGCCGGCTCGCAGCACCCGTCGAGGTGACTACAGCAGGCCCACGCGGTGCTATGCACGCCTCCTCCGTCGCCGTGCTCCACGCCGCTCCCACCACCCACCCCGGGCTTATCGCCCAAAGCATCCCTTCCGGGGCTATCGCCGGGCCCTTCAGGCTGCCACCGGAGTTGCGCGCTGCCGGCTCGTTCGACCGCCTGGTGCATGCTTGCCGAGTTGGCCGCCGACCCTGCCGGACAGGCTCGGGTGGCGCTGTGGCCGAGTCGAGTGTCGTTCAGTTGAATGTCTTCTTGTAGAAGGTTGCGGAGTCCTCATACCCGAGGGCGAGGTAGAAGTCGCCGGCTCGGCGGCTGGCGAGCGCGAGATAGGAGGCGCCGATGGACTGGGCCCAGCTCTCGGCTTCATCCATCAGGCGACGTCCGACGCCGGTGTTCCGCATCTGCTGATCGACCATGAGTTCCTCAACCCACGCGACGGGGCCGTTGGCCAGAAACGTGAGATGGCTGTTCCCCAGCAGGTAGCCGACGACGCCGCGCTCACCGGTCTCCGCGACGAGCAGAAGTGTGTGCGGAGCGCCGACCAACTGAGCCCAAGTGGCGTCGAACGCAGCACGCTCGGGCGTGAACGAGGTGGCGAAGTCACGCGCAAGCGGCCACACCTGCTGGCCATCGTCTAGGCGAGCTGGGCGGATGAGAGCTCGGTTATCAGACACCGACCTAGTCTGCACACCTTGATGTACGCCCGTCGCGGCCGGTTCGCCGAAAACGTGCGCGCGGCAACCAAGGTCGTCGCCGCGGGGTCACGAGCACGGGTGCGGGCAGCAGTGCGTAGCACCGCGGGAGCTCCCCACAATCCCCCCCTCAACAGGTACGGACCAGCCGCACCACGCTGCGGTCGACCGCGCGGCAGCGCGCAGCTCGGGCGACAGCCCGCACGTGCGGCAGCAGCCGGAAGACCCCGGCGACTGCCGCAAGAGGATGCTCCGGGCGATGAGCCCGGGGGCGGGCGGGGCGGCGCGAAGCACGGCGACGAAGGAGTCGCGCGTAGCACCGCGAGGGACTCCCACAATCCACCTCAACAGTTACGGACCAGCCGCACCACGGAGCGGTCGACCGCGCGGCAGCGCGCAGCTCGGGCGACAGCCCGCACGTGCGGCAGCAGCCGGAAGACCTCGGCGACAGCCGCAAGAGGATGCTCCGGGCGATGAGCCCGGGGGTAGGCGGGGGCGGCGCGGAGCACGGTGACGAAGGAGTCGCGCGTAGCACCGTAGGGGTCTTCGTATCCTTTTGGTGGACCAGCTAACACTCCAGGGGCGTTGGGCTGCATGATTGCCGTGCCTATTGCACGACCATGCCCTGGAGCCCCTGTGACCGAGCCTGACCTCGCTACGTCGGCGGATACGTTTGCCCGGCTGGCGATCGAGTTGCATGATGCGCCTGGTGTCGAGGAGACCATCGACGCTGTTGTGCAGTTTGCGTTACAGGCTCTCAACTGCACGTACGCCGGCGTGACGCTCTACACCCGTGGTTCGCGGGCAGAAATCGCAGCCGTCACCGACCCGGTTGTCGCGGATGTCTACGAGCTGCAGATCGACACGGAGAACGGTCCGCTGGTCACCGCGCTCCGCGAGCGTACGGCGATCCTGATCCGCGACACAGACTCCGACGACCGTTGGCCCGAGTGGGCGGCGAAGGTGTCAGCGCTGGGTGTGCGCAGCGTTCTCGACGTACCGCTTGCGACCGGTGACGCAACGCGACAGACGGTCGGCGTACTGGGGTTGTACAGCCCGGTCCCGGACGCGTTCACCGAGGACGACGAGGCGATCGCGCACATTCTTGCTCGGCACGCGTCGGTTGCGGTCGCGTCGGCGCGGCACGAGGAGTCGATGGCGCACGCGGTTGACGCGCGGAAGCTGGTCGGCCAGGCGATGGGCATCCTGATGGAGCGCTTCGACGTGGACGCCGATCGGGCGTTCGCGATCCTCAAGCGGTACTCGCAGGACACCAACACCAAGCTCCGCGACGTCGCGCAACACCTGATCGACACCCGGAAGCTCCCGCACTGACCGGACGCCGTGCATTCTGACAGCGTTGTCCAGGCAACGCGGAGTGAAATCCGATGCATACTTCGATGAGAGTTGGGTACTGCGCCTCCACGGTGTTCACTCGATTCGAGGGGTTGTGGACATCTGACTGTCATTGGGTGAGCTTGACGCCGGGATTTGTGCGGCCAGAACGGCGGACCGGGTCACGTCCCGGCGTCCCTCACCCATCGCGCCCTCGACTCATCTGCTGATCTGCCGGTTACTCTGACGCAGTGGGTGCCTGGCAGCCGTTGTCCGGTCCGTCACGGCAGGTGGCGTTGGAGATCCTGCTGGACGGACCGTTGTCGCGCGCCGAGCTCTCCCGTCGCGTCGGCCTGTCGCCCGGCAGCCTGACCCGCCTGACGAAACCGATGGTCGAGTCGGGCCTGCTGGTCGAGGTTGACGGCGGTCCGACAGACGCCAGGGTCGGCCGCCCGTCGCAGCCGCTCGACCTCGACGCGAACGCGCACCATTTCGTCGGCATCAAGCTCACCGGCGACTCCGCGATCGGCGTACTCACGACTCTGCGGGCAGACGTGATCGCGAGCGTCGAGCGTCCGCTCACCGATCCCACCCCGTCGGCCGTGGCCGAGCTCGTTCTCGAGATCCTCGACGAACTTGAGGTCCAGGTCCCGAGCGGTACTGCGATCACCGGGCTCGGCGTCTCGATCGGCGGTCGTGTTGCGGACGGATCGACCGTCCGTTGGGGTCCGTACCTCAACTGGGTCGACGTCCCGTTCGGCGAGATCCTCGCGGCGCACACCAGCGTCCCGGTCGTGGTCACCAACGACCTGACCTCGCTCACCGAAGCGACCCACTGGTTCGGCGCCGGCCGGAACTCGGACCGCTTCGTACTGGTCACGATCGGCGCCGGCGTCGGGTACGGGCTGGTCATCCACAACCAGATCGTCGACAGCCCCGACGTCACCATCGGCCTGATCGGACACCACCCGCTGCTGCCGGACGGCCCGCGATGCGACCGCGGCCATCGCGGCTGTGCGCTCAGTCTGCTGACAGTCGGCGCCATCACCGAACAGGTCGGTACGGCGATCGGCCGGCCGGTCGGGTACGACGAGGCGCTCGATCTCGCCGCGAAAGGTGATCCCGCCGCGCGCGAGGTGATCAGCCGTGCAGGACGGGCGCTCGGCAAGCTGATCGCGGCGGCGGCGAACTTCACCATGCCCGAACTCGTCGTCCTCGGCGGTGAAGGTGTCCGGCTGGCCGAGGTCGCGCACGACGACCTCTTGGCTGCGCTGCACGCCGACCGGCATCCGTCGGCCGCTGAGCTGCCGATGGTCCTGCAGCCTGCCGACTTCAGCGAGTGGGCCCGCGGCGCCGCCGTCGTCGCGATCCAAACCTTCGTTCTCGGAACGACGTAACTGACTAATCCAAGATAAACAGTTACACTCGCGGTCATGGACATCGTGAGGCGATGGTTGGAGGGCTGGCGGCTGTGCCGCGGGCTGGAGCCGGTGATCGAGTACGACGACGCCTATGCCGCCGTACTGCGGATGCCCGGCCGCGAGCGGGAACTGTTCGCGCGCAGCGACGACGCGGGGACCGTGGATCGGCTCGCGGCCGAGCTGACTCCGGACACCTGGCTGACTGTTACCACACAAACCGGTAACGAGATCGCGCGTCGACTCGCAGCCGCCGGTGCACGGCCGTTCGAGGAGCAGAAGACGCTGATGTCGATCAACCTGCACGAACACCCGCCGGCGACCGCGGAGTTCGAGTCGGACGGTTCGTTGGAGTACGCGCGGGTGCTGATCGACGGCGCGGTCGCGGCCCACGGCATGGTGGCGATCGTGGGCGACGACGCGGTGATGCATGACATCCAGACCGATCCGGCGTGCCGGCGGCGCGGCCTCGGCAGCATCGTCATGGGGGCGTTGAGCCGGCGGGCGCTGGAGCGTGGTGCGAGCACGGGTTTGCTGATGGCGACCACCGCCGGGTTCCACCTCTACCGCACGCTCGGCTGGTTGCCCGAGGCAACCATGGTGACGGCGTCAGGAGACGCGCGCGCGGTGAGCGGCGACCTTGGTGCGGTTCTGACAGGCCGTTGAGCAGAACCGCTGCGTGCGGTTGCGCGTCGAGTCGAGGAATACGTCTTCACAACGAGTCGCCTCGCAGTGGCGCAGGCGCTCGACCTCGTCGCTGCCGAGGAGCATCGCCACCGCGGTAGCGAGCTCGGCCAGCCAGCCGGCGGCCTCCTCCGGGCTGCCGAAGTGCAGGTGCCACGGCGCGCCCGCGCGGCGGACGAGTTGGGGTGCTGCCTTGGTCTCTCGCAGCATCCCGTTCACCAGGTCGACGGCGCCGTCGACATCCGGCAGGCGGCGCAGAGCGTCGTACAGGATCTTCGCGCCGGCCTCGTAGTCGGCGATGTCGATCTCGGGGACGCGGTTGGTCGTCAGCCGGAGTGCCGCGCGAACGGCTTCGGCGTCGGGAGTCGTCGCCGGGCGGCCCTGGCGCGGGTCGGATCCGAAGGTGTTCGCCAGCGCGATCGCCGCGGACAGCGACGCCTTCAGGTGATCGGTGGCCTCCACTCCTCCAGTATCCCCCGGAAAGTTCGGTGACCGGGGCCGGTCATGGGGCCTCCCGGCCTGGACTGAGGAGCGCAGGGAGCGAAGCGACCGGAGCGACGAGGGAAGGCCGGGAGTCACAGCCCCATGACCCGCCGCGACGGAGTCGCGGCATCCAGCAGAGGTTCATTCAGATGGATGACGTGGGTCATACCAGGGTCGTAGACAGCGGCTGTGCACATCCGTCCGCGATCCGATGAAGCGGATCGTTGCCGGAAACAACAATGACTGACATGTACCTGGTTCAGTCCCGCCACCGCCCGGCGACACGTGGGATCACCGGACTGTCGGAGGCCGTCGTCGACCTGTCCGCCATTCGTGACAACGTCCGGACGTTCCGGCGGCGTGTGCCGCAGGAGGTCCTGGCCGTGGTCAAGGCCGACGCCTTCGGGCACGGCGCCGTACCGGTGGCCCGGGCGGCGGTCGAGGCCGGGGCGACCTGGCTCGGTGTCGCGCATGCCGACGAGGCGTTGCAGCTCCGCGCGGCCGGGCTGACCGTACCGATCCTGACCTGGTTGTACGACGCTGCGGAGCTGATGCTGCTCGGCGATGTGGACGTCGACGTGAGCGTCTCGACCGTCGCCGAACTGCAGCGTGTCGTCTCCATCCCATCCGTCCACTACGTGCACCTCAAGCTGGACACCGGTCTCCACCGGGCCGGCAGTGCACCCGACCAGTGGATCGAACTCACCCGAACGGCGGCGCACTACGAGGCGCTCGGCGCCGTCACGGTCCGCGGGATCTGGTCGCATCTCTCGCACGGCGACTCCGCCGATGCCGTGCAGAGCAAGCGGCAGTTGCAGCTCCTGCGGACCGGGCTGAGTCTCGCGCACCGGGCCGGCCTGCGACCCAGCGTCGTACACCTCGCGAACTCGGCCGGTGCGGTCACGCTCGACGCTCCGGATTGCAACCTGGTCCGGATCGGCGCGGGTCTCTATGGGATCGACGAGATGGGTCTCGGGCTGCGGCCCGCGATGCGGCTGATGAGCAAGCTTGCCCAGGTACGGCGGATCCGTGCCGGCGAAGGGGTTTCGTACGGGCACGACTTCGTGGCGGATCGGGACACCACGATCGGACTCGTCCCGATCGGGTACGCCGACGGCATCCCGCGCGTCGCCGTGCGGCAAGCGAGCGTGTTGTGCCACGGCGTACGGATGCCGGTGATCGGGCGGATCGCGATGGACCAGTTCGTCGTCGATGCCGGTGAGATCGCAGTCGAACCGGGTGAACCGGTGACGGTCTTCGGCGACGGATCCTCCGGCGAACCGACCGCCGCCGATTGGGCTGACTGGGCGGGCACCATCCCGCACGAGATCTACTGCGGCATCGGATCCCGGGTGCCTCGTCGCTACGAGGAGGGCAACTGATGAAGGTCGCGATCGTGATGGGTGGAGCGAGCCCGGAGCATCAGGTTTCGCTTGCCAGCGGCAAGGGGATTGCGAAGGCGGTGGAAATCCTCGGCCATACAGCGATCCCGATGGTGATCGATGCTGATGGCAACTGGGTGGACGGGCAACATGAGGCGATCGAGATCCTGCAGGCGTGCGACGTCACCATCCCGGCGTTGCACGGCGAGGGTGGCGAGGACGGTCGGCTGCAAGGGTTCCTCGAGCAGCTACACGTTCCGTACGTCGGCAGCGGTATCGCCGCCAGCGCTGTCGGACTGGACAAGCACCTGACCAAAGCGGTCCTGAGAGCACACGGAATCGCGGTCACGCCGAGCGTCACGCTGCGCGGGGTCGAGCTGACCGACACCGAAGCAGGTCTACAGAAGCTGAAGGCGGCCGGGCTGGACTTCCCGTTGTTCGTGAAGCCGGGCAACGGGGGATCGAGTTTTGGGGTGTCCAGGGCAACGAACCTTCCGACGCTGCTGGCCGCGATCGCAGACGCCGCCGTACTCGATCCGCATGTTCTGGTGGAGCGGGAGATGCTCGGCCGGGAGATCGACCTGGCGGTGCTGGAGTTCCCGGACGGGCGAGTCGAGACAGCACCGGCGTTGGAGATCCACGCCGACCCGAACCAGCCGTTCTTCGACGCGACCGCGAAGTACGACAGCGCCGCCACGCGGTTCGTCGTACCGGCTCCGCTGGATCCAGAGTTGGCCGGGCGGTTGCGGCGTACGGCGATCGACGTCTTCGAGGTCCTCGGGTGTGCGGGGCTCGCCCGGGTGGACTTCTTCGTACCGAGCGATGGAGAGCCGGTGGTCAACGAGATCAACACGTTCCCCGGTTTCACGCCGGCGTCGCAGTTCCCGCGGATGTGGGCCGCAGCCGGGATGTCGTACGCCGAGGTGGTCGACACGCTGATCCGTACGGCGGTGGCGCGCGGATGACCGTATTACTGAGCGACGACCGCATCACGAGCATCCCGGCGATCGAGAACGGCGAACCGCTGGTCGAGCTGTTCACGCGGGGTTTGGCGACGACCGGTCGCCAATTCGCACGCGAGAGCGTGGCGGACCGGCTCGCCCTCGCCGACACGTTTCTGCCGGCTGGCATCCGGTTGCATGTCGTCGAAGGACTGCGCCCGCTCGAGAGCCAGCAGGAGATCTACGACGGCTATCGCGCCGAGTTGGAACGACTCCATCCCGGCATCCCCGACCACGACGTACACGTGCTCGCCAGTCGTTTCGTGTCCCCGGTCGACGTCGCGCCCCACGTAGCCGGCGCAGCGGTCGACCTCACCCTGGTAGGCGCCCACGGCCCACTCGACCTGGGCACCCCGATCGACGCCACTCCCGAACAAAGCAACGGCGCCTGCTTCTTCTCAGCCACCAACATCACCCGCGAGGCCCACACAAACCGCGCCCTCCTAGCTGACGTCCTATCCGCCGCCGGCCTAGTCAACTACCCCACCGAGTGGTGGCACTGGTCCTACGGCGACCGCTACTGGGCCTACATCGAGGACCACCCCGCCGCCCTCTACGGCCCACAATTCCAGTCGCCCGAGCTCCAACAGATCTGCTAGACAAGGCGGCATGCCCGCGCTGTCGGCAACCTACGTGCACGAGGTACTCCGCCGGGATCTCGGCACCTCCAACTGGCAGGTGTCTGAGCCGCTGGGGAGCCTGGGCACGACGAGGATGGCGCAGCGGGGGCGGGTTGCGCTCGTGGTGAAGCTCGTCGACACACCGCTCGACATCATGAAGCGGCTGTCCGAGCTCGGCGCGACTCCCCAGGTCATCACAGCAGGCGAGCACGAGGGCGTGCCGTACATGGTCCAGGAGGTCGTCACCGGACCTCATCCAGACCACGACTGGTTCGGGTCCAACGTTGCGGAGTGGGCCGACATGGTTCGGTGCTACCTGGACGACGTACCGCTCCGACAGATGCTCGCCGCCGTCCCCGGCCGCTGGCGAGTGAGCGTGGACGACGCGGCGAGATTCTTCGATGACACCCCAGCGCCCCGATCCGCGGCGCTGCAGGACCCGAGCTTCCAAGCGGCGTTCGGACACTGGCAACAGCAGTCCGAGACGATCGTCAGGCTTCCACTGCGGCCGATCCACCCGGACCCGCATTGGAACAACTACGTCATCGCATCCGGCCGGCCGTACCTCATCGATTGGGAGCACATCGATCTCTCCGATCCGATGCGGGACGTCGGGTACCAGATCTGGGGCTTTCTCCGGCAGCGGCGGTGGGCGGAGTTTCTCCAGCGAGTCGGGCTGAGCGATGCCGGCAATCTCGAGGCAGCCGTCTACTGGTGGGCCGGGTTCAAGGTGCTGATGAATGCGTCCTGGAACGACGGCCAGGGTGACGAGCGCGGCGCGGCGTTTCATGCGGACCTGTTCCGTGCTGCCGTCGAACGGCGTGCTTGGGTCGACCAGCTGAGCTGAGCCGGCAGTTCATAGGTGCTGCCTATCGGGTGATAGGCAGCATTGCTTTGACCGGGTGGGGTTGGCGACGGAATGTTGTATACATGACGAGTGAGGTTGTGGCCGCCGGCCCCGTCCCGGTTCCCGGGCGTGCCCAGCGAGTGCGTGAGATCGCCGGTGAGCTGCGGGGGTTGCGGGGGTCGTTGATCCCGATCCTGCATGCGGTGCAGGAGGAGTTGGGGTACGTCGCTCAGGACGATGTCGCGGTGATCGCCGACGTGCTGAACCTTGCTGTCGCTGAGGTGCACGGTGTTGTCACCTTCTACAAGGACTTCCGGCGTACGGCGGCCGGACGGACGACGGTGGCGATCTGTCAGGCGGAGGCGTGCCGGGCTGTTGGCGCCGTACCGCTGGCCGAGCATGCGAAGCGTGCTGTCGGGTGCGAGTTCGGCGAGACGACGTACGACGGGCGGGTGACGCTCGACGAGGTGTTCTGCTTCGGGAATTGTGCGCTGGGGCCGACGGTGCAGGTCGGCGAGAAATTGCACGGGCGGGTCACGCCGGCTCGGCTGGACGCGCTGCTGGGGGAAACGCGATGAGGGTCTACGTACCGCGTGACTCGGCGGCCCGCTCGGTGGGAGCGGATGAGGTAGCTGAGCGGATCGCAGCACAAACCCAGGACCGCGACGTCGAGGTCGTGCGGACCGGGTCTCGCGGGATGTTGTGGCTCGAGCCGTTGGTTGAGGTGGAGACGGCCGCCGGGCGGGTCGGGTACGGCGCAGTTGCTCCGGAGGATGTGGACGGGCTGATCGCCGCCGGGATGCTCGCCGGCGAAGGCGAGAGTCTTGGGCTGGTGGAGGAACTGCCGTGGATGCGGCGGCAGGAGCGGTTGACGTTCAAGCGGGTCGGCGTCATCGATCCGCTGTCGGCCGAGGACTACGAAGCGCATGGCGGGATGAGCGGGCTGCGGAAAGCACTCGCGATGACGCCGGCCGACGTGGTCGAGGCCGTTGTCGAGTCGGGGTTGCGCGGACGTGGCGGCGCGGGGTTTCCGACCGGGATCAAATGGCGGACCGTGCTCGGCGCCGAGTCGGATCTCAAGTTCGTGTGTTGTAACGCGGACGAAGGGGATTCCGGCACGTTCGCGGATCGGATGCTGATCGAGGGCGATCCGTTCACGTTGATCGAGGGGATGACGATCGCGGCGTACGCGGTCGGCGCGACGGAAGGGTACGTCTACCTGCGTTCGGAGTACCCGGATGCGGTCGCGACTCTCAAGGCAGCGATCGAGCGGGCGCACCGGGCAGGCTGGTTGGGGCCGGACATTCACGGCTCAGGGTTCGGCTTCGACCTGCATGTCCGGGTCGGCGCGGGTGCGTACATCTGCGGCGAAGAGACCTCGATGCTCGAGAGCCTGGAGGGCAAACGCGGCATGGTCCGCGCCAAGCCCCCGATCCCTGCACTGGAAGGGCTTTTCGGCCGGCCGACCGTGGTCAACAACGTGTTGTCCTTGGCAACAGTCCCGACGATCCTCGCGCACGGAGCGAAGACGTACGCCGACTACGGCTCGGGCCGCTCGCGCGGTACCAGCGTCTTCCAGCTCGGCGGGAACGTCGCTCGCGGCGGAATCGTCGAGACCGCGTTCGGCATCACCCTCGGCGAACTCGTGAACGACTTCGGCGGCGGAACAGCCAGCGGACGGCCGACGCGAGCCGTCCAGGTCGGCGGCCCGCTCGGCGCCTATCTCCCGGTCGAGCAGTTCGAACTCCCCATGGACTACGAGGCGTTCGCACAAGCCGGCGCGATGGTCGGGCACGGCGGGATCGTGGTCTTCGACGACACCGTGGACATGGCCGCGATGGCACGGTTCGCATTCGAGTTCTGCGCGGCCGAGTCGTGCGGCAAGTGCACGCCGTGCCGGGTCGGCGCGGTCCGCGGCGTCGAGACCATCGACCGCATCGTGGCAGGCACCGAACGCGACAAGAACCTCGTCGTCCTCGAGGACCTGTGCGAACTGATGACCGACGGCTCGCTCTGCGCCATGGGCGGCCTGACCCCGATGCCCGTACGCAGCGCCGTCCGCCACTTCGGAGAGGACTTCACCGCATGAGCTTGCTCAAGGAACCAGACTTCGGTACTCCGGCCCGCCCGGGCGAAGCAACGATCGAGCTGACCGTCGACGGCGTGCCGGTCAAGGTTCCACCCGGTACGTCGGTCATGCGCGCCGCGAAGGAAGCCGGCGTCAACGTACCGAAGTTGTGCGCGACCGACAACCTGGAAGCGTTCGGGTCGTGCCGGCTCTGCGTCGTCGAGATCGACGGGGTCAAAGGCACTCCAGCCTCTTGTACGACGCCGGTCCGCGACGGCATGAACGTCCGTACCCAGAACGAGCGGCTCGGCAAGCTGCGCCGCGGCGTGATGGAGCTGTACATCTCCGACCACCCGCTCGACTGCCTGACCTGTTCGGCCAACGGCGACTGCGAACTGCAGGACATGGCCGGCGTCACTGGTCTGCGCGAGGTCCGCTACGGCTCGGGCGTCGAAGCCGGCGCCAACCACATGGATCTCAAGACCGACGCCTCCAACCCGTACTTCGACTTCGAGGCGTCCAAGTGCATCGCCTGTTCGCGCTGCGTCCGCGCGTGCGACGAAGTACAAGGGACTCTGGCTCTGACGATCGAGGGGCGTGGGTTTGATTCCAAGGTCGCGGCCGGTGCCGGGGTGCCGTTCTTCGAATCGGACTGTGTGTCGTGTGGCGCGTGCGTACAGGCGTGCCCGACCGCGACGCTGCAGGAGAAGTCGGTCGTCGAGCTCGGCATGCCGACGCGGACCGTCCTGACGACCTGCGCGTACTGCGGCGTGGGCTGCTCCTTCAAGGCCGAGCTGCGCGGTGACGAGCTGGTCCGGATGGTCCCGTACAAGAACGGCGGCGCGAACGAGGGCCACTCGTGCGTGAAGGGCCGTTTCGCCTTCGGATACGCGAGTCACCCGGACCGGGTCATGGAGCCGATGGTCCGCGACACGATCGCCGACGAGTGGCGGACCGTCTCCTGGGAGGAGGCGATCACGTTCACCGCGCGCCGGCTGCGGGAGATCCAGGCAGAGCACGGACAGGGTTCCATCGGTGCGATCACATCGTCGCGGACGACCAACGAAGAGGTGTACGCCGTCCAGAAGATGGTGCGAGCCGTCTTCGGCAACAACAACGTCGACACCTGCGCGCGGGTCTGCCACTCGCCGACCGGATACGGGCTTAAGCAGACGTTCGGCGAATCCGCCGGCACGCAGGACTTCCGGTCGGTCGATGAGTCCGACGTGATCCTCGTGATCGGTTCGAACCCGACCGACGCGCACCCGGTGTTCGGGTCGCGGATGAAGCAGCGGATCCGCCAGGGCGCGAAGCTGATCGTGATCGACCCGCGGCGGATCGACCTGGTCCGCTCGCCGCATGTCGAGGCGGCGCACCACCTCGAGCTGAGGCCGGGGACGAACGTCGCGATCATCAACGCGCTCGCTCACGTCATCGTCACCGAAGGACTCGTGGATCGGGACTTCGTCACGAGCCGCTGCGAGGACTTCGAGACCTGGGAGGCGTTCATCGCGCAGCCCGAGCACAGTCCCGAGGCAGTCGCTGAGATCTGCGGCGTACCGGCTGAGGAAATCCGGGCCGCGGCGCGGTTGTACGCGACCGGCGGGAACGCGGCCATCTACTACGGTCTCGGCGTCACCGAGCACAGCCAGGGCTCGACCATGGTCATGGGGATGGCCAACCTCGCGATGGCGACCGGAAACATCGGCCGCGCCGGCGTCGGCGTGAACCCGATGCGCGGTCAGAACAACGTGCAGGGTTCGTGCGACATGGGTTCGTTCCCGCACGAGCTCCCCGGGTACCGGCACGTGTCCGACGACGACGTCCGCGGGATCTACGAGCACCTCTGGGGTACGCCGATCCTCAACGAGCCCGGGCTGCGGATCCCGAACATGTTCGACGCCGCGATCGACGGATCGTTCAAGGCGCTGTTCGTGCAGGGCGAGGACATCGCGCAGTCCGACCCGAACACCCAGCACGTCTTCACGGCGTTGGGTGCGCTGGATCTCCTGGTGGTACAGGATCTTTTCGTCAACGAGACCGCGAAGTTCGCGCACGTTCTGTTACCGGGGACATCGTTCCTGGAGAAGGACGGGACGTTCACGAACGCCGAGCGGCGGATCAACCGGGTGCGGCCGATCATGGCGCCGCGGACCGGGAAGCAGGAGTGGGAGATCATCTGCGAGATCGCGCAGGCGATGGGCTACCCGATGCACTACGACTCGGCCGCACAGATCATGGACGAGATCGCGCTGACGACACCGACGTTCATGGGGGTCTCGTTCGCGAAGCTCGACGAGCTCGGGTCGATCCAGTGGCCGTGCAACGTCGAGCACCCGGACGGTACGCCGATCATGCACTCCGACGAATTCACCCGCGGTAAGGGCCGGTTCATGGAGACCATGTACGTGCCGACGTCGGAGCGTTCGACCCGGAAGTTCCCGCTGATCCTGACGACCGGGCGGATCCTCTCGCAGTACAACGTCGGCGCGCAGACCCGTCGTACGGCGAACGTCGCGTGGCATGCCGAGGACGTGCTGGAGATCCATCCGCACGATGCCGAGGTGCGCGGTGTGACGGACGGCGACCTGGTCGCACTGTCGAGTCGCGTCGGGCGGACGGAGCTGCGGGCGAAGATCTCGGACCGGATGCCCGTCGGCGTCTGCTACACGACGTTCCATCACCCGGTCAGCGGGGCGAACGTCGTCACCACGGACAACTCGGACTGGGCCACCAACTGCCCGGAGTACAAGGTCACCGCGGTGCAGGTGGATCTCATCGTGGCGCCGGTCACCGCTGTCCGCGAGACAGTCGTTGCAGGAGGCAACCGATGAGTGGCGGCGTGCCGCCGTACGTGCGGTTGGCGAACGAGATCGCGGCCCAGTTCGCCCACCGCTCCCCCGAGGACGCGGCGACCGTGATCGCCAACCATGTGAAGGCGACCTGGGACCCGCGGATGAAGCAGGCGCTGATCACGCACGCCGAGTCCGGCGCGACCGATCTCTCCCCCGCTGCAGTGCTGGCTGCCCGCCGCCTCCAGGCCGCTCGGTGACCCATCCCACACAGTCCGGCGGGCCGGATCCGTTCGACAACCGGGTGTGGGTTGGAGAGGGTAGTCGTGTGGAGGACGAGGGCCGCGGTCTTCGAGCCCGGCGAGCAGCCGTGGCCTGGGATCTGGCCCGGGTACTGGCTCACGCCGCGGCGCGACCAGGGAAGGCAGTTTCGCGCGGGCTGGCCGAGGCTGACGGATGCGTTCTGGGTACGCCGTTGGTGTCGCCGGGCGCGGTCCCTCCGGTCGATCGGGCCGCCATGGACGGGTACGCCGTACGTGGGCCCGGTCCTTGGCAGCTGAACGGACATGTGGAGGCCGGCGCGGCGGATCCGGGCACGCTGGCGGACGGGCAAGCGACCGGGATCGTCACGGGAGCGGCGATACCGAGCGGCACGACCTCTGTGCTGCGCTACGAAGACGCGGTTGTGACCGGCGATCGGCTGGATGGACCGGCCGAGGACGGCCGCCACATCCGGCGAGCAGGTGAGGAGTGCAGGCCCGGCGACCAATTGTTGCCCGCCGGCGTGGTTGTCGGCCCAGCCGTGCTCGGGCTGGCCGCGACCGTCGGGCTCAACCGGCTGACTGTCATCCCCCAGCCGACGGTCGCCGCGCTCGTGACGGGCGACGAACTGGTCCACCGCGGACCGTCCGGACCCGGGCGCGTACGCGACGCGATCGGGCCCATGCTCCCGGGCCTGATCCTGCGCGCGGGCGCGCAGCTGGTCGCCCCCGGCCGCTCGTCCGGCCACGAGCAGCGGACCGGCGCGCCGCTGTCCCCGGTGACGCATCTGCGGGACTCGCTGGACGAGCTCACCCGCGCGCTCGGCGAGACTCAAGCGAACCTGATCCTGGTCTCCGGCTCATCGGCGGCGGGACCCGCCGATCATCTGCGGCCAGCGCTCTCCTCCCTCGGTGCGGAGTTCGTCGTGGACGGTGTCGCATGCCGCCCCGGTCATCCCCAAGCCTTGGCGCGGTTGACCGACGGACGACTCGTGCTCGGGTTGCCCGGCAATCCGTTCGCCGCCCTCGTCGCGTTCCTGACGCTCGGCGTCGCGGCCATCACGCGCATGCGCGGCCTCCGGCTCCCCGAGCTCGGCCACATCGCCGTACCCGGCGGTGTCAGGTGTCACCCGACCAGCACCCGGCTCGTCCCGGTCCGGCTCACCGCACATGGCGCCGTACCAATCGGACATGGCGGAGCGGCCATGCTCCGCGGTCCTGCTGTCGCCGATGCGCTGGCCGTCGTTGCGCCCGGTCCGTCGGAGGCGATCGCGGCCCGGCTCCTCCCCCTCGATCCGGGAATCACCTAAATGTCGAGGCCGGCGATGGACGTCCGACGTACCGGGCATGAAAGACTACGGAGTGACCGGCTCGACCACCGGCGTCGAGGTAATGATCAAGCTGCCGATCCAGGAACTGTGGTCCGGCATCACGGCGATCGAGCGGTACGGCGAGTGGAGCCCGGAGTGCTACTACGGCACCTGGCTCGATGAGCGGATCGAGAAGGGCGCGCGCTTCGAGGCGGGCAACCGCTTCAAGGACGGCTTCGAGACGCACGTGACCTGCACGGTTACCGTCGCCGAGGCGCCGTACCGCTTCGGTTGGGACGTGTATGGCGACGACGACGTGCCGTTCGCGCACTGGGAGTACGAGCTGGAGGACCACGGCGCGGAGACGCTCGTCCGCCAGTCCTTCACCCACGGCCCCGGCAACAGCGGCCTGCGGTGGGGCGCGGCTCAGGACCCGGATCGCGCCGCGGAGGTCATCCAGCGCCGGCTCGGTCAACTGGCGGCGAACATGCGATCGACCCTCACCGCCATGGAGTCAACGCTCAGGAAGCCTCGCTAGTGCTGGACTGGGACGGGCCGACCCACAGGCACTCGGCCGTCCCGGCTTCGAGGTGCTCCTGGTAGACGCCGACCTTGTGGCTGATGACGTTCAGGCACTCGGTGAGGTCCTGGATCTGGGACGTGACGTGATCCTGATGGCTGCGGAGCAGGGCCAGCCGGTCCTGCTCGTTGCCGGGGCCCTGCCGCACCAGTTCGGTGTACTTGCGGATCGTGTCGAGCGGCATCCCGGACGAGCGGAACTTGATGCACATGTCCAGCCAGTCGACATCGTCCTCGGTATACACACGCCGGCCGTTCGACTCACGCCGTACCGGATCTGCGAGCAGACCCTCACGCTCGTAGAACCGGAGGGCGTGCACACTCAACCCGGTCCGCTCCGCCACCTGCCCGATACTCAATCCACGCATGGGGCACCCTAACTCCGCAACCAGCTCTCAGAGCAGGGGTTTGAGCGCCTCGAGAGCCTGCTGTACGTCGTCATCCGTCGAGTAGATGTGGAACGACGCGCGCAGCTTCCCGTCCCGTACGGCGGCCCGGATGCCCGCGCCCGCGAAGGCCTCCTGCGCTCCGGGGAGGCTCGTGCTGACGATCGCGCTGTTCGACGGTTCCAGGCCGAGGCCGGCGCGGAATGCGTTCGCGAGATCGAGGTTGTGGCGGTTGATCGTGTCGACGCCGATCTGCTCGATCAGCTCGAGGGCCGGCGCCGCGCCGACGAAACTGAACCAGGCCGGCGACTGGTCGAACCGTCGTGCGCCGGGATCGAGCTCCATCACGGGTCCGTAGTACGAAGCGTGGACGTCGCGGGCGGCGTACCATCCGGCGGCCGACGGGCGGCAACGCTCCTGGAGACGCTGCGACAGGTAACCGAGCGTTGCGCCGCGTGGCGACATCAGCCACTTGTAGCTGTGGGCAATCAACGCGTCGATGCCGTCGATCCGCATCGGCAGCCAGCCGACCGCCTGCGACGCGTCGATCACCAGCAATGCGCCGATCTCCTTGCTGGCAGCAATAACGCCCGGCAGATCGAGCACGACGCCGGTGGACGACTGCACCGCGCTCACAGCCACCACGTCGATCCCCGGCTTGATCGCCGCCGCCAACTCGGAACCCGGTACGGCGATCACCTCGACACCGCGGTCCGCGTGCACCTGCCACGGAAACACGTTCGACGTGAACTCGACGTCGTCGGTCAGCACCTTCGCGCCGTCCGGCAACGCCGCCGCGATCGGCACGATCGCCGCCGACACCGTGCTACCGACGAACACGTCCGCAGCGTCCGCCCCGATCAGCCGAGCGAACGACTCCCGCGCCCGGGTGGTCGACTCGTCCCACGGCTCCCAGCTCGTCCTGCCCACCCGCCAGTCCCCCAGCGCCGCCTGCAACGCCTCCCAGGCGGGCTTCGGCGGCAACCCATACGACGCAGTGTTCAACCAGCCCGGCTCCGGCTCCCACAGCCCTTCAATCTCCATACCCACCACCCTAGTTGGCCCCACTGCGGGCGCCCCTTGAATCCCAGCAACTGAAAACCCAAGAAGAAGAAACCTAAAAGAGAGGCTATTCAGAAGTCTCGGCCGAGGTTTCAGGGAAGAGATTAAAGAACAAGAGTAAAAGAAGAGAAGAGATTTAGAGTGGTGGCCGGTTTAGGTGATCGACCGGAAGTTTGTCGCGCGCGGCTGCACGAACCGGAGTTGACCAGCGCGTTCGCCACCCGCGAGGAGCTCGTCGACGGAACCCTGCTCGGCGTATCCACTCCAGTCACCGGCGGCCGCCCACGACCGGCGCGCGGTCACCGAATGCGGCTGGGAACCTGTCCTGAACGATTATCCCTGGTACGCCGATGCAGCCTATCTCGGTACAACCGCGACCTCACCGGCTACGAACAAACCGTCACCGGATCATTTCCACCAGACGGTCCACAGTCGAACGCGCCATCGGCCACCTCAGGAAACTAGAAATCCTCGCCACTGGCTACCGCGGTCCACTCACCGAACTACCCACCATCATCTGCATCACGAGCCTCCTCGAGTTCCATCGGCTCGGCAGGTGACTTCTGAATAACCCTCAGAGTTGGAGTGGCGGCTGGCTTGGGTGATCAGCCGCAAGGCGGCAACCCTTGGATGTGGAAGCTCCAAATCCCTCACCCGTGATGGGCCAAGGTGTGTTGTGACGTCCGAAGGTCGCCTGCACGCGAACCGACCATGGTCCCGGCCCGACCACCGAAGCCAACCACCACTCTGAATAACCCTCGAAGAAGAGATCTGGTGGTTGTTGGCTTGAGTGGTCAGCCGAGGGTTCTCCGGTGGGTCTTCTCGCTAGTCCTGGATCAGTTGTCTGGTGTGGGGTTGGGGACGCGGTGGGTTCCGGTGGGGTCGACCTGGAACGTGAACCCGTGTGGCGTGGTCCATTCGAGTGTTTTGTGGTCGACGCGGTCGACGTTCCAGCCGTGGGCGTGGGTCTTCACCCGGTGGGCGAATCGGCTGAGCGGTGCGAGGTTGGTGGTGCTGGTCTGGCCGGCGGGGCCGTGCGGGTCGTAGGGCTGGATGTGGTCGAGGTCGATGGCGCCGTGAGTCTCGCGGGTGCCATAGGGGAAGAGCTCGACCGGGTAGGTGAGCCGCACCCGTTCGCGGATCCGGGTGGGGATTTCGTAGGCGTCCACGCTCACGGCATCGTTGAGGTCGATCACGGGCTTCACTGTGTACGGCCCGTGGCCCACGAGTTCGGTGAGTTGGTCGGCCAGCAGCGGGCCGATGCCTTCGGCGCGGAGCACACCGGTCCGGGTGGCGAGGGTGAGGTCGGTGAGGTGCACGAAGACGTCGGTCTGCCCAGGGCGCACTTGCGCACCCGCGCTCCCGGAGTCCGCCGCGTTGATGGAGTTCGTGTAGGCGTCGCGTTTGATCTGCGCGAGGCGTGCGTCGAGGGCCCGTTGGGCGGCGGTGTCCATGGGTATGCCGTGGTCGGGTTGGCTGCGTGGACCGGGAACGTATGCCGGTGCTCGGTTGTCGAACGGGTCACTTGGCGGATCGGGATCGTAGGGCCCCTCGCCTTCGGCCAATGGCGGCTCGCGCAACTCGACGGGCTCAGCCATGGGACCAGGGAGGGCATCAGCGAGGGAACTGGCCAGGTGGGCGTCGCCGGCATCCGGGCGTTCGTACGGCGGATTCTCGGCGCGCACCGGGTTGGTGCCAAGATCCGGGTCTGCGCACGTACGTGGTGTGTCGTTCGACCGGCCGCGCAGGCCGAACGCGTCGCCGCGAGCCGGGTCTGCAGACGTACACGGTGTGCGGTTCGAGCGGTCGCGCGGGCTGTCGTACGACGGGCTTGCGGAGCTTGCTGGGAGCGTCGCAGCCTCACCGCGTGTCGGCTCTGCCGGCGTACTCGGCGTGTCGTTGGAGCGCTTGCGTGGGCTGGACGCGCTGCAGCCGGTCGCCGCCGGACGCGTGCTAACGGCTGACTGCGAGGCTGCTTCCACGCAACGCGAGCCAGGGGCTGCTTCAGGGCTCGCCTTCGCCGGTTGCCGGCCGGGGCTTGGAGCCGGGCTCGACGTGTCGGCCGATGAGGTGCTTGGCGTGGGGCGGTTGTGGGCTTGGGTGAGGAGTTCTTGGGTGAAGCGGGGGTCGGCGATGATGCTGATCGCGTCCGCGCGGCGGTGCTGGAGGCGGCGGGTGTCGCCGAAAGTTTTGAGCGCTTCGGCGATGGCCGCGATGGTCGCGTCGTGGCGGATGACGGCGCCGGCGGGGGCTTTGGCGTAGATGGTCTTGTTGCCGTGGTCGTCGGAGCACGGTTGTGAACTAGCACACACCTCTAGCTGCGCTCAGTCGGTCACGCCTGCGGCAGTGTGAGTCTCGATGCCGGTCGGGAGGCCGTTGCAAATGCCTCGCCAGTGGGTCCATCAGCCGACAGGATCGGCGCTGTGCTCGCTGCTGTCGGCTGCAGCCTCCATGTCACGCACTCGGCGCAGCAAGGCCAGTAGTGACGCCTTCGGCACGCTCACCCAATCGCCGGACGCTTCGATCCAGCCGTGCTCGAATCCGACCTGCGCCGCGAGCTCGATGAGCTCGGCCTTGAGCGCATCGTCCCGATCGGCATCGACCCGCACTTGAGCGGCTTCGTCCTCAGTGATTCTGAGAAGTCTCGCTAGTTCGGGGATTGTGGGTCGGCCATCGTCCGTGCTGTCGTTGGCGGTCATGTGAGCAACGATCGCAGAGACTCCTACGCGGCGGCAGTAGTGCGGTGGGAGGTGTCGGCCGGTCGAGCATCATCCGTCGCGGTTAGGTCCGGCCGTCTGGGACCCCGCAGAGGTCAGGGCTGGGGTTGTGGCTCGCCGTGGTATTGCTGCAGCCTGTTGAAGCTCGCCACGTACTGCTGGACCCGGCGAACCGAGAGCTTGGGGAAGTGGTCGCGGGCGAACTGAGCCACGTTGATCACCGGCTGGCCGCTCGCCTGGACTTGCTCGTAGACGGCCCAGACTCGCTGCTCGTCTGTCTGGGCGCCTTCGTCCAGCAGCAAGCGCACATCGTCGTGAAGCTTGCTCAAGATGCTGCTGACCTCGGTCGTCGCAGAGTCGATCATCTGCGCTGCCTTCTGCAGTGCTTTGGCGTTGTTCATGAGCGCGACGGTAGGCGCGCGACACCCGCACACAACGCATCTGCACCGATACCGGCGTGTCGTGTGCCGAAATGGGTTCGTGAAGGTGTATACGCGCTTAGCGTTCTCGGTCGACGCTCAGACGCCGTGCAGCCTCTCTTCGAACTCGGTCACGAGGTCTCTGCGCGGAGAGGGCTGGTCCGGTTATCGACGCTCACACCCTATGCATAGCGTCCGATCTCAGTAACGATGAGTATGCCTCCGTCCGATGTACCGGATGGCGGCCGGGCGGTCTCGTAAGGTGAAGTAACCGCACTTTCAGGGGGTGGCGCGGAATGGCGTTCTCGCCTCAACTAGCTGCTGCACTCACGGGCGCGAGCGAGCGCCAACTGTCGCATTGGCGATCCCCGTCTGATCCTCTATTGGTGCCGGAGATCTCCCGACAGCGGCCGATCTTGTACTCATATCGGGACCTCATTGCTCTGCGGACCTTTGTTCGTCTGCGCGATGAGCTGCCTCTGCAGGGCATCCGCAAAGCCGTTGGCCGGCTGAGGGATCTCGGCGAGACCAAACACCTCGCGACCTACCGACTTGTCACGGATGGCGACACGGTGGCGCTCGTCCAGGGTGACGAGATGACTGATTTGCTGAGGCGGCCGGGGCAGCACATCATCGCGGCTTTGGCGGATGTCTTCCGTCCGTTCGTAACGAGTAACGGTGTCGAGGTGCCGGACTTCAAGCGGCCTCGCCCTGGTCTGGTCGTGGACCCGGCGATCCAGGGCGGTCATCCGGTGATCGCTGGCACACGCGTTCCGTTCGACGACGTCGCGTCCCTCATGCACGACGTACCGGCTGAGAACATCAAGAACTATTACCCCAACGTCGCCGCAGCCGCAGCGCTCGACGCCCTCGACTTCCATCGATCGATCCTGGACCCCCGAAGGCCGCAGGCGGCCTGATGCGGATTCTGCTCGACGAGGACACGCCCGTACAGCTGATCGAGCCGATGAAGCACGTGCTGCCGAGTCATCAGATCGACCACGTGACCGGGCTGCGTGGGTGGTCCGGCAAGGCGGACTCTGCAGTGTATGCAGACGCTAAGAAACGTCGGTACGACGCACTGGTAACCAAGGACCGCAACCAGCTGAGCGACCCGCCTCATGTGACCATGGTTCGCAAGTCGGGCCTCCATCGTGTCGCGTTCAAGCAACGCCATGTCGGCCTGCTGGGGCTGTCCATCGCCATGGGGTCCGTCCTGGCGGCCATCGTTCCCGTGATGGCCGAACTCATTGCGGCCGATGGGCAACGGTTGGTCCACATCACCGGGATCGATCCCAGCAAGCGCAGATACGACATCGTCGATCCGCGACGGGACCCGCCGACGTACTGGCGTGGCTAGGCCCCTCTGTGGAACCTGATCCGAACGTGCTTGCCCTCGGCAATGAACACGAAGCGACCCCCCACGCCTCAACCCACGTCGACTGCCGCAGCGGGTTCGTACGCCGGGACACCGCCGGGTTTGCGCCTGCCGCGCATCTCCTCAACGAGCGCGGCCCTCGTGGCCGCGTCCAGCGTCCCGAGGTCAAACGAGCCGACGTCATCAGACAGCCGCCACCCACGCCGCCGGAAGGCGACCGCAAAGCGCATCAGCGTCACCGCGTCGACGTCCCCATCGGAGCGGACGGGGATCAGTTCACTCAGCAGCAGTCGCCACTGCGCGGCGTTTGCGGCTCCGGCCGTTGGGTCGCGGTCCAGTCTGCGTGCCAGATTCAGTGCCGCCGCACTTCTGGCCGGATCTCCGCCGTACAGCTCCAACTGTTCTGCCGTGCTCCGCTCGACCTCGCCACGGTCCCAATCAGCCCTACCCGCCAGCTCCCCTTCAACCAGACGGCGTAACAGTGCGCTCGGCGTGACGTTGCGCCGTCTGGCCAGTGCTTCGAATGCCTCTTTCGATGCCGTAGGCAACTTCGTGGCCATCGTGGTCAGCTTCTCATCGCGGTTAACCACGGGTTCACCTTTCCGAGGTCATCGGGCAGAGTGGCGGACTGGCGCGGGGGTCCCGGTGGGTGCCACCCCGTCCGGATTTTCTGGCGGGGTGTGGGTGCGCGCCAGCGGTAAGGGGTGCCCTGGCGCGCACCCGCGTGTGTCCCGCGCAGGCGGGGTCATCGACCGGGTACAGGAAGAACCAAAGCCGGTCTTGCCCGCCTTCGTTCGTCAGTGGTCGCCCTGATCGCGACGACTGAGCGTGACGTTGACGCGGGAACATCTCGGGGTCAGCGCCGGTCATCGCCGAACAACCGGTCGAGGTCGTCGTCCGGTGGCCCTTCACCGACCGCATCGAGAGCGCCGGTGTAGCCGATCGGTCCGTCGACCGGGACGCGGCCTTTCGGTAGCCCGGCGAGTACGGCAGCGGCGTCCGGACTCTGCTGTAAGAGGCTGACCCAGCGCCGCCGCTCGAAGGACCGAAGGCGGCCGTCATGTACGGCGGCCTCGACCACGGCGCGCTCTCGTGCGGTGCGGTGTTGCTCGGCGTCTTGGCGCAGGCTCTGCAACTCGGCGGTGTCGACAACCTCCACGCCCTCGGCCGTGTCGGCGCTCTCGCCCAACGCTTCCTCAACGGCAGCGAGGACGACTGATGGATCGGCGGTGGGGTCGACACCCACGCGTTCGGCCACCTGCGCACGGAACCGGTCGAGCGTCTGTGCGTAGTCCCTCGCGCTGTCGAAGGTGATCGCGTCGACCAACACGGTGCCGTCCGGCGGTTCGTACCTGGTGGTGGTCCGTTCGGCCGGCGGGGCGGGTTCGTTGCCCTCGGCATGGACTCCCGCGGCCTTGGTACGGACGTGCGCCTTCTCGGCCTGGACCTCATCGAAGGCGGCTAGCAGGGTCGTGGGGTCAGCATCCGGGGCGACACCGAGTCGCGCGGCCACCTTGGCGTACGTGGTCTTGTCCGTCGTCACGTCGATTCACCTCCGAACATGGCCACATACTCGGGCTCGGTCATCTGGTTGGGCGGCGTCCACAGTGCCCAGTTCCGCACGCGGGCGATGTAGTCGAACAGTGCTCCGCGTCCGCTCGGTGACTGCATCGGGTCGTTGTCGCCGACCAGGTCCGGATCGGTTTCCACCATGGCGAGCACGGACCTGAGGTCCCCGGCCAACGCGGCGCTGTGTCGCAAACGCCAATGCACGTTGACCAAGATGGCCGGGTCGGCTCCACTGGCAGTGATCGGCGGCCGGGGGCCAGAGTTGAAGAAATCGGGCGGCGGCGGGGCACCTCTGCCCGGTGGGCCACTGGTCGCCATGACGTAGTCGAGCATCGGGCTTTCGCTGTACGCATCGACCATCACCACGGTTCCGGTCCGAGGACTGCCCCAAGGGTCATGCAGGGGCTGCGGGACCGGCGTGGGCCGGGCCACCGTCGCGGTGGCCCGGGGACCTTGGGGTCGTGGGGCGGCGGCGCGTACGTCGGCCACTGTGACCCGGCCGCCCGCGCCGGTTCCGGTGAGTGCCTTCAACGTGTCGTTGCCGACTCCCAGACGGCGCGCCTCGGCCTTGATGTGGGCGGCCACGATGCCGGTCATGAAACCCCCTGTCGCTGTTCGAGGATCTGGCGGCGGGAGAACAGCCAGCGCCCGGCACGCTTCCGGCCGCCGAGTTCAACGGCGCGGTACCGCACATACCTGGTGCTGCATCCGAGCATCCTGGCCACTTCCCGACTGTCGGTTTCGTCGTCTGGTTCACAGGTTGCCTCAGGCACCGACCTACGGAACTCCGACGCGGGAACTGCGGAACTCCTTACCTGCCGCGCGGCGGACTCCAGGGCCGTCAGCAACGACCGGACCTCGGCCGACTGGGCGATCCCGTCCCGCCTAGACACCGTGTCGGCCGCAGACCGCGCCAACCAGTACAGCGTTACGACAGCCCGGCCGTGGACCAGCAACGCGCCGTTGACCGGCATCACCAGCGGAACGTTCCCGGCGGGCGGCGGTGTCACCACGACTCGTCCATGATCGACGGCTCACGCAGTGTGGCGTTGTCACCGTTCATCGGCAGCAGCAATGTTCCAGTGCGCCGCAACCCGATGCCGTGGGTGTTGGTGGCCTGCCCCAGTTCATCGACGGTGACCATCCGGAAGCAGTACGGACAGAACACCAGACCCCGCGCGTCGATCTCGACCCGCTCACCCCACAACCGGGCCGCACACAGGCGCACCGACTGACCATCGGCCGTACGGGCGACACGCCACGCCGTCGATGCTTCCGCCGCCGGGGGCCATTCGTTCACCGGTGGCCACCCGTCAGGTCGACATGCATCAGTGCCTCGTCCACGGAGTTCCGCAGCCGGATCAGGTCAATGATGGATTGATCGACCAGCACCACCCCCAACCGATCGGCGGCAGCCGCCAACGAGTTGTGCCGATCAGCAACCGTGGGCGGTTTCGTCGTACGACGCGGTTTGGCCGGCGCGGCTCGGCAGGGTGCCTGAGCTTGCCAACGGCAACGGGTACACCTCACCAGGGCCAGCTCTCCGCCGGGCCGTACAACCACCGTCAGGACCGAACGGTGGCCGGTCAGGAAGCAGGCCGTCCGGACCATGAGGTGCCGTGCGCGTCGGCCCAGGGCCAAGGGGTTAGGCGTCATGGTGGTCTTCACCCTTCGCTGACGTGGGAGTTGCGGGCGGAAAAGTCGGGACACGCTTTGGGTGTGGTTGTGTGCCGTGTCCGTGCCCCTCCCTAAAGGTCGGGGCACGGGGCACACGTGTCCGGGGCACATTGGGGCACGGGGGCACGTGGTCACTGTTCGGCCCAGTCCTTGAGCTTGCTGTGCGGCGTCGTCTTGGTCAGGTATCCGTCCAGGACCAACACGTCCAACGCAGCGTCAATCGTCGTGTGGCGACCCCTGACCCCTTTACGAATCAGCCGCTTGGGCAATGCCCCCTTCTCGGTGACCAGTGCCATGATCTCGGCCATGATCACGGTCGGCCGAAACTCGTCTTCGGTCGGCGAGGGTGCCAGTACCTCGATCAACAGTTCATCCCCTGTGTTGCCGGTGGCATCGACCACGAGGTCAGCAAACCAGTGCAGCCTTCCCGCGGAGGTAACGGCGTAGCGGCGCAACTGCCCGGGGCGGTCCTTGGACAGCTTCAGGTAGGAGACTCCCCGAACCCCGACGCCGAATGGGTGCCGGTTCTCCAGCACGTACGCCGCGCCGTCGATGCCATTGAGCTTGTGTACCGCGCCGATCGCGTACCGGCCACGGTTCTCGCCGTTCTTGACGACGTGGTCGAGGCTGACGACAGCAGGCCCGCGCCTGGCAATCCAGCTCGGCAACATCTGGCCGAACCTGGCCACCTCGTTGTTCTTGTTGGCATCGAGACCGTGCAACGCCAGAGCCTCGGTGACACCGTCCAGGATCACGATCGTTGGGCGGCTGTCGGCCAGCACGGCAGCGAGGTCGTCACGGTTGATGCCGCTGCCGAGGGCAGCGTCCGGCCGTAGGTAGGTGAAGTGGTCGCGGATCTGGTTCGGCTTGGCCCCCATGTCCAGCAGCCGGTTGACGATCGCACCTTCGTCGTCCTCGAAATCCAGGTACACCGCACTGTTGCCCCGGTCCATCTCGGTCAAGCACCCCCCCAACGCAAACCATGTCTTGCCGCCCTCGGACTCACTCGCGGCGGTGTGGACCTTGCCCGGGTAGAACAATCCGACCCCGTCCGCGCGCTGTCCCACCGTGGGTTCCGGGGCCTGCCAGGTGCCGTCCAGCACGTGCGAAAGGTCGACGGGCTGCCAGGGCCGGTGTCCGGTCCGACCGCCGTGGACCTCGGCCACCTCGTTGCCGATAGCAACTGGTTCGTGGTCCATGACTACGTCGGCCGGCTGAGCCGGTGTCGGCGCTGGCGAGCCGTATCCATCGGCCCGGAGCGCACTGGCGGCGGCGCTGTAGTCGCCTCCATAATGAAGCAGCGTGTACGCGGCGAACTTGCTGTACGGGTGTTCGGCCTCGAACTCGGTCGACGTAGAGAACACATACAAGTTGTCGCCGTCGTTGCGGCCGGTTGTGGCGCTGATCCCGTCGCGCGGATTCTTCCCCGGCCGCACCCACGTCCAGCAGTTGCCGCCGAACCGACGCGCACGAGTCCAGCCGTTTAGAATGTCATCCCACGACCCACGGGCGTTGAAGTCATCGCCGGGCCGGTTGCCGTGAGCACCATCACCGTGCAGCATGCCCCGGCCGGACGGCACCTCGGGGACCGTGACCGGCATCAGATCGAACATCGCCGCGATGGCATAGAGCGCGTCGCGTTCATCAATCGTGATCACGGGGATGGTGTCCGGGCGACCGAGCAAGACACGCCACCGCTTCCCCCTCGGGTGCGTGCGACCACCCGAGGGGGCGACCACCACAAAGCCGCCCTCACCCCGCGTCTCCAACAGCACCTTGACTTTCTCGTCCGGCTCGTTGCCGAGTTCAACGGCAGTCGCTGGACGCCGGGCCAGCCTCGTGTTTGGGCAGGCAGGACCGTCGACGCGGTACAGCCAGTGCATCCCGCCGGACGGTGACAGCTCCACATACCCCGCGTTGAGCCGGTCCCACAGATCCTCGAGTCCGTTGTCGACCATGGCCAGCCGGAACGCCTCCAAGGTGCCGTCAGCGACCGCGCGCCCCTCTGCCTCGAACATCTCAAGCTGTCCAGAGACCGCACCGCAGACGAGGCCGAGGCCGTCGTACGCATCGCCGCCGAACCACGCCGTGAGCTGGCCCTCGCTCGGTCGCTCCTCCTGATACTGCTTCCAGGCCACGGCCGGGGCCTTACTGCCGTTGGTCGCTGCCGGGATCACGGCGAACCCCGCCGCAGCCCATCGCCGGGCGACCTCCACCAGCTCCGGGACCAGTGCGCCGGTCATCGCGCACCATCCGGCGACCGGAAAAGGACGACCCAGCGGCCGTCCGCGCGGACCAGAGTTGGGGCCTCAGGCAACTTGGCCGGCGCGAGCGCAAGCACCAGATCCGACACCGCAATCACGTGCACACCGCGTACCGAACCTTCGGCAATCCCGTTACCCGCAAGGGCCAGATCCGCCAGTGCAACGCACTCGGGTGATTCCAACGCGTCGGCGGCTTCGCGTACGCTGTGGGAAAGATCAACGGCTTGGTGGCGGTAGGTCTTGGAGGGGCACTCGGCAGCGGGTGCCCCTCGCCTCTTTCTAGACGGCGTCACTCTCACCACCACCTGACGTGTCGTTGGCGGAAGCAACGATTTCGCCGTTCAGGTCGTCGGTAGTGAGCCTGCCGCGTTCCAGAGCGGCACGAACGATCCGGGCGGCGCGCGCGAGTCGGACAGGATCATCGGTCGCGCGCAAAGCCGCGTTGCGCAATGCCGCGTTGCGCGCAGGCGCGGTACGAGCCGCGTTGGACTGGGCGAACATAGAACATCGCTCCTCAAGCCCTCCTGCTGGGGAGTGCCGGGGAGCGACTTGACGGGCGGCTTCGCTGCGGACCGCATCTGTGTTGTGCGGCCCACAGTACACGGCCCAGACCTGTCAGGTGTGCAGGTCCAGCCAGGATGCGCGGGTCCGGCCTTCCCTGACCAGCCGGTGGTAGCTCGCATCCAGAGTCTGCTGCCCGATGGTCTTGCTCAGGGTCCTGCCGCGATGCCCGCGACCTCGGCATTCAAGCCGTTTCCGGCCGACGCTCGATGACGAGTCCGGGCCCCCAGTCAGGTCGGCATCGACAACGCGGGTCACCCAACCCGCCTGTCCCCGGCGACCGCCCGAACTGGTCAAGGTCCCGCCGGGGTCGCCGCTGTCGGGGACGATCGTTCCGGCGAACTCGGCGCGAGTACCGACCCAATGCAACGTGCCCACGGGACGGTGACAACCAGGACACTCGATCAACACGTTCATGGGTGCATCCTGATCTCGACCCTGCCCCCGTCGAATTCCCGCGTTCCTGGTGCGGCCCGGTGGACAGCCACGGTATCGATGAACAACCGCAAAAACTCCCGGCATTCATCCAAAGTCATACGCCCGTCCCGACCACGGTCCTCCGGCGTCGGCGGCCACGTCGCACGGACCTTTGCGATATCCACGTTCACGACCGGCGGCGGCACGGCGCGCAGCTCGGCTTTCAGCTCCTCCTCGCGTTCATTCTGTGCACGCCGCGCAGTCTGCCATTCCGCCGTTGTCAGTGCGTCCGGGTGTCCGGCGGGGAGGTTCCAGAAGTGGGCCAGCTCCTCCCGCTTGCGCTCGACGGCCTCCAGCGCGGCAGCGATCCTCTGCCGGCGGTCAGCATGGTTGTCGGCGGCAACCTTTTCCAGGAACTCGGGTTTGTCGAGTTCAGCGAACAGTTGGTCAACCACGAACCGGCTGGTCGGTTCAAGGGCAATGCCGATACAGCCGCGCCCGTTGCGGCGTACGCCGTTCTCATCGGTCCACTGCCGTCCCGGCGTGCACAGCAGGTACGGCGTACTCGTGACCTTGCCAGTCTTGGTCTTCTTCCGCTGCTTTAGCGTCCCAACCAACGGCGCGCCGCAGACACCACAGTGCGCGAGCCCCGTCAACTCGTACTTGCGGCCCTTGGCGTGTCCGCGATGCTGCGCACCAACCGCATAGGTACCGCCGTCCTTACGCCGAACCACCCGGTCCACGTCGAGCTTGGCCTTCACCGCCCGCCGGATCTGCTCGTCCAGGATCGGTTCCCACACACCCGGGCCAACCACGCGACCCCGATAAACCCGGAGGCCAGACACCGCCGGATTCGTGGTCATCGACCGGACCGCGCTCACGCCGATCCGGCCACCGTGGGAACCGGTCAGACCGCGCGCCCGTAGTTCGGCGGCGATGTTCGTCAGCGACCACCCGGCCAACACCTGATCAGCGGCCCAACGAATCGCGTCAGCCTGCTCCGGGATGATCTCCAACGTCTTGTTGTCCTCAGCATCTTTCGTGTGCCGATAGCCGAATACGGTGCCCCCCGGAGGACGGCCCGACGCGGCGACCTCGGCCAATCGGTCGGTCACGCGCTTCTTCAGCTTGCGCACCTCACCCGCATTCAGCACCGCCTTGATTCCGGCGACCTCATCCCGCACCCGAACGATGCCGTCCCGGTTGGTGTGCAACTCGGTGATCCCGGCCGCATCCAGTTCGGCCGCCAGTACGAACCAGCCCACCTCGCGGCGCTCCAACCGGGACTGCTCCACCGCCCAGACGTGCGCGACCCGCCCCGCCGCGACCCACTCCCGGAACCGTTCGAACTCCGGCCGGTGATCGCCGTTCGCCGCCGAGATGTTGTTGTCCTTGAACACCTCGACCGCCTGACCCGGCCACGCGGTGGCCGCATACTCGCGGCCCCACTTCTCCTGAGCCTTCACACCCTCGGTCTTGCCGTTCCGATCCTTCGAAATCCGGCAGTACAGCGCAACAATCCTGCTCATGACCCCAGTGTGTCACTTCATGGCATCTCTCATCGCTGCGGCCGACGAACACGCCCCGCTCGTCGGCTGCTTCGGCCGCCTCGTCGCGGGCCAGGTCGGGGTCGGCGTGTGCCTTGGCGGCACGGATGATCCTGTCCAGCCGGTACGGCGTAATGCAGTCGATCAGCGATGCGGCGCGTTTGTCGACGGCGCGGGCGGCTTGTTCGGACAGTTTCAGGCAGGCCGAGGCGAGGCGGCGGGCTTTCCACGGGGTGGCATCACCGGACAGGACGCGGGCCCAGGTGAGCGGGAACCGGTGCTGCAGCGCGAGCGCTTCACCAAGGAAGCCGGCGGCCACTGTCGAGGAGATGCCGAGCATCAGAGCGAATTCGGAGATCGCGAACTCCGCGATCTCCGGGCAGCCGTCACCGCCGAGCACCACCGCGCGCTCGCGTCCATCGGCGGTCCGGCGACCGGGCCTGAGGCCACAGACCGACGGGTGGAAGCGGTCGGCGTAGATCTGGGCATGCTGCAGCAGCCGCGCGTCGGCCTGATTGGCCATCGCGCGGTGCTCGGCGGCCGACTCGAGCAGGTCGGCCGTCGACAGCGTCTCCAGATCCGTGTCGAACATGTGTTCGATTCTATCTGTTCGAGATCAGCACGCCAAATCGGCCGAGCCGCGGAACCCCTTATTTACAAGCCGAACGGACGCGCAACGGCCATCGCGGTCAGGGCTTGCGGTCGAGATCGCCGGTCTCGGCGACGGCCGCCGTTCCAGTGCCGGTCGGCACGCCCCGGAGCCGGCGGGCACGGTGCGCCCCAGCTCCGATTCCTCCGCCACGGGGGGCAAGGTCTTTTCCTGACACGCTTCGCAGCTCAGTGAGCTTGCGGGCGGTCACCGGAGCCGACCACTACCCTAAATCTGTTCCTTTTGCTCTTTCTTTAGTCTCTTCCTGAAGCCTGCTCAGAGCCTGTCTTTCGTATTTTCTTCAATCGTCTTTAAAGCTTCTCTTCTTTTGTTGTTATCTTTCGGTTGATGGCGGGAGGCGTATCGTGGCCTCAGGAACGAACTGCCAGGGAGGGTGCGATGAGTTTCGACAGGCCAGGGCTGCCAAATCCCGGTTATGAGGTGGATCCTGCGGTGGAGGACGTGCTGCGGGAGGAGGGTGTGGAGCTGGACGACGACAACGAGCCGGACATCGCCGACCACCCGGGCGGCCGCTCGGCCGGCCCGCAGCCGAACCCGCCACGCCGTCCGCCGCACAACGAGGCGGCCCCGGAGGAGTGAGCTCTGCACTACCGTGGCTGCCCATGAGGGACATGCCATGGCGGTGACGATGCGCGACGTCGCGCGCGAGGCCGGCGTGTCTCCGAAGACGGTCTCGAACGTGATGAACGGCTATCCGTACATCCGCGCCGAGACGCGCACGAAGGTGCTCGCGGCGATCGATGCCCTCGGCTACCGGATGAACATCTCCGCCCGGAACCTGAAGTCCGGGCGGACCGGTGTCATCGGCCTCGCCGTACCGGAGCTGAGCCTGCCGTACTTCGGTGAGCTCGCCGACCAGGTCATCGTGGCGGCCGACGATCACGGCCTGACCGTGATGATCGAACAGACCGGCGCAGACCGTGATCGCGAGCTGAGCGTCCTCGGGCGCCCTCGCGGCCACCTGGTCGACGGCCTGCTCTACAGTCCGCTCGGCCTCGGCCAGGAAGACATCGGCCACCTGAAGTCGAACACGCCGATGGTGCTGCTCGGTGAGCGGATCTTCCACAGCCCGGTCGATCACGTGATGATCGACAACGTCCCGGCCACCAAGGCCGCGGTCGAACATCTGCTGGCTTTGGGGCGCCGCCGGATCGCGGTCCTCGGCGTACATCCCGGCGAGAAGATCGGTACGGCGGCCATCCGGTACGGCGCCTACGCCGAGGCCCTCACCGAGCACGGTCTCAAGGTCCCGGAGGAGCTGGCGTTCCCGGCCGGGCGCTGGCACCGCTCGACCGGAGCCGAGGCGACGGAGCGACTACTCGCGTCAGGCCTGAAGTTCGACGCTCTGTTAGGGCTGAACGACACCCTCGCGCTGGGGGCACTCCGAGTGCTCACCCAGCGTGGCATCCGCGTGCCGGACGACGTCGCGATCGCCGGCTTCGACAACATCGACGAGGCCAGTTACAGCACCCCGAGCCTGACCACGGTCGACCCGGGCCGCGCGGAGATCGCGCAGAGGGCCGTCGACCTGCTGGTACGCCGAATGGCCGGGGACGACTCCGAACACGAGGAGATCGCGGCGCGGTACGAGCTCCACATCCGCGAATCCACGCTCGGTATCAACTGAGACCTTGACGCTCCCCGAGCGTCCGGGCATGATCCCTACACCGATGTAGTACATCGGTGTAGAAGCGCGCTCCGCCCCCGCCTGGAGGAGACTCATGCCCCCTGATTCACCACCCCTGCGCCCCGGGCGTCGAGCAGTACTTGGTGGCCTGCTCGGTGCACTCGCCCTCACCGGCTGCGGATCCGTCGGATCCAAGCCGAGGGTCCGCGAATGGAACCTGTTCGGCGGCGGTGACGGCGCCCGGCTGCTGCAGATCCATCAGCAGTACGTCGCCGAGCACCCCGACGTGCGGTTCAGCGCGACCACGCTCGCCTGGGGTCCGCCGTTCTACACCAAGCTCGCGATGTCGGCGGCCGGCGGCCGGGCACCCGAGGTCGCGACCATGCACATGTCCCGGCTGAAGGGATTCAGCCCGACGACGATGCTCGACCCGATTCCGGTCGACCTGCTCAACTCCGCCGGGGTGCAGCAGTCCGACTTCCTGCCGGCGACCTGGGACCGCTGCGTCATCGACGGCAAGTTGTACGCCGTACCGCTCGACCAGCATCCGTTCGTCCTCTACTACAACACCGACATCTGCAAGAAGGCCGGGCTGCTCGACGCGGACGGGAAGATCAAGCCGGTCAAGGGCGTGGACCCGTTCCTCGACATGCTCCGCGCGGTCAAGGACGTCACCGGCAAGTACGCTGTCTCGGTCGACACCACCAGCCCCTGGCGGCTCTGGTACACGCTGTACGGCCAGCTCGAGGGCAAGTTCTTCAACGAGGACGGCACGCAGCTCGTGCTCGACGATGCCAAGGCGCTCGAAGCCCTGGATCTGATCGCGAAGCTCGCCAGTGAAGGGCTGACCCCGAAGTCTGCGAACTACGCGGCGCTGGTGGCGCAGTTCACCAACGGCGACGCGGGGATGAGCTTCAACGGCGAGTGGGAGGTCACGACGTACCAGACCGCGAAGCTGCCGTTCAGCATGGCGCCGTTCCCGGTCGTGTACGACGTACCGAAGTTCCAGGGCGACTCCCACACGTTCGTGTTGCCGCACCAGGCGCACCGCAACGCCGACGACACCAAGGCGACGATCGAGTACATCGCCTGGATGCTGAAGCACAGCGCCGAGTGGGCGGCCGGCGGCCACATCCCGGCGTACCAGCCGGTGGTGAAGAGCACGGAGTACCTGAACCTCAAGCCGCAGGCGGAGTACCGCAGCGTCGCGCCGAACGTGCTGTACGACCCGGACGCGTGGTTCAGCGGGTCGGGAGCCCAACTGGAGAACGAATCGGCGGCCGCCTTCAGCGGGATCGCGAGCGGACAGGCCACTCCGAAGACCGCCCTCGCCCAGTTCAAGGCAGCGACGCAGAAGCTGCTCGACACCCCGTCCCCGGTCTGAAAGGAGGCCCATCATGGCTGTGCAAACACCCTCTCGTGCCATCGACGCCACCCCGCCGGCCGCGACCAAGCAGGCCGCCGGCCGGCCCTGGCAGGAGCGTTGGGGCGGGCTGCTCTTCGTGGCGCCGTTCCTGCTGCTCTTCGCGGTCTTCATGCTCTGGCCGATCGTGTCCGGGCTGTGGAACAGCTTCTTCAACACCAGCCTGGCCGGGGTGAAACACCAGTTTCTCGGCCTGGCCAACTGGCGGGAGATGGCCGGCGACCCGGCCGTCTGGTCGTCGCTGAAGAACACCCTGGTCTTCACCGCGATGAGCACGCCGCCGCTGGTGATCGTCGCGCTGGTGATGGCGCTCCTGGCCAACCGCAAGGGACTGCTCGGCTGGCTGCTGCGCTTCTCGTACTTCGCTCCGTTCGTCCTGCCGGCCACTGTGGTGACGCTGATCTGGGTGTGGATATTCCAACCCGGTTTCGGCCTGGTGAACGGGCTGCTGACGGCCGGCGGGTTCGCCGAGATCGACTGGCTGAACACCGAGAACCGCGCCATGCTCGCGATCGTGATCACCACGGTCTGGTGGACCGTGGGGTTCAACTTCCTGCTCTATCTCGCCGCCCTGCAAGGGATCCCGGCCCAGGTCTACGAGGCGGCCGCGATCGACGGGGCGAACGGCCGGCAGCAGTTGTTCCGGATCACGCTGCCGTTGCTGAGCCGGACCACCGGGCTGATCGTCGTACTGCAACTGGTGGCGTCGTTGAAGATCTTCGACCAGGTCTACCTGATGACCGACGGCGGGCCGAACTTCGCGACCCGGCCGATCATCCAGTACATCTACGAGAACGGCTTCACCAACTACCGGATCGGCTACGCGTCGGCGATCTCGTACATGTTCTTCGCGGTCATCGTGGTGGTCGCGCTGCTGCAGTTCAAACTGTTCTCCGGTCGAGGGGAGGCGGAATGACGACCGTCGCGTTGCCTACAGCCACCAAGTCGGCGGCGAGCCGCCCACCACGCTGGACCTTTCCGAAGGCGGCGACCGCCGTCGGCGCCGTCATCCTCGCCGTCGTCTGGCTCGTTCCATTGTTGTGGGCCCTGGACACTTCGCTCAAGCCGGAGCCCGAGACCACCCGGGCGCCGATCACCTGGTTCCCGCAGACGCCGACCGCCGACGCCTATCGGAGCGTCATCGACCAGGGTGATCTGATCCGCTGGTTCCTGAACAGCACCGTCGTCTCGATCCTGGTGACGGCGCTGACATTGATCGTCTCCGTCCTGGCGGCGTACGGCTTCTCGCGGACGACGTTCCCGGGCCGGCGGGTGCTGTTCGGCTTGATCATCGCCGGCATCCTGGTGCCGCCGCAGGTGCTGATCGTGCCGCTGTTCCAGGAGATGACCGGCCTCGGCCTGGTCGACACCTACTGGGGCATCGTGCTTCCGCAGGTGGTCGCGCCGGTGATGGTGTTCGTGCTGAAGAAGTTCTTCGACGGCATCTCCCGCGACTACGAGGACGCCGCCCGGGTCGACGGCGCGTCTCGGTGGCGGATCGTCTGGAGTGTGATGGTGCCGATGTCGCGGCCGATCCTCGTTGCCGTCGGCATCTTCACGTTCATCGGGGCCTGGAACAACTTCCTCTGGCCCTTCATCGTGACCACCGACCCGTCAATGATGACGATCCCGGTCGGCCTCGCCAACGTGCAGGGCTCGTACGGCCTGCGCTACGCCCAGATCATGGCATCGGCCGTACTGGGCGGACTTCCGTTGCTGATCGTCTACGCCCTGTTCCAGCGCCACGTCGTCCGCGGTGTGGGCGACGCGGGGATCAAGGGCTAGACAAACTATGACAGGAGCAACCTGGTGCCCGCTGCCAATCTGACCATCGACCCTGCGTTCACGATCGCGCCCGTGAACCGTCGTACCTTCGGGACCTTCGTCGAGCACATGGGCCGGTGTGTCTACACCGGCATCTACGAACCCGGCCACGCGACCGCCGACGAGGACGGCTTCCGCAAGGACGTCCTCGAGCTGACTCGTGAGCTCGGCGTGTCCGTGGTGCGTTACCCCGGCGGCAACTTCGTCTCCGGTTACCGCTGGGAGGACGGTGTCGGTCCGCGGGACGAGCGGCCGCGCCGGCTCGACCTGGCCTGGCACAGCATCGAGACCAACGAGTTCGGCCTCGACGAGTTCAGCAAGTGGTGTGTGAAGGCCGGCGTCGAGCCGATGATGGCGCTCAACCTCGGGACGCGGGGTGTCCAGGAGGCGCTCGACCTGCTCGAGTACACGAACCACCCGGGCGGTACGGCGTTGTCCGACCTGCGTGAGCAGCACGGCGCAGCGCCGTACGGGATCAAACTGTGGTGCCTGGGCAACGAGTTGGACGGGCCGTGGCAGGTCGGTCACAAGACGCCGACGGAGTACGGACGGCTCGCGGCCGAGACCGCGCGGGTGATGCGGATGGTCGACAAGGACCTGGAACTCGTGGCGTGCGGATCGTCGTCGTCGCGGATGCCGCTGTTCGGGACCTGGGAGCGCGACGTACTGCGGGAAACGTACGAGTTCGTCGAGTACATCTCCTGCCACGCGTACTACGGCAACGACGACGGCGACACCGCCTCGTTCCTGGCGTCCGCGGTGAACATGGACCACTTCATCGAGTCCGTCGTGGCGACCGCCGATCACGTCGGCGCGGAGCTCAAGAGCAGCAAGAAGATCGGCATCTCGTTCGACGAGTGGAACGTCTGGTACGGCGAGCGCTCCCGCCGTACCGACGGCCCGCACGACCAGTGGGAGGTGGCGCCGCGACGGATCGAGGACGAGTACAACGTCACCGATGCCGTTGTCCTCGGCAACCTGCTGATCTCGTTGCTCCGGCACAGCGACCGGGTCGGGGTCGCCTGCCTGGCCCAGCTCGCGAATGTGATCGCTCCGATCATGACCGAGCCCGGCGGCGCGGCCTGGCGGCAGCCGACGTTCCACCCGTTCGCGATCACGTCCCGGCTCGCGTCCGGTCAGGTCCTCCGGGTCGAGACCGACTCGCCTCTCACCACGACCGAGAAGTACGGCGACGTACCGGCGGTCGACGCGGTCGCGACGTACGACGAAGGCAAGGTCGCGATCTTCGCCGTCAACCGGTCGACCGAGGGGCCGATCGAGGTGACCGTCGACGTCAGCCGCACCGGCGTCACGACCGTCGCCGAAGCGCTGATCGTGCACGACGCGGACCCACTGGCAACCAACTCGGCGACCAACCCCGACCGCGTCGTACCGCAACAGCTCGACGCGGCCACCCTCGTCGACGGCAAACTGACCGTTACCCTCCCGGCCATCAGCTGGACAGCCATTTCACTGTCGACGGACTGAGGTCGATTACGCTCAAGGCGATCAGTTCCGCGGTCCGTTCACCGGTGTACTAGGTCAGACTGGGTGCTCGTGAGCACTCAGTCTGACCTCGCGGAGACCAACCGGCTGGAAGCGTTCAGCGACGGCGTCTTCGCGATCGCGATCACCCTTCTCGTCCTCGAGCTGCACAGCCCTGAGCTCGAGGAGGGGCAGCGGCTGTGGCCGGCGTTGCTGGACGAGTGGCCGCAGTTCGCGGCGTACCTCACCAGCTTCGCGATCCTCGGCATCATGTGGGTCAACCACCACTCGATGTTCCGCCAGATCCAGCGCGCGGATCGCGGGCTGATGTTCCTCAACCTGTTGCTGCTGTTATGGGCGACGCTGCTGCCGTTCCCGACGAGTCTGTTCGCCGAGCATCTCGAGGACCACTCCATCAACGCGAACGTCGCAGCTGCCGTCTACAGCGCGAACCTGACGCTGGCGGCGATCGCGTTCAGCCTGATCTGGTGGTACGTACTGCGCCACCATCTGGTCGAGCACGAGATGACGAAGTCGCAGATGCGCAGGTCCTTGATCCGTTACTCCATGGGCACGGTGATCTACGGAGCCTGCATCGGGATCTCGTTCATCTCGGCCCAGGTGACCCTGCTGATCGTGTTCCTGCTCGCCCTGTACTACGGGTTCGAGCAGGTCAGGACCCGCGACTGAACTGGGTGACGAAGATGCCGGGGGCAACTTCCAGCCGGTTGACCTCTGCGTAACCGCGGGACTTGTAGAGGTTGACTGCGGGAGTGTTGGCCGAGCCGGTCGAGACCAGGCTGGTTGGTCGCGGTTCGAGATGGTCGAGATGGTCGAGCAGGGCTTTGCCGTGGCCTCGGCGGGCGTGGGCAGGGTCGACGATCAGGCGGGCGATCTCGACCGTGTCGTCGTCCGGGAACTCATACGCAACCGCGCCGACCAGGATGCTTCCGTCGTACCTGCCGAGCCAGTGCTCGGTGGACTGCAAGAGTCCGGCCAGGTCTTCCTGGAGTGGCGGGATGCCGTCGAAGCCGATCAGCTCGGCCTCGACGGCGTACGCGGCGTGCTGGATCTGCAGCAACCGCTCGGCGAGGATCTGGTCGGTGAGGTCGAGCGGCGTGATCACGCCGGCAAGATTACGCGGCCTTCCAGTAGCCGAGGGACTTCACGCGATGCTTCGGCACGGCGAGATCCTTCAGGACGTACGACGTGAGGGCGCGCGTGGTCGCGGTGTCGCACGCGATCCAGACGAACGTGTCGGGGCTGATCTCGTCCTTGAGCTCGGTCTTCACATGCTCGACCAGTCGCGACCGCGGGACGGTTCTCAGGTCGTGATGCTCCTCGGTGCGGAACGGCAGCTCCTGGTCAAGGTCGTGGGTAGTCTCGAACCAGATCGTCGCCGGCAGCTTCGGGGCGACCGCGAGCAGCGAGTTGATAGCGGGCAACGAGGCCGGGTCGCCGATCACCAGCATCCGCGGCGGCAGCGGGTCCGGCACCTCGAAGCCGGTCCCCTGCACCGTCGCCTCGATCGTGTCGCCGGGCTCGGCCTTCCGGGACCAGTCGCTCGCACATCCGTCGTGCAGCGCGAACTCCAGGCTGAACGTGCCGGCCTCGATGTCCGGATCGACCAGCGTGTACGCGCGCTGATGCGGCTTGCCCGCGTTGTCGAACCAGAGCCGCACCCACATCGTCGGATGTACGCCGGTCGCCTGCAGCAGCCCGCCGTCGGTGAAATGCACCCGACGATAGCGCTCGGTGACCTGTTCGGCACCCGTCACGGTGAAGACGAAGTCCTTCCCGCGAAACAGCTTGAGCACCACGCCTTCCCAGCCGTGCCCCACTACACACCTCCAGCGACAATTGCTCTTGCGGCGACGGATTGCTGCTGCGTAAGTTAGCGCAGCCTAACCTAACTGAAACGAGGCACGTTGTGAATGCGAGAGTGTTCCGGGACACGTACGGCGTGCCACACCTCCAGGCCGGCGACCCTCTCGCGTTGGTCTATCTGCAGGGCGTCAATGCCGCCCGGGACCGTGCCTGGCAGATCGAGCTGGAGCGCCGCCGCTACCTCGGCACCAGCGCGGCGTTCCTCGGGGCCGAGGCGGCCGGGTGGGATGTGTTCGCGCGACAGGCCCGGTTGGCGGACACGGCTCAGCGGTGTTTCGAGGCGCTCGACGACGAGACGCGCGAGTGGGTCACGGCGTACGTCGAGGGCGTGAATCATGCGCTGCCCGGTGGGGCCTTGCGGGCGCCGGAGTTCGCGGAGACCGGGTTGACGTTGCAGGAATGGGAGCCGTGGACGCCGCTCGGGATCTGGCTGGCGGTGCATGTGCTGTTCGCCGGCTTCCCGACGAAGTTGTGGCGGACGCATGTCGCGCGGCATCTCGGTGAGGACGCGTTGGATCTGTTCACGTCCGAGGGACCGCACGGGGCCGGAAGTAACGGGTGGCTGATCCCGGGATCGCAGACGGCGTCGGGGCAGGCGATCGTGGCCGGCGATCCGCATCGGTACGTCGAGAGCCCGGGCGTCTACCAGCAGATCCGGCTGACCTGCCCGGAGTACGACGTACTGGGGCTTGCCGTCCCCGGCATTCCGGGCCTGGCGCACTTCGGGCACACGGGTGGTGTCGCGTGGGCGATTACGAACGCGATGGCCGACTACCAGGACCTGTACGCCGAGCAGCTCCGTCGAACTGCTACCGGGGTGGAGGCCCTGGGCCCGGACGGTTGGAAGCCGGCCGCTGCGCATCGTGAGGTGGTCGAGGTCGCCGGCGCGGACCCGATCGAGGTCGAGGTGATCGAGACCGAGCGCGGTCCGGTCATCCAGGACGGAATCAGTCTGCGGTACCCGCCGCGGGTGACCGGCCGGCTCGGATTCCAGGTGATGGCTAAGTTGCTGCGGGCAACCACTGTCGCGGACGTCGATTCCGCCTTCGACGAGTGGATCGAACCGGTGAATGTGGTGATGGCGGCCGACACCGCGGGCGGGCTGCTGCACCGTACGGCCGGGCTGGTGCCGCGACGGCATGCGAGCAACCGGATGCGCGTCGTACCGGCTTGGGAGGCGGAGCATCAGTGGGACGGGTGGTACGACCCGATGCCGCGGGAGGACGTGGACGGTCCCGCGGTGATGGCGAATGCTCGTGAACTGGCGTCGCCGTTGGGCGTCGAGTTCGCAGCAATGCATCGTTCGGACCGGATCCGAGAACTGGTGAACGCCCGCGACGACTGGTCCGTCGACGACATGCCGTCGATCCACAAGGATACGTTCCTCGGCTCGGCCGGCTCCATCCTCGACCTCCTGATCGACCTCGAAGATCTCTCCACGCGGGCCGTTGCCCTGCGCACCGAACTGCTCGCCTGGGACCGCCACATGAACGCGGAGAGTACGACGGCCTCGTCGTACGCCGCGCTCCGCAAGGCCTTGATATCGCGGCTCACCGACCACTTCACGATCCTCGAGAACGCCGAGGTCGCGGAGGTCTTCGCGCCGTGGATGGATCCGTTGACGCACGTCTCCTACGCGCTCGAGAACCTGGTGGCGGCGGACCTGCCAGAGATCAACTTCGGCTGGTTGGCGCGGGAGGGGCTGGAGGAGGTTGCCGCGCACAAGCCTCGACCGCCGTGGGGCGAGACGCATCAGCTCTCGCCGTTGCATGCGTTGCGCGGGCCGGTGTTCACGCGAGATGAGGAGCCTTACGATCTGGCCCTCTCCGGCGATCATCATTGCGTCATGTCGACGTCAAGCCTGCCGGGGCTCACCGACGTCTGCATCCGTGCGTCGGCGGCGCGGTACGCCTGGGATCTTGCCGATCGTTCGGCCAGCAAGTGGATCGTGCCGCTCGGCGCGTCCGGCGTACTCGGGGATCCGCATCATCACGACCAACTGCCGTTGTGGTTGAGCGGATCGTTGGCTTCGGCGGTCGCTGCTACGGGTCGTGAGGATCGCGGGTATTCGGTTGAGTTGGACGGGTTCGGCACGGTCCGGCTCGAGGAGGCCGATCCGGCGCGGGACCTCGATCTGATTCACGAGTGGGTAACGGCCGAGCGGGCGACGTACTGGGGTATGGGCGAGCTGTCGCGCGACGAGATCGCTGCCACGTATCGCTTCCTGGACTCGGTGCCCACGCATCATGTGTACGTCGTGCGGCTGGATGAGATGCCGGTTGCGCTGCTGCAAACCTATGATCCGCAGGCGGATCCAGCCGGGGCGGCGTACGACATCAAAGCGGGCGATCTCGGGCTGCATCTGCTGATCGCACCCGGTGATCCGCAGCCGGGGTTCACCGCCAACCTGCTGAAAGCCCTTGCACAGTTTATGTTCGAGCATCTCGGGCATCCGCGCCTGGTGGTCGAGCCCGACGTACGCAACACCCGAGCCATCGACCGCTTCCACCGCACTGGCTTCACCCTCGGCCCCGAAGCCAAGATCCCCCAGCCCGACGGCTCGACCAAGACAGCCCAATTCGCCTTCCTCACAAAGGCGCAGTTCCGGGACTCGAAATGACCCTTGAAGTCCTGCATGTGCCGGACTGTCCCAACCTGGCTCCGATGCTGGAGCGGCTTGCGGAAGTCACCGATCGTCCTGTTACCACTCGCGAGATCCGGAGCGACGACGACGCTGTCAAGGTGGGCATGGCGGGCTCTCCGACCCTGCTGATCGACGGGATCGATCCCTTCGCCGAGGCCGCCTCGGCCGAGTGTGGGCTCGCCTGCCGGCTGTATCGCGATGAGGCCGGCCGGATCGTCCCAGTGCCGTCCACCGAACAACTGCGGGCTGCGCTGGCCGCACGGCGATTGGCGGACAGCTAGGGCAGGTGGCGGTCGAGGCGCTGTAGGAGGAGGCCGACCAGCGGTAGCCGGTGCCAGTTGTGGGCGATGACCCATTCGCGTACGCCGCTGATCGCGGACCGGATCCGCCCGGCGAGCGACGTACGGCGTTGGTCCTCCTGGCCGACGGCGCGGCGGTGGAGGAATCGGGCGCAACCGAAGCAGACGCCCACCTCGGGGTGGGAGCCGAGTCGTACGAGGTCGTTCTCCTCGAACTGGTTGCCGCAGCACCAGCACACCGGTGCCTGCGCCTGCGACGTCTCGTCCGCGACGGTCACGCCATCATCATCTGCCCAACTCCGCGGCGAGACCACAGCGCGGTTCTGGACAAATTCTTGGCGGCGGTGTCGGATCGGGGCGGGGCTGTTCGTTGCAGGGGTGAGCGGCCGCACGCTCCGCCGTACGGACAACCAAGGAAAGGCACCATGAAGCTTCTGCTGACTTCCGCCGGGATTCACAACGCGACGATCGAGGACGCGCTGGTCGACCTGCTGGGCAAACCGATCGCCGAGTCCACCGCACTCGTCATCCCGACCGCCATCTACCCGTTCCGCGGCGGGCAGTTCGGCGCGTACCGGATGCTCTCCGGCAACGGACCGTCGCGTCTGACCGGCCTGGGCTGGAAATCGCTGGGTCTCCTCGAACTGTCGGTGCTGCCCAGCATCGAAGAGGACGCCTGGGTGCCGACGGTCCGCGAGGCCGACGCATTGCTGTTCTGGGGCGGCGATCCGCTGTTCCTCGCCAACTGGATGCGCCGTTCCGGTCTCGCCGACCTCCTGCCGACGCTGCGTCCCGAGGCCGTGTACGTCGGGGTAAGCGCCGGCGCCATCACCGCCGCCTCGACCTTCGTGGAGACGTACACCGAACAGCCCCGTGGCACCGACGGACCGCTGAAGTCGGAAGACATCGTCTTCAGCACCCCCGAAGGCGACCTCCACCGGCTCCTCGTCACCGGTGAAGGAGTCGGGCTGGTCGACTTCGCGGTCATCCCGCACTTCGAACACCCCGACCACACCGACGCCTCGTTGGCCAACGCCGAGAAGTGGGCAGCGCACATCCCTGCGCCGACGTACGCGATCGACGACGACTCGGCCATCAAGGTGGTCGACGGCACCGTCGAGGTCGTCTCCGAGGGCCAGTGGAAGCTGTTCACCCCATAGACCTGGACCCCTACCCGGTCACGTGCCAGGATCTCCGAGTGCGGGACGGGTAGAGGTGCAGGCGGCGCGCAGCCGACCGAGCGGACAGTGAACTGGGCCGTCGATTCGATCGGCGGCGACGCCACGATCGAGTCGGTGCAAACACTGCACGACGACCAAGGCCCATGGCGGCTGCGTGCCGACGTACGTGGTCGTGAGAGACATTTCGTACTGCGTTCGCTCACGCCACGCATTGACGCGGAGTTGATCGCTACGGGCGCGGCCGCTCTCGAGGTTGCCGAAGTACACGGATTGCCGGCTCCGCGGCTCGTCGCGAAGGACCTCGACGGTCGCGCGGCCGGCGTACCGGCAACGCTCGAAACTGTTGCTGCAGGCAACACAACGTGGCCGTCGGCGTTGCCTGTCGCGGCGGCTCCGCGCAGCCGGTGCGGCACTCGCACAGGTACATGCGATCCGGCTCGAGCCCGGCCCGCACCTGCCGCTTCGAATACGTCCGATCGCGGTCGACTACTTCGCCAGAGACCGCCGGCTGGGTCAGATGCCGACGACGCCACTCCTCAGACAAGCAGACGACCTGATCCGGAGCATGCCTCAGCCGGAGGGCGAAACCGTCCTTGTCCACGGCGATGTCTGGCCGGGCAACATGGCTTGGACGGACGACGCCAGCTGCACTTTGATCGACTGGAAGACAGCTGGTGTCGGCAACCCCGGCGTCGATCTCGGCGAACTGCGCAAGCAGATCGCCATCACGTACGGCGCGACAACCGCAGACATCGTGGAAGCCTGGGAAGAAGCCTCTGGTACGGCGGCCACGAACATCCCGTACTGGGACGCCGTCGCCGCCCTCAACACCCCGACGACTCTTTACAGCCCCGAGGCGACTGCGAGGCGCGATGCGTTCCTCGAGGCAGCCCTCGACCAGCTCTAACGCGCATGGGTCTCCCCGGTGAAGCTGTTTGCCTAGGGGCATCATGGACGTCCATGACTGACAATGCTCGCGAATACTTGGCCAGCAGCGGTGCGGCGGACTCGGGGCAGCAAGCGCTGATCGAACGGGCTGAACACGTTCTCAGCAAGGATGATCGGGTGCTGGGCGTGTGGCTGGTGGGTAGCTTCGGCCGGGGTACGCACGATCGGTTCAGCGACGTCGATCTGTGGGTCGTCGTCGCCGCGGACGATGCCGAGAGTTTCTGCGACGACTGGCCGAAGACCTCGGACGAGATCTCGCCGACGGTGTTCCGTCGCGCGCTCGGCCCGCGGGTCTTCAACCACATCACGCCGGACTGGCTTCGCTTCGACGTCTCCGTGAGTACGCCGGACGCGATCGGCAGCCGTACGCGATCGACCGCCAAGCCCTTGTACGACCCGCACGGTCTGAGTGCCGGACTCGCAGCACCAGGCGCACCGAAACAGCCGGACCCCGCCCGCGTCGAGTCCATCACTGTGGAGTTCCTCCGCGTACTCGGCCTGCTGCCGGTCGCCATCGGACGCGAGGAGTACGTCGTCGGCCAGTCAGGCGCCGGCCTGCTCCGACAGATGCTGATCGACCTGATGCTCGAAGACGTCGCCGTCGAAGACCGAGGCGGCGCCCTACACCTAGACCGCCTGCTACCAGCGGACCGTCAGCAACTCCTCGCCAGCCTCCCACCCCTCCAAGCCACCCGCGACGCAGTAATAACCGCCAACCTCACCTGCGCCACCCACTTCCTCCCCCTAGCCCGCACCCTCCACACAAAATGCGCCCTCCCCTGGCCCCAACCCCTAGAAGACGCAGCCCGCCAACACCTATCCACAACCCTGTCGATCCACCTACCCACGTAACCCCACATCGTGGGACTTAGTTCTTGCGGGCGAGTACTGCGGCTATTAGGCGTTGGTAGTCGTTGGGGTCTTCGGGGGGGTTGTCGTTGCGCCAGTCCGAGGCTGCTACGAGGCCGGGGTCCAGGACTGTGAAGCCTTCGCCGAAGAGGGCGAGGATCTGGTCGTCGGTGCGCCAGCGGCCGCGGCCGAGCGAACCCTGGAGGAGGGTTTCGAGCTCTTGGCTGCGGGGGTCGTTCTCGCTGCGGAAGTGCGTGATGAAGATGTGGCTGCCGGACGCGATGCGGTCGTGCCAGAAGCGGACGATGGCGGCCGGGTCCTCGTCGTCGTTGACGTGGTGGAGGGTGGCGCTGAAGATCACGCCGACGGGCAGGCTGAAGTCGATCAGCCGCACGGTGTCGGGGTGCTCGATGATCGCCTTCGGCTCGCGCAGGTCGGCCTGGATGACGGTGGTGTTGTCGTTCTCGGCGAGCAGCGCGCGTCCGTGGGCGAGCACGATCGGGTCGTTGTCGACGTACACCACCTTCGCGTCCGGCTCGAACCGCTGGGCGACCTGGTGCACGTTGTCGGCCGTCGGCAGGCCGCTGCCGAGGTCGATGAACTGCCGTACCGGCGTGTTCGTGACGATCTCCCGGACCGCCCGGATCAGTGCGCCGCGGTTGTCGTACGCGATCATCCGCGAGCCGGGCAGTTCGTTGATGAACCGGTCCCCGAACGCGCGGTCGACGGCGAAGTTGTCCTTGCCCCCGAGCAGGTAGTCGTACGTCCGGGCGATGCTCGGCTTACTGGTGTCGAACGGGTACGCCGAGCCCACCTGCTCGCCTGCGTCAGCCATCGCGCGGAGTCCTTCCTGTCGAGACAGCTGTCACTCTATGCGACGCGGAAACTACCTCGCTCCGGACCCCGGCCAGTCACGTTCCACCGACCGCTTCCCGAACACCGCCGCAACGCCTTCCGGCGGCACCGGCTCGAGGTCGGACAGCTCACCCGGCGCGCCCCGTCGTTCTCGCGTACGCGCGCAGCCATCTCCCGGTGTCATCAAAATGTCATCGGCTCCCCGGATCGTGGGTGGCATGAACGGTCACGCCGCGCACACACTGGACCGGTTGAGCTTCCGGGTGCTGGGCCCGCTCGAGGTCGACGGGCCCGACGGACACCCGCTGGACCTCTGCGGCGGCAAGCCGGCGACCGTGCTGACCCTGCTCCTGCTGCACCGCAATGCCTGGGTCAGCACCGAACAGCTCGTCGACGCGGTCTGGGCCGGCCGGGACGTGCCGGCATCCGCGCAGAACAACCTCAAGACGTATGTGTGGCAGCTCCGCCGCTCGCTCCCGGAGGACCGCATCGAGAGCCGTCCGGGCGCGTACCGGGTGCACGTCCGCGCCGGCGAACTCGACGCCGACGTCGCCACCGCCCTGGGCGACCAGGCCCGCGAGCTGCTCAGCCGTCAGAGGGGAGCTGTGACGAGGTGCCGCGCAGTAGGCACAGAACCAGCAGACCCCCACTCAGACTCCGCCGAGGCGATCAAGGTCGTCGAGCGAGCGCTAGGGCTGTGGCGTGGTGCGCCGTACGACGGTCTGACTGCGGATGCCACGTCGACGGTCGACCGGCTGACCGAGCTGCACCGGGCGTTGCGCGAGGACCTGGCGGACGCCCAGTTGCTGCTCGATCGGCCCGCCGAGGCGATCGCAGTACTGCGTGCGCTCACCGAGGAGGAGCCGCTCCGCGAACTGGCGTGGGCCCGACTAATGGCGGCGTACCGGCAGGTGGGACGCCGCCACGACGCGCTGGCGGCGTACCAGCGGGCTCGGACCGCGCTGGTCCGCGACCTCGGGATCGAGCCGGGCGCTGAGCTGACCGCGCTGCACCAGCAGATCCTCAGTGAGGAGCCTGGGCCGGTCACAGTCACGACGCCTGTCAGCTCGAACTTGCCGCCGCGCGTCCCCGGCTTCGTCGGCCGTCAGCCCGAGCTGCGCGCCCTGCGCGGGGCCCGCGGCGTGGTCACGATCGACGGGATGCCCGGCATCGGCAAAACCGCCTTCGCGCTCGAGGTCGCCGCGGCGTCGGGTATCGAGACCCAGCAGTACGTCGACCTGGACCGGCCGACGTCGTTGCCCACGGCAACCGATCTGCTGATCCTGGACAACGCCGAGGAGGCGGGCCAGATCCGGCATATGCTGCCGAACGACCCGGACGCGCTCGTACTGGTCATCAGCCGCCGCCGGCTCGCCGGCCTGGACCGTACGGCGGCGATCACGCTCGACGTGCTGTCACCAGACGATGCTGCGCGCTTGACCGATGTCGAGCAGATCCTGAGCTGCTGCGGCGGTCATCCGGGCGCGATCCGGCAGCTGGCCGAGCGGCTACGCAACCGGCAGCCCTGGACCGTTACGCGGATGGCTGCCCGCTTCGAAGATCCGGCGGCCCGGAGCCAGGCGCTGGCAGACCTGCTCGCCCACTTCGACGACGTGTACGACGCACTGCCCGGCCCGGCGCAGCGGCTGTACCGGCTGATCGCGATGACACCGCGGTTCGATCTCCGTCAGGCTGCGCGAGTCACGGGCACGGATCGGGCCGACGCCGAGCTCATGGTCGACGTACTGATGGACCACAACCTGGTCACCGAGCCGGCGCCGGGACGCTTCGAGGTCCAGCCCGTCGTACGCGACCACGCCAACCAGCTGCTGATCGCAACCGGACCGAAAGCGGAGCTGGTCGCATGAGCGCGTCACACCCGGCCGCGGCCTACTCCGTCCCGACCACCCTTCCCTTGGGGGGTACCTCTCCTATGACTGTCACGATGCTCAACCGGCCAACCGGTTTCCAGCAGATCCCCGCCCACGGCGGCCTTGCCGAGCTCCTCGCCTCCGCGGAGAACGAGGTGATCGCGATGAGCACGCTGACCCCGGCCGGGCCGACGTTCGGGCCGCGCGAGGTCAAGCACGGCGTGCGCTACCGGGCGATCTACCCGGACCACGCACGGACCACGCCGACCTTGGGCCGACACCTCGGTGCGTTATCGCTGGCGGGCGTCGCGGTGCGGACGACCCCACAGGTGCCGATGAACGCGATCGTCATCGACGGCGCCGTCGCAGTGCTGCCCGCCGACACCACGAACGGCAGCGTCGCCGTACTGCGGCTGACCAGCGTCGTCGTCACGGCCCTCGAGTTGTTCGAGCGGATCTGGCCGGACGCCGTACCGCTGGCCGACAGCGACCTGCCGGACGACACCGACCTGTCGTTGCGGGAGCAGGAGATGCTCCGCCTGCTCGCCCTCGGCGCGACCGACGAGGTCGCCGCCGCGCAGCTCGGCATCTCGGTCCGGACGGTACGCCGGATGGTCGCGCAGATCATGAACCGCCTCGGCGCCCGCAGCCGTTTCCAGGCCGGCGTCAAGGCTGCTGATCGCGGCTGGCTCCTGGAGCGAGCATCGTGATTGCGCCCTCGCGGGTCCGTGCGTCAAAGCCAAGCCGGAGGGGCCGTCGTCGGGGGCTGGGGCGACGGCCGCTCATACGGCTGGTTCAGAGGTGAACGGTGGCCTGGTCTGGCGGGCCCTGCCACCGGGTGTCGTTAGTCCAGCGTGGTTTTCGGCACTTTTTGGTCGCGGCCGGACGCGCGCCGCTCGTGGGTCGTGTCGTGCACCGCGTGGTCTGCAGCACGTGGAGCCGGGCACACCGGGCCGCGACGGATCGGACCGCCGCCCAGCCTCCGGCTCTTCCACTGCTTCTCTTCGTAGTCGTAGTAAGTATCGACGCCTCCGACAGTCATCCGGTCCTCCCTTTGACCCCCGTCCCCTGCTGGCCCATCAACAGTCCGTCACGACCGCGCCACCAGACAAGCGATTCCGGAAATCACCACGGATCAACATGCTCGAACGCCGAGTTCTGTTGGTTTGCCCCACAAATGTGCAGCGTTGGAAAGTCTCAGACGGAGACGATGCCGACGCCGTGACCGGGCAACCACAGTCCGCCGTCGGCCAGCTCGGCCGCGCCGAACGACATCACCAGGTAGTCCGGGTCCGCATCGACCGGCACCACGGCGTCCTCGGCGGCCAGATTCGCCACCACCCGCAGGCTCCCGCGTGCCACCACCAACCACGCACCGGCCGGGTCGAACGAGATCCCGACGGACTCGAGCCGGTCGTCCCGCAGCTCCGGCATCCGCGCCCGGAACGTGAGCAGATGCCGGTACCACATCAGCACCTCATGATGCGGAGTCTCGTCCGGCTCCGACCAATCGAGGACCGAGCTGCGCCAGGTCTGGGGATCCTGCGGGTCCGGGATCTCGTCGGCATTCCAGCCGAACTCCGCGAACTCCCGCCGGCGCCCGGTCCTGACCGCCTCGGCCAGCTCGGGCTCGCCGAAGTCGGTGAAGAACCGCCACGGGGTCGAGGCGCCCCACTCCTCACCCATGAACAGCATCGGCGTGTACGGCGACGTCAGTACCAGCGCGGCGCCGATCGCGAGCTGCCCCGGCGTCAGCGCCGGCCGGTCACCGAGAGCCCGGTTGCCGATCTGGTCGTGGTTCGACGTGTACGCGAGGAACTGGCTGCCGTGTTCCTTGCGCGGATCGACCGGATGTCCCCAGATCTTGCCGCGGAACGTCGAGTACGTCCCGTCGTGCATGAACACCCGCGTCAGCGTCTTCGCGAACACCGCAAGGTCGCCGAAGTCCACGTAGTACCCGAAGCGCTCGCCGGTCAGCAGCGAGTGCAGTGCGTGGTGGAAGTCGTCGCTCCACTGCGCGGTCATGCCCATCCCACCGCTGGAGACCGGCTCGACGGTGCGCGGCTCGTTGAGGTCGGACTCGGCTACCAGGCCTAGCGGTCGTCCGAGCTCACCCGAGAGCTCGGCGGTCTCGTCAGACAACTGCTGGAGCAGATGCGTCGGGCTGTCGTCCACCAGCGCGTGTACGGCGTCCAGCCGCAACGCGTCGATGTGGAAGTCGCGGAACCAGCGCAGTGCGTTGTCGCAGATCCACCGGCGTACCTCTTGGCTGCCGGTGTCGTCGAGGTTGACCGCTGGACCCCATGGCGTCGTGTGGCGGTTGGTGAAGTACGGACCGAAGCTGGCGAGGTAGTTCCCGCTCGGGCCGAGGTGGTTGTAGACGACGTCGAGACAAACGGCCAGTCCGGCCTCGTGACAGTGGTTCACGAACCGCTGCAGCGCTTCAGGTCCGCCGTACGGCGCGTGGACGGCGTACAGGTCCACACCGTCGTACCCCCAGCCTTGTACGCCGGGAAACGCGGCGACCGGTAGTAGCGAGACCACCTCCACGCCCAGCACGGCCAGGTAGTCCAGGTGCTCGGCGGCCGCGTCCAGCGTGCCGCCTGCGGTGAAGGTGCCCAGGTGCAGCTCGTAGAAGACAGAGCCGCGTACGTCGCGACCGGTCCAGTTGTCGTCGCTCCACTCGAAGCGGTCCGGCTCGAAGACCCGGCTGAACCCGTGTACGCCGTCCGGCTGCCAAGGGCTGCGTGGATCGGGCATCGGGTCGCTGCCGTCGACGGAGTACGCGTAGTCGGTGCCGTGGTGTGCTTCGACGACGTGCCGCTCCCACCAGCCGTCCGGTGCGAAGCGCATCGGCAGCACACCGTCCCGCAGTACCAGGTCGACGTTGGTTGCCTCAGGCACCCAGACACGGAAGGTATGCATGTCAGCTCCTGACCAGCAGGGCCACTGGCAGGTCTGTCAGCAGGTCTTCGATTCTGGCAGCACCACTACCCACCTCGCGACCGGTCAGCACGTTCTTCCACTGCCCGCTCGGCAGCACGACCGCGCTCTCGCCCCAGCCGCCGAGACGGTGCAGCGCAGCGGGCAGTCTGGTCGCCACGGTGATGACCGCGTCGCCACGGGCGAAAGCGACCGCATGCCCGTTGGACGTCGGGAGCGGCGTGTAGCTGCCGGCGAAGGCCTCCGGGTACTGCCGGCGGATCCGGAGTGCCCGTGAGGTGATCAGCAGCTTCTCGTCGGACAGGTTCTCCGGCTTGCCACCACCGTCCAGATGCTGCAGCCGCTCGATGCGCCGCTCGTAGTCCACCGGCCGCCGGTTGTCCGGGTCAACCAAGGACAGGTCCACCAGCTCGGTGCCCTGGTAGACATCCGGTACGCCGGGCATCGTGAGCTGCACGAGCTTCTGCCCGAGGGTGGCTGCCCTGATGTAGGCGCTCTGGTCGTCAACGAAGCGGCGTACCGAGTCGAGGACGCCCTCGTCATGCAGGACAGCGTTGACGAAGGCAGCGACCGTCTGCTCGTACTCCTCGTCCGGTGAGATCCAGGACGTGTTGCGCTTGGCCTCACGGATCGCCTTCAGCAGATAGGCCTGCATGCGGTCCTCAGCGAGCGGCCCGTCATCCCACGTGCCAAAGAGCGTCTGCCAGAACAGGTACTCCGTACTGCCGTCCAGCAGCGGACTCCGGTGGTCTTCCGACAGGCGACGCCATTCGCGAACCGCCTCTGACCACGCCGCGGGCTGCTCGGACAGTACGCCGAGTCGCGCACGCACGTCCTCGGAGCGCTTGGTGTCGTGAGTCGACAGCGTGGTCATCGTCTTCGGCCAGTGCTTGTTCAGCTGGGTGGAGTACGCGTGGAACTCCTCCGGCGTGACACCGAAGTGCTCCGGGTCGCCACCGACCTCGTTCAGCGACGTCAGCCGGAACCACCGGTAGAACGCGGTGTCCTCGACGCCCTTCGCCATCACCGGACCGCACGTCTGCTGGAAGCGCACAATCAGCTCGGCCCGCGCCCGCTCGTCGATCGTGCTGGTCTCCCGACCGAGCAGGAGGTGCAGTACTAGGTCGAGCGTGGCCTGCCGGTCCTCGTCGAGATTGTCGCGTGACTTCTCCGCAGCCCGTTCCAACGCAGCCACCGCAGTCGGCGACGGCTCCTCCCCCGGTACGACGTACGCGCGGTAGACGTCGAAGTGCACCAGCAGCTCGGCGACGACCTCGTGGAACGCCCGCCTCGTGTGGTCACGCAGCCGTACGTCGTCCTGGCAGATGCGCGCGAGCAGCTCGACCAGACGATGCACCTCGGCGTACTGCCCGTGCTGGACTATCTCGCGCTTCGCCTCCTCCACAACCGGCCCGAAGTCGGCTGGAGCACCGGTGAGCTCGGAGTGCAGGGCTGCGAGTGGTGCAGCGCCGGAGGGGTCGACGAACAGACCTCCGACACGCAGCAGGGCGTCGTACCCAGTCGTGCCTGCGCAGGGCCAGTCGCGGGGCAGTTCTTCGTCGCCCTCGAGGATCTTCTCCACTACTACCCACGCACCGCCAGTGCGCTCGGCCAGTCGGCGCAGGTAGCCGCGTGGATCGGCCAGACCGTCCGGGTGGTCGATCCGGAAGCCGTTGAGCTCGCCTTCGTTCAGCAACGCCAGCAGGAGCTGGTGTGTCGCGTCGAAGACCTCCTGTGTTTCCTGACGGATCGCAGCGAGGGTGTCGACGTCGAAGAAGCGCCGGTAGTTCAGCTCCTCGTCAGCGACCCGCCAGTGCGCGAGGCGATACCACTGCTCAGTGACCAGTGCGGCAATCGGCAGGTCCTCAGTCCCCGGACGCAGCGGGTACTCGTGCTCGTAGTACCGCAGTACGCCGTCGTCGACGGACAGCTCGCCGTCGGCCAGCACCTTGCCGATCCGCTGACCCAGCACTGCCATCAACAGCGGCTGGTTGCCGGAACCCCAGTCGACGTCGAACCACTCCGCGTACTGCGAACCCGGGCCGAGCCGCAGCACCGACCAGAGCGCCTTGTTCAAGCTGGCCGGCGTCGGTACGGCGACATGGTTCGGTACGACGTCCGCGATCGCGCCCATGCGGCTCTCGGCCAGCCGGGCCGACAGCCGGTCGAACGCGGGCCGTCCGCCCATCGGCTCGGACAGCCTGCTGTGGTCGACCACGTCGTACCCGTGCGTGGAACCGGGCGCAGCCTGGAGGATCGGGGACAGGTACGCGTGGGAGATCCCGAGGCTCTGCAGGTACGGGACTACCGCGGCGGCGGCGTCGAAGCCGAACTCCGCGCGGAGCTGAAACCGGTAGGTGGCCTGCGGGACCCCCCTCATCCGGCGGCCTGCCTCGGGCGGGTCAGGACGAGCGTGCTGCGGGCCTCCAGCTGGACGGTGTTGCCAGCTGGATGCGGCTCGTCGCTCGCGCCGCCGGTGGCACTCGCCGTGTCCACAGCCACTGTCCAGCTCTCGCCGTACTCCTCCGGTGGCAGGAGGAAGTCCACCGGCTCGTAGTTGCTGTTCATCAGCACCAGGAACGAGTCGTCGACCACCGGCTCGCCGCGCGGGTCCGGCTCGGAGATCGCGTCGCCGTTCAGGAAGACCGCGATCGAGCGGGCGTCGTTCTGCTGCCAGTCGCCGTTCTGCATCTCGGTGCCCTTGGGCGTGAACCAAACCAGGTCACCGAGGCCGTCTACGCCGGTGTCGCCGTGGAAGAAGCGGCGACGACGCAGCACCGGGTGGTTGTTGCGCAGCCGGACCACTGAGCGAGTGAACTCCAGCAGGTGCTTCTGCGGTTCGGACAGCTCCCAGTCAACCCAGGCGATCTCGTTGTCCTGGCAGTACACGTTGTTGTTGCCCTGCTGCGTCCGGCCGAGCTCGTCCCCGTGGGCGATCATCGGCACGCCCTGCGAGATCAGCAGCGTGGTCAGGAAGTTGCGCTGCTGGTTGGCCCGCAGTCGCAGTACTTCGGGGTCGTCGGTCGGGCCCTCGACGCCGCAGTTCCAGGAGCGGTTGTGGCTCTCGCCGTCGTTGCCGCCCTCGCCGTTCGCGTCGTTGTGCTTGTCGTTGTACGAGACCAGGTCGCGCAGCGTGAACCCGTCGTGCGCGGTGATGAAGTTGATGCTCGCCAGCGGCCGGCGGCTGTCGTCCTGGTACAGGTCCGACGAACCCGTCAGCCGGGAGGCGAACTCGGCCAGCGTGTACTGCTCACCACGCCAGAAGTCGCGCACGGTGTCGCGGAACTTCCCGTTCCACTCCGTCCACAGCGGCGGGAAGTTGCCCACCTGGTAGCCGCCGTCGCCGACGTCCCACGGCTCGGCGATCAGCTTCACCTGACTCACCACCGGGTCCTGCTGGACCAGGTCGAAGAACGCCGACAGGCGGTCGACCTCGTGGAACTGACGGGCCAGCGTGGCAGCCAGGTCGAAGCGGAAGCCGTCGACGTGCATCTCGGTGACCCAGTAGCGCAGCGAGTCCATGATCAGCTGCAGCACGTGCGGGTGCCGCATCAGCAGGCTGTTGCCGGTGCCGGTGGTGTCGTAGTAGTGCCGCTTGTCCTCGTCGACCAGCCGGTAGTACGCCGCGTTGTCGATGCCCTTGAACGACAGGGTCGGGCCGAACTCGTTGCCCTCCGCGGTGTGGTTGTAGACCACGTCGAGGATGACCTCGATATCCGCCTCGTGCAGAGCCTTCACCATCGCCTTGAACTCGGTCACCTGCTGCCCGAGGGTGCCGGTGGACGAGTAGGCGTTGTTCGGCGCGAAGAAGCCGATCGTGTTGTAGCCCCAGTAGTTGGACAGGCCGAGCTCCTGCAGGTGGCCGTCCTGGGCGAACTGGTGCACCGGCATCAGCTCGATCGCCGACACCCCGAGCTCCTTCAGGTGCTCGATGGTTGCTGGGTGCCCGATACCGGCGTACGTGCCGCGGATGTTCTCCGGCAGACCGGGGTGCGTCTTGGTGAGGCCCTTGACGTGCGCCTCGTAGATCACCGTCTCGTGGTACGCGTGGCCCGGCGGGCGGTCGTTGCTCCAGTCGAAGAACGGGTTGGTGACCACCGACAGCATGGTGTGCTCGCGGTTGTCCATCGTGTTCAGCTCGTCCGGCTTCTCGAACCGGTAGCTGAACAGCGACTCGTCCCCGTCGATCTGCCCGTCGATCGCCTTCGCGTACGGGTCCAGCAGGAGCTTGGACGGGTTGCAGCGGTGACCCTCGGCCGGGTTGTACGGCCCGTGCACCCGGAAGCCGTACCGCTGCCCCGGCTGCACCGCCGGCAGGTACCCGTGGTGTACGAAGCCGTCCACCTCGGTCAGCTGCACCAGCTGCTCGCTGCCGTCGTCACCGACCAGCGCCAGATCCACTCGTTCGGCAACCTCCGAGAACACCGCGAAGTTCGTCCCGGCGCCGTCATACGTGGCACCGAGAGGGTAAGGACGACCAGGCCATTTCTGCACCTGACGACAGTAGCCACCTCCACCCCCGGTCACTCCACGGCGGGGTGTTTCTGTCCCGAGAATTCACCGGGCAAGGGGTTGCACGAAGCTGCAAGAGCCTTAACATCCCAAAACCGACACAGTTCGACTAAGCTCCAGCGCTTGTGAAACCGCCTTCCCCTCGGCGGCCCGTTTTCCTGGATTCGACCGGGCGTCGTCGTCGCACTATCCGAAGAACCGGCGCCTTCCTGGCCGTGCCTACTGTCGGTTACCTCCTCCTCATGGCCAGTAGCCTCCTCGGCGGGCCGCGCATGGACACCCCGCTCATCCCGCTCCCCGAGGCCGCGAAGCCTCACCACCGGCCGGCCACGCCGCCTGCTGAAGCCGCTGCGCAGACACCCCGGCCCACCGCGGAGCACACGGTGACGCCAGGTGACGGACCCACCGAGCAGCCGTCGTCGACCACAGGTACGACGGCTCCCACCGGCGACCCCACCGCCGTCCCGACCGCAACGGCTGTCCCGCCGGCGACCGTGCTGCCCCCGACGCTGACCGTCGCACCGACGACCCCACCGGGCCGGACCAACTCACCCAGCACGACCGCCACGCCGACCACGACGACCACGACCACGACCACGACGCACGGCAACAAGCCGACGACACCACCCGGCCATACCAAGACGCCGAACAAGCCGTGAGCCGGCCGGTCGCGCGGCGAGCCAAACCGGTTCCGCTCCGGACGCACTGGATCGTTCTGACGATGCTGCTGGTCTGTCTGTCCACGATGCTGCTGCTGAACGGCTACACGCACCACATGTTCGGGGCGGAGCCCGACGGCGCGGTCAAGTCGGCCGGCGGAAACAGTACGGTGCCGCGGTCGATCGTCACCGGCGGACCGGTCATCGACGCCGGTTCCGGCGTACCGCGCTCGGTGTCACCACACGCGCGCACCATCGCGCTCACGTTCGACGACGGACCCGATCCGGTCTGGACACCCAAGATCCTTGACCTGCTGCGCGAGCAGAAGGTCCACGCGACCTTCTTTGTCGTCGGCACGGCGGTCGCCGCGCACCCGGAGCTGGCCCGCCGGATTGTCGCCGAAGGCCATCAGATCGCCGTGCACACCTTCACTCACGCGAATCTGTCGACCACTGCGGCCTGGCGGCGCTCGCTCGAGCTCCGGCAGAGCCAGCTCATCCTCGCCGGTGCCACCGGAGTCAGTACGACGCTGCTCCGGCCGCCGTACTCGTCCGAGCCGGGCGCGCTGACCGATCGCGACTGGGCCGCACTGCAGAAGACCCGGGAGGCGGGCTACCTCGCCGTACTGACCAGTCAGGACAGTGAGGACTGGCGGCGGCCCGGGACCGACCAGGTGATCGCCAACTCGATGCCGCGCAGCACTGCCGGACAGGTGCTGCTGATGCACGACGCGGGAGGCGACCGCAGCGAGACCGTCGAGGCGCTGAGCAAACTGCTGCCCCGGCTGAAAGCCCGCGGGTTCCGGTTCGCCACCGTCAGCGACGCCGTCGGTCTGCCGGACCCGACGCGCCATGCCGGCGTGCTCGACCGCGGCCGGGGTCTCGCGGTGATCTGGGTGATGCGGATCAGCGACGCAGTTCTGTCGTTGATCACCTGGCTCCTGTACGCCGCCGGCGCGCTGAGCGTGCTGCGTGCCATCACCACCGTCATCGCGGCCCGTCGCCATGCCCGGATGCGTGGCTGGACCTGGGGTCCGCCGGTCACCGAGCCCGTGAGCGTGATCGTTCCGGCGTACAACGAGAGCGCGGGGATCGAGGCGGCTGTCCGGTCGCTGGTGGCCTCGGACCATCCAGTCGAAGTGATCGTTGTCGACGACGGGTCAACCGACGGTACGGCGGATCTCGTCGAGGCGCTGCGTATCCCCGGGGTCCGGGTGATCCGCCAGGCGAACGCGGGCAAGCCGGTCGCGCTCAACACCGGCCTGCGCGCCGCGCGGTACGAGCTGATCGTCATGGTCGACGGCGACACGGTCTTCGAACCCGATGCGGTCCGGAATCTGGTCCAGCCGTTCGCACATCCGAGCGTCGGGGCGGTGTCGGGCAATGCCAAGGTCGGCAACCGGCGCGGCCTGCTCGGTCGCTGGCAGCACATCGAGTACGTGATCGGCTTCAACCTGGACCGGCGGCTGTTCGACCTGGCCGAGTGCATGCCGACAGTCCCCGGCGCGGTCGGCGGATTCCGTCGTACGGCGCTGGAGCGGATCGGTGGGCTGAGCGACGTGACGCTCGCAGAGGACACCGACCTGACCATGGCCCTGTGCCGGGACGGGTGGCGGGTCGTCTACGAGGAGAGTGCGGTGGCGTGGACCGAGGCGCCGGCCTCGCTCGATGCACTGTGGCGGCAGCGGTATCGCTGGTGCTACGGCACGCTGCAGGCAATGTGGAAGCATCGCGGCGCGATGGTGCAGCGCGGTACGGCCGGGAAGTTCGGGCGACGCGGGCTGACGTACCTGATGCTCTTCCAGGTACTGCTTCCGCTGCTGGCGCCGGTAGTGGACGTGTTCGCGATCTACGGCCTCGTGTTCCTCAACCCGGTCCGCGTGCTGGCGGTGTGGCTCGGCTTCATGCTCCTGCAACTGACCATGGGTTTCTACGCGTTCCGTCTGGACGGCGAACGTGCCGGTCCGCTGTGGACGCTGCCGCTGCAGCAGTTCGTCTACCGCCAGCTGATGTATCTGGTCGTCATCCAGTCGGTCTTCACCGCACTGGCCGGCACCCGGCTCCGCTGGCAACGCATGGAGCGCTACGGCAGCCTGCAGGCGCCTACTACTACTTCGTGATGCCGTCGAGGATGCGGTGCAGGCCCCAGAGGTACTGCTCGGTGGTGACGAAGCGGGCCATGGTGGGGACCGCGGCGGCGGAGCGCGGGAAGACCTCGGCGGGGATCTGCTCGTAGGTAGCGCGACGGCGTGCGACGCGGACATCTTCGGGCGGAAGCGGGCCGGGGTCGGTCTCGTCGGAGACCTCGAGTGCGATCGATCCGAGCACGTAGACGATCAGCAGGTACGTCGACCGCGCGGCCTCGACCGGGTCTATCCCGGCGTCGATGAGGAGACCGAGCAGGCGCTCGTTGAGTGCCGTCGTCCGCGGACCGTCCATCGGACCGGTCATCAGCAGCGCGCCGGCGCCGGGGTGTGCGACCAGGTTCTCGCGGACGTCGAGGGCGAGGGCCTCGATGCGGTCGCGCCACGGCAGATTGTCGTCGGCGAAGCCGCCGCGGTCGGCGTCGCCGAGCAGTTTCTCGACCAGCGCCGCGATCACCGCTGACTTATCAGGGAAGTAGGTGTAGACGGCGTTCGGCGCGACGCCGACCTTCGCTGCGATGCCGCGGATCGACGCCTGGCCGCCCTCGTCCAGGAGCTGGAGCGCGGCGGTCAGGAGCTCGTCCTCGGTCAGGGTTCGTCGCGGCCCGGGCCGCCCTCTCGTAGCCATCTCTGGACAGCGTACAGAGTTACCTGCAGACTATCTCTGTACACCGTACAATTTCTTGGAGGGGATCATGCGCCGTACCACTGGAATCCTGTTCGTCATCGCCGCCGCGAGCTTCGCCGTCGCGGCGGGCGTGCTGTCCGCGACGTTCGACTGGCCGGACATCCTGCGCGAGCCGGCCGACAAGGTGCTGAGGTCGTACGTCGACGGCGGCGCCGGGTTGACCTGGACCTGGTTCGCCACCGCCTGGACGTACGGGCTGCTGGCGATCCCGATCCTGATGTTGCCACAGGCAATCAAACGCACAGATTCGACGGTATTGCGAGTGGCGACCGCCCTGGGGGCCGTGTCGGTACTGCTGTCGCTGATCGGCTTCCTGCGCTGGGTTTTCGTCGTACCGCCGTTGGCTCACGCTTACATGGACGGCGACAGTACGGCGGCTGCGGCGTGGACCGCGCAGCATCAGTTCGGCGGGGCGTTGCTGGGTGAGCATCTGGGGCAGGTGCTGGCGATTGTGTGGAGCATTCTGGTGAGCGTCGTCGTACTGCAGACCGGCGTGTTGCCGCGCTGGATCGGCTGGGTCGGACTGGCGGCGAGTCTGCTCTACCTGGCCAACCAGGGCGACGTACTCGCGACCGCCGTGCCCGGCTTCCCGGTGTGGGATGCGGCCGGACTGCTCGGGAGCACGGCGTGGGGGCTGTGGACGATCCTGCTCGGCGTGGGAGTTTACTTGCAGCGATCGTCATCTCACATGGAGTAGTGAATGTTGAAGCGGGCTGCACTTGTTGTCGGGGTTCTGCTGGCCGTCACGGCCGGCGCGAAACCGGTCGTCGTCGGCGGGACGTTGGCGAGTTCCACCGAGGCGCCGTGGGCGATCGCGCTGAACAACACCCAGTCCGCGGACTCCAGCGGCCGGTACTGCGGGGCCGCGCTGGTGACGCCGAACAAGATCGTCACCGCCGCGCACTGTATGGACGAGGACATCTCGACGTACTACGCCGTGCAGGGGCGGGCGAACCTCGCTGACGACTCCGTGGGGCGGACGTCGGCGATCAGCAAGGTGTGGATCCATCCCGGGTACAACACGAAGGACAACCGCTACGACTTCGCCGTACTGACGTTGGCGCGGCCGTTCACCGGTGTGCCGGTGCTGCCGCTGGAGACGCGGGTGCGGGCGGATCGCAAGGGCGTCGTACCGACGGTCTACGGGTGGGGTGACACGGAAGGGACCGGGCTGGACGACACCCTGCAGAAGGCGGCGGTGCCGGACCTCGGGGACAAGACCTGCCTGGCGGTGAAGAGCTACGTCAGCAACGGGTACGCCGCGTCGACCAACATCTGCGCCGGATACCTCAACGGCGGGATCGACGCCTGCCAAGGCGATTCCGGCGGACCGCTGGTGCTGAACGGCCGACTGCTCGGCGTGGTCTCGTGGGGACAAGGTTGCGCGCAGGCCGGCAAGCCCGGCGTCTACGCCGAAACCGCCGCCGTCGCGAAAGCATTGCTGCAACACTGAGGGGTATGCCCGAACCAGTCCGCGTCATCAAGGCCGGCGAGCTGGTCGCCGCCGATCCCACCGACGGCATGCTCCGGATGCGAGCCTTCGAACTCCCGATCCTGTGGTCCGGCCAGGTCATCACCCAGCCCGGCGCGATCTCCGGCTGGCACCACCACGACAAGAACGAGAGCAGCCTCTACATCGTCCGCGGCGTACTCCGCCTCGAGTTCGAAGGCACCGGCGAGTACCTCGACGCGGTGGCCGGCGACTTCGTCCACGTCCCCGCCTTCACCATCCACCGCGAAAGCAACCCCAGCTCGGACCCGTCCCTCGCCATCATCGCGCGGGCGGGCGGCGGCATCCCCACGGTCAACGTCGACTCACCTCGGTAGTTATTACGGGCGTCCATAACTGATATTTGGGTCTTGCCGAAGTTTTAGGGGTACGGCAGGGTTGGCCGCGTGCCAGAACGTCATGCGGTCTCGGTCGTGGACAATCAGGTGGCAACAGAGCAGGCCCATCAGGCGGGTCAGGACGCCTGGTGGGTCTATCTGGATGAGGTGCTCGGGCATCTGCGCCTGCCATACCGGAAGATCCCTCTGTCCGAAGCTGGTGTTTCGGATGGCGATGTCTTGGTCTTCGCGACCACCGCTGAGGCGGACCCTGGGCTAGAGCAGTGGGTGCGCGACGGCGGCGTATTGATCCTGGTTGGCGATCCGGGCCCACTGGCTGGGCTCGCTGGGGTATCTGCTGACGGCTCCGTTTTAGAGGACCACGTCGCGGTTGCAGACAGCCCTGTGTGGTCGTCGCGACCGCCTGTTGCGTTGCACGCCGTCGGCGGGAGTCGGCTGATCGGCGCGGATGTCGAGGTGCTCGCATCCTGGGAGTCCTCGGATGCGGCCGCGATCACGCTGCGCCGGCTCGGCGCGGGCGTCGTGCTGACGTACGGCGTCGACCTGTGGCAGAGCATCGTCCGCATCCAGCAGGGGTACGTCGTGACCGCCGACGGTGAGCCGGCCGCCGACGGCACTGCGCCGATCGACGACGGCGTCCTCAAGTGCGAGGACGGGATGACGCTCAGCTTCGAACGGGACCGGGCGATGCCGCCGGGCGAGCCGGAGTTGGTCGAGCCGTTCATGCATACGTATCCACCGCCCAGCGCCGTACCTATGTTCGACCAGCCGCAGGCCGACTGGTGGTGCTCGCTGTTCGCGCAGAGCCTGTGGTGGGGCGCGTCGCACAGCGGTGCGGTGGTGCCGTGGCTCGGGTACTGGCCGGCTGGGGTCGATGCGGTCGCGCATATGTCGCACGACTCGGACGGCAATGAAGAAGAGGAAGGCCAGGCGGCGCTCGACGCGTTCGCCGAGGCCGACGTCTCGGTCACCTGGTGCCATGTGTTCCCCGGTGGGTACTCCGCTGAACTGCACGCGGAAATCACCGCGGCCGGACACGAGAATGCCCTGCATTACAACGCGATGGGCGACGCCGACCTTGCGGTGTGGGGCTGGCCGCAGATGCGGGCGCAGTACGCCTGGGCTCAGGCCGTGACGAGCACTGAGGACATCATCTCGAACAAGAACCACTACACCCGCTGGGAAGGCTGGACCGAGTTCTACCTCTGGTGCGAGCGGCTCGGCATCCAAATCGACGAGTCGCGTGGGCCGAGCAAGCAGGGTGATGTGGGGTTCGTGTTCGGCGCGGCACACGTGTCGTACCCGATGGGTCCGGTTGCTGAGGGCAACCGGTTGTTCGACGTACTGAATCTGCCGCTGCACACGCAGGATCTCGCTTGGGCAGGGCACTCTGCCGTACGCGATGTGATCCTGGACGGAGCTGCGGCTGTACACGGCGTTGCGCACTTTCTGTTCCACGGTCCGCACTTGCACAAGCGCCCGGCGACGCGGGCGGCATGTCTTGAGCTGGCCGCCGAGGCGCGGCGGCGCGGTATGCCGTGGTGGACGGCCGGTCGGATCAACGCGTGGGAACGCAGTCGGCGCGGCGTGACGCTGTCGGTCGAGCCGGTGGCGGACGGGCTTGCTGTGCAGGCGTTTGCGGTTGAGCCGGTCGAGGGTGCCGCGGTGCTGCTCGCCGTACCCGAAGGTGGTTCTGACCCGATCGTCAAGGAAGGCGAGGGATCGGCCCGGATCGTCGTACGGCACGGCCGGTCCTTCGTCGAACTGTCCGCAGATCTCGTTGCCGGAGACAACAGATGGGTGATCACACTATGATGCCTGAGTGGCCGCAGTACGACGACGATGAGGCGAAGGCCCTGCTCGAGGTACTGAACTCGGGGAACTGGGGCAGCACGAGCGGCGATGTCGTCGCGACGTTCGAGCAGGAGTTCGCGGCGTACCAGCAGGCGGGTTTCGGGATCTGCCTGAGCAACGGGACGCTGGCCATCGCAGCAGCCCTGCGTGCCGCTGGGGTTGGCATCGGCGACGAGGTGATCGTGCCGCCGTACACCTTCATCGCGACTGCTTCGGCGGCGCTGTTCGTTGGCGCGGTTCCGGTCTTCGCGGACGTGGACCCGGACACGCACCTGCTCGATCCTGTGGCTGCCGAGGCTGCGATTACTGAGCGGACAAAGGCGGTCATCGTCGTCCACCTCGCGGGTCGGCCTGCTGATATGGATGCGTTCACCGCGCTGGGTGCGCGGCGCGGCCTCACGATCATCGAGGACGCGGCCCAGGCGCACGGCGCGGCGTACAAGGGTCGTCCAGTGGGCGCTCTTGGTGACCTGGGTACGTTCAGCTTCCAGAGCAGCAAGAACATCACCGCGGGCGAGGGCGGCGCCGTACTCACCGACAACGAGGAGTTGGCCGGTGCCCTGTACTCCCTCGTGAACGTCGGCCGGGTGCCCGGTGGCGGCTGGTACCAACACGAGGCGGTCGGCTACAACCTCCGCCTAACCGAGTTCCAGGCAGCAATCCTCCGCGTCCAACTCCGCCGCCACCCGGCCGTCCAAGAGGTCCGCGAACGCAACGCCCGCCTCCTAATCAGCCTGCTCCGCGACGTAGACGGCATCCACCTAGCCCCCGAAGACCCCGCAATCACCGCCCACGGCCGCCACCTCTTCCTACTCCGCCTCCCCAACCACCGCGAAGCCGTCCTATCCTCCCTAACCGCAGCCGGCCTCACCCGAGCCTCCACCGGCTATGTCCCCCTGCACCGCAACGCCGCCGTACTCCGAGAATCAAAAGCCATCACCGAGAAGCTCGGCCAGCCGTACCCAACCGCGAACTGCCCTCACGCCGACGCCGTGTCCGCGGACACGATCTGGCTCCCCCAGACGTATCTACTAGGTACCGAAGACCAAACCCGAACGATCGCCACCACCATCACCGAAGCAGTCAGGTAACTGCAGGGGTCATTGGAGGAACAGTTGCACACGCCGACCGCCGAGGAGATCGCGCTCGCGTTTGGCTTGGGCGAACCTGACGGCGAGGTCGTGCATTTCAGGCGAGGCGGAACCGATACCTGGCGGCTTGACACCTCAAGCGGAAGCTATTTCGTCAAAGGGTACTTTCCGACGATCGGCAGTCAGTTCAACGGCGAGCAGCTGATCGACCAGTTGGCAGTCGCGATGGCGTTCGAGCGCGAGGCGCGTGCAGCTGGCATCGACATGCCAGAGCCGGTCATGCCGATCGATCCTGTTCTGGATTGTGTGACCCGCATCGAGGATCGGCTGTTTCGGGTTTACCGCTGGATCGACCACCGGCCGTACGACCGAGACGTCTCGACCTGGCTCGGGCGGACGATGGTGCAGGTCCATCAACTGCAGCCAGCCGGACCAGTTGGCCTGCCTGATTGGTGGCGGCCCGCAATCCAACCACCTGAGACCTGGCAGGACTGGTTCACAAAGGCCAGGGATCGCGACGTCTCCTGGGCGGGTCCGTGCACAGACAGCCTTCCGCACATCCTCTCGGCCACCGAACGCATCACCGAGCTGCTCGACGTCGCTCCAGACATCATCACAACGCACGGCGACTTCAAAACCCACAACATCGTCATGTCCGACTCCGGCCCCGTGCTCGTGGACTGGGACAGCGTGCGTACCGACAGCGCAGCGCTCGAGGCCGGACGGGTCGCGTACATCTTCGGCGCCGGCGATCCCGAGCAGATCAACAAGATCCTCACGGCGTACGTCGGAGCCGGCGGCGAACTCGGATGGGCCGGACCTGACCTCTTCCTGAGCGTGACCCGCAATCACATCCAGATCCTCGCCGAGCAGATCCGCGTCTCGGTCGGCGAGGACACAGCCGCTCGCTGGATGGGCGAGCCTGCCACGATCGACGCCGCCATCGCCGACCTACTGCGAGGCCTCCCCGACAAGCTCGACCACCTCCGCCAGCTCACCTCCAGCGTCGGCCTCGCTTAGCGCCGGCGCGGACTCAGTCTTGCTGGTCGGCTTCCGCGTCGTCCGTACGTCGGCGCCACACTCGGTCGGTGAGTCGGCTGGAGAGCTTGCCCGTCGTCGATTTGGCCAGGTCGAAGGTCTCGTTACCGAGGCGCCTGGCAGCGTCGACGCCATCCGCCCCCGCATCGAAAGCCTTGTCCCGCGCCTCCGTGGCCGCGTCCGTCCACCTTCTCGCTTCCAACGACTCCCGACCGCGCTCGATCCCGAGCCGCCCGTGGAACTCCACGACGTTCTGCGCGACCTGGTTGCTCGAGTCCACCACCTCCCGGGAGGAGGTCGGATGCAGCAGGACCTTCGTGTTCGCCGTACCGGCGGCGGCATCCATGCGGGCCATCAGGCGCTCAGTGCTCTTGGAGATGAGATCCAGCCGGTTGTTCCGTGCAGCGCGGAGGGCGAGGCGATGGTGGTCCAGTTCGTCCGGAGAGGCGTCCAGGACGCGGTCGAGTTCGAGGATGGCGATCGCGTCCTGTAGCTGGAAGCAGCGGGCCAGTACGGCGAGCCATTCCTCAACCTTGGCCTTGGCTTCCTTGGCCGTCTTGGCGAGCTCACCGATCTTGGACTCGCCCTCCAGCTTCTCCGCGAGTGCGTCGAGCTGACGCAGCGCGTACGCCTGAGTTGTCGCGATCGTCAGCGTGGTGGCCTGCACCTTCGACCACGTGACCTCGGAAACCCTGCCGACCTGCTCCCGGATGGTCATGGCCTCCCGCAGTACGAAATCCACGCCGATCAGGTCCGCGAACACAGAATCCTTCTGCGCACGGAGTACGTCGTCGACCTTCTTGTCGATCGTGGCGAGATAGTCGGTGATCTCATCCATCGCCTGCTGCATAGCAAGCTGCGCCATGATCCCCGCCGCCCCAGCCAGAACCGCCGGGTTGGTCAGCAGCGACCCCTTGGTGAATTCAACAAACCCTTTGATCTGGCCGTGATTCCCCTTCAACACACCAGTGCTGTAGCCCTTGGAGCTTCGCCTCAGCCCCAGCTTCTTGGCGAACTGCGCGGACTCCTTGGTCATCTTCACCCAACGACCCGAGTTCGCCGCAATCTCCGAACCCGCCTGTGCGGCAACAGCCCCGGCACTAAGAACAGATCCGAGCCGCGGCAGCCCAAGATCCTTCGATTGCAGCCCCTCAGAGACCAGAAAGCGCTCGACAACCGCCGGATCCCCGAGAACCGCCAACCCATCATCGTCACTGATCAGCTGAATCTCGTCATCCATCGGCCAACTCCTGAAATCTAGGCAGAAAACGCGGCCCATCGCAGTCCGAGGACAGCGAAGCCAAGGAGCGCAGCGACCTGAGGCTCGGCATCGACGCTCTTCCGCGATCGGGCCCCCGCTCCCCGCCCACGAAAACCTTCACGTGGCCCCCCACGTTGCCGTCAACACCCCGCCCTAACGGAGCCCTACCCCCTCGAAGCGCCCAGGCAACACCCCGAGCAACCCCGCTTCCCCCACATGCGACGAGCCAACTTCGCACATCGCGGTAAGCCTACGACAGACACCTAGGCCAGGTACGGCGAACCACCGAGTCGTGGGGATTCGCGGCGGCGCGGTCCGTCCAGTCGTGGATCCGGGCTGCCGAAAACCGCCGAAACTCACGACTCGGTCCACGGCCCGATCGCCAATCGCCACGACTCGGCGCAAGGACCGACTGCTCGCGGGGGTTAGTGCTGGCGGACTGGGAGGACGGCGGAGAGGAGTTGGCGGGTGTAGGGGGCTTGGGGGGCGCGGAAGAGGGCTTCGGTGGGGCTTTCCTCTACTACTTGGCCTTTGTTCATGACGGCTACGCGGTCGGCTAGGCGTTCTACTACGGCGAGGTTGTGGGAGATGAAGAGCATGGAGAGGCCTAGGCGGTTTCGCAGGTCGGTAAAGAGTTCGAGGATCTGGGCCTGGATTGAGACGTCCAGGGAGGAGGTCGGCTCGTCGCAGACCAGGAGTTCGGGCTCGAGGGCCAGGGCTCGGGCGATTGCGATTCGTTGTTGTTGGCCGCCGGAGAACTGGCGTGGATACAGCTCGGCGTTGTGGGTGTTGATGCCGACTAGGTCTAGGAGTTCTAGTGCGCGGGTACGGCGGGATGTCTTGTCGCCGCGGTCGTGCAGGCGGAGCGGCTCCATGACGTTGCCGATGGCGCTGAAGTGTGGGAGGAGCGAGCCGTACGGGTTCTGGAAGACCATCTGCATTCGCGGGCGCAGGATCCGTAGGTCGCGTGCTGGCAGCTGGCCGAGATCCTTTCCGTCGAATACGACCCGGCCCGACGTACACGGCTGCAACCCCATCATCAGCCGGGCCACCGTCGACTTCCCGCTGCCGCTCTCGCCGACCAGGCCGAGCGTCTCGCCACGATGCACCGTCAGCGAAACGTCGTCGACCGCGCGGACCTCACCCGCGCGCGTACGAAAGACCTTCGTGACCGACTCGGCCCGGACCAGCTCGTCACCCGTCGAGGCGCGGGCCACCTCATCAGCCGACGCGGTGTGAGCCAACTCGTCACGCGCCGAGGCGCGGGCCACCTCGTCAGCCGACAGGGTGTGAGCCAGTTCGTCACGCGTCGGGGCGGGGGCTAGTTCGTCAGGCATCGACGGTCACCTTCCAGCAGGCGGCGTCCCGGTCGGGGCCGATCGTCAGGATCTCCTGTTCGGTCTGGCATCGAGGCAGCTCGGCGCGCGGGCAGCGGGGATGGAACGCACACCCAACAGGACGCCGCGACAGATCCGGCGGACTACCAGGGATCGGCCGAAGCGCCAGCTCCCGCCCGCCGACCTCGACGCTCGACCCGAGCAGGCCCACGGTGTACGGATGCCGCGGATCGTCAAGCAGCGAAGCCATCGGCGCCCGCTCGACCACACGCCCGGCGTACATCACGACAGCGTCGTCGCAGAAGTAGCGCGCCACACCAAGGTCGTGCGTGATCATGATGACGCCAGTGCCACGATCCTTCAGCCCCTTCAAAAGATCCAGGATCTGACGCTGAACAGTGACGTCGACAGCGGTCGTCGGCTCGTCGGCGATCAGTAGGTCCGGCTCGGTCACCATCGCCATCGCGATCATCGCCCGCTGCCGCATCCCGCCGGACAGCTGGAACGGGTACGTCCGGATCCGCTTCTCCGGATCAGGGATCCCGACATCACCAAGCGCCCGCACCGCCCGCTTCCGAGCCTCAGACTTGTTGCAAATACCGTGCCAGATCAGATGTTCGGTCAGCTGGCGTTCCAAAGTCAGCGTCGGATTCATCGCCTCCATCGCGCTCTGGAAGACCATCGCAATCTCGCGCCCGCGGACGCGACGTAGTTCCTTGTCGCCGATTGCCAGCAGGTCGCGGCCGCCGAAGTACGCGTGGCCGCTGGTGATCCGCGCGGTTCGCGGCAGGATCCCCATCACGCTGCGCATCGTCACGCTCTTGCCGCTGCCGCTCTCGCCGACGATCGCGAGCGCCTGCCCACGCCGTACGTCGAACGACACCCCATCGACCGCGGTCAACGAACCGCCGAACGTCGTACGCAGGTCGCGCACCGACAGCAAAGCCTCGTCGTTCATCGCTGCTCCCCGCTCGGGTCGAAGGCATCCCGTACGCCGTCACCGATCCACGTGAACGCCAACAGGGTCAAGGCGAACAGCACCGCCGGGGCAACCAGCATGTGCGGCGCCGCCAGCAGGTACCGACTGCCCTCGCTGATCATCGCGCCCCACGACGGCGTCGGCGGCTGGACACCGAGACCGAGCAGAGCCAGACCGGCCTCGGCGGCGATCGCGGCGGGGATCGCGAAACTGGTGGTGACCAGGATCGGTCCGATCGCGTTCGGCAGGATGTACCGGATCGCGATCGTGCTGCCCTTCGCACCCATCGACCTCGCCGCCTCGACGTACTCGCGTTCCTTGATCGTCATCACCTGCGCCCGGACCAGCCGGGCCTGAGTGACCCACGACGCGATCCCGATCGCGACCACCAGCGCGAAGATGCTGCGACCGAGCACCGTCACCATCACCACCGCGAACAGGTAGCTCGGGAACGCGTACATGACGTCGGTGAATGCCATCAGCAACGACTCGACCCGGCCGCCGAGATACCCAGCGAGCAGCCCGATCGCCAACGCCAGCACAAGGGCCGTCAACTCCGCGCCGAAGGCAACGGTCAACGCAGTCTGCAAACCGTAGATCAGCCGGCTCAGAATGTCCCGCCCGAGCAGATCAGTGCCGAGCAGATGCCCTTCGGACAAAGGGCCGGCCAGCTTGTGCTGGATGTCGGTCTCTTCATAGCCGTACGGCGCGATCAGCGGCGCCGCGATCGCGGTGATGATCAGCAGCGAACAGAAGATCAGACTGCCGAACGCCAACCGATGCTTGCGAAACCGCGACCACGCCCGAGCCAACGGCCCACGCGCGGCGCGCGAGGACTCGCCGGCGACGGTTGAGATGCCCTCAGTGGCCGTCATCGGACACACCTCCCACGGTGCGGATTCGGGGATCGAGGAAGCGATAGATCAGGTCCACGGCCAGGTTCGTCACCATCAGGATCAGCGCGAAGAACAACGCCGTACCCATGAGCAGCGGCATGTCCCGGCTCGCCGCCGCGTTCGCGAAGTACAACCCGAGGCCGGGGATCCGCAGCAGCGCCTCGACAAAGACAGTTCCCGTCATCAGCGCTGCCAGAAGCGGACCAGCCACTGTGACCAACGGGATCAACGAGTTGCGCAACGCATGACGGACGATGACCGTACGCCGCGGGCCGCCCTTGGCAATCGCAGCCGTGACGTACTCCTCACGCAACGTCTCCAACATGCTCGACCGCACATACCGCGCCAACACGGCCGCCGGCCCGAGACTCAAAGCAAGCACCGGAAGAATCAGATCTTTCGGACCGTTCCAACCACCGGAAGGCAACAACTTCAAGGTTGCCGAGAACAACAAGATCATGAACGCCGCACTCAGATAACTGGGCAAGGCGTGCCCGAGCGTGACCACGAACATCGTCCCGTGATCGGTCTTGCTGTTCTGCCGCAACGCCGCGAACACCCCGACCGGTACGGCGATCAGCAGCGCGAGCAGGACCGCGAGCAACGCCAACGTGGCCGACACCGGGAACGCCTCCGCGATGATGTCCTGCACATTCCGGCTCGCGTACTTGTACGACGGCCCGAAGTCCCAGACGACCGCGCCCTTCATGAAGATCAGGTACTGCTTCCAGACGGGTACGTCGGCGCCGTACCGGGTCTCGAGCTCGCCGACCATCGACTCGGTGCCGACGCCGCCGAAGTTCGTCGCGCCGCTGTTCACCCGCTGCAGGTCGGCGAAGTTGCCGGGGGCAAGTTGTAGCAGCGTGAAGGTCAGGATCGATACCGCGATCAAGGACAGGACCAACCGCACCAGCCGCTTGCCGATGTAGGTGGCGAGCCCCACGGTCAGCTCCCTACGCTCAGCGGCTTGAGGTAGAAGTAGTCCGGGTACGCGCGCAACTGCAGACCGTGCACCTTCGGTTTGACCGCGTGGAACAGGCTCAACCAGAGCACCGGCAGGTACAGGTACTGCTCCTCGCGCAGCTTCGCGGCCTGCTTGTACAGGTCCATCCGCTTCGCGTCGTCCGGCTCGACATTGGCCTTGTCGACCAGCGCACCGATCTCCCGCGCGGGAGCCGTCGCGTGCTCGGCCAGCACGGCGTTGAGCTGTGCGGTCTTGTCCGCCGGCTTCAGGTTCTTGTTGTCCTGCAACGCCTGGTACTTCTGCCACTGATCGCTCGGCAGGCTGATCTCCTGCACGTTCTTCGGCGACCAGAGCGACCCGACCATCGTCGGCCACGTCGGCAGCCCGGCGAACGTGCCGTAGTAGAAGCCGATGTAGTTGCCCTTCTGGACCTGCCAGCGCCGCTCGGTGTACACACCGGCCTCGACGTGGTCGACGCTCGCCTTGATGCCGAGCTGCTTGGTCCAGCTGTCCACGATCGCGTCGGCGAGCGTGGTGTCCGGTACGCCGACCAGGAGCCGCACCGGCGGCAGACCCTGACCGTTCGGGTAGCCGGCCTCGGCGAGCAGCCGCTTCGCCTCGGCAGCGTCGTCCTTGATCCCGATGCTCTCGTCCCAGCCGGCGGTCCGGCTCGTCACCAGCGAAACCCCCGGCTCCTGACCGGGCTGCACACCGGCCAGCGTCTTGCGGTCGAGCGCGAGCGACAACGCCTTGCGGACCCGGACGTCCTCCATCGCCTTGTGCTGGCTACGCAGCTTCGCCAGGTAGAGAATGCTGTAGTTCTCGGTCTGCTCGAGCTGCTTCGACAGGTCCGCGTCCTTCTGGAACCGCAGTACGTCGGGGCCGGCGAGCTGGACCAGGTCCGTCTCGCCGTTCTCGTACGGCACGGTCGCGGTCGCCGCCGCGCTCGGCTCGACCAGGTTGACCTGGATCCGGTTCACCTTGACGTTGTCGCGGTCCCAGTACTTCTCGTTCGGCACCAGGATCAGCCGCGAGTTCGCCACCCACTCGGTCACCGTGTACGGGCCGTTGGACACGTAGTTCGGCGGGTTCTGCCAGTCCTTCGGCTTGCCCTCGACCAGATCCATCGGCAGCGGCAGCATCGCCGGATGGGTGAGCGCGAGCAGGAAGTCCGGGTTCGGGTTCGAGAGCGTGAGGACCAACTCATGGTCCCCGTTCGCCTTCACGCCGACCTTCGACCAGTCGGTCAGGACGCCGGACAGGAAGTCCTGCGCGCCCTTGATCCCGGTCGCGGTCTGGTAGCTGTTGGCACCGAGTGTCGTGCCGCCGGCCGAGCCGCCGGCCGGGGTGAACAGCCGCTTGTAGGTCCGCTCGAAGTCCTTGGCGACGACCGGCTTGCCGTCGGACCACTGAGCGTTGTCCCGGAGGGTGAACGTGTAGGTCAGGTGGTCGTCGGAGACCTTCCACTCGGACGCGACGGCCGGCTGGACGTTGTCGCCCTTCTCCGTCTGGGTGACCAGGCCCTCGGAGATCCCACGGCTGAGGATCCACATGCCGTTGGTGATCACCTGGGGGTCGAGCACCTCGACCGGGACGTAGTCGATCTTCAGCGTCGACTGGCCGTTGGCGGCCTTGTCGTTGTCGTCGCCGAACAGTCCGCAGCCGGTCAGCGACCAGCTGCCGCCGAGTGCGGCGATGGTCAGACCAGACAGTCGCAGGAAGTCGCGCCGGGTCTGACCGACCGGCGGCACCGAGCTAGACCACACAGGCTTGGGCAAGGGAGTGCCGCCTTTCTGGCGTCCGGAACTCGACTTATGGTCGCGACCGTAGGGCCGTCAGAGCGTCGATGTCAACGCTTTACGGCCATTACCGAAAAGATCGCGACCAGCGATCCCGAAAGGCGGCAGAGCTCCTTGTCAGCTGAAGCGTTCGTACGCCGGAAGCGTCAGGAAGTCGGTGTACTCGTCGGCGAGGGCCACCTCGAGGAACAGCGAGCGGGCGGCGGCGTAGCGGTCGGGGTTGCCGAGCCTGTCGATCTCTTCGTCCGCGATCCGTTCGACCAGATCCGTGGTTACGGTCTCGCCGGTGTCGAGGACGACCTGGTTGCGGCGCCACTGCCAGATCTGCGAGCGGGAGATCTCCGCGGTGGCGGCGTCCTCCATCAGGTTGAAGATGCCGACGGCACCGGTGCCCTCGAGCCAGGCGGCCAGATACTGCACGGCGACGCTGACGTTGTTGCGCAGGCCGGCCTCGGTGACCTCACCGGGCGTGGAGGCGACGTCCAGCAGTTGATCGGCTGTCACCGCAACGTCCTCGCGGAGCTTGTCGACCTGGTTCGGCTTGTCGCCCAGCACCGAGTCGAACACGGTCCGGCAGGTCTCGACCATGCCGGGGTGCGCGACCCACGAGCCGTCGAAGCCGTCGCCGGCCTCGCGGGTCTTGTCGGCCTCGACCTTCGCGAACGCCTGCTCGTTGACCGCCGGGTCCTTGCTCGGGATGAACGCCGCCATCCCGCCGATCGCGTGCGCCCCGCGCTTGTGGCACGTCCGCACCAGGAGCTCGGTGTACGCGCGCATGAACGGCACGGTCATCGTCACGCTGTTCCGGTCCGGCAGCTGGAAGTCCGTGCCGCGGGTCCGGTGCGTCTTGATCACGCTGAACATGTAGTCCCAGCGTCCGGCGTTCAGCCCGGCGGAGTGGTCCCGCAGTTCGTACAGGATCTCTTCCATCTCGAACGCGGCCGGGTACGTCTCGATCAGCACGGTCGCCCGGATCGTCCCGCGCGGGATCCCGATCGTGTCCTGTGCCGTCGCGAACACGTCGTTCCACAGCCGTGCCTCGAGGTGCGACTCCATCTTCGGCAGGTAGAAGTACGGTCCTTGTCCGCGGGCGATCTGCAGCTCCGCGCACGCGGCGAAGTACAGCGCGAAGTCGACCAGCGAACCGCTGACCGGCTCACCGTCGACCTGGATGTGCTTCTCCGGCAGGTGCCAGCCCCGGGGCCGTACGACGATCGTCGCGAGCTCCTCGTCCGGCTTCAGCGCGTAGCTCTTCGCGTCGGTGCTGAAGTCGATGCGCCGGGTGATTGCGTCGAACAGGTTGAGCTGGCCGCCGACCACGTTCTCCCAGGTGGGCGTGTTCGCGTCCTCCTGGTCGGCCAGCCAGACCTTGGCGCCGGAGTTCAGCGCGTTGATCGTCATCTTGCGGTCGGTCGGGCCGGTGATCTCCACCCGCCGGTCGATCAGGCCCGGAGCGGCGGGCGCGACCCGCCACTCCGGGTCGTCCCGGACGTCCTTCGTCTCCGGCAGGAACCCCAGCGACGCCCCGGCCGCGATCTCCGCGACCCGCTGCTCGCGGCGCTCCAGCAGCTCTTTCCGCCGCCCGTCGTACGTGCGGTGCAACGTCTCGATGAGTCCGAGCGCACGCTCGGTGAGAATCTCGTCGTACCGCTCGTTCATCGGGCCGGTGACGTCGATGGACACGTGTCGCTCCCTTAGCTCAGTACTACGACTTCGTGATCGGTGATCCGGTCTACCTCGACCGTAATCCAGCCGTCCTGCTCCTTCACTTCTACCTCATCACCCGAGACGAGGAGTCGCGCACTCGACCCGGTCACCCTGAGCGACACCGTGAACGGGCCAGCAGGCGTGAACTCCTCCAGACGACCGCGCCAGGCGCCGCCCTGATCAAGGTTGACCAGGTGCAGGATGTGCCGGTCACCCTGCTTGTAGAGCTGACAATCCAGTACGCCGGCGCCGTCCACGCGCAGCGGGATGCCGTCGTGCCGGACCAGGTTCGCGAGCACCTTCCCGTGATCCGGGTGGTGATGCTTCGCGTACTGCCGATCGAGATCCGCCGCCAAGTACGCCGTACGCTCGCCGAGGACCAGAGCCGGGGTATCGCTCCGCGGCTCCTCCATCCACGATTTCTCCGGCGGATAGATCGGGAACGGCGGAATCCAGGTCAGCGCCGGCTTGTCGGCCTCCACCACCTCCAACTGCCCGCCGAACGGCAGTACGTCGGTGTCGCCGTCGAAAACCGATCGGTCCTCGATCCGCAGGTAGCTGTGACTGTCGTAGTTCTCCCAGTCGGTCACCGTCCCGTCGCCCAGCCGCTTGCCCGCGTGCCGGACCCCCAGCAGGTCGCCCAACGCCCAGTCATCCCGGCGATCGCCCCACTCGTCGTAGAGCCCCGACTCCCCGGTCACGACCAGACGGCCGCTATAGGCCTGCAGCTGCGTGATCTGCTCGTCGGTCAGCACGCCCACGTTGGGCACGACTATGACCTGGAAGCGTTCATCTACTTCACTTGTCGGCAAGTACGGGATACGCGCACGAACGAGCGCATCCACCCACCCACGGTAGGGCAGTTGGCTCACCTCCTCAGCCGAGTCCTTCCCGTGGAAGTCCACGCTGCGCTGACTCCACAACAGCCCGACAGTGGCCACCGGCTCCCGATCGACGAGAAACTCCTCGTTGGCCTCATGCCATTCGAAGAGCGGCTGCGCCGTCGCATACTGCCGCCGGTCGTCATGCACCGACCCGATGTGGTGCCACCACGGCTGGATCCCGCCGGCCCATCCCTCGATCGCCCACATCCGCGCCTCGGGCTCAGGCTTACTCCCGAGCCGGAACGTCGGTACGCCGGCGTCGTACATCGCCGTGCTCTCCGGGATCAGCGTGTCCCAACCGAGCAGCCCGTGCAGGCGCTTGCCGGAGTCCGCGTTCGCCTGGAACCCGGACTCCTCGTGCCGCCACTGCGAGTCCAGCATGAAGATCGACGCCCGCTTGCAGATCTCGACGTCGTCGCGCAGCCTCTTGCTCTGGGCAACGACCTCGCCCCCGTTCATCCCGATCCACAAACAATCCGGACCGCCCGCGCGCCGCGTCACCTCGTTGTTCAGGTCCCACACCGCGAGCCGCTGGTCGTAACTCCAGCGGATCCACTGCCGGTAGACCGGATCGGCCCAGTCCGGTGACGCCGGGAGGTCCTGCCCGAAGGTGTCGCGGCAGTTCGGGCAGTAGCAGATCGAGTCCCGTCCGAGGCCGCTCCAGCTGTTGTCGGTCAGCCCGTCCGGTTCAGTGCGTTCAATGATTTCCTCGAGGATCCCGGTCAGAAAGTCCTTGTAGTACGGCCCGGTCACGCAGGCGACGTACAGCTCCCCGGCCCGATAAGGGTTGCCGTCGGCATCGATCGCGAACCAGTCCGGATGCGCGTCGTACAACGGCTGGTGCGCCCGGTTCGAGTCCATCCGGGCCAGCACCGTCAGCCCGTCCTCCTGCGCGAGCTTGGCGATCTCGCCGTACAGATCGCGGTCACCGAGGTGCTCAGCGCGGTGCTGCAGCTCGAACTTGCTCGGGTAGTACGCGACGATCCCGCCGGCGTTGACGATCACCCCTTGCACCTTGGTACGACGCCAGTGCTCCCGCCACCACTCGGCGTCGTACCGGGCCGGGTCCTTCTCGGTGAGATTCGTCTGCGCCCACCTCAAAGTCCTTTGATACCAAGGCTTCACTTCAGACTCCGGACCGCATCGCCGGCACCGGACAGGTTCTCGAGCAGCATCTCGGAGTACTTGCGACTGAGTACGACGCCTTCCGCGCCGCCTTCGAACGCGGCCAGCGTCGCGTCCCGCACGGACTCGCGCGTGCAGGCGGTCAGTTCGCCCTCGTTGTCGTCCCAGTTGATCTTCGTGCCGACGTCACGCGGCTTCTCCAGCCCGCGCTGCTTCGCGACGCCGACCGGGATGTCGATGTCGATCCCCGGGTAGATCGCGCTCTGCCCGCCGACACCGGCGACGGCCCGCTCGGTCTCCCGGCGTACGTAGTCCGCGGTGAAGCCCGTCTGCGGCAGCTTCTCGTACGAGCCCTCGTCGAGTTGCAGCAGCTTCATCATCAGCGGGTACACGTCCTCGGGCTCCGCGTCGGCGAACAACGCACCGCAGATGCTCTTCACCCAGGTGAAGAACCGCGGGCCGGCGCAGTTGTTGTAGATGACGACCTTGATGAAGTCCGAGAACTTCGCCATCTCCGTGTAGTCCTGGTCCGCCCGGTAGAACGGGCTGAACGAGATGTTGTGGTAGACGTGCCAGCCGACCTGTACCTCGGGCGAGATCGCCTTGGTGACGCCGTAGATGTCGCGGTACAGCTGTCGCTGGCTCTCGGTCCACAATGTCTGCCAGGACAGTACTTCGGGGAAGTTGAGCAGGGTCCGCCAGAACGTCACGAACGCGCCGTCCACCGGACGCTCACCCGCGCCGACCCGCTGGTTCCACTCGACCAGCTCGCGGTATCCGCGCATCGCCCGGTCGACGTCGATGCCTCGCTCGCGGGCGATCTGCTTGCAGTGCGTGCAGAAGCAGCCGATCTCGGACACGTCGACCGTGCCTTGCATCAGCATGTTCAGCGGACCGGGCCGCTCCGAGCACCAGGCCAGGCCGTCGAGCTCGTAGCTCTGGACGTAGTCCTCGACGAACCCGAGGTGCCAGTTGCGGTAGTCCGGGTTGTTGAAGCACGGCCGCCGTCCCGGGCGTCCCCAGGCGTCGACCTCGAGCACCTTGGCGAAGTTCGGGTACGTCCGCAGTTCGCGCGCGCCGCCGCTCTCCTCCATCCAGGCGAACGACTTGATGCCTCGCTCGCGGGCCTTCGGGATCACCTCGCCGAGTAGGTCCAGCTCAGGGTGTTCGGGTGCGCGGCCGACGTCGCCGAGCACGGTGTTTCCGTAGTACTGCGGGTGCGGGGTCGCGTAGTTCCCGCCGACCCAGCCGAGGTCGTACTCCTGGGCGCCGTGGTCGGGAATCGGGTGGCCGGGGATCTGCCGGCCGCCGGTTCCGCGGGTCCAGGTCGGTGTGGCCAGGAACAGCGCGTTGACCGCGCCGCGCTCGGCCAGGATGTCGAGTGTCTGGTCGACGCCTTCGTCGACGAACGAGATGGCTCCGATCTGCATGGCAACGACCCGATCGGGCACGATGCTCACCCCTTCATTCCTGTCATCGTGATGCCTTGGATGAAATAGCGCTGGGCGAAAAGGAAGACGGCGATGACCGGTACGACGGAGATCGTCGCGCCTGCCATCAGCAGACTGATCTTGGTGAAGTACTCGCCCTGGAACTGGGCGAGCGCCACCGGCAACGTCTGCAGGTTCTCGGACGTGATGTAGATCAACGGACCGAACAGGTCGTTCCACGATTCGAGGAACGTGAAGACCCCGATCGCGGCGAGCGCCGGTTTGGTCTGCGGCAGCATGATCCGCCAATAGATCCCGAACGTGGACGCACCGTCGATCTTGCCGGCGTCCTCGAGTTCGTTCGGAATGGTCAGGAACGACTGCCGCATGAGGAAGGTCGCGAACACCGGTGTGAGCACCTTCGGCACCCACAGCGGGTACTGCGTGTCCACCCAGCCGATGTGCTGGAAGACGATGTACTGCGGGATCAGGTACGCGATGCCCGGGATGATCGACGTGGCGAGCAGCACCATGAACGCGATGTCGCGGCCGGCGAACCTGAGTCGTGCGAAGGCGTAGCCGGCCATCGAGGCGACGATCAGGATGCCGACCACGTTGAAGGCTGCGAGCTTGACGCTGTTCCACAGGAACACCGGGATCAGGTCGAACACCTCGCCGTAGTTGCTCCACTGCGTGTCCGTGGGCAGGAATTTCGGCGGCGAGCTGAGCACCTTCGCCTCGGGCCGCAGTGACGCACTGATCATCCAGACCAGCGGCGCCAGGAACGCGGCCGCGAACAACGTCATCACGACGTACTGCGAAGTCTTTCCGACGATTCTCATGAGTAGAACACCCACCTCTTCTGCAGCTTCCACTGCAGGAAGGTGACGGCCGCGATCACCACGAACAGGATCCACGCCATCGCCGAGGCGTAGCCGACCTTCCCGTAGCTGAACGCGTTCTGATAGATGTTGTAGATGTAGACGCTGGTGGCGTGGCCGGGCCCGCCCTTGGTCATCACGTAGATCAGGCCGAACACCTGGAACGACGAGATGAACTGCGTAATCAGCAGGAACAAGAAGTGCGGCGTCAGCAGCGGCAACGTGATGAACCGCAACCGCTGCCACGCTCCGGCGCCGTCGATCTTGGCGGACTCGAAGAACTCGTTCGGCAAGCCCTGCAGACCCGCGAGCAGGATGATCATCGGGTAGCCGATGCCCTGCCAGACGCTGACCATGATCACGGCCGGCATCGCCCAGCTCGAGCTCGACAGCCATTGCGGGCCGTTGATCCCGAGCTGGCTGAGCAAGCCGTTGATCACGCCGTTGTCCGGCTGGAAGAACCAGAACCAGACGAACCCGATCGCCACGACGTTCGTCACGTACGGCGCGAAGTACGCCGTCCGGAAGAACGCGACGCCGCGGATCGGACGAGCGCACAGCAAGGCCAGGATCAGCCCGATGCCGATCGTCAGCGGAATGCTCGCCAGCGTGAAGTAGACGGTGTTCTTGAACGTCTGCAGGAACAACGGGTCGTCGGTGAACATCTCGGTGAAGTTCTTCAGCCCGACGAACTTCGGTGGGGAGATGCCGTTCCAGTCGGTCAGCGACGCGACGATCGAGACCAGGATCGGGAAGAACTGGAACGCCACCACCCCGACCACGATCGGGCTGATGAACAGCCAGCCGGTGAGATTCTGTTTGCGGCGGGCCCGGCGTACGTCGTTGACCTGGACCGCGGTCTTGTCGCGCTCCATCGTGATGGTTGCCATCGACATCAACCCTTCAAGGCGTTCTCCACCTGTGATTTGACGCCTTGGAGAACGTCGGCGACCGGCTTCTCGCAGTTGTACGCCGTGTCCAGCGCGGGCCGGTACAGCTCGCGGGCGCCGATGGTGTTCTTGGTCTGGTTGGTCGCGGTCAGGTGCTTCGCAGCCTCGGCGAACAGTCCGATATGCGCAGGCGCCTTCCCGTTCGGCGCCAGCTCGGCCGCCGCCTTGAGGTTGATCGGCGTGAATGCGCCGCCCTGGAGCAGGATCTTGCCGCCGTCTTCACTGGCGAGGTACTTCAGCAGATCCCACGCCGCATCGGGGTTCTTGGCCTTCTTCGGGATGCAGAACACGATCACGCTGGACTCGGTCTTCTGCTCCACGTCACCAGGCGGCGGAGCGACGTCCCAGGTGAAGTCCTTCACCGTCTGCCGCATGTACGGCACCGTGCCGAAGGTCGCGAACATCATCGCGATCTTGCCCTGGGCAAACATCTGGTTCTGGATGCTGTCCTGCTGCAGCGCGGACCACGGCGGTTGCACCTTTTCCTTGCACGTCAGGTCGGTCGCCCACTGCAGCGCCTCGGACTCCTTCGAGTCCGACAGTGTGAACTGCGTGCCATCCTTGGAGAAGATGCCCGTCTGGCTGCCATGGTTGACCGTGAACGTCTGCTCGTAGCCGGTGTCCAGGTAGACCAGCGCGCCGTACTGCTTCTTCGCCGGGTCGGTGAGCTTCTTGGCCCTGTCCTCGAAGTCGGACCAGGTCCAGCCGTCGTCCGACCACGTTGTCGGCGGCAGCGGTACGCCGGCCTGCTTGAACAGATCGGCGTTGTAGAAGATCAGCCGCGGCTCATAGCCCAGGACCCACGCGGTGTGCGAACCGTCGGGCTGCTGCGGGAAGTCGAACGTCTCCTTGGCGAACTGCGACGTGTCGAGCTTGTCCTTGTCGATGTACGGCTTCAGGTCCAGCAGCGCTCCCTGCGAGGAGAAGCCGCGGACGAAGTCGTCGTTGATCCGCATCACGTCCGGCGGACTGCCGCCCGCGATCAGCGTGCGCATCTTGGTGTCGTATTCCTGGGTGACAGCGGGCTGGATGGTGACCTTGGTGCCCGATTCCTTCTCGAACGCCTGGATCGCCTGCTCCAGCGGGTTGCCCTTGACCTGCTCCCAGTTGAGGAAGGTGAGGCTCTTGCCCCCACTTCCACCTGCGTTGCCGTTGCCACCACAGCCGGCCACTACTCCGGCGGCCGTGAGTCCCGTCAGTCCGGCGAGAAACCTGCGGCGGCTCAGGTTGGAGAGTTGTGTCTGCACCGGAATCTCCCATCCACTTCGGGATGAATACGTATACAATGAATACGTATACACACTGCCTTCGGCGTGGTCAACGGCTTGGGGCGAGACTCTTGAGTAGGGTTCAGCATTTGGACGATGAGGGGAGGCGGGGTCGATGGCACGACCACCGACGAGTAGGGATCTGGCCCGGCTGGCGGGAGTTTCGCAGGCGACGGTCTCGCGGGTGCTGACCAACAATCCGAAGGTCAACCCGGAAACCCGGGCGCGGGTCCTGCAGGTGCTGAAGGACGCCAACTACACGCCGAACGCGTTGGCGCGCGCGATGAAGACCGGGCGGACCGACACGATCGGCGTGTTCATGACGCGCGTGACCAGCCCGTTCCACGCCGAGTTGCTCGACGAGATCGGGCGCGTGCTCAGTTCGACGGGTCTGCACATGATCCTGTGGAACATCGAGCACGATCCGGAGGAGACGGTCGCGGAGGTGCTTCATCAGCGGCTCGTCGACGGCTTCGTGCTGACCTCGGCGACGTACGACTCGAAGCTGCACACGATGGCGCTCGCCTCGGGTACGCCGACCGTGCTGCTGCACCGCGGGATCGACGAGCTCGAGTGCGACCAGGTCGTCGGCGACAACTGGCAGGGCGCGTACGACGCGGGCAAGTACCTCGTCGACCACGGCCACACCGACATCGGGCTCGTCACGCTCACCCATACCGGCAACACGTCCCGCGACCGCGACCTCGGTTTCCGCGCCGCACTCGCCGACGCCGGCGTGAAGATCAAGCCGAGCAACGTGGTCTCGGTCGGCGTCCCGCATGCCGACGGCCACGCCGCCGCGGTGAAGCTCCTGTCCCGGAAGAATCCGCCGACCGCGATCTACACCGTCACCGATCTGCTCGCCTTCGGCATCCTCGACGGAGCCCGCGCGGTCGGCGCGCGAGTCCCCGACGACGTCTGGGTGATCGGCTTCGACAACACCGAGATGGCCGCCTGGGAATCCTTCGACCTCACCTCGGTCGAGCAACCCACCCACACCATCGTCGAAACTGGCGTAGACCTCCTCCGCCAACGCATAGCCGACCCCGACCGCCCCACCGAGACAGTCACCCTCCCCTGCCCCCTAGCCATCCGAGGCTCAACCGCCAACCGCCACTAGCTCATCGCGGCAAGGGATTGAGCCGAGTCCCCAGCAACAACGCGAACTCCATATAGGCAGCCCGACCCTCGGGAAACCTCCGGCACTCGGCTCGCCAAGCAGACCTGCACGCTGCAGGGAACCCTGCTCGGTCGCTGCATGCCTGCCTGACGACCACCGGGTCCACCTTGGTGATCCGCGTCCCGGCCACGTCGAGCAACGACCCCGCCTGGAGGTAGTACGACAAGGGTTTGGCCGGCTTCTCGATATCGACATGCTCGTAGATCGCGGCTTCCACGTCCGCGATCTCGTGCGCCGCCGTACCGGCCGGAGCTGTCTCCCGGACAGCCTCGACCCCAGCGGCCGTGAAGCATCTGCCTTTCACCGGCGCGAACAGCCCGATGTCGTGCAACATCGCGGCCACGTACAACAGGTCCGAGTCGACGTTCGCCTGCGCCCGGTCCGCGTACGCCAACGCCATCCCGAACCACCACGTCCGCACCGAGTGCTCGAGAAAGCCTGGCCCCAACAGCTGCGCGCCAACCTTCTGCGCCTCGGCACCCCACCCGGTTGCCGGCGGGCTGATTGCCACGCCGGAAGGCAACGGCGCCCCGCGCTTGCCCAGGCAGTACGCCGCCAACTCGATCCCCGTCGTCCCCAACCGCCCCACCACGGTCGGCAACAACCGCAGCCTGTCCTTCGTGCTGAGAACCTCGTTCATTCCGACTTGGACTCCTCCGTGTCCGCACGCCATTGTTCAGCGGTCCGAAGCACCCAGTAGAGCAGGAAGAGTCCTAGCAGAGCGGTCTCGATCCAGAGGATCCCGGAGGACCTGGCGATCAGACCGATCACCAGGCACACGAGCATCGCGGCCGCGATCACCCCGTAGGCACGCGCGAAGTTCCTCCGCTCCCGCACCCCGGCGACCGGCTGGTGACGCTTGCCGCGTGCACTCATGAAAACGATGCCGATGATGACTGCGAACAAGAGCGCGGCCGCGGTGTAGTGCGCATTGCCGTTGAAGCTGTCCGGATCGGCCTTCAACCAGATGATTCCCGCCAGCCAGAGCACCACGGAAGCGACAAACCCGCCGACCTCTGTCCGGCCCCACCTGGCCTCGCGCTTCGCGGTCAGTCCGAGAATCAGTGCGACCAGCAGCGCGACTGCACCGACCACGAAGTACGCGAACATGTTGTTCGCGATGTCCACCGCCGCGCGGCGCGAAACGATCTCTGCGGACGAGCAACTGCCGGCGTTCGGCGTCGGGACGAAGGCAACGACCGGGGCGAGAAGGCCGCCGAGGTTCAGCAGGACGTCCTTGAACGTCGTGGCGCCTTTCAGGACGATCATGCAGGCGCCGACGGTGACCAGCGCACCGATGAACACCGCGTGCACCGGTGTGTAGTAGTACGCGCTGATCGACCCCTGCCAGCAGCCGGTGACCTTGGCCCGCTCCCGCAGGATCGCCACCGCAAGCAGGATCAGAACCGCGATCATCGCGAGCCGCAGGTAGTTGTAGGTCCTCTTCTCGAAATCGTTCCCGGCGGACATAACAGTCCTCTCTCCCTGACAAGACTCCCCTTACCTGTTCGGAGGCTCGGGAGGTCGCGGGAGATACCGTCCTGGGGGTTGTCAGGTCAGCTTCGGGAGGACCTCGGCGAGGACCTTGGCGTGGTCGCTTGGTGTGGGCAGGCCCAGGTTCATGGTGTTGATGCAGAGGTGGGTGGCGCCGAGGTCTCGCCAGCCGGCGGCGAAGGTGGGCCAGTCCTGCTCGGGGACGGCGGCGAGGGTGAGTCTGGCCTCGATGCCGATGGATTCCGGGTCGCGGCCGGCGTCTTCCGCGGCTGCTCGGATCGTGGCGATCTGCTGGCGGGCGTGATCGTCGGGCGGGGACTGCGGCATCCAGCCGTCGCCGATCCGGCCGGTGCGTCGGAGTACGGCGTCTGCGGTGCCGCCGAACCAGACCGGGATCTGGCGGCCGGGCAACGGGTTCAGGCCGGCCTCGACGATCTCGTGGTACTTGCCGTCGTACGAGATCACCGGCTCGGCCCAGAGTTTGCGCAGTACGTCGACCTGCTCCTCCAGAAGCGCTCCACGCTGTTTGAACGGCACGCCGAGCGCTTGGTACTCGACCTGGTTCCACCCGATGCCGACACCGAGCCGCAGCCGGCCACCGCTCAGTACGTCGACCTCGGCGGCCTGCTTCGCCACCAGCGCCGTCTGCCGTTGCGGCAGGATGAGTACGCCGGTCACGAGCTCGAGGGTGGTGGTGATCGCCGCCATGTACCCGAACAGCACGAAAACCTCGTGGAACAAGGACTTGTCGGTGTACCCGGTCCAGCCCGGCCGGTTCGCGGGATCCGCGCCGAGCACGTGGTCGTAGGCGAGCACATGGTTGTACCCAGCCTGCTCCACGGTCGTCGTCCAGTCGCGCACGACCATCGGATCCGCGCCGATCTCGAGCTGGGGGAACACCGCACCGATCTTCACTTCGTAGCCTCCGGCAACAAGTCGATCAATCCCTGAACAGCCAACTCGAACGGCTCCGCTGAGCCGGCCGCTCGAGCCAGCACGTACCCACCCTGCAACACCGCAGCCACCGTCGCCGCGATCCGCTCCGGGTCCAGCGACTCCGGGTACTCACCCGAGCGCTTGCCCTCAGCAACCACCTCGGCCAGCCGCTTCCGCAACCACTCAAACGTCTCAGCGACCGGCGCCCGCAACATCGGGTCCGCAATCACGTCAGGATCCGCCGTCAGTCGCCCGACCTGGCATCCCTTGAGCACATCCCGCTCCCGCTCGAGATACCCGGCGATCCGCTCGCCGGCCGACCCTTCGCCGGTCAGCTGAACATCTGCGGCAGCCCTGAGCTCAGCCCCCGACCGCTCGATAGCCGCCTTCGCCAGCTCCGCCTTCCCCGCGAAGTGGTGATACATACTCCCCTGCCCGGCGTCGGCAGCCCGCTGAATCGCCTTCGGCGAGGTCCCCACATACCCCCGCTCCCACAACAACTCCTGCGTACTACGAATCAACCGCTCCACCGTCTCCACCCCACAACTGTACCCACAGGTACAGCACCTGACTGCCGAGGGAACCCCCAACGGACACCGCTCCGCGGCGACTGTTCTGTCAACCGCCTCCGGCGGGTGCACGGACCGCCCCCTCACTCAACCACCCCGGCGAACACACCCCGCCCACCGACCAACCGGCACCGCTCCGCGGCGGCTGACTAATTAGCCGCCTCCGGCGGCGCGCAAGCCACCCACTCACCCAACCGTCCCGGCTAGCGGACCCGCCCACCGACCAACGGCACCGCTTCGCGGCGGCTGTTCTGTTAGCCGCCTCCGGCGGGTGCACGGACCGCCCCCTCACTCAACCACCCCGGCAAGCACACCACCCCCACCAGCAATCCGACACCGCTTCGCGGCGGCTGCCCTTCTGGCCGCCTCCGGCGGCGTGCACACCCGTCCTTTCGCCCGTCCTCCGCGGCCAAACAAAAACCGTCCCACCGCGCCGACCGCACACCAGTCCACGAACGGACCGGCCAGCCAAACCGGACACCGCGTCGCGGCCGCTGACCTACTAGCCACCTTCGGCGGGGCATGGGCCGCCTACTCGTTCAACTGCCCCGGCAGCAAGCCGCCCCACAAGCAATCCGACACCGCTTGGGGGCGGCTCACTTGTCGGCCGCCTTCGGCGGCGGACCTGTTAGCCGCCTTCGGCGGCGGACCTGTTAGCCGCCTTCGGCGGCGAGGTGGAGCACTCTCATGAGCACGGCCGCCGGCGGGCCAATCGACCGCCCCGAGTCGGACGCCGCTTCGTGGGTATCGCGTTCGGTGGGGTCGTGATTGGGCGGCGCAAACGGGACGGGGACTGCCGGCCCGGCCACCACACCAGATAGCCGGGGGATTCCGCGCGGCTTGGCATCTCAGTAATCCGTTGGTGAGTCTGTGGAGGCACGAATAGTCTCGCGGCATGACCGTCAGCGACTGGAGGGATGGCGGGTTCAGGCAGCGTCGGCCCTCCGCGGAGACGCTCGGCTGGGTTGCGGCGTCGATGGCGCGGGGCAGTCGGGTCGTTGATTATCGCCGAATGACCGGTGGCGTCTGCTCCGCCGTGAATCGGCTGACTGTCGAGCGGCGTGGAGTGCGAACGTTCGTCGTACTGCGGCAGTACCCGGGCGGCCTCGGCCTCCAGGAGCCCTTGGAGAAGGAGATCGCCAACCTCGGTGTGGTGGCGGGCAGCGGGCTCCCAGTTCCGAGAATTCTGGCTACTGACGTTGCGGGTGCTTCGACAAGCGGCTCGCCATCGTTGCTGATGTCACGGTTGCCGGGGCATGTTCACCTCAACCCGGCGGAGCCTCGGTCCTGGCTGACGAGGATCGCGGAGCTCGCCGTCTTGTTGCACTCCCTCGATCTCCCCGCTAAGACGTTCAGACCGTGGACGGATTCCTGGATCGCTCCTCTGGGCGGATTTCAGGTGCCGGGCGACGCACAGAAGCCGGCTGTCTGGAAGGCTGCATTCGATGTCATGGCAGCTCCGCCGCCAAAGGACCCTGCCGTCTTTCTGCACTGCGATCTTCTGCCGGTCAACATGCTGTGGTCGCGCGGGAAAATCACCGGACTGACCGACTGGAACTCCATCCATCGGGGATCGCGCGCGATCGACCTCGGGCATTGTCGGCGATACTTGGCGGCGCTCTACTCGCCCGAGTGGTCGGAGCAGCTTCGGTCGCTCTACGAGTCGATTGCCGGGGTGACTCTCGATCCGTGGTGGGACCTGTATGCCCTGCTGCACTACGACGCCAGCGGGTCGAAGTGGATCCAGGGCCAGGTCGCTGGGCTTCGTCCCGTCGATGTGCCCGGTATGACGTCCCGGGTCGAGGTCGCTGTCGAGTCGGCGTTACGGCGCCTCGGATAACTGCGGATTCCCAGACCGCTAAGGGTGGCGGCCCGCCGCCCACGGGGGCGGCGGGCCACCAGTTCAGCTGACGGTGACGATCTTGTTGACGGTGTATGCCGGGGCGTGATCGGCATCGCCGGGGAAGTACACGCGATAGGCGATCTGGCCGCGAACAGCCGGCTTGATGCCGAAGGCGTACTTGCCGGAGGTGCTGAGCTTGACCGAGGCGATCGACTTCCAGACCTTGCTGCCGTACTGCTGCAGGTACACCGTCTGGCCGTAGTGCGCCGGAACGACGTACCCGCTGAACGCGGTCGTCCCGCCGAGCCGGATCGACGCCGGCGACAGAGTGGCCGAGATCGTCGGCCTGACCTGGACGGTGACGTCGGGGGTACGGGTGCCCATCAGGATCCCGTTGCCAGGGAACGTCAGCATGTAGACCGACGACACGAGCGGCTTGTGCGTCACCGAGAGGGTCCCGGTCGAGGACGACTTCAGCGCTGCAAGCAGCGTGAACTTCGAGGACGTCTTCGGTCGTACGTAGACGTTCACCGGCAATCCGGCGTACGCCAGATTGTCGATCCGCAGCGTGCTGCCCTTGATCGTGATCGCCCCGCCGTAGTTGAGCAGCGTCGACGTCACCGCGATCCCGGACTTCATCCCGAGCAGTTGCTTCACCGCGGCCGGACTGTAGTGACCGGCACGGTCCTTGCTCCAGGCGGCATACGTGTACGTCGTACCTTGCGCGAGCCCGGTGTCCTTCACCACGGTCCCGGTACCCGTGTACACGAGCGTCCCGGTGCTCGGCGTCGGCGCCTTGCTCCCCACGTTCCGCCGTACGATCACCTGATCGAGATCGGTGGTCGGCGGGATCGTCCACGACAGGTTGGCGGCCAGGTAGGCGCCGACCCCGATGAGCTGCACCGGCTTCGGAGCGAGGTCCTCCGTACTGAACACCGAGGTGACCGGCACCATCGGCACCGTGGGATCGAGCGAGACGACACCGTCGGCGACGATCCGGAACGGCGTGGCCTCAGCCAACGGGGACACGGGCGAGATCTCCGCCCGGCGGATGTCGTGGTCGTAGGTGACGGTCGCCGGAATCACCGCACCGGTCTTGCCGTTGAGCAGTTTCACGCCGCCGTTGGTGACACTGTTCTCGTCGACGTTCCGCGGGAAGGTGACCGTGGGCTTGACGAGGACCGAGACACCGGAGGACAGGTTCCCGGGCAGCACGTCGCGGACCGGGTACGCGTCGATCGCCGCCGCGTCAGGGGTGCCGTCGGCGTTCGTGAGCTTCACCGTGTACGGACGGCTGTCCCGGGAGCCGTTGGCGTTCCGGACCGCGACGTACATCGTGCCGGCCGGGACGTTGACGTACGTCGAAGCGGTCAGCGCCTGCGGGATCTCGTAGCCGTCGCCGTCCACCGGAGGCTCCGGCTTCGCGGCATACGCGAGCGGCTTGAGGTCTTCGCCGTACGCCGAGATGACCGGGCCGAAGTTCTGCGCGTAGGTACCCGAGTCGAACATCGGGCCGGTGAGGTCGAGGCGCACCTGGTGGAGCGCGGCCGACGGCAGTTTGTACCAGTCGACGTCGCCTTCGACGCTGATCGTCGAAGACACCGCGACGCCGGCGATCAGCTCACCCGCGCGGGACGGCTGGTCGTTGGTGTCGGCGACACCCTGCGCGAAGTCCGTGGTCCATTTGCCGCCGAGGGCGGCGTAGGCGTCGAGGATGCCTGCGCCGTAGTACGGGTCGTTGCCGCGAGGACCGGCGTCACGGGCGGTGGCCTTCAGGCGGGCCATGACCTGCTCCGGCGTGAGCGTCGGCCACTTGTTGCGGACGAGCGCGGCGACGCCGGCAACGATCGGCGAGGAGAACGACGTACCGGCGAGGCCGAGGAAGTACGGCTCGTAGCCGGCCGGGGTTCCGGCGCGGGGCGAGGTGCTGGTGATGTCGTAGCCCGGGGCGGCGAGGTCGACGGAGTCGCCGTACGTGCTGAAGCTGGTCAGTACGCCGGCCGCGTTCGTCGCGCCGACCGACAGGACCTCCGGGTACGCCGCCGGGTAGTGCAGCGACGAGTCGCCGGTGTTGCCGGCCGCGGCGACCAGTACGACGCCCTTGGCGACCGCGTTCTGGATCGCGGTGTGCAGGATCGGGTCGTCGCCCTCACCGCCGAGCGACATGTTGATCACCCGGACGCCGTTCTTGACCGCCCAGTTGATGCCGTTGATCACGTTGGTGTCGTCGCCCGAGCCGGTGTCGTCGAGCACCTTGACCGGACGGACCTTGGCGTTCCACGCCACGCCCGCGATGCCGAGGCTGTTGGAGGTGCCGGCCGCGATGATGCCGGTGGTCGCCGTACCGTGGCCGTCGCCGTCGTTCGGCGGGAGCGCGCTGTTGAAGGTGTTGTACCCGGGCAGCAGGTGACCGGCCAGGTCCGGGTGGCCCGCGTCGACGCCGGTGTCGAGAACACCGATCGTCTGGTTGCCGGCGCTCTTCGAGAGATCCCACGCCTTGTCGACGCGGACGGTCGACAGGTACTTCTGGTAGTTCGCGTACAGCCAGTCGTTCGGGATGGCGGACTTCTGCCGGATGTAGTTGAGCGAGGCAAGCTCCACCGACGGGTCGGCCTTGAACTTCTTCAGCAGCTCGGGCGCCGGGGTGTCACCGGTGACCTTGACGACGTCCGCGGTGACGGACACGTCTGGTGTCCCCTTGGCCTTGGCCACCGCGGCCTTGCGGGCCGAGGTTGTCGCCTTCGGCTTGAACTGCACGATCACCGACTTCGGGTCGTACTTCGGACCACTCGCCGCGGCAGGCTGGAACTTCGCCTGCCGCACATTCGGCTCGGCGGACACCGCAGCGTTACCGGATGAACCGGTAACCACCACCACTGACCCCGCAACCAGCGCAGCCGGCAGAGCCAGCCGCAGGAAACGCGCCTTACGCAACACCGCAACTCCCAAGACCTCATAAGGGCGGATCGGGCCAGATGTGGCCCCGGCGGTAAATCGCGCGGATCTCAGTCGGCGTTACAGGTTCTGCAACTTCCTGCAATTGAGACCTGTGGAGCGGTACTTTCCCTGACGTGATCCGGATCGAGTCGTACGACGCCGCGTGGGCGGACCGGTTCGCCGAACTCGGCCACGGGCTGCGTGACGCGCTCGGGGACGTCGCACTGCGGATCGACCACATCGGCTCCACCGCCGTACCCGGTCTCGCCGCCAAGCCGATCGTCGACATCCAAATCTCCGTCGCTGCTCTCGAGCCGGTCGATCCGTTTCGAGGGCCGTTGGAGGCGTGTGGATACGTATACCGTCCCGACAACACCGAACGCACCAAGAGGTACTTCCGCGAACCACCCGGCACGCCGCGCACCCACATCCACGTACGCAAGCTAGGCAGCTTCTCCCAACAGTTCCCGCTACTCCTGCGCGACTACCTCCGCACCCACCCCGAGGAGTTGGCTCCCTACGAGTCGCTCAAGCGCTCGCTAGCCGCCCAACACCCCGACGACCGCGCCGCCTACACCAACGCCAAACTCCCCTGGTTCTGGCAAACCATCCGCCGCGCAGACACCTGGTCCCAACAAGCCGGCTGGGAACCCGCCCCCTCAGACGCCTGACGCGAGCGTGCGTCCACATCACCCCTCGGCACCCGCTCCTCAGGCAGATGCCTCTCCCGTCGGGCCCAACCAACCCCCGGTCGCGTCCCGCGCAGGCTGGCCCCACAAGCCAACCGTCATCCGCCTCACCAACAGCCGCCGCGGAGCCGCGTCAGTTCGCGCAGGCACCTCCACCGCGCCGACCGCGTGAGCGGATGTCCGTGCCCCCGCCGGAGGCGCAAAGGACAGTCGCCGCGAAGCGGTGTCCATTCGTGGCACCACATCCACCCCGCCGAACACCTGAGCGCGTGTGCCGCCTCCGGCACAGCGCCGAAGGCGCCGAAAGAACTGTCGCCGCGAAGCGGAGTCCTTGTGGGAACCGATAGTCTCGGGCGCCATGAGCACCAGTGTCGCCATCGCGGTGATTACCTTCAGGCGACCTGCTCTGTTGCGGGGGTTATTGACCAGTTTGCAGGCTCAGGAACTGCCCGCGGACTCGGATTATGCGATCCGGATCGTGGTGGTGGACAACGACGCGGACGGGTCGGCGGCGGCGGTGCTGGAGGAGTTCGGCGCAGGTACGCCGTACCCGATTCAATCGGTGGTCGAACCGGAGCCGGGGATCCCCTTCGCGCGGGAGAAATCGGTCGAGCTGTGCTGGAACGACGACGCCCTGATCTTCGTGGACGACGACGAGACCGCCCCGGCCGGCTGGCTCGGAAAGCTTCTGCACGCGTGGGAGTCCACCGGCGCCGACGTCGTCACCGGCCCGGTGAAGGGCAACCTCCCGCCCGGTGCGCCGCCCTGGAACCACTACAGCGACGTACACGACTCGACCGGCAAGCACACCACCGGCGAGGAGCTCCGCAAGGCGTACACGAACAACACGCTGGTCAGCCGCCGCGTCTACCACGCGGTCACGCCCGGATTCCATCCCGCGTTCCGCTACACCGGCTCCAGCGACCTGCACTTCTTCCTCCGCGTACACCGGGCCGGCTTCCGGATCGTGTGGTGCGAGGAGGCGTGCATCGCGGAGGAGGTGCCGGTCGGCCGGACCACGCTGCACTGGCTGGTACGCCGTGCGTTCCGCTCCGGCTCCGGCGACACGATCAGCCGCCTGCTGATCCGCCCGGGCGCGATCAGCTACGTGCTCGTGCTGGCCTATGCTTCGGCGCGGGTGATCTCGGCGATCGGGTTCGCCCTCGCCGGGCTGCTGCTCGGCCGGAAGACGCACCTGCTGAAGGCAGTCCGCCGGTTCTTCTCGGGCGTCGGCAGTCTCGCGGGGATAGTAGGGATCAACCATGACGAGTACCGGGAACGGCACGGGTCCGGCCACGGCCCCGGACCGGCCGACGGTGGCGGAGCTGTGCCGGGCGATCTGGCAGGTGGAGACGGACCTGGGGCTGCTCGAGTGGCAGACGAAAGGCGCTCACCCCTGGCCGATCATCCGGATGCGCGTCTTCCATGAGCTGACCCGCCGCACCGGCATCCACGGCGCACCCCATCCGGTACGACGCACGCCGTACGACAAGGCCGCTCTGGTCGCCAAGCATGTCGCCGGGATCGTCACCCGCTCGCCGTTCCCCGGCCGGTACGACGCCCTCGTCGTACCGCATCCGCGGAAACCGAACGGTGTTGAGATCTACACCGACGTACTCCGCGCATCGCTCGGCGACCGCGCTCTGATCCTCGACTCGGGTATCAACGGCACCCCGCTCCCCGGCAGTAAGAACCTGGACTTCTTCACCTCCGCCGCCGGTGCGATCCACCCCCGGACGACGGACGACCGAGGGATCAGCCAAGCACTACAACAAATCACCGGCGTCCGGGTCCCGGTCGGCGCGATCCTTGCGCGCGAAGTCCCGAAACACCTGCGACTGCGCGCCCTCTACCGCTCGCTGCTCAAGCGGCATCGGATCAAGACCGTGTACGTCGTCGTCGCGTACTTCCACCAGCACATCGTCGGCGCCGCTCGCGACCTCGGGATCCGCGTGGTCGAGCTGCAGCACGGCGCGATCAGCCCGTTCCACCTCGGCTACAGCTACCCAGGCCGGCCGACGGTCGCCGATCAGCCGGACGAGCTGTGGTGCTTCGGGTCGTACTGGACCGACGTCGCGGATCTGCCCGCGGGGATGCGGACCGAGGTCATCGGCGCGACGTTCCTGCCGACGCCGGGACCGAAGGATCCGCGGCGGGTGGTGTTCCTGTCGCAGGGGACGGTCGGAGCGGAGCTGGTGCAGGTCGCGGACGCGGTGGCGAAGGAAGATCCATCGCTCGACGTCGTGTACCGGCTGCACCCGAGCGAGCGTCCCGAGGACTACACGATCCCGTCCGGGGTGCAGCTGTCGACCGGCGGCAGCACGCTGGATCTGCTCGCCACGGCGACGTACCAGGTCGGGGTCTCGACGACGGCGCTGTTCGAGGGCATGGCGCTCGGCTGCCGTACGGCGGTCGCGGACCTGCCCGGGCACGAGTACCTGGCCCCGGCAATCGCCCGCGGCCACGCCGTACTCCTGTCCCAGCCGTCCGACCTCAGCAGCGCCCCCCTCTGCCCAACCCCCGACATCTACTACGCCCCGGCACGGCGGGTGGGGTTAGGGCTGGCGGCCGAGGAGGCCTAGGAGGCGGTTCTGGAGTGGGGCGTCGGGCGCGACGGGTACCTCAGCGCCGTACACCTCGATGCCCTCGCCGAATGCGCCGGGCGTGCGGTACTTCGCCATCAGGTCCGGCGGGATCGCTGCCGCTGTCGCCCAGAGTCGCTCGATGTCGACCGGCTCGATCGTCTCGTCCTGACCGGTCGCGCGGGCGAGGTCCCAGCCGTGGAGGACGAGGTCGTCGGAGATCACCTGATCGATGTGCTGCTCGGTCGTCATCCGGCCGCCCGGCGTATCGCTCTCACTCAACGCGGCGACGGGATCGTCGAGGACATCCTCGATCGCGGCGCGCGCCTCCTGGAAGGCGGTCAGCGGATCGTCCGACGGCTCTAGCTTCCGGGCGACCGGGATCAGCATCACACCGTGCATCGTGACGACATGCTCGACCACGTCCCGCGCGGTCCATTTCACGCACGGCGACTGGTTCTCCCACTGGTCCGGCGCCACGGCCGCAACCTTCCGCTCGAACGCCTCGGCCCGCCGCCGGTACCGCTCCGCGATCTCGCCCATGGAACGCATCTTGCCCATCTGCCGGCCGTAAGAACAGGAGGTAGTCCATCCCTCCCCGCTGGGCCCGGCGTCTAGCCAGCGTGAAACGGCGACTACCTCCTGTCGTTAGCGCCGAAGACTGTCGGTGGGGACTTCTAGGGTCGTTGGGGTGCGGATGGTTGAGTTGGGGCGGACGGGGTTGCGGGTCAGTGAGTTGGGGTTGGGACTTGCTTCGATCGGGGGGATGTTTGCGGCCGTTCCGCAGCAGCAGGCGGTGGCGACGATTGATCGGGCCTGGGAGTTGGGGGTTCGGCTGTTCGACACCGCGCCGGTCTATGGGTACGGCGTGTCCGAGCAGCGGGCCGGCCTCGCGTTGCGCGGTCGATCACGGGGCGAGTTCGTGCTGTGCAGCAAGGTCGGGCGGCTGATCGAGCCGGGCGGCCCGGATCTGCAGCCGATCTGGGCCGAGCCGCCGGCCGGGATCGGGCCGAGGCTCGATTACTCGTACGCCGCGACGATCCGATCGCTCGAGGCCAGCCTCGAACGGATGGGGATCGATCGGATCGACATCCTGCACATCCACGACCCTGAGCTCGACTACCTGACCGCGTCCACCGAGGCGTTCCGGGCGCTCACCGAGCTCCGGGGGCGCGGCACGATCGGGGCGATCTCGCTCGGCGTGAATCATGCGGATGTGGCGGCGCGCTTCCTCCGGGAGACCTCTGGAGTCGACTGCATCCTGCTCGCCGGGCGGTACACGCTCCTCGACCAGAGCGGTGAGGACGAGCTCCTGCCGCTGTGCGAGAAGCTCGATGTCGCCGTGCTCGCCGCCGGGGTGTTCCAGGGCGGGGTCCTCGCCGACACCGCGGACGGCGCGCCCCACGGATACGAGCGGGTCCCGAAGGACGTGCTCCGCCGGATCGACGTACTGCGGGAGCTGTGCCGGCGGTACGACGTACCGCTGCTGGCGGCTGCGGTGCAGTTCCCGTTGAGGCACCCCGCCGTACCGGCCGTGGTCGTCGGCGCGCGGAGCCCGCGGGAGATCACCGAGATCGCGGCGTGGCTGGATCACGAGATCCCCGATGCGTTCTGGGCCGGTCTAAGGTCTCGGCTATGAGGTACATGCTGCTGCACAAGACCAATGACAATCTCGAGGCGGGTAATCCGCCCGACCCGGAGATCCTCGAGCGGGCGGATGCCGTGCTCGAGGAGATGCGTCAGGCCGGAGTGCTGGTGCTCGGTGAGGGGCTGATGCCGAGTTCGCGTGGTGCGCGGGTCACGTTCCCGGTGCCGGGTCAGCCGCGGGTGATCGACGGGCCGTTCGCCGAGACCAAGGAACTCGTCGCGGGCGTCTCGATCATCCGCGTCGACTCGAAGGAGGAGGCCGTCCAGTGGGCCCTCCGCTTCGCCGAGGCCGACCCCTACACCCCGATCGACATCCTGGAGATCGCGGGCTGACGCTGCAGGTGCAGGTCCCGCTGATCTTCACTCGGTCAGAGTGCCCTCTTCGGCCACGACGAGCGAGTCGATTGCCGCGAAGAACCGGGCGATCCCAGGAAGGTTCGGGCCCTTCTCGCTGGAGGTGGCGTAGTCCTCCGGCGTCGCCCACTCGACGATGTCCAGCCACTCGTTGTCGGGCAGCTGCACCAACCGCGCGCCCAGGAATCCAGCTCGATCAGCCTCGAAGTCCTTCAGCATGTCGACCCTGGCGGCCAGCAGCTCCTCGGTCTTCTCGGCGAGCACGCGGAAGCGGGTCAGTTCGACGGTGGTCATCGGGTTCCTCTCACGTCAAGTTTGTGGATGCCCAGCTGGTGATGTCCTCGTGCCGGATAGCCGCAGCCATCAGGTCCGGGAACAGGTCCGGTGTGCAGGCAAACGTCGGTACGCCGAGATCCGCCAGCGCCGCAGCGTTCTCGGCGTCGTACGACGGGGTGCCCGAGTCCGCCAGCGCCAGCAGAGCGATCACCTGTACGCCGGACTCCACCAAGGAACGCGCCCGCCGCAGCATCTCTTCCCGTACGCCGCCCTCGTACAGGTCGGAGATCAGCACCAGCACCGTCTCGGCCGGCTTCGTCACGAGTTCTTCGCAGTACGCCAGCGCGCGGTTGATATCCGTCCCGCCGCCCAACTGCGTCCCGAACAGTACGTCGACCGGGTCGTCGAGCTGATCCGTCAGATCAACCACAGCGGTGTCGAAGACGACCAGCGACGTCCGCAGCGTCCGGATCGAGCCGAGCACGGCACCGAACAGCGACGCGTAGACCACCGACTCCGCCATCGACCCCGATTGGTCGATCGCCAGCACGATGTCCCGCTGCACGCTGTGGTTCCGTCGCGCGTAGCCGACCAACCGGTCCGGCACGATCGTCCCGAGCGTCGGCGAGAAGTGCTTGAGGTTGATCTGGATCGTCCGGTCCCAGTCGATGTCCGAGTGCCGCGGCCTCGCCGTCCGTCCGGCCCGGTCGAGCGCACCCGTGACCGCTGCCCGCGTCCGCTCCGCCAGTCGAGCCTCGAGTTCGGCGACGACCCGGCCGACCACGTCCCGCGCGGTCTGCTTGGTCTCCTCAGGCATCACCTCGTTGAGCGCAAGCAGCGTGCTGACCAGGTGTACGTCGGGCTCGACCGCGCCGAGCAGCTCCGGCTCCATCAGCATCCGCGTGATGCCGAGCCGCTCGACCGCGTCCCGCTGCATGACCTGTACGACGGTGCTCGGGAAGTACTGCCGGATATCGCCCAACCACCGCGCGACGCGCGGCGCCGAGGAGCCCAACCCGGACGACCGCTGGCTCCCGGCCTCGCCCTCCGCGGCGTCGTACAGCGCGGCCAGCGCGGCGTCGACGGAGCGGTCCTCGGACGACAGCGTCGTACCCGTCTCTTCCTCGGCCTCGCCACCCAGCACGAGCCGCCAGCGCCGCATCCGCTCGTCGTTCATGACACCCCCAGCAGCTGAGCAACGACCGGCAACGCTGTCGCGGCCAACTCGGCGTCGAGATCGTTGTCGTCAGCAACAACGAGAGAAGCCGGGTCCGCGAGCACGCGCGCCCGCGCCCCGATCGAGCGTCGCTCCGGCGCCGCGAAGGTCCCGAAGGTACGCCGCAACAACGGCAGCACCTCGACGAACGCATCGTCCGGGATCGCGCCCAGCCACTCGTCCACCAGCGCGAGCAGCCGCTCGTCGTGCACGAGCAACAACCCGCCACCGGCAAGGAATCCCTCGACGTACCCGGCCGCCTCCGCAGTAGCCGTACCTGGCGACAACGCCCGCCCCAAGCGCAGTGCGACCTCGTGATCCGGCAGCCGTGACGTGTCCAGCATCAACCGCGTCAACCGCCCTCGGATCAGCGGCGGCACCGACGCGCGATCGCTCAGCCCTTCCAACGTGTTCAGCCACTCGACGCGCACGTCCTCGGCGAGCAGCACGGTCGCGTCCTGCACCCCGTCGATCAGTTCCTGTACGGCGGTCGCCGCATCCGGATCCAGACCGTGGACCGTCCGCCCGAGCCCCGCACACACCCGCGACACCATCCGCCCCGCGACCGACGCGAGACCGGCGGTATCGGTCCCGCGTACGTCGCCGTACCGGGAGGCTCGCGCGAGAGCGGGGAGCGCGGCCATCAGGTGACCGACATCCGCATCGGCGGCCGCACGAGTGTCGATCCCTTGCAGCAAAGGCGGAAGTGCGTCCGCGAGATCGGCGAGAAGCGACCTCTCCAGCGCGGCCGTGACGTCGGCCAACGTCGGCGAGTCGGCGGCCTTCAGCATCACGGTGGTCGCGGCGCCGAGGACCGTCGTACCGTGGGCGCCTGCGGCAACCAACTCGACCTCGAGTCCCGGATCCCAGGCCAGCCGCCACATCTCGCGGAAGGTGCCCTGTGCGCGCCGTTCGTCGACGGCCGGGACACCCCAGTGCACACCGATAATCCTCAACCTGTGCAGGAGTCTGGACTTCTCCAGGTCGTTCGACTTCCGCAGATCGAGTTCGATCACGCGCTCGGTCGCGTCCCGCTTCATCCGCAACCGCCGCGCGTGCGCCGCCAGGTCGGCCGCGACCGGCGCCTGCGGCGTCTCGCCCGGCACGGACCCGAGTAGCTCGCCGACAACAGCTTCCCTCGTCACGAGATCCAGCAGTACGTCGTTTCCGCCGCAAAGCACCGCCCGTGTTGCCTCGGTCACCTCGCTCAGGCCGGCGAGCGGGCGTTCCCTCAACGCGGCAAGGGTGTCCGCGAGTCGCACCGCTTCGATCACGTGGGCGCTGGAGATGGGTAGATCCTCGTCCCGCAGTACCTGGGCGACCTTCGACAGCCAGCGTGTGGTGATCTGATCGGGCGCTGTGAACAGGTGGTGGTACCAACCGGGTGAAGTGATGCCGGCGCCGTACCCGCTCGTTGCCGCCAGCCTACCGTGCGTCCACGGCACCCACGTGCAGGCGATCTTCCTCTTCGGCAGGCCCTTCAGGATCCGCTGATCATGTGTTGCTGGAGGCAACGGAAGCTCCAAAGCAGGCACATGCCAGGCGCCGCAGACCACCGCGATCCGTTCGAAGCCCTCGCGGATCGCCTTGCGGAGAACGGTCCGCATGTAGGCCTCGCGCTGCGCTTCGCGGCCCTTCGCCTCCGAGTCGCGACGCAGTTCACGCATCGCGTCGGCGATGACGGTGAACGGCTCGGCACCATCACGCCGCGACTCGATCACGTCGTCCCACCAACGCTCGGGATCGTCGTACCCGCCCGCTTCGGCCAACGTCGCGAGCGGATCCATCGACACAGACCGCCCGCCTGACGAGGCGAACTGTTGCGCCGCAGGCAGGTCGCAGAACCGCACCGGCACTCCGGCCGCCAGCCCGTATTTGATCGCCTGCCACTCAGGACTGAACACCGCGAACGGCCAGAACGCGGCCCGCGTCGAGTCGTCGACGGCGTACGCCAGCAGAGCAACCGGCGGCTCCATCTCCTCCGAGGCCGCCAGCTCGACGATCTTGTCGGCCTCCGGCGGCCCCTCGATCAGCACCACGTCAGGCCGGAGCTCGGCCAGCGCGGTCGCCACCGCGCGCGCCGATCCCGGCCCGTGGTGCCGGATCCCGAGTAGGTGAACGGTCATCCGGAGATCTCTCGGCAGGCCCGGTAGAACGGCGCCCAGTCGTCGCGCTCGCGCACCACGGTCTCGAGGTACTCCGACCACACGACCCGGTCCGCGGCCGGGTCCTTCACGACCGCACCAAGGATGCCGCCGGCAACATCCGTCGGCCGCAGTACGCCGTCGCCGAAATGGGCGGCGAGCGCGAGACCGCCGGTGACGACGCTGATCGCCTCGGCCGTCGACAGGGTGGCCGACGGCGACTTGACCGCCGTACGACCGTCCTCCGTGCGACCGGACCGCAGCTCGCGGAAGATCGTCACCACGCGGCGGATCTCGTCGAGCGCGTCGTCCGGCTGCGGCAACTCAAGCGCCGAACCGAGCTGCGCGACCCGGCGCGAGACGATCTCGACCTCGTCGTCCGCGGATTCGGGCAGCGGAAGTACGACGGTATTGAAGCGCCTGCGCAGCGCCGACGACAGCTCGTTGACGCCCTTGTCGCGATCGTTGGCGGTGGCAATGACGTTGAATCCCTTACGGGCTTGGACTTCCGTCGCCAGCTCGGAGATCGGCAGCGCCTTCTCGGACAGGATCGTGATCAGCGCGTCCTGTACGTCGGACGGCATGCGCGTGAGCTCTTCGATCCGGGCGATCTTCGCGTCGGCCATCGCGCGCTGCACCGGACTCGGCACGAGCGCCGCCTCACTGGGGCCCTGGGCAATCAACTGGGCGTAGTTCCACCCGTACCGGATCGCTTCCTCGGCAGTGCCCGCCGTACCCTGCACGAGCAGCGTCGAATCCCCGCTGATCGCGGCGGCGAGATGCTCACTCACCCAGGTCTTCGCCGTTCCCGGTACGCCGAGCAGCAGCAGGGCTCGATCCGTCGCGAGGGTCGCGACCGCAACCTCGACCAGCCGGCGCGGACCGACGTACTTCGGTGAGATCTCGGTGTCGCCCGCCGTGCCGCCGAGCAGGTACGTGACGACAGCCGACGGCGACAGCTGCCAGGCAGGCGGACGCGGTTTGTCGTCGGCGGCCTTGAGCGCTCGCAGCTCGTCGGCGTACTCGACTTCCGCGTGCGGGCGAAGGACTTCGGTCGTCATGAGAGCTCCTCGTACATTTCGCGGCGGAAGGTCAAGGTCTCCACCAGGCGGCGGCGCCAGGTGTCTTCCTCGCCGGTGGATTCCCGGGTGATCGGATGGTTGAGTACGTCGGGCGGTACGGCGCGGGCCGCGATGCTGGCGAGCCGAGCCCAGGCGCGGTTGGAGCCGACCTTGGCGAGCTGGTCGAGGATCATGCTCGCAAGCGACTCCGGCCAGGGGACCGGAAGCCCGCCGACAAGCTCGGTGACGTCGACCGTCTTCCGCAGTACGTCGACCGCGCGGGCCCACTCGTCGGCGGGTAGCAAGCGGAGCAGCTCCGCCGGACTGCGGTCACCGGTCGAGGCTTCCGACTGCAGGAGGGCACGCGCCCACTCGGCGGAACCTTCACGGATGGCGGCCTCGGTCCAGCCGGCTTGGAGAATGTCGGGCGCGGAACCTTCGACAGGGGTCTGCAACCACGCGAGGTCCATCGCCGACATCGGTGTGTTGGCAACGATCTGCAGGAACCACCAGGCGCGTTTGCCGACACCTTCCGGGTTCTGCGAGTCGATGCCGTCGCGTTCCATCGACTGCGACAGCCGCTTCGGCAGGTCGACCGCGAGGACGCCCTGGCTCGGGATCAGGTGCGAGTGCAGACGCTCGGTCATACGTTCGCCGTACTTCGAGCCGGCTATGCGCGCGAGCAGGCGCGCGGCGCCCCGGCGTACCTCACGCGAACGGTCGTCGAGGGCGGACTCCAGGAAGTCCTCGTCCTGCAAGGACAAACCGTCGGTGAGCAGGCCGAGGAAGTCGGCTCGGGTGGCTGCGGATTCGGTCGGCCAGACCTCCGTGAGCGCCTCGCGAGCTGCCTGCGGGTCCTGCTGACGAAGCGTGCGTAGCCAGGTGCGCCGCTGGACGGCGTTTCCGTGCGTCCAGTACTCCGGGTCGTTGCTCTCAGCAACTGCGGCGTGGAGGTAGCGCCACTCGGGGTTCAGATCCGCCAGCCAGCGTGCACGCCGGCCGGCGGCTGCAATCACGAGCGGACGGTACTCGGCGCGGTGGCGGGCGTAGTCCGCGAGAGCCGGCAGGTGTTCCGGCGGCACACCCCAGCCACGGGCGTCGGCTGCACGCAACCACTCACCGAGCGCGGAGGTCTGGAACCCGCCGAGCATCGCGGCGAGGCGACGGATCGCCGCCGGACGTGGCAGCGGCCTGTCCTCGCCCGGCGCGGCTGGGATCGGCTCGAGTTCGCGGAGCGGCTTACGGCCGGCGCGTTTGTAGACAGTCGCGAGCGCGGCCGCGTCGAGGAGGCCGCCGTCGCCGAGGCGTTCCTGGATGTGTTCCGGGAGCTCCTCGAAGTGCGCGGGCCGGCGATCGGTGCCGAGGAGCGCCGAGCTGACGAGACCGTCCCAACCCTTCACAGGATCACCGGCCGATCGCCGTGCCAGCAGGTCATCGGGCGCAGGCCTGCGCGGTTCCATTCGCCGGCGACCGTGATGGGATCGCCTGCCGACACCGCGAGGAGCTTCCACGCATCCCATCCCGGCAGCAGCTCGAGCGCATCTCCGCCCGCATCGACCAGCGCCCATCCGTCACCGTGGCGGGCCGGTCGTACGTCCTGGAGGACCAACGGCCAGCGTTCGTTCCACGGGTCAGCTGCGAGCGATTCGACGTACGACGTGAGCGCTTGATGGGCTGTGAAACCGCTCGGACGTGGCGCGGGCTGGCGGGGATCGGTCTGCGTGAGGAGGGCGCGCATCGGGAGGGCGCCCGGGTAGAACGAGAGCGTGCCGGGGACGTACTCACCTGGGCGCGCGGGGAGCGGGTCCAGTGGGCGGCCGGCGGCGGCGAACGTGAGGATCAGGCCGAGCCGGCCAGTTGTTGCCCCGCGCAACCAGACGCGGCGGACGGTGAGGCGGTCGTCGGGCTCGATCACGCGACCGAGCACCAGCCAGTCGTCGTGGACCTTCTCGCCCTCAGCGAGGACGCGGGCGGTCTCGGTCGACCAACCGATCCTGCTCTGAACGGTGTCGGCCAGCGTCGGCGGGAGGTCGGCGAGGCGGTCGTGGGCGGAGACGATCAGGTGGACGAGGGACAGCTCCTCAAGCAGCTCGCCGGGCCATCCGTGCCCGCGTCCGACGACGCCCGCTGCACGTCGTACCGCTCCTGCGACGCCTGGCGCTTGAGCGTCGACCATGCGCGCGGCGAGGCGGCTGAGCTCGGTGTACGCACGCTGGTCGAACCCGCCGAGGCCGACGCGGACCTGGTCGTCCAACCAGCCTTTCAGCTCGGCCATGCCGCTCGACACCCGATCGGCACGACGTACGGCGCGCTGCTGGGCTGCGATCGGGTCGGCGACCTCGCCAGGCTTCCGCTCCGGCTGGTCGGCCCGGGCGGCACGCTGGTCCACCCAGGTCTTCACCCAATCGGGCTCATCACCCGGCCGCACCTCACCCGCGGCGTTGAGCAGCATCAGTCCCAGTGCGTGCTTGCAGGGGAACTTCCGGCTCGGGCACGAGCACTTGTACGCCGATCCGCTCAGGTCGACGGCGGTTTGGTACGGCTGCTTGCCGCTCCCCTGGCACAGCCCCCACACCGCGCGGTCGGACGCACCGGCCTCCGACCACTTCTCAGCCCGGGCCAACCCCTGCCCAGCCTTCGCGGACGCAGCATCAGGCGCCAGCCCCAACACCTGCTCCACGTCCCACAACCCCACACCCACTCCCTCACCACGGCCTTACCCGAAGCATGCCACCCACCCCCGACATCCCACTCCCGGGCCGCCCCCGCCGAGTCGTGGCGAAAGGCGGCCGGCGGGTTCGCCGAGTCGTGGATAGAGGCTGGGTGGTTTCAAGGGGTGGTGGCAACACCGCGTGTGGGATAGGGGTTTGAGAGTAGTTGGTTGAGGGCTTCGGCGGGGGTTTGCCAGTTGAGGGTTTTGCGGGGGCGGCCGTTGAGTTGGACGGCGACGTCGGTGAGGTGTTCGGGTGTGTGGGTGGACAGGTTGGTGGCTTTGGGGAAGTACTGGCGTAGTAGTCCGTTGGTGTTCTCGTTGGAGCCGCGTTGCCAGGGGCTGTGGGGGTCGCAGAAGTAGATCGGCAGGTCGGCTGCGAGGCTGAGTTCGCGGTGGCGGGCCATCTCGCTGCCCTGGTCCCAGGTGAGTGAGCGCCACAGGTGCCGGGGGAGGGTGGCGATCGCGTCGAGCATGGCGGCCTGGACCTGGTCGGCGGTGTGTTCGGTGGGTAGGTGCAGCAGCATGACGTAACGGGTGGTGCGCTCCACCAGGGTGCCGATCGCGGACTTGTTGGCGGCGCCGGTGATCAGGTCGCCTTCCCAGTGCCCCGGCACTGCCCGGTCGGCGGCCTCGGCCGGCCGCTCGGAGATCATCACCATGCCGGGGATCCGGCCGCGGCGTTCGTCCGGGCGCCGCTGCGGGATCCGCAGCGCGCGGCCGGTGCGCAGGCAGCGGGTCAGCTCGCGGCGCAGCCCACCACGGCCCTGCACGTACAGGGCTTGGTAGATCGTCTCGTGCGACACCCACATCTCCGGTGCATCGGGAAAGTCCTGGCGCAGCCGCCGGGCGATCTGCTCCGGGCTCCACCGCAGCCGCAAACCGGCCTGCACCCGCCACCGCAACCGCTGCTGCACCGCCAGTCTGGCAGGCTTCGGCCGCCGCGCGGCCTTGTCCGCCCTCGACTGCGCCAAGCTCGCGCGATACAACGGCACCGCGCAACCGTCTCGGTCCGGCCGGGAACGGTACAGCCGGGTCGCGCTGTAACGCCGGATCTCGCGGCTTACCGTCGACGCCGACCGGCCCAGCCGCCGAGCGATCTCCCGAACACTGCACCGCTCGGCCAGCCCAACCGCGATCTCCTCCCGCTCGGCCAGACTCAGATACCGCCCCGACACACCGCTCAGATCAACCATCGGCATGCCGCCACCCTGACGCACCCACCTGCGCGCGACCGTCGCCGCCACCCCCACCACCCGCGCCGCATCCTCATAACCCAACCCCGACCGCACCCGCAACCAAAACAACCGCTGCAACTCCCGCGCCACCGACGGCCTACCAGCCTCAGCCATCACAACACCTCCAAGAAACCCAGGTGTTGCAACCACCCCATGAACCCAAGCTGCTGAAACGAGCCGAAACTCACGACTCGGCGGACAGCCCAGCCGCCGATCGCCACGACTCGGCGAGGAGAGTTAGCCAAAGGGTTGGCGGTCTGGGGTGGCGGTGGCGTCCGGGTAGCCGTTGCCGGTGGCGTGCGGCAGGTACGGCGACGAGCCGTCGGACGGGAACGGAGACGGCGGGCTCGACGCTGGCGGGGGTGGGGTTGTGGAGAGGGTGTCGCGGACTGTGCCCAGCAGGCGTTCTTCCACCAACTGGAGTTCGGCGATCCGCGCCCGGATCTCTTCTTCTTCAGACTTGGCTTCGGAGAGGAGTTGGTCGGCCTCGGCTCGCGCGGTGGCTCGGAGGTGGTCGGCTGTGCGTTGGCTGGCGCTGAGGACGCTCAGTTCGTAGCGGCGGAGCTCGTCGACGAGCTCGCCCTGGGGCCGCTGGGAGTCGAGGATCGCGGCGGCGGGTTGCGGGATGGCGCCGGGGAGCGTGTCCTCGAGGTCGGCGATCTGCTGGTCGACGCGGGTGAACAGGTCCTTCACGTCGGTACGCATCTGCCGGATCACCGTCGCGGCCGCCTGCACGCGCTCGTTGGCTTCGCGCTCACGTTCGCGGGCCGTCCGCTCGGCCGACGTGATCACGTCGAGCGCCACCACAGCCGCACGCTCGGCCGGGTCATCCGAAGCCGCGGTCGCTCCGGGCACGCCCGAAGCCGAGCCCGCGCCAGACAGGTCCGACGACGCCGTACCGTCCGGGCCCATCGCGACAGTTTGCCGCAGCGGCACCTCGCGGATGAAGAGCACCGCCAGCAGGCTCACCACGGCAGCGCCGGCCGCGATCACGAAGATCCGCCCGGTCGCGTCGCCGTACGCCTGCCGCACGATCTCCGCAACCGGCGCCGGCAGCGAGTTCACGTCCAGCACACTCCCCGACCCACCCTGCGCAGCAGCAGCCGCAGCCGGACCGAGCGCGCGAATGTGCTCCATGATCGAATCCGTCACCCGCGCCGCCAACACTGCGCCGAGGACCGACACCCCGACCGCACCGCCGAGGCTGCGGAAGAACGTGACCGACGCACTAGCCGCCCCGACCTCGCTGACGTCCACGGTGTTCTGTACGGCGAGCACCAGGTTCTGCATCATCATGCCCATCCCGATGCCCATCGAGAGCATCCCGAGCCCGATGTACCAGTACGGCGACGTGTGGTCGATCGTCCCGAGTACGCCGAGCCCCGCGGTCAGGAACAACCCGCCGAGCACCAGGTACCGCTTCCACTTCCCGAAGCGCGTGATCAGCTGCCCGGACCCGACCGACCCGAGGAACGACCCGAACATCATCGGGATCGTCAGCAACCCGGCCTCGGTCGCGCTGTACCCGCGCGCCACCTGGAAGTACTGCCCCAGGAACACCGCGCTGCCGAACATCGCGATCCCCACCGAGAGGCTCGCGAGGATCGCCAACGCCGTCGTCCGCTCCCGCACGACCTTGACCGGTACGAGCGGCTCACGCGCATGCACCTCGACCACCACGGCCAGCAGCGCGAGCACCGCCGTACCGCCGAGGTAGGCGCCGGTCTGCCAGGACCACCACGGGAAGTGCTCGCCTGCGAACGACACCCAGATCAGCGGCAGGCTGGCGGCGCCCGCGATCAGCAGCGCGCCGAGGTAGTCCATCTTGACCTTGCGCTTCACCACCGGCAGGTGCAGGAACCGCTGCAGAACGATCAGCGACAGTACGGCGAGCGGCACGCACACGTAGAAGCACCAGCGCCAGCCCAGCCACGAGGTGTCCACGATCACGCCGCCGACGAGCGGTCCGGACACGGTCGCGAGCGCCATCACGGCACCCATGTAGCCCGAGTACCGACCGCGGTTCCGCGGCGGGATCGCCGCACCGATGATCGCCTGCGCGAGCGCCATCAAACCGCCCATCGCGAGCCCCTGCAGGACCCGCGCGCCGATCAGGAACGGCACGTTCTGCGAGGCGCCGGCCAGCACCGAGCCGGTGACGAACATGATGATCGCGAGCTGCACCAGCAGCTTCTTGCTGATCAGGTCCGACAGCTTGCCCCACACCGGCGTCGACACGGTCATCGCGAGCAGGCTGGCGGTGACGACCCAGGTGTACTGCGTCTGCGAGCCTTCGAGGTCCGCGATGATCGTCGGCAGCGCGTTGCTGACGATCGTCGAGCTCAGGACCGCGGTGAACAGCGCCGCGAGCAGTCCGGCGAGGATCTCCAGGATCTCCCGGTGCGACAGTTCAGCGGCAGCCATCGGTGGCGTCGGTGGTGGCGGTGGCACCGGTGTTGTGTCCGGCTCGCCCTCGGCGTACCTCGAGCGATAGCGGGTCTGAGTGGTGGCAGACATGGTTTCCGTTCGTACGGCGGGATCGCGACGACCGGGGCAGCGCTATGCACTGTCCCGAGGCGGAAACGGCTGACTTGTCCTCACACAGCCCGATATTTTGGTTGCAACTACCAACAATATCCCCGCTGTGTCAGCAACCGATCACCGGGAGGCAGCAATCGTTCGCCGAAAGATCGCGGCGAATTATGAGACGAGCCCTCCTCGGAACAGGCTTTCCGCCGTACGATCCCGTGTTTGTTGAGTAATCAACACCCCTCGGCGGAGCTGTCAGGGCCCGCCGGGGGGTTCATCGCCGAACGCCTCGACGAGGACGTGAGCGCACTCCGTCTGCCCCGGCCCCATCACCAGGTTGCCCGGTGCCGTTGAGGGCGGATTGAGCAGACCCATCCAGAGCGCACCCTCCGCAGATTCGCAGGCCGTCCCGTAGACGACGGTCCAGGCCGGCGACCCCGTCGACATCTCGACGACCGCCGACTCGAAGTCCTCGATCGGCCGACCGACCAACGGCTCGAAGCCGGCCTCACGGCACGCGGCCACCAGGTGGTCGCGCAGCCAGGTGTCGTCGGCAGGCAGCCGGAGCGGGAGCCCGGCAAGGTCGACCAGCTTGACGCCGTCGTCCGACCGGTACGCCGTCGGGACCAGAACGGACAACGGATCGCGCCAGAGCTCGATGACCTGCAGATCGGCGGCCGCGACATCGCCGCGCACGAAGGCGATGTCCAACTCCCCCGACCGCAGCGCAGTCAGGTACTCCGCCGTCGAGCCGGAGCTGAGCTGGATCTCGAGGTCGGGCGTGTTCGCACGGAGGGCGGTCAGGCCGCGTTCCAGCCGGTCCCGCAAGCCCGGTGCGGTGCCGATGCGGAGTACGCCGGAACGCCCGGAGGCGAGCTCCGCGGCGACCTCGGCGGCTCGATCCGCGGCCGACAGGACGGCGCGGGCCTCGCGCAGCATGCGTTCGCCGTCGCCGGTCAGCCGCACGTGCCGGGACGATCGGTCGAGGAGCCGCAGGCCGAGCTCGCGTTCGAGCCGGGCGACCTGTTGGCTGACCGCGGGCTGGACGATGTTCAGTCGCTCGGCGGCCCGGCCGAAGTGCAGCTCCTCGGCGACGGTGACGAAGTACCGCAACTGCCGCAGCTCCATCAGCGATCACGACTCCTTATCGCTGTACAGCCTAACTGCGTCTGGGTCGGCGGCCTCGAGTCTCGTTGACTGGTGGACATGAGGATCGGACTGTGGATCGACGAAGAGGGCAAGACCATCGACGAGATCGGCGCCGCCGCGAAGGCCGCCGAGGACAACGGCATCGACCGGGTCTGGTTCAGCCAGCGACTCGGCTGGGACGCGCTGACGCTGATCGCCGGCGTCGCGTCGTACACCTCGACCATCGGGTACGCCGTGGGCGTCGTCCCCGTGTACCCGCGCCACCCGCTCGCCCTCGCGGCGCAGGCGCTCAGCGTGCAGGCGCTGACCGGCAACCGGCTGACGCTCGGCGTCGGCGCGAGCCACCCGCACATGGTGGAAGGAATGTTCGGGCTCTCGATGGACCGCCCCGCGGCGTACGTCCGCGAGTACATCGAGGCGCTCGGACCGCTGCTCGCCGGTGAGCCGACCGACTATGCGGGCGAGCGGCTGACCGCCCGCGGCCAGCTCACGATCGCCGGCGCCCAGGCGCCCGAACTCATCCTGGCCGCGCTCGGCCCGCGGATGCTCAAGACCGCCGGCGAACTCACCGCCGGTACGACGACCAGCTGGGCCGGCCCCGAGGTCATCGAGAGCTTCATCCGCCCGACGATCGACGCAGCCGCGACCGCCGCCGGCCGACCGCAACCCCAGGTCATCGCGGGCGTCTGCGTCGCGGTCACGGACGATCCGGATGCGACGCGGAACTGGATCGGGTCCCACTACGGCGCGGCCGGCGACATGCCGTCGTACCGCGCGGTGCTGGATCGCGGCGGCAAGGCCGGGCCGGAGGAGACCGCGGTCCTGGGCGACGAGGAGACGGTGGCCAAGGAGCTGCAGCGCTACGCGGACGCCGGTACGACGGAATTCCTGGTCTGCCCGGTCGGCACGGACGCGGAGGTGGAGCGCACGGTCAGGTTCGCGTTGGACTATGCATAGATGGTGTCAAAGGTCCCAAGCTCGCTCCGACGTACCTGTATGGAACTCCAAGAGATAGTGCAGAAGCGGATCGACGAACTTGTCGAGACGGAACTCGGGCTGCAGGTAGCCGTCTACCGGCACGGTGAGCTGCTGGTGGACGCTGTCGCCGGCGACGGCGTGACGTCGGAGTCCTTGTACTACGCGGCCTCGACCGGGAAGGGCGCGTCCGCGACGGTCGCGAATGTGCTGGTCGATCGCGGGGTCCTCGATTACGACCAGCCGATCGTGGAGATCTGGCCCGAGTTCGGGGCGCGTGGGAAGGACAAGGCGACGCTTCGGCACGTGCTGACGCACTCGGTCGGCCTGCCGGCGCTGCCGCCGGACGCGACCCACGAGTCGTTCCCCACGATCCCGGCGTACCTCGCCGACGCGGAGCCGTGGTGGGAGCCCGGCACGAAGATGACGTACCACGCGGAGACGTTCGGCCTCCTGGTCGGTGAGATCGTCCGTCGCGCGACCGGCCGGTCGATCTCCGACGTACTGCGAGAGCTGATTACCCCGCTGGGTATCGAGAACGACGTGTTCTTCGCGCTCCCGTCCGACCAGCGGGACCGACTGATCCCACTGGTTGAACCCGAGGGCGCCGAGGAGACGTTCACGATGCTGGCCGGGATGTTCAGCAAGGTCATGCCGCCGTCGATGCAGCCGCGGGCCGCGGGGCTCAACCGGCCCGAGCAGTTGGCGATCGAGGACCCGTCGAGCGCGATCCTGACCGCCCGCGGCATAGCCAGGTTGTACGCCGGGCTGATCGGCGAGGTGGACGGCGTACGGCTGGTCCGGCCCGAGGCCGTGCCTGTGATCACCGGCCCGGCGCTGGTCGCGCAGGACGAGTTGCTCGGCAATACGGCAACGATGGCGCTCGGCTATGCGATCGGCCGGCTGGGATCCACAGCGGAGGAGAGCCCGGCGACCTTCGGGTGGCCGGGCATGGGCGGGAGTATCGCCTGGGCCGACACGCGCTCAGGCGTTGCGTTCGCGCTGACCAGGACGCTGTTCGACCCGACGGGTTCCGCGTCCGCGGTCGAGATCGGCAACCTGGTTGCGAAAGCTCTTTGCTGAAAACCCTTAGTGGTAAGGGCTTTCAGCTTTCAGGACTCGCGGACCGAGCGCTGGTCGACCCAGACGAGATGGCCGTGGTGGCTGACGAGAACCTCGTCGGCCCCGGCCGTCCCGGTCCGTCGACCGAGCTCCTGGCCTGCGATCCAGCGTCCGGCGATGAGGATCTGGACGGCGATCGGCCGCGCCGGTGAGGGGGCTACGGGCATGGCACCTGCTTCTGGACAGGGGCGGATGTGATGGGAAGGTTGTGGGGGCTGGTTTCCCAACCAGACGCAAGCCTACAACCGGTTCACGACCGATCGTTAGTTGTAATTCAAAATCCTCAGGAGCCTGATGCCGAAGCCGATTTTCGTCGTTCAGCTGCACGATGCGAGGCGGCTGCACTACGACGTACGGCTCGAGGTGGACGGGGTGCTGAAGTCGTGGGCGGTGCCGCGCGGGCCGTCGCTGGACCCGATCGTGAAGCGGCTCGCGGTGTTCACCACGGACCACGATCTCGAGTACGCGTCGTACGAGGGCGTGCACCGCGATGCGCAGTACGGCAGTGGCGCCGTGATCGTCTGGGATGCCGGCGTCTACACGAATCTGACCCGCGACGACCGGCACCAGCTCCTCGATCCCGCGGAGGCGATCGAACGCGGACACTTGAAGGTGCAACTGCACGGCGTGAAGCTCAACGGCGCCTGGGCCTTCACCCGGACCGGCGGGGATTGGCTGCTGGTGAAGGTGAAGGACGCGGATGCCGATCCGGGGCTGGACCTGACGGTGGCCGAGCCCCGTTCGGTGCTGAGCGGGCTGACCATCGAGGAGATGGCCGCCTCGTGATCACCAGCTGTCGAGGTGGAGAACTTCGTCGAGCGGCTGGCGCGCGGCCGGCTTGAAGTCGGTCCCGATCGTGTACGCCGTCGGGATCAGCACCGTCTGACGGATGTCCTGCGGAAGACCGAGCAGCTCCGACACCTCTTGCTCGTAGCTGAGGTGCAGGGTGGTCCACGCCGTACCGAGAGCACGGGCGCGGGCGGCGAGCATGTAGCTCCAGGCTGACGGCAGGATCGAGCCCCACAGGCCGGCCTGGTTTCCGGCAGGCAGCGAGTGGACCTTGAGGCAGGGGATCACCAGCACCGGGACCTGGCCCATCCGCTCGCCCAGGTAGGCCACGCTGTCGCCGACACGGCGCTGGACCGGACCACGCTCGGGGTCGTCGGCGTGCAGCTTGCCCGCCGCGCCCGGGCCGGCCAGGTAGTCCTCGACCGACCGGCGGTAGTACTCACCGATGGCCGCACGCTTCTCGGCGTCGGTGATCACCAGCCAGTGCCACGTCTGCCGGTTGCTCCCCGACGGCGCCTGCAGAGCGATCTCGATGCACTCCCGGATCAGCTCCATCGGCACGGGTCGCTCGAGGTCGAGGCGCTTGCGGACGGTGCGGGTGGTCGTCAGCAGCTCGTCAGGATTCAGATCCAGTGAATAGGCCACCTGGAGATGCTCTCACTCGAAGGGAGTCGGGTCTCCGGCACCGACCCGGACGAGTTCCGGGACGTCCTCGGAGAAGTCGACGACGGTGGTCGGCTCGGTGCCGGCCTCGCCCTCGATGACGGCGTCGATCTGGTTGTCGAGCTCTTCCTTGATCTCCCAGCCCTGCGTCATCGGCTCCTCCTGGCCCGGGAGGAGCAGGGTGCTGGAGACGAGCGGCTCGCCGAGCTCCGCGACCAGTGCCTGGGTGACCACGTGGTCCGGGATGCGTACGCCGACGGTCTTCTTCTTCGGGTGCAGCAGGCGGCGCGGGACCTCCTTGGTGGCCGGGAGGATGAAGGTGTAGCTGCCAGGCGTTGCCGCCTTGATCGAGCGGAAGACGGCGTTGCTGATGTGCACGAACTGCCCGAGCTGGGCGAAGTTCTCGCAGACCAGCGTGAAGTGGTGCCGGTCGTCCAGCTGCCGGATGGTCCGGATCCGGTCGATCCCGTCCCGGTTCCCCAGCTGGCAGCCGAGCGCGTAGCAGGAGTCGGTCGGGTATGCGATCAGCCCGTCCTCGCGGAGGAGGTCCACCACCTGCCCGATCGACCGCCGCTGAGGGTTCTCGGGATGGATGTCGAAATACCTGGCCATGACCGGCGAGCTTAGCCCTACTTGGCCAGGCCGATCGGGGTCGCGGTCACCACGAGGTTGTCCTCGTAGCCGCCCTGCGAGGCGTCGTACGCACCTGTGCAGGTGATGAGGACCAGCCGATGATCGACGGTCTGGTCGAACGCGCCGCTCTTGGTCGCAAGCGCATCCTTCCGTACCGACTTGATCGACACGACTCGGTACGACGCGGTATGGCCGGAGCCGTTCAGTACGACGATCTCACCGATCCGCACGCCCTTGAGGCGAATGAAGAAGCCGAGTCCCTGGTCCTTCGAGTCGACGTGGCCCGCGAGCACCACCGAGCCGAACGGATCACCGGCCTCGGCGCCGCCGTCCCACCAGCCGACCCATTGCGGCTTGGACGGCACCTGGAGTTGCCCGCTGACGGTAGTTGCCGGAAGCACCGGTGCGTCCTTGCCGCCCGGCAGCACGACCTGTTGCGGGATGAAGCGCACGCGCTGACTCGGGGCGGGCGTGCCGACCCGTCCCGGCGGTGCTGACATCGGCTCCGTCGGGGAGGGCACGGCAGACGGTGTGCCCTCGAACGTGAAGCCGAACGTAGGCGTCGGTGTCGGCACCGCGCCGTCCGCCCCGGCGGCACAACCCGCCAGGGCGAGACAGCACAGCGCCGTACCGAGCAGTCCGCGTTTCAGCGGCGGACCACCTTCCGGGCAGTGACTACCGCGACACCCAGTGCGGCGAGGAACACCACGACCCACAGTCCGGACTGTCCGGCAGGGCTCTGCGCCTGGTCGAGCCCTGCCGCCTGTCCACCTGTTCCGGTGTTCACCACACCCGGTTTCGCCGACCCGGTGGCCGGTACCTTGATCGTGCCCAGGGCAACGGTCATCGTCTTCTGGCTCGGTGCGCCGATCGCGAAGACCCGGGTCAGGTAACCGGCCTTCACCGGCAGGTCCAACGGACCGAGAACAACCGGTGACGTTGCGCCGGTAGGAACGATGTCGACCTTGTAAGTACCCGCCGGAACGACTACGTCGAGTGATTCACCGTTCGCTACGTTACGGAATAGCACCTTTCCGTTGACCCGAATGTCAGCCGGCCCGACCGCCGCATCGTGCGCAACCCGCAATCCGGCTTTGTCCGCCGGCACCGCGGTCAGCTTGTTCGCGTACGACGTGATCAGCGGCTGACCCGTCGGCGACACCGGTTGGTGGATGACGACGTCCAGACTGGCCCCGGATCCGGCCGAGACCTCACGCTGGATGACCACCTTCCCGCCTTGCTTGGCAGTGATCATCCGCTTGCCGGAGGCAACCCCGAAGGGCCCGACCAGCTTCCCACCCGCGACTGCGGTGGCGACCTGATGACCGTCGACACTGATGTCCAGACTGCGCCCCGGCAGCCCCTGGACGAAGTACAGGTTGGCCCCCGCGGCAGCCTGCGCCGGCACCGTCAGGACCGCCGGCGCTGCCGCCACCGTTACGGCGAGCAGCAGCGACAACACCCTGCGAATTACCGGACCGCGAATTCTCGAAATACTCAGGGATACCGCCCGGAATTGCCCGGACACGCTCCGTTCCTGCATTTCCTTCCCCCTCCGCCGTTCTCCAGAAAATAGCGTAAGCATTTCCCTACCCCCCGAATTCGGGCGTATCCTAAGCGCTAGTCCGACCTGTCCGGAAGGGGCCGCGCTGGTCTCGATTATGGTCAGGTCCGTTATGGGGAGACGGTGACTCGTGTCAGGACCTGGCTCGCGGCTGCTTCACGGGTTCCTCCCCGAGCGGACATCGGGGGTGGAGGAGACCGGACGGACGGGAGTTCGAATCCTGGCGGCGGTCGCGCTGGTGCTGGGGTACAGCGCGACCGTCGCTTGTTCCAACATCGCCGCGATCCCGGTCGCGCCGAGCCCCGGGCTGAACAGTTCGCGCCCGTCGGGTAGTGCTCCGACGGCCAGGGCGACCACGCCCGGTCCGGGCGAGACGGTGCCCGGCATCCAGCTGATCGCCGTACCGCACCGGGACGGCTCGTTCGACATGACCGAGAACGTGATGTTGCCTGCGGCCACCGACATCCTGCCGCTGCAGTTGCCGTCGTCCGGCGACCACCTGCCCGGAATGATGGCCCGGACAACGCCCCGGGTCACCAACCTGAAGGTGGTCGCCGACGACCAGACGGTGCCGATCGAGAACACCACGGTCACCGCCGCGGATGACCTGCCGCTGACCGTCTCCGCCACCAGGATCAAGCTGACGTACACGCTGTCCGGATCCGCGGTGCTCGCCTCCCCGTCGACGTCGACGCGAGCCGGCGCAGCCATCCGGCCGCTCACCTCCTCCGCCGGCGGGACCCTGCCGACCGACGTCACCGTGACCAGCGGTCTGCTCAACGCGATCTGCCCGCTGCTGACCGAGACCCGCTGCGCGGTCGGCGATCCGCCCATCCTCGGGATCCAGTCCGGCATCCCGGCAAGCAAGGCCCTCGTCGTCCTCCAACTGGATCTGCCACGCTGACTACATGACGGATGAGCGGATCGCTCTGGGCACAGCCCGGGGCCGGTGGGTGCTGGCGGCGACGGCGCTCGGGTCGGGGATGGCGTTCCTGGACGGAACCGTCGTGAACGTCGCCCTGCCGGCGATGGGTGAGGACCTGAACGCGGACGTCGCGGGCCTGCAGTGGATCGTCAACGGCTACATGCTGATGCTGGCCTCGCTGGTGCTGCTCAGCGGTTCGATCGGTGACCGGCTCGGGCGACGGCGGACGTTCGTCGTCGGCGTGATCTGGTTCGCCGTCGCCTCGGTGGTCTGCGCGATCGCGCCGACTCTCGAGGTGATGATCGCCGGCCGGGTCCTGCAGGGCATCGGCGGTGCGCTGCTGACACCAGGCAGCCTGGCGATCCTGCAGACCTCGTTCCAGCACTCCGACCGCGGCAAGGCCGTCGGCACCTGGTCCGGCCTCACCTCGGTCGCGGCCGCCGTCGGGCCGTTCGTCGGCGGGACCCTGGTCGACAGCGGTTACTGGCAGCTGATCTTCCTGCTCAACGTTCCGATCGCGTTGGTGACCGTCCTCGTCACGCTCCGGCATGTGCCCGAGAGCCGCGACGAGAGCGCCGGCGGCAAGCTCGACCTGAACGGCGCAATCCTCGCCACCGTCGGCCTGGCCGGCCTCACGTACGGCCTGATCAGTGCCGGCGACCACGGTTTCGGCGATCCGGTGGTCGTGGCCAGCCTGGTGATCGGCGTACTCGCCTTCGCAGGGTTCATCGAGGTGGAGCGACGGAGCTCGCATCCGATGCTGCCGCTGAGCATCTTCGCCAACCGGCGCTTCACCGGCGCGAACCTGGTCACCGTCGTCGTGTACGGCGGTCTCGGCACCGCGACCTTCCTCCTCGTCGTGTACCTGCAGACCGCACTCGGCTACTCCGCCCTGTGGGCCGGTGCGTCGTTGTTGCCGATGACCCTGCTGATGTTCTTCCTGTCCGGGTACGCCGGCGGTCTGTCGGACCGGATCGGCGCCCGCATCCCGATGACGGTCGGACCGGTGCTGATGGCCATCGGGTTCTTGCTGATGCTGCGGATCGACGACGAGTCGAGCTACGTCAGTGCCGTACTGCCGGCCGTCGTAGTGCTCGGGCTCGGTCTGGTCTCGACCGTCGCACCGCTGACCGCCACCGTCATGTCATCGGTCGCGGACCATCACGCGGGCATCGCCTCCGGCGTGAACAACGCGGTCGCCCGGTCCGCACAGCTGATGGCGGTCGCCGCGATCCCGGTGGCGGCCGGCATCACCGGCGACGCGTACCGCGATCCCGTTGCCTTCCACAACGGATTCGGCAAGGCGCTGTGGATCTCCGCAGTACTCGCGGCGGCCGGCGGCTTGATCGCCTGGGTCACCTTGGGCGATCGCCCCGGCAAGGCCGTCCGCGAAGTGCAGCCCACGGAGATCCACCACCGGCACTGCGCGCTCGAGGCGCCACCTCTGGCCGACGCGCACACCGATGCCCCACCGCGCGGCTGATTTGTCGACTTTTATTTATCGCAGCGCGAGGTAGTGCTTGCGGCTGACCTGGTCGAGGCGTTCGATCGCGTAGCGGAGCATCGTGCGCGGCATACGGGTCGCGTACTCGTCGAGGAAGTCGCGGAGCTCGGCCTCGGAGACGCGTTTGCCGGCCTCGCGCAGCATCCAGCCGGACGCCTTGTGGATCAGGTCTTCCCGGTCGTCGAGGACCTCGGCGGCCAGCTTGAAGGTGTCGTCGATCTGGCCCTGGCCGATGAGGAACTGCGTGGCGACGAGCGCGATCCGGCGTTCCCACAAACTGCTCGAGTGGATCAGCGTGTAGAGCTCGTCCCGGGGCTTGTCGAGCAAGTATCCGCCGACGACCTGCGGAGCACTGCAGTCGACGAGATCCCAGTTGTTGATGTACGCCGTACTGCGCAGGTAGAGGTCGTGGATCGCGCTGAGCTCGTCCGGGTTCGCCGTACGCGGCTTGAGGGCGCGGGCGGCGCGATCGGCCAGCAGGCAAAGGATTGTCAGGCGGTGCTCGTGAATCGGACTGGTCAGGGCGTGTTCCAGCTCAGGCAGCGGCAGGCCGGCCTGCAGGTACGGCTTGAGGATGCCGCGAATCGTCGACAGCTTCACACCGACCATCTGGTCACCGTGACCGTAGCCGCCCGGCTGAAGCTGGAAGTACCGCGCAAGCACCTCCGCCACCCCCGGATCAGCGGCGGCGTCCACTGCCTCGAGCAAATCCTTGGTAATCAGACCAGCATCCCTCCGGTCGCCCATGCTGCCTTGTCTATCACCGTCGTGGGTCTGACGTTTGCTTTACTCTGAAGCGCTTCCGGACGTGAGGTCACGCTCCGGGGTCGATCACCTGGACACCCGTTGTGACGCTTGTGCGTTGGGGCATACGGTGAGACCACAGGTAATTTCATATCCGCCAGGACCCGCGTTCGTGGCGCTACTCCGGGGGAGATACCCGCGTGACAAGCCACCCAGACCCGCGGGACGGCGAGATGATCCGGACCACCTTCGACGCAGTGACCGTGGAGCTGGAACCCGGAGTACTGCTCGTGAGGATGTCCGGTGAGATCGACATCGCCACCACCGAGTTCGCCGCCGAGTCGATCCACGCCGCGGTCGCACCGCCGGCCCGGCTCGTGTTGATCGAGCTGTCGGCCGTCACGTTCTGCAGCTCGGCCGGCCTCGGCAACCTGGTCGAGGCGCGCAACCTGGCCGGCGAGCACAACATCACCCTGGCTCTGGTCGGCGTCGGCAGACCGGTCGACCGTCCGCTCAGCGTGACCGGTCTCGGCGGCCAGTTCCGCATCTACAGCACCGTCGAAGAGGCACTCTCCGAACTCTGAAGTCAGCTGTGGTCGGCGGATACGGTAGCTTTCGGTGTCTCCGACAAAGGAAAGTCATGGGTGAGCTAGCCAAGATCGTGGTCGTGGTGCCGACCTACAACGAGCGGGAGAACCTGCCCGTGCTGGCCGGACTCCTGTCCGACCTGAACCTGCCCGGCCTGGAGCTTCTCGTTGTCGACGACAACTCGCCCGACGGTACGGGCGACGTCGCCGACGAGCTGGCGAAGAAGTCGCCGCAGGCGGTCGGCGTACTGCACCGGACCGTCAAGGACGGCCTCGGCCGCGCGTACGTCGCCGGGATCACCCGTGCGCTCGACGAGGGCGCCGACATCGTCATCCAGATGGACGCGGACCTGTCCCACCCCGCGTCGGTGGTCCCGACCATGGTCGAGATGCTGCGGACCACGGACGCCGCTGTGGTGATCGGTTCGCGGTACGTCCCGGGCGGCTCCGCGGCCGCCGAATGGGGCTGGCACCGGCGGGCGCTGTCCGCCTGGGCGAACTTCTACGTGAACGCGATCCTGCGGCTGCACGTGAAGGACGCCACGGCCGGCTTCAAGGCGTGGAAGGCCGACACCCTGCGCTGGATCGACGTCGCGTCGATCGCGAGCAACGGGTACTCGTTCCAGGTCGAGATGAACTACCGGACGGTCAAGCGTGGCCTGAAGATCGCCGAGACGCCGATCCGCTTCGAGGAGCGCACCGAGGGCGTCTCGAAGATGTCGCTGAAGGTCCAGCTCGAGTCGGCGCTGATGCCGTGGAAGCTGCTCTTGAACCGTCGCTAGATCGACCGGGCGACGGAGGCGAGCATCCGGGTGCCGTCGCGGTAGACGGCAGACCGGGTGTCTTTGCGTGCCTCGACACAGACGATGACAGTCACGGTATGGATCGACTCGACGCCGGTCATCGCGGTACAGCGACCGACAAGGGAGACGCTGACGCCGTTCGTCCGGATGCGGCCCGAGAACGACAGTTCCGCCTGGGCGCCGATGTTCGAGTTCGCCGGACGAAGCGTCTTGGCGGGCTCCTTCTGTACGCCGGTCATACGCGAGCCTGTGATGAGACCCTTCGCAACGCTCGACGCCGCCTCGGCCGCTGAATAGCCGACCGGGTCGACCACCACAAAGAGCACGCCGCCCTTGCTCGGATCGGCGAGCAGCACGCCGGTCTTGTACTTCTGCTTGCGGGTCCACCCGCTGAGCGGTTTCACGTACACGTCGTCGTACACGAGGATGCCCTCGTCGACGTCCTTCAGCGTCCGGCGGCGCTCGGGCGTCGCGGAGGGGGTGGGGGTCGGTTCAGGGGTGTACGACGGCACTGACGATGTAGGCGACGGGGTCTCGCTCGACGTCACACCGTCGGAGTAGCTGACTGTCGGCATCGGACCGCCGACGGCGGCGTCGTCGTCGTTTCCACGGCTCGTCAAGAACACGACAGTGCCGCCGACCAGCGCGATCACCACAGCGATGGCACCGGCCAGCACCCATGGGGTTCGCCGCTTCGGCGGCTGGCTGTACGGCTGCTGCGGCGGAGCGCCGTACTGCGGAGGTTGTGCGCCGTATTGCGGAGGTGGTCCGCCGTACTGCGGAGGTTGTGCGCCGTATTGCGGAGGTTGGCCGCCGTACTGCGGAGGGCGGGCGGTGTATTGCGGGAGCCCGGGCGGCGGTGGTGGAGCGCCGTGCGGGTGGTTCTCCGGGGTCCAGGCAGGCGGCTGGGGATCGCTCATGGCGAAGCCTCACTCGATCGTTAAAATACTGGGCTGAACCGGTCCCCGATACCGGCCGCCTGAGGTTATCCGACCCGGGCCGGATCGGCCACGCTCAGCCGTAGCCCAGCTCGTGGAGGCGGGCGTCGTCGATGCCGAAGTGGTGCGCGATCTCGTGCACCACTGTGACGTTCACCTCGTCGAGAACCTCGCCGAAGGTTTCGCAGATCGCCAGCGTCGGGTTCCGGTAGATCGTGATCCGGTCCGGCAGCACGCCGCCGTACTCGTGCCCGCGCTCGGTCAGCGGGATGCCTTCGTAGATCCCGAGCAGCTCCGGATCGCCCGGCGGTGGATCGTCCTCGACGAACACCGCCACGTTCTCGATGTACGCCCCGAGCTCCTCGGGTATCTCGTCCAGCGCCTGCGAGACCAGCGCCTCGAAGTTCGCCCGGCTCATCTCCATCACGCGTCCAGCGTAGTGACCTACAGCCAGCCCTGCCGCGACGCTTGTACGCCGAGCTGGAACCGCGTCTGCGCTCCCAACGCCTCCTGCAACCGGCCGATCCGGCGCGCGATCGTCCGCTCGCTGACGCCGAACTCGCGCGCGATCGACTCGTCCGTCAGCCCCGCACTCAGGTAGGTCAGCAACCGCTTCGATTCCAGGCTCGGCGCGGCGTTCACGTCGTTCAGCTCGGTCCCGCCGGTGATCGGTACGGCGATCCGCCACAGCGCCTCGAAGATCCGGGCCAGTCCGCCCAGCAGCGGGGACTGGTGAACCACCATCGCGACGAACTCCGGCCCGCGCTCCACCTCCGCACGTGCCCCGACCAGCGCCCACCGATCGTCGACGATCGTGATGTTGAGCGGCACGTACGGGAACACCCGGGCCTGCTCGCCCGCGTCGATACACGCCTGGACCATGTGCAGCGCGTTGGCGTCCTGGAGCACGTGTGCGCCGTAGATGACCTCGTACCGGACACCACGCTCGAGCGCGTCGAACATGCCCTCGACGATCTTCAGCTCGCGCGCAGCGAGGTTGCCCGTCGTCATCGCCCGTACGTGATCCTGTGCGTCCTTCTGGACCGAGTTCAGCACGGCCTGCGAGGCGGCGTACGTCGGAAGGATCTCGAGGTAGTCCTGCTTGCCCGCAGCGGCCTTCCAGAGCTCGTTGAGCAGGTCGGCGCCGTCGCGGGCGAGTTCGGCCTGCCTGGTGTGACGCTCGGCGAGCGCGTCCATGGCCCTTCGCGGCGGATGGATCACGATCTCGCCGTCGGCCCGCTCGACCAGGCCGAGCGCGATCAGCTCGCCGATGACCGCCTCGTCCGCCACCAGCTTGTCGTGCAGGAGGTCGACGTACGCCGCTTCAGCCTCGGCCGACAAGCCCAACGCCCGCAGCGGTTCCATGCCCCTGTGTACCACCGGGCGACAGATTCCCGCCATGCCGGATTCTGACAGCGCCGAGCGCTCGCAGCCGACTCCGAGGGCTGCTGATACTGAGGCCCCCCGTCCATAGGAGTTTGTATGAGGAAGAGCATTGTCTGGTCGGCCGTAGCCGGACTGGGCCTGTCGCTCGGCCTGCTGACCGCGCCGGCCTCCGCGGCCGGCCTTGCAGGTGGTGGCGCCGGTGGCGTCGGTGGTGTCGCGGTTTCAGGACCGGTGTCGCCCGAGGCGCGACAGGTCATCGACCATCTGCCGGAGATGCGGGCCCAGGCCGACGCCGTCCGGGAGCGGCTCGGGCTGCCGGACAACCCCGTCCGCGACGCGTTGCTGAACGCGATCGACCCCACGCAGTACGAGTGCTCCTCGGCGACCCCGCCGGTGCTGAGCGCGATCCTGCCCGACGTGGCATCGATGACGATCGACCAGCTGACCGCCTTGCTGACCATCGTGATCTACGACGTCCCGCTGATGGATGCGCTCTACTTCCCGCAGCAGGGTCCGTTCACCTTCGGTGCGCGAGGTGAGTTCACTCACACGGTGAACAAGACGTTCAAGGACCTGAAGGGGTTCTGGGACATCCCGTCGCAGGACCTCGAACTGGTGCCGGCACACGGGCGGATCATGCTCGACGCCGAACGCGACTACCGGGTGTTCACCGTGCTGTACGGCGCGAACCCGGCGCAGTCGCGATTCTCCGCCGACCTGATCGCCCGCGAACTTCGCAGCCCCGTGCTCGGCTGGGGCGACCTGCCGATCTTCTCGTTCAACGCGTTCGCGGCGCCCGGCGGCGAGGACGTTCCGGGGTACGGGAAGTCGCACCGGCGGATCGCGTACGGCGACGGCGTACTGGACGGGTTCGCCAAGGTGGGCCTGTCCGATGTGGCGCCGTCAGCGATCCTGTCGCACGAGTTCGGTCACCAGGTGCAGTTCTCCGACGAGCTCATGCGGCCCGAGCTGCCGGCGCCCGAGGCCTCGCGATGGGCCGAACTGGAGGCGGACGCGTTCAGCGCCTACTTCCTCACCCACGCCCGCGGCGAGTCGATGAACTGGAAGCGGGTGCACGACTTCGGCCAGATGTTCTACCAGCTCGGCGACTGCGGCTTCACCAGCGCCGGTCACCACGGCACTCCGAACCAGCGGATGCGCTCGGCCTTGTGGGCCGCAGGTCTGGCCTCCTCGCTGCAGCCGCGGGGACACATCCTGCCGTCGCGGACGTTCAACGACCTCTTCACCGCGCAATACCCGCAGCTGATCGCCCCTGACGCGACCACCTGACGTCGTCGCGCGACAGCTGCGCGGGCCGGCCTCTCACCCGGCCCCGGGCGCCGTACGCCGACCGGTTCTTCCGGCGTACGGCGCCCACCTCTGACGGCCTCCGGAACTCGTTTTGGACCGACGGCCCAACTCCTCTATGCTTACGGCTGTCCCTGGAGCTTCGGCTCCCGCGGGTCCGAGTCCCCATCGTCTAGTGGCCTAGGACGCTGCCCTTTCAAGGCGGTAACGCGGGTTCGAATCCCGTTGGGGATACGGCCGAAAGGCCGGTGCAAGAACTAGCTCGAAGATGCTGTACGATCGTCGAGTCCATTTGGCCCAGTAGCGCAGTTGGTTAGCGTGCCGCCCTGTCACGGCGGAGGTCGCGGGTTCGAGTCCCGTCTGGGTCGCCAGGAGAAGGCGGCGGTGTCCAACACCGCCGCCGATCTTTCTCCCCGGTCAGGTAGCTCAGCTGGTAGAGCGTCCGCCTGAAAAGCGGAAGGTCGGCGGTTCGAGACCGCCCCTGACCACCACACCCTCTCCACTTCAGCCGGGGAGGGATTTTTCTTTCCCACGCACGCTCCGCGGCCGCTACGTTCGTCGCCACGATTCTCACCGCGCGCACTCCACGAGCTCCCACCCACCCTCCGGCTACCGCCGGCATCTTGCGCGCTGCCGCGCGGGCGACTAAGGATGCCAGGCACCTCCGTACCGTGACCCTGATCACGAGAACTGATCCACGTGCCGGACCGATCCCGCTCCGCTCGGGCCGGGTCCGGCAACGGACACAAGTTCTGGCTGTCCGGCTCGATCGCCGTACCGACCTCGGTCGTGAACACGTAGCCGATGTCCACCCAGTCCCCCCGGCCAGCAGACGTTCCATCGCCTGCGAGTGCGCCGGATCTGGACCGTGTTCTCCGCCCAGTCGATGTCTTCCCACTTCAGTCCCAGCACCTCCCCGCGGCGCAGACCGAGGTACAGCGCCAACACGAACAGCGCGTGCAACCGCGTCCCCCTCGCGGCCTCCAGCAGAGCCCGAGCCTGATCCTCGGTCGCGCCCCGGTTGACCTCGTACTGCGCGCCCTTCACCTGCACCAGCTTCGCGGCGTTGCGTTGCAAGACCTCCTCCCTGACAGCCGCCTGCAAGGCGTTTCGCAGTACGGCGTGAACCTGCTCCACGAGGCGGTAGGCAGGTGTTCCGCATGCGCTTCGTGAACAACCGCACGTCCGCACCGGTCAGCTTGCGCAGCTTCTTCTTGCCGAGCTGGGGAATGAGATGCACCCGCGCCACTACCCGCCGACCGATGGTGAGAACATGCCCCGACACCCACGATTCGCCGACCCAGTGGGAAGCCGAGTCGTCTTGTGGGAGAGCGCAAGGTGACCGGACTGACTCGGTCAGCGCACCAAACCTCGCTGCTTGAGGGGCCGAGAAGGGAAGCGGATACTCGGCCCCATGGTGGGGAAGGTGTGGTTGGGGGTGGTGCTGGTGCTCGCTCTCGAAGGGTGCGGGTCCGAGGCAGTGCCGGGCTCTGCGCCTAGTACGTCGGCCCCTCGGCCGGCGTGGAAGACACCGGGCGGTGATCTGGTGCCGCAAGCTCAGCCCACACAAGCGTTTGTGGCGCGCGCGGGAGTGGTGGCGCAGGTCGTGCGGGCGGCGGGGATTCCGGCGCCGGTGACCGGGATCTTCTTGTACTCGACGCGGACGCCGGGGCTCGGGTTCGACACCTGGCAGCAGAAGATCTCGTGGTCGTCCGGGCGGGTTGCCTTCGCGGACGGGGTCCAGTTCGCGGAAGGTGGTACGACGCGGGTCGATTTCGCGGATGGGTCGAACGAGACGATGCAGGTGCTCGAAGCTCAGCAAGCTCTGACCGAGGCGATCGGGCCGCCGAGCGACATGTGCGAGAGGATGCCGAGCTGCGAAACGCTCACGATCACCGGCGGCTCCTTGACGACGACCGACGTGGAGACCAGCCATGGCCGGGCGACCGTGCCGGCTTGGTCCTTCACGGTGCAAGGCCTGTCGAGACCTGTTGTCGCCGTCGCGGCCCCCGCGGGCGTGCTCAAGTCGCTGCAGTGGCCCGACCCGCTACCCGGTCTCGCCCGGCTCGAGCAGGGTCTGCTCCGCGTCGGCGTTCTCGACTGGGTCGACAGCAAGACCCTCAGTTTCGAGTTGAGCCACGGACTCTATGAGACCGACCTCCGGGCCCACGTCGTCGAGTACGACGATTTGGTGGTCATCGGCGGCAGTTACGGTCCATTGCTCCCGGGCGGTGCGGACGTCGGGAAGACATCGACCGCGGTCGTCACCCTCGGCAAGCCGCTCGGCGACCGGGCCGTCATCGCCGCGGACACCGGCATACGTCTCACGCCGTACCCGTACCTCAGAGAGTGATGGAGGTGAAGGCTCGGGTTTGGTCGGTGAAGGGCTCGTTCGACGGGGGGCGTCCAAGGAGGAGGCGCCGTAGAAGCCGTGGATGCCGGTGGTTTTGCGGAGGACGCACTCGGCGTCGGCGGGTTCGGCGACCGGGCCGCCGTAGACCAGGGCTCGGATCTGATGACCGCAACCGGGACCGCAACAGGTGGCGACAGCAACCATCCGAGCCGACCGATGAGCCTTGCTCTGCAACACCGGTTCCCTGGAGCCCAAGGGCCGCTGTCGAACTGAAACCCGGAAGGTCTGCGGTTCGAGACCGCCCCTGACCACCACACCCTCTCCGCTTCAGCCGGGGAGGGATTTTCTTTCCCAGGCAGGCGTCTGCGGGCTTATCGCCCGCCTGTGCGCGCTCATCGCGCGACCAATCCCACTCGGCAGCCGCTCTGCCTGAGGTGACGTTGATCAGGCCCACCACCCGGCGACGTGCTCCGCGAGCTGATCAAGCGCCTTTCCCTGGCCCTCAAGGGATTCGACAAGGAGCGCGCGATCAGGGCAGATCTGTGAGGGCGTGGCGTTGTGGGTCGCGGCGACCTTCTTCAGGAGTCCGTCGAAGGCAATGTGCTCCTGGGTGCAGTACTCCAGCAGAGTCTGATCCGCACACGCCCAGGGATCACCGTCTTTTCGAACTCTGTGGTGGGCTTGGGCATCCCATGGGTGCGGGGCAGGTGTCTCGCAGGGTGGTGGATAGGAGAGCTAGTGGTGCTTCCGGCGCCGGTGCGGGAATTGTGTGAGCGGTATCTGTTGCTGGTTGAGCGGGAGTTGCCTGTGGGGTTGGTGACTGGGGTTTATCTGCGTGGCGGCGTGGTGTTTGGGGAGTGGGCACCGCGGCAGTCTGATGTTGATTTTGTTGCCACGGTTGCTCATCGGCTAGAGCCGGCCGAGGTGGAGGCGTTGCGGGGCGTGCATGCGCAGCTGGCGGCGTACTCCTCTGTTCACTTTGATGGGCCGTACTTGCTGGCCTCTGATCTCGCGTGTGATCCGCGGACTGTGCCGCCGGTGCCGGAGATGATGCATACCGGGAAGCTCGAGGTGCTCGCGTCGCCGACGTGGATCATCGCCTGGCACGAGCTGGCGCGGGGAGGGATCACGATCGCCGGACCGCAGCTGTCCACACTCAAGATCTGGACCGACGAGAAGGCGCTGCATGCGTACACAGTGGACAACCTCAACACCTACTGGCGCAGCAACGCCGAGGGCCTGACGCGGGCGACTCCTGCCGACCTCCCGGCGGATGAGCGGGAGCGCGACTACCTACTCTCACACTGCATCGTCGCCTCAGTGCGCCTGCACCATCTCCTCGTCACCGGCGGGATGACCGCCAAGTCCCGAGCTGCCCGCTGGGCTTTGACGTATTACGACGAGCGCTGGCACCGCATCCTGGCCGAGGGACTACATCTGCGCGAAGGCACCGGCACCTCGCAGTACGACGACCAGGCCGAACTACTCGCCGACATCCGCGACTTCCTGGCGTACGTCGTGGAGACCGGCACCGGCAAACCCGTTGAATCTGCACAGCAGCCGAGCTGACGGCCGCGGTTACATCCGGGCTCGGAGTACGTCGAATTCGCAGCCTGGGGAGTTGGGGTCGAAGCCGTGTTCTACGAGCCAGCGGCTGGCTCCTAGGCTTCGGAGGGACCACCAGCCTTGGATTACGTCGAGGTCTACGTCGGTGCCGTAGCCGGCTAGGAGGTCGGGGAGGCATTCCTCATGGCCGAGGGTGAGGATGGCTAGGTCGTACAGGGCATCGCCTCGGCTTGCCTCGGACCAGTCGATGATGCCGGTGACCTTGTCGTCCTGGACGAAGATGTGGGTTATCTGTAGGTCTCCGTGGATGAAGACCGGGGTCCACGGGCGGAGTGCGGCCTCGGCGACCTCGCGGTTGCGCTTGACGAGGTCGGCGGGAAGGGTGCCGCTCGTGATGAGCCAATCGCATTCGCTGTCGAGGTGTGCAGTGATGTCGTCGAGGTTCTCTCCGGGCCATGGCGGCAGAGGCGCGTCATGCAGCGTTCGGATGGCGGCACCTGCGGCGGCCCAGGCGGCCGGCGACGCAGGCGAGGGCTCGCCGAGTACGCCGAGCGCCATACCGGGGACAGCTCCAAGGGCGAGTACGGGCGGTTTGCGCCACAGGATCTCCGGGGTCGGGATCGGCGCCAGGGCCATCGCCTCGACCTCGACGTCGATATTGGCCTGATCGGCGTCGATCTTCAGGAACACGTCACCGACTCGCAGCGTCGCGCGCTCGCTATGGGCAACGACAACCTTGACCTCGTCCACGCGCGCCATCCTCGCGGGTAAGACCACCTGCGTCACTGGAATATCGGCGCCGCCAGCTGAGACGGCACCGAGATCTGACCTATTTCGGCGTATTGTGCGGGTTCAGTTGGATTCAGGTCGACTTCGGTACTACGGTAGAGCGATGGTGTACTGCGGCTAGCAAAGCACACACTGTGATCGGGGAAACGCAGGGAGTCGACGAATCTGAGCGTCGCGGGGCATCGGAGGATCTTCGGTGCGGGGTTCAGATGTAGTCAGTGGAGTCGGGTAGAGCGGGTATAGGATCAGCCGGATCCGTGAGCCCGTCGTTGGCTGAGCAGATTTCGGGAGTGACAGTGGCCCCCTCACCAGAGGCCGTACGACTCGCCAGGAGACTTCGAGAACTCCGCGAGTCGCAGAAGCTGACCCAGAAGGACCTGTCGCGCGCGCTCAGCTCCGACTTCAGGGTCGCGGTCGCAACGATCAGCTCGTGGGAATCACAGTCCAACCCGAAACTGCCGCCGGAAGAGCGCCTGCGATCGTATGCGCTGCTCTTCGCGAAGCCCGGCGTACCGGAAGGCCCAGCGCGGCTGCCGCGGGAGCAGGACCTGACCGCGGCGGAGCGGGAGCGCTTCAACGCTCTCCACCGAGAGCTGGTCGGGCTGAGGGACGGAGTTCGTCAGCAAGCCACCCCATCGCCCGTCGGCGGGTCGTACACCTTCGACTTCGAGTCCGGACCGATCACACTGATCTGCCCGGAAGCCCCGGAGGACGGGCGATCTCCGCTCGCGGAGCAGGACAATCCGAACTACACCCGCCTTTACAGGTATGCAGACCTCGACGCATTGATCGAGATGTGGGGCCATGTGCGCGCCTCCAACCCGGAGATTCGCGCTCGGCACCATCTTCCTTCCGAGGTGAACGCGGACCACCTGTCCGGTCATCTCATCCTGCTCGGCGGCATCGCCTGGAACCAGGTCACCGGCCGCCTGCTGCGAGTACTGGACCAACTGCCGATCCGGCAGATGGCCGTCACGGACCTTGCCGACGGCGAGATCTTCCGATCGCGCGACGGCCGCGAGTACCGGCCACTGTGGGAAGAGCTCAAGTACGTCGATCCGGACGCACCGTCGAAGGCGGAGCTCGAGGAGATCCAGGCGCAGGACGCCTGGAAGGGCGAGACTCCGCGCGAGCTTGTCGAAGACGTCGCTCTCCTCGCCAGGTTGCGCAATCCGTTCAATCACAGCCGAACTATCACCATCTGCAATGGCGTCTACAGCCGTGGTGTCCTGGGCGCAGTACGAACGCTCACCGACGACGCCGTCCGCGAACGCAACGAGGCCTACCTCGCGAATACGTTCCCAGGCGGCATCTTCGGTCTGCTCCTGCGCGTGCCGGTGATCAACGGCGAGGCCATTACTCCTGACTTGGAAATCCCGGAGAACCGCCTTTACGAGTGGTCCCCCGAGGAGGAGGACGAATGAGCCGTCAGCTCAAGCACGGCCAATCTCACGCGTCGCTGCTGCGCGATGTCTCCGCTGCCAGCGCTGCGCCGGCCGCGCGTAGCGGGCTGGACGCGATCGTCGTCCCGGCTGCCCGGCCGGCATCAGCCCTGCAAGACGTCATCACTCTGTCTGCCACTCTGTCCGTGCCGCTCGTCATCCTGTGCAGCCGGCAGGCACAGGTCGGACAGGTCGTGCGTCGGGTGGAAAGGACGTTCGGTGCCAGGGCGCTCGTCGTCGAGGTGCCGGAGAACTACCAGCTTCCGTACGACGCTCCGCTGACGTCCGGCCCCGAGTTCAAGATGGCCTCCGCCGGTCGCTCGAGTGACCTCAGCGCCAAGCGGAACATCGGCCTGCTGCTCGGCCGGATGCGCGGCTGGAACAAGATCCTGTTCGTCGATGACGACATCAGCCAGTTCAACCCATGGGATGTCGATCGCCTGTCCGGGACTCTTGACCGGAACCCGGTTGCCTCGATGGTCAGCCGGCAGTTCCCCGATAACTCGGTGGTCTGTCATGCACGACGGCTCGCCGGCTTCAGGCAGGACGTGTTCGTCAGCGGCGCGGCGCTGGGCGTCAATCTTCAGCAGCCGGGTTTGTCGTTCTTCGCGGACGTCTACAACGAGGACTGGTTCTTCTTCGCGCGGCATGCGGCCGAGCGGTCGTTGCCGAGGATCGGCGAGGTCCGGCAGGCGAAGTACGCACCGTTCGCGGATTCGGGACGTGCGGATCGCGAGGAGTTCGGTGACCTGCTCGCGGAGGGCCTGTATGCGCTCTTTGAAAGCACACCCAAATGGACCTTCAAGGAGCAGTTGGCTGCCGCTACCCGGAAGAGTCTGTGGCGAGAATTCATCGAGATCCGGCTGGAAACGATCGAAGAGACCATCGCTGCGCTGTCCCAGGCCCAATTGTCAGCGAATCCGGTCGAGTACCTGAGGATGCTGGACGCACACGAATCCCTGCGGGTTGCAGAGAGGCGGGCCTCGAGCATCACCCCGGACCTGTGCGTCGACTTCATCCAGAAATGGCAAGAGGACGAACTGCAGTGGGAGCAGGTGCTGTGGCGCTACACGGGTGACCTGTCCGACCGTGATGCATTGGCCGAGCTCGGGCTTCAGACCTGGGCCTCTTGTGGGTATGGCGTCTCAGCGCGCATCGAAGCGCAGACGAATCTCCAGCCGACCGGAACCGTCGGCTAGCGGCTGCCATTCGCCGGTCGGGCAGAACCCGAGGCGCTCGTAGACCTCGCGCGCCACGGAATTCGTGTCCAGCACCCACACCCGCCATTCGGTGACGTCGGGCTCGACCTCGGTCAGATGGCCGAAGATTGCCCGCAATATCCCGGTACGCCGGTGCCGCGGATCGACCCACACCGACTCGACGTGCCGCTCGTACGGCGGCCGGCTGTCGACGCGGACCGAGCTCGCCAATCCGATCACGCGCGCCTGGTGGCGAGCGACGATCCACCGCATCCGGGTGAAGCGCTCCCGCCATGCGGACTCGCCGACCGCCACCTCGTCCTCGTACTCCGAGATGTACGCCGACGGCGAATCCTTGAGCGCCCGGAGGCGGACTTCCCGGGCGATGGGCCAGTCGTCGGCATCGAGCGTGGCGAGTTCCAAGGTCCCGGTCCCCCTCGGTCGACGGCAGCAACGCATCCATCCCAGTGTCGCCGTTTCGCCCGAGGGCCAAACCGATTGCCGGACAATCTCACATTCCTAGGGCATCTCCCGGGAAGCTCCGGGTGGGGTGGATCCGGTAGGTGAACACGCCCGCACGCACCCCCGGATCGTCGTCCATGAGGCGTCGCACGTCGTCCGCCGTACCCGGGAAGATGCCGACGCCGCAGAGCGGGGAATCGTCCCGGACCGGGCAGACAACGTTCAGCAGACCGTCCGCGCGGAGCTCGAAATTGCGCCGGCCGTGCTCCCAGATGATCGCGTCGGCGCCATCGGTGCCGTACTGCGGACCTTCCTCGAGGAGCACGACCGTGTACTCGCGGGTCGTGCTCATCGCTGCGCGCATCTGGTCGTCCGTGAACCGAGTCATGCAGTCAACGTGTCACGAGCAGAACGCCTTGTCGAGGAAGGTGTTGACGGTGGCGTCCGGGTTGGTCGGCAGGTGCGGCGTGACGGCAACGGTTGCCTGCCGGCGAGTGTCGGCCGTGGAGAACGAGTAGGCCTGGTACGCGAGCGCGTCGCCGTCGTTGCCGTAGACACGGATATGGCAGGCGGTGTCATGCCAGGACAGCCCGAGGCCGTACGTGCCGCCTTCGGTCCCGGCCTGCTTCATCGCGGCGAGCAGTCGCGACGGCAACAGGTGCCCGCCGAGTAGTGCCGCGAAGAAGCGGTTGAGGTCGTGGGTCGTCGAGATGATGTCGCCGCCGGCGCCGAACAGGGTCGGGTTCATCTCGGTCCAGTCGAGCTGCCCGCCGTCCTTGGGTACGTATCCATGCGGGTGCGGCCCCGGGATGCGCGTCGACGTCCGCGGCATCGTCGTACCGTGCAGTCCGAGCGGGCGGATAATGCGGCGCTCGATCTCGTCGGAGTACGTCCGGCCGGTGACCTTCTTGATGATCTCGCCGACGAGCAGGTAGTTGGTGTTCGAGTAGTCGTACTGCGAACCCGGCTTGTCGAAGACCGGCGGATTCGCCAGGGCGCGCTCGATCTGCTCGGTTGCCGTCCAGGTTCGATACCGAAGCGCATAGAAGTCCTCGCTCGGCGGCATCGGCAACGTGTTCTTGTAGTCGTACAAACCGCTGGTGTGGTTGAGCAATTGGCGCACCGTGATGTTCTCGCCGTTCGGCACAACCCCCGGCAGCCAACGCTCCACCGAGTCGTCGAGCCGAATCTTGCCCTCAGCCACCAATTGCAGTACGACGGTGGCAACAAGCGTCTTCGTAATGCTCCCGGCCCGGAACCGCCCGTCCACGGGCACCTTCCGCGAGGTCCCCAACTCCGCAACCCCACTACTCCCACGCCAAACCTGCGCCCCGTTCCGCACTTCAGCCATCGCCCCGACCGCCGCCACCCCGTCAAGGCTCTTCTGCAAATCGCCACCCCTAGAAGGCGAAGCCGGCACCACCGCCGTCATCGCAGCAGTCACCAACGCAACCACTCCCTGCACCAGCATCCCGATCTCCTTTGTCCGTCCGAGCCTCCAACCCTTCCCGCGACGAACACCACAAACATCCGGGATCGCCCCCGAATCACCCCGTGAGCAGGCTCGGGGAAACACGTCCGGCCCGGGTCCGTGAAAGACCCGGGCCGGACGTTGCCTCTAGCAACTTATGCTGCAGCGGTCGCTTCGGTGAGCTGCTCCGCGGTTGGCTGGAGCTGGGGTGTGGCCAGGGTCAGGAAGACGTTGGCTACGGCGAAGGCGGTGGCTGCCAGGAGGCCGCGTTCGTAGCCTGACTGGAGGGCCTGGAGTTGGGTTGCGCCGTGGGTTAGTTCGTTGGTGGTGTGGCTGATGGAGAGGGTGGTGACGATCGCCAGGCCCAGCGCGCCGCCGACCTGGTACATCGCGTTGACCACACCGGATGCCGCACCGGCCTCAGCAGGCCGTACCTCGGAGACTGCGTTGATCTGGCCTGGTACGCCGACGCCGATGATGCCGAAGCCGAAGATGATCAGGCCGGGCAGGAGCTGGGAGCTGTAGCTACCAGTGGCGTCAGCCTGGGACAGCAGGAGCAGTCCGCCAACGCTGAGGACCGCACCGGCGAGCTGGACGGTCCGAGTGCCGAGTCGCTGCACCAACTGGGATGCCAGCACCGCACCGACGATCGCCGCGCCGCCCATCGGCAGGAAGTGGATGCCGGCCTCGAGCGCACTGTCGCCACGCACCTGCTGCAGGTAGATAGCAGTCAGGAAGAACATGGACAGGAACCCGGCGCCGTTCAGCGCCAGCGTCGCACCGGACACACTCAGCGCCCTCGACCGGAACAGTCGCAGCGGCACCAGCGGAGCAGCGGACCGCGACTCGACCAAAACGAACGCCACCAACATGAGCACACCGGCAGTCAGTACGCCGACAACCTCGAACGATCCCCAGCCGGACGGCTCCGACCGCACCACGCCGTACACGACCGACATCAGACCGGCCGTGCCGAGCACCGCACCGAGGGTGTCGAACGTACGGCGACCCGTCGAGTGCCGCAGGTCCGGTACGAAGACCGGGATGAGGGCGATCAGTGCGATCACGATCGGCACGTTCACGAAGAAGACCCACTGCCAGCTGAGGGAATCCACGAGTACGCCGCCCGCGACCACGCCGAGCGTGCCGCCGAGACCGGCGAGACCGCCCCAGACGCCCATCGCGATGTTGCGTTCACGTCCGTGCGCGAAGGTCATCGTCAGGATGGCCAGCGCCGCGGGTGACAGCAGCGCTCCCCCGAGGCCCTGAACCGCGCGGGCGCCGATGAGGAACTCCGGCGAGTTGGAGAGGCCGGCAATGAGGCTGGTCGCACCGAAGAGGACGAGGCCCGCGGTGAACACCCGGCGCGGACCGAGCAGGTCGGCCATCCGTCCGCCGAGGAGCAGGAAGCCGCCGAAGAGCAGTGTGTACGCGTTGATGACCCACTGCAGGGAGTCGGCGGAGAAGTTCAGGTCCGCCTGGATGTGGGGCAGCGCGACGTTCACGATCGTCACGTCGAGCACCACGATGAACTGAGCTAGAGCTAGCACCGCCAGGGTGGCCCAAGGACTGCGTCGCATTGCCGTACCTCACTCGGTTGAGAGTCTACGCTGTATGTATACGCCGTAAGCTTACGGAGTAGACATTAGGTCTACGGTGTAGACTTGTCAACGTGATCACCAAAGAGACCTCCCGCCGCCTCGATCCGGAGAAGGTCGTCGACAGCGCCCTGGCCATCGCCGACGACGAGGGACCGGCCGCGGTCTCGTTCCGGAAGCTGGCCGCGCAGCACGACGTCACGCCGATGGCGCTGTACCGGCACTTCAAGGACAAGGACGACCTGCTGGCCGCGATCGGGGATCGCATCCTGGCCGACGTCGTACTCCCGACGCCGAACGACGAACGCTGGGACAAGCAGCTCCACATGCTGCTGACCGCGTTCGTGACCGCGCTCCGCGGGCACCCGCGACTCGCGGACCTGACGCTGGCGCGGATCCTGATCACCGAGCCCGGCCTGGCGCTGTCCGAACGCGCGCTGGAGCTTCTCGTCGAGGGCGGATTCAGCGTCGACGACGCGGCCGAGGTCGGCCGGCAGGCAATCTGCTCACTGATCTCATTGGTGACCACGGACCCGGTCGCCCGCGAGGTCAGCGACCCAGAGGCTCGCGAGGCCTCCCTCCGGCGCAAGCGGGCATCCCTCGGCGCGCTGTCCCCCGAGCGCTACCCGCTGATCACGTCCGCCGCCGGCGCACTGATCTGCCCCGAGTCACGAGACCGGTACTACGAGATCGGCCTCGACCTCGTTGTGGCAGGCATCCGCGGCATCCGAGAGTAGGGCGTGTACGCACCCCGCCAGAGGGTCGAGAGGACTACGCTCCGAGACGGAGCGATACCACTCTCTATGGAGGTACATCGATGGCGGGGAAGTTCGAGCTGTACAAGGACAAGTCCGGCGAGTTCAGGTTTCGCCTGAAGGCCGGTAACGGCGAGATCATCGCGACCAGCAGCGAGAGCTACACGACCAAGGCCGCGGCGCAGAATGGGATCGACTCGGTCAAGCGGAACGCGGGCGACGCGAACGTCGACGACCAGACCGACTGAAACGTCAACAAAACAAGGGGGTTCTCCACAGTCTGTGGAGAACCCCCTTCGTTTCGCTGCGGTCAGAGACCGTCCGCGAACTCGACCCCGCGAACCTCGACGCCGAGGCCCTCGATCGCCGCGTCCGGGATCATCGCGGCCAGCTCCAGCGCGCGCTCCCGGGACGCCACGTCCACCAGGTAGTAGCCGCCGAGGAACTCCTTCGACTCCACGAACGGCCCGTCGGTCACCGCCGGGAGACCGCCCCGGACGGTGACGACCGCGGACTGGGCCGGCTGCTGCAGCGCGACCGTGCTGTGGAACTCGCCCGACGCCTTGATCGTGTCCATGAACTTCTGGTGACCGGAACCGATGGCCTGCTGCTCGGCTTCGGGCAGCGCGGCGAGCACGTCGGGGTTGATGTTCAGAACCAGTAGGTACTTCACGGTGTCTCCTTCACCCGCGGCCCCCGGAGTGGGTGCCTCTCGTCCATCAGTACGGAGCGGGCAGGCGCACTTTGACATCGCCCGCAGATAACGTCGGCAGTATTGGATGCCACGCCTCCGGCGCGGCGGGTCATGGGGCTGTAACTCCCGGCCTTCCCTCGTCGCTCCGGTCGCTTCGCTCCCTCCGCTCCTCAGTCCAGGCCGGGAGGCCCCATGACCGTGCTGAGTCTCACAGATGTCCGGGCCGCCGCTGAGCGCCTGAAGGGTGTCGCACACCGTACGCCGGTCCTCACGTCGCGGACGCTCGACGAGCGGGTCGGGGCGGAGGTGTTCCTGAAGGCCGAGAACTTCCAGCGGATCGGTGCATTCAAGTTCCGGGGCGCGTACAACGCGATCAGCCGGCTCACGGCGGAGCAGCTCGAGGCGGGCGTCGCGGCGTACTCCTCCGGCAATCACGCGCAGGCGGTCGCGCTGGCCGCGCGGCTCGCCGGGACGAGCGCGGTGATCCTGATGCCGGAGGACGCGCCGCCGACGAAGGTCGCTGCCACCCGCGGGTACGGCGCTGAGGTGGTCACGTACGACCGCTACACGCAAGATCGGGCCGCCCTCGCGCAGGAGCTGGCGACCGAACGCGGGCGCACGCTGATCCCGCCGTACGACAACTACGACGTGATGGCCGGGCAAGGGACCGTCGCGCTCGAGTTGCTCGAGGAGGTCGGGCATCTCGGCGCCCTGCTGGTTCCGGTCGGCGGCGGTGGGCTGATGGCCGGCTGTGCGACCGCGGCGACCCTGATGTGCCCGGGGATCCGGATGATCGGGGTCGAGCCGGCGGCGGGCGACGACCACGCCCGCTCACTGGCTGCGGGCGAGCGGGTGGAGATCGCCGTACCGCGGACGATCGCGGACGGGCAGGCGATCTCGACACCGGGCGAGCTGACGTTCGCGGTGAACCGGCGGCTCGTGGAGTCGTTCGAGCTGGTCAGCGACGAGGAGATCGTGGCGGCGATGGCGTTCGCGTTCGAGCGGCTGAAGATCGTGCTCGAGCCGAGTGGGGCGAGTGCGCTGGCCGCAGTGCTGGCCGGACGGATCCACGGGATGCCCGAGCGCGTCGGAGTGGTGCTGTCGGGCGGGAACTTGGGGCTGGAGCGGTTCCGCGAGTTGCTCGGAAATTAGCTGAATTCGCAAGGATTTTAGGGTGCCCTGACCACCCTCTGTGCCCGTTGTCACAGAAAGCAACCATCGATTGTGACCGAGGTCACATCGAGGCTCTCAGTTCCTGCCTGCGCCCCGCTCAGACGCGCTCAGGACACCTGGTGTTCACCCAGGCTCGCTGATCCGTCAGATGCCCTCTCAAGGGCATTCCGGAGGGTCTTTGTGGATCTGAGGGTTTGCGTCGTGATCGTTCTGTTATACAGTCGTCGGCGGTTCGGTAAACAACACGAACCGCACGTGGGTCAACGCCGAGCCCTGCCAGGGCCCATGTGCTCCCCTCGAACACCATGGCAGGGGTGGGGAACCCAGGAAGTTGGGTCTCGACCGTGAGTGGTCGAAACCCTGGGGTGAAGTCCGCGGGAGCGGACCGGGCTATGAATCCCAGCCCGAACCCGACAGCTAACTTCACAGGCGTCGGGAGACAACCATGCCCGTCACTGCCCGACGGACGTCGCTTTCGCGCGCCGTCAGCCAGCTTTCCAGTACCGACCGGCCTACCGGCCGGACCCTGGCGAAGCACCGTAGGACCAGCAAGCCCGGCGCCCCTCGCGCCGCAGCCGCCGTACTCTCGGTCGGCCTCGCTGTCGGCGGTGGAGCCGCCCTCAGCATCGGCACCACCCCGGCGACCGCCTCGGCGGCCACCATGACCGCTGCTCAGCTGCGCGGCCACACGAGCATCCCGAGCCGGCCGTTGCTCCGGTTCCGTGACTCCGGCCCGACCGTCAAGTACGTCCAGCGCGCCCTGCACCTGGGGCCGGACGGCTACTTCGGCACCAGCACCGTCCGGGTGCTGAAGAAGTTCCAGGCGTCCTGGGGCCTCAAGGCCACCGGCTACATGGACAAGAACACCTGGGGCCGGCTGACCTGGGCCGCCAAGCACAAGGTGCTCTACGGCAAGGCCGGCGCGAGCACCGGCACCACCACCTTCCGGGCCAAGGTGCTCCGGGAGGCGGCCAAGCTCAAGGGCACGCCGTACCGCTACGGCGGCACGACCACCCGCGGCTTCGACTGCTCCGGCTACACCGGCTTCGTCTACAAGAAGGCCGGTCACAAGCTGCCGCGCACGTCGCGCCAGCAGTACAGCGCGACCAAGCACATCAGCCGCAAGGCCGCCAAGCCGGGTGACCTCGTGTTCTTCCGCAACGGTGGCGGCGGTGTGTACCACGTCGGCATCTACGCCGGCGGGAACATGCTGTGGCACGCCTCGAAGCCGGGTCGCCCGGTCGCCAAGGCGAAGATCTGGACCAGCAGCGTGGCCTTCGGCCGCATCTGAGTCCTGACCAGCGGCGCCCTTCCCCCCATCGGGTGCCGCTGGTCGTCAGCGTCCTATCCCCCCAGGCACGCTGGCCATGAAACCGGCCGGGCCGTCGATCCCCCACCCCTCCGACGGCCGGGCCGGTTTCCTATCTGCACGCCTTCTTCTCGCGCGACTAGTCGTCGAGCAGGCCGGCTTCGTACGCCAGGATCGCTACCTGTACGCGATTCGTGGCGTCGAGTTTCACCAGGGCCCGGGAGACGTGCGCCTTCACCGTGGCCTCGCTCATGAAGAGCTTCCTGCCGATGTCGGCGTTCTGCAGGCCGCGGCCGACCTCGACGAGCACCTCGCGCTCGCGTTCGGTGAGCTTGCTGATCCGCTCGCGCGCCACCCGCCGCCGGTCCGTCCGCGGGTCGCCGGCGAAGTGCCCGATCAGACGCCGCGTCACCGCCGGCGACAGCATCGCGTCCCCGGCCGCGACGACCTTGATTGCCTGCACCAGCTCGCGCGGCGGGGTGTCCTTGAGCAGGAATCCGCTCGCCCCGGCCTGCAGAGCGCGGAACACGTAGTCGTCCAGATCGAAGGTCGTCAGTACGACGATCTTCGGCGGATCCGGCAGCGCCTGAACCTCCCGCGTCGCGGCCAGCCCGTCCAGCCGCGGCATCCGGATGTCCATCAGTACGACGTCCGGCCGATGCTCCTTCACCATCGCCGCGGCGTCGGCGCCGTCCTCGGCCTCGGCGACCACTTCGAGCTCGTCGTCCGACTCGAGGATCATCTTCAGCCCGGCCCGGACCAGCGCCTCGTCGTCCACGATCAGCAGCCGCGTCATCGTTCCCCTTCATCTACGAACACAGGCTCGGCATCTTGTTTGCGGTCATCCCACGGCAGCCAGGCCTCGACCTGCCAGCCGCCTTCGGGCGTCGGCCCGGTGGTCAGCCGGCCACCGACCAGCTGCACCCGCTCGCGCAGCCCGACCAGGCCCGCACCGGCGCCAGGAAGCAGTGAACCAGCAGCCACCGGCCGTACGTTCTTCACCCTCACCGTCACGCCCTCGCCCCGCGCGCCATGGACCCACACTTCGGTCGCCGAGCCGCGGGCGTGCTTATGCACATTGGTCAGTGACTCCTGCACCAGCCGATAGACAGTCCGCCCGAGCGAATCTGGTACGTCGGCCGGCAACGCAACGTCGTACCCAACGGTCACACCCGCGTTGCGGGAGGCCTCGATCAGCCGCTCGAGATCCGCGGCGTGGGGCACGGGCGACAGGTCCGCACCGGCCACGCTGACGTCGGACCGGAGTACGCCGAGAACCTCGCGGAGATCCTCCATGGCCTGCCGGGCGGTCTCGCGGATGAGCTTCGCCGAGTCTTCGACCTTGTCGGCGCCGACCGCCGGGTTCACCTCGAGGCCGCCTGCGTGCAGGGCGATCAGCGAGACCTTGTGCGCGAGTACGTCGTGCATCTCCTGCGCGATCCTGGATCGCTCGCCGAGCCGGGCCTGCTCGCTGCGCAGCTCGCGCTCGGCCTCGGCGCGCTCGGCCCGGTCCCGCAGCGACGCCATCAGGTCGCGGCGCGCACCGACGTACGCGCCGATCGCGATCCACGTCCCGACCAGGAACGGGCCGGTGAAGATCGGGACCCAGATCGATCCCTGGCCACTCCAGGAGTTCAGTACATAGGCGGCGTACGACGCGAGGCCGAGGATCGCCAGTGCCAGGTCGCGGCGACGGATCGAGAGGGTCAGCAGAGCGAGCCCCATCGGGACGAAGATCCCGCCGGTCAGCATCGCGACGACGGCGATCGCAGTGACCGTCACGGGGAAGCGCCGGCGCCAGAGCAGCGCGACCGAGGCGACGATGCCGGCGCCGAGGACGTACCAGTCCTTGGGGCTCCACCCGCCCCCGCCGGACGCGGCCTGCGCGACGATCGTGAGCAGGCTGAAGGCGACGTACAGGAAGTCGCGCACGCGCGGGGCATGCCTGACCCACCAGGCGTACCACCGGCGCAACCGTCGCATTCCGTCACTGTAGTTCGACGGTCGACGCGATCACGTCCCCCTTCCGGGTGGGTTCCTGGTCGCCGGAGGCAACTTTCGTAGGGGGTAGCCGCAGCCGCTCGTCCGATGTGCGAAGGGGGTCGCCGGCGGTTGACTCGATGTCATGATCACCGTCGAGAATCTGACCAAGCGCTACGGCAGCACCACGGCTGTCCAGGACGTGTCGTTCACCGTTGAGCCCGGCAGCATCACCGGCTTCCTCGGCCCGAACGGCGCCGGCAAGTCGACCACGCTGCGGATGCTCACCGGCCTGACGCCGCCGACCTCCGGCACCGCCACCATCACCGGCAAGCGGTACGCCGACCTGCCGAACCCGGGCCGGGTCGTCGGAGTCATGCTGGACGCCGCGGCGCAGCACCCGGGCCGCACCGGCCGCGAGACGCTGCTGCTGAACGCGAGCCTGCTCGGGGTGCCGAAGAGCCGCACCGACGAGATGCTCGAGGCGGTCGGACTCAGCCACGCCGCGAAGCGCCGCGTCGGTCAGTACTCGCTCGGTATGCGGCAGCGGCTCGGGATCGCGGCCGCGCTGCTCGGCGACCCCGCCGTACTGATCCTCGACGAGCCCGCCAACGGGATGGACCCGGAGGGCATCCGGTGGATGCGCGGGCTGCTGCAGGACTTCGCCGCCCGCGGCGGCACCGTGATCCTGTCCAGCCACCTGCTCGGTGAGGTGCAGGCGACCGTCGACCGCCTGGTCGTCATCGGCGGCGGCCGGATCGTCGCTGACGGCTCGCTGGACGAACTGCTCGCCGGGAGCGGCACGCTCGTCCGCGGCCTCGACCCGATCCGCCTGAACGAGGCCCTGACCGCGGCCGGCCTGAACCTCGAGCCGCTCGCCGACGGTTCGCTGCGCGTCGACGCCACCGCCGAGCAGGTCGGGCGGGCCGCCGCCGCTGCCGGTCAGATTCTGATCGAACTCCGCCAGAGCGACGGCGCCGGCCTGGAGGACCTGTTCTTCCAGCTGACCGCAGCGCCGACCGCCGCGGCCGCCTGATCACACCTACTTCTTCTTCTGGAGCTCATCGCTATGACCATCGTGACCGAAGACGTCCCGACCACCACCGCACCGGCCAAGCACCGGGCCGAGGTAGCGACCGCGCTGCCGCCCGCCCGCGGCCAGTCGTTCCTGAAACTAGTTGCAATCGAACTACGCAAATCCGTCAACACCCGCAGTGGCCGGGTCCTGATCGCCGCGGTCCTGCTGATCGCAGTGGCCGCACTGGCCTGGCAGATCACCCACCTGCCGCAGGGAGCAGCCGGATTCGACGGCTTCCTCGGCGCCGCGTCCACCGGCGTCATGCTGCTGCTGCCGGTGATCGGCGTGATGGCGATGACGTCGGAGTGGACGCAGCGGACCGCGCTGACCACGTTCACGCTGTCGCCGCGCCGGGTCCGGGTGCAGCTGGCCAAGTTCGTCTCCGCCGTCGTACTGAGTGCGGTCGTGATGACCGGGGTCGTCGCGCTGGCGCTCGCCAGCACCGCGCTCGCCGGTGGGATCACCGACCACGCTGCGTCGTACGCCGGACTCGGCGGGCAACTCGCCGGCGCCTACCTGACTGTGGCGCTGAACGTCGTGATGGGCGCCGCGTTCGGTGCGGTGATCCCGCAGACCGCGGTCGCGATCCTGGCGTTCTTCATCGCGCCGACCGCGTGGTCGCTGGCCGGGCCGGCGCTGTTCAAGGACAACGCGAACTACCTGGACGTGTTCGGCGCGCTCGGCCGGATCGCGGAGCGGGATCTGCACGGGATGGTGCCCGAGACGCTGACCGCGGTCGGGGTCTGGATCGTCCTTCCGACCATCATCGGACTGTGGGCTAGCTCACGTCGCGAAGTGAAGTAACGGGGCCGGACGCGGCGGGGTGGGCCGGTTTGAGGGGATCGGCCCACCCCGCCGATGCTGTGATCGGACCTCTGGACGGGGGCGGTGCGTGTGTCGATCCCGCGCGCCGGGTATCCTTGAACCACGATTACTGACGACTGATCCGTGGGCGCCACGCAGCGTACCCGGTTGACTTGTGCGAGGGGGTCGACGCTATGGGGCGCGGCCGTGCAAAGGCCAAGCAGACGAAGGTCGCACGCGACCTGAAGTACCGCACCTGGGACACCGACTTGGACCAGCTCAAGCGTGAGCTGTCCGGTGACCAGGGTGGCGACCGTTCTGCGAACGGCGAGAACGACGGCGACGGAGACGACGCCGACGACTACCACCCCCGTCGGTAAGCAACATCAGCCCGGCTGAGCTGCTCAGGCGCCCTTCGGGGTGACTGAGCAGTTCACCGTGCGTCCGACGAGAACCCACACCAGCACCACCTGTGGCGGATCAACGGTCGTAGCTGCCCGAGGCGTCGGACAGCTCGTTCCAGAGCCGCTCCCAGGTGGTGCTGGATGCAGGCCTACTTGGCGTATGCACCTTCGAGGGTGACGGTGCCGCCCGGTGTCGCGGTGACCTCGCCGCATACCCAGGCGGGGATGTCGCGGGCGGCCAGCGCCTGGATCGCCGCATCGGCGGCCGACGGGTCGAGTACTGCGACCATGCCCGCGCCCATGTTCAGCGTCTTCTCCAGCTCCGGCAGCACCACGTCGCCGAGCAGCCCGACGAGCCCGAAGATCGGCGCAGGCGTCCAGGTCGACCGGTCGATCCGGACCGACAGCTCGGCCGGGATCACGCGCGCCAGGTTCGCGGCGAATCCGCCGCCGGTGATGTGCGACATCGCGTGCAGCGGCCGCCCGTCCCCGTCGTTCAGCTCCTGGATCAGCTCCAGACAGTGCTTGGCGTACACGCGGGTCGGCGTGAGCAGCACCTCGCCCAGCGTCGTACCGAGCTCCGGCACCTCGCGGTCCAGCGTCCACTTGGCCCGGTCGAAGAACACGTGCCGGACCAGGCTGTACCCGTTCGAGTGCAGTCCCGACGACGCCATCGCCAGTACGACGTCTCCCGCGCGCACCCGCTCCGCGCCGAGCACCTCGTCCGCCTCGACCACACCGGTCGCGGCGCCGGCCACGTCGTACTCGTCTGCCTTCAGCAGACCCGGGTGTTCCGCGGTCTCGCCGCCGACCAGCGCCGTACCGGCCTCGACACACGCCTCCGCGATGCCCTTCACGATCTGCGCGATCGTCTCCGGGACCACCTTGCCGGTGCAGATGTAGTCGGTCATGAACAGCGGCTCCGCGCCGCACACAACCAGGTCGTCGACGACCATCCCGACCAGGTCGAACCCGATCGTGTCGTGCTTGTCCAGCTTCTGCGCGATCGCGACCTTGGTCCCGATCCCGTCCGTCGAGGTCGCCAGCAGCGGCCGGCGGTACGACGTCAGGGCCGTCGCGTCGAACAGGCCGGCGAACCCGCCGAGCCCACCGACCACCTCGGGGCGGGTCGCCTTCGCCACCCACTCCTTCATCAGCTCGACGGCGCGGTCACCGGCCTCGATATCGACCCCGGCGGACGCGTAGCTCGCGCCTTCGCTCACGTTCTTCTCCTCGGTACGGCGGTACTCCGGGCGTCCGGCGTACCGCCGTGTTCCCGGGGACTGGATTACGGGCGGTTCGGCATCACGGACGGCTCAGGGCGTCGGCGGCTCCGCCACCGCCGGAGACCGTGGCCAGACCGTCGACGTCGGTCACCGGCAGCTCGAGCAGGTGCTTGCCGAGGTGCTCCGGGTCGGGCAGGGCGACCGGGTAGACGCCGTCGAAGCAGGCCCGGCAGAGCCGCTCCTTCGGGACCGTCGTCGCCTCGACCAGGTTGTCCAGGCTGATGTACCCGAGCGAGTCGGCGCCGAGCGAACGGCAGATCTCCTCGGTGTTCAGCCCGTTGGCGATCAGCTCGGCCCGGCTGGCGAAGTCGATGCCGTAGAAGCACGGCCATTTCACCGGCGGCGCGGTGATGCGGACGTGGATCTCCTTGGCGCCGGCCTCGCGCAGCATCCGGATGACCGCGCGCTGGGTGTTGCCGCGGACGATCGTGTCGTCGACCACGACCAGGCGCTTGCCCTCGATCACCTCGCGCAGCGGGTTCAGCTTGAGGCGGATGCCGAGCTGGCGGATCGTCTGGCTCGGCTGGATGAACGTGCGGCCGACGTACGCGTTCTTGACCAGGCCGGAGCCGTACGGGATGCCGGACTCCTCGGCGTACCCGATCGCACCCGGGGTGCCGGACTCGGGGGTCGCGATGACGAGGTCGGCCTCCGCCGGGTGCTCCTTGGCGAGCTTGCGGCCGATCTCGACGCGGGTCGAGTAGATCCGCTGGCCGGAGATCTGGGTGTCCGGCCGGGCCAGGTAGACGAACTCGAAGAGGCAGCCCTTCGGATCCGGCTCGGCGAACTTCGTGGAGCGGAGACCTTCGGCGTCGACCGCGACGATCTCACCCGGCTCGACCTCGCGGATGAAGCTCGCACCGCAGATGTCGAGGGCGGCGGTCTCGCTGGCGATCACCCAGCCGCGCTCGAGCCGACCGAGGACCAGCGGGCGGATGCCCTGCGGGTCGCGGGCGGCGTACAGGGTGTTCTCGTCCATGAAGATCAGGCTGAACGCGCCCTTGACCTTCGGGAGGATCTTGGCGGCGGCCTCTTCGATCGTCAGGTCCGGGTAGCCGGCCAGCATCGACGTGAGGATGTCGGTGTCGGACGACGCACCGTGCTTGGCGTTCGCCTTCGCATGGTCGACGTCGGCGTCGAGACCGAGATCCAGGTCACCCTCGCCGTTCAGACTCGCGGCGAGCTCGCTGGTGTTGGTCAGGTTGCCGTTGTGGCCGAGCGCAATCGAACCGGTCGCCGTGGACCGGAACGTCGGCTGCGCGTTGGCCCACACACTGGAACCAGTGGTCGAGTACCGGCAGTGGCCGATCGCGATGTGCCCTCTCAAGCTGGCGAGGGTCGCCTCGTCGAAGGCCTGGCTGACCAGCCCCATGTCCTTGTAGACCAGAATCTGCGACCCGTTACTGACCGCAATCCCTGCCGACTCCTGCCCCCGGTGCTGCAAGGCATACAGACCGAAGTAGGTGAGCTTGGCAACCTCTTCCCCAGGCGCCCAAACCCCGAACACCCCACAAGCATCCTGCGGACCCAGATCCTGCGGGTCGAGTTCATGAGTAAGCCGACCATCGCCACGAGCCACACCAGCAGTCTACGGGACGCGCTGCGGAGTCAGGACCAAGCGTCTACCAGCAGGCGTTGATGGCGCCGCAGGCAGGCTCCTGGCCCGTGGAGGCCGACGCCACGACCGGCGACGCGATTGACAGAGCGACTGCGGCCGCCACGACAATCAGCAACTTCTTGATCACAACCTGTCCCTTCGAATAGCTTCGAAACCGCCTTCGGGTGCTCTTTGTAGACGCTGTCTGTATATGGTCGGTTCCGACAAGTTCTGGAGGAGAGGGATCGTGCTCGAACCGCTGGGGGTGGACGAAGCCACTTTTGCGGTCTACCACGCCCTTCTCAGCCACCCAGACAGTACGCCGGACCAGATTGCCGCGCTAGTAAATCGTTCGGTAGCCGATGTCAAGGAACTGATGGAGAAGCTGCGGCAGCTCGAGTTACTAGTTCCGACGTGGACGAACCCCGAGGCGGAGCACGCAGTTCATCCACGGGTCGGCCTGACGAGCCTGGCCGAGCGTCGGCGCACCGAGCTGACCCAGATGCTGGGCGAGCTGAAGGAGGCTGAAGCATCCGCCGACGTGGTGGCTGAGCAGTACAACGAGCTGTTGACGGCCCGCAGTAGCGGCGACGTCGAGGTCATCAAAGGACGCTCGAACGCATCACGACGCATCGAGGAGTTGGCGCTCAAGGCCCGCGATACGTTCTGGTGCCTGGTCCCGGCACACCTTGACGACACCGTGCATCCGACCGAGAAGTCCCCCGATTTCTCACTGCTGGAGCGCGGGCTGAAGCTCCGGACCGTATATCTGCAGAGCATGTCAGCCTCGAGGCAGGCACTCGACTACGCCGCCACCATCCACCGTCTTGGTGGCGAGGTACGGGCCACGCCCACACTTCCGATGCGCCTGCTGATCTTCGACCAGGAGCTCGCGATCATGCCGATGGATCCGATGAGCCCGACGGCAGGCGCAGTGATCCACCGCACCCCGGCCGTGGTGTCCGTCGCAATAGCGCTGTTCGACGCCTATTGGTCGCGGGCAAGCGAAATGTTCGACCCCGACGACCGCGACGACGACGCCCCGCTTACCCCGCACGAGGCCGAAGTACTCCGGCTTCTCGCCGGCGGGGCCAAGGACGAGCAGGTTGCTCGTCTCCTCGGCATCTCCCTCCGCACAGCGCGGCGCATCACCGCCAACCTCTCCGAACGCCTCGACGCCGCCAGCCGCTTCGAGCTGGGCGTAGCCGCCGCCAAGCGCGGCTGGGTCTGAGTTCTGCGTTGTTCGAGTCGCTGGGGCTGAGTCAGCGCACGCTGGGGCTCTATCGCACCCTGCTCCAGGATCCGATGTTGGTCCGGCGCTCCAGGGTGGGTGATCTGTCCGCCAAGCTGGACCTGACAGAGGAAGAGGTCCGGGCCGAGCTGGATCGGCTGCGTGAGTTCGGGTTGCTCGTGCCGCGCTGGAACATCCCCGACGAGGAATACCCGTTGCACCCGACCCTGGGGCTGGAGCGGCTGGCTGCGCGGCGGCAGGAGCAGATCGACGTACTCGCCAACGAACTGCAGGCGGACAAGCTCTCGGCAGGGCAGTTCGTCGCCGACTACACCGAACTCCTGGTCCAGCGGGCAGCACGCGATGTCGAGGTACTCGAAGGGCGGGAACGAGCCTACGCACGGATGCAGCATTTCCAGCCGACCAAATCGACCTGGGGCATGCTGCCGTACAGCAGCGAGATCACCGATCGGGATCCGAGTGACAGTCCCGATCGGCCGTTCCTGGAGCGCGGTATTGACGTCCGGTACCTCGTCACGGAATCCCAGATGAAACACCGCGCATCCAAGGACGGTTATTTGTATTTCTTCGAGAAGTATGGCGCAAAGGTTCGCACCACACCGTCAATACCCATGAAGCTGATCATTTTCGACGGCGAATCCGCAGTCATGGGAATCGATCCCGACGACGTTTCTGTCGGCGCGGTCGTGCATCACAGTCGCGCCGTGGTCAATCTGGCACAGGAATTATTCCTGAAATACTGGATCGCCGCCGAGGATGCGTTTGCACCCTCGGCCCCACGCGAAGGCAACGGGATCACAGCCCAAGACATCGAGCTGCTGAAGCTGCTGGTGCAGGGTGCCACGGACGAGCAGGTCGCGAGGCGACTGGGCGTTTCGATGCGCACCGTACGCCGGATCGTCTCGAAGCTCAGTGATCAGGTGAGGGCTTCGGGGCGGTTTGAGTTGGGGGTTCGGGCGGCTCAGCGGGGGTGGGTGGATTAGCCCCAGTCCCAGGCTCGGGAAAGGGGTGGGTGGGGGCGGGGCATGGGGTCTCCTTGGGGCGAGGGGGAAGGAGAGGGGAAATGGGTGCGCCGCCCGGGCCTCTCGTGGGGGAAAGTCAAACAGCTGACCGAGTGGGCGAGCAACGAAGCGTGGTGGCCGGGGTAGGTCGTTGGCCGGGGGTGGCCAGGGGAATGGAAGATGGTGACGGCTGCTTGGGCGTCACGAGACCACACCTCTGGAGCGGTCTGGACCGGATGGGGAATTGTCCGGCAGGAAGGTGTCAAATGGTTGCGGGGAAAGCCGCGGCGTGGTTTAGTGCGCGGCTTTCCCTATGACAACGTTTTCCCAGGCTCAGACGGTCTTCAATGCGCCCAGGAGCTTGGTGAGGGAGTCCCGGGCGTCGCCGAAGAGCAGGGTTGTGCGGGGGTCGTAGAGGAGTTCGTTCTCGATGCCGGCGAAGCCGGGGCGCATCGAGCGTTTGAGGAAGATGACTCGTTGGGCCTCGTCGGCGTTCAGGATCGGCATGCCGTAGATCGGGGCCGACGGGGTGTTGCGGGCGGCGGGGTTGACCACGTCGTTGGCGCCGACGACGAGGACGACGTCGGTGGTCTTGAAGTCGCCGTTGATGTCGTCCATCTCGCGGAGCTGGTCGTACGGGACCTGGGCCTCGGCGAGCAGCACGTTCATGTGGCCGGGCATGCGACCCGCGACCGGGTGGATCGCGTAGTCGACCTTCACGCCCCGCGACTGCAGCTCCTCGACCAGGTCACGCAGGACGTGCTGCGCCTGCGCCACCGCAAGACCGTACCCGGGCACGATGATGACCTTGTTCGCGTACCCGAGCAGGATCGCCACGTCCTCCGGCCCGCCCGAGATCACCGGCCGCTCGGACGCCGTACCGGCGCCCAACGTGGACCCGCCCCGCACAGCGCCGAAGAGGATGTTGAACACGGACCGCCCCATCGCGTCCGCCATCAGCTTGGTCAGCAACGTACCGGCGGCGCCGACGAGCGTGCCCGCGATCAGGAGCAGCGTGTTGCCCAGCACATAGCCGCTCGCGGCCACCGTCAGACCGGTGAAGGCGTTGAGCAACGAGATGACGATCGGTACGTCGGCACCGCCCACCGGCAGCACCAGCATCACACCGATCGCGAGACCCACGAGGCAGAGCAGTACGCCGACCCACACGCGCGGGTCCGACACCAGCCAGATGCCCAATGCGAACCCGCCGAGGATCGACGCAACGAACAGCACCGGCAGACCGGGGAACGTCACCGGCCGGGTCGTCATCAGCTCCTGCAGCTTGGTGAACGTCACCACCGATCCGGAGAAGCTCACGGCTCCGACCAGGATCGTGAACGCCGAAGCGATCGCCGCCACCGTGGCGTCGGACGAGACCTCGTCGAGCTCGAGCAGTGCGACCAGTGCGGCCGCGCCGCCGCCGACACCGTTGAACAAGGCAACGAGCTGCGGCATCTGGGTCATCTGCACCCGCCGCGACCCGACCACACCGCCGATGGTGCCGATGATCAGCGCGATCAGGATCGGCGCCAGGTGGTCCGGCTTGTACGCCGCGAACGTGATGAGCACCGCGAGCACCGCGCCCGCGGCACCGATCAGGTTGCCGGTTCGTGCGCTCCGCGGCGACGAGAGTGCCTTCAGCGCGACGATGAAGCAGACCGCGGAGACCAGATACCCGATCTGGGCCCAGGTGGGGATCACTTGTGCAGCTCCTTCTTACGAGCCCCCGGACCTTTGAACATCTCCAGCATCCGGTCGGTGACCACGAACCCGCCGACCATGTTCACGGTCGCGAGTACGACGGCCAGCAGCCCGACGATCACCACGATGACGGAGTCGGCCGAGCCGGTGACGATGATGGCGCCGACCAGGATGACGCCGTGGATGGCGTTCGCTCCGGACATCAACGGGGTGTGCAACGTCGAGGAGACCTTGCTGATCACCTCGACCCCGACGAACGCCGCGAGGACGAAGATCGTCAGCAGCGCAATGGACTCGGTCATCAAGCCTGGCCTTTCAAGAGCTCGCGGGTGGGCTCGTGGAGCACGCTGCCGTCGTGGGTGACGCAGCAGCCGCGGACGATCTCGTCGGTGAAGTCGGGATCGAAGGCGGCGTTGCGGGTCATCAGCCGGATCAGGTTCGCGATGTTCTGACCGTAGAGCCGCGATGCCGGACCGGCCATCTGCGACGGCACGTTCGCACCACCCCAGACGAGCGCCTCGCCGATGGTCAGCTCGGTCCCGGCGACGGATCCTTCGACGTTGCCGCCCTGCTCGGACGCCAGATCGACCACGACCGATCCCGGCTTCATCTGCTCGACCATCGATCGCGTCACGAGCATCGGAGCGGTCCGGCCCGGTACGGCGGCTGTCGTGATCAGCGCGTCCGCTGCGGCGACGTACGGCGTGAGCAGTTCTCGCTGCAGCTGCGCGCGTTCAGGCGTCATCTCGCGGGCGTATCCGCCGGGTCCGTCCAGCGTGCCCAGCTCGAGCTCGATCGGTACGGCGCCCATCGACGCGATCTCCTCGGCGGCCGCGGTACGGACGTCGTACGCCTTCACCACCGCGCCGAGGCGCTTGGCGGTCGCGATCGCCTGCAGACCGGCGACGCCGGCTCCGAGTACGACGACCTGGGCCGGCGGGACTGTGCCGGCTGCCGTCATGTTCAGCGGGAAGAAACGCGGGAGTCGTTCGGCGGCGACGATCGCCGCCCGGTATCCGGCGACCAGCGCCTGGGAGGACAGCGCGTCCATCGACTGGGCCCGGGAGATCCGCGGGATCAGCTCCATCGCGAACGCGGTCAGCTTGGCGCGAGTGGCGGTCCGGACCACATCCGGCGGGTTCGTCGGCAGGAACGACATCAGCGCCGTACCGGCGTGCAACCGCTGCAGGCGCTCGCGTTCGAGCGGCTGGACCGATGCCACGATCGTGGACGCGTGGTCGGCGCCCCAGGCCACTTCGGCGCCGGCATCGCGGTACTGGTCGTCGGAGAACAGCGCGCGTTCACCGGCGGCCGGCTCGACCGCGACCTCGTAGCCGAGCTCGATCAGTTTCGCGACTTGTTCCGGCACCAGCGCGACCCGGCGCTCCGCCGGTCTCGTCTCCCGTACGACTGCGATCTTCACTCGCCGAAACCTATGCCAAACACTGGGTCGCCGGAAAGCCCGCTCACGCCTGGTTCGCCAGGTTCTGAAGCAAGAGAGCTTCTGCCAGGCACACCTTCGAGAACTCGGCGAGGTGGAGGCCCTCGTCGATTCCGTGGGCTCGGGTGTCGGGATCCTCGACGCCGGTGACCAGGATCGTTGCCTCCGGGAACGCCTGCTGGAACTCCGCGATGAACGGGATCGAGCCGCCCATACCCATGTCGATCGGGTCGACACCCCAGGCGGACTTGAACGCCGACCGGGCCGCTTCGTACCCGGCGCCGCGCGCGTTCACGCTGCACGGCTGGCCGTTCTGGCCCTCGGTCACGGTCACCTGCGCACCCCAGGGCGCGTGGTTCTCCAAGTGTTCACGCAATGCTGCGCTGGCCTTGATCGCGTCGTCGCCGGGCGCGACCCGCAGGCTCACCTTGGCCCGCGCGACCGGCACCAGCGTGTTGCTGGCCTCCGCGACCGACGGAGCGTCGATGCCGACCACCGCAACGGCCGGCCGGGTCCACAGCCGGTCCACCAGCGAACCCGAGCCAGTCAGCCGAACGGAATCGAGCACCGAAGACTCGGCCCGCAGCCGATCCTCCGGGTAGACCACATCCGCCGCGCGGGACGCGTGCAGCCCGTCGACCGCGACGTCGCCCTTGTCGTCGTGCAGGGTGGCGAGCAGCCGGCACAGCGCCGACAGCGCATCCGGGACCGGCCCGCCGAAAAGACCGGAGTGTACGGCGTGATCGAGCGTCCGCACCTCGACGTACGCCTCGACCAGGCCGCGTAGCGAGACGGTCAGGGCCGGCGTACCGACCTCCCAGTTGCCGGAGTCCGCGATCACGATCGCGTCGGCGGCGAGGTCCTCCGTGTACTCGTCCAGCAACTGCAGCAGGGTCGGCGAGCCGATCTCTTCCTCGCCCTCGACGAACACCGTCACGCCCACCGGCAGATCGTTGCCGAAGGCCCGTACGGCGGCGAGGTGCGCGGCGATCCCGGCCTTGTCGTCGGCGGCACCCCGCCCGTACAGCCGGTCGCCGCGCTCGGTCGGCTCGAACGGGTCCGAGGTCCACTGCTCGACCGATCCGGTCGGCTGGACGTCGTGGTGCGCGTAGAGCAGGACGGTCGGCTTCCCGGCCGGGGCCGGCTTCTTCGCGATCACCGCCGGCGCACCGTCGCCGGCGCGGACGATCTTCACCGTGAAGCCTTCGGCCTCGAACAGCGCCGCGGTCGCCTCGGCGGACCGCTGGACGTCGGCCGCGCGGGCCGGTTCGTAACTGACCGACGGGATCCGGATGAGGTCCTCGAGGTCGGCACGGACGCTGGGCAGAACGCGGTCGATCGCCGCGGACAGATCGGTCATGCGACAACCGTACGGCGTCCGTTCGCCGATCTGCCGCCCGGTGAGCCCTGGATCGTTACTCACTGCCGATTTACTCTGGGGTTCTCGTAGGTTTCCGCCCAGCCTCCGGAGGTCACTATGCGCTTTCTCGCCATCTCGACCGCCCTTCTGACCACAGCCGCCGCCCTCACCGCAGCCCTGCCGGCGCACGCCGCGATCAGCTGCGACACCGCCACCACCGGCGGCGCGACGTTCTACGACGGACCGTCCGCGTCGAAGAAGTACGACGCCCGGTTCAGCAACAGCGCAAGCATCCCGAACCTCAGCACGTACACGCCGCAAGGCGCGGGCACTTGGTACAACTGGGACGGCTCCGGCAAGAACCTGCTCCTCGTCGCGGCGTACCGCGAAGGCGCCGACTCCGAGATCTACGGCATCGACCCGTCCACCGGCTCCACGGTCGGCGTGGTCGCGATCGCCGAATCGCACGTCGGCGGGATCACCGTGAGCAAGGGCTGGGCCTTCGTGGCCGGCCAGGGCAGCAGCATCCGCAAGTACCGGCTGACCGAGCTACGCGATGCCCTGAAGGCCGCTGGTACGCCGTACCTCGCACAGGTCGGTACTGCGCGCGACGTCGCCGGCTCCTCCTTCATCGGGGGCTACGGCGACTCGCTGTTCGCCGGGACATTCAACGACACCGGCCGAGGGACCATGTACGAGTACAAGATCGCGGACGACGGCACGCTGACCACTCAGTCCGGTGCGTGGGAGATCCCGACCAAGACGCAGGGCCTGACCGTCACCGCGAACCACTTCATCTACAGCACGTCGTACGGGCGTGGGAACCGCAGCAACATCTATGTGGTCAAGCGCGGCCAGAAGGATCTGGACGCCGCCGCACTGAGCTGCTTCCGCGCGCCGAGCATGACCGAGGGCATCACGGAGTACAACGGGACGGCGTACCTGGTCTACGAGTCCGGATCGCACCTGTACGCGTCGGACCCGGCCACGCTGAACGTCATCCCGCGCATGCACAAGGCATCCATCTCGTCGCTGACGTCGCTGGTGCCTTAAGGCTTGTACGCCGCTGAGTCGAGCACGCTGGTCCGGGTCCCTGCGTCGGTAGCCCTGACCTGGATCCGGAGCTGCGTGCTGGCATTCACCTGCCGGTACTGCTCGACGATGCTCGGGCTGGTCCCACAGCTGAGCTGGAACGTGACTGCCTGCTGGCCATCGATGGTGCTCTGAGCCCCTGGGCCCACGGTGCAGCCGTCAGGCGCCGTGACGCTCGTCGGCAGCTGGGTCGCGTTCACCACGCCGACGAACACGCCTTCGATCGTAGAGTTCGTCTGCCATGTGGACGTATTGGTGCTGACGAGGAGCGACTGCTGTCCGTCAACGGCCTTCTGCTTCCACGAGCGCGGGACCTCGACCGACAGCGGTTTGTCGGCCACCTTGATCGGGCGGGTCAGGACGTACTCGTAGCCGCCGTACCCACCACCTGCTGCAAGAACCAGGGCGGCGAGCGTAGTGATCACTGCAGCACGCCGGCGGCGCTTTGGCTTCACCGGAACGGTCTGCTCGTTCGAACTGGCCAGTGCGGTCGCCTGGTCGACCGGAGCGGCCGCCGGTGCAGGTGGGGGCATCTCCGCGGCTGGAACCAGCCCAGCCGGCACCTTGCCCGTAGTGTGCGCCTCTCGCAGCGCATTGAGGAAGCTGTCGAGGTCGGGCCAGCGCTGGTCCCGGTCCGGCTCGAGAGCACGCCGTACGACGACGTCGATCGCGTCCGGCACGTCCTCGCGCAGCGTGGTCATCGACGGCGGCGGTGCGTCGATCTGCATGACCGCACCGAGGCTGGCAACGCCATGCGGAGCCTGACCGGTGAAGGCGGCGTACGCGACGGCGCCCAGTGAGTACAGGTCCGCTCGGTGGTCCAGCCGGTCGCCCATCACCTGCTCTGGTGCAACGTACGCGGGAGTGCCGCCGGGCATCGTGATCCGCGATACCTCGGCCAGCGACTTGCCCAGTCCGAGGTCGGACAGCATGGCGCGATCGCCAGCGGCCGAGTCCGAGCGGAAGAGCACGTTGGCCGGCTTCACGTCCCGGTGCAGTACGCCGCGCGCGTGCAGGTGCTTCAGGCCGCGCCCGACCTGCGTGATGATCCGGACCGCCTCGCCGAACTCGAGCGGCCCGGCCTTGATCCGCTCGGCGAGCGTGCCGCCGTCGGCGTACGTCAGCACCATGAACGGGCGGCCGTCGTCGGCCTCGCCGATGTCGTGGACGCCGACGACGTACAGCGAGTCGACCTTGCGCAGGAACCGGCCCTCGGCGAGGAAGCGACGGCGGACGTCCTCGTCCTCGACCCAGTTCTCGGACAGGATCTTGACCGCGACCTCGGCATCCAATTGCTCGTCCCGGGCCAGCCAAACGGTCGCGAAACCTCCGGCACCCACCCGGCGGACCAGGGAGTACCGGCCGATCCGGGGTGGCTGGTCCATGGCGCAATTATGCTCGATCCCTCCTGCGACCCGTTCGCTGGAGTGAACAAAGCGGTGTTTCCCGACGTCACATCTCCCGACAGCGGGCCTTGAGGTTTGTTAGGAGATCGCCGATGCGAGTGCAGAACGGCCGCTTGGTCGCCCTCGTCGCAGCTGTCGCCGTGGCCGCCATCGCGGGCGGCGGAGCCCTCGCCTACCGCCAGGGCCCGGAGACCGCCGAGGCCGAGGCGGCCCCGCTCTCCACCTCGCCGTCCCCGGTCACCAGCAAACCGACGACGGCCAAGCCGACACCGACGCCCGCCAAGACGCCGACCCCGAGCAGTACGCCGCCTGCCGGACCGCTGAAGACGAAGATCGTCCTCGACAAGCTCCCGCCCGGCCGCGCGCCGCAGATCGCGTACCTGACCGGCCGGACGATCCGCGGCGGCGCCGGCGGAGACGTCAAGGTCCCGGGCACCGCCGATATCCAGGAGGTCGCACGGCTCGGCTCGTCGGCCCTCGCGGTGGTCACCAAGGGCTATGGCACCGAGATGCTGACGATCAACACCGACGGCAAGATCACCGCCCGGACCCCGGACATCAACCAGATCGTCACCACCGACGACGGCCTCGGCGCGGCGTACGTCGGCTCGCGCCTGAAGGACACCGGCGAGTCGATGGCCGGAGCGACCATCTACGCACAGCAGGACCAGGGCCGCGCCGAAGTACAGAAGGTCACTGTGCCGGACGTCTGGAACACCTCCCTGCTGGGCTATCTCAACGGCAAGGTGTACTTCGACGCGGGGACGACCGAGGCTGGTTCGACCAGCCTGTACGAGTGGACTCCGGGTGAGTCGAAGGCGACGCTGATCAAGGCAGTCCCGAAGGCGATGGCTGTCTCCAGCGTCGGTACGGCGGGCTCGCTGACCACACTGGCTGACCAGAACAGCTGCAGCAGTCTCCTGACGGTGCCGGCAGGCAAACGCCTCTGGCGCACCTGCGACTACCAGATCGTCGGCTTCACCCCGGACGGCGCTACAGCGATCGCCGGTCCGATGTACCAGGACGGGTACGGCAACGGCATCGCAGCTGTACTGGACGCCAAGAAGGGCACTCTGCTGCACGAGTGGTCCGGAGTGTTCCGCCAGTGGGTCCCCGAAGACGACCAGCACCTCCTCCTGCTCGCCGACACCGGCGAAGCGACACCTGCTTCCATCATCCGCTGCACGATCTCGACCGGTGCTTGCGAACTCGCCACGCCCCTTGCCAAGGGCGCACTACTGATCGGGGACTGAGTTGACGACTCCGCCCAAGCGACAGCTGAACGGCCGTCTCATCGCTGTCGTAGCGGCCGTCGCTGTTGCTGCTGTCGCGGTCGGCGGAGCCCTCGCCTACCGTCAGCGGCCCGAGTCAGCCTCCTCAGCCCTCGCCGCACCACTGGGCGGAACCCTGAGCCCCACACCGTCACCGACGCCATCGCCGACCCCGATGCTCACCTCGACCCCGGTCGTACTAGCGAAGCCGACGCTGAAGCCGTCGCTCACGCCGAAGCCTCCGTCGACGACGACACCCCAGGCGCCCCCCGGCCCGGTTGCTCTCGAGGCCGCCAAGCTGACGCAGGGGCGAGGTCCTCAGCTGGCCTATCGCTTCGACCGCACAGTGCTCGGCGCCGGCAAGGAGCTGAAGGTCCCGAGCACCGGCAGCCTCATGGAGGTCGCCCGGCTGGGCACCAGCGTGCTCGCAACGACCTCCGGCGGCGAGCTGCTCAAGGTCGGCTCCAGCGGCACAGTGATTCGCCGTACGCCACATGTCATGACCCTCGCGGGGACGGCCGACCAGTCGGCCGTGGCGTACGCGACCACCCCACCGGTAGTTGTTGGAGAGCAGACGTACGGCGCGACGCTCTACGCGGACAACGGCGCCTCGGTGAAGTCCGTGGAGCTCCCGGACGTCCAGAGCATCTATGTGCTCGCGTACACGAAGGACACGATCTACTACAAGGCCTCCGTCAAGGGTGCTGAGCAGACGTTGAAGCTCTACTCGTGGACACCGGGTGCGGCCAAACCCGTTCTGGTGAAGACAGTCACCGGAGACGCGATGGCTGTGTCCGAGGACGGCCGCCTGGCGTCCGCACTGCCCGCGAACAACACCGGCGACGGCTGCTCCACGGTCGTCGAGATCGCCACCGGTAAGAAGCGGTTCAAGACCTGCGACTACCGGGTCACCGGATTCACCCCCGACGGCAGCGTCGCGATCGGCACACCGGCGTACGGCGACAGCTACTGCAGCAACATCATCACCGCGCTGGACTCGCGCAGTGGCGCCGTAGAGCGCCAGTGGAGTGGCTGCTTCTACGAGGCCGTCGCTGAGGACGAACAGCACCTGCTGATGGTCGCCGTCGTGGCCGGAGGCGGTCAGGATCCGAACACGAAGACCACCGTCGTGCGCTGCTCCCTCGACACCGCGGAGTGTGAACGCGCGACCGAGGTCGTCGCCGCCAAGCAGGTCGACTTCGCCCGCTGATCTGCTCTGAGCAGATGTCCCTTTGCAGCAAGGGTTTTCGCGGCAGACTGCGGGTATGACGACGGTTGCCGTACTGGCTGACATTCATGGGGTGCTGCCTGCGTTGGAGGCCGTGCTGGCCGACGCTCAGGACGCTGATGTGATCGTGCTGGCCGGGGACATCGCCAGTGGGCCACAGCCGGTCGAGACGCTGGATGTCTTGACGGCGTTGGGCGATCGGGCCGTGTGGGTGCGCGGCAACGCGGACCGGGAACTGGTAGAGATGGCTCGGGGGACGTACGACGCCAAGCCACCGGATGAGGTGAGTCCGTGGGCAGCGGAGCAGCTGCGGCCGGACCAGGTCGAACTGCTGGCCGGACTGCCTACCACTGTGACCATCGGAGACGCGCTGTTCTGCCACGCCACTCCAGGCGATGACGAGGAGATGGTGCTGGTCGACAGCCCGATCTCACGGTGGTCCACAGTGTTCAGCGGCTTGCCGGCTGACGTCAGGACGGTTGTGTGTGGCCACACGCACATGCCGTTCGCGCGTCAGGTCGATCGGCGTCTAGTAGTGAACGCGGGCAGCGTCGGCATGCCGTACGGCGCACCTGGGCCGAGCTGGGCGCTGCTCACCGCAGACGGCGTACAACTGCGTCGATCCGCGTTGGACGCTGCTGCAGCAGCGGACCGGATCGTGCGCGAGTCGACGTACCCAGGCCGGGAGGCGTGGGTTGCGGAGTACCTGCTGAGCACGTACTCCGACACGGAGGCGCTGGAGGCGTTCAGGCCGCGTGCGGAGGGCTGAGCGGTTACCGTCAGGGGGTGTTCGCGCGGCGGAGGAAGCATTTCGGGACTCCGGCCGACAAGGCCACGTATGCGACCCTGCATACCGCCTCGTTGGCCAGCCCGCACCTGCGTGAAGGCCTGACACCTGCAGCGGCAGGCAAAGCGAGCCGCCACCTCAGGGACCTCCTCGGTACGGCGGCCATCGCGATCTGCGACTCGTCCGGCGTACTGGCGTGGGACGGCATCGGCGGACCGTACGAGAGCAATCACCGTCGGGACGCCAAGGACCTCGCCGCGCCGACGCTCCGCTCGGGCCGAACCGCAGTACTAGGTGCACACGACGTGGCCTGCCGCGATCCACAGTGCCCGATCCGTACGGCGGTGGTCGCACCGATCGTCACCGAGGAGCGCGTGGTCGCGGTACTGGTCGCGTACAGCAACAACACCTCCGCTGCGTTGGTCAGGGCGACCGAAGAGGTCGCCCGGTGGGTATCCGGCCAGGTGGAGCTTGCGGAGCTCAACAAGGAACGTACGCGGGCTATGGAGGCCGAGCTGCGTGCACTGCGCGCCCAGATCAGCCCGCACTTCATCTACAACGCTCTGGCCGCTATAGCGTCGTTCGTCCGCACAGATCCTGAGCGAGCGCGTGAGCTCCTGCTGGAGTTCGCTGACTTCTCCCGTTACGCACTGCGGCGTGGCGGTGAGTTCACCACGCTGGCCGACGAGCTGCGGAACGTGGAGCGCTATCTGGTGCTGGAGCAGGCCCGCTTCGGTGATCGGCTCAAGGTGTCGCTGCAGATCGCGCCGGAGGTGCTGCCGGTGGTCATCCCGTTCCTGGTCGTCCAGCCGCTGGTGGAGAACGCAGTACGACATGGACTCGAGGCCGGGGCCGGATCGATCACGATCCGCGCGCGGGACCGGATCAACGAGGCAGAGATCAGCGTGGAGGACGACGGCGCCGGCAGCGACCCTGAGGTGATCCGCGCCGCCCTGTCCGGCGAGACCGGCGGCGACTCGGTCGGCCTGGGCAACGTCGACGCGCGGCTGCGGCAGGTGTACGGCGACACGTACGGCCTGGTCGTGGAGACCGCGCTCGAGGCCGGCACGAAGGTTACTTTCCGCATCCCCAAATACTCCTCAGGAGTGCATGCGTCCCCCTAGGGTGAAGGTATGGCCGACACTCCGCTGCGCGCGCTGGTCGCGGACGACGAGGAGCCCGCCCGTGAGGAGCTGGTGTACCTGCTGAGCCAGGACCCCCGGATCGGGCCCATCCAGACCGCATCCGACGGCCCGGAGGCGCTGAAGATCCTGCAGGCCTCCGACCTGGACGTGGTGTTCTGCGACATCAAGATGCCCGGCCTGGACGGCATCGACCTGGCCAGTGTGCTGTCGAAGTTCCGCCAGCCGCGTCCTCGGATCGTCTTCGTCACGGCGTACGACGAACACGCCGTGGCCGCCTTCGAGCTCGACGCCGCCGACTACGTCATGAAGCCGGTCCGCGCCGAACGCCTGGCCGAGGCGGTCCGCCGGGTGGTCACTGCGGGCGCACCCGCTGCGCTGCAGTCACCGGACGACACCGAGGACGAGACGATCTCGGTGGAGCTGGCCGGCATCACACGGTTCGTCCAGCGCTCCACAGTCCGGTACGTCGAGGCGCAGGGCGACTACGCCCGCCTGCACACCGGCCAGAACTCGCACCTCGTCCGCATCCCGCTCAGCACACTTGAGGAGCGCTGGCGCGACGCCGGGTTCACGCGGATCCACCGCAGCACACTGGTCGCGCTGGCCCACATCGACGAGATGCGGGTCGACGGCGGCCGGTGCGCGGTCCGGGTCGGCGGCGACTGGCTCCCGGTGAGCCGGCGGCACACCCGCGAGCTGCGCGACCTCCTGGTCCGATCGACCTCCCTGCGATGAGCACTCCGGAGGGACCGCGCAGGGTTCGGGTCACCAGCCCGCGGACCAGTGCGGCACGGCGTCCGATCATCCCCACCGGTACCCGCGAGATCGATGAGCAGACGCGGCTCGGCGAGATCTACATGCTCTCGCTGGTCCAGTCCCAGCTGCGACTCACGCTGGCCGTCATCGGCGGCGTACTACTCGTCCTCGGCAGCATCCCCCTGCTCTTCTGGCTCGTCCCGCCGACCCGCACGCTGTCCGTCCTCGGCCTACCGCTGCCCTGGGTGATCCTCGGCATCCTGGTCTACCCGGTGGTCTACATCGCCGCCCGCATCTACGTCCGCAACGCCGAACGGATCGAAGCCGAGTTCACCGAATTCGTCGGGCGGCAATAGATGTCGTCGGCAATCAGTTTGAGCGCGATCGGATTGGTGGTCGCGGCAACGATCGGGATCGGGTTGTTCGGGTTGCGGATCTCCCGGACCACCAGCGACTTCTACGTCGCCAGCCGCGCCATCACGCCGCGCTGGAACGCCTCGGCGATCAGCGGCGAGTACCTGTCGGCCGCGTCGTTCCTCGGCGTCGCCGGTCTGGTGCTGGTGAACGGCGCCGACATGCTGTGGTTCTCGGTCGGCTACACGGTCGGGTATCTGATGCTGCTGGTCCTGGTGGCAGCTCCGCTGCGCCGGTCCGGTGCGTACACCCTGCCTGACTTCGCCGAGACTCGCTTCGAGTCCGCCGCCGTACGCCGGATCTGCGCCGGTCTCGTGGTCGGAATCGGGACGCTCTATCTCCTCCCGCAGCTGCACGGAGCCGGTCTCGCCGTACAGACCGTCACCGGCGCTCCGCCGCAGGTCGGGGCGATGATCGTCGCCGTGATCGTGGTGATCAATGTCGCCGCCGGCGGAATGCGCTCGATCACGTTCGTCCAGGCGTTCCAGTACTGGCTGAAGCTGACAGCGTTGGCAGCACCAATCTTCGTGATCCTGCTCGCGTGGCACCAGCCGACCGGCGTACTCGATTCACTGCACGGCGCGGCCGCCGGGTGGGCCGAGCCGTTGTCGCGTGCGGGCGGTCGGGACCATCCCCTCTACGCGACGTATTCGTTGCTCTTGGCCCTTTGTTTCGGGACGATGGGGCTCCCGCACGTCCTCGTCCGCTTCTACACCAACCCGGACGGCCGCGCGGCCCGCCGTACGACGGTCGTCGTCCTCGCGCTGCTCGGCCTGTTCTACCTCTTCCCGCCGATGTACGCCGTCCTCGGGCGGACGTTCGCGCCCGACCTGGTGGCCAGCGGCGGAGACACCGTCGTACTCGAGCTGCCCGGGCGAGTTTTCCCTGGTACAGCAGGGGATCTGCTCGGCGCACTGGTCGCCGCCGGGGCGTTCGCGGCGTTCCTGTCGACGTCGTCGGGGTTGACGGTCGCGATCGCCGGGGTGATCGACCAGGACCTGCTGCGGAGCCGGTTGCGCGAGTGGACCGGCGGCGATTACGTCGCGGTGAACAGCTTCCGGATCGCGGCGTTGATCGCGATGGTCGTGCCGTACTTGGCGTTCACGGTGACGGGCGCGTTGAGCCTCGCCGACACCGTCGGGCTCGCGTTTGCCCTTGCTGCGTCGACGTTCTGCCCTCTGTTGGTGCTGGGGATCTGGTGGCGGCGGATGTCGACCACGGGCGCGGCGGCTGGGCTGGTCGTCGGCGGGATCGCGGCCAGCGCTGCCGCTCTGATCAACGTGGCGGGTGCACCGCAGGGAGGTTGGCCGCGGGCGCTCGTCGGCCAGCCGGCGGCGTGGACGATGCCGCTCGCGTTCATCACCGTCATCGTGGTCTCGAAGCTCACCCCGGACCGCATCCCGGCCGGCACCGCCCGCAGCATGGTCCGACTGCACACCCCGGAGGCCGTCGACGTGGACCGCGGCCTGCCGCCTCGGTGAGACCGCTCGTCGTGTGATTCCTACCGCTCGGCGCAGCTGACCGATCCACCGAGCGACTGGTCTGCTCCGCTGAGCGCTCGATGCGTGCCGGTGCTGTCGGCGGCTCGTGACCCAGGCCACAGTACGACGTGCCCGGCCTCTTCCGCCCGGCTCGATCCATCTGGAGGCTCGCCGATGAGTGATACGCGCGATCCGGACCTCACGACGTACAGGGATGTCCAGCTGTCACCGGACTTCTCCGAACTGCGTCGCAGGTTCCGGCGGTTCGTGTTCCCGATGACCGCACTGTTCCTGGTCTGGTACTTCGTCTACGTCCTGCTCGCCGCCTACGCGCATGACTTCATGTCGCACAAGGTCGGCGGCAACATCACCGTCGCCCTCCTGTTCGGGCTCGGCCAGTTCGTGTCGACGTTCGCGATCACGCTGATCTACGTCCGCTGGGCCGACCGCCGGCTCGACCCGGACGCCGAGAAGCTGCGCCACCAGATCGAGGGAGAAGCCCAGTGACCGCCCCACTGATGTTGCCGCTGGCAACAGACATCGGAAACCCGACGGTCAACATCGTCATCTTCGGGTTGTTCGTCGTGGCCACGCTGGCGATCGTGTTCCGGGCCTCCCGCAACAACAAGACCGCGGCCGACTTCTACGCCGGCGGCCGGTCCTTCACCGGCCCGCAGAACGGTATCGCGATCTCCGGCGACTACCTGTCCGCCGCGTCGTTCCTCGGCATCGCCGGCGCGATCGCGCTGAACGGGTACGACGGCTTCCTGTACTCGATCGGCTTCCTCGTCGCGTGGCTAGTTGCACTGCTACTAGTTGCCGAGCTACTACGGAACACCGGCCGTTTCACGATGGCCGACGTACTGTCGTTCCGGCTGAAGCAACGGCCGGTCCGGATGGCGGCCGCGATCTCGACCCTCGTCGTCTGCTTCTTCTACCTGCTGGCGCAGATGGCAGGCGCCGGCGGTCTGGTCGCGCTGCTGCTCGGCGTCAGCCACCGGGCCGGGCAGAGCATCGTGATCGCCGTCGTCGGCATCCTGATGATCACCTACGTCCTGGTCGGCGGCATGAAGGGCACCACCTGGGTCCAGATCGTCAAGGCCGTGCTGCTGGTCATCGGCGCCGGCATCATGACGATCTGGGTGCTCGCGAAGTACGCCTTCAACCTGTCCAACCTGCTCGGTGCAGCGGTCGACAAGAGCCCGGCCGCCGGTGAGAAGCTGCTGTCGCCAGGCCTGCAGTACGGCGCCACCGGCGTCACCAAGCTGGACTTCATCTCGCTGGCACTCGCGCTGGTGCTCGGCACCGCCGGTCTCCCGCACGTGCTGATGCGCTTCTACACGGTCCCGGACTCCAAGGAAGCCCGCCGCAGCGTCAGCTGGGCGATCTGGATCATCGGCATCTTCTACCTGTTCACGCTGGTCCTCGGGTACGGCGCTGCCGCGATCGTCGGACCGGACCGGATCAAGGCCGCACCGGGTAAGGCGAACTCGGCCGCCCCGCTGCTCGCCTTCGAACTCGGCGGCGAGGTCCTGCTCGGCGTCATCTCCGCGGTCGCCTTCGCCACGATCCTCGCCGTCGTGGCCGGGTTGACGATCACCGCGAGTACGTCGTTCGCGCACGACATCTACGGCCAGATCATCAAGAAGGGCCAGATCAGCGGCGACGGCGAGGTCCGCGTGGCACGGTACACCGCGGTCGTGATCGGCATCGTCGCGATCATCGGCGGTATCTTCGCGAACGGCCAGAACATCGCGTTCCTGGTGGCGCTCGCGTTCGCGGTCGCGGCGAGTGCGAACCTGCCGACGATCCTGTACTCGCTGTTCTGGCGGCGCTTCAACACCCGCGGCGCTTTGTGGAGCATCTACGGCGGCCTGGCCTCGACGATCATCCTGATCGTGTTCAGCCCGGTCGTCTCCGGCAAGGTGGACAAGAAGACCGGCGCGAGCCTGTCGATGATCACCGACACGAGCATCGACTTCCACTGGTTCCCGCTCGACAACCCCGGCATCGTGACGATCCCGCTGGCCTTCGTCCTCGGCTGGCTGGGAACCATCACCAGCAAGGAGCCGGTCGACGTGGACCGCTTCGCCGAAATGGAAGTCCGCTCCCTTACCGGCGCCGGCGCCGAGAAGGCGGTCAACCACTAGTGGCCTGGGTCGGAGGTTCGGCGAGCGATTTCGGTGTTCAGGTGCGTGCATCGTGGTGCTTGGTCAGTGGCCTCGATGCGGAGCATCGTGGGCGCTGGACAAGTGCCGCGAGGTGCGTGCCTGGGCGCCGAAAGCGCCGTCGAACCTCCGACCCAGGCCACTCAAGACCTGTCAGGCAGGCCCTGCTGAATCGACGCGGACCTGCCTGACAGCCCCAACTCCGGGCGGCCAGGTAGGCGAGTACCTGACCGCCCGGCTCCATGTCCGGGGCCGGCCGGCAGTCAGAACTTGAGGGTTGGCCAGAGTTCGTAGAAGGCGGCTCGAGAGGTGTTGCCGCGGGCTTCTTCGGTGGCGTGGAGGCGGCCGAAGGTGAAGGGGTTGCCGCCGTCGGCGAAGACTTCGAGGGCCAGGTGGTGGAGGAGATCGCGGGAGACGACGGAGTCCTGGTGTTCACCGAGGATCTCCTGGACCTCTTCGGCCTGAGCAGCCAGTGCCGTCGCATCGTCGCCCAGCACAGGTACGGCGGACTCCGCGGCGTACCGGAGTCGTTTGGCGGCCTTGCGGACCTCGTGAAGCTCGTGGTCCTGCTCAGCAACCGTCTCCGCGGCCTGGGAGCGCTTGACCGCCTTGCGCATCCGTTTGCGGTCGTGGTGGAGGATGTCGTCGATCTGCTTGCTCGCCTTGCGGTCGTCGCCGGTCACCGGCGGCTTCGCGAGCAGTTCGTCCAAAGCATCGAGCAACCGGAAGTACCGCTCGCTCTCGAGCGCCGCGAGCGCACCCGCACGGCCGTCCTTGTAGACCCGGCGCAGGTGGTCGTCGATCCGCCCGGCGACGCGGCCGATCACGAGTTCGACCGGCTGCTCCGCGACCTCGGCCGCGAAATGTTCGCGCTGCACCTCCGCATCGCGCGCGACGCCGAGTTCACCGGCGAGCCACTTGAGCTCCGCCCGGATCTCGTCACCAGCCTCGCGATCGATCACCGGACGGTACGTCGCCAGCGCCGACCGCAGACGCCGCGTCGCGACCCGGAACTTGTGGATCGAGTCCGGGACATCACGCCGTACCTCGGGGTCCCGCTCGTGGATCGCCGTCACCTGCGCAGCGGCGTACGCGCGGAACAGGTCGGAGGTCCGCGGCTTCTTCGGCAGCGTCCAGTCCACGGACGACGGCACCCGACTGCCGAGCGCCCGCGCCAACTTGCTCGGACCGCTCGCGGGACGCGCGCCGGCCGACTTCAGCAGCTCACCGGCGTCCTCGAGCAGCAGTTTGTCCCCGCCGACCAGCTCGACCTCCCACTCGCGCCAGCTCTCCGGCTCGCCGCCCTCGACCGTCGCGGTGACGTTGTCGTCGGCGACCTCCGCGAGTACGGCGCCGTCCGCGTCGAGCAGGCGGTGTACGACGCGCCTCGTCTGCAGCGTGACGACCGGCACCAACGCGTGATCGCGCGCATGCACGCGGACCGTGCGAACGACCGCGATCGGCACGGTACGCACCGATCGCCCGAGCGGGTGATGGACCTCGAGCCGCTCGCCCGACGACACCGGGAACTTCACGTGCCAGCCGTCGTCCTCACCACCGGTGCGGCGGCGCAACGTCACCTTGTTCGCGGCCAGGTCGAGCGCGGCGGTGTCGTAGTACACCGCTTCCAGGTCGAGCTCGACGGGCTGGGCGACGCTCGCGACCCCGGGCAGCTCGTGCAGCGCCGGCAGGATCACGCTGTCGTCGACGTCGTACTTCGTCTCGATCTCAAGCTGCTCGGTCGGGTGCATACCCTCTTGTTTACCAGGAGTTCATGAACTGGTCAGGTGAGTGCGCGGAGATCGGCCACAAGTCGTTGCAGGTCACGATCCTCGATGCCGTTGACGGTCGGGCGGATCTGCTTGCGCTGGTTGCGATTGAGTGCCCGGCAGACCGCGGCGACGAGGACGAGTAGAGCGATCATGTCCGACCGACCCCCTTGAAGAACGTGTAGTGGAATGTGCCGCCGGGCTCGGCGGTCTTCTCGAGGTCGCGGATGCCTGTGTCCCAATCGGCCCGGGTACGCAGGCCGGCCGCGATCGCGCGTTCGCGGACGGATTCGACCATCGCGATGAACGTCTTGCGGGTGAACCCGTCGACGAGGTGCGGGAGGGTCTGGTCGGCGTACACGGTGCGTGGCTCGACGTGTACGTCGTCGTACCCGGCCTGATCGAGGAGCGGCTGGAGGCGCCGGCCGATGAGCGAGTCGCCGCCCGCCTCGGCCTGGAGGTCAACGAGGCAGTCGACGGCGGCCTGGGCCTGCGCACTGCGCGGGTGGTAGATGGCGGAACCGTGGTCGCCTTCGATCACCGTGATCGTGCCGCCGGGGTTCAGTAGGTCGCGCAGGCTGACCAGAGCCTTGCCCGGATCCGTGAGGTGCTCGAGGACGAAGCAGACGAAGATGTGGTCGAACTTCTCGCCGCGCAGGTCGTGGAGGTCTGCATGGCGCCAGTCGACTGCGGCGTCCGGAGCATGTACGGCGACGCGGGCCTTCGCCTGGGCGAGCGAGTCTTCGGAGACGTCGACCGATACGAGCTCGATGCCGGGGCTGCGGGTCACCAGTTGTACGGTCTGCGCGCCCACCCCGCAGCCCGCTTCCAGCACTCGGCTGCCGGCTGGGTAGGTGGTGCCGCCGTGGAGGAGGTCGGCGAGCGTTCCGGCCTGGTCCGCCAGGCGGCGGGTCTCTGCCGGGGTGTAGCCGTGGACGTAGTCAGTTCCCATACCTCTAAGATCCAGCCACAATGGTCCTGTGAACAGGTCCAATCCGGGGAGAAGTGGTCGGTCCAATGGAGGCGCGGACTTCCTTCAACTGGATCCGGCCGAGGCGCCGCCCGGCGGTCTCGCGAACTGGCTCACCGACCGCCTCCGCACGGCGATCTCCACCGGCCACCTCCCGGTCGGCACCCGCCTCCCCGCCACCCGCACCCTCGCCACCGACCTAGGCATCTCCCGAGGCGTAGTCACCGAGTCCTACCAACGCCTAACCGAAGACGGCCACATCACCACCCACGGCCGCGCCGGCACCGTCGTCGTCGGCGCACCAATCAGCACGACGCCGGCATCGGCCGACATCTCGACAGGACGTAGTCGTCTACGTATACCCCTTCGCCCGCCTGGGGCACTGCGAGAAGAGGCCGGATTGGGCGACACCTCCTGTCGTCCTGCAGAAAATCTGTTCGAAGCCGGGCTCGCGATCTTCGACGACCTGCGGGCGGTCCCCTCGCGGATCGACCTCACGCCGGGGGTGCCGGATCTGGCCTCCTTTCCGCGGGCGGCCTGGTTGCGGGCTGAGCGGGCGGTGCTTAGCGATCTGGAGTCGGCGAGCTTTGGGTACGGCGATCCGGCGGGGACGCCTGCCCTGCGACGGGCGGTGGCGAACTGGCTCGCGCGCAATCGCGGGATCGCGGCCGACCCCGACGACCTGATCATCGTGGCTGGTGTTGCGCAGGCGATCGGGCTGGCGGCGCAGGTGCTCGCGCAGCGCGGAGTACACGAGATCGCCGTCGAGGATCCCGGCTCGCTGGGATCCCGGCAGCACCTGCAGAACTGGGGCATGCGCACCCCGCCCATCCCCGTCGACGACCGCGGCCTACAGGTCGACGTACTTCGGGAGTCCGCCGCCCGGGTGGTCATGGTGACGCCTGCGCACCACTTCCCGACCGGGGTAGTGCTCGACGGTGAACGCCGTCGTGAGCTGATCCAGTGGGCCGCGGACGGCGGGCTGATCATCGAGGACGACTACGACGCCGAACACCGGTACGACCGCCTGCCGGTGCCCGCACTCCACGCGATGCTGACCGACCACGTGATCTACGCCGGCAGCATCTCCAAGCTCCTCGCACCGTCGCTGCGGATCGGCTGGATGCTCCCGCCCCCGCAGTACAAGGACGAGCTCGTCGGCCGCAAACGCCTGGCCGACCTCGGCAACGCGGCGCTCCCGCAACTCACGCTCGCCCACCTGATGGAGTCCGGCGAACTCGAACGCCACCTCCGCTTCCTCCGCCGCCGGCACCGGGTCCGCCGCGACGCGATGGTCACCGCCATCCACAACTACTTGCCCACCGCAACCATCCACGGCGCCGCCGCCGGCCTGCACCTCACGATCACCTTCGACGACCGCACCGACGACGCCGACCTGGCCGCGTCTGCCCTGGCCAAAGGGGTCAAAACCCACCCCCTGTCCTGGCACAGCCAACTCCCCCACGCACCCGGCCTCGTCCTGGGCTACGCCGCCCGCACCCCCACCGAGATCACCGAAGCCATCGCCACCATCGCGGGTGCATAAGGACAGGAGGTAGTCGGCTCGAGCCTGCCGCGTCGGCGCGGGCCCCGCGGGAACGGGGGCTGCCAAGGGACTACCTCCTGTCCTTAGCGCGTATAAAGCGGCGCCATCGCGAGGGCGAACTGGGTCATCAGGTCCGGGTTGATCGCGCGTGCCGGAAGCGGCACGAGGTCGACAAGCTTGTCGTCGCCGACGCGGATCGTCGTGCGGCCGGTGGCGGTGTCGACGTACCCCTCGTCGCCGAGCGGGATCGGCTGGGAGGTCGCAGCTTTGCGGATCGGGACCATCAACGCCTTCGCCTGCGTCGTCCGGCGAACCGACGTGTACAGCACGCTCGTCGTACTGACCCAGCCGCAGACCGGGTCGCCGACGAGCGTCTCGCCGTCCCGCCGGGCCTCCGCCGGCCCACCCATGACCTTCTCGGCCGCGGACGAACCGCGCTCACAGTCCTGCCGGGTGATCAGCAGGTCCGCCGCCGGTAGCCCCGGCACCTGCCGGATCGCTTCCTGACCGAGGACGACGTACTTCGCGAGCGTGGCCTTGGGCCCGGCGATCTTGTACAGCTTCCCGTCCAGCAGGAACACCACGAAGGTGCTGGTCCCGTACCCGCCCTCGCCCAGCAGCACAGGCTTGGCCGGCTCCTTCTTCGTCGCCGCGTACGCCTTCTGCGTCGCCGCCAACGTCGCCTTTGTTGCCAGAAGCACCGAAGTTTCGACCTTCAGTACCGGCCCGTTCGGAGCCGTGCTGAGCGTCAACTGACAGACGTCGTACGTCGGAAGGCCGAAATCGACCGGTGGCGTCTCGGGCTGGATGTTCGCAACTGGCACCGCGAGCGTCGACTGCACGAGGGTGGCGTCCATCCGCACGCACAGCGTGTCCGCGACCTTCGAACCGGACGACGGCGTCACGGACGGCGTCTCCGACGGGGTCTCGGAAGGAGTCTGCGAAACCGACACCAGCGGCGGCGCACTCGGCGCGTCCTCCTGACCGGGACCGCTACAACCCGCGAGAAGTACGACGGCCAGCCCGGCAGCGATCAGGGTACGCATGATGCCTTGAAGCCTAACGGGCTGCGCGGAGGTCTCTTTCGCGGACGGCGTGTTCGTCGGTGCGGGCGTCGTACCGCCAGAACTCGCGCAGCCAAGCGGCGGTGCCGGCCACGCCGATGACGCACAGAGCGCCGCCGCTGACGATCGCAGTACGGACGCCGGTGAGGTCGGCGACGATACCGGACCGCGCCTGGCCGCCGAGCGGGCCGAGGGAGTACCCGAGCATCTCGATCCCGGCCAGCCGGCCGCGCATCTCGTCGGGGATCGTCTGGTTCCAGATCACCGAGCGGAACAGCACCGACACCATGTCGGCCGCTCCGGCCAGCGCGAAGAACCCGATCGCGAACCAGATGTTCGGCGCGAGCCCGGCGATGCCGACGGCGGCGCCCCAGCCCATCGTGGCCAGCACCACCGCCCGCCCCTGGTGATGGACGTGTTTCGCCCAGCCGCTGGTCAGGCTCGCGCACATCGCGCCGATCGCCTCGGCGCTGTACAGGAGACCGAGCAGTTTCGGCTCCTTCAGGATGTCCGTCGCGAACGCCGGGAACAGCACGATCGGCATCGCCAGGAACATCCCGACCATGTCCACCAGGTACGTCGCCAGCAGGTCCTTACGGCGGAACGCGTACACGATCCCGCCGCCGATCGCGCGCAGACTGGGCGCGGTGGTGTGGTCACCCGCCTTGTACGAGCCGAGCCGGGAGTAGAGCAACGTCGCGAACACGATCCCGGTCAGCTCGATCGCAAACGCCCAGGTCACGCCCGCCGTACCGACCAGAACACCGCCCAGCGCCGGACCCGCGAGCTGACCGACCTGTGAGGTCAGCGAGCTCAGCGCGACCGCCGCCGGGATCTCCTGATGGCGGACCACGCGCGGCAGGAGCGCCTCCCGCGAGGGCCGCTGCAGCGAGGAGGCGACGGCGTTCAGCGCGCCGCAGACGTAGATCAGCCAGATCTGCGGGTGCGCCAGCAGGGTGTTGGTGACCATCAGCGCGGAGATCACGACCTGCGCGATCCCGGTGCCGACGAGCAGCTTGCGGCGTTCGACGTGGTCGGCCAGCGCACCGCCGTACAGGCCGAACACGACGAGTGGTGCGATCGTCACCAGACCCATCGCGCCGACGGCGAAGTTCGATCCGGTGAGTTGGTACAGCTGGTACGGCAGAGCGACGTACCCGACCATTCCTCCGAGGAAGAACACCGATCCGGACACCAGCAGGATGCGGAAGTCACGGGAACCACGCCACGGGGTCAGATCGACGCGCAACCGGGCCAGTCGCGTGCGGAGACTTGCTGCCACCGGAACATACTGACAGGTCCTACCGGTAGGAACGAACCTGATTTTCGGCCACCCTTTCGATCACCGTCGAAACGTCCGGCCGCGACCCTCGCAGCGCCCTAGCGTGGAACCGATTGGTTGCCTAAGGCGTCAATCTCACCGGCTGGGAACGCCCGGCCGGTTCTCGGGAAACGGAGACGAACCGCATGATCTCGATCAGGTCGGCACGCACCCGGCTGCTCGCCACGCTCGCCGTAGGCGCTGCCGCCGGTGCCACCCTGCTTGTTCCCCCGGCCGCCCAGGCCACTGGTACGGCGACCACGGCCGCTACGAGCACGACCGCCGTGTCGTCGCTGCTCAAGCCGGGTGAGTACCTGAAGCCGGGCCAGTACCGTCGCTCGCCCAACGGGATCTACACGCTCCTCATGCAGACCGACGGCAACGCCGTCCTCTACAAGGGCCGCACCGCGCTGTGGGGCTCGATGACCAACCGCAAGGCCTCCAGCCTGATCATGCAGCGCGACGGCAACCTGGTCGTCATCTCCGGCCGTACGCCGGTCTGGGCCAGCAACACCGGCGGCAGCACCGGTGCGTACCTGGCCGTGCAGAACGACTCCAACCTGGTCATCTACAACGTCCGCAACAAGGCGGTCTGGTTCCGGCACATGGTGATCGGCACGCTCGGCTCCGGCCGGCTGCTGAACCCCTACGACATGCTGTTCTCGCCGAGCCGGGTCTATCGCCTGCAGATGCAGACCGACGGCAACCTCGTCATGGTGAAGAACGGCAAGACCCCGGTCTGGTCCACCAAGACGGTCAGCAAGGGCGCGTTCGCCGTCATGCAGCAGGACGGCAACTTCGTCGTCTACAGCGCCGCCAAGAAGGCACTGTGGTCCAGCAAGACCGTCCGCAAGGGCTCCGTGCTGCAGATGCGGGACGACGGCCGCCTGGTGATCGTGTACGGCCGTACGGCGGTTTGGTCCACCTCGGCCCACTGACCGAACGCTGTCGATCCGAAGAACGTGAGCCGCGGTGCTGCAGGGGAGCGCCGCGGCTCCCTTCACGCCCGGATCAACGGCAGTAGCCCGGTCAGGTCGGTGCGCTCGCCGCTGGCGCGGAGTTTGCCGCTCAATCGAGCGTCGGCCCAGGTCGTGCGGCCCAGTGCGACATCGATCCACAGTTCCGGCGGAAGTTCGATCACCGCGCCCGGCGTACCGCGGGTGTGGCGCGGGCCTTCGATGCATTGCACCGCGCCGTACGGCGGGACGCGCACCTCGACGGCGTGACCTGGCGCCTTTGCCACCAAGAGTTTCAGCAGTTCCTTGGTGAGCAGTTTCAAGTCGGCGCGGTCCGCCGTACTGTCGTTGTAGCGCTGCAAGGCCTGCTGGAACGGGGGTTCGGACATCTCCACGACGTGCCAGCGTACGCGCGGGTTTGCGGTGACGCCCCTCTCGTCAGCGATAATCGGCCGGGAGAGAGGGAAGCGAGGTCGGGATGCTCACGCCCAGGCACCAGGCGCTGCTGATGACGCTGGCGGGAATGACCGTCGGCGTAGCCGTGTTCGGCACCGTGCTCGCCATCAACGGCGGCAATCCGTTCGCCACCGACAACAACACCTCGGTGGGGATCGTGAGCCCGGCTCCACCTAGCACGCCTGCCTGTGCCGGTTGTCTCGCGCCCGGCTCGCTGCAATACATCGTGCAGGACTTCGGCACCGACGACGATCCGGTGTCCGCGGAGGTCCCGGCCGGCTGGAAGAGCGCCCAGGACGGCACGCGGCCGAAGTTCCTCGACCCGACCGGCGTCTGGCAGGTCCGGTTCGATACGCGGGGCAGCAAGCAGACGCCCGATCAGCTGGTCGCCGGCCGCGAGCACAGCATCGACGAGCACAACCTGAAGGTGCTCAGCCGCGACAACGGCACGCTGGTCTACACCTACACCGATCAGGCCCGCGGGCCGCGGATGGGTCTTTCGCGCTGGATCTCGCTCGACGGCGGCAAGACGTCAGCGGTGGAGATCACCGTCGGCGGCCGCCCGCAGGACGAGGCCGGCCTCCGCGCCGTACTCCAGCAGGCGACCGACACGCTCAAACTGCCGGTCGCACCGGGCGATACCCGTCCCAACTAACACTTGATGTCGGTGGCCGGGGTGTTGCCCTGCACCAGGTAGCTCTCGACGACGTTCTTCACACACGCGTTCCCCGAGAGGTACGCCGTATGCCCGTCGCCGTCGCGCGTGACCAGGACACCGCTTTCCAGCTGGTGCGCCAGGCTGACGGCCCACTCGTACGGCGTGGCCGGGTCACGCGTCGTACCGACGACCATGATCGGCTTCGCGCCGGCCGCCTTGATCTTGTGCGGCTGGTTGACCGGCTTCACCGGCCAGTTCGCGCAGGACACCGACGACCAGGCGAGGAACTCACCGAACCGCGGTGACGCGGTCTTGTACGCCGGCAGGTTCGCCTCGATCTGCGCGATCGAGGTGAAGTCTGGGTGATCGAGGCAGTTGATCGCGATATTGACCTCGTTCGAGTTGTCGGCGTACCCGCTCTGCTGACGGTCGGTGTACTCGTCGGCGAGTGCGAGCAGGCGGGCGCCGTCCCCCGCGAGCCCGTCGGCGACGGCGTCCTCGAGGCGCGGCCAGAAGTCCTTCAGGTACAGCGGGTAGATCAGGCCGAGGACGACCAGGGCCTGCGTGACCTTGCGATTCCCATCGCCGGGCAGCGGATTCGCGTCGCTGTCCTTGATCAGCTGGTCGACCTTGGCCAGCACCTCGGTCTTGCTGCTGCCGAGCTTGCAGGACCGCTGCGCGCAGTCCTCGGCGAACGCGTCCAGCGCCTTGTCGAAGCCCTTCGCCTGCGCGATCCCCATCTGCTCGTTGGTGATCGACGGGTCGACCGCGCCGTCCAGCACCATCCGGCCGACGTTCTTCGGGAACAGCTCGGCGTACGTCGCTCCGAGGTACGTGCCGTACGACATCCCCATGTAGTACAGCTGCGGGTCGCCGACGATGCCTCGCAGTACGTCGATGTCGCGCGCGGCGTCCTTGGTCGACAGGTGCGGCAGCAGGCGACCGGAACGTGCTTCACAGCCGGCGGCGAAGGTCTTCGCTTCCTTGTCGAGGTCCGCGATCTCGGCCGCGTTGTCCGGGCTGCCGTCGGCGGCGATCATCGTGTCCAGCTGCTCGGTGTCCAGGCACTTGACCGGGGTGGACTCCCCGACGCCGCGCGGGTCCCAGCCGATGATGTCGAACTTCCGCAGCAGCGAGGAGCCGAACAGCAGCGGCGCCTGCCCGGCGAAGTCCTGCCCGGACGCACCCGGACCGCCCGGGTTGATGAACAGCGTGCCGAGCCGACCGCCGCGATCCCGCGCCAGCACCTTCCGCGCCCGCAACTCGATCGTCTGGCCGGCCGGCTTGGTGTAGTCGAGGGGGACGAGGATGGTCGCGCACTGCTGGTTGGAGCCGCAGCGTTCCCAGTCCGGCTTCTGCTGGTAGAACTTCTCCAGCCCGGCCGGGATCGGGCCCACAGGTGCGCTCGGCGGGTTGGTGCCGATGCCGGGCACCTCGGTGCCGCTGCCCGCGTTCTGGGCGCGACTGGCCACTCCGCATCCGCTCGCCAGGACCGCAAGAGTTGCTACCAGTACGGTCGACCTGCGGAATCTCACTGCGCGGTTTCTCCCTCGTCGTCGTGGTGCAGGCGGCGGCGCCGGCGCGGTTTCCGAACCCGCCGCTCCTCGCGGGCCTCTTCTTCCGGTGCGGCTGGTGTTGCGGGTTCGGCGTGTGGTGCGGCTTCGGCCTGTGGTGCGGGTCCAGCGTGCGGTGCGGGTCCAGCGTGCGGTGCGGGTCCAGCGTGTGGTGCGGGCACGGTGTCGGCTGCGGGCGTGATGGCCGGCGTACCGGCTGGTTCGATCGGGGCGGCGTCCGGGGTCGTCGTACCGGATGCCTCGTACTGCTGCCGCGGCGAGCACACGTCCGCGCGGCTGCAGGCGCAGCGCCGGCCCGAGGCCGCCAGCCGGACGACCACGGTGTCGCTCGGCACGTTGTGCCCGACCACCACTCCATCACCCGCGGGGGTCTCCACCGCGCTCCCCAGAGCCGGCGCCTTCGCGTTGAACTCCTGGTAGAGCGGGTGCTCGTACTTCAGGCAGCACATCAGCCGGCCGCACGCGCCGGAGATCTTCAGCGGATTCAGCGGCAGGTCCTGGTCCTTCGCCATCCGCACGCTGACCGGCTCGAAATCCTTCAGGAACGTCGCGCAGCACAAGTCCCGCCCGCACGGCCCGATCCCGCCCTGCAACCGCGCCTCGTCGCGGGCACCGACCTGCCGGAGCTCGATGCGGGCTCTGAGCGCCCGTGCCAGATCCCGTACGAGTTCGCGGAAGTCCACCCGGTGCGGGGCCGAGAAGTACACGATCACCAGCTGATCGACATCCGGCCGCCGGTCGACGAAGTCGATCCCGACCACCTTCATCGGCAGATCGTGCTGCCGGATCGTCCGCTTAGCGATCACCCGTGCGTCAGCCCGCCGCTGCCGGTTCTGCTCGTCGCGATCCAGGTCCTTCGCGGTGGCGATGCCCTCACACAGCGGCAGCCCCCCAACCTCCTCGGTGACGTACTGCGGCGCCCACACGCACTCAGCCACCTCAGGCCCGTCGTCAGTAGGCACGAGCACTTTCTCCCCGACCCGGGGCCGAAACTCACCCGGGTCCAGGTAATAAAGCCGCCCGTACCGCTCGAACGACACCGCCATGACCATGCCCACGCCGTCAGAGTACTTGCAGATTGTTCTGGTCGACCCCCAACGTCGCGGACCTGTTGTTCGTCTGGGTGAGTGAGAGGGGTGGTGGGGTGGCTGACTGGGAGCCCGCGTTTCGGGCGTTGCTGGCTTCGCGGGGTGGTGCGCTTCGGAGCTATGCCTACCTGCTAACCGGCGACGCGAGTACAGCCGGCGACCTCGTCCAGGAAGCGCTCACGCGGGTGTTCAGCCGGCGGCGGATCGGTGGAGACGTCAACGAACTCGAGGCGTACGTACGCCGCGCGATGCTCAACCAGTACATCGACAGCCGCCGCCGACTCCGGCGCTGGAACGCGACCCGCCACCTGCTGGTCGACGTACCGCACCACGACGACGACCGACTGGCGGTCGCGGACGAGGTCCGGCGAGCGCTCGCGACCCTGTCACCCAAGCAGCGCGCGTGCGTCGTACTCCGCTACTACGAAGACCTGCCAGTCACCGAGATCGCCGACGAACTCGGCTGCGCCGAAGGCACCGTCAAGCGCCACCTAGCCGATGCAAGAGCAAAGCTCGCCACCCAACTCGGCGTCACCGAAGAGAGCACCCCATGACAGATCTCCAAGACCTACTCCGAACCACCGCCGCCGAGGGCAGCAACACCGTCGACCTAGCCGAGAACGCCGTCGCCGACCGCATCCGTCACCGCCGCACCCGAACCCAACGCCTCACGGTCGCCGGTACGGCGCTGGTCGCCGCCGCGGTCATCGCGGGCACCACGTGGACCGTCTACCCCGGCGGTGGACACCAGCCGACAGCAAATGGGCCGTCTGCAGCCGCCATCCCGCCTCGAATCGTCACGTCCGACTTCGCCGGTCCCAGTGGCATGGAGGCGCTCCTCGTAGCCACGCTGACCGCCGACGCGAACGGCTGCGTTCGAGCGCAGGCGGGGGAATCCGCGGTGACTCTCGTGTGGCCCCGCGGGTACACCGTCCGCGGAGACTCACAAGCTTTCGAAATCCTCGACGCCATCGGCAAGGTTGTCGCGCGGTCCGGCGTACCAATCAGCATCGGCGGCGGAGGTGCAGACAGGTTCCAGAACACCTGGACGGGCCGCGAGTGCGCAACCGGCGGCCATCTGTGGATGGTCGGCGGCATCAGCGCCCGGCGGTAGCTAGCGGTGGCTGTCTTTTACTGTGCTGGTTAGTTTTTCGTGGTTGGGGCCGTAGGTGGCGCAGACGACCAGGCGGTCGTCGTCCCAGATGGAACGGGTGGGGGTCCAGTAGGAGAGGTCGAGTTCGGAGTCGTCGGGGGATTTGCCGACGTAGCTGGTGAAGCGGGGGGTGCAGGCGCGGTCGGCGGCTTTGTCTACGCCGTTGTCGCCCGGGTACGGGCCCTCGGGGAGGGTGACGTCGGCGATGACCTCGCCGTCGTGGGCGAGGGTGCACGGTTGGCGGACGACCTCGGCTTCCTCGCTGCCGTCGTCGAAGCATTCACCGACGGCCAGGTCGTCGACGCTGGTCGTCGGGCCGGTGGAGTACGACGAGACCGGCTCGGGCGATCCGGAGCCTTCGTCGTACGTCGAGCCGAGCACGATCAGGAACCCGATCAGTGCGACGTACCCGATCGTCACGAGCGAACCGATCACCAGCCCGGCGATCGCCATCCCCTTGCCGGCCTGCTGGCGGCGCTTGATCTGCACGAGCGCGGCAATGCCGAGACCGATCGCGACCGGCGCGGACAGGCCGATGAAGATCCCGCCGATCCCGGTCGCCAGCGCCGCGGCCGCCAGCCCGTTCGATCCGCCCGACCCCGTGTAGCCGTACCCATACCCGTACGGCGCCGGCGCCTGCCCGTACTGCGCCGGATACTGCGCCGGCCCATACCCCTGCCCGTACGCCGACTGCGGCGCCTGCGGCCCGTATGACGGCTGCCCATAACTCCCCGGCGGCCCGTACTGCGGCTGCGACCCATAAGGCGCCTGCCCAGGAGCCAGCTGCCCGTACTGCGCCTGCCCCGGACCCGGCTGCCCGTACTGCGGCTGCCCCGGAGCCGGCTGCGGCTGTCCCGGAGCCACCCAAGGCGCCCCGGCCTGCGACGAACCGGTCTGCTGCGAATGCTCCTGCCCGGCCCGCCCGTACGTCGGAAACGCCCGCGTCGGGTCCTGCGCCGGGAAGACCTGGGTCGGGTCCTGGGTCGGGAACGACTGGGTGGCGTCCTGGGTGGCGTCGTGCGGCCTGTCCTGCGGACGTTCTGGTTCGTACGGTGGCTGAGTCACGCTACCCCCACTGCTCCCCCGCGGGCATTACCGCTGTGATCCGCGCATCGTACCCGTCAGCTTGGTCCCCGGCATCCCGACCAGACACAGGACGTTGCCGTCAGCAACGTCACGATTTTCCAGTACGACGTAGTACATGTCCAGCTCGGACCGCTCGTACGGCTTCCCGACGAACTCGACGAACGCCCCCGCGCACTGCTGCGTCGCCACCGTCCCGGTCTCCGCGACGGACAGCCCGGCCAGCGCCGCGCTCACCTTCGCGTACGCCTCGCCGGTGTGCGGCGCGGCGCAGTCCGCGATCCGCACCAGCTTCAGCGCATCGGCGTCCAGGTCCGCGTCGAAACAACGGCCGACAGCCACCTGCGAGATCGACACCGTCCGGCCGATCCCGGCCCGGTGCTCACCGACCAGGTTGAGCGTCACCGCGACCGCGGTCGCGATCACCCAGCACAACGAGACCAGCAACGCACCGTATGCAAGCCGTTTCCCGCGGCCACCGGACCGTTTGATCCGCCGCAACGCGATCCCGGCGAGCACGACGGCGATCGGCACCATCCCGGGCAGGCTGGTCGCGAGCGCCGCGACGGCGTACCCGTCCTGCTTCTGCTGTGCCGGGGTCGGTACGCCCTCGAGCCATGACTCAGCCGACGGCAACGGCTGCCGCGCAGGCTGGATCTCGGAGGGCGGCTGGTTCATCGGCGTCCGTTCGGCGAAAGTGCCGAGCGATCTGCTTCACCCGGACACCCAGTCATCGGACCCGCCGGTCTCGGTGTTACACCATCTGCCCAGTTATCGGACGTGCATCCCGGAACGTGACCAGACAGGACCTAAGCCTCAGCGCAGCACCCGGCGCGGAATCGTGAACCCGTCGCTGCGTCCCTCGAACAACGAGACCGTCATCGCCTCCAGCGCGACCAACGGCGCGACGTTCGCCTCGATCGCTTCGCGGCACATCCCGATCGCGTCGATCCGGCGCACCGTCTGCTCGGGCGTGGTCCGCGCCGCGAGCTGCTCGATGTTCCGATGCAACTCTGCGTTGATCAGCTCACTACCGGATCGGGTCTGCACGACCAGCACATCGCGGTACAGCGCCATCAGATCCACGAGTGATCGGTCGAGCACATCGCGTTCCCAGCGTTTGGCGCGGGCCTTCTGCTGGTCCTCGAGCTCCTTCAGCGCGGCGTTCGCCTCGCGCGGTTTGGCGCCCTTCGTCCCGACGCCGAGCGCCTGCTCGAGCGCGGCCCGTTCCTTCTCGTCGACCTTCTCGGCGCTGGCCTTCGCCTCGACCTTGGCCGCGTCGAGCAACTGCTGCGCCGCCTTCAGGCAGGCTCCGAGGTCCCGCAACGCGAACGGAACCTCGAGCACCTTGTTCCGCCGCTCGCGGACCTCTTCGTCGCGAGCCAACGCCCGCGCCCGGCCGATATGCCCCTGCGCAGCCCGCGCGGCGAACCAGGCCAGATCCTGATCCACCTCGAGCTTGCGGCCCAGCATCTCCGCGACCGCGGCGACCGGCGGCGTACGCAGCACCAGCAGGCGGCAGCGCGAACGAATCGTCGGTACGACGTCCTCGACGGTCGGCGCGCACAGCACCCAAACGGTCCGCGGCGCCGGCTCCTCGATGCTCTTCAGCAAAGCGTCCGCGGCCTGCTCGGTCAGGCGATCCGCGTCCTCGATCACCATCACCTGCCACCGGCCCTGCGTCGGGCTCATCGCGGCCCGGCGGACCAGTTCGCGGACCTCGCTGACCCGGATCGACAACAGCTCGGTCCGGATCAACGACACGTCGGGGTGCGCGCCGCTGAGCGCCGTACGGCATTCGTTGCACTCGCCGCAGCCTTGGTTCGCGCACTGCAATGCGGCCGCAAACGCCCGGCCCGCATTCGACCGGCCCGATCCCGGTGGGCCGGTGATCAGCCAGGCATGCGTCATGCCGGCGACCGCAGCGCCCCGCTCCCCACGCAGCACACCGGCGGCGCCGTCGACAGCCTTCCGCAGTACGGCGACTGCCGGGTCCTGTCCGACCAGGTCGTCCCACACGCTCATAGGCCCACCTTCGGGAGAATCGGCTGGAGACGGGCGCGGATCTGTTTGGCGATGTCCTCGCGGTCCTGGGATGCATCGATGACCAGGTAGTACTGCGGCTCCGCGGCCGCCAGCTCGAGGAACGCGTGCCGCACTCGCTCGTGGAACTCGTCGGACTGGGCCTCGATCCGGTCCCGCTCCTCGAACCGCCCGAGACCGCGCTTCGGTGGCAGATCGAGCAGGATCGTGAGGTTCGGCCGGAGGTCGTCGGTGGCCCAGCGGTTCACCCGCTCGACATCGGACACGTCCAGATCGCGCCCGGAGCCCTGGTATGCCAGCGCGGAGTCGACGTACCGATCGGTGATCACGACGGCTCCCGCCTTCAAAGCCGGCTTGATCACGGAGTCGACGTGCTCGGCCTTGTCAGCGGCGTACAGCAAAGCCTCCGTGCGGTGCGAGATGTCGCCGGTCGCCGGGTCGAGGACGATCTGCCGCAGCGTCTTGCCGAGCTCGGTCGCGCCCGGCTCGCGAGTCAGCAGGACTTGTTGCCCCTGCTCCTCAAGCCATTTCACGAGCAGCGCGGACTGCGTCGACTTGCCGGCCCCGTCGCCGCCCTCGATGGCAATAAACAGGCCCGTGGTCGGGTAGTCACCCCGTGTCTTGCCGAAACTCCGCCGTACGTCGCGCCAGAACGGCACACCCGGGCGGTCGTCCATCTGACGCCAGGCGAGCAGACCGATCACCCCGGCCAGTATCGCCGCCGCGAGCATCGTCATCGAAGCACCGTTGTACGTCGCCGAGTGGCCGCGGATCGTCCACGTATGCCGACCGATCGCACCGGCGGCGAACGGCGCGATCGCCAGCGTGACCGCAAGAACCGTGCGCACGGCGGACTGCACGAACGCGAACGTCCGCCCACGAACGGCATCCGGCACTTCGAGGCCGAGCAACGTGTACCCGGAAACCCACGATCCGCCGGCGCAGAACCCGAGCAGGATCGCGATCATCGTGGCGATCTCGATCTGTTGGATCAACGCCAGCCCGGCCAGGCAGATGCCCGACCCGACCAGCCCGGCCGCGAACAAGCGCCGCCGCGACAATCCGGAGAAGATCCGCGGCGCGAACCCCATCCCCAGCGCCAGACCACCGAAGACAGCACCGAACAGCACGCCATACCCGGGGTCGCCGGCGCCGAGATCCTCGACGTACGTCCGACCCAATCCGATCACGACCGCGCCGGCCGCGAACGCGCCGGAGATGCCGACCACGAGGCCGCGGACCACCGGCGTACCGGTGACGTAGGACCAGCCCTCGACCATCGTCCGCCACAGCGTCGGATGGTCCTCGTGGTCATGGACCGCGCGGCCGATCTCGGAGACCGACACGATCGCGAACGCGGAGACCACGAACGTCGCGGCGTTCACGTACACGGCAAGATCGATGGAGAAATCGCCGGCCCAGCGCGTGACCAGGGTGATCGCGGTGAAGATCACCGCGGCGGGAAGAGCCGTGCCGTACGTCGTGATCAGGCTGACTTGGTTGGCCGCCTCGAGCCGGTGCCGTGGAATCAGGTTCGGCACCGAGGCGTCCTTGGCGGGACCCCAGATCAGGCTGACGATCTCGATCAACACGGTCGCGACCAGCAGCCAGGTCAGCGTGCCGATGATCGGGATCGTGACGAAGAACGCCGCCCGGATCAGGTCGCCGAGGATCATCGTCCATCGCCGGTCCAGCCGGTCCGCGATCCAGCCGGCCACCGGACCCATCACCAGCGCGGGCAGCACGCGCAGGAACAGCACGCCGCCGATCGCGAAGTTCGCCGCCTGGTAGTTGTCGCCGGCGAACGACTTCGCCATCGCGGTCAGCGCCAGCAACCCGATCCAGTCGCCCAGACTCGACAGCCCGAACGCGATCCACAGCCGCCGGAACGCGCGGATCCGCAACACCGCGCGCACATCATGCGCCGGTGCAGGATCGGTCAGCGGGTCGTAAGCCTCCGGCACGCCTAAAGACTAGTGGGCCGCATGGACAGCCTCACGCAGCGCATCCAGCGCCGCCTTCAGCTCACCCGCCGCCAGGTACCCGAACCCCAGCCGGAACACCTGCGGCTCATCCCCGAACCAACCCCCGTCCGCCAGCCGCACACCCCGCTCCGCGGCCGCCTGCTTGAACCGCACGGGATCGACCTTCAACCGCACCACACATAAAGCCCCGGCATCCGGTCGGACCCACTCGACCACATCGGCGTTCTCCTTCACCCAGTTCTCGGCAATCTGAAGGTTCTCCGCCAGCCAGGACCTTCGTACCCCGAGGATCTGGTCCTCCTGCTCGAGCACCCGCACCGCCAACGCCTCACTCAGCGGCGCCGCGGACACAACCGTGCTGAACTTCCCGGTCGTCAACTGGTCCACCAGCTCGTCATCTGTGCTCACGACCCAACCGATCCGCAACCCGGCGGCCCCATGACACTTCGACAGCGAGGCCACCGACACGACCTTCGACCCCAGCGACACCGCGGTCTGCGCGATCGGGTCATCGCCGTACGCCGCGACCCGGTACGTCTCGTCGACCATCAAATACGCGTCCGGGCACACCTCGCCCATCGCGATCACGATCTCCTGCAGGGTTTCCAGCGAGATCGCGACGCCTGACGGGTTCTGCGGAGTCGTCAGGCTGACCAGCTTCGTCTCCGGTGTGAGCTGCGCCCGTACGGCGTCAGCTGTCACGCGGTACCCGTCGTCGAAGGTCAGCGGAACCACCCGCACGTCAGCGCCGAGCGACGCATAGATGTTGCGTGTGTTCGGGAACAGCGGGTTGGTCGTCACGACCTGCCCGCCACGCTCCAGCAGCAGGTAGGACAGCAGGAAGATCCCGTGCATCCCGCCGATCGTGACGACAACCTGATCCGGCCGTACGCCGTGCCGGTCCGCGATCGCGGCGCGCAGCCGCGGGTCACCGGCCGCGGTGCCGTAGCCGAGCTCGAGATCCCCCAGCTCCGGGGTCAGCAGGTCGGCGAGCCGGAGGTCCGGCCCGTAGCTCTCACCCAGCTCGTGCTGGGCCTGCTCGGCGGTCAGGGACACGATCTCGTTGCGCGGAAAGATGGCCATACCTCCATCGTTCTGGGCTTCCACTAGCGACCCCAGAGCCAATCCGGCAGAATTGGTTCGCAGATGAGACCAATCGAGGTAGTCGACCGATTGGGCCGCTGGTCATCCGGCCGCGGCCCGCTGTACCTATTGCTCGCGGCCCGCCTCCGCCACCTGATCGACGACGGCGAACTCCCGCCGGGCGTGCCTCTACCGCCGGACCGGGCCCTCGCCGGTGCGCTGGCAGTCGGCCGTACGACGGTGGTCGCCGCGTACGACCTGCTCCGCGCCGAGGGCCGGATCACTCGTCGACAGGGCAGCGGCACACGCGTGGCCGGCGTACCGTCCGGAGGTCCTGTCGAGGACGCTCCGGTCGACCCGATCTTCATGGACTCACTGGAGGCGCGCGACGGCAACGTACTGCTCGCCGTCTGCGCCGCCCCCGGCGATCCGCCGCCGCAGCTTGCCGAGGCGTTTGTGGAGATCGTGCCGGAGCTCAGTCGGATCAGCGACGACATCGGCTACTACCCGTACGGTCACCCGGCGCTGCGGAAGGCGCTGGCGGCGCGCTACACGGCTCGCGGCGTACGGACGTCCTTCGAGCAGATCATGATCACCAACGGCGGCCAACAGGCCCTGTCATTGCTGGCTCATGCACTGGTGTCACCTGGCGACCAGGTGCTCGTCGAGGCACCGACGTACCCGGGCGCGTTGGAGGTGTTCCGCGAGGAGGGCGCAGTACTGCGTGGTCTGCCGGTCGGACTGGAGGGGTTCGAGTTGGCAGTGCGGGAGCGGCTTCCTGCGCTTGCCTACGTGATCCCGACGTACCAGAACCCGACCGGCTCGGTGATGTCTGCGCTGCCCCGCCAGCGGTTGGCCGGCGCCGGCATCCCACTCATCGAGGACGAGGTGCCGGCGGATCTTGGCTTCCCTGGTGAGGTGCAGCCCACGCCACTGGCGGCGTACTCGGACTCTGTCATCTCGGTCGGCTCACTCAGCAAGAGCATCTGGGGCGGCCTGCGCATCGGCTGGATCCGTGCGTCGACACCCCTGGTCAACCGCCTGGCCCGTCTCCGCGCCGTAAACGACCTGGGTGGCAACGTCCCCACCCAGCTGGCCGCCGTACACCTGCTGCCACTCCTGGACGGTCCTGACCTCCACCACACCCTCAAGTGCCGGCACGACCACCTACACAAGCTCCTCACGCAGGCCTTCCCAACGTGGGACGTCCCGACGGTCACCGGCGGCCAATGCCTCTGGGTCCGCCTCCCGTACGGCGACGGCACATCCTTCGCCCAAACCGCCCTACGCCACGGCCTAGCCATCCTCCCCGGCGCCGGCCTCGACATCACCGGCACCAGCGACTCCCACATCCGCCTACACTTCCGAGCCCCCGAACCAGCCCTAACCGAAGCCGTCCACCGCCTCACCAAAGCCTGGTCCGCCTACCACCCACCCACACACCGCCTACGCCCCCGCCCAACCATCGCGATCTGACTAGCGGGTGTAGAACACAATGTTCTACACTTCATTCATGGACAGCATTCCGGTACGCGAACTCAACCAGCACACCAGCGCGGTGCTGGCACGAGTCGCCAGCGGTGAATCTCTCGAGATCACCGTCAGCGGCCGTCCGGCCGCCCGGCTGGTCCCGATCGACGACAACACGAGCCTCCGGGCCGATCTTATTCGTCGCGGCCGGTTGATTCCTGCCACCGATCGTGGCCCGCTCGTCCTTCCGCCAGGCGAGCCGGATCTGACGATCGACTCCACCGAAGTCATCTCGGATCTTCGCGAGGAGCGTCTGTGATCTTCCTCGACTCAGCCGCGATCGTGAAGATGATCCGCCGCGAGGTGGAAAGTGCGGCACTCGAGGCTTGGCTGGGGAACCAGGAGGACAAGGAACTGGTGGCCTCGTCGTTGGTGCTCACCGAGGTTCCTCGTGCACTGCGCCGATCCGATCCCGGCCGGCTCGCAGCCGTGCCGACCGTCCTGGCCAGGCTCGACCGAGTCCCTGTCGACGACACCGTCCTTGCGACGGCGGCTGCCTACTCAGACCCGATGCTACGAACCCTCGACGCCATCCACCTGGCGACGGCGCAGTCCCTCGTCCTCGAAGGCATCTCTCTGACGGCGTTGGTCACCTACGACAAGCGCCTCCTGGCGGCTGCCGACGACGTGGGCCTGCCGACGGCAGCACCGGGCGCCAGCTGAGCTTCCTCCTACGGATCTCCAGGCCATCACATTCCGCGGGTTCCCGGCGGCCGCCGCGGGGTGGCTGGTCGGCGCGGGATTGTGATGGCCTGGGGATCCAGTCAGCTGGTGAAGCGGAGGGTGAGGGTTGCGGGGGCGGTCTTCAGTTTGTCTCGGTCGGGGAGGGCTGGGCCGCAGGCGGCGGTGCCTACGCCGGTTTGGGCGATGTCGAGGGTGACGTAGGTGGTGTCGCCGGGGATCAGGTCCGGGGTGTGTTTCGCGGACTCGAGGGCTTCGGTGGTCCAGTCGCGGACGGTCAGGCCGAAGAGTTCGTTGACTGCCTCGATGCGTAGACCGTCCAGTTGGGTCCAGCGGGTGTCGATTCGCTGGCCGTTTTCCTGGGGGCGGACGTACGGCGTCTGCAGTTCCGCGACCGTGGCGGAGTACTTGCCGACGGCGGCAGCTTCGCGCGTGTCGAGGTACGCCTCGTTTGGGCCGGTGCCGAACCATTCGACCCGCTCCACCTTCGGCAGCTCGAACGTGATGCCGAGCCGCGGCAGTACCTCCGGGAACAAGCCTTCCGGTACGACGCTGAGCTCGAGCACCACGCCGTTGTCGACGGCCGTCCATCGCCACGTACTACGCAGACCCCACTGCAGCGCCGGCGGAGCGGTCCGAGTCACAACCTCCCAGGCACCGTCACGCTCGCCCTGCGAAACAATCCGGTGCTGCACCCGGTGCAGCCCCTGCTCACGCCAGGCCGCCGCAACCCCCGGAATCGCATCGTTGTCGATGGGCGCCCGCCAAACATCCAACTGAATGTTCTGCAGGCCAGCGATGTTGATGCCCTGCACACCAGCAGTTCCTTCGGCCGGCGAACCAGCAGGAATGACTGCTGCGGGAGCCGGCTCGTCCAGGCGGATCTGGCCCCAGGCAATGCGGTGCCCAGCGTCCGCCCACGAGGTCGCTTCCTTCAGCTCGGCCGTCACGGTGAGCCAGCTCTCCGAGCGTTCACGCTGCTTCAGGACACCAGGCGGGAGCTCGATCGAGACCGTCTCACCTGGGGCGATCGCCGGGACCGGCAAGTTGCCGTCGGCGACCAACTCGCCCTCCGCCTCGACCCGCACCATGAAGTTCAGGTGGCTCGTGTCCAGCACCTCGTAGTGGTTGGTGATCGACACGCGGTTGCCGTCAGCAACGATTCGCAGCGGCTCGATCACCTTGATGTACTCGTGCATACCCGGCGACGGCGTCCGGTCCGGGAACAGCAGCCCGTCGCAGACGAAGTTGCCGTCGTGGATCGTCTCGCCGAAGTCCCCGCCGTACGCGTAGACCTCGCGCCCGTCGATCGTCGTCCGCAGACCGTGGTCGATGAACTCCCAGATGAATCCGCCCTGGCACCGCGGGTACTTCTCGAACACCTCGCGGTAGTCGAGCAGCCCACCCGGCCCGTTCCCCATCGCATGCCCGTACTCGCACAGGATGAACGGCAGATTCCGGTACTTCGAAGTATCCGCCCCGATCTCCGCGCACCCCTCCGGCGAGGTGTACATCCGCGAGTAGATGTCGACGAACTCCGCCTCGGTGTCACGCTCGTAGTGCACCGGCCGCGACGGGTCGAGCTCCTTCACCAGGTCGTACATGTCCTTCAGGTTCGAGCCCATCCCGCACTCGTTGCCGAGCGACCAGATCACGATCGACGGGTGGTTCTTGTCGCGGTGCACGGTACGCCGCATCCGATCGACCAGATCGTCGCGGAAACGCGGATCCATCACCGGGTTCGGCAGCTTCGGCGGCTGCGGCTCGTACCCGAACCCGTGCGACTCCAGATCGCACTCGTCGATCACGTACAACCCGTACTCGTCGCACAGCGACAGGAAGTGCGGGTGCGGCGGGTAGTGGCTCGTGCGGACCGCGTTGATCCCGGCCCGCTTCATGATCAGTACGTCGTCCAGCATGTCCTGCTCGGTCAGCGTGCGACCCCGGTCCGGGTGGAACTCGTGCCGGTTGACGCCGTTGAACAGCACGCGATTGCCGTTGACCGTGAAGATCCCGTCGACGACCGCGACAGTGCGGAACCCGATCCGCAGCCGCACCTCGCCGCCCGCGGTCCGCAGTACGGCGTCGTACAACCGCGGCACCTCGGCGCTCCACGGCTGCACGCCGTCGATGCGCACATGCTCACCCGTCGCCACCGAGAGGTCCAGCTCAGGCACCGAAACAGTGCCGGGTACGTCGGACTCGACCAGCAGCGTGCCCGCGCCGTCGATGTGGTCCCACGCGGCCTTGACGAAGACGTCGGTCGGCGCGTCCGGACGGAGTGCGAGCAGGTTGACCTCGCGGAAGATCCCGGACAGCCACCACATGTCCTGGTCCTCGACGTAGCTGCCGACCGACCACTGGTGCACGCGGACCGCGATCCGCGCTTCCTTGCCCGGGGCAACCAACGAGGTGATGTCGAACTCCGAGGCCAACCGCGACCCCGACGACCAGCCGACCTCCGAGCCGTTCACGTGGACCGCGAACCGCGAGTCGACGCCTTCGAACCGCAGCACGATCCGCGCGCCGTCCCAGTTCGCCGGCACCGTCACGGTCCGGACGTAGTCGCCGGTCGGGTTGTCGGTCGGCACGTACGGCGGCTCGAGCGGGAACGGGTAGACCACATTCGTGTACGCCGGGGCGCCGTACCCGCTCAACTGCCAGTGACCGGGGACAGCGATCGTGTCCCAGCCGGACGTGTCCGGGTCCTTCAGGTCGTCCGGCGCGTCCGCGACCGTCGGCGACAGGCGGAAGCTCCAGTCCCCGCTGAGCGCCAACCGCCCGGAGTCGTCGTCCAGCCAGGCGCGCGGCGCCAGCACGTTCTCACCGGAGGCAAAGTCCTCGACATAGGTCACAGCCCCCGACCTTAAGCCAACTCTGTTCATGAATCCACACCGATGAACAGATATGGACAGCGGACCTCACGGCCGGCAGTTCTTGCACACTCCGACGAGGGCCACCTGCTCGGGGGCGAGGTGGAAGCCGAGCTCGCGAGCGAGCTTCTTCCGCGCCGATTCGAGGACGTCGCCCGGCGCGTCGTACACCGTGCCGCACTCCGAGCAGCGCAGGTGCAGGTGGCGCGGGGCCAGATCCCCGGCCAGGTGGTACGTCGTACCGGCGCGCCCGAGGTGGACGTGCGTGACGAGACCGAACTCACCGAGCGCGTCGAGCGCCCGGTACACGGTCGCGCGGTGGATCCCGGGGCGCAACTGCTCGGCCCGCTCGCCGATCTGCTCCGCGCTCAGGTGCTCCTCGGTCCCGGCGAGCACCTCGACCACCGCGAGCCGGGCGGGCGTGACCCGCTCGCCCCGCTCCCGTAACCGCTGCGCGCTGACCTCAACAGCACTCGTCATCCGCGCGCTCCTTTTGCGATTGCGTCTCGTCCTGGCTTGCGGCCACCTGCAGGCCCGAACCCAATGTACTTTCCGGGTACTACGTCTCACACCTGGGGGAACTCCGATGAGTGACCAGTCGAACGCAGTCGCCCGCCGGGGCGCCGCCGAGCTGCGCGGCGTCGCGCAGAACGTGCAGTACCGCTCCGAGGGCCGCTCCGAGAACGGCTCGGTCCAGGTGCTGACCTTCCGGCTCGCCCAGCACGACAACGTCGGGACCCCGCAGCAGCCCGTACTCGTCGAGCTGCGTGCGACGGCCCTCGAGGGTCAGGTCGTCGACGGCGAAGAGGTCACCGTCACCGGGAAGTGGCGCAGCGGACGCATCGTCGCCAAGGAGATCGTCAGCCAGTCCACCGGTGCCGCGGTTCGCGCCCGGCGGCCACCCTTGTGGGTGGCCGTGCCGGTCGCGATCATCTTCGCCGCGTTCTTCGCGTTCGTGCTCTACTTCGTCGTCCGCGGCTTCAGCAGCTTCGGCGGCTGACGCCCGTCAGCTCTTCTTGGCGGGCGCCTTCTTGGTCGTCGTCTTCTTGGCGGTGGCCTTCTTCGCCGTCGTCTTCTTGGCGGCGGTCTTCTTGGCCGTCGTCTTCTTCGCAGTCGACTTCTTCGCGGTCTTCTTCACCGGGCCGCGGGCTCGCTTGTCCGCCAGCAGCTCGGCCGCGCGGAGCAGCGAGATCGTCTCGACCGCGTCGTCCTTGCGGAGCGTCGCGTTCGTCTCCCCGTCGGTGACGTACGGGCCGAAACGACCCTCCTTCACCACCACCGGCTTCTTGGACTCCGGGTCCTCACCCAGCTCCTTGAGCGGCGGGGCGGCAGCACGGCGACCGCGCTGCTTCGGCTCGGAGTAGATCTTCAGCGCCTCGTCGAGCGTGATGTCGAACATCTGCTCCTCGGTCGCCAGCGACCGCGAGTCCGTGCCCTTCTTCAGGTACGGCCCGTAGCGTCCGTTCTGCGCCGTGATCTCGTCGCCCGACTCCGGGTCCTTGCCGACCACGCGCGGCAGCGACAGCAGCTTCATCGCGTCCTCGAGGCCGACGTTCTCCAGCGTCATCGACTTCAGCAGCGACCCGGTCCGCGGCTTGGCGCTCTTCGGCGCGTCCTCCGGCAGCACCTCGGTCACGTACGGCCCGAAGCGCCCCGCCTTGGCGACGACGCGCAGGCCGGTGTCCGGCGCCGTCCCGAGGTCGAGCTCGACGCCCGACGGCTGGGCCAGCAACTCGTGGGCCTTGTCGACGGTCAGCTCGTCCGGCGGCAGGTCCTCCGGCACGTTCGCGCGCCGCTCGTCCTTGTCCTCGACGTACGGCCCGTACCGGCCGACGCGGAGCACGATCCCGGTGTCGGCGCCGCCGACCGGGAACGTCGACATCTGCCGGGCGTCGATGTCGCCGAGATCGGTGACCATCGACTTCAGGCCCTCGAGCTGGTCGTCACCGAAGTAGAACCGCGACAGCACGCCCTCGCGCTGCAGGTCACCGGCCGCGACCTCGTCGAGCACGTCCTCCATCGTCGCGGTGAACGCGTAGTCCACCAGCCGGGTGAAGTGCTCCTCGAGCAGCCGGACGACCGCGAACGCCAGCCAGGCCGGAACCAGGGCCTGACCCTTCTTGTAGATGTACCCGCGGGCCACGTTGGTGCCGAGGATCGTCGCGTACGTCGACGGGCGTCCGATCTCGCGCTCTTCCATCTCGCGGATCAGCGTGGCTTCGGTGTAGCGCGCCGGCGGCTTGGTCTCGTGCCCGGACGCGACCACCTCGGAGGCGGGAAGTACGTCGCCCTCGGTCACGTCGGGCAGCCGCGTCTCCTGGTCGTCCGTCCCGGCGGACGGGTCGTCCGCGCCCTCGACGTACGCCTTGAGGAACCCGTGGAAGGTGATCACCCGGCCGGATGAGGTGAACTCGCACTGCTCGCCGGTCGATGCGGTCGCGTCGATCTTGATCGAGACGCTGTTGCCGACCGCGTCCCGCATCTGGGACGCGATCGTCCGCATCCAGATCAGCTCGTAGAGCCGGAACTCGGTGCCGCTCAGACCGGTCTGCGCCGGTGTCTGGAACGTCTCGCCGGCCGGCCGGATCGCCTCGTGCGCCTCCTGGGCGTTCTTCACCTTGGAGGTGTAGACGCGCGGCTTGTCCGGCAGGTACGACGCGCCGTACAGCTCGCGGACCTGGGCCCGGGCGGCGGTGATCGCGGTGTCCGACAGCGTCACGCTGTCGGTACGCATATAGGTGATGTTGCCGTTCTCGTACAGCCGCTGGGCGACCTGCATGGTCTGCGACGCGGACATGCCGAGCTTGCGGCCGGCCTCCTGCTGCAGCGTGGTCGTCCGGAACGGCGCGTACGGCTTGCGCGTGTACGGCTTGGACTCGATCGACCGGACGGTGAACTGCGACTCCCGCAGCGCGCCGGCCAGCGCGGTCGCGGTCGCCTCATTCAGATGGACGGTGTTCGCGCCCTTGAGCTCGCCGACCGAACTGAAGTCGCGGCCCTGCGCCACCCGCTTGCTGTCCACCGAGACCAGGCGGGAGGGGAAGAGTCGCGGGTTCCGGTCCTCGCCGGCGTCCAGCGTTGCGTCGAGATCCCAGTACGAGGCGCTGCGGAACGCGATCCGCTCGCGCTCCCGGTCGACCACCATCCGGATCGCGACCGACTGCACCCGGCCCGCCGACAGCCGCGGCATGACCTTCTTCCACAGCACCGGGGAGACCTCGTACCCGTACAGCCGGTCGAGGATCCGGCGCGCCTCCTGGGCGTCGACCAGGTCCTCGTCGATGTCCCGGGCGTTGCCGACCGCGTCCTGGATCGCCTTCGGCGTGATCTCGTGGAAGACCATCCGCTTGACCGGGACCTTCGGCTTCAGCTCCTCGAGCAGGTGCCAGGCGATCGCCTCGCCCTCGCGGTCCTCATCTGTCGCCAGGAAGAGCTCGTCGGCGCCCTTGAGCAGGTCCTTGAGCTTACGGATCTGCGCCTTCTTGTCGGCCGGTACGACGTACAGCGGGTCGAAGTGCTCGTCGACGTTCACACCCAGGCGTGCCCACGGCAGGCCCTTGTACTTCGCCGGGATCTCGTCCGCCCCGCTCGGCAGGTCACGGATGTGGCCGAAGCTGGACTCCACCACGTACCCGGACCCCAGGAAGCCGGCGATCATCCGCGCCTTCTTCGGCGACTCGACGATCACCAGACGGGTCCCGGCCGCTGTTTTGGTCCCTGCTGCCCCTGCCACTGCGCTCCCTACTCTCGTCCTGCCGACATCGCGCCCGCCCTCAACTCTGTTCCCCCGGGCACAGACCGACCCCACCCGAGGACAGAGTACGGCCGACGGCAACGCATTTCTCAACGCACGGTAACCGGTGCCCTCCCCCTCATGCATCGTCACCGCGCGTCGCGATGCCGCCACGGCAGCGTGGCGAACCTCAGTCGAGAGTACGCCGACTCAGCGCACGAACTGAACTTCCGGGAACTTCGGAGAGCCACCGCGGAGCAGAAGCGACGGCCGGCGACGCAGCGTCTGGTCGAAGAATGCAGCGATGTACTCGCGCTGCGCCAGTACGCTCCGATCCGGTTTCGCGCTGCCGACGAGCGCCTTCATCACCGAGGTGATGATCGGGTCCTCGCCGTAGATGTCGTGGAAGAGCTGGGAGAAGATGAACTGGTAGTCGGTGAACGCTTTCTGCTTGGTGCCGGCCAGCGCCAGGTTGAGTTTGCCGCCGCGCTCCGCCTTCCAGAAGCTCGCCCAGGACGCGTCGTAGTTGTCCCCGGCCGGATCGGTCCGCTGGGTCTCACCCGAGCCGAACAGCAGGAACGGCCGGTCCAGACCACGTTCCGCGACGTCGCCGAGCGGTCCCTTCGCCCGGTCGTCCTGGAGGGTGCCGTCGAGGTCGATCCCGGCCGAGATCCGCTGGTCCTGCAGCATCGTGTTCGCGGTCGCGTAGCCGCCGAGCCCGATACCGAACATGCCGACCTTGCGCAGGTCGAGCCCGTCCGCGAGGTCCTTCGGAAGATCCTTGCCATCGGCATCGACCTTGCGGCCGTCGGCCATCCGCTCGAGCTGATCCAGGACGAACCGCGCGTCCGCGGTCCGCGTCTCGACCGCCGCCCGGATCTGGTCCGCACCGGGCGGCTCCGACTCGGGCGCCCCCGGCAGGAACCGCCCGCCGGGGAACTCCACCGGCGTCTCGTGCGAGTGGTCGATCGTCACCACGACGTACCCACGGCTGGCGAGATCCTCGACCTGTGCGGTGTTCACGAACCGGCTGTACTGAAAACCGGGAGAGAACAGTACGACGGGATGCCGCATCGGTTGCGCCGGTACGTCGACCCGCGCGTGCGTCTCGGTGTTGGCGAAGTCGAACGACCCGCTCGGCAGCGCCAGCCCGTACTCACCCGTCCACGCGTCGTCGACTTCGACCGAGGTCCGCGGCGGCATGTACTTCGCGAACGGTGCCGACCCGAACATCCCGGCCGGGTACCAGAGGCTGATCATCAACTCGCGGTGGCCGCTGGGCATGGTCGGGTCCGGCCGCGACCGGTCGATCAGGTGGACCGCGGTCGTCCCGAGCGCCTTCCGACCGGTCGGCGCCGGCAGCCGGAACTTCACCGGATGGAAGTTCGGGTCGTCCTGCGCGCGGAGCCGGTCCGGCGCGCGGCCTGGCGCGACGCCGGCCGGCGCGTCGGGATCGATCGGGGCGGCTTGCGCCAACCCCGGCCAGGCGGCGGCAACACCCGCCGCGACGCCGGCCGTCAGGCCGGCTCCCAGGAGGTGACGCCTGGTGAAGACGTGACTGCTGGGGCTGCTGGGACGCCGGTTGCTCATGCGACTCATCGTCATCGCCTTGTTTCACCCCGTGATGGCGACACCGTCTCAACTTCGTCACGGGTGACCTGATGACAACGGGTCTCCGGTGCGCTTCACTGTGCACATCTTGTTCATTGATGCGTGAAGTGAGGCACTCGTGAGCATCTTTGTCCGCATGAAACGTTCAGTAGTCGCCCTAGCTCTGTTAGCAGGCGCACTCGTGTACACCGCGGCTCCCGCACAGGCCGCGGCCACCACGCTCGGTGACGTCACCGGCTTCGCGGCCGACAAGGCGACGTACACCCTCAGCGCCGGCGCGGCGAAGGTGCGGGTGGTGTTCCTGAAGGACGACGTCTTCCGGCTGTGGATGGCGCCGGACGGGAACTTCACCGACCCCGCGAACACTCCGCCCACCGATCCGGGCGCCCCGGCGTCCAACATCGTCACCAAGACGGACTACGGCACGCCGAAGACCTCCTGGCGCGACCGCGGCACCTACTACTCGCTCACGACCGGCAAGATCGAGGTCCGTGCGCAGAAGAGCCCGCTGAAGTTCTCTCTGTACCGGTCGAACGGGCAGCTGGTCTGGTCCGAGGCTGCACCGCTGTCCTGGACCGACACCTCCACCACTCAGACCCTGGCGCGTGGTGCGAACGAGCAGTTCTTCGGCGGCGGCATGCAGAACGGCCGCTTCTCGCACCGCGACCAGACGATCAAGATCTCCAAGGACTTCAACTGGGAGGACGGCGGCAACCCGAACGCGTCGCCGTACTACATGAGCACCGCGGGGTACGGCGTCCTGCGGAACACGTTCGACCCGGGTAGTTACAGCTTCACTAGTCCGGTTGTAACTACTCACGACGAGAAGCGGTTCGACGCGTACTACTTCGTCGGCGATCTGAAGACCTCGCTGGACCGCTACACCGAGCTGACCGGCCGGCCGTTCATGCCGCCGATCTACGGCCTCGAGTACGGCGACTCCGACTGCTACAACCGCGGTCACTACGGGACGGACCCGGACCCCAGCAATGACTGGAAGGTCAACCCGGACAAGGTGACCACGCTGGACGCCGTGAAGGTCGCACAGCGGTTCAAGGACGAGGACATGCCAGGCGGCTGGATGCTCGTCAACGACGACTACGGCTGTGGGTACTCCGCCAACACCGACTCCGAGCAGGTCGACGGCACCTGGTGGGGCAAGCGCGACATCCCGGCGCTGAAGCAGACCGGCGACGAACTGCGGGCACGGAACATCCAGATGGGCCTGTGGACCCAGTCCAACCTGGACCGGCAGCCGGCCGAGGTCGGTGACGCCGGTGTGCGCGTACGGAAGCTGGACGTGGCGTGGGTCGGTCCGGGCTACCGCTACGCGCTGAGTGCCTGCGACACCGCGCATGACGGCATCGAGCAGTACAGCAACGCCCGCGGGTTCGCGTGGATGGTCGAGGGCTGGGCCGGCGCGCAGCGGTGTGCCGTGCAGTGGACCGGTGACCACAGCGGCTCGCTGGACGCGATCAAGTGGCAGATCCCGGCGATCACCGGGTCCGGCAACTCGGGTATCGCGTACAGCGCGGGCGACGTCGACGGCATCTTCGGCGGCAGCGCCACGTCGTACGTGCGTGATCTGCAGTGGAAGGTGTTCAACCCGGCGTTCATGAGCATGTCCGGCTGGTCGACGCCGGCGTACAAGCAGCCCTGGGCGTACGGCGACCCGTACACCTCGATCAACCGCAAGTACCTGAAGCTGCGCGAGCGGCTGCTGCCGTACTTCTACACGTACGCCGCTGAGGCGCACCGGACCGGCGCACCGCTGAACCGATCGCTGGTGCTCGAGTACCCGAACGACCTGAAGACGTGGGACGACACAACGAAGTACGAATTCCTGGCCGGTAAGGAGTTCCTGGTCGCGCCGATGTACGGCGCGGACGAGGTGAAGAACGGCATCTACCTGCCCGCAGGCCGGTGGGTCGACTACTGGACCGGTCGGGTGTACCAAGGCCCGACGACGGTCAATGGCTACCACGCAGCACTCGACACGTTGCCGCTGTTCGTGAAGGCGGGCGCCGTCGTACCGATGTGGAAGTCTGGCCTCAACAACGCCGCCGAGCAGAAGCCGAGCGACCCCGTCACCGTCGACATCTACCCGTCGGGCAAGTCGTCGTTCAATCTCTATGAGGACGACCGCGTCACCCGCTCCACGAAGTCCGCCACGCAGACGTTCGCCGTCGACGCACCGACCGACGGCCGCGGCGACATCAGCGTGAACATCGGCCGCAGCAACGGTTCGTACGACGGCAAGCCCACGGCACGCCCGTACGAACTGACTCTCCACACCGGCACCGCGCCACACAACGTCACCATCGACGGGCGCCCCGCCAAGTGGAGCTTCGCCAACGGTGTCGTCACCGTGCAGACCGGGTCGATCGCCACCTCGCGATCCGCCGTAGTCCGCCTCTCCGGCACCTCTTCGGTGGGCGGAGCGGACGTCAGCAACACCTTCGGCACCCCAGAGCTCACCACACCATCGCTCTGGAACGCGCCTGGCCAGGCAACCGAGGTGACCGCGACGTTCCACAACAGCACCCCCGGCACGGTCCGCAACGTCGACCTGGCCATGCAGGTCCCGGCCGGCTGGACTGTCACCGGCGCCAACCGGTTCGCCTCGGTCGGCTCCGGCCAGACGGTCGCCGCCAAGCTGCAGGTGACACCCGGTGCGGATGTCAAGCCGGCGAGCTTCACCCTGCAACTGAAGGCAAGTTATATTGCCCAAGGCAAGAGTTATTCCAACTCCGCTTCGGCAACAGCCGAACTGCCGTACGCATCGTTGTCCCAGGCATCCAACCTGGTCGGCATCACCGATGCGAACACCTACAAACAAGGCAATTTCGACGGCTCGGGTGACAGCTTCAACGGCGAAGCGCTCGCGGCCGCCGGCTACTCGCCGGGGGCTGAGGTCACGGTCCAGGACGCCAAGTTCACCTGGCCAACCGGAGCGCCGGGGACACCGAACGTGGTGAAGAACCAGTCCGCGCCGATCCTGGTCTCGGGCACCGGCTCGCACCTCGCACTACTCGGCGCCGGTGCGAGTCTCAACGCTCGCGGGACCGTCACCATCATCTACACCGACGGCTCCACGTCCGAAGGCACCTTCCAGTTGCCGAACTGGTGTTGCCAGGACCCGACCACCGGCGGCGCCGCTCTCGCCGTCTCGGTCAAGGGCCGTTACACACCAGCCGGTCTGGGCAATACGACGACGGATTATCGCGTCTTCTACACCGCCGTACCGCTCGATCCCGGCAAGACCGTGAAGGCGATCAAGCTGCCCGGCGGCGGGCTCGGATTCTTCGCCGCCACGATCGCCGACAAACCGTTGCCCCCGGCACCCACTGGGGAGAACTGGGTCAGTGACCTGGAGTTCCTCGACTCGAGCAACGGCTGGGGCCCGGTCGAACGCGACCACAGCAACGGCGAGGACGGCACCGGCGACGGCGGCCCGATCACGCTGGACGGGGTCACGTACGCGAAGGGATTGGGAGCACACGCTCCTTCGTCGGTGAGCGTCCGGCTGGGTGGCAACTGCACTACGTTCACCAGCAAACTGGGCATCGACGACGAGATGGAGGACCGCGGCAAAGTCACCTTCAAGGTCCTCACCGACGGCACCGCGAAGTACACGTCGGATCAGCTGACCGGCACGTCCCCGACCGCTACCACCACGGTCGACGTCGCCGGCGCCCAAACCCTGACCCTCCAAGTCACCGACGGAGGCGACGGCAACACCAGCGACCATGCCGACTGGGCCGACGCCAAACTCACCTGCAATCCATAGCAGGCCGGGCATCCTCCCGCCTCTCTCGATGAGAGGTGGGAGGATGTCGGGCATGCAGGAGTTGCCGGGGAGTGTGGTGGAGGGGCTGCGGGCGGCGTTCGGGTCCGCGGGGTACACCGTGGACGGGGTTGCCGAGCGGCTCGGGAAGCAGGCCAACGGGGCGTTGGGGCGGAACGAGACGGCGCCGGCGGCTCGGCGTACGGACTCGGGGGATGCGCTTGACACGATGATCCGGCTGTTCTTGTTGCAGCGGACCGTGCCGGAAGGGCTCGTAAACAAGGCGTTTCCAGGAATCGACCTAGTTGCTCCAGGCATCATCGCGATCTCGGGCGGCGAGGCGAGGGCTGTGCTCGACATCCGGCCGTTCGCGGAGGATGAGCGGGAGTGGTGGGTGGTTGCCGACCCCACTCCGGGGCTCGACGGACGTCGGGAGGCGATGCGGTCCGACTACGTGCTCGGGATCGCGCCCGCCAGCCTGAGCCTGATCCACCTCACTGTTCCGATCAAGGCAGATCGTGCGCTCGACATCGGCACGGGGTGTGGCATTCAGTCGCTCCACCTCGCCGACCGCGTCAACCAGCTCGTCGCCACCGACGTCAACCCGCGTGCGCTCCAGTTGGCCCGTTGGACGGCGGCGCTGAACCGCATCGACCTCGACGTACGCGACGGCAGCCTGTACGAGCCGGTGCGCGGCGAGCGGTTCGACCTGATCGTCAGCAATCCGCCGTACGTCATCTCCCCGCCCGGCGGCGATCTGACCTACCGCGAGACCGGGTACGCCGGTGACGCCGTCGTCGAGCAGCTGGTAAGGCAAGCGCCGGACCACCTCACCGACGGCGGCTGGTGCCAGCTGCTCGCCAACTGGACCTGTGTCCGCGGCGAGAACTGGCAGGACCGCATCGCCACCTGGACAGCGGACCGCTCCGCCTGGGCGGTCCAGCGCGAGCAGCTCGACCCGTCCGAGTACGTCGAGCTCTGGCTGCGCGACGCCGGCCTTCACGGCTCACCGCAGTACACCACCCGGTACGACGAGTGGATGCGCTATCTGGACGACCACAGCGTCGAAGCGATCGGCATGGGCTGGATCACTCTCCACAACGTCGAAGGCACCCTCGCGGCGGAGTCATGGCCGTACGAGATCGAGCGCCCGATCGGTCCGCACGTCCTGCACCGCTTCGAGCGTCTGGAAGGCCTCCCCGCCGATCTGACCGCTCTGCACCTGCGCGTCGCGGACGACGTCATCCAGGAGACCACTGGTCAACCAGGCGCTGAGGACCCAGCCACGATCGTTCTACGACGCCAGCGTGGTATGCGCCGCGCAGAGCAGGTCGACACTGTCCTGGCGGGCTTCGTGGGTGCGTGTGACGGCGACCTGAGCACCGGCCAGATCCTCGCGGCCCTCGCGGACCTGATGGACCGCCCGGTGGTCGACGTACTCTCCGACTACCTCCCGCAGATCAGGAACCTCATCGTGGAAGGCTTCCTGAACTACTGAGCAGCCCGCCGACGTCGGCGTTTCTCGGCGTACATGCGCCGGTCCGCCTCGGTCAGCAGGTCACTGACCGACGTACCGTCGGTGCTGCTCGCCTGCCCCACGCTCAGCCGCAGCATGGCGAACCACGGCGCCAGCGCGTGCGCCGCCTCCCGATCTGCTGCGGTCTTGATCCGCTCGACGAGTTCAGGCGCGCCGCGCTCGTCCGGGTTGTCCAGTACGACGACGAACTCGTCCCCGCCCGCCCGCGCCACCACATCCTCCGCGCGGCATTGCTCCTTCAGCAGCTGGCCGACGCGCCGCAGTACCTCGTCTCCGCACGCATGTCCGTAGCTGTCGTTGACGACCTTCAGGTTGTCCACGTCGATCGCGATCACCGCGACCGATCGACCGGAGTCCCGCGCCACCGACATCCGCTCGTCCAACGCGCGCCGATTGCCCACACCGGTCAGCGGGTCCTCCCGAGCGGCCCGCCACTCGGCGTCGTGCCGGATCGACAGCTCATGGCTCGCCAGCGCAGTCCGTACGGCGTACAGCCCGCGCAGCCGCTCCGCCCACCACCCTCTGCTGATCGCCCGCGCGTACTGCAACCCACTGGACGCACCGACGTCACCTGACTCGGCCACGATCCGTACGGCGGTGTGCCGGATCAGCGCCTCGACCGGCGGATCCGATGTCGGCGGCAGCTCACTTGCTGACCGTCCCGCGGCCTCCATCGCGTCGTCGACCCGGCCGAGCGTCAGGTACGCCCTCGCCAGGTACGTGCCCGCGATCGCGGCCAGCTCGAGATCGCCGAGCTTCGCCAGCTGGTCCCGGCAGTCCTTCAGGATCACCGCCGCCTCGGCCGCGTCCCCGGTGTCATTGCTCGCCGCGAGCCACATTCGCCCGACCATCGGCCAGTACCCGAGCAGATCGGCCGCGAGGATCGCGTCGACCGCCTCACCCGCCCACCGATGCGCAGCCCGCCGACGCACCGTGATCTCCTCGTCGTACGACGTGTCGCCGAGCCGCTCGAGCTCATGAGCCCAGCGCAGGTTCGACTCGGCCAGGTTGAGCCGGTTGATCGCGGGCGCCTCGAGCAGGCCGAGCGGATCGTGATCGCCTTCCGCGGCGAGCTCGAAGTGCGGGATGCACAACTCGTACAGCCGGAGCAGGTCGTAGGCATAGCCGAGGCCGGTGTGCGCCCAGCCGGCCAGACCGAGATCGCGGGTCCGCGACAGGGCGTTCTCCGCGGCGACCAGGTCCGCGACCGAGTCACCGCCCTCGCCGGTGCGGATCAGGGTGACGATCCGCAGCGCGATCGCGTTCGCCTCCCAGCCCGGCTCGTCGATCGCGCGGGCGACCCGGATACAGCCGTCCACGGCGTCCAGCGCCTCGACCGAATCGGTGGCGTGATGCGCCGCGACGGCCCGCACGTACTCGGCCGCTGCCCGCTCGTGACTCGGCTCCGGATCCAGCTCGGCCAGCAGTTCGTTGAGCTCGAGCGCAGCCTCGGCCGGACTGCCCGACTGCGCCCGCGTCATCGCCGCTGCGATCCGTGCCGTCACCCCCGACGTCTCGCGCACCACACCTCCAATACCAGACTCACGTTGTTACAGTGCCCATCACCTATTGCGGCGCTTGTCCTCGTAAAGGCGCAGATCCGCCCGCGCGATCAATTGCTCGACGCCGAGACCCTCGGCGGTTGCGGCGTACCCGAGGCTCAGCCCGAGCCGGCGCAACCACGGTTTCTCCGTCGACGCCGCGATCGCCCCGACGGCGATCCGGATCCGCTCGGCCAACTGGGCACCGCCCTTGGCGTCGGGCTGGTCGAGGACCACGAAGAACTCGTCGCCTCCCGATCGAACCACGGCATCAGTCGCTCGCGCCTGTTCTACCAGGAGATTTGCCACAACCTGCAGCAATTCGTCCCCGCAGGCGTGCCCGAAGGTGTCATTGACGATCTTCAGGTTGTCCACATCGATGGCCAGCAAGGTGACCGCACGCCCGGAGTCACGGGCCGCGGTCAGCCGCTCGTCGAGCGCGCGGCGATTCCCCACGCCGGTCAGCGGATCCTGTCGCGCAGCGTGCCACTCGGCGTCGTGCCGGGCCGGGAGATCGTGCACAGCAAGCGCATGCCGTACGGCGTTCAGCGCCCGCTGCCGCTCCTTCCACCATCCGCGCGCGACCGAACGCGCGTACTCCAAGCCGGCAAAGGCCCCCGGAGTCCCGTCGAGAGCATCGATCTCCGAACGCGTCTGCAGGACCAGGACATGCGTCGATGGGTCGGCCAACGGAATCAGGTCGTCGGCCGCCCGGTCCGCCGCGGCCTTGGCCTCCTCGAACTTCCCCTGCGCCTTCAGGGCCCTGGCCAGGTACGCGCCGGCGATCGCGAGCCGCTCGGTCTCGCCGAGCTTGCTGATCTGGTCGCGGATCTCGGTCAGGTCGGCGACCGCACGGGCCGGGTCCTCGGCGGTAGCGGCCGCAGCAAGCCACAGACGGGCGCTCAGACGCCAGAACTCCTGGGTCTCGTCATCCACTATCACCCGCTCGGCCTCACGCGCCCAGTACGCCGCTGACGCCAGGCGCTCCTCGATCTCCCTTGTATACAAAGGATCGCCGAGGCGCTCGAGCTCGTGCGCCCAGCGCAGGTACGTCTCGGCGAGGTTCAAGCGATCGATCGCCTCGGATTCGGCCAGCTCGAACACGTCCTCGTCGAGCCCGGTCGCGAGCTCGTAATGCGGGATGCAGAGCTCGAACAGCCGGAGGACGTCGTACGCATAGCCGAGGCCGGTGTGCGCCCAGGCAGTCAGTCCCAGGTCCTTGGTCCGGCTCAAGGCCGCTTCAGCCGCGACCAGGTCGTTCACGGTATCGCCGCCGCGGCCGCTGCGCGCGAGGTTGATGATGCGGATCGGGAGCGCGTTCGCTTCCCAGCCGGGTTCGTCGATCGCCCGGGCGACCTCGACACAGGCGTCGACGGCCCGCAGCGCCTCGTCGGCGTCACTGGCGTGATGAGCGGACACGCCGCGCACGTACTCGACGGCGGCCAGCCGGTAGCTCGGCTCCGCACCCAGCTCGGACCGGATCGCCTCGATCTCCGCCGCAGCACTCGCATGCCCACCCGACTGCGCGGCGGTCATCGCGGCGGCGATCCGGGCAGTCAGCACATCGCCCGTCGCCATCTCCCCAATCCCCATACCCGCCGACGGCCCTTCCCTGTTCCGTCACCCGCACCTCGGGCCGGACCGCCCATTGTGACCACCCACCCCGCATCCTGTCACGACCCGATCCGGCCAACGACCACCTAGTGCCACAAAGACACTACTCACGAGAACCGCCAGTGCCGGAATTTGCGTTGCCCTCAGGGGCAGGGTTCTAGGGTCGGCGGGGTGAAATTCGCCGTTACTTACAGCACTCCAGGGCAGGGGATGGATCCGGAGCGGCTGGTCGAGTTCGCCCAGCACGCGGAGGCGTGCGGCTTCGAGGGGCTGTACGTGCCCGAGCACGTCGCGCTCTACCGCGGCGCGAGCCTGGGCGGCTTCGAACTACCGACCACACTCGAGTACGCCGATCCGTTCGACCTGCTCATGTACGTCGCTGCCTCGACGGAACGTCTCCTGCTGGGTACCGCAGTACTGCTGCTGCCGTACCACCATCCGGTCACCCTCGCGAAGCGCCTCGCCACGATCGACGTGCTCTCGAAGGGCCGGATGCGCCTACTGACCGTCGGTCTGGGCAGTCTGCCCGGTGAGGCGTCCGCGGTCGGCGTCGACTTCGCGACACGCGGTCGCCGTACGGACGAGGCCATCGACGTACTGCGCCTGCTGTGGTCAGGCGGGCCGGACGGGGTGAGCTATTCCGGCGAGTTCTACAACTTCGACAACCTGACCAGCTACCCCCACCCGCTGGCTCCCCTCCCCATCCACATAGGCGGCTCATCCCGAGCCGCCGCCCGCCGCGCCGGCCTCCGCGGCACCGGCTACTTCCCCGGCGGCAACCTCACCCCCACCGAACGCGCAGCCCAATGGGCCCTGGCCCGAAAGACCTCGCCCCACGACAACCTCGAATACACCCGCTGGGCCTCCACCGACCTAACCCCCGAAGCCCTCAACTCCTACGAACGCCAGGGCGTCACCCGGCTGGTAATCAACCCCCGATCCCTGGACGACCTCACCAACTTCGCCCACCGCTTCAACCTGTCCTAACCGCCTTCCCACCCTCACAGAACCAAACCGAGCCCTCCCGCGCCGCGGCCAGGGCTGCCTCGACGCGATCAGCCAGCAAGGGCTTCACCAGGTGTCGTGTCTCGGCCGGGTCGTAGAACCCGGCCGACACGATCTCCCCGTCGGGGAACTCCAACTCCTCGACCTCAGCTTCGCTCAGCACCCCGCCATCGAACACGAACACAATCGCCTCGGGCCGACCGTCGTACGCGTGCACGTGGTCAACCACCAGCAGCCGCCCGACGGCGCGCTCCCACCCGAGCTCCTCCCGCAGTTCGCGAACGGCCCCGTCCCACGGCGACTCGTCGGCCTCAACCGCTCCCCCTGGTATCTCCCAGTTCGGCTTGTACGACGGCTCAACCAGCAACACCCGCCCGTCCCCCGCCCGAAACACCACCCCAGCCACAACCCGCTTCCGCGGCAACCCAGCCGCGTACTCCGCATCCACGTCCACCACACCCCTCCGCATCAGCCGGTAGACGCCCAGCCCCACCCCAGAGTTCACCCCAGCCATTCCACTGCCCCTAGGCGCCCTCACCCCCGACCTAGCCCCCGAAGCCCTCAACTCCTACCAACGCGAGGGCGTCACCCGCCTGGTAATCAACCCCCGATCCCTGGACGACCTCACCAACTTCGCCCACCGCTTCAACCTGTCCTGACCGGCCGCGACTGCGAACACCCGGTGGTGACTGTGGATAGGCAATTGCCTATCCACAGTCACCAGCACCTGTCCGCAGTTCTGCCGACCTGGCGCGGTGACCTTTGGCCGGCCCCAGAAACACATCCGCCTCGCCCGGTGGGGGCGAGGCGGATGTGCGATCGTGGCCGCCGCGGAGCGGCTGAAAAGACAGCCGCCGCGGAGCGGTGTCCGTTTAGACGGCGGCTTGGTTGGTTGATGCTGCGTGGAGTTGGACGGGGAGGGATTCGACGCCGTACACGATCGAGAAGTCGCGGAAGCGGAGTTGTTCTTCGGGTACGGCGAGGGACAGGTCCGGGAAACGGTGGGCCAGCGCGGTAAACGCAGCCCGCAGTTCCATCCGCGCGAGCTCGGCGCCGACGCAGCGGTGCATGCCGTGGCCGAAGGCGAGGTGGGCGGCGGACACCGTACGGCGGGGGTAGAAGTCCTCGGCGTCCGCGCCGAAGATCTGCTTGTCGCGGTCTGCACCGGACAGCGATACCGCGACCAGGTCGCCCTTCTTCACCTGCTGGCCGAACAGCTCCTGGTCGTGCCGCGCGAACCGCGGGAACGCGACCTGGACAACCGTCAAGTACCGCAGCAGCTCCTCGACGATCACATCGACCGCGCCCGGCTCGTTCCGGATCAGCTCGAAGTTCGACGGGTCGCGCAGCAGCACCAGCGTGCCGAGCGCGAGCATGCTCGCCGACGTCTCGTACCCACCCAGGAACACCCCGTCGGCAAGCCCGCCCAGCTCGATGTCATCCAGGTCATCACCCTGCGACCGAATGATCGACCCGATCAACCCCTCACCCGGGTTCGTCCGCTGCTTACGCACGATCTCGAACAGGAAGTCCCGAGACTCCGAAGCCGACCCGAACACCCCGATCCCGCCACCGGACAGGTCGAAGCGCGCCGGCCCGAGCGCGCGGAAGCGATCGCGGTCCTGCTCCTCCACGCCGAGCAGGTCGGCGATCAGCAGGAACGGCACGTTGAAGGCGAAGTCCGACACGATGTCGACGACCGGACCCTTGGCCTCCATCAGGTCCAGCTGGTCGTTGACGATCTTCTCGATCGCCGGCTCGAGCCGGGCCAGCTTGCGCTTGGTGAACTCGGGGGTCAGCAGCTTCCGCAGCCGCGTGTGGTCCGGCGGATCGGTGAACCCGAGCCCGCCGATACCCTCCGACGGCTTGTTCGGGTCCGAGCCGACCAGCGGCCGGATGTCGTTGCTGAAGTTCGTCGTGTCGGCGAGCACGACCTTCGCCTCGGCATGCCCGCTGACCACCCACACGTTCAGCCCGAACAGGTGGGCCAGCTTGTGCACCGGCTCGGTCTCCCGCACCTCCGCGAGCTCCGGCACCGGGTCGAGACCCTGCCGGCGCAGCGGCATCGAGACCGAGCTGGGGAACATCCGCATCTTCGACAGGTCGAGACCACCCTTGCGGGTGGTCCTATTGAGAATGCGGTTGCCGACCCATCTCTTCAGGTATGTCGCAACCATGACTTCCACGCGCCCTCTCTAGAACCCGCTGCCCCCGACGGCTTTGTACCTCAAAGCTAACCTCGCCGGGGACCAGATCTGATGGTGTTGGCACTACTCAGGTAGTGGCGTTGGCACCACCATGGGAGGGGGCCATGGCCTGCCAGCAGAGACCTTGTCATGGACGAGCCCTCCACTGCCACCTGACTTCACCTGTACTCCGCCCTGGACCTCGACATGCCGTTGCTCGGGGAGGATTCAGGGAAAAACAAGACGAAAGTCGGATGCGTCGTACCCCACCAGGTAGTTGCCCCGAGCCCTGCAATACCTGAGAGCGCTCAGAGATAGTACGGCGTGACGATGCGGAACACGTCGGCCAGCTTTGTCTTGACCTGTTCGCGTCGCGGGATCGGCGTGAGCTTTTTCTCATCACCGACCCGCAGACCGTGATCGGCCAACACGTATACAACCCGCAACGTCCGGATCGTGTTCGTCACCTCGGGCGTGATCCCTTCGACCGGCGGGTTCGACAGCGCGCGGATCGCCGGGTCGAGCCAGTCGACGGCGTCGGACTCGGTCAGGTCGTCGCGGGTGAGCGTCGCGGCCAGCGCGTACCCGAGCCGATCGTCCTCCATGTCCCGCAGCACGTACGACGTGGGCGTCAGCAACCGCCCGATCCCGAGCCGGAGCATCTGCATCGGCTCGACCGCCGCGTGCTGTCCGAGTGTTCCGAGCAGGTCGGCCCCATGCGCCACCGCGTGCAGCCAGCCGAGCTTCTCGTTGTACCCGCGCAGGTCCTCCTCGGCGACGTACCAGCGCTCGAACGGCGGCACCCAGTGCGGCTCGAAGACGCCCGCGGTCACGATCGAGTCGAGGATCAACGGCGCGAACGTCCGTACCTGGATCTCCGGGTCGCCGAACCGCGGAACCATCTCGTCGCCGAGCGCCCGCAGCTGATCGGCCGTCAGTACGCCGCGGCCGATCCAGGTCGCGAGTACGGAGTACCCGTACCGGTCCCGTACGACGGGATCCGGTGATCGCAGCATGCCCACCAGCTCGGCCACCAACTCGTCCGTGGAGCGGCCCTCAGGGACCGTGTAGCCCGCCTCGCGCACCTGCGCCCAATCGGTCATGCGCGGCACCGTAGACGCTCGCCGGGCCACCCGCCAACCTTTGATCAACAGGAGAAACGGCCCGTGGTGCATCCGGTCTCCCGGATGTACCACGGGCCGTCGCGGCCAGGACCCCTCAGCCCGACCGGGCTCCCTGCCCCGGCCAGGGTCACTTAACCTTGGCCGGGGTTCGTCTACGCGTCGCGCTTGCTCGCCGAGAAGAGGGCGATCGCCATCAGCGCGGCCGCCCAGCCGGCGAAGTACAGCAGTGCCCACCAGGGGCTGAGAGCGAAGTCGCTGCCCCCGGCGCCGGCGCCGGCCAGACCGAAGTCCTGGCCCTGGTTCAGGAACGAGCTGCCGTTCGCGAACGGCGCCCACCTGGCCAGGTCGTCGCCGACCTTGGGGATCAGGTTGACCAGGTTCTCGACCAGCAGCGGCCAGAGGATCAGGATCGCGATCGCACCGGCGCTCTGCCGGATCAGGATGCCGACCGCCACCGCGATCACCGCGGAGATCGCGAAGACCAGGCCCTGACCGGCCAGCAGCCGCCACTCGGCCCCGGTGTTGATCGACAGGTCGGCGTTGCTGGCGAACAGGCTGCCGACGCCCCACGCGCCGAAGGACGCGATCAGGCCGATGACACCGGACAGGAACGCGACCACCGCGGTCTTGCCGAGCAGCAGCGCGGCGCGCTGCGGAACGGCCTGGAAGCTGGTCCGGATGGTGCCGAACCGGTACTCCGTGGTGACGGCCAGCGCGGCCATCACCATCATCACCATCTGGCTGAGCTGTGCGCCCGGCTGGGTGATGAAGATCGTCGCCTGCTGCTCGTCGGCGCCCTTGAGGAAGCCGGTCGTCAGTGCCGCGAACCCGACGGTCAGCACGGCGGCGACGATCATGCACCACCACGGCGAGCGGGTGGAGAAGAGCTTGATCCGCTCGACTGTGATCACCGACATGTCAGTTGTCCTCCTTCGGACCCGCGGCCACCTCGGCGCCCGACGGCGCGTCGAGCTGGGTCACGGCAGCGATCTCGTCGTGCGCGTGGTACTCGACCGAGTCACCGGTCATCTGCATGAACGCCTGCTCCAGCGAACCGCGCTGCAGCGTCAGCTCGTGCAGCACGATGCCGTGCGCGGCAGCCGTCTCACCGATCTGGTCGGTGCTCAGGTCGCCTTCGACGAACAGGACCTTGCCCTCGTTCTCGACGTCCTCGATCCGGGTGACCAGCTGCTGCTGGTGCAGTACGCCGGCCAGCTGGTCGAGCTGCGGCGTACGGACCTTGACCGTCGTGCCGCTGGCGCGGTCGACGAACTCCTGCGTGGTGCTCTGCGCGATCAGCTTGCCGCGGCCGATGACGACCAGGTCCTCGGCGGTGAGCGCCATCTCGGACAGCAGGTGGCTGGAGACCAGCACGGTCCGGCCCTCGTCGGCCAGCCGGTGCATGAAGGTCCGGATCCAGACGATGCCCTCGGGGTCGAGGCCGTTGACCGGCTCGTCGAACAGCAGCACCTCCGGGTCACCGAGCAGTGCGCCGGCGATGCCGAGCCGCTGGGACATACCCAGCGAGAAGGCGCCGGCCCGCTTGTTCGCGACCGCGGTCAGGCCGACCATCTCGAGGGCCTTGTCGACCGAGTCCTTCGGCAGCTTGTTGGACGCGGCCATCCAGGTCAGGTGAGCGCGCGCCGAGCGGTTCGGGTGCACCCACTTGGCGTCCAGCAGCGCGCCGACCTTGGTCAGCGGCTGGTGCAGATCGCGGTACCGCTGGCCGTCGATCGTGACGGTGCCGCCGGTTGGGGTGTCCAGACCGAGGATCATCCGCATGGTGGTGGACTTGCCGGCCCCGTTCGGGCCGAGGAAGCCGGTCACCCGCCCCGGTTTCACCTCGAAAGACAGGTTGTCAACGGCAACTGTTGCGCCGTATCGCTTGGTGAGGCCCGTTGCCTCGATCATCGCCGTACTCCTCTTTCGGTGGCGCACCTGGTTGTGGACTGTGTAGCACTCAGTATCGAGGTTTCCGGGGTCCCGATCATCGGACCCCGGGCGGATCCGGTGTGTCCACCCGTGGGTTGATTCTGCCGTCCGGCGGTCGCCGGCTGCTATCGGTTAAAGCCCTGACCACGACCCCGACGATCCCCTATGCGCGGGTCTTCCCGCATCAGCCGAAAGTCGACGGACGGACGTACTTCGGTTGGTGGCAGGTGGAAGTGACTACCAAACGGCTCAGACCACCGGGACGCCGTACAGCACGAGGTTGTGCGTGTAGCGATTCGCTTTGTGGTCGTACGAACCGGTGCAGGTGACCAGCACCAGCCGCGGCTTCCCAGCACCCTGGAAAAGATCGCGTGGCAATGCACTCTGCAGGTAGGTGCGCCGAGCCACGATCTTGTACCGGTGCACGTGTCCGTCCCCACCTGTCACCGAGACCTTGGCACCGACCGGTACTTCGGAAAGCCCTGCGAACACCGCGCGTCCCGATCGGGCTGTGTCCACATGTCCCGCGAGCAGCACTGTCCCGCCGTCCGAGCCCGGCGCCGCACCCGCAGCCCACCAACCCACAGCGTCAGGCGACGCCGGCATCTGCAGCTGGCCGTCGCTTCCGGTCGCGACCGCCTGCACCGCCGCGTTCTGAACGCCTTGCAGCTTCAACCGGACCGGCGGTACGGCGGCTTCCCGCTCCGCGTCAGAGGTGCCGGCCTGTGGCACTTTCCCCGAATTGCCGGGCGACCCGAACACCATGAGAAGGCCGGCTGCCACCGCCGCCACACCGATGACCCGCCGTCGCATCGACTTCTGTTTGCCAACCAGCAGGAGGAACGCTCCGATGGCGAGCAGGATCAATGCCGCGCGCGAGCGGGCCTTCTGGGCGTCACCCACCTGGCCTCCGTTGCCGGTCGGCACCACTGGCTTGCTCGTCACGATGTGACAGGAGGGGGTCACCATGTCCAGGTGCATCTGCACCACCGGCTTGGCGCCCTCGGCCAGTGACTCGACGGCAGGTGACGCGCTCTTCGGCACGTCGCCCTCGATCAACGCCAGGTACTCCTGGTGCAGCTTCCGCTGCAACGCGAGCCAAGCCTCGTCGTACGTCGGGCTGTCGGCCTTGGATCCGAGCGCGTCGAGTTCCTCGCGCTGTGCCGGTGAAGGCAAGGTCGCGAGCTTGATGCCGAACCGGCCGGCGAGCTCGGACTCCTGCGCAGCGAGCCTGAGGTGATCGCGTTCCATCACCGTGCCGACGCTTCGCACGCACGAGCTCTGGCCGTCGGCGTTCGCCGCGTGGGCCGCCTGGATGATCGTCAGGTTCAGCTTGTGGGCAGTGTTGAGGTACGTGGCATCGGGTGTCGCGGCGTACGCCGACTGCGCCGTACCCACCAGACACGCGACGACGAGGAACAGCAAGGCGATCGCCGAACGCCGGGGAGACATAGCTCGTGCCACCTCCCCCCAACAAACGTTTCGTCGTACCGACAGTAAGTCGGCGACCGGTCTGGGTCCAGACATGCGAAACGGCCCGCCGATCAGATCGACGGGCCGTTTCATCAGCTACTGCGTACTACGCGGCCGCGTTCACCTCGGCCGGGGTGTCGGAGATGACCGACTCCCGGCGCTTGGAGACGTAGACCGCAGCGGCCAGGATGACCACCGCGACGACCGCGATGATGATCCGGAGCGCCTTGTTCGGGTCGTCGCCGATCGCGGACATCCCGACGACGGCCGGAGCGATCAGCACCGAGACCAGGTTCATCACCTTGATCAGCGGGTTGATGGCCGGACCGGCGGTGTCCTTGAACGGGTCGCCGACGGTGTCACCGATGACGGTGGCCTCGTGAGCCGGCGAACCCTTGCCGCCCCAGTTGCCGTCCTCGACCAGCTTCTTGGCGTTGTCCCAGGCCCCACCGGAGTTGGCCAGGAAGACCGCCATCAGCGTGCCGGCGCCGATCGCACCGGCCAGGTAGCCGGCCAGCGGCGCGGCCCCGAGACCGAAGCCGACGGCGATCGGTGCGGTCAGCGCGAGCAGACCAGGCGTGGCCAGCTCCCGCAGCGAGTCCCGGGTGCAGATGTCGACGACCTTGCCGTACTCCGGCTTGCCCGTCCCCTCCATGATCCCGGGGATGTCGCGGAACTGGCGACGTACCTCGTAGACGACCGCACCGGCGGCGCGACCGACGGCGTTGATGGCCAGACCGGAGAACATGAACACGACGGCCGCACCGAGGATGATGCCGACCAGCGTGCCCGGGTTGAAGACCAGTGCGTCGGCCTCGAACTTCGGGTAGTTGTCGGCCAGCGAGGTCCGGATCGCGTCGGTGAACGAGCCGAACAGCGCGGTCGCGGCCAGTACGGCGGTCGCGATCGCGATGCCCTTGGTGATGGCCTTCGTGGTGTTGCCGACGGCGTCCAGCTCGGTCAGGATCTGGGCCGCCTCGCCGTCCACGTCACCGGACATCTCGGCGATGCCCTGCGCGTTGTCGGAGACCGGACCGAAGGTGTCCATCGCGACGATGACGCCGACGGTCGTCAGCAGACCACAGCCGGCCAGCGCGATCGCGAACAGCGCGACCACACCGGAACCGCCGACCAGGAAGGCGCCGTACACGGCCGCCGCGATCACCACGGCGGTGTAGACGGCGGACTCGAAGCCGACCGAGATACCGGACAGGATGACGGTCGCGGCACCGGTCAGCGAGGTCTTGCCGACGTCGCGGACCGGCTTGTCCTCGGTGCCGGTGTAGTAACCGGTGAGGGCCAGGATGATGGCCGCCAGCACGATGCCGATGATCACCGAGAAGGTGGCGATCAGGCGCGGGTCGCCGTCGTACGCGGCGATCGCGCCGGAGGCACCGGTCAGATCCTTGAAGCTGCTCGGCAGGTAGACGAACGCCGCCACCGTGCACAGGACCGCCGAGATCACGGCGGAGATGTAGAACGCCCGGTTGATCGTGCGCAGTCCGTTCTCACCGGTCCGCGGCCGAGTCAGGAAGACGCCGATGACCGCGGTGATCACGCCGATGGCCGGCACGATCAGCGGGAAGATCAGGCCCTGCTCGCCGAACGCGGCCTTGCCCAGGATCAGCGAGGCCACCAGCATGACGGCGTACGACTCGAACAGGTCGGCCGCCATACCGGCGCAGTCACCGACGTTGTCGCCCACGTTGTCGGCGATCGTCGCCGCGTTCCGGGGGTCGTCCTCGGGGATGTTCTGCTCGACCTTGCCGACCAGGTCGGCGCCGACGTCGGCGGCCTTGGTGAAGATACCGCCGCCGACCCGCATGAACATGGCGAGCATCGCGGCACCGAAACCGAAGCCCTCGAGCACGGTCGGGGCGTCACCCTTGAACAGCAGCACGACCAGCGCGGCGCCGAACAGGCCGAAGCCCACGGTCGCCATACCGACGGTGCCGCCGGTGCGGAACGCGACCCGCATCGCCGGGTTGCGGCCCTCGTCGCGGGCGGCAGCGGCGACGCGGACGTTGGCGCGCGTCGCGAGCCACATGCCCAGGTAGCCGATCAGGGCGGAGAAACCCGCGCCGACCAGGAAGAATACGGAGCGGAAGATCTTCAGCGTCGTCTCGTTGTCGCCGTCGGTGTGGGCCGGCAACAAGAACAGCAACAGAAACGCGACCACAGCGAAGATCGACAATGTCCGGAACTGCCGGCTCAGGAAGGCCGAGGCGCCTTCCTGGACCGCCGCGGCGATCGTCTTCATGTTCTCGGTGCCATCGTTCGCGGCAAGCACCTGGCCCCGGAAGACCATCGCGGTGACGACCGCGAGGATCGCGATCACCCCGACGACGATCACCAGTGTGGTGTTGCTCGACGAAAGATCCACCGCTTGTGCAGCAAGCAGCGCGGACATCCGTCCTCCTTGTAGGCAACCCATCGAGGCTTGACGGCCCCCATCTGCCGCAACCGAGGGGTTGAGGAAATACGACATAGCGCCAGGAACTGACGCGGTGGGTCACTCTAACGGGTATCCGACCAGACCTGACGACAGGGTGGTCTACGCCATACCCGAGTGTCTGAGCAAGCAGCTCACTCTTCGTAGCCCTACGGACACCTTTTCGCTTCGATTCGCTGCGGTCAGATCGCCGAGGCGACGTCCGGGTGGATGTCGAACACCTTGGTCAGGCCGGTGATCCGGAAGATCTTCAGCAGCCGTTCCTGGGTACAGACCAGGGACAGCGAGCCGTCGTGGGTGCGCACCCGTTTCAGCCCGCCGACGAGTACGCCGAGGCCGGTGGAGTCCAGGAACTCCACGCGTTCCAGGTCGATGACCAGGTCGTAGACCCCTTCATCGACGAGCGCGGCGATCTTCTCGCGGAGCTTCGGTGCGGTGTAGACGTCGATCTCCCCCGCCACCTCGATGACGGTCCGCCCGCCCTCGGCGCGCGCGGTCAGCGACAGATCCACTTCGGCCTCCGATCCCGTGAACTGCTGCATTCAACCATGTACGGACCGTGAGTGAGACCCGCTACCGAAAACTCTTTCATCTCGTCAGACCGAAGTCGATTCCCCTCCGGAAAAAGCCGTGTGCATCCGACCGTGCACGCCGCACGTGCATCTCAGCTCGTCCTCAGCAGATTGCTGTCCGTACGGCGCACTAGGCTCACGGTATGCGTGCAGGTGGTGAGGCGGAGGCTGTCCTGAAACGCCTGGCCGCCGGTCGTGACGACCGGTTGACGCATGTCGAGTCCGTGCCGGCCCGGTTGGGGCAAACGTGTGATTGGCCGCGCTGGGTCCCGGACGAGGTGCTCGGCCAGCTGCGCGACGCCGGCATCACGGCTCCTTGGACCCACCAGGTCGCCACGGCCGAAGCGGCGTACGCCGGGAAGCATGTCGTCGTCGCGACCGGGACCGCATCGGGCAAGTCACTCGGCTACCTGTTGCCGGCCTTTGCAACGCTGAGCATTGCGCAGGCAGCGTCACCGCATCGCCGTACGGCGTCCTTGTTGTACCTGTCTCCGACCAAGGCGCTGGCCCACGACCAGCTGCGCGCGGTGTCGTCGTACACCGTGCCTGGGCTGAGGGCGACGACGCTGGACGGCGACTCCGAGCGCAGCGAGCGGGACTGGGCGCGCGACCACGCGACGTACGTGCTGAGCAACCCGGACATGTTGCACCGGTCGGTTCTGCCGAATCACCAACGCTGGGCGCGTTTCCTGGGCTGCCTGCAGTACGTCGTGGTCGATGAGTGTCATCACTACCGCGGCGTCTTCGGTGCGCACGTCGCCGGCGTACTGCGACGACTGCGCCGGGTCTGCGCGCAGTACGGCGCTCATCCGATCTTCATCTGCGCTTCGGCAACTGTTGCCGAGCCAGCGGTCTCAGGCGAACGCTTGACCGGTCTGCCGATGGTGGAGGTCGTTGAGGACGGCTCTCCGCGCGGTGGGATCGCCTTTGGTCTCTGGGAGCCGCCACTGACCGGGCTGCATGGTGAGAACGGCGCACCGGTACGGCGTTCCGCCACAGCCGAGGTGGCCGACCTGTTGAGCGATCTGGTCGTCACAGGTGTCCGGACTGTTGCCTTCGTCCGTTCGCGCCGCGGTGCGGAGTCAGTCGCGCTGACTGCTCGCGAGAACCTCGCAGAGGTCGACCCGACGCTGATCGACCAGGTGTCGGCGTACCGGGCGGGCTATCTGCCGGAGGAACGCCGACGGCTCGAGGGGATGTTGCAGAGCGGTGAGCTGACAGGCGTTGCGGCAACCAATGCTCTTGAGTTGGGCATAGACATCGCCGGACTGGACGCCGTACTGCTCTCTGGCTGGCCTGGCACGCGCGCATCGCTGTGGCAGCAGGCCGGGCGCGCCGGCCGAGCCGGTGGGGACGCAGTGGCCTTGCTGATCGCGCGCGACGATCCACTGGACACCTATCTGGTGCGCCATCCACGCGCCATCTTCGGCCGCCCGGTCGAAGCGACCGTGTTCAACCCGGAGAACCCTTATGTCCTCGGGCCGCAGCTGTGTGCGGCTGCGCAGGAGGTGCCGCTGACCGCGGACGACTTCGAGATCTTCGGCGAGACGACTCCGCGGGTCATCGCACAGCTCGTGCACCAAGGCGCGCTGCGGGAGCGGCCGCACGGCTGGTTCTGGACGCGCCGCGAGCGGGCCGTCGACGCCATCGACATCCGGTCGGCCGGCGGGAAGACCGTGCAGATCGTGGAGGACCAGACCGGTCGTTTACTCGGCACGGTCGACGGCGGCTCGGCGCACTCGTCCGTCCATGAGGGCGCTGTCTACGTCCACGCCGGCGAGTCATACCTGGTCCGGTCGCTCGACCTCGAGGAGCACGCCGCTGTCGTCGAGCCGGCCTCTCCCGACTACACGACGTTCGCGCGGGACACGACGGAGATCAGCATCCTGGCGACCGAGGAGACGTGCAGCTGGGGTACGGCGGAGCTGTCGCGCGGCTGGGTCCAGGTGAAGAGCCAGGTCATCTCGTACCAGCGCAAGCTGATCGCGACCGGCGACGTACTCGACGAACAGCCGCTGGACCTCCCCGAGCGCACACTGCGGACCAAGGCAGTCTGGTGGACGATGCCCGACACTACGGTCGCCGACCTGGGCCTGTCCGACGTACCAGGAGCTGCGCACGCGGCCGAGCACGCATCGATCGGACTGCTCCCACTGTTCGCGACCTGCGACCGCTGGGACATCGGCGGCGTCTCCACCGCCCGCCACGCAGACACCGGCTGCCTCACCGTCTTCGTGTACGACGGCCACCCGGGCGGGGCCGGATTCGCAGAACACGGGTACGCCGCGGCGCCCGAGTGGTTGACGGCGACACGCGAGGCGATTGCACACTGTGAATGTACGGATGGATGCCCGTCGTGCGTACAGTCGCCAAAGTGTGGGAACCAGAACAACCCACTCGACAAGAGCGGCGCGGTGACGCTGCTCTCTGCATTACTGAGTAGTGAGGCCTGAAGGGCCGGCTCGGGCCGGCGGAAAGGCAGCTTGCCATGGCCATCCTCGGAATTGTTCTGATCGCCCTCGCGGTGCTGTTTGGTCTGGGCGTCTCGGTCTCCTCGACCGCGTCCACCAAACTCGAGGTCTTCGGCGTCGACTTCGGCGTCTCGGTGCCGACCGTGTTCTTCCTCGGCGCGCTGGCCGGCGCCGCGCTCATCTTCGGGCTGTGGCTGCTGAAGAAGGGGCTCGGCCGGGGCTACCGCCGGCGCAAGGAGATGCGCGAACTGCGCGCCCAGTCGACGAGCACGCCGAGTGACACCGTCGGCGGCGAGATCACGGAGGGTGACGCAACCAAGCCCGCCCTCGAGACCACTGCGGATACGCCTGCCGACGACCGCCTGGCCACCGAGCAGGAGCTCGCACCGGACCCCAGCGACACCAAACAACCGCACTGACCACTCTGTTGCCTACGGCATCAACTATCCCGCTGAGCTACCGCAATATCACTGGATTGCCGTAAGATCTCGATCACCTCACAGCGGTCGCACAGCGACCCGGCAGCCCGATTTCGATGCCTTGCGCAACGAGATCGGGTTGGCAGTTAGTTGCCATTGGCATCAAGTTTCGCGAGATCGCCATAACCTCCCCCGCCACACCTGTGCCTTACTTGTTGTGGCGTCAACGTCGCGCTGAGTCACTGCCGGCGTACCGGCTGCGCACGGGGTCCCGACGACCTGACGCCTGCGAGATAGCACGACCTCTGGAGGTTGTCTTGATCATCCGTAAGCTGTTCAGCCGCACCGGCGTGGCAGTCCTCGCGGTCAGCGTCGCACTCGCCACCGCCGTACCGGCCCAGGCCGCGAACCCCGTCTCCGGCGGTTCGAAGACACCGGGCGTCACGGTGGGCGTGGCACAACAGATCGCCACCCGCTCCGACACGCGCTACTGCCTGACGTTCGTCGCGGCCGCCAAGGTCCCGATGGCCGTCATGATGGCGTGTGCTCCAGGCAAGGAGGGCAAGACCCAGGAGTGGATCTACACCGAGTCCGGCCAGCTGCAGGTCGCGATGAGCAAGAGCGTCGGTGGCGCCCTTGCCAAGACCGGAGCCTGCCTGGACAGCGGTGCGGACCTGGCGAAGGTTCCGGCCTCCGCGCCACTGCTGGTTCTGCCCTGCCGCAACGGCGACGGGCAGAAGTGGAGCTATGACGAGAGCGCGGGCACGTTCGTGAACGCCGCCAGCGGTCTCGCCCTGACGTCCATGCTTGGCAAGGGGAAGGCCAAGCAGGCACAACCGACCGGCAGCTTCAGCAGTGCCGGCACGCCGATCCAGGCCTGGGCCGGACTCCCGGTACCGAGCCTGGACATCCTGGGCGCAGTACTGGCGCTCGTGAACGCGCTGCTGTCGTCGCTGGGCCTGGCCCTGCCGCTGCCGATCGCGGGCGCGGCAGCCAGCCTGCTGTCGCTGCTGCAGCCGCAGCTGCCGATCCCGTCCCAGATGACGGTGCTGCCGAAGCAGATGATGGAGCTGGCGCAGAGCTGACCTGAGGAGGTTCCAGCCAGACAGACGGCCGGCCCCGACATCATGTCGGGGCCGGCCGTTTTTCTCACTCCTTCGGATCGACGTGAGCATTCAGTTGTCTCTGGTGAATCGAACGACGGTTGCTCGGTGCTCGGGGATGACTTCGGGATTCCCCGCTGCTTGCGCGTCAGCGGGAGCCCGGCGTCGTCGTCACCGCTCGGCCGTCAGGTCCGCGGCCGTCACCAGGCGGCGGCGGTCACCACCAACACCAGTGATGGCAGTGATCAAGCAGGTCGTCGAGAAGGCAAGCAACGCCGTGAAGCAGTCCCATGTCTGTCACCTCCGATCCACTGAACCGGTCGGCAAGACAGTAGCTCCGAATCTCACGCTCTGTATCTAGTCAGCTACCTGTTGCCACAGAACCTTGAGCATCCTTTAACTCTTCTGCAATGCGTTGCGCGGAATCCCGGCTTGACAGCTCGCACTTGGTTGCCGACAGCACCCGACAACGTTCTCCGCAGGGTTGGAAAAAAGTCTTCACATAGTCGTTTGATAGTGACAATCTTTGACCGGCATGTCACTGGCACTGTCGCCGTCCCACTTTCGCTAGGAGCCCTGATGCGATCTCTCTCGCGGTTCACCACCGCCGGCGTCCTCGGCGCCGCCGCCCTTGCGCTGCTCACCGGATGCCTCGGCTCGTCGTCGGACTCGGACAGCAGCGGCCAGGACGCGAACCGGAACGCCGACGCCAAGAAGGTCGAGCTGACCATCGGCTCGAACTCGGTCAAGGGCGGTAAGAGCAGCGCCGGGGCGACCTTCCTCGAGGATGTGCTGATCCCGAAGTTCGTCGCCGACCAGAAGGGCAAGGGCGTCGACGTCACGGTCAAGTTCCAGGGTGACGGCTCCGACGACGAGGTCTACAAGCAGAAGCTGTCCCTCGACCTGTCGAACAAGTCCGGACCGGACCTGTTCCAGATCGACGGCATCTGGGTCGGCGAGTTCGCGCAGGCCGGCTACATCAAGCCGCTGACCGACACCGTCGGCGACGCCGCCAAGGTGAACGACTGGGACGGCTGGAAGCAGATCCCCGAGTCGGTCCAGGCGCTCGGCAGCTTCAACGGCCAGCGGTACGGCGTACCTGGCGGCACCGACGGCCGGGTGCTCTACTTCAACAAGAAGCTGTTCCAGCAGGCCGGACTGCCGGCCGACTGGCAGCCGAAGTCGTGGGACGACATCATCTCGGCCGGCCAGGCGCTGAAGAAGCTGCCCGGCGTGACGCCGATCCAGATCAACGCCGGTACGGCGATGGGCGAGGCCACCAGCATGCAGGGCGTACTGCCGCTGCTGGTCGGCACCGGCGCGACCGTCAACACCGACGGCAAGTGGCTGGGCAACACACCGCAATTGCGCCAGGTGCTGGACTTCTACCACCAGATCTACGGCACCGGTCTGGGTGACCCCGTGCTGCAGAAGGAGGCCAAGGGCCGGGACAAGTCGTTCGCCGAGTTCGCCGCCAACAAGATCGGGATCCTGGGCGAGAGCGACTACTTCTGGCGCAGCGTGGTCGAGCCCAAGGAGGGCGTCGCCAAGATGGCCGACCGCGACACCGCGGTGGGCTGGGCGCTGATCCCGGCGATGAAGCCGGGCTCCGGCGTGAAGAGCCAGGACTTCGTCTCGATGTCCGGCGGCGGCGCGACCGTGATCAACCCGAACACGAAGTTCCCGCAGCAGGCGTGGGAACTGCTCCAGTTCATGAACTCCGCGGAGATGGTGAAGGCGTCGCTCGACGGAGCCGCCAAGATCACGCAGCGGTCCGACGTGAACAGCGAAGTACTGGCGAGCGACCCGATGCTGAGCTTCATCGCCGACAAGGTGCTGCCGATCACGCAGTTCCGTCCGGGTCTGGCGGACTACCCGAAGATCTCGGCGGCGCTGCAGCAGGCGACCGCGGACGTGGTGGCCGGCAAGAGCACCGACGCCGCGGCATCGGCGTACCAGAAGGCGGTCGAGACCGCGGCCGGCGGCAAGGACAAGGTCACCAGTAACTGATGGCTTCCGCATCTGCTCCCGCGCGGGGACGTGCTCCCGCGCGGGATGTCGCGGGGCTCGGCGTCGGCCGCGCCCTCGGCTTCGTCGCGCCCGCGTTCCTGCTGATCGGCGCGTTCCTGATCTTCCCCGCGGTCTGGACGATCTACATCGGCATCACGAACTACCGGCTGACCGGCGTCGAGGCCGTGTCGCCGTCGATCGTGGGGCTGTCGAACTACACCAAGGCCTTGAACGACGCGCTGTTCCACAACGCGTTGTGGCTGACGTTGGTGTTCGTCCTCGGTTCGGCGATCATCGGGCAGAACATCCTCGGCTTCACGCTGGCCTGGATCATGCGGCGTACCCGTCCCGCCGTACGCCGTACCGTCGAGGCCTTCGTCCTGCTCGCGTGGATCCTACCGTCGACGGTGGTCGCGTACCTGTGGGTCGCGTTCTACGACCGGGACGGCGGGACTTTGAATGGTCTGCTGGGCACACAGGGAACCGCGTGGCTGATCGACTACCCGATGGCCTGCCTCGTGGTTTTCAACACGTGGCGCGGTACGGCGTTCTCGATGATGCTCTACTCGTCCGCGCTGCAGGCTGTCCCGCCGTCGCAGCTCGAATCGGCGCGGATGGTCGGCGCATCGGGCTGGCAGACGCTGCGGGACGTGGTGTTCCCGCATATCCGCGGACATGTGCTGACGAACACGCTGCTGATCTCGCTGTGGACGGCGAACGACTTCTCGCCGTTCCTGCTCACCAAGGGCGGGCCGAACCACGAGTCCGAGACGGTGCCGGTCTACATCTACAACGTGGCGCTGCAGGGCGGTGAGCTCGGGTACTCGTCGGCGATCTCGTTCCTGCTGCTGATCGCGAACCTGCTGGTCTCATTGGTCTACCTGCGGTTGCTTCGGAGGCGCTCATGACTCCGGCCTATGTTTTGCGGCGGATCGGGTTCTACGTGCTGATCTGCGCGATCACGCTGTTCTTCGCCGTACCGATGCTGTGGATCGCGTCGGCGCCGTTCGACGCTTCGCCGGGTCTCGGCGTGCATTGGCCGGACTGGACGCTGGAGAACTTCCGGAAGACGCTCGAGCATCCGTATGCGATGCACTCGATGGTCAACTCGCTGCTGATCTGCGTGACGACGGCTGTTGCCGTGACGGCGTTCGCCGCGCTGGCGTCGTACGCCCTGTCCCGGGTGCGCATCCCGGGTCGGGACGCGTTGCTCTACGGGCTGCTACTGCTGTCGTCGGTGGTCACCGGTACGGCGGCGATGGTGCCGATCTTCGTGATGATGTTCCAGCTCGGGCTGATCGACTCGCGGTTCGGGGTCGCGCTGGTGATGACCGGCGGGTTGTTGCCAGCGGCAATCTTCATCCTGAAGGACTTCGTCGACGCGGTGCCGAAATCCTACGAGGAGTCGGCGCGGGTCTTCGGTGCGTCGACCGGCCAGATCCTGCGCGACGTCGTACTCCCGGTCGCACGGCCCGGGCTCGCGACGATCATAGTCTGGGCGTTCGTGAACTCCTGGGGCAACTTCCTGGTGCCCTTCCTGCTGATCCGGTCGATCGACAAGCAGCCCGGTGCGGTGCTGATGCAGACCCTCACCGACGAAGGCGGCAGCGTGAACCTGCAGGTGCTGCCGGTGTTCTCGCTGCTGTTCTCGATCCCGGTCGTCGTGCTGTACCTGTTGGTGAACTCGCGATACGGGTTCCGCTTCCATGGAGGGATCAAGAGCTGATGGCGGGCATCGACATCGAAGGCCTCGCAACCGTCTACCCGAACGGCGTCCGCGCCGTCGACGGGCTGGACCTGCACGTGGCCGACGGCGAGTTCTTCGCCCTCCTCGGCCCGTCCGGTTGCGGCAAGACGACGCTGCTCCGGACGATCGCCGGCTTGGAAGCGGCGAGCGAGGGCACGGTTCGGATCGACTCGGTCGATGTGACGCGGGTTGAGCCGGGCAAGCGCGGGGTCGCGATGGTCTTCCAGGACTATGCGCTCTTCCCCCACATGAACGTCTCCGAGAACATCACCTACCCCTTGAAGGTACGCCGGGTCGCCGCGTCTACGCGTGCTGATGTTGCTACTCGCACCGCGGGCGAGCTGTCCTTGCAGGGGCTGCTCGAACGCAAGCCGGCGCAACTGTCCGGCGGGCAGCAACAGCGTGTCGCGCTCGCCCGTGCCATCGCATCCAAGGGCAAGGTCCTGCTGCTGGACGAGCCGCTGTCGAACCTCGACGCCCGGCTCCGCCTCGAAGCCCGCACCTTCTTGAAGAAGCTCCAACGCGACCTCGGCATCACCACGGTCTTCGTCACCCACGACCAGGCCGAGGCCCTCGCCCTCGCCGACCGCATCGCCGTCATGGACTCCGGCAAGCTCCGCCAGCTTGGCTCACCGCGCGAGGTCTTCGCCCGCCCCACCAACACCTTCGTAGCCAACTTCATCGGCTCAACCCCCATGAACCTCCTCCCCGGCAAAGTCGCCGCATCGTCCGGAGTGGACCTCGCGTCGTCCGGCGTGGCTACCGCATCGTCCGGAGTGGACGTCGCGTCGTCCAGCGTGGCTACCGCCTCGTCCGGCGTGGCTGCAGCGTCGTCCGGAGTGGACGGCGCCCCGCGCCCGACCGACACCACGTCGCGCCAGAACCGCTCGGCCGCCTCCAGCGCTGCCGTCGGCGTGGTCTCGGTAGCGGGCGGATCGTTGCCTGCAGCCACCTTCTCCACCCCCGTCGGCGCCGAGGTCACGGTCGGCATCCGCCCCGAGTACCTCACTGTCGCCCCGGGCGACGTCACCGGACCTGCCCTCCGCGGCATTGTCGTCGTCGCCGAAAACCTCGGCACCCAGTCCTTGGTCACCGTCGACTGCGACGGCACCCTCGTAGGCGTCACCGTCCCCGAAGAAACCGAACCCGCCCCAGGCACCGCAGTAGCCCTCACCGCCCCCGCCACCCGAGTCCTCCTCTACGACCACGAATCCGGCGAACTCCTATCCCGCCAACCAGCCCCGGTCGCCTAATGGCTCTCACGTCGTACCCCCGCTCAGTACCGCGGACCTGGGAGATCGCCTGATGGCTACCGCGTCCCACCACCGCTCAGTACCGCGGACCTGGGAGATCGTCTGATGGCTGTCACGTCGTACCGACGCTCCGTACCGGACAGCTGGGAGATCGTCTGATGGCCGTGACGTCGTACCGTCGGCGCTGGACGTTGGACGACCGGGCCGAGTCCCCCTGGCACTCGCTCCCCGTCGACATCCCGGCTGACTGCCCCGGCCTCCTCGTCGCGCTCACGATCCCGCCGGTCGAAGGCGCCGTCATCGACATCGGCTGCGAAGGCGCGGCCGGCTGGCGCGGCTGGTCCGGCGGCGCACGCCAAACCTTCGCCATCACCCCCGAGGCCGCCACCCCCGGCTACCTCCCAGGCGAACTCGAACCGGGCACCTGGTGGATCGTCCTCGGCCTTCACCGCATCCCGCTCGAAGGCGTCGAACTCCTCGTCGAAGCCACCACCGGCCCCGTCGCCGACATCCCCGGCCTGAACGAGTACGCCGACGCAACCGCCGCCATCGCAGTACCCCCGCGACCACCACGCCGTACCCTCCCCGCCTCCTCCGGACTGAAGTGGATCGCGGGCGACTTCCACGCGCACTCACTCCATTCCGACGGCTCCACCCCAGTAGCCAACCTCGCGGCACTCGGGGTGTCGGCAGGCCTCGACGTACTCGCCGTCACCGACCACAACACCGTCGCCCACCACGCCGAACTCCCGTCACTCAGCAGCCGCTTCGGCATCGGCCTCATCCCCGGCCAGGAAGTCACCACCGACACCGGCCACGCCAACGCATTCGGCGAAATCGGCGCGATCGACTTCCGCAAACCCGCCGTCACCTGGGTATCCGAGGTCGCCCGCCGCGGCGGCCTCCTCTCGATCAACCACCCCCTCGGCGGCGACTGCGCCTGGCGCCACCCGCTCCCCGAACACCCACCCTTGGCCGAAATCTGGCACTCCTCCTGGCTCGACCACACCTGGGGCGGCCCCATCGCCTGGTGGCAAGCCTGGGGCCTAGAAGGCACCACCCCCATCGGCGGCAGCGACTGGCACAACCCCACCTCCTTCACCCCACCAGGCAGCCCCACCACCTGGATCGCCGTAGACGCCAACGCCGAAGGCCCACACGAACTCCCCGCCGCCACCCTAGAAGCCCTATCCGCCGGCCGAACCGCCCTCTCCTGGTCCCCCACCTCTCCCCTCCTACTCCGAGCCGACAACGAACTAGTCGCCCTAAACGCCCCCAACACCCTCGTAATCACCCCCAACGGCACCCGCCACCCCATCCGCTCCGCCCAAACCCGCCTCCCCGCCACCCCCGGCCCCCACCTCCTCATAACCCACAGCGGCCAATTCCTGTCCGCCTGCGCCTAACCGCAACAGGCCAACCCTCCGGCGACGGCGGGCTCGCGCTGGGGCTGGCGCTCTGGACGGCAGCGTGTTGGGATGCCGAGTCGCACGCAGCGAGCAGGCACAACTGCCGCCGACGGCGGCATCGCGCTGGCGCTCGTACCGGCGCGGAGTGACACTCTGATGGACGGCAGCGTTCGCATGCCGAGTCGCACACAGCGAGCAAACACAACCGCCGCCAACGCCGGGCTCGCGCTGGCGCGTATGCCGATCGGGTGGACCGCAGCGTGTTCGGATGCTGGGCCTAGACCTACTGCCGGCTGGTGCCGACTCGCTGTGCGAAGCATGCTTCCTGCTCGGACTGGAACAAGGCCGAGCCAGCCGACGCAGGCGCAGGCCGGCGCACGAGCGAGCCGACGTACAAGCGAGCCGATGAAGGAGCTCGGCCGGTGGGAGTTCCCACCGACGGACACTCACACGGCCAGCCATACACAGGCCGAACCGGCACAGCACAGCGCACCGCAGCGCCCAGCCCGACCAGCGCCAGCACACGGGCACGACCTGACCGACGCAGCAGCCGACCCATCGGACATTCCCGCCGACTGACACCCACCCGGCGAGCCACGGCTGGGCCTACCCGGCGTGGCTCATCACCGTGGTCAGCTCGAGCAGCGTCAGCGCGCCGAGGAGGCACGAGATGGCCCGGTTACTTCGGCAGGTCGTCGAGTTGGTCGAGGAGCCAGCGCGGGCCGGCGGTCGCAGCTTCGGGTTCGACTCGGTGGCGGAGGCCGCGGTCTGCCGTGACGACCGTGACTGCAGGACGATCGGCCTGCCCAACAACCTCAGCAGTCACGCGAACGATCGTGTCGTCCCCGGACCCCGGCGCCAGCACCACGCGAACATCCCCGGTATCCGGCGCATCCTCCCCAGCCACCGCGCGACAAGCAGCCCCCTCGAGTACGACGACCAAGTCCGTATCGGCCAACCGTTCCTGCAACGCAGCCAGCCGAACGAGCAACCGACGAGCAGCCCCCACCCGATCCCGCCACCACCCATCCGGCCGAGACCCCACCACGTTGGCAGCATCAACCACAACCACTCGTTTCCGCCCACCATCCACCACCCCAGTCTCCCCCTAACCGCCCCACCCACGCGCCCACCACACCCATCACAAGCCCACTGCCGCAGCACCAACACGTACTCCACGACCTGCTAGTACGGCGTTGCTCGGGTTGGGTTAGTCGAGGAGCCAGCCGTTTTGTTCGGCTCGTTGGATGGCGTCGGAGCGGGTGCGGGCTCCGGTTTTGCCTATTGCGGACCAGAGGCGGGTACGGACGACGCGCTCGGAGACCTGCAGTTTGCGGGCCATGAGGGCTACGGAGCCGCCTTCGCGGGCCGCGCGCAGGGTGTCGGTTTCGTTTTGGTCGAGTGGGGTTTCGGAGTACTGGAGGGTCTCGGCGGCTAGGTTCGCGTCGACTACGCGGAGGCCTAGGTGCACGCGGCGTACTGCGTCTGCGAGCTGGGGTGCGGGGCAGCCCTTCAGCGCGAAGCCTTTGGCTCCGGCGTCTAGGCCGCGGCGGAGGTGTACTGGCCGGCCGTAGGTGGTGAGCATGACTACGCGGCATTCCGGCATCGAGGTGCGGAGCTTGGTGGTGACGGTGATGCTGTGGTTCCCCGGTCCGCCCGCGTCGAGCAGAGCGACGTTGGCGCGGTGTCGTTTCGCCGCGCCTACGACGTCGTCGGTTCTGTTGAGCTCGGCAACGATCTCCAGATCGCGCTCGCGCTCCAGACCGCTGCGGAGCAAGCCTCGGCTGAGAATCTGGTCGTCGACCAGCAACAGCCGAATCCGGTCGGGCAAGCTTGCCTCCGAGGTAACCGTCCGGGCGTCGGGGAAGTACGTCCGGGAAGATGAGTTGGACTCGGTTCCAGATCATGGAGCGCGGCAACACGAGTAGTCCACATCAACGCGGCATCTCTACCAGATTGCGACCAGATCGCGACCACACCAGAACCAGGCTCAAGTTTGCCGTGTGGGGCGGTATCAGAGTTGACCGGCCCGGGCAGTTGCGCTGAGGGTCGGATGGGCCAGCGGAAGATCCAGCTCGAGCGATACCTCAACGGTTACTTCGTCGGTTGTCGCGTTGCAGTTGGTGAGGTGCACCTTGTTGAGAATCGCGATGCGGGCGGCGGTTTCGCACGGCGTGGCGGGGGTGGTGGCTGTCGGCCGTTGATCGGCGTTTGACGTGTGGGTGGCTCGAAGTCGCTGCGTGGTCAGTGAAGTGTCGGTGTGCGCGGAGTCGGTGCTAGGTGCTGGGGCGTCAGGTCGAGTCCGGGTCCTCGGCGTCGGCCTCGTTGGGGACTCCGAGCCCGCAGACAGGACCAGCCCGGCGAGCGGTGCGGATGCCGGAGCCGAGGCGGACGCCGGAGTCGGCGCGAAGGCGGAGGTCAGGGCGAAGGTCGGGGTTGGAGTCTGCGTGAAGGCGGGGGGCAGGGCGAAGGCCGGCGTCGGAGTCTGCGCGAAGGCGGAGGTCACGGCGAAGGTCGGGGGCGGGGCGAAGGTCGGGGGCGGGGCGAAGGTCGGGGATTGGGTGGTTGGTGTGGCTAGGGATTGGGCGGCGCTTAGGGCGGTTAGGTCTGCGGCGGTGGTGAGTTTGTGGCGGGCGGTGGAGATGGTGGACCAGAGGGTTGCTGCGGCTAGGGCTGTTGCGAGGAGTACGGCGGCTAGGAGGGTGTGGATGGTGGCGCTGCCTCGTTCCGAACGGGTCATGGGGCTGTCTCTGGTTCGGCTTGGAGGGTGGCGGTTGCTGTTAGGCGGGTGGGAGTTAGGAGGGTGAGGAGTGGAGGGGTGTGGGTTGGGGTTGCGGTGACGGTTACGTGGATGTCTGAGGAGTCGCGGGTGATGGTGATCGTGCCGGTGGGGATGGTGCGGTGGCCGATGGCGTTTGCTTGATCGGGTGGTTCGCCTCGAGCTACTGCTCGGGCTACGTCTCGGGCTGCGTCGATGCATCGGATGTTGAGTACGACGAGGCCGATGGACCAGATGCCCAGTAGGAGCAGGGAAAACAGGACGGGGAGTGCGATCGCTAGCTCGGCTGTCACCGCGCCTTGGTCGCTGCGGTGGAACCTGCTGGCACCGTGCGAGCAGGTGGTGCGGTCGGAGCCCGCGGTGCGGTCGGAGCAGGTGGTCGGGTTGGAGGCCGCGGCGCGGTCCAGGCGGTTGGGATGGTTGGAGCAGGTGGTGTGGCCGGAGCCCGCGGTGCGGTCGGAGCAGGTGGTCGGGTTGGAGGCCGCGGCGCGGTCCAGGCGGTTGGGATGGTTGGAGCAGGTGGTGTGGCCGGAGCCCGCGGTGCGGTCGGAGCAGGTGGTCGGGTTGGAGGCCGCGGCGCGGTCCAGGCGGTTGGGATGGTTGGAGCAGGTGGTGTGGCCGGAGCCCGCGGTGCGGTCGGAGCAGGTGGTCGGGTTGGAGGCCGCGGCGCGGTCCAGGCGGTTGGGATGGTTGGAGCAGGTGGTGTGGCCGGAGCCCGCGGTGCGGTCGGAGCCCGTGGTCGGGTTGGAGGCCGCGGTGCGGTTTGGGCAGGTGGTGGGGTTGGAGGCCGCGGTGGGGTGGAGGGCGTTGGGGTCGGTTGTGGGGCTGGGGTGGTGGGCTGGGGGGCGGGGCATTGGGGGCTCCTTGGGGTGGCGACCGGTCGGGGAGGGGTGGGCCGACCGGTCGCCTGATTGTGGGGTGGGTTAGAGGTGGACGCCTTCTACGCCGGCGATTTTCAGGGCGTAGTTGATGAGGGCTTTGAGGGCGTTCTGCATTACGGGGGATTTGAGGAGGGCTACCAAGATGCCGCCTAGGCCGCAGGCGGCGACGATGGTGACGGCGTACTCGGCGGTTGCGGCGCCGCGTTCTGTGCGGGTGCGGAGGGCTCGGAAGGTGCGCGAGTGGACGCGGCGGAGTGTGCGGGCGCGGCGGTGCTCGCGGGTGTGGGGCACGTGCTCGCGGGTGTGGGGCACGTGCTCGGGAGTACGGGAGTCGGAGTGAGTGGTTTGGGGGTCGTGGGGGTTTGGGGTGTCGAAGGGGTGGACGGGGTCGAGGTGGTTGCTTAGGGCTACTACTGGGGTGGCCATTTGAAATCTCCTGGGATTCGGCTGGGTTGCTTTGTTGAGAACATGCCGTTGTTGGGTGGGCTTTTCTTGAAGGATTTTTGGGGTTGTGGATTACGGGGTCAGGAGGTACGGGATCAGGGAGTCGGCGATGGTGGGGACTATGGAGAGGAAGACGAAGGCTGGGAGGAAGCAGAGGCCTAGGGGGAGGGCGGCTCGGGATTCGGTGGCTCTTGCTTGTTGGTCGGCGGTGTGGTGGTGGGAGCGGCGGGTTTCGTCGGCTAGGTGTTCGAGGGTTTTCGAGAGTGGGGCGCCGGAGCGGAGTGAGCGGGTGATGGCTCGGGCCATGGGGGCGCAGGCGGGTTCGGCGCGTAGGTGAGCCCAGGCGGTGGCTGGGTCTGCGCCGAGAGCCAGGTGGTGGGCGATCTTCGTGAAGAGGTCGGCCAGCGGGCCGGGGAGGGCCTCGGCTACGAGGGTTAGTGCGTGTTGGGGTGGGCGGCCGGCTCGGAGGCAGGCGGTTAGTAGGTCGATGGCTAGTGGGAGGTCGCGGGCCAGTTGGGCGTTGCGTTGTTTGGTGGCGGCTGGTTCCAGGCGGGCGAGGGCTCGCGGGACGGCGTACAGGGCGATGGCTGCTGGGATCGCGCCCCAGGGGATGCCGATGACGAGTAGGGCGCCTAGGGCTGTGGTGGCTGCGGCTAGGCGGTGGTGGGGTGGGGTTCGCGGGCTGGTGCGGGATTGGGGGCGGGTTAGGCGGCGGAGGTTGGGGCGGGGCGGGAGTGCCAGATAGGTGCTTAGGGCAACTGCCGTGGCGGCGGCCAAGGCCTCAGACATGCGGAGCTTCGGTTCGGGAGAGGCGGGTGGTCCAGTGGAGGCCTGCGGTGGTGAGGGTCAGGCCTGCTGCTAGGCAGAGCCAGCCGGGTGGGGTGGCGGTGAGGAAGGTGAGGGGGTGGGCGCCTAGTGCGTAGCCGAGGGCTATGCCGAAGGCGGGGAGGATGGCGAGGATTCGGGCGGTGGAGCGGGCGCCGGCGAGGCTGGATTCGGTTTGGCGGTGGATGGCTTCGTCGGCTCGGAGGGAGTTGGCGAGGCGTTCAGCGAGGGCGGCGAAGGCGGCGCCGGATTCCTCGGTAACTCGCCAGGCGGCAGCGAGAGCTCGGAGGCTGGCGGCGCCTGGCTTGGTTGATGCTCGGATCAGGGCGGTGGGGACGTCGGCGCCGAGCTTGGCTGCGGCGTGAGCTACTTCTAGGTCGGGGCTGATAGAGGCTGCGCCTTCGAGGGCAGCGATAGGTGGGCGGCCGGCAGACAGGTCGGCGGCCAGTACGTCGAGGGCTTCGATGATGGTGGCGCGGCGGGTGGCAGTGGACTTCTGCTGCTGGTGTTGGGCTCGTTGGTTGGCGATCAGGATCAGTACTGCGGCGACCGCGAGGGTTGAGACGAGGGCTTGAGGGCCGAGGACCGCGGTGGCCAAGGCGGTTGGAGGGGCCACGAGGGCAGCTCGGGTTAGTCGGGTTCGTAGCGGGCTGCGGGTGAGGTTGGGGCGCTTGCCGGTGTGGGTTTGCAGGCGGTGGAGGGCTGCGGCTGGCGGTGGAAGCGCGAGCGCGCAGGTCAGGAGGGTCAGGACAGCGGCGAGAAAGGCTGGGGTCATGCCGCATCCACCGCAGTCGCGGGGAGCTTGGTGAAGAGGTGGGCGGGTGGGTGGAGGGTGAGGGTGTTGTCAGGGTGAAAGGTGACGGCTGGGTGGGTGGTTGGTGGGCCGCTGGGATGAGCAGTGAAGGTGTGGATCTCGGCTATCCGGCGGCGGCCGGTAGGAGTTCGCGTCAGATGGATCACGGCGTGCAGGGCTGAGGTGATCTGGCTGTGGATGGCTTCTCGGGTGAGGCCGGCCAGGGCACCCAACGCTTCTAGGCGAGCCGGCACGTCGGCGGCCGAGTTGGCGTGGATGGTGCCGCAGCCTCCTTCGTGGCCGGTGTTCAACGCGATCAGGAGGTCTACGACTTCGGGACCGCGGACCTCGCCTACTACCAAACGATCCGGGCGCATGCGGAGGGCTTGGCGGACGAGGTCTCGGAGCGAGATTTCGCCGGTGCCTTCCACATTGGGCGGGCGCGCTTCCAGCCGGACTACGTGTGGGTGGTCGGGACGCAGTTCGCTGGCGTCTTCTACCAGGACCAGGCGTTCGGACGGGTCGGCGAGGGAGAGCAGGGAGTTGAGGAGGGTCGTCTTGCCTGTGCCGGTGCCGCCACTGATGAGGAACGCCAGCCGGGAGTCGAGGAGGTCGCGGAGGATTGTCACACCGGCCTGCGGGAGTGCGCCGGCGGCTACGAGGTCGTCGAGGGTGAAGACCTTGCGGGAGGGGACGCGGAGGGACAGGCAGGTGCCTGGGGCGGCGATCGGGGCGAGTACGGCGTGGAAGCGGGTGCCGTCGGAGAGGCGGACGTCGACGTACGGCGTGGAGTCGTCGAGGCGACGGCCTGCGGCGGCGGCGAGTCTGGTGGCTAGGCGGCGGATGGCGCGTTCGTCGCCGGTGCGGATGGCCACGAACTCGAGGCCTCTGCCGCGGTCGATGTAGACCTCGTCGGGACCGTTCACCAGGATGTCGGTTACGCCTGGCTCGGCCAGGAGGCTGTCGAGTGGGCCGGCGCCCAGGGCTTCTCGGCGGAGCGCGGTGACGACAGCGAGGACCATGGCGTCGCCGCAGATGGTGCCGTCGGCGCGGAGGGCTGCCGCTACCTGGACGGGGCTGGGCTCGGCGCCGGTGACCGCCAGCGTGCCGCGGACGCGGTCGAGCAGGTCGGCGGGGACGACTGCGGTGGTCACAGAATCACCAACTCGGATAGGTAGGACGGGGACGCTCATGCCGCTGCCGGGTCGGCCAGGTTGAAGAGGTTCAGCAGGGTGGTGGCGGCTCGGGTCAGAGGGCTTCGAGGACTGGGGGTGAAGCGGCCCTGATCCATGGCGGCGGGGAGGGCGCGGTCGATACCCAGTTTTGTTGCTAAAGGCAAGGAGAGGTGAGTGGATACGTCGGCAGCCGACAGGGCGGGGCGGGTACTGCGGGCCACTACGCGGAGGTCGCCGGCGACGGAGCGGAGAGGGCCGGAGAGGCGTTTGGCTGCCGCGACAGAGCGGACGTCGCAGGGGACGACCAGGAGGGTCGCGGTGGAGCGGATGAAGCCTTCCTCGACGGTCGGGTCGGCGCGACGAGGTAGGTCCAGGACGACGAGGTCGTTGCTCCGTTGGGCGGCACCGATGACGGAGCTCATGGTGTCCGGCGGCAGCACGGTGACGTCGGACTGATCCCAGGACAGTACGGCGAGGCCGTCGACGGATGGCAGCGCAGAGCGAAGGGCCGCTGCACTGACGCGACCCGAAGCGTTCAACAACTTCGGCCAGCGGTCGCCGGGATCGCGTTCGATGCCTAGGGCAAGCTCTATGCCGCCGCCGAGTGGATCGCCGTCGATGAGCATCGTCCGGTATCCGCGCCGATTGCCAAGGACCGCGACCGCGGCGGCGAGCGTGGTGGCTCCCGCTCCCCCGCAGCCGCCGACGAAGGCCAGCGTGACGGCCTTGCGATTCACACCGTCCAGCGCGTCGCTCAGTTTGCCGGCGAGCAAGGACTCGTCGTCAGGCAACCGACACACCACATCAGCGCCGACATCGAAGGCACAGCGGTAGAGATCGTCGCCGTCGAGGGCGGAGCCGACCACGACGACTCCCGGTCGTTGGGCGGGCTGGAGGCGGGCCAACGGCTCGGCCAGGTCGCGGCCGATCACAACCAGCGAGCAGGTCTGCCAGTTGCGCCGGAGGCCGTGCAGGTCCGGCTCGACCAGGGGTGTGACCGAAGCGGCCGCAGCCAACCGCAACAGATCGTCGAGTAGGGCTTCGTTGGTAGTTGCCATGAGCACCGAGGTGGTTGGTGATTTCGTGTCCATGCCAAGAAGATGCCGTTGTTCGGCCCGCTTCGGGCACGCGAGTGGAATCCCTGTGGACAAAGCGTTGTCGGGTTTCCGTCAGCAGCGGGAACCCGCCACGACGAGGCGGCGACCAACTAGCCGGGAACGGTTACGGTTCCTTTCGAAGCGTCTTTAACTAAATTTCACCGGACCGCTTCCGTCCCATCGCTCCGGAGGATCTCTGATGAGTCGATTACGCATGCTTGCCGCCACCTCAGCTGTCGCGGCCACCGCCCTGCTCACCGCCGCCGGCGTCTCGCTCGCCGGCCAGGACGCCACCACTGCCAACGCCGCGACGACAGCGCAGGCGTCCAGCGGCGGCGTCAAGACGGCGTACTTCACCCAGTGGGGTATCTACGCCAACGGCTTCTACCCCAAGAACCTGATCACCACCGGCGCGGCCGGCAAGCTGGACTTCCTGAACTACGCGTTCGCGAACATCGATCCGACGAACCACACCTGCTTCATGGCCAACAAGGCCGCCTCGCAGGACGAGAACAACCCGAGCGCCGGTGACGGCGCGGGTGACGCGTTCGCGGACTACGGCAAGTCGTACGGCGCGGATATCAGCGTCGACGGGGTCGGCGATGTGTGGAACCAGCCGATCCAGGGCAACTTCAACCAGCTCAAGAAGCTCAAGGCGAAGTACCCGAACCTGAAGATCCTGATCTCGATCGGCGGCTGGACGTACTCGAAGTACTTCTCCGACGCCGCCTCCACCGACGCCAAGCGCAAGGCGCTCGTGAGCTCCTGCGTGAACATGTTCCTCAAGGGCGACCTGCCGGTCATCGACGGCTTCGGCGGCGCTGGTTCTGCAGCAGGCATCTTCGACGGCGTCGACATCGACTGGGAGTACCCGGGCTCGCCGAACGGTCACGTCGGCAACCACTACAGCGCTGCCGACAAGCAGAACTTCACGTCGTTGCTGGCCGAGTTCCGCAGCCAGCTCACTGCGTACGGCAGCCAGACCGGCAAGCGGTACTACCTGACCGCCGCCACCCCGGCCGGCCAGGACAAGATCGCCACGATCGAGACCAACAAGATCGGGCAGTACCTCGACTACAACAACGTGATGACGTACGACATGCACGGCGGCTGGGAAGCCGCCGGGCCGACGAACTTCCAGGACCCGCTCTACACAGCACCGAACGACCCGAGCAACCCGATCCCACCTGGTCAGGGCAAGTACTCCGTCGACGCTGCGGTGAAGGCGTGGACGACCGGCGACTCGGCGTACGGCATCCCCGGTGGGTTCCCGGCGAACAAGCTGAGCATCGGATACCCCTTCTATTACAGGGGATGGAAGGGTGTGCCGGCCACTGCCAACGGCAAGTACCAGACCGCGACCGGACCGGCCGACGGACATGCGCTGAGCGGCAACGTGCCAGGTGTCTCGTTCTACAAGGAGCTGACCGGCTTCGTCGACAACCCGTCGTCGACGTACTTCGACGACGCGACGAAGTCCTCGTGGTTCTACAGCAACGGCACGTTCTGGTCCGGTGACAACGCCCAGTCGATCAAGGCCAAGGCCGACTACCAGCACTGCAACGGTCTGGCCGGCGCGATGATGTATTCCCTCGAGGCACTCGACCCGGGTGTGACTCTCTTCAACAACGTGGTCGACTCGGTCAACGCCGACACCGCCGGCTGCAGCGGCCCTCCGACGACGCCGCCCACCACGCCACCAACCACTCCGCCCACAACGCCTCCCACAACTCCCCCGACCACGCCTCCCACCACGCCGCCGACGACGCCGCCCACATCGGCCACTCCGTGGGCGCCGAACACGACGTACGCAACCGGTGCGCTGGTGACCTACAACGGCGTCACCTACAGGTGCATCCAGGGCCACACATCCCTGACCGGCTGGGAGCCACCGAACGTCCCCGCACTCTGGGGCCAGGTCTGATCACGTACCGCCCCAACTGATCGGAGCATCATGAAACGACGTATCACCCTGGCGATAGCGGCCATCTCGGCCGTGGTCATCGCTCTGCTGACCGCACAGGCGGCCAGCGCGGCAGGAGTCTCTGCCACCTTCACCAAAGTGTCCGACTGGGGCAGCGGCTTCGAGGGCAAGGTGACTGTCACCAACGGCACCACCAGCTCCCTCAGCACCTGGTCGGTCGCGCTCGACTTCCCGTCCGGCTACACCGTCACCAGCACCTGGGACGCCAACCACACCAGCAGCGGACAGACGCATACGTTCACTCCGCCGAGCTGGGCCGGCCCGCTCGCTCCTGGTGCGACAGTCAGCTTCGGTTTCAACGGCAGTCCGGGCAACTTCGCCGGCGTAGCGTCCTGCCGGTTGAACGGCGGCTCCTGCTCAGGCGGCGGTGGCGGCACCGCACCAGGTGCACCGACAGGCCTCTCGGGTACGGCGTCAGGTACGTCGGTCAACCTGTCCTGGTCCGCGGCATCAGGCGCCACGAGCTACAACATCTACCGCAACGGCTCGAAGGTCGGCTCGCCCAGCGGCACGTCCTACACGGACTCCGGCCTCAGCGCGAACACGGCGTACTCGTACCAGGTGAGCGCATCCAACAGCGCGGGTGAGGGGCCGAAGAGCAACACCGTCTCGGTCACGACAGGCACCGGCGGCGGCAACACCGGCACCAAGCAGGCCGCTCCGTACCTCTACATGGGCTGGGGCGACCCGCCGAGCCCGTCGACCGTGATGAACGCCACCGGGATCAAGTGGTTCACCATGGCGTTCGTCCTGTCGGGTGGCGGCTGCAGCCCGGCCTGGGACAGCACCCGGCCGCTCCAAGGCGGGGCGGACGCTAGCGCCATCGCGGCGATCCGGGCCGGCGGCGGTGACGTCGTACCGTCGTTCGGCGGCTGGAGCGGCAACAAGCTCGGCCCGAACTGCAGCACCCCCGAGGCGCTGGCCGGTGCGTACCAGCAGGTCATCAGCGCCTACAACCTGAAGGCGATCGACATCGACATCGAGAACTCCGACGAGTTCGAGAACGAGGCCGTGCAGGACCGCATCCTGACCGCGCTGAAGATCGTCAAGCAGAACAACCCGGGTATCCAGACCATCGTCACGTTCGGTACGTCGACGACCGGTCCGACGTACTACGGCAACCGGCTGATCGACCAGTCCAAGGCACTCGGCGCGAACATCGACATCTTCACGCTGATGCCGTTCGACTTCGGCAGCTCGAACATCTACAACGACACGGTCGGCGCGTCCCAGGGCCTGAACAACAAGCTGAAGTCCACCTTCGGCTGGTCCACCGCGGAGGCGTACGCGCACCAGGGCATCTCCGGCATGAACGGTCTGTCCGACCAGCAGGAGATGACCACGACGGCGACCTGGCAGAACATCACCAACTGGGCCAAGAGCAACGGGCTCGGCCGGCTGGCGTTCTGGTCGGTCAACCGCGACCGCGGTTGCGCCGGCGGCGGTGTGGTCTCGAACTGCAGCGGCATCGCCCAGGGCGACTGGGACTTCACCCGCATTACCGCGGGCTTCTGAGACAGGGTCCGGCTGGGTGCGGCGACGAGCCGCGCTCAGCCGGCCTTGATCGCTTCGATGATCAGGCTGTTGCGGGCGTTCTGTCCGAGTGGGACCGACGGGTGCAGGCCATCGCGGAGGTAGCGGGCCAGCCGGTTCGGGCTGGAAGCCAGGTGCTCGGCCCAGTGGATGATCCGCAGGTTGTCGTAGCGTCGAGCTGCCTCGGCGAGCTGCAGATTGATCCACGCGCTGTTGCGCTGGTCGGCGAGCCTGATCTCCGGGATGAACGCGGTCCGGGCGGCCTGGACGTTGACCCAGTAGACGGTCCGCTCCGGGCCGGCGATCTGCAGGGTGCGGTCGACCTGGGCAGCGAGCGCCGGCGGGGTGAAGATGTCGTTGGAGCCTACCGACATCAGGATCCGATGGGGCAGACCGTAGTCCTGGGCCCAGGTGTCCAGCGCGTCGACCGCGGGCGTGACCGGGCGGCCGGCCCAGTTGTGAACGGCGGTCATGATGCCGAGCTTCGCCAACTGCCGGACCAACGCAGGTCCGTCCTGGACGCCGATGCTGTCGCCGAACATGAAGACGCCGTCGTTCTCCCGCGTCCTGCGGATCTGCGCCTCGTTCGAGATCGCCCTGGCCTGGCGTGCCCAGGCGCCGAGCACACCGGAGCCGTAGTTACCCAGATAGGCCAGTCCGGTCGCACCATCGGCCTCTGACTGCGGGGAGACCGGGACCGCCTCAGCCGCGGAGGCCGCGGATGCCGCCGCAACCGTCGACGCAGCCGCCGCCGTCCCGGCTGCGAACAGCAGCCGGCGACTCGGTCGGAACGAACCCAGGCGCTTCCTCACGCAGGAAAGAGTGCGGTGGAAAGGCCTCTCTCTGCAAGTCGACACCTGGAAAATTGGACGAACGCTACGGAAGTCGTTGTCATAACAGTCAGCTGGACGTGACCCGCCGGGATCGGACGAACGTCCGGAAACGCTCCGCCGCAGGCGTCAGCGGCGTACTCAGCCGCCACGCCATCCCGATCTCCCGACGGGCCTGTACGCCGGCCAGCGGGACAGACACCGCGCCGCTGTCGTTCCCGCGGACCGCACCGGCCGGCAGGATCGCCACGCCGAGGCCCGCACCGACCAGACTGTCGATCGTCGCGAGGTCAGTCGCCTGGAATGCGAACCGCGGAGTGAAGCCCGCGGCCTGGCACAACCGGTCCGTCACCCTCTGGAAGCCGAAGCCGGGCTGTAGAGCGACGAACGGCTCGTCCCGGACCTCCTCCAGCTCGACCCGATGCCGAGAAGCCAGAGCGTGCCCAGGCGGCACGTGCAGGCACAGCCGCTGCCGCTCCAGCAAATGCCAGCCGAAGTGAGCGGGGTCCGGCCGCGGCGCGACGATCGCGATCTCGGCCTCACCGGTCTCGAGGTCCTGGACGATGTCGTGCGCCGGCTCCTGCCGCAGCGCGAACCCGATATTCGGCGCGTCCGCGCGGAATGCCTTCAGCAGGTCCGGCATCAGGCTCGTCGCGACCGAGTGCAGGAACGCCAGCCGCACGGTCCCGGACTCCGGGTCGACGAGCGCATCAATGCGCCTACGAGCGGTGTCGACCGCAGCCGTCCCGGCCCGCGCGGCCTCGAGCACGAGCCGACCGTACGGATTCAGCCGCACGCCACGGCGTTCCCGCTCGAACAACGCCACCCCGAACGCTCGCTCGACCCGCTGCAGCGACCGGGACAGATTCGGCTGGCTGGTGCCCAGCGCCGCGGCTGCCTCGGTCAGGTGCTCGGTCTCCGCGAGTACGGCGAACCACCGCAGATCCTCGATATGCATACTGAAAGCGTATCGATTTCTGCCGGGATTGACATTTTACGTATCGCTCCGGGCGTGCGACTGTCGAAGACATGCACCAGTCCGTTGTCCGCCAGACCGGGTACCTGCCCGGAGACCCGGAGTACCGCAAGCTCTCCGTCGCACTGTTCGCGGCCGGACTGGCCACGTTCGCTCTCCTCTACAGCACGCAGCCACTGCTGCCCCAGCTCGTCGACGCGTTCCATGTCTCCCCCAGCCAGAGTGCGTTCAGCGTGTCGTTCGCCACGTTTGGACTGGGTCTCGCGCTTCTGGTCGCCGGTCCGGCGTCTGAGGTCCTCGGCCGTACCAACCTGATGCGCTGGTCGGTCGCTGCAACCACCGGGTTCGCACTGCTCAGCGCGTTCGCTCCGACGTGGCACACGCTGCTGGCGCTGCGGGGTCTGCAGGGAATCGCGATGGCCGGTCTGCCCGCTGTCGCGATGGCCTATCTGCGCGAGGAGGTGCACCAGGACAGTCACGCGCGAGCCAGCGGCCTCTACATCGCCGGTACTGCGGTTGGCGGCATGGCCGGGCGCCTCATCGCGGGAGGTTTGTCAGACCTCGGCGGTTGGCGGTTCGCGACCGCTGGGATCGCCGCGGTCGGCGTACTGTGCGCCGCGGTCGTCTGGCTGCTTCTCCCCGCGTCGCGGAACTTCCGTCCAAGCCCAGCCCCTCGCCGACGCGATCTGTTCTCGGTCCAGGTACTCAAGGATCCGGCCCTGCTAGCGCTCTACGGCATCGCCGCCACGGCTGTAGGTGCGTTCGTCGCTGTCTACAACGGAGCGGTCTTCCGACTGTCCGGCTCGCCGTACCAGCTGAGTGCTGGAGCAGCAGGGCTGGTCTTCTGTGTCTATCTGCTCGGATCGGCCGGCTCAGCGACGGCAGGGACCCTCGCCGACCGCTATGGGCGACGCGCAGTCGTGCCGATCGGGTGTCTGATCACTCTGGCCGGAGTAGCCATCACGCTCGCCGCTCCGCTGCCGCTGATCGTGCTGGGACTGGCAGTGATGACAGCCGGGTTCTTCGCGGTACACGGAGTGGCCAGCGGCTGGGTGCCGGCTCGAGCGCACGCAAGCGGAGTCGGGACCGGACAGGCGTCCAGCATGTACCTCTTCTCCTTCTACCTGGGGTCGTCGGTGTTCGGCGGGCTGGCAGGTACGGCGTGGAGTCACGGAGGCTGGACCGGGGTCGCACTCGAGGCCGGGGCTCTGTTCACAATCAGCCTCGTCCTCTCCGTGCTGCTCAAGCAGACGAATGCGAAACTAGCCGGGTGACGAAGGCGACGGATGCGGCTGACCAGTTGGGGCTCACCTACGAGGTGACCAGGCACGGCCGGGCGAACTCGTTGGAGGAGGCCGCGGCGGCGCGGGGTATCGAGCCGGCCCGGTTGATCAAGACGATCGTCGTGCGGCTGTCGGACGACGACTACCGGTTCATCCTGGTGCCAGGTGACCGCGAGATCGCGTGGCCGAAGCTGCGGGCGCTGCTCGGCGTGAACCGGATCTCGATGCCGGACAAGGACACTGCGTTCGACGTCACCGGCTACGTCCGCGGGACGATCACGCCGCTCGGCAGCACGCGTGCCTGGCCGGTGATCGTGGACGAGCGGATCACCGGCACCATCTCCATCGGCGGTGGGGACCACGGCGTCGGCATCACCGTGGACGCCCAGGCGCTCGCCGAGGCGCTGAACGCAACGGTGGCTGACGTCACCGACTAGACGAGCAGACCGCGTTGTCCAGCGCGGAGTCCGGCCTGGAAGCGAGTGGTGGCGTCCAGTGCCTTGAGAATGCGCTGCATTCGGCGTTCTACGGTTCGTTGAGCGACTCCTAGACGGCGGGCTATCGCTTGGTCTGTCAGGCCTGCCGCAGCCAGGGACAGGAGCTGCTGGTCGTCCGACGTCAGCGGGCCTTCGGAGACCGCCGGCGTCAATGGACTCGCCTGCTGCCACAAGAGGTCGAAGAGACGAAGCAGTGCGTCCAGCAGGCTGGAAGGCCCCAGCTCAACGACCACATCGGAAGACGTCGGGAGCAGAGCGGTCCGGCGGTCGATGACGATCAACTTGAGCGGCACGTCGCGCAGCATCCGACAGCTGCCCGACGATCGGGCCGCAATCAGATCGCCGGGCTCCGACAAGGACGCCATGTCGTAGATCGTTCGGTACCTCACGCCATGCGCCCGACGCGGCTCCACGGCGTACGGCATGCGGTCCAGCACGAGTACTTCGTCCTGGGCGCACTGCTGCGCTTGGTAGAACCGCTGCGCGAGCGCCTCGGCGCCCCGGATCACGGTGAACGCGTCCGGCTGCCGGAACTCGGCAGTCAGCACCGAAGCACCCAGCCGGGCCTCGACGATCGCGGTCTGCTTCCGTAGCGCGAGGAGCTCGACCGCAGCCTCCGGTACTGCGGGTACGTAGCGGGCCGGACGGCCTGGCGTACGGGACGCCAGGCCGAGCGACAGCAGGGAGCGTAGATGCCGGCCGACCCGGTTGGCGGGCCAGTCGACGAACGTGGTCAGGTCAGTGGCTGTGGACTCCGGTCGGGCCAGAAGCGCCCGGTAGAGCTGCTCGTCCTCCGAGCAGACGCCGAGCGCCTCCAGCACCGGAGCCGGTCGATAGCTGTGCATGATCAGGGCAGCGAGTGCACGTGGCTGCCGACCTGGTTCGCGAACTGGTTACCGTTCGACGCGTCCCAGTTGGTCGACCAGGTCATCGCTCCGCGCAGCGAGGGCCACGGGGAGCTCGGCCTGTAGTTGCCGCAGCCGGTGCCCTTGGTCAGGCAGTCCAGGGCGTTGTTGACGACGGTCGGCGAGACGTACCCGCTACCCGCCGCCTGCGACGACGCCGGCAGGCCGAGGCCGACCTGGTCGGGACGCAGCCCGCCCTGCAGCATGATGCAGGCCTGGGCGGTGATGAAGTCGACCGAGCCCTGCGAGTAGACCTGTCCGTCGCAGCCGTTCATCGAGCCGGAGTTGTAGTACTGCACGTTGACGATGGTCAGGATGTCCTTGATCGCCAGCGCCAGCTTGAAGTACTCGAACGACGTGCTCTGCATGTCGATCGTCTGCGGCGCCATCGTGATCACGAGTCCGCTGCCGAACTGGCTCTGCAGGCTACGCAGCGCCTGACCCATGTACTGCGCGTTGACCCCGTTCTCCAGGTCGATGTCGATCCCGTCGAATCCATAGGTACGCAGCACCGACAGTGCACTGGATGCGAAGTTGGCCGCCGCGGTGGGATCAGCAACCGAGATGGTGCCGTTCTGGCCGCCGACAGACAGGATGACCTTCTTACCGGCCGCCTGCTTCGCCGCGATGTCGGCCTTGAACTGCGCGACTGTGTAACCACCGAGCCCAGCACTGTCCAGGTTGAACGTGATGGCACCCGTCCGGGACGAGTCGGCGTCAGCGAAGGCCACTGCGATCAGGTCGTACGCCGCGGGCACATCGGAGATCTTCTGCACCGTCGCGCCGTTGTTGAAGTTCTGCCAGTAGCCGGTGAGCACATGGGCGGGCAGGTTGCCGACAGGCGGGTTGGTGCCACCATCCGATGTCGTGCCCGACACGGTTGCGCCGTACGGCGAGCAGTTGCCGCTCGGATCGCACGCCCGCACCTTGAAGGAGTACGTCGTAGAAGCAGTCAGACCGGTAGCGGTCCAGCTGGTGACGTTGCCGACGCTCTGGGCGGCTCCGGTCCCGCGGACCACGTCGTAGTGGTCGATCCCGTTCGCGTCGGACGCAGCAGACCAGTTGAGCTTCAGCGAGCTCGAGGTCGGGCTGCCGACCGTCAGACCACCTGGCGTCGACGGCGCCGTGGTGTCCGGCGTGCCGCCAGGACCATCCAGTACGACGTCGTCCGCCTGGTACGCCGGGAGCGCGTACCAACTGTGGACGTAGATCGTCACCGACGTCGCCGAGGCGCTCGTGGTGAACGGAACGGTCAACTGGCTCCAACCGGACGAGGTTGTCCACGTACTGGGACCACCGTCCACACCAAGGTAGACATTCGATCCTTTGACCCACGCCGACAGCGTGTACGCCGTATTGGGCTGTACCGCTATCGACTGCGAACACTGGGCGATGTCGCTTCCGCTCGGGGTCGCCTGGAGGGCGTACGAGCCGGAGTGCGGAGCGGACGTCGTGACGCCGCCGGCCGGACACGACCAGCCCGACAGCGTGCCGGACTCGAAGCCGGCGTTCGTGACGAGATTGGTAGCCGCGGAGGCGGAACCGGGGGCCAGGAAGGCCATGAGTACGGCGAGCAGGCTGATGACGACCGCTGCCTGGGGGCGGTACGCAGGCGGTTTCATGTTCTACAACCTGTGACCAGGCAATTACATTGTCAAGACCCTGCATAAAGTGGGAACGCTCTCACGCCCAGAAAGCAAGAATCTTTACGCTTACTTGGCTGTTTGGAGAAAGGCGACGGCCCCCGGCGGGGGGGTGACCGGGGGCCGTCTTCGGCCACGGGCTCGGGGGGAGGAGCCGGGGGCCGTTCAGGAGGCGACAGTCTGCCACTGTCAGGAGGTATGTACCCCCCGAAACCAGGATCCACACATCTCAGTTCGATTTCAACCGATCACGTGTCACCCGAGCGCTAGTAGTGCTCGATCGAGCACTTCCGGCCAGTGTCACTGTCACACTGAAACCCAGTCTAACGGGATACCGGCCCAGGCAAAAGCCCGGGTCCCTCGGCGTTTCTCTCAGCTGCCTATGCTCGGTCCCATGGCGCACCCTGGGATGGCTCGATCGGCGGCTTTCTTCGATCTGGACAAGACCATTCTGGCGCGCTCCAGCACGCTTGCGTTCTCCCGGCCGTTCTACGCCGGCGGACTGATCAACCGCCGTACGGTGCTGCGTAGCGCGTACGCCCAGTTCGTCTATCTGCTCGGCGGCGCGGACCACGACCAGATGGAGCGGATGCGCGAGTACATCTCGGCGATGTGTACCGGCTGGGACGTCGCGACGGTCAAGGCGATCGTCGCCGACACCCTGGACCACATCGTCCGGCCGATGATCCACACCGAGGCGGTCGAGCTGATCGCGCAGCACCACGCGGCCGGCCGGGACGTGGTGATCGTGTCGTCGTCCGGCGCCGAGGTGGTCGAGCCGATCGGCGCGATGCTCGGCGCCGACAAGGTGATCGCCACCCGGATGGTAGTTGCCGACGGCAAGTACACCGGTGAGATCGCCGACTATGCGTACGGTCCGAACAAGGTGACCGCGATCGAGGCGCTGGCCGCTGCCGAGGGTTACGACCTCCCAACCTCCTACGGTTACTCGGATTCGATCACCGACGAGCCCCTGCTGGCCGCGGTCGGGCACCCGTTCGCGGTCAACCCGGACAAGGCGTTGCGGCGCATCGCGGTCGAACGCGGATGGCCGGTGCTGGAGTTCGCCGAGCCGGTCGAACGCGCGGGTTTCCATGGCGTACGGCGACCCGCCGTAGCCGCCGGCGTGATCGCGGCGCTCGCCGCCGGGGCACTGTTGCTGGCCTCGCGCCGGCGTTCGCGGAGTGCTTGAAGGCTGAAGATAGCTTCATTGTTCTCAACTCCATGAAGACACCGCATCCCCTTCCCAGAAAGGGGTTTCAGGAGTACAAAGGAAGCACAAAGGACTTTCGGGTCCGGTAGAGATTGCACGGCAACCAGGCACCCACGCGGCGACCAGCCCATCCCAAACGGGCAGCGCGACCCAGGCCAGACCTGTGGCGGCAAACCGGTGCACGCATGGTAACCAGGATGTTGTGCCAGCGACGGCGTTCTCAATCTGAGAACGCCGTCCGCATGTGGGCTCAGGACACGAGCGGCGACAGCTCGGCACCTTTTGTCACGACTTCACAGGACCGCAGCAGCCAATCACGGACTCCGGTCAATCCTTGCACTGCGTAGTCGGTCAACCCGCTCGCATACGAAGCCTGCAACACATAGTGACCGCCTTCGGGCACCGTGACCGCCACCGGATCGATGCCTCGGGCAACCAATAGGCAGTGTTCAGCGGCCCGGGCAACCAGTCCGTTGGCGCTCGGGAACGGGCGCAGGACGGCGAGCTCGGCGTGCACGATCGCGGCCACGACCAGGCCGGGAGCCTTGGTCGGGCGGGTCAGGTTCTGCGCGAGAGCGCTCAACCGCTCCCACATCTCGTCCGCGCCCGGCGCCGGCGGCAGCCCCGGGATGTCGTCAGGCACCGGCTCCCGACTGGTCCGAAGATGACCCAACTGGTCCTCGCCGCTCAGATCCGCCGCCGCCAACTGGTGCAGTCTGGTCCAGACCTGCACCGGAGCCTTGTCCAGCTGCGGCGCGAGCGCCATCAGTTCGCCGGTCAGCCGGACCGCGCCGGAGGCCAGCCCGTCGGCTGCGCCCCGGCGTACCTCGTCGGGCGTCGACGTACTGCCGGCCAGGGCGGCGGACGCGTGGGCGCCGCGCAGCAGGGCCTCGGCAGTCATGTCCGAACCCACCCGGCGCAGCCCCCGGTCCCGGAGCAGTACGTCGACCGCATCCCGGGCCGCAGCCGCCGCCGACCCGACCCCCTCCAGCCCAGCCAACGGCTCGAACACATCAGTACTCATGCCAGCACCCTAGGATGACGTCGTATGGCGCTCGGCACCGTCCCCAGGTTCAGCATCGTGGTCCCCTGCCATGCCTCGCGGGCATGGTTGCGGCCGTGCTTGGACTCTGTGCTGAGCCAGTCGTTCACCGATTTCGAGGTGATCGGGGTCGACGACGCGGACCCGGACGGCTCCGGCCGGATCCTGGACGAGTACGCCGCGGCCGACCCGCGGGTCCGGGCACTGCACCTGGACGAGAACATCGGGCTCGGGCTGACCCGGAACGCCGGGCTGAAGGAGTGCCGCGGCGAGTACGTGCTGTTCCTGGACGCCGACGACAGCTATACGCCGGGCTCGCTGGACGCGATCGCCGCCCGGATCGACAACACGAACGAGCCGGACATCGTGCTGTTCGGCTACGAGCGGATCTTCTGGGACGGCCGCGTGGTCGCGAGTCAGCGCCAGGAGGCGTTCGCGCGGGAGGGCGCCGGGGTGTTCACCGCGGCCGAGCGGCCGATCTTCCTGACCTTCCTCGAGGTGGTCTGGAACAAGGCGTACCGGCGGGAGTTCCTCACCCGGCACAGCTTCGCGTTCACCTCCGGCTTCTACGAGGACGCGCCCTGGACGTACTCGACGATGCTGACCGCCGAGCGCATCGCCACCCTGGACCGGGTCGTCGTGCACTACCGGCAGCACCGGACCGGCGGCAACATCCACGCCACCAGCGGGCGCCGGCAGTGGGACATCTTCGACCAGTACGACCGGGTGCACGCGTTCATCCAGTCCGACCCGGAGCTGGCCGGCTGGCGCAGGTTCGTGTTCGACCGGTCGCTGGACCACATCGTCGCCGTACTCGCGAAGCCGGAGCGGATCGACACCGACGACCGGGCCGAGTTCTTCCACGCGGCCCACGCGTTCGCCAAGCGCTGGAAGCCCGAGGGCTACACCACTGACCGGACGGCACGCGGATTCAAACGCTGGCTGCTGATCCACGACGACTACGCGACGTACTCGACCCTCAAGCTCAGCTCGCGGATGCTGCACGGCCAGAGCCCGCGCAAGACGGTCCGCAAGATGCTGCGCCGCGGCAAGCTCGACCCCAACCTGGCCGCGTACACGGCGTACTGGTTCAAGCAGTACGCCTGCAACCCGCGGGCGATCTACGAGAAGGCGGCCGAGCTCGCGCCGCACATTCGCGGGGTGTGGGTGGTCGACAACGATCACCTGAGCGCGATCCCGGAAGGCATCGAGTACGTCGTCGCGGACTCCCCGGCGTACGAGAAGCTGCTCAGCAAGGCGACGTACTTCATCAGCAACATGAACTGGCCGAAGGAGCTCGAGAAGCGCGAGGGCCAGATCCACCTGCAGACCCAGCACGGCACGCCGCTCAAGACGATGGGCACCGATCTGCGCAACTTCCCGCAGGCCGGGAAGGGCCTGGACCTCGAAGAGCTGATGCGCGAGGTCGACCGCTGGGACTACAACCTCTCCTCGAACCGGTACTCCTCGGAGATCTGGGAACGCACCTACCCGGCGTACTTCGAGGAGCTCGAGTACGGCTATCCGCGCAACGACCGGCTGCTCACCGCGACCCTCGACGAGGTCCGGGCGATCCGGGCGAGCCTCGGGTACGACGACTCGCACCTGGTGATCCTGTACGCGCCGACGTTCCGCGACGGGGTCGACTCCGTCCGCCTGCCGACCGGGCTGATGGATCTCGGCGGCAGCGGCATCCAGCTCGACCTGGACCAGCTGGCGAACGCCGCCGGCGACCATGGCCGGGTGATGGTGCGGACACACTACTCGTTGTCCAAGGCACCGGAGTTGCATGACGGCAAGGTGATCGACGTGTCCCGGCACCCGCGGGTCGAGGACCTGATGCTGGCGGCCGACGTACTGATCTCGGACTACTCGTCGATCACCTTCGACTACGCGAACCTCGACCGGCCGATCATGCTGCACGTCGAGGACCAAGGCTTCTACAACGGCCGGCGCGGGACGTACTTCGACGTCGCCGACTTCCCGCCCGGGGTGGTGGCGCGGTCGTCCGACGAGCTGTTCGCCGCGTTGCGGAACGGCACGTTCGCGACGCCGGAGGCGGCCAAGCACCGGCACCTCTACCGGGAGAAGTTCTGCGAGTTCGACGACGGGCAGGCGGCCGGGCGCGTCGTACGGCGGGTTTTCCTGGGCGAGACCGACGTACCGGCGATCGTGCCGTTGGCCGACCGGTCACCGGCACCCTCGGCGTACTTCGTGCATAATGGCTGACATGTCGATCAGCCTGAAGCCCATCCACGCCGCGCGCGTGAGCTTCAGCCTGCGACGACGACGCGCTGTCTGAACACCCCAGCCTGTTCCAGTCGCGTCTCTTCGAAGGACCCCGTTATGTCCGCAGTTCTGCCTGTCCTTGCCACCAGACTGTCCGCTGCCGCCGAGGCCGCCTTCGGTACGCCGTACGACCCGGAACTGCGGGCGGCGACCAAGCCGGAGTTCGGCCACTACCAGAGCAATCTGGCCCTGCGGATCGGTAATGCACTCAAGCTGTCTCCGCGGGACGTCGCCGCGCGCCTCATCGAGAAACTGCAGATCGACGACCTCTGCGAGAAGCCGTCCATCGCCGGACCCGGCTTCATCAACCTGACGTTGCTGCCGTCGACACTGGCCAAGGCCGTCAACGAGCCCGAATCCTTTACCGGCAACGGCCAGCGGGTCGTCGTCGACTACTCGCAGCCGAACGTCGCGAAGCAGATGCACGTCGGTCATCTCCGGTCGACGGTCATCGGCGACGCGCTGTGCAACGTGCTGACGTACGTCGGGTACGACGTGATCCGGCAGAACCACGTCGGCGACTGGGGAACGCAGTACGGGATGATGATCGAGCAGCTCCTCGAGGAGGGCAGGACCGCGGAATCCCTTGATCTGGAGGGATTGCAGCACCTGTACGAGCGGGCTCGGAAGCACTTCGATGCTGATGGCAACTTCGCCGACAAGGCCAGACTGCGGGTCGTCAAACTACAGTCCGGCGATCCGGAGACGCTGGCCGGCTGGCAACACATGGTCGATGTCTCCCTGGATGACTTCGAGAAGGTCTACGCCCTGCTCGGCTCAAACCTGGCAAGAGAAGACGTAGTCGGCGAAAGCGCCTACAACGACGACCTCCCGCAGATCGTCGCAGAACTCGACCACCAGGGCCTCCTGACCGAATCGGACGGCGCAATGTGCGCGTTCCTCCCCGGATTCCTGGGCCGCGATGGGAGTCCGCTCCCCGTGATCGTCCGGAAGTCCGACGGCGGATTCGGCTACAGCGCAACAGACCTGGCCGCGATCAGACACCGGATCAGCGCCCTGCACGCCGACCGGATCGTGTACGTCGTGGACCACCGGCAGGCGCTGCACTTCGACATGATCTTCACCCTGGCCCGGACGGCCGGCTGGCTACCGGAGACCGTGCCGGCAGAGCACGTGGAGTTCGGCACCGTCCTCGGACCGAACGGAAAGCCCTTCAAAACAAGAGCCGGCGGCACGGTCAAGCTGGTCGAACTACTGGACAGTGCAGTTGCCCGGGCCGACTCGCTACTAGAAGGCAGAGACGGCGTCGACCGGACTGCAACCGCACGGGCAGTCGGTATCGGCGCGGTCAAGTACGCCGACCTGTCGAGCGACCGGGGTAACGACTACGTGTTCGACCTGGACCGGATGGTCGCGATGACCGGCAACACCGGACCGTACCTCCAGTACGCGCACGCCCGGCTCACCAGACTCCTGTCCAAGGCTGAGGCGTCGACAGAGGTCACCGAACTCAAGGACCCCGCCGAGCAGCGGCTGGCCCTCCTCCTCACCGGCTTCGCAGCGACCGCCGCACAGGTCGCCGAGACGCTCCAGCCGCACAGACTCTGCACCTATCTGTACGACGTAGCGTCCGCCCTCTCCACCTTCTACGAGCTGTGCCCGGTTCTCGGCAGCGAAGGCACGACCAGAGCAAGCCGGATCGCCCTCTGCACCGCAACCCGCACCGTGTTGCAGGATGGACTCGGCCTACTCGGTATCGAGGCCCCTGACGCGATGTGACTCACTGGAGGTACGGATGCTGCCGTGGTCGGCTGAACTCAACGGACGCCTGGACCAACTGACGTTCACGAGCGAACTGCTGCGCGGGAACCCGCTCGGCGATCCGCACGAGCGTCCGGTGCTGGTCTACCTGCCACCGGGGTACGACGAGTCGGAGGACCGCTACCCGTCCATCTACGTGACGATGGGGTACACCGGTCACGTCGGGATGTGGTTCAACCGGACTCCGTTCCGCCAGCCGTACCCGGAGCTGCTGGACGCGATGTTCGCGGACGAGAGCGTGCCGCGGGCAGTAGTGGTGTTCGTCGACTCCTGGACGAAGTACGGCGGCAGCCAGTGCCTCGACTCACCCGGCACCGGGCAGTACCAGTCGTACCTGTGCGACGAGATCGTGCCGTGGATCGACGCGACGTACCGGACCATCCCCGACCGCGACCACCGCGCCGTCACCGGCAAGTCGAGTGGCGGGTACACGGCGATGGTGATGCCGTTGCTGCGGCCGGACGTGTTCGGGGCGCTGGCTACCCACGCCGGTGACGCGCTCTTCGACGTCTGCTACCGGCCGGAGTTCCCGGAGCGTGCGCGGACGCTGCGGGACAAGTACGACGGCAGCTACGAGAAATATTTCGAGGAGCTGGCCACTCGGACCGGCCGTACGACGAACGAGGACCTGCACCTGCTGGAGATGTACGGCTACGCGTCGGCGTACTCCGCTGAGCCCGACGGCACGGTACTACTGCCGTTCGACGACCTGGGGTCGATCGTCCCGGAGGTCTGGGCGCGCTGGCTGTCGCGGGACCCGGTCGAGATGGTCAAGGAGCCGCAGTACGCCGATGCGCTGCGCTCGCTGCGTGCAGTGTGGATCGATGCGGGCAAGCAGGACGAGTACTACCTCGACCTGGGCGCGACCGCGTTCCACCGCGCCGCCCAGCAGGCCGGTCTACCGGACGGACGGATCCACTTCGAGCTGTTCGAGGGCACCCACGGCGGTATCGAGTACCGCTATCCCTTGGCGGTGCGATGGCTCGCCGAACAACTGAGCTAATTGACGTGCCTTGGCACCATGGACGTCGTACCTTCGTGCCATGAGTTGGCCGGAGGGGATTCAGGCGCGCCCGATCGACAAGGGTGACGTCGAAGCGTGGGCGGAGCTGGTGGCCGCCAAGGAGAGTGTCGACCAGAACGGGGAGAACTTCGGCCCTGAGGACCTCACCGAGGAGCTTGAGCATCCGAACCTCGACCTGGCCCGGGACACCATCGGACTGTGGTCGGGCGACCGGATGATCGGCTACGGCATCGTGTACGGGAAGTCCGCCGTGGTGGACGTGGACCGGGTCAACACCGACGGCGCCATCCACCCGGAATGGCGCCGGCAGGGCCTCGGCACGACGCTGATGCGCTGGCTGATCCAGCGCGCCGGCGAGGTGCACACGGCCACGCACCCGGACTCCCCCGGTCTGGTCGGCACCGGCGTGAGCGACACCAACGCCGGTGCGAACCAGATGCTGCGCAACCTCGGCTTCGAGGAGGAGCGCTACTTCTTCGACATGCGCCGGCCGCTCGACCAGCCGGTCCCCGACGCGCCGGTGCCCGACGGACTCAAGCTCAGGTCGTACGACACGTCCTACGAGGAGGCGCTGCGGCAGGCCCACTACGAGGCCTTCTCCGACCACTGGGGCTGGTCGCCACCCACTCCAGAGGCGTGGCGAGCCCGGAGCATCGGCTCACGCAACTTCCGCGGCCAGCAGTCGTACTACGTCCTCGACGGCGACACCATCGCGGCGTACGTCAACGCCTTCGAGTGGGACGCCGACACCGAGGTGACCGGGGTCCGGGAGCTGTACATCGGTCAGGTCGGCACCCGGCGTGCCTACCGCGGGCGCGGACTGGCCCGTGCGGCCCTGGCGAAGGTGCTCGCCAAGGCCGCAGAGGCCGGGTACCAGCGGGCCGCGCTCGGCGTCGACGCCGACAACCCCACCGGAGCCCTCGGGCTGTACGAGGGCCTCGGCTTCGTCACTCACAAGAAGTTCATCAGCTACCAACTGCCGCTGGGTTGATGTTCTGGTTCCGGTGGAACACGTTGTCGGGGTCGTACTTCCGCTTCAGCTCCACCAACCGCTCGAACTTGTCGCCGTACGACGCCCGGATCCGGGCCGGGTCCGGATCGGCCATGCCGTTCACGTAGCTGCCGATGTTGACCGCGTGCGGCTGGATGGCGTCCCAGAAGGTCCGCACCCAGGCGCGCTCCGGCTCGAGGGCTTCGAGAACGGGCGCAGTGGCGATGATGAACATCGCATAGCGCTCGGTCCGTTGCCCGCCGAACGAGGTGGCGTCGTCGTCGGTCTCGAGATAGCCCTCGTCGAGGTGGTAGATCATCGCGGCCGACATCGGCGACGTCTTGTGCACCTGCTGTGAGGTGTACACGTCGATCGCTTCGTCGGACAGCGTCTCGAGGTACGCGCCTTTCTCGTAGTGGTACATGCCTGGGCCGTTCGCCTCGTCGAGCAACTGCTGTACGGCGACGTACGGCATCGGCGTGACGATCTGGAACAGCGGCGGCAGCGTTGCCTGCAGCTGAGCCACCGCGTCGGCGTGCTGCTCGGGCGAACCGAACCCGACCACCACGAGCGCGAACCCTGGCTTGAAGTGGTGTTCCTCCGGGACGAACGGCGCCGGCGGCGCGTTCAAGGCAGCGATCACCACGTTGACCTCACGCGGCAGCGCCGGGATCACCTCGCGGGCCGCCCGGAGCAGCTCCGCACCCTGGTCCTGCCCCCAGAACGCCAGGCCGAAGTTCACGATCGGCCCGGCCTGGTGCAGCCGGAACTCGAACTCGGTGACCACGCCGAAGTTGCCGCCGCCACCACGCACGGCCCAGAACAGGTCCGTGTTCTCGTCCTCCGCGGCCCGCACGATGCTGCCGTCCGCGGTGACCAGCTGGACCGACTCCAGGTTGTCGATGGTGAGCCCGTGCATCCGGGTCAGCCAGCCCATGCCGCCGCCGAGCGTCAGCCCGCCGACACCGGTGTGGCCGATCAGCCCGGCCGGCACGGCGAGGCCGTGCGCCTGCGTAGCAGCGTCGAGATCCCGCAGCAGCGCTCCGCCGCCGACGCGGGCACGCCGCGCTTCGGGATCGACCGTGACCTGGTTGAGCCGGCTCAGGTCGATCATCAGTCCGCCGTCGACCGACGACAGCCCGGCAATGCTGTGGCCACCGCCGCGTACGGCGATCTCCAGCCCCTCGGCCACCGCGTACCGGACGGCTGCCTGCACGTCCTCGGCTGAATGAACCTGGGCGATCACCGCCGGCTCCCGGACGTGCTCCGCGTTCCACAGCCGGCGTGCCGTGTCGTACCCGTCATCTTCCGGTGCGAACACGGCTCCGCTCACGGCCGCGCGCAGTTCCCCCACAGTCTGCGTCATTACAGTCCCCTCCCCGATGTCTTGCCGCCAGGCTAGGTGCCCGGCTCCGCTGCGTCAGCGTCCTTTCGGGCAGCCTGCAGAGTGACGGGGGTTATCCACAAGGGAACGGATTCCCGTTTGGGCAGGAACTTCGGTGAGTGTCAGACTCGACGACGTGAGTGACGAGGAAATCCTGCGATTGTTACCGATCACGGCCGCGGTCGTGGCGGTGCGCGACGATCGCGCCGACGAACACCTGGCCCGCCTGGGCGCGTACGACGAACGCGACCAGGCGCAGGTGGATCGTTGCCTGCAGGCGTTCCTCACCGGCCTCCTCCGCACCACATGGGAGCGCGGCTGGACACCCGCTGATGTCGCACAGCACGGCCGTCGCAGTCTCGATCCGGGCGTCGAGCCCTTGCTGCTGGCCGCGATCTCCGCTGAACACGTGGGATACAAGGCCGCGACGATCGACTCTCGCTGGCTCGAGCAACTGATTGACCTGGGCGTGCCTCAGCCCTTCACCGCGCTGAGCCTGACCGCGTGGGCCGCCGGTGCCCGCGTCGGCCGCTACCTCACCTTGCACCACGCGCTGTCCCTGGCCGGTTTCCTCCAGACGCTCCCGGTGCTGGCTCGGATCTTTCCCTTGCCTGGTACGACGGTCCGCCAGGCGCACCACGTCGTGCCGGCGAACGGGAAGATGCTGGCGCGGATTCGCGCGCTGCTCGCCAAGGCGGAGGCGACCGAGTTCCCGGATGAGGCGGAGGCGCTGTCCGGGAAGGCGCAGGAGTTGATGGCCAAGTTCTCGCTGGACAGTGCGCTGGTCGAGGCGGACGTGGAGATCCCGGACGACTCGGCTGCGCGGCGGCTGTGGGTCGAGACGCCGTACGTCTCCGCCAAGGCTCAACTGGTCGGCGCGGTCGCCTCGGCGAACCGGTGCCGGACGGTCGTGATCGACGACCTGGCCGTGGTCACCATCGTCGGCGCCGAGGTGGATCTGCAGCACACCGAGATCCTCAGCACCTCCCTGCTCGTGCAGGCGAATCGGGCGATGATTGCCGCTGGCAAGCACATCGGCCATCGGGGTGAGTCCAGGACGCGGTCGTTCCGGCAGTCGTTCCTGATGGCGTATGCGTTGCGGATCGGCGAGCGGCTGGAGCAGACCGCCGCCGCGACCCAGGCCGCCGTACCGGAAGCGGATGCGGGTCGGCTGCTGCCGGTGCTGGCGAAGCGGGAGGAGCAGGCGGACGCGCTGTTCGCGCAACTGTTCCCGAACACGACGACCCGGCGGACGCGCATCACCAACGGCGCCGGATGGCACGCAGGCCTGACCGCCGCCGACCAGGCCCAGCTCGACGCCCGCCGGCAGGTGCGCCGGTGAAGGTCGAGGAGACCACGATCCCCGGAGTACTGCGGATCGCGCTGGAGGTGAAGCCCAACGACGACGGATGGTTCAAGGAGAACTTCCACCGCGAGAAGCTGGCCGAGCTCGGGATGGACGTCGTACAGCACAACGTCGCGTACTTCGCCGAAGCCGGGATCGTCCGCGGCATCCATGCCGAGCCGTGGGACAAGTACATGTCCCCGTCATCGGGCCGGGTGTTCGCGGCGATCGTCGACCTGCGGGACAACGAGACCTTCGGCCGGGTGGAGACGTTCGAGCTCGGTCCGGAGCAGGCGTTGTATGTGCCGCGTGACGTCGGGAATTCGTTCTGCACGGTGACGCCGCACACGACGTACAACTTCCTGGTGAACTCGCATTGGTCTCCGGAGCGAGTCGCCGTGGATCTGTTCGATCCGGAGCTGGCGATCGAGTGGCCGGTCCAGGAGCTCAACTACACCGAGCGGGACGCGGCTAACCCTTCGCTGGCGCAGCTGCGGGAGCAGCGGGCCTGAGCCCGCACAGCACGATGTCGAGCAAGCGGTTCGCCTGCTCGGGCTCGATGTCGCGACCCATGTTGATTCCGCCGACGAGCCGCATCACATCCGCCAGCTCGAGCTCCGACCGCACTTCACCGGCGGCTTTCGCCTTGTCCAGCAGGAGTTTCCCGGCTTCCTGCACGTTCACCTTGCAGGCCTTGAAGAACGGCGAGTCTTTGCCTAGGGCAACCGTAAGCTCGCTGGCCAGGGTGCCCTTGGACAGGCCGTACCCGAGGAAGCTTCGCAGCCACGCGGCCAGCGCATCGAACGGCTCCAACTCACGGTCGAAGTCGTACGCGCGATCGCAGACGGACTGGATCTCCTCGACGTAGACCGCCTCGAGCAGCGCGGTCCGGCTCGGGAACCGGCGGTACAGCGTGCCGATGCCGACGCCCGCGCGGCGGGCGATCTCTTCCAGCGAGGTGTCGGTGCCGTGCTCGGCGAAGGTCTCCCGGGCGGCGGTCACCAGGCGGTCGTAATTCCGGGCCGCGTCCGCACGGCTCGGCCGCGCACACGGCAGCGGTTGCGGCGCCATCCAACCTCCTCGCACAGGTCCGCCCAGAATATCGCTTGCAAAGCGGAGGATGCCTCCGTATCGTATCCGGAGGAGCGCTCCGCTTTCCTCTCACAACTGTAACCCCTCCGGGGTAAGGAGCAATATGTCGGCAACAGCCGCGGCGCCGGCCGGCGCCAGATCCGGCACGCCCGCTCGGCGGCCGGGGGTAGTTCTCGCAGTCATCCTGGTCACCCAGCTGATGGTGATCCTCGACGGCACCGTGGTGAATATCGCGATGCCGCACATCCAGCAGGCCCTGCACTTCAGCCCGTCCAGCCTGTCGTGGGTGCAGAACGCCTACGCACTCGCGTTCGGCGGTCTGCTGCTGCTCGGCGCCCGCGCCGGCGACCTGCTCGGCCGTCGCCGGGTGTTCATCACCGGTATCAGTGTCTTCACGCTCGCCTCGCTGCTCGGCGGTCTCGCGCCGAACGCGGAGCTGCTGCTCGCCGCCCGCGTACTGCAGGGCATCGGTGGCGCCATCGCCGCTCCGGCCGCGCTGACGCTGCTCATGCTCACGTACCGCGAAGGCCCCGAGCGGATGAAGGCGCTCGGCTACTACAGCCTCGTCTCGTCCGGTGGCGGCAGCGTCGGCCTGGTCCTCGGGGGCATGCTGACCGAGTGGGCGTCCTGGCGCTGGGGCCTGTTCGTGAACGTCCCGATCGGCATCGCGCTGGTCTTCGCCGCACGACGCGTGCTGACCGAGACCGAGCCTGAGACCGGTCGGTTCGACGTGGCCGGTGCGCTCACGTCGACGCTCGGCATCACCTCACTCGTCTACGGCTTCATCCGGGTCGCTGAGGCCGGCTGGACGTCGGCCGAAGTACTGGCCTCCTTCGCGGTCGGCGTGGTGCTGCTGGTCTCGTTCGTCCTGATCGAGCGCCGGGTCAGTCACCCGATCGTGCCGCTGCGGCTGTTCAAGTCCGCCGCCCGGTCGACGTCGTACCTGACGATGCTGCTCGTCGTCGGGACGATGTTCGGGATGTTCTTCTTCCTGACCCAGTACCTGCAGGGCGTGCTCGAGCTGAGCCCGCTGGCTGCCGGTCTGGCCTTCCTGCCGATGACCGGTCTGCTGTTCACCGCGTCACGCGTCGTACCGCGGCTGGTCGCCCGGATCGACGGGGCGAAGCTGATGCTGACCGGGTCGACGCTGGTCGCACTGGGCACGGTGTGGCTGACTCGACTGGACGCACACAGCACCTACCTGCACGACGTGGTCGGTCCGCTGCTGCTGTTCGGCGGTGGCGCCGGGATGATCTTCATCCCGCTGGTCGGCCGGGCTATCTCCGGTGTCGCACCGCAGGACTCGGGCGCGGCGTCCGGAATGTTGAACGTGGTCCAGCAGGTCGGCGGCGCACTGGGCCTCGGCATCCTGGTCACGATCTTCGGTACGGCGAGCCGCAACTCGACCTCGGTCGTACCGCGGGAGGTCCTGGTCGACGGCGTCCACGCGGCCTTCATCGGCTCGCTGGTGTACGCCGGGCTGAGCCTGGCGATGATCGTGATCAGCGTCCGCCCGTGGAACTGGTTCCGCACCGAACCGGAGCCGGTCGAGAGCCTGACTCAGATGGAGGCGGCGCCGTCCACGACCAGCACCTGACCGTTGATGTTCGTGTTCTCCAGCAGGAGCATGCGGACCACGGGCAGGACGTCCTCCGGCTCGGTCAGGTGACCGGTCGGCGTACGGCGGACGATCTGGTCGAGCTGGGTCTGACCTAGGACCGCGGACATCTCCGAGGCGAAGAAGCCCGGCGCGACCGAGTTGGCGAGGATGCGGCCACCGAGCTCACGAGCGAGTGAGCGGGTGGCCGCGTCCATGCCGCCCTTGGTGGCCGAGTAGGCCACGAGGCCGGGATAGCCGCGTTGCGCGCAGATCGAGGTGATGTTGACGATCCGGCCCTTCAGGCCCCTGGCGAGCATCCGGCGCAGGACGAAGCGGGTCAGGATCAACGGCGACGTCAGGTTGGTGCGGATGATCTCGGCCAGGTGATCGGCCGAGGTGTGGACGTGCAACGAGTCCTGGCCGATCGCCGCATTGTTGACCAAGGCATCGATCGGCCCGAGGACCTCCTCGACCTGCTTGACGAAGGCCTGACCGGCTTCGGCGTCGTTGATGTCGACCGAGCCGTAGTGCAGGTGGTCCGGGTACTTCTCGCTGAGCGCTGCGAGCTCCGGCGTGACGGTCCGGGCGAACGCGGCGACCTTCAGTCCGGCTGCGAGCAGGTCGGTGACGATCGCCAGGCCGAGACCGCGCGAGCCGCCCGACACCAGCACGACCGAGGCCGGCGGGACAAGACTGACTTCAGACATCACTCTTCAGGGTTTCCTTCTGCGGGATCTCGTCGAGGAACTTGATCCTCCGGGGTACGCCGTAATCGGGCAGCCGGGTCGAGCACCACAGCACCAGGTCGGCGTCCGTGATCGGGCCGAGCGCACGGTTCGGGACGACCTCGGCCGCGACCATCCGGCCGACCAACGGTGCCTTGCGCGCGAATACCCGCGCCCACGAGACACCCGGATGACCCATCAGCACGTTGCGGACCACGCCCGCCGACACCTTCGATCCGCCGACATTGATCTCGTCGGTGTCCAGGCGTCCGGTGATCAGCACGCGGTCGCCGTCGTACTCGATCCGGTCGCCGGTGTGTACGGCGCCGACCAGGCCCGCGCCGTGATGCGGCGAGCGGATCACCAGCTCGTCGCCCTGGACCGTCAGCATCGGACGCTCCGGATCGGGCTCGCGGTCCAGCCAGGACTTGGGGAACCCAGCCTTACCGTCGTGCACCACGATCGAGGCGCCGACCTCGGAGGACGCGTAGATCCAGGAGATCCGGGCCTTCGGGAAGATCTCGCGCAGCTGGTCGAGGATCGCCTGGTCGACCGGTTCGCCGCCGAGAGTGATCTGCTCCAGCGGTACGGCGGCGAGCGCCTCGGCGTCGCGGTAGATGGCCTGCCGCCAGAAGGTCGGCGTACCCGAGGCGGCTGTGACGCCGTGCTCGGCCGCGATCGCCGGCCACTCGTCGAGCTCGCTGGGCTCGATCACGACCAGGCCCTGGTCGGCCTGGGTCAGCGAGAGCGTGACGACCTGCCACCACGCGTAGGTCCCGGGCGAGTACGGCAGCAGCCAGGTGCGCGGCGGTTGATCCCCGGTGACCGTGGTCAGAGATTCGAGAGTGTGGCCGATGCGTTTCGGGCGACCGGTCGAACCGGACGTGAGCAGCCAGGCGCGGCCGGACTCCTCGACGCGCTTCAGCTTGGCCGGGGTCACTTCCCCATCGGGCAGGACGATCGCGAAACCGGACTCGCCCAGCTCCTCGCGCATCCGCATGTCGACGCGGGACTCGGTGGCGACGAGCAACTCGGTGCCGTGGACCGCATGGTGGCGAAGTGCGGCGAGCGCGTCGGCGCCGCTGTCGACGAGGACTGCTGCGGGCGACGGCAGTTGCGGCAGCTTGTGCAGCGTCCGCCAGGTCAGGCGCTTACCGGCGACGACGACAGTGTTGTCGTCACCGATCAGGGCGGTGGTCCGGCGGCGGCTGGTCACGGCGGCCGTCACGCAGACTGAAGATGCTCGATGAAGTCCAGTACGTCGCCGACCGTCGCGATCCGGCGCAGCCCAGGGGCATCGAAGTTCAGCTCGTCGCCGAGCTCGTCCTCCACCCGGAGGGCCAGCTCGGAGAAGTCCAGCGATCGGAACCCGATCTCGCGGAGATCCGCTGTGTCGTCGGTCGGCAATGACCGGCCCTGGGCCGTCATCACCTCACCCATCATCTCCCTGACCCGACCCCGCGCCACCGAACTCATAGTCCCGAAGCCTAGCGGGTCACCATCGGGCACCCAGGCTGTCAACCGTTTGACCATCGGGACCTCCCGGGCGGCTGAGGGGTCTGGGAGGTTACTGAGTGTAAATGCGAACTTCACGGTGGTAAACGGCTCACCGGCCACGAACGCGACTCGTCGGACTCATACACTTGCGCGATGATCAGAGCGGGCAGGCGCCGTGCCGCGGGACGTGGCAAGCGGATCGCAGCCTTGGCGAGCCTGCCCGTCCTGCCAGTGGCCTGGTTCGTGGCGCTGCAGGAGCATCCGCCCTGGATGCCCGCGGCGTACCTCGGTTATCTGCTGGTCGTGATCGTCGTACCGGGCACGATGTTCTGGCGCCGGCTGACCGGCGGCGTCGGGTGGTTCTCGGCCGACATCGTCCTCGGTACTGCGTTCGGCCTGGCCGTCGAGGCGCTGCTCTACCCGATCGGCATGCTGTTCAAGATGCCGTTCGCCGCGTTGCTGATGCCGGCGCTGGCGCTCGGGGTGTGGCGGGCGTTGCCGCGGCGCAAGCTGCCCGAGCGGCCGACGCCGTGGTGGTCGATCGCCGGTGCGATGGTCGCGGTCGGCGTCGCGGCCGCGTGGTTCGTACGTGTCGGGTCGCGGCTCATCCCGCTCGACGGGTCGGAGGCGCTGCGGCCGAACTCGGATGCACCGCACAACCTCGCACTGGCGGGTGAAGTGACGCATCACTTCCCGCCGCGTGTCCCGTACGCCGATGGCGACTGGCTGACGAGCCACTGGACGGCGTACGACCACATCGCGTCCGTCCACTGGATCACGAGTGTGCCGCTCGACGTACTGACGCATCGGATGGTGCCGTTCGCTTGGATCCTGTTGACGGTGCTGGGTGCGGCCGCGGTCGGGATGATGCTGACTGGTCGTGCTGTGGCCGCACCGATCGCTGCAGGGCTCGTGGTGGCCGGAGGCGATCTGGTTGCCTGGCCGTGGGCAGTGTCTGACCGGGTGTTCGCGGACGGGCCGTTTTCCCTTGGACAGCTGACCAATCCGCCGCAGGCGTTCTCCACGGTGTTGCTGCTGCCGCTGATCGCGGTCACTGCGTTGCTTCTGCGGCGCCAGTCGCCCAAGACGCGAGGTGAGTTGTTTCGGCTCTACGTTGCGGCCGGTGTGCTCGTTGCCGCGCTGGCATTGACCAAAGCGACCGCACTGCCCGTCTACGCGACCGGTCTGGCGGTTGCGTGGATCTATCTGACGGTCCGGGCCGGCCGCCTCAATCTGCGGGCGCTGGTGCTCGGCGTGGGCGTCGCGGCGGCGTACGCGTTGACGTTCTTCTTCGTACTGCGTGGTGCGGCGTCGAGCGTGCGGTTCGATCCGGGGGCGACGTTCGACAGCCTGGCGGATCGGATGGGCGGCGGATCCGCTGTCCCGGTGATCGCTGCGGTTGTTGTGGTCGGGTGGGTGATGCCTGTTGTCGGCGCGTTGCTGATCAAGCGGCGGGTGGCGCGCGACCCGATGGTGGTCTTCCTGCTGGCCGGATTCGTTGCAGCGGTGCTGGGTGCGTCGCTGTTGGCGGATCGCGGTGAGACGCCACTGTTCTTCGTGCGGACCGGGTTCATGTTCGGCGTATTGCTTGCGACGTGGGGGCTTGGGTCGCTGGAACGGCGTCAGTACTGGATGGCTGCCGTCGCACTCGCGATCGGCGCGGCTGCCATCTACTGGGGTCGCTACCGCTCGGACACGTCGTGTACGGCGAGCAACTGCTTCGGCCAGGGCCTCGTTGTCGCGCTGGTGATCGCTGCAATCGGCATCGGCGTATTCGGGCTGGTGTTGCGCGGCTCCCGGCGTACCTGGGCTGTCATCGCGGTGGCAGTGCTGGTGGGTACGACGGTGTCGCCGACGGTCGCGTCCGTACGGAAGTTCGCCAGCCCGCCGTTGACGTCGTACGCGTCGATCGCGCCGGGCGGGATCGAGGCGGCCCGGTTCATCCGGCGCAACTCCGGGTCGGACGACCGGATCGCCACGAACGTGCACTGCCACCAGGCGCGGGCGTCGCACTGCCAGACCGGGTCGTACTGGATCGCCGGGTACGCCGAGCGGCGCGTGCTGGTCGAGGGGTGGTCGTACCAGACCCGTGTCGACGACACCTATCCCGCCGGCGTGCAGGGGCCGTACTCGGACCAGGAGCAGCTGCAGATCAACGACGAGGTGTTCAGCAACCCCACCCGCCAGCTGATCGAGACGCTGCGCACGAAGTACGACGTGCAATGGCTGCTGCTCGACGCACGAGTCAGCGCACCCCCGAAGAACCTGGACAAGCTAACCGAGCTCAGGTTCCAGCTGGGCACGGTCCGCGTCTACCAGATCTACCCGCCCCCGCCGGAAAACCCGTTCCCCACAAGAACCCCCTCCCCGACCGGCACCCCCACCCAAACCCCCAGCTTCCCAACCAGCCCGACCAGCACATCCAGCTTCCCGACCACCAGCCAGCCCCCAGGCCAGACCCAGCAAACCCAGCCCTTCCCAACAGGCAGCCTCCCAACCGGCACCCTGCCAACCTCCCCCACAGGCTCCCTCCCGACGCAGCAAACCACCACGCCGGGAGTCAGAAGCCCGTAGGACTCAGTGGAGCGAGACGGCTGGGATGCCGATGCTTTGGTTGGACAGGCGGTCTAGGGCGGTGACTGTGTAGAGGTAGGCCTTGCCGGGGGTTGCGGTTGGGTCGACGTAGGACTGGGCGGCGCCGGTGGAGCGGAGGGTTGTGAGCAGGTTGCGGGCGTCGTTGTCGGGGCAGTGGTCGCTGCCCAGGAGCTCACGGCGGTAGATCGCGTAGGACGTGGTGTCCGTTGATGTGCGCGACCACTTCAGCTGTACGCCGCTCGCAGTGCGCGAGGCGTGGACCGCGTGCGCGGGAAGCGGCGGGCGTGAGTCGAGTGCGGGCATCGCGGGGATCAGCGCCGGCTTGGTGTACCAGGTGTTGTTGAGCAGAGTGGTCGCACCCAGCCGGTCCGCGCGTACGTCCTTTGCGGAGAAGTAGATGTTGCCCTTCACCTCGGGGATCGCGCTGTCGAACGCCAGGTGGTCACTCAGCTCCTGCGGGTCCGACCAGTCCGGCGACTGCGTCGACGTACCGACCTTGTACGTCGCCTCGCCGATGTAGAGGTGGACGTGCGTACCGCGGACCTGGTCGGCCCACCACGGGACGATCTTGTTGTAGTCGGCCGGTGCGAACCCGCCGGCCCAGTAGACCTGCGGGACGATGTAGTCGATCCACTCCTCGCGGACCCACTTGCGGGTGTCCGCCGCGAGGTCGTCGTACGTCTGGACGCCGGCCGTGGTGTCGGTGCCCTCCGGGTCGGTCGCCTTGTTCCGCCAGACCGCGAACGGTGAGATGCCGAACTTGATCCACGGCTTGATCGCGTGCATCTTCTCGGTCAGCTCGTGGATCAGCAGGTCGATGTTGTGCCGCCGCCAGGCCTGCAGGTCGGTGTAGCCGTCGGCGTACTGCGCGAAGGTCGCGGCGTCGTCGAACGTCTGGCCGGCCACCGGGTACGGGTAGAAGTAGTCGTCGAAGTGCACGCCGTCGATGTCGTACCGCGAGACCGCGTCCATGATCGCGTCCTCGACCAGCTTGCGAGCGGCCGGGATGCCGGGGTTGTAGTAGAGCTTCCCGCCGTACGTGACGACCCAGTCCGGGTGCAGCCGCGCCGGGTGCGTCGGGATGAGCGCGTTGATGTCGGTGCCCATCGAGAGCCGGTACGGGTTGAACCAGGCGTGCAGCTCGAGGTTCCGCTTGTGCGCCTCGGCGACCGCGAACGCCAGCGGGTCGTAGCCGGGATCGCCGCCCTGCGTTCCGGTCAGGTACTGCGACCAGGGCTCCACTTTCGACGGCCAGAACGCGTCCGCGGTCGGGCGAACCTGCAGGATGACCGCGTTGTGGTGCTGCCGTACTGCGTCGTCGAGCCAGCCGATCAGCTCGGACTGCTGCTGCGCGGCGCTCAGACCGGTCTTCGACGGCCAGTCGATGTTCACCACCGTCGAGATCCAGCTCGCCCGGAACTGCCGCAGCGGAGTGGTCGCGCTCGGCGCACACTTCTGCTGGTCCGCGGGCGCCTGCGCGGCCGACGCCGTACCTGTCAGACCGCCGAGCACCAGGCCCGCCGCCACACCGAGAACACCCATTGCTCGCCAGACTCTCATGTCACTCTCCGACCGTCATTCATCGTGAAGTCGAAAGATGTTTACACATCAAGCCGCTTGAAGAACAGTGCTTGCTGAGATGGCGCTAGGTTAGGTACATGCTGCGCACCGCTACTGAAGCCGATGTCGACATCATCCGGCGGTTGCGAAACCAGCAGGCCAATCGTGACGTCAGCATCACATCGCACGAGATCTCCGCGGACGAACACGCTGCGTGGTGGGCGAAGACGTCGAAGGACCCGAGCCGCCGCGTCCTGATCTACGAACGGGATGGCAAGACCGCCGGCGTCGTGAACTTCTTCGACCTCGAAGGCGTGTCCGGGGCGTGGGGGTTCTTCCTGGACGCCGACGGGCTCGCCGAGCGCGGGGAGACCTTGCCGGCGTGGATCGAGGTGATGCGCGAGGCCACGGCGTACGCGTTCGACGAGCTCGGCCTCGACGTACTCGCCGGCGAGGTGCTCGAGCACAACGCGGTGGTCCGGCAGATGAACCGGCGCTTCCGCTTCGTCGAAGGTACGCCGGAGGTCCGGTACGCCGATGGGCGCGAACTCACCGTGATACCGATCAGCCTGCGCAAGCAGGACCGTAGAACCCAGGGGAAATGATGAGCACCACCATCGAGATCGGCGGCGTGCCGGTCGGGCCGGATCACCAGCCGTTCGTCATCGCCGAGATGTCCGGCAACCACAACGGCGATCTCGCGCGTGCGCTGGACATCGTCCGGGCGGTCGCGGAGTCCGGCGCGCAGGCGCTGAAGCTGCAGACGTACACCGCGGACACGATGACGCTCGACCTCGACCTGCCGGCGTTCCGGCTGCCGGTCGAACACGAGCTGTGGAGCGAGGCGCGGCTGTACGACCTGTACGAGGAGGCGCACACCCCGTGGGCCTGGCACGAGCCGATCTTCGAGCTGGCGACGTCGCTCGGGCTCGTGGCGTTCTCGTCCGCGTTCGACCAGACCGCGATCGACTTCCTCGAGAAGCTGAACGTCCCGGCGTACAAGGTCGCGTCGAACGAGATCGGTGATCTTCCGCTCGTCCGGGGGATGGCCGAGACCGGGAAGCCGATCATCATCTCCACCGGCTCCGCGACGCTGACCGACATCGACGCCGCGGTCCGGGCCGCGCGCTCGACCGGCAACGAGCAGATCATCGTCCTGTCGTGTACGGCGAGCTACCCCGCCCCGCCCGAGCAGTCGAACCTGCGCGGCATCCCGGTCCTGCGCGACGCCCTCGGCGTACAGGTCGGCCTGTCGGACCACACGATGGGCATCGGCGCGGCCGTGGCTGCCGTGGCGCTCGGCGCAACGGTGATCGAGAAGCACGTGACGTTGAAGCGGGTCGACGGCGGCGTCGACTCCGCGTTCTCACTCGAACCGTGGGAACTCGAGCTCCTCGTCGAAAGCACCCGCGTCGCCCAACTCTCACTGGGCAAACCGGTCATCGGCCCGAAACAAGCCGAAGAAAACGTCCTCCGCTTCCGCCGCTCCCTCTACGTCACCCGAGACGTCCAAGCCGGCGACCCCATAACCCCCGAAAACGTCCGCTCCATCCGCCCCGCCGGCGGCCTAGCCCCCGACCTCTTCCAACAGGTCAACGGCCGCCCCTTCCGCACAGCCGCCAAGGCCGGCACCCCACTGACCTGGGACCTGCTCTAGGTAGTTTTCAGGTTCGCCTTGACCAGGTCGCGAACCTGCCGCGCGAACGCTTGAAACCCGGCGTCCGATCCGCCGGGACCATACACCCGGATGTCCATCAGGTACGTCGGAGTGCGATAGAGCAGGATCCGCTCCGTCCACCGCCCAACCGCCAGCGGGTAGCTGCGGGTCAGATAGCGGGACCGCGTTCCGAACCCGGTCAGCGGCCGGTCAATGACGGCCGCGCGCTGGGTGCCGTCGACCAGGATGTTCGCGCACCCGGCGGGCGTCTTGCCGTACCGGTCGATGTATCGGTCCGCTGCCGCTCCGGTCAGGTCGACGATCATGGCGTCGGCCAATGGGTACTGGCCGTTGACCGGAGCTGTTATCCCGGTCTGCGCGTCGGCCCCCGGGGTGTCCGACGGCACCACTTCCCCGATGTCTGAGGTGACCCCACCGGTGCGAATCAGGGTCCGGCAAACCTCGGGCTCGACCGAGTGCCCGGCCAACGGGTCGGGTCTCGGCGTCGGCGTCCGGTTCACCGGCCAGATCACGGTTGACCATTCGAGCCTGGCTCTCCCGTACCGCACCCGTGGCAGAGCTTCGAAGTCGAACACGGTGTACCGGTACGACGGCTGCACGTAGACCGTCGGCTCGGGCGGCTGAGGCGTTCTCGACGGGGCTGATGTCGACGGGACCTGGCTTGGTGGGGTCGCAGATGTCGAGCTGGTGCAGGCCGAAAGGGCCAGCAGCAAGCAAACAGCGACAGCTAGCTGGCGCGTCAGGGGGTGCATCCCGAGGCCCCTCCTCCTGGGATCATGTGGTGTCGAGGCATGGTAGCGGGGAAGGGCGCGGCGTGAGCGAGTACTTGTTGTTTCCGGGGCGGCATCATGTGTTGACCCGTTTCCAGGCGCGGTTCCTGGCTCAATTCACCGACCGGACGGTGGTTTGGGCGGTTACGTCGGCTAATCATCAGACGACGAAGCGGAATCCGGTGGCGTTTGATCGGCGGGAAGCTGCGATCGAGCGGTTGAGTGTGGCGAGTGGGATTCGGTCGTTGGTGGTGGGGGTGGTGGATACGCCGCCTACGGATGACTTTGCTGAAGTGACGGTGAAGGCTATCGAGGCGGGGACCGATGATCTTGTGCGGTTGACGCCGGGGAATACGGTGGTGGCTTGTTCTACGCCGGCGGTGAGTAAGTTGTACGAGCAGCTCGGGTTCAGCGTGATCGGGGTCGAGCCCGAGGGTGTCGCGCGGCCTTGGGACGTGTTGCTGATGATTGCTGAGGGCAATGATCAGTGGAAGGAACTGGCGCATCCCGCGACCGTGGATGTGTTTGAGCGGTACGCCCTGGACGCGTACGTCGCGCGGTGCGTGAACGACCCGGTGGTGGGCGACGACGGCGGGCTCACCACGACCCGCGACTACAAGACGTACGCAGACGCGTTCGAAACCGCAACGGACCGGAAATGGCAGCAGATAAAGGGCTTTGTCCGCCCCGGACGCATTCTCGACATCGGCTGCGCGACCGGCGCGACCCTACAACTGGTCGACGCGGACCCGCGCTTTCACGAATCGGATCTGATCGGCGTTGAGGTCGCTCGGCATTTGTACGCCGAATGCGTGCACAAGAAAGAGCAGGGCCTCTTCACCAACCCGAACGTCTATTTCTACCAACGCAACATGCTCGGCTCGACTGTCTTCCCGCCGCGGTCGATCGACACCACGCTGACGCTCGCACTCACCCACGAGATCTGGTCGTACGCCGACGGCTCGCGTCCCGACACGGTCCAGCGCTTCGCTGACGCGCTCTTCGCACACACGGCACCGCACGGCGTCTGGATCAACTCCGACGTCTGCGGCCCCGATGAGCCCGACCGCCCGGTCGTACTCCAGCTCGACGACAGCGACGGCGAGAACCCGCAAGACGTCACCGAACTCGAACTGCTCGACGATCCAGCGGCGTACATCACCAAGCTCTCGACCCGCGCACGGTTCTTCCAGTTCGCACACGACTTCCGGCGCAACGCCAAAGTCGCCTTCGAGTTCGACGTCACCGGCGACAAGCTCACGCTCCGGCTGGCCGACGCGATGGACTTCCTGACCCGCAAGGACTACGTCGACAACTGGTTGAGCGAGACGCATGAACAGTTCTGCGGCCTGAGTTTCGCCGGCTGGTCCGCGGTCGCCGAGCGCGCCGGCTTCACGGTCGACCCGGCGTCGAAGGCGTGGCGCAACGACTGGGTCATCGACAACCGCATCGCGCCGGTCGCCTCCATCACCACTCCCGACGGCACCGCGCTCGACTGGCCGATCACCCACCAACTCCTCGTCGCACGACGCTAGCCGGTTTGGTGGGTATGCCCACGAAAAAGGGGGTTGGCCAACCGGAATCAGGTTGGCCAACCCACAGTCTGGTGGGTATACCCACCAGACTGCGCCGGGCGGGGAGGCGCTAGCTCACCTCGAGATGCAAGGTGCCGGCGAGCGGACGTACGGCGAACGCGTGCCGCCCGCGCGTGATCATGAGCGGCAACCGGCTGGACAAGAACGGCTCGCACTGGACGGCATGCGACGTACCGTCCAGGGCCGTCGCGAAGAGGATCCAGTCTGCCGGTTCCAAAGCCGCCATCTCGACGACAGCAGCCCAGCCGTCGTCGGACACGGTACGTCGGCACGCAACGTCCACGTGGTCGTCGGAATCAGGCAGGTACCGTCGCCAGCTGAAGTCGACGTGACCCCAATCAGGGCCCCGCACAACCAACATGTTGCCAGCAGCAACTGCTGCGGTTGCGGTCATCCGGATCGGGGACTCGTGCAGGTTCACGTAGCCGCCGGTCGATCTGGTCAGCATGACGACGCGACCACCCTCGGCGTGTGAGACCAACCGGTCGCCCGCCGTCCACAGCAGCACCTGCTCGCGGCCTTCCGGCCCACGCATCCGGAACGCCCGCGTCGTCCGCTGGCTGAACGGATCGTCGGGGTTGATCTCCTCGAGCATCGGCCGGATCGGAAGCCGCGCGGTGAAGTCGCGCCCGTGCACCTCGAGCGGCAGCTCCTCCTCGCCGCCCGACAACGGCCGGCTGACGAACAACGAGGGCTCGTCGAACGCGGACCGGCCGTGCAGCACGAGCGCATCGGGCGTCTGCTCGACCGAGGTCAGCCGGCACGGGTCCGCCAACCGCCGTACGGCGAATGCGCCTTCCTTGCCCGGACCCGGCTGGATCCAGCTCGTTCCGTCGATCCACATCCCCGGCGGCCATCCCGGGCTGCCGGCCTTCTGCCCACGCAGCATGTCCCGGCAGCGGATCCCGCCCACACGCATCCGTACGTCGAACTGCGAAGGGCCCGCCGGGCACTTGGCGAGCAGCTCCCGGCTGACACGGACCTCGAACCCGACCAGGCTCTCCTCGCCGCGAAGGTCGGTCGCCGGCAACCGGCGTACCGGCAGTCGATGGTTCCGGCCCGCGATGACGAGACCGATCCGCAGGCTCGACGGTTTGGACTGCAGGTGACGGATCTCGGCGGTGCCCCGCACGGACAGCTCTCCGTCGATCCAGGTCACCTCGCGGATGCTCGTCGCGAGCGTGAAGTCGGTCTTGGTCAGCGGCAACTGCTCCTGCGCGGCGTCCGGGTCGAGGGCGACCAGGCGCAGCAGCTCGACGTCGCCTGCGCGGACGGCCGCATACTGCAGTTGGGCGACCCGCGGCGAGGTCTCGAGTACGGCGTCGTCCAGCCGGCCGAGGAGTTCGCTCGTCAGCTCGACGAGGTGCTGCTCCTCCTCGGGCGGGACCGTGCCGAACGCGGACAGGATCGAGTGCAGGTCGATCTGGCGGAAGTGCGCGTGCACCCGGTGGCGGATCTCCGGCAGCGCGTCCTCGATCTCGTCCAGCACGAGGCCCGCCGAGGCGACGCGGTCGCGGATGTTCGCGAGCTGGAACTTCTGCTGCGTGATCGAGTCACCCGACTCGCGCTCGCGCCAGAAGTACACCGGCGCCGCGATCGTGTCGACGGTGACCGCGTCGAGGTGCGCCTTGAGAGTGACCGGGTAGTCCTCGTACCGGATCGCCGGGAAGCGGGACCCGTACTCGTCCCAGAACGACCGCCGGTAGACCTTGTTCCACACCATCCGGTCGAGCACGAGCTGCGGTGTCTCCGAGATGTGCGTCGCGAACCGGTCTTCGGTGAACGTCTGCCCGTGCAGCCACGACGGCCGTACGCCGTAGCTGTTGTTGAACCGTCGCGCGTTGCCGCCGGCGAAGTCCGAACCGGTCCGGTCGAGCGACTTGATCAGCAGCCCGAAGCCGTGCCGGGTCACCAGGTCGTCGCTGTCGACGAACGTGAGGTACTCCCCCGTCGCGTGCTCCACCCCGGTGTTGCGGGCGGGACCGAGCCCAGCGTTGTCCTGCTCGACGATCCGGAACCGCGAGTCGCGGGCGCACATCTCCTTCGCGATGACGGCGCTGTCGTCCGGCGAACCGTCGTCGACCAGGATCGCCTCGAAATCGCCCCAGGTCTGTCGCGCGATCGAGTCCAGGCAGTCCCCGATGTACGCGCCGACGTTGTAGAACGGCACCACCACAGTCAGGCGGGGACTGCTCATCGCTTCCGGATCCGGCGGGCGAGCTTGCGGGCAACTGTCTTGGGCTTGCGGACCTGGGCGGCGTGGAAGATCACCCGCGAGACGGCGTACGTCCTGGAACCGCGGATGCGCTCGTGGGCGCTCGTGAGCCGCTGCAGCTGGCCGCGGAGCTCGCGGATGCGGTTCTCGCGCGTCTTCATCGCCTTGTTGCGGAAGCCGAGCGTCCGCTCGAGTCCGTACACGTGACCCTTGAGCTCGAACAGCTCCTGCTTGGCGTCCTCGGCCGCCGCCAGAGCCGTGCGTACGTCGACCGTACCCGTGCGGGTCTCGAGTACGACGTCCAGCGCCGCCGCCAACTCCTTGCCGCGAGCAACTTGTTGCGCGGTCGCCGGTGCGGTGTCGGGTGAGGTCGCCTGGAGCTGTTCGGGCGGCTCGACCCCGGACATCCCGAGCCACGCGGACACCAGGTCGTCGCCCACCATCCACGGCGGCCACGGATGCCGCCGATGCTGCCCCATCAACCGATCCTGGAACCGCACCCAAGCAGCCGCCAGGAGATCGTCCTTGTCCACACAGTCCTGGGCCACCCACGGCGAGACACCGGACGCGAAGGATTCGCCGTCGAAGATGATGTCGTCCCACCGCACGATCACGCGCGATTCAGTCACCCACTCACCCAAGTCGGCCGCCAACTTGCGGAAGGCCGGCACGTCCTCAGCTGCGGCAAGCCGGAACAGCACGGTCTCAACCGAGACACCCGAGGGGATCGTCGTCGGGACGACGGACGGGTCGAACAAGAGTGCGCTGCGCGGAGCGGAGGCGCTGGAAGCCTCGGCGCTTGGGGCACCCGAGGAGGCGGCTCCGGCGGAGCCAGAGCTCGCAGGCTCGCCGGAGCCGGAGCCGGAGCCGGTGGATTCAGTGGTCGATGGGCCGATGGTGCTTGTGGTGTCCCAGCCGGTGAGAGTTTGGTCGGCGGACAGGACCGCCTGGGCAGTTTGGGCGTAGACGTCATGCGTGGCGCCGGCTCCGGCGATCGCCAACCAGCCCGTTGGGATGGAGCCCAGTAGGCCCGCCCGTGCAGCCGTGTCGACCCCTTCAGCGGCGGGCGACAAGAGCGGGGTGTCGTCCGACTCGAGCGCACCGACCGCCAAGCGGGTCGGCAATTCGCCGGGACGGGCGGCGGCGGAAACATCGGCGCGAATGAAGGTGCGAGACGCGAAGTCGGCGTACACCTCGGCTCGCCACGGCAGGGCAGCCTTCAGCTGGTCGACGGAGACCGGGCGGGTGGGGTCGTCGTGGAGCGGGCGCCACTCGTCGTCGCCATGGCGCTCGTGCGCGGGCCGGCTGTCCAGCAGGTTCAGGAGCGAGAACTCGTTCTCCAGCGCCAGTACGACGACCGCGTCCGGCGCCGCGAGCCGGGACAACGCAGCGAGCCGCTCCGTCCACGACAGGTCGGTGCTGTCGTAGCCCAGGACCCGATCCAAGCCGTCGGTCGCGATGATGACGTCGTATGGCTCGCCCTCCAGCCCGTCCAGTGCGCCCGCAATCACCTGCAGGCACGGGCCGAAGTCCTCGCCGAGCTGCTGCGCGTCAGCGACCGAGCGGACCAGGATCGTCACCTCGGATGAGTGCGCCAGCACGGACTCGATCTGCTGCGGCGCATGCGGCCCGAGGATCAGCGTCCGGCGATTGGCCGGGACCACGTCGGTCAGCAGCGCCGCAAGCGCCGGCCGCGGCGTCGTGTGATCGGTCCACGGCTGCATCTCACCGAGGACCACCTGGACGTCAGACACGCTCTCTCCAATCGAAAAGGCTCCGCAGTTCGGCGGCGGGCATCATCCAGGGTTTTCCGAGCTCGAGGTCGGTGGTGGCTCGGGCGGCCTCGAGGTCGATCGACTTGCCGAGCAGCTCGGGCCACAGCCGCTCGATCCGGCTCTGCCCGCCGAACAGCGGGTTCTCGCCTTCCATCTCCATCGGATCGCCGTACACCGCCGGTTCGCAGCCGGCCGCGATGCCGTAGAAGATCGCGGTCGACAGCCGGTTGGCCGCGACCCGCTTGTGCTTGCGCAGTTCGGCGAGCTGCTTGAACAGGAAGCGCCGATCGGTCCCCTCGTACGAGAACCCGCGCCGCCCGAACGACACCACGCGGAACCCGGCGTCCTCGTAGAACCCGCGCACCTCAGGCCGGTCGTACTCCGTGTAGTACAGGCTGAACGTGACCGGACCGTCCTCGGTCTCGCGGATCTCGTCGATCAGCCGCCGGTGGTCGCCGTGGATCTTGCCGCCCTCCCACCCGTGGAAGAGGAACCACAGTGTGCCCTCACGCTCGACAGGTTCTTCGTTCTCCGGCTCGAGCTCTGTCAGGTAGAGGAACGGCGCACCGATGCTGTGGTAGTTCCGCCGGCCGAGCGCGTGCCCGCGACGCCGCGGCGCATCGCTCCAGGTGAACCGCCAGGCGCCGTCGTAGAACTCGTGCACCGGGTTCCAGCCGCAGCCGATGTTCCAGCCGTGCTGCAGGTATCCCCGGAGCCGCGGCGGGTGGTCGAAGTCGAACCCGGCGTACCGCGACAGGATGTGCGTCTGACCGTAGTAGTGGTTGTGATGATGCATCAGCGCACCTCGACGTGCAGAGTGCCGGCATGGGGTCGGACGGCGAGCGCGTGCGTCCCGTGTGTGATTGCCAATGGCAACCGGCTGCACAGGAAGGGCTCGCACTGTACGGCGTGTGCCGCACCGTCGGGGGAGGTTGCGAACAGGATCCAGTCGGCCAGTGCGGCGAGCGGGTCGACCGACAGCTTCACCGCCGTCACCGGGATCAACGCGTCGACGTCGACCGCGGCCGACCACCCGTCCGCGGCCACGGTACGACGGCACACGACGTCCAGGTGATCGTCGGAGTCGGCCAGGTACCGCCGCCAGCTGAAGGTGACGTCGCAGCCCTCGGACCCGCGCACGACCAGCTGATTGCCCTCAGCAACAGCATGGGCCGCGGTCGTCCGGATCGGCGACTCGTGCAGGTTCACATACCCGCCGGTCGACCGGGTCAGCGTGACGACCCGATCGTCGACGACGCGCGAGACGGCCGAGTCGCCGGCCGTCCACAGCAGCACGCGCTGCTGCCGATCCGGACCGTGAACCCGGAACGACCGGGTCGTCCGCTGGCCGAAGGGATCGTCGTGGTTCGCCGCCGCGAGGATGTCCCGGATCGGCAGCCGGGCGGTGAAGTCACGCCCGTCGACCTGCAGCGGAATCTCTTCCTCACCGCCGACGACCGGCCGGCTGAGGTGCAGCTCCGGCTCGTCGAACGACGCCCGACCGTGCAGCACGAGCTCGTCGGGGGTCTGCTCGACCGCAGTCAACCGGCACGGGTCCGTCAACCGCCGCAGCGAGAACCAGCCGTACTTGCCCGGCCCCGGCTGGATCCAGTTCGTCTCGTCGATCCACGCACCCGGCGCCCAACCGGGACTCCCCGGTCCTTGGCCGCCGAGCATGCCCTTCCGGTCCCGCCGCCCCGACCGCATCCGCACCTCGAAGTGCGCGGGCGCGCCCGTGCAGCGAGCGAGCAGTTCAGGATCCAGCAGTACTTCGAATCCCACGAGCGACTTGTCGCCGTGCAGGTCCAGCGCGGCATACCGGCGTACCTCGAGGGGATGTGAGGTGTCGTCGACGACCAGGGCGATCTGCAGGTTCGACGAGCGATCCGTCTCCAGGTGGCGGATCTCGGCGGTGCCCTTGACCGACAGCTTGCCGTCGACCCAGACGACCTCGCGCACGCTCGTCGCGAGGGTCAGGTCCTGCTCGCGCAGCCCGTACAGCCGCCGCGGTACGACGGTCTCGCCCTGCCCCGGGTAGTTGTAGTCGAACTGCCGCGAACGCCTGCCGCGCGGAACGGCCCGAGCGCCGCCGCGGAGCCCGCCGGAGTTGCGGAAGACCGCGAGCCGACGAAGCAGCTCGACATCCCCGGCGCGAAGAGCAGCGTGCTGGATGCGGTCGTACCGATGGGTGACAGCCAGTACGTCGGTGTCGATGCGGTCGAGCAGCTCGCGCGACAGGTCGACCAGGTGCTGCTCCTCCTCGACCGGGACGGTGCCGAACGCGGACATCAGCGTCAGTACGTCGATCTGCGCCAGGTGCGCGTGCGTACGGCGGCGGACCACCGGTACGGCGTTCTCGACCAGGTCGATCACCATGCCGGCCGAGGTGACCCGGTCGCGGATGTTGCCAAGCTGGAACTTCTGCTGGGTGATCGACTCGCCGGACTCCCGCTCTCGCCAGTAGTAGACGGCCTGCGTGATCGTGTCCACGGTGACTGCGTCCAGGTGCGCCTTGAGCGCGACCGGGTAGTCCTCGTAGCGGATCGGGGGGAACGTGTAGCCGTACTCGGTCCAGAACGAGCGGCGGTAGACCTTGTTCCAGAGCATCCGGTCCAGGACCAGGTCGGGGAACTCGGTCACGTGCGTGGCGTGCCGGACCCGTGCGAACGGCTGTTTGTGCAGCCAGGACGGCCGGACGCCGAAGCTGTTGTTGAACCGCCGCGCGTTGCCGCCGGCGAAGTCTGAACCGGTTCGGTCCAGGGTCCGGACCAGGGCGGCGAATCCGTACCGCGAGACCAGGTCGTCGCCGTCGACGAACGCCAAGTACTCACCGGTCGCCTCGCTGATACCGCGGTCGCGGGCAGGTCCGGGGCCGGCGTTGTCCTGCTGGATCAGCCGGAACCTCGGGTCCCGGGCGCAGAATTCTTTGGCGACGACGGCACTGTCGTCCGGGGAACCGTCGTCGACGAGGATCGCCTCGAAGTCGGACCATGCCTGCCGGGCAATCGATTCCAGACAGTCTCCGAGGTAGTCGCCGACGCCGTAGAAGGGCACCACCACGCTCAGCCGCGGCGTCACTCCGGTGTTTCCTCCCTCGACAGCAGTACGCGGGCCCCAGGGGACTACGTAGCGGCAACGAGGTGAACCGTCAGGAGGTTATGCACGGGTTCGAACCCGTAACGTGCCCAGATCCGCTGGATGCCGGTCTGGTGGCCCTGCGTCGAGACGACGAGCCGCCGGGACGTACACGCGTCCTCGATCGCGGCGAGCAGGTGACCGTACCGCCCGCGGCCCTGCTCAGCCGGTACGACGCCGGCCAACTCGATCTCGGTCCACGAGCGTTGCTGGTCGATCGCCGCGAGCGCGAGCACCCGCCGGTCCGGACCCCGCAGTACGACGGCACCTGCGTCGGCGATACGCCGCCGCGCCCAGTCCTGCCGACCGGCCAGCGCGAGCGTCCGGTCGAAGATCGGGTTGGCGCAGTAGTGATTGCCGGAGTCGCCGAAGACGTCCGCGACCAGGTCGTCGACCAGATCGTCGTCGGCAGCGGGCTCGAGTTGCGCGCTGAATCCGGCCAGTGGCGCCGGGCGGCGGCCCTTGCCGGTCGGCAGCGACCAGTAGACGACGGTGTCGGCGAGCAGCGCCTGCCGCGGTCCGCTGGCCAGCGCGGCGAACCAGGTGGTCTCGCGGGCCGGGTAGCGCAGCACGATCACGTCAGCGGTCGACGCCTCGACCGCGCCCAGCACCTCGGCGAGCGGCGTGCCGGCCGACGCCGAGACGGACATCCGGTCGATCGAGACCCCGAACCGCTTCGCCGCGTCAACGGACGGCCGGACGGTCAGCTCACCGGCCTCGAGAGCGTCGTACCAACTCATAGGGCGTCGAGCTTAAGGCATGGCGGTGGCCTGGCGGTGACCACCCGTGAATCGCCGGGCACGCTCCGGGGCGAAATTCACATTAGTGTTACGGCATGCGCGCGAGAGCGAGGCGGCGGGGGCCGCGTACTGCGGGGCCTTCCCTTTCCGGTCTGGTCGCCGGGCTGACCGTCATGGTGCTGGCGCTGGTCCTGCTCGCGCTGCATGCGACGTTCTTCGAGCTCGTCCGGTTCGTGCTGTTCACCGGCGTCGTGGTCATGCTGCCAGGTTTCGCGCTGTGGCGGCTGATCGGCGGGTACGGGCGCAACCTGGTCGAGGACCTGTCCGCGGGGTTCGCAGTCGGGACGGCCGGGCAGGTGCTGGTCTACCTGGCCAGTGCGTCGATCGGTCTGCAGGCGTGGTCGTGGGTGTGGGCGCCGGTCGTGCTGGTGGTCGCGTTCGTCGACAGTGACGCCCGAGCGCGGGTCTGGCGACGGGTCGAGAAGCCGCTGCGACCGCTGCAGGCGTGGCTGCTCGCGGCGTCGACCGCAGTGGTGCTGCTGATCGTGTACCGGCGGGGTCCGGGGCAGTTCCTCCCGGCGTACACGGATCCGTTGCGGGCGTACCCGGATCTGGCGTTCCAGCAGGCGCTGGCCGCGAGTGCGAAGTACGACGTACCGATCTCGACGTTCTGGCTCGGCGGGGAGCCGATGAAGTACCACACGTTCTTCCACCAGGCGACGGCTGCGACGCAGTGGGGTACGCGGATCGATCTGACCGATCTGATCCATTCACTGAGCTGGCTGCCGCTGTTCCTCGCTGGCTGCGGGCTGGTGTTCGCACTGACCACCCGGCTCGCTCCGACGGCGGAGTCGGGCGCCACGTGGGCCGGGCCGCTCGCTGTGTTCGTCGCTGGCCTCGGTGGTGCCATGCAGCCGCTGGCCGGGGCTGGGCTGGGCGGCGTGTCGACTGCGGTCGCGGCGTACCTGAGTCCGACGCAGAACCTCGGAGTACTGATCGCACTGGCCGTGTGCATCGTGGCGGTGGATGTGTTGCGGTCCGACGGCAAGCCACGCAGCCGGTGGGTGTTGCTGGTGCTGCTCGCGCTGGTTGCGGCCGGGGCGAAGTCGACGATCCTGCCGCTGGTGGGCGTCGGGTTCGCGTTCGCGTTCCTGCAGTTGGGGCTGGCGCGGCGGAGTACTCGGCCTGCGTTCTGGGGTGGATTGTTGTCGCTCGCGGTGTTCGTGGCGGCGTTGATCACGATCTTCGGCGGGAGCACGTGGGGGACGGAGATCAAGCCGTTCGAGACGTTCGTGCAGCTGGCGCCGTACCCGCTGCTGCACTCGAATCCGCATGCACAGTTGTTGTCTGGGGCAACGACTCTGCTGAGTTGGGCGTTGGCCGCGTCAGGGGTGTTCTTCCTCGGCCGTCGCTGGCGGGACACCGGTGCGGTGTTCCTAGCCGGCTTCGTGGTCGCTGGGTTGCTGGGGACGTTGCTGACGACCCAGTCGGGTGTCAGTCAGCTCTACTTCCTGCGTACGGCGTTCCCCGTGGTCGCCGTATTGGCGTCTGTCGGGCTGGCGAACCTGGTCGGGCGGCTCGGCGATCGGCGGGCCGTGGTGCTCGTCGGTGCGGCCGGACTGCTCGGTCTGGTCGCGCTGGCGATCGCTCGATGGCAGTCCGCTGATCTGCCCGGTATCAAGGCACCATGGCTGTGGACGCTGGCGGCCGTCCTGGGAGTTGCTGTGCTGGTGGCCGTTGTCTGGAAGCTGACCGGTCGGCCGGGCAACTTCTTTATCGCGTTGCTGGGTGCTGCGGTCGCAGCGTGCATGATCGGCGCAGCGCTGGTGCCTCTGCAGGCGTTCGTGTCGGACAAAGCATCGAATCTGGTCTTCGCGCATCCGTTCCGCGGCGGTGCTACGGCTGCTGAAGCAGGTGCTGCGCAGTGGCTTCAGCGCAACAGCACGCCGGGCGATCTGGTCGCGACCAACGCGCACTGCATCATCCAACGCAACGGCATCTGTGACAGCCGGCACTTCTGGCTGGCTGCGTTGTCGGAGCGCCCAGTGCTCATCGAAGGCTGGTCGTACTCCAACCAGGCCAACCGGATCGCCCTCACCACCGGCGGCAACCCGAGCCTCATCCCGTACTGGGACAGCAGCGAGCTGGCCGCCAACGACATCGCCTTCAAGTCACCTACGCCCGCGTCGATCGAGCGACTACGCCAGGCCGGCGTGCGCTGGCTGTACGCCGACACCCGCGCCGGCGGAGTGTCGCCCGCGCTCCGCAACTACGTCCGGCTGCGCCACGCCACTCTGGACGCAACGATCTACGAACTCAAATGAGCTGCAGCAGGGCGTCGGCCACCCGCTCCCGCCCTCTACCGTCGACCAGCTGCCAGCCCGCAGTCGCCAACCTGCCACGCTCCAACGAGTCGGTGAGCAATCGCTTGAGTATCGCGACGGCGGATGACGTGTCCGTCTCCAGTGCGCTCAACAGACCCAGCCCAGCCGCCGCACCGGTACCGACTGCGCGCTCGTAGCCCATGACCTGGTTGTCGACCACACAGACCAGTCCGGTCGTCGCCCCGAGGCACAGCAGCTCCCAGGTCGACGTACCGGACGCACTGATGGTCAGGTCAGCGGCACGCACCTCGGCGGCCAGTTGATTGGTCGGACCGATGATCCGGAGGTGCTGATGCGGCTGCAGCTCGACCGCGGCGATCCGTGCGGCCAGATCGGGACTGGGCGCGACCACGGTGGCCTCGAACGGCAGGCCGGTCGCCGCTAGCGCGCGTGCGACGTACGGGCCGGCGCCGAAGGCATCTGTGCCACCGAAGAACGCGAACACCTTCGGTACTGCGGTCTGCCGGGCCATGGGCGGCTGGGCCGGACGGTGATGGAGGACCTCGTCGCGGATCATCACGTACGGCAGACCGGCCAGCCGGACCGAGTCCCGCGGCAGCGTGGGATGGTCGAGCTCTGCGGCGAGGTTCTGGTCGACCAAAACGTCCGCCGCTGCGCCCCGGAAGTCGCCGTCGACGATCGCCAGCGTGGGAAGCGCCCGGGCCGCCGAGTAGACGGATGCGTCCAGGTCGTAGGAGTCGAAGACGATCGCGTCGAGGCCCAGCTGTTCGAAGAGCTCGAGATGCTCGGCGGGTGTCCAGACCGCCGGATGTACGTCGATGCCGCGCGCTGCGATCTGGTCCGCCGCCCACGGCACGGTGTGCGCGTCGCAGATGAAGAGCAGTTCGACGTCGCGGCGGCGTACCTCCTCGGCGAGCGCGAGGCAGCGCATCACGTGCCCGATGCCCCGGGCGGGCCCCACATCACATCGCACTCCGACGCGTTTCACGGCGCACAGCGTACGTTTGATCACGCCGGCCTGAGACGGTGGATTGAAGGGCTTGCTCACGGGGCAGCTATTGTTTCGAGGTCCGTACCGCGTGTGTGCGGTTCGGAACTGTCCGTCAGAAGGGTCCCGCTCGCGTGTCAATCCTTACCGGCTCAGACATCCTGGTCACGGGCGGCACCGGGTCGTTCGGCCGGAGCTTCGTACGGCACGCCCTGGACCAGCTGAACCCGCGCCGCATCATCGTCTTCAGCCGCGACGAGCTGAAGCAGTGGGAGGTCCGCCAGCTGTTCGGCGACGACCCGCGGCTGCGGTTCTTCCTCGGCGATGTCCGCGACCGATCCCGGTTGCTGCGGGCGATGCACCGGGTCGACTACGTCGTACACGCCGCGGCGCTGAAGCAGGTGGACAGCGGTGAGTACAACCCGTGGGAGTTCGTCCAGACCAACGTGATCGGCTCGCAGAACGTCATCGAGGCGGCGATCGACTGCGGTGTGAAGCGGGTCGTGGCGCTGTCGACGGACAAGGCGTCGAGCCCGATCAACCTGTACGGCGCGACCAAGCTGACCGCGGACAAGCTGTTCATCAACGGCAACCACTACGCGGCGGCGTACGACACCCGCTTCAGCGTCGTGCGGTACGGCAACGTGATGGGCAGCCGGGGCTCGATCATCCCGAAGTTCCGCGCGCTGCACGCGGCCGGCCAGTCGCTGCCGATCACCGACCTGCGCTGCACCCGGTTCCTGATCACGCTGCCGGAGGCGGTCGAGTTCGTCGTCGACTCGTTCGACCTGATGACCGGCGGCGAGCTGTACGTGCCGCGGATCCCGTCGATGAAGGTGACCGACCTGGCCGAGGCGATCGCGCCGGGCGCGACCATGCACGACGTCGGCCTGCGCCCGGGCGAGAAGCTGCACGAGGAGATGATCAGCCCGGAGGAAGGTCGCCGCGCGCTGTCCCTCGGCAACCGCTTCGTGCTGCAGCCCGACCTGGCTACGTGGGGCTACGAGCCACCCGCCGACGGTCGGCCGGTCGCGGGCGATTTCCACTACGCGTCGGACACCAACGACCAGTGGTACTCGATCGAGGAGATCCGGAAGATCCTCGAGAGCGACGTCTGACCGTGCTTCCGTACGGACGCCAGTCGATCTCGGAAGAGGACATCGCGGCGGTCACCGCAGTACTGCGGGGTGACTGGCTCACCACCGGGCCTGCGGTTACTGCCTTTGAGGAGGCGGTGTCGGAGCTCGCCGGCGGACATCGCGCCGTCAGCTGTACGTCGGGCACGGCGGCGCTGCACATCGCGTACGCCGCCCTCGGAGTAGGACCGGGCGACGAGGTCATCACCACGCCGATGACCTTCGTAGCCACGGCTTCTTGCGCTGCCATGCTCGGCGCTCGCATCGTCTTTGCCGACGTCGACTACGACACCGCGTTGTTGGATCCTGCGGCTGTCGAGGCCTCGCTTTCTGACCGTTCCAGGGTCATCGCTGCGGTCGACTATGCGGGCCAAGCCGCCGACTACCCCGCTTTGCAGGCGTTGGCGGATCGGGTCGGCGCTCGGACGTTGGCCGACGCGGCCCACTCGGTCGGCGGATCTTTTGAGGGCCGCCCGGTAGGCGACCTCGCCGATGTGACCACCATGTCGTTCTTCCCGACGAAGAACCTCACCACCGGCGAGGGCGGCGCGGTCGTCTGCAAGGACCCCGCCGTCGCTCAGCGCGCCCACGAGTTCCACTTCATCGGCCTCGTCCGCGACCCTGCACGCTTCGAGCTCACCGACGAGGGCCCGTGGCACCAGGAGGTCCACGAGTACGGCGTCAACTACCGCCTCACCGACCTCGGCGCAGCGCTCGGCCTCTCACAGCTCGCCCGCCTCGCGGAGTTCAAGCGCCGCCGCACGGAGATCACTGCGCGCTACAACAAGGCCTTCGCCGATGTGGAAGGACTGCGTACGCCGGTGCAGCGCGACGGCGTCGATCCCATGTGGCACCTCTACCCGATCCGGGTGCTCGGCGGCCGCCGACGCGAGGTCTTCGAGCGGATGCGGGCGGCGGGCATCGGCGTACAGGTGAACTACATTCCCGTCTACTGGCATCCCGTGTTTGCGCGGCAGGGCTACCAGCGCGGCCTATGCCCGAACGCGGAACGGTACTACGCCGAGGAGCTGTCGCTACCGCTCTTCCCGGCCCTCACCGACGGTGACGTAGACCGAGTGATCGAAACCCTCGTGGAGTTGGTTAGCTAACGTGAGTGATGTGACCCGATCGAATCTGATCGGCGGAGAGATGCTCAACTGGTCGGACCTGCACCCGGGCGACGCCCGCCCCGCGGCCGCCGGACCCGCCGCGACGGCACTCCTGGCCGCCACCCTCCAGCCGGAGGACTCCGTCCTGATCGCCGGCCCCCACGCCGCCGACCTCATCACCGCTGTCGCTTCCCAGGTGGCGTCGGTGGACCTACTGGTCCGCTCAGCCCCAGACGCCGAAGAACTCGCAGAACTGCTCTCCGAAACCAAAGGCCAGGTCTACTGCGGCTCAATCGACCACTTCGCGCTCGACGAAAAGAGCGGTGGGTATGACGTGGTTGTTGTGTTGGATGGGCTGGATCGGTTGGTGGGGCCCGATACGGCTGGCTTCGGGTGGGATGAGGCGCTTGGGCGGCTCGCAGGGCGACTTGCGGCTGGTGGGCGGTTGCTGGTCGGGGCCGAGAACGGGTTTGGGGTTCAGCGGTTGGTGCAGCCTGATGTTGGGGCGGCGATTCCGCGGGATGAGGACTGGGGGCGGGAGATTGGTGATCGCGCGCCTGCTGGGTTGAAGCCGCTGACGGCCGCGCTCGAGGCAGCCGGGTTCGCCGGTGTACAGACTTATGCGGTGTTTCCGTCGTTGACTCGGGCGGAGGTTGCGCTCGGGGCGGTTGACCGGTTTGCCGGTGTTGTCGCCGCGCGAGCGGTTGCTGCGTGCAACGAAGGGCCCGTGTTGATGGATCCGTATCGGGTGGTGCTTGATGCGGGTGCGGCTGGGCTGGGGGTGGAGTTGGCGCCGGCTTGGTACTTCGTGGTGGGGGCGGACACTCCGGCGGTGTTGCCTGAAGGGGTTGTGCCCGAGGGCGAAGGTGTTTTGTTGGAGGAGCACCTTTTGGCGGCCCTGCGATGTGATGATCAGGCGGAGCTTCGGCGGGTGATTCCCGGGTACGTCGCTTGGCTGGCGGCGGGAGGCGCAGGCTCGCCGGACAACGTGATTCTGGATGGGGCGTCGTACCGGCTGTTCGGGGAGCCGCAAGAGCTCGACATCGTGGAGCACCTGGCGCGGTTCGCGAAGCGGGCGCTGGAAAGTGGCTCCCGGCAACCATGGCCCGCGGCAGCCGACCCGCACGCCTTGACAGCGCGCCTGGCCGCAATGGCCGGGATCACCGTGCCGGAGCAGGAGTTCACCCCGGACGAAGTGATCCGCCCGCGCGGCAGCGCCGAGCAGCTCGCGACAGTCGCCAGGCTCGCCGACGAGCTTGCCCACGCGAGCGCCCGCGCGATCCTCTTCGAAGGGACCGTCAGCGGCATCCGTCGTTCGCTCCCGTATCGCGTCGGCCACGCCGTCCTCAACCCGGCTCGCGTCATCCGCCGCCGCCTCAAGCGGGTACTGCGGAAGGTCCGGCGCTGATGCACCACGCCAACCACTTCTACGGCCACGCCAACATCATGGCGTCGTACGCCGGACTCTCGAAGCCACCGCGGATCTGGGGCTACCTGCAGCACGGCTGGAACATCCTCGACGGGTTCGCGCACGGCACGAACTTCGCGCCGGGGATGCCGAAGTTCGTCTGGTCCGACAGCGTCCGCCGCCGCGGGCACGCGCTGGGCCTGCGCAACTACTCGGTGATCGGCTCGGTCTGGCTGTACCTGCTCAAGGTGCACCCGGAGCTCGCCACCCCCGCGAAACGTGCCAAGGGCACCATTTTCTACCCGTTCCACGGCTGGGAAGGCCAGCACGTGCTCGGCGACCACGGCCGGATCGTTGCCTCGATCAACGAGCACGAGACCGGCCCGGTCACCGTCTGCCTGTACTGGAACGAGTACGACAAGCCGGCGATCCGCAACGTCTACAAGGACGCCGGATTCCGCGTCATCACGCACGGCTACCGCGGCCTCCACTGGCGGCGTACCAACGCCAAGTTCCTGGTCAACCAGCTTCGCGAGCTCCGCAAGCATGAGCGGGTCGCGTCCAACCGGCTCAGCTCCGCCGTTCTGTACGGCGCCTCGCTCGGCCTGCAGCCCGGGGTCTACGGTGATCCCATGGTGCTGGAGAACGAGCACCCGTCGTTCGGCGGCCAGGCGCGGATCAAACGGCTGTGGCCGGAGCTCGACCAGCCGTTCGTCCCGGCGGCGGTCGCGCGTGAGTTCACCGAAACAGAGCTGGGCGTCGACCATGTCGCCGGTCCGGCCGAGATCCGGGAGATGTTCCGATGGAACCTCTGAAGGTAGGCATCATCACGCAGGTGCGCGTGACCAGCACGCGGCTGCCGGCCAAGGTGTTGCTGAGCGTCGCGGGCCGTTCGTACCTCGAGCACCACCTCGATCGGCTGAGCCGCACCGGCCTGCCGGTGATCGTTGCCACCACCACCAACGTCCACGACGACCTGGTGGTGCAGGTGTGTCATGAGGACGGCATCCCGGTGTTCCGCGGCAGCGAGGACGACGTACTGAGCCGGTTCGCCGGCGCCGCCCGCGAGCACGAGCTGGACGCGATCGTCCGGGTGACGTCCGACTGTCCGCTGATCGACCCGGAGATCGTTGCCGCGGGCGTCGATCGGTGGCGGGCCGAGAACGACCTCGACCTGTACATCTCGAACTGCCTGGAGCGGACCTACCCGCGCGGCATGGACTTCGAGATCTTCTCCACCGCCCGGTTGTACGACGCGGAGGCGAAGGCGACGCTCAAGGCCGACCGCGAGCACGTCACGCCGTACCTGCATCAGAACCGGTCCGGCGAGATGCGGTTGCTGAATCTGCCCTGGTCGGGCGGCTCCAAGAACGCAGCGCAGTACCGGCTGACACTGGACACCGCCGACGACTGGAAGTTGCTCGACGCCCTCATCGAGGACTTCGACGCACCCCGGCTCAGCTGCGCCGAACTGGTCGCGATCCTGGACGCCCACCCGGAGCTGGCCGCGCTCAACGCGCACATCGAGCAGAAGAAGCTCGGCGAGTGACAGCACACAGGCCGTCCACTACGGCATGATTTACGGTAATGACCACCGATGATCCAGCCGGGGATGCCGCGGACACCCCGGCCAACGGCGCACACGCGGCCCGGGCGAAGGCGTTCGGCGCCGTCGCGGCGGCGTACGACGTCGGCCGGCCGACGTTCCCGCCCGAGGCGCTGACCTGGATCCTCGGCCCCGGGCGTGGACTTCAGGTCCTCGATCTGGGGGCCGGCACCGGCAAGCTCGCCGCGGTCGCCGCGGAGCTCGGACACGACGTGATCGCGGTGGACCCGTCGCAGGAGATGCTCGAGGTCTGCCGCCGGCGCTCCGGCATCGACACGATGGTCGGCGCCGCGGAATCGATCCCGCTCGCGCACGCCTCGGTCGACGCGGTCATCGTCGGGCAGGCGTTCCACTGGTTCGACCACGCTCGCGCGCTGCCGGAGATCGCCCGTGTCCTGCGGCCGAACGGCGTACTGGGGCTGCTCTGGAACAACGCGGACACCGTGGTCCCGTGGGTCCGCCGGATCTTCCAGGTCATCCAGGGCGACGGCGTCGGTGGCAGCGACCGGTTCGACCCAGTGCCGATCCTCGACCAGTCGAACCTGTTCACCACGCCGGAGTTCGTCCGGTTCCGGCACTGGCACGACCTGAACCGCGAGGGCCTGCGGCAGTTGGCCCAGTCGCACTCGCGGGTCGCCGTACTCAAGGACACCCGGCGCGACCAGGTCCTCGACCAGATCGAGCTGATCTACGAGAACACCGCCCGGCCCCCCGAGGCCCTGCGGATGCCGTATTTCACCGATTGTTTCCGGGCTCATCCCAGCGAGTTCGCCAACTACCGCCGTACCGTCGACGGGCCGGTCGCACCGCATCTCTAGAAACGTTTTGGTTGCGGTAGGTCACAAAACGGAGACTTGCGGCTAACGTGCATCTGTTCGTGTCGCGGGCAAAAGGGGATCTGATGGACGACCAGGCGGTGCGTGAGCGGGATGCCCGCGCATACGAGGCTGTGCACGAGGCGGCCGATTTCACCGAGCTGAAACGGCGCTACCGGAACTTCGTGGTGCCGTGGACCATCGCCTTCATGGCCTGGTACCTGGCCTACGTCGCCTGCAACAACTGGGCCCGCGGCTTCATGAGCCACCGGATCGGCGACAGCCACATCAATGTCGCGCTGATCTTCGGCCTGCTGCAGTTCGTGTCGACGTTCGTGATCGCGGCGCTGTACGGCCGGTTCGCCAACCGCAAGCTCGATCCGCTGGCCCACGGCCTGAACGCCAAGTACAAGAGGGAGCGCCGCCGGTGAACTCGCTTCTCATCCCCCTGGCCATTCCGATGGCAGCAGAGCCGGGTAACCGGGCGCTGACGATCTCGCTGTTCAGCGCGGTCGTTGCCGTGACGCTGTACATCACCTGGTGGGCGTCCCGGCAGAACAAGACCGCGGCCGACTACTACGCCGGCGGCCGCTCGTTCACCGGCCCGCAGAACGGTCTGGCCGTCGCGGGCGACTACATGTCCGCGGCGTCCTTCCTCGGCATCTCCGGCCAGATCGCCCTCTACGGGTACGACGGCTTCCTGTACTCGATCGGGTTCTTGGTCGCCTGGCTGGTCGCGCTCCTGCTGGTCGCAGAACTGCTGCGGAACTCGGGCCGCTTCACGATGGCCGACCAGCTCGCGTTCCGGATGAAGCAGCGGCCGGTTCGTACGGCGGCCGCCACCTCGACGATCGTGGTGTCGATCTTCTACCTGCTGGCCCAGATGGTCGGCGCCGGCTCGCTGGTCGGGCTGCTGCTCGGCGTGAAGAGCGAGGGCCTGAAGGCGGCCGTGATCGTCCTGGTCGGCGCGCTGATGATCATCTACGTGACGATCGGCGGTATGAAGGGCACCACCTGGGTGCAAATCGTGAAGGCCGTCCTGCTGATGGCCGGCACGGTCGTGATCACGTTCCTCGTACTGCTGAAATTCCACTTCAACATCTCGGACCTGCTCGGCTCGGCGGCGGCGAAGTCCGGCCACGGCGAGTCGTTCCTGCAGCCCGGTCTGCTGTACGGCAAGGACCTCACCGGCCAGATCGACTTCCTGTCCCTCGGCCTCGCTCTGGTCCTCGGTACGGCGGGTCTGCCGCACATCCTGATCCGCTTCTACACCGTGCCGGACTCGCGCGCTGCCCGGCGCTCGGTGCAGTGGGCGATCGGCCTGATCGGCGTGTTCTACCTGATGACGCTGGCCCTCGGGTTCGGCGCTGCGGCGCTGCTCGACACCGGCAAGGGTTCGGCGGTGGCCGAGTCCAAGGGCAACGTCGCGTCGCCGCTGCTGGCGGAGTCCGTCGGCGGTGGGGCCGGTTCGATCGGCGGGGCGATCCTGCTGGCGTTGATCGCGGCGGTCGCGTTCGCGACGATCCTCGCGGTGGTCGCCGGGCTCACGCTGACCTCGGCGTCGTCGTTCGCGCACGACCTCTACGCGAACGTGATCGCGAAGGAGAAGCCCTCCGAGAAGTCCGAGCTGCGGGTGGCGCGGTTCGCGGCGATCGGGATCGGTGCGGTGTCGATCGCGCTGGCGATCCCGGCGCAGAAGCTGAACATCGCGTTCCTGGTCGCGCTGGCGTTCGCGGTCGCGGCCTCGGCGAACCTGCCGGCGCTGCTGTTCAACCTGTTCTGGAAGCGGTTCAACACCGCGGGCGCGACCTGGAGCATCTACGGCGGTCTGATCTCCGCGGTCGTCCTGGTGGTGTTCTCGCCGGTGGTGTCGGGCAAGCCGACGTCGATGATCACCAGCACCGACTTCCACTGGTTCCCGCTGTCGAACCCGGGCATCGTGTCGATCCCGCTCGGCTTCCTGTTCGGCATTCTCGGCACGTACCTCGGCCGGGACAAGTCCAGCGAGGAGCGCTACAAGGAGCTCTCGGTCCGCGCGCTCACCGGCGCCGGCGCGGAGGGTCCCGCCAAGCACTGACGCTGTTCCTCGAAGGCCCGGCTCGCTGCGTGCGAGCCGGGCCTTCGTCGTTCCTGAACCGTTGACGCCTGCGTGATGGTGCCGTAACAATGAGCCATCGCCGCGCAAGAAATGAGCAAGTCAGCGAAAGTTTTGAACTCCTGCGCGGCAGCTCTTCCCTGACCCGCCCACCAGGAGAGGCCCATGCGTATTCCGAGATGGCGGTTTCTGACCGCCTTGCTGGCTGCGAGTCTCGCAGCGGCACCCCTCGTCCGGCCGGCGCCCGCCGCCCAGGCCGCCGTACTCGCCGGAACCAATCTCGCCGCCGGCAAAGCGGCCTCGGCCAGTAGCAGCACCCAGACCTACGTCGCGTCGAACGTGACCGACGGCAATCAGAGCAGCTACTGGGAGAGCGCCAACAACGCGTTCCCGCAGTGGGTTCAGGTCGACCTCGGGTCGTCCGTCGCGACCAACCAGGTCGTGCTCAAGCTGCCGACCGCGAGCTGGGGTGCCCGCGACGAGACCCTCGCGGTCCAGGGCAGCGTCGACGGGCAGAACTTCACCGACCTGTCCGCCTCTGCGGCGCGCACGTTCAGCCCGCCCAGCAACACCGTGACGGTCGACTTCGGCACGGCGACCACGCGGTACGTCCGGATCCGGATCACCGCGAACACCGGGTGGCCGGCCGGGCAACTGTCCGAGCTCGAGGTCTACGGGCCAGCGACCGGTGACACCCAGGCTCCCACCGCCCCGGGCGGCCTGGCCTTCACCGAGCCCGGCGCCGGCCAGATCCGCCTCACCTGGAACGCCTCGACCGACAACGTCGGTGTCACCGGGTACGACGTCTACGCGAACGGTCAGCTCCGCACCAGCGTGGCCGGCAACGTGCTCACGTACACCGACAACCAGCCGGCCAACGCGTCGGTGTCGTACTTCGTTCGCGCAAAGGATGCTGCTGGCAACCAATCGGCGAACAGCAACACGGTCACGCGGAACGGCAGCGGCGGTCCGGGCAGCAACCTTGCGCTGCACAAGCCGATCACCGCGTCCGGGTACACGTTCACCTACGTGCCGGCGAACGCGAACGACGACGACGTGACGACGTACTGGGAGGGCAACGCCAACCCGGCGACGCTGACCACGCAGCTCGGCGCGAACGCGGACCTCAGCTCGATCGTGGTCCGGCTCAACCCGGACGCGGCGTGGGGTCCTCGCACTCAGACGTTCTCGATCCTGGGCCGCGAGCAGAGCTCGTCATCCTTCACCACGATCGTTGCCTCGGCGTCGTATGCCTTCAACCCGTCGAGCGGCAACAGCGTCACGATCCCGGTCACGGCGCGGGTCGCCGACGTACGGCTGAACTTCACCGGGAACACCGGCGCACCGGCGGGACAGGTCGCCGAGCTGCAGGTGCTCGGCGTACCGGCACCGAACCCGGACCTCACCTTGTCGGGCGTCAGCTGGACGCCGACGTCGCCGGTTGAGACGGACGCGATCACGGTCCGCGCGACGGTGAACAACGGCGGTACGGCGGGCTCCGCGGCGACCGACGTGAACTTCTACCTCGGCGCGACCAAGGTCGGTACGGCGGCGGTCGGCGCCCTCGCGGCCGGGGCGTCGACGACGGTCAGCGCGTCGATCGGAACGCGCGACGCGGGGTCGTACTCGTTGAGCGCCAAGGTCGACGAGGCCAACACGGTGATCGAGCAGAACGACGGGAACAACACCGCGGCCGCTTCCGGGCCGCTCGTGGTGACGCCGGTTGCGAGTTCCGACCTGGTCGCGGCCGCTGTGAACTGGACGCCGGGGAACCCGTCGGCGGGCAACTCGGTCGCCTTCTCGGTGTCGTTGAAGAACCAAGGCAGTGTCGCCTCTGCGTCTGGTGCGCATGGGATCACGCTGACGGTGCTGAACGGGTCGTCTGTGGTCACGACGCTGACCGGTTCGTACAACGGTGCGATCGCGGCCGGTGCAACCACTTCTGCTGTTGCTCTGGGCAACTGGACGGCGGCGAACGGGCGTTACACCGTGCGCGTGGTGATTGCAGACGACGCCAACGAACTGCCTGTGAAGCGGACGAACAACACGAGTGAGCGGCCGCTGTTCGTCGGTCGTGGTGCGAACATGCCGTACGACCACCTCGAGGCCGAGGACGCTTCAGTCGGCGGTGGCGCGGCCGTCATCGGCCCGAACCGGACGATCGGCGACCTGGCCGGCGAGGCGTCCGGTCGGCGTGCGGTGACGCTCAACTCGAACGGTTCGTACGTCGAGTTCACCACGCGAGCGTCGACGAACACGCTTGTCACGCGGTTCTCGATGCCGGACTCCTCCGGCGGCGGCGGCCAGAGCTCGTCGATCAGCGTGTACATCAACGGCAGCTTCGCGAAGACGTTGCCACTGACATCGAAGTACGCCTGGTTGTACGGCGCGGAGGCGTCGCCGAACAACTCGCCCGGATCGGGGCCGGCCCGGCACATCTACGACGAAGCCAATCTGATGCTCGACCAAACGTATCCGGCCGGGACCAAGATCCGGCTGCAGAAGGATCCGTCGAACGGTTCGACGTACTCGATCGACTTCATCGACACCGAGGCTGCTACGGCTATTGCGAATCCGGGCGCCGGGTATGTGACGCCGGCCGGGTTCACCCAGCAGGACGTGCAGAGTGCGCTCGACCGGGTGCGGCAGGACACCACGCTGCAGGGTGTGTACCTGCCGGCGGGTGAGTACCAGACGTCGTCGAAGTTCAACGTCTACGGCCGTGCGATTCGGGTCGTCGGGGCGGGGCCGTGGTTCACGCGGTTCGTGGCGCCGCAGAACCAGTCGAACACCGACGTCGGGTTCGATTCGCAGTCGTCGGCGAACGGGTCGACGTTCAGCGGATTCTCGTACTTCGGGAACTACGACAGCCGCAACGACGGCCCCGGGAAGGTGTTCAACTTCGCGGGTACGTCGAACATGACGATCGACAACATCTGGGTCGAGCATCAGATGTGCATGTACTGGGGCGCGAACACCGACAACTCGGTGATCAAGAACTCGCGGATCCGGGACACGTTCGCCGACGGCATCAACATGACGAACGGATCGGCCGGGAACACCGTCAGCAACAACGACGCCCGGTCGACCGGAGACGACAGTTTCGCGCTCTTCAACGCCACCGACAACGGCGGCGGGGAGGTCCGAGACAACGTCTTCGAGAACCTGTCCGCGTCACTGACATGGCGTGCGGCCGGCTTCGCGGTGTACGGCGGGACCAACAACATCTTCCGGAATCTGTACGCGGCGGACATGCTCACGTACCCCGGGATCACGATCAGTTCGCTCGACTTCGGCATTCCGATGAACGGCTTCGGCGCGACGCCGCCGACCGTGTTCGAGAATGCTTCGGTGGTGCGCTCCGGCGGACATTTCTGGGGAAATCAAGCCTTCCCCGGAGTGTGGATCTTCTCGGCGTCGAAGGTCTTCCAAGGCATTCGCGTCAATGACCTGGACGTCGTCGATCCGACGTACAGCGGAATCATGTTCCAGACCAACTACGTCGGCGGCCAACCACAGTTCCCGGTCGCCGACACCATCTTCACCAACACCACAATCACCGGAGCCCGAAAGTCCGGCGACGCCTTCGACTCCAAGTCCGGCTTCGGCATCTGGGCCAACGAACTCCCAGAACCAGGCCAAGGCCCAGCAGTAGGCTCCGCCACCTTCAACAACCTAACCCTCACCAACAACACCACCGACATCCAAAACACAACCACCACCTTCACCATCAACCGCCACTAACAACCGGAAGCCGCCGGAGACTCGTCCCCTCCGGCGGCTCCCTTGTGCGCGGACCGCGCTCGCCCACCGTCCGGTAGGCTGCCCGGCCAACTTCCAAGGGATTCTTCTATCCCGAGGCACCACCACCATAAGCCCTTGTTTTGCGGGCGTCTGGGGCATTCTCCAATCTGCCCCAGGTTGCCCCGAGATGCCCCGGCGTCACGCCGGACAACCGCTCTGTCCACGTGTGAAGCTCACCCCTGGCCGAAAGCGCGAGACCCGGCTCGTCCACCGTCCGGTGAGCTGCCGGGTCCACTTCAAGGGACTATTCTCTCCGCGAGCAATTACTACCTTAGCGGCTGCCGACGGGTTCGGCAGCCGTTTTCTGTTATCTGCCCCGGGATGCCCTGGTTATAGGTCTTTGGTTATTCGGGAGAGGGCTTGGCCGGCTTTTAGGACGAGGGCTCGATCGGTGTCGTCCAGGCGGTTGAGCAGGCTGGAGAGTTCGTCGGCGGCTTGTTGGCCGGAGGCTTGGACTGTGGCGGCGCCGGCGTCGGTGAGGACTACGGCGGTTGCGCGGCCGTCGACCGGGTCCGGCTCGCGGCGTACCAGGCCTGCTTGTTCCAGGGCGGCGACCGTTGTGGTCGCGGTGGGTTGGGAGCAGGGGACCCGGGTGGCGATCTCGCCGATCCGGATCGGTTGCTCGTCGGCGATCAGCATCAGCGCCAGGAATTGCGTCGGGTGCATGACCGCGGTGGTCCTGCTCCGGCGCAGGTGCCTGACGATCCGGTGCATGCTCACGAGGAGTAGCAGAGTCTCCGCCGCCGCCATGTCGATCACCTCCGAGGGGAAGCGCCATCCTGGCACAGCCAGCCAAACAACTCCTACAGCGAAACCTTGATGTCCGGGTGATACAGGTCAATCCAGGTCGCCAGCGACAGTGTCTGCTCCAACTGGCGCCGCCCCACGGCTTCCGCGGACCGCGCCGCCTGATCGACGGTCTCCCGGTCCACCAGCTCGAACACCGGGTGACGATCCGCCACCAGCTCGCGGACCTGGCCCGCCAGCGCCTCGATGTACGCCGGGTCCTGCGTCTGCGGGTACGGCGACTTGCGCCGGTCCACCACCGACTGCGGGAGTACGTCGCTGGTCGCCGCCCGCAGCAGGCTCTTCTCGTGCCCGTCGAACGTCTTCATCGACCACGGAGTGTTGTATACGTATTCAACCAACCGGTGATCGCAGAACGGGACCCGCACCTCGAGCCCGACCGCCATGCTCATCCGGTCCTTCCGATCGAGCAGGATCCGCACCATCCGGGTGAGGTGCAGGTAGCAGACCTTCCGCATCGCCCACTCGTCGTCGGACTCCCCTTCGAGCCGCTCGACCTCGCCCACCGCCTCGGCGTACCGGTCCCGCAGGTGCCCGCCGAGATCGAGCTGCTTCAGCACGTCCTTGCGCAGTACGTGGACCTGACCGCTCTCCCGCCGCGACAACGCATAGGCGATCCACGGGAACATCGGCCGGTTCCGCACCTCGGGGTCGTGGAACCACAGGTACCCGCCGAACACCTCGTCCGCCGACTCGCCCGACAGCGCGACCGTCGACTGCTCCCGGATCGCAGCGAACAGCAGGTACAGCGAGTTGAAGATGTCCCCGCCGAGCGGCGCGTCGTTCGCCCGGACCACCTTCCGGCGGATCTCCGGATCGGTCAGTACGGCGTTGTCGAGCACGATGTCCGAGTGCTGCGAGTGCACCAGATCCGCGACGTCATGCACGTACGGCGTGTCCGGCGTACCGCGGAGCTCTGTCGGCTGGAAGTTCTCCTCCTGCCCGACGAAGTCGACCGCGAAGCTGCGGACCTTCTTCCCCTCCTCTGCGAGCTGACCGGCCGCGAGCGCCGTGATCGCGCTGGAGTCGAGCCCGCCGGACAACAGCACACACCGCGGTACGTCGGCCACGAGCTGCCGCCGCGTGATGTCGTCGAGCAGCTCGCGGATGTGCGCGACCGAGGTGTCCTGGTCGTCGATGTGCTGCCGGGTCTCCAAGCGCCAGTACGTACTGCGGTGGATGCCGGCGCGGTCGACCGTGATCACCGTGCCCGGCTCGACCTCGAACATCCCCGCCCACAGCGACTTGCCGGGCGTCTTCGACACCGTGAGCAGCTCGCGCAGGCCCTCGGCCTCGACGACGGCCGGTACGGCGGGATTGGCCAGGATCGCCTTCGGCTCGGAACCGAACAGCAGCCCGTCCGCGGTCGGGTAGTAGAAGAACGGTTTGATACCCATCCGGTCGCGGACCATCACCAGGGTCTCGGTCCGCGGGTCCCAGATGGCGAGCGCGTACATCCCGTTCAGCCGCTCGGCGAACGCAGTACCCCACTCGACGTACGCACGAAGAACGGCCTCGGTGTCGGAGTCGGTCGTGAACGCGTGCCCACGGCGGCGGAGCTCGTCGCGCAGCTCGGTGTAGTTGTAGACCTCACCGCTGTAGACCATCCCGAGTGTGACCGTGCGCCCGTCGTGGGCGACCTCGGTGGTCATCGGCTGCTCGCCGCCGGGGAGGTCGATGACCGCGAGTCTGCGGTGCCCGAGCGCGACGTGCCGCGAGTACCAGGTGCCTCTCGCATCCGGCCCGCGGCACGACATCGTCTCGGTCATCGCGTCGACGACCTCCCGCTCCGCGCCGAGATCCTGCCGGTACGCCACCCACCCGGTGATGCCACACATACGGTCGCTCCTCTCCCTCGCGAGATGCATTCCATTCCAATGTATTTCTCGCAATGAGTGACACAAGCGATCGTTTCCGTGACCAACCTCTCAGCGCCAGCGACGGCCGCCGCGCCTAAGCTGGCCGGTTCAGAGGTGTACTGCGAGAACGCCGAGCGCGAAGGCTGATCCGGCCAGGGCGAGCATCGTAGTTGCGAGGATGATGAGCCGCCGTTGAAGTGCCGGGAGCTCGGCCGCGGTCGCGAACACGCGCTGCGGCCAGTGGCGCCAGGAGACGTACCAGAAGATCCCGCTGGCAATCAGCAGCAGCAGACCCTTCACCGCGTGGATCCACCAGTCGTGGTGGTCGATCAGAAGCATCGCGATCCCGGTGACCGCGATCGCGCCGATCAGCCCGACCACCTTCCACCGGTTGCCCGAGGCAATCACTGCGGTGAGCTGCTCGCGCCCGTCGTTGTCTGTTCCGAAGTACCGCTTCAGCTTCGGCTGCACCACGAACAACGAGTACGCCATACCGCCGACCCACGCCGCAGCCAACCCCGCGTGAATGATCGCAAGCACCGCCGTCATGCCCCGAAAATAAGCCCCACCCGGGTCCACGCCTGTGAAAGAGTCACGCGGTGGACGAGATCCAGGTGTTTCATCGAAGCGGGCAGTGGTGTCCTGGGCGGCGGATCGGGGATGTTGTCGCGTACGACGTGAAGATCCTGCCCGAGTACCAGGTGGCGGGGCGGCCGACGGTCGATCGGTGTTTCCTCCTGCTCGGCGAGGGTGTCCAACTGACCAAGCCCGCGGTTTTCGAGGATCAGATCGAAGGCTGGTGGTACGTCGACGTCGTCGAAATCGAACCGACCGACGCCGGCCTGATCGTGCACGACACGTACGTCGACTTCCTGATCCCACCCGCGGTGGACCGCTACCAGATCCTCGACCTGGACGAGCTGGGCGACGCCCTCCGCGAGGGCAGACTCACCGCATCCCAATGCGCCACCGCCCTCACCAAAACCCAGCAATTCATCCACCACTACCTCCGCCGCCCCGAAGAAGGCCCCAACGGCCCCCAACACCACTTCCCGCCGCCCACCGTCACCACCCTCGAGGCCCTCCCAAGCTTCTTCGAAGAACCCAAGACAACGGGCCCCCGATAGAACCGAGGGCCCGTCGAATACCAACGCTTATTCTTCGTCGGATTTGCCGGCGGCGAGGTTGGTTTTGATGAGGTCCATGACGGTGGAGTCGGCGAGGGTGGTGACGTCGCCTACCTCGCGGTTTTCGGCTACGTCGCGGAGGAGGCGGCGCATGATCTTGCCGGAGCGGGTCTTGGGGAGTTCGGAGACGACCATGATCTGGCGGGGCTTGGCGATCGGGCCGATTTCCTTGGCTACGTGGTTGCGCAACTCCTGGACCACGTCCGGGCCGCCGTCACCAGCTTCGGAGCGGAGGATGACGAAGGCGGCGATCGCCTGACCGGTGGTCGGGTCGGAGGCACCGACGACGGCGGCCTCGGCCACCTTCGGGTGCGAGACCAGGGCGGACTCGATCTCGGTCGTGGACAAGCGGTGACCCGACACGTTCATCACGTCGTCGACGCGGCCGAGGAGCCACAGGTCGCCGTCCTCGTCCTTCTTCGCGCCGTCGCCGGCGAAGTACATGCCCGGCCAGCGGGACCAGTACGTGTCGATGAAGCGCTGGTCGTCGCCCCACAGCGTCCGCAGCATCGCCGGCCACGGCTTGGTGATCACGAGGTACCCGCCGGACCCGTCAGGCACCGAGTTGCCGGCGTCGTCCACCACGTCGACCGACACGCCCGGGATCGCCCTCATGGCGGCGCCCGGCTTGCCGGCGGTCACGCCCGGCAGCGGCGAGATCATGTGCATACCGGTCTCGGTCTGCCACCACGTGTCGACGACCGGCGCCTTGTTCCCGCCGATGTTCTCGCGGTACCAGATGTACGCCTCGGGGTTGATCGGCTCGCCGACCGACCCGATCACCCGCAGCGTCGACAGGTCGAACTTCGCCGGGATGTCCGCGCCCCACTTCATGAAGGTGCGGATCGCGGTCGGAGCGCAGTACAGGATCGACACCTTGTACTTCTGCACGATCTCCCACCAGCGGCCCTGGTGCGGGGTGTCCGGGGTGCCTTCGTACAGCACGGAGGTGGTCGCGTTCGCGAGTGCGCCGTACACGATGTAGCTGTGGCCGGTGACCCAGCCGATGTCGGCGGCGGTCCAGTACACGTCGGTGTCCGGCTTGAGGTCGAATACACCCCACTGCGTGTACGACGTGCCGACCAGGTAGCCGCCCGTCGTGTGCAGGATGCCCTTCGGCTTGCCCGTGCTGCCGGAGGTGTACATCACGTACAGCGGGTGCTCGGCGTCGAAGGCCTCGGGCGTGTGGTCCGCGGACTGCTTTGCGACGAAGTCCTCCCACCACAGGTCGCGGTCCTCGACCATCGCGGTCTCCTGGCCGGTGCGCTTCACCACAAGCACGTTGCGCACGTCCGGGCAATCGACCAGCGCGGCGTCGACCGCGGGCTTCAGCGCCGCCGGCGCGCCCCGGCGGTACCCGCCGTCCGACGTGATCACGATGCGAGCGTCGCAGTCCAGGATCCGGTCCTTCAGCGCCTCGGAGGAGAAGCCGCCGAAGATGACCGTGTGCGGCGCGCCGATCCGGGCGCAGGCGAGCATCGCGACCACGGTCTCGGGGATCATCGGCATGTAGATCGCGACGATCTCGCCGGCCTGGACGTTCAGCTCGAGCAGCGCGTTGGCTGCCTTGCTGACCTCGTCCTTGAGCTGCGCATAGGTGATCTCGCGGGTGTCACCGGGCTCGCCCTCGAAGTAGTACGCGACCTTGTCGCCGAGACCGTTCTCGACGTGGCGGTCGACGCAGTTGTACGCCGCGTTCAGCTTGCCGTCGGCGTACCACTTGGCGAACGGCGGGTTGCTCCAGTCCAGCGTCTCCGTCGGCTCGGTGGCCCAGGTGATGCGCTTGGCCTGCTCGGCCCAGAACCCCTCCAGGTCGGCCGCGGCCCGCTCGTACGCGTCGGCCTTGAGGTTCGCGTTCGCGGCGAGCTCGGCGGGCGGCTCGAAGCGGCGCTCCTCGTGCATCAGGTTCGACAGCGCCTCGGACTGGGCCTCGGGCTGGGGTGACTCTGCATTCGTCACGTCGACGACTCCTCATCGCTGGCTTCGGCGCGCCGGCGCGCCCGGCTACCTTTCTACCAACGCTGACTCTGCCACGGAACCGGGGTATCGCCGAGTCGTTTCGAATCTGCGCCGAACAGGACCAATTCCGGGCCCGGCGGAGCAGAAATTCGGCGTACGGCGGAACCATTGCGGCCGACCGCGCATCGGACCTGACGTGAACGCGATGCAGACCGACTCCCAGCCGACCCCCTTGACCGAGGAACGCCGGAAGATCTCGCGGGCCGCGCGCCGGCGGGTCCACGCTCGCGAACTGCGCGTACGCCGTACTCAGCGGGCGGCTCGCGCCCAGCTGCCGGACATGTAGTCCTACAGGTCCTGGTGATAGCCCAGGAGCTTGGTGAGGATCGTGGTCAGCCGGGCACGATCGGTGGCCGAGAGCGGCGCGAAGATCTCCTCCTGCGCCTTGCCGACCAGGTTCGTGAGCCGCTTGTACTGGCGCTTGCCGGCCGTGGTGATCGTGATGATGTTGCGCCGGGCATCGGCCGGGTCCGGGCTGCGTTCGACGTACCCCTCGCCCTCCAGCTCGTTGAGCGCGGCAACTACGTCGCTGCGGTCGATGCAGCTGCGCCGCCCGAGCTCTGCCTGACTGGCCGGACCGAACTCCACCAGGGTCGCAAGCAGCCGGAAGTGGTACGCCCGCGCACCCCCGGCAGCGAACGACTCGGTGACGATCCGGTGCGCCTGGGCCGCACTCTGGGTCAGCAGCCAGCTCGGCAACTGAGTCAGGGCGGTCGGAGTCTGCTCGTCCACCCGGGCAGTCTAAGCGGAGACAGGGCCGTCGTCCGTGACCTCAGCGTTGGCCGCACCTACGATTCGCCCGCGGCCCGTCGTTGCGGTGAGCAAGATTCCGGTCCTCCGCCGACGGGTGATGCTGCGGTCGCCGGAAATAGTGGTCTAGTCGGGTTGCTCGCGGGCTGGTACGCGGGGGCGATAGGTTCGGGGTATGGCTGGGGCTGAGGAGTACTTCGGTAAGGCGTTGGCGATCGCGCACCAGGCGGCCGAGACGCAACTCGGGGCGATCCGGGTGGCGGCGGGGCTGGTCGCGGAGGCGCTCGCCGGCGGGAAGCGGTTCTGGGCATTCGGGACGGGGCACAGTCACGCGCTGGCCGAGGAGCTGTACGGGCGCGCCGGCGGGCTGGCCGACGTACGGGCGATTCTCGAACCGGGACTGATGCTGCACGAGGGGTTGCAGAAGAGCTCGCTGCTTGAGCGGCTGCCTGGGCTGGCCGAGGTTCTGCTGGAGATCAATCAGGTGGAGTCCGGCGATGTCGTACTCATCGCCTCGAACTCAGGGCGGAACGCCGTACCGGTCGAGTTCGCTCTCGGTGCACGGCAGCGGGGTGCGCAGGTGATCGCGCTGACGTCTCTTGCGCACACGACCTCCACGACCTCGCGGGCGCCGGGCGGTCAGCGGCTGTTCGAGACCGCGGATGTGGTGATCGACAACTGCGGCGTACCTGGGGACGCGCTGATCGAGGTCCCGGGGTCGCCGGAACTCACCGGCGCGACGTCGACGATGGTGGGAGCGATGCTCGTGCAGGCGCTGACCGTCGAGGTCGTTGCGCGCCTGGCGGAGCGCGGCGAAACCCCGAACGTCCTCCGCAGTCAGAACGTGTGATGAGGCAATTCCTGCTGCAGATGTCCGGCCTTCCGGGATCCGGGAAATCCACGATCGCCCGCCAGGTCGGCTCGCGGTACGGCGCGATCGTCGTGGATCTCGATGTCATCCGGAGTGCCGTGCTCGACGGTGGCGTATCCGTTGAGGCGAGCGGCCGGGTTGCGTATCCGGTCATGTATTCGCTGGCCCGAAGTGTGTTGGACCAGGGTTTGAGCGTGGTGATCGACAGCCCGTGCGGGTACGACGAGATTCTTGAGACGGGGCGGGCGATTGCTGATGAGCGGGAGGTCGCTTACAAGTACGTCGAATCCCACACGGACGACCTCACGCTGATCGATGATCGGCTGAGAACCCGCGTCCCGCTCCGAAGCCAACGCCGAGCCATCAACCTGCATGTCGTAGACGCAGGCGACACAGACACCGACGGCGAACAGCTATTCCAAACCTGGCTCCAACGAACAAAACGCCCAACCAACGACTACCTACGGGTCGACGCCGCAAAGCCAATAGACCTAATCCTGACCGAGGTCGAGACCTACCTCGAGCTCTAGCCCCCGCGAGAGGACTCCGCCGCGTGCTCCGCAGCCGCCTCTCGTCGCGTTGCTCCTCGGCGCGGCTGTTCCGCGCGCAACCCGCCCACCCCCCGGCTACCGCCGGTGCATCCCTTCCGGCTATCGCCGGGAATCTGCGGCTGCCGCCGCGGTCTCCGGCTGCCGCCGCGGTCTCCGGCTGCCGCCGGGGTTTCCGGCTATCGCCGGCAAGTGGCGGGCTGGCGCCCGCGGTTCGCTCGCGGCGCTCGCGAGTGAGCGCCTAGGCCGGCGTCCCGTCGTGAACGCGATCGTGGTGAAGCCGATCGTGGGGCAGGCGTCCGGGAGCGGGCGGGGCTGCGAAGCACGCGCGGGACGGGCCAGTCCCCCCGCAGTCGCCCGGCGAACAAGACGCCGAGCTAGCAGTCACACGCGAGCGTCAGCGAGCAGAACGCGGCGGCAGCCCGCAGATCGCGACGCCTGCCGGACACCCGGCGATAAGCCGGCAACCCGGCGGCAGCCGGAAGTCCCGGCGGCAGCCGGAAGTCCCGGCGGCAGCCGGAAGTCCCGGCGATAGCCGGAAAGGAATGTTCCGGGCGATGAGCCCGGGGGTGGGTGGGCAGCGCGCGGAGCTGCCGCGCCGAGGAGCGCAGCGACGAGAGGCGGCCGCGTAGCACGCGGGGCTGGTCCCACTCCCCGCCACCGCAATCAACAAGCACGCGGGACGGACCAGCTAGCAGTCGACCGCGGGCGGTAGCCCGCAACACCCGGCGATAGCCGGAAAGGATGCACCGGCGGTAGCCGGGGGGTGGGCGGGTTGCGCGCGAAGCAGCCGCGGCGACGAGCGGAGCGAGGAGTGGCGGCTGCGTAGCGTGCGGGGGCTGGCTGCCAGCACGCGAGGGGCTGGCTACCTTCCCCGAGACCTCAGGTGGCGCGGTAGGCGACTGTGATGTCGTAGCGGTCTGAGCGGTAGACCGAGCGGCCGAATTCGATGACCTGGTCGGTGGCGGTGCGGGGGGCTGAGGTGATGATGAGGCAGGGGGTGGAGTTGTCGATCTCCAGGAGTTCGGCGTCTCCGGGCTCCGGTGGGGCGGCGACGATGGAGGCGGAGACCATGCCGAGGGTTACGCCGTACCGGGTGGAGAGTTCGGTGTAGAGCGACTTCTCGGCGAAGTCGATGTCGTCGAGGCCGGGGTAGCGCTGCAGGGAGAGGGCGGTGCGTTCGATTGCCATCGGGTCGCCGTCGGCGGTGCGGAGGCGGATGAGGTGCAGGACGGGGGTGCCGATCGGCTCTTCGAGCTCGCGGGCCAGGTCCTCGTCGGCGGCGCCGACGCGGTGTTCGAGGACCTTGGCGCCGGGCTGGATGCCGCGGTTGATCATGTCCTGGGTGAACGACGAGGCGAGCATCCGCGACGGGCGGGGCTCGGAGACGAAAGTGCCGCCGCCGGGGCGGCGGTTGGCCAGGCCCTCGGCCACGACCCGGTCCACTTCCTGCCGGACCGTCATCCGGGCCACGCCGAAGCGCTCGGCCAGGACGCGTTCGGACGGCAGCACGGTGCCGACGGCCAGCGAGCGGGTGAGGTTCTCCAGAATCTCGCGAATCTGGTCACCCTTCGGACGATCGGTCCGCAGCTCGGTAGGGAGCTCGGCGAGATCGCCGGGGTTGTTCCGTGGGCGGGCCATGAGCTCAAGTATCCCTGGGAATCTGCCCGGCAAACCGGTTGCCGGGGTACGCGGGCCGCGGTCAGTCGTACCGCGCAAGACGCTCGTGACCACTTTGTCCCGAACGACCTTGTCAGCCCGACTGTAACGTCCTGTGCCGTCTCACGGCCAGTGACGATCCACAGGCCCAGCCAATTCGCAGCAGGGGTAGTTTTATCGTTATGGCCTCGGGACAGTTCGTGCAGGAGACGTCATCGGCAGGCGAATGGAAGCGGCAGGGCAACAGATTCACCGGCCGGATCACCCGAGACTCCGCCTCGCGGCCGGGCGAAGGCCCCGATGATCAAGGTCGCTGGCCGGTCGAGCCGGGGCGGTACCGGCTGGTCGTGAGCCTGGCCTGTCCGTGGGCGCACCGGTCCGTCATCGTCCGCCGGCTGCTCGGCCTGGAGGACGCGATCAGCCTGGCGATCGTCGACCCGGTCCGCGACGAGCGCGGCTGGCGGTTCACCCTCGACGCGGACGCCACCGACCCGGTGCTCGGCATCAAGTTCCTCTCCGAGGCGTACCTGCGCACAGACCCGTCGTACGACGGACGCGTCACCGTGCCGGCAATCATCGACACAAACACCGGCGACGTGGTCACGAACGACTACCCACAGATCACGCTCGACCTCTCCACCGAGTGGACCGATTTCCACAAGCCCGACGCCCCACAACTGATCCCGGCCGAGCGCCAAGAGATGGACCAGTTGATCGACGAGATCTATCGCGACGTGAACAACGGCGTCTACCGCTGCGGTTTCGCGACCAGCCAGGAGGCGTACGACGCCGCGTACGACGCCCTGTTCGCGCGTCTCGACGTACTCGAGGAACGGCTGCAGGACCGTGAGTACCTGCTCGGTGACACGCTCCGCGAGGTGGACATCCGGCTGTTCACGACTCTGGTCCGCTTCGACGCGGTGTACCACGGGCACTTCAAATGCAACCGGCAGAAGCTGACCGAGTTCCCCAACCTGTGGGCGTACGCGCGCCGCCTGTACCAGCGCCCCGGCTTCGGCGAGACCGTCGACTTCGACCAGATCAAGCGGCACTACTACGTCACCCACCACAACATCAACCCGACGGGCATCATCCCGAAGGGCCCCGATCCGCGCGTCTGGATCAGCTAGCCAGCGCAGCCAGTGCCGCGGTGACCGCCGACCTGAGCTGGGCCCGCGTCGCACCGGATCGTGAACGCAGGTTCACCGCGTACGCGAGCAGCGTCAGCAGCTCCGCCGCGCCCGCAACCTCGACCCCGGACCGCAACTCCTCGTTGCTCTGAGCAACCGTCAACGCAGCTGCCAGCGAATCCCGCAGTACGGCGTGATGCTCCGCGAGCACCGTCCTTACGGCGTCCGGCGGGTTCTCGGCGTTCGCGTTCGCCATCATGCAGCCCCACCCGGCGTACTCCCCCGACAGCCGCATCCGCAGCAGCCGATCGAAGAATGCCCGCACCGCCGCCAACCCACGGCCGTCCGCAGCCAACTGGTCGAACATCGGCCGCGACCGGTGCTCGAGGTACCGGCGTGCAGCCGCCGCATAGAGCGAGTCCTTGCCGCCGAAGGCGTTGTACAGACTCGACCGGCTCAGCCCGGTCGCCGCGACCACGTCCTGGATCCCGGTGGCCGCGCTCCCACGACGCCAGAACAGTTGCTCGACCGTGGCCAGCGCTTCCGCCTCGTCGAAATGTTTGACATCCGCCATACCCGGCATCATATCTTGGAACGACCGATCCAAGATATGAGGAGTCGTGATGATCGACGTACTGGTGCTCGACGTCAACGAGACCCTGACGGACATGGAGCCGCTGCGGGACGGGTTCGAGGCGGTGGGCCTACCCCGGCACAGCCTCGACGCGTGGTTCGCGGCGACGCTGCGGGACGGGTTCGCGTTGACCGCGGTCGATGCGTACGCCGACTTCCGCGAACTCGCCGCCGAACTCCTGGAGGCGCAGCTCATCGCCGTCGGGATCGAGCCGAACGACGAGACGGTCGCGAGCGTGCTCTCCGGATTCACCCGCTTGCCGCTGCACCCCGACGTCCAACCGGGACTGCAAAGGATCCATGGGGCCGGCATCCGGATCGTCACGCTGACGAACGGGTCGGCGGCGATGTCGAAGCAGGTCTTCGAGAAGGGCGGGATCATGCCGTACCTCGAGCAGCGCCTCGGAGTCGCCACACCCCAGCGCTGGAAGCCGCACGCGGACGCCTACCGGTACGCCGCCGAGGTCTGCGGGGTGCCCGTGGAACGGATGGGGCTCGCCGCGGTCCACCCGTGGGACATCGACGGCGCCCGCCGGGCCGGCCTTCAGGGGTTGTACGTCGACCGGCGCGGAACGCCGTACCCGAAGTCGTTCCTCGCACCGGACGTCGTCGCACCCGATTTCGAAGCGCTGGCCCAGAAGCTCACCGCGGATGGCCTTCAGGAGAAGGCGAAGTAGCGCAGCCAGAGGTACGGCGCGGCGACCAGGATCGTGATCGCGGTCATCACCACGCCCTTGCGGGTGAACGCCCAGAAACTGATCGGTGACCCGGCCCGTAGCGCGAGGCCGATCACCACGACGTTCGCGCTGGCGCCGACCGCGGTGGCATTGCCGCCGAAGTCGGCGCCGATCGCGAGCGCCCACCACAGCGCGTGCGCCTGCCCGGGATCGGCGATCCCTTTGGTCAGCTCCAGTACGACGGGACTCATCGTGGCGACGTACGGAATGTTGTCGATCACGCCGGACAGGATCGCCGAGACGACCAGGATCAGCATCGTGGCCAGCAGGGCGTGCCCGGAGATGACCGAGCCGAGCCGATCCGCGAGGTTCGCGATCACCCCGGTCTTCACGAGCGCGCCGACCATCACGAACAACCCGGCGAAGAACAGCAGCGTCTGCCACTCGACCGCGGCCATGTAGTGCCGGGTCGGCACCTTCGAGATCAGCACCAGCACACCGGCGCCGAGCAGCGCCACGATCGACGGCTCGATGTTGAGGAACGAGTGCCCGACGAAGCCGACGAACACGACCAGCAGCACGGCCCCGCTCTTGATCAGTAGCGTGCGGTCCTCGATCGCCTCCCGCTCGTTCAGCCGCATCACATCGTTCACCCGCTCGGGGTCGACGGCGAACGAGCCCTTGAACAGCCAGGGCAGCACCAGGCAGAACACCACCAGCTCGATCACGACCAGCGGCGTTAGGTTCAGCAGGAAGTCGTTGAAGGTCAGTCCCGACTTGCTGCCGATGATGATGTTCGGCGGGTCACCGATCAGGGTCGCGGCGCCGCCGATGTTCGACGCCATCACCTCGGCGATCAGGAACGGGACCGGGTCGATCCCGAGCCGGTCACAGACCAGCAGGGTGACCGGTGCGATCAGCAGCACCGTGGTCACGTTGTCCAGGAAAGCGGACGCCGTCGCGGTGATCAGGGTCAGCAGGATCATGATCCGCAACGGCGATCCCTTGGCCCGCTTGGCGGCCCAGATCGCGACGTACTCGAACACCCCGGTACGGCGGAGCACGCCGACGATCACCATCATCCCGAACAGCAGGAAGATGACGTTCCAGTCGATGCCGGTGTCCGGGGAGTAGAACGCGTGCTCGGAGTCGGTCACCCCGAGCGCGAACAGCACCCCGGCCGCGCCGAGTACGGCGAGCAGCTTGTGCGTCCATTCGGTCGCGATCAGCACGTAGGCGATCACGAACACCGCGACCGCGACGACCGTCATCCGGCCGTCCCGTGGGTCAGTGCGGAGTGACGGCCAGCTCGAGCAGGCGGGACGCGGTGACCGCGCCGAGGATGTGCCGGTCGCGGACGACGACCACCAGCGGGCTGCGCAGCCGCGCCATCACGGCGGCGATCTCCAGGATCGTGTCGTCGTGGTTGACGACCGGGATCTCCCGCGGTTCGTCCGGCAGCAGCTTGCGGACGGTGAGACCGGCCAGCTTGTCCGCGACCCGATCGGCCAGCGACTCGTCGATCACCCGGGCCAGCGAGGGGTCGTCCTGCACGTACGACGGGACCAGGAAGCGGACCACCTGCGAGGCCGGCAGCACACAGCACGGGCTGCCGTCGGCCTGCGCCACGATCAGCCCGGGCAGCCGGTGCGACGCCAGCAGCTCGACCGCCTGACGGGCGTCGTCGTCCAGCCCGACCACCGGGAAGTCCTCGGCTATCTGCTCTCCGCGCACGCTCGCAGCGTACGCCGGGTCCGCGTGGTCCGGTGATGTCTCTCACAGGGCTCTGGCACCTCTCGGGCAATCGCAGCGGACTCGTACCCCGGATCTGGGCACGAGTTTGCCGACCAGACTTCCCGGCGCACCGGGCCCAACCCTGCCGCAACAAGCTGCCACGGGCAAACACCAACCGTTAGGATGAGGGCTGGTGCGCCGGGAAGTCTGGTCGGCAGTCCGTCCGACCGACCCCGAATGAAGGGCCGTCCATGAGCGAGCACCCACGGATCCGGCAACGCAAACGCGCCTTCCCGCGCATCCTCGGCAGCGAGCGTGCCTTCCTCGCCGACACGTTGCGCGCCGAGACGACCGGCGGGTTGCTGCTGCTCGCGGCGGCCGTCATCGCGCTGGTCTGGGCGAATTCGCCGTGGCAGGACGCGTACCACCACCTCCGCGACGCGCAGCTCGGCCCGCTGACGGTCGAGGCCTGGGCGTCCGACGGGGCCCTGGCGTTGTTCTTCTACCTGGCCGGTGTCGAGCTGAAGCGCGAGCTCGTCGTCGGAACCCTGTCGAAGCTCAACGAGGCAGTCGTCCCGGTGGCCGCCGCGATCGCCGGAATGGTGCTCCCGGCAATCATCTACCTGATCACCAACCTGGTCGCGAAAGACGGCAAACCGCACGGCTGGGCGGTGCCGACCGCAACAGACATCGCGTTCGCACTGGCTGTGCTCGCGATCGTCGGGTCGTCGCTGCCGAGTGCTCTGCGCGCGTTCCTGCTCACGCTGGCGGTGGTAGACGACTTCGGCGCGATCCTCGTGATCGCGGTGTTCTTCTCACACGGCTTCCACCTGCTCTCGCTGCTCGCCGCGATCGTCCTGATCGCGCTCTGGTACTTCCTCCAGCGACGCCGCGTCCGTACGCCGTTCCTCTACGTACCGATCGCTCTCGCGACGTGGTGGTTCATGCACGAGTCCGGCATTCACGCGACGATCGCCGGCGTCGCGCTCGGGCTCGTCACCCGCGTCGTCGCCGATCCCGGCGAGAAGCACGCCCCTGCGGAGCGGATCGAGCACCGCCTGCGGCCGTGGTCCGCGGGCCTCGCCGTACCGGTGTTCGCGCTGTTCGCAGCGGGCGTGACGTTGAGCGGGTCCGCCGTACGGCAGATGCTGACCGACCCGGTCGCGATCGGTGTGGTCGCCGGGCTACTGGTCGGCAAATCCATCGGCGTGTTCGGCGGGTCCTGGCTGACCGCACGCTTCACGCGGGCCGAGCTGAACTCCGACCTGGCCTGGCGAGATGTCGCCGCGGTTTCCGTGCTGGCCGGTATCGGTTTCACGGTCGCGCTGCTGATCGCCCAGCTCGCCTTCGGATCCGATGCTGCGCAGGTCGAGCGCGCCAAGGCCGCCGTACTGGTCGCCTCGGTGCTGGCCGCGTTGATCGCGGCGCTCCTGCTGGCTCGCCGAAACCGCGCGTACGCCGATTGACCACGGGTACGGACTGTAGTGTCGGGTCACGGACGTGTGGGAAGGAGTTGCGATGTCGATGGGGCAGAACGGGGACGGGCCCACGGTCGGCCAGCTTGTCGCGAATGCCAGCAAGGAACTGTCCAGCCTGGTCCGCAGCGAGGTCGAGCTCGCCAAGACCGAGCTGAAGAAGACCGCGATCGCGGCCGGGACCGGCGCCGGCATGTTCGCGGCGGCTGCATTCCTGGCGCTGCTCGCGGTCATCCTGCTGAGCATCGCCGCGGCGTACGGTCTGACCGCCGCCGGTCTGCACCCGGCCATCGCGTTCCTGATCGTGGCCGGCGCCTACCTGCTGATCGGCGCGATCCTGGTCTTCATCGGGATGCGCGCACTGAAGAGCGCGAAGGGTCCGGAGCGGACGATCGAGACCTCGAAGCAGTCGGTCGAGGTGCTCAAGGCGATCGGCAAGGGCGACGAGGAGCACGCGGCCTTGCCTGAGCCGGGCGTACGGCGCTGAGCCCGGCGGGAGTCGTCGACCTGCTGGTCGACGGCCCCTGGTCGCACTCACTGGTCGCGGCCAACGGGGCCCGGTTCCATGTGGCCGAGTGCGGCGCGGCGGACGACCCGCTCGTTCTGTTCCTGCACGGCTTTCCCGAGTTCTGGTGGGCCTGGCGACACCAACTGCCGGTGGTCGCGGCCGCCGGCTACCGCGCGGTGGCGATGGACCTGCGCGGGTACGGCGCCAGCGACAAGACGCCCCGCGGATACGATCCGTACACCGCGGCAGCTGACGTCTCCGGCGTGATCCGCTCTCTCGGTGCCACCGACGCAGTGGTCGTCGGGCACGGCTGGGGCGGCTTCATCGGCTGGTCCGCCGCAGTACTCGCACCCCGGCAAGTCCGCGGACTGGCCGCCGTGTCGGCGCCACACCCGCTCGTGCTGGCCCGCGCCGGCCGAGCCAAGGCGTTGAGCCGGACGGCATGGTTCCAGCTGCCGATCTTTCCGGAGCGGCGGCTGCTGGCGCAGGACGGCATCCACATCGAGGGCCTCCTTCGCGCCTGGGCCGCGCCGGACGCCTCCTTCCCCGACGCGGAGGCGGCTCGCCGCTACCGGGCAGCACTCCAGGTCTGGCCGGCGCCGCACTGCGCCCTCGAGTACCACCGCTGGTTCGCTCGCTCACGGCTACGCCCGGACGGCCGCAAGTACTCACACAGGATGCGTACGCCGGTCGCCGTACCCGTGCTGCAGCTCCACGGCGCACAGGACACCGCCATCTCCCCCACAGCGACCACTCCGCCGCAACTGGTCACCGCACCCCTGCGCTACGAGCTGATCGCCCCAGCCGGCCACTTCCCCCACGAGGAGACGCCGGACCTGTTCAACACGCTGCTGGTCGACTGGCTGCGCGGTGTCAGTTCCCCCACTGACCCAGGTTCGCGGTGACGACCCAATCCTGACCCTTGCGCTCGATCTTGTACTTCGCCGTCTCCGCCCGCGTGCAGCCGTAGAAGATCCCGACGCTGACCTCGAGATGACCGCTCTTCTCGACCACGTCACTGACCTGAAGCACAGCCGCTCGGGGGTCGGGACAGGTCACCGCGGCCGGCGAAGGATCGTCGTCCGCGAACTGGAGCGGCACCGTCGGGTGCACGATCGCGCCCATCAGCTTGCGCTGTTGCCCGGAGATCGACGGGCCCTTCCGCAGATGGTGGTTCCCGACGTCGGACAGGTCCATCACGATCGCCTTCGTCCAACCGGTCTTCGGCTCGTCCTTGCGGACGATCGTCTCGATCGCGAGCGCCCAGACCCGCGCGTCCCGGCTGGTGCGATCGGCGGCGGTCGCGGCCGGCTCGACCGGATCCGGTGCGGCGGCGCGATGGACGCCGTACAGGACCCCGGCGACGACGGCGAGAACCGTGGCGGCGAGCAGGACCGGCGCCCGACGCGCGCGCCTGGTTTCCTCGGGCAGTTGATCGGCGAGGTCCTCGCGCTCGGTGAAGGTCTCGCGGAGCAGGACGCCGAGTTCGTCGTCGGTCAGCCTGGACATGTCAGTTCTCCTCCTCGGCGGGCAGGTTTTCGCGCAGGGTCGCCAGCCCGCGGGCGGCGTTCGACCGGACAGTGGCAGGTGCGACGCCGAGGATCTCGGCGATCTCGCTGTCCGGCAGGTCCTCGTAGTACCGCAGCACCAGGACGGCGCGTTGTTTGCGGGGCAGGCCGGACAGGAGTTGCCAGGTGGCGTCGCGTTGAGCCTGCCGGGCGCTGAGGTCTTCGGTGGTCGGCCGCTCGATCGGCTCGGCGAGCGGTACCTCGCGGTTCTTCAGGAGACGGCGCCAGCTGAGGTACTCGTTCACCACCATCGTGCGGAGATACGCCTCAGGGTGTTCGAGTACGCCGATCTGGTCCCAGCGGCGATGTGCGCGCGCGAAGACCGCCTGGACCAGATCCTCGGCGGTGTGCAGACTGCCGCTCAGCATCAGCCCCAGCCGCAGCAGCCGGCGTTCGCTCGACTGCACCAGTTCATCGAAGGGGAGCGCCTTCGTCGTCACCGTCACACCCCTTCAATGCGGCGTACGGCGGATTCTGCTGCATCAGGTGCAGGACTGGGTGGAGACCTCTTGGGTTGCGGTGGTGCCGGTGCGGGCGTCGGTGGAGACTTGTTCGGCGGTGAGGACGTAGCCGGTCCGGTTGTCTTCGACCGAGGCGGCGAAGACCACGCCGTACACCGTGCCCTTGGAGGACAGCAGCGGGCCGCCGGAGTTGCCGGGGCGGACCGAGGCCCAGATCGAGAACGCGTCGCGGGTGACGGTCTTGTCGCCGTAGATGTCGGGACCGCGGAGCCGTTCCTCGGAGCGGATCCGGGCCGGCTCGGAGTCGAACGGGCCGTTCTCCGGGTAGCCGAGCACGACCGCCGAGTCGTCGGCCTTACCCGCGAAGTCGAAGGTCAGCGGCTGTTCCTTCAAGTTCGGCACGTAGAGCACCGCGATGTCGGTCTCGGGGTCGAACACGACGACCCTGGCGTCGTACTTCTTCCCGTTCACCTCGACCGATGGCGAGCTGACCCCGGCGACGACGTGCGCGTTCGTCATCACGCGCTGCGGTGCGTACACGAACCCGCTGCCCTCGAGGCCGCGCGAACAACTCGCGACCCCGGTCACCTTCGCGATCCGCGTGTACGCCGACCGCACCGGCAGCTGCCGCGCGATCGCGCTGTCCGGCGGCTGCGTCTCCCGGATCCGCTCCGGCACGAACGGGTCGAGGAACCGCGGGAACAGATCGGTGTTCACCACGTCGTTGAACGACTGCAACGCGCGATCGGCGCTGTCCGGCAGGACCTCGTCGACCTTCGCCAGCACCTGCGACCCGCGGACCGCCGACGTCACGCTCGGGATCCGTGCGCCGCTGACCGCGACACCGAGCACCCAGGCGACGATCAGCACGGAGGCGGCGGCCAGCGCGGCGCCACCGAGCGCGTCGAGGAACCGGATCGGTTTCCAGGACAGCCGGTTGCGCACCCTGGTCCCGACCATCGCCCCGAGCATTCGCCCGAGCGCGGCCAGTCCCACCACCAGCACCAGCGCCGCGAACGACACCGTCACGCTCGGTGAGAAGTGGTCCAGGATCTTGGGGACGCCCCAGACGCCGATCGCGGCGCCGCCGAGCAGGCCGAGCGTGGCGCAGGCCCCGAGCACGAACCCTTCGACGTACCCCGAGATCGCCACCAGTGCCGCGGTGCCGAGCACCGCCCAGTCGAGCCAGCTCATTCCACGCCTTCCGACTTGTCACCGTGCGCCTTGTGCTCGCCGCCGAGATCGTGCTCGATGGCGGTCATCCGCCGCACGTCCTCGGGCCGTCGCCCCTCGCTCCGCCAGGCCGCCTCGACCAGTCGGTCGGGCAACGGTACGACGACCGAGGGGTCCCAGTCGCGGCGCCATCCGCCGAGAAGGAGCAATTTATCCAGCAAGCCGGCCGTGAATCCCCAGATGTAGAGGTCGTCGACGACGAACGCCGGCCCGGTGAATCCGGACGGGTGCACGCAGCTGATCCGGTTCGCCGGGTCGGCGAGCGCGCTGATCGGCACCTCGTGCACCGACGCGACCTCGGCCGGGTCGACCACCGCGACCGGCGACGGCTCCCGCCACCACGCGAGCACCGGCGACACCCCGAAGTTGCTCACCGGCACCCAGAGCGCCGGCCAGATCGAGAACGGTACGACGCCGGCCGGGTCCAGCCCGGTCTCTTCCTCGGCCTCGCGCAAGGCGGTGCGGACCAGACCCTCGTCACCGGTCCCGTCCTCGGGATCGGCGCCGCCGCCGGGGAACGCCATCTGCCCGGCATGACTGCGCAACGTCCACGCCCGCTCGGTCAGCAGCACCTCGGGCCCGTCGTTGCCCTCAGCAAGCAAGATGAGGACGGCGGACTTGCGCACCGACGGATCGTCCGGCGGCAGGAAGCGGGACAACTGGTTCGGGTCGACGTCATCGGACGCCTTCGCCAACGGATGCAGCCAGTCCGGGATCTCCACATCGAACGTCATCGCGCGTGCTCCTCCACCAGCTGATCGAGCTGCTGCTGCGAGGTGAGTACGCCGCGATGCACGAAGGCGACAGCGCCGTCAGAGTCGATGAAGGCGGTCAGCGGCGGACCGCCGATCTTCAACGCACGCTGGATCGCCTTGTCCCGGTCGACGACGTGCGGATACGTCAGCCCTTCGTCGGTCGCGAACTTCACCGCCAGCTCCGGCCGCGGGTCGTCGTAGTCGATCCCGAGCATCTTGACCGTCCCCGCCTTGGCCAGCTCGGCCAGGTACGGCGCTTCGTCGCGGCACGGACCGCACCACTGCGCCCACACGTTGATCACGAGCGGACCGCGGAGGTCGGCGAGCCGGATGTCCGGGCCGCTGCCCAAACACGGCAGGCTGACGTCCGGTAGACCGTTGGTCGTCGGCGGTTTCGAGGGCGTCGACGGACACGCCATCAGCTTGTCCGAGCCTGCGACCGGGGTCGCTGTCGACGTGGCTCCCGGCTTCTCCGTGCCGCACGCTGCCAGCAGGATCGCGAGCGCGACGCCCGTCGCCGCACAGACCAGTGGCCGGCGGCGGGACGTCGTACGCGATCGTGCCGGGAGGTTCACGCCGGGACCTTCACCAGCTTCGCGGCGACCTCGGGGTCGGTCGGGCCGGTGCCGTACGACGGGCACCACTGGGCGATCGGGCAGGCACCGCAGGCCGGCTTCTTGGCGTGGCAGCGGCGGCGGCCGTGGAAGATCAGCCGGTGCGACAGCATCGTCCAGTCCTTCTTCGGGAAGAGCTCGCCGATGATGTGCTCGACCTTGACCGGGTCCTCCTCGGCGGTCCAGCCGAACCGGCGGACCAGGCGGCCGAAATGCGTGTCGACCGTGATCCCCGGGACGCCGAAGGCGTTGCCGAGGACCACGTTGGCCGTCTTCCGGCCGGTGCCGGGGAGCTTCACCAGCTCGGTCAGCTTGCCGGGCACGACACCGTCGTAGTCGTCGACCAGGGCCTGGCCGAGCTTGATCACGCTGTTGGTCTTGGCCCGGAAGAAGCCGGTCGGCTTGAGGATGGCCTCCATCTCGTCCCGGTCGGCCTCGGCGTACGCCAGGGCGGTCGGGTACTTCGCGAAGAGCGTGGGGGTCACCTTGTTCACCGTGACGTCGGTGGTCTGGGCCGACAGGATCGTGGCCACCAGCAACTCGAGCGGGGTGGCGAAGTCCAGCTCGCAGTGGGCGTCCGGGTAGGTGTCGGTGAGCACCTTGTGCATCTTGCGGGCCCGGCGGACGAGCTGGGTATGGGTCTCGTCGACGACCACGGGGGCCTTGCGGGGGAGGTTCAGCGAGACCGTCGGGAGGGCTCCCGGGACTGGTTCCGCGACACGCGGGGATGGCATGGAGGCAAGCCTACGTGGCGGTGCCGACACCCGAGGGGCTACGGTTTTGTGGCGACCGGGTGTGAACGACCCGGTGCCGGACGGGGCAGATCCCCCGCCCGCAGTCGTGGTCGAAGGTCCTAGGAGGCCCAAAGTGGATGCCGCAGTGCTCCGACAGGCACCGCTGTTCAGTCAGCTCGACGACGAGGCGGCCGACGCCCTGGCCGCATCGATGTCCGAGAGCCGGCTGCGGCGCGGCCAGGTGCTGTTCCACGAGGGCGACTCGGGTGATCGGCTGTTCGTCGTGGTCGAGGGCAAGGTCAAGCTCGGGCGTACGTCGGCCGACGGCCGGGAGAACCTGATCGCCGTGCTCGGCCCGGGCCAGATGTTCGGCGAGCTGTCGCTGTTCGACCCGGGACCGCGGTCCGCGACCGTCACCGCCGTCACCGACGCCCAGCTGATGTCGCTGACCCATGACGAGCTGCTCCGCTGGCTGGACGGGCGCCCCGCGGTGGCCCGCGGCCTGCTGCTGCAGCTGGCCGGGCGACTGCGCAAGGTCTCCGACGTGGTGGCCGACCTGGTCTTCTCCGACGTGCCGGGCCGGGTCGCCAAGGCCCTGCTCGACCTGGCCAGCCGGTTCGGGCGCACCGCCGACGACGGCGTACACGTCCACCACGACCTCACCCAGGAGGAGCTGGCCCAGCTGGTCGGCGCCTCCCGCGAGACCGTGAACAAGGCGCTGGCCGACTTCGCCTCCCGAGGCTGGGTCCGCCTGGAGCCGCGCTCCGTCGTACTGCTCGACGTCGACCGCCTGCAGCGGCGGGCGCGCTAGCTAGCGGTTCAGGTAGTCGAGCTGGGCCCGCACCGAGCGTTCGGCGGCGGGCCAGAGGGTCTTGTCCACGTCGGCGTAGACGTGTTCGACGATCGCCTCGGGCGTGGTGTGGCCCTCGGCGACGGCCGCGCGGACCTGGTTCAGGCGTTCCTCGCGGTGGTCGAGGTAGTAGGTGAGTACGGCGGCGGGGTCGTCGATGACGGGCCCGTGGCCTGGCAGCAGGCGCGCCACGCCGGCCGATGAGTTGGCGAAGGCGCGGAGGCTGTTCAAGGAGTCGAGGTAGGGGCCCAGGGCACCATCCGGGTGCGCGACGACCGACGTACCGCGGCCGAGGACCGTGTCGCCGGTCAGCAGCGAGCCGTCCTGCGGCAGCCAGAAGCAGACCGAGTCGAGCGTGTGGCCGGGCGTCGGCAGGACCTCGATCCGCAGGCCGTCGGCGGTGATCACGTCGCCTTCGGACAGCCCGTGGGCGTGATCGGTCGGGATCCGGAAGGCTGGATCCACGGCCCGTACGCCGCAACCGGCCCGGTTGGCGAACCAGGCAGCGCCCTCGGAGTGGTCCGGGTGTTTGTGCGTCAGCAGTACGACGGCCACCTTGCCGGCCGCCTCCAGGACCGCGGTGAGGTGCTCCTCGAGCATCGGGCCGGGGTCGACGACGACCGAGCGCTCCCCGTCCGGCGCCTTGAGGATCCAGGTGTTGGTCCCGTCCAGCGTCATCGGGCCGGGATTGTCCGCCCGCACGAGCGTCGCGTACTCGGTCATGTCGTCTCCAGATAAGCCTGATCGCCGTCGATCCGCACAGTCGGCATGATCGTCCGGATCTCACGGTCGCCTGCACCGGCCAGCACCTCGGCGACGTCGTCGTACTGCGTGAGGTCGCGGCAGCACAGGTACGTCGGGGGCAGCATGAGCGTCTCGCCCGCGTCGACCGCGGCCACCGCGTCTCCCGGCCTGACCCACGCGACCTGATCGGACTCGCTCGTCACGTCCCGGGTCAGCTGACCGGTTGGGAGCGCGGCGACGAAGAAGGCGGTGTCGTACCGCTTGGGCTCGAACTCCGGCGTGATCCAATGCGCCCACGCGCGGAGCAGATCCGCGCGGAGGACGAGCCCGCGGCGCTGGAGGAAATCGGCGAACGTCAGCTGTCCGGCTTCCAACGCCACCCGGTCGGCCTCCCAGTCCGCGCCGGTGGTGTCGCCGACCACCGTCTCGCTCGACGGGCCGGCGAGCAGGACGCCCGACTCCTCGAACGTCTCACGGACGGCGGCGGCGACATACGCCGCCGCCAGCTCCGCAGAGCACCCGAGCCGGGCGGCGAAGTCCTCCGGCGGCGGACCCGACCAGGAGCCGGCGATCGCCGAGTCGGCCGGATCGACCCGCCCGCCCGGAAACACCGTCATCCCAGCCGCAAACGCCATAGTCCGCTGCCGCCGCAACAAGTAGACCTCCGGCCCAGAGGCGAATCCCGCCGCCGACTCCCCACCACCGGCTCCTGCCGCCGGCTCTCCGCCTGCTGGCGGTGTGTCGCGGAGGAGGATGACGGTGGAGGCGGGGCGGGAGGTGACCGGCGTACGACCAGCCCGGACGTGCTCGAGGGCCGTCTCGGCCATCCGGCCGGTCATCAGTTCGGACTTCAGGTCCCGCACGATCGGGTTAACCGACCTCGACGATGAGTTCGACCTCGACCGGGGCGTCCAGCGGCAGGACCGGTACGCCGACCGCGCTGCGGGCGTGCTGCCCCGCCTCGCCGAAGACCTGGCCGAACAGCTCGGAGGCGCCGTTGGCGACCTGCGGCTGACCGGTGAAGTCGGGCGTGGACGCGATGAACACGACCGCCTTGACGATGCGCTTCACGTTCGCCAGGTCGCCGATCTCGGCCTTGACCGCGGCCAGCGCGTTCAGCGCGCACTGCTGGGCGCACTCGCTGGCGACCCCGGCGCTGACCTCGCCGCCGACCTTGCCGGTGGCGATCAGCGTGCCCTCGCGCAGCGGCAGCTGACCGGACGTGTAGACGAGGTCACCGGTCCGGACCGCCGGGACGTACGCGGCGACTGGCTTGGCCACGTCGGGCAGCTTCAGGCCGAGCTCGGCGAGCTTCTCCTCGGGGTGGCTCATTTGTCCTCGATCTCCCGCTTGAAGTAGGCGACCAGGTTCTCCGGGTTCATCCCCGGGACGACCTGGACCAGCTCCCAGCCGTCCTGGCCGAAGTTGTCCAGGATCTCCTTGGTCGAGTGGACCAGCAGCGGCGCGGTGAAGTACTCGAACTTCTTCATGAAGGGGACTCTACTGATACCTTCCCCGCCCCACCGCCCCGGTCAGGAACGGTGTGCTCTGGGACACGTCCTACCCTGGGACCTATGGCGCGACTGCACGTGGTCACCGGTAAAGGGGGGACCGGGAAGACGACTGTTGCGGCCGCGATGGCTCTTTCGCTGGCCGACGAAGGTCAGCGGGTCCTGCTCTGCGAGGTCGAGGGCCGCCAAGGACTCGCCCAGCTGTTCGACGTACCTCCCCTGCCGTACGTCGAACGCCGGATCGCGCAGGGCCCCGGCGGCGGTGAGGTGTTCGCGCTGGCCGTGGACGCCGAGGCCGCGCTGCTGGAGTACCTCGACATGTACTACCACCTCGGCCGCGCCGGGAAAGCGCTGGAGAAGGTCGGCGCGATCGACTTCGTCACCACGATCGCCCCGGGGCTCCGCGACGTACTGCTCACCGGCAAGGTCTACGAGGCGACCCGCCGCAAGGCGCACGGGCGGCTCGCGTACGACGCCGTGGTGCTGGACGCCCCGCCGACCGGGCGGATCGGACGCTTCCTGAACGTGAACCACGAGGTCGCCGGACTGGCCAAGGTCGGACCGATCCGCAACCAGGCGGACGCGATCATGGGCATGCTGCGCTCGGACGTCACCCGCGTCCACCTGGTCACGCTGCTCGAGGAGATGCCGGTCCAGGAGACGCTGGACGCGGTCGAACAGCTGGAGAAGATCGATCTGCGGATCGGGTCGATCGTGGTGAACATGGTCCGCAACAGCCCGCTCGACGATGACGCGCTTGCCCTTGCGGTGAAGGAGAAACTGCCCACCGCCGAGCTGACGCGAGGCCTCAAGGCGGCCGGGATCACGATCGGCGCCGACCTGGTCGAGACGCTCGCGACCGAGGCGCACGACCACGCGATCCGGGTCGGGCTCGAACGCGAGAACCGCGACCGGATCGATGCCCTGGGCAAGAAAGTCGTCGAGCTGGAGTTGCAGCCCGAGGGTATCGACCACGGCGCCCTGTTCGACCTGGCCGAGGAGTTGCGCGCATGACAGAGCTCGATCTGGATGCGCTCATCGACGATGCGGGGACGCGGATCATCGTCACGTGCGGTGCGGGCGGGGTCGGCAAGACCACCACGGCCGCGGCGCTGGGGCTGCGCGCGGCGGAGCGCGGGCGGAAGGTCGTCGTACTGACGATCGACCCGGCGCGGCGGCTCGCGCAGTCGCTCGGGCTGACCGAGCTGGACAACACCCCGCGCGCGGTGGCCGGGGTGAAGGCCGCGAACGGCGGGCGGCTGGACGCGATGATGCTCGACATGAAGCGGACGTTCGACGACGTCGTCCTGCAGCATGCAACGCCCGACAAGGCCGAGCAGATCCTCGCGAATCCCTTCTACCAGGCGCTTTCCTCGTCGTTCGCGGGGACGCAGGAGTACATGGCGATGGAGAAGCTGGGCCAGCTGCACCAGCAGGCCGAGCAGACCGGCGACTGGGATCTGATCATCGTCGACACCCCGCCGTCGCGGTCCGCGCTGGACTTCCTGGACGCGCCCGAGCGGCTGGCATCGCTGCTCGAGGGCCGCTTCCTCCGGTTGCTGCTGGCGCCGGCGCGTGGGCCGTTCAAGCTGATGTCGGCCGGCGTGAGCATGGCGATGTCGGTGCTCAACAAGGTCCTCGGCGCGCAGGTGCTGACCGACGTACAAACGTTTGTCGCCGCGTTCGACACGTTGTTCGGCGGGTTCCGGCAGCGGGCCGAGCAGACGGTCGCATTGCTGCGGGAGCCGCACACCTCATTCCTCGTGGTGGCCGCCCCGCAGAACGATGCGCTGCGCGAGGCGTCGTACTTCGCCGAGCGGTTGCGGGCCGAGGGAATGCCGCTGGCCGGCGTCGTGCTGAACCGGGTGACGAACTCGCAGGCCACGGAATTGTCGGCGGAGCGGTCACTGGCTGCAGCCGAGAAGCTCGAGGAAGCGGACAAGTCGCCGTTGACGGCCGCAGTACTGCGGTTGCACGCGGACAAGATGCAACAGGTCGTGGGCGACCACCGCCGCGCCGACCGCTTCCGCCGTGGCCACCGCGCGATCCGGACCGTCGAAGTGCCGGCCCTGGCCGACGATGTGCACGACCTGACCGGTCTACGCCAGATCGGCGACCTGCTCACCGCGTGATTCGTTTCACCCTCAGCGAACGCCGGGAATTACTTGCTTACACCCATGGTTGAGCCTGTCAGACTCAACTTGGAAAAGGGTGTGACAGCGTGACCGATACGTTGAATCTTCCGGTACTGCCGCTGGACGACGTCGTGGTCCTGCCGGGAATGGTCGTGCCGGTCCGACTCGCCGACAGCGAGGCCCGGGCGGCCATCGACGCCGCGCAGGCCGCGGGTCAGGACCAGGTGCTCCTGGTGCCACGGCTGGACGGTAAATATGCCAAGGCCGGAACGCTCGGTGAGATCGAGCAGATCGGCCGGCTGCCGGGCGGTGCCCAGGCGGCCGTGATCCGCGGGACCCAGCGGGTCCGCATCGGCGCCGGGACGACCGGACCGGGTGCGGCGCTCTGGGTGGGCGCGACGGTGATGCACGAGATCACCGACGACCGCTCCGTCGAGCTGGCCCGCGAGTACAAGACTCTGACGACCTCCGTGCTGCAGCGTCGCGGTGCGTACCAGGTCATCGATTCCATCAAGCAGGTCGACGACCCCTCCGAGCTGTCCGACCTGGCCGGCTACGCGTCGTACCTCAACAACGAGCAGAAGTCCTGGCTGGTCGAGAACGCGAACGTGTCCGAGCGGCTCGAGAAGCTGATCGGCTGGGTGAAGGACCACCTCGCCGAGCTCGAGGTCTCCGAGACGATCCAGAAGGACGTCCAGGAGGGTATGGAGAAGCAGCAGCGGGAGTTCCTGCTGCGCCAGCAGATGGCCGCGATCCGCAAGGAACTGGCCGAGCTGGACGGTAAGGCCGAGTCCGAGGAAGAGGACTACCGGGCCCGCGTCGAGGCGGCCGACCTGCCGGAGCACGTCCGCAAGGCCGCGCTCTCCGAGGTCGACAAGCTCGAGCGGACTGCCGAGCAGTCTCCCGAGGTCGGCTGGATCCGTACCTGGCTGGACACCGTTCTCGAGCTGCCGTGGAACGAGCGGACCGAGGACAGCTACGACATCCGCGAGGCGCGGGCCGTGCTGGACGCGGACCACGCCGGTCTGGACGACGTGAAGCAGCGCATCACCGAGTACCTGGCCGTACGGCGTCGCCGCGCGGACCGTGGTCTCGGAGTGGTCGGCGGACGCCGCAGTGGCGCCGTACTGGCCCTGGTCGGTCCTCCTGGTGTGGGTAAGACCTCGCTGGGTGAGTCCGTGGCCCGTGCGATGGGACGGAAGTTCGTCCGGGTCGCTCTGGGTGGTGTGCGGGACGAGGCCGAGATCCGCGGTCACCGGCGTACGTACGTCGGTGCGCTGCCGGGCCGGATCGTCCGGGCGATCACCGAGGCGGGTTCGATGAACCCCGTCGTACTGCTGGACGAGATCGACAAGGTGGGTGCGGACTACCGGGGCGACCCGACGGCCGCGCTGCTGGAGGTCCTGGACCCGGCGCAGAACCACACCTTCCGGGACCACTACCTGGAGGTCGAGCTGGACCTGTCCGACGTGGTCTTCCTGGCCACTGCGAACGTGCTGGACTCCATCCCGGCGCCGCTGCTGGACCGGATGGAACTGGTGCAGCTGGACGGGTACACCGAGGACGAGAAGGTCATCATCGGCCGTGACCACCTGCTCCCGCGTCAGCTGGAGCGGGCGGGCCTGACGGCGGACGAGGTGTCCATCGAGGACTCGGCCCTGCGGGTACTCGCGGGTGAGTACACCCGGGAGGCCGGCGTACGGCAGCTGGAGCGGTCGATCTCCCGCGTACTGCGGAAGGTGACGGCGAAGCTGGCTCTGGGCGAGGAGCTCGGCGCGCTGACCATCGGCGGCGACAACCTGAAGGAGTACCTGGGTTCGCCGAAGTTCACTCCGGAGTCGGCCGAGCGTACGGCGCTTCCGGGTGTGGCGACCGGACTGGCAGTAACCGGTGCGGGTGGTGACGTGCTCTTCATCGAGGCGTCGCTGGCTGACAAGGAGACCGGCCCGACCGGAGTCACGCTGACCGGACAGCTCGGTGACGTGATGAAGGAGTCGGCGCAGATCGCCCTGTCGTACCTGCGCTCACACGGTGCGGAGCTGGGGCTGCCGGTAGGCGACCTGGCCGAGCGCAACACTCACATCCACGTACCGGCCGGTGCTGTCCCGAAGGACGGCCCGTCGGCGGGTGTGACGATGACGACGGCGCTGGCGTCGCTGCTGTCCGGACGGCCGGTCCGTTCGGAGGTCGCGATGACCGGTGAGGTGTCGCTGACCGGACGGGTGCTCCCGATCGGTGGGGTGAAGCAGAAGTTGCTCGCCGCCCACCGGGCCGGGCTGACCACGATCCTGATCCCGAAGCGGAACGAGCCGGACCTGGAGGACGTGCCCGCGTCCGTGCTCGCGGAGCTGACCGTTCACCCGGTGAGCGACGTCCGCGAGGTGCTGGAGCTGGCCCTGGAGCCGGCCGAGGTACAGGCGCACCAGTACGCCGCGTAACGCAGTACAGATCGAGGGCCCGAGCGCGATGCTCGGGCCCTCATTCTTTTGGATGAACTTTGTCCAGCCAGTGTGACTGAAGTCATACGCGCAGCGGTAACCCAAACAGCGCATCCCGTAGTCTCTATAACCATGCGCGTCAGGGAAAAGGGTGACCGGGGAGTCGTCCAATCTGTGGTTCTGTTCCTTGGGGTGAGCGTGCTTTCGGGGGCCCTGGCCGCCGGTCTCGCCATCCCGTTCGCCGGCCTCGCCGGGTTCACCACAGAGAAGACATCGACCACTCTGCAAGACCTGCCGCAGCAGTTCGACGAGGTGCCGCTCAAACAGAAGAGCACCATCCTGGCCGCGGACGGATCCGTGATCGCGACGCTGGCCGAGCAGAACCGGGTGCCGGTCAAGCTCGCGCTGGTCGCGCCGATCATGCAGAAGGCGATCGTCGCGATCGAGGACGACCGGTTCTACGAGCACGGCGCGCTGGACCTCAAGGGCACGCTGCGCGCGCTGCTGCAGAACCAGTCCGCCGGTTCGGTGCAGCAGGGTGGTTCGAGCATCACCCAGCAGTACGTGAAGATCAGCCTGGTCGAGAAGGCGAAGACGCCGGAGGAGGTCGCTGATGCGACCGCCGACAACTACCAGCGCAAGGTCGCCGAGCTGCGGTACGCGATCGCGGTCGAGAAGCAGTACTCCAAGCAGGAGATCCTGGAGAAGTACCTCAACCTCGCCAACTTCGGCGACGGCGCGTGGGGCATCCAGGCCGCGGCCCAGCACTACTTCTCGGTGAACGCCTCCCAGCTGACGCTGCCGCAGGCCGCGATGCTGGCCGGCCTGGTGAAGAACCCGACCGGCTACGACCCGACCAACAACGCCAAGCGCGCCAAGGACCGCCGCGACGTGGTCATCAAGCGGATGCTCGAGCTCCACGTCATCTCGGTCTCCCAGGCCAACTCGGCGCTGAAGACGCCGGTCATCAACCCGGCCAAGGTCCGCTCGAACAAGCTCGGCTGCGGCAACGGCCCGTACCCGTTCTACTGCGAGTACGTCGTCTCCGAGCTCGAGAACAACACGGCGTTCGGCAAGACGAAGACCGACCGCGCGAACTACCTGAAGACCGCCGGCCTGACGATCCGGACGTCGCTCGACCCGAAGATCCAGGCCGACGCGCAACGCTCGATCGACACCCACTCGAAGCCGACCGACCAGGCGATCGCGGCGATCACGATCGTCGAGCCGGGCACCGGTCTGGTGAAGGCGATGGCGCAGAGCCGCAAGTACGGCAGCAAGCGCGGCCAGACGGCGTACAACTACAACGCACCCAAGACCTACGCGGGCGGGTTCGGCGGATTCCAGAACGGCTCGACGATGAAGGCCTTCACGATCGCGGCGGCGATCCAGAAGGGGATTCCGCTCACCTACAAGATCAACTCGCCCAGCCCGCTGCCGCTGGGCGGCACGAAGTTCAGCACCTGCAACGGCACGGTGAAGACCCCGGACGACTACTCGCCGAAGAACTCGACGTCGAACGTCCCGGATCCGACGATGATCCAGGCCGCGCAGAAGTCCACCAACACCTACTTCCTGCAGCTTTCGCAGCGGACCGGCTTGTGCCCGATCGCCAAGATCGCAGCCTCCCTGGGCATGTACAACGCCCAGTCGCTGGGACCGCTGCAGCAGGTTCCGTCCATGACGCTGGGCGTCGACCTGGTCACCCCGCTGCAGCTGGCCGGCGCGTACGCCGCCTTCGCCGCGCGCGGCATGTACTGCAACCCGTGGGTGGTCACCTCGGTGAAGGACTCGGCCGGAAAGTCGATCAACACGCGCGGCGCGGACTGCAAGCAGGCGCTGGCACCGGAGGTCGCCGACGGCGTGAACGCGGTCCTGCACCAGGTCATGGAGCCGAACGGCACCGGCGGCAAGCTGAAGTTCGGCAATAGCGACCTGGCCGGTAAAACCGGAACCATCAACGATGCCAAGGCTGTCTGGTACGCCGGTTACTCGACCAGGCTCGCCGCGGCCGCCACGGTGGCCGACGCCTCGCTGCCGTACTCGCCTCTGCAGGGTCAGACGCTGAACGGTCACGGCATCCACGACCCGACAGGTTCCGGCACCGCCGGTCCGATCTGGGAGGCCGCGATGAAGGCCGCCCTGCAGGGTTACCCGACCACGCACTTCGTCGCGCCGTCCGACAAGATCCAGCGCGGCGACGTGAAGAGCCTCCCGTTCGTCAACGGCATGAACCCCGACGACGCCGCAAACAAGCTCCGTCAGGCAGGCTTCGACGTCGCGATCGCCAGCGGCACGGTCAACTCCGAGGAGACCGCCGGCACGGTCGCCTACACCGACCCCCGCCAACGCGACGGCGCCCCCGACGGCTCCCTGGTGACGATCTACGTCTCCAACGGCAGCAAGAAGAACGATCCGAAGCCACCGCAGAACACGACCAAACCGCCGGGCGGTCCGACCACCATCAACCCGAACTGCCCACCGTGGAACCCGAAGTACCCCAACTGCGGCGGCGGCCGCGGCCACGGGTAGACGACAAAGGGCCTCGTCCAACCGGACGAGGCCCTTTGTCATTCCATCAGCGGAACACCCAAGGTGTGTACAAGTCCGAATATCCCGGTGAATAGTCGTTCCACACGGCCCGGAAGTACCACCCACGTGGCATCATGTTCGTCCACTCTTTGGTCTCTTCAGGGCAGAACTCCTGGGACAGCCGTGCCTGCACGATGTGATCGCTCCGCGACCGCTCGATCTGTACAGCGATGCACTGGTCCAGGGGAGGCGCAAGCGAGACTGCCCAGGCAGCTTGGCACGCCGGCGAGTACAAGATTTGCAGGTCGGGGCTCCATCGCGGGTCAGAGATCAACCGCTGATCGGCCGTGCACCCCATCGAAACAGGCCCTTTGTTGTAGCACGACTCTCCGACGCAGCCGACTGCGCTGGCTGTCTGGGAAGTCACAACCGTCAGACCGGCAACGGAGCAAATCATCGCTAATGCAGCACTCAGGTGTTTCTTCATCGAACGCCTCCTTCAAGATCACGGACAGAGAGACCGATCAGATAGCTTCGAAGTGGTCATTTTGCATCCCGAGCCATAACCTGTAGCAAATGCGCAGAATCTCTCCCACGGATACGCCTGAGAGGTCGTTTTCGTCCAGCTTGACCCAGCGGGATTAGAGGTATAAACAATCCTCGTGACGGGAGTGCCATTGGCATCGTAGACACCACCTGCAATGTAGGCATATGTACCGTTACCGCCTCCGGACTCTTTCGGATGGATGCGCGTCCAGAACGCGTGGAAACTCGGCGACCACCTGAGTTCCACCAAATACAAGCTATAGGTCGCCAACAAGTCCGGCTTCGTGACGGCATCGTTCGAACAGCCGATGGTTTCCGGGTCGAGGCCGCCACATGCGGCATAGGTACACGAAGCCGCCTGCGCCGGCACTGCGTTCAAGGCCGAGACCGTAACTACGGCGCCTGACTGTTGAAATTTCCGTCACCAGGGTCTTTCGGACACGCGCCATCCTTTCCCTGATGTTGACCAGTGTCGTTTGACAAGAGTGATCCGCGTCAAACCTGGAGAATGAGATCGCACGGACCACCTGGCAGACGGACGAGTAGACATAGGTCTCGTTGCACCTATCAGAAGCACCTCCAGGAACCGCACGGTTCACCTCACAGAACATCGACGGAACGTGACCAGACCTACAGGGTGCCGGAGAGAGGCATTAGTGAAGGTCAACGAAAGACCCACGGCGTATAGAAGTCGTCCTGAACCGGGTCGTTGTACACGGCACGGAAGTACCAGCCCTTCGGGAACATGTTCGTCCAGTCGGAGGCTTCCTCGGGGCACAGTTCCTGGGTCAGCCTGCCTTGGACGATCCGGTCACTACGTGCTCGTTCGAGATCGATGGAGACACAGTGATCCCACGAGGAATCCGTGAAAGCGATCGCCCAGACCGCCTGACACGCAGGCGAGTAATAGACCTGAAGGCTCCAGCCGCTGTTGGCTATCGAGCGCTGATCCTTGGTGCATCCCATCGACACGGGTCCCTTGTTGTAACAGGACTCGCCGACGCAGCCGACTGCGTACGCGCTTGGAGCACCGAGCGCGAAGACGGCGGTGATCATCACCGCACCTGCTGGAAGCACTTTCAGGAATCGCATTGTTCACCTCACAGGACGTGGACGGAACTTCTTCAGGTGTCTGGCCTCGATTGCGAGGCGCACAGTTGCCAGCGCGAGGCCCGGGACGCAGGCGACCAGCCAGAACTGCTTGGAGTCGGTGTTGTCCAGGACGTGCGACAGCGCGATTGCTGCCAGCACGATCGGAACCGCAGCGAGAATCGTCAGCCTGAGCAGGTACTTCCAGCGCACCGCCGGCTCGGCGAGCGCGTTGCAGCGCGCTCGCCGAACCGGAACGCAGGCCAGCAGCAGACCCGGCACCGGCACACTCAGGATGTAGAGCCAGAGCGCCACGGTCAGCCACCCGCGTCCGGGTCGACGCCGAGGTCCTTGTCGATGCAGAAGTGCACGCTCGATGGGTCGACGCCTGGGGAGTTGAACCCGGCGATGAGGCCCCAGGGATTACCCGACCTGCCGGTGTCGGTGTCGCAGTCGCCGAACGGGTTGTCCCAGAGGCTGCCGGGATCGGGGATCCGGCTGAACTTGACGAAATCTCCTCGCATCAGAGGATCGGGCGAATACCGCCATTCGCCGGTGTTCTCGATGGCGCTGCCGTTCCGGTAGAGGTACTGGTCCGTCATCCAGGACGCGCGCAGTACATGTCCCTGGCTCTGCGGGGCGACCAGGTCGCCGTTGGCGCACACTGTGAAAGCCAGCTCCTGCCAGATCGGCGGCGCTTGATTGAAGACCGATGCCGGCGGAGCCCCGTTCAGGGCGCCGGTGTCGAACCAGACGTCGTAGATGTCCTTCGCCACGTTTTTCACGGAGGCCGGGATGTCCGTGCGATCGGCGATCTGCTGTTTCCAGGCCTCGACCCGGCTCGACACGTAGCCGACGCCGAGCATCGGGCGGAACCCGTCCACCCCGCCGAAGGTGTGGATCGCGAAGATGCAGTCCGACCCGGGCTGACCGGCCTCGTTCACCAGCAGCGGTGCTCTGCCGGCAGGTTTGAAGGCACGCGCCGGGAAGAACGTCGTGTTGGCGGTGACCGACCTGATCTGGTGGTCGAAGGTGTTCAAATTCGTCGTCGAGTAACTGAGGTCCGGTTTCGGGATCGCGTAGTCCTGCGCGACCGCGCCGAAGAAGTCGGTGATCAGCCGCGGCAGGTAGGTGTTGCCTGCCCGCTGGTCGTAGTCGACATCCGCCGATCCCTCCAGGATCTCGTTGACACCAGTCCTGACGAAGCTGACCCTCGCGGTGGTCCGCACCTTGTACGCGTCGGCATCGGTGTCGAACTCCGGCGGTTTGGCGGCGATTGTCGGCCGGTACTCGAGCTTGTTCGCCTCGCCCAGCAGGACAGCCGGGCTCATGCCGTCGTCATCTGCGTCCGGGCTGTCGTGGGCGGCCTGGTTCTCGTCGCGCCACACGGTGCCCATGAGCCTGGTCGCGGGCCCTCCGTCCTGGATCAGTCCAGGCGCCCGTTCGGCACCCCACTCGTACAGCGCCTGCGGGCCTGCCATCGGTCCGGACAGCCACGACGTCGTACCGGAGGTGGTGACGTCGGTGTCGGGGTCGAAGTAGGCGTAGGCATCGACGTCCTCGGTGACCGGGACGCCCAACACGGGGATGAACGCCATCGCGTCGAACGCGAGCGTACCGGCGCCCCCGATGACGTCGTCCCGGGTGACGTTCGTCAACTGCACCTGGGCGTTGGGACCCAACTGGAAGGCTCCCAGCGTCTTCCAGTGGTTGAAGTGCTCATGCTGGTTGATCACCTTCTCGCTGACGCTGCCGTCGGCGGTCGTGATCTTGTACACCGCTGACGAGACGCTCGCCCCTGCGCGTGGGATGTGCGCCCGGACCAGGTACCCGCCGGCGAGGTTGCTCGGCTTCCAGGTTCCGGTGACCTTGTGCGCGGTGTCGCTGGCGACCCGGTTGCCCGTGAAGAACATGTGCGCGCCGAACCCGACAGCAGCCTGGTGAAAGTCGATGACGCCCAGCGGAGCCCCGGAGGTGTCCTTGCCGACCTCGTAGCTGAAGGTGCCCTGATTGGTCCAGTTGCGGTTCGGGCAGAAGATGTTCTTCGACGGATCCGGGATGTCGTCGACGATGATCGCGTCCGGCCCGAGCTCGGAGTTGCAGGCCGGCTCCCACGGGTTGGGGGCCGAGGGCTCAGCCGCCCCGGAGGCGGTGGTGAAGGCCGAGGTGTCGCAGAGGTTCAGCGGTGCGCAACTCTTGAAGCTGACCGGGAGATGCCACCAGCACCGGTAGTCGGTGCGCGTGCAGCCGGTCGCCGTCGCCGGATCGCACGAGTTGGCGGCGGTACAGAACGTGTTGATGTTCGGGTACGGGTAGTTGGTGCCCGGCGCCGCGGGCTGGTACGCGTCCTCGCCCAGGTAGTTCTTGATCGGTGTCTCGGCCCATCCGATGATCCGCTCCTGGTACGGCCAGTCCGACGGGTGCTCCGCATCGGCGTACGTGGCGCGGAGGAAGACGTTACGGGTCGGCGGGTAGTCGGGGTTTCGCGGGTTGTTACTCCAGCCCAGGCCCCAGTTGCCGAACTCGTCGGTGCAACTTGGGCTCGGAGTACATCCTGTCGTGTTGCCGAAGCGTGCATCCGGCTGGACACCGGAGTTGTACGCCCACAGTGCGAGGTACCAGTTCTCGACCGCGGCCGGGTCGCTGTTGTTCAGCTTGATACCCGCGTCCTGCAACTGGTTCCATTTCTTCACCAGGATGTTCATGCCGGCCTGGATGTTCTCGGCGTAGTCGATCGCGATCTTTGCCTTGCCGTTGGGCGTGATCGAGGTCTCGGAGGCCGCCATCCCGGAGGTCACCTGGGAGATGCCGTAGCCGCAATCCGCGTTGTTGTAGTCGATGACGTCGAGCGTGCCGCCGGCGCCGTAGTAGTTGCCGATCACCGAGTTGCCACCGGAGCCAGGCAGCGTGCGCCGGGACGCCTGGCGGTACGCCGACTCCTGCGCGAGGACCCCGTTGAAGACGGCCGGCGGCACATTCCCACCGGACGGCTTGATCGCCTGCAGCCCGAAGTCACTGCTCGGGTTGTACGACGGCAGCCCGCTCTTCAGGTAGTCGGCGGGACGGGTCGGTAGCGAGTTGCGGCTCGCTTGCTCCACCGCCCATCTGGCTTGCACGTCGTTCGCGCCGTACGCCATCCGGGTCGGCTCGTTCCGCGGCACGCCGCATTTCGGGGTGGTGAAGTTTCCGGCCGGGGCGAATTGCTTGGCTTTGGTGACCGTCGCCGGGACGGCCTCGGTCACCGACGCGGCCGACTCGGCCGGGAAGCGGCCGGCGAGGAGCTGTCCGGTCGTTGCCGAGAACAGTCGCTTCTCCTCCGCCGCGGGTGTTGCCTGGGTGCTCTCCGACTCCGGCTCGCCCGGAGCAACCGTGCGCTGGTTGGTCGATCCCACGGTAGTGGTGGCCAGAACGACCTTGTTCTCGGCGCTCACCGCGTCCACGGCGAGGTCACGCGCAGTCACCCCGGACCCGTCGCTCGCGGCAAGATGCGGCCGAGAGACCAAGTTCGCCGCGATGGAGCGCTTGGCCGGTGCCCGAAGACCTGCCAAGCGAGGAGCCGCGGACTCCGAGGCGTAGATCTGCGCGCTGCTCTTGTCACCCGAGCCGGCGAGCAGAAGGTCGGATCCCTGAACGGCGTAGGCATCGACGGCGTCGCCACGCAGTACGGCGACAGTCTGCCCTGCACCCCTCGCGACCAGCCGGTACGGTACTCCGCCCACGATCTTGGTCCGCAGCGCGGTTTTCCCACCGGGCTGTACGGCGAGGATGCCGCCGCGTCCCAGTGCAACGGCGGCCGCGCCGTCCGGCACCGGAGAGGTCAGCTGCTGTTTCACGATCCCGAGGCTGGCCACTCGCCTGTTCGCTGCGTCTGCGACGAGGACTTCGCTCTGCTGCTGGTCGTCGCCGAGGTTGCGCATCAGCGCCACCTTCGAGCCCGCTCCGCAGTTCGTGGCGTGGTATTTGAACGCCACCTCGTTGGCCAGCGGCCAGATCTTGCCGTTCGCGGTCGAAACGACGTACGCGAGCGCACCACGATCCCGCAACCGCGGCACGTTGACCGCCCACCGCGGCATCACCGTGGCGACGGCGAACCGCCGATCGCCGGTCAGACAGGTGTAGCCGAGCCAGTCGTCACCGTCGTACCCGGCCGGCCGAATGGTCGCCAACGGACGAAGGACGTACTTCTCCTTCTCCAGAGCGATGTAGACCGTGTACCCGTCCGCTGTGCCGCGGCCGGTGATCAAGACGTCGTCGCCCTTCCACCAGCTCGGGCTGACGGTCTGTACGCCGGAACCGGCGGCCGGCGCGACGGATGGGCCGCCGGGCGGAGCAGTCGCCGGGTGATCGGGGTCGTCGTGGGCCTGGGCGGTGGGTGCGCCCAGGGCGGCGACGCCGCAGATCAGGGCGAGCAGGACCAGGAAAAGGGCATGACGAAATGAGCGGGCGAACATCGGCGGAGCCTTTCCTGTAAGGGCGGACAGAAAGACTGTTCAAATACTCACAAGGTCGTGATCTTGCAGCCGTTGTCGTGACATGCGTCGACAACGCAGAACCGTTCCCACGGGTAGGCCTGGGAAATCATCTTGGTCCAGTACGGACCACCGTTGGCGTCGGAGGTGTAGACGATCTTCGTGACCGGGGTGCCGGCGCTGTCGTAGACACCGCCCGCGAGCTAGGCGTACTCCCCGGTGCCACCTGAGGTGCTCGGGTCGTAGCGCAGCCTGGTGCAGAACGCTTGACAGCTCGGCGACCACCCGAGCTCGGCCAGGTAGCCGCCGTACATCGACAACAGATCCAGCTTCGCGACGGCGTCGTTCGCGGAGCCGGTGGTTTCCGGGTCCAGGCCGTTGCACGCGGAATAGGTGCACGGCGCGGCCGAGGCGGCGCCGCACCGAGAATCGAACCGGCCGTGACGGGCACAGTGGCAATGACGGCGGAAATGATCTTTCGGCGGTATGACACTGGTCCCCCTTGTCTGCATCCGGGCGATGCATCCACAAGAAAGGTAGGGATCTGCCGTTGACGTAGCAACGACTCCGCAGGAAATTGCAGGTTGTTGCAGAGGTGGTTTACTCAGGCGCCGAGTTGGCGTTTTACTTCGGCGGAGACGGCTCCGCCGTCGGCTTTGCCTTTGACCTTGGGTTGGAGGGCGCCCATGACCTTGCCGATGCCTCGGGGGCCCAGGTCGGCGGCGCCGGTGGTGGCGATGGCTTCGGTGACCAGGACCTTGATCTCGTCCTCGGTCAGCTGCTCGGGGAGGTACTCGGCGAGGATGTCCGCCTCGGCCTGTTCCTTGTCGGCGAGTTCGGCGCGGCCGGCGTCTCGGTAGGCGACGACGGACTCGCGGCGCTTCTTCGCCTCGGAGCTGAGCACGTCGACGACCTCGGTGTCGCTGAGCTCGCGGGCCTCCTTGCCGGCCACCTCCGCCTTGGTGATCGCGGTGAGCGCCATCCGCAGGGTCGACTTGCGGATATCGTCGCGTGCCTTCAAGGCCGCGGTCATGTCGTCGTGCAGGCGCTGCTTCATTCCGGAGTTGGACATGACCACGATTGTGGCAGGCTGGAGGAATGAGCTTGCGCGGGATCGCCAGTACCACCCTGAAGACCACGGCCGTCGTGGGTGCCGTGGGTGCTGCCTGCGTCGCGTACGCGGCTGCGATCGAGGTGCGCTGGTTCACACTGCGCAGAGTCACGGTGCCGCTGCTGCCCGCGGGGAGCGACCCGCTGAGGGTGCTGCACCTGTCCGACCTGCACCTGTGGCCGACGCAGGAGAAGAAGATCCGCTGGGTCAACGAGCTCGCCGCGCTCGAGCCCGACCTGGTCGTCAACACCGGCGACAACCTCTCGCACGAGGATTCGGTCCGCCCGCTGCTCCGCGCGTGCGGCGATCTGCTCGACCTGCCCGGCGTTTTCGTGTTCGGCTCCAACGACTACTGGAAGCCGCACTTCAAGAACCCGGGCAAGTACTTGCTGCCGGCCCACAAGCAGCGCCACAAGCCGCACGGCCCCGACCTGCCGTACGAGGAGATGCGCCGCGCGTTCACCGGCGCCGGCTGGACGGACCTGAACAACGCCAAGGCGACCCTCAAGGTCAACGGCCTGCGCCTGGACTTCGCGGGCACCGACGACCCGCACATCAAGCGCGACCGGTACGACGAGGTCGCAGGCGAGATCGACCCGACGGCCGACCTGTCCGTCGGCGTCACGCATGCGCCGTACCAGCGGGTCCTGAACGGGTTCGTCGGCGACGGGTATCCCCTGGTCCTCGCGGGTCACACGCACGGCGGTCAGCTGGCGGTGCCGTTGTACGGCGCGCTGGTGACCAACTGCGACCTCGACACGTCCCGCGTGAAGGGCCTGTCCACCTGGGGGTACGACGGCCGCCAGGCAGCCCTGCACGTGTCGGCCGGCCTCGGTACTTCGCCGTACGCGCCGGTGCGATTCGCGTGCCGGCCGGAGGCGACGCTGCTCACCCTCGTCCCACGGATTAACCCGATTTCGTCCGGGCGCTCGGCCCATGTAAGCTAACCGCGACTTCGGGCTGTGGCGCAGCTTGGTAGCGCGCTTCGTTCGGGACGAAGAGGTCGCAGGTTCAAATCCTGTCAGCCCGACCAACACTCAGGGCCAGTCACTTAGGTGGCTGGCCCTGAGTGCGTACTAGGGCATGTCGTGGAGGTGCGCTGGGGTGTCTGACCACTACGAGGTGCTGAACGTCGAGCGGACCGCCACGACGGCGGAGATCAAGTCGGCGTACCGGCGCCTGGTTCGTCAGGTCCACCCGGACCAGGGCGGCAACGCTGCGTTGTTCCGGCTCGTGCAGGAGGCGTGGACGACGCTCGGCGATCCTGCCAAGCGCGCGGCGTACGACCGCACGCTGGATGGCCAGACGAGTACGCCGACGTACGAGGAGCCGACGTACACCCCGCGCCCCGAACCCGAGCCGGAGCCGGAGCCCGCGCCGGATCCCTTCACCTGGACGCAGACACAGACGTCGTCTCAGCAGCAGGCGCCGTCACAGCCGCCGCTCGCCGGCAGCATCGAGGTCCTGCCGCCGTTCGGCCGCTGGAAGATCCCCGCACTCGTGTCCCTGGTGGTCTGGAGCCTCCTGATCATCGGGGTGTTCCTCAGCTCAGGGATCCACGACACCTGGGACATCGTCCTGGCCGTCGGCATCGTCGGGATGATCGTGGTCGCGATGCCGCCGCACTGGAGCCGCCGGATCCCGCTCCGCGGCGTGATCAAGGCGTTCGGCATCCTGATCGGCATCGGCTTCCTGGTGGTGCTGTTCCCGTCGTCGAAGAGCGGGATCACTGCGCTCGAACGGGTCGCGATCATCGGGCTCCTCGTCGGCCTGGTGCTCGTCCGGTTCCTCACCGGCCGCTGGTCGAAGGTCCACAAACTGGATCGGGCGATCGACGCGACGGCGACGTACGACTTCAACCTCTGGGGCCGTCCGGGCGAGCCGCTGGTCGACGACGGACGTACGGCGTGGATCGCGCCGGCCGACGTACTGCGGCATCGGCGCACCGCCCGACTCCTGGACTCGGTGGTCGAGGCGCTCCCGGCGTCGAAGCTGGTGCATGGCGCGCGGATCGGCGACATGGCGGTCAGCCACCTGCTCCTCAACGGCCATCGCGTCGCCCTGATCTCATCGGTCGTCGGCCCGCCGGGGCACTACACGCTGGACGTGTACGGCGCGCTGCAGCTGAACGGCGTACCCCTCGACAGCCCGGTGTCAGGTCTGGACTCCGCCGTCGCCGCTTGGCGGAAGCGGCTCGACCCGGTCGAGGTTCGCGGCTTCCTGGTCGTCCACCCGCCGGTCGACGGCCAGGGCGGCATCACTGCCGCGCTGGGGTCCGAGGCCGCCATCACCTGCCTGCCCGCGCAGACCGCGGCCAGCCAACTCCAGGCCTGGCTGCAGCCGGAGGGCCTCCTGCTCGACCGCCTGACGCTGTACGACATCTTGCACCGCGCGCCGTATGTCTAGGCTGAAAGCATGCAGCGAGTTGAGCTGGGTGAGGTGGAGTACGACGTCGCCGCGAAGGACATGCGCGGCTGGGTCGAGGAGCGGATCGAAGGCAAGGCCGAGGACCGCCTGTTCCTGCTGAGCCATCCGCCGGTGATCACGCACGGGCCTCGGACGTCCCCGGACGACCTGCCCGCCGGTACTCCGGCTATCGCAGTGGATCGCGGCGGCTTCGCGACGTACCACGGACCGGGCCAGCTGGTCGGGTACCTGGTCATCGACCTGAAGCAGCGCGGGCCGGTCGACATCGTCCGCTGGGTCGAGAACGGGCTGATCGACGCGCTCGGCTCGCTCGGCTTCCCGCTGGTACGCCGGGAAACGCCGAAGGGCGCGAGCAGCCTGGTCGGGGTGTGGACCGAGGACGGCCGCAAGCTGTGCTCGATCGGGATGCGGATCCGGCGCGGCGTGACCAGCCACGGCTTCTCGGTCAACGTCGATCCCGACATGACCGTGTTTCACACATTCACGAGTTGCGGGCTGCACGACGTCACGATGACCTCGCTGGCCGAGCTCGCGGCCGAACGCGGCGTACCCACGCCTACCGACGCGGCGGTGCGTGACGCGATCGCGAACTCCCTGGGAGCCCGATAGCCTTCGGGAATGAGTCAGGGACGGTACGACGCCCCGCCGCTGCCGCCGGCGCTGATCCTGGCCGTTGTCGGCCTGCTGAGCGGGTTCGCGACGATCGCCTTCGTCTGGCTGAGTGAGCGCAGTTGCGACCGGTTCCGCGACACCACGAACTGCGGTGCCCTCGGGCTCCCGCTTCTGGTCGTCATCGTGGTCGTCACGATGGTGCTCGGCGGCCTCGCCCTCAGCCGGCTGGCGATACCGCACCCGAAACTGGTCCCGTTCCTCGGGGTCGCCTTCATGGTGGCGCTCGTGATCGCGTTCCTGACCGGTCATCTGGACTCGCCGTGGATCATCGCCGTCGTACCGGCCGTGACCGCGATCACCTTCCTGCTCGCCAATCTCATCGCCAGACTGCTGGAGCGTGCCGATGCCTGACCTGCCCGTCTACGAGTGCCCGCGGACCGCGACCGCGCCGAATCTCGACGGCACCCTGACCGATCCCGCCTGGGAGGCCGCGCCCTGGACCACCGACTTCGTCCCGATCCACGACGGCCCCGCGCCGCGGTTCCGGACCCGGGCGAAGCTGATGTACGACGACCGGTACCTGTACGTCGGCGGCCTGCTCGAGGAGCCGCACCTGTGGTCGACGATGACCGAGAAGAACAGCAAGCTCTTCCATGAGAACAACTTCGAGCTGTTCCTGGACCCGGACGGCGACGGGCTGAACTACTACGAGTTCGAGATCAACCCGCTCGGCACGATCTGGGAGCTGACGCTGCCCAAGCCGTACGTCGACGGCGGCCTGCCGATCGACCCGACGAACCTGCCCGGTCTGCGGACGGCGATCCACCTCGACGGCACGGTCAACGACCCATCCGACACCGACACCGCCTGGTCGGTCGAACTCGCCGTACCGTGGGCTGATCTGGCGCCGTACAACGGGGGTCGGGCGACCCCGCCGAACCCGGGTGACGAGTGGCGGATGAACCTGATGCGGTGCGAGTGGCCGCACGAGGTCGTCGACGGTGCGTACGTGAAGGGTGAGCAGATCGAGTTCTGGGTCTGGGCGCCGCAGGGCATCGAGGACATGCACCGTCCGGCCACCTGGGGTGTGCTGCGCTTCTGACCCCTGTGACGTGGCGTTAACAGGGCCGCGCAACAATGAGGTACGTGAACTTGGGGGGCTCCGGAGGACCGAACAGTCTGGAGGCGGACCAGGTCGTCAGCGCGATCGAGCGCGCGTGTGAAAGCGACCTGCGGACCGCCCTCCGGCTCGTTGCGCGTTACTCGGCGTACTGGTGGTCCAACGGGCTCCAGGACGAGGCAGCGGCCGCGGCTGAGCGGGTCCTGAGCATGCTCGGCCGGACCGTCCCGGTCGGGCTGGACGAGGAGTACCTGCTCGCCGTCATCCACGGCGCCGGCTCGGCGGAGCAGGAGCAACTGGAGCGCGCCCAGCAGATCGTCCTGACGACGACCGGCCCCTTCCAGTACTCCGTGACCGTACTGCTCTGGTCACTGGTCTTCGGACCGTTCGAGCCGGCCGGTGTGGTCGAGGAGGTGCTGGAGCGCAACGAGGCCGGCGACGCGTGGGCCCGGGCCGCCGTGGAGCTCTGCCGAGGCTATCCGGGCCTTACCGCGGCTGCGCCGGCCGATGCGGCGCAGGCGTTGCGTACGGCGCTGGGCCGCTTCCGGATGCTCGAGGACCGCTGGGGCATGTTCCTGGCGCTCTGCTCGCTCCGCCAGGTCGTCGACGAGCCGCTGGACGTCACCACGGAGGCGCTGGAGCTCGCAGAGCAGCTGTGCCTCGCTGAGGAGACCGCGCTGCTGCTGTGCGAGCGCGCTGAGCTCTACCGGCGGCTGGGCAAGCTGGAGGACGCTCACGCGGACTACAGCCGGGCACTGTCCATCGGCGAGCACGCTGACCTCACAGAAACCGTCGCAGCCGCCAGGCTGGGCCTGGCACGCACCGCGCGGCACTCCGGCAACGCTCCAGCCGCTCGCACGCACCTCTCGGCGGTCCTGACGCTCCCCAACCTCGAGGACGCTCATTTCGAGGCCCTGCACGAGCTCCGCGTGCTGAACGCTTCAGAGGCCTCCGCCTAGGACGGTGTGGTGCCAGCCACATCGCGGCCGGCGGTACGGCTGGTTAGAGTCGGGAGCGAATCCGCACCGACGACTGCAACGGAGCAGCTGATGGACAAGACGTACGGGTCGCCGCAGGAAGCGGTGGCGGACATCGGGGACGGGGCGAGCCTCGCGGTCGGGGGCTTCGGGTTGTGCGGCAACCCGATGCAGCTGATCAGCGCTCTGCACGACAAGGGGGTGAGCGGGCTCAGCGTGGTGTCGAACAACTGCGGCGTCGACGACTGGGGCCTGGGCATCCTGCTCGCCGACAAGCGCATCGCCAAGATGACCTCGTCGTACGTCGGGGAGAACAAGGAGTTCGCCCGCCAGTTCCTGACCGGGGAGCTGGAGGTCGAACTGACGCCGCAGGGCACGCTGGCCGAGAAACTGCGCGCCGGCGGTTGCGGGATCGCGGCGTTCTACACGCTGGCCGGTGTCGGCACGCAGGTCGCGGAGGGCGGGCTGCCGCAGAAGTACAACGCGGACGGCTCGGTCGCGAAGGCCTCGGAGGCGAAGGAGACGCGGGAGATCAACGGCACGACGTACGTGCTGGAGGACTCGATCACCACGGACTTCGGGCTCGTGCACGCCCTTCGCGGCGACACCCACGGGAACCTGGTCTTCGACCGGAGCGCGCGCAACTTCAACCCGCTGGCCGCGATGGCCGGCCGGGTGACGATCGCGCAGGTCGAGGAGCTGGTCCAGCCTGGTGAGCTGGACCCGGACTCGATCCATCTGCCCGGGGTCTACGTCCAGCGTGTGGTTGCCGTTGGCAAGGATATTGAGAAGCGGATCGAGAAGCTGACCGTACAGAAGACGGAGGCCTGAGCATGCCACTCACCCGTGAGCAGATGGCGGCGCGGGCAGCCGCGGAGCTGGACGACGGCTCGTACGTGAACCTCGGCATCGGCCTGCCGACGCTGGTCCCGAACTACATCCCGGACGGCGTCACCGTCGTGCTGCAGTCCGAGAACGGCATCCTCGGCGTCGGGCCGTACCCGGTCGCGGGCGAGGAGGACCCGGATCTGATCAACGCCGGCAAGGAGACCGTCACCACGCTGCCCGGTGCGTCGTTCTTCGACTCGTCGCTGTCGTTCGGGATGATCCGCGGCGGCGCGATCGACGCGGCGATCCTGGGCGCGATGCAGGTCTCGGCCAAGGGCGATCTGTCGAACTGGATGATCCCCGGCAAGATGGTCAAGGGCATGGGCGGCGCGATGGACCTCGTGCACGGCGCCAAGCGGGTGATCGTGCTGATGGAGCATGTCGCCAAGGACGGTTCGCACAAGATCCTCGAGGAGTGCGACCTGCCGTACACGGGCCGCGGCGTCGTCAACCGGATCATCACCGACCTCGCCGTACTCGACATCACCGACGACGGCCTGCAGCTGGTCGAGCTCGCCGACGGCGTCACCTTCGACGAACTCCAGGACAAGACCGGCGCCCCGATCAAGCGGTGAACTTTCGGCGATTGAGCACGGACTGACTGTGCGCGGCAGCCCAACTATGCGTTCAGCTTCCGAAAGACACCTGTAATCCCTGGCGAAAGTCGGGTATGACGGGACCCGTGGAGTTGGACGTGCTGGTAATTGGTGGAGTGGGGATCGACACGATCGTGCGGGTGCCGAGCCTGCCGTTGGCTGATGCCGACTCGATCGCGGTCGATCCGATCGAGTCGTACCTGGGGCACACCGGGCACGGTGTCGCGCTCGGCTGCCACCTGCTCGGCTTGAACGCCGGTCTGGTGGACGTGATCGGCGACGACCCCGAAGGCGCCCGCATCCGCCGTACATACCAGGAGCTGGGCCTCCCGCTGCGGGTAGCGCTGCACCCGAGCGGCACCCGTCGATCGGTCAACCTGGTCAGCCCGGACGGCCGCCGGCTCTCGATGTACGACGGACGCCACCCGGCCGGCCTGCGCGTCGACCCGGGCCTGTGGCGACCGGTCATGCGCCAGGCGCAGCACGTCCACGTCTCGATCATGGACTTCGCCCGCGACGCCCTCGGCGACGCGATCGCCGCCGACCGCTCGATCTCCACCGACCTGCACGACTGGGACGGCCGCAACGACCACCACAAGGACTTCGCGACCGCCTCGGACATCGTCTTCGTCTCGACCAGCTCCCTCCCGTCCGACGGCGTCGAGTGGATCCTCGCCAACGGCCGCGCCGAGGTCGTCGTCGCGATGGCCGGCGCCGACGGCAGCTACCTCCACGTCCGCGGCGAACCTGCCCGCCACTTCCCCGCCATCGCCTTCCCCGACCGTCCCGTCATCGACACCAACGGCGCCGGCGACGCCTACGTAGCCGCCTTCCTGGCCCGCTACCTCGACGGCGCCCCCTGGCCCGACGCCGCCCTGGCCGGCACCATCGCCGGCGCCTGGGCCTGCGCCTCCCCCGGCACCCACACCAACCTCATCACCGCCGAGGACCTAGCTGTTCGAAGCCGAGATGCGCTGTGAAGGTGCGGGGTCTGTATGATCGTGGGTAGCTCAGGGCAGTAGCCCTCGGGAAGTGAACCCGGCAGTCATCCGGACGGTTGGCGAGCCGGGTTTCGCGCGTCTAAACCCGGACCACGGTCGAGTACGGCGCGACGAAGTCACGCCACTCCCCGCCCTTCACCCAGGACCAAGCAACCGCGTCGGGCGTCCACAACATCGGATCCGTGTGCGCCGCGAGCAATTCGTACTGCAGGCTGTCCGAGCAGTCGTGCCGCCGCGCAGCGTGGAACAGCACCTGCTTGTCCACAGTCACGGTTGACTCGTCCCGCTCAACCACCAACCGCTCCGCCGAGCCCGCGATGTCTTCGACCAAGGCCGACAGACAACTCCGACGGGCGGCGATGTCGTTCCTCTCCGCCTGGTAAAGGCGCGCCACGAGGCCGATCTCGGCGATGACGGCGAGGATCTTCCGCCGTCTCGCCGGAGACTCCTTGGTGAAGTGGATCCGCCGTTCGCGAGGCATCAGCAGGCTGGCCATCGTTCGGCGATGTTCGTTCACCTCAGCTGCCGGACAGATGACCGCCGCCACGAGAAGACCATTGGTCTTGCTCTCGTCGACGAACACGTGCTGAGGCATGTGTGAACTCTAAGTGCCTGCTACGACAGCACAAAGTCACGACCGAAGAGCCAGCTGTTCGAAGTGGAAGGCTCGGATAAAGCAGTCGCGGGGCTGGCTTACTGCGAAGAGGACGCAGTCGACGACCGACTGGGCGGTGAGGTTTGAGGTGGCGTCCCTCGGCCCGTCCTGGACGAAGTCTGGCGGGTAGAGGGAGATGACGCGGATGCCCTCCGGGCGAAGGCGTTCGGAGAGGATTTCGGCGTACCCGGCCTGGGCGTGTTTGGCGGCGTAGAAGGCTGGGTGAGCTTCGGAGCGGTGGTGGCGGGGTTCGCCGGCGGCGGAGATCAGGTTGACGATGTCGGGGTGGCCTGAGGCTCGCAGGAGTGGGAGCAGGCGTTCGGTGAGTAGGACGGTGCCGGTCGCTGCGCCGGCGATGGTGTCGGCGATGTCTTCTGGGGTCGCCTCGCCGGCGAGGTAGCGGGCGCCGCTGTTGACGAGGATGTCCAGGCGGTCGACGCGGAGTTGCTCGACCGAGGTCGGGTCGGAGAGGTCGAGTACGGCGGCGCTCGCCGTACCGCCTGCTGCGCGGATGAGCGCGACCGTCTCCTCGGCGGCAGACAGCGTGCGAGCCGCGGCAAGCACCTGAGCACCACGAGCGGCAAACGCAAGTGCGACCTTGCGGCCGGTGTCACGTCCAGCTCCAGTCACAACAACATGTCGTCCGGCAAAGGTCATCCACCCAGGCAACCACCTCAACCAAACCTGAACTCAACCCAAGCCTCCGCCCCGCCCCCCACCCCCACGCCGTGCGCGCGGTGGGACTCAGGCTCGGGTCATTGGTGGGTGGAGGGTGGTGGCGGTGCCGCGGTGGAAGAGTTGGGCGGGGCGGCCGCCGTCGCGGGTTGTCGTGCTGCCGGCGGGTACGACGAAGTCGGCGGTCTTGGTGACCTTGCGGTGGAAGTTGCGCGGGTCGAGCGGCGTACCCCAGACCGCCTCGTAGACCCCGCGCAGCTCGGAGATTGTGAATTCCGGCGGGCAGAACGCCGTCGCGAGCGGCGAGTACTCGAGCTTGGCGCGGGCCCGCTCGACGCCGTCCGCCAGGATCCGGTGATGGTCGAATGCCAGCCGCCCGGCATCGACCTCGGCGACCTCGACCCAGTGCGCCGACGCCGCGTCCGACCCGGCGACCGGCGCAGGCAGATCCGGCACCAGCGCCAGGTACGCCACGCTGACCACGCGGCCGCGCGGGTCGCGATCAGGAGCGCCGTACGTCGCGACCTGCTCGAGGTGGATCCGCTCCGAGGACAGCCCGGTCTCCTCGGCCAGCTCACGGCGGGCGGTCGCCTCGAGGTCCTCGTCCGGCCGGACGAACCCGCCGGGCAGCGCCCACCGACCCTGGTACGGCGCGATGCCCCGGCGGATCAGCAGCACCTGGAGGCGACCGTCGCGCACGGTCAGGATGACCAGGTCGGCGGCCAGGCCGAGCGGCTCGAAGTCCATGGAACCCACTCTAATCGTCATCTTGACGAGAAGTCATCTCCGGACTTATCGTCATAGTGACGACAAGGAGAACGAAGAGATGGCAGACATCACCCGGTTCCGCTTCATCAGCCACCTGCGAGCGAACCCGACCACCCACGTGCGGCACCTGCGCAACGGCAAGGTCGCGCACGACGGCGCCGGCCAGGCGTTCTGGTTCCGGGCACTGAACTCGTCGCTGAGCGAGATCCCGATCGACGACCGCGAGCAGCCGCTGCTGTTCCACGGCCGCACGCAGGACTTCCAGGACGTCGCCGTGCAGGCGAGCGTGACGTACCGCGTCACCGACCCGGCGCTGGCGTCCAGCCGGCTCGATTTCGGGATCGACCCGGACACCGGGCTGTGGCGAGCTACTCCGCTCGAGCAGCTCGGCGGTCTGCTGACCGAGCTTGCCCAGCAGACTGCGCTGGACCTGCTCGCCCGGATGTCACTGACCGAGGCTCTGTCCGAGGGCATGACGTCGCTGCGCCAGGCAGTCGGCACTGGTCTGCGTGAAGACCACCGCCTGACCAGTCTGGGCATCGGCGTCGAGGACGTGCGCGTGGTCGCCGTACGGGCGGAGCGAGATGTCGAGAAGGCGCTGCAGACGCCGACCCGCGAGATGGTGCAGCAGGCCGCGGACAAGGCGACGTACGAGCGTCGCGCGATGGCCGTCGAGCGGGAGCGTTCGATCGCGGAGAACGAGCTGCAGAACCAGATCGAGCTCGCCCGCCGCGAGGAGCAGCTCGTCAACCAGCGCGGTCAGAACGAGCGGCTGCGCGCGACCGAAGCCGTAGCGGCGGAGGCGATCACGACCGAGGCGGCAGCGAGCCAGCAGCGAACGCTGAGCCAGGCCGAGGCCGACGCGAAGCGGGTCATCGGCGCCGCGGAGGCCGCTGCGGAGAAGGCCCTGCTGGAGGCGTACGCCGACCTGGACCAGGGCGTGATCCTCGCGCTGGCGATCAAGCAGGGAGCGCTGCCGGAGATCGGCACGCTGAACCTGACGCCGGACCTGCTGACCCCGCTCCTGACCAAGCTCACCGGGCAGACGGCATGACCCGGGGGCCACGTGCGGGCGGGCCGCGCCGGGGGCGGCCCGCCACGGGAGGCTCCTCATGAGCCTCCCACCCAGGGCGGTGATCGTGCATCGGGCGACCGAGCTGACCGAGTTGGTCGCCCGGCACGGGACGCGGCAGCAGGCCGGCTTCTTCCTGGCCGGGCGCGGGCGCGACCTGGCCGAGCTCGACGCGCGGCACCAGGCCCAGCAGGACGCGCTGGCCACGGTGTCGGCGGCGATCCCGCTGGACTGGCGCCGAGCTGTTGCCGAGCGCAACGATCTCGACAGGTTCGGGTTCGGGCCGGAGGACGTGGTGATCACAGTCGGCCAGGACGGCCTGGTCGCCAACGTCGCGAAGTACCTCGACGGTCAGCCGGTGATCGGTATCAACCCCGAGCCGGCCCGCAACCCCGGCGTACTCGTGCCGCACGAACCGGACGCGATCGCAGACCTGCTCAGCACTCGGACCGTCGCCGAACGGACGATGGTTGCCGCGAGCACCGATGACGGCCAGCAACTCCTTGCGTTGAACGAGGTGTACGTCGGCCACCGTACGCACCAGTCCGCGCGCTACCGCCTCAGCTCGCCCGACGGCCTGCCTGAGCGGCAGTCGTCGTCCGGGATCCTGGTCGGCACCGGCACCGGATCAACCGGCTGGTGCCGATCCGCCTGGCAGGAACGACACAGTCCGCTCGGCCTGCCGGCCCCGACCGATCCGATCCTGTGCTGGTTCGTCCGCGAGGCCTGGCCATCACCGGCGACCGGCACCGACAACACCGAAGGGTTGCTGAAGGCACCGGATTCGCTGACGATCACGGCCGAGTCCGACCTGGTCGTCTTCGGCGACGGAATCGAGTCCGACACCCTCACCGCGACCTGGGGTCAGCGCATCGAGGTCACCGTCGCCACGGTGAAGCTGCACCTCGTCGTCTGAAGGGGCCTGGCGTTCTCAGCCTGCGGTGCGGCGGATGAACGGGTGCTAGATCTCCTTCGACGGTTGGATGATCAGGTGCGGCAGATTCACCTCCCGCGGACGACTGACGACGTACGCGACGAGCTCGGCGACCTCGCTCACCGGGACGGCGGGGAGGCTGGTGCGGAGGTCGTCGACCATCGATCGCAGGTCGGTCGGGAAGCTGTCGGCGAGTTCGGTGCCGTCGATCATGCCGGGCTCGAGGGCGGTCACCCGGATGCCTTCGCCGGCGAGTTCGGCCCGCAGCGTCCGGGTCAGGTGGCTGACACCTGCCTTCGAGGCGCCGTACGCCGCCATGCCCGGGTTGAATCGGTCCGCGGCCAGCGAGGACACGTTGATCAGATCGGTCGTCCGGGTCGCGGCCGACCGTCTGAGCGCCGGCAGGAAGGCGTGCGTGACGGTGATGACGCCGGTCAGATTGACCTCGACGGTACGACGCCAGTCCGCGAGCGGGCCGTCGGCGAACGGGACGACGGACATCAGCCCGGCGTTGTTCACCAGCAGGTCGAGGTCGCCGAAACGTTCCTGCACCTGGGCTGCGGCCTCGGCCACGGATTCTTCCGACGTGACATCCGCCGGTACGACGAACGCCGTACCGCCGGCCTCGGCGATCTGCGCGGCGACCTTCTCGAGGCGGTCGCGACGGCGGGCGAGCAGGGCGACGGATGCGCCGTCGGCGGCGAGACGAGTGGCGATAGCGGCACCGATTCCGCTGGCGGCGCCGGTGACGAGCGCGATGCGTGAAGTACTCATGGGTCTACTGTCCGCCGCGTGGCCGTGGCTCAGAAGATCCGCTTCGACCGTAGGTCTGGGAGTACCACCCAGTGCATTGAATGCCCTGGGGATACTGGACGGGTGAGTGCACTGGGAGAGTTCCTGCAGACCAGGCGGGCCCGGGTAGGGCCTGAGGACGTCGGGTTGCGGCCAGGGCCGGATCGTCGCGTCACCGGCCTCCGCCGCGAGGAAGTCGCGCTGCTGGCCAACGTGAGCGTCGACTACTACATCCGCCTCGAGCAAGGTCGCGCCGGAAATCCTTCCGTCGCGGTGCTCACTGCCGTCGCAGACGCTCTTCGGATGGATCAGGCGGAGCGCGATCACCTGCGTTCGCTGGCCTGCGCGGCCCCGCCCGCCGTACCTCCGACGGCCCCGGTCCGCCCACAACTGAAGGCGATGCTCGACGCGATGCAGGATCTGCCCGCGATCGTCGTCGACCGGCTGAGCAACGTGCTCGCCTGGAACTCCGCCGCTTTGTCGGTGATCGCCGACTTCGAGGATCCAGCGCAACGAAACCTCGCCCGGCACTACTTCCTGGATCCCTCGTCGCGCTCGTACTACGCGGACTGGGAAGCCGTCGCCGAGGACGCGGTCGCGCTCCTCCGCCGAGCGTCGGCGGAGTACGCCGAGGATGCGGAGCTGGCGGCGCTGGTCCAGGAACTCCGCACCGCCAGCCCCGACTTCGAGCGTTTCTGGCTCTCCCAGGACGTCCAGAACCGCTCCCACTGCCCGAAGACCCTCAACCATCCACTGGCCGGCCCCCTAACCTTCACCCTGGAGCCCCTCCAGCTCCCGGGCGACACCGGCCAGTTCGTCCTCACTTACACCCCCGCCGACACGACCACCAAAACCTGGCTCGACTCTCGAACGACTCAGTCGCCGTTGGCGACGTCGAAGGGTGGGATCGGGGCCCAGCGGAAGTAGGCCGGGTCGTCGAAGGTGCCGGGGGCCGGGCCCCGGGACTGGATCACGGTCGCCGTGCCGTTGGCGTGGCCGACGGCGTACAGGTAGGCGGTCTTGGTGTCCTTGTCGATGCCGAGCAGCAGTGTGCCGTTCTTGCCGCACGCCATCGCCGAGAGTGTCTCGAAGCCCTGCCAGGTGCGGGTTCGGACCGCTGTCACGATCGGCTTCATCGGCGAGGCCGAGGGGATCCGGATCGTGTACAGCGCACCGCCGCGGGTGTTGGCCAGGAACGTGTCGTACGTGGGCGTCTTCGCGATCAGCGCCATCGACTTGACCGACGCGAATCCCGGATAGGAACCGCCGGCCCGCAGTACGCCGTTCACCCGGTTCCAGCGGAACAGGACGCCGTCGTTGCGCAGTCCGTAAAACGCTGTGCGGCTGATCCTGCCGTCCGGGCTCGCGTAGTCGGCGAGCTCGATTGCGGTGAAGTTGGTCCAGCCACCACCGATCCGGCCGAGGCCGGGCGGGTTCGACGGGTCGAGACCGCCGGTCATGTCCGTGCGGTAGCGGCTCTCGTAGAGCGCGTCGCCGATGACGACGTACCCGTAGCGGTCGGTGCCTCCCGGTCCGGGCTCAGACGTCTGCCGAGCGCTGAGCCGGACTTGTCCGGGCTTGTAGACCGCCAGGTCCTGGCCCTGCTGGATCGTCGGCGGGATGTTCGCGGTCACCATCAGCTCCCGCTGGAGGCCGGTTGCCGCCACCGATCCCAGCCAGACGTTGCACGCAGCGGTCGTGGTGGCGCCGGTCGCCTGCGCGTTCACCGGCACCACCGCGGCCAGGAGGAGTCCGGCTAAACCGGTCAATCCTGCCGCCTTACGCATCATTCGCCGTTCGCGGTGTCGTAGACCGGGATGGTTACCCAGCGGAAGTTGACCGGGTCGGTGAAGTCGCCGGATACCTCGCCGCGGGATTGGATGACGGTGGACAGGCCGTTCGCGTGGCCGACGGCGTACAGGTAGTTCTTCTTGGTGTCCTTGTCGATGCCGAGCAGCAGCGTGCCGTATTGGCCGCAGCCCATCGCCGACAGCGTCTCGAAGCCCTGCCAGGTGCGTGTGCGGACCTGCTTCACGATCGGCTTCATCGGAGACGCAGCCGGGATGCGGATCGTGTACAGCGCCCCGCCGCGGGTGTTCGCGAGGAAGGTGTCGTACGTCGGGGTCTTGGCGATCAGCGTCATCGTCTTGACGGACGAGAAGCCCGGGTACGACCCGCTGGCCCGCCAGCCCTTCTCGCCGATGTTCCAGCGGTACAGCACGCCGTCGTTGCGCAGCGCGTACGACGTCGACCGGTAGATCTTCTTCGTCCCGTTGTCGGGGCTCTCGTAGTCCGAGGTCTCCAGGAACGTGAAGCTGCCCCAGCCGCCGCCGACCCGGCTCAGCGACTTGTTGTCGATCGTGCCGTCGCCGTACTCCTGGTAGTAGCTGTAGTAGAGCGAGTCGCCGATCACGACGTACCCGGAGCGGTCGGTGCCGGAGATGTCCGGCTCGATGGTCTGCCGCGCGCTCAGGCGGACCTGGCCGGGCGCGTACACCCCGGGGCTGGTCCAGTCGTCCGGCAGCGTCGGAGGCGTCGTCGCGGTCGGGTCGGAGAAGTGGTGCGCGCCGCTCGCGGTCACACCACCCTGCCAGACGAAGCAGGCGTTGGCCTGTGCCTGGGTGATCTTCTTGTTGGTACCCGGCACCGTCGCCCCGGGCTTGGTCGGGTCAGGTTTCGCGGCGTGTGCAGCCGCGGGCATCAAAGCGGTCAGCGCGAGCGCCGCGCACCCCGCCAAAGCAGTCAGTCGTCGATTCATGTCCACCCCTCTCACCCACTCTGATACAGAGCGAGCACGAAAGGTTGTCAGAATTCGGCGTAGGCGGCCGTGAGGGTGGCTGCGTCGTGCTCCCAGTTGAGCTCGGCGGCGGCGTTGCGGATGCCGTCGGTGTAGGTGCTGTAGTTGTCGATCACCGAGCGGACCGCGTCGGTCAGCGACTGCGCGTTGCCGGGCTCGTACAACCCGCCGAGCTTGTACTGCGTGACGACCGCGCGCAGCTCGGGGAGGTCGGCGGCGACGACCGGAACGCCGGCGCGGACCGCGTGGAAGAGCTTGTTGGGAAGGGCAAGGCGGTGGTTCTCGCAAGTGTTCGTGAGCGTCACCAGCGAGATGCCGTAGGTGCGGAGCGTGTCGTCGACCTCGTCGATCGAGCGTTCCGCGACCGTCTCCACCGGGCCCAGATCCAAGCGATAGTTGGGATCCACCGACCCCATCAACACAGTTCGGAACGGCAACAGTTGCCGCGCCGCAGCAACGACCGTCGGCAGATCCCGGCCGGCGCCGACGCGTCCGGCGTACAACAGCCCATCCGGCCGATCCGGCGCCGGCGGTACGTCGTCAGCGCGCGGGAACGTGTTCCGTACGACGCGTACGTCGGACAACCCGCGTGAACGCAACCGCTCCGCGATCCCGTCGGACACCGTGAACACGACCCGTGCACGCGACGCGAGCGAAACCTCGTACCGCCGCCCGCGCGCCCGCCACAACGGCGTCGGCCGACCCGGGAGCGCCCGGTCGAACCACAGCTCGTGGCTGTCATAGACCAGCGAAGCCGACCACTTCTCGGCGTACTCCGCGGCAAGCTCCAACGTGTTGAAGTCATGCGCGTGCACGACATCAACAGGCCCCGCCGCAGCCACAACCGAAGCCGCAGCGGTACGCCAATGCTTCTCGGTGCGGTTCCGGTGCTCCGGCAACAGCAGCCACCGGCCGAAGCGCTGCACCAGCACCTTCGGCCCGTTCCGCCCGTGGCCGACCGCCAGACCGCCGTTCCCGCTCCGCAGACCTGAGGAGCGGGAGACCGACTCCACCGTGATCCCCGGTCCCACTTCGAAACCGGAGGGGACGTCGCGGCCGATCACGTGCAGCGTGTGACCGGCCGCGGCCAGCGCCGTGGCCTCCCGCAGGATCCGCGAGTCCCCGGCGATCGGGGACTGCGCGATCATCAGAATCCGCACCTACTCGCCGGCCTCACGTGGGGTGAGCTCGTTGTTGATGAACGGCCGAAGCACCTCGACCGACCGGTGTCCGTCGTGCAGATCCCGGACGTAGCCGGGGCCTGCGTCGGCGATCTTCCGGGCTGAGTCGCGTTCGCTGACGAGCCGCTCGATCACCTCGGACAGGTCGTCCGGCGTCGCCTCGGCGATCGGCAGATCACTCGGCAGCAGGTCCCGGACCGGGTCCGCGATGTGGCCGACGGTGACCCGGCCGGCGGCCATCGCCTCACAGGCGAAGACGCCGTACGAACCGAGCAGCATCTGGTCGACGACGATGTCGGCGTCCTTCACCATCTCGGCCAGCTCCGCGTGCGGCACACCCTGCACCCGCTGGTACGTGATCAGGCCGCGCGCGTCCAGATCGGTCAGCACCGGGTCGACGTACGCCGAGCCCTTGAGCGCGCTGGCCGACGGCGCGTGCAGCACCACCGGAACCTCGCGCTCGAGCACCGGCCGATTCGACGCGAATCCCTCGACGTCGACCGCCAGCGGGATCCAGATGCCGTTCTCGACGAACTCCAGCAGGTCCGGCGTGGTGACGTAGACCGGGCCGTCGTACCCCTGCAGGTGCCGGCGCATGTTGTCGTTGCCGGACTGCAGCCGCTGGGTCAGCTCGTCGTCGGGGTTGCGGAACGGGGAGTACCGGTAGCGCGCCCGGTGCATGGCCGGGTCGCGAATCTCCGAGCCGTGGAACAGCACGCCGTGCTTGATCCCGGCCTGCTCGAGGATCGGTACGTCGGTGGTCCACATCTGCCCGCGGAGCTGACCGAACATCGGCCGGCCCGCCTCGAACAGCACGTGGGTGACCTCGCGCAACGCGTACGCGGTCAGCTCGAGCTGCCAGCGCAGGTCGGTCCGGTACTGCTTGTAGGTCCCGGTGCGGTGCACCTTGAAATCGAACGTGCCGCTGCCCGTGGTCAGCGACTCGACCTTGACGTCCGGCACCTCGCGCTCGACCGCGGTCGCCCACAGCCAGGCCTGGCCGGCGCTGTTGACCGGACCGATCAGCAGGTGCGGCCGCTTCTTCTCCACTGGCCCGCCCCGGCGGACGACGTCCAGCTGACGCCCGGTGAGCTCGCCGTACAGCGCGCGCAGGTTGGCAGCCTGGCCGGCCCAGGACACCTCCTGCTGGTACACCGGGTCCGCGACCCGCTCGCGGTAGCTGTCGAGGTCCGCGAGCACCGCCCGAACCTTGGCCGCGAGGTCCCTGGTGTCCTCGGCGGTGAAGACCTCGCCGATGCGCGTGCGGTCGACGAACTCCTTCATGCTCGGCATGTCGCTGACCACTACCGGCAGACCGGCGAACGCGTACTCGAACAGCTTGTTCGGCAACGCCATCTCGTGGCTCGGGTACCGCAGGATCGGGATCAGCCCGACGTCCGCAGTACGCAGGAACGCCACCACCTCGTCCGGCCCGACCGGGTCCAGGCAGTGCAGACGGTCCTGCACCCCGAGCTGCACAGCCTGCGTCTGCAGCGCGCGTACGGCGTCCGTCGCCACACCGGGCACGCACACAACGGCCAGGTGCACGTCCGGCAGGTCGACCAGCGCCTGTACGGCGGTGTGGATGCCACGCGCGCGCGTCACCCCTCCGCTGTAAACCAGCAGCGGTACGTCGGGAGCCAGGCCGATCTGGCTGCGGATGTCGGACACCTCGACCGACACATCAGCAGGGTTCGGCGTGTTCATCACGACGGTCGGCTTGAGCTTGAGCTTGTGCTCGGCCTGCAGCCGGGTCGCGATCGCCGGGCTGACGGTGATCACCCGGTCGACGTCGCCGATGTACTCGCGCTCGTGGTTCGCCCAGGCCGCGATCGAACGCCGGGTGCGCGCGCCGTACTGCGAGAGGCCCGCGACGTACTCGTGCGCGTCGTAGACCACCTTCAGCGTGCGGCCACGCAGCTTCGCGCGGCCGGCGGCGCGGGTGGCGACACCGATCACGTGCATGTCGTGCGCGTGCACCACGTCCGGCTCGAGGCGGTCGATCAGGTCGCCGAACGCGACCTCCAGGTCCAGCGCCTCAGGGTGCAGCTTGCGCCACGGCGCCGGCCAGGGCAGCCGGTGCAGCACACCGTCGTACGCCCGCCAGCTGAACTTGAACGGCGCATCGGCCTTGTTGCCCACGCCCTTGCGGACCCAGCTGGCCCGCTCGGCGGCCTTCCAGCGCGCCCGGCGGAGCAGGCGGGTGCCGACGCCGGCCTTGAACTTGAGCGGATTTCCCTGGCCCGCTTTCGCCCGCGCGATCGCATGCCCGGAGTCGGCCTTGAGCTCCTTCAGCTCGGCCTGGATCCGTTCGCTGCGCGCCACGTAGCTTGCGCGGTACTTGTACCCCACCAACGGCGGACGCCAGTTGCGTCGCGCCGTACGGCTTCGTTTCCGTTCCTCACGCAGTGCGAACGGCACCGCCACCCGGACGATCAGCGCGCCGTCGAGCATCTCCCTCGACGGCAGGCCGCTGGCCGAGACCCCGAGCACAGTTACCTCTGCTCCGGTCTCGGCCAGTGCTGCGGCCTCTTTGCGGACCCTACTGTCGTTGGTGACGTCGTTCGCGACCATCATCACGACCCGCAGGTCGGCAGTTGTCACTGGCTGACCGACCTTCCGATCACAATCCGACGGACACCCGCCCAGCGTGCTGGGTCGGTGCGGTCACGACCGTCGACGAGCACCTGGACGCCGGGCAGGTCTGCCGGGCTCAGCTGCGCGTAGTCCGCGTGGTCCGCCTGCAGCACGGCCGCGTCGACCGGAGTACCCAGCGTGTACGGCGTGAAGCCGAGCCCCTGGAGCTCCTCGTCGGTGTACAGCGGGTCGTGCACGGACACCTCGGCGCCGCGCGCCTTGAGCGCCTCGACCGCCGGGAAGACTCCGGAGAACGCCGTCTCCTTCACGCCACCACGGTACGCCGCGCCGAGCACGACCACCTTCGCGCCCTTCAGCTCGCCGAAGGCGCCCTCGAGCAGGCCGATGGTGTAGTCCGGCATACCGGCGTTCGCCTCGCGGGCGGCCCGGACAACGGTTGCCTCCGGGTCGGTCCACAGGTACAGCCGCGGGTAGACCGGGATGCAGTGGCCGCCGACCGCGATACCGGGCCGGTGGATGTGGCTGTACGGCTGCGAGTTCGACGCCTCGATGACGGCATGTACGTCGATGCCGTTCTCGCCGGCGAACCGGGCGAACTGGTTCGCCAGGCCGATGTTCACGTCGCGGTAGGTGGTCTCGGCCAGCTTCGCCAGCTCCGACGCCTCGGCGGAACCGAGGTCCCAGACGCCGTTCGCCCGCGGCAGGTCGGGACGCTCGTCGAAGTCCAGCACCGCCTCGTAGAAGGCGATGGCGCGCTTCGCGCCCTCCTCGGACAGACCGCCGACCAGCTTCGGGTACTTGCGCAGGTCCGCGAAGACCCGGCCGGTGAGGACCCGCTCCGGGGAGAACACCAGGTGGAAGTCGGTGCCCTCGGTCAGACCGGAGATCTCCTCGATCATCGGCTTCCACCGGTTGCGGGTGGTGCCGACCGGGAGCGTCGTCTCGTAGCTGACCAGGGTGCCGGGGCTCAGGTGCTCGGACAGCGAACGGGTCGCGTTCTCCATCCAGCCGAACTCGGGCTCGCCGGTCTTCTCGTCGACGAACAGCGGCACGACCACGACGACCGCGTCGCTGTTCGGGATGGCGTCCGCGTAGTCCGTGGTCGCCCGCAGACGGCCGTCGGCCACGGTCTCGGCGAGCAACTCCTGCAGGTGGGCCTCACCCGGGAACGGCTCCTTGCCGGCGTTCACCATCTCGACGAACTTCTCGTTGATGTCGACGCCGACGACCTGATGACCCTTGGACGCGAACTGGACCGCCAACGGCAGTCCGATCTTGCCTAAGGCAACAACACTGACACGCACAGGTTCTCCACTAGGTAGTGATTCTTCATCGGGGGCCCCGGAGCTTCCGTTCCAGCGGGTGCTCGACGAACTTGTAGAGCAGCCACGAGGCAATGATCGAGAGGACGAGGACACCGGCGTACCACGTCAGGTTGGACCAGCCGATCGGGCCGGCCACACCGTGGTGCTCCTTGATCGCGTACAGGATCGTGGCGTGCACCAGGTAGAAGGCGTAGGACCATTGGCCGAGCGCGACCATCGGCTTGCTGCGCAGCAGCGACCGGCCGCCGCGGGTGTCGCGGGACGCGACCGCGAGGATCAGGAAGCCGTACAGGAAGGTCAGAATCTCCTTCTGGCACAGGCCCATGGTGATCGCGCCCGGGAACGTGGCCGCGTGCACACCGGAGTACCAGAGGATGTACAGACCGCCGCCGGTGACCAGGAACGCGAACCACACCGGGATCCGCGGCTTCCAGCCGGACCGCAGCGAGATCGCCAGGCCGATACCGAACAGGAACGCCACCGAATGCAGGATCGGTTGCGGCAGGATCGGTACGACGTCCTTGTGATGGAACAGCGCCAGTCGGTACGCACCGCCCACCACGATCACCGTGACGCAGAGGATCAGGCCGCCGGCCGTCTTCAGCCGCTGCGTGGCCCGCCAGACGAACGGGAAGTACGCGTAGAAGAACGCCTCGACCGACAGCGTCCAGCCCGCCGGGTTGCCGCCGTACAGGACGGTCGGGTTGTTCGACCAGCCGTGCAGCAGGAATGTCGACAGCAGCAGCACGCTGATCGAGATCGGCTTGATCCAGGACATCCCGGCCGGCGGGTCGACCCGGTAGAAGACGAAGAACGCGAGGATCAGGGTGAGGAAGTACAGCGGGAAGATCCGGGCGAACCGGCGCCGGTAGAATGTCCGGATCTTTGTGCCCTTCTGGGCAGACCAGGTGAGCACGAAGCCGGACAGGACGAAGAAGAACGTGACGCCGGAGGTGCCGAACTTCAGGAAGTCGAAGATCGGCAGCGGCGCCAGGTTGGTCATGTGGTGGCAGAACACGAAGAAGGCCGCCCACCAGCGCAGGCCGGTGAGCGACTCGACTCGTGGCAACCGTCCCACGCGGGAGGCCGGCGGTGTGCCGGACTCCCCGGGGAAGGCACTGACAGGCGCGCCGGGCGGCGGGGTCCCCACATCTGTCGACCCAGGCAGCTCCTGGGTCGACGGCGTTTGGTTCTCTTCGGCGGCCTTCGTCATGTAGTTACTCCGCGAGAGTGGCTACGACACGCTCAGCAGCGTGGCCGTCGCCGTAGGGCATCGGGCGTTCCCCCGTGGGAGCCGGCCGTGCGGCCAACTCGGGCAGCTTACTCACGTCGGATGTCAACACGTTCCACCCGTCGTCCAGCGTCTCGACCCACTCGGTCTCGGTGCGCAGCGTGGTGCACACCCGGCCGAGCAGGAAGGCCTCCTTCTGGAGACCGCCGGAGTCCGTCACCACACCGGCCGAACCGAGGACGGCCGCGACCATCTCCGGGTAGGCCAGCGGCTCGCGGACGTGCAGCGAACCGTCCGGACGCTCCAGCTTGATGCCGTGCTCCGCACATTTCGCGACCAGGCGGGGGTGGGCCAGCAGCAGCACCGGCGAACCGGCCGCCGCCAGACCGTCGACAATGCCGGCCAGTCGCGCCGGGTCGTCGGTGTTCTCGGCCCGGTGGATGGTCGAGACGACGTACTCGCCCTGCTTGAACGGGAGGTCCAGCGGCTTGTCCTGCACCGCGTCGCGGACCCGGAAGCAGACGTCGGTCATGACGTCGCCGACCAGGCGGGACTTGTCCTTCAGGCCCTCGTTCGCCAGGTGGTCCATCGCGACCTGGGTCGGCGCGAGCAGCAGGTCGGCCGCGTGATCGGTCAGCACCCGGTTGTGCTCCTCGGGCATCGCCCGGTTGAACGAGCGCAGTCCGGCCTCGAGGTGCGCGACCGGCAGGTGCATCTTCACCGCGGACAGCGTGCCGGCGAGCGTCGAGTTCGTGTCGCCGTACACCAGCACCCAGTCCGGCTTGTGCTCGTCCAGTACGGCGTCCATCGCAGCCAGCATCGCGCCGGTCTGGACGCCGTGGCTCCCGGACCCGACGCCCAGGTGGACGTCCGGGGCCGGGATCCGCAGGTCGGCGAAGAACACGTCGGACATGTTCTTGTCGTAGTGCTGCCCGGTGTGCACGATCACGTGCTGGTGCTCCGTCGCGGCAAAAGCCTCCGCGACGGGCGCCAGCTTCACGAACTGTGGGCGAGCCCCGACAACACTCAGAACCTTCATGGTTAAGCAGACTCCCCGGCGACCTTGATGGTTCGATCCTCGGCCGCAGACTGGATCACGGCCTCGGCCACCGCGACGGTGGTCAGACCCTGCTGCAGCGTGACGATGTCGGCTTCCTTGCCCAGGACGGCGTCCCGGAAGGCCTCGTGCTCGGTCTTCAGCGGCTCAGGCTTGCTGATCGCGTACCGGATCATGTCGCCCTCGCTGACACCGCGGAAGTGCGCGACGTCGTCCCACGCGGTCTGCACGGTGCCGTTCGCGTGGAACGACAGGTCGGCCGTCAGGGTGTCGGCGATGAAGGCGCCCTTCTCACCCGTGACGACGGTGAGACGCTCCTTCATCGGGGACAGCCAGTTGACCAGGTGGCTGGTGACGGTGCCGTCGGCCAGCTTGCCGGTCACCGCGATCAGGTCCTCGTACTGCCGGCCCGACTTGTGCGCGCTCTGCGCGGACACCGTGACGAACGGCGACTGCGTCACCCAGGCGGTCAGGTCGATGTCGTGGGTGGCCAGGTCGAGCACCACGCCGACGTCGGCGATGCGCGCCGGGAACGGGCCCTGGCGACGCGTGGTGATCTGGTAGATGTCGCCCAGCTCGCCGGCCTCGAGGCGCACCCGCAGCGCCTGCAGCGCCGGGTTGTACCGCTCGATGTGACCGACCGCGCCGACCAGTCCGGCCGCCTCGAACGCCTTCGCGATCTCGGTCGCCTCGGACGAGGAGCCGGCCAGCGGCTTCTCGATCATCGCGTGCACGCCGGCCTCGGCCAGCGACTTCGCGATCTCGGCGTGGTACTGCGTCGGCACCGCGACCATGCAGTAGTCGAGCTTCTCGGCGATCAGCTGCTCGATGTTCTCGTGCACCGGACGACCGCCGGCCACGTTGAACTTGTCACCGCCCGGGTCGGCGACCGCGACCAGGTCGACGCCCTCGAGGGAGGCCAGCACGCGAGCGTGGTGCCGTCCCATCATGCCCAGGCCGATCAGGCCCGCACGCAGGTTCGCCATGGTCACGCACCCGCCTTCGCCACGGTGTTCACCGCGGCCACGATCCGGTTCAGGTCATCCTCGGACAGCGAGGGGTGGACCGGCAGCGAGAGCACCTCGGCCGCGGCCTTCTCGGTCTCCGGCAGGTCCAGCTCGCGCTGGAACGAGGGGAGCCGGTGGTTCGGGATCGGGTAGTACACGCCGCAGCCGACGCCGTACTCCGTCCGCAGCGCGTTGGCGAAGCCGTCGCGGTCCTCGGTCACGCGGATCGTGTACTGGTGGTACACGTGGCTGGCCTCGTCGGCCACGGCCGGGATGCCGACACCGGCGAGGTTCGCGTCCAGGAAGGCCGCGTTCTCCTGCCGCTGCTTCGTCCAGCCGCCGACCTTGGTCAGCTGCACCCGGCCGATGGCGGCGTGCAGGTCGGTCATCCGGTTGTTCAGGCCGACGACCTCGTTCTCGTACTGCTTGAGCATGCCCTGGTTGCGGAACAGCCGCATCCGGCGCTCGATGTCGGCGTTCGCGACCGAGTTCATGCCGCCCTCACCCGACGTCATGTTCTTGGTCGGGTAGAGGCTGAACATCGCGAACTCGCCGAAGCTACCGACCGGCGCGCCGTTCCAGGTGGCGCCGTGGGCCTGCGCGGCGTCCTCGTAGATCTGGATGCCGTGCTTGTCGGCGATCGCCTGCAGCGCGGTCATGTTGGCCGGGTGACCGAACAGGTGCACCGGCATGACGGCCTTGGTCTTCTCGGTGATCGCTGCCTCGACCGCCTTCGGGTCCAGGCAGAAGTACGTCGGCTCGATGTCGACGAACACCGGGGTGGCGCCGGTCAGCGCGACGCTGTTCGCGGTGGCGGCGAAGGTGAAGGACGGGACGATGACCTCGTCACCCGGTCCGACGCCCGCGGCCAGCAGGCCGAGGTGGAGACCCGACGTGCCCGAGTTCGTCGCGACGCACGCACGGCCGGAGACCAGCGCTGCGCCGAACTCCTGCTCGAACGCCGCTACCTCGGGGCCCTGGGCCAGCATGCCGGACTGCATGACACGGTCGACGGCCTCGCGCTCCTCCTTCCCGATGATCGGCTTCGCGGCCGGAATCGGCTGCACCATCAGTTCTCCTCCAGATTTTCTTCGGCCGGCCGCAGCCGCCCGTCGGTTTCGATGTACATCTCGCCCGTGTTCGGGCACTTCCACTCGCCGTTCCCGACGTCGAGCAGCGGAACTCCGGCCTTGCCGACCCACTTGAGCCGACGAGCCGGAACCCCGGCGACCAGCGCGAAGTCTGGCACGTCCTTGGTCACCACCGCACCGGCGGCGACAGTGGCCCAGCGACCGATGGTGACCGGGGCCACGCAGACGCTGCGCGCACCGAGCGAGCAGCCCTGTTTCATCGTCACCCCGACCGGTTCCCAGTCGTGCCCGCTCTTCGGCGAACCGTCCGGGTTCACCGCGCGCGGGAAGTAGTCGTTGGTGAGCACGACGGCCGGTCCGATGAACACACCGTCCTCGAGCGAGGCGGGCTCGTACACCAGCGCATAGTTCTGGATCTTGCAGTTGTCGCCCATCTGGACCCCGGTCCCGACGTACGCGCCGCGGCCGACGATGCAGTTCTTGCCGAGGACGGCGTTCTCGCGGATCTGCGCGAGGTGCCAGACCGACGAACCGTCGCCGATCTTGGCGCTGTCGTCGACGTCGGCGGACGGCGCGATGCGGGACGTCACAGGGTCTCCTTCTGGGTCAGCCAGGGTTTCAGTACTTCGGCCGAGCGGCGTCCGTCGTGCAGCTCCGTCACGAAGCCCGGACCGGCAGCCGCCCGCTCGGCGGCGGCGTCACGATCGGCGATCAGACCGCTGACGACATCACCCAGGGTGTCGGGATCCGCCTCCACGATCGGCACCTCTCGCCCGGCCAGACTACGCACACGCTCGCGCACGCCGTCACCGACGTACGAAACGACGATCCGCCCGGCGGCGAGGGCTTCAGCGGCCGCCACGCCGTACAGACCGATCCGGAGTTGGTCGACAACGATGTCGGCGTCGCCGATCACGGCCGGCATGCCGCTGTGCGGTACGCCGGTGATGCGGCGGTACTCGATCTGTCCGCTGTCGTGCAATGCGGTGAGGACGGCGTCGATCTCCTCGGTGCCCTTGAGCTTCGCGTTCGACGGAACGTGAGCGACGACCGGCTTGTCGTGGCCGAACAGCGGCCGCGCCGCCTGCTGCCAGGGCGCCGGGTCGATCGCGACCGGAAGCCACTGCGCGTTCGGTACGTCGTCCAGCAGGTCGACCGTGGAGACGAAGACCGGAAGGTTCAGCGACTCGACGAGCTCGGCGTGCCGGCGGGCCTGTGCCTCCAGCCGCTCGGTCAGCTCGTCACCCGGACTGAACGGCGACCAGCGCTCGCGCTTCGCGTGCCGGCTGGGCAGGCGGATGTCGGAGCCGTGGAAGAGCAGCGAGACGTTGGTGCCCTTCGCGAGCATCGCCTCGATGTCGGGGGATGCGTCGGCGTACCCGCGGGAGCCGAAGACCGGGCGCAGGGACTCGACCATCACGTGCGTGTAGTTCGAGAGGATGTGCTGCTGCTGGGCGCGCTGCCAGCGCTTCTGGCCGAACCAGGCCAGCGGTACGCCGTAGTCGTTCTTGAACTCGAACTGACCTTTGCGTTGCAGGGTGAACGAGACGGCGCTGACGTCGGGCAGAGTCAGAGCAGCCTGTGCCCAGGCGTGGCCCTGACCGGCGGAGTTGGTCGGTCCGACCCACATCCGCACCGGCGTCGTCGCTGCCGGCGGGAACGCCGGCAGCTGCGTGAACGAGTACCGCAAGCCCCGGAGCCGCCGCCGGACCGCTCCCGCGGTCCGGGCCAGCGGCGCCGGCAGGTGCTCGCGGATACTCATCGTCGTCGTGTCACCCATTACCTGCTGGTGCCTTCAACTGGTCGAACTCACGGCGGGCGGCCGGCAGACCGAGCACCACCGGGGTGCTCGCCTTCCGCTGGCCGAGGTTCCAGCCGGCCCAGATCGCACCGGCATCCAGCGCCACGACCACGTCGGCCTTGTCGATGGTCGCCATCACGTCACGCCGGCTGAGCACGCGCTCCCAGTAGTTCTTACCGAGATCGTTCGTCGCCCGCTGCCCGCGCAGGAACTTCACCGGCGCCGACGCCTTAATTGCCTTAGGCAACATCCGCCCAGCAACCTTCCGCGCCTTCCGAGCCCGCCACTCAACCGCCTTCACCACGCGCTTGGCCCCAGTAGGCCGCGGCTTCGCCGCAGCAGGAGCTGCAGTCGGCGCAGCGGCGCTCGGCGCTGCGGAGGAGCTGCCTGCGGCGGCGACCTCAGCGGCAGCCGGGGCGATCTTCGCCTCGTCGGCGACGACTGTCTCTGGGGCTGCGACCGCTTCAGGCGCGATGACGGCGTCCGGGGCTTCGTCGGATGCTTCGACAGCCGGCTCCGGCTCGGGCGCCGGTTGGGCGGGCATCCGGCCGGGGCCGATGAGGGTGAAGGTGTTGACCTTGTCAGCGACCCACGCGGACGGGGCTACCCAGCCGACGACGTCGATGGTGATGTTCTGGTCGCCGAGGTCCTCGCGGACCTGGTCGAAGTACGTCGGCGGAAGCCGCCGCGTGGACAGCAGTACGACGGCGTTCATGCCGCAACCCCCTTCACAGACGCAGCCAGCGACTCGATCCGCGGATCCAGCTGCAGGTCCCGCCGGTACGACGCACCGAACTCACGCGCCTTCGCCCGGATCCCCTCGTCCGCGGTCCGCGCCGCGTGCGCCGCCTCGACCAGCGCCGCCGCGATCGCCTCGGGCGTCACGTCCGACACCGGGAACCACAACGGATGACCCCGCAGTACGTCGGACGCCGCGTTCTCCGGGTCGTGCACCGACACAACCGGCAGCCCGGTCGCGAGGTACTCGAACACCTTGCCGCTGGTCACGTACCGCCCCTTGCCCAGCATCAGCAGCTGGGCGTCGAACTCGTCGTACGCCTTGGCGATCTCGGCCTTGCCGACCGGGCCCTCGTAGCTGACCCCGGCCTCGGAGGCGCTGTTGATCGTCGCGAGCATGTCGGCCCGCGGCTGTGCGTAGTACCCGAGGTAGCCGTAGATCTTGGCCTTCGCGCCGGCCAGCTCCGCGGACTGCTCCTTGGCGAGCTTCCAGCCCTCGACGAAGTCGGCCAGCGGCACCTTCGGCGACACCGTGCCGACGTACCCGAAGACCAGCGGGCGATCCGTGACCGCACCGCGGTCCTGGGTATCCGGCACCAGGTCGGGGTCGAACCCGTTCGCGACCGTGTGCATCTTCGACGCGTGCGCCGGGTAGAGCTTCTCGTGCCACTCCTTGATCGGGTCGTTGACGAACCAGACCTCGCGAGCGGAATCGACCAGCTTCTTCTCCCACTTGGCCGCGCGGCTGTTCGGCTCGTGCAGCCGGTCGCCGGTGAACACGTCCAGCAGCCACGCGTCGCGGTAGTCCATCACGTACGGCACCTGGAACTTCTTGTGCAGGTGGTACGCCGCGGTGAACGCGACATGCGGGTTCGCGGTGGCGACGGTCAGGTCGACCTTGTGCGCCTTGTGGATCTGCTCGGCGGCCTTCTCGAGCACCGAGCGCCAAGGCCCGTACCCGGTCTCCGGGAACGGGATCTGGTCCTGCTTGGTGCGCCACTTGCTCCACAGCTTCGGGTTCTGCGCCCGGCGCTTGGACCACTTGCGCAGATCGGCTTCGAGGATCGGCCACTCGAACGGCACCCGGACGACCTCGACGGACGGGTCGACCCGCTCCTCGAGAGTCAGGTCCGCACCGGTGAACCGGAAGAACGTGTCGCGGTCGGCCGTCAGCACGGTCACCTTCCAGCCGAGCGCGGCGAACCGGTTGGCCGTGGCCAGTGCCCGGTAGACACCGCCGCCCCGGCAGGGCGGAAAGCCCCAGGCGACGTACAGCAGGTGAGGGCGGTCGGTCATGCACTTCCTCTTAAAAGATTGAGAATCGCGTCGGCCAGGTCGTCGTACGGCGTGTTGGTCGGCAGGTGCTCAGCCGCCCACTGCAGTGCATGGTCGTGCAACTTCTCCAGCTCACCGGGGTCCGCGGACCAGCGCCGCAAGGTCTCGGCGGCCTCCGCCACCGAGTCCACCAGGACTCCGCCGCCGGACTCCTCGATCACCCTGGTCTGCCGGGGCAGCCGGGTGGAGAGCACGGGAAGACCGCTGGCGAGGTACTCGTAGATCTTGGACGGCATCGCTTCGATGAACGCCGGGGTCGGCTGCAGCATGGCCAGGCTCGCCCAGGCACCCTGTGCGATCCGCCAGGCGTCCGCGGGTGGCTGGCGTCCGTGCAGCCGGACGCGGCCGGCCAGCTCAGGCTCCTGGATCCGGGCTTCGAGCTTGTCCCGGTCCGACGGTGCGACCGGGCCGACCAGGTCGAGAGACCACTCCGGCGCCGCAGCGACGGTCTCGACCATGTCGAACAGCCCACGGCTGGCCCGCAGGTCACCGACGTACACAGCGCGCGGTGTGCCGGTCGCGGGGGCCGGAGCCAGGAAGCCGTGGTCAGGAAGGTTCTGGACCACCAAGCGGTGCTTTGCCTGGTGCGGCGCCAGGTGCGAGTCGGCGACCACGGTCAGGTCGGCGCCCGCGGCCAGCTTCGAACCGGCGCGAACGATCAACCGGGCCGGCAGGCCGGCCGGGCCCTTGGCCCAGGCGCGGTCGGCCAGCAGTCGTTCGTAGTCCTCGTGGACGTCGACGACCAGCTTGCGCCGCCGCAGGCCGGTGACGAGACGGGCGATCGGGATCATGTCCGGATCGACCGTCATCACCACCCTCGCCTTGGTCCGCCACGGCAGCACGGCGGTCCGGGCCAGCCGCTGCACCATCGTGCCGCGCGGCCCGGCGTGTACGACCGCACCCGCAGGCCCGCCGCTCGCCTCACCGAGACCCCAGAGCTCGACCGTGAGGTCGAGCTTCTGCAGGGCCGCGGTGATCTTGTGCAGGCGCGCGTCGGCCACGTCGTGACCGGTCGTGATGATCCCCACGTCCGGCGCCGTGCTGGGTGACATCGCTCAGAGGTCCTCGAGTGAGACGGCTTCTTCTTCCCCGACCTGCAGGAACTTGGTGTAGGCCTGGATGACCTCGTTGGGCTCGCCGCGCATCATCAACTTGCCCTTGTGCAGCCAGATGCAGTCGTTGCACATCTCGCGGACGCTGCTCATCGCGTGGCTGACCAGGAACATCGTCCGGCTGTTCGAGACCAGCTCGCCCATCTTGGCCGCGGCCTTCGTCTTGAAGGACGCGTCACCGGCGGACAAGGCCTCGTCGATCAGCAGGATGTCCGGGTCCATGTGCACCGCGACGGAGAACGCCAGCCGGCTGAACATGCCGGACGAGTACGTCCGCATCGGCATCTCCATGAAGTCACCGAGCTCGGCGAACTCGGCGATCTCCTCGTACCGCGCCTCGATCTCCTTGCGGCTCAGGCCGGCCGCCAGGCCGCCCAGCACCACGTTCTCCTTGCCGGACAGCGCGGCGTTGAAGCCGACGCCCAGCGACAGCAGCGTGGAGACCCGGCCGTGCACCTCGATCCGGCCCGACGTCGGCGGCAGGATGCCGGCCACCGCGCGCATCAGCGTCGACTTGCCGGCGCCGTTCGCGCCGATGATGCCGATCGTGGTGCCGTGGTTGACGTCGAAGGACACGTTCTGGACGGCCTTGACCTCGCGTACTGCGCGCTCGCCGCGGCCGAGCCGGATGATCGCGCTCTTGAAGGTCGGCACCCGCTCGAACGTGGTGCGGTACGTGATCGACACGTCCTGCACCTTGACGGCCGTCACACCGGACTGACTCTTCTGCATCGGCTTCTTCTCGGTCTCAGAGACGGACAACGAACTCACGCTCCCTCGACATGAAGAACAACGAGCCGATCACGAACGCCGCGCCCGCGAACACCAGGGCTCCCGCCCACATCTTCCACTCCGGGACGTGGCCCTTGACCAGCAGGTCGGTCCAGCCGCCCAGCAACGAGTAGAGCGGGTTGTACTGGATGAAGCCCTTGAACTTCGCCGGCGCCTGCTCGGCGAACCAGAGCACCGGCGACATGTACAGCCAGATCCGCACGAAGTACGGCAGGAAGCTGGTGGTGTCGCGGAAGTACACCTGCAGCGCGGCGAAGATCATGCCCATGCCGGCCGCGAAGATCGTCAGCAGGACCAGGAACACCGGCGCCAGCAGCATCTGCCAGTGCAGCTTCTGCCCCACGATCACGTGGATCGCGAGGTACACGACCAGCGTGGGCAGGAAGCGGAAGAACGCCGTCCGCACCGCGGACAGCGGGAGCAGCATCCGCGGGAACGACTGGTTCATCAGCAGCTTGCCGCCGCCGACGACGCTGGCCGCACCGGCCGTCATCGCACCCGAGAAGTAGTAGAAGGCGAACAGGCCGCCGCACATGTGAGCGAACCGCAGTCCGGCGTCCACCTTCGTTGCGCCACCGGCGATGATGTCGGTGAGCAGGTAGTAGACCAGAGCCAGCAGCAGCGGGTTCAGCACCAGCCACACCTGACCGAAGAAGGTGTTCGTGTGGGCACCCCGGATGTTGGTCCGGGACATCTCCGCTGCGAACTCTCTCCGCTGCCACAGCGCCTTGAAGTACGGGCGCATGGCCGGCAGGCCGACCTTGTGTGGTTCGTACACGTGCACCGACGGGTTGAACTCCTCGTCGACGCTAGTCGCGTTCATTCAGGCGACGCCTCTCTCTGCCGGAAAATTTGATCCACGATGGCCGAGCACCTGGGTTTCGGCGACTGCCGCCCGGGGTACGGCGGCGTGCCACGCAGACCGGGAAGCAGAGTAGCGGATCGGCTTCAACGCCGACGACACAGCGGTCCTCCTTAGTGAGCAACGACGTACAGACGGCTACGAAACCCCGTACGACACTGCGTCAGCAACACCTGAGTCGTCCTTCGCCGATCGTTATCCGGAATATACATTTGACAGGCGGCGCCGACCAAAACGCCTTGCAGCCAAGTCAAATCGCCGTCAATTCATGGGTACGACGCTACGCACCGACGCGAAGTTGACGTGACCTGCCACACCGGTCCCGTGACTGCTGTGAAAACAGGAGTCAGGTGTTATCGGCGGGACCCCGGAAGATGCTTCCTGGCCGGAGCGAGCCGGGCGGAGGACGTGACGCGCAACATCACATCCGCGCTCCCCATGGACAGCCTCACCATCCACGGAGCACCGGTCTGCACCTCCCGGGGTTCCACCGTCGATCCGGGGCAGCGTCCGCGCTGGGCGGAAGCGGACGCAGGCCATACCGGATCAGCCGGCACGATGACCAGGGCGGCGGTCATCGCGCCTAGGGCTCGTCTCCCGCTCCCACGCCGTCGCGAGCAGGTGCTCGGCGCGGTGCATCGGCGTGCGGGGGCGAAGGTCTCGATGCGGAGCATCGTGGCCTTTGCACCCGTGCGGCGAGGTGCCGTGCCGAGTGCCGCGCAGTAGGCGTGGGAGCGGGAGACGAGCCCTCCAGTCCGTCCCCAGAGCGGCTGCGGACGCCGACAGGTGCGCGCAGCAGGTGTGGAGACGGACCGGAGGCCGGCGGAGGACAGCGACGGCTGGAATCCCTGCAAAGATGCCAGCGCGCTGGGGACGGCAGCATCGACACGAGCGGTTGCGGCACACGGCGGAACCGGTCGCATCGGGCTTCTCCTCCTGATCGGCCTCACGATTGGAGATGCCACAGTTTGTACACCCTTCAGCACAGCGGGTGATGGCACGGAAGTGCGAGGGCACCGATGCGCCGGGATCGAGACCCAACCGAAACAGGCTCCGCTGACGAGACAGCGAACAGAGGCCAGAATTGGAACAGCAGCCCGGCGGCGCTCAGGTGGTCCGTCGCCGGGCTGCTGGACCTCAATTCTCGCTCACAACTGCGCGGAAATGGTGGCCAGATGGTGACACGGCACAAGAATGTTGATCGAACAACAAATATCGCTGCACGCATACACGTCGACACGGACCGTGCCGACGGCGCTGGACCGCCCCATTTACGCTTGAGGGACGGTAGCGGACGGTGACAGCACTGGGAAGGGAGGGGAGCAACGTGAGCACAACCGACACGGAGCGTGCCGGCCATTTGAAGGTGCTCGGGCTCAACGACGACGAGATCGAGGTCTACCAGCACCTGCTGCGGACCGGACCGTCGTCGATCACCGAACTGGACGACGCGGTCGCTGACCGGGAGCACCCGATCGACTCCATTCTGAGCGGACTCGTGCAGGCCGGCCTGGCCCGGCGGTCGGGCTCGGACCACTCCCGCTACCTGCCGGTGCCCCCGGACGCCGGTCTGGAGGCCCTGACGCTGCGCCGCGAGTCGGAGCTGAAGCAGGCCCGCATCGACGTCCTGAACGCGTACGACGAGTTCCGCCGGACCGTGCACAACGAGTCCACCACGCACCTGATCGAGGTGGTCACCGGCAGCGCGATCGTCGAGCGGATCCACCAGATCAAGGGCGGCGCGCAGCGCGAGATCCTGGCCATCGACTCCCCGCCGTACTACATCGGCGGTCCGAACCAGGAGGAGATCGACCACCTGAAGCGTGGCGTCGCCTACCGGGTCGTGTACTCGCCGGAGTCCGTCGAGGTGCCGGGGTACCTGACCGAGAACATCCTCCCGTGCGTGGAGGCGGGCGAGCAGGCTCGCGTGCTGCCCGACGTACCGGCGAAGCTGACGATCATCGACGGGTCGATCGCCTACGTCTCGATGTCGGTGCGCGACACCGAGGTGAACCGTTCGCTGCTGATCATCCGGCCGAGCAGCCTGCTGACCGCGCTGATCGGGATGTTCGAGCTGTGCTGGCGCAACGCGCTGCCGCTGCACGCGTCCGTCGGCACCGAGGACGACCGCCTGGAGCCGATCGAGCGCCGCCTGCTCGCACTCCTGGCAACCGGCGCCGCGGACGACACCATCGCCCGCACGCTAGGCATCAGCCGCCGCACGTTCTTCCGCTACCTAGAACGCCTGATGAACCGCACCGGCGCCAGCACCCGCTTCCAACTAGCCCTCCACGCCGCCCGCGAAAACTGGCTCTAGAACGCATCCAGCAGGCGTCAGCAGCGCCATGCACCCCCCGGCCCGCCCCCGCCCGCCGGGGGCGGCCCCACAACAACCCAGCCCCGCCCACCAGCCGGGCCGGCCCATAACAACCCCGCCCCCGAGCGAAGCGAGGGGGCGGGTGCTTGGGCTTTTGCGTTTGGGGTCAGGCCTTCGCCGGAGAGAACTCCTTGGCTACTACCTCGGCGATCTGGGCCGTGTTCAGCGCCGCGCCCTTGCGGAGGTTGTCGCCGCAGACGAAGAGCTCCAGGGCGTTCGGGTCGTCGAGGGACTTGCGGATGCGGCCGACCCAGGTCGGGTCGGTGCCGACGACATCGGCCGGCGTCGGGAACTCGCCCTCGGCCGGGTTGTCGAACAGCAGCACGCCGGGAGCATCCCGCAGTACCTCCCGGGCGCCGTCGGCGTCGACCTCCTGGACGAACCGCGCGTGCACCGACAACGAGTGCGTGGTGACGACCGGGACCCGCACGCAGGTCGCGGACACCTTCAGGTCCGGCAGGCCGAGGATCTTGCGCGACTCGTTGCGGACCTTCAGCTCCTCCGACGACCAGCCGTCCTCCTTGAGCGAGCCGGCCCACGGCACGACGTTCAGCGCGAGCGGCGCCGCGAACGGACCGAGGTCGTTGCCGACCACCCGCCGCACGTCACCCGGCGTACTGCCGAGCTCGCGGTTGCCGGCCACCTTCGCGAGCTGGTCGTACAGCGCGTCGATCCCGGACTGCCCGGCACCCGACGCGGCCTGGTATGACGCGACGACGAGCTGCTCGAGCTCGTAGCGGTGGTGCAGCGCACCCATCGCCACGATCATCGACAGCGTCGTGCAGTTCGGGTTGGAGATAATGCCCTTCGGCCGGTTCCGGGCCGCCTCGGCATTCACCTCCGGAACCACCAGCGGTACGTCGGGGTCCATCCGGAACGCGCCCGAGTTGTCCACCACGACCGCACCCTTGGCGGCCGCGATCGGCGCCCAGTGCGCGGACACCTCGTCCGGTACGTCGAACATCGCCACGTCGATCCCGTCGAAGGCGTCCTCGCTGATCGCGACGACCTCGACCTCCTCGCCGCGGACCTTCAACCGTTTACCCGCGGAGCGCTCGGACGCGATCAGCCGGATCTCTCCCCAGACGTTCTCCCGGGTCGAGAGCAGGGTCAGCATCACCGACCCGACGGCCCCGGTCGCACCGACCACCGCCAGCGATGGCAGGCCCGCCCGGTCCTCGATCGTGTTCTCCACAGCGCTCACAGGGGTCACCGTCCAGTTCCTCCGTACACGACAGCCTGGGTGTGCTCGTCGTCCAGATCGAATGCGGTGTGCGCCGCGGTCACGGCAGCATCCACCAGGTTCTCGTCCACCACAACCGAGATCCGGATCTCCGAGGTGGAGATCATCTCGATGTTCACGCCCGCGTTCGCGAGTGCGGAGAAGAACTTCGCCGAAACGCCCGGATGCGAGCGCATTCCGACACCGACGACCGAGACCTTGCCGATCTGGTCGTCGTACAGCAACTGCTCGTAGCCCACCTCGTCCTTGATCCGGGCGAGGGCGGACATCGCCCGGGCGCCGTCGACGCGGGGCAGCGTGAAGGAGATGTCGGTGCGGTTGGTGGCGATGGCCGAGACGTTCTGCACGATCATGTCGATGTTGGTCTCGGCGCCGGCGACCGTCTCGAAGATCCGGGCCGCCTCACCGGGCTTGTCCGGTACGCCGACGACCGTGATCTTGGCCTCGTTGCGGTCCTGGACCACGCCGGAGATTATCGCCTGTTCCATCTCATCCATTTCCTTGGCATCGACGACCCAGGTGCCTTCCTTCTGCGAGAAGGAGGAACGCACGTGGACGGGGACGTTGTAGCGCCGCGCGTACTCGACGCAGCGCAGGTGGAGCACCTTGGCGCCGCAGGCGGCCATCTCGAGCATCTCCTCGTAGGAGATCTTCGGGATGTGCTTGGCGGCCGGCACGATCCGCGGGTCCGCGGTGAAGATGCCGTCCACGTCGGTGTAGATCTCGCAGTAGTCCGCCTCGAGCGCGGCGGCCAGCGCCACCGCGGTGGTGTCGGAGGCGCCGCGGCCCATCGTGGTGATGTCCTTGGTGTCCTGGGCAACGCCCTGGAAACCGGCCACGATCGCGATGTGGCCCTCACCGAGGGCGCCCTCGATCCGGCCGGGCGTGATGTCGATGATGCGCGCGTTGCCGTGCGCGGACGTCGTGATCACGCCGGCCTGCGAGCCGGTGAAGCTGCGCGCTTCGTACCCCAGGTTGGCGATCGCCATCGCCAGCAGCGCGGCGGAGATCCGCTCACCCGAGGTGAGCAGCATGTCCAGCTCGCGCGGCGGGGGCAGCGGAGAGACCTGCTGGGCCAGGTCCATCAGTTCGTCGGTGGTGTCGCCCATGGCGGAGATCACCACTACGACGTCGTTCCCGGCCTTCTTTGTCGCGACGATCCGTTGGGCCACGCGCTTGATGCAATCGGCGTCGGCGACCGAAGAACCGCCGTACTTGTGTACGACGCGTCCCACAGTGTTTCTCCTCAAACCACTGGTTGCGGTACGCCGTGCGGCGTTGCACCAGGCGTAGTCTCGTCGGTCATTCTAGCCGTGACCTGACCGTTGCCTACCGGCCGACCAGCACCCGGGCGACCCGTCCGGCAGATCACCGTCAGTACGGGAAGGTTCCCCGGGACCGGCCGTCGCCAACCGCAAACCGTCCGGCGACTTGTTCATATAAGTCATCGCTGAAATACTTGCCCGGTGCACGCGTTCGACATTCTCGGCGATCCAGTCCGGCGCCGGATCCTTGAGCTGCTCGCCGACGGCGAGTTGCCGGCCGGCAGTATCGCCGGCACGATCGGCGCGGAGTTCGGCATCAGCCAGCCGGCCGTCTCCCAGCATCTGCGGGTACTGCGCGACAACGGCTTCGCGACCGTGACCGTCGACGGCACCCGGCGGCTGTACGCCGTCGACCCCGGCCCGCTGCGCGAGATCGACACCTGGCTGGACCGGTACCGCAAGTTCTGGATCAACCGCCTCGACGCCCTCGAGACCGAGCTGCACCGCGGCCGCCGGAAGGACTGACAACCTTCGGGCCGGAGTTTGCATCTGGCTTGGTATGCGGAACATCGTCGCCAGGCTGTGCATGTCCGAAGATGGCATCGTCGAACGGCCGGAGCAGTGGCTCACCGAGCCCCGGCAGGCCCTCGGGGAGCTGGTCGCCGGAGCGAGCACGGTGCTGCTCGGCCGCAAGACGTTCGAGCGGTACGCCGGAACGCTGGCCGGCCTCGAGCACACCCGGAACCTCGTGATCGGATCCCGTCCCGTGGTCGCCCGCCCCGGCACCGAGATGCTGCAGGGCGACACCCGCCGCGTGCTCGCCGCCCTGAAGGCAGTGCCGGGCGACGACCTGCACGTGATCGGCAGTCTGTCGCTGGTCCGCTCGCTGCTGCGGTGGCGACTGATCGACGAGGTCTCGCTGCTCATCCACCCGATCGCCGCGGGCCGGGGCATGCTGCTGGATCGCCGTCCGCTGCGATTGATATCGATGTGCGCGCGCGACGGCGGCGTACTCGAGGCGAACTACCGGGTGCGCTACGCCGCAACCGCCGTACCCTCCACTGCACTTGTCTCGGCCGGCCGATGGGGCGGCACGCGGAGCAGGGACAGGGTCGCCAGTACGCCGAGGCCGGCCGTCAGGACCCACGCGTAACGAACGCCGAACGCCTCGACCACGGCACCGGCGACAGCGGAGCCGATCGCTGACCCGACCATGCCGCCGCTCTGGGTCCAGCCGAAGATCTCAGTGTGCGCGGCCGTCGGCGTGAGTGCGCCGACGCGCTCGTAGAGGGCTGCGACCGTCGGAGCGATCATGCAGCCCGTCGCGAACATCGCCACCGCCAATGCGAGGACTGACGACGTGGCGAAGATGCAGACCGCGACCAGTGCGGAGAACACCAGCATCCGCCGCCACACTGCCGACGTACGGCCGCCGGGAAGCGCACCGTTGATCACTCCGCCGGTCACACTCCCCACCGCCGCCACAGTCTCGAGAATGCCTGCAATCAAACGGTTGCCGTGCTCATCGGCCACGGCGACCATTCCGAGCGACATCGAAGCGAAGCCCATCACCAGACAGGCCCAGGCGATCAGGATCGGCGTGCGGTGCGAGTGAAAGATCAGCTGCCAGGCAGTAGGACGCGGCCCGGCTGACTCGTCATGCGGTACGTCGGTCCGCTGGTTCATGCCGAACCACCAGATAGCGGCTGCGGCCGTGATCGCACACGCCAGCAGGCCGGCGCGTGGACTGGCGAAGCTGACCATCAGTGCGCCGAGCATCGGGCCGAAGACGAACAGGAGCTCCTGCGCGGTCGCATCCAGCGAGTAGACGGCCCGTAGACGAGAACCGTGCACAATCCGCGGCCAGTTGGCGCGCAGCGCCGAGGTGACCGGCGAGACGAACACACCGGCCAGCACGGCGGCGATCGGGAGCAGCCGGTACCAGCTGTAGGGCATCAGGGCGAGCACTGCCATCCACAGCCCCCAGGCCATCCCAGTGCCGATGACGACCTTCCGTGCGCCCCTGCGGTCCGCCATGCGTGACCAGACCACGCTGGCGACCGCAGTACCGACCGAGTAGGCGCCTGCGACCACACCGGCCCAGCCGAAGTTGCCGGCGGCGTCCTTCGCCAGGAACGCCAACGGGACCATCGTCGCCAGCACCGGCATCCGTGCGACCAGCGCCGAGGCCAGGAGCGCCACCACGCCGTGGGTCTTCCAGAGATCGCGGTACGCCGACAGGTCCATAAGCTGCATTCTTTCCTGACATCGTCGGCCACCGCTTCGGGAATTCTCCCTATCTCATTTTGTCGGTGGTATATGCGAACATGTGTTCGTGTCCCTGGGTGGTGCGAACATCCTGCATGCCGACCTCGACGCGTTCTACGCCTCGGTCGAGCAGCGGGACGACGCGCGCCTACGCGGCCGCCCGGTGATCGTCGGCGCCGGCGTGGTGCTCGCCTGCAGCTACGAGGCCAAGGCGTACGGCGTGCGTACGGCGATGAACGGCGGGCAGGCGCTGCGCCGCTGCCCCGGCGCGATCATCGTCGAGCCGCGCATGTCGGCGTACTCCGAGGCCAGCAAGGCCGTGTTCAAGGTCTTCGAGGACACGACGCCGCTGGTCGAGGGACTGTCGATCGACGAGGCATTCCTGGATGTGGGCGGGCTGCGGAAGATCCGCGGGACTCCGGTGGAGATCGCGCGGCGGCTGCGGGCCGAGGTGCTGTCGCGCGTCGGGCTGCCGATCACAGTCGGGGTGGCGCGGACGAAGTTCCTGGCGAAGGTGGCGAGCGGGGTCGCGAAGCCCGACGGGCTGCTCGAGGTCGCGCCGGACCGGGAGCTGGAGTTCCTGCATCCGTTGGATGTTTCGCGGCTGTGGGGCGTCGGCGAGGTGACGGCGGAGAAGCTGCGCAACCGTGGGCTCACGAAGGTCGGCGATGTCGCGATCCTGCCCGAGGCTGCGCTCGTCGCGATGCTCGGGCGGGCCTCCGGGCGGCACCTGCATGCTTTGGCGCACAACCGGGATCCGCGACCGATCGAGGTCGGGCGACGACGGCGGTCGATCGGTTCGCAGCGGGCGCTGGGTCGGTCGCCGAAGTCGCCAGCGACGCTCGACGCCGTACTGGCCGGCTTGGTTGACCGCGTTAGTCGTCGGATGCGTAACGCGGGACGCTCGGGTCGGACGGTCACGTTGCGGCTGCGGTTCGACGACTTCACGCGGGCTACCCGATCGCATACGTTGCCTCAGGCAACTGATCAGACGCGGGCGATTCTGGTCACGGCGCGGGCCTTGCTCCGGGCCGCGCATCCGCTGATCACCGCGCAGGGCATCACGATGATCGGCATCTCCGTCGGCAACCTGGAGAACGAGGCGGCGCTGCAGCTTGCCCTGCCGTTCGACAAGGCCGCGAACAACGAACTCGACTCGGCGCTCGATCAGGTCAAGGACAAGTTCGGCACCGACGCAATCACCCGCGGCATCCTGCTAGGCAAACGCCAGGGCCTGGAGATGCCGATGCTCCCCGACTAATCGGCGCTCGGCTTGTCAGCGCAAGGCTTGTCGGCGCTCGGCTTGTCGGCGCTCGGCTTATCGGTGCCGGGCTGGCTGGTGGGGTGCTGGCTGGTGCTTGGGTCGTCGGTGCTTGGGTCGTCGGTGCTTGGGTCGTCGGTGTCGGCCTGGCTGGTGCTGCGCTGGTCGGTAAGGCGGAGTTCGAGGACCAGCTCGTCGTGGAGGGGAATGTCGTACGAGCCGATGGGCGGGATCGTGGGTTTGAGTTTGCGGGACTCGTCGACTGCGCCGGGTCTGACGTCGACGATGCGCATGCCGCGGCGCTGGTAGAAGCGGAGGGCGTCGAGGTTGTCGTTGGTGGTGATCAGCCAGACCCTGCGGGCGCCAGCTGCTCTTGCTACTTCGGCGGCGGCTTCCAGCAAGGCAGTACCGACGCCACGGTGCTGCGCCGGAGCGTCGATCGTGACGACCTCCAGCTCCTGGTCCTGCAGGTTGTACGTGAGCAGGCCGACGATCCGGTCGTCCTCTTCGGCCACGATCGCCGGCAGCGTGGTGGCGTCGTACGCGACGCCGTGAGCACCCGCGATATGACTACCCCACGACGTGATGAGCAGCTCGCTGATTCTCGGGCCGTCGGCGGTGGTCGCTGGTCGGATCTTCATCAGTAGGAATTGTCGTGGATCCGGCCCGCGTACCAGTTGAGCGCAGCGCGGAGCTCGTTGACCTGCGTCTGACGCCGTGACTGCGTGGCGCCGTGCGCGATCGGGTAGATCCGCAGGCCGCCATGGTGACGACGGTGAGAGACCGGCAGCTGGTTCTGGTACTGCGGTTCGAGCCATGCAATCAGCCAGGGACGCTTGCTGTCCCCGCCGACATGTAACCGCGTCACCCCGTACCAGGGAATCGTCGCTTCGCGGTAGGCCCGATTGATCGTCAAGCCCTGCGGAGACAGCCGAAGCACGACTTTAGGCCTGAGCACCAGGATCCACTTGCGGATCGCGAAGTACAGAAAGGTCAACGAGACCAGACCAAGAAACGTCGAGACGACCGGATGCAAAACCTGCAGCTGCGAATCCCGCGGCGCAAACGCGAGACAGAGAACCGTGCTGACCACCGCAAACACCACCGCCCGAACCCGACTCGTCCCAAAACTCGCCCCAACCACACCCGCCCCCACCACCCCACCGGGGCCCACCACACCGGCCTGCCCCGCCACACCAGCGAGACCCGCCGAGCCGGCTGGCCACACCACACCACCCGGCCCCACCACAGCAGGCGGCCCCGCCACACCAGCCGGCCCCGCTGCGCCGGCCAGGTCTGGCGGGCCGCTCGGCGTCGGGCCTTGGGCGAATGTTCCGGTTGGCGGCGGCAGGGGCGTGGGTAATGGCGGCAAGCCCCGTCCTGCTGTTGGCGGTAGGACCCTTGTGGCGGGTGGCAGGACGATCGTGGGTGGGTTGAGAAGGGCTGTCGGGACGGGCGGTCCGAGGAGCTGCAGGATTTCCAGCGGTGTCGGGCGTTGTGCGGGATCGCGCGCCAGACACCGGCGTACGACGTCGTGCAGCGGACCCGGGAGCGGTGGGATGTGTGGATGCTCGTTGACGATCCGGTGCAACATCGACGCCGGATTGCCTGTCGCGAACGGACCGCGCCCCGACGCCGCGAACACCAGCACCGCACCGAGCGCGAACACATCGCTCGCCGGCCCGATTCCGGTCCCGGTGATCTGCTCCGGCGACAGGTAACCCGGCGTACCGATCACCATCCCGGTCGCCGTCAGACTCGCCTCCTCCAACGCCCGCGCGATACCGAAGTCGATCACGCGCGGGCCGTTGTCGGTCAGGACGATGTTCGACGGCTTCAGATCGCGATGCACGACACCGCTCGCATGGATTGCCATCAACGCCTCGGCCAAACCACTCGCGAGCGACTGCACTCCGGCCGGCGACAACGGCCCGGACGTCTCGATCGCCTTCTGCAGCGTAGGTCCCGGCAAGTACTCCGTCGCGAGCCACGGGCGATCCGCATCCGGATCGGCGTCGACGACGGCGGCCGTAAACGCGCCACTCACCTTCCGTGCAGCGTCGATCTCGCGGGCGAACCGCGCCCGGAAGCCCGAGTCACCGGCGAGCTCGTCGCGCACCACCTTCACCGCGACCAACCGCCCGCCCGGCGAACGAGCGAGGTAGACCGCACCCATCGCCCCACGGCCGAGCCGGCCCTGGATCGCGAACGATCCGACCACGGCCGGATCGTGTGGATGCGTTGTCATCGGGCGACACGCTAACGCGCTTCAGGACCGCGGGTAACCGATCTCGGCGATCCCTTCGGAGAGATCGCTCAATCGTCGCTGCCTGTTCAGCGAGGTGACGACGTACTCCGTCAGCGGCATCAGCGCGTACACGTGCCGGACCGCGTCGAGGTCGAGCGCGACTTCGTAGTACTCCTCGGCGAACGTCAGGTACGCCTCGGGCCGGCCGTCTGCGACCAGTTCGAACAGCCAGTCAGCGCCGTCGCGGTCCGCGTTCTCCACCGGGCCGGAGCTCCAGACCGGGTCATCCGTCGTACGCCAGAAACACACGGTCGCGCGCGGCACACCGTCATCGCTGAACGCCTTGTCGTCCCGCGCCGCGTGGAACACCTCCGGTACGCCGTCGAGCAGCCCGGGCCAGAGCTTGTGACCGTTCGCGTACGGCGACATCGGCGACTCGTGGTCGAACCCGTACGCGAACGCGCCGTCCGGCGAGAACACGATCGAGTACTCGCCTCCCGACCCGTCCCGCATCAACCCGGCCTCTTCGGTCTCGGACCACCGCGCGTCGAAGTCGTAATACCTGGTGCTCGCATCCTCGTTGAGCACCAGATCGAGCACCGCCAACGCCCGACTAACCCGCCGAACCGTCCCAACATCCGGCAACCGCCGAATCACCTCATGAACAGACACCCGCGCCATTCAACCGACCGCCAGGTCCAGACGCCACCGTCAGACCGGGTCGAGATAGCGTCGGCCGTTCGCCATGATCGCGGTGCGGAGATGCTGGCGGCTCACCAGTCGCCGCTTGGTCGACTGCCCATGGGCGATCGGGAACAGTTTGTACGAGCCGTCCCGACGCCGGGACACGGGCACCTCAGCCGGGTCGACAGCGGGCGTCAGTCGCGCCACGATCCACGGCCGCTTCGGCTTGCCGTCGATGCGAATGTCGGCCACCTCGTACCAAGGGATCGTCGCCTGACGCCCGCCGGACGACACCCTCAGGTCGGTCGGAGTCATGTGCAGCTGGATGGGCTTGCGCAGAACGTACAACCAGTTGCGGACCGCGACAACCAGGAAGATCAGCCACAACAGCGCCACCGGAATCCAGCCGACCGGATCTCTCACGAAGTCGAGGTTGTGCGGCACGAGAGCCAGCAGGCAGAGCGTGCTGATCACGGCAACGATGGTCTGGCGCCTACGCGTCGTGGTGAACATCGCGCCGTCCAGTTGCTGCTGCTGTTGCATCGGGCCTCCTGACCGGTATCGAGTCCTCACCGTATGGGCTGAGGACCCCCGCGTGGGCCGATCAGGAGCAACCTGTGGATAACTCTGGGATCAGCGGCGCTGGACGGCCTCTTCGGCGACCTCGACGAGCTCGCGATCGGTCGCCTCGGTCTCCGCGTCGTGCGCCGGCTCGAGCCGGTCGTGCGCAATCAGCGACTGGATGGCCCGCAGTACGGCGCTCGCAGCAGCGCCCCAGGTGGAGACGTACGAGAACTGCCACCACCACAGCGCCTCGACGACCCTGCCGTCCTCGTAGTGCGCGAGGCCGTGCACGAGGTCGGTCGCGATCGCGGTGAGGTCGTCGGAGAGCCGGTTCACGGTGATCTCCGGCGGAGCGGCGTACGGATCGAAGACCTCGGCGTACTCGTCCAGGCCCTCGAACAGCACCGCGAGCCGGTCGCGCATCGCGTCGAGGTCCGGGTCCGGGCCGGCGTCGCTCTCGAACCGCTCCTCCGGGACGAAGTCCTCGAACGCACCGAGCCGGCCGCCGGCGAGCAGCAGCTGGCTCACCTCGAGCAGCAGGTACGGCAGCGAGGCGAGGCCCTCGTCGATGCCGTCCTCGTCCGGCTGCGCGGCGATGTCGCGCACCGAGATCAGGAAGCTCCGGACCTGGTCAGCGATCTGTTCGGCGAACTCGGTGAGGTCCTCGGAGTCCGTGGCCAATGCGCGCTCTGCAATATCGGTTGGTTCAGTCATCGATTGATCGTCGCCCTTCAAACGCCCGTCCGAGTGTGACCTCGTCGGCGTACTCGAGGTCACCGCCTACAGGAAGTCCACTAGCCAAACGGGTGACGCGCAACCCCATGGGCCGCAGCAGGCGGCTCAGGTAGGTGGCCGTCGCCTCACCCTCCAGGTTCGGATCGGTGGCCAGGATGATCTCCATCACTTCACCGCTGGCCAGCCGTTGCATCAGTTCCTTGATCCGCAGCTCGTCCGGCCCGATCCCCTCGATCGGCGAGATCGCCCCGCCGAGCACGTGGTACCGGCCGCGGAACTCGCGGGTGCGCTCGACCGCGACAACGTCCTTGGCCTCTTCGACCACACAGATCAGACTCAGGTCCCGGCGCGGGTCACGGCAGATCCGGCACTGCGCTTCCTCCGCGACATTGCCGCAGATCTCGCAGAACTTGACCTTCTCCTTGACCTGGATCAGCACGTGCGCAAGCCGCCGTACGTCGGTCTCGTCGGCCGCGAGCAGGTGGAACGCGATCCGCTGCGCGGACTTCGGACCCACTCCGGGCAACCGCCCCAGCTCGTCGATCAGATCCTGAACGGCGCCCTCGTACACGTCAGACCGGGTTCTGACCGGACGCGCCGGCCTCGCTTCCCGGGTTCACGAACCCGACGCCGCCACGAGTCTCGTCCTGCGCTTGGCCCCGGCTCTCGTCCGTGCCGCTCTCAGAGTCATCGCCTGACCCTGACTCGACCGCCGGGGGCGCACTGGGCAGGCCGAAACCTGCCGGCGCCGACTGTCCGGCCGGAGCGCCACCGCCGAAGCCGGGGATCCCGCCCTCGCCACCGAACGCGCCGCCGAGCCCACCGGCCAGCGGACCCATCGCGGCGGCAGCAGCCTGCTTCGCGTTCTCAGAGGCGTCGCGGACCGCGGCGACGACCAGGTCGGCCAGCGTCTCGGTGTCGTCCGGGTCCACGGCCTCCTTCTTGATGTCCAGGCTGAGCAGCTCGCCCGTGCCCGACACCAGAGCAGTCACCAGACCGCCACCGGCCGACCCCTCGATCTCCTGACCTTCGAGGTCTGCCTGCGCTTCCATCAGCTGGTTCTGCATCGCCTGCGCCTGCGCGAGCAGGTTGGACATGTCGAAGCCCCCAGCACCGCCACCGTCGAACACTGCGATCTCCTCGTCCGAACCGCTCTCCCGAGCCCCGAGCTTGCCTACCCGGCCCCCGACACGCGTCCGACGACCGGAGACTCAACACTAGCCGGTCGGTCGGACAACCCAGCGAACACCCAGAAACCGACCAGTCTCCCCAAAGTTATCCACAGCCGTGTGGACAGCTTTTCCCACAGGGTTGTGGATCATGTGGACACCCAGCGCGACGCTATCGCCACAGCTGTGGACGAGCCTGTGCGAGTGACTTTCAGCTGAACTCAGCTGGGCTCTTCGGTGATCATCTGGGCGCCAAGGGTCTCCCTCAGCAGATCGGTATGCGTCCGCGGATCGTCATCCAGCACCACATCGTCCTCGCCGATCGACGCAGCTTCCTCCTCCGGCGTCAGCGGCACCTCGGGCACAACCGGCGCCCGCGCCGCAGCCCGAGCCTGCTCAGCCGCCACCGCAGCCTCCGCCGCCCGCCGCTTACTGGCCGCCTGCTCCCGCCGATCCACCGGGGCCTGCTGAACAGCAGCAGGAGCTTCCCAGGCATCCGACTCCGGAGGCACCTCGTACTCCGAATCCGGCGGCTCCTGCAGCGCAACACTCCCCGCGTCCGCCCATGCCCCACTCTGGCCACCGGCCGCCCCAGCGCCACCCGTACGGGTGCCACCCGCGCCGGCCCTCACCCCACCTGCGCCACCACTGCCAGCCCCAGCAACCCCAGGCCCTCCTGCGCCACCGCCGCCAGGCTGACCGGCACCAGGCCCTCCGGCTCCACCGGAGCCAGCTCGTCCAGCCCCACCCGACCCAGCACCACGCTCGCCAGCCCCACCCGGCGCGGCCGTTCCTACTCCACCCGCAGAATCACCATCCGTGCCTGGACCACCGCCGAAGCCACCGATGCCATCCACCGCACCAGCTCCCGACTGCCCGTGCCCACCAGCTCCAAACCCGCCAGCGCCCCCAGCCCCGTCAGCGCCACCAGCCATCCCGGCCCCGTCAGCGCCGTCCCCAGCACCCGGCCCGTGGCCGACTACGCCACCAGCAGCATCCCCACCGGCACCACGCGCACTCGAACCGTCCGCGCCACCCGCACCCGATCCAGCCAGCCCCAGGCCACCTCCACCCGGACCCGCGGCACCCGAGCTACCTGCACCCGGACCACCGATGCCTGCAGCCGCAGCCGCATCTGAGCCACCCGGCCCGAAGCCACCTGCCCCCGAGCCTCCAGTACCACCGCCACCCGGCGTGCCTCCGCCGCCCGGCGCACCACCGGGTGCGCCCTGGGCACCACCACCCGGTCCGCCCTGACCGGCTCCGCTAGGTCCGCCCTGCGCACCACCGCCGGTCCCTGGCGCACCACCGTGACCGCCGCTAGGTCGACCACCGGAGCCCCCGGCACCACCGGAACCGCCAGAACCACCGGCGCCCGGGTCGCTGGACGGGTCGACGACGGCTTCCACGCGGCGGTCGACGCCGATCGTGTCGTTCATCGCCTGCCGAAGAATCTCGTCACTGCCGGACCGCGCAAAGCTCTCCCGAGCCCCCGCGTTCACCAGCCCGAGCGTCAAGGTCTGATCGTCGATCGCGATCACCTGCGCGTTCTGGCTCAGCATGATCCAAGCAAACCGCCGCTTGCTCTTCACAGCCTCCAAAACCTCAGGCCACAACCGCCGAATATCCGCCAACCCAACCGGCCCACCGGACGCCCCACCGGACGCAGCACCGCCCGCAGCACCGCTCCCCGCGGGAACTGCACCACCAGCAGCTACGCCACTCGGCGCCGCACTGCTAGTCGAAGTGTCGGGACCATCCCCCCAAGCACCTGTTCGCCCACCGCCACCACCCGAACCCACACCACCAGCAGACGGGCTGCTAGGAGCTGCACTCGCGGCGCCAGCCGGCTCTGCGCCCGCCGGAGCAAACCCAGCACCTGCGCCACCCGCACCGGCTCCACCACCCCCAGCCGCAGCTCCACTGGCTCCACCGGCCCCGTCACCTGCGCCAGCTGCTCCTGCTCCACTGACCGCGCCAGCTGCACCCGCCCCGCCAGACGCGTCCACCGCACCAGGTCCCCCGGCGGCACCCGGACCACCAGCTCCAGCACCTGCACCGGCCGCACCCGCTCCATCGGCTCCAGCAGCTCCACCGGCTCCACCCGCCGCACCGGCCCCAGCAGCTCCACCGGCTCCACCCGCCGCACCGGCCCCAGCAGCTCCACCGGCTCCACCGGCTCCAGCAGGTCCACCGGCTCCACCGGCTCCAGCAGCTCCAGCAGCTCCAGCAGCTGATGCTCCGGCAGGGTCGGCGTCCCCGTCGCCACCAGCGGTGGTTGCTCGGGACCCGCCTGCGGCTGCAGCGGCTCGTGCTGCCGCCCGGCTTGCTACTGCGTCTGCTCCGGATGCGCCTGATGCCGCGTAGTCCGACGCACTACCTGGAGGGCCGGCGCCCGGCGTACCTCCACCGGACGCGAGCGGCTGGCCCGTGGACACAGGTCCTGTGGCGGCTTGGTGCGCGGCGTCCGGCGTACCGGCTGGGGCGCCTATGGCTAGGCGGCGTTCCATCCGGTCCAGGCGGGCCTGGATGCCGTTTGTGGAGTCGTCGGCGCCGGGGAGGAGGACCTTGGCGCAGATCAGTTCGAGTTGAAGGCGAGGGGCGGTCGCGCCGCGCATCTCCAACAGGCCGGCGGCGACGATGTCCGCCGCGCGCGTCAGCTCGGCCGGACCGATCCCGGCGGCCTGCGTCTGCAGGCGCTCGCCCTGGTCCTCGGCCGCCTCGATCAGACCGGACGCGACAGCACTCGGTACGGCGGACAGCACGACCAGATCGCGCAACCGCCGGAGTAGATCCTCGGCGAACCGCTTCGGATCCTGACCGGTCTCGATGACCTTCTCGATCGTCTCGAACACCGCCGCACTGTCATGCGCCGCGAACCCGTCCACACACGCATCGAGCAACGAGTCGGGAGTGAACCCGAGCAGCGCGACCGCCAGCTCGTACGTCACCCCGCCCGGCCCGGCCCCACCGATCAACTGATCCAGCACGCTCAGCGAGTCACGCACCGAGCCCGCACCGGCGCGCACAACCAGAGGCAGCGCGGCCGGCTCGATCGCCACGCCCTCGGACACGCACAGCGTGGCCATGTAGTCGGCCAGCACCTTCGGCGGCACCAGGCGGAACGGGTAGTGGTGCGTACGCGACCGGATCGTCCCGATGACCTTGTCGGGCTCGGTGGTGGCGAAGATGAACTTGAGGTGCGGCGGCGGCTCCTCGACCAGCTTCAGCAGGGCGTTGAAGCCCTGCGTGGTCACCATGTGCGCCTCGTCGATGATGTAGATCTTGTAGCGCCTCTCGACCGGCGCGAAGAACGCACGCTCGCGGAGATCACGCGCGTCGTCCACACCACCGTGCGACGCCGCGTCGATCTCGATCACGTCGATGCTGCCGGGACCGCCGCGCGCCAGGTCGGTGCACGACTTGCACACACCGCACGGCTCGGCGATCGGGCCCTTCTCGCAATTGATCGCGCGGGCGAGGATCCGGGCGCTGGTGGTCTTTCCACACCCGCGCGGTCCGGAGAACAGGTAGGCGTGATTGACCCGGTTGTTGCTCAACGCGTTACGCAACGGCGCCGTGACATGATCCTGCCCGATCACCTCCGCGAAGGTCTCCGGGCGATACCGGCGATACAAGGCAAGGGGCGCTTCCACCCGGCAACCCTAGCGCTGCCGTCTGACATTTCCTCGCCCACGCACCCCGCCGCCCGACTGGTCGCGTCCAACGATCACAATCGCACAACCGCGGCGGCCCCAGCACCCGCGGCCGGATCAGGTACTTCGGACCTGGATCGCCGGGTGAGCCGGGTCGTGGTGCTCGATGACGACGGTGGCGGCAACGGCCGGATCGCACTGCGCCTGGTACGCACGCCAGCCCGGGATGAACTGCGTCTCGAACACCTCCCGAGCGGCGTCCTCCCCGCCGTACCGGTCGCGGTCGCGGAGCAGGCCGCGCCGAAGCATCTCGTCCTCGCCGATGTCCAGGCAGATGCCGACATCCCAGTACGGGCGTAGCGCGGTCTGCAACAGGAACACGCCATCGACAAGCAACACTGCGTCGTACGGCGCGGTGCCGGTCGCGCCGTACGCGTCCCGATACCCCCGATCACCACCCGGCCCTAGCGGGATCAGTAGTCCGGCGATCAATGCAGCCAGGTCGAAGTTGTCATCGAAATAGCCGGCTGCTGCCACGCCTGGAGACTCCGGGCGCTCCTCGACCGGCCGGATGTAGTCGTCGACGCTGACCCGGATCGCTGGACGGATGCCGGACAACGCGACGGCGAGTTCGTCGGCCAGCGTCGTCTTGCCGGCCGTATCGGGCCCGTCGACCGCAACCCGTACCGGACGATCGCGGGAAATGCCGTCGATGACCTCGACCAACTGAGTCAGCACGGCCTGCCGGGTCGTCACCCTTGCGACCGTAGTGCCCCGACCTGAGGAAACGCCAGACACGGTCTAACGTGGCGTGATGGTGACTGGGGATGAACGGCAGCAAGGGGTTATCGCGCGGGCTCAAGAGGTTCTGCCCGGGGACGAGCGGGTGCTCGGGGTGTACCTGATCGGGAGCTATGCGACGGGCGCGGCCGACCGCTTCAGCGATGTCGACCTGCATCTCGTGGTGACGGATGACAGCCTTGAGTGGTTCAAGGAGCACTGGGACGACGTACTGCGGGAGCTGACCGGGCCGACCGTGCTGACGGACGGCGTCCCGGGTTTGATCGGCGGACTGGGGATCACGCCGGATTGGTTGCACGTGGATCTGTTCGTGCACCCGTTGGCGTCGTTCGAACGGGATCAGTACGACGGCGTGCGGGTGCTGTTCGACCGGGACGGGTCACTGTTTCCGGACGGCGATATCGCTGCGAAGGGCGGTCAGCCCGGCGAACCGTACTGGCCGGCGCCGAACGTCAACCTCTTCTTCTACTTCCTCGGGAACCTGGTCACAGTCCTCGGCCGCGACGAGCGCATCGTCGGAAACCAGGGCGTCGGCGCCATCCGCGACCAGCTCGTCGCGCTCATGCTGGCCGAACGCGGCGTACGCCGAACCACCGGGCTCAAGCGCCTCAACGCCCTACTCTCCGACGAGCAACGCGTCGCTCTCGAAGCCATCCCTAAAGCCAGCACCGATCCCGCCGACATCATCGCGGCGAATCAGTACATCTGCCGCCAGTTCATCACCCGCGGCACCGCACTGGCCAAGCTGACCGACAACCCATGGCCGGCTGAGTTCGTCGACGCAACCCTGACCCACCTCCGCAACCACTTCCAGGTCGACTTCGCCTGACCCAAGCAACTCCTGATGGTTGCCGTAGGCATACACCTCGCATGCCTACGGCAATCAACCCGGGATCCGGCGCCGAGTCACTGCAGGTGGTAGTTGGCAAACCGCGTGCGGAGGTCCTTCTTGGAGAACTTGCCGACTGAGGTCTTCGGGACCTCGTCGATGAACTCGACCGCATCCGGGACCCACCACTTCGCGACGAGCGGACGCAGGTACTCGAGGATGTCCTCGCCGGTCACGGTCGCACCCTCCTGGACGACGATGCACGCAAGCGGTCGCTCGTCCCACTTGGGATGTGGCACACCGATGACTGCGGCTTCTCGCACTGCCGGATGGGCCATCAGCAGGTTCTCGAGCTCGACCGAGCTGATCCACTCGCCACCGGACTTCACCAGGTCCTTCGTCCGGTCGACGATGCGGACCGAACCGTACTGGTCGATCGCGGCGACGTCGCCCGTCTTCATCCAGCCGTCCTCGGTGTTCAGCTGAGCACCATCGTCAGGTCGGTAGTACTCGGCGGCGATCCACGGACCGCGAACCTGCAACTCGCCGGTGGCCTCGTCGTCCCACGGCAGCGCCTCGATCGAACCGGGCTCGACGATGCGCACCTCGACTCCTGGCAGCGGCAGACCGGCCCGGGCGCGCAGGTGCGCCTGCTCTTCCTCGGGAAGGTCGGCGTACCGCGCGGGAACGTGGGACGCGGTCGCGACCGGACTCGTCTCGGTCATCCCCCACGCCTGCAGGATCGGCCGGCCGAGCTTCTGCCGGAACGCCTCCGACAACGCCAGGGGCACGGCGGAACCGCCGCACGGGATGCGCCGCAGCTTCGGCAACTCGACGCCGTCGAGCAACGGCAACAGCCCCTGCCAGATCGTCGGCACCCCGGCCGACAGCGTGACCTCTTGCTCCTGGAGCAGCTTGAGGATCCCCGCCGGGGTCATGTCCGGCCCCGGGAACACCAGCGATGCGCCGGCCATCGGCGCGGCGTGTGCCAGACCCCAGGCGTTCGCATGGAACATCGGCACGACCGGCATCACCGTGTCCGTCTCGGTCAGCCCGATCCCGGAGTTCGTCAGTACGCCGATCGAGTGCAGCCAGGTGGACCGATGCGAATAGACGACGCCCTTCGGGTGTCCCGTCGTACCGCTCGTGTAGCACATCGCGGCGGCCTGGTTCTCGTCCTCGACGTGGAACTCGACCGGCTCCGCCGCGGCCAGCAGCTCCTCGTAGTCGTGGAACCGCGGGTCGTCCGGGACCTCGGCACCCGGCGCCCCAGGCGGCAGGTCGTCCATCACGACCACGTGCCTGACCTCCGGGAGCCGCTCGAGCAGTGGCAGGAACGCCCCCAGCAGCGAGCGGTCGACGAAGACGACCTCGTCCTCGGCGTGATTCGCGATGTAGACGATCTGGTCCGGGAAGAGCCTGATGTTGAGCGTGTGGAGCACCCGACCGGTGCAGGGCGCGGCGAAGTACAGCTCGAGGTGGCGCCCTGAGTTCCAGGCGAACGTCCCGACGCGACCGTCGGCGGTGATCCCGAGCGTGTCCAGGACGCCGCCCAGACGTCTGGTCCGCTCCGCCCACTCGGCGTACGTCCTCTTGGTCGGCGCCGGACCGCCGGTGTAGACGGTCTTGTCCGGGTAGAACTGCTCGGCCCGGCGGAAGATCGTGTCCAGGGACAGTTGGTAGTTCTGCATCAGACCCTTCATGCAGACACTGTGCCAGCCGCCACGTCGCCTTGGCCATGACCTCAACCGGACTTTCTCCGGCACTCTTCCGGAACCCGTCGCCTGAGGCAACAGCTATCGACCGATTCCGCAACACTCGCATCCGATAGATGTCATGACACACGTGTCGTGTAACATATTGGTCATGAAGGTTGTCGAGGAGCTTCGCTATCTCGTGCTGGCGATCCAGCGCGAGGGCAATCGGCTGCTCGCTGCCGAGCTGCGCCCGCTGGGCATAACGCCTTCCCAGGCAGAGGTTCTGCGCGTCCTGCGGGACCACGGTCCGCTCACGCTCAACGCTCTCGGCGGGCTGCTGGTCTGCGAGACCGGCAACAGCCCGAGCCGCCTCGTCGATCGCCTCGTCGCCCAAGGACTGGTGAAACGCGGTATCGACAAGGTCGACCGGCGTTACCTGACGCTCAGCCTCACCACGCAGGGCCGGGCCCTGCACCGCCGCATCGTCACCGCGGAAAACCGGCTGCACCGCACCATGGACGACCTCGTCGCCGGACAGGCCCTCGACGAGACCATCAGCACGCTCCGCACGCTCGCCGGCGCCTTCCCGGCCGGCGCGGCCCTGGCCCGTCGCCGGGATCCCGAACTCGCCACTCAGGAGAACTAGTCATGGAACAGGCCACCGAAATCATCCACGCCGGTCCCGCGGCGATCCGCCACGTCCTGCTCGACGCGCTCGCGCTCCCGGAGTGGAACGAGGCGTTCCTGGCCATCGACGGACCTGCCGAGGCGGATCTGAGCAGCAGCTATGCGCTGCGGGTCCGGCCTGGTTTCGCCGGCGAGCTGCAGTACACAGTGGTTGAGCCAGACCGGATCGAGATCAGCTGGCAGGTGCCCGGGTTCCGCGAGGTCGGGACGTGGACGATCGGTCCGGACAGCCGCGTCACCCACACGTTCGAGCAGTCCGGTCCGCTGGCGAACGTCCTGCGCCCGGCGTACCGAAACATCGCCACCATCCGCCTGGCCCGCCTCGCCAACCGCGTCCGCCAGTTCAGCCACGCTGCCTGACGGGTCGACCCGCTCGGGCCGTACGCTCCGTGCCATGCTGATGGAGATCCGCGGCACCAGGCTGTACGTCGACCAGCGCGGACCTGAGGATGCGCCCCCGCTGCTGTTCATCCACGGAGGCCCCGGCGCGGGCTCGTACGACTTTCTGGCGTTCCAGGGCGATCGGCTCGGCCGGAGATTCCGGCTGATCGCGGTGGACCAGCGCGGAGTACAGCAGTCCGACCCGCTGACCGGACCGGTGAGCGAGCAGGATCTGATCGCCGACTTCGAGGCACTCCGCGAGAAGCTCGGAGTGGAGCAATGGTCGATCCTCGGCCACTCGTACGGCGGTCGCCTGGCGCTGCGGTACGCCATCGCTCACCCGGACGCCGTGACCAAGGTCGTCTTCGAGAACCCGGGCTGGGACATGGTCCTCGCGAGCGACACTCTCCTTCGCGCCGCGCTCCCGCTGCTCCCCGGCGTGGAGGCGCCGCCGCCTCACACCGGACCGGCAACGAAGGCCATGTGGGACGAGCGGATCGCAGTGCTCGCTCAGCTCGGCGATCGCAGGATGGAGATCTACACCGGACCGGACGCCCGGGACCTCCAGCTGCCGGCGGACACCGAGATCTCCGACGAGTACCACTCGCGCTCCGGTCACTTCCACGACCAGATCACCAGATCGGCCAGCTTCGGCGAGCCAGTCCTGCAGTACTTCGCTCAGCTGATCCCGCCCGCTCTACTGATCAAGGGCGAGTACGACCCGGCCACCAGCCAGCAGGAGATCGAGCTGTTCCGGTCCGACGTACCAAACGGCACCTATTACTACGCGGCCGGCACTGGCCACTTCACGCATGCCGAGCAGCCGGACCTCTACGCCGAGCTGGTGACGGAGTTCTTGCTCAGCTGAACGCGAGCGGTACTGCGCGCTTGTGAGCGGTCCGGCGGTGAGTAGCGATGATCGTGCTCGCCGCCTTCTCGTCGACGTCGAGACCCTCGAGGAAGTCGTCGATCTCGTCGTACGTCACGCCCAGCACGGCCTCGTCGGGCACTCCGGGGTTGTTCGTCTCCAGGTCGGCCGTCGGCACCTTGCCAGTGGTCTGCGGCTCCGCACCGAGCCGCTCACCGACCGCACGGACGCGGCGCTTGTTCAGACCGGACAGCGGCGTCAGGTCGCATGCGCCATCGCCGTACTTGGTGAAGAAGCCCATCACGGCCTCCGCCGCGTGGTCCGTGCCGATCACCAGCGCGCCGCGGGCACCGGCCACGACGTACTGCGAGACCATGCGCTGGCGTGCCTTGATGTTGCCGACGTGGAAGTCCTCACGGTCGCCGAGCCCGGAGTGCCGCACCGACTCGACCATCGCGTCGGTGGCCGGCTTGATGTTCACGTCCAGCGTCTCGTCCGGCTTGATGAACTGCAGCGCGCGCTGCGCGTCCGCCTCGTCGGCCTGCACGCCGTACGGCAGCCGCATCGCAACGAACGTCGCCTGACCGCCCTCGGACCTGATCCGCTCGACCGCGAGCTGCCCGAGCCGCCCTCCGACAGCGGAGTCGACGCCGCCGCTGATGGCGAGCACGTAGCCCGCCGCGCCGGTCGCCCGGAGCCGGTCGGCCAGGAACTCCACCCGCTGCTCGATCTCGTTGTCCACGTCGAACGTCGCGGGCACGCCGAGCTCGGCGATGATCAGTTCCTGCAGATAACGGCTCTCGGGATTCATCGGACTCCTCACGACGCCAGGCCCCGGACATAAGGATTCCCCGCGCACCCGGAAGAGCTCACTTACCCTTGCTGCCTTCCGGCCCTGGGGGGTTTGGGCGAGATACCGCCACGCGGGGAACCAGCCATGAGTGTACGGGATCCCTCTCGCCAACCGGGAATCGGACTCCACCGCACACGCTCTGAGCGAACAGCCTGGCCGCCTGACCCGATCCAGGTTCACTCTGGATGAGTGACGGATCATCAATTCGGCCCCTTCGGGATCACGACCGGGCTTGACAGCAGTGCTGAGTCGATTGCCGCGGCACAGGCGGCGGAGGAGCTCGGGTATCCGGCGATCTGGCTGTCCGGCGGTCCGCTGCCCGGGCTGCAGACGATCACCGATCTGGTCGGAGCGACGACGGCGATCAAGTTCGTCAGCGGGATCCTGGCGGTGTCGAAGTACAGCGCAGCCGAGGTGGATGCGACCTACGCCGCACTGGAATCGACTGCGCCGGGACGGTTCACCGCTGGTCTTGGTGGGGCGCACGGTCCCAAGCCGATCGCCACGCTCAACGCGTATCTGGACGAGCTGGACGTACCTGTGGAGCGTCGGCTGCTCGCTGCGCTCGGTCCGAAGATGCTGGCGTTGGCCGGCGAGCGGACTGCCGGTGCGTACCCGTTCCTGACCAGTGCGGCGTACTCCGCCGAGGCGCGGAAGGTGCTGGGCCCGGACAAGCTCCTGGCCGTCAGCCACCTCGTCGTACTCGAACCGGACGCGGACCGTGCACGGGCCATCGCTCGGGACACGATCAGCTTCTTCACGAGCATCCCGGGGTACATCGCGTCGCTGAAGCGGCAGGGGTTCGGTGAGAGAGATCAGGCTGAGCTGCCCGACCACATGGTCGACGCGCTGACGGCGTGGGGTAGTCCGGCCGACATCAAGTCCAAGCTGACCGAGCACCTGGACGCCGGTGCCGACCATGTCGCAGTCAACGTGCTCACAGGTGTGACCGGTCCGCAGCCGATCGAGCAGTGGCGGACGCTAGCTCCCACTCTGCTCGGGTAGCGGCTTCTCGTAGAGGCGGGCGATCGACTCGAGCTTGTCGTAGCGGTACGGGCGCTCCTCACCGGTCGGCTCGAATCCTTGCCGCTGCCAGAACCCCGTGGCGACCTGAGCGTTGGTGTCGACGACGGCGAGGCGCAGCATGCGGCTCTCGGGCCACGTGGTCGCGACGTACAGCTCGACGAGGTTGTACGTCGTCGTGCCGTAGCCAAGGCCTTGGTGCTTGGCGTGGACCTCGAGCAGACCGATGAAGGCAGTGTGGTCGTTTGGGAAGCCCCTGAGCAGGTCGACGACTGCAACCAGCTGGTCCGCGGCGAAGGCGCCCAGAACGACCTTTGACTCCTCCGGGAGGTCCTCCGGCCGCATCAGCAGCAGGCTCTGCGCGTCGGCCGGCCCAGGCGGGTAGCCGGTGATGCGCTCGGTGTACCCGGGATCGGACTCGATCAGCTCCTGCAGCGCGTCCACGTCTCCCGGGCCGATCGGCCGCAGTACCAGCTCGTCCATGCGGCCGACCCTAGATGAGCAGACCGACCACCAGCAGCACAATTAGCAGCCCTGCGATCGCTACGCCGGCTCGTTTGCTCCCGAAGCGTCTGAGGGCTATCGCCAACGGTCCGATGGGTTTCATCGTCGCTCCAACCGTTTCTTCGCCACGTGTGTGTAGAGGACAGCTGCCAGCGTCACAAGGACGAACGGGACGCCGAGCGCACCGTGACCAGCGAGCGCCAGTCCGGCCGCGAGCAGCACCGCGAAACCGAAGGCGATGCAGGTGGCGATCACCCTGTCCTTGGCGAACAGGCGACCGCGTCGGCGGAGTACCTGAGCCGCTCTGACCATCACTACTAGCCCTACGAGGACGACGGCCGCGAAATCGAGCTGCGTCCTTTGTGGGAGTCCGTCGTCGGTCAGCCAGAGCGCAGTGACCAGTACGACGACCGCGGCGCCACAGAGCTGCACCAGCGAGCGGACTCGCAGCCGGAGCGACAGTGCGTCCTGCAGGCCGGCGATGGTGTCTTCAGCTGAGATCACGATCCACCTCCTCCCGCAGTAACCGGCGCGCCCGGTGCAGACGTGATTTCACGGTCCCCACCGGTACGGCGAGCACCTCGGCGCACTCCTCCAGGCTCAGGTCCTCCAGGTGGAACAACACGAGCACCTCCCGTTCCAACACAGACACGCCGCCCACAAGCCGCCGTACGTCGAGCCGGTCGACCACGTGGTCCGCCGGATCGGGTTCGTCGTCCTGCGTGAGCCGCGGCTGGTCGGCGTACTTCTCACGCAGTTGGTTGACCACGCTGCGACGGGCGATCGTGAAGAGCCAGGCGGCGAACCGGTCCGGCTCTTTGAGGCGCGGCAGCCCGCGCACGACGGCCAGTCAGACCTCTTGCGACACGTCGTCGGCCACGTCATCGCGGCCCAGCATCTGCCGCACATACCCCCAGACCGGCCGGTGCCACCCCTGCACCAGCTCAGCGACCGCCTCCCGGTCCCCCAGCTGAGCCCGCACCACCACCGCCACCCAACTCCGCTCCACCCGCCACCTCCTTCCCTCCCACAGTCGCCCGACCCACCTCCAAGGTTCACGCCCCGATTTCAGATTCCCCCGCCCCCTTCGGTATCCTCTCCGCTTGGAGGATTCGCCTAGAGGCCTAGGGCGCACGCTTGGAAAGCGTGTTGGGGGCAACCCCTCACGAGTTCGAATCTCGTATCCTCCGCGAGTCTCCCGGACTGAAGAAACCGCAGGTCAAGGCCCGGTTTCGGACCCCAGAGGCATGCACGACAGAGGGGCCGGACGCTCAGCGTCCGGCCCCTCTTCATGTCCCGGGGTCTCAACGAAGGTCTCAACAGGACTCTCAGGCAGGCACGAGAACCCCACCCGCTGCCTCGTCCGGTCGTCCTCCTCCCCCGCCTCGGTGTCTGCCCAGAGCAGTCCGCCGACGCGTTCGGCAATGTCCATGCGGACCGGCGCGGTGACGTGCTGGTACCGCTTGACCATGGCTGACGAGGACCAACCCATCACGTCCATGACTGCCCGCTCTGGCACGCCGAGCAGCAGCAGAACCGTCGCGGCCGTGTGGCGGGCATCGTGCAGTCGACCGTCACGGATCCCGGCAGTCGCCAGCATCGCTTTCCACTCCCGGTAGTCCATGTTCGGGCTGAGCGCCTCCCCGGTTCGCTTGGCGAACACCCAACCCTCGTCCTTCCAGAGCTGCCGGGCACGTGCCCTTTCGGCGACCTGCTCCTTCCAATGCGCCTGCAGAACCTTCGTCAGCTCCTTCGGTAGCCCGATCGTCCGGCGACACGCCCGCGACTTCGTCGGCGCTGTGTCCGGCCGAGCCTGCTGACGCTTCGGACAGAACCCGGGTTTGCGGCCGCACGGTTCCTCGTCGCAGCCGTGCTTGTACTTCGGCCGGTTCAGGCTCCGTCGCACCCGCAGAACCCCAGTCTTCATGTCGACATCCGACCACTTCAGTCCCAGCGCTTCTCCCTGACGCAATCCGAGCGCCAAGGCGATTGCCCACCGCGCACTGTTCCGGTGCTTGTTCGCCTCAGCCAAGATCGTCTTGATCTCGGCCACGGTGTACGGCTCGATCTCGTCCTCTTCCTCCAAGTCCAGCCGGGGCGGAATCGCCAATTCGGCCGGGTTGTTCGCCGTCAGCGCACCCCGTTTCTCGGCTTCTCCCAGTGCTCTTCGAATGGTCCGGTGCGCCTGATGAGCTGTGCCCGGCGCGATTCGACACGACATTGGCGAGGCTCTGCGCCAGGCCGCGGGACCTCACGAGCTGCTGCTGGCAGCCGCGGATGATCCACGGCTCGCTGCCCGGCTTGAGAAGGCTCTACAGACCGCCGAGCTGAGAGCTGTGGAAATCGGCCCTGGCTACTCCAGGCGCGGCAGAGTCTCTCGCCGCCTGCCAGAGCACCGGGAAGCTGGTAGCGATCGTGAGCAACAACTACGCCGAGGCCGTTACGCGCTACCTCGCCCGCAATGGACTGGCGGGACTGGTGGCCCACGTCGAGGGACGCGACCCCTCCGACCCGACGCTGATAAAGCCCAGCCCACATCTGATCAAGAACGCAGCGGGAGCCCTCGGTGTGCAGGCAGCGCCTTGCGTCTTCATTGGTGACCAAACCAGTGACATTGCAGCTGGGCGGAGCGCTGACGCACACACGATCGGCTACGCCAACAAGCCCGGTAAGGCTGACGCGCTGGCCGTTGCCGAGGCCGATGTTGTGGTGGCGACGATGATGGAAATAGCAGCGGCGATGCGCTGACCGAGGTCGAACAAGGAGTGCGCTCTCTCCCAGGCACCCCGACCCATATATGCGTTTGAAATATGCTACCGCCTAGCAGCGGATGACGCGCTATCTGTTCAGACCCTAACGGCCTCGACCGCTATGCTCGCCTAATGATTCGTGCAAGCGCATCGGGGATGTTCGGGTCAATCGGCGGGTGGACCAACCTTCTGCAGGGTTTGGGCAGTGCTGTGGTGAGTGGCGTCGTCGCCGCGATCACCGCATACATTGTTGTGCGGCTAACTCATCGTGCCGACCGGCGACTAGCGACGGATGTGGAGGCCCGCGCAGCTGCCCGGGAAATTCTCACCGTCACGTCAAGGCTACCGAGAGAACTGCAGGCTTGGGCCTCAACCGACCGCAAGGGCAAGGATCGGCTGGAGCGCATGGGATCGGATCTTACGCTGCTGCGATATGACCTCCTGGCAATCCTCAGTACCCACACGACATCGATCAAGGCAGTCGACAAAAGCTTCGCTAACTCGCTGTCACACAAGGCCAATGACCTCATGGCCGCCGTCGAAGCGATGGGAGAGACGATCTCGGGGTTCGCGCAGCTAGCTGCCGATGGCCAATCCAAGACCGAGGGTGATACCGCGGTCTTGGAGGCGGTCCAACGCGAAACTGCGCGCCGGGCCAAGGAAGTCCTCCAACTCACGATCGATGTGACGAACGAACTCAGAGATTGGCTCGTCAATCGCAGGTAACTCCGACTGCGGGCCGCCCCACCGCAGGCCCGATCGAGAACAGCACCAAAGCACCAGGTGTGAAACCGCCGGCGAACCACAACTATTCGACACCAACGACGCTATTGAACCTTATCGGGACTGCCCGATCCGTCAGCCGAATCGTCAGTCGGCAACTCGGGAAACATCGGACGCCCAAGGAACCGTTCAGGGTCTGGCCGGTGCTCCGTGAAATATTTCGTGAGGAATACACCCTCATCATTGACGAACCACGCCAACTGCCACGTGCTGCCATCAAATAGATAAGCAATCTGATGCGTTCCCGGGGAGGCTCCCTCATTGAGCGCACCTGCAACCTCTGCCAGCATTCCGGCTGAGTCGAGCGCAGCCTGAACCTCGCTTATGTCATCATCACCTGCAGCGAATGGGATAAATCCGCTGACCCGCCTGTCGTCGTCTAACTCGAAGGATATTGTCACGTACGGGTCCCGGTCTGCATCTCGCGCCTTGCGCGACGTTCGCTTGAACCAGGCGACAACCGCCTCAGCTGCCGCCTGGCCAAGGCGTTCCAGGAAGCTGCCCATGAACTTGGCGGCTCCCCACGCCACCGGCACGACCAGGACCCACTCAAGAGGCGGTAGATCAGCCCACTTGTGCGACTTCCAAACGGGCAGGGGACTTTCGTCGACTGCATCCCGCCACACTTCCGGGTCGAAGTTCCGGGCCTCCGCGCTGATCGACACGGTCAGTATCTCGGGCGCGCCATGCTCGGCCAGCACCTCGGGCCGGAAGGGGTCATCAAAATCAACCTTGGCGACGTACTGCTGCAAGAACTCTCCATAGAGCAGGAGCTGCTGCTCACCGTCTTCCAAAGTTTTGACCTCACCGTCCGACCATCTGCCGACCGGCGGGAGCATGTTGAGATGTTCGATATTCATCGCGATGAAGGATTCGCGAGCCTGCCGAGCCATGCCCTCCAACGCCTCCGGAGCGAATGCGACCCGCTCACCGGTCGTGAGTTGCACAACGCGCGTAGACGGTCCGTGCGCGACGATGCGACCACGCTCGAAATTCTGAGTCACTGGGAGTCCCTCCATCTCGCAAGGCAAGTCTGCCAGTTCGCACGCACCGGATCGGTCCGAGGACCCTTCAGATGCCGCTGACGCCAATGGATGGCGCAAGCCGGATGTTCAGTCCGACCACCTTCTCTAGCAGGTCGTGCGTGAGCGTGACAGCCTTCACAGCATCTTCGTACGTTGGTGCAGCGACACCGTGGATCCACTTGTTTCTCTTGCCACGCACCTCACCGATCACTTTGCTGAGATCAGCGGGTATCACTCCAGCCAGCGTCATGGTCTCCACAATTATGGACGCAGTGAAGTCCCGCCCTGCCCAGAGATCGCGACGCTTCCTATCCACGGATAGCGAGAGGCGTGACGCCTGAGTCTCAGCATACTCCCTCCACCATGAATCAATCAGAGACTCACAAACGGTCCATGCCGTAGCGACAGCCAGGTCAAAGTCATGGCCTTTACAGGCAACCAGAGCGTGGTTCATCAACACCACAAGATCCAGCACTTTCTCATGCTCATTTAACAACACATCGTCAAGGAGATTGCAAGCTGCGGCAATCATCGAGTCAGAACAAACGCCATTTCGATGCCGGATAACGAAACCATGCCCAGGGACCGTCGGTAGGTTCGGCCCTGACCAACTCATGCCGGAATCTGATTCACTGAAGTGCACTAGATCCTGATGCGTAACGCGGAATCCACCGTAGGTTATGTTCGCCTCTTCGACAGTGGCTGAATGCAAACACAACGCAAGCGCATTGATTATCTGTACGCGCTTTTTGACAGCTTCGATGACGGCCGGGAAGTAGCGCCCGCTCTCAACCCGCTCTCGCACCATGGCATCTGACATCGCCGAGAAGTCGATGCTCAACAACGCACCTGCGGTCGCCTCTACCTTGAGACCAGACCTCAATTCCCAGTGACCTACTGGCGAAACAAACTCGGTGTAGCCCATGGTCCCACGCGCTTGCACGTCCGGGCTCGGTTCTCTGACCAACCATCGGTTCTCGGGAAGGACCAGCCCACTCTTCGTTGCTGCCATCGCAGCAATGTACTCGGGCTGCCCGAGGGACGTGACGGGAGGCGTCGACCGCCAGCGAAAAGGTCTCAAAGTGGGCCTCATCCGCCATCGTCCATGACCGTTCGCCACAGGACGTGGCCCACTCGATCCAGACTTGTGAGCTCGTCCCGGACCGCGCTGAACGTCGCGATGCGGTCTTGGAAGGCGTGTTGGGGCAACCCCTCACGAGTTCGAATCTCGTATCCTCCGCCAATCTCTTTGAGGCGAGAACGACAGAGGGGCGGACGCTCAGCGTCCGGCCCCTCTGCATGTTCTAGAGGCACAGGCAGAAGGGGTTGCCGTGGGGGTCGAGCATTACTCGGACGTGGGGCTGGGGCTGGTGGTCGGCGAGGGTTGCGCCTGCTTGGAGGGCCCAGGCGACGGCCTCGTCTAGGTTGTCTACGTTGATGTCGAGGTGCATCGTCGCGTTCTGATGGCCGGGCTTGCTTGGCCAGGTCGGTGGCTTGTGCTCCTGATCGGACTCGATGTTGATGCCGAGGAGGGTCCCGTCGGGCTCGCCCTCGGGTGGGTGGAGCTGGGCCCAGCCGCCCTTTGGGCCCTCGTCGACGATCTGCCAGCTGAGTAGGCGCTCGTAGAACCTGGCCAGCTCCCCGGCATGAGGAGCCGGTGCTGCCGTGATCGTGACGGCCCCGATTCGCATTCGCGGTTGCGTCATGCCGCGACGGTACGCCTGTTGCCGCGCGGCCCTCAGCTGCGTATTTGGGTGTTGAGGCGGGCGGCCTGGCGGGTTAGGTGGTCGCGTTCGGGGAGGTTGGGGGCTGTGCGGGCGGCCTCGGCGTACAGGCGGGCTGCGGTGGCTGGGTCGCCTGCGCGTTCGTGGAGGTAGGCCGCGGCGGCGGTCCACCGAGGTAAGGCGGGGTCCAGGTCGGCCAGGGCGGCTAGGCCGGCGTGTGGGCCGTCTGCCTCACCTAGTGCGACGGCGCGGTTGAGGCGGGCTACCGGGTTGTCGGTGAGGCGCACCAACTCGTCGTACCACTCGACGATCTGCACCCAGTCGGTCTCCCCGGCGGTCTGAGCGTCGGCGTGGAGGGCAGCGATGGCGGCCTGGGCCTGGAACTCGCCCAGGCGGTCGCGGGCTAGGGCAGTCTGAAGTACGTCGACGCCCTCGGCGATCAGACTGGTGTCCCACAGGCTGCGGTCCTGCTCTGCGAGCGGTACGAGGCTGCCGTCGGCGCGGGTCCGGGCTGGGCGCCTGGCGTGGTGGAGCAGCATCAGTGCGAGCAGGCCGGCGACCTCCTCGTGGTTGGTCATGGCCGCCAACTGCCAGGTGAGTCGGATTGCCTCGGCGGCAAGGTCTACGTCGCCGGAGTACCCCTCGTTGAAGACCAGGTAGAGCACACGGACCACCGTGGCGACGTCACCGGGCTGGTTGAAGCGGACGCTCGAGACGGTCCGCTTGGCCCGGCTGATGCGTTGCGCCATCGTTGCCTCGGGCACCAAATACGCCTGCGCGATCTGACGTGTGGTCAGGCCCCCGACCGCGCGCAGCGTCAGTGCGACCGACGATGCCGGGGTCAGGGACGGATGGGCGCACAGGAAGTACAGCTGGAGCGTGTCATCCAACGCCCCGCCCGGGCCGGGTGTCGGCTCGGACTCGACCCGTTCCTCGCGGTGCCGACGCGAGTTCTCGGCGCGGGTGGCGTCGAGGAACTTGCGCCAGGCAACAGTCACCAGCCAGCCCTTGGGATCCCGCGGTGGGTCGTCCGGCCAGACGCGGACGGCCTCGACCAGGGCGTCTTGTACGGCGTCCTCGGCCGGCGCGAAGTCAGCGCCGCGCCGTACGAGGACACCGATCACCGCGGGCACGAGGTCCCGCAGCAGTTGCTCGTTCACTCGGTGACCGTGGGCGGCTCGCCCCAGAACGGCCGCACCTCGAGCCATTCGTGGAGCGGCTTGCCACCGGGGCCGGGGGCCGCCGACAGCTCACTCGCCAACTCCACCGCGCGATCCCACGACTCCACGTCGATGACGTACCAGCCGGCGATCAGGTCCTTGGTCTCCGCGAACGGTCCGTCGGTCACGGGCGGCTGCCCCTCCCCGCCGTACCGCACGAAGGCACCCTCGGGCGTCAGCGCCTGCATGTCGACGAACTCGCCCGTCTCCTCCAGCCGGGCACCGAAATCGCTCATGAACTGCACGTGTGCGTTGACCTCGTCCGGCGTCCACTGGTCCATCGGACCGACGTCCACAACGGGGGCCGGGCCGCCCTGGTAGTGCTTGAGTAGCAAATACTTGGCCATCAGATTCTCCCTGGATCAGTTGAGCTGTTCGGCGAGGCCGACGATGATTCCGCCGAGGGCGCGGACGTAGCAGAGCCGATAGCTGTCGCCGTACTGCACGACTTCAGCGACGAGCTCGGCGCCGTGTTTGCGCAGGCGGGGCAGGAGCTCCTCGATGTTGTCGACGCGGTACATGACGCGGTGCATGGCGACGCTGTGGTACGGCGCGTTCTCCGGTACGGCGGGACTCGCCACGGGCGTCAGGTACTGCGACAACTCGAGCCGCCCGTGCCTGCCGGGAATCCGCATCATCGCGATCTCGCAGCGGATGCCGTCGATCCCGACCGTCTTGTCCGCCCACGGCCCCTCCACCTGCGTCCGCCCCTCCAACTCCAGCCCGAGCTCGACGAAGAAGGCGACGGCGGCATCCATGTCCTCAACAACAATGCCGACGTTATCCATCTGGATCATGACGGTGACTCTCCTAGCCTCTCGCGACCTCTTACACCCCCGGGACGGAGCCACGCCCCACGTTCTCGACATCCTCACCCGAAGATTTCTGGAATTAGTTCACGCGGGCGCGGTGGTGGGAGTGGGTGAGGATGTGGTGGGCGGTTTGGGTGGGGGTTTGGGAGGAGGTGTCGAGCCACCAGCCGGTGGTGCCGAAGTCGTGTTTCATGGTGGCTTCGAGGGTTTCGTAGTCGTCGAAGTCGAAGCGGTCGGCTGGGTCCCGGATGGTGTTGCGGTGGCGGCAGGTGTCGATTCCTGGGGACAGGACGACGAAGAGGACCTGACGGGGTGCGAGCAGGTCGAGGAAGAAGTCGAGCTTCTCGCGGGACGGGACCATCGCGTCGATCAGTGCGGTGAAGCCGGCGTCGATGAAGTTGTTTGTGACTGCGCACAGGTTGCGGTGCAGGAGTTCCACCTGGCGGGCTGCTTCGTCGGCGGGCTCGCCGAGGGCCCAGACGAAGCCGTTCACGATCAGCTGGTTGAACTCGTCGCCGCCGAGTCGGGCCGATCGTGGCAGCTGCTCGGCGACCAGTCTGGTGACGGTCGACTTGCCGGCGCCGGGCATGCCGGTCACCAGGATGCAGCTAGCGCTCATCGCGGCTCCCCGGGGAGATCAGGCCGGTTTCGTAGGCGAGGACCACGGCTTGGGCTCGGTCGCGGAGAGTCAGTTTGGCGAAGATGCGGGCGACGTGGGTCTTCACGGTTGCCTCGCTCAGGGCGAGTTCCGTGGCGAGCTCGGCGTTGGAGAGGCCTTGGCCCATCAGGGTGAGGACCTCCAGTTCGCGCGGCGTCAGGCTGGTCAGGTCGCGGTGGATGGCTGGTTGCGCAGCGGCCGGTACGGCGAACCGTTCTACCAGGCGGCGAGTGATGGACGGGGCCAGGAGCGCGTCGCCGGTGGTGACCAGGCGTACGGCGGCAGCCAGGTGCTCCGGCGTGACGTCCTTCAACAAGAAGCCGCTGGCCCCGGCGGCAAGGGCGGCGTACACGTAGCGGTCGAGGTCGAAGGTCGTGAGGATCAGCACGCGGCAGTCGGTCGGGCCGGCGAGGATCCGGCGGGTGGCCTCGAGGCCGTCCATGACCGGCATGCGGATGTCCATCAGTACGACGTCCGGGCGCAGCCGTCGTACGGCGTCCACCGCCTCGGCGCCGTCCGCGGCCTCGCCGACGACCTCGATGCCGCGGGCTTTGAGGATCATCTGGAAGCCAGTCCGCACCAGCGCCTGGTCGTCCGCGATCACCACTCGGGTAGTCATGGGCGCTCCAGCGGCAGCTTGGCGCGGACCCGGAAGCCGCCGCCAAGACGACGCCGGGCGTCCAGGTCACCGCCGTACACGGCCACCCGCTGCTTCAGACCGAGCAGACCGCGGCCGCCGCCTTCCGGAGTGGGCGGCCGACCGCCGGTCAGGATGCTGGGCCCGCTATTGAGGATCTCCACCCGCAGAGCATGAGGCGCGTACCGGACTGTCACCTCAGCCTTCACACCGTCGCCGTGCCTCAGTGCGTTCGTCAGCGCCTCCTGGATGATCCGGTACGCCGTGACGTCGAGGCCCGTCGGAAGTGGACGAGGCTCACCGGACACCCGCACTTCGACAGGTAGTCCAGCAAAGGCGATCCGATCGATCAGCTCGCTGAGCCGGCTCAGACTCGGCTGCGGCGACAGGGCCTCGTCGTCCTCACCTGAGGCCTTCGGCGCGAGCAGACCGAGTAGGTGGCGCAACTCAGCCATCGTGTCGCGCCCTGCCGCCTCTACTGCGAGCAGAGCCGCCTCCGCATCACCCGGCGAGGTTGCCAGAACCTGCCGCGCCGCACCGGTCTGGATGACCATCACGCTGACGTTGTGGCTCACGATGTCGTGCAGGTCATGCGCTATCCGCGCCCGCTCCGCGTCGACTGCGCTGCGGGCCGCCGTCTCCCGTTCGCGCTCCAGCAACCACCCGCGCTCCTCCAGCGCCCGGGTGTGGGCACGCCGCGCCCGGAAGAGCGCTAACGCAAGCACACCGGCCAGCACGGCCAGTACCGCGACGAGCAGCCACAGGAGGGTCACAGCATCCACTGTCCCAAAGCTGTTCGGCAAAGCGCATCATCCGCTCGGCTCACGCCGTACATCTGCAGGATGACGGCCCGCGGAGATTACGTCGGCAGGGTGACGTCAGTGGCGGCCGAGCGGCCCTAGCGTGAGCAGCATGACGGAGGACCTAGGCAACGAACAGGCGGTCGTACGGCTCACCGCCGTACGCAAGGAGTACGGCGAATCGGTCGCGCTCGACGGTGTGACGCTGGAGATCCACGCCGGTGAGGCGGTCGCGGTCATGGGACCGTCCGGCAGCGGCAAGTCGACACTGCTCAGCATGGTGGCCGGACTGGACCGGCCGACCTCAGGAGCCGTCGTGGTGCACGGCGACGACCTGGGCTCGCTGAACGAGAAGGGGCTGGCGCTGTTCCGGCGCCGTCGAATCGGCATGATCTTCCAGTTCTTCAACCTGCTGGACGACCTGTCCGCGCTCGACAACGTCGCACTGGCCGCGCAGCTCACCGGTACGTCGGCCGCGCATGCACGGAAGCGTGCGCTCGAGCTCTTCGAGGAGCTGGGCATCGGTGACCGCCGCAACACGTACCCGGCGCAGCTGAGTGGCGGTGAGCGACAGCGTGTCGCGGTCGCTCGCGCATTGATGAACCGTCCAGCGATTCTGCTGGCTGACGAACCCACAGGCGCGCTGGACACCCGTGCCGGCGAGCAGGTGATGGACCTTCTTCTGGACCTCAACCAGATCGGTCAGACGCTGCTACTGGTCACCCACGACCAGCAGCTCGCCACGCGGTGCGCCAGCCGGGTCATCGACTTCGTCGACGGGCAGATCGCCGGCGAGCGCAGTCTGGAGCGTACGTCGTGAGTGCCGTCTGGCCGGTGTCGCGCGCAGCGGTACGCCGACGCCGTGTGCAGACCGTGGTGATCGGCGTCGTCGTACTGCTATCCACCACGATGATCGTCGTCGCACTGGGGTTGCTGGCCGCTTCGAGCGGTCCGTTCGACCAGGCGTACTCGCGGCAGAGCGGTGCGCACCTGGTGGCGTCGTACGACCCGGCGAAGGTCACCGACAGCCAGTTGACGAAGGCTGCGTCGGCTGCCAAGGCGTCAGCCGGACCCTTCGCGATGGCGACGCTCGACGTGAGCTCCAGGATCAGCGGCATACCGCAGTCTCTGGTGACGGTCGGACGCGCGGACCCGGGCGGAGCGGTCGACCGGCTGAACCTGTGGAAGGGGCGCTGGGCGACCAAGCCTGGTGAGATCGTCCTGAACCGCAACCCCACTGAGTCCGAGGGCCATGGAGCACCAACTCTCACATCGACCATGAGCGTGGCCGGTCAGACGCTGACGATCGTCGGGTTCGCATACAGCGTGAGTCAGTCTGCGGATGCGTGGGTCGCACCGGCGCAGATGACGTCGTTGAAGCCGACAGCCACGCAGATGCTGTACCGCTTCGCTCAGGCGGCGACGAACGAGCAAGTGTCTGCCGGTCAGGCCGCGGTGACGTCCGGACTGCCCTCCGGTGCGTTGGTCGGCAGTCAGTCGTACCTCGGGCTGCGCGCACTCGCCACTGGTGAGCCAAACACGTTCGTACCGTTCTTGATGGTGTTCGGCTGGCTGGGGCTGGCAGTGGCGGTACTGATCGTCGCCAACGTGGTCAGTGGCGCTGTGGTCTCCGGCTTCAAGCACATCGGCGTACTCAAGTCGCTCGGGTTCACGCCGACGCAGGTGATGGCGGTGTACCTGACGATGATCTCCATCCCAGCGATCGTCGGATGTGCCGGCGGGACTGTGCTGGGCAATGTGCTCGCAGAGTCCTTGCTGACAAGGGCATTCGAGAACTACGGCGCCGAAGGCATCACCGTCCCGCTCTGGGTGGACGTGGTCGTCGTGCTCGGCGTACCGGTGCTGGTGGCGCTGTCTGCTCTTCTGCCTTCGCTGCGCGCACGGAGTCTGTCAGCGGCCGAGGCGATCAGTGCGGGCAGTGCACCGCGGGCCGGACGGGGGCTGCGGGTACAGGGATGGCTCAGCGGCACCCGGCTGCCGCGGTCCGTGTCTCTTGGGCTGGGGCTTCCGTTCGCACGGCCCGCCCGTACGGCGTTGACGCTGGCGGCCGTCGTCCTCGGGGTGACCAGCGTGACGCTGGCAGTGGGGCTGGGGAAGTCGCTGACGGAGTACCAGACTGTATCGAGTCGGGCGGGGGCGGTTGACCTGGCGCTGTTCGCTCAACCGACGGGCGACGGACCACCGCCCGGTGACCCTGATGCACCACCAACACCCAAACTGAGCGACGCGGCGGACGAGGCGCTGGTGCGGTCTACCGCGGGCGCAGAGTCGGTGACGGCAAGTGCGAACCTTCCGATGCGGCTGGCCGGCACCAGTACTGACCTGCAGGTGTCCTTCTACCGTGGGGATTTCGAGCAGGTTGGGTATCGGATCCTCGACGGGCGCTGGTTCGACGGTCCGGGCGAGGTGGTCGTGTCCGAGCGGTTCCTGCGGCAGCGGGGACTGGCTGTCGGTGACACCATCTCGCTGCAGTCGCAGGGGAAGACCGTCCGGGCGACGATCGTCGGGAAGGCGATGTACAACTCGGGCGACGAGGTGCTGTCCAACTGGCAGACGCTGGTGCTGGTCGCTCCGAAGCTGCGGGCCTCGCTGTACGAGATCAACGTCAAGCCCGGCACCAACCTGGATGCGTTCGTACAGGCGGTGCAGAAGGGAGACCCTGGTCTGATCGAGACCGATGGGCAGAGCGCAGGCAGCTTCGTGGCGATCGTGCTGGCGACCGTCATCCTGCTCACTCTGATGCTGGGGACCGTGGCTGCGTTGGGCGTCTTCAACACGGTCATCCTCAATACCCGTGAGCGCCGCCGCGACCTCGGCATGCTCAAGTCGATCGGCATGACCCCGTTACAAGTGACCGGCATGGTCGTCACCTCGATGGCCGCCTTGGGCGCAATCGGCGGCCTACTGGGCATCCCGCTCGGCATCATCGCCCACCGACTGGTCGTCCCCGCGATGGCGAACGCCGCCCAGGTCGAGATCCCGTCCTTCATGCTCCACGTCTATCCATGGTCTCTGCTGGCCCTCCTGATCCTCGCCGGCATCTTCATCGCCGCCGCCGGCGCCTACTTCCCGGCCCGCACGGCAGCCCAGACCACGATCGCCAAGGTCCTGCACAACGAATGAAAACTGTCGGAAGGCCTTGATAGGAAGGCTTTCATGGGAGACAGACCGCGAGTGGTGGTATCAGTGACGGCCTCGGTCGACGGACGTGTAACCGTCGTCCGGGACCGTCTCTTGCTGTCCGACGAGGCCCGGCAGCTGTGGCGATCGTTCTGGCCGGAAGGGTTTACGACCGTGAATGACGCGCGTACTGCGTTGCTGGAGGAGCTGTACGCGCCGACAGCGATCCTCGAAGGCAGCGGAACGTTCGTCACCGCGGACACCGGTCCGTTGGAGTTGCCCGAGGCAACCATTTCGTACGACGACTTCCTGCCGGACGAGGTGGTGAATCATCCGGCGCATCGCAAATGGTTCACAGTTGTGGATAGTCGCGGGCGGGTCCTGTGGACGGAGAAAGGCGGGGCCGGGATCGACCTCTTGGTCCTCACGTCCCGCGCTACCCCGACGGCGTACCTCGCCTATCTGCAACGCGAGAACATCCCGTACCTCGTCGTCGGCGAGGAGCACGTGGAGCTGGAGCTTGCGCTGCGCCGGATGCAGGAGCGGCTTGGGGTGAGCTGCGTCGTGTCTGAGGCTGGCGGCGGGCTGAACGGCGCCTTACTGCGCGAGGATCTGGTCGACGAGCTGCATCTGATTCTGTTCCCTGCTGCTATCGGAGGTGCGGGTGTGCCGACGGTGTTCGATGGACCTGAGCTGGAGCCCGGAGAGCTCCCAACCCGACTCCGGCTTCTGTCCAGTAGCACCACAGCCGACGGCGTGGTGAGCCTTCGCTACGAGGTGATCCGATGACGCCGGACCGCGTGCTGAACGTCCTGGACGCCTTGGCCGGCTTGGATGTGTGGGTCGACGGCGGCTGGGGCGTGGACGCACTGGTCGGGCGGCAGACGCGAACGCATGGCGATCTGGATCTGGGCGTCGCTCGGCCCGAGTTGGATCGGGTGGTGGAGGTGTTGGGTGGGCTGGGGTACGACATAACGGACGCACGCTACCTGCAGGTCACGGTGCAGCTGACCGACGTGGACGGGCACCGAATAGATCTCCATCCGAGTACGCCGATGCCGGGCGGAGGAACCGAACAGCTCGACTTCGACGGCAACACGTACTTCATTCCACCTGCCGTCGACGGGCGAATCGGTGGGCAGCCAGTGCGATGCATGCCGGCTAGTGCGCAGCGGCGCTCGCATCAGGGGTACGAGTTCAGACCGCAGGATGTCCACGATATGCAGTTGCTGGATGAGATTGACTTGGCACATGGACGAGGTGGTGGCGGGTAATCGAGTGGTTTGGGAGCAGGCTTCGGCGAAGCATGTTCGGGAGTACGACGAACTGCTGGAGGCGGCTCGGGGAGACGGGCTGCTGTTGGAGCGGGAGCTTGGGTTGCTTGGGCCGGTGCTGGCGCAGCGGCCGGTAGTGGTGCATCTGCAGAGTGGGCATGGGCTGGATGACGTCGGGCTCGTCAAAGCAGGTGCGCAACAAGTCATTGGGATCGACTACAGCTCGGTGGCTGCAGGTGCGGCGCAGCGGCGTGCTCGAGAGCTGGGTATGGCGTGTCACTACCTGGTGGCGGAGGTGCCCGGCGCACCGGTGAAGGATGCGTGTGCGGATCTCGTCTACACCGGCAAGGGCGCCTTGATCTGGATGCGGGACCTCGACGCGTGGGCGCAGGACATTGCGCGAGTACTGCGGCCAGGCGGGCACCTGTTCGTGTACGAAGCGCACCCGGCCGTGCCGCTGTGGACGTGGGACGAGGACGAACCGCGGATCCGGCCGGACCGTAGCTATTTCGCCGCGTCGCACGTCAACGACACGTTCCCCGGTAACGGCGCTCGTGAATGGCAGTGGAATCTCGGCCAGATCGTCACCGCGATCACCGCGGCCGGTCTGCACCTCGAAACCCTCGAGGAGTACGCCGAACCGTTCTGGCGACCGCAGGACGACACGAAGGCCGCCGCGTGGTCCGGCCGCCTCCCCAACTCCTACGCGTTGCTGGCCCGCCGCTGACCGCGGATCACCAGGTACTCAGCCGGCAGCACCAGACTGGACCCTGAGGTGTTGTTCCGCTCGAAGAGCTCGACCAGGTCCTCCCGAAGCGCCGGCCACTGAGAGCCGAGCGCCTCGCGAGCGAGCACCACCGGTCCGAACTGCGTGGCGTAGCAGTCCACCCCCTCGACGACCGACGGGTGATGGATCATGCCAACCTCACGCGTGAACGACAGGTCAAACCCCTCAAAGAAAGACCGCACGGAGTCCTCAGATCCCCAGGCCAGCGGCGGATCGACGTACTCCGGCGCGGGCGGCAGATACCCACCCACCACGCGGAAGAACTCCCCGATCACCCCCTCCGGCGTCCATGCGCAGACTCCGAGCCGGCCGCCCGGCCGCAGTACGCGAGTCATCTCGCCGGCGACGACCGTGTGGCGCGGCGCGAACATGCAACCGAAGCTCGACAGCACCACGTCGAAGCTGTCGTCCGGGAACGGCAACTCCTCGGCATCACCTTCAACCCACTCGATCCCGAGCCCCGTTCCGCGCTCGCGAGCCTTCGCCAGCATGGCCGGCGTGAGATCGAGCCCGGTGACGCGAGCACCGGTCCGCGCGGCCGGCATCGCCGCGTTCCCCGTCCCGCAAGCCACATCCAGTACGTCCTCGCCAGCGCGAACGGCCAACGCGTCGACCAGCCGCTGACCGACCTCGTACAGCCCCTCCTGCCGCATCATCGCGTCGTAGTCGCCGGTGGCCCACGTCGTCCGGACCGAATCCTTGTACTGCGCCAACCTCTGCATGCCAACCACCATCAACCAAACGCATCCCCGGCCGCGTCACCCGAACAGGCCATTAGAGCAACCCGAGCCCTGTCGCGCGCGACACCGCCGCGGCACGGGTTGAGCAGTCCAGCCGGGTGAAGATGTTCGCCACATGCCGATGCACGGTGTGCTCACTGATCACCAGCTGCCCAGCGATCTCCCGGTCACCCAGTCCGTCGGCGACCAGCCGCAGTACGTCGAGCTGACGGGCGCTCAGGACAGGCGGGCCGACCAGTCCGAGCGTCACCAGCAACTCCGCCTCGTCTCGCCGCGGCACGGGGATTGCCGAGAGCGCAGTACGAGCCTCGCGGCGGGCAGCCTCGGTCCGGCCGAGCGTCAGCAGACTGCGGGCCAGTTCCAACCGGGCATGCGCGGCCTCGAAGGGAGCTAGGCCGTCATACAGGTCAACCGCCTCCTCCAAACAGGCGCAAGCCTCCTCATCTGAGCCGCGCGCCGCCGCACAGATGCCCGACGCAAACCGCGCGGCCGCACGAAGCGGCCGGGTCCCCAACAACTCAGCGATCAAGCAGAACTCGGCCAGATGGACCGCCGCCGCCTCGTGGTCCCCCAACGCCACGGAGGCCCGAACCATCAGCTCAAGCGGCCAAGCCCGACTGACCGAACCGGCCGGGATCCGCCGCAACATCCGCTCCAGTACGTCGCGTGCCGCAGCCGGATCGCCCCGGTCGAGGCTGAGCTCCGCCAACCCGCGCTTGGCCAACGGATGCGACGAAACCTCGTTGAACAAGGCCTCCGCCTGCTCGACCTGTCCTTGCCGGCGACGCAGCTCACCCAGACGTACGACGGCCTCGGCACGCCAGTACGGGCGCTTGGCCGTGAGATCCTCGTGAGCCTTCGTCAGCTCCCGCTCGGCCGCGCTCCAGTCGCCGTGCCAGCCGAGGATCGCCGCGTAGTGCGCCCGGCACACGCCCGTGACGAACCGCGCCTCCATCCGCCGGCTGAACTCCTCCACCTGCCGGCACCACTGCGCCCCGCGCTCATAATCCCGGATCTCCTCGCACGCCGAGATCAACCGACAACACGTCCAAGCAGCCGGCGCCAGATTCTCGTACTCCCCAGCCAGCGCCGCCGCCGTCGCCTCATCCAAACACCGCATCCCCTGCTCAACATCGCCTTCCTCCACCAGCGCAAGACCCTCGGTGGCCAGACTGAACATCTCCAGATCAACCGCCCGATGCCGACGGCCCAGTTCCTGAGCCTGTACGGCGAGTTCGCGCGCCCGACCGGTGTCATGCCGACCGAGCGCAGCGTGAGCCTCGAACACCCGGAGCCACCCGAGCTCCGGGCAGGCCTCAAGCTCCTCCAGCAGCCGAGCGGCCCGGTTGAACCAGCCCTCGGCCACCGCACCGGCTCCGCGAAACTCGTTGTGATCGTCCCCGAGCCACAACGCCATCCGCGCCGCAGCCCGCGCGTCATCAGCCTTCCGATACAGGCGATACGCCTGTTCCCGAGCGTCTAGACACGCCGGCACATCCTCCAGCCACCACGTCGCCCAGCTCAATCCTTCGAGAGCCTCAGCTGTCGTCGCGGTCTCGAGCGCCCGCTCGAACTGGCCGCGAGCGGCCGACCAGGCTCCGCGAGTCAACGCAGCCCGGCCGGCCGCCAGGAAGTCCTCGGTCATGATCCCGACCGTAGACCCGGCGTGAGCCTCAGAGGTACGGCAGAAGCTCCGCCTCCTCGCGATCCAGATGCGCGTTGAGCTGAGCGATCAGCTCATCAACCTGGGGCAGGATCTCCGCGACGGGACTCGCGGCCAGCCGCTCCAACTCCTCCAGCAGTACGGCGATCTTGTCGTGCTCGGTCTGCAGTACGGCGATGACGTCGGCCAGCTCGGGGTGCTGCTGGACCAGCGCCGGGAAGAGGCCGGTCGACTCGCCGGTGTGGTGATACTGCAGACCCTGGCAGGCAGTCAGGCAGTTGATCCGGAGCTGGGCGCCCAGCGTGCCGGACTTCGCGACCTCGGCCCGAATCAGCGAGAGCTCGCGCCGGAAGGCCGCATGGATGGTCGTCAAAGCTTCAGCAAACGAAGTGCCGACGGGTGGAGGACCGGGCCGTTGGACCAGCGCGACGACCGGGATGGTCCGAGTGGTGCCGGCCTGGTAATCGCCCCACCCCGGATCAGCCTCGACCAGGCGCGCGAAGACCTCGTTGCGCTCGGCACCACGCAGTACGACTGCCGTCGCCGGATAGGTGAAGAGGCCGAGGTCGACGGTGACCTCGGGCTCGGCGAGCAGATTGTGGTACCAGGCCGGGTGTTTGGGGCTGCCGCCGGCCGAGCCGACGACGAGGACCCGGTCGCGGTCCGGGTAGTACCCGAGGATCGCGGTGCGCGGCTGCCCGGAGCGTGCGCCAGTTGTTGTCAGGAGCAACAACCTGGAGTTCTCGAAGGGACCGCCGACCTGGCCGGCGTTCGCCCGGAACTCGTCAATGAGCTGTGCAGTGAAATCGTTCAGGATTCGCTTCTCTCGTGTCTCGTGAAAGGAAATGCAGACGGGGAGAGAAACGCCCGGTGGAGCCCGCGCGGCGTTCAGAACGCAGCCGGGACCCCAACTCGTGAATGGCTGGAAGCAGCCGACCCGGCAGTCACGCCGTGATCGTACCCAAGCGGGCAGGCCAACCCAACCAGGAGACAATGTCTACGTGTCCCAGGTGTCACTGCCCGATCGGCTCGTCCAGGCCGGGGTCGACCTCCTCGAGCAGGAGGGCCTCGCCAATCTCACCCTGCGCGCGATCGCCCGCCGTACCGGCGTCTCGCACGGCGCACCGCGGCGCTACTTCCCCACCCACAATGCGCTCCTGGCCGCGATCGCGGCGACCGGGCTGGCGGACCTGGCGGACCTGCTCACCCCGACCGACGGATCAGCTGAGGACCAACTGGTCGACGCGGGCCGCCGCTACCTCGAGTTCGCCGCCGAACGCCCCGGCATGTTCGACCTGCTCTTCCGCCACGACCTGCTGGACGGGGCCGGCGGCAACCTCCGCGCGACGTCGCTCCCCCTGTTCCAGACCTTCGTTGACCTCGTCGCCGAACTTCATCCTGCCGAGGCCGAGCTCCGCGCCACCGCCCTGTGGACAAATCTCCACGGCCTGGCCACCCTCCGCGCGACCAACGCCTTGGAACTCCTCGGCACCACCGACCTCGCCCCGATGATCCGGTACGTCGTCCGCGCGCACACCGCCTGATCCCTTACCGAACGTCGTCGCATGGATGCGAAACGTCGTACATCGCGCGCAGTTCGGCAAATCATTTCGGGAACTAGCGAAAAAACCTCATGAATGCTGTAACGGCGGGCACACTGCGCCGATAAACGGGACGAGTGACCCAGTGGGGGGACTACGTGGGAAGCTCCGGTGTTTCTTCGGGACCACCGCATGTGGAGGGGGCCTCGCAGGTGCTCACCCGGGGCGGGGTGAGCACCTGTTCGAGGATCTAGCCCTTGATCCCGACGTTCGCCATTCCTTCGACGAAGCGCTTCTGGGCGAACACGAACAGCACGATCATCGGCAGCGTCGCCAGCGCCGTACCGGCCATCAGGTACGGCCACTGGATCTCGGCCGGGTTCTGCGAGAAGATCGCCAGCCCGAGCTGCAGCGGACGCATCTCGTCCGACGTGGTGATCATCAGCGGCCAGAGGAACCCGTTCCAGGCGGCCTCGATCTGGAACACCGCGATCGTGATCAGGGCCGGCTTGATCAGCGGGGTCATGATCCGCAGAAAAATCCCGAACTCGCTGAGCCCGTCCACCCGGGCGGCCTGCGCGAGCTCGTCCGGCAGCGATACGTAGAACTGCCGGGCCAGGAACGTGAACAGCGGCGCCGCGCCCAGCGGGATGATCAGCCCCCACCAGGAGTTCAGCCAGCCGATACCGCCGTGGCCGAGGATGTTGTTGCCCCCGAACAGCGGGATCGACTTCACGATCATGAACAGCGGCACCAGGATGATCTGGAACGGCACCAGCAGCAGCACGATGAAGTAGTTCAGCAGCGACTTGCCGCCCCGGATCGGCGCCTTGGCCAGGGCATACCCGGCCATCGTGCAGACGACGAGCGTGAACGCGGTCTCGCCGACCGCGATGAACAGGCTGTTGCGGAAGTACCGCAGGAACGGCGCGCTCTGCATCGCCTCGACGAAGTTGTGCCAACGCAGCTCACCAGGCAGCCAGTTGAACTGCTGCACCTCGAGGTCGCTCTTGAACGAGGTCAGCAGCATCCACAGGAACGGCACGATCATCAGCAGCGCGCCGACGATGAGTACGACGTACAACGCGATCCGCCCCGGCCGGAGCGACGACGGCCGGCGGCTCACGCTCGTACCGGTCGAAGGCAATGCAGCGCTAGTCATTGGTGTCCGCCCTCTGGAGCAGGCGTCCGACTCCGATGAAGGCTGCGATCACGATCATCATGATCACGGTCTCCGCGGACGCGTAGCCGAGTTTCAGGTCCTGGAACGCGTTCTGGTAGATGTCGAGCACCAGCACGCGGGTATCACTACCGGGTCCGCCGCGCGTCATCACGTACACCAGGTCGAACACCTGGAAGGTGCCGACGATCGACGTGATCAGCACGAAGAACTGCACCGGGCCGAGCGACGGCCAGGTGACGTTGACGAAACGCTGCCAGCGGCTGGCGCCGTCCAGGTCGGCCGACTCGAGCAGGTCGCGGGAGACACCCTGCAGCGCGGCCAGGTAGATGATGATCTTGGTGCCGAGGCCCTGCCAGATGCCGACCACCATCAGCGACGGCAGCGCGGTCGCCGGGTCGGCCAGCCAGCGGTTCGGGGCGAACCCGAACAGGCCGAGGAAGCCGTTGGCCAGGCCGGAGCCCGGGTTGTAGATCCACAGCCAGATGGTCGCGATGGCCACGGTCGCGGTCACCGTCGGGATGTAGAACGCGGTCCGGAAGAAGCCTAGGCCGCGGATCTTCTGGTTCAGGCCGACCGCGACCGCGAGGGCGATCGCCATCGAGATCGGGATCACCACGATCGCGTACAGGACCGTGTGCCACAGCGAAGCCAGGAAGTCGACGTCGCGCGCCAGGTCCGCGTAGTTGCCGAGCCCGACCCAGGACCAGGTGTCACCGAAGCTGTAGTTGGTCAGGCTGAGAACCAGGACCGCGACCACCGGGATGACGATGAAGACGGCGGAGTGCAGCAGGGCCGGCGTCAGTAGGGCCCAACCGGCGCGCTTCTGGCCCTTGAGCAGCGTGCCGGTGTCCTTGGACGTGGGTACCTTGCGCGGGGTGTCCAGTGCTGGACGTTCAAGAGTTGTGCTCATCGTGACTGTCCTGCCAGGTTGTGCAGCACTTTGGCGGGATCCTTCTGTCCGAGGACCGCCTGGGTGAGCTGGATGTCGAAGTTGCCGCGCATCTCGAGCCAGTTCGACGGCACTTCGTTCTCGTTCGCGGCGTACTGCAGACCGTTCGCGGTGAAGTTGCTCAACGGGTTCGACTCCGCCTGCGGCGAGTTGCCGGCGTCCTTGTACGCCGGGATCTTCTTGTTCAGCTTGGCGATCGCGTCCAGCGTCGGCTTGTTGACCATCGTCTGGATGAAGGCCCAGGCCGCGTCCTTGTGGCGGCTGCGGGACCCGATCGACGCCAGGTCGCCACCGACGTACTCGATCTGCTTGCCGCTGTCGAAGCGGAAGAACTTCAGGTCGTCGCAGTTCTTCTTGCCGATGCCCTTGTCGGAGCAGTCGACGGCGCCGTTGACGATGCCCATCGCGGCCTCACCAGTCAGCACCAGTGGCTGCTGGGCCGCGTTGGTCTGCCCGTACGGCTGGACGTTGTTGATCATCGACTTGATCCACAGCAGCGTGTCCAGGCCGGCCTTGTTGTCGAAGTTCGGCTCGCCGCCGACGTACAGCGGCGTACCGGTCGAGGCCAGGAAAGTGGTGAACGACTGCCGGAAGCCGGTCGCGGAGGCCAGGTCGAAGCCGCTGCGGGTGATGTTGCCGTTCTTGTCCCGCTTGGTCAGCTTCTCGGCCGCGGTCTTGATCTCGGCCAGCGACGTCGGCGGTTTGTCCGGGTCGAGCCCCGCCTCGACGAACGCGCTCTTGCGGAGCGCGACCGCCCGGGCGTCGGCGAGCAGCGGGTAGGCGTACAACTTCTTGTCGTACGTCACCGCCGGGATCAGCGCCGGGGTGCTCTTCTCCTTGATGTAGTCCGGCGTCACGCCGTACCTGCCCAGGTCCTCGAAGATGTTCTTGGAGGCGAACGGCTGGACCCAGCCGACACCCGTGACCATCACGTCGTACGGGATCCCGGCCGCGATCGAGGTGGCCAGCTTCTCGTTCAGGTTGTTGTACGTCGCGAAGTCCGGCTCGACCTTCATCTTCGGATAGGTCTTGTGGAACTCGTCGACGACGTTCTGGAACGCCTCCCGCCCCTTCGTACTGGGCGGGAACGACGGGATCAGCACCCGCAACGTCCCGGTCGCCTCGGCCGGCGCTATGCCGTCCGTGCTCTTGTCGATCACCCCGCTGCCACAACCGCTGACCACCACGCTGAGCGCAGCCGCCAGCACGGTCAGTCCCACACCTCGTCTCACAGGGGAACTCCTTCGCTGCCTGTTTCAGCCGGGGGCCCGCGACCCCTCAAGTGCAGCGAAAGTATGGGAAAGGGCTTTCCTCGTCAATACCTGAGCGCTCGAATGATCACATTCGATCAACATCGGAACCTGACCGATCAGAGTTCCGTCCGCTCAGCGCTGAGTCTCCGGCCCCGGCCGCTGCCCAGCAGGCCCCTGCCGCTGAGCCGCCGGCGCAGACGCCCCCGCACCACGCGCCCCCTGCCGATCAGCACTCAACCGACTAGCCGACCCCAACGGAGGCCCAGACAACCCAGCCCGAGCCGCCGCCGCAATGTCCGGCGGCAACGCCGGAGCAGGTAGGGCCGGTGAGGACGCCGCGGCGGCCGAGGCAGCCGGAGACGCAGGTGCTGCCGCGGCCGCCGAGGATGCCGGGGACGCCCCGGTCGCCGACTGAGATTGGGGCGCGTCGCCGCGCTCGGGCTGACCAGTCCGCCCTTGCTCGGCACCCACACCACGCTGCACCTGCTGCCCCGGTGCCGGCATCTGCCACTGCCTCTTCAACCGGCTGATCACCTTGGACCCCTCGGCGGCAGCGTCAACACCGACGGCACGGCGCGCTTTGGCATCCGCGTTCTCGGGGAGGTTCTCTACCCGGCCGAACTCGGATCCCATCGCCTTCGCGATCTCCCCGACGGCTTGCTCACGCTGGTCCGGCGGTAGCAGCTCAGGCAGTCGGCTGTTGTCGTACATGGCCTCGGCGGCCACCTTGAACTTCTGGTCAGCAGGTACGACCGCGAGTCGGCCGATCAGCTCGTCGCGGTCAACTCCGGTCTGCCGCTCGATCGTGTCGGCGAAGCCCTCGACCGCGGGCGTGTACTCCTTGTACACCTTTGCGCTCTTGACGCCCTTGATCCCCGGCGCGACCTGTTCCATACCGAGGTCGTCGATGTACTCATCGAGCTTCTGATGCGAGTAGAGCTCGGTCACCCCTTCCTCGAGCGCGTGTACACCCGGGCTGTGGTTGAACGCAGCCTGCCCCTGCGAATGCTCCCGGCCCTCCGACGCCAGCATGTGGACGTTCTCGTGCAGAACGACTCGCAGCGCGTCGCGGTACCCGCGAAGCTCGGCGGGATCCTGGTTGTGCACCCGCGCGTTGCGGAACATCTCCTGGAGCCGCTCGTCGACATGGCGAGGGTTGTACGAGATCGAGTTGTCCCAGTTCGCAGTCCCGCCGGTCTTGCTCTGCTCGGGGATGGGCGGCCCGAACCGCTCGTTCCAGGAAGAGTGATGGGCGCCCGAGACCTGGACGGCGGCTTTCGCCTGCTCGCGCATCAACTCCCGGAAGCTGGTGACCTTCATCGCAGTTCGAGCCGCAAGGCGCCGATCATCATGTCGAGCGAGTGCGACAGGGCGCCGATCGCTTGTTCCTCGTCAGGGGTTGTGTCCGAGATACGCGACAGGGCTCGGACACCCTCCTCAGCACGGGCCAGGCGCTCGGCTGTCGTGCCGTCGTCCCGCTTGGCTTCGGAGAACACCTGGCGTGCGCGCAGGATGACCTCGGACGGAGGTTCGTCCGGTTCCTGGGCGGCGATGTCCTCGATTCCGGCGATAACGGAGTCGGCCAGGCGCCGGTCGTCCTCGTCGTCGATCTGTTCGGCCAGCGCACGGAGACGCGGGATCTCCGCGGTCAGGTCGGTGTCGCGCCGACCCTCGATGATGCCCTCGGACACCCGCTTGTACTCGAGCTCGAACTCGGCGTACTCCATCTTGGACTCCCCGCAATCCGGTTCAGACCTCTGAATTTACCTGTTTCGCCTGTTCATTGAACGGTGAGCCTCAGCGCGCCGATCTGCATGTGGAGTACGTGTTCGTGGTCTCCGATGGCCTGGCATTCGTCCGGAGTCGCGTTGGTTGCGATGCGCTCCAGGGCTCGCATGCCCTCCTCGGCTCGGGCCAGGCGCTCGGCTGTCGTGCCGTCGTCCCGGACCGCTTCGGCGTACGCCGCGCGGGCCTGCTGGATGACCTCGGTCGGAGGTTCGCCGGGGCCGTGGGCGATGACGTCCTCGATGCCCGTTACCTCCAGCAGAGCGTCGTCGCGGTCGTCCTCGTCGTCGATCTGTTCGGCCAGCGCATGCAGCCGCGCGATATCTGCGGTCAGGTCCCGGTCTCCGCGACCGTTGAGGATCACCTCGAAGACCCGCTTGTACTCGACCTCGAACTCGGCGTACTCCATCGTGACTCTCCCCAGGATTCCGGTGCAGTCCTCCGAATTTACCCTGCGACCAGGACGCCGGGGGCGCCGCAGGAAGTGCGGATGTTGAGGGTGGGGAGGAGGCTTAGGTGTTGGGTGGGGGTTGTGGGCGACTGGAGTTTGCGGAGGAGGAGGTCGCAGGCGGTCTCGCCTAGGGCTCGGCGGGCGGGGGAGATTGCGGTGAGGGGTACTACGGCTAGCGAGGCAGTCACGTCGTTGTAGGCGATGACGGCCAGGTCCTCGGGGACGCGGAGGCCTCGTTCCATGGCGCGTTCTACCAGGCGGGCGCCGTGTTCGTCGGAGTGGACGAGGACGGCGCGGGTGCCGAAGGATTCGCATTCGGCGAGGAAGGCGTCCAGTTGGGTGATGGCGCCGGGGTCGTCGCCGCGCATCGGGAGGTCGACGGGTGAGAGGAAGACCTCGACGCCGAGCGCTTTCGCGGCGGTTTCGATGCCGCTGCGGAGCCAGTACGCCGTGACCGTGGCCTGCAGGTTGATCGCGATCCGCCGATGGCCGAGCGCGACGAAATGCCGGAGCGCCAGCATCGCGCCGTACGCGTGGTCGGTGCGGACGTGGTCGTACTCGCGGTTCACGTGCGGGAACCCGAACGCCCGCTCCATCAGCACCACCGGTACGTCGATGTCGTCGAGTCTCGAGTCGAGCCGGTGCGCGTCGCCGTCGCCGAGCGCGGTGCTGATCAGCAGGCCGGCGACCCCGATCCCGAGCACCTTGTCGATCCGGTCGCGCTCCATCGTCACGTCGTACCCGGAGACGCCGAGGACCAGCCGCGCGCCGTACCGGTCGGCCATCGCCTCGGCGCCGCGGATCACGTCGGAGTAGTACGACGCCGCGCTCGGCACGATGATGCCGATCGTCAGCTGACTCCCGCGAGTGCCCTGGTCGGCCGTGCCGGTGCCGATCGCGCCGCCGTGCACGCGGCGCAGCAGGCCGGCGGAGTCCAGTTCGGCCAGGTCCCGGCGTACTGTGATCGCGGAGACGCCCAGCTCGGCCACCAGATCGGCCACCCGGAGCCGGCCGTGCCGCCGCAGGCTCCGCAGGATCAGCTCGTGGCGCTCCTGTGCAAGCATGCGGTCCCCTGATCTTCGCGTGATTGTTCGTGATCATACGATCAAGGGACGCTCGGACGGAACGAGGAGGCGATCGGTGGCTGTTCCCCCTGACGGAGGCGCCAGCCGTACCAGCACGGCGCTGGGCAAGCTGTCGGTCGTCGGAGACCTGCTCATGCTGCAGCTGGTGTTCATCGTGCTCAGCCTGGGCATCATCACGCTCTTCCCGGCCGCGTTCGCGATGCAGCGGGTGCTGGCGGACGCGATCAGCCAGGACAAGCCGAAGCTACTGCGGCGATACTTCGGGGAGTTCCGCTGGGCGATGAAGCGCTTCTGGCTGTCCGGATTCGGTCTGTACGCCGGTGCGGTGCTGCTCGCGTTCGGCCTCTCGTTCTGGGCATTCGCGTCCGGACCGGCGCGCGTGTTCGCGCTGGTAGTGCTGATTCCGCTCACCGGGATGATCCTCGGGCTCTACCTGTGCGGACTGGCTGTCCTGCCTCAGGCGGGCGACGACGCCACCATGAAGACGGTGTTCAGGTCCGCCAACCTGTTCCTGCTGCGTCGGCCGCTGCCGGTGGCCGGTGGGGTCGTCGTACTGCTCACCTGGTTCGCTCTGGCGTCACAGGTGCCCACACTGCTCGTCGTCGGGTCCGGACTGGTCCCGGCGCTCACGGCGTACGCACTGGCTCGGCAGCGTCGCGAAAAAACTTCTCAAGACGTGTCAATCTGAGCTCCTCCAGTTCGACGTATGGGTGTAAGGCCCAAAACGACGAACTGCAAGGAGACCTCGAGATGTACGCGACGACCGACACCCTGGCGACTACGCCGGCCACGCAGGGCGGCCGCTCGCGCTGGCTGGCTCTCTACACCCTCTGCGCGGGCATGTTGATGATCGTGCTCGACGTGACCGTGGTGAACGTGGCGCTGCCGGCCATCCAGGACGACCTCGGCTTCACCAGCTCCTCACTGGCGTGGGTAGTGAACGCCTACCTGATCGCCTTCGGCGGCCTGCTCCTGCTGGCCGGCCGGCTGGGCGACCTGCTCGGCAGGCGGAACATCTTCACCGCCGGACTGGTCGTCTTCACCGCCGCCTCTGTGCTGTGTGGGCTGGCGCAGACGCAGGAGATGCTCGTCATCGCCCGGTTCATCCAGGGCGTCGGCGGTGCGCTGACCTCCGCAGTGATCCTCGGCATGATCGTGACGCTGTTCCCCGAGCCGCGGGAGCAGGCCAAGGCGATCGGCGTGTACGCGTTCGTCGCGTCCGCCGGTGGGTCGATCGGTCTGCTGGCCGGTGGCGTCCTGACGCAGGCGATCAGCTGGCATTGGATCTTCTTCGTGAACCTCCCGCTCGGCGTACTGACCGCAGTACTCGCGGTGAAGCTGATCGAGAAGGACAAGGGCCTGGGGATCGGCAAGGGCACCGACGTACCGGGTGCGGTGCTGATCACCGCGGCGCTGATGGTCGGCGTCTTCACCATCGTCAAGCCGGCCGCTGAGCTCGGCTGGACCGCACCGCGGACGCTGGCGCTGGCTGCGGCGACGCTGGTACTGCTGGCCGGCTTCATCGCCCGTGAGGCGACCGCGGCCAACCCGCTGGTGCCGCTGCGGATCTTCCGCTCCAGGACGCTGACCGGTGCGAACCTCATCCAGGCGCTGTCCAGCTCGGGGATGTTCGGCATCTTCTTCCTGGGCTCGCTGTACCTGCAGCGGGTGCTCGGGTACGACGCTCTGGAGATCGGACTGGCCTTCCTGCCGACCACTGTGGTGATGGGGCTGCTGTCGGTGAAGTACTCCGAGAAGCTGGTCATGCGCTTCGGGCCGCGCCGTCCGCTGATCGCCGGACTGTCCCTGATCGTCGTCGGACTGGCGCTCTTCACCCTGGCTCCGGTCGGTGGCAGCTACTTCGTCCACGTACTACCGGTGCTGGTCCTGCTGGGCCTGGGCGGCGGCATCTGCTTCCCGGCACTGATGGGCCTGTCGATGTCAGACGTGAAGCCCGAGGACGCCGGTCTGGCGTCCGGCCTGATCGGCACCATGGGCGAGGTAGGCGCCGCCCTGGGCCTGGCCATCCTGGCCACCCTCTCCGCCACTCGCACCGCAGGCAGCACCAAGCCGACCCTCCAGGCCCTGACCGACGGCTACCACTTCTCCTTCGCAGTAGCCGCCGCCATCGTCGCCGCCTCAGTAGCCATCGCAGCAGTCGTCATGCGCCAACCCAAGCCCCAGCAGCAGACCGAAGACGAGGAAGAGCTACTCCTCGAAGCCGCCTGATCTGTACCCACCCGAGGGGTCGCCGTCCACTCCGGACGCCGACCCCTCGGTCATGCTCGCCCTCCGGTGATCCACTACCAGCCTGACGACGCTCATTGCGGCGACCGGGATCAGCACGAACAGCCCGAACTTCCAATCGCCCACGAACTCCGACACCGCCAAGAAGCCTCCGGCGCCCAGGAACACCGCCATCAGGAGCCACGACAGCACCTTGTGCCGAACCGCCCAGGGGGCCGCGCGTCCGTCGTACAGCCCTCGCGGTGCGACGACAACGGCGCTCAACAGCACCAACAGCGAGGCTCCTGACGCAGCGTCGTGCCAGTTCTTCGCCTCGGTCAGCCCGTACACAGTGAACAGCACACCTGCTGTAGCGAAGAGTCGCGTCGTCCGACCGGGACGTCGCCGAGTCCACCGTTCGAACCTCTCGTGCCGCCGCTTGAGCGCGGCAGCAGACCGCGCCAGGCTTGATCCACCGATCATTGTGGCCCCGTCCTTGCGAGCCTGCCTTCGGTGTACCACTGCCACCAGGACAGACCCCGTCGGCGGGCCCCGATGGTCAGCAGCACCATTGCCAGCAGAACCAGTGCCGATCCGCCGACAACCAGGCCCCAGCCGATTCGTGGCGTGCGCCTGTCCCCGATCCACTCGCGAGCGTCGACGGCAGCCAGCGCGGTCGACGGATCGGACGGCCGGTAGAGGACCTGCAGAGGCTTCGCGTAGCGAGTGCCGGGCGCAGGCGGTCGGACTCCTTCGGGCATCCCTTGCCGATCGTCCTCGCAGTACTTGAGGACGGCCCGGACCTGGCCCCGCTCGGGGGCGGCGAAGACGACTCGAACCTCACCGATGAGCGGGCTGCCCTTCCCCGGATCGACCTCCACCTCGACCGAACTCGCAACGCTCTCGGCACCGCCGGCGAGCAGCTCGCGACTCAGGCTTACCCGGCTGTCCAGCTCGAGCAGCATCAGTCCACCGAACAGCATCGCGACGAGCGCGGGTACGCCGATCCAGGTGGGACCGCGGCCGGGCCAATTGATGTTTCGGGTCATGCCGGTCTGCGACGACGTTCGCGAAGGACGCCGGAGATTGGGGCTGCCAGGGACACCGGTGCTGCGATGAGGATGCTGGTGAGGCGACTCAAACCGGCGAGCTCGACGAGAATGGCGTAGAGCCCGGCGCCCAGGACCAGGAACCCGAAGACGACGCTGAGGATGGGACGTCTGTCCAGGGCTGCCATGCGGGCGGAGTGCGCCACGGGAGCGATGCCGTACGGGAGCATGAGTACGACCAGGCTTGCTGCCCAGAGGATGTTCTCAAGGGTGGGGTTGACGGCTGCCTTGACGACGAAGCACAGCGGGATCACCACTTGGAGCGCCCGGTTGAGCAGCGGCGGGTGATAGCTCTGCACGTACTTGCTGAACTGCCCCATGTTGTTCCTCCCCGGAGTGATGATCGCATGGGGTTGTCCACAGGGTGAGTGGATGGGTTTCGGGGTGGGGGGTGGGATGGGGAAGGATATGGAGCCCGGCCGGGGCAGAATGTTCGGCGGGTTTGTCGGTAGAGGGGAAGCGGACAGTGGTGCAGTCGATCGAGCGGCGGATCGCGGATGAGCTCGAGGTGGGTGAGAACCAGGTGCGGGCGGCGGTGGCGTTGCTCGACGAGGGGTCTACCGTGCCGTTCATCGCGCGGTACCGGAAAGAGGTCACCGGAGAGCTCGACGACGCGCAGCTGCGCACGCTCGAGGAGCGGCTGCGGTATCTGCGTGAGCTCGAGGAGCGCCGGCAGACCGTGCTCGACTCGATCGAGAGCCAGGGCAAGCTCGACGACGCGCTGAAGGAGCAGATCCTCGCCGCGGACACCAAGTCCCGGCTCGAGGACATCTACCTGCCGTTCAAGCCGAAGCGCCGGACCAAGGCGATGATCGCCCGGGAGAACGGCCTCGAGCCGCTCGCCGACGGCCTGATGGCCGACCCCGACGTCGAGCCGTTCGCCGCGGCCGCGGTGTTCGTGAACGCCGAGGTCCCCGACCCGCAGGCAGCCCTCGACGGCGCCCGCGCGATCCTGGTCGAGCGGTTCGCCGAGGACGCCGACCTGATCGGTGCACTGCGCGAGCGCCTCTGGGAGCAGGGCCGGCTGGCGTCCGCCGTGCGGGAAGGCAAGGAGACCGACGGCGCGAAGTTCTCGGACTACTTCGACTTCGACGAGCCGTTCACGAAGATGCCGTCGCACCGGATCCTCGCGCTGTTCCGCGGCGAGAAGGAGGACGTGCTGACGGTCTCGGTCGAGCCGCTGCCCGCAGGCGTGGAGGTCGACGGACCGACGGAGTACGAGACGACCATCGCCCGCAAGGTCGGCGTCGAGAACCAGGGCCGCCCGGCCGACAAGTGGCTGGTCGAGACGGTCCGCTGGGCCTGGCGGACGAAGATCCTCGTGCATCTCGGCATCGACCTGCGGATGCGCTTGCGGCAGGTCGCCGAGGACGAGGCGATCCGGGTGTTCGCGGCCAACCTGCGCGACCTGCTGCTGGCCGCCCCGGCCGGCACTCGCGCCACGATGGGCCTCGACCCGGGCTTCCGGACCGGCGTGAAGGTCGCGGTCGTCGACGCGACCGGCAAGGTGGTCAACACCGGCGTCATCTATCCGCACGTCCCGCAGAACCAATGGGACAAGTCGATCGCCACCCTGGCCGCACTCGCAGCCGCCCACGACGTCGATCTGATTGCCATCGGCAACGGTACGGCGTCGCGTGAGACGGACAAGCTGGCTGCCGAGCTGATCGCCAAGCACCCGGAGCTGAAGCTCACCAAGGCTGTGGTCAGCGAGGCCGGGGCGTCGGTGTACTCCGCGTCCGCGTTCGCCTCGCAGGAACTGCCCGGGATGGACGTGTCGCTCCGCGGGGCGGTCTCGATCGCGCGCCGCCTGCAGGACCCGCTCGCCGAGTTGGTGAAGATCGACCCGAAGTCGATCGGCGTCGGCCAGTACCAGCACGACCTCCCGGAGAACTCGCTGTCCCGCTCGCTCGACGCGGTCGTCGAGGACTGTGTGAACGCGGTCGGCGTCGACCTCAACACCGCGTCCGCGCCGCTGCTCACCCGGGTCTCCGGCATCACGCCGGGGCTGGCGGACAACATCGTCCAGCACCGCGACGTCAACGGCCCGTTCAAGTCACGTACGGCGCTGCGCGAGGTCGCACGGCTCGGCCCGAAGGCGTTCGAGCAGGCGGCCGGATTCCTCCGGATCCCCGACGGCGACGACCCGCTCGACACGTCGAGCGTGCACCCGGAGTCCTACCCCGTCGTACGCCGGATCCTCGACGCCACCGGGTCCGACGTGAAGTCGCTGATCGGGTCGTCCGAGCTGAAGCGGCTGAAGGCGGCGGACTTCGTCGACGACATGTTCGGCCTGCCGACCGTCACGGACATCCTGGCCGAGCTGGAGAAGCCGGGGCGCGACCCACGGCCGGCGTTCAAGACCGCGGTGTTCGCCGACGGGGTGGACAAGATCGCCGACCTGAAGCCGGGCATGACGCTGGAGGGTCAGGTCACCAACGTGGCCGCGTTCGGTGCGTTCATCGACATCGGCGTGCACCAGGACGGGTTGGCCCACGTGTCCGCGCTGTCGAAGAACTTCGTCAAGGACCCACGCGAGGTGGTCAAGCCCGGCGACATCGTCAAGGTGAAGGTGCTCGAGGTCGACATCCCGCGCCAGCGGATCTCGCTCACGCTGCGGCTGGACGACGAGCCAGGCGCCGGCGGCGGACGTACGGGTGACCGTGGTTCACGCCAAGCGGGAAGCCAGGGCGGCGGTCCAGGACGCGGACAAGGCCGTGGTCAGGGCGGTCAAGGACGCGGCGGCTCGGGCGATCAAGGTCGCGGACCAGGCGGCTCGGGCGGTCAGGACGGTCGCAGTGGTCAAGGCGGACGCGGCGGCCAGGGTGGTCGTGGCGGACAGGGTGGTCGTGGCGGACAGGGCGGTCGCAGCGGTCAGGGCGGACAAGGCGGTCGTGGCGGCAACCGCGGGCCGGGTGGTCAGGGCGGTCAGGGCGGTCAAGGGCGCGGCGGCAAGCAGTCCGAGACCCCGATGGACGAGACGTCGCTCGCCGAAGCGTTCCGGAATGCGGGTTTCACGGTCCGCTGATGTCGAAGGGTGACGCCCGGGTCCGACGTACCAGGTGAATCCAGCGAGGAGGAGCCTGATGCGCGACCTGATCGTCACCCAGAACATCACCGTCGACGGTGTTATCGAGGCGGGTGACTGGTTCGGACCCGCCGACGGCGGCCCGGAGGTGCTCGAGGCGCTGCGCGAGCAGATGGCGCGAGCGGACGCGTTCCTCACCGGTCGCGTGACGTTCGAGCAGCTGCGCGGCTTCTGGCCCGCACAGACGGACGACCCGACCGGCGTCTCGGCGTACCTGAACCAGGTGCAGAAGTACGTCGTGAGCTCGACGCTGCAGGATCCGGAGTGGGAGCCGACCACGATCCTCCGCGGTCTGGACGAGGTACGCCAACTGAAGCAGACCGCCGGCGAAGACATCGTCTGCACCGGCAGCATCGACCTCACTCACCAGCTGATCGCGGCCGACCTGGTCGACGAGTACCGCCTGTTCGTCTACCCGTCAGTGGTCGCGACCGGCCAACGCCTGTTCACCGACGGCTCAGCGCAGAGGGTGACGTTGACCGGCAGTACGTCGTTCCCCAGCGGCGTCGCCCTCCTGACGTACCGCCGCACAGCTCACGACGCGACCTCGTAGCCGGCGGCTTCTACGGCGGTTCGGATCGCAGCCGGCTCGATGGGGCGATCGGTAGTCAGGGCGACCATCCCGGTCGCGAGATCGACCGTGACCGCGTCGACGCCGGGCAGTGTCTCGAGTTCTTCGGTGACGAAGCCGACGCAGTGCGCGCAGGTCATCCCGAGTACGCGGAACGTCGTCATGATGCGCTGACGTTCCGGGTGGCCTGCGTCGTACGTCGCATTCGGCCGTCCGACGCGAGCTCGCCGAACAGGTAGACCTCGGTGGAGATCGTCCGTCCGCGGCGCAGCTCGGCGTGGATCGTGAACCGCGCGGCCAGCCGGTCGTCGGTGCGGATCGCCTCGTGGACGTCGTACGAGCAGGAGACCAGGTTCTTCTGGATCGGGCGGAGGTGGTCGATCAGCCGTTGCCGGTCGAGCGTGATGCCGTCGGCGATCTGTTCGATGTCGGGCGTGTAGTACCGGTCCACGACCTCCGCGGCGTCGCCGCCCGCGACGACCTCCCGGGTGAACGAGCCGAAGAAGTCCGCGACGAACTCCCGTGCGCTTAACTCTGACATACCGTCAAAGATAAGCAGCTCGGGTAAACTTTACAAGGTGTCAGAGAACAAGCCGGTACGACGCCGCCGCGCCGACGCGGATCGCAGCAGGACAGCGATCCTCGCCGCGGCCGTGGTCCTGCTGGACGAGCAGCCCGACGCGAGCCTGGAACGCATCGCGGAAGCGGCCCACGTGACCAGGCAGACCGTGTACGCCCACTTCACGTCCCGCGACGTCCTGCTGAATGCCGTCCTCGACGTGCTGACTCAGGAGACGCTGGAGGCGATCGACGCTCTCGAGCTGAACGAAGGCCCCGCGCTCGACAAGCTGTTGCGGCTCATCAACCTGAGCTGGCGGACCTTCGAGCAGCACCCGCTACTCCTGCACGTACCGCAAACAGCCGGCCCCGACGACCGGCACGACCCGGTGACCGAGCGCTTCGCCCGGCTGATCCGCCGAGGTCAGCGCGCCGGCGAAATCACCCGCGAACTCCCGGCCGACTGGCTCGTCACGGCCGTGATCGCCTTGGGCCACGCCGCCGGCGAATCCACAGCCGCTGGCCAGCTCTCCACCAGAACCGCCAACAAAACCCTCAACACCACCATCACCCGACTACTCGCCCCTACCGCGCGCTAACGACAGGAGGTAGTCGACCGCGAGCGACGACCGCAGGCTCAAGTCGGCCGCTGGACGTGCAGAAGACGGCGCCACCTCCTGTCGTTAGCGAGGAGTCAGCGCAGGTCGGACAAATGCCCGCCGGGGTCGCCCAGGTGTACGGCGGTCGCTCGCGGCGCGTAGCCGAGGCGGCGATAGACGCGGTCGGCGCCATCGTCGCCCGGGGTTAGCCAGGCGAGGGTTGCGCCGCCTAGCTCAAAAACCTTCTGGGTTGCATAGGCGGTAGCGATGGCACCCAGGCCGCGGCGGCGGTGGCTGTGGATAGTGCCGACACCGGCAACCTCCGAGACCTCGTCGGCGACCGCCGTCCACGCCGCGGTGGCCGCTGGTACGTCGTCCACGTAAACGATGACGGCACCGCCGTCCGCAGCGTCGGGCTTGTACGCGAAGTCGGCACTGTCCATCTCGTACGCCTCCGCGGCGACCGCATTCGCCACAGCCTGCTCCTCCGGGGACGACACCACGTGCACCGTCGTGCCTGCCGACAACGACGGCACGATCAGTTCACCAGGCTCGACCACCAGCAGCGGGAGGTGCGACACGATCGTCATCCCCTGCGCCTCGAGCGCTTCGGCCAGGCCGGGGTTCGCCTCGTCGACGAACTCCGCGTGTACCCATCGTCCTTCGGCGGCGAACGCCTGCCGGATCGTCTCGATCGCCCACTGGATCTCGTCCGGATCGAACGGTTGCCCGGGATCGGCCGCGAGTACGCCGGACAGGTACCAGGCGTCGTCGTCGTGCAACATGCCGGCCAGCGGCCCGGCGATCACCTGCCGCTTCGAGCGCGCCGAACCGGTCAACTGAGCCGCGGCGATCCGCGCACCGATGTCCATGACCCGGACCCTACGATGCGCCGATCACAGCCCGCGACCGGGTTGCGAGAGCTGGAGCAGGTCGAGGAACCGGCTCACGTCGGCCGCGCTCGGCGGGCGACCGAGCAAGACGGCAAGCGAGTCGAGCGCCGCGACCAGATCCCGGCGCACCGCCGCCCGAGACCGGCCGCGAACAACCCCACCGGCCCCACCTGCGCCACCCGCCCGAGCAGCGCCACCCGCCCCGGCGACGGCATCTGCGAGCAGCGCGACAACCGAGTCGGCCCGATCGGACCCGGACACCAACTCGGCCCCGACCGACAGCGGAGCCGGTGGCTCTGAATCCCCGATCCGTACCTCGAGCTCCGCCCCCAGCGCCGTCGCGAGCCGATCCAGCGCGGCGACCGTCGGGTTACCCCGCCCGTTCTCCAGGTTCGCGATGTACGGGACGGACAGACCGGCGTCGACGGCCACCGACGCGATGGTCCGCCCGGCCGCCTTGCGACGGTCGCGCAGTACTTCGCCCAACTCCATGGAAACTATCTTCACAGAAAACTCTTGCCGATGTCTATTTCTAGAGGATAGATTCCGGCGTCGTGAGAGATTTCCGGAGGCTCTGGTTCAGCGGCGCGGTGTCGGGCATCGGGTCGTGGCTACTGGTCGTCGCGATCCCGTTCTACGTCTTCACGTTGACCGGTTCGGCGGTCGCGACAGGCCTGACCTTGGCCCTGGAAGCCCTTCCAGCGTTGCTGATCGGGCCCTGGGCCGGCGTACTGCTCGACCGATGGGACCTGGCGCGGGCGATGTGGATCGCGGATCTCGCCAGCGCGGCAGCGGTCGGACTGATCTTGTTCGCCGACAAGGACCACGTCTGGCTGATCTACCTCGCGATCGTGCTCGAGAACACCGCGACAACGGTCTTCCGTCCCGCCGTACGCGCCCTGCTCCCGGCTGTCGTCGGCACAGGCCCTGAACTCGCGAAGGCCAACGCCATCAACGCCGTCACCAGCAGCGCGATCAGGCTGGCCGCACCACCGCTTGGCGCGCTCCTGCTGGCCGGTCCTGGGATCAAGTTCGTGCTGATCGTCGACATCATCAGCTACTTGTTGTCGGCGGCAACAATCGCGACGGTCCGCACGCGCCGGCATCCAGCCACCGGCGTACCGCCGCGACCCCTCGAAGGACTCCGCGCCGTCATCAACCATCGGGCGCTCCGCGGCATCCTCATCGGCCAGACGGTCTTCCTCACCGCGAACGCCGGCCTGACGGCGCTCCTTGTGCCGTTCACCGTCGACCGCCTCCACGCCCCCGGGTACGTCGTCGGCTACCTCATCTCGGGCCTCGGCGCCGGATATCTCATCGGCGCCGCCCTCAGCACCAGGGCCGCCCGACTCCTCGGCACGCGCGAACTGCTCACCCTCACCCAGTTCGTCACAGCCTTGGCGTACTTCGCGCTGTTCAACGCCCCGAATGTCCCAATAGCCGTCGCCGCCGCCATCCTGATCGGCCTGCCCGGCAGCATCCTGCTCATCACAGTCCAGACCACGATCCAACGGACAGCGCCAACCGCCGTCCTGGCGAGCGTCGGCGCGCTCTTCTTCGCCGCCGATTCGCTCGCCCTACTGATCGGCGCCCTCGCCGCCCCCGCGATGACGCACGCGCTCTCTCTACCCCTCACCCTCAACCTCATTGCAGCGCTGGCCATCTGCGCCGCGGCCCTCACGCTGATCGTCGTACCGCGCCACCCGGCAAGCTTCACCCGGAACGGCACATTCAATGCGTGAGCGCATCAACGCAAAGGGTTAGCAGGATGTCATAGGTTTTAGCTCTGGTTGAATACCCCCAGGGCGTCTCCGAATCGTTATCGGCACATTGCTGCAAACATTCTTGACATGGTTTGCTGACTACCCGGGTACCGGCCGGACTGGCCGTTGACCTGCGGGTTCGTAGGGTTTCCCTACTCTGCGTTAGGCCTCTGTAAAGGTCCCTTCCAAACTGTTCCGAAGGGCCCGCCGATGTTGTGTTCTTTACTCAGCGCCGGACAAAGCCGTTCGGGGCCAACCACACACTGCTGAAGGAACCGCGATGACCGAGACGCTCGAGACCCCCGCAACGCACCGTCGGGTGCGGGTCTGGTTCGGCGCTCACCCGATCGCGGACCACACCACGAACGTGGAGCAGGCAGGGCAGTACGAGGAAGCCATGCGTCGGCGGTTCGCCTCCCTCCGGGTGACGAGCGAGCCGGTGCTGGTGGACACGGCAGAACGATGACCACCCGGCCGACGCTGCTCGGGTATGTACGGGCCGACGCGCTGAGCTGCGCGGAGGAGCTGGCCGCGGCGACCGATTCACTGGTCGCCTTCGCCAGCGCGGAGGGATTCACCCTCGGCACCGTCTACACCGAGCGCGATGCGGCCGAGTCAGCTGCTTTCCACGCGTTGCTCGACGAAGTGAAGCGGTCCGACGTCCGTGCGGTCGTCGTACCGACGATGAACCATCTCGGCATCGGCGCAACTCCGGCCGGGCTGCGGCAGCACCTCGAGTTCCACCAGGCGCAGGTCTGGGCGGCGGACCCGAGGGTGACAACTCCATAGACAAGCGGAGCTGACGTCTTGACCCCTGCATCGGCGTCGGTTCCGCTCTCCACCTCCACAGCTGCACCGGGGATGCCCGGGCGGTAGTGGACCAACAAGGCCCCACCGGCTGCTACCGGTGGGGCCTTGCCCATCTCGCGATGCGCCCGAAGTGACGAAGCTCAGGCGACGATCGTGTACCCGTACCGCTTCATCTCCGCGGCGACCGAGTTGTTGAAGATCCCGGTGACCTCGAGCTTGAAGTGCAGTTGCACCTTCCGGATCACCCGCTGGAAGTGCAGGTGCCACGGCACGCCCGCCGCCGGCACCGTCTCGGCCTTGGTGATCGCGCCGACCCGCGGGTGCGCCGCCCAGGCGATCACCCGGGCCCGATCCGCGCCCCACACGCCGGTCATCGCGTCGTGCGTCCGCGCGTACGCCATCGCGGCCAGCGAGATCGTCGAGTCCGGCACCGGCTGCTTCGGCGGGTGTGCCTTCAGGTACAGCTCCCAGGTCATCCCGTAGAACCCGGGCGGCCCGTCGTCCTTGCCCCGGTTGGCCAGCCCGTTGAGCTTGCGGTGGTACTCCGTCACCTGGACCGCCGCGCCGCGGGACAGGTCCTTGTCGCCGACCGCGATCCCGTGCACGTGGTACGGCCAGTTGCCCTGCGCCGGTGTCCGCAGCCAGGCGGCGAACCCGACCGCGCGCATCGCCTTCACCACCGCAACCCGCTGCGCGGCGCTCTTCGTCCGTACGTCGATGTCGACCGCGCCGCCACCGTCGTGGGTGCCGCCCGACGCCTCCACACCGCCCTTGTTGTACGAGCCCTGCAGGATCGCGAACTTGGACTTGTACAGCTGCTCGGCGGCCTCGACCATCGCCGCCGTCCGCTTGTTCATCGTGACGCCGCGCCAGGAAATCCTTGCCTCAGGCATCTTTATCCCCGGTCGCCGGCCCGAGGATCAGCTCCGCGTCCTCGGCGGCGCCGAGCGCCTCCAGCTGGTCCAGCTCGTCGTCGGTCAACTCGTCGTCGAACACTTCCGGCATAGCCCCGTTCCTTCCCCCTGAATCGATCGCGCGCCGACCCCCGGCGGGCGAAATCGCAGCCCAGCGTAAGCGGGTGCCAGGTCAGGTAACTAGGTGTAAAGGTTTGAGGAACGTGAAGTTTTCCGTCCGATTCGCGTGCCGGGGTGTGTGCGAAGCGGCCTCTTGGGGTACCTGTAGGTGGTCCCGCGGTTCGGTCAGTGCCATTCGGGCATGGGTGGTGTTCACCGAGCCGCGAGTTCTCCCACTGAGGGGCGGGAGAACGACCGGCCCGGCGGGTGTGTCTCTCCCAGGATGCACCCGCCGGGGTACGGGGTCTCACAGTGCGGATGCGACGAACAGATACCTGTTCAGGCTGAAGAAGTAGCTCGGCCCCAGACTCCGCAGATCGTCCGCCCAGGCGCGCGCGTCCTCTTCCGTCACGCCCGCATGCCCCGGCACGAACTCCGACACGATGTCGACCAGCCCGGCACTGTACGTACGCGCGTCGTACGCCGTGTTGAGGATCGGCACCACCTGCTCGTGCGTGAGCGTGAATCCGGACTTGGCCAGTACGTCGGCCAGCGTCCGGGGCAGATGTGGATCGGCGAGATGGTCCTCGAACGCGGTCAGCACCCGGGCCATTCGCTCGTCGTCACTCGACCGCCACACCACCGATCCCCAGTCCGTGTCGAGCAGTACGACGCGACCGGCCGGCCGCAGCACCCGCCGTACCTCCTCGAGCGCTCCGGCCACGTCGTCGACGTACTCGAAGACCTGGGTCGACACGACCACGTCGAAGCTCTCCGCCGGATGCGGGATCCGGGCGACCGTAGCCAGCTCCAACTCGATCCCGGGCCCGCCGGGGACATCCTTCCTGGTCCGCGCGATCGCCAGCATGCTCTCGCTGATGTCGATCCCGCAGATCCGCCCGTCCGGCCCGACCTCGCCGGCCATCTCCGCCGCCAGCAACCCCGGCCCCACACCGACGTCCAGCACCCGGTCTCCCGGCCGCAAGGCCAATGCCGCCCGCACCACCCTTCGCTGCTCGATCACATCCGGCGTCGTATACACCGACTCGATCTGCCGGGAAACCTCGGGGTCGAACCGCAACCCGTCAACCTCAACCTCTCCGCCCATGTCCACATCATGGTCTGCGATCCCGTTTCCGGGGAGGCCTTCTGGAAATCGGAAGCGCTGCCCCGGGTTGCCCCGCTACGGTTCCAGGGTGATCGAGCTGCCCGAGACGTTCCTCCGGATGCCGCGTTGGTGGACGGAAGGGCAGTCCTGGCTGGAATCGTTGCCGCGGGCGGTCGACGCGCAATGCCGCCGCTGGAACCTCGCTGTAGCAGGCCCGATCGCCCACGGATCGAACGCGATCGTCGTGCCGGTCGAGCGGGATGGCATGCAGCTGGCGCTACGGATGTCGGAGCCCGGTGACGAGGTGACGCGGCAGGTCTGGGCGCTGAACTGGTGGGACGGCCGCGGCATGGTCCTGTTGCTCGACCACGACGCCGAGGCCGGGGCGATGCTGCTCGAGCGGCTGTCGACTCCGTTGACGACGCGGCCGATCGACGAAGCGATCGCCGTGCTCGGGCAGCTGATGCGCAGGATCGCCGTACCCGGTCCGGAGGAAGCGCTGTCGACAGCAGACATCGTGACGTCGCGATCAGCCGAGCTGGAGCCCCAATGGGAGCGACTCGGCCGTCCGTTCGACGCCGCGATCCTGCGCGAGGCACTCGACCTCGCCCCGACCGACACCACGTCGACCGCGGCGGTCAATGGCGACTTCCACTCCGGCCAGGTCCTCGCCGGAGACCGGGAGGCCTGGCTGATGGTCGACCCGGTGCTGTACCGCGGCGACATCGAGTTCGACCTCGGTCGCGTTCTGTGGTGGGACCTCGACAGGATGACCGACATCGTCCCGTACTTCGATCTCGCGGTTCGCGAAGCCGGTCTGGACCGGGACCGCGCCCGCGACTGGGTGATCTGGCGGACCGTCGACTACTGGCTGTGGGGACTACAGGCAGGTCTGACCGAGGATCCGGTCCGCTGCGCCCGGCTGATCAACGCCCTGTCACGATGATGAAGCTTTGAAGATGAAGCGGCTGCGCATCATCCGAGGTGTGTCTGCCGCGTTGGGTGCGATCGAGTGCAGAATCCACGGATGGGTGATGTACACATCGCCGGCCTGACCGGTGAGCTCGACGACCTGGACAGGCAGACCGTCGAGATCCGCCGGCGCCATCGGGTCCACCGTGCGCTCCTCGGACGTCAGGTTGCGGAACCACGGATCTGACCGCAGTACTTCGTCACGCACAGCCTTGAACTCACGCTCTTCGGTCGTGGTCAGGAAGCGCTCGATCACCTTGTGCGAGCCGGCCACCTGCGGAGTCCCGCCGCCACGCGGCTCGAGGTCGCCGAGCAACGCCCAGATCTTGACGGACTGGGGCGTGTCATCGAAGCCCACGTCGGTGTGCCACTGGCGATGCGGGACGGCCCACGGCACGCCCTCCGGCATCGTGACGAGGACCTGCCCCTGGTGTTTCGGCTCGAGCCATTCACCCAGCAGCCCGTCGAGCGCCGATCGCACCCGCGGCCCGAGGATCGCGTGGGCCGCGCGAGACGACTTCGTGCTCTTCAAACCCGTCGGCCGCGACGGGGTCCAGGTCGACCGGTCGTCGCGATCCATCCCGTGCCGCTCGGACAACTCGTCCCACAAGGTGTCCCGCATCCGCGCGGCATCGTCGGCGGAGAACGCGGACGGGAGCTTCACGATCCCGTCGCGCTCGAAAACGTCCAGCTCTTCGGCGGTGAGCATTCGCCCATGCTGCTCCGACCGCCGCCGGGCTTCCACTCATTTAACAGTTCTTGCGCGGCTCAGTGCTCCGGGGCGAAATCGTGGAAGCCGATCAGCTTCTGGATCTTGCCGTCGCCGTCGAGGACGACGATGTCGGTACCGCCGGCGACCGGCTCCTGCCCGTCGGCCTTGAGGTGCCAGGTCCAGCGCAGGTAGGTGTGGTGCTCATCGATATCGCCGGTGCGGACGAAGGACAGGCCCGGGAACATCTGCTGCGCGGCGCCGACCAGCTTGTTCAGCTCGTCGTGACCGGTGGTCTCGAAGCTCGGGTCCTGGAAGGTCGCGTCGTCGGTCCAGGTTCCGGCGATGAGCTCGGCGCGACGGTCGGCGTCGGCGGCGTTCCACATCGCGAAGTACTGGTCGGCGAGAGCGGTTGCGTCCATGGTGTGTTTCCTCCTCGGAAGGTTTCGATGACCAGAACCTTGCCGCCGTACCCGGGCCGCGGTCGATGACGTCAGAGGTAATGGCGATGTCTACGCCGACCGCTACGGTCGGGGTATGGCAGCAACGATCGAGGAGACGTTCCAGCGCCCGGTGGGCGAGCTTCTGCGCGGGTGGCGGGAGCGGCGCCGGCTCAGTCAGCTCGAGCTGGCAAACCGGGTCGAGGTGTCCACCCGGCACGTGAGTTTCGTCGAGACAGGGCGGTCCAAGCCGAGCCGGGACATGGTGCTGCGGCTGGCAGAGCACCTCGACGTACCGCTGCGGGACCGGAACCATCTACTGCTCGCGGGCGGGTTCGCGCCGATCTACAGCGAGGCGTCGCTGCACTCGCCGGCGATGCTCGCCGTCCGTACGACGCTGCGCCGCCTGCTCAAGGCCCACGAACCGTTCCCGGCGCTCGTCGTCGACCGCTGGTGGAACATCGTCGAGACCAACGCCGGGATCCAGATCTTCACCGCGGGCGTCGACGAGAAGTTGCTCCAGGCACCGATCAACGCACTCCGGCTGACCCTGCACCCGGACGGCCTGGCCAAGCGGATCGGCAACATCGCCGAGGTCCGCGCCAGCGCACTCGCCAGCCTGCAACGCCAGGCCGCCAGCACCGCCGATCCCGAGCTCCAGGACCTGTACGACGAACTCCGCGAGTACGCCATGGACGACAAGCCAGCACCACCCGGGCCGGCCGAGGTCGTCGTACCGTTCAAGCTCACGCACGACGGGCGGGAGTTGTCGCTGCTGACGATGATCGCGACGTTCGGTACGCCGCTCGACGTCACGGTGTCCGAGCTGATGATCGAGTCGTTCTATCCCGCCGATGACGCGACCGCGGAGTACCTGCGGAGCCTTTCGTGAAGCCGGCCAGGGATGTCGCCGACACGATCGAACTGCATCTGCAGTATCTCGATCGCTATCGCGAGATCATCGAGAAGAAGCTGACCGGGCTGAACGACGCCGAGCTACGCGGCAGCCGACTGCCGTCGGGATGGTCGCCGCTCGAGCTGCTCAAGCACCTGGTCTTCATGGAGCGCCGGTGGCTGCGCTGGGGCTTCACCGCTGAGCAGGTCGAGCATCCGTGGGGTGATTCCGGAGATGATCCCGACGGTCGCTGGGCGGTGACTGCAGAGGACTCGCTGGAGACCCTGCTGGCTCAGTTGCACGCGGGTGGCGAGTTCACGCGGCAGGTCGTCAGCGGGGCAGATCCCGCGACGGTTGCGCCGGCCGGCGGGCGGTTCGGGCCTGACGATCGGCCGACGCTGAACTGGATCTTGTTCCACGTCCTGCAGGAGTACACACGGCACGCGGGCCACTTGGACGTGGCCCGCGAGCTCGTGGATGGGGCCACCGGCGAGTAGGTCTTGCAGGGAGGGCCTACTCGCCGGTGGCCGGGAGCCCTACCGGCCTGAGGAGGGTAGGCCGGTGGGGAACGCCGTCGGGACGGTCGGCGTCGGTAAGCTCGGCTTGGACGTCGAGGTCGGCAGCGTCGGCTTCGTGGTCGGGATCGACGGCAGGGTCGGCTTGCTGTGCGGCTTGACCGGGACCGTCACCGTCACGCCGGCCGAAACCGTCACGGTCGGCACAGCCGGCTTCGGTGCGGTCGGCTTCGCGGTCGGTAGGGACGGCTTGCCGGGCAGGTTCGGCTTGCTCGGCAGGGTGGGCTTGCCGGTCGGCACGCCCTGCACGCAGTCCGGTACTGCCGGGACCGCGGGCTTGGCGGGCAGGGACGGCTTCGCAGTCGGGAGCGACGGCTTGGCCGGGAGCGACGGCTTGCTCGGCAGAGTCGGCTTGGCGGTCGGAAGCGACGGGAGGGTCGGCTTCGTCGTCGGCAGGCTGGGCTTCCCCGACGGAAGGGTCGGGAGCGTCGGCTTGGTCGTCGGCACCTGCGGGCGGCCCGGCAGCGTCGGCTTCGTCGTCGGCCAAGTCGGCTTGGTGGTGGGGATGCCCGGCCGCGTCGGCAGCGTCGGCTTGCCCGCCGGCAACGTCGGCTTACCAGGCAACGAGGGCCGGGTGGTCGGTATGGTCGGCAGGCTCGGCTTGCTGGGCAGCGTCGGCTTGCCGGTCGGCAGCGTCGGCAGGGTGGGCTTGGCCGGAAGCGTCGGCTTCGGCGGGTTGTTCGGGTCGATCGTCTTGTTCACGACCACCTTGGGCAGCTTCGGCTTGGCCGGGAGGCAGGTCGGGTCGATCGACGGCGCCGTCGGCGTACCGGCCGGAATCACCGCCGGCACCGGAGGCTTTCCACCGACCAGCAGGTTCTTGACCGGAAGGGTCGGTCCGCCGACCGCGGCGGACACCGTCGCAACGGTTCCGGCCAGGGCGGTGACGCCCGCCGCGGCCAGTCCCCGGCGCAGCCAGGTCAGCCGCTTGCCGCGCCGCATCAGGTCACCGGCGTCCGGCTGCCACGGGTCCATCTCATACGTCAGCGCGTTCCGTACTTGCTGCTCGTCACTCATCAGTTTCCTCCAACTCCGCTGTCGATCAGGTCGGGTGCCAGACGCAACTTGGCCAGCGCCCGGGAGGCCGTGCTCTTCACGGTCCCGGCCGCCATACCGAGCAGCTCGGCGGTCTCGGCCTCGGAGAGATCCTGCGAGTAGCGCAGCGCGACCACGGCTCTCTCCCGGACGGTCAGACCGTTGAGAGCCGAGAGCACGGCCTCCCTGGTCTGGACCGCCCCGGCGAAGTCCGCCACCGCTCGCTGGTCCCAATCGTTTGCTACCGGATCACTGGGTACTTCGTTGTTCCAGCGCCGGCGGGCCTGGGAGAGGAATCGGTTGACCAGCACCCGTCGGACGAACCGCAACGGGTCGCCCTCCAGCCGGTGCCATTTCGGATACGACCGCATCAACGCCTGCTGTACGAGGTCCTCGGCGGTATGCCGATCGCCGCACAACATCTCCGCGAAGCGGAGCAAAGGGGTCGACTGCGCCACGACGAATCGCTCGAAGTCGGCGTCCGCGGTCCGGGTCATCGATTCTCCTCAGCCTCTGTCACACCGGTCCAAACCCGCTGAGTCACCGATCAGGTTCTGTTCAGTCAGGAGAAATTTATTCACGGTCTATACAGAGGCGGTGTTTGTTTGTCACATTGGGTGCACAAGCCTTCACCGCCCCGGAGGTTCCGCCCATGCGTACCAGTCGCCCAGCCGCACTCGCCGCCTGTCTCGCCCTGACCGCAGCGATCTTTACCCCAACCTTGCCCAGCACCGCCGCCACCCCCGATCCTGTTGCCGCCTCGCAGACGGTCGCCGGGTCGAGCAACGTCCGCGTCGAAGGCAGCCGCATCATCCTCGGCGACGCTCCCGCCGCGATCGGCTCGAGCGAGATCAACCAACGCTCCGGCCTGGCCGAGCTCACCCCGGTCCACTTCGCCGACTTGACCTCGGCCGTGGTGGTCGGCTACTCGGCCGCCATACCAAACGGTATGTCCGGGTCCGTCGACGTACGGTCCTGGGCCGACGGACGATGGTCGGAGTGGATCGAGGCGAAGGCCGGCACCCCGACCGCACTGCCCACCGCCAGCAACCAGGTCCAGCTGCGGGTCATCCTCACCGCGCCACCTCCCGCCGGGTCGCACGAACTCCAGCCAGCGACCGGCGGCAGCCCGTCCATCGCCGACCTGACCGTCCAGCCGACCGACAAGGTCGCGGCTTCACGGATGAGCATTCAGGCCGCCCCACTCAAGTCCCACGTCTTCGCCACCCGCGAAGGTCTCGTCGGCGGTACGACGGCCAACGGCCACGTGATCGTTAGCCGCGACCACTTCGTCGCCCTGCCCTCACGCCGCGGGCTGGCCGGCAACGGATCCGGCACGTACTCGGTGAAGGTCTGTACTGCGTCGCGCTGCGCCTTCGAGCCGGTGTGGGACGTCGGCCCGTGGAACACCAAGGACGACTACTGGAACCCGAGCGCGACCCGCGAGATGTGGAAGGACCTGCCGCAGGGCAAGCCCGAGGCGCAGGCGGCGTACCAGGACGGGTACAACGGCAAGAAGGACCAGTTCGGCCGGACCGTCGCGAACCCGGCCGGGATCGACCTTGCGGACGGCGTGTTCTGGGACGCGCTGAAGCTGGCGGACAACGGGTTCGTCGACGTGACGTACCTGTGGACGGGTGACGGCGGCCGCGGGACGGTGTCGATCTCGTCCGGCTACCTGAACGTCCGCAACGCCCCGAACTCGACCGGCGCGGTTGTCGGCATGGCCGGCAAGTCCGCGCAGGTCACCGTCGAATGCCAGACAACCGGCGAAACCGTCACCGGCTCCCAAGGCACCACCAACATCTGGCTCCGCGTCAACACAGGCATGTACGTCGCGAAGGCCTGGATCTCCACCGGCACCTTCGCAGCCTGCTGAACCTCCGCCACTGACCAACCTCCGCCCCGAGGGTCGGCTGCATGCTCCGCGAGCGTGCAGCCGACCCGTGTGAGCGTGCGGGACTGCGGTTGGTCAGTGGCAGACGTCCGGGCTACTTGCCTGCCGGGCTGACGGTTGGAGGCTGGCTTGGGGTTGCTGTTGGGGCTGGCGACGACCAGCGGGTCGGCGTCTGAGTCGGCACCGGCCTGGGCGCTCGAGTGGGAGCTACCGTCGGCATGCGGCTCGGAGTCGCGGTCGGCGGCATCGTTGGCACCGGGCGTGGGCTGCGCGTCGGGGAGACCGTCGGCGGCAGGGTTGGTGTCCGCGGTGGGACGGCGCTCGGGGAGGCAGTTGGCTGCTCGGGTGTGCGGCTCGGGGAGACGGTCGGCTGGTCCGGCGTCGGGCTCGGGGTCGCGTGGACCGGCGTACCGCCGTCGCCGTCTGTTGACCCGCTGCGCGCCATCGCCGTACCCGCGACGGCGACCACCACCACGGCCGCGGCCGCGATCCCGCCCAGCACCAGCCGGGTGACGCGCCGGTTCGGTCCTGCTTCTCTCATCGTTGCCCTCCGCAACCTTTTGGTGTTCGGTCGGGCTGAAGGACGCGAACCGCCACCGAAAGGTTCTGCTCAGCGAGTGGGAGCAACAGTCGGTGTGGAAAGCGACGGAGTAGGCGCGGTCGGCGGCCGCACCGGCGAATTCGTCGGCAGCCTCGACGGCGGTGCGGTCGGCGGCGTCGCAGTCGGGGACGGACTCATCCGCGTCGGGTACGTCGGACTCGCGGTCGGCGGCATCGTCGGAGTAGCAGTCGGCGGCCTGCTGGGAGTAGCAGTCGGATGAGGCGTCGGGACAACCGCGGTAGGCGCCGGACGCGCAGGCTCAGGCGGTCCACCGCGCGACTGACTCCCAACCACGCCCCCGACCACAACCGAGACAACAGCAACCGAAGCAGCAATGGCACCCAGATTCTGCCGACCACGCCGCCGCTGGGCCCCCGCGATCACGCGCTCCGGGTCAAGCGGCGTACCAGCATCACCTGGCGCCAGCAGCGTCCGCAGCTCGTCCTCGTTCATGCTCGCTCCCCCACCGGTACGCCGCTCAGCTCCGGAGCAGCGCGCAGCTTGTCCAGGGCCCGCGCGTTGGCGCTCTTCACCGTGCCGACCGCGACCCCGAGCACCTCCGCGGTCTGCCGCTCGGTCAGGTCCTCGACATACCGCAGTACGACGACCGCACGCTCCCGCCGGCTCAGCGTCGCGAGCGCGGCTCCCAGCCCCACCCGCCGGTTGACCGCACCAGATGGATCGTCGACAACCGGACCGAGGAACAGGTCCAGCTCGGTCGCTCCGCCACTCGGACGCTCCCGCCAAGGCCGTCGTCGTACCCAGGACAGGTGCTGGTTGACCACGGCCTGCCGTACGTACGCGAACGGGTCGGCCAGCTCGATCCGGTCCCAGCGCAGGTACGCCTTCTCCAAAGCGTTCTGCACCAGGTCCTCGGCGAGCCCGGCATCCCCGCAGAGCATCCGCGCGAAGTGCACCAACCGCGCGGATCTGGCCAGCACGAAAGCCGTGAAGTCGTCGTCACGACTCCCCGTTGCCGCCATCTGCGCTCCGTCCTGCCGCCCTCACCTCACAGGACGCTGCGCCTGGGCCAAAGGTTCTGCTTGTTCAGAGAATTGTGTGGAGGCGGTCAGCCGGGGCAGCGCGATGATGTCGGCGGCCAGGCGAACGCGGTTGCGCCCGGCGGCCTTGGCGGCGTACATCGCACGGTCGGCGCGGAGCAGCAGATCGTCGACGGTCGCGCCGTCGTTCGGATAAACGGCGACACCGATGCTGACGGTCAAGTGAAAGGTGTCCGGATCCAGACCCGGATCGTCGAGTACGCCGGCGCACATCGCGGCCAGCGGGCTGGCCGAGACCGCGTTGCGAAGCCTGTCCGCGGTGACGGTCGCCTCGTCGAGCCCGGTGTCCGGGAGCGCGATCACGAACTCCTCGCCGCCGAACCGGCCGATCACGTCCTTCGCCCGGATCGCGCTGCGCAGGATCGTCGCGACCGCGCGCAGGGCCTCGTCGCCGACCAGATGCCCGTGCCGGTCGTTGACCTGCTTGAAGTGGTCGATGTCGATCAGCAGGACCGCCATCGGCTCGCGCTGGGTCCGGACGGTCCGCAGTATGTCCTCGGTCCGCCGACGCCACCAGTCGACCCTGGTCAGGCTGGTCTTCGGATCGGTCTGCGCCTCGGACTCCAACTGGCCGAGGAGCAGGGCGCGCTGCGCGGTCAGCGTGATCGGGATCGCGACGAACGCGAACCACGGGCTGATCAGGCAGGCGGCCGCGAGCAAGCAGCCGAGCGTGGCGGCGGTCGCGTCGGTGCACAGGTCGTCGAGCCCGCCGACCGCCTCGCGGCGACTGCTGCCCGGGATGATCAGCGAGATCGCCAGCCCGCAGAGCACGGTGTCGGTCGCGACGTACGCCGCCGAGGCACCGACCATCGAGACGACGAGACCGAGGTCGCCGCCGGTGATGTCCCGGAGCGAGACGAAGACCGCGTGTGCGGCGCCGACCGCGAGCACGTGGACCGCGGTCGAGAAGGCCCACCGGTACGGGATGCATTTGCCGGCTCGGATCCGCCACCAGATCCGGAGCAGTACGGCGACCAGGATCGCGAGCGCCGGATGCAGGATCACGGCCGCGGCGATCATCCACGCCGGAGCGAGGTCTTTGTGCAGCGCACCGCCGCGCCGCCGCCGGTTCTCCACCCGGCGGGCACCCTCGACCGAGATCAGCGCGGAAACCGTCAGCGCGAACACCACATCCAGCCCACGCCAGTCGGGACGGTCGGTGAACGCCTGCACGCCGTACCCGATGGCGGCCAGGTCGACGAGCACCACGACGGCGAACGCCGGGACCGTCAGGGTCCAGAGCGCCCAGGATCGTATCGCTCGCCTACTCTGTGCAACCATCACCTCACACGGTACGACGAGTGAGCGTCAGGTCCCAATCCGTGGCGGCGCGGCTGTGGATGACGACTTGGAAACGATCGACAATCGTTCACTATTCAGTCGTTTGATCAACAATCAGATGCGGGATTTCCCTTGCACGGAAGGAAAATCAGCGCCTTCGGGCAGAACCGAAGAGCCCGCGGACGATCTCCCGGCCGGCCGAGCGGGCGAACTGCTTGAAAGCGGACGAGCCGATCACCTCTTCGACCACCGACTTCCCCGGCTTCTGCGCCCGCGGCCGCGACTCCTGCCGCTGCTCCTGCTGCTGTTGCTTGGCCTGCTCCTGGGCCTGCTTCTCCGCCTCGGCCTGCGCCGCCCCGGCCTGTACCTTCGCCGCGAGCATCTCGTACGCCGACTCGCGGTCGACGGCCTGCGAATACTTCGCGTTGTTCGGCGAGGCCTGCACCGACGCTGTCTGCTGCTCCGCGGACGCCGGCGCCATCAGCGACTGCGGCGCGCGCAACCGGGTCCACGCGACCGGGGTCGGCGCACCCTTCTCGTTCATCACCGTCACGATCGCCTCGCCGATCCCGAGCTGGGTCAGCACCTCGCCCAGGTCGTACGACGAACTCGGGAACGTCGACACCGTCGCCTTCAGCGCCTTCGCGTCGTTCGGCGTGTGCGCCCGCAGCTGGTGCTGCACCCGCGAACCGAGCTGCGCGAGTACGTCGTCCGGCACGTCCTTCGGCGTCTGCGTCACGAAGAACACGCCGACACCCTTGGACCGGATCAGCCGGACGGTCTGCGCGATCGCGTCGAGGAACGCCTTCGACGCGTCGTTGAACAGCAGATGCGCCTCGTCGAAGAAGAACACCAGCTTCGGCTTGTCCACATCGCCGACCTCGGGCAGGTCGTGGAACAGGTCGGCGAGCAGCCACATCAGGAACGTCGAGAACAACGCCGGCCGGTCCTGCAGGTTCGGCAGCTCGAGCAGCGAGATCAGGCCCTTACCGTCACGCTGCTGCAGCAGATCGGCAGTATCGAACTCGGGCTCGCCAAAGAACGCCTCCGCGCCCTGGTCCGCGAACCCGATCAGCGACCGCAGGATGACCCCCGCGGTGGCCGCGGAGAGCCCGCCGAGCTCCTTCAGGTCGTCCTTGCCCTCGTCGGAGGTGAGGTGCTGGATGACCGAGCGCAGGTCCTTGATGTCCAGCAGCGTCAGCCCGGCCTTGTCGGCGTAGTGGAAGATCAGCCCGAGCGACGACTCCTGTACGTCGTTCAGCCCGAGCACCTTGGAGAGCAGGACCGGCCCGAACGACGTGATCGTGGCGCGGATCGGGATGCCGGTGCCCTGGCCGCCGAGCGCGTAGAACTCGGTCGGGAAGCCGGTCGCGGTCCAGTCCTGGCCGATCGACTTGGTCCGGGCCAGCAGCTTGTCGTTCCCCTCGCCGGGCTGCGAGATCCCCGACAGGTCGCCCTTGATGTCGGCGGCGAACACCGCGACGCCGGCCGCGGACAGCTGCTCGGCCATCAGTTGGAGGGTCTTCGTCTTACCGGTACCGGTCGCGCCCGCGACCAGGCCGTGCCGGTTCATCATCCCGAGCGGGATCCGGACCGCCGCCTCCGGTTTCGGCTCACCGTCGACCAGCAACGCACCCAGCTCGAGTGCCGCCTCCTCGAACGCGTACCCCTGCTTGACGGTCTCCACGACATCTGACTCGGCCATCTGAGCGTGCCTTCCCCGGTTGACGGAACTACCCGGTCGGCATGCTAGTCCTCACCATCCTGCTGGACGCCTCAACGGCACCAAAAGGTTGCATTCAACTCCGGACTATTCCGGTGACATTCATGACCTGCACCTGAGACCTTTTACCCCGCTAGACTTCGGGGGGTGATCTTCAAGCGCGTCGGGGAAGACCGGCCGTACCCGGACCATGGCCTGCGGCCGAAGGACTGGTCCTCGCTGCCGCCACGGCAGGTGCGGCTGGACGAACTCGTCACGACGAAGGGCACCCTTGACCTGAACGCGCTGCTCGACGAGGACTCGACCTTCTACGGCGACCTGTTCGCGCATGTGGTGGAGTGGAAGGGCGACATGTATCTCGAGGACGGCCTGCACCGCGCCCTCCGTGCCGCGCTGCAGCAGCGTCAGGTCCTCCACGCTCGGGTCTTGGTAGTGGACTGACCCATGTCTGCTCACGGGGGGTTGAGCCGATGACAGCGATACATCCGCAACCGCGGCCGCATTCACGCATTCGCTGGCGTACGCCGATCACGATGGTGATCCTGCTGGGCATTCTCGCCGGGGGCGGCTGGTGGGGCTGGAAGTCCCTGATCAACAGCAGCGCCGAGCCGACGTGTGTCGAGCAGAAGCTGGCGAACAACCGGCTGGTCCCGAAGCAGGTCGTGCTGAACGTCTACAACGGCGGCGCGAGGGCGGGCTCCGCGCAGCGGGTCGCCGATGCGCTGAAGCAGCGTGGGTTCAACATCGGCAAGATCTCCAACGAGCCCAAGGGCAACAAGGTCGACGTGGCCGAGCTCCGCGGCGTCGCGGCGAGCTCGCCCGAGCTGGCGCTGGTCGCCGGTCAGCTCAACCAGAAGGCCGTGCTGGTCCCCGACGGCCGCACCGACCACACCGTCGACCTGGTGATCGGCGCCGGCTTCGGCTCGGTCCGTCTCAAGGGCATCCCGTCGGTCCAGGTGGCCGCCGGCACCACCGTCTGCCTCCCGGTCATCCACACCCCGCAGCCCGTCCCCTCAGGCCAGAACCCGAACTGACCCAGGCCCTAGTGCTGTTCGCGGCCGCGTTCGCCGAACCAGCCGGCCAGGCGGCCGGCCCGGGAGACGGCTCGTAGGCGGCGGACGGCCTGTTCGCGGACGGGGCTCGGGGCAACGACCAGCAGCGAGTCGGCGGCGCGGAGGACGGTACGGCGGTCCGGTACGAAGGCGTGTTCGCCGCGGATGACGAGCGAGACCGAGACGCCTGGCGGCAATCGCAGTTCGCCGATCTCGACGCCGGCCAGCCGCGACTCGCTCGGGACGTAGACCTGGAGCATGTCCGCGCCGAGCGACTCCAGCGGAGCCACGTCGATGTCGACTTCGTGCGCCGCGTTCTCGTCGAGCACCTTCAGGCGGCCGGCCAGCCACGGCAGCGACGGTCCTTGCAGCAGCGTGAACAGCAGCACCAGCACGAACACCACGTCGAAGATCCGGTCCGCCTGCGGCACTCCCTCGGCGAGCGGGATCGTCGCCAGGACGATCGGCACCGCGCCCCGCAGCCCCGCCCACGAGATGAACGTCCGCTCCCGCCACGGCAGCCGGAACGGAGCCGCGGAAATCGCCACCGACGCGAACCGCCCGACCACCGTCACCGCGATCCCGATCACCAGCGCGACGAGTACGTCGTTCAGCCGGAACCGTCCGGGTGACGCCAGCAACCCGAGCATCACGAACAGCCCGATCTGCGCGAGCCAGGCGATTCCGTCCACGAACGACCGGGTCGCCATCCGGTGCGGCAACTCCGCCCGCCCGAGCACCAGCGAGGTCACGTAGACAGCCGCGAACCCCGAGACATGCAGCAGGACGGAGCCTCCGGCGTACGAGATGAAGGCCACTGACATCACCGCGAGCGGGTAGAGGCCCGCAGAGCCGAGCGCCATCCGACGGATCAGGCCGACGCTCACCCAGCCGATCAGCAGGCCGAACAGGGCGCCGACGACCAGCTCGTACAGCACCAGGCCGGTGAACGACAGCACGCCCTTCTCGCCGACCTCGCCAGTGCTCACGAGGGTGACCAGCAGCACGGTCGGGGCGTCGTTCAGACCGGACTCAGCCTCCAACGCCCCACGCAGCCGTGGCCGGATCGGCACCCGTCTGAGCACCGAGAACACGGCGGCCGCGTCCGTCGGAGACGTCACGGCGCCGAGCAGCACGGACAGCTGCCAGCTGAGCCCCAGGACGAAATGGGCCACACAGGCCACCACACCCACGCTGATCGCGACCCCGACCGTCGCGAGGACGAGGCCGAGCGGCATCACCGGGCGTACTTCGTTCCACCGGGTGGTCAGACCGCCCTCGATCAGGATCACGACCAGGGCGGCGAACCCCAGCGCATGCGCCAGCTGCGCGTCCTCGAAGTGGATGTGCCCCGGCCCCGACTCACCGAGCAGCAGCCCCATGCCGAGATAGATGAGCAGCGACGGGAGCCCGAGCCGCGCGGTCAGCCGGACGGCAACGACCGCGACCAGCAGGACCACAGCCCCCGCCAGCAGGACCCGGTCGAGCTCCGAAACATCCATGGGGCCCTCCCGTGTGATGCGTCAGGTCCCGAGAGACGAAAACCCTGACGCATCACACAGCATCAGGGTCTTCGGCCTATCTTCCGCCCCGAGGGACGGTTGGCGGTGGCGGAGGGATTTGAACCCTCGGACGGGGGTTGCCCGTCACGCGCTTTCGAGGCGCGCTCCTTCGGCCGCTCGGACACGCCACCGCCGAGGACAATATCAAGGCCGGTGACGAATGAAGAAATCGCGCAGCCGCGCGCCCGCCTCGTCGGCCATCACACCACCGATCACCTCGGGCCGATGGTTGAGCCGACGATCCCGTACGACGTCCCACAGCGATCCCACCGCGCCCGCCTTCTCGTCGTACGCCGCGAAGACCAGCCGGTCGAGCCTGGACAGCACGATCGCCCCCGCGCACATCGTGCACGGCTCCAGCGTGACGACGAGCGTGCACCCGCTCAACCGCCACTCGCCGACGTGCCGCGCCGCCTCCCGGATCGCGAGTACTTCGGCATGTGCCGTCGGATCACCCGTCGTCTCGCGCTCGTTGTGCCCGCGCCCGATCACCTGCCCATCGGCGTCCACCACGACGGCCCCGATCGGTACGTCGGGCAGCGCCTTCTCGCCCTCCTCCAGCGCGAGCGTCATCAACCGCGACCACTCGCGCCGCAGCAGTGGGCTAGCCAACAGCTTCGATCGCGTCGTGGAACTGGTTGCCGAACCCAAGCGCCTCGGCGATCTCCTCGAGCATCTCCTCGGGATAGAGGTCGACGTCGTCGCAGAGCGCGCCGAGGTCCATCGCGGTCATCCCCAGGTCCGCAATGATCGCGAGATCGCCGGCCGGGACCTGTTCGTCGTCGTCATCGGCCAGCGGGATGTCGAGCTCGTCGACGATCTGCCGGGCGATCGGCCACTCGGTCGCCGCTGTCACGTCGGAGATCAGCAACCGGGCCCGGCCGCCGGCGACACGGACCAGTACGAAGAAGTCCTCGTCGACCGAGACCATCCCGAGCACGCCGCCCTCACCTGGGTACCGCCGGAGGGCGGAGACCAGCGTGGACAGGTCCGGTTCACCACGGAGTACCAACGGAGTGACGGTCCAATTCCCGTCCTCGGTGTAAGCGGCGACCGCGAAATCGAGGTCAGTGGTCATCGGCCCAGCCATGGCATCGGACACCGGGTCATCGTCCCAGACTCCGCCTCTCCATGCGATCTCGGAGCGGTATCAGATCCACCAACACCAGTCAACAGTCAGTGATGGTACGTCGCTCTCCGCATTGCCTCGCGCAGCTGGCGGACGCGTGCCCGCCGGGGTGCGATCCGGTCGCGGAGCGCCTTCGCCTCCTCGAGTTCGCGCAGGAACTCGGCACGCCGGCGCAGCCGGTCGAGGTCGCGGCGGGGTACCACCAGGCGCGGTCTGGGCTCGAGGGTCATCGGCGTACTCCCTGATGGGCGAAGCAGGGCAGATTCCAATGCACTTTCAAGTCTGACAGCGAGCGAGGTTTCCCGACGCGAATCGCCGACGGTAGCGTTCCGGCTTATGCAGATCCTCGTCGTGGACCACCCGCTCGTCGCCCACAAGCTCACCGCGCTGCGCGACGAGCACACGGACTCACCCACGTTCCGTCGGCTGACCGAGGAGCTCGTCACGCTGCTCGCCTACGAGGCGACGCGGGACGTCCGTACCGGTCCGGTCACCGTCCAGACTCCCGTCGCCGAGGCGGAGGGCGTCAAGCTGACCGCGCCGAAGCCCCTCGTCGTACCGATCCTGCGGGCCGGTCTAGGCATGCTCGAAGGCATGTCCCGGCTGCTTCCCACCGCGGAGGTCGGCTTCCTCGGCATGATCCGCAACGAGGAGACGCTGACCGCTTCGACGTACGCCGAGCGCCTGCCGGAGGACTTGTCCGGTCGCCAGTGCTACGTCCTCGACCCGATGCTGGCGACCGGCGGCACACTCGCAGCCGCGATCCAGTTCCTCGTGGACCGCGGCGCCGACCACATCACCGCGATCTGTCTGCTCGCCGCCCCCGAAGGCGTGGAACGCGTCGAACGCGAGCTCACCCACCTCGACGTACCGTGCAACCTCGTCATCGCCGGCATGGACTCCCACCTGAACGACAAGGGCTACATCGTCCCCGGCCTGGGCGACGCCGGCGACCGCTTGTACGGCGTCGCCCAGTAGAAGAAAAAGCTGTCAGACCAGCGTGTTGCGGTAGAAGAGGTTTGCTCGGCGGTCGCCGGTGACGCCGGACGCGAAGCCGAAGTACAGGCGGGCGGTCGCGTCGGTGGATCCGTAGACCGCCATTCCCTCCGGCTCGCGGTAGGTCAGGCTCTTCCCGGCCAGCGTCAGGAACGAATCGACGAGCTGGCCGGCGTTGATGTCGTAGCACCACAGCTTCGAGGTCGCCTTGGTCTCGTCCGGTGCGCCCGGGTAGGCCTCGCCCTCCCAGAAGTACGCGTACGACCCGTACAACGCCCAGCCCTGGAAGTCGATCCCGGCGGTCAGCGCGGGCTGCTTGAACGACGCGAGCACGGTCGAGTAGTCACCGCTCCGCGCGGCCGCCAGCGAGTACACGTTGATATGCATCCCGTCGGACAACGAGTGCCGTACGCCGAGTTGCCCGAACCGCTGATCCACCGCCGGGGTGAACACGCTCCCGGCCGCCACCGGCTTCCACTTCGTCACCGCCGCCGAGGTCAGCGTTTTCCCGTTCTGCCAGGGGAAACGGCAGATCTGACGCCCACGGCCGCTCGCCGTGTCCACGTCAGTCTCGGTCCATAGGTACGTCGTACTCCCGGACGCCTCGGCCCCGATCGAGACCGCATGCCCGAACCCGGTCAGGTACATGTACCCGAGTTCGTTGCCGGAGAAGTCGAGCTGGGTCAGCGCGAGATCGCCGCTGTTCGCACCGCTTCCGGCCCGCAACTGGGCAGCAAAGAGCCGGTTGTTCGGGGTATCGAACGCGAACGACTGCATCACGGTCCCGTCGTGCAACGGCTGACTACGGAAGAACTCGTTGGTCGTTGCGCTCATCTTGAAGCGCTTGGAAGTCGGGAGGGCCAGGGTCCGGGCGGTGGCCACAGGTACGCCAAGGGTGCCTGCGGCAACTAACGCCCCAGCACCCGCCAGCAACCCGCGACGAGACAGGTTGTTCATACCGCCGACCGTAAGCGATATACCGCGAACTGTCAGTAGTTCGCACGTATATTTCTGTGAAATCCTCAGAGAATGATGTTAGAAACTGTCCGGCAGGTCGACCGCCTCGGCCCGGCCCAGAAATTTGCCCTCAGCAACCAAAAGTGGCAGAAACCCTAGAAGGCGTAGGGATACGGCGACCAGTCGGGGTCGCGCTTCTCGAGGAACGCGTCGCGGCCTTCGGCGGCCTCGTCGGTGCCGTAGGCGAGGCGCGTCGCCTCGCCCGCGAACAGTTGCTGGCCGACCAGTCCGTCGTCGATCAGGTTGAACGCGTACTTCAGCATCCGCTGCGCGGTCGGCGACTTCGCGCAGATCTTCTTGCCCCACTCGAGTGCGACCGCCTCGAGCTCGGCATGCGGGACGACCTTGTTCACCATGCCCATCCGGTACGCGTCCTCGGCGGAGTACTCGTCGCCGAGGAAGAAGATCTCCCGCGCGAACTTCTGCCCGACCTGACGAGCCAGGTACGCCGAGCCGAACCCGCCGTCGAACGACGCCACGTCCGCATCGGTCTGCTTGAACCGTGCGTGCTCCGCCGACGCCAGCGTCAGGTCCGCGACCACGTGCAGGCTGTGCCCGCCACCCGCAGCCCAACCCGGTACGACGCAGATCACGACCTTCGACATGAAGCGGATCAGCCGTTGTACTTCGAGAATGTGTAACCGCCCCGCGCGCGCCGGGTCGATCGACTCGGCCGTCGTGCCCTCGGCGTACTTGTAACCGTCCTTGCCGCGGATCCGCTGGTCGCCGCCCGAGCAGAACGCCCATCCGCCGTCCTTCGGCGAGGGACCGTTGCCGGTGAGCAGCACGCAGCCCACGTCGGTCGACATCCGCGCGTGATCGAGCACGCGGTACAGCTCGTCGACGGTCTGCGGCCGGAACGCGTTGCGTACTTCGGGCCGGTTGAACGCGATCCGCACCACGCCGGCGTCGACTGCCCGGTGATAGGTGATGTCGGTCAGCTCGAAGCCGTCGACCTGCTTCCAGGCCGACGGGTCGAAGATCTCGGAGACAGTCACCCCGAGAGCATATTTCAGGCCTTTGCGGTGCTTTCCCGCAGTACGACTTCGGCCTTGAACGTCTCGGTCGTCACGTCGCCGCCCTCGATCGCCAGCTCGAGCGCACGGCGACCCATCTGCTCCAGCGGCAGCCGCACGGTCGTCAGACCCGGCCACACGTCGCGCAGCGTGGCAATGTCGTCGAATCCGGCGACGCCGAGCTTGCCCGGTACGTCGACGCCGCGCGTCCGCAACGCGGACATCGCGCCGACTGCCATCACGTCATTCACGGCAAAGAAACAGTCCACATCGGCCTGCCGATCGAGCAGTTGCTCGGCAGCGGCGTACCCGCCGTCGCGCGTGAAGTCACCGGCCTCGATCGCTACCGGCTGCAACCCCGCCTCGGCCAGACCCTCGACGAACCCGGCCCGCCGATCGCGCGCCGTCGCAAGCGTCTCCGGACCACCCAGTACGGCGAACTTCCGCCACCCGAGCGCGACCAACTCGCGGGCCAGATCGGCGGATCCGGTGCGGTTGTCCGGCTCGACCGTATGCGCCGGCATCCCGGACTGACTGACCAGCGCGAGACCCGCGCCGGAGTTGAGGAAATTCTCTACCTCGGACGCCGTCCGGGCGAGGCTGTCGGCATCGGTCCGCCGGCTACCGATCATCACCGCGGCGCGCGCTCGTTGCGCCCGCAACGACGACAGGTAAGCGATCTCGCGGTCGGAGTCGCGGAACGTGCTGGCCATCATCACCAGCAGGTTGCGCTCGTCCGCGGCACGCATCACGCCGTTCGCGATCGCGGCGAAGTACGGGTCCTCGATGTCGTGCACCAGGATGCCGACGACGTTCGTCGACGACTTGGCCAGGGCTTGCGCCTGCGCGTTCGGCGTGTAGCCGAGCTCGTCGGCGGCGGCCTTGACCCGCTCCTGCAGTTCCGGACGGGGCACACGGTCCCCGCCGTTCAGCACGCGGGAGGCGGTCGCGACCGACACACCCGCACGCTGTGCAACGTCCAGCAATGTCACCGGTGCTCGCAGATTCACTGGCCTACCCTTTCGTGCGTCCCCCCGGGGGCGGTGGCGGTCACCCTACCGAATCGCCCGCTCTCACGCTGCGTATCGGGCAGGTCGCTGCCAATCTCGGCAGAACCTGGCGTTGCGGCGCGCGAGTGACTAGCCTTCCCAGCCATGACGACCGTCCGCGCCAGGATGACGATCCTGGTCTCGTCCGCCGTGCTCAGCCTCGCGACCGTCACCGGTCCCGCCGTGGCTGCTCCGATCCCTGACGGCCCCGCAGCTACCCCGGCAGCACCCAGTGTGCCGCAGCATGTCGACGCGCGCACCAAGAGCACGCAACCGGTCTACGACTACGCGAACGCGGTCCGTGAATCGGTGTACGTCGACACCACGATGGACACCGACTCCGACGGCGAGGACGACGTGATCGCGGTCGACATCGTCCGGCCCCGCGAGCCCGCGGCCGCCGGTGTGAAGATCCCGGTGATCATGGACGCCTCGCCGTACTACTCCTGCTGCGGACGCGGCAACGAGAACGAGAAGAAGACGTACGACAGCGACGGCGAGATCCAGAAGATGCCGCTGTTCTACGACAACTACTTCGTCCCGCGCGGGTACGCGATGGTCGGCGTCGACATCCTCGGCACCGGACGGTCGACCGGCTGCGGTGACGTCGGCGGCCGCGACGAGATCCAGTCCGTGGTCGACGTGATCGACTGGCTGAACGGACGCAACACCGCACACGATGCCGACGGGCAAGCGGTGAAGGCGACCTGGACCACCGGCGCGGTCGGGATGATCGGCAAGTCGTACGACGGAACGCTCGCGAACGGCGTCGCAGCGACCGGCGTGAAGGGCCTGAAGACGATCGTGCCGATCTCGGCGATCTCCTCGTGGTACGACTACACGCGCTCCGGCGGCGTACCGTACTCGGACGACTACATGCCCTGGCTCGGCGGGTACGTCGGTCACGACAGCCCCGCGTGTGAAGACGTCCGCGGTGATCTCGGCGACAACGACGACGATGACACCGGCAACTACACGACGTTCTGGTCCGAGCGCGACTACACGAAGAACGCGTCGAAGGTGAAGGCCTCGGTCTTCATGACGCATGGGCTGAGCGACTACAACGTGCAGACCAACCACTTCTCGCAGTGGTGGTCGGCGCTGTCGCGCAACAACGTGCCGCGCAAGCTGTGGCTCGGGCTCGAGGACCACGTCGACCCGTTCGAGTTCCGCCGGGACGAGTGGGTGGACGAGCTGCACAAGTGGTTCGACTACTGGCTGCAGGGCCTGCAGAACGGCGTGATGAAGGAGCCGGCCGTCTCGATCGAGACCACACCCGATGTCTGGCGCAACTACAAGACCTGGCCGGCCGTCAACCGTCCGACCCAGGTCCCGTTGTCCGTCGGCAAACTAGGTGCTGCAGGCAAGGGTTCGCTGATGATCACCGACGATCCCGATCTCACCGAGGACGACATCGTCGCGGATCCGACCGAGGTGATCGCGGGCCGGCAGATGTTCCTGTCCGCACCGCTGACCGCCCCGATGCGGATCAGCGGTACTCCGTCGGTCACGCTCCGGGTGAAGTCCGACTCCGCGACGACCCCGATCACGGCCCGCCTGATCGAGTACGGCGACGCGGAGCGGTACTCCGGGATCCGTACTACTGACGACAGCACCTGCGAGGGTTCGAGCACCGACTACGACGACAGCTGCTACTTCACCGTCGACAAGCTCACCACCCAGAGCGACCACGGCATCGTCAGCCGCGGCTGGATCGACGCCGCCCACAGCAAGTCCCTCTCGAAGCCCACGCCGCTGACGCCCGGCAAGTGGACAACGGTCAACGTCCCCCTCCGAGCCCAGGACCAGATCATCCCCAAGGGCCGCGTCCTAGGCCTGGCCCTCACCCTCTCCGACACGGAGTGGACGACCCCGAACGACACCGGCGCCACCATCGACATCGACCTCTCCGCCAGCAAGCTAAACGTCCCCGTAACCTCGGGCAAGATCACCGCCCCCACGCAGCTCCAACCCATCGACGTGGACATCACCGCCCCCACCCAACGCCCCAACCTCCACGACCCAAAGAACTAACCCCTCCCTCCCTCCTCCCGCCGAGTCGTGTTGATCGGCGCGACCCCCTTCCGCCGAGTCGTGGATATCGGCTGCAAAAATCCGCCTCGATCCACGACTCGAGGTTTGGGGTCGGAACCACTTGCCACGACTGGGCAGGGCTGTGGACAACGGCAGCCTGTCGGGCGGGGAATTCGGGAGAATGGTGGGGTGTTGTTCACGGCGGCGCAGGCGCGGGGCGCGGGGATGCCTCGGGGTGTTTTGCGCGGCGTGCGTTACCGGCGTGTGCTGGGGTCGGTGTACGTCGACGCGGACGTCGCAGTCACGGCCCGGGTGCAGGCCGAGGCCGCGTTGTTGCTGACACCCGGTGCTGTCGTCAGTCATCAGACCGCGTTGAGGTTGTGGACGGCTGACGATCGCGGCGACGATGTCGTACACGTGACCGTCGAGCGCGATCCGCACGTCAGTCTCCCGCGGGTCAATGGTCTGCGCGTTCACGAAGTACAGAACCTCGAGCGTGTACTCCGCGATGGCTGCCGATCACCCCGCCCGGACGCACGTTCCTCGACCTGGCGCCGTACTGCGATCTCGTTGAACTGGTCTCGGCCGGGGATTCGCTGGTACGGCGTACCGACGTCACGCCGGAGTACCTGATGGAGCTGGCGGCGGCGACGATCGGCGCACGGGGCATTCGACTCGCCCGGGAAGCGGCGGCGCTCGTCCGATCGGGCGTCGACTCTCCGATGGAGTCCCGGCTGCGTCTCCTGCTGATTCTCAACGGCCTGCCTGAGCCGCGGATCGGCTACGTGGTCAATGACTCCGCGGGCGGTTGGCTGGCGACACCGGATCTGAGCTACCCGGAGCTCAGGTTCGCGATCGAGTACGACGGTCAGCACCATCTCGTGGATGCCCGTCAATGGCGGCAGGACATCCGCCGGCGCGAGAACCTCGAACGCGAAGGCTGGCTGGTCCGCGTCATCACGTCGTACGACCTCCTCCACGCCCCCGGCACCGTCGTCGCCCGCATCTCCCAAGACCTCCACACCCGCCGCTACCCCCACCTCGCCGCCTGACGGGCCCGTCGAGTCGTGGCGTTTGGTCCGTTCCCCGAACGCCGAGTCGTGGGAATCGGCGCGAAATCACAGCCAACTTCCACGACTCGGCGGATTAGTTGCCTTCGGCTACGAAGTGCATCGGGTCGCCGGAGGATAGGTCGGTGATGCCGGCGGAATAGAGGGCGCCCAGGAGGAGGGCGCGGCGGTGGGCGGCGAAGGTCAGGACGTGGGCGACCATGCCGCCGTAGGTGAAGACGCGTGGGGGTTCGCAGGTGGTGTCGACGAAGCTTTCGTCGAAGCGGCCGTCCTCGTTGAGTTGGTTGACCAGGGCGACGAAGCGCGAGCCGGCTTCGGCGTGGCGGGTGCGGAGTTCGGAGATCGGGGTGGTGACCTCGCGTCCGCATTCGGGGACCTGGAACGGGCGGTCCTCGACGGACGCGAGCCACATCTCCTCCTGCCAGACCAGGCGGTCCAGCAGGTACCGGATCGAGATGTCGTCGTCGATACCTTCGACCGACAGTTCGATCGGGCGGTCCAGTGCGGCGGCGTCCAGGCGGGCGCCGCGCTCGATCATCTCGCCGGTCAACCAGACGTGATGTTCGACCATTCTGACCAGTACGTCCATCCCTCTCACCTTTCTACGGGCCGGCAGCCGTAGCCCGGCCGGCGGCTGGAAATGCACTCCACTCGGCGCCGTCAGGAAGAACACCCGCGACGCTTCCCGCCGCCACTCGCGTGGCGACATCCCATACGACCTGGCGAACGCGCGGGTGAACGCCTCGTGCGACCCGTACCCGGCCTCGACAGCAACGTCGAGTACGGCGACCGGCTCGGTCAGCAGCCTGTACGCCGCCCGCTCCAGCAGCACGCGCCGCCGGAACGCGAACGGCGACTCGCCGGCCACCGCACCGATCACGCGGTCGAAATGGAACCGGGACAGATGTACGCGCTCCGCGAGCCCGGCTCCGTGCACCGACTCGCAGGGCCCGGCCATCCCGGCCGCCACCACCGCCACGAACTCCTCGAACACATCCGCCATGCCACCACTGTGCCCCGTCCACCCGCCGCCGACTTGATAGAAATTGCGGAACCCCCAGACTGGTTACCGCAGTACTCCGCAATGTGTAGTACTGTTCTGCGCGGAACACCTGCTGGAGGAGACCTGATGGATACGAGCCAGCTACTCAAGGGCGTCCTGGACCTCGCGGTGCTCGCCGTACTGCGCGACGCCGACGGCTACGGGTACGACGTACTGCGCCGTCTGCGCGCGGCCGGGCTGGAGGACGTGGCGGACGCGTCCGTGTACGGGACGCTGCGCCGGCTGTTCGCGGCCGGAGCGCTGACGTCGTACGTGCAGCCGAGCGAGGAAGGGCCGCACCGGAAGTACTACGGGCTGAACAAGACCGGCCGCGACCTGCTGGCCCAGTCGACCAAGACCTGGAACCACTTCGCCGACACGATGTCGGTGCTGCTGCTGGAGAAGGAGGCCGCGTGAACAGCACCCTGACCGGAGCGGTCGCGCTCTACCTGGCCCAGGTGCGGGCTCAGCTCAACGATCTGCCGCCCGGCGAGCTGGAGGACGTACTGCAGGACGTCAGCGGTCACCTGACCGAGGTGGCGGCGGAGTTCGGCGCGGAGCCGACGCTCGCGGACCTGCAGCAACGCCTCGGCACGCCGGCGCAGTACGCCGATGAGCTGCGGACCGCGGCCGGTTATCCCCCGCGGACCGCGCCGGTCAGCCAGGACGGTCTGGACGCCGGCTGGAAGGCGTTGCGCTGGGGGCTGATCTCGGCGATCGCCGGCCCGTTCTTCATTGCCGTCGGCATCTTCGCGTGGTCGCAGGACGAGACCGCGTTCTTCGGGCTGCTCGGGCTCGGGATCCTGTTCGTCGCGGCGTTCCTCGGCGTCCAGGCGTTGCGCGGTCACGACCCGCGGATCGTGCTGGACACCCCGCGTGGTGCGCGTGGCGCGGCCGCGATCCGCGGGTGGATCGACCAGATCCCGCCGAACATCCGGCACGAGCTCGTGACGATCGGCCAGCCGGTCTGGTGGGTGGTCCGCGGCGTGATCGGCGCCGGTGGGTTCTTCGCGCTGTTCGGGGCCGCGTCGGTGACAGTGGTCGGGGCGGTCGCGGGTGCGGCGGTGTCGATCTGGATCGGCCGGAAGACGCAGCAGGACCGGCGCTGGCTGTGGTACGTCGTACCGCTCAACGTCGTGGCGGCGATCGTGGTGCCGTCGTTCCTGGCGGCGGCGTACGTCGGGGCGTCGTTCGGATTCCTCAACAACTACAACGATTATCGCGGTAGCTCGTCGCACTACAACCCGCCGTCGAACGGGCTGACGCTAGACGGGAACTCGGTCACGAACATCTATCCGTTCGATGCCCAGGGCAAGCAGGTTCCGGTCCGGCTGTACGACCAGGACGGGAACCCGATCAGCCTCGAGCAGCAGGACTGCGCGACGAACTACGGCACGCAGTCGCGCGACACGACCAGCAACCTGTTCCCGCAGGCCGTCGTCGTACCGGACGAGAACGGCAACACCGACGCCGAAAACTGCAAGGACACCACCAAGGCGCCCTTCGTCCCGCCGCCGGCGCCCGCCACCCGCACGACCCCGCCGCCGACCGCAGGTCCGACGCCGACACCAACACCGACGCCGCCGGTCAAGACGCCGACCGTGAAGCCGAGCAAGCCCGCGGGCCCCACGCTCACAGTCCAGCCGACGCGCTAGCGCATCCCCGCGGCGGCGACTCGGCGGTACGTGCAGCGGCGCGCTAGCGCATCCCGGCAGCGGCGACTCGGCGGTACGTGCAGCCGCCGCGCTAGCGCATCCCCGCGGCGGCGACTCGGCGGTACGTGTAGCCGAGTCGCCGGTAGACCGCGATCGCGGCCGGGTTGTCGCCGTCCACCATCAACGCGACCCGTCCGTGCCTCTTGACCAGCTCGGCCGTCACGAACCCGCACACCTGCCGCGACAGCCCCTTGCCCCGAGCAACAGGATGCGTCGCAACCCCGGCCAGGAACCCAACCTCCGGCGCACTCCAGGCATCGGCCGCGATACTCAGCAGCTCACCGCGGTCCCCGGTCAGGGCAGCCCACCGACGTACGCCGAGATGCCCCGGCCACGCGTACGACTTGGGCGACGCCTCGGTCAGCAGCGCTTCGACCCCGGCGTCGCCGTCCAGCCAGGCGGCCGTCGTGGTCAGCTCCGGCACCTCGGACGCATCCATCCACCCGAACGACGCCGAGAACCTCAACCCCGGCACACGCTCCGCCAGCCCGCGCACCAGCTCCTCGTCCCCGAACGGGCGATACGACGGCCCGACCTCACGCAGTACGTCGCGCACGAGCGGCGCCGCATCCTCCACCGGCCCGACCACCGCGAGCCGATCGTGCTTGGACACGTCAGGCGAGGCCACCGCCACCGCGTCCCCCTGGCGCCACGCCCGCACCACCCCTCGAGACCGGCGTCCCGGCGCGTCCCCCTGGCGCCGCGCCCGCATCACCCCTCGAGACCAGCGCCCCGGATCGACCCCACCAGCAAGCCCCTGCGCCGCCCACTCGACGATCGGGTCGCCCCCGCTCACCCGCTTCAACTCCGCAAGCGCCTCGATCTCCCGCACATACCAAACCGTATGTCACGCCGTTGACGCGTAAACGACCCGCTACCGCTCGTCCGCGCGTTGGATGGCGTAGGGGACTAGGTGGCGGTAGCCGCGGACTGAGGCTCGGCGGAGGCGGTGGAGGGTGTAGGCGGGGTGGCCGTCTAGGGCGGCGGCTAGTTCGCGGTCGGCTAGGACGCGGCCGGGTTTGCACTCGGTGGTGAGGCGGGCGGCGAGGTTGACGACCTCGCCGTACACGTCGCCGAGGCGGATCAGGATCGTGCCGTACGCGAGCCCGATCCGCAGCTCGGGCAGCTCCTCGTCGGCGTTCACAGCGTCCTGCAGTGCGAGCGCGACCGCAGCGCCCTGGGCGGCGGTGTCGGCGACGAACAGCACCTCGTCGCCCATCGACTTGATCACACGCCCGCCGTTCAGCGCGACGACGTCGGCCGCCGTACCCTCGAACCGCTCGATCAGTTCGCCGAGTTCGGCCTCGTTCAGGCGGCGCGTCAACCGGGTGTAGCTGACGATGTCCGCGAACCCGACCGCCCGCACCCCACGCGCCAGCTCATCAGACCCGGCCACCGCCCGACCGGCAGCGGCCGCCAGGTGCCGGCGCCAGACGTAGGTCTGCAACCGTTCCATTGCCGGCAGCAACAGTCCCGCGACCTCGATCGCCTCGTCCGCGGACAGCTTCGCGCCGCCGAGGAAATCCAGGAACATCGCGGACTGCCAGGACGCCAGCCGGGACTGCGTCTGCCCGAGCTTGCGCGCAAGCGAGGACTCCATCTCGGGCTCGATGAACTTGTCGTCCTCGAGCGCCGCGACCAGCCGCAACGCCTCGACATCGTCGTCGGTGAAGGCCACCTCGTCGTCCGGGACGGTCGTGAAACCGAGCGCGTGCCACATCCGTTCGGCGCGCTGGATCGAGATCCCGGCCCGCTCCGACACCTGCACCCGGGTGAACCTCCGCTCCCCGCCCAGCAACGTCCGCTCGAACTCCGCAGCCAACGCGGCCAGATCCGGCGCCCCAGAGTCGGTGGCCCCAGAGTCGGTGGCCAAAGAGTCAGTGGCCACAGGGTCAGCGGCCCCAGGGTCAGCGGCCACCGCGGCGCTCGGCGATGGTGGCGTCGATGGCGTCGCGGAACGCCGGCAGCCGACGGGTCAGGTCGTCGAACTTCTCCCGGGTGAAGTGCAGCAGCTGCAGCCGCGACTTCGCCGTGACGGTTGCCGTCCGCAACGTGTTCTTCCGGACCGCGACCTCGCCGGCGATATCGCCCGGACCGAGCTCGGCGATCTCCTGGCCCTTCTCCCGGACCGCCGCCGTACCGCTGAGGATCAGGTACGCCGCGTCGGGCGGCGTCTGCTCCAGGATCAGCGACCAGCCGGCCGGCACCGAGACTTCCTCACCGGCCCGGAAGATGTCCCTGATGTCCTTTCCGGACAGGTCCGCGAACAGCGGGAGATCCCGCGGGGACGTCCTACCCAGTGCCACGTCGCTCCTCCTCGTCGGCCCCGTCCGGCGTTCCGCCGATGTTTCCAGTCAGTAACTCTAACGGGTTGTCGACGCCACGGTCACTCGAAGCTCCGAAACACGCGCAAACTCCGGCACTTCAGCCTCCGGCTCATCGGTTGCCCACCGCACATACCCGTCCGGCCGGACCAGAATCCGTGCCGCCGGAAGGCCCTCGCCCTCGAGCAGCACGAACCGCCCATCACGAAGACGCCCGGACACCGTCGCACCGTCCGCGAGCGTCAGGTCCGGCATCCGTCGACCCACCAACGGATGCTCACCGCCCGCATACGCAAGCCCGATCCCCGAGATCACGCCCGCCAACCGCCGATTCGCCTCCGGTACGCCGAGGAGATCGACGAACGTCTCGCGCAGACACGCGACATCGTCGTCCGGAACCATCAGCACACCTTGCGCCCGCGTGTTCGCGAGTACGGCGCTCCCGGCGGCATGCCGTTCGTCGTGGTAGCTGTCCAGCAGGTCGTCGCCAGCATCGCCCCGCACAACCGCGCCGAGCTTCCACCCGAGGTTGAACGCGTCCTGCAGTCCGAGGTTCATCCCTTGACCACCGGTCGGCGAGTGAATGTGCGCCGCATCGCCCGCCACGAAGACCCGGCCGGCACGATACCGATCGGCCTGCCGGGCAGCGTCGGTGAAGCGCGAGGCGTACCGGAGCTCACGCAGTACGACGTCCTCGCCGTACCAGGCCTGCAACGCGGCAGCGACCTCGTCGAACGTGACCGGTTGATCCTTCGGCAGATTTTGTTGCTGCGGGCCCGTGAACAGCGCACGGTGTACGCCGTCCTCCAGCGGCACCATCGTCATCACCGCACCATCCCGCGGCACCAGCGCCGGCAACGCCCAGCCCGGCTCAACACCGGAGATGACGACATCGGCCACGACCGCGCTGAACCGCCCGTCGCGTCCGGGGAAGTCGATCCCGGCCAGCCTCCGCACCGCGCTCCGCGCCCCGTCACACCCGACGACCCACCTCGCCCGGATCGTCTCACCACCGAACGACGCCACGATGCCGGTCAAGTCCTGCCGGAGGCCGATCAGCTCGAGACCCCGCCGTACAACGATGCCCTGAGCAACCAAGCGATCCTCCAGCAGTTGCTCGACGCGCCGCTGCGGAATCCCAAGCTGATAAGGGAATCTGGTGTCCAACGTGCTGTAGTCGAGCGGGACCGGCAACCCAGCGAAGTGACCGGCCGGCAACCGCGGCGCGCCATCGAGCAGCGAACCGAGGAGCCCGCGGGAGTGCAAGATCTCGACAGAGCGCGGCTGCAGCGTCAACGCCTTCGACTGCCCCGACCGCTCGGCGGCTTTGTCGACGAGCACGACGTTCGCGCCCGCGAGAGCCAACTCCGACGCCAGCAACAACCCAGTGGGTCCGGCGCCGACGACCAGCACGTCGCTCATGCGAGCAGATCGTTCTTGCGCGAGTAGATCATCATGAAGCCGTAGAGCAGCGCGAACAACACGATCCACTGGATCGTCGTCACACCCGGGACCGCGTCGAGCGGCAGCACATACGCGATCACGACACGGACGACCGCGTCGAAGACCAGACCGACTCCCCAGACGATCGTGACCAGGCGTATGCCGTACCGGAAGCGCGGCTCACTGTCCCACCGACCCGCCCACACCGACCCGCCGCCCTTGCCACGCTTGGCTTCCGCGATACCACGACCGATCGACAGCAGCAGAGGCTTGCCCAGGGCAACGGTTCCGAGCATCCACAGGCCGCACAGAGCGGTGATCACGCCATCCTTGGCGAGCAGCATCCGCGGGCTGTGCATCGCCAGCGACGCGCTGGTCCCGACCGCGAGCGCGATGATCATGAACACGGCCATCCAGTCGACCTTGCGGCCGCGGACGATCGAGTACGCCGTACGCACGACCGGGATCACGGATCCGGCTAGGGTCGCACCGACCACGCCGACGCCGGATTGGCGGAGGCCGTAGAAGATCAGCAGCGGCACGACCAGGTCGACCAGGACCGGAGCGAGCACCGCTCCCCAGCGCGCTTTGGGCTTGGCATCCAACGCCATCGTCATCATCGCTCCACTCGGGTCGCTCGGTCGAAGGTCCCGACCAGTTCCCGCGCGCAGTCATCGGGGTCGGCGCCGCCGATCAGGCGGCCGGCCGCGGCATCGATGGCGGCGCGCAGAATGACCGCCATCAGCAAGGAATCGAAGCGCCGGAACACGCCGGTCTGCTGGCCAGCCTCGAAGAGCGCAACCAGCCGGGCGACGGCACCATCAGCCTCCTCGGACGGCACCGGGGCGCCGCCGAAGACGATCTGCTGCACCGCACGGACATGATCCGGCCGGGCCGCGATGAACTCGACGTTCGACCGGATGTACGCGGCGAGCTTCCCCGGCAGCTCGTCGGCGGCCTCGATCGCCGGCCGCATCGCCTCGGCCGCGTCGGTGGTCACCCGGCGCAGGACCTCCGCCAGCAACTCGTCCTTGGTGCTGAAGTGGTACGAGATCAGCCGCTTGCTGCTCAGCCCGGCAACCTCGCAGATCGCGTCGTACGACGTCGCCGCATAGCCGCGCTCCGCGAGCACGGTGATCGTCGCGGCCACGATCTGGTCGCGGCGAGCCGCCGTACTCCGGGCGCGGTCGGTGCCCTGATTTATCCGCATGAGTAAAAGTTACCCAACCGGATAAAACCTCGTCAAGTGCGGGCCGAGACCAAGAGGATCGGCGGGCGGCGTCGGTGGATGGCGAGGTGGGGGTAGGCGGCCACCTGAGCCGGCGTCGGGAGCGGCTCGTCGAGGGACTCCAGACGGAAGCCGTGGCGGCGGAGGCTCAAGACAATCGAGCCGATCGTGCGGTGGTACTTCACCACCCCGTCGACGAACCAGCTCCGCTCCCGCCGCCCCTCGTCCGCGTAGTCGTCGACCACACAGTCCGCAGCGACCACCGGCGCTGTCATCACCGGATGTTCCACCGAGAACACGAATGCTCCACCCGACGCGAGCCAACCCGCGACCCGCGCGACCAGCCCATCGAAGTCCTCGACGTAGTGCAACGCCATGCTGCTGACCACCAGGTCCGCGGAGCCGCGCGGCAGGTCGAAGCCGGCGACATCGGCGCGCAGATACCGAACGCGGGGATGCCGGACCGCGGCCGCAAGCATCTGCTCGGAGGCGTCAACGGCAACCACATGCGCAGCGCCCCGAGCAGCCAGGCGAACGGCAAGCCCACCCTCACCACACCCCAGATCCACCACCCGAGCTCCTTCGACCGGCAGACCTCGGAGCGCAGCGTCCATTGCCGGTATCTCCAAGGCGTCGTTGATGCCCTGGCCAGTGCGACGCAGTTGCCGGTAGCCCTTCAGGAACTGAGGGTTGTCGTAGAGGCTCACAACCAGCGCTCCAGATCGTGGATGTCGATCATCGGCAACTCCCACCGCAGCGCGAACTGCTCGAGGTCGGCCGCGCCCGCCATCACCCCGTCGGCTCGCATCACCTCACAACACACGCCGACCGGCGCCAACCCCGCCGCAACGCACAACGCGACCGTCGCCTCGGTGTGCCCTTGACGCTCGTCGAGCAACCCAGGCCGCGCGGCGAGCGGGAACACATGCCCAGGTCGCAGGAAGTCGTCCGGTACGGCGTCCGGCGACGCCAGCCGGCGAATCGTCGCCGCCCGATCGGCCGCGGACACCCCGGTCCCTTCAGACGCGGCGAGATCGACCGGCACGTGCATCGCCGTACCCTGCCGGTCACCGTTGCCCGGGATCGGCCGGATCTCCAACCGCTGCAGTACGTCGGCCGCGCACGGGACCGTCGTGTGCCCACAAGCCTGTGTGAGCAGGAATCTCATCGCCTCCGGCCGGAACCGCTCACCCGCGAAGACCACATCGCCTTCGCCCTCAGCCGTCGGATCCCAGACGACAACCCCGCCACCGGCCGCGATCTGCGCAACCACCTTCTGTACGCCGGCCTCGCCGCTGAGCTGCCCGGCCCACGGCAGCTGTGCGACCGCCCGCTGCAACTCCGGCCCATGCCCTTCACGCGCCATCCGTACGAGCAGATCGCTCTCGAGGTTGACCCGGTCGCCCGCGACCAGCGCACCGAGCTTCGTCTTCGTCAGCGTGTTCGGCACAAGTACGACGGAGAACCGGTCCTTGAGCACCTCGGCGACGGTGATGCTCACGCCGTCGATCGCCACCGAGGTCTTCGCCACCAACCGCGCCAACAGTCGCTCCGGCGGCTTGATCCACACCCGGTGACCGGCCGGCTCGACGTCGACGCGGAGCACCTTGCCGACCCCCTCGACGTGCCCCTGGATCAGATGCCCGTCGATCCGGTCCCCGATCGCAACCGGCAGTTCGACGTGCAGCGTCGTACCGCCGCAGACTCGATCGAACGTCGTACGCCGACGGGTCTCGTCCGTCACGACAACCCTGATCTCGCCGGGCGGGCCCGACTCCGCGGTGAACCTGATCCCGTCGAGGCAGACCGCGCCACCCGGCGCCACCGCGACATCCGACGTGACCCGCAACAGGTCGCCGGCAACCTCGACGACAGTGCCTACATTCTCGATTCGTCCTGTGAACATGCTTCGCTCTCCGCCACTCGTTCATGGCCAGGGACCATCCGAGGTCCGAGCTGAAGCGGGGTATCACCGCGTGGCCCCGGTCGCACCGGGTCACTCCGCCTCCCGGCAGAGCCGACGGGCCTGGAATCACGTCCAACCGTCACACCGTGGAATCGCACCAATCGGCAGTAAACCACAGAGGGGTCAGAGCACGTCCAGGAGATTGCTGCCCCGAGTGGTGCGGCTGACGAGGACCTGGCGACCATGGCGTTCCCGAGTGATCAGGCCGGCGCGCGTCAGTACGTCGCAGTGGCGTGAGGCGGCGGCCGGCGTGACGCCCAGCTCGGCGGCGATCGCGCCGACGGTCAGCGCGCGGCCCAACATCCGCAGCACCCGTGCACGCGGTACGCCGAGCACGACGTCCAGCGGATCCTCGACCGATCGGACCGGACTCACATCGGGGAGCCCCCGGAGCGGGTAAGCAATCGAGATGACGTCCGGCTCCATGCCGTTGACGAACAGTTGGTCCGGGGCGCCGATGCTCGGCACCAGGGCCAGCCGGCGTCCGGCGTACGGGATCAGCTGACTGCCGTCGATGCAGAAGCTGTCGTCGGTGAAGGTCAGTCGTGAGCTGATCGTGTTCAGGGCGTCGGGCAGGCAGCCGCGGACGGCGGCCAGACCGACACGTTCGGCCTCGGAGTCGAAGGCAGGCCGGAGCAGTCGCCACCGGGGTTCGAGAGCTCGCCAGCACAGGTCGCTCAACTCGGCGTAGGTGCGGAGCCAGTTCCCGGGATCCCGGGCTGCCGTCCGCCAGACCGCAGGGTCGCCGCCGAGCGTCTCGATCTCGTCGAGGAACAGTTGCGGCGAGTACTCGCGCATGGCCGCCACCTGGTCCGGCACCGACACGTCCGACGGCGGGATGAGCGGGACCACCACATCGGGAACACCACCGTTCTGCCCCGGCCGCAGCGGTCGCAGCAGTGGCTCGTGCTCAGCCCGCGCGACGATCCGCCGCAGCGGTTGCAGGACGTGGCGGGACGAGTACGGGCCGCGGTGCCCAAGGGCCTCGCGCAGCGCGAGGAACACCGACTGCTGCGGCGACTGGATCAACACGACCTGCGGCTGCGCCATGACTCCTCCCTCGGCACAACACGCTAACGACCAGTCGGCTCATCGTTGACGGATCCGTCAAAAGATTGTTGGCCGATCCACCGCCAGGCCAGCATCGGAACATCAAACGCCCTTCCCACTAAGGAGAAAGTCGATGACCAGCAAGGACATTTAGGTTCCGGTGCGGCGTCGGCGGCGTGGTCGGGTCGTCCGCCGGCGCACGGGGCGGCGCGGGCCTACCAGGCGGGGGCCCGCGAGCCGATCTTCGAGGCGGCGGGCTTCGCGGCGGATCGGCTGGGCGAGGTACTCGCCCAGGATCAGGCCGGACGCGAGCGCGACGCCGATGGCGACCGCGGTGCCGAGGCTGACGATACCGATCAGGTTGCCGAGGCCCATCAGCTCGTAGAGGCCCTTGTAGATCGTGAGGCCCGGCAGCAGCGGGATCGAGCCGGCGACGACCACGACCAAGGGCGGTACGCCGACGCGACGCCCGACGGAGTAGCTGCCCAGCCCGACGACACACGCCGCCGCGGCGGTGGCCCAGGCCGGCCCGAACGACGCGCGGATCATCAGCGTGAAGACCAGCGAGCCCAGCGCGCCCATGACGGCGACCGGCAGCAAAGCGCGGAGAGGTGCGTACGTCGCGTAGGCGAACGCGACCGCCATCACCGCGCCGGACAGGACCATGACCGGCAGGTTCCCGAGCTGGATCGTTTCGGCCTCGATGCCGACGTGCAGCCCGAACTTCAGCCCCACCGCGAGCCCGAGCGAGACCCCCGCGATGATCCCGCCGGTGAGCAGCATCGCTTCGAAACTGCGGGCCGCGGCGGTCACGTAGTACCCGGTGATCGCGTCCTGGACGGCACCGGTGAGCGCGATCCCGGCCAGCAACATAATGATGCCTGCGGCAACGACCAGTGAGGGTTTCACCGGCGCGTGGACGGCGTACAGGATCAAGGCAACCGCGGTCGCGACGAAGGCGCCGGCGACCTGCTGGTAGAACGCGGGCAGCCGCTGCCGGTTGAACCAGCGGTTGCTGACGTCGATCACGATCGCGGTGAGCACCGCCACCAACGTGATCAGCCAGCCGCCGCCGAGCAGCAGCGTCGCGCCGCCCGCCATCACACCCCAGGCGAGTACGGCGCTCCACCGCGGGTACGGCGGACCCGCCGACGTCAGGCGGGCCAGCTCACGCGACGCCTCCTCGCGGGTGATGTCGCCGCGAGCGAACCGTCGTACCAGCTGATCGACGTCGGTCAGCCGGGAGAAGTCCTGCGAGCGATAGCGGACCAGGCGGATGTGCGTCTCGGGCGCGACGTCGGGCGCGGCCTGGTACGAGACCGCCATCGAGGTGAACGTGATGTCGACCTCGCATCCGCGCAGTCCGCCCGCGGCGGTGACACCGAGGATCGTCGCGGTCGCGTCCGCCGTACCGGCGCCACTGGACAGCAGCACCTCACCGACCCGCAAGGCCAGGTCGATGGTGGCGTAGACCTCCCGCTGCTCGTCAGGCTCCATCTACTGCTCGAGCAGCCGGTGGGCCATCGCGAGGTCGGTGATCAGGATGTTGACCCAGCCGCCGAGCATCGCGGCCCGGATCGCGGAGTACTTGCGTTCACCGCCGGCGACCCCGATCCGCCGCGGCACCGCCAGCAGCTCCTTCGCGGTCACCCCGATGACCCGCTGGTCGAACGTCGAACGCACAAGCTTTCCCTCTTCGTCGAAGAACCGGAAACACACGTCCCCGACGGCACCGAGCCGGCGCAGCTCGTCCTGGTCGGCCTCCGCGACCGCGTTCCCACTGCGCTGCAGTAACGGCGAGGGCTCGAGGCTACCGATCCCGACCAGGGCGTCGGTGAGTTGTCCCCACGTGCCCAGAACGTCGCGAACCGACACGTCGTTCATCATCGCCCGGCGTACGGCGGGTGTCCCGACCAGACCGGGCGCAGGCAGGTAGACCGGCATCCCACCGGTCAGCTCGGCGAACCGCGCGGTCAGCCGGGTGGCCTGCATCTGCACCGCCGCGTCGCCCAGACCGCCGACGATCTGGACCACCTTGTCCACCACCGGCACGCTCTTGCGCGGCATCCGGTCGACGGCGCTGATCAGCGTCTCGCTCCATGACGAGATCCCGACCACGTGCCCGCCGGTCAGCGTCATGTCCAGGTACGCCGCCGCGCCCGAACCGAGCGCCGGCAGTACGTCGTCCCCCACGCCGAGTGTGTCGACGACGACAGCGTCCCGCAGCCCGTACCGGCCCTGCAGCTCGTCCTCGAGGTCGCTGTGCACGCCGCTGGGCATGGTCACCACGGTGTGTACGATGCCGACGTCGACGGCCTGCTTGAGCATCCGGGACACGCGCGCCTGCGACAGGTTGAGCTCGGCGGCGATCTGCGGCTGGCGGATGCCCTTCTCGTGGTACATCCGCGCAACCTTCGCGAGCAGCCGCAGCTCGTCCAGCCCCGGCTGGCGTACTGCGCGGTTCGCGTTCACTCGACCCCCTCGAAACGTTCGGGAATACGGACTATAGGTCAGGCAGACAGAGGTAGACCCGAGGCGCTCCACCGGGGTCGGGGATCGGGGCGTTCCAGGCGTCGCGCTTGCCGGAGGCGACGATTGCGCCGTCGCGCGGGTCCACGATCGTGTACGCCAACGGGACCGTGTCGTCGAACACCATCACCGGGCCGCCGTTCTCGCGGTAGACGATCAGCATCCCGTCCGCGCCGCTGAGCGCACGCCCGGAGATCACCCGGGTCCAGTCCGGCGCCATGTCGGTGGTCGGCAGGCCCGCCAGGATCTTGCCGAGCATCCCGACGTACGTCGAACCCTCGAAGCCGACCGCCTCGCGCCAGCCCGCACCCGGCGCCAGGAAGAACTCGGAATGCCCCGGCTCCTCGGGATGCAGACGCCACTGCCACAGACTGCCCGCGCCGTAGACGACACCCATCGTCCCGCCCGCGCACAGGTTGCTCCAAGCCTCGTGCCCTTGCCACCAACCCTCGGCGACGCCTGTCCGGCCGGTGTGCTCGTACGTCGGTTCGCCGTTCGCGACTGCCTTGACCGGCTCATTGCGCCACATGTCCGCGACTCGCTCGGCGACATGCTCGCCAGTGTGGCCGGTCTGGCACCACTGGAAGTCGAGCCAGTCAGCGTTCTGGTGGGCGTTCGCGCGGATGTGCGGCCGGTAGTGGACGCCGGTCGGCTGCTCGTAGCAATCGACGGCGTGCACCTCGGCCCCACCCGCCGCGGTCTGCGGCTCGTCACCCGAGCCGTCGCCGCCGACCAGGTAGATCGCCGGCCGCGCGCCGTACCGCGCGACGAGGTAGCGGCAGTACGCCGCGTACTCCGCTGGCGGTACGACGGTGCCCGCCACGTCGAGGCCCTTCCAGCCGAAGCCCTGGAACACGGGCTGCAGCACCGGAACCAAGCCGTGCTCGACGAGGATGCCGAGCAGCTCGTCGAGGTACTGGAAGTAGTCGACGTTCAACTGGCTGAGATGGCCGTCCGGCAGGTCCTCGAAGCCGACGTCGAAGCCTTCGTCCTGGGTGCGATCGCGGGGTCCGACGGCGTGCATGTCCGGTTGCACCGTCATCAGCAGGACCGCGTTGAAGCCTTTGGCCTGTCGGTCTGCGGCGTACTCGCGCACCTGCTCGGGCGTGGCGCGCCAGGGTAGGGCCCAGGCTGTGTCAGCGATCAGCAACGCGGGACTTCCGTCGGCGTGCACCAGGTTGCGGCCGCCCGCAGACATCCGCCAGAAGCCGTGTGCGTAGAACGGATTGCCTTCTTCTTCTGCTGCTGAGATCTGGAAATGACCACCTGACCATGTCCACTGACCTGGCAACGGCGCAGCAAAACGCACACGGTACGTCTCACCGCCGTCCCAGAACGTAGGCCGACGCAGTACGAGACCGCTCTCGTGCTCGAACTCGACCCAGTCGCCGGTGGCCGGTAGTTCGATCTCGCGCCAGACGGATGAGATGGACATGACACTCCCGGGGATGCTCGTTGCCGTTAAGCTGATGATGAAAGACACACGTGCTCTGGGGTCGGTGAAATTCCGAGCCGGCGGTGACAGTCCGCGACCCGTGACTTCGCAAGAAGGAGCGGTTGACCTGGTGGAACTCCGGGACCGACGGTGAAAGTCCGGATGGGAAGACGCACGTGGCAGCTTCACGTTCCCTGCACGAAAACAGGGGCGTGAGGTCTGTCGTTGCCCCCGGAGTGCTGTCCAGAGCACTGCCGAGAGGACAACGACCGTGAACACCATCACCAGCCTGGACACCATCGAACGCGCTGTCGCCGAGCTCGCCGCCGGACGGCCGGTCGTGGTCGTCGACGACGAGGACCGTGAGAACGAGGGCGACCTGACCTTCGCCGCGAGCCTCGCCACGCCCGAGCTGATGGCCCTGCTCGTCCGCCACACCAGCGGGTACGTCTGCGCGCCCGCGGCGCCGGAGCTGCTGGACCGCCTCGAGCTCCCGTTGATGGTCCCGAACAACCAGGACAGCCTGCGGACGGCGTACACGATCTCGGTGGACGCGGCGACCGGTGTCGGCACCGGCATCTCCGCGGCCGACCGGGCGCGAACCGTCCGCGTGCTGGCCGACCCGGCGGCGCAGCCCGCGGATCTGATCCGGCCCGGTCACATCCTTCCGTTGCGCGCGGTCGACGGCGGAGTCCGGCAGCGCCCCGGTCACACCGAGGCCACTGTCGAGCTCGTCCGGCTGGCCGGCCTGCCGCCGGTCGGCGTGATCGGCGAACTCATGAACGACGACGGCACGCTGATGACCGGCAGGGACCTGCGCGCGTTCGCCGACGCTCATGACTTCGCGATGATCTCGATCGCCGACCTGGTCACTTACCTGTCGTGACGAGCCGGCGGGCGGCGTCGGCGATGCCCTCGGGGGACAGGCCGTATCGGTCCAGCAGGTAACCGGCCGACCCCGTCGGCGCGAACTCGGGGAACCCGAGGATCGAAACCCGCGCCGGATGATGCTGTACGACGGTCTCCGCGACCGCGCCGCCGAGTCCGCCGGCGGTCACGGCCTCCTCGGCGGTGACGATGCCGGCCGTCTCCCGCGCGGCCGCGACCACGGCGTCGGTGTCCAACGGCTTCACCGTCGGCATCGACAGCACCCGGACCGAGATCCCTTCCTCGGCCAGCCGCTCCGCCGCGGCGAGTGCTCGCCACAGGATCGTGCCGTTGCTGATCACCGTGACGTCGTCCCCTTCCCGGACCGTGATCGCCTTGCCGAGGCGGAATTCGTAGTCCTCCGAGTACACCTTCGGCACACTCATCCGGCTGACCCGGATGAACACCGGTCCTTCGGACGCCGCCGCCCAACGCAGCGCGGCCGCCGTCTCGATCGGGTCGGCCGGCACGATGATCCTGATCCCGTCGATTGCCCGCAGCCAGGCGATGTCCTCGACCGAATGGTGCGTCGGACCGAGTTCGCCGTACGCGACGCCCGGGCTCATGCCGCAGAGCTTGACGTTGGTGTTCGAGTACGCGACGTCGGCCTTGATCTGCTCGAGGGCGCGAGCGGTGAGGAAGCAGGATGCCGCCGACACGAACGGGATCCGGCCGCCGTTGGCCAGCCCGGACGCGACGCCGACCATGTCCTGCTCGGCGATCCCGACGTTGATCAGCCGGTCCGGGAACGCCTTGCGGAAGCTGTTCAGCTTGCTGGATCCGACCGAGTCGTTGACCACCCCAACGATCCGGTGATCGGCCTCGGCGAGCTGGGCCAGCGTCTCGACGTACGCGTCCCGGCAGTCGTAGCGCGGCTGGTCGGCGATCGAACGGGTCTCCACGACGGTCATGAAAGCTCCTTCAGGGCCTGCGCGAACTCGGCGTCGTCGGGGACGCGGTGATGCCAGGCGACGTTGTTGCTCATGAACGAGATCGGGTGACCCTTGTGCGTGTGGGCGATCACGAACGTCGGCTTGCCCGGCCGGAACGGTACGGCGGACAGCACGTCGAGCAGCTCGCCGTGATCGTGACCGTTCACCTCGACCACCGCGAACCCGAACGCGGCCGCCTTCTCCGGCAACGGGTCGAGGTCGTTGGTCTCCTTGGTGGTCGCGCCCTGCTGCAGCCGGTTCCGGTCGACGATCACGGTCAGCCGGTCGAGCTGGTACTGCGAGGCCGCCATCATCGCCTCCCAGTTCGAACCCTCCTGCAACTCACCGTCCCCGACGAGCACATACGTGCGGCGCATCGAGACGTCGAGCTTGGCCGAGAGGGCGTGCCCGACGGCGATCGGTAGACCATGCCCGAGCGGACCCGTGTTCGCCTCGACGCCGTCGACCTTCGTCCGGTTCGGGTGACCGTTCAGCGCCGACAGCGGTTTGAGGAACGTGGCGAGCTCCTCGACCGGCAGGAACCCGAACGCCGCGAGCGTGGTGTAGAGCGCGCCGGCGACGTGGCCCTTGCTCAGGATGAAGCGGTCCCGCTCGGGATCGTTGACGGTCGCGGGCGAGATGTCGAGCACAGCGCCGTACAGCGTGGACAGGATGTCGATCGCGGAGAAGTCACCACCGATGTGTCCGGCTCCGGCGTAGTGGACCAGCTTGAGGTCCTGGATCCGGATCTGCTTGGCAGCTTCGGCGATATGCGCGATCTGCTCGGTCCGGCTGCTGTGAGCAGGCAGCCGTCCGAGCACCGGCAGCGTCGCGTGCTCGACGGTGAGAGTCATGCGATCCCTCATGCCAGCTCAGCCATCGAACTCAGCAGCACCTTCTGCACCAGCTTCTGCGCGGCCAGCGCGTCGTGCGAAGCCTGGGCTGCTTTGAGGGCTTCCTCGTCGAGTACGTCGAGCGCGTGGTGGATCGCCTTCAGGAAGGTGATCGCCTGCTTCGCGGCCTGGACGCTGTCCTCGCGGAACGGGAACTGGTCCAGCTGCCAGACGCCCTCCCAGTTGTTCTTCCGCAGCGTGTGGAAGAACTCGAACGTCTCGACCAGGTGCACCGAGCCGACGACCATGTCGTCGTCCCAGCCCTTCATGTTGTCGTTGACGTCGATCGCGAAGAGCCTGTCGTAGTCGATCGCCAGCTGCGCCGCGTCGGCCGGCGTCTCCTGGCCGTACAGCGAGTGGCCGAAGTCGAGCAGGATGCCCAGGTTGGGCAGACCGATCTTCTCGATCCCGAGCAGCGTCCGGGCGACGTTCGGGAAGATGATCTTCACCCGCGGCTCGCGCGGCTTGTACTCGATCACGAAGTTGATGTCCGGGTGCGCCGACACCAGCTCCTTCAGGCCGTCGAGCGCGAGGTTCCAGATGTCGTGGTAGTCGACCTGGAACGGGTAGTCCCAGCCGTCCTGCCCCGGCCACAGCTTCACGTACGAGCAGCCGAGGTCCTTCGCCAGCTCGGTTGCCTGGTGCAACAGTTCCATCGCCTGCTTGCGGACGCCGGGGTCCGGGTTCGTGAACGAGCCCTTGACGAAGTCGCGGGTGTAGATCTCGGGCGTGATCGCGATCGCCGTGAGGTTGTTGCGTTGCAGCGCGGCCTTCACCTCGTCGAGCGTGCCGTCGTACCCGGCGAACGGCCAGTTCAGGTCGACCACGGACAGATCGCCGACCGCTCCGGCGCGGTCGATCTGCTCGAGCAGGGTGACGGGATCGCCGTACCCGTCCGTGGCGTAACGGTCCTTGTAGGTGGCGAAGTGCCAGATACCCGCGCCGAAGACCGGCATGTCAGTCATATTTGTTCCTATCCTTTGAGGGAGCCGGCGGTCAGACCGCCGACGATCCAGCGCTGGAGCAGGGTGTAGGCGATGAGGATCGGGACCACGGCGATCAGGATGCCCGCCGCGAGTCCGGTGTTGTTGTTGGCGAACTGGCCCTGGAAGTTCAGCAGTCCGACCGGGATGGTCTTGTGCGCGTCGGAGTTCAGCAGGATCAGCGCGAACAGGAACTCGTTCCAGGTCGCGACCGCGTCCAGGATCGCGACCGTCACGAGTGCGGGCACCGACAGCGGCAGGATCATCGTGAAGAACACCCGCCAGTCGCCGGCGCCGTCGACCTTCGCGGCCTCGATGATCTCGTCCGGGATCTGCCGGAAGAACGACTGCAGCACCAGCACCTCGAACGGGATACCGAAGGCCAGGTACGGCCCGATCAGCCCGAAGATGCTGTCGGTGGCGCCGAGCGAGCGCATCATGATGAAGACCGGCACGATCGTGATGTAGATCGGGATCGTCAGCCCGAGGAACACCGTGAACATCACCGTCCGGCGGAACTTCATCCGCAGCTTGGCCAGCGCGAACCCGAGCATCGCCGAGACCAGCACGCCGAGCGGCACCTTGATCGCGGCCAGGATCGCGCTGTTCTTGTAGGTCGTGGCGAAGTTGCCGATGTCCCAGGCGTCGGAGAAGTTCTTCCAGGTCAGCTGGTCGGGCCAGGACAACGGCCCGTTCCCGATGAAGTCCGCGAGCGGCCGGACGGCGGTGATCACCAGCAGCACGAGCGGTGAGATCCAGAACAACGCGACGACGATGAGGACCAGCGTGATCACCAGACCCCGGCGGCCCTTCGGCGACGTCGGCACCGGCTCGACCGCGGCCGTATCCAGCGGCAGGTCCACGCGGGCGGGAGCGATCGAGGTCATGACGCCTCCTTCGTCTGCGAGCGGACGTAGGGGATGCCGACCGCGATCGCGACCAGCGTGATCACGACGGCGATCGCCGTACCGTAGCCGGCTTGGTAGTACTGGAAGACGTTGAAGTACATCCACGTTCCCATCACCTGCGTCGACGTACCAGGACCGCCGTACGTCATCGCGTAGATCATGTCGAAGACCTTGAACGAGTCGATCAGCGACAACGCCAGCACGATGTAGTGCGCGGGCCGCAGGCTCGGCATCGTCACGTGCCAGAACTGTTGCCACTTGGACGCACCGTCCACGGTCGCGGCCTCGTAGAGCTCGTTCGGGATCCCTTGCAGGGCGGCCAAGTAGAGCAGCATCGGGAAACCGGTGCGCAACCAGATCGCCGGCACCATGACGGCCCACAACGCGGTCGAGTCCTGTCCGAGCCACGGCTGCGCCAGCCCGTCCAGCCCGATCAGGCGCAGGAACGAGTTGATCGCGCCGTACTGCGGGTTGTAGAGCCAGCCCCAGATGCTCGCGATGGACACCAGTGGCAGGACCGCGGGTGTGTAGAAGATCAGCCGCAGGATCGGCTTCCCGTGCACCTTGCCGTTCAGCGCGATCGCCAGCAGCAGGCCGATGATCGTCGGCACCGCGATCGTGACCACGGTCCAGATCAGGTTGTTCCGGACCGCCGTCACCACGACCGGGTCGTGCGGCAGCTTGAAGTAGTTGTCCAGGCCAACGAACTTGTACGTCGCGCTCAGGCCGTCCCAGTCGGTCAGGCTGAACCACAGGGACGACACCGCCGGGTAGACCAGGAAGGCGACGTACACCAGGAGCGCGGGCAGGGCGAACAACCACGGGGACCACCGGCCGCCGCGTTTGGGCTGCTTCTGCTGATTGGACCGTGCAACAGCGACTGTCGTTGCCATCGGCTAGCTCTTCGCCCAGGCGGAGACGATCTCCTGCATCTTCTTCGACGCCGCGTCAGGGGCGACCTTGCCCTGCAGCAGGTCGCTCTGCACGCTGAAGTACTGGTCGGCCTGCTTCTTCGGGAACGCCTGGTCCTGGATCGTGTAGAACGGGTTGTTCCCGTACTTCTGCGACCACTGCGCCGCCAGCGGCAGCGTCTTCGGGTCGGGCTCGGCGCCCTTGACCGTCGAGGCGGTGATGTTCATCGCCTTCTGGGTGGCCGGCTGGACGATGAAGTCGATCAACGCCGCGGCCTTGTCCGCGTTCCCGGACTTGGCGTTGATCATGTAGCCCTCGACGAAGCCCGAGTGCCGGGCCGGCGACTTGTCGGTCGGCAGCTCGAAGTTGCCGAAGGCGGACGAGCTCTTCTTCGCGGCCAGGATCGCCGCCGCCTCGGTCCACGGTCCGGTGATCGTGTACGCCGTCTTCCCCTGGACGTACCACGGCTCGACATCGGCCGGATCGAGGGCGAGCGCACCCTGCGGCAGCCACTTCTTGTCCTGCCACTTCTTGAACAGCGTGAACGCCTCGACCACCTCGGACCGGTCCCAGCTCTCGGCGCCGGTCAGCAGCTTGTCGTGCAGGTCCGGGCCGGCGGTGTGCTCGAGCAGGTACTCGAACAGCCGCATGATGTCCCAGCCGTACTTGCCGCCCAGCCCACACGGCGTGACGCCGACAGCCACCAGCTTGTCGTTCATCGCCTCGAGCTCGGCGTACGTCGTCGGCGGTCCGCTCACGTCGGCCTTGGCGAGCAGCGACTTGTTGTACCAAGCCCCTACCCCGAGGGCCAGGAACGGTACGCCGGACTTCACGCCGTCGAAGGTCATGCCGCCGATGGCGCGGGTGTTGATCTTCGAGTCCCAGCCGTACTTGTCGTAGTACTTGCTCAGGTCCAGTGCCTGCTTGGCCTTCGCGAACGGGCTGCCGATCTGACCGCCCCAGATCCGCCAGACGTCCGGGCCCTTGCCGCCAAGCAGCTCGGTCCGCAGCTTGTCCGGGTACACCGCCGCGCCGGAACCGGGCAGGCTGTCGACGGTGGTCGTCGTACCGTTCTGCGCGTCGAACTTCTTCACCTGGGCCTTGAGCAGGCCGATCGTGGAGTCGTCCTCGTAGGTGAACAGGCGCAGGTTGTTCGACGCCGCCTGGGTGGCTCCCCCGCCCGTCGACGCTCCACCGCCGGTGCAGGCGGACAGGCCGGCGCCGAGTGCGGCGGCGGACGTGAGGCCGAGGAAACCACGGCGGGTGTACGACGTGCTCATGAGGTGCTCCTTTGACGGGCAAAGCGGCGGATCTTGGCGAACATGTCCTCCAGCAGGAAGCGGACGTCAACCTGCTCGCAGACCTGGATGGGGTTGTCGGTGCCGGGCAGGTACCACCCGTCGACACCGAAGCGCGGCGCCGGACGGGTCCGGAAGTTGCCGCTGTGCGGGTAGAGCATCAGGGAGATCGCGGGCGAGTCGCCGAGGGAGCGGGACTCGATCGGCTCGCCGTGGTACGTCGCGTTCCACTCGACCAGCTGGTCGATCAGGTACCTGCCGAGCGGGCCGGCGTCGCCGATCTTCTCCTCGAGCTCCGCGTAGCTGACCGAGACCTTCGTGTAGACGTCGCTCGGGACCTGCCAGACGGTGATGCCAGAGCCGAACACGACGTTCGCGGCGTGGATGTCGTTCGACAGGTTGAACTCCAGCCGGTGGTCGGCCGCGTAGCCGTTGTAGCCGCGGCCGCCGATCCAGACCACGATCATGTCCCGGTTCACCAGATCGGGCTCGAGCAGGATCGCCGACGCCATATCGGTGATCGGGCCGAGGAACGCCACGAACAGCGGGTCACCCTTCGAGGCCAGCTTGGATTCCTCGATGATCAGCCGGGCGCCGGGCGAGTCGAGCGGGGTCTGCTCATCCGGGATGCCGGTGGTCGCGCCGTTCGCGACCGGGACCTTGCCGGTCAGGTCGAGCAGGTCCAGCAGCAGGTCGATCTCCTCGCGGGACTCCTCCATGCTCCGGTCCGACCGGTGGGTGCCGAAGTGCGCGGGGATCAGGCCGCGTACGTCGAAGGTCGGCGACAGCAGCCCGTGCACGATCGCGAACTGGTCGTCGGCCTCGTTCTTGGCATCGGTGTTGATGATCACCCGGCGTCTACTCGGCTTCACTCGCGCACTCCTCGGTTCCTGGATTTGTGAATAGATATTCAGTAGTGCATAGGCTGTCGCCATGAGTGTCGCCACGAGGCTAGAGTCCCGTCAAGGGTTCAGTTGAAACTTGGAGGGCGGATGGTCCAGGCGGTACTCGCGATCGACCAGGGCACGACCAACTCCAAGGCCGTCCTGGTGGCCCCTGACGGGAGCGTTCTCGCGACGGGCTCTGCTCCGGTCGGTCTGTCCACGCCACGGCCCGGTTGGGTCGAGCAGGACGCCGAGGACCTCTGGCAGAGCGTGCTGCGGGCGATCGCAACGTGCCTCACCACCGCGACCTCCTCGGTCGACCTCGCGGGGATCGCGCTTTCCACTCAGCGCGAGTCCGTCGTCGGCTGGAGCCGGTCAGGCGAACCGGTCGGCCCTGTCCTCGGCTGGCAGGACACCCGCACTGCCGCCTGGTGCGCCCAACTGCCTTCCGCCGTTGACGATCTGGTCCGTCAACGGACCGGGCTCCGGGTGGATGCGATGTTCTCGGCACCGAAGATGCGCTGGCTCCTCGATCAGTCCGACGCCCTGGTCGGCACCGTCGACGCCTGGTTGATCCATCGGCTGACTGGTTGCCGTGAGCATCTGACCGAGGCCGGGAACGCCTCTCGGACGCTGCTCTACGACACGGTGCGGTTGGACTGGTCGACGGAATTGCTCGACGCGTTCGGCGTACCGCGGTCCGCGCTGCCCGAAGTACGGCCGTCCGACGCGGGCTTCGGCGTGACCGCCGGCGTGCCGGGTCTGCCGAACGGGATCCCGATCATCGCCGTACTCGCGGATTCGCATGCGGCCATGTACGGCCAGGGGTGCACGCAGACCGGGATGGTGAAGGCGACGTACGGCACCGGGTCGTCGGTGATGACGCCGGTGGACGGGTTCGTCGAGAGCGGCTGCACGCTGGCCTGGTTGACGGATCGGCCGGTGTACGCGCTCGAAGGAAACATCGTGTCATCAGGCGCGGCGCTCGCTTGGACGGCCGACCTGCTCGGCCTGCCCGACGTCGGCGGCCTCGTCGCCCTTGCCGCAACCGTGCCGTCGGCAACTCTGCCGTCGGCGACCGTGCCGTCGGCGACAGTGCCGTCGGCGACAGTGCCGTCGGCGGATGGCGTCGTACTCGTGCCGGCCTTTGCCGGGCTGGGCGCGCCGCACTGGGACCGCGAGGCGCGGGCGGCGTTGACCGGGATGAACAGCTCGACGACTCGCGCCCACATCGCCCGGGCGGCTGTCGACGCCGTTGCGCATCAGATCTGCGACATCACCGACACCATCCCAGGAGGGGTGAAGAGCCTGCGTGCTGATGGCGGGGCGACTGTGTCGGAGCTGGTGATGCAGACCCAGGCGGACCTTCTCGGCCGGCCGGTCGAAGCTGCCGACGTACCGGAGGTTTCCGCCCTCGGCGCGGCCGAGCTGGCCTGGACGACCTTGGGTGCGACGACCGGCTGGGCCGCGCGGCGTTCGTACCGGACGTTCGAGCCCCGGCTCGATGCCGCCACCCGCGCCGAGCTCCGGACCCAATGGGCCCGAGCGGTCGCCTCCGTCCGGGTCAGGCCAGCCTGACCCGGAAGATCGCCACGCGGGCGTTGTGGTCGTCGACGTTCATCGGGACCACGTTGGTGGTGACGAGGTCGAGCTGCACGGTGCCGTCGCCGGGCAGCCAGTTGATCCGGTCGATGCCGTCGGCGAAGACCTTGCGCTCGGCGTCCTGGCCGGTCGCCTTGTCGTAGCTGGGATTGTTGGTGTCCGCGGTCCAGATCACCAGGTGGCCCTTGTCGTTGTGGGCCATCACCCGCTCGCGGTGGGTCTTCTTGTGCAGGTCGTAGTAGGCACGCAGGTTCGGGTTCTGGTCACCGTTGTACGCGCCGTGCAGGTAGTGCGTGTTGATCAGGACGAACTTCAGCCCCGGATGCGCGCCGTGCTCGACGACGACCTCGTTGATCCAGCGCGGCGGGCTCACGTTCGGGACGACGCCGTGCACGAAGGTCGGCTTCGAGTTGATCACCTTCCACGGCGTCGGGACGGAGATCGGCACCCGGTAGGAGCTGTGGTCGTTGAGGAACGCGTTGGCGTAGGCGTCGCCGAAGTTCTGGCTGATCATTGCCGGCTCGCCGGTGTCGCCCTCGCTGATCTCCTGCCAGCCGACGAACGGCCGGTTGCCGGGATCGCCGCTGCGCACAGCCTGGATCGCGGGCCCGCGGGCGGCGAGGTTCTTGCGGCCGATGTTCGCCGTGATCACGGGAAGCCGGAACCACTCGGTCGCCGCCGAGGCGGACCGGGCGCCTGCCACCGAACCGAACGCCGCGGCGCCGGCCAGCGCACCGCCACCGATCATCAGGGCTTGCCGTCTGCTGATCCTGTTGGCCATGCATGCCTCCACAAGAGTCCGGCCGTTCGACCGGGGGCGGGTGTCTTGTCGACGAGCTAGGACGGACCGTACTGCGCCACGGTTCCAACCAGACGGTCCCGCTGTCTGTTGTTCGGCACTCGTTTGGTGACCGGCTGTAACAGCTCGCATGCCACCTCGATATAGCAGGTAGGGGGAGCCGGCCAGGTGTTCGTATCGCCGGCGCTCACGTTCCGGGGAGGCGAACGTGACCGTTACTGCGCAGAACCCACCTGCTCCGGCGAAGTTCGGAACTGTCGGGGCATACCTGGCCGTTCTCGTCATGCTCGCGCTGGCGATGAACGAGCTCAGCCTGCTGTCGGCCGGCTTTCTGGACGCGAACGGCCAGTCCTGGTCGTTCAACGAGATGTCCGGGCCGCATCCGGCGGCGCGGATCGAGCAGTGGAACCTGATCCTGACAGCCGATCAACTGAAGCATTGGCAGGAACTTCTGGGCGACTACCTGTTCCTCGATTTCCTGTTCATCGGCACGTACACGATCGCGCTGACCCGGCTGCTGCCCTGGTGGGCAGTCGCTCCGCTCGCGATCCTCGACGTGGCCGAGAACAGTGTGACCGCAGTGCTCGGCCACGTTCAGCGCTGCGCCGGCGAGGACTGCGTTTCCGACGGCCTGGTCACCGTGCTGACCTGGTTGACGGCGCTGAAATGGCTGGCGGTGGTTGCCCTCGTCGCGGTTGGACTCGCCAAGGTCAAGGACACCTCGCTGGGCCGGATCTGGCGGGCCTTGTACCTCCAGCGATTCAGCCTGCTCGCGTTCCTGCCGATCGCGGCGCTGGCGGTCATCCCGGGCAGCAACGTCCTGGACCAGATGCCGGATGTCCAACGCCGCTGGCTGGATTCGGGCACTGGGCTCAGTCACGCGCTGCTGGCCGGCGCGGTGTACCTCGTCGTCGTACTGCCCGCGATCTTCCTCCTCGGCAGGCTGCGCAGCGACTGGGCTGTCCGGCGAGTGAACGGCGCCGCCATCATGTGGCCGTTGTACGACGGACCTTGCCGGACGAAACCGCGTCGGTTCGACTTCCGGCTGTGGATCATCGGTCCGCTGCTCCTGCCGCTGATCGCCCTCGTCATCCAACTGGCCGGACGAAGTCTGGGCACTGTCTTCTGGTTGCGGCTGGCGATCTTCTGCGGCATTCCGCTGGTCGTTGTCGTGTCATCACTCCTGCTGCGCCGGTTCGCGTCCCCGCGGCCGCGATCCCTGCGTCCCATCTACCCCGAGTACGCGCACGATGTGATGGCGGCGGGCGATGCGTTGACGGTGGCAGCTTTGTCCCTGGCCGGGCTGGGGATGATCCGTGCGTTCACCGCACCGGCGGCTCTCAACCGGGCGGACATGGCTTCGGCAGCGCACTTCCCCGCCTGGATCGCGTTGCTGATCGGCGCGGCGCTGACCATCGCTCCTTGGCTCGTCGCGGGTCCGGTGCTGGGAACGATCGCCGGGTGGGCGACCGCCGGCGGTGCTCGCGGGTGGATCGGCAAGCTCCTGACACCTGGCCTTGACGCCAAGCCCGACGGCGGTCCACTCCGCTGGTGGCGGTTCGGTCTGCTCTTCGGCGCAGTTGCCGGATTCGTCCTGCTTGCGGCGTTCCCCCGGCCGATCGCCGACGGCGTGGGTGTGCTCGCCGCGGTGATGCTCGCGCTCAGCGTCCTGGTCGTCATGGTCGGCTTGATGGTGGTCGCCGCCCAGGACCGGCAACCGCCCGAGCTCTTCCAGTCCCTCCACCAGCATCTGCGCACCCGCTCGACCCCGATCATCACCCTGCTGCTCATCGCGCTGATCGCGACCGGACTGGCCGGTGGGAAGAACGACATCCACCCTGTGATCGCCGCCGGAACGGTCCCATCGCGACCGAGCCTGCAGATGGCGTTCGACGCCATGCTGCGGCAGCCGGGGTGCAGTGTCCCGTTCCAGGCGGGCGATGACCTCCTCCGGGAGAGCCGGCCGGCCCAGCTCGGCACGTTCTCGTTACGCCCGATGCTGATCCTGGCGGCCGAAGGCGGCGGCATCCGCGCCGCGTACTGGACGGCAGCGACGCTCGACCGGATAGGTGCTGCAGGCAACGGTTGCGGCGGGCACTCGACGCTGTTCTCGACCGGTGCGAGCGGGGGCGCGCTGGGGATGGGCATCGGCAGGTTCACCGACCAGCCCCTGGCCTCGGTACGAACGATGTCCGGGCACGAGGCACTCGGCGCCGCGACGATCTCCTTGCTGGCCGGGGATCTGCTGGCGAGTACGACGGGCGTGCGGTTCGCGAACAAAGCGCCGTACCGTGAACCTGTACGGCAGTCGCTCGACCGCGCCGGGCTGATGGAGACCAGGTGGGAGGCGATGCTGGCCGGCTTCCACGGGCCGTTCTTGGCCTCGGATCCGAGCACGGCCGCGGCGGAGGGAAGCAACGCCGTCACCGGCCAGCTGATCCTCAACACCACAGCCACCAAGGACGGCTGCATCGCGCTCGTGAGCCAGGTCGATCTCACCGAGGGAGCACGAACGGCCGGAAACGAACCCGTCTGCGGGTCGTCCGGAGCCGGAGCGCACAACTACGACTTCTTCGGCGCGTACGGGCGCATTGACGGAGACATGCCGGAGGACTGTGTCGGCGACCTGCCCGCGTTGTCGGCCACGATGCTCGCGAACCGCTTCCCGTACATCACCCCGTCCGGTACGGCGGCACGCTGCCGGGGACTGGAACCGGCGCAATTGGTGGACGGCGGATACACCGACAACACGGGTCTCGGCACGGTCAACGATCTTGCGCCGCAATGGACCGGGCTGGTCGAGCATCACAACGACGCCGTGCTGGCCAAGGGCACCGGCGAGCTCGTCGTACCGATGGTGGTGTACATCGAGAACGGGACCGGGCCCGACTACAGCACCGGATCCGCGACCGAGATGCTCTTCGACAACCGGATCCCGCCCGGGACCGGCTGGAAGTGGCCGTCTGCGGCGCCGCTCGTACCGGAGGCGGTGGTCCCCGTTGTGACCAAGCTGGTCACGGGGCGCGGTGACGGTACCGACGCCCGCAGGATGCTGTCCGAGCTGAGCCGTAAGTTGTCCGCCGACTCGCTCTGCACCTCTCCGCAGAACCTGTGCACGCTGCTGCGCAGCCAGCAACTGCTCCCGCACAACCTCTACGTCGTGCACCAAAGCACGCAACCGTCGCTGTCTGCCCCGCTCGGTTGGGTGCTGTCCGCAACCAGCCAGGCCGACCTGGACAGCGACCTACTGGCGCAGGCCACAACCGCGTGCCCAGACGCCTGCAAGCGCGGCTATCCCACGCTCATGGACCTCACGGCCGTCCTGACCACCAGCTGAGTCATCTACTTCGATGTAACTGGCCGCAGTCGGCCGGTTCTGGCCGGAGATCGCTTTCCGTTACAGGTTGACTCGCCGAAACAGCCCACCTATGGTTACGGTCACAGGCTGCGGAAAGCCCTTTCCCAGGCTCAGGAGGGAGGCGCGCATGTGTGAGTTCGAGCCCGGACCGGCCATGCCGCTGCCGGGTGGGATCGGTATCTCGAAACTGACGGTGTACGACGCCGAGGCCTCCGACGGCCTGGTCGGCGGTACGCCGCATGTGCACCTGGCCTGCTCCGAGGGGTACTACGTGCTCGCCGGCGAAGGCGCCGTGCAGACGCTCTCCACGAAGGGGTACAGCGAGACCGCGCTGCAGGCCGGCGCTGTGGTCTGGTTCGGGCCCGGGATGATCCACCGGCTCGTCAACCGCGGTGGCCTCCAGATCCTTGCCCTGATGTCGAACTCCGGTCTGCCTGAGGCCGGCGACGCCGTGATGACGCTGCCGCCAGCGCACCTTACCGACCGCTCGGCGTACTCGAAGGCGACTGCGCTCGCCGACGACGCGCGGACCGAGTCGGCGATGGCGCGGCGCGACCTCGCGGTCCAGGGATACGGCGTACTGCGGGAGCGGTACGAGTCGGAGGGGCCGTCCGCGCTGGACGACTTCTACGCGGCCGCGATCCGGCTAGTGCAGCCGCAGGTCGCGGACTGGCGGAAGCGCTGGGAGCAGGGCGCGCGCCGCCTCGCCGACGAGACCGGCACCGCGCTGGACGCGCTGGAGGCCGGGACCGCGCCGCACCTGGAATCAGCTGCGCTACATCAAATTCCTGCACCTACTGAGTCCGGCCTGCACGGCATGTGCGGCCGCCTCGACGTTTATGACACTCGAGCGTGAGAGGTACGACAGTGAACGAGCGACGCATCGGCATCGTGATGAACGGCGTCACCGGCCGGATGGGCCTGCGCCAGCACCTCGAGCGTTCCATCGTGGCGATCCGGGAGCAGGGCGGACTGCCCGCCGCGGACGGCACGATGATCATCCCCGAACCGATTCTGGTCGGCCGCAACGAGCTCAAGCTGCGGCGGATCGCCGAGCAGTACGGGCTGGAGCGGTGGACCACCGACCTGGCTGAGGCGCTGGCGCAGCCGGACGTCGAGATCTACTTCGACTCCCAGCTCACCCAGCTGCGCGAGAAGGGCGTCCGCGCCGCGGTCGAGGCCGGCAAGGCCATCTACTGCGAGAAGCCGATCGCCGAGAGCCTGGACGCGGCGGTCGATCTGGCCCGGACCGTGATCGACTCCGGGCTGAAGAACGGCGTCGTGATGGACAAGCTGTCACTGCCCGGCCTGCGCAAGCTGAAGCGACTGGTCGACGGCGGGTTCTTCGGCCGGATCCTGTCCGTCCGCGGTGAGTTCGGCTACTGGGTCTTCGAGGGCGACTGGCAGGAAGCGCAGCGGCCGTCGTGGAACTACAAGTCCGAAGAGGGCGGCGGCATCATCCTCGACATGTTCTGCCACTGGCGGTACGTGCTCGACCAGACGTTCGGTCGGGTTCAGTCCGTGTACTGCCAGGGTGCTACGCATATTCCTGAGCGGGTCGACGAGCAGGGCGACAAGTACGCCGCCACCGCGGACGATGCGGCGTACGGCGTGTTCGAGCTCGAGGGCGGGATCGTCGCGCAGATGAACTCCTCGTGGGCGACGCGGGTGTTCCGGGATGAGCTGGTCGAGTTTCACGTCGACGGGACTGAAGGGTCCGCGGTCGCGGGGCTGCGGCGGTGCCGGGCTCAGCACCGGTCGGCGACACCGAAGCCGGTGTGGAACCCGGACCTGCCGGCCACCGAGCCGTTCCGCGACCAGTGGGCCGAGGTCCCGGACAACGAGCCCTTCGACAACGGCTTCAAGGTCCAGTGGGAGATGTTCCTGCGCCACGTAGTAGACGACACCCCCTTCACCTGGGACTTCATCGAAGCCGCCAAGGGCGTGCAGCTGGCCGAACTGGGCCTCCAGTCCTGGCACGAAGGCCGCAAACTCGACGTTCCTCAGCTCGACCTCGAGGTCAAGTAATGACGCTGGAACTCAAGCTGCCTACAAGCGCCGGAAACCTCGCCAGTCCCACGTCGGCCGGCGGCGCTGAAGGCGGTGGTGTGCGGGCGGATGCCTCAAACGGTGGGGCCGGCGCGGCGCGCGGCGCGGCGGCGCGCGGCCACGCGGAAGGTGAGCTGCGGGGCAGCGGCGCGGAGGGTGTGCTGGGCGGCAGCGGCGCGCGGAGTGGTGCGGGTGGACCAGGCGGCGGCTCGCGGGGCGTGGTGAGTGGCTGGGCGAGTTCGGGTGGTGGTGGGTTGGAGACGTATCGGTTGGTTGGGCGGCCGGTTGCTGGGGGCACCTATTCGGTGGCGACTTCTCGGGTGGCGTTTGCGGCGGCTCATGTTGTTGCGGATCCGTTGGGGGATAACTCGCCGGGGGCGCCGGCGGTGGTGGATTGGGAGCATACGCTGGGGTTTCGGCGGTATTTGTGGTCGTTGGGGTTGTCTGTGGCCGAGGCTATGGATACGGCGCAGCGTGGGATGGGGCTGGACTGGAAGGCTACGCAGGAGCTGATTCGGCGGTCGGCGGGTGAGGCGCCTGAGGGGCGGATCGCGGTTGGGGCCGGGACGGATCAGCTTGCGCCTGGCAAGCATTCGCTGGAAGACGTGGTCTCGGCGTACGAAGAGCAGTTTGCGGTGGCGGAGGCGGCTGGTGCGCAGCCGATCATGATGGCGAGTCGTGCGCTGTGCGCGGCAGCCGAATCGCCCGATGACTACCGGAAGGTTTACGACCGCCTTCTCACCCAGTCGACCAAGCCGGTGATCCTCCACTGGCTCGGCCCCATGTTCGACCCCGCCTTGGAAGGCTACTGGGGCAGCGGATCGTTCGAATCCGCCGCCGACACGGTCGTTGGCCTGATCAACGACCACGTGGCGAAGGTCGACGGCATCAAGATCTCGTTGCTCGACGCATCGTATGAAGTTGCCCTACGCAATCGACTCCCCGAAAGCGTCCGGCTCTACACCGGCGACGACTTCAACTATCCCGAGCTGATCCGCGGCGACGAGAACCACCACAGCGACGCCCTCCTCGGCATCTTCGCGGCAATCGCCCCTGCCGCCGCGGCCGCCCTGAAGGCCCTGGACGCTGGCGATCTGGCCGAGTACGAGCGGGTATTCGCACCAACCGTCCCGCTCGCCAGGCAGATCTTCTCCGCGCCCACGTACTACTACAAGACCGGAATCGCCTTCCTGGCTTGGCTGAACGGACACCAGCCCGGCTTCACGATGGTCGGCGGCCTCCAGACGGGCCGGTCGCTCCCGCATCTCGCCGACACCTTCCGCTTGGCCGACCAGGCCGGCGTACTCACCGACCCTGAGCTCGCCGTCGACCGGTTCCGCCAACTGCTGCGCGTGAGCGGTGTCGACGCATGAACAGGTACAGCCTCAACCAGGCGACAACGAAGTACTGGCCGCTCGAAGACGTCGTCGCGGCGAGCGCCAACGACGGCCTCGAATGGATCGGCCTGTGGCGCGAGCCCATCCAGGAGTACGGCGTCGACAAGGCGGCGAAGCTCGTCGCCGACGCCGGCCTCAAGGTCTCGTCGCTGTGCCGGAGCGGGTTCTTCACGTCGACCGATCCGGCCGAGCGCAAGGCGAAGAGCGAGGACAACCGGCGCGCGATCGACGAGGCAGCAACGATCGGTACGTCGGTCCTGGTCCTCGTCAGCGGCGGACTGCCCGCGGGTTCACGTGATCTCGACGGTGCGCGCGGCATGGTGCGCGACGGGCTCGCCGAGCTTGCGCCGTACGCCGAAGAACGTGGCGTGAAGCTCGCCGTCGAGGCTCTGCATCCCATGTTCTGCTCGGACCGCTGTGTGGTGTCGTCGCTCGGCGGCGCGCTCGATCTGGCTGAGCAGTTCCCGGTGTCGCAGGTCGGCGTGATCGTGGACGCCTACCACCTGTGGTGGGACGCGGATGTGTACCGGCAGATCGAGCGGGCCGGTGAGCGCATCCTGTCGTACCAGGTCAGCGACTGGGTCGTCCCGCTGCCGGAGGACACGCTGCTCGGGCGCGGCATGATGGGCGACGGTTCGATCGAGCTGCGCCGGCTGCGCGAGGCGTGCGACGCGGCGGGGTACGACGGGCCGATCGAGGTCGAGATCTTCAACCAGCAACTGTGGGACGCGCCCGGCCAGGAGGTCTTCGACCTGGCCCTGGCGCGCTACAAGGAACACGTCATCTAGTTACCGAGGAGCTGTCTGCATGACTATTCCCGCCGGTGGTATCGGGATGCACCTCTACACGATGCGGGACGTTCTGGCCGAGGACTACCCGGGGACGCTGAAGCGCCTCGCCGGGATCGGCTATCAGACTGTCGGCGTGAGCGGTCGGTTCGACCACAGCGCCGAGGAGATCCGGTCGTACGCCGACGACGCCGGGCTGAAGATCGTGCTCGAGCATGTCGGGTACAAGCGGCTGGCCGACGACTGGGCCGGCGCGCTCGCCGATGTGAAGACGCTCGGCGCGCAGTGGGCCGTCGTACCGTCGATCCCGTCCGAGCAGCACTCCATCGAGGGCTTCAAGGCCGCGGCGGCCGCATTCACCGAGGCCGGGAAGGTGGCGCGCGACGCCGGGCTGAAGCTGCTGTTCCACAACCACGGGCGCGACTTCGACGAGGTCGACGGGCAGGTGCTGTACGACATCCTGCTGGGCGTGGACCCGGAGCTGCTCGGCTTCGAGTTGGACCTGTATTGGGCGGTGGACGGCGGGCACGACCCGGCGAAGCTGTTCCAGGAGCACCCCGGCCGGTTCCCCGCGCTGCACGTCAAGGACATGGCCGAGGACGGTTCGTGGGAGGACGTCGGCGCCGGCAAGCTCGACTTCGGCGCGATGTTCGAGCACGCCCAGGCGGGCGGCGTGAAGCAGTGGCTGGTCGAGCACGACAAGCCCACCGACGCCTGGAAGTCGGCCGAACGCAGCTACCGCGGCCTGACCGAAATCCGGTACTGAGAAGTTCTCACGACTGTGAGAACGAACGCTGCGGGGGCGACTGACGGCTCCGCACCGTCGCGAGCAGGTGCTCGGTGCGGTGCATCGGCGCGCGGGGGCGAAGGTCTCGATGCGGAGCATCGTGGCCTTCGGTCCCGTGCGGCGAGGTGCCGTGCCGAGTGCCGCGCAGTAGGTGCGGAGCCGTCAGTCACCCCCGAAACCGGATCAATTCCGTTTACGTCTGCTCACAGCTCGTGAGATCGGCCTATTCTCGACGGGTGCAGAACGATCCAACGGTACGGCTCAGTGCCGTCCGTCGCCTGTACGAAGTGAGCGCCCGGATGGGCGCTGGGCGAAGCCTTGCCGAAACACTGCAGGCCGTCGTCGACGGCGTCGTGAACGGGCTCGGCTTCGGGATCGCCGTACTGAACCTGCGGCACGCGGAGGGCAAGTTCGAAGTGATCGCGGTCGCAGGTTCACCCGAGGCGCGCGAGGCGCTGCTCGGGCGGGTCAGTGCGCCGGACATCTTCGACACCGAGTTCGCGATCGCGGACGCGTGGGGCAAGCTGCGCTTCGTGCCGCACGAGCGGCTGCCCGAGGGCGAGGTCGTCGGGTGGGTGCCCGACGTACCCGTCTCCAACGATCCGGGCGCGTGGCATCCGCTCGACGCGCTGTTCGCGCCGCTGTACTCCTCGGACGGGGAGCTGGTCGGGATGCTCTCGGTCGACCTGCCCGAGGACCAGCGCCGGCCCGGGCCGATCCACCGGGAGCTGCTGGAGATCTTCGCGACCCAGGCCGGGCTCGCGATCGACAAGGCGCGGCTGACGGATCAGTTGCTCGCCGAGAAGACGCGGCTGGAGGCGAGCGAGGCAACGTTCCGGCTGGTCTTCGAGGGCGCCGGGAACGGCATGGCGACGATCGGCTTCGACGGGCCAGAGCGCGGCCGGATCCTGCGGGTCAACGACGCCTTCTGCCGGATCACGGGGTACGACGCCAGCGATCTGCTCGGGGCTCGGCTGGCGCAGTTCCTGCGCGACGAGGAGCCGGGGTCGACCCGGACCGACCTGGAAGATGTTGCTGCTGGCAACGGTACGTACCGGTTCGAGCGGGTGTTCACGCAGCCGAGCGGGAACGCGATCTGGCTCGGCGGTACGGCGGCGATCGTCGAACAGGGCGCCGAGCGGCCGCGGATCCTGCTGATCCAGATCGACGACGTGACGGCCCGCAAGGACGCCGAACGCGAACTCCGCCACCACGCCGCTCACGACCCACTCACCGGCCTGCCGAACCGGCGGTTGCTGCAGCACCGATTCACGAAGGTCCTCGAGCGGACCCGCACGACGGGCCGTCCCGGCGCGCTCCTCTTCTGCGACCTGAACCACTTCAAGCTCGTGAACGACGGCTACGGCCATGAAGCGGGCGACCGCGCGTTGCGCGAGATCGCGAACCGCCTGACCACGGCCGTCCGCCACGGCGACACAGTTGCGCGGCTGGGCGGCGACGAGTTCGCCGTACTAGCCGAAGACATCGCCGGCGACGACCTGACCGCGCTGATAGGCCGCCTGGAGTCCGCCGTCAGCCGCCCCCTCCCCAACATCGCAGTAGAGGTCACCACCAGCGTCGGCACAGTCCCCATCACCCCCACCACCACCGACCTAGACACCCTCCTCCACGAGGCCGACCAGGCGATGTACACGGCGAAGAACCGCCGCCCGTAAACACGGATTGCACCAAGTTGCAGGTCCAGTGGCTTGAACGGGAGTGCGCGGGTGTGGTTCAAATGGGGCTGACGATCCTGGGGGGAACGACAGATGCACCGCACGTTGATGCGCGGGCCCGCGTGGGTGTCCTATGCGCAGATCTACGTGGAGAGTAGCGAGGACTACTCGTCGATGGAGGAGTGTTTCGCCGGGCAGCGGAACGGGTTGTGTGGCGCGGCGGTGGCGGGGAAGTTGTTTCTGATTACTGGGCTGCACTCGGGGCAGGTCGCGTTTGAGGCCGAGTTGTACGACGAGGAACCGCAAGTCGACGACGATTGGGAGGAGATCGTCGAGGCGTCGTACCGGCCACTTGGCGAGCCCGCCTTGGTGGCGTGGGGTGGTGGCGCGGCGGGCATGTGGGAGTTGGAACTCGAGCCGCAGGTCGACTATCGGGTTCGGTACTGCGGCTGGGGTATGGACGCGGCTCACCGAGATGGCCAGAAGGAAAGCGAGCCATCCGTCGACCGGTACGTCCTGCAGTTCTGGCCGGCATCACCCGCCCCGGATCAGGTCGTGAAGGTGACGAGCCGGGAGGCGGCGTACTCGCACGAGCATGTGCGGAACCCACCGCCACCACCGACACCGGAAGAGCGGGCGCGCTACACCGAGGAACTCGAGCGAATCCAGGTCCAGGCGCAGGAGGCGACTCGACAAGCCGCAGTGCTCGCGGCGTGGGGCGGGAGTTTGCCCAGTGAGCGGGTTCGCGAGGTCTGGCACGCGAACGATCTGGCGCGACTGGATCGACCCCTTCTCGATGCGCTCGATCGGGCGAACGCCGGCACGCTCGTCGCCGTCGCGCGCTGGTCGGCCCGGCGTGCGTGCACGGCGGCGGGGCTGGATCAGGTGGACTGGATCGCGGCTGCGCTCGACGGCATGGACCGTGGGCTGGCACTTCACGATGCATTCCAACCTCCGCCCGGAGCGTTCGGTGATGGTCCGTACGCCGTCGCCACCGCGGGCGACTGGGATCCCGGGCTCAGCGGGCCGGTGCAGGCGATGTTGGTGATCAGGACAGCGGGCCTCGAGGATCCGCTCGTCGCAGCTGTTGGCTCCGTGTGGCTGGCGGTTGGTGCTGCCGGCAATGATCCTGCGCTGGTCGACGAGCTACGCGAAGCGTTTCCCGAACTTAGGAAGTTGGCCTGATGAGCCTGGTGCGCACGACGATGAGTGAGCCCGCGTGGGTGGCCTACGCGCAGATCTACGTCGAGAGTGGGGAGGAGTACGCCGACCTCGGTGAATGTTTCGCCGGGCAGCGGAACGGGTTGTGCGGCGCGGCGGTGCCGGGGAAGTTGTTTCTGATCACCGGGCTGCACACCGGCAGGGTCGGCTTCACCGTCGAACTGCACGACACGATGCCGTCGGTCGAGTACGACGCGGAGGACGTCGTCGAGGCGCCGTACCGGCCGATCGGTGACGCCAAGCTGGTCACCTGGGGCGGAAGCGGCGGACCGTGGTCGCTGGAGCTTGAACCGCAGACGGACTACCGGGTCCGCTACTCGGCCTGGGGTATGGACGAAGGACACCAGGCCGGGCCGCCGAAGGACGGTGAACCGCTCGTGGATCGCTACCTTCTGCAGTTCTGGCCGGCGAGGCCCGCGCCTGATCGGGTGGTGAAGGAGACCAGTAAGCAGGCGGCGTACTGGCACAAGTTCGCCCGCCAGCAGCCGACACCTGCCCAGCTCGCGGAACTGAAGCAGGAGAAGGCGCGCCAGGAGGAAGAGCAACGCCTCGCCGAGCGAGCGACGGCCTGGGGCGGCACGCTGCCAACCGAACGGCTGGAGCGCACTATGAACGGCCGGGAGCTGGCATTCATCGACCGGGCATTGGTGAATGCGCTCGAGCAGACCGAACCGCAGACATTGCGCTTGATCGCACGGTGGGCGGCACGACGCGGGTGCGAGGAGGCCGGGTACGCCGACAACGAGCGGATTGCCGGCATCTTGGACCGCATGGACCGTGGCGCCGACTGGCTCGAGACCCTCAACGGACCGCCACCACGGGTCGAACCGGGGACAGATGCCAGCGCCACCGTCCACCAGTTCGTCGCCCAGGCCTACGGGTGGTTCGATGACCGCGACCCATTCGACAACACCGTGACGGTGGTCACCGCCACCTTCAACGTGGACTCGTTCTCGGCCGCGGTCGAGACGATCTGGTTGGCAACCGAGCCGTTCACCGACAAGTCCCAACTACTCACCGAGCTACGCGACTGCTTCCTGAGTTAGGTCCGGCGGAGGTTGTAGAGGGCAACGATGACGCCGACGACGAGCACGGCGACGGCCCCCGGCTGGGCGATCCGCTGAGCCGGGATACCGCTGGCCAGGCCGATGACAACCACGGCGACGCAGATCAGGGCGACCCAGAACGCAGGCTGCTTGAGCAGGTACGTCGCCAGGTGGCGTCGCGTCACCGGGCTGCGCGGAATGTCCTCCGGATCGCGGGGCGGCATCGGGACCTTCAACGCCGGGGAGACGGCATCGTCGACGGCTGCCACGGCCTGTTGACCGTTCCGCCAACGGGCCGGCTCGATCTGCAGTTGATACCCGTCGCGCCGGATGAGCTGCCGACCACCGTCCGGATACGCGATCAGGACTGCCAGGTCGTCGTACGACGCCGAAGCCTCAGCGGATCCCGTCTCGATGTGAGCGCCGCGGCGGCCAACGGTCAGCTCGCCCTTCACGATCGGCCAGCCGGCCGCTCTGAAGCGTCGGCCGGTGGGCGTCGACCTCGAGCCCGGCTGACGAGTGACCCAGCTCAGCCGGGAATCGGTCGTCGCGTCGGGATCGACCGACAGCAGCACGCTGTCCCACAACACGTCCGCGGCCCGGCGGACCTCGCCGACCGTGATCTCCTCGGCCTCAGCAATCAGCTCGTCGCGCTCCAGTACCGGACGCCCCAGCAGGACCTCGCGTGCCGCTACGTACGGCATCCAGTGTTCGGCCGGCTCGGTCTTGATCCGCCGGATCTCCTGATCCAGGTCGTCGCGCAGCTCGGTCGGGTCCGGACCGCGCTGGCACAGCTCGCGAAGTACGTCCAAGGTCTGCGCGACCACCGTCGGTCGCGCCTCGGGCAGCATGTCGATCCCGGCAGTGAGCATCGCGTTCTCCGCGTCCACCAGTTCGTACGAGTGCCATCCGCTGTACCCGACTCCTGCGCCGTGCCGGAACCCGTCTTCCAGCGCACGCCGCAAGGCCCGCCCCAGCGTCGGGCCGACGGTCGATCGCTGAAGCACGCCCGACACCGCCACGGACCCCGGAGAACCGCCGAAGCCGAGCGGCAACCTCTGATCGCAGGGCACGGCGATCCGGGCGGGTGACCGCGAACCGTCGGGCAGCGGAAGCCGCAGACCCGCCGGCGGCGGACCGGTCAGTGCGAGTACGGCGTTCCCGCGGGCGAAAACCTCCGCAGCCAGCGCTCGGAGACGATCCGGTTCGGCGGTCTGCAGTCCGTACTCGTCATATGCGACGAGCCCCGGCCCCTGGGCGCCGTACCGCCACAACATGTGCAGCTCGACAGGCCCCGGATGTCGCCGTGCGCTCTCGGCACGCAGGACTCGCCGCTCGTGCTCCAGTTCGCCAAAGTCGGGCGCGCCCAGCCAACCGCAGAGGTCCCGCAGGAAGGTGACGATGTCTTCGGGCTCACCTTCGGCGTCGAAGGTCGTATGCAGCATGGTGACGCGCCCGTTGATCGGCACGCGGATCGTGTCGCGATCGTGCAGCGCGAGGTGCTCGAGCAGGTGCCGCCAGCCATGCGTGGGCAGCGTCTCGTCCGCAAAGCCACCCCGGAACCACAGGCTGGCCCGCATCCGACGCTCACCCGGCACCCAGTAGACCGGAACCCCGTCCACCTCGGTAACCCGCAACTCCCCAGCCATCTCCCCGCATCCCCACCAATCCAGAACAACCGCCGGCCCATCCTGCCGGATCAGTCAGCCATCCGCCCCCCGTTTGCCACTTTTGACATCCCCAGCGACCAACAGCCCGCGCGGGGGCTCAACCAACCGCCTCTGCCTTTATGAACCCAGCTTTGTGAGGGACTCGTCGGTTAGGCGATAGATGGTCCAGTCTTCTTGGGGGGTGGCGCCTAGGGACTTGTAGAAGTCGATGGCGGGGGTGTTCCAGTTGAGGACGGACCATTCGAGGCGTTCGTAGTTGTTGTGGACGCATTCCTGGGCGAGGGCTCTCAGGAGGGCCTTGCCCAGGCCGGTGCCTCGGGTTTCGGGGCGGACGAAGAGGTCTTCGAGGTAGATGCCGTGGACGCCGCGCCAGGTGGAGAAGTTGAGGAACCAGATCGCGCAGCCGGCGATCTCGCCTTCGTGTTCGGCGACGTGGCAGAAGACGGCGGGGTTGGGGCCGAAGAGAGCGGTCTCCAGCTGGTCGACGGTCAGGTGGCATTCGTCGGGGGCGCGTTCGTACTCGGCCAGCGCGTACACGAGCTCCACGAGTGCCGGGATGTCTTCCGGCCGGGCGCGGCGGATCCGTTCGTCGGTCTGCATAACGCCTATCCTGCACCGCGGCTACGCGACCACGCGGCCACCGGGGTCAAGACTCGTGCTCCACCTCGGCGTCGCGGTCGGCGTCGTACGTGGCCGGCCGCTCCCCCAGACCGTTGCCGGTCTGCTCCGACTCGTCGATCCCGGCGTACGTCGAGCTCTGCAGCTGCAGCGCCATCGCCAGCTCCGGATCGGCGCGTACGACGGAGCCGCGTTCGACGGCGATCTTGTCGAAGACGGCGTACATCTTGCTCGGATCGGGATCGGCGCTCTTCTCCAGGTCCTCCGGGTACGCCGCGCTCGATGCCGCGTTCCACTCGTCCCGCTCGACGCGGTTGAAGTCGAGGCGGTACGGCGACATCTCGGCGACGTGGTTCATGAACACCTTGCCCGCGGCACCGTTTCCCTCGCGGAACGGGTGGGTGAGGTTCTGGTAGCTGTACACCTCGGCGATGCTCTGGACGAACTCGTCCCGCGACATCGTCGACCAGTCCTTGTCGTTGATCTTCGCGCTGACCTTGCCGGACCACTTGTCCAGCAGCTCGGCCGGCACGAACGTCTTGCCCTGCTTGGTGATTCCGACGTTCCGGAACTCCCCGGCCCAGTCGTACACGTCCTGGAGCAGGTGCTTGTGGATCGCCTGCACGTGCGCCTTGTCGTACGTGCGCGGAATCTCGACGTCACCGCGATCGATCTCGCCCTGCCGCACGGACCGCAGCCGGTACTCGGCGAAGTGCAGCTCGATCGGGTTCTTGATGCCGAGCTTGTTCCGGAGACAGCCGCCGGGCTCCCAGAGATACGCGTCCCAGCGTTGCTTCTCCGGTGAGGTCACACCGGGTCTCCGCCGGTCACCTTCGACATCGTCCGGCGGATGTACTCCGCGGTGTCGATCCGGCCCGCCTCGCGGTCGGCCAGGTCGGCGACATCGTCGCGTTGCGGCTCCCAGCCTTCCAGCCGGTTGTTCGCGAGCGCGTCGCTGACCCGCTGCTTCTGGTCATCGTCGAGCGATTCGAACAACTCCGGCCAGCGCTGGGCGTAGCGGCACGGTTCGTAGGCCATCAGTCAGCTCCCCGAGTAGCTAGCAATCGGCCCAGCGTAGCGAAGTCCGGATTCCTACCCGTCGGGCGAGCGGTGTGGGCGCATGCCAAGGGGACTGGCGATAAGTAATGGCCTGTGGCCAGTCCCCGGCGGGTGTACTCAGTACGACGAGGTCGGCAGTCAGCGGTTCAGTCCGGGGCATTCAGTAGTCGGGGTGCTGAGTGTGTTCGGATATTCCTGTTGGAATTCGCAGTCCTCGCGCGGGAGGTTGGACGTATGGCAGCTGACACGAACAAGACCCGCCGGATCGGTGACGTCGAGGTATCCGCGATCGGGCTCGGCGGGATGCCGATGTCGATCGAGGGACGGCCCGACGAGGCACGGTCGATCGCGACCATCCACGCGGCGCTGGACGCCGGGATCACGCTGATCGACACGGCCGATGCGTACCACCTGACCGCGACCGACGACGGACACAACGAGAGCCTGATCGCGAAGGCGCTGGCGTCGTACGGCGGTGACACCTCCGACGTGCTGGTCGCGACGAAGGGCGGCCACCTGCGGCCCGGCGACGGCAGCTGGACGCTCAACGGCTCCCCGAAGTACATCGCCGAGGCGGCCGAAGCGTCGCTGAAGCGGCTCGGCGTGGAGGCGATCGGGCTGTACCAGTTCCACCGGCCCGACCCCAAGACGCCGTACGAGGACTCCGTCGGCGCGATCCGCGACCTCCTCGACGCCGGCAAGATCCGGATGGCCGGCATCTCGAACGCGAACCCGGCCCAGATCAAGCAGGCCAACGAGATCCTCGGCGGCCGGCTCGTCTCGGTCCAGAACCAGTTCTCGCCGAAGTTCCGCTCGAGCGAGCCGGAACTGGAGCTGTGCGACGAGCTGGGCATCGCGTTCCTCCCGTGGTCCCCGCTCGGCGGCATCTCCAACGCCGGCGAGCTCGGCGCGAAGTACCCGGCCTTCCAGACCCTCGCAGCCGAGCTCAGCGTCAGCCCGCAGAAGCTCACGCTGGCCTGGATGCTCGCCAAGTCCCCCATCGTCATCCCGATCCCAGGCTCCAGCCGCCCGGAAACCATCCGCGACTCGTACTCCGCGGTGGACCTGCAGCTGACGCCGGACCAGGTCGCAGTACTCGACGCAGCCTGATCCACCACCGGGTCGCGCCGGAATACCACCGCGCGACCCGGCGTTCTGTCGCGCGTGGAAGACATGCGTGCACTGAGCTACGGCCTCGGCCAGCAGTACTTCGAGGAGCGGGACTACCGCGGCGCCATCCGCGCCCTGAAGCCGATCGTCGACGAGACCCCGGACGACGTCGGGACGCGGCTCCTGCTGGCGCGGGCCTACTACCACGCGGCCCTGCTCAAGCCCGCCGAAGAGCACTTGCTCGAGGTGATCGAGCGTCAGCCCACCGAGTACTACGCCCACCTGATGCTCGCGCGGACGCTCGAGCGGCAGTCCCGCCGCGACGAGGCCGGCAAGCATCGGCGTATCGCCGCCGCCCTAACCGGTGACGACGAGTTGCTCGAAGGTCACACACTCTGATCGACGACACTGAAGGCCCGCGATCCGCACCCGGATCGCGGGCCTTCGGCGTACCCAGGCCGGAATGACTGGCCACGGGTCGGTGTTATGTAGTTTAATAGTGAACTACTTAGACTGAGGAGAGCCGATGCAGTTCGGGGTGTTCAGTGTTGGGGATGTGACTGAGGATCCGACGACCGGGGTCACGCTCAGTGAGGGTGAGCGGATCAAGGCGATGGTGGCGATCGCGTTGAAGGCCGAGGAGGTCGGGCTGGACGTGTTCGCGCAGGGTGAGCACCACAACCCGCCGTTCGTGCCGTCGTCGCCGACGACCCAGCTCGGGTTCATCGCGGCGCAGACGTCGAAGATCATCCTGTCCACCTCGACGACCCTGATCACGACCAACGACCCGGTGAAGATCGCCGAGGACTACGCGATGCTGCAGCACCTGGCCGACGGCCGGGTCGACCTGATGATGGGTCGCGGCAACACAGGTCCGGTGTACCCGTGGTTCGGTCAGGACATCCGCAACGGCATCGCGCTCGCCGTCGAGAACTACGCGTTGCTCCGCCGGCTCTGGCGCGAGGACGTCGTCGACTGGGAAGGCAAGTTCCGTACGCCGCTGCAGGGGTTCACCGCGACACCGCGGCCGCTGGACGACGTACCGCCGTTCGTGTGGCACGGGTCGATCCGGTCGCCCGAGATCGCCGAGCAGGCGGCGTACTACGGTGACGGGTTCTTCCACAACAACATCTTCTGGCCGATCACGCACACCAAGCAGATGATCGAGCTGTACCGCCGGCGCTTCGAGCACTACGGGCACGGCGCCGCGGACCAGGCGATCGTCGGGCTCGGCGGTCAGGTCTTCATGCGCAAGAACTCGCAGGACGCGGTCCGCGAATTCCGGCCGTACTTCGACAACGCGCCGGTTTACGGACACGGGCCGTCGCTCGAGGACTTCACCCGGGAGACGCCGCTGACTGTCGGCAGTCCGCAGGAGGTTATCGAGCGGACACTGTCGTTCCGGGAGCACTTCGGTGACTACCAGCGGCAGCTGTTCCTGATGGACCACGCCGGGTTGCCGCTGAAGACTGTGCTGGAGCAGCTGGACATCCTCGGCGAAGAGGTCGTTCCGGTACTGCGGAAGGAGTTCGCCGCGCTGAAGCCGGCGCACGTGCCGGACGCACCGACGCACGAGTCTTTGAAGGCCGCCGCGGAGCGTGCGCGCCAGTTGGAGACGATCGATGAGCCGGCCGTGGTGGCCGAGCCGACCGCCGAGGAGCCGACGCGATGAACGAACGCGTGATTGCCGTGGTGACAGCTGGGTTGACGACACCGTCGTCGTCCCGGCTGCTCGCCGACCAACTGTCGGCCGCGGTCGCGGACGAGTTGTCGGGCCGCGGGATCACCTCCCGCATCGAGACGATCGAGGTCCGCGACCACGCTCACGACCTGACCAACAACCTGCTCACCGGCTTCCCGTCGGCCGAGCTGCGCGAGGTCCTCGAGACGGTCGAGTCGGCTGACGCCCTCATCGTCGTCAGCCCGACGTTCAGTGCGTCGTACTCGGGCCTGTTCAAGATGTTCTTCGACGTACTCGACGACCAGGCCCTGGCCGGCAAGCCCGTCCTCCTGGGCGCAACCGGCGGCACCGAACGCCACTCGCTTGTGCTGGAGTTCGCGCTCCGGCCCCTCTTCGCGTACCTGGAGGCCCTCCCGGTCCCGACCGGCGTCTACGCCGCCTCCACCGACTGGGGCCCCAACGCCGCCGGCCTCCGCCCCCGCATCACCCAGGCAGCAAGCGAACTGGTCGCCGCCCTCCACCACGAAACCCCCACGAAGGCCGACCCCTTCACCAACCCCACCCCCTTCGAAGACCTACTCAACAGCTGATCGCGACTCGATCAGCTGGGTCAGGCCGTCGAGGATGGTGGTCAGGCCGAAGGTCAGGGCGTGGGCTGGGTCTATAACTGACTGGAAGTGTTCGCCTACGGCGGTGCCTACGCGGCCGGCGACGGGGAAGTGAGTGCCGGACATGACTGTGGTGAGGGTCGGGGAGATCTGACGCCACCACTCCTCGTCGGTGAGGCCGGAGTCGCGTTGGGTGCGGAGTTGTTCGGCGCCGGCGCGGGCGGTGCCCTGGACGTGGGTGAGGACGAGGGCCAGCGCGGAGTCCATCTCGACGTCGGTCAGACCGAGGCCGTCGAGCGGGCGTAGCTCCGCCTCGTACTTGCGGGTGATGTTCGGGCCCAGCGCCGTACGCATCGTCGGCACCTCGTGGATCCACGGGTGCGCGGTCAGGATCTCCCAGTTGCGGCGGGCAATGAATTCGAGCGCGCCCCGCCAGCCGCCGGACTGCCGCACAGGCTCGTCGGCGTCGGCGTACAGGTCGCCGTACGCGCGGTCGAACATCAGGTCGGTCAGCTCACCCTTGCCGGGAACGTGCGTGTAGAGCGACATCGTGCCGACCTTCAGCCGGTCGGCGACCATCCGCATCGACAGCGCCTCGAGGCCTTCGGCATCGGCGAGCTCGATCGCGGCGTCGACGATCGCGCGCACGGTCAGACCGGAGCGGCCGGGTTTCGCGTGGCTCCCCCACAGCAGCGCCAGACTGCGCGCCGGATCGGGCGCAGCCGCCTTCCTTCCCGCCACCGGAACCTTCTTCCACCGCTCGTCGTTGAACGCATCGTACCTGAGCCGTACAATGTACGGTACACTCTACGGCTCAACGACCCGAGAGGTGGGAATGACTACGGAAACAGTGATCGAGGCCGTCGGCGTACGGAAGAACTACAAGGGCGGCACGGAGGGTGCGGGGCTGAACGGCTTCGACCTGCAGGTCACGGCCGGCACGGTGACGGGTCTGCTCGGTCCGAACGGCGCCGGCAAGACGACGGCGGTGCGGATCCTGTCCACGCTGCTGGAGATGGATTCCGGTACGGCGACGATCGCGGGGTACGACGTACGCCGCCAGGGCGCAGAGGTACGACGGCGGATCGGGCTGGTCGGGCAGTACGCCGCTGTGGACGAAATCCTCACCGGGCGGCAGAACCTGGTGATGTTCGGACGGCTGAACCATCTGAAGAATCACCAGAGCCGGGCCGACGAGCTGCTGGAGCGGTTCAGCCTGACGGAGGCGGCCGGGCAGGCGGTCAGCAAGTACTCCGGCGGGATGCGCCGGCGGCTGGATCTCGCGGCGAGCCTGATCGTGGCGCCGCGGGTGCTGTTCGTGGACGAGCCGACGACCGGGCTCGATCCGGCCGGCCGGATCGAGGTGTGGTCCGCCGTACGGGAGCTGGTCGATGGCGGTACGACGGTGTTGCTGACGACGCAGTACCTGGAGGAGGCGGATCAGCTCGCGAACCGGATCTCGATGCTCAAGGCGGGGAAGGTCGTTGCCGAGGGCACCCCTGATGAGCTGAAGACGCAGCTCGGGTCGGACCGGCTGGAGATCCTGCTCGCGGATCCGGCCGACGTACCGCGGGTGGTGGAGCTGGCCGGGCCGCTGGCGGACGGCGAGATCCAGGTCGTCGACGTACGGGTGAGTGTGCCGGTGAAGGATCGTACGAAGGCGTTGGTGGTGATGGCGAACTCGTTGCATGAGGCAAGGATTGAACCGGAGGACATCACGTTGCGGCGGCCGACGCTGGACGAGGTCTTCCTGCACCTGACCGGGGCGGCCGCATGAACGGGCTCGGGTGGGCGCTCGCGGACAGCTGGACGATCGCGCGGCGGACGTTGATGCATTGGCGGATGCAGCCCGGGTTGGTGCTGTTCCAGTGGTTCTTCCCGGTGCTGATGCTGCTGATGTTCGGCGGCCTGCTGGGCGGGGCGATGGATTTCCCGGAGGGTTCGTCGTACTACGAATTGCTGGTGCCGGGGATCTTTGCGCTGGCGATGCTGTTCGGGCTCGAGGGCACGATGACGGCGGTCACCACCGATGTGTCGAAGGGAGTGACGGACCGGTTCCGCTCGCTCCCGATGAGCTCGACGGCGGTGGTGCTCGGGCGATGCATCGCGGACATGCTCGACTCGATGGTGACGCTCCTCGTGCTGGTCGCGACCGGTCTCGCACTCGGTTGGCGCTGGCACGAAGGCCTGCCGGCCGCGCTGGCCGCGTTCGGGTTGCTGTTGCTGCTGAGGTTCGCGTTGCTGTGGGTCGGCATCTTCATCGGTCTGACTGTGAAGAACGCGCAGAGCGTGACGATGGTCCAGGTCCTGGTCTGGCCCATCGGCTTCCTCTCCAGCACTTTTGTAGCCACGTCCACGATGCCCAGCTGGCTAGGCACCATCGCCCAGTGGAACCCACTGTCAGCAACGGCAACCGCCTGCCGAGAACTCTTCGGCAACCCCGACCCCTCCGCCACCGCCACCTGGATAGGCACCCACGCAGGGCTGGCCGCCGTCATAGCTCCCTTGCTGCTGACAGCAATCTTCCTTCCACTGTCTGCGCATCGCTTCCGGACTCTGTCCCGCTGAGCGTGACGACCCGGTCGGCGTAGGGCAGGAGCGCTGGGTCGTGGGTTATCAGGAGGGTGGTCCGGTTGTGGGTCAGGGATTGGAGCGGGGTGATGATTTCGTGGGCTGCGGTGGGGTCCAGGCCTGCGGTTGGTTCGTCGAGGACTAGGACCGGGGTGTTGCGGAGGAGGGCTCGGGCGAAGGTCAGGCGTTTAAGTTGGCCGCCGGAGAGAGTCGGGGTGGACGGGTCGAGGCGGGTGTCGTAGCCGTCGGGTAGGGCGGTGATGAAGTCGTGGGCGGCGGATGCGCGGGCTGCGGCGATGATGTCCGCGTCGGTGGCGTCGGGGCGGCCGTAGGCGAGGTTTGCCCGGATCGTGTCGGGGAGGACGAGCGTCTGCTGCGAGAGCAACGTGATGTTCTCGCGCAGGCGCCGTACCTCCAGAGACTCCAGCGGTACGCCGTCCAGCCGGATCGTGCCGGCGGTGGGGTCGTAGAAGCGGAGCAGGAGCTTCGCGATCGTGGACTTGCCGATGCCACTCGGGCCGGTGAGGATCACGAACTCGCCGGGCTGCACGGTGAGGTCGAAGCCGGCAAGTGTGGGGGTGTCGGCGCCGGGGTAGCAGAACCCGACCCGGTCGAACTCGAGGCGTCCGCGGACGTGGTCGAGTTCGGCCGGGTGATCTGGGTCGGTGACGGACGGGGTGACGGACAGCAGCTCGGTCAGGCGTTCGGTCGCAGCGGTGGCAGCCGTGGCGGTGAGGTTGAGTTCGCCGAGACTGCGGAGCGGCGGGTACAGGTACCCGAGGAATGCTGCGAACGACAGCAGCGCGCCGAGCGTCATCCGACCTTGCGAGATCTCCCAGACCCCGAGGCCGATCACCCCGAGCACACACAGCGTCTCGAGGACCTCGACTACCTGCTCATACAGCTCGGTCCGGCGCGCGCCGCTCACCGAGGCGCGCATCCACGACACCGCCTCGCGGTCGAGCCGCTTCTCCTCGGACGGCTTGCGGTCGTACGCCTGGGTCAGCTCGATCAGGCCCAGCGACTCCTCCAGCACCGACGTGATCGCTCCGTCGGCTACCCGCTCGGAGCGGGCGAAGCGCCTGATCGGACCGGAGAACACCTTCGCCGCCAGCCACAAGAGCGGCGCCAGTACGAACATGACCAGCGCAAGATCCCAGCGCAGCCAGAACGCCGCGGCCGAGAACAGTACGACGCGGAACACCGCCGACACCACGCCGATCGTCGAGGACACGACCAGCTGCTCGATCGCCTCGACGTCACCACTGAGCCGCTCGACCAGGTCACCGCGGCGGTACCGCTGGAAGAAGTCCGGCGGGAGGTCCTGCACATGGGCGAACACGCGGGCGCGGAGTCGGCGTACGAACCGCTCACCGCTCCAGTAGGCGAGCGAGTTGCCGAAGTACCCGATGATCGCGCCGACGACCGCGACCGCGAGCCAGGCCGACGCGGGATGCCAGAACGCCGCGAGTGAGCCCTGCTCGAGCGCGTTGTCGGTCAGGCTGCCGAAGAGCAGGATCGCGACGGTCTCGCACAGAGCCGCCGCGATCACACAAACACAGACCAGGACGTACCACCGCCGGTCACCTCGCGTCAGCGGCCAGAACCGCGCGAACGCCTGCCGGATCGTCATCTGCCGCCTCCCGGGTGAACACGCCGATGGGGCCTGCGGAGTGCAGGCCCCATCGTCAGAGAACTGAGGTCAGCGAGCGATCGGCCGACGGCGGCGCGGCGCCTTCTTGGCGGGCTTCTTGTGGCACGCGCCGCCCTTCGGGGCCTTCGGCTTGAGCGGGGCGATCTTCTTGAAGCTCATGGCAGTTCTCCTTCGTGTGTTGGTTGTTGCCGCGGTCAACTGCTTGCGACAACCACGAAGTTAGCCAGCCAGGCTTGGGGATCCATCCGATGTTTCTGGCAACAACCTCCGAACCCCGACCGTTGCCTAGGGCGTCAATTGGCCGCCGTTGATCTCGATGATCTGGCCGGTGACGTACGACGACATGCGGTCGGAGGCGAGGAACAGGATCGTGCCGACGCACTCGTGCGGCGTACCGGTGCGGCCCATCGGGATGGTGGCGAGCATGGCCTGCATCTGCGCGTCGGCGGTGTGGCGGTCGTGGAACGGGGTCTTGATCACGCCCGGCGCGATCGCGTTCACCCGGATGCCTTCCGGGGCGAGCTCCTTGGCCAGGCCGCGGGTGAACGTGCTGACCGCGCCCTTGCTGGTCGCGTACACGACCGAGCCGCCGGCGCCGCCGGTCCGCCCGGCGATCGACGTGACGTTGATGATCGAGCCGCCGCCCTGCGCCCGGAACACGGGCACGATCCGCCGGCTCAGCGCGAAGACCGAGGTCAGGTTCACGTCGAGGATCCGGTGGAACTCCTCGTCCGGTACGTCGGCGATCGGCGACCGGTGGACCAGGTCGCCCGCGTTGTTGACGAGTACGTCGATCCGCCCGTGCTGCGCGAGCACCTCGTCGATGAACGCGTCCGCCGACTTCGGGTCGGCCAGATCCGCCTGGTGCAACGACGCCGTACCACCGGCCGTCTGCACCGCCCCCACGGTGTGCTTCGCACCCTCCTCGTTCTGGTGGTAATGAAGCGCGACCGAAGCCCCACTCTCCGCGAACCCGACCGCCGCCGCAGCCCCGATCCCACTACTGGCCCCGGTCACCACAACAACCTGATCCCTGAAATCCAGATATCCCATAGGCCCTATCCTCTCCTGCTCCGGCGAACGTAACGCGCCGTGTGTGCGTCCGTTGGTCTGGACCCGGCGGTAGATTCGAGGGATGGGATACGCGCTCGGGGAGTTGGGGTTGCGGCGGTGGCGGACGGCGGATGCGCTGCGGTTGGCGGCGGCGCACCAGGATCCCGAGGTGGCGGTGCAGCGCGGGATCGTGGACCGGGCGTCCGCGGTCGACTGGATCGGGCGGGTCGCGGACCTCGACAACGGGCATGTGTACGCCGTTGCCGACGCCGACGATCACCCGATCGGGTGCGTCGCCGTGACGAATATCGACCGGCACCGGGTCGGCTGGACCTGGTACTGGACGCTCGCCGACGTCCGTGGGCAGGGTGTCGCCCGGGATGCTCTCCGCGCGCTGGCCGGCTGGGCGCACGAGCAGGCCGGGCTGTACCGGCTCGAGCTCGGTCACCAGTTGAACAATCCGGCATCCTGCGCGGTCGCCGCCGGCGCCGGCTTCCTCTCCGAAGGCATCGAGCGCCAACGCCTCGCCTTCGACGGCACGCGGTACGACGTGGAGCGCCACGCCCGGCTCGTCACGGACCCGCTCACGCCGCCCCAGCGCCCGGTCCGCATCGCCGACTGACCAAACCGGGCATCTCGACAGGAGGTGTCCACTCGCCACTAGTGCACCTGAGCGTGCGCGTACAGCGTCCCGGGGATGCACTACCTGTCGAGATGTCGGTGGCGGCGGTTAGCGTCCAGAGGCATGACCTTCACTGTCGTGCTGACCGACGAGCCGAGGGCCTCGGACGAGGCGGTGGTCTCCGACGGGCTGGACGAGTTCAACTTGACCGCCGCCGGCGTACAGGACCGCCGGCCGCTCGCTGTGCTGATCAAGGAGAATGGCGAGACGGTCGGCGGGCTCACCGGCCGTACGTCGCTCGGGCTGTGGTTCGTCGACCTGCTCTACCTGCCGGACAGGCTCCGCGGTACCGGTCTGGGGAGCAAGATCCTCGCCCAAGCAGAAGCCGAAGCCCGAAGGCGCGGTTGCGTCAGCGGCGTCGTGTACACGATCCAGTTCCAGGCGCCCGAGTTCTACGCGCGCCACGGCTGGACCGAGTTCGGCCGGGTCCCGGTCGGCGCCGACCGGAGCCGGATCTTCCTCCGCAAGGACCTCAGAGCGTGAGCTTGGGGTGCCGGTTGACGTCCTTGTAAAGCAGGTAGCGGAAGCGTCCCGGACCGCCGGCGTAACAGGCCTGCGGGCAGAACGCGCGGAGCCACATGAAGTCGCCCTCCTGCACCTCGACCCAGTCCTTGTTCAGCAGGTAGATCGCCTTGCCCTCCAGCACGTACAGCCCGTGCTCCATCACATGCGTCTCCGGGAACGGGATCACCCCGCCCGGCTCGAAGCTGACGATGTTGACGTGCATGTCATGCCGTACGTCGTCCGGGTCCGCGAACCGCTGCGTCCTCCAGCGTCCCTCGGTGCCCGGCATCTCCCGGCCCTCGACGTCCGCCTCGTTGGTGACGAACGCCGGCGGTACGTCGATCCCGTCGACCCGCTCGTACGCCTTCCGCACCAGGTGGAACGTCGCGACCGCGTCGCTCGTGTTCCGCACCGTCCAGTCCCCGCCCGGCGGCAGGTACGCGTACCCGCCCTCGGTCAGCATGTGCTTCTCGCCGGCGACCGTCAGCACAACGTTGCCTGAGACAACGAACAGCACGGCCTCGGCGGCCGGATCGGTCTCCGGCTTGTCGCTCCCGCCGCCCGGCCCGACCTCGACGATGTACTGCGAGAACGTCTCGGCGAACCCGGACAGCGGACGGGCGATCACCCACAACCGCGTGTCGTCCCAGAACGGCAGCCGGCTGGTGACGATGTCGCGCATCGTGCCGCGCGGGAGGACGGCGTACGCCTCGGTGAAGACCGCGCGGTCGGTGGTGAGGTCGGTCTGCGCGGGCAGCCCGCCTTTCGGCGCGTAGTAGCTCATCGTTCTCCTCGGGTCAGCAGGCGGCCGCGTGGGTCGACGGCGATGTCGACGGGTCGGCCGCGGAGCCAGGTACTCCGGACGACGCCGGTGAGGGTGCGTCCGTCGTACGGCGTGATGGCGTTCTTGTGCTGGAGCTGCGTCGCGTCGACGGTGAAGGTCTCGTCCGGGGCGAGGACGCAGAAGTCGGCGTCGTACCCGATCTCGAGGCCGCCCTTGGCGGTCAGGCCGGTCTGCTTGGCGGGGGCGGCGGACATCCAGCGGACGACGTCGGCGAGGGTGAAGCCGCGGCGGCGCGCCTCGGTCCAGACGGCGGGCAGGCCGAGCTGGAGCGACGCGATCCCGCCCCAGGCGGTGCCGAAGTCGCCGGTGTCGAGGTGCTTGAGGTCGATCGTCGACGGCGAGTGGTCGGAGACGACCAGGTCGATCGTGCCGTCGCGAAGGCCGTCCCAGAGGAGCTCTCGGTTCGCGGCCTCACGGATCGGCGGGCAGCACTTGTACTGCGTGGCGCCGTCGGGAATGTCCTCGGCGGTGAAGCTCAGGTAGTGCGGGCAGGTCTCCGCGGTGATCCGTACGCCGTCCGCGCGGGCCTTCGCGAGCAGCGGGAGGACCTCGGCGCTGGAGACGTGCAGGATGTGGACGCGGCAGCCGGTCTCGCGGGCAAGGTCGATGACCTCGGCAACGGCATCGTTCTCGGCGGTGCGGGGACGGGAGCTGAGAAAGGCTTCGTAGCTCGCCCCGTCGGGTTGCGTCGCTTCGTCGATGCGGTGGGCGTCCTCGGCGTGCACGATGAGCAGACCGTCGAAGCCGCTGATCTCACGCATCGCGGCCTCGAGCTGTGCATGATCGAGCGGGGGGAACTCGTCGACCCCGGAATGCAGCAGGAAGCACTTGTAGCCGAACACGCCGGCATCGTGGAGTGGACGCAGGTCGGGGACGTTGCCCGGGATCGCGCCGCCCCAGAACCCGACATCGACGTACGCCTGGGTCTCGGCGGTCTTGCGTTTGAGGGTGAGCGCCGGCACGTCGCAGGTGGGCGGGATGCTGTTGAGCGGCATGTCGATGATCGTGGTGACGCCGCCGCGGGCTGCTGCCTTGGTCGCGGAGGTGAAGCCTTCCCAGTCGGTCCGGCCGGGATCGTTCACGTGTACGTGGGAGTCGACGAGGCCCGGGAGTAGTGCTTCGTCGTCGGCGAGGCGTACGTCGGCGGTCGTCCGGAGCTCGGCGTCGTACGGCGCGATCGCGACGATGCGCCCGTCCCGTACGCCGATCGCACCCGGCTGCTCGCCTGCGGGGCGGACGACTCGCCGGGCCCGGATCACCAGATCAAGAGCGTTCATGCGATCCCTCTCTCCCTTCTCGTCATCGTAAGGTGCTCGACGGCGATCCGTTCGCCAAGCTGTTCGAGCAGCGGCTTCGGCTCGGCGATGCACCGCTGGACGTCCGGCTCGAGCTCGGTGAGCGCGTACGCCGCTTGCACACCGGCTTGCTGAAGCTGATGAGCCTCCAGTTGGTTGACGCCGCACACGGCGACCACCGGGATGCCGGCCGCCTTCGTAGCTACTCCGGCCACAGCCTTCCCGTGCAGGGTCTGCTCGTCGAGCGCCCCTTCGCCGGTGATCACGAGGTCGGCACCCGCGAGCTGCTCCTCGAACCCGACCATCTCCAGCACCAACTCGATCCCCGGCCGCAGCTCGGCGTCCAGGAGCGCAAGCGCCGCGAAGCCGACCCCGCCCGCGGCTCCTGCGCCCGGCACATCCCGGAGATCGCGGCCGGTTTGCGCGGCGACCTGGTCGGCCCACGCGCTCAGTTTGTTGTCGAGCTCGACGACCTGCTCGGCGGTGGCGCCCTTCTGCGGTCCGTACACAGCCGCCGCACCCCGAGGCCCGGTCAGCGGATTGTCCACATCACAAGCCACCACTACCTGCACGCCCTCCGGCCGGCCTCCCAGCCCGGCGATCAGGCCGGCGCCGCCGTCGGTGGAGGCGCTGCCGCCGATGCCGAGGATGATGCGGGTGCAGCCGGCGGCAACGGCTGCGGCGATGAGCTCACCGGTGCCGTACGACGTGGCCGTCAACGGAGCCGGAACTCCACCGGGAAGGCGTACCAGGCCGGACACGTCCGCGAGCTCAACCACCGCGGTGTCGCCCCTGCGGGCGTAGCCGGACTTCACCGGCTCCCCCGTAGGGCCTGAGGCAACAACCGGGACCAACTCATAGCCCGCCCCGACGGCCGCGGCGAGCGTGCCGTCACCGCCGTCGGCTACCGGAACCGCGACCACGGTGGCGTCGGGGTGGACTCGTCGTACCCCAACACCAACCGCAGCCGCCACCTCCGCGCTGGTCAGACTTCCTTTGAACTTGTCGGAGGCAACTACTACCCGAACCATCAGTCCAGCAAGGCCAGTGCTGTCGGCGCGTCTTCGGGGGAGATGGCGAGGTCTTCGAATTCGATGACGTTGTCGATCTCTACGCCCATGGAGACGTTGGTGACGCGCTCCAGGATGACCTCGACGACGATCGGGACCTGGTGTTCGACCATCAGCTTCTTCGCCTGCTCGAGCGCCGGCAGGATTCCGTCCGGCTCGAAGACCCGGAGGGCCTTACAACCAAGACCTTCCGCGACCTTCACGTGGTCGACGCCGTAGCCGTTGACCTCCGGGCTGTTGATGTTCTCGAACGACAGCTGCACGCAGTAGTCCATGTCGAAGTTCCGCTGCGCCTGACGGATCAGCCCGAGGTACGAGTTGTTCACAACCACGTGGATGTACGGGATGTTGAACTGCGCCCCGACCGCCAACTCCTCGATCAGGAACTGGAAGTCGTAGTCGCCCGACAGCGCGACCACGGTGCTCTCCGGATCCGCGACCGCGACCCCCAGCGTCGCCGGCACGGTCCAGCCGAGCGGCCCGGCCTGGCCCGCGTTGATCCAGTGCCGCGGACGGTACACGTGCAGCATCTGCGCGGCCTGGATCTGCGAGAGCCCGATCGTGCTGACGTACCGGGTCTCCGGCCCGAACGCACGGTTCATCTCCTCGTACACCCGCTGCGGCTTGATCGGCGTGCTCTCGAAGTGCGTCTTCCGCTGCAACGCCGTACGCCGGTCGCGGCACTCCGCAGCCCACGCCGTACGGTCGGCCAGCCTGCCGTCGGCGGCCCACTCGCGCGCCACCTCGACGAAGACCTCGAGAGCGGCCCGCGCGTCCGACACGACCGAGTAGTCCGGCGCGAACACCCGCCCGATCTGCGTCGGCTCGATGTCCACGTGGATGAACTTCCGCTCACCGCGATACACATCCAGCCCGCCGGTGTGCCGGTTCGCCCACCGGTTGCCGATGCCGAGCACCAGATCGGACGCCAGCATCGTCGCGTTGCCGTACCGGTGCGAGGTCTGCAGACCGACCATCCCGGCGCTCAACGGGTGGTCGTCGGCGATCGAACCCCACCCCATCAACGTCGGTACGACGGGAATGCCCGTCAGCTCGGCGAACTCCACCAGCAGATCGCTCGCGTCCGCGTTGATCACGCCGCCACCGGCAACGATCAACGGCTGAGCGGCCGCGCCGAGCATCTGGAGCACCCGCTCCGCCTGCGCCCGCGTCGCCGCGGGACGAGACACCGGAAGCGGCTCGTACGTGTCGATGTCGAAGTCGATCTGCGCAAGCTGTACGTCGAGCGGCAGGTCGATCAGCACCGGACCCGGACGGCCTTCGCGCATCACCTGGAACGCCTTCTGGAAGGTGCCGGGCACCTGCGCGGCCTCCATCACCGTGACCGCCCACTTCGCGACCGGCTTGGCGATCGACGAGATGTCGACGGCCTGGAAGTCCTCCTTGTGCAGCTTGGCGACCGGCGCCTGGCCGGTGATGCACAGGATCGGGATCGAGTCAGCGGCAGCGGAGTACAGGCCGGTGATCATGTCGGTCCCGGCCGGTCCCGACGTACCGATGCAGATGCCGATGTTGCCGGCCCGGGCCCGGGTGTACCCCTCGGCCATGTGCGAGGCAGCCTCGACGTGCCGGGCGAGGACGTGCTTGATCCCGCCGTGGTCGCGCATCGCGGCGTAGAACGGGTTGATCGCCGCGCCCGGCAACCCGAACGCCTGCGTCGAACCCTCCTTCTCAAGGATCAGTACTGCGGCGTCAACCGCACGCATCCGTGTCATCAGCCGATCTCCTTCCCGGACAGCCGCTCGACGCCGCGCAGCAGAGCCGAGTGGTCGAGACCGCCGTCGCCGTTGGCCCGCGCAGACGCGACGAGCTGCGCGACGAGAGCACCGAGCGGTACGACGACACCAGCTTCGCGCGCGGCCGCCGTCACGATGCCCATGTCCTTGTGGTGCAGGTCGATCCGGAATCCGGGCTGGAAGGAGCGCGACAGCATGTTCTCCTTCTTCTGGTTCAGCACGGTCGACCCGGCCAGCCCGCCGCCCAGCACCTCGAGCGCGGCCTTGGTGTCGACGCCGTACGCCTCCAGGAAGACGACAGCCTCGGCGACTGCCTGGATGTTCGCGGCGACGATCAGCTGGTTGGCGGCCTTGACCGTCTGGCCCGAACCGCTGGGGCCGACGTGGACGACGGTCTTGCCGACCACGTCGAACAGCGGCTTGGCCTTCGCGAAGTCGTCCGCGTCGCCGCCGACCATGATCGACAGCGCGGCGTTCTTGGCACCCGCCTCACCGCCGGACACCGGGGCGTCGAGCAGGTGGAAGCCGAGCGCCCGGGCCTGCTCGGCGAGCTGCTGGGTGACGTCCGGCCGGATGCTGGAGAAGTCGATGATCAGCGTGCCGGTCTCGGCCAGCTGGAAGACCCCGTCCTCACCCTCGAGCACGGCCTGGACGTCGGGCGAGTCGGGCACCATCACGCAGATCACGTCGGCGCCCTTGACCGCGTCGGCCAGCGAGGTCGCGGCCCGGCCGCCGGCGGCGACCAGGTCCTCGGCCCGCTCCGGGCTACGGTCCAGGCCGGTCACGGTGTGTCCGGCGTTGGCGAGGTGGACGGCCATCGGGTTGCCCATGATGCCCAGACCGATGAAGGCAATGTTCGTCATGTGAATGTCTCCTAGGTGGGTCAGCGGCGCTCGAACGGCAGCCAGCCGAAGCTTTCGTCTGAGGTGGTGGACGGCTTGTACTCGAGTCCGACCCAGCCGGAGTAGCCGTTTGCCTCGAGGGCGGTCAGTTGCTGGTCGAGCGGGAGCGTGCCGGTGCCGGGCTCGTTGCGGCCTGGCGCGTCGGCGATCTGCACGTGGGCGATCCAGTCGGTGCTGTCGGCGATCACCTTGTTCACGTCGTCGCCGTTGACCGCGAGGTGGTACAGGTCGGCAAGCAGTCCGACGTTCGGTACGTCGTACGCCGTCTGGACACGGTCGATCACGGTGAGGGTGTCGGCTGCCGTCTTCAGCGGGTACCGGTCTGCCCCGCTGACCGGCTCGACCAGGACCGTGCCGCCGATCCGCGCGGCGGCCCGGGCGGCGAGGGCGAGGTTCTCGACCGCGAGGTCGTCCTGCTCGCGCTCGCTGCTGCCGTCGACGCGGTTGCCGTACAGGGCGTTGAAGCCCTGGGTGCCGAGTCGCTCACCGATGCCGACCGTGACGTCGATGTTGTCGCGGAACTCGCTCGACCGCTTCGGCCAGGACACCAGCCCGCGGTCGCCGCCGGGCATATCGCCGGCGAAGAAGTTGAGGCCGGTCAGCTGGACACCGGCGTCGGTGATCGCGTTGACGAACGCGTCGACCTGCCGGTCCGGCGGGACCGCCTCGACGAACGGCCACCAGAACTCGACCGCGCTGAACCCGGCCCGCCGGGCGGCGGCCGGTCGCTCCAGCAGGGGCAACTCGGTGAAGAGCAACGAGCAGTTCACCGTGTACCGCAGTTGGTGGCTCATCCTGACTCCAATTTCCGTATTGCGGAAGTTCGTTTCTGTTCTGCGAAAACCATAGGTTGGCTTGGGCGAGAGCGTCAAGGTCTGGGTTCGGGACGGCGAGGGGGTGTCTCACGTGGGCGCGCGCGTTGTACGTTCCTCTAAAGGAGGTTTGCCGTGCTGCTGTCCGAGTTGCTGGATGCGCCCGAGCTCGGGCTGCGCCTGCTGCATTCGGCGGGTGGAGTGCTGGATCGCCCGATCGGGCGGCTCGTCACCACCGACCTGCTCGAGCCGGGGCGGTACCTGAACGGCGGCGAGGTCGTGCTGACCGGGCTGGTCTGGCGGCGACGGCCGATGGACAGCGAGGTGTTCGTGGCCTCGATGGCAGGCCGCGGGGCGAGGACGATCCTGGCCGGAAAGGCGCAGCTGGGCGACGTGCCGGCGGACCTGACGGATGCGTGCCGGCGGCACGAGGTGACGCTGATCGAGGTGCCGATCGAGATCGCGTTCGCGGACGTGACGGAGTACGTCGCGGCGGCGGGATCGGCCGAGACCGGGGCCCGGTTGTCGGCGAGTCTCGTCCGGCAGCGGCAGCTGCTGTCGTCGATCGCGGCCGGGCGCAGCCTCGACGAGTTGGCGGCGCGGATCTCGGCGGAGATCGGGCACGACTGTCGCGTGCTGACCCCGACCGGGCGCCACGTCGTACCGGGGCCGGGTGAGCTCGACCCCGCCGCGATCGACGCGGTGACGCGCAAGTTCCTGACCGCGGATCGCACGCCTGCTGTCGCGATGACGATCGATGCGTCGTACAGCCTGTTCCCGGTTGGATCCGGGCTGGGGAACCGCTTGACGGCATGGGTCCTGGTGATCGAAGGCGACCACAACGAATGGTCCCGTGACCACGTGGAGGCGGTGCACGAGTTGTGCGCGATCGCCGCGCTGGACCGCGCCCGCCGCGACGAGGGCCGCCGGGCGCTGCGCCCGCTGGTCGCCGACGCGCTCGCGCTGGTCGAATCCGGCGCACCGCAGGCCGAGGTCGCAGCGCGGCTCAAACAGGCCGGATCGCACTCGGAGCGACCGATGGTCGTGGCGGTCGCCGAGCTCCGCGATGACGGACCGAGCGAGGTCGCACTGAGCCTGCTTGAAGACGTGGCGCTGACCGTCGGCCCGGCGGTCGTCGCTCCTGGACGCGACGGTTTGCTGGTCGGCTTCCTGCCTTACACGCCAGAGCTGCCGGAGCACGTACGACGGAGCTTCAGCCGTCTCGGTCCGGGTCTGAATCGGGGTCGGCTCGCGGTCGGAATCAGCGGCGAGACCTCAGTCGACGCACTCGCCGGCGCACTCGAAGAAGCCCGCTTCGCGCAGCGGGCCGCCGGGGCCGGGCGCGCACCCGTCTCGGTGGTCACCTCGGACGAGGTCGCGTCCCACGTCCTCCTGCTCGCGACCCTGCCGGACGACGTACGGCGCACCTACACCAACCGTGTCCTCGGAGCGGTCCTCGAGCACGACCGCCGTACCCATGCCGACCTGCTCACTACGCTCCAGGCCTTCCTCGCCTGCTCGTGTTCCTGGACGCGTACGGCGGAGTCGCTGCATCTGCACGTGAACACCGTTCGCTACCGGATCGAACGCGTTGAGCAACTGACCGGTCGCGATCTGTCGAGCCTCGAGGACCGGGTCGACGTGTTTCTCGCGCTCAAATCGCTCTAGTTGTGTGATCGCACAAAACAGGGTGTTCTCCGGCCGTTCATCTTCGGAGGTTCACCGGGTGCAATCCGGCGCGTTCTGAGCCGATGCTCAGGGGCAGGTCAAATCCCCCGCCGCCCCATGCAGCCCGAGGAGCGTGTCCCCGATGAAGGCAAACCTGCGGTCCAGCCGCCACCCCGTCGATCAGGTGCTGCCACCTGGCAAGCTCGCGGTGTACGGCGCTCAGCACGTACTGGCGTTCTACGCCGGGGCGGTGATCGTACCGATCCTGCTCGCCAGTGCCATCGGGCTCACCACCGAGCAACTCATCCACCTGATCAACGCGGACCTCTTCACCTGCGGCATCGCGTCGATCATCCAGTCGGTCGGATTCTGGAAGGTCGGCGTCCGGCTGCCGCTGCTGCAGGGCGTGACGTTCACGGCGGTCTCGCCGATGATCGCGATCGGGCTCGCGGCCGGCGGCGGTACCGACGGCCTGCTGGTGATCTACGGCGCCGTACTGGTCGCCGGGCTGGCCACGTTCTTCATCGCGCCGTACTTCAGCAAGCTGATCCGGTTCTTCCCGCCAGTGGTGACCGGCTCAGTGATCACGATCATCGGTCTGGCGCTGCTGCCGGTCGCGGCCGGGGACGCGGTCGGCGGCGCCGGCCCGGATGCCGCACCGACCAGCGGGAAGAACATGGCCTACGCGCTGGGGACGCTGGCCTTGATCGTGCTGATCCAGCGGGTCTTCAAGGGCTTCATGGCGACGATCGCCGTGCTGATCGGCCTGGTCGTGGGGACCCTGGTTGCCTGGGCGTTCGGCGACGCACACTTCGGGGCGGTCGGGGACGCTGCCTGGGCCGGAGTGACCACGCCGTTCTACTTCGGCTGGCCGAAGTTCTCGGTGGCGGCGATCATCTCGATGGTCGTGGTCATGCTGATCACCGCGGTGGAGACCACCGGTGACGTCTTCGCGACCGGTGAGATCGTCGAGAAGCGGATCGGCCGCGAGGACATCGCCCGGGCACTACGGGCCGACGGCCTGGCAACCACGATCGGCGGCGTCTTCAACTCGTTCCCGTACACCTGCTTCGCCGAGAACGTCGGCCTGGTCCGGCTGACCCGGGTCCGCAGCCGCTGGGTGGTCGCGACCGCCGGAGCGATCATGATCGTGATCGGGCTGCTGCCGAAGGCCGGCGCGATCGTGGCCGGCGTACCGCATCCGGTCCTGGGCGGTGCCGCGCTGGCGATGTTCGCGACCGTGGCCGTGGTCGGCTTCCAGACTCTGACGAAGGTCGACTTCCACGATCACCGCAACGTCGTCATCGTCGCGACCAGCGTCGGTCTGGCCATGTACGTCACCGCGCAGCCGCAGGTCGCGCAGGCCGTGCCGGACTGGGCCGAGATCATCTTCGGCAGCGGCATCACGCTCGGCAGCCTGACCGCGATCTTCCTGAACATCCTGTTCCACCACGTCGGCAAGAACTACGGCCCCGCGGTCGCGGGACAGCCGGGTGACTCCGTGCGGCTGGACCAGGTGAACAAGATGACCCGCGAGGAGTTCGTCGAGACCTTCGGCGGGCTCTTCCAGGGTCCCCGCTGGGCCGTCGAGCGGGCATGGGACATGCGCCCGTACGCCGACACCCACGCGCTGCGACGTTCTTTCCAGGAGGCGTTGTTCTCCGGCTCGCGCGACGAGCAGCGCGATCTGATCCAGGCGTACCCGCAGCTGGGCTCGCAGTTCGTTGCCGACGGCCTCAGTGGCGAAGCGTCGCTGCGGGACCAGTCGGACAAGGGGCTGACGTTCCTGGGCGATCCGGAACGCGACCAGCTGGCCGCCATCACGTCGGAGTACGAGCAGCGGTTCGGGTTCCCGTTGGTGATCTCGGTGCGCGATGCCGAGTCGTACGACCGGATCGTCGAGCAGGGCCGCGAGCGGCTGGGCAACTGCGAGAACCAGGAGCACGCCGCCGCGCTGCTCGAGATCGCGAAGATCGCCGGCTACCGGTTCGACGACTTCGTCTCGGACGCCAACCCGATCCACAGCGCACGAACCCGTTGGAGCACGAACCGATGACTACCCAAGCACTGCGCGCCCCTGCTGTGACGGTGAACGGCGAGCTCACCGCTCTCGGCGACATTCCCGTCCACACCACGGTGCTGGACTGGCTCCGCGACCGCGGCCTGACCGGCGCCAAGGAGGGGTGCGCCGAGGGCGAGTGTGGGGCGTGCTCGGTCCTCGTCGCCCGCGCCGGCACGGAGGCCCCGACAGAGTGGACCGCGATCAACGCGTGCCTGCTGCCGATCGCGTCGCTGGACGGCCAGGAGGTCATCACCTCCGAGGGCCTCGGTTCGCCGGATGCCTTGCACCCGGTGCAGAAGGAGATGGCTGTTCGCGGGGGCTCGCAGTGCGGGTACTGCACGCCGGGCTTCGTGTGCAGTATGGCGGCCGAGTTCTACCGCCCGGGGCGTTCTTGTGGTGAGGGCGATCATGAGCACGGCCCGAACGGCTTCGATCTGCATTCGCTGAGCGGCAACCTGTGTCGGTGCACCGGCTATCGTCCGATCCGCGACGCGGCCTACGCCCTCGAGGATCCGGCTGAGAACGACGCGTTCGCCGTACGCCGCAACTCCCCGCCGCCCGCGCCGGCGCCGACCGGCATGGTCTCGCCCGAGGGCGAGTTCATCCGTCCGAGCTCGCTCGACCACGCACTGACAGTTCTGGGCGAGCGGACCGACGCGCAGGTTGTCGCCGGTTCGACCGACCTCGGCGTACAGGTGAACATCTTCGGGTCCCGCCCGCCGCTGACCATCGCGATCGACCGGCTGGAGGAGCTGCGCGAGTTCTCCTTCGGCGACGACGAGGTTCGGCTGGGTGCGGCGTTGACGCTCACCGAGATCGAGCGGCGGCTGGCGGGGCGGGTGCCGTTGCTGGCCGAGATGTTCCCGCAGTTCGCGTCGCGGCTGATCCGGAACGGCGCGACGATCGGCGGGAACCTCGGGACCGGATCTCCTATTGGAGACACACCACCCGCACTGCTGGCACTGGACGTCAGTCTCGTGCTGGCGTCGTTGCGGGGTGAGCGCGTGGTGCCGTTGGCGGACTACTTCACCGGGTATCGGCAGACCATGAAGGCCGCCGACGAGCTGATCAAGACGATCGTGATCCCGTTGCCTTTGGCACCGATGACCGCCTTCCACAAGATCGCCAAGCGCCGCTTCGACGACATCTCCAGCGTCGCGATCGGGTACGCCGTCGACATACAGGACGGTGTCGTTCGGGACGCGAAGATCGGGCTCGGCGGTGTTGCGGCGACCCCGTTGCGCGCCCGCGAGACCGAGGCGGCGTTGATCGGTCAGCCGTGGAACGAGACGACCGTGCGGACCGCCGCCGGGGTGATGGCCGCGGAGGGTACGCCGATGGACGATCACCGCGCGAGTTCGGCGTACCGCTCGGCGATGCTCGGGCAGTCGTTGCTGCGGTTCTACTTCAAGGGGGTCGAGGCATGAGCTCGCTGTCGGAACGGCCTGCTGCCGCAGTTGTCGGCGTACCGATGCCGCATGAGAGCGCTGCGCTGCATGTGACCGGGGCCGCCTTATATACAGACGATCTGGTGATGCGCACGAAGGACGTGCTCCACGCGTGGCCGGTGCAGTCGCCGCACGCGCACGCGCGGGTGACTGCGTTGCGCGTGAAGCCGGCGTACGACGTACCCGGTGTTGTGCGGGTGCTGACCGCGGACGACGTACCGGGGGTGAACGACGCCGGCGTCAAGCATGACGAGCCGTTGTTCCCGGGCGAGGTGATGTTCAACGGGCACGCGGTCTGCTGGGTGCTTGCGGACACGTTGGAGGCCGCGCGGCTCGGGGCGTTGGCGGTCGAGGTCGAGTACGAGCCGTTGGCGTCGTTGGTGAGCGTTCGCGAGGCGATCGAGGCTGGGAGCTTCCAGGGCATCGGGCGGCATCTGGAGCGCGGCGACGTCTCAGCTGCTTTGGCGGGGGCTCCGCATGTGTTCAGCGGAGAGTTCGAGTTCGCCGGGCAGGAGCACTTCTACCTCGAGACGCATGCGGCGTTGGCGCTGGTGGACGAGTACGGGCAGATCTTCGTGCAGTCGAGCACGCAGCATCCGTCGGAGACGCAGGAGATCGTCGCGCACGTACTCGGGCTGGCCAGTCACTCCGTGACCGTGCAGTGCCTGCGGATGGGCGGCGGCTTCGGCGGCAAGGAGATGCAGCCGCACGGGTTCGCCGCGATCGCTGCGCTCGGCGCGACGCTGACCGGGCGGCCGGTGCGGCTGCGGCTGAACCGGACGCAGGACATGACGATGTCGGGCAAGCGGCACGGGTTCCACTCGTCGTGGCGCGTTGGCTTCTCCGACGACGGTCGGCTGGTTGCGCTGGACGCGACGCTGACCGCGGATGGCGGGTGGAGCCTGGATCTGTCCGAGCCGGTGCTGGCGCGGGCGATGTGCCACATCGACAACGCTTATGAGATCCCGCATGTCCGCGTCGACGGGCAGATCGCGAAGACGAACAAGACTTCCCAGACCGCGTTCCGCGGGTTCGGCGGGCCGCAGGGCATGCTCGTCATCGAGGACATCCTCGGTCGGTGTGCGCCACTCCTCGGGTACGACGCTTTGGAGCTGCGGCGACGGAACTTCTACCAGCCGGGCGACTCCACGCCGTACGGGCAACCCGTCCGGCACGCGGATCGGCTCGAGTCGTGCTGGAGCCAGGTCATCGCCGGCGGGGACGTTGCCGCTCGGCTTGCTTCTGTCGAGGCGTTCAACGCCTCGCACGAGCATGTGAAGCGCGGGCTGGCGATGACTCCGGTGAAGTTCGGGATCTCGTTCAACCTGACCGCGTTCAACCAGGCCGGGGCGCTCGTCCACGTTTACAAGGACGGGTCCGTGCTGATCAACCACGGCGGCACCGAGATGGGGCAGGGCCTGCACACCAAGATGCTGCAGGTCGCTGCGACCACGCTCGGGGTGCCGCTGTCGCGGGTGCGGCTGGCACCGACGCGTACCGACAAGGTGCCGAACACGTCCGCTACTGCTGCGTCGTCCGGTGCCGATCTGAACGGTGCGGCGATCAAGAACGCTTGTGAGCAGATCCGGGAACGGCTGGCGCAGGTCGCCGGCGGGCGGCTCGGGATCAGCCCGTCCGACGTACGGTTCGTCGACGGCGATGTACGGGGTTTGTCGGGCGATGGACTGCCGTGGAACGAGCTGATCGGCATGGCCTACATGCAGCGCGTCCAGCTGTGGGCGGCCGGCTTCTACCGGACCGAGGGCCTGCACTGGGACGCCAACGCGATGCGCGGCGAGCCGTTCAAGTACTTCGCGTACGGCGTGGCGGCGTCCGAGGTCGAGGTGGACGGGTTCAGCGGGGCGTACACATTGCGCCGGGTCGACATCGTGCATGACGTCGGCGACAGCCTGAGCCCGCTGATCGACATCGGGCAGATCGAAGGCGGATTCGTGCAGGGCGCCGGGTGGCTGACGCTCGAGGACCTGCGCTGGGACGAGAGCACCGGCGACCGTCGTGGACGGCTGTCGACGCAGGCAGCCAGCACGTACAAGCTGCCGAGCTTCTCGGAGATGCCTGAGGTCTTCAATGTTCGGCTGCTGGAGAAGGCTCACGAGGACGGCGCGGTCTACGGCTCCAAGGCTGTGGGTGAACCCCCTTTGATGCTGGCGTTCTCGGTCCGCGAGGCGTTGCGGCAAGCAGCCGCGGCCTTCGGCCCTGCCGGCATCAGCATCGACCTCCCGTCACCGGCAACCCCCGAGGCTGTCTATTGGGCGCTGGACCGCGCCCGTTCCGGCGAACCCGACTGGACACACGCGGGCGGCGCAGCCGTCCCGTCGTCCGCCGGCGGCACGTCCACCGGCGGCACCTCCTCCCGTGGCACGTCCGCCAGCGGCACCTCCGCCGGTGGCACGTCCGCCGGTGGCACCGGTGAGGCTACGGCTGCCCCCTCCTCGGCCCGCAGAGCGGGCGGGTGAGGGAGATGGAGTGGGTCAAGGCGATCCAGCGGTTGCGAGCCGGCCGACAGGCCGGAGTGCTCGTCACCGTGATGTCGGTGCGCGGGCATGCGCCGCGCGAGGCCGGCGCGAAGATGGTGGTTGCTGCCGACAACGTCTGGGCGACTGTTGGCGGCGGCAACCTTGAAGCGCTGGCGATCGAGCGTTCGCGGGAGATCATCGCGGACGGGATCACGGTCCCCGAGGAGCTGACGGCTGCGTTGTCGGACAAAGCGCCGTACCAGCACGGAGTTCAGTGCTGTGGTGGAGAGGTGAAGCTGTTGCTGGAACCACTGCCCGTGGTGCCTTCGGTCGCGATCTTCGGGGTCGGGCACGTCGGCCTAGAGCTGGCGCGGATCCTCGCGCGGCACGACATCGAGCTGCATCTCGTCGACTCCCGAACGGATCAGCTGACCGCGGATCGCCTTGCTGTATTGGATGATGCGGTGGCGCAAGTACACGTGCACAACGTGCCGGTGCTGCCGGAGCTCGTGGTCGGTGAACTCCCGCCAGGTACCCACGCGGTGATCATGACCCACGACCACGCCGAAGATGCCGCGCTCTGTGACGTTGCCATTCGCAACGACGACTTGGCCACGATCGGCCTGATCGGATCCAGCGCCAAGTGGACCCGCTTCCAGCGCAAGCTGGCCGAGGACGGCAACTCCGAGGACGCGATCGCCCGGATCACCACACCCATTGGCATTCCCAGCGTGACCGGCAAGGAGCCGGCCGTCATCGCGGTCAGTGTTGCTGCCTGGCTGCTCGAACGTTTTACCGCCGACCGGCTTCCCGTGTCGGCCCACCCTGCCGAGCGTCGCCCCGCCTCGGCCCATCGTGAGGCGAAGGCATGACTATCTTCCGTGGCACGTTCATCGACACGCCGGAGAACCCGTTCAACGGCGGGAACCTGCGCGTGGACAGCGACACGGGACTCCTGGTCCAGGACGGCGTGATCGTTGCTCGTGGCCCGTTCCTGGAGATCCGGACGGCACACCCCGCCGAGCAGGTCGTCGACCTGACCGACGGCGTCGTACTCCCGGGCTTCGTCGACACCCACGTGCACTTCCCGCAGATCCGCGCCGTCGGCGGTCTCGGTCTGCCGCTGCTCGAGTGGCTCGACCGGTACGCGCTCCCGGAGGAAGCGCGGATGGCGGACGTCTCCTATGCCACTGGTGTCGCCAACGAGTTCGTCCGCGGCCTGGCCGCGGCTGGGACGACGTCGGCGCTGGTCTTCGGCGCGCACTACTCCGACGCGGTCGATGCACTCTTCAACGCCGCGTCCGGTGTCGGTCTGCGGGTGACGAGCGGTCTCGTGCTGAGCGACCGGTTGCTCCGGCCCGAGCTTCTGACGACACCGGTCCGCGCGTACGCCGAGTCGCTCGCCCTCGCGAATCGCTGGCACGGCGTCGGCCGCAACCGGTACGCCGTGACGCCGCGCTTCTCGCTCTCGTGCACCGACGACCTGCTCGCTACCTGTCGTGAGCTGATGGACGCGATCCCCGGCGCACTCTTCACCTCACACGTTAACGAGAACGAGGCTGAGATCGCGTCGGTCGCCGACCTGTTCGGAGGCGCCGACTACGTCACGACGTACGACAGGCACGGGCTGGTGGACCGCCGTACGGTGCTCGCTCACAACGTCCACCCGACGGACGTGGAGCTCAAGATGCTGGCGACCAGCGGCGCTACCGTCGCGCACTGCCCGACGAGCAACGCGGCGCTGGGCAGCGGTCTGTTCCCGTTCAGCCGCCACCTGCAGTACGGCGTACGCGTGGCCCTGGGATCCGATGTGGGCGCCGGCACGGGCTTCTCGCTCTTGAAGGAGGGCCTGCAGGCGTACTTCTGCCAGCAACTCCTGGCCGACCAAGGTCGCCCGCTGACCGCAGCCCACCTGCTCTACCTGTCCACCACCGCCGGCGCCGAGGCCCTGGACCTCCCGCAGGTCGGCCATCTGAGCGTCGGCCAGCACTTCGACGCCCAGCTCCTCCGTCCCGCCGACGGCTCCCCGCTGGCCGTCGCCATCACCCACGCCGAAGACACCGAAGAGGCCCTGGCCCGAATCTTCACCCTAGGAACCCCTGCAGACGTCCAAGCAGTCTGGATCAACGGCACCCTCCTCCACTGACCGCCGGCCGGCCTTGGACCAGCTGCTACTCGTCCAAGGCCGGCCGGTGCTGGCCACCCCAGACGGGGACTGGCCACAAGCTATTGCCTATCGCCAGTCCCCACGGCGTACGCCGACATCGCGCGCCAGAGCCGGGCGGCCGTGTCGTGTGGTTGGGCTAGGTCGGCCCAGGAGATGCGGATCATGCCGTACCCGCGTTCGCGGAGGCGGTCCTCGCGCCGCTTCTCCGCGAGTACGGCGTTCGCGGTGTCGCCGTACTTCATCGCTCCGTCGAACTCGACCACCAGCGTCCCGAGCAGGAAGTCGACGCGGCCGATGAAGCGGCCGGCTTCGTCGCGGATCTCGACCTGCAACTCCGGGGCCGGCAGTCCGTGGTTGGCCATCAGGACACGGAGGCGCGATTCGCCGACCGATTCGCTGCGGCCATCCGCGAACTGCACAGCCGCACTCGCAGCCGGCAGGCCACGCCAGTGACGATGACGCCGTACGACGGCGGCGAGCCGCTCGCGGGTCGTCAGCCCCATCCGCAATGCGCCGTCGGCCAGGACGACACCGACCTCGTACGACGTCGTACATGCGGTCTCCACGACTGCGCGCTCGCACGCGGTGACCTGGAGCCCGTTCAGCTCCACGATCTCGTCGGCCGCGAGCGCACCGCGATGCACGCGGATGCCGCGGCCTCGGCGAGACTGCCCCGTCCCCACACGGGTGAAGTGCGCGGCGGTTAAGTCAGTGCCCCAGACCGGCAGTCCGTGGAACAGCGCGGCCGACTGATGGCTGACCACGACGGCCCCGAGTCGCTCCCGGGCCATCCGCACGCTGAGCCGATGAAGCCGGATCGCGCGCTCCCACGGCGGTTCGTCAACGGGCCAGCCACGCGGATCGACGTACGAGTTGAAACCCATCCTGACCCACTGACCACTCCGCACCCGCTGCCGCACCTCGCTGTCGCTGTACCCCGCGGCGAGCGCGTCCGGGCGAGTGAACCACCCGCCCCTCCCCGCCGCGATCACTTCCAATCTCCTGTTCATGCCCCTAGAACATGCATGCGCCACATCTCCGCGCGGCGCGTGATTGCACATCTGTGGATAGCCGCTGGGGACTGTCGATACGGCGTTGCCTATCGCCAGTCCCCAGGGCCTGTTGCCACTCAGGCGAGAAGCTTGGATTGCGTGCGGGCGACCTCGCGGGCTAGGGCGGCCGGGTCGGCGGTGAGCAGTACGTCGTGCTCCACGACGGGGCGGCCGTTGACGAGGAGGAGAGCCAGCGGTGGGGGCGTGCTGAGGACCAGGGCGGCGACCGGGTCCGGGATGCCGGCGTGGGGCAGGGTGTTCAGGTTCCACACGGCCAGGTCGGCGAGCTTGCCGGGCTCAAGGGAACCTATGTGGTCCGAGCGTCCGAGGATGCGGGCGCCGTCCAGCGTCGCCATTTCCAGCGCGGCCCTGACCGTCAGGGACTGGGGGCCGCCGCGGGCTCTGGCAAAGAGCAGGGCGTGGCGGACCTCTTCGACCAGGCTGCCGGATTCGTTGCTGGCGGCACCGTCTACGCCCAGCCCTACCGGAGCGCCGGCCGCGCGGAGATCGGCAGTACGTGCGATGCCGGCGCCCAGGCGAGCGTTGGAGCTGGGGCAGTGCGCTACGCCGGTGCCGGTGCTGCCGAGGTGCTTGATCTCGGTGTCGTCGAAGTGGATGCCGTGCGCGAACCACACGTCCTGCCCGGTCCAGCCCAGGCTGTCGGCGTACTCGAGCGGCGTGCGCCCGTGCGTCTCCCGGCACCAGTCCGTCTCGTCCGTGGTCTCGGCGAGGTGGGTGTGCATACGTACGCCGCGGCGCCGGGCCAGCTCGGCCGAATCGCGCATCAGTTCGCCGCTCACGCTGAACGGCGAACACGGCGCGACCACGAGCTGCAGCATCGAGTCCGGCGAAGGATCGTGCCAGCGGTCGATCGCAGCTTCGGTCGCGGCGAGGATCTCGTCGCGGTCCTCGACCACGGAGTCCGGCGGCAACCCGCCGTCCTTCTGACCGCGATCCATCGATCCACGAGCGGGGTGGAAGCGCAGCCCGATCTCGGCAGCCGCAGCGATCTCGGCAGCGAGCAGATCCCCACCGGAGCGCGGGAAGACGTAGTGGTGGTCGGCTGCCGTCGTACATCCGGTCCGAGCCAGTTGACCGAGCGCCGCCCGGGCCGCGACGTACACGGTCTCCTCGGAGATCCGCGCCCAGACCGGGTACAGCGTCGTCAGCCATTCGAACAACGTTGCGTCCGCGGCGAGACCGCGCGTCACCCACTGGTAGAGATGCTGATGCGTGTTCACGAAGCCCGGTGTGACAAGGCATCCCGAGCCATCGATGACCCGCGCGCCGTCGTACGCCGATGCCGGACCGGGGCCGACCGCAACGATCTGCTTGCCTTCAACAACTACATGCCCGACGAACTCGCGCCGGGACGGATCGAGGGTCGCTAGGTGAGCGCCCTCGATCACGATCCTCGACATGTCAGCAGAATCCGGGTACGGCGTGCCACGCGCTGCCGGCGTCGCTCGCGTCGTCGCGCGTCACGGTCGCCTCGATCAGGCCGTACGGGCGGTCCGCGGCGATGAAGACCTCGCCCGGGTTCTCGACCCCGAACGGCGAGAGGTCGACCAGGAAGTGGTGCTTGTTCGGCGCGGAGAACTTGATCTCGGCAACTTCCGGGTGCTGCTCGAGCACGGCCTCACCCATCCCGTACAACGTCTGCTGCAGAGCGAGACTGTGGATCGTGGCGAACCGTGAGAGCAGCAGCCCCTTGATCTGGTCGTACGACTTGTCCCAGTCGACGTCGGTGTGGTCGTACCGCCACCGCGCGACCAGCGACGTCGCGAGGATCCGGTCGTTCGTCTCCGGCAGCGTCGTGTACTTGTCCTTGAGGAACCCGTGGAACTCCGACCCGGTCGACTTCAGTACGACGAGATCGCTGATGCCCGACACGACGTACGACTTCCGCTCCGCACCGCGTCCCTCGACGTTGACGACCGTCGTACGCACACCGCCGCCGGTCCGGACGAACGAGTGGTCGTGGTCCTGACCGTCGACCTGGATCCGGTCCCAGGCGTACTCCTCGACCTCGACCCGCGCGCCCCCGGCGACCGGCGACGCCTCGAGGAAGTGCGCGCCGAGCGTCAGCGCGTAGTCCTCGATCGCCCCGACACCCTTCTCCTTCGCGAAGGCGAACGCGGTGTTCTTCTGCGTGTCGGTCGGCAATACGTCGCTCTGGTCGCCGGTCGTGTGCGCGGCCTCGAAGTTGCCGCGCAGGGCGGTCGAGACGTTCAGGTCGCGGATCTGGTGGCGGGGCGTGTCACGGTAGATCCGGACAACGCGGCTCTCGGCTTTGCCGTACTGGTTGGCGCCCAGGTGGATGGCCATGGGGTCAGCTCCCTCGGTAGGTGGAAAACGCGAACGGGCTGAGCAGCAGGGGGACGTGGTAGTGCCGCTCGTCGGCGACCGTGAAGGTCACGGAGACCTCGGGAAAGAAGATGTCCTGACCGGTCGCGGCGGCGTACGACGTGACGTCGAACTGCAGCCGATAGGTCCCTGGTTCGAGCGTCGACGTGAAGGCGAACCGCCCGTCGTCGTTCGTCGCACCGGTCGCGAGTACGACGTCACCTTGGTAGAGCTGCACCGGAACACCCTGCGCCGGCCGGCCCAGTGCGGTGTCGAGCACATGAGTACTGAGCGAACTCATGCGTCCACCACCTTGGCCAGCCGGAGCAGCGCGATCTTGCGCAGCTCCTCGTGAACGACCTTCGCCTCGGCCACGTCGTCGTGCAGGAGACGCTCGCGGAGACTGGTGAGCATGTCCTGCGCGGACAGCCCGGTGGCGCAGATCAGAAACACCCGGCCGAACCGCTCCTCGTACTGACGGTTGCCTTCGGCAAGCTCTCGGCGGGCGCCCGGGTCGTCGCCGACCCCGGACTGTTCCCTCCGCGACCAGGAGGCCTCGGTACTCACGCCCTGCGCCCGGTCACCGATCCGCGGGTGCGCCTGGAGAGCATGATCGACCTCGTCGTCGTCGAGCTCCCGGAGCGTCTGGTCCGCGACCGCGGCCAGTGCGGCGACGTCGCCGTACGGCCGCTTGGCCAGGATTCCGTCGACCCACTCGGGCACGTCACAGCAGGCCGCCAGGGCCGGCCGCAGCCGGTCAGCCGGAGTGGAGTTGAACTCCTCCAGGTCCACGGATCACACACCTTCTCGAATCCCGAAATCGACTTTCCGTATGACGAGAGCGTGACACCGGACCCGCCCGGCGTCAACAGTTTGTTGAAAATCAGCGGGCGCGGTTCAGGTAGTTGTAGACGGTGAAGCGGGTGACGCCGAGCGCCTCGGCCACGATCTCGGCGGACTTCCGGAACTCGAACGCGCCGCGTGCCTCGAGCATGAGGACCGCCTGCTGCTTGTCGTGCCGCGAGAGCTGGTCCAGCGGCCCGCCCAACTCCTCGGCCACCTGCGTCAGCAGCCCCTGGACGCCGCCGGCCGCCCCGCCGCCGGAACCTGCCACCCCGCCGTCGGCGCCAGGCGGGTGTACGGCGCCGCCGTCAGCGCCCGGCCGGCGCGCGGCGCCGGTGTCCGCGGTCGGCAGGCGCACGGCCGCCACCGGCTCCCCCTCCCACATGAGTGGGATGTCGTCGGCGCGCGCGTCGCTCGGCGCGACGACCTCCGCGTTCAGCCGCTCGACCAGCGGAGTGATCGCCTCGACGAGCGGGTGCTGCTCAGGCATCGCGGCGTACCTGCAGGGTCACCTGGCTCGCGCCGCCGGCGAACGCCGCCTCGAGCACCTTCGGGAGCGCGGGCAGCAGGAGGTGCTGCTCGCCGCTCACCTGGGTCCCGAGCGGGCCGAACTCGCAGTCCAGCCCGGCCTCCTCGGCCGCCCGCAGCGCCTCGGTGGCATGCGCGGGCGGCGAACCCTCGACATCGAAGGGCTCCGTGGTGAACTCCGCAACGAGTCTCATGTCGCGAGGCTAGTCCTCTGGGACCGCCCGGCGGGCAAGCTTGGCGAGACCGGTGGTGTCGAACTCCGTCGTGTCGATCGCGCCGCACTCGATGCCGCGCAGTACGAACGCGGCGAGCGCCGTCGCCGTGGCCGGCTCGTCGAGGTAGCCGGACTCGCCGTCGCCCAGGTACGCGCGGAGTCGGCGAGCGGCCTGGTCGAAGCCCTCTCGGTAGAACAGGTATGTCGCCGCGAAACGGGTCGGGAGTTGGGCGGGATGCATGTCCCAGCCCTGGTAGATGCCGCGCGCGAGCGAACGGCGTACCAGCCGGAAGTGCAGTCGCCACGCATCGTGTACGGCGTCACCGACCGGGAGAACGTTGGTCGAACCATCGGATACGAACACGCCGGTGCCGGCCGCGGCCAACTGCATCACGTCCTTGGCGTGGTCGGCGACCGGGTGCTCCATGCTCTGGTACGCCGCCGCGACGCCGAGCGAAGCGGAGTAGTCGTAGGTGCCGTAATGCAGCCCGGTGACGCGATCACCGCCGGCCTTGACCATCCGGGCGATCAGCGCGGTGCCGTCCGAGCCGAGGATCGCTTGTGGGGTCTCGACCTGGATCTCGAACTTCAACTCAGGCAGTGAATGCTTGGATTCAAGCGCCTCCAGCACGAGCAGCATCGCCTCGACCTGCTCGACCGACGTCACCTTCGGGAGCGTGATGACGAAGCCATCGGCGATCGTGGCTTCCTTGAGGAACAAGTCGAGCGTGCGGACCGCGCGACGGCGGGTCGGGGCCTCGAGCGACTTGATCCGCAGTCCGTGGAACGGCGTACCTGGGTTGACCTGCGCGGCGGCGGTTGCGGCGGCATCCTCCTCGTCGTCCGGGCGGTTGCCGTAGCCGTCCTCGAAGTCGATCCGCAGGTCCTCGATCGGTTCGCGCTCCAACTTCGCGCGGACCCGGTCGTACACATCGTCGGCGAACTCGGCCGGGAGATCCAGCACCTTCGCGAGGTCCGCGGCCGATCCGCCGTACTCCTCGAGCGCCGCGCGCGCCTGCGCACCCCAGTCGCCTACCGTGCGTACGTCGTACCGATCGGCCGGCACGTACACCGTGTGGATCGGCTGGCGAACGCCGCGATCGCCCCGGTAATCGGCGGCGAGTGCCGCGTCCGCAGCGGCCAGGCGCCGGTCGAGCTCAGCCAGCAGGTCGTCCATAAGGCCTCCTTTTTCCGTATTGTGGAGACTAATATCTACAGTGCGGAAGGCACAAGCATCTAGCTTTTCCACGATCTGGCGCTAAACTTCCGTCATCCGGAAAGGTGGTCTTCATGGCGGAGACGAACGGCACCAAGGGCCGTACTGGCAGTGTGCAGTCCATCGAGCGTGCCTTCGGGCTGCTCGAGACCATGGCCGACGCAGGCGGCATGATGGGCCTGTCCCAGCTGGCCACGGCCTCCGGCCTGCCGCTGCCGACGATCCACCGACTGGTCCGAACCCTGGTCGACCTCGGTTACCTGCGTCAAGAGCCGTCGCGGCAGTACGTGCTGGGGCCGAAGCTGATCCGGCTCGGCGAGAGTTCGTCGCACATGCTCAGTGTGTTCGCGCGGCCGCACCTGGCGCACCTCGTCGACGAACTCGGCGAATCCGCCAACATGGCAATGCTCGACGGCGACCAGATTGTGTACCTCGCGCAGGTGCCGTCTCGCCACTCGATGCGCATGTTCACCGAGGTGGGCCGGCGCGTTCTCCCGCACTGCACTGCGGTGGGGAAGGCGATCCTCGCGCAGTTCCCGGAGTCCGACGTACGCGACCTGCTGCACCGCACCGGCATGCCGAAACACACCGACAACACCATCACCACCGCCGACGCCTTCACCACCCAACTCCACGAGGCGGTCGGGCACGGCTACGCGATGGACGAAGGCGAACAGGAGGTCGGCGTCCGCTGCGTCGCGGTAGCCGTCCCCGACGCCCCCACCCCACTGGCCATCTCCATCTCAGGCCCCGCCGGCCGCATGACCGAAGACCTGGTGGAGCGAGCCGTCCCCCTCCTGACCCAAGCCGCCAAGTCTTTGTCGGAAGACCTCCACTAGGTACTGCGGAGCACGCGGGTTGCTCTACTCGGGTGAGTACGTGCGCCACTGCTCCGTGAGTTGGTAGCCGAGGGACTGGCTTGCGCGGAGGCTGGCTTGGTTGGCGGCTGCGCCGCCGGTGGAGAAGCGGGTGATTCCGATGTCGAGGAACGCGAGGATGGACGCGGCCTTGACGGCTTGTGCGACGCCGCGGCGGCGGTGGGTGGCGAGGACTGAGGTGAACGCGGTGTCGCCGAAGCCGTCCTTCTCGCAGATGACTGTCGCGCCGACCAGCCGATTGCCGTCGAACGCGCCGAACACCCGGTTGCCCGGCCACAGCCCGCGGGTGTCGGCAAGCTCGCCCACCACCCGATGCGTCGCCGGCGTGTACGGGTAGTCGGCCTCGTTCGCCTTCTCGAGCTTGTGCAAGGTCTCCGCCGACTCGGGCCCGAGTTCGCGGATCGTCAGCCCGCCGGCGGTGGCCCGGAGTACGGCGGACTCGAGTAACTCGCGATCCGGATCGAACAGCCGGACCGCCCACGACTCGGCGACCACGCGGTAGCCGGCTGCTTCCAGCTCGGCGCACCGCGGGTCGTCGTCGCGGACGATCTGATAGTCGGGCACTCGCTGATTGTCGACCGCCTGACTCCTCAGCTCAAGACAGTTTGCGCAGCAACGGCAGAACGTCTTCGGTGAATTGGGTCAGGAACCGCTCCTGGTCGTTCCCGGGACCGTGGACGACGAAGTGGTTGAAGCCGGCGTCGAGGTACGGCTGGAACTGCTTCACGACCTCGTCGGGGTCGGACGCCACGATCCACCGCTTCGCGACCTGCTCGATCGGCAGCTCGTCGGCGAGCCGCTCCATCTCGGTCGCGCTGGTGACGCTGTGCTTCTGCTCCGGCGTCAACGACAGCGGCGCCCAGAACCGCGTGTTCTCGAGGGCCTGATCGGCGTCCCGGTCGTACGAGATCTTGACCTCGAGCATCCGGTCGATGTCCTCGAACTTCTTCCCGGCCTTCTCGGCACCCTCGCGTACGGCGGGCATCAGCTTGTCGGTGTAAAGCTCCATCCCCTTGCCGGACGTCGCGATGAACCCGTCACCCGCGCGCCCGGCGTACTTCGCAACCAGCGGCCCGCCGGCAGCGACGTACACCTTGATCGGCGTCTCGGGACGGTCGTAGATGAACGCGTCGACGGTCTTGTAGTACGGCCCCTCGGAGCTGACTCCGTCCTTCGTCCACAGGTCGCGGATCAGCTGCACCGACTCGCGCAGCCGGGCGAACCGCTCCTTGAACTCGGGCCACTCCATCCCCGACACGGCAATCTCGTTCAGCGCCTCGCCGCTGCCGACGCCGAGCATGACACGCCCGGGATACAGCACGCCGAGGGTCGCGAACGCCTGCGCGATCACGGCCGGGTTGTACCGGAATGTCGGCGTCAGAACCGACGTACCGAGCAGCACCCGATTGGTCCGCTCACCGACCGCCGCCATCCAGGCGAGCGCGAACGGCGCATGGCCGCCCTCGTGCCGCCACGGCAGGAAATGGTCGGAAACGGTCACACTGTCGAGCCCGAGCTCCTCGGCCCGGACGGAGTACTCCACCAGCTCCCGCGGCCCGAACTGCTCCGCCGAAGCCTTGTACCCGACTCGAATGCTCACCCTCTGCTCCAAACGTCGTCTGCGCGTACTCCGGAGGACAACCGCGCCCAGGTCCGACTTTATGCCGCCCCAGGTCGCTACCATCCTTCGCGTGTATACGGACGACGCCCGAGTGCTGGGCCTGATCGGTACGACGTTCCGCACGGCCGGGCTGCCCTCGATCCGGGTAACCGTGCCGGCCGCCCTCGCGGAACGTGCCGTCGCCGCCTGGGAGCAGGACGATGCCGGCGAACTGGACGACGCGCGGGCGCTGTCGCGGCCCGAGGACCCGGCCGCTCGTCTCCAACGCCACCGGGCCGGAGCGCTGGCGCTGATCGGGCTGTCGATCACCGAGTCCGGCAAGCTGGACTCCGACGGGAACACCGTCGTCGACCTCAGCCCGGAGCTGGTCGGGGTAGCCATGGACGCGGCCGGCGACCACTTGCGCCGCTGAAAACCGCCTTGAGCAGAAGGTAATCGCGTCCGAGAGTTCCGTCCTCACCAGGTCGAGGGCGCCGTCGTCGCCACTTCAGTCAGGGGAGGGCGTCGGTGACGGCGCGCATGGCCCGTCCGATCGCGTGCAAGTCGGCCGTCTCGACAATGTCGACGAAGTGCTCCCGGACGGACCGCAGGTTGTCGGGCGCGGCACGCTCCAGTAGCGCGAATCCGGTGTCGGTCAGTGTGGCCACCACGCCGCGCCCGTCATCGGTCGCCGTCTTGCGGCGCACGAGGTGGCGATCCTCAAGCCTCCGGACCCGGTGCGACAACCGGCTGCGCGAGTAGTACGCGAGGTCCGCCAGTTCAGCCATACGCATCGACCGTCCAGGCGCCTCGGACAGCCGGACGAGGATCTCGTATTCAGCCAGCGTCAGCTCGTGCCGTTCGCGGAGGCGCGCCAACCGCCTCCGGCTGGCGCCTGGGACGGCCGGGGCACTGCCGCACGTCCATCACCTCTCCAGTGAGGCGTTCTACGTCCTCGACGGGGAGCTCGAGATGCTGGTCGACGACACTGTCCACCTCTTCGGACGGGGCGACTACGTGGTCGTGGCGCCCGGTGTCAGCCACGCATTCGGCGCGGCGCCGGGCGCGAGCGCGGACCTGTTCATCACGATCGCGCCCGGCATCGACCGATTCCCGTACTTCCGCCTGCTGCCCCGAGTGCTGGCCGGAGAACTGTCCGACGCGAACATCGCCAGAATCCACACGGAGTACGACGTCCATTTCGTGGAAAGTCTCGCGTGGACCGACCGGCGTGGTCGGTGAGCGACCGCGTGCTCACCGCTCGAGCTAGTTAGCCCGCATGTCGTTTCCTGACAGACGTCCGGATTCGACCCGGGCGGCGGGTCTGGTTGACTCCGTCGCGGCGGCTCGGACAAGATGTGGGTCCGGCGCGGTCCGCGCCCCACCTTCGTCGACCGGCCCCAGCGCGGTCACAGTGAGAAGGCAAAGGGACTTCCTGTCTCGGGCCGCTCGTCCTGGTCAGCCGCCTCGACGGGATCGCTGGGGGATCGCGTGCGAGTGCGTGGAAGGCCAGATGACAGCGCACAGGAACTTCAAGCAACGGGTCCGAGCCCGCGCCGCGAAAACCGGTGAGTCCTACACGTCTGCCCTCCGGCACTTCCGTCCAACTCCAACAGGAGAAGACATGCCGGAACCGTTCCGTATCGCCGTCGCCCAGTCGACGGTGCACGAAGACCCGACCAACTCCCAGCTGCTCCGGGAGAGCGGCGCCGAGGTCCGCGGGCTGATGCGAGAGGCCGCCGCTGCCGGTGCCCGCCTCGTTCACTTCTGCGAGGGCGCGATCTGCTTCCCGAGCAAGCACGTGATGTCGTCGCTGGGCCCGGACGAGATCGGTCCCTCGGACTGGACCAAGGCCGACTGGCCGGTGCTCCAGGACGAGCTCGACCAGATCACCAAGCTCGCGCAGCAGCTCGGGATCTGGACCGTGATCCCGTCGGTCCACCAACTGCCCGGCGAACGTCCGCACAACAGCATGTACGTCGTGTCGGACAAAGGACAGATGGTCGCACGGTACGACGAGCGTGCGCTGTCGACCACGAAGGTCACCTGGATGTACACGCCGGGCACGGAGGCGGTGACGTTCGAGGTGGACGGGTACCGCTTCGGCCTCGCGCTCGGGCTCGACGTGTTGTTCCCGGAGCTGTTCACCGAGTACGACCGGCTCGGCGCCGACACCGTCCTGGTCTCCTACGCCAGCACCAACGGGCGTAACGAGCACATCGGCGTGCAGGCGCGAGGCACGGCCGCGAACAACACCTGCTGGATCAGTCTGGCCGTCACCGCGAACCCGGAGACCGGTCTGGTAGCCGGCGTGACCAGTCCGAAGGGTGAGTGGTTGGCACAGGCGTCTGAGGGCGGTCGGCCGGCGATCGCGGTGACCGATCTGCAGCCGTCCGAGTGGTCGCAGGTCGGCCGGACGTTCCGGCGGCGGACGCGGGAGCGGATCGGGTCGTAGGGCCTCACAGGTCCGGGTGTTGGTGCGTTCTATCTGTATGAACAGGCACGCGATTGTCAGCACCCGGATCGGTGAGCTCACGTTGGTCGCCGACGACGACGTCCTGGTCGGCGTCTACTTCCCGCATCACTGGGTCAAGCCGACCGCGGAGACGTTGGGTGAACGGGTCGAAGCCACCGACCCGTTCATCGCCGCGGTCGTCGAGCAGTTGGAGTCGTACTTCGCGGGCTCGCGGGTCTCCTTCGAGTTCCCGACCCGGTTGCAGGGTGATGAGTTCCAGCGCCGGGTGTGGACGGTGCTCGAGGAGATCCCGTACGGCGAGACCACGACGTACGGCGAGATCGCCGCGCGGCTCGGCGAGCCCGCCCACGCGGCCCAGGCCGTCGGTAAGGCGGTCGGGCAGAACCCGTTGTCGATCGTGATCCCGTGTCACCGGGTGATCGGGAAGAACGGCTCGCTCACCGGGTACGCCGGCGGGCTCAAGCGGAAGCAGTTCCTGCTCGACCTGGAACAGCCGGTCGGCGCTCGGTTGTTCTAGTCCGGTTGGAACTAGTCAGCTTGTAACTAGTCCGTTCGTGACAGGTTGCCGACCTGATCGGCGTACCAGTCGAGTTCGGTGAGGTGTTCGGCGATCTGGCGGAGGGTCCAGTTCGGGCTGCGGTCCTTGTCCCACTCGGCCGGCTCGACGGCGGCGTACCGCAGCACGAAGGTCCGCCCGAGCCGACGCAGCCGCTGCTCGGCCTCGCGTACGTCCTCCTCGGAGAACGGCGCGAGGTCGGCGGCGGACGTGAGCGCGCTCGCGTGCCATTCGTCGGGCTGCGTCGGTACGCCGGCCAGCAGCGCCTCGATCTCGGCGAGGTGATCGACCATGTGGTCGGCGATCCGACGGACCGCCTTGTGCGGCGTGTACGTCCGCCCGTCGTCGGAGATCAGCGGCTCGCCATCCCAGGCCGGCCAGGTGACGACCAGCTTCAGTGACCGCTCCACCGCTTGATCGACGAGTTCTCCAGGGTTCTCAGTCATGCCGCCGACGGTAAGCCCGTCATACTTCGGCGGCGAGCCGACCCGCCAGCCGCTCGGCGTCGTACGGCGCGTGCACCTTCACGTCGTTGTCGAAGTACACGTAGGTGTCGCACTTCCACGACCGGACCTTCCGCGCCCACCGGTCGAGCGACTTGTCGTCGTACCCGCTCACATAGAGCTCGTCGGCTCCGTGCAACCGGACGTAGCCGAAGTCCGCCGTCACGTCGTCGAACATCGGCCACTTGCCGGCCGTGTCCGCACACACCACGGCAATCTCGTACTCCCGCGCCAAGTCGACGAATTCCTTGGTCTTGAAGCTGTTGTGGCGTACTTCGATCGCGTACCGGATCGGGATGTCGACAGCGCACTCAAGCAGCGCACGATCCTTCATGCGCTCATCGTGGCCCTTGGCAACCTCCGCCGCAGCAGACGTTGACCGCGGCAACTGTGCGAAGAAGTTTGCGCAGCGCTCGGCGTCGTACTGGAAGTTCGGGGGTAGTTGCCACAGCACCGGACCGAGTTTGTTGCCGAGTGCAAGTACTCCGGAGGCGAAGAAGTTGGCCAACGGCGCATCCACGTCGGCCAGCCGCTTCAGGTGCGTGACGAAGCGCGGGCCCTTGATCGAGAAGACGAAGCCGTCGGGCGTCTCGTCGTACCAGCGCTGGTACGACGACGGCCGTTGGAGGGCGTAGAACGAGCCGTTCAGCTCGATCGAGTTCAGCCGGTTGGACGCGTACTCGAGCTCGGCGCGCTGCGGGAGTCCGTCGGGGTAGTAGACCTTGCGCCACGGCGGGTAGCGCCATCCGGAGATGCCGACCCGAAATTGGGTGTCCGGCCAGCGCGTCATCCCCCGATTATTGACCTTATGCAACTCGACCGCGGGGCGTACCCGGATGCACAGACCCCCTGGGAGGATCCGGCGTGGCGCTCCGCGGCGCTCGATTGGCTCGATCGGCAGCTCAAGGCGCTCGGTGTGGGCGAGACAGGCGAGCGGCGGGTGCGGCTTCGGCCGTGGTCGGTGATCATCCGGGTCTGCGCTGAGCGTCCGATCTGGTTCAAGGCGACCTCGCCCGGCAGCGCGTTCGAGCCGGCACTCGCCGAGGCATTGGCGGGTTGGGCGCCCGAGCACGTGCTCACGCCGTACGCCGTCGACACCGCCCGCGGGTGGTCGCTCCTTCCGGACGGCGGCGCGCTCCTCCGCGCGCAGACCTTGGAGGTGCGGCACTGGGAGCAGGTCCTCGTTCAGTACGCCGAGCTGCAGCGGACGCTCGTACCGCGGGTCGATGAGCTGGTGCGACTCGGCGTACCTGATGCCCGGGATCTAGTGCGGCTCTTCGACGAGACGGTGGCCGGCAACCGGACGCTTGGTGTGGAGGATCGTGAGCGGCTGCTGGCGTTCCGGCCTCGGTTGGTGGAGTGGTGCGCGGAGCTGGACGGGTTCGGGATCCCCGCGACGCTCGACCACGCCGATCTGCACGATGGTCAGATCCTGGTCGCGGGGCCGGGGCGGTACACATTCTTTGACTGGGGTGACGCGAACGTCGCCCACCCGTTCTGCAGCCTCCTCGTCGCGATCGACCGCGCCGCCGAGCAGCTCGGTCCGGACGTCGTGCCGCGGCTCGAGGACGCGTACCTGGAGCCGTGGACTGCCGAGCACCCGCAGCAGGCGCTACGTCGAGCAGCCACGCTGGCTCGCCGACTCAGCCACCTGACCCGCGCCAGCTCCTGGGGCCGCCTCTTCCCCGCAACCGCGCACATCGGCGATCCCGAACGCGTCGCCGCACTGCTGCGGATGTTGTGACGGTGGCGGATCCCCAGGCCATCACAATCGCGACGGCTACGCGAACTCACGCCTGACCGCGCCGGCGAGAGCCGATTGTGATGGCGTGGGGATCCGCTATCAGGTGGGGATCCAGGTGGGCCACCACGGTGGGACGTTGCCCGGGCAGGTGCCGGGCGAGCCGGCCGGGGTGCCTTGCCAGGAGAACAGGGCGAGGTCGGCGATCGCGATTGCGATGGCGGCTGCGATCAGCGAGAACAGGAACGCCTTCCCGGCGTACCGGAAGACGATGGTGAACAGCACGAGGTTGACGATCAAGGCGAGCGGCACCCCGAGGAACAGGAGCGTCAGCCCGTTCGGCACGCTGCCGGTCACGTCGACCTGACACGCCTTCCACGCCCGCGACGTCAGCACGATCAACCCGAACGCGGCCCCACCACCGACCACCACCGCAAGGAACGACTCCCCCTTGCTCCCCTTCGCAGCAAACGCCATGTACCTCACCGTAAGTGATCCGGATGGCCACTTGAGCGGTCAGACTGGCGTGTATGGACATCAAGCACCGGATGATCGTCTTCGACGCTGCCGACATCGAGGCCGAGAGCGCGTTCTGGGCCGGCTTCCTCGACGGCACCGTCGAGAAGTGGGGCGATCGCTGGCGCGCGATCTGGGCCGACGGCGGATGGGCGCTGGGTGTCCAGCTGGCGCCTGATCACGTGCCGCCGGAGTGGCCCGAGGTGCGCCGCAGCAGATCCACCTCGACCTGTACTTCGAGGGCGTCGACGCGCACACCGCCGCCCACGAGCGCGCCATCGCCCTCGGCGCTCGGCTCCTCAAACCCGCCGACGACCCCGCAGCCGCGCGTGGGGTTCAGGTGTACGCCGATCCCGCGGGCCACCCGTTCTGTTTGTGCTGGGTGCCTGGTTAGTCGTCCAGCGGGTGGAGGTCTACTGGGGTCAGCACCCAGCGGAAGCCGTACTTCGGGGTCGCGGCGCGGTCGACCTTGTCGGGTGCGAAGTACTCGCCGATCAGACTCAACAACCGCTCGTGGAACTCCGCGACCCGCTCACCCGGCACCCGCCCGGCATGCTCGCCCATGTCCTGCACGAACCCCGCCCCGAACATGCCCGCCGCCGCATCGGCGTACGCCTGGACGTAGTCCTGCGCACTTGGCCCGGGCAGCTCGGTCCGCCCGTTCTTCTCCGGCGCGGGACTCGCGGCGAGCTCCGCCCCGGCCGCAGTACGCCGCCAAACGCCGGCGTCCTCCACGACCCGGCCTGTGTCGCGGAGCTTCGCGAGGTACCAGAGGACGCGCGCATCCGTCAGCTCGAGCCGCTCGGCGAGCTCGCCCAGCGTCCGCGGCTCGTCCAGCAACGCCACAATCCCGCGCGGCAACTCCGAGACTTCCCAGGCACTAGTCATAGGACGTATTACTACCAGGATCAGGCTTCTCTGCGAGGCGGGAGCCACATGAACGTGGTCGCCTTGGTGAGGTCCTCGGGCTCGTGCGGTACGACGACAACCTGGTGCGGGTCCTCGTAGATCACGCGGCCCGGGGACGTGGAGGTATAGCGCTCGCACGGAAGGTTGTGTGCGGCAAGGATCTTGAGATACCCGGGAATCGGCTCCAGCAAATGCTGAGCAGTTGGAATGAACCACGCGGCGGCGTACGGATTGTCCTCATAAATCGCCGGATCGACGCTCGACGGATTCACGTACGTCGCGTCGTACCAGGCATTCGTCGTACGCCGGAATTGCTCCTCTTCCGCAGTCAGCCACCCGCGATTCCCCAGCATGTTCACCAAGCCGAAGATCCCGATCCGCCGGCCGCGCCGATCGGGGACGGGACTCTGGTACCTCACGTACGTCGCCATGCACGGATTCTCCCCGACCCTTGACCGGTCGCGCTTGTCAGGCTTAGCCTGACAAGCGTTGTCAGGGTGGTCCTGACAATCTCGGGAGGTGTCATGTCAGACAACCTGATGCGTTGCTCGTTCTGCAGCAAGGTCAAGGACGAGGTGGAACATCTCATCGCCGGACCGGGGGTGTTCATCTGCAACGAGTGTGTGGGGCTTTGCGACCACCTGCTCAGCGGCAAACCCGTGCCGAAGTTCCCGCCCTTGGACGGCAAGAGCGACGACGAACTGCTCGCCGACGTAGCCCGGATCAACTCGTCACACAGCCAGGTCGAAGCAGCCGTCCAGGACCGCGTACTACGGCTCCGCTCCCGCTCCGTCACCTGGGCACGAATCGGCGAAGCCCTAGGAATCAGCCGCCAATCAGCCTGGGAACGCTTCTCCGGCGAGGAATAACCATGCCAAGAATTCTCCTTGTCCGCCATGGTGAAGTCGACGGCGCTCAATTGGATGCAGAAGGCTGGTGGGGCCCCGCCCGCGACTTTTCTCCGCTATCAGCCGTGGGTATCGAACAGGCAAGAGAAGCCGGCCGAGAGCTCCGCGACAGCGGCGCTCGGCACATTATCTCTTCACCTATGACGCGCGCCCTGCAGACTGCCTGCCTGATAGCCGCCGAGGCCCACCTGCCACTCACCGCAGTCGAAGTCGACCTTCGCGAATGGTTGCCGGATGCAACGCTCTCTTGGCGTACGGAAGAGGCTCTTGCGGCCGTTGCCGACTTTCACCTCCACGGCGGCGAGTGGCCAGCCGGCGAAACCCGCACGTGGGAACCACAGTCCTCAGTACGCCGCCGAGCAGCCCGGGCTCTCCAGCGCCACGGCGCCCCGTTCATCGCCGTTTCCCATGGCATGCTCATCGAGTCCCTCACCGGAGACGCCGGTATCGAGCACTGCGGCGTACGCGAACTCAATCAACTCCCCGCTCTAGACGCAGGCCCAACCTTCCTGCCGGAGCCAGCCACATGACCCGCGACGACGACCGACCCCGGCGTACCGCGTGGAAGACCAGCGCACCGCCGGCACCCCGCCTGGCTCGCATCCGCGACCGGTGGCTGAGCGCGGCGACCACCGCTCTCCAGGACGATCCGCTGGTGGCCGGCGCGGCGCTGGTTGGTTCGCTCGGCGCCGGGCGTGCTGACGACTGGAGCGACGTCGACCTGCTGCTCGTCGTGAAGGACGAGCACCTCGACGACTACGCAGTACCTGATCGCCTCCCCCGCGGGCCTGGCCTCCGAGCGTTCGCGATCGATGCCCGCCACAACGGCCCGGTCGGCACCAGAGCAGTCAGTGCGCAGTACGTCGTGGACGACCTCCCACTCTGGGTCGACTGGTATATCCACCCGGTCTCGCTAGCGACCTGGCCACCCGACAGCACCGTGCTCTTCGACCGACACGGCATTACCCGATCCCTCTCGGAGCACCGCGGCGACCACGAGCCCGCCACCCCGAAGACCCCCGACGAGCACAAGGCAATGCGGCTCGCACTCATCCCGATCGCAGCCAAACAACTCGCCCGCCACTCGCCCGACGCACCGCGCACAATCCAGTTCCTCGGCGGCTCCCCCGAAGGCGACTGGCCCGACCACCTCGCCGCCGTCCGCCAGCTCCTCACCCAGTTCGACCCGCTGGCCCACCCGGAAAGCCTCGCCGCCGCCCACGCGTACCTCGACCTCCTCGAGACCTTGCCCTAGCCCCCGAGGCAGGCCAAAAGCCGTTAGGGTCTTGGGTTGTGGGAGAGAGTCGGCTTGATACGGGTCGGATTCGGGCCGCTCGTGGGGTTATTGATCCGGTGTTTCTGGATACGCCGCAGTACAGGTGTGAGGCGTTGGAGCCGGAGCTTGGGTGTGGGGTCAGTATCAAGCTCGAGACGGCGAACCCGGTGCGCAGTTTCAAAGGTCGCGGCACTGAGCTGGTTGCGAGCCAGTTGGCTGAGGCCGGTGCGCGGGCGGTCGTATGCGCGAGCGCGGGCAATCTCGGCCAGGCGCTCGCTTGGTCCGGTCGGCGTCGTGGGCTTGACGTCACCGTTGTGGCTTCGCGGTTCGCGACCAAGGCGAAGCTCGATCGGATCCGCGCGCTGGGCGCCGAGTTGGAGCTCGTGGACGGCGACCACGAGCTGGCTCGTGAGCGGGCGGCGGCGATCGCGCAGTACGAAGGAATTCGTCTACTCGAAGACAGCCTCGACCTCGAGACCTGCGAGGGTGCGGCGACGATCGGTCTCGAGTTGATGGACGGTACGCCGATGTTCGACACCGTACTGATCGCGCTCGGGGGCGGGGCGATGGCCACTGGCGTGGGTCATGTGGTGAAGGATCTGGCGCCCGACATCGACGTGATCTGTGTGCAACCGGAGGGCGCGCCAGCGTTGACCCGCTCGTGGCACCAACGCCGTGTCGTCACCACCGACTCAACCAACACCATCGCCGATGGAGTGGCCGGGCGCTTCCCGATCCCGGAGGTCCTCGACGACCTCCTCCTGATCGCCGACGACGCCGTACTCGTCCAGGAGCAATCGATCATCACCGGCATGCGCCTGCTCTACAACCAAGCCGGCCTCATCGTCGAACCCTCCGCCGCCCTAGGCATCGCCGCCGTCCTCGAAAACCCCACCCGCTTCGCCGACCGCCACGTCCTCACCATCATCTGCGGCAGCAACGTCGACCTACCCGCGTACCACCGCTGGATCGGTGTGCAAGGCGGGTGATGGTCCGGCCGTCATGAGCTGGCGGGCGCGGTGGGCGACGACGAGGGTGCTGATGATGTCGCCTACGAAGATCAGGTGTAGGAGGGTGTGGATCGTGCAGAAGCGCGGGGTGATGGCTCGGTGGCGTATCAGTAGGGCGAGCATCGTCAGGCCGCAGATCGAGGTTGGCAGCATCATCAGGTACGTCGTGATGACGGCCCAGACCAGACCGGTTGTGCCGAACGCTCCAAGGAACACCAGGGCGCCGGGACCTAGCAAGATCAGAGTTCCGTGGGTGGCGACGATCGGGAGGAACGTGGTGGCGAGTACGGCGATCGCGCAGAGGACGAAGTTCTGGACGAACAGCGGGATCAGGGCGAGCTTGACGGTGCGGGCCGATCGCTGCAGTGCGTCGAGGTCGTCTGTCAAGAAGAGGCGAACGGCGGTCCGGAACGTGACCAGAGGCACGACCGGGAGAAGCACGAGCAGGACGAACACCACCGGCGACGCGATCGTGAGCACATAGATCGCATCGCGGACGAACGGCCCGGGCGGATCCAGCAGCCAGAAGATCGCGACAAAGGCGAGCCACAGGAGGGCGGCCGACGAGCCCGCGATGAGGACGCCGGCCAGCAGGTTCCTCGAGAGCGTTCCCGGCCGGCGGGTGTCACCCAAGCGGTCCCGAGCGACCTCGACCACCGCGATCGTGCTCGGAACATCGACGACGAACAGGAACTGCAGCACCAGGTTGAGGCCGAAGAAGATCCGCCCGATCTGATCGCTCCGCTTCATCATGACCAGACAGGCCACGCTGTACGCCGATGTCGGCAGCAACACGACGTACGTCAGCATGACGAACAGCACCGCCACGAGGAACCCGTCGAGACCGAGCCGGTCCCGATCGTTGACGCCGACGACCGCGACTACCTCAGTCAGCGCGACGAAGTTGAGCAGGAAGTACGGGATGGCGATGAGCTTCACGAAGTTCGCCGACTCCTGGGCGGCGGCGAGATCACCACGTCGCGTCAGGCGTGCGGCGTCCGCGACGGCGACGATCGCCATGACGACGTACACCAGGAACCAGGCGCCGAGGACGGCGTACACGATGGCCAGGTCACCGGAGTCGTCGATCCTGAACGGTTGCTCGAGTCCGATGCCCGAGGCAACGACGGCGACCAGAACCGCGCCCAGAACGAACGCCGCGCCGAGCGCCTTGGCCGGCCCCGTGATGCTCCCCATCCCAGCATCCTCGCGGTTGAGCAGGTCATCAGTTGACTAGTGCTGCGACCCAGTCGTCGTGATGCTCGGCGATGTACGCCGCGGTCGGGCCCCAATAGTCGGCGTGGCCCTCGTCGTACAGGCGAGCCCAGGGTTGCTCGCAGGTCTCGTGGCCGCGGATCAGCAGGTCGTACTGGCCGCGCGTGCGGGCCGCGATCTGTGCGGGAAGGGCGCGCCGCTGCTCCGGGTCGAGGCCGTAGCCGTCGACCAGCGCGCGCAACCGCGGGCCGTCGACCTGTGGGTCGCCGCCCGCCACGAACGGAAGGAACGCGGTTGCGGCGTACCCGAGATCCCAGAGCCGCGACGAGGGGCCGGCGTTGTCCCAGTCGATGAAGACCCAGCGTTCGTCGTTGCGGACCAGGTTCCAAGGCGCGAGGTCGTTGTGACAGATCAGGTCGCCACCGGCGAGGTCCGGGACGATCACGTTCCAGGTGACATCTGCCGGCGGCTCGAAGGTTTCCATCGTGTCGTGGAGCTCACGAATCAACCGGCCAACCCGGCGCAACTCGTCCAGGGTCGACGGAGGCATCGCGTGGGCGAGCTCTCCACGCACGTACTCGAGGACATGCCGCCCCTCGTCATCCAGCCCGTACGTACGCGGCGCGCCGTCAAACTCCCGCTCGGCGAGATGCTCAAGCACAGCCTCAACCGCGGCCGTCTGAGGAAGCGCCGGCTTCCGCACAGTCGCCCCGACCCGCACAACCCGCCCGGCAACATTCCCACCCGTCAGCACCTCTTCACCTTCCACACCGACATCCTCCCGAACCAAGGCTCTACCTGCAGGTGGTTAATCAGTTGCGGCGGGCAACTAGTCGGGTGAGGCCGAGGGATTGGCCGGCGTCGGTGTGGAGCATTTGGGCTTCCTCGCGGCCCGGGGTGCCGGCGTCTTGGTCGCAGGCTTCGTTCCATTGCAGCCAGTCCTGCCAGCCGTCGGGGAGTTGGTCGGCGATGTCGACGGTGACCAGGCCGGTCTTCTCCCAGTGGCGACGCCACCACGTCGGGCTGTGCCAGGCGCAGAAGTCCCATTTCCAGTACGGCGCGAGATGCGGCGGGGGAAGCGTCTCGTACTCCGCGACGAGGCCGGGCTGGCTGATGCCGATCTGACCGCCGCGCTTCACGAAGCGTGAGTAGTAGCCGAGGTAGAGGTCGTCGGTGCCGAAGTAGTGATACGCGCCGATACTGACGAGCGCATCGAAGAAGTCCTCGGCAAAGGGCAGGTCGTGGGCTTCGGCGTGGATCGGGTGGACCTGGTCTTCCAGCTGAGCCTCGGTGACGCGGCGCAGGTTCTCGTCGGGCTTGATCCACAGGTCGGTGGCCCACACCTCAACGCCGTACTCCTTGGCCAGAAAGATCGAGCTGAGCGCGGTGCCACACCCCATATCAAGCACCCGCATCCCAGGCTCGAGCGCCATGACCTCGCCCAACGCCTCCGCCTGCCACACGGGGTTGGGCCCCATTCCGCCCTCAACCATCCACCGCCCCGAGTACGCCGCAGCCCGCGGGTAACGCCCATTCCTCAACAGCACGTCCAACTCGGAATCATCCATGCCATGCGAGTCTCCGAGCCACCTCGCGCCGAGGCAACCGGTTATTCGCCGGGCCGGTAGCGTGCCGCGGGTGCATGATCCGCCGCCCGCCAGACCGCTCGGCCCCGACGCCGAGGGCCAATGGGTACGCCGCTGGACCTCACCCGAGTGGACGCAGGCCGCGGACGCGTGGGTCGGTCATCGGCTCGCCGAGCTCGGTCGCCGGATCAGCGGCGTACCCGTTACCTACCGCGCTCGCTTCTGGTCGGTGGTGCGCTGCTATCCGACCGCCGAAGGCCTGGTGTGGTTCAAGGAGAACAACCCCGCCCATCGGTTCGAGGCCGCGCTGGTCGCCACGTTGGCCCGACTCGCGCCGTACGACGTCATCGTGCCGCTCGCGGTGGATCGCGAACGCCGTTGGCTGCTGACGGACGATCAAGGTACGACGCTGACGCATGCTGATGTTGCCGATCAGCGGACACGCTGCATCGTCGTCCGGGCGCTGGCCCGCCTCCAATGCACCATCCTCGGCCGTGTCGACCTGACGGAGTACGACGGGATGGTCCAGCTCGCACCCCGCGCCGCCGGTGATCGCGTGCGCGCCGTGGCCGAGGAATGGTCGCCGCTCCAGTTCGACCCGGAGCTGTTGGAACGAGCCGCGCGCGCCGCCGACGTACTGGACCGACGAACCGCGTCCCTCAGCGACACCGTCCCGCTCGACCTGGAACTCAACGACATCTACCCGGCGAACATCTTCGCGGACCGCTCAACCGGCGTACTCCGCCCGCGCTTCTTCGACTTCGGCAACGCCCTGTGGGCCCACCCGTTCGTCTCCCTGCACAGCTTCCTCGACGCGGTCACGGACTGGACCCGCGCCCCTCTGTCCCGCCCAGACCGCGACGAACTACACACCACCTACCTGACCGTTTGGCGCGACCACCTAGACGCCGACCCCCACGTACTCCGCACCGACCTCGCCGCCACCGAGGCCCTCACAAACGTCCACCGCCTCACCTCCTGGCACCGCCTACTCCCCTACGCCGACCCCCTCGAACTCCGATCCCGCGCCGAAATCCCCCACAACTACCTCACCGCAATCGCCGCACTCGCCAACTGAAGCCCCCCACGATGATGAACTAGGGGTGTGACCGAGCATTTCGGCGTCTATGGGGTCTGGTGGCAGGAGGGGCGGATCGTGCTCGTGCGGAAGGCGCGCGGGCCGTATGACGGGCTTCTGGACCTGCCGGGTGGTTCGCCTGAGCCTGGTGAATCCGAGGCGGCGACGCTTCGGCGCGAGCTGCGGGAAGAGTGCGGGGTCGAGCTTGCTCGAGTGGTCGACCGCGCTCCGTTCGAGTTTCACGTTCGCCGGGACGCTTCCGGTCGGCCGATCGACTTCACGCATTCGGGTGTGGTCTCGCGTGTGGAGGTGGCGAGCCACGTCGTACACGGCATCGCGGCGGAGGACGTCCGCGGGGTGGTGCTCGCGACGGCGGCCGATGCCCGGATGTTCTCGCCACTTGTCGTCGAAGCACTCCGCCGGTTTCCTGAGCTCAGCCCTTGAGCTGGGGACGAGTGATTCGTCCGGCAGATTCGGCGGGGGCGGGGCGAGAGGAAGATTCTTCGGGGGGTTGTCGATCTTGGGGGTTGTTGTTCGACCTGGGGGTAGTGCGGGCCGGCAGGCGGTTCGTGGGACGAGGAGAGCGCGATGGCGAAGTACATGCTGATCACGCGGGGTACTGACGAGTCGAATGCAGCTGTGATGGCTGGGTTCGAGGAGTTGGCGGCTTCGACGTACCAGTTCATCGAGGAGTTGATGAAGGCCGGGGTGTTCATCGCGGCCGAGGGGCTGGATGACGCGGCCGAGAGCGTTGTCGTCGACTTCAGCGGCGAGGCGCCGGTGGTGACGGACGGGCCGTACGGCGAGACGAAGGAGCTGTTTGGCGGCTACTTCATGCTCGATGTCGCGTCGAAGCAGGAGGCGGTCGAGTGGGCCAAGCGGCTGCCGTCGGTGGCCGGGTCCAAGATCGAGGTACGGCGGGTTGCCGGCGAGGACGAGCGGCCGCCAGGCCACGAGGAGGCCGGTGCGCACGAAACCGGCGAGGGGTCCGCAGAAGCCGCTGTCGGCGAGGGCTCCACGGAAGCCGGCGGGGACGGGAAGCGCGAGAGCTCCGAGGGGGACGGGGAGCGCGAGAGCGTCGGCCGGGTCTGATGGATGCGGCGGATGTCGAGGCGGTCTGGCGGATCGAGTCGGCGCGGATCGTTGCCGCGCTGACCCGGTTCACCGGGGACTTCGCGTTGGCCGAGGACGCCGCGCAGGAGGCGGTGGCCGAGGCGCTGGTGTCGTGGCCGCGGACCCCGCCGGACAGTCCGGCCGGCTGGCTCATGGCCACGGCCCGGCGCAGAGCGATCGACGCGATCCGCCGCCGTACTGCGCTGAAGGACCGGTACGCGATGCTGGCGGCCGACCCGGTCGTCGACGAGGACATCGACCCCGACCGCATCGACGACGACATCCTCGCGCTGATGTTCATCAGCTGCCACCCGGTGCTCTCGCCCGAGGCCCGGGTGGCGCTGACCCTGCGCGTGGTCGCCGGCCTGTCGTCGGAGCAAATCGCCCGCGCGTTCCTCGTACCCGTACCGACCGTGCAGGCCCGCATCACCCGCGCGAAGAAGACGATCGCGGCTGCCGGCGTACCGTTCGAGCTGCCGCCAGCCGATGAGCGCCGCGAGCGGCTCGGCGGCGTACTCAGCGTGGTCTACGTGATCTTCACAGAGGGATCGACGGCGACGTCGGGTGACCTGCTGGTACGCCGGGACGTCGCGTACGAGGCGATCCGGCTGACCCGCACACTGGCCGCACTGCTGCCGGACGAGCCGGAGGTGCACGGCCTGCTCGCGCTGTGCGAGCTGACGGCCGCACGCTTCCCAGCCCGTACCGGCCCGGACGGTTCGCCGATCCTGCTGGAGGACCAGGACCGGCAGCGATGGGACTTCTCGGCGATCCAGCGCAGTCTGGCTGCACTTGCGAAGGCCTCGGTTCGCGGCCTCGGCCCGTACGGCTTGCAGGCCGCGATCGCCGCCGTACACGCGTCTGCCCCATCGGTCGAGGCAACCGACTGGGACCGGATCGTGGTGCTCTACGAGGCCCTCGGCCGCGTCGCGCCTTCACCGATCGTCGAGCTCAACCAAGCCGTCGCGGTCGCGATGGCCTCCGGTCCGGCAGAAGCGCTGGCCATGGTCGACGAGCTTGTCGCCTCGGACCGGCTCCCCGGCTCGCATCTCGTCCCGACCGTACGCGGCGAACTCCTCACTCGCCTCGGCCGCCTCCCCGAGGCTCGCGCCGAACTCGAGTTGGCAGCCCGCCTCTGCACCAACGAACGCGAACGCTCAGTACTACTGGACAAAGCCGCCGCTCTGGACTGACAAAGCTATTCGCCCGTGGCGCCGTCGATGCGCTCACGGAGGAAATCCGCGTGACCGTTGTGGCGTGCGTACTCCTCGATCATGTGCAGGTAGATCCACCGCAGCGTGTAGTCCTCGCCGGGGCTGACCGCGTCGAGGCTGAGCCCCGCCACCGCCGTACGCGAGCGGGCGACACTCGCCTGATAGCTGGCCAGGTCGTCCGCGGCTCGCGTGACATCGACGATGTCACCGCTGTTCCTCGCGCCGGGCACGTAGTCCCAGAAGTACTGGAGGTCGGGCTGACCGTCGTACGTGTGGAACCACGCCTCGACGCCGGACAGGTGCCGAACGAGCCCGAGCAACGACAGCGTCGACGGCGGCACCGCTCGCATCGCGAGCTGCTCAGGCGTCAGGCCGCCACACTTCTGCAGCAGCGTCGTGCGCTGGTAGTCGAGGCGGTCATCGAGAGCGGACCGCTCGTCGACCGGGTTGTTCGGTGGTTCGGGCCGCTCGGGCATGGTCCATGTCGACATGCCGGCGAGGCTACGTGCGAGTCGACCCCACGGGCCACCGAGTTAGGCACTGGACTGACTGCAGTTATGGGACGTAAACGAGATAGGGGCGAAATCGGAACGCCGTCTCATCATCTTCGGAGACCGCCACCTCCAGTACGAGGTCACTGCGACCTTCCTCGGCGATCCAGAGATCGACGAGACAATCCCAGTGGTTGCCCTGCCACATCGCGACCGAGGTATCCCACGTGGCCTCAGGCAGCTGGATCAGCGTGACCGATCCATAGTTCGCGACTGCTTCACGGCAGTAGTTCGAGACGGCTTCGGAGATCGGATCAACGTTCTCGATGCCTTGGCCGATGCGGGCGTCTCCTCGCACGAGGGAGTGAACGATCGCGTCAAGGACTTCTCGCCAGGCATGCGGTACGGGAGTCTGGACTTCGTCCTTGAGAGGCATCACTTCCGCGGCCATCTGAAAAGAGTAGTGCGGTCGGGGGACAATCACTGGGTGAAGAAGCCTGAGGTCGAGCCCGTGGTTGCGCGCAACCGGAAGGCTGCGCATGACTATCAGCTGGGCGAGTCCTGGGAGGCAGGGATCGTGCTGGAGGGGCCGGAGGTGAAGGCGCTCCGGGCCGGGCGGGCCTCGCTGGTCGGCGGGTTCGCCCAGGTCGAGAACCGCGAGATCTGGCTGCACGGCGTACACATCCCGCAGTACTCGCAGTCCCGCTGGTTCAACGGCGGCTCCCGCCGCAAGCGGAAACTCCTGCTGCACCGCGCCCAGATCGACAAGATCGAGCGCAAGGTCAACGAGAGCGGCCTGACGGTCGTCCCGGTGCTCCTGTACTTCAAGGACGGCCGCGCGAAGGTCGAGATCGCCCTTGCCCGCGGCAAGAAAACCTGGGACAAACGGAACGCACTCGCCGAACGCGAGGCGACCCGTGAGGTCGAGCGCGCCGTCAACCGCCGCCTGAAGGGCCGCTCGGACTGATCCCTTTGTTAGCGTGCGCTGGTGGATGACCTGGGACCCGTGGCCTGGCCGCCGGCGCCGATCAAGACCGAACGGCTCGTACTCCGTGAGTCCGAGGCGCGCGACCGTACGACGTTCATCGAGCTACTCGCCTCGCCCGAAGTGAACACGTACCTCGGCGGCCCCCGCCCCCGCGCCGAACTCGAACGCGAGCTGCCCGACGTACCGGAACAGTGGCCTGGCAGCTTCGTAGTCGAACTAGACGGCGCAATGATCGGCCAGATCCTCCTCAGGCGAGCAACCACCCACCGTCGCCCCGCCGCCAAGGACAAGGCCGACCTCGGCTACCTCTTCCTCCCCCAATCCTGGGGCTCCGGCTACGCCACCGAGTCCTGCACCGCCGCCCTCACCTGGTTCGACGAGGCCCTCCCCGGCGAGCCGATCATCCTCACCACCCAGTCCGCCAACACCGCTTCAATACGCCTAGCCGCCACCCTAGGCTTCACCGAACTAGAACGCTTCGAAGCCTGGGGCTCGGAACAATGGCTCGGCATCCGGCCCCCGGCCAGAACTGCCTGAACGGCGCTGGGGTGACGGGGGAGATGAGTGCCCGGGCTGCGCGGATTGCCCATGCCCTTCACGAGGCGCGCGAGCGTCGGATCATGACTCCTCCTGCCACCGCGACAGCCATTCGCGAGGCGAGCGACGAGGACTGGGCCTGGCGGATGGTGCTCCAGGGCCGAGACCACCTGCGCCTCCTGCTAAGCCGCCACGACGGCTCCGAAGCAGCATGGGAAGCGTTGCCGTCAACAACCGGTCACGCAGGATTCGACGTACTCCTCGCCGCCCTGACGGCCCACGAATTCGAGGCCGTTGACCAGGCGCCACCAGACTGGACCAAGGTCGAGGCCCTCCCAGATCCATGGGTCCCCGAGCACCCGTTCCTGGACCACGACGAGATCATCGAGCAAACACCGGACTACCTTGCGCGACTAAACATCTTCGTCCCCAACCGCGACCTGACAACGGCATGAGCGAGACGCGGATGGTCCGGCCCGCGTCAGCCACGCGGTTGCATGGTGAGTTCTATCTGCGGCCTGCGGTCGAGTGCGCGACCGAGTTTCTCGGCAAGGTCTTGGTTCGGTGTACGGCGGCGGGCCGCATCGCGGGAGTGATCCACGACGTCGAGTCGTACCCGGCCTTCGCAGACGACGTCCACCACGGAAACAAGAGAACGCCGCGCACCACCATCATGTGGGAGGCGGGCGGCGTCGCGTACGTCTATCTGGCCTACGGGATGTGGCATCAGTTTGCAGCCGTTGTGAATCGGGCCGATGTGCCCGACGTGGTGTTCATCCGCGGCGTCGTCCCAGTCGAAGGCATCGACCTGATGGCCGCCCAATGGGACAAACCGCGCGCTGTCACGGACCTGGCCAACTCGCCGGGCAAGCTGTGCAAGTCCTTCCAGATCACCAAGGACCTGTACGGCGCAGACCTCACCGCCGACGAACTGTTCCTTGAGGACTGGCGCATCCCGATCAACGCAGCCGACATCCACACCACCAACCGCGTCGGCATCAGCACACAACACGACGGCCACGACGCGCCCCTCAGATACCACCTCACGCCCAAGCGTTCCGGGTGGCTGCCAACCTAGTGGCGATCGCTCGTCGGGTTCAGATCACAGCGCGCATCATCAAGTTCACGCGTCTCGTCCCGCCACCGAGCCCGCGACGCCTTACTGGCGCGCGTGGCAGAGTTGCCCAGGAACGCGCCGAACGAAAGGAGCCGATAGACGTGCGCGAAACGGATGCCGACATTCCGGTCGTGGTGCTCTCGGATGGCGTGGTCACTCTCCGCCCTTGGTCGAGAGATGACGCCGGGTTCATGACGGAAGCGTTCGCCGATCCAGCGATCCGACGCTACAACGGAGCCCACGACCGTCTCGGACGACCGGCGCCGCCGCTCTCGATCGAGGACGCTGAAGCGATCATTGACGAGTTCGCGTCGAGCTGGCGGGCGTTCGGCGCGGCCGAGCCACCATCTGGTGTTGCATTCGCGATCACGGACGCAGCCTCTGGTGGCCTGGTCGGCTGCTGCGGCGTCGATGACTGGTCGACGGCAGACGTAGCGCAGTTCGGCTACTGGATCGGGCCGAGAGCGCGCGGGCGCGGGTACGCGACTCGAGCGGTGGCTCTGCTCACAAGGTGGTTGTTCGAGCTCGGCGCAGCTCGCGCCTTCCTGACGGTCGAGGCGGACAATGAAGCGTCAGCTGCGGTGGCCCGCCGAGCAGGGTTCGTGCACGAGGGAACGATGCGCGCACACAGCGTGTGGCGGGGCGAGCGCATCGACGTGATGTGGTTCGCGGCGCTGCCGCACGAATGGACGACGCGCGAGCCGGACGAACCAGCGTGATGTGCAAGGCGATCAGAGCCGGGCTTGTCGAGTCCTTCGCCGAGGGCAACGAGTCGGTCATGTACGCCATGGCCCGAAGGCAATGCCTGACCCCAGCCTGACCCCAACGACCTGCACCGGCGAGCGGCCGTGGCTCCTGGTCGAACCCAGCCTGTCCTTGGACCTCCGCCAGCGCATCGAGACGTGGCTGGAACTCGAGAGCCTGGGCTCGCCTTTTCGCCGGATCGTTGGGCGCGGCCTTGCGGATGCCGAGGGCGCTGGTCGGCAGTGGCCCGGCTCCGCTGCCAGTGCCTGTAGTAGAGCGTGCCGTAGGTGACGGTTGTGTTGATTGCGAGCGCTGCGACTACGTCACGGCGAATGCCTCCGCGGCCGGATGGCGCGGCCGGCCGTGGAGGTTGCCAGAGGCATCAACCGCAGCAGCCTGAGGACTTGGGGGTGTCGTTTTCGATGACGGTTAGTAGGCCGCCGGTGATGCCGGTGGCGAGGCCGCGGCCCCCCGGCGCGGAGAGCTCGAATGATTGCGGGGCTGGGCCGCAGCAGCCGCCGGTCTCGTCGGTGGTGCCGCCGTAGGCGAGGTTGGAGGAGCACACGCCGGTCTCCGGTAGGTCGAGCTGAACGTCTCGTGCAGCCTCCCAGTCGCCGGCCAGCGCCGCGACGACCGAGCGGGCTTGTTCGTAGCCGGTCGCGAGGAGGAACGTCGGGGCGCGGCCGTAGGACTTGGCGCCGATTGCGTAGTACCCGGGCTCGGGGTGCGCGAGTTCGTCGACGCCGTGCGGCGGGACCGTGCCGCAGGAGTGCTTGTTGGGGTCGATCAGCGGTGCCAGCGCGCGGGTGGAGCCCATGATCGGATCCAGGTCCAAGCGCAGCTCGGAGACCATGTCGTGGTCCGGCCGGAAGCCGGTCGAGTTGACCACGGTGTCGGCCACCACCTCACGCTCGCCGGACGTGAGCCGCACCCTGCCGCCCGCGCGGTCGATACCTTCGATCTGGAACGAGCTGACCAGCTCGACCAAGCCGGACCGCACGAGCTTCTTCAAGCGGGACCCGAGCGCGCCCCGGGCGGGCAGCTCGTCGGCGTCACCACCGCCGTACGTGCGGGCCTGGTCGGTCCCACGCACAACCCACACAACCTCGGTACCTGGTGCCTCGTCGGCGAGCTGACCGAGGTCGAGCAGCGTCGTTGCGGCCGAGTGACCCGCGCCGACGACCGCCGTACGACAACCCGCGAAGCGCTCCCGGTCGACGCCGAGGACGTCAGGCAGAGCGTGTGCGATGCCTTCAACAGCCTCGACCTCGCCGCGGGCCGGGATGCCTGAGCCGCCGAGGACGTTCGGCTTCCGCCAGGTGCCGGCCGCGTCGATCACGGCCGACGCCAGCAGTTCGGACCCGTCAGCGAGGCGGATCAGGAACGGCGCCACCTCGCGGCCTGTCGTGCGGATTCGGTCGAAACCGACTCTCGTCACGGCGGTGACCTGGGCGTTGTAGCGGATGCGGTCGTTCAGCTCCGGAGTCTTCGTCAGCGGTGCGAGGTAGGCGTCGATGAGATCGCCACCGGTGGGGAGCTTGGCCAAGTCGGGTTCGGTCCAGCCGGATTGTTCGAGCAGGCGACGAGCCGCGGAGTCGATGTCGTAGCGCCACGGACTGAACAGCTTCACGTGCCGCCATTCCTCGATCGCCGCTGCGACACTCGGACCGGACTCGAGTACGGCGAAGTCCACGCCACGCTCGGCGAGGTGCGCGGCTGCCGCAAGACCGACCGGACCCGCTCCGATGACGACGACCGGCGCCCCTGTCTGCTCGATCACGATCCCAGCTCCCTATCTAGAAGATCATCGAATCAAGAGTCAGCTTGCCTCTTGATTCGACAAGAGTCAATATAGATCCATGTCGAAACAAGAGATCGGGTTGACCCCCGTCGCAGGCGCAGGCTGCTGCGCGCCGATCTCCGACACAGCTCTCGACGCGGCGGGAGCCGCCGAGGGCGCGTCCGTGTTCAAGGCGCTCGCCGATCCGATCCGGCTCCGGCTGTTCTCGATCATCACTTCCGCGGGTGACGAGGTCTGCGTCTGCGATCTGACGCCACAGTTCGACGTCAGCGGACCGACCATCTCGCATCACCTCAAGGTGCTCCGCGAGGCCGGCTTGGTCGACTGCGAGCGCCGCGGCACCTGGGTCTACTACTGGCCCGTGCCCGAGAAGCTGCGGTGGGTCGCCAGCCTTCTCGCCGTACCGGAAACCGCCTCGACGCAGTCCTCGGGGCGATCCTGACGAACCTGATGTACGGCGAAACCGCCGTGTCCTGGTCGACCACGCACCGATCGGCCGGCCACCTCTATATCGGCGAGACCGTCGCCACCGGCGGCCTGATCCTGCTGATCTTCGCGCTCGCCCGGACGGGCCGCTCGGCGTTGGCGCCCGCCGCGGTCGGCGCGTACATCGGTGCGGCGTACTGGTTCACGTCCTCGACCTCGTTCGCCAACCCGGCCGTCACCATGGGACGTGCCTTCAGCGACACGTTCGCCGGTATCGCGCTCAGCTCGGCCGTCGGCTTCATCGTCTTTCAGATCCTCGGGGCCGCCCTCGGCACATCCGCACTCGCCGTCCTCTACCCCGACGCGGGCCAAGCGGCCGACGACATCGCCACACCTCAAACCACGGCTGGAGCGTCCTCGTGAGCAAACCTACGGTTCTGTTCGTGTGCGTCCACAACGCCGGCCGCTCCCAGATGGCCGCCGGCTGGCTCCGGTCCTTGGCCGGTGACGACGTCGACGTACTGTCAGCAGGTTCCGAACCCGGCAACCAGATCAACCCCGTCGCCGTCGAGGCAATGCGCGAAGTCGGCATCGACATCACCGCAAACACCCCGCGCCTACTGTCGACCGAGGACGTCCAGGCCAGCGACGTAGTGATCACCATGGGCTGCGGCGACGCCTGCCCCTTCTACCCCGGCAAACGCTACGAAGACTGGAACCTAACCGACCCCGCCGGCCAACCGCTCGAGACCGTCCGCCAGATCCGCGACGAAATCCGCACCCACATCGAAAACCTCCTCGCCGAACTACGGGCGAGCCAGCCCTGAGGCGCAGACACGAATCGTGGCAGGTTTGGTCACCAGCGAGAATGGCTGAGTGAAGGACCCACCAGCCGGTCTGCCGCCGGCGAATTCGATAAAGTGGCACTCGCGGCGTTGGTGGGACGGGCTGGGATACATACGCGTGCGTTCACTTAGCAATCCGGCATGGAACCGCGACGTGAACTGGCTCACGCACGTGGTGGTCCGAGAACAAGCCTCGGCACCGGCTGACGAAAAAGGCCACTACGAAACGATCCTTCGCACGCTCCGGCGCTACCCGCGAACTGCGAGTGGGGTCGACGCGCCAGACCTGTCGTGGGACGAAGTCTTGGCCTCCATCGACGAGCTGTCACTCCTTCGCCAAGCCCGACACCTCGAACGAACCAATGCAGCAACGACCGACCTTGGCGAAGGTCTGTAGATGTCTGCCACGCGCGGATGGGTATCGAGAAGGCGGACCAACGGTCATCAACCGCCCCGCGGAAACAGAAACCCCAGCACCTGGACGTCGTCTGTTCGGTGATGTGCGACGGTCGTCTGCCAGGTGATCTGCGACAGTGGTGAGCGCGGATCGCGGCAGATGCGGAGGTTTCGCAACGCCGCAGGCTACGGGCATGCTGTAGCGATGGGTAGGACTGAGGATCCGGCGGGCGACGCCCGACGCCAGGCCGTCAAGGACGGGTTGGTCGAGCTGCTCGGGTTCGATGAGCGCCCGGCGCTGTAGATGGCTTGACCGCCGCCAGCCGGCGCCGAACGAGAGAACCAACTGGTGGCTGTACCTTTTGCTGGTCATCGATCAGGAATTGGATGGGCAGTCGAGCGGGCAGGCGGATTGGGCGGAACTGACGCTTTGGCTCCTGCGCCAGGGACAGGCACGGGCCGTGTTCACCAAAGCAGAGAGCGCAGAGCAGCTTGCGTATTGCACGATGAAGATGCGGCGCGCGGGCATCAGCTTGGGCGTGCTGCCAACGGCTGACGAGATCGTCCGGGCGTGCCTGGACGCCCTCCCAGTCCGTCTGAACGAGGCGGCGACACTCGCTGACCGGCGCGAACTGCGCGGCCTTGACCGCACGCAGATGCGACAATCCCGGCAGGCGAAGAGACTGGTCGGCGCCGCCCAGTGGCACCTGGACCAAGTCCAGGATCCGCGGCTCGCCTCTCAGCTGCGCGAATGGATCGGCGTCAAAGCGCAGCTCGTGCAGCGTCCGCGTCGTCCGAGCACATTCGACGGGAACCCTCGCCATGGCAAGTACGCTTGGCCTCGGGCACGCCCATCAGGCGTGATCACGTCTCCCTCCTCGGCCTGATGTGCGATCACTCGTAGACTGTCGCGGCCCTGAGAGCATCGTTTACGACTTCCCAGCCATTGCCGGGCGGTACGGTTCGTCGATTGAGGTAGTAGCCGCCCGAATCGGCAAGCCACGACGCGAGGGCTTCGAGGTACTCGTGGAGTGCTGCATTAGGCCAAGGCGCACCCAAGGCCGCCTCCTCAGCGAGGTCGCGGGCCGTTGCTATGACCTGCTCCCGGCCGTTCGCCAGCGAGGCTGAAGGGCATCCACCAGCTGTGCACTCCTCGTCGACGTCAAACTCACCATGCTCGAACTCGTAGTGAAAGCACACGTAGTGCATTCGCTCGAAGACCTCGAACTGTGCTGCGGAGACCTTGACCGGTCGCTGGCATCGTCGGCACTCAAGCCCCATTCCCGCAGCATGCCATGCGTTAACTGGCGGGAGCGTCCGGGTGCTCGCCCCAGGCTTTGAGCACCTGCTCCCTCACGTGGTTCGACTCAAAGGAAACGTTTCGCCACGGCACACCGCATTCTGGAAGGCTGCACCAGAGGTCATCCCAGCTCCTCGCCGAAAGGGTTCGCCCGCTAGGAGAGATGCGGACTTCGAATTGGCGAGGTCGGCGCATTGGTCCGCAGATCACTGCGGTGGGAGTTGAGGGCGTCCGCCAGACGGTCGTTCGGCCGGGTGAACGCCGTCCTTCCAGGTAGGCGTCGACCTCCTCGGCAGTCCAGCGGTCGAGATCTTCGGTGCCGTCGTCGGAGTAGTCCACGGTGTCGTACATATCGTCGAGGTCGACGAACACCTGGCACCGCGCGTCGCCGTCGTGGCCGATGTTGGTGTGTGCCCAACGGACGAGTTCACGTGCGCTGAGATCGTTGCGTTTGAAGCGGCGGAGCACGGCGGCAAAGGCGCCTCGTTGAGCGTTGACTGCCAACACGTCCTCCATCCCCAACTCGTCGAGCGTGTCCTCGATCAGCGGCTCCAGAACGAACCGCGAGTCCCGCGGCGAGGCTCCGGCGAGCTCTCGAAGTGTCGGCGAGTCAACACCGGCTACAAGACACTGCACGGCGGCATCGATCACCTCATTGGCGGTGCCAGGACTGAGACGCCAAAGACTGACAGCGTCTGCCAGCAAGGCAGCGGCTTCATCTCGGGCGAGGTCCGGCATGCCGCTCATCTTGCCGGTTCGGACGCGCTCGTCGCACCAGCTTTGCCGACGTCGAGGGAGACCGCATCCCGAGCGCGAGGCGGACGGTGTTCCGGGACACGACGTGGGAGGCCATGAGGTCCTGCACGGTCGGCACGCGCTCGCCGGCCTTAATCTTGCCGGTGCGAATCTGTTCGCGAAGCTAGGCCGTTAGAGGTCATCCAAGATGTGCTCGGCCACAGCTCGCCGACCGCCACGAAGGTCATCTACGTCGACGTGGGAAGAGGACCTGACCCGGGACGCCGCCGACAGCTCGGGTTCTGTTCGAGGAGCAGGACGAAGAGTGACGTTGGGGTATGCCTGAGGGTACGGGTGGGCACCGCGCCTGGCGACGCCCCAGGGTCCGGGCCGGATGCTCATGGCTGTCCGTCCCGATCCGGAGCCGGTGTGAGCAGAACCGTTAGCAATTGGGCTCCTGCCCATGATGCCGCCCTGCATCATCCCGGAGCCGCGAGTCGCGCCGCAGGCAATGTCGGTGGGCACTGGCAGGGTGCTCCGCATGACGGAGACAGTGGTTCCCAAACTGCACCAGTGGACCATCGAGGCGCGGGAGTACCTACGGCAGGAGACGCGGCGCGGGAAGCGGCATGCCTATCAGGAGCTGGTACCGGAGCGTACTGCGCTAGTGGTGGTCGACATGGTCTCGTTTTTCGTCGCGGAAGGGGACTACGAACGCGGCATTGTGCCGAACATCCAGGAGCTTGCTGGCACCCTGCGTGACCTGGGTGGGACAGTTGCGTGGGTACTGCCGGGACGAACTGAGATCACCGCGGTGACAAAGGAGTTCTTCGGGGCCGACATTGCGAAGATCTTCAGCGAATCGGGCGGCACCGGTCCGCTGCGGGACCGAGTCTGGCGCGAGTTCGATGTACGAGATGAAGACCTACTTGTAGAAAAGACGGCGGCGAGCGCCTTCTTCCCTGGCCGCTGCGACCTGTCTGACCTGCTTGAGGCGCGTGGCATCGACACCGTTCTGATTTCCGGCACCGTGGCAAACGTCTGCTGCGAGTCAACCGCGCGCGACGCCAGCACCCTTGGCTACCGCGTCCTGATGGTCGCCGACGCAAACGCCGCCCGCCGCGACCAGGACCTTAACGCCACCCTCCATACCGTCTACCGCACCTTCGGCGACGTCCGCCCCACCACAGAAGTGCTTAACCTCCTAACATCCTGAAGTCCCACGCTCAGCGTTTGTACGCGGTACGCGATCCGACGATACGGTCGCTGCGCTCCGCTCAGGCGCGCACACCGGGGTGGTCTGCGCGCCTGCACTCGCTTTCCGCGGCGCTGGCAGCAGCTAGCCCGGCTGGACGACGCGGGCGGCGATCGCCGGGGCCATCTCGCGCAGCCACGCCTCGGCCCGCCGCAGCACGTCCCTGCCGCCGCCCTCCCAGTGCTTGCGGAACACTGGGTCCAGCTTGGCGGAGGCGGAGGAATCTTCGTAATAGCGGCGCGCCATGTCAACGGCCAAGGGCGTCAGCCCCGCGCGTTGCCGCGCCGTCATGCCGTAGGCGTCTGCGAACACGGCCATCCGGTGCGGGATATCGGCGTCCTCCAACGCGGGTGCCCGGTCCCGGGGATCGCCCCATTTGAGCGGCGCCCAGTACCACAGCGCGTTCGCGATGTCGTAGAGCCGGGTGGTCGGCCTGGCGAGGTCGAAGTCGATCAGCGCGGCGGGCCGACCGTCGCGGAAGATCACGTTGCCCGTGGCATAGTCGCGGTGGCTGACCAGCTCGGCCCGCCCGACGAGCTTTCCCTGGACGGCGGGCGACCCGCCCCACACCGCACCGGGTGGCGGCACCCACCCAGCCGACGCCTCGTGCAACGCACGGATAAGCCGGGCCAGGTCGACGAGGACATCGTCACCTGCTGCCTCCGCCGGCAGCGGGTGACGATGCACCTGGCCGGGGACGAACGACAACACCTCGCGCCCCTGCTCATCGACGCCAAGCGGGAGCGGCGCACCGGTGAACCCGGCATCGCGCAGGTGGCCCAGGTAGCCCTGCACAGTCAGACTGAACGGCCGCAGCGGCCGCCGAACAGTATCCCCGATCCGCACGATCCCCTCAGTGACACTGCCACCCGTCAGCGGCTGGCCTTCGCTCATACCGCACCAACCTAGCGCAGCCCTGCACCAGGCCAACGGCTTCGACGGCCCACGGCGCACGCCGCTCGCTACCTCATCGTCATCGAGCAGAACTGAACGATCTCAGCGCTCTTGGCAGACCATCGCCATTTGAACACGCACGACCGAGTCGACACCACGGTCGCACGCCGCACCACCACCCAACCGGCTCGTAGCGCCAAAGGACAGCGGCCACGCAAATACCACCCCAACTTCATAGACGAGGTGTCAACCATCAACTGGCACAGAATCGTCAGACATCAGGTGGCACACGACAAGAGCGACAAGAGCGGTGAAGACTCGGCTTCCTATTCGGGGAGCACGACGAAGAGTGACGTTGGGGTGCGCGTGGGGGTCCGGAAGAACGGCCGAGTGGTTGGGCCGCCCTTCTGGCAGGTCCCGGGGAACACAAAAGCCCAGGTCAGCGGACTGATCCTGGGCCTTCGATTTGCGCGCTCGGAGGGATTCGAACCCCCAACCTTCTGATCCGTAGTCAGATGCTCTATCCGTTGAGCTACGAGCGCTGGACAACGTCGAGTAACGATACATGGAGGGGGTGGGTGTAGGCCAATCGGCTCTGGAGGGCGGCGCGGTGTCGGGTACTGCGGGGGTTGTGAGCCCTACGATCCGCGCATGGGTATCGAGGATTTGCTGGGCGGGCGGGATCTCGGGGACGTGAAGAAGGCGGTCGGGTTCGTGATGGAGAACTCGGACGACTTCCAGAAGGTGCTCGAGCTTGTGCGGGGGTTGCCGGATGGGGCGGTCGGGTTCATCGGGCAACTGCCGGAGCTGCTGAAGACGATCGGGACCGGGCTGGCGGAGGCCGGCGAGCAGGCGGCGAAGGCTGCTGGAGCGCTGGTCGGGGATGACGGCGAAGGCGGCGCACGGAAGGCGCTGACCGGCAGCGCTGGCACGATGAATTCGGCCAAGGACCGGCTGAAGGACGCGTCCGGGATGCTGGCCGGGCTGGCCGGTGAGCTGGACAAGATCCCTGGGATCGGGGATGCGGCCGCGAAGAAGCTGACCGACGGGAGCGGGCAGATCGGCGCGGTGGCGACCGAGGTCGAGAGCCTCGCCGGCAACATGAAGGACCTGTCGGACATCCTCGGCACGGTCGGGGATGCGCTGAAGGGGCTGGGCACGAAGCTCACCGAGTCGGGCGGCTCGGTCAAGACGCTGCTGAGCTAGTCGGGCGTACGCCGGGGTCCGCGTGAGGTTCCCGTACGACGGGGCGCTTGTGAGGTTTCCGTACGACGGGGTGTGCCGGCCGGATCCCGCCGTTAGGCAGCCCGCGCAGTCGGGTGCCATTGGCAACCATGTGCGGAGGGCGGCTCCATCGACGGGTGATGGACGAGCGACGGCAGCACCGCCACAGCCAGCTCGCCCATCACGAGTACACGCCAGCAGGCGGGGCGCCGCGGAGATAGCGCACACGGCGTAGCGCACGTGTGGAGAGACACCCACCACCTCCAGCTCACCCATGAGCGGCAGACCCATCACGCTGTAGTCGACGCGGCGGCAGCCGCAGACCGCGCGCGGCAGCGCGCAAGACACCTCAGGGTGGGTGGGAGCGTGCGCGGGAGCACGGCGACGAAGGAGCCGCGCGTAGCGCACGCGTGGGGACACATCACCACCTCCACCTCACCCATCAGCAGCAGACCCCTCACCCTGTAGTCGACGCGGCGGCAGCCGCACACCGCGCGGCAGCGCGCAACACCGGGTGGGTGGGAGCGTGCGCCCCAGCACGGCGACGAAGGAGCCGCGCGTAGCGCACGCGTGGGACCACCCCACCACCTCCACCTCACCGACCAGCAGCAGAACCCACCATGCTGTAGTCGACGCGGCGGCAGCCGCACACCGCGCGGCAGCGCGCAACACCGGGTGGGTGGGAGCGTGCGCGCCAGCACGGCGACGAAGGAGTCGCGCGTAGCGCATGCGTGGGGAAACATCACCACCTGACCCGCGGGGAACCGGGTCGAGGGGGGTTTGCGTCTAAGGGGGGTTGCCTGATCGGTTAGGGAGGACCTCCGCGTGGTTAAGGTCGCGGGCATGGGTAGTCGACTGGTGCGGGGTACGGCGATCGGGTGTGGGGTGGCTGCGATTGCGGGTGGGGGGATCGGGTGGGCGGTCGGCGAGCCGGTGACGCCTGCGGACATCGTCGAAGCGCGGACGATGCCGGCGGATCTGTGTGCGCGGATCGGGGACGTCTCGAGCCTGTTGCCTAAGGCATCGAGTGGGCCGGTGACGATGACGCAGGTCGGGAGTACGACGATCACCTGCGAGGCGGGCAGCTCCCGGGCGAAGGCCCGCGCGTACACCGCGGCGAGCGTGAAGGTCAGCATCACGCCGTACGGCGGGCAGGATGCCGGCGCCGGGAACAAGCCGTTCACGCCGACACAGACCGCGAAGAAGGTCTTCACGCGATCGCCGATGAAGACGCTCAACGAGGACAGGCCGTACCCGACCAAGGTCAGCCGGACCCCCAGCGGCATGGCCGGCGAATCATGGGCTGTGCACACACTCGTGCAGCGCGCGGACATCGTCGTACAGGTGGACTACATAGCCAATCCGGTGGACGCGGGCGTGGCGCAGAAGGCAGCGTTGGCGCTGGCGGATCGCGCCATCTGGGAGAGCAAGTGAGTACGCCGGAGATCCCGGGCTACCAGCTGGATCAGCGACTGCTCCAGCACGCGCTCGCCGAGTTGTGGCACGGCCGCACGTTCACCGGCATGGAAGTCATCGCGCTCGTGCTGAGCGAGGACGGCGCGCGCGACGAGACAGTCGTGGAGCGACTGAGCCGCGCGAGCCGCGACGCCGCGCTGGTGCCGGGCCAGCAGGAGACGCCGCTCTGGGCGGCCAACTTCAACTCGAGCCGCCCGTACGCGATCACGCAGCTGATCCCCGGACAGACCGGCGCGGAGCGGCTGATCGACCCGCTCGACGGGATCATCGGGAACGACGACGTCTCCCTGCAGGCGATCCGCCAGCAACTCAGCGGGTACGGCGCAATGCCGCCGGACCTCCCGCAAGCAGACAACATCCCGTCGTACGCCGACCGTCCACACCAACAACAACCACCACAGCAACCCGACGAGCCCACGAAGATCGACGTCGCCCGCCAGTACAGCCGCAAGATCGGCTCCTGGATCTACGCCGTCGTGGCCGTCGTCGTCCTGATCGTCTTCAGCATCACGTACTCGATCGGCTCCGCGATCGGCAGCGCCGTGAAGAAGGACGACCCGGTCGAGGTCGCGGCGCCCGCGGTCAGCCCGGAGGCGTTCCCGGCCAAGGTCCTGATCCCGCCGATCAACATCGTCACGACAGCGCCGTACAAACGCCCCGACGGATCAGCCGGCGTGTTCGGGGCGACGTACGCCGCTGGCACCGATCTCCAGGTCGTCGCGAACGCCGAGCTGCCGTTCGCGATCGGCTGGCCGCGGCCGCCGCAGGTGATCCGGCTGGGTGAGTCCTCGCAGCTCATCCTGCGGAAGGTCGTCACCGCGTCCGAGTACGACCCGGCGAACGGCCTGAAGAACTCGTTCCAGGCACAGGTCGCGCTCCACCCGTGCGTGAGTCTGGCGCAGTGCCTGGCCGACCGGCCCTCGTTCGACCAGCTGTGGACGAAGATCTACAAGACGACCGCGCCGGCGACCGCGAAGGACGCGCGGACCTGGCTGACGGTGTCGACGAAGGCGCCGTACACGATCACGATGACGCACGCGTTCCTGAGCGGCGGCCAGTGGTGGCTGGTCGGCGCGATGGTCTACGGGCAGGTGGCCGAGGCGCCGGATGTCCAGCGGGTCGTCAACGACATCTGGCGGCAGACCAGTTGATCGACCGCAAAATCTGCTGAACGGCCCGCGCGAACAGCGCGGGCCGTTCTCATTTTCACAAGCTCCACCGGAAAGCGATTGTCGCGAAAACTTTGTGACCGGGTTCACGTTCTGGCGGTTCACAGCCCCGGGGTCGTTCGCGTACCGTAGTACCACTTGCACACTGGTATACGCCCACTGGACGCACTGGTATGCGAGCGACTACACCGCCAGCCAGCTGCATCGAACCGCCGGAGACCCCGGCGGCCGGACGCCGTGCCCGCCTTTCAGCGTCGAGGGGCCGAACGTCGCCGGGCCCGACAGCCGAGAGGGAATGAGCCGCGAATGACGACAACCGCCAGCCCGACCCATACCGAGACCGCCACCTCAGCAGCCACCAAGGACTCCCTCCCCGGCGAAAGTCCGACGCCGTACGACCTGACGGCGGCCCCGACGCAGCACGCCGGCCTGCTCAACTGGGTGGCCGAGGTAGCCGAGCTCACGCAGCCCGACCGGATCCACTGGGTCGACGGGTCGGACGCGGAGTACGCCACGCTGACGAACGAGCTGATCGCGGCCGGCACCATGGTCCGGCTGAACGAGGAGAAGAAGCCGAACTCGTTCTGGGTCCGCACGGATCCGAGTGACGTGGCGCGGGTCGAGCAGCGCACCTTCATCTGCTCCACGGAGGAGAAGGACGCCGGTCCGACCAACAACTGGATGGACCCGGCGCAGATGAAGGCGCTGATGACGGAGCTGTACCGCGGCTCGATGCGCGGCCGGACGATGTACGTCGTCCCGTTCTGCATGGGCCCGCTGACGGCCGAGAAGCCGATGTTCGGTGTCGAGATCACCGACTCGGCGTACGTCGTCGCGTCGATGCGGATCATGTGCCGCACCGGTGCCGAGGTGCTGGACAAGCTGGGCGAGGACGCGTCGTACGTGCCCTGCCTGCACTCGGTCGGCGCACCGCTCGAGCCGGGCCAGAAGGACGTGCCGTGGCCGTGCAACGACGAGAAGTACATCGTCCAGTTCCCCGAGGAGCGGGCGATCTGGTCCTACGGTTCCGGGTACGGCGGCAACTCGCTGCTTGGCAAGAAGTGCTACTCGCTGCGGATCGCGTCCGCGATGGCCCGCGACGAAGGCTGGCTGGCCGAGCACATGCTGATCCTGAAGCTGATCTCGCCGGAGAAGAAGGTCCACTACGTCGCGGCCGCGTTCCCGAGCGCCTGCGGCAAGACCAACCTGGCGATGCTCGACCCGACGCTGGAGGGCTGGGAGGTCGAGACGCTCGGCGACGACATCGCCTGGATGCGGTTCGGCAAGGACGGCCGGCTGTACGCCGTGAACCCGGAGTTCGGGCTGTTCGGTGTTGCCCCCGGCACCGGTTGGAAGACGAACCCGAACGCGATGCGCACGATCGAGAAGGGCAACTCGGTCTTCACCAACGTCGCGCTCACCGACGACGGCGACGTCTGGTGGGAGGGCTACTCGCCGACCCCGCCGGACCACCTGACCGACTGGAAGGGCCGCGAGTGGACGCCGGGCAACGGCGAGCTGTCGAGCCACCCGAACAGCCGGTTCTGCACGCCGATCAAGCAGTGCCCGATCATCGCCGACGAGTACGACGACCCGAACGGCGTACCGATCTCCGCGATCATCTTCGGCGGCCGCCGCGCCACCACGGTCCCGCTGGTGACCGAGTCGCGCGACTGGGCGCACGGGGTGTTCATGGGCGCGACGCTGTCGTCCGAGACCACCGCGGCCGCGGTCGGCCAGGTCGGCGTCGTACGGCGCGACCCGATGGCGATGCTGCCGTTCCTCGGGTACGACGCCGGGCAGTACTTCGACCACTGGCTGACCGTCGGCAAGCAGCACGACGCTGCTCAGCTGCCGAAGATCTTCTACGTGAACTGGTTCCGCAAGGACGACGCGGGCAAGTTCGTCTGGCCGGGCTTCGGTGAGAACAGCCGCGTGCTGAAGTGGGTCATCGACCGGATCGAGGGCCAGGCCGACGCGATCGAGACGCCGATCGGCCGGGTGCCGGCCGCGGACGCGCTCGACGTCGCCGGGCTGGACATGACCGCGCAGGACCTCGAGATCGCGCTCGACGTGGACGTCGAGGAGTGGAAGGCCGAGATCCCGCTGATCGAGGAGTGGTTCGCCAAGCTCGGCGACACCGTGCCGACCGAGCTCAAGGTCGAGCTCGACAACCTGAAGGCCCGGCTGGGGTAGGGACTTCGGCCGCCGAGTCGGAAGCCGGCGGCCGGACCGACAGCGCGGTGCCTCGGCTATCTGCCGGGGCGCCGCGCTGTGCTTTCTGCCAGCACCCGCCGGACCTCGTCGTCGCTCACCGACGAGAAGTCGCGGTACGCCTGCCCGACCGCGTTGAAGTACCGCGGGATCCACACGCACACCACCTGATCAGCGATCCGCGCCAGCCGGCGGCAGCTCTCCACACCACCCACCGGTACGGCGACGATCACGCGCGCGGGCTGCTGGCGTCGTACCGCTTCCACCGCTGCCCGCATCGTCGAGCCGGTAGCCAGCCCGTCGTCGACGAGGATCACCACCCGATCCCGTACGTCGATCGGCGGCCGATCCCCGCGGTACGCCGATTCGCGCCGGCGCAGCTCCCGGACCTCGCGCCGGCGTACCTCTTCCATCGCAGCCGCGTCGACGTCCCGCGCGATCTGCTCGTTGCGCACGACATGCAGTTCCTCGCCGACGCCCGCGATCGCGCCCATCGCCAGCTCCGGCTGCCCCGGCAACCCCAGCTTGCGCACGATCAGCACGTCGAGCTCCGCACCGAGGGCGTCCGCGACCGGCGCCGCGACCGGTACGCCGCCGCGCGCGAGCCCGAGCACCAGGACCGGACCGGCGACCGGCCCGAGCTCGTCGGCCAGCACCTCGCCCGCAGCAGTCCGATCGAAATACGGCCTCCTCATCCCGCCATGATCCAACTACGTTGACCCCATGCGAATCCCTGAGACCGCGCGAGCCGTCCTCGAGTCGAACGCCTTGGGTCATCTGGTGACAATCAACCCCGACGGCAGCCCGCAGGTCTCCGTGATCTGGGTCGGTCTGGACGGCGACGAGATCATCGCCGCGCACGTCCCGAACAACCAGAAGGTGAAGAACATCCGCCGCGACGGCCGGGTGGCACTCACGCTGACCTACATCGGCCCCGACGCCGAGTTCTTCCCAGGGGCCGAACCGCCGCCCGGCTACCTGACCCACATCACCCCCACCAAAATCGGAGGCGTAGGCCCATGGGCATGAAAATCGGTGTGATGCTCCCCCTCGGCGCAGGAGACGGTCCTGACGGCGGGATGCCCGGTTGGAAGGACGTCCGGGCAGTGGCGGAGGCGGCCGAGCAAGGCGGCCTCGACTCGGTCTGGATCGCCGACCACTTCCTCTACCGCGACGCCCAGGACCAGATCTACGGCATGCACGAGTCCTGGACCCTCCTGACCGCAGTAGCCGCAGTCACCTCCCGAGTAGAACTCGGAAACATGGTCCTCTGCGCCTCATTCCGAGACCCCGGCCTAACCGCCAAAATGGCCGCAACCCTCGACGAGGTATCCGCCGGAAGACTCATCCTCGGCGTAGGCGCCGGCTGGCACGACCCCGAATACGAAGCGTTCGGTTTGCCCACAGATCACCGCGTAGGCCGTTTCGAGGAATGGCTGGAAATCGTCGCGCGAATGGTGCGCGGAGAGACGGTGACCTACAAAGGCACGTACTACGAGGTGCGCGAAGCAAACCTGGACCCAGCCCCACCCCACCGCATTCCCATTCTCGTCGCCGGCGCCCGCCCCCGCATGATGCGCCTGACCGCACAATGGGCCGACATGTACAACACAGCCTGGTACGGCACCCCGAACGAAAAGGTCGAGGAACGCCTAGAAGCCCTACGCCAAGCAACAGCGGCAGCAGGCACGACGGTGACTCCCACCGCAGGAATCATCGTCCGCGACCCAGACCAGCCAGCAGCCGAACCAAGCCCCAACGCAATCCCGGTAAAAGCCCTACCAGAAGCAATCACAGCCTACGAAAAACTAGGCGTAGAGCACCTAATAATCTCGCCAGAACCAATGACCCCACAGACGGTCGAGCAAATCGCAAAAGCAAAGGGCCAATAACAGCAAACCCCAGCCACGCAAGAACCCGAGGGGCTCCAGCCCAGGAACGGAATCCGGGGGGTCCGGGGGGCGAAGCCCCTCCGGGCGGGGTCCGGGGGTTGCACCCCCGGACAAAAGCCGGAGCTCCCCGTCTGCGCTTTCTGCAGACAGGGAGCTCCCAGAGCGGAGGCGGCGAGATTTGAACTCGCGAGAGGGGTTTACCCTCAACCCGCTTAGCAGGCGGGCGCCATCGACCGGACTAGGCGACGCCTCCTCCGACGTTCCCCCACGCGGGGGGACACGACGACGACCAAGACTATCTGCTCGACCGGCTCGGCGGCAAAGCGGGTGCGTCGACACTCTGAGTGGTCGGGGCGGCACGTTGGGGAAGTAGCCCAGGGCCCCTGTACTGTGGCGGCATCGACGGGGGTCGCCAGCATCATGTCAACCAACTTGGTGTTGTGAGCGTCTGAAGTACCGTGGGCTGCTGCTGGCGGCCGACGGAGGGGTCGCCACGTCGTCGATCAGGGAACGGAGCCATGTCGCGGAGTACTCGCGCAGCCGGTCGGAGGGCAGCGCCTCGTGCCAGCCGGTCCCGGGCCCGTTCGCATCGGGCCAGGACGGCCTCGAAGGCGATCGGCCTCACCCTGCTCAGCGCCCTGGTGCCGGGTTCCGGCCTGTTGATGGGCGGCCGGAAGAAGCTCGGTGCGTTCGTGCTGACAATCAGCGTCGGCCTGCTGCTGATCGCGGCGTACGTCGGTCTGACGCAGCGCGACTCGGTCCTTGCGCTCGCGGTGTCGCCGCGGCAGTTGCTGATCGCCACCGGCGCCGTCGTACTGCTCGGCGGTCTGTGGATCTGGGTCGTGGTCGCGTCGCACAAGTTGATCCGCCCGGTCAGCATGACCTATACGGGCCGGCTGGCGGGCTCGCTGTTCGTCGGGCTGCTGTGCTTCGGGATCGCCGTACCGACGACCGTCGCGGCGCAGACCGTGATGGCGCAGCGTGACCTGGTCGGCAGCGTGTTCCAGTCCGAGGGCAAGTCCAAGAGCGCGACCCGGCCGAAGGTGACCAACGCGAGCGACCCGTGGGCGAAGACCCCACGGCTGAACCTGCTGCTGCTCGGCGCCGACGACGGCGCGGGCCGGACCGGCGTACGCACCGACACCGTGATCGTGGCAAGTATCGACACCAAGACCGGTAACACGGCGCTGATCTCGCTGAGCCGGAACTGGATGCGGATGCCGTTCCCGGAGGACTCCCCGCTGCACAAGATCTACCCGGACGGGTTCTACGACCCGAACGGTCCGGCCGAACAGCCGGAGTACTACCTGGACTCGATGTACGACAACATCCCGAAGGCGCATCCCGGGGTGCTGGGTCAGACCGACAACATGGGCGCCGACGTGGTGAAGTTGGCCGCGAGCGCGGCGCTCGGCCTGGACATCGACTACTACATGCAGGTCAACCTCGCTGGTTTCCGGCAGATCATCGACGCGCTGGGCGGTATCACGGTGAACGTGAACTACCGGGTGCCGATCGGTGGTGACTACGGCGAGGGTCCGGGGTCGAACTCGGAGAAGAAGCCGAGCGGCTACATCGAGCCGGGGCCGAACCAGAAGCTCGACGGGTACCACGCGCTGTGGTTCGCCCGCGGCCGATACGGGCTGAGCGACCCGTCGCGGCAGGAGCGGCAGCGCTGCACGATCCACGCGCTGGTCAGCAGCGCGAACCCGCAGGCGCTGGTGACGTCGTACCAGCAGATCGCGAAGGCCGGCAAGCAACTGCTCCGCACCGACATCCCGCAGGAGATCCTGCCGGCGTTCATCCAGCTCGCGCTGAAGGTGAAGAGCGCCAAGGTCACCAACATCGACCTGGACAAGAACAAGAACTTCCCGACCGGCCAGAACCCGAACTACACGGCGATGCGCGAGATCATCCAGAAGGCGCTCACCGCGCAGGCCAACCCGGTAGCGTCGACGGTGAAGCCGACCAAGAAGCCGACCTCCGGGACGACGAAGAAGCCGACGCCGACCAAGACCACCCCGACCACCCCGGGGACGGCGGAGAACCTGAACGACGCGTGCGCCTACAACCCGAGCCAGACCGGAAACTGAGACAAATTCGGTTGGTTGAACCCCAGCGGCGGAATCATTACGACTCAACGAGATCGAGTCACACCTGGGGGTGACTGTGAGGCGTTCGCTGGCGGTTGTGGTCGGAACTGCAGTTCTGGCCTGTGCGGGCTGCAGCAGTGAGCCGGACAAGGGTGTCGCGCCACCGGCCGGCGGTACGACGAAGACGAGCGCACCGCCCGCGTCGACAGCGCCCAAGCCCACTCCGAGCCCGGTCGCGCTCTCGGTGCCGATGTACCAGCGAGCGATGACGAATGTCGAGAAGGTGCTCAAGCCGTCCGTCGCCCGGGTGATGAACGCGCAAACGATCGCCGCCTTCGACGCGTCCCGGGCTCTGCTCGCGAAGTCGGTCGTCATCGAGCGCAGCGAGCTGGCGAAGATCACCCCGCCGAAAGGCCTGGTGACGGCGCATCCCGCCGTACTCGATGCTTTCGACGCGTACGCCGGGGACGTGAGCACCGAGCTGACCCGGGCCGGCGGCACGAAGACCGGCTGCGGGTTCCCGAAGTCGCTGGAGGTCCGGCTGTACGAAGCCAAGAGCGGCCTGCGGTTCGCGTACTCCGAGCTCGCGCAGAGCGTGCAGAAGTCGATCGGCAGGGGCGTGAAGTTCGGCGCGCTGTCGGTGCCGCCCAAGCTCGCCCAGCCGGCCGTGATCGCGGGCCGGGGCGAGAACGGCGACGTGTTCCAGCGGTCCGGTTCGCGCGGATCGGGCTCGCTCGAGATCAAGAACGCCGGCGACGACGTGGTGATCGTGATCGCCGGCAGCAACCCGCGGCAGCCGCAGGCGTCGATCTACGTCCGGGCCAACAAGACCGCGACGCTGAACGGGATCCGCAGCCAGGACTACTGGGTCTACTTCAAGTCCGGCACGAGCTGGGACGCGAAGAACAACCGGTTCACCGAGAACTGCTCGTACCAGAAGTTCGACGACATCTTCGACGGGTCGTACAACTGGACGATCAGCCTGGCCAAGACGCCGCTCGGCAACGCGTCGTCCTCGGAGACGGAATCCTTCTGACGTGATTACCCCGGGCGGATGAGATCCTGTGTCGATGCGTACGACGTACCGGATGCGGTCGGGACGGTTCCTCGGGATCCTGGCCGCCGGGCTGATCATTCTCGGGGTAGCCGCAGTGCTGTGGGCACTGGGGCTGCCGTCCGTCGCGGTCTCGGTGTTCGTCTCGCTCGGCGGGGTGATCACGCTGGCCGGTCTGTGGATCCTGGCCCGGCCGCCGAAGGTCGCGCGGCTGCGGGACTCCGACGTCGAGGTGCGCGGCGTACGGACGCCGTGGACCGACATCACCGAGGTCGGCCGGGTGGAGACCACGCACGGCGAGGCGATCGTGCTGCGGACCAAGCAGCCCGACCACCCGATCCTGCTGCCGCTGGCCTGGCTCGCGCCGAAGCAGGTCCCGTCGCTGGAGGCTACGCTGCGCGACAAGCTCAACGCGGCGCACGGGTACACGATCTGGGACGGGACTGTGCCGGAGGACACCGGCAGCGCAGAATGATCCGGTGCTTTCCTTCGAGCTGTCGTACGACGAGCTACTGACCTACCAGGGCACGAACCCGCGGCCCGCGGACTTCGACGAGTTCTGGGACAAGGCGCTGTTGTCCCTGGACGAGGTCCCTGCCGACGCGGAGTTCGTGGACGCGACCGACTTCCCGCTGACCACGGCGACCGCGCAGCACCTGTACTTCACCGGGACCGGCGGGTACCGGGTCCACGCGAAGGTACTGCGGCCTGCTGAGCCGACCGGGCCGGCGGTGCTGCTCTTCCACGGGTACGGCGGTGAGCAGCCGAAGTGGGTCGAGCTCCTGCCCTACGCGGCTCGCGGGTTCACCGTCGCGGCGCTGGATGTGCGGGAGCAGGTCGGCTTCCGTACTCCGTCGCAGGAGGGCAACAGCTTCTCGCTGCAGCACCATCTGGTGCACGGGCTGGACGCCGGGCCGGATGGGTTGCTGTACAAGCACATCTTCCTCGACACGCGGCGGCTGGCTGACCTGATCGGCGGTTTGCCGGAGGTGGACGCCTCGCGGATCGCGACCACCGGTTGGAGCCAGGGCGGTGGGTTGTCGCTGGTGGCGGCCGCGCTGACACCGTCGATCAAGTACACGGCGAGCGTGTTCCCGTTCCTGTGCGACTACCAACGGACGTGGGATTTGAACCTCGAGACCGGCCCGTACGACGAGATCGTCACGTGGTTCCGCAAGCGCGACCCCAGGCACCTGCGGCAGGACGAGGTGTTCACGACGCTGGGCTACATCGACGTACAGAACCTGGCCCCGCGCATCCAGGCCGAGGTAACCCTCTTCGTAGGCCTGGAGGACCAGGTCTGCCCGCCCTCCACCCAGTTCGCCGTCTACAACAAACTCAAGTCGGTGAAAGAAACCCGCCTCTACCCCGACTTCGGCCACGACGATCTCCCCGGCGCCCACGACGACATCTACCAACTAATCGGCGCGAAGCTCTAGGAGTAGACGTCGAGGTTGATTCTTGGGTCGTTGAGATTGGTGACGGCTTGGATGATGGTGGGGGCGTCGGGATGGTTGCGGTCGAGGATCAGGATCAGGCGGTTGGCGCGGTGGTCGACGCCACCGCTGAGGGCTGAGACACCGATCCAGCTGGTCTGGTGTTCAAGGAGTCGGGTGGCGAGTTCGCTGAGTTCGTCGGCGGAGTACTGGACCTGGATGAACAGGACGCGCAACCAGGTCGGACTCGTGACCAGCAGCAGGAGGCGGGCCTGTTGGAGGGCGTCCTCGGTGGTCATCTGGATCGTCAGGGTTGCGGTTTCGGAGTCCCACAGCATGCCACCGTCGTACGCCGACAAGGGCGCCAGTTGCGTGCGAATCCGATCCATCTCTTCGTTGGCCAGCGCCTCCCCCGTGATGTCCAACGGCAACCACTCACTCGCCTCTGGATCGTGTCCCCACTTCTTCTCCACAACCACAGGCTAAGCAGCGCCTACAGCAAGAACCAGTAGTTCACGGTGGGGCCTTGGGCAGCCAGGCCGCCTCCGACCGAGTCGTACAGGGCACGGGCCGGCGTGTTGTCAGCGCCGGTGGTCAGGAACATCTTGGTGGCGCCATCCGCCTTGCCGGCGGTCATGAAGGTGGTGAGGAGGGCTCGGCCGATGCCCTGGCCTTGGTGGGGTTTGGCTACCTCCAGCTGGTGGAGGTAGAGCATTGAGGTGCCGTCGGGGCGGGGTAGGTGGTAGCCCCAGCACCAACCGGCTATCTCCTCAGAATCAGTTGCCACGAAGGTCAGCGTGCCGGGGAAGCTAGGTAGGACGGGTCGGCGTCGCGGTTCATGAAGGTTTGGACGGCGCGGGCCAGCAGCGCCGCGTCTGGGGTGACGATTTCAGGCATGGGGGCGGGTCCAGAGGATTGAGTAGCGGTAGAGGAGGTGGCGGCGGTAGGTCGCGCCGGGGAGGAGGTCGGCGGCTAGGGCCTGCATGTCGGGGTAGGTGACGGGTGGTGGCCAGACGATGGGGGATGGGTGTTGCCAGTGGCCCTTTATGACGCGGTGGGCGGTGCCTACGGCGGCAGCGGCGAGTTCGGACGGCGCGTCGCGGGGCAGCGTCGCGCGAGCTAGACCGACGACCGCCAGCACCCCGCCCGGTCGCACCAGCGAGCTCATCCGCAGCAGACCTGCGCGGGCGTCGACGTGGTGCAGCGTGGCGACGGAGGCGACCACGTCGTACGACGCCAACGGGTACTCCAGGAAGTCCCCGTGCACATACGCGATGTCGTCGTCGTACCCACGCGCCAACTCGAGGCTCGGCGCATCGAGGTCGATGCCGGTGACGGCTGGTACGACGCGCCGCAGCTCGCGGGCCAGCATGCCCTCGCCGCAGCCGATGTCGAGCGCGGACGACGCGCCACGCGGGACGGCACCCAGGATGCGCGGGTGGTAGTGGATGTTGTGGTTCCACCGCTGGCTCATCCGCCCATCCTCGCCGAAGGTGGGGCCTACGATCGTGGGGGGAGGGTGAAGGTGCGGATCCAACTGCTCGGTGGTTTCGCTGTCGATCGCGAGGGGCGATCCGTCGATCCGACGGCGTGGCGGCTGCGGAAGGCGCGGACGCTGGTCAAGCTGCTCGCGTTGACGCGCGATCAGCGGCTGCATCGCGACGTACTGCTCGAGGCGCTCTGGCCGGACCGGCCGTCGACGTCGGCGGTCAACAATCTCCACCAAGCCCTACACGTCGGACGGCGGGCACTCGCGGGTGACGAACCGAGCAACGGCCTCTTGGAGTTGCGCGACGACTTCGTGGTGCTGCTCGCGGACGGCCTCGTCGAGGTCGACGTACGCACGTTCGAACGGCTGGCCGCGCTGGGTCGGACCAGCGGTGACCTGGCCGACCTCCGCGCCGCAGTCGCTGCGTACACAGGCGATCTGCTGCCGGAGGACAGATTCGAGGATTGGGCGGTCCGGCCGCGTGAGGAGCTCCGCGCGACCTTCGGCAACCTGCTCGTCGACTTCGCGGACGCGGCCGCCGCGGACGGGCATGAGTCCGAGGCGCTCGACGCCCTGACGCGCGCACTCGCCATCGATCCGCTGCACGAGCACGGCGTCCGAAGCCTGATGCGACGGCTTGCGGCGACGGGCCGTTCGTCGGAGGCGTTGGCGCAGTACGAGCGTCTGAGAAGCGACCTGCGTACTGCGTACGGCACCGATCCCGACCCGGACACCCAACGCCTGTACCAAGAACTGCTCACTGGCACCATCACCGCCGAAAAGCAACCGCGGCACAACCTCGCGCCGGCGCTGACGAGTTTCGTCGGCCGTGAGCGCGAGATCGCGGACGTCCACCGCCTGATGGAACAGGGACGCCTGGTCACCCTCACCGGCGTCGGCGGCGCCGGCAAGACCCGCCTCGCGGAGGAGGCCGCGCGCCGGCTGGTCGACTCGTACGCCGACGGCGTCTGGATCGCCGACCTCGTGCCCGTAGCCGATCCGCACCTCGTCGCCGACTCTGTCGCAGCCGCACTAGGCCTGGACCCCGCCGCCGGCTCCGACTCGACCCGCACCCTGATCACCCGACTCGCGCCCCGCAATCTCCTTCTAGTACTGGACAACTGCGAACATCTCCTCGCCGCCTGCGCCGGACTGGCAAGCGCAGTACGCCGAAGCTGCCCCGGCGTCAGCCTCCTCGCGACCAGCCGCGAACCCCTGCATGCGCCGGGCGAGGTGACGTTCCGCGTACCGTCTCTCGAGCTTCCCGAGCCAACGGATGCACTGGACCGACTCCGCACACTGTCGTCAGTACGGCTCTTCGTCGATCGAGCCCAAGACGTCCGGCCCGGCTTCGTCCTCGACGCGACGAACGCCACCGCCGTCGTAGAGATCTGTCGTTGCCTCGACGGCATTCCACTCGCTCTGGAGCTGGCCGCTGCACGCGCCTCGCACCTGGAGGCTGCAGAGATCGCCGCGCGTCTGGGCGAGGCGCTTTCGCTGCTCGGCCGTCCCGGTGAGGTCACCCGCCACGCGACGCTGAGAGCGACCCTCGAGTGGAGCCATGCCTTGCTGGAGGACGACGAGCAGGTGCTGCTGCGCCGGCTCGCGGTCTTCTCCGGCAGCTTCTCGCTCCGATCCGCCGAGCAGGTCTGCGCCGACGAATGGCTGCCAGGCTCAGACGTTCTGGACATCCTCGGCCGCCTCGTCGACAAGTCGCTGCTGCTGGTCGACCACGACGGGCAGCGTTCCCGCTACAGACTGCTGGACACCATTCGCCAGTTCGCGCGCGAGCGTCTGGTCGCGGCGCACGAGGCCGCGGCGATGGACGCGGCGCACTGCAGACACTTCCTGGAGCTCGCGGCCGACGAGGATCCCGAGCGGGCCGGCGTCGTCGTCGAACGCCCGCAGTTGCTCGACGCCGACCACGACAACCTCCGCGCCGCGCTCAACTGGGCGCTCCGCCACGATCACGAGCGGGCCTTGCTGCTGGGGCTCAGCCTTTCGCCGTACTGGTTGGCACGAGGGCACTTCTCCGAAGGTGCGGGCTGGCTCGAACGGGTTCTCGACGTCGCGGTCGAACCGTCCCGCGAACGAGCGCGCGCCATCTTCGCGCTGGCGATCCTGCTCGCCCGGAGCGGGCTGGCTGACCGGCTGCCCCGACTAGGCGACGAGGCAGTCGCCGTTGCCTATCAGTCCGGGGACCAGGTCGATCTCGTGACTACCCGGGTACTGCGCGGCACGCTGCTGCTCGGGAGCGGCGATCTCGACGAGATCGAACAGACCGCGGTGGACTCGCTCGCGGCAGCCGACTCCCTCGGAGCGGAGCCCCTCGCCGCAGCGGCCCAAGGCCTGGGCGCGATGACCGCTCTGTTCCGCGAGAACGCCGAACTCGCGCAGGAGCGCTTCGAAGAGTGCCTGCGGCGACTCGCGCAGATCGACCCGAACACGAACCGGTTCTTCCCCGCGGTCACGATGTGCCTGCCGCTCGCACCGATCGACGGCTCGTGGATTCCGGTGTTCGAGGAGACCTTCCTGATCGGCCGACGGGTCGGAGCCGTCCAAGGCACCGGCTACGCGCTGTCCGGCCTAGCCGACGCCCACCGCCTGACGCGAAACCTCGACGCGGCACAGGACGCAGTACGGCGGTCCGTCGACACCTTCACCGGGATCGACGATGCGTCCGGGCTCGGCCACGCGCTGAACCACCTCGGCTGCATCGAACGTGACCAGGGACTGTTCGGTCCGGCCGAGAAGCACCTGCGCGAGGCGCTCCGGATCCGTGAGCAGCTGGGAGATCGCCGAGGCGAGAGCCTGACGCTCGCCAACCTCGGCCTGCTCGCCGCGGCGGCCGGAGACCCCGGGACAGGACGACGGCTCACGCGCGCGGCCCTCGATCGCGGAGAGGCGGTCGACGATGCCCCTGCGGCGGGCGGCGCTCTGCTGAACCTGGCAGTCGTCGAGTTGTACGCCGGAGAGCGCCGTACCGCACGGATCCTGACCGAACAGGCGGTCGAAGCCTTTCACCCGCAGGGATATCTGCGACTCGAGGCGTGGACGCGGCTGCTCGCGGCCGAGCTCGCCGTCGAGGACGGTGACACTGAGGTCGTGGACCGGCACGCTCCGGCGGCATTGGAGCTCTTCACCCGCCTGGGTTGCCGCATCGGTACGCCGCGCGCCGCCCTGCTCATGCGCCGCTAAGTCACGCTAAGTCATTGCGAAGAGGCCGTTCCTAATGTCGTTACCGGGCCGGGAAACGTCCTGGCATGGGGAACGAATCGGGAGTGGAAATGACAACGACGCAAGCACGGCAGGACACGCTCGGGGAGGCCACCCTCGGTGAACTTGCCGAAGGACTTCGTGGCGAGCTGATCCGCCCGGCGGACCCGTCGTACGACGATGCGCGGTCGATCTGGAACGCCGCGCATGACAAGAAGCCGGCGCTGATCGTCCGGTGCAAGGGGGTGGCCGACGTCATCCGGGCCGTGGAGTTCGCCCGGAGCGAGGGGTTGACGTTGGCCGTTCGGGGCGGCGGTCACAGCATCCCCGGTTTCTCGACCACCGACGGCGGCATCGTCATCGACCTGTCGCCGATGAACTCGGTGCGGATCGATCCCGATCGACGGCAGATCGTCGCGCAGGGTGGATGCACGTGGGGCGACGTCGACGCGGAGGCGCAGGCCTTCGGGCTGGCGGTCACCGGTGGGTTGGTGTCGACCACCGGTGTCGCCGGCTTCACGCTCGGCGGCGGGATCGGCTGGCTCGTCCGCAAGGCAGGCCTGGCCTGCGACAACCTCATCGGGGCCGACATCGTCACCGCGGACGGCCGGTACCTGCACACGAGTGAGACCGAAAACCCCGAGCTGCTGTGGGCATTGCGGGGCGGCGGCGGCAACTTCGGTGTCGTCACATCCTTCGAGTTCAAGGCTTATGAAGTCGGTCCGACCGTCTTCGCGGGCCTCGTCTTCTACCCCGGCGATCGCGCTGCCGACGTACTGCGTGGCTTCGGTACTGCGGCCGCAGGCGCCCCGGACGACCTGTCCCTGGCGATCAACCTGACGACCGCGCCGCCGTTGCCGTTCCTACCGGAGGAGGTCCACGGCAAGCCGATCGTCGCCGTACTGGGGATGTGGTCCGGGCAGCCGGAAGCGGGCGACGCCGCGACCCGGCCGTTCCGCGAACTCGCACCGGTTGTTGCCGATCTGTTCGGACCGATGCCGTACAACGCGATGCAGACGCTGCTCGATCCGCTGTTCCCGCGCGGTCTGCGGAACTACTTCCGGTCGGCGTTCTTCGGCGACCTCGGTCCGACGACCGTCGACGCGCTCGTCGCCGCGCATTCCGCAGTACCGAATGGTCTGTCGGAGCTCCACGTCCACCACCTCGGGGGTGCGATGGGCAGGGTTCCGGCCGATGCGACGGCGTTCGGCACGCGCGACCGCGAGTTCATCCTCAACGTCGTCGCCCGGAGCGAGGACGCGGCCGGGTACGACGGTGCCGTCGAGTGGGCTCGCTCAGCCGGGAATTCGCTCGGGCCGAGCGCGGCGTCGTACGTGAACTTCACCGGCGAGACCAACGAGGACATCGTCCGGGCGTCCTACCCGGCGGCGACCTACGAACGGCTCGTCAGCATCAAGAACACCTACGACCCGACGAACCTGTTCCATCTGAACCAGAACATCAGGCCGGCTAGCTAGCAGAGGTCACCGGGTGCAGGACGTCGCAGCAGCGCGTCCGGCGAAGCGGTCGGCGGTCCAGGCGAGGATGTCTGGCATGGCGCCGTCGTCGATGCCCTGCACCCACGGGTAGGTGTCGTGCTCGAGGCGGGGGTACGTCTTGTACGTGAGTCGTGTCCCGAGCCGGCATTGGTCCTTCGCGATCTGGTCGGTCACCCCGACGGGAACGACGGTGTCGGCCTCGCCCTGGAGCAGCAGGATCGGTCCGCCGAGCTTCTCGGTCCCGGCCGAGTTGACCCGCAGGTAGTTCCGGAAGGCCGGATCAGTCGAGTACGCCGGCGTGACCAGCTGCGGCCCGGTCAGGTCGGCGTACGCCGTGAACGCCGCGTTCAGGCAACCGACCGCGGTGATGCCGATCCGGGCGTAGGCCTCGGGGCTGAGCAGCCTCTCGGGCTGGATCCTCGGGTCGCTGAAATGCGCGCCCTGGGCAATCATCGCCGCGAAGGCACCGTACCCGGGAGTCGCGGCGACGTGGTCGACGACCTCGGACAGGTCGGCTACCGGCGACGTGAGCACGGCGCCGAGGTACCCGGGTTGCGGGTGCAGTCGCTGCCGCTCGGCGACACCCATCGCCGCACCGCCACCCTGCGAGTGGCCCCACACGACCCACCGCTGGGACAGGTCCGGCCGCACGCGGCGGGCGGCCTGCTGGGCGTAGATGACATCGCTGGATTCCGCGGTCTTGTTGACGAGCTCAGGCCTGCCGTCGGTGCCGAGGCCCGCATAGTCGGGCGCGACGACGGCGAAGCCACGGCTGACGAAGGCCATCATCTGGTTGCCGTGGTAGAGGTCCTTCATCAGCGACGGCGCACACGGTACGCCGATCCCACTCGAGCCGTGCGCGTCGACGACGACCGGCCAACCACCGGCTGGCGCCTTGCCCGCCGGCACGAGGACAACGGCTGTCGCGGCCACATCACGGCCGGCCGACGTCCGCGAGTGGTACATGATCCGGGTCGCCGGTCCGACGGTGTAGTCGGTCGTCGCCTGCTTCCGGATCACGGCGCCGGGCGGTGCCCAAGGCAACGGAGCGGGCGGGTCGTAGAACGACGTCCGCGGTACGGCGTTCTGGTGCTGCAGATCCAGTTGGCATTGCACGTCGCAATCGGCCGCCTGCGCCGGCGCGGCCAGGCCGGTCACCGCCATAGCAGCGGCGATCAGGGTGATGAGGTGTCGCACGTCGTTCTCCGGAATGCTCGGACCACCCCCTATGGGTGGTCACCGCATTCCAGGACACGACCGCCCCAGGCGCTTGTGACGTCCCGGCTCGTGATCTAGCTCTCAGGACCTCTTCATGGCAGCGTCGATGGCGGCGATCAGGACGGCGTCGTCATCTGCCTGCCAGGTGTGTGATTGCGGGCAGATCCACTGATCCGGCTGGGACGGTACGACGCAGCCGAACAGGCGTACCTTGCCGGCCGCCGCCGCCTCCTGGGCGACCCGGGTCGGGAGGCCGTAGAGGATCGGCACTCCTTGCTGCCCGCAGACGGGGCACTCCGGTGCGTTCGCCATATCTCCAGCGTACGCCGACCGGGCAGTCGCCCATCGCTGCCGTACGATCGGGCCCGGATTGTTGCCATCGGCACTGAGGAGAACGAAGTGGCCTTCGGGTTCAAGTCCGCCGCCGAGCGAGCGGCGTCGGTCCGGGGGCAATGGTGGGACCGCATGTCCACGATGGTGCAGGCGCACACCGGGCGTCCGATGAAGGACAACGCCGGCCGGTTCAACGGCTCGAGCGATGCCCAGGATCGAGGCGCCATCTGTGATGCCATGGCCGATGCGTACGCCGGGGACTCCCGGCATCAGGCACTCGTCCGCGGACTGGCCCGGCAGGTGGCCGTTCAGGATGTGGACAACATGATCGCGGCCAGCCAGGTCCCGCACGCCTCCCAGGGGATCCTCGACCAGCGGACAGCCGGCGAGCCCGAGCCCGCCGACCTCCGCGACCGCCTGCGCCAGGCCGCGGCAGCCGGCTTCAGCGAGACCATCGGCGACCACCTCGGCGATCACCGTCCCGCAGCGGACATCGCCCGGACCATGCTGTCGACGTCGTACGGCCCTGGGCCACAGAACTCGCCGCTGCGAACTGCCGCGACTGCTGTCTTCAGGTCGTCGCCGGAGGCGCAGGCCCAGATCCCTCCCGAGCAGCACGAGAACGCGATCACCAGCATCCAGCAGGCGATGGAGCAGCGTGCCCTGGAGATCGACGCCGTTGCCGCCCAGGACCTGAACGGACACTCGGGACTGCCGCCGCGGGCGTTCGACCAGACTCTGCTCGAGGCTCGAATGATCGGCACCGAGACCGCTCGAGCCGGCCTCGAGGCTGTCGAGCGGCTTGCGCATCCACCGGCGCCAACGAGTGAGCCGATCCCGGCGGCGGCAGTCGACCTCCGGACCGCACAGGCGGCCGCATCATCGGGCGTCGCCTCGGCGGCCGACGCGCCGACCGGCGCCGCGGGTGGAGCGGGTAGCACCGGCGGGGCTGTGGACCCCCGACTGGCGTATCGCATGGATGCGAACGAGACGCATCGCTCCGGCTCACGCGAGGTCTGACACCAGCACCTGCTGGATCTTCGTCAGGGCCTTGATCAGTTGGGCGCGCTCGGTCTTTGTGAGGGTCGCGGTGATGCGGTCCTCGAGGGACTGGCGTTCGGCCTCGATCGGCTTCTGCAGGGCTCGGCCGGCCGGTGTCAGCCAGAGGCGGACAAGGCGGTTGTCGTGCCCATCGGGGCGCCGCTCGAGCAGACCCGACTCCGCGAGACGGGTGGCGAGTTTGGTGACGGCGGGTGTGGTGACGTTGACCGCCGCGGCGATCTCACCCGGCGTACGACCGTCCTGGGCCCACAACGCGGCCAGCAGGTGATCCTGCCCGAGCCGCAGCCCATGGCGTTGTACGGCGGCGTCCGCCGCGGCGCGCAGCAGCTTGGACGTCTTGCTGTGCAACTCCAGGAACTCGGACATCGGCACACTCCTTGACGATCAGATCGTTTACCGGTTAACGTTCTTGAGGAATCGTTAACCGGTAAAGGAGTCTGCCATGCTACTCATCACCGGCGCCACCGGGCACATCGGCCGTCGCCTCGTCGACGAGCTCAACGCCCGCAGAGCCGACTTCCGCGCCCTGGTCCGCAGCGCGCGCCCGGATCTACCCGCGGAGCAACAGATCGGCGACCTGGACGGACCGCTCGATCTGCACGGCGTCGACAAGGTGTTCTTGCTCGTCCCCGGCACGGGCCTCGACCACACTGTCAACGTCGTCGCCGCAGCCCGCGAGGCCGGCGTACGGCAGTTCGTCTACCTCTCGTCGTACGCCGTGCTCGGCAACCCGATCCCCGCGATGGGGCACTGGCATCACGAGCGCGAGCAACTCATCCGGAACTCGGGGATCCCGGCAACATTCCTCCGGCCGACCGGCTTCATGACGAACGCCGTCGATTGGCTGCCGACGATCCGCGCCGGCGGTTACGTGCTCGACCCGATCGGTCCGGGCCGATCCGCGCCGATCGATCCGGCGGATATCGCGGCCGTCGCGGCGACCGTTCTGACCGAGGACGGGCACGAGAAGCAGGAGTACACGCTGACCGGGCCCGAGGCGTTCACGCTCGCCGAGCAGGTCACGATCCTCGGCGACGCGATCGGCCGCACGCTCTACCTACGCCCGATCGAGACCCCCGAAGAGGCTGTCCGCTTCCGCTACCCCGACGGCGCGCCGCCGGATCTGGCGGCCGCGATCGTCGAGGGGCTCAAGCTCATGCGCGCCGACACGGTTGGCCTACGCACGGACGCCGTACGCCGCCTCACCAGGCGCGAACCACGAACGTTCGCGTCCTGGTGCGGCGACAACCAGCTTTTGTTCAAGTAGCTCCGCAGTACCGGCCTGGTGAGGCATGGTCAGTACTGCGCAGCCGCCTAGTTGGCTTCCTTGGTTGCCCAGTAGTGCCATTGCGGAGAAGCGACTGGGGAGCGGGCCAGCCCGTCCGGCCAGGTAGCCGGGAGGTCATGACTCCGCGCCGCGTAAAGGATCACCTCCGATGCGGTGCGATCGCCGCGGACGGCGACACGTGCAGCGGTCTCGGCGCGCATGTCGGAGAGGTAGTGGATCGCCGGCAGGAACTCGGCGCTCAGCCGTGGGCTGAGCCGGCCGACGGGTTCGTCGTCGAGCCGGATCTCGACCACGATCCGGTGCCGGTCCTGGATACCGTCCTCCTCCTCGACCGCGTGCATGGTGGCGTACACCCAGCACTCGCCTTCCGCCCGGAAGAACGGCGCCAGTACGTCGGGATGCACCTCGCTGCCCGGTACGACGATGCCGCTGCCGGGCGGTAGCAGGTGGAAACTGCCCGGTGGGGGCAGGTTCACCGGCACGAGCATGTGCGGCTGCCCGAGAGCGACCGCGACACTTGCGTGGAACTCGGTGCCCTGGACGCCCTTGCCGTCCCAGTCCGCCGGCTCCCACTCGCTGACCCACAGATGACACGGGACCTGCGGTTGCAGGCCTTGGGCCAGCAGTTCTGACAGCACCGGGTGATACCGGTGCGCGTCGTCCCTCGGCAGATAGCCGACAACCTTGCCCTGCACCCTGACGGCGATCGACCGCGGGTCGAAACGGTTGTGCGGTTCCGGGACGAGGTCCGCCTCGGTGTCCAGATCTGCGCCACGCGCTGGGATGGGATCGGGAAACAGGCTACGGATCGCCTGCTCGTGCGGAGCCTCCCGCACGACCTCCTGACCACACCACAGGGCGTCTCCCCACAGACTGAACGGAATCAGTTCCATTCTTGCCCTCCAGTCCTCACTGACCGGCTTTACTCGGCTCATCTGTTCCAGGGACCTGGTCGTTACACCGAGTGAGCGTATGAAAACTAGACTGCCCAGTGAAAGGCTCTTTCACGCATGGTGCAAGAGTCTGATGCGCAATGGGTATCCGCCGGTCCGGACTGTGGACGCGGATCGTCTTGTGCAGCGAGCGGATCAGGGAAGATCGTGCAAATGCACGGGAAGGAACGTCATGCAGGGCAGTAGTTCAGTCGCTCGATCGACCACTCCGCGGACCGTCGACGCGGCAGCGATCGAGGCCGCGGTCGACCGTTTGGACGGTGTCGCCGTGCGCACACCGTTGCAACGCAACCTCCGCCTGTCGGAGCGCACCGGCGCGCAGGTCTGGCTGAAGCGGGAGGACCTGCAGATCGGCCGTTCCTACAAGCTGCGCGGCGCGTACAACCTGATCGCCCAGCTCGACGACACCGCGAAAGCGGCGGGCGTGGTCTGCGCGAGCGCTGGCAACCATGGTCAGGGGCTGGCGTATTCGTGCCACATCCTCGGTGTCCAGGGCAAGGTGTTCGTCCCGCGGACGACGCCGCGCCAGAAGCGGGACCGGATCGCGGCCCTCGGCGGCAAGCAGATCCAGGTGATCGTCACAGGCGACACGTACGACGACGCGGCAGCCGCTGCTCTCGCCGAAGGTCAGGCGACCGGGGCAACGATGGTGCCGGCGTTCGACGATCCGCGAACCGTTGCAGGGCAAGGGACCGTGGCCGTCGAGTTGGTCGATCAGCTCGGCCAGGCTCCCGACGTACTCGTGGTTCCGGTCGGCGGTGGCGGTCTCGTTGCAGGGGTTGCAACGTGGATCGCGGAGCGGCATCCCGGCGTACGCATCGTCGGGGTCGAGCCGGGCGGCGCGGCGAGTATGGCGGCGGCGTTGGAGGCGGGCGAGCCGGTGACGTTGCCGCATCTCGACAGCTTCGTCGACGGTGCCGCGGTACGGCGGGTCGGTGAGGTGACGCTGCCCTTGGTCCAGCAGACCGGCGTGGAGCTGATGTCGGTGCCCGAGGGATTGGTGTGCTCGGAGATGCTCGAGCTGTACCAGACCGACGGACTGATCGCCGAGCCCGCTGGCGCTTTGTCGACAAGTGCCCTGGGCAACGGTCTCGACGTACGGCCCGGTGAGACCGTCGTCTGCCTGCTGTCGGGCGGCAACAACGACGTCAGCCGGTACGGCGAGATCCTCGAGCGCTCGCTGGTGTACGAGGGCCTGAAGCACTACTTCCTGGTCACGTTCCCCCAGGAGCCCGGCGCACTGCGCACCTTCCTCGACGGCGCACTCGGACCGGACGACGACATCACCCTGTTCGAGTACGTCAAGCGCAACAACCGCGAGACCGGCGTAGCCCTCGTCGGCATCGAAATCAGCAACCGCACCGACCTCCCGGGCCTCCTAACCCGCATGGAAGCCGCCCCCCTCGACATCGAACCCATCCACCCAAACTCCCCCGAGTTCAGATACTTGATCTGACGAGAAAGAACAAGAAAGAAAGGGAAAGACGAAAGATAGAGTGGCAGTTGGGTTCATGGCTGGGTCCGGCGGTCCAGTGTCAGTCGGCAGGTGCTGTCCGGCCGACCAGGCCGTTCCCGGTGGAGCGTCTGAGGGGTTACCCCCGAGGTGGTCGGTTGCCCGCCTGTACGCCAGGGGTCAAGTGTCCATCCGTCGGGTTTGGCCTCTCAGATCTGCAGCTCGACAGGAGGTGTGATGGTGTCGGGCTCGGTCTCAGGCGTACGCGAGGAGCCGGGGCCGGCTGTTGGAGGCACACGTCCTGTCCAGATGCAGACCAACCAGCGGGATCGCACAGACTTGGCAGACGCCCGACCGGCGCTGGTTCGCCGAGTCGTGGAGAAGGGCCCTAAGCCGGTACGCCGACACAGGATCCGGCTGGTGTCGGGGCAGGCTTGGTCTTCAAGCTCTCCCGGCATCCCACCGCGCCTCCACCACGCGGACTCACCCAGCACTTCTGAATAGCCCTCAGACAAGAACAAAGAAAGAAGAGATTTAGAGTAGTGGCTGGCTCAGGTGATCAGCCGCAGGTTTCACTGTGCCGGCTGCCGTGTCAGCAACGCTCCAGCTCTACGGCGGCGTACATCACGGAAGAGAGTGGTAGCTGCCTTCGGCGGTCAGCCGTAGGTGGGCCGCACGACTCCAGCGCATGAACTGGCGGTTCCTGCCGATACGGCGCCACGCCGCCCAGCAGTGTCTTGAGTTAGTGCTTGGTGTGTTTGGAGCGGCGGGGGTCGTGTAGGGGGTTGCCGTCGTCCCAGTCCTCTGGCCATAGGTTCTGGGTCCGGGGACGGCGCTCGTGTTGCTCGCTGCGTTCGGTGGCGTCGGCTGACGGCGGCCGCGCCTCGGCCCGGTGTTTGGATGTCTTGGAGACCGCCCCGGCGATCAGGGCGACCACGATCACCAGCGCGGCGACCGCGACGACGATCCAGACGATGGTCATTCCGTTCATCGCTCCTCCTCGGCTCGATGATCAGAACTCCCGGTACCCGGGCCGGGCGCGGGTTAACGCCGTGCCTCAGACCAGGCCGCGGCGGGCTGCCCAGACGATGGCTTCTATTGCGGTGCTGAAGCCGAGGCGGTCGCAGATCAGGCGGGTGCGGCGGCGGACGGTTCGCTCGGACAGGTCGAGTCGGCGCGCGACCGCGTCGACGGGCAGTCCGGTGGCGAGCAGACGGAGGAGTTGCAGATCATCGTGGCTGATCTCGCGCGGCGGCACCCGTCGCGCGAGCGGTCGAAGTTCCTGGGGGAGAACGGTCATACAGATCACCTGGTTCCGAACATCCGGGACTCGGCGGCGTCCCAGTCGGCCGGTTTGCCCTGCGGGGTGTAGGTCCGCAGGCGATGGGTGGAGCGGACCAGCGCGCGCATGGCGGCCAGGTCCGGCAGGGGCTCGCCCAGAGCGCGAGCTTGGACGAGTACGTTGCCGAGCGCGGATGCCTCGACCGGGCCGGCCAGGACAGGCAGTCCGCACGCGTCGGCGGTCAGTTGGCAGAGCAGTTCGTTCTGGGAGCCGCCGCCGATGACATGCAGTACGTCGACCTCGCGGCCGGCGATCGACTGCGCCGCTCGCAACGTACGGCGGTACGCCAGCGCGAGGCTCTCCAGAATGCAGCGAACCATGGCGCCTTGCGACCGCGGCGGCTCCTGCCCGGTCGTGCGGCAGTGCTCCTCGATCCTCCCCGGCATGTTGCCTGGGGCAAGGAACTCGGGTGCGTCCGGGTCGATGAGGGTGGCGAACGACGGCGCGCCGGCGGCGTCTCGCAGGAGCCCGTCCAGGTCGTCGTCGCCCCAGACTCGCTGACATTCCTGGAGAATCCACAGGCCCATGACGTTCCGCAGGAAACGGATCCGCCCGTCGACGCCGCCTTCGTTGGTGAAGTTGGCCTCGCGCGCTTCGTCGGTCAGGACGGGCGAGTCCAACTCGAGCCCGACGAGCGACCAGGTCCCCGACGAGATGTAGGCGAACCGCTCATCCGCAGCAGGCACCGCAACCACGGAGGACGCGGTGTCATGCGACCCCACCGCAATCACCGGGATCCCAGGCGCCAACCCGGTCTCATCAGGCAGCACCTTCCCAATCACGTCGCCCGGCTCCCGCAGCTCCGGAAACACCCTGCGCGGAAGACCCACCCGCGAGATCAGCTCATCGCTCCACTCCCGCGAACGAACGTCGAAGAGTTGCGTGGTCGAAGCATTGGTCCGCTCCACCCCGACTTCCCCCGTCAGCCAATACCCGAGCAAATCAGGAATCATCAGCAAGTTCGCGGCCTCCTCCAACAACCCGCGCCCGCCCGCGGGCGCGGGGGAAGAAGCGGTGGAGAGAGCGTTGAGGTGCTCCGACAAAGCCGGGTTGGCGCCGAAGGCGCCGGCCTCGGCGGTCAGTTGGTAGATGGTGTTGAAGGGGAGTTGCTGGAGACCTGTTGCGGCGTACAGGTCTGCGGCCGGCACCTTCTCCAGCACACGTTCCATCACGCCGTCGGTGCGTGAGTCGCGGTAGTGGACCGGATTGCGGAGCAGGCGGCCGTCGGCGTCGAGCAGGCCGTAGTCGACCGCCCAGGAGTCGATCCCGATCCCGTCGAGTGCGCCCGCAGTACGCAAGCCTTCGAGCGTCGAGCGGTACAGGTGCAAGATGTCCCAGTGCAACCGGCCGTGGACGCGCACCGGCCCGTTCCAGAACCGGTGCACCTCGCGCAGTTCGAGGACGTGCGCGCCGACCTCGCCGAGCATCACGCGACCGCTCGACGCACCCAGATCCACCGCCGCGACACGCTTCATGGCAGCGCCTACCGCAGGAAGGCGGCTGCCACGCCCGCGTCGACAGGCACGTGCAAACCGGTCGTGTGGGTCAGGTCGCCACCGGTCAGCGCGAACACCGCGGCAGCGACGTTCTCCGGCAGCACCTCACGCTTCAGCAGGGTCCGCTGCGCGTAGAACGCACCGAGCTCCGCCTCCGGTACGCCGTACACCGCGGCCCGCTGCGCACCCCACCCGCCGGCGAAGATCCCGGACCCGCGGACCACGCCGTCGGGGTTCACGCCGTTGACGCGGATCCCGTACTCGCCGAGCTCGGCCGCGAGCAGCCGGACCTGGTGCGCCTGGTCGGCCTTCGCCGCGCCGTACGCGACGTTGTTCGGGCCGGCGAAGACCGAGTTCTTGCTGGAGATGTAGATGATGTCGCCACCCATCCCCTGGTCGATCAGCACCTTCGCGGCCGCGCGCGACACCAGGAAGGAGCCCTTCGCCATCACGTCGTGCTGTAGGTCCCAATCGCGTTCCGTTGTCTCTAGCAACGACTTCGAGATGGAAAGCCCAGCATTGTTGACGATCAGGTCCACCCCGCCGAACGCCAGTACGGCGTCCCGCAGCGCAGCCTCGACCGCATCCGCCGACGACACATCGGCGCCTACGGCAACGGCAACGTCGGACGAACCCAGCTCCTTCGCGACCGCCTCGGCCGCCGCGAGATCCAAATCCGCAACGACGACACAGGCGCCCTCGGCAGCGAGTCGTTGCGCGATCGCCTTACCGATCCCCGACCCACCACCGGTCACCAGCGCGACCCGGGTCGCGAGCGGCTTCGGCTTCGGCATCCGCTGCAGCTTCGCCTCTTCCAGCGCCCAGTACTCGATCCGGAACTTCTCCCGCTCATCGATCGGCGCGTACGTCGACACCGCCTCGGCGCCGCGCATCACGTTGATCGCATTCACGTAGAACTCGCCGGCCACCCGCGCGGTCTGCTTGTCCTTCCCGAAGCTGAACATCCCGACACCGGGGACGAGCACGATCGCCGGATCGGCGCCCCGCATCGCAGGGCTGTCGGCGTCCGCGTGCCTGTTGTAGTACGCCGCGTAGTCCTCGCGATAAGCCGCGTGGAGCTCGCGAAGCCGCGCCACTGCATCCTCGAGCGGTGCGTTGCCCGGCAGGTCCAGCACCAGCGGACGCACCTTGGTCCGGAGGAAGTGGTCCGGGCAGGAGGTGCCGAGAGCAGCCAGCTCACCCAGCCTCTCCCGAGCGGTGAACTCGAGCACGACGTCGGAGTCGTCGAAGTGCCCCACCTGTGGCTTGTCGGTCGACGCGAGTCCACGGATCACCGGGGCCAGGGCCGCGGCGCGCACCCGGCGTTCATCGGCCGGCAGCGCCTCGAAGCCTTGAACAACGGGGCCGAAGGGCTCCGCGACACCACGATCAGCGAGGAACTGTTCCGCCGTCCGGATGATCTCCAGCGAGTTGGCCTCGCACTCCGCGGACGTGTTGCCCCACGCGGTGATGCCGTGGCCGCCGAGCACGCAGCCGATAGCGGCAGGGTTCTCCCGCTTCATCGCGGCGATGTCCAGACCGAGCTGGAACCCGGGCCGCCGCCACGGCACCCACACCACCCGGTCGCCGAAGCACTCAGCCGTCAGCTTCTCGCCGTCCGCCGCGGTCGCCAGCGCGATCCCGGAGTCCGGGTGCAGGTGGTCGACATGAGGGGCATCGACCAGCCCGTGCATCGCGGTGTCGATCGACGGCGCCGCGCCGCCCTTCCCGTGCAGGCAGTAGTCGAACGCGGCGACCATCTCATCCTCACGGTCGACACCCGGATAGGAATCGACCAGAGCGTTCAGCCGGTCGAGCCGCAGGACGGCGAGACCCTTCTCGGTCAGCGTGCCGAGGTCGCCGCCGGATCCCTTGACCCACAACAGGTCTACAGGGTTCTGCGTGACCGGATCGGTCGCCGTACCCTTCGCCGACGTGTTGCCGCCGGCGTAGTTGGTGTTGCGCGGATCGGCACCCAGTCGGTTGCTACGCGCAACGAGCTCGGCTGCAGTGTCGCTCACTCTTATGCTCCCCATCCAGCTTGCTGGCCGCCCACGCGGTCCTTGGTGATCTGCTCGAAGTAGCCGCTGCGCTTGTACGCCGCGACCGGGTCGGCATCCATGCCCTGCGACTCGCGGAGTTCCGCGAGCAGCGGCCGGACGTCGGTGTTGTAGGCATCCATCAGTGCGGCGTTGGCGCCGAGCACGTCACCGCTCTGCTGGGCCGCACGCAACGCGTCCCGGTCGACCAGCAGCGCCTTCGCGGTCGCCTCCTGCACGTTCATCACCGAGCGGATGATCGCGGGGATCTTCTCCTCGATGTTGTGGCACTGGTCGAGCATGAACGCGATCCCGCGCTCCGGGTCGAGCGCGTCGCCGCGGACGATCTCGTTCATGATCCGGAACAGCTGGAACGGGTCCGCCGCCCCGACCATCAGGTCGTCGTCGGCGTAGAACCGGCTGTTGAAGTCGAAGGCGCCGAGCTTCTTGGTCCGCAGCAGGAACGCGACGATGAACTCGATGTTCGTCCCCGGCGCGTGGTGCCCGGTGTCGATACAGACCGTTGCCTTCGGCCCCAGCTCGAGACAGTGCGCGTACGACGTACCCCAGTCCGGCACGTCGGTGGTGTAGAAGGCCGGCTCGAACAGTTTGTACTCGAGCAGCATCCGCTGGCCGTCGGCCAACCGCTCGTAGACTTCGCGAAGCGCGGTGGCGAGCCGGTCCTGCCGGTCCTGGATGTCGTCCTGGCCCGGGTAGTTCGTGCCGTCGGAGAACCACAACTTCAGGTCGCGGGACCCGGTCGCGTCCATGATGTCGACGCATTCGAGCAGGTGGTCGGTGGCCTTGCGGCGTACCGCGGGATCCGGGTTCGTCACGCTGCCGAGCTTGTAGTCGTCGTCCTGGAAGACGTTGCTGTTGATCGCACCGAGGCGGACGCCCTGCTCCTTCGCGTACGCCGAGAGCGCTGCGTAATCGTCGACCTTGTCCCACGGGATGTGCAGCGCGACGCTCGGCGCGACCCCGGTGTATTTGTGGACGACGGCCGCGTCGGCGATCTTCTCCTCCGGCGAGCGCGGTACGCCGGGCTGGGCGAACACCTTGAACCGGGTGCCGGAGTTGCCGAACGCCCACGAGGGCAGCTCGATCTCCTGGCGGCTCAGCGCGGCCTTCACGGCATCGGTCGTCATTGTTCAGTCCTCTTTCAGATGGAAGATCTCGGGCACCAGCAGGAACGACTCATCCGGTGGGCGTCCGTCGATCCCGGTGAAGAACTCGGTCATCTCCGACTGCCAGCGCGTGTTGACCTCCGTGGCCGCCATCGCCTTCTGGGCGGCGTCCAGGTCCTCGGCCTCGACGTACCCGATCAGCAGCCCGTCGTCGCGGAGGAACAGCGAGTAGTTGTGCCACCCGGAGTCCCGCAGCGCGGCCTGCATATCGGGCCAGACGTTGCGGTGGCGGTCGACGTACTCGTCCAACCGGTCCGGCCGGACCTGCAGGCAGAAGCAGTAACGATTCACGGCGGCACCTGTGTCTGAGCGGGCGGGAAGGCTGTGAAAGGTTTCAACAGCGTCCCATGACGCTAAGCGCGGTGCCCTGCGGCCGTCAAGTGCCTGCCCAGCTTTTGCGGCCGATCCCGGACTGCCGTCGCGGAGAATCTGCAGGAAGCGTATTCTTCGGCAGCTAACACGTTTCAAGTGCGCAGGGAGGTTCTCGTGTCCGTGGACGATGCGGAAGCCCTGCCTGAGCGGACCAGGCGGCGCCGTACTCCGAAGCCGCATGCCGCCGGCGTGAAGGCTGTGGCCGCGGCGGCCGGCGTTTCGCTGGGGACCGTTTCCAACGTGCTGAACCGGCCGGAGGTGGTCAGCCCACTGACCCGCGCGAAGGTCGAGGCGGCGATGGCCTCGCTCGGCTTCGTCCGGAACGAGTCGGCCCGGCAGTTGCGAGCCGGGTCCAGCCGGATCCTCGCCTACCTGATGCTCGACGCCGGCAACCCGTTCTTCACCGACGTCGCGAAGGGCGTCGAGGAGGCGGCTCAGGCGGCCGGGCTGTCCGTTTTCCTCTGCACCAGCAGCGAGGACGCGGACCGCGAGGCGGCGTACCTCGATCTGCTCGAGCAGCAGCGGGTGCAGGGCATCCTGATCACGCCCATCGACCAGAACTCGTCCCGCCTGCGCAAACTGCCCTCCCGCGGTACGCCGGTGGTGGTGGTCGACCGTGCTCTCGACGAGGGCGAGCACTGCTCGGTCGCGGTGAACGACGTCCTCGGCGGCGAGCTCGCGATCTCGCATCTGCTCGAGCTCGGCCACGAACGGATCGCGTACGTCGGCGGCCCGAACACGATCGGCCAGGTCGTCGACCGGCGCGAAGGCGCTCGCCGGGCCCTGAAGACGGCCGGGAAGCCGGCGGCGGATCTGATCGAGCTCACCACCGGCGCGCTCACGGTCGCCGAAGGCAGGGGCGCAGGGCAACGACTTGCCGGCCTTCCGGCGGATAGGCGGCCGACCGCCGCCTTCTGTGCGAACGACCTGCTGGCGTTGGGATTGCTGCAGCAGTGCGTGAGTCTCGGGCTGCGCGTCCCGGAGGATCTCGCGATCGTCGGGTACGACGACATCGAGTTCGCCGAGGCTGCCGCCGTACCGCTGACATCGGTGCGTCAGCCGCGACAACTGCTCGGCCGGACCGCGGCGGAGCTGTTGCTGGACGAGTCGTCGAACCCGGACCACGAGCACCAGCGCGTCACGTTCACGCCTGAGCTGGTGGTCCGGACCTCCACCCGCGGCACCCTCTGAACCACATCGTCCTCGCGCTATGGTGGCGAGGGGAGTGGGTCTTAGGGGCGAGGTGAGACATGCGCATCGCTGGCAGTGGTTTGGTACGGCGATGGGGCGGTCGCGCTGTCGGCCTGGCCATCACCGGTGTCGGCCTGTACATCGTGGCGCCGAGCATCCTGTCGCTCTTCGGAGCCTGGCCGCGTCTCGCGGACGTTGACCCCTGGTGGTTCGCGGTCCTCGTACTCCTCGAGGCTTGCAGCTTCGCCGCACTGTGGTGGCTGGCCAGACTTGCCCTGACGGAGAACACCGCCGACCACGTCGACGTGGGGTGGGGAACGATCGCGACCGCGCAGCTGGCCGGGAACGCGGCCAGCAAGGTCGTGCCCGGCGGCGCGGCCACCGGCGGAGTCCTCCAAGCCCGGCTCTTGATCCAAGCCGGTCAGCCGGCCGCCGTCGTCGCTTCCGCCTTGACCGCGATGGGCTTGATGACGACCGGCGTGCTATTGCTGTTGCCGGTCCTGACGATCCCCGCTGTGTTCATCGGGCCACCACCGGCCCGGCAGCTGGAACTCGGCCTCCTGGTGTCGCTGGTCATGGCCATCCTCATCGTCGGTTTCGGGGTGGCGGCGCTCAGATGGCCTCGGTTCGTCCACCTGGTCGGTCGCGGCGCCGGACACGTCATCCACCTCGTCAAGCGCAGCGTGACCGCCGACAGTTGCGCCGCACAGCTGGCCACCCAGCGGGACCGGGTTGCCGCCGCATTCGAGGGCCGGTGGTGGGCCGCGGCTCTGGCTGCGGCCGCGAACCGGATGTTCGACTACGCCGCACTGGTCGCCGCGCTGGCGGCGTTCGATGTGCACGCCCGGCCGTCGCTGGTGCTGCTGGCGTACGTCGTCGCGCAGGCCCTCGCGATGATCCCCATCACGCCGGGTGGTCTCGGCTTCGTCGACGCCGGTCTGACCGCGCTGCTCGTGCTGATCGGAATCAGCCCGGACGCCGCGCTGATCGGGACCCTCCTGTACCGGCTCGCGTCCTTCTGGCTACCGATCCCGGTAGGCCTGCTGGCGTGGGCGGGCTGGCGGATTCACCTACATATCACCAGGCCGTCCGCCGACTCAGCCGACTCAGCAGGGGACGACGAGCGTCAGACGCCGTAAGCCGCGAGGAACACGTCGGCTGCCTGGTCGGCGAGCTTCTCCAGCTCGCCGGGCTTCGGGCGTTGGCGCGTGCCGGCGAACATCGCGCGGTTCATCGGCTTGTACATGACCAAGCCGGCGAACTGGTACGCCGCGAGCGTCGGGTCGTCGAGCTGCTTCAGAAGACCGCGATCGCTCAGTCTCGTCAGCGCTTCACCGAGCGCGTCCAGCGACTGCTCGAAGCCCTGGTTGAACCACGCTCCGCACACTTCGGGGAAGCGATCTGCCTCTGCGATCACCAGCCGGCGCAGCTGCAGGACGCTGTCGGCGGTCAGGCTTTGGAGCAGGCGATGAGCCAGCGCACGCAGGGCTTCCCGGGCGTCGGCGGCTCCGTCGAGGGTGTCGACGTACGCCTGCAGTAGGCCGTCCATCAGTTGATCGCTGGTGCCGAGGACGATCTCGGCGAACAGGCGTTCCTTGTTCTCGAACTGCTTGTAGACGGTCTGTTTGGAGACGCCGGCGTTCGCGGCGACCTCGTCCATGCTCGCGCCGAGGTACCCGTGCTGAAGGAAGGCCGTGGTCGCGGCGGCCAGGATCGCGCGGCGTTTGCGGGGCGTCCGTCCTTCGGTCTCTACCTGCTCCATGCGGAAATCATACTAGACAGTCCAGTTCTCTGACGAGTACTGTACGGTCTAGTTCCCTGCCAATGAGGAGAAGACCATGAGCACCGTGAAATCCGCCGACGGCACCACGATCGCCTTCGACGCGTACGGCGAGGGCCGGCCGCTGATCCTGATCGACGGCGCCACCGCGCACCGCGCCGTCAACCCGGCGAACGCAGAGGTCGGACAACTGCTGAGCGACGAGTTCCGGACGTACGTGTACGACCGACGCGGCCGCGGCCAGAGCACCGACACCGCGCCGTACGCGATCCAGCGCGAGATCGAGGACCTCTCCGCCCTGATCGACGACGCCGGCCAACCGGCCATCCTCTTCGGCTGGTCCTCCGGCGCCCTCCTGGCCCTCGACGCCGCCGCAGCCGGCCTCCCCATCGCCGGCCTCGTCCTCTTCGAGCCGCCTGTCGTCGTCGACGACGTACGACCGCCCCTCCCGTCCGACTACGTCGAGCAACTGGACGCCTTCGTAGCCGAGGGCCGCCGCGACAAGGCCGCCGAACTCTTCATGACCGCCGCCGCGGGTCTCCCCGCCGAAGCCGACGCCGGCATGAAGCAGTCCCCCTACTGGGCCCCCGTCGAGGAGATCGCCCACACCATCGCCTACGACGGCCGCATCATGGGCACCACCATGTCCGGCAACCCCCTCCCCGAAGACCGCTGGTCCCAGGTAAAACTCCCCGTCCTGGTCCTCCACGGCGACAAAACCTGGCCCGCCTTGTCATCCGGAGCCCAAGCCGTAGCCACCCACCTCCCCACCGCCACCCTCACCCCCATCCCCGGCGAAAACCACAGCACCGACCCCAGCACTCTCGCGCCAGTTCTGCGCGAGTTCGCAGCGGGACTGTGAGTCAGGATCCGGTCTAGCCCTTCACGTTCTGTGATCAGAGGCGTAACGTGCCGAATTCGACGGGTAATCACGGTGATGCGGGCCTGTGGGGGGTCTGCCGGGACAAAACCCGTGGGGGATGGCAATGGCAGAGGAAAGCTGGCATCAGGCACGCCTGATACCGACCTCAGGAATCAGCGGTGCCGACGAGCAGGAGCGCCGCGCCACGTCCGCTCTGCTCGCGGTGATGTCGTCGGTGCGCGAGTTCGGACGGGTACTGACGCAACCGATGGGCGCGCCGGCCGGTCCGCTGGAGACGTACATCGAGGTGCCGTTCTACCTGGGCGAACGGCGGCTCTACCCGGACGGTCTCTTGCGTGCTCGGCGCGGACAGAAGGAATGGACCGCTCTCGTCGAGGTCAAGACCGGGGTCAACGTACTGGAGGCCGAGCAGCTCGAGGCCTACCTGGACATCGCCCGCGAGCAGGGTTTCGATGCGGTGGTCACGATCTCGAACGAGATTCCGGCAGTCGCCGGACTGCACCCGACGAAGATCGACAAGCGCAAGCTCAAGCGGGTTGCATTGCATCACTGGTCCTGGTCGATGGTGCTGGCGGAAGCCGTTCTGCAGAAGGAACATCGTGGCGTCGCCGACCCTGATCAGGCCTGGATCCTCGGCGAGTTGATCCGGTACCTCGAGCACCCGCGGTCAGGCGCGTTGCAGTTCGACGACATGGGTCCATCCTGGGTAACCACGCGGGAAGCCGTGGCGTCCGGAACGCTCCGCCCTGGCGACAAATGCGCTCCTGAGGTGGCCGCGCGGTTCGACGCCCTGCTCAGGTATGTCAGCCTCCAGCTCGGCCGGAAACTGGGCGACGACGTCACGCCCGCGCTCTCGCGCAAGGAACTGGCCGAGCCGGAACTGCGCTCGCAGTCGCTGGTGCAGTCCATGAGCACGCAGGGAACCTTGCAGGGCTCGATCAACATCCCGAACGCGGTCGGACCCCTGGTCATCACGGCGGACCTGCGGGCCGGCACCGTCACCTGTCACGTCGACATCGCAGCACCTCGAGACGGCCGCGCCACGACGCGGGTGAACTGGCTGCTCCGCCAGCTCCGGCATGCCCCGGACTCGACGAGGATCGAAGCGTTCGTGATGCACGGCCGCGGGGCGGGTACTGCGGAGCTGCTGCGTGCTGTCCGTGATCAACCCGGCGTACTGATCGAGGACCCGAAGAAGGAACTGCGCTCGTTCCGGGTCGCTCTCGGGTCGCCACTCGGCAGCAAGCGCGGTCGCGGCCGAGGGTCGTTCATCGACTCGGTGGAGAACGCGATCAACACCTTCTACGGCGACATCGTCCAGGACCTGCGGGCCTGGACGGCGGCTCCGCCGCGGCTGCGTGAGTCTCCGGAGCAGCCTGACGAACGTCCTTCGTTGACCTCCACGGCGCTTTCGTCACAGGACGGAGCCGATTCCGAACACGCACCGAGCCTGCCGGACGATGGGAGTCCGGTCCCGCTACCGGACCAGCACGACGAGCCGGACACCCCGGACCACCTGGAACAGCTCACGCCGAGTCTGGCCACCGGCTGGCCCGGAACGTCCGAACCCTCCACCTAACAGAAGATCATCATCGATTAGCGCTCCCGTTGGACCCTGGGTGGGTGAGATGGTTTGGGGGTGGACAGGGATGGGTTCTGGGGTCTTGTCGAGGATGCTCGGGCCTCGGTGGATGACACCGTGGCTGATCCGGACGGGGTTGCGGACGCGTTGACCAAGGCGCTGGGTGCGGCGCAGGCCGAGGAGATCGCGGGGTTCGGGGTCGAGTTCGCGCGGTTGCAGGTCGAGTCGTACCGGTGGGACCTGTGGGCGGCGGCGTACCTGATCAACTCCGGTGCTTCGGAGGACGGGTTCGATTCGTTCCGCGGGTGGTTGATCGCCCAGGGGCGTGAGATCTGGGACGCCGCGCTGGCGGGGCCGGATTCGCTCGCGGACGTGGTCGACGAGGATCGGCCGGAGGGGTTCGAAGGGTTCGACGGCGAAGGGATGCTGCACGTCGGCAGTCACGCGTACAAGAACGTGACCGGCGACGAAGCGGCGTACTGGAAGGCTGTTGACGCGGACGCCCCGGACACGCCGGACCTACCGGCGGGCCAGGAGATCGACTTCGACGACGAGGACGATCTGGTGACTCACCTGCCCCGGCTGGCAGCGCTCTACCTCGACAGCTAGGCGGGCTCGCCGCTCAGGCGCTCGATGGCAGTCCGGAGGCGGCGGCGCCAACCGGACCGGCCTGCCTCCTCATCTGCGGCAGCCAGGCTGACCAGGTGCTGCGCCATCTCGAAGCTCTCGTCGGTCTGCGGCTCTACGTCGGTCAACGCCGACTGCGGCTCGTCGTGGTCGTACCCGAGCGACCGGCTCCTCCACCCGAACCCGTCCGGAACCAGCAGCTCCGGCACGAGCGTCTCGTGGCTGAGCGACATCAGGTCCTTGTCGCCGTTGCCGATGCTGAAGATCGTCGTACCGCGTCGGCGTACGTCGCTGACGCGCTCCAGCAACGTGTCGGCCGGATTGTCCTCGGCGACCACCAGCAGCGACTCACCACGACCAGCGTCCTTCAGCCGGTCCAGACCGATCGCCAGGTGCGGAGGTGCGCCCGGGGCCGGTGCCCAGCGGACCAGTGACGGCCGTGCGTCCTCGATGCCGGCCCGGTGGAGCTCGTCGTCCAGATGCGCGGTCAGGTGCCACGGCTCGTCGTCGACCGGTCCGAACAGCATGAGCCCACTGCGTCTGGTCGTGAACCGTCGCAGTGCATAGCCGAACGCAGTCGTCCGGCTCCCCAGCTCAGTGGCGCTCAGCATCTCCCGAAGAAGCGAGGCTCTGGTCAGATCCACACCTCAGGCTAACCGGTCCGCCTTCGACTGTAGGTAGTTCCGTTCCGGCACACTCGTCGTACGACGGGCCGCCAGCAGGTAGCTCTCCCGCGCAGCAGCAGTGTCACCGGACATCTCGAGCAGATGCGCGCGCACTGCCTCCAGCCGGTGGTTCATGCGGTCGTCCGCCTCGAGCGGCTCGAGTACGGCGAGCCCCTCCTTCGGGCCGACCGCCATAGCGACAGCAACCGCATGGTTGAGCTTCACCATCGGGTTGTCGACCAGCTGCTCGAGTACGTCGTACAGCGCGACGATCTGGCGCCAGTCCGTGTCGTCAGCGTGCTCAGCCGTGTCATGCACCGCAGCGATAGCGGCCTGCACCTGGTACGGGCCTAGCTGCGAGCGGGACAGCGCATCGGTAACCAGCGCCTCACCCTCGACGATGGTCGCCTTGTTCCACTTCGACCGGTCCTGCTCGGCCAACGGAACCAGTGCCCCCTCCGCCCCGGTCCGCGCCGGCCGACGCGCGTCAGTGAGCAGCATTAACGCCAGCAGCCCCGCCACCTCACCGTCATCCGGCAGCAGTTTCCGTACGCCGCGCACCAGCCGGATCGCTTCACTGGTGAGCTCCGCACTGTGCAACGAGGTCCCGGATGACGCGGTGTAGCCCTCGTTGAAGATCAGATAGAGCACATGCAGTACGGCGCCCATCCGCTCGTCCCGCTCCGCCTCGGGCGGCATCTCGAACGAACTACCTGCCTGCTTGATACTCCGCTTCGCCCGGCTGATCCGCTGCGCCATCGTTGCCTCCGGCACCAAAAATGCGGCGGCGATCTGCGCGGTCGTGAGACCACCGACCGCACGCAGCGTCAGGGCGATCTGCGAGGCCGGCGACAACGCCGGGTGACAGCAGAGGAACAACAACGTCAGCGTGTCGTCCCGCCCGCCCGGATCGTCGATCTCCGGGCCTGAGGCAACGAACTCCTCCGGAGCGGCGAGGTGGGCCGCGTTCTCCTCACGCCGTCGTCGCGCCGATTCGCTGCGCAGCAGATCGGTCAGCCGCCGCGACCCGACCCGGATCAGCCAACCACGCGGGTTGTCCGGCACACCGTCGCTCGGCCACTGCTGCGTCGCCGCGAGTAGGGCCTCCTGGACCGCCTCTTCAGCCAGGTCGAAGTGCCCGTAATGCCGGACCAGTGCACTCAGCACCTGCGGCGCCTGCTCCCGGAGCAGCAGATCGAACTCACTCACATTTCCAGCCCAGACGCATCCATCACCGGTCGCACTTCTACCGCGACGTACTCCGCGTCCGGCATCCGGGCGGCGTACCCGATCGCCTGGTCGATGTCGTCGCACTCCACCAGGTAGAACCCGGCCAGGTGTTCCTTGGCCTCGGCGTACGGCCCGTCCGTCGTGGTCGTGGTGTCGTCACGCACCTGCACGGTCCGCGTGGTGATCGGGTCGGCCAGACCGGCCGCGCTGACCAGGAGGCCCTGCTCGGTGAGCTCCCGCGCGAGCGTCTCGTGCGCAGTGGTCAGTCCTTCGCGTTGCTCGGCGGACAGGCTCGCCCAGCTCTCCGGGTTGCTGTAGATCAGCAGCATGTACTTCACAGGCACCATCCTGTCCCTCGCGGAGGCCCCTGTGACCCCCTGTCACTCGGTACGTCGAAACAAGGCCACCGAACTTCGACAGTTCCAGGATGTCGAACTCCGCCCGACCAGCACCGACGTCTCCACCGAGTGACGCTCAGCCGGGGCGTCCCCGCGTACTGGAGATTTCTGATGGTTTCGCATTCGAAACGGTGGCTGGCGCTGGCACTGCTCTGTCTGACCGGGTTCATGATCATTCTGGACGCGTCGATCGTGCTGGTCGCCGTCCCGTCGATCGAGCGCGAGCTGACATTCTCGACCGGCGGCGTGCAGTGGGTGCCCAGTGGGTACGCGCTGATGTTCGGCGGCCTCCTGCTCCTCGGCGGCCGCATCTCGGACCTGCTGGGTCGCCGGCGGGTCTTCATGACCGGACTGCTGTTGTTCGCGGGGTCCTCTCTGCTGTGCGGGTTCGCGTGGAGCGGTGACGCGCTGGTCCTCGCGCGTGGCCTGCAGGGCGCGGCGGCCGCCGTACTGGCACCGAGTGCGTTGTCGATCGTGATGACGACGTTCCCGTCCGGTCCGGATCGCAACAAGGCGCTCGGCATCTGGGGCGCAACCAGCGGAGTCGGAGGTACGGCGGGGTCGCTCATCGGCGGACCGGTGACGGACGGACTCGGCTGGCAATGGATCTTCTTCATCAACGTGCCGGTCTGCCTACTGGTCGTCGTACTCGCACCCACGCTGCTGATGGACAGTCGTGGACCAGGACGCCGCGGTTTCGACGTCGCCGGCGCGGTCACAGTCACTGCAGCACTCATCGTCCTCGTGTACGCCGTCATCGAGGCACCTGAGTCCTCGGCACTCCGGACGGCGCTGCTCGTCGTCCTCTCGGCCGTCCTGTTCGCAGCGTTCGTCGTGGTGGAGAAGCGATCCGCTGCACCGCTCGTACCGCTGCGGATCTTCCGCTCGAGAGCACTGGTCGGCGGCAACCTCATCACGATCGCCTGGGGCCTGGCGGCGTTCGGGCTCAACTTCGTCTACACGCAGTACGCCCAGCTGGCTCTAGGCGTGTCGGCGATCCGCTATGGCCTCATGTCCGCCGTACTCGCGGCTGCCGCGGTCGTCGGGTCGATCGTCGGCCAGCACCTCGTCACACGCGTCGGCCCGCGCTGGGTCGCGTCTGTGTCGCTGCTGATCGCCGGAGTCGGTACGACGCTGATGACGCAACTGACCGTGGACTCCGGGTACTTCGAGCTCGCCTTCTGGGGTCTGACGATCTTCGGCGCCGGACTGGGCGCCGGAACGGTCGCAGGTTCGATCGCCGCACTCAGCGACGTACCTGGCGAGGACTCCGGCATCGCGTCCGGCCTGCAGAGCGCCAGCTTCCAGATCGGCGGTGCGGTCGGCGTCGCGGCAGTCTCCGCTGTGGCAACAGCCAGTACGTCGGGCGCGACGCCGGTCGACCTGACCCACGGGTACCGGATCGCCTTCGCGACAGTGTGGTTCTTCATCGCGATCGGTCTGGCCGGCTGCGGCCTGCTACTCACCCGCAAACGCTCACTCCGGCTTGAGCCCGTCGCGTCCTGAACTCAAACACCCGTTGGAGGTTAGGCGTGGGCACCTGATCCGTGTGGCCACCAGCGACCGCCCGGTGGCCCTTGAGAAGGAGGCTTCATGCTCATCCTCGGTTTGATCCTGCTGATTCTGGGATTCTTGCTGAGTATCCCGATCCTGTGGACCATCGGGATTGTGCTACTGGTGGTCGGAGCAGTGCTCTTCCTGCTCGGATCGACGGGGCGTGCTGTCGGCGGCCGCCGGCACTGGTACTGATCCACCTCGACCTGAACGGCCGAACCCCGCGGACCACGAGTCCGCGGGGTTCTGTCCGTCCCCGTCGCTACGGTGAACCCATGAAGTACGTCGTGATGATCTTCCGCAACCTCGACCGCACCTGGACCGAAGAGGACCAGCAGGGCGTCGTTCGCCTGACGCGGCTCAAGCGTGAGCTCGACGAGTCCGGCGAGCTGGTCAGCTCCGAGGGCCTGCTGCCGCCCGAGGAAGGCCGGATCGTGCAGATCCGCGACGGCGAGCAGGTCGTCACCGACGGGCCGTTCGGCGAGGCGAAGGAGCAGCTCGCCGGGTACTTCCTGGTCGACGCCGTCGACGACGAGCGAGCCCAGGCGATCGCGTCGCTGGTCTCGGCCGCGATCGACGACCGGGTCGAGCTCCGCGGCACGCTGATCTCAGCGGGGATGCCAGACGAACTCGGGTGACCGCTTCTGCGTGAAGGCGTCGATGCCTTCCGCGAGTTCACCCGACGCGATCGTCTCGCGGTAGCGTCGTACCGCTGCCGCATCGGCGTTCTCGCCTGCCAACAGAGCGTTCACCGACTCCTTGGCCGAGCGGATCGTCAACTGCGACCGCGAGACCAGCGTCTCCGCGAACGCCTCGGCCAGCGCCATCGGATCGTCGGCCACCCGATCGACCAGCCCCTTCAGCTCGGCCTCGTCCGCAGTCAGCAACTCACCACTGAAGAGCAGGTACTTCGTGGTCGCCGGACCGACCAGGTCGAGCAGGACCTTGATCGCGGCCGGCGGATAGACCACGCCGATCCGCGCCGGCGTGACCCCGAAGCTCGCATCGCGGGCGGCGAACCGGAAGTCGCAGTTCACCGCGATCTCCAGACCGCCACCGATGCAGTGCCCGCGGACGACCGCGATCGTCGGCTTCGGGAACTCCCGCAACGCCCCCTGCGCCCGCAGGTTGAACGCGCGCAGTTCGGCCATCGGATCGGCGGGATCGTCACCGGAGATCAGCTCCCGGATATCCGCGCCGGCCGAGAAGCTCGGCCCGGCGCCGCTGACGAGCAGGACCTTCACGCCGCCGTCATCCGCCAACTCGGCGAGCAGTCCGGGCAGCGCCTCCCACATCGACCGGGTCAGGGCGTTCCGCTTCTCGACCCGGTCGATCACCAGCCGAGCGACCGGCCCAAGCTCGATCCGAAAGTCCACGCGGGCAGTCAACCAGCAAGAACCGCCGGACCGCCGCGCCCTGGATCACACCGGATCGCCAGGCCATCACAACTGCGCGCTCGGCCGCCGGCCCGGCGTACGTCAGCGCGACGACGCCGATTGTGATGGCCTGGCGATCCGCTTCTTCGCCTGGGACTTCGCGCGCGCATCCGGAACAGGTACGCCGGCGCCGGCGGCACCCAGCCAAGCTGCTGCGCCTGGCCGAGTCGAGCGCCAGGAAAGGTCGGCGCGCGTGCAGATCCTGATCCGGGACGGCCGGCACGGCGACGAGACTTTGCGAGAGATCTGGCAGACCTTGCTCGACGAGCGCCTGGTCGGGATGACCAGGTTCGGCCGCCACCTGCTCGAGACCGGCGATCTGCGCCCCGGGATCACCCTCGAGGAGGTCGCGGACGTGCTGTGGACATACATCTCAGTCGAGCTCTACGAGCTCCTCGTCCTGCTCCGCGAATGCAGTCCCGAGCGGTACGCAGACCACCTCGCGACCGCGATCACAGCGGCGATTTGTCGACCAAGCGTTTGATCTCGGAACGGTTACATCCGGATACCGGGCAAATCACGCTCGCGGCGAGCCTGTGGATGTTCGTAATGCGTTAAGACCGAGGGCCGATTCGAACCGGCGCGGCGAAGTGTGCTTGACTCCTCCGGTCGATAACGTTTTGGTCTCGGCAGATTGGGTTCGGACAAGTGACAGAAGGACGGCATAGACAGGCGCGGCACCGGCAGCAGCGCAAAAGGGTGATCCAGCCAGGTCTTGCGAAGGTTGTGATTCCCGGCGCGGCAGTGGCCCTCGTGGCCACCGGATCGGCCGCCGCCCTCCCCGCCCAGCACGTCAAGCTCGACCCGTCGATCGCCAGCTCGTCCCTGCAGCTGTCGCGCGACACCACGATCAGCCGGGACGCTCTTCGTCCGCCGATCGGCGCCACGTCGACGACGCCCTCCGCGGCTCCCAAGCCGAAGGCGTCCCCGACCGCGAAGCATCTGAAGAAGCAGGCGCCGATCCCGACGCCGACCTCCGCGAAGACCCGCGCGGCTGCGGACCTGAACGCGGCTCCGCCGAAGGTGAGCGGCTCGAAGTACACCACCACCGACGTGAACCTGTGGTCGCTCCCGCTGACCGGCATCCTGCTGGACGTGCTGCCGAAGGGCACCAAGGTCTCGGTCACCGGCAAGATCGACGGCATCTGGGCCGAGGTCGTCAGCGACGGCAAGTCCCGTTGGGTCAAGGCGCAGTACCTGTCCGCGACCAAGCCGGTCGCGAGCGTCGGCGGCGGCTCGATCTCGCAGGCAGCCTGCAAGTCCGGCTCCGCGATGGAGTCCGGCCTGACCCAGGACGCCATCCGGGTGCACCGGGCGATCTGCGCGATGTTCCCCGACATCTCGACGTACGGCGGGCTGCGGTCCGGCGACAGCGGTTCGGAGCACTCGAGCGGGCGTGCGGTCGACATCATGATCAACAGCTCGGGCGAGGGCCAGGAGATCGCGGACTGGCTGAAGGCGAACTACAAGAAGCTCGGCGTCAGCCAGCTGATCTGGGAGCAGCACATCTGGACGGTCCAGCGCAGCAGCGAGGGCTGGCGCGCGATGGAGGACCGCGGCAGCGCGACCGCGAACCACATGGACCACGTCCACGTCTCCGTCTACGGCAACTCCGGCACAGTCTGAATTCCTGAGGCGCCCTGAGCGATCCGGTCCCTTGACCCTCCTGGGGACCGGGTCGCTTGTCTTTGAGCAGATACCGTCATGGCCGGATGTTGGCGTTCAGGTGGAAGAAGTTCGTCGGGTCGTACGCGCGCTTGACCTCGCGCAGCCGCTGCAGATCCTTGGCGTCGTACGCCGTGTCCGCGCGGCCCGGGTCGCCGAGGAAGTTCACGAACGTGCGGCTGGAGCTCGGCAGACCAGCGACCTCGCGGTCGATGATCAGCGAGTACGACGCCTGCCGGTGACCGACCGGACCGGCGCCGGGGCCGGGGTTTGCCATCGCGCCGCCCCAGTGCCGGACCTCGACGGTGGCGTCCTCGAGTTCGGTGACGATGTCGATCACCTCGTCGGTCAGCGTGTCGAGGAAGTCGAGGTGTCGCGCGGGCGTGCCGCCCATCGCGGCATCGGCGTACTCGATCGTCTGCAGCTCGCCGGCGAGGCGCTGACCGGCCGTTGTGAAGAGCGGCTTGAGCAGGTGTTCGGCGACATCGGCAGGGCCGGCGTACAGGACCTTGATCGCGACGGCGCGCTGCTCCGTGCCGGGGATGCGGGTCAGGACGACGGCGGTGCTCAGCTCGTTGGGGATCGTCGCGGTCCAATCGCGGTAGGTGCGCAGGATCGCGGCGGCGCGGTCGATGCCGAAGTAGACGATGCCGGCGTGGACCTGGCGGACCGGGTACAGGCGGAACTCGAGTGACGTGACCACGCCGAAGTTGCCGGTGCCGCCGCGGATCGCCCAGAACAGGTCTGCGTGGTGTTCGGCGCTTGCGGTGACCGTTCGTCCGTCGGCGGTGACGACCTCGGCGCGGATCACGCTGTCGGCCGCGAACCCGTACTTGCGGGCCAGCCAGCCCACTCCGCCGCCGAGTGTGTACCCAGTGACGCCGACGTCGCGGTGCGAGCCGGACAACGGAGCGAGCCCGAACTGCCTCGCCGCATCGAGGACAGCGCCCCAGCGGGCACCCGGCGCGACCTTGGCGATGCGACGCTCCGGGTCGATCAGCACCGACGTCATCGGCGTTGTCTTCAGCAAGATCCCGCCGTCCGCCGGTACGCGAGTCCCGTGACCGGTGGCCTGCACAGCGACCGGTACGCCGTAGTCGCGGGCGGTCCGGACCGCTGCCTGTACGTCGGTCCTGCTGTACGCCTCGGCAACCAGCAGCGGGCGTGAGTCCACTGACGGGATGACGGAGCGGCGCTGCTCGTCGTACTCGACCTCGCCGGGCAGCCGGACCGCACCGTTGAACCCGGCCCCCAGCAGCCCCGCCACAACGTCACTGACAACCGCTGCAATCGCCTGCGTAGACATCCGATCCCACTCCCTCGCCGTATCAGCTCCTGCCCATACGTCGAAGAAGGGACCCCGTTATCGACACACTCTTCCGATGACCCACACAATCTCGGTCTCCGGCTCGGTTCTGACCAAGCGCTACGTCTCCTGGTCCCGCAACGAACCCGACCGAGAGTGGGCCGCGCTAACCCTCCTGTCCGAGGCAACCCCCGACCTGGTCCCCCACCCCCTCTCCAGGACCCCCGCCCCGTCGCTCACCATGACCACACTCCCCGGCCAGCCCCTCACCGCCCCTGTGCGCCTTCCCCAGCTAACCGCTCTGGGCGACGCGATCGAGACCCTCTGGTCCATCCCACCTTCCTCCTTGCCCGCGATTGACCTGTCTGCGCTCGTCAGCCGGACCCGCGCTGGTCTGACAGTGCTGCAGGATGGCGACGGCGTGATCGCTCGCGCAGCTTCGGCCTGGCTCGACAACGAGCCGCCTGACCTCACCGCCGTACACGAACCGGTCGTCGCCCACGGGGACCCGAACCTCGCCAACTACCTCTGGGATGGGACGCGCGTGCGCATCGTCGACTTCGAGGACGCCGGGCTGGGCGATCGCACCGTCGAGCTCGCCAACCTGGTCGAGCACCTGTCGGGACGCGGGACCGACTGGACGCCGCTGGTGCAACGCTTCGCCCCGGACCCCGACCGCTTCCACACAGCCCGCTGTCTGTGGGCCGGCTTCTGGCTGACTCTCATCGCGCCAGGCGGACCGAGCGCCCACCGCAACCCGCCTGGGACCGCGGAGGCACAGGCGGAGCGGGTGCTCACGCTGGTAGCGGGATGACCTCTAGACGTTCCAGATCGGCCAGGATGTCGATCTGGGTGATCTTGCCGTCGGCGACCGTGACGGCCATGACACCTAGGAGCCGGTCGTTGACCACGGTGATGACTCCAGGCACGCCATTGATCAGCGCCACCTGGTTGTACGGCGCCATCCGGCTGAAGAGCAGCGCCTGCTCGACAACAGCCTTCGCACCGCGCACCAGCTTAGACACCGCCGGCCCGGCGAACTCCGCAGTCGCCGCACCAGCGTCCGCGCGCAGTAGTACGTCGGGGTCGAGCAGCTCGAGCAGCGCCTCGAAGTCACCGCCACGCGACGCCGCCATGAACGCCTCCACGATCACTCGCTGCCGGCTGACATCCCCGTCACTCGCAGGAGCGCCCTGGACCCGCCGCCGCGCCCGACTGGCCAGCTGACGCGTCGCAGCGGGCGACTTGTCCACGATCGTCGCGATCTCGTCGAACCCGACGCCGAACATGTCGTGCAGCACGAACGCCAACCGCTCAGCCGGCGACAACGTCTCCAGTACGACGAGCAACGCCAGCCCGATCGCATCCGCATGGACCGCCTCGTCCTCCGGCCCCAGCTCACCGATGATCGGGTCCGGCACATACGTGTCCAGTGAGTCCTCACGCCGCGATTTCCGGCTGCGCAGCAGGTCCAGACACACCCGCGACACCACTGTGGTCAGCCAGCCCGCCAGATTGCCGACATCACTCACGTCAGTCCGGCTCAGCCGCAGCCATGCCTCCTGTACGGCGTCCTCCGCCTCGGCCACCGACCCGAGCATCCGATACGCGACCGCGCGCAGGTGCCCGCGGTTCTGCTCGAACTGCCGCGCCAACTGCTCGTGGTCGTCCACCGGTGCCGTCTCCTGTCGCATCACTTCCCTGACGAATGGGAGCACCATGATGTGACAACGCCTCCGATCCGCTCATCATGGGGTCATGAGTCAGGTACGCGGTGACTTGCTGTTCGAGGACGACTTCGATGCGTCGTCGCTCGACCGGTCGGTCTGGTCACCGCATTACCTGCCGCAGTGGAGTTCGCGGGCGGCATCGGCAGCGACGTACCAGCTGGGCGACTCGTGCCTGACGCTCAGCATCCCCGTCGACCAGGGCCTGTGGTGCGTGGGCGACCACAAGCCCGACCTGCGAGTCTCCGGCATCCAGTCCGGCAACTACTCGGGTCCGGTGGGCAGCGTGGTCGGTCAACAGCCGTACCGCGAGGGCCTGGTCGTCCGCGAGGAGCAGGAGCCGTTCTGGGGCTGGACTCCGAACGGCGGGTACGTCGAACTCCGCGCCCGCGCCGATCTGAGTCCACGGTCGATGGTGTCGCTCTGGATGGTCGGGCTGGAGGAGCAGCCGGAGCAGTGCGGCGAGATCTGCGTGATGGAGGTGTTCGGCGACGCTCTGGTACCGGGCCGGTCGACCGACGTCGGCATGGGCCTGAAGACGATCCGCGACCCCGCCGTACCGCAGGACTTCGAGGCGGTCCGGCTCCCGATCGACCTGCGTGACTTCCACACGTACGCGGTCGAGTGGACCGGTGGCGAGGCGTCGTTCTTCGTGGACGGCGCTGCGATCCGCAGTTGTCAGGGCGCCCCGACGTACCCGGTGCAGTTGATGCTGGCCGTGTTCGACTTCCCGGAACGGTCCGGTGAGGAGCATGTGCCTACCTTCACCGTCGACTCCATCCGCGGATGGAACGTTGCGGAGGCTTTGGTGGCGTGACTAAGGTCAGTGTCATGTTCCAGCGCGCAGGTATGTGGTGGGCCGTCGACTGACGGCCTGACTCCGCGCGTACCCACCCGGCCGTCTCCTGCGAGGCGGCCGTTGTGATGTCTCCTCGTGGGCGGCCCAGCACCCTCGAGGACACCCGATGGCGACAACACTCCGGACCTGGTCCGGTCTGATCTCCGCGCTCCTGGCCGGCTCCGACCTGTCGGCGGCGGACACCGGCTGGGCGATGGACCAGGTGGTGCTGGGCGAGGCTTCACCGGCCCAGATCTCCGGGTTCCTGATCGCACTGCGAGCCAAGGGCGAGACACCTGACGAGCTCACCGGTCTGGCCGAGGTACTGCGTTCGCATGCGACGCCGGTGCGGATCAATGGGCCGTTCGTGGACATCGTGGGGACGGGCGGCGACCGGACTGGTGCGGCGAACATCTCCACCATGGCTGCAGTGGTGGCAGCCGCCACGGGTGTCACCGTGGTGAAGCACGGAGGACGGGCCGCGTCCTCGTCGGCCGGCGGCTCTGGCGATTTGGTGGAGCACCTGGGTGTACCGCTCGACCTGTCAGCCTCAGAAGCTGCCGCCGTCGCGGCTGACGTTGGCCTGACCTACCTGTTCGCTCCACGCTTCAATCCGGCGCTACGACAGGTTGCCGTCGTACGGCGTGAGCTGGCCGTCCCCACCGCTTTCAACGTGCTCGCGCCGCTGCTCAACCCAGCAAACCCAGCCCACCAGCTCGTCGGCGTCGCCCGAGCGCAGATGCTGCCAGTGCTGGCCGGTGCGCTTGCCCGGCAAGGAAAGTCAGCCCTGGTAGCACGCGGCGACGATGGCCTCGACAAGCTGACCACTACTGGCTACTCGCGCTTGTGGATCGTGCATGGCGGCTCGGCAACCGAGACGGTCTTCGATCCACGCTCACTCGGCCTCCGCCCGTCGACGCTGTCCGACCTTCAAGGCGGTGACCCTGCTTTCAATGCAAGGGCTCTGCACGCCCTCGTCCACGGAGCAGCTGGGCCGCTGCGGCACGTCGTACTGCTCAATGCGGCGGCGGCCGTGGCTGCTCTCTCGCTGGGTACGGCGCCGCTGCTCGACCTGCTGGCAGATGCGCTGGACCGCTGTCGTCGCGCCGTGGACACCGGCGAGGCCGCGCGAGTCCTGGCGGCTTGGACCAGTCGGGCGCGAACTATCCGCCCATACAGTTGTTGATGGCATCGATTACTAGCTGCGGGTTGCGGAGGCTGGGGTAGTGGTCGGCGCCGGGGATCCAGGTGAACTGGGAGCCGGGGATGCGGGCCGCGGCGGCGCCCGCCGAGGCTGTCGCGATCGGGCGGTCCTGGTCGCCGACCATCACTGTGGTGGGCGCGTGGATCTCGTTCAACCGGTCGTACACAGGCGGCTCGGCGTTGAGGTACGTGCCTTGTTCGAACCAGGCTGGCGCCGCAGCGCGGAGCTGATCGACCACAGCGTCGTCAGCCACGGTCGCCGCCCACACCGGTAGGCCGAACTGCACCAGGCCGTCCACGTCGCGGTTGGCGATCAGCTCGGCGTACTGCGCGTCCAGGGCGGGCTCTTCGAGTACGGGGAAGCCACGGACGCTCGGGCAGAGCAGCACGAGGCCGTGGACTCGGTCCGGATGCGTGAGCGCAAAGCTGAGCGCAGTACCGCCACCCATCGAGCAGCCGACCAGAACGACCCGCTGCAGGTCCAGCTGCTCCAGCACTGTCACCAGGTCGTCCAGCAGCGAGAACTCCTCGGTCGGCAGCGGAGACCGTCCATAGCCGCGGACGTCGTACCGAACGATGCGGCGCCCGCTGAGCCCAGCCACGACCAGGTCCCACACCTGGGAGTCCCCAGTGCCTGGATGCAGGAAGACGATCGGTACGCCGTCGCCGGCCAGATGCTCGGTCCACAGGTCGTCTTGTCCAACCGGAATCCTTAGCTCCATCCCTTCAGCATGCCCGTGCGCCCGTACCAGTGCCGCCCGGCGCGCAGGTGCGACACGAACGCGCGCTGCAGCGAGGTGTCCTGCGGAATGCTGTGCAGGTCCGGCGCGCCGTCGGGCACCGGCAACTGCAGCCCGAGGCGCATCAGCTCGCGGTCGCCCTCAGCCGGGTCCTCCGGTGGCAGCAGCGGCAGCAGGTCGAAGCGCTGCTGGAAGCGGATGATGTTGGAGTCAGGCCGCAGGTACTCGGCCAGCTGCGGATCCAGCAGCCAGGAGTGACACACGAACGCGTGGACCGGTTCCTCCGGGTACCAGCGCTTGAAGGACTCGACCGCAGCGGCGACAGACTCTTCCGACTCTTGTGCATCGAGTGGGCCGCTCGGTGGGATGTGAATCATCAGCAGATGCCCGGAGACGCCATCGCCCAGACCCAGCTGGGCGCGGGTGAAGTCGTGCCGACCGATCTCGTAGTCCGCGCCACGGAACCGCAGCGGCGGACCCCAGAGCGGCATCAGTCCGACACCAGGACGACCGAAGACCTGCCGGTGCGTCGCCATCACTCCACCCAGCGCGGAGACAGTCGCTCTAGTCACCGAATCCGGCACACCGTGCTTCGCGTGCAGCTCATGCAATCGAGGCAGGTTGGCTAGCAGGGCCCAGGCGTTCGCGAACAACCCGACAGCCGACGCGTCCTGCGGTACTGCGGGCCAGCCTCGGAAGCCGGTCGACGGCAGCGCGAGCCCCATGTCGCGGTCGATCTCGCCGGCCAACGCGGACGCGATCGTCCACCACTCCGGGTCTTTGTCCGGGTCCGGGCGTGCTGCGAGCATCTGCTCTCGATCGGTCGCCGACACTCCGCAGTACTCGATCAACGCCTCGGCGTCCTCCGGCACCCGTAGCCCATCGCCCACCTCCAGGCCCTGGAACCGCGTTCGGGCCCGCTCGGAGAAGCCCACTCGTTCCGCCGCTGTCAGAACGTCCACGTCCAGTTCCCTCCGCCGCGTTTGTCAGTGCCTCGACTCCACCACGGGCCGCAGGTCTCGCGCACGACTTTTGTGTCCTAGGCCACAGATACGCTCGCCTCAACCTCGACAGATTTGGGAGATGGCATGACGAAGTTCGGTCGGTCCGACGACTTGCAGGGAGCCGAGTTCAATGAGGTGGACCTGAGCGGGGCTCGGTTCGTCGAGTCCGATCTGTCCCGGGTCGTGATGCGCGGCGTCGACATCCAGGCCGGCGACATCGACGCGCCGTGGCTGGGCACGGCGGACGCCAGCCTGATCGTCAACGGCGTCGACGTCGTGCCGTTCATCGACGCGGAGCTCAACCGGCGGTTCCCCGGTCGCGAGAACCGGCGCGCCACAGACCCGGACGGTCTGCGCGCAGCCTGGGCCCAGGTCGAGCAAGCCTGGGCGACCGCCCGCGAACGCGCCAAGGCCATGCCGGCCGGCACTGTCGACGCCTCCGTGGACGGTGAATGGTCGTTCGCGCAGACGGAGCGGCACCTCACGCACGCCACGGACACCTGGTTCGGCCGCAGCGTCATGGAGCTCGACGACCCGTACCACCCGCTCGGTCTGAAGTACCTCGGCACAGACGACCCGGGCGCGAAGGTGCCGACGTACGCCGAGGTTCTCGAGGCCCGCGCCGGCCGCGTCGCCATGGTCCGCGACTTCATCGCCGCAACCACCCCGACCGAGCTCGACGCGCCCCGGAAGAACCCGCACAACCCCGAGCACCCCCAGACCGTCCGCTCCTGTCTGCACGTGATCATCGAAGAGGAATGGGAGCACCTCCGCTTCGCCACCCGAGACCTGGACACCCTCGAGTCCCGCTGAGTCAGCCCTTCAACAACTCTCGAAGTGTTCGCGTCCGCCCCTGTCCGTCGGTCAGTGTGCTGGGGAAATCACCGACCGTATCGACAGGGGTGGATCTACATGTTCGTACGTCGCATCGCCCGCAAGGCCCTCGCCTGTGGGACGGCTCTGGCCGCCGTTCTGACCGGACTGGTCGTCGTGCAAGCCGCACCGGCAGCAGCGTCGATCGGACCGATCCATGGCTGCCCGGCGAACTACCTGTGCATCTACCCGGGCGACGGCTGGAACGGCGACCACCCGTCGGTGAAGTACTACCCGTACTACGCGCCGGGCATCAATCACGGCGAGTACAACGTGTATGGGTTGTACGGCGTCCACCTGGTCCTCAACAACACCACCTGCGGACCGATCTGGTTCAACAGCGGCAAGAACGGCGGCGGCTACCACCTGGTGATCGGCCAGCACGATTCCTACGACCCGAACCTGACGCCGTACAACTCCATAACCTTCTGGATCGACACGAACCTCTGCTGGGGCAGCTGATCCCCGGTTCAGATGTCCTTGCTGTCTGCGCGCATGATCGCCCTCCCATCCTTCGGTGTGAACACCTAGGGACGCTAAAGGGGTGCGCTGACGAATCGCTGACGATGTACTTACAGGGGTGGCACCGGTAGCTGGAAGACCGACCAAGCGTCGACCGGTTGAAAGCCGAGTGCTGCGTTGACCGCGCGCATGTGCGTGTTGTCCTCGGCGTTCCAGGCGTCGATGAAGCGGAGCGTCGGCTCGTTCGCCTGTGTGTACGCGTGGTTGGCCGACTTCACGAGCAGACCGAGACGTCGACCGCGGTGTGCCGGTTCGACGATCGTGATCCGCTGCCGCGCATGGGTGTCGTCGTCGGACTCGAACGCCAGCTTGGTCCGGGCGACGATCTGCCCGGTCGCGTCGTGCCGGGCAGCGGTCGAGTAGGAGCGGTAGCCGCGGCGCAGCTCGTCCGCCTCCTGACGGCGTACCCGCGCGGCGTCGTACACCCGCTGCTCGACCGCGAGCTCACCGGTCGGGGAGTCGACCATCAACCGGCTTTGCAGCGCGGCGACATCGTCGACGATCTCGTCGGGCGCTACGTCGCGCCACTGCACCAACGAGTACCCGTCGGCGGGTGTCGCCTCGCCTTCCGGAGGGTCGGCGAGCTGGCAGCGGGATCTGATGCTGGTCGCTCCGAGCTGATGAGAGCGGTTGGTGAGGTAGCGATAGCCCGCCTCGTCGCGAGCAACACCACCCGGCAGTGCCCGAACCGTCTCGACCTCGATCAGGCTCCGCTCGTGCTGCCGGGCCACTGCGTAGACCTCCTCAAGCAACCGGGTGCCGATGCCTTGACGCCGGTACTGCGGGTGCACGATCAGGTCCAGGTACATCAAGCGAAGGTTCTCCGACTGCGGCAGCTGGTACGACGCAGCGCCGACAACTCGGTCACCGTCCCAGGCCAGCAGCGCTGGGTCCTCGCGGGCCAGGTGTTCCTGCCGGCTAGGTGTGGGGAAGTCGGGTACGTCGTACTGCGTGACCGCGACCGCCAGCTCGTACCACTGGCCCATCGCCACGGCGTCCTCCGGATCCAGCTGCCTGATGGTCATGCCCGCATCGTCCGGCGGGCACAACCGATCAGCAATCGAATTTGAGGCCGCCTATCGCTCACGGACGGTGTAGGTCAGGTGCGTCGCCCTCGGGGAGGATTCCGCACGGACCGGCTCCAGGGCCAGGCGGCCATCGTCCACGCCCTCGAACAGCCGGATCCCGCTGCCGAACAGCACGGGTGCGAGCGCGATCGAGAACTCGTCGATCAGGCCGGCGTTCAGGTACTCCAGGATCGTCGCGCCGCCGCCGGCGATGCGAACGTCCCGGTCGCCGGCGGCCTCGCGGGCCAAGTCGAGCGCCTTCTCGATGCCGTCGTTGACGAAGTGGAACGTGGTCCCGCCCGGCCGCTCCCAAGGGTCACGCGTCTCGTGCGTAACGACGAAGACCGGCGTGTGGAACGGCGCCTCCTCCGGCCAGGCCAGCGCCCCGCCGTCGAACATCCGCTTGCCCATCACGCTCGCACCCGTGCGCTCGTACGTCGCCCGGGCGATGTCGTTGTCGAGTCCTTCCTCGCCGCCCTCGCCGAGCTTGAGGTTCTCCCGGAAGAACCGCTGCGGGAAGATCCACGCCTGCAGCTCCGACCACTTCGACATCCAGCGCTGAACCCTCGGGTCGTTCTTGCCCTCGGGCGAGAAGACGTCCTCGACGGCCACCTCGTCAGGCGCAACGAAACCGTCGAGCGACATCGTCACACTGAAGAACACCTTTCCGGCCATCAGTCCTCCACTCCCTTCCGAACGAGCTCGGCGACGTACGCAGCCAGGTTGCCGAGGGTCTGCTGACCGCCCTCGATCGCGTGGTACTTCTCGACCGCCTCGTCGCGCAATTCCCTGCTGGGGAACACCGTGTGCATCTCGATCCGGGTCGCCGTACCGTCGGCCTCGAACGTGATCAGCGAGTCGAAGGCGTTCGGGTCGTCGCGCGACTCACCGTGCAGCAGCGCGATCCGCTCCGGCGGCACGATCTCGGTCCAGGTGATCCACTCGGTGTACTCCGTCCCGTCCGGCCCGTGCATCAGGAAGTCCCACTCCCCGCCGGCGCGGAACTCGAACGCCCGCGTGGTCGTGGTGAATCCCTCCGGCCCCCACCACTGCGACAAGTGCCGGACCTCGGTGAACGCCTCGAACACCAGCTCTCGCGGGGCGTCGATGACCCGGGAGATGACGATCTCCCGGTCGGCCGTCGCGGACTGCGCCGGCGTTCCCTGTCCTGTCGTGCTCATCAACTAGTCCTCCTGCCTTGCCTGCTTGAGGTCCTGCACGTACGTGTCCAACCGGTCGAAGCTCTCGTTCCAGAACCGTTCGAACCCGCCGGCCCACTCGTGGACAGGCCGCAGCCCACGGGCATCCAGCCCGTACAACCGCTGCTTGCCCGCCCTCCGGTCCCGCACTAGCCCGACCTCCCGAAGCACCCGCAAGTGCTTCGACGCCCCCGGCTGGCTCATCCCCAACTCCTCGGCCAACTCCGTCACCGGCCGCTCCCCACCCCGCAACAAAACCAAAATCTCCCGCCGCTGCGGCTCCGCAATCGCATTAAAAACATCCGACGTAGTCGCTGCCCGTGCCATACCCACATCATATGCCCATATCGGCATGCGTCAAGCAGCTTGATGTCATGGGCCAGGACGTGCCGGACGGGTCTCTCCGCGGCTACCGCAGAAAGACCCGTCCGCTACTGGATCCTCATGACCCGCAACAGCTAGCTGTTGTTGCGGACCCACTGGTAGTGCCGATCGCATTCTCCGTAGCAGGTGTACAAGCGGATGCCGCTGCCGTGTCCGCCGACCGGATTGAGGCTGCTGTCCTCGTAGAAGTTCTCGCCGCAGTACCCCCAGCCCCAGTTCATGCTGATGCAGTCGCCGTCTCGGTAGAAGACCCAAATGCCGTCAGCGTTCCTGAGCCAGTTCTCCCAGTGGGCTTTCACATGTTCGCCGGAGTTGTTGTCGACCCAGACCTTGTCACCGTGCCTTTGGAAACACGCGTGCGCCCAGTCGGCGTCCGAGCTGCACCACTTCGCATCGACGACGCTGGAAGGCGGTGTGCCGGGCGTCGAGTGGTGGATGGTCGTCGAGGTCATCAGCGCCACGTCGGTCGAGGCGGCAGCGGGCCGCTGGCTGGTGGTCGTGGCTGTCCCAGTGGCGTAAGCGGCTCCGGTGCCGATGGTGGCGACGACGGCAGCGACAGTGCCGGTTGCGAGCGCCATGAGCACTCGCCTGACGGAGTTGCGTGGGTGAGACATGGTGCTCCCTTGCGTCGGGGATCTGTCGTGGGTTCGTTCTCAGCCTCGCCGTACGCCCAGGGCGTGACCATGAGATTTCACCGGCAGACTTACTGGCAGACTTGCCGGGTGAGCTCCGACAGCGAATCGAGCGGCGGAAACGAGTCCGCGTTCGGCGCTCTGCTGCGCCGCCATCGGCGCTCGGCGCGGCTGACCCAGGAGGAGCTTGCGGAACGGTCCGGTCTGAGTGTGCGCGCGATCAGCGATCTGGAACGCGGCCGCACCGCACGTCCGTACCGCACGTCCGTACCGGAGCTCGACCGATCTGTTGGCGCGTGCGTTGGGCTTGGGCGCCGATGCCCGGTCCGCGTTCCTGCAGACAGCGCGTGGCGGTGCCGACCCGGCGGCGACCGACGTACTGCGACAGCTTCCCGCCGCTCCGCGGCACTTCATCGGCCGTAGCGACGAGTCCAAGGCGCTCGACGAACTCCTCGACGGACTGGGCGGCACGGTTGTGGTCTCGGCGATCAGCGGGATGCCGGGAGTCGGCAAGTCGGCCCTGGCCGTGCACTGGGCGCATCAGGTGGCGGACCGCTTCCCCGCCGGGCAGCTTTACGTCAACCTGCGAGGGTTCGACCCGTCCGGTTCGCCGCTGCCGCCCGAGCAGGCGATCCATCGTCTCCTTTTCGCACTCGGGATCCCGTCGGAGCGGATCCCGTCGGACGTGGACGCGACAGCGAGTATGTATCGCAGTGTGCTGGCGGGAAGGCGTCTGCTGATCCTGCTCGACAACGCTCGTGACGCCGCGCAGGTGCGCCCGCTGGTGCCGGGCAGTCCCGGATGTCTGGTGCTGGTCACCAGTCGGCACGCGCTGACGGGGCTGGTCGCCGACGGCGCCCGGCAGCTGGATCTCGAGGTGCTCAGCGTGGGCGAAGCCCGTGAATTCCTTGCGCGGCGGATCGGACCGGAGTGGGTAGCCGCGGCACCGGACGCGGTGGCGGACCTGGTAGCGGCGTGCGGCCGGCTACCGCTGGCGTTGGCTGTTGTCGCGGCCCGGGCCGCCGCTCGGCCGGCCCTTCCGCCGTCGTCGCTGGCAGCCGAGCTGCACGAGCGGTCGCGGCTGGACGCGCTGGACGGCGGCGACCCGGCGACCAGTGTCTCGGCGGTGTTTTCCTGGTCGTACCGGCAACTGAGCCCCGAGACGGCACGGATGTTCCGCCTGCTCGGCCTGCATTGCGGTCCGGACGTCTCGTTGGCCGCGGCCGCCAGCCTCGCCGGCATCTCGCGAGACCGCGCACGCAAGCAGTTGGCCGAACTGCACAGCTCGCATCTGATCGTCGAGTACGCCGCCGGCAGATACGCATTTCATGATCTGGTGCGGACGTACGCCGCGCACCTGGCCGATACGGAGCCGGAGCGGCACGCGGCGACGCAGCGCATGCTCGACCACTACCTACATTCGGCGTACGGCGCCGACAGGCTGACGAAAGGCTACTGGCGTCCGATAGCGCTGGATCCGATCGCGTCGGGCGTGGAGCCTGAAGTACCAGCTGATAGCTCCCTCGCTCTGGACTGGCTCGCTGCCGAGGAGCAGACGCTGGTCGCGGCGGTGCATCGGGCGGTCGCCGCGGGATTCGATTCCCAGGCTTGGCAATTGGCCCGAACCATCGAGGAGTTCTTGCACCGTCGCGGGCGATGGCGCGATCTCATCGTGCTCCAGACGGAGGCTCTGGACGCCGCGCAGCGCGCGGGGGACCCGACCGGCGTCGCCTTCGCACACGGCAGCCTCGGCGTGGCTTGTAACAACCTCGGTCGAGACGATCAGGCCGAACGCCACCTGCGGACCGCGCACGACCTGTGGGCCGAACTGGGTGACGCCACCGGCCGAGGGATCGCCTTGCTCAACCTCGGTGAACTCTTTGTCCGGCTGGGTGATTACCCCGCGGCTCTCCGCATCGACCGCGAGGCGATCACCGTGTTCGAGTCAGCCGATGACCGGGCGGGCCAAGCGCGTGCGCTGAACAATCTCGGCTGGCATCACGCCTTGGCCGGTGAGTACCGGGCCACGTTGGAGCATTGCGAGCACGCCGCAAATCTGCTGCGCACGATCGGCGATCGGGCCGGCGAGGCATACGCGTGGGACAGCGTCGGCTACGCCTGTCATCACCTGGGCGATCATCAAAAGGCCATCAGCTGTTACGAGCGGACTGTAGGCCTGAGCCGCGACACCGGCGATCTCGCCTTCCAGGCCGTCGTCCTCGACCACCTCGGCGACGCGCACGCGGCAGCCGGCGAGCCGGCGACGGCACACGACCGATGGCAGCAGGCCGCCGACATTCTCGAGGACATGCACCACCCGGACGCCGAGCAACTCCGCGACAAACTGGCCACCCACTGAACCGAGCCGCCCGGCAACAACAGCTACCTCTCGAAACCTCTTTAAGCGGAGGGTGTGGGATTCGAACCCACGATGACGGTCACCCGCCATACCGGTTTTCAAGACCAGCGCACTCGGCCACTATGCGAACCCTCCCGGCGGTTGCCGCCGAGGGTCGAGGATAGCCGAATCGGCGTGCGGGGGCGGGAGGCGGCCGGTATGGTCTGGGCAGCGGCGGATCGACCGCCGGGGGTACGGACGGAGGTGAGGGCAATGTCTCGGTCGTTCGAAGACATGGCAAGCACCGTCCGGTCGGCGCACTGAACCTGCGCTGACCGGACCAACCGCCGGGCTGTTTACCAGCAGCCGGCGTCCTGTTGATTCGTCATGCCCTCAGGAGTCTTATGCGTTCGCTTGGCGCTGTTGCGTTTCCGGCTGAGCTCGGGTCGGATTTTCGGAAGATCTGGCCGGCTTCGATCATCTCCAATCTCGGCGACGGGGCCATGGCGGCCGCCGGGCCGTTGCTTGTTGCCTCGATTACCAGGGAGCCTGCGGCGGTGGGGGCTGCGGCGTTTATTCAGCAGCTGCCGTGGTTGCTGTTCGCGTTGTTCAGTGGCGTTCTCGTCGATCGGCTCGATCGCCGGTTGATGATTGTTGCCGCTGACACCTTTCGTGCGATCGTCCTGGTCGCGCTGGGTGCCGCCGTACTGCTCGACACCTCGCCGCTCTGGGCGATCTACCTCGCCTTGTTCCTTCTCGGTACGGCGGAAACCCTTGCAGATAACGCATCCGGCGCGTTGCTGGTCAGCGCCGTACCGAAGGAGCATCTCGGCAAAGCCAATGCACGACTGTTCGCCAGCGCCACCGTCCTGCAGCAGCTCGGTGGGCCACCAATCGGCGCACTGTTGTTTGCGGCGGGTGCTGGTATCCCGCTGGTCTTCGATGCGGTCACCTTCGCCGCAGCAGCAGCTCTGATCGCCCGCGTCGCCGTACGTCCACCACTAGCTGACCACTCCACGCGTGCAGCTCTCTGGCATGAAGTGCACGAAGGAGTCCGCTGGCTGTGGCAGCACTCCGGCGTACGGACGCTCGCCCTGTCGATCCTGGTCATGAACATCACCTTCTGCGCAGCGTTCGCGACCTGGGTGCTCTTCGCCCGCGAGCGGCTTGGTCTGACCGAGACACAGTTCGGCCTGCTCATCTCTGTCGGCGCGGTAGGCGGTGTGCTCGGCATGCCGGCGTACCACTTCCTGGAGCCACGCATCGGCTCCGTGACTCTGCTGCGCGCGGGCCTGGTCATCGAAACGACGGTCCACCTCGTCCTGGCGCTCACCAGGAACCCGTGGGTCGCCGGCGCGACTATGGCCGTGTTCGGCGTCCACGCCGTTGTGTGGGGCATCGTCTCGACTACAACACGTCAGCTGGTCACTCCGGACGCACTGATGGGCAGGGTGAACAGCGTGTACCTCCTGGCCTCGGTCGGCGGCGCCGCGATCGGCTCGGTGCTCGGCGGCGTACTGGCGCAGCGGTTCGGACTGGCTGCTCCGTTCGCGATCGCCTTCGTGGCCATGGTGCTCATGACAGCAGTCGCTTGGCGTCCGCTCCGGCACATCTCCCTGCGGCGGGTGCCTGCAGCAGACTGAAATCGGATGGTACGGCTGGAGAGCGCTTGCTAGAGTGCGCCAGCCGCCGAGATGACCGATGGGAGCGCTCCGCCATGCCCGCAGCCACGTCACTCGGCCTCCCGAACGTCCGCGGCCGGGTACCGCTGCTGGCCGCGCTCGCGATCGACTCGTTCGGCGGCGGCTGCGCGGGACCGCTCCTGCTGCTGTTCTTCAACAAGGTCGCCGGCATCCAGCTCGGCACGGCCGGATTGATGCTGACCGTCGCGACGCTGTTCTCCATCGCCGCACCGGCCGCAGTGGGCGTGGTGATCGACCGGGTCGGGCCGCGCAACATCGTGGTGGCCGCGCAATTCGCTCAGGGACTGGCGTTCACCGGCTTCTTCTTCGGGCGATCGATCTGGGTGCTGTTCCTGTGCTCGCTGGTGACGACGACCGGGCAGCGGGTGTTCTGGTCGGCGATCTTCAGTCTGCTTGCGGACGTCGCCGACGAGGGCGAGCGGGACAAGTGGTTCGGGCTGGGCGGCATGATGCAGGCTGGCGGCGTGGCACTCGGCGCTTTGCTAGCGGGCTGGCTGCTGGCCATCGGTGGCGACGCACCGTTCCTGGTCGCGATGGCAATCAACGCGGTGACGTTCTACATAGCCGGTCTGCTCCTGCTGCGGCTGCACCCCTCACACCACGAGCGGACCAACCAGGACACCGGACCGGCTCCGCTACTCCGCAAGGACAAGACCTTCCTGGTGCTGATCGGCGCGAACACGCTGCTGGCGCTCTGCACGATGATGCTCGGCGTCGGCGTACCGGTGTATGTCACGGAGGCGCTAACCGTGCCGAAGTGGCTGGTCGGTGTGCTGATTGCGGCGACATCTGTCGTACTGGCGACCGGTCAGACGCTGGTGGTGCGGCACACCGAGCGCCGACGGCGTACGAACGTCATGGTGGTCGCTGGGATCACCTACGCCGTGTGGGCGGTGCTGATGGCACTGCAGATCCACATTCCGGCAGGGTGGGTCGTGCCGGTGCTGGTGCTCGCCACGGCTTGCTATGCGTTCGCCGACGTACTGCATGCGGCGACCAACAACGCCCTGTCGGCTGCGGTCTCGCCTGTGGTTGGGCGCGGGAAGTACCTGTCGTACTGGCAGTACTCGTTCGCCTTCTCGAGCGTGCTGGCGCCGGGGTTCTTCGCGCAGCTGTTCGAGGTTCATCACGAGCTGCCGTGGGTGGTGCTGGCCGGGCTGGCGCTGGTGGCGAGCCTGACGATCTACGTGCTGGCCCGGGTCGCGCCGCGGTTGAGTTCCGCGCGGATCTGAGCGGTCTGATCGGGCTGGTTCCTGACCTGTCAGGATGCGTTGCGCTGCGTCGAACATGTGTTCTAATGTTGGCTCAGTTCGCGGTTCTCCACCCGGATTGTCCGATGGACCGAGTCTCCCACCTTCGATGTGGACGGCCCGGAGGACTCCGCCGCCCGGGGTTGTGAGGACCCGGGCTGTGGAGAGTCCGCACGGTTCGCAGGTTTCGCACGGTTCGCAGGCAAGACTGGGTACAGCTGGAGCGAGGTGGTCACACAACGAAAGGACGGCGACAGATGCTGCTCGAACACCGCGGCCGACAACCGGTCGTGCCCGAATCCGCGTACGTCGCACCATCGGCCGTGCTCTGCGGCGCCGTCGTCCTTGGCGAAGGCAGCAGGGTTCTGCACGGTGCTGTGCTGACTGCGGAGAACGGCGAGGTCAGGCTCGGCGAGAACAGTGTGGTGATGGAGAACGCCCTGGTGCGCGGCCGGGCCGACCATCCCGCCCTGATCGGCGACGCGGTCCTGATAGGTCCCCATGCACATGTGAACGGCGCCACGGTCGAGAACGAAGTCTTCATCGCCACGGGCGCCGCGTTGTTCCCCGGTTCCGTCGCCGGCACAGGCGCAGAACTCCGGATCAACAGCGTGCTGCACGTCAACTCGCACCTGGAAGCAGGCGCGATCCTCCCGATCGGCTGGATCGCGGCCGGCAACCCCGCACAGCTCTTTTCCCCGGACCGGCACGAGGAGCTGTGGCAGATCCAACGCGAGCTGGACTTCCCAGGCACGGTGTACGGCGTACCTCGTGGCACACCCCTGCGCGAAATCATGGCCCGCCAGTCTGCGTACTACGGCTCACACCTCGAGGACCGCCGCATCGACCCAACCTGAGCTGATCCGTTTGTGGGTTCAGTCGGCAGTGAGGGAGTGGAGCTCGAAGCGGCGGATCTGTGCGGGAGAAGTGCCTGCGCAGGTCAGTCGGGCGTCGACGGTGTCGAGGTGAGCCGACACCTCGACGGCGATCGATCCGGTGGAAGTCGCGTTCGACGGCATCGCGGGGTCGATGGTGTTGAGGAGGATTCGGTACTGGTGATTGGGGAGTTGTTGGACGGATTGCGGTATGAGGTTGTCGACGGTTGGTGAGTGGCCGGCTTCGCGGGCGAAGTGTTGGGCGGCTTGGACGGCTGGGGAGAAGGCACCTGATCCGCGGAGGAGATCGGGTACGACGAAGCCCTTGTCGTACTGCCTGGCGAGTTCGACGGCGCGCGTCGGTGGGACGTGGCCGTAGAACAGCCCGTGCGGGAGTACTACGACGTTCGCCGCGAAGCGATCGCCGCCGATGTGGCTGCATTCCCACGTGCGCTCCCGGTACGCGGAGGCGAGCGCCGCGGTGACCGGACGCCCTCGTACGGCGCAGCACGCGTCGTGACGGCCGTGTGTGCAGACGAGGTACACGGGTTCGGTGCTAATCGTGCCTGGGACCTTGCCAGCGAGTACGTCGAGTAGGTGCTCGTCCGTCGGCAGCGGTCCCCAGCGGACTTCTTCACGCCCCGGTCGGCAGTCCACCAATCCCCACCGTCGGCCCCGCGCCCGATCCACACGCCCGTACCGCCGAACCAGCACCGGCCGAATCCCCAACTCCCTGCACAACCGCGCAACCAGATCGGCGGAGGTGTGTTCGAGGGTGGTGAGCGCCTGGCGGGGCCAAGGCGTGTGGGATTCGATGAGGAGCCAGCGTTGGGCTGGTGGGGCGGTGGCTATCAGCGAGTCGTGCCGGAGGTCGGCTTGAGCTGCGCAGCCTGTTTCCGGTCGGTATCGAGTGTCCCCGTCGTCCACGCCGCCTCACACTTCCACACCAACTCACGTCAGTTGTTGGTTGCTACTAGGACGGCTTCTGTGAGGAGGCGGCGGACTAGGACCAACTGGTCGGCGTCGGTCAGGTTGGGGAGATTGCCTACCTTGCAGTCGGTGCCGGAGGTTAGTTCGGTGACGGCTGCTTGGGTGGCTGTTGGGAACGTGATTGTGCGGTCCGGCAGTTGGAGGACGACCGGGTTGCCGGGGACTACGCGGCAGTGGAGGCCGGGGCGTAGGCGGACTGTTGTGCCGATGGAGAGGGAGGCGATCGAGGCCGCGTGGGCCAGCGGAGGAAGTGGTGCTGGGCGGTTGCCGGACCAGGTGCGGCGGCGTAGACGGGCAGCTAGTGCGTCCGGGGTCGCGGAGCGGATCTCTTGTGCGAAGAGCTCGGCTACGGCGGGCAGGATCTCGGCGAGCTGTTCTGGATCGCCAGGGTCGAAGCCGAGGGGCAATGCGGTGCGCAGGGCTGGCTGGTTGGCGGCTAGCGCGGCCAGCTGTTGCACGAGCAGGTAGCGCGTCAGGGTGTGCATTCCGACGGTGAGATGTGCGCTGACTCCGCCCAGTGCCTTGGCTGAGTGCAGGAACCCGCGCGGCACATACAGGGCGTCGCCAGGTCGCAGTACCTCGTCGATCACGGGAGGCTTGTCGCGCGCAGCTGCTGCGACGGCTTGGGCGTGATCGGTCCAGGGCTGGTTGCGCAGCGGGTCGATGTGGACCGGCTCGTGCACGGTCCAGTGCTTCTCGCCGGCCACTTGCAGTACGAAGACGTCGTGTACGTCGTAGTGCGCCGAGAACCCCTGGGACTCGGCAGGGGTGATGTACGCGTTGATCTGCACCGGATGCCCGGCGTCGGCAGACAGCTGAGTCGAGAAGTCGACCAGAGCCGGCCAGGTCCGGTGCAGTGCCTGCAGTACGACGGTGTGCCCGCTGGCGAACAACGCCGCCACCTTGTCGTCCCGTACTTGGTCAGCGATCTCCGCACCCACACCAGCCGGTCCGGTGAACTGGCTGTCCCCCACGACCGCACCGTTCTTCGCAATCCGCAAGAACGGCGTCCGCAGACCGCGACGAGACAGCAGCTCGTCCACAGCCTCAAGGCTGAACAGATCGTCATACGGCGCAGGCAGATCCGGGCCGCAGGACAGCAGCGCCCGCCTACCCCAGTAGGAGCTAGCGAACTCCCCCAAATCCCCCGCCACACAACGCCGGAGCGCCAGGCGCCCGTCCCCCACCTCATCCCCCAACCCACCCCGCGACACCCCGCCAACCCGAGTCCGCGGGCTCACCGCGTCCACGGAGTCCACCGGACTCACCGGGTTTGCCTGGCTCACCAGGTCCACCGGATCCACCTGGTTCACCAGGTTCACCAGGTTTGCCGGGCTCACCGGGTTCGCGGGGGTCGTGGGGGTGGGGTCGGGGCCGGGGGCCGGCATGGGGGTCACCAGCTTCCGGAGTTCCCGCCGCCGCCTTGGCCGCTGCCGGCACCGCCGTCTGCGCCGCCGTCGGAGCTGCTTGGGTTTGCGCCGCCGTCCGCGGTGCCTTCGCCGTCGGCGCCGCCGTCCGCGCCGCCATCCTGCCCACCCTGCGAGGCGCCACCATCAGCCAGACCTTCGCCGGAGCCGCCGCCCGCGCCACCATCGGCGCCGCCGCTAGCGCCACCATCGGCTCCGCCGTCAGCGCCGTTGTCGGAGGACGAGCTGTCGCCGTAGCCGCCGGACGTGTTGTCGCCCGCACCGCCGGACGTGTTGTCGCCCGCGCCGCCGTCAGCGCCGCCGTCGCTTGCGCCCTCGTTGGCGCCGCCGTCTGCGGTGCCTTCGCCGTAGTTGCCTGAGCCGCCGCCTGCGCCGTCTCCTGCACCGCCATCGGCGCCGCCGTCCTGCGCGCCCTGCGAGGCACCGCCGTCAGCCGGGCCTTCCCCGGTCCCGCCGTCGGAGGAGGAGGAGGAGGAGGAGTCGCCGTACCCGCCGGACGTGTTGCCGCCCGCACCGCCGTCGGCTCCACCATCGGTGCCGCCGACGTTGGCGCCCCCGTCGGCCAAGCCTTCGCCACCTTCGGATGAGGTGTTCATGTCGTCGTCGCTGAGACCCATTGTGCTGCTCCCTTCGCGAATGGCCAGAAAGATGCCCGGGACATCGTCAATGGGGCACCCTGGCCATCTTGTGCGCAAAGTGGAGCTCCGCTAAACCCCTCCAGCGTTACAGCGCCAACTCGATTGAGCAGCGGGTACCGGAACAGTTCAGCGAAGGAGATCCGCGAGTACCTTCACGAACCCGTCGGTGACATCCTCAGGCCGTACTGCGATCCGCAACCAGTCCGGCCCCAGCCCGGGGAACGTATCCCCGCGACGGACCGCAAACCCCTGTGCACGCAGGGATTCCCGCAGTTCCGCGGCACCGCGAACGTGGGCGAGAACGAACGGCGCCGACGCCACGCCGTACGTCGAAAGGCCATCCGCCGTTCCGAGCTTGTCAAGCAGGTGGGCACGCTGCCGGGAAATGTCCAGCGCGGCCTGTGCCGCTTCCATGACAGCACGCTCGTTGCTGCAGGCAATTGCCGCCGCGAGAGCAGGAGTGGACACCGGCCACTGAGGTTGAACGGCTGACAATTGTTCGATCAAACTCGGCGCCGCGAGCACATATCCGACCCGCAGCCCGGCAAGTCCCCAGGTCTTGGTCAGACTGCGCACCACCACGAGCCCTGGGATCGACGCACAGGCGAGCGACTCGGGCTCACCCGGTACGGCGTCCATGAACGCCTCGTCGACGACCAGGATCCGGTCGGGCCGCGCCAGTTCACGCAGCGAGTCGGCCGGGTGCAGCACCGAGGTCGGGTTGGTGGGGTTGCCGATGACGACCAGATCGGCATCCCGCGGTACGGCGGACGGGTCCAGCACGAACCCGTCCTCGGGCCGCAGGATCACCCGGTCGACCAGGTGACCGGCCGAGCGCAGCGCTGCCTCGGGCTCGGTGAATTGAGGATGAACGACGACCGGATGCCGTGGCCGGAAGGCCCGCGCGATCAGCACGAACGCCTCCGCAGCCCCCGCGGTGAGCAGCACTCGATCCGGCGACACGCCATGGCGCCGCGCGACCGCGTTGACCGCAGCCCCAGGACGCGGGTACGCCGCGAGCTCCGTCAGGCTCGCCGTGATCGCATCGACCAGCCAGGGCGGCGGAGTGCCCGCACGAACGTTGACAGCGAGGTCGACGAGACCCTCGCCGACCTCTAGATCACCGTGATGCTCCAGATCAAACGCATCCACCACGCCAGGAGGTTAACGTGTCAGTGACCGTTTCGGACCAGCCGGTCCGCGCGTTGGGCGATCAGCGTGGCGTGACGGAGTACCGGCGGTTCTGGAGAGACGGGTTGCGTTTGCGTACGTCGGCCAGCCGCTCGCCCGTGATCTCGGCGAACACATGTCCGTCCGACTCGCCCACCGAGGCCAGTGCGACGCCCTGCGGGTCCACGACTTGGCTGAGGCCGCAGTACTTCTTGCCGTTCTGTGCGGCGGCTGCGACGTAGCAGGTGTTCTCCACTGCGCGCGCAGTGAGCAGAGTGGTCCAGTGGTGCTCTTTGAGCGGTCCGCGTACCCAGGCCGCGGGGACGACGAGCACCTCCGCTCCAGCGTCCATCAGCGCGCGGGAGAGCTCCGGGAAGCGCAGGTCGTAGCAGGTCATCAGTCCGAGCTTCCGGTCGCCGACCTGCACCACCACCGGAGCTACATCGCCCGCGGTGAGCTGGTCGGACTCCTTGTACCCGAACGCGTCGTACAGGTGGATCTTGCGGTACGCACCGAGCAGTGCGCCGTCCGCACCGACGGCCAGCAGGGTGTTGTACGGACGGTGCTGGTCACAGCTGCGCTCGAACATGCCGGCCACGATCGCCACGCTGTGCTCGACCGCAGCCTTCCGCAGCGTCGCCACGAACTCACCGTCGAGCGACTCGGCCGCCTCAGCCACCGACTCACCCTCGACAGCGAAGTCGGACATCATCGCCTCCGGCAGCACAACGAGATCAGGCCGTCCCTGTACGGCGTCCGCAACCAGCCGACTGACCAGGTCCCGGTTGGCAGCCTTGTCATAGCCACTGGCGGTCTGCACCACAGCGATCCTCATCTCTCCATGGTGCCGCACAACTCGAATGCGAGACTGCCTCCGTGGAGTTTGACGCGGTGGTGCTGGCTGGGGGCGGGTCCACTCGGTTCGGTGGGGTGGACAAGGCGATGTTGGTGCTCGACGGGATGACGCTGCTGGATCGGGTGCTGACAGCAACGGCAGATGCGGCGCAGACGGTAGTGGTCGGACCGGTGCGTACGACGTACCGCGCCGTCGACTGGACCGTGGAGGATCCGCCGGCGGGTGGGCCCGTCGCGGGGCTGGCGGCCGGACTACAGCGAGGTACGGCGCCAGTTGTCGTGGTGGTCAGCTGCGACCTGCCCTGGTTGACGAAGGACGACGTGACGACGCTGGTCGACGGGCTCGGCGAGTACGACGGGTACGGGCTGCGCGACACGTCCGGACAGGAGCAGCAGCTCGCGACGGCGTACCGCCGTACCGCGCTCCACGACGCGATCCAGCGCGGAGGCGATCCGCGGGACAAGTCGGTACGCCGTACGCTCGCGGGACTCAACCTGACCTGGACCGCGCCGACGCGCGCCGGCGACGATGTCGACACCTGGGCCGACCTGGACGACTGACTTGCAGAGCAATTGGCATTCAGGAAGGTGAGATACGGCTGCGGTAGAATTCCGGTCAGCCACCAAGCCAATGAACTTTGCGGGAGATATGGCCGAATACGCAATACTCATACTCCCGGCGACAAATCGGGTTTATGCCGAGTCGTCGGCAGCGCTGACGATGGCTGAGCTTTCGTTGTTCAGCCAGGTTGCGCTGGGCTCGGCGGTGCAGAACGTTGCCCAGACGTCGATCGGCGGCATCCCCTACATCACGTTCGAGTCCGACGAGCTGAGCGACCGCGACGTCGCCCTGCTCGCCAACCTGTCGTCGATCTACGCGCTGTTCCGGGTCGACGGGAAATTTCTCGAGCCGGTCTATTTACAGTCGCTGGACAAACTGGACAGCGACCTGATCAGCATTCAGAAGTATCAAGGAAAGACCAACGAGCTCTTCACCAAGCTCCTGCTCAACGTCACATTGCTTTCGTCGAGATTCGCCGAACAGATGCTGGATCGCAAATTCAGCGTGATCGATCCGCTGTGCGGCCGCGGAACCACGATGAACCAGGCGCTCATGTACGGCTTCGACGCCGCGGGCGTCGATCTGGACCGCAAGGACTTCGATGCCTACGCCACGTTCATCCAGACCTGGCTCAAGCGAAAACGTCTCAAGCACGATGCGTCCGTCGCCCGGGTTCGCCGTGAGCACGAGGTGGTTGCACGTCGGCTCGAGGTCTCGCTCGGTCTGACCAAGGAGGGCTGGAAAGCCGGCGAGGCGCTGACGCTCTCGTATGTCAATGCCGACACCACCAAGGCGCTGGAGTTCCACCGCCCCGGGAGTTTCGATCTGGTCGTGACCGACGCGCCGTACGGCGTGCAGCACGGCAGTCGCACGGCCGAGAGTGGCCTGCATCGGAGTCCGATCGATCTGCTCAAGGCAGCGGTCCCGACGTGGGCCGGGCTCTTGCGTTCGGGCGGGGCGCTGGGAATTGCGTGGAACACCAACGTCGCGCGCCGCTCGGCGGCGACAGAGATCCTGGCCGCCGCTGGGCTCGAGCCGCTGGATGAGCCTCCGTACTCCGACTTCGTCCACAGGGTCGACCAGGCGATCGTGCGTGACATCGTGGTGGCCCGGCGTCCTTGAGTCGCAACTCTGACGGCTTGTGCGTGGCCCGGGACATGGAGCGGCTGGTCGCGACCTGAGGGTAAGTTGTGGGCCATGCGAGCTGTCGTGTGTGAGGGTGCCGGCGGAATCGAGGTCCTCCGGGTCGGCGAGATCCCGGACCCGCAACCAGCCGTCGACGAGGTCGTCATCGACGTCGTCGCCGCGGGTGTAAACCGGGCCGATCTCATGCAGCGGCAGGGCTTCTACCCGCCGCCGCCCGGCGCCCCGGGCACGATCGGGCTCGAGGTGTCCGGCCGGATCTCCGCAGTCGGCGCCGAGGTCGAGGGCTGGTCCGTCGGCGACGAGTGCTGCGCGCTGCTCGCCGGCGGCGGGTACGCCGAGAAGGTCGCCGTCCCCGCTCCGCAGGTGATGCCCGTCCCGGACGGCCTTGATCTGGTGAGCGCCGCCGCGCTGCCCGAGGTCGTGGCGACCGTCTGGTCGAACATCTTCATGACCGCGCACCTCAAGGCCGGCGAAACCCTGCTGGTGCACGGCGGCTCGTCCGGGATCGGCTCGATGGCGATCCAGCTCGCGGTCGCGCACGGCGCGCGGGTGCTGACCACGGTCGGCAGCAAGGAGAAGATGGAGTTCTCCACCCTGCTCGGTGCGGACGTCGCCATCAACTACAAGGAAGCCGAGTGGGCCTCGGTCGTGCAGGAGGCGACGAAGAACGCCGGCGCCGACGTGATCCTCGACATCATGGGCGCGAAGTACCTGACCGACAACGTGAAGTCACTCGCGTACGACGGACGCCTGGTCGTGATCGGGATGCAGGGCGGCGCGAAGGGCGAGCTCGACCTCGGTCGGCTGATGAGCCGTCGCGGCTCGATCATCGCCACCGGCCTGCGGTTCCGCTCGGTCGAGAACAAGGGCCAGATCCTCGCCGAGGTCGTCGGCCACGTCTGGCCGCTGATCGCGGAGAAGAAGGTCCGCCCGATCGTGCACTCCACCTTCCCGCTCGCCGAGGTGGCTGAGGCGCATCGAGCCCTCGAGCAGTCCAACCACCTCGGCAAGATCCTGCTCACGGTGTAGGCAGGTTCGCCGCCACCCATGCGGGGTCGGGCTCGACCAACTGGATCACGTCGAGCCACGTACCGGCCGGGTCGCGGACGAAGAAGTGCCGCTGGCCGAACACCTCGGTCACCGGCTCGGTCTCGAGCCGGACGCCACCTTCGACCAGCAAAGCGGCGACCTTGTCCGCGTCGTCGACGACGAAGCCGAAGACGGATCCGCTCTCGGTCTGCGCCGACACCGCTGCCGGAACGGTCGGGTGTCCCCGCTCGCAGATCGCGAGCTCCCAGTCCGCCGTACCTCGGCGAAGTGTGATGAACCAGCCGAGGTCGATGCCGACCTGGAGGTCCAGGTACTGCGTGTAGAAGGCGGCGACCTCCGAAGGCCGGTCGGTGACCACGGTCGCGCCGAATGCCGCGGGTTGCATATGTTCTCCTGACTACTACAGCTGTCGTTGTTGTGTACGACAGTTGTAGTGGAACCCTGCTAGCCTGTCAACATGCCGCGGAATCCGGAACGCCGTACCCAGCTCGCCGACGCCGGCCTGGCCGTCCTCGCCGAGGCCGGCGCCCGCGGGCTCACTCATAGAGCCGTCGACGCCGCTGCCGGGCTCCCGGCCGGTACGGCGTCCAACTACTTCAAGACCCGCGACGCGTTGCTCGGCGCCCTCGGCGAGCGGATCTTCGAGCGGCTCGCGCCGGACCCGGACGTGCTCGAGCCACTGGCCAAGCGCAAGCCGGATGTCGACCTGATGACCGACTACGTGCGCTACATCGTCGAGCGGCTGCTCGGGCGTCCTGAGCTCTCACTCGCTCTACTGGAGCTCCGCCTGGAAGCCGCCCGCCGCCCAGGCCTGAGCGAGATCCTGTCGCGGACGATCCGGCAGGGCTTCGACGCGGATGTCGCGTTCAACTCGAACGCCGGCCTGCCGGGCGGAGCCGAGGAGATTCGCCTGCTGCACTTCGCGATCGACGGCCTGATCCTCGACCAACTGACCCCGGGCACCGGCCATCCGTACGACGTCGACGCGACCACCGCGCGCCTCGTCCGCCGCCTTACCGCGAAGGACTGATCGCAACCTCGGGGTACGCGACGGGGTACGGCGGCGTGCTGGTGATGCGCCATTGGCCGCAAGCGCACCGCTGGTACACGACCAGGCCCTCACTGACTTGGTGGGCAGAGACTGCACTCCAGCGATGCCGATGGGTTTCTGTCATGCACCCATCGTGATGTAATGGCATTATGCATCTCAACCCTTACGGCGCGGACGCCGTTCTGCTGGCGGTCAACCTGGTCACGCGGCCGGCCACCACGCCGGAGGAGCTGGCCGAGCGATGCGAGGAGAGCGGCGTCGACAACCGGCTCGTGCGCGAGCGTCGCGTCACCGCCGATGATCTGGCGGCCGTCGAGACCGCGCTCGAGGAGTGGCTGCAGGTCGTGGATGCGGAGGACGAACAGACGCGGGTCGACCTGGTGAACGCGATGCTCGCGAAGTACACCGAGCATCCACGGCTCACCAACCACGCGGACGACGGTTGGCACATGCACTACCGCCCGATGAACGTCCCGGTCGGGCGGCTGGTCGCGACGCTGATCAGCACGGGTACGGCGCTGCACCTGGCGGGTCGCGGCATCACCCGACTCGGCCGCTGCGCCACCGACGGCTGCGACAACGTGTACGCCGACCTGTCCCGCACCGGACGCCAGCGCTACTGCAGCCCCACCTGCGCCAACCGCGACGCCGTACGCCGCCACCGCGCCCGGGCGTCATAGGGGACACGCCTAGGATGGGCCAATGAGCGAGAGCAGCAGCGAGGGCCAGGAAGTTCCGATGGCCGGGGCGAGGACCGAGGACGGCAAGGTGCTGATCGTCGGGCCGGACGGCATGGCCGTCGAGGGGCCGCCGCGCTCCGAGGACGACCGCGACGAGCACGACGACGAACCGCGTTCGGTGACCGAGCTGGTCGAGCAGCCGGCCAAGGTCATGCGGGTCGCCAACATGATCCGGCAGCTGCTGGAAGAGGTGAAGTCGGCGCCGCTCGACGAAGCCTCCCGGGCGCGGCTGCGCTCGATCCACGAAGCGTCGATCAAGGAGCTCGAGAGCGGCCTGGCGCCGGAGCTCGTCGAGGAGCTGGAGCGGCTCAGCCTCGACTTCACCGACGACAGCACGCCGAGCGAGGCCGAGCTGCGGATCGCGCAGGCACAGCTGGTGGGCTGGCTGGAGGGCTTGTTCCACGGCATCCAGACCGCGCTGTTCGCGCAGCAGATGGCTGCGCGTCAGCAGCTCGAGCAGATGCGCCGCGCGCTCCCCGGCGGGCAGCAGCTGCCCGAGGGGCACCCGGGCTTCCCCGGCGCGCCGCAGGCCGGCACCGCCGAAGACCCGCGCACCGGCGGGATGTATCTCTGAACGCCTTATTTCAAAGGCTGTAACAACTCCTCGAGGACGGCGGCGACGCCGTCCTCGTCGTTTGTAGGACAGACTTTGTCCACTACTGCAAGAACTTCGGGGTGTGCGTTGGCCACGCCGTACGACGTACCCGCCCAGGCGAGCATCGGCAGATCGTTGACGGAATCACCGAAGGCGATCGTCTCAGCAGCCGAGATCCCTTGCTCTGCGGCGAAATCGGCCAGCATCGCAGCCTTCGAGACACCGGTCGCGGAGATCTCCACCAGCCCGTGACCGCCGCTGTGGCTGGCCGTGACCCGTTGGCCGACCAACGGTGCGACGAGCGCCAGCAGCTCGTCGGAGTGCAGGCTCGGATGCCGGACGAGCAGTTTTGCGGCCGGCTCCGAAAGTAGCTCCTCGACCGCGGCGATCAAGGTGTTGTCAGGTTGAGGCCAGCGGTTGAGGTAGACCGGTTCCTGTCCGTAGCGGTCCGGTCGCTCGATCGCGAACTGCACGTCCGGGATCGCCGTACGGATCGCTTGCGCGACGTCGAGTGCGACCGCGGGATCGATCAATCGGGTCCGAATCGCCTTACGGCGCAGGACGTCGTACAAAATAGCGCCGTTGGCAACTATCGCAATTCCGTGATCGCCGACCAGGTCGGACAGGTCGTGCAGCCAGCGAGGTGGCCGAGCGGTGACCATCACGAAAACACTTCCGGCATGCTGTGCCGCGAGCACGGCGGAGCGCGTCCGCTCGGACACGGTGCCGTCGCTGCGGACCAGCGTTCCGTCGAGATCGGTGGCAATCAGGCGGGGGTACTGCGAAGCCGTCACCAGGCCACCGTATCCTCGTCACAGCCGGCGTCGCACTACTCCTCCCGACGCCCCGGGCGCAAGCAATTAGACGTCGGTTTCAGCCCTTTTTGACTTATCTGATTGAGCTTTTGACAACGTCATCAGACCGTTACGGCAGGATGCTGCAAAGGCAGCAAGTTCCCCTGCGCGGCACGGTTGGTGCGTGATTTCATGCGTTGGTCTGGTGGGGAACCGGCGGCTGTTCGGCCGCGTCCTAAGCGTGTTCTGGATCAGCGCGACTGATGCCGCCCCGCCTCCGGAAGCACACACAAACGTCGAAGAACTGTTGTGGAATTGGCTGCAACCAAAACCTCGGCAGTGGCGTCAACAGTTATGGATCGATGCGTCCCGCGCCCGGGACGACATGGTGGGCCGGCAACAAAGCGCAGGTCCATCAGCAGCGGATCCGTGCGGACGAGCGTTGTTCATCGTTCGTTCACTCGGGTCGATACTTGGGGAGCCTTGATGACCGTCAACAGCGCCAACCTAGCGGGGCCGGGGGGCAGTAGCTCCCGAGCGGCTGTCGACACATCTTCCATCAAGGAGGGGGCAATGACCGGCTGCATCGCCCGTTCCGACATCTTTCAGCACCGCCTGATGGAAGAGCCGCCGCCCGCGTCCGCCACCCGTCGTACGCGGGAGCGGTACGAACAGCTCGTCCGCGAGGCAAAGGCGTTGTGCGCGTCCTGCCCGCTCTTCACCGAATGCCTGTACAGCGCCGTCGCCGAGCACGACGTGAGCGGCTTCGTCGCCGGAACCACTGCGGTACAACGGCGTTCGATCCGCAACCTGCTCGACGTCGAGGTCCAGGCCGACGACTTCGACCAGCTCGCCGGTGCACGCGGCACCCGCCGCCCGGTGAGCCACGAAGAGGTCCTCCGGCTGCGCACGCAGTACCCGAACGACAGCCTGGAGTCCCTGGCCATGCGGCTGGGCTGCTCGCTGTCGACGGTGAAGCGTCACCTGCGCCGTGCGCGGCGCGGCCAGAGCCCGGCAGCCAAGACCCCGCGGCCGCGGCCCAAGGTCACCGCTGTGCTCGACGCGTTCGACACCGTCGTCGACCAGCAGTGCCAGCCACGCCGGACCGGCAGCAGCCGGGTTGCTTGATCCGATACTCGGCCCGCCAGCGGACTATCGGAGACACGAGGCCCGGAACTCCTGTACAGACAGGGGTTCCGGGCCTTTCGGTTGCCTACAGCAAGTTGATCGCGTCAAGCCTTTCGATCCTCACCGAAAGGCCTGTCATCAGAACCAGCGGTTGAGTATCGTGGCGACGCCGTCGTCCTGGACGGACTTGGTCACCTCGTCGGCGGCCGACTTCACTTCGTCAGGAGCCGAACCCATGGCGATACCGCGACCGGCGTACGTCAGCATCTCGATATCGTTGCGTCCGTCACCTATCGCCAGCAGACCGGCCGGCTCCAGGTCGTACTGCGCGAGCGCGACCTTCAACCCGGTCGACTTGTCGACGCCCTCGGGCGCGATGTCGAGCCAGGCGGTCCAGCCGACGAAGTAGCTGACGCCGTGCAGGCCGAGGCGCTCCGCCAGGTGGACGAAGTCGCTCTCGGACTGGTCCGGGTCGCGGATGATCAACCGGGTCACGGGCTGCGGCGCGAGCTCGTCGTGGCCCACGACGCGGATCCTCGCGTCCCGGCCGAGGTCGCCGTCCGGGAACGGAGCGGTCACCAGGTAGGTGCCGTCGGACTCCTCGACCGCCATCCGCGCGTTCGGCGCGTACTTGCGCACCGACGTGATCACCGTCGACGGGTCGAAGGTCCGCTCGTCGACGACGTCGCCGTCCGGGAACCGCATCGTCCGCGCACCGTTGCTACAGACAACGAACCCGCCGGCCGGCAGGCCGAGCCGCTCGGCCACCGGTTTGGTGGTCGACCAGGCCCGGCCGGTGGCCAGGATGACCGGGACCTGCGCCGCGGTACGTCGTACCGCGTCGAGAACCGCGGGCGACAATCCCTCGTCGTGATCTATGAGCGTGCCATCGATGTCCAGGGCAACAGCTGTCGGTTTCCCGCTCATTTACCGACCGGTTCGAGGACCTCGCGCCCGCCGACGTACGGCTGGAGGGCTGTCGGCACCCGGACCGAGCCGTCGGCCAGCTGGTGCGTCTCCAGGATGGCGACGATCCAGCGGGTGGTGGCCAGCGTCCCGTTCAGCGTCGCGACCGGCTGCGTCTTGCCGTCGGCGTCGCGGTGCCGGATGTTCAGCCGGCGTGCCTGGAAGTCCGTGCAGTTCGACGTCGACGTCAGCTCGCGGTACCGGCCCTGCGTCGGCACCCACGCCTCGCAGTCGAACTTCCGGTACGCCGAGACGCCGAGGTCACCGGTCGCGGTGTCGATCACCCGGTAGCTCAGCTCCATCTTGTCGAGCATCTCCTTCTCCCAGGCCAGCAGCCGCAGGTGCTCGTCGGCGGCGTCCTCGAGCCTGCAGTAGGAGAACATCTCGACCTTGTCGAACTGGTGGACGCGGATGATCCCGCGGGTGTCCTTCCCGTGCGAGCCGGCTTCCTTGCGGTAGCAGGACGACCAGCCGGCGTACCGGATCGGGCCGTCGGACAGGTCGACGATCTCGTCCATGTGGTAGCCGGCGAGCGCGACCTCCGACGTACCGGTCAGGTACAGCTCGGGGTCCTCGAGCCGGTACACGTCGTCGTGCGCCGACAGGTACCCGGTGCCGCCCATCACCTCGGGCTTGACCAGCGTCGGCGTGATCATCGGGGTGAAGCCGTTCTCCACCGCCTGCTGGACGGCCAGCTGGAGCATGCCGAGCTGGAGCAACATCCCGGCGCCCTTGAGGAAGTAGAACCGGCTGCCCGAGATCTTGGCGCCGCGCTCCATGTCGATCGCGCCGAGCAACTCGCCCAGCTCGAGGTGGTCGCGGGGCTCGAAGCCCTCGGCGGCGAAGTCACGCGGCTTACCGACCTCCTCGACTACGACGAAGTCGTCCTCGCCGCCGACCGGGGCATCGTCGGAGACCAGGTTCGGTAGCGCCTTCGCGAGCTCGTCGAAGCGCTGCTCGGCCTCCTTGGCAGCCGCCTCGTTGGCCTTCACGTCCGCGGCCACCACCTTGGTCCGCTCCAGCAGGGCGGTCCGCTCGTCGCCCTTCGCCTGAGCGACCTCTTTGCCGAGCGACTTCTGCTCGGCCCGGAGCGCCTCGAAAGCGGAGATGGACGATCGACGCTCACTGTCGGCGACCAGAATCTGGTCGACCAGGTCCGTACTCTCACCGCGCTTGGTCAGGGCCGCGCGGACGACATCGGGGTTCTCACGGAGCAGTTTCGCGTCAATCACACCCTGAGGGTATCGGGGCGTGTCATGGACGGCGAAGTCTATTCGGGATGATGAGGTGGCGTCAGGTGACCACAGAGGGGGATCTGAGCGGGCGATGAACCACCACCCACCCAGTCAGGTAGGCCGTGCGCTCACGGTCGTACTGGGTGCGCTGCCGTTCACGGCGATCACGCTGCTCGTCTTCGAGCACTGGTCGCCGCTGGCGCGCTGGGACCAGTCGGTCGCCAACCGGGCCGCGTCGTACGGCGCCGCGCACGAGGGCGTCGTCGACTTCTGGCAGGTCGTCGGAGCGGTCGTGCTGCCGTGGACGTCACGGGCGGTGATCGTGATCGTCGCGGCGTACCTCTGGCATCGCCGGGCCCGATTGCTGACGTTCTGGCTGCTCACGTCGGCGGTCGCCGAGCTCGTGCTGGTCCAGACGGTCCAGCAGATCTTCGAGCGCCAGCCGCCGGCCCAGGCGCTCGTCGAGACCAGTGGCTACTCGTACGTTTCCGGTCACGCCACGGCCGCGTTCGTGATGGCCGGCGCGCTCGGCGTCGTACTGCCGTCTGTGCGGGGCTGGCGGCGGCGGTTCCGGCTGCTGGTCCTGCTGCCGGTGATCGGGGTGGTGTGGATCGCGTCGGCCGACCGGATCGCGCTGAACGTCCACTACATATCGGACGTGCTCGGCGGCTGGGCGCTCGGTCTGGGAATCCTGACCGCGACCTCGATCGGTTTCGGTCTGCGGCCCGGGCTGCGCCGCCGACGTCGTCGTACGCCGTCAGATGGCGACGGTACGGCGGCTCCCCCGCGGGCAGCCGTGATCGTGAACCCGATCAAGGTCGGCGACGGCGTCGCGTTCCGCCGGAAGGTCACGCGAGCCCTCGAGATCCGCGGGTACGACGAACCGCTGTGGCTCGAGACCCGCGAGGACGACGCCGGCAACGCGATGGCCAAGCAGGCGATCGAGTACGAGTCGGACCTGGTGCTGGTCGCGGGTGGCGACGGTACGGTCCGCGTGGTCTGCTCGGCACTCGCGCACACCGGGATCCCGGTCGGGGTGATCCCCGCCGGGACTGGCAACCTGCTGGCCCGCAACCTGCATATCCCGCTCGATCTCGACGACGCGTTGGAGCGGATTCTCGAAGGTCGCGACCGACGGATCGACCTGGTCCGGGTGCATGGCGATCAGCTGGACACTGATCATTTCGCGGTGATGGCGGGGCTGGGGTTGGACGCGGCGATCATCTCGGACGCGCCGCCGCATCTGAAGAAGCAGATCGGCTGGACGGCGTACTTGGTGTCAGCCGCGAAGAACATCAACCATCCGTCCGTGCGGGTAACGCTGGCGCTGGATGATGCCGAGCCGATCGAACGGCGGGTGCGGACTGTGGTGGTCGGGAATGTGGGGATGCTGCAGGCCAACATCCCACTGCTGCCTGACGCACGGCCTGATGATGGGCTGCTGGATGTGGTTGTGATCGCCCCGAGGCGGGTGACGCAGTGGCCGATCGTGCTGTGGCGCCTGATGACGCGGACCAACCGGACCGACATGTATCTGGAGCGCTTCACCGGACGCAAGGTGGAGATCCACGCGGCTGTGGATGTCCAGCGCCAACTGGATGGCGACCCGATCGGGCCCGGGCGGTATCTCGTTTGTGAGATCGAGCCTGGGGCCTTGACGGCGCGGGTTCCCAAACGGCGGTAGACGGGCCTCCCCAAGCGGCGTCGTGTGCTGGCAAGCGGACGTAGAACGTCCGGAATCAGGGTTACGTTGTCGGTATGTCCGACTTCGTGATCAAGGCGCTCACGCCGGAGACGTTCGACGACTTCGCCGCTCTCGTCGAGCGGAACAAGGGCATGTTCGCCAGTTGCTGGTGCACGCACTTCCATCCCGACTGCGCGGAGAAGGGCCAGACCGCTGAGGGAAACCGGGCGCTCAAGCAACGTCTGGTGGTTGACGGGATCGCGCACGCGGCGCTGGTCTACGACGGCGACCAGGCCGTCGCCTGGGCGGAGTACGGATCACCCGAGGAACTGCCCAACATCCAGCACCGCAAGGAGTACGTCGCCACTGCCGAGCGACAGCCCGACTACCGGGTCACCTGCATCCTGGTCGAACGCGGCCATCGCGGTCAGGGCCTGGCGGCGATCGCCCTCCGCGGAGCCGTCGAACTGATCGCGAACACCGGCGGCGGCCTGGTCGAGGGCTATCCGCACGACACGGGCGGAGTCCGGAAGAAGAACTCGTCGTTCCTCTACAACGGCACCCGCACGATGTACGAACGCGAGGGCTTCACCTACGACCGCCCCAAGGGCCTGGGCAACTGCGTAATGGTGCGCGAAGTGCCCCCGACCACCCGCGAATAACTGCGCCGGCCGGTCTCACCTGCACCACCCCATCCACAGCGGGCGGGATCACGAGCTGCCGGTCGACCGTGCGCCGCAACCCGCACGACCTGGCAGCAGCCGGGCCGGGTCCGGTCGCGAGCGAAGCAGACGCACCGAGGAGCGCAGCGACGAGAGGCAGCTGCGCAGCACGAAGGCCACCCGCCCCGCCAGCACCTCGACTCCGGCACGACAACCAGCTAGCCGTCGCACGAGGGCGGCAGCCCTGCGACACTCGGCGATAGCCGGACAACCGGCGACGGCCGGAAACCGCAGCGGGAGCCAGGGTCCCCGCCAGCACCTCGTCACACGAGGGCGGCAGCCCGCACACCCGGCGAGAGCCGGAACAACCGGCGACAGCCGCAGACCGCGGCGGCAGCAGGGTGGGCGGGTTGCGCGCGAAGCGGCCGCGCCGAGGAGCACAGCGACGAGAGGCGGCTGCGAAGCACGCGGGGGATCACGCTCCGCGGCCGCACGTCGGCTCCGGCACGACAACCAGCTAGCAGTCACACGAGGGCGGCAGCCCGCAACCCGGCGATAGCCGGAAGACCGGCGACAGCCGGAGACCGCGGCGGCAGCCCGCAGATCCCGGCGACAGCCGGAAGGGAATCACCGGCGGCAGCCGGGGGGTGGGCGGGTTGCGCGCGAAGCAGACGCGCCGAGGAGCGCAGCGACGAGAGGCGGCTGCGAAGCACGTGGGGGGCTTTCAGTTCACCGTGGGGCCGGCTTCTTTGTGGAGGGTGTCTATTGCTTCTTCTTCTTCCGGCGAGAGTTTGGATTCGCTGGCGAAGGACTTGATTTCTTTGGCGTACGTGCGGGCGTCGGCCCGGCTGTTGATCGACGTCAGCACGACGCCGTCGCCGTTGTTGTCCAGGATCGCCATTGACCACGACAGCTTGCCGCCGGTTTCGCCGAAGGCGTCGTACCGGACGACGGCCAGGTGCTGCAAGGTCTCTTTCAGTTCGCCGCGGGTGACGGCCAACTCCTTGCCGAGTTTGCGCAGTTCGGACTTCACCGTGCCGGGTTTGGGCTCGGGTTCGGCCTGCGGTTCGGGCTCCGGGAGGGCGACCGGTGTGGACTTGTCCGACGTGACGGTTCGGGCCCGGAGGGCCTGGATTGCGAAGACCAGGGCAAGCACCGCCACGAACAGGGCGGCGACCCCGAAGGCACCGGCTAACGTCGAAGACACGCACGAGAGCCTAAGGCATCAGGTGTTATGCCTGAGTATTCAGGCGATCGCACAGCGTGTGCGAGCCGGGACGGATGCGGTACCTCGGGCCGGGGCAACGTAGATTCGCGGGGTGACACATTTGCCTGATCAGGGCCCACAACCTGGCGTCCACGACCTCGGATATGCCCGCCTCGACACGGACCGGTTGGAGCGTACCGGCGACGCCGAAGTCGTTTACGGAGCCGGTAAGACGCCGTCTCAGGTGGTGGAACTGCTCCGCACACTGCACGCCACGCACCCCGGACACGCCGTTCTCGCGACCCGGCTGACCGATGAGGCACAGGAGGCGGTGACTGCTGCGCTGCCGGAAGCTGTGGTGGATCCGGTCGGGCGTACGGCGGTGCTGGGCGAGCCCGGCGTACTGCGCGGAACGGTCGCCGTGGTGGCTGCTGGTACGTCGGATGCGCCGGTTGCGGCTGAGGCGGCGACGACTGCTCGGGTGTTCGGCGCTCACGTGGACGTGATCACGGACGTTGGTGTGGCGGGGCTGCACCGGGTGCTCGGCGTGCGGGAGCGGCTCGATGCTGCGGACTGCTTGATCGTCGTGGCCGGCATGGAGGGGGCGCTGCCTAGCGTGGTCGGCGGGCTGGTCGGCGTACCGCTGGTGGCTGTGCCGACGTCGGTCGGGTACGGCGCTTCGTTCGGCGGGCTGGCTGCGCTGCTCGGGATGCTGAACTCGTGTGCGCCCGGGGTGTCGGTTGTGAACATCGACAACGGGTTCGGGGCCGGGGTGTTCGCGGCTCGGGTCGCTCGTCAGTCCGTTCCGCGCGAAACGAAGGAAGCCTGATGCGCATCGCTTGGATCGATTGCTCGGCTGGTGCGTCCGGGGACATGCTCCTCGGCGCGTTCATCGCGGCCGGCGCGGACCTGAAGGCGGTGAACGCGGCCGTCGCCGCCGTCGACCCGTCGTTGTCCGTCACCGTCAAGCAGACGGCCCGCCACCAGATAGCCGCCACCAAAGCAACCGTCCAGGTCAACGGCGAGCCTCACCCGGAGAACATTCCAGACACTGGGGATGGGCACGGGCAGGTCGATGGCGCCGGGCAGTTCGACGGGCACGAGTACGCCGGCGGCGCAGAGGCGGGGGTCGGGCACGCAGACGTGACTGGGGACGGCCAGACCGATGGCGCCGGGCACGGGCACGACGATGGCGCCGGGCATGGGCACGACGATGGCGCCGGGCATGGGCACGGACACGGGCACGGGCATGACGCCGGGGATGGGCATGGACACGGACACGGGCATGACGCCGGGGACGGGCACGAGCACTCCGGGCCGACGCGGGCTTGGGCTGATGTTCGGCGGTTGCTCGAGGAGGCGGAGCTCAGTGATGCGGTGCGGAAGCGGGCTCTCGACACGTTCGCTCGGCTTGCTCGGGCTGAGGCTGCGGCGCACGGCGTGGAGCCGGACACCGTGCACTTTCACGAGGTCGGCGCGCTGGATGCGATCGCGGACATCGTCGGCGTAGCTGCGGCGTCTGTCTCGCTGGATCTCGACCGGATTGTGGTGTCGACGGTCGTGCTGGGCGGAGGGCGGCAGGTTCGCGGGCAACACGGCGGGATCCCGATCCCCGGCCCGGCGGTCCTCGCGATCCTGTCCGAAGCACAGGCACCCGTCACCGGCGGCACAGCGCCGTACGAGATGACCACGCCGACCGGCGCCGCCTTGCTGGCCAGCCTTGCGAACGAGTACGGCACCCTCCCGCCGATGCGGATCCAGCACACCGGCGTCGGCGCCGGCGGCCGCGACCCGGTGGAGGTGCCGAACATCCTGCGCGTCGTGCTCGGCGAATCGACCGAGAGTTCGGCGACCGAGCTCGTCTACGAAACGAACGTCGACGACCTCGACCCACGGATCTGGCCGCAGGTCCTCGCCCGGCTGATGGAAGCGGGAGCGGCCGACGCGTGGCTGACCCCGATCCTGATGAAGAAGGGCCGCCCGGCGCACACGCTCTCGGTCCTCGTCGGCAGCGCGAAGGCCGAGACGGTCCGGGCGGTGATCCTGTCCGAGACGTCAGCGATCGGCCTGCGCGAGTTCGGCATCCGCAAGCACGCCGCGGACCGCGAGTTCACCACGGTCGACGTCGAGGGCCAGCGCATTCACGTCAAGATCGCGCGGTACGGCGGTCAGGTGGTCAACGTCCAACCGGAGTACGACGACGTCGCGGCCGCCGCGAACGCCCTGAAGAAGCCGGTCAAGACCGTACTCGCCAAGGCCGTCGCGGCAGGCCACGACCTCTGGAACTAAAGCGAACTACACCGCTTCGGCCTTCTGCGGAACGGCTTTCTGTTTGCGGCGCGGCCAGTCGTACGGCCACCACTGCGCACCACTGCGCCGCGCCCAGACGATCAACCCGATCAGCACGGCCAGCTCGATCGCGGGGCAGAGAGTGTCCCGCAGTCGAGCGCTGAAGAACTCGAGCGAGTCCGACAGGCTCGCTGCGACCTGTCGCGCGTTCGGATCGCGGCCCGGCACGTACGCGATGGCGAGCATCGTCGTACGAACAACCATCAGCCCGTCCACCTTCGACGCGGCGACCGCGGCGAGGGCGACCCAGGCGATCACGTCGTACCAGGGCAGTGAGTACATCGCGGTGAGGACCCACGCGATCGCGTAGATCGCGGTGTACCGGATCGCGGCCGGTGTCGGGTCGTCGGGATGCGTCTGCGGGACCAGCGACTTCGGGAACACCTGCGTCAGCAGGATCGCGACCATGATGAGGCCGACCCACGCGAGGATGGCCAGAACGGTGCGCACCAACCCGTTCGGCAGGAACAGGGTGAAGAAGCTCAGCAGCACCTTGTGCGGCGTACCGGTCGAGATGAACGACGTCTGCGAGCGCGCCTGCTGGAACGCTTGCAGTCCGACGATCGCGTACAGACCGCCCATCGCGATCACGCCGCCGCCGCAGAAGAACGCGGCCTTCCGCCGATCCGCGCGCAGCGCCCACAACATGGCGACGCCGACCAGGCCGATCGACAGCTTGGTGCAGCCCGCGACGCCGATCAGGATGCCTGCCAGGAACACGTGCCGCCGGAACAGCACCAGCGCGATCACCGCGAACATCACCGCGATCGCGTCGTTGTGGGCGCCGGCCAGCACCGACCACAGGATCAGCGGGTTCGCGAGGCCGAGCATGATCACGCGCCGCCGGGCCGGCAGATCCTTGCCGACCAGCTTGACCAGCAGCAGACCGGTGACCACCAGGCTGATCCCGACCGACAACTGCAGCATCCACACGGTGAGCTGCGCGGAGTTGCCGCCGATCAGCGACGACAGCCACTGGATCCAGGTCGCGATCGGGCCGTACACACTGCGGGCGCCCTGCCACGGCCGCTCGGTCGCGGCGATGACCGGGTCGTACCCGAGCCGGATCGTGTCCGCCGGCGAGGCCGTGTACGGGTCGCCGCCGAGCGCCATGATCCGCCCGTACGCCGCGTAGATCAGCACGTCGCCGGAAGCCATGGGTGGCACCAACGTGATGGCCGCCGTCGTACCGATGCCCAAGGCAATCAAGCGGTCGACACGCGGGGCCCAACCGTGCCGAAGCGCCTTGGTAGCAAGGAAAACGCCGTACCCGCCGAGCGCGATCGCAACGTAGATCATCACCGACACGAGCCAGTCGTTGGCGTGCGCGTCGAACCAGTACGACGGGAGCCACGGGTGCCGGCCGGTCAGCGTGAGCACGACCACGGACGGTCCGAGCAGGCCGACCGCGACGACCAGCGCCGTACAGACGAGGTAGAGAGCGACGGCCCGGCGACCGTACTTCCGGCCGAGCTGGAGATCAGTGCTCATTGCGCGGACTTCCGCGGGAAGAGACTGCGGAGCGACGGGCCACCACCGTCCGCGGGGAGCGCACTGCGTGCGGCGAGCGCGCGCCGGACGTGCAGGTACTGCTTCGCGCGGTGCAGTTGACCGCGCAGATCAGTCCCGGTCGCCCGGTGGCTAACGTCGATCGGCACTTCGAGAATGCGGAAGCCCTTCCGACCGAGGTCGATCGTCAGCGCGGTCTCGACCCCGAACCCGGCAGCCAGCGGTACGGCGGAGTCGAACGCGGCGCGCGTCAAACACCGCTGCCCGGACAACGGCTGCTCCGGGGCCCAGCCGGTCGCCTCCTCGATCCCGGCGCGCGAGAGCCGTACGACGAAGCCGTGGCCGCCGGCCTTGGTCCCGTCGGCTCGCACCTGCGCGGGCAACGTGCCGATGGTCATGTCCGCGCGGCCGGTCTGCACCGGCTCGATCAGCGGACCCGCACCGGAAGCGGTGTCGGTCAGGTCGGCGTCGAGGAACAGCAGGTGGCGCGCGCGGGCACCGTCGCGCTCGGCGACCGCGGCCGCGCCGGTCTCCATCGCGGCGGCCTTGCCCCGGTTGCGCTCGTGGCGGACCACGACGGCACCGGCGCGCTCGGCAGCCTCCGCCGTACCGTCCGTGGAGCCGTCGTCGACGACCACGACCAGGTCCACCCCGATGATCTTGTGCACCGCGTCGACGGTCGCCGCGATCCGGTCGGCCTCGTCCTTCGCCGGGATCACACAGGCGACGGCACGCTCGAACGGCTCGGGGGAAAGATCTTGACCGGACACAGCACCGCAGCCTAGTTCCTCTCCAGCCGATCGACCTCGTCAGCGTCGGTCGGCTGTGGATATTCGTCCTTTCGTACGACATGCGGGTCAGCCAGGCGGCTGCCGATATCAGCCAGGTGGCAGATGTTCCGGGGTTGCTGCGGCGGCAGGATTTCTGGTGTCAGGCACACCGAAGCGCAACCGGAAGAGGTACCGAAATGACCCGCACAGTGACCGCCAACATCTCGCTCTCGCTCGACGGACGGGTGAACGGCGCAGGCGGCGACTACGACATGAGCTGGATCGTCCCCCACGCGATCACCGAGGGTGCCCGCGACCACATGATCCGGGTGACCGAGCCTGCCACGACGGCACTGCTCGGCCGCAAGAACTACCAGGGCTTCGGCGGCTTCTGGCCGGCGGTGGCCGATGACGAGAACGCGGCGCCGCAGGACCGGGCCTTCTCGCGCTGGCTGAACGAGACCGAGAAGGTGGTCTTCTCCACGACGATGACCGAGACGCCGTGGCAGAACTCCCGGATCGCCGACGGCGAGCCCGCGGATGTGGTCAAGGAACTCCGCGCCCAGGAGGGCGGCGACATCATCGTCCTGGCCAGCACGAGCGTGATCCGGGCGCTCCTGGCCGCCGACGAGGTGGACCGGCTGAGCATCACCCTCGATCCCGAGCTGGTCGGCGGCGGCGCGCGACTCTTCGAGGACGGCCTACCCGCCACCTCCTGGAAGCTGACCGACTCCACCCCCACCGAGTCCGGCGCCTTCTGCCTCCTCTACGACCGAGTTCGCTCCTGAGCCCGTCCGAGGATATTGTCGGACAATCAGACAGATTGAGTGGACTGCCGTAGCGTGGTGAGCCACAACGGAGTGAAGGGGCGGGCGATGACTGAGGCGCAGCGGGACAGCGGCAAGGCGTACGGCGTCGACAGTGAGGTCGGCGCGCTCCGGACCGTGATGCTGCACCGCCCCGGGAACGAGCTCCGCCGGCTCACCCCGCGGAACAACGACAAGCTCCTGTTCGACGGCATCCCCTGGGTCGGCCGGGCCCAGGATGAGCATGACGCCTTCGCCCAGGCGCTCCGGGACCGCGACGTCGAGGTGCTGTACCTCGGCGAGCTGCTGACCGAATCCCTCACCGATCCGGCAGCCCGGGCGCAGGCGGTCACCGGTGCGACCGAGGACCTGCGGCTCGGCGACACCCTGCGCGACTACCTGCAGGCATCCCTCGGCGAGCTCGATCCGGCCGGGCTGGCCGAGGCGCTGATGGCCGGTGTACGGAACGACGAGGTCCGGGCGGGCGGGCTCGTGACGTCGTTGCTCGCGCACGAGGACTTCCTGATCGACCCGCTGCCGAACCTGCTCTTCACCCGTGACTCGAGCGTCTGGATCCGGGACACGGTGGCGGTCACGTCGCTGGCGATGCCGGCCCGGATGCGCGAGACGCAGCTGACCGAGCTGATCTACACGTTCCACCCGCGGTTCGCCGGCGTGGACAAGGTGTACGACCACCAGCTGGAGCATGTCGAGGGCGGTGACGTGCTCGCGCTCGGTCCCGGCGTACTCGCGGTCGGGGTCGGGGAGCGGACCACGCCTGCCGGGGTGGAGCGGCTGGCGCGACGGGTGTTCTCGAAGGACCTGGCGCACACGGTTCTCGCCGTACCGATTGCTCAGCAGCGCGCCACGATGCACCTCGACACCGTGTGCACGATGGTCGACACGGACGCCGTGCTGATGTACCCGAACATGGCCGAGGAGATGCGGGCGCTCGCTGTCACCATCGACGGCGACCAGCTGCACATCGCGGAGCCCGAGCCGTTCCTGGTTGCGGCCGCGAAGGCGCTAGGTATCGACACGCTCCGACGGATCGACACAGGCCTCGACCCTGTGACAGCCGAGCGGGAGCAGTGGGACGACGGGAACAACACTCTCGCCCTCGCGCCGCGGGTCTGCATCGCGTACGAGCGGACCGTCGAGACCAATGCGCGCCTCGAGGAGTCCGGGATCGAGGTCATCCGGATCTCCGGCTCAGAACTCGGCTCCGGCCGCGGTGGACCCCGGTGCATGTCGTGCCCCGTACTCCGGGCGCCGATGACCGCCTGAGCGCTCGCTCCGACCGTCACGTGAGCCCTACGACACGCGGAGTGAGATCGGGGGTTGTGGCGGAGGACCTTCGTGAGTACTCTTCCTGTCTAGGCCCAGGCCCTGTTGCTCCCCCGTCAGCAGGACTTGGGCCGTCCACGTTCCTAGGCCCAGAATCACTATCCCGGCCTAGGCCACTGTAACTAAACGAAACGCCCGGCTGAAGGACTCAGCCGGGCGTTCGTCGTTTCGGTCAGCGAATGGTGAGCTGGCGGCTGGCAAGGCCGGCTCGGGCGGCCCGCTCCTCGGTGGTGAGCGGCGCCTCGGTGGCCAGCGCCTTCTCGAGCGCGGTGGCGAAGTCGGCCGCCGGCTTCTCGACCTCGGCGGCCTCGGTGCCGGCCGGGAGCTCCCAGACAGGTGCGAGTACGCCGAGGGCACGGAACGAGCCGATCAACCGGCTGCCGTCGATCAGCGCGGACGACCCGGCCGCGTGCAAGCGGGCCAGCGCGTCGAGCAGGGTGTCCTCGGTGTGCGGCATGACCCAGCGCAGGTAGATGCGGTCGCCGATCTGCGTCCAGTACGCCGCGTCGACCGATTCCAGCCGGACCGTCGGAGCTGCCGCCGCGTTCGCACGCTCCAGGCCGGCGGCGACCTCACCGGTCGGGTCCTCGACGTTCTCGCCGACCCAGTAGTCGAAGCCCTCGTGGACCTTGACCTCGAGCGGCTTCGAGGTGTCGATCAGGTCCTGCAGCCGCGGGCCGTCCTTCATCAGGTCGCCGACCTGGATCGGGTTGCCCGGCTCGGTGTGCAGCGCGGCGGTGATCGCGTGCCCGAGGTCGCGGCTAGGGTCGCCCGACGACGCGTGCGTCTGCAGGCCGATCCAGATCGTCTCGTCGTCGCGCACCAGGCCCGGCATCGCCATCGGGAGCAGCGTGACGAGGTTGATCGTCTTGCCCGCGTTGTCGCCGGTCAGCTCGACCTCGACGGTGCCCGACGGGACGATCTCGCGGAACGCGATCAGGTCACACTCGGCCGGCAGGCCCTCGAACGGCCGCACGATGAACGCGTCCGCTGCCTGCGCCCGCTCCTTGCCGTGGCATTGCTTGAACCGCTTGCCCGAACCACAGGGGCAGGGCTCCCTCAGACCGACGTCGACGAGGTCGGCCGGATCGAGGGTGACGGTCGTCGTGTTCTTAGCGCGCTGCCGCGACTTCTTTCCCATCCCCGCAGTCTTGCAGCCCGGAGCAGGGAAGAGCGAACTAGCTCGGGACGATTGCGTGCACCGTTCGGTGGTGAGCCGCCGTACGAACGTCCCAGCCGGAGGTCAGCATGTCGACGATCGCCAGCCCGCGGCCTCCGACCGACTCGGGGTGGGTGTCGTTGATCCGCTGCGGCTCGGTGTCCCCACGACCGTCGGTGACCTCGACATGGATCCCGGCCCGGTCGATCCACCAGGCCGCACGTACCTCACCGGCCGGCAACGGCGGTGCGTACCGGATCGCGTTCGACAGCAGCTCCGAGAGCACCAATTGCGCATCGTCACAAGCGGAATCGGTGATCCGGTAGCGCTTCAGGTAGGCGGCCAGACGGCGACGGGCGTCCGCTACCGCGGACACTTCATGCGGCAGTACGACGTCCACGACGCTAACGTCGGCGGGCAGGGTCGCAGAGGACAAGCAGGGTCTCCTCGATGATCGGTTCAGCCACAGGAACATCTGCCCACGATCGGGCCCTGGAAAACCACCGCAGGTATTCCGTTACATAGGGCATCGGAGATCGCGCCTAAATCCGAAGAAACCGTAACGAAATCGACGGAATTGAACGTTGCAATAACCGCCCGCATTCGTCTCACTACGTATCCAGACCACGTGACACATGACACACGAAATCGTTCGCAAGTGTCACAAACCAAGTGGTCAGGTACGACGTCCTACCTCTTCCGGCGGTTCCGCCAGAACCCTCAGCGCGACGTCCGGGCGGTCGCTGATCACCACGTCGACGCCGATCTCGCGGCAGCGGCGCAGGTCCTCCTCGGCGTTCACCGTCCACACGTGGACCTGGTGCCCGTGCTTCTGCGCGCGATCGACGTACTCCGGGTGCGCGGTGACGATCTCCAGGCTCGGGCCGGCGTACGAGACCCCGGTCGGCAGTGAGCCGTCGCGGAAACGGAGCGGGATGCGGTCCATCAGCAGGACGGTGCGCAGGCCGGGCGCCGCCGTACGCATCCGGCGGAGGGACAGCCAGGAGAAGCTCATCACCCGGACCGGCGACTCCGAACCGATTTTCGGACGGGCCCAGCCGTAGCGGTCGAGCGCCTCGATCAGGCGGCGTTCGACGAGTCCGGCGTACCGGGTCGGGTGCTTGGTCTCGATCGCCAGCTCGACCGGACGGCCGGCGTCCCGGACGGTCGCGAGCAGCGTGTCGAGGGTGAGCACCTTCCGTACGTCGAGACCGGGTAGCTCGGCCTCCTCGTCGAGGTCGGCCCACGGGCGCTTCCACGAACCCCAGTCGTACGACTCGAGCTCTTCGAGGCTCATCGTGGACAGCACGCCGCGGCCGTTCGACGTGCGGTCGATCCGACGGTCGTGGACGCAGACGAGATGCCCGTCGGCCGTCAGCCGGACATCGCACTCGAGCCCGTCTGCGCCGACCTCGATCGCCCGCCGGTACGCCGCGAGGGTGTGTTCCGGATCGACTTCACTGGCGCCGCGATGAGCCACGACGCGCGGGAGCTTCCGCATGAAGGAAACTCTTTCACACGGTGCGCAAGGATTGGCGGCATGGACATGCGGGCGGTTGTGCTGGAGGGGCCGGTCGAGCCGGAGGAGATGCGGGTACGACGGGTCCCGGTGCCGGAGCCGCGGGCCGGGTGGGTGCGGATCAAGGTGGAGGCGTTCGGGCTGAACCGGTCGGAGTACCACCTCCGCGCGGGCTTCGCGACGAACGCGCACTTCCCGGTCATCCCCGGGATCGAGGCGGCCGGGACGGTCGACGCGGCGCCGGGCGGCGAGTTCGCGGTGGGGCAGCAGGTGGTCGCGATGATGGGCGGGATGGGGCGCGAGTACGACGGCGGATATGCGGAGTACACGGTCGTACCGGCGTCGTCGGTCATCCCGGTGACGACCGACCTCGACTGGGCGACGCTCGGCGCACTGCCGGAGATGCTGCAGACCGCCCATGGGTCGCTCTACGCGGGTCTCGCGATCGAGCCGGGGCAGTCGTTGCTGGTTCGCGGCGGTACGTCGTCCGTGGGCGTCGCGGCCGCCGTACTGGCGAAGGAACACGGGCTGACGGTCTTCTCGACGACGCGGAATCCTGACCGGCTGGATGTTCTTCGTGAGCTCGGTGTCGATCATCCGATCGTTGACGACGGCAACGTCGCGGAAAAGGTGCGGGAGATTCTCCCGGACGGTGTTCACGCGGCACTCGAACTCGTCGGCACGAATGTCCTGCCGGACACCCTGAAAGCGACCGCGATCCACGGCACGGTGTGTTTCACCGGAATGCTCAGCGACAACTGGACGATCCCGGACTTCTACCCGATGGACTACATCCCGAACGGCGTCCGCCTGACCGCGTACGGCGGCGAAAGCTCCGACCTCCCGACGGCCGCCTTCCAGCGGTACGCCGACCTCGTCGCCGCCGGCAAACTCCCGATCCGGATCGACCGGGTCTTCACGATGGACGAGATCGGCGAAGCCCACCGCATCATGCAAGACGGCACGGCCGTCGGAAAGCTCGTCGTCCGAGTCGCCTGACCCGGCCCCGTCTGGTGGGCATACCCACCAGACGGGGGGTTGGCGCACGAGAATCCGGTTGGCCAACCAACGGTCCGGTGGGTGTACCCACCAGACGTGACGGGGGCGGGGCGGGGTGGGGTGGGGCGCTGAGCGGGGTGTGGCGGGGTGCTGAGCGGTCTCGATGGGCGATCAGGCGGTCGCCTCCGCCAGAGCCGCCGTACGACCGGCCGGCCGCGGCAGGCCGTAGTGGTCGCGGAGGGTCGTGCCGGTGTAGTCGGTGCGGAAGAGGCCTCGGGATTGGAGGATTGGGATTACCTCGTCTACGAAGGTCTCGAGGCCGGACGGGAGGACCGGCGGCATGATGTTGAAGCCGTCGGCGGCGCCTGCCTCGAACCAGTGCTGGATCGCGTCTGCGACCTGCTCTGGCGTACCGGTGAAGGTCCGATGGCCGCGGCCACCGCCCAGGCGGCCGATTAGTTCGCGGACAGTGAGTTTCTCGCGGCGGGCCAGCGTGACGATGAGCGTGTAGCGGCTCTTCGCGCCTTCGATCTCGTCCTCGTCCGGTAGATCCGCGGGTAGCTGCTGGTCGAATGGCAGGTCCTCGGGCGACACCTTGAGTGTCTTCGCCAACTGCAGCCGCGCGTACTCAGGCCGGATCAAGGAATCCAGCTGATGCTCCAGCCGCTCGGCCTCGGCGACCGTCGACCCGATCACCGGCACGATCCCGGGCAGGATCTTCACCTCCGACGGATCCCGCCCGAGAGCGGCCGTGCGCGCCTTCAGATCGCGGTAGAAGTCCTGCGCGTCCTCCAGCGTCTGCTGCGCGGTGAACACCGCCTCGGCGTACCGCGCCGCGAGACCCTTCCCGTCCTCGGAAGACCCGGCCTGCACGATCAGCGGATGCCCCTGCGGCGACCGCGGCAGGTTGAGCGGCCCACGGACCTGGAAGTGCCGTCCGACGTGGTCGATCGGCTGGACGCGGTCCTGCACCGCCCACACACCGGAGGACTTGTCCGCGATCGCCGCGTCGTCCTGCCACGAGTCCCACAGCTTGTACGCGACCTCGAGGAACTCCGCCGCCCGCTCGTACCGCTCCGCATGCGCCGGCTGGTCCGCGAGGTTGAAGTTGAGCGCCGCATCCGGACCGGCCGTCGTCACCACGTTCCAGCCCGCGCGCCCACCACTCACGTGATCAACGCTGGCGAACCGCCGAGCCAGGTTGTACGGCTCGTTGTACGTCGTCGACGCCGTCGCGATGAGCCCGATCCGCGACGTCACGGCCGCGATCGCGGTCAGCAGCACCGTCGGCTCCAGCGAACCGGCCGGCCGCCGCCCGACCGTACCGAACAGGACGGGCGAGTCGGCGAAGAAGATCGAGTCGAACTTCCCCCGCTCCGCCAGCTGCGCCAGAGCCTGGTAGTGCGCCACCGACGTGTTCGCGAACGGATCACTCTCCGGCAGCCGCCACGACGCCTCGTGGTGCCCGGTGCTCATCAGGAACGCGTTCAGATGCAGCTGTCTGGTCATACCGAAACTCCCAAGGCATCGAGAAGCCGCGACCGGACCGCGGCGAATCCTGGATCGGCCGCACTCCGCGGCACGGGCAACGAGATCGTCTCCTCGGCGACGATCCGGCCGGCATCGAGCACGATCACCCGATCGGCCAGCACGATCGCCTCGTCGACGTCGTGTGTGACCAGCAGTACGGCGGGCTGGTGCGCCGCGCACAACTTCCGCAGCAACACGTGCATCTTCAACCGGGTCAGCGCGTCCAGCGCCCCGAACGGCTCATCCGCGAGGAGCAGTTCCGGCTCTCGCACCAACGATCGCGCCAAAGCAACGCGCTGCTGCTCGCCACCGGACAACTCGTTCGGCCAGGCCTGCTCGCGACCAGCCAGCCCGACCTCGTCCAAACTGCGCAGCCCGCGATCGAAGGCACCATTCAGACCGAGTACGACGTTGTCGAGCACCTTTGCCCACGGCAACAACCGGGAGTCCTGGAAGACCACCGAAACATTGGATGGCACGGCGAGCTCACCGGACCCGTCGACGTCGTAGTCCAACCCGGCCAACGCCCGCAACAGCGTGCTCTTTCCGGAGCCGCTCTTCCCCAGCAGGGCAACGAATTCGCCCGGTTCGATGTCCAGATCCAAGCCGTCCAGTACGGCGCGATCGTCGTACCGGCGGACCAGCTCGCGGACCTGGACCGTGCTTACGAGGCTAGCGTTCGGCGCCATGAGAGGGCCCTCCTCTGGATCAGGCGGACGACGGCGTCGGAGAGCAGGCCGAGGGCGCCGTACACGACGAGGCCGACGATGATGATGTCGGTCTGTCCGTACGTGCGGGCCAGTTCCATCATGTAGCCGATGCCGCTGGTGGAGTTGATCTGCTCGACGACGACCAGCGACAGCCACGCGCCGGTCACGGCGAACCGCAGTCCGAGCAGGAAGCCGGGCAGCGCACCCGGCAGGACCACGCGCCGGATGAACTCCCACTGGGACAGCCCGACCGTCTGCGCGAGTTCGACGTACCGGCTGTCGATCGTGCGCAGGCCGTTGTGGGTGTGGATGTAGATCGGGATGAACACCCCGAGCAGGATCGTGACGATCTTCATCGACTCGCCGATGCCCAGCCAGAGGATCAGCAGCGGCAGCAATGCCAGGGACGGAATAGCCCGCTTGATCTGGATCGGTCCGTCGAGCACGGCCTCACCAAGACGAGAAAGGCCGGAGATCAGCGCCAGTGCGACGCCGAGCACGATGCCGAGTGCGAGTCCGATCAGCGCCCGCTGAGCCGACGTCCACAGGTTCGACTGCAGCCGGCCGTCGGCGATCAGGTCAACGGCCGTCGTGACCACGGTCCACGGCGCGGACAGGACTCGTTGGTCGATCCAACCAGTGGCCGATCCGATGCTCCAGATCGCCAGCAACAGCACGGGACCAATCGCGGCCCCGAACCTGATCGGCTTCCCCGGTCCGAGCCGGCGACGCCGTACGACGGGACGCGCGGCCGCCTCGCGGGACCGCAGCCCGGGCAGGGTTGTCACGCTCATTTGGCACCTGCCTTGATCGCGTCCGCCGCGACGGTCTGGAACCGCAGGTCATACAGGTCCTTGGCCTGGATCACCTTGTTGCCGGTCTCCTTGGCGAGCAGCTCGATGGTGGCCTGCTGGCGCTGGATCGCACCGCTCCAGTCGGCGCTGATGTCTGGGTGGCCGGCGTTGTCGACCAGCCATTGACCGTCGGACTCGGTCAGGCCCTGGTTCTTCACGTAGTACCCCTGGATCCATTCCTTGGGGTGTGTGTCGATCCAGATCTGCGCGACGCCCCACGCGGCGACGTACGCACGGATCGCGGCCGCCTTGCCGCTGTCCTCGAGCGACTCCGTCGGCACATACAGGTGGCCGGCGTCGTCGCGGATCCCGTGCGGGATCGTCGTCGCGCCGTCCTTGCCGTACTTCGCCAGGTACCGCTTGATCTGCACGCCGCCGATCGGGGCGACCTCGACCTGCTTCGCGGCCAGTGCGTTCGTGTAGACGTCACCGGTGCTCGGCAGCTCGACCAACTTCACGTCGTCCTTGGTCAGGCCGGCCTTCTGCAGCACCTTGAGGATCAGCGCACCCTGCGCCTGACCGGGGCTGTAGGCGATCTTCTTGCCGCGTAGATCGGACAGCGTCTTCACCGTGGTGCCCGGCGCGATGCCCAGCTGGTAGATCGGATGGTTCAGCGGGTCCTTGCGGAACTTCGAGGCGACGATCTTCACGTGCAGGCCGGTCCAGGTCGCGTGGATCGGCGGGATCTCGGCCACCGAGCCGACGTCCAGAGCGTGCGCCCGGAACGCCTCGGTGGTCTGCGGACCGCCGCTCAGGTTCGCGAACTGCACGTACTTCGAGACCTTGTCGTACTGACCGGACAGCTTGAGCGCGACCTCGGTGGCCGGGTCGCCGACGACGATCTTCGTACCGTCGGGGACCGTGGTCGGCAGGGCGGCGTCCAGCGAGAGCTTGACGGCTCCGTCGGCGGCCGCGTTGCCGCTGCAGCCGGTGACCAGGGCGAGAAGGGCAAGGGCGGCGTACAGGCGTTTTCTAGACATGGTGGGCTTTCGCGTAGTGGCCGTCGTGGTAGAGCAGCGGCTCGTGTTCACGTCGTTCGGTGTGGGTGGCAAGGCGCGCGACGACCAGGTAGTGATCGCCGACGGCGAAGCGGTGCTCGACCTGGGCGCGCAGATAGCTCGGGGCCTCGTCGAGAACGGGCTCACCGGTGGCCAGGCGGGACCAGTTGGTCGGCTCGGCGAACCGGTCGATCCCGCTGGTCGCGAACCGGCCCGCGATCCCGTGCTGGTCGGCGGACAGGAAGTTGATCACCAGGCTGGTCGCCGTACTGACGGTCGGCCAGCTGGAGGCGCTGGTGGCGATCGCGAACGACACCAGCGGTGGCAGCAGGCTGATCGAGACCAGCGAGGTTGCGGTGAAGCCGGCCGGGCCGTGGCCGGCGTCCGCGGTGATCACGACGACGCCGGCGGCGTGGCGACGGAAGACGGAGCGGTAGACATCGGCGTCCACCACCCGCTCCACAGTGCGGTCTGGGTGGTCGGGTACGACGGACAGGGCAGGACGATGCAATGCGGGAACAGACATGTCACTCCCTTGGGAGGAAGGTGAGCGGCGAGAATTCGCCAGAGGAGACAGAGGAGCGCGTCACCGACAGGTGGCGCTCGCCGTCCGCAGCAGATCGATGACGCGACGGCGGGTGAGGAGTGTCGTCGTCATGTCAGCTATCTTCGCATCATTGTCTATCGGCTAACTAGACAATCTCGTGATCTGGACCGGCCACCCTCACACGCGGGCCGCTGCGTGCGTTCTACTGTCGTGATGACTCGGGAGAAGGTCGAGCTGCCGCCGTTCCAGGCGCTGATCGACGCGCACTGGCGGGACGTCGCCCGGCTGGCGCGGGCGATGGCCGGTCCGGTGGACGGCGACGACGCGGCGCAACGCGCCTGGGAGAAGGCGTACGCGGCGTACCCGGCGCTGACCTCGGCGAAGAACCTGCGCAGCTGGCTCCTCACCATCACGGCCCGGTGCGCGACCGACGTACACCGGGCGCGGAAGCCGCAGCGCCCGCTGGAGGACGCGCCGCCGGTGGCGGTCGAGGGCCCGGACGCGGCCGCCTGGCCGGACCCCGACCTCTGGCGGGCGGTCAACGAGCTCCCGGAGCGGCAACGCTTCGCGGTCACGCTCAAATACGTCGGCGACCTGGACCACCACGGCGTGGCCGCCGCTCTGGACACCACGCCCGCCGCATCGCGCCGGCTCGTCAGCGACGCGCTCGCGACCCTGCGCAGCAAACTCGGAGTAGATGATGACTGATCTCGAGAGCCGGCTGACCCGGCTCGCCATGCCCGACTCGAAACCACCCAGCTTTCCCGACGCCGACGTCGCCTACACGCTGCACGACACCCCGATCGGGACGATGCTGCTCGCGATCGCGCACGGCCGGGTCGTCGCCAGCTCGTTCGGCGACGAGGAGACGATGACCGCCCGCCTCGCCCGGGCCGTGTCCCCGCGCGTACTCCGGCAGGCCCGCCCGCTGGACGACGTACGGCGTCAGCTCGACGAATACCTCGCCGGCAGCCGTCAGGGCTTCGACCTTGAGGTGGATCTCGCGCTGGCGACACCGTTCCAGCGGCTCGTACTCACGGATCTGCCGACGCACACGTCGTACGGCGCGACGACGACGTACGGAACTGTTGCCGCCGACATCGACAAGCCCAAGGCGGCCCGCGCGGTCGGTACGGCGCTGGGCGCGAACCCGGTCTGCGTCGTCCTGCCGTGCCACCGGGTCGTGGGGGCGAACGGAGCCCTCACCGGGTACGCCGGCGGGCTCGACGCGAAACGATTCTTGCTGAATCTCGAAGCAAAAAGCTGAGTTTTCCGGAATTGCCCGGAACGGTTTTAGACTCGAAATAGAAGGAGCAGATCCCCAATGTGGAGTGGGGATCTGCTCCTGTTGACTTGTCAGGAAGTTGCGGGTTGGTGGATCTCGAGGATCAGCCGGCGGCGTCCGCCCCAGTCGCGTTTGTAGACCTTGTAGTCGTCGATTCCGGCGGCCGCGCAGAGGCGTCCGTAGCTGATCTCGTCGTGGATGAAGTGCACGCCGCTGCGGTTGTCGCTGAACTCGGTCGTGACGATCCGGTGCTCCGGCCCCTGCCGCATCCCGTTCGCGATCTCGGCCGCGGTCGCCGGTCCCCAGGCCGGGCCTTCGATGATCGCGATCCCGCCCGGCTTCAGCACCCGGGAGATCTCGCAGATCGTGGAGATCTGCTCGTCCTCGGCGAACAGTTCGTGGAACGCCGTCCACAGGCAGATCACCGCGTCGAACGAGTCCCACTTGTACGGCAGATCGGTCATCGAGCCGATCGCCCAGTCGATCGCGAGCTCCTCCTCGGCCGCCTTCGCCTGGCCGGCCTCGATCAGGTTCGGCGAGATGTCCAGCCCGCGGACGACCTTCCCGGCTTTGCGCAGCGGCAACGCGACCCGCCCGTACCCGCAGCACAGGTCGAGCACCGACTCCTTGCCGTCCAGCAGCTCCTCGACGGCTTTGACGATCAGCGCGTCCCGCTCAGGCGTCGTACGCGCGGCCAACCCGTCGGCCCCCAGCTCCGCGTACTCGGCCCGGCTGCGCAGTGCGGAATTCAGCATGCCGCAAGTATTCCGGTTACTCCGGGTCAGTGACCAGGCCCCTGCCTTTCTGGAAAAACACGAGTACGTCGGGCACCTCTGCCAGCAGGCGAGCGGCGCCGAACGATGTGTTCCAGAAATCCCCCGTCTGCGGCGTCCACGGACCGACGTACGCGTAAGGCTCCGGAATGGCGTCGTCGCCCGGCGACACCCCGTAGTTCACCTCGTCGAGCGTGACCGCCACGTCGAAGTGCTCCGGCCAGAGCACGGGCGTCTCGCGGGGAGCGAGCTGTCGTAGCGCCGCGTCACCACGCGCGAACGCGTCCGCCAGCAGCCGTGCGGCCTCGGGATCGACCTCCAGCCCCTCGCCGGGCAGTACGCCGGGACCGCCGCTGTAGACGTCGTCGAGCCGAGACGCCTCGAGCCCGGCCGCTTCGGCGACTTCGGCATACGTGCCCGTCAGCGGCAGCTTTCCGGCAGAGGTGATCAACCGGTCGCCGTCCACGCGGACGCCAGGATCCGCCAGGGTGGCGAAGCCGCCCGGTACGACGCGCAACCTGATCCCACCACCGCCTCGGTACTGCGGTCCGGCCAGCACGAGCTCTGCGACGCCGTGCAGGGACCGGCGGGTTACGGCCAGCGAACGTTCGTCCATGAGAGCAGTTTCCTCCTGTAACACCAAGCCGCGAAACGGCACTGTTCATTCACAAGGTTGGTGTCGCGACGGGTGGGAGGCGTTACATGTCGGGCAACTGGCACCGGGTGGACCAGGACGACGTACCGGCGGACGGGCGGGTCCGCAGCGTCGTCGTCGACGGGCGGAGCGTCGCGCTCGCCCGCTGCGGGGCGCGGCTCGGCGCGCTGGAGAACAAGTGCCCGCACCAGGGCGGGCCATTGGGCGAGGGCTCGATCGAGAAGGGTCTGCTGCGCTGCCCTTGGCACGGGTACGACTACGACCCGATCACCGGGCAGCCACCGGAAGGGTTCTCCGACGGCGTTCCGTCGTACCCGGTGGACGAGCGGGCTGACGGCGTCTACGTCCAGCTGCCCGACCTGCCCGCGCCGGTCCGGACGGTAGCCGACGTACTGGTCGAGACGTTGGTTGCCCACGGCATCAGTCATGTCTTCGGCATGGTCGGTCACTCCAACCTCGGGTTCGCCGAGGCGATGCGGCGCGCGGAGGAGCGCGGCGAGCTGACGTACGTCGGCATCCGGCACGAAGGGGCCGCGGCGTTCGCGGCCTCGGCGTACGGGAAGCTGACCGGCCGACCGGCGGCGTGCTTCGCGATCGCCGGACCGGGCTCGACCAACCTGCTCACCGGGCTGTACGACGCCAAGCTCGACGGCTCGCCGGTGATCGCGATCTCCGGGCAGGTGCCGTCCAAGGTCCTCGGCCGCGGGGCCTTCCAGGACCTCGACCTGACCGCTGTCTTCAAGGATGTCGCGGTGTCGAGTACGGCGGTCCAGGCTGGCAGCGACCACGCCGAGCTCGCCGCGCTCGCGGTCAAGCATGCGATCGACGGGCGTGGCGTCGCCCATCTCGTGCTGCCAGATGAGGTGCAGGTACTCCCGTCCGACGCAGCCGCGAAGACGCCGGCCGGTCGACTCTCCCGGAGGTGCATCCAGCCCTCCACGGACACGCTTACCCGAGCCGCCGCGGTGATTCAGGACGCGAGGCGACCGGTGCTGATCGTCGGCCACGGTGCGCGCGGCGCCGAGTCGGAGGTGCGCGAACTGGCCGAGCGACTCAACGCGCCGGTCCTGACCACCTTCAAGGCGAAGGGTCTGGTACCGGACACGCATCCGCTCGGCGCCGGGGTGCTCGGTCGCAGCGGTACGCCGGTGGCGAGTTGGCTGATGAACGAGTCGGACCTGCTGATCGTGGTCGGCGCCTCGTTCTCGAACCACACCGGGATCGCGAACTACAAGCAGATCGTCCAGATCGACGACCACCACGCCGCGATCGGGCGGTTCGACGCCGTCACCGTCGACGTGCTCGGCGACGCCGCACTGACCCTTCGGGCGTTGACGGACCGGCTCACCGACACCAAGGCGACCGACCAGCGACCGGATGTCGCCGACCGTTGGTCCATCTGGCGTGCGGAGAAGGCGCGCCGGGTCCAGGACGACCGTGGCCGCGGGGTCTCCGCGGCAGCCGTCTTCGATGCCCTAGGCAAACACTTGCCGATGGAGGCCGTCGTCACCGTTGACGTCGGCAACCATGCGTACTCGCTCGGCCGGTACCTGGAGTCGAAGGGACAGCCGGTCCTGATGTCGGGCTACCTCGGCTCGATCGGCTTCGGCTACCCGGCCGCCCTCGGCGCGTGGGCCGGGGCACCGGATCGTCCGATCGTCGCGGTCACCGGCGACGGCGGATTCGGGCAGTACGCCGCCGAGCTCACCACCGCGGTGAAGTACGGCATTCCGATCAAGCACGTCCTGCTCGACAACCACTCGCTCGGCAAGATCAGCAAGGAACAACTCGCCGCCGACTACCCGGTCTGGCACACCTCACTGCACAACCCCGACTGGGCCGCCTACGCCGAGCTCTGCGGCGCGACCGGGATCCGGGTCACCCGCCGCGAGGACCTCGACGGCGCGATGACCGAACTGTTCGCCACTACTGGACCAGGCCTGCTCTGCATCGAGCAGGACGCCGAACTTCTCTAGGAGAGACCGTGCCCGAATACGACGATCTGCGTGCGCTGTATCTGAACTGCACCCTGAAGCGGTCGCCCGCGGTCAGCCACACCGAGGGCCTGATCGACGTCAGCCGGAAGATCCTGGAGAAGCAGGGTGTCCAGGTCGACGTGATCCGCGCGATCGACCACGACATCGCGACCGGCGTCTGGCCGGACATGACCGAGCACGGCTGGGCGGCGGACGCCTGGCCTGCCATCCAGGAACAGGTGATGGCCGCCGACATCCTGATCATCGCCGGCCCGATCTGGCTGGGCGACAACAGCTCGGTCACCAAGCGCGTGATCGAGCGCTTGTACGGCAACTCCTCGATCCTCAACGAGCACGGTCAGTACGCGTACTACGGGCGGGTCGGCGGCTGCCTGATCACCGGCAACGAGGACGGGGTGAAGCACTGCGCGATGAACGTCCTGTACTCGTTGCAGCACCTCGGGTACACGGTCCCGCCGCAGGCCGATGCCGGCTGGATCGGTGAAGCCGGCCCGGGTCCGTCGTACCTGGATCAGGGATCGGGTGGACCGGACAACGACTTCACCAACCGGAACACGACGTTCATGACCTGGAACCTGTTGCATGTGGCCCGAATGATCCGGGACCGCGGCGGGATCCCGGCGTACGGCAACCAGCGGTCGGAGTGGGACGCCGGATGCCGCTACGACTTCGAGAACCCGGAGTACCGCTGACCATGCTGTTGTACCGTCGCCTTGTGGGGGCGGGGGTACTGCCGACGGACGACGTCCTCGTCGCCGGGCTGCGAGCCGGAGACGAGGAGATGTTCGCCTGCCTGCTGAACAGCTGGTCCGGCTCGATGCTGCGGCTGGCCAGGTCGTTCGTGTCGACCACGGCCAGCGCGGAGGAAGTCGTGCAAGACACCTGGCTGGCGGTCCTGCAGGGCATCGAGCGGTTCGAGGGGCGGGCGTCGCTGCAGACCTGGGTCTACCGGATCCTGGTCAACATCGCCCGCAAGCGCGGTTCGCGCGAGCATCGGACCGTGCCGTGGACGAGCCTGTTCCAGGACCACGAGCCGACCGTCGACCCGGCCCGCTTCCGTGGACCCGACGACCAGTACCCGGGCGGCTGGCGAGCGTTTCCCGAGCCCTGGCCGTCCACCGAGACCGAGGTCCTCGCGCACGAGGTCCGGGCTGCGGTGGCCAAAGCGATCGAGAACCTCCCGACCCGCCAACAGGTGGTGCTGACCTTGCGTGACATCGACGGACAGGACGCCGGCGCGGTCTGCACCCTGCTCGGCATCTCGGCAGCGAACCAGCGTGTCCTGCTGCACCGCGCCCGCGCCGCCGTCCGCAGCGAGCTTGAGCAGTACTTCGGAGCTGCGTGATGACGTGCGCGGAGCTGGTCGAGCTGGTCACCGCCTTCCTCGACGGAGCGCTGGATCCGGAGGCCGAGCAACGCTTCGTTGAGCACCTCGCGATCTGCGACGGCTGCGAGATCTATGTCGAGCAAATGCGCCGTACCATCGCCGAGGTCGGCCAGGTCGAGCCCGAATCCCTCAGCACTGAAACCCAAGAACGCCTGCTGGAAGCGTTCCGCGCCTTCCCGCGCGACTGACCTGTAACGCCCGGCAGGTCCGGCGGCACTGACTTGGTATGCCGGATGTCGAGTTCACCAATCTGTTCGCGGTCGCGGTGATCGCGCTGCTGGCCCCGCTGCTGCTCGGACTCAGCCCGCGCCTCCGCGTACCGGCCGTCGTGCTGGAGATCGTGGCCGGGATCATCGTGGGCCCACACGGCCTCGGGCTGGTCGACGTCGATCTGCCGGTGCAGATCGTCTCCGTGCTGGGCCTGGCGTTCCTGCTCTTTCTCGCGGGACTCGAGATCGATGTCCATCGGCTGCGTGGTCAGGTCCTGCGGCTCGCCGTACTCGGTTACCTGGTCACACTCGTGCTGGGCGGCGCGACCGGTGCGGTGTTCGCGGCCGCCGGCTGGGTGCACAGCGCGTTGCTCCTCGCCGTGACGCTGTCGGCGACCTCGCTGGGGCTCGTGGTGCCGGTGCTCAAGGACGCTGGTCAGGTGGACGGGACAGTCGGTCAGTTCACCATTGCCGCGGCTTCGGTTGCCGACTTCGCGGCTGTGCTCCTGTTGTCGCTGGTGTTCTCGACCGAGGGCGGGGGCGCGGGCGAGCGGTTGATCATGGTCGGGCTGTTCGCGTTGCTCGTCGCGGTCACCGGACTGGTCGTGGCGACCGCGGGCAGGTCGCAGCGGATCGGCCTGGTTCTGTTGCGGTTGCAGGACACCACCGCGGAGATCCGGGTCCGGGCGGCCGTGGTGTTGCTGATCGCCTTTGTGGCCTTGGCCGAGCAATTCGGGCTGGAGACGATCCTCGGGGCATTCCTGGCCGGGGCAGTCGTTGGTTTGGTGGACCGCGATGCGACCTCTCACCCCAGGTTCCGGACGAAGCTGGAGGCGCTCGGCTACGGCTTCCTGATCCCCGTGTTCTTCGTGACGAGCGGTCTGCGGCTGGATCTGCGCGGGTTGTTCGACGATCCGGCGGCGCTGGTGCGTGTTCCGCTGTTCTTACTGGCGTTGCTCGTGGTGCGGGGCATACCGGCGTACCTCTCGGTGCGGACACTGGGTCGTCGGAGTACCGCCGCTGTCGCGCTGTTGCAGGCGACCTCGTTGCCGTTCATCGTGACCGCGACGCAGATCGGCGTGGTGACCGGGCTGATGACTCCGGTCACCGCCGCCGCGCTGGTCTGCGCCGGACTGCTGTCCGTGCTGATCTTCCCGGCGATCGCCCTCGTGCTGCTCAGGCAGCCTGCCGCCGACCGATCCGGCCGAGCAGAACCGCGGCCAGCATCGAGATGACGATCGAGGTGTACGTCGCGCCGAGCCAGGTCGGGACCGGGTGGTTGTTGAAGAGCGCCTGCTGTACGTCGGTCCAGAACGGGGACCAGCCGGCCACGGTGCCCGGGTTGACCAGCTGGTACCCGACGAATCCGATCAGCCAGGCGAGCGTCGGTTGCCAGCGGAACTTCGCCGTGCCGGACACGTCCCAGTTCATCTTGCTGACCACGAAGAAGTCGGCGATCGCGACCGCGAACAGGGGAATGAAGACCGAGCCGATCAGGTACAGGAACTGCGTGTAGTTGCCTAGGTCAACCATCAGCGCGAGCCCGGTAGCGAGCACACCGATCGCGACCGAGATCCACCGGCGGTCGATGTGGCCGATCAGGTTGTGCGTGGCCATGGTGGTCGAGTAGACGTTCGCGTACGCCTCGTCGACCTCGTCGACCAGCAGCACGAACAGAGCGATCGCGCCGGCGGGCAGGGTGACCAGTGCGGTGATCACGTCGTCGCTGTTGGTCTGCAAGGTGGCCACCGCGACGACTCCGAGGGCGTAGTACCCGATCGCTGCCAGGCCGTAGCCGAGTGCGGATCCACCGAAGGCAGCCTTGTTGGTGCGCGAGTGCCGTGTGTAGTCGGCGGCCAGCGGGGCGAACGACACAACACCCGCGGCGGCGAGGTCGACGGCCGGCCAGAAGCCGAACACGCTGTCCTGCGGCAGAGCGTGCACCGGCTTGCTGAGCACCTGCACGAACAGGTAGACCGACGCGATCAGCACCAGCCACACCATGAACTTCCGCAGGATCTTCACGCTGCCCAGCGGCCGGACCGCCATCGTCGTCGCGATGATCCCGGCCAGTACGACGAACAGCCAGCGCCAGCGTTCACTCGTCACCGCGACCGCGGCCTGCGAGATCACGATGATCTCCATCGTCGCCCAGCCGACGTTCTGCGCGATGTTCAGGATGGTCGGCGCGATCGAGCCGCGACGGCCGAACAACCCCCGCAGGCTCGCCATCGCCGGCGCACCGGTGTGCGACCCGAACACGGCCGCACCACCCAGCACGAGCGCCCCGATCCCGCAGCCGACGACGACCGCGAGCAGACCTTGCCACAGCGAGCCCGTGTACGCCGCCACGAGCGCACCGGTCACCGGGCCGAACAGCGAGATGCCGAAGTTGCCCCACAGCGTGAACTGGTCGAAGAACCCGAGCGTCCGCGGCGCATCGGTGGTGAGGACGAGCGGCGCCTCGGTCGAGCTGGCAGGACGAACAGCGGTATCGGTCATGAGTGACCCCAATCCCTACGCCGGCATTACCCGGTCAGGTTCAGGCGGTCGGCGACCCAAGCTGTCGCCCTCTCAGCCCGCGCGTGTTCGGTGCGAGCTCCCGCATAGGTTGTGCTTGGAGTCTAACGCGTCAGGTAGTTTCCGGCAGGGCGGCTGCTCGTTCTATGAGAGCGGCGAGCTCCGGACCGTTCGTGACAACCGGCATGTGCGCGCCGGTGGCGAAGGTCCGGGCCTCGCCGTGGCTCAGCTCGGCGAGCCGCTGGACCCACTCCGCCGTCGAGAGCAGGTCGTACTTGCCGCGGACGATGAACACCGGTGCCTTGACCTGCGAGATCACTTCGGCCAGGTCGTGATGCCGTGAGGCCTCGACCGCGCGGGCGATCGTCGGCAGCGTCGTCCGCGCGTACTGCGGGGTCACGGTCCGGATCAGCTTGGGCGAGTCCGGTACGGCGGATCCGAGCCAGCGCACCGTACGGTCGACCCAGCTGGACATGCGCGCGTCACCCGCCGGCGCGACAAGTACGACGGCGTGCGCGAGGTCGGCGTACCGGACTGCGGTCTCGACGACGATCTGGCAGCTGGCGGAGTGGCCGACGAGGACGGACCGCTCGCGGATCTTCTCGGCAAGGGCGACTGCCAGTGCGCGCGGGTGCAGGTCCTCGCGGGCGCCGGCCGGTTCGCCGTACCCGGGCAAGGTGACCAGGTGGTACGGCGTGACGAGATGTTCTACGGTCCGGGCGTACGACTCGGGGCCGAGGCCCAGGCCGGGCACCAGGACGACTGGTGCGCTCACTCCCAGGGCGCCTTGGCCGGTGGGCCCTGGACGACCGGGTTGGGCACGTCGGGCTTCAGTTCGCGGTACCCGAGGAACAGACCGACCGCGAGGATCAGCAGACCGGCACCGCCCCAGCCGTACGCCGTGGGCAGCCGGTCGACCGCGCCGTCGATGGATCCCAGGCCGGTGGTCAGCACCATGATCAGCCAGATCAGGATCGGTACAGCGGAGAGCGCGACCAGCCCGAGTCCGACCAGCTCAGCCGGCTCCGGCTGGCGGCCGGCCTTGCGACGGGCGAGTACGTCGCGGATCCACATGAACAGCGCGCCCGCGCCGACGACCACGAGCAGCAGTTGGCCGATCGCGTCGATCACGTCGGTGCGGAGCGGGTGGTTGAGTGGTGAGCCCGGTGCCTGCGAGATGTCGCGCAGCGAGACCCGCTGGACGGAGATGACGAGCAGACCGTAGAACCCGGCGATCACCGTGGCCAGACCGACGACCCGGGCGGCACGGGGGTCGCGCGGCTGCTCCCTTCCGTACACGGGGAGCTCGTGCGGCTCAGGGCTCGACGGTGCGCCGTACGGCATGCCGGGGCGGTAGCTGGGCGGCTGGGCGTGGTGCGGACCAGCCTGCGGGTGCGGCGGGACGCCGTACTGACCGGGTGGGGTGCCGTAGGGCTGGGGCGGCGCGTACGGGCCTTCGGCCGGCGGAGTGCCGCGGCCGGTGCCGTACGTGCCACCGCCGTACGGCGTGGGCGGGGGGTAGTGATGCTCCTCGCCGGGCTGCTGCTGCTCGGGCTGCTGGGGCTGATCGCCCCGGCCGTACGTCGGGAAGTCCTGTGACGACATTCGCTGCTCCCTCCCGTCGTACCTAGTTTCTCAGGTTGCCTTGATGGTGGGCCAGGCGTTCGGAAGACAGCCTGCCAGGCCTTTGGTCTGCTGCATCATCACCGGCGCGGGGGTCTTCGGCTTGGTGCAGGTCGAGTGCCCATGGCCGAGCGCGTGACCGACCTCATGATTGACCAGGTAGCTGCGGTACAGCTCGACGTTCCCGTTGTACGACGGGATCCCGTACATCCACCGCTTCGCGTTGAGCACCACGCGGTCCTCGACCCGGCAGGAAACCTCACCGCCGGTGTCGAGCGGCAGGCACAGCTTGTCGGTCAGCGCCGGCGTCGCGAGGATGATCCGGAGATCGGCGTCGACCTTGTCGGTCCGCTCGAAGCTCACCGGGTGCAGCGCCTGCCATCCGCGCGGGTCCGTCAGCGTCTTGTGGATCGCCGCGGCGACAGCGGCTCCGTTCACCGACAGCCCCTCCTCGATCTCGACGCGGTACGTCAGCTTGTCGCGCACGCCGCTCGCCTTGTTGAACCCAGGCACGACGGCAAGCTTCCCGGTCGACACCAGCACGTTCGGCTTCGCGTTCTTCGGCTTCCGCGTCAAGGTCGGTGCCGGCCGCAACGGAGTCGTGAACTTCTGCGTCGGGGTCACCACCGGCGTCGGCGTCGGCGTCGCACTGGGCGTCTCGACAGCCACAGGTTCGTTGGCCCCCGCAACCACCTCAGCCGCAAGGCTGGCCCGATGCGCCACATCCGGATGCGCCACCACCACGGTCCCCACCACAGCCAGGGCAGTCACCGCGAACCACTGCCCCCGGTACGACTTCCGCCGGCTATGCCGCCCACGCGTCCCCGCACGCTGGCCGCTCCGCCGGGTGGTCATGACACTCGACCCTATCGACTACCTGCCACCTCACGAAACCCCAGTTCCGTTAAGCCGTCCGCGTCCGGAGGAATTTTCCGAAGTGGGGGACGGTGAAGGCTACGGTTCCTCGTTCGGCGGAGAAGACTAGGCCTTTTTTGATCAGGCCGTCTCGGGCGGGGGACAGCGACTGGGGTTTGCGGTTGAGGGTGCTGGCTACTTCGGCGGTAGGGACGGAGCCGTCGTCGACGCCGATGCCCAGCTCGGCCATCGCGCGCATGTACTCGCGTTCGGCGGGCGTGGCACGTTCGTACCGCGAGCCGAAGAACCCGACGGTCAACTCGGCAGACGCCTCGGGAGCAGCTACAGCGACGTCCTTGATGGTGATGGGTGAAGTCGGCGCGTGGTCCCAGGTGGAGTGTGCGAAGGCCTGCACGAAGTACGGGTAGCCGTCGGTCTGGGCGTACAGCTCGTCGAGCGCCTCCTCGTCGTACTGGACGCCTTCGCTCTCCGCCGGCACCATCAGCGCGCGGTCGCACGCGTCACGCGCCAACCGGTCGACGCGGACATACCGGAACAGCCGCTCGGAGTACGACTTGCTGGCCGACAGTACGGCGGGCAGATGCGGCAGCCCGGCACCCACAACAACCAGCGGCGCGCTCTGCTGCGAGATCTCGTGACAAGCGGCGCACAGCGCGGACAGGTCGTCCGGACTGATGTCCTGCATCTCGTCGATGAACAGCCCGACCCCGACAGACAGGTCACCAGCCAGATCAGCAGCGTCGGTGAACAGCTCGATCAGGTCCATCTCCAGGTCACCGGAGTCGGCCCGCCCCTTCGCCGCGGCCACGTCCACCGGCGGATGCCACCGGATCCCCTTCCGGTCCTCCGCTCCGGTCCGCAGCGCAAAAGCCTTCAGTACGGCGCTGAACTGGTCGACCCGCTCATCGTCGCGGTGCCGATGGCCCAGCTCCCGCATCGCGGTGTGCAGCGCCTGCGCGATCGGCAGCCGGATGCTCTGCTCCGGCCGTGCCTCGATCTTCCCGGTGCCCCAGGCGCGCTTGATCGCCTGCGAACGCAACGTGTTGAGCAGCACCGTCTTGCCCACGCCCCGAAGTCCGCTGAGCACCAGGCTCCGCTCCGGTCTGCCTGCCGCGACCCGCTCGAGGACCACCTCGAACTGCCGCACCTCGATGTCGCGTCCGGCCAGCTCAGGCGGCCGCTGACCGGCGCCGGGCGCATAGGGATTCCGGATCGGATCCATGCTTTCACTGTATGAGCCCGTCTAGCGTTTTCCGTAGATTGACCAATCAAGGACCAGAGCGTGTCGCGAGGGCTCTCTACAACTTTCTAGCAAAATAACTAGAAAGCGATAGACAGCACGAGCGACCGGAAGACCACTATGGTTCCCGCATGGTGGAGCAGGCGGGGGTGGTGTACGAGCGGGTGCACCAGCAGTACGTCGGTGGCGCGCGCAAGCTCGAGGCGCTGATCAACGAGCTGATCGGTGAAGAAGAGGGCATCAACTACCTGACCGCTACCGCCCGTGCCAAGGACCCGGAGTCGTTCGTCGCGAAGGCGTCGAAGTCGCATCCGGACGATCCGAGCAGACCGAAGTACGACGACCCGCTGAACCAGATCACCGACCTGGTGGCGGCGCGGGTGATCACGTTCCTGGTCGAGGCGGTGGACCGGGTGTGTGAGGTGATCGAGGAAGAGTTCGAGATCGTCGAGCACACCGACATGGGCGCCCACACCCGGGCGCAGGGCGTGTTCGGGTACGCCAGCAAGCACTATCTGGTCCGGCTGAACGCACACCGCCGCGAGCTGCCGGAGTACGCCGTACTGAAGAACTTGGTGATGGAGATCCAGGTCCGTACGGCGGTCCAGCACGCGTGGGCCGAGTTCGAGCACGACATCAGGTACAAGCTGGACATCCCGCCGGGCCGCAAGCCGGAGTTCGACCGGCGCTTCCTGCTCGCCGCCGCGCTGATGGAGCTGGCCGACAACGAGTTCACCGAGATCGACCGGCTGTACCGCGAGCTGGCGGCCACGGCGGAGGACAAGGCCCCGCTGGACCTGACGACCGGCACGCTGACGACGTACCTGACCCGGCGGTACCCGGACGCCCCGCACGCCAAGACCACGCACTACGCCTGGATCCTCGGCATCCTGCATCGCCTCGGCGTCACCACCGAGGAGCAGCTCACCGAACACCTCGCCGGCATCGACATCGAGGCAGTCCAGGCCGCCATGACCCACAGGGCTCCAGCCGGAACGGTACGTCGGCTCGACGACGACCTGCTCGCAGCCAACGGACCCGCTTACCTGGCGCTGTTCCCGGACGAAGAGCGCCGCCAGAAGATTCTCCGCGGTCGCCTCAAGGCCCTGACCCGCGCCGGGCTGGTCGGGAGCTAACGGCTGTACTCCAGCTTCACCACGTTGCCGTCGAATGTCCGGGTGCCCGTCAGCGTCAGCCCCTGGCGCGACGGTAGGCCTTCGAGGATCGACCGGCCGGCGCCCAAGGCGACGGGGTGCAGGTAGATCTCGTAGGCATCGACCAGGTCGCGCTCGGCCAATGCGGTGATCAACTGTGGGCTGCCGAGCAGATACAGGTCGCCGTCGGCAGTCCGTCGGTACTCCGCGAGAACGTCAAGGTCGCGGAGCACGGTGGTGTTCCAGCCGGCGGATTCCAGCGTCCGGGAGAAGACGAGCTTCGGCTTCGACTTCCAGATCTTGCTGTACGCCACCAGGTGGTGATCGCTTTCGGGATCCTCGTCCGCGGTCGGCCAGTACGCGGCCAGCCCCTCGAAGGTGTTGCGCCCGTACATGAACAGGCCGGCCGACCCGTGCAACTCGACGAAGTGGGCGTGCAACTCGTCCTTCACCTGGAGCCAGTCCAGCACACCGTCGGTACTGGCCACTCGTCCGTCGAGTGACGTCTGCACCGAAACCACGACTTTGTTGGACATCGTTTTCTCCTCGAATCGGTCTGACGTCACACAAGTCGGAGCCGACGCCGAGTCCTTGACGAGGTCCTCCTACAACGGCCGCGGCCGCGAGCGCGCGGTGTCGGTTGACACTTTCCGTCAGGGGATGAGGTGCTCTCGCAGGAAGCTGAAGGCCTGTGGGTACGCGTCGAGGCGGTTCTTGAGCTTGGCGAGGCCGTGGCCCTCGTCGGGGTACACCAGCAGCTGGCATGGCACGCCCCGCTTCGTCAGGGCCTCGGTGATCTGCTCTGCTTCCGACAACGGCACGCGCGGGTCGTTGGCGCCGTGGATGACGAACAGCGGCGCTCGGATGTCGTCGACCCGGCTGAGTGGGCTGGCTGACTCCAGGAACTCGCGTTCGGTAGCCAGGTAGCCGTACTCGCGCTCGCGCATGGTCCGCCGGTAGTCCGAGGTGTTCTCCAGGAACGTCACCAGCGAAGCGATTCCGACGATGTCCACACCAGCCGCCCACAGGTCCGGCTGGAACGCGACGCCGGCCAGCACCATGTACCCGCCGTACGAACCACCCCACAGCGCGGCCCTCTTCGGATCGCCGCCGATGGTTGGCAACCAGGCGTTGATCGCCGCCAGGTCCTTCACCGAGTCCAGCCGCAGCTGCCGGTCGTCGAGCGTGTACCAGCGCTTGCCGTATCCGGCCGAGCCGCGGACGTTCGGCACGATGACCGTGTGTCCCTCGCCGGCCAGCGCCGAGATGATCGGGCTCCACATCCGCAGCGCCGCACCCTCCGGACCGCCGTGCACATGGACCACGGTCGAGCCCAGGTCCGCCGCGGTCGGCCGGAACACGAACACCGGCACCTGCTCGCCGTCGAACGACGGCACGCGCAGACTCTCCGGATGGTTCAGCTCGACAGGCACCTCCACCGGTCGAACCGCAGCCAGCTCGCCGCCCGGGACAAACCGATACACGGTCGGCGGTGTGACCGGCGAGTTGTAGGTGATGGCCGCGAACGATCCGTCGGACGACCAGATCGGGTCCGGCGTCGCCATCGACAACGCCGCGACGCCGCCGGCAGGGAGGTCAAGCGGTGCGACGAGCGAGCCATCCTCCAGCCGGTGCAGCGCCAGCGCCACCTCGCCGTCCTCCAGCACGGCGACCAACAGGTGCTCGCCATCCGGTGAGGGCCACCCGGCCAGGTCGCGAGCGTCATCCACGAGTACGTCGCTCCACGCCGCGTCGACCACGTCGTACCGGCGCAGGGCCATGCGATCGCGGTCCGCGTTCGTCGACACGAGGAACGCCGACGAGTCCGGGAGCCAGGCGACGGCGCCTTGGTCGTTGTGCGCGTCCTCGGGGGTGAGCTCCGTGATGGTCCGGCTCGACGTCTCGACCAACAGCAGCTGCATCGAGTTCGCCGGGGTGCTCGCCTTCGCAAGGACGACCCACTTGTCATCCGGGGACGGGTTGACGCCCATCACCCAGCCGCCCTTGTCGTACAGGACGGTCTCGCGACCGGTGGCGAGGTCGCGCGCGACCAGATCGAAGTCGACGCCGTTGCGGCGGTTCGTCGTGTAGAGCACCCGCCCGGCCCGCGCGTCGACCAGGTGATGGATGTACTCCGAGTCGTGGACCAGCGGGGTCAGCGTCGGCAGACCAGGCTCTTCGAGATCCAGCATGGAGAGCTGACCGCGCTCGTCACCGCCGGTGTCGTGCTCGATGACCACGCGGCTGCTGCCCGGCACGAACCGGGCGCCACGGCAGGTGTCACCGAGATCGGTGAGCGCTCGCCAGGACCCGTCCGGTGCGACTTCGTTGACCTGGCGGGTGCCGGTGCCGTCATACAGCACGAGCATCCGGCCCTCGTCGTCCACATCGAGGGCCATCGTGGTGGGCAAGGAGAACAGCGTCGTCAGCAGCACGCGTTCATCCTCACACGGGGACGGGTGGATCCGCTGGGATCGCAGTTGATCCTGTGGATAACCGCGGATCCACCCGTCCGTGTGTCAGCGTTCGCCGTGCCAGGAGTTCCACAGAGCCGCGTACGCACCCTGGGCGTCGACCAACTCGTCGTGCGCGCCCAGCTCGACGATCTTGCCGTCCTCGACGACCGCGATCACGTCCGCGTCGTGCGCCGTGTGCAGCCGGTGCGCGATCGCCACCACGGTCCTGCCCTCCAGAACGGTCGCCAGCGACCGCTCCAGGTGCCTGGCCGCGCGCGGGTCCATCAACGAGGTCGCCTCGTCCAGCACCAACGTGTGCGGGTCCGCGAGCACCAACCGGGCCAGAGCGACCTGCTGCGCCTGAGCCGGCGTCAGCGAGACCCCACCGGAGCCCACCTCGGTGTCCAGCCCGTCGTCGAAGCCGGCCACCCAGCCGTCGGCGTCGACCGAACGCAGTGCTGCCCACAGGTCGGTGTCCGTCGCGCCCTGCTTCGCCAGCCGCAGGTTGTCGCGGACACTGCCCACGAACACGTGGTGCTCCTGGTTGACCAGGGCAACGTGGCTGCGTACCTGCTCGGCAGACATCTGGTCCAGCGCCGCACCACCCAAGGTGATGTCACCGACGCGTGGCGAGTAGATGCCGGCCAGCAGCCGACCGAGCGTCGATTTCCCTGCACCAGAAGGGCCTACGAGCGCCACGCGCGCACCCGGCTCGACCGTCAGCGTCACGCCGTGCAGTACGTCGCGACCCTCGAGGTAGCCGAACCGCACGTCATCCGCCAGCACAGTCCGGCCCTCCGGCTCGGCATCGCCGTCCGTCGCGGCAGTCTCCACCTCACGGACGCCGACCAGCCGCGCCAGCGACACCTGGGCCACCTGCAGCTCGTCGTACCAGCGGATCATCATGTTGACCGGCTCGACCAGCATCTGGACGTACAGCGCACCTGTGGTCAGTGCGCCGACAGTGATCCAGCCCTGGATGGCGAAACCGCCACCGATCACCAGCACGGCGGCCAACGCGACCGTGTGGGTCATGTTGATCACCGGGAACAGGATCATCCGCAGGTAGAGCGTGTACCGCTCCCACGCGACCCACTGACCGATCCGGGTGTCGCCGAGCTTGATCCGGCGGTCGCCGAGCCGGTGCGACTCCACGGTCCGGCCGGCGTCGACGGTCTCGGCCAGTGCGGACGCGACAGCGGCGTACCCGGCTGCCTCCGACCGGTACCCGGATGGTGCGCGCCGGAAGTACCAGCGGCCGCCGATGATCAGGATCGGTGCGGCGATCACCACCGCCACTGCCAGCGGCGGCGAGGTGACGACCAGCGCACCGATCAGCAGACCTGCCCAGATGACCGCGATCGTCAGCTGCGGTACGGCGTCGCGCATGGCGTGAGACAGCCGGTCGATGTCGGTCGTGATCCGGGACAGCAGGTCACCGGTCCCGGCGCGCTCCAGCACACCGGGCGGCAGCCCGACCGAGCGGACCAGGAAGTCCTCGCGCAGGTCCGCGAGCATCTCCTCGCCCATGACCGCACCACGGAGCCGAGTCATCCGCACGAAGATCGTCTGGACGACCAGGGCGATGACGAAGCCGAGCACGACGTACGGGAGCTGCACATCGGTCTTGCCCTGCGAGAGCTTCTCGACCACGTTGCCGAGCAGCCACGGGCCGACCATGCCACTCAGCGCCGCCACTGCGTTGACCAGCGTGAGCCAGCCGAACGCACGGCGGTGCCGGCGGAACAGCGACTTCAGGTAGGCGCGCACAGTCGCGCTGCCTGCTACCGGGAGCCGCACTACTTCCTGTGGGGCTGCCGGGTCGTACAGGGGGCGCTTCACGCCAACTCCTCAACGGTTTGTTCGTCTTCACGGGTTACTGCGGCGCGGTACCGCGGGTTGGTGTGCAGCAGGTCGTGGTGTGTCCCGACCGCATCGACGCGGCCGTCCGGCACGAACACCACTCGCTCCGCCCGGTCTAGCATCAGCGGGCTCGACGTGAACACCACAGTGGTCCGGCCGGCGCGCAGCAGCTGCAGACCGTCGGCGATGCGCGCTTCGGTGTGCGCATCCACCGCACTGGTCGGCTCGTCGAGCACCAGCACCTGCGGGTCGACGTACAGCGAGCGAGCCAGTGCCACGCGCTGCCGCTGACCACCGGACAGGGACCGCCCGCGCTCAGTCAGCACTGCGCGCATCGCGTCGGACTCACCAGCAGGCAGCGTCTGCCGCAGTACGTCGAGAATGTCGGCGCACTGCGCTGCGTCGAGCGCTGTCTCCGGAGAGACGACACCACTGGCCGGCACGTCGAACAGCTCGCGCACCGTCCCCGACAACAGCACCGGGTCCTTGTCCTGCACGAGTACGACGGTCCGCGCGGACTCCAGCGGGATGTCGTCGAGGGCAACGCCGCCGAGCAGCACGGAGGCCTCACCGTCAGCTGTCGGGCTGTGACCGCCCAACCGGTCGGCCAGCAGGCCACCGGCATCCGGGTCGCCGGCGACGACCGCGGTGAAGCTGCCGGCCGGGACGTGCAGGCCCGTGACCGGGTCGAGCAGTTCACCCTGCGGCAGCTGCGCCTCGGCAGTGCCCTTGGTCTCGTCGGTCCGCTGCAGCGACAGCACCCGCGCGGCCCGGCGGGCCGACACCTTCGAGAAGATGAACGCGCTCGCCGTCTCCTCGAATGTGTGCAGCGGCACCAGCATGAACGTGATGAACCCGTACGTCGTAACGAGCTCGCCGACCGAGATCCGTCCGGACGTGACGAGCCGCACACCCATCCAGACGACGACCACCAGGAACAGCCCGAACAGCAGCACCTGCAGGGCCGCGATCAGCGACCACATCCGCGCGCTGCGGACCGCACTGCTCCTGTACTGCTGCGATGCCTCGCGGTAGCGCTCGAGGAAGAGCTGCTCGCCGCCGATACCCCGCAGTACGCGCAGACCGGCGACGGTGTCGGCAGCCAGCTCCGTGGCGCGGCCGCCCTTGGCACGCTGCTCGTCGGCGCGACGCTCCGCGGGACCCATCAGCGGGACGATCGAGAAGGCCAGCACCGGCACGGCGATGGCGACCACCAGGCCGAGCTGGGGCTCGTAGAACAGCAGGCCGATGACGACCGCGAAGCAGGTCAGCAGCGCGGCGGCGAACCGGCCCAGCACCTCGACGAACCAGCCGATCTTCTCGACGTCGCCGCTGCTGACGGCGACGACCTCACCGGCGGCGATCCGGCGGGTCAGCAGGGAGCCCAGCTCTGCAGCCTTGCGCATGAGCAGCTGCTGCAGGCGGGACGCAGTGCTGATCCAGTTTGTCACCACGGCGCGGTGGAAGAACGAGTCGGCGCCGGCCTTGGCCGCGCCGAAGGCCAGCAGCAGCCCACCGGCCAGCATCAGCTTGGACCAGGACAGGTCGATCGCGGCCTGGACGGCCAGACCGACGGCAACCGGAGCAGCGGCGATACCGCCGAAGTAGATCAGCCCCCAGAACACTGCGAGGGCTTGCCCGCGCAGCTGCTGGTGCTCCAGCCAGATGATGAGTCGGAGGCCGGAGCGGGTGTCCGGCACACCCGGGTCGGCGAATGGGATGAGGCGCAAAGACATGACGTCTCACAAACAGGCATAGAGGGATGAAAGAAGGTACCTGACCAGGCGAATAGATCAAGCGTAGGTGGCCCCGCCGACACTCCGTCAAACCGTTTTCCGGGCCGGTAGTAAAGTCTTCAAGCATGGACGGAGCCAGGTGGAGGAGCTGACCCGCGGCCGGCGGTTGCTGGTTCTTGGCATCTGCTGTTCCAGTCTGTTCATCGTCGGGCTCGACTCGACGATCGTGAACCTGGCGCTGCCGGCGATCCGGTCCGAGTTCGGGGCTTCGGTGTCGAAGCTGCAGTGGACGATCGACGCGTACACGCTGGTGCTGGCGAGCCTGCTGATGGTGTCCGGGTCGACGGCGGACCGGGTCGGGCGGCGGCGGACGTTCCAGGCCGGTCTGGTCCTCTTCGGGATCGGGTCGTTGCTCTGCGGGGTCGCGTCGAGCATCGACCTGCTGATCGCGTTCCGGGTGCTGCAGGCCGTCGGCGGGTCGATGCTGAACCCGGTGGCGATGTCGATCATCACCAACACCTTCACGAACCCACGCGAGCGCGCGCAGGCGATCGGTGTCTGGGGCGGCGTGGTCGGGCTGAGCATGGCGGTCGGACCGGTCGTCGGCGGTGCGCTGGTCGACGCGGCCGGGTGGCGGTTCATCTTCTGGATCAACGTGCCGGTGACGGTGGCCGCCGTACTGATGACCGCATTGTTCGTACCGGAGTCTCGCGCAGCGGTCCCGCGACGGATGGATCCGGTCGGGCAGGTCCTCGTCGTACTGCTGCTCGGCGGGCTGACCTACGGGATCATCGAGGGCCGTACGGCGGGGTGGGGCTCGCCGCTGATCATCGGGTGCTTCGTGGTGTGCGTGTCGGCCGCGGTGACGCTCGTGTACTACGAACGCCGCCGGGAGGAGCCGCTGCTCGAACCGCGGTTCTTCCGGAGTGCGCCATTCTCGGGAGCCACGCTGATCGCGGTGTGCGGGTTCTCGGCGCTGTCGGGGTTCCTGTTCCTCAACTCGCTCTATCTGCAGTCGGCACGTGGTTTCACCGCGCTACATGCCGGACTGCTGACGCTGCCGATGGCCGCGATGACTGTGGTGTTCGCACCGATCTCTGGCTGGCTGGTCGGCCACCGTGGTCCGCGCGTACCGCTAGTGGTCGCCGGGACGATGCTGACGGCGTCCGGCCTGATCCTGTCGCGGCTGGGGACATCTACATCCACCGTGCAGTTGCTGATCGGCTATCTGGTCTTCGGACTCGGCTTCGGCATGCTGAACGCGCCCATCACCAACGCCGCCGTCTCTGGCATGCCCCGCTCCCAGGCTGGTGTCGCAGCCGCCATCGCCTCGACCAGCCGCCAGGTGGGTGCGTCGCTGGGCGTCGCGATCGCCGGCACTGTGCTCACGGCCCGTCTGGTCGGCCCACTCGAGACAGGCTTCGTCGACGCCGCTCGCCTCTGCTGGTACATCATCGCCGGCTGCGGCGCCCTGGTCCTGATCCTCGGCCTCATCACAACCAGTGCCTGGGCTCGACGTACTGCGGACGCGCTCGTCAAGACTGGATGATTCCGGCGCGGGTCGTCGCTCCTCGTCCTGGAGCAAGTCCTTCTAGTGGGACAACGACGATCTGGTCGCGGAAGATGTACATCGGACCGGGCAGGTCGGGGCTGCCCCTTGGCGATAGGCATACAGGCCGCGAGGCTTGTCCAGGCTCAATGGATAGATCTCGCTCCGACTCGCGGCGGTCTCCGGTAGGCGGGCGTAGCGGAGCAATTCGAGCGCCTGGAGCATGCCGGCCCAGAACGAGACGAATGAGATCGTCGGGATGTCGCCGATGCCGTCATCGTTTTTGGGGTGCGTACACCCTGCGCATGGCCCGCCGACGGGATGCGCCGAGACGACGACGTAGTCGTGGGAGGTAGAGCCAACGACGACAAGGCCCGACGCAAGACGCTGCGCCGCCCATCGAGAGGGGATATCGTCAACGCCCACCAGGACGCGCGAGCTGAGCGGCCCAAGTATGGCGGCCGTGTCATCGTCGAGGTGATGTTTGACACCCACAATGGCAAGTGCCTCGCTACCAAAGCTCTCCAGTACATCGACCTTCGCGAGATTCACGTGGGAGCGGCGGCCGAGCGCATATCTGTTCAAGTTGCTGGCGGCAAACGTGTCTGGCTCGATGACCCGGACGGCCGCGCGGACGGTCTGCAGCCGGAGAAGCGTGAACAGCGCCGCGTTGCTGATCGCGCCTCCGCTGATCAGATCAATATCTCCGAGATCCTGAAACTCCCCAGGCAGTAAGTAGCGGAGGTCGAGGGCGACCTCGCGGCCCAACTCACGACTCCAACTCCCACTCTGCTGGGCTGACACTCCGAGATGCTCGGCGACGCGAGGGACTGACGCCCGCACACCATCTGCAGCCGCTGTCGTAGATGCAGCCATGGCCGTCACCGGATCGTCGCCGACCCACCGGATGTTGCAGTCCGAGCTGTTGCCAACCTGCACACGACCGTCATTGCCGGCGACCCTGACATGAACGCCAGCGACGTGCGTATCCCCAAGCGCGAACGTGACGTCGGCCCTAGTTGAGGGAGAGTTGCCACTCGGCATCAGATCTGCGAGGTACTCGCTGAGCGCCTGCCCGATGCGGTCACCGGTCAGCGGCGGCTGCGATCTCACCAATGCAACGTCGGCCACGTCAAGATCGATGTGCATCCCGAACATCGCGAGCTGTCCGCACAACGTGACCAGCGCAGTCTGCCCTGCATACGACATGAGATTGTTTTGGTCTGCAACGACGCGTGCCGTGCTCGCTCGGAGTCCCGCGACGATGCGCGGGTCGTCCGACGGGTCCGAGTGGAAGACGTCGAGCCGCAGCAGGAGCGCGGTACGAGCAAGAGCCTCTTCATCAATCATCGCAGGACCGAATCGACACGTACCTCGCGCCACAGCCCGGTCGGACCCATCTCGACTAGGTGGGCACCCCGCAATGTAACCAGTCCTGTGGCGAAGTTCGGGATCACCAGGGACAGGAAGCCCAACTCCGGGGCAATGGCGAACTGATCGTCAATCTCGGAGTGGTTCGCCGGCCCGGGGTGAGTGTGGACTTGAGCCAGCACACGCCGGTAGTCACGACGAAGGCCGAGGAAGAACTCGGTGACCCATCCGGAGTTGACCTCATAACTCGCGAACGTAGCCCGATGATCGGGGTGGACGACATCAGCCACCACATCAGGGTTGCGCCAGATGGCGCACCAGTACACAACGCACTCACGCCGCCCAGCTCCGCAGTTGCGGAGCTGGGCGAAGGTGTCCACCAGGGCGGGAGCCGCGAGCGAAAGGGTGGTCATTTGCCGCCGCGCACGGTGCTCTGGCGGAGGATCAGCAGGGCACCGGCGACGATGTGCGCATCGTCCGCGGACTGCTGGTCGTCGGTGATCTCGATCCCGTCCTCGGTGAACAGGCTCAGCAGGTGGTTCGACTGGACGCTGAACACCTTCTTCGCGTGCTCGAGCAGAGCCTGCACGCTGGCGTGGGGCTCGAAGGGCACTTCGCGGTCAGTCCCGTTGAAGGTGACGGTGACCGTGTTCTTCTGGTTGGGCATGGCACTAAACCTTTCGTCATATCTCGGCCCCCCACTGGATGCTAGCAGTTCAGCAACATCTTCTGCGTAGAATGAAGCTTAATTTTGCGACAAGAAGTTCGCTCAAGATCGTGTAGCGTGTTGTCACCCACCCCAGAGACCAGACCCCTCAAGATGAGGGCGCTGCGCCCTTTCTCCATCCCGAACTGGAGCCGCCAAAACGTGACTACTTCAGCCAGGCTCGACCCGGCCCGGCTCCGCCTGGCAAGGGAGCTGAAGGAGTGGAGCCAGGCGGATCTGGCCCGAGCGGCCGATGTCACGCCAGCAGCGGTGAGTCAGTTCGAGTCCGGCCACACGCGCCCCGCCGATGAGACGATTCCGATCCTCGCCAAGGCCTTGTCGGTGCCCGTGGCATTCTTCGGTGTCGAATTGGCAGAGACGCACGAAGGGTTCTTCCGTTCGCTCAGGAAGAGTTCTGTCTCGCAGCGACGACACGCACGGGCGCTCGCCCATTTGGCTCACGATGCCGCGCAGAGTGCGCCGGAAAGTATGCTGCCGGAGGTTACAGTCCCGCACTGCTCGGTCGACCTGGACGCCTCCCGCGAGCGCATCGAAGATGTTGCGGCGCGGGTTCGCCGGGAGTGGGGGGTACCAGCCGGTCCGGTAGAGAACGTGGTCGAACTACTGGAGAGGCACGGCGTCGTCGTCATCCGTCTGCCCCTCGACTCCGCCGACGTGGACGCATTCTCGCTGCCGTTTCCGAGACACCCTGTCGTCGTCCTCGGCGCGGACAAAAACGACAGGGCGCGGTCGCGGTTCGACGCGGCCCACGAGCTCGGTCACCTGGTGATGCATGGAGAGCAGGTCTGGGGACTGAAGGAGATTGAGGACCAGGCGCACCAGTTTGCGGCGGCCTTCCTCATGCCTGAGGACGACATCTATGACGAGCTGCCACCACGCGCGGACTGGCCTCTGCTCTTCCAGCTCAAGTCCAAGTGGCAGGTTTCATTGGCAGCTCTTCTGTTCCGCGCGAAGACGCTCGGTCGGATGACGTCTTCCAACTACCTCACCGCGATTAAGGCCAGTTCGGCGCGAGGTTGGCGCCGTTCCGAACCCGTGCCGCTCGGCGCTCCGGAGACTCCGACTCAACTTCACGCATACCTGCGAACCAGCGACGCTCGCAAGGCTACTGCCCACCTCCCTCAGCAGGTCGTGGCTGCGCTGGTCGAGGCGTTGGACGACTAGCCCGACGCGCTGTCACGCTGGAGGGGCACCGGATTGGTCATGCGTGATCTTCTTTCAGGAGATCACGGGACTTCCTGCGAGAGCACCTGGGCTGAGAGTCGCGGCGGTCGCGTCGAGTCGCACCGGCAGCCCGAGGGGTAGGGCGAGGTTCAGTGACTCGTGTCCGATTGCCGCGCCCTCGACCATCGGTACGCCGAGGGGCTCGAGCCGCTCGCGGACGACATCGACCGGATCCTGGACGCCACTGAAGTCGCCGATCACCAGCCCCGTGACCTCATCGAACCACCCGGCGCGCAACAGCTGCGTCAGCATCCGGTCCACGCGATAGCCGGCCTCGTCGACCTCCTCCAGCACCACGACACCGGCCGGCGGCGCGTACGTCGGCGTACCAAGGCTGGACGCGAGCAAGGCCAGGTTGCCACCGCACAGCCGTCCCTCAGCGACCCCACCAACCACAGTGCGAGCACCAGCGGGCGCAAGCAGGTCGGTCACGCTCGATGGCTCGAACAGCAACGCCCGCAGCCGCTCCCGCCCATCTGAGTTCTCCAGCTGCTCAACAGCAGCAGCCATCGGACCGTGCAGAGTCACCAGACCACGTGCGTTCAACGGCTCGTGCAGTGCGGTGATGTCGCTGAACCCGAGGAACCACTTGGGTATGGCGACCAGCTCGTCGAAGTCGACGTGCTCGAGCATCCGCTGCACGCCGTACCCGCCCCGAGCACAGAACACCGCGGCGTACTGCGGATCGAGCCAGGCGTTCCGCAGGTCCTGTGCGCGCGCCTTGTCGTCCGCAGCCAGGTACTGGAACCGCTCGTGCCCGGCCAGCACCGACGGCATCACGTCGACCTCGAGGCCCCACGACCTGAGGTGCTCCAAGCCGATCTGCAGGCGTGCGCCGTCCACGCGGCCCGACGGCGCCACCACGGCAACCCGATCACCACTCCGCAGTCGCTGCGGCACCACCACGTCAGTCACGCCGAGGACGCTACCAATCGACCCGCAGCGTGGTGCTCTTGGAGACTCCGTTCACCGTCACACCCAGCTGCGCGGTGCCCGGGTGCAGGGCGGTCAGCTGGCCGGTCGCCGGGTCGTACGACGCAACCGCCCAGAACGGCGCGGTCTTTGCCGGACCGATGTACAGGAAGGTCGAGCCCCACCAGTCCGCAGAGACCGGGAAGGTGACCGGGATTCGCCGGTCCTCCTGAATGACCGTGGCGGATGCTGTGGCGGACTGGCCGCGGCGGAGTGACGTAGGCGCGGTCAGCTCGAGCGAGTCGACGTGCGGCCGCAGTTCGACCTGGAACCAGGACCGCTCCGGCGCCGACCAGTTCCGCTCGCCAGCCGGCGCCGCCGTCACATGCGGGTCGATCCCGACCAGGGCCCATCCGGTGAAGCCGCCCGCATCCGGCGCCGCGGCCGGGCTCTTGCCCGAGTTCCCCGTCAGCGGCAGCAGCACACCGTCAGTCCGCGTCGCGGCGAACGTCCCGGCGTGAGCCGCCATGTACGCGGCACCCTTGCCCGTTGAGGCGCGGAAGTCAGCCAGCCACTGAACGATCATGGCGGCTTCCTTGCGGTCGCCGAGCTGCGAGTTCTGCGTCGGCGACGGGTCGTCGACCGGGTGGTGTGCCATCACCACGACGTTCTTGATCGAGCGGTCCTGCGCCGCGGAATCGAGCTGCTTGCGCAGGTCGAGGATCTGATCGAAGCCGCCGGCCCGCAGCGACCCGAGCGACGAGTCGCGCAGGATGAACCGGGTGCCCTTGTGGTCGAACGTGCTGGTCGCCGCCCCGAAGACCTTCTTCCACTCGGACAGGTCGCCTGGTCCGTAGGTCTCGTGGTTGCCCGGCACGTAGTGCACCGGAACCTGGCCGGCCACCTCTTCGTCGATGATCTGCTTGGCGAGCGCGATGTCCGGCCCGAAAGCCCGGTCGACGAAGTCGCCGTTGATCACCAGGAAGTCGGGCTTCTGCGCGAGTGCCTCGCGGATCGTCCGCCGCGCCTGCTTCACGTAGTCCGAGTTCGGGTCGTCCGAGGTGAACTGCGCGTCCGACATCACCGCGAACCGCCAGCGGCCGTTGCCGGTGACCGTCCCGTCGGTGACGACCATCGGGTCGATCACCTTCGCCGGCGGCGTCATCGTCACCGGCGGTGCACTCCGGATAGTCAGGTCGTCGATGATGATCCGGCCGGAGTACTGCCGCGTCGGCGAAGTCTCGACGACGTAGATCCGCCAGAACCGCAGCGGGTACGTCAGCCCGGGCGGGATGTCCGCTTCGACGTACTTCCAGCCGGTCCAGTCGACCGTGGCCGCGAGGTTCAGCGTCTGCGCCGTACCGCCGGCCGCGTCATAAGCGTTGGCCCGCAGCCATGCGCCCTTGCCGTCGCCGTAGATCCAGGCGCCGAGCTTCTGCGGCTGACCAGGCAGCGTCTGCTGCGGCGTCTGCGAGAGGTACGCCGCCCGCGTGGCCGTGCTGCCCGTCAACGAGTAGTCGAGCGCGATCGCCGGCCCGCCGTCATGTCCCTCCGCAGCAGATCGCGACGCCGTCGCCGCACCAACCGGTACGGCGTTGGCCGCCCACTTGGTCAGGTCGTCGAGCTTGTCGACCACCGTGCTGGTCAGGCCTGACGTCACGCTCAACTGGGTGCTCAGGGCACCGACCTTCGCAGTGATCACGGTCGAGACCGCGTCGTCGGTCAGCGCGTTCACCTCGAAACCGTTGCGCGTAGCAACGACCTTGACGGCGGCCGGGTCGTAGCTGAGCTTGACGTCCTGCGGTTCGATCCAGGTGGAGAACCCGTCGGCGTCGTACCCGTCGACCTCGAAGAAGCCCTTGGCGGTGGAGTCGGAGAGCGACACCTGGCGGGTCGAGGGGGCGAGGCGGGCCGGCGTACCGAGGACTGTCATCGGGAACCTTCCGTTCGCCGCGCCGCGGGTCGCGGTCACGATCACGTCGCCCGCGCGGCGGCCGGTGACGACACCGTGCTGGTCGACGCGGACGTTGCTGCCCGCGTACCACGACGGCGTACCGGCAGCGGGTGCGTAGGTCTCGTCGTACCCGGCAGCGCTGAGGACTCGGCTGAGTCCGGTGAGGACGCGGGAACTGCGCGAGATGTCGGCGTCGGGGCCTTCTTGGGAGGTGCCGACCGACTCGACGCGGAAGCCCTTCAGCGTGCCGGAGCCCTTGACCGGGAGGAGGCCGAGACCGTTCGGGATCAGCCGCTCGCCGCCGTCGGACGGGTCGTTGACCACGTCCGGCGCGGCCTTGCCCGGCGTACGGGCCAGCATCGTGGAGGAGCCGCCGCCGTCGAGGTTCAGCGCGTCGTCAGCCCCGAGGCTGATCATCAGCCGGCCCATCTCCTTGAGCGACAGCCCCCGGGATCCGGTCGCCCGGCCGTCGACGGTCAGCAGGATCATCCGGCTGCCGTCGGCGTCGAACCCGATCGCGGTCCGCGGCGCGAGGTCGGCGTCGGGTACGTCGTCGGGGACCTTGCCGTCCTTCGCGAGCTGCGAGTTGCCGCTGACCGCGGCCGCGACAGCACCGGCGTCGGGACGCAGGCCGTACGCGACGTCGACGTGGTCGCCGACCTGCAGAGCAGTCAGTGCGTCGGCGCCTGCCTCACGGCCGATCAGCGCCTGCTCGCCGGCTGCGAGCGGGGTGGTTGCCGGAGTGGTTGCCGACGAGACGACCACACCGTCGCGAAGGATCACCTCACGCACGGTCGGCAGGCCGTCCACGGTCCGGGTCCGGGCCGCGTCGCCCCACTCCGGGGTGTAGAGGCCGATACCGCCGGTGTTGACGGCCGGCGAGTTCAGGTTGGTCAGCTCGAGCTTGGTGGCGCCGTCGGTCGCCGTGCCCTGCAGGAACAGCTCGGCGATCTTGCCGAGCCCGTCCTTGCCGATCACCGCGGTGTCGTTGTGGCCGGCGGCCGGCGCGTTGGTCAGCTTCCCGGATTCCACCCCGACGCCGAGCGGCGCGGTGGTGTCGTTGATGTCGAAGAAGTCGCCGTTCACGCCGGCGATCGCGCCCTTGCGGGCGAGCTGCTGGCTGAGTGGCTGACCGCCCGACACCTTGCCGCCGTTGTTGACCAGGTCCACGGTGACGCCGTGCTTGCTCAGGTCGGTGTCGAGGATGTCGCCGCGCTGCCAGCCCTTCGGATCGAGGCGGTCGAACGACGTGTAGTTCACGCCCGCCGCGACCGGGCTGTCGACCCGCGACGTCAGTACACAGTCCTCGGCGATCGCGGCGTCGGTAATGCCTTGGGAGGTCTGCCCGAGGGCTGGATCGACGAGTACGCCGGCGAGTAGACCGCCGACGCCTACGGCTGTGGTCAGAGCACGGACGAGCGACACAGGAGCCTCCCCAACGGACGGACAGCTGTGACAAACTAACGTCTCGCCGACCGATTCGGAAGGTCTTTCACTTGTTGTTCAGCGGCGGTTGGCGAATCCGGTCTCGTAGGCCACCACAACTGCCTGGACCCGGTCGCGGACCCCGAGCTTGGTGAGCAGCCGGGCGACGTGCGTCTTCACGGTCGTCTCGGCCACCACGAGCTCGGCCGCGATCTCGGCGTTGGACAGGCCACGCGCGATCAATCGCAGTACGTCGAGCTCCCGGTCGGTCAGGGTGGCGAGCTCGGGAGGCAGTCCCTGAGCGACCACCGGTTCGACGAAGCGCTCGACCAGCCGTCGGGTGATCGCGGGCTCGATCAGCGAGTCACCGGTCGCCGCCGCGCGGACCGCCGCGATCAGGCGGGTCGACGGTGAGTCCTTGAGCAGGAACCCGGCCGCTCCCGCGCGGAGCGCACGGTAGACGTACTCGTTCTGGTCGAACGTGGTGAGCACGATGATCGTCGGCGGGTCGGGCTGCCGGCGGATCTCCTCGGTCGCGGACAGCCCGTCGAGCTCGGGCATCCGGATGTCCATCAAGATCACGTCCGGCGCGGCCAGCTGAGCCTGCCGGATGGCCGCAGTACCCGTGTCGGCCTCGGCGACCACCTCGATATCGCCCTCGGCCTCCAGGATCACCCGGAACCCGGTACGCACCAGGGTCTGATCGTCGGCGACCAGCACACGGATCTTCTCGGACACAGGCTGATTGTGCGTCATCCGTGGGGCGTACGCCGTCATCCCCGCGGACGACGCGAGCTTCACAGGATCGTTCTTGCGCCAGACGTGGACGACGGGCGCCGAAATCTACCTTCGCTGCATGGGGTCATAAGACCCGGGGACGAAGGGACAAACCGATGAACGAGATCTTGAAGGGGATCAGGCCCCTCGACTACGTGCTGGCCGGCCTCATGACCGCTGCGGTTGCGCTGCTGATGGTCGAGAACATCACGGCCACCGACGCCGACCTGCCGCATCCGCTGTCGACGACCACGTGGGCGATGCTGCCGGTCTTCCTGCTGGTGACGCTGCCGATCCTGTGGCGCCGGCGCAACATCCTCGCGGTCGTCGGCGTCACCGCCGTCACCACGCTGGCACACGTGCTGGCGTTCGGCTGGGTGACGCGGTGCGGCGTCCTCATCCCGCTGGGCTTCGCGCTCGCGTACGCCGTTGCGCGGTTCGCCGGCTCGTGGCTCAACCAGGTGATCGGTCTCGGAGGCGTTGTCGTGCTCGAGGTCGTGATGCTGTGGCGGGACGCGTCGATCGACGCGGTGGCGGGCGCACTGGCGGTCGCACTGCCGGGGATCGCGCTCTTCTACGGGATCGGCGTACTCGTGCAGAATCGAGTCACCAAGCAGTCCGCCGCGGTGGCGACGGTCCACGAGCACACGGCCGCTTGAGTAGGAGCCGGTCATGGGTGGGGTCTTCAGAGGGGTCAAGCTCCGCGATTGGGGGATCGCGGGCGGTCTCACCCTGCTCGGCGTCCTGTTGATGTTCGAGAACCTCCAGACATCCGACGCGCAGGTGCGCAACGCCATCGCGGAGGGATCGATGGTGCACGCACAGAGCTCGCACTCGTTCTGGATGATTCCGGTGTTCGCGGCGGCGACCATTCCGGTGCTGTGGTGGCGGCGAGGCATCCTCGCCGTCGCCACGGTGTCCGTGCTGGCGATGGCCTCGCACGACCTGTTGTTCGGGTGGGTGACCCGCTGCGGTGCGGGTCTCCCGCTCGCGTTCGTGGTCGCGTTCCTCGGGGCGCAGGCGTCCAAGCGGAGGACCGCGTGGATCGTGTGCGGGCTCAGCGTCGTACTGACCGTGTTCGTGCTGGTCATCGACGCGACCACCGGCCCGGCCGCGATCATCCTGGCGCTGCCGATCGTCTGCATCGTGTTCGGCGTCGGGCTGGCGGCTCGTCGTCGTACGGCGCTGAACCAGGAGCTCGCGGACCGCGAAGCGGAGCTGCGGCAACTGCGCGACGAACGCGCGGCGCTCGACGTCGCGGACGACCGGGCGCGACTCTCGCGTCAGCTCGACGGATTGCTGCAGGAGCGGCTCGCCGACCTGACCACGGCGGCCGAGTCCGCGGACGGCCTGTCGCCCGCGGAGGCGAGGGCGGTGCTGGAGTCGATCGAGTCGGACAGCCGGCAGACCTTGGACGACATGCGGGAGATCGTCGGGCTGCTGCGCGGCGATGATGTCGCGTTCGCGCCGACGCCGACGGTGGCTCATCTCGACACGTTGCTCGCACGACTTCGTACGGCGCACTCGCAGCTGGTCGTGACCGGCGATCCGCGCGCATTGCCTGCAACTGTTGAGCTTTCGGCGTACCGAATCGTCGAGCATCTCGTGACCGCACTTGCCGATCAGGCCGATGCGCCGATCGTCGTGTCCGTGCGGTTCGAAGACGATGCGCTCGAGATCCGTGTGAACGGACAGGTGGGCGAGGCGGCCGATCTGAAGGCGGCGGTTGCCCGTGCCAAGGAGCGCGCGAAGTTGCTGGGCGGCTCGGTCGACGTCAAGGTCACCAAGGGGCGGGCGGGCGCGGTCGCCCAACTGCCGGTGGTCGGCTGAGCGCCATGAACGCCGGACGCAGACTCGAGCAGGCGGGGATCGTGGTGCTGGTCGCCGCAGTCATCGCCGTGCCGACTGCGATCCACGGCTGGCCCACGTCGGTCGGCGGGAACCTGTTCACCGCGGGCCTCCTGGCGAGCGGGCTCATGCTGATGTGGTGGCGGACCCATCCTCGGTTGGTCGCCGTACTGGGCGGTGCGCTCCTGATGGTGCCGGTCGTGCTCAACGCCTACGGCTGGTTCCCGGACACGGCGTTCGCGATCCTCGCGCTGCTCACGCTGGTCGCGGCGCTCGGTTGGTCCGGGCGCGCTTCATGGGTTGTCGCGGGCGGGCTGGCGGCGTACCTGGCCGTTCTGTGGTTCGTCCTCGGCGAGAACATCGAGGTGCCGCTGATCATGTTCAGCGTCCCGAGTTTCCTGGCCGGGACGGTACTGCGGTTGCACCGGGAGTCGGCCGAGGCGCTCGCGCGGCGCGGGCGCGAGCTCGAGGAGGAGCGCGAGCTGTTCGCCGAGCTCGCCGTACGGCATGAACGGGCGCGGATCGCCTCCGAGCTGCACGACATCGTCGGGCACGCGATCAGCGTGATGGTGATCCAGGCGGCGGCCGGGCAGCGGCTGGTGGATCGGGATCCGGTCGGTACGTCGCAGGTGTTCGCCGGGCTGGCGGAGTCGGCGCGGCAGGGGCACGAGGATCTGCGACGGCTGGTCGAGCTGCTCGGTGGGGTAGAGGTCGGCGGGCCGGATCTGTCGCTGATCGAGGAGATCGTCACGCGGGCGGCGCGGAGCGGGCTGGACGTCTCGTGCCGGTTCGAGGGTTCGCGCGACGGGGTGTCGGCGCCGGTCGCGCATGCGGCGTTCCGCGTCGTACAGGAGAGTCTGACGAACGCGCTGCGGTACGCACCGGGTGCTGCGGTTCGCGTTGTGGTGAACGGTGCCGGACGGGATCTCACTGTTCGGGTGGAGAACGGCGATGCGGTTCAGCGGCGTCCGTTGCTGTCCGGAACGGGGCGCGGGCTGGCCGGGCTGCGGGAGCGTGTGCAGGAGTTGGGCGGTCAGCTGGTCGCCGGACCGGTTGCCGGTGGCTGGCTGGTCGAAGCGACCATGCCGGGCGGCGACCGCCGGCGCGCCTGGCGCGCAGGAGTCGGTCGCCGCAGCTGAGCCGGTCGAAACGCCGCGGCTTCAGCTCCTGCTGACGGTCAGTTGGTGCTGACGGGGCGGCCGGAGGTCTGCCAGGCGTGCATCCCGCCGTCGAGGTTGATCGCCTCGCGGCCGAGCTGGTTCAGGAACTGGGTGGCCATGCCGGAACGGCCGCCGACGGCGCAGACGCAGAGGACCTTCTGGTCGAGCGGCACCTCGCCGACCCGGTCCTGCAACTGACCGAGCGGGATGTGCACCGCGCCGTCGATGTGCCCGCGGTCCCATTCGTCCGGCTCGCGCACGTCGAGCACGAACGCCTCGGCGAGCAGCTCGTCGTCGAGTTCGGCCACGACCACGGCGGGGATCTCCTGGTTCCGGAACATGCCCCAAGCATGGCAGACCGGCGGTACCCGCAGGTGGCCGGTTCCGGAAGGCGGTTGCCCGGAGTCCGTAAAGCTATTGACACCGGGCGGGGGATTTCGGACCGTGGCTCGAAGGGAGGTTGCGGTGGCGCTGATTCAGGGAATCCCGGGAGAGTTCGAACCGCAACCCTGGGGTGAGGCAATCCTGCGGAGTCGTGAGCTCCTGCTGCTCCGGATCGCCCGCCGTCCACCGGACCACGAAGTACGCCTCCCTGGTCTGGCCACCGCCCCGCTGCACGTCGTCGAGGACCACACCGGTCGTGCGTTGACCTGGCGCCACGACGGCGACGATCTGGTCGTCCGCCTGCCTGACTCCGGCGAATCACCTGTCGTCCGCGTCGCCTTGCAGGGCAAGCTGCGGATCGTCCCGCAGGACACGGTCACCGCCAATGCGGACGGCGTCTGGGACCTCACTCCGACCGGTGCGAAGGCTCACCTGGTTGCGCGGCGAGCCATGGATGTCGCCGTACGGTTCGTCGGCATGGTCGAGCCGGACAGCCAGCACCACATCCGGTTGGCCCGACGACGGTACGGCGTAACCGGCCAGCAACTCACCCGCACCACGATCGGTCCGTTCCCGATGCCTGCGCTTCGGGTCGTACCGCTGGCGATCCCGATCGGCGTACGGCGGGTGCTCGTCGCGCAGGTCGGCACGGTGCTGGCCTCGATCCACCCGGGCCGCGACGAGGTCACCGTGGTGGTCACGAACTTCGGCCGCACGCGGGCGCGCGGTGAGGTCGAGCTGCCGCTGCCATCGGAATGGTCCGCGACCGAGCAGGCGTGGACCTTCGACGGACTCGAGGCGGGCCGGTCCGTCGGATGGGCGACCCGGGTTGCGGGTCCACCCGGCCGGCACGAGTTGCGGGTCCGGTTGGAGGCGGGCCGACGGTCGGCTTCCTCACCGTACGTCGTCGCGCTGTGACCGCTTGCATTCTGAGAGCGCTTCCCCTGTACTGGCAGTGAATCGATCTACCGCCCCGATCGAGGAGTTCACGCATGCGCAGAACTACTGTCCGCCTGCTCGCCGCCGGGATCCTGCTCATCACCGGCACCGCCGGCACCACGGTCGCTCCGGCCGCGGCTGAAGCCATCGCACCGACAACCGCCGTACGGGCGCCTGCCCTGCCGTCGAAGGCGCCGGCCGGTGCGTTGGATGCGACCGGCTACTGGACCGCCGAGAAGCTTCGGAACGCCATCCCGGCCGACCTGCCCGCCGGAACCCCTTCAAAACAAGGGACTTCCACGTCGAGTGGTGTCGCGTCCAAGCCGATCGCGCCTCTCGCTAAGAATCTCGCCAACGACGCCGTGCCGAGTACGGCGGGCAAGTTGTTCTTCACCGACAACGGGCTGAACTATGTCTGCTCGGCGTCAACGATCAACAACAACTACAAGAACCTGATCATCACCGCGGGCCATTGTGTGCACAGCGGCGCCGGGGGTGCTTGGCACTCGAACATCGTGTTCGCGCCGGCGTACTACAACGGCCAGTCCGGCTACGGCCTGTGGAACTGGAGCCAGGCACGCACGTTCAACTCCTGGATCAACAGCAGCGACTTCACCCACGACCAGGCTTTCGTCACGCTGCAGCAGCGCAACGGCGCCAACCTGATCGACGCGGTCGGCGGGAACGGGCTCGTCTGGGGCAACAGCCAGAACCAGTCTGGAACCCGGATCTGGGGCTGGCCGGCCGAGCCGCCGTACAACGGTGAGGTGCCGTACTACTGCGACGGCGACACGTACGCGTGGGGTTCGGACGCGGCGCTGACCTGCTCGATGAACGGCGGCGCCAGCGGCGGACCGTGGTTGAAGGACCGGATCGACGCCAACCTCGGCTATGTCTTCGCGGTCACGTCACGCCGGACGACGAGTGGTACACCGACGCTGCTGTCGACGCCGAACACGCCCGACGTGAAGACCATGTTCGACGCGATGACTACTTGAGCAGCTTGGACAACCGGCGGTCGGCCAGCGGCTTGCCGCCGGTTTGGCAGGTTGCGCAGTACTGCAGGGAGGAGTCTGCGAAGCTGACCTCGCGGACGATGTCGCCGCAGATCGGGCACTTCTCGCCCTTGCGGCCGTGCACGCGCAGGCCGGACTTCTTCTCCGACTTCAGGTCCTGTACGGCGAGGCCCGCCGAGCGGTTCACCGCGTCCTGCAGGGTCTCGCGCATCGCGTCGTACAGCGTCTTGAGCTCGTCCTCCGACAGGTTCGACGCGGGTTTGAACGGGCTCATCTTCGCGACGTGCAGGATCTCGTCGGAGTAGGCGTTGCCGATGCCGGCGATCACGGACTGGCTGCGCAGGACGCCCTTGAGCTGGACCCGGCCCTGGCGCTTGAGGATGTCGCTGAAGTCCTCGAGCGACAGCGTGAACGGATCCGGCCCGAGGCGCGCGATCCCGGGGACCTCGTCGACGTCGCGCACGACGTACACCGCGAGCTTCTTCTGGGTGCCGGCCTCGGTCAGGTCGAACCCTGAGCCGTCGTCCAGGACGGTCCGGAGCGCGATCGGCCCCTTGCCCGGCCGGACCAGCCCGGTGTTCTGCTCCTCTTTCCACCGCAGCCAGCCGGCGCGGGCCAGGTGGATCACCAGGTGCACACCCTGGGCGGAGATGTCGAGGAACTTGCCGTGCCGCTGGACATCGTCGATCAGCAGCCCGACCATCGCGGACACCGGCGGGTCGTACGTCTTCAACGCACTGATCGCCGTGATGTCGGCCCGCACGAACGCATGCCCGACCGCACGCTCCCGCAGGAACGTGGCGAGCGACTCCACCTCCGGCAACTCAGGCACGCTCCTAGTGTGCCTGACGCCAGGGACAGTTCCGGCGGATCACCCATAGGAGGGGGTTGTGGCGGACGGTAACGTCGTGGACAACAGAGTAGGGAGGCCCTGATGGGGTTCGTGAAGACGTTGGTGAAGGGCGCTGTGGTCGCCAAGCTGATGCAGGTCGCGCAGCGTGAGCTGAGCAAGCCGGAGAACCAGCAGAAGATCAAGCAGGCGTTCCAGAAGGTTCAGCAGCGCCGGGCTCACTGAGCCGGTTTATGGGCCTGGAGGGTGTAGGTGGCGGCTAGATGGTGCGGATTCACCGTCAGGCGCCACTCACCATCCGCGTCCTCGGTCATCAGACCGGGGAGGGCGTTCCAGGGCGCACTGTCGTGCTCGGTGAGTGAATCGAACACGAGCCCGGCCTGCTGCAGGGCGGTGATCGTCTCGCCGAGACCGTGGTTCCACTCGTGCGTCACAGTGGTGGCGAACTCGACGTCGGTCTCGACGTACGTGCCACCCTCGTCGAAGACGAGCGGCTCGGCGGTCTCGAAGTACATGTAGCGCACCTCGGGGACCTCCGGACCGGCCTCCAGCGACCACAGCATCGGGTGGCCCTCGCGGACGAACAGCCGTCCGCCGGGCTTCAGCAGTCCGGCGACGACCTGCGCCCAGCGCCGGATGTCGGGCAGCCAGCAGAGCGCGCCGATCCCGGTGTAGACGAAGTCGTACGACGCCGCGCCAAGCACTTCTACCGCGTCGTACGCGTCGGCGACATGGAAGTCCATCGCCAACCCGAGCCGCTCCGCGAGCGACTGTGCGTGCTCGATCGCCGGCCCGGAGAAGTCCAGCCCGCTCATCCGCGCGCCCAGCCGGGCCAGTGAAACCGTGTCGGTCCCGATGTGGCACTGCAGGTGTACCCCGCGCAACCCGCTGATCTCACCGAGCCGCGGCCGATCGAACCGGACCACCTCGCTCAGGTACGACGGGTCCGCGAGGAACTGCTGCACGTGGTAGCTGGGCGACGCCACGTGCGCCGGTACCCGCTCGTCCCAGTTGGCCCGGTTCACGTCCCTGTAGTCAGTCACGCGTTCGAGGGTAGAGCTAACTCCACCCTCGAAGAGGATTCAGCGCGACTGCGCGCGGGGTGCTGGGCTGATGTGCTGGACGGCATGAGCCAGGTACTGGATCGGACGCGCATTCAGGACATCGACGCGCTGCGTGGTTTCGCCCTCCTGGGCATCTTGGTCGTCAACATCACCTTTGCCGCCTCCGGGTTCCCGATCCACGTCGCGGAGGACCCGGCGTACAACTCCTGGGTCGACGAGTCGGTGCGCTGGCTCTCGACGGCCTTCGTGGATATGAAGTTCTACCTGCTGTTCTCGTTCCTGTTCGGGTACAGCTTCCAGTTGCAGATGGAGGCGGCGCAGCGGGCGGGCGCTGCGTTCCGGCCGCGGATGCTGCGGCGGCTGGGCGGGCTGCTCGTGATCGGCGTACTGCACGGGGTCTTTCTGATCACCGGCGACATCCTCAGCGTGTACGCGATCATCGGCCTCGTCCTGCTGGGCATGCGCCGAGTGAAGGACCGTACGGCGCTCGTGGTCGCCGGTGCGATCTACGCGTACCTCTTCGTCACGCTGGCAGTCGCTTCGATGTTCCTCGACACCACATCGATCCTCGACCCGAGTACTGCGGTCGCCGCCGCGCAGCAGACGACTGCGAACCTCGCGGGCTCGTTCAGCGATGTCATCGGCGAACACGTGCGCGCCCTGCCGACGTACGGGCTGTCTCTGCTGACTGTGCAAGGCCCGACCACACTGGCCGCGTTCCTGGTTGGCATGGTGGTCGGACGGCACCGCCTGCTCAAGAACCTCAATGGCAACGAGGCAGTACTGCGACTGATCCAGCTGGTCGGCTTCACAGTCGGCATCACCGGCGGTGTGTACTACGCGTCGCTCGGCGGCAACGGCGACACCCGCGCCGTACTGATCAGCGTGCTCACCGCACCGTTCCTGTCGGCCGCGTACGCCGCATCGCTGCTGCGGTTCATGCACACCGATCGCGGCGAGGACATCCGCCGGCTGCTCGCGCCGGCCGGCCGGATGGCGCTGTCCAACTACCTGGGGCAATCAGTGGCCACGCTGTTGCTCTTCACCGGCGTCGGGTTCGGCCTGGTGGGTCAGGTGTCGCCACTGGAGACGATGGGCTTCGCGGTCGGGATCTTCGTCCTGCAGGTGATCCTGAGCCACGTGTGGCTCAACAACTTCCGCTACGGCCCCGTGGAAGGAGCCCTGAGGGCGGTCACGAATGCGACCGCCCCCAAGTGGCTCGATCAGGCCGCGTGACGGCCGTGGTGCAGCCGGGCGGCGCGGATCGTGTGCACGGTCCCGGTGGTCGAGGCGGGCTTGTGGGCAAAGGGCTTGGCCGCTGCGCCGAGCGCGAGCAGGTCAAGCTTGGTCCGGGCCACGTCGCGGTCATCGGCGATCCAGGAGCCCTTCGGGCCGGTCGCCGGACCGGTCGCGTGGCGCCTGTTGCTGATCTCCAGAGCTGCGATCACAGCCAGCACGAGTACTACGAAAACTACGTATCCGGTCATGGCAGTAATGATTCTACCATTGAGATCCTGCCACCAGTGGCACTATTGACATAGTTCGACAAATTCCTGCCATACTGGCCAGATGCTGCACAAAGTCGCCGTCGTGCTCATGGAGGACGTCGCGCTGTTCGAGTTCGGAGTGCTCGCGGAGGTGTTCGGGCTCGACCGGACCGCCGACGGCGTGCCACCGTTCGACTTCAAGGTGTGCTCGACCACCCCGGGCGAGCCGATGGACACGAGCACCTTCTCCCAGGTGATCGCGCCGTACGGGCTGGAGGAGCTCGAGGACGCGGACCTGATCGGCATCCCGGCGACCACGTGGCGGCACGCGTACGACGAGCGGGTCCTGGAAGCCCTCCGGCGGGCCGAGGCCCGTGGGGCGATCCTGCTGACCGTCTGCTCCGGGGTGTACGTCCTGGGGGCGGCCGGGCTGCTCGACGGCCGGCCGTGCACCACGCACTGGCGGTACACCGAGAGTTTCCAGCAGCAGTTCCCGACCGCGAAGGTCGACCCGGACGTGCTGTTCGTCGACGACGGCAACATCATCACCAGCGCCGGTACGGCGGCCGGCATCGACGCGTGCCTGCACCTGGTCCGCCGCGAGCTCGGCAGTGCGGTCGCGACCCGGATCGCCCGCCGGATGGTCGTCCCGCCGCAGCGCGACGGCGGCCAGCGGCAGTACGTCGACGTACCGGTGCCGGAGTCGTCGGGCGAGAGCCTGCAGCCGGTGCTCGACTGGATGATCGACAACCTCACCACCGATCACACCGTGCCCGCGCTGGCCCGGCGCGCGCAGATGTCCGAGCGCACCTTCGCCCGCCGCTTCGTCGCCGAGACCGGTACGACGCCGCTGAAGTGGGTCACCACCCAGCGCGTACTGCGCGCCCGCACCCTGCTCGAACAGACCCGGATGGGCATCGAGCAGATCGCATCCGAATCAGGATTCGGGACGGCGGCCCTGCTGCGTCATCACTTCCGTAGAGTGGTGGGCGTGCCACCACAGGATTATCGCCGCACGTTCCAGACCGCCAGCTGATGGTTGCCTACCGCAACGCCGAACCGTCGGACGCCCTTGCAGTGATGGAGTTCTGGGCCGGAGCCGCCGAGGATTCGCATCGTCCGCCGGACTCGGCCGACGCCGTACTGCGGCTGATCGACCGTGATCCGCAGGCTCTGATCCTTGCTGTGGACAACGATATTGTCGTCGGCTCGATCATCGTCGGGTGGGACGGCTGGCGTTGCCACCTCTACCGTCTCGCAGTCGCGCCGTCGCACCGGCGTCAGGGCATCGGCCGCGAGCTGGTCACCCAGGCCGAGGCCCGCTTCGCGTCGTACGGCGGTACGCGGGCCGACGCGATGGTGCTGGACGACAACGAACCGGCGCATCGGGTCTGGTCGACCGCCGGGTACGCGCGCCAGCCCGAGTGGTCTCGCTGGGTGAAGCCGCTCTAGCCGGAGGACGTGACGCCGCACACGTGTGGCACGTTCGATTTGCGTCGGCCCCCCGCGCTCTGGCTAGGGTCGGACGCAGTGAGTGACTCCAAACGCAGGTTGAGCTGGGACGTGGTGCGCGTCGTGGCGGTGCTGGCGGTGATTTTCACCCACGTGACGTACCAGGGCCCGTTCCTGCATCCTGAGCTCGGCGCACCGCTCGGTCGGTACCCGTTCCAGGTCGGCGCCAGCATCCTGCTGGTGATCAGCGCGTACTTCGTCTGCGTGACGATCCGCAGAGGCTCCACGTCGCGGTGGCTGTGGCGCCGCGTCTGCCGCGTGCTCCCGCCGTACCTGGTCGCTGTGCTGTTCACCTACACGGTCGTGGTGCTGTTCGGCCCGAGCAACTGGATCCTGCCGACGGGGCGCGACCTGTGGGGCAACCTGACGCTGGCAGCCTCGTTCGACTCGAGCATCCAGCTCATCGACGGCTCGTACTGGACGCTGCCGCTCCAGCTGCTGGCATTCGGCGCGGCCGCGCTGCTGTGGCCGCGTGGACTCGGGCCGCGAATCACCACGCTGCTCTGGATCATGATCATCGCGCCGGTGATCCTGCAGTGGGACGACCGGATCGGCCACAGCCCGCTCTGGGTCCAGCAGACGTGGAACGGCCTCGGACTGCATCGCCTGCAACTGTTCGCGATCGGCATCGCGATCTGGCTCTGGTCGCAGCGGCGGATCGGCGTACTGCATCTCGGCGCGCTTCTCCTCGCCACCGTCTTCGCCCAGCACGCACACACGGCGGACCTGCCGTCCTCGTTGGGCATCGGACTGCTGCTCGTCTTCGTCGCCGGCGCCGCACGAGGACCGGACTGGACCGCGTTCGCCCGGTTCCGCCGGCCGATCCAGTTCCTGGCACGGATCTCCTTCGGCCTGTACCTGCTCAACCAGGTCGTCGGCTACCTGATCGCATACCGGTTGATGGAGCTCGGGGCGGGCCGGCTGACTCAGATCGCCGGCGCAGTGATCGGTGTGATCGCGCTGGCCTGGCTGCTGACGAAGTACGTCGAGGAGCCGGCGTACCGCGGGTTGGCGGCGCTCCGGGTGCGCGGGCTCGGAGCCCGCGCGTTCGCCTGGCTCAATACTTGACACCGGATACTCGCCGCCTAATACTCGATTTCGAGTAATCGAGATCGAGGAGGCCTGATGGCCAGGCGCAAGGTCGGCAATCCGCTGGCGTTCGCCGTACTCGGGAGTCTGGGTGAGCGGCCGATGCACCCGTACGAGATCTCCACGATGCTGAAGGCCCGCGGCAAGGACCAGAGCATCAAGGTCAACTACGGCTCGCTCTACTCGGTCGTGTCCGCGCTCGAGAAGCACGGCTTCATCGAGGCGCTGGAGACGGTCCGGGAGGGCAATCGGCCGGAGCGGACCGTGTACCAGATCACCGCGGCGGGTCAGGCCGAGTTCAGCGACTGGCTGACCGAGCTGCTCGGTACGCCGTCGCGCGAGTTCCACCCGTTGGAGGCCGGTCTCGCGTATCTCCCCGGTCTGCCTCCGGATCGTGCCGTCGAGCTGCTCGAGCAGCGGCTCGCAGCGGTCGACGCGGAGATCAAGGAGATGACCGCGCTGCACGAGCACATGGCCGCGATGGAGTTCCCGCGGATCTTCTGGGTCGAGTCGGAGTTCCGGCTGGCACTGCTCGAGGCCGAGTCGGCGTACGTGCACCAACTCGCCGAGGAGATCCGGACGGGCTCACTCGGCGGCGCGGTGTTCTGGCGGCAGGCGTGGAAGCTCTTCCTCGAGGAGGGCATCAGTCCGGCCGAGCAGTTGAAGGATCCGGTCAAGTACTTCGGTCAGGAGTTCGCCTGGATGAAGGCGATCCCGCCGGAAGCCCACTAAGAGATGCGGCCCTCGACTCATCGGTGCGGCAACACCAGGAGTCAAGGGCCGCGGTTCCTCGAGTCGGTCCGAAGACCTGGCACCCAAGGCGCATTCATCAGGATAGCCAGCTCGGACCGGCTCCCAGCACACAAGGGAGTCACCTGATGCCTACGCATGCCCTCGAAGCGGTCGACCTGGTCAAGACGTACCCGGCCGGCCGGAAGAAACCACCTCTGCGCGCTCTCGACGGTCTGACCGTCAGCGTCCCGGAGGGCGTCGTACTCGGCCTGCTCGGGCCGAACGGCGCCGGCAAGTCCACCACCGTCAAGATCCTCACCACGCTGTCACGGGCCGATTCCGGTACGGCGCGTGTCGCCGGGTACGACGTTGTCCGCGAGCAGGATCGCGTCCGGCGCGCCATCGGGTACGTGCCGCAGAAGTCCAGCTCGGACCCGATGACGACCGGCCTCGAGAACCTGGTCCTGAGCGGTCGGATCTTCGGACTGTCCCGGCAGGACGCTGCACGCCGGGCCACCGAGTTGCTGGAGCGGTTCGGCCTGGCTGAGCACGGCGGTCGCGCGGTGAAGACGTACTCCGGCGGTATGCAGCGCAAGCTGGATGTCGCGCTAGGTCTGGTCCACCAGCCTCGCGTGCTGTTCCTCGACGAGCCGACCACCGGTCTCGACCCGGAGGCACGCGCCGACCTGTGGAACGAAGTACTGCGGTTGTCCGGCCAGGAAGGTCTGACCGTGCTGCTCACCACGCACTACCTGGAAGAGGCCGATCGGCTGGCGGGGCAGCTCGCGATCGTCGACCACGGCAAGATCGTTGCCGAGGGCACCCCTGAGGCATTGAAGTCGGCGTTGCGCGGTGATTCGGTACAGGTCGAGCTGGTCGATCCGGATACCGACGGATCGGTCCGCGTGTTGTTGAGACAGTTGCCGGGGGTCGACGAGATCGTTGTCGAGGGCAACACTCTGCGGGCGCGGGTGGATCGCGGGGCGACCGCGGTTCCCGCCGTACTGGGAGTCCTTGAGGACAAGGCGATTCCGGTGGTTGCGGTGACGGTGTCGCGTCCTTCGCTGGACGACGTGTATCTGCAGCACACCGGTCGTTCGTTCAAGGTCACCGAGGAGGCTGCGTGATGTCTTTTGCACACACGGGTTTGATCTTCGGCCGGTGGACGCGGGCGTCGTACCGGCAGCCGGCGTTGATCGCTTTCACGTTGATCCAGCCGGCGATCTGGCTGTTGTTGTTCGGGCAGTTGTTCCAGGGTGTCGTGCACATCCCGGGGTTCGGCGACTCGTCGTACATCGCGTTCCTGACGCCTGGGATCGTGATGATGACCGCGTTGATGACGAGCGGTTGGAGCGGTACGGCGTTCATCCAGGACATGGAACGCGGCGTGATGGATCGGCTGCTGGCGTCACCGGTGAGCCGGGGCGGACTGATGGCGGGGCAACTGCTGAGCAATGCGTCGACGACGTTGATCCAGACGATCCTGGTGTTCGCGATCGGCTTCGCCGCGGGAGCTCGGTACGACGGCGGGGTCGGCGGCTACGTGATCACGATCATCGCGTCGATGCTGATCGGGACGGCATTCGGGTCACTGTCGAACGCGGTCGCGCTGCTCACGCGTCAGCAGGAGGCGCTGATCGGGATCTCGCAGTTCGTCTCGCTGCCGCTGACCTTCATGTCCTCGATCATGATCGATCCCGCGGTCGCGCCGCACTGGGTCAACGTGGCAGCCCGCTACAACCCGGTCGACTGGGCCACGATCGCCGCCCGCCAGTCTTTGGCCGCCAGCCCTGACTGGTCGTCGGTCTGGCGGCACTGCTCCTATTTGCTGGCCTTCACGTTGATCGTCGGCTGGCTTTCTACTCGGGCTTTCCGGACGTACCAGCGGTCAGTTTGAGGCGTACCACGGCTTGATGATGTTGTTGATGATGGCGAGGCGTTCGTCGAAGGGGATGAAGGCGGACTTCATCGCGTTGATCGCGAACCAGCGGAAGTCCTCCAGCCCGTAGTCGAACGCCTCCGCCAGCAGGGTCAGCTCGCGGCTCATCGACGTACCGCTCATCAGGCGGTTGTCGGTGTTGACCGTGACCCGGAAGCGGAGCTTGGCGAGCAGGCCGATCGGGTGTTCGGCGATCGACGCGGCCGCGCCGGTCTGCAGGTTGGAGCTCGGGCACATCTCCAACGGGATCCGGCGGTCCCGGACGTACGCCGCCAGCCGCCCGAGCTCGGCCTTGTCGCCGTCGTGGTTGATGTCGTCGATGATCCGTACGCCGTGACCGAGCCGGTCGGCGCCGCACCACTGGATCGCCTGCCAGATCGACGGGAGCCCGAACGCCTCGCCGGCGTGGATCGTGAAGTGCGCGTTCTCGCGCTGCAGGTACTCGAACGCGTCCAGGTGCCGGGTGGGAGGGTAGCCGGCCTCGGCGCCCGCGATGTCGAACCCGACCACTCCGGCGTCGCGATACGCGACGGCCAGCTCGGCGATCTCCATCGACCGCGCCTTGTGCCGCATCGCCGTCAGCAGCTGCCGCGCCACGATCGGCCGCTCGGCGACCGCCATCCCGTGCTCGAACCCTTCCCGCACCGCATCCACAACCTGCTCGAGCGACAGCCCACGCGTCAGATGCTGCTCGGGCGCGTACCGAACCTCGGCGTACACCACGCCGTCCGCCGCGAGGTCCTGCACACACTCACTGGCCACCCGCTTGATCGCCTCGGCCGTCTGCATCACCGCGACCGTGTGATCGAACGTCTCCAGATACCGCTCCAACGACCCCGAGTCCGCCGACTCGACGAACCACGCCCCCAACTCGGGCGCCTCCGCCCGCGGCAACGCATGCCCGATCTCCCCCGCCAACTCCAACACCGTCTCCGGCCTCAAACCCCCATCAAGATGGTCATGCAAAAGAACCTTAGGCGCCGCATTCACCAACTCCGGAGTCATCATCCAGCCATCTTCGCAGGCGGCCTCCCGCGCTGCGGGCTCATACCCGGGCGGGAATTGAGGGTGGGTGGGGTGGGGACGCACTGTTGGCGGGTGGAGACGATGAAGAGTTATCACATTCAGTACGGCGGTGGGCTCGAGAGCTTGCGGTTGCGGGAGCATCCGGTGCCGGCGCCGGGGCCGAGCGAGGTGCTGGTTCGGATTTGGGCGAACTCGCTCAGCGCGCGTGAGCTGAACATCCTGCGCGGGCGCTACCCGCTGCCGGTGGCTGACGACATCATCGCCGCGTCGGACGGAGCCGGCGAGGTCGTTGCGGTGGGCACGGACGTGGATCGGGTACGGGTCGGCGACCGGGTGATGGGGGTCGTGTTCCAGCGGTGGTTCGACGGCCGCTTCGACCTCGCCCACGCCGACCAGCTCGGCGGGTCGCTGAACGGTCTGCTGACGGAGTACGCCGTACTCGACCAGGACGGCGTCGTACCGATCCCGGGTGAGCTCACGTTCGAGGAGGCAGCGACGCTGCCGTGTGTGGCTGTGACTGCGTGGAACGCCCTGGTCGGCGGCCAAGGTCTGGTGTCCGGTGAGCACGTCCTGACCCTGGGGTCGGGCGGGGTGTCCCTGTTTGCGCTGCAGTTCGCCAAGCTGCTCGGTGCCCGGGTGATCGCGACCGCCGGCAGCGACGAGAAGGCGGCGCGGCTCCTCGAGCTCGGCGCCGATGCGGTCATCAACCACACCGTCACGCCGGACTGGGCGAAGCAGGTGCGTGCGCTGACCGACGGACGCGGTGTCGACCACGTCGTGGATGTGGCCGGGACTCTGAACGAGTCGTTGCGGGCCACGGCGACCGGCGGCGAGGTCGCCTTCGTCGGCTCACTCGGTGGCGCGGACCCGATCGACGCCCGGTTGCTGTTCACATCCTCGGTCACGCTGCGTCCGATCGCCTTGGGACACCGCGCGCACTTCCGGGCGATGAACGAGGCCATCGCGGCAGCCGGCCTGCATCCGGTAATCGACCGGGTCTTCCCGTTCGAGGAGACCCCCGAGGCGTTCCGCTACTACATCGACGGCGGCGGGTTCGGCAAGGTCGTGATCTCGCACGCGGCTTGATCCCTGCGATCCGGCAAACGTTCAAGATTTCCGTCGGTGCGGGGTGGCATGGTGAGGGGATGGTGAAACGGCTGCGGGGGCGGGCTGAGTGGCAGTTCTTCGGGGTGCTGCCGCGGGCTGATGCGCGGCTGGCTACGGCTTGGTGGGGGCTGCTGCTGGCGCGCGGGGCGTTGCCTGCGGTGTTCGCGATCGCGATGGGGTGGGTGGTCGGCGCGGTGCAGCATGGGGATGCGCTGGCGGCGCCGTTGAGCTTGATGGGCGTGACGTTCATCTTGCTGCAGGTGCTGACGCCGGTGCATCAGGCGGTCAGCGCCAACCTCGGCAGCCGCGTGTCGGCGTACCTGAATGATCGGCTGGCTGAGGCTTGTGTCGGGCCGCCGGGGATCGGGCATCTCGAGGATCCGGCGCTGAGTGAGGACCTCACCGTTGCGCGGGAGTTCGATCACGGGCAGACCGGGCCGCCGATGTATCTGAATGTCGATTTCGTCGCAGGCAGTCTGGTTGAGCTGGTCGGCGGAATCGCGTCCGCGGTGGTGTTGTTCGGGTTCAGCTGGTGGGCGCCGTTGCTGCTCGTTGCCGCCTGGGCGTCGACGCATTGGCTGCTTCGCGAGAGCGGTGTCTGGAGGGACCGGAACACGGCCGAGGTTCGGTCGGCGCAACGGCACGCCCACTACGCCTATGAGTTGGCGGTCGAGCCTGATCCGGCGAAGGAGCTGCGGCTGTTCGGCCTCGCGGACTGGACGGTGCAGCGTTTCACCGAACGGCGGCGCCGGCTGTTCGAGTTGCAGTACGCCGCAACCCGTTTGCGGGAGCGACCAATGATCTGGAGCCTGCTGATCATCGCCGTCGCCAACGGCCTCGTCTTCTGGGCCCTCGGCGCGGCGGCGATCGGCGGCCGGTTGGAGCTCGACCGGCTGGTCGTCTTCGCCCAGGTCGCGATCGGCGTCGGCATGATCGCGTTCGGCGGACTGAACTGGGCGCTCGACGGAGCAGCCGCGCCGGTCGCCGCCGTACATCGGCTGGAGCCCGCGATGGCACCGGCCGGCGCGCTGACGCCAGGTCGCCTCACCGTTCCGCGGGGAGCTGTCGAGCTCGATCTTCGCGGCCTGAAGTTCCGTTATCCACACGCCGCTCAACCGGTCTTCGAGGGGCTCGACCTGACCATTCCGGCCGGCTCGTCGCTCGCGGTCGTCGGCCAGAACGGTGCCGGCAAGACCACCCTGGCCAAGCTGCTGTGCCGGTTGTACGACCCGGACGACGGCACGATTCGCGTCGACGGCACCGACCTTCGCGACCTCGATGTCGATGCCTGGAGGACGCGCGTCGCCGCGGTCTTCCAGGATTTCCTCAAGCTCGAGCTGCCCCTGCGGGACAACGTCGCACCGGGCGGCGCGCCCGAGGCGGACATCCGTGCCGCGCTCGCCGACGCCGGCGCCGACCAGCTGGCCGACCTGGATACCCGCCTGGCCACGGGGTACGGCGACGGCACGGATCTCTCCGGTGGTCAGTGGCAGCGGGTCGCGTTGGCGCGGGCGCTCTGCGCGGTGCGGCAGGGTGCCGGTCTCGTGTTGCTCGACGAACCGACGGCTCAGCTGGATGTTCGCGGCGAGGCAGCGATCTTCGACCGGATCCTGACCGCGACCCGCGGCGTCACCACAATCCTTATCTCGCACCGGTTCTCGACGGTCCGGCATGCCGACCGGATCTGCGTCCTCGAGCACGGTCGCGTCGTCGAGATCGGCAGCCACGACGAACTCATGCTCCTCGGCGGGCGGTACCGGACGATGTTCGACCTGCAGGCCAAGCGCTTCACGGCCGAGGTCGACGAGGAAGGGCTGAGCTATGACACGCTCTGAAGTCGAAGAGCCGAAGGCCCTCGCCGCGATGTGGCGACTGTGCAAGCTGGGCTACCAGCATGAGCCGTGGCTGCTGGTCGCCGCCTTCCTGATGACGCTGCTCGCCGCGCTCCCGGATGCCTTGCTCGCGCTGTGGATGAAGGTCCTGGCGGACGGCGTACTGCAGGACGACCGGCGAGCGACCTTGCTCGCCGCTACCGGCCTGGCCGTGTCTGTGACGGCGACCTGGTTCCTACGGACGCTGTCGACCCGGATCTCCCGACGCTTCCGCGACCGCGTGACGATCATGCTCGAGGCTCACGTCGCCCGTCTGCAGGCATCCGTCGCCACGGTCGAGCACCACGAACGCCGCGACTATCTAGACCGCCTGTCCGTACTGCGCAAACAGGTCTTCGTGCTCGACCACATGTACATGTCGCTGTTCTCGACCTGCGGCTGGATCCTGCGCCTCGGAGTGACCGTCGTCCTGCTGATGTCGATTCAGCCCGTCCTCGCGCTCCTGCTGGTGTTCGCGCTGCCGACGGTCGTCAGCTCGAGCTGGCGGCCCGGCGTCGAGCGTCAGGTCGAGGAGCGGAACGCCACGCACAGTCGCCTGGCCGACCACTTGTTCAAGACCGCGACGACACCCGCGCCGGGCAAGGAGGTTCGCGTCATCGGCATCGGTCGTGACCTGGTGGAGAACCGTCGCCGCGAGTGGGAGCAGTGGTACGGGCCGATCGCTTCTGCTCGTTGGGTCAGCGCCGGATGGCATGCCGCCGCCTGGGCCGTGTTCGGCGCGGCGTACGTCGGTGCGGTGTTGTTCGTGGCGACCGGACCGCACGGCTCGGTCGGCAACGTGTTGCTGATCCTCGCGGCCGGCGCGCGACTGTCGTCGTACATCGGCGCGACTGTCGGCGAGATCGGCTTCCTGCGGGGGATCTGGCTGGACGGGTCGCGGCGGCTGGTCTGGCTGGAGAACTACGCGGCCTCGTTCGACCACACCGCCGATCTCCCCGCACCCGAACGGCTCACCGACGGCATCCGGCTGGAGCACGTCTCGTTCACGTACGCCGGATCCGACCGGCCGGCGTTGGAAGACGTCAACCTGCAACTGCCTGCGGGCAAGGTGATCGCGGTCGTCGGCGAGAACGGTGCGGGCAAGTCCACGCTGGTGAAGCTGATCTGCAAGCTGTACGAGCCGACCGATGGACGTGTACTGCTGGACGATCAGCCGCTGGACCGGATCGCGACCGAAGCGTGGCGGGAGAAGATCGCGGGTGCGTTCCAGGACTTCTTCCGGTTCGAGTTCCGCGCGGCGCACAGCGTCGGGCTTGGTGATCTGCCCCGGCTGGACGACGTACCGGCTGTCACCACCGCGGTGGGACGGGCCGGCGCCGAGGATGTTCTGGACCGGCTCGAGTCGGGGTTGGACACCCAGCTCGGTTCCACCTGGCCGGACGGGGCGGAGATCAGTTTCGGGCAGTGGCAGAAGCTCGCGCTGGCGCGTGGCTTCATGCGGGACCGGCCGCTGCTGCTCGTACTCGACGAGCCGACCGCTGCGCTGGACGCCGAGACCGAGCACGCGTTGTTCGAGCGGTACGCCGCGGCGGCCAAGGACAGCACCGACGGCCGGATCACGATCCTGGTCTCACACCGGTTCTCGACCGTGCGGATGGCCGATCAGATCGTGGTCCTCGACGGCGCCCGGGTGGTCGAGACCGGTACCCACGACGAGCTGATCGCCCTCGACGGACAGTACGCCGAGCTGTACCGGATCCAAGCGGCGTCGTACCACTAGCTGATCTTGAAGACGGGGACGCCGGGGGCGATGTGGTGCAGGACCTCGTCGGGAGAGTTCTTGGTGACGTCGCCGCCGAAGAAGGCGCCGACCTCCCAGGCCCACTTCTTCAGGTACAGCCGCAGTGCGGGGATTTTGTCGGCGTCGGCCAGCTCCTCGGCGTGGAACGTCTCGACCTTGCCGCCGAGCTGCAGGCGACCGGTGCCGCTGGCGCGCAGGTTCTTGACCCACTGGGTGTGGCCGCGCGGCGCGACCAGGTAGCGCTGGCCGTCGATGATCAGCAGGTTCACCGGAGTACTGCGCCACTCGCCGGACTTGCGCCCCTGGACCGAGAGGACCCGGCTGCCCATCAGGCTCAGGCCCAGCTTCGTCAGGCGGGCGACGACCTTGTTGAAGACCCGCATGCTGCCCTCGGAGGAGGTGATGACGCGCTTGCTGTCGTAGGTCTGCTTGTACTCCGTCATGGCGGCGACTCTTTCTCTTTGCGAGAGCGGTGCTCTCTGTTGTGATCAGTGAACACCAGATCGCTGTTCACTGTCAAGAGCACTGCTCTCGATTCTGTGGCACACTGGCCATATGAACGCCGGACGTACTGCCCGTGAACGTGCCCGGGCCGAGCTGACCGAGGAGATCAAGGGCGCCGCGCGCCGGCAGCTCGCGACCGTCGGGGCGGAGGCGCTGTCGCTGCGCGCGGTCTCCCGTGAGCTCGGCATGGTCTCGTCGGCGCTCTACCGGTACTTCCCCAGCCGCGACGAGCTGCTGACCGCGCTCATCATCGATGCGTACGACGCGCTCGGGTCGGCGGCTGAGAGAGCTGCGGGCGAGGGCGCTGCGGGCGGGGACGATCTGCTGGCGGAATGGGTTGCGATCTACGCCGCGGTCCGGGACTGGGCTCGCGCTCATCCACAGGAGTACGCGCTGATCTACGGCTCTCCGATCAGCGGTTACAAGGCGCCCCAGACGACGGTGGAGCCCGCGATCCGGGTGCCACTCCTCCTGCTCGGTCTACTGCAGCGGGCTCAGGTCGCGGGCCGATTGACGCTGCCTGCCGACGCACCGAACCCCTCAGGATTACTCGCGCAACAGACTGAGGTGTTGGTGCCGTTGGCGCCCGATGTGCCGCCGGCGGTGCTGATGCGGACCGTCATCGTGTGGACGCAACTCTTCGGCATGATCAGCTTCGAACTCTTCGGTCAGCTGGTGGGCTCGATGGACCCCGCCGACGAGTTCTTCGAGTCGACGTCGCGCCAGATGGCCGCGTTCGTCGGCCTCACATGAACGCCTTCGGGAGCGGTACGCCGACGGCGCGCGCAACCCGGCGTACGTAGGTCTCCCGCGCGATCGACACCGCGCCGAGGGTTGCGAGGTGGTCGGTCACCCATTGGATGTCGAAGACCCGGTCGGCGGCGTACCCGTCGTCCAGCAGCTCGATCGTCCCCGCGACAGCGGCCTTCGAGCCGTCGGTCTTGTGGTGGAACATCGACTCGCCTGCGAACAACCCGCCGATCGCGACGCCGTACAGCCCGCCGGCCAGCTCGTCGCCGTCCCAGGCCTCCACCGAATGCACCCAGCCGAGCCGATGCAGCTCGGTGTACGACGCGATGATCTCGCGGTCGATCCACGAACCGGGCCGGCGCGGATCCGCACACGCGCGGATGACCTGGTCGAACGCCGTGTTCACCCGAATCTCGAACTTCGCCCGGGCCCGCCGCAGCGAGCGCGACGGCTCGTAGCCGGCGACGTCGATCACGCCGCGATCGACCGGCGACCACCACAGGATCGAGCCGCGATGGTCCGGCATCGGGAACAACCCCCGCCGGTACGCCGCCAGCACGGTGCCCGGCGCCAGGTCCGCGCCACCCGCCACCACGTCACTCGCCCCGGCAACTCCGACGGGCGGGAACTCCCACTGGGACGGGACAGGTTCGACTGGCACAGCACCATCCTGGACCATGCGGATCCCCAGGCCATCACATTCCGCCCGTCGGCGCTCGGCCACGCGACGGGCGACCGGTGGGCCGCGGTTGTGATGGCCTGCAGATCCGCCACCTAGGGGCCACCAAGGGTTTCTCCCGAGTGGCGAGGATCGTGGAGCCACGTACAGTTGAAGCACGTCCGGGTTCTGACCTGTGGGGCCGGGCGGGAAGGAGCACCGTGGCCGGAGTAGCCAGGTTCGTTGCCAGTAGTCTCGCGCCCGCCGCCCAGAGGTTCGCCCCGGCAGCCGCGGGTGGTGTGCTGCGTCAGATCCTCGAGATCGCGATCGACGGGTACCAGCGGTTCCCCGGCGCGGAGCGGGTCGCGGAGAACAAGCTCGAGCGGTGCGGCGGTGACGCCCAGCTCGCGATCGACGCGGTGATCGACCAGCACATCCGGCTGGCCGGCGTACAGGGCTTCGCGACCGGTCTCGGCGGTCTCGTTACGCTCCCGGTCTCCCTGCCTGCGAACCTGACCGGTATCGCGATCGTCCAGGCCCGGATGGTGGCCGCGATCGCACACCTGCGCGGGTACGACCTGGACGATCCACGCGTCCGGACGGCGGTCATCACCTGCCTGCTCGGCGAGGAGGGCGTCGCCGACCGGTTGAAGAAGTCGAGCCTGCCGACGTCGCCGATCGCGATCGCGACCGCCCCGGTGTTCGACCCGGAGCTGGACCGGCACGTCTCGAACGAGGTCGTCGCCGAGCTGATCGCACGGATCAGCGGCAAGAAGATGGCTCTCACGATCACGCGCCGCATCCCGTTGCTCGGCGGTGCGGTCGGTGCCGGTGTGGACGGCTGGTCGACGTACCGCGTCGGTCAGTTCGCCGACAAGAGCCTGATCCGACGGGTCCGGCGCCCGATCGAGCCGTGATCTAGGCGGTCACGCTCACTGGCCGACGGGTTCGGGGCAGTTTGGCGCGGGTTTCCTCGTCGGCGGGGGTCTCGACGAAGAGGACCAGGTCCGGGTGGGCGGGGATGGCCAGCTCGGTGATGGTGAAGTGCAGTTGGCCGACGGCTGGGTTGACGATGCGGCGCTCGCGCGGCGTACAGGCTGCTACTTCGTGGCGGGACCACAGTTGCGTGAACTCGGGGCTGATCGCCTGCAGCCGCTCGAGGTCGGTCTCCCAGTCCGGGTCGCCGATGTGTTCGGCGTACGCCGAGCGCAGGCGACCGACGATGTACGGGACCTCGGTGTCGTAGTTGAGCAGCTGGGCGCGGGCGGCCGGCTCGGTGATGATGCACCAGAGCAGGTTCTTGTGGATGCAGGGCAGTTGGTGCCAGTCGTGGAACAGGTCGTTGTACGCGCGGTTCGCCCGGACGATGTCGAACCGGGTGTTGGTGATCACCGCGGGCAACGGGTCGAGCGCCTCCACAATCTCGGCGAAGACGGCCTCGCTGGCGCAATCCGTCGTAGGCGGTAACCGCACCGGCGTCGCCTCGGCCAAGCGGTACAGGTGTTCGCGCTCGACCGGGCTGAGCTTGAGCGTCGTCGCGACGGCGTCGAGCACCTGGCCGCTCGCGTTGATCGGCCGGCCTTGCTCGAGCCACGTGTACCAAGTCACGCCAACGCCGGCGAGCTGCGCCAGCTCCTCCCGCCGCAACCCAGGCGTACGCCGACGCCCGCCGCCAGGCAGCCCGACATCTTCCGGAGCCACCCGCGCCCGCCGCGCCTTCAAAAACTCCCCAAGCTCAGCCCGCTGCGCACTCACCCACCCAGTCTGACCCGCCCCACCGACAGTTTCGCGCCGCCGGAGCTGCCTGTGGACAACTTCGACTCGGCTCAGGCGAACGTCGATAGACTTGAAGCGGAAAGGGCAGGGGCGAGGCGAGGGGTCACCTGGCGAGGACCTGCACCACTCGGCACAGCCTCACCCAGCGAGGGCCTGTACGACCCGGCTCGGGGAGGGCTTGCCTAGCTGGTTGGCCATCCAGGTGCTGGTTTCGACCAGTTTCTGCAGGTCGACGCCGGTTTGGATGCCTAGGCCGTCGAGTTGCCAGAGCAGGTCTTCGGTGGCGAGGTTGCCGGTCGCGCTCTCGGCGTACGGGCAACCGCCGAGCCCGCCGGCGGAGCTATCGACCGTGGTGACGCCCTCGCGGAACGCGGTCAGGGTGTTGGCCAGCGCTTGGCCGTAGGTGTCGTGGAAGTGGACGGCCAGCTTGTCGACTCCCACGCCGGCTGCACCGAAGGCGGTGATCAGCGCGGTGACCTGACCGGGGGTGGCGACGCCAATCGTGTCGCCGAGCGAGAGTTCGTGGCAGCCGAGGTCGACCAGCCGTGCGCCGACCTTGACGACCTGGTCGATCGGTACGTCGCCCTCCCACGGGTCGCCGTAACACATCGACACGTAGCCGCGGACCGTCAAGCCCTCCGCCAAAGCCCGCTGGATCGTCGGGGTGAACATCGCGAACTGGTCGTCGAGCGTGGAGTTGAGGTTCTTCGACGCGAACGTCTCGGTCGCGCTGGCGAAGATCGCGATCTCCCGGACGCTGGCAGCCAGCGCACGGTCGAGGCCGCGCTCGTTCGGGACCAGCACCGGTGCGCGTACGCCGTCAGGAATCTCGAGTTGGTCGAGCAATTCGGCGGCGTCGGCCAACTGCGGGACCCACTTCGGGTGCACGAAACTCGTCGTCTCGACCGTGGTCAGGCCCGCATCCAGCAACCGCCGGATGAACTCGGCCTTGACCGCGACGTCGACGATCGCCGACTCGTTCTGCAACCCGTCCCGCGGCCCGACCTCGTAGATCGTGACCCGGTCCGGCAACCCCTCGGCCTTCACCAGCTGCGGTTTCCGCATCGTGCTGCCTCCGTGGCGTCTGAGCGTGACACGGGGTCTCCGCGACAATGCTCGTGATGACAACTCTTGCTGACATTCTGCGTGGCGTCGAAAACGGCGCCTTCCCGGCCCCGGACCTCGGCGTCCGCGTCGTACCGGCGCCGTCCGAGCGCGAGTCTGCCGTGGTCGCGTTCACCGGCCACATCGTCATCGCCGCAGACGTCAGCCCGTCGTGGGTTGCCGAGCAGGTCCCGGCGGGCGACCTGGCCGCGCCGACCAACCCGCCGTTCCTCACGGCCCTGGCCGAGCTGACCGGCCGTCGCGTCTGCTCGAACGACGCGATGCTCCTGGCCCCCGCCATCCCGGACCCCGCCAAACGGGCCGCCGCCATCAAGGACCTCGCCGTCCTCACCGACCACAGCCATCCCCGCGTCCAGTGGGCGCTGGAGTGCCGAACCGATGTCCACGTGTACGGCGACGTACGCGGCGGCGTGGTCATCATCGGCCGCGGCCTGGCCGACCGCCTCGAGTGCGCCATTGAGCTCCCCGACACCCACCACAACCAAGGTCACGGCCGTCACCTGGCGCGCGCCGCCCGAGCCCTCATCCCGCCGAACACGTCGATCTGGGCCCAGATCGCCCCCGGCAACGCCGCCTCCCTCCGGGCCTTCCTGGCCGCCGGCTACAAGCCCGTGGGATCCGAGACCCTGCTGGTCAAGTGACCAAGTGGTGAACAAGCGGCAGATTGTTGCTGATGGCACCGAATTCACAGCTGTGGAAAAAGCTGGGGATAGTTGGGTCAGGGCGTGCGGCGGTGGTAGCCGAACTCGGTGTTGTTGTAGAGGTCGGTGCGGTAGATGCCGTGGATGATCTCGGCCTCGTAGCCGTCGAGTTCCGGCATTTCGAGGTCGCGGGCGATCGCCAGTTCGGCGGGGGCGTCGTACGGGACTCGGACGAACTGGATCGAGAACGGGGCCGGATCGGGTGAGCCGATGACGCCTTCTAGGATCACGTAGATCGGTGTCGGGTCGCCGAGGCTGTTGCCGACCGAGCCCGTGTTGAAGAGGGTGCGGCCGCGGTCCTCCTCGAAGTACGCGTCGTGGATGTCGGCGTACCCGACCACGGACGGCACCGGCCCGTCGCCCGTGGCCGGCGTGTTCTCGAAGAAGCTCAGGTACTGCGATTCGTCGTGATCGAACGAGATCCGGTGGTGAACGCTCGTCGACGAGGCGTGGAACAGCCGAACCTGCCGGCCGCTCATCAGGAAGTCGTGCGAGAACGGGAGGGCTCGCAGCCAGGCGCGCTGATCCTCGCGCAGCTCCTTCTTCCACCACCTCAGCGCCTCGCGGTCGTCAACGCGGTCGGGGTCGGGGAGGAGATCGTCCCAGTTCCCGAGGATGTTCACTTCGCAGACCTCGCGGCACCGGTCCACGACCGCCTGACCCCGCGGACCCTTGCCGACGTTGTCGCCGAGGTTGAAGATCCGCGTGATCCCTCGGGCCGAGATGTCAGCCAGGACCGCCTCCAGCGCTGTCAGGTTCCCGTGTACGTCGGAGATCAAGGCAATCCGGTCCATGAACTGCATGCTTTCAGCTGGTGGGGTCCGCCGCTCACCCGTTACCGGTCGGACCGGCCGGCTCCGGGATCTGCTGCTGAGCAGCTGGATGCGGGCTGGTGCGCGAGGCGGATCGCGCCGACCGGGAGCGCGAGCCGCCGGCCATCGGGCCGTGCGCGGAGGCTGGGGTGATCGACCCGCCACCAGACTCGCCGGCCGAGTGCGCGGCTGCCCCGGCCAGTCCGCCGGCCGTCTTCCGCGCGGCGGCGAGACCGATGCCCGCCGGACCGGCAGCGGCCCCGGCCGCCTTCGCGGCGGCACCGACCGTCTGCGCACCGGATGCACCACCACCCCCGGCGCCGCCGCCGGAACCACCCGCCGAGCTGCCTGCGCCCCGACTCCCGCTGAATCCCGCGCCGACGTTGACCGCCCCGGTCGCCATCCCACCCGGGTCCGCGACCGAGCTGCCCATCCCGGCGGACCCACCGGCGACGGCCGCGGTGACTGGCACCATGAAGCGCAGCAACGCAGGCAGCGCCAGCAGCCCGAGCAGCAGCATCATCATTCCGGACATCGCCCGCACGACGCCGTCATTCGTGCTCGTGGCGGGGTCGTGCCCCAGCTTCATCGCGGCCGCGTAGACGAGAGCCGCGGCCGGCTTGTAGGCGATGAACGCCAGGGACCAGGCACAGAACTTCCGGAGCCAGTTCCTTCCGATCTCGGTGTTCGTCGCAGCGGCGGCCAGCGGGAACGCCCCTGCGAGCAGCACCAGCATGGCGGAGCGGATCAGCATCAGGACGATCTGGATCAAGGAGACGAGGATCACCCCCAGGCAGGAGAAGAGGCCAAGCAGCGCCGGCAGGCCGTCCGCGACGAGGTTCTGCACCTTGCCGTCGCCGTCGGTGGAGCCACCGAACACGGCTGCCAGCGACATGTCCTGGCCAACTCCGTGAATGATGGACACCGCGAACTCGTCCGACCAAGCGATCAGCAACTGCATCGTGGCGGTGCCCGCTACCCCCACCACCACGAAGGTCAGGATCGCCTTGAGCAGCTCCTGCAGCGGCCTCGCCCGCTGCTCCCAGGCGATCCGCATGCCGGCGACGAGGACGGCGATCACGAACACCGCGCCGGTGATGCCCAGCAGACTGTGCTGGAGATACTCGACGGTGCTGGTGTTGGTCCAGCTCTCGCCGTGCTGCTGGGCAATAGCCGGGGTCTCGGGTTTGATCCAGAAGGTCATCGCGTCCAGCGTTCGCATCGCCGCCTGCGAGGCCTGCTGTTGCAGCTGGTCCGTCGCATTTGTCGCGACGGACTGGAAGCCGTCCTGGATGTAGCAGCCGAGGTCCATTTTTCCGCACATCAGACACCACTCCAGGCAACGAAGTCGGACAGGTCACGGTGCTGGGCGAACGGCGCGCCGACCGGCTCGCCGGCCGCCGGTGGTTGCAGGAGCCAGTCGCCGCCGTGCCAGACGAGCGTGAGCGTGAGGCTCATGTACGCCGAGTCGACCGAGGTGGCGAGCATCAGGCTGACGCGATCCGGGCTCGCGTCGATGACGCGGTATCCGGCGACCTGTGGCACGGTGTACCCGCTGGCTGACTGGTCGGTCTGCAGCTCGCGGATCAGCGTGTCCGCACCGGGCCCCGGCACCATCAGCTTGCGCGCCGTGGCGACCACCCTGTCCTGGTCGGCCATCGCGGCGTACGCGCTGTAAGCGGCGTACACGGCCCCGGTCGGCGAATGCGCGAAGCATCGACGGAACCCGTCGGCGTCCGTCTTCACCGGGCCAAAAGCGGACGACCGCGGTACGACGATGCGGCTGCTCACCTCCCAGCCATCCACCGCGGGCGGCTGCTGCGGGACCGACTGATCGCCAGTACTGCGGTTGCAGCCGGTCGAGTTGACGGGCCGAGAGTTGACCGGCGTGGCAGTCGCGGTCGGCTCCGAAGGATTCGAAGGAGCAGGCACGACGGCTTGCTGCTGAGCCTGACCCGCCGCCGGCGCCGTGCCAGAGGATGTGAAGCTCCCGATCAGCAACACCGCCCCGCAGACCACCACCGCGCCGATGACGATGCTCGCCGCGATGAAGCCGCGGCCGAACGGTGACTGTTCCTCGCTGCTGTCGCTCATCTGACTCCCCGATCCGCCGGTCGACAACCTCACGAGAGAAGCCTCGCAAAAATCGCCGGACCGCCGCGGAAGTTATCCACAGGCCCTTCGCAGGGGTCAGCTGCCGGGGCTCGTGTACCTGGGGAGCATGCGGACGAAGCAGGCGTACCCGAGCGCGAAAACGGCGAGACCGACCAGCGGCGACACCACAATGAGCCAGCCGGGAAGGGGTACGTCGGCGGTGCGGCCGAGCAGGACCGTGGCGGGAAGGAACGCGATGAACGCCATCGGGAAGGCCGTGCAGAAGCCGAAGAAGACGCCGCGACCGAACATCGTCAACGGGTAGCCGGAGAAGCGGGTGATCATGTCGTCGGCGAAAATCCGGAGCGAGAAGGTCGAGGTGGCCAGGAAGGACAGGCCGCAGAAGAAGGTCTGGATGCCGGTTTCGACCAGGCTGCCGCCGACGACTGCGAGGATCAGGTAGACGAGCTTCGGCGCGGTCCAGTCGACGGGCGCATGCCAGCTGAAGATGATCAGCGCACCGACCCCCAGGAGCCCGTCCCCGAGCGCCATCAACCGGAATTCGCGCGTGACCAGCTGCAGGAACGGACTGACCGGACGCAGCAGATACCGGTCGAAGTCACCCTCGCGCACGATGAAGTCGGTCATCATCAGCGAGCCGAACGGTACGACGTACAGCGCGTGCGAGGCCAGCCGCATCGAGAACACGAACGCGACCTCCGGAAACCCCCAGCCCGCGATCATCCCGAACTTCGACAGCAGCACGCCCAGGAACAGCAACTGCGTTCCCTGGAAGGCCACGCCGCCGATCAACGTGGTCCAGAAGTTCACGCGGTACTGGAGCTGGGCCCGCAACGCGGCACGTTCGAGGATCACGTACTGCCGGAACCAGGACGGCGCGTGATCAGCCACCTTGGACCACCACCTTGTGCCGGGCTCGTCGCCAAACTGCCTGCAGGAGCAGCGTGAGGACCGCGAACCAGACCAGCTGCATCCCCACCAGAGCCACCGCTTCGATCCCGCGGGTCTGGCCGAGGTACAGCGACACCGGCGTGTAGACCTGCGCCTGGAACGGCAACCACTCGATCGACGACCGCAGCCACCCCGGCATGAACCACAGCGGAATCAGCGAACCGGAGAGGAACGAGCTGCCGAACCGGTAGACGATCAGCGGCCCGCTGATCTCGAGCGTCCAGAACGCCACCATGGAGACGATCAGGTTGCACAGCATCGCGATCAACGCTCCGACCACTGTGGCGACGGCCGCGAGCAGCAGCGCCGCACCGTCCGGGGGCAGCACCAGTGCCCCGAGGACGCCGGCGGCTGCCAGACCGACCGCAGCCAACGGCAGCCGGGCGAGCAATACGCCGAGGTTCTGCCCCAGGGCCTGCCACATCAGAGCGAGGGGCCGGGTCAGGTCGGTGGCGATCTGACCGCTGCGGATCCGCATCGGCAGCGACGAGAACTGCCACGGCAGCAGCGCTGACTGCAGGCAGGCCGCAATCGCCGCGTAGGCGACCGCCGTGCTGGCGTCCACACCGTTGACCGGCCCGCGTCCGTCGTACACGATCCGCCAGACCGCGATCGCGAGCACGACCTGGATGACGAGCGTCACCGCGCCGGTGAGGAGATCGCCGCGGTAGATCAGCACCGACCGCGTTCCGGCGCGGGTCATGCCGCGGAACGCGCGGACCTGCGGCGACGTACTCACGTGAGCAAGCCGTCGTACAGCTGGGCGATCACGTCGGTCAGACGCGGGTCCACGATCGACAGCTCGTCCACCTGGTACACCTGCGAGGCGTGGGCGATCAGCTCCGGCGTGGTGATCTCCCGCGGGTCGAAACGCAGTACGACGCTGCGGTCCGGGTACGGCAGGACTGCACCGACCGCGCTGGTCTCCACCTCGGTCGCGTACGGCATGTCGGTGACCCCGCGGATGCTGCGCTCGGCAAGTGTCAGCACCAGGAAGCGGTACGGCATGAAGCGTTCCTTCAGCCGTGACAGGTCACCGTCGTACAGGACCGTGCCGGAGTCGATCACGATGATCCGCTGGCAGAGCCGTTCGACGTCGTCCATGTCGTGGGTGGTCAGGACGACCGTCGTACCGTCGGTCCGGTTCGTCTCCGCGATGAACTCGGTCAGCCGGGCCTTCGCGACCACGTCGAGCCCGACGGTCGGCTCGTCGAGGAACAGGATCGACGGCTCGTGCAGCATCGCCGCGACCAGGTCGCCGCGCATCCGCTGGCCGAGCGACAGCGAGCGGACCGGGGTGTCGAGGAAGTCCTCCAGATCGAGCAGCTCGGTGAAGAGCCCGACACGCTTGCGGTACGCCGACTGGTCGAGGTCGTACAGATCCGCGAGTACTTCGAACGAGTCGCGCAGCGGCAGGTCGTACCAGAGCTGGGTGCGTTGACCGAAGACCACGCCGATGTTGCGGGCGTTGCGGGCGCGGTCGCGGGACGGCTCCAGCCCAGCCACCCGGCAGACACCGGACGTCGGGGTGAGGATCCCGGTCAGCATCTTGATCGTGGTCGACTTGCCGGCGCCGTTCGGGCCGAGGTACCCGACCAGCTCACCCGGCTCGATCTCGAAGTTCACGCCGTTCACGGCACGGGTAGTGTCGCGCTTGGTGCTGAACAGGGCGCGCAACCTGGGCAAACGCCCCGGGAGCACGGCGGGCCGGCTGAATTCCTTGACCAGATCGGCCGCTTGGATAGCCGGCATACACACACCCTCCCCAGCGAGCGGAACGGTCATCCTCTCACCGATCCAGGCCCGGCGCAGGTGAAAAACTCCGTGCTAGACCAGATCGTCCGCTACGCTCAGGGTTCTTGCGATTGCGGGTCGATCTGTAGCCGAAGGGTCACCCCGTGTAGCGAAGTGACCTAGTCAGCTAATAGAGTCCGCGCATGACCATCGCGCCTTCGCTTTGCTCGCCCCTAGCGCTCGCCGATGCAGAACCCACTCGCGCCGCGGAACCCTGGGAAAGCGACGTGCTGACGGCCTACGGGCTGCTGCGAGAAGCAGCGGCTGAGCTGGATCACCTGATGCGCCATTCTCTGAAGCGCAGTGGACTGCAAATGGCAATGTTCGAACTGTTGCTGCGGCTTGCCCGCAGCCACGGTGAGAAGCAGCGTTTGACCTCACTTGCCCGGGAGTTGACCGTCACCACCGGCGGCATCACCCGGCTGGTCGACCGAGCCGAGAACCTCGGGCTGGTACGCCGGGAGCCCTGCCCCGACGACGCCCGCGGCTCGTTCGCCGTCCTGACCGAGGAGGGGAAGCGGCGGTTGCGCGAAGCACTGCCGGACCACCTCCTCGAGATCGACAGCCTCTGGATGTCCCAGCTGGCCGACGAGCGGGATCTCGTCCTCGGCAAGCTCCGTCGGGTCCGGGACAACGCCCGCCGCTGGCCGAACGGCCGGCCCGGGCTCGGACCCATTACCCCTGACCGAATCTGAACGATCATTACCCGCGACTAACGAATGGGGCGCCCGGCTGGTGTCGGGCGCCCCGTCGCGCAATTGTTGAGAAGTGAAGCAACAGGCTGACCCGAAGGCCCCCGGCGGAACCAGATGGCGCGGAGCCGTCGGCGGCATACTCTCGGCACTCGCAGGACTCGCGGTCGGCAGCGTCGCGGCCGGGATCCTCGGCACCCCGCAGACGCCCGTCGTGGCGATCGGGTCGGCATTCATCGACCGGGTGCCGCCGTGGCTCAAGGACCTCGCGATCTCGTGGTTCGGCACGCACGACAAGACCGCGCTCCGGGCCGGCATCCTGATCGTCGTGGTGATCCTCGCCGCGGTCGGCGGGATTCTCGCCGTACGGCGGTATTGGGCCGGCGCGCTGATCACCGTCGGGCTGAGCGCTGTCGCGATCATCGCCGCCTTCACCCGCGCGGACTCCGGGCAGACCGGATTCCTTCCGTCGGCGTTGGCCGGCGGTACTGCGCTTCTCGTCCTGCGCCTGTTCAGCCGTCGGCTCGAACCGCTCATCGATCACCCCGACGACGACGTCAGCCGCCGCGGGTTCCTGCAGCTCTCGGGCGGGGTCGCGCTGGGCTCGGCGGCGTTCGCTCTGCTCGGCAAGGTCGTCGGCGGGAACCGCGCCGCGGTCGCCAGCGCTCGCAAGCAGCTCCAGCTTCCGCAGCCGCCGAGCCTCACCCCGCCGGCCGGTGTCCAGGCCGATGGCGCCGTACCGTGGGCGACTCCGAACGAGGACTTCTACCGCATCGACACCGCGCTCTCCGTGCCGCAGATCGTGCCCTCGGACTGGAAGCTCCGCATCCACGGGATGGTCGACCGCGAGCTCACGCTGTCGTTCGACGACCTGATGAAACGGCCGGTTATCCACAAGTGGGTGACGCTGACGTGTGTGAGTAACGAGGTCGGCGGCGATCTGATCGGGAACGCTCTGTGGACCGGCGTACTGCTGAAGGACCTGCTCGAAGAGGCCGGTCCGTCCAAGGATGCGGACGCGATCCAGTCGATGTCGAAGGACGGATTCACCGCCGGTACGCCGCTTCCGACGCTGCTCGACGATCGGCAGGCGATGCTGGCGTTCGCGATGAACGGGCAGCCGCTGCCGGTCGAGCACGGGTTCCCTGTGCGCATCGTCGTACCCGGGCTGTACGGCTACGTGTCGGCGACGAAGTGGCTGGTGGATATCGAGGTGACGCGGTTCGACCAGTTCCAGGGGTACTGGACGCCGCGCGGATGGTCCGAGCTCGGACCGATCAAGCTGTCCTCGCGGATCGACGTACCCGGAGGCAAGAAGCTCGACCCGGGTCCGGTGACGGTGGCCGGGGTGGCCTGGGACCAGCACGTCGGCGTGTCGAAGGTCGAGGTCCGCGTCGATGGTGGCCCATGGCAACAAGCGACGCTCGCGACGGACGTGTCGATCGACACCTGGCGGCAGTGGCATTGGACCTGGGACGCGCCGCGTGGCACCCACGTCTTGCAGGTCCGCGCAACCGACGACAAGGGCAACGCCCAGATCGAATCCTCCGCACCCCCGGCCCCGAACGGCTCGACCGGCCTGCACACCGTCAACGTGAAGGTCGGCTGACCGCTTCCAGGACCATTGGTAGGAAGGTGTGCTCGAGCTCGCCGGGCGGGAGTTTGCGCGGCTCGAGGAGGCTCTGGGAGCGGGCGCCTTCGTGTACGGCGATGACCAGGCGGACGAACTGCTCCGCCGGCACGCTCAGGGTGAGGCCGCTCGTCTCGGTGATCTGCTCGACCAGCTTCGTCAGGCTGTCGCGGAACATCGCTCGCTGCGTGTTGAGCGCCTGCGCCGCATCCGGGTCGCGGAGCGCGTGCAGCGTGAACTCGGTGGAGATCAGGTGCCACTGCCGCTGGTCCGGCGCGGTCTCGTCGAGCAGCCCTAGTACGGCGTCGAGCAGCGTGCCGGGCTGAGTCGCCAGCTCGGGGAGCAGCGCCTCGATCTGCTCGAGCAGCCGGTCGGTCGTGGCCTGGAACAGCGCGAGGACCAACTCCTCCTTGGACGCGAAGTTCGAGTAGAACGCGCCGCGGGTGAAGCCGGCGCGCTCGCAGATGTCCTCCACCGACGCGCCGTGGAACCCGCGCTCGGCGAACACCTCCAACGCACCTTCGAGCAGGCGGGCCCGGGTGTTGGAGCGGCGGCGCTTGGGCGTTTCCATACGAGTAGGATACAGTTCTGTATTGAATACACAACCGTATTGAATCGGGGAACGCAGGATGGAGCTCGAGGCCACCAGGATCAGCGTGCAGGGTCCGCACGCGACGATGCTGCACGCCACGTCGGTGTCGGTCGCAGATCATCAGGTGGTGCTGCTGACCGGATACCCGGGTGCTGGGCACGTTGCGGCCGCGCTGGGTCTGTCCGGGCGGCTGAAGCCGGACACCGGGACGGTGCGGCTCGACGGTCAGGCTGACCCGGCTCTCCTTCGGCGACGGGTCGCCGTCGTCGACGCGCCAGGCATTACCGAGCCGGACGATGCTCTGCCGGTTCAGACGGTTGTCGGCGAGGAGTTGGCGATCGCCGGTCGGAAGGCGGGTCGGAAGGCCGTGCTGGAGTGGCTGGACGAGCATGACGCCGCAGAGCATGCCGGCAAGCGGTTCGAGCACCTGCCGGTCGCAGTACGGACCAGACTGCTGGCGGAGCTCACTGTGGCGCGTCCCGACGTACAGGTGGTCATTCTGACCATGCCGGATCGACATGGTGGTGATCCGCATGGCTGGTTCGCGCTGGGGCGCGACCTGGCGGCGCAGGGGTACGGCGTGATCATCACGTGCGCTGACGCGTCCGCCCGGCTGCTGGACGTGAAGGCGGCGCAGCTGGGCGAGACGGACCAGCCTGACCCGGTGCAGGTCACTGCGGTTGCTCCGGTTGCTCCCATCGGTGCAGTTGAGCTCGATGCAGTTGAGGAGGAGGACGAGTGACCGCACTGCGGATGGCTCTGAGCGAGTTGCGGCGTCTGACGGCGGGTCGGCTGCCCAAGCTGGCTGTGGTCGCGCTGCTGCTGGTGCCGGTGTTGTACGGCGGGCTGTACCTGTACGCGAACCACGATCCGTACGGCCGGCTGGACAAGATCCCGACCGCGGTCGTCGTCGAGGACGCCGGTACGACGCTGGCGACCGGCGAGAAGCTGAACGTCGGACCGGAGGTCGCCGCGGAACTTGTGAAGTCCAAGAGCTTCGACTGGCATCAGGTCGACCGTGCGGACGCGACGTCGGGGGTGTCGGACGGGAAGTACGAGTTCGCGCTGGTACTGCCGAAGTCGTTCTCGTCCGATCTCGCGTCGAGTGCGGAGTTCACACCGCGTCAGGCGCAGCTGGAGCTGCTGACCAACGACGCCAACAACTACATCGCGCACACGATCGCCAACCAGGTCGTCGCGCAGGTGACGAAGACCGTGGCGTCAGAGGTCAGCGAGACGGCAGCGTCGCAGCTGCTGGCGGGGTACAACACAATCCACAAGCAGGTGGGCTCGGCGGCTGCAGGTGCTGCGCAGTTGTCGCAGGGGCTGGCGTCGGCGGCGACCGGGGTCGGGAAGTTGCAGACCGGCGCTGCGCAGCTCAACACTGCACAGAAGCAGCTGTCCGCTGGTGCGACGCAGTTGGCGACGGGTAGTGCGCAGGCGTCGCAGGGCGCGAACTCGCTGGCTGCTGGTGCTTCCAAGCTGGACAACGGTCTGGGTACGTTGAAGCGGAAGACGTCGACGTTGCCGAAGCAGACCAAGTCGTTGGCCGCCGGTGCGAATCAGGTTGCCGATGGCAACGAGAAGATCGCTGGTGCCGGGAAGCAGGTCGCTACTGCGTCGAGCACGTTAGTGAAGGATCTCTCGACTTTTGACACCCAGCTCGCTGCGCGGTTGAAGGCTCAGGGTTTCAGCCAGCATCAGATTCGCGAGGTGTTGCTGGAGACGGCGAAGCTGCGCGCTCCCGTCGTACAGGCGAACACGAAGATCCAGTCGACGTCCAAGCAGCTCAACCAACTGGCCGTCGGGGCACGGAAGGTGTCGAACGGCGCGGCTGCGCTGGCGGACGCGACGCCCGCGCTGACGAGTGGGATCAGTGCGGCGGCTGATGGGGCGGATCAGCTCAACAGCGGCGCTAGTCAGCTGAAGACCGGGCTGGGGAGTTTGCAGACCGGTGCGCAGCAGCTGGCGGCTGGGGAGAAGCAGGCTGTTGTAGGACAGGGGCAGTTGCTGACCGGTGTGAACAGCCTTGCCACCGGTGTGGGTCAGCTCAAGACCGGTGCTGGTCAGCTGAACACTGGGCTGGCGAACGGCGTGAAGCAGATCCCTAACCCGTCGGCCGATCAGCGCAAGGCCGTTGCTGAGACGCTGGGCGCACCTGTCACCCTGCAGAATGTTTCGCAGGCTACGGCCGATAGTTATGGCGCTGGTCTGGCTCCGTTCTTCCTCAGCCTGGCTTGTTGGATCGGTGCGTACGTGCTGTTCCTGCTCGTCCGGCCGCTGTCACCGCGGGCGCTCGCTGCACTGCAATCGCCGTTCCGCGTTGCTCTCGGCGGTTGGTTGCCTCCGGCCCTCTTCGGCGCGATCCAGGCCACGCTGGTCTTCGTCGCCGTCTCGCTCGGGCTCGGGATCCATGCTGCCCATCCGTGGTTGACGGTCGGCTTCCTGATCCTGACATCGTTCACCTTCGTCGCGATCCTGCACGCGCTGTCGGCGTGGTTCGGTGCTGTGGGCAAGTTCCTCGGTCTGGTGCTGATGGTCGTCCAGCTGGTGAGCGCCGGCGGCACGTTCCCGTGGCAGACCATCCCGGCGCCGCTGTACTTCTTCCACCACGCCCTCCCGATGAGCTACGCCATCGACGGCGTACGACACCTCATGTACGGCGGCCCTGGCACCTCCCTCGGCCGCGACCTGCTCGCCCTGGGAGCATGGTTCGCGGTCGCCCTGGCTGCGTCGACCCTCGCCGCCCGCAAGCAGCGTGTCTGGCCAGCCAAGAAACTCCAACCGGAACTGGTGCTCTAGATGGAAGACCTGGTTCGTACCGCGGGAGAACGCGAGATCCTGGAGGCGTTCCTGGACTCACATCGGGAGGTCACGGTGGACAAACTCCGCGGCCTCTCCGAGGCGGATGCACGGCGCCGGCTGGTGCCGTCGGAGACCACGCCGATCGGCTTGGTCAAACACCTCACCGGAGTCGAGCGCAACTGGTTCCAGCACATCCTCGCCGGCCGCCCCCGCGACGAGATCCCCGGCGAGTCCCGCGGCGGCCCGGACAGCTGGCAGGTGTCCGACACCGAAACCGTCGCCGCGACGATCACCGCCTTCGAACAGACCTGCGCCGAGTCCCGCCGAATCACCGCCGCCCTCCCCCTCGACCACCAGGTCCCCCACCCCGCCGGCGGCGAGGTATCCCTCCGCTGGATCTACACCCACCTCCTCCGAGAACACGCCCGCCACAACGGCCACGCCGACATCCTCCGCGAACAACTAGACGGGGCCACAGGCGCCTGATCTCCAGAGCGCGTACTGGCAGGCTGCATGCCTACCTGTGACAGTCGGCCAAAGTTGCTTCGGGCAACTACAGTGCGCCCGGCGCGGCCGGGTCGCCGCGATGTGTCCGTAGATTCGGTTGGCCATGGGCGCCGGCTTGGCAGTCGGTCGACGATAGGCGCGTACCGCGGGCAGCCGACCAATGGGCACGGACGACGTTCCCATCACCCCGACCCGCCTGCCCCGGGTGTCCAGTAAGCATTCAGTCGCGCGATAAGCGCGCACCGCGGGCGGCAGCCCGCAAGTCCCGGCGGTAGCCGGAAAGTCCGGCGGTAGCCCGGAAGGGATGCACCGGCGATGAGCCGGGGGGTGGGTGGGTAGCGGGCGTAGCTGCCGCGCTGAGGAGCGGAGCGACGAAGCAAGCGGCTGCGTAGCGCGCGGGGGCTGTGGTTCAGCTGTTGACGAAGGTGGCTGTGTCGGTGAGGAGTTTGTTGGTGGTGGGTTGGTCGAAGAAGGTTATTAGGGCCTCGTAGGTGCCGGCTTCGGCGGATGAGGGGTCTACTACGTAGCCGTAGTAGCCGTCGGTGTAGCCGATTACTCGGGTTATGGGGTGGGTGCTGTCTGACTGGAGGCAGGCTCCGTGGACGGCGAAGAGTTCTACCGGGAGGTTGATCCAGCAGACGTCGCCCATGGTGACGGCGCTGACGGGGAGGTCGAGGGTCGGGGGGAGGGTGGCGGCGGCCATCAGGGCTTGGCCGCGGGCGCCGTCGAGGCGGGTTTGGGAGATGCGGCCGGAGGGGTCGTCGACGGCGGCCTGGACGGTTCCGAGGGGTCCGGATGCGGTCGCGGCCTGTTCGGCGGCGGTGACGACCTTTTCGACGGCGGTGGCGAGCTTCTCGGATTCGTCGGCGGGTGGGATGTTCCGGACGGGCAGGGTCAGCGTCGTACGGCGGATCGCGGGGACCGACTGGGGTAGTTCCAGGCCGGGCCCGGCCAGCGCCTCGCGGACGCGGCCTGCCAGCAGGCTGCCCAGACGGGTGACTTCGGCGGCGCCGCGGCCCTGGCGGGTGAAGCGGGGGCTGACGTCGCCGGCGGCGCCTTGGAGGAACCCGACGACCGCGGGGGCGAGGGCGGAGCGGGCGGCGCCGGGCCAGTCGGCGGAGTACCGCATGTTCTCGGGGCCGTACGTCGTCGGGTGGCACGCGAAGTCGAGCAGCACCGCTTCGAGCGAACCGGACAGCGAGTGCAGCGCGAGAATGCCGGCGGTGTTGTCGTGCGGACCGTTGCGGCGGTGCCGGTTGGTACCGACGCCGATCACCTCGACCGAACGCCACGACGCAGTCACCGGCTGCCGCTCAAGCCGAGCGCCGCGCACGGCACCGACCAGCGAATCCACCAGTGCGCGCTCCTGCTCAGCAGGGATGACGGGATGGATCTCACCGGTCCATCCCGAAGGCCCCGAGTGCGTGTGCGAGGCGGAGACGACGACGTTGGACGGCGGGATGCCGGCCGCAGCACCCGCTGCGAGAGCGAGCTCACGGGCGAGCCCGGCGCTGACAGCTATCGCGTCGAGTGTGAGCCAGAGCACACCGGGGTCGTCCACGCTCGACAGCCAGATCAGCGTGGTGCGCAACGGGTCCGCAGTACCGGTCGCGGTTCCGGCGCGGGCGGCGTACCCGTCGAGGCGATGGCCGGGCGGCGGAGTGACGTCCAGGGACGTCGCGGCCAGGAGCAGTTCGGTCACGAGAGGGCTCCAACTGTCATACCGGCACTGATCTGACGATGGAAGCCAAGATAAACGGCCAACACCGGAATTATCGAGGTCGTCTCGGCGAAGGGCCGCGTACGGCGGTCAAGCAGGCGCATGTGACAAGTGTCTATCGGACCGGAAGGGCGCCGACCAGACGGGCGGTGATCTCCATCGGGTTCGTGATCGCGGTTCCGACCACGACGGCGTACGCGCCCGCATCGCAGACAGCGCTGATGTCGTCAGGCGTACGGATCCTGCCCTCGGCGATGATCGGGCAGTCCAGCCGCGCCGAGAGCCGCCGTACCAGCTCGATGTCAGGTCCGGTCGGCGTACGGCCGTCGGTGTATCCGGACAGCGTCGTGGCGACGAAATCTGCGCCCGCGTCCCGGGCTGCGAGACCGGCGTCGAGGCTGTCCACGTCGGCCATCACGGGTACGCCGAGCTCGTCGTGGATCCGCGCGATCTGCTGGTCGAGCCGCAATCCGTCGGGCCGCGGTCGGAGGGTTGCGTCGAGCGCGACCAGATCCGCGCCGGCCGCGACGACACCGGCGGCGGACTCGTACGTGGGCGTGATGAAGACGCCCGCCGGATCGCCCAGCTTGTGGAGCCCGACGATCGGCAGGTCGGTCACCGCGCGGATCGCTGCGATGTCGTCCGGCCCGTTGGCCCGGATCGCGCCGGCGCCACCCGCCTCGGCGGCCTGCGCCATCAACGCCATCGCGGCAGGTCCGTGGATGGGGTTCTCGGGACCCGCCTGGCAGGACACCACGAGGCTGCCACGGGCGAGAGCTCTCATCGGCGATGCGTCACAATCAGGTCGGCGTACGTTCCGGCTGGTCCCCTTGTGAGGCGTTCTGCACCGTCGAGCGAGTTGCCGGCCGCGGGCGTGAGCCGCGCGCGCGACGGGAGAGCGTCGCGGACCGGGTTCAACAACTGTTCGCCCGCACCGTTGAACAGACCGCCGACGCAAGCAACCGGCACAGGCCCCTCGCCGGCCAGTTGCGCGACCGCGGCACCGATCGTCTCGGCGATGTCCTCAGCCGCCCGTACGACGAGATCGTGCGCGACCGGATCGCCCTCGGCCGCACACCGCAGTACTTCGGGAGCGAACCGGGCCACGTCGTCGACCAGCGTCGAGGAGCGGTACAGCGTCACCGGATCGAGCGCAGTGTCCGCGAGCTTGGTGACCGGCCCGCGACCGTCGCGTGAGCGCTGTACGGCGACCAGCCCGGCGCGACCGATCGCGAACGCGCTGCCGGCGTCTCCGAACAGGTACCCGTGCCCGTCCAGCTTGCGCCACGTACCGTCCCGATCGACCGCGAGACAGACCAGTCCGGTGCCCGCAGCAACGACCACGCCGTACCCCTCGGGCAACGCGCCCGCGTGCGCGGTGACCATGTCCTGGGTCAGTCGCACCTCGTCGGCGTTCAGTAACTCACCGACGTCGGCGGCGAACCTGTCCGCCGCGCCGGACGCCTGCGGGTATCCGGTGAGACCGAGGGCAACGATCTTGATCCGCCCCGTCACCTCGGCCTCGGCCGCGGCGGCGCCGATCGCGTCGAGCATCCTCCGGAGCGCATCCGGTCCGTGCGTGTAACCGGGCCCTTCGCCGGTCCGGCCGGACGGGAGAACACGGAGTCGAAGGGCGGACTGACCGCCATCGATGGCAATGCGGCTCATGCAGTGATCCAGTACGACTAGTCGGTGCCATGTGGTTCACCGCAGCGTACTCACCAGCATCCCCGACGCCATAGGGTCGTTGCCCATGGCTGACTTCAACGGGCTCGACGTTCATCTCGGCAACGTGGCGCGGCTGTCGTCCGCGCGGTCGTACTCGATCAGCGCGGAGAACCCGGACGGCGCGAAGGGCGGCGGCGCGCGAGCCACCGAGGGGATCCTCTCCCGGCACGCGCGCGACCTCGGCCCGGGCTGGAAGATCCAGCCGTGCATCAACCTCGCCCCCGGGTCGACCACCACCCTCGCCGAGATCGACGGCTCGGGGGCCATCACGCATCTGTGGATCACGGTCGATTCGAAGACCTGGCGATCGCTCGTACTGCGGGCGTACTGGGACGACGAGGAGACGCCGTCGGTCGAAGTACCGCTGGGCGATTTCTTCTGCAACGGCTGGGGACGGCACTGCCAGGTGAACTCGGTGCCGATCGCGGTGAACCCGAAGGGCGGGTTCAACAGCTACTGGCAGATGCCGTTCCGCGCCGGCGCCCGGATCACGATCGAGAACCTGCTCGAGACCGAGATCGAGAACTTCTTCTACCAGGTCGACTTCACCCGGACGACGGTGCCGGAGGATGTCGCGTACTTCCATGCGCAGTTCCGCCGCAGCAACCCGGTCCCGTACGGCGAGGTGCACACGCTGCTCGACGGCGTACGAGGGCAGGGGCAGTACGTCGGGACGTACCTCGCGTGGGGCTGCAACAACAGCGGGTGGTGGGGTGAGGGCGAGTTCAAGTTCTACCTCGACGGCGACGACGAGTACCCGACGATCTGCGGCACCGGCACCGAGGACTACTTCGGCGGCGCCTGGGCGTTCGAGCATCCGGAGGGGCAGTACGCGACGTTCACCACGCCGTACCTCGGGATGCCGCAGGTGATCGAGCCGAGCGGGTTCTCCGACAACCAGCAGCGGTTCGGGCTCTACCGCTGGCACATCCAGGACACGATCCGGTTCACCGAGGATCTCCGGGTGACCATCCAGGCGCTCGGCTGGCGGCGCGACGGTCGCTTCCTCCAACTCCAGGACGACCTGGCGTCGACGTCCTACTGGTACCAGACCGAACCCCACACACCGTTCCCGACGCTGCCCGACAGGGACTACCTCGAGGTGATCTAGTCCTCGATGTTCGACATGACGTGCTTGATGCGGGTGTAGTCCTCGAGGCCGTACACGGACAGGTCCTTGCCGTAGCCGGAGTGTTTGAAGCCGCCGTGCGGCATCTCGGCGACGATCGGGATGTGGGTGTTGATCCACACGCAGCCGAAGTCGAGGCGGCGGCTCATCCGCATCGCGCGGCCGTGGTCGCGGGTGAACACCGACGACGCGAGGCCGTACTCGACGCCGTTCGCCCAGCGGAGCGCCTCGTCCTCGTCGGTGAAACGCTGCACGGTGATGACCGGCCCGAAGATCTCCTGCTGGATCGCGTCGTCGTTCTGCTGCAGACCTGACACGACGGTCGGCGCGTAGAAGTAGCCGCGCTCACCGACGATGGCGCCGCCGGTCCGGACGGCCGCGTGGTCGGGCAGGCCGCGGACGAACCCGTCGACCCGGTGCAGCTGCGCCTCGTTGTTCAGCGCGCCGTACGTCGCCTGTGGGTCGTCCGGCGTCCCGGTGTGTGTGCGGTTCGCCTGCTCGGTCAGCGCGTCGACGAAGTCGTCATGGATCCGCGGACCGGCCAGCACGCGCGTCGCCGCCGTACAGTCCTGACCGGCGTTGAAGTATCCGGCGGCCGCGATCGCCTGCGCCGCCTTCTCCAGGTCGGCGTCGTCGAAGACCACGACCGGCGCCTTGCCGCCGAGCTCGAGATGGGTCCGCTTCAGCTTCCGCGCCGCCGACGACGCGACCTCCATCCCGGCGCGCACCGAGCCGGTGATCGCGACCAGCTGCGGTACGTCGTGATCGACCAGCGCCCGTCCGGTGTCGCGGTCGCCGCACACCACGTTCAGCACGCCCGGTGGCAGGAACTCCTGCGCCACCTCAGCGAGCAGCACCGTCGACATCGGCGTCGTGTCGCTCGGCTTGAGTACGACGGTGTTCCCGGCGGCGAGCGCCGGCGCGATCTTCCAGACCGCCATCATCAACGGGTAGTTCCAGGGCGTCACCTGTCCGACGACGCCGATCGGTTCCCGCCGTACCCAGGACGTGTGGCCGGCCAGGTACTCACCGGCCGACCGCCCTTCCAGGAGGCGGGCCGCGCCCGCGAAGAACCGCAACTGGTCGACGCACGGCGGGATCTCGTCGGTCACCGTGATCGCGAGCGGTTTGCCCGTGTTCCGGCTCTCCACCGCGACGAACTCGTCCGCCCGCCGCTCCATCGCGTCCGCGATCCGCAGCAACGCCAGCTGCCGCTCGGCGGGCGTCGTGTCCCGCCAGCTCTCGAACGCTCGCGCCGCCGCGGTCATCGCCTGGTCGACGTCCTCAGTGCCCGACAACGGTGCTCGCGCGTACGCCGAACCGGTCGCCGGCGCGATCACGTCGTACGTCGCGCCGCTGAGCGCTGCGGCCGGCTTGCCGTCGACGATGTTGGTGATGGTGTCCATGACGGTTCCTATCTGCTCGATTCGAACACGCACTCGCCCTCGATGTACGTCGCCCGGACGCGGGTCGCTGCGATCTCGTCCGGCTGGGTGGTGAACGGGTCGCGGTCGAGCACGACGAGGTCCGCGAGCGCGCCCGGCTCGATCCGGCCGGTGTCGTCGGCGTGGTTCAGCCACGCGCTGGTTTTGGTGTACGCCGTGAGCGCGGTCGCGAGGTCGAGCGCCTGCTCGGGGAAGAACTGCTCCGCTGCGGAGTCGTCGCGCCGGTTGACCGCGACGTGAATCGCGGCGAGCGGATCCGGGCTCGACACCGGCCAGTCCGATCCCGCCGCCAGCCGCGCACCCGACCTCGCCAGTGCGCCGAAGGGGTACTGCCAACTCGTCCGCTCCGGGCCGAGGTACGGCACGGTGAGATCGACCATTTGCTGGTCGTACATCGCCCAGAGTGCCTGCATGTTCGCGGTGATGTTCAGCTGTGCGAAGCGGGCGATGTCGTCCGGATGGACCACCTGCAGGTGCGCGATGTGGTGCCGGCGGTCGGTCTCGCCGTTGCGCTGCTGGGCGTGTTCGAAGGCGTCGAGGGCTTCGCGGACCGCGCGGTCGCCGATCGCGTGCACATGCACCTGGAATCCGGCCGCGTCGAGTTGCGTGATGTTGTCGCGCAGTTCGATCGGGTCTACGAACGACAGGCCGCTGTTCGCAGTACGGCAGCCGCAGCCGTCGAAGTACGGCTGGAGCATTCCGGCGGTGAAGTTCTCCGCGACGCCGTCCTGCATGATCTTCACGGTGCGGGTGCGGAAGCGCGAGTGGTCTACTGCGTTTCGTCTGGCCTGCAGCTCCGCGATCTGGTCGGCGCCGCGGTCGCGCTGCCACCAGAGCGCGCCATTGACCCTCGCTGTCAGTCGTCCGGCGTTGGCGAGGGTGAGATAAGCGTTCGTCGCGTCGGGCATGTTCGCGTAGTCGCCGAGGATCGCGTCCTGCCAGCCGGTGACGCCGAGCGAGTGCAGGTACTCCTGCGCGTCTTCGAGCGCCGCGACGAGCTCGGCGTGCGTGGTCGGCGGGACGTGGCGGCCGACGAGGTCCATGGCGCCCTCGTGGAGGGTGCCTGTCGGGGAGCCGTCTGGTCCGCGTTCGATCCGGCCGTCGGGCGGGTCCGGCGTACTGCGGTCGATGCCTGCCTGGGTGAGTGCTGCTGTGTTGACCCAGGCGCCGTGGTGGTCGGCGTTCACCAGGAAGGCGGGGCGGTCGCCGGTGACCGCGTCGAGGTCGGTCGCGCGCGGTGCGGCGCCGGGGAAGTCGGGCTGGTGCCAGCCGGCGCCGAGGATCCACGGGACGTCAGGGTGCTGTTCGGCGTACCGCTGGATCGTCTCCTGGTACGCCGGGAGGCCGTGCGCAAGCGCGAGATCGCAGCGGCCGCGCTCGAGCCCGCCCTGCACCGGATGGATGTGCGCGTCGACGAACCCGGGCAGCAGGAGCCCGCCTTGGAGATCGACGATCTGCGTCTTCGCCGTCCGCTCCCTTCCCGGGATGATCCGGCCGTCGCGGACGCCGACGCTCAGCCCCGGCCGGTACGACGTGCCGTCGAAGACCGCGCCGTTCAGGAACAAGGTGTCCACGAAGCTCCCTACGGATTCCGCGTTGGATCCGGTCCATGACTGCTGACATCGACAGACTATCGGCTCTTCTGGCACGAAATCACTTGCCTGGACACGCTTTTCCGGGCACGATGGCGGGACCGGCCAGCCTGGAGAAGAGGGAAGCCCTATGCCGTCCGATACGCCCGACTTCGCCCACCTCCAACAGTCGGCGCGCGACCACCTGTGGATGCACTTCACCCGGTTGTCGAGCTACCAGTCCGGCGAAGTGCCGGTGATCGTGCGCGGCGACGGGGTGTACATCTACGACGCCCGCGGCAAGCGGTATCTGGACGGCCTCGCGGGCCTGTTCGTCAACCAGCTCGGCCACGGCCGGACGGAGCTCGCCGAGGCGGCTGCCAAGCAGGCCTCGGAGCTGGCCTACTTCCCACTCTGGTCGTACGCACATCCCAAGTCGATCGAGCTGGCCGAGCGGGTCGCGTCGTACGCGCCCGGAGATCTGAACCGGGTGTTCTTCACCAGCGGCGGCGGCGAAGCGGTCGAGTCGGCGTGGAAGCTGGCCAAGCAGTACTACAAGCTCACCGGCAAACCGGGCAAGCACAAGGTGATCAGCCGCGCGATCGCGTACCACGGTACGACGCAGGGGGCGCTGTCGATCACCGGACTGCCGGAGCTCAAGGAGCCGTTCGAGCCCCTCGTGCCGAGCACCTTCCGGGTGCCCAACACGAACATCTACCGCGCCCCGATCCACGGCGACGACCCGGAGGCCTTCGGCCGCTGGGCCGCCGACCAGATCGCGGTCGCGATCGAGAACGAAGGCGCGTCGACAGTCGCCGCCGTCTTCCTGGAACCGGTGCAGAACGCCGGTGGTTGCTTCCCGCCACCACCTGGGTACTTCGAACGCGTCCGCGAGATCTGCGACGAGTACGACGTACTGCTCGTCAGCGACGAGGTGATCTGCGCCTTCGGCCGGCTGGGCCACATGTTCGGAGCCGAGCGGTTCGGATACCAGCCGGACATCATCACCTGCGCGAAGGGCATCACGTCGGGCTACTCGCCGCTCGGCGCGATGATCGCGACGGACCGGCTGATCGAGCCGTTCCTGCACGGGGACACCACATTCGCCCATGGCTACACCTTCGGTGGCCATCCCGTGTCAGCCGCGGTCGCGCTGACCAACCTGGACATCTTCGAGCGCGAAGGCATCAACGAGCACGTCCGGAGCCGGGAGGGGGATTTCCGGGCGACACTCGAGAAGCTGCTCGACCTGCCCATGGTCGGCGACGTCCGCGGCGCGGGCTACTTCTACGGAATCGAGCTCGTCAAGGACAAGACCACCAAGGAAACCTTCAACGACGAGGAATCCGAGCGGCTGCTCCGCGGCTTCCTCTCCAAAGCCCTCTTCGACGCCGGCCTCTACTGCCGAGCCGACGACCGAGGCGACCCCGTCATCCAACTCTCCCCACCCCTGATCTGCGACCAACCCCACTTCAACGAAATAGAATCCATCCTCAGATCAGTCCTCAAAGAAGCCGAAACCCTCCTGTAAAAGCACCCCACGCGGGCTACGCGGCCGCTATCTTCGTCGCTCCGCTCCTCACCGCGCCCGCTCCACCCGCTCCCGCCCACCCTCCGGCTCATCGCCGGCATCTGCCAGCTGCCGCTGGCGTGCTCCGGGCTGCCGCCCGGGACTTGCTCGCTGGCGCTCGCCGCGACTACCCCGGGGCAGGTCCGTGGGTAAACGGACAGTGGTCACGGGGTGCTGCTGGTAGCCCCGCAAGGTGACGCCAGGAGATCGCGCACGGCGGACCCGCTTTCGGAAGCCTGTTCGGGAAATTAGTTGATTCCGCTGACAGCGGAGTCGTACTATTTCCCGAACAGGAGGTGGGTCGTGGCTACATCGCCAGCGCCGCTCACGGAGGCTGATGTTCTCGCGCGGGGCAAGGAGATCCTCTCGGAGCGCTTACCCGAGGGGTGGGAGGTACGTGCAGTCACGTCTTCGCGTGATCGAGGCACCGACGGCATCGTTGATCTTCGCTCCCCCGATGGCGCACTGCGCCGGTTGGTGTTTGAGGTCAAGCGCACAGTCGAGAGCCGCGACGTTCAAGCGATCCACGACCAGATCACCAGGTACGCCAGCGATGTCACGGGAAGTCCGGAGGTCACAGGGGTGGTGGCAGCGCGCTACCTGTCGCCTCCGGTTCGCCAGAAGCTGATCGAGGCCGGCCTGTCGTTCGTCGATGCCACCGGCAACGTCCGGATCACGTCTCCGGCCCCCGGCCTGTTCGTCTCCGATCGGGGCGCGGATCGCGATCCGTGGCGCGGTCCCGGCCGGCCGCGCGGCAGTTTGAAGGGCGCGCCGGCCGCCCAGGTGGTCCGGGCGCTACTGGACTATGACCGGCGGTGGCCGATCCGGGCGTTGGTCGAAACCTCGGGTGCGTCAACTGGTGCGGCGTACCGCGTCGTGCAGTTCCTCGAGGAAGAGGGACTGGTCGAGCGGCACGCGTCGCAGGTTGTTGTGCCCGAGTGGCAGCCGTTGCTGCGGCGATGGAGCCGGGACTACGAACTCGTCGCGAGCAACCGTACGACCACCTGGCTCGCGCCCCGTGGCCTGGACAGGTTCCTGTCGCGCGTTGCCGAGTCGGACGCCGAGTACGCAGTGACTGGCACGCTGGCCGCCGCCGAGTGGTCGCCTTACGCTCCGGCCAGGTCGGCGATGATCTACACCCCGGACGTGGCGCGCGCGTCCGCCACGTGGGACCTGCGTCCCGTTGAGACCAGCGCGAACGTCGTACTAGCCGAACCTCTGAGCACCGCCGTGTTCGCCCGGACCCGCGTCCGTACCGATGGCGGCTACCAGATCGCGGCGCCGGCCCAAGTTGCTGTCGACCTACTGACCGGCCCGGGACGGAACCCGTCCGAGGGCGAAGAACTCATCGAATGGATGGCTCGCAATGAACGAACCTGGCGCCAGCAGGACTGATCTGCTGGTCCAGTCGCGCTCCGCACTCCTCGACGTGCTTGCAGCGCTGGAGTCCCACCGGGATTCCGTCACCGTTATCGGCGCCCAGGCCGTGTACCTGCGGACCTCGGCGGCGGCGGTCGCCCTGGCCGAGACCACCAAGGACAGCGACCTGGCGGTCGATCCCCGCCAACTGGACGACGACCCGCTGCTCGAAGATGCGATGACCCGGGCGGGCTTCCGCCAGAACCGGAACAGCAGGCAGCCCGGCGCCTGGCTGAACTCGGCCGGCATCCCGGTGGACCTGATGGTCCCGGCGTCGCTCACCGAGGGCGGGAAGAAGGTTCGCGGCGGGCGAATCCCACCGCATAGCAAGAGCGCCACCCGCAGGGCTGACGGACTCGAGCCGGTCCTGATCGACAACTCGCCGATGGAGGTGTCCGCACTCGACCCGGCTGACGGCCGCCGGTCCACCGTCAAGGTCGCCGGCTGCGGCGCGCTCCTCGTGGCCAAGCTCTTCAAGATCGGGGAACGCGTCAACGACACCAACCCCAATCGCCTGCAGGACAAGGATGCCCACGACATCTACCGGATCCTCATCGACACCGAAACCGCGGCCCTGGCCGAGGTGTTCGAGCAGCTGCGCGCCGATGCCGTGAGTGCCCCGGCGACCGAGACAGCGATCGTCTACCTCCGGGAACTGTTCGCCGCCGGACCGACAGCCCTCGGCGCGAAGATGGCCGGCCGCGCCGAGTCCGGCATCGGCGATCCGGAGCTTGTCGCCGCCTCCGTCTCGGCTCTCGCCGAGGACTTGTCAAAGGCACTCGGACCAGCGCAGGAGCTCGATGGCGGCCGCAGTTGATCATCAACTGAAGCTCACCCTCGAGCACCTGCTAGATATGGCAGTCGAAGGCCTAGGGCCGTCGCTGGTCTTCAGGCTGGGCGGCCGAGGAAGGCGGCTAGTTGGTCGGCGGGGGTCGCGTTAAGGGAAGGCTTGGTGGCGGGGCCGAAGATGGCTTGGGCGTTTGGGCCTCGGTAGGCGTCGACGATGTCGAGGTGGGCTTGGGTGAGGAGTTCTGAGGCTAGGTCGGGGTCCAGGTCGGTGGGGTGGTTGATGGCGCGAGCTAGGTCCCAGCCGTGGGTGAATTGGTCTCTGGTGAGCATGTTCAGGATGTCGGTGCCGGAGAACTTGCCGAATGGCAGCTGGACGGTCTGTTCCAGGACGTCGGGGGACTCGAAGGCTGCCAGGGTGGCCTTGATGCTGTTGTCGTAGGTGGCTAGGAAGTCGCCGGGCGCATAGTCCTCCTCGGTGTGCTCGCGTCCGCCGACGGTGGCCGCGGCCCACTGGGCCGAGTTGATGAAGTGGTTGATCAGGGCGCGCACGTCCCACGACACACACGGAGTCGGCGCATCCAAGTGGGCCGCTTGCACCTCGGCCAGCACCGCACGGGTGCTGGCGAAGGCACGGCTCAGCTGTTGGTTCACTACAGAATCACTCTCCACCGTTCATATTCCTCTCTCGCAGTTGCCTTGTAGACCCGCGGAGGTTGGAAAAGGAATCGGTACCTGGTGCGAGCAGCTTCAGGATCAGCGGGAGGTGCTGACAGCGGGCAGTCGGGTTGCTGACGGTGCGCGCCAGCAGTCGATCGCGCGATGAGCGCGCACCGCGGGCGGTAGCCCGCAGGCGAAATACCGGCGGTAGCCGGGGGGCGGGTGGGAGCGGGCGTAGTGGGCGCGGGTGAGGAGCGCAGCGACGAGCGGGAGCGCCCACGGAAGCACGCGTGGGCTGACGCAGCCAGTTAGAAGTCGAAGCCTAGGCCTAGGTGGTCGAGGGTTCGGAGCCAGAGGTTTCGGTGGCCGGTGTGTTTGTCGGCTTGGTGCATGGACCAGCGGGTTAGGTGGATGCCGGCTGCGCGGAGGGGTTCGGGTGGGAAGGGGAGGGGGCGGTCCCGGACCATTTGGAGGGTGGTGCGGGGGGTGGATTCGGCGTACAGGAGGTCGAGGATGACGTCGGCGCCGAAGCGGGTGGCGGCTACGCCTAGGCCGGTGTAGCCGAGGGCGTAGGCCGTGTGGCCGGCGTGGGCGGTGCCGTAGAAGGCGCAGAATCTGGTGCTGGTGTCGATGACGCCGCCCCAGCGGTGGGTGAAGTGCAGGCCTTCGAGTTGGGGGAAGGTCTGGAAGAAGTGCCGGGCGAGCATCGTGTGGATGGAGTTCCGTTGCTCGAGGGACGGGTCGATGCGGCTGCCGAAGTAGTACAGCGGCATGTACCCGCCCCAGAGGATGCGGTTGTCCCGGGTGAGGCGGTAGTAGTGGAAGAGGTTGGACGCGTCGCCGACGCCCTGCCGGCGGTGCCAGCCGATCGACGCCAACTGAGCAGCCGATAGAGGCTCAGTGACCAGGACAAGGTCGTAGACCGGGACGGTGTAGAGCCGCAAGCGGCGCAGTAGCGAGGGAAAGGCGTTGGTAGCCAAGGCGATCCGGTCGGCGCGAACGGAACCGGTTGCCGTATGCAACGATCTGGAGTGCATCCGCGTGACCGCGCTGTGTTCGTGGATGCGTACGCCGAGGTCCAGGCAGGCCTGGCGCAGCCCCCAGGCCAACCGGGCAGGCTCGACCAGCGAGGTGCGGGCCGGGTCGAACAAGGCGCCCAAGTAGGTAGGGGAATGGAGCTCCGCCCGGGCCGAGTCCTGGTCGAGCAGTTGCGTCCCGGGGCGCTCGGCAGCCTCAGCGGCGAGCTCTGCGAGATGGTGGGGTTCGGTGGCGACGGTCAGTTCGCCGGTGAGCTGCCAGTCGCAGTCGATGCCGTACCGGGCGATGGTGTCGCCGAGAGCACGATGGTTCTCGAGGCCGAGGCGTTCCAACTCGTCGATCTCGGACGGCCAGCGAGCCAATCCGTTGGCGTACCCGTGCGTGAGGCTCGCGTCGCAGAAGCCGCCGTTGCGGCCGCTCGCAGCGGAGCCGCAGACGTCGCCTTCCAGCAGTACGACGTCCAGCGACGGGTAGCGCTCCTTCGCGCGCAACGCCGTCCACAGACCGGTGTAACCGCCCCCGACCACAGCGAGGTCGGCGGTCTCGGGACCGAGCAAGGCAGGCAGCGGTTCCGGAGCCGACTTGTCCTCGAGCCAGAAGACTCGCGGTTCGGCCTCGGCGAGAGCTGCCAGTTTCATCGGGTACGCCGGCGTCGGGCCAGCTCACCCCCCAGGACGAGCACGAGCGCCAGCACGAACATCGCCGTACCGACGACGTTGATCTGCGGCGGGATGTCACGCTGCGCCGACCCCCACACGAACATCGGGAACGTCACGGTCGTACCGGCGTTCAGGTTCGTGATGATGAAGTCGTCGAACGACAGCGAGAAGCTCAGCAGCGCCGCGGCCAGGATGCCGGGGAACACGAGCGGGAACGTGATCCGCCAGAACGTCTGCCACTCGTTGGCATACAGATCCATCGCCGCCTGTTCGAGCCGCGAATCCATCCCGGTCAGACGCGCCTTCACCGTCACGACCACGAACGACAGGCAGAACATCACGTGCGCGATCAGCACCGTCCAGAACCCGAGCTTGCCGCCTAAGCCGCTCGACACGAACAGAGCGAGCAGCGACGAGCCGAGCACGATCTCGGGCGAGGCCATCGGCAGGAAGATGAACAGGTTCGCCCCGGCCCGCCCCCGGAACCGATGCCGCACCATCGCGAACGCCATCAACGTGCCGAGCGCCGTCGCGATCACCGTTGCCAGCAACCCGATCCGCAGCGAGGTGCTGACCGCGTCGCACAACCCGTACGGACGGCACGGGTGCTGCCAGTTCGCCCAGGTGAACCCGTCGAACGTGTACGACAGCTTGCTCTTCGGCTCGTTGAACGACATCAGCATCACAACGAAGATCGGCGCGAAGAGATAGAGCAGTACGAGCAACGCCACCAGGAGGATCAAACGCTGCCTGACCCAACGACCGGCCCGTGTCATAGCAGCTCCTCCGTCCCGGCCCGCCGTACGTAGACCAGCACGAGTACGACGATCGCCGCCATCAGCGTCACCGACAACGCGGCCGCGGTCGGATACGCGCCCGCCGAGAACAGCCGCTGGATGTCGTTGCCGATCATCCGCTGCTTCGGCGTACCCAAGAGCTGCGCGTTGATGTAGTCGCCGGCCGCCGGGATGAAGGTCAGCAGCGTCCCCGCGACCACGCCCGGCATCGACAACGGCAGCGTGACTGTCCGGAACGTCGTGAACGGATTGGCGAACAGGTCACCGCCCGCCTCGATCAACCGCGGATCGATGCGTTCGAGCGAGGCATACAGCGGCAGCACCATGAACGGCAGGAAGTTGTACGTCAGCCCGGTCACCACCGCGGTCGTTGTCGCCAGCAACCGTCCGTCCGGACCGAGGATGTGCAGCCACTTCAGGGCGTCGACCACGAATCCGTTGTCCGACAGCAGCAGCTTCCACGACAGCGTGCGGATCAGGAAGCTGGTGAAGAACGGCGCGATCACCAGCGCGAGCATGAAGTTCTTCCACCGGCCGGCCTTCATCGCGATCGCGTACGCCAGCGGGTACCCGAGCAGCAGGCAGAACAGTGTCGTCAGCAACGAGTACCACAACGACCGCCCGAAGGGCCGCGCGTAGTCGGCCATCGCGTCGACGAAGTTGTGGAAGTGCCAGGTCATCTTGAACCCGGACTCGATCGACCCGTTCGGATCGTACAAACTTGCCGCCAGCAACGAAATCAGCGGTACGACGAAGAACAGCAGCAGCCACAACCCGCCGGGCAGCAGCAACAGGTACCCCGTGAACCGCCGGCCGGAGCGCTCGACCTTCGCGGGCGGCGCGGCCGAGGCTGCCCCGAGCTGGCCGACCGCGCTCATCCGGCACCATCCGGATCGTCGATGTGCTCGACCCCGGCGTGCGCGTCCTGGTCGGCGTCGAGCACGAACGTGTGCGTCGGCAACCAGTGCAGGTCGACGGTCTCCCCGACCCCGAACGTGCCCCGCGCGCCGGTGTTCTGCTCGAAGATCGTCAGCTCCTGGTCCCACGGCAGCTTGACCAGGTACTGCGTACTCACGCCGACGTAGCTGACGTCCGTGACGACCGCGCCGCGCAACTGGTTCGACCCGTTGCTCTGCTCGGCCCCGGCCGCGGCGATGAACACCTTCTCCGGCCGGATCCCCATCCAGACGTCGCCCTCGGTGACCCGGCACCGCGGCAGCGGCACGGTCACCTTGCGGCCGTGGACGTCGACGGTGATGTTCTCCTCGGCCTGTCCGATGATCGTGGCCCGGATCAGGTTCGACTGGCCGAGGAAGTTCGCCACGAACGTGGTTGCGGGCAGGTCGTACAGCTCGGCCGGCGAGCCCATCTGCTCGATCACGCCGCCGTTCATCACCGCGATGGTGTCGGCCATCGTCATGGCCTCTTCCTGGTCGTGGGTGACGTGGACGAACGTGATGCCGACCTCGGTCTGGATCCGTTTCAGCTCCAGCTGCATCTGCCGCCGCAGCTTCAGGTCCAGCGCGCCGAGCGGCTCGTCCAGCAGCAGCACCTGCGGCCGGTTGATCAGCGCCCGGGCCAGCGCGACCCGCTGCTGCTGGCCACCCGACAGCTGCGACGGCCGACGTTTGCCGTACGTCGAGAGCTCGACCAGCCCGAGCATCTCCTCGACCTTCGGCTTGAAATCCTTGACGCCGCGCCGCTTCAGCCCGAACGCGACGTTCTCGAAGATGTCGAGGTGCGGGAACAGCGCGTAGTTCTGGAAGACCGTGTTGACGGGACGTTTGTACGGGCGCAGGCCGGTGATCTCCTGCTCGCCGAGCCGGATGCTGCCTGCGGTCGGCTCCTCAAGTCCCGCGATCATCCGCAGCGTGGTGGTCTTCCCGCAACCGGACGGTCCGAGCAGCGCGAAGAACGAGCCGGACGGGACTGTCAGGTCGAGGTTGTCGACCGCCCGTTGCCCGCTGAACTGCTTGCTGATTCCGTGGAGTACTAGATCACTGGTCATCTATCAGCCCCCGATCGCGAGGTTGAAGTCGGTTTCGTAGAGGGCTGCTTTGGCCGTGTCCAACGGCATGAACGACGCCGTCTTGGCCAGCGTGGCCTCGTCGGGGAAGATCAGCGGGTCGTCGACGACGTCGGGATCGACGGTCTCCATCGCCTTCTTGGCCCCTTGGACCGGGCAGATGTAGTTGACCCAGTCTGCCAAGGTCGCGGCGACTTCCGGTTCGTAGTAGTAGTTCATCAACGCCTCGGCGTTGGTCTTGTGGGTCGCCTTGTTCGGCACCAGCATGTTGTCCGACCACAGCATCAGGCCCTCTTCCGGCACCACGAACTTGATGTCGGGGTTGTCGGCCTGCATCGCGATCACGTCGCCGGACCAGGCCTCGCAGGCGGCGATGTTGCCGGCGTTCAGGTCCTGGACGTAGTCGTTGCCGGTGAAGCGTCGGACCTGCCCGGAGCCGACGTACTCCTCGAGCTTGTCGAGCGCCTTGCTCCATTCGGCGTCGTTGAACTTGCCCGGGTCGGCGCCGACCAGCTTGAGCATGAACGACATCGTGTCCGGCATCTCCGACAGGAGCGTGACGCGGCCCTTGAGGTCGTCGCGGCTGAGCAGGTCCGTGAAGCTGCGAACCTCCTTGGTGACCTTGGCGTTGTACGCGATGCCGGTCAGGCCGCTCTGCCACGGCACGCTGTAGTCGCGGTTCGGGTCCCAGGCGGGCGCCTTGAGCTGCTTCAGGAGCTGCTTGTCGACGTTCGGGATCTTGGAGTGGTCCAGCTTCTGCAGCCAGCCGAGGCCGACCATCCGGGCCGCCATCCAGTCGGTCAGTACGAAGATGTCCCGGCCGCAGGACTGGCAGCTGCCGAGCTGGTCGCGCACCTTGGCGTAGAACTCGGCGTTGTCGTTGACGTCGGCGGTATAGGTGACCGTGATCCCGGACTGCTTCTGGAAGTCCTCCAGCGTCGGCAGCACAGTCTTGCCGTTCACCTTCTCGTCGGACTCGTCCATGTAGCTCGGCCAGTTGGAGAAGTTCAGCGTCTTCTGTGAGCCCGACATGTCGGTGCTGATGCAGCTGTCCGCGCTCTGTTTGGCCGGCGGGATCCCGCAGCCCGCCAGCACCCCTCCGACCCCGAGCGCGGACAGCGACATCCCCTTCAGGACCGCGCGACGCCCCACGACGCGCTGGTGACGAGGACTCATGGAACCCCCTAGGAACCGTCTGTCGCGGGCGATACTGTCAAACCTTGGCGATCTGAACAAGGGATTCCGAAGCTAATCGGCCATTTCGCAACGAATTCCGCTTCCGTGACTTGCTGACGCCCCGGCCCGGTGAAAAGATCCTGGGGTGGCAGTGCGAACGGGGAACCCCGACAAGAACCAGACCCTGCTGGACGACACCTCGAAGGCGATCATCGAGCAGTTGCAGCTCGACGGCCGGCGTTCGTACGCCGCGATCGGCAAGGCTGTCGGCCTGTCCGAGGCGGCGGTCCGGCAGCGCGTGCAGCGGCTGACCGAGGCCGGCGTGATGCAGGTCGTCGCGGTCACCGATCCGCTCGAGCTCGGGTTCGACCGGCAGGCGATGATCGGGATCAAGGCCGAGGGCGCGCTGGAGCCGATCGCCGACGAGCTGGCCAAGATGGACGAGGTCGAGTACGTCGTGGTCACGGCCGGGTCGTTCGACATCCTGGCCGAGGTGCTGTGCGAGAGCGACGAGCATCTGCTGCAGGTGCTGTCCGAGCGGGTCCGGCAGATCGAGGGCGTGAAGGCGACCGAGACGTTCGTCTACCTGAAGCTGGTGAAACAGACCTACTCCTGGGGTGTGCGCTGAACCTCTGGTCGGCTCCCGATCCGCTGCCGGAGCGCCCGAGGCTCGCGGGCGACCGGGACGCCGACGTGGTGATCGTCGGCGCCGGGTACACCGGCTTGTGGACCGCGTACTACCTGGCGAAGGCGGATCCGTCGCTGCGCATCGTCGTGCTCGAGTCCGAGACCGCCGGGTTCGGGGCTTCGGGCCGAAACGGCGGGTGGTGTTCGGCACTGTTTCCCGTGTCGTCGCGACGGTTGGCCGCGTTGCCGGGCTCGAGCCGGGAGGCCGCGATCGAGCTGCACCGGGCGATGCAGGCGAGCGTGAACGAGGTCGGATTGGTGAGCGCGGCCGAGGGGATCGACTGCGATTACCACAAGGGCGGGACCGTGGTGCTGGCGCGGACGCGGGTGCAGCTGGCCCGGGCGCGGGCCGAGGTGGACGCCGCGGCCGAGTGGGGACCGGGGGACCTGCAGTTCCTCGGGCCGGACGAGGTCGCCTCGAAGGTCCGTGCAACAAAGGTGCTGGGGGCAACATTCATGCCGCACTGCGCGGCGATCCATCCGGGGAAGCTGGTGCGCGGACTGGCCGCGGCGGTCGAGCGGCTCGGGGTGACGATCCACGAGCTGACGCCGGTGACCCGGCTCCTGCCCGGGCGCGCGATCACGCCGTACGGCGTGGTGCGCGCGGAGGTCGTCGTCCGGGCGACCGAGGGGTTCACGCCGGGGCTGGACGGTCAGTCGCGAGTCGTTGCGCCGGTGTATTCGTTGATGGTGGCAACCGAGCCGCTCGACCAGGCGGTGTGGGACCGGATCGGGCTGGCGGACCGGCCGACGTTCAGCGATCAGCGGCATCTGATCATCTACGGGCAGCGGACCGCAGACGGGCGGCTGGCGTTCGGCGGCCGCGGTGCGCCGTACCACTTCCGGTCGCGGATCAAGCCCGGGTTCGACGACGTACCGCGGGTGTTCAAGGGGTTGCAGAAGACGCTGCGGGAGCTGTTCGACATCTCGCCCGAGTTCACGCACGCGTGGGGCGGTCCGCTGGGTGTGCCGCGGGACTGGTGCGCGTCGGTTGGGCTGGAGCGCGGTGTCGCCTGGGCGGGTGGGTACGTCGGGGACGGCGTGAGTACGACGAACCTCGCGGGGCGCACGCTGCGCGACCTGATCCTCGAGCGGGACACCGCGTTGACTCGGCTGCCCTGGGTCGGGCATCGCTCGCGGGCATGGGAGCCGGAGCCGTTGCGCTGGCTGGGCATCAATGCCGGGTTGCGGGCGATGACGCTCGCGGACGTCGAGGAGCGGGTGACGCGGCGGCAGAGCCTGATCGCGCGGCTGATGGCCCCGTTAATTGGCGGCTGAGACGGGCTGCCGGCCGGCTTCCATCAGCGGTACGCCGGTGAGTTCGATGCTCGGCCGGATCCAGTCGTTGAGGATCGGGTCCTCGGTGTCGAGGTGACCCGAGAGCTCGGTGCGGCTCAGCTCGAAGACGTGCGCGGGGTTGCCGGTGAGGTCGACGACGGTCTGCATCAGCCGACCGACTTGCTCCTCCCAGAGCACGTCGACGAATTCGTGCCGGTCCGGGCGGATCAGCAGCAGGTCGACGTCGCTGTCCAGATCACCGTCGCCGCGCGCGATCGCGCCGTACACACTGGCGTGGACCGGCGGGATCCGCCAGCTGCTGATCTCGTCCGCGAGGCGGCTGATCAACGTACTGCGGAGGTCCGCGAGCTGGTCGACGATGGGGGCCAGGATGTGCTTGCGATTAAGGCGATAGAGCAACGAATTGCCGAGATCGTCGACGTGTACGAGCCCGGTCGCCGCCAGCCGTTGCAGCACGAGCCGAACGCCCGCGACGCTTCCCGACTCCGCCAGCTTGTGAATCTGGCGGCCGGACAGACCCTCCTCGGCCCGCGCCAGCACCAGCAACACCGGCCCGTCGAGGGACGGCACGACTGTGCTGATCGGGCTCTTCAGATCCATAACCCGTCTCACCCTAGTGATCTCCCGACGGGTCAAGTAATCACCGTGACGCGTCAGAGATCCTGCGCGTCGGCGCGGTGGAGCGGAGTTCGGTGGTGAAGGCGTAGCGGTCGCCGCGGTAGACGGCCGAGGTGTACTCGAAGACACGGTCGCGGCCGTCGAAGCTGATGCCGTGCTGGGCGAGGCAGGGCTGTGTGGCCGGGATGTCGAGCCAACCGGCCGTCTTCGCGTCGGGCATGACGGGCTCGAGGCGATACGTACCGCTGGCGACGTCGACACCGTAGCGGCTGGTGAGCAGGTCGTAGAGCGAGCCGTCGAGGTCCTCGGCCTGCAGTCCGGGGACGTACGCCGCGGGCAGCGTCGTGCGCTCGACCACCATCGGATGGTCGTCCGCGAGCCGGAGCCGGGTGAACGCGATGATCGGATCGCCCACCGGGATCCGCAGCCGGCGCGCCGCAGGCCGCTCGGCCTTCTGGTGCCGGAACTCGAGCATGGTGTTGCCGGGCCGCATCCCGCGGCGGCGGATGTCCTCGGAGAACCCGATCATCCCGAGCCAGCGCGCCACCTTCGGCCGGCTCGTGTACGTGCCGCTGCCATGCCGCCGTACGAGCAGCTCCTCGATCACGAGCTCGTCCACGGCTCGCCGCAGCGTCATCCGCGCCACGTTCCAGCGCGCCGCCAGCTCACGTTCCGGGGGCAACGCGGCGCCCTCCGGCAACGTGTCGATCAGACTCAGCAGCAGCGCCCGGATCTCGGCGGCCTTCCCCGGCAACGAACCATGCATTGGTCTTGCGTAACACCTGACTAGACCTGTGTGGAAGCCTTTTCATCACCGCTGAAGCGAGCCCGGCTAGACCACTCGCCCCGGAGATGAAAACAAGCACGCTTGATTCTTTTTGGTGGGCGTGGGACGCTCGGCGGACGGTCTCCTGGCGAGGGAGTGCAGCGTGCAACTGGATGTCGTGCTGGCTGATTTGTGGGCCGAGAGTGCGGAGCTGGATCGGTTGGTGGGTGGGCTGGCCGCCGACGAGTGGGCGACGCCTACGCCGGCAGAGGGGTGGACGGTTGCGCATCAGATCGCGCACCTCGCCTGGACGGATGAGGCGGCGCACTTGGCCGCGACCGATCCGGACGGGTTCAAGGCCTCGTTGCGTACGGCGGCCGCCAGCCCCACGACGTACGTCGACGACGGTGCGGCGGAGACCGCGGCGCTGCCGCCGGAGCAGTTGCTCCCGTACTGGCGGGAGACTCGCGCGGAGGTGGCCGAGGCGCTGAAGAAGGTGCCGGCCGGCGAGAAGGTGCTCTGGTACGGGCCGCCGATGAGCCCGACCTCGATGGCGACCGCGCGGTTGATGGAGACCTGGGCGCACGGGCAGGACGTGTTCGACGCACTCGGCGTACGACGTCAGCCGAGCAACCGGCTGCGCCACGTCGCGCACCTCGCGGTCCGCACGCGGGACTTCGCGTACCTGCTCAACGACCGCACACCTCCGGCCGAGCAGTTCCGCGTTGAGCTGACCGGGCCGGACGGTGATGTCTGGTCCTGGGGCCCGGAGGACGCGACTCAGCGGGTGAGCGCCCCGGCACTGGACTTCTGCCTGCTGGCGACGCAGCGGCGGCATCGCGATGACCTGGCGGTGGAGGCCGAGGGGGTTGAGGTCGAGGAGTGGCTCGGGATCATTCAGGCGTTCGCCGGGTTGCCCGGGAAGGGTCGGCGGCCGGGGCAGTTCGCATGACTGAGCCGATCCGCATCGGGAACGCGTCGGGGTTCTACGGGGACCGGTTCAGCGCGGTGCACGAGATGCTCACGGGCGGGCCTCTGGACGTGCTGACCGGCGACTATCTGGCTGAGCTGACGATGCTCATCCTCGGTCGGGATCGGCTGAAGGACCCGACACTCGGGTACGCGCGAACCTTTCTCAAGCAGTTGGAGAGCGGGCTTGGCGAGGCGCTGGATCGGGGTGTGAAGATCGTCAGCAACGCGGGCGGTCTGAACCCGTCGGGTCTGGCGCAGGCGATCGGTCAGTTGGCCGACAGACTCGGCGTGCACCCGAAGATCGCGTACGTCGAAGGTGACGATCTGCTGCCCCGCGCCGCCGAGCTGGACCTCGGAGAATCGCTGACGGCCAACGCCTACCTCGGTGCTTGGGGGATCGCCGAGGCGTTGCAGGCGGGCGCGGACGTGGTGGTGACCGGGCGCGTCACCGATGCGTCGGTGATCGTCGGGCCGGCCGCCGCGCATCACGGGTGGAAGCGGACGCAGTACGACGAGCTTGCCGGCGCGGTCGTCGCGGGGCACGTGATCGAGTGCGGCTGTCAGGCGACCGGCGGGAACTACGCGTTCTTCAGCGAGATCCGCGACTTCGGCCGACCCGGGTTCCCGATCGCGGAGATTCACGCGGACGGCAGCAGCGTGATCACCAAGCACGACACCACCGGCGGCGCGGTCACGATCGACACGGTGAAAGCCCAGCTGCTGTACGAGATCACCGGCGCCCGGTACGCCGGTCCGGACGTCACGACCCGCCTCGACACGATCGAGCTCTCCGCAGACGGGCCGGATCGGATCAGGATCTCCGGCGTACGCGGTGAGGCCCCGCCGCCGACGTACAAGGTCTCGTTGAACAGCGTCGGCGGATTCCGCAACGAGGTCGACTTCGTGCTGACCGGGCTGCAGCTGGAGCAGAAGGCCGAGCTCGTCCAGCAGCAGCTCGAGCAAGCGCTTCCGAAGCGGCCGGCCGAGCTGAAGTGGACGCTCGCCTGGACCGAGAAGCCGAACGCCGAGTCCGAGGAAGAGGCGAGCGTCTTCCTCCGGTGCGCGGTGAAGGACCCGGATCCGAAGGTCGTCGGTCGCGCGTTCAGCAGCGCCGCGGTCGAGCTGGCACTCGCGAGCTACCCAGGGTTCCATGTCACCGCGCCGCCCGGCGACGGTTCGCCGTACGGCGTGTTCCGGGCCGGGTACGTCGACATCCACGAGGTGGAGCACGTCGTCGTACTCCCGGACGGCACGCGCACCGTGATCGAACCGGCCGCCGAGACACAGCCGCTGGCGCCCGTCGACGACATCGAGGAGCCGATGCCGCTGCTCCAACTGTCGAGCGGACCGCCGCGGACGCGCGAGGTGCCGCTCGGCCGCATCGCCGGTGCACGCTCCGGCGACAAGGGTGGGGACGCGAACGTCGGCGTGTGGGTGCGCGACGAGAAGGCGTGGCGCTGGCTGGCGCACACGCTGACCGTCGACCTCTTCAAGCAGCTGCTGCCCGAGACCCAGCCGCTCGTTGTGACCCGCTACCTCCTGCCGAACCTGTGGGCGGTGAACTTCGTCGTCGAGGGTCTGCTCGGCGAGGGCGTCGCGGCGCAGGCTCGCTTCGACCCGCAGGCGAAGGCGGTCGGCGAGTGGCTGCGATCCCGGTACATCGACGTACCGGAGGTTCTGCTGTGAACTCGTTCCGCGACTCCGTGCGGCGTTTCATGGACGCCGAGGTGCTGCCGCAGCTCGACCAGTGGGAGCGCGATGGCGAGCTGCCGCGAGAGCTGCACAAGAAGGCCGGGGCGATCGGCATGCTCGGTGTCGGCTTCCCGGAGGCGGTCGGTGGCGGCGGCGGTTCGTTGCTCGACGCTATCGATGTGGTCGAGGAGATGCATTACGCCGGCGGGTCCGGTGGCCTGGTCGCGTCGCTCCTGACCTGCGGAATCGCGCTGCCGCATATTGTTGCTGCGGGCAACCAGGATCAGATCGAGCGATGGGTTCGGCCCACGTTGAACGGTGAGCTGATCGGCGCGCTGGCGATCACGGAGCCCGGCGGCGGGTCGGATGTGGCATCCATTCGTACGACGGCTCGGCGTGAGGGCGACGTGTTCGTTGTCAACGGCGCGAAGACGTTCATCACGTCGGGCTGCCGCGCGGACTTCGTGACGACAGCGGTCCGCACGGACGGCCCAGGTGCGCACGGGATCAGCCTCCTCGTGATCGAGCAGGGGTTCGAGGTGTCGCGGCGGCTGGAGAAGATGGGGTGGTTGTGTTCCGACACTGCTGAGCTGTCCTTCACCGATGTGCGGGTTCCGGTGGGCAATCTCGTCGGGCCGCAGGGGTCCGGGTTCGTGCAGCTCGCGGTGAACTTCGTGGCTGAGCGGTTGACGTTGGCGGTGCAGGCGTACGCCGGGGCTCAGCGGGCGCTCGACCTGACTGTTGCGTGGTGCCGGGATCGCGAGACCTTCGGGCGGCCGTTGATCTCGCGGCAGACCGTGCAGCACACGGTGACCGAGATGGCGCGGCGGATCGATGTGGCTCGGGTGTACGTGCGTTCGGTCGCTGAGCGGGCGGAAAGCGGTGAGGACGTGATCGCCGAGACCTGCTTCGCGAAGAACACCGCGGTCGAGGCCGGCCAATGGGTCTGCGACCAGGCGCTCCAGCTGCACGGCGGCCTCGGCTACATGCGAGAGGCCGAGGTCGAACGCCAGTACCGCGACCAGAAGATCCTCGCCATCGGCGGCGGCACCACCGAGATCCTGACCGGCCTTGCCTCCAAGAGACTGGGGTTCACCGCATGAGTAACCGCGAGGCGATGCTGGAGAAGCTCGTCGCCCTCGACGCCGAGCACGCGAAGGCGCTGGCCGGCGGCGGCGAGAAGTACGTCGACCGCCATCACAAGCGCGGCAAGCTGCTCGCCCGGGAGCGGATCGAACTGCTGCTCGACCCCGACTCGTACTTCCTCGAGCTGTCGCCGCTGGCCGGCTGGGGTTCGGACTTCACCGTCGGCGCGAGCCTGGTGACCGGGATCGGCGTCGTCGAAGGTGTCGAGTGCCTGATCACCGCGAACGACCCGACCGTCAAGGGCGGCGCGAGCAATCCGTGGACCCTTCGCAAGGCTTTGAGATCGGACGAGATCGCAAGGGCCAACAGGTTGCCGGTGATCAGCCTGGTCGAGTCCGGCGGCGCGGATCTGCCGACGCAGAAGGAGATCTTCATCCCGGGCGGCGCGATGTTCCGCAACCTGACCCGGTTGTCGGCCGAAGGGATCCCGACGATCGCGCTGGTGTTCGGCAACTCGACCGCGGGCGGTGCGTACATCCCCGGCATGAGCGACTACGTCGTGATGGTCGACGGCGGCGCGAAGGTGTTCCTGGCCGGGCCGCCGCTGGTGAAGATGGCGACCGGTGAGGACGCGGACGACGAGTCGCTCGGCGGCGCGTCGATGCACGCGCGGCAGTCCGGTCTCGCGGACTACTTCGCTGTCGACGAGCAGGACGCGATCCGGCTCGGGCGGCAGATCGTGTCCCGGCTGAACTGGCGCAAACAAGGCCCGGCGCCCAAGCCGTCGTACGACGAACCGCTGCTCGACCCGGATAAACTGCTGGACATCGTGCCGGGTGATCTGAAGATCCCGTTCGATCCGCGGGACGTGATTGCCCGGGTCGTGGACGGGTCGGTGTTCGACGAGTTCAAGCCGCTGTACGGGTCGTCGCTGGCGACCGGGTGGGCGTCGTTGCACGGATACCCGGTCGGCATCCTTGCGAATGCGCGCGGTGTGCTGTTCAGCGAGGAGTCGCAGAAGGCCGCGCAGTTCATCCAGCTGGCGAACCGGGCGAACACGCCGCTGATCTTCCTGCACAACACGACCGGCTACATGGTCGGCCAGGAGTACGAGCAGGGCGGGATCATCAAGCACGGCGCGCAGATGATCAACGCGGTCTCGAACTCCCGCGTGCCGCACATCTCGGTCCTGATGGGGGCGTCGTACGGCGCCGGCCACTACGGGATGTGCGGGCGGGCGTTCGATCCGCGGTTCCTGTTCGCGTGGCCGTCCGCGAAGTCGGCGGTGATGGGACCGCAGCAGCTCGCCGGCGTCCTGTCGATCGTCGCGCGCGCGGCCGCGGAGGCGAAGGGGCAGCCGTACGACGAGAACGCCGACGCGCAGATGCGGGCGTACGTCGAGGGGCAGATCGAGGCGGAATCCCTGCCGATGTTCCTGTCCGGCCGGCTGTACGACGACGGCGTGATCGACCCGCGCGACACCCGAACGGTCCTCGGCATCTGCCTGTCCGCCATCCACTCAGCCCCGGTCGAAGGCACCTCGTCCTTCGGCGTCTTCCGGATGTGAGGCGCATGTTCACGACTGTGTTGGTGGCGAACCGGGGTGAGATCGCGCGGCGGATCTTCCGTACGGCGCGGGCGCTGGGGCTGTCGACGGTTGCGGTGTACTCGAGCGCGGATGCTCGGATGCCGTTCGTCGACGAGGCGGATGCGGCGGTCGAGCTGCCCGGGAACACGCCGGGTGAGACGTATCTGCGCGCGGAGCTGATCGTCGAGGCGGCGGTGCGGGCCGGCGCGGACGCCGTACATCCGGGGTATGGGTTCCTGTCGGAGAACGCCGGGTTCGCGCAGGCGGTGATCGACGCCGGGCTGACCTGGATCGGGCCGCCGGTGGACGCGATCTCGTCGATGGGGTCGAAGATCGAGGCGAAGAAGCTGATGGCGGCGGCCGGGGTGCCGGTGCTGGCTGAGCTCACGCCGGCCGAGGTGTCCGCCGACGATCTGCCGGTGCTGGTGAAGGCGTCGGCCGGGGGTGGAGGGCGCGGGATGCGGGTGGTGTCGCGTCTTGAGGACCTCGCCGCGGAGATCGACGCGGCGTCGGCAGAGGCGTTGTCGGCGTTCGGCGATGGGACGGTGTTCTGCGAGCGGTACCTGGCGGCCGGTCGGCACATCGAGGTACAGATCATGGCCGACCAGCACGGGACGATCTGGGCCGTCGGCGAGCGGGAGTGCTCGATCCAGCGTCGCCACCAGAAGGTTGTCGAGGAGGCGCCGTCGCCACTGGTCGAGCGTCTTCCTTGGATGCGTGCCTTGCTCTTCGACGCAGCACGAAAGGCAGCTGCCGCGATCGGCTACGTGGGAGCCGGCACGGTCGAGTTCCTCGCGGACCAGGACGGCAACTTCTACTTCCTCGAGATGAACACACGCCTACAGGTCGAACACCCAGTCACCGAGGAGACCACCGGACTGGACCTGGTGCAGCTACAGCTCGCGGTCGCCGCCGGCGAGCGCCTGCCAGCGGACCCGCCTCCCACCGTCGGCCACGCAATCGAGGTCCGGCTGTACGCCGAAGACCCGTTGAACGACTGGCAACCCCAAACAGGAACCCTGCACCGCTTCCAGGTACCACTCGGCGTGCGGGTGGACTCCGGGGTTGAGGATGGGTCGGAGGTTTCGCCGTACTACGACGCGATGTTGGCCAAGGTGATTGCGGCTGGGCCTGACCGCGGCACGGTTGCCCGGCAATTGGCTGCTGCGTTGCGGCGGTCCACGATTCATGGGACTGGGACCAACCGGGATTTGCTTGTGTGGATCCTGGGTCATCCTGCGTTTCTGGCTGGTGAGACCGACACGGGGTTCTTCGACAAGCATGGGGTCGGTGAGCCGCCGGATGACGCGGTGGTGCGGGTGTCGGCGTTGGCTGCGGCGTTGGCTGATGCTGCCGGACGACAGGCGCCGGTGCGGGTGCCGAGTGGCTGGCGGAATCTGTCGTCGCAGCCGCAGCGGAAGAGCTATCGCGTCGGCGAGGTCGTGCATGAGGTTGCGTACCGCATGACCCGCGACGGATTGGTTGCTGAGGGCAACACCAGGCTGGTGGAGAGTACGCCGACGCGGGTGGTGCTGGAGGTTGACGGCGTACGGCGGGTGTTCGATGTGGCGGCGTACGACGGGCTGGTGTGTGTGGACTCGGCGCTGGGGAGTGTGAGTCTGGCTCCGGTGGAGCGGTTCACGGATCCGGCGCGGCAGGTGGCGGTGGGGTCGTTGGTGGCGCCAATGCCGGGGACGGTGATCCGGGTCGGCGTGCAGATCGGCGACAAAGTTACCCAAGGGCAACCGCTGCTGTGGCTGGAGGCGATGAAGATGGAACACACGATCGCCGCTCCGGTCGACGGCGTGGTCGGTGAGCTCAAGGTAGAAGCGGGACAACAGGTCGAGGTCGGCGCCGTACTAGCGGTGGTTGGGGAGCAAGCATGAACGAGCGCAGCGAGTTCATCAGAAGGCACAGCGCGATTCGTGCCTCATCGGCGCCCGGAGCGAAGCGAGGACGACGATGAGTTACGTCGAGTCCGAGGAACGCCGGGAGCTGCGGAAGGTCGTCAGCGAGCTCGGAAAGAAGTACGGCTACGAGTGGTTCAACCGGCAGGCCCGGTCCGGCGGGCACACGACCGAGCTGTGGCTGGAGGCCGGCAAGCTCGGCTTCCTCGGCGTCAACCTCCCGGAGCGGTACGGCGGCGGAGGCGGCGGCATGGGTGACCTTTCGATCGTGCTCGAGGAGCTCGGCGCGGCCGGCTGCCCGCTGCTGATGCTGGTCGTCTCACCGTCGATCTGCGGCACCGTGATCTCCCGCTTCGGCACCGACGAGCAGAAGCAGACCTGGCTGCCCGGCCTGGCCGACGGTACGACGATCATGGCGTTCGCGATCACCGAGCCCGACGCCGGCTCGAACTCGCACCAGATCACGACGACGGCCCGCCGGACCGACGACGGCTGGTCGCTGACCGGCCGCAAGGTCTTCATCTCCGGACTCGACGTCGCGAAGGCGGTCCTCGTCGTCGGCCGCACGGAGGACGCGAAGACCGGCAAGCTCAAGCCCGCGCTGTTCATCGTGCCGATCGACGCGCCGGGCGTGGAGTTCCGGCAGATCGAGATGGACCTCATCAGCCCGGACAAGCAGTACGCCTTGTTCCTGGACGACGTACAGCTCCCGCGCGAAGCGCTCGTCGGCTCCGAGGACGCCGCGCTGATGCAGCTGTTCGCGGGGCTGAACCCCGAGCGGATCATGGCGTCGGCGTTCGCGATCGGGATCGCGCGGCATGCGCTCGACAAGGCAACGGCGTACGTGAAGGAACGGCAGGTCTGGAAGGCCCCGATCGGCGCACACCAGGGTCTCGCGCATCCGCTCGCGCAGGTCAAGATCGAGCTCGAGCTGGCCCGCCTGATGATGCAGAAGGCCGCGGCGCTGTACGACGCGGGCGACGACATGGGTGCGGGCGAGGCCGCGAACATGGCGAAGTACGCCGCCGGGGAGGTCGCCGTACGGGCCACCGATCAGGCCGTGCAATCGCTCGGCGGGAACGGTATGACTGTCGAGTACGGCGTCGCATCGCTGGTCGCGGCGGCCCGCGCGACCCGGATCGCGCCGGTCAGCCGGGAGATGATCCTGAACTTCGTGGCACAACACAGCCTGGGACTGCCGAAGTCGTACTAGAAGGAGTGGGGCAATGATCATCACCAGTGAATTCGCGCCCGTCGAGGTGCTCGACGTACCGATCCACGAGGCAGTTCTCGGCAGAGCCCAGGAGTACGGCGACCGGCCGGCGATGGTCGACGGTGTCACCGGCAAGGAGCTGAGCTACGTCCAGCTCGACCACATGACGCGTCGGGTCGCGGCCGGGCTCGCCGAGCTCGGGATCCGGCACGGTGACGTGATCGCGCTCTACAGCCCGAACACGATCCTGTACCCGGTGGTGTTCTACGGCGCCACGCGCGCCGGTGCGACCGTGACCACGGTGAACGCGCTCTACACCGCGGACGAGCTGCACAAGCAGTTGATCGACTCGAAGGCGAAGTTGCTGGTGACGATTTCGCTGTTCCTGCCGGTCGCGACCGCGGCGGTCGAGGGTACGGACGTGGAGGAGATCTTCGTCTGCGACCAGGCCGAGGGGTACCGCTCGGTGATGGAGCTGGTCGCGTCCACGGCTCCGGAGCCGGTCGTCTCGATCGACCCGGTCGAGGACGTCGCCGTACTGCCGTACTCCAGCGGTACGACGGGCGCGGCCAAGGGCGTGATGCTGACGCACCGGAACATCGCGACCAACATCCACCAGGCCGAGTCGATGTTCGACCTGGAGGACGGCGAGCGGATCATCGCGATCCTGCCGTTCTTCCACATCTACGGGCTGTCCGTGCTGATGAACCTGCCGCTCCGGCTCGGCGCGACGGTCGTCGTGCTGCCGAAGTTCGACCTACAGCAGTTCCTGACCACGCTGGAGAAGCATCGGATCACCCGCGCGTTCGTCGCACCTCCCGTCGTCCTGGCGCTGGCCAAGCACCCGGCGGTCGACGGGGTGGACCTGTCGCACCTCAAGTGGGTGACGTCTGCGGCAGCACCGCTGGACGGTGAGCTGGCCGAGGCATGCGCGAAGCGGCTGGGGCTGCACGCCGTACTCCAGGCGTACGGGATGACGGAGCTGTCGCCGGGGACGCACGTCGTACCGCAGGACGACCCGGAGCCGCCGCCGGGTGCCGTGGGCAAGCTGTTCCCGTCGACCGAGATGCGGCTGGTCGGTGCCGATGGCAACGATGCCGACGAGGGCGAGATCTGGATCCGCGGGCCGCAGGTGATGAAGGGGTACCTCGGCCGGCCGGCCGATACCGACGCGACCGTCGACCGGGACGGCTGGCTGCACACCGGGGACATCGGGCGGATGGACGCGCGTGGCTACCTGTTCGTCATCGACCGGGTCAAGGAGCTGATCAAGTACCACGGGTACCAGGTGCCGCCGGCCGAGCTCGAGGCGGTGCTGCTCACGGACGAGCGGATCGCGGACGCGGCGGTCATCGGGGTGAATGCCGATGGCAACGAAGTACCGAAGGCGTTCGTGGTGCCGATGCCCGGTGCCGAGCTGACGGAGACGGACGTGATGGAGTACGTCGCCGCGCGGGTTGCGCCGTACAAGAAGATCCGGCAGGTCGAGTTCATCGACGCGGTGCCGAAGGCGGCGTCGGGGAAGATCCTGCGGCGGGAACTGCGTGCTCGCGAGGCCGCGCGTGAGTGAGGTGCTCAAGGCACCGCAACAGGACCGCTCGCGGGCTACCCGGCAGCGGTTGCTGGAGGCGGCGGTCGAGTCCCTGGCCGAGGTCGGGTACGCCGCGACGACCGTGAGCGTCGTGGCGACCCGGGCCGGGGTTTCGCGGGGGGCGGCGCAGCATCACTTCCCGACGCGGGCGGATCTGTTCGCGGCAGCGGTCGAGTACATGACCTCGGTGCGGCTGGCCGAGATCCGCTCGCAGGCGGCAGCGTTGCCGGTGGGTCCGGGGCGGACCGAGGCGATCGTCGGGATGCTGGCGGATGTCTACACAGGCCCGCTGTTTCGGGCTGCGTTGCACCTCTGGGTGGCGGCGTCGACCGAGGATGCGCTGCGACGGCAGATCGTGCGGTTGGAGTCGCATGTGGGGCGGCAGGCGCACCGGGCGTTGCTGGAGGTGCTGGAGGTCAGCGAACGCACGCCCGGCGTTCGGGAGACGGTGCAGGGCGTGCTGGATATGGCGCGCGGTCTGGGTCTCGCTGACTTGCTGACCGACGACAGCGCCCGCCGCCGCGGCATCGTGCGCCAGTGGAGCCGGATCCTGGATCAGGCTCTCCGCGATCCGGGTGTGTGACCGAACGCCTGCCGGAACGTGTCAATGAACGCACTGGCCGACGCCCACCCAGTCCTGTGCGCCACCCGGGTCACCGACTCCCCCTCCGCGAGCAACCGAAGCGCCTCATGCAACCGCAACTGCGTCCGCCACTGCGGGAAGCTCATCCCCAGGTCGCCCTTACACAACCGACTGAGAGTCCGCTCGCTGGCCCCGACGACCCGTCCCAACTCGACCAGCGTCCTCCCATCCGACGGCGCCGCCCTCAGCAGTTCGCACACCGCCACCAGTCGGGGATCACGTGCTGTGGGCAAGTAGGTAGGCCGCTGATGCGACCGCCGCAACTGATCGAGTAGAACCTCCAACAGCCGCCCCCGCTCCGCGGGGTCGGCGCGCTGCGCGCGGTCCACCCGGTGCGCCCGGTCGGCCAGATCGGCCGTCTCACGCCGGCCGGCCGTGCCGGCCGCAGTTGGCACGGCTTCGTCATACCCAACAGACGTGTAGGCGAGGATCAGCTCTCGGAGCAACGGGCTGACGACCAGCGCCGATGGGGTTTGCAAACCGAGGGGGTTCTCCCGGAGGCCGACTGTGTGGAGGGTGGTTTCGCCGTAGGCGCGGTGTTGGTGGAGGGTGCCGGCGGGGATCCAGATGGCTCGGGTGGCGGGGGCTACCCAGCTGCCGGCGTCGGTGGTGACGGAGAGGACGCCGCGGCCGGCGTACACGATCTGGTGGCGGTCGTGCCAGTGCGCCTCGATGCCGCCGCCGGCTTCGATCGGGCGGTGGCCGGTGGTTGCGGGACGTTGGCGGGTTTCCGGCATAGATTGTCATTTTATCGGAAGCCGGACAGCCCACCCGGCGGCAACGATCGAGTGGTGAGAAGACTTCGACCGATCGGACTGATGGCGACCGGCCACGCGTGCGTGGATATCTACCAGGGCAGCGTGCCCGCACTCGTGCCGTTCCTGGTCGCCGAGCGCAGCCTCGGGTACGTCGCGGTATCCGGCATCACCTTGGCCGCGACCCTGCTCTCGTCCGTCGTGCAGCCTGTGTTCGGCGTACTGACCGACCGGCGTCCGCTGACGTGGCTGATCCCGGTCGCGATGACAACCGCCGGCCTCGGCATCGCGCTCCTCGGCGTTGGTCACACCTACATCCTGAGCTGGCTCGCGGCCGCGCTCTCCGGGCTCGGCGTCGCGGCGTACCACCCGGAGGCCGCCCGGATGGCCCGCGTCGTCAGCGGCGGCAGTCACGTCGGCATGAGTTGGTTCTCTGTCGGGGGCAACGTCGGCTTCGCACTCGCACCGGTCCTCGTCACCCCGCTCATCGCCGCCGGCGGGCTCGCGCTGACCCCGGTGCTCGTCGTACCCGCACTCTTCGGTGCCGCGATCACCTCCTGGGCGATCCGATCGCGCGTCACCGATGCCGTCACCCGCCGCCAAGCGGAAGGCACCGACGACTGGTCGTCGTTCCTGCGCTTGTCGGCGATCATGATCTGCCGCTCGATCGTCTTCGTCGGCCTCGGCACCTTCATCGCCCTGTACGCCGGACAGCGAGTCGGCGGCGGTACGACGACCGGCGGCGTCGCCCTGTTCATCCTCTTCGCCGCGGGCGCGCTCGGCACGTTGATCGGCGGTCGACTGGCCACCCGGTACGGGCGCGTCCGCACGCTGCGCTCGTCGTACGCCGTCGCCGTGCCCGCAATCGCCTGCCTGGTGTTCATCCCAGGTCCGGCATTCTTCGCCTTCCTCGCATTGACCGCGATCGCGATGTCGATCCCGTTCTCGCTGCACGTGACTCTCGGGCAGGACTTCCTCCCGGGACGCGTCGGTACTGCGGGCGGTATGACGCTCGGCCTCGCCGTCAGCATCGGCGGCGTCGCCACGCCGGTCCTCGGCACGATCGCCGAGCACACGTCGCTGCAGCTCGCCCTGAGCCCGCTGATCGCGCTGGTCTGCTGCTGCAGTCTGATCGGGTACGCGATCTCCGAGCCGGTTACCGACGGGCAGCGCGCTCCGCGATCCGGCGATCGACCTTCGCCGCGAGTTCGTCCGGAGCGCATTCGGCCAGGTGATCGCGAACGAGCAGGTGGATGAACGCGTACTCCCCATGCCCGGTGTGCGCGAGCACGTACCGGTCGGCGGCGTACCGGAGGAAGGCGCGGCGGTGCCACGGCAAGTACCCGGTCCAGCGGAGCAGCGAGTCGTGGAGCAGCCGGGACAGGGGTCCGGCAAGGACGGGCGGTCGCCGTCGCCAGGGCTTCGCGGCAACCGTGCCGATCAGGATGCCAACGACCGCCTCGACTTGCAGCGACGCCAAGTCCGCTCCGAGAGCCACAGCGACGATGAAGGCAGCGACGACGCCACCGCCGACCCACGGGTCCATCCGCCATCCCTTGTCGGGTGTGGCGGGCAGGTGGTCGGTCGGCAGGGACTTCACCATCCGGATGCCCTGGGCAACGAGTAGCGCGATCGCCACCCCGGACGCGAAGGCGGTGGCGTCACCGAGGCTCAACGTGATCCAGCTCGCCCCAACAACCAAGGCTAACCGCGCACCGAGCAGCAGCCGACGTGAGTTGTCGTGGAAGATGACGAACTCGACGGCGTACGACCCAGCGATCGCTACAGCCTCGACAATGAGCGCCACCTTGGCTGTCAGCAGCTCAACCAGCCCCAGCGCTGCCACAGTCACCAGGACAGTCACCGCTGTGCTGCCCAGCAACACCAGAGCAGACAGCAGTCCCCGGTCCGGTGCGCTTCCGGACAGCCGCTGCCACGAGTGCGGCCTGAGGTGAACGAGCAAGAGCGTCGCACCAGCAACAGCCAGCCCGGCTAGTGCGCCGTACTGCGCGATCATGACCAGCGTCGCGCCCGCGCTGAGTCCAGCGAACAGAGCCGGCAGGCAGACTGCATGCGTCAGGTAGTCCACGTCCGGCAGCGACAGTCCGAACCAGCCGTTCGGTGTCATCCACCGCGGTACGGCGGTGCGGTCGCCGGCACGACTACGCGTCCACCACGCCAGACACCACAGCCGGCGTACTGCGGTCTTGGCGTCGTACTGGCTTGCTGTCTTGCGGTTCCGGGCGAGGACTTCGCAGATGTAGGTGTCGAAGAGCTCACGCCGCTGGTCCGCGACCCCACCGGCGAGCACGTCCTCCGGCGCTCGGCCTTGGTACGCGAGGACCATGACGTTGAGCATCAGCGGCGAGTTGACCAAGTCCCAGAGCTCGTCGTCCTGCTCGATCGCCACCCGAGCACCGTCGAGTGCTGAGCCGACAGCGGCGAAGTAGTCGAGCACCTGTTGTCGCGTGAGCGGTCTGATGTGCACAGCGCCGTACAGCCTCAGTTGGTGAGGCAGACGCTCGTAATCGTGCGTGCGGCAGGTGACTGCGATCGGACCGATCAGATAGTTGTGGCGGAGCTCCTCCAGGACCGGTGCGAGCTTGGCGCGGTCCGGTTCGTTGATCTCGTCGAGTCCGTCCAGCAGCAGGGCAAACCGGCCGTCACGCAACCAGGTGCGTCCAACCGGTGCTGGGATGCCGTAGCGGTCGTTCAGCTCGTACAGCAGCCAGCGGACGAAGCCCGCGAGCAGTGCGCTGTCGTTGGGGTCGTCGTCGCTCTGGTAGGCGGACTGGGTGGTCCAGCCGGCCAGGTCGAGCAGGACCGGGATCGGCAGGCTGTCGTCGGCATGTGCTTGCCCGGCGAGGTTCCGCGCGAGCTCCAGGAGCAGGGTGGTCTTACCTGCGCCGGGTGCGCCGAGGATGAGCATGGAGTCCTGCAGCTCGTCGAAGACGTTCGCGATGTCTGCCTCGTTCGGCACCCGTCTAGGCTCGCGGTCGAGCGGTTGGACGAGCAGGTCGTACGGACGGACCACTGCGTCGGGGTGCTCCTCCAGAGCCAACGCGATGCGAGTACGCGAGGCGAGCGAGCCGGCCTGGCGCTCGGACAGGTAGCGATCGATGTGGGCCAGCGCGTTCGTACGGTTGCGCGGCTGGTCGGCGCTGCGGCTGGAGACGACGGGCAGACGGCGGTTGCGCACCTCGAGCAGCGCGGTGACGATCGCCACCACCCACAGCACGCCGATCAGCGGCCAGGCCCAACCGACGTACGGCTCGAGGAAGGCCGGCGCGGTCCCGCCGGTGCCTACGTTGATCGCGATCGGGAGTAGCACCAGCGTGAGCGAGACGGTCACCACGAGCACGACGGCGCGCACCAGACCGTCCCGCATCCTCACCCACCGGAGCGTAACGGTCCGTGAGCCCACCAACCCGGCTGCGCGCGTCGCCGTCCAGCAGGCGATCAGCGCTTAGGGGAATTGTTGTCAGGTCACATACATTGATGGCTGATATGACTACTGAGCGGATCGACCGGACGAGTGTGGGGCTTCGGTCGGAGCGAGGGCCGATCCTGCTGGCGGTGATGCTGAGCGTCGGGCTGGTCGCGATCGACGCGACGATCCTGGCCACCGCCGTACCGTCCGTCGTCGACGATCTCGGCGGCTTCACGCAGTTCCCCTGGCTGTTCTCGATCTACCTGCTCGCGCAGGCGGTGTCGGTGCCGATCTACGGCAAGCTCGCCGACCAGCGCGGGCGGAAGCCGATGATGCTGCTCGGCGTCGGGCTGTTCATCCTCGGGTCGGTGTTGTGCGGGTTCGCGTGGAGCATGCCGGCGCTGATCGCGTTCCGGCTGGTGCAGGGGCTCGGCGCGGGGGCGATCCAGCCGATCGGGATGACGATCGTCGGCGACATCTACACGGTCGCGGAGCGGGCCAAGGTGCAGGGCTACATCGCCAGCGTCTGGGGCATCTCGTCGTTCGTCGGGCCGACGCTCGGCGGCGTGTTCTCGGACTACATCTCCTGGCGGTGGATCTTCTTCGTCAACATCCCGCTCGGGATGGCGGCCGCGTGGGTGCTGGTACGCCGGTTCAAGGAGAAGGTCGCCGGCAAGACCAGCCACACGATCGACTACGCCGGCGGAGTCCTGCTCGCGGTCGGCGGTTCGCTGCTCCTGCTCGGGCTGCTCGAGGGCGGCGTGATGTGGAGCTGGGACTCGACCGCGAGCATCGTGATCCTGGCCGCGGCGGTCATGCTGCTCACCACATTCGTGCTGGTCGAGCGCCGCGCCGCCGAGCCGATCCTGCCGTTGTGGGTGCTCGGGCAGCGCGTGCTGAACTCGGCGAACTCGGCCGCGTTGCTGATCGGGTTGCTGATGATCGGGCTGTCGACGTACGTCCCGCTGTATGCGCAGAGCGTGCTCGGTACGTCGGCCCTCGTTGCCGGATTCGCTTTGGCGGCAATGACCTTGGGCTGGCCGATCGCCGCATCGTTTGCCGGGCGCATCTATCTGCGGGTGGGCTTCCGCACCACGATGCTGATGGGCGCGATCATCGTCGTACTCGGCTCTGGGCTGCTGCTGACGGTCGGGTCCGGGAGTTCCGTGGTGCACCTGGCCGCGGCGTGCTTCGTGATCGGCATCGGCCTCGGCTTCTCCGCCTCACCGTCGGTTGTCGCGGCACAGTCGTCGGTGGACTGGCAGACGCGGGGCGTGGTGACCGGCGCGAACATGTTCTCCCGTTCGGTCGGCAGTGCGGTCGGCGTCGCGGTATTCGGTGCCGTGGCCAACGGAGTGGTGGCCGCGCGTCTCGGCGGCGACCACGAGGACCTCGAGAAGCTGCCGAGCGACGTACTCGCCCCTGCGATCCACGATGTGTACTACGGCGCCGCGATCGCCGCCGTACTCCTCGTAGCCGCCGTCACCTTCATGCCGAACCGCGTCGCCGAGCGCCCACTGTCCAACGCCTGATCCCCCTTGTGCGGCTGCGATGCGCAGCACATACTCCGAACTGGGGGCGGGGATGAAAACACTCAACTTGATCGCTTTGGCGAGCCTGTTCACGTCATTGGTGATGTTCGTCAGCGTGCTGCGACTGCACGGTCACGCCTGGAAACAGGCCGGGAAGCGGAAGTGGCTGTGGGCGTTGTTGCCTGTCGTCGCGTACCTCGTCCTGCTGAGCATTCCGCTGGCGCTCTGGTACTACATCCGGATCCGGCCGCCGGTCGCCAGAGCCGACGCGGACTGCATCGCGGCCCGCACGGCCAACCGCCGGGCACGCGCAGCGAACCGTCCACCGGTGAGCGCGCAGCAGGCCAGCTCGACAGCGAACTGGGCGACGGCAGGTCCCGCGAGGCAGCCGTGCACCGCGTGCAGCAACGGCAAGCAAATGTGCTGGTCGTGCAACGGCCGTGGCTCGGTCCAGGACTACGACGGCACTTTCAAGAGCTGCTCACAATGCAGCGGCGGATATACGACCTGTGCGATGTGCAACGGCAGCGGCTACCGCTAAACCGGTCGAGCCGTCGGATGTGGCTGTCCTAGGTTGGGGTCATGCGTGCGGTCGACTGTGTTGGGGCATTGATTCGGGACGAGCAGCATCGCGTCTACCTGCAGCGGCGTACGGCGGAGAGGCGGTTGTTGCCTGGGATCTGGGACATTGTCGGCGGGCATCTGGAGCCGGGCGAGACGCCGGAGGAGGCGTTGGCGCGGGAGGTCGAGGAGGAGACGGGCTGGAAGGTCCGCGACATCGTCTGGACCGTCGCGGACTGGGAGTGGGAATGGGAGGGCCGCGTACGGCGGGAGGTCGACTACCTCATCACCATTGACGGCGACCTGACCAAGCCCCGTCTCGAAGCCGGCAAGCACGACGCGTCCGCGTGGGCCGGTCCGGACGACCTGGACCTCTTGATGGTCAACCGGACCGACGGCGACCGGCGGCTGCGCGACCTGGTGGCGCACGCGCTCAGGACCCGGTTCACCGACCGCCTCCGGCTCGAGCCGATCACCGGACCCAACGGTGTCCTCCCCGGACATGCGGCGGACCTCGCGGAGGTCTTCGCCGATCCGTGGGTGTCCCGCTGGTACGACGCGCACTGGTCTCCGGAGGAGGTTGCCGCGCAGGTCGCGGCCATCCAGGCAGGCTGGGAGCGGGATGGAGCCGGCAAGTGGATCGCGTACGAGCGAACCGGCCCCCTCGCCGGCCGCGGCGGACTCTCGCGGATCCCGGCCGACTCACCGACAACCGCGGCCATCGCGGACCTGGTCGGACCGGAGTGGGCGGTCGACCGGCTCGAGCTCGGCTGGGCCTTGAAGGAATCGGCCCGCGGACGCGGCCTGGCGGGCGAGATCGGCCGCGCCGGCCTGGACTTCGCCTTCAGCACGCTCGGCGCCCAGGCCGTCATCGCCCTGACCGAGCGCGTCAACACCGCATCCCAGGCGGTCATGAAGCGACTCGGCCTGCAGTACGCCGGTGAGATCCGCGCGGAAGGCTGGGCCGAAGGCTCGCCCGACGTACAGCCTGACGCCCCGTTCGCCGTCTACGTCGCCGATCCGTCGGTGCGACGGCAGGAGGTCGACGAGGTAGTCGCCGCCGCGATTCAGTGGGCGGAGGGTCAGCCGGAGATCCGCGGGATGGCGATGGTCGGATCGTGGGCGCGCGACGCGGCGAAGATGACGTCGGACGTCGACCTCGTCCTGCTGACCGACGTACCGGAGAAGTATCTGGCCGACGACGAGTGGCTGAAGGCCTTCGGCGCTGTGAGCGTCGTACGCCGGCAGCAGTGGGGTCCGTACCTCAGCGAGGTCCGGATCGCGCGAGCCTCCGGCCTGGAGATCGAGCTCGGCGTCACCGCAACCGCCTGGGCGAACCTGGACCCGGTCGATGCAGGCACGAGGCGAGTGGTCAGCGACGGGATGCGGATCCTGCACGACCCGGACGGAACCTTCGCCGATCTGCAACGCGCCTGCGGCGGACCCGAAGCGGACATTTAGCGGTCCAACCCGGTCACGAACCGGGCCAGCAGGTCCGCGAACACCTTTCGTTCGTCACCCGTCCAGTCATCCATCGCGGCAGCGAACCGCTCCCGACGGAACCCGTGGACGACCTCCAACTGCCGTCTCCCGTCCGCGGTCAGCACGAGGTTCGTACGACGCCCATCGGCTTGATCGGCCTCACGCCGTACCAGGCCGGCCGACACTGCGGCGGCGACCAGCTTGCTCGCGCGGGGCTGATCCACCCCCATCGCGGCCGCGACCCCGTTGACGCCGAGCAGATCGGGCTCGGCCGCCTCGATCGCGTCCAGGACCTCCTGGACCGGATCAGGTCCGCCCGACTGCACCGCGAGCGTACGGCGGGTCTGCCGGCGGCGGATCGCGATCATCGCGGCCTCGACCGTGGCGATCGGCTCGGTCTTGTCCATGCCCAGCTCCAACTATATGCTCATTGACATGTATATGTCAGATGACAACAAGCCTATCGGGTGGTGGCTGAAGGAAGTAGACCGGCTGCTCGAGGAATCCTTCGAGCGGGTCCTGGCGGCCGACGGCCTGAACCGCCGGCAGTGGCAGGCGCTGAACGCGGCGGCCGGACCGCAGAAGATCGCGGTCGCACTGTCACCCTTCCTCAGCGACAGTGCGACCGAGCTCGCCGCAGTGACGAATCCGTTGGTCGAGCGCGAGTGGCTGACCGGCGACGAGCTGACCGAGGCCGGCGAGCGCGCGCTGGCGGCACTGAACACCAAGGTCCAGGCGCAGCGGCGGAAGATCACCACCGGCATCAGCGACGAGGAGTACCTGGCCACCGTCGGCGTGCTGAAACGGATGGCGGACAACCTCGGCTAAGGGGCTCCGAATGTGACCGCCCAGGCGCGGCGGTCACACTCGGAGCCGGCCACCTCAGGGGGAGGCTCCCGGTGAGGTGACGGGGGCCTCCGGTGTCCTACCGCCCAGGACACTCGACCCTGCCTGGCCCGAGGTGTCGGCCAGGAGGTGGTTGGAACGGCTGGGCGGCGGCGATACAGGGAACTCAACCGCCAGGCCCAGCCGGGTTTCGGGAGGGCGGTGCGGTCCGGAGCTGAGGAGTGCTCCGGACCGCACCTCGGGTTTCGTCCGGGAGCTGAGGAATGCCCCGGACCTTCCAGAGCTGCCCCTGAGCGTGAGGAGACCTCAGGGCGCAGCGGACCGGGTCTGAGGAGGACCCGGACGCCTTAAGGTGGTGCGGCTACTACCGGTGTTTCAGTCTGTGGAGTCGAGCGGGCCGAGCAGGTCGTTGGTGACCTTCAGGCCGGCAAAACGGCGCCGCATTGCGTGTTCGTAGCGGGCCGCCAATGGCGCCTCAGCCACGTACTGCGCGATCACGTGCTCGCCGAACCAGACCCGAACTCTGCGCCGGTGCTGTCTCGACGTCACTTCCGCGATGCTCACTACCTCTCACCCCGTAACTCTCAGGCCTTGCAACCAGTTGGACTTACTGGTTGTCATGGCAGTAATGGTGCACGAGCCCACCGTGACCGCTCTAGGACCTGAACCGGACCTTTGCCGGACCTCTTCCGGTCCTCTGACGGACATCTGGGGGACAGCACCTTGTCGTGGGGCATGAGTCGAGACAACGTCTGTACTGACGTGAACGGGAGGAACGATGGCGAGTAGGTACGCGCCAAAGACGGTCCTGGCGCATCTGATCCAGCGCCGGAACCAGACCTACTCCGAGATCGTCGCCGAGTTCGTCGAGCTGGGTGGAACCATCACCGAGCGGCACCTGCGTCGGCTCGCATCGGGCGAGCGCGCGGGGACCACTCCTCAGACCCGGCGCACCCTGCAACGCATGTTCGGCAAACCGGTCGAGGAGCTCCTCGCGCCGTATGTGCCCGAACAGGCCGCCCAGGTGGTGCCGGCACCTGCCGCGAGTGGACGGATCACGACAGGTAACGAGATGGAGGTTCTCGACATGGCTGCCAGCCGCGCGAGGGCATTTGCCCTCGCGGCCCAGTCCGGCCTCGGAAGCGAGGCCATGGAACAGGTGTACGCCGACGTACGCCATGCCGCCCAGGCGTACCCACAGCGCCCACTGCCGGAGATCCTCGGCCAACTGGTCGAGACGCAGGACCTGGTGTTCGGTCTGCTGGAGAGCCGCCAGCGCCCGGAGAACCACCGACAGCTGTACTTCCTGGCCGGCGTCACCGGCGGCCTGCTCGCCAAGGCGTCCCACGACCTCGGCAACCCCCACGCCGCCCTGACCCAGGCGCGGACCGCGTTCATGTGCGCGGACAACGCCGACCACCACGGCCTGCGCGCCTGGGTGCGGGGCCTGCAGTCCCTGGTCTCCTACTGGGCCGGCAACCCGCACGACTCGGTGCGCTACGCCCAGCTCGGCGCCGGGTACGCCGAGCAGGCCAACAGCACCACCAGCGTCTGGCTCCCGGTCAGCGAGGCCCGCGCCTGGGCCGCGCTCGGCAACCCGGAGGCCACCCGGGCCGCGCTCGAGCGGGCCGAAGAGGCGTGGAACTCCGTCCACAACGACGACCTCGACGACATGGGCGGCCTGTGCACGTTCGGCCGCAACCGCCAGCTGTACTACGCCGCGGACGCGCTCGCCCAGCTGCCTGGTGAGGTCGAGCAGGCCCAGCGGTACTCCAGCCAGGCGGTCGACGCCTACACCGACCAGAACCACCCGGAGTGGGCCTTCGGCGACGCCGCCGGCAGCCACGCCGCGATGGCGATCACCCGGATCTCGAGCGGCGAGCTGGACGGCGCGGCCGACGCGCTGGCTCCGGTGCTGACCCTGCCGACCGAGCGCCGGATCAACGGCGTGGTGCACTCGGCGCGCCGGGTCCACCAGGCGCTGCGGCAGTCGGGTCGCGCCGACGACGCACGCGAGCTGCAGGAGGAGATCGAGACCTTCACCCGGACTCCGATGCAGACGTACCCCCGGTAACCTGCGCGAATGGAACCGCTCAGCGGCGAGCTGACCACACTGCGTGAATTCCGTACGACCGATCTGGACGACTATCTGGGGATAGCCGGCGACGACCGTGTCACGACCTGGATGGCGTTCGACAGCTACGACCGGGCGAAGGCCGTGCAGAATCTGGCCGGCATCGTCCAGCGGTCCGCGCAGGAGGACCGTCCCGACTACATGCTGGCCGTCACCCGGCCGGACGACGACCACGTGATCGGGTTCGCGCGGATCGCACCGAGCGGCGCCTGGGGCGCCAAGCTCGGGTACGCGATCGGCGCGGACCACTGGGGGCGCGGCTACGCGACGGACGCTTCCCGGGTGCTGCTGCGGTTCGCCTTCGGCACGCTCGGGCGGCACCGGGTCACCGCCGCGATCGGTCCCGAGAACGAGGCCTCGATCGCGGTCGTCAAACGGCTCGGCTTCACCTACGAGGGCCATCTCCGCGACCACGTCTTCACCAACGGCGGCTGGCGCGACTCCCTGCTCTACTCCCTCCTCGCGGACGAGTACTCGTCGAAGTAGCCCGGCGCTTGGAGTGGCGGGGAGACTGGTCGTATGGCTGGTTTGAACCCGTTGCGGGACGGTCTGGCGCGGATGATCCTGACGAAGGTCGCGGGTCCGGATCCGCATGCTGAGCGCGACCGCGTGCACAACACACCCGGACCACGCTGGTTCGCACCGGACCGGCCGATCCGGCGGGTGCACGGTGACGCGTCGATGTTCGCCGGGGGACTGCGGGCCCTCCTGCTGCAGTCCCTCCATCCGCTGGCGATGGCTGCGGTGGCGGCGCACTCCGGCTACCGGGGCGACCCGTGGGGACGGCTGCGTCGTACGAGCTACTTCCTCGCCATCACGACGTACGGCGCGATCCCGGATGCCGAGGAGGCGATCGAGCACGTCAGGTCGGTGCACGAGCGGGTCCGCGGCACCAGCCCGGACGGCGTGAAGTACCGGGCGTCCGACCCGCACCTGCTCAAGTGGGTGCACCTGGCGGAGGTGGACAGCTTCCTCGCCGCCCACCAGCGGTACGGCGCCCACCCGCTCGACGCCGCCGAACAGGATCTGTACGTCGAGGACGCGGCGCTCGTAGCCCGCAAGATGGGCGTGATCGACCCGCCGACGACGGTCGCCGAGCTGCAGCAGTTGCTGAAGGAGTACCAGCCCGAACTACGCGGTACGACGGAGGCACGCCAGGCGGCCCGCTTCATGCTGGTGCACCCGCCGGTCCCGTGGGCGGCCCGCCCGGCGTACGGCGTACTCACGGCTGCCGCGGTCGGACTGCTCCCGTGGTGGACCAGGCTGCCGCTTCGGCTCCCATACGTCCCGCTGGCCGAGCAGACCGTCGTCCGAGCCGCCGGCGACGGCCTCACCAGAACCATCCGATGGGCTCTCGCGTCGCCAACATTGGCAGAAAGCGGCGCGGAGGTATGACACGCCGGTAAGTTGTTCTAATGCCGCTGCGTCCTCATCGTCCTCTTCCCCTGGCTACGCCGGCGGGAGTTGAGGTGCTGACCAGGATTCTGACTCAGGGACCGATCCCGCGGGTGGAGATCGCACGCCGGACCGGGTTGTCACAGGCGGCTGTGACAAAGGCTGTTGCGCCGCTGATCGACTCCGGGTTCGTGACCGACCAGCCGGCCTCGCCGGTGGACGGGGACAGCCAGCTGGGTATCGGCCGGCCTGTCAGCCCGCTGACCGTCGTACCGAGCAGCGTCTCGGTGATCGGGGTCAAGGTGACGCCGACGAGCCTGATCGGGGTCACGACAGACTTCACCGCGGGCATCCTGAACATCCGGCACGAAGAGCTGGACGACACCAATCCGGAGGTGGTGATCGACCGACTCGCCGCCCATGTGAAGGCGCTGATCGGCTCACTGAAGTCCGGTACGGCGGTGGCGGGTCCGCTGGCCGGCATCGGGATCGCGGTGTCGGGTGATGTCGACGCTGCCCACGGCGTGGTGCGGGACTCGCCGCTGATGGGCTGGCGCGGCGTACCGGTCGCGGAGCTGCTCGGCGAGCGGGTGCGCGTGCCGATCGTGGTGTCGAACGACGTACGGGCGCTGACTGTGGCCGAGCACTGGTTCGGCGTCGGGGTGAACGCGGACTCGTTCGCCGTGGTGACGATCGGCTCCGGCATCGGATGCGGGCTCTACATCAACGGCGAGGTCGTCTCCGGCGCGTACGGCGTCTCGGGCGAGCTCGGCCATCTGCCTCTCGCGCCGGGCGACCTGGTCTGCACCTGCGGCCGGCGTGGGTGCGTGGAGACGGTCGCTTCGTCGGACGCGATCCTGTCCCGGACCCGGGAGACGACCGGGCGCGCGGACCTGGACCTGGCGGGTGCGATCAAGCTCGCGCACGAAGGCAACGAGCAGGCCCGCGAGGCATTCGACCGGGCCGGCGAGGTGATCGGCTCCGCGCTGGCCGCGATGGTGAACCTGGTCGGCCCCGAGTTGGTCGTGATCGCCGGCGAGGGCGTCGCGGAGTACGACCTGTACGAGGACCGGATGCGGCGCGCGTTCGCCGAGCATGCGTTCGGCGCCGCGGGCGACTGCCGGCTGATGCTGCGTTCCCACACCTTCGACGACTGGGCCCGCGGCGCGGCAGCCACGGTGATCCGCTCGTACGTCCGCGGCGAACCACCCCTGCACCGCTGATCCCCGCGACCAGGTGATGGCCGCGGGGTTCGGGTCAGCTGCGGGCGGCGGCGAGGATCTTGCGCCAGACCTTCTTGTACGACTCGAGGCCGTCGGCTGCGAGCGGTCCGGTGGGTCCGGCGGTGATGGAGACGCGCTCGGGGATGGTGCCCCAGACCGGGATGCCTTCCTGCGCGTACTGCTGCATGGCCTCCTGGTACGAGCGGGTGTAGGTGCGGGCCGAGCAGATCACCAGGCCGGCCGGCACGCCGTCCGGGACCAGCTCCATCACGGCCTTCACCCGGGGTGTCTCGACGCCCCCGACGCGGGCCGGGATGATCACGATCCGGGCCCGTTCGAGGGCTTTGTTCAGCAGGCGTTCGTGCGACGGCGGCATGTCCACGATGCCGATACCTTCCGGCGGCACCTTGTCCAGCGCCTTGTTCAGCAGGCGCTCGGTCGGCGCCTCCGCGATCTCGATCCGGTTGAGTTGGTCGTCCTTGGACTCCGCGATCCAGTCCGCCGCGCTGCCCTGCGGATCGGCGTCGATCAGAGTGGATGTACGACGGTTGGAAGATGCCAGCGCGGCCAAATACACCGACGTGGTTGTCTTCCCGACCCCGCCCTTCAGTGCAGCTGTCACGATGATCATGAACAGAACTTACCCGGTTTTGTCCGATTTCCGGCGTGTCATCGGCGTTGCCTTCGAACATCGTGATAGTTGCCCCCGGCCCGTGTGAACAAGCTCAAGGCCACTTCAGCCCAGAATCCTTTCGCCCGCCCACCGCCTCTTACTCCCGAATCGCACCGATGAAGGAGAGCGAAATGACCGTCACCCTGACCATCGCAGCAGTTGTCGTGGTGCTGCTGCTCGGCGCCTGCAGCGTCGCCGTCCTGCGTCGGAGGAGCCGTGGCTGACCTCGACGAGCAGCTGATCACCGCCGCCCGGGCAGGCGACCTGAACGCCCTGACCACGCTGGTCGCCGACTCCCACCCGACGGTGCGGCGGTTCGCCCGGACCCTCTGCAGTACGCCGGAGGACGCCGAGGACGCCGCGCAGGAGGCGCTGATCATCCTGTACCGCAAGATCGGCATGCTCCGCGCCACCAGCGCGCTGACGTCCTGGATGTTCCGCATCGTCCGGAACGAGTGCCTGCGCCGCGCCCGTCTGCTGTTGCGCGAGCACCCGATCACAGCGGAGACCACCGCGGCATCCGCGGAGGACGAGGTCCTGCGCCAACTGGAGGCGCAGGCCGTCGCCGCTGCGATTGCCGACCTGCCGCCGGACCAGCGCAGCGTCCTCGTCCTCCGCGACGTCCAGGGCTACAGCGGCCCGATGGTCGCCAAGGCGCTCGGGCTCAGTACAGCCGCGATGAAGTCACGTCTGCACCGAGCCCGAAGCACCGTGCGTCAAACCCTGGGCGGCCGGCCATGAAGTTCCCATGCCTTGCCTGCTGGATCATGGACCGGATCGAGCGGATGTCCCGCCGGCGGCTTCAGCGGGACTGCTCGGACGGTCAATGCCGGATTACTTCCCCAGCCAGGCGTTGACCTTCGACTGGTTCTGGTCGACCCACTTCTGCGCGGCCTGGTCCGGGGTCATCTTGTCGACGGCGATCATGCGCGCGACGGCGTTCTGGTCCTCGTTGGTCCACTTGAAGTTCTTGACCAGGTCGTACGCCGGGCTGCCGGAGTCGGCGAACTTCTTCGAGACGATCTTGTCCAGGTCGTACGGCGGGTAGTCGCAGGCCACCTTCGCCGGGTCGGCGTCGCAGCCGGCCTTGTACGCGGGCAGGTTGATCTTCACCAGCTTGACCTCGTTGAAGAACCACTGCGGCTCGTAGAAGTACGCGAGCAGCGGCTTCTTGTTCTTCTCCGCGTCCCGGAACGCCTGGATCAGCGCGGTCTCGCTGCCGCTCTGCACGACCTTGTAGTTCAGCGACAGGTTCTTCACCAGCGCCTCGTCGTTCGTCACGTACGACGGGTCGCCGTCGAGCAGTTGCCCCTTGCCGCCGGACTCCGACGTCTTGAACAGCGCGGCGTACTTGTTCAGGTTCTTCCAGTCCGTGATGTCCGGGTACTTCGCGGACATCCACGGCGGGACGTACCAGCCGATGATGCCTTTGACCCCGGTGGATCCGGCCTCGACCGCGACCTTGTCGTCGGTGATGTACTTCTTCTTCAGGTCCTCGTGTCCCCAGTTCTCCAGGTTCACGTCGACCTCACCGGTGGAGAAGCCCTGCCAGGCGATCTCCTCCTTGAGGTCCTTCTTCACCACCTTGCAGCCGAGGTCCTTGGTCGCCACGTAGGAGACCACCGCGGCGTTCGCCTCGTACCCGACCCACGGGCTCACGGTCAGGTTGAACGTGCCGCAGTCCTTGCCCGCGGCGGCCGGCTTGTCCTCCCCGACCTTCTGGCCACCACACCCAGCAGTCGCCGTCATGGCCAGCGCCACCGCCGTCAGCACACCGGCGTACCGGAGCTTGTTCACCGCTTGTCTCCTCTTGTTGTGAAATTCTCGGTACGGCGAGCCGCCGCCTGGGTGATGCGGTCGAGCATGACGCCCAGCAGGACGATAGCCAGCCCGGCGGCCAGACCCTTGCCGTACAACTCACTCTGCGCGAACCCGGCGGCCACGTCGTACCCGAGTGCGCCCGCGCCGACCAGTCCGCCGACGACGACCATCGAGAGCACGTAGATCAGGCCCTGGTTGACAGCGAGCGTGATCGCCCGTCGCGCCACCGGCAGCTGCACCTTGCTGATCACCTGCCAGCCGCTCGACCCGACCGAGTTCGCCGCCTCCACGGTCGCGACCGGCACCGCCCTGATGCCATCAGCAACGATCTTCGTGGTCACCGGTACGGCGAACACGACCGCGGCCGCGATCGCGGTGAACCGGCTGGTCCCGAACAACGCCAGGAACGGCACCAGGTACACGAACGGCGGCATCGTCTGCCCCGCGTCGAGCACCGGCCGGATCCAGGTGTCGACCCGTCGGTTGCGCCCGGCCCATACTCCGAGCGCCAGCCCGACGGCGACGACCACGACGGTCGCGAGCAGCGTCGACGCCAGCGTGACCATGCTGTCCTGCCACACCCCGGTCGCCACCAGCAGCCCCAAACACACAGCAGCCGGTACGGCGCCTCGCCAGCCGCCGAGCACGAACGCCAGCGCGACGACGACCACGGTGACCAGCCACCACGGCGATCCCGTCAGCAGTCCCTCGAGCGGGTTGAGCAGGCCGTTCGTGACCGCGTCGCGCACGCCGTAGGTGAAACCGCCGAAGACGTTCTGGACCCAGTCGGTCACGTCCGACGCGATGATGGCGATCCGCGATCCGATGTTCGCCTGCGCCGGGAACTCCGCGGCCCACACGTAGGTCCGCGAGAACCACACCGCGACCAGCACCCCCACCGCGCCGGCACCGAGCAGCAGACGGCGACGACGGTTCGCCGTACGCCAGGGACGGTCGCCGGCCGCGGTCGTGACGCGGTCGAGCACGATCGCGATCACGACAATCGCCAGCCCGGCGTTGAACGCGACGCCAACGTCGAGCGTCTGCAGCGCCTTCAGCACGGTCTGGCCGAGGCCGGGCGCATCGATCAGCGCGGCCACCGTCACCATCGACAGCGCGGCCATGATCGTCTGGTTGATGCCGACGACAACGGTCGAACGCGACATCGGCAGCAACACCTTGGTCAGCGTCTGCCCACGGGTCGAGCCGAGCGACCGAGCCGCCTCGACGCTCTCCGGCGGCACCGAGCGGATCGCGTGCGCGGTCAGCCGTACGGCGGGCGGCGCCGCGTAGATCAGCGTGGCGATCGTCGCAGCGGCCGGCCCGATCGCGAAGAACAGCGTGAGCGGCGCGAGGTACACGAACGTCGGCAGCGTCTGCATCAGGTCGAGCACCAGCGTCGCGACCTTGAACGCGCGGTCGGACAACCCGGCCCAGATCCCGAGCGGGATCGCGACCAGCAGCGACAGCAGTACGGCCGCGATCGTCAGCGAGAGCGTGTCCATGCTCTCCTGCCACAACCCCTGCAGCCCGACGAAGCCGAGCCCCGCAGCGGTCAGGACGGCGACCTTCCAGTTGCCGAAAGCCCAGGCGCAGTACGCCGAGATCGCGATCACGCCGAGCCAGCCGATCGCCGGGACCGGGCGGTCGAACGACGGCTGCGAGATGAGGTTCTGCAGCAGTACGACGAAGTGGTCGACGGCGATCCGGATCGCGTCGAAGAAGACGTTCCCCTGGCCGACGTCGTCGCGGTGCTCGGTCAGCCAGCGGTGCAGCGCGGTCGTCTCCTGCCCGCCGAGGACGAGCGTGTCGATGCCGCGCAGGACGAAGTACAGCGCGACCCAGGCGACGAGCAGTACGCCGACGACGACGCTGCGGCGAGGCCGTCGTACCTCGATCTCGACGGAGCCGGTGATGGACGCCATCAGTTCGTGTCCGCGACGACGGCCAGGATCTCCTCGTCGCCGATAACCCCGAGCAGCGTGCCGCCGTCGACGACCTTGACCGGGCGGTCGGACTCGAGAACGAGCCGGGTCGCCTCCCGGACCAGCACGTCCGGACCGAGCTCCGGCCCGTCGAGCGGCTCGTCCGGCCGCGGCTCGCGGACGATCCAGCGCAGCGTGAGTACGTCGGCCCGCTGTACGTCGCGGACGAACTGGCGCACGTAGTCGTCGGCTGGCGCACCGACCAGCTCGTCGCCGGTGCCGAGCTGGACCGCGGCGCCGTCGCGCATCAGCAGGATCCGGTCGCCCAGCTTGAGCGCCTCGGACAGGTCGTGGGTGATGAACACCATCGTCTTGCCGACCTCGCGATGCAGCCGCACGACCTCGGTCTGCATCTCGCGCCGGATCAACGGGTCGAGCGCGGAGAACGGCTCGTCGAACAGCAGTACGTCGGGATCGTTGGCGAGCGCCCGCGCCAGGCCGACCCGCTGCTGCATGCCGCCGGACAGCTGCTCGGGGTACAGGTGCTCGTTGCCGGCCAGGCCGACCAGGTCGATGACCTCCTGCGCGCGCCGGCGCCGGTCCGGCTTGCTCTCGCCGCGGATCTCGAGGCCGTACGACACGTTGTCGATCACCTTGCGGTGCGGCAGCAGCCCGAAGTGCTGGAAGACCATCGAGAACTTGCTCCGCCGCAACGCCCGCAGCCGCTTCTCGTCGGCCGCCCGCAGATCCTCACCCTCGAAGACCAGGCGGCCGGCGGTCGGCTCGATCAAACGCGTGAGGCAGCGGACCAAGGTGGACTTGCCCGACCCGGACAGGCCCATCACGACGAACACCTCGCCGGGCGCGACGTCGAAGCTCAGGTCGCGCACGGCCGCCGTACAGCCCGTCTTCGCGTACAGCGCGGTACGGTCGAGTGCGGCGAGGTCGGGACGGCGGGGGACGCGCTGCGCCTTCGGTCCGAACACTTTCCACAGGTCCTGGACGGACAGCAGGGCGTCGGAAGCCTGGATGTCGGGGTATTCGAGCTGAGCGGTCACAGGTAAACCCTCGCATCCCCGCAGGCAGACACAACGTGAACCGGGACTCTACCCAACGGCAAGGGCGCTAACTCATGTCAGGGCTGGTACGGCGGCGCCTCGCCCCAGCCCCAATGCGGCACCGGCGCCTTGGGCGGCGGGGTCGCGCCAGGCTGCGAGTTGGCAAGCGCGATCCGGGTGCCCCACTCGATGTAGGCGACGAAGGCCGAGCGGAACTCCGGGTCGTCGGGGAGACCGGCCGGATCGGCGCTCTGGGCGATCAGCGCCGCCCAGCGGGAACGCTGCTCTTCGGTGAGCCCGAGGTTGAGGTGGTGGGCGAGCATCGCGGGGTAGCCGCCGAGCTCGTCGGTGTAGCGGCTCGGGCCGCGGAACACCTCGCCCAGCCAGATCGCCACGTGCTCGCGATGCTTGTCGCTCATGTGCGCGAAGACCGGCGCGAGGATCGGGTCTTCGAGCACCTTGTCGTAGAACACCTCGGTCAGCCGGCGCAGCGCGTCGTGTCCGCCGGCCCAGTCGTACAGCGTCGGAGTAGTCACGTAATTATGTAATCACGCGAAGAGGGCATCGGTAACCGCTTTGAGCTCGGCCTCGATCCGGGTGTCGCCGTCCTCGGTGAACCAGAGCACGTTCTGCAGGATCCGCCCGGCGGTCCAGGCCAGCGCCCGGTCCCGATCGATCCCCGTCACCTCGAGCATCAGGTCGAACCGGTTGCGGATCGCCTGCGCCACGTCGCCGGTCGCGACCAGGTCGTCCCAGCGGTTCCAGCACGCCGGCATCAGCTCGAACCCCGGATCGCCGGCCAGCGGCTTCGGGTCGATGGCCAGCCACGGCCTGCGGTGGGCGGCCATCACGTTGTAGTAGTGCAGGTCCCAGTGCAGCAGCCGGTCACCGGATTCGGGCAGTACTTCGGCCACCTGGGCGACGAGGCGCTGAGCCAGCGCACGGTCGGCCGGGTCGACCAGCAGAGGAATGATCGCGGGTGCGTCCTCGATCATCTGACCCGCGATGTCGGCGAGACGGCGGACGCCCGGGGGAGCCGGGATCACCATCAGGTGAGTGAGGATCTCGGCCAGGATGCGCGTCGCCTCGACGTGGTCCGGCAGATCGTCGAGGGTGCGCGGCTCGAGGCGCTCGAGGAGCAGCGTCGAGGTCTCCGGGTCGTCCTCGTACACCTCGACGACGTCGTCGTGGTTCCAGGTCCGGAGCGCCAGCGCTTCGCTCTCGCTCTCGTCGTTGACCGACTGCAGCTTGAGCATCGCCGGGGTCCCGTCCCGCCGTACGACGGGCACGATCAACGACGCCTCGCCGCTCATCAGGTCACCGGAGACGGTCAGCTGCCACTCGTCGACGTACCGATCGAGGGCCGCCGGAAGACTGGCCAGCCACTCGGGAGCCTTCTCGCTGTGGTTCCGGATGAGCCTCGCGGGAATCTCGATCACACCCGGCACAGTAGGTCGTTCGGCCTCGATGTGCTTGGGTTTTCCTGTGGAGAGCAGGCATCGGCGGGTTCAGCGGTTGGTGGCGGTCATCTATCTGGGCATCCCGGTGCTGCTGCTGGTGCTCGTGGCGCTGATCGCCTCGACCGGATCGGCACTCGCCTGGATCGGTTGCGTCGTACCGCTGGCGATGCTGGTGACGGGCTTCGTACTGCGGCGACGGCATCGCTACCAGCCGCGCTGGTGGCTCGGGGTCGCCGGCCTGTTCGGCGGTCTCGCGGGCCTGATGGTGACGCTGTTCCCGCTCGCGGTCGGGGTGTGGTGGCCGGCGATTCTCGCGCTGCCCGGTCTCATCGTCGGCATCGTCGCCGGTCTGGCGCTGGCCCGCGCGGCCGATCGCGCCCTGCTGGTGCCGTTCGTCCCGGAGCTCGCCGGTACGCCGTACGAGCTCGTCTTCCGGCTCCGTGGCATCCCGCTGGCCGCGGTCCTCGTCGGTGCGGACTCGGTCACCATCCAGTCGCACCCGATCCCGCGCTCGGAACACCAGTTCCGCACCTACCCGCTGACCGGCATCACCGGCACCTACGAGTTCTCGCTCTCAGGTGCCGAGCGGCTCAAGTTCCCGATCGCCGTCACCCACGCGGTCGCCAGCGAAGGCCCAGCCGTCATCCTGCAGGCCAACGGCGAGGACTGGGTCCTTCCGACGAACCAGTCCTCGACGCTGATCGACGTACTGACCGAACGCCGCGAGAACTAGCTTCGTTCCTGCTTGGAGGTCTCCGCCTTCTCGGCCTGCCAGCCGTCCTCGTTCTTGCCGAGGCGCCAGTAGCCGGACAGGGAGACGCGATCGCGGGCGAGACCGCGCTCCTGGTACAGGTTCTTGCGGATTCGGAAGACGAACCCGGCCTCGCCGTGGACGAACACGTGCGGCGTACCGTCCGGGAAGTCGAGCGCCTCCACGGCCTCGACCAGACCGTCGCCGCGCTCACCGGAAGCGGTGGACCGGTGGAACCAGCGCACGTCGACGTCGCCCGCGCCACCGAACTTCTGCTCCTCGGTCTCATCCCCGACCTCGAGCAGGACGGTCGCTCGTGCGCCCGGCGGCAGCTGCTCGACCGCGGAGCCGATCGCCGGCAGCGCGCTCTCGTCGCCGACGAGCAGATGCCAGTCGGCCGCCTCGTCCGGCGAGTACGCGCCGCCCGGACCGTTGAACCAGAGCACGTCACCCGGCTGGGCCGAAGCCGCCCAGGGGCCTGCGACACCCTCGTCGCCGTGGTGGACGAAGTCGATGGCGAGCTCGCGCGACGCCTCGTCCCAGCTGCGGACGGTGTAGGTCCGCATCGTCGGCCAGTGCTCGGCCGGGTACGTCTCGCGCACCACACCCATGTCCAGCGGCTCGGGGTACTCGACGCCGTCCTTGCAGAACAGCAGCTTCACGTAGTGATCGCTGAAGCCGTTGTCGGCGAAGTCGTCTGACGTCAGCACGACGCGGATCATGTGCGGAGTGATCCGCTCGGTCCGGAGTACGACGGCGCGCTTGCAGACGCGGTTACGGCGGGGTGCGGGGCTGGTCACGCGACCACAGTCCTCTCGGGCGGATAAGTTAGGCCTACCTAAGTAAGCCTAACCCACCCGCCCGAAGCACTCAGGTCCCGCGGATGTAGAAGACCTTGCTGACGCCGGCCTGGTAGTTGTAGCAAAGCGGGAAGTACACCCGGTACGGAATCAGGCCCTTGTACGCCGGTTGCGCGTTCAGCACGAATTTCCCGCTGTACGAGCGGATGTTCCCGGCCGGGCTGACGGTCTTCCACTGCGTCGCGCCGTACAGCCGCTGCAGGTACACCTTGCAGGACGACGGCGCGCCGGCGACCACGCCGTTCACCGGGACGATCGTGCCGACCGTGGCGCTGGTCTTCGACGGCGTCGCGGAGACGATGCCGGGGCGGGCCGGGACGAGCCCGAGTCCGCCGTTCGACGACGGGTTGCCGGGCAGTAGCAGGCAGTTGACGAAGTCGGCGAGCGAGGCCGGGTACGACTTGGTCACCGTGCCGGCGACGTCGGTGAGGTTCGTGTAGCCCGGGCCCATGTACTCGGCGCAGGTGTTGTCGTTGCCGAGCACCACGCGGAGCCGACTGCCGTACGGCCTCCCGGTCTGGGTGTCGGTGACGGCCCACTTGATCGAGTACGGCTTGCCGAACGGTACGACCTTCGGGATCACCGACGCGCTGATGCGGGGAATGTGCGTCCCGATGACCGCGAGCGACGGGCCGCTGAACGGCGTCGGGTCGGTCATGTCACCACTGCCGGGGAAGAACGGGCCGTGGATCACGCCGGTCACCTTGAAGGTGCCGTTGGCTGTCGAGGGCACGTACAGGTGACCACTCCAGGTCCCGTTGGCGAGCCGCGGCAGGCTGGTCGAGATCATCGACGTCGCCGGGCCCGATCCGCCGGTCCGTTGGAGGATGACGAGCACCGGGGTCTTCGCGTCTTCCGCATCGGTGAACTTCCCGGTCACCGTGACCGTGAGCGGGAAGGTATTGAGGCCGGTGACCGCGACCGCGGGCTGGTTGATCGCCACCGCGTCGATCTTCAGGTTCGGGTCCGGGCTGGCCTGGGCGGTGATCGGCACCGCCCCGAGCCCCAGCACGACCAGTGCAGCAAGGATTCGAGCCTTCATTGATCAGACCCCTTTGATCGTGAACGTCTTGGTGACAGCCGAAACGAAGGGCTCACACGCCGGGAAGTAGACCCGATAGGGGATAACCCCGACGTACGACGGTTGCGCGTTGAGCGTGAACCGGCCGGACTGCCGGACCTTGCCGGAGCTGACGTTGCGCCACTGCGTCCGGCCGTACAGCCGCTGCAGGTACACCGGGCATGCCCCGGTCAGGTGTGCGACCGAGCCGTTGACCGGGACGATCGTGCCGACCTTCGCGCTCGCCTTCGACGGCACCGCGGCGATGACGGTCGGCCGCGCCGGGAACAGCCACTGCCCGACGATGTAGTACGGGTCGGCGTAGATGTGCGCGCAGTTCAGCGCGCCGGCGTCGTTCGCCGTGTAAGCCTTGGTGATCACGCCGTTCGTACCCGTCTTGTACATGGGGCTGCCGCCCTCGGCGCAGGGCGTGTCGACGCCGAGGCCGATCGGGATCCGGGTGCCGTACGGCTTGCCTGTCGCCGTGTTCGTGACCGCCCAGGTGATCGTGTACGGCTTACCGAACGGCACGATCCGCGGGTTCACCGCCGCGGTGATCTTCGGCTGGTTCGTGCCCTTCACCGTGATCGTCTGGCCCGCGTACGGCGTCGGGTCGACCGGCGTACCGGGATCGGGGCCGCCGTACGGACCGGTCATCACACCGGTGACCTTGAACGTGCCGTTCGCGGTCGAGGCGACGTTGAGCCGCCCGGTCCAGGTGCCGTTGGCAAGCGTTCCGCCGGTCCGCTTCAGGTCGGCCGAGACGATGTCGCCGCGCGCCCCGGTGCCGCTGGTGCGTTTCAGCAGCAGGTTCAGCACGAGGCTCTCGTCGCCGGGTTCGCTGGAGCGGTAACCGCCCTTGACCGTGACGTTGATCGGGTACGTGTTCAGGCCGGACACCGCGACCGACGTACGGTCGAGGGTGACCTGGGTGATCGTCAGGTTCGGATCCGGGTCGGCCTGCGCCGCTGTCGGAACCGCACCGAGCAACAGCCCCACCGCGGACGCTGTTGCCAGCGTCGCCAGGACCGGTTTGATTCGCATGCACCGAGGGTGACAGCGGTACAGGTCGCTTCCAAGCCTTGCGGCTCAGAACTGCTCGATCGGGCCGCCGCGTGTAGACCGGTTGCCGGCCTCGTCAGATAGTGGCCCGATTCAACTGCCGGGCGGCGATTGTTAACCACCCAGTCATGTACAGACCGTGTCGGGTACGGCTACGGTCCGCACGCTGGTCCAATGAGTTCGGTCTTCGGCAGTGATCGGTACCCGGCGTACTCGGTCATCCGAACCGACAAGGTCGGCAATTCGATCTCGCTCGGCAACGTCCTGCCGGAGAGTCAGGCGATCCTCTTCACCGGTCCACCCGGTATGGGCAAGACCTCGGAGCTGTACCGCGCGGAGGACCTGGCCGAGGCGAACGGCTGGTCCACGATCCGGCTCAACGCGTCCGCGAACGCCCCGCTCGAGCACCAGCTCACGATCGCGATCCGCTCGAGTATCGACGAGCTGCGCAAGCGCTTCAGCCGCCGCGCGGTGCGCAAGCTGGACAACACGGTCGGCCAGCTGACCCGCAGCGGCGGCAACAAACGCCTGGGCGTCGAGCTGCGTTTCGGCGGCGGCCCGTTCCCGATGGAGTACGTCGGGAAGATGGAGCGCGACACCACGGCGTACAGCGAACTCGGCACCACGCTCACCGACTTCGCCGACGAGCTCGGCAAGCTGACCGGGGACAACGGCCGGCCGATCCTGCTGCTGGTGGACGGAATCGACCAAGCTCTGGAAAACGACCAGGCCGGGCTGAACGAATTGGCGATTCACATCGAGCAGATGGACCTGCCGGTCTGGTTGGTCGCGGCCGGTGGAGCGCGGTCGACCTGGTCGCTGATGAACGCCTCCCGGCGGATGTCCGGTATCGCCACCACGATCAGCAACCAGTTCGACGTCCGCGAGCTCGGACCGCTGCCCGACGATCAGGTCTGGAAAGCCCTGACCCTGCCGCTCCAGGACCACGGGATCGCGTACGAGCACGACGCCATCGACCGCCTGGTCGCGTCCGCGAACGGCGACCCCTCCCGGCTCCGGTCGCTCAGCCAGGCCGCGATCGCCTATCAGGACCAGCAGGCCGGGATCACGGTCAGCTCGGTGCAGGCGGCGATCGCCCACGTCAACGCCGACGCGGCCGAGACGTACCAGGACCACTGGAACCAGAAGAGCACCACGCACGCGCAGAAGGACCTGCTCGTGCTCGTCGCATCGCAGGGGCCGAACAGCGTGTACATGCCGGCCGTGACCCAGGCCGCCGGCGCCGGCAAGTGGCAGGAGATCGACCAGGCCCGCCAGCAACTCGTTGCCCGCGGCATGCTGCGCGAGCACGGCGGGGGCGTCGTCACGATCCCCGACGAGGGATTCCGGGACTGGGTCAACGACTACGTCGGGCAGACACCGGATCCGGTGCCCGAGCTGACCAACGGTCCAGCCGTCTCCCGCGGCGACGTGGCGCTCGCGCCGGTCCACCCGACCAGTGATCGCGAGCTGGTCAACCAGGTGTTCGGCATCTCGGGACAGCTCGTTCACGAGGTCAAGCGGACGGACGCGCAGGGCCGTCCGATCTCGCTCGAGGACCGCGGTCCGACCGGCACGTCACTGCTGTTCACCGGCGCGCCCGGCAGCGGCACAAGTCATGAGCTCACCCGGACCAAGGAGATGGCCGACGCGGAGGGCTGGATCGCGATCCAGCTGGACGCTTCCCGGCGGGAGGGGCTCGAGGCCCGGTTCATCCGCGCCGTCCAGGGTGAGATGGATGCCATCAAGAAGCAGTACCCGGCTGGCGAGGTGCGGGAGCTGAAACAGCTCCTGAACCGGATGGCGGTCCGGACCGCCAACTTGATGAAGACCAATCAGCTCCGGTTCGGCCTGGCGCCCGGTCCGAAGGTCGGCATCCACAAGAGCACGGTGGAGGGCATCAAGAAGGACTCGGTCGGCACCACCCTGAACGAGGTCGCGGAACACCTCGGCAAGATGGCGCACCCGAGCCGGACTCCGATCCTGGTGATGGTCGACAACCTGGACGCCGCGTCGAAGGAAGACCTGTACGTCCTGACCTCGCTGTCGGCACACCTGAAGGAAGTCCGGCATCCGATGTTCCTGATCGCCGCCGGCGGCGAGGAGGCGACCAGTCGGTTGCTCGAGGCATCGGGCGGGCACGCCGGCACCGAGACCAAGGAGGCCGGCAAGTTCGACGTACGCCGGCTGCAGCCGATCCACTCCGACGAGTTGCGGCTCGCGCTGACCGTGCCGCTCGACAAGGCCCGGGTCCGGTACGAGCCGGAGGCCGTCGACAACCTGGTCGCGGCGGCGAACGGCAACCCGACCCGGCTGCGTACTCTGGCCGCCGCCGCGCTCGAGCTCACCGACCACGGCCAGGGCATCACCGCCGACATCGCCGCGACTGCGACCGCACGCCTGAACGCACAGTCGCGCGCACTGTACGACGCCGCCTGGTACAACTGCTCGCCCAACGAGAAGGAACTGCTCGCGAAGACGTCTGTGCAGGGGTCGAACGGGATGGTCATCCCCTCGCGCTCCGAGCCGGCCGGGCCCGGGCGATGGAACCTCGACGAGGCATCCCACAAGCTGATCTCCCGCGGGCTGCTGACCCGCACCGGCTACCAGATCCGGGTCGCCGACCCCGGCTTCCAGGACTGGGTGCAGACCCGCCTGGGCTTCGCTGCCGCACAGTCCGGCATCGCCCGTCCGCAGGTCGTCGCCGGACAGGTCGAGTCGGGTTCCAACGCACCTCGGCCCGCCCTGGGTCAGGGCGGGCCGAGGCGTGAGGACGTGCAGGTCAATCGGCAGTTCTAGGGTCTAGTTCGGCCAGATGGAGTTGATCCACTCCGGGTGGTCGATGAACGGGTTCCGGTTGTGCTGGAACTGGTTGTAGATGACCTCGTTGCGGTTCTTCTCGAACGCGTCCGGCGGGTCGGCGGCCGCCCACGCTTTCAGCACCGACAGCTTGCCGATGTACGGCGCGGTGCCGTTGCCGACCGAGTTGTTCACCTCGAGGTTCGGGAACCCGTCGTCACCCTCGTACCGGACGGCCATGTAGAAGATCATCCGGGCGACGTCACCGCGGGCCGCGGCGCGCGGGGCGAACGAGTCGGAGTCCGCCGTACAGCCGGAGCACTGGGCGACCGCCGTACCGCCGTTGTCGAAGTCGAGGTTGCCGCGGGCCGAGTTCACCGAGACGTCCTCGGGGCGGAGGTGGTGGATGTCGGTGCCCGGGCCGGTCGCCGTACCGAAGTCGCCGTGGGACTTGGCCCAGACGTGCTCGCGGTTCCAGTCGTCGACGCCGCCGCCCTCGCTGCTCTTCGCGATCGAGCGGCCGGAGTAGATCTCGATGACGTTGCTGCTGTTGTTCGGGTCCTGGTCGGTGACCTCGAGCGCGTCCCAGACCTGGTCGTAGGTGAGCTTGGTCTGGCTCGAGATGATCGTGTGCAGCGCGGCCTTCAGTGCGGCGCCGGTCTTGCCCTCGGCGCCGGCGTAGTAGTCACCCGGGTCGCCGGGCGGGTCCGTCGTACCGCCGCCGCCGGTGAACGCCGTCGCGTTCTTCAGGCCGGGGTGCGAGAAGTACGCCGCCAACGTGCCGGTGACGGTGATCTGCTTGCCGAGCAGGCTCGGGTTGCTCTGCAGTCCGTACGACGCGCGGAACGCGGCCGGGATCTGGACGTAGAGCATCGCCGACGTACTCGTCTGGGTGGCCGAATCGGCGAGCGCCAGCGCGTAGTCGTTCGGGAAGTTGCTGCGGACAACGGTGCTGGTCGCGGTCGGCTGGCCGACCACGTACCCGCTGACGGACGCCGTGGAGTTGTCCTGGCGGCCGATCGCTGTCGCGACGGTGATCGTGGTGGCGGCGTTCGACGGTGTTATGCCGAAGCCGAGCAGTGCGAGTACGGCGGTGACGAGCAGCGCCGGACGGAACAATCGGGACACGGCTACTCCCAGGGGCGGGTGGGGACCGGACGCAGATCAGTCTGCCCAGCTTGCCGGGCCACGGAACATCCGGATTGCGAACACCCGGTGAAGGGTTGAACCGGTGGGGCGGTGAACGAGTGAGTGCCGTTCATCGCCCCACCTGGGTGGATGGGCCCCCATCAGGCCGTGACTGTCCGCCGCAGCCTGCTTGCCCACCCACCAGCGAGGTACTACTGGCGGGCAGTACCTCACCGACGAGGGTGGCGTGATGGCGGACGCCGTTTACGGACCGTACTCACTCCGGCACGCGTTGTCCATGGCTCGCGACCGCGATCTCACCGTACTGACAGGTCACTGACCCGTCAGGCGGTGACCACGGCGGCGTCGGTCTTCTGGGCGCGCTTCAACCCGTACAGCAGCAGCCCGATGGAGATCGCGCCGACGACGGCGTACGTGATCTTGCCGCCGATCCCGTCCCAGGTGGTGTGCAGCGCGACGGCCAGCGCGTACATCCCGACGAAGCCCGCGAAGTGCTTGCCGGACGGCGCGGTCACGTACCGCCACAGACCCCAGCAGGCGAGCCCGGTCCAGGCCGCGTGCCCGGCCGGCGACAGCAGCCCGCGGATGAACAGCGTCTGCTCGGCGGCGCCGACGTTCCCGTCCGACTGCAGCAGCGCGACGAACGCGTACCCCATCGTCTCGAGGACGGCGAACCCGGTGCCGACCGCGACGCCGATGACGATCCCGCGCCCGATCGAGGTCCGGTACCGGTGCCCGAAGAAGATCACCAGGATCGCCGGTACGACGAGCTTGGCCGCCTCCTCGATCAGCCCGACACCGACCATCGGCAACGTCCCGAGCCGCCGCATCGCGTCGTACTCGAGCAGGCCCGCGACCACCACGCCGACCACGCCGCCGAATAGCACGCACCCGCCGAGCGTCGGCCCGTCGATCAGCCACCGCCCGGACCGCCCGGCCGCGAACGTCACGAACGTCAGCGGTACGACGAGCGCACCGAGCAGGATCATCGTCGGGAACAGGTTCGGGTTCCCGGTGTCGGTGAGCACCGCCAGCACCGCGAGGTACAGCCCGGCGCCGATCAGGAACGTCCCCAACCAGGCCCACCGACGTACGAGCTGCTGTCCGGTCATGACCCGATGGTGCCGGTGATGGCGTGGTTGCGCCATGTCGCAGCTACGGCAGTGATGGACAGGGCTGATTGCTGTGACCTGATTGCAAACTCTGTCGGAAGAAGAGGTGGTCCTGCCCCCAACCTCTCGAAGGAGAATCCGCCTATGTCCTCCACCCGCCTCACCGCCGCCACCCTCGCGGCGATGCTGACCATCGGCACGCTGTCGGCGATCCCGGCCGCCGCCGCCCCGCCCACGGGATCCACAACGATCAAGACCTCCGCCGTCACGCTGATCACCGGCGACGTCGTCGAACTCGCCGATGCCGGCGGCGGCAAGAAGGCTGCCACCGTCACACCGGCGCCCGGCCGTGAAGGCGTCTCGTTCCACACCATCGAGGTCGACGGCGGACTCCGGGTGCTGCCGAGCGACGCTGTCCCGTACATCTCCACCGGCGTCCTCGACGTGGACCTGTTCGACGTCGACGAGCTGATCGCCGACGGGTACGGCGCCGCCGCCAACCTCCCGCTGATCGTGAAGGACACTCCCGGCCTCCGGGCCGACCAGAACCTCGCCGGTACGACGACCACCCGCCAGCTCCCGTCGATCGGCGGCCGGGCTGTGGACGCGGCCAAGGACCAGCTCCCCGCCCTGTGGAAATCGCTGAAGCCCGCCACGGGTGCCCGTTCCCTGAACAGCGGCATCACCAAGATCTGGCTCGACGGCAAGGTCCGTCCGGTGCTCGACAAGAGCGTCCCGCAGATCGGTGCACCCGACGCATGGAAGGCCGGGTACGAAGGTACGGGCGTCGAGGTCGCCGTACTGGACACCGGCGTGGATGCCACGCACCCGGACCTGACCGGCAAGGTCAAGGAGAGCGTCGACTTCTCTGGCAGCCCGAGCGGCACCGTGGACCACTTCGGCCACGGCACGCATGTCGCCGCCACGATTGCCGGCACCGGTGCGGGCGCGGGCGGTACCCGCAAGGGCGTCGCGCCGAAGGCGGACCTGCTGGTCGGCAAGGTGCTCGGTGACGACGGGTACGGGTACGACTCCTGGATCATCGCCGGGATGGAGTGGGCCGCGGCCGAAGGCGCGAAGGTCGTCAACATGAGTCTCGGCGGCGAAGCCACCGACGGCACCGACCCGCTCAGCCAGGCCGTCAACGACATCACCGCCCGGACCGGCACTCTGTTCGTCGTTGCCGCAGGCAACGAGGGTCAGGACGAGACGGTCGGTACGCCGGGCGCCGCCGCGTCCGCGCTCACCGTCGGGGCCGTGGACCGCAACGACCAGCTCGCGGACTTCTCCAGCCGTGGACCGCGTCTCGGCGACGCCGGCCTGAAGCCGGAGATCACCGCGCCCGGCGTCGGCATCATCGCCGCCCGCGCGGCCGGCACGATCATGGGCGACCCGATCGACGAGCTCTACACCTCCGCCTCCGGTACGTCGATGGCGACGCCGCACGTTGCCGGTGCAGCCGCACTGCTCGCGCAGCAGCACCCGGACTGGAAGGCCGACCAACTCAAGAACGCGCTGGTCAGCACGGCGAAGACGCAGCCTGACCAGACCGTGTACCAGCAGGGCGCAGGCCGGGTCGACCTGACCCGTGCGGTTGCGCAGAAGGTGACCGCGAGCGGCGTCGCCGACTTCGGCCTGGAAACCGGCACCCGCACAGTGACCTATAAGAACGACTCCGATACAGCGGTCACGCTGAACCTGGCCGCTCAGGTCACCAACCTCGACGACAAGCAGCCGGCGACCGGCTTCGCCCTGCCCGCGAGCGTCACCGTTCCGGCCAACGGCGCCGCCGACGTACCGGTGACCCTCGACCCGGCCAAGGTCGGTCGCGGTCAGTACAGCGGGTGGATCGTTGCCACCGGCCCCGATGGTGTCGTCACCCACACCGCGGTCGGCGCGCTCCGGTCCGGTCCGAAGCACAAGGTGACGCTGCGCGCGGTCGGCCTGGACGGCCGGCCCACCGGCGTACCGGTGATCTCGTTGTTCGGCGACAACTCGCGGTCCGACGTACTGGCGTGGATCCCGGACGGCGCGTCGTACACGGCCGAGGTCGAGGAGGGCACGTACCTGCTGCACTCGCTGGTCGAGAACTCGGACCCGCAGGACGAGCAGGTCAGCCTGTTCACCGACCCGAACATCGTGGTCAGCAAGGACACCGAGATCGTGATCGACGCGCGGAAGGCCGTCCCGATCACGATCGAGACGCCGAAGCCGTCGGAACAGCAGGCGGTGCTCAGCTACTACGTGCACCGCGTGTACGCCAACGGCCGCTCGATCAGCCACGGCGTGATGCACTTCAGCACGGTCAAGCAGGTCAATGTCACGCCGACCAAGCCGGTCAAGGACGGCACCTTCGAGTTCTCCTCCCGCTGGCAACTGGTGGCTCCGCTCGTCCAAGCCGCAGTCCCCGGAGTTCCCGGTCCCCTGGACATCAACCTGCTGCACCGGTCCCCTTCGTTCGAAGGCAAGCGGCGCTTTCCGCTCGTGTACTCCAACGCGCCCGTGCGTGGTGCGGTGGTCGTGATGGCGGCCGACGACGAGGAAGCTCAGATCGCCGCAGCAGCCGACGCCGGTGCCGCCGGTATCATCCTGGTCCGCCCGGCCGACTTCTCCGCCTGGACGGTCTGGCGCCCGACCGGGGACCGCGAGCCGATCCCCGCGATGGTCACGACCTTCAAGGACGGGCAGAAGCTGATCGACCGCGCCCGACGCGGCAAGGCGACGATCGACCTCACGCTGACCACCTCCAGCCCGTACCTGTACGACGTACAGCAGGTCTCGATCGGGTCGATCCCGGCGAAGATCGACTACAAGGTGACGCCGGCCAACAGCGCGCGCATCACCACGCGGTACGCCGACAACGGCGGGTTCAACTGGGCCAAGGAGCAGCGGTTCGGCTGGCGTCCGTGGCAGGAATTCTCCTGGAACGACTCCCAGCGGTTCGTCGAGACGCCGAAGGTGCGGGAGGAGTGGGTGACGTCCGGTGACTCGCTCTGGCAGCACCGGGTGCACCATCTCTACACCTGGGACGACATGAACCCGCTGGCCGGCGGGATGACGTCAGTACCTCGCTCGTACCGAACCGGTACGTCGGACGAGACGTGGTTCGGTCCCGTCGTACGCCCGGCTGCAGCGCCTGGTGTGCAGTCCACTCGGACCGGGGACCGGCTGTCGCTCCGGATCCCGTCTTTTGTGGACGCGGCCGGCCACTACACGGTCGGCGAGACCACTGCGTCGTCGGCGACCCTGTCCCGCAACGGTCAGGTCGTCGCCGAGCTCCCGGACGCGTGGGAGGACGTCATCACGTCCAGCGACGACGCGGCGTACAAGCTCGACCTGACGACCGAGCGCAAGGACTCCGAGGGGGAGTGGAACTGGGGTACTCACACCGAGACCTCGTGGGAGTTCCGCTCGACCAACCAGCCTGACGACAAGGCTGTGGCGCTCCCGCTGCAGCAGGTCAGCTACACCGTTCCGGTCGACCTGACCGGTCGGGTGGCAGCCCGTACGCACGCCATCGGCTTCGAGTCGCCGCGGGCGACCTCGTTGCAGGCCTGGGCGTCGTACGACGAAGGCAAGACCTGGAAGCGCCTCGTCGTGATCGGCGCCCTCGGCCACTACCTCGCCGTCGTACCGAACGCGCACGACTCGGTGTCGTTGAAGGTCGCTGCCACCGGACCGAACGGCGCAAAGATCACCCAGACAGTGATCCGCGCCTACGGCGTTCGCTAGAGCCAGTCGCGCTTTGCCGCCTGGAACGCCAGACCGGTCCTGGTGTCCACACCAGCCAGGACCATCAGGCGGTCCAGGCAGCGTTGCACTGTCCGTCGGCTGATGCCCAGCTGATTCGCGATCGACTTGTCCGGCACCCCAGCGACCAGGAGTGAGAGCAGGAGCCGCTCAGAGTCGTCCAGACCTTCTATCGGTTGCGCGTCGCCGGGCTGGAGCCGGACGGGTGTCGCCAGCTCCCAGTAGCTCTCGAAGAGCGCCAGCAGTGCGTCCAGGAGCTGGCCGCGGTTGATGATCGCCGCGGACGGCTCCCCGATGCTCTCGTCGTCGCGGACCAGCGGGCAGATCGCGGTCGACCGGTCCACGATCGCGATCCGCACCGGTAGCGTCGGCAGTACCCGGGCCTCCTCGCCCCAGCTGACCCCCTCGGCGATCGAGTCCAGCTCGCCGGGCGTCTCGATCAGCGCTCGCTCGTAGATGGCGCGGTACCGGACGCCGCGCGACAGAGCGCCGTACTCCTCGGTGTTCTCGGCGCCCTGCATCGCCAGCGGGTTCGCACGACAGAACCAGAGGATCTCCTCGCGGGCCGCGTTCTGCAGGTCGCGCAGCCGTTCGCGGAGGGTCGTGGCGCCGATGATCACCTCTACCAGGTGGTGCGCGTCCCGGCGGCTGGCGCTGGCCCGGAACTCCTCGCTCAGCGCGGCGACCGTCTTCCGGGCGGCCTCGAGCGACTCCTGGCGGCGCAACAGCGTCGTACCGAAGGCCACATCCGGCGGCAGCGGGCTGAACACTGGCTCGTCGGCCGCCTGGACTGTGACGAGGCCCTTCGCCTGCAACCGCTGCAGTACTTCGTCAGCCTCGTGCTGCGGCAGCTCGGCGACTTCAGCGAGCTCCGCGGCCCGCGCGGCGGACAGGCCGACCAGCAGCCGGTAGGTCTGCTCCTCACGCGCATCGAGCAACGAGCCGTCCTGCATTCCACCCCACCTCCGGGGACCCACCCTTTCAGGAATTGTTGGCACTTTTTGGTCACGGCACTGCCGTGTCATCACGGAAAGCCTGAAGGCCCGTCACTTTCCGGTCAGACGCCAGCGGAACTCGCCGCCGCCGAGCCCACCGCCCTGGAGAAAAGAATGATCATGAGCTTGACCGACTATGCCGGGATCGCCGGCCTGTTCGCCGCGGCCGCAGTTGCTGTCTGGATGCTGCGCAACCACCGGACCGTGGCACCGACGGCCCGGCATCGAGGGGCGCCTACCCTGCGGCTGCCGCGACCGACGCACCCGGAGCGCGCTTCTTCGCGCGGTAGTAGGTAAGCCCGCCGAAGGCGTACATCGACAGGCCCAACGCGGCCATCAGCACGATGACGATCCACTGCCACGGTCCGGTCTGGTAGAGCGCCAGGAACCAGGACCGCGTGTCGTCGTTCCCGGTCAGCTTGAAGATCGCCGGTACGACGGCCTGGGGGAAGAGCGGGATCGCAGCGAACCCGAGGCACAGTCCCGCGGCGGTCCGCTTCCACCTGGGCAGTGCGTCCAGCCCTGCGGTCTTCCTGGCCTGCTCCGCGGGCGATCTGCCATGCCTGAGCAGCGTGAGGAGCTCAGGACCACGCCGATCGAGACGCCGGATCGCCAGGCGGCCGAAGTACCACCACGCGAGTACGCCGGAGCCGATGCCGACCAGCACGCCCCACCAGCCGGCGTTCAGCGCCACGATCAGGGCCGGGACGCAGGTCGACGCAACCAGCACGAGCATCACGTAGACGATTCCCATCGTCTCGCCCTCGTTCTCGCCCGAGTTCAGCGGATTGCCGGACCGCTTGTGCGCATCAGTCGTCGGTACGGCGGCGTACACCGAGCTGGCCACGACCAGACCGGCTGCACCACCGAGCAGTGCGGGCAACACGCTCAGCACGAGCGGCCAGGCGCTGGCGTAGCCGGACCACCAGGTCAGCAACAGGGTGATGACCAGCGTGATCGGTCCGAAGACCAGCAAGAACGCGCGCTGGCGTGCGCGCACATCCGGCCCGTTTGCGCCGGGCGTCATCAGCGTGCTCCAAAGCGCTGTACCGTCCGCGCCGTAGAGGTTGGCGGACATCGCAGCGGCCATCACGACGGCGGCCGGACCCGCCCACGGCAGCATCGCCTTCCAGCCCAGCGCCAGCGGCATCATGCAGAAGAACAGTCCGTAGCTGATGGCGAAGACCGCCTTGTGCCCGTAGAGCAGGTCCCGCGTCCACGAGCGCAGTTCCTTGGCGGCTGCACCACTCCGCGGATCGGTCCCACTCAGCGGTCGCCGTACCTTGCCGCCGACTCTGGACGCAGTTGTCCGACGTACCAGCAACGCCGACCAGGTAACGAGCATCAGCACACCCAGCACGACCAGTCCGGCCAGTGCTGCGAGCACTCTGAGCCAGTCGCCACGGCCGGCCGCTTCTACGGCCACCAGACCCCAACCAGACGGTGCGATCCGCGCGGCCTTGGCCAGCGTGCCTTGTACGTCGGTGGACACGTACGCCACGATCAGCGCCCAGCCCTGCGCCGTGAACGCGAGGATGAACGCGTTGACCAGCGCTGCGATCACCGCACCGGCCCGCACCTGCAGCAGTACGCCGTACACCGCGACGGCGAGCCGGGACGCGAGGATGAAGCAGAAGAGCTGGAGCAGTAGCGCCGGCACTGCGACCAGAGCGGCGGCGACGTTCGCGCCGGCGATGACGAGACTGAGTAGAGCGATCAGGCTGATGATCGGTGCGACACCGGCCAGCGCAGCCACCAGCAGGCCGGTGGAGAGTGTGCGCGGCGACAGCGGCATCATCGTGAAGTACTCCGGCTTGAGCGTCTCGTCGCCACCGCCCGCGAACAGCGGACCGACCACCCAGCCGAGCATCCAGACCGCGAGCACCACGACCAGTACGTCGTTGTCGCCCTTCGCCGCAACCCAGATCGTCCCGCCTGCGAGCACCAGGCCGACGAACCCGCCAGTGACGATCCAGGTCAGCCGCAGCTGGTCCTTGAGCGCATGCCGGAACGCGGCCAGCCGCATCCGGACCAGCGTGTGCGAGGTGTTGTACGTCAGTGCGAGAGCCACGTCAGACCGTCCGCTCCACGCGTCGACGCACCGACCAGCGACACGAACGCATCCTCCAGCGTGCCGCCGGCCTGCACCTCGGAAACGGTGCCTGCGGCAACTACCTTGCCGTCCGCGACCACCGCGACGCGATCACACAGCTGCTCGACCAGCGCCATGACATGGCTCGACATCACCACCGAGCCGCCGCCGGCGATGAACCGGTGCAGGATGGTCCGGATGGTCGCCGCCGACACCGGATCGACCGCCTCGAAGGGCTCGTCCAGCACCAGCAACCGCGGCGCGTGCAGCAGCGCGACCGCGAGGCCGAGCTTCTTCCGCATGCCGGTCGAGTACCCGATCACCTGCTTGTCGTCCTCGTGATCGAGCTCGAGCACCTCCAGCAGTTCGGCTGTCCGCCGCTCGACCTCGTCCTCAGGCAATCCGCGCAACAGCCCCAGGTACGTCAGCACCTCCCGCCCGGTCAGCCGCTCCGGCATCCCCAACCCATCCGGCAGCACCCCGACCAGAGCCTTCGCCGTCGCCGGCTCCCGCCAAACGTCGACCCCGAAGATCCGCGCCGTACCGCCGTCCGGCCGCAACAACCCAACCGCCATCGACAACGACGTCGTCTTCCCAGCCCCATTAGGCCCCAACACCCCGAAGAACGACCCAGCCGGCACGCTCAAACTGAGATCGTCAACCGCCCGCTCCTCGCCGAACACCTTGGTCAACCCCACCAGCTCGAGTGCTTGCTCCATACCGAACACTCTTCCACCGGGCACCGTCCCCCGACGTCCCCCGGATGGCTGATGGTCTTCATCCACCGGACGGCGCTCCGGTTACCGTTCGTAGCGAGTGACAGGCGACACAGCCGGGAAAACAAAAAGTCCCGGTCGACCGACCGGGACATTCTTTGTGCGCGAGGGGGGAGTTGAACCCCCACGCCCTTTCGGGCACACGGACCTGAACCGTGCGCGTCTGCCTATTCCGCCACCCGCGCGCAGTCGCCGGATGGTGCTCCCGGCGACGAGAAGGAACATTAGCACGGGTTGTCCGGGTGCTTCACATTGCGGGTTCGGTCGAACCTCCCGATACGATCGATCGTCGTACCCGGTGTGTCCGCCTCGACCGGTGGATGATCTTTGGCGTACCGACCGTGGAGGAGGAGGCGTGCGACCGCTACAGCGCTTCGAGCGACGCCTGGAAGGCATTGTCAGCGGTGTCTTCGCGCGCGCTTTCAAGGGTGACGTCGAGCCGATCGAACTCGCGGCGGCTCTCAAGCGTGAGATCGACAACACCGCGCGGATCCTGTCCCGGGACCGGCGGCTGGTGCCGAACCACTTCATCGTCGAGCTCGGGCCGGACGACTTCGAGCGCCTCAACGCCTACGGCCGGACCCTGAACCACGAGCTCGCCAACGAACTGCGGGACCACGCCGACATCCAGCGGTACACGTTCTCCGGGCCGATCGACATCGAGCTGGTTCAGCAGGACGACCTCCCGACCGGTAAGTTCCGGGTGGTCAGCGAGACGGTCGGGACGCCACAGCGTCGCCCGGCCGCCTATCAGCAGCCCGAGCCCCAGCCCTACCAGCAGGAGCCCTACGTGCCGCCCGAGCCGGTCAGTCCGCCGCAGCCCCAGTACCAGCCGCAGCCGTCCCCGCGCCGCGGTCACCCGCAGGTGATGCTCGAGGTGAACGGGCGTCGCCGCCCGGTCAACCCGCCCGGCGTCGTGCTCGGCCGCGGTACCGACGCGGACATCCAGATCAACGACCCGGGTGTGTCCCGGCGGCACGCCGAGATCCGGCTGATGCCGGAGGGCCCGGACGGTATCCGGGTCGTGCTGGTCGATCTCGGCTCCACCAACGGCACGCTGGTGAACGGCCGCCGCAGCACCGAGGCCGAGCTGGTCGACGGTTCGACGGTGCGGATCGGCAACACGACCATGACGCTGCGTCTCGCGGACGAGCCGATGGCCCAGCCGCCGAGCAGCGGGTGGTGACCGGAAGTCCATGTCGGAACTGACCCTGACCCTGATCAAACTGGGGTTCCTGGCCCTGTTGTGGATGTTCGTCCTCGCGGTGCTGTCCGTGATCAGGTCCGACCTGTTCGGCGCGAAGGTGGACAGCCGGGCCGCGGCGGCCGTCGTACCGCAGAACACCCGGACGCCGAAGACCGCCAAGCCGGCCAAGAAGCGCAAGGGCCTGCCCGCGTCGGTGACGATCGCGGACGGGCCGCAGGCCGGCGTCGGCGCCTCGCTGACCGAGAAGCCGGTGATCATCGGTCGCGGCTCGGACTGCCAGATCCGGCTCGACGACGACTACTCTTCCACCCGGCACGCCCGGTTGTTCATGTCCGAAGGCCAGTGGTGGGTCGAGGATCTCGGCTCCACCAACGGCACGTACCTTGACGGCCAGCGGGTCACCCGCCCGGTCCCGGCCGAGATCGGCGGTTCGATCCGGATCGGCCGGACGACGCTGAACATCGCGAAGTAGGCCTGCCTCGATGACCCTGTCGCTCGACTACGCCACACTGTCCGACGTCGGACGGGTGCGCCGCAACAACGAGGACTCGGCGTACGCCGGTCCGCACCTGCTGCTGCTCGCCGACGGAATGGGCGGCGCCGCGGCCGGTGAGGTGGCCAGCGCGGCGGCGGTCCAGGTGATCCGGCGGCTGGACACCGCCGAGATCGGCGGCGAGGACATGATCGAGGCGCTGGCCGGCGCGGTCCACCGGGCCAACGAGCGGCTGTCCGAGCTGGTCGAGGAGGACCCCGAGCGCGAGGGCATGGGCTCGACCGTCACCGCGCTGATGTTCGACGGCAAGCAGCTCGGCCTGGCGCATCTCGGCGACTCCCGCGCGTACCGGATGCGCGACGGAATCCTTTACCAGCTCAGCCACGACCACACCTTTGTGCAGTCGCTGGTCGACGAGGGCCGGATCTCCCAGGAGGAGGCCTTCACCCACCCGCACCGCAACCTGATCCTGCGCGTGCTCGACGGCCGCCCGGACTCCGATCCGGACCTGGAGATCATCGACGTCCGGGCCGGCGACCGTTTGATGCTGTGCAGCGACGGCCTGCCCGACTACGTGAGCGACGAGGTGATCTCCGCCTCGATGGCCTCCGGTACGCCGGACTCCGTCGTCGTCGAGCTGATCACGCACGCGCTCGAGGCGGGCTCGAACGACAACGTCACCTGTGTGGTCGCCGACGTCGTCGAGACGGAGCCCGCGAGCGGCGTACAGCCCCAACTGGTGGGCGCGGCCGCCGAGCTGGCCCAGGGCAGCACCGGCCGCGGCGAGCCGACGGTCGCGATCCGCACCGGCGGCCACGGGCACGGCGGCGGTGGCCACGGCGGCGCGCTCGACCCCGAAGAGCTTCGGTACGCACCGCGCCCGCCGAAGCGGTTCCCCTGGCTGCGGCGGATCGCCGTACTCGTGATCGTCCTCGGGCTGATCGGCGGCGGCGGCTGGTTCGCGTACAGCTGGACCCAGAAGCAGTACTACGTCGGCTCCGACGGCGACTACGTGGCGATCTTCAAGGGCGTCGAGGCGGATCTCCCGGGTCTGAACCTGTCGAAGGTCTACGAGCGGCAGGCGCTGCAGGTCGACAAGCTTCCGACGTACAGCCGGGAGCAGGTGGAGGGCAACATCCAGGCGGACAACCTGGCCGGCGCCCGGTCGATCGTCGCCGAGCTGCAGCAGACCGCTGCCGAGTGCGCCGCGAAGACCAAGCCGACCCCCACCCCGACGCCGAAGCCGAGCACGCCGCCGGTGTCGAAGCCGCCTGTCTCCAAGCCGCCGGTGACGACGACTCCGGTCGTGCACCCGTCGACGACGCCGACCAGCCCGGGCAGTACGACGACGCCGGGCAGCCCGGACGACTGCGACGGGGTCCGATGAGCATCGCCTCCACGTCGGTCATCCAGATCATTCCGCGCACCCGGCGCGGGGTGGAGCTGCTGCTGCTCATCATCGCGGTCATCGTCTCGGTCGCGGCGTACGTGAACATCGGCGTGACCGTCCAGAACGAGGTCCCGGCCAGCACCGGGTACTACGCCGTCGGCATCGCCCTGCTCGCCCTGATCGCCCACCTCGCGCTGCGGTTCCGTGCGCCGTACGCCGACCCGGTCATCCTCCCGTGCGCCGTCCTGCTGAACGGGCTGGGCGTCGCGATGATCCACCGCATCGACCTCGGTCTGACGGCGATCGGCAAGACCAGGGGCGTCCCGTTCGCGCCGCAGCAGATCACCTGGACTGCGGTCGGCGTCGTGCTGTTCCTCGCAGTGATCATCGTGGTCCGCGACCACCGCCGGCTGCAGGCGTTCACCTACAGCCTCGGCCTGGCCGGTCTGGTGCTGCTCGTGCTGCCGCTGGTCCCCGGCCTGGGCGCCAACGTCAACGGCGCGCCGATCTGGATCCGCGTCTTCGGGATGTCGTTCCAGCCCGGCGAGTTCGCCAAGGTCTGCCTGGTCATCTTCTTCGCCGGCTACCTGGTGGTGAAGCGTGACGTACTGACGCTGGCCGGACGCCGGTTCCTCGGCCTCGACCTGCCACGTGCTCGGGACCTCGGGCCGATCCTGATCGCCTGGCTGGCCAGTCTGGGCGTGCTGGTCTTCGAGAGCGACCTGGGTTCGTCCCTGCTGTTCTTCGGCCTGTTCCTGTTCCTGCTCTACGTATCTACCGAGCGCGCCGGGTGGCTGATCATCGGTGGCCTGCTGTTCGCCGCCGGGGCGTCCTTCGCGTACTCCGCGTTCGGCCACGTGCACCGCCGCGTCACCGACTGGATGGACCCGTGGGCGATTGACGGCGGCCAGGTGAAACTCGGTCTGATGGGCCAGGCCTGGGGCGGCATTCTCGGCCGCGGCCTCGGCCAGGGAAGGCCCGAGCTGACCCTCTACGCCAACAGCGACATGATCATCTCCTCGATGGCCGAGGAGCTGGGCCTGACCGGCCTGATCGCGATCATCCTGGTCTACACGCTGATCATCGAGCGCGGCCTGCGCACGGCGCTCGGCTGCCGCGACATCTTCGGCAAGCTGGTCGCGACCGGCCTGGCCATGTCGTTCGCGCTGCAGGTGTTCGTGATCGTCGGCGGCGTGACCGGGCTGATCCCGCTGACCGGTCTGGCCACCCCGTTCATGGCCCTCGGCGGTACGTCGCTGGTCGCGAACTGGGCGATCATCGCGCTGCTGCTACGGATCAGCGACCAGGCCCGGCGGCCGCAGACCCCGGCCGCTCCAGTGTCCGACGAAACGATCGCGATGGCGGTGCAGAAACAGTGAACTCGGCGATCCGACGACTGGCCGTGGCGGCGATGATCCTGATGCTCGCGCTGATGGCGAACTCGACGTACCTGCAGGCCTTCCGGGCGAACGAGATCAACGGCCGCAACGACAACAACCGGGTCCGCGACTCACAGTTCTCGGTCAACCGCGGCCCGATCCTGATCGGCAGTACGCCGGTCGCGCAGAGCAAGCCGTCGAACGACCGGTTCAAGTATCAGCGGACGTACCCGTCCGGCCCGGTGTACGCACCCGTGACCGGCTTCTACTCCTACCGGTTCGGCCGGGGCGGGATCGAGCTGACGATGAACTCCGAGCTGAACGGCTCGGACCCGTCGATGGCGTTCCGCCGGATCATCGACGTGATCAGCAACCGGCCGCAGCAGGGCGGCAGCGTCACATTGACCCTGAACGCGGCGGCGCAGCAGGCGGCGTACAAGGGGCTGGGCTCGAAGACCGGCGCGGTGGTGGCGATCGAGCCGAAGACCGGCAAGATCCTGGCGATGGCGACCACGCCGTCGTACGACCCGAACCGGCTCGCCTCGCACGACAGCGCGAAGGTCGACGCCGCCTGGAAGAGCCTGACCGAGGACAAGGACCGGCCGCTGTCGAACCGCGCGGCGCAGGAGCTGTACCCGCCGGGCTCGACGTTCAAGTTGGTCACCGCGGCGGCCGCGCTGTCCAGCGGCAAGTACACGCCGGAGACCAAGGTGAACTCGCCGGCCGAGCTGCCGCTGCCGCAGACCACCGTCCCGCTGGTGAACGAGGACGGCAAGAACTGCGGTGGCAGCAACAACGCGACGCTGACGGTCGCGCTGCGGTACTCCTGCAACACGGCGTACGGCAGTGTCGGTCTGGCGCTCGGGCCGGACGCGCTGCGCGAGCAGGCCGCCAAGTTCGGTTTCGGTGCGCGGCCGCTGGCCGAGCTGCCGAGCGTGGCCACCAGCCAGTTCCCCGGCGACCCGAACGAGCCGCAGACCGCGCAGTCCGCGATCGGCCAGTACGACGTACGGGCCACGCCGCTGCAGATGGCGATGGTCGCGGCCGGGATCGCGAACAAGGGCGAGGTGATGAAGCCGTACCTCGTCCAGAACGTGAAGACGCCGGACCTGAAGACGGTCTCGGAGACCAAGCCGGAGTCGCTGCACCAGGCGGTCACTCCGCAGGTCGCCTCCCAGCTGACCGCGATGATGGTCGACGTCGTCAACAACGGCACCGGCAAGCCCGGTCAGATCAGCGGCGTCCAGGTGGCCGGCAAGACCGGTACGGCGCAGACCGCGAAGGACCGCCCGCCGTTCGCGTGGTTCACCGCGTTCGCACCGGCCGACGACCCGAAGATCGCGGTCGCGGTGCTGATCGAGAAGGCCGACATCGCCCGGGACGACATCGCCGGCGGCAAGCTGGCCGCGCCGATCGCCAAGTCGGTGATGGAGGCGGTGCTGGGCCAATGAGCACCATACGGAATGATGCCGTCACGGCGCGTCTTTCCAACGGGGAACCACGTGTGGCGGCCGCTACCGTGGGCAAGTTGAGTGTGTTTTTGTGTCTCACAGACAGGTTGGAAGGCTGAGGTCATGACATCGCAGGCACGTCTCGTCGGCGGCCGATACGAAGAAGGCGAACCGCTCGGCCGCGGCGGCATGGCCGAGGTCCGCAGGGGTGTGGACAACCGGCTCGGCCGGTCGGTCGCCATCAAGCGGCTGCGGGTCGATCTGGCCAGTGACGCCACCTTCCAGGCCAGATTCCGCCGGGAGGCCCAGTCGGCCGCCTCGCTCAACCACCCGACCATCGTGTCGGTGTACGACACCGGCGAGGAGCCCGATCCGAACGGCTCCGGCGTCACGATCCCGTACATCGTGATGGAGCTCGTCACCGGCAAGACGCTGCGGGACCTGATCCGCGAAGGCCGGAAGATCATGCCTGAGCGCGCCCTGGAGATCACCTCCGGTGTGCTCGAGGCGCTGGACTACAGCCACCGGGCCGGCATCGTGCACCGCGACATCAAGCCCGGGAACGTGATGCTGACCCCGCAGGGTCAGGTCAAGGTGATGGACTTCGGTATCGCCCGTGCGGTCGCCGACACGTCCTCCACGATGACCCAGACCGCGGCCGTGATCGGCACCGCGCAGTACCTGTCCCCGGAGCAGGCCCGCGGCGAGACCGTCGACGCCCGCTCCGACCTGTACTCGACCGGCTGTCTGCTGTACGAACTGCTCACCGGGCGTCCGCCGTTCGTCGGTGAGTCGCCGGTGTCGGTGGCCTACCAGCACGTCCGGGAACAGCCGCTCCCGCCGTCGTCGTTCGACCCGGACATCCCGCCGGAGGTCGACGCCGTCGTACTGAAGGCGCTGGCGAAGAACCGCGAAGAGCGGTACCAGAGCGCCGCCGAGATGCGGGCCGACATCCATCGGGTGCTGGCCGGCCAGCAGGTGACCGCGCCGATGGCCGCGGTCGCCGAGACCCGCGCGATGGCGCCGACCGCGGTCGCGGCGGCTGCTGCCACCCAGGCCTACCGCCAGACCGCGGGGAACGACATCCTCCCGCCGGGCGGCGACGACCTGGAAGAGGAGGACGACGGGCGGTCGCGGCGCAACCGCGGCCTGGCGTACTTCCTGCTCGGTCTGGCGATCGTCGCGGTCGCCGTCGGGGCGTACGCGCTGTTCACCAACATGGGCAAGGACAACAACGCAGGCGGTGGCGCGACGAACACCCCGGTGGCGAAGGTCGCCGTGCCGGACGTCAGCGGCAAATCGGTCGCCGACGCGACCGCGTTGCTGACCGACAAGGGTCTGAGGTTCGCGCAGGGACCGTCGGAGACCAGCGACACGGTGGGCCGCGGCTCCGCGATCCGGCAGACGCCCCTGGGCGGGACCGAGGCCGAGCAGGGTTCGACGGTCACCGTCGTGTTCTCGTCCGGGCGGAGTGCGTTCCCGGTGCCGGACGTGATCGGCAAGTCGGAGTCCGCCGCCCGCAAGGCGCTCGAAGGCACCTCCGCGAACTTCAAGGTCAAGGACAAGGTCGTCGAGCAGGACAGCGACGAGAAGAAGGGCACCGTGCTCGCGGTCAGCCCGGACCCGAACGGGCAGTACCCGTCGGGTCAGGAGTTCACCCTGACCGTGTCGAGCGGCAAGACCCAGGTCGACGTACCGAACGTCGTCACCCAGTCGTACGACGACGCGAAGCTGACGCTGGAGCAGGCCGGCTTCCGGGTCGGGTACGTGTTCGGCAACGACCCGAACGCGGCCGACGGCCAGGTGCTGCAGCAGTCGCTGAAGGCGAACAGCAAGGCGCCGAAGGGCTCGCTGATCACGCTGACCGTCAACAAGCAGCAGGAGACGACCTCCCCGCCGCCGAGCCAGCCGACGGACACGCCCAGCACACCGACCACGCCGGGCATCACGATCGGCGGATGAGACGACGGAACCCCGGAGCGACTGCTCCGGGGGTTCCGTCGTTTTCGAGCTCTAGCTGACGATCGGGGCCAGGCCGACGGAGCGCGCGACCGCGTCCTGGTCGCCGCAGATCGCGAGCCAGTTGGCGAGCATCCGGTGACCGCCCTCGGTCAGCACCGACTCCGGGTGGAACTGCACGCCTTCCACCGGGAGGTCGCGGTGCCGCGCGGCCATGATCACGCCGGCCTCGGTGCGGGCGGTCACCTGCAGCTCGTCCGGCACGGTGTCCTGCGCGATCGCGAGCGAGTGGTACCGGGTCGCGGTGAACGGCGACGGGAGTCCGGACAGTACGCCGGCGCCCTCGTGGAACACCTGGCTGGTCTTCCCGTGCAGCAGCTCGTCCGCCCGGCCGACGACACCGCCGTACGCGACGCCGATCGCCTGGAGACCGAGGCAGACCCCGAAGATCGGGACCTCGCCGCCCTTCTCCTTGACGATGTCGACGCAGGCGCCGGCTTCTTCCGGCGTACCGGGACCGGGGGACAGCAGGACGCCGTCGAACTCACCGGCCTGGTCGGGAGTGACTTCGTCGTTGCGCAGCACCGTGGTGTCGGCCTGCAGTTGCTGCAGGTACTGCACCAGGTTGTAGACGAAGGAGTCGTAGTTGTCGACGACAAGGATCCGCGGCATGCGGACCATTGTGACAGCTACCGGCCGGTGACCGATGGGCTGGCCGATGGGGTCTGTGGATAACCGGGCACGGTCGCGCTCTGGAGGTCCAGGGTGCCTTCGTAGGCCGGCATCGAGATCGACGACTCGTTCTTCACGTCGTACCCGAGCTGGAACTTCACCACGTAGTCCTGCAGGTTCTCGATGTACTGCGAGTCGTCGAGCGCCTTCTGCAGTTTCCGCCGGTCGCCGATCGCGCTGATCGTGTACGGCGGGAGGTACGGAACGCCGTGCAGTACGACGGAGTTGCCGACGCACTTGACCCCGGTTGTGGAGATGACGCGCTGGTTCTGGATCGTCATCGCCTCGGCGCCGCCGGCCCACAGCGCGTTCACCACGGCCTGGATGTCCTGCTGGTGGATGACCAGCCAGTTCTCGTCGACGTCCGGGTTCTCCTTGACCACCTCGGGCGGCGCGTCCCGGAGGGTGACGGTCAGCCCCGGGCCGACGACCGGGCGGGTGCCGACCTGCTCGGACAGGTCCTCGAACTGCTTGGCCAGCTTCGGGTCGATCGATCCCTGCTGCGCCTGCAGCGCTTCGATGTCGTGGGTCAGTGCCGCGTGCTGCCGGACCAGGCTCGCGCTGCGGCGGCTCTGTTCCTCCACCAGGCCCGCGAGCGTAGTGTTGCGACTGGGCCGCAGGTCCGTGCCACGGGCGTTGGTGGCACTGGTCGCGAACAGCAGACCGGCGCACAGCAGCGCCAGCGGCGCACCCACGCGCCACAGCGAAATCCGCCTCAACCTACGCACCAGTGATCTCCACATTGCTGTCTGCACTACGCTAACCCGGACCGGACCCGCACAGGTCGTAGCGGTCAGCTTATGCGTCCGTCCTTACAAGGAGTTCAGTCGTGCCCGAGTCGAGCAGTCGCAACAAGAAGAAGACCGAGAAGGTCAAGGTCGAGAAGACCCCGAAGAGGCCGCGTACCACCAGCCGCGTGTGGGTCGCGCCGCTGATGCTGTTCTGCTGGCTGCTCGGTCTCGCCTGGTTGGTCGTCTTCTACGTGGCCGGCCAGGACATCCCGGTGATGAAGGACCTCGGCAACTGGAACCTGCTGATCGGCATGGGCCTGATCGCGGTCGGGTTCGTGGTCTCCACACAGTGGGTCTGACCCCGGTCATCGGAGAGTTATCCACACCCGTATCCCCAGTTGTGCACACCGATTCGGGCGAGTTATCCCCAAGCTGACCGTTACTTCTCCACGAAAACCGCCCCGAAATGGCTCAAATCTGTGGATAAATCAGGTTTGAGTGGATGAGTTTCCACACTGTTCACGTTGGCAGCGGCCGGTTGTCCACGACCTTCTTCATCACGATCGTCGAGGTCATCCGCTGGACACCCGGCAGCCGCGCCAGCCGCTCGTCGCGCAGCCGCTGGAACGTCGCGATATCGGCTGTGGCCACCCGGACGAAGTAGTCCGGCTCGCCGAACAGCCGCTCCGCGTGCACCACCTCCGGGATCTGTTCGAGCCCCGCCTCGAACCCGGCCACCGACTCCTCCCGGTCCATCGTGACCGCGAGCAGCACCTCGAACCCGTGCCCGACCGCGCCCGGATCGACGACGGCGCGGTAGCCGGAGATCACGCCGCCGCGCTCGAGCTCCCGCAGCCGGCGATGGCACGGGGCCGCGCTCAGCCCGATCCGCTGAGCCAGTTCGGTCACCGTCAGCCGGCCCTCGGCCTGTAGCACCGCAAGGATCTTGCGATCAATCGCATCCACAGCAAAGATCCTATCTCCGGACGCTGCGGTTGAGCATGAATTCGCACGATAACTTCGCCGATTCAGCCGTAATCTTGCGCCATGCTCGACCTTCTGCCCATCGCAGCTGCCTGCTTCGGCATTCCGCAGTACCTTCCGCAGATCCTCAAACTCCGCCGGACCGGGGACACGGCCGGAGTCTCCTGGTCCTGGGCGACGCTGACGAGCATCAACAACGCCGCCTGGTTCTGCTACTTCATGGCCTCCGGCTACTGGACCGCGAGCCTCCCGTCGACCGCCGCAAGCACCCTGGCCGGCACCGTCTCGGTGATGCTCGTACGCCGCGGCGCCCTCAACCGCCGCGCCATCCGCTGGATCGCCGCCTGGGCCGGCCTCCTCGCCCTCGCCGCCGCACTCGGCGGCCGGGTCGGCCTAGGCACCCTCCTCGCCGCCGCCTCGATCGTCCAGGTGACCCCGTCGCTGTGGACGGCGTACCGCACCACTCATCCAACCGGCATCTCGAAGGGCACCTGGACCCTCGTCTGTGGCGAACTGTCCTGCTGGCTGATCTTCGGCCTGTGGAAAACCGACCCCCGCCTGATCACCCTCGGCGCAACCGGCGTCCTGGCCGGCATCCTCATGCTCGCCCGCGTACAACAGGCGGGCGTACTGTCGAATCAGCGGTAGCGACCTGGGGGAGACCGGGGAGGGTCGCACCATGTTCGTACAGGTCATTCAGGGGCAGGTCACCGACGCCGAGCAGGCACACGCCGCGATGGATCGGTGGATGGAAGAACTCGCGCCCGAGGCACCCGGCTGGCTGGGGACCACCGCCGGCGTCACCGCGGACGGAAGGTTCATCGCGCAAGCTCGCTTCGAGTCCGCTGACTCCGCGCGGCGCAACAGCGAGTCGCCGGGGCAGGACAAGTGGTGGCACGAGTTCTCGTCGCTGTTCAGCGGCGACGCCGCCTTCCACGACACCGAGGACGTGACCGTCGGCATGGTCGGCGATCCGGATACGGCCGGGTTCGTGCAGATCATCCGCGGTCGCGTTACGGATCCGGATCGGATCCGGACTCTGATGTCTGGGGATCCGGCGAAGTGGGCCGATTTCCGGCCGGACGTCATCGGCAGCGTGTTCTCGTTGTACGACGACGGTGCCTTCACCACGACGTTCTACTTCACCTCCGAGGCCGAAGCCCGCGAAGGCGAGCGCAAGGAACCGCCGCAGGAGCTGAAAGCGACAGTCGACGAGCTGGACGCGCTTGACGCCGAGCCGCCGGAGTTCTTCGACCTGACCGCGCCCTGGGTGTACTCGCCTGCATCTACGTAGAGATATATGTAGACATGGGTGAAACCTTCTGCGTATAGTTCTACGTAGGAGGAGAGCGATGCCAAACAAGACGATCTATGTGTCCGACGACGACCTGCCGTTGTACAAGAAGGCGCAGGAGCTCGCCGGGAATCTGTCGTCGGCGATCTCGATCGCGCTGCGGAAGTACGTCGAGATGGAAGAGGGACGGCTCGAGGGGTACGACGAGATCACCGTGCGGGTGGGCCGGGGCGCCGGCCGCAAGCAGCGGTTCTCCGGCGTACTGCTGGCCGAGGGCGGGCGGTCGAGCACCACCGGGTACGAGGCCTTCAAGGTCTACCGGAGCCGGACCGGCAAGTTCGTCCTGCACGCCGATCGCCGCAGCCAGTTCACCGTCAGCGGCGACGACGAGCGCTACCTGTCCGGCTGGCGGTCCTGGATCGGCAACTGGAGCAGCGACCAGTCCTGGAGCATGGCGCAGGGCGAGGCCACGCTGAACATCGTCGACTCGGTCGAGCAGCTCCGCGAGCTGATCCCCGAAGACCTCTACGAACTGGTCGAGGAAGCCGCCAACCAACCGGCGGTGGAGGACCTCGACATCTAGTTCCCACCACAACTGATCGGCACCGGCGACCTGAGCTAGGTCGCGGGGCGGTCGAACACGCCTGAAACAACCCCTTGGCCACCTGGGGGCAGGTTCACCCTGCCCGAAAACCTGCGAGGAAGACTCATGTCAGCTGCGATCGACGTCATCGGACTGCGCAAGTCCTACGGCGAGAAACTCGTGCTCGACGGCATCGACCTGAACGTTGCCGAAGGCACCATCTTTGCCCTGCTCGGCCCGAACGGCGCCGGCAAGACCACCGCGGTACAGATCCTGTCCACACTGGTGACCGCCGACGCCGGCGAGATCCGGGTGGCCGGCCACGACCTGCACCGCGACCCCGAGGCGGTCCGCGCCTCGATCGGGGTCACCGGCCAGTTCTCCGCGGTCGACGGCCTGATGACCGGCCGGGAGAACCTGATCCTGATGGCCGATCTGTACCACCTCGGCAAGCAGGAGGCCCGGCGCCGGGCGGACGAGCTGCTGGAGCAGTTCGACCTGGTCGAGGCCGGCAAGAAGCTGGCGATGACGTACTCCGGCGGCATGAAGCGCCGGCTCGATCTCGCCATGACGCTGGTCGGCCGCCCGCAGATCATCTTCCTGGACGAGCCGACCACGGGCCTCGACCCGCGCAGCCGGCACAGCATGTGGACGATGATCCGCGAGCTGGTCGCCGGCGGCGTCACGGTCCTGCTCACCACGCAGTACCTCGACGAGGCGGACCAGCTGGCCGACCGGATCGCGGTCCTCGACCACGGACAACTGGTCGCCCAAGGTACGGCGGAAGAGCTCAAGCGGCTCGCACCGGGCGGACACATCCGGCTGCGCTTCACCTCGCCGGACGCGTTCTCGCTGGCGGGCCAGGTGCTGCCGACCGCAGTACCGAATCACGAATCGCTGGTCCTGCAGGTGCCGAACGACGGCAGCGTGCACGCGCTGCGCGACCTGCTGGCCCGGATCGACGACGCCTCGCTCGAGGTCGACGAACTCACTGTCCACACGCCCGACCTGGATGACGTCTTCTTCGCCGTCACCGGTCAGCCCACTGATCAGTCCACCGAGAAAGTTGCCGCGAAATGAGTTACGCACTGCAAGACACCGGCACCATGCTCCGCCGCAACCTACGGCACGCCCAGCGGTATCCGGGTCTGTCCCTCGGCGCCCTCGGGATGCCGGTCATCATGATCCTGCTGTTCGGCCTGATCTTCGGCGACACCTTCTCGGCCGGTCTCGGCGGAGGCGGCAGCCGAGGCGAGTACATCAACTTCCTCACCCCCGGCATCCTGCTGATGTCGATCGCCTCCGGGACGATGTCGCCCGCGGTGGCGGTCTGCATGGACATGACCGAAGGCATCGTGGCCAGGTTCCGCACGATGGCGATCTTCCGGCCGGCCGTGCTGACCGGGCACGTGCTGGGCAACGTGATCCTGACGATCGCGAGCCTGGGCCTGGTCGTCGGCTTCGCGGTCCTGATCGGCTTCCGCCCGAACGCGTCGGTCGGTGACTGGCTGCTGGCGGCCGGGTTGCTGATCGCGGTGACCGTCGGGCTGACCTGGTTCGCGATCGCCCTGGGTCTGACCAGCAAGACGCCGGAGAGCGCGAGCAACGTCGTACTGCCGATCGCCCTGCTGCTGCCGTTCCTGAGCAACACCTTCATCCCGCTGGACGCGATGCCGAGCGGCATCCGCTGGTTCGCCGAATACCAGCCGTTCACCCCGATCATCAACACCCTGCGCCACCTGTTGCTGGGTACGCCGATGGACAGCGGCGACGGCTGGCTGGCCCTGGCCTGGTGCCTGGCGATCGCGGTCGTCGGCTACTTCTGGGCCCAGAAGAGCTACAACAAGGGGACGGCGGCCTAGGAGGGAGCGCCCATCAGGTTCGCGCGGGTGCGGACGTGGGCGGGGACCAACAGGTCGCAGTCAGGGTTGTTCTCCGGTTCGCCGGCGACGACGTGGAGCGGGATCACGCCTGTCCAGTAGGGCAGGTCGAGGTCCTGCTCGTCGTCGTTGGCAGGCCCGTTGCGGGTCTTCACCGACGCTTCGGTCAGCGAGAGCGCGAGCACCGAGGTCTTGGCCAGCTCCTTGCGGTTCGGCGGCCGTACGGCGGTCGACCGGCCGGGGACGAGGTGGTCGACGATCCGGTTGAGCCCGTGCAGCTTCTCGTCGGGGTCGGTGATCAGCCGCGGCACGCCGAAGATGACCGCGGACCGGTAGTTCACCGAGTGGTGGAACGCGGACCGCGCCAGCACCAGCCCGTCGGTGTGCGTGATCGTGACGCAGATCGTCTGCTCCGGCGCCGCGACCACGCTGCGCGCGGCGACCGAGCCGTGCAGGTACAGCGTGCCGTCCGGCCCGCGATCCAGGTCGACGCCGTACGCCGTCGGCAGGACGAGCGGAGCACCGTCGACCACGACACCCAGATGACAGAACATGCCGTCGAGCAGTACGTCGTACAACGCCTCGCGATCGGCCGCGGCACGCTCCTTCGAGCGGCGGAGTTGAGTCCGGGCGGTCGGCTGCATCGGGCTGGTCATGTCATCAGAGTGATGGCAGGAGTGGCATGCTGGCACGGTCCATTCCCGTTCGAATCAGGTAGTCCATTCGTGGAGAGCTCGCTCCCGCTGACCATCGACCGCACCGCGGGGCTCCCGCTGCATCTGCAGCTGGCGGAGCAGTTCCGGGCCGCTGTGCTGGACGGTCGGCTCCAGGCAGGCCACCGGCTCCCGTCGACCCGCGACCTCGCGCGGGACCTGTCCGTCTCGCGGTCCGTGACGCAGGCGGCGTACGACCAGCTGCACGCCGAGGGCTGGATCGAGGGACGCACGGGCGCCGGCACGTTCGTCACGGACGTCGTCCCGCTGCAGCCCGCCGTCCGACGCCACACGCCGCACCCCGCGAATCCCGACACCAAGCTGCCGACGCTCCGCCCCGGCATCCCGTACATCGCCCCGACGCCTGACGCCGGCTGGCGTCGCGCCTGGCGTGAGGTGTCCGCGCAGTCCCCGCCGCGCGGGTACGACGACGCGGCAGGACTTCCCGCACTGCGTGCCGCGCTCGCGGACCACGTCGGGCGGGTCCGCGGAATCGCATGCGGACCGGAGAACGTGCTCGTCACGAACGGCACCGTGCATGGACTACGCCTGCTGCTCACCGTGACCCGGCAGCCCGGCGACCGGATCGCGATCGAGGATCCCGGCTATCTCAACGCAGTGGTCGCCGCCCGCGATCACCGCCTCGAGATCGTCGACGTCCCGGTCGACGAGGACGGTCTGCAGGTCGGCGCGCTGACGGACGACGCGGCCGCGGTCTATGTCACGCCATCGCACCAGTACCCGCTCGGCGGCCGGCTACCCGTTGCCCGACGCAACGAACTGATCCGCTGGGCGCGACGCACCGGCGCTCAGCTGATCGAGGACGACTACGACAGCGAGTTCCGGTACGACGTCGCGCCGCTGCCCGCGCTCGCGCAACTGGATCTGGAGCGCGTCGTCCACCTTGGCACGCTGTCGAAGACGCTCAGCCCCGCCCTCCGGCTCGGTTGGCTGGTCGCGTCCGAGGAGATGGTCGACCGCCTCGCCACGTTCCGCGCCAACTCCGGCGACTGGCCCGGCTGGCCGATGCAGGCTGCCTTGCTCGCGATGCTCCGCGACGGCTACCTCGACCAGGCCGTACGCCGCGGGCGCCGCCTGTACGCGGATCGCCGTACGCACACGGTCGCAGTGCTCTCGCCGTACGGTCAGGTGATCGGCCAGGACGCCGGCCTGCACGTCACGCTGGTGCTGCCCGACGACGCCGACGACCTCCGGATCGCCGCCGCTGCTCGGGAAGCGGGTGTCGTCGTCGCGCCGTTGTCGGAGTACCGGCGCAGCGTGTCAGGACCGCCAGGGCTGGTGATCGGCTACGCGACGCCGGCGACGTCCGATCTGCACCGAGCCCTGACGATCCTGACTGAGGTCCTTACTCGCCGTTGAGCGGGTCGATGTCCGGAGTGCTGCCCCAGCGGAAGTACACCGGTGCCTTGTAGCTGCCTGCGGACGAGCTGACGTGGCTGATCACCGTGGCAGTACCGTTGGCTCGACCAACGGCGTACGTGGTGGCCGTCTTGGTGTCCTTGTCGATGCCGACGAGCAGCGTGCCGTAGTTGCCGCACTTGCTCGCGAGCAGCTTGTCGAAGCCCTGCCAGGTTTTGGTGCGGACCGCTTTCACGATCGGCTTCATCGACCCTGCCGTCGGGATGTGGATGGTGTAGAGCGCTCCGCCGCGGGTGTTCGCGAGGAACGTGTCGTACGTCGCGGTCTTGCTGATCAGCGCCATCGACTTCACCGCTGCGAACCCGGTCGCCGAACCGGTGGCCTTCCATCCACCGGCGACGGTCCAGCGGAACAGCGTCCCGTCGTTGCGCAGTCCGTACGCCGTCGTACGCGCGGTGGTTTGGGAAACCTCCAGCGCGGTGAATCTCGACCAGCCGCCGCCGATGCGCTGAGTCGCGTTCGGCAGGCCGGGGACGAACTCGTTCATCGTGTCGATCGAGTAGATGCGGTAGTACAACGAGTCGCCTTGCACCACCCAGCCCTCGTTCGTCGCGCCCAGGTTGGACGCGTCGCTCGTGAACGTCGTACTGAATCGGACCGCACCCGGCGCAAACACGCCGAAGATGGGCCCGGGCAGGCCGACGCTCCGCGCCGGATAGCCCACCGTGATCCCGCCGTTGTCCTGTGCCCCACTGTCGAGCACAGACCCCGGTGCGAGCGAGCATGCCCCGGTCGCCGTCGACCCGGCGGCGTGTGCCGATGGCACAAACACCGCCGCAGTCAACGCAACCGCCCCCGCCAGGCTGGAGACAATAGTCCGCCGCATAACGTTCCCTCCCCAGATCCGGACCTTCCACAGATCCAGATGCAGCCGAGCCCGAAAAGGTTAGGGATCGAGCGGGTTCTCTGCGAGCGGGGGTTGGACGGCTGGGGTGTCGCCGTCCCACGTCAGGTGGGAGAGCCACATTGTGCGGCCCTTGGGGTCGGTGCCTACCTGGGTTGGGTCCCAGGCGTGGTAGACGAACCAGTTGCCTAGGACCATGTTGTGGCCTGGACCGGCGGCGTCGGCGCTCGACGACAGGATGGGGTTGCCGGACTTGGTGCATGGGCCGGTGGGGGAGTCGCAGAGGGCGTGGCCGACGGCGTACGTCGGTTTGTCGAAGGCGTTGGCGGAGTAGAAGAGGTGGAACTTGCCGTTGCGCTCGACCATGTACGGGGCCTCGACGAGGTTGCCCTCCCAGGGCTGGTCCTGCCTGATCATGCGGTGCACGGGACCGGTCAGCGTGAGGCCGTCGTCGGACAGTTCGGAGACGTAGATCCAGGTGTCCACGCCGATCGCGTTGCCGTCGTTCTTCCAGTACAGCCAGCGGCGGCCGGTCGAGTCCTGGAACGGCGAGGCGTCGATCGAGCCGCCCTCGTCGGCCTGACTGATGAACGGTCGTGGAGATTTGTCGACATATGGACCTTGGGGTGTGGACGCGACCGCGATGCCGAGGCACTGGTGACCGGACGCGAGATCGCGCGTCGTGTAGTACATGACGTACCGGTCCGCCGCGTGCACGGCAACCTCGGGCGCCCACACCCTTCCGGGCGCGGTCCAATCCGGTAACGACGGCAGCGCATCGCCGACCTGCTGCCACGACACGAGGTCCGTCGACGTCAACGTCTGCACATTGCCGAGCGGCCCGTTCGTCGCAAAGGCGAAGTACTCATTGCCCACCGCAATAACCTGCGGATCGGCAAAGCTACCGTCGTACACCGGGTTGGTGAACATCTATGAGGTCCAATCAGAAGTCCCAGGTGAGCCTGCAAGGAAGAGATCAACCGGATCCGGTTGCGGGTTCGTCGCGTCGTGGGTTCTGGCGATATTTTGCAGCCACTGTCCACGACTCGGCGTACCGGCCAGGGGCCCTTCTCCACGACTCGGCGAACCAGCCGACCACGGCGCGGACAGTTGGGTTGCCGGGAAGCCGTGGTGCCGGCCGGACAGTTGGTTGGCCTGCATCTGGAACCGACCACCCCCGGCGGAAACCCCTCAAACGCTCCACCGCGAACAGCCTCGACGGCCGGACAGCACCTGCCGACTGACGCCGGACCGCCGGACCCAGCCGTGCAGCCAACCACCACTCTATCTTTTCGTCTTTCCGTTTCTTTCTTGTACCTTCTCTTCAGAGCTTCTGAATAACCTCTTCTTCGTTTGTTTTCCTTCTCTGCAGGACTTCTGAAGAGCTCTCTACCTGCTCTCGTAGAACTTCAGGTAGTCGAAGGTTGCGACGGGCGGCGGGTTTGCGCCGGTGAACTCGCCGTGGGCGTAGAGACCGATGCGGGCGGCGGCTGGGAGGACCCAGGAGGCGCCCCAGGTCCAGTTCTTGCCGTCGATCGAGGTGCCGGCCTGGTAGACGTGTTCGCCGGCGGCGTTCTCGTGGTACGCGATCCGCATCCACATCGTCGGCGCGGTCCGGCCGATCGCGGCAGCGCCGTACGACGTGGCGCCGTCGGAGGGTCGTGCCACCAGCTCGCGCCCGTACTCCGTCTGGCGGGTCTTCCAGATCGCGACGTCGCCGAGGCGCGCGAAGTCGTCGTCGTTCAGGTAGACGATCATGCCGGCCTGCTGGTAGTTGCGGACGTCATCGATCCCGGTGTCCAGGTGCAGCTTGGTCTCCGCGATCCAGCTCTTCCCGGCCGGTGTCGCGTGCAGGAGGAGGCCGGCGTTGTTCCCGCTGCCGACCATGTCGGCGTTCTCCAGCGGCCAGCTCAGGTTGCCGTCGGCAACAGTTGCCTTGTCGTCCTGACGCACCCAGGTCCAGTCCGCGCCGAGCGCCCCGTTGAAGTCGTCACCGGCGAGCAGCTTCCCGGTCCGCGGTACTGCGGCCAGCTTCGTCACCGGCTTGGCAACCGGCCTGACGGTCAGGTTGTCCACTTCAGCGCTCCCGGCCCAGCGCACCGGAGCCGCCGCCAACCTCAACCCGGGCACGCTGAGCTGCGCCTCCCCGTAAACATCTCCGAGTCCCGCGTCGTTCAGTCGTGCCGTCACGGATGATCCGCTCACCTGCACCGACAGCTTGTTCCACTGCGTGCGGTCGAAGTCGGCCGGCAGGTTGACCGAGGTTGTACGACGGCCAACTGCGAGCGTCAGCCGATTGTCGGCAACAGTCGCACTCACTGTGTTGCCCACTACTGTGGTGAACGACGAGCCGAGCCGGACGTCCGCCTCCACACGGAGCGAGCCACTTGGTGCCGACGAGCGGGTTCGAGCCACGCCGTTGATAGAGGCGGTGGGACCGCCGGCCGCATCGCCGGGGTTGGCTGTTGCGCCCAGGAGACCGGCGGCAGGGTTGGTCGAGTCGATGCCCAACCCAGAGCCGGTTGTGGGCGCAGGGACAGGGCCCTCGGATGGGCCGAGGCCGGCGCGAGTGCGGGGCCAGCCGTTGATCCAGTCGATCTGGTCGATCAGCATCGGTCGGCGGTTGATGCCGAACGGGTCGGTCAGCCACGGCGTACCGCGGTCGATCGCGTGGTACACGATGTGGTCCTGCCCGGCCGCGTCGGTGATGAACGCGTGGTGCCCGGGGCCGATCCACTTGTTGCCGTTCTGCGTGATCACCGTCGTACCGCCGACGCGGGAGTCGGTGAGCTTCGCGCCGTCGGCGTCCACGAACGGGCCGCGCGGGGAGCGGGACCGGCCGGCGAAGACGGAGTACCCGGTGGTCGGGCCCGCGCAGCAGTTCATCGACGAGCCCATGAAGTAGTACCAGCCGTCGCGGTAGACGACGTACGAGCCTTCGTAGCGGTCGCCGATCGTGACCTGGGTCGGGGTGCCGACCGCGTGCGTGCCATCGGCGCTCAACTCCGTCACGGAGATGCCGCCGTTGAAGCCGCCGTAGTACAGGTACCGCTTGCCGTCGGCGGCGGTCAGTTCGGCCGGGTCGATCGTGCCGAGGTAGCCGCCGTTGCCGTCGGGTCGCGGCGCTACGACAGGGCCGTCACTCGAGGTCCACGGTCCGGCCGGCGTCGGCGCGGTGGCCACGCCGATCGCGGGATCGCCGCCGGCGTTGGCGGTCGTGTCGGTGACGGTGAAGTACATGACGTAGCGGCCGCCGAAGTACCGAATGTCCGGCGCCCAGAAGAACGAGCCGGGCGCGGCCCACGCCGGCTTGGTCTGATCGTTGAAGACCGTGCCGAGGTACTCCCAGGAGCTGAAGTCCTTGGTCCGGGCCATGTGCATCAGGCCGAACGGGCCGTTCGCGACGAGCGGGTCAGACGTGGCGTACGCGTACCAGTAGCCGTCGCGGCCCTGGATGATCGACGGGTCGGCGAAGGAGTCGGCGAAGCTGGATGTGACGGGGTTGGTGGTGGTCACGACCGGCGCCGCGGTGGCGGCCGACGTACCGGCCGCTACTACGACGACAGCAAGTACTGTGGCGAGTAGTCGTTTCGAAGGCACAGGGCGGTCCCTTCAGCTCAAACGGATCAGATGCCACGAAGCGGGTGGCAACGTGGCGGTGCAGACACCGTCGACGATCTCGGTGCCATCCACGGTCCGGGGCGTCACCCGGTCCGGCTGGTCCGCGGTGTTCACCGCGGACCGGTCCTCGTCGTACAGAGCCAGGTGCTCGACTATGCGTCCAGTCACCGGGATCTCGAGGTCGATCTTGTCGGTCTCGCTCCGGTTCACCACGAAGATCGCGGTCTCCCCGGTGTTCTCGTCGTACGTCGCTGTGCTCCACAACGCCGGGACCTTGCCGAAGGCGGCAGTATCGATCTCCGGTCCGCCGGTGATCGCGGTTTGCAGCACGGTCGGACCGGCGTACCGCGCGGTCAGGGCGAACGGGTGGAAGATCGTCTGCCGCCAGGCGCGACCGCCGGGCTCGGTGCGGATCGGGGCGATCACGTTGACCAGTTGCGCGAGGCAAGCAATCTTCACCCGGTCGGCGTGCCGGAGCAGGGTGATCAGCAGGCTGCCGACCACGACCGCGGCGTCGACGGTGTAGCTGTCCTCGATCAGCGGGCCGACCTCGCGGATGCCGAGACCGAGCTCGCCGGGGAAGTGCTGCTGGTACCAGACGTTCCACTCGTCGAACGACAGCGTCAGTTCCTTGTCGCTGCGTTTGAGCGCCTTCACGTGGTCGGCGGTCGCGATGACCGACGAGATCATCCGGTCCATCTCCTCGGCGGCGGCCAGGAAGCTCGCCTGGTCGCCGTCGCGCGGTTCGTAGTACGCGTGCAGGCTGATGTGGTCGACGAGGTCGTACGTGCGCTCGAGGACGACGCGTTCCCACTCGCCGAACGTCGGCATACCGGCGTTGCTCGAACCGCAGGCGACCAGCTCGAGGTCCGGCTCGACGCGACGCATCGCATTGGCGGTCTCCTCGGCCAAACGCGCGTACTCGGAAGCGGTCTTGTGGCCGATCTGCCACGGCCCGTCCATCTCGTTGCCCAGGCACCAGATCTTGATGTTGTGCGGCTCCGGGCTGCCGTTGGCGACGCGGCGGTCGCTGAGCGCGGTCCCGGCCGGCAGGTTGCAGTACTGGAGCAGGTCGACGGCCTCACGAATCCCGCGGGTACCGAGGTTCACCGCCCAGATCGGCTGTACGTCGGCCTTGCGCGACCACGCGATGAACTCGTCGGTGCCGAACTGGTTCGGCTCGATCGCCCGCCAGGCCAGGTCGAGCCGCCGCGGCCGCTGGTCCTTCGGGCCGACGCCGTCCTCCCAGTCGTAGTTCGAGACGAAGTTCCCGCCGGGGTAGCGGATCGCGGTCACGCCGAGCTCGCGCACCAGCTCCAGCACGTCCTCCCGGAACCCGTCCGCATCCGCCCGCGGATGCTCCGGCTCGTAGATCCCGGTGTAAACGCAGCGCCCCATGTGCTCGACGAACGAACCGAACACCCGCCGGTCCAGGTCACCCACCACGAACGCCGGGTCAACCACGAGCCGAGCCACAGGGCCTCCCCAGAGTCGTTTACAACGTTTAACGTGGTTGTCTACAACGATTGACAATCGCTGTAAAGAGTTCGCCGGTGGCAGACTCGGGCGACAGGCCGGTGACTGGAGGTTCTCGGGATGGCGACCAGGCTGAGTGATGTGGCCGCGCGGGCCGGCGTTTCGGTCAAGACCGTGTCGAACGTGATCAACGACTACCCGCACATCACCGAGCGGACTCGCGCCAAGGTCGAGGCCGCGATCGCCGCCCTGGACTACCGTCCGAACGTCAGCGCGCGCTCGCTGCGCAAAGGCCGCTCGGACTTCATCGCGCTGGCCATCCCGGAGATGGCCTCGCCGTACTTCGCCGAGCTCGGCGCCGAGATCAGCCGGGCCGCGAAGCGCCGCGGGATCACCGTGCTGATCGACCAGACCGAGGGCGAGGCCGCAGCCGAGAAGCTGGTCCTGGACGGGATGCGCGGGCAGCTGATCGACGGCATCATCTTCTCGCCGATCACGACCGTGCCGGCCAAGCTGACCGTCGCCGACGCCGGGAAGCCGCTGGTCCTGCTCGGCGAGCGTCCGGCCGGCGGCCAGTTCGACCGGGTCGCGGTCGACTCGGTCCAGGCGTCGTGCGACGCCACCACGCACCTCATCTCGATCGGCCGGCGGCGGATCGCAGCGATCGGCGTCGGCGGGACGAGCACCGGCGCGGTACGGCGTAAGGGGTACCGGAAGGCACTCAAGGCGGCCGGCCTGCCACACGATCCCGCACTCGAGCTCGCCGGGACCGGGTACCACCGGGAGGACGGCGCCGCGTCGATGCGCGACCTGCTGGCGCTGTCGGAGCCGCCTGATGCGATCTTCTGCTTCAACGATCTGCTCGCGCTCGGCGCGCTGCGAACGCTGGCCGACGCCGGGCTGCGCGTTCCGGATGACGTCGCCGTGGTCGGTTTCGACGACATCGAGGACGGCCGGTACCACTCGCCGACGCTGTCCACGATCTCGCCGGACAAGGCGTGGCTGGCCGACAACGCGGTCGCCCTGCTCCTGGACCGGATCGCCGGAAACGGTGAGGCGGCCCACCGCGACCTCACCGTCCCGTACACCTTGCAGATCCGCGAATCGACCGCCGGTTAGCGCTCCGGGAAACCGGCGAGCTGCTTGGCCAGACCGTCCTGGGTCTTGCCGAGCCGGCCCGCGAACCGCAGTACGGCGTTGCGCACCGGACGGATCGGCCGCGGGACGTTGGCCAGCCTGGTCAGGCGGTGCGCCAGCGCGATCACCCGTACGGCCTCCGCGCGGCTGTCCGTGGCGTAGGCGTCCAGACCGGACTCGTCACCCGCCAGCGCCTGCGACAGCGCATCCGACAGAACCACTGCGTCGCGAAGGCCCAGGTTCATGCCCTGACCGCCGGCTGGGCTGTGCGTGTGGGCGGCGTCACCGGCGAGCAGCACACGCCCGGATCGGTACTCGTCCGCGACTCGCTCGTGGATCCGGAAGCGGGAGCCCCAGACCACCTCGGTGACCTTCGGGTGCGACTTCCGCGGGCCGCGGTCGTCCACGAGGTCCTGCGCGAAGGCCAGGTCCGGGTGCTCGGGTGCGTTGTGGACCTCGCCGACCAGCCGGAAGCTACCGTCCGGCAGGGGTGCGACCACCAGAAGTCCGGCGGCCGCGAAGTACAGCCCGACCTCGTCGGTCGGCAGTCCGCTCTCGACGCGGATGTCGACCAGGCTCAGCGACAGCTCCAGCGTGTTGCCGGGCATCCGAAGGCCGGCCAGCTCGCGGACCGTGCTGTGCATACCGTCGGCGGCCACGACGTACTGCGCGTGGATGACGTCGCCGTTGTCGAGCGTGACGTCGGCACCGTCGGGGGTCTGCTGCAGCCCGGTCGCGGCGTACGGGCGGAGGACCGATCCGCCGAGCTCCTCGAGCCGGTCGAGCAGGACCTGCTCGGTGACGGGCTGCGGGATCATCGTGACGAACGGGTACGCCGTCGGCAGGTCCTCGAAGCCGACCGGGATCAGCTTGCGGTCGCCGGCCCGGATCGAGAAGTCCTCCAGCTCCAGTCCGCGGTCGACGAGCTGCTTGGTCACCCCGAGCGGCTCCAGCACCTCCAGCGTCCGCGGATGGATCACGCACGCCCGGGAGGTGTTAGTGCCCTCGGCCTGCTTGTCGATCACCACCACGTCGTGCCCGTGCAGCCGGAGACCGACCGCCACCGCGAGCCCGACCGGACCCGCACCCACCACTACGACCTCTGCGTTTCGCGGAGTCATCGTCGCTCCTTCCAACCGTTTATCAACACTTGTTGACTTTTACGTTAGGGCTACTCCTAGAAAAAGTCAACAAGTGTTGGCATATGCTGTGGGCATGGCGGAGAAGAAGTCGGACCGGACCCGGGCGTCGATCCTCGCGGCAGCGCGCGAGCGGTTCGGCGCGGACGGGTACGAGCGGGCCACGATCCGGGCGATCGCGGCCGACGCGGCGATCGACCCGGCGATGGTGATGCGGTACTACGGCAGCAAGGAGAAGCTGTTCGCGGCGGCAGCCGAGTTCGACGTACGGCTGCCGGACCTGCGCGACGTACCGCGCGAGCAGACCGGGGAGGTGCTCGTCCGCCATCTGGTGGAGCGCTGGGAGGAGGACGACACGCTACGGGTGCTGCTGCGTACTGCGGTCACCAATCAGGCCGCTGCCGAGCGGATGCAGCAGGTGTTCATCGGGCAGCTCACTCCGGCGTTCGAGCGGGCCGCGTTGGATCAGCCGGCCGTGCGGGCGGGATTGATCGCGACGCAGGCGCTCGGCTTCGCGCTGTGCCGCTACATCCTCGAGTTCGAGCCGATCGTCGGCCTGTCCACCGACGAGGCGGTCGCGTGGCTCGGCCCGACGATCACGCGCTACTTGACCTCGCCGTTGCCCAGCCACGTGTGAACGGCGGGCAGCGTCTCCGCGAGCGACGGCAGCTGCGGGTGCCACTTGAGCTCCCACTCCAGTGAGAGCGGGTAGTCGGTCCCGTCGAGCGTCTGCAGCAACTCCTGGATCGGGAAGTCGCCGGCGTCGATCGCCACTGGACGGTAGTCCTGCTGTGAGTCGGCCTGCTTGAACTGCACGACGTCGACCCACGGCTTCAACAGCGCGAACGATTCGGCCAGCGTCTCACCGTGCGACCAGGTGTGCGAGCTGTCCCAGATCGCCTTCACGTTATGGCCGGGGACGTTGGTGTCGAGCAACGCACAGAGCGCGGCGACCTGCCGGGCGGTCGAGTGCGAGTCGTGCGTCTCCAGCAGGATCGGGACGTCCCGCGAAGCGGTCGTCACGCGATCGAGCGCGCGGATCTCGCCGGCGCTGGGGGATTCCGCCGTACCGCTGTCATCGGCTGCGTCGTCGCCGGGGAAGACGCGAACGCCGCGGGCGCCGAGGTCTCCGGCCAGCTCGAGATGGGCTTCGAGGGGCTGCTCCTCGACGGCGCAGAGCTTCACGTAGCTGCTGACCGCGAAGATCTCCAGGCCGGCGTCATCGATCCGGGTCCGCAGCTCACGCCGCTCGGCCGCGGTCAGGCCGGTGTGGGTGAACTCGTCCGGCGCGGCCCGCAGTTCCAGACCGACGAATTTGTTGCCCTGGGCAAGCGCCAGGACATCGTCGAGCGGAGCTCCGGGACATCCGAGGGTGGCGAAACCTAGACGCATACAGCTATTTGATCAGACCCAGCGGCCACGGCGTGGCTGGGTCCGCGGGGCGGTCGGCTGCTCGGGGTCAGTCGGCTGCTGCTCCTCGTACGAGTACGGCTGCTGCTGGTACTCGGTCTGCTCCGGCTCCGGCGAGTACTGCGACCCGTACGACTCCGTGGCGTAGTTCGGGCTGTAGGTCTCGTACGACTCGGTGCTCGTGTACTCCGACCCGGTGTTGTTGCTGTAGGCGTCGTACTCGTAGTTGCTCGAGCTGTAGTTGTTGCTGCTGTACTCCGAGTTGTACGGCGAGTAGTCCGAGGTGTACGACGTCGACTCGTAGCTCGTGTACTCGTCGTTGTTCGACGAGTACGTCGGCTCCGGACCGTACGACGGGACCGGCGGCAGCGGCTTCGACGGCGTCAGGTAGTCGTCCTGCTCCTGGTAGCCCTGGCTCGGCGCCGGGGCCGGCTCGTAGTACCCGGAGGACGCCGACACGTGCGACGACGGCTGCGTGTGCTCGGACTGGCCGTAGACGCTGTGGTCGGAGTACGACGAGTAGCTGGTCTGCTCGGACTCCGCACCGTAGCCGGAGTGGCTCTCGACGGCCGGCTGGATCGCCGACGGGCTGTCGACCGCGACCCGAGCGGCCCGGCGTCCGGCGCGCGCAACTGGCGCGGGCTCAGGCTCGGGTGCGGTCTGCGCCTCCACCTGGGAGGACGTGTAGTCGGTCTCGTACGAGTACGGCTCGGAGTAGCGCGCCGCCCACTGCTGCTCAGGCTGCTGCGGCTCCTGGTACGCGTACGGATCCGGCTGGCTGACGGTCATCGGCGCGGCCTCGTCGAGCCAGCTGCTCGTCGTGCTCGTCGTGCCCAGCGCGTCGTTGGAGCTGCGGTAGTCGTTCCAGGAGGTCTGCGGCTCGTACGTCGTCTCCGCGGCCGGCTTCTCGTCCCGCCAGGACTCGACCGGGCTGAACTGCTCGGTCGCGGGACCGGCGTCGTTGTCCTGCCAGTTCTCGACGACCGGAGCGAACGGGCTCCACTTCGGCGACTCCTCGACCACCGGGTCACCGGCGAACGCGGCCGGTGCGGCGGCACCGTCGCCCGGGAAGCCCTGCGGCACGGGCTGTGCCGGCGCGGTCGGGGCGAAGGGGTTCGGCGCGGGGGCCTGCGGAGCGAACGGGCTGCCTGCCGGTGCCTGGGGACCGCCGGCCATCTGGAGCTGCGGCTGCGGCTCGCGGACCAGACCCATCGAGGGCGACGCGGCGATCGGCTCGGAGATCGCGGGCTGCTCGTCGGTGTCGTCGTTCGCGTACGACGGAACCTGGGTCACCTCGTACGACGGGACCGCGCTGAGCTTCGGCGCCTGGTCCCACCACGGCACCCACGAGCGGGTGGTCTGCATGTGGTTGATCTTGCGGATCACCATCGTCGCCGCGACCGCGGAAACAGCGGTCAGCACGAGGGACGCAGTACCGGCGAGGGCGATGCCGCGCAGCGAGCCGACGGTCGCTTCCATCCACATCAGGAACCGGCGCACCACCACGTCGAAGGCAAGAGCGCCGATCCAGGCCACCCACCACACCGAGGTGAGGCTGGGGGTCCTGAACCGGCGCAGGTCGTCCGCGTACACAGGGGTCTTCGGGTCGCTGGCGAGCCAGACGTCGTCGACGATCTGCTTGGGATACCAGAGGTTCGGGCCGGGGCAGAACCAGCTCGCCAGCACCCAGCCGTGGCTGCGGCGGTGGTCGGCCTGGCAGAACACCTCGGAGTTGACCCGGGCCCGCCAGAGCCAGATGACGAAGACGACCGCGGCGGCGACCGAGATGACCACGTTCGGGATCGCGGTGACCTTGGCGATGGCGTCGGCGCGGTTCAGATCCGCGTCGTCGACGTTCGGCATCCCGCCGAGGTAGCGGTGGACGACGGAGTAGGTGTTCCAGTCCGACCAGGTCGACAGCAGGTGGGTGATCGTCGACGCGCCGAGCAGTCCGATGGCGATCTTCCCGACCGTCCCGACCTGCTGGAACTCCTCAGCCGCGTGCGGCTGCCACTCTTCCTGATCGTCGACAGCAGTCAATAATGCCTGCGGGTGGCTCACGTCTCGCGTCCCTCGCGTCGCTGGAACTCCGTCGTCTGTTCGGCGCTTCGGCCAGGTCCTGCCCCCGCATGACCGAGCCACATTGATACCACGAAGTAGGTACGCCAAGGGAGTCGGCCCCAGCACGGAGGGTGTCGACTTAACGTGTTCTTTTCGTACGCCCATCACCATTGGTAACGAGGCACCGGACAGGGCGTGACGGTTTGGTTTACCGCGCAGGCGGTTGGAACCCGTTGTGCGGTGTCCCGACCGACCACCACGGCACCCATGGACGCATGCTCTGCAGTTCGTCGATCCGCTGGATCAGGATCACCGCGAGCACGGCCGCGCCGGTGGTGAACAGCGCTGAGACGGAGGACAGTATGACGTTCGTCCGCAGGTCTCCGAGCTGCGACGCGCCGGCGAGTACGCCTCTTTGCACGATGTTTCCGGTGACGAGTCCGATCACCCAGGTGATCCACCAGGCCCAGACCAGCTGGGTGCCAGGGATCTCCTTCAGCGCCTCGGTGTGCGGATCGGTCCGCGGATCGCTGGCCGCGACGATGTCGTCGACGACCTGCTTGGGGTACCAGAGGTTGACGACCGGGACGAGCCAGCAGCCGAGCACCCAGCCGCGGGTGAAACGGTGCTGGCCGCGGTGGAACATCTCCGCGTTCCACCGGACCCGCCAGAGCCAGATGATGAACACTGCCGCGGCCGCGAACAGCGCGAGCGCGGAGATGATGCCGAGTGAGCCCGAGATCAGGTCGGCCTCGTCCAGTTTGTCCGGGTCGGCGCCGTACGTCTTGAGCGTGCGGTACGAGTACCAGTCCGACCATGCGGTCGCCCACGCGGTGACCGTGACCAGTCCGATCAGGATCGACGCGCTGACGCCCATCGGCCGCTCAGAACTGAACCACCGGTCCAGCGGTACTCGTGACGCCTGGCTCGGCATGGATCACACATAGCACAACACCGCGTGACCGGGCGAGAACATCACGTTGTCATCGGTCGGTGGCGTATTTCCGCCAGAAACTGTCGGTGGGCGGCGGGAGGATGGTGGCATGCGCTGGTCCGTGATCGATTCGCCCATCGGCGATCTGACCCTTGCGGTCGACGACACCGGCTTGTGCCGGCTGCACTTCGGGGCGGCCGACCGTCCGGTCACGACCGACCCACTGCTGACCGAGGCCGCCGAGCAACTGAAGGCGTACTTCGCCGGCGAGCTCCAGGAGTTCACGCTGCCACTGTCGGTGCGTGGCGGCTCCGACTTCGAGCGCGCGGTCTGGACCCAGCTGACCCGCATCCCGTACGGCGAGATGCAGACATACGGCGACGTCGCGAAGATCGTCGGCGATATCGGCGCGGCCCGCGCCGTCGGCACCGCCTGCAACCGGAACCCGATCGCGATCGTCGTGCCCTGCCACCGGGTCGTCGGCGCGGGCGGCAAGATGGTCGGCTTCGGCGGCGGGATCCCGACCAAGCGGCACCTGCTCGAGCTCGAGGCGCGGATCACGCTCGAGACGCTCTGGACCTGAGCAGACCTGACGAAGATCTGACACTCGCCGGGCGCCGATCGGGGCGCGGTGGGAGTGCTGACGCACTAACGTTTGAAGCGAGTGATTCAGGCGCGCCCTCCCACCTGCCTTGGAAGACATATAAATGAACAAAGACCGCACCACTGACCACCTCCACCCCGACCTCAGTGCCCTGATGGACAAGAGCGCCGAGGAATGGTCGGCCCCGGAGATCCAGAACGCTGCTCGCGCGGCGCTCAAGATGCACGCTCCGGACCGTGAGCCGATGACCTGGATCAGGCGCTTCAAGGTCGTTCCCTGGCTGCACCGCAACGACGCGGTCTGCCTGAGCTGCGGCGGTACGTACCCGTGCATCACCCATCGGTACGCCACCCAGCTCCTGTCCGCCGGCCGCTACACGATCACGAAGGCCGACGCGGAGCCCCAGCCGAACTGAGCGTTGAAAGACGAAGGTCCCGCACCCTGCCGGGTGCGGGACCTTCGCCGTTGCGGTGGAGTCAGGAATCGGTGGGCTTGGACTCGCTCGAGCCCGTCGCCTTCCTGGTGGTGGACTTCTTCGCGGCGCCGTTCGACGCGGCCTTCACCTCGTCCGTGGCCTCATCCTTGGCCTCGTCCGCCTTGGCGGCCGGCTTGGTCTCCGGCTTCGTCTCGGCCTTCGGGGCTTCCGGCTTCGCGGCCTCCGGCTTCGCGTCGGTCTTGCCGTTCGACTCCGTCTTGCCGTTGGACGACGCCGACGTGTCTGCCGGGCGTGCCGTCGCACCGGCCGGGGCGGAGCTGTAGTCGCGGCCGCTGGTCGGAGTGGACTGCCAGGCCGGCTCCGGCGGGGTCAGCAGCTTCTTCACCGCTGCTGCTGCGAGTGCACCGAAACCCAGGAACAGGACCAGGTTGCGGAGCTTGTGGCTCTTCTTCGGTACTTCGAGCTCGCCCTTCAGCGCGGCCTTGGTGGCCTTGCTGCGACGAGCTGTCTCCTCGACGACCGGCTCGGCGGCGGCTGCGAGGGTCGCCAGCGCTGCGGTCATCTTCGGCAGTAGGTCGTCGTTCAGCCGCACGCGGGCCTTCTCGGCGGCGTGCTCAGTGGCTGGGCCGACCTTGGCGAGGGCGTCGTCGAGCACCGGACCGGCCTTCTCAACCGCCTGGGAGGCGAGGTGTGCGCCCCGCTCGACGGCCTTCTCGGCGTACGGCGACACCTTCTCCCGTGCGGTGCCCACAGCCGGTCCGAGGTGATCCCGGACCTGGCCGACGGCCGGTCCGAGCTTCTCCGACGCCGACTCGGCGAGTGGCCGGACCCGGTCCTTCGCGACCTCGACCCGGCCCTTGGACTTCCTCAAACCCACGGTTCCCTCCTCGGTGCCGCCCGCCCCAGCGGACAGCTCTCCCGCCCATCGGCGACATGGGCTCTTTCCGGTCACAACTCTGGACAAATCCAGCTGCATCTGCATCGTACGACGTCACGAGCCGATAACCCTGTGCCCCACCCAACCTTTCCCACACCCCACCAACAACCCCCACCCAACAAACCGCCTTCCCACCACCCACCCACACCACGCCCGCGGGGGCGGGCTCCCACCACCGCCTGTGCCTCGCCCGCGGGGCGGGGCTTGCGACCTCTCCCCGCCCCGAGCGGAGCGAGGGGCGGGTTGTTTCTGTTTTTCTTGGAGCGGCATGACAGGATCGAGGGCGTAAGCCGTTATCCGACTAGGAGTGACTCCCGTGGCCGAAGAGCTGTACGCAACCCTGCAGACGAACAAGGGCGACGTCGTCATCAGGTTGTTCCCGAACCACGCGCCGGCGACGGTGAGCAACTTCGTCGGCCTGGCCGACGGCAGCAAGGAGTGGACCGACCCGCAGACCGGTCAGCCCACCAACAAGCCGTTCTACGACGGTCTCACCTTCCACCGGGTGATCGACGGGTTCATGATCCAGGGCGGTTGCCCGCTCGGCACCGGCACCGGCACGCCCGGGTACCAGTTCGACGACGAGATCCACCCGGAGCTCCAGTTCGACCGTCCGTACCTGCTCGCGATGGCCAACGCCGGCATCCAGTACGGCCACGGCACCAACGGCTCACAGTTCTTCGTGACCGTCGTGCCGACCCCGCATCTGAACCGCAAGCACACGATCTTCGGTGAGGTCGCCGACGACGAGTCGAAGAAGGTCGTCGACGCGATCGCCACCGCCGACACCGCGCCCGGCGACCGGCCGCTCGAGCCGATCGTCATCAACAAGGTCGTCATCGAGCGCAAGAACGCCTGACTGAATTCTCCGCGGGGCCGGCACGCCACCGGCCCCGTCACCCAACGAAGGACGCACCCGCGTGACCGACACCGTCTGCTACCGGCACCCGGATCGGCCCGCCGGAGTGCGCTGCCAGCGCTGCGACCGGCCGATCTGCCCGTCCTGCATGAACAGCGCCGCCGTCGGCTTCCAGTGCCCGACCTGCTTCAACGAGGGTGTCCGCTCGGTCCCGCGGACCAGGACCTCCCTCGGCGGGATCCAGCGCGCCAACCAGAGCATCGTCACGTACACGATCCTGGGGCTGAACGTGCTGGTCTTCATCGCCGTACACGTCGGCAGCCCGCGGATCCTGCAGGACCTGGTGATGGTGCCGGTGCTGACCGAGAGCGAGCCGTGGCGGCTGCTCACGTCGACGTTCACCCACGTGCAGATCTTCCACATCTTCTCGAACCTGTTCATGCTCTGGCAGCTCGGTCCGCCGCTCGAGCACATGCTGGGCCGGTTCCGCTTCATCATGCTCTATCTGCTGTCCGCGCTGGGCGGCAGCATCGCGGTGTGGATCCTCGCGGCCCCGGGTTCGGCAACCCTCGGCGCGTCCGGCGCGGTCCTCGGCCTGGTCGGCGCCCTCCTGGTGATCAGCCGCGCCCGCGGGCTCGATATCACCTGGATCATCATGTACGTCGGGGTGACCGCCGTACTGTCCTTCGCCATCCCCAACGTCTCGTGGCAAGGCCACCTGGGCGGCTTCATCGTCGGCGCCGCGCTGGCGTGGATCTTCCTCCAGCTCTCCAACCACAAACGCCGCAACAAACAAGCGGCCTAGGCCACAAATTCTGTTCGGTTGGGTTAAAGAGGGTGACAGGTAGGGCGAAGTACTCGTCTAATCAGGTGACGTCCCGACGGGGGACCGACTTGGTTAGGACATCTGGATATGAGCCCACGTGCGGTGGACAAGCGGGCGCGGCCCGGTAATGAGCGGCATCCGGTCGTGCGGGCAGAGTCGCCGCCGAGCTGGATCGGTTCGCTCGAGCACGATCTGGACCGGAAATCCCCGGAACGACGGGCGAACGAAGCGGTAGCCGCAACCCGGTCGCGCTGACCGAGGGTCGATTTCGCGCTGCCGGTGGAATCATGGACGGTATGGACGCCGTATCGACCGCACCGGCGTTGTCGGCCGAGCGGCTGAGCAAACACTTCGGCGACCGGGTGGCGTTCCAGGACGTCTCGTTCGAGATCGGGTACGGCGAGGTGTTCGGGTTCCTCGGACCGAACGGCGCCGGCAAGACATCGACCGTGCGAACCCTGGGCACGCTCCTCACGCCGACGTCCGGTACGGCGACCGTTGCCGGCCTTCCGCTCACTCCGGACAACGGCGTCGAGATCCGCCGGCGCATCTCGATCATGCCCGAGTCACCCGGCCTGTACCTCCGCCTGACCGTGCTCGAGAACCTCCGCTGCTTCGCCGACCTATACCAGGTGCCCACGGCAACTAAACGCATCGAGCAGGTGCTGAGCGCCGTACACCTCACCGACCGCGCCCACGACGCCTGTGGCGCCCTGTCGAAGGGCCTTCGGCAACGGGTCGCCTTGGCCCGCGCGTTGCTCAACGACCCGCAGGTGCTCTTCCTGGACGAGCCGACCTCCGGACTCGATCCGGTCGCGGCCCGCGGAGTACACGACCTGATCGACGAACTCCGTCAGCGCGGCGTCACGATCTTCCTCACCACGCACCGGCTGGACGAAGCCGAACGCCTCTGCGACCGCGTCGCCATCCTCAACACGACCCTGCGCACCATCGGCCGCCCCAACCAGCTACGCGACGAACTCTTCGCCCGCACTCTCACCGTCCGTACGGCAGTCCCGCTCGCCGCACCGGACCGCGTCTTCGGAAGCGTCACGGGCGTCCACGGCTGGCACGAGAACGACGTTTCCATCTACGTCCTGACCGTGGATGATCCGACCCAGGCAGCGCCGGCGGTCACCCGGGCGTTGGTACAGGCCGACGCGGACGTCTTGTCGATCAGCCCGTCGCACCACTCGCTCGAGGACGTCTACCTTGAGCTCATCGACGTACCGGCAGGTCAGTCATGACGGTCAACCAGAGACTGGTCCGTGCGATCGTCGCCAAAGAGCTGCGCGAGTTCCGGCGGAACCGGTCCATGGTCGTTGGGATGGCCATCATTCCGCTGATCTTCTCCGTGCAGCCGCTGGTCGCTGTCTTCACGCTGACGACGTCGGCCTCGGAGCCCCTACGCCACGAACACGTCCTGCTGTACATGCTCGGCATCCCAGCCCTCGTACCGTCCCTGGTCGCCTCCTACTCAGTCGTCGGCGAACGCGAACAAGGCACGCTCGAGCCGCTGCTCACCACCCCGATTCGCCGCGAAGAACTGTTGCTGGGCAAGGCCCTCGCCACGTTCATCCCGGGGGTTGTCGTCGCGTACGCCGTCTTCGGCCTGTTCGTGGCCTGCGTCGAACTCTTCGCCCAACCTGGCGTGGCGGCCGCACTCATCCACCCGTCCGACCTGATCGCGCAACTGCTGTTCACGCCGCTGCTGGCCGGGTGGTCGATCTGGGTCGCCATCGTGATTTCCACCCGTTCCAACGACATCCGTGTGGCCCAGCAGCTCTCCACACTCGCCAGCTTGCCGTCGGTCGCGTTGACGACCTTGATCTCCCTGAACGTCATCGACGTGTCCCTGCTGACCGCAGTGATCACCGCAGTGGTGCTGATCCTGTTGAACCGCATCGGCTGGCGCGTGGCCTCGGCGCTGTTCGATCGCGAACGCCTGATCCTCGGAACGAAGGCCTAACCCCGCATCAGCAGAGCGCTGTCTCCGAACTCGTGCCAGAGGTAGTTCTCTTGTACTGCGGCGTCGTACGCGCGCTGCACCAGTTCAGCGCCGACAACTGACTCCAGCAGAAGCAGATGCGAGGCCTCAGGCGCGTGCCAACCAGTGATTAGCCCATCCACTATCTGCGGCGGCCGGTCCGGGCTGAGGACCAGGTCGGTCCACCCCTGCGACGGGTTGACCGAGGGATCCGCAGCGGACTCGATCGCTCTGACAGCAGTGGTGCCCACAGCGATGACACGTCCGCCGTTTGCCTTGACCCAGTTGACCAAACGGGCCGTATGCGCAGGTACGTCGTACCGCTCGGGCTGTGGTGGTTCATGGCTCTCCAGCGAGGAGACACCGCAGTGCAAGAGGATCGGCGCGATCAGCACGCCCTGTGACGCCAGCTGGCTCACTAGCTCGAAGCTGAACGGCCTTGCTGCGCTCGGCATCTCCGCACTGCCCGGCTCGCGCGCAAAGACAGTCTGGTACGCCGCCAACGGCCAACGCTTGCCGACGTAGTCGTAGGTGATCGGACGCCCATTCCGCTGCAGATAGCCGAGTACATCGGGCAGAGGTGGCCTGGCGATCCACAAGCGATTGCTCTCCGACTGGTACGGCGTCAGGAGCGTCAGCACGCCCTCCGGCAACTCCACCTGCTGACCCGCCGTGCCGTCGAACTTCGGCGAGCCACCGTCGCGCAGTTCGACCACCCAGGTGCCGTCGTCGAGTGCGGTGGAGAAATGCACGGTGACCGACGTACCGTCGACCGCCGCGGGCAATGTCCCGGACGTGTTGACCAGCAACAGGTCTCCGGGCCGGAGGTGCTCGCCGATCCGGTCGAAGCGGGTGTGCGTGACGGTCGACCCCTCCGCGACCAGCAGCTTCACCTGATCCCGCCGCAGGCCGCGTGCCTCCGGTGGTTCGCCGGCGTTCAGCGCATCCGGGAGGACGAACCTGGTGTGTGGGTGCACTTTCACGACGTCACCGCCGGCGCGAACTCGGCCGCTCGGTAGCGTCCACTCGCCGGACGGCTGTCCAGCAACTTCAGGAACGCGGGTACTACGGTCGTCGGCTCCGGCCGGTCCGAGATGTCCTCGCCCGGGAAGGCGGCCTGGTGCATCGCAGTACGCAGATCGCCGGGATCGACGGCGTACACAGAGAGCGTTGGGTGTTCGGCCGCCAGAACTCGCGTGGCGTGGTCGAGTGCGGCCTTGGCCGAGCCATAGCCACCCCAGGTTTCGTAGGCCTCCACTGCGGCGTCGGAGCTGATGTTGATCAGCACTCCGGACGCTGCGGTGAGTGCGGGCAGCAGTGCCTGCGTCAGTGCGATCGGTGCGAGTACGTCGACCTCGTAGACGCGACGCAGTTCGTCGAGGTCGGCTGTGGCGAGTGCTTGCAGCGGACTGGGACCGAGGTAGCTGGCGTTGTTCACCAGGAGGTCGAGGCGACCGAGCTGGATCACCACGTCGACCAGGTCCAAGCGGTGCTCGGGGTCGGTCACGTCTCCGGCCAGCGGGACCACATCGGTGCGGTTGGCGAGGGCATCGGCCGCGTCCTTCAGCGGACCGGCGCCCCGGGCGTCGATCACCAGCGTCCAGCCGCGATCGGCCAGCCCGTGGGCCAGCGCGAGCCCCAGCCCGGCGGACGCCCCGGTGATCAGCGCGACAGGACGGTTCGAGGAATCAGGTGTCATGCCGACACCGTCATACTTCAAGGAAACTTGAAGTCAAGGGTGTCAGATCAGGATGCCCGGGTTGAGGACGCCGTCCGGGTCGAGCGTGTGCTTGACGGCCTGCAGGGCTTCGACCGCGAGCGAGCCGATCTCCGCGTGGTAGGCCGTACGGTGGTCGGTGCCGATGCCGTGGTGGTGGGAGATCGTGCCGCCGGCGTCGGCGATCGCATGATTGGCCGCGTACTTCGCGGTGAGCCATTGCTCGACGGGATCGTCGGACTGGGCACAGATGACGGTGAAGTACAGCGAGGCGCCGGTCTCGTAGACGTGGGAGATGTGGCAGAGGACCAGCGGCGGGGTCGCACTCAATGCGTTGACGAGAGCTTCGGTGACTGCGGTCTTGAGGGCGGGGATGCGGGACCAGAACGCAGCTGTCTCGAGGGTTTCCACGAGGGCGCCTTCGTCGAGGAGCGGGTCGCGGAGGTACGGCGCGCGGTAGCGGCCGGTGCGCCAGGTCTCTCCGGGGCCTTCGCCGAGGTTCTCGCCGCCGGCTGCCGTGAGGACGTCTGCGGTCGCTTGGTTGTACGGGCCGTCGAAGCCGATGATCGCGAGCACGCCGCCGGATCCGCCGCCGAGGACGTCGGGGTCGGCGAGGTTCACCGCGGTTTCTATCTCGTCTGACAAGCGGAGGACTGTTGGCAGCGGGCCGTCTTGTGCCAGCCGTCGTACGGCGGTGAGACCGGCGTCGAAGCCGTCGAACCGCCAGCCTTCGAAGTGGCGCTCGGTCGGGCGGGGGCGGATGCGTACGACGACCGAGGTGATGATGCCGAACGCGCCTTCGGAACCGAGGACCAGTTGGCGCAGATCCGGGCCGGCTGCGGACATGGGGGCTCGTCCGAGCTCGATGGTGCCGCGGGGTGTTGCGAGGGTGAGGCCGACGACCATCTGGTCGAACCGTCCGTAGCCGGCTGAGGACTGGCCGCTGGAGCGTGCTGCTGCGTAGCCGCCGATCGAGGCGCCTTCGTAAGACTGCGGGAAGTGGCCGAGGGTGTACCCGCGCTCAGCGAGTAGGTGCTCGGCTGCGGGACCGCGTACGCCGGCCTGCAGGGTGGCGGTCCGGGACACCTCGTCGAGCTCGATCAGTTGGTCGAGTCGGCGCAGGTCGACGGTGATGAACCGGCCCGACGCGGCGAGACCGCCGACGACAGACGTGCCACCGGAGTACGGCACCACGGCCAGGTCGTGCTCAGCACAACCTGCGAGCAACGCAGCCACTTCGTCGTGCGAGGCGGGGTAGACGACTGCGTCCGGCATGTCCGAGGCGTCTCCGGCGCGGAACCTCAGCAGGTCGGTCGTCGAGTAGCCCCTGGTGTGCGCCCAGCGAGAGTCCAGGTCGGACATCACCTGCTCAGCCCCCACGACCGAGGCAAGGAAGGCCAACTGCGGCCCGGTCAACTCAGGCCGATCCGCCGCCCTGGCAGGGACGCTCACGCCAGGCCCGGCCGCTGCACCCGGCGCCTCCGCCGCTGGCGCCTCCGCCGCACCACCGCCACCCCCCGCCGGCGCACCCGGCGCACCCGCGCCGCCCGGCCGTTGGATGCCGAGGTGTTTGAGGGCGTCGAGGGCTGCGGCGGGTAGTTCGACCACCTGGGCGGGGTCGCCCCACCGGCCGGGCGTGAGTTGTGCCACCGGGAGGTCGGATTCAGTCACAGGTGGCTGCCTTTCAGTGGTTCTGGGAGGTAGCGTCCAGGGGAGGTGGAACCCCCTGGCTCCCACCTCCCCTGGACAGTTCCGGGATGCCGAAGTCGCTGATACACTTTGGCATGTGATGTCTCAGCGTAGCAGCGAATCGGATCAAGAGACCAGCAGCCGTCCCACGCCCGCGAATGCGATCGGCGAGGAGCGGATCCTGGATGCGGCGTACGAGTTGCTGCTGGCGATCGGCATGCGGCGGATGACCATGGCCGACATCGCCCGGCATGCGGAGGTCTCCCGCGCGACCCTGTATCGACGCTGGCCCAACGTGCAGGCCGTTGTCGCGGCGCTCATGACCCGCGAGTGGACCATCGCGCTCGTCTCCGCGTTCCAGCCCGACGCCGCCGACGGCCGAGCGCGCCTGGTCGAGGGTGTAGTCGAGGTGGTCGCGAAGACCCGCGTCCACCCGTTGATGCGCAAGATCATCGAGCTCGACCCCGAGTTCCTCACGCCGTACCTGCTGGAGCGTCGCGGCAGCAGCACGGTCGCGCACCTCGCGCTGGTCGAGGAGGGCATCCGCCAGGGTCAGGCCGACGGCTCGATCCGCGAGGGCGACCCGGTGTGGCTGGCGCGGCAGATCATCCTCGTCTCGCTGGCGTCCGCGGTGTCCGGTCCGGTGATGGCGGAGAAGGACGAGTACTCGAAGCTCGATGAGGAGCTGCGCGTGATGCTCACGAGGTATTTAGCCCCGTGATCGACCGGGGCGGTGGGGCGGGGAAGGAATTCAGGGCAGTGGGCAACGCGAGCCTGAATGCGGCGCGCAGGTCACGTGAGCTCGACTCGCTGAAGAGCGTGGATGTGCTCGTCGTCGGCGGCGGGGTCACCGGCGCCGGCGTGGCGCTCGACGCGGCTGCCCGCGGACTCACGGTTGCCCTGGTGGAGAAGCACGACCTGGCCTTCGGCACCAGCCGGTGGAGCTCGAAGCTGGTGCACGGCGGACTGCGGTACCTCGCGTCCGGCCATGTCGGGATCGCGTACGAGAGCGCCGTCGAGCGCGGCATCCTGATGAAGACGACCGCGCCGCACCTGGTCCACCCGATCCCGCAGATCGCGCCATGGTTGCCGCAGGCAAAGTTCGCGCAGGCCGCGATGCTGCGGTCGGCGTTCCTCGGCGGCGACGTCCTGCGCACGTTCGCGCGGACCAGCGACGACTATCTGCCGCACTCGCGGCGGATCAGCTCGGCCGAGATCCTGCGCTATGCGCCGACGCTCAAACCCGAGGGGATGCGCGGCGGCTTCCTGACCTGGGACGGCCAGCTGTACGACGACGCGCGGCTGGTCGTCGCGATCGCGCGGACCGCGGCGCAGTACGGCGCTCGTATCCTGACCCGGGTCGCTGCCACCGAGGTCACCGGGCGCGGCGCCGTCCTGGTCGACCAGCTGACCGGTGACCGGCTGAGCGTGGATGCCCGGATGGTGATCAACGCGGCCGGGATCTGGGCGGATCAAGTTGCCTCCGGCATCAAACTCCGGCCGAGCCGCGGGACCCACCTCGTGCTGCCGCAATCGGTCTTCGGCGGCCTCTCCGCCGTCCTGACCGTGCCGGTCCCGGGCGAGCTCCGCCGCGTGGTGATGGCGATCCCCGCGCCTGACGACCGGGTGTACGTCGGCCTCACCGACGAAGACGCGCCCGGCCCGGTGAACGACGTACCGCACGCCACCGACGCGGAGATCGACTTCCTGCTCAACACGATCAGCTCTGCCGTCCAGCAGCCGGTGACGCGCGCGGACCTCCTCGGCACGTACGCCGGACTGCGCCCGCTGCTCGACACGGGCCACCACAAAGGTACGGCGGACATCTCTCGCCGGCACGCGGTCATCACCAGCCCGGACGGCGTGGTGACGATCGTCGGGGGCAAGCTGACGACGTACCGCCGGATGGCGCAGGACGTCCTCGACAAAGCGATCGAGCAGTCGTCTCTCGACGTACGACGGCCGTGCGAAACGAACCGGATCCCGCTCGTGGGGGCTGCCGACCGCGTGCGGCTGGCGGCGGTCAAGGCGCCGGCGCGGTTCGTGCAGCGGTACGGCGTCGAGGCGCCGCAGGTGATCGCCGGTCCGCCGGAGTTCCAGCAGCCGATCGCGCCAGGGCTGCGCACGACGTACGCCGAACTGCGGTTCGCCGTCCGGCACGAGGGTGCGCTGACCGAGGACGACGTACTCGACCGGCGGACGCGGATCGGGTTGTCGGCGGCGGATCGCGAGCTGGCGTTGCCCGCAGTACGGGAGACTTTCGCCTCGGTGTGAATCGGGTGTGGGGTTAACTTGGCTGCGGGGAGGTGGAAGGGTGACTCAGCCTTATCCAGGGCCGTACCAAGGACCGGGTCCGTACCAGCAACGGCCGTATCCGCCGATGCCGTATCCGGCGCCGATCATGCCGCGGTACCGGCCGTTGCGGAAGGTCGCGATCGTCAGCATCGTGCTGATGGGGCTGACCTGCCTCGCGGCGGTGATCCAGTCCGTGCTGCTCTGGCGTTCGTACGACGAGGTCAAGCGCCTCGTGTACGGGCTGCTCTCCGAGGAGGAGATCGACCGCGGCGTCGAGTCGATCTCCGGCACCGGCCCGCTGCTGAACCTGGTCAGCTACCTGCTGATGGGGACCGGGATCGCCTTCCTGATCTGGCTGTGGCAGGCCCGCGAGAACACCGACTTCCTGTACTCACCCTTCGCGCCGCGCCCGGCCTTCCCCGCCGACCCGGTGCGCGGCCCGCACCGGCGAGCGAACGGCTGGGTCGTCGGCGCCTGGTTCTGCCCGATCGTGCAGTTCTGGTACCCGTTCCAGATCGTGCAGGACATCACCAAGGCCAGCGAGCCTCCTGAAGCGCCGCGATCCGGCCGGGTGCGCACGCTGCTCTACAGCTGGTGGGCGACGTGGACCGCGTTCTGGGTGATCCTCGTCGGCGGCGGCACGGTCGCGGTGATCGGGTTCATCATCTGGTTCGTCCGCTTGGTCCAGGTGTCGGAGAGCAGCGACGCAAGCAGTCCGTACGTCGACATCTACGACATGCAGGACTTCATGGTCCGCGTTGCGCTGGGCGTCGACATCGGCTTCACGGTCGCGACCGTCCTGCTCATCGTCGCCGCCGTCGCCGCGTCGTTCCTGATGCTCCAGGTCACCGATTGGCAGCACACCCGAGCCACCCCGCCCCCGATCCAGGACGTGCCCCGGCCGGTCGGACCTCCGCAGTACGCGCCGCGGTACCACCGCCCCGGCCCGAACTTCCCGACCTACGGACCCTGAAGCAGGACGACGCTCGCATCGTCGTACTGCTTGCCGCTCAGCGTGGACGCGCTGTCGTGCTGCCGCACCCGGTCGATCAACTGCCGCGGACCTTCGGTCGTGAGTACGTCGAACAGCTCGTCCCACGAGTGCCCGTACCGCTCGGTGTAGCGCGAGGCGCCGTCCGTCAGGAGCGCAATCGCCTCAACGGCCGCGCGATCGGTCGTGCCGATGACCGCCTCGTACGCCGCCTTGGGCTCGGTGCTCGCCACCCAGAAGCCGCCGGGCTGGTTACGCAAGCGCCGTACCGTCTCGAGGGTCCGATCGGGGAGAAGGTCGACGCGGTCGTCGCTGTGGACGGTGATCGAGCCCTCGGGCGACCGCATGACGATGGGCGAGTCGGCCAGGACGAGACGCTCGACGTGGTCCGAGTCGAAGCGGACCATCGCGACTGTGGACGACGGGCTGTCCGGGTTGCTGACGTCGCAGGTATCCGCGTGCGAGGCGCGGACCGCGGCGATCGCGTCCGCGAGGAGGTCGGCGAGCGGCGCAGCCGAGTGGGTCAGGAGTGGGGTCGCGAGCTGAGTCGCCAGCTGCATGACGAGCCAGGCGACTGTGTGCCGGCAGCCGGAGTCCACATACACCCGAGGAGCGCTCGCGCCGTCGAGGACGACCGCGAAATCGGGCCCGGTCAGGACCAGGTCCTCGTTGACCGCAGGTGGTCGCCGATCCGGCGCGGCCTCACTGATCGAGCGGATCTCCACGGACCTATTGTCCAGCCGCCCAACTGTCGGCGAGCGACTGGTCGAGAGCGATCTTCGGCGACCACCCGAGCTGCTCGCCGATGAGCGTGGTGTCGGCCTGCTGCCACGGTGCGCCGAGCGCGGTCTCCTGGTCGACGTCGTCCACGATCGTCGCCGGTTGACCGCTCAGCTCGAACAACTGCCCGGCGACGTCGCGGGCCAGCGTCGCCCGCCCGGTCCCGACGTTCAGCACCGGCGGCGGCGTGGCGTCGGCCAGAGCGACCGCGAGTACGGCTTCGGCCACGTCCCGCACGTCCACGAAGTCGCGCCACACGTCGAGCGACCCGACCTCGATCAGGTGCCGCGAGCGGAGGTTATCGATCACCCGCCCGGTGAGCGTGCTTTCCGGCGCCCCCGGCCCGATCACGTCGAAGATCCGCAGTACGACGGCATCCGCGCCGCCGCGCTGGGCCCGCAGGACGAGCTCCGAGCCGGCCAGCTTGGTCAGCCCGTACGGACCGAGCGGCCGGGGCGCGGTCTGCTCGTCGAGGCTCGTGCCGTGCGGCGCACCGCCGTACTCCGCCGCGGAGCCGAGCTGGACGAACCGGGCGTGGCCGGCGTTGTCCCGGACCGAGGCGAGCAGCGCCTCGACGGCGATCACGTTCGCCCGGACCAGCTCGGCCGGCTCACCCAGCGTGGCGCCGACCGCGTTGATGATCACGGTCGGCTTGTACATCCCGATCTGGGTGTCCAGCGCGTACGGATGCATCGCGGCCAGGTCGCAGCGCCGGTACGGCTCGCTCCGGGTCCGGCTCAGGCCGCGGTACTCCACCCCGCGGTCGTCGAGCAGCGCGCAGATCCTGGCACCGAGGAAGCCTCCGGCGCCGAACACCATCACCCGCTCCGTTCCGGTCACCCCTCCATCGTGCGGTTCGAAGTTGTCGGTGGCCCTACCGTTCTCCGTCGTCAGCATCACAGTGTCGGTACGGCGTGACAGGGTGAGGGTCCGAACAAGTGAGGGAGAGTCATGGCTGACCGACGACGAGGCGTGCCGACCGAGTCGACGATCCGGGACTGGGACGACGCGGACCCGTCCGGGCAGACCTACCGGCGGGTGCTGTTCGTCGACTCCGACCTCACCGAGGTGGACAACCGCGGCGGGGTGTTCGAGGAGTGCACATTCCGCGGGGTCCGGTTCAACGCCTCGACGCATACCGACGCCGCGTTCGTGAACTGCACGTTCGTCCGGTGCTCGCTGTTCGACACCACGTTCACCCGCTGCAAGATGGTCGGCAGCTTCTTCGACGACTGCACCTACAACCTGCTGAAGGTGAACGGCGGGGACTGGTCGTTCACGGCGCTCCCGGGGGCGGACCTGAAGGGGACCGACTTCAGCGGGGCGAAGTTCCGCGAGGCGGAGCTGACCGGGATCCGGGCGGCGAAGGCGTCGCTGCGGGACCTCGACCTGTCCGGAGCCAGCCTCCAAAGGGCCGATCTGACCGGCGCCGACCTGCGCGGATCCGATCTGTCGACCCTCGATCCACTGACCGTGACGCTGCGGGACGCGCGGATCGACATGACCCAAGCGATGGTCGTCGCCGCCTCGCTGGGGCTGGACGTCCGTCCGTGACCTGTGGATATCCCCAGGTAATCACGCGGTCATCCCCTGTTTTATCCACAGCCTGTGGATAACTATCCGGATAACTGTGTCTTCGTTCTGTGATATCTGACCGGCGCGCCCGGTCGGTTCGCCGGGACGAGGGTCCCGCGCCGATGACGGGCCGGCCGCCGCGACCGTCGTACGACGAGGAGCGCGGCGTGCTCGACGACGTACGGCGGGGTGACGACCAGGTAGCGGCTCCGGGTCAGGCTCTGCAGACCGGCCGCGAGGCTGACTCCGCAGACGGCGCCGATCGAGTTCGCGATCAGGTCGTGGAGCTGGCACGAGCGGCCGAGCTGTGGGATCAGCGCCTGCACCGCCTCGACCGCGGCCGACATTCCGACGCCGGCGGCGATGCCGTCGCCCGGACGGCCGCTGGCCAGCGTGAGCATGCCCGCGGCCGGGACGAACAACAGGACGTTGAGCAGACCCTGGAGCGAGGTCAGCCCGCCGGTCGTGGTCAGGTGCGTGCCGCACTCGCCGATCTGGCTGAGGCGATGCGGGGTCGGGCTGAGCGTCGCCGCGATGATCAGCGCGAACGCAGCCGGCATGCAGAACGCAGCCAGCCGGGGGACCAGGTCGCCCGGACGACGCACAGCGGAAATGGCGATCGGCAGGGTCATGCCGGTGAGCACGAGCCAGGTGTCCAACAGGTGCGGGATACCGCGATAAGTCTCGAGCACGCGTCCGGACCCTCCCGTGGTCGACGGCTGCCGCGAACTTTCTCCTCGTCGATGTCGTTGCCTGACTCGACAATCTGCCGACCGATCACACCGCCGCCAGAGGTGTCCGGACATCTGCATCCAGCCGCAAACAGCCCGTGACAGTCCGTGACACAACGTGCGCAAACTGACACGGAAGGAAGGTGCTCAAGGCAACGATTGTTTGTTTGCGCGGCCGTCGGCGGAGGACTCGATCAACCGATCGGTGGAGGGAGGTCGGGCCGGCTGGGCGATGTGGCGACCGGGGCCGTCACGGGAGAGTCGGGGTATCGAGATCGACCCGAAACGGAGACCGAAGATGACCACCCCGGTGAACGTCGAACACCCGCGGAGCGCGGCCGCGTTGCGGAGCGTGCAACTGCTGGTGGCAAGCTACCTCGCGATCAGCGTGCTGACCCTGATCGCCATCATTGCCCTGCGCAACCACACGTCGATCGTGAACGACGCGGTCTGGACCCGCGGCACGATCGTCGTCGGCAGCGCCGCGCTGACCTTCCTCTTCGCCCGGAGCGCGGCGCGAGGCTCCCGGCGGGGATACCTCCGGCTCCGGATCGTGTCGGCGGTGATGTTCGTCGCGATCGTCGTGATCATCTCGCTGCCGGGAGTCTTCCCGCTCTGGATGAAGGGCGAGCAAGCCGTCTGCGGTCTGCTGCTGCTCGGCGTCGCCCTGCTGGTCAACGGCAAGCACCTCCGCTCGGTGTTCACTAACTGACATGAGCGAGCAAGCCTGGCCGCGGCGGGTGACGGTGGTGCCGTACGTGTTGCTCGCGTGCATCGCCGCCGTCACCGTTCTGATCAAGCGCGAACAGCCCAGGTCGCTGACCGTCGACCTGGTGCTGTGCGCGTTGATCGCGCTGTGGACTCTCGGGATGTTCACCCTGCGCCCGGCGCGGCGGACCGAGACCCGTTCGATGGCGATCTTCGTCGCCGGGTTCGTCCTGCTGCTGGCCGTGCTCGTGGTGCGCGATCCGTGGTTCGGGTTCCTCACCCCGGCCGGGTACTTCTTCACTTTCATCTTGCTGTCGTGGCCCGGGGAACTGATCGGGATCGGCGCCGTCGCGGTCATCGCGGGCTGGGCGCAGTCGTACGACATCCCGAAGACCAACGCGCTCGGCCTGCTCGGCTGCGCCGCGGTGATCGGGGTGAACGTGGCCGGCATGTGTCTGGCCGCATGGCTCGGCCGGCGCGGCGAGGTGCTCAGCCAGCAGCGCCAGGACGCGGTCGACGCGCTGACCGTGACCAACCGCCGGCTCGAGGCCACGCTCGCCGAGAACGCGGACCTCCACGAGCAGCTCCTGACGCAGGCCCGCGAAGCCGGCGTCATCGACGAGCGGCAGCGGATGGCCCGCGAGATCCACGACACCCTCGCGCAGGGTCTGACCGGGATCGTCACCCAGCTTCAGGCCGCCGAGCACGCCGACGACTGGCGGCGGCATGTGTCGAGCGCGGTCGGCCTGGCCCGCGAGAGTCTGACCGAGGCTCGGCGCTCGGTGCATGCGCTGCGTCCACAGCCGCTCCAGTCGGCGACGTTGAGCGAGGCGATCGCAGACGTCGTACGGCGATGGTCGGCGCTGCACGGCATCGACGTACAGCTGACCACGACCGGCACGCCGCGGGTGATGACACCCGAGGCGGAGTCGACTCTGCTCCGCGCGACCCAGGAGGCGCTCGTGAACGTGGCGAAGTACGCGCAGGCGACCCGGGTGGGTGTGACGCTGTCGTACATGGAGAAGGAGGTCGCGCTCGACGTCCGCGACGACGGCGCCGGGTTCGATCCGTCCCGCAGTACTCCGTCTGTGCCGTCGATGGCAGGTGGGTTCGGGCTCGTCGCGATGCGCCAGCGGGTCGAAGCGCTGAACGGGACGCTCTCGGTCGAGTCGGAGCCGGGTCTGGGTACGGCGATCTCCGCGACCGTGCCGATCTCGGGAGCGTCGGCATGATCCGGCTGCTGATCGCGGACGACCACCCGGTGGTACGGGACGGGCTGAGTGCGATGTTCGCGGCCGAGCCCGGGTTCGAGGTGGTCGGCCAGGCGGGCGACGGCGCGGAGGCGATCGAGCTGGCCGAGACGGTGCGGCCGGACGTGATCCTGATGGATCTGCAGATGCCCGGGGTGAACGGGCTGGCCGCGATCAGCGAGCTCACCGAGCGCGGCGTGACGGCCCGGGTGCTCGTGCTCACGACGTACGACACCGACGGGTACGTCGTACCCGCGATCGAGGCGGGCGCTACCGGCTACCTGCTCAAGGACGCACCGCGGGACGAGCTCATCCGCGCGGTCCGTGCCGCCGCAGACGGAACCTCCGTACTCGCGCCGTCGGTCGCGAACACCTTGACGAACCACGTCCGCACGCCGCCCACGCCCGACATCGTCAGCCCCCGCGAACTCGAGGTCATCGAGCTGGTCGCCGCCGGCAACACGAACCGCGAGATCGCCGCCCACCTGTTCATCAGCGAGGCGACCGTCAAGACCCACCTACTCAACATCTACACCAAACTCGCCGTACCGGACCGCGCATCCGCCGTCGCCGAGGCTTTCCGACGAGGCCTGCTCAAGGGCTAGGGGCGGTGCTGGGTGACCGCGGAGGCGGTGGGGTCTTCGCCGGCGGCGTGCAGGCCGTCTATTACTCCGTCGATGTCAGCTTCCGGGCGGTTCTGGCTGAGTTTGAACTTCGCCTCGATGCGGTGGATCGCGACCTCGACGCCGACGATTGCCCGGAGTTGCCCTTGCACGTACTTCTCCGGCGCATCGTCGACCGACCACGGTTCGGCCCGACCGCGTTCGTGCAGGTCGGACAACCGCCGTACGACGTTTTCGACCCACGCGGCGTCGTCGTGGACGGTCAGCTCGCCGTACACGTGGGCGGTGACGTAGTTCCAGGTCGGTACGACGCGACCGTGCTCCTGCTTGGACGCGTACCAGGCCGGTGAGACGTATGCGTTCGGCCCGCGCATGATCACCAGTGCGTCGCCGATCGCCTCGCGCTGCCAGTGATCGTTGTTGCGGGCAACATGTCCGATCAGCACGTTGCGCGCACGGTCGTAGATGAACGGCAGCATCGTGGCCACCAGCCCGTCCGCCGTCATCGTGATCAGATCGGCGGCGCCGTGGTTGGCCAGCAGTTCCTGTACTGCGTCGTCGTCAGGGGCAAAGTGCTTGGGAACATACACAGCACCAGTCTCCTCATCGCCCGCCCTGAACGGCAGGTCCAATCAGGTCGACCTTTGACCAGGCCAACTCAGATGACGATCTCCTGGATCCAGTCCGCAGGCGCCTGCTGGTGCAGCCGCCAGTAGTGGTTGGCGATCTCGTCAGGCTCCCATCCGGTGCCTACTCCGACGCCGCCACTGACGGTGACGCTTGCCGCGTGAACGCCGGCAGCGCCGTACTGCTGGTGGAGGAGCGTGACGAGCGCACGGACACCCGCCTTGCCCAGCGACAGGCTCGCGTAGTCGGGCTTCGGCTGCGGCATCCCGCCGGTGATCAGGAACGACCCGCTGCCACGCTCGGCCATCGCGGGTGCGAGGTGCGCAGCGGTGGTCATCGCTCCCACCACGTTCACCGCCCAGGCATCCCGATGCTGCTGCGCGGTGAGATCGCCGATCCGGTCGGACTGGATGAGGGCCGCGTTGTAGATGACGACGTCCGGTACGCCGTGCGCCTCGACGATCCGATCGAGGGCCGACCGGAGGCCGGCCTCGTCAGTCACGTCAGCGGTCACCGGCAGTACGTCGCCCGCGAGCTTCTCCGCGGCGGCCTTCACCGTCGCCTCCGAGCGCGCGATCAGTCCGGCGCTCATCCCTTCCCGGACGAATCGCTTGGCCACCGCGAGACCGATCCCGGGTCCAACCCCCACCACGACAACTCCAGCCATACTGTCGAGGATAAAGGTGACGCGTCACCGACGTGGCAGCAGGGTCCCGGCGCGCTTGACCGTCGTGGTGAGCGGGACCGTCTCGATGTGGGTGATGCCGGGCAGCGTGCCGATCCGCTCGGAGAGATAGTCGTAGAGCGCATCGGGATCCGCGCAGACGACGAATCCGAACAGGTTGGTCCGCCCGGTCACGGCAGCGGCGTACGCGATCTCCGGATGCTGTGTGAGTGCGTCGGCGACCGTGGTGAGCGCCGACGGTGCGACCGACATCCACAGGATCGCCTCGGTCGCGTAGCCGAACAGCATCGGGTCGGCCTCCACGTCGAGGTACATCGCCCCGGCGCGCAGCAGTTCGCCCAGCCGGCGCCGCACGGTCGACTCCGGCGTCCCGGTCGCGGCGGCAAGCGCGGGGTACGCCGATCGCGCGTCCTTGGCGAGCTCCTCCATCAGCCGCTGATCCTGCGCAGTCAGCTCGAGTGGTACGTCGTACTCCGGGGCCGGCGTCCGCAGCCGGTCGACCTGTTCCTGTGTGAGGGCCGCCGTACGTCCAGCCCAGCCTGCCGTGCCGGCGACTGCTCGGAGCATGCACTGCGCGGTGACCGAGGTGATCCGCGGACCACGCGGAAGCAGTAGCGGAGCACGTTGCCCCTTGGTGTGCGTGATGCAGGTGACCTCGACGCCACCGGAAGTCAGGTAGACCCAGGAGGTGTCGTCCCGCCGGGCCATCGTCGCGGCGACGGCGACCGCGGTGTCGGGCGCGCACTGGATCCGGACCAGCCAGTCGACCCAACCGAGCCGCGGACTCGACGGTACGGCGACCACGCGCACCGCGCCCGTCTCGCGCAGCCGGTGGTAGCGGCGCGCGATCGTCCGGTCGGAGGCACCGAGCACGTCCGCGATCCGGCTGAACGACGCTCGCCCGTCCACCTGTAACGCGTGAACGAGCTGCTCATCCAACCGGTCGAAATCCACCATGATCTTCCTCATCATGGCGGAATCCGCCAGATCTGGCGATCTTTCTGACGCAGGCGAGAGAGCTTGCGACCGTCGAAGGGTGAACCAGCCAGAGACGACCATCAGCCAAGGAACACTCCGCGGATCCCATCAGAGCGGTGTCGACTCCTACCTCGGCGTCCCGTTCGCCGCTCCACCCGGACGCTTCAAGCCACCGGGTCCACCGGACAAGTGGGACGGCGTACGCGACGCGACCCGCACCGGCCCGGCCGCACCGCAGCCGCCCTCCCGATTGGCCGAGGTGATCGGTGCGCGGACCCAGGACCAGTCCGAAGACTGCCTCAGCCTGAACATCTGGAACCCGAGCGAGCCGTCCGGCCGGCGTCCGGTCTTCGTCTTCCTGCACGGCGGCGGCTTCAGCTCCGGCTCCGGCAGTCTCGACTGGTACGACGGCGCCGCGCTCGCCCGGCGCGGTGACCTGGTCGTGGTGACGGTCAACTACCGGCTCGGCGCGCTCGGGTTCTTCCGGCTCGAGCAGAGCAACGTCGGTCTGCTGGACCAGATCGAGGCGCTGCGCTGGGTCCAGGAGAACATCGCGGCGTTCGGCGGCGATCCCGGCGCGGTGACGGTCGCGGGCCAGTCCGCCGGCGCCATCTCGATCCTCGCGATGCTGTCCGGCCGGGCCGCAGACGGCCTGTTCCACCGGGCGATCGTGCAGAGCGCGCCGGGAGGGCTGCGACCGCTCGCACCTTCTGCGGCCGACGCGATCGCGACCGAGTTTCGCCAGGCCGTGGGCACGGACCCCTACACGGCGTCGGTGAGTGACATCCTCGCGGCCCAGCTCGAGCTGGTTCGCCTGCACCCGGGCGTGATTCCGCCGTACCGGTTCGTCGCCGAGGAAGGGGTAGTTGCCGAGGACATCGTTCTCGGGGCGGGCACCCGGGGTGCGAACGGTGTGCAGCTCCTGATGGGGACGACGCGCGACGAGGCCAACGCCCACGGCGGCGATCCCAGAGTCACCGCCGAGCTGTTCGAGGAACCCATGCACCAGCTTGCCGATCTGCTCGCACTCGCGGGGAATCCGGCGTGGCTCTACCGGTTCGACTGGAGTCCGGCCGGAAACCCCTTCGGTGCCTGCCACTGCATCGAGCTGCCGTTCGTCTTCGGCAACCTCGATGCCTGCCGCGACGCACCGCTGCTCGCCGGAGCCGACGACGAGTCCTTGGCCGCGATGGTCGAGGTCGTTCAGCCGGCCTGGATCTCCTTCGTCCACGACGGAAACCCCGGGTGGCCGGTGGCCGCCGTACATCATTTGGAGCTGCCATGACCCTGTATCTGAACGGGAAGGTCGTCACCGTCGATGGCGGATTCTCGATCGCCGAAGCCTTCGCGGTGACCGACGGACGGTTCACCGCTGTCGGCAGCAACGACGAGATCCGCGAGCTGGGCGGACCGGTGGTCGATCTCGGCGGCCGTACGGTCGTCCCCGGCTTCATCGACGCGCATTCCCATACCGTGCACGTTGCGGTGGAGAGCCTGGCCGAGCCGAACCTGACCGGTCTCACCTCCATCGCAGCCATCGTCGAACGGATCGGCGAGGTCACGGCCAAGACCGAGCCCGGCGTTTGGATCAGTACGACGGCGCTCGGCACACCGACGTACTACTTCGACGTACCGGACGGACTGGCCGAGCGACGCTGGCCGACCCGGGCCGACCTCGACGTGGTCGCGCCGGACAACCCGGTGCACATTCCGACGCCGCCGTTCTGGCCGCATCCGGCGATCCTCAACAGCGCCGCGCTCCGCGAGCTCGGCATCACGCGTGACACGCCTGATCAGCCAGGTCTCCGGATCGAGCGGGACGCCAACGGCGAACCGACCGGCGTGGTCCACGGCATGCTCTTCTACAACGCCCGCATCCCGTTGGTCCGCCAGCTGCTGATGTCGCTGCCGGCCAAGACAGCAGAGGCTCGGCAGGAAGCCATCGCGACCGCGCTGCAGACCAACCTCACCCACGGACTCACCACGGTTTACGAAGGGCACGGCAACACCGCGTTCGCCCCGGACCTGCAGGGACTGCACGACGCCGGTCGGCTGCCTGGCCGCGTTGTCGGCACGTACGACGTACCCGTCGGCAAGCCCGTGGACCTGGCGGAGTGGATGACGACCGTCTCCGACGCGGCCGGTGCGGGCACCGGGGACGACCGCCTGCGGATCCACGGGTTGACGGTCTCGCTGGAGACGCCGCTGCATTTCGGCGGCGCCTTGATGAGCGAGCCGTATCTGGATCAGCACGACGTTCTCGGCAATGGGGCGTCGGTGCTGACTGTCGAGCAGTTGGCGGACGTCGCGCGGCTCGCCGTACAGCACGACGTGCGGTTGAACGTGCTCGTCACCGGTGACGGCGCGTGCGAGATCGCTGCCGACGCTTTGGAGATCGTGCACCGGGAGACGCCGCTGACGGGCCGGAGCTGGGTCCTGCAACACGTCCACCACGTGACGAAGGAGCAGATTGCACGCTTCGCCGCGCTCGGACTCGTCGCGCAGGTCTGCGCCGGCGTGGACTTCGCCCGCGGCGAACCGGTCTACGTGAAGCGGCTGCCCGGCGACCAGTGGGAGCACGTGACGCCGGTGCGCTGGTGGATCGACGCCGGTGTGCCCATTGCACTCGGCAGCGACGGCGCGCATCCGCCGCTGTTCGACCTGTGGGCTTCGCTGACTCGCAAGGACGGCCGCAGCGGACGCAGTCTGCTGACGCCGGCGAAGACGATGACGCGGCCCGAGGCGATCCGTGGCTGGACTGCCGATGCCGCTGTGGTTCTGGGCGTCGGGGATCGGCTCGGTTCGATCGAGGCGGGGAAGCTCGCGGACTTCGTCGTACTGGATCGCGACATCCTCACCTGCCCGGTCGACGAGATCCGCGATGCCGCGGTGCTGACGGCTGTTGTCGGAGGCGAGGTCGTCAGCTCGTAGGTATCCAGACGCGCATCGGGTGCAGACCTCGGTTGGCCCAGGAGTAGTAGGGAATAAGGGTCAGCTGGGTGCTGTGCAGAGTGGTGACACCGCCGAGCAGCTCGGTGTGTGCTGAGGTGATCTCTGCGGTCGGGTCGAGGCGGAGGTCCTCCAGCACGACACCAGGCTGCTGGTCGGGCTGCTCCAGTGCGTAGACGAGTGGGCCGCGGGCGACGGCGACGCAGCCGCGCGTGGAGTCGACTCGGTCGTTGGAGGTCAGCAGTCGCGGCGGCATCGGTAGCTGCAGTGCTACCTCGTCGCCTGGTTGGAAGACGCGACGTACGCGGGCGTAGTCGCCTGCTACGACGGGCTTGTCGTCGACAGTTGCATCGGACGCCCACTCGGGGATGCGCAGCGCCAGCTCGACCTCACCGGGCGGAGCCTCCCTGACAGTCACCGTGACGCGTCCGTCCCACGGGTAGTCGGTTTCCACCTCTACCGCGAACGATCCAGCCCGCAGTGTGCTCGCGGCGTACTGCTGGATCTGCAGGCCGTCCGCAGTACCAGTGGCGAGGTACGACGGCAGGCTGGCCAAGGTGCGCATCACATTGGGCGGACAGCATGCACAGTTGAACCACGGCCGCCGCCCGTACGCCGGTGCGCGCTGCACGTCACCACGCGCACCGGTCCGTCGGTGCAGCGTGTTCACGTAGAAGTAGTCCGCGTCCTCGAGCGACACGGCCGGCAGGATCGCGTTGTAGAGCAGCAGCTCGATCTGGTCGGCGTACGACGGGTCACCGGTTGCCAGCAGCAATCGCCAGGCCCACTGCAGTACGCCGATCGCGGCACACGTCTCGGCGTACGCGCGGTCCGGTGGGAGCTCGTAGTCGTCGCCGAACGCTTCACCGTCCCATCGCGACCCGACCGCACCGGTCACGTGCTGCTTTCGCCGGCGCATGTTGTCGTACTGCCGGAGTACTGCGTCCAGCAGCTCCGCGTCGTCGGTCTCGATCGCTACGTCGGTTGCACCGGTGGCGAAGTACACCGCGCGTACGGCGTGGCCCTCCAGCGAGTCGGCGTCTCGGACCGGGACGCGGTCGGAGTAGTGCGCCGGGTCTCCGTAGTGGGAGGGGTCGAAGCCTGGCTTGGTTGCCTTGCCATGGCCGCGGGCATCCACGAAGTACTTCGCCAGGTCCAGGTAGCGGCGGTTGCCGGTCTCGCGGTAGAGCTCGACCAGTGCGGATTCGATGCCTGGATGGCCTTCGAGCTCGGTGCGTCCTGAGGGCCCGAAGGTGTCGGCGAGATGGTCGGCGAACCTAGTAGCTACCTGTAGGAGCTTGCTGTCTCCGGTTCGGGATGCGGCTACTGCGGCCTGGAAGAGGTGTCCGGCGCAGTAGAGCTCGTGGCTGTTCCAGAGATGGGTGTACGGCTCCTCGCCGCGGACCTGGATGGCGGAGTTGAGGTAGCCGTCGTCCTGCTGTGCCGCGGTGATGGTGCGGGTCAGCTCGTCGGGTAGCGAACCGTCCCAGGCTGCGGCCTCCAGCCACTTGTAGACGTCGGAGTCGCGGAAGCTGGCGCCCTGCGCATCACCACTTGCCTCGCCGGCAGCGATCCGGAGGTTGGCTAGGTTCCCGGCGGCCTCGAGCCGCTCGCGGCCGAGCGGGATCGCGGCCCGGTTGGCGGCCATCCGGCCGGCCCAGAACCCGCCCGTCACCTGTGCCTCGGACACCGGGCGCAACGTCACGACCGCGGCCGCGGTCGGTACCGCAGGGGATGGCTGCATGCCGGGACGCTAACCGCGGGCCGCGGGCCGACGCCAGGTGCTAATGGGGATTAGCTGGTAATACCCAGCTAATCAATGCCACCTCTTGACACCTGCTCGAAACGCTGGCGAAACTTCCGGAACCGCAATGGTAGGGCGTATTAGCAGGAAGGACACCACGTTGAGCCGCACACCGGCCAAGAGACCCACGCAGGCCGATATCGCCCGGCTTGCCGGGGTCAGCCAGGCGACCGTCTCGCTGGTGCTCAACGAGCGCGACGCGAGTATCCGGATCAGCCCGGCGACCCGCGAGCGCGTGCTGACCGTGATGCGCGAGTGGGGGTACGTCGCGAACGCATCGGCCCGCTCTCTGGCCGGCGGGCGGAACAAGATCATCGGCGTCTACACGTTCGAGCCGGTGTTCCCGACCAGCGGCGTGGACTTCTACTTCCCGTTCCTGCTCGGCATGGAGCAGGAGGCGGCCGACCTCGGCTACGACCTGCTGCTGTTCACCAGCGCCGGCGGCGAGCGGCAGATCTTCCGCGACGGATCGACCCGGCTCTGGCACGCGGACGGCGCGTTGCTGCTCGGCCGCGATCCCAACGTCGAGGAGATCGAGCGGCTGCGCGACTCCGGCTACCCGTTCGTGTACGTCGGCCACCGCGAGGTGTCGGGTCCGCCGGTGTCGTACGTCGCGGCCGACTACGCCGGTGCGACCAAGCAACTCACCGAGCGGCTGTTCGAGCTGGGACACCAGCGCGTGGCATACGCACGGATCGGCAACGACGGCGCACAGCCGAGCCGTGATCGCGAGGGCGGGTTCCGCCAGGCAACGCCTTCCCAGCATCTTGCCGGACCGGTGTGGACGCTCGACTCCGTTGCGGAAGTTGACGGCCTGGTGGAGGAGCTGCAGCGCGGCGGCATCACCGCAGTACTCGCGGAGCAACAACTGCTGGCCGAGGAGCTGCTGGTCTGCGCGACTCGGCGTGGTCTGAACATCCCTTCGGACCTCAGCGTCGTGGAGCTCGGTGATTCGACCGGTGCGCGACATGACGGCACTCCGTGGACCGGACTGATCGTGCCGCGCGAGCAGATGGGCCGTCAGGCGATGGGCCTCCTGGTGCAACTGCTGGAAGCACCTGACTCCGGTGCGCGCAGTGAAAGCGTCCGGTGCGGGTTCGCGCCCGGTGCGACGGTCGGACCTCCCAAGGAGCTTCCATGATTCGCGTTGTGGTCAAGCGACTGCTGATCGGCGTCCTGGTGATGTGGGGCGCGGCGTCGCTGATCTTCCTCATCGTCCGGGTCGCACCGGGTGACCCTGTCTCGATCCTGCTCGGTCCGGATGCGACACAGGACCAGGTGAAGGAGCTGAGCGCTTCACTCGGCCTGCAACGCCCGCTGGCCGTCCAGTACGTCGACTACCTCGGTCACGCCGTACGGCTCGACTTCGGCGACTCGTACCGGCTCGGGCACCCCGCGATGTCAGAAGTACTCGAGCGGTTGCCGGCCACGGCGGAGCTGATGCTGGCGTCCACTCTGATCGCCGTGGTTCTCGGTCTGACGCTGGGACTGCTGGCGGGCGGCCGACCGGGCAGCGTGGTCGACCGAGTGGTGTCTGCGGCGGCGATCGCGCTGCAGTCGTTCCCGACGTTCTGGATCGGGATCATGCTGATCCTGGTCTTCGCGCTGGCGCTGCGACTGCTGCCGAGCTCCGGCTCGGGTACTCCGCAGCATCTGATCCTGCCCGCCATCACCATGGCGCTTCCGTTCACAGCGATCGTCGCGCGGCTGACCCGGACCAGCGTGGCCGAGACTCTGCGCGAGCCGTACATCCAGACCGCGAAGTCCAAGGGCCTCACCGATCGGCAAGTCCTGCTCGGGCACGCACTGCGCAACTCACTGCTGCCGGTCGTCACGATCGTCGGGCTGCACATGGGCGGTCTGATGGGCGGCGCGGTGATCGTCGAGAACGTGTTCTCCTGGCCCGGCCTCGGTTCGCTCGTCGTCGACTCGGTGACCAACCGCGACTACGAGGTGGTACAGGCGGCGACGTTCGTGATTGCCGGCATCGTGATGCTCTTCAACCTGGCCGCCGACCTCGTCTACTCCCAGCTCGATCCGCGCATCCGGTTGGAGGGCAGCTGATGGCCACGCTCGCGGTGACCCGCCCGCTCGCCGTACGTCGGGTCGGCACCTGGCTCGGCAAGATCCCGTACGCCGTACTCGCGATCTACGCACTGGTCGCGGGGATCGGCCCGCTGGTGGTCGACTACAACCCGATCAGCACCTCGCTCGACGACCGGCTGCTCAGGCCCGGTTCGCATCTGTCCACCGGCGGCACCGCGTGGCTCGGCACGGACGGCCTCGGCCGCGACGTCCTCGCCCAGGTCGTGTACGGCGCCCGCACGTCGATCCTCATCGGTATCGCGACCGTGGTCGTCTCCTGCGTCGTCGGCGTCACGATCGGCACCGTCGCCGGGTACTTCCGCGGCTGGCTCGACACATTCCTTGCCCGGGGCATCGACATCCTGCTCGCGTTCCCGGCGATCCTGCTCACGATCGTGATCGCCGGCGCGTTCGAGCGCAGCGTGCCGGTGGTCGTGATCGCGCTGGCCGCGACGGCATGGATCTCGTTCGCCCGGGTCACCCGCGGCGTCTCGCTCTCGTTGCGGGAACGCGCCTGGGTCGATGCGGCTCGCGTCCTCGGCGTCCGTCGTACGTCGATCCTGCTTCGTCACGTCGTACCGTTCACGATCGGTCCGGTGGTCGCACTGGCCACGCTCGAGTTCGCGCTCGTCGTACTCGCCGAAGCCGGACTGAGCTTCCTCGGGATCGGGCTGCCGCCGTCGGCGGTGTCCTGGGGACAAACCATTGCCAACGGCAAGCAGTACCTCGACAGCGCGTGGTGGATCTCGGCCCTGCCGGGAATCGCCCTGTCGCTGCTGATCGTCAACATCGGCATCCTCGGTGACCAGCTCACCGCCCGTTACGGACGCGGACACCTCAACTGATGACGCGTCGGAAGGCAGGAGAAACCCCATGATTCCTCTGACACGGCGGGCGGCACTGACACTCGGGGTCGCCGCCACGATGGCGCTGAGCGCCTGCTCCAGCGCCACCAACGGCGGCAGCTCGAGTTCCGGCGGCGGTGAAGTGGTGATCGCCGGCACCTATCCGGTCGACAGCATCGATCCGGGCGGCCCGCAGGGCGGCGGCACCGGACCGCAGATGGTCGAGCAGCAGCTCTTCAGCCGGCTGGTCCGGACCAAGACCGATGGTTCGGTCGAGGGGGACCTGGCGACGTCCTGGAAGTCCGACGCCACTGCTCGCGTCTGGACTTTCACGTTGCGGAAGGGCGTGAAGTTCAGCGACGGCAAGGAGTTAAAGGCCGCCGATGTGGCCGACTCCTTCAAGCGGTTCATCGACCTCAAGGGCACGAACGCCGCGAACTTCCCCGACTACACGATGACCGCGCCGACCGACGACACCGTCGTACTCACGGCCTCCAAACCGGATGCCGCGATCCTGCGCAAGCTTGCGGTGTTCTTCGTCCTGCCGTCGGGGGTCGGCGCGAACGACACCGCGTTCTTCGACAAGCCGATCGGGACCGGGCCGTTCAAGCTCGACAAGTTCAGCCCGAACGAGATCGTCCTGGTGCCGAACCCGCAGTACTACGGCGGCGCGCCGAAGGTCACCAAGGTGACGATCAAGAAGATGCCCGAACTCGCTGCCCGGTTGACCGCGCTGCGCACCGGCGAGGCGGACGTGGTCTGGGGGATCCCGGACGATCAGCTGCCCGAGGTGCAGAAGGACTCGACACTGAACGTGCAGATCGTGCAGAGCTCCGCCGTCTACACGATGTGGTTCAACTCGTCGACGCCGGCTCTGAAGGACGCGGCCGTCCGGCGCGCGTTGTGGGAGGCGGTCGACTTCCCGACCATCATCAAGAAGCTGTATCCGCAGACCGGTTCGCTGTCCGACTCGGTGGTGTCGAAGCAGACCCTCGGGTATGTCGCGCAGACACCGGTCAAGTACGACCCGGTGGCGGCAAAGGCCGCGCTGACGGCGGCCGGCTTCGACTTCGGCACGAAGCTGCGACTGCAGTTCGCGAACGCGGAGTTCCAGCAGTTCAACCAGGCGGTCGTTTCGGACCTGCAGAAGATCGGCGTACAGGTCGACCTGCTGCAGAAAGAGCAAGCCGTCTTCACCAAGGACCTGCTGGCACTGAACTGGGACATCAACTTCCAGCAACTGTCGAACCCGATGCTCGACGCCGCGAACACCGTCGGCCGGCTCTACCCGTGCGCGGCCAAGCGCAACGGCTACTGCAACCCCGCGCTCGACAAGCTGATCTCGCAGGCCGCTGCCAGCACCGACGAGCAGGAGCGGGTCAAGCTGTACGGCGAGGCCGAGAAGATCATCTGGGACGACGCGGTCGGCATGTTCCCGATGGCGGTCAAGTACGCCTACGCGTGGAACAAGCGCCTCAGCGGCTTCACCCCCGACCCGAACGGTCTGCCCGACTTCTCCAAGCTGCAGGTCAACTCTTGATTCGCGACGACCTGTCCGTAGGCACTGCGGTCGAAACGCTGCTGACGGTCTCGGGGCTCGCGGTCGACCTGCCGGGGCGGTCGGGCGTGGTGCGGGTCGTCGACGAGGTGTCCTTCGACATCCCGTCGGCGACCACCGTCGGCCTGATCGGCGAGTCCGGCTCGGGGAAGACCATGACCGCGAACGCGTTGATCGGTCTCCTGCCCGACGGCGCCGAGGTCTCCGGCTCGCTGTCGTGGCGCGGAGAGGAGTTGCTGACGGCAACTTCTTCCCGCCGCCGGGAACTGCGTGGGCACGAGATCGCGATGATCTTCCAGGACCCGCTGGCCGCGCTCAACCCGACCCAGACCATCGGCCGCCAGGTCGGCGAGATCCTGCGTCGCTCCGGTCAGTCCCGGGCTGCGGTCCGTTCCCGAGTCGTCGAACTGCTCGACCGTGCGGGCATCCCCGAGCCGACGGAGAAGCTCGGCAGCTTCCCGCACGAGTTCTCCGGCGGCATGCGTCAGCGCGCTGTCATCGCGATGGCGCTCGCCGGGAGCCCATCGCTGCTGCTCGCCGACGAACCGACGACGGCGCTGGACGTGACCGTACAGGCCCGCATCCTTCGGCTGCTGCGTTCCATCCAGGAGGACGCCGGCCTGTCGATGCTCCTCGTCAGCCACGACCTGCGGGTGATGGCACATGTCGCCCACCAGGTCGTCGTGATGTACGCCGGGCGCGTGGCAGAGCGTGGCGCGACGTCCGACGTACTGCGGCAGCCCGCGCATCCTTATACGAGAGCGTTGGTCGACAGCGTTCCCGCAGTACGCACGAAGACTGCTCTGGCTCATCCGTTGCCTGGTACGCCGGCCACGCCCGCGAATCGGCCGGCTGGGTGTGCTTTCCATCCGCGGTGCCCGTTGGCGCGGGAGCGGTGCCGGACTGAGCAGCCCGCACTGCGAGCGGTTGCGCCGGGGCGTTGGACCGCGTGTCACTTCGCTGAGGAGGTGCTCGATGCTTGAGGTCCGGGATCTGCGGGTCACGTTCGGCCTGCACCGCAAGCCGTTCGTCGCGGTGGACGGGGTCAGTCTGACTGTCGGCGCCAACGAGACAGTCGGACTCGTGGGAGAGTCCGGCTCGGGTAAGACCACGGTTGCCCGCTCGATCGTCGGGCTCGTCCGGCCGGCGTCCGGTTCGATTCTTTATGACGGTCGCTCGGTGCCGCCTGGCACTCGGCGGGCTGGAGAGCTGCAGCGCGCGATCCAGATGGTGTTCCAGGATCCGCGCTCGTCGCTGAACCCTCGGATGACTGTCGCGTCGATCATCGGCGAGGCGTGGCGCACGCATCCGTCGGCAGCCGACGGCGATCTTGATCAGCTGCTGGCGGACGTCGGGCTCGATCCATCCGTTGCCGGTCAGCGGGCCAGTCAATTGTCCGGCGGGCAGTGCCAACGCGTCAGTCTGGCCCGCGCGCTGGCGGTGAAGCCCCGGCTTCTGGTCTGCGACGAAGCGGTGTCTGCGCTGGACGTCTCCGTTCAGGCGCAGATTCTTCGGCTGCTCGACGATCTCCGGCAGCGGCACAACCTGTCGATGCTGTTCATCTCCCACGATCTCGGCGTCGTACACCAGATCGCGGATCGGATCGCGGTGATGCGTCGCGGCGTACTCGTGGAGGAAGGGCCGGCTACCGACGTACTGGGTGCGCCGCAGCACGAGTACACGCAGAGTCTGCTGGATGCGGCCCTTGAGCTGAACAGCTAGTTCCGCAGTTCGGCTGCCTTGTCGTAATCGCGGCGCCAGTCGCCGGTTGGCGGGAGGATGATGCGTTCTACTCCTGCGGCTTCGTACTCGGCCAGTTGTTCGGTGGGGTTGCCATCGATCTGGGGCGCGACAACGGTGGCCTTCAGTTGCTTGCCGTCGGCAAGTTCATTGATGCGGGCCAGGTTGGTGCGGACCTCGTCCGGCGTTGCGGCGATCGTCGCCCACCCGTCGCCGTACCGGGCCGCTCGCCGGAGTGCGCGGGGACCGTTGCCCGCGACAAAGATCGGCGGGACCGGCGAGCCGGGGGAGAGCGTCACCTCGAGATCCTGGTCGACCGTCGCGGGCTTGCCGGCGATCAGATCCCGCAGTACGGCGAGAGCCTCGTCGGTCAGGCGACCGCGCTCCGCGTAGTTCACACCGGCGGCACGCCATCCGATGTCGCCGTGCGCCGGATTCCCCGTGCCGACGCCGAGAACGAGCCGGCTGTTCGAGACGAGCTGCAGCGTGTTGATCTGCTTCGCCGCCCACGCGACCGGCCTGAGTGCCAGGAGCATCACGTTGTACCCGACCGTGATCCGCTCGGTCACCGCGGCCGCGGTCGCGAGTACGACGGAGCTGTCGAGGAGCGGCGCGCTCGCCACCAGGTGGTCCGTCGACCACACCGAGTCCAGCCCGACGCTCTCGGCATACCTCGCGCTCTCCCGGACGTCGCCGAGAATCGGGCGCTCGGGGTCCGGCGTCGACGTCGGAAGGATGACTCCGATCTCAAGGCTCATACCTCGGGCCAACTCGCGCCCGGACGACCGTATTCCTCGGTCAGCGAATGGATCGCGGGCGCCAGCAACTCGACAATCTTGTCCGGGTCGGCATCGGCGAGATGCTCCAGCTTGAGCAAGTGGCGACCGAGCACGACACCGATGAGCATGGCGCTCAGCACATCGGCAAGGAGTTCGCCGTCGACGCCGCGAATCGCCTTGCTGATATTGCTCCCGCGGACCTGGGCGTTGCCGCGAACTTCGTCGGCCGCCTCAGGATGGGTCAGCATCGAGCGAAGTACCGCGAGGGAGGCGACCGGCTCGTCGATCAACGACTCGCGGAGCCGCTCCAGCAGTTGCGCGGCCACCTCGTCGGCGGTCCCCTCGACGATCGGCCGGCTCTCGGTCTCGGCCGCGCGGGCGAACAGCTGCTGTTTGCTGCCGAAGTAGTGCATCACCAGGCCCGGATCGACCTGCGCTGCGGCGGCCACGGCCCGGATCGTCGTCCGGTCGTACCCGGTCTCGGCGAACAGCCTTCTCGCCTCGGTCAGGATCCGCTGCTGCGTCTCGACGCGGCGGCGGTCGCGGGTGGTCTCGTTCACCGAATTCATTCTACAGGTGTTGAATCTCTGCGAATTTCGTTCTACGGTCGTTGAATGACTCCTGAGGAAGTACTTGAACAACGCCGCCAGTACCTGATCGATCGCGACTTCGAGTCGTTCGCCGAACTCTTCGCGGAGGACGGCGTCATCGAGATGCCGTTCGCCCTTCAAGGCGTGCCAGACCGCCTGGTCGGCCGCGACGCGATCCGCGAGTTCTCGCTGAGGGCGGGCACCCGAGCCGTCGAGATCACCGACCTCCGCACGGTCCAGCTGCACCGAACAACCGACCCCGAAGTCGTCATCCTCGAACTCGTCACCGAGGCCCGGCACACGACGACCGACGTACCGTTCCAGGCCACCTGCATCCAGGTCTTCCGGATCCAGAACGGGAAGATCAAACTCTTCCGCGACTACGTCGGCGCCCATTCCGTCCCTGACCTGAGCTGACTCAACCGTTGCGCCGGCTGAGCTTCTCGGGTGAGGTGGACGGGTGAGTCTGACGATTCGGAACGTCGTCTTCGCCTGTCCGGGGAACACGCCGGAGAGCTACGACCGCGGGGCTCGGCCGGTCGCTCAGTTCTACGCGGACCTGCTCGGGATGGAGATCGTTCGCGAGGATTGGATCATCGTCGGCAGCGAGGCGTCTGATCTGTACCTCGCGTTCGGGGACGGGCCGATCGACTATCAGCCGCCGGGATGGCCCGATGGGGCGCAGCAGATGCACCTCGACATCGCCGTACCGTCATTTGTTGCGCCGCCTGGGGCTCAGCTGCTGCGGGACAACGGCGAGTGGCAGGTGTACGCGGATCCGATCGGGCACCCGTTCTGCCTGTACTCGGAGCCGACCGAGCGCGCGGAGATCCGCCGGATCGTCATCGACTGCCCTGACCCGCGAGCCCTTGCTGCGTTCTACAGCGCGCTGCTTGACCGGACTTCGCGCGTGCTCGACACGCCGTCCCGCGTGGTTCTCGCCGGTACGCCGGAACTCGCGTTCCAGCTGAGCGCGGCGCCCGCTCCACGCTGGCCCGATCCGGCGAACCCGCAGCAAGTGCATCTGGATCTGCTGACTGCCGACGTACCGGCTGCTCGCGCTCACGCTGTTTCCGTCGGCGCTGAGGCTCTGCAGACGAGCGGTGAGTATCACCACGTATACGCCGACCCGGCCGGTCATCCTTTCTGCATCTAGAGTCGCGTGGATGAGCAGACGACTGGCCGCGTACGCCGTGTGCATCGAGGACGGACGAGTACTACTCGCGCGGTACGTCTCGCCGTACGGCGACGGCACCTGGTGGACCCTCCCCGGCGGCGGAGTCGAACCCTGCGAGGACCCGTTCGACACCGTGGTCCGCGAGGTCGCGGAGGAAACCGGCTACTCGTCCGTCGTCGAGCGCCTCCTCGGTGTCGACTCCCGAGTCATCCCCTCTGCCGAACGCCGCCTCCCCGGCCCCGAGGACCACCAGAACATCGGCATCTACTACGCCGTCCGGATCACCGCCGGCACCACCCGCCCCGAACCCAACGGCGAAACCGCCGAATCCGTCTGGACCCCACTTCCCGACGTCCCCGCTCTCCACCGCGCCGCCATCGTTGACGTAGGCCTGACCCTCGCCCAGGTCCAACCCCTCACCGGCCACATCCCGCCCATCCCAGTAGGCGGCCTCGTGGTGCACTGACCACCTTCCAGCGCTAACGACAGGACGTAGCCATGTACGTACATGGCAGCGGCCGCCTGAGCGTGCCGTGGATCTGGCCGGATCCGGCGACACCTCCTGTCGTTAGCGCTGTCGATCCACGCCGACCCCACGCATCGATCAGGTATGAGCGACATCGTGATCGAGAAGATCGTCCGCCCCGAGCGGATCTTGTCGGGTACCTGGCTGGAAGTGATCGCCTCGAACCTCGACTACCACCGCGCCACGTTCCTGTGGAAATGCGAGGGCCTCACGGATCCCCAACTCCGCCACCGCGCGATCCCGCCCTCAGACCTGACCCTGCTGTCCCTCATGCGCCACCTACAGGGCGTCGAACGCTACTGGCTACAACACCGCCTGGGCGGCACCACCCCGCAGTACCCCTCCTACCGAACCAACCCCGCCACCGATTGGTTCGACGAATCAGACCCCACCCCGGCCCGGACCGTGTACGCCGACTACCTCTCCGCCTGCGCCGACTCCAGATCCCTCTTCCCACCCCACAACCTCACCCACACCATCCCCAACCCCGAATTCGGCAACACCGACCTCCACTTCATCCTCACCCACGTAGTCGAGGAATACGCCCGCCACCTAGGCCACGCCGACCTCCTCCGCGAATCCCTCGACGGCACCACCGGCGAATAGGTTCGGATGGAATACTCGGCGGCCATGTATGAGCTTCCGGTCGAGAACACCGACGGGTCGGCGCTGCTCAGCTTCGAGCGGATCCGTGAAGACCAGTTCGGCAGCCTGGATCAGTCCGTGCCGTTGACCGCGTCGCTGGTCGTGCTCTGGTGCGGTGACGAGTGCCTGATGGTCTTCAACCGGTACCGCAAAGCGTGGGAGCTCCCCGGCGGCATGCTCGATCCGGGCGAGTCCCCGCGCGAAGCCGCCGTACGCGAACTCGAAGAAGAGAGCGGCCAGCGCGCAGACTCTCTCGATCTCGCCGGCGTCGCGAGGATCCGAATCGCACCCGACGACCGCCTCGAGTACCTCGCGATCTACCGCGGCCAGCTCGCCTCACCACAACCGTTCGTGGCGAACGACGAAATGTCCGACGCCGTCTGGTGGAACCCGACCGAGCCGCTGCCCGACCTGTTCCCGATCGATGCCGCACTCGCAAACCTCTGCCCCTAGAAACTTCTTCGGGTCCGCCGTCGATCTAGGCTTGCGCCGTTCGACGAAGGGGTAATCACAGACCTCCGAAGGAGAACCACCATGCCTGACCCGCGCAAGGTTGTCGCCGGCTACTTCTTGTCGCTGGATGGAGTCGCCGAGGCTCCGGACAAGTTCCTCACCGGCTGGGACGACGAGACGGATGCCGCCGGCAAGCGACTCATCGAGACCCAGGACGTAGTCATCCTCGGACGCCGCACGTACGACGAATGGTCCGGCTTCTGGCCAACCAGCGACATCGAACCCTTCGCCTCCTTCATCAACGCAGCCCCCAAGTACGTCGCAACGTCGACCCCACTCAAAGCCGAATGGTCCAACTCCCAGCCCATCGAAGGCGACCTCGTCGACTTCGTCCGCACCCTGAAGTCCCAGCCCGGCGGCGACATCGGCATCCACGGCAGCATCTCAATCACCCGAGCCCTACTAACCGCCGGCCTGGTCGACGAACTAAGACTCGTAGTCATGCCCACCATCGTCGGCACCGGCCAACAACTCCTGACCTCCCTACCCGCCATCCGCCTAGAAACCCTCCACTCCACCAACACCCCAAGCGGCCACCTTCTGGCCAACTACCGCGTACTCCACTAGCCAGGGATGCTGTCGGCATGACGACGCTGGAGACGTTCACCGTCAGCGGTGGATCGAGCCATGCCGACGCGGCGAGGACATGTCGCCTGCTCCTGCGAACAGTGCAAGGCTCCGTGGCCCGCTACGAGACCGACATACCGGTGGCTTCCGCGGATTGGCCGCCAGAAGTCGCATCCGCCGCCAGGGTCCTCCGCGGTGTTGCAGCTCGGACAGGCCGAGTCGAACCCGGCGGCTACTCCCAAACCGGAGTCATCACGTACGCCGATGACCAGGTCTGGTCGGCCTTCGTGGACTTCGCACCCCGGGCGTACGACGCCACCGTCTGGAACGCCGCCGGCGACGACATCGTGTCCCTCTCCGACGAAGCCCAGTCAATCGTCATCCGCATCAACCACCAGCAGTACGACGCAATCGCCGCCGCGCTAGGCCCGCAATTGACCGCGGAAGGCAGGTAATAGGCGAGCGGCTCAACGAATGGTGATGGTCCGATGGCTGAACGACATCACGCGCCGTGCCCAGTGGCCGGGCCTTCTACCTGACCGAACGCCTCTGGCAGCTGGCCGAAGGTCTTCCTGTCGAGTCCGCGCCGATCAACGCAATCCCAGAGTTCGACGAGGACTGCTGGTTCGGCGGCAGAGCCGTCACCTGCCGAATGGTCGCCAGTCACGCCGACCGCATCCAGAAGGCCGACCTCAACGACACGGTCATCCTGTCCGCCGACGGCCGCCTCATGGACGGCGGCCACAGAATCTCAAAGGCCTGGCTCAATGGCCTGACGACGATAAATGCCGTCCGATTCCGCGTCGACCTGGAGCCCGACTACTTCGGGTGGGACCCCACTAGGTGAGTCCGAGTGTGAGTTCGAGCCCCGATCCCACGCCCGCAGTCGCCGACGCGGCGGTCTGCTCATCCGCGCGCCGGCCGAGCAGTCCCTGGCGGGTGGTCGAGAGTCCGGCGGCAGCCGGAAAGGATGCTTCGGGCGCTGAGCCCGAGGGCGGGGCGGGAGCTGCGCGCAGCACGGCGACGAGGGAGCCGGGTGGGAAGCACGGAGCGGCGGACTCCCGTGAGGATTTCCTTTGGCATAGCGTCGGATTTGGGGCGGGTCGTTCGTAGAGGATGTGAGAGGTGGTCGGTTGGGCCGCCGGGACATGGGAGTTGTGGGATGACGGAGTACTTGATCTCGTTCAATGAGGGCGCGATGGACCACATTCCCGCCGAGGATTGGCCGGACGTGGGCAAGGCGTCGCACGAGGTGGTTCGGGAGGCTGTGAACGCCGGTGTGTGGGTGTACGGCGGTGGGCTCGAGAGGCAGCGGGCCAGCGTCGTGGACCCGGACGGGTTGGTCATCGACGGGCCGTACCCGGAGACCAAGGAGGTCGTCGGCGGGTTCTCCGTCGTCAACGTGGCCACCCGCGAGGAAGCGCTGAAGTGGGCCGCCAAGATCGCCGTCGCCTGCCGCTGCGCCCAAGAGGTCCGCGAACTCATGCCCGACCCCGAGACCGACGAGATGCTCCGCCAGGTAGCCAGCCGAGGCTCACATCCCGACGCCGTCTGACCGACAGCCTCACCACACGCTCGACCAGACCTCATGCGGCTGCGCTCGACGCGTCCGGATCAAGTGAGTGGTACTGACGGTCAGTGGGACGCGACCTCGCTGTCCCAGTACGGGGGCAGGTTGGCCGGTTCCCACGACGGATCGGGACGGAAGTCCGTGTACCGGGCGTCGAACGGGAACCGGGCCGCCTCGATGTCGCCGGTGATGCGCTCGCCGGCGGCACGGATGCGGTCCGCCTCGGCTGCCGTCCAGTACGCCGGATGATCGATCCGCTCGGCCAGCCCGTCCTCGCCTTTCAGCGACCAGCTGCGACCAGGCGCGACCAGGATGTCGAGCGCGTGATCGAGGATGTCGGTCCCGGCCGACCAGCGGCGTACGGGGACTCCATGTACCAGCGTCCGGCCGGGCTGGAGGCGCTAGCGGGTGTCTTCGGGATCGGCGGGGGAGAGGGTTGCGGCCCACTCTGCGGACCATCGGACGAGGGGGCGCAGTGCGCGGTAGGCGCCGTGGCCCAGCTCGGTGAGGGCGTAGGTGGTGTCCGGATGCTGCTCGACGACGGCTGCGTCGAGCAGCTCGGTCAGCCGTTGCCGCAGCACGCTGGACGACATGTTGTCGCAGCGCTCCTGCAACGCACGGAACCCGACCGGCCCGTCCTGCAGTTCCCAGATGATCCGCAGGTTCCACCTACGTCCAAACAGGTCGAGGGCGGCCATCAGTGGCCGGCCCGTGCTCGACCCTCGGACCGCCCGTCCCGGCCTGGGTGCCGCCATCCGTCGCTCCGTCCCCTCTTGCTGCTTCGATATCCGACACACTATCGTGCACCTATTGATTCGATTTTCGAAGCACTTGGGCCTCGTGAGAGTCGCGCAGTGCTGAACGGAGGTTGTTGTGCACAAGCTGATGGTCCTGTATCCCGAACCCGCCGATCCCGACCACTTCCGGGACTACTACGTGAGCAAACACCTCCCACTGGTGGAGCGGATGCCGGGTCTGCTCGCGTGGCGCTACAGCTTCGAGGTCACAGAAACGCAGGGACAGACGCCGTACTTCGCGGTCTTCGAGGCCGAGTTTGCTGACGCCGCGGCAATGACCGCGGCGAGGGAGTCTGCGCAGGGCCGGCAGGTGAGTGCCGATGTCGCCAATTACGCCACTGGCGGTGCGGTCGTCCTCCACTACCCGGTGCAGAACGGCACCTGCTGAGCCTGAGTCACCGCCGTATCCGGCGCGCCTTGGCTCAGTCCGATCGAACGGGCGACGCCCTGCCTACTGTCAGGTTCGTTGCTCGACGAGTCGGGCTCTTAGCGCGTCGATCTGGTTGTCGCTCAGACCTCCGTGACGAAGGTACGGCTCAACACCGCCATACCTGTCTTCGAGGTGCTTGAGTGCCGCGAGCATCGTTTCTGGCCGGGCGGTGAAGGACTCAGCTAGTTGGCTCCGCTCGGTGGGATCGTTGATGAGGAGCAGCTGCTCGTCGAGGTGGTCGCGCATGCGGTCGTCCAGGGCGGCGTAGTCGGCGGCGACGCATTCCGGCGGTACGCCCGCAAGGCTCAGGGCCAGTGCGACCACGGTCCCGGAACGATCTTTTCCGGCATGGCAATGGACGACGACTCCACCGGTCGGCGCATCCGCGATCGCCCCGACTGCGGCGGCGAACAGCTCAGGGTGGAGGTCGAGCATCGCCGCATATTGCTGCTCGATGCTCAGCGTCGGATCGTAAGGATCGTCTGCGTCGTACAGCGGCATGTTCCGGTAGACAGGCTCGGTCGCGAAAGGGGACGGGTCGCCTTCGCACTCCGGGGGCGTGCGTACGTCGATGATGCGGTTCACGGAAGCCTCCCGTACCGCTTGGACGCCGTCCTCCGTCAGCCGTGAAAGGTTGTCGGAACGGATCAACGCGCCAAGGCCGATCTGGCGACCGTCACTCGTGGGCAGACCACCGAGATCGCGCACGTTGAGGCAGTTGGGCCACGTCAGGCGCATCGGTCCGCTCACAGTTGTTGAACCTCCATCGTCCGCCGGCCGAGTGCGGAGTCGTCAGCCACTGGTGCACGAGTCTGCGCCGTTGAACGCCGAAACATAAGTCTTGAAGTCGCGACCCAAAGCTGCGAAAGGGATTGGAAGAACTTGCAAGGGCACGTGGAGGGCACGGCCTGCTGCGGCCCGATGTCGAGGCATGATGTGCCAGTGCGTTCGACCTTCGTTGGTATCGATGACATCCGCGAGGCGCCGAAGACCGCCGTCGTGATCGATGTGATGCGAGCATTCACGGTCGCTGCGTGGGCGTTCGCCGGAGGTGCTCAGAGGATCGTCTTTGCGGAGACATTGGCTTCGGCTCGCGAGCTGAAGACTCGGCATCCGGACTGGCTGGCGTTGCAGGATGGAGCGCCACTACCGGGCTTTGACTTGGTGAACTCCCCTGGGCTGCTGCGATCAGTCGACCTTCAAGGTCGGACGGTCATTCAGAAGACCACGGCGGGAACTGTTGGCGCTCTGTCGGTGGCCGATGCCGACGTCGTCTTGTGCGCAAGCTTTGTCGTCGCAGACGCCACAGCCCGCTTCCTACTTGATCATCGGCCCGACGAGGTGACATTCGTTGTTACCGGTGACGGCGGCCGCGCGGAGGAAGACCTGGCGTGCGCGGAGTACATCGCAAAGCGAGCAACAGCCTCGGTGGTTCAGGCGGCGCCGTACATCGAACGTGCGAGGAACTCCAGTGCGGCTGCCAGACTGAATGACGGCGTGCTGCAGGGCTACGACGGCATCCATCCGGACGACGTGGACCTCTGCCTGGATCTGAATGCGTTCTCATTCATCATGCTGGCCACAAGAGAGAACTCCCACATGGTGCTGCATCCAACCCGCCCGGTCGCGTAGCCGCGCGGGGGCGACCGGAGTACGCAAGAAGTCGGTTGCTGTGGTGGAGACGAGGGTGTGCTCCGTCAGGACATACCGGACAGATCTCTCAAGACATACCGGACTGAATCGGAGGGTTTGGTCGGAGTGGTGTTGAGGCTGCGGGTGTGTCCAAAGCCCGGCTGGTTGTCACCGCGATCGAGACCGAAGGCCGCACTGTCGCCGAGGTCGTTGCCGCGTACGGCGTGTCCCGCTCGTGGGTCTACGAACTGCTGGCCCGGTACCGCACCGAGGGCGAAGCGGCGTTCGAGCCGCGGTCACGCCGGCCGAAAACCAGCCCTACCGCGGTACCGCAGTCCACGGTCGACCTGATCATCACGGTCCGCAAGCAACTGATCGAGTCCGGCCTGGACGCGGGTCCAGACACGATCGCCTGGCATCTGCGGCACCGCCACCAGATCACGGTCTCAGTCAGCACCATCGCCCGTACCCTGACCCGCCAAGGCCTGGTGGTGCCGCAGCCCAAGAAACGTCCCAAGAGCTCCTACCTGCGCTTCCAGGCCGAACAACCCAACGAAACCTGGCAATCCGACTTCACCCACTACCCGCTCGCCGACGGCACCGACACCGAGACCATCACCTGGCTCGACGACCACTCCCGCTACGCCCTCCACGTCACCGCCCACCGCCCACCGCCGGCCAGATCGTGCTCACGACGTTCGCTGAAACCGCTGCCCAGCATGGCAATCCAGCCTCCGTGCTCACCGACAACGGCTTCGTCTACACCACCCGCTTCGCCGGCGGCCGCGGCGGGCGCAACGGCCTCGAGACCGAACTACGCCGCCTCGACATCGTCCAGAAGAACTCCCGACCCAACCACCCCACCACCTGCGGAAAGGTCGAACGGTTCCAGCAGACGATGAAGAACTGGCTGACCGCGCAACCCCAACAGCCCGCCACCGTCGAACAGCTCCAGGCCCTCATCGACACCTTCGTGCAGACCTACAACCACACCCGCCCGCACCGGTCGCTGCCCCACCACGCCACCCCGGCCACCGCCTACCAAGCCCGCCCCAAAGCCCGCCCCGGCACCGACCGCTCCACCGACACCCACTACCGAGTGCTCCACGACATCGCCGACCCAGCCGGGAAACTCACCCTGCGCCGCGCCGGCCGCCTCCACCACATCCCCACCGGGACCGAGCACGCCCGAACCCCCGTCCTCAAGCTCGTCGACGACCTCCACATCCGCATCATCAACGCCGCCACCGGCGAACTCCTGCGCGAACTCACCCTCGACCCCACCCGCGACTACCAGCCCCTCGGCCGACCCCCAGGACCACCACCCAAAACCAGAAAACCGGACCCCGATCAGGGGTCCGGTCCGTCCGGGATCTCTTGAGAGATCACAGTGGTGGAGACGAGGGGACTTGAACCCCTAACCCCTGCCTTGCAAAGGCAGTGCTCTGCCAGTTGAGCTACGCCCCCGTGAGGGTGGTCAGCGACCCGGGGCTACCGAGTCGACGGCCTCGGCCCAGAGGTCCTTGTCGGCGCGGGACTGCTGGGTCTTCTTGTAGGCGAAGTATCCACCGATGCCGGCCAGCAGCACCAGCAGGAGCTTCTTCAGCACTGGGACTCCTCGGGAATCGGGGCCAATAAACAACACTTCAACATACGTGAGGGTGGGCCTAACTGGACTTGAACCAGTGACCTCTGCCTTATCAGGGCAGCGCTCTAACCGTCTGAGCTATAGGCCCGCGTACTGCGGTGTCGAACCCGGGAGAGATTACCGCACCAAGTGCCCTACTCCCAAACCGGTTCCGGCCGGGCCCGACCAGGGCCCGGCCGGAGAAATCAGTCCTCCGACGCCAGCGTGACTTCGAGGCCGCCGAGCAGCGTGGCGGCGATGTTGTAGAGGAAGGATCCGAGCGTTGCGAGCGCCGTGATGATGAGCACGTCGGCGCAGGCCAGCAGCGTCGTGAAGCCCATCACCTTGCCGGTGTTGATGTAGTTCTCGACCCGAAACGGCTCGGCGGTCGGCGTACCCAGGACCTCTTGGACGGTGCTGTTGATGTTGTCGAAAACACCCGCCGCGCCGATCGCGGACCAGATGATGAAGACCGCGACCCAGGTGACGATGCCGAAGGCGATCGACAGCAGGAACGCCGTCTTCATCACCGACCACGGATCGATCCGGGACATCCGCAGCCGCGCCTTGCGGGTCTGTGGCCGGCTCGAGGCCTTGGCGTCCTTCTCGGCGAGCCGCGCCTGCCTGGTCTCTTCCCGGTCGGTCTTCTCCGGCTTGGCCGTGGTCACCGCGGCGGCCTTGTCGAGCACCGCCTGACGCGCAGCGCTCACCCGGTCACCGAACGACTCGGTCTTCGCCGCAGGACCCTCGTACGGCGAGTTGGCCGCGGGGGTCGTCGTACCCGGGGGAGACCATGGATCCGGCCGGCCCGGCGTGCTGGGAGCGGGCTGCTGGGGACGTGCCGGTGCGCCGGTGCCGGCGCCAGGAGTGGCCGGCCGCGGCTGCGGGCGGTACTCGGACGAGGACGGGCGCTGACCGTTCTGAGTCCTCGGCTGGCCGCCCGGCACACCATTGGAACGACCGTTGGAGGCCGGGTTGGCCGGGGCGGCAGACGGCTTCCCACCCGGCGCCGGGCGCTGGGATTTGGAGCTGTCGGCCGCACCTTCAGGCCATGTCGGCCTCGCGCGGTTGGTCATCAGTCACCCTCCTGGCCGGCTTCGTCGTCTTCGACGGTAGCCGCGCCGTCCACGTCCGTCGAACGTTCGTCATCATTCTGGACGCTCTCAGAGGTGGATTCGGTTGTCGATCCGTCCACATTCTGGGCACCAATTGCCTCGGTACCCTCTTCCGCGGCCTCGGATTCCTCGACCTCGACCGTCAGATCGGTGTTCCGGGCGATCGCGACGACCGCGTCGGACTCGCCGACCCCGGCGAACCGGACGCCCATCGTGTCGCGGCCCTTGACCGGCACGCTGTCGACCCGGCTGCGGACCACCTGGCCGCTGGCCTTGATCGCCAGCACCTGGTCCTCGTCGACGACGATGATCGCGCCGACCAGCGAACCGCGCTCGTCGTTCAGCTTCACCGCCTTGATACCGAGACCGCCGCGACCCTGCTGCCGGTACTCCGACACCCGCGAGCGCTTGGCGTACCCGGCATCGGTCACCGTGAAGACGAACTGCGCGTCCTCCTCGGACCCGGCCCGGATCACCGACATCGACAGCAGCTCGTCGCCGGAGCGGAACTTCATGCCGGTGACGCCGGAGGTCGCACGACCCATCGGCCGCAGCTGCTCGTCGTTCGCGGTGAAGCGGATCGACTGGCCCTTGCGGGACACCAGCATCAGGTCGTCCTCGGCGGTGGCCAGGTCGGCGCCGATCAGCTCGTCGTCCTCCTCGCGGAAGTTCACCGCGATGATGCCGCTCTGCCGGGCGGAGTCGTAGTCGCGCAGGGCCGTCTTCTTGACCAGGCCCTTCTTGGTCGCGAGCACCAGGTAGTCGGACTGGTCGTAGTCGCGCAGCGTCAGTACCTGCGCGATCTCCTCGTCCGGCTGGAACGAGAGCAGGCCGGCGACGTGCGAGCCCTTCGCGTCCCGGGCGGACTCGGGCAGCTGCCACACCTTGGCCCGGTAGACCCGGCCCTTGGTGGTGAAGAACAGCATCCAGTGGTGGTTCGTGGTGGCGAAGAAGTGGTTGATCTCGTCCTCGGCCCGCAGTGCCGCGCCGCGGACGCCCTTGCCGCCGCGGTTCTGCGTCCGGTACAAGTCGGTCTTGGTCCGCTTCGCGTAGCCGCCGCGGGAGATGGTGACGACCACGTCCTCGTCGGGCACCAGGTCCTGCACCGACAGGTCGCCGTCGGCCGCGATGATCTCGGTACGCCGCTCGTCGCCGTACCGCTCGACGATGTCGCTGAGCTCGTCCTTGACGATCGTGCGCTGCCGCTCCGGGCTGGCGAGGATGTCCTCGAGGTCGGCGATGATCGCCTCGAGCTCCTGCAACCGCTCGATGATCTTCTGCCGCTCCAGGGCGGCCAGCCGGCGCAGCTGCATGTCCAGGATCGCCTGCGCCTGGATCTCGTCGATGTCGAGCAGCTGGATCAAGCCGGTCCGCGCCTCGTCGACGTCGGGGCTGCGCCGGATCAGCGCGATGACCTCGTCGAGCGCATCCAGTGCCTTGGCGTACCCGCGGTAGATGTGCGCGTTCTTCTCGGCCTCGCGCAGACGGAACCGGGTCCGCCGCTGGATGACCTCGATCTGGTGGCTGATCCAGTGGCTGATGAACAGATCCACGCTGAGCGTGCGCGGTACGCCGTCGACGAGAGCAAGCATGTTGCAGCCGAAGGTGTCCTGCAGCTGCGTGTGCTTGTAGAGGTTGTTCAGTACGACGCGGGGCTGGGCGTCCCGCTTCAGGACGACCACCAGCCGCTGGCCGGTCCGGGACGAGCTGTCGTCGCGGATGTCCGCGATCCCGCTCATCTTGCCGGTGTTGACCAGCTCGGCGATCTTCAGCGCCAGGTTGTCCGGGTTCACCATGTACGGCAGCTCGGTGACGACCAGGCTGGTGCGGCCCTTCGCGTCTTCCTCGATGTCCACGACCGCGCGCATCGTGACCGAGCCGCGGCCGGTGCGGTACGCGTCGTCGATGCCCTTGTAGCCGACGATCAGCGCGCCGTTCGGGAAGTCCGGGCCCTTGATGTTCTGCAGGCAGGCGTCGAGCAGCTCCTCGCGGGTCGCGTCCGGGTGCTCCAGCGCCCAGTCGACCGCGGCCGCGACCTCACGCAGGTTGTGCGGCGGGATGTTGGTCGCCATCCCGACCGCGATCCCGGACGAGCCGTTGACCAGCAGGTTCGGGAAGCGGGCCGGCAGGATCACCGGCTCCTGCGATTTGCCGTCGTAGTTCGGGCGGAAGTCGACCGTGTCCTGGTCGATGTCGCGGACCATCTCCATCGCCAGCGGCGCCATCCGGCACTCGGTGTACCGCATCGCGGCCGCCGGGTCGTTGCCCGGGGAACCGAAGTTGCCCTGGCCCTGGATCAGCGGCGCCCGCATCACCCACGGCTGCGCGAGCCGGACCAGGGTGTCGTAGATCGCCGAGTCGCCGTGCGGGTGGTACTGACCCATGACGTCACCGACGACGCGGGAGCACTTGTTGAAACCACGGTCCGGCCGGTAACCGCCGTCGTACATCGCGTAGAGGATGCGGCGGTGCACCGGCTTGAGGCCGTCGCGGACCTCGGGCAGCGCGCGGCCGACGATCACGGCCATCGCGTAGTCGAGGTACGACTGCTGCATCTCGGTCTGCAGGTCGAGCGGCTCGACCCGGTCGTGGCCCGGCGTGGTGGGGGTCTCGGTCATGAAAAAGTCCCGTTCAGATCAGTACGTCGGTGAGCAGCTGCGAAATCAGATGTCGAGGAAGCGGACATCCTTGGCGTTGCGCTGGATGAAGCTGCGCCGCGCCTCGATGTCGTCGCCCATCAGCGTCTGGAACGTCTCGTCGGCGCGGATCGCGTCGTCGAGGGTGATCTGCAGCAGCACCCGGTTGGCCGGGTCCATCGTGGTGTCCCACAGCTCGTTCGCGTTCATCTCGCCCAGACCCTTGTAGCGCTGGATCGGGTTCTCCTTTGGCAGCTTCTTGCCCGCCTCGTACCCGGCCTCGAGCAGACCGTCGCGCTCGCGGTCGGTGTAGGCCAGCTCGTCCGGCTGGTTGCTCCAGCGGATCTTGTACAGCGGCGGCTGGGCGGCGTACACGTGGCCGCGCTCGATCAGCGGCCGCATGAACCGGAACAGCAGCGTCAGCAGCAGGGTCCGGATGTGCTGGCCGTCGACGTCGGCGTCGGCCATGATCACGATCTTGTGGTAGCGGAGCTTGTCCTCGTCGAAGTCCTCGTGGATGCCGGTGCCGAGGGCCGAGATGATCGCCAGCACCTCGTTGTTCTGCAGCACGCGGTCGATCCGGGCCTTCTCGACGTTCAGGATCTTGCCGCGGATCGGCAGGATGGCCTGGAACTTCGGGTCCCGGCCGCCCTTCGCGGAGCCGCCGGCCGAGTCACCCTCGACGATGTAGACCTCGCACTCCTCGGGGTTGGTCGACTGGCAGTCGGCCAGCTTGCCCGGCAGGCCGCCGCCACCGAGCAGACCCTTGCGGTTGCGGGCCAGGTCACGCGCCTTGCGGGCCGCGATCCGGGCGCTCGCCGCGGCGGTCGCCTTCCGGATAATCTCGCGACCTTCTTGCGGGTTCTGCTCGAACCAGGCGCCGAGGCGGTCGTTGACGACGCGCTGGACGAAGCCCTTGACCTCGGTGTTGCCGAGCTTGGTCTTGGTCTGGCCCTCGAACTGCGGCTCGGCGAGCTTGACCGAGATGATCGCCGTCAGGCCCTCCCGGATGTCGTCACCGGTGAGCCTGTCCTCCTTCTTCTTGATCATGCCCTGGTCCTCGCCGAACGAGTTGACCAGTGAGGTCAGCGCGGCCCGGAAGCCTTCCTCGTGGGTGCCGCCCTCGTGGGTGTTGATCGCGTTCGCGAAGGTGTGCACGGACTCCTGGAACGATCCGCTCCACTGCAGCGCGACCTCAAGGCTCATGGTGTCGTCGGGGGTGGCCGCCTCGAACGAGATGACGTCGCGGTGCACGGTCTCGCGGATGCCGGTCAGGTACTTGACGTAGTCGACCAGGCCGTCGTCGTACCGGAAGGAATCCTCGAGCGGCTTGCCGTCCTCGTCGAGGTGGTCCGGGCGCTCGTCGCGGATCACGAGCTCGAGGCCCTTGTTCAGGAAGGCGTACTCCCGGAAACGGGTGACCAGCGTCTCGTAGGAGTACGTCGTGGTCTCGAAGACGTCCGGGCTGGCCCAGAACGTGATCGTCGTACCGTTCGAGTCCGACGTACCGATCTCGGCGAGGTCCGCGTCCGGGACGCCCATCGTGAAGGACTGCGTGTACAGCTTGCCCTTCAGCCGTACGTCGACCTGGAGCCGGCTGGACAGCGCGTTCACCACGGAGACGCCGACGCCGTGCAGACCGCCGGAGACCTTGTAACCGCCGCCGCCGAACTTGCCGCCGGCGTGCAGGACGGTCAGTACTACGGTGACGGCAGGCTTGCCCTCGGACTCGACGATGTCGACCGGGATACCGCGGCCGTTGTCCTCGACGCGGACGCCGCCGTCGGCCATCAGCGTCACGACGATGCGGTTGCCGAACCCGGCCATCGCCTCGTCGACCGCGTTGTCGACCACCTCGGTGACGAGATGGTGCAGACCGCGCTCACCGGTGGACCCGATGTACATACCGGGTCGCTTCCGGACCGCGTCCAGTCCCTCCAGGACCTGGATCGCGCTGGCGTCGTACTCACGCTCGACGACGTTCGACGGGATCTGGTCGAGCATCGCGGGGAGTTCCTCGCTGGGTGCGGGGGTGCCGATGGGGTCGGCGGACTGGTTGGCGTCGATCTCGATCGGCTCGTCGGTCACCGGTGGTTGTCCTCCTCGGACCCCGCCTTCGCGAGGCATCGCGGCACAGTAGAGCCGCCCTCTACGGTGGTAGTAGAGGCGCGGCTCGCCCTACGTCGTCCATTCTACCTGTCGACCGAAGCAGAACCTGCCACCAGCCGCCCGAAACTCGCATCAGGGCGTCTTTTCTCCCTCATCTCCATGTCCCCTCTCGCAGGAGGGGGTCAGAAAAGCGCTCACGGCCGCTCAGTGGCCTTCGGGCGTTTCGCGACTGACCGTTCCGGCATCGACCGGTCCAGACCGCTTGACCCCGCTCCGGACGAGGGTCTGACCTCGCGTGGACAAGCGGTGGCTCGCGCGCACCCACGGCCCCTTAGGATCGCTGCCGTGGAAAGTCTCGACGAGGTCATCGATGCGATGATCGCCGACCGGGTGATTCACCGGCACCGGCGAATCTGGCTGCTGGTGATCGCCCTCGTCGTGGTGGCAGTCCTGGTAGTACTGGCCACCGGCGGCTGGAAAGAGAAGAAGGGCCGCACCGTCCCCACCCTGACCGCCCCGACCACGGTGACAGCAGGCCGATACGAGTTCAGCTTCACGAAGGCCGAGATCGTCCGGACACCGAAGACGGAGTACGACGAGGCCGAGTCAAAGGTCAAGATCTACTTCGACGCGAAGAACATCGACACCGAGGAGCACCAGAGCGAGAACCCGAGCGGTGACCTGCTGGTTCTGGTTCCGGGCGGCGGCGCGGAGACCATCGACAGCGACGGCGTCTCCTGCCGCGGTGAGATCAACTGGGTGCTTGTCTACGGACTTCCGCCCGAGAGTTGCTCCACAACGTTCAAGGTCGACCCGGACTTCGCCGCGAAGACCATAGAGATCGGTGTGCTCGGCGAGAACTACGAGGCCACCAGCGGTGTGTTCGGCGCGAACGACAACGAGTTCTGGCAGAACGAGGCGCCGGTCGCGGTCGTGCGGCTGGACCCGGCCGTGGTGACCGACAACGGGGGCAGCAAGTGAAGCTCTATCGCCCCGCGACCATCCTCGTCGGCGTGCTCTTCGTGCTGCTCGGCGGTGTGACCCGGCTCGCCGCGCCGGACCAGGTGTACGACGAGCAGAACATCAAGGTCGTCCGCGGCACGATCGGTCAGGCCCTCGATTACACCGGCAGCGGATCGACGATGAAGATCACCCGGATCAAGTTCGCCCGCGCGGTGATCGACAGCAGCGACACCGACAAGAAGCCGCTGGAAACCAACGGCATCTACGTCGCGATCGAGTGGGACGCGGTCCGTGGCGCGAAGAAGCCGGACAACATCAACGCCACCCTGATGGCCGACGGCGGCAGCGTGTACGAGCCGGTCGAAGGACTGTCCAACAGCGGAATCGACTTCCCGGACGCAGGCTTCGCCAAGACCGGCACCGTCGTGTTCGAGCTGAACCCGGCGGACATCACCAACCTCACCCTGAGGCTGAAGCCGACCATGATCTTCAATTACTACAACTCCGACATCGAGGTCGATCTCGGAATCCCGACCGACGCCATCGCCCAGCAGATGATCGACACCGCGGCTCCGCAGTACATCGTCGGCAACACGGTCACCCGGGTGGCGTCGTGAAGCTCGCGAGCCGGGCATCCCGGCTGACCGTTCAGGTCTCGCTGCTGGTGGCGCTACTGGCCGGCGCCACGATCATCCTGCTGAGGCCCTATCTGACCGACACGGAGCGGATCTACGGAGAGGGCCGGATCGACCAGGTCATCAGCCAGGGACCGGTGACGATCGCGAACGTCGAGTGGAAGCTCGACTCGCTGAAGGCGTACACCACGATTCTCGACAAGGACGGCGAAGCGATCGACCTCGCCGGGCCGGCCGGATCCACGATCGTCGTGGCCACGCTGACAGTGACTCCGCGCGAAGGGCTGTTTCTCAAGGACAAGGGCTTCAGCTGCGACGCGACGCTGCGGGACACCCACGGCAACACGTGGGACACCGAGCAGCCGTTCGACTACCCGCTGGCGACGTACTGCGGCGACGACGACCACCCGTTCACGATGGACAAGCCGCAACAGATCGCGAAGGTCTACGTGGTGCCGAAGTCCGCCGTACCGAATCTCACCGGCGTGACCGTCGAGGACTTCATCGATCACCGGCGGGTCCTGATCACTCCCTGAGACTCCTCAGACGGTGACGGGCGCCGGCTGCTCGGCTTCCTTCTCCTCGGGCTGCGCGGCCGAGGCTGCCTCGTTGCGCCGCTGGATGCCGACCGAGATACACAGGTCGAACGCTGCCGCCAGGAGCGCGATGCGCAGCGGCTCGAAGACGAGCCGCTCGATCATGCTCGAGATCTCCTGGTTCATCAGACCCCAGTAGCCGCCGTGGATACCGATCAGCCGCTGGATGACGACGAACGCCCAGTCGTCGGCCAGCACCCAGAGCGTGTAGACCATGCAGACCACGCCGAGGAAGACCGGCCCCACTCGGACCAGCAGACGGAACGCGTTGATCGCCGGGTAGAACTTCTCGCGAAGACCGCCGAGCACGAGGTCCGGCGCCTTGTAGGTCAGTTCGACCAACCGGCCTCGCTGCGGACCTTCCTGCTCCGCCTTGCCGCCGAGTCGCTGCTCCAGTCGCGTGCCGCGGAAGACCCCGCCGCTGGAGAGCACCCGGTGGCCGAAGACGACCGTCGTGATGGCCAACCAGGTCAGGGGCTCACCGACGCCCAGCTTGAACAGCGGCCAGAGCGACTCCCAGAAGAAGCCCCACAGGAACTCGATACCGGCAGGGAGCGGGATGTGGATGCCCGCGAAGAAGTCCTTCAGGCCGTCCCACCAGTCCACCGACCAGTACCAGAAGGTTCGCCTCTGGAACCACAGCTTGCCCTCGGCGATCGCGAACGGCGTGATCACGAACGTGAGCAGCACGAAGAAGGCCTCGGCCCAGACCTGGGCGAACTTCACCGGGCGGCTCGGCCAGCGGTCGTCGACCGCCTGAAGCAGCCGACGCAGCACCAGCAGGATCACCAGCGCCGGCAGGTACCCGTGCCAGCTGTGGATGCCGAGCTTGAAGAAGCCCGAGCCGGGCTGCGTCCCGTTCTGCACGAGGTAAGTCGCGCTGAGCGAGTTGACCTGCTCGTCGAAGAAGCCCCACGCCGACCAGACCGCGACGAGCGGCAGCAGGGTGACGGCCAGCAGTTCCAGCAGACCCCGCTGCGTCGGGTCGGACGTCTCCTCGGACTCGTTGCTCGCCGCGTCGCGCCAGCGGTACAGCGACATCGCGCAGGTGCGGATCATGCCTACGGCCGCGGTGATCTGGAGCAGCACGCCGATGGCGAACAGACCGGTCCCGAGACTGGAGTGCGCGTGCTTGGCCAGCCAGATCGCGCCCTGTACGCAGACGGTGAAGCCGACGAAGCCGGCAATCCACCAGGTGGTCATGGGCAGCAAGTTCTTCCACCAAAGCCGGAAGGTGTCTCCGATCAGGTGGACCATCTCGCGAAAGCCGTCAACGAGCGTGCGCATCGCGCCCGATCCTAGAGCTTGGCCGGGTCGTGGGCACAACCAGTCTCGTCAGCCGTAGGTGTCGCGGGGGCCGCGGCCGCCGCGGATGGTTCGGGGGCCTTTGCGCCAGGAGGGGGTGTGGGGGCCTTGGACGTTGACGCGGGTGACGGTGCCCTCGCCGAGTTCGCTGTTGAGGCGGCGGACGAGGTCGGGGGCGAGGAGTTTGAGTTGGGTGGCCCAGGCGGTGGACGACGTACGGACGGTGAGGACCGTGTCCTCGTACGACTCGGGCTTGCAGTGTTCGGCCATCTCGGGGCCGACGATGGACGGCCAGCGGGCCATCACGCCGTGGACGGCGACGTCGACCTCCCAGCCCTGGTCGCGCATCAGGCGGCCGAGCGTGTTGGTCAGCTTCTGCGGGTCGCGGTCGTCGGGGCGGGCGCTGCTGATCTGGGCGCCGCCGATCCGCGGCCGGCGGCGGCGCTTGACCGGCATGATGCCGCCCTTGGCCGCCTGCTGCTTGAGCCGTCCCGCCAGAGACTTCGCCAGATCCAGCCCCTGCTTGTCGTGCACGACCTCGCTCTCAGGGCCGCTCTCAGAGGAATCCGGGGGTTCAGGCACGCTGAACGACCCCTTCACCGACCTCGAAGCGCGCACCGCTGAGCGCAGCGGGCACGTCAGCGCCGACGGCAGCGGTCACCAGCACCTGCTCAGCCGGCGCGACCAGCTCGGCGAGCCGGTCCCTCCGCTGGGTGTCGAGCTCGGCGAAGACATCGTCGAGGATCAGCACCGGTTCACCCCCGTCCGCACGCAGCAGTTCGTACGACGCCAGCCGCAACGCGAGCGCGAACGACCAAGACTCACCGTGACTCGCATACCCCTTCGCAGGCAAGTCCCCGAGCCCGAGTACGACGTCATCGCGATGCGGACCGACCAACGAGACACCGCGCTCGAGCTCGTCCCGCCGCTTCTCGTGAACCGCGGCCAGCAGTACGTCGGCCAGCTGCTCGCGCGAAGTCACTCCCGGCTCGAGCAGCACGGACGACTTGTACTCCAACCGCGCATCACCCTTGCCCCGGGCAACAGCGTCGTACGCGCTGGACACCAACGGACGCAGGGATTCCAGCAACTCCAACCGCGTCGCAAGCAGCTCGGATCCGACGCGAGCCAGGTTCGAGTCCCACACTTCGAGCGTGCGCAGCTGCCCTTCGGCGGCACTCGTCCGGTTCTGCCGGCGCGCCTGCGAGGCACTCCGCAGCAGCGAGTTCCGTTGCTTCAGCACCCGGTCATAGTCCTGCCGTACGCCGGCCATCCGTGGCGAACGCAATGTCAGCAACTCGTCCAGGAACCGCCGTCGCTCGGACGGATCGCCCTTCACCAGCGCGAGATCCTCCGGCGCGAACAGCACCGTCCGCAGCAGCCCGAGCACCTCTCGCGGTCGCGGGACCGGCGATCGGTTGATCCGAGCCCGATTTGCCTTCCCAGGATTGATTTCCAGCTCGACGACCACATCCCGGTCGTACTGGCTGCGGATCTCTGTCCGCACGATCGCCCGAGTGGCGCCGGCCCGCACCAGCGGTGCGTCGTTCGCCACCCGGTGCGAACCGAGGGTCGCGGTGTAGTGGATCGCCTCGACCAGGTTGGTCTTACCGTGCCCGTTCGGCCCGACGAAGGCCGTCACGCCCGGGGTGAGCTCGACCTCCGCCTGCTGATAGGACCGGAAGTCGAGCAGACCCAGGGCGGTGACGTACACCTCAGTGCTTGATCGGGGGTGTCGCGTACGACGGGTCGGCGGCCTCGGCGCCCTTCACCGCGTGACCGCCGAACTGGTTGCGCATCGCGGCGATCGCCTTCATCGCCGGCGAGTCGTCCTGCCGCGACGAGAACCGGGCGAACAGCGCGGCCGCGATGGCCGGCACCGGTACGGCGAGGTCGATCGCGGCCTCGACGGTCCAGCGGCCCTCGCCCGAGTCGTCGGCGTACCCGCGGATCTTCTCCAGGTGGTTGTCGTCCTCGAGCGCGTTCACCAGCAGGTCGAGCAGCCACGAGCGGATCACGGTGCCCTCGCGCCAGGACTGGAACGCCTCCGGCACGTTCTCCACGACGTCGGACGCCTCGAGCAGCTCGTACCCCTCGGCGTAGGCCTGCATGATGCCGTACTCGATGCCGTTGTGGACCATCTTCGAGAAGTGGCCCGCGCCGACCTTGCCGGCGTGCACGAAACCGAACTCGCCCTCGGGCTTCAACGCCTCGAAGATCGGCATCACGGTGTCGACGGTGTCCTTGTCGCCGCCGCACATCAGGGCGTAGCCGTTCTCCAGGCCCCAGACGCCGCCGGACACGCCGCAGTCGACGAAGCGGATGTTCTTCTCGGCGAGCTGTGCGGCGCGGCGGGTGTCGTCGGTCCAGCGGCTGTTGCCGCCGTCGATCACGATGTCGCCGGGGGAGAGCAGCTCGGCCAGCTCGGTGACGACCGGGTCGATGGCCTGGACCGGCACCATCACCCAGACGACCTTCGGCTGGCCGTCGGCGGTGAGCTTGCCGACCATGTCGGCCAGGTCCTTGGAATCGGAGATGTCCTTGTTGTGGTCGAACCCGATCACGGTGTGGCCCGCGTTGCGAATCCGCTGGCGCATGTTGCCGCCCATCTTGCCGAGACCGACAAGGCCGAGCTCCATCTGAATCCCCTTGTTCTATTGGCTTTCAGCTGTTCAGGCGGACCGGCATCAGCACATACCGGAATTCGCTGATCGGTTCGCCGTCGAAGTCCCGCACACCGGTCAGTTCGGCCGGCTTCGTCGCCTGCGTGAAGGCCAGGTGGGCGACCGGAGTGCCGATCGCGCCGAGACCGTCGAGCAGGTACGTCGGATTGAAGCCTACGGTCACCGGCTCGCCGACGACCCGCGCCTCGAGCGACTCCGACGCCTGCGCCTCGTCACCGCTGCCGGCGTCCAGCGTCACGGTGTCTTCCTCGAAGGTCAGCCGGACGGGGGCGTTCCGCTCGGCGACCAGCGCGACCCGCTTGACCGCCTCGACCAGGGTCGCGGTGTCGATCCGCACCCGGGTCGCGATCGCCGCGTCGGTCGGGATGATGCCGCGGACCTTCGGGAACTCGCCGTCGAGCAGCCGGGTGGTGGCGCGCCTGCTACCGCCGGACACCTGGCCCTCGAAGCCGACGATCCCGTCGCCGGTGCCGGGCGCAGCCAGCGACACGATCACGTCGGAGCCGGTCATCGCCTTGGCAGTCTCGGACAGCACCCGGGCAGGGATCAGCGCAGCCGCGGACGCGTCGGGGGACTGCGGGTTCCACTCGAGCTCACGGATCGCGAGCCGGTAGCGGTCGGTCGCGAGCAGCGAGATCGTGGAGCCCTCGATCTCGACCCGAACACCGGTCAGCACCGGCAGCGTGTCCTCACGCCCGGCCGCGGTCACCACCTGGGAGACGGCCTGGGCGAAAACCTCGGCCTTGACCGTCCCGCTGGCGGCGGGAAGCTCCGGCAAAGCCGGATATTCCTCTGTGGGAAGCGTCTGGAGCGTGAACCGCGAACTGCCACAGGTGACCTGTGCCTTCGCGCCGTCCACGGCGATGTCCACCGGCTGGTTCGGAAGACTCTTGGAGATGTCGGCGACAAGCCGGCCGGAGATCAGGCACTTGCCGGAGTCCGCCACCTGCGCGGGCACGGTGACACGCACCGAGGTCTCGTAGTCGAATCCGGACAGGGTGATCTGCCCGTCCTCGGCCTCGACCAGAAGGCCGGCAAGGATCGGAACGCTGGGACGACTGGGCAAACTGCGCGCGGCCCAGGCCACCGACTCGGCCAGTACGTCGCGCTCGACGCGAAACTTCACCGCTGGGTGCCTCCTGATTCGGCTGTGTGCCAGGCAGATCCTGCCACGGACAAAGGTGCTGTGCGCCCATCGGGCCTGACGTGGCGCTTCGGGCGGGTCGCGTCGGCGTCGTATTGCGGGTCTTTACGGGAACAGCCTGACAGGTCGGTCCGATCGACGCGAGATCGGGGTTTTCCCCAGATCGGGCCGCCCGTTCGTTTTGTGGACTGGGACCTCTCTACAGATTCCATAGTGTTCTTCGCACCGGTGGATACTGTGGAAAAGCGACGAGTTCGCAGGTCAGACCACATTTCTGGTTGGGGACGGCGTGTGGATGACTCTCGGTCGTGTTGGGGACGGCTGAGGATGACGGATTCTGTCCCCACAGGGCGTCCACACGATTCACTGCTGTGTCCACGGCAATACCCACAGTTTTCCACAGCTGTGTCCCCAGCCTGTGCGGTTCTTCTACTGCTGCTTCGCCTGGTGTTTGATCCGGTTCGTCAGCTCGGTGACCTGGTTGAAAACGCTGCGTCGTTCGGACATCAACTGCCTGATCTTGCGTTCCGCGTGCATGACCGTGGTGTGGTCGCGGCCGCCGAACTGCTGGCCGATCTTCGGTAGGGACAGATCGGTGAGCTCGCGGCACAGATACATGGCGATCTGTCGTGCTGTCACCAGCACGCGGCTCCGGCTCGATCCGCACAGGTCGTCGATCGACAGACCGAAGTACGACGCGGTCTGGCCCATGATCATGCTGGCGGTGACTTCGGGCTTGCTGCCTTCGGGAATCAGGTCCTTCAGCACGATCTCGGCCAGGCTCAGATCGACCGGTTGCCGGTTCAGACTGGCGAACGCGGTGACGCGGATCAGTGCGCCCTCGAGCTCACGGATGTTCGTCTGCACCTTCGTCGCGATGAACTCCAGCACGTCCGGCGGGGCGGTCAGCCGCTCGGTGGCCGCCTTCTTCCGCAGGATCGCGATCCGGGTCTCGAGGTCCGGCGGCTGGATGTCGGTGATCAGGCCCCACTCGAACCGGTTCCGCAGCCGATCCTCCAACGCCTCCAGGCGTTTCGGCGCGCGGTCGGAGCTGATCACGATCTGCTTGTTCGCGTTGTGGAGCGTGTTGAAGGTGTGGAAGAACTCTTCCTGGGTCTGGATCTTGCCTTCCAGGAACTGGATGTCGTCGATCAGCAGTACGTCGACATCGCGGTACCGGCGCTGGAACTGGGACGCCTTGTCGTCGCGGATCGCGTTGATGAAGTCGTTGGTGAACTCTTCGCTCGAGACGTACCGAACGCGCGCACCTGTGTAGAGACTGCGGACGTAGTGCCCGATCGCGTGCAGCAGGTGGGTCTTGCCCAGGCCGGAGTCGCCGTAGATCAGCTGCGGGTTGTACGCCTTGCCCGGCGCCTCCGCCACGGCGACCGCGGCCGCGTGGGCGAACCGGTTCGAGCTGCCGATGACGAACGTCTCGAAGGTGTACTTCGGGTTCAGCCTGGCTTCACCCTGCGCTTCGGTGGCCGACTGGGTCGGCGAACCGTTCGGCGGCGGAGCGACCGAGCCCATCGGCTGACCGAACTGCTGCTGCGGCGCCGGCTGCTGGTAGTGCTGAGGCGCTGCATCCGGACGCGGCTGGTTGTACTGCGGTGCGTTGGCCGGATCAGTCAAGGCTGACTGGATGGTCGGCTGGTAGGCGCCGTCGGTGTGCAGCGGCTCGCGTACAGCGGGTTGCTGCGGGTGTTGCTGCTGCGGTGGCTGCTGTGCGTACTGCTGGGGCTGCTGCGGAGCGGCCTGTTGCGCGGCCTGTTGCTCGCGGAGCTCGGGGTCGAGGGACGGGTCGACGGTGACGGCGATCCGGATGTCCCGGCCGAAGCTCTCGGTCAGGATCCGCTCGAGGTCGGGACGGAGCCGGGTCTCGAGCTGACCGCGGGTGAAGTCGTCCGGCACTGCGACGATCGCGGTGCTCTCGTGCAGCGTCACCGGACGTGAATTGGTCAGCCAGGCGCGCTGGTTCGGCGGGAGGCCTGCGAGTAC